>NZ_CP150452.1:0-4267658 GCF_051307045.1 Dryocola mayonis
GTGCGTCCAAGCTGGGACAACCTCCCGGCGCCCGCGGAGCAGTCTTACCGTTCAAACGTCAACCTGAAGCACACCTTCGATAACTTTGTCGAAGGTAAATCGAACCAGCTGGCGCGCGCGGCGGCACGTCAGGTAGCCGATAACCCGGGCGGCGCGTATAACCCTCTTTTCCTTTATGGCGGAACCGGCCTGGGTAAAACCCACCTGTTGCACGCGGTGGGGAACGGCATTCTTGCCCGTAAACCGAATGCCAAAGTGGTGTACATGCACTCCGAGCGCTTCGTTCAGGATATGGTTAAGGCCCTGCAGAATAACGCGATTGAAGAGTTCAAACGCTACTACCGCTCCGTTGATGCGCTGCTTATCGATGACATTCAGTTTTTTGCCAATAAAGAGCGCTCGCAGGAAGAATTCTTCCACACCTTCAACGCCCTGCTGGAAGGCAATCAACAGATAATCCTCACCTCGGATCGCTATCCAAAAGAGATCAACGGCGTTGAGGATCGGCTGAAATCCCGCTTCGGCTGGGGGCTGACCGTCGCTATCGAACCGCCTGAGTTAGAGACTCGCGTGGCGATCCTGATGAAAAAAGCCGACGAGAACGATATTCGCCTGCCGGGCGAGGTGGCCTTCTTTATCGCCAAGCGCCTGCGCTCGAACGTGCGCGAGCTGGAAGGAGCGCTTAATCGCGTTATTGCGAACGCCAACTTTACCGGCCGCGCCATTACCATCGACTTCGTGCGTGAAGCGCTGCGCGATCTGCTGGCGCTGCAGGAGAAGCTCGTCACCATCGACAATATCCAGAAAACGGTAGCCGAGTACTATAAAATTAAGGTGGCTGACCTGCTGTCAAAGCGTCGTTCCCGCTCCGTTGCCCGTCCGCGTCAAATGGCGATGGCGCTGGCAAAAGAGCTGACGAACCACAGCCTGCCGGAAATCGGCGATGCGTTTGGCGGCCGCGACCATACCACCGTGCTGCACGCCTGCCGTAAGATTGAGCAGCTGCGTGAAGAAAGCCACGACATCAAAGAAGATTTCTCCAACCTCATCAGAACATTATCTTCGTGACGCTATGAAATTTACCGTTGAACGTGAAACTTTATTAAAACCGCTGCAGCAGGTGAGTGGGCCCGCTGGGCGGCCGTCCTACGTTACCGATTCTCGGCAACCTGCTGTTGCAGGTGGCGGAAGGCGCGCTCTCTTTAACCGGCACAGATCTGGAAATGGAGATGGTCGCGCGCGTCGCGCTGGTGCAGCCGCACGAGCCGGGCGCAACCACCGTGCCTGCCCGCAAATTCTTCGATATTTGCCGCGGCCTGCCGGAAGGCGCTGAAATCGCCGTGCAGCTGGAGGGCGACCGCATGCTGGTGCGCTCCGGGCGCAGCCGTTTCTCGCTTTCCACCCTGCCGGCGACGGATTTCCCGAACCTGGACGACTGGCAGAGCGAGGTCGAATTCACGCTCCCGCAGGCGACCATGAAGCGCCTGATCGAAGCCACGCAGTTTTCTATGGCTCATCAGGACGTGCGTTATTACCTCAACGGCATGCTGTTTGAAACCGAAGGGGAAGAGCTGCGCACCGTAGCGACCGACGGCCACCGTCTTGCCGTATGTTCGATGCCGATTGGCCAGCCTTTGCCAAACCATTCGGTGATCGTGCCGCGTAAAGGCGTGATTGAGCTGATGCGTATGCTCGACGGCGGCGAAACGCCGCTGCGCATACAAATTGGCAGCAATAACATCCGAGCGCACGTTGGCGATTTTATCTTCACATCGAAGCTGGTTGACGGCCGTTTCCCGGATTATCGCCGCGTATTGCCGAAGAATCCGGATAAACACCTGGACGCCGGCTGCGATCTGCTCAAGCAGGCCCTTTGCCCGCGCGGCGATTCTCTCCAATGAGAAATTCCGCGGCGTGCGCCTGTACGTCAGCCAGAACCAGCTAAAAATCACCGCTAATAATCCGGAGCAGGAAGAAGCGGAAGAGATTCTGGACGTCTCCTACGACGGCGCCGATCTGGAAATCGGCTTTAACGTCAGCTACGTGCTGGACGTGCTGAACGCGCTGAAGTGCGAAAACGTGCGCATTCTGCTGACCGACTCCGTTTCCAGCGTGCAGATTGAAGACGCGGCTTCGCAGGCCGCCGCCTATGTTGTGATGCCAATGAGACTGTAGATGTCGCTCACCCGACTGTTAATTAAAGATTTTCGCAACATTGAAAACGCAGATCTGGCGCTCTGCCCCGGCTTTAACTTTCTGGTCGGCGCCAACGGCAGCGGTAAAACCAGCGTGCTTGAGGCGATTTATACCCTTGGGCACGGCCGCGCTTTTCGCAGCGTGAAAATTGAGCGCGTTATTCGCCACGAGCAGGACGCTTTTGTGCTGCACGGGCGTCTACAGGACGGCGAAAGGGAAACCGCCGTCGGCCTGACAAAAGATCGCGCGGGCGACAGCAAAGTACGCATCGACGGCAGCGACGGCCACAAGGTGGCGGAGCTGGCGCTGTTAATGCCGATGCAGCTCATTACCCCCGAGGGGTTTACTTTGCTCAACGGCGGCCCCAAATACCGTAGAGCTTTCCTCGACTGGGGATGTTTTCATAACGAACCGGGCTTTTTTGTCGCCTGGAGCAACCTCAAACGCCTGCTTAAGCAACGCAACGCCGCGCTGCGGCAGGTGACACGTTACGCGCAGCTGCGCCCGTGGGATAAAGAGCTTATTCCGCTGGCGGAACAAATCAGCCGCTGGCGCGCCGAATACAGCGCCGCCATTGCGGATGACATGGCCGATACCTGCGCGCAATTTTTGCCGGAGTTTTCACTGAGCTTCTCTTTCCAGCGCGGCTGGGAAAAAGAGAGCGATTACGGTGAGGTACTGGAACGCAGCTTCGAACGCGATCGCCTGCTGACCTATACCGCTCACGGCCCTCACAAAGCTGATTTTCGAATTCGTGCCGACGGCGCGCCCGTCGAAGACACCTTGTCTCGCGGACAGCTTAAATTACTGATGTGCGCCCTGAGACTGGCGCAGGGTGAGTTTCTCACCCGACAGAACGGGCGGCGTTGCCTGTATCTGATAGATGATTTTGCCTCTGAACTTGACGATGCACGCCGTGGTCTATTAGCCAGCCGGTTAAAGGCCACGGAATCACAGGTTTTTGTCAGCGCCATCAGCGCTGAGCATGTGATGGATATGGCGGACAAAAATTCAAAGATGTTCGCCGTGGATCAGGGTAAAATAGCGGATTAACCCAAGAATAAATGAGCGAGAAACGTTGATGTCGAATTCTTATGACTCCTCCAGTATCAAAGTCCTTAAGGGGCTGGATGCGGTACGTAAGCGCCCGGGCATGTATATCGGCGATACGGACGACGGCACCGGTCTGCACCACATGGTATTTGAGGTCGTGGATAACGCTATCGACGAAGCTCTTGCTGGCCACTGTAAAGATATCGTTGTCACCATCCATGCCGATAACTCCGTTTCCGTAACGGACGATGGCCGCGGCATTCCTACCGGTATTCACCCGGAAGAGGGCGTATCTGCGGCCGAAGTGATCATGACCGTGCTGCACGCGGGCGGTAAGTTCGATGATAACTCTTATAAAGTTTCCGGCGGCCTGCACGGCGTAGGCGTATCGGTAGTTAACGCCCTGTCCCAGAAGCTGGAGCTGCTGATTCGCCGCGAAGGCAAAATCCATCAGCAAACTTACGTCCACGGCGTGCCGCAGGCGCCGCTGGCGGTGACCGGCGATACCGACGTAACCGGTACCCAGGTGCGTTTCTGGCCAAGCCACGAAACCTTCACCAACGTCATTGAGTTTGAATACGATATCCTGGCAAAACGCCTGCGCGAGCTGTCGTTCCTGAACTCCGGCGTCTCCATCCGCCTGATCGACAAGCGCGACGGCCGCCAGGACCACTTCCACTACGAAGGCGGCATCCGCGCGTTCGTTGAGTACCTCAACAAGAACAAAACGCCTATTCACCCGACCGTGTTTTACTTCAGCACTGAAAAAGACGGCATCGGCGTGGAGGTGGCGCTGCAGTGGAACGACGGTTTCCAGGAAAACATCTACTGCTTTACCAACAACATCCCGCAGCGCGACGGCGGTACTCACCTGGCCGGTTTCCGCGCGGCGATGACGCGTACCCTGAACGCGTACATGGATAAAGAAGGCTACAGCAAAAAAGCGAAGGTCAGCGCCACCGGCGACGACGCCCGTGAAGGCCTGATTGCCGTAGTTTCCGTAAAAGTGCCGGATCCGAAATTCTCCTCCCAGACCAAAGACAAGCTGGTTTCCTCAGAAGTGAAATCCGCGGTTGAACAGCAGATGAACGAACTGCTGGCGGAATACCTGCTGGAAAACCCGTCCGACGCGAAAATCGTCGTGGGCAAAATTATCGACGCGGCTCGCGCCCGTGAAGCGGCGCGTCGCGCCCGTGAAATGACCCGCCGTAAAGGCGCGCTGGACCTGGCAGGCCTGCCGGGCAAGCTGGCGGACTGTCAGGAACGCGACCCGGCCCACTCCGAACTGTACCTCGTGGAAGGGGACTCTGCGGGCGGCTCTGCGAAACAGGGGCGTAACCGTAAGAACCAGGCGATCCTGCCGCTGAAAGGTAAAATCCTCAACGTTGAGAAAGCGCGCTTCGACAAGATGCTCGCCTCTCAGGAAGTGGCAACGCTTATCACCGCGCTGGGCTGCGGCATCGGCCGTGACGAATACAACCCGGACAAGCTGCGCTACCACAGCATCATCATCATGACCGATGCGGACGTCGATGGTTCTCACATCCGTACCCTGCTGCTGACCTTCTTCTATCGTCAGATGCCGGAAATCGTCGAGCGCGGCCACGTGTATATCGCTCAGCCGCCGCTCTACAAGGTGAAGAAAGGCAAGCAGGAGCAGTACATCAAAGATGATGAGGCGATGGATCAGTACCAGATCTCTATCGCCCTGGACGGCGCTACGCTGCACGCCAATGCCCACGCTCCGGCCCTGTCGGGCGAAGCGCTGGAAAAACTGGTGTCGGAATACAACGCTTCCCAGAAAATGATTGGCCGCATGGAGCGTCGCTATCCGCGCAACCTGCTGAATAACCTGGTCTATCATCCAACGCTTGCGCAAGACGACCTGGCTGACGAAAGCAAAGTGACGGCCTGGGTTTCCGCGCTGGTGACCCAGCTGAACGAAAAAGAGCAGCACGGCAGCACCTGGAACTCCATCGTGCGTGAAAACCGCGAGCTGAATATTTTCGAGCCGGTGATTCGCGTGCGTACCCACGGCGTCGATACCGACTATCCGCTGGAGCACGAATTCGTGGTGGGCGGCGAATATCGTCGTCTGTGCGCGCTCGGCGAGAAGCTGCGCGGCCTTATCGAAGAAGATGCGTTTATCGAACGCGGCGAACGTCGCCAGCCGATTGCCAGCTTCGAACAGGCGCTGGAGTGGCTGGTGAAAGAGTCACGCCGCGGTCTTTCTATTCAGCGCTACAAAGGGCTGGGCGAAATGAACCCGGATCAGCTGTGGGAAACCACCATGGATCCGGAAAGCCGCCGTATGCTGCGCGTTACCGTAAAAGATGCGATTGCGGCCGATCAGCTGTTCACCACCCTGATGGGCGATGCCGTTGAGCCGCGCCGCGCCTTTATCGAAGAAAACGCCCTGAAAGCGGCGAACATCGATATTTAATCGTTAGTCAGCGGCATGCTGGTGGGTAATTTGCTCACCAGCATGTCGACCGCCAGGCGCACCTTTAACGCCATATGCGGCGAATGCACCCATACCGCATGGGTTTCATAGATATTCTCCCGGTCCTCCCGCAGCACCCTTACCAGCTCTCCCTGCGCTATCGCATTATCAACCAGCCAGCACGGCAGCATCGCTATGCCGAACCCGGCCTTCGTCGCCTGCGCAATGGCTTCCAGATCGTCCATCAGCATGTAGGATGCCGGCGTGAAGGAGTGCCTGACGCCGTGCTCGTCCGGAATAGTCCAGCGCTGCGGCCTGCCCGAGTGGGCATAGTTGATGACTTTATGCTGCGATAAATCCTCCGCTACTAACGGTATGCCGCGTTGCGCCAGGTAGGAGGGCGATGCGCAGGCAACCATGCGGTGAACGCGCAGCCGCCGCGCCGCCAGCTCGCTGCTGTCCGGCAGGCTTCCGGTACGGATAACCAGATCCAGCCTGTCTTCCGCTAAATCTGCAACCCTGTCGCTAAACAGCAGCTCCAGCGTTAAATCCGGATACCCGCCCGCAAACTCCGTGAGCAGCGGCGCGACGCACATGCGCCCGTACAGCACCGGCATCGAAACCCGCAGCCTTCCGCTAACGCTTTGTTTGCCGCCGTCGAGCAGCGTTTCGGCAGACTTGATTTCTGCCAGCGCCCGCAGGCAGTGTTCGTAAAAAAGCGTGCCTTCTGCGGTCAGCGTCAGGCTGCGGGTGGTTCTCGCAAACAGCCTGACGCCCAGCCTTTCTTCCAGGCGGGAAATGGTTTTTCCGACCGCCGAACGTGAAAGATGCAGCCGCGTCGCCGCCTGCGCAAAACTACCCGCTTCAACGACGGAGACAAAAACGGCGATCCCCTTTAGCTGTTCGCTCATCTTTGTCTCCTTTCTGGAACCAATCATGGGAAAAGTCGTCGCCACTGGCGATATCTGGTCAAAGTTACACTCTACAGCATGATGGATAACCCAACCAGGTGGAGAAAAAGATGACTCAGATGATGCAACGCTGGACGATGAATGCCGTTGGCCGGCAGAGCCTGGCGCTGGAATCGGTTCCTGTACCGCAGCCCGCCGCGGGCGAAATCAGGGTAAAAGTCGCTGCCGTTTCGCTGAACTATCGCGACAAAATGGTGATTGAGGGCAGCATGCCCGTCGCGCTGACATTTCCTTTTACGCCTGCCTCAGATATGGCGGGCGTGATTGAAAGCGTGGGCGAGGGCGTGACGCGGTTTAAACCCGGCGACAGGGTAATCTCAAACTTCACCCCCGACTGGATTGACGGTAAACCCGCAGGCGACGCGCGCACGCTGCCTTATAAAACGGCCGGAGGTTTTTATCCCGGCATGCTGGCCGAGTACGTGGTGCTTAATGAAAACGCCCTGAGCGCATCCCCGGTCAGCCTGAGCGATATCGAGGCCAGCACCTTGCCCTGCGCGGGGCTCACGGCCTGGTTTGCGCTGGTGGAGCGAGGAGCGTTGCGCAGCGGAGAGTCCGTGCTGGTGCAGGGCACCGGCGGCGTATCGCTGTTTGCCCTGCAGATTGCGAAAGCCCAGGGAGCCGAAGTCTTCGTGACTTCCGGCAGCGACGATAAGCTGGCGCGCGCTAAAGCCCTCGGGGCCGACCACGGGATTAATCGCCTGCAGGGCGACTGGGTGGAGAGGATTTATGACCTGACGGGCGATCGCGGTATCGACCATATTATCGAGACGGTCGGCGGCACCAATATGGCGAATTCGCTTCGCGCGGTGGCGATTCATGGGCGGATCTCGGTCATTGGCGTGCTGGAGGGCTACGATATCTCCCTTCCCGCAGCCCCCTTACTGTTGAAATCGCCGACCGTACAGGGCATCGGCGTCGGGCACCGACGCGCGCTGGAGGAATTTATCCGCGCCACGGATATCAACGGTATAAAACCGGTGATCGACCATTGTTATTCGTTCGACGAGCTGCCCCAGGCGCTTGCGCATCTCGACCGGGGCGCCTTTGGCAAAATCGTTCTGGCCCTCTCATGACCGGCTGATTAAAAAGGCGGCCGGCGACGGGAAGTGACTACACTTTTAAGGCACGGGTCGTAATCGCAAGAGGACAGGATCATGGGTCTATTCGATCAGGTTACCGGCATGATGAAGGGCGGCGATGCCGGAAAATTCAAAGTTATCCTCAGCTGGATAAATGAGCAGGGCGGCATTCAGGCCATACTCGACCAGTTCCGGCAAAAGGGCTTTGGCGAGGTCGTCACCTCGTGGCTGAGCGGCGCGCACAACCAGAGCGTCAATCCTGAGCAGGTGCTGCAGGTGCTGGGTACGCCGGCAATCAGCAGCCTTGCTGAAAAACTCGGTGTTGATGTGGCAAGCGCGGCCATTGAGCTGTCCGAGCAGTTTCCGAAAATTGTCGACGCCCTTTCGCCCGAAGGCGAGGTGAAGCATGACGATGAGGATCTGCTGACCAGGGGCTACCACATGCTGCGGGATAAATTCTTCAGCTAGCCGATAACGCCGCCTGCGGGCGGCGTTTTTTATAAAAAAGGGACCTGTTTCAGGCGAAACGTAGCTCTATTTTTGTGTGCGGAATCGCGTTAGCATGAAATAAACTCATTACCTCAGAAAATATCATGCCTATAAAACTTATTGCGATTGATATGGACGGCACCCTGCTGCTGCCGGACCACACCATTTCCCCTGCGGTTAAAAATGCCATCGCCGCTGCCCGCGAGCGTGGCGTAAACGTGGTGCTGTGCACCGGCCGTCCTTTTGCCGGCGTTGAGAACTACCTCAAAGAGCTGCACATGGACAAGCCAAACGACTACTGCATCACCTACAACGGCGCGCTGGTGCAAAAAGCGCACGACGGCAGTACCGTTGCGCAAACCGCGCTGAACTACGATGACTACCGTTACCTGGAGCAGCTTTCCCGCGACGTGGGCTCTCACTTCCATGCCCTCGACCGCCATACGCTCTATACCGCTAACCGCGATATCAGCTATTACACCGTCCATGAATCCTTTATCGCCAATATCCCGCTGGTCTTCTGCGAGGCGGAAAATATGGATAAAAACGGTGAATTCCTCAAGGTGATGATGATCGACGACCCGGTCGTGCTGGATAAAGCCATCGCCAAAATCCCCGACGAGGCCCCGGGAGCGCTACACGCTGCTCAAAAGCTCGCCGTACTTCCTGGAAATCCTCGATAAGCGCGTGAATAAAGGCACGGGCGTGAAGGCGCTGGCCGAAGCGCTTGGCATTAAGCAAGAAGAGATCATGACGCTTGGCGATCAGGAAAACGACATTGCCATGCTGGAGTATGCGGGCATGGGCGTGGCGATGGGCAACGCTATCGATAAGGTGAAGGAGGTCAGCAACTTCGTCACCAAATCCAACCTCGAAGACGGCGTGGCTTACGCTATTGAGAAGTTTGTGCTGAACTGAGTTTCCCTTCCGGTCATCAATAACCCTGGCGATTAGCCGGGGTTTTTTTATCCCTTTTGTAACCCTCATTGTCCGTTTTGTGATCGAGATTGTAGTACAACATATAATGTTTGTACTACATTGCGTTCATAGGCAGGGCAATGTGCCTCACATTTGTACTTCAAAATTGCGGTGTTTTTCAGCGCTCACGGTAAAGTAGTGGTTATTCCCACTCTTATGACAGGACTAACCATGACCAAGACCGACCGCATTATCGTGACGCTGGGCAAACAGATTGTTGGCGGCAAATACACCCCCGGCGCGGCGCTGCCGGCGGAAGCCGAGCTGTGCGAGGAGTTCGAAACCTCGCGCAATATCATCCGGGAAGTTTTTCGCTCCCTGATGGCCAAGCGGCTGATCGAGATGAAACGCTACCGCGGCGCCTTTGTCGTCCCGCGCAATCAGTGGAATTACCTCGATACCGAGGTGCTGCAGTGGGTGCTGGAAAACGACTATGACCCGCGTCTGATAAGCGCAATGAGCGAAGTGCGTAACCTGGTGGAACCCGCCATTGCCCGCTGGGCGGCGGAACGCGCCACCTCAAGCGACCTGGCAAGAATTGAAGCCGCGCTCAATGACATGGTGGCCCACAACCAGGACCGGGACGCCTTCAACGAGGCGGATATTCGCTACCACGAAGCGGTGCTGGAATCGGTGCATAACCCCGTGCTCCAGCAGCTGACCGTGGCGATAAGCTCGCTCCAGCGCGCCGTTTTTGAACGCACCTGGATGGGGGATGAGGCGAATATGCCCAAAACGCTCCAGGAACATAAAGCGCTGTTTGATGCGATACGGCACCAGGACAGCAAGGCCGCGGAGAAGGCGGCGTTAACCATGATCGCCAGCTCCACCAAACGACTAAAGGACATCACATGACATCAGGCTACATCGCTATTGACTGGGGTTCGACCAACCTTCGCGCCTGGCATTACCAGCACGGCGTCTGCGTTGAGCATCGACAGGCCGCGGCGGGGGTAACCCGGCTGAACGGCAAATCCCCGCAGGCGGTGTTTGATGAGATCACCCGGGGCTGGCGTGAAAACCACACGCCTGTGCTGATGGCCGGCATGGTGGGCAGCAACGCCGGCTGGAAAACCGCCCCTTATTTACCCTGCCCGGCGGCCTTTTCCGCTTTCAGCCAGCAGCTAACGCCGGTGCTGGAAAACGTCTGGATTATTCCCGGCCTAAGCGTACGGCGCGACGATAACTGCAACGTTATGCGCGGCGAAGAAACGCAGCTTCTTGGGGCGAAAAGCCTCAGCCCCGCCCCGCTTTACATCATGCCGGGCACCCACTGCAAATGGGTACAGGCTGACGACCGCACGGTGCAGGATTTCCGCACGGCGATGACCGGCGAGCTGCACCATATCCTGCTCAGTCACTCGCTGGTAGGCGCCGGCCTGCCGGAACAGCTCGCCAGCCAGGGCGCTTTTTCCGCCGGGCTTGAGCGAGGCATTAACGATAACGCTTTGCTGCCGCGCCTGTTTGAAGTGCGGGCGGCCCACGTTTTAGGCGAGCTGCCGCGTAGCGAAGTGAGCGATTTTCTTTCCGGGCTGTTGATTGGCAACGAGGTGGCGACCATGGCTCGCCGTTACGCGCTAAACCCCCAGCAGCCCGTCACCCTTGTTGCCGGCCCGTCGTTAAGCCAGCGCTATGTCGCGGCGCTGACGCTCATGGGCTTCCAGGCGAACGTGCTGGACGGCGACGAGGCATTCCAGGCAGGAATAAGGAGTATTGCAAATGCAGTGGCAAACTAACCTTCCCTTAATCGCAATCTTGCGCGGCATCACCCCCGATGAAGCGCACGCCCATATTTCAGCCCTGCTGGACGCCGGTTTTGATGCGATTGAAATCCCGATAAACTCGCCGGACTGGCAGCAAAGTATTTCGGCGATGGTGACGGCGTTTGGTCAGCGGGCGCTGATCGGCGCGGGAACGGTGCTTAAACCAGAGCAGGTCGATGAGCTCGCCGGGCTGGGCGGCAGGCTGGTGGTTACGCCCAACACGCAGCCGGAAGTTATCCGTCGCGCAGCCGCCCGCGGCATGACGGTGTGCGCGGGCTGCGCCACGGCCTCTGAAGCCTTCGCCGCGCTGGACGCGGGCGCGCAGACGCTGAAAATTTTCCCTTCTTCTTCCTTTGGGCCGGACTACATCAAGGCGCTAAAAGCGGTTCTGCCCGCGGACGTGCCCGTCTTCGCGGTCGGCGGCGTCACGCCTGAAAACCTGGCGCTTTGGCTAAAAGCCGGCTGTGCCGGCGCCGGGCTCGGCAGCGATTTATACCGCGCGGGCCAGCCCGTAGAACGCACCATCGAGAAAGCGAAAGCATTTGTTAAAGCTTACCAGGAGGCAGTGCAAGCATGAAAATCACCAAACTGACGACCTACCGTTTACCGCCGCGCTGGATGTTCCTGAAAATTGAAACCGACGAAGGCGTTGTCGGCTGGGGCGAGCCGGTAATCGAAGGCCGGGCAAAAAGCGTTGAAGCGGCGGTTCATGAGTTAAGCGAATATTTAATCGGCCAGGACCCGGCGCGTATTAATGATTTATGGCAGGTAATGTACCGCGGCGGTTTTTATCGCGGCGGGCCCATTTTAATGAGCGCCATTGCCGGTATCGATCAGGCCTTGTGGGATATTAAAGGCAAAGTTTTAAATACGCCCGTCTGGCAATTAATGGGCGGCTTAGTTCGCGATAAAATTAAAGCCTACAGCTGGGTGGGCGGCGATCGCCCTGCCGAAGTCATCGACGGAATTAAATCCCTGCGCCAGATTGGTTTCGATACTTTTAAATTAAACGGCTGTGAGGAAATGGGCGTTATTGATAACTCCCGTAAGGTGGACGCCGCCGTAAATACCGTCGCGCAGATCCGCGAAGCTTTTGGCAACGAGATCGAGTTTGGTCTGGATTTCCACGGCCGCGTCAGCGCCCCGATGGCGAAAGTGCTGATTAAAGAGCTGGAGCAATACCGCCCGCTGTTTATTGAGGAGCCGGTGCTGGCGGAGCAGGCGGAATATTATCCGCGGCTGGCCGCGCAAACGCACATTCCTATCGCCGCCGGCGAGCGCATGTTCTCGCGCTTTGAATTTAAACGCGTGCTGGAAGCCGGTGGGCTGGCTATTCTGCAACCCGATCTGTCCCACGCCGGCGGCATCACCGAATGCTATAAAATCGCCGGCATGGCGGAAGCTTACGACGTCGCGCTCGCGCCGCACTGCCCGCTTGGGCCCTATTGCCCTTGCCGCCTGTTTGCATATCGACTTTGTTTCACGCAATGCGGTATTCCAGGAGCAAAGCATGGGGATCCATTACAACAAAGGCGCCGAGCTGCTCGACTTTGTGAAAAATAAGGAAGATTTCAAAATGGATGGTGGCCACTTCCTGCCGTTAATGAAGCCGGGCCTCGGCGTGGAAATCGACGAAGAGCAGGTTATTGAACGTAGTAAAAACGTTAGCGACTGGCGCAACCCGTTATGGCGTTATCCGGACGGTTCGGTCGCAGAATGGTAATTTCCTGCTGATAAAGCAGCGCTAAAAAAATACTAAAGATAAAACACCCTCTGTATTAAACAGGGCATGGTGGCGGGTAAAGCCATGCCCCTATCTGGAGACAGATATGATGGATATTTCTGTAACTGCAGCAAAACCTACACGTCGCCGTTATTTAACGCTGTTGATGATTTTTATTACGGTGGTTATTTGTTATGTCGACCGCGCTAATCTCGCCGTGGCTTCAGCGCATATTCAAGAAGAGTTTGGCATCACTAAAACCGAGATGGGCTATATCTTCTCGGCGTTTGCCTGGCTTTATACGTTGTGTCAGATCCCGGGCGGCTGGTTCCTTGACCGCGTAGGTTCGCGCATGACCTATTTCCTCGCTATCTTCGGCTGGTCCGTGGCGACGCTGCTGCAGGGTTTTGCGACAGGATTAATGTCGCTGATTGGCCTGCGCGCCGTCACCGGTATTTTCGAAGCGCCCGCGTTTCCCACAAACAACCGCATGGTGACAAGCTGGTTCCCGGAGCACGAGCGCGCTTCCGCCGTGGGTTTTTATACCTCCGGTCAGTTTGTCGGGCTGGCGTTTCTCACCCCGCTGCTTATCTGGATTCAGGAACTGCTGAGCTGGCACTGGGTCTTTATTATTACCGGCGGGGTCGGCATCGTCTGGTCGTTTATCTGGATTAAGGTTTATCAGGCGCCTCGCGCCAGCAAAGGCATCAACAGCGCGGAGCTGGACTACATTCGCGACGGCGGCGGCCAGGTGGATGGCGATGCGCCGTCGGAAAAGAAAACGCGCGTGCCGATGACCGCGGCCGACTGGAAACTGGTGTTCCATCGCAAGCTGGTCGGCGTCTATCTCGGGCAGTTCGCCGTGACCTCTACGCTGTGGTTCTTCCTGACCTGGTTCCCGAACTATCTTACTCAGGAAAAAGGTATTACCGCCCTGAAGGCCGGTTTTATGACCACGGTGCCTTTCCTTGCGGCGTTCTTCGGCGTGCTGCTTTCGGGCTGGGTCGCTGACAGGCTGGTGCGTAAAGGCTACTCGCTGGGGATTGCACGCAAAACGCCTATCATCTGCGGGCTGCTGATTTCCACCTGCATTATGGGGGCAAACTACACCAACGACCCGGTATGGATCATGACGCTGATGGCCATTGCCTTCTTCGGCAACGGTTTCGCCTCTATTACCTGGTCGCTGGTCTCTTCGCTGGCGCCGATGCGCCTGATTGGCCTCACCGGCGGCGTATTTAACTTTGTCGGCGGCCTGGGCGGCATTACCGTGCCTCTGGTGATTGGCTACCTGGCGCAGGGCTACGGTTTTGCTCCCGCGCTGGTCTACATCTCTGTCGTGGCGTTGCTTGGCGCGCTTTCCTACATTCTGCTGGTCGGTAAAGTAGAAAGGGTGGGCTAACGCGCGCCTTTGTTTTACCCTGAGGCGTCTAACGCTTCAGGGTAAAATCGTGTCTAAACAACTCACCTTCGCACCGCGCCATCATCAGCTTACCAATATCAACGTCTGGACGTCGGACAGCCGGTGGCTGGCGTTTGACGTTCGCCCTTCCGGCGCTTCCTTTACCGGCCAAACTATCGAACGCGTAAACGTCGATACCGGCGAGGTTGAGGTGATTTATCAGGCTCCCGCCGGCGCGCACGTGGGCGTGGTGACGGTAAATCCGCAGGCGCCCGACCGCTATGTTTTTATCCACGGCCCGGAAAACCCGGATGACAGCTGGCAGTACGACTTTCATCATCGCCGCGGCGTGGTGGTGGAAAACGGTACGGCAGGCAACCTGGATGCGATGGACATCACCGCGCCCTTTACCCCCGGCGCTTTGCGCGGCGGCAGCCACGTGCACGTCTGGAGCCCGGACGGTTCGCGCCTGAGCTTTACCTATAACGACCATGTGATGCACGAGTACGATGCGGCGATGGACCTGCGTAACCTGGGCGTCGCCCTGCCTTTCGGCCCGGTTTGCCCGTTAAAACAACATCCCCGTGAATATGACGGCAGCCACTACTGCGTGCTGGTCAGCCATACCACGCCGACGCCGCGTCCGGGTAGCGACGACATCAACCGCGCCTACGAAGAGGGCTGGGTGGGGGATAACGGCTATGTCAGGCCCGACTGCAGCCGCCAGCGCTGGGCGCTGGCCTTTATCGGCGATACGCTTTCTGAAAAAGGCGAAAAAGTGCCGGAGCTGTTTATCGTCGATCTGCCCGCTAACGAAGCGGCCTGGCGCACGGCGGGAGCCGAACCGCTGGAGGGCACCGAAACCTCCCTTCCGGCACCGCCGGCCGGCGTGCAGCAGCGCCGCCTGACGTTTACTCATCAGCGTCGTTTCCCCGGTCTGGTCAATCAGCCGCGCCACTGGGTGCGCAGCAATCCGCAGGGCAGCAGGCTGGCCTTCCTGATGAAAGATGAAAACGGCGTAGTGCAGGCATGGCTGATTTCACCAAACGGCGGCGAGCCGCAGCAGCTAACGCGGCTGGAAACGGACGTGCAGTCCGCCTTTAACTGGCATCCTTCCGGAAAGTTTTTGGGATTTGTGCACGCAAACCGAGTGGTATTGTGCGATGCGCAGAGCGGGAAAATCATCCCGCTGACGCAGCCGGGCCCTGATGCGCCTTCTGCCGATGCGATAGTCTTTTCCCCTGATGGAAAATATATTGCCTGGATGCAGGATGTGAGCGGTTTCCGGCAGATTTTTATCGCCCTGACAGGGCATTGATCAGTGGGCTGGCGGGATGACGGAGTTGGTTGCCAGATTCTTGCGCTCGCTGGCTTCCACCCGGGATTTGACCGATTTATCGGTGCGCAGCATATCCCACGGCAACAGCACGGTATCCATCACCGCCGTGAACGGCATATCGAGCGCCACGAAAGGTTTATAGCCCCAGCTGGTTTCGCTGTCGGCCAGCATGTTGTAGCTGGCTCGGGTGCCCGGATAGTAACCTTCCTGGCCGCCCGTGTGGGTCATCACGCTGGAACAGCCACTCATTAAAAGCATTCCGCTGCTCAGAATTATTTTGGGAAGATAGCTTTTTATCATCACTGTCATGTTCATTTTAAACGACCCTTTTCGGGCCAGGCTGCACGGTGGTTATAACACCCGCGCAGAGAAAAAATATTTTGAACTCGCCGCTCTGTGGCGGCTGTCGCAGATAATTCCTGTTTACTTCCTGCTTCAGTCTATGTACTGACCACCAAAGCCGCAAAAAATTTCCTCGCCTTCGCCTTGAAAAACATCACTGCGCAACCATTTTAAGAACGTGACCGTAAGAGTATGCCGGAAGGGTGCTCTGTCATCCCTGCCTGTCCATGATGGAAGGCTAACGTAATCCTCGCTGATGTCAGGAGTTTTTGTTTATGCGTAATTTCGATTTATCCCCGCTTTATCGTTCAGCCATTGGCTTCGATCGTCTGTTCAACCTGCTCGAAAATAACCAAAGCCAGAGCAACGGCGGCTACCCTCCGTATAACGTTGAATTAGTAGACGAAAATAACTACCGCATCGCGATTGCCGTGGCGGGTTTCGCCCAAAGCGAGCTGGAAATCACCGCTCAGGATAACCTGCTGGTGGTTAAAGGCGCCCACGCCGGCGAACAGCCGGAACGCACCTATCTCTACCAGGGCATTGCCGAGCGCAATTTCGAACGCAAATTCCAGCTGGCGGAAAATATCCATATCCGCGGCGCGAACCTGGTTAACGGCCTGCTTTACATCGATCTGGAGCGCGTGATCCCTGAATCGATGAAACCACGCCGCATCGAAATCAACTAATTATCGCCGGGTCGCCCGCCGCGGCCCACAGCTTAAGGCTCGCCGAACGGGAGCCAATGGCAACTCGCATATTGCCAGGTATCAACTCGCTTCAAAGAAGGAGAAAACTTATGCGTAACTACGACTTATCACCTCTGCTGCGTCAATGGATCGGTTTTGACAAGCTGGCCAGCACCCTGCAAACCGCCAGCGAAACGCAAAGCTTCCCGCCTTACAACATTGAAAAAGGCGACGACAATCATTACCGCATTACGCTTGCGCTGGCCGGTTTCCGCCAGCAAGACCTGGATATTGAACTGGAAGGCACCCGCCTCGTTGTAAAAGGCACGCCGGCCAAACCTGAAAAAGAGCCGACCTGGCTGCATCAGGGGCTGGTGATCCAGCCGTTCAGCCTGAGCTTCACGCTGGCCGAACATATGCACGTTTCCGGCGCGAGCTTCACCAACGGCCTGCTGCATATCGACCTGGTGCGTGAAATTCCTGAAGAGATAGCGCCGCAGCGCATCGCGATTAACGCGGAACGTCCGGCCATCGAAGGCTAACCTGACGACAAAAGGCTCCGCTTGCGGAGCCTTTTTGTTATTAACGCCGCGTAATAAAACGCTGGCGCCAGGGCTTGAGAACAAAAAATGCCAGTAGCGCACAGAGAATATCCAGCGTGATGGCGCTGCCGAACACCAGATTCCAGCTACTGGTTTTCTGATACAGCAGCGCCGCCAGCGGGCCGCCGAAAACCGAACCAATCCCCTGCGAAATATAGAGCCAGCCATAGTTTGCGGTCGCGTGCCGGGTGCCGAACGTGTCGGTCAGCGTGGCCGGGAACAGCGAGAAGATTTCTCCCCAGCCGAAAAAAACCAAGCCGGACAGCACAACGAACAGCAACGGATCGTCTTTACACAGCAACCACAGCGTCATGGCACAGCCTTCCAGGCCAAAAGCGATGAACATCATGTTCTCACGGCCGATGCGGTCGGAAATATAGCCGCAGATTGGGCGCGTCAGCCCGTTCATAAAGCGATCGAGGGTCATCGCCAGCGGCAACGCCGCCAGGCCCATGATGGTGACGGCGGTAATGCCAAAATCCTCGGCGAAAATCGCCATTTGCGATGTCACCATCAATCCGGACGTCGACATCATTGTCATCATTACAAACATCAGCCAGAACAGCGGCTGACGTAGCATTTCACGCGGGGCGAAGCTTTTGTCGTTCATGGTCAACGGCGTATTGATTTCCCGCGGCGCGGCCGCCTGCGGCGCCCGTAGTCCCTGGCTGGCTATCAATCCGACCACCGCCATCGCCAGACCAAACTGCCACAGCGTGCTCTCCAGTCCTTTAGCGGCGAGCGACTGCGTTACCGGGAAGGTGGTCAGGATGGCGCCCATACCGTAACCCGCGGCCACCATGCCGGTGGCGAAGCCGCGTTTTTCCGGAAACCAGCGCACCATTAACCCCACCACGCCGATATACACAATCCCGGTGCCGAGACCGCCCACCACGCCGTAGTAGAGATAAAGCTCGGTCAGGCTCTGAACGTTGGCGCTGAGCATCCAGCTTAGGCCGCTCATCACCGTGCCGAGCGTAATCAGGCGGCGCGGGCCAAATTTATCGATAAGCTTTCCCTGAAAAGGAGAGAAAAACGTCTGCAGGATAATTAACAAAGAAAAGGTGAGCTGAATTTCCGCCAGCGGGACCTGCAGCTTCTCCATAAACGGCCGCGTCAGCAGCGCCCAGACGTACTGCGGGCTGGAGATGGAAATCATACACAGCAACCCCAGCGCCAGCTGGACCCATTTTTTCTTCTGGCCGGTGACGATAACGTTCGTCAAGGTGGTGTTGGTCATAGCATACCCCTGCTTTATTAACATAAGGCGGCATTGCATTAACCGTGCCATGGCTTTTGTGCGGTGCTGGATCTGCGTGTTTACTTAGTTTGCGAACCTTTTATGGGCTTAGCGGCAAAAAAGCGCCGCGTTATTTCGCAACGGATGGATCTTTGCTGTGCACGATCTGCAATAAATCAGGGCATTTCGTGCGCTATCACCCATTCAACGGGCCGCCGCTTTGAGAGAATCCTCAGTAACAATAATGTTATTCACAAGGAATGAATCATGAGTGGAATAGCGTTAACCGTCAGCATGCTTGCGCTGGTGGCGGTCGTGGGCTTATGGATCGGCAATATTAAAATCCGCGGCGTGGGCTTTGGCATCGGAGGCGTGCTTTTCGGCGGCATTATTGTGGGTCATTTCGTGAATCAGGCCGGGGTCAGCCTGAACGGCGATATGCTTCATTTCATTCAGGAATTCGGCCTGATCCTCTTCGTCTACACCATCGGCATCCAGGTGGGGCCGGGGTTCTTCTCTTCCCTGCGCGTGTCCGGGCTGCGCCTTAACCTGTTCGCCATTTTAATCGTGGTCATCGGCGCGCTGGTGACCGCGCTTATCTATAAAATTTTCGACGTTCCGCTGCCGGTGGTGCTGGGAATTTTCTCCGGCGCCGTGACCAACACGCCGGCGCTCGGCGCCGGCCAGCAAATCCTTACCGACCTGGGCACGCCGGTGAATCTCGTCAACCAGATGGGGATGAGCTATGCAATGGCCTATCCGTTTGGTATTTGCGGGATTTTGCTCAGCATGTGGCTGTTGCGCATGGTCTTTCGCATTAACGTCGAGCGGGAGGCGCGGCAGTTTGACGTCAGCAACGGGCACAGCCAGGCGCAGCTGCACACGATGAATATCTGCGTGGCGAACCCGAATCTGCACGGCCTGCCGATTCAGGACGTGCCGATCCTGAACAGCGATGAAATTATCTGCTCGCGCCTGAAGCGCGGAGAGATGCTGATGGTGCCTTCGCCGGGTACGGTTATTCAGACCGGCGATTTCCTGCACCTTGTCGGCATGGAAAAGGATCTTCACAAAGCGCTGCTGGTGATTGGCCAGGAAGTGGATACGTCGCTCTCCACGCGCGGCACCGATTTACGCGTCGAACGCGTGGTGGTGACCAACGAAAAGGTGCTCGGCAAAAAAATCCGCGATCTGCAGCTGAAACAAAAATATGACGTGGTTATCTCGCGGCTTAATCGCGCCGGGGTCGAGCTGGTGGCAAGCAGCAGTGCCAGCCTGCAGTTTGGCGATATCCTCAACCTGGTCGGCCGTCCGGAATCCATTGAGGCCGTGGCTAACGAAGTGGGCAACGCGCAGCAGAAACTTCAGCAGGTGCAGATGCTGCCGGTGTTTATCGGCATCGGGCTTGGCGTGCTGCTGGGGTCGATTCCGGTATTTATTCCCGGCTTCCCGGTGGCGCTGCGCCTTGGTCTGGCAGGCGGCCCGCTGATTATGGCGATTGTCCTCGGGCGCATCGGCAGCATCGGCAAGCTGTACTGGTTTATGCCGCCGAGCGCTAACCTCGCGCTGCGCGAGCTGGGCATCGTGCTGTTCCTGGCCGTTGTCGGCCTGAAATCCGGCGGGGATTTTATCGGCACGCTGCTGCACGGCGACGGCGTAAGCTGGATTGGCTACGGCATTCTGATCACCGCCATCCCGCTTATCACCACCGGCCTGCTGGCCAGGATCTTCGCCAGAATGAACTACCTGACGCTGTGCGGCATGCTGGCGGGCTCAATGACCGACCCTCCGGCGCTGGCCCTTCGCCAACGGTTTGCATGCCACAAGCGGCGCGGCGGCGCTTTCTTACGCCACGGTTTATCCGCTGGTGATGTTCCTGCGTATCATCACGCCGCAGCTGCTGGCGGTCATTTTCTGGGGCGTGATGTAGATTCGTGCCCGCTCAGGCGGGCAGCTCTTTTACGTGCTCTCGCCGCAAATGGTAGTCCACCTGGTACTCGCTGGCGTTTCTGAACATCACGGAATAATTCACGAAGTCGCCGCTGTCGCTGTAGGATAACGACGTGATGCGCAGTATCGGCGTAAGCTCGTTAATATTCAGCAGCTTCGCCATCTTTTTATCGGCCAGCACCGGCGTGAGGCTTTCATAGTTGCCGCACACGGTGATATGGCATTCATCTTCGATATAGCTGAATTTCGAGCCTTCCAGATGCGCCACGGACAGGTTGCGAAACAGTTTCACCGGCATATAGCTGTCTTCCACCATCAGCGGCTTGCCCTCTACGGAGCGCACGCGGCGCGAGTAGTAGATCCGTTCATCAATATTAATCCGCAGCTGGCTGGCGATAGCCGGCGGGGCGGGCATCACCACGAACTCCAGCACGTCGCTCACTACCTCCTTCCCCTGGTTGCGCATCACCTCAATAAAGCCGGTCAGGTTGGTGGTTTCATGGTGCACATCTTTCTTTGCCACATAGGTTCCGCTGCCGTGTTTACGCACCACCAGCCCCCAGCCCACCAGCAGGTCGATCGCCTTGCGGATTGTCATACGCGATACGCCAAATTCGTCCGCCAGACGAACTTCCGCGGGCAGCGGGCTGCCGATGCTGTAATCGGCGGAGTTGAGCCGGATACGCAGCCGGTCAGCAATAGATTTATAGATCACCAGTAGACCTCTTAGCGGCTTCGCGCTGCGCTTAATGAACCTTTATTTCATAACTTAATTTACTGATTACATTTGATTTAATTAAGCATTCATTAAGTGAATGCCCTGTTAAAAAGAGGGGTGTAAAGATTTAACCTGAAAAGTAGACAACTTAGCCCGCATAAAAACCATGAAAGCGATCACGAATCGGTACGGCGGGCAAAGATAAGTCACCCGCGCCTCCCTACTCTCAGTCTCAGACCCGCGTCAGAAAAATAAGGTCACTTACCCTACAGGTTGTTACGTGAGGATTTAAAAATGCTCAGTCAAATACAACGTTTTGGTGGCGCAATGTTTACCCCGGTATTGCTGTTTCCCTTCGCCGGGATCGTGGTAGGCATCGCCATTATGCTGCGCAACCCGATGTTCGTCGGTGAAGCGCTGACCGCCCCCGATAACTTATTTGCGCAAATCGTCCACATTATTGAAGAAGGCGGCTGGACGGTATTTCGCAACATGCCGCTGATTTTCGCCGTCGGTTTGCCGATCGGCCTCGCTAAGCAGGCCCAGGGGCGCGCCTGTTTGGCGGTGTTGGTCAGCTTCCTGACCTGGAACTACTTTATCAACGCGATGGGGATGACCTGGGGCCACTACTTCGGCGTCGATTTCAGCGCCGATCCGGTCGCGGGCAGCGGCTTAACCATGATTGCCGGCATCAAGACCCTTGATACCAGCATTATCGGCGCAATCGTCATCTCCGGCTTTGTTACCGCCATCCATAACCGCTTTTTCGAAAAGCAGCTTCCGGTGTTCCTGGGGATTTTTCAGGGCAGCTCATTTGTGGTGATCGTCGCCTTCTTCGCCATGATCCCCTGCGCCTGGCTTACGCTGTTTGGCTGGCCGAAGGTGCAGATGGGCATTGAATCCTTACAGGAATTTCTGCGCGGCGCCGGCGCGCTGGGCGTATGGGTTTACACCTTCCTTGAACGTATCCTCATCCCGACCGGCCTGCATCACTTCATCTACGGTCCCTTTATCTTCGGCCCGGCGGTAGTGGAAGGCGGCATCCAGGTTTACTGGGCGCAGCATCTGCAGGAGTTCAGCCAGAGCACGCTGCCGCTGAAAACGTTGTTCCCGGAAGGCGGATTCGCGCTGCACGGCAACTCTAAAGTGTTTGGCTGCGTGGGGATTGCGCTGGCGCTGTACGCCACCGCCGCGCCAGAAAACCGCGTGAAGGTTGCAGGCCTGTTAATCCCTGCCACCTTAACCGCCGTGCTGGTGGGCATTACCGAGCCGCTGGAATTCACCTTCCTGTTCATCTCGCCGGTGCTGTTCGCGGTGCACGCGTTCCTTGCCGCCACCATGGCGACGGTGATGTACGTGTGCGGCGTGGTCGGCAACATGGGCGGCGGCCTGCTCGACCAGTTCCTGCCGCAGAACTGGATACCGATGTTCCACAACCACGCCTCGACGGTGCTGACCCAGATCGGCATCGGCCTGGCCTTCACCGGCATCTACTTCACGGTTTTCCGCACGCTGATCCTGCGCTTCAACCTGAAAACGCCGGGCCGTGAAGAAAGCGAAGTGAAGCTCTACAGCAAGGCGGACTACAAGGCTTCCCGCGGCCAGACCACCGCGGCGGCCAGCAGAGAAACCAAACAGGGCCAGGCAGCCGGCTTCCTCGAAGCGCTGGGCGGCACCGGCAACATCCTTAGCGTGAACAACTGCGCTACCCGCTTACGTATCACGCTCGCCGACATGGCGATAACGCAGAGCGACGACATTTTCAAAGCGCTGGGCGCCCACGGCGTGGTGCGTCGCGGCAACGGTATTCAGGTGATTGTGGGTCTGCACGTCCCGCAGGTCCGCGACCAGATAGAAACCCTGATGAAAGACACTTCTTCGAGCGAACTTAAATCCATGACGGAGGCAGTATCATGAAAAAATTCTCTGTAGTCGTAGCCGGCGGCGGCAGCACCTTTACCCCGGGCATCGTCCTGATGTTGCTGGCCAACCAGCACCGCTTTCCGCTGCGCGCCCTGAAATTCTACGATAACGACGGGGCGCGTCAGGAAACCATCGCCGAGGCCTGTAAGGTCATTCTCAAAGAGCAGGCTCCGGACATTGAGTTCAGCTATACCACGGACCCGCAGGCGGCCTTTACCGACGTGGATTTTGTTATGGCGCATATCCGCGTAGGCAAGTATCCGATGCGCGAAAAAGACGAAAAAATCCCGCTGCGCCACGGGGTGGTGGGCCAGGAAACCTGCGGGCCAGGCGGGATCGCTTACGGCATGCGCTCCATCGGCGGCGTATTAGAGCTGGTCGACTACATGGAAAAATATTCGCCGAACGCCTGGATGCTGAACTATTCCAACCCGGCGGCGATTGTCGCGGAAGCGACCCGACGCCTGCGCCCGGCGGCCAAAATCCTTAACATCTGCGATATGCCTATCGGCATTGAAAGCCGCATGGCGCAAATCGCCGGCCTGAAAGACCGCAAAGAGATGCGCGTGCGCTACTACGGGCTAAACCACTTCGGCTGGTGGACTTCCATTGAGGACCAGCAGGGCAACGATCTGATGCCGAAAATCCGCGAACACGTGGCTAAATTCGGCTACGTGCCGCCAACGGAGGATCACGGCGTCGAAGCAAGCTGGAACGACACCTTCGCCAAGGCGAAAGACGTCTGGGCGCTGGATCCGGATACTTTCCCGAACACCTATCTCAAGTACTACCTGTTCCCGGACTACGTGGTGGAGCACTCCAACCCCGAACGTACCCGCGCTAACGAAGTGATGGATCACCGTGAGAAAAACGTTTTCGGCGCCTGCAACGCCATTATTCAGGCCGGTAACTCCTCCGCAGGCGAGCTGGAAATCGACGAACACGCTTCCTATATCGTCGATCTGGCGACGGCCATCGCCTTTAACACCCAGGAACGTATGCTGCTGATCGTGCCGAATAACGGCGCCATCAATAACTTCGACCCGGAGGCGATGGTTGAAATCCCATGCCTGGTCGGTAAAAGCGGTCCGCAACCTCTGGCGGTAGGCAATATTCCGCAGTTCCAGAAAGGGTTGATGAGCCAGCAGGTGGCGGTGGAAAAACTGGTGGTGGACGCGTGGGAGCACCGTTCCTACCAGAAGCTGTGGCAGGCCATTACGCTGTCGAAAACCGTGCCGAGCGCGTCGGTCGCCAAAGCGATTCTTGATGATTTGATTGAGGCTAACAGGGAGTACTGGCCCGAGCTGAAGTAACGCCTGCGGCGGGCGGCTTCGACGCCTGCCCGCCTTCTGTATCAGAGACCATGCGGGTGGATAAGCTTTAGCGCATCCACCCTTTATTTCGTTTTTAAAGCGGAAGGCGCGTAGCCAAACTTCTGCTTAAACGCCTTGCTGAAATGAAACGAGTCAAAAAAGTTCAGCATATCCGCCACCTGGCCGACGCTGTAGTTCCCCTGCCTTAGCAGCGAAAGCGCAAGCTCCAGGCGCGCGTCAAGGTAGAACTCTTTCGGCGTTTTTCCCGTGTACCTGATGAATAATCGCCGCAGATACTGCTCGCTGCACTGCATCCACGCGGCCATCTCGCTTACCGTCCAGCGTTTCTGGATATCGGTGTGGATCAGCGAAAGCAGTTTTTCTATCTGCATCAGCTGTTTGTCTTTGGTGCCGGTCTGCACTATCAGGCACACCCACTGGTAGATAAGCTTGGTAATAAACGCGACGGCGAGGTTTTTATTTAATGCTTCATCGCTGGTGATCAATGCCGTAATTTCGCTTAATTCTTTGTTAAAGGCCTCGCCGTTATATATTATTGCCTGCTGTGATAAGGGGATTTCCATCGCGCCGGTAGGAATGAACTCCATCCAGTATTGTTCCCAAATTAATCCTTCGCAGTGGTAGGACTTTATATCCGTTGGTTTTAAGAATATAACGCAATTACCGTTCAGGGTAATTTGTGAATTATCTCTTAAGGTTATCTTGCCGCAGCCCTGCAGCGTATATACCACTATCCAGGAATTTTCAATCAGCGGTTTCTTTTTATCGCGCGGCCAGACAACCTGGTAGCTTTCATCGGCCAGCGTATGCCACAGTGAGATAAGGGATATGCCGCTTGAGATCACATTTTCTTCAATAACCAGCGGGATATTGTAGGTTGTTTCGTTTTTTACATCGCAGAGATCGGTTTTTCCATTCATTTATATTCTCCGCAAGCGTTAGATGCTCATTCCGCACGGCATGAATTTATCAGAATTTTACCGCGACGGTTAACAACCTATATCTTAAACAGCCTATGACCCGCACCAGGCATAATTACCCTAACGCTAAACCTGCGCCGGGACATAATCATAAATAAGGGCAGTGAGATGAATATTCAACAAATTGTGAGCTTCTTCGCTTTTACCCTGCTGGTCGCGTTAATTACCTGGTGGAAGCTACGTAAAGCGGATACCGGTTCACAACAAGGTTATTTTCTTGCCGGGCGCTCCCTGAAAGCGCCGGTCATTGCCGCATCCCTGATGCTGACCAACCTCTCCACCGAACAGCTGGTGGGGCTAAGCGGCCAGGCTTACGGCAACGGCATGTCGGTCATGGCTTGGGAGGTTATCTCGGCCATTCCGCTTATCTTCCTGGCGCTGATTTTCCTGCCGAAGTATCTGCAGCGCGGCATCGCCACCATTCCGGACTTTATCGAAGAGCGCTACGACAAAACTACGCGCATCATCGTCGACTGCTGCTTTCTGATCGCCACCGGCATCTGTTTTCTGCCGATTGTGCTCTATTCCGGCGCGCTGGCGTTAAACAGCCTGTTTCATGTCGGCGAATCCCTCGGCATTTCGCAGGGCGCGGCTATCTGGCTGATGGTTTCCCTGCTGGGGCTTGCGGGCATCGCTTATGCGGTTGTGGGCGGCCTGCGCGCCATTGCGGTGGCCGACGTGATTAACGGCATCGGGCTGGTTGTCGGCGGCCTGATGGTGCCGGTTTTCGGCCTGATGGCGATGGGCGGCGGCAATATGCTGCGCGGCATCGAGCAGCTCACCACGGTGCACAGCGAAAAGCTTAACTCTATCGGCGGCAGTCACGATCCCGTGCCGATTGGCGCGGCGCTTACCGGCCTGATTCTGGTCAACACCTTCTACTGGTGTACCAATCAGGGGATCGTGCAGCGTACCCTGGCATCCAGAAGCCTGGCGGAAGGACAGAAGGGCGCGCTGATGACGGCGGTGCTGAAAATGCTCGATCCGCTGATTCTGGTGCTGCCGGGGCTTATCGCTTTCCACCTGTTCCAGGATTTGCCTAAGCACGACATGGCGTATCCGGCGCTGGTGAATAAAGTGCTGCCGCTGCCGCTGGTGGGCTTCTTCGGCGCGGTGCTGTTTGGCGCCATCATCAGCACCTTTAACGGCTTCCTCAACAGCGCCAGCACCCTGTTCAGCCTTGGCATTTATCACCGCGTCATTAACCAGAATGCCTCTTCTGAGCAGCTGGTGAGCGTTGGGCGCAGGTTCGGCCTGGCGATTGCGCTGGTGTCCGTGCTGGTTGCGCCGTGGATAGCCAACGCGCCGGAAGGGCTGTACAGCTGGATGAAGCAGCTCAACGGCATTTACAACGTGCCGCTGGTGACCATCGTTATCATGGGCTTCTTCTTCCCGCGCATCCCGGCGGTTGCCGCCAAAGCCGCGTTGCTGTTCGGTATTTGCAGCTATATCGTCATCAACTATCTGGTGTCGTTCCATTTCCACTTCCTGTACGTGCTGTTCTTCACCTTCTGCATCAACGTGCTGCTGATGCTGGCCATCGGCTTCCTGAAGCCGCGCGCGACGCCGTTCAAATTCCACGACGCCTTTGCGGTGGATATGGCGCCGTGGCGCAACGCCAAAATCGCTTCGGTGGGCGTGCTGTTCGCCATGATCGGCGTTTACGCAGGCCTTGCGCAGTTCGGCGGTTATCAAACCCGTTTTATCACTATCGCAAGCTATGCGATCGTTGCCGCAGTGGTGATTTATCTCTTCTACAGCAGCAGGCGCCAGCGTAAGGCTTCTCAAGTCGTCTATTCTTCCGCACCAGAGGATAAGTAATGGAACGTCCTAACATCCTGTTTATTATGACCGATACCCAGGCCACCAATATGGTGGGCTGCTACAGCGGCAGGCCGCTTAACACCCACCATATCGACAGCCTGGCCGAAGAAGGCATCCGCTTTAATTCAGCCTACACCTGCGCCCCGGTTTGCACGCCTGCGCGCGCCGGGCTGTTCACCGGCATCTATTCGAACCAGTCCGGCCCCTGGACGAACAACGTCGCGCCGGGTAAAAACATCTCCACCATGGGCCGCTACTTCAAGGACGCGGGCTATAAAACCTGCTACATCGGCAAGTGGCACCTGGACGGGCACGACTACTTCGGCACCGGCGTCTGCCCGCCGGAGTGGGATAAGGATTACTGGTTTGACGGGGCGAACTATCTCGCAGAGCTGACGGAAAAAGAGATCGGCCTGTGGCGTAACGGCTTAAACAGCGTGGAAGACCTGGTGGAAAACGGTATCGATAAAACCTTCACCTGGGCGCACCGCATCAGCAACCGGGCGATTGATTTTCTTGCCCGGCCGCAGCGCCGGGATGCGCCTTTCCTGATGGTCGTCTCCTATGACGAGCCGCACCATCCCTTTACCTGCCCGGTTGAATATCTTAAAAAATATGAAGACTTTTATTACGACCTCGGCGAGAAGGCCTTCGACGATCTGAGCGAAAAGCCGGTGCATCACCGTTTATGGGCCGAGGCGATGCCGTCGCCGGTGGGGGCCGACGGGCGCTACCATCATCCGCTCTATTTCGCGTGCAATGATTTCGTCGATGATGAAATTGGCCGCGTGGTGAATGCGCTCACGCCGGAGCAGCGGGAAAATACCTGGGTGGTTTATACCTCCGACCACGGCGAGATGATGGGCGCGCACAGGCTTATCAGCAAAGGAGCGGCGATGTATGACGACATCACGCGCATCCCGCTGATTTTCCGTCCGCCAGGCGGGCAGGCGCAGCCCGCGCAGGTCGAGACGCCGGTCAGCCACGTCGACGTGCTGCCGACGCTGATGAAGCTGGCGGGCATTCATCAGCCGGACATTCTGCCGGGAAAAAATATCCTCGATCTGGAAGAGGAGCGAGGCGTCATGGTGGAATTTAACCGCTATGAAATCGAGCATGACAGCTTCGGCGGTTTTATCCCGGTGCGCGGCTGGGTCACCCACCGCTTTAAGCTGGTGCTCAACCTGTTTACCAGCGATGAGCTCTACGACCGGCAAAACGACCCGGACGAAATGCATAACCTGATTGACGATCCGCGCTACGCTGATACACGTAACAGGCTGCACGATGAGCTGATGGATTATATGGATAAAATCCGCGATCCTTTCCGCACCTATCAGTGGTCGTGCCGCCCGTGGCGTAAAGAGGCGAAGCCGCGCTGGATGGGCGCCTTCCGCCCGCGCCCGGAAGACGATTATTCGCCGGTGGTGCGGGATTATGACACCGGCATGCCGACCCAGGGTGTTAAGGTAGAAGAGAAAAAGCAGAAGTTTTAGTGGGTTTCCCCTCGCCAGGCCCCGAGTTTTGGGCCGGGGCGGGGGGCGATAACAAAAGGATGCCTGATGAAAATAGACAAAGTAGGCGAAGCGCCCGACTACCGCTTCTCGCTTGCTAACGAACGTACTTTTCTGGCGTGGATCCGCACCGCGCTGGGCTTTCTGGCGGCGGGCGTCGGGCTCGACCAGCTCGCCCCCGATCTCGCCACGCCTTTGATTCGCGAAACCCTCTCGCTGCTGCTGTGTTTGTTTGCCGGCATGCTGGCCATTTACGGCTACCTGCGCTGGCTGCGCAACGAAAAGGCGATGCGGCTCAAGCAGGATTTACCCTACACCCGCAGCCTGCAGGTTATCAGCCTGGTGATGGTCCTTGTGGCCGCCGTCGTGATGCTGATGGTGGCGTATGCCGGATAGCCGCATGCAACGGCGCAGCATCGATCCCGGCCTGCAGCCGGAGCGCACCTCCCTTGCATGGTTTCGCACGCTCCTTGGATACGGCGCGCTGCTCGCCCTTGCGCTACGTCATAGCTGGCATCACGCGGGTGTGTTTTTCTGGGTTGTGTTTATCGTGCTGGCCGCCGTGGCGGTGATAATAGATCGCTATGCCCGGCAGCGTAACCTGATGGATATCGCCGTCAGCGACTTTGCCGATAAGCGCAGCATGCGCGCTAAACTGCTTATCGCGCTGGCGGTCTGCTGTCTGGCGCTGCTGTTTGCGGCGGCGCACGTACGGCAAATTGTGGAAATATCGGGAGGTGCGTGATGCGCGGTTGCCATGTGATGGCCAAGCCCACCAGTTCGCTGTGCAATATCCGGTGCCGGTACTGCTTTTATCTCGAAAAGCCGCGGCAGCCCGTGATGGACGACGCCACGCTTGAGGCCTTTATTCGCCAGCACATCGCCGCTCAGCCCGGCGAGGCGGTGGAGTTCGCCTGGCAGGGCGGCGAGCCGACGCTTGCGGGCCTGTCGTTTTACCGGCGCGTCGTTGATTTACAAAAGCGATACGCCGCGGGCAAACGTATCCAGAACAACATGCAAACCAACGGCATTTTACTTAACGATGCCTGGTGCCGGTTCCTTAAAGAACACGGCTGGCTGGTAGGTGTTTCCATCGACGGCCCGGCGGACCTGCACGATGACCATCGCCGCACGCGCAGCGGAAAACCTACCCATCATCTTGTTGCCGCCGCCATAGAAAGGCTCAAAGCCCACGGCATCGACTTCAATTTATTAACCGTGGTTAACCAGCGTAACGGCCAGCAGCCGGAGCGTTTATACCGCTACCTCAAAACGCTGGGTACGCCATTTCTGCAGTTTATTCCGCTGGTGGAGCGGGACGAGAGCGGTACGGTTACGCCGGAATCCGTGTTGCCAGAGCAGTTCGGCACTTTTTTAAATACCGTTTTCGACATCTGGGCGCGGGAAGATATCGGTAAGGTCTTTGTGCAGCTTTTCGATTCCACCCTCGGCGTGTGGAGCGGCTACCCGGCGCAGATGTGCTCCTTTAGCGAAACCTGCGGCCACGCCTTTGCCCTGGAAGCGAATGGCGATATCTACCAGTGCGATCACTACGTTTATCCGGACTACCGGCTCGGTAACCTGCACAGCGTCTCGCTTAGCGAGATAAACCAGGGCCCGGCGGCAGTTCGTTTCGGCGAAAATAAAAATCGCCTGCTGACGCAGGATTGCCAGCTTTGCCCGGTGCGGCGTTTATGCCAGGGCGACTGCCCGAAGCATCGTATTCAGCAGGGGAAAAGCTACCTTTGTCAGAGCTACCACAGCTTTTTCACCCATAGCGCGCCCTGTATGAGGGTCATGCGAGATTTGCTGGCGCAGCGTCGCTCGCCTGCAGAACTGATGGGGCTGTTAAACAGGTGAAGCCCGGGCGGTTACGTTTTATTTCAATCCGCATTCCCCGCAGCGCATAAAGCATGCTAAATATTAGGTTTTCTTCCTTCATCATGAAGTTACAGGCCAATGCTGAAGCCTTTGTTATTTGTTGCAGCCCTGAGCATAAGCGCCAGCGTCCCGGCGGCGGTGCCCCCTGCGTTAAACCCGCAGACCTACTCCAGCCAGCTGGGCGTGGGGATGCTCGTTGACTGGGCAATCACCGAACGCGGCATTCGCGAGTTCGATCCGCTGGCGGTAAAGGATTTTCAGCAGCGCGGTATCGGCCACGTTCGCATTCGCGTGGCGGGCGAGCCTACGCACCAGCGGCTGGTGCATCTGCAAAAAATCGTGGAGGGCCTGCCAGCACTATAACGTTGTGCCGGTTATCAGCTATCAGGCGGCGGACGGCGCGGCAGGCGAAGGGAAAGTGCTGGGCTGGTGGACGACGGTGGCGCGCTACTTTGCGCAAAGCGATCCGCGGCTCGGGTTCGATATTCTCTATGAGCCCTCGGAAAAGCTAACGCGCGCGCAGCTCAACTCGCTTTATGAGAAGACCACGAAGGCGATTCATAAAATCAGCCCGCAGCGCATGGTTTTTATCGCGCCGCATGCGCACACCCAGCCGGACAGCCTGAAATGGCCTGAGCAAAACCACGCCCCGGTGCTGGTCGACTGGCACCTGTTCCCCTATGGCCCCGTGGCGGTAAACGGCAAGCGCGGCTGGACGACGGGCACGCCGGCGGAAAAGGCCGCGATCCGCGCGCGTATCAACAGCGTTTTGCGCTGGCAGCAAAAAACCGGGCACGGCAGCTGGGTAGGCGCATGGTCCGTCGGCGACGTGGTAAAAAACGTTCCCGGCAAACAGCAGATAGCGTTCGCCACCTTCGTCGCCTGCGAACTGCAAAAAAATCACCTGCCGTATGCGGTGAATAACGACAGCAAATTTTACGATGGCGAAGAAGGCGCATGGCGCCCGGAAATGCAGCCGTTGCTGGATGCGATTATTAAACCGCAGTGCGGAAACTGACTTTCAGCGGTAACTTTCGGTTGCCGCGCTTCGTCAAATTATGTATTTTTATGCAAATTAAATGCATAAATACATAATATTTCGGAGCGCCAGATGATCAAAAAGCTTGCTAAAACAGTTATTTTTGCCGGGAGCATGGCCTGCGCCGTTCTCTCTTCTGCATATGCCGCGCAGCAAACTTACGTGGTCGGCTCCGGCGGCACCTACCGTCCGTTTGAGTTTGAAAACAGCCAGAAGCAGCTTGAAGGCTTTGATATCGACATTATTAAAGCCGTCGCCAAAGCGGAAGGTTTCGACATCAAATTGGTGAATACGCCGTGGGAAGGCATTTTCGCCACCCTCAATTCAGGCGATCGCGACATCATCATTTCCGGCATTACCATTACCGACAAGCGTAAAGCTATGGTCGATTTCTCCACGCCTTATTTCCCGGCCGAGCAGTCCATCGTGGTGCCAGACGACTCTAAGGTTGATTCCATTAACGCCCTGAAGGGCAAAAAGGTTGGCGTGGTTAACTCCAGCGCGGGCGATATCGTGGTTTCCGAAACGCTGGGCAAAAACAGCACCGATATCAAACGCTTTGATAACACGCCGCTGATGCTGCAGGAGCTGACGGAAGACGGCATCGACGCCGCCGTGGGGGACGTGGGCGTTATCAAGTACTACATCAAATCCCATCCGGAAAAGGCCCTGAAAACGGTATCCGACGCGAAATTCGAGCGCCAGTATTTCGGCATCGCCGTGGCGAAAGACAACCAGGAGCTGCTGGGTAAAATCAATGCCGGCCTGAAGAAAATCATCGCCGACGGCACCTACGCCAGGATCTATTCCACCTGGTTTGACAGCAACGTTCCAACCCTCCCCGCTGAATAATTGCGTATGACTCGGGGCCGCTTCGGCCCCAACAAGGACAGGTATGACCGGATTTCGCTGGGAGATAATCTCAGAATATGCGCCGCTGTTTATGCAGGGCGCGCTCATGACCATCAAATGCACCCTCATCTGCGTGATCTCAGGCACCGCCTGGGGCCTGCTGCTCGGGCTTGGCCGTATGGCGCATGCCGAAGATGGCCCGTGGAAACACGTGCTGCGCTACGCCGTACGGTGGCCGGTGCGCATTTACGTCAGCGCTTTTCGCGGCACGCCGCTGTTCGTGCAGATAATGGTTGTGCACTTTGCGCTGGTGCCGCTGTTTATTAATCCGCGAGACGGAGTGCTGGTTACCGGCGGTCTGATGTCGGTGGATTTTGCCCGTGAACTGCGATCTGAATACGGCGCGTTTCTCTCCTGCGTGGTGGCGATTACGCTCAACGCCGGCGCCTACGTTTCCGAGATTTTCCGCGCCGGCATCCAGTCTATCGACAAAGGCCAGATGGAGGCTTCGCGCGCGCTGGGCATGGGCTGGGGCAAAACGATGCGCAAGGTCATTTTGCCGCAGGCGTTCCGCCGCATTCTGCCGCCGCTGGGCAACAACGCCATCGCGATAGTAAAAGACTCGTCGCTGGCATCGGCGATTGGCCTGGCGGACCTGGCCTATGCGGCGCGTACCGTTTCCGGCGCCTATGCCACCTACTGGGAACCCTACCTGACCATTTCGCTGGTTTACTGGGTGCTGACGTTCCTGCTCTCGCTGCTGGTGCAACACATGGAAAAGAGGTTTGGCAAAAGTGATTCACGTTAAGGATTTACAGAAACAGTTTGGCAAAACTCAGGTACTGCGCGGCATCTCCTGCGATATCGCGCCCCAGCAAGTGGTATGCGTGATTGGGCCGTCCGGCTCCGGGAAAAGCACCTTTCTGCGCTGCCTGAACGCGCTTGAAAAACCAGACGGCGGCGAAGTGGTAGTGAACGGTTTTGCGGTGCACGATCCAAAAACCAATCTGAATACGCTGCGCGAAGGCGTGGGCATGGTGTTCCAGCGTTTTAACCTGTTTCCGCATATGACGGTACTCGAAAACCTGATTATGGCGCCGATGTCCCTCAAAGGGCTGTCGAAAGCGGATGCGGTATCCCGTGCGGAAAAGCTGCTGCATAAAGTGGGATTGACGGACAAAATCAACGCCTGGCCATCGAGCCTGTCCGGCGGGCAGCAGCAGCGCGTGGCGATTGCGCGGGCGCTGGCGATGGAACCTTCGATTATCCTTTTCGACGAGCCGACTTCCGCGCTCGACCCGGAGCTGGTGGGCGAAGTGCTGGCGGTGATGAAACAGCTGGCGTTCGAAGGCATGACGATGGTGATCGTGACCCACGAAATGGGCTTTGCTCGGGAAGTGGCGGACCGCGTGGTGTTTATCGATCAGGGTGTGATTCAGGAGCAGGGGCCGCCGGCGCAGCTGTTTACCACGCCGAGCAACCCGCGTACGAAAGAGTTTTTAAGCAAGGTGCTTTAACGGCCGCGGCGGGTGACGTTAACGCTTACCCGCCCTGCGTTGAACGTCCTAAACCGCCTCACCGTGCCGCTGAAATTTATGCGACAGCGGCAGCCAGCAAAACAGAATCATCACGCCCATCGCCGTCATCAGCATGCCGAGGCTGAACTGTCCGGTTTGCGGCAGCAGGGCGGAGAACCACGCCATCGCCCCTGAGCCCATGTTTTGCAGACCGCCAACCAGCGCTCCGGCCGTGCCCGCCAGGAACGGAAACGGCTCCATCGCGCCGCTGGTGGCCAGCGGGAACAGCATCCCGGCGCCGAAGAAAAACAGCGCGGCGGGCACGATCAGCGTCCAGATATTCATTACGCCGAACCAGCCCGGCAGCCACATTAAAATCCCCGCCGACAGGCAGCTCAGTACCGCCTGCCACATCAGCGATGAGAAGCGCGCGTTCCGGCGGCCCGCGTACCAGGAGCCGAAAAACGCAGCCGGGATCGGCAGGATAAACAGAATGCTGACCACCACGCCGTTAAGGCCCAGCACGCCGCCCATCAGCACGCCGGCGCAGGCTTCGAATACCGCAACGCCGGCAAGCCCGCCCACCAGCATCAGCAAATAGCAGTTGAAAGAACCGCTGCCGAGCAGCGTTTTATAGCCCGCCGCCAGACGCTGCGGCGCAGCCTGAACGGGACGCGTTTCCGGCAGCCAGCGCAGCATGCAGAACGCTACCAGCAGGCACAGCGCCAGCAGGAAGCCGTAGCACGCCCGCCAGCCCCAGGCCGAGTCCAGCATTCCGCCAATCACCGGCGCCAGCAGCGGGCTGACCAGGATACCCATATTTAACAGGCTGTTGGCGTGACGCAGGGCCGGCCCTGCGTAAAGATCGCGCGGCATGGTGCGCGCCATCACCCCGGCAACGCCTGTCCCCATGCCCTGCAGGGCGCTGGCAATCACCAGGGCGGACAGGCTGGCGGTGAATAACGCCCACAGCGTGGCGAGAATAAATATCGTCATGCCGGCAAGGATGACCGGGCGGCGGCCAGTACGATCCGAAATCGGCCCGTAGAAAAGTTGCGATACGCCATAGGTCAGCAGATATGCGGCCATCACGCGCTGGATTTCGCCGTCGCGGACGCCCATATCCTGGGCCATATCAGGTATCGAGGGGATATAGATGGTCTGGGTCATCTGCCCGACGGCAACCAGCAGAATTAACATCAGCAGCAGGTGAATATTGGCTAACTTTCTCATCGTCTCAAGGGCATAACAGAGGTGAAAGAACGATTTATCAGTACAGGTAACTGACTCCAGTTAAAAAACGAGAGGAATCTACCATATAAGAGAGTTAATTCCTTAGGGTGTAAGGATTCTTCCGGACGTGAAAAAGCGGCGGGTTGTAAAGATGAAACGGCAATTTTTGTTGCCAGCGTAGCGGCTGACCGCGGGCAGGTTAAAGGGAGGCGGTTGCCCGCCTCCCTTAGGTGCGGCCTGAACATGAGCTACTTAAGGTATTTCATGACGACTTCAAGCAGTTGCAACAGCGCAACCATGAGTTTCAGAAACGCGAGTGCGATTTCCATCCAGCTCATACGCTTTCTCCTGTTTCCAGGAGCACTGTCAGCCAGCGTACCTTTCCGCTGCCTGTAACCGGCTGAGTTTGTTGAGATTACATGGTGTGCCCCGCAGAGGTTAAGGCGCTGACGGCACCACCCGTTTCAGCCAGGACTTGTATTCCGCGGCGGATTGCGGCCTCAGAGCACATCATCTGCAACACAAACAGTATATCAATTGCACTGTATAAATAAACAGTAGTTTATTGCGAAAGCGAACGGCTTCACAGAATGAAAATTTAGCTTTTGTTTAAAATAGCAGCAATGGTTTGCGCCGCCGCGGGTTTTCGTCGTATATTACGGGGGTTGAGATTACGTGGTGTGCGAAGCTAAAAGCCATGACGTAGCAAAAACAAAAAACCTCGCCTCACCAGCGGGGTTTTTTGTTGTCCGCGCGCAGCGGAAGCGGCATTGAAAGCCGGCAGCGCGCTGCCTTTTCGCGCTGTGGGCTTAGAGTCCCAGCGCTTTTTTAACCGCGCCTTCAGCAGGCTCGCCGCTGCGGGTGGTAACGCCGTTCAGCCAGCCGCTTAGCAGCTGCGGTCGCCGGGATAACTCCGCCCGGGCAGCCTCCTCCGCGCTTTGCTTGTCGTCCAGCACGCGCGTGATAATGGCGTTCTCCAGGGCGACGTCAAACTTAAGCTGGCTGTAAAAACGGTTGAGGTTTGGACACTGCGCGGCAAAATCTTTACGCGTGACGGTATTTACCGTTGCGCTGCCGTAGTTCGGGCCAAACCAGGCGTCGCCGCCGCTCAGGTAGGTTAGCTTAAAGCGCGTGTTCATGGCATGCGGCTCCCAGCCGAGGAACACCACCCACTGCTGGCGGCTGACGGCGCGTGTCACCTGCGCGAGCATGCCGCTTTCGCTTGATTCCACAAGGCTCCAGCCCTGTAGCCCGAAGTCATGCTTATCGAGCATTTTTTTGATGTTCTGGTTAGCTGGCGCGCCGGGGGCGATGCCGTAGATTTTGTGGTCGAACTTATCGGCATATTTTTGCAGATCGGCAAAATCCTTCACCCCGGCGGCGGCCACATAGTCCGGCACGGCCAGCGTGAATTTCGCTGCCGCAAGGTTCGCTCCCAGCACTTTAATCGCGCCATCCTGGGTATATTTTTCGATTACCGGCGCCTGCGCAGGCATCCAGTTGCCGAGAAAAACGTCCAGCTGTCCGGTCTTCAGCCCCTGAAAAGCCAGCGCGACCGACAGGTTTTCTATTTTTTGCTGATAGCCCAGCGCCTTCAGCACCACGCCGGAAACGGCGTTGGTCGCGGCGATATCCGTCCAGCCCGGATCGGACTGGGTGACGGTGGCGCAGCGGGCGTCTTCCGCCGCAAGGCTGGTCAGCGGAAGTAAAGCGGCGCCTGCCAGAAGCATGAAGGCCGTGAGTTTTTTCATTTTCATTATGATTCCCCAAGCGGGTGCTGGTTTGGTCGCGGATAGCGGGCAAAAGCCTCCTGCTCATCCAGCGTCTGATGGTTACGGATAAAGCGCTGTGAAGCCGCCTGGTGCGGCTGGAAGTCCCACTGCGGGATGGCGCCGCGCCCCGCAATACGGGTTAAGAACAGCCGCTTACGCTGGCTGGCGCGTACCTGCTGGTTAAGGGCGCCCAGATCCCAGCGGGCAGCCACTTCGGCCGCAAAGGCCTGCACGGTATCGTGATAATCGGCCAGGCCGACGAGGTTTCGTCGCTCCATTGGATCGTTTTGCAGATGATAAAGCTGCGCCGTTTCCGTCATCGAGTGAACGTATTTCCACGGGCCGCGACGGATCATCACCATCGGCTCAACCGCCCCTTCGGCAAGATATTCTCCGCAGGCCTCGTCCGGCCCGGCTTCGCCCTGCAGATGAGGGACCAGGCTGTGCCCGTCCAGCGGCGCGATGGGCCGGCTCAGCCGCTCCCTGCCGCCGGCAAGCTCGGTTACCGTGGGCAGTAAATCCACCAGTGAAACGCTCTGCGCCACGCGATGCGGGGTAAAACGCTTAGGATTGTGCACGATAAACGGAATGCGTACCGCCCCCTCAAAGAAGGTCATCTTGTACCACAGGCCGCGTTCACCGAGCATTTCGCCGTGATCGGCAACCACGAAGACGATGGTGTCTTCCGCAAGCCCGGTCTCTTCAAGCGTGCGGATCACCTCGCCGAAACAGTCGTCCACGTAGGCCATTGCGCCGTAGTAGGCATGGCGGGCGCGACGGACGTGTTCTTCGCTCAGCAGTCCCTCCTCAAGCTGGTACATGGCGCGCAGGCGGGCGGAGTGGGGATCGTCCTCCACGTCCTGCGCGCGGGTTTGCGGCAGGTCGATATCCGCCTCGCTGAAGCGGTCAAGGTAGCGGCGAGGAATAGCGAAAGGATCGTGCGGATGCGTTAGCGAAAGCAGCAGCAGAAAAGGCTTTTCATCCGGCTTGCGGGCCGCATCGTAAAGGCGCTGGCGCGCCATAAACAGCGCCTCGTCGTCAAAATCGAGCTGGTTGGTGCGCACGCATTCCCCGGCTTCCAGCACCGAGCTCATATTGTGGAACCAGTCCAGCCTGCGCTGCGGATGCTGCCAGTCCGGCGTCCAGCCGAAGTCCGCCGGGTAAATATCCGTGGTCAGACGTTCGTCAAAGCCATGCAGCTGGTCCGGGCCGCAGAAATGCATTTTGCCGGAAAGCCAGGTGCGGTATCCCTGTTCACGCAGGTAGTGGCAAAACGTCGGCGAGTCGGCGCGGAATTCCGCCGCGTTATCAAAAACGCCGTTATTCGATAAAAACTGCCCGGTCATCATCGCCGCACGCGAAGGCGCGCACAGGGGACTGTTGCAATAGGCGGATTCAAATACCACCCCTTCGCGCGCCAGCTTATCAATATTAGGCGTCAGGCTGACGTTATTTCCATAGGTGCGTAATGCGCCGGCGGTGAGCTGATCCGCCATAAGAATAACGATATTCGGTTTATTTATAAGCATTATTAACCCGGCATGAAATTAAATAAGTAATTCGTGATATTTTTATCGCACGCCTTTTTTATTCTGTGAAGGGCTTAATTTATTATCATGGTATAAGGTGGATTTATGGCAGGTAAATTACAGTTGCCTCCTTTGCAGGTGCTGGTGGTATTTGAGGCGGCAGCCCGTCACGGTAATTTTACCGCCGCCGGAAATGAGCTTGGGCCTTACCCAGCCGGCGGTCAGCCAACGTATTCAGATGCTGGAGAATTTACTTAACGGCCCGCTGTTTGAAAGGCGGCATCGCGGAGTGCAGCTAACCGAGTCCGGCGCCGCGCTCTACCAGATTGTTCGCGCAAGCCTGATGGAGATCAGCGAGCAGCTTGAGCGCACCCGGCACCAGCGCAGCACCCTGCGCATCGACACGGATATGGGCTTTGCCAGCTTCTGGCTGCTGCCGCGAATGAACGCCTTACAGGCGCTAATCCCGGGGGTTGAAGTGCAGGTTTCCACCTCGCCGAACGACTACAATTTTCGCGACAGCAACGCCCACCTCGCTATCTATTTCGGCAACGGCAGCTGGCCGGGAACCCAGGCGCAAAAGCTTTTTCCGGAAGACGTAGTGCCGGTGTGCAATGCCAAAATTATCAACGAATTAGGCGATAATTACCCGCCGTCTGCGCTGCTGAACTACCCGCTGTTAAAGCTGCCGGAAACGCGCCCGCAGCGCTGGCTGACGTGGGACGACTGGTTTCGCTCGCAGGGCGTCGCCGGCCGCCAGCACGCGGGTTCGCGCACCTTTAACGCCTACTCTTTGGTTATCCAGGCGGCCATTGAAGGACAGGGCGTTGCGCTTGGCTGGCGGCCGCTGGTCGCCGCGCTTCTGGAGAGCGGGCAGCTTTTTGTTTGCGGGCCGGAGGCGCGCACCGAGCGGGGATATTATTTACTCTCCTCCGGAGGAAAAACGGCATCGCTGCAGCAGGAAAAAGTCATTGCCTGGTTATTAAATGAAGCCTGGGACTTTCACCATCAGCCGCATCTATTGCCGGAATATAAATAAGCTAATGCGAAATAAGCATATCGACTTTGCCGAAATTTTTAACTTCCTGGCGATATTTTAAGTTAGCGTAATACGCATTCTGGAAAATATGTGATGCCGCTATGTCCCAACCCATAATTGAGCTACGTGACGTATATAAAAGTTATTCTCCGCCGGCGGGGAAAAGATTTTTCTCCCGGACAGATAAAAAACCTGAGGTAAATGCCTTAACGAATATTAATCTGCAAATTTATCCGGGCGAAATTTTTGTCATCGTCGGCCTTTCCGGCTCGGGTAAATCGACGCTGCTGCGCACCCTTAACTTCCTGATACCGCCGGGTAAAGGGGAGGTGCTGTTTCAGGGCCAGGCGCTCAGCGCGCTTTGCGCCGCTGACATGATAGCCCTGCGCCGGCAGCAAATCGGCATGGTATTCCAGTCCTTTGCCCTGTTTGATGAGCGGACGGTGCTCGATAACGTCGCTTTCGGCCTTGAGGTGGCGGGGACGGGGCGTGAGGAGCGCCACCAGCGGGCGAAAGCCATGCTGGAAAAGGTGGGGCTTGGCCACGTCGCCTCGCATTATCCCCATCAGCTTTCCGGCGGCATGCAGCAGCGCGTCGGCCTGGCCCGGGCGCTGGTTGTGAACCCCTCCGTGCTGCTGATGGATGAAGCCTTTTCCGCGCTGGACCCGATTATTCGCCGTGAAATGCAGGCGTTGCTGCTGGCGCTGCAGGAGGAGCAGGAGCGTACCGTAGTGTTTGTCACCCACGATATGGAGGAGGCGCTGCGGCTCGGCACCCGAATTGCAATCATGGAAGAGGGAAAGCTGGTGCAGGTCGGTTCGCCGGAAAACATCATTAACGCCCCCGCCACGCCTTATGTGCGCCACTTTTTCTCCGGCGTGGATACTTCACGCTGGCAGCTGGCGGAAACCTACGCCGAAGTCTGGAACACGCCCTGAGCAGGTAAATAAATGGCCTATCCCTTAGATTTTAGCCGTGAGATCGACCACGCGATTCACGCGCTGCTGGCCCACGCCGGCGGTTTTTTTGACGGCCTGGCGGCCGTTATCGATACCTTTGCCGGCGGGCTGGAAACGCTTACCGGCTGGCTGAGCCCGTGGGGGCTGGTTATCCTTGCCGTCGCGATCGGCTTCTGGCGCATCGGCAAGGGCTTTGCGCTCTTCGCGCTGCTGGCCACGCTCTACATTATTTACAGCGGCTACAGCGAGCACGCCTCCATTACCCTTGCGCTGACGCTCTCCTCCACCTTTTTCAGCCTGCTAATCGGCATTCCGCTGGGGATCTGGAGCGCGCGGCGCGCAACCGCGGGCAGCGTGATACGCACGCTGATGGACTTTATGCAGACCATGCCTGCCTTTGTGTACCTGATCCCGGCGACCATTCTCTTCGGGCTGGGGCGGCCGCCGGGCATTTTCGCCACCATCTTATTTTCCATGCCGCCGGTGGTGCGCCTTACCGACCTCGGCATTCGCCAGGTGAACGCGGCGCGCATTGAGGCCGGCCTGGCTTTCGGCTGCACACCCCGGCAGCTGCTGTGGAAGGTGCAGCTTCCCGCCGCGCAGCCCTCCATCATGGCGGGCGTTAACCAGACCATCATGATGGCGATGTCGATGGTGATTATCGCCTCGATGGTCGGCGCCGGCGGGCTGGGCAACGACATTCTCAGCAGTATTCAGCAGCTTGATATCGGGCTTGGGCTACAAAGCGGGATCGTGGTGGTGCTGATGGCCATTCTGCTCGACAGATTGTCCGCAAGCTTTGCCCGCCAGAGCGGGGCAAGGGCATGAAAAAAGCTTTTCACCTGATGGCCAAGCCCGCCAGCTACCATTGCAACCTGGTCTGCGACTACTGCTTTTATCTGCCGAAAGGTGAAACCCTGTTCAGGGAGCAGCCCCAGGCCCGGCACATGTCCGATGCGGTGCTGCGGCAGTTTATTCGCCGCTACATTGAAACGTCGCCCGGCGATGAGGTGACCTTCACCTGGCAGGGCGGCGAACCCACGCTTGCCGGGCTGGATTTTTACCGCCGCGCGCTGGAGCTACAGCGGCGCTACGCCCGCGGCAAATGCATCGTAAACAATCTGCAGACCAACGGCGTCCTGCTTAACGACGAGTGGGTGCGCTTTCTGGCGGAGCACCGTTTTCTGGTCGGCGTCTCCGTCGACGGGCCGCAGCATTTGTACGACGCCATGCGAAAGACCCATTCCGGCCGCAGCGTGTTCAGCAGCGTGACGGAAGGCGTCGCGCGCCTGCGCGAGGCGGGAGTGGAATTCAATCTGCTCGCCGTGGTGAATGAGCAAACGGCGCGCGCTCCCCTCGACGTATACCATTTTCTTACCCGTGAACTGGGTGCTAAATTCGTGCAGTTTATTCCGGCGGTTGAGGTCACGCCCGGTCGCCAGGCCGCTGCGGAGCGCTTTGGTGAGATCATCGGCCTTGAGAATAACGCTGCGGCAACGGTTACGCCGTGGTCGGTAACGGGCGAGGCCTACGGCAGCTTTTTAATCGCCGTCTTCAACGAGTGGGTGCGGCACGATGTCGGCCGGGTGTTCGTGCAGATCTTCGATAACGCCCTCGCGGCCTGGGCCGGGCAGACGCCGAGCCTGTGCGTAATGCGTCCCGCCTGCGGCGCATCGCTGGTGGTTGAGCAAAACGGGGATGTTTACAGCTGCGATCATTTTGTCTCGCCGGAGCACCGGCTCGGCAATATTCTCACCAAGCCGCCGGATGTGCTGGCGGCCAGCCGACAGCAGCGGCAGTTCAGCGAGCGTAAAACCCCGCGTTCGCCGCGCTGCCAGCAATGCGCATATCGCTTCGCCTGCCAGGGCGGCTGCCCGAAGCACCGTATCCTTTGCGAGGGTAAACACCGGCAGAATTACCTGTGCAGCGGCTATCACGCCTTTTTCAGCCACGTGTCGCCTTATATGGAATGGATGGCCCGGCAGCTTGCGCATCGTCGGCCTGCGGCGGGCATTATGCAGGTGGCGCCGTTTATCGCAGCGCAGCAGGCAACCGGCCGGTAAACCGGCTGAGCCGACGTTCGATTTACGTAAGGTCGTGCAGGTTTTTTTCCAGCGCGGGCGTGAGCTGCATATTATCGAACTGCACCGCCAGGCCGCCGCGTTCCGGCGTGCAGCACATCACGCCAACGAAGCAGTTTTCCCGCTCGGGAGGAAAGAAGGACAGGCGCAGCAGCGGCCATTGCTGACCGTCCATTGAGTACTGCAGCCGCAGGCTGTCTTTTTTGCGGGTAAGCCTCATCCAGAATTCTTTTGCCTCGCCGGGGAAAACGCCGGTCGCCCAGTCGGAATGGCCGAGCGTCAGCACGCTGCCGATAGCCGGCGCGTCGTCGTTAAATTCGATCCCGGCTTTTAGCCAGTGCTTTTCATCAGCCATAAACATGATGCCGGCCTGATCGTAGAGCGTGGTGAAATTCGCTCTTACGCGAACCTGAAAGGTGAAATCGCCCGCGACTTCCCGCGCAAAGATATGTCCCGAAAAGCGCTCGAAGCCGTACCAGGTCTTTTGCCAGAAATCCGTATTTTGGTCCGTGGTCACGGACAGCACGTCCTTATCCAGCGACCAGCTCTGCGGCTCATTCAGCCAGCGGTATTGCGTATCCATATTTTCCCTCAGTTAAAAAAACCGCGGGGTACGGACTGGCCGAAGCCGTCGCCGCCGTCGGTGCTGTTATCCCGTCGTCCTCTCGCTTCGAGCCTGTTTGCGCGGAGCTGTTCGCTTATCGCCCGGCGCTGATCCTGGCTCATATACTCTTTGCTGTAATAGGGATCGGGGTACGGCGCGCGGATAAAGGTTTCGTCCGCATGCGCGGCGCTATGGGTGCGATGCCCGTCATAGCCTGAGCTATCGGACGAGGAGCAGGCGGAAATAAGAAGCGGGAGCAGTACGACAACGTATTTATAAGCCATAATTCTTCCTGAAACGGCGCGCAACAACGGGCCTGAGAATCACCATTATCGCCCATCAGCGTATTGATGCGGTGAATCACTATCTGAGAGTGCGTAGCGTATCACGAATAATTATTCGTGCTGCGCCTGCCGCTGAACGCCGGAGAGAGACATGATTAAGCATCGTTTTTCCGCCCTGTTGCTAAGCGCGCTGCTGTTTAGCGTTGGAGCAGCCGCGGCCCCAACGGATAACGTCATTAAACCCGTGCGCGGCACTATTGATACGGTGAATGACGAGGCGGTACAAATCACCACGCGCCAGGGTGAAAAGCTCACCTTCGGGCTGACGGATAACACGAAGGTCAACAGCGTCAGCCAGGCGAAAATGAGCGACATCAAGCCCGGCAGCTTTATCGGCACCGCCGCTGAGCAACAGGCGGACGGCACGCTAAAAGCGCTGGAGGTTCATGTTTTTGACCCAAGCCTGCGCGGTTCCGGGGAAGGATTTAACCCCTTTGAGTCCGCCAATGGTCAGGTAAACACCATGACCAACGGTACCGTCGGCAAACTGGTGAACAGCAACGGCCCGCACGATGACGGTGAAGTATCACGATAAAGAAAAAACGATAGTCGTGCCGGATGACGTGCCGGTGGTGCTGATTGCACCCGGCGACCGATCGCTGTTAAAGCCCGGCGCCAAAGTGGTGCTGTTTGCGATGAAAGACGATAAAGACCAGATTGTGGCGCGCGGTATTTCAGCGGGCAAAGATGGGCTGACGCCGCCGATGTAGGTGCGGAGCGCTGTCTATCTTTACGGTTTGATATATCAGCGCTTTGCTCACAGAAAAACCGCCAGCAATAAATAAGCTGTATGGCTAAAAACCATATCGAGCAATTTTTCAAATATGCTTTTTTATTATCTTTATTCGCATATTTCCCTTTTTAACTGCATAGCCTGTCAAATAGTGACGTCGTTGTATTCTGATTGGATTTTTATAATGAGATTACACTTCAACAGGATAAATAAAAGTGATAAATGTTGTAAGTCTTGAATGACAGGAGTTTTCCCGGCAACGCTGACATTTTATCTTTTTAAATGCCAGAGATTACCTTATGTCATGATTTAACAGGTTTTATCTCTGGTGAAGAGAAAATGAATTTATTCATTCAAATAATGAATTGCTGTTTATATATTCCCAAGAAAAATATAAAGCGCCGTGGTTATATTTTAGTTTATTGATTTCCTTTTTTTCGCTATAAAAGAAATTGTATTGAGGTGAAAACTTAACCCACCAACGCGTCATAATAAAATGGAAGATATATGAACTGGAACAGAGATGCAGCGTTACAACATTTAAGAACCCATGCGGGAGGTTTTTCGATAAGTCGTTGTGCACAATTTACACGGGAAGCAATTGAAGCGGGTGGCGTACGTCTGGAACGAAAGCGGCCATCTTTTAAAATTTACAGGATGTACTGATGCGTATATTTATAGTCCTCGCGGTTTTTATTCTTTCAGCCTGTAGTCTGTCCCCGGACAGGCACGCCTCCAGCCAGACCAAAGATTTTTATACCTGGTATCTTTCACATTTCTCCGAACTTGCCGGCAATACCTTATCGCCGGAAATGCAAAGCTATGTGGCGCTGGATACGCTTAACCGCCTGGAAAAGGTCTATAAAATTCCCGAACAGGAAATAGTAACGTCTGATTATTTCACCTATATGCAGGATTACGATCCACGGTGGATAGCCGCTCTCAAAGTTGGCGAACCGCAAGCGTTTATGGGAGGCGAGACGGTGCATGTCTGGTTAAGCACGGGGCAAGGGAGCAGTTTGCATCTAAAAACTTACCTACGCAGAGAAAATGGCTGCTGGAAAATCTACAGGGTGCGGGATGTGGCTGATAATTTTGAGCACCCGCTTTTTAATACCGATGCAATTGAAACAGCGAAAGAAAGCAGTCAGTGATGAAGTAACTGGCGTTTAGAGCCGGCAGTGAATCGCCCTCTCCTGGAGGAGAGGGCCAGGAAAGAGCATTACCTCAACTATCCTGAGCGGAGATGAGGGCTTATACGGAACCGCCTAAATAGTGATTCCACCATCAACGCTGAGAGTCGTGCCCGTGATAAACCCGGCGCCTGGCGAACACAGGTAAAGAACCGCCTCTGCAATCTCTTCGGGACGCCCGGTGCGTTTCATCGGTTGCAGGCCATTGAGAAAATCACGGCCGCTTTCTGCGGACCGCAGCTCCTCGTTCATCGGCGTGTCGATCACGCCCGGACACACCGCATTGATCCGCACTCCCTGTGAAGCAAACTCCACCGCCGCCGATTTGGTCAGCCCGATAACGGCAAACTTGCTCGCGTTGTATACAGCCGACCCCGGAAAGGCGCGGAGGCCCAGGAACGAGGCGGTATTGACGATGCCGCCGCCGCCGCTTTTCAGCATCGCAGGGATTTGATGCTTCATACAAAGCGCCGTACCACGCACGTTGACGGCCAGGATGCGGTCAATGTCATCAGCTGAGGTTTCAGTAACGGGGGCTGGCGGCAGAAAAATACCTGCATTGTTGAATGCGAAATGTAAGCCACCAAACGCCGCAACGGTTCGCGCCACCGCAAAGGCAATCTCTTCTTCCACCGAAAGATCGGCCCGTATGAAGAGACCTTTGCCGCCTGCCTGCTCGATGAGTGCGACAGTTTCTTTGCCCTCGGTTTCCCGTCGACCGACAACGGCGACGTTAGCCCCTTCCCGGGCGAAGGCAAGAGCAGTGGCCCGGCCAATACCGGAAGTACCGCCGGTAACCAGTACCGCTTTATCGGTGAACGTTTTCATAGTGTTTAATCCTCATCAGGTGATGAATTTTCTGAAGGCCGGGGAAATGACTATAGGACGCTTTATTGATTCAGATAAGCCGTGCTATATCGCATGTATTACTGGCTTATATTCATCAATAGGATGGCCAACATGCGTACTAACGAACTGGGTGAACTGACCGCTTTTGTCGCCGTCGCCGAAGAGAGGAGTTTTCGACGAGCCGCCGCGCGGCTTAATCTGACCCCCTCGACCCTTAGCTATTCTTTGCGGTCGCTGGAAGAAAGACTCGGCGTCAGGCTGCTTAATCGCACCACCCGCACCGTCTCGCCTACTGCCGCCGGCAGGGCATTACTGGAAAAAATTGCTCCCGCCTTTTCCAGCATTGTGGAAGCGGTCGAAGACGTGAACGCCTTTCGGCAGCATCCCCACGGTAGCCTGCGGATCAGCTCTCCACGCATTGCGTACCAGATGGTCTTTACGCCTATTTTTCAGCAGTTTTCCCGCGGTTTCCCCGATATAACGCTGGAAATCTCACTCAATGACAGCTTTGTTGATATCGTTAAAGAGGGTTTTGATGCCGGTATTCGTCTGCGTACGGACATTCCGCAGGATATGAACGCGGTGCGGGTCACGCAGGACCTGACCGCCGCCGTGTATGGCTCGCCCGATTATTTTCGTCGTTTCCCTCTGCCGAAGACACCGCAAGATTTGCAGCAACATTTATGTATCGGCAGGCGTGCAATCTCCAGCGGTAATCTCTATCGATGGGAGTTTGCCAAAGACGGTAAGCAGGTTGCGATACCGGTAAGCGGCCCGCTGGTGCTGGATACGGTCGACATGATGATCGACGTCGCCCTGCAAGGCGTCGGGCTGGTGTATGCCCCGGACAGTGAAGAGAATCGGCAGCATGTGGCGGCTGGCCGGCTGGTGCGCGTCCTGGCTGACTGGTCGCCGACCGTCCCCGGTTTCTGCCTTTATTTCTCCGGCCACCGGCAAATGCCCGCGGCGCTTAAGGCATTGATTGCGACGATTCGCGTGGATACTTAACTGGCCTGTTGAACAACAGATTACTCGCCAGCGCCGGCCCGGTTTCCAGGCGCACCCCATTTAGCTGTATTAGCTTCTCGGGCTGTTAACTTTATTGGGCATCTCAAAATGAGGCTATAAATCATGCCCCCCATTATGCCCCCAGAATGCACTTGATTCTGGTAGAGACAGTTGACCTCGGGAGAACATAATTAGCAGTAATTGCGGGTGTTATAGGGGATTTACTTGAGACAGTGGAGTTCAGCAGAGTAAATTGGCGGAAGATCACAGGAGTCGAACCTGCCCGGCACCGCTGGCGGCACCAACTGGAGTTGAAGTCCAGCCGCCTCACCGGAGACGACGATCTTCCTGGCCTCGATTGCTACATGGAGGCGGGGCGGATTATACCGGGTTTTCTCCAACCGCCAAACAATGCTTTGCCCTTTCCCGGTAATACTTCTTTTACCCTTAGCCAAAGCAACTAATCCGTACATAAAGCATACAATTTATTCTTTATGGAGTTTGTTCCGGCCTGACTACCGCAACCTTATCTTGGTTACAGGCTGGTTCAGCGCCAGCACTACTTACCGTCAATCCACCAGAAAAACAGCCTGTTTCTCGTATTGTTATGTAGTAATTTACATAGCGAAATAACAAAACGGAGAAAAGTAACCCGATGAATTTATATATTTTTTATGTGGGCGGAAATGCCGGGAAGTCGAATATCGAAGTGCACGACATTCAGTTTGCGGCGGTGGAGAAACCTCATGATGCGATACCGCTTTTGCGGGAGGCGTGGTTTGGCGACAGGGACAAGATTCACCTGGACGGCTACGCGAAAATTGCATGGGCAGACGGCTACGACATTACGCTGTCTTCACAGCCGTACACCGGCAGCAAGAAGCTCTATTTCGTGAATGCCGGCGGCTATCTGCCGCACACGCTTGCCGAGCAGCACGAGTTTGATCTGTTCGTGGCGGAAAAAGCCGCCGAAGCGAAAGCCAGGGCGCTGAGAGTGTTGTTAAAAGACACTCAGCAGCAGCACAAAGACAATCTGAAAGACGTCGACGATTGTCTGCTCCTTGAGAAGGTGGGCGATTTTTATCTGCACCTGACTGAAAATCCTGACGGCAAACATTTCACCCCGGAATGGCAGGGGTATCAGCCTATCGGCGAGTAATTTTTGTCGGCCGGCGCTGCGCTTACCCGCCTGCAAAGCTGCCGCGGTTTTGAGGCTTTTTTGCATCAAGCCTGCAAAGCTAAATGCCCCCGGCCAAACCAGTAAGCAAAAAATTTTTATTTTTCTGACAATATTTCCGTTGCTCATTCGTCTACCTCATCAGCAGTAATAATTAGCTAACTGGTGAGGAGCAAAAACGATGAGAGATTTTGATATGCGTGGACATGGCCGGGATCGCGGCCATGGATTTGGCGGGCACCGGATGGCTAAGCCGCTGGTGATTGGCGTTGTGCTGGTTGCGGTGCTGGGTCTGCTGGTGATGTCCCTGTGGAACGCGCTGCTGCCTGCGGTTATCGGCGTGAAAAGCATCGGCTTCTGGCAGGCGCTGGGCCTGTTAGTACTGTGTCGTATTCTGTTCGGCGGGCTGGGCTGGCGCCCCGGCATGTTCGGCATGGGCCGGGAGCGTCGGCGGATGCATGAACGCTGGATGCAGATGACGCCGGAGGAGCGCGAGCAGTTCATTCAGCAGCGTCGTGAAGGGTTCTGGCGTCACGGCTTCGGGCATTGCCGTCATGGCGACCCGCGCGAGCGCCGTGGTGAAGCCGAGCGCCGCCAGCAGCAGCCGGAAGATAACGCTCCGAAACCGACAGAAGCCGAGTGACGGCGATGAAGGCCGGGACGGCGGGAAACTCCCTTGTGATGTCGGCGCTCAACGCCTGCCGGTCCCGGCTGAAAGCCTTTATCGTCGGCCGCACGGCGGTAAAAGATGATGCGGACGATATCCTGCAGGAAGTGACCTGGCAGTTGATGAGAGTGGAGCAGCCGGTGGAGAACGTCGCCGCCTGGCTGTTTCGCGCCGCGCGCAATGAGATGACCGATCGGGCGCGTAAAAAGCGCGAGCTTCCACTTGCGGACTATTATTCCGCCGACGAAGAAGGCTTCCTGCCGGAAGACGAACTGGCGGAAACGCTGTTCGGCGTACCGCAGTCTCCGGAGGAGGCATATCTGAGCGAGCTGCTGTGGGGTGAACTGGAGGACGCGCTGTCGGAGCTTCCCGCGGCGCAGCGCGAAGCGTTCGAAAAAACCGAACTACAAGGCTACAGCTTTAAGGAACTGGCGGAAGAAACCGGCGTCAGCGTGCAGGCGCTGCTGTCCCGCAAGCACAAGGCCGTGCTTTACCTGCGAACCCGCCTGCGCAATCTTTATGATGAGCTGACGGAAGGCTAAGGGAACGGAAAATCGGCCGGCAGTAGGGTGGATAAGCGCGAGCGCCATCCACCGCTAACCGGCCCTGAAAATTATTCCCCTTCGCCCGGGAATAAGAACGGGTTGATTGAGCTTCGGGCAAAACCTTCCTGTTCCATGCGCGCGTCCAGCACCAGCGAGGCTAAATCGTCCGCTACCGCCTCTACTTTGGCATCTTTTTCCTGATAGAGAAGCTTCAGATAGGTGCCGCAGTCGCCGCAGCTTTCGGCCTTAATCGCCGACTGTTCGCTTTCCAGCGACCAGTAGTTCAGATCGCGGGTTTGCTCGCAGTTGCTGCACTTCACGCGCACCACGTGCCACTCGGTCTCGCACAGGTTGCAGTGCAGATAGCGCAGGCCGTTGGTGGTGCCGATCTGCACGATGCCGGAAACGGGCATCGAACCGCAGACCGGGCAGAACTGGCGCTGTTCGCCGTATTCCGCCTTCGCCTTGCCCGGGATCAGGCTTGCCATCTGCGCCCAGTAAAGCGACAGCGCGGCCCAGATAAACGGGGCTTTGTCGCTGGAAACCTGCGCGAAATCCGCGTTGAACAGCGCGGTGGCCATCTCTTCGAGCTCCTGCGTCGAGGCTTTTTCCAGATTTTCGATAACCGCCAGCGCCTGGCCGCTCATTTCCGGCTTCAGCTCGGCGATCAGCGAATTGAGCAGGCGCTGCCAGTGCGCATCACGCGGCAGCACGTGAATATCCAGCGGCGGCCTGCCGGTTTCGGCGGATTTTTCAATCAGCGCGGTTAAATCCATCTGCAGCGGATGGTCGTACAGCACCACTTCCTGCGCGTGGGCAACCAGCGCGGCAAAGCGCAGGAAATCACCCAGGGGATTATTGGTGGCCAGTTCGCGCAGGCGCTCTGCGCGGCGGTTGTAGAGATTTTTCAGCCGGGGAAACAATAACGGCGGAATCATCTCCGCCGTGCGTTTCTCGCTCTTATCCAGCCGATCTTGCGGGACTATGCGAATACTCATTCCGATCGTTTTTCCTCTTTCTGGCGAACTTCACGATACCATTTCGGATGGTGTTTTTTCGCCCAGGTCGTGGTGACCCAGCCTTCCACCATCGCGGTAATCGTGCCTTTCACCCAAAGTGCGGCGTAGATGTGGACCATAATAACCACAATTAACGCTACTGCGGCAAATGAATGCACCATCAGCGCTACGCGGATTACCGGGATTGAGAAAACAGGCGCGAAGTAAGGACGCCAGATAACCACGCCGCTTACCAGCAGCAGCACCAGCAGAATAATCGCCGCCCAGAATACGCATTTCTGGCCGAAGTTATACCGCCCGGTGTCGCCTACCTCCTCGTTGACGACGATCTTACGAATATTCTTCGCCCAAAAGATATCATCCCGATTGATTAGGTTATGGTGCCAGTAACGGAAAAACATAATGATAAACGAGGCGAACATCACCACGCCGACGAACGGGTGGAGGATGCGCGCCAGCTGCGGCGTGCCGAGAATATGCATCAGCCAGTTGAAGGACGGGAAGAAGAAGCCCAGCCCGCTCACCGCCGCCAGCACGAAGCAGAAGGCGGTGATCCAGTGGTTGATGCGTTCAGGCGCGCTGTAGCGCTGAATGGTCACTTGTTTTTTCATGGTTTGCGCACCTCGTCATCGTCATGGTGCAGGTTATCGTCATCGATTTCGGCACGGTTCGGGCCGACCCCAACATAGTGGAATACGCTGGCGGCGAAGGTCGCGGCAAAGCCGATAGCGGCCAGCGGCTTCCACACGCCTTTCCAGAATTTCACCGTTGGGCTGATGGACGGGTTCTCCGGCAGGCCGTGATACAGCGTCGGCTTGTCCGCATGATGAAGCACGTACATCACGTGCGTGCCGCCTACACCGGCTGGATCGTACAGCCCGGCGTTGTCGTAACCACGGGTTTTCAACTCCGCCACGCGCTCGCCCGCGAGGGTTTTCATATCGTCTTTTGAGCCGAAATGAATCGCCCCGGTTGGGCAGGTTTTCACGCACGCCGGCTCCTGGCCGACAACGACCCGGTCCACGCACAGGGTGCATTTGTAGACGCGGTTGTCCTCCGGGTTCAGGCGCGGCACGTCAAACGGGCAGCCCGCGATGCAGTAGCCGCAGCCAATGCACTGCTCGGACTGGAAGTCGACGATGCCGTTGGCGTACTGGATGATCGCGCCTTCTGAAGGGCAGGCCTTCAGGCAGCCCGGATCCGCGCAGTGCATGCAGCCGTCTTTGCGGATAAGCCATTCCAGTTTGTCGTTTTGCTCCACTTCCGAGAAGCGCATCACCGTCCATGACTTGGCGGTTAAGTCTGCCGGATTGTCGTACACCCCGACGTTGTGCCCCACTTCATCGCGAATGTCGTTCCACTCCGAACACGCCACCTGGCAGGCCTTGCAGCCGATGCAGGTGGTGACGTCGATAAGCTTCGCCACCTCTGCCTGGCGATCCCGCGCCTGCGGCGCGGGGGTGAAGCCGTTGGTGGCGGAACGACGGATGATGTCCTGAGATTGATAAGCCATAATTCGTCTCCGTTACACCTTTTCCACGTTGACCAGGAACGCCTTGAATTCCGGCGTTTGCGTGTTGGCGTCGCCGACAAACGGCGTCAGGGTGTTGGCGATAAAGCCTTTCTTCGCCACGCCCTCGTAGCCCCAGTGGATCGGGATGCCGATGGTGTCAACTTTTTTGCCGTCCACGTCAAGCTGGCGGATACGCTTGGTCACCACCGCTTTGGCCTTAATAAAGCCGCGGTTGGAGGAGACTTTCACCGTATCGCCCTGAACAATGCCGAGAGAGTTGGCGAGCTTTTCACCAATCTCGACAAACTGCTCCGGCTGCGCGATGGCGTTTAACAGCGCGTGCTTGGTCCAGTAGTGGAAATGTTCCGTCAGACGATAGGTAGTGCCGACATACGGGAACTTGTCGTGCTTGCCCATGGTATCAAGATCGTCTTTAAACACGCGAGCGGCCGGGTTGGACACCACGTTCGGGTGCAGCGGGTTGGTGCCCAGCGGTGTTTCAAACGGCTCGTAGTGTTCCGGGAACGGCCCCTCGGCCATTTTATCGACGGCAAACAGGCGGCCTAAACCTTCCGGCTGCATGATAAACGGCCCGACGTCGCTGCCCGGCGCGGCGGTGCTGTAATCCGGCACGTCCACGCCGCCCCACTTCGCGCCGTCCCAGGAGATCAGGCGGCGTTTTTCATCCCAGGGTTTGCCCTGCGGATCTGCGGAAGCGCGGTTGTACAGAATGCGGCGGTTAAGCGGCCACGCCCAGGCCCAGGCCAGCGTATTGCCGAGGCCGGACGGATCGGCGTTATCGCGGCGCGCCATCTGGTTGCCTTCCGGCGTCCAGCTGCCGGCGAAAATCCAGCAGCCGCTTGCGGTGGTGCCGTCATCGCGCAGCTGGGCGAAGGAGCTGAGCTGCTGGCCTTTTTTCACCAGCACGTCGCCGGTTGCCGGGTCGGTAACATCCGCCAGCGCCTTGCCGTTGCTCTCCATGGCCACCTCTTCCGGCGCCGGGTTATCCGGCGTCAGGTAGTTCCAGGTCATGTTCAGCACCTGCTCAGGCACCGCGCCGCCCTCGCGCAGATACATATGGCGCAGACGGGTGAAGATACCGGAGAGGATTTCGCCGTCGTTCAGCGCTTCTCCCGGACCGTCCGCGCCCTTCCAGTGCCACTGCAGCCAGCGGCCGGAGTTAACGATGGACCCGTTCTCCTCGGCAAAGCAGGTTGACGGCAGGCGGAACACCTCGGTCTGGATTTTCGCCGGATCGACATCGTTCATCTCGCCGTGGTTTTGCCAGAAGTTCGAGGTTTCGGTGTTCAGCGGGTCGATGGTTACAAGGAACTTCAGCTTCGACAGCGACGCAATGACCTTATTTTTGTTCGGGAAGGAGGCGACAGGGTTAAAGCCCTGGCACAGATAGCCGTTCACCTTGCCCTGGTTCATCATCTCGAAGTATTGCAGCACGTCGTACGGCTTGTCCCACTTCGGCAGCCAGTCATAGCCCCAGCTGTTTTCCGCGGTAGCCTTGTCGCCGTAGAAGGCTTTCATCATCGAAACGAAGAATTTCGGGTAGTTGCTCCAGTAGTTGACCTGGCCTGCCAGCAGCGGTTTTGGCGTGTTGGCGGCAAGGTAAGTCTGGATGTCGGTTTGTTTTTCACTCGGCAGGTTCATATAGCCCGGCAGGCTGGTGGACAGCAGGCCGAGGTCGGTCAGACCCTGAATGTTGGAGTGGCCGCGCAGGGCGTTTACGCCGCCGCCTGCCATGCCCATGTTGCCGAGCAGCAGCTGGATCATCGCCATGGTGCGGATGTTCTGCGCGCCCACGGAGTGCTGCGTCCAGCCCAGCGCGTAGAGGAACGACGCCGTTTTGTCTTTTACGCTGGTTTCGGCAATGTATGCGCAAACTTTCAGGAAATCGTCTTTTGGCGTACCGCAAATATTGGAAACCACCTCCGGCGTGTAGCGGGAAACGTGCTCTTTGAGCAGGTTCCACACGCAGCGCGGGTGCTGGAGCGTCAGGTCGCGTTTGGCGAAGCCCTGCTCATCCAGCTCGTAGTTCCAGGTGGTTTTGTCGTACTTGCGGGCCTCCGCGTCGTAGCCGGAGAACAGGGCCTTCGTCGAAGCTGTAGTCCTCGCGCACGATCAGATTCGCGTTGGTGTAGGCCTCAACGTATTCGCGGTTGAATTTGTTGTTGTTGATCAGATACAGCAGCACGCCTGACAGGAAGGCGATGTCAGTGCCGGAACGAATCGGGGTGTAGAAATCCGCAACCGATGCGGTTCGCGTAAAGCGAGGATCGATAACAATCAGCTTCGCGCCGTTGTGGATTTTGGCTTCCATCGCCCAGCGGAATCCTACCGGATGCGCTTCCGCGGCGTTGCCGCCCATCACGATCAGCAGATTGGCGTTCTTAATATCAACCCAGTGGTTGGTCATCGCACCGCGACCAAATGTTGGAGCAAGACTTGCTACCGTTGGTCCGTGTCAGACACGCGCCTGGTTATCCACGGCTAGCATGCCCAGCGCGCGGGTAAATTTCTGGGTTAAATAGCCGGTTTCATTACTGGAAGCGGAGGCGCACAGCATGCCGGTGGAAAGCCAGCGGTTGACCGTGGCGCCCTGGTCGTTCTGCGCAATAAAGTTGGCGTCGCGGTCTTCTTTCATCAGCTTCGCGATACGGTCAAAGGCCGTTTCCCAGCTGATTTGCTCCCACTTATCCGAGCCGGGTGCGCGGTAAGACGGGAATTTAAGACGGCTTTCGCTGTGGATGAAGTCCACAAGGCCTGCGCCTTTAGGGCAGAGCGCGCCGCGGTTTACCGGGTGGTCCGGGTCGCCTTCGATATGGAAGATTGATGCTTTGGCATTTTTCGCGCCGTCGCCAAGGCTATACATCAATAGCCCGCAACCAACGGAACAGTATGTGCAGGTATTACGGGTTTCACGGGTGCGCAGCAGTTTATATTGCCGTGTTTCCGCAAGCGCAACGCCTGGGGCAAAACCCAGCGCCGCTGCCGTGGTGCCTGCCATACCGCCAGCACAGATCTTAAAGAACTGCCTTCTGCTGACCTGCATGGATTGCTCCTGTTTCGACATTTTCACATGACTTTTAGGTTTAATTTTGCGGTGTTTGCCGCAAAGGTTCACAATCGAACCCTAAACTGGTATTACCCTCCTTCCCGGAGGGCTAGCGTCTGAAGAATACCACATTGGTATTAAGGCTGTTCTTATCTGGTTAACGCAAAGTGAATAAAACCGACCAAAATCACGAAGAAATTGTGACAAACATCACAGGTTTACGTTCTGCCGAATTATGGCAACGGGGATCGCTGCAGGCCGTGCAAACGGACTGGATCGCCGAAGAAGTCCCGGTTGCGCTGGTTTATAACGGCATATCCCACGTCGTCATGATGGCTTCGCCGCTCGATCTTGAACTTTTTGCCGTCGGCTTTTCCTTATCCGAAGGGATTATTGAATCGCCGGCGGATATTTTCGGAATCGATTTGGTGCCCGCCTGTAACGGTATGGAAGTGCGGATTGAGCTTTCCAGCCGCCGCTTTATGGGCCTGAAAGAGCGCCGCCGCTCGCTTGCCGGGCGCACCGGCTGCGGCGTGTGCGGCGTTGAGCAGCTCAACGATGTGGGCCGCCCGCTCTCGCCTTTGCCGTTTACCCAAACCTTTGACCTGAACACGCTTGATGCCGCGCTGGGCCAGATGCGCAGCTATCAGCCGATTGGCGAGCTGACCGGCTGCACGCACGTCGCGCTGTGGCTAAACGAGCAGGGCGAGATTATGGCCGGCAAAGAAGATATCGGCCGCCATGTGGCGCTCGACAAAATGCTGGGCGCCCGCGCGCGGCAAAACTGGCACCGCGGCGCGGTGCTGGTTTCCAGCCGTGCCAGCTATGAAATGGTGCAAAAATCCGCCCAGTGCGGCATAGAAATCTTAATTGCCGTATCCGCGGCCACCACGCTTGCGGTAGAGGTCGCCCGGCGCTGCAACTTAACGCTGGTAGGCTTCAGCCGCCCCGGCCCGCGCTACTGTTTATACGCATCCGGGACGGCTGGTATAGGCCGCATCACATTAACTTCGCCAGCCACGGCACCCATCGCCGGATAAAACGTTCTTTCCATTATTGCCGTCAGCCGCGTCCTGAGCGGCGATGGCGATGGGGCGCCGGAAACCACGGCCATCAATGACCGCGTTGCGGCTATCACCTTTTATTTTTGCGCCTTTAATTAACGTCTTTCCTTTGTGTCCGCAAAAAATGCGCGAATAGTCACATTTTTGAAAGCCTGATTTTCCCCGATACAGCCCCGGGCGCGGTGGCGCTTTTTATTTTCTAACCATCTAAATTAATCCGCTGAAATATATAGTTTTTTTAAGTTTCTTTTCAGCCGACCTTTGCTGTTGATGTGTGATTTTAATCACAAATTTCAACAGTGAAATGTCTTTGTCAATAATACCTGCCGCCTGATGAATCCCATTTTTGTGACATTGCTTGCAAATTTAAGGCTTGTTTAAAGGGAAAAATGTTTGCAAGGAAAATAAACGAGGCGACGGTCATGAGAATCGGCATGGTAATTAGCGGCGGCGATGTCACGGGAATAAATAACTTCGTTTTTCAGGTTTCCAGACTGGCTCAGGCGGAAATTTTCCTGTTTAACGGTGGTATTCCAGGATTATTGCAGAATAAACACCAGGCTATTTCCCTGCGCGACCTGGTGGATTTTTCCATCGCCCCTATTCCCATCATGTCCTCAGGCCGAACTAACCGTAAATTAACGGGCGGCGAATATGAAACTATCGCGAAGCAGCTTAAAGCCCTGCATATTGACGTGCTTATTATGGCGGGCGGCGATGGCTCTTTACAGTTTTTGCATCACCTTAGCGAATACGGCGTTAACTGTTTCGGGGTGGGCATGACTATCGACAACGACGTTTACGGCAGCGACTATACCATGGGCTTTTCCACCGCCTGCGAGCAGGTGATTAAAGAGGTCGCCAAGCTGCGTAATACGGGGCGCGCGCTGCCGGGGCCGCGTTTTTATGGTGGAGCTGCTGGGCGGCTACTGCGGTGAATTAACCCTGCAGTCCGCCATTAAAAGCAATGCTGACTTTGCCCTGTTTCCGGAATGCCCGCAGGAATTAAGCGAGCTGGCGAACAAGATTAGCGCGCGGCTTGAGACGCAAAACAGCGTCGTCATTCTTTGCTCCGAAGGTTACACCAAAGAATACTCCCCCGGTTTTCAGGGGGCGATAGACACCATGATTAAACAGCTTGAGCCAAAAATCGGCGTGCGTATTCGCAAGTCGATTATTGGTTACAGCCTGCGTAACGGCGACCCAACCTGTGAGGAAATCTATCAGGGCACCATTATGGCAGGCGAAGTCGTACGTTGTATCCAGTCAGGCATGAGAAATAAAGCAATTATTATTAATTCGAGTAACAAACCGATCCCTATAGATTTAATCAGTATGCAAAAACGCCTCGTCGACACCGAAGGGCATCATTATAAATTAGCGAAGCAGCTCAATATTATTTGAGGAGATTTTCAATGCTTAAAATTCTTTGTGTATGTGGCTGCGGTTTAGGTTCCAGTTTTGCTATCGAAATGACAGCGAAAGCGGTGCTTAAAAAATTAGAAATCCCGGCGGAAATAGACCACACCACGGTCTCCGAAGCGGGTGCCTTTAAATCTGACATTATCTTAACCCAAAAGACCTTCGCGGATATTTTAACCGCCGACGCCAGCGAAGAAGAAATTAAACGGGTGATTGTACTGCATAAGCTCACCGATAAAGACGAAATCGAAAAAAAGATTGTCGCCTTTTTAAAAGCCCGCAATGTGAAGGTATTCGACCATGAATAGCATCATTAACTTTATTGTTAAAGATCTGCTGGGACAGGCGTCAATACTGATCGCCTTTATCGCCATGCTGGGTCTTTTACTGCAAAAAAAATCGAAGGGCAAAGTAGCGGAAGGGACTTTTAAAACGCTGCTGGGCTTTTTAATCATGATGGCGGGGATCAACATTATTGTTGATACGCTCACCTTCCTGAACGACATCTTTACCCACGGCTTCGGCATGCAGGGCTATATCACCGACGTGGCGGCCCATCGCGGGACTGGCAAACCGCGAGCTGGGTTCCGAAGTGGCGCTCACGCTGATGGTGATCTTTATCGTCAACATCATCATCGCCCGCATCACGCCGTTTAAGTACATCTTCCTTACCGGACAGGCGCTGCTGTGGATGGCGACCATCGGCGCGGTTATCGGCTACAAAGCCGGGCTGACCGGGCTGCCGTTGATTCTGACCGGCGGCATTTTCGGCGGCATTATGGCGGTGTTGATGCCTGCGCTCGCCCAGCCGGTGGTGCGCCGTATTACCGGCTCCGATGACGTTGCGTTAGGCCACTTCTGTACCATCGGCTATCTGGTGCAGGCGGCGGTGGCGAAGGTGGTGGGCAAAGGCTCGAAATCCACCGAAGACCTGGTGCTGCCGGATAACTTTAAGTTCCTGCAGGATACCTACCTCTCCATGGCGGTGGTGATGATCCCGATGTACCTCATTCCGGCGCTGGCGGCAGGGCCGGGCTACATCGCTCAGTACGCCAACGGCGTGAATTACCTGATGTTTGCCTTTATGCAGGCCATTCAGTTTGTCGCCGGGGTGTTCGTGCTTTACAGCGGCGTACGCCTGCTGCTTAACGAACTGGTGCCCGCGTTTCGCGGCATCGCGATGCGCATCGTGCCCGATGCCAAACCTGCGCTGGACTGCCCGGTGCTCTTCCCGTACGCCCCGAACGCGGTAATTGTCGGCTTCCTTGCCACCACCGCAGGCTCCATCATCGGCATGATTGTCTTCCCGATGTTTGGCCTGGCGATGATCCTGCCCGGCCTGTTGACCAACTTCTTTGCCGGCGGCACCGCAGGGATTTTCGGCAACGCGATGGGCGGCAGGCGCGGCGCGATTATCGGCGGCGTGGTACACGGCCTGTTTATCACCTTCCTGCCCGCAATCCTTGTACCGATGCTTGAAAGCTACGGCTTTACCGGCGTGACCTTCAGCGATTCCGATGTCATCAGCAGCGGCCTGATTTTAGGACACGTCTTCCAGAATAACTGGACCTTTGTCGGCGTATTCATCCTGTTCGTGGCGCTTATCGCCTGGTTCGTGAATGGCAAATCAACCAAACCTCAAGAGGAAAAAGCACATGAGTCTGTATAACTTCCCGGCGTTATTGCAGGTGGCAAAAGAACGCAATTTTAAAGCAGTAGGATCTTTTAATTTGCATTGCCTGGAAATGCTGCCCGCTTATTTTAAAGCGGCCAAAGCCACCAACAGCCCGTTAATGATTCAGATTTCAACCGGGACGGCGGAATATTTAGGCTACCGCCTGCTGGTGGACGCCATTCGTTCTTTATCCGCAAGCCAGCAGATACCGACCTGTTTGCATCTGGACCACTGTTCGGATATTGAATCCATTAAAACGGCGATCGACGCCGGCTTTAGTTCGGTAATGTATGACGGCTCGCATCTGGAGCTGTCCGAGAATATCGCCAATACCCGCAAGGTAATTGATATTGCCCGTCCGCATAACGTTTCCGTAGAGGGCCGAACTGGGGGCGATTGGCGGCTCGGAAGACGGCAAAGCGGTGGCGATGGAGGATATCTGCTTTACCACCACGGAAGACGCCAAACGTTTTGTGGATGAAACCGGCGTGGACATGCTGGCGGTATCCGTCGGCACGGTGCACGGCCTGTATACCGGCAAGGCAAACATCCAGCATCAGCGCCTGGCGGAGATCAGCGAGGTCACCAAAACCCCGCTGGTGCTGCATGGCGGCACCGGCGTCAGCGACGAAGACATGCGCCGCGCCGTAGCGGAAGGTATCGACAAAGTGAACGTCGGCACCGAAATGAACGTGCAATGGGTCGGGCACTGCAAAGAAACCTTCGGCAAAGGCAAAGTAAACGACAGCGTGCGCAAATTTTTAATTCCGGCAAATGATGCGGTCGCCGCCGTATTAGCCGAAAAGATCGCATTATTTAAATAACCACCGCGTTATCCTTTACTCTTCAATGTAACCCTGGTTGCGCGGCAATCGTCGGGGCGGGAGATAGCTATGTTTGGATCTTTAAAACGACTTTTCCACAAGGATAATTCAGACAGCGGGCAATATGATATTCAGGCCGCACAACTCGATGCTGAATTAACGGCGCTGGAAAATACGCTGATGGAAAATCCCTCTAATGGTGAAACACAAAAGGCTTTAATGCTGCGCTATAACCAGGCGTTACAGGTCTACGCGAAGAGTAAAACGCACCGCCAGCAGATCGATAATTTATTTGTCAGAATTGATGAATTGCGAAATACCATTCGCAGGACTATTTAAGGAGCCGTTATGGCCATTAAAGAGTTATTAATTGAAGCACAGGCGATTCAGGTCGGCGTGCGCGAAACGGACTGGCAGAAGGTGATTCAGCTGGCGGCTCAGCCGCTGGTTGATAACGGCTATATTTTGCCCTCTTACTACCAGGCGGTGATTAATAACACTCTGGAGCATGGCGCCTATTACGTTTTTGAAGAGGGCATCGCCATGCCCCATGCCCGCCCGGAATGCGGGGTGATTAAAAATTGTTTTAGTCTGGTTTTGCTTGATGAGCCGATTATGTTTGCCGATAGCGACAAGGCCGATATCGTCATTATGTTCGCGGCCCGCGACAGCAACGGCCACATCGAAGAGGGCATTCGCGCCATCGTTAATCTGTTAGGTGATAACGACGTGATGGCGAAGCTGCGTCTGGCAAAAGCTAAGGAAGAGGTGATCGCAATATTATGAGCCAGAATTCGCGAACACAGGACAAAACGGTGGTGCTGGTCAACGGCGTCCCGGCCTCGGGTAAAAGCACCGTCGCCCGCCTGCTGTCCGAACATTTTGCGCTGCCGGTGCTGGCAATCGACGGCATTAAAGAGCCCTTTATGGCGCAGTTCGAAGAAATAGACAGGCCGTTCAACCGGCGCCTGGGCTGCGCGGCCTACGAGGTGATTTGGTCGATAGTGGCGGACAGCCCGCCCCAGTGCGTCTTTCTTATCGATGCCTGGTTCGGCTTTCAGCCAAAAGAAACGCTTGAGCGCTATCTTGAACAGGCGAATATCTCGCGGGTACTGGAAGTGTGGAACCGGATCCCCGGAAGCCTGGCGGCGGCCCGCTATGCGCAAAGGTTTGATATAAGACGCCCGGGCCATCCCGGCGAAGAATATCTGCCGGAGCTGCAGCAGCTTGCGGACAGCGCCCGGCCCATGGCGCTGGGGCCGGTTTACACGCTGGACCAGAGCTGCCCGCTGGATACGCAAAGCCTGCTGAAGTGGCTGGAGGAGAAGCTGCAAATCTCCCGGCGCGCGCTGCGCATCGCCTGAGCTTCTAATCGGGGGTTAATACCCCCTTAATCCAAATCATTTAGCCCATCACACTCTACTTTTATTCCATTCTGCCGATAACTTATACAGGGCACCTGAAAAGCAGGGCGACATGACCCGCCGGGTTATCATTCGAGGTTAAAATGGATAGTTTTCAGAAAGACATTGATGAGAGGTCTAACCTCGCGTTATCCAACAAATTTGAGCTGTTGCTGTTCCGCTTAGGGAAAGGGCAGCATGCCGACAAATCCGAGCTGTACGGTATTAACGTTTTTAAGCTGCGTGAAATCGTGCCGATGCCGAAAATCAATCGCGCGGCGGGCATGGAATCGCCGCTGCTGGGGATGGCGAACATTCGCGACCAGATTATCCCGGTTATCGATCTGCCTGCCGTGACCGGCTGCACGCCGCAGACCGGCCTGAATCTTTTGCTGATCACCGAGTACGCCCGCAGCACCCAGGCTTTTGCGGTGGAGTCCGTTGAAAACATCATTCGTCTGGACTGGAGCCAGGTTCACGCCGCCGAATCGGGCGTCAGCAGCCGCAATATCACCAGCATCGCCTCGCTGGACAGCGATGAATACAAAGGCGATCTGGCGCTGGTGCTCGACGTGGAACAGATTCTTTATGACATTATCCCTTCCGGGCGCGATGTGGACGTCGCGGCCATCGAAGAGAAAACCTACACCCTGAAACCGGGCGCGGTGGCGATTGTGGCGGAAGACTCAAAGGTCGCCCGTTCGATGCTGGAGCAGGGCCTGAAAGGCATGGGCATCCCGGCGAGCATCCATTCAACGGGGCTGGAAGCCTGGGAGAAAATTAAGGTTATCGCGGCGGAGGCGAAAGCCGAAGGCCTGCCGATCACCGACCGCATCGGCATGGTATTAACCGATATCGAAATGCCGGAAATGGACGGCTTTACCTTAACGCGCAATATTAAAACCGACCCGTTGTTAAAGCAGATCCCGGTAGTGATTCACTCGTCCTTATCGGGCAGCGCTAACGAAGATCACGTGCGTAAAGTCGGGGCCAACGGCTACGTAGCGAAGTTCGATGTCAAAGAGCTTTCGACGGTGATCCACAAGGCGCTGGAGGATGCTGCGCTTTAATTAGTAGATAGGGTGGATAAGCGGTGTCTGCTATCCACCCTTGTTTTACTGTCAAAGGCCTTAATTCTTTTTATGGCTTACACGAATATCCGCTCTCCGGACTGCCTCTATTATTTGAACCGATAATAAAACATCGATTCCCGATGTTTGAATTGTTCGTTTACTGGCCAATATGAATCGATTACACTTTGCGCACGGAAGTAATTAAAATTAGCAAGGAACGGCTATGTACTACAGCAATGAGGTCATCAGTTATTTGCAGTCCAATAAAATCCTCGCGCTAAAGCTTGATCGCGCCTTAAGAGGCGTTGGACAGGCGCTATCAAATCAGATTGAAACAACAGGCGCCGGCGCAAAACGCGCGTTGTACTATATATCCTGCTTTACGGATGAATATCAGGACGTTTGCCAGCGGCAAAAAAATGAAGATATTCGATTCAGGAAGAGTGTTATCCGCCTTCTACAACACGGAAACGTCGTCTATGACATACTTAGAATATATTTTGAGGAAATATTTAAATATAAAACATCCGAGCAAATAGCGCATATTAAAAAAATGCTAATGGTTGTTAATGTTCACATTGCCGCCAGTTATCTGACCGTTCACGGATTCGCTTTAGCTGTTGCCTCTGCTGTTGCTATCGGAATGAATCTAAGCCTTGATATGAGCGCCTTTACAGGGAGACGGGCAGGGGGAGTTTTAGCAGGAGTTAGTGTATATGGCATCGTTCAGAAAGCAGCAGATAGCGCCCGTCGCCTTCATTGTACCTATCCGTCCTGTTACGCTGCGCTGTACGCTCAAGAGCTGGAAATGATGTATTTTCTGTTAGAACCGCTATTTGAGCGCGCAGGTGCGGTTGAAGCACAGGGGGCATCGAACCAAAAAATAGCTGACATCATAACCAGGATGGTTCGATAACCATGATGCATCTTATTAAAAGGTTTTTTAAGCGGATGTTCAGATCATTGGCTTCATATTATGGTCCCACAGTGCTAACAATCATATTCGCATTAGTGCAGGGTTTTTTATCCCCTGATAGTCCAGTCTGGCTTATACCCCTATTCTTCGTATTTATGATAGTTATATTTTATCGTTACGTGAAATGGTAATCATCATGATAATGAGCATTAACTAATCATCACTCATGAGGAAATTATATGTCTGCTCCCGCACATTTATGGCATGAAGATGAAAACGGTTCCCCGATTGTTGGGAGTTGTTTAATGCCGCTGTGTTTAGGTCCATCGAATTAAAATCATTTTCTCACGGCGTAACTATTTCTGTTGGTCCGAGCTCGGGTAAGCTCACCGGTACGCGAGTTCATTGCCCTAAAGTGACAGTAAGTTCGGCTGCATCTGATAGTTATCTTAATAAAAATAAGCCTGCCAGCCTTAACCAGCTGGCCCTGTGTTCTTCGAATTGACTGTGTTCGCGTGAAGCCAAAACCATGGCTTAAGCTGGGTTGTTTTGTCCCCCTCATAGTCAGAGGAGGACAAACAGCCAGCTAGGCTAAATAAAACACCTCTTTTAGCTCCGCGCTGACCGGGCTGTTATCCGGATTGCTCGGCATAATGTCGCGCATATGCCGCCACCATTTCCGGCAGGCTTCCGTCTGCGCGACGGCTTCCCAGCGGGCCTCTGATTCAATCTCTACCGTGGCAAAAAGCAGGTGGCGATCGGCATCAAGATAAATAGCGTAGTGATGAGCACCGTGCTGTTTAAGTACTTCCTCCAGCTCCGGCCAAATCGGCGTATGGCGGCGCTGATATTCTTCATGGGCATCGGGATTTACCTGCATCACAAAAGCTTTGCGGATCATAGCGCCTCCAGATAAAGCTCGCGCACCTCTTCACGGCTGGCCGTGCGGGGATTGCAGGGCGCGCAGGGGTCGGCGAGGGCTTTATCCAGCCAGCCTTCAATGTCCGATTTTTTCACGCCGAGCTGGCTGAAGCCCGAAGGAATGCCGACGCGGGTGGACAACGCGCGGATCGCCTCGATCGCCTTCAGGCTCGCCCGAGCCTCGCTCATGTCCTGAATATCCACGCCCATCGCGTCGGCTACCCTGGCAAAGCGCGCCACGGCCTGCGGACGGTTAAAGGCTTCGATTACCGGCAGCAGGATGGCGTTGCAGACGCCGTGCGGCAGGTTGTGCGTCGCCCCCGGCTGGTGCGCCAGCGCATGCACCAGGCCCAGCCCGGCGCTGTTAAACGCCATGCCTGCCAGGTACTGGCCAAACGCCATTTGCTCGCGGGCTTCCAGGTTGCGTCCGTTATCCACCGCTTCTGGCAGCCACCGGCTGATCAGGCGAATCGCCTCCAGCGCGTTGGCGTCGGTTAGCGGATGCGCGCCCACGGAAACGTAGGCTTCGATGGCGTGGGTCAGGGCATCCATGCCGGTGGCCGCCGTCACGCTTGCCGGGATGTCCAGCATAACGCTGGCGTCGTCCACGGCGATATCCGGGATGATGTTCGAATCGATAATGACTTCTTTTACCTGGCGCCGTGAATCAATGATCACCGCGTTGCTGGTCATCTCGGCGGCGGTGCCCGCCGTGGTGTTAATCGCCACCAGAGGCACGCCTGCGTGAACCACTTTGCCGACGCCGGAATAGGCGGTCGACGGGCCAGGGTTTGCCGTCAGGATTTTGATCGCTTTGGCGGTGTCGATCGGGCTGCCGCCGCCGAAGGCGATAATGTAGTCGCACCCTGCCGCCTGATAAGCGGCAAAGCCTTTTTGCACCAGCTCTTCCGTCGGATTCGGATACACCTCATCGAAGAGTTCATAAGAGAGCCGGTGGGCGTCCAGCGCGGTGAACAGGCTGTCGAGCAGGCCCATTTTCACCAGCTGGCCGTCGGTGACGACCAGCGCTTTGCCCCAGTTTTTTTCCGCGATCAGCTTAACCATATCGCCGATCGCACCCGCGCCGTGAAGGCTGATTTTTGGTAAGGCCAACATAAAGCTCATTGCTATTCTCCTTAATATTGCCGTTTCGAATTCTTTATGCGCCCATCTTCCGGGATGAGCGTAGGGCGGGTGGCGTAGCGCCGCCCGCCAGAGGTTACTGGTGGATGGCGCTACGCTTATCCACCCTGCGTTGCAGGACTCGCCGCGTAATAATCGGCAGCGAGATAACGGTAATCAGCATCGCGCCGACGATAATCGACATGACGATGCCCGGCACGTTGAGCAGGCTCAGGCCGAAGGTCACCAGGCCCATCAGGAAGGCGGCGATAATCACGCCCGCCATGCTGCCGGAGCCGCCAAGAATATTGACGCCGCCCAGCACCGCCATGGTGACGATGCTAAGCTCCCAGCCCATGGCTATCGTCGGGCGCGTACTGCCCAGGCGCGATGTCAGCAACACCGCCGCCAGCCCGGCCATAACCCCGACCAGCACAAACAGCATCATGTTGTGGCGCTTAACGTTGATGCCGGAATACCACGCGCCGGTCGGGTTGTTGCCGATGGCGTAGGTGCGGCGGCCAAAGTTGGTTTTATGCAGCAGGAAGGCGAACGCCGCCGCCAGCACGATAAACAGCGCGAACTCGAACGACAGCGCGCCCCACACGTAGCCCTGGCCGAACCAGGCAAAGCTTTCCGGCCAGCTATTGAGCGCCTGATCGCCCAGCAGGATGTAGGTTATGCCGCGATAAAGGCTCATGGTGCCGATGGTGATAACGATGGAGGAGAGGTTAAAACGCGTCACCAGCCAGCCGTTGAATAGCCCGCACAGCATTCCCGTGCCGAGCCCGATGCCTGCCAGCAGCGGCGTGTCGACGCCCGCCTGGGCGCAAAAGCCCATCACCGTTGAGCTGAGCGCGATGGTCGAGGCGACGGACAGATCGATTTCCCGGGCGATAATCAGCATCGCCATCGGCAGCACGACGATCGCTTTTTCGGTGAAGTTGAAGGTGGCGTCCGACAGGTTCCAGATATTCAGGAAGTAGGGCGAAGCCAGCGCGTTGGCGACAAAGACCGCCAGCGTCACGGCGAGCAGGAAACTTTCCCAGCATAACAACCGCTTAAACAGCGGCTCCGTTTGGCCCACGGCGGGCCTTTGCTCAGAGATCAGCGTCTTATTCATGGTTTCACCGCTTCTTTTTGTGCATAAAGCGCTTTATCGCGCAGTATTAGCCGCCCTTTGCGTTTGTTGCCGCGTTCGTTCAGCAGCACGGCGATGACAATGACAGTGCCGGAAATAGCCATCTGCCAGAACGGCGACACGCCGATCACCGGCAGCGCGTTGTTAATGACGCCGAGGAACAGCGCGCCCAGCAGGCAGCCCAGCACGCGTCCGATGCCGCCCATGGTGCTTATCCCGCCGATGACGCATGCCGCGACGATTTGCAGCTCAAACCCGTTCGCCACGTCCACATACGCAACGGCAAAGCGCGAAATCCACAGGTAGCCGCAAAAGCCCGCCAGCGCGCCGCTCAGGCTGAAGCTGATGAACTGCATTTTGCCGGCGTTGATACCGGTGTAATAGGCGGCGGTGGCGTTGCCGCCGGCGGTGTACATGGCGCGCCCGGTGCGGCTGTAAAGCAGGAAATAGCCGACGAGCAGCGCCGCCGCAACGGCGCACCAGCTCAGCAGCGGCAAGCCCAATACCGGCGTGCGCGGCAGCGCCAGGAAGTCGCCACTCATCTGGTGGGCGTTGATCCAGCCGCCGTTGGAGAGCAGGAAGATAATGCCGCGGTAGATGCTCATGGTGCCCAGCGTCACCACAATGGCCGGGATGCCGAGCTTCCAGACCAGCAGGCCGTTAATCATGCCCATCAGCAGGCCGAGCAGGGTAGCTAGCGCCAGCAAAACGCCGACGGGAATATCCGGATGATGGAAGTTGAGCAGGGCGACAATCATGCCGGTCAGCGCCAGGTTAGCCGCCATGGAAAGGTCGATGCCTTTGGTAAGCAGCACCATCATCTGGCCGAGGGCGAGAATAATCAGGATAGAGGTGTCGTTAAACATCTCCACCAGGTTGCCCGGCGCCAGGAACGACGGCACCCGGCTGCCGATGGCCAGCGCCAGTAATAAAATCACCCCGGCGAGCAGCGCTTCGCGGTGTTTAAGCAGTTTTTGCCACATTATGCCGCCTCCTCGCCCGCGCCGCTGGCGGCGCTGACTATCCTCTCCGCGCTGGCCTCGCCGGCCCGGTATTGCGCCACCATCAGCCCTTCGTGCATCACGATAATGCGGTCGGCCATGCCCATCACTTCCGGCAGCTCAGACGACACCATTATTACCGCCAGGCCCTGGCCGACCAGCTCGGACATAAACTGGTGCACCGCCGCCTTGGAGCCGATATCAATACCCTTGGTCGGCTCATCGAGAATGATGACCTCAGGCTGCGTCGCCAGCCATTTGCCGATCACCACCTTCTGCTGGTTGCCGCCGGAGAGCGTTTCCACCTTTTGCCGCCAGCTGAACGCCTTCACCTGCAGCCGTTTTGCGTATTCGTCGGCGAGCGCCCATTCGCGCGCCTCGTTAAGCACGCCGCCGGGATTAAGGCGGCTAAGCTGGGGCAGGCTGATGTTCTGGCTGATTGACAGTTCGATAATGGCGCCCTGCTTCTGGCGCTCTTCCGGCACACAAACAATCCCGGCTTTGATGGCGTCGGCGGGCTGGCTGAAGCGCATAGCCTTGCCGTTCAGGCGGATTTCGCCCGAGCCGGGTTGCGACACGCCGGACAGCGCCTGCATCAGCTCGGTCCGTCCGGCGCCCACCAGGCCATAGAAGCCGAGGATTTCCCCTTTGCGCAGGGTGAAAGTAATGTGCGCGAATTCCGTTGGGTGGCAGAGGTCTTCTACCTCCAGCACGACTTCGCCCGGCTCGCAGACCGTTTTTGGCCAGCCGTGGCTGATTTCGCGCCCGACCATCATGGTCACCATGCGGTCTTCGGTGATGTCGCTGATTTGCCCCGAGCCGATATACACGCCGTCGCGCAGGACGGTGTAGTGGTCGGCGATGGCGAAGATCTCATCGAACTTGTGGGAGATAAACAAAATGGCTTTGCCTTCGCGTTTCAGGCGCTCAACGATTTGGTAAAACTCAACGATTTCGTGCTGCGACAGGGCCGCGGTCGGCTCATCGAGAATCACCACCTGCGCTTCAAATGATAAAGCTCGCGCAATGGCGACCATATGGCGCTGGGCGATGCTCAGCGTTTTAAGCGTGGCGCGCGGATCGATTTGCACCTCAAGGCGGGTCAGGATTTCCCGCGCCTGCCGATGCATGGCGGGCCAGTCGAGCTTTTTGAACAGGCCGCGGTACAGGTAGTGGCCGACAAAAATGTTTTCGGTCACCGTCAGCTCGTCGAACAGCACGGTTTCCTGGTGGATAGCCGTGATACCGACCTTGTGCGCCGCTTCCGGATTGGGCAGCGCTATCGGTATCGCCTTATAAAGCAGTTCGCCTTCTTCCGGCTGGTAAATGCCGGTCATGACTTTGACCAGCGTGGATTTGCCCGCCCCGTTTTCCCCAATTAGCGCCGTGACTTTGCCCGGCCAGAGGTCGAGGTGAACATTTTCAAGGGCGCGCACGCCCGGGAATACCTTGGTGATTCCCTTAAGGGAAAGCAGCGGTGTGGCGGCTGTCATCGTAAATACCTCCTCCAAAATGCAAAAAGTGGTGGACGGCGCTAAGGCTTATCCACCCTACAATTTGGTACGCCGGGCGGCAGGCAGAGCGCCGCCCGCCGGACATTGCTCAGAAGATTTTGGAGAATTTATCGATATTGCTGGCGTCATACACAAACGGCTCGGCCATGGCGCCGCTGCCGTCGGCGTCGAGCTTCACTTTGCCAAGCTTGCCCATGCTGGCTTCGGTTTTGCTGGCGCTGCCTTTAACCAGGTCATCGGCCAGATACGTCGCCGCGTAGCCCAAGTCGATAGGGTTCCAGATGGCGAAGCTTTTCGACGCGCCGGATTTGATGGCGCCCGCCATCTCAGACGGCAGGCCCAGCCCGGTCACGTAAACCTGGCCGATTTTGCCCTGGTCTTTCACCGCCTGCGCGGCGGCAACGATGCCCACCGAAGACGGGGAAACGATAACTTTCAGATCGGGGTAAGACTTCAGCAGGCCGACGGTTTCGCGGTAGCTTTTATCAGAGAGATCGTCGCCGTAGGCCACGGTCACCAGATTGACGGACGGGTACTTCGGCAGCACCTTTTTCATCTCGGCGATCCAGATGTTCTGGTTGGTCGAGGTCGGCGTTGCGCTCAGAATGGCGACGTCGCCTTTCTCAACGTTCATCGCTTTTAGCGCGTCGGCGGCAAGCTTAACGTTGGTTTCGCCAATCAGCGCGTTATTGGAAGGATTAAGATGGATCTGGCGGCCGTCTTTGGCGACGCCGGAGTCCCAGGACACGACCTTAATGCCGCGCTGCATGGCTTTTTTCAGCACCGGCACCACGGCGTCCGGGTCGTTTGCGGAGATGGCGATAGCGTCCACGCCCTGGGCGATCAGGCCGTTGAGCACTTCAATCTGCGCCTCGGCGGTGGTAGTGGTCGGGCCGGTGTAGATAACCTTAACGTCTCCCAGCTCTTTGGCGGCCTCCTGAGCCCCCACGTTCGCTGCTTCAAAGAAACCATTGCCGAGGGATTTCGCCACCAGAGCGATTTTTACTTCGGCCATGGCGGAACCGGACAACGCCAGTGCGGCAACGGTGAGCGTACAACCTAATATTGCTTTAATTTTCATTGCTTGTACTCCGCATGTAGGGTCAGTTTGCAGGTGTTTTTTATTATTTGTAGGGTGGATAAACCAGGCGCCATCCACCGTTACAGGCTTACAGTTCTAACGCGCTGGCTAACGGGTCAACGCCAAAACGCTTGCCGAGCGCGATAAGCTCGTCGCGGGTAATGGTCTGTTTCATGCCGCCCATCGAGATAACCTTGACCAGCACCTCGGCGGACTTTTCGGCGGTATCGATAAGGCCGAAGGCTTCGTCAAGCGTCGGGCCGCTGCCGAATACGCCGTGGAACGGCCACAGCACCAGCGAATGTTTTTGCATCTTGCCGGCGGTCGCCGTGCCGATTTCATCGGTACCCGGCACCATCCACGGCAGAATGCCGACGCCGTCCGGGAAGACCACCAGACACTCGGTGCTGCCTTCCCACAGCTTGCGGGTGATGATATCGGAGTCGTTTTCCAGCACGTAGGTCAGGGCTATCAGGTTGGTGGCGTGGCAGTGCATGATTACGCGATCGCGGCCGCCGGTGGCTTTCATGCGTACGCAGTGCGACTGGAAGTGCGATGCCAGCTCAGAGGTCGGCACCGCTTCGTTTTCCAGCCCCCACAAAATGTGGTACCCCGTACCGCGGCTGTCCACTTTTACCACGCCGATATTTGCCGCCGGGTCGAGCTGCACGTTGCGGAAGAATTTACCGGAGCCGGTGACGATAAACGGCGTGCCGGCAAGTTCTGGCATCGGCTGGCTAAGGGCGATATAACGCGGCTCGGCGTAAAAATCAGCCTGGTAAGGCGCGATGTCTTCCTCGCTCAGGCGCAGCGTAATGTTGCCGCCGTTGCGCTCGTCCCAGCCTTTGAGCCAGGCGTCGCTGGTCGCTTTGATCATGCCTTCGACAAACCAGGCGTTCAGGATGTTGTGCATAGTTTTGTGCTTCCTTTAGTGTTCCGGCGGGTGCGCGAGGCTTGCCCGCCTACGATCCGATACGGTAGATAAACGCCGTGCCATCCACCGATAAATTCTCTACTTGCGCTGGCTTAACACGTCTTTTTCGTAGCCGCGCACGTTGTCCAGCCACTGCGCATCCGCAGGCGTGTCGTGGCGCTGGCAGTACATCTCCCACACCGCCTGCCACGGCAGGCATTTCTGCTCCTCAAGCAGCGCCAGGCGGCCGGTGTAATCGCCTTCGTTTTCTAGCCGGCGCAGGGTTTCGGTTGGCTCCAGCAGGGCGCGCAGCAGCGCTTTTTTCATGTTGCGGGTGCCGATGACCCAGGCCGCGATACGGTTGATGGACGCATCGAAGAAATCGAGGCCGATGTGTACGCGGTCGAACAGGTCATGGCGGATGATTTCGCTGGCGATCGCCTGGGTTTCGTCATCCAGCAGCACCACGTGATCGCTGTCCCAGCGTACCGGGCGGCTGACGTGCAGCAGCAGGCGCGGCACGTAGAGCATGGCGCTGGAGATTTTGTCGGAGATGACTTCGGTGGGGTGGAAATGCCCCGCGTCCAGGCACAGCGCGGTCTGGCGGCTGGTGGCGTAGCCGAAGTAGAACTCGTTGGAGCCGACGGTGTAGCTTTCGGCGCCGATGCCGAACAGTTTGCTTTCTACGGCGTCGATGTGGTGCGCCGGGTTGAGCTTCTCGCTAATCACCTCGTCAAGCGCTTCCAGCAGGCGCTGGCGCGGGGCCAGGCGGTCAACCGTAACGTCCTTCATGCCGTCCGGGATCCAGATGTTCATCACCGACGGCGTGCCGAGCTGTTCGCCAAAGTATGCGGAAACTTTGCGGCTGGCCTTCACGTGGTCAATCCAGAACCGGCGGATTTCGTCGTTTGCGTGGGACAGGGTAAAACCATCGGCGCTCAGCGGGTGCGAGAAGCACGAAGGGTTGAAGTCCAGGCCCAGCCCGTTCGCTTTCGCCCACTCAACCCAGTTTTTGAAGTGCTCGGGTTTGATTTTATCGCGTGGGACCGGGGTGTCCGACTCCAGATAAATGGCATGCAGATTCAGGCGCTTGGGGCCTGGGATCAGGCTTAGCGCCTGCTCAAGATCGGCGCGCAGTTCGGCGGCGTTACGCGCTTTGCCGGGATAATTACCGGTCGCCTGGATGCCGCCGCTCAGCTCGCCTTCCGGGTTTTCAAAGCCGGCAACGTCGTCGCCCTGCCAGCAGTGCATTGAAACCGGCAAACGGTCCAGCTGGCGCAGCGCTTCTTCTGCATCCACGCCGACGGCGGCAAAGCGCTGTTTAGCCAGTTCCCAGGCTTGATCGATAGAGGTGGTCATGCGCAAAACTCCTTAAAGGTTTGACGGTTGTGCGAAAACTGCGCCATATAGCGGGCAATTTCGCTGTCTGAATGCGGGATAAAAGAGGTCAGTTCGTAGCTGGCGGCGACGATGCTGCGGAAGTCGTCGACGTCGGCGATTTCGTCCAGCGCCATCAGCTGGCAGCCGATATTGCCAAGGGTGGAGGCTTCGACCGGCCCGGCCAGTACCGGCACGCCGCAGGCGTCCGCACAGAGCTGGTTGAGCAGCTCGTTCTGGCTGCCGCCGCCGACGATGTGCAGGCAGCTCACCGGCCGGCCGCGCAGCTCCGCCAGTTCGTGCAGCGTTGCGGCATACAGCAGCGCCAGGCTGTCGAAAATACAGCGCGCCAGCTCGGCGTCGGTCAGCGGCACGGGCTGGCGGCTTTCCCGGCAGGCGGCCTGAATCTCGCGGCTCATGCTTTCCGGGTTGATAAAACGGTCGTCGTTGGGGTTTATCACAAAACGGCAGGCGGGAAGGCCGCGGGTTCTGGCGATCAGCTCCGGCAGGTCGGTAATCGCAAGCTCTTTTGCGACGCGCTGCAAAAGCCACAGCCCCATAATATTTTTCAGCACCCGGTAGCGGCCTTCGGCGCCGCCTTCGTTGGTGATGTTGGCGGCGAGCGCCTGGCTGCTGGTGCAGGGCGTTTTGCTCTCGAAGCCCATCAGCGACCAGGTGCCGGAGGAGAGGTACGCCGCGTCTTTGTCTTTTAACGGCGCGCCGATGACCGCGCTGGCGGTGTCGTGAGTGGCGACGGACACCACGGGGATCTGGTTGCCTTCGCGGCAGGTCCACTGGCCGATTACGCAGCCGGGATGCGTCGGCTTGCCGAACCAGTTTGACGGCACGCCGGCCCACTCGAGCAGGCTTTCATCCCAGCTGTCGCTGTTGATATTGATAAGCTGCGTGGTGGTGGCGTTGGTGTATTCCCAGTTCAGCGCGCCGGTCAGGCGATAGCAGAAGTAGTCGGGGATCAGCAGCGCGTGTGCAACTTCATCGAGCAGCTCCGGCTGGCGCCGCGCAAGGGCGCGCAGCTGATAGAGCGTGTTGAACGGCAGAAACTGAATGCCGGTGCGGCGATAGATTTCTTCGCGCCCGACTTCGGCAAGCGCGGTTTCCATTACGCCGTCGGTACGGCCGTCACGATAGGAGACCGGCAGGCCAACGCGGTTGCCGTCGCGGCCGATCAGCACGTAATCCACGCCCCAGGTGTCGATGCCGATGCTGTCGATGGCGATGCCTTCATCGCAGGCTTTTTGCAGGCCGGTGCGGATTTCCAGCTCCAGCGCGTCGAGGTCCCAGGTCGTGGCGCCCTGAACCTGCTTCAGACAGTTGGCGAAACGGTGAATTTCACGCAGGCGGATACTGCGGGTTTCACGTTCAAAACGTGCCAGCATGACGCGGCCACTTGAAGCGCCCAGGTCTACCGCAACACTATGGCGAAGAGTCATTATCGGGGTCCTTGCGAGTTAATTGACCCCACTTTAAAAAGGAACGCCGCAGCCCACCTTCTTATGGCTGACAGCGCTTGTGCCGCGCTGGCAAAGAAGCAAAGATGAACGTGAGTGATATCACAAATTCGTTTTTGCAGGCTTCGCACGCCGCCTGTGACGCTTCCCGCATTTCCGAATAATTCCCCGCGTTTCTTAAAAAACGAACGGCTTTTAACGAATTTCGTGTCGAAAATTTAAGGTGCAGATGAGAATCGTTACCTACTATCAGGCAACTGTTTATCAGCATGGTGGGTATAAGAATGACGATATTGCACGGTTTTGATTTCTTCCCGTCAGGTAACGCGTCGGTGGCGATTGAGCCCCGCCTGCCGCAGGCGGCGTTTCCTGAACACCACCACGACTTTTATGAAATAGTCATTGTGGAGCACGGCACCGGCACGCACGTTTTTAACGGCCAGCCCTACACGCTGAGCGGCGGTTCGGTGTGCTTCGTGCGCGACCACGATCGTCATCTGTATGAGCACACCGAAAACCTCTGCCTGACCAATATCCTGTATCGCGCGCCGGACGCGTTTTGCTTCCTTTCGGGGCTGGATAAGCTGCTGCCGCAGGAGCAGGACGGCAATTATCCGTCGCACTGGCGGGTGAACCAGCCGGTATTGCAGCAGGTGCGCGGGCTGATAGAACAGTTCGAAACCCTCGGCGAGGGGATGGATACCCATGCCGTCGCCAACCGGGAAATGCTGTTTATGCAGCTTCTGGTGCTGCTGCGTAAAGGCTCCATGATGGAGGGGGTAATCAACGCGGAAGGCCGGCTGAATCAGCTTATGGCCTGGCTTGAGGATCACTTTGCCGAGGAGGTGTGTTGGGAGCAGCTCGCCGGGCAGTTCACCCTTTCGCTGCGCACGCTGCATCGCCAGCTCAAGCAGCAAACCGGGCTTACGCCCCAGCGCTATCTCAATCGCTTACGTCTGATGAAGGCCCGCCACATGCTGCGCCACGGCGAGGAGAGCGTCACGGATATCGCCTTCCAGTGCGGCTTTGGCGACAGCAACCACTTTTCCACGCTGTTCAGACGCGAGTTTTCCTGGTCCCCGCGCGAGATTCGCCAGGGCCGGGATACCCAACTTCAGTAATCGCGAACGCAATCACCGTTTTTTTCAGCGAAAAAGCCAATACTTCTCAGCTATTTTTCCGTCGGGTGGCGCAGGCTTACCCGGCCTGCGTTTGTGAATGGCAGGGTGGATAAGCGTAGAGGTATCGCGGTGGCCGGTCGCTTAGTGCTGAAAACAACTGATTTCTTTGTCTCCGCCTCCCAGCCGGTGGCGGTGGCGGACCGCTATCCGCAAAACGTCTTCGCCGAACATAGCCATGATTTTTGCGAGCTGGTGCTGGTATGGCGCGGCAACGGCCTGCATGTGCTCAACGACCGCCCCTACCGCATCACCTGCGGCGACCTGTTTTATATTCGCGCTGAAGATCGCCATCGCTATGAATCCGTTAACGATCTGGTGCTGCACAACATTATTTATTGCCCGGAGCGGCTGAAGCTCAACGTCGACTGGGACGAGCTGCTACGCAACCATTCGGCGATGGGCAAGGACCCGCGCTGGCGGCTGAGCAGCCACGGAATGGCGCAGGCGCGGCAGATAATCGGCCAGCTGGAGCATGAAAGCCCGAAACAGGACGCGCTGTCCCTGTGCCTGACGGAAAGCCTGTTCCTGCAGCTGTGCATCGTGCTGCATCGACATCGCTACCAGCCGCAGGATGCGGCAGGGCCGGACGGCGGGGAAACGCTCGATTTGCTGCTGGCCGCGCTGGGCAAAAGTCTTGATGCGCCTTTTGATTTGCAGAAGTTCTGCGAGCAGCATCAGGTGGCGGAGCGCCATTTGCGGCAGCTTTTCCGCCAGCAAACCGGCATGTCGATTGGTCAGTATCTGCGGCAGCTACGCATCTGCCAGGCGCAGGACTTGCTGCGCCACAGCGAGATGCTGATTGGGGATATCGCCACGCGCTGCGGCTTTGAGGACAGCAACTACTTCTCCGTGGTCTTTACGAAAGAGACAGGTTTGACGCCACGAATGTGGCGCCAGCGTTATACGGTTGGGGTCAGTTAGCCATTCCCAGGCCAACGATATTGGCGGCGAGAATGATCACCACGCAGCCGACGCTCAGCACGCCAACCGGACGGCGGCCCGCGGCCTTCCACTCCTTCATGATAAGCCCTACCAGCCCGCCGCACAGCACGTAGAAGCTCATGTGCAGCATCCAGCTCATATAGTCATACTGCGCCGGGATTTTGGCGTGGCCCCAGGCGTAGAAGAAGAACTGCAGATACCACATCAGCCCGGCCAGCGCGGAGAACAGCACGTTGGTGATGATTAAGGGTTTTGCCAGCGAGAAGTCGGCTTTTACCGACAGGTTTTTGACTTTTGCCAGACGAATGAAGCAGAACCCGAGGTTGATCGCCGCGCCGCCGCCCATGATGATCACGTAGCTTGGCAGGGCGACATAAAGCGGGTCGACGCCCAGCGCGGCGGCGGCTTCATGCATAGGTTTCGCGGCATCCATCGCAAAGGACATGCCGGCGGAGAAAATCCCGCACATCACCGCCAGCGTCAGGCCTTTTTTCAGGTTGAACTCTTCGGCCTTGATGCCCATCTGGCGCTCTTTCAGCTGGCCTGCGCGGGTCACAATGGCGACGCCGACGAGGGCGACTAGCACGCCCAGCAGCGTCATGCGTCCGCCCGGCGTGCCGATCAACACGTCGAACCTGCCGGCGATGATGGGCGTCATCAGCGTGCCGACAATCAGCGTGATGCCGATGGCGATGCCGATGCCCATCGACATGCCGAGATAGCGCATGGTCAGGCCGTAGTTGATATTGCCGATGCCCCACATCGCACCGAACAGGAAGACCGGCAGCAGGGTGGATACGCTAAAAGAGCCGTAATAGGCCCCAGAAGTCAGGCAGCAGAATTGAGCTGACCGTCCAGGGCAAAATAATCCATGAAACAAAACCGCCTGTCGCCCACATGGTTTCCCAGGACCAGCGCCGCACTTTCTTGAAGGGGGCGTAAAAGCACGCCGCGCTTGCCGCGCCGACGAGGTGCCAAAGTATCCCCATGGTTATTGCGTTACTCATCTTCCATCCCTCTGTTTTTATTAATAGCGCAGGGGTGACCGCCGGATACCCCAATTCCGTTGAGTCTAAAGAGTGAGCGGACGGCGAACCTTCAGCATGCTGCCGCAAGGGCGCGAAATTTGGCAAAAATCATTGGGTAGGATTGACGGGTGTCACAGTTCTTTATTTCGCCTCCGCCGGAGCGGCGGCGGGTGCGCCGGACCATCGTATCCCCACCGCACGTTTTTGATTTCATACTCGGCGACGGGGATGCCCCGGTGGGTCAGCAGGGTATTGCCGAGGAGGACCGAAGTGACAATATTCTCACAGGCGTTGCCGCTGCGCCCTTCGTAGTAATAGGCCAGCTGTTTTCGATAAGCTTGTCCAGCACGCAGCCATTTTTGAATCGCGTGGCAAAAATCAGTTTATCAGCCTGACAACGTTCACATTTTCGCCATCATGACGAAAAGTTATAACCTTATAGAAACTACGGCATTGATAAACATTTTCAATATCATTTAATTAACTATAATGAACCAACTGATTACGCGGCGTTAACGGCTATCGCGCCGCCCGACAATAATGGAGATGAAGAATATGAGTTATACACTGCCATCCCTGCCTTACGCTTACGACGCCCTGGAACCACACTTCGACAAGCAAACGATGGAAATCCATCACACCAAACACCACCAGACCTACGTCAACAACGCTAACGCGGCGCTGGAATCTCTGCCAGAACTCGCCAGCCTGCCGGTTGAAGAGCTGATCGCTAAACTGGATCAGGTTCCGGCCGACAAGAAAACCGTTCTGCGTAACAACGCGGGCGGCCACGCTAACCACAGCTTCTTCTGGAAGGGCCTGAAAACCGGCACCACCCTGCAGGGCGACCTGAAAGCCGCCATCGAGCGCGATTTCGGCAGCGTTGAGAAATTCAAAGAAGAATTTGAAAAAGCGGCCGCCACCCGTTTCGGTTCCGGCTGGGCGTGGCTTGTGCTAAAAGACGACAAGCTGGCCGTGGTGTCTACCGCAAACCAGGACAGCCCGCTGATGGGCGAAGCGGTTGCCGGCGTTTCCGGCTTCCCGATTGTGGGACTGGACGTGTGGGAACACGCTTACTACCTGAAGTATCAGAACAAACGTCCTGACTACATCAAAGCGTTCTGGGAAGTTGTGAACTGGGACGAAGCAGCCGCGCGTTTCGCTGCTAAAAAATAAGTTGCATTGCAACTGACGAGAGGCGAGCCTGATGGCTCGCTTTTTTTATGTCTGTTGCATACAGGGAGAGCAGATGCGTCATCCGCTACAGGTTTATATCGGCAAGATTCGTGCTTACGAAGGCAGCAGGCCCAAGCGCTATCGCCAAATATCAGGTCGACGGCGAGCTGCGGCTTACCGAATCGGGCCTGGAAGGCGACCAGCAGGCCGAAAAAATCATTCATGGCGGGCCCGATCGCGCGCTATGCCATTACCCTCGTGAACATTATCTCCACTGGGCGCGGGAGTTTCCCGAGCAGGCCGAGCTGTTTACCGCCCCGGCTTTTGGGGAGAACCTGTCGAGCGAAGGCCTGACGGAAAAAAACGTCTGCATTGGCGATATCTTCCGCTGGGGCGATGCGCTGATTCAGGTCACGCAGCCGCGCTCGCCCTGTTTTAAGCTTAACTACCATTTCGGCATCAGCGACATGGCGTCCCTGATGCAAAAGTCGGGCTACTGCGGCTGGCTGTACAGGGTGGTGCTGGCGGGAAACGTCTCTACGGAATCGCCGCTGGAGCTGGTTTCCCGCCTCAGCGACGTGAGCGTGGCTGAGGCGATAGCCATCGCATGGCATATGCCCTTTGACGATGAGCAGTACCATCGCCTGCTGTCGGCGGCCGGGCTTTCGACAAGCTGGACGCGAACCATGCAAAAGCGGCGCCTGTCCGGGAAGATCGAGAATAATTCGCGGCGGCTGGTCGGGAAATAACAGACTTATCAGATCCCGAAACGAGTAATTAGCGTGGAGCTGCCGCGTATTAACCTACGGAAGTTTTCTCACCACGGTAGAGGCGGGTAACAGTACTGAACCATCTTTAGCCCGTGGCGTCATTCGCGGAATCGGCTTGCCCGTGTTCCTGTCGAGCAATACTGAATGGCGCTCGTCACGCTCGAACAGATACTGTTCACCCCATTGTCGCAGCGCCACCACTACGGGAAACAGGCTTTCTCCCCTGGCCGTTAAAACATACTCCTGATAGGCGGTGCCATCCGAGGCCGCCCGCATTTCAAGAACACCGGCATCAAGCAGCTTGCGCAACCGATCGGAAAGGATATTGCGGGCTACGCCCAGGCTACGCTGAAAATCGCTGAAGCGACGCATGCCGTCGAAGGCATCGCGCACAATGAGAAGCGACCAGCGATCGCCGATCAGATCGACGGAGCGCGCAACGGGACAGGGTTCATCTTTCATGGATTTGCGGGGCGGCATGGCGTCTCCTGGCGGGCTGACAGCGGCTGGATTCTGGTTGCATTTTAAAACTGCATGGCCTAGCATTCAACTGGTTTCATTTTGAAACCAGAACGGGTGGTAACGGATCATGACAGCTTCTTCCATTTCGCCGACGTTGCCGCGCGGCCTCGTATGGCTGTTTGCCACAGCCAGCGGGCTGAGCGTGGCGAATGTTTATTACGTGCAGCCCCTGCTGGATACCCTGGCGCGGGACTTTCACATCGGCCATGCCGCCATTGGCAGCGTGGTGACGGCCACCCAGGTCGGCTGTGCGCTGGCTTTGCTGCTGCTGGTGCCGCTGGGCGACCGGGTGAATCGCCGTCGACTGATGGCGGCGCAGCTGCTGGCGCTCGTGGCCGCGCTGGCGGCAGTCAGTATGGCTCAGTCCGCGACTGCCTTGCTGGCAGGCATGCTTGCCGTGGGCCTGCTGGGCACGGCGATGACGCAGGGGCTGATCGCTTATGCGGCCAGCGCCGCCATGCCCCATGAGCAAGGGCGCGTTGTGGGTGCTGCTCAGGGAGGCGTGTTCATCGGTCTGTTGCTGGCGCGGGTTTTCGCCGGTTCCGTCAGCGATCTGCTGGGCTGGCGCGGCGTTTACTTCTGTGCCGCCGTCCTGATGACGGCTATCGCGTTGCCGCTGTGGCGGCGGCTGCCGGTATTGCCCGTAGCGCCAGGGGCGGTGAGTTACCCGCGTTTGATTGCCACGATGTGGACGCTGCTGCGTCAGGAAAAGGTGCTGCAGGTGCGCGGTGTTCTGGCGATGCTGATGTTTGCAGCCTTCAATATCTTCTGGAGCGCCCTGGTGCTGCCCTTGAGCGCACCGCCCTATGCCTTTTCGCACACCGTTATCGGTGCCTTCGGTCTGGTCGGCGTAGTCGGCACACTGGCTGCTGCGCGTGCCGGGCAATGGGCCGATCGAGGATACGGCCAGCGCACCAGCGCGGCGGCGCTGGTAGTGCTGCTGCTGGCCTGGTGGCCGCTGTCGCTGATGGAATGGTCGCTTGGGGCGCTGGTGATCGGCATTCTGCTGCTCGATATGGGAGGTCAGGCGCTGCACGTCACTAACCAGAGCCTCATTTTCCGCGCACGTCCCGAAGCCCATAGCCGGCTGGTCGGCCTTTACATGCTGTTCTATGCGGCTGGAAGCGGGCTTGGGGCAATCGGCACGACTATCACCTATGCCCATGCCGGCTGGCAGGGAGTGTGCCTGCTGGGTGCGGGAGTCAGCCTGCTGGCGCTGCTGTTTTGGTGGATAACGCAAAGCGCGTGCCCGCTGCGGTAAACCGGGCCGGAAACGAAAAAACCCGCCAGAGGCGGGTTTTAGAATTTTTGCTTTATAAGCTAATGCTTACAGGCTGGTTACGTTACCAGCAGCTGGACCTTTAGCACCACTTTCGATGGTGAAAGATACTTTCTGGCCTTCGTCCAGGGACTTGTAGCCATCGTTCTGGATAGCGGAGAAGTGTACGAACACGTCTTTAGAGCCATCGTCAGGAGTGATGAAGCCGAAGCCTTTGTCAGAGTTGAACCACTTAACCAGACCAGTCATTTTAGCAGACATTGATATTACCTTTTATATAGAGTTTGCCTTTCGGCGCATTGGTATGCTTTACAGATTTTTGAAGCGATAAAGGAGAAACTCACTTTGAAAGGTATCTACGATAACTTCTGGAGGACTGCTTTGCTTGAAAGGTCTGTGCGTCAAACCGATAGAGGCATTAACGCATATTTAACCAGTCGATGACAAGAACTATTTCAGCCGTCTAAAGGGCCGGAGCCGTAACTCCCCGCCTTGCGGCGGGGTATCGCATCACTGCATGGCTTTTTGCGCGCTTGAATAAGCCTGCATAAACGCCTGATGTTGCGACGCCAGCGGGCCGATCAGCGCGTTGTACTGGCTGGGCCTGTTGGGAAGTCGGGAACTGGATGCCGCCTGCGGTAAAGCCAACCTGCGTACCCTGCTGCTGGATAAAATCACCCACCTGCACCAGCTGCTGGGTAAAGGTTTGCGCAGCCGGGATCAGCGGCTCCATCGCGTTTGCCGGCGCGGTAACCACTTTCTGGTAGACCCGATCGTAAACGGTTTTCAGATCGTCCGGCTGCTTCAGCGTGGCATGCGCGCTGTCCGCCTGCATTTTGGCGTTCTGCACCTGCTGACCCAGCACGTTCAGGGAGCCGTTCGCCTGGCGCAGCGCATCACGCTGATTCATATAGTCCTGCGGGACGCGAATGCTGTTCACGCTGTCCACTACCGGCTTCATGCCGTCATCCATCGCCTGGCTTACCTGCTGGGAGAAGCCGTACAGAATGGCGTAGTCAGAAACCAGCGGACCGAACTGTTTTTTCTGATCGGCAGTCAGCGTAGGCAGACGTTCGCCGCTACGCATGGCCGTGTTTTGCAGAAAATCGATAAACGCTTTGCGCTGATCGCCTTCTTTATCAAAACAGCCGCTCAGACTCACCACCATTAATAACGCCGCAAGCGACGCAAACCAGCGAGAGCAGGACTTACCTGTCGCCATCTTTTCTACTCCTTTCACCAAACAATGCCAAAGCGCATACGCGTACCCGATAATGTAGCTAATGATAGTCCAGGCCGCCCGCGCAAGATACCCTTTCACAACAATCTCTTTAAGCGAAATTTGCGCCAGTTTGCTTACTTTTTTATTCATTTCGCGCTCGGCCTGCTGACTAGGTTCGCCATCCATTCGATTGTCCCGCGCCGCTAACTTTTCCTCCTGAATCCACGGCGGCCATCTCTGCCGTCGGCGCAATAAATGCATAAGCATTTACAAATAAATACTTAGCAGCGCGTGCAGCCTGATTTTCAAGCGGTTACGGCGCTTACTTTCTCAGCAAAAATGCATAAAAAGCCCGCTGCGTAAAAATAGTTTCCTGATGAATCATCAGCACGCTTTTTTTCAGTCTACTCTTAAATGGCTTCTTAACCTTCACGAGGTCAATGTGTGATTTATGAGGAGTTCTCAATGGAATATAAAGACCCAATGGTTGAACTGCTCAGCAGCCTTGAGCAGATAGTTTTTAAAAATGAACCGCAAGCGTTAACCCTGAGACATAAACCCAGCGCGTTTTCTGAATTCGAGCAGCTACGTAAAAGTACGGGCTTGAAAATTGATGACTTTGCTCGCGCGATGGGAGTCAGCGTTTCGATGGTGCAGGAGTGGGAATCAAAACGACTCAAGCCCTCCAGCACCGAACTGAAGCTGATGCGCCTGATTCAGGCGAATCCCATGCTCAGTAAGCAACTGATGGAATAATTTTGTACTTTGTACCTGACTTGCCTTAATCAAAACCCCGCTCAGTGACGCGGGGTTTGTTGTTTTTAGGGCCTGTACAAAAAATAAACTTTGCAAGACGAAACGGTAATGTCCGGAAACCCGATCTGCGTCACTACCGGAAGCGTGAATTTTGACCATAACTAAAGAAGGGCTATTACCGGACAAGCAAAAGGAGGCTGTATGTCTAAGAAAATCCTGGTTCCTGTCGATATTTCTGAAATGGAGCTGACGCAGCAGGTTATTCCTCACGTTGAAGAGTATGCAAAACACGACGATGCCACCATCCACTTCCTGGCGGTTATTCCCGACTATACCTACTTTGCCTCTTACGGCCTGGGCTACTCTTCCATCGCGCCGGATATGAAAGAGAGAGAGGCCGCGGCCATGGAAAACCTGACCGATATCATCTCGAAATTCAGCCTGCCCGGCGACCGGGTTGCAAAGCACGTGATGAGCGGCACGCCGAAAGATCATATCCTTCAGCTGGCCGATGATATCGACGCCGACGTGATTATCCTCGCCTCCCATCGCCCCAGCATGTCCACCTATCTCCTCGGCTCCAACGCCGCGGCCGTGGTTCGTCATGCCAAATGCTCGGTGCTGGTGGTGCGTTAAGGCATAAAAAAACCCCGCATTTATGCGGGGTTTGTTGCTGACGAACTGGCTTATTGCAGCAGGGAAATATCCGCAACCTTCAGGAACAGCTCGCGCAGTTTGGACAGCAGCGTCAGGCGGTTGATGCGCAGCGCTTCGTCTTCTGCGTTCACCATCACCTTGTCAAAGAACTCATCTACCGGCTCACGCAGGTTCGCCAGCTCTTCCAGCGCTTCCTGATAGCGGCCTTCGGCGAAGAACGGCTCCAGCTTATCGCGCAGCACAACCACATTGGTTGCCAGACGGATCTCTTCGGCTTCTTTCAGGACGGAGGCGTGAACCTGGTCGTTCAGCGTTTCGTCTGACTTCGCAAGGATGTTGGAAACTCGCTTGTTCGCCGCGGCAAGCGCCGCCGCCGCTTCCAGAGTACGGAAGTGGGAAACGGCCTTCATGCGCGCATCGAAGTCGGCCGGTTTGGTCGGACGGCGCGCCAGCACGGCCTGGATGGTATCCACGCCGTGGCCTTCTTCCTGATACCAGGCGCGGAAACGGCCCAGCATAAAGTCGATAACGTCATCCACCACCTTCTCGTTGGTCAGCTTGCTGCCGTAGAGGCGTACGGCTTCTTCGGTCAGGGTCTGCAGATCCAGCGGCAGGTTTTTCTCAACGATAATGCGCAGCACGCCGAGGGCCGCGCGACGCAGGGCGAACGGGTCCTTATCGCCTTTTGGATGCTGGCCGATGCCGAAGATGCCCGCGAGGGTGTCCATCTTATCGGCAATCGCCACCGCGCACGCCACCAGGTTAGACGGCAGCGCATCGCCCGCGAAGCGCGGCTGATACTGTTCGTTCAGCGCGACGGCCACGTCTTCGGCTTCGCCGTCATGACGCGCGTAGTGCATGCCCATCACGCCCTGGGTGTCGGTGAATTCGAACACCATGTTGGTCATCAGGTCGCATTTGGACAGCAGGCCCGCGCGGGTGGCGTGATTCACGTCGGCGCCAATCTGCCCCGCAATCCAGCCGGAAAGGGCTTCGATGCGGTTGGTTTTGTCGCGCAGCGTACCGAGCTGCTGTTGGAACAGCACGGTTTCCAGACGCGGCAGGTTATCTTCCAGACGCTTTTTACGGTCGGTATTAAAGAAGAACTCCGCATCCGCCAGGCGCGGACGAACGACCTTCTCGTTACCGGAGATAATCTGCAGCGGATCTTTCGATTCGATGTTCGCCACGAAGATGAAGTTTGGCAGCAGCTTGCCGTCGTTGGCGTACACCGGGAAATATTTCTGGTCGCCCTTCATGGTGTGAACCAGCGCTTCCGCAGGCACCGCGAGGAATTTCTCTTCGAATTTAGCCGTCAGCACCACCGGCCATTCCACCAGCGAGGTTACCTCTTCGAGCAGGCTTTCGCTCAGGTCTGCGTTGCCGCCGATTTTACGCGCCGCTTCTTCCGCGCCTTGTTTGATAGCCGCTTTACGCTGCTCGTAGTCGGCGATAACTTTGCCGCGCTCCAGCAGAATTTGCGGATACTGGTCGGCGTTGTCGATGGTGAATTCCGGCTCGCCCATAAAGCGGTGGCCGCGAATCACGCGATCGGACTGAATGCCCAGAATGGTGGCCGGGATCACCTCGTCGCCCAGCAGCAGGGTAACCGTGTGCACAGGGCGCACGAAGTGGGTGTCGTTCGCGCCCCAGCGCATCAGTTTTGGAATCGGCAGTTTGCTCAGCGCCGTGGCGATCATCGCCGGCAGCAGCGCCTGTACGCTTTCGCCTTTAACGTGCGCGCGGTACATCAGCCATTCGCCTTTGTCGGTCGTCAGACGCTCCGCCTGATCGACGGTGATGCCGCAGCCGCGCGCCCAGCCTTCAGCGGCTTTGCTCGGTTTGCCTTCGGCATCGAACGCGGCGGAAATCGCCGGGCCGCGTTTTTCAACTTCGCGATCGGGCTGCGCTGCCGCAAGGCTGGCGATTTTCAGCGCCAGGCGGCGCGGCGCCGCAAACCATTTCACTTCGCCGTGGGCGACGTTCGCCGCGTCCAGCTCCGCCGTTACGTTCGCAGCAAAGGATTCCGCCAGGCTGCGCAGGGCTTTTGGTGGCAGCTCTTCAGTGCCGATCTCCACCAGAAAAGTTTTTTCAGACATGCCTGCCTCTTATTTATTCTTGTTGCACATCGGGAAGCCAAGCGCTTCACGAGAAGCATAATAGGCTTCGGCCACGGCTTTGGTCAGAGTACGAATACGCAGAATATAGCGCTGGCGTTCGGTCACCGAGATGGCCTTGCGCGCATCCAGCAGGTTGAAGCTGTGCGCCGCTTTCAGAATGCGTTCGTAAGCAGGCAGCGGCAGCGGGTTTTCCAGCGCCAGCAGGTGCTGCGCCTCTTTCTCATACTGCTCGAAGCAGGAGAACAGGAAATCCACATCGGCGTGTTCGAAGTTATAGGTCGATTGTTCCACTTCGTTCTGGTGGAACACGTCGCCGTAGGTGGTTTTACCCAGCGGGCCGTCGCTCCAGACCAGATCGTAAACGCTGTCCACGCCCTGGATATACATCGCAAGGCGCTCTAAACCGTAGGTGATTTCACCGGTAACAGGCTTACATTCGAGGCCGCCCACCTGCTGGAAGTAGGTGAACTGCGTCACTTCCATGCCGTTGAGCCACACTTCCCAACCCAGACCCCAGGCGCCCAGCGTCGGGTTTTCCCAGTTGTCTTCTACGAAGCGAATATCATGAATGGTCGGGTCCATACCCAGCTCTTTAAGAGACCCGAGATACAGCTCCTGAATGTTGTCCGGCGACGGCTTAATCACCACCTGGAACTGATAATAGTGCTGTAGGCGGTTCGGGTTCTCACCGTAACGGCCATCCGTAGGACGGCGGGAAGGCTGCACATACGCGGTGGCCATCGGTTCCGGCCCTAAAGCCCGCAGGCAGGTCATTGGGTGAGAGGTGCCGGCGCCGACTTCCATGTCCAGAGGTTGAACAATGGTGCAGCCCTGGCGGGCCCAGTAGTCCTGTAAAGTCAGGATCAGGCCTTGAAAGGTCTTGGTATCAAACTTTTGCATGTTGATTTCGCACGCGTTCGAGTGGGTTTAAAGTGAAGCGGCCAGTATACCCGTTGACCGCAAGATATACAGCCCGAATCCGCGCGCAAAATAGCGCTGTTTGCCCTTGATTGCGGCTTTATGTCGTCGAAAGGTGTAAGAATTGACCACTTTCGTCAAAGGAGCAGGTAAATCCCTCCTCGCGCAGGGTGGCGCCTTTTATCTCAAAGCTGCCCTGATACTGCTCAATGTCGATTACGCTGATGCGCTGCGCGTGAGTGTTGTAGCGATGGGCCGCTTCCTGTTTGCAGGTCTTCACCATCTCGGCGCTTTGCGCCGCCGGCGTATGCGCCCGCTGGGCGAACTGGGGATGATGTTCGCCGGAACTGCACGCGCTTAACAGCAGCGCGGCGAGCGCCGGCGCCCAAAGGCTAATTTTCTTTTCTGTCATCATCATGGGTTATCAATACGTTAGACTTGTTGTTATTCACTATTTACGAGCAACGGGTATTGTGCAAACGCGGGAAGCAGCAGATTTACCTTTTAAGATTTTTACAGAGGAACGAATGCAGCAAAAAATTAACTGGATTGACAACCTGCGCGGCATCGCCTGCCTGATGGTAGTGATGATTCATACCACAACCTGGTACATTACGAATGCGAGCGCGGTCACTCCATTTAGCTGGGATTTTTCGAACGTGCTGAATTCGGCCTCGCGCGTCAGCGTGCCGTTATTCTTCATGATTTCCGGCTATCTTTTTTTTGGCGAGCGCAGCGCCAGGCAGCGCCATTTCGTGCGTATCGGGCTGTGTTTACTCTTTTATAGCCTGATCGCGCTTTTCTATATCCACTTCTTCACGCCGATTAGCTCCGGACTTTCGCTGCGCTATATCCTGCAAAAGCCGGTGTTTTATCATCTGTGGTTTTTCTTCGCGATAATGGTTATCTACCTGCTTTCACCGCTGATTGAGGTTAAAAAAGTCAACGCGATGGCGGTTCTGGGGCTGATGGTTTTGCTGGGCGTGGTCGCCAACCCCAACACCGTGCCGCAGACGCTGGGCGGCGTGAAATGGCTGCCGATAAACCTCTATATTCGCGGCGACACCTTCTACTACGTGCTGTACGGGCTGCTGGGGCGGGCGATCGGCATGCTGGAGACGGAAAAGGGATGGATAAGCGCGCTGGCGGGCGGCCTGTTCGCGCTTTGCGTGGCGTCTGTTTCTTTGGGCACGCACAAGCAGCTGCAAATAAACGGTAATTTTTCTGACATTTTTTACGTCTACTGCGGGCCCTTGGTGTTTATCGCCGCCGTCAGCCTGCTGGTGGTGGTGAAAAACTGCCTCAACGTCCGGCCACTGCCGGGCCTGGCCTTTATCTCGCGCCATTCGCTGGGGATTTATGGTTTTCACGCCCTGATAATCCACTTCCTGCGCACGCATGGCTACCAGTTAACCCGCTCGCCGGTGCTGGATATTCTGTGGATCTTCGGCGCAACCCTGGTTTGCAGCCTGTTGCTGTCGATGGGGCTGCAGCGCGTGGATAAGCGCAGGCTGGTCAGCTAAGCGTTACGGGCGCGGGCGCGATGGAGCTGTCGCGGCGAGGAAAAGCCTGCCGCCGCCGCGGCCTGTTCCATACGCTGCCCCTGCAGCAGACGCTGCTCGGCAACCGCAAGCCGCAGCTGTTCCAGATAATCCCGCACCGATATGCCCAGGTGCTGCTGGAAAAGCCGCGATAAATGGCGCGGGCTGACGTGCGCCTTCGCGGCAATCTCCTGCGCGCTCCAGGCGTATTCGGGAGCCGCGGAAAGCAGGTCCTGGGCACGGTGTACCGCCGGGTGAATATGGTTGCGATAGCGCAGCCACGGCGAAAGCTGCGGGTCGTCGCCGGAACGGCGGAACCATACCACCATCTCGCGCGCCACGTCTAAAGCGGCCTTCGGCCCGCAGTAACGATTAATCAGGTGCAGCGCAAGATCGATGCCGGAGGTGATGCCGGCGCTGGTCCAGATGCCCCGATCCTCGACGAAAATACGGTTATCTTTGACCTGAGCGCCGGGGGCCGCGGCGCGCAGCCTCGCCAGCACATCGTGGTGGGTGGTGCACTGCACGCCGTGCATCAGCCCGGCTTTTGCGGCCAGCAGCGAGCCGGAGCAAACGCACATCAGGTTAAGCCGCAGGCTGTGGATCTGCGGCTGCAGGCGGGTAAGCCAGCGGCGCACCTCCTCAGCCTGCGGCGTATCAAAGTAGCGGCTGGAATCACACACGCCCGGCAGCACCAGAAGGCTGCCGGATGGAAAGCTTTCCGGCAGCGGTTCAACGCCGCTAAAGCCCAGGCCGATTGAGGTGACAACCTGTGGGTCCGGGCCGATGAAATGCAGGTGAAACGCCTCCCCGGCGAGCGCCAGCGTCTCCGCAGGCCCCGTCAGGTCGAGCGACAGCACGCCGGGCAGAACAACGAACCAGACCCCAATACTCACGATAGCGACTCCAGGCACTCGGCAACGGTTTGCACATCCGCGAAACGCCCCGCCAGCACCGTTTCAGTACGGTGACGCAGGGCGGCTGCATCCAGCGTAACGCCTTTCCAGCACATCGGGAAGGTAAGCATCGCCTCGCTGATAAAAGAAACGCGATAGCCCAGATCCGACGCCACGCGCGCGGTGGTTTCACAGCACTGTTCGGTGCGCAGCCCGCAGATAATCAGGTGGTTAACGTCCCGCGTGCGCAGCCAGTGGTCAAGGCCGGTATCGGTGAAGGCGTTGTGGACGTGCTTCTCAAAGGCGGCGTCCGCCTTGTGGGTGAGAAAAGGCATCGGCTTCACCAGGCCTGACGCTCGTGCGAAGGGGCCGTCGCCGTCTTCGTGAAAAATATCCACGACGGGAACCTTCAAATCCTGGCAGCCGGCAATCAGTCGCGTAATAGCCTGCTCAAACGCCGGGACGTCGTTTTCCTGCCAGTAGTCACGATGGAAAAAGGATTGCTGCGTATCGATATTAATAAGCGCGGAACGGGACATTTTCGGACTCCTCATCGCTGGGTGTGAAGCCATTGTGACAAGGGTTTGCCGGGTTGCTAATACCGAAAACGGACAGGATGAGGGTGAATCGGGACCTGTTATAAAGCCTGCGGCAGGGTGGAGAGGCGCAGGCGCCCTCCACCGCCACAAAACCTGTCTACGACATCAACGGCAACAGCTGCTGATAAATCTGCTTAAACACCTCTCTTCTGCCGCTGTAGCGCTGATGGCGCGCCGTATCGGGCTGATGCTGCTGTTCGAGCTTCAGCTGCGGGAGCAGCGTTTGCAGCGACTGTCCGGGCGACACGGCAATTTGCGCCAGGCGCGCGGCGCCAAGCGCCGGGCCGACATCGCCGCCGGTGCGGTAATCCAGCGTTTGCCCGCTGATATCCGCCAGCATTTGCCGCCAGTAAGGGCTGCGCGCGCCGCCGCCGATAAGCGTGATGCTTTTCGGCGTGATGCCGCACGAATGCACCACGTCCATGCCGTCCGCCAGCGCATAGCCGACGCCTTCCAGCACGGCGCGGGCCAGCTCCGCCGGGCCATGCTGATGCGTTAAGCCGAAGAACACGCCTTTTGCCTGCGGGTTATTGTGCGGCGTGCGCTCGCCGGAAAGATAGGGCAGGAACCAGATCACGCCTGCGTCTTCGTTCGCCTGTTCGGCGGCGGCCAGCAGCGCCGGAACGCCGCCCAGGCCGGTGAGCTTCGCCGCCCAGTCGAGGCAGGACGCGGCGCTGAGCATCACCGACATTAAATGCCAGCGGTTCGGCAGCGCATGGCAGAAACTGTGTACCGCGCTTTCCGGTTTGCTGCGAAATCCGTCGCTGACGGCGAAATAAACGCCCGAGGTGCCAAGGGACAGCATGGCCTGACCGGCGTCCACCATGCCGACGCCGACGGCCCCTGCGGCGTTATCGCCGCCGCCTGCCACCACCGGAACGGCGGGCATGCGCCACGCCTGCGCCACGTCGGCTTTCAGCACGCCGGTGATTTCACTGCCTTCAAAGAGTTCGGGCATATGCTGGCGGCTAAGGCGGCAGGCGTCGAGCATCGTATCGCTCCAGTCGCGTTTTGCGACGTCCAGCCACATCGTGCCCGCCGCGTCGGACATGTCGCTTGCCAGCTCGCCCGTCATGCGCAGGCGCAGGTAATCTTTTGGCAGCAGCACCGTGTTGATTTGCGCAAAAAGATCCGGCTCGTGGCGTTCTACCCACAGCAGTTTTGGCGCGGTAAAGCCCGGCATCATCAGGTTGCCGGTGATGCCGCGAGAATCTTCGACGTTGGCTTCCAGCAGGGCGCACTCTTCGCCGCTGCGGCCGTCGTTCCATAAAATAGCCGGACGGAGCACCTGCTGCTTGCTGTCTAGCAGCGTTGCGCCGTGCATCTGTCCGGCGATGCCCAGCGCTTTTACGCCCTGCAGCGAATGTTGCTCGCCCAGCGACCTCATCGCGCGGTCCGTCGCCTGCCACCAGTGCTCAGGATCCTGTTCCGACCACAAAGGATGCGGGCGGGAGACGCTTAGCGGTTCGGTGCGCGACGCCAGCACTTCGCCTTCTTCCCCGAGCAAAATCGCTTTCACACCCGACGTCCCAAGATCGATACCGATGTACATAATGGCCACTCCTTATAACTGCGCCACGCAGAACGTGGCGCAGGGAAGATAATGATGGAACAACGCGCTTATCTGTCGAACAGGTAGTGGTTCACCAGATTTTCCAGCAGCTCCTGGTGGCCGCTGTGGTGCTGCGGCGCCAGATTATGTTGTTCAGCGTACTGCGCAATCTGCGCCAGCGACATCTGCCCTTTCAGAATTTGCTGGCCCAGTTCACCATTCCAGCCGGCGTAGCGTTTCGCCACGCGCTTATCCAGCTCGCCATCTTCAATCATGCGCGCGGCGATTTTCAGCGACAGCGCCATCACGTCCATCGCGCCGATATGACCGTAGAACAGATCGTATTTATCGGTGCTCTGGCGACGGACCTTGGCGTCAAAGTTCAGCCCGCCGGTCGTGAAGCCGCCCGCCTTGAGAATTTCATACATCACCAGCGCGTTTTCTTCCACGCTGTTCGGGAACTGATCGGTATCCCAGCCCAGCTGCGGGTCGCCGCGGTTCGCGTCCACCGAGCCGAAGATGCCAAGCGCGATGGCGCTGGCGATTTCATGATGGAAGGAGTGGCCGGCAAGGGTGGCGTGGTTGGCTTCGATATTCACCTTGATCTCTTTTTCCAGACCAAACTGTTTCAGGAAGCCGTAAACCGTTGCCACATCGTAGTCGTACTGGTGCTTGGTCGGCTCCTGCGGTTTCGGTTCGATAAGCAGCGTGCCGCGGAAGCCGATTTTGTGTTTATGCTCAACCACCATTTGCATAAAGCGGCCAATCTGCTCGCGCTCCTGGCGCAGATCGGTATTCAGCAGGGACTCATAGCCTTCGCGCCCGCCCCACAGCACATAGTTTTCACCGCCCAGCTGATGCGTCGCGTTCATTGCGGACACAACCTGAGAGGCCGCCCAGGAGAAGACCTCCGGGTCCGGGTTGGTGGCGGCGCCCGCGCCGTAGCGTGGATGGGTGAAGCAGTTCGCGGTGCCCCACAGCAGCTTCACGCCGGTATCCTGCTGTTTTTGCGCCAGCAGCTCGGTCATTTGCGCAAAGTTGTTCTGGTACTCTTTGAGCGAGGCGCCTTCCGGGGAGACGTCCACGTCGTGGAAGCAGTAATAGGGCACGTTCAGCTTGTGGAAGAATTCAAAGGCGACTTCGGCTTTGCGTTTTGCCAGCGCCAGAGCGTCTCCCGCCTGCTGCCACGGGCGTTCAAAGGCGCCAACGCCGAACATATCCGCCCCGGTCCAGCAGAAGGTATGCCAGTAGCAGGCGGCGAAACGCAGGTGTTCTTCCATGCGTTTGCCCAGCACCAGCTCATCCGGATTGTAGTGGCGGAACGCCAGCGGGTTGGTGGTTTTAGGGCCTTCGAAACGTACACGATCAAGTTGGTCGAAATAGGCTTGCATAATGAACTCCGTAATCAGAAAAACTGCGGCCAGGCGAAAGTTTACTTATTCTGGGTTTTACCCGCGGGATGCTCAATTACGTTATTTCACACTGCGCTTCAGAGAATACCCAAACGTGCGCCGCCTCGCAAAAACCGCTGAAAAATATACAAGAAAACGTTCACCTTCTATTTTCTGGATTACAGGAAGCGACGCGCGGGATATTTTAAAAGCAGATCCCTGTCATAAATTGAGAATTAAACCAAAAATCATAATGAGAAGATAAAAATCAGTAATTGCCGATTCTGCACTCAGCGGCAACAATTCTCTCGTCTGCAAATGTAATCCATTCTTTAATCCGAATAATCACCACCCTACAGGTAACAATAATATGAAGATTAAGAACCTCTTACTGACGCTGTGCGCCTCGCTCGTCTTAACCTCCGTGAGCGGCATCGCTAAAGAAGTAAAAATCGGCATGGCCCATCGACGACCTGCGCCTTGAGCGCTGGCAGAAGGACCGGGATATTTTCGTGAAGAAGGCCGAATCCTTAGGCGCCAAAGTATTTGTTCAGTCTGCCAACGGCAACGAAGAAACCCAGATGTCGCAGATTGAAAACATGATTAACCGCGGCGTGGACGTGCTGGTCATTATTCCTTACAACGGCCAGGTATTAAGCAACGTGGTCGCCGAAGCGAAACGCGAAGGCATTAAAGTATTAGCCTATGACCGCATGATTAATAACGCGGATATTGATTATTATATCTCTTTTGATAATGAAAAAGTCGGCGAGCTGCAGGCCCAGAGTATTGTTGATAAGGTCCCTTCCGGAAATTATTTCTTAATGGGCGGCTCGCCTGTGGATAATAACGCCAAGCTGTTCCGCGCCGGGCAGATGAAAGTATTAAAACCTTATATCGATAGCGGGAAAATAAAAGTGGTAGGCGATCAGTGGGCGGACGGCTGGCTGCCGGAAAACGCGCTGAAAATTATGGAAAACGCCCTGACGGCGAACAACAACAAAATTGACGCGGTGGTGGCGTCAAACGACGCTACCGCCGGCGGCGCTATTCAGGCTCTGAGCGCGCAGGGGCTGGCCGGCAAGGTGGCGATTTCCGGTCAGGATGCGGACCTTGCGGGCGTGAAGCGTATTATTGCCGGCACGCAAACCATGACGGTTTATAAGCCGATAACCAGGCTGGCAAATACCGCCGCTGAAATCGCGGTGGAATTAGGCGAGGGCAAAGAACCGGCCTCCGATGCCAAACTTAATAACGGCCTGAAGGACATTCCGTCGCGCCTGCTTACGCCGGTTGAGGTGGATAAAGCCAATATCGACAGCACCGTGGTGGCCGACGGTTTCCACAAGAAGAGCGATCTCTGACCCGTATCGCCCGTAGCTCGCTGCGGGCGGCAATCTTTGGCCAGACGGGGGAGAGGTTATGCCTTACTTACTGGAAATGAAAAATATCACTAAGGCTTTTGGCGTGGTGAAGGCGGTGGACAACGTCAGCCTGTCGCTCAACGCCGGAGAGGTTATGTCGCTGTGCGGCGAAAACGGCTCCGGCAAATCGACGCTGATGAAAGTGCTGTGCGGCATCTACCCCTGGGGCAGCTACGAGGGCGAAATCTGGTTTGCGGGCGAAAAGCTTCAGGCGGGCCACATTCGCGACACCGAACGCAAAGGCATCGCCATCATTCACCAGGAGCTGGCGCTGGTGAAGCATCTTTCTATCCTGGAGAATATTTTCCTCGGCGCGGAGATGTCGCGCCACGGCGTGCTGGACTACGACAGCATGACGCTGCGCTGCCAGAAGCTGCTGGCGCAGGTGAACCTGGATCTCTCACCGGACACCCGCGTGGGCGATCTGGGGCTTGGGCAGCAGCAGCTGGTGGAAATAGCCAAGGCGCTGAATAAACAGGTGCGGCTGCTGATTCTGGATGAACCCACGGCTTCGCTAACGGAGCGCGAAACGGAGGTTTTATTAAAGATTATTCGCGATCTGCAGGACCACGGCATCGCCTGTATCTACATCTCCCACAAGCTTAATGAAGTCAAAGCCATCTCTGACACCATCTGCGTAATCCGTGACGGGCAGCCTATCGGCACCCGCGATGCTGCGCAGATGAGCGAAGACGACATCATCACCATGATGGTCGGCCGCGAACTGACGGCGCTGTATCCGAGCGAGCCGCATCAAACGGGCGAGGAGATCCTGCGCGTCGAGCACCTTACCGCCTGGCATCCGGTCAACCGCCATATCAAACGCGTCAACGACATCTCTTTCTCGCTGCGCAAAGGGGAAATCCTGGGCATTGCCGGGCTGGTGGGGGCCGGGCGTACCGAAGCCGTTCAGTGCCTGTTTGGCGTCTGGCCCGGCAGATCGGAAGGCGAGATTTTTATCGACAATAAGCCGGTAAAAATCACCTGCTGCCAGCAGGCGATTGCCCACGGCATCGCTATGGTGCCGGAGGACCGGAAAAGAGACGGGATCGTGCCGGTGATGGCGGTAGGGCAGAACATCACGCTGGCGTCGCTTGGGCAGTTTGCCGGCGCGCTAAGCAGCCTGGACGACGCCGCCGAGCAAAACTGCATTTTGCAGACCATTCAACGCCTGAAGGTTAAAACGTCGTCGCCGGGGCTGGCCATCGGCCGCCTGAGCGGGGGCAACCAGCAAAAGGCGATTCTCGCCCGCTGCCTGCTGCTTAACCCACGTATTCTCATTCTTGATGAGCCGACGCGCGGCATCGATATTGGCGCCAAATACGAAATCTACAAGCTCATTAATCAGCTGGTACAGCAAGGCATCGCCGTGATTGTTATCTCCTCCGAACTGCCTGAGGTGCTGGGTCTGAGCGACCGGGTGCTGGTGATGCACGAGGGGCGTATCAAAGCCAACCTGATTAACCACAACCTGACCCAGGAGCAGGTCATGGAAGCCGCACTGAGGAGTGACCATCATGTCGAAAAGCAATCCGTCTGAAATGAAACTTACACCGCCGCTTGCCTCGCCCTTCGGCGGCCTGAAGGCGCTTAATCTGCAGGTGTTTGTCATGATCGCCGCCATCGTCGTCATCATGCTGTTTTTTACCTGGATGACCGACGGCGCCTATCTGAGCGCGCGAAACGTCTCTAACCTGCTGCGCCAGACGGCCATTACCGGCATTCTGGCGGTGGGCATGGTGTTTGTGATTATCTCGGCGGAAATCGATCTTTCCGTGGGCTCGATGATGGGCCTGCTGGGCGGCGTGGCGGCGATTTTCGACGTCTGGCTGGGCTGGCCGCTGCCGCTGACGATCGTCGTGACGCTTGCGCTGGGCCTGGTGCTGGGCGCCTGGAACGGCTGGTGGGTCGCCTACCGTAAAGTGCCGTCGTTTATCGTTACCCTCGCGGGCATGCTCGCTTTTCGCGGCGTGCTGATTGGCATCACCAACGGCACTACGGTTTCGCCAACCAGCGCGGCGATGTCGCAAATCGGCCAAAGCTATCTGCCGGATGGTGTTGGCTTTGGCGTCGGCGCGCTGGGGCTGATGGCGTTTGTGGCCTGGCAGTGGCGGCTGCGGCTGCGTCGCCAGGCGCTGGGGCTGGTGACGCCAGCCTCAGGCACCATTGTGGGACGGCAGGCCATCACCGCGGTCATCGTGCTGGGAGCCGTCTGGCTGCTCAATGATTACCGCGGCGTGCCCACGCCGGTGCTGATTCTGACGCTGCTGCTGCTCGCCGGCATGTTTATGGCCACCCGCACCGCGTTCGGTCGCCGCATTTATGCCATTGGCGGCAATATCGAAGCGGCGCGCCTTTCGGGCATTAACGTCGAGCGCACCAAGCTTGCCGTGTTTGCCATCAACGGGCTGATGGTGGCGATCGCCGGGCTGATCCTCAGCTCGCGGCTGGGCGCCGGTTCCCCTTCCGCCGGGAATATCGCCGAGCTCGACGCCATTGCCGCCTGCGTTATTGGCGGCACGAGCCTGGCAGGCGGGATCGGCAGCGTCGCCGGCGCGGTGATGGGCGCCTTTATTATGGCTTCCCTCGATAACGGGATGAGTATGATGGACGTCCCGACCTTCTGGCAGTACATCGTCAAAGGCGCCATTTTACTGTTAGCGGTATGGATGGACTCGGCAACCAAACGCCGGGCCTGAGAATGTGCAAGCGATCACAACGCCGGGGCAAGGTTCCCCGGCTTTGCCGTTGCTATGGTATTCAGATACCGGGTAATTTCAGGAACTTTTAGCATGTTTGAGAAACGTCATCGCATTACGTTGTTATTCAATGCCAATAAAGCTTACGACCGCCAGGTCGTTGAAGGCGTAGGTGAATATTTGCAGGCGTCTCAATCAGAATGGGACATCTTTATCGAAGAGGATTTCCGCGCCCGGATCGACAATATCAAGGAGTGGCTGGGGGACGGGGTGATAGCGGATTTTGACGATACGGAAATCGAAAGGTTGCTCAAAGGCGCCGATGTGCCGATCGTGGGCGTCGGCGGCTCGTATCACAGGCCCGAGCATTATCCGCCGGTGCACTACATCGCCACGGATAACTACGCCCTCGTGCAGAGCGCGTTTTTACATCTGAAGGAAAAGGGCGTGCAGCGTTTTGCTTTCTACGGCCTGCCCGGCTCAAGCAACAAACGCTGGGCGGTGGAGCGTGAGCACGCCTTTCGCGAGCTGGTCGCGGAAGAGAAGTACCGCGGCGTGGTGTATCAGGGGATCGAGACGGCGCCGGAAAACTGGCAGCATGCGCAAAACAGGCTGGCTGACTGGGTGCAAACTTTGCCGCCGCAGACGGGGATTATTGCGGTTACCGACGCCAGGGCGCGCCATCTTTTGCAGGTGTGCGAGCATCTGCATATCCCGGTGCCGGAAAAGCTTTGCGTGATCGGCATCGATAACGAAGAGCTGACGCGCTATCTGTCCCGCGTCGCGCTCTCTTCCGTGGCGCAGGGCACGCGGCAGATGGGGTATCAGGCGGCCAAGCTGCTGCACCGCCTGCTGGATAACGAAGCGTTGCCGCTGCAGCGGGTTCTGGTGCCGCCGGTGCGGGTTGTGGAACGCCGCTCGACGGATTACCGCTCCTTACACGATCCGGCGGTGATTCAGGCGATGCACTACATCCGCAACCATGCCTGCAAGGGCATTAAGGTGGAGCAGGTGCTGGACGCGGTGGGGATTTCACGCTCCAATCTTGAAAAGCGCTTTAAGGAAGAGGTGGGGGAAACCATCCATGCGGTTATCCACGCCGAAAAGCTGGAGAAGGCGCGCAGCCTGCTGGTTTCCACCTCCCTGTCGATAAACGAGATTTCTCAGATGTGCGGCTATCCTTCGCTGCAGTATTTCTATTCGGTATTTAAAAAAGAGTACGATACCACGCCAAAAGAGCACCGTGAGCGGTACAGCGAGATACTGGTTTAATGAAAAAAAACGCCTTCGGAAGAAGGCGTATAATTGTTTTTTTAACTTTGTTCTAACAAATCCGTTTTTATTATTCAGTTCGCCGCCATCAGGCGTTGATTACTTTGGTACATCGCAAACAGGTAATTGTTATAGCTGCTGCCTTTTGTCGAATAACCTTTCAGCTTATGAATCATATTGCTGGCGGTCACTTCCTGATCGGCTTTACGCAGCTGCGCGCGCGACTTACGGAATGACTTATAGGCCCGGGTGCGTGTTCAGATTGGTGACGTAGGCATTAACGCCTTCTTTCACCGAATCGTAATGCTGATAGCCTTTCACTTTACCGCTGTCGCTATTGCAATGCCTTTTGCTGCATTTCATGCCGAACAGGTTGTTATTGCTGCGGGCAAGCTTAGAGGTGCCCCAGCCGCTTTCAGCCGCCGCCATCGTGGCCACCATATTGGTGGGAATGATGTCGACTTTTTCCATCAGCTGGTTCCACGGCACGCGGTTAGTGTTGCCGTTCCAGGCAATTTTATAGCGCTGCGTAATGCCTTTCAGGCGCGCGCGCTCGGAAGGCGACCAGGCCTTTTCGTACTGCTTGGAAACAAGCCAGTTGCGATCGGCGGTGATAGCAGCGTTTTGACTGGTAATATATGGCATGACCGTCCGGAGAAACGCTCTTTTCCTTGGCGTTCCGGAAGGGTATTTTCGCAAATCAGGGAGCGATGCCAATTCACTATTGCGAGAATACTCTTTCTTACTGCTTGCCAACTTCTTACTGCTTGTCTTAGTGCTGTGTATCTTTGTGCTTTTTGTCTTAACACTTTTTGTGTTAACGGCATGGGCTTTATGCGATTTTGGCTCATGTTTACTGGCTATTACCCCAGTTGAAAAACTGAAGGTCAGTAACATAAGTATCGCAGCCCCAAATCGTCGGATTGGGGTTGATATCATTAGATCTCCTGGGCGGATCGATGCGTCTCGTGTGCCTTAATTGTCAAGGGGTTCGAATAAAGTAAACGCGAATACTAGCAAAAATAACGTTCCAGGGCACCAAAAGAAATAATCCCAATCCGAAGTGTTGTCACGTACGATCTTCTTATGACGGAGAAAAGTATCGTGATATGCGAGGGTTATCGCATAATTTAGCGAAATGATACTTCGATCACTCACCCTCCTTTCTCCTCCCTGCCGACCCGCCCGTCAGGATGAATATCATCAGCGAAAACAATGCCACACTGGTTAAAAGATACCCATGGTAAAAAAAATGAAAAAAATTCCTCTGCTGCTTTTGTTATTCCCGGGCCTCGCGCTGGCAAACTGGACTGCGCCGGGTCTGAATCCCTTTAAAGAACAGTCTGCTGGCCTCTTTGTGAGCGAATCCAGGCTTGCGAAGGGGACTTTGCCGCTGAGCCTGAAGCTTGATGGAGCCTGCTGGCAGCCCGCCGAAACCATCAGGCTTAATCAAATGCTCTCCCTGAAGCCCTGTGCAGGCGACGCGCCGCAGTGGAAGCTGTTCCGCGAAGGGGATTACCAGGTGCAAATCGATACGCGCAGCGGCACGCCGACGCTGATGCTGAGCGTGAAGAGTACCGTCACGGCCCGCGCCTGACGACGTTACGCGCCAGTGCCCTAAATGGGACGGCAAACCCCTGACGGTTGACGTCAGTAAAACGTTCGCCGAAGGCGAACAGGTACGCGATTTTTACAGCGGACAAACGGCAAGCGTTAAACAGGGTCAGATAATCATGATGCCGGCGGCGAACAGCAACGGCCTGCTGCTGCTGGAAAGCGCGTCTACGGAAAAAGCCGCTCCCTTTAGCTGGCATAACGCGACGGTATATTTCGTGCTGACCGACCGCTTTGCGAATGGCAATCCCGCCAACGATAACAGCTACGGCCGCCATAAAGACGGCATGGAGGAAATTGCCACCTTCCACGGCGGCGACCTGGCGGGGTTGACCGGCAAGCTTGATTATCTGCAAAACCTCGGCGTAAACGCCCTGTGGATAAGCTCGCCGCTGGAGCAAATTCACGGCTGGGTGGGCGGCGGTACCAAAGGGGACTTCCCGCACTACGCCTATCACGGCTACTACACCATGGACTGGACGAAGCTCGACGCCAATATGGGCACCGAAGACGAGCTGCGCAAGCTGGTGGACGAAGCCCACAAACGCGGCATCCGCGTCCTGTTTGATATCGTCATGAACCATACCGGCTACGCTACCCTTGCGGATATGCAGGAGTACCAGTTCGGCGCGCTGTATTTAAAAGGCGAAGAACTGACGAAAACGCTGGGCAAACGCTGGACCGACTGGAAGCCCGGCCCCGGCCAGAGCTGGCACACCTTTAACGACTACATTAACTTCAGCGACAAAACGGCCTGGCAAACCTGGTGGGGGAAAAACTGGATCCGCACGGATATCGGCGATTACGACAATCCGGGCTTTGACGATATCACTATGTCCCTCGCTTTCCTGCCGGATTTAAAAACCGAGTCTACGCGGGCCGCGGGGCTGCCGGTGTTCTATCGCCACAAGCCGGATACCAACGCTAAAGAGATTGCGGGTTATACGGTTCGCGACTACCTGACGCGCTGGCTGAGCCAGTGGGTGCGCGATTACGGCATTGACGGCTTCCGCGTCGATACCGCTAAACACGTTGAAAAAGACGCCTGGAAGCAGCTCAAAGCGCAGTCCGTGGAAGCGCTGGGCCGCGTGGAAAAAAGCGCATCCGGATAAAAAGATGGACGACGCCCCCTTCTGGATGACGGGCGAATCCTGGGGCCACGGCGTGATGAAAAGCGACTACTACAGCAGCGGCTTTGACGCGATGATCAACTTCGATTATCAGGAGCAGGCCGCGAAAGCCACGGATTGCCTGGCGAACATCGATATCACCTGGCAGCAGATGGCGGAAAAGCTGCAGGATTTTAACGTGCTCAGCTATCTTTCATCGCATGATACCCGGCTGTTCCGCGAAGGCGGGCAGCGCGCAGCAGAACTGCTGTTGCTGGCTCCCGGCGCGGTACAGATTTTCTACGGCGACGAAACGGAACGTCCGTTTGGCCCCACCGGCTCCGATCCGCTGCAGGGCACGCGCTCCGATATGAACTGGGGTAAAAATACCGCCACGCTTGAGCACTGGGAAAAAATCAGCCGGTTCCGCGCGCGCCATCCGGCCGTTGGCGCGGGGAGGCAAACCACGCTGAGCATGAAAGAGGGTTACGGCTTTAGCCGCCAAAGCGGCGATGACAAAGTCATGGTGGTCTGGGCGGGGAACCCATAAGCCCGCGGCAACATTCTGTGCTGTCCTGGAGAGGATACGCAGCATATAGACATCTGCGGGCTATGCTTACTGTGTTTGCACCGCGACTTCTGCGGCGCTATGGTTAGCCTCTTTTTGACAGTAAGCGACAGATCTACGTTATGACGTTTTCACTTTTCGGCGATAAATTTACCCGCCATGCAGGCATCACACGCCTGATGGAGGACCTCAACGACGGTTTACGCACGCCGGGCGCTATTATGCTCGGCGGTGGAAACCCGGCACAGATTCCCGCGATGAACGATTATTTCCAGAACCTGCTGACGGACATGCTGGCAAACGGGAAAATGACCGACGCGCTGTGTAATTATGATGGTCCGCAGGGGAAAAGTGAGTTACTCGACGCGCTTGCCAGCCTGCTGCGCACTGAATTAGGTTGGGATATTGAACCGCAGAATATTGCACTGACAAACGGCAGTCAGAGCGCATTTTTCTACTTGTTTAACCTCTTTGCCGGCCGTCACGCCGACGGCAGCACCAAAAAGGTGCTCTTCCCGCTGGCGCCTGAGTATATCGGCTACGGCGATTCAGGCCTCGAAGAGGATCTCTTCGTTTCGGCGCGCCCGAACATCGAGCTGCTGCCGGAAGGCCAGTTCAAATACCACGTCGATTTCGAACATCTGCACATCGGCCAGGACACCGGGATGATTTGCGTCTCGCGCCCGACCAACCCGACGGGCAACGTCATTACCGACGAAGAGCTGATCAAGCTCGATGCGCTGGCGCACCAGCACGGCATCCCGCTGGTGATTGATAACGCTTACGGCGTGCCGTTCCCCGGCATCATTTTCAGCCAGGCGCGCCCGCTGTGGAATCCGAACATCGTGCTGTGCATGAGCCTGTCGAAGCTGGGCCTGCCGGGCACCCGCTGCGGCATTATCATCGCCAACGAAAAAATCATCTCGGCCGTGAGCAATATGAACGGCATTATCAGCCTTGCTCCCGGCGGTATCGGGCCTGCGATGGCGACGGAGATGATTAAACGCAACGATCTGCTGCGCCTGTCTGAAACCGTCATCAAGCCGTTTTATTATCAGCGCGTTCAGCAAACTATCGCCGTTCTTCGCCGCTACCTGTCGCCGGAACGCTGCCTGATCCATAAACCGGAAGGCGCGATTTTCCTCTGGCTGTGGTTTAAGGATTTGCCGATCACCACCGAACTGCTCTACCAGCGCCTGAAAAAGCGCGGCGTGCTGATGGTGCCGGGCGACTACTTCTTCCCCGGACTTGATAAGCCCTGGCCGCACACGCACCAGTGCATGCGTATGAACTACGTGCCGGAGCCGGAAAAAATCGAGGCGGGCGTGAAGATTCTGGCCGAAGAGATCGAGCGGGCCTGGAACGAATCCGTATAAAAAACTATGGCGGTGTGGATAACGCCTGCGATTATCCACGCCGGGATTTTTATTGCAGGCGATTTTCCATCGCGACGCTTGCGGGCAAAGGTCCTTTCAGGACGCGAGGGAATTTGGCCGGATATATAAATCAGTGAATCAAGAGGTTATATCAATCGCACTCCTGCCTGTTCACTTTGCATCAGCCCTTTCTAATCATTAATTGCACCAGGCGGCTTTTAATACGGAAGCACAGCTCGCGCGTCTGGAATTCTTTTTGCGGCGTTAAAATATCATTCACGTCAGCGCCGATAGCTTCTTTAACCCGCAGATATTTATCGGTAGAGGCGCTTAGCTTCTGGAATTCTGCCTGATATTTATTATAGGAAGCTTTGTTATACACCTGCATCGCATCCAGCTCCTTACGGCATTCCTGTAAGCGCTGCGCCTGCAGTTTTTCTGCTTCAGCCTGCGGATCGATTTGCGGCTGGGCGACGGGCGCCGAGGCCCTGCGCAGGGACAACGGCGGCTGGCGTCACCACGCTTTCAGGCGCTTTGCGGGCGCATCCCGTCAATAATAACAGGCTCAATCCCGTGATAACTGTTAATTTCTTCATGCTTTTCCCTTTATTATGCGTATGAAAAGGAGATTAATTTTCCATACCGTAACCTGTGCCGGCATGGTTGTATTTTGCGCTATCGCTATGCGTTGACGGCAGGCATTATCAGGCCGGGAATATCTCATTAACTATAATTGCGATCAATATTATCTCCCGATATTTTAGGCTGAAAGGGTTATTTATGAATAAGCGAGGCGATATTTTTTATCAGGCGCCCGGCTATTTATCGAATAGCTGAGTATTTTGGCTTTAATTTGCCTGATTGCATTAATGAATTAAATAAATTCATTCGCAAAACGGGGAAAAACTATTTTTCATCCCGGCGGCGGCAGATAACGTTTCCACCTCCCGGATTCGGCTTTCCGGTTCGCCTGTCCCGTGCGCCAACCTGGGTATCAGCTCCGCAGCCTTTGCGGTCGCTCTCACGCATGCGGCATTTGGGGATTGATAAAGAGGGGATTTAGCCGGACACTGGTTTTAACCCTACATTTTCTATCAGGTATCAACATGGCCATTATCCCGAAAAACTATACGCGGCTGGAAAGCGGCTACCGCGAGAAGGCGCTGAAGCTCTTTCCGTGGGTCTGCGGGCGCTGCTCCCGCGAGTTTGTCTATTCGAACCTGCGCGAGCTGACCGTGCATCACATGGATCACGACCACACTAACAACCCGGAAGACGGCAGCAACTGGGAATTATTGTGCCTGTACTGCCACGATCACGAGCACTCCAAATACACCGAGGCCGACCAGTACGGCTCCAGGGTGATTGCCGGTGAGGATGCGCAAAAAGACGTCGGCGAAGCCACCTACAATCCGTTTGCGGATTTGAAGGCGATGCTGAATAAGAAAGGCTAGCAAAGCAAACCCTCTCCCGCAGGAGAGGGTGAAATATCCCTCAGAACAGCCCTAACGGCTTATCGGAATAGCTTACCAGCAGGCACTTGGTTTGCTGATAGTGCTCCAGCATCATCTTATGGGTTTCACGCCCGATGCCGGACTGCTTATAGCCGCCAAAGGCCGCGTGCGCCGGATAGGCGTGGTAGCAGTTGGTCCACACGCGTCCTGCCTGAATGCCGCGGCCCATTTTGTAGGCCACGCTGCCGTTGCGGCTCCAGACGCCTGCTCCCAGGCCGTATTCCGTGTCGTTCGCCAGCTCCAGCGCCTCCTCCATGGTTTTAAAGGTGGTGACGGCAAGCACCGGGCCAAAAATCTCCTCCTGGAAGACACGCATGTTGTTTTTACCAAACAGGATGGTCGGCTCCAGGTAATAGCCGGCTTTCAGGTCGCCATCAAGCGCCTTGCGGCGCCCGCCGGTCAGCACGTCCGCCCCTTCTTTTTTACCGATATCGATATAGTTAAGGATGGTTTCCATCTGGCCCTGGGATACCTGGGCGCCCATCTGCGTGCTGGCGTCCAGCGGGTTGCCGCTGCGGATAGACTCTACGCGGCGAATGGCGCGTTCCATAAAGCGTTCATAGATAGATTCCTGCACCAGCGCGCGGCTCGGGCAGGTGCAGACTTCGCCCTGGTTAAAGGCGAACAGCGCAAAGCCTTCCAGCGCCTTGTCGAAGAAGGCGTCCTCTTCGTCCATCACGTCGGCAAAGAAAATGTTCGGGGATTTGCCGCCCAGCTCCAGCGTCACCGGAATAATATTCTGCGTCGCGTACTGCATGATTTGCTGGCCCACTTCGGTGGAACCGGTAAAGGCGACTTTGGCGATGCGTTTTGAGGTGGCGAGGTATTCACCGATTTCGCCGCCCGCGCCGTTCACCACGTTGATCACGCCCGGCGGCAGTAAATCGCCGACCAGCTCCATCAGCAACAGCACGGAAAGCGGCGTCAGGCGCGCGGGTTTGAGTACAATGCAGTTTCCCGCCGCCAGCGCCGGCGCCATCTTCCAGCTCGCCATCAGCAGCGGGAAGTTCCACGGGATGATTTGTGCGACGACGCCCAGCGGCTCGTGGAAGTGGTACGCCACGGTTTCGCCGTCAACTTCGCTGATGCCGCCCTCCTGGGCGCGAATACAGGAAGCGAAATAGCGGAAGTGGTCGATGGCCAGCGGCACGTCGGCGGCGGTGGTTTCACGGATAGGCTTGCCGTTATCCCAGGTTTCGGCGGCGGCGAGCAGGTCAATGTTCTGCTCCATGCGGTCGGCGATTTTTAGCAGGATATTCGCGCGTTCCTGCACGGACATGCCGCCCCAGCCCGCTTTCGCCTCGTGGGCGGCGTCAAGGGCGAGATCGATATCGCCCTTGCCGGAGCTTGCGATTTCACACAGCGGCTGTCCGGTGACCGGGGTAAGATTCTCGTAATACTGGCCGTCTACCGGCGCCACCCACTGGCCGCCGATATAGTTGTCGTAACGTGGTTTCAGCCTGAGCGGAAAGCCATATTCGCCGGGGATAATGCGGGTATCGGGAGGATTGGTTGTCATGATGTTCTCCTTGTCGCGGTTGCTTATCAAGGATAGATGTCGTTGACGATTTTTCCGCCAGCGCCTGAAGGGTTTACGACGCGGCTCACGGATTAAATTTTTTTGATTCGGAGTATTCAGCCAGCAGGCTAACTAAATTGATTCATACTTGAAGATTACCTTTTTCCCGTTTCGCCACAAGGATTGCTCATGCGCCTGTTTATTAGTTTCGATGTAGGCGGTACCCATGTAAAACATGGTCTGTTCACCGAAGAGGGGGAGGTGCTGATAGCTGAAGAATACGATACCCACTACGACCGCCAGCTGTTTTTGTCCTCCTGGCAAAGCGTGGTGGCCGGCTACCGGCAGCATAACGAAATCGCCGGCATCGCCATCAGTTTCCCCGGCTACATCAATCCGATTACCGGCAGCGTCCCTAAGGCCGGATCGCTGACGTTTCTGGACGGCTGCAACCTGCTGGAAATGTTCGGCGAGCTGACAGATTTGCCGATCACCGTTGAAAACGACGCTAACTGCGCCGCCCTCGGCGAGATGTGGCTGGGCGCCGGCCATGATTATGATTCGCTGGTGTGCGTGACCATCGGCACCGGCATCGGCGGCGGCATTATCGTCAACCGCGAGCTGATGCGCGGTTCGCACTACCGCGCCGGGGAGTTCGGCGTGCTGCCCGTTGGGCAATACGGCGAAGATATGCACCAGCTGGCCTCGGCCAAAGGGCTGATGGACGCCTGCCGCCGCGAGATGAATATTCCGGCGGACGAAAAAATTCACGGCCAGGATATTTTTGCCCGCGCCGAGACGGATTTACACATTCAGGGCGTGATTGATAACTGGGTGAAATACCTGGCGCGCGGGATATACAGCGTGGTGTCGCTGTTCGACCCGCAGGCGATTTTGCTCGGCGGCGGCGTAAGCACGCAGCCGATGCTGTACCCGATGCTGGAGCGCCACCTTGAAGGGTTTAAGTTCTGGGACGTGCTCAAGGTGCCGATTCGCCCGTGTAAGCTTGGCAATAAAGCCGGGATGCTGGGCGCGGTTTGGCTGGCCAGGCAGAAGGATTGATTGCGGCCGGTGGCAGCCAGATGTCGCATGGCGCTGACGCTTATTGCAGGGCCAGCAGGGCGGTTCGCGCTGCCGCCCGCCAGTTCCCCTAAGCGCTTTCCTTTTGAAACAGCGCCTTATCCCGCAGTAAATGCTCGTTGCCGCGACGGCGGGTAAAGCCTGTACGGTCAAAATATTCAAGGATTTGCACCGCTAACTTGCGGCCGATGCCTAATCTGTCGCGGAAATCCGCCGCGCTGGTGGCGCCCTGGGTTTGATCCAGTTCGCGGATCAAACCGGCAAACGCCTCAATCCGATCGTTGCGGTAATAACGATCTTTTAAGATCGCCGTCACCAGGCCGAGCCGGGCGGCAAAGCGCAGCAGCTGGCGCACCGTCTGCTCATCCTGCTTAATCTCCGCCGCCAGGTCGCGCACCCACCAGGGGTCGTCGCCAAACAGGCCGTCGATTTTCTGCCATATCTCCTGCTGCGCGGCCGAGAAGCCGGGATTGTGGTCGGGCAGATGCAGCCAGCCCTGGCGGCTGACGATTTTGCCTTCGCGGCGCATTTTCTCAATTAACGCCAGCACCAGCGGTTCGTCTTCGCCCGGCAGCGCCATGCGCCGCAGGCGTTCGCGGCCCGGGCCCGGCTGGTCGTCGTGCTGCTGGTGGTAGCGATCCAGCGTATCGATCAGCTTTTGCTGCCAGCGGGCGGCGGCCTCGTCGCTCAGCAGACCGTCGCCGGCCTGGATATAGCCCGGCTGGGCCAGCAGCGCCTGAAGGCCGCCGGCGGTAAGCTGGCGCGCCCAGGCGAAGGCGCTAAGCGAGACGGCGCCACGCTGCAAAGCGGCCTCCAGGGCCTGCCGATCGTCCCCGGCTTGTTTGAGCTGATGCAGCCACCACAGGTAGGCCGGCTGCCGTTTGCCGCGTCGCGGGGCGTGAAGCTGAATGGCGCGGGCGCCCGCCAGCGTGTGGCGCGCGGAGATATCGCGCAGCACAAGCCTGTCGTTTTCCGCCAGCCACAGCGGCATATCCAGCACCAGCTCGGCCAGGTCGTCCTCCAGCAGCGATATGCGCCCGGTGACGTGGCTTGCGGCGTGGTGAATATGCAGCGGCTGCCACTGGCTAAGCGGAGCCTGGGCCTGCAGCTGAACGATGACGCGCTCAACGGGCCGCAGCGGCTTTTCCGCCAGCAGCCAGTCGCCGCGGCTAAGCTGCGCTTTTTCCGCGTCGCCGCTGATATTCAGGGCGATGCGCTGCCCGGCGAAAGCGGCGTCCGTTTGCTGATTTTGCGCATGCAGGCCGCGCACGCGCATCGGCTTATCCACCCCCGTTAACCACAGGGTATCGCCGACTTTTACTTCGCCGCTCAGCGCCGTGCCCGTCACCACCAGGCCTGCGCCTTTCACGGTGAACGCGCGGTCGATGGCCAGGCGAAAACGATGTTGGCGCGGATGCGGGCGCTCCGGCAACGCCTGTAAATGCCCGCGCAGCTCCGCAATGCCCGTTTCAGCGAGCGCCGCGGTGACAAAGATGGCCGTATCCTGCCATCCTGCTTCCCTGAGCATGCCCTGAACCGCTTGCCGCACTTCTTCAATGCGCGTTTCGCTGACGCGGTCTGCTTTGGTCAGCGCGACGGTAACCGCCGGCCTGCCGGTAAGCTCAAGAATGGCCAGGTGCTCGCGAGTCTGCGCCATTATGCCGTCGTCGCAGGCTACGACCAGCAGCGCGTGATCGATGCCGCCGACGCCCGCCAGCATATTGGCGAGGAATTTTTCGTGCCCCGGCACGTCGATAAAGCCGATGATTCTTCCGTCGGGCTGCGGCCAGTAGGCGTAGCCGAGGTCGATAGTCATGCCGCGCTTTTTCTCTTCCGGCAGGCGATCCGCATTGACGCCCGTCAGGGCCTGCAGCAGCGTCGTTTTGCCGTGATCCACATGGCCGGCGGTGGCGATAATCATTGGGTCAGCATCTCCATAAAGCCCGCCTCATCTTCAAGGCAGCGTAAATCCAGCCACAGCCGTCCGTCGCTGATGCGGCCGATAACCGGTTTTGGCCGTTCGCGCAGGTGCTGTATCAATAAGCCCAGCGTGGCGCCGCGCCCGTCTTTTGGCGTGAAGGTGACGGCGGCGCTCGGCAGCCTGTCGACCGGCAGCGAACCGCTGCCAATCTGCGACAGGCAAGGCTCCACGCGCACCTCGAACCGCTCTGCGAATCGTGCCTGCAGGGCGGGCAGCAGGCGCCGGGCCTGGTCGCTGATGGCCGTCGCATCGCGGGTTAACAGGCGCAGCGTCGGCAGCCTTGCGGCCAGGGTTTCCGGATGCTGATACAGGCGCAGCGTGGCTTCTAACGCCGCCAGGGTCATTTTGTCGGCGCGCAGGGCGCGCTTGAGCGGGTGGCTCTGAATGCGGGCGATAAGCTCTTTTTTGCCGACGATAATGCCCGCCTGCGGGCCGCCGAGCAGCTTATCCCCGGAGAAGCTTACCAGGCTGACGCCCGCGGCGATAAGCTGCCCGGGCATAGGCTCCGGCGGCAGCCCCCACCGGCTGAGATCAATGAGCGAACCGCTGCCCAAATCGGTTATTACCGGAATAGCCAGCTCTTTACCTAACTCTGCCAGCTCGGCTTCGCTCACCGTTTTGGTGAAGCCTTCTATCTGATAATTGCTGGTATGCACCTTCATCAGCAGCGCCGTATCCGGGCCGGCGGCGGCCTGACGATAATCTTTCAGGTGCGTGCGGTTAGTGGTGCCCACCTCAACGAGCCGGCAGCCCGCCTGGCGCATAACGTCCGGAATGCGAAACGCGCCGCCGATTTCCACCAGTTCGCCGCGCGAGACGATGACTTCGCCGCCGTTCGCACAGGCAGCCAGCATCAGCAGCACCGCCGCCGCGTTATTGTTGACGATGCAGGCGTCTTCCGCTCCGGTTAGCTCACACAGCAGATCCGCAAGCGCCCGGTCGCGGTGTCCTCGCTCGGCGCCGTCCAGATCGTATTCCAGGGTAACAGGTGAACGCATAACCTGCGCGACCGCTTCCACGGCGGCCTCAGCCTGCAAGGCGCGGCCCAGATTGGTGTGCAGCACGGTGCCGGTCAGGTTAAAAACGGGCAGCAGGGCGCTGCGCAGGGCCAGCCTCAAGCCTTTGTCTGGCCTGCACGGCCCAGCTGTCGTTCCACGGCGGCAGCTCGCCCTGGACGCGGATATGCTCGCGTGCGCTATCAAGCATATCGCGCAGGGTACTGACCACGCGGGTATGGCCGAATTCATTCAGTAGGGGGCTGAACGATGCGTCGCGCAGCAGGCGGTCTGTTGCCGGCAGCTGGCTGTACAAAGTGCGTTGAAGGGTCATGGCAGGCCGTAGGATTGAGAAATTTTGCCTTAGTTTACAGGGGGAGCGAGCCCCCTGTCATGGAGGGAGATCATGCCGTTGGCGGTTCGGTGCGGGCAAAGCTTTCACGCTGGAAAAGCGTCTCAACCAGCTTGATGAGGTGCGGGCGATTGACGCACCAGCCGGGAGAAACGCGGCGGAAGTTGATATAGCCCACGGCGCAGGCTACGGCAATTCCGGCGACGGTCAGCGGCTCGGCGGTCAGGGTTTTATCGGCGGCGAGCTTCTCAAGCATATCCAACCCGCGGCTGATTTTTTCACGCTGGCGCAGCAGCTCCGTTTCCGACTGCTGGGCCGGCGGGCGCTGCTGCTCGCGTACCGATACAAGCGCCGCGTCCATGATGCCGTCCGCGAGCGCTTCCGTCTGGCGCATCTTCAGGGCGGCTTTCGGCTCACGCGGGATAAGCGCCGGAGCAATATCAAGAAGTTCGAGGTATTCCGCAATAACCGGCGAATCAAACCAGTATTCACCCTCATCGGTGACTAACGCCGGGACTTTGCCCAGCGGGTTGTACTGCGGCGTGTGGCTTTCGGCAACCCACGGGTTGTCGTTCACAAACTCAAAGGTGATGCCTTTTTCCAGCAGGATGACCGAAATTTTGCGCACGTACGGGCTGGTGTAATTACCGATCAGTTTCATTACGTCGTCCATTTTTAGCCAACAAAAGATAAGTATGGATCAGGATGGATGAAAAAGTAGCCGTGCAAAAAGATGTAATAAAGCTACATCAGCACGGGCGCCAAGCGGCGAAGGGTGTGCGGGATCACACCAGGAAAATTCCGATGAAAATTATTTGTGATGCAAGTCACAAATAAATAATAAACAAGGAAGGAAGAAATGTGATTTCAATCACAAACAACCACCATTTTCGGTTAAAAGATTATCACTGTACTATTTTTACACCGCCTTTTTGTGACGTAGATCACGCTGTAATGCCCTGTATCCCCTAATTATTAGTGATCTGTATCACACTAAGTTGCGCCGACTGGACAGCTAAACGATTCAGTGCCAGATTCGCCTCACTTAGAGCATCTGGCAGGCTTTCCTGCCGCCACGTTAACAATAAACCTCGGGCTGCTATTCAGCGCGTAAACACAACAAGGGGTGTGCGTATGTCATCCGATATCAAGATCAGAGTGCAAAGCTTTGGTCGTTTCCTCAGCAATATGGTAATGCCTAACATCGGCGCATTTATTGCCTGGGGTATTATCACAGCGTTATTTATTCCCACCGGATGGTTGCCAAATGAGACGCTGGCGAAGCTGGTAGGCCCAATGATCACCTATCTGCTGCCGTTGCTTATCGGTTATACCGGTGGTCGCTTAATCGGCGGTGACCGTGGCGGCGTGGTTGGCGCTATCACCACGATGGGCGTTATCGTCGGCGCGGATATGCCGATGTTCCTCGGCGCGATGATTGCCGGTCCTCTGGGCGGCTGGGCGATTAAACGCTTCGACATCTGGGTAGACGGTAAAATCAAATCCGGCTTTGAAATGCTGGTGAACAACTTCTCCGCAGGCATCATCGGGATGATCCTGGCGATTCTGGCGTTCATGGGGATCGGCCCGGCTGTTGAAGTGCTCTCCAAGGTGCTGGCGGCGGGCGTTAACTTCATGGTTGTCCATGACATGCTGCCGCTGGCTTCTATCTTCGTAGAACCGGCGAAAATTCTCTTCCTGAACAACGCCATCAACCACGGCATCTTCTCGCCGCTGGGCATTCAGCAGTCCCACGAGCTGGGCAAATCAATCTTCTTCCTGATTGAAGCGAACCCGGGTCCGGGCATGGGCGTGCTGCTGGCCTACATGTTCTTCGGTCGTGGCAACGCTAAGCAGTCTGCGGGCGGCGCGGCAATCATCCACTTCCTGGGCGGTATCCACGAAATTTACTTCCCGTACGTGCTGATGAACCCACGTCTGATCCTGGCCGTTATCCTCGGCGGTATGACCGGCGTGTTCACCCTGACCATCCTGAACGGCGGTCTGGTTTCACCAGCTTCCCCAGGCTCCATCCTGGCGGTGCTGGCGATGACGCCAAAAGGCGCTTACTTCGCTAACATCGCGGCAATCGTCGCGGCGATGGCGGTCTCCTTCGTGGTTTCTGCAATCCTGCTGAAAACCAGCAAGGTGAAAGAAGAAGACGATATCGAAGCCGCGGCTCGCCGTATGGCCGAGATGAAAGCGGAATCTAAAGGCGCGGCTGCTCCGCTGGCCGTTGGCGCGGGCCTGTCTAACGACCTGAGCCACGTGCGTAAAATCATCGTAGCCTGTGATGCCGGTATGGGGTCAAGCGCGATGGGCGCAGGCGTTCTGCGTAAGAAAGTGAACGACGCGGGCCTGAAAAACATCTCCGTCACCAACTGCGCTATCAACAGCCTGCCGGACGACGTCGATCTGGTGATTACCCACCGCGACCTGACCGAGCGCGCTATGCGCCAGGTGCCGCAGGCGCAGCATATTTCCCTGACCAACTTCCTCGACAGCAGCCTGTATTCCAACCTGACCGAGCGTCTGGTGGCTTCCCAGAACCTGAGCGAGAAAGAAGTGAAGGTGATGAGCAGCCTGGAAGACAGCTTTGTGCCAAGCGAAGAAGGCTTGTTCCGCCTCGGCGCGGACAATATCTTCCTCGGCCTGAGCGCGGCCCAGCAAAGAAGAGGCGATTCGCTTTGCCGGTGAGCAGCTGGTAAAAGGCGGCTACGTACAGCCTGAATACGTCGATGCGATGTTTGAACGTGAGAAGCTGACCCCGACCTACCTGGGCGAAGGCATCGCCGTTCCGCACGGCACCGTGGAAGCGAAAGACCGCGTGCTGAAAACCGGCATCGTCTTCTGCCAGTACCCGGCGGGCGTGCACTTTGGCGAAGAGCCGGAAGATATGGCTCGCCTGGTTATCGGTATCGCTGCCCGCAATAACGAGCACATCCAGGTTATCACCAGCCTGACCAACGCGCTGGACGATGACTCAGTGATTGAACGCCTGGCGAACACCACCAGCGTTCAGGAAGTGCTCGACCTGCTGGCCGGCAAGAAGTCATAAACGGAAACGTTGCAGGGTGGGTTCATCCACCCTGCAAAACACCAGCCTCTCCCTGACGGGAGAGGGCTTGGGTGAGGGGGCGCAGCATACCGTGTCCTCACCCCAGCCCTCCTGGGTGAAATCATTAAGAAGGTTAACGACATGAAAGCATTGCATTTTGGCGCAGGTAATATCGGACGTGGCTTTATCGGCAAGCTGCTGGCGGACGCAGGTATTCAGCTGACGTTTGCCGACGTGAACCAGGTTGTGCTGGATGCGCTGAACGCGCGCCACAGCTATCAGGTGCACGTGGTTGGCGAAAAAGAGCAGGTTGATACCGTCTCCAACGTGAATGCCGTCAGCAGCATCGGCGACGAGGTTATCAGCCTGATTGCCGAAGTGGATTTGGTGACCACCGCCGTAGGGCCGGTCGTGCTGGAGCGTATCGCGCCGTCCGTGGCAAAAGGCCTGGTGCTGCGCCGCGCAAACGGCAACGACAGGCCGCTCAATATCATCGCCTGTGAAAACATGGTGCGCGGCACCTCGCAGTTAAAGGCCCACGTGATGAAAGCGCTCTCGCAGGACGATCAGGCCTGGGTTGAGCAGCACGTCGGCTTCGTGGACTCGGCCGTCGACCGTATCGTTCCGCCGTCGGCCTCCGCCACCAACGACCCGCTGGAAGTCACCGTTGAAACCTTCAGCGAATGGATCGTCGATAAAACCCAGTTTAAAGGCGAGCTGCCGGAAATCGCCGGCATGGAGCTGACAGACAATCTGATGGCGTTTGTCGAACGTAAACTCTTCACGCTCAATACCGGGCATGCTATAACCGCCTACCTCGGCCAGCTGGCCGGCCACCAGACCATTCGCGATGCGATTCTGGATGAAAAAATCCGCGCCGTGGTGAAAGGGGCAATGGACGAAAGCGGCGCCGTGCTGATCAAACGCTACGGCTTCGATGCCGATAAGCATGCGGCCTACATCCAGAAAATCCTCGGCCGCTTCGAAAACCCGTATCTGAAAGATGATGTGGAACGCGTTGGCCGTCAGCCGCTGCGTAAATTAAGCGCGGGCGACCGCCTGATTAAACCGCTGCTCGGCACCCTCGAATACGGCCTGCCGCACGCAAACCTGGTGGAAGGGATCGCCGCCGCCATGCATTACCGCAGCGAGCAGGATCCGCAGGCGCAGGAACTGGTTGCCCTGCTGGCGGAAAAAGGCCCGCAGGCGACGCTTGCCCAGGTGTCCGGCCTTGATGCCAACAGCGACGTCGTCGCGCAGGCGGTGAAGGCTTATAACGCAAAAGCGTAATGGAGAACGGACGCGGTCATGCCGCGTCCAACACTAAAATTCAGTGATGCAGGCAAAGATGGAAGAAACACAGGCCTTTGAAAACCGGGTGCTTGAGCGTCTGAATGCCGGCAAAACCGTGCGAAGCCTGCTGATTGCCGCCGTCGAGTTACTCACCGAAGCGGTGAACATTCTGGTGCTGCAGGTATTTCGTAAAGACGATTACGCGGTGAAATATGCCGTTGAGCCGCTGCTGGACGGCGATGGTCCTTTGGGCGATCTCTCGGTGCGCATGAAGCTTATCTACGGGCTGGGGGTGCTCAATCGCGCCGAGTACGAAGATTGTGAACTGCTGATGGCGCTGCGCGAAGAGCTAAACCACGACGGCAACGAGTATAATTTTACCGACGATGAAATTCTCGGGCCCTTTGGCGAGCTGCACTGCGTGGCCGCTTTCCCGCCTGCGCCGATGATTGTCGACGGCGGCGACCCGGAGCTGCAGGCCATGCAGCGCCAGCGCTACCAGCAAATCGTTCGTTCAACGATGGTGCTTTCCCTGACCGAGCTGATCTCAAGGATCGGCTTAAAAAAAGCCTTTCAGAAGTAACCTCGCCCGCAGACCCTTTTCGCCCTCTTACGCCGAATGGTGTATCCTTGCCGCAAAGTAATTTATTCACGGTTAAGCAAAAATGAAAGAAATCGAAAAAGCAGAAATTAAACGTCTTAGCGATCGCCTGGACGCCATCCGCCACCAGATGCCCGAGCTGCATCTGATCAACGAAGCGGAAAAATACGCCGAGCTGGAAAAAGAGAAGGCGAAGCTTGAGATTGAAATCGCCCGTCTGCAGGCGGTACGCAACCAGAAGCTCAGCAAAGAAGCGCAAAAGCTGATGGCGCTACCGTTTAAGCGTCCAATCACTAAGAAAGAGCAGGCGGATATGGGCAAGCTGAAGAAAGCCGTGCGTGGCCTGGTGGTGGTACACCCAATGACGGCGCTGGGCCGTGAAATGGATCTTGAAGAAGTCACCGGTTTTTCTAAGACCGAGTTTTAATTTTCTTCCTTTATAGGGCGGATGCGCTTATCCGTCCTTAAATCCTGTGTCTTAAACGGTTACTGACAGCTAAATAGAAAAGGTTATACTGTTTAAAACATAAGCAAAAAGGAGCCGGGCTAATGGGCGCATTACTTTCCCCCATCGTTTCAGAATTTGAAACTGAGGAACAGGCAGCTAGCTACGATCGTTGGTTCAGGGCTAAGGTAAAAGCGGCTCTTGACGATCCTCGTGACGGTATACCTCACGACCAGCTTATGGCGGAAATGGACGCCATTATCGCCGCTGCAGAATCACGGATGAATAAGCAGGGGTAACATGTTACCGATAATATGGAATCAGTCCGCAAGGAGCGATATGACAAGTATTATCTCGTTTATCGCTAACGAAAATCCTTTTGCCGCCCGCCGTATTAAGAAAGTTATAGAAGAAGCTATTTTACCCGTCGCAGAACATCCTTATCTTTTCCGTCCCGGAAGAGTTGCAGGAACAAGAGAAATTGTCGCTCACCCAAACTACCTGATCGTTTACCGAATAAGCGCAACAAATATTACCGTGCTTAGCGTTCTGCATGCGCGCCAGGAATATCCTTCGAAAACAATTATTAACAATAAATGAAAGGTTCAGCCGGCGGGGTTTCCCGCCGGCCCAGGCATTTACTGCAATACCTGCGGATTCACGCAGTTCTCTTTCACTTCGCCCGTCAGCGCGGCAATCAGGTTGTCCACCGCGCAGGCCGCCATGTTGTAACGCGTTTCGTGCGTGGCGGAGCCGATATGCGGCAGGGCGACGACGTTTGGCATCGCCAGCAGCGGAGAGCCGGCCGGCAGCGGTTCCTGTTCGAACACGTCCAGGCCTGCGGCATGAATGGTGCCGTCCTGCAGCGCCTGAATCAGGGCTTTTTCATCAACGACCGGGCCGCGCCCTGCGTTAATCAGAATGGCTGACGGCTTCATTTTGGCCAGCTGTTCGGCGCCGATCATATGGTGCGTTTCTTCGGTCAGCGGCAGGGAAATACAGACGAAGTCGGATTCCGCCAGCAGCGTATCCAGGTCGCAATAGCGCGCGTCAAAGCGCTCCTCCGCTTCTTTGTGATGGCGGCGCGCGTTGTACAGAATCGGCATGCTAAAGCCGAAGTGCGCGCGTTGCGCCAGCGCCAGCCCGATGCGGCCCATGCCCAGAATGCCCAGGGTTTTGTGATGCACGTCGATGCCAAACCAGTCCGGGCCGATGCTGCCCTGCCATTCGCCCGCTTTCACCCGCTCGGCTACCTCCGTCGCGCGGCGGGCGGTGGCCAGCACCAGCGTCATCATGGTGTCGGCGACGGTTTCCGTAAGCACCGTCGGCGTGTGCATCAGCGCGATGCCGCGAGCGGTCAGCGCCTCGACATCAAAGTTATCGTAGCCGACAGAAACGGTCGAAGCGGCGCGCAGCTTTGGCGTGTGCGCTAAAAACGCCTTATCGACTTTCTCGCTGGATCCCAAAATCCCCTGCGCGTTGGCAAAAGCTTCCGCGTTCTGCTTGACGGTTTCCGGGCTTAAGTCGTTGAGCTGGGTGACGTTAAAATGGCTTTCGAGGCGGGCAAGCAGGTCGTCAGGTAACTTTTTGTAGAGGATGACGGACGGCTTCATGGTGTTCTCCCTAATGGAATTAAGCACATACCGGGCGGCGACGCCGCCCGGTCAAAGTCAGGCGTGGCGGGCACCCACCGGCAGCTGCTGGTTGGTTGCCGGTTTCACTATCAAAGTTAGCCACACGGAGGCGAGCAGCGCCACCCCCATAAAAATGTAGGAAGCGGCAGGGCTGCCGGTCACCCCGTTCAGATAGCCTACAAACCAGGAGCCGACAAAGGAGCCCAGCGCGCCCATGCTGTTGATCAGCGCCATCGCGCCGCCGGCCACGTTTCTTGGCAGCATCTCCGGAATGATGGCGAAGAAGGGTCCGTAAGGGGCGTACATAGCGGCGCCGGCAATCACTAACAGCGTATAAGAAACCCAGAAGTGGTTGGCGCCAACCAGCCAGGAGCCGAGGAACGCCAGCGCGCCAATCAGCAGCAGCGGCCAGACGAACAGCTTACGGTTTTGCATTTTGTCCGACGCCCAGGAAACGGCAATCATCGCGATGGTGGCCGCCAGATAAGGAACGGATGACAGCCAGCCCACTTCCACCATGCCCATACCGGCGGCGCCGGCGCCACGAATGATTGACGGCAGCCACAGCACGAAACCGTACACGCCGATGCTCCAGCAGAAATACTGCATGCACAGCAGCACCACGTTGCGGGAGCGGAACGCCTCGCCGTAGTTGCGCACGGCCTTAATGCCCGCCTGCTCTTTCTCAAGCTGCGCCTGCAGGGCGGCTTTTTCGGCGTCGGACAGCCAGCCGACCTGGGCGGGCTTATCTTTTACCAGCACCCACCAGGCAAAGGCCCAGATAACCGCCGGAATGCCCTCAAAGATAAACATTTCGCGCCAGCCGAAGGCCTGAATCAGATAGCCGGAAACCACCGACATCCACAGCACGGTGACCGGGTTGCCGAGGATCAGGAAGGTATTGGCGCGCGAGCGTTCGGATTTGGTAAACCAGTTGCTGATGTAAATCAGCATCGCCGGCATTACCGCCGCTTCAACCACGCCGAGCACGAAGCGGATGGCCGCCAGGGCCGGAATATTGCTGACCATCCCGGTAAGGGATGCGCAGCCGCCCCATAGAATCAGGCAGACGAAGATAAGCTTGCGCACGCTGCGGCGCTCGGCGTACATGGCGCCCGGGATCTGGAAGAAGAAATAGCCGAGGAAGAACAGGGCGCCCAGCAGGGACGAAATGCCCTTGGTGATGCCGAGGTCGTCATTGATGCCGGCGGCGGAGGCAAAACTAAAGTTGGCGCGGTCGAGGTAGGCCAGGCTGTACGTGATAAACACGATAGGCATGATATACCACCAACGTTTTGGCGCGATTGTATTGGTTTTCATAAGGCTGGCCTCTATGTTGAGGAGAAGCGCATCGTGCTGAATGTAGGGTACAGCCGATGCGGTCTTAATTTATTCGCCCAGCGCAGCTCGGGTTGGCAACCCTTCGCTATCGCCGATGACCTGTATCGCCAGCGAGCCGATTTTATTACCCCGGCTTACCGCATGTTGTAAGGACTTCCCTTCCAGCAGGGCGCTTATCACCCCGACCGCAAAGCCGTCTCCGGCGCCTACGGTATCCACCACGTTCTCCACTTTTACGGCCGCCACCGCGCCTTTTTCGCCGCTGGCGGTTTTGAACCAGGCGCCGTCAGCGCCGGTTTTCAGCACTACGGTTTTAACTCCCTGATGAAGATAGAAATCGGCGATCCCCTCCGGGGTGTTTTGCCCGGTAAGGATGATGCCTTCTTTTACGCCCGGCAGTACCCAGTCCGCCTGGAAGGCCAGCTGGTTTAACTGCTTAACCATCTCGGCTTCGCTTTTCCACAGCACGGGGCGCAGATTCGGGTCAAAGGAGATGGTTTTCCCTTTCGCCTTCATCGCCTGCGCGGTGTGGTTCAGCAGCTCAAGCGACGTTGCGGAAAGCGCTGCCGCCACGCCGCTCAAATGCAGGTGGCGCGCGCTGAAAAAGTAATCTTCGTTAAAATCTTCCACCCCGAGGTGGCTGGGCCGCCGAGCCTTTGCGGAAATACTCCACGATGGGATCGGTTCCATCCTCAACTTTCGATTTAAGCTGAAAGCCGGTCGCATAGCGCTCGTCGGTGGTGACGCCGCGGCTGTCGATCTGTTCTTTCTCAAGCTGTTGCAGCACGTAGCGGCCAAATGAATCGTTGCCCACGCGGCTCACCCAGCCCACCTTCAGGCCCAGGCGCGCGAGGCCGGTGGCGACGTTCAGCTCAGCGCCCGCCACGCGTTTTACGAACCGTTCGGCCGCGGCCAAATCACCGGTTTCGCTTGCCACAAACATTGCCATCGCTTCACCGATGGTGATGACGTCCAGCTGGTTAAGCATCGCTTACTCCTCGCGTAGCAGGTTAACGTAATGGCGGGTAACGGCGGTCAGGTCGCGGCCTTCAAGCGGGAACTCTATGCCGCGCGGCGCGTCGCCTGGCAGATTGTTGAGCAGTTCCAGCCAGCGCGGCTCGGCGTCGTCCAGCGCAATGGCGCGGTAGTGATAATGGTGTGGAATCGCAGCCTTCACGTGGATGTAGCTAACGGAAGGCGCCAGCGCGCGGGCCGCGGCTTCGGGCGAGTCGTCGACCCACAGCCAGTTGGCCATATCAAAGGTTAGCGTCACCGGCAGGTTCAGCACGCTGCAGGCGGCCTGGAAACGCTGCATGGGCGCGAGCTTGCCGCAGGCGGTCTGATCGTTTTCCACCACCAGCGCGACGTCGTTTTGCGCCAGCCACTGCTGTAATAACGGGAACTGCTGGCTGCTGCGAAAATTGCCGAGCGAAAGCTTCAGCCAGTCCGCATTCAGCTGGTGGGCTTCGAGCAGCAGCGAAGGGATCAGGGGATTGAGCTTGCCGTCTTCGCAGAACAGCGGCTCCGGCGCGGAATAGCAGGCCTGCAGCTTATGGTCCGCAATCTGCCTCGCCAGCGCCGGCAGGGAATCGAGCTGGGTATTGCTGAGCAGCTCGCGGCGGATCTCTACGCCGTCAGCGCCTGCGTTGGCGATAATGGGCAACAGCGCCTGCTGGCCGCCGAGCGAGACGATGCGGTCATGGCCGTAGGCTGCGGTGACGACAATAATTTTTCGCGACATGAAAAGCTCCATCACGGTAAAAGCGAACTAACTTCACTATTACGCTAGGTGGAACCGGTTCCAAAGAGAAGCCGGGCATGCTGAATTTATGATCGCTATCACGAAGATAATTTTTAGCGGGCGGTGGATCCGCGCACTATCAATTCGCCGGAAAAGACCTGTTCAAGCACGCCCTCAGCGCCGCCTTCAATACGCTTTACCACCTGTTCGAGCGCGGCATAGCCTATCTGCCAGGTCGGCTGTTTCAGGGTGGTGATGCCCACGCCCGCAAGCTCCGCCCATTCGAGCTCGTCGAAGCCCAGCAGGCCGATATCGCTACCCCAGTGCAGGCCGATACGGCGCATGGATCGCGCGACCTGCAGGGTGAGGGCGCCGTTGGCGGAAATCACCGCTTTGCGCATCCCGCGGTGGCGCGTGTGGAACTGGCGCAGGGCGTTGTCCAGCGAGTCCGCTTCGTGCAGAGGGATTTCGGCGTTTTCCGCCACGATGCCGGGATAGCGTTCGGTCGTATTACGAAAGGCGCGCAGGCGTTCGCGACGGGTGTTAACCATGCCCAGCGGCTCGCTCAGGAACAAAAGCGCCTCAAAACCCTGCTCGATAAGGTGGGCGGTTGCGGTAGTGGCGGCCTGAATATTATCCAGCCCCACGACGTCGCAGGCGAAATCGGGGATTTTACGGTCGATAAGCACCATCGGCAGCGCCGACTGCTGCAGGCGGTTTAACCCTTCCTCGCGCATGCCCACGGCGTTGACCACGATGCCTTCCACCTGATAGCTGTGCAGCAAATCGAGGTAGTGCAGCTCCTGGTTCACTTCGTTGTTGGTATTACAGACCAGCGGCGTAAAACCCTTTTCCCGACACGCGGCTTCGATACCGCTTAGCACGTCGACGGAGTAGGGGTTGGTGATGTCGGCGATGATCAGGCCAATCAGGCGGGTGCGCCCGCGTTTCAGGCCGCGGGCCATCTGGCTTGGGCGGTAATCCAGATCGGCGATGGCCGTTTCAATACGTCGGCGCAGGTCGTCGGACAGCAAATTCTGCTCGCCGTTAAGATAGCGGGAAACGCTGGTTTTACCGGTTTTCGCCGCTTTCGCGACGTCGCTTATCGTCGGGCGTGCAACCTTGCCGTTCATGTCCGTCTCCTGGAGGGGGTAGCTTTGCGGAGAGTAACATAAATTTTGTCAGCCGTTGGCGAATGGCGCTAACGCTTATCCACCCTGGCATCGGGATGCGCAGGACGGATAAGTGCAGCGTCATCCGCCACAGGGCTTAGGACAGAGGGCTTAACGTAATTTCTACGCGGCGGTTCTGCGCTTTGCCTTCGGCGGTGCTGTTGCTGGCGATTGGGTTCGCCGGCCCTGCGCCGGTGGTACGAATACGGCTGGCATCCACGCCCTGGGAGATCAGCGCGCTGCCTACGCCGTCCGCACGCTGCTGAGAAAGCTTCATGTTCAGATCGTTGCTGCCGGTGCTGTCGGTGTAGCCCACCACGTTAACCGCGGTTTTCGGATACTCTTTTAGCACCATCGCCACTCCGGTTAATGTATTGGCGCCCGCTGGTTTCAGGGTGGCGCTGCTGCTGTCGAAGGTGACGTTGTTCGGCATATTAAGCACGATGTTATCGCCATTTCGCGTCACGCTTACGCCCGTTCCCTGCATTTTGTCGCGCAGCTTCGCTTCCTGCACGTCCATGTAATACCCTACGCCGCCGCCCAGGGCTGCGCCGGCCGCCGCGCCAATCAGCGCGCCTTTGCCGCGATCTTTTTTCGATGAGGAAAGTACGCCTACGCCCGCGCCCACCAGCGAGCCAACGCCTGCGCCGATTCCGGATTTACCTGCTTCTCTTTCGCCTGTGTAGGGGTTGGTCGTACAGCCAGAAACTGCTAACGTGCCGCAAACCAGGGCGGCAATCATAACGCGATTTTTCATCTCATTTCCTTTGTGAATTATTAATCTGTGCCGCACGGAACTGCGGTGATTGATTATGCCGGGTGAATATGATGAAAATTCCACAGAGTCGTCTGAATTTGTAAACAATATTGAGTGGCCACAGGCCGCCATCTGCAAACACCGGAGTCCTGATTGGCTAACACATCCCCGACAACGAAAAAAGTCTTAACCGCCGCCCACTGGGGTCCGATGGTGGTTGAGACTGACGGCGAGCGCGTGCTCGCCTCCCGCGGCGCGCTGCATACCGGGCACGAAAACTCACTCCAGCAGGCCGTTCCGGATCAGGTTCACAGCAAAGCGCGTGTGGAATATCCGATGGCGCGCAGGGGCTTTCTGGCGTCGCCCGATGCGCCGCAGGGCGTGCGCGGCAAGGATGAGTTTGTGCGCATCAGCTGGGATGAAGCCCTGAAGCTGATTCACCAGCAGCATCAGCGTATCCGTAATACCTACGGCGCCGCGTCAATTTTTGCCGGCTCCTACGGCTGGCGTTCTAACGGCGTGCTGCACAAGGCCGCCACGCTGCTGCAGCGCTATATGAGCCTCGCCGGCGGCTACACCGGCCATCTGGGAGACTATTCTACCGGCGCTGCGCAGGTGATCATGCCGTACGTCGTGGGCTCAAACGAAGTTTATCAGCAGCAAACCAGCTGGCCTCTGGTGCTGGAACACAGCGACGTGGTGGTGCTGTGGAGCGCGAACCCGCTGAACACCCTCAAGATTGCATGGAACGCCAGCGACGAGCAGGGCGTGAAGTATTTCGAACGGCTGAAAAACAGCGGTAAAACGGTGATCGCCATCGATCCGATGCGATCGGAAACGGTGGATTTCTTCGGCGATCGCGCCCAGTGGATCGCCCCTGACATGGGCACCGACGTAGCCCTGATGCTGGGGATCGCCCATACGCTGGTCAGACACGGCTGGGACGACACGGAATTCCTGGCCCGCTGTACTTACGGCTACGAGAAGTTTATCGCCTATCTGAAAGGCGAGAGCGACGGCCCAGCCGAAAAACGCCGAATGGGCGGCGAATATTTGCGGCGTGCCGGTGCAAACCATCGAATATCTGGCGCAGCTGTTTAGCAGCAACCGCACCATGCTGATGTCGGGCTGGGGCATGCAGCGCCAGCAGTACGGCGAGCAGAAGCACTGGATGCTGGTGACGCTTGCGGCCATGCTCGGACAGATAGGCACGCCGGGCGGCGGCTTTGGCCTTTCTTACCATTTCGCCAACGGCGGCAATCCTGGCCGACGCGCGGCGGTGCTCGGTTCGCTGCAGGGCACCGTGGCCGGCGGTACGGATGCGGTAGAAAAAATTCCCGTCGCCCGTATCGTCGAAGCGCTGGAAAACCCCGGCGCTGGCTACCAGCACAACGGAATGGAGAAAACCTTCCCGGATATCCGCATGCTGTGGTGGGCGGGCGGCGGCAATTTCACCCATCATCAGGACACCAATCGCCTGATAACGGCGTGGCAAAAGCCGGAGCTGACGATCATTTCCGAGTGCTTCTGGACGGCGGCGGCGAAGCATGCCGATATCGTGCTGCCCATTACCACCTCGTTTGAACGCAATGATATGACCATGACCGGCGATTACAGCAACCAGCACCTGGTGCCGATGAAGCAGGTGGTCGCCCCGCAGGGCGAAGCGCGCAACGATTTTGATATCTTTGCCGATCTGAGCGAGCTTTGGGAGCCGGGCGGCGCGGCGCGTTTTACGGAAGAGAAAAGCGAGCTGCAGTGGCTGGAAACCTTCTACGAAATAGCCCGCAGCCGCGGGGCGGCCCAGCAGGTGACGCTGCCCGACTTCAGCGAGTTCTGGGAAGCTAACCGGCTGATAGAAATGCCGGAAAGCGAGAAAAATAACGGTTTTGTCCGCTTCAGCGATTTCCGCGCGGATCCCCAGGCGCATCCGTTAAAGACCCCGAGCGGAAAAATTGAAATTTACTCAGAGCGCATCGCGGCGTTCGGCTATGAGGACTGTCCGCCGCATCCCACCTGGCTTGCGCCGGATGAATGGCAAGGCAACGCGGAAAAAGATCAGCTGCAGCTGCTTTCGGCGCATCCGGCCCACCGGCTGCACAGCCAGCTCAACTATTCAGCGCTGCGTGATAAATACGCCGTGGCCGGGCGTGAACCCCTGACGCTGCATCCTCAGGATGCCGCCGCGCGCGGCATCAGAGATGGCGATTTAGTGCGCGTCTGGAATAAGCGCGGCCAGGTGCTGGTGGGGGCGCAGGTTACCGAAGGCATTAAGCCCGGCGTGGTGTGTATTCACGAAGGCGCGTGGCCGGATTTAGACGACGACAGGCTGTGCAAAAACGGCGCGGTGAACGTGCTGACGCTGGATATTCCCACTTCGCGTCTGGCGAACGGCTGCGCGGCAAACTCCTCGCTGGTGTGGGCCGAAAAATATGACGGCCCGGCTCCCGCGGTTACGGCGTTCGATCCGCCCGCCAGCTCATAATCCAGGTTGGGTGGCGCGTCTCTTCCTGCCAGGCGCTTTCTTCAATACGAAAGCCCTGTTGATGGTAGAAATGCACCGCCCGCTGGTTTTTCTGATACACCTCAAGGCTCAGTTCCGGATAGCGCGTTTGCACATGGTTTATCAACGCGCGGCCGATGCCTTTGCCGGTAAAGGCCTCGGCCAAAAACAGCGCGCCGATAAAGCGTGCATCCAGGATGCTGATAAAGCCGACGATTTTATCCTGCAGCACATAAACCCAGGTGTGCGACTGCGGGATATACACGTTGCGCACGATGGATTCGCTTTCCCGCCAGTAGCTTTGGGCGATAAAAGGATGGGCGGCTATGGTGCTGGCAAGCCACAGCTCAATAAGCGCATCCATTTCGCCGGCGTGCAGGAGGCGAATCATTTGAGGTTATCGGGATGGCAAAAACAGGTGGTGACGTGGTCGTTGACCAGCCCGCAGGGCCTGCATAAACGAATAGCAGATCGTTGAGCCGACAAACTTAAAGCCGCGTTTTTTAAGCGCCTTAGACAGCGCGTCGGAGGCGGGCGTCGTGGCGGCAACCTCTGCGAGGGTGGCGGCGGCGGTTACCTTTGGTTCGTTATTCACAAACGACCAGACAAATTCCGGAAATTTTTCGCCGCTCGCCTCTATCGCCAGGTAGGCTCTGGCGTTATTAATAATGGCCTCGATTTTGCCGCGATGGCGGATAATGCCCGCATCCTGCATCAGGATGTCGACATCTTCCGGCTGGAACAGGGCGACGGCCTGGGGATCAAAATCTTTAAAGCAGCGGCGATAGTTGTCGCGTTTTTTCAGCACGGTTATCCACGAAAGGCCGGCCTGCTGTCCTTCAAGGCAGATCATCTCAAAAAGTTTCCTCCCGTCGGTGACCGGCACGCCCCACTCCCTGTCGTGATATTCAAGATAGAGCGGGTCCTGGGTAACCCATCCGCAACGCTGCATAGCCTGTTCCCTCTGATGAAATAAATGCCTGTCAACTTGACGTGTCTGATAAAGAGACAATAGTTAATTCAGGGTGATCCGCAAGCCCGTCAAAAACACAAAAAAATATCGCCGGATTTGGCTCTTTTCTGGAGTCTTTTTGATGATAAAAAATGCTATACGCAGTGGTCGTCGTGTCACGCTTATCACGGCGCTGACATCCTGTTGCCTGCTCCACGCCACGCATGCGTTTGCGTGGCAGCAAGAATATGTGGCCGAAGAATCAACGGGCGACGCCCGGGATCGTTATACCTGGGATAGCGAGCACGCGCCAAGCTATAACGACATTCTTGCCGAACGCATTCATTCCTCTATGGTTCCGCAAAGCCTGGAAGGGCTTAACTATTCCGTCGGAAATGACGGCATCAGCCCCGACAACTCGCGGCTCGGCATCGGCTGGACCTTTCCGCTGCCGGGGAATATTACCACCGGCCCAACCGCGGAATATAGCTGGGACGGCAGCTCTACGGGAATCTATAACGAATACGGCGATAGCGTGGTGGCGTCGCGCTTTAACGACCAGCTCTGGCATGCCAGCGTTTCTACCGTGGGCTGGCGGCTGGATTCTTCGCTGGGATACATTCGGCCGTGGGCGCAGGTGAGCTATAACCACCAGTACGGCGATAATCTCTGGAAAGCCCAGAGCGGCTCGCGCACCTATGCCGCGAGCGTGCAGGATACCAGCTGGATGGACGTGACGGTGGGCGCCGATATGCCCATCGGCAAAAATGTGGCGGCTTTCGCTTCTATGTCGCAGGCCGAAGGCGTCTCTACCGGCGAAGCTTATATGTATAACCTTGGCGTAAGCGCGCGCTTTTAATCATCCCTGCCGGGCGCAACGGCAAGGCGCGCCGCGGCGTAACAAAATGCTCATTGTGTTAACCTCGTCACAGTATGTTTTAACATTTTATATACAGGCGTGGCGCTGATTGTATTGATAGTGGTTACTCACAAACTTCTCAAAAAATTCCGGGCCAGGCCGTTCATTCCCGCCCGGATGCATTTCATTCCGTCTTCGGCGCACTTCATGCCTTTTTCTCCTGGAATAAAATGCGCTTCGCTATCTTAAGCGGCAGATAACTTCCCTCAGCTTTGCAGGACATCTGCCATGAATACTGCCCAGTACAACCGCACGCGTTGGTTAACCCTTATCGGGACGATTATTACCCAGTTCGCCCTGGGTTCCGTTTATACCTGGAGCCTGTTTAACAGCGCGCTTTCCGAAAAGCTCAACGAGCCGCTCAGCCAGGTGGCGTTCTCCTTTGGCTTATTAAGCCTCGGCCTTGCCATCTCCTCCTCCGTTGCCGGCAAGCTGCAGGAGCGCTTCGGCGTTCGTAAAGTCACCATGGCGGCGGGCGTGCTGCTGGGCGTGGGCTTCTTCCTGACCGCCCATTCAAACAACCTGATGATGCTGTGGCTGAGCGCCGGCGTCCTGGTTGGCCTGGCCGACGGCGCGGGCTACCTGTTAACGCTTTCAAACTGCGTAAAATGGTTCCCGGAGCGCAAAGGGCTGATCTCCGCTTTTGCGATTGGCTCCTATGGCCTGGGCAGCCTCGGCTTTAAATATATCGATACGCATCTGCTGGCGTCCTACGGCCTGGAAAACACCTTTATGATCTGGGGCGCGCTGGCGATGGTGATGATTCTTTTCGGCGCTTCCCTGATGAAAGACGCGCCGGTACACGAAGCGCAAACCGTTAACGGCGTGACCGAGAAAGACTACACGCTGGCGGAATCGATGCGCAAACCGCAGTACTGGATGCTGGCGGTGATGTTCCTGACCGCCTGCATGAGCGGCCTGTACGTGATCGGCGTGGCGAAAGATATTGCCCAGGGCATGGTGCACCTGACCGCGGAATCCGCGGCGAACGCGGTCACGGTAATAGCGATTGCTAACCTGAGCGGCCGTCTGGTGCTGGGCATTCTGTCTGACAAAATTGCCCGCATCCGGGTGATTACGCTCGGCCAGGTGATTTCCCTGGTCGGCATGGCTGCCCTGCTGTTCGCGCCGCTTAACGAAGCGACATTCTTTGCGGCGATCGCCTGCGTGGCCTTTAACTTCGGCGGCACCATCACCGTTTATCCGTCTTTGGTAAGCGAGTTCTTCGGCCTGAACAACCTGACTAAAAACTACGGGGTGATTTATCTGGGCTTCGGCATCGGCAGCATCTGCGGTTCGATTATCGCCTCGCTGTTCGGCGGCTTCTACGTCACTTTCTGCGTCATCTTCGCCCTGCTGATTTTATCGCTGGCCCTGTCGACGACGATTCGCCAGCCGGCGCGTGAAGCGCTGCAGGGTGAACATGCTCACGCCTGATAGCGTGCCATCAGCTGCGTAAACCATGCCGCCGGAACGTTATACGGCGGCATCATTAATTGCGCGATTCCCCGTTCGATGATGCCTTCCGCCTGCTGTTTTAACCTTGTATCTCCCCGTTCCAGCCCCGCCAGCTGCAGCTTCTTTTCGATTAAATAGACGCGGGCGAAATGCGGGTCGTAGCGCAAAATCTCGCGGGTATTATCAATGATATCCGCAAGCTTAATGGTCTGCGCGTCCGGGCTGGCCTGGGCGGTATGCAGAAAATGCGCGCGTTTGCGATGGGCGCGATTGATGCCGGGCAGCTGCTCTGGATTGGTCAGCATCGCTACCAGCCCCGCCACCTCCGGGCCGAAGCGCTGTTCGATATCAATAATGGTGGTGTCGGTGTCCTCTACGGTATCGTGCAGCCAGGCGGCGGCCAGCACTTCTTCCGCGTCACAGACGCTGCGTACCAGCTCCACGACGGCGGCCGGATGCACGATATAGGGTTCTGAAGTGTATTTGCGGCGCTGTTCGCAGGCGGCGTGCGCCCTGGTGGCATAACGACGGGCGCGCTCTTCTAAAGACTGCATGGGGGAAGCCTCCGTTGACGCTTTGTGCAGATCCAGTATTTCCCATAACTTTATTCTGCTGTCTATTTTTTGTTGCGCGGCCCGGCCGCTGAACCAGCAAAACTGCTGTTTATTTAATCGTGCTACTTTTGCCCGGATTCTTTAAATAAACGCAAAAATAATGTTTTTGATCGATACTTTTTTTTGCCTCTGTGCTCTACTAGCCCGCGCCATTCCTGTGAAACATGGCCTGAGAATCATCCCGATTCCCTTGCAACGCTTTCTTTCTCAGAACTCCCTCAAGCTTTAAAGGTCTGAGTAACGTTTTATACGTTTTCTTTTTGCGCCAGGACACCCTGAATGAATTACATTAAATCGATGACCCAGCAGAAGTTATGTTTTCTGTTAGCGGTATACATCGGCCTGTTTTTGAATATCTCGGTTTTTTATCACCGCTTTGATGGATTAGCGCATGACTTTAACGCATGGAAAGCGTTTGCCGCCGTGGCGGAGGTATGCGCTACGGTGCTGGTCACTTTCTTCCTGCTGCGTGTGCTTTCGCTGTTCGGGCGTCTGGTCTGGCGAATCCTCACCACCTTTATCGTGCTGTGCTCCGTCGGCGCCAGCTACTACATGACTTTCCTTAACGTCGTCATCGGCTACGGCATTATCGCTTCGGTGATGACCACCGATATCGACCTGTCGAAAGAGATCGTTGGCTACCACTTTATTTTATGGATGGTGCTGGTCAGCGCGATTCCGCTGGTGCTTATCTGGAGCAATACCTGCCGCTACACGCTGCTCAAACAGCTAAAAACCCGCGGCCACCGCGTGAAAAGCGTGGCGATTGTGCTGCTGGCCGGCCTGATGGTCTGGGCGCCGCTGCGTTATCTTGATAAGCAGCAAAACCGTCTCGAAAAACGCTCGACGGTAGATATGCCAAGCTACGGCGGCGTGGTAGCGAACTCCTACCTGCCGTCAAACTGGATTTCCGCGCTCGGCCTGTTCGCCTGGGCCCAGGTGGATGAATCCAGCGATAACGGTTCGCTGATGAACCCGGTGAAGAAATTTACCTACGTGGCGCCAAAAGACATTGATGATACCTACGTGGTGTTCGTCATTGGCGAAACCACGCGTTGGGATCACATGGGGATTCTGGGCTATGACCGCGATACCACGCCGAAGCTGGCCCAGGAGAAAAACCTGGTCGCCTTCCGCGGCGAGTCTTGCGATACCGCCACCAAGCTCTCGCTGCGCTGCATGTTCGTGCGTGAAGGCGGCGCGGAGGATAATCCACAGCGTACCCTGAAAGAGCAGAACGTCTTTGCGGTGCTTAAGCAGCTGGGCTTCTCTTCCAGCCTGTACGCCATGCAAAGTGAGGTCTGGTTCTACAGCAACACCATGGCGGATAACTTCTCCTACCGCGAGCAGATCGCCGCCGAGCCGCGCAACAGCGGCAAGCAGGTGGACGACATGCTGCTGGTTGAAGAGATGAAGCGTTCTATCGACGAGCATCCAAAGGGCAAGCACCTGGTGATTCTGCATACCAAAGGCTCGCACTTCTCTTACGTGCAGCGCTATCCGCGCAGCTTTGCGAAGTGGACGCCGGAGTGCGTAAGCATTGATAAAGAGTGCAGCAAAGAGCAGCTGATTAACGCCTTTGATAACTCGGTGCTGTATACCGATACGGTTCTCTCCGACGTCATCGATAAGCTGCGCGATAAGCGCGCGATTATTTTCTATGCTTCGGATCACGGCGAATCAATCAGCGAGCATAAGCACCTGCACGGCACGCCGCGCGGCATGGCGCCTCCAGAGCAGTTCCGCGTTCCGCTGCTGGTCTGGGCTTCTGATAAGTACCTTGCAAACCCCGATCGCGCCCGTTCCTTTGAACATATGAAAGAGCAGGCGGCGATGAAAGTGCCGCATCGCCACGTTGAGCTGTATGACACCATTATGGGCTGCCTCGGCTACACCTCGCCAAACGGCGGGATTAACGAGAACAACAACTGGTGCCACGTGCCGCAGCAGGCGGCACAATAACATTGGTTCAACAATCGCTGGCTTTTAAAGCAAACGATTTGGATTTTTAAGTTAAGGGATTGACGGCTAAAACGGTGCGCAGTAAGATGCGCTCCGCATTCGGCGAGTAGCGCAGCTTGGTAGCGCAACTGGTTTGGGACCAGTGGGTCGGAGGTTCGAATCCTCTCTCGCCGACCATATTCAAGAAAACCTGCTTCGGCAGGTTTTTTTACGTCCGTAGCTTACAGAGGATGAGAACCTCCGAAGGAGGTTTGAGCCGAGCGCAGCGAGACAACGTTGCTTCAGCAACGGCCCGCAGGGGAATCATCCTCTCTCGCCGACCATATTCAAGAAAACCTGCTTCGGCAGGTTTTTTTACGTCTGTAGTTTACAGAGGATGAGAACCTCCGAAGGAGGTTTGAGCCGAGCGTAGCGAGACAACGTTGCTTCAGCAACGGCCCGCAGGGGAATCATCCTCTCTCGCCGACCACATTCAAGAAAACCTGCTTCGGCAGGTTTTTTTACGTCTGTAGCTTACAGAGGATGAGAACCTCCGAAGGAGGTTTGAGCCGAGCGTAGCGAGACAACGTTGCTTCAGCAACGGCCCGCAGGGGAATCATCCTCTCTCGCCGACCATATTCAAGAAAACCTGCTTCGGCAGGTTTTTTTACGTCTGTAGCTTACAGAGGATGAGAACCTCCGAAGGAGGTTTGAGCCGAGCGCAGCGAGACAACGTTGCTTCAGCAACGGCCCGCAGGGCGTGTCACGCAGTGACAAGTGATCCTCATTTTCTTTGCAGCCGATGAAGAAAGAGAGATCACCTAACTTCAGATTCATTTTTTAACTTAACAATGTCACCATTTTTATCCTGCCGATATTTCCCCTCATACACGGTGAAAATAGTTCCTCTGTTTTTGCTATTGCTGACGGTAAATACAATGTCTTTTTCAATACAGTTTACTTTTGTTTTCATATCATTAAAACAGAGTCGGTCATATTTCTCTTCTTCTTTATACCCGTCTCCGAACAACCAAAAGCTTATAGAAAAATAGCCATCGTCAGCAGGATTAGGGACATTATATTTTTCTTTCAACATATTTTTATTTTCAAGCCACCAGTTTATTTTGCCTTTATCGGTAAAAGGGTAGCTTTTGACTAAAACATCACTAAAGTTATTTTCCTGGTGTATTGCGACAATTTCCACCGGACGCAGCGATAGCCAAAGCCAGTAGCCAGCCAGCACGCAGCCCGCCAGGAATAGCAGGGTTAAGGTTTTCTTATTTTTAAATGCCATGACGATCTCCGGTAATTTCAGTAGTGGCTTCTATATTGGTCATAAAGGGTTTAAAACCGAATTGATTATAACGTTGGAGCACAAACCAGAGGCGGAATAAACGGAACTGATGAAATTTCGTATTTAAAATATCTTTACCGTCGAGGCCAAAGTGATCTTGGACTTTATAGTGAACCATTGCACAATAGCGATTGTTCTCTATCTGTAGGGATTTTATGGTGATATGCGTCGCCCAGGTATCATGGACGGTGATTCCCATGCCATTAAAGTTATCCTGAGGGCGATCAAATTTTGGCAGCTTACCACGGGATATGGCAGTCCTTAGCTCCTCTTTATGTTTTACCGAATAGCACTTATTTTCCCAGTCGATTTTGTCTTTTAAAGTCTCTCCCAACCGTAACCGAGTACTGTTTTCGGTCCGATCGTTCAGAATGTGCTCTTTCAATGCCTGGTCCAGCAGCATATGCCGGAAAGGGGTGCCGTTGCCTTTTTGCATATGGTTGATCATATGCGTTATTAGAGACTTATAAGGGCTGTAGACTGCAAAGGTGCGGGACAGATAGCGAAACTCGTCGAAGAGAATAGTCGCACACTGCTGGCGGGTAATTTTCTCCCCTTCACTGTGTATGCCGTCATGCACCGTATGGCGCTGGGTAAATGGGGGGATTTTCTTCAGTGTGTAAGGATTTGCCTTAGCGGAGACATCCACCAGTTTAAACTGTGATTTTAATTGAGCCTCGGATAAATCACCGCAGTGCATATCGCTGGCAGCGTAGTCGTCCATCCATTTTTGCGTTTTGAATATCATGCAGGGAAACTGAAGTGCTGGCATGGCGAACTATTCCTTGTGTCCTTGTCCATTAAATAACCTACCCCGGAATAATACTAAGCTGCTGAAAGGGTTGTAAACGCGCCAGTCTGATTTAGGATTTTTCGCCATTTTGGCGCTGCGGACAGGGTAGATATTCGGCCAAACCACACGGGATGATTTGCCCTATAATTTCATCATTATTCAAAATCCCACTCCATCGTCCAACGCTCGTCTTTATGCGTTTTTGTGAAATATTCCATCGTATTTTGTTATGAAAAATCGTGGTTTTTTGCGCCATTGCTTATGTTTGCTGCCAGCATTTTTCGCTGCAAGAGACCGGGATCACAAAATTAATCGGTCATATAATCATCATCCGACAAGAAATTTTTTAAAATGCGCGCAACCGATTACTCCTATTGTATGCAAAATAAGCAGTGTAATATTCTGGTAACAAGCCTGTAGCATAAATTTCCCTGCTGGAAATGCCCCCGCTGGCTTTTTTTTAACTTTGTTCGCCGTTTCTCACCCCGGTTGTAAATCCCCGATACCTGTATTGACGTTTAAACGATCTGTTGACAGATTGTAGGGCGTGAGGGGCAATTTATGGACAGTCCGCACTACCACACAGCTAGCCTGACGAAAGGAACCCCTGGCCTCACCGCCGCCTGCGGGCACCCCGAACAGACCGCACTCAAATAACAAAGGTCTAACGGATAAAAACAACACATCTCACATTGGAGCAGAAGAATGAGTATTTCCTTGAAGAAGTCAGGGATGCTGAAATTTGGTCTGAGCCTGGTAGCTTTGACCGTTGCAGCCAGCGTTCAGGCTAAAACCCTGGTTTATTGTTCAGAAGGATCGCCTGAAGGTTTTAACCCACAGCTGTTCACTTCTGGTACAACCTACGATGCCAGCTCGGTGCCAATCTATAACCGTCTGGTCGAATTCAAAACCGGCACCACGGAAATCATTCCGGGCCTTGCTGAAAAATGGGACGTCAGCGAAGACGGTAAAACCTATACCTTCCACCTGCGTCAGGGCGTGAAGTGGCAGGATAATAAAGATTTCAAACCAACGCGTGACTTCAACGCCGACGACGTGGTGTTCTCCTTCGACCGTCAGAAAAACGCCCAGAACCCGTACCATAAAGTGTCTGGCGGCAGCTACGAATACTTCGAAGGCATGGGCCTGCCGGATCTGATCACCGAGATTAAAAAAGTAGACGACCAGACCGTTCAGTTCGTGCTGGCCCGTCCGGAAGCGCCATTCCTTGCGGATCTGGCTATGGACTTCGCTTCCATCCTGTCCAAGGAATATGCGGATAACATGCTGAAAGCCGGCACGCCGGAAAAAACCGACCTTAACCCAATCGGGACCGGTCCGTTCCAGCTGCTGCAATACCAGAAAGATTCCCGCATCCTTTACAAAGCGTTCCCGGGCTTCTGGGGCACCAAGCCGCAAATCGATCGCCTGGTGTTCTCCATCACTCCTGACGCCTCCGTGCGCTACGCCAAACTGCAGAAAAACGAGTGCCAGGTTATGCCGTACCCGAACCCGGCCGATATCGCTCGTATGAAGCAGGACAAGAGCATCAACCTGATGGAGCAGGCCGGCCTCAACGTAGGTTACCTGTCCTTTAACACCGAGAAGAAACCGTTTGACGACGTGAAGGTACGTCAGGCGTTGACCTACGCGGTGAACAAAGAAGCGATCATCAAAGCTGTTTATCAGGGCGCCGGCACCGCCGCTAAAAACCTGATTCCACCAACCATGTGGAGCTACAACGATGACGTGAAGGACTACACCTACGATCCTGAGAAAGCGAAAGCGCTGCTGAAAGAAGCAGGCCAGGATAAAGGCTTCACCGTTGACCTGTGGGCTATGCCGGTTCAGCGTCCGTACAACCCGAACGCTCGCCGCATGGCCGAAATGATTCAGGCTGACTGGGCGAAGGTCGGCGTAACCGCCAAAATCGTCACCTACGAGTGGGGCGAGTATCTGAAGCGCGCCAAAGCCGGTGAGCACCAGGCCGTGATGATGGGCTGGACCGGGGACAATGGGGATCCGGACAACTTCTTCGCCACGCTGTTTAGCTGCGATGCGGCGAAAGACGGCTCTAACTACTCCCGCTGGTGCTACAAGCCGTTTGAAGACCTGATCCAACCTGCGCGTGCGGCGGAAGATCACAACAAACGTATCGAGCTGTACAAGCAGGCTCAGGTAGTGATGCATGACCAGGCTCCGGCGCTGATCATCGCTCACTCCACCGTATACGAGCCTGTGCGTAAAGAAGTGAAGGGCTATGTGGTTGATCCATTAGGCAAACACCACTTCGAAAGCGTGTCAGTCGAATAATAAAAGCAAAGCGCTTTATTCCCTCTCCCTTCCCGGGAGAGGGGAAAGATTTGTGAGCAATACAGACTGAACGCCGCAAGGCTTTCAGTCATTACAGAGAATCCGGGATATGTTGCAGTTCATCCTCCGACGTCTGGGGCTAGTTATCCCCACGTTTATCGGTATTACCCTACTTACCTTCGCCTTTGTGCATATGATCCCCGGTGACCCGGTGATGATTATGGCCGGCGAGCGTGGTATCTCTCCTGAACGTCATGCCCAGCTGCTGGCCGAACTCGGCCTCGATAAGCCGATGTGGCAGCAGTACCTCCACTATATCTGGGGCGTTATGCACGGCGATTTAGGCATTTCGTTAAAAAGCCGCCTCCCGGTGTGGGATGAGTTCGTGCCGCGCTTTAAAGCGACGATGGAACTCGGCGTGTGCGCGATGATTTTCGCCGTGGGCCGTAGGGATCCCGGTTGGCGTGCTGGCAGCCGTTAAACGCGGTTCCATCTTCGATCATACCGCGGTTGGCCTGGCGCTGACCGGTTACTCCATGCCTATCTTCTGGTGGGGCATGATGCTTATTATGCTGGTTTCGGTGTACTGGAACCTGACCCCGGTTTCCGGGCGCGTCAGCGACACGGTGTTCCTTGACGACAGCATGCCGCTCACCGGCTTTATGCTGATTGACACCGCTATCTGGGGCGAGCAGGGCGACTTTATCGACGCGCTGGCGCATATGGTGCTGCCTGCGGTCGTGCTCGGCACCATCCCGCTGGCGGTTATCGTACGTATGACCCGCTCGGCGATGCTCGAGGTACTGGGCGAAGACTATATCCGTACCGCCCGCGCGAAAGGCCTGACCCGCATGCGCGTTATCGTGGTGCACGCTTTGCGTAACGCCATGCTGCCGGTGGTTACGGTTATCGGCCTGCAGGTCGGTACGCTGCTTGCCGGCGCCATCCTGACGGAAACCATCTTCTCCTGGCCGGGCCTTGGCCGCTGGCTGATCGACGCGCTTCAGCGCCGTGATTATCCGGTGGTGCAGGGCGGCGTGCTGCTGGTGGCGACGATGATTATCCTCGTTAACCTGATCGTCGACTTGCTGTACGGCGTGGTGAACCCGCGTATACGCCATAAGAAATAAGGGGCCATCATGACGCAATTAACACAAAACAAAGTAGTGGCGGCGCCGAAGCCAATGACGCCATTCCAGGAGTTCTGGCACTACTTTAAACGTAATAAAGGGGCGGTCGTCGGCCTGGTGTACGTCACCGCGATGATCCTGATTGCTATTTTCGCCAACGTGCTGGCGCCTCACGGCCCGGCGGAACAGTTCCGCGATGCGCTGCTCAACCCGCCCGTGTGGCAGGATGGCGGCAGCTGGCAGTTTATTCTCGGTACCGATGACGTAGGCCGCGACATCATGGCTCGCCTGATGTACGGCGCGCGCCTGTCGCTGCTGGTGGGCTGTCTGGTGGTGGTGCTGTCGTTGATTATGGGCGTGGTGCTCGGGCTGATTGCCGGCTACTTCGGCGGCCTGATCGACAACATCATCATGCGTATCGTCGACATCATGCTGGCGCTGCCAAGCCTGCTGCTGGCCCTGGTGCTGGTGGCTATCTTCGGCCCGTCGATCGTTAACGCCTCGCTTGCCCTGACCTTCGTTGCGCTGCCGCACTATGTGCGACTCACGCGTGGCGCGGTGCTGGTGGAAGTGAACCGCGACTACGTCACCGCTTCCCGCGTGGCGGGCGCAAGCCCTATGCGCCAGATGTTCATCAACATTTTACCGAACTGCCTTGCACCGCTTATCGTGCAGGCCCTCGCTTGGCTTCTCTAACGCCATTCTCGATATGGCCGCCCTTGGTTTCCTCGGCATGGGTGCGCAGCCGCCAACACCGGAATGGGGCACTATGCTCTCGGACGTGTTGCAGTTCGCGCAAAGCGCCTGGTGGGTCGTCACCTTCCCCGGTGTCGCTATCCTGCTGACGGTGCTGGCATTTAACCTGATGGGTGACGGGCTGCGTGACGCGCTCGATCCTAAACTCAAGCAGTAAAGGGCTACGTAATGGCGTTATTGAATGTAGATAAATTATCGGTGCACTTCGGCGACGAAGGCACCCCTTTCCGTGCCGTAGACCGCGTGAGTTACACAGTAAATCAGGGCGAAGTTGTCGGTATCGTCGGCGAGTCCGGCTCGGGCAAATCCGTCAGCTCGCTGGCGATTATGGGGCTGATTGATTTTCCAGGCCGCGTAATGGCGGAGAAACTGGAGTTTAACGGCCAGGACCTGCAGAAAATTTCTGAGAAAGAACGCCGCAACCTGGTCGGCGCGGAAGTGGCGATGATCTTCCAGGACCCGATGACCAGCCTTAACCCGTGCTACACCGTCGGTTTCCAGATTATGGAAGCGATAAAAGTGCACCAGGGCGGCAACAAGTCAACCCGTCGTCAGCGCGCCATCGACCTGCTGAACCTGGTGGGCATACCGGACCCGGCTTCGCGTCTGGACGTTTATCCGCACCAGCTTTCCGGCGGCATGAGCCAGCGCGTGATGATCGCCATGGCTATCGCCTGCCGTCCTAAGCTGCTGATCGCCGATGAACCGACCACCGCGCTGGATGTGACTATCCAGGCGCAGATTATCGAGCTGTTACTCGAGCTGCAGCAAAAAGAGAACATGGCGCTGATCCTTATCACCCATGACCTTGCGCTGGTGGCCGAAGCGGCGCATAAAATCATCGTGATGTACGCAGGCCAGGTGGTGGAAACCGGCGAAGCGAAGGATATCTTCCGCGCGCCACGTCACCCGTACACCCAGGCGCTGCTGCGCGCGCTGCCGGAGTTTGCGCAGGACAAGGCGCGCCTGGCGTCGCTGCCGGGCGTGGTGCCGGGTAAGTACGACCGTCCGAACGGCTGCCTGCTCAACCCGCGCTGTCCGTATGCTACGGATAAGTGCCGCGTTGATGAGCCGGACCTGAATCTGGTGGATCACGGTCGCCAGTCCAAATGTCACTACCCACTCGATGATGCCGGGAGGCCAACCTATGATTACCGATAAGGCCACCGCCCAACAGCCGCTGTTGCAGGCCATCGATCTGAAAAAACACTACCCGGTGAAGAAGGGTATTTTCGGCCAGGAGCGCCTGGTGAAAGCGCTGGACGGGGTTTCTTTTAACCTCGAACGCGGCAAAACGCTGGCGGTGGTAGGCGAGTCCGGCTGCGGGAAATCCACCCTCGGCCGCCTGCTGACGATGATCGAAATCCCGACCGGCGGCGAGCTGTACTATCAGGGCCAGGATTTGCTGAAGCCTGATGAAACGGCGGAAAAGCTGCGTCGTCAGAAAATCCAGATCGTCTTCCAGAACCCGTACGGCTCCCTGAACCCGCGTAAAAAAGTGGGGCAAATTCTTGAAGAGCCGCTGCAGATCAACAGCAGCCTGAGCAAAGCCGAACGCCGTGAAAAAGCGCTGGCGATGATGGCGAAAGTCGGCCTGAAAACCGAACATTACGACCGTTATCCGCATATGTTCTCCGGCGGCCAGCGCCAGCGTATCGCCATCGCGCGTGGTCTGATGCTGGACCCGGACGTGGTCATCGCGGACGAACCCGTTTCCGCGCTGGACGTGTCCGTGCGCGCGCAGGTGCTGAACCTGATGATGGATTTGCAGCAGGATATGGGGCTGTCTTACGTGTTTATCTCTCACGACCTGTCGGTGGTGGAGCACATTGCCGATGAAGTGATGGTGATGTACCTGGGCCGCTGCGTGGAGAAGGGCACGAAAGACCAGATCTTCTCCAACCCGCGCCATCCGTACACCCAGGCGCTGCTTTCCGCCACGCCGCGCCTGAACCCGGACGACCGTCGCGAGCGCATCAAGCTCACCGGCGAGCTGCCAAGCCCGCTGAACCCGCCTCCGGGCTGCGCGTTCAACGCCCGCTGCCGCCGCCGTTTCGGGCCCTGCACGCAGCTCCAGCCGCAGCTAAAAGATTACGGCGGTCAGCTGGTGGCGTGTTTCGCCGTTGACCAGGATGAGAACGGGGAAGTTCGTTAATTTTTATGAATAGACCCTTTTAATAGGAAGGGTCTATTTTTTCTTAACGCCATACTCACTATCTATTCAGGTAATCTCTTTTTTTGAGGTCAGGAATTTCATTGCATATAGCTAATACAGTACATTTCACTATTACTTTGCCATCTTCCCGGTAAGATCTTCCTACTCGGCAAATACTTCCTACTGCCGATCTTCCTGATAGCCATTCTGAACGAGCTGAACTTGAAGTGGCGTGCCATCGATCAAATGTATAAGTGATAACAACATTATTAGCAGAGCGAGTTGCTTTAATATCTTGGCTGCAACCGGTATTATTATCGTTCAGTTTCTGAAAGGTATGAGCACCTTGGATATAAATTATATCATCGGGAATAAGAATTGAGCCAATGTCACTGCGGTCTAAACGATCTGAAATATTTTCTATTGATAATTTTTTTAAAACATGAAGGAATAGCTCCTTGGCATAATCATATCTTAATATATTATTGCGGCCAGCATAGGAATAATATTTTTCATTTTCTTCTGGTATAAGATTACCTGATGGAGTTATCAATCCATTTTTTCTAACGGATGAATAATTATGAAGTTTTTTTAAGTCTATATTTTGACTTTCTGCAATCTCTATAATTCTAGGTAAATTAAAAAAATACCAATACTCTCCAACAGATTGAACGGCCTTTCGCACTGCGACTGAATCATCGTTTTTAACTTGAGCTTCCCAGATTCTCTTGGCTGATGACAACTTTTCAGCAGTTAATGAAATAGTTAATTCAGAAGTACTATGTGCAAATGCGTGATGTGTTGGGCATAATACCGCAAGGTTATAAATATCATGACTTCTGCTTAAGGACCAAGGTTTAATATGGTGAACGATAATCGGCTGTGTTATATCATGGCAAATGCAGCATGTCCATTTATTAGTATTTAATAAGGTTGTTAATGTCTTATCCGGTATGGGGGGACGTGCTGCTAATATTTTATAAGCGGCATTTTCTGGTATGTTTAAGGAAATGAGCTCGTTCAGTGATTTATATTTTAATCCATTCAACGTATAACCAGATTCTTTGAGGTTTTTAGCAACATTGGATGGTATGCCACGTTTGATAAATGCTTTTTCAGTAGAATTAAGAAGTCTGTTCATAGCTAATAATTCTTTTCTCTATATAAATTAACTAAACTTACCCCTTAGGCTCAATTCCTTTTGCCTTCAAAGCCTCGCGCGCCAGGTTCTTAAACCAGTTCGCCAGGCTTATCCCTTGTTCCGCGGCTTCGACGTCCAACTGCTCTCTTAACGCGGGATCGATACGCATTTTAAATTGTGGGGCCTGTCCCCCAATTGTTGATTTTTTATCCCGCTTAACGATTGACAAGAGGCCACCTACGGATTAGTTTGGTTACTGTAGGTGGCCACCTTAGCATGCTAAAACCACCAAAAACAACGCCCCGAAGTGCTAGGAACACTGCCGGGGCGTCTGACCACAACCGTTAATCGAGGTAACAGCTATGGCTAACGCTGATAGTACCACATTCGCTCGTCCTGAAATCGGGCCTGCCGTCACCACTCTATTAAAAACTCCGCTTGCTGACGATTCAGAAACCCTCCGGCAATACTGTGTTGCATTAACCCTGCTGCTTTTGCAGCGCCAGCAACCGGCGGAGCAGGAAGAGCATATTACTGGAATGCTGTTCGAGTTGATGAACGTCCTGGTCGAAGATTTAAAAACGCCTCGCTTCGTGCGCACCTCTACCGGGCTGGCGATGATTAGTGGTGGTGAGAATCCCGAAATTCACTGAGTTTCCTTGGATGGGTGGTACATATACACCCATCCTTGTATTATGCTTGTGTTATCTATTAACACAGGAGGCGCTATGCCAAGAACAACGAGTATTACTATTGGCGATCGGCTTGATGCTTTTGTGAATCGTATGATTGACGATGGCCGTTACGGATCGACCAGCGAAGTGGTGCGCTCGGCGCTACGTCTGCTTGAACAAAAAGAATCTCAGTTGGAGGCGTTAAGACAGGCAGTACTGGCTGGTGAAGAAAGCGGTGAAGGTTCAATGACATTACGGGAGATAGCTGCGAAGAAAAAGCGGGAGCGTAATGTATAAGCTTTCGAAACTTGCTGAAGAAGACTTTGCCGGCATATATGACTACACGCTGATGGCTTTTGGCGAGGCTCAGGCAGATGATTATACGGAAGCAATGGAAAGCATTCTTGAGTCGATTGTTTCCTCTCCATTGCCTGGCCGGGAGTGTCCTGAAATAGCGGAGGGAATTCACCGTCTGGATTATCGAATGCACGCTATTTTCTATCGTCTCCGTCCTGAAGACATTTTCATTATCAGGATCCTTCACCACAAGATGGAACCGCTGCTGCATTTCTCTGATTTATAGTGCTGCTTACGCATGATTAGTCTCTGTTGGGGGCGTAAGCCTGCACTATCAGCCACAACGCTTATAGTTCAGTGGGGCAGTCAATTTCCTTTTGATGCGCCACGACAAGAATCGCGACAATATCAATGCGGTACAACATACTATATCCGTTATTTCAGAAGCTTATCGGCTACTTTCTGACGATTCAGAAAGCCTGCGGCAATACTGCGTGGCATTAACTCTGCCGCTTTTGCAGCGTCAGCAACCGGCGGAACAGGAACAACCAACATTACGATCCGCTTGATGCATTTATAAAACGCAACAAGCCGGCGGCCGCTATGGTTCGTCTAACGAAGTGGTGCACTCAGCGCTTCGACTGCTTGAGCAAAAAGAATCGCTGCTGGAAGCGACAGAGGCTTTTCAGCATCGTGAGTTATTGCGTGTAGGGATTACGGTCTATTTGTACCAGGACCATTTGGGAGGAAGTTATTTTTGCTACACTCACGATATCCTTAGAGCCCGCAGCTCGCCAGCATTCCGCTTCAACATCGCAAGTCGCCTGTTATTTATACCCCGAACTGGACAGATAGTTACGAATTTTGCTGGTATCGTCGGTACCATAAAAAGTGACAGAAAATATCAGCGCCTGTGGGCCAGAGATATTCGCATAATCAAAGACGTAGTCAGATGAAATACGCGGCATTTTCTTTAACAGGTCCGGCGTATAAAATTCATATTCCCGTTTATCCAGCTCGGTATAGCGTGCGTTTTCTGCAAAATCCATTTTTATCCAGGGCCAGGTATAAGTAATTGCGGCACCGATAATGACAACAACGGCACAGAATATTTTAACCGGCATTTTCATACGATCGGATCTCCTTTTCCTCTTTACATAAAATTGTCGTCGCGCAAGAAGATAGCAACATTACCCTGGAAAACCAGTCAGAGCTGGTAGTGTCTTTTGAGAGCGCAGAGATCTGTAGGGCGGGTAAGCGCGAGCGACACCCGCCGTAAATGTTGGATGGCGCTATCGCTTATCCAACCTACAAAATGCTGCTTTCCTCAAGGCCGATGGCATAAATATACCCACGATTGCGTCAGTAAAAATTATGGACGACCGATACTTCTACGTTTTTATTACTCTTTAATTTAGCTACGGTCACGACTTCCGGCGGATAAGCGTTATCGTTAATGCTCCAGCATTCGGCTTCAATAAAGCAGTTCTCCCGCAGCTTATAGCCAGCCGATGTCAGATAGGCGCTAACCCTGCTGATATCATCGGTATCGTAAAACCGTATTGTAAATACATGCGATGCCGGCCCTGTTATGTTGGCGTAAGCGAAGTCATAGCGGGCCGTAATGCGGGGCATATTTTTTAACAGGTCCGGCGTATAAAATTCATATTCCCGTTTATCCTGCTCGGTATAGTGTGCGCTGCCGGCAAATTCCATTTTGATCCAGGGCCAGGCATAAGCAAGCGCGGCGCCGATAATGACAGCGGCAGTACAAAATACTTTTACTGATGTATTCATATCATCGGGCTTCCCTTCCCATGCTGTATAAAATCGACATATCTTCAGTTAAAAATGTCATTACCCTAAGTATCTGTTAAAGCTTTCCAGAGCTTAGAAGTTGTAGATAACCGCCACAAGTACGGATACGGGATCTTCCAGAATGCTTACGGTCACCACTTCCTGCGGATCTTTACCGCGCCAGCATGCTGCTTCGATATGACATTTATCCTGCCGCCTGTAACCGGTCGAAGTCAGATACGTATCAATCCTACTGGTGTCAGCGGTATCATAAAAATGTACCGCATATATATGTGAAGCCGGGCCGGAGATTTTTACATAATCGAAATCGTAACGGCTTGTAATCCGCGGGATTTTTTTCAAAATATCAGGCGTATAAAAATCATATTCCCTTTTATCCTGCTCGGTATAGTGCGAGTTTTCCGCGAGCATCATCTTTATCGTGGGCCAGAAGTAAGTGAGCGCCGCGGTAATAAAGATCGTGAGTGCACAAAGCAATTTGAGCATGTTTCTCATAAGGATAAAGTCCCATTTTGGGCTTTATCCATGAATGAGCCATCCCGGGAAGCAACGATAACATTACCAGACCTGAAATCATCATAAGGTCTGATTGTTTGCATAAAGCCCGGCAGCACACCTTTTCGCGGTCTGGCATGGGGGAACTTCTCAGGATCGGGGAACAGGAGCGGTAAAAACGTTTCATTCTTAAAAGAGCCTATCGGGCCATAATAATCCCAGCGTTTGAGCGCTTCCGCTTTGCTGACCGGACGTAGCAGGGGGAAGGGGTTTTGAATGGACATCACGCGGTAAAAGCCCAGCAAATCCGACACTAAATCCTCTCCGCTAAATCCGCTGTCGGTGACGAGGTTATTAGGAAACGAGCTCTGAAAAGATTCAAACTTGCGGGCCAGCGTCATCATCATCGCCAGCGCTATGCTTTGGCGTTCGAAATAAGAACGGCCCCGTTTAATGCGCCAGGTAATAAATTTACCCATTTTAATTGTGTTAGTTGGATCCGTCATAGACTGTGAGTAGGTCACATTGTAATAGTCCTGATTCGAGGATTCTCCAGCGTTGATTTTATCCATTAATATAGTGATATCCGTGCCTTGCGCATGACCAAGATCGATCCACCCCAGCACCTCCGTATAGATCAGCCCGAATGGGTTTCTGACGGCTTTGTTGCCATCAATGATATGGCTTCGTTTACTCATCCTTAAATCTCCTTTCCTTTACGCAATTGTTTCCAATTAACGTTCAAAAAACTCCAAAAGGAAAGGAAATTAAGTAGGGCTAAATTCTGAAAGTGTATTTACCGCGAGGGCTCGCCTTGTAGCCGCCCCTGGCTTTACCCCAGATAAGTCAAAGCGATACGTAATGGCACGATGCACACTTAAGCCAAACGCCGTCATGCCACTAAAGGAGGAAACCGCCAGGATGACATTTTGCTCCGGCCAGGCCGCATCCGGGCGTTTTGGTTAAAAACTCACGGGCCCTCTCCTTAATCAAAAATGCCGTCATTAATTAAAATTCAAATAAATAACTGTCTTCTTATTTAACCATTGACTTTTTGTGGGTAACGGTTTTCTGAGGGGTAAAAGTTAATTTCGAAAGCGAAATAATATTAATGCATTATGCTTTTTTTAACATACATAGAAGAATTAAATTCTGATTGTTTAAGGTAAATTAGCTTAAAGCGTCGTTGGTGACGCTTTTTTGCTACTACTTTATGATTAAGCCTGTTGGGTAAGGAAAAAAAGATAGAGAAACGCTTGTCTTACCCGATATCCTGTTAGCAGCATCCGCCATCGCCGCCACGAAGATGATAATAACCTCGGTAATTATCATGTTTCGCAAGCGATATTTGTTCTATGGCACGGTGCGAATATAACATTTAACGACTAAAGTCATATTTCCAGAAATAACTGGTCACCCTAAAGTCGTACGTGGATAAACGTTTATTTGTAAATCATGAGAATCGCGATGAAAAACTATGATGATTTGCAGCGTTTCAAGGATAAGACACGCACGGGCGCCATTGACTTTAAGGATATGTCGGCGCAAACCCAGCAGCTTAACACCGGCAGCTGGGCCATTATTAAACAGCTCTCCGGCAGCAGCGACGACTCGGTTCTGGCGCAGGCCGGAAGCGTGGCGGTGCCTGTTCCGCAGGCGGTAAAGCCGGGCGCATTCGACGCGGCTTTCGCTAAACCCGCCCCGCACCAGGCGACTGAATCCGCGGCCGCGCCGCGCTCGATAATGGGCAGCCTGAACGCGGCAACGCCTGTTGAAAAAGCCGGACAGCCGCCGCTTGAGGAAGAAAAACCAGCCGCCGCGCCGCGGTTTGAACAACCGGCTCCAGCGGCGCCTGCGCCGGAACCGCTCAAGCAGTTTGCCGCGCCGCAGCCTGCCGGGCCCGTGCGTTTTGAGCAGCTTTTTGCCGCTAAAACCCTCTCCGCAACCACTAATCCTGCCAAAGACCTCCCGTTACAACCGCTCCTGGAGATGATCGCTTCATGCCGTTAGTTTGTGTTTGTTCGCCAAAAGGTGGGGTAGGAAAAACCACGATCACCGCCAACCTGGCCTATGCCCTGGCGCGTTCCGGCAGCAAGGTGCTGGCCATTGATTTCGATGTGCAAAATGCCCTGCGTCTGCACTTCGGCGTGCCGCTGTCGGACGGACGTGGCTACGTTGCCCGAGCCAGCGAGTCCGCGGACTGGAGCCAGTCCGTGCTGACCGCCGGCAGCAACATGTTTGTGCTGCCGTATGGCGACGTCACCGAAGAGCAGCGGCTTGAGTTTGAACATCTTCTTACCACCGACAGCCACTTTTTGACGCGCGGCTTAAGCACCCTGCTTAACTATCCGGGCCTGGTGATCCTCGCCGACTTCCCGCCGGGGCCCAATCCGGCGCTGAAAGCGATGTCGCAGCTGGCCGATTTGCATCTGGTGACCATGCTTGCGGATACCGCCTCGCTGTCGCTGCTGCCGCAAATTGAAAGCCACCGCCTGACGGGCGGCGCGCCAATGAATAATAAAGCCGGGTATTACTTCCTGATAAACCAAAGCGATAACCGTCGCCATATCAGCCGCGACGTCACCGCTTTTATGCAGCAACGGCTTGGCGACCGCCTGCTTGGCATCATTAACCGGGATGAAAGCGTGGCCGAGGCCAATGCCTCACAGCAGTCGATATTTGATTTCAGCGCCGCCTCGGCCGCGGCTTTTGATATTGAGCTGGTGAGCAAACGCGTGGCGGGCATTCTCGGGATAAAAATCGGCGACGGTGCGGTAAACGACGTGCTGAGAAATTCTAGTTTCTAACCTTAGCTTCAGGAAGTCCTATGAAAAAGGCCCTGTTTTATTTGCTGTTATTGGTGCTTTCCCCAATAGCGGTGCTGATCGTCACTACGCCTATGGACAGCCAAAAGCAGTATATCTTTGGCTTAATCAGCATCGGCGTTTTGTTTTTACTGGGTTTTAGTAAAAAACACAGTATTTCCGTCATCATGATGATCGTGGCCGTTTTAATGTCCACGCGCTATATCTACTTTCGCGCGACGCAGACGCTGCACTTTAATTCCGAAATAGAAGCCATTCTTGGTATCGGTTTATTTTTAGCAGAGCTCTACATCTGGATAACCATTATGTTGAGCTACCTGCAAAACCTCTTTCCGCTTAAGCGCACTATCGTGCCGTTACCGGACGACACCTCCCTGTGGCCGACGGTCGACGTTTATATTCCAAGCTATAACGAAAGCCTGGAAGTGGTGCGCGACACCGTACTGGCGGCGCAGTGCCTCGATTATCCGGCCGATAAGCTCAAAATCTACCTGCTCGACGATGGCAAACGCAGCGAGTTTGCGGTCTTCGCCGCAAACGTCGGCGTGGGCTACATCACTCGTACGGATAACTTTCATGCCAAAGCGGGCAACCTTAATCACGCCATGAAGCTGACCAAAGGCGAGCTTATCTGCGTATTCGACTGCGACCACGTGGCGACGCGCATATTCCTGCAGGCGACCGTCGGCGCGTTTCTCATCGATCCCAAGCTTGCGCTGATGCAAACGCCGCACTACTTCTATTCGCCGGATCCCTTTGAGCGCAACCTCTCACAGGGGCGCAATATTCCTAACGAAGGGCAGCTCTTCTACGGGCAAATCCAGCGCGGCAACGATAACTGGAACGCGACCTTCTTCTGCGGCTCCTGTGCGGTAATCCGCCGCAGCGCGCTGGAAGAAATTGGCGGCTTCGCCGTCGAAACGGTGACCGAAGACGCCCACACCGCGCTGAAAATGCAGCGCCTGGGCTGGAAGTCCGCCTATCTGGATATCCCGCTGGCGGCGGGCCTTGCAACCGAGCGGCTGGTGCTGCACGTGATTCAACGCACCCGCTGGGCGCGCGGCATGACGCAGATCTTCCGCCTCGATAATCCGCTGTTCGGCCGCGGCCTGAAGTGGCAGCAGCGCCTGTGTTATCTCAACGCCATGCTCTCGTTCCAGTTCGCTTTGCCGCGCGTGGCGTTCCTCACCGCGCCGCTGGCCTATCTGCTGTTTAACCTGAATATTATTCACTCGTCGGCCAGCCTGATATTCGCCTATATGCTGCCGCACCTGTTTTTGTGTATTTACCTGAACTCGCGGCTCAACGGGCGGTTCCGCTACAGCTTCTGGGGCGAAATCTATGACCTGGTGCTGGCGTTCCATCTGATTCTGCCGACCATGATCACCATGATTTTCCCCAAGCGCGGCAAGTTCAACGTCACCGACAAAGGCGCCCTGCTTGACGTGGGCTATTTCGATTTCAGCATCGTGCGTCCGCACCTGATTATCGCCGTACTGCTCGCCATCGGCGTTATTGCCGGGATTGTACGCGCCTGCGCCAATGACTATTTCGGCGTCGATCCCAGGGTTATCGCGTTGAACGTTGGCTGGGGGCTGTACAGCCTGATCTTCCTGCTGGCGGCGATTGCCGTAGCGCGCGAAACCCGCCAGACGCGTAAAACCATTCGTATCGATGTGAACGTACCCGCCATCATTCACTACGTCAGCGGCATTTCGTCGCGCAGCCATACTCTCGATCTGTCGATGGGCGGCTGCCGTATCGCGGTGGTCGACGATCGCCATCTTAATGATGAAATTGAAGAGGTTGAGCTCCAGCTGCAGTCGGGCACTATCAGCATTCCGGTCAGCCTTATCGCCCATGACGATAAGTCCATTCGCCTGATGTTTAAAGAAATTCCGCTTGCCCGCCGCCGCGAACTGGTGCGCGTGGTGCTGGCGCGCGCCGACGCGTGGATCAATCCGCCAAAACCGCAGGATAACCCGTTCCGCTCGCTGCTGATCATCATTCGCAGCGTGTTTGACCTGTTCTGGCTGACCTGGAAATCGCGCCGTGAAAACCGTCGCCGCCGCCAGGAAGAAATTCGCCGTCAGGATAACGTCAACGAGGACAGCGCGGTATGAAACGGATGACCCGTAAAGCCTGCCAGATGTGGCTTGCGTTTAGCGTACTGGCGGCGCCGGTGATGGCGGCGGAGCCGACAACCGTAGAATCTGTTTTGCCGGTGGATTTACCGCCGGTTACCGAGCCCGTACCGGCACCGGCTACCGAGCCCGCACCGGCTCCGGCTACCGAGCCTGCGCCCGTTACCGAACCCGCGCCGGCTATGGACAGCGCGCCTGCGGTGCTGACGCCTTCGATCTTTACGCCGGGCAACACCAGCAGCATTACCGTCGCGCAGATGGGACAGCCCCTTGGCGTGGTGCTCAGCGGTGGGCAGCTGCAGGGCGGCATTGACTTCACCCTCTCCGCAGACCAGGTGGTGACCAACGCCCAGCTGATGCTGAACCTGAAGGTTTCGCCGGCGATGGCGGCGCGTAACACCACGCTGCAGCTGATGCTCAACGGTCAGCCGCTCGGCACCGTGCCGCTTGGCTCGGCGGACAGCAACGTCTCAACCTATCAGCTGGAAATCCCGGCGGCGATGGTGGTGTCGCGTAACAACATGAGCTTTAAGATTAACGACGGCGATGCGCTGCTGTGCCAGCGCGATCTGTCGGATAAATATCAGGTCACGATCATGCCGACCACCCGGCTGGATCTGGAAGCCCAGCAGCTGAATATCGGTGCCGATCTTAGCCACTTCCCGCGCCCGTTCTTTGACGAAATGCAGATGACGCCTGCCACCATGGCGTTCGCCTTCCCGGCGAAAACCCTGCCGGAGCAGGTGGGCGCAGCGGCGCTGGTTGCTTCCTGGCTGGGCATACAGGCTGATTACCGCGGCATTTCTTTCGAAGCGCTGCGCGATAAGCTGCCGGAAAAAAACGGCATCCTGTTTGGTAAACCGGGCGAGACCATCGGCGGCCTGACGCTGCCGCAAACCCAGGGACCGATGCTGCAAATCGTCGATAACCCCGGCAACCCGGTTTACAAGCTGCTGCTGGTGGTGGGCAACAACGACCAGCAGCTGCGCAGCGCAGCCTGGCGCCTGACCCGCGGGCAGTTTAAAACCCTGACTTCCAGCATGCAGGTGGATGCGCAGGCTATTCCGGTCAGCAAACCCTACGACGCGCCGCGCTGGATCTCCACCGCGCGGCCGATCCGCCTGAGCGAGCTGATGCGTAAGGATCAAAGCCTCACCGCCACCGGCATCTGGCACGATTCACTGCGCCTTGCGTTCCGCGCCGCGCCCGATCTGTTTATGTGGGACGGCGACACTATTCCGCTGAAGATCGGCTACCGCTTCCCGTCGGAATCCTGGATCAACGAAGATCGCTCTTACCTGGCGATGACCTTCAACGGCACCTTCCTGCATAACCTGCCGGTAAATAAACAGGGCGCGCTGGAAACGCTGTGGCACAAGGTGGGCGGCGATGCCCGCCAGGAAAACTACCATATGCCGCTGGAGCCCTATCTGATTTACGGCGATAACCAGCTCGAGCTCTATTTCAAAATCGTCACCAAAGAAAACGCGCCGTGCAGCGTGCTGCTTAATAACAATATTAAGAGCCGCATCGACGAGAATTCATGGATTGACTTGAGCAAAACGCAGCACTTTTCGCTGCTGCCGAACCTTTCGTACTTCGTGGGGGCCTCGTTCCCGTTCACGCGCCTGGCGGACTATTCCCAGACCGTCCTGCTGCTGGCGGAGAACCCCACTGAAACCGAGATCGGCACGCTGCTGGATCTGGCGGCCCGTTCCGGCAACGCCACCGGCACCGCGCTGGGCAATAACCGCGTGATGTTCGGCCTGCCGTCGGGCGGGGCGAACCAGCTGCGCCTGGGCGAAAGCGACGTGCTGGCGGTTTCCACACTTGAGCAAAGCGCGTTCAACCGCGCGCTGCTGGCTCAGTCCTCCTTTATCAGCAATGAACACACCTTCGGCGTACGTGAACCCACGACCTGGGAAAAAGTGCAGCGCTGGCTTGAAGGGGACTGGAACGCAGCCGGCGTCGATGCCGACCGCTACTTCTCGTCGAACGAAGCCTGGCGTGGGTTCGTCAGCTTCCGCTCGCAGTGGAACCCTTCGCGGCTGGTGGTGATGGCCATCGGCAGCAACGACGAGCAGCTTTCACGCCTGCATGCCGACCTTAGCTCCGCCCGCATCAACGCCGGCATCCGCGGCGACGCCGCCATCATCACCGATGAAAACGGCGTGCGCAGCTTCCGCGTTGGCCCGCAGTTCCCAAGCGGCCAGATGCCCTGGTACATGATGGTGGTGTGGTACGCCAACCAGCACTCGGCAATGCTGGCGATATGTGGTTTGTTATTTGCGACGATTATCGGTTTAAGCCTCTATGTCTTACTGAAACAGCGCGCGCGTAAACGCCTTAACCCGAAGGACGACAATCGTGAGTAAGGGTGGTAGCAAAATGGATCATAAAAAGAAAACTGCCAGAAACCTGTCCACGGCCTGCCTGTTCGGCGGGCTGGCGATGTGGACAATGAGCGTTCACGCTGCGGACAGCAATAATCCGGCGCTAAAAGCGCTGTTTGACCAGGCTAACTACTGGCACGAAAAGTCGCACGACGACCTTGCCATGGAGTCGCTGAAAAAGGTGCTGATGGTCGACGCCAACAACACCCAGGCGCTGTATTTAATGGCGCTCTGGGCGCAGCAGGCGGGCGATCTTAAGGGCGCCGCGCAGTGGCGCGAACGGCTGTCTTCGGTATCCCCGCAGGACGCCAATTTACAGGCGCTCGATAACGCAAAGCAGATGCAGCAGGTGCCGCGCGGACAGCTTGAGCTGGCCCGCCAGCAGGCGCGCAGCGGTAACGTTCCTGCAGCCCTCGCCACCTGGCATTCGCTGTTTAACGGCGACCAGCCGCCGCCAAGCCTGGCCCCGGAATACTACCTGACGATGGCGGGCGACAAGTCGCTGTATCCCCAGGCCGTCAGCGGCCTGCGCCAGCTCACCGCGCAATATCCGCAGGACAATAACGCCCGCATCGCGCTGGGCAAGGTGCTGACCTATCAGGAAAGCTCGCGTCGGGAAGGCATCGATCTGCTGCAAAGCATGGCCAGCGGCAGCCAGGAGGCGGATAGATCTCTGCGCCAGGCGCTGCTGTGGCTCGGGCCGCAGGCGGGGGACGACCAGTATTACCTGACCTTCCTGCAGCGCCATCCGAAGGACGCCGCGGTGCAGGATTATTTCCGTAAAAGCATCGGCGGCGCCGCGAAAGGGGAAGGTTTTACCGCCCTGAACAGCGGCAATACCGATGCGGCGCGCAGCCAGTTTGAGCAGGTTCTGCAGACCAACCCGGAAGACGCGGATGCGCTGGCGGGGATGGGCTATGTGGCGCTTCGCAAAGGTGATTACGCTGCCGGGGCGCAGTATTTAAACCGCGCGGCGGCCCAGGGCGGAGCTGATTCCGCCGAGCGCAAGCAGCAGGCCGCCGATGCGGAGTTTTACGGACAGCTCGCCAGCGCGCAGGCCGCTTTTAAGCAGGGCAACATCAGCCAGGCGCTGGCGCTGAGCGCACCGCTGGCGCAGCAAGGCGGCGCGCAAGGCGCGTCCGCCAAACTGTTTCGCGCCGACGTGCAGCGCCACAACAAAGACTACACCGCTGCCGAGCAGACGCTGCGTGGCGTATTAAACGACCAGCCTGACAACGCGTCCGCGCGTGAAAACCTCTACTACGTTTTGCGCGAGCAGAACAAAACGGCAGAAGCGCAGGCGATACTACAAACGCTGCCGGCCAGCCTGCAGGCGAAGCTCGCGCCGCGGGTGTCGGGCGGCAATCCTGGCGATCCGCTGCGCCGTCAGGCGCAGCAGGCGGCGGCCAATGGCGATCCCCAGCAGGCTATCGCCCTCCTGCAGCGCGGCGTGGCGCAGTATCCCTCGGACCCGTGGCTGCGTCTGGACTTAGCGCGCAATCTGCAAAAACAGGGGCGCAGCGCCGAAGCCGCGAACGTGATGTCGCCGTCTTTTCGCCCTAATGCCAGCAATACCGAGCTGTATGCCGCGGCGCTGTTCGCCAGCGAAAACAACGCCTGGCAGCAGTCGCAAACGCTGCTGTCGCGTATTCCGGCCTCCGGCCAGAACGCCGACATGCGCGAGCTTTCCCGGCGCGTGAATTACAACCTGCAAATGACGGTCGCCGAGCGTTATCTGGCGCAGGGCGACACCGCCGCCGCCGCCAATACGCTTAAAGCGCTGGCGGTTCGTCCTCCGGAAAGCCCGGCGGACGCCGGTAAACTGGCGCGTATGCTGGCGCAAAGCGGCGACTTAAACTCCGCCGTTGCCATCGTGCGCGAAAACATGCGCCGCGGCGTGCAGGGCAGCGCCGGGGACTATGCCGATCAGGTCACCGTGCTAAACCAGGCCGGGTTGGGCAGCGAGGCGCAGGCGTGGCTTGCCAGCCCGGAACTGCAGTCGCGCAGCACCACCACGCAGCTGGCGAGCCTTCGCAACGGCTATGTGATTAACGAGGCGGACCAGCTTCGTACCCAGGGCAACTATGCGGCGGCTTACGACAAGCTGATCCGCGCGATGCAAAGCGACCCGCAAAATACCGATCTGATGTTTGCCATGGCGCGGCTGTACCAGTCCGGCAAGATGAACAAAGAAGCAGGCGTGGTCTACGACTACCTGATGACGCGTGACACGCCGCAGCAGGACGCGCGTGCAGGCGCTATCGACGTGGCGCTCGCCAGCAACGACGTGGAAAAAGCGAAGCAGCTGACCGCGGGCCTGCATAACGATGCCACTCCGCAACGCCTGCTGCTGCTGGCGCGCGTGTCGGAAGCCGAGGGCAATCACCAGCAGGCGATGAGCTATCTGCGCACCGCGCGCGGCAAGCTGCTTGGCCTGCAGGGAACCGGCGGCGAAACGGCGCCGATGCTTGGCGGCCTGGCCTTAGCGGATAACCCGTTCGTGGGGACTTCCAGCCGCAGCGCCCAGCCAACCTCCGCCTCGCTGTATGGCCAGGCGATGCCGTGGCAGGAAGCGCAGCTGGCGCGCAATCCGCAGACCGCTCCTCCGGGCACGACGCGTACCGATCTGCCGGTGGAAAGCGCGCAGGCCGGCACGCTGCGGCAGGTCGATAACATGATGGAACAGCTGACCGACAAAACCGCCACCTGGGCGCGCGGCGCGGTATCCGTACGTGGGCGGGACGGCGAAAGCGGCCTGAGCAAGCTCACCGAGATTAAGTCGCCGCTGCAGTGGTCCACGGTGCCCTTTGGCGATTCGCGACTTGATATCAACGTCACGCCGGTCAGCCTGAACGCGGGAAGCTCTTCTGAAGAGTCCAGCCGCCGCTTCGGCAGCGGGGCGCTGATTCAGGGAGCGGTAGGCGAAGATCTGTATAACGCTTCAACCACCACGCCGAAAACGCGCACCGACGTCGATAAAATCAAGGTGCCGTCGCAGGGCTCGCAAAATACTTCCGGCGTGGAAGTGGGCATGGCGCTGACCGGCGACCAGTACAAGATTGACGTTGGCTCAACGCCGCTGGGCGCGGATCTCAATACCGTTGTCGGCGGCGTGCAGTGGTCGCCGCAGCTGACGGATTACCTGAAGCTGATATTGACCGGCGAGCGTCGCGCCGTGATGGACAGCCTGCTGTCTTACGTCGGCGTGGAAGATAAATACAGCGGTAAAAAATGGGGCCAGGTGACGAAGAACGGCGGCAGCGCGCAGCTCAGCTATGACAACGGCGACGCCGGTTTCTACGCCGGCTTCGGGCTGTATAACTATCTGGGCGAGAACGTGCCGAGCAACAGCAGCGTTAACGGGTCGGCGGGCGTGTATCTGCGTCCGTTCTACTCAGACGATCGCGAGCTGAAAACCGGCATCAGCATGAGCTACATGAACTTCTCCAAAAACCTGAGCTACTTCAGCTACGGCCAGGGCGGCTACTTCAGCCCGCAGGATTACGTCAGCGTCTCCTTCCCGGTGGACTACAGCCAGAAGTTCGACAGCTGGAAGCTGGGCGTGGGCGCCTCTTTGGGCTATCAGTCCTACACTCAGGACGAAAGCCCGTACTTCCCCGGCGATGCGGCAATGCAGTCGCAGCTTGAAAACTACGTTGCTAACGGCTTCGCCAAAGAGGCCCTACTACAGCGGCGGCAGCGAAAATGGCCTGGGCTATAATCTGCGCGCGTCCGCCGACTATAAAATTAACAAAGACATGACCATGGGTGGCCAGGTCGGTTACGACACCTTTGGCGATTACAACGAAAGTACCGCGCAGCTCTACTTCCGTTACCTGCTGGGGAACAAATAATGAATGACCAACAGCTTCTGAACTACTTCCAGAACCAGCAGGCGCAGCCGGGCTGGTTCTCGCTGATTCACATTATGATTGATAGCATGGTGACCAACGTCGGCGAGGCGCAGAGCCGGCCTTTCCTGGTGCAGATGGGCGATACGCTGGGCGCGCGTTTCCCGCTGCAGCTGGCGCGTACCGTGGGCGAGCTTGAAGCGATGATAAATGTTCAGCTGGCCGCCTTTAACTGGGGCTATATTGATATCGAGGCCAGCGAAACGGCTATGCGCATTTGCCATATGGCGCTGCCCGTGCCTGCGGATGAAGCGCAGCAGAGCGCCTGGAATCACGCGTTCAGCGCGGTGCTCGAAGGGCTCTATGCCCGCTGGCTGCGCGATCAGGGCGGGAAATCTCATGTTTCGCTGTGGCGCGAGGCCTCGCCCGCCGCCACGGTGATCCATTTCAGATATCAGAACAGCAGACAGGGGTGAGACATGTGGCAGCGATGCAAAATGCTGATGGTGGCCGTCATGGCGCTGGTTATCAGCCAGCAGGCGCTGGCGGGGCCGGCGTGGGACAGCTACAAAGCCCGGTTTTTGATGGCGGACGGCCGCATTATCGACACCGGCAATAACAGCGTCAGCCACACCGAAGGCCAGGGCTTCGCCATGATGATGGCGGTAAGAAATAACGACCGCGCAGGCTTCGACAAAATCTGGCGCTGGACGGAAAAAAACCTTAAGAACCCGGACAACGGCCTGTTCTACTGGCGCTATAACCCGGTATCGGCAGATCCTATTGCCGATAAAAACAACGCGACGGACGGCGATACCTTTATCGCCTGGGCGCTGCTGAAGGCCGGCGAAAGCTGGCATGATGACGGCTATCTGCAGGCTTCGGATAGCATCGTTAAGGCGCTGGTGGAGCATAACGTCATCAGCTTTGGCGGCTATCGCGTCATGCTGCCGGGCGCGAAAGGCTTTAACCTCAACAGCTATGTGAACCTCAACCCCTCCTACTTCGTCTTTCCTGCCTGGCAGGACTTCGCCAACCGTAGCCATTTAATGGTATGGCAGGAGCTGATTAACGACGGACAAAAGCTACTGGGCAAAATGCGGTTCGGTAATACGCAGCTGCCTGCCGACTGGGTTTCGCTGTATGCAGACGGACACGTGGCGCCGGCGAAAGAGTGGCCGGCGCGCTTTAGCTACGACGCGATTCGCGTTCCGCTTTACGTGAAGTGGTTCAATCCGACAAGCCCGCTGCTGGAGCCTTTTAAAGCCTGGTGGGGACGCTTTGCCCGCGGCCAAACGCCGGCCTGGGTTAATATCACCACTAACGATCCCGCTGCGTACATGATGGACGGCGGCCTGCTGGCGGTAAGAGATTTAGTCCTGGGCGACCCCGCCGCGGGCCAGCCGCAAATTACCGCGCAGGAAGATTACTATTCCGCGAGCCTGAAAATGCTGGCGGGTTTGGCCGCGCGCTAGCTCGCCGGGCCCGTAGCTCTTTCTCAGAAAAGGGCTACGGGCCTTTCTGACAAATTTCTTCCAGCTTTATCTCCTTTTCGGCAATAGCCTGCGCCGGCGCGCCGGCTCCGGGCTGCGCTATTGTTCACCGTCAGAAACAGTGAAATCGAATTTAACGGGTTTATCGCCCCTCCCGCTCTGCGTAGATTGTGATCTCTGTCACTTTCGCGCCCGGTGCGCGGATCGCGCTTCCACCTGAGATGAGCGTTACTATGCTGAATAATAAAGATAAACCTGCAATAACATCCTGGCTGGCGGTTTTTTCCCTGACCGTTGCCTGCTTCGTGATGGTGACCACCGAGTTTCTGCCCATCGGGCTGCTGACGAATATTGCGCCTTCGCTGGGCGTAAGCACGGGGACGGCGGGGCTGATGGTGACCACGCCGGGCATCGTTGCGGCGGTTGCCGCACCCGTGCTGAGCCTGATTTCCGGCCGTCTGGACAGGCGCCTGCTGATGATTGGCCTTTCCGCCCTGCTGGTTATCTCTAACCTGGTTTCCGCCCTCGCCGTCAACTTCCCTTTGATGCTGCTGGGCAGGGTGATGCTTGGGATTTGCGTGGGCGGCTTCTGGTCCTTTTCCATGAACTACGGGCGTCACCTGGTGCCGGAGGCAAGCCAGGGGCGCGCCGTGGCGTTGATTATCAGCGGCGTTTCCGTGGGCGCGGTTTGCGGCGTGCCTGCGGGAGCGCTGATTGGCGACCTGTTCGGCTGGCGCGCTGCGTTCTTCGGCAGCGCAGCTTTGGCCGTTGGCGTCTTCGCAGCCCAGCTGCGTTTGTTGACGCCGGTGCCGCCGAGCCGCCCGGTTACGCCGCAGGATTTGCTGCTGCCGTTCCGCCTGCCGATGGCGCGCATTGGGCTGATCGCTATCGTGCTGCTGTTTATCGGCCATTTCGCGGCCTATACCTATCTGCGGCCTCTTCTGCAACAGGTGTTCGTGCTAAGCCCTTCGGCGATTTCCTTGCAGCTGCTGGCGTACGGTGCGGTAGGCGCCTGCTGGGAACCTTCGCCGGGGAACGCCTGGCGGAGCACAGCCTGCGCGCCACGTTTATTCTGGTAGCCGCCATGCTGGCGGGCATTTTAATTGTTTCGCCTCTGCTAAGCGGCCTGGCCGGCGCTACGCTGATGGTGCTGGTCTGGGGCCTGGCCTTTGGTGCGGTGCCGGTGTGCGCCACTAACTGGATGTTTGCCGCCGTGCCGCAGGCTCCCGAAGCCGGGCAGGCGCTGTTAGTGTGCGTCATTCAGATTGCCCTGGCCTCTGGCGCCCTGCTGGGCGGGGAAGTCGTGGACTGGCAGGGCGTGAGCAGCGCGATGCTGTTTGGCGGGGCGCTGATCCTGTCCGCCGCGATGGTGTTCGGCCTCTCCTTGCGCACCAGCCTGATAAGCGCTAAACAGTCATAACCATTATTTCCGCCTGTAAACAGTCTCCGGCTGCTGCCGGAGACCGTCACCGAGAACGCTATGGATCACCATTTACTGGCTATTCGCGTCTTTAACCGCGTCGTGGAAACCGGCGGTTTTACCCGCGCGGCGGATTCGCTGAGGATGCCGAAGGCGACCGTCACCAAACTGATTCAGAACCTGGAAGACCATCTGCAAACCAAGCTCTTTCAGCGCACCACGCGCAGCGTGTCGGTGACGCCGGAAGGGGAGTGCTATTACCGGCGCACGGTAAAATGGCTGGCCGATCTTGAGCAGATGGAGGGCTGCATGACCGAATCGCAAAGCGCTCCGCAGGGCGTTTTGCGCGTTGACGTCGGCGGCGGAACCGCAAGAAATGTTTTGCTACCGGCTCTGGGCGAATTTCTGGAACATTATCCGCAAATCCAGATAGATCTTGGCGTGAGCGACCGCAACATCGATTTGATCAGCGACAGCGCGGACTGCGTGATCCGCAGCGGCCCGCTGGCGGATTCGACGCTGATTGCGCGCCGTTTATTCGCGCTGCAGTGGGTAACCTGCGCTTCTCCCGGCTATTTGTCCCATTACGGCACGCCCAAACATCCTGCTGAACTGGAGCAGGGATTTCCTCTTACCCATTATCGTCACGCGGTAAACGATCGCGTCCTGCCGCTGCGGTTCGTCGACTGCGGCAAAACGATTGAGCTGCTTCATCGCTATAAGGTCAGCGTAAACGAAGGAAACGCTCTGCTGGCAGCCGCCCGGTCCGGGCTGGGCATTATCCAGACGCTACGATTTATGGCGGAGCCGTACCTGCAAAGCGGGGAGCTGGTTAGCGTGTTGGGCGACTGGCAGCCGCCTGCGGAACATATGTTTCTGGTGTACCCGTCAAACCGGCATCTGAATGCCAGGCTGCGGGTATTTATTGAGTGGGCGGTTGCGCGGTTTGGGTAAAGCGAAGATGGGTGAGAGCGAACCCTCACCCACTACGCGGGTTTATTGCGGGTAAGGCACCCAGTCGCCGCCGTTAAGGCGTACGTAAGGTTTGTCCTGATAGCGGATGACAATCGCGTTCGAGTTCTCGGATACCGCGGCGGTTTGCGGCAGGTTTTTCGTCAGCGCGTCCCAGTCGACGTGGTCGGCGACAAAGTTCTTTCCGTCAACCGACCGGGCAACCAGTTCAGAAACCGCCAGCATGCTGCTCGGCTGGTTGATTTCGATAGCTTCGCCGTTGTGCGCAGCCTTCATGCCGAAGAATTTCACCCCGGCCGGAACGTGGGTGATGGACGGGCTTGGAATGTCCCGCAGCCCGGAAACCTGCATTTTATCGCCTTTTAGCGCCGCGCCGTGTTCAGGCACGATAACCACCATCACCTTACGGCCGGATTTATCCAGCTGGGTAAGAAACGCGTCCAGCTCATCAAACAGTTTCTGGGCGCGAGCTTTGTAGTCGGCCGTTTTGCTGTTGCCGGGATAATGGTTGCCGTCGTGCAGCGGCAGGAGGTTGAAAAAGGTGGCGCTGCGCGTGTTTGGCTCGCGGCCTTCGCCTTCCATCCAGCGGTTCAGCACGGCCGTGTCGTCATATACCGGCGAGTTGTCAAACGACAGCAGACCCGCGGGCAGCCCCGCCTGATTCATCAGCGGCGCCTGCATGCCGCCGTCTTCGCGGACCTCCTTAAGGAAATCGCCAAATACGCCGTTGTGATCCAACATCAGGTGCTGGCTAAAGCCAAGTTTCGCCAGGTTTTCAAACAGGTAGCACTGTTTTCCCGCGGGCTGGTAGAGGTCTTTATGGGACGGCTGTCCGCAGCTTGCGCGCAGCAGGCGAATCGCTGCCGGGCCGCTGTAGGATGTCGCGGAGTTAAAGTTTTTGAACAGAATATCAAAGTGCTTCCACAGCGGGTGCGCGCTTAGCCCTGCCGATTCAATATCGTCCCAGGAGAGGGAGCAGATATTGATAACCAGCAGCTCAAACGGCTGGGCGTCGGCGGGAAGCGTCGTCGGGAAGGTGGTGGCGCGTTTGGCTTCGCTCGCATAGAAGTTGTTCAGCCAGGCCGTCAGATTTTGCGTGGTTGGCGGCGCCGTCTGGGCGGGAATATCGCCCGGAACAGGCGCCACGGCGGCGCCGGTTTGGGCTACGGTTGCCGTAGCTCCGGCCGTTGCCGCAGCAGGCGCTTCGCCGCCGGCCGGGAAAAGCGAGATCGCCGGGCCGGCAAGAGTGAGCACGTTCAGCCAGACGAGCGCGCCGACCACAAACACCGTGATGCGTATCCACTGGGAAAAGAACAGCCAGGCCACCAGCAGCACGAAGGCGGCGCCCACCATCTGCCAGTTGATAAAGCGCGTCACTAAATCGATAACGTAATCCGGGCTGAAGCCCGCAATCTGCGAGCCCTGGCTCATAATGCTTTCAGGGCCGGGCAGCCAGGTGTCGTGCCAGAACAGGCCAATCCCGACCGGGAGCGCAACCCAGTTGCGCAGGCGGTGGAGCTTCAGGCCGGGCGCCGGCAGCAGCAGGAAGGCGACAAACACCAGGTTTGCCAGCGGATGAAAGTTCAGATAGCCGGTCCACAGCAGGCCGAGTTTCAGCAGGAAGTAGTAGTTCCAGCCGCCCAGGCCGCGCCAGTTTTGCCACAAAGGGGCCTGCAACGATCCCGCCTTCGCTTGATTAGTCATGTTGTTGGTCTGTCCTGACAGAAGATCGGCGCAGCGTCCCGGCCGATTTTACGTAGCGTGGTTTTAAAAACAGAAGTCGAATAAGCGCTGCCAGGCGCGGCAGCCAGCGGTGCGCAAAGTAACCCAGCGGCATAAATATTACCGCGCACAGCGCCACCAGCTGCATGATGTCGGTGAGGTTCATCATTATTTTGCTTGCTCCGGGTTTAACGCTTTTAGCAGGGTAACCGGCGCAGGAACGCGGCGCGCCGCTCCACCGCCGGGCTTCGCACTGCGCGCCTCGTTGATTTCAACGGAGACGGCCAGGGGTTTGGTCCATTTCTCCGGGGTCATCGCCTTCATCTGTACGATTTCAGCGGCAATCTGATTATCTTCATACCACACCATGCGGTTAGAGAAGATATCGCCCACCGGCAGCGGAAAGATATGGTTCAGCGCGGTGTCGAGATCGTTGATTCGGCAAAAAGATAAAAACAAGGTGAGGCGATTTTCGCTGATGGTGACGATATCACCCAGGCGGTGGGTGTGGCACAGCGTTAACGCCTGCTCGACCCGCAGGCCAGGCACGGGTCGCAGGGCAACCATCACCCCTTTGCCGTCCTGCGGCAGCAGCGTGTTGTTCATCAGCGTGGAAATCGCGCTGCAAAATTCGTCCCAGGGCTGATAGCCGCGCCGTTTCAGCGGCTGCATCTGGTCGATAAGGACGTTGATGTCTTTCGGCACGTGGCGGCTGAACTGCGTGCCCTGCACGCTTTCGATCATCGTCAGGCTACGGGAAAGCGGGGCGTTCCACGGTACGATCAGCGTCGCGCCGCAGCCGAGCAGCAGGCGTTCATCCGTCGCGCGCAGGCTGGCGGTGTTTTCACGAACGATAATTTTCAGGGCGCTGCCGCGCTGGCGGCGCAGCGCGTGAATCTGCCGCGCTATGCCGTCAATTTGATTATTTTTGGATAAAGAGAAGATCACCGTTGCGGCCTGCGCGGTGCGGGCGGCTTCAAAAAGCGCCTCGTTTGAATCGAACGTCTGCCAGTATTCAGACAGCGGCGGAGCGCCTTCCAGAATGGAGATATGGCTTAGCACCTGCTTTTCGTCGCTGCGCGGCTGCAGCACGGTTTCGGTGGATTCAACGAGCTGCCAGCCTTCGTTTACCCGGTTCAGCTGCAGCTGTTGCCGCGCGCTGACGCCCTTTTCATTAAACCAGAATGCGACGTCGTAGCGGTGGCTATCGCCCTCATAGCGCAGGCTCGCCAGGCCGCTTAGTGATTGATATTCACTGACTAATAATGACCTTTGTTTATCGCTATTATTTCCGGGATTAATGAACAGCAGGCTGCATTTATAGCGCCGAACCCATTTGTTAATGCCATGTAGCCATTTGTGTAATTCTTCAGCGGATATATTCTCCCAGGTATTATCAGCGGCCAGCAATATAAAAAAATAATGCTCAGGATTAATGCTACACATTAAATCGCGCGGCAAAAAATTTAGACTATTTTTTGATATCGGCATGCTAAATAAGCGAATTTTTTCCGGGCCGCGATCGCCGTCCAGGTTGACGATGTTTTTGGGGTCCGCGCCCATGGTAATCACGGCGGTTTTTGTCCGGCCCTCTTGCGCAGCAATGGTTTGATTTAAAAGAGTTATTGCGTCTTCTCGCCGGTCGGCGTTCAGCCACCAGACGCCACCGGCGGGCATATGCTGCAGTTCGTCCCACAATGAACGGATGCCCACCGAAAATATGGGTTCCATGGCGTCCCCTTGGTGATAAATTAGTATGTATGTCAGTTTACTAGCGAAAGGCAGGAAATAAACCTAACATTGAAAATAAACAGCATCGGTTTTAGCATTGTAAAACAAATTTCGTTCTCCGAACATTTGCCTGCACCTCCTGCGCGGAGAGCGGCTAAGGAACGTGACCATAATGCACGAAAAAGACGCTGAAAATGTGCCGGAAAACCAGCTTGTTTACGCTTTCCAGAATGATTTTTTAGCACTCAGCAAAGCATTTTCGCTGCCGGAAATAAATTATACCGATATCTCACAGCGGGAGCAGATGGCGGACGCCTTAAGGCGCTGGCCGTTACTGGCGGAATTAACGCAACAATAGGGAGTAGGGCCTGATGGCGATCATTGGGTTACAGGGGGTGCGTGGCGGCGTAGGAACCACCTCTGTCACCGCAGCGCTTGGATGGGCTTTGCAACGGCTGGGTGAGACGGTGCTGGTGGTGGACGCTTCGCCAGATAATTTACTGCGCCTGCATTTCAATATCGATTTTGCCCAGGGCGGCGGCTGGGCGCGGGCGCTGCTGGATAACCGCAGCTGGCGCGACGCCGGCTGGCAATACACGACGCATCTGGACGTGCTGCCTTTCGGCAGGTTGCTGCCCGCAGAGCGCGAAATGCCCTCCTCCTTTGCAGCGGCCCTCGGGCATTTCAGCTCATCGCTTGAAGAACTCAAATCCAGCGGCCGCTATCAGTGGATACTGGTTGATTTACCGTACGGCTATGACCTCCTCACGCGCAGGCTGCTCGGCCAGATCGATAACGTGCTGACCCTGGTCACGCCGGACACCAACTGCCATACGCGCCTGCACCAGCAAACGCTGCCTTCGCCGTCGCACGTCCTGGTGAACGCTCTGCTGGTGGCAAGCCAGCTGCAGGACGATATTTATCAGCTCTGGCTGCAAAGCCAGCGCAGCATGCTTCCCATCGTTATTCATCGGGATGAAGCCTTTGCCGAGGCGTCGGCTATGAAGCAGCCGCTTGGGGAATATCTTCCGGGTTCTCTTGCAGCGCAGGAGGTTATGACGCTCGCCAACTGGTGCCTGCTGAACTTCGCGAAAGGCGGGAAAAATACGAGCGATGATTCGGGTACAGGCGCATGATAAGCCTTGCGAACTGGCTGCTGATGCCCGCTGCAAGCCGGCGGCTTAGCGAACGCTACCGCACGTTTCGCCGCAGCGGTACGCCGCCTTTTAGCGCCGTACTCGGATGCCTGTGGTTTATTCTGGCGTGGATGCTGCTGCCGCTGGAAAATCCGCGCTGGACGCAAATCCGCTCTCAGCACGCGCGGCTTTATCCGCATATCAACCTGAATCGCCCCCGTCCGCTGGACGCCCTGCGGTATCTACTCCAGAGTCTTTGGCTGCTGATACGCAGGCCGGAGAAAAATGCGTCCCTCCGGTCGGGCTTTAAGTCGCTGGACAGAATGCGGCTCTGGCGGGCGGGCTGGTACGGCTGGCTCGATAAGCTGCCCGAACGCATCAGCGAACGAACCCGCCATCTTGACGACGAAAAAGAGCCCGGCCGCCTCAGCGAGGGCCCTGCGCAGAATCATCCTCGGGGTTATCGTGGTGTTCTCGGGCATTCTGGCGCTGCTGTGTATTACCCAGCCGTTTAACCCGCTGGCGCAGTTTATCTTCCTGCTGCTGCTGTGGGGCGTGGCGCTGCTGGTGCGGCGCCTGCCCGGCCGCTTCGCCGCGCTGATGATGATTGTGCTTTCGCTTACCGTCTCCTGCCGCTATATGTGGTGGCGCTATACCTCGACGCTGAACTGGAACGATCCGGTGAGCCTGGCGTGCGGCCTGATTTTGCTGTTTGCTGAAACCTATGCCTGGCTGGTGCTGGTGATGGGGTATTTCCAGGTTATCTGGCCGCTTAACCGCCAGCCGGTCCCGATGCCGAAGGACACTAACGCCTGGCCGACGGTAGATATCTTTGTGCCGACCTACAACGAAGATCTGAGCGTGGTGAAAAGCACGATTTACGCCTCTCTTGGCATCGACTGGCCGAAAGACAAGCTCAGCATCTGGATTCTGGACGATGGCGGACGCGACGAGTTCCGCCGGTTTGCCGACCAGGTTGGGGTTAAGTACATCGCGCGCGCCACGCACGAACACGCCAAGGCCGGGAACATCAACAATGCGCTGCAATACGCCGCCGGCGAATTTGTGGCGATTTTCGACTGCGACCACGTGCCGACGCGCTCTTTCCTCCAGCTGACCATGGGCTGGTTCTTCAAAGAGAAGCGGCTGGCGATGATGCAGACGCCGCACCACTTCTTCTCGCCGGATCCGTTCGAACGCAACCTGGGGCGGTTTCGCAAAACGCCTAACGAGGGGACGTTGTTCTACGGCCTGGTGCAGGACGGGAATGACATGTGGGACGCCACTTTCTTCTGCGGCTCGTGCGCGGTGATTCGCCGGGAGCCGCTTGATGCTATTGGCGGCATTGCGGTCGAAACGGTGACGGAAGACGCGCACACGTCTTTACGCCTGCACCGGCGCGGCTGGTCATCCGCCTACCTGCGCATTCCCCAGGCCGCCGGGCTGGCGACAGAAAGCCTGTCGGCGCATATCGGGCAGCGTATTCGCTGGGCGCGCGGCATGACGCAGATTTTCCGTCTGGACAACCCGCTGTTCGGCAAGGGGCTCAAATTTGCCCAGCGCCTGTGCTATGCCAACGCCATGTTCCACTTCCTGTCCGGCATTCCGCGCCTGATCTTCCTCACCGCGCCGCTGGCGTTTTTGCTGCTGCACGCCTATATCATTTACGCCCCGGCGCTGATGATTGCGCTGTTCGTTCTGCCGCATATGATCCACGCAAGCCTCACCAACTCGAAGATTCAGGGGAAATATCGCCACTCCTTCTGGAGCGAAATCTACGAAACGGTGCTGGCCTGGTACATCGCCCTGCCGACGCTGGTGGCGTTGTTTAATCCGCACAAGGGCAAGTTCAACGTCACGGCGAAGGGCGGGCTGGTCGAAAACGACTACGTCGACTGGGTTATCACCAAACCGTATTTGTGGCTGGTGATACTTAACCTGCTGGGCGTGGTTTTCGGCGCCTGGCGATTCTTCTATGGGCCGGGAAACGAAGCGCTGACGGTGGTGGTCAGCCTGATCTGGGTCTTCTACAACCTGATTATTCTCGGCGGGGCCGTCGCGGTTTCCGTAGAAAGTAAACAGGTCCGCCGTGCGCACCGCGTTGAAATCGCGATGCCCGCGGCTATCGCCCGGCAAGACGGCCATCTCTTCCCCTGCACCGTGCGTGACTACTCTGACGGCGGCGTAGGGATCCAGATTCATGGCCCGGCAAACGTGCTGGAAGGGCAAAAAGTGAACCTGCTGCTTAAACGCGGGCGGCAGGAGTTCTTTTTCCCGGCGCAGGTGGTGCGCGTCTTCGGCACCGAAGTGGGGTTACAGCTCGCGCAGATGTCCACCCGGCAGCATATCGATTTTATTCAGTGTACTTTTGCCCGGGCGGATACCTGGGCGCTCTGGCAGGACAGTTTCCCGGAAGATAAGCCCCTGGAAAGCCTGCTCGATATCCTCAGGCTGGGTTTCCGGGGCTACCGGCATCTGGCGGAGTTTGCGCCTGCGTCGCTGAAATTTATTTTCCACTCCGTTACGGCGCTGGTGGACTGGATTGTGTCGTTTATTCCGCGTAGCCCGGTGGGAATCCGGGCGGAACAGCGGACCGTGTCTGCACTGGCTCAACAATGATGAAAACGCGATGAAAAGAAAAATATCCTGGTTTTGCGCGGCGGCACTGGGCCTTAATGCTCTGCCGATGATGATGGCGAACGCTGCGGAGGGGGTTGCGCCAGAAGAGCCTGCGGCGACGGCCACGCCCGTGCCCACGCCTGAAGCGGCGGCGCCTGTAACGACAGTTTCTCCTGCAGCGGCCACGCCACCTGCGGCAGGTGCTGTCCCCGCGGATGAGGGGCTGGCGGGAGCCGCGCCGATCGCTGCCGGGAATATTCCGTCCAGAGACGTGAAGCTCAGCTTCGCTCAGATTGCCCCGCCTCCGGGCAGCATGGTGCTGCGCGGCATCAATCCGACCGGTTCGGTTGAGTTTGGCATGCGCAGCGATGAGCTTGTCTCTAAAGCGATGCTTAACCTGGAATACACGCCGTCGCCTTCGTTGCTGCCGGTACAGTCGCAGCTGAAGGTTTATCTCAACGATGAGCTGATGGGCGCGCTGCCGGTGACGAAAGAGCAGCTGGGCAAAAAAACGTTCGCCCAGCTGCCGATTGACCCGCTGTACATCACGGACTTTAACCGCGTGCGCCTTGAATTTGTCGGGCACTATCGCGACGTTTGTGAAAACCCGGCGAACTCCACGCTGTGGATGGACATTGGCCGCAGCAGCTCGCTGGCGCTGACCTACCAGAGCCTGCAGGTGCAAAACGATCTGTCCCACTTCCCGATCCCGTTCTTCGACAGCCGCGACGACCGCCCGCTGGTGCTGCCGATGGTCTTCGCCGCGGCGCCTGATCTTGAGCAGCAGCGCGCCGCGGGGATTATCGCCTCCTGGTTCGGGTCCCGCGCCGTCTGGCGCGGCCAGAAGTTCCCGGTGCTGTATAACCAGCTTCCTGACCGCAACGGCATCGTGTTCGCCACCAACGATAAGCGCCCGGATTTCCTGCGTGACCATCCGCCGGTGAAGGCCCCGACGGTGGAAATGATCGGCCATCCGGCTAACCCGTACGTGAAGCTGCTGGTGGTATTCGGCCGGGACGATAAAGATCTTATCCAGGCGGCAAAAGGCATCGCCCAGGGGAACGTGCTGTTTCGCGGCAACAGCGTCACCGTCGACGATGTTAAGCCGCTGCTGCCGCGTCAGCCTTACGACGCGCCGAACTGGGTACGAACCGACCGTCCGATAACCCTTGGCGAACTGAAAAGCTATGAGGAGCAGCTACAGTCCACCGGCCTTGAGCCCGCGTCGATTAACGTCACGCTGAACCTGCCGCCGGATCTCTACCTGATGCGCAGCAACGGCATCGATATGGATCTGAAATATCGCTATACCGCGCCGCCGCTCAAAGACAGCTCGCGGATGGATATCAGCCTGAACAATCAGTTCCTGCAGGCGTTTAATCTGCAGCCGAATGAAGAAAACAGCAAGCTGCTGCTGCGCCTGCCGGTTCTGCAAGGGCTGCTCGACGGTAAAAATAACGTGACCATTCCCGCGCTGCGTCTGGGGGCGGCGAACCAGCTGCGCTTTGACTTCTCGTATATGAACCCGATGCCGGGCGGCTCGATAGAAAACTGCATCACCTTCCAGCCGGTGCAGAACCACGTGGTTATCGAAGACGAATCGACCATCGATTTCTCCAGCTACTACCACTTCATTGCGATGCCCGATCTGCGTTCATTTGCTAACTCGGGCTTCCCGTTCAGCCGTATGGCGGATTTGTCGCAGACTATCGTGGTGGTGAATAAAGATCCGAAACCCGCCCAGGTTACCGCTTTGCTGGACGCGCTCGGCACGATTGGCGCGCAGACGGGCTTCCCGGCCGTTAACGTCAGGGTCACCAGTGACGGCGGCACGATTCAGGGTAAAGACGCCGATATCATGATAATCGGCACCCTTCCCGACAGCCTTAAAGATGACAAGCGCGTGGACCTGCTGGTTGAGGCGGTGAAAAGCTGGGTGAAAACGCCGGTGCGCCAGTCGGCTTTGCAAACCGTCATGGCGGATAAAAACGACCGCGTAGCGGATGTACAAACCACCATTTCATCGCCGGGCGCGATGGCCGCGGTCGTGGGCTTCCAGTCGCCTTATCACGATCAGCGCAGCGTTGTGGCGCTGCTGGCCGACAGCCCGCGCGGCTATGAGCTGCTCAATAACGCGCTGAACGACAGCGGTAAACGAGCGGCGATGTCCGGTTCGGTGGCGGTGATCCGCGAGTCGGGCGTGAACGGCATTCGCGTGGGGGATATCTATTACGTCGGCCATCTGCCGTGGTTCGAACGCGTCTGGTATGCGCTGTCTAACCACCCGGTGCTGCTGGCCTTGCTGGCGGCGGTGAGCGTGGTGCTGCTGGCCTGGGTGCTGTGGCGTATTCTGCGCATTTTGAGCCGTCGTCGCATTGACCCGGATGATGAGTAATCGCCCATGGCGGAGAGGATCGTCAAATACGGACCGCCGCCAGAACAGGTCTTTATCGAGACGGGCGCGCGCCAGCGGGTGCTGGTTAATCCTCCGCAAAATGACGCCGTTACAGCTATGTCTTAACGCTTTTGGTCCAGGGATGGGACCAGCAACGTTTTCGTTTTAACGCTTGGGGTGAGTTAATCCCGAACCGGGGTCAGGTATGCGAAAATTCTCAATAAATATTATTATCTTATCGCTGGGCCTCGTGCTTATGCCTTTGGCGGTTGCCGCCCTGACGCCGCAGCAACAGCTGCTGGAGCAGGTACGGCTGGGCGAAGCCAGCAAGCGTGAGGATTTGGTTCGCCAGTCCCTTTATCGCCTGGAGTTAATGGACCCGAATAACCCGCAGGTGATTGCCGCGCGGATGCGCTATTTGCTGCGCCAGGGCGACAACGCCGGGGCGCAAAAGCAGCTCGACCGCCTCTCCCGGCTGGCGCCTTCTTCAGCGGCGTATCAGCAGTCGCAAACCGCCATGATGTTGTCCACGCCGGAAGGTCGCCAGCAGCTCCAGCAGGCCCGCCTGCTGGCCACCACCGGCCATACTCAGGAAGCCGCCGCGGCCTACCGGAAAATCTTCAACGGCAATCCTCCGGCGGGCGATCTGGCGGTGGAATACTGGACGCTGATGGCAAAAGATCCCGCCTGGCGCCCGCAGGCCATCGACAAACTCAAGGCGTTGAACGCGGCTAACCCGGGCAACGGAGAGCTGCGCGCCAGTCTTGCGCGGCTGATGTTCGCCAGCGGGCGCAGCAGCGAAGGGTTTGAGGTGCTGGCGCAGATGGCGGAATCGAGCGGCAGCCGCAGCGACGCCGCGACGATTTGGTATGACCAAATCAGCAATATGCCGGTCAGCGAGGCAAGCGTTCTCGCGCTGCAAAAATTCCTCGCCACCTTCAGCGAGGGCGATACCGTCGATGCCGCGCGAGCTAAGCTTGCCGGGCAGCAAAAGCAGCTGGCGGACCCGGCGTTTAAGGCCCGCGCTCAGGGGCTGGCGGATGTCAGCAGCGGCAGCGGAGCCAAAGCGGTGCCGCAGCTGCAGGAAGCGGTCGCGGCCAACCATAACGACAGCGAAGCCGTGGGGGCTTTAGGTCAGGCATATTCTCAGCAGGGTAACCGGGCGCGAGCCGTGCAGCAGTTTGAGAAAGCTATCCGCATGGATCCGAACAGCGATAACCGCGGCAAATGGGACAGCCTGCTGCAAACCAACCGCTACTGGTTACTGATTGAGCAGGGCGACGCGCGGCTAAAAGCCGGTAATCCGGCTGGCGCGCAGCAAAAATATCAGCAGGCGCGCAGCGTCGATAGCGCCGACAGCTATGCGGTGCTCGGCCTCGGCGATGTGGCCGCGGCGCGCAAAGACGACGCGGCCGCCGAGCGTTTTTATCAGCAGGCGCTGCGCATGGATCGCGGCAACAGTAACGCGGTGCGCGGCCTGGCTAATATTTATCGCCGTCAGTCTCCCGAGAGGGCAGAGGCCTTTATTCAGAGCCTTTCAGCCGGCCAGCGGCGCAGCATTGACGATATCCAGCGCAGCCTGGAAGGCGATCGCCTGGAGCAGCAGGCCACGGCGCTGGAAAGCCAGGGGCAGTGGGCGCGGGCCGCAGAAGTGCAGCGCCAGCGCCTGAAGCTGGATCCGGACAGCGTGTGGATAACCTGGCGTCTGGGCAAGGATTTGTATGCGGCGGGCAAACGCAGCGAAGCGGATGCGCTGATGAACGGGCTGGCGCGCCGTCGTCCGGCAGACCCGGAACAGGTTTATGCCAGTGGCCTGTACCTGTCGGGCAATAATCGGGACGAAGCGGCGCTGGCCCACCTCAATACGCTGCCGCGCAGCCAGTGGAATGACAATATCAGCGGGCTGGCCGCCCGACTGCAAAGCAATCGCGTAATGGCAACGGCGAACCGCCTGCGCGACGGCGGCAACGAAGCCGAGGCCGTCGCGCTGCTCAAACAGCAGCCGCCTTCAGACCGTGTCAATCTGACGCTCGCAGACTGGGTGACGCAGCGCGGGGATAACCGCGCCGCGGTGGCGCAGTATCAGCAGGTGCTTGCACGCGATCCTAAGAATGCCGATGCGCGCCTGGGGCTGGCGGAGGTCTATATCGCCCAGCATGACAAAGCCCAGGCCCGTGAGCAATTAGCGCAGATGCAGCAGGTTGCGGCCGCCGAACCGCCGTCGGTGAATACCGAACGCCGTATTGCTAACGCCCGGTCAGCGCTGGGTGATAAAGCCCAGGCGGAGCAGGTTTTCGCCCGTATTACTCCCGCGGCGAAAAGCCAGCCGCCGTCCATGGAAAGCGCGCTGGTGCTGCGGGACGCGGCGCGCTTCGAGGCTGAAAGCCATCAGCCGCAGCGGGCGCTGGAAACCTACAAAGATGCGATGGTTTCTTCCGGCGTCACCGATAAACGCCCGATGGATAACGACGCCTTTACGCGGCTGACGCGCAACGATGCCAAAGATGACTGGCTTAAGCGCGGCGTGCGCAGCGATGCGGCGGATCTTTATCGCCAGCAGGATGTTAACGTCACGCTCGACCATGATTACTGGGGCTCAAGCGGCACGCCGGGCTATTCCGATTTGCAGGCCCACACCACCATGCTTCAGGTGGACGCGCCGCTGAGCGACGGACGCATGTGGTTCCGCACCGACGTGGTTGGGATGGACGCCGGGACGTTTAGCAATACCGGCGACGGCGGCTACAACGAGCGCTGGGGCACCTGCGCCGAAAACACCTGTACCGGCAGCAATCACCAGCGGGCCAACGGCGCAAGCCTTGCCGTGGGCTGGAAAAACGCGGCCTGGGAAACGGACGTCGGCACCACGCCGCTTGGTTTTGACGTGGTGGACGTGGTCGGCGGCGTGAGCTACAGCGATGACATCGGGCCGATGGGCTATACGCTTAATGCTCATCGTCGCCCGGTCTCCAGCTCTATGCTGTCGTTTGCCGGCCAGCGCGATCCTGATACCCATACGGTGTGGGGCGGCGTGCGCGCCACGGGCGTGGGCGTGAGTACCAGCTATGACAAAGGCGAGGCGAACGGCGTTTGGGCAAGCCTGAGCGGCGATACGCTGACCGGTAAAAACGTCGCAGACAACTGGCGCGTGCGTTTTATGACCGGCTACTACTACAAGCTTATCAACGAAAACAACCGTCGTCTGACCCTCGGCCTGACCAATATGCTCTGGCACTACGATAAAGACCTGAGCGACTATTTCCTCGGCCAGGGCGGCTATTACAGCCCGCAGCAGTACGTTTCGTTCGCCATTCCGCTTATCTGGCGTCAGCGCAGCGAAAACTGGTCATGGGAGCTGGGTGGTTCAGGCTCCTGGTCACGCTCAAAATCTGACGCCGGTAAGCGCTACCCGCTTTCCAGCCTGGTGCCGAATACTGCGGATTATCCGGACCGCGACGATCCGTCAGGCGGCGGCAGCAGTCATGGTTTTGGCTACACCGCCCGCGCGCTGGTGGAGCGTAGAATAACGTCCAACTGGTCGATTGGGGCAGGCGTAGATATTCAGGAGGCGAAAGACTATACCCCAAGCCACGCGCTGATTTTCGTACGCTACTCGCAGGCGGGCTGGCAGGGCGATATGGATATGCCGCCGCAGCCTCTGGTGCCTTACGCTGATTTCTGATGTCCGCCTCTTTCCCTGGCCCTCCCGCGAGGAGGATCGGGGCGGGAGCGGCCGGCCTGAACTCTGCCGCCCATTGTGCAAACAGATTTTCCCTATTCTCCCCCGCATTACCGCCTAAAAACGCGCGCAATGCAGTATACTCAGGCCGCATAAGAATATGCCCAGGCGGATAGAGAAACAGCGGAGAGTAAGCTTGCGAGTCAGTCGCTCCTTAACGATTAAACAAATGGCGATGGTGTCAGCCGTGGCCGTGGTGTTTATTTTCATTTTTATCGTCGTGCAGCTGTTCCATTTTGTGCAGCAAAGCCGCTACGACACCGCAAGCCAGATGGAAAAAATCGCCCATTCGGTGCGTCTGCCCCTGTCCGAGGCTATCCTCAAAGCCGATATTCCTCAGGCGGAGACGATTCTTACCCAGATTCAACCTTCCGGTATCATCAGCCGCGCGGACGTCGTGCTGCCTAACCAGTTCCAGGCCCTGCGCAAGAGCTTCGCCCCGGAACGTCCCATCCCGGTGTGGATCGCGCGTCTGTTTGAGCTTCCGGTGCAAATTTCCCTGCCGCTTTATTCGCTGGAACGCCCGGCGAACCCGCAGCCGCTGGCCTATCTGGTTCTGCAGGCGGACTCCTGGCGGATGTACAAATTTATTATCAGCACCATTTCCACCTTGCTGACTACCTATCTGCTGCTGGCGCTGATTTTATCCGTGGCGATCAGCTGGTCGATTAACCGCCTGATTATCCATCCGCTGCGTAAGATCGCCCGGGAGCTCGATGACCTGAGCCCGCAGGATGCCGGCGCGCATCAGCTCAGGCTGCCGCCGCTGCATCATGATGATGAAATCGGCATTCTGGTGCGCAGCTACAACCGCAATCAGCAAATGACGCTGCGCCTGCATCAGGAAATGAGCGCCATGAGCACCCGCCACGCGGTGACGGAGCTGCCGAATAAGGCCCTGCTGCTGGCGCTGCTTGAACAGCTGGTGGCCAACGAGGAAAACAGCGCGCTGATGATCGTCGCCAGCGAAACCCTCAGCGACGCCGCCGGCGTGTTTAATGAAGAACAACACGAAACGCTGCTGCTGACCATGGTGGGCAAAATCAAAAGCGTGCTGCCGCCGAAAATGGTGCTGGCGCAGCTTAGCGGCAACGACTTCGGCATTATCGCCCACGGCACAAAAGATTCCTGGCATGCCATGGCGCTGGCGCAGCAGATTATGGCGACGCTTAATGAAAAGCTGCCGATTAACGGGCTGCAGCTCAAGCCGACCGCCAGCATCGGCATCGCCATGTATCACGGTGGGCTGACGGCCGAGCAGCTTTATCGCCGCGCGATCTCCGCGGCGTTTTCCGCCCGTCGTCACGGCAAAAACCAGATTCAGTTCTTCGATCCGGAGCAGATGGAAAAGGCGCAGCGCCGCCTGACGCAAGAGCAGGATCTGCTGAACTCGCTGGAAAAACATCAGTTTGCGATTTGGCTACAGCCGCAGGTAAATATGCGCAGCGGCGAAACGGTGGCCGCGGAAGTGCTGTTGCGCATGCAGCAGCCCGACGGCTCCTGGGCTTTGCCGGAAGGCCTGATTGAGCGCATTGAAGCCTGCGGGCTGATGGTGACTATCGGCAACTGGATCCTCGAAGAGTCCTGCCGCACGCTTTCAGCGTGGCAACAGCGGGGCATCGCCATGCCGCTGTGCGTCAACCTTTCGGCGCTGCAGCTGCTGCACGAGGCGACGGTTCCTTCGCTGCTGGAGATGCTTACGCGCTACCGCATCCAGCCCGGCTCAATGATGCTGGAAATCACAGAAAGCCGCCGTATTGACGACCCGGACGCCGCGGTGAAAATTTTACGTCCGCTGCGTAAGGCGGGGGTGAGGATCGCGCTGGACGATTTTGGCATGGGCTATGCCAGCCTGCGGCATCTGCACCACATGAAATCCTTGCCGATAGACGCGCTGAAAATTGATAAAAGCTTTGTTGAGGGCCTGCCGGAAGACGGGGCTATGGTGAGCGTGATTGTCGCCATGGCGAAAACGCTCGGCCTGAAGCTGGTGGCTGAAGGGGTGGAGCTGGCCGCGCAACGCGACTGGCTGCTGGCCGAAGACGTAACCATAGCGCAGGGCTATCTGTTCTCGAAGGCGCTGACCCCTGAGGAGTTTGAGGCCCGCTATTTATCCGCGCCCACCGCGTAGCGCCCTTGTTGCAAATGTTATTGAGCTGGTGCGAGCCAGCTCAATAATTTAACAACTTTGTTTACAAATTAGCGCTGTATCACGTCCCGCCGTTTTTATGGGTGTTATTTTTGCAGCCGCAGGCCGTAAGGCAAATTAATGCGGCGGCGCGGAATTTTTCCTCTCAAGGACACCCTATGAAAATCTCTCTCTTCAAAAGCCTCTATTTCCAGGTGCTGACCGCCATTGCCGTAGGCATTTTGCTTGGCCACTTTTACCCGGAGCTGGGCGCGCAGATGAAACCGCTTGGCGACGCCTTCGTTAAGCTTATTAAAATGATCATCGCCCCCGTTATCTTCTGTACCGTGGTGACCGGCATTGCGGGTATGGAAAGCATGAAAGCCGTGGGGCGCACCGGCGCGGTGGCGCTGCTCTATTTCGAAGTGGTCAGCACCATCGCGCTGATTATCGGCCTGGTGATTGTGAACCTGGTGCAGCCGGGCGCGGGAATGAACGTTGACCCGGCCACGCTCGATGCCAAAGCCGTCGCTATCTACGCCGAACAGGCCCAGCAGCAGGGGGTGGTGGATTTTCTGCTGGACGTGATCCCCGGCAGCGTGATTGGCGCTTTTGCCAGCGGCAATATTTTGCAGGTGCTGCTGTTTGCGGTGCTGTTTGGCTTTGCGCTGCACCGCCTGGGCCATAAGGGCCAGCTGATTTTCAACGTGATTGAAAGCTTCTCGCAGGTCATTTTCGGCATTATCAATATGATCATGCGCCTTGCGCCAATCGGCGCCTTTGGGGCGATGGCGTTTACTATCGGCAAATACGGCGTCGGCACGCTGGTGCAGCTCGGCCAGCTGATCGTCTGCTTCTATGTGACCTGTATTTTGTTCGTGGTGCTGGTGCTGGGCTCCATCGCGCGGGCGACGGGCTTTAGCATCTTTAAATTTATCCGCTACATCAAAGAAGAGCTGCTGATCGTGCTGGGCACCTCCTCCTCCGAGTCCGCGCTGCCGCGAATGCTCGACAAAATGGAGAAGCTTGGCTGCCGCAAATCCGTGGTGGGGCTGGTTATCCCAACGGGCTACTCTTTTAACCTGGACGGAACCTCGATATACCTGACGATGGCGGCGGTGTTTATCGCCCAGGCGACCAACAGCCACATGGACATTTTCCATCAAATCACCCTGCTGGTGGTATTGCTGCTCTCGTCAAAAGGAGCCGCGGGCGTGACCGGCAGCGGATTTATCGTGCTCGCCGCGACCATTTCCGCCGTCGGGCATCTGCCGGTGGCGGGCCTGGCGCTGATTCTCGGCATCGACCGCTTTATGTCCGAGGCGCGCGCGCTGACCAACCTGGTCGGTAACGGCGTGGCGACGATCGTCGTGGCGAAGTGGGTGAAGCAGCTTGATGAGAAACAGCTCGTGGAAACCCTTGATAACAAACATTCCGACAAAAAAGTGACCGAAGTCTCTCCTTGATCCCGCCAATTGCCCGCGGCGACTTGCCCTCGCTGCGGGTGACTGCGCATAATTGCCCCTGTTTACGGTAGCTCTTGGCTATTTTTTTTATTTTTACGTGACGTTTTCGCGCAAATGCGGTCAAACGGAATGGTGAAACGTCACCAACGTCGGCTTTTTTAAGATAAACCTGCGCCGCCGTTATACTTTTTAACCAGGAATGTTTCTCAGGGGTTCACATGCAGGGCACCAAAATTCGACTTTTAGCTGGCGGATTGCTGTTGGTCGCCGCCGTCAGCAATGTGCAGGCAGAAGCACTACAGCCCGACCCGGCATGGCAGCAGGGCCCAGCTGGCAAATGGTTTTCAGTGGCAGGTTCTCGCCACTCCGCAGCGCCCCAGCGATCGCGTAGAAATTCGTCTGTTGGTGAATACCGGCTCCTTGACTGAGAGTACCCAACAAAGCGGCTACAGCCACTTCTTGCCGCGTCTGGCGCTGACGCAACACGGCAGCCTGCAACCGCTGCAGGCCCGATCTTTATGGCAACAGAGCATGGACCCGACGCGTCCTTTGCCGCCCGCTATCGTCTCTTATGATTTCACGCTGTTTAACCTCAGCCTGCCGAATAACCGCAATGATTTGCTCAAAGAAGCGCTGACCTTCCTTGCCGACAGCAGCGGCAATATGGCCATCACGCCTGAAACGGTGAACGGCGCTTTGCAAACGCAGGACATGGTCGCCACCTGGCCGATGGACACCCAGGACAGCTGGTGGCGCTACCGTCTGAAAGGCTCGACGCTGCTGGGTCACGATCCTGCCGAAGACTTAAAGCAGCCGGTCGATGCCGAACAGCTCGGCGCGTTCTATAAAAAATGGTATACCCCGGACGCCATGACCCTCATCGTGGTCGGCAACGTGGACAGCCGCAGCGTCGCCGAGCAGATCAATAAAACCTTCGGCGAGCTCAAGGGCAAGCGCGAAACCCCGGCCCCGGTGCCGACGCTCTCGCCGCTTAAGCTCGAGCCCGTCAGCCTGATGACCGACAGCGTACGTCAGGATCGCCTGTCGCTAATGTGGGACACGCCATGGCAGCCGATACGTGATTCCGCAATGCTGCAGCGCTACTGGCGCGCCGATCTTGCCCGCGAGGCGCTGTTCTGGCACGTGCAGCAGAACCTGAGCAAAGGGAACGCTAAAGACCTTAACCTGAGTTTCGACTGCCGCGTGCTTTACCAGCGCGCGCAGTGCGGCATCAATCTGGACACGCCCGGCGAAAAGCTTAACGGCAACCTGGCGACCGTAGGCCGCGAGCTGGTGCGCGTGCGCGATAAAGGGCTGTCGCAGGAAGAGTTCGACGCGCTGATCGCCCAGAAGAGCATGGAGCTGACAAAGCTGTTCGCCACCTATGCCCGCACCAATACCGATGTGCTGATTAGCCAGCGCATGCGCTCGCTGCAAAACCAGGTGGTGGATATCGCCCCGGAGCAGTATCAGAAGCTGCGCCAGAGCTTCCTGAATAACCTGACCCTGACGATGCTTAACCAGGATTTGCGCCAGCAGCTGTCGCAGGAGATGACCCTGGTGCTGCTGCAGCCGAAAGGCGAGGCGGAGTACAACATGAAGGAGCTTCAGGCGACGTGGGAGAAAGTCATGGCCCCGGCGCAAACGCCGCCGCTGGCGGATAATCCTAAGCAGGACGTGTCGGATATTCCCCCTGCGCAGTGACGTGTCGGCCGCCCCTCTCCCGTGAGAGGGGCGTTAAGCCTTAAGCCGGCATCGCCGCCTGGGGAATAATGGCTCCGCGATACTGAATCACGGTGCTTGCCGTCAGGTGTCCGCGTTTTGCCGCAGCTTCGGCGCTGCCGCCGGTCAGGCGTACGGCCAGGTAGCCGGCGCTGAAGGAGTCGCCGGCCGCGGTGGTATCAATCACTTTCTCTTTCGGTAATTTCACCGCGGGCACCTCAAGCCAGGCTTCGCCGGCGATGGCCACCAGGCAGGGCTCCGCGCCGCGTTTAATCACCACTTCGCGCACGCCCGCCGCCTGGGTGCGGTGAATCACCTCTTCCACCGGCTTCTTACCCCACAGCAAATCCTCGTCATCCAGCGTCAGGAAGGCGATATCCGTGCAGCTCAGCATCTGCTGATAAACCTTCTGCGTCTCTTCTTTGCTCGCCCACAGGCGCGGGCGGTAGTTATTGTCGAAAATCACCTTGCAGCCGTTCGCACGCGCTTTGCCCAGCAGCGCCATTAATTTTTCGCGGCTGGCCGGGTTAAGAATGGCAAGGCTGATGCCGCTTAGATAAAGGTAATCAAACTGCGCCAGCTCGGCGCAGATCGCGTCGGGCCTGCTCGCTTTCCAGCCAGAAGCGGGCCGCCGCTTCGTTACGCCAGTAGTAGAAGGTGCGTTCGCCGCTGGCGTCGGTTTCGATGTAATACAGGCCGGGCAGGCGGTGCTCCAGACGCTGGGTGAGCGCGGTGTGGACGTTTTCCTGCTGCCAGGCGTCAAGCATCTGCTGGCTGAAGTTATCTTCGCCAAGCGCGGTGACGTAGTGCACCTCAAGCTCGCTCGCCTTGACCTGGCGGGCGATATAAACCGAGGTATTAAGCGTGTCGCCGCCGAAGCCGCGGCTAACTTCCGCGCCTTTTTGCGACAGTTCAATCATGCATTCGCCGATAACGGCAATTTTCCGGGTTGGCATAAGGCAGGCACCTGAATAAGTGAAATGGCCAATAGTGTGTGCCGCGGCTAAAAATGAGTCAAACATTTTAAAACGTCGTTTCGGAAAATTTTGAGCTGTGCCAGCTTATTGATGGCGTGACGGAAATACCCAAAGATAACTTTGCGCTAATGATGAACATAAAGTTATCAATCGCCACGCCGATAACCTTTCGACTGGCCACTGAGTTATCAAGTCAAACAGGACGTGCAGGATGAAGTTGAAGCAGATCACTCACCGGCTGAACACGGCTGAAGCGAGTGTCGAAAGTTTATACGAAAGGCGGTTCTGGTCGCAGTGCCAGCGGCAATATACCTTTCAGCCGATCTATAAGATCGACGGTACGCTGATGGCGGTAGAACTGCTGACCGTTGTGGTCCACCCGAGCGAGGAGGGCATGCGCATTCCTCCGGATCGCTATTTTTCTTCTATTTCCACACGCAGCCGGCTGAGCGTGATTGAAGAGCAGCTGCGGCTGCTGGAAAAATGGCAGGCTACTTTCCTTGAGTACGGCATTCTCGCCTCGGTAAACGTGGACGGTCCTGCGCTGATGGCGATGAAGCATCATCAGCCGATCCTGACCCTGATAGACAGGCTCCCGTGGGTGCGCTTCGAGCTGGTGGAGCATATTACCCAGCCCCAGGCGGCGACGCTTGCGCGGCTGCAGGAGTTTGGCCCGCTGTGGCTTGATGATTTCGGCACCGGCATGGCGAATTTCTCGGCGCTTAGCGAAGTGCGCTATGACTACATCAAAGTCGCGCGCGACCTGTTTATCATGCTGCGCAAGAGCGAAGAGGGCCGCACCTTGTTTACCGGCCTGCTGCAGCTGATGAACCGCTACTGCAAAGGCGTCATCGTTGAAGGCATTGAAACGCTTGATGAATGGCGCGACGTTCAGGCCTCCCCGGCGTTTGCCGCGCAGGGCTATTATCTCTCCCGCCCCGTCCCGTTCGAAAATCTGGAAAATGTCCTGATTCGTCTTCCCTGATGCCGTTTTGCTGACCCTCAACTATCTTTAGTTAAAGGGAAGCCACTCAGGTAGGTGAAAGGCATGACAAAGACAGGCAAGATAATCAGTTGGGTAGTGGGGATTTTATTGTTGTTGGTTGTGGTGGCGATCGTTGTGATTGCGACATTTGACTGGAATCGACTCAAGCCGACCATCAACCAGAAAGTCTCGACGGAGCTAAACCGGCCCTTTGCCATACGCGGCGATTTGGGGGTGGTTTGGGAACGTAACAAAGAGGAAACCGGCTGGCGAAGCTGGGTGCCCTGGCCGCATGTTCATGCCGAAGATATCATCCTCGGTAATCCTCCGGATATTCCTGAAGTCACTATGGTGCATCTGCCGCGCGTTGACGCCACGCTTGCGCCTTTGGCCCTGTTGACCAAAACCGTTTATATCCCGTGGATCAAGCTTGTGCAGCCCGATGCGCGGCTGATTCGGCTGTCCGAAAAAAACAACAACTGGACCTTTAAGCTTGCGGGTGACGACAACAAAGACCCTCAACAGCCGCCGTCCGCCTGGTCTTTCCGCATGGATAATATCCTGTTCGATAAAGGCCGCATTTCCGTCGATGACAAAGTCTCCAAAGCGGACATGGTGATCATCGTCGATCCATTGGGCAAACCGCTGCCGTTTAATGAGGTTTCCGGCGCCAAGCCGACCGGAAAAGACGCGGCGAAAGCCGGCGATTACGTCTTCGGACTGAAGGTCGACGGGCGCTACAACGGCGAGCCCATCGAAGGGACCGGTAAAATCGGCGGCATGCTGGCGCTGCGTAGCGAAGGAGACACGGCCTTCCCGGTGCAGGCGGATGTGCATTCCGGCACTTCTCGCGTTGCGCTGATCGGCACCGTCAACGACCCGATGAAAATGGGCGGCGTCGACCTGCGGCTGAAGTTCTCCGGCGATTCGCTGGGCAACCTCTACGAGCTGACCGGCGTGCTGCTGCCGGATACGCCGCCGTTTGAAACCGACGGGCATCTGCTGGCGAAAATCGATACCGAAAAAGGCTCGGTCTTCCGCTATCAGAACTTTAACGGCCGCATCGGCGACAGCGATATTCACGGCTCCCTGACCTACACCCAGGGCAAACCGCGGCCCAAGCTTGAAGGGGACATGGAGTCCAAACAGCTCCGGCTGGCGGATTTAGGGCCGCTTATCGGCGTGGACTCCGGCAAGGGCGCGGAGAAGAGCAAAAAATCCGAAGAGAAGAAAGGCGAGAAAACGGTTCAGCCTGCCGACAAGGTGCTGCCGTACGACCGCTTCGAAACGGATAAATGGGACGTGATGGATGCGGACGTGCGCTTTAAAGGGGGCCGTATCGAACACAGCGGCACGCTGCCGCTAAGCGACCTCTCAACCCATGTGATTCTTAACAATGCCGACCTGCGTCTGCAGCCGCTTAAATTCGGCATGGCCGGCGGCACCATCAACGCCAATATTCATCTGGAAGGCGATAAAAAACCGATGCAGGGCCGGGCGGAAGTTCAGGCTCGGCGTTTACAGCTAAAACAGCTGATGCCAAAAGTCGAGTCGATGCAGAAAACGCTGGGCGAGCTGAACGGCGATGCGGATATTCGCGGACGCGGCAACTCGGTCGCAGCGCTGCTGGGCAGCAGCGACGGCAACCTCAAGCTGTTAATGAATGACGGGGTTATCAGCCGTAACCTGATGGAGATCGTGGGCCTCAACGTGGGGAACTACATCGTCGGACAAATCTTTGGCGACGATGAGGTGCGGATTAACTGCGCCGCTGCGAACCTGGATTTACGGGGCGGCATAGCCACGCCGCGCATCTTCGCCTTCGATACCGAAAACGCCCTGATTAACGTCACGGGCACGACTAATTTCGGCAGCGAACGGCTCGATTTAACCATCAATCCGGAAAGTAAGGGCATTCGTATTATCACCTTACGTTCGCCGCTCTACGTGCGCGGCACCTTTAAAAATCCGGATGCCGGCGTGAAAGCCGGGCCGCTGATTGCCCGCGGCGCCGTCGCAGCCGCGCTGGCGACGCTGGTAACGCCTGCCGCCGCGCTGCTGGCGCTGATCTCGCCGTCAGAGGGGAATCAGAATCAGTGCGGCGCTATTCTGGGGCAGATGAAGAAGTAATGGCAGGAAGCGGGTGGCGCTAGCGTCACCCACCCTGTAACGGCTGGAAAGTAAGGGTGGACAAGCGCAAGCGTATCCACCGAAGGGTTTACAACGACTGGTGGCGCGTCTCTTTAGACATCAGCAGCGCAATCAGCGTCAGCGCCGACATACAGGCCAGATACACGCCCACGTAGAACAGTCCGTAGTTTGCCTGCAGCCAGGTGGCGATATAGGGCGCTACGGACGCGCCCAGAATCGACGCCACGTTGTAAGAGAAAGAGGCGCCGGTATAACGCACCTCCGTCGGGAACAGCTCCGGCAGCAGCGCGCCCATCGGGCCGAAGGTCAGCCCCATCAGGCTCAGGCCGATCAACAGGAACGCCATGACCAGCGCCGGGCTTCCGGAACCCAGCAGCGGCTGGAAGACGAACAGGGCGAAGATAATCATCAGGCTGGTGATGGCAATCATGCACTTGCGGCGGCCGAACGCGTCGGCCAGATAGCCCGCGATCGGCACCATCACGCCAAATCCGATGACCGCCATCATCAGCATCCACAGCACATCGTTGCGCGAGAATCCGAGGCCGACCGGTACGGCGGCGGTACTGTAGGTCATGGAATAGACCGTCATAATGTAGAACAGCGTGTAGGTGGCCAGCATAATAAAGGTGCCCAGAATAGTCGCCTTCAGGTGTTTAGTCAGAAGCGTACCCATGGGGACTTTTACCTGTTTGCCCGCTTTGGCTATTTTGGCAAAGACCGGCGTTTCATGCAGCGAGACGCGCACATACAGGCCGATGATGACCAGCACGGCGGAAAGGATGAAAGGCACGCGCCAGCCCCATGACATGAACTGTTCGTCGGTCAGCAGCCAGGAGAGCAGCAGGAAGGTGCCGTTGGCAAAAAAGAAGCCGATAGGCGCGCCCAGCTGCGGGAAGGAGCCGTACAGCGCGCGCTTGCGCGGCGGAGCGTTCTCCGTCGCCAGCAACGCCGCGCCGCCCCATTCACCGCCGAGGCCCAGACCCTGGCCGAAACGCGCAAGCGCCAGCAGCATAGGGGCCGCAACGCCGATGGTTTCATAGCCCGGCAGCAGGCCGATCGCCACCGTAGAAATCCCCATCGTCAGCAGCGAGGCGACAAGCGTCACTTTACGGCCCACGCGGTCGCCAAAGTGGCCAAACAGCGCGGAGCCAATCGGGCGCGCGACGAAGGCGATGGCGAAGGTCGCCAGCGACTGTAGCGTGGCGGCCGTCGGATCGCCCTGCGGGAAGAAGATGTGCGGGAAGACGATCACCGCCGCCGTGGCGTAGATATAAAAGTCGAAGAACTCGATGGCCGTGCCGACCAGAGAAGCAACAACAACTTTTCCCCGTGAGTTAACCGGCGTGGCGTCAGCCTCGCTCTCGATAGTGGTGGCAATGGATGCTTGCATAATTTTTTCTTATTTATTGGCGAACGAACGGCCATATTACGCATAGCAAAAGGCTGATTTCAATGCAGGGGGCGCGCTGAATCCGGGCGAAATTTATACAATAAGCGGATAATTTTCAGTCCGGGCGGGATACTTCTATGGAATGCTGCACGCATTTTATATATCAGCAGATAAAACTGGTTTTGGGTTATATAAAAGTTACAGGCTGGATTTATGTGCTGAAATGTTTTCCCTCTCCGTGAAGGAGAGGGAAAGGGAGCTTACTTATGCTTTTTTCCCGGCATTCTCGGGTCGTCTTTGTACTCAGCGGTGGCGATCCACGCCGCACAGAACAGCGTAAGGCGCGCGAAGAAGTAGAAGAACGCCATCAGCCCCAGCACCGAGCCGAAAGCCGCGCCGGACGGCGAGCTGACCAGCTTAGGCAGGCTGTAGGTCATGATTATCTTGATCACCTCAAAACCAATCGCCGCGATGAAGGTGCCGCGCAGCAGCGCTTTTTTACGCGGGCGGTGGCGCGGAAGACGCCAGAATATCCAGAAGAAGAGCAGGTAGTTGGCGCAGATTGAGATAGCCAGGCCAATCAGGTGCCAGGCCGGTTTAAGCCACTCGATGCCTCCCAGGTGCAGGATGCGAATGATGGTATCCTGCGCTGAACCGGCGATGGAGGTGATAGAAAGGGTGACAATCAGCGCCACCAGCAGGCCAATCAGCGAAATAAAATCACGCAGGTACTTTATCCAGAATTTCTCATCGTCCTGCGGGTTGCGCTCCCACTGGTCGCGCGACTGAACGCGTATCGCCTCGCGCAGGTTGCCCATCCAGTTAATGCCGGAATAAAGCGCCACCAGAAGCCCCACCAGCCCAACCGTTGTGCGCTGCTGCACGGCGGTGCTTATCGTGCTTTTCAGCGTTGTGGCAAGCGTCGGGTCGCTGACGTTTTCCAGAATTTTATTGAAGATGTCCTGCAGCAGCGTGGGATGCGAGGCGAGGACATAACCCCCGGCGGCAAAGGCCACCATCATGATGGGGATCAGCGATAAAAACGAAAAATAGGTAATCGCCGCGCCAAACTGGTTGCCGAGGCGATCGTTAAACCGCTCGGTGGCGCGCAAAAGGTGCGCCACCATCGGACGCCGCGCTACTTTATTTACGGTGGCGATAGTTTCGTTCACCGTTTCGTTGCCCGTTGTTATTTTAAGCAGCGGATCCAAATCATCGGGTGGCCCGGCGGGAACGGCTTCGGGTTTGGGATCGGTTTGAAATTTGGCGACGGGCTCGTAGTCGAGCGAGTCGGTAGGACGCTTATCCTGGTTATCCGTCATTAAATTCTCCTTATGTATCGACGGGGTCTTAAGGGAATTATAGCCGCAACGCTAATCAACATAGGCTTTCATTACGCCCGTCAGCCATTCCATAAACAAATGCACGCGGCGCGAAAGGTTGCGACGGTGCGGATAAAGCAGCGAAACCGGCATCGGCGCGGCGCGATACTGCGGCAGAATTTCTACCAGCTTTTTACTTTTCAGCAGCTCTTTTACCCCGGTTCGCGGCACCTGAATAATTCCCAGCCCGGCGAGGCAGGCCGCATGGTAGGTTTCGGTGCTGTTGACGGTGATAACGCCCCCGGTCTTTACCCACCGTGTGGTTTTATCCGCATAAAACTCAAACCCCTGCGGACGGGTGCCGAGATTCAGGGCGTAATGCACCACCGCGTGAGAGGCGAGATCTTCCAGACTTTCCGGATAGCCGAAGCGCGCCAGGTAATCGGGGCTGGCGCAGTTGATTTGCGTCAGCCTGCCAAGAGTGCGTGCGACCAGCCCCGAATCTTTTAGCTGACCTACGCGCACCACGCAGTCGAAGCCTTCGCGTACCACATCCACCAGCCTGTCGCTGCTCGAAAGCTCCAGCTCAATGCCGGGATACTGGTGTAAGAACGCCGGTAATTGCGGCATGACGAGATTTTTGGCTACCGCCACCGGCATATCCACGCGCAGCCGTCCGCTGATGCTTGAAGGATCGTGCAAAAAAAGACCGTCAAGCTCTTCGAGGTTGGTCAGCAGATCCTTGCAGCGTTCGTAGTAAACCATGCCGTCCTGGGTGAGCTGAACGCGGCGCGTGGTGCGATAGAGCAGCCGCGTGCCAAGCAGGCTTTCTAACGCCTGGATCTGCCGCGATACGCTACCTTTAGGTAGCCCAAGAGTGTCTGCGGCGCGGGAGAAACTCTCCAGTTCAGCCACTCTGATGAATAGCTGCATTGCGTGTAATTTATCCACTTTTGCCACATATTGTTGTTAGTAGTGAAACAGTGATGCGCAACTGGCGCTCTTTATTGATTATTTAGCAGCTAATAAGCTTGAGCACCAACACCGGACAGCAACCAATGAGGCAAATCATGAAACAAACTATCGCATTAGTGACCGGCGGAAGCCGCGGGCTGGGTAAAAACGCCGCGCTGAGGCTGGCTGAGAAGGGTGTGAATATTATCCTCACCTACAACAGCAAGCGGCAGGAAGCGCAGGATGTGGTGAGCGAAATTGAGCTAAAAGGCGTGAAGGCGGTGGCTATTCAGCTAAACGTCGGCGAAAGCGCAGGATTTGCGGATTTTACTGCGGAAGTGAAGCAGCAGCTGCAGCATGTCTGGCAGCGCGACTCGTTTGATTATTTATTAAACAACGCCGGTATCGGCCTGGATGCGGCGTATGAAAAAACGACGGAGGCCCAGTTCGATGAGTTAATGAACATCCATCTGAAAGGGCCTTTCTTCCTGACGCAGCACCTTTTGCCGCTGATTAAAAACGGCGGCCGCATCCTGAACGTATCGACCGGCCTGACCCGTTTTGCCCTGCCGGGCAAAGCCGCTTACGCCGCCATGAAAGGGGCGATGGAAGTGCTGACGCGCTACCAGGCCAAAGAGCTGGGAGCGCGCGGTATCGCGGTAAACATTATTGCCCCGGGCGCCATCGCGACAGATTTCGGCGGCGGCGTGGTGCGTGATAACGAGCAGGTCAGCAACGCTATCGCTGCGCAAACCGCTTTGGGCCGCGTGGGCCAGCCGGATGATATCGGCAGCGCCATAGCCGCGATTCTGAGCGATGAGCTGGGCTGGGCGAACGCGCAGCGCATTGAGGTTTCAGGTGGGATGTTCTTATAAAAAACGGGGTGGATAAAGCTTATCCACCCTGTATTCAGATCCTACTGCTTCTGAAAGTGATCCACTTTCATCACCGCAGGTTTCTGTTTCTTATCCAGCGTGCCGTTAATGGCCACCAGCTCGTCAGGGCTAAGGTTGCGGCCGTCGAACACGGCCCTGCGGAATATGTACGTCCAGGGTGCCGGTTTTATCCCTGAACTGGTATCTGTCTTCGCCCGTTTTTTTGATGATATTACCGGTCAGGGATATGCTTGCCCCGTCGTGCATCGCTTTTGCCTGCACGATGGTCATTCCCTGCGCATCTTCCATGCCCCGATAGCCTTTATCCATAGCGTGAGGCGGCGGCGGAGCGGCGTCCGTTTTAAAGCCACCCTCATCGTCCGCCATTGCGGGCAGGCTAAGTACGGCACTGAGTCCCGCTATCACCAGCATTTTCTTCATACATTCTCCTTAAGCTTAAGCTTCGAGGTACACCCGTTAAGCCTGGCATAAGGTCCGCAAAGCGTCACATTTCCCTGCGGGGACGAAATGATAACGGCGCTCATGGCGAGCGCCGTCAGGGGGATTATTTCCAGCGTGATAGATCATCCTGCGTCAGCCCAATATCGCGTAATTGTTCCTTGCTAAGGCCCTGTAACACTCGCGCGGTCTGGCGCTGCAGCCATCTTTGCCGGAAATACTGGTAAATCATCACCAGGCCGTAAAAAGGCTTGTGAGAGCGGTTTTCTTCGTAACCCATGATGCTTCTCCTGTTGTTGCGTCGGAGTTCATCATGCGCCGCTGGCAAAAGAGCATACAGATTCAAAAATCACTTTTATTTAACATACAGAAACGCTAAAACATGAACTGAATGGTGTTTTTTTCATCGCTCTGTACTGGTTTCAGGTTCTGTATGGCTAACCGTGAGGATACAGCATGACGCGCTACCAACATCTTGCCACTTTGCTGGCGGAACGCATCGAACAAGGGCTGTATCGCGGCGGAGAAAGGCTGCCTTCGGTAAGAAGCCTTAGCAGCGAGCACGGCGTCAGTATCAGCACCGTTCAGCAGGCCTACCATATTCTTGAAGACAGACGGCTTATTTCGCCGCAGCCGCGTTCCGGCTACTTCGTTACCCAGCGCAAAGCGCAGCCGCCCGTACCGCAGCTGACGCGGCCGGCGCAGCGTCCGGTTGAAATTACCCAGTGGGATGCGGTGCTGGAGCAGCTAATCGCCCGCGAAGATTGCGACGTGGTGGCCTTCGGCAGCGGCGCGCCGGACGTGACGCAGCCGACCATTAAACCTTTATGGCGCGAGCTGAGCCGTATCGCGCAGTATCAGGAAGCCGAGCTGCTGGGCTATGACAGCATTTACGGAATGCGCACGCTGCGCGAGCAGATTTCCCGCCTGATGCTGGACAGCGGATGCGCCGCCACCGCCGAAGACATTCTTATTACCAACGGCTGCCATGAGGCGCTGTCGATCGCCATTCGCGCGGTCTGCGAACCGGGCGACATCGTGGCGGTGGAGTCGCCTTCGTTTCACGGCACCATGCAGATGTTACGCGCCTTTGGCATAAAAGTGGTGGAAATCCCAACGGATTCCGTGACGGGCATCAGCGTCGAAGCGCTGGAGCTGGCGCTGGAGCAGTGGCCTATCAAGGCGGTGATTCTGGTATCGAACTGCAATAACCCGCTTGGCTTTATCATGCCGGAGGCGCGTAAAAGAGCGGTGCTTAATCTCGCGCAGCGCTTTGATATTGCCATCATCGAAGACGACGTTTATGGCGAGCTGGCCTATGAATATCCGCGCCCGATAACCATTAAATCCCTCGATCTGGACGGCCGCGTGCTGCTGTGCAGCTCATTTTCTAAAACGCTGGCGCCGGGGCTGCGCGTGGGCTGGATCGTGCCGGGACGCTATCTCGACCGCGCGCTCCACATGAAGTACATCGTCACCGGCAGCACCAACACCTTCTCGCAGCTGGCCGTGGCGGAGTTTATTCGTAACGGTAATTACCATCGTCATCTTCGCCGCATGCGCCAGCATTACCAGCGAAACCTTGACGTATTCACCTGCCGGGTACGGCAATATTTCCCTTGCGGGATCTGCGTCAGCCGTCCGCAGGGCGGGTTTATGATATGGGTTGAGCTGCCGGAAAATATTGATATTGTGCCCGTTTGCTGCGCGCTGCGGGAGGCGAATATTCATATTGCCGTCGGCTCGCTGCTTTCTGCTTCGGGAAAATACCGCAACTGCCTGCGCCTGAACTATGCTTTGCCGGTGGATGCGAAAATCGAAGCGGCGCTGCGAAAAACGGGCGAAGCATTAAGTCAGGTGCTGGAAAATGCTTGATTTCTCCCCTGTTTTTGAGGCATAGATTCAGGGGCCGATAGGCTAAGCTTTCCTTTACCGGCACGTCAGTCTGAAGCCAATAAACATAAAAATTACCATCTCAGATGGACGACGCGTTAAGCCGCGTCAGGCGCCCGCGCGCCGTTACCTTATAAAGGATAATCATGACCAGCACCGCACAGCTGCTGACACGGGATAAGTTTGAAACTTGCCTGGGTGTGATTCGTCAGGCGTCGTTACAAATCCTTCCGTTACTTAAAATTCGCGCCGCGGACGGCAAAGATCCGCAATGGTTCTTTCAACAGCTTGAACAGGGCCCGGCAGGGCATGGGCAGCTGGGCCGCGGTGGCGCGCCGTCTTAACCTTAACGATGCGGAGATCTCGCAGTTCACGCTGCTGCTACGTCATCTGCAGCAGCTGGTGCCGCAGTATGAAAGCGGGCAGGAGGTCAACGATAACCAGCTGATCTCCGCGTTACGTTTTGTGAATTATCTCGAAATTGTGCGCAGCAAGCAGCCGCTGCTGGGCTATTCCACCGATTTAAACTACGGCGCAGAAACGCAGCAGCTGGAAGCGCAGCGGCAAATTCGCGCGCTGGAGCTGATGCTTCGCGGGCTGATTAACGGCGCCTGGGGGAGCCAGGCGCAGCTGGTCAATCAGCTTAAAATACAGTTTGGCGGGGATAAAGTCCGGCGCTGGCTAAAAAATGCCGAGCGCGGAGATATTCTCAGCGGCCTGAGCTTTAGCGAATTATCCATTCTGCTGGTGGATAAAAAGGAGTTTGCCCGCCATTACGCGGCGCTCTATCAGAATGCCCCGCAGCTGAGCCTGTTTATCGACAAGCGTAAGACCCTGCAAACCTTCCTCGATGACGTTCGTCAAATCCGTAACGACATGATGCAGCAGCGTCCCCTCACCACGGTGCAGCTTAGCTTACTGGATAACTATTACCAGCAAACCAGCGCGCCGGTTCAGCGCGCGTTCGATGAAGGAAGGATAAAGGTTAACCCTGCGGCTCTGCTGGCGGCGGAAGAGCCTCAGCTGCAGGAGTTTATCGCCCTGGCGCAGAAAAAATATGCGGCAAACGGCGGCGATAAAGAAGAGATCGGCGATAGCATCGAACGCGTGGATTCACGCAACGCTAAAAGACATTACAACGCCGCGGAGACGGTATCCGTGGCGCTGTGGGCCCTGGTCGGGGTGGCGATTGTCGGCATGGCGATTTTCGCGCTCTTTGCCGTCAGCGACGTGAATCGTGCCGCGCAGGATACCGCGCCGCCTCAGGTAATGACGGCCGTAAGGGCAGCGGATAACGCCCTTGAAAGAGACAGCCCGCGCGACATCCTGGCGAATATGGGCATCTCCTGGGATGAAAACAGCCTGCGCCTGGCCATCGAACGGGGAGATTCGCGCATTATCCGGCTGTTTATGCAGGGCGGGATGAACTGGAAAGCCTCTTATGCGGAATCCGCTCTGGCTGCAGATTATCGCGACGCGCTGGCGACGCTGCTGCAATATCGCACGCAAATGGACGAGGTGCGCCCGTGCCGGAGGATGATGAATACCATGAGCCAGGCGATGAAAGACGGGCAAAGCCTGACGTCGATGCGCAAACAGTTTCTGCAGAATTTTTGCAGCACGCCGGGCACGATAAAACGGCAAAAAGAAGAGCTTGAAAGAGCCCTGCTGCGCCAGAGCGCGCAAAAGAGACGCTATGACGAAGCCAAAGCCCAGGGCCTGCAGCCGCAGCCGCCGGATACGAATGAAGTGGATATTCAGCAGGCAATCTATAACGCCATTCGCTGAAATTATGCCATCCCTGTAGCCCCGATCGGCAGGGCCGCGTTGGGTCGATATTTATAAATATCACAGCCTGTAAAAACCCGGATTCGTAATTAAGGTAACGCTTATGAACCCGGGTTTTTTAATTATGAGCCTGATAATGATAAGCGAGGCCGTGCAGCGGGCCATTCCCATCATGTGTTGGTAAACGTTTTACCGTCCCGCCTGGGTTGTAACCTCCTTCACGAGAAAAATCCTAATATTTACTGACGTCGCTATAGCATCATCGATTATTAACGGCCCTGCTATTTTATTCGGCGCTCGTCCTGCCGCCGCGAGGCGAACATTAGCCGCTAAAAAGCCATAAACTTTAAAACCTCCCGCCGCCAGTCAAGAAAGATAATTCCGATAAAAAATCCCCGCTACGTATTATCCAGCATTAAGTTTTTTTGAGATTTTTTTAATAGCCAAAATGTTTTAATTAACTAATTGATTTTAATGGTTATTTATTCTTTCTGCCTGTGCTGAATGTCATTAATAAATATAAAAGTCTTAATAAAGTCATTCGGGTTGATTTACGCCAGACGGCCGCTGATAGTGGTGTTGGCGGCAGCACAGAGGTTTTCATCAGCGATATATTCTGCTACTTGCTGAAGTTTAGAGTTTTATCTTTATGATCGGCTGACCGTGTTTGCGCGGCTATCTACAGCAGGGCCCTGCCGTATCTGTATGTTTATTTTTGTGCGCCGGCCTGGGGTTGGGTGAATATATTATCTTTGTGTGGTTTTTTGGTTTTAAATTTTGAGCATTTTGCTGCATAAGTTATCACTTTCTTTTTTATTTCAAAATAATACTATTGGTAACTTCATTGTTCTTATACGGGAATTTTAAATTAGCAAAAGGACTGACTGATGATGGGAAAGGAACTTGCCGGATACTACATTGGAGATAATATTCATTTCGAACTTGCACGAAAGAAACTGATAAAACTGGATGGCAACGGACGGCCCGGTTCATAGTTTTACCTTCCGGGATACCATGTTGCGGCTGTTTCTTTATCTGCTGGAACATGCGGATGGCGATATCGTTACCAACGAGCAGATCCTGTTTGAGGTATGGGATGCCTACGGACTGAAGTCTTCCAGCCAGCGGCTGTGGCAGGTCATGCAATCTTTGAAGTTTCGGCTTGTCATGCTCGGCGGTCCTCACGACCTTATCATGAGAATAGAAACGTTCGATTCAAAAGGCTATACCCTGAAAAAAGGTATTGTACGCCCTTTTTATTTCGTCGGTAATTAATGGATTAACTCTAACAGGGAGCTCTTATTATGAGAGTGTATATTCTTTCTGAGAATATGTATTTTACGGAAGGAATGGTACGGTTAATGGCCCGCGCTGGCTATACTACCCATGTACTGCGGTTTGAAGACAAAATAGACCCCCGGCTATTTCATCATGGTTCGCCTTGCGTTGTATTTGCCGATGCAAAAAGGATTGACGATTGTCTGGAAAGCATTATGAACGTCGAGGTTCATTGCTTACTGAAGATTTTCTGCATCTCCGGGCATTTCAGCAAGCACGAATTCCATAGAAATAATTTCGTATCGCTGATTTCCAGACGCACCAGCGGCGAAGAAATTGTCCTGTTGCTAAACCAGCTATCTAAAGAGCCACAACGGAAAGTAGGCGCTAACGACTCCAGACTCTCCTCCAGAGAGCTAACCATTCTTTATTATCTTTTTAAAGGGAATTCACAAAAAGAGATATCTGATAAATTAAATCTTTCGATTAAAACCATCTCAGCTTATAAGGCTCGCGCGTTGTTAAAACTGGGCGTGGAACGCATCAGCCTGAAGTCAATTCCCTATGTGCGTGGATATATATCCAGAGCGCCGGGCGACTTTTGTTTTTAACTATTGCGGGCCTGCACGCAGCAATCTATAGCTATTTATTACAAATATATTGAAGAGGGTTACTAAACCATGGCGCTTAGTCGTTATATTAATAAAATATTTTTACTTATTTTTTTTACCATGCTGGCGTATGGCTCAAATACTTATGCGCAGATAGGCCACAGAATTAACGACGGTAAAATCCCATGGGTTATGGATGCTGAGCCGCCGCCGGAACATTTTCTCGCGGAAAGCGCCCGCGCCCGGCTTATCGTATTTCGCCTGGCCAAAAACGATGACGATCTCACGGCTAAGCCGCTAAATATTTTCGTTAACGATCAATACTATGCCAGCCTGCTGCCGGAGCACCAGAGTATCGCTCTTTCCGTTTGCCCGGGTAGGAAAAAGCTCGCCGTCTCCACGGATGCGCTGCCGGGCGGGAAAAATCCCGGCGCGTCGGTTCTTGAAAATGCTACGCCCGCGCTGCAGGCCGCAGAGGTTTATTTTTATCAAATAACGTCTGATAAAAACGGCAGGGTTTTTGCCCGCTGGGTCAACGTGGATATGGCTCGTGAAGTACTGAGCAATGTGAAAATGCAGACACATACTCTTTCCCGCGTCGCCAAAGATGAGACCTGCCAGGCCGATACTTATTCTCTTAATGCTGCCACGCTTTTTAATTTTGGCCGTCATGATGCGCAGGGCATGGTTAAAGGCGCTGCTGAGTCCTTAGCGGAGCTTTCGCAGCGAATGATTAAAGACTATATCTCCATCGATAAAATCGTCGTTAAGGGCTATGCCGATCCGGTAGGCGATGACGTGCAAAATAAATATCTCTCTGAAAAACGGGCCGCTACGGTTGCCGATCGGCTACGGGCTTCTGGTTTATCTGGCGATGTTATTTTATCCCAGGGTATGGGCGCGACGAATCTTTTAGTTGAGGACTGCGATAAATATTCAAATTTTACCGACGTCATGGTGTGTAACCAACCCAACAGAAGAGTCGAGATCGAAGTTTATGGTGTCGCCACCGACTCCGCCGTAGCAATGAACGCTCATTAATACACGCTCAGTTAACCCTTATTATTGTATTCAAAGGAAATTAATATGGTTGCCATGGTAAAAATTAATATACGTGGAACTAGAGGGATCGTTTCATCTCATGAAGTCAATGCGCAAAGCAACGCTGCGACGCTTATTACCATCCCCGCACAGGGTAAGTTTAATATTGAACTGATTGATACAGCCACAGGTCATGGCCCGCAGGTTGTGATGACTAAACGCGTGGGCAACAATCTGGTTCTGGTTTTTGACGGTGAAGATGCCGATGACGTTATTCTTGAAAATTATTATGAGAATCACGAGGTGCATTTAATCGGTCAGGCTGAGAACGGGCAGTATTATGAATATATTCCGGTCTCCGGCGAGGTAAATGAGTATGCGCCGATGCTGGTAGACGGAGGCTCCAGCGAGGCCGTATTAGGCGCCGAGCCTTCTGCTTTTGCCGATCCTGCCAACGACGGCAACCGGTTCGCATGGCTACCGTTCCTGCTGCTTGGCGCCGGCGCGGTGGGCGTTGGCGGTCTTGCCTACGCCGCGGTAAAAAATAAAGGCTCTGAATCAGACTCCGCTCGCGACATCGATATCGTTATTAATCCGGCCACTGACAAAGATAAAGATGGGCGGCCTGAAATAAGCGGAAGCTCCTCAAGCCCCGGTTCGAAAGTCGTTATCACCCTTCCCGACGGCAAAACCGTTACCACGCAAACAGATAAAAATGGTAACTGGGCCGTTGAGGCGCCTTCTTCCCAGCCAAACGGCACCCTTACCGTTACGGTAACTGATTCTGACGGCAATTCCTCTACGGTGACCGGTAAATACGAAGATCGTACCGCGCCTGAAAAACCGGTAATCTCCGCGAACGATGACGAACGTCTGGCCGGTACCGCCGAGCCGGGCTCAAAGGTAACGGTCACCGATAAAGAAACCGGAGAGACCACCACCGTTGTCGCAGATGATAAGGGTAACTGGAGTATTAAGCCGAATCCGATTAACGAAGGAAGCAATAACGCTACCGTTGTAGCCCAGGATCCGGCGGGCAACCTTTCCCCGCCGGTAGGCGTCTCGCGTCCGGATACCACCGCGCCTGATAACGTCTCCTCCGGCATCGTTAAAGGTTCCGTTTCCCTTGTTGATGACGTGGCGCCGGTAACCGGCATCATTGCGGACGGCGCTAAAACCAACGATACGCGCCCGACCTACAGCGGCAAAGCGACCGGCGATATCGACCATGTCAACATTTACGACAACGGCAAGCTGGTCGGCAGCGCTAAGGTCGGCAGGGACGGAAGCTGGAGCTATACCCCTTCGGCCAGCCTTGCGGAAGGTTCCACCCATGACTATACCGTTGCGGCCGTAGATAAAGCGGGCAACGAAGGCGCGCGCGTCAGCGGTACTCACGACGGCGGATGGACATTCACCGTCGATACCCTGCCTCCTGATAATAAAACCGCCGGGATAGTGATTGATTCCATCACCCTGACTGACGATGTCGAACAGGTTACCGGCCTTATTAAGGATGGCGACAGCACCAATGATACCCGGCCGGCTTATTCTGGTAAGGCGGCCGGCGACATCGATCGCGTCAACATCTACGACAACGGCAAGCTTGTGGCCAGCGTAAAGGTTAACGGCGACGGCACCTGGAGCTACACGCCGGAAAAAGCCTTAGCAGACGGCTCGAGCCATGAATATGCCGTATCCGCGGTAGATAAAGCGGGTAATGAAGGACCGCGCGTAAGCGGGACTGCGGACAGCGGCTGGAACTTTGTCATTGACGCAGGCGCGCCCGATAACATCGCCTCAGGCATCGTTGAGGGTTCGCTGAGCCTGACGGACGACGTGGGGGCGCAAACCGGTGATATTCCCGATGGCGGCGTGACGGATGATACCCGTCCGACATTCAGCGGAAAGGCGACCGACGACATTGATCACGTCAATATCTATGACAACGGAACCCTGATCGGCGCTGCAGATGTGGACAAGGACGGCCGCTGGAGCTTCACGCCGCAGACCGATCTGCCCGAGGGCGAACATGAGTTCACCGTTTCCGCGGTGGACCGTGCCGGTAACGAAGGCGCGCAGACCAGCGGCACTTCTGATGAAGGCTGGAGCTTCACGGTAGACACCACGGCACCGGCCGATACGGCGTTTGAGAGCGGCAGCATCACCCTGACGGACGACGTTGGGCCGGTGCGGGGCACCATCGTGGACGGCAGCATCACCGACGACGCGCAGCCGACCTACGGCGGCGTTATCGGCAGCGAAGGGCTGGCGGACGGCGTGGTGAGCGTCAATATCTACGACAACGGCACGCTGATCGGCAGCGCGGCGGTGGACAGGACCACCGGCGCCTGGAGCTTCACGCCGGGGAGCGCCCTGGCGAGCGGCAGCCACAGCTTTACGGTGGCGGCGGTGGACGCGGCGGGCAACGTCGGTCCGCAGGTCAGCGGCACGGCGGATGCGGCCTGGGATTTCAACCTGCTGACCAGCGCCCCGGCGCAGCCGTCCATTGAAAACGTCAGCGACGATCGCAGCCAGGGCGAAGAAGCGGACACCGGTTTCCTGCAGAAGGGCCAGGCAACCAACGACGCCACGCCGACCATTAACGGCAGCGGCGAGCCGGGCACAACGGTGCAGATCTGGGCAACGGACGGCGCAGGCAACCGCGTGCTGGCGGGGGAAGGCAAGGCGGACGGAAACGGACGCTGGAGCATCACCACGGCGGCGCTGGGCGCGGACGGCGTCTACAGCCTGACGGCCACGGCGGTGAACGCGGCGGGCGTCTCCTCGGCGGAAACCGGTCCGTTCCCGATCTTGCTGGACACCGCGGCGCCGGAGGCGGCCGTGGCGGTACTCCATGACGATCAGGGTGACGAGCGGGGTCCGGTGGCGGCAGGCGGCGTGACGGACGACCGTACCCCGACGTTAAAAGGCAGCGGCGAACCGGGCGCCACCGTAACGGTGTACCTGGACGGTAAGAGCACGCCGGCAGGCAGCGTGGTGGTGGGTGAAGACGGCAAATGGACGCTGCCGCTGGGCACCCTTAGCGACGGCAACCACAGCTACCAGACGAAAATCACCGATGCGGCGGGCAACGAGACGCGCGGCGTAAGCGTGGGCTTCACCCTGGACAGCAGCAGCGTGGATATCACCATTGACCAGGTCAACGATAACGCGGGCAGCATCACCGGCCCGGTGCTCAACGGCGGGCTGACCGACGACAGCACCCCGGAGCTGCAGGGCACCACGCTGGCGGGCGCCACCGTTACCGTCCGCGATGCGGGCGGCAACGCGCTGGGCACCGCCGTGGCGGATGCGAACGGCATCTGGAAGTTCCAGCTGTCGGGCGTGCCGGACGGCGAACATACCTGGACGGCAGAGGTGACGGACAAAGCAGGTAATATCGCGAAAACCACCCTGACCCTGACGGTGGACACCGCTGCGCCGGCGGCACCTGTTATCACCTCCATGGAAGATGACGTGGGTATCGTGCAGGAAATCTGGACCACGCCGGGCAACGTAACCGACGATCCGGCCCCGACCTTTGCCGGTACCGCGGCGGCGGGCACCACCGTTACCGTTTACGACGGCGACAAGGTGCTGGGCTCCGTGGCGGCAGATAAGGACGGTAAATGGAGCTATACCGCCACCACTAACCTGGTGGACGGCGAGCACAGCATCAGCGTGACCAGCACGGATGCGGCAGGCAACGAAAGCGGCCGCAGCGCGGTGTGGGACTTTACGCTGGATACCAGCACCACCGCGCCGGTTATTACCATCAACACCACGGATGAGATCGGCGGTACGGCAGAGCCGGGCGCGACCGTCACCATCACTAACCCTTCAGACGGCAGCGAAACCTCCGTGGTGGCGGACGACGAAGGCAGCTGGAGCTTCCAGCCGAACCCGATTAGCGTGGGTGCAACCGACGTAACCGTGGTGGCGACCGACCCGGCAGGCAACACCAACTCCACCGTGACGGAAGGCCCGGCGGATAACACGCCGCCGGATAACATCACCTCCGGCGTCATCGGCGGCACCATTACCCTGACCGACGACGTAGCGCCTGTCACCGGCGTCATCATCGACGGCGGCGCCACCAACGACACCCGCCCGACCTACGCAGGCCAGGCCACGGCGGATATCGATCGCGTTAATATCTACGACAACGGCACCCTTATTGGCAGCGCACCGGTGGACCAGGACGGTAAGTGGAGCTTCACGCCGGCAAGCGATCTGGTGGAGGGCTCATCTCACGAGTTTACCGTGGCCGCCGTAAATAAAGCGGGTAAAGAAGGGCCGCAGATTTCCGGCACCGCCGATGAGAGCTGGAGCTTTACCGTGGACGGCACGGCGCCGGGCGCGGGCGCGTTCGAGGCGGACAGCATCACCCTGACCGATGACGTGGGGCCGGTGCGGGGCGCTGTGGTCGACGGCAGCACCATTGACGACGCGCAGCCGACCTATGCGGGCAAAATCAGCGCCGACGGTCTGGCCGGCGGCGTGGTGAGCGTCAACATTTACGACAAGGGCGTGCAGATCGGCAGCGCGGCGGTGGACAGAACCACCGGCGAGTGGAGCTTCACGCCGGGCAGCGTGATGGCGAGCGGCAGCCACAGCCTGACCGTGGCGGCGGTGGACGCGGCGGGCAACGTCGGCCCGCAGGTCTCCGGCACGGCGGATGCGGCCTGGGACTTCACCCTGCTGACCAGCGCCCCGGCGCAGCCGTCCATTGAAAGCGTGGTGGACGATCGCAGCCAGGGCGAGGACGCCGACACCGGCTTCCTGCAAAAGGGCCAGCCGACCAACGACGCCACGCCGACCATTAACGGCAGCGGCGAGCCGGGCACGACGGTGCAGATCTGGGCAACGGACGGCGCAGGCAACCGCGTGCTGGCGGGGCAAGGCAAGGCGGATGAAAACGGACGCTGGAGCATCACCACGGCAGCGCTGGGCGCCGACGGTACCTACAGCCTGAGCGCTATTGCGGTGAACGGGGCGGGCGTATCGTCAGCGGAAACCGGCGGCTTCCCGATCGTACTGGACACCGCGGCGCCGGATGCGGCCGTGGCGGTACTCCATGACGATCAGGGTGACGAGCGGGGCCCGGTGGCGGCAGGCGGCGTGACGGACGATCGTTCTCCGACGCTGAAAGGCACCGGCGAGCCGGGCGCCACCGTCACGGTGTATCTGGACGGCAGCGCCGCCGCCGCGGGCAGCGCGGTGGTGGATGCGCAGGGCAACTGGACGATTTCGCTGGCCTCGCTCGGCGACGGCGAGCACAGCTACCAGACCAAAATTACCGATGCCGCAGGCAACGAAACCCGCGGTGAGGTGGTGAACTTCACGGTGGACGCCAGCAGCGTGGAGTTGTCCATCGACCAGGCCAACGATAACGCGGGCAGCATTACCGGGCCGGTGCTGAACGGCGGGCTGACCGACGACGGCACCCCGGAGCTGCAGGGCACCGCAGCGGCGGGCGCCACCGTGACCATTAAGGAGGCGGACGGCAGCGTGCTGGGCACCGCCGTGGCGGATGCGAACGGCGTGTGGAAGTACCAGCTGGACGAAGTGGCCGACGGTGAGCATACCTGGACGGCCGAGGCGACCAACCTGGCGGGTAATACCGCCCAGGCCACCCTCACCCTGACCGTGGATACTAAACCTCCGGCGCCTCCTGTTATTACCAGCATGCAGGACGACGTAGGGTCAGTTCAGTTTACGTCTCCGGTTCAGGGTAACGTAACTGACGATCCGGCCCCGACCTTTACCGGCACGGCTGAGGCCGGCGCAATCGTAACCCTTTACGACGGCGAAACCGCGCTGGGTTCCGTGACCGCTGATAAAGACGGCAACTGGAGCTATACCCCGACCACCAACCTGCGCGAAGGCACCCACAGCATTACCGCCACCGCGACGGATGCGGCGGGCAACGAAAGCGAACGCGCGGAAAACTGGAACTTCGTGCTGGATGTGACCGCGCCGAACGTCGGTATTTCAGGAAACTCCGCGGAATCCCTGAGCGGCTTGTCTGAGCCCGGCGTAATCATCACGGTGACCGATGCCGAGGGCAAGGAATATACCGCCGTCGCCGATCAGACCGGCCGCTGGATAATTTCGCCGAACCCGATTGAGGCCGGCGTATCCGGTACGATTTACGCCACGGATCCTGCCGGTAACAAGGGCGAACCCGTCCGCTTCCAGGGCGCGGCGCTGGGCAGCTACGATCTGATGAATGAGAGTACTCAGGTTAATACGACTACCGTCGGCGATCAGGCTAACCCGACCACCACCCGGCTGGCCGACGGCCGCATTGTAGTGATCTGGCAGGGGGACGGCATTTCGACGACTGAAGTTTACATGCAGATGTATGAAGCCGACGGCGTACACAAAATCGGCACCGAGCAGCAGGTTAACCAGCGCACCAGTAACAACCAGGACAGCCCGCAGGTGGTGGCGCTGGCCGACGGCGGCTTTATCGTTGTCTACGAGTCCTGGCAGGGGGGACTGGACAGCAGCGGCGATGGCATCGTTGCCCGCCGCTACGGCGCCGACGGCCAGGCGGTGACGGATGAGTTCCTGGTGAACATCACCACCAGCGGCTACCAGAACCGTCCGGGCATCCTGGCAACCGCCGACGGCGGCTACGTTATTTCCTGGCAGGATCAGAGCAAGAATATCGTTCAGCGTACCTACGGGCCGGACAACCAGCCCGAAACGGGCGAGGTGGTCGTGGCGACCGGCAACGGCATGGGCGCCTCCGGCGGGCCGGAAATGGCATCCTTTACCGATGCGGCCCACGCGGGGATGTATATCACCGTCTGGGGCGCCAGCAGCGGCCCGGCAGACAACAGCTCCACCGGCGTGGTGGGGCAAATCTTCGGGGCGGACGGCAGGCCGCTGGGCGATGTTTTCCAGGTGAACACCACCATGGACGGCTGGCAGAACTACCCGGACGTGATCGTCCTGAAGGACGGCAGCTTCGTGGTCTACTGGGACAGCAACGATTCCGGCGCCGATGGCCTGGATATCCGCGCGGCGCACTACACCCTTGATCCTGCGACGGGCGCGGTGTCGGTAAAAGGAGCCGGTGACTTTATCGTCAATACCTACACCAGCGGCAAGCAGTACAAGCCGGCTGGCGTGGCGCTGGAGGACGGCGGCTATCTGATTATCTGGGGCTCGCAGGGCGGCGACGGCGATGGCTCAGCCATCTACGCCCAGCGCTATGACGCCGGCGATAACAAAGTGGGGCGTGAATTTATCGTCAACACCACCACCGCGGGAAACCAGGGCTACGGCGGCGAATCCGTGGACGTAACCCATATTCTGGACGCCACGCTGATGGCGAACGGCAACGTGTACGTTACCTGGCAGTCCGACAACGTTGACGGCGACGGCGCGGGCGTGGAAGGGATCGTGGTAAATCCGGACGCCTCTTACTACTCGGAATTTACCGTTAACGCCACGACCGCCGGCGATCAGACAAACTCTTCCGTGGCGGCGCTTCCCGGCGGCGGCTCTATCGTGGTGTGGCAGTCTTCGACCGGCGACGGATCCGGCACCTGCATTAAAGGACAGATGCTTGACGCGAAGGGCCAGCCGGTTGGCAGCGAATTTACGGTGAATGCCACAACGTCAGGGAATCAGCTCACGCCGCAGGTAACGGTCTTGCCGAACGGTGATTTTGAGGTGGTATGGAGCAGCGGCGATTACATCAAAGGGCAGAAGTTCTCTTACACCTACGATGAAAATTCGCAGGTTAGCGGCGTCAGCGCGTCAGGCGCCGAGTTTAACGTCAACACCGGCAGCGAAGCGGATAATCAGACCAACCCGGTGATTACCACGCTTGCGGACGGCGGCTATATGGTGGTCTGGCAGGCTTCCGTGAACAATACCTGGCAGATCTACGGTCGTCAGTACGACGCAAACGGCGAGCCGGTCACCGCCCAGACGGTTCTGGCGACCACCACGCTGAGCACGCCGAATATCTGGAACGCCTTTAATGGCGACTGGAACCCGTTACCCTCGGTCACCACGCTTGCGGATGGGCGCTTAGCGATAGCCTATACCACCAAAGGTACCGGCTACGACTCGATGGTCATGCTGTACGATCCGACTACTCATACCACGAACTCGCCGACGTTAGTTAACCAGACGCAGGCTAACGATCAGGCTTCTCCGGTAGTAACCGCCCTGGGCAACGGTAATCTTATCGTGACCTGGGACTCGAACAATAACGGCGGTCCGGATCAGACCGGCTTTAGCGTCTGGGGGCGTATTTTTGATACTAAAGGGAACGCGCCGGGGAATGAGTTTCTGATCAACACCGCGACGGCAGGAGATCAGCATCTGCCCGTTGTGGTCAGCCGTGAAGATGGCAGCTTCGTGGTGGTGTTCGTTTCGGAAACGGACAGCGCGCCGGGAGACGGCACCTACGGTATCTACGCCCAGTATTTTGATGCGAAGGGCAATAAAATCGGCCAGCAGATGCAGATCAACCAGCTGACCTATGGCGATCAGCTGGAGGTGGACGCCACCTTCCTCGAAGGCGGTCAGCTGTACGTGACCTGGACCGATAAAGGCGTGGCGGACGGCGCAGGCTCGGCCATTAAGGGGCGCATCGTGGATCTGGCCGAAACCCTCGGCCTGAAGCCGGAAACGCCGAAAAATGACGATCCGACCACCATTGACTATCAGCCTGCAACGGAGGCGGCGGCCGACTCTCTGCCGCCAAACGTGGGGATCTCGGTCAACAACGCCGACAGGCTGGGCGGCCAGACCGAACCGGGCGCCACCGTGACGGTTATCGATGCCAAAGGTAATCCGCACGTGACCGTGGCGGACAGCAAAGGCGCATGGCATCTGGAGCCAAACCCGCTGGCGGTTGGCGAGAACGGTTTTATCTCCGCCTCAGACGCGGCGGGCAACCAGAGCGCGCCGATCCTTATCCGCGGTACGGCGCTCGACGGTTACGATTTGCTCAACGAAAGCACCCTGGTGAACACCACCACCCTGGGCAATCAGGCAAACCCGACCACCACCCGGCTGGCCGACGGGCGCATTGTAACGATCTGGCAGGGGGACGGCAGCTCGACGACTGAAGTTTACATGCAGATGTATGAAGCCGACGGCGTACACAAAATCGGCACCGAACAGCAGGTTAACCAGCGTACCAAAGGCAACCAGGACAGCCCGCAGGTGGTGGCGCTGGCCGACGGCGGCTTCCTGGTGGTGTATGAATCCTGGCAGGGGGGCCTCGATAATAACGGCGATGGCGTGCTGGCCCGTCGTTACGGTTCCGACGGCCAGGCGATGACGGATGAGTTCCTGGTGAACACCTCCACCAGCGGTAATCAGAACAACCCGGGCGCGATGGCGACCGAAAACGGCGGCTATATCATCACCTGGGAGGATCAGGGCAAGAATATCGTTCAGCGCGTTTACGGGCCGGACAATCAGCCTGAAACGGAAGAAATCATCGTCGCCACAGGCACAGCCGTCGGCACCTCCGGCGGGCCGGAAATGGCATCCTTTAGCGATGCGGCCCACGCGGGGATGTACATCACCGTCTGGAGCGCCAGCAGCGGCCCGGCAGACAACAGCTCCACCGGCGTGGTGGGGCAAATCTTCGGGGCGGACGGCAGGCCGCTGGGTGGCGCTTTCCAGGTGAACACCACCATGGACGGCTGGCAGAACTACCCGGACGTGATCGTCCTGAAGGACGGCAGCTTCGTGGTCTACTGGGACAGCAACGATTCCGGCGCCGATGGCCTGGATATCCGCGCGGTGCACTATACCCTTGATCCTGCTACCGGCGCGGTGTCGGTAAAAGGAGCCGGCGATTTTATCGTCAATACCTACACCAGCGGCAAGCAGTACAAGCCCACTGGCGTGGCGCTGGAGGACGGCGGCTATCTGATTATCTGGGGCTCGCAGGGCGGCGACGGCGACGGTTCGGCCATCTACGCCCAGCGCTATGACGCCGGCGATAACAAAGTGGGACGTGAATTTATCGTCAATACCACCACCGCGGGAAACCAGGGCTCGGGGGGGAACTCCAGCGACGTAACCCATATTCTGGACGCCACGCTGATGGCGGACGGCAACGTGTACGTCACCTGGCAGTCCGACAACGTTGACGGCGACGGCACGGGCGTGGAGGGGATCGTGGTAAATCCGGACGCCTCTTACTACTCGGAATTTACCGTCAACACCACGACCGCCGGCGATCAGACCAGCCCCGTAGTGGTTTCGCTGCCGGACGGCGGGCTGTTTGAGGTGTGGGTCTGCGCCAACGGTGACGGCTCCGGCACGGGCATCAAAGGGCAATTGCTGGATGCGAAAGGCCAGCCGGTTGGCAGCGAATTTACGGTGAATAGCACCAGCGCCGGCAATCAGCTTATGCCCGTCGTGCTGGAAAACGGCAACATTCAGGTGGTGTGGACCAGTCCGGCATCCGGAAGCGCCAATTACATCAAGGGGCAGCAGTACACCTATACCTACGACGGCGAGGGCAACGTCAACGGATTAACGACGGTTGGGCCGGAGTTCAATATCAGCTCCGGAACCGGCGCCGGATATCAGGCGCATCCGCAGATTACGTCCCTTGCGGACGGCGGCTATCTGGTGGTCTGGGAGGCTCAATATGCCAACGAGTACAGGATTTACGGCCGCCAGTACAGCGCCGACGGCTCGCCGGTCACCGGGGAGCTGACGTTAAGCGAAACGGGCCTGACGACCGGCATCCTGGGCAACAGCAACGGCTGGAGTCCGCTGCCGTCGATTACGCAGCTAAGCGACGGCAAGGTAGTGGTGACCTTCGCCACCGCGGGAAGCGGTTACGATGTCAGCATGCTGACCTACGATCCGGTTAGCCACCAGCCCGGCGAGGCGTCCGTCGTTAACCAGACCACCGGCGGCGATCAGGCTTCGGCTACCGTCAGCGCGCTGGATAACGGCAATTTCGTTGTCACCTGGGACTCCAATAACCATAGCGGTCCGGATCAGAACGGCTATGGCGTCTGGGGGCGTATTTATAACGCGAGCGGCCAGGCGGTTTCCGATGAGTTTCTCATTAATACCGTCACCGCAGGCGATCAGCATCTCGCGCAGGTGGTGAGCCGCGCCGACGGCAGTTTCGTCGCCGTATTTATCTCGGCGACCGACACGGCGCCGGGGGCGGAGACGGATGGAATCTATGCCCAGTACTTTGACGCTCAGGGCAACAAGATCGGCCAGCAGATGCAGATCAACCAGCTGACCTACGGCGACCAGGTTGAAGTTAACGCCACCTTTATGGCGGGCGGCCAGCTGTACGTCACCTGGACCGATAAAGGGGTCGGCGACGGCAGCGGATCGGCGATTAAGGGCCGCATTGTTGACCTGAACGAAACCCTGGGGCTGCCCGACGACGGCAACGGCGTGACTCATATCGAGTATCGGCCCGCGCAGTTCTACGTTAACGGTACCGAAGGCAACGATTCGCTGGACGCGCGCGGCGCCATTACCGTCGATGCGAAGGACGGAAACGACACCATCTTTATCAACGGCACCAACTTCACCAGCATCAACGGCGGAGAAGGGCGGGATACGCTGGTGTGGGATGCCAACGGTAACTTTGAGCTGGGAAGCGTTTCTTCGAAAATCAGCGGCATCGAAGCGATTCATATGGGGAACAACGCGGCGCAGACGCTGGTCATCAGCGCGAACGACGTGCTCGAAATGACCAAAGCGAACGGCGAAACGGAGCATACCTTAATCATTACCGGCGACGATGGCGATTCAAACAACAATGGCGCAAAAGACACGGTAAATATTGATAAGTCAGTGTGGACCTCGTCCGGGGCCCGGACTGAAAATGGTGTGAATTACGACGTGTATGTTCATAACGATGACACGACTGTGAAGCTGATAATTCAGAATGGATTGAATGTTATTTAAGTAATACGCAAGGCGGCGGCTTCGGCCGCCGCCCGATAAGGCATTCTTTTTTCTATTTTATTGATTCCAGTTTTAAGGGAAGTTATGAAACCGTTATTAACAAATATCATTCTGGCTATGCGGAGGGCTGGCTTCGCCTGCGGTCTGATTATTTCCATCCCTTTTTCAACGGCTCGGGCGAGTGATTTTATTGATTTAATAAGGCTGACCGAGTCGCATCCCGCTATTCAGTCGGCGCGGTCTGCAGGCAATGCGGCTTATTTTGATATTGAACAGGCAAAGGCGGCGACAAATTTGCAGGTTAGCGCAGGCGTCAGCTCCGCAGGCTATGCCGGGCAGCCGGGGGCGGAAAATAATCCCCTGTCGCCCCACCTCAATATCAGCAAGGTCTTGTATGACCATGGCCGTACCGAAGCGGCCGTTGAGGGCAGGCAGGCGGCCTATAATATGCAGCTTGCCCAGATAATGGTAACCCGCGAATCGATTAACCAGCAGGTGCTGTCGTTATATACGGCGGCTTTAACAAACGCCAGGGTGGTTGCGGTATTAGATGATGAAATAGCGGCGCTAAAAGATCTCCTGCAGCGCGTGAAAAATATCGCCGCTATCGATTCGGGACGCGCATCGGAAATTAACCAGATATCTACCCGCCTGAGCGCTATTATCGCCAGTCGTGAAATGAGTTATACCAGCCAGCAGCAGGCTTTGACGCAGCTTTCGCAATTATTAAATAAAGATGTCGCGCTGGTCAGCGGGCTGCCGGAATTAAAAAAGGCCGGGCTATTGCCCGCAAGCCTTGCCGTAGCCGAAAGCGCGCTGCAAACCCATCCCTCATGGATTGTCGCCCGTCATAAACGAGATGGGGCTACGGCGTCCGTAAGGCTTGCCGAAAAATGGAATCGTCCAAAATGGAGCGTACAGCTGACGCTGGACAGTCCGCGTGTGAAGGGGGAAATGGAGCCCTTTAAGGCGGCGACCTTGCAGCTTAGCAGCGATATGAACTTATGGGACGGCGGCGGGGGCGCGTCGACGTTAAAAGGGGAATCCCGGCGGCTTTCCGCTGCGGAGCAGGAGCTTGACGCCACGATGAGAACGCTTAAGCAGCAGCTTGCCCAGCTGTGGGTGTCGCTGCCGCTGCGCGAACAGCAAATTCAGGCGCTTGCCCGGCAGGCGGCCTCGGCAAAGAAAACCTGGGAAGACGGCGAAACGCAGTTTTTTGCAGGCCAGCGTCCGTTAACGGATCTCATTTCTTTCGTGACGGACTATTACTCAAGCCTTGCGAGCTATGAAGAGCAGAAGGTGCAGTACAGCGCCACGCAGTGGCAGATTGTTTCCGCCCTTGGAAAAATGAGCGATCTGGCTAAAAAGGTGAAAACCCTGCCCGGCCAGCCGTTGTCCGCGGCAATAAATACGGTTTCTCTCGCGGTTTCCGACAGTAAAGATATTAATGAATTTAAGGAGGCCGTAGCCCGGTCTAAGCTCAAAGAAAAGGAAAGAGAAAAGCAGCCGGCAGCTGGGGTTGGTTCCGCGTCTGCGATAATTGCAGCCGGCAATAATACCGCTGAATTTAAAAATTCTGCGGCCCGGACGGCTACGCTAACTGCTTCAACAGAAAAATTCATTTCTCCGCAGCAAAGCAATAAGGACGCCGGGGAGGAACGCTTAGCCGTCGCCGAAACAAAGGGCACTGCCTCACAACAGATACTGCGTGAATGGCCGTGGTAGCCGTCTTCTAAGGGAAGAGAATAAATTATGTCAAATTTAGCGACGCAATACCCCGAATTTCCGCTGGATGAATTAGCCGAAAATACCGCCGCGGCGCCAGCAGGCAGCCCGCAAAATAATTCCCTGGCGCCGGCGATGCAGAGCGCACTGCGTTTATTTGACGTGCGCCTGACGCTCGCCGAAATAACGAGCGGCATGCCCCGCTGTCCCGATGAAAAAAATCCACAGCAGCAAAACGAGTGGGCGGTCGCCGCGCTACGGCGCCGGGGAATGGTTGCCAGCTGGCAGGCTATTCCGCTGGATAAAATAAGGTCTTTCCTGCTGCCCGCCGTTGTTCGGCTGGAGACAGGCTTCGTCGTATTAACCTGGCTTGACGAAAAAACGTGCCGGGTCATTATCCCCGAGCTGGGAAGCGGCGCGGTTGAAATCTGCCAGGAAAACTTCTGCGCCGGCTATCCGGGTGAGATGCTGTTAATTCGTCCCAAATCATATATGGATCGCCGCGCCGACGATTTAATTAAAACCCCGGATAAGCACTGGTTCTGGCACACCCTTTGGGGATTCAAGCGTTATATTTTCGAAGCGGTGGCTTTGTCCGTCATTATTAATATTCTGGCGCTGGCGATGTCTATCTTCACCATGACCGTTTATAACCGCGTCTTGCCAAACCAGACCTATGTCACCCTCTGGACGATGGCCATCGGGGTCTGCGTGGCGCTGTTATTTGAACTTATCGCGCGCCTGACGCGGGCATGGATAACCGATCGGGCAGGCAAAAAGATCGACCTGGTGCTGGGCGCGCAGATTTTCCGTCATGTGCTGCATGGAAAGATGGAAAACCGGGCGCAGTCGAGCGGCGCGTTTGGCAACGTGATGCAGAGCTTTGAGACGGTCAGGGATCTGACCACCTCAGCGGCGTTGACCACCCTCGCTGATTTACCCTTTGTCTTCCTCTTCCTGGCGGTTATATACCTGGTCGCCGGTCCGCTGGTGTGGTGCGTTTTGCTGTCCCTGTTCTTCATCGTCGCGATGGTTCTGTTGATGCAGATACCGCTGAAAAGGCATGCGGAAGAATCCATGAAAATTGGCAGCAACCGCTATGGCCTGGTGATTGAAACGCTTGATAACCTGGAAACCATTAAATCCCTGCGGGCGGAAAACCTGGTCGCCGGCAAGCATGATATCGCCAGCGTCCGGCTGTCTGAGATAGCCATGAAATCGCGTTTTCTGGCCACGATGGGCTCGAGCATGATCCAGACCACCCAGCAGTTCGGCACGGTGATTTTATTACTGTGGGGAGCCTACCTGGTCGGCGACGGCACGATTTCTATGGGCGGCATCATCGCCACCATGACGCTGATGGGGCGCGCTGTCGCCCCTGTCGCCACGCTTGCCGCCCTGGGCTTGCGTATTCAGCAGGCGAAAACGTCGCTTGGCATACTGAATAAGCTGATGCAGACGCCGAGCGAAAGCGAAGAGAAAAAAGTGTATGTCCAGCTGCCGCAGGGCAGCCAGACGGATATCGTCTGTAAGGATATGAGCTTTACCTATAAGCAGGATCTGCCCGCGGTTGTCGAACATCTCGACCTTTGTTTCCGGCATGGCGAACGCGTAGCCATCCTGGGAAAAATGGGGAGCGGCAAGTCGTCGTTGCTGCGTTTGCTTGTCGGGCTCTATCAGCCAACGGGCGGCTCGTTAACGATCGGCGGCGTCGATATCCGCCAGATTGCCGCCGGGGAGCTGCGTTCAAGAATTGCCCTGGTAAGCCAGGAGCCGCGTCTGATGTTCGGCACGCTGCGGGATAATATCCTGATGGGCGCGCCTTACGTCAGTGATGAAGAACTGCTGCACGTCGCCAGAATAACCGGCGTTAGCGACATCGCGGCGCGCCACCCGATGGGGCTTGGCATGCCGGTGGGCGAACGCGGCGAAACCCTGTCCGGCGGACAAAAACAGGCGATAGCCCTCGCGCGCGCGCTGCTGACAAAGCCGGACGTGCTGCTGCTTGATGAGCCGACGTCGGGTATGGATATGGGGTCAGAACGTACGGTGCTTCAGGCTTTACTGCCCGCGCTCGAGGGCCGAACGGTCATTATCGTGACCCACCGGCCGGCGGTGCTGAAATACGTCGACCGTATCATCGTCATGGACGAAGGGCTGAAGGTCGCCGATGGCCCCAAAAATGACGTTGTCGCCGCCCTGAACGAAGGCAAAATTCCGGCGGCTTCCGTGGTGCGCGCTTCAGCCCGCCCGCAGACGGCGCAGGCGGCGTCTCAGGAGGCGGAGCATGCTTAAGTTTTTACGGCGCGACGGTAAAGCCGCAGGTGCGGCCATAGCCCGTACGGATAGGGGGTATGAGTTTGGCGCGGACACCGCCAGCGATATTGTCCGGGCGGCAAGGCAGGATCGCTGGGAGGGATGGTTAACCATCAGTTTTGTCAGCGTTGGGTTAGTGTTCGCCACCCTGGCGTGGGCGGGCCTGCTTCAACATTGAAGAGGTGACTACCGGCTCGGCCAAAATTATCCCCAGCTCCCGGGAACAGGTTCTGCAAAGCCTCGAAGGCGGGATACTGGAGGCGCTGCTGGTGCATGAAGGAGACACCGTCGAAAAAGGACAAATTCTGGTGCGTATCGATCCTACCCGCGCGGAAGCGTCGTTTCGGGAAAGCGCTAACCGGCTGCTGGCGCTGAAGGCGCAGGCGGCGCGCCTGTCCGCCGAGGCCTCCGGAAAAACGCCCGTCTTCTCCGATGAGATCAGGGCGCAGCCTGAACTTTTACTAAGAGAAATGGACGCCTATCAGCTGCGCAAGAAGGCGCTGGATGAATCTGTTGCCGGCTATGAGCGCACCAGGCAGCTGATTCAAAAAGAGCTCAGCATGGCGAAAGCGCTGGCGGCCCGGTCTTTGCTTTCAAAAACGGAGGTGCTCAAGCTTGAACGCCAGGCCAATGATACCCAGTCGCAGATTATTGAGCGCCGTAACCGTTACCGTAGCGAGGCCAATGATGAACTCTCGAAGGTAGAAGTGGAGATGACAAGTTTGCAGGAAACCGCCCAGGGCCGCCAGGACACGCTGGCAAGAACGGAGCTGCGCTCGCCGGTGCGGGGTATCGTGAATAACATACGCATTAATACCATCGGAGGCGTTATTCAACCGGGCGCGGAAATTATGGAGGTAACGCCGCTGGACGATCAGCTGCTGGTGGAGACAAAAATAAAACCCTCGGACGTGGCGTTTCTGGCCCCCGGCCAGCAGGCGGTGGTTAAGCTGTCCGCCTATGATTACTCAATTTACGGCGGGCTGAGCGGAATTGTGCAAAACATCAGCCCTGGCGCATTAAAGGATGAGGATGCGAAATCTCCCAGAAAGGCGACGGGAGGAGAGGAAACCTATTATCGCGTAATGGTGCTGACGGAAAGCAATACGCTGACGAAACAAGGGAGCCGGGAGCTGCGCGTGATCCCCGGAATGACGGCGACCGTTGATATCCGAACCGGAGAAAAGAGCCTGCTGCAGTATCTGCTGCGTCCTTTATTGCGCGTTCAGGAGGCGTTCAGAGAAAAGTGAATTTATATAAATGAGAATAAAGCAACCGGCCGAGCTTATCCGGCTGGTCTCACTTTGCTGGCCGGCAGGGGCTTGCCGCAGTGTCAAAACCACCTGACAGCGGTGGTTTCTTTATAGGGGGTATTCATCATCAATATTTATTTTGATGGCAGTAGGCTAAAGGCAGATTGCCATCATAAATGACGTAATCAGCATTTTTTTGCTGGATTATTTTATATTGCGCCATTTTATTCTTTTCCAGATAGAAGGAGTACAGAAGTTTTTTAAGGAGAGCATCATCCGTGCGGTCGGTGTTTTCTTTGGAAATATTTACCGAATGCAGCTTATAATTTTTATCCTTTTCGGTGAATGAAAAAAACACCAGGCGGTTAAGCGGCGTTCTGTTCTTTTGCGCATCGTTTACCTCGCCTCTTAATGATACGGTGCCTTCTTTTCCCATAAACGTAAAGCTGAGCATGGTTCTTAAATATATCTCTCCATTATTGACCTGGAAATGGGCGGTGCAGGAAAAATAATGCGTTTGATGTGCGCGATAAATAAAGAGTACGGCGGCAAATAAAATGAGGATTCCCGCCAGAGCAAAGAAGAGTCTTTTCATGACGCATTTACCTCTCTGAGCAGTAAAGAACCACAATGTTGCCGGGCGCTGTTTATCGGTTTTTCACATTCTATTATCGTTGCGGCGTGGACGATGCTGTAAGCAGTAATATAGGCGTAGGGGAGTTTTTGGCAGTCGAGATTGGACTGCAGCAATATCTTTTCATGGACGTTTTTCTCCCGCATATCGTTATTGATATAGACCAGGCAGGCGCCAATTTTTTGGTAGAAAATAAAAGATGCCGAAACTTCTCGGGACGGCGGCAGGCCATTTATAAGAAACATTGCCAGGCCGGTTAAAACAACAAAGCCCAGAAAAATAAGTTTCTCCTTATTATTCAGTGGAATATCATGCAGGCGCCTTCTTTTTACGCTCTGCTCTTGCGTCATAATGAGTTTTTCAGGAGGGGGTTGCGTCTGGCTATCGTGACCCGTTATTTCCTCTAGCGGGATGTTTACGTTGAAAGCAAACCCTTTTTTCGGGACGGTATTAATCCAGTCGCTCGTATTTTGATCAACTATTTTTAAAGTTTTACGTAATATGCTTATGTTCTGGTAGAGATTATTCGGGGTGACTTCGCGGTGGTGTTCTCCCCATACAAATTCGAATAGCTCCTGATGGGTGACAACTCTTTTATTTGCTAACAGCGCTAACAGACAGCGGCTGGCTGATACGGGTAACGAAATTGACTGGCCTCCTTTTTCTCTGTTGATTAGCTGATAGCGTTCGGGATGGAATTCAATGTTTTTATTTATCAGATACATAGATCCCTCTTAACTCTGATGTCGATATGTGTAGATTAAAAGGTTCTGTAGGTTTATTTACGTGCAGATAAACACAATCACAACCAAAGTAAACTATTTAACATTAACTTTACGTTGTGCGGATACTAAATTTACTGTGATCGATGCCACCGTTCTGTATGTTCGAATACCAGGACTGATAATATGGCGCGGGCCGATATGTATAAGATATAAGCGTATTTTTATTAAAAAGCATCCGTTTTCAGGAAACTTTTACAAAGGTTCTGAAAATATAATACCCGGAATCCCTTCACGGGAGCGCTGTGATTATGGATGAGCGTGCTTTTCAATGCGCGGGCTGCGGCGTTGATGATTATCCTGCCAGCACAGAAGCCTGCCCGGCGGTGGCCGTAATAGCTGCTGAGCTCAGCAGGTAAACTAACGCGTTTGGAAAGAAAGGGCGACAGGCGAGGAAGAGATCCACCCCCATCCATAAAGCATGGAGGTGGATTAATTACGCGGGGCTAAGGTGTGTTACGCCGTTAGCGCATGGTGACGAATTCTTCTGCGCCGGTCGGGTGAATCGCGACCGTGTTGTCGAAGTCTTTCTTGGTCGCGCCCATTTTCAGCGCTACCGCAAAGCCCTGCAGCATTTCGTCCATCCCGTAGCCAATGCCGTGGATGCCGACGATTTTCTCATCCGCGCCCGCACATACCAGCTTCATGCGGCATGGTTGACGATGGGAGGTTACGGCGGTGTACATCGCGGTGAAGGAAGATTTATAAACCTTCACATTTTCGTCGCCGTACTGCTCGCGCGCCTGCGGCTCGGTTAAGCCCACGGTGCCGATCGGCGGGTGGCTGAACACGACGGTAGGAATGTTGCTGAAATCCAGGTGCTCGTCCGGCTTGTTGTTAAACAGGCGCTCGGACAGGCGACGACCCGCGGCAACGGCGACCGGAGTCAGCTCCACCGCGCCGGTGTTATCGCCCACGGCATAAATACCCGGTACGCAGGTATTCTGGAATTTATCCACTTCGATATAGCCTTTCGCGTTGGTTTTCACGCCCGCGGCGGCCAGGTTAATGTTGTCCGTTGCCGGTTCGCGGCCGATCGCCCAGATCAGGCAATCCACCGTTTCAGAACGGCCGTCTTCCAGATGCAGCGTCAGGCTGCCGTCGGCATTTTTTTCCACCGCTTTCGGCACAGCCTGGGTGTGCAGCGTCGGGCCTTCGGTGTTGATCACCTCAAGCAGGGTCTCAACGATTAACGGATCGAAAGTACGCAGCGGCGCGTGTTTACGCACGAACAGGTGGGTTTCAGAACCCAGCGCGTTGACTACGCCGGCGATTTCCACGGCGATATAACCCGCGCCGACCACGGCAACGCGTTTTGGCAGCGCCGGCAGCGCGAAGAAACCGTCGGAATCAATACCGTGCTCCACGCCCGGAATATGCGGATGGCCTGGACGGCCGCCGGTGGCGATAAGAATATGCTCAGCGGTAATGGTTTCACCGTTCACTTCAATGGTGTGGGCATCCACAAACCTGGCGAAGCCGCGAATGACATCAACGTTATTTTTTCCCAGCACGTTGTCATAAGAGGTGTGGATACGGTCGATGTACGCGGTGCGGCTGGCGATCAGTTTGTCCCAGTCGAAGTTGTTCACCGTGGTATCGAAACCGTAATCAGGACCGTAGTGGTGGATAGCCTCGGCGATTTGCGCCGCGTGCCACATGACCTTTTTCGGGACGCAGCCTACGTTCACGCAGGTGCCGCCCAGATCTTTTGCCTCAATCAGCGCGCACTTCTTGCCATACATCGCCGCACGGTTGATAGAAGCGATACCGCCGCTGCCGCCGCCAATGGCGAGGTAGTCATAGTGTTTGGTCATCTGCAGGTTTCCATAAGTAAGAAATCAGTTGCCGGGATTGTAACGCTTCCCCTTCGAAAGCCGCAAAGGGCGCTCCTATATTTGCAATAGGGCGAAGCTATCCTGATGAATAGTTTCATAAAATAGCTCTTATCAGCTTATCGCGCCGGTGTTCATCCGCCGCATAAACTGCTAAGTTAGCGAGTAGTCGCTGGCACAGTAAGGAAAAGGATGCCTTATTTCATATCTCCTGGCTATACCCGTCTTATTCTCCATAAGCCGACATTTTTTCGACGTCCGGCTTGTTGCCTTTTCCCTTTTTCTTCCCTGAAATGATGAAGCTATCCCGCGACGCGGCGAACGCCTGCCTGTGGCTTGTCTGGACCGGCTGGCTGCTGACGCTGATTTGCTATGTCTTTGCGTGGAAAAGGGAAGTGCTGGCCGCTGCCGCTGCGCTATTTATCACTTTTGTTCTCTTTCCATTCTTTAAGAAAAAAGGATTTATTATGTTCAAAAAAAAATCGCCGCGGGCGGCGGAAGCCGTCGATGATTCCCCGGCTGCGGCGGCCGTTGCCGGTTCCGTGGAAAATATGCAGGCTTCCCAGGGCGCGCGTCGCTGCACCATCGTTGCGCAAAACACCGTGTTTTCCGGCAATACCGAAATAGAAGGCGACATTCAGGTTTACGGCAAAATGCAGGGCCACATCAATCTGAAGGACGGCATATTGTATGTGATGCGCGGCGGTTTTATTGAAGGAGAGTTTAAGGCGCCCAGCATCATTATTAACGGGCGGGTGCAGGGAACCTGCATCAGTGAAAATATTGAGATTCACGAGCACGGTGAGATGGAAGGCATCAGCCGCAGCGACGCGTTTTCCATACGTCCCGGCGGCTGTTTCCTGGGACAGGCGGAGCGGCTGGTGGTGACGGAGCAAAAGCCCGAGCCTGAGCGCGTAGTGAAAATCAAAAAGAACCAGCCGGAAAAACCCGCGGAGCGCGCCACGGGGATCTTACCGGCTCATAGCGAATAGCGGATTTATTCCGGCACTATCCAGCTCAGGGTGGTGGAACCCGTGCCCGCCTGAACCAGCTTTTTATGCAGCCATGGCAGCACGTTCGCCATCTGCTGCTCAAGCTTCCAGGGTGGGTTGATAACGATCATGCCGGAGGCGGTCATACCGCGCTGGTCGCTGTCCGGGCGCACCGCCAGTTCGATTTGCAGAATGCGGCGAATGCCGGTTTCTTCCAGATCGCGAATCATGCGTTTGATTTGCTGACGCAGCACAACCGGATACCACAGCGCATAGGTGCCGGTGGCAAAACGTTTATAGCCCTCGCTGATGCCCTTCACCACGTCCTGATAGTCGGTTTTGATCTCATAGGGCGGATCGATAAGAATCAGGCCGCGACGGGAAACCGGCGGCAGTTTGGCTTTCAGCTGCGTGTAGCCATCGGCGCGTTCAACGCGGGCGCGATGGTCTTTTTGAAACTCAGAGCGCAGCAGCGGGAAGTCCGACGGGTGCAGCTCGGTAAGCTGCAGGCTGTCCTGCTCGCGCAGCAAATGACGGGCAATCAGCGGGGAGCCGGGATAGTAGCGCAGCTGGCCGCTGTGGTTAAAAGCTTTCACGGCGCCAATATACGCCTCCAGCTCTTCCGGCAGATCGTCCTGCTGCCAGATGCGGGCGATGCCTTCAAGGTATTCACCGGTGCGTTCGGCGTGTTCGCCGCTCAGTTTGTATCGGCCTGCGCCTGCGTGGGTGTCGAGATAGAGGAAAGGCTTTTCTTTCTCTTTTAAGGATTCAAGAATCAGGCTTTGAACGGTGTGTTTCAGTACGTCGGCGTGGTTGCCGGCGTGAAAGCTGTGGCGATAACTGAGCATGGCTTGCAGGGTTTCCAAAAGACTAAGAAGGACTACGTAATGTGCACAGTATACAGCCTTATGCTCGCCGTCCGGCATTGAAATTAACTACACTAAGCCTCATGTTAGTTAGATTGCCTTTGTAGCGCCAGCCGAGCGCTCTACTTACTGATACCAGGAATCGCGCTTATGACCAATCCATTGTTGACCCCTTTCGATCTGCCTCCGTTTTCCGCTTTGAAACCAGAACATGTTGTCCCCGCCGTACAGAAGGCGCTGGACGACTGCCGCGCAAAAGTGGAAAGCGTTGTGGCGCAGGGCGCGCCTTACCGCTGGGATAACCTCTGCCAGCCGCTGGCGGAAGTGGACGATCGTCTGGGCCGTATTTTTTCGCCGGTAAGCCACCTGAATTCCGTGCAGAACAGCCCGGAGCTGCGCGAAGCCTACGAGCAAACGCTGCCGCTGCTTTCTGAATACAGCACCTGGGTCGGCCAGCACGAAGGTTTATACCAGGCTTACCGCGATCTGCGCGACGGCGCGTACTATGCCGACCTGAGCGTGGCGGAGAAAAAAGCCGTTGATAACGCGCTGCGCGACTTCGAGCTTTCCGGCATCGGCCTGCCGAAAGAAAAACAAAAGCGCTACGGCGAAATCGCCGCGCGCCTGTCCGAACTGGGTTCGACCTACAGCAACAACGTGCTCGACGCGACTATGGGCTGGACGAAGCTGATTACCGACGAAGCGCAGCTGGCCGGGATGCCGGAAAGCGCGCTGGCGGCGGCCCGCGCCCAGGCCGAAGCGAAAGAGCAGGATGGCTGGCTGCTGACGCTGGATATTCCAAGCTATTTGCCAGTGCTTACTTACTGCGACAACCGCGAACTGCGCGAAGAGATGTATCGCGCCTATTCAACTCGCGCCTCCGATCAGGGGCCGAACGCGGGTAAATGGGACAACACGCCGGTAATGGAAGAGATCCTCGCGCTGCGCCACGAGCTGGCGCAGCTGCTGGGCTTTGGCAACTACGCGGAGAAATCGCTGGCCACCAAAATGGCGGAAAACCCGCAGCAGGTGCTCGAATTTTTGACTGACCTGGCTAAGCGCGCGCGTCCGCAGGGCGAAGCCGAACTGGCGCAGCTCCGCGCGTTTGCGAAAAAAGAATTCGATGTGGATGAGCTGGAGCCGTGGGACATCACCTACTACAGCGAAAAGCAAAAGCAGCATCTGTACAGCATCAGCGACGAGCAGCTCCGTCCTTACTTCCCGGAAGAGCGTGCGGTAGCTGGTCTGTTTGAAGTGGTGAAACGCATTTACGGCATTACCGCCAAAGAGCGCAAAGATGTCGACGTCTGGCATCAGGACGTGCGTTTCTTCGAACTGTATGACGAAAAAGGCTCCCGGCGCGGCAGCTTCTATCTTGACCTGTACGCCCGCGAAAACAAACGCGGCGGAGCGTGGATGGACGACTGCGTCGGCCAGATGCGTAAAGCCGACGGCACGCTGCAAAAACCGGTCGCCTATCTGACCTGTAACTTTAACCGGCCGGTGAACGGCAAGCCTGCCTTGTTTACCCACGACGAAGTTATCACCCTGTTCCATGAGTTCGGCCACGGCCTGCACCATATGCTGACGCAGGTTGAAACGGCGGGCGTTTCCGGCATTAACGGCGTGCCGTGGGATGCCGTCGAGCTGCCAAGCCAGTTTATGGAAAACTGGTGCTGGGAGCCGGACGCGCTGGCCTTTATCTCCGGCCACTTCGAAACCGGCGAGCCTTTGCCGAAAGAGCTGCTGGATAAAATGCTGGCGGCGAAGAATTATCAGGCGGCGCTGTTTATTCTGCGCCAGCTGGAGTTCGGCCTGTTCGATTTCCGTCTGCACGCCGAGTTTAACCCTGAGCAGGGGGCGAAAGTGCTCGAAACCCTGGCGGAAATCAAAAAGCAGGTCGCCGTGGTGCCGGGGCCGAAGTGGGGCCGTTTCCCGCACGCCTTCAGCCATATCTTTGCCGGCGGCTACGCGGCGGGTTACTACAGCTACCTGTGGGCGGACGTGCTGGCGGCGGATGCCTTCTCCCGCTTCGAAGAAGAGGGGATTTTCAATCGCGAAACCGGGCAGGCGTTCCTGGATAACATCCTGACCCGCGGCGGTTCTGAAGAGCCGATGGAGCTGTTCAAACGCTTCCGCGGCCGTGAGCCGCAGCTTGACGCCATGCTTGCCCATTACGGCATTAAGGGCTGAACCATTCCGTGAAAATTTGTTTATTAACGGAAACAGGCGCCGACTCCGGCGCCTTATCTCTTTTGAGCGAGCGCTGGGGGCTTACGCATGACGAAGACGCCCCGATGGCGCTGGTATTAACCCCGGAACATCTGGAGCTGCGCAAGCGCGACGAGCCGAAGCTCGGCGGTATTTTCGTCGATTTTGTCTCGGGAGCTATGGCCCATCGTCGCCGGTTTGGCGGCGGTCGGGGAGAAGCGGTGGCAAAAGCCGTAGGCATTAAAAGCGGCTATTTGCCAGACGTGGTGGACGCCACGGCGGGCCTCGGGCGCGACGCCTTCGTGCTGGCGTCAGTAGGCTGTCGGGTGCGGATGCTGGAGCGTAATCCGGTCGTTGCCGCATTGCTCGATGACGGCCTGCGCCGCGGCTATCAGGACGCGGAAATCGGCGGCTGGCTGCAGGAGCGTTTGCAGCTTATTCATGCCTCAAGCCTGACCGCGCTGGGCGACATCACCCCGCGCCCGGAAGTGGTCTATCTGGACCCAATGTTCCCGCATAAGCAAAAAAGCGCGCTGGTGAAAAAAGAGATGCGGGTGTTTCAGTCGCTGGTAGGGCCCCGATGAGGACGCAGACGGTTTATTAGCGCCCGCGCGGCTGTTGGCGACTAAACGTGTTGTGGTGAAGCGGCCGGACTACGCGCCTCCGCTTGGCGGTGTGGAAACCCACAACGCCGTGGTGACCAAAGGCCATCGTTTCGATATTTATTCCGGGACGGCGGCGTAACAACGCTTTGCATTGAGGGGACGCTCGCAAAAAAATCTTGTGCGGCAATTTTGTACATAAATTTTTTACGATGGACCGCGAAGGGTATTGAGTTCACTCTTTTTATTCTCGTCAGAAAAGCACAACCTCATATCGCATAGCCTGTTCATGGAGGACAACATGCCTGGTAAAAGAGAAAGAGAGGTGAATCCATCTTCGCAACCGGCCGATGCCTTGCTGCTGAATCATAAAAAAGACAGGGCGCTGGAATGGTATGAGGAAAACAAAGAAGGTATCGCCGCGCTTAACGAATTCGTTGAGAAAAACGGTTCATTTAATGATCTTCAAAGGCCTTTCTGATGGCGCAGTATGTTGCTTACGGGAACCGTGGCGCCGGTAAAAACATCTATCTGGCTTATTAATATGCAACATCCCGTTGCGAACGCGCTCAATCGCTCTTTAGCGATCCCTGCGACAGGATTGCATCAATTTGACGTCTCCCTGCCTGCGAAAATCTGTCCGGTGGTTAACATCGCGGATCAACGTTGTATTGTGCTGACGCACATGATGGCGGGCATCTCTTTAAAAGAGATGGGCAACCCTGTACAGGATCTACAAGCCTGTAGCAGCGTACTCCGTGATACGGTAGATTTTTTGCTAAACGGGTACTGAAGGCATAAAAAAGCCCTCTTTGCGAAGAGGGCTATCTCGCTTTAACACCCTTCCCGGATCGGGAGTCGGGCGCTAATTTTTTAAAAATTAATCTTCGTCTTCATCGCGCAGCGGCACAATCAGCATATCGATGTGCACGGTATTGATAAGCTGGCGCGCGGAAGACATCAGCTTGCTCCAGAAATCCTGATGGTGTCCGCAGACCACCAGGTCCATATCATATTTTTTGATGGCGTCGACCAGCACCTGGCCCAGGTCGCCGCTGCCGCTTAAGGTTTCGGTAATCGGATAACCTGCGCCGGTAGAGAGTTCGCTCAGCGCGTGATGGGTCTCTTCGGAGATACGTTTTTGCATATCCCCCAGGTTGACATCAATCAGGCCGGTGTAGAGATCGGAGTAATTTACATCGACATGAATCAGGGAAACCTTCGCGTTGTAAGGGCGAGCCATAGAAACTGCCTTCTCTACCAGTACCTTGCTCTCCGGAGAGAGATCTACCGCGATCAGAATGTGTTTGTAAGCCATAATGTTACTCCTTCCATAAGTTGTGCCCGGGCGTAATCGGATTCCAGCGTAAGGACTTCATATTGTAGATGATATTTCTACCCTATCCCGAATGATAAAAACCGTCAATGCACCACCCTTTTAAACATTCAAGCCGAAAATGAAAGCTGCCGTATTGATAATGATTAACGTAGTGGCGAAAAAATTAATCAATCTCCTACACTATTAAATGAGCCGTTCCGGAAAATCCTGTATCCACCGGCGGCTCTTCTGATTGCTGAACTGTCTGTTGAAGTTTTCGGGGTGAGCGGTTGTCCTGGAGCGACGCTCTGTGGCTACGCCGGGAGGGGAACATGATCAGCACCGTGGCTCTATTTTGGGCGCTATGTGTAGTCTGTCTGGTGAATATGGCGCGTTACTACTCGTCATTACGTGCTTTGTTAGTGGTGCTTCGTGGGTGCGATCCGCTGTTATATCAGTATGTCGACGGCGGCGGATTTTTCACGGCGCATGGTCAACCCAGCAAACAGATTCGCCTGGTGCGCTACATTTACGCCCAGCGCTATCTGGATCATCACGACGATGAGTTTATCCGCCGTTGTGAAAGGCTGCGCCGCCAGTTTATGCTGACCAGCGCTCTGTGCGGATTAGTGGTTATCAGCCTTATCGGGTTGATGATTTGGCACTAGGCGGTTAAAAGCAGGTCATAAAAAAAGCGGGCCAGTAAACTGACCCGCTTTTTGTTTGGGAGGACCTGAATAACGTTGCGGTGGATGACGCTATGGCTTGCCCACCCTAAGATCTAAACGGTTTTGCAGGTCGGGCAAGCGTGAGCGCCGCCCGACGTGCAGCTATGCCGATTTAGATAAAGTGCAGTGAAATCCAGTACAGCGCGCCCGACAACAAAATCGATACCGGCAGGGTGAAGACCCACGCCATCAGGATATTCGTTACCGTCTTACGCTGCAGGCCCCCCGCCATCCACCACCATCGTCCCCGCAACGGAGGAGGAAAGGACGTGGGTGGTGGAAACCGGCATCCCGGTGTAGCTCGCAATGCCGATGGAGACGGCGGCGGTCATCTGCGCGGACATGCCCTGCGCATACGTCATGCCTTTCTTACCAATCTTCTCGCCGATAGTGGTGGCCACACGACGCCAGCCAATCATCGTACCGATGCCGAGCGCCAGCGCGACCGCCATGATAATCCAGATTGGCGCATACTCGATGGTATACAGCAGGTCGGTTTTCAGCTCTTTTAAGAAGCGTTTATCGTCCGGTTTCGTTTCCGGAAGATTGGCCGACTTCTCTGCGGTATCGGAGATGCACAGCAGCAGGCGACGCATATGGCTGCGCTGCTCCACGCTCAGCTTATCGTAGCTGTCGATATTGCCCAGCAGCGCTTTGGCGCGCTGTACGGCAAGCATCGCGCGGCTGGCGTCGCAGTGGAACTCTGCTGGTTTATTCTGGCCCTGCACTTCTTCCGGAGTAGGGATCGCCGGGGTGAGATCGACCACGTGCTGAATGGCTTCGCCATGCTGCGTGTAGTATTGCTCAAGGTGGGTGATGGCGTCGCGGGTGCGGGCAATATCGTAGCCAGAGGCGTTCATATTAACCACAAAGCCCGCCGGCGCCACGCCGATCAGCACCAGCATGATCAGGCCGATGCCTTTCTGACCGTCGTTTGCGCCGTGGGAGAAACTCACGCCGATGGCGGAAAGAATCAGGGCGATACGCGTCCAGAACGGCGGCTTTTTCTTGCCGTCTTTTTTCTCACGCTCAGCCGGAGTGAGGTGGATACGGCGACGCTTTTTGGTGCCGCTCCAGTAGCGACGTAGCAAAAAGATCAGTCCGCCCGCAATCACCAGACCCACGATTGGGGAGAGGATCAGCGACATGAATATCCCCATGACCTTCGGGATATTGAGCGCATCGACGACGGAAGTCCCGGTCATCAACGCGTTGGTCAAACCGATACCGATGATGGCACCGATAAGCGTATGGGAGCTGGAAGCCGGCAGACCGAAATACCAGGTGCCGAGGTTCCAGATAATAGCGGCCAGTAACATAGAGAACACCATGGCGAGGCCATGAGCGGACCCTACGTTCAACAGCAGGTCTGTTGGCAGCATATGCACAATCGCATACGCCACGCTCAGCCCGCCGAGCAGAACGCCGAGGAAGTTAAATACCGCCGCCATTGCCACCGCCAGCTGCGATCGCATTGCGCGGGTATAGATGACGGTTGCCACTGCGTTCGCAGTGTCATGGAAGCCGTTGATCGCTTCATAGAAGAGAACAAATGCCAGAGCAAGTAATAACAAAAGCCCCGTATGCATATCGAGGCCGGCAAACAAATGTAGCATAGACGTTACGCCATTTTGAGGACATGAACGCGGCGCATTATGTAAGACAACCGCTTAATGCGCCAAGTGAAATATAGACTTTTCTTGATGTTTATCGTCCAGACGTTAAACACAGAAAAGATTTACATTTTGTTTTTCAACTACCTGCAATTGTTAATACGCTTTAAGCTGGTGCGACCAGCGTTCAATCTTTACAATTCCCATCCTTAAGCATAGACGGGAGTCGGTCGTGGAAAAGTTTGACGCCATTATTATTGGTGCGGGTGCAGCTGGCATGTTTTGCGCGGCGCTAGCCGGGCAGGCGGGCAGCCGCGTATTACTTATCGATAATGGTAAAAAACCGGGCCGTAAAATCCTTATGTCCGGCGGCGGGCGCTGCAACTTTACTAACCTTTATACCGAACCCGCGGCCTATTTGAGTCAAAACCCGCATTTCTGTAAATCTGCTCTGGCGCGCTATAGCCAGTGGGATTTTATCGATATGGTCGGCAAACACGGCATCGCCTGGCATGAAAAAACGCTAGGCCAGCTGTTCTGCGATGACTCGGCGCAGCAGATTGTCGATATGCTGGTGGCGGAATGTGAAAAAGGACGGGTCGCCCTACGCCTGCGCAGCGAGGTGCTGAGCATCGACCGCAGCGAAGCGGGTTTTACTCTTAAGCTCAACGGCGACGAGGTGCAAACCGGCAAGCTGGTGATCGCCTCCGGCGGCCTTTCTATGCCGGGCCTGGGCGCAACGCCGTTCGGCTACAAAGTCGCCGAGCAGTTTGGTTTGAAAGTGCTGCCAACGCGCGCGGGTCTTGTGCCTTTTACCCTGCATAAACCTCTTCTTGAACAGCTTCAGGTCTTATCGGGCGTCTCGGTGCCATCGGTCATCACCGCCGAAAACGGCGTCAGCTTCCGGGAAAGCCTGCTGTTTACCCATCGCGGGCTTTCCGGCCCCGCCGTGCTGCAGCTCTCAAGCTACTGGCAGCCCGGCGAGTTTGTTAGCGTTAACTTACTTCCTGATACCGATCTGGATGCTTTCCTTAACGAACAGCGTACCGCTCATCCCAACCAGAGCCTGAAAAACACCCTTGCCCTGGTACTGCCAAAGCGCCTGGTGGAATGCCTGCAGCAGCTTGAGCAAATTCCGGACGCGACGCTTAAGCAGCTTAACGTCCGCCAGCAAAATGAACTGCTGGAAACGCTGCAAAACTGGCGCGTGCAGCCAAACGGCACCGAAGGCTACCGTACCGCCGAAGTCACGCTTGGCGGCGTGGATACTAATGAACTAAGCTCGCGCACCATGGAAGCCAAAAAAGTGCCGGGGCTTTATTTTATCGGCGAGGTGATGGACGTTACCGGCTGGCTGGGCGGCTACAACTTCCAGTGGGCCTGGAGCTCGGCCTGGGCCTGCGCTCAGGCGCTGACGGACGGCGTCGAGGGATAATAAAACGCGGCGGCGAAGCCATAAACAGGCCCCGGCCGGGGCCCGTTTATGGCTAATCATGGCCGTCAGGACTCAACGCTTAACGAGGCTTCCTTCGGCACAAAGCTATTAATAATGCGCACGTAATGTTTGCGCTGCGCCTCGGTAAAATCGTTATTCGCCGCAAGCGTAAAGACCACCAGCTTTCTTGAGTCGGGATTGAGCTGCGGATGCCAGGGCAGGGTGATAATCGACAGCACCTGCCTGACCCAGCCGCCGTCTTCGAGAAATTTATTGGCGGTTTGCAGAACCGGTAATTTAGCCGGGCCGATTTCATGCCTGAGATTTTTCCCTTCCACCTCAAAGCCCGGCACAAAGCGCTTCATCTTTTCCCACTGCTTTTCGCAAAAGTCGTCAACGGTCTGATCTTTTTCCAGCGTGGCGCGGTTAATCAAAATGTTATACGGGTTATTATCCTCGTCCATATAACGAAGAATATTGATGGACTGATCTTCCTGCGGGAGGGTCGTCAGGAAGCTGCCTTCGTTAATTGGGTATGTCACAGGTTTTTTACTCATAGTTAAATATCTCTTAGTCCTTATTTGCCTTGCGTAGATAACGGAATGATTTCAACGCGACGGTTTTGTGCACGTCCTTCCTGGGTATCGTTATTGGCTACCGGGCGTGAATTGCCGGCGCCTTCGATAATAAAACTGTCGGCAGGTAAACCCGTGCGCTCGACCAGCCTGTCGCGAATGACCCGCGCGCGTTCGGTGGAAAGAGCCCGGTTTACCGCTTCGGAGCCTGTATTGTCGGAGTGGCCAATGATGAGAAATAGCTGTGCCGGCACGCGGGCTATCTCCGAAGCGATCTCATCAAGCGCGGCTTCGCTGTCCGGCATCAGGCTGCTGCTGCCCTTTTGAAACAGCGGCGCCGCGCCGGATAAAGCATGCCGTCCCGCCTTTTGCGCCTCATTTTCCCTGGCGGGTTCAGTGAAAGATTTCAGCAGGGCCAGCTGATTGAGCAGGTTGTGTCTGAAGACGTAAACGCCGCCTGCCAGACAGGCGAGCAGGGCCAGTATCGCGACGATTATCGGCCAGCGCCTGCGGGCGGGCGGCGGCGCGACGGGCGGCAGCGGAGGCGCCGGCTGGGTTGATTGCACGGCCTTGAGCGGCGGCAGCTGAACGCCCGGCAGCGGCGGCAGGGTAATCGCGCCGGAAAGCCCCGGCAGGATGCCGTACCTTTCCGCAAGCCACAGGGACCAGGCCCCGTGCCGGGTGAATCCCTGACCGTGATCGGCAATCGCCACGTCGGCAAGGCTGAGCTGGGTGGTGTCAAACAGGTTTTGCAGGGCGCCCATAATCCGGTTTTCGGCAAGCCAGGCAACAAGCATGCAGACGAGCGCGTGTCGCTGAATGGAGTAGATGTCTTCGCCGCCGTCGCGGGCTTTCAGCATGTTGATAAGGCCGACGAGCCGCGCTTCCAGCTCTAATGGCTGCGCTGGCGCGGCCGTCAGGCTTCCGGTCCAGATAGCCTGGTCAGGATTATGCGATGAGCGCTGCAGGCTCAGGCGCGTATAAATGCCGAGCATGCACGGCAGGTTTTCGGGCAGGCGCGTGGAGGACAGGGCGTACTGCCAGGCGTTGATTTGTTCAATCAAAATCCCGTTGTTCTCAAACCCATCGGCAAGCAGCGGAAAATAGGCGAGGATCTCCACGCCGGGATGCTGCGCTCTCACATGGGCGATTCGGTTGGCGAGCGGCGTAGCGCTGGTTGCGATAACCCAGACGATGCCGTTGCCGCCGCTGACGGGAAGGTTGTTCTGGTTAAACCATTTACCGGCGAAGGGGCCGATAATAAATACGATGAGCCGTGGCGAGCCCGACCGGGCCGCAGACGGCGATAGGGCTGCGGACTCTGCCGGCTCGCAGCGGGTCTCCTGCTGAGAAAAATAGCGTTCATGGCCCGTGGCGCGTAGCGAGAGCAGCGCTTCGGTTTGCCCTTCCTGCTGTATCATCAGCGTCAGCAGCTGCCATGCGCACCGGAAAAGCGTTTTACTGTTGGCGTGCAGCAGGGATTCAACCTGGGCGGCAAGCGACAGGCGATCTTCACAGGCGTTGTAGCCATAAAAGTAATGCACCAGGGAGTAGCGCTGCCAGGATAAGGCGTTATTCTGCTGCCTGTCGGTAAGCCTTATATCGAAATAGCAGCACAGCGCGCGGCACAGCGCCTCGCTCTCTTCCTGGGCGTGATCCTCGGCGATCAACTCTTTATTAAGCTGCTCGATAAGCGAGGTGAGCTTTAGCTGAAAATCCGCCGGGGAAGGGATGATGCCGTCAAAAGAGAGCAACGTATCTATGCCCACCAGACGGCTAAAAATGGCTTCGCTTTTCACCAGCTGTTCTCCCTAACCCTTCCCCAGCCTGCGACAGCTGACCAGGGGCAGATGCGAACCACGGCCGGCTTAACGGTGGAAGCCGTTTTAAATTCGAGCGGAATAACCCAGTCGCCTTCCTGCGCCCGGGATATAAATTTTTCCAGCTCCCGCAGCTTAAAAGCGCGCTGATACAGCAGCACGTTTTGCGGGTTGTAAACGCTGAGATTCAGGCTGCTTATTTCCGCGTCGCCGGTAAGATATTCCTCCTGCTTCAGGGTGAGAGATTTTTTATACCAGGCATACTGGCGGCTAATCCACTCATCTTCGTCTGCGGGCGGGTCGGCGAAAAACGCCTGCGGGTTAGGCGCCATGGCCTCAGGCAACGCCGTGCCGTTTTTCAGATGAATACCCGCCTGATATTCAAACTGTCTTAAGGTTCGCTTGCTGCCCAGCGTATAAGGGGCGAGCACGGCGGCGCTTTCTGCCTCCAGCCCCAGCAGCGTTCTGACGCGCTTTTTAGACAGGCTGTCTCTTTCCCACCAGGCTTTTTCAATAACCCCTTCTTCCCGGGCCTTATTGTCATGATCGCCCCAGATTTTGCGGTGTTCTTTGCGCTGGTAGAAATGCCACAGCAGCGGCTTATGCGGATGAAAAATATCGTATCCGTAGCTGAACGCTCGTACCGTCATGGCGATTTCTTCCCCGGCAAAGAAAATATGGGGATCGTTGGGAATGTCCTTCACAAAGTCAGAAGTGGTAAAAATGAACCCGCCCGCAAGATAGCTACCGCGCACCGGCTCCGTGGCCCCAAAGGGCGTGGAGCTAAACATGGGAATGCCCTGCTGGTTAAATTCACGAAAGATCAGGCGGCTGACGTAGCTTTTCTTGCTGGCCTCTTCATCTTCGCCCGGCTGGTAAGGGGGAGGATAAGAGGAAAGCACCGGCCGCGCGGACCGGCTTTGCAACGAATGCAGCATCGCCCGCATTTCGCTATCCCAGCAGGAAATAAAGCGGCAGTGGGAGTCGATTTGCAGGAAATAGCGTTCCTCTTCAAACAGCGATTCCGACAGGCTGCGCGCCCAGCAGGCGCCCTGACTGGCGTAGTAATGCACGCTGATAATATCGATCCTGGCCTGACGATAGTTAAACCGGTGGACCTCCCGTCCGCAGACGGTCCGGCGAAAGGCAGGCTCCAGCCCGGCCCGTTCGAATATGCGCAGGTCTTCGTCATCCTGCCAGCAGACGGCAATATGCAGATTTTCAGGGTGAGCGGCATGATGCAGCATGTCCCGCAGCGTGGGGATTAACTCCGGATCGCGGTAGCTGGCCATACTGATAAAAATAGTCGCCAGGTTATCCATATTTTTTAGTCCCTTAAAAAGTCCGTTACTGAATATCAAAAATGATTTCCGCCCGGGCGTGGAATTTCCCGCCGGCAGGAGAAGGCCGGCTGCCTGGAACGAGCTTTGCGTTCCAGGCAAATTCAGCGGGTCCCCGGCTGGCGATACTGCTTTTTTGCTCCGAGGTGCTGCCGTCTACCTTCATGGCTCTGCCGGCACCGTCGGTGATTTGTATCGCCAGCCTGTCTTTATTGCCCGCGGCATCCTCAACGCGGATATAAGAGGCGTCCCCTGACGGGGTGTCCGTGACTATTGACGCTTTGGCGGAATAAGAGCCGTAGTCGCTTTTACAAACGAGGGCAAAATCCAGATTGCGGACAACGCCGGCGTTCAGCAGGGAAGGGGTTACGTCATTAAAATCGACGGTTTTTGCGCCGTCGGCGGTGCAGGCGGGGGTGCTGATAATCTTTATTTCGCCAATCGACAGCTTCATTACGTAGGAGGCCGGATCCGCGGTCCTCAGATAGTTATAGGCAATCTCCGAAGCCGGCAGGACGGTATCGCCCTGCGGATTGCTCAGCCGCAAAGTGTCTTCAGTTTTAAAAAACTGGATGCGGTAGAAAGAGCCCGCGTCAAAGTCAAACGTCCCGCTCTGCGCCCCGCCGCTGAAAGTTAAAGAGCTGGTGGAAGGAAAATTACCGAAGGCCGAGCCGTTGCTCCACAGCAGCTTGATGCCGATACCGGGAATATTGGTCTGGTAGATTCTGGTTGTGCTGTTCTGGCCGTTCAGGTTTAGCGGGCGCTTACCGTATTCCGTCCCGGCAAGGCAGTCATCATAGCCAATGTTCTGGCCCGCGGTCGGGCTGTCGTACTGCGCAATGGGGTTTGAGGTATCGGCCGGCGCATCGGCGGCAATGCGAATGACCTGCATGGGAATAGCCACGGCGGTTGGCGCGCCGCGTGCAAGCCGACAGACGGCCTCAGAGGCGGGCGAAAAAAGAAATGCGGACACCATAACGACGAAGATCCTTAACATAATTTATTCCTTCTCTTGATGCAGCATGGCGATGATTTCAGGGGGATACATTTTTAAAAGCTCAGCAAAATTTTTGCCGATGCTCTCTTCGGCATAGCGCAGCACGGGCACCAGCGGGCTGCTGGGCTCCGTCATGGCGAACCAGCTGCGCACCTCCTGCAAACGCTGCAGCGCATCGGCGCGGCTACCAATGCCGCGCTGCGCTTCCGGCTGCTTGCCAACCGACGCGGGCGCCGTTACGACGCTGGCTGATGCAACCGCCGCGGGCGCGTCATCGGCGGCAGGCAGGACGATTTCTTGCGCGACCTGAACGGCGGGCGCATCGGGCAGCGGCGCGTTAGCGGCAGGCGGCAGGCTGCCGAACTCGCTGGAGAAAAGGGCCAGCAGGCCATCCAGTACGTTAAGCTCGGGCGCTTCGTGGCCCAGCGCCTGGTCGAGCATTTGCTTTATTTCCCGCAGAAAATGGTGCGCCTGGGTCAGCGGGGCGATATCGTCACGGGCGTTGAGATGCCATTCATGCAGCAGGGCCGCAACGGCCGTATCCGAAAGCGCCTCTTCCTCACGGGGAACAACGTGCGCCTTTTCAAACTCCTTCAGGGTTATCTGCAATCCCGATGCTTTGGGAAGGGGCTGGTTACGCAGGTCGGCCAGCAGGCCGTTGGCGTCTTCCAGTTCGGCAAACGCGTTGGCGCGCAGCATGGGGGTAAACTCCCCTTCATCAAGGAGCTGGGGATGCAGATCGTTCGGCCAGGCGTGTAATAAAGCGTGCAGAGCTTCTATGCCTTCCGCTAACGCGAGGAGGCCGACTTTACGCAGCCGGCAGCGCATCAGGATAACGATCACCCTGATATCCTTGCTTTTTTGCAGCAGCGTCAGGCATTCGCGCTCTGTCTCAGCCCAGTTAACGGGCTCCGCCGCTTCAAAAAAGCTGCCGTATTCGACGTCAAGCCTCGGCTGGAGCCGGGACTGCAGCATAATGAAGGCGAAATCATAATCGAGGTTTTCGCCGCACGGCGCATCGCCGGCAATCGGCTGCATAACGTGCTGGTAATACTCTGAACAGGTCAGACTGCGTGTCGTTTGGGTCATAAGGTTTACTTTTCATCCATGGATGGCGGCTTAGCGGCCCGGAGGAGCGCCGCTAACGGTGGTACATTTCGGGTTCAAAGCTCATACCGAACACCGGCGTGTCGCATTTTTCCCGCTCAAGCCAGCTGGCGTAGCCGAGCTGGTGGCTGCCGTCCAGGCAGGCCAAAGGCACCTGATCGGCGGCCAGCACCAGCTGTATATCCCAGGCGTACTCAAAGCCGATAAAGCTGCGGACCAGCTCGCGCAGAACCGTCATATCGTTGCCCCACGGGCTAAATAGCATGTACTGCGCAAGCGTCAGCGGGCCTGTCAGCAGCTTGAATTTATGCTGCCGGTCCAGCACGGTATTGCCGAGAATGGCGCCATCGCCCAGCAGGCTGGCGTAGCGATCGTCGCCGAGGGCGGTTTGATCTTTTTCATCCAGGAAGATCCATTGCAGCTCAAACTCCTCCATGCGCACCGGCACGTTGAAGTAGTACTGCATGGCCCCCAGCAAACCGTCTGGATTACGGGCTTCGCGAACGAGATGGGCGGAAGTAGCGAGGCGAGCGTGTACCGGCAGCGGCGCGGGATCTAACTCCGCCGGGTCCAGCCCGACCAGGCTGCCGACGTAAAATGAAAAGCGCTCGTCGTCTTTGCGATCCAGGGAGGCCGTGTCCTGCGACAAAAACCAGGCGCGATAAAACAGGCTGAGCGCCCGGTGATGGAAAATGTCCACGAAGTCGATAAGAGTGCGATCGTGCTGCTCGTAGCGCGAATGCGCCAGCTCGGAAAGGTGGAGCGGCATCGCTCCCTGCGCGCCCCAGATGCCTAAGCCGAACAGCTGGAGTTTAAGCTTATCGTCCTGCTGACCGATGCTTGCTATCTCGCGCGGCGAGAACGCCATGCTGGAAACCTGGCCTAATCTGAAGCGCTCCTGCGCGGGCAGCGTGGCTTTGCCGGGAGCGGGAAGAGAAGGCGTGCGGGCGGCGATGGCCCGCATCAGGCTGATAAAGCCCGCCTCCCAGGGAGCATGGGGATCGTACCAGCGCTCAAGGCCGGCCGGCAGCGCCGAGTTTTGGGAGATATCGGCGTGGTTCATAGCACTCCCCGCCTGCCCGGACGGACTTTCCAGCGCGCTATCAGCCCGCGCTGCATTGAGTGCAGCTCCGTTTCGGTGAAAATATTGATGGCGGCGTGGCGCGCCAGGTAATTTTCCATGATCAGGCCGAAAAGATACGGGCTAATGCCTGAAAAACCCTCTTCATCCACGGTCAGGCTACAGCAAACGCCGCGCCCGTATATCAGCAGCCCGTCTTCCGCAAGGCGGCGAACAACGGGCTCGGTTTTACAACCCACCAGGCTGTCAATCTGCGCTACAGATTCCAGATCGGCCGCGGTAGTGAACAGCCGCAGCATATTGCGCAGGGATTCCCCGCCCTGCGCATGCTCCATCTCCGACAGGGGAAGGTAGTTGAAGCTTAACTGGCGAATCAGCCGCCATGAGGATTCCCCCACCGCAAACGGCGGGCGCGGTGCGCTGGGCGAGCTTACAAAGCGGGCGCCGTGGACCGGCACCGAATCCGACATGCTGAGATCGAAGCTGTTGGTGCTGGCCAGCAGGCGCGGTAAATCGCGGTTGGTGACCATCGCGTCCACCAAAAGGTAGCGGATATTCTCGCCGTAGGGCGCCTCCTGCTGATCGACAAGCGAGATAAATACTTCGGTTTCGCTGTACGGCGTTCTGGTGTCGTATTTACGCTCGGTCGCGGCTTTCGCCCGCACTTCTCTTCTTACGGAAAAATAGCGGCCAAAATTACCGGTATCGCTGTGGCGGGTTTGATAGAGCGGGTTAAACGTCAGCTCTTCGCTCGTTTCCGCCTGCAACCCCAGCACCTTATTGACGGAGAAGACCTCGTAATCCAGCGGCCGGCTGCGGTCAGGAACGATATGGAAATTATTCAGCGCCCGGTTAACCTCGATTCGATCGACCCGTTTGGGAAAGAGATTAATAACCGGCGTGCAGAACAGCAAAAACCGCGAAGCATCCAGATGCGGGATAAGATCCTGCGGCAGCTTGTCCAGCAGAATAATGATTTCTACTTCCCCGGTATGATTGTTTTCCAGCGCGGCGGCAAGCTGGGTCAGCGTGAAAAAGTAAAACCGCTCGCGACAGCAGATATATTCCTGAATTAATGTGTGCCCGTGAAACATATTCCATTGCAGCGGCAGCAGGCTTTGCTCCGGCGCCAGGCCTTCAAACTTAAGCGGCTGCTGGCTGATAACATGATGCCGGGATTTTTCTCCATCCGTACTGCGGATGATGGTGGCAATATGGCTACCGTGAAGTAATTCAAAAGTATGAGAGACGACGCGCTCGTCGCCCTGAATATAAACCGGCAGCTCATCCAGCCCCTTCAGCGAGGAGAAGGTCAGGTCGCCCTGCAGCCGCAGCTTAATACGCACGGCCCCTTTCAGCCGGGAATGGTGCAGACGATAGTTTTCAAGATTAGGAATATCCGGCGGCACGGAGGTTAGCCTGGCTTCCACTATTTCCAGCGGCCACAGCGTAACGTCCTGGTTATTACGGAACTCGCAGCGGGTCATTTCGCCGGGGAGGATTTTGCTGTAAAAGGCGCTTTTTTTAGGGATCGTATAGCCGTGGGTTAAATCGCCCTCGCTCAGGTTTGGCCGCAGCTGCACGACGCCCATCGAAGGCGTTGGCGAGTTATAGTTTGGATAGACGATATCCAGTAGCCGCTGGGTAAACTTTGGGAATTCGGCATCAAGTTTTATTTGCGTCCTGGCGGATAAAAAGCAGAAAGCCTCAATAAGACGCTCAACGTAGGGATCGGCGACTTCTATGCCGTGCATGCCCAAACGCCCGGCGATTTTGGGGTGTCGTTCGGCAAACTCTCGCGCCATTTCCCTTACGAAAGTCAGCTCCCGATTATAATAATCTAAAAAATCATGTTCCATTTGGCACCCTGTAGTTATATCGCGCTGACAACCTGAGAAGGGTCAACAGGTAAATATCAGAATCAGACTCTTCTGCGGTTCTTTCGCAGCGCTGTTTTCCTTAACGCCGTGCGACCAATTCTAAAATTAAAAATAAAATTTACGATGCTGGTATTTACAGTATTTGTGAATTTAGGAATCTCTTGCGGGCATTTTTCTTAAAAAACGGAAAGCGTCGGATTGAGAGTTTTTATTTCGCTTTTTATTAATTACTATGACCCGGAATTAGCGTTGCGGCAGACGGATTTCCTCGTCAAGGCTAATAGAGTGCTCCACTACGGGACAGTGGGTGAATAATGGATCAATTAAGACAGGGCGAGTTTTATCGTGGCCATAACGAGAAAAAACCTATTTGGCAAGCTAAACGTTATCTTGTTCAAAAGCATCGAAAGCGCCACCACGCTGTGTAAATTGCGGGGGAATCCCTACGTTGAACTGGTGCACTGGTTAAATCAGATTTATCAGCAGCAGGATAGCGACTTAAATCATATTATTCGCCATTTTGAAGTTGATGCTCAACGGCTTGAACAGGATTTTTTCCAGGCATTAACCCGCCTGCCTGCCAATGCAAGTTCTATTTCCGACTTCTCGTACCATGTCGAGCTGGCGATTGAACGCGCGTGGGTTTTTTCCAGCCTGGAATGCCACAACACCTGTATTCGCAGCGGCCATTTATTGATCGCGCTGCTGACCACGATGGAGCTGCGCCGCACGCTGCTCGCTATTTCTCCAGCGTTCGAAAAGATTCCGTTAGAGCATTTGAGTAAAGATCTTGGCTATATCGTTCGCGAATCGGCGGAGGAAGATGAATTAGCCTGCGACGCCTCCCTTCATGGCGAAGCCGGCATCCCGGGCGAGGCCAGCAATGCGCTTGGCAGCGCTCACAGCGGCGGGCTTGCGCAATATTCTACGGATCTCACGGCGCTGGCGCGCGAAGGGAAAATCGATCCGGTGCTGGGGCGCGATAAAGAGATAAACACCATGGTGGATATCCTGCTGCGTCGCCGCCAGAACAACCCTTTACTCACCGGGGAAGCCGGCGTCGGTAAGACGGCGGTGGTTGAGGGGCTGGCGCTGGGCCATTGCGGCGGGCGAAGTTCCTCCTTCGCTTGCAAAAGTGCGTTTGCTCTCGCTTGATGTCGTGGCGCTCTCGGCTGGCGCCAGCATGAAGGGCGAGTTTGAGGCGCGCCTGAAGGCGGTGCTGGAAGAAGCGGTCAACTCCGCCGAGCCGGTGGTGCTGTTTATCGATGAGGTTCACACGCTGGTGGGGGCGGGCGGTAACGCCGGAACCGGCGACGCCGCAAACCTGATGAAGCCAATGCTGGCGCGCGGTCAGCTGCGTACCATCGGGGCGACGACGTGGAGCGAATTTAAACGCCATATTGAAAAAGATCCGGCGTTAACAAGGCGCTTTCAGGTTTTACAGGTGGAGGAACCTTCAGAAGAACTGGCTATCGCCATGCTGCGCGGCCTGCTGCCGGTGCTCGAAAAGCATCACGGCGTCTGGATCATGGATGAAGCTTTACGCGCCGCGGTGCGTTTATCCCACCGCTACATCCCTGCGCGCCAGCTGCCGGATAAAGCCATCAGCCTGCTGGATACCGCCTGCGCCAGGGTTGCCGTCGCTCAGCATGCGCCGCCCGCCGAGCTACAGATGCTGAAATTCCGCAGCCGGTCGGCGCAGACCGAGCTGTCGCTGCTGGAAAAGGCGATCGGTTTCGGTAAAGAAAGCGCCGGCAGCCTGAGCGCTATCGAAGCCTCGATCGCCGAACACACGCAGGAGGCGGCGCAGCTTGACCGCCGCTGGACGCAGGAGTGCGGGCTGGTAGCCAGTATCGTTGATACGCGCCAGCAGCTGCTTGCCGCCACGGCTGAAGATCCCCAAATGCCGGAGACGGAAAAAATCGCCTTTTTACAGGCCAGGCTGAACGAGCTGGAAACGACGCTAAGCGAAATTCGTCACGAACAGCCGCTGGTTCAGGCCGAAGTGAATGCCGGCGTGGTTGCCTCAATCGTCGCAAGCTGGACCGGCATTCCGGTAGGCCAGGTGGTGAAAGATGATATCAGCGCCGTTATGGAGCTGCCGCAGCGTCTCTCCGAACGCGTTATTGGCCAGGGGTACGCGCTGCGCTGCCTGAGCCAAAGCATTCAGACCGCGCGGGCAGGGCTTGCGGATCCGCAAAAGCCGTTCGGCGTCTTTATGTTAGTGGGCCCATCTGGGGTGGGAAAAACCGAAACGGCGCTGGCCATTGCCAGCCAGCTTTATGGCGGCGAGCATAATCTCATCACCATTAATATGAGCGAATACCAGGAAGCCCATACGATTTCATCGCTAAAGGGCTCTCCGCCCGGCTATGTCGGCTACGGCGAAGGTGGGGTATTAACCGAGGCGGTTCGCCGCAAGCCTTACAGCGTCATCCTGCTGGATGAAGTGGAAAAGGCGCACCCTGACGTGCATGAGCTGTTCTTCCAGGTCTTCGACAAAGGCTCCATGGAAGACGGCGAAGGGCGCCACATTGATTTTCGCAACACCATTATTTTATTAACCAGCAACGCCGGCAGTGACATAGTCAGCAGCGCCTGCGCCGACCCGCAGACAGCGCCGGACGCCGAAGCGCTACAGGCGCTTTTACAACCAGCTCTTTTGCGCGTCTTCCCGGCCGCATTTTTGGGCAGGGTTACCGTAATCCCTTATTTGCCCTTAGAAAGAGAGTCGCTCCAGCATATTGTCAATATTCATCTGCAGCGTATCGCTGAGCGGGCAAAGGCGCACCACAACATTCTGCTCACTTTCAGTGATGAGGTGGTGCAGCACGTGGTGGAAAACTGCCCGGTGGCGGAAACGGGAGCCCGCATGCTCATCCGTTTTATTGAGAAAAATATTCTCCCGAAAATCGGTACGGCGATTTTAGACAGGGCCCGTTCACCCGAGGCGGGCAATACGATAGTAACAATGCGTGTAATAAAAAGTCAGGAAAAAGGAAATGAGATCATTATAAAAACGGAGGAGTTGCCGACGCAATAATGAAGAAGGGAATGTAAGCAAAATACAAAATAACGCTGTCGTTATATTTAATTTGAGTAACAAAATATAGGGAATTTAATTATGCAGAAATTCAAAATGACGCTTTGTGCTTTGATGCTGACTACCGCATCGGCTTCCGCGCTGGCTGCCAATGAAACTCAGGGAACGGTAACCTTTAACGGTAGGCTGTACGCTGAAACCTGTTCCATTGCCAGCGATTCGGTCGATCGGAAAGTAGAGTTGCCTAAAGTATCCGTTCAGACTCTGAAGGCCCAGCGGAGATAAGGCGGGTTCCAAAGGCTTTGATCTGAACGTCGAAAACTGCCCTGCGGGCATTAGCCAGGTTGCCGCGCATTTCGAAGCCATCGGCAGCAGCGGTGTGAACAGCGCAACGGGTAACCTGACTAACAAATATCAGGGTGCGGAGCAGAAAGCCACGGAGGTTGAAGTACGTTTGTATAACTCTGACGAGCAGCCGCTGAAGCTGGGCGAAACCGGCGCGCCGGCCGCGGTGAAAGACGGTAAAGCGACGATGCGTTACTACGGTGGGTATTACGCAACGGGGCAAACCACCCCCGGCATGGTATACGCCCAGGCGCAATATACCCTGGCTTATCCATAATAGACCTGCCTGTTTCAGGCTGGGTAAAGGGGGTTATCGCCCCCTTATTAAAACTCACTGTCTGTCTTTGGTCAGGCTGAACGTATTACGCGTAGGTTTTTGCTATGAAATTTTATCGTGCAATAATTTTTAAATTGACGGGCGCCCTTATTTTTCTGGCTGTATCGCTACAGATGGCTTTTGCCGGTATGACTATTGCCGGCACGCGTATTATTTTTCCAGGCGACGAGCGCGAACAAACGATAAGAACGACGAATAAAGGCAGCGTACCCTTACTGGTACAGGTCTGGACCGATGACGGCAGTAAAAATGAAGATATCAATAAGCTGAAGGTGCCTTTTACCGTTACCCCGCCGGTCTATCGCGTGGAGCCGGGTAAGGGCCAGAGCATAAGGCTTATTTATAACGGCATGACTTTGCCGCAGGACAGGGAATCCGTATTCTGGTTCAACCTGCTGGAAATTCCCCCGGTTAAGGAAACGACGAAAGAAACGGATCGTCTGGAACTGGCTTTCAGAACGCGAATTAAAATCTTTTATCGCCCGTCGCAGCTTAAAAGCACCAGCGCTCAGGAAGTCGAGCGTCTGCGCTGGGAAGTTATCGATTCTGGTAAAGGCATCAAGGTAACGAACCCGACGCCCTATTATTTTTCATTTGATTCAGCCTCGCTAACGTCCGGCACGGTTAAGCATCAGCTGCAGGTCGATATGGTCCCGCCGTTTGCGAGCAAAACGTTTACGTTAGCCGCTAAAGCCGCCGTCGGCGTTGTTAATCGGGCAGACGTGCGCCTTATTAACGACTACGGCAGCGTGATTGAACACCAGCTGGTTTATTCACAGGGTCAGGGATTAATTCTTAATAAACAGAATAAATAATTATCGGCAGACGGTGAAATGTAATGAATGCGATGCGCTAAGAATAGTTATCAGAAAATGGACATGCGCAAGCTTTAGCCAGGGAGACAGGGACGTGAAAATAAAACAAACTAAAAAATATGCTCGAAACGTTCAGCGCGAATCTCAATTAGCCTTTGCGATCCGCCATATTCTTGTTGCTTCTTTAGGCGCGAGCTTTTCTGTGCTTGCCCAGGAGAGCGGCAGGCTGCTGGTGCCTGAAGCTGAGCAGGCCTCACGCCCGGAAACCGTCAGGTTTAACAGCGAATTTATTCACGGCCTGAGCATTGACGTATCGCAATATTTTCAGGGCAACCCGACCCCGGCAGGGTCATTTGTCGTGCAGGTTTTTGTGAACGGCGAAAACCGCGGGCGGCATGAAGTGCTGTTTACGCCCGTCGCGGGGAGCGTGAGCGCGCAGCCCTGCTTTAAACGCGAAGAGCTGATCCGCTACGGTATTAAAATTGCGAAAGCTCCGCAGCCTGCTGATGCCGGAACTGAGCAGTGTACATTTATTGAACGGTGGATAACCGGCGCCGAAGCCAGCTATCAGGCCGGTGATTTTAATCTCGATTTGACGGTGCCGCAGGCTTATCTGGTGCGCTACCCGCGGGGCTATACCGATCCGGCTTCATGGGACTCAGGGGTGAGCGCGGGGCTGCTGGATTACAACGGTAACTTTTACGCCCAGGAGAATGCCGGCCGCTTTAGCAGCGCAGATGCGCATTCGCTGAGCGGGAACCTCGGGCTGCTGGCCGGATTTAACTTTTATGACTGGCGGCTGCGTAAGCGCATTAACACCCACTGGACCAGCGGTTCGCCTGCCCATACGCAGAACCTTTTCACCCGGCTGCAGCGGGACGTTTCCGTACTGAGAAGCCAGCTGACGTTGGGCGACAGCACAACCAGCGGCGACCTCTTTGATAGCCTGACCGTGCGGGGTATCCAGCTGCAGTCCGACGACCGCATGCTGCCGGACGGATTGCGTAACTATGCGCCTCTCATTCGGGGCATCGCGGAGACGAACGCCAGAGTGCAGGTAACCCAGCAGGGGCGGATCGTCTATGAAACTACCGTTCCTCCCGGTCCCTTCGAGCTTAGCGATATCGGCGCGATGGGCTATGGCGGCGATTTACAGCTCACCATCACTGAGGCAGACGGCCGTGAAAGAAGCCAGGTTATTCCCTTCTCGGCGCCTCCTATGCTGCTGCGTGACGGGGTTTCGCGCTTCGGCGTTACGGTGGGCAAGCTTAAGGATAACTCCCTGGCCGAGGAGCCGGGCATGGCTCAGGGGTTCTATCAGTATGGTCTTGGCAACCTGTATACGCTGTACGGCGGCGGCCAGTTTTCGGACAGCTATGCGGCGCTGGGCCTGGGCCATGCGTTTAACACAAGGATAGGCGGGGTTTCCATGGACGTCACCCACGCGCGCAGCGAGCTGCAGGACGGCAAAACCTCCTCCGGCAACAGTTTTAACATCGGCTATAGCAAATATCTCGACGCAACGGCGACGGATCTGACGCTTGCGGCGTACCGCTACTCGTCAAAAGGGTTTTATAGCCTGAGGGACGCGACCCTCGATCGCTACGGCTCAAGCGATGACGCCTATCGCGTGGATTATCGCACCAGGCAGCGTTTTATGATTAGCGTTGGCCAGTCGCTGTGGAATGGCGCAAGGCTGAATTTTGCCGGCAACTTTTATAACTACTGGGATGACCGCTCTTCTTCGCGGCAGTTTATGCTGACGTATAACAAATCCGAGCGTTATTTTTCCTGGTCGGCTTCCGCTTCCCGCGCCTTTAACAGCGATGGCAGGGATGTGAACAGCATGATGCTGGCCGTGAGCGTCCCTCTGGGACAAAGCACCATTATTGAAAAGCCGTTGTTCAGTACGCTCTACGCTTCCGTTACGCATGACTCTGACGGCAGCAGCACGGCGCAGACCAACGTTATCGGCAGCCAGGGCGAGCAGAACGAGCTGAGCTACGGCGTGGGCAGCAGCGTTAATAAGGCGAAGAACGATTCCACCCTTGCCGCGGTTAACGGCAACGTGAATTACAACTCGTCCTTAGGCCAGTTCGGATCTACCGCGTCGCTGAGCAATAAATCCAGCCAGCTGTCATTCTCTGCGAACGGCAGCGTGGTGGCGCACGGCGGCGGCGTAACCCTGGGACCGCGCCTGGGCGACTACCCGTTTGCGATAGTCAATGCCCCGGGCGCGGAAGGCGCCACCATGCTCAACGGATACGGCGCCAAAATTGACGCCAACGGCTATGCCATAGTGCCGTCCCTGACGCCGTACCGTGAGAATACCGTCGCGGTCAATACCCTTGGGCTTCCGGCCACGGTAGACGTGCTGGAAAATGAAAGCACCGTCATTCCACGCATGGGGGCCGCCGTAAAGGTCAACGTGAAGACGATGGTCGGGGATCCGATCGTGCTGGCCGTACGCGACGGGCAGGGCAACTATTTGCCGATTGGTACGGATATCGTCAGCGAGAATAATACCAGCCTCGGTATCGTTGGGCAGGCCGGGATGGCTTTTATTCGCGGCTGGAATGCGGCTAAAAATAATCTGTACGTTAAGAGTTCATCCGGCGCGCGTATTTGCACTATTTATGCAAATTCCGATATTTCCAACAAAATTATGCGTGCATTTGGTTCCGTTATTCAGGTAGAGGTTACATGTCATTAATGAACGTTATCATGCCGGGGATGAAATATCTCCGCGCAGGCCTGCTCACGGTAATATTCAGCGGCCAGCTATTATCCGTGGCTTCCGCCTGTGTGACCGATTGCGCAATAGAGGTTGATTTTACCGGTAATTACACCGACGAAACCTGCAATGTCGTAGTTAACAACGCAGGCAGCGATGAGTCGATTTCATTACCACAACGGTCCACCGCTCTTTTAAAGGAGAACGGCAGCGAGGAGGGAAGCACCGCCTTCGATATCACCCTGAAAGATTGCCCGGCCAGCCGTACGGTAAAAGTTTTTTTTAACAGCAGCGTCTCCAGCGCGGACGCCGCCACGGGCAACCTGATCAATGACGTGGGCGACAAATTTGCGCGCAATGTACAGATCAGGCTGCGTAAAGAAAATAATTCGCAGGTCATTGTGGATGATGCGGCATCGGGGCAGGACTACCTTATTTCTTCTGTTGCGGACCCATTAACTCACCGGTTTACCGCGAGCTATTACGCAAACGGAGATTCAGCTGTCACCGCAGGTAAAATTCACGCGGTAGCAGGCGTCGAGCTTCTTTATAAATGACAGAGGGAAGGGCGATATTATTTATTATTTGAAAACTACACATCGGACTGGCGACAATTTTATTCATAAGCCTTTATTAAAGAGTATTTATTCCTATGAGCAAAAGTAATTCGCAGAAATTTATTGCGCGTAATCGTGCGCCGCGCGTACAGATTGAGTATGACGTGGAAATTTACGGTAGTGAAAAGAAAATTGAACTGCCGTTTGTGATGGGCGTGTTGGCGGATTTATCCGGCAAGCCGCTGGAGCCGCTTCCTCCTTTGGCGGACAGGAAGTTCCTGAGTATCGATATCGATAACTTTGACGAACGCATGAAGGCGATGCGGCCGCGCGTGGCTTTTGCGGTGCCAAATACGCTGACGGGCGAAGGCCAGCTGATGGTCGATATGACGTTCGAAAGCATAGACGATTTTTCTCCGGATGCGATCGCCCGCAAAGTGGACTCTTTATCGCAGCTGCTTGAAGCACGTACCCAGCTTGCCAATCTGCAGACCTATATGGACGGCAAAGCCGGCGCGGAAAGCCTGGTGATGGAAGTGCTGAAAGACAAATCGCTGCTCAATACCCTGGCCTGCGCGCCTAAGCCTAAGCAGGCCGATGCTGAAGCCGCGCCCCAAAAGTAATCCAGAGAGAGAATTATGGCTACGCAAACACAAACAAGTAAACAGGCCGCCGTCGAGGTCGCCACGCAAAGTGATTTCAACGCCTTATTAACCCGCGAGTTTAAGCCGAAATCCGACCAGGCGAAAACCGCGGTCGAGATGGCGGTAAGAACGCTGGCCGAACAGGCTTTGTCCACCTCAATTACCATGGCTGACGATGCCTATAAAAACATCGCCGCCATTATTGCGGAAATCGACCATAAGCTTTCCGAGCAGATTAACCTGATCCTGCATCATGAAGAGTTTCAGCGTCTGGAAAGCGCCTGGCGCGGTTTGCACTATCTCGTTAACAACACCGAAACGGACGAAAAGCTGAAGCTGCGTTTTATGGACATCTCCAAAGATGACCTGCGACGTAATATGAGGCGCTATAAAGGTATCGCCTGGGATCAGAGCCCGCTGTTTAAACAGATCTATGAAGAAGAATATGGCCAACTGGGCGGCGAACCCTATGGCTGCCTGGTCGCCGACTACCATTTTGACCACAGCGCGCCGGACGTGGATCTGCTCTCGTCGATAGGTAAAGTCGCCGCTTCCGCGCATATGCCGTTTATCACCGGCGCGGCGCCGTCCGTTATGCAGATGGATTCCTGGCAGGAGCTGGCTAACCCGCGCGATCTGACAAAAATCTTTACCCAAAACCTGGAGTACGCGGCCTGGAATTCGCTTCGTCAGTCGGAAGATTCACGCTATATCGGCCTGGCGATGCCGCGCTTCCTGGCTCGCCTGCCGTACGGCGTTCACACAAATCCGGTGGACAACTTCAACTTTGAAGAAGTTACCGACGGCGCCGATCACAGCAAATTCGTCTGGTCTAACGCCGCTTATGCCATGGCGGTCAATATAAACCGTTCATTTAAGCACTACGGCTGGTGCACCATGATCCGCGGCGTGGAAAGCGGCGGGGTGGTAGAGAACCTCCCTTGCCATACCTTCCCGACCGACGACGGCGGCGTGGATATGAAGTGCCCGACGGAAATCGCTATTTCCGACCGCCGGGAGGCGGAGCTGGCCAAAAACGGCTTTATTCCGCTGGTGCACCGTAAAAATACGGACTACGCCGCCTTTATTGGCGCCCAGTCGCTGCAGAAACCGGCGGAGTATTACGATCCCGACGCCACGGCGAACGCCAACCTTTCGGCCCGCCTGCCCTATTTGTTTGCCTGCTCGCGCTTTGCCCATTATCTGAAGTGCATCGTGCGCGACAAGATAGGCTCCTTCAAAGAGCGTGAGGATATGCAGCGCTGGCTGAATAACTGGGTAATGAACTATGTGGACGGCGATCCGGCGAACTCATCCCAGGAAACCAAAGCCCGCCGTCCGCTGGCTGCGGCGGAGGTGGTGGTTGAGGATATCGAGGGTAATCCGGGCTATTACCAGGCGAAATTCTTCCTGCGTCCTCATTTCCAGCTGGAAGGGTTAACCGTCTCGCTACGTATGGTTGCGAAATTACCTTCCCTGAAAGGGGTTGCCTGATTTAGAGAATTAATAAAAGCGTTATTAATTCTTAAAAGATGCGGTTGCGTCGGGTTTCCGTACGCACTGTAAAAAGCCAGAGGTTATTTTTATTTATAGTGAATAAAAACTCTGTCTTTATTTTCGGTCGTTACAAAGGTTGTAACGTACTTCAATGAGAGCTGATAAAGGAAATAGTATGGCTCAGGATATGTTTATTAAAATTGATGGCATCGAAGGTGAATCCCTGGATGCTTCCCATAAAAATGAAATTGAAGTGCTTTCATGGCGCTGGGGCCAGCAGCCAGCATGCAAATATGCACAGCGGTTCAGGCGGCGGTTCCGGTAAAGCAACGGTAGAAGATTTCTGCTTTGAACACTACGTGGATAAAGCCAGTACTAACCTGCTGAGCTACTGCTTGTCTGGTAAGCACATTAAAGACGTGCAGTTTGTGGTGCGTAAAGCAGGCGGCGATCCGCTGGAATATCTGACCGTTAAATTCACCGACGTGATCATCACCCGCGTTGAAACCGCAGGTTCAAGCGAAGATGAAACTCGTCCGCGTGAAAGAGTCACCTTCGCCTTCACCAAGGTCACGCAGGACTACGTGATGCAGAATGCTGAAGGCGCCAAATCCGGCGTGATTTCTACCAGCTACGACGTTAAAGCAAACCTGCGCAGCTAATCGCCCGGGTAAGCTAACGGAGTTTTACCGCTGCGGCGGTAAAACTCTTATCAGGCCGGACGGAGTAATTTTTACGGTGGCAAAGCGTCAGGCCAAACTGAAAGGTTAAAAGCCGCGTGGAAGCGCCTGGTGGTGATATGTTTCAGGAAAAAGGATTGAAAAAATATCTTCCAGGCTTGCTGGCAGGATGCAGGTCTTTATTACTGACGGTGTTAATTAGCGCCTGCAGCAGTCATCCGTCGTCCCAGCCGGAGCCTGGTGAAATAAAATTAAATCTGCTGGCGGCTAAAGATATTAATCCCAACGAAAGGGGCCGGCCGGCGCCGCTGAATATATTTATCTATGCCGTAAAAGAACCGGATGCTTTTGCTAACGCCGATTTCTTCGACATCGTAGGGGGAAGCCGCAGGCAGATGCAAACCGCAGCGGCGAAAATCTATGAGGCTATTTTACAGCCGGGGGAATCACGCACCCTTTTTATCAGCCCGGACAGCGATATAAAAACGCTGGGATTTATAGGCGCCTATCGCAACCTCAACGGGACGCGGTGGATGGTGACCTGGGATGTACCTGAGAAGAAGCAATCATGGTGGCAAAAATTTTTCAGCGATGAGTCGCTTGAGTTAAATGCTTATTTCCAAAAAACAGCAATTACAATTAAAAAAATGGATTAAACCATGAGAACAAATAAAGTCGTCTGGAGCGAAGGGTTATTTCTTCGCCCGCAATTATTTCAACAGCAAGAACGTTATTTTGAATATTATGCCCATAAGCGAGCCTCGACGCTAAGCCCCTTCTTTTGGGGGTTTTCCCAGTATGAAATCGACAGGGAGGCGCTCACTTACGGCAAGCTGGTGCTGCGCACCGCGCGCGGCGTGTTACCCGATGGCACCCCTTTTGATGTCCCCGATCATGCCGACCTGCCAGAGCCGCTGACGATATTGCCCGAGCATCTGGGCAAAATGATCTATCTGGCGGTGCCTTTGCGCCTCGATAACAGCGATGAAACCATATTCAGCCAGCACGATGCCAGCTCGCTGGCGCGTTTTAGCGCGCAGGAAGCGGAGCTTTGCGACACCAACGCCATCCGCCAGGGCCCGAAGCCCGTACAGCTCGCTAAGCTTCGCCTGAAGCTGGTTTCGCAGGCGGAAATGACGGAGTCCTGGATTGGCCTACCCTTAACCCGGGTCAAGGCCATTCAGCCAGACGGCAGCGTGCTGCTGCACCTGGAAGATTACATTCCGCCGGTGACCGGCTATGCGGCTAATCCTCTGCTCAGCGAATGGCTTACGCACCTCAACGGCCTGGTCAAAATGCGCGCCGAGATGCTGGCGAACCGCCTCTCTTCCTCAGACGGCAAAGCCAGCGCCAGCGCGGAGGTGGTGGATTATCTGCTGCTGCAAATTTTCAATAAGTACGAGCCCATTCTCGATCACCTGCGCCATATTCCTGAACTGCCGCCGATTATTCTCTATGAAGAGCTGGCCAAGCTGGCGGGCGAGCTGTCGACCTTTGTGCGCACCACAACGCGTCGGCCGAAAAGCGCGCCGGGATATGACCACGCAAGGCTTTACCCCTCCATTCGTCCACTGGTGGACGATGTTCACGATTTGCTCAATCAGATTCTGGTCCGGGCGGGGCAGCTTATCGAGCTGCGCGAGAAAGGCAACGGCGTCTGGTCGGCCTCGGTGCTGCCCAACGAGCTGCGTTCGTTCTCCAATCTGGTGCTGTCGGTGCATGCCCAGCTGCCGATGGACGTGCTGCAGCAGCAGTTCCAGGCGCAGGCCAAAATCAGCGCTCCCCAACAGCTGCACGAGCTGGTGCGTTCACATTTGCCAGGCCTGGTGCTGCAGAGCTTACCGGTTCCACCGCGGCAAATTCCCTACAGCACCGGCTACGTCTATTTCGAGCTGCTCAAAAACGGGCCTTTCTGGGAAAAAATTTCCGCTACCGGCGCGCTGGCGCTGCACGTCGCCGGTGAATTCCCCGGCCTGAAAATGGAACTCTGGGGAATCAGGATCTGATGAAAGAAGATAACGGTCAGCAGGTAATGACGCCTGCAGAAGCAGTCCAGGAAGAGGCCAATTCGCCGCAGGCGCAGGGAAAATTTCTGCTCGATGAACAGGGGGACTGGATTCTGGAACCCACCGGCGCGCAGGCCGGCGAAAGCCGCGTGCCGGCAGACAGCGAGCCGCCTTTCAGAAACGAAAGGCTGCTTAAAAGCGAGAGCGTTCAGCAGCGCGTGCTAAAGGTGCTGGCGGCGGAAAATCCGCTGCTGGAGGCGTCCCAGCCCCTGCTGCGTGCGCTCAGCGACATGCCAGAGCAGATCGTTGATATCGCCCACGTCGAGATCCTGAAAAATACGCTGAAGAGCCAGATCAACCTGTTTGGCGTGGTGTGTGACGAAGTGAATATCCCGTGGAAAAAGATGGCGATCGTTCGCTACTGCATCTGTACCGCTCTTGACGAGGCGGCGCACACCGCGCCCTGGGGGCTGGAGTCCGGCTGGTCCCAGAGCAACCTGCTGAACCATTTTGAAGGCGATAACGACGGCGGGAATAAATTCTTTTTGCTTATCGGCCGTCTTTCGATGAATCCCAGCGAGTTTGCCGACGTGCTGGAGGTGCTCCTGCGCATACTGGGGCTGGGCTTCGAAGGCCGCTACAGCATCATTGAAGACGGCGATCGCCAGCTGACAAAAATCCGCCAGCGCCTGTTAACCATTATTCAAAGTACGCGCGATACCACGCAGCCGGTGTTGTCGCCCCATGGCCTGCAGCCCCACGGGCCGGCGCGGCGTGAGAGGCTGATCGTTCCGGTCAGGCTAACCGCCCTGTGCGCGGGCGTGCTGGTGATGGCGGCCTTTATCTGGTGCAAGTACTGGCTGTCGTTACGCGGCGACTTTACGACCAACAATCTCTATGCGATGCAGAAAATCAACGTAACCCAGCCGCAGATAAAAATGCGTCTCCGGCTGGCCATTTTGCTGCGTAACGAAATACAGCAGCAGCTTCTGAGCGTGGATGAGACCCAGAAGCTAAGCAAGGTGGTGTTAAAGGGCGATTCGCTGTTTCTGTCGGGTTCAACCAGCATTCAGCCCGCCATGGCGAACGTTATCGAACGCGTGGCGCGTGAAGTTCGCCGCGTGAACGGGGATGTGGTGATCGTCGGCCATACGGACTCCACGCCGATTAACAGACCCGGCCTGCCGAATAACGTGGTGCTGTCAGAAAAACGCGCGGCGCAGGTGGCCAGCTATTTCCTCGCCGCGGGCCCTGCCTGAAAGCAAGATCAAAGTCGAAGGCGTCGGAAACAGCCAGCCCCTGGCATCTGATGCGACGCCGCAGGGACGGGCGAAGAACCGCCGCGTAGAGTTTTTTGTTACGTATTAACGAGAGCGACAATGTCTTATTTAAATAGATTCTTCGCGGCGCGGTTTATAAAGACGCTGCTGATTGTGTGCTGTATTGCGCTGCTGATTGCCGCTATCTGGTTTCTTGGGCCCTTTTTCGGCTTTGGCGAAACGCGTCCTTTATCGAGCATAGAGTCGCGCATTATTTTTATTCTGCTGGCGGCGCTTTACCTGGTCAGCTTCTGGCTGCGCTGGCCGCTGTTTATCGCGGCTATGGCGACGCTGTGCGTGCTTATCTGGGTGCCCGGCCCTTTTTTACTGGTAGGGGAAAATTACCCGCTGGCGCCGGTCAGCGTCAGGCTGCTGCTTATCGCGGCCGTTCTGTGCGTGACGCTGCTGTATGGCCTGTGGCGGGTGCTGCTGGCGCTAAAAGATAACCCGGCGCTGCTCGACAGGTTTATTCGTAATAAAGAACCCGCGCCGGAAAATAACACTTTTGAAGTGGCCTCGGTGATTGCTAACGCGGTGAATTACGTCAATAAGAACCGCGGCAGCCTCTCTTTTTTCCAGCGCGTGATTCTGGCCCGTAAGCCGCTTGACGTGCTGCCCTGGTATATGGTGCTGGGAACGAAAGAGGCCGGAAAAACGTCCGCTATCCTGGGGTCCGGACAGCATTTCCCGCTGCCCGAGCAGTTAATACAGGTAGGCAAGCAGGGGCAGCCCACGCGTAGCTGCGAATGCTGGTTCGCCAACGATGCCGTTTATATCGATACCGCCGGTAAATACGTCAGCGAACCTGAACAGCATCTCAGCGAATGGCGCGCGCTGCTTAAGGCGTTGAAAAAACATCGGCCGGTCAAAGCCATAAACGGCGCCGTGGTGACGTTTTCCGCGGCCGATATTATGGGGCGCAGCAAAGCGGAGCTGTTTGAACTGGCCTCCAGCATGCGCGCCAGAGTGGATGATTTACGCCAGACGCTGGGCGTGCGTTTCCCGGTTTACGTACTGGTTACCAAGCTCGACCATCTGCCGGGCTTTGCTGAATATTTCAGGATCCTCACCGAGCAGGAGCGCGAGCAGGTCTGGGGCGTCACCTTTCCGTACGTCGAGTCGATGAAGGCGTCGGTTTCCGAGCTGCATAGCCAGATTCAAAAAGAGTTTTCCCTGCTGGAACAGCGCATTGAGCGGGATATGATCGTGCGCCAGCAGGAAGAGTATGACAATCGCGATCGCAAGAAAATGTACGCGCTGCCGCAGGATTTCCAGCTGCTTTCCGACCTGGTGGCGAAAGTTGTGCACAATATCTTTTTCGCCTCCCGCTACGATGAAACGCAAAGTTATACCACCCTGCGCGGCATTTATTTCTCCAGCAGCCATCAGCCCGTGGATTTTAGCCTGCTAAATAACCAGAGCATCATCCGTAAATGGTCTAACTACGTCGAAAACAAGACGCCGGAGGTGACCGCATCCCTTACGGCACAGCCGGGCGACCGCGACTTTCTTGTGAATGACGTCTCCTATGGCAGACAGTATTTCCTCAAGCAGCTTTTCAGCGAGGTTATCGTCAGGGACGTCGGTTTAGCGCGCCACAACCTGGCTAACGAGTCGAAGTTCCGCCTGCAGCGTTTTCTGGGGCATACGATGTGCCTCGTCATCGCCTTTATCCTGCTGAACGGTTTCTATAACAGCTACCGCAACAACGACCGGTATCTGGACGCGGCGGACGGCAAGGTTGTCGCGCTGGATAATGAGGTAAAAAGCTTTGTTAAAACATCGAATGAGGAGCTCCTCCCGCGTCTGCTGGGGCTTGCGCAATATCTGCCTGAATACGGCGCGCTGGATATATTAAATCCGCCGCTCGAATGGCGATACGGGCTGTATACCGGTAAAGATGTTAAGAAAGCTTCCGCTTCCCTCTACCAGTACTTTTTACAGCGGCTGCTGCTGGCGCAAATTGAACGCCAGGCCACCCAGGCGCTGCAAAAGGCGATTGAGAACGAGAGCCCCGGGCAGGTTTATGAGCGCCTGAAGCTTTATCTGCAGGTCTACGGGCAGGGAACCTTCGATCGGCAATACATGGTTAATGGTCTTGCTCAGCTCTGGGAGACGAGCGGCAAGCTGCAGCCTTATGAAGAGCGGCGGATTTTTATCGCTCACCTGACAAACCTCTTCGCCCTGCCGGACTGGCGGCGCTTTGGTCAGGCGGCCGACGACGGCTTGGTGAAATACGCGCGCTCAACGCTGCAACGCGAAGACGTGGCCGCGCGCCTGTACGGGCGCATTAAAGACTCGCTGACGAAAGATATGCCGGTCGATTTGACGTTAGGCGAAATGGCGGGCGCTCAGGGCGGCGAGCTGTTTTCGTTAACGAATGAGAGTGGCGAAACGGTTATTCCCGGCATATTTACCCGCGCGGGCTATTACGATCTGTTTAAAAAAAAAATGGAGCCCGGCCTGCTGCTGCTGGAGCGCGAGGACGCCTGGGTTATGGGTAGCGCTGGCGACACAAAGCAGAATGCCGCAGGGCCCCTGGTGAAGGTGAACCGCGACGGCGTGCTGGTCAATCCGCTTCAGCAGCAAATACTGGCGCTCTATCTGAACGAGTACACCCGGCGCTGGCAGGCCTTTTTAAATAACATTCATCTTAAAAAGAGCCTTCTGACGCAGGACTATGGCAACACCGGCGTGGCGGCAGATATCTATATCCTGAGGAAGCTGGCCGCGTCCGATTCTCCGCTGGCGAATCTGCTGCGGCGTGCCGTCGCCGAAACCACGCTGGCGGAAGAAAAGGGCCGGTCGCTGCTGGAAAACGTCAGCAATAAAGGGCAGCTCTTAAACGCGGTAGAGAAGGTGAGCCTTGCCTGGGCCGCCATGGAAAAAAAGCTGCTGCTGGAGGGCGTGGACAACCACTTTGCGCCGCTGCGCGAGTTTGTGACCGGCAGCCGCGAGGCGACGCCGGATAGCAGCCCGGCGGCGGCTGGCACCGCCCTTAGCAAGCTTATGGGCGAGCTTAATGAACAGTACACCTTGTTCGTCATTTATAACGATGCGCTAAAAAGCGGCGGCTCGCTGACGCTGTCCGACTCGGCGCGCAAGCTGAGCGCCGAATCGCAAACCTGGCCCGATCCCTTACGCAATGTGATAAGTCCGCTGCTGAATGACGCCCATGGCCGGGCGAGCAGGGAAAGCATCGCCAAAAGCAATGAAGGCATCGATGAAAATCTGGGTCGCGTGTGCCGCGCAACCCTGGAAGGACGCTATCCCTTCGCTCAAAGCCAGCGGGAAGTGAAGCTGGCGGACTTTGAGCGCTTCTTTGCCGCGGGCGGCCTGGCCGACGAGTACTACAAAAAAAATCTGGCGGACAAAGTCGATACCTCCTCGCGTCCATGGCGTTACAAAGGCGATGCGCAGGACGCCGACGCCGGCTCGCTGGCGGTGTTTGAACAGGCGGCGAAAATCCGCGATGTGTTTTTCCAGGCCGAAGGCGGACGCAGATTATCCCTTACCTTTGACGTGTCGGTGCCCTATATGGAGCCGACTATCACCAAGCTGAATATGAATTTTGACGGCACGCCGGTGAATTATATTCACTGGCCGGTATCGCCCGTATCCCTGACGTGGCCCGCTTCGCGCCGCGCCTCGAGGATTTCCGTCAACGCCACGCCGCGCACCACTTCCGGTTCATCGGCCAAAACCTTTACCGGGGCCTGGTCGTTTTTTCACTGGCTGGATAATGCGGACAATATTACCGCCAGCGACGCAGATGAAACCGTGCTGGTCTATTACCTGGATAAGCGCCGGGTAGATATCGAGGTCGCCGGGGTAACTTTTGACGGCGTGCTGGCTGTGGATCTGCTGAAAGATTTCCGCTGCCCTGCCGCTTCTTAAAAGGCGACGCTATGCGAGAGGGAACTATGCCGTTACGCCTGTATTTACTTGTCGATAATCCTCGCGCAGTTCTCTTTGGCGCAGGCAGAAAGAGGCAGCGGGAAGTGTACGCTTTAGTCACGCAAAGCATACTGAGGAACAGGGATTCCGCCCTGCCTGATGATTATTTACCGGAGAGCTATCCGTGGTGCTTTGTTATTTCCGCCGGCGCGTTAAGAAATAAATATTATGCCGGCGCTTGTATGGTGTATCGCAATAGCCAGCAGGAAAAGTCGCTAATAGTGGTGTACAGCGAGCGGCCGTATCGTTGGCTGCAGAAAAATATGCGCACCGATTATCCGCTGACGTTCTGGATGGCGCGAATTTTAAATAACACGCAGAAAAGCGATGTTATCGAACACAACTGGAAGCCGTTGCGGCAATGGTTAAAAGCACTGAGGCGGGCTTATTCCCCGTTCTGGGAATCCTTTGCGCTTGTGCCCGCTTACCGGTTTAAAAATCATTCTCAGGTATTACTCAGGGAGGGGTCACAGGAGGATTATTACATTCGGAATAGTGATGGTGTCGAGGTTATGCCGTGGACGAACTGGCCTGACTGTATACAGCAGGAGGCCGGTATCTGGCTCTGGCGGCAAAGCCGGCACAGAAAAATATTGGATTCGCACAGAATTCCTTTACGACGCGCTGAGGCTGAACCGCCTGCCGCTTCATTCTAAGATATTCACAACGCATCAGGTGATTATATGTCACGTACTATTAAATTAAGTAGCCCGGCGATGCCGCTTCTACTTGGAGAGCCGGCGTTGGTAATCTCAAAGCTGGATGGGGAAGAAAAATTCTCTTCGCTGTATTCCTACGTGATTACCGCCAAAACGCCCGCTAACTCGCAAATTCCCTGGCAGGCGGCCTCAAATGTTGATTTGAAATCTTTAATCGGCAAAGAGATGACCGTCGAAATAGAGCTGGATGGCAACGGGCTTGGAGAGATAACTGCAATAGGCCAGGGCCTGCGGGAAATTTCTGGCATTGTGCAGCAGGCCCGCTATATCGGACGCGATGCCAACCAGGCGCTTTATGAAATTATTATTCGCCCCTGGCTGCATCTGGCGGAGCTGACAGCCGACTTCAAAATATTCCAGCAAAAAAGCGTGGTGGATATTATTGAGGAAGTGCTGGGCGATTATAACTTTCCCTTTGAAAAGCGGCTGGCGGGAAGTTATCCCCTGCTCGATTTCCAGGTGCAGTACGGTGAAACCGATTTCAACTTCATTGAACGTTTAATGGAAGAGTGGGGAATTTATTGGTTTTTCGAACACCAGGGGAAAAATCATAAATTAATCCTGGTGGATAACGTCGGCGCGCATAAACCCTTCCACAGCGAAGCCTATCACGTTATTCACTACGCCTCCGACCAGCCAAAGATGGATGAGGAATATATCAGCCAGTTCCATCTCCAGGAAACCATCACCTCCGGCAAATGGGTCACCAACGATTACGACTTCACCAAATCGCGCGCCGATATCATGGCGCTGGACAGCAAGCCGCGTAAGACCAGCTTTAACCAGATGGAGATCTTCCACTGGCCGGGTGATTACGAACAGCCGGATATCGGCGAACAGCTGGCGCGCGTGCGCATGGAAGAACGCGGCGCGCAGGGTTCCCGCTGCGAAGGTTCAGGCGAATTACGCGGCATTGCCTGCGGCTGCGCTTTCGAACTGGTGAGCTATCCCGTTGAGAAGGTGAACCGTGAATATATGGTCATACGCAGCCGCCTGCAGGTCGAAGAGGTCGATCAGCTGGCCGGGCAGGATGAATTTCTTTACCGCTGCGATTTTACCGTGCAGCCGACCACCAAAATCTACCGTCACCCTCTTTCCGTGCCTAAGCCAAAAACCAGCGGGCCGCAGACCGCTATCGTAGTGGGGCCGCCGGGCGAAGAGATTTGGACGGACGAATACGGGCGCGTAAAGGTGCGCTTCCTTTGGGATCGTTATGGCCAGAACCGTGAAACAGATTCCTGCTGGCTGCGTGTAAGCCAGGCCTGGGCCGGGAATAACTTTGGCGGGATCTACATTCCTCGTATCGGGCATGAAGTCATTGTGGACTTTATTAATGGGGATCCGGACAGGCCGTTAATTACCGGCAGCCTGTACAACAACGTCACCATGCCTCCCTGGGATCTGCCGGTTAACGCGACGCAAAGCGGGCTCATCAGCCGCACCGTTGGCGGAGGGCGCAGCAACTTTAACGGCATTCGCTTCGAAGATAAGCCGGGCTCCGAGCAGTACTGGGAGCAGGCCGAACGCAGCATGAGCCGCTTAACCAAGGAAAACGAAACCCAGACCATTGGCATGAATTCCGACATTAACGTCGGCCTGTCGCGCAACCTGTTTGTGGGCGCGAACTATATGTCAGACGTGGTTGGCAACAGCAGCGCCATAGTGGGCGCGGCTTTAGGGATCCAGGTGGGGGGCAGCCAGAGCGATAACGTTGCCGGCGCCAAGGGGATAAATGTCGGCGGCGCTTTTATGACCACGGTAGGCGGCTATCACTCCATCAGCGTGGGGGGCGCGAGCACCATGGTGGCGGGAGGAGCGATGACGCTGACCGCCGGCGGCGAGCTGGTGATAGCGGCCAAGAAAATCAAAATCATCGGCTCCGACCAGGTCACCATTGAGGGCGGGGTGGTAAATATTAACCCCGGCGAGTGCGGCAGCGACTGTGGCGGCGGCGGTGGCGGCGGCGGAATGATCGGCCTGCCGGGATTACCTTCGATTGTCGCCCTGGCTGGCGTAATCATTCCGCTACCGGTGTTGCCAATACCGACGGATGCTCCGACAGAAGCGCCAACGGAAGCGCCAACGGAGGTTCCGACAGAAACGCCTACGGAGGCACCAACCGAGGCGCCGACAGAGCCGCCAACCGAAACGCCTACGGAAACGCCAACCGAGACCCCAACGGGAAGTGAGACACCGGAACCATAAAAGTAAACAACCCGGCGATGACGTCAGCTCATCGCTGGAATAAGCGCCGGGCGAGCCATTTTTCTAAGCGCTACGTTAAGGAGGAAAACAATGCAAAACGCAGGACGAGTTGGAGATGTCACCACGCACGGCGGCGCCCTATGCACCGGGTCTGGTGACGTATTTATTAATGGCCTGCCCGCGGCAATGGCTGCCGCAAGCGTCGCTCCCTGCGCGCTGGGGCATGGGGCCCGCGCCTGTAGCGACAGGTTCTTGTTCGGTCTTTATCAACGGCTTTCCCGCGGCGCGGCTCGGTGATGTCACCGGCTGCGGTGCGGTGGTGGCTACCGGTTCCTGTGATGTGTATATAGGTTCCTGAGTGAACATTCATTTTGAATGGCCCGCGTCCCGCCAGCCGGTGACGCTCGCCCGCGATTTGACCGCAGATAACGCCGCTGCTTTGGATGTTATTAATGGGGCCTTCGGGCCCTACGACAGCGCTCTTAAGCATGATGCCGTAGCATTTTACTGGCATGGGGCAAGGCCGGTGATGCGGAATCTGTGCGCCAGCCACGTATGCCGCCTGCAGGGCGTCGAGCTGCAGTACGGCAGCGTGCATCCAATACGTCATGAAAACACTATCCAGGCCGGCCACTTTAAGCTGCTGCTGAACAGCAGCGGAGCGGGCGAAATCGCTGAGCAGGCGTTCTATCGCCTTATTTATCCCGAAGGCTTGTGGGAGAAAGCAAACAAGCTTCCTGAAGTTGAAGATATTCTTCCCAACGGCGGAAATTATATTAACGACCTGCGTTATTTTAATGAAGTGGTGCTGGCGCCCAATAAGAGCGACGACGTTTTAAAAACCCTGGAAGTGGAATATAAGCACTTTTTAATCTGGCAGGAGCTGGACGGCGGCTATTATCAGGGAACGGGCCTGCAGGAACATCACATTCTCAAAAAAGATCGTCGGTTCGATCTTATCCGGGAGCAAATTAAAGAAAAAACGTTATCCGAATGTATTGTCGATCGGACTTTCCTTATGGAAAAAGTATGGGCGGAGCTGGAGAGCGCAGAGCTGCCGGACGATCTCTTCGTCGAAGAGGAAAAAAACGACATCCTCAAAGCGCTCTCGCCTGAACATATCGTTGCAAAAGGTAAATATAAAGTGCCTGAGCTGGTGTTTCAGGACTTTTATAAAGTGGGACTGGATTCTTATTATTAACCGAAGGAGCAGGAGTTATGCAGGATTATACTTCCCTTAGCCAGGTGCTGAAAACAGCATCGCTGGATGACATCTTTGAACAGGTGCAGGAGCAGGTTAAAGCGCACCCGCAAAGTCTGCAAGCAAGAGAAGTGCTGTTTAAATTATATTGCGTTGAAGGACTCTGGGATAAAGCGCTTCTCCAGCTGCAGACGCTGGCGATGCTAGATGACGCGTTAAAAAAGCGCACGGAGCTGTATAAAAATCTGGTGTTCAGCGAAATGCAGCGCGGCCAGGTGCTGGCAGGCGAGCGGCAGGCGGCAACGTTAGAGGGCGCAAGACCGCAGTGGATGGAAGCCTTACACCAGGCAAACGCCCTGCACTATCAGGGAGAGACCGAACGGGCGGAAAAAGCCCGCCTTAAAGCCTTCGATCTGGCGCAGGGAAGCCCGGGGCGAAGCGATACGCTGGGCGAATTTTCCTGGATTGCCGACAGCGACAGCCGTCTGGGACCCGTTTGCGAATTTATCTGCGCCGGTGGCTACCGCTGGCTGCCTTTTTCCACGCTCCAGCAGCTGAATGTTTCCAGGCCGGAAGATCTTTTGGATCTCTTATGGATACCCGCTACCGCTAAAGCAGGCGATGAGATTTATCACGGCTATATACCGGCGCGTTATCCTGTCAGCGAGGCGGACGATCGCGACAGCAAGCTCGGCCTGAAAACGCAGTGGGCTTCATCGTCGGATACCTTTTCTCCGGCGAGCGGGCGAAAGGTGCTGATCACCGACCGCAGCGAACATTCAATTATGGAAGCGGGCGACATTGTTTTCGGATAATTTAGCGGCAAAAAAACGGCATTATCTTCCTGCGTTACTGGAACGCTTACAGGATGATGAACCTAAAAGCCCGCACGATCGCGTTAAGCCCATTGATATAAAAGGGATGCGCAGGCTGGTGCAAAAAAATATTGCCGACCTGATCAACCACACCAATATTGAAGACGCTCTCACAGAGCACCGGCATAAGCTGATTATGGCGTCGGTGCTCAATTACGGCGTTCCGGCTCTGATTGGCACCCAGGAAAATCATCGTAACTGGAATGCCATTGAGAAAACCATTCGCGACGCTATTTTGCGTTTTGAACCGCGCATCATACCTGAATCCTTACTTGTACGTTCGTTGCAGGAAAGAGACGGCGCGATCAGGCATGCGATAGTGTTATTTGAGATTCGCGGCCTGATTTACTGGCAGCCCAGGCCCGTTGATTTATGTATGAATGGCCGTTACGACTTTGAGTCTGAAAAAGTTGACCTGACGCTGCTGTAAGGCAGCGGTTGGCTGAAGCATACGCCGGCGCATTATACATTTAGGATAATTGCCCGGGCATTTTTCCTGGGTAATTATCTTAAAATGCGCCGGCGTATTTTGTTTTAAACCTTATATTTAAGATTATTCTCCCGTCAGTTTTCATTATCTGCCGCTCCGTGTTAATTAATTGGGCGAAAACGCTGCATAAATGTGTCTTAATGGTTTATTGTTTTAGCGTTCTCGGTTTTTTCATTGGGTTTGATCGTTATATATATTGACTATAGACTGGGGCCCGTTGAGCACAAGGAAGCGAGTTTGTAAGATCAGGGGAAATATTCATCCTTTCGCAAAACCATTAGTTGCTTCTATTCCTTTGGTCTGTTCTTACAGGCGTTTTGTTACGCCTGGAGATAATTGCTATTGAATAAAAACGCAATGCATGGATGTGATATATGTTAAACATATTATTAATGGAGTCTAACTATTATCAGATATCGGGACTGAGCTTCTTAATCTTCAATCAGCTGACACGCGAAAGCCCGGCTGACTTTTGCTTTTTACTGCCGACAGAAGAAAAGAACCGCGATATTGCTAATATTATTTTTCATAGTGATATGGTCACCATTAACCTTTTCAACAAAAGGCGGATTCACAGTAATAACGATCCGGGGCGCAGGGCGAAGGAGAAACTCACAGTCCATGTCCCCTTTTTGCTCCGCAGCCAAACCCTTAATGATATCTCAATGAAAATCAGCAAGATAGTGGCGATAGCCAGCGCTGATTATCATATTCTTCTTAATAAAGAGGAGGCGTTCTGGAATTTTGGCTTAAAAAAATATGCGCAACTTTCGGATACTGAAAATGACGTGATGATCTTGATCGGTCGCGGATACAACAGCGCCGATATATCAAGAATCCTCAATCGTTCGCAAAAAACAATAAGTACGCATTATCGTAACGCCAGTCGAAAAATGGGCGTGGCAAATCGGGCGGAATTCTACCGCTATGCTTCATTTATCGCTAAATGCCGGCGTGATGAGCGAAATACTCTTTGTTTGTAAGCGATTACTTAAAAGGAATTAGCCATGAACAGTAAGTTTCATAAATGGAGCATTGGCGCGCTATCCGTGCCGTCAGTCTTTCTCGCCGTGAGTTCTTATGCCTGGTCGGCAAATAACGACACTATTATAGCAAACGGTACCGTGCGTTCTCTGGATAATATGACGCTGGAAAACGCCACGAGCGGCACGTTTATTATTCAGGTAAAAAATAACGCTGATTTTACCGCCACGAAGCTGCTGCTTAATAGTACAGGAAGCCGTGGCGGCGGCGCATGGATCGACAACGCTAAATTTACCGCGCGGGATTTACAGATTAACGTCAGCGGCAGTTCCGGCAGCGGTATTTATCTGGCAAACAACAGCGAGGCCGAGCTGAATAATGTGCAGATTAATACGCAAAATAACGCTCTGGGACTGGAGCTGGACGGCGTGTGGTCTGGCGAGGGCAGGGCAACAGCCCGGGTCAGCGACAGCGCTATTGCGACCGACGCGGGGGACGCCATCAGGGTGATGGCGGGCGATCTGGCGCTGAATAAGGTAGAGGCTGCTACCTTGGGTAATAACAGCTATGCCTTAAATGCGAATACCGACGCCAAAATCCATGCGCAGGGCGGCAGCTTCGCCACCGAGGGCGAATACAGCTATGGAGTGTGGGTCGCCTCGAAAGATTCCTCGGCGACGCTGAACGACCTGGTTATCACCACGAAGGGCAGGCGCTCCATTGCGGTAAATGCGCAAAAAGGGACGGCAAACGTCGCCAACAGCGTTCTCGAAACGCAGGGGGAAAACGCCTATGCCCTGTATACCGAAAACCAGCTTCAGGGCGATCGCCTGTCGATTACCACTACCGGCACCGGCGGCGCGGGCCTGTTCACGGCGCTGGGCGGCGCGGGTACGCTGACTAACAGCACGGTGGTGACCCATGGCGAGCTGGCGCCAGGCCTGCTTGCCAATCCTGGTTCGCACATTGCCGCAGACAACGTGCAGATTGAAACTACGGGCAAAGAGAGCGCCGGGCTGTGGGGCCGTGCGGGCACGCTTAATATCAGCAACAGTCTTGTCAGCGCCGGTGGCGAAGAGGCGAGCGGGCTGTATGTAAACGGCTATTCCTCAACCGGCGTGCCGGGTAACAGCATATCGCTGGATAAGGTGACGCTTAAAAGCGAACGGGCGCAGGCGATTGACGTCAGTACAACAGCCCTGGCGCTAATGGTGAAAGAGTCCACCATTAGCGGCGGCAACGGCCAGCTTATGACCGTCAGCCATTACGAAGATGCGCTCGATCCTGACAGCAAACTTTACAGCAACGTGGTTTTCAATGCCGCCAACAGCTCGCTAAACGGCGATATCTCCGTGACCGATGCGGGCAATACCGTGGAGGTGAATCTTACTGACGGCTCTGTACTGAACGGCGCAGTAAACCAGGTCACGTCGCTGGCGCTTGATGACCGCAGCCGCTGGAATATAACTAACGGCTCCGCTGTCGAACGGTTGACGAATAACGGCACGATAGCCTTTTCCAGCCAGGACAGGTTCGACACGCTTACCGTGGCGGGGGATTATGCGGGAAACGGCGGGACGCTGATCATGAACAGCGTGCTGGGGAACGACGCCTCCCCGGCAAATAAGGTCATTATTGCCGGCGACGTGCTGGAGGGAACCACAAAGGTTGCCATTAATAACCTTGGCGGCCATGGCGCCCAGACGATAGAGGGAATCGAGCTTGTTGACGTGGGCGGCGTTTCCCGCGGCAGCTTTGTCAAAACGGGCCGCATTGTTGCCGGGGCCTACGATTACGATCTTATTAAAAAAGCGCAGAGCTGGTATCTGACCAGCAGCCTGGTTGAGTTCGAAACCCTTCCCGATCCTGAGCCCGCGCCTGAACCTGCGCCAGCGCCAGCGCCAGCTCCAGCTCCTGCGCCTGTTCCAGAGCCAGCGCCCAAGCCGGAACCCGCGCCTGCACCTATGCCAGCACCGGTTCCGGTCCCCGCCCCGAAAACGTCTCCGACTGTTCGTCCGGAAGCTGCAAGCTACACGGCTAACCTGGCCGCCGCGAACACCCTGTTTATCATGAGCCTGCACGATCGCCTCGGGGAAACGCAGTTTATTAATATGCTGACGGGGCAGCGGGAGGTGACCAGCCTGTGGTTGCGCCAGGTTGGCGCGCATAACGTCTGGCGTGACGACAGCGGACAGCTGAAGACCCAGAGCAACAGCTATGTAGCCCAGCTTGGCGGCGACGTTGCGCGCTGGAGCACGGACGGTCAGGATCGCTGGCACGTAGGCTTTATGGCCGGCTATGGAAATAGCCACGGCAAATCGCATAACCCGCTCAGCGGCTACGGTTCGCGAGGTTCTGTTGACGGCTACAGCATCGGAGGCTACGCCACCTGGTATGCGAACGAAGATGCTCATACCGGCGCCTGGCTGGACAGCTGGCTGCAGTACGGCTGGTTTAACAACAAGGTCAGCGGAGAGAAGCTGGCGGCGGCCGAAAGCTACAAATCCCACGGGATTACGGCCTCGCTGGAAGGGGGTTATACCTGGAAAGCGGGAGAGTTCCTCGGCAGCCGCGGCACGCTAAACGAGTGGTTTATTCAGCCAAAGGCTCAGGCGGTATGGATGGGCGTCAGGGCCGATGAACACCGTGAGGCAAACGGAACCCGGGTCAGCGGCGAGGGCCAGGGAAATGTGATGACCCGGCTGGGGATGAGAACTTTCCTGAAGAGCCATCATGCGAGCGATAAGGACAAACAGCGTGAGTTCCAGCCTTATATCGAGCTGAACTGGTTGCACAATACGCGTGATTTTGCGACGCGGCTGGATGACGCTCGGGTAAGCCAGGACGGGGCATCTAATCTGGGCGAGGTTAAGGTCGGGCTGGAAGGACAAATCAACCCGCGTTTGAACCTTTGGGGCAACGTCAGCGCCCGGATGGGGGATGCCGGCTACCACGACAGCGCCGCTATGTTTGGGATGAAATACAACTTCTAAGTTAGCTTGCCGGTCCGGCCCCGGCCGGTCCGGCATTTCCGATGGGATATTCCAGGTTCAGCTATGAAAATTATCGCGCGGGAGTGCTTTTACCGTCAGGGGGTGATGGCGTTACTGGATAAAATGAGCGTTGAGTACGCGGAGCACGGGATCTGGCTTTCTGATGAGGTCTTTCTCCCCTTTTTTATTTTCCCCGCCAACAACGCATTCGCCGTTTATAACGCCGTTATTAAGCAGAGCATCCGTTCGCCGGCGCTGGTGTTTTGCGCCCGGCAGGCAATTCCTTTTTTTGAGGACGTTTACTTTGCGCAGAAGCTCTACTTTGTCGCGCTGGATGCTGCCTGCGAGACGGTGGAAAAAGAGATCGGGGAGTCCATTAATCGTTACCTGAGCGAAAGGCTTTCTGAAAAGACTGCTTTGTGTCCCTGGCAACGCCTGACCGGCAGTGAAATTGCAGTAGTGCAGCATCTGATACAAGGCCATACGCCTTCATTGATATCAAAGAGCAGCAATATGTCTTACAGGCACATCAGCATGCTTAAGCGTTCAGCGATGGGTAAGCTACAGGTGGAAAATTTTAATGAGCTTTACTGCAAAATAAAATTGCTGCGGCGCTTATCGCCGACTGGGTTATGCGCAGCAGAAGAGCAGATAGCTATGCAAGAACCCCTGGAAAAAAACTGATGCGCCGCAGGGAAAGAGTCCCGTGCGGCGATGTGATAAACGGTGAGAAGAGGTTGACGGCGGCTGCCGGAAAACTAACCCGGCAGCCGGCTCTTGGGCCGACCAGGGCCAAGCAGAATCGCCAGTTTCGCGCCGCCGATGGTGGTTTCCATCAGGATTTTACACACGCTGGTCAGGGGCACCGAGAGCAGCATGCCGACCGGCCCGAGCAGCCATCCCCAGAACAGCAACGACAGGAAGACCACAAAGGTGGACATCCCCAGGCCGCGGCCCATCATGCGCGGCTCAACGATATTGCCCAGCACCATATGCACGGCGAGGAACAGCGCGCCGACCATAAACATTTCGTACGTGCCGTTAAACAAAAACGCCTGCACCATGGGCGGGATAGCGGAAATGACCGAGCCGATGTTGGGAATGTAGTTCAGCAGGAAGCCCAGCACGCCCCACATCAGCGCAAACTGTACGCCCAGCAGCACCAGCCCGGCCCAGATAATGGCCCCGGTCCACAGGCTTATCAGCGTCTTGAGCGCCAGATAGTGGGTCACACCTTTCAGCGCCCGGTGCAGGCCGGCGATATGCACTTTGGGATTAGAGAGCGCGAAACGGAGTTTATAAGGCACGTGGCGCACCTCGAACAGCATAAACACCACGGTCATCACCAGCAGTAAAATGCTCGCCATCGCGCCGGAAAGGCCGGTCATTAGCATGGTGGCGAAAGACATGACCTTTTCGGAGTCCAGGCGTTGCAGCATGCGCTCGGGTGAAAGCCGCATGTGGATAAAGGGGATCATCCTTTCAAGCTCCAGCACCTTCTGCGTCAGCATCTTATTGTATTTCGGCAGCATCGCCAGAAACTCGTTCATTGACGCCGCCAGCACGCCAATCAGCAGCGTGAGCAGAATCAGCATCGCGAAGACTACTATCGTAATGGCCAGCGGACGGCGCACGCCGCGACGAATAAACCAGGTGACCAGCGGATTGAGCACGATGGCAAAAAACAGCGCCATCAGAAGCTGCACGATAATGTCCGCCGCCGCGTGAATTCCCGCAAGAATTATCACGAGGGCGGAGAGCTTCATAAGAATGTGTAGCCCGACTTTGTCGGCTTCGAGGGAGGGCATGGAGAATTCCTTTCTGTTATCGATCTTCATAGTGTAGTGCTTCGTTTGTTCCTCAGGCACGGTGGATATCTGAAAGTCCGTAGCTGAAATCCAGGCCTGTACCTGTTTATACTGGGTGACGGCTGTTTTTTAAGTGAATGCTGATGCCAGACCTTGCTCCTCAACCCCCGTTAAGCGGTTTTCGTCTCAACCTGCGGATTGTTTCCGTGGTGATGTTTAACTTCGCAAGCTACATGACCATCGGCCTGCCGCTGGCGGTGTTGCCGGGCTATGTCCATGACATTATGGGCTTTAGCGCCTTCTGGGCCGGGTTGGTTATCAGCCTGCAATATTTTGCCACGTTATTAAGCCGCCCGCATGCGGGGCGCTATGCGGATTTGCTCGGGCCGAAGAAAATCGTCGTGTTCGGGCTATGCGGCTGTTTTCTCAGCGGCCTCAGCTACCTGCTGGCCGCGTTTGGCAGCGGCTGGCCGATGATAAGTTTAATTCTGCTCTGCCTGGGGCGGGTGATTCTGGGGATCGGGCAAAGCTTTGCCGGCACCGGCTCCACGCTGTGGGGCGTGGGGGTTGTCGGCTCGCTGCACATCGGGCGCGTTATCTCCTGGAACGGCATTGTGACCTACGGGGCGATGGCGGCAGGTGCGCCGCTTGGCGTGCTGTTTTATCACATGGGCGGCCTGAGGCTGCTGGCCGGCATTATTATGGCGGTGGCCCTGATCGCCATTCTGCTTGCGCTGCCGCGCCCGGCGGTGAAGGCCGGCAAAGGGAAGCCGCTGCCGTTTCGGGCGGTACTCGGGCGCGTCTGGCTTTATGGCATGGCGCTGGCGCTGGGCCTCCGCCGGGTTTGGCGTTATCGCCACTTTTATTACCCTTTTCTACGACGCCAAAGGCTGGGAGGGCGCGGCCTTTGCGCTCACGCTCTTTAGCTGCGCATTTGTGGGCGCTCGCTTACTTTTCCCGAACGGCATTAGCCGGCTGGGCGGGCTGAACGTGGCCATTGTCTGCTTCGGCGTGGAGATCGTTGGGCTGCTGCTGGTGGGCTTTGCGCAGCAGCAGTGGATGGCGCAGGCCGGCACGTTTTTGACTGGCGCAGGCTTCTCGCTGGTGTTTCCGGCGCTGGGCGTGGTGGCGGTAAAGGCCGTGCCGCAGCAAAATCAGGGCAGCGCGTTAGCGACCTACACCGTGTTTATGGATTTATCCCTTGGCGTCACCGGGCCGCTTGCCGGGCTGGCGATGGCCTATGCGGGCGTATCGGTAATATACCTGGCGGCGGCTGCGCTGGTGTTTATCGCGCTGATTCTGGCCTGGCAGCTAAAAAAACGGCCCCCGGTTGAACAACCGGAGGCCGTGACGTCCACATCAGATTAATTATTTGATGGTGAGGGTATTGATGATGTTCTCAGCGGCGGACTGCGCCTGCTGCTGATTGTCCGCAGGCAGGGTTATCTGCATGGTCAACAGCTTGTCGTCCACTTTGCTCAGGATAACCGACGAATAGGCGGTTTGGCCTTTGGCAGAGATAATGGTGTCGAGCTGCTGCAATTTGTGGCCTTTAATCTCGACGGATTTGTTGGTCACGACCTGCAGCTGCGGATCGCGTGCGCGCTGCTGGTCTTCCAGGCGTTTTGCCAGAGCGTCCAAATCTTCGGTGGTGTTATCGCCGATAATGACGATAACCGCTTTCTGGCCGGTGGCGTCGGAATAGACATGCATGTTATTCGCCTGCGTGCCCACTTTGCCGCTCTGATCCGTCATATCCGCAGGCAGGGCGAAGCTCACCTTGCCGTCAAGCAGGTCGATCGGCTGACCGTTGGCGTTGCTTTCCGCTGCGGCCCCTTCGGTCGGGGTTTTGGTATCGTTGTTGTCGCAGGCGGCAAGACCGAGCACCAGCAGGCCAATACCGACATATTTAACCAGGTTACGCATGACTTTATCCTTTACGTTAACAAGCCGTTGAGGCCAATCCCAGCATCTTAGCACAAGATGATTTAAGTACCGTCAACCGGGCTGTAACGTCGATATTTCAGATTTGTCCGCGAGGCGCTTTAACAGCATATTGAGCAGCACGCCGTACATCGGCAGGAAGAAAACAATGCTGATCAACACCTTAAAGCAATAGTCGACGATAGCGATCTCCACCCAGTGCTGCGCCATAAACGCGTCCGGGCTGCGCCAGAAAGCGATAAAGAAGAAGGAGAGCGTGTCGCTGACGTTGCCGAACAGGGTCGAGGCGGTCGGCGCAAGCCACCAGCGCTGGTTCTGGCGCAGGCGGTTAAAGACGTGCACGTCAAGAATTTGCCCCAGCGCGTAGGCCATAAAGCTTGCGGTAGCGATACGGGCGACAAACAGGTTGAAGTGCGTCAGCGCCTCGAAACCTTGCCATTTGCCCATATAGAACAGCGCCGAAATGCCGTAGGAAATCACCAGCGCCGGGATCATCACCGCGAAGATAATGCGCCGCGCGAGGGGGGCGCCGAAAATCCGCACCGTCAGATCGGTTGCCAGGAAGATGAACGGGAAGCTGAACGCGCCCCAGGTGGTATGAAAACCTAAGACCGAAACCGGTAGCTGCACCAGATAGTTGCTGGAAGTGATCACCAGCAAATGGAATAGCGATAGCCAGAACAACGCCTTCACGCGCTGTTGGGTTTGAAACTGCGTCATATTTTAGCCTTTTTAATGAATGGGGTGAGGGAACCCAGTGAGCGCTTTTTAAAAGCCGGGGGATAATACTGCTTTAGCCTCGCTTTGCAATGGTTAATTTTAACGCAATCGTTCACGTCGCTTGCGCGAGAATTTACCGGGCGTAAACTAGCGCGGTTTTTTTAAATACGAGACTGCCATGACCGACCTGTTCGCCCATCCGGACCATACCCTTGACGCCTCGGGCCTGCGCTGCCCCGAGCCGGTAATGATGGTGCGCAAAACCGTGCGTAATATGCAGCCTGGCGAGACGCTGTTGATTATCGCCGACGATCCGGCCACCACGCGCGATATTCCCGGTTTTTGCCGCTTTATGGAGCATGAATTAATCGCTTCGCAGGTAGAATCATTGCCTTACCGCTACCTGCTGCGTAAAGGCCAGTAGCCTGCCTGTTCCCTGTGCTGCGCATGCACAGGGCTTCTGAACCTGCTTTGCATCCCAACTGAACCCCGATTTCATTTTTTGCTGCTTTTGTGAACTGCTTCACCTCCGCTTTTCTTCATCCAGGCTAGTTTTTAGTCGACAAAATAAAACATTGTTTTACTTCTTACCTACCTTACCTCTGTACCGGAGCGACACGATGAAGAAGACTTTACTGCCTGCTTTCGCCGGCCTGTGCCTGTCCACCGCGTCACTGCTGTTTGCGCAAGCGGGTTTCGCGCAGGTCATCAAGGCCGCGGATGTGCATCCCGTGGGCTACCCAAACGTGGTGGCGGTGCAAAATATGGGTGAAAAACTCAAGCAGCAAACTAACGGGGAGCTGGAGATTAAAGTCTTCCCCAGCGGCGTTCTCGGCGATGAAAAGCAGATGATTGAGCAGGCGCAGATGGGGGCTATCGACATGATTCGCGTCTCCATGGCGCCGGTTGCCGCCATCCTGCCGGACGTTGAGGTCTTTACCCTGCCGTACGTGTTCCGCGACGAGGATCATATGCATAAGGTGATCGATGGCGATCTGGGTAAAGAGATCGGCGAGAAGCTCACCTCCAATCCGAAATCCCGCCTGGTATTCCTCGGCTGGATGGATTCCGGCACCCGTAACCTGATTACCAAAAGCCCGGTGCTGAAGCCGGAAGATTTACACGGCATGAAAATCCGCGTGCAGGGCAGCCCGGTGGCGCTGGCTACGCTTAAAGACATGGGGGCCAACTCCGTGGCGATGGGGGTGAGCGAGGTTTACAGCGGGATGCAAACCGGAGTTATCGACGGCGCGGAAAACAACCCGCCGACGTTTATCGCCCACAACTACATGCCGGTCGCCAAAAACTACACCCTGAGCGGCCACTTCATCACTCCGGAAATGCTGCTCTACTCCAAAGTGAAGTGGGACAAGCTAAGCGCTGATAACCAGCAAAAAATCCTTAAGCTTGCCCGCGAGGCGCAAATGGAGCAGCGCGAGCTGTGGAACGCCTATAACCGGCAGGCGCTGGAAAAAATGAAGGCGGGCGGCGTGCAGTTCCACGAAATCGACAAGGCCTGGTTTGTCAAAGCGACCGAGCCGGTACGCAAAGAGTATGGCGAGAAGCATCAGGATCTGATGAAAGCTATCGCTGACGTGCAGTGATCCCAACGGCTTACCTGTTCGTGGAGGACCTATGTCCCGAAGCTTCTCAAACTGGCTGGATAAAGTTTACCTGGCGGCGATGCTCGTCGCCGGTTTCTCTTTGCTTATCATGACCGTCATCATTCCGATTGGGATTTTCTCGCGCTATGTGCTGAACCGCGGCGAGTCCTGGCCGGAGCCGGTCGCGATAATCTGTATGGTGACGTTCACCTTTATCGGCGCGGCGGTGAGCTATCGCGCCGGGTCGCACATCGCGGTCAATATGCTGACGGACCGGCTGCCGCCGGCGCTGCAGACGTTCTGCGCCCGCATAGTGGATCTGCTGATGCTGCTGATTTCAGCGGTGATGTTTTACTACAGCTACTTCCTGTGCGCGGATCTGTGGGAGCAGCCTGTCGCGGAGTTCCCCGTGCTGACATCGGGACAAACCTACCTGCCGTTGCCGATTGGCGCGGTATTGCTGATTTTGTTTGTTATCGAGCGATTGCTGTTTGGTTCTCAGGAGAACCGTCCGGTGGTCATGCTTGGTAATCACGGTTAAGGCCGGGGGCTCCAGTATGGATGCAATAATTTTATTAGCCACGCTTGCCGTCCTGCTGGCCGTGGGGATGCCGGTGGCGTTCGCCGTTGGGCTAAGCGCGATGGTCGGCGCGCTGTGGATTGAGCTGCCGCTCGAAGCGATCATGATTCAAATTACCAGCGGGGTGAACAAATTCACGCTGCTGGCGATCCCGTTTTTTATTCTGGCCGGGGCAATTATGGCGGAAGGCGGCATCGCGCGGCGTCTGGTGAATTTCGCCTATATTTTCGTCGGTTTTATCCGCGGCGGCCTGTCGCTGGTGAATATCGTAGCCTCTACTTTCTTCGGGGCGATCTCCGGATCTTCGGTCGCGGATACCGCGTCGATCGGCAGCGTGATGATCCCGGAAATGGAGAAAAAAGGCTATCCACGCGAATACGCGGCGGCGGTAACGGCGAGCGGATCGGTGCAGGCGATTTTGATCCCGCCAAGCCATAACTCGGTGATTTATTCGCTGGCGGCCGGCGGCACGGTTTCCATCGCCACGCTGTTTATCGCCGGCGTGCTGCCGGGGCTGCTGCTTGGTTTTTGCCTGATGGCGCTGTGCCTGGGCTTTGCCCATAAACGCGGCTATCCGAAAGGCGAACGCATCCCCTTCAAACAGGCGCTGAAGATCTTTTTTGACGCGCTATGGGGCCTGATGACCGTGGTTATTATCCTCGGTGGTATTCTGACCGGCGTGTTTACCGCTACGGAATCGGCGGCGGTAGCCTGCGTGTGGGCGTTTTTCGTTACCATGTTTATCTACCGCGACTACAAATGGAACGAGCTGCCTAAGCTGATGTTCCGCACCGTGAAAACCGTCTCTATCGTGATGATACTGATCGGCTTTGCGGCGGCCTTTGGCGCGGTAATGACTTACATGCAGCTCCCGGCGCGCATCACCGAGTTCTTCACCTCGCTGTCCGACAACAAGTACGTGATCCTGATGTACCTGAACGTCATGCTGCTGCTGATCGGCACGCTGATGGACATGGCGCCGATCATTTTGATCCTCACCCCCGTGCTGCTGCCGGTGACCAACTCGCTGGGTATCGATCCGGTGCATTTCGGGATGATCATGATGGTTAACCTGGGCATCGGTCTGATTACTCCGCCGGTTGGCTCGGTGCTGTTTGTCGCAAGCGCGGTCAGCAAGCAGAAAATAGAAGTGGTGGTGCGGGCTATGCTGCCGTTCTACGCCATGCTGCTGGTGGTGCTGGGAATGGTGACTTATATTCCGTGGGTTTCTTTATGGCTGCCGCATGCCCTGGGGATGAACTAGGTTGTTAAGCAGGGTGGAGAGGACTCAGGACTATCCACCCTGCCGATTACAGCGGCTATTTCTTGCTGAGTAAACGCAACGCGTTGGCCGTCACCAGGGCGGTCGCACCGGAATCCGCGAGTACCGCCAGCCACAGGCCGGTGATCCCCAGCAGCGTGGTAATCAGGAAGATACCTTTCAGCCCCAGCGCGATGGTGATGTTCTGGCGGATATTGTTATGCGTGGCTCTGGCAAGGCCAATCATGCCCGCCAGCTCCGTCAGGCGGTTGTGCGTGAGCGCCGCATCTGCGGTTTCCAGCGCAACGTCGGTTCCGCTGCCCATGGCGATGCCGAGGGTGGCGGCTTTCATTGCCGGCGCATCGTTGATGCCGTCGCCTACCATCGCCAGCGGCTGCCGGGCGTTCAGCTCGTTTACCGCTTTGACTTTATCCGCGGGCAGCAGGCCGGCGCGATAGTCCATGCCCAACTCTTCGGCGATGGCCGCGGCAGCGCGCGGGTTATCGCCCGTCAGCATTATCCCCTGCACGCCGATATTTTTTAGGGCCGCGATGGCCTCTTTGGCATCGCTGCGCAGCGTGTCGCGCATGGCAATAATGCCCAGCAGCTGGTTTTGCCCGACGACGGCAACCACCGTCTGGCCTTGCGCCTCCAGCTGCGTGATGCGCTGCCGCCAGCCGGTATTTAGCGCCTCAGCAGGCAGTTTGTCCGGCGAGCTGAGCAGCAGCTTTTCGCCATTGACCGTTGCTTCAACGCCAACGCCCGCCAGCGCACGATGCGATTCCGTTGCCGGCAGCGGGAGCGCCCGTTGTTGCGCTTCGCGCACAATGGCCTGCGCCAGCGGATGCGTCGAACCCAGCTCCACGGCGGCGGCAAGCGCCAGCAGCTCGTTTTCGCTTGCGGAAGCCGCGATTTCGACCGCGGTAACCTGCGGTTTTCCCGCGGTCAGCGTGCCGGTTTTATCGAAGGCTATTTGCTGGATCTGCCCGAGGCGTTCCAGCGCCGCGCCGCCTTTTATCAGCGCGCCGCGGCGAGCGGCGGCGGCGAGGCCCCGAAGTTATCGCGGCCGGCGTCGAAATAACCAGCGCGCACGGGCAGCCGATCAGCAGCAGCGCCAGCCCTTTATAAATCCACTCGGCCCAGCTTTGCCCGAACAGCAGCGGCGGCACGACGGCGGCAAGCAGGGCGATGGCCATAATTACCGGCGTGTAGATACGGCTGAAGCGGTCAATAAAGCGTTCTATCGGCGCGCGGCGCTCGTCGGCTTCCTCAATTAAGCGAAGGATGCGGTCAATGGCGCTGTCGCCCGGCTCAGAAATGACCTCCAGCTGAACTAGCCTGTCGACGCTGGTGCTGCCCGCCGGAACTTTCTCGTTTTGGCCGCGCTCAACGGGAACGGATTCGCCGGTCAGGGCGCTTTCGTCGAAGCTGGCGGCTGCGCTGAGCAGACGGCCGTCCGCCGGTAAGCGTCCGCCGGCAGAAACTTCAATTACATCGCCGGGACGAAGCTCGCCCAGCGCGACGTTTTCTCTTTCGCCGTTGCGAACGCGCGTCGCGACTTCCGGCTTGAGCGCCATCAGGGCGCTCACTCCGCGTCTGGCGCGGCTTGCGGCATAGGATTCAAGGCGTTCGCCAATCAGGAACAGCACCAGCACCATCGCCGCTTCTGCGGTAGCGCCGATAAACAGCGCGCCGATTGCCGCGACGCTCATCAGCGTTTCGATGGCGAACCAGTTGCCGCTGCGAATCAGCCTTAAGGCCTGACGGGCCACGGGCCACAGGCCAACCAGAGTGGTGGCGATAAACGCCATATTGCCGAACGGATGGTTAAGCTGCTCCAGCCCCCAGCTCAGGGCCATCATAATCAGCAAGGCGATCGGCGGCAGGTTTTCACGCCAGCCTGAAGCCGCTTCAGGAGCGGGTGCGGAGCCGTCGCGAAGCGTATAGCCGGCGGCTTTCACGGCCTGTTCGACTTCCTGGCGCACGTCGCGTGGGGCGGTGACGAGAAGTTTTTCCGTCGCAAAAAGAACCTGTACGTGCTCTACGTCGGGGATCTGTTTCGCTGCGTTTTCGACTTTGCGCGCGCAGGCGGCGCAGTCCATGCCTGCGACCTGCCAGCTGTAACGTTCGCCTTTATCCGCCGCAACCTCAGGCTGGGGCGCTGCGGCAGAGCACCCCTCGTCGTTGCAGCAGGAGGGCGCGTCGGCTGACAGCGGACTTATCTTTGCCTTCGCAAACTGCGGGGTTTTTTTAGCGTTGAGCATCAGCGCTCCTCGGTAATGATAATGTTCTCATTACCGAGGATACACTCTGGAGCTTACTCCAGAGTCAAGAGGGAATTTGCCGCTCAGATATACAGCGCGCGGACAATCATAAAGTGCCCGGCAAAATAGCAGGCGGCGGCGAGGGCGCTGTCGCCGGTAAAGCGGCGGCGGTAGTGGCTGCCCAGCCAGACAATATTGCCCAGCAGCAGGAGCGAGGCGCCGATAAACCCGGACAGGCTGTTGCTGGTCGGCCGGAAGAAGTAGAGTTCGCCCGCCAGCCATACCATCACCAGCGTCATGCCGATAAAGGTCATGATTGGCCAGCGGAAGGTGTCCAGCCGCGTCCAGATAACGGCCGCCAGCAGCGCCCCGATAATCAGCAGGGCCAGCGGCAGCGGCCAGAAGAAAGAGAGCGTCATCTGGCTGGCGAAATAGAGGGCATACAGCAGATGCGACAGGAAGAACGCGCCGATGGCGTACAGCATGCGCTGCGTCGGCAGCAGCATAAGCGCGTCGCCCGCAAGGGTGGCCAGCAAACCGGCAAGGATCAGATATCCCGTGGCCTCAAACATCGGCGCCTGCCAGGCGAGCAGCAGCAGCAGTAACAGCGTGAGCGGTTTAAACACCCAGCGCTGCCAGGCTGGACCCCGATAGGAAGCATCCACATAGAGCCACCCGGAAAAGAATACGGCAATAAAAGACCAAAGCATGGCGCGTTCCTTTTGCGTAGGACGGGAAACTGATAAGGCCGCCCGCCGGAATTTTCATAATGTATTTTAAGACTGTGCTTCTTCCTTCAGTCTAGTGGTCATTCCCGCCGGATGACAACGCCCGGCGGTGAGGGGTATTCTTAAAAGTGTCTGACAAATCGAGATAAATTCATGAGCAAGCCGCCCGTTTTCTTTATTGCCATCATCGTGTTAATCGTAGTGGCCGCCTCTTTTCGCTTTATGCAGCAGCGCCGCCAGAATGCTGAAAACGACGCCGCGCCGCTGAGCCAGAAAGAGGTGGTAGTCGCCACCAAGCGCGAAACGCCAGCTAACGACAGGCGTTCGCGCCAGCGCGACGTGACGCCTGCGGGTGATGCAATGCGTTACGAAGTAGGGTTTCGACCGCTAACGGGCGGCATGGAGATGAAAATGCGCGTGCCGGCAGCCAGCTACCATGAAATTAGCGTGGGGGATAAAGGCACGCTGCGGTACAAAGGGACGCGCTTTATCGGCTTCGTCCCGCAGTCCGCTCACTGACCTTTACGCAGATTCTTCTGCCAGGCCAGCAGTTCAAAAACGCCGAAGACGAAGATTTTCAGCTGCTGAACGCGGCTCAGAGGCGGGCCGTCTTTCGGCTGGGTCGATTTCAACAGCGCCAGCTGCATCGCATGCATAATCGCCATAAAAATCAGCGCTACGTTGACAAAGATATTCAGCGGGCGCGGAAACGGGTGGAAAATATTCAGTAACAAAAAGGCCCATACGCACAGCATCAGCAGCCTGCCCAGGTTAATCAGCATAGTGTTTCTCCTTATGCTTCGCGGTGATAGAGGCGACAGGCGACCTGGCCGGCCACCTTTTCACGATGTAATGTCCAGCCCGCGGGCACCGGCGGCATGGCGTTTTCCACCTCGCTTTCGACATAGATCAGCGCCTCTTCGGCCAGCCAGCCGTTTTTTTCCAGCAGGGCGAGCGTTTCTTCCAGCAGCCCTTTACGAAACGGCGGATCGACAAACACGATGGTGTGCGGCCTGCCCGGCTGCGCCAGATAATTCAACGTATTGGTATTGATGACCTGGCCGTTTGCCGCTTTCAGCGTGACGAGGTTCTTCTGCAGCTGCTGCGAGACTGCGCGATCCATCTCCAGAAGCGTTGCGCTTGCGGCGTAGCGGGAAAGCGCCTCCAGCCCCAGCGCGCCGCTGCCGGCGAAGCAGTCCAGCACGTTGGCGTCCACCATCGACGGCGCCAGCCAGTTGAACAGCGTTTCGCGTATCCGGTCGGTGGTTGGACGCAGGCCCGGGCTGTCGGGAACGGGAAGCTTACGGCCGCGCCAGAGCCCGCCGATGATGCGGATCTGGCCTGCGCCTGAGGATTGGGGTTTCTTCATGAGACTCACTGCGATGCGATTTTTGTCGACTATTCTAGCGGCGTGAGGCAGGAGGGGAAACCTTATTCCGCCAGAGTGCCGCTAGCTGTGGGAAAGTGATAGACTAACATATTCAATCGATGATTATTTTCAGCGCCCGGGACAACGATGCTCGGGCCTGTGCCATGAATCAACAGCGAGGAGTACATTCGCAAATGGCGAAAGAGAAAAAACGCGGCTTTTTTTCCTGGTTGGGCTTTGGTCAGAAAGAGCAGGAACCGGAACAAGAAACAGAACAAAAAGTTATAGAAGAACCACCGGTTGCCGAAGATCCTGCCGAGCCGAAGGCTGAACAAGCCGTCGAGCCGGCGCAGCCGCAGGCCGCTGAGGAAAGCGCCCGGCCGGCAGCGGAAGTTGAGCCTGCAGCGCCTGGCGAGCAGGAAACCGAAGCCTTCGCCGAAGAGATTGTGGAAGTCAGCGAAAAGCTGGCTGAAAGCGAAGCGAATACAGCGGTTGCCGAGCCGCAAGCCGCTGAAGCGGAGGTAGTGCACGAGCCGGAACCCGCGGCCCAACCGCAGGCCGTTATCGAACATGAAGAGCTGCCGCTGCCGGAAGAAGTCGCTGAGGTTGAACCGGAAGCGGAAGAGTGGCAGGCAGAGCAGGACAGCATTGTTGCAGACACCGTCGCTGAAATCGAAGAACTCGTCGCCGCGCATATTGAATATGAGCCCGCTGAAGAAGCGCCGGTAGAAACCGAGGCGGTTACGCCAGCGGAAGAAGACGCGCAGGAACGGCTCCAGCAGGATGACGCGCAGCAGGAGCAGGAGAGACCGACCAAAGAGGGCTTCTTCGCGCGCCTTAAACGCAGCCTGCTGAAAACTAAACAGAATCTCGGTTCCGGATTTATCAGTCTGTTCCGCGGTAAGAAAATCGACGACGATCTGTTTGAAGAGCTGGAAGAGCAGCTGCTGATAGCCGACGTCGGCGTTGAAACCACCCGTAAAATCATCAGCAACCTGACCGAAGGCGCGAGCCGCAAAGAGCTGCGCGACGCCGAAGCGCTTTATGGCCTGCTGAAGGAAGAAATGGGCGAGATCCTGGCGAAAGTCGATGAGCCGCTCAACGTTGAAGGCAAGACGCCGTTCGTGATCCTGATGGTGGGCGTAAACGGCGTGGGTAAAACCACCACCATCGGCAAGCTGGCGCGTCAGTTCCAGCAGGAAGGCAAATCGGTGATGCTGGCGGCGGGGGATACCTTCCGCGCGGCGGCGGTCGAACAGCTGCAGGTGTGGGGCCAGCGCAACAATATTCCCGTTGTCGCCCAGCATACCGGCGCGGACTCCGCTTCGGTTATTTTCGATGCGATTCAGGCGGCCAAAGCGCGCGGCGTCGACGTATTGTTAGCCGATACCGCAGGGCGCCTGCAGAACAAAGCGCACCTGATGGAAGAGCTGAAGAAAATCGTTCGCGTGATGAAAAAGCTGGACGAAGACGCCCCGCATGAGGTTATGCTCACCATTGATGCCAGTACCGGTCAGAATGCGGTAAGCCAGGCGAAACTGTTCCATGAAGCCGTAGGGCTGACGGGCATCACCCTGACTAAACTGGATGGCACAGCCAAAGGCGGCGTGATTTTCTCCGTGGCCGATCAGTTTGGCATTCCGATTCGCTACATTGGCGTCGGCGAACGAATTGAGGATTTACGTCCGTTTAAAGCGGACGATTTTATTGAGGCACTTTTTGCCCGAGAGGATTAACAATGATTCGCTTTGAACACGTCAGTAAAGCCTATCTCGGTGGAAGACAGGCGTTGCAGGGAGTCACCTTCCATATGCAACCCGGCGAGATGGCCTTTCTGACCGGCCACTCTGGCGCAGGGAAAAGCACCCTGCTGAAGCTTATCTGCGGTATTGAACGGCCAAGCGCCGGGAAAATCTCTTTCAGCGGCCATGATATCAGCCGTCTGAAAAGCCGGGAGGTGCCGTTCCTGCGGCGCCAGATCGGCATGATCTTCCAGGATCACCACCTGCTGATGGACCGAACGGTTTACGACAACGTGGCGATCCCGCTGATTATCGCCGGGGCCAGCGGAGAAGATATTCGCCGTCGCGTAAGCGCCGCGCTGGATAAGGTCGGCCTGCTGGACAAAGCGAAGAACTTCCCGATTCAGCTCTCCGGCGGCGAGCAGCAGCGCGTAGGCATCGCCCGCGCGGTGGTCAATAAGCCTGCCGTACTGCTGGCGGACGAACCGACAGGCAACCTCGATGACGCGCTCTCGGAAGGGATTTTGCGCCTGTTCGAAGAGTTTAACCGCGTTGGGGTAACAGTGCTGATGGCGACGCACGACATCGGCCTTATCTCCCGTCGTAACTATCGTATGTTGACGTTAAGCGACGGCCATTTGCATGGAGGCCTGGCAGGTGAATAAACGCAACGCGCTCAATCACATCAAGCGCTTTAGCAACAAGCTGGATAAAATCAACCGGCTCAACAAGCTTGGGGATCTGGGCCGCTCGGTAAAAAAACGCGGCAAAGGGCCGCAGTCAAAAGCTCGTTCCCTCAAGGGCGGCGTGAACGAACAGTTCCGCTACGCCTGGGAAGGCGCGGTACAGGATCTTAAAAGCAAGCCTCTGGCCACTTTCCTTACGGTGATGGTTATCGCCATTTCGCTTACGCTGCCGAGCGTGTGCTACATGGTGTATAAAAACGTGAATCACGCCGCGACGCAGTACTATCCTTCGCCGCAAATCACCGTTTATCTCGATAAAGCGCTGGATGATAACGCGGCCCAGCAGGTGGTGGGCGCTATTCAGGCCGAAGAGGGCGTTGATAAAGTTAACTATCTTTCGCGCGACGAGGCGCTTGGCGAGTTCCGCAACTGGTCAGGTTTTGGCGGCGCGCTGGATATGCTGGAGGAAAACCCGCTGCCGGCGGTAGCGGTGGTGAATCCGAAGCTGGACTTCCAGAGCACGGACCATCTGAACACCCTGCGCGATCGCGTGGCGCGTATTAACGGCGTGGACGAAGTACGCATGGACGACAGCTGGTTCGCGCGCCTTGCCGCGCTGACGGGGCCTTGTCGGGCGGGTATCGGCCATGATCGGTATTTTGATGGTTGCCGCCGTATTCCTGGTGATCGGCAACAGCGTGAGGCTGAGCATTTTTGCCCGCCGCGATACGATTAACGTCCAGAAACTGATTGGCGCGACGGACGGTTTTATCCTGCGTCCTTTCCTGTACGGCGGCGCGCTGCTGGGTTTCACCGGCGCCTTTTTATCGCTGATACTCTCGGAAATTCTGGTGCTGCGGCTGTCGTCCGCGGTAACGGAAGTGGCGCAGGTCTTCGGAACGAAGTTCGATATTTCGGGCTTAGGTTTTGATGAATGCCTGCTGCTGCTGCTGGTGTCCGCGATGATTGGCTGGACGGCCGCCTGGATCGCCACCGTGCAACATTTACGTCGCTTTACCCCAGAATAAATTTTTTTTGATATACTTTGTCCCCGGCTTACGGTACTTCCGTTAGCAGGGGACAGGGCCCCATCTTCGGTTCGCCGTTTCTCCTGCCGTAGTAGTTGTGCTGTCACATTTTGTGTGTAATCTATACACAGCCATACATTGAACTTGTGGATAAGATCACTGTCTGAGAGTAGTGTGGATGGTACGGTTTGGCACCTTAACGTGAAGTCAGGCCTTTGCTGCATAAAGAATGGCTGTAGCAATCTGTACGTTAGTCTCTAAGAGAGGATTTGAATGACCAAAGAAATGCAAAATTTAGCTTTAGCCCCTGTTGGTAACCTGGAATCCTATATCCGGGCCGCTAACTCCTGGCCGATGTTAACGGCTGAGGAAGAGAAGGAGCTGGCTGAAAAGCTGCATTACCAGGGCGATCTGGAAGCAGCGAAAAGGCTGATCCTGTCTCACCTGCGCTTTGTTGTTCACATCGCTCGTAATTATTCGGGCTATGGCCTGCCGCAGGCTGACCTGATTCAGGAAGGCAATATCGGCCTGATGAAAGCGGTGCGCCGCTTCAACCCGGAAGTGGGTGTCCGCTTGGTCTCCTTTGCCGTGCACTGGATCAAGGCCGAAATTCACGAATACGTGCTGCGTAACTGGCGTATTGTGAAAGTGGCGACCACTAAAGCGCAGCGTAAGCTGTTCTTTAACCTGCGTAAGACTAAACAACGTCTGGGGTGGTTTAATCAGGACGAAGTGGAAATGGTCGCCAGCGAGCTTGGCGTATCCAGCAAAGACGTGCGTGAGATGGAATCCCGCATGGCGGCGCAGGACATGACCTTTGACATGTCGAACGATGACGATTCCGACAGCGCGCCAATGGCGCCGGTGCTGTTCCTGCAGGATAAAACATCTAACTTTGCCGACGGCATTGAAGATGACAACTGGGAATCGCACGCCGCTGATAAGCTCAGCGACGCTATGCTGGGCCTTGACGAGCGCAGCCAGGACATCATCCGCGCGCGCTGGCTTGACGATGACAACAAAAGCACGCTGCAGGAACTGGCCGACCGCTACGGCGTTTCCGCAGAGCGCGTCCGTCAGCTCGAAAAGAACGCGATGAAAAAACTGCGCATGGCCATCGAAGCGTAACGCTTTCCCGCCGGACAAAAAAACCGCCTCCTGAGGCGGTTTTTTTATACCTGCAGTCTCCCGCCCGCTGCGTACTAAAACCAGCTGGCAAAATTGTTATTCCAAAAACCGCAAAATCGGGTATGTTTTTAGCACGCAGCGCTGCTAAGGCACAGGTAGCTTCTGCTTAAAAAATAAAACCGTGCCGAACAACACAACAGATACCAATCACAACAAGAATGGGGATTCTCAGGATGAAAATGAAGGGCAAAGCGTTACTGGCTGGCTGTATCGCGCTGGCGATGAGCAATGCGGCATTTGCAAAGGATATTAAAGTCGCGGTAGTGGGCGCCATGTCAGGCCCGGTTGCGCAGTATGGCGACCAGGAGTTCACCGGCGCAGAGCAGGCGGTTGCCGATATCAACGCCAAAGGCGGCATCAAGGGCGACAAGCTGGTTATCACCAAATACGACGATGCCTGCGATCCGAAACAAGCGGTTGCGGTCGCTAACAAAGTTATTAACGATGGCGTTAAGTACGTTATCGGCCACCTGTGCTCCTCTTCCACCCAGCCTGCCTCTGACATTTACGAAGACGAAGGCGTGCTGATGATTACCCCTGCGGCAACCGCGCCGGAGCTTACCGCTCGCGGCTATAAGCTGACTCTGCGCACCACGGGTCTGGACTCCGATCAGGGCCCAACCGCGGCGAAATACATCCTTGAGCACGTAAAACCGAAAAATATCGCCGTTATCCACGATAAGCAGCAGTACGGCGAAGGCCTGGCGCGCTCAGTGCAGGACAACCTGAAAAAAGGCGGCGCGAACGTGGTGTTCTTTGACGGCATCACCGCAGGCGAGAAAGATTTCTCCACGCTGGTGGCGCGCCTGAAGAAAGAAAACATCGATTTCGTCTACTACGGCGGCTACCACCCGGAAATGGGCCAGATCCTGCGCCAGTCTCGTGCCGCCGGCCTGAAAACCCAGTTTATGGGGCCGGAAGGCGTGGCGAACGTTTCCCTGTCTAACATTGCCGGCGCATCTGCCGAAGGCATGTTAGTGACCAAGCCGAAAAACTACGATCAGGTGCCTGCTAACAAACCTATTGTGGATGCCATTAAAGCGAAGAAACAGGATCCCAGCGGCGCATTCGTATGGACCACCTATGCCGCGCTGCAATCGCTGGCGGCAGGCCTGAATCAATCAGAAGACCCGGCGGAAATCGCCACCTGGCTGAAGGCGAATAAGGTGGACACGGTAATGGGGCCGCTGTCCTGGGACGAGAAGGGCGACCTGAAAGGCTTTGAGTTCGGCGTGTTTACCTGGCATGCCAACGGTACTGCCACCGACGCTAAATAAAACTTGTCGGGCGGCGCTGACGCTTGCCCGACCTGCCATTGTTCAGGCGATCGTAGGTCGGATAAGCGCTGCGCCATCCGGCCTTTAACCTACTTCTCCCAGCCGCCGGTCTGCGCCCGGAATCCCAGCGCCTGCATAAACGCCGCCATCACGCCGCGGTCTTCCACGCCCACGTCGGCCATCCACCAGTGCGTCACCTCCGGGTTATCCCGAATGACCTCTTCCACTAAATACTGGCCCACGCCTCTGCGACGGGTAATTTCACGCACGCGAAGCGAGTCCAGCGCGCCTTGCGTACCTGTCAGCGTTACGCGTACCGCGCCAAGCAGGCGGTCATTAAATTTTGCTGCATAAATTCGATGGGTGTCACTGAGCCTGAGCGAAGCGCTGGAATATTCCGGCCAGATCTTAGCGAGATCGATCTCATCCTGGGCACTACACTCAAACAGACGAATGATGGTGAGTTTCATAAGCGAGCTAACCAAAAAGCGGGAAAACCCCGAGTGTAACCAATTTATTTGCGCCAGACGCTTTATCTTTTTTCAGCTCCTGAGCAGTCGATTACATTATGTGACAAACCTTAAGCAGTTCGAAACGCGTCGGATTGAAATTTGTTCAGTATAAAACCCTAAAACCCAGTGAATTATTCCGCTCTTTGTACCGCTATTTTATGCTGTAAAGCGCGCTTTTTTTTGTTTCGCTCAGCGCAAATACAGAATAATATCTCTGCTTAATAGCCTGAAAAATAGAGCTTTTAAGTGCAAAAAATGTAAATTTTAGCGCTAAGCCATTAAAGGCAATGATAAAAATCATAATTGATTATAAAAAGCACAGCTCGCTTTTTAACCAGCATAAAACCATAAAATCACGAAAGAAATGGGGATTGAAACGGATGAAAATGAACGCGAAGACATTACTCGCCGGGATCGTTGCTTTGGCGGTGTCTCACGCGGCAACCGCTAAAGACATTAAAGTGGCTGTTGTCGGGGCGATGTCCGGCCCGGTAGCGCAGTGGGGCGACATGGAGTTCAACGGCGCTCGCCAGGCTATTAAAGACATCAACGCCAAAGGCGGCATTAAAGGCGATAAGCTCGTGGCGGTGGAATACGACGATGCCTGCGATCCTAAACAGGCCGTCGCCGTCGCCAACAAAATCGTTAACGACGGCGTGCGCTATGTGATTGGCCACCTGTGCTCTTCTTCCACCCAGCCCGCGTCCGATATCTACGAAGACGAAGGCATTCTGGTGATTACCCCGGGCGCGACAAACCCCGAGCTGACAAGCCGCGGCTACCAGATGATTATGCGCACCGCGGGGCTTGATTCCTCCCAGGGACCCACGGCTTCTAAATACATCCTTGAACACGTTAAGCCGCAGCGCATCGCTATCATTCACGATAAGCAGCAGTACGGCGAAGGCCTCGCGCGCTCTGTACAGGACGGTCTGAAAAAAGCCGGCGCCAATATCGTCTTCTTCGACGGTATCACCGCGGGCGATAAAGACTTCTCCACGCTGGTTGCCCGCCTGCAAAAAGAAAATATCGATTTCGTTTACTACGGCGGTTACTACCCGGAAATGGGCCAGATCCTGCGCCAGGCGCGCGCCGTCGGCCTGAAAACCCAGTTTATGGGGCCGGAAGGCGTGGGCAACGCCTCGCTGTCCAATATCGCAGGCAAGGCGGGCGAAGGCATGCTCGTGACTATGCCGAAACGCTATGACCAGGACCCGGCGAACAAAGCTATCGTCGATGCGCTCAAAGCCGGGAAGAAAGACCCAAGCGGTCCGTATGTGTGGATCACCTACGCTGCGGTGCAGTCTCTGGCTACCGCGCTTGAACGCAGCGGCAGCGCAGAACCTGCCGATCTGGTTAAGGATTTGAAAGCAAAAGGTGCGAACACCGTGATTGGGCCGCTGAACTGGGATGAGAAAGGCGATCTGAAGGGATTTGAGTTTGGTGTCTTCCAGTGGCACGCCGATGGTTCGTCCTCCGTGGCGAAATAAGGCGAAGGCTATAAATGAGTCATCCCACCTTCCGGGCGTAAAACCCGGAAGGCATAAGAAAGGTTAAGTTATGTCCGAGCAGTTTCTCTATTTCCTTCAGCAGATGTTTAACGGCGTCACGCTGGGCAGCACCTACGCGCTTATCGCCATCGGCTATACCATGGTGTACGGCATTATCGGCATGATTAACTTCGCCCACGGCGAAGTGTATATGATAGGCAGCTACGTCTCGTTTATGATCGTCGCCGCGCTGATGATGCTGGGCATCGACGTAGGCTGGATGCTGGTAGGCGCGGGCTTTATCGGCGCGATTATTATTGCCAGCGCCTACGGCTGGAGCATCGAACGCGTGGCCTACAAGCCGGTGCGTAACTCCAAGCGCCTGATCGCTCTGATCTCCGCCATCGGGATGTCCATCTTCCTGCAAAACTACGTCAGCCTGACGGAAGGTTCGCGCGATATCGCGTTACCTAGCCTGTTTAACGGCCAGTGGGTTATCGGCGCGAGCGAGAACTTCACCGCCACCATTACCACTATGCAGCTTGTTATCTGGGTCGTGACCTTCATCGCGATGCTGGCGCTGACGCTGTTTATCCGCTATTCCCGCATGGGGCGCGCCTGCCGCGCCTGTGCGGAAGATCTGAAAATGGCGAGCCTGCTGGGCATTAACACCGACCGCGTTATCTCTCTGACCTTCGTGATCGGCGCGGCGATGGCGGCGGTCGCGGGCGTGCTGCTCGGCCAGTTCTACGGGGTAATCAACCCGTATATCGGCTTTATGGCGGGCATGAAAGCCTTTACCGCGGCGGTTCTGGGCGGTATCGGCAGCATTCCGGGCGCGATGATTGGCGGCCTGATTCTGGGCGTTGCCGAAGCGCTGACCTCGGCATATCTGAGCACCGAATATAAAGACGTTGTCTCCTTTGCCCTGCTTATCGTCGTGCTGCTGGTGATGCCTACCGGTATTCTGGGCCGCCCGGAGGTCGAAAAAGTATGAAACCGATGCATATTGTTTTTTCTGCCCTTTCGGCGGCAATGTTCTTCGTGCTGGCGGGCGTCTTTATGGGCGTGCAGCTCAGCCTTGACGGCACCCGGCTGGTGGTGAACAGCGCCGATTCCGTGCGCTGGGAGTGGGTCTGGATCGGCACCGCCGTGGTCTTTGTTTTCCAGCTGCTGCGCCCGCTGTTCCAGAAAGGCCTGAAGAAAGTTTCCGGGCCGAAGTTTGTGCTGCCCGCGCTGGACGGCTCGACGCCGAAGCAAAAAATCTTCCTGTTTGCCCTGCTGATCCTCGCCGTCGCGTGGCCGTTTATGGTCTCACGCGGCACCGTGGATATCGCTACGCTTACGATGATCTACATTATCCTCGGCCTTGGCCTGAACGTGGTGGTCGGCCTGTCCGGCCTGCTGGTGCTGGGTTACGGCGGTTTCTACGCCATCGGCGCTTATACCTTTGCTCTGCTTAACCATTATTACGGCCTGGGATTCTGGACGTGCCTGCCGATTGCCGGCCTGGTGTCCGCCGCCGCGGGCTTCCTGCTGGGCTTCCCGGTGCTGCGTCTGCGCGGCGACTACCTGGCGATTGTAACGCTCGGCTTCGGCGAAATCGTCCGTATCCTGCTGCTGAACAATACCGAAATCACCGGCGGCCCGAACGGCATCAGCCAGATCCCGAAACCGACGCTGTTCGGCCTGGAGTTCAGCCGTACCGCGCGCGAAGGCGGCTGGGATACCTTCAGCAACTTCTTCAATATCGCCTACAACCCCGGCGACAGGATCATCTTCCTTTATCTGGTTGCCCTGCTGCTGGTGGTGCTGTCGCTGTTCGTGATTAACCGCCTGCTGCGCATGCCGCTTGGGCGCGCGTGGGAAGCGCTGCGTGAAGATGAAATCGCCTGTCGTTCGCTGGGCCTGAACCCGACGCGCATCAAGCTGACCGCTTTTACCATCAGCGCCGCGTTTGCGGGCTTCGCCGGTACGCTGTTCGCCGCGCGCCAGGGCTTCGTCAGTCCGGAATCGTTCACCTTCGCCGAATCCGCGTTTGTGCTGGCGATTGTGGTGCTCGGCGGGATGGGCTCGCAGTTCGCCGTCATTCTCGCCGCGATCCTGCTGGTGGTATCGCGTGAACTGATGCGTGACCTGAACGAATACAGCATGCTGGTACTGGGCGGCCTGATGGTGCTGATGATGATCTGGCGTCCGCAGGGCCTGCTGCCGATGACGCGTCCGCAATTGAAGCTGAAAAAAGAGCAGATAGAACAAGTGAAAGGAGAGCAGGCATGAGTCAGCCATTGTTATCCGTAAACGGCCTGATGATGCGTTTCGGCGGCCTGCTCGCCGTCAACAATGTCGCCCTGGAGCTGCACCCTCAGGAGATCGTTTCGCTCATCGGCCCGAATGGCGCCGGTAAAACCACGGTATTTAACTGCCTGACCGGCTTTTATAAGCCAACCGGCGGCACCATTATGCTGCGCGACCAGCATCTTGAAGGACTGCCGGGCCAGCAGATAGCCCGCATGGGCGTGGTGCGGACTTTTCAGCACGTGCGCCTTTTCCGCGAAATGACGGTGATTGAAAACCTGCTGGTGGCGCAGCATATGCAGCTGAAAACCGGTGTTTTCTCGGGGCTGCTGAAAACGCCGGGCTTCCGCCGCGCCCAGAGCGAAGCGCTGGACCGCGCTGCGGTCTGGCTTGAACGTATCGGCCTGCTTGAGCAGGCAAACCGCCAGGCGAGCAACCTGGCGTATGGCGATCAGCGTCGTCTGGAGATTGCCCGCTGCATGGTGACGCAGCCGGAAATCCTGATGCTTGACGAGCCGGCCGCCGGCCTTAACCCGAAAGAAACCCACGAGCTCGACGAGCTGATTATGGAGCTGCGTAATCATCACAACACCACGGTGCTGCTGATTGAGCACGACATGAAGCTGGTGATGGGTATTTCCGATCGTATTTACGTGGTCAATCAGGGAACGCCGTTAGCCAACGGCACGCCGGAGCAAATCCGCAACAACCCTGACGTTATCCGCGCCTACCTGGGTGAGGCATAGAATGGAAAATGTAATGCTGTCTTTTGACAATGTAAGCGCCCACTACGGCAAGATTCAGGCGCTTCACGAGGTCAGTCTGCATATTAAACAGGGTGAGATCGTCACCCTCATCGGGGCAAACGGCGCGGGTAAAACGACGCTGCTGGGTACGCTATGCGGCGATCCGCGCGCGTCCGGCGGTAAAATCACCTTTGACGGCAAAGATATTACCGACTGGCATACCGCTCGCATCATGCGTGAAGCCGTCGCTATTGTGCCGGAGGGCCGTCGCGTATTTTCGCGCATGACGGTGGAGGAAAACCTGGCGATGGGCGGTTTCTTCGCCGAGCGCGAACAGTTCCAGCAGCGTATCAAGCGCGTCTACGATCTGTTCCCACGCCTGTATGAACGTCGCATTCAACGGGCGGGCACCATGTCCGGCGGCGAGCAGCAGATGCTGGCCATCGGCCGCGCGCTGATGAGCCAGCCGCGCCTGCTGCTGCTCGACGAGCCGTCGCTGGGACTTGCGCCGATCATTATCCAGCAGATTTTCGACACCATCGAACAGCTGCGCGGCGAAGGCATGACCATCTTCCTGGTCGAGCAGAACGCCAACCAGGCGCTGAAGCTTGCCGATCGCGGCTACGTGCTGGAAAACGGCCACGTGGTGCTGGAAGATACCGGCGATGCCCTGCTGGCCAATGAGGCGGTGCGCAGCGCTTACTTAGGCGGATAACACGCTTAATACTCTATCAGGAGCCTGCGGGCTCCTTTTTTATGAGCGTCTATAAAGTTGTACGCCATACTTGTACAGTTCATGCGTACCTGAAGGAGAGCAATATGAACACAATGAACTATAGTGAGGCGCGCCAGAATCTTGCCGTCGAGGAAATCGCAGACCAGCTGCGTCTGGTTTAAGTTAGTCATTTCTCCTTCATCTCACCGTCACGATCCTGTCACCCTACGGTTATTTTTCTGTCATTCGCGCATGTCATGTTTTGATGCGAACAAAAACGCGTGTTTTCGCGCTTTTAACCTCATAACAAGAGAGATAAGACATGACTGCATCGTTACGACGTACGGCCCTTTGCCTGGCGCTTGGATGTGCACTCAGCAGCAACGCCTTCGCCGCGACCTCTATCCCTTTCTGGCATTCAATGGAAGGGGAGCTCGGCAAGGAGGTGGACTCCCTGGCAAGCCGCTTCAACGAAACGCATCCGGATTACAAAATCGTCCCGGTTTATAAAGGCAACTACGAGCAGAACCTGGCGGCGGGCATCGCCGCTTTCCGCTCCGGCAACGCGCCGGCGATTTTGCAGGTTTATGAAGTGGGCACAGCGACCATGATGGCCTCAAAAGCCATCAAGCCGGTGTACGAAGTGTTTAGCGACGCGGGCATTAAGTTCGATGAGTCTCAGTTTGTGCCGACGGTTTCCGGTTACTACACCGACTCCAAAAGCGGCCACCTGCTGTCCCAGCCGTTTAACAGCTCCACGCCGGTGCTTTACTACAACAAAGACGCCTTCAAAAAAGCCGGCCTGAACCCGGAGCAGCCGCCAAAAACCTGGCAGGAGCTGGCTGAGTACACGGCTAAGCTGAAAGCGGCCGGCATGAAGTGCGGCTACGCCAGCGGCTGGCAGGGCTGGATTCAGATTGAAAACTTCAGCGCCTGGCACGGCCTGCCGGTAGCCACCCAAAACAACGGCTTCGACGGCACCGATGCGGTTCTTGAGTTCAACAAGCCGGAGCAGGTCAAACATATCGCCATGCTGGAAGAGCTGAATAAAAAGGGCGATTTCAGCTATTTCGGCCGCAAAGATGAATCCACCGAGAAGTTCTACAACGGCGACTGCGCCATTACCACCGCCTCCTCCGGTTCGCTGGCCGATATTCGCCAGTACGCCAAATTCAACTACGGCGTGGGCATGATGCCTTACGACGCAGACGTGCCGAACGCGCCGCAGAACGCCATCATCGGCGGAGCTAGCCTGTGGGTGATGCAGGGTAAAGACGCCGCGACCTACAAAGGCGTGGCCGAGTTTATGCAGTTCCTCGCCCAGCCTGAAATTGCAGCCGAATGGCACCAGAAAACCGGCTATCTGCCGATCACCAAAGCAGCCTATGACCTGACGCGCGAGCAGGGCTTCTACGAGAAAAATCCAGGGGCCGATATCGCCACCCGCCAGATGCTGAACAAGCCGCCGTTGCCGTTCACCAAAGGGCTGCGTCTGGGCAACATGCCGCAGATCCGCACCATCGTGGACGAAGAGCTGGAGTCGGTATGGACCGGTAAGAAAACGCCTCAGCAGGCTTTAGACAGCGCGGTTGAGCGCGGTAACCAGCTGCTGCGCCGTTTCGAGCAGTCGACGAAATCCTGATTGTGTCGGATGGCGCTGCGCTTATCCGACCTACGTTAACCCCGGCTGATGATAGCGTTGCGCTTATCCGACCAGCGTTAACCCTGGCTGATGATGGCGCTGCGCCGCTCTGGCCTGGCTTTTCTACGTAGGGTGGATAAGCGTATGCGTCATCCACCTTTAATATTTACAAGAGTTGCCTATGTCCTCATCTCGTCCGGTGTTCCGCTCAGGCTGGCTTCCTTACGCGTTAGTTCTGCCGCAGTTGCTTATCACGGTTATCTTTTTCATCTGGCCTGCGGGCGAAGCGCTGTGGTATTCGCTGCAAAGCGTCGATCCGTTCGGGCTTTCCAGCACTTTTGTCGGGTTGGATAATTTCACCCAGCTTTTCAATGACAGCTACTATCTGGACGCCTTCTACACCACGCTGATTTTCAGCGGCATGGTCGCGGGCAGCGGCCTGCTGGTCTCGCTGTTTTTCGCCGCTCTGGTGGATTACGTGGTGCGCGGCAGCCGGCTATACCAGACGCTGATGCTGCTGCCTTACGCTGTCGCTCCCGCCATTGCCGCGGTGCTGTGGATCTTCCTTTTTAACCCTGGCCGCGGCCTGCTCACCCACGTGCTGGAGCAGTTTGGCTATCACTGGAACCACGCGCAGAACAGCGGCCAGGCGATGTTCCTCGTGGTGTTCGCCTCGGTGTGGAAGCAGATCAGCTACAACTTCCTGTTCTTTTTCGCGGCGCTGCAATCTATTCCCCGCTCGCTGGTGGAGGCCGCCGCCATCGACGGCGCCGGGCCGGTGCGCCGCTTCTTTAAGCTGTCGCTGCCGCTGATTGCGCCGGTGAGCTTCTTCCTGCTGGTGGTGAATCTGGTGTACGCCTTTTTCGACACCTTCCCGGTTATCGACGCCGCGACCGGCGGCGGCCCCGGTACAGGCCACCACCACGCTTATCTATAAAATCTACCGCGAAGGATTCGCCGGGCTGGATCTCTCCGCCTCGGCCGCGCAATCCGTGGTGCTGATGCTGCTGGTGATTGTGCTGACGGTTATCCAGTTTCGCTTCGTCGAACGTAAGGTGCGCTACCAATGATTGAGAACCGCCGCGGGCTGACGATTTTCAGCCACGCCATGCTGATCCTTGGCATCATCGTGATCCTGTTCCCGCTGTACGTCGCCTTCGTTGCCGCGACGCTGGACGGCGCCGCCGTATTCCAGACGCCCATGACGCTGATTCCCGGCGGCCATCTGCTGGAAAACATGGCTAACATCTGGGCGCACGGCGTGGGCGCCAACAGCGCGCCTTTTGGCCTGATGCTGCTCAACAGCCTGGTGATGGCGCTGGGCATCACGCTGGGCAAAATCATCGTGTCGATGCTTTCCGCCTTCGCCATCGTCTGGTTCCGCTTCCCGCTGCGCAACCTGTTCTTCTGGATGATTTTTATCACCCTGATGCTGCCGGTTGAGGTGCGTATTTTCCCGACGGTAGAGGTCATCGCAAACCTGAAGATGCTCGACAGCTATGCGGGGCTGACTTTGCCGCTGATGGCCTCGGCTACCGCCACTTTCCTGTTTCGCCAGTTCTTTATGACCCTGCCGGACGAGCTGCTGGAAGCCGCCCGCATCGACGGGGCGTCGCCCATGCGCTTCTTCCGCGACATCGTGCTGCCGCTGTCGAAAACCAATCTGGCGGCGCTGTTCGTTATCACTTTTATCTATGGCTGGAACCAGTATCTGTGGCCGCTATTGATTATCAGCGATGCAAACCTCGGCACGGCGGTGGCGGGCATCAAAGGGATGATGTCCTCCGGCGAAGGCACCACCCAATGGAACCAGGTGATGGCGGCGATGCTGCTGACCCTGATTCCCCCGGTGATTATCGTTTTAGTAATGCAGCGCGCTTTTGTGCGTGGCCTGGTTGATAGCGAGAAATAACCCATGGCAGGACTGAAGTTACAGGCAGTAAGCAAGAGCTGGGACGGCAAAACCCAGGTGATTGAGCCGCTGACGGTCGACGTGGCGGACGGCGAATTTATCGTGATGGTCGGCCCTTCCGGCTGTGGAAAATCCACCCTGCTGCGCATGGTGGCGGGGCTTGAGCGGGTGACCAGCGGCGATATCTGGATTGACCGGCAGCGCGTCACCGAACTGGAGCCCAAAGAGCGCGGCATCGCCATGGTGTTCCAGAACTACGCGCTCTATCCGCATATGAGCGTCGAAGAGAACATGGCGTGGGGGCTGAAAATCCGCGGCATGGGCAAGGGGCATATTCAGCAAAAGGTCGCGGAAGCGGCGCGCATCCTTGAGCTCGACGGCCTGTTAAAACGCCGGCCGCGCGAGCTTTCCGGCGGGCAGCGTCAGCGCGTGGCGATGGGCCGCGCCATCGTGCGCGATCCGGCGGTATTCCTCTTCGACGAACCGCTTTCCAACCTGGACGCCAGGCTGCGCGTCCAGATGCGCCTTGAGCTGCAGCAGCTGCACCGCCGTCTGAGCACCACAAGCCTGTACGTGACGCACGATCAGGTGGAAGCGATGACCCTGGCGCAGCGCGTGATGGTGATGAACAAAGGCGTCGCCGAACAGATCGGCACGCCGGGGGAGGTTTATGAGCGCCCGGCCAGCCGCTTTGTGGCAAGCTTTATCGGCTCGCCCGGCATGAATCTTTTTACGGGCAGAATCAGCGCCGAGGGTACGCGTTTTGCGCTAACCGATGGCCTGGCGCTGCCGCTGGGCGGCGCTTATTCCCGCTGGCGCGGCCGGGCCGTGACGCTGGGTATCCGCCCGGAACATATTGCGCTAAGCTCACAAACGGCCGGAGGCATCCCCTTTGTCGTGGACACGCTGGAGATGCTCGGCGCAGATAATCTGGTGCACGGCCGCTGGGGCGTGCAAAAGCTGGTGGTGCGCCTTACCCATCAGCAAAGACCGCAGCCGGGCAGCACGCTATGGCTGCATCTGCCGGAAGAGAATCTGCATTTCTTTGACGCAGAAAACGGGAAACGTTTATGAGCAACTGGCCATATCCTTCTGTCGTCGCCCACCGCGGCGGCGGAAAACTCGCGCCGGAAAATACCCTCGCGGCAATCGACGTCGGGGCGCGCTACGGGCACACGATGATTGAGTTTGACGCCAAGCTTTCACAGGACGGGCAAATTTTCCTGCTGCATGACGATACGCTTGAGCGTACCAGCAACGGCTGGGGCGTGGCGGGAGAGCTGCCCTGGGACAAGCTGCTCGGCGTGGACGCCGGCAGCTGGTTCGGCAGGGATTTCAAAGGCGAGCCGCTGCCGCTGCTCTCGCAGGTGGCGGAACGCTGCAAAAGGCACGGCTTAATGGCGAATATCGAAATCAAACCCACCACCGGCACGGAAACCCGGACGGGTAAAGCTATCGCGCTTGCTGCTCGTGAACTCTGGCAGGGGCAAACCGCGCCGCTGCTTTCCTCTTTTTCCGTTGAAGCGCTTGAGGCTGCGCAGGTCGCCGCGCCGGAATTACCCCGTGGTTTGCTGCTCGATGAGTGGCGTGAAGACTGGCGCGAGCTAACCGCCCGCCTTGGCTGCGTGTCGATTCATTTGAATCATAATCTGCTGGATGAGGCGCGGGTGCGGGCGCTAAAAGCGGTGGGGCTGCGTATTCTGGTTTATACCGTGAATGCTCCCCAACGGGCGAAAACCCTGCTGCGCTGGGGAGTGGACGCCATTTGCACCGACAGAATCGATGCTATCGGCCCGGATTTTAAGGCCCAATAGTCTTCAGCGGAATATTAGGCTGCGGCGTGGTCGGGCTGGTCGGGTTCAGCATGCTGCCGTTGGTTTTTGGCTGCAGCATGTGTTCCTGCTGCGCCGCGCGCTCGCTGCCGTTGAGCATTCCTCCGTTGGTATTCGGCAGCATCTGCTGGCTGCCCGGCTCCAGCTCGTTCGGCAGCGTCTGCCTGATGCGCGGCTGCTGCTGGGTGTTGTTGTTTATCTGCGCTTCCAGATGCTGTTGCTGAATGCGCGTCTGGGTTTGCAGCTGCTGGTTCAGCATCCCTTTTTGCTGCGTCTGCTGCATTTGCATCTGCTGCTGCATGCGCTGCTGGCTGGGAATCTGATAATCCGGCATGTTCGGGTTATTCATGGTGTTAAGCGGCTGTGCACAGCTGAAAAAAGGCAGCAGGGCCGTCAGGAGCAATAATTTTTTCATCTTCACCTCCTCCATTTGGGGGATTTTCTAAGTTTACTCCTTTTGCGCCACCGCGATGGTTATTTAAGATTTTTAGACCAGGCTTATCTGGGGATTGACCCTGAAAAGCCTGGAGAAAACGACATGAAGCAGTGGAAAATCAGTCAATGGATAACAGGGCGCTGGATGGCCATTCCTGCGCTGACCATGGCGCTGTGCTTTAGCGCCGGCGCCAATCCGCCGCCGGTTGCCGCCCCGCCTCCGGCACCTGTTTCCTACGGCGTTGAGACGGACGTCCATCATCCGGTTCGCGCGCAGCACGGCATGGTCGCCTCGGTTGACGAGCTGGCAACCAGGGTGGGCGTGGATATTCTCAGGCAGGGCGGCAATGCGGTGGACGCGGCGGTGGCGGTTGGCTTCGCGCTGGCGGTTACGCATCCGCAGGCCGGGAATCTGGGCGGCGGCGGCTTTATGATGCTGCGTACCAAAGACGGCAAAACTACCGCCATCGACTTCCGTGAAATGGCGCCTGAAAAAGCTACCCGCGATATGTTCCTTGATGAAAAAGGGGATGCCGACAGTAAAAAATCCCTCACTTCGCACCTTGCTTCAGGCACGCCGGGCACGGTGGCAGGCTTCGCCCTGGCGCTGGAGAAATACGGCACCTTGCCGTTGAATAAGGTTATTCAGCCCGCCATTAAACTGGCCCGGGACGGCATTACGGTTAACGATGCGCTGGCGGATGACCTGAAGCAGTACGGCGCAGAAGTGCTGCCCAGTCATGAAAACAGCAAAGCAATTTTCTGGAAGACGGACGGCAACCCGCTGCAAAAAGGCGACAGGCTGGTACAGGCCAATCTCGCCAAAAGCCTGGAGATGATTGCCGAGCTGGGGCCGGACGCCTTCTATAAAGGGGCGATTGCCGACCAGATAGCGGATGAGATGGCCAAAAACGGCGGGCTGCTCAGCAAGGCCGATCTTGCGAATTACAAAGCGGTGGAGCGTGAACCTGTCAGCGGGGACTATCGCGGCTATCAGATTTTCTCCATGCCGCCGCCTTCTTCCGGCGGCATCCACATCGTGCAGATCCTCAATATTCTTGAGAACTTTGACCTCGCTAAATACGGCTTCGGCAGCGCGGACGCGATGCAGCTAATGGCGGAAGCGGAAAAATACGCTTACGCAGACCGCTCAGAGTATCTTGGCGATCCTGATTTTGTGAAGGTGCCGTGGCAGGCGCTGACCAGCAAGGCCTACGCCAAATCGCTCGCTGAGAAAATCGATCTCAGCAAAGCGCGCCCGTCGAGTGAAATCAAACCGGGTAAGCTTGCGCCCTATGAAAGCAACCAGACCACGCATTTCTCGGTGGTGGATAAAGACGGCAACGCCGTGGCGGTGACCTACACGCTGAATACCACCTTCGGCACGGGGATAGTCGCGGGCAATACCGGCATTCTGATGAATAACGAAATGGACGATTTCTCCGCCAAGCCCGGCGTGCCGAACGTTTACGGTTTGGTGGGCGGCGATGCGAACGCGGTCGGGCCGCATAAACGTCCGCTGTCCTCCATGTCGCCAACGATTGTGGTGAAAGACGGCAAAACCTGGCTGGTGACGGGCAGCCCAGGCGGCAGCCGCATTATCACCACGGTGCTGCAGATGGTGGTCAACAGCATTGATTTCGGCATGAACGTCGCCGAAGCGACCAACGCCCCGCGTTTTCATCATCAGTGGCTGCCGGACCAGCTGTGGGTTGAAAAAGGCTTTAGCCCGGATACGCTACGGCTGCTGAAAGACAAAGGGCAGAACGTTGCGGTGAAAGAGGCGATGGGCAGTACGCAAAGCATCATGATCGCACCGGATGGCGTGCTTTATGGCGCTTCCGATCCGCGTACCGTCGATGATTTAACCGCGGGTTACTAAAATCTGGCCCTCGTCCGAGGGCCAAAAAATTATTCAGGCTTAAACCGCGCCATAAAATACGCGTCGACATACTTCCCGTCGCGCAGGCCGAAATGCTTACCGGTGCCTTCCACTTCAAAACCAAACTTGCGGTAGACGGCCAGAGCAGCTTCGTTATCCACGTATACGGTCAGCTCTATGCGTTCTATCCGCAGCCAGTTATCGCACAGGTCGGTCATGGCGGCCATCAGCGCGCTGGCGACGCCTCTGCCCTGATAGCCGCTGTCCACGCCCATGCCGAAGGTGGCGACGTGGCAGCGGCGCGGCGACTGCTCAACCGTAAGCATCAGCTGCCCGACGACCCGATCGTCAATACACGCCACAAGGTTGCGGCTGCCGGGTTTCGGCGCGGTGATGCGTTCCGTCCAGGGGTGTAGCGGTGGATGAGGAAGCTGTAGCGTGTCACGGTATACCGCAGGCTGGGCATAGATTTGCTGCAACGCCTGAGCGTCGCCGATTTCAGCGTGACGTACTACGATTTCTTTCATCCTTTTATCCTCAATGAGTTACATAATCCCTTTAAACATCATTGACTTTCAATATGAAGTCAACCGCACATTTTTTGAAATTTCACTTTACAAGTGCGAATGATAATGATTATTATTGCCATGCGTTCAGGGGATACCCTTACGGAGACATCCTGAAAGCACGACATTGCTCACATTGCTTCCAGTATTACTTTAGCCAGCCGGGTGCTGGCTTTTTTTTGCCTTTTTTCCAGCCCGTTCGGCGGATGACGCTTATTCATCCCGCGTTAACGCGGCCGCGGCCTGGCAGGGCGGATAAACGAAGTGCCAACCGCCGCAGACTGAAGTAAGGTTAAAGGAACTCAAAGTCAAAAAGGACGAAGCAATGACTCTCAACTGCGCTTTTATTGGTTTCGGCAAAAGCACCACTCGCTACCATCTTCCTTACGTACTGGCCCGCAAAGACAAATTCCACGTCGCCCATATCTTCCGCCGTCATGAAAAGCCGGAAATCGAGCAGCAGCCTCAGTACGGCGATATTCATTTCACCAGCCGGCTGGATGAAGCGCTTTACGACCCGCAGGTGCAGCTGGTGGTGGTGTGCACGCACGCCGACAGCCATTTCGAGTATGCGAAACGCGCGCTGGAAGCGGGTAAAAACGTGCTGGTGGAAAAGCCGTTTACCCCAACGCTTGCGGAAGCAAAAGAGCTTTTTGAACTCGCCCGCGCCAAAGGGCTGACCATCTCGCCTTATCAGAACCGCCGCTTTGACTCCTGCTTCCTGACGATGAAAAAAGCCATTGAAAGCGGCAGGCTTGGCAAAATCGTGGAGGTTGAAAGCCACTTTGATATGTATCGCCCGGAGGCAGAAACCAAGCCTGGCCTGCCCGCAGACGGCGCGTTCTACGGGCTTGGCGTCCATACGATGGACCAGATTATTTCGCTGTTCGGCCGCCCGGACCATGTGTCCTATGACATCCGCAGCGTGCGCAATAAAGCCAATCCGGACGACACCTTCGAAGCGCAGCTGTTCTACGGCGATATGAAGGCCGTGGTCAAAACCAGCCACCTGGTGAAAATCGACTACCCGAAATTCATCGTTCACGGCACCAAAGGCTCGTTCGTGAAATACGGCATCGACCAGCAGGAAACCAGCCTGAAGGCATACATCATGCCGGGGGAACCGGGTTTTGCCGCTGACGACAGCGTTGGCGTTCTGGAGTATGTCAACGACGCCGGAGAAACGGTGCGCGAAGAGTTAAAGCCGGAGCAGGGCGATTACGGCCGCGTGTACGACGCGCTGTATGAAACCATCCTTAACGGTGCGCCGAATTTTGTCAGCGAAACTGAAGCATTAACCAATCTTGAAATCCTCGAACGCGGCTTCGAACAGGCCTCGCCCTCAACGGTGACGCTGGCCTGACGGCAAAAAAAGACGCCTCAGACTTGTTCATTTTTTTTGAACAGAGGCGTCAAACTTCACCCTCTATGATCCCTTCTGATTCAGGTCCACACTTAGCCCATCAAACGAATTGAGGAGAAGTGAAATGATCTACTTAAGAAAAGCCGAAGAACGGGGACATGCGAATCACGGTTGGCTGGATAGCTGGCACACTTTCTCTTTTGCCAACTATTACGACGCCAATTTTATGGGCTTCTCGGCGCTGCGCGTGATTAATGAAGACGTGGTCGCGGCCGGGGAAGGTTTTGGTACGCATCCGCACAAAGACATGGAAATCCTCACCTATGTGCTTGAAGGCGCGGTAGCGCATCGGGACAGCATGGGCAATGAAGAGCAGGTACCGGCGGGCGAATTCCAGATTATGAGCGCCGGGACCGGGATCACCCACTCCGAATACAACCCCAGCAAAACCGATCGTCTGCGCCTGTACCAGATCTGGATCATGCCGGATAAAAACGGCATCACGCCGCGCTACGACCAGCGTCGTTTTGATGCGCCGCAGGGCCGCCAGCTGGTGCTGTCGCCGGATGCGCGTGACGGCTCCCTGAAGGTGAATCAGGATATGGAACTGTCGCGCTGGGCGCTGGCGAAAGACGAGCAGTCCGTCTGTCAAATTCCGGCGGACCGCCGCATCTGGATTCAGGTGGTGAAGGGCGATGTTTCTGTCAACGGCACCAGGGCAAAAACCAGCGACGCCGTCGCCGTGTGGGATGAACAGGCGATATCCGTTCACGCCAACGAAACAAGCGAAATTTTGCTGTTTGATTTGCCACCGGTCTGATAATTCTCGTTAGTTACCGGTCACAACCTGCTGCTGAAACAGGGGAAGGTTGTGCCCGGGTCGTGCTAAACTTCTTCGTCAATATTGAAGAAGCACGCGCGGAATATGAAAAAGAAAAGACCAGTACTACAGGACGTTGCTGATCGGGTAGGGATCACCAAAATGACGGTGAGCCGTTTTCTGCGCAACCCCGACCAGGTGTCCGCCGCGCTGCAGGTAAAAATTGCCGCCGCCCTGGACGAGCTGGGCTATATCCCCAACCGCGCGCCCGATATCCTTTCTAATTCCACCAGCCGCGCCATCGGCGTTTTGCTGCCTTCGCTTACCAACCAGGTGTTTGCGGAAGTGCTGCGCGGTATCGAAAACGTCATTGACGCCTACGGCTACCAGACCATGCTTGCCCACTACGGCTATAAACCGGAGCTGGAGGAAGAGCGTCTGGAATCGATGCTTTCCTGGAATATTGACGGTCTGATCCTCACCGAGCGTACCCACACCCCACGCACGCTTAAAATGATTGAGGTGGCCGGCATTCCGGTGGTGGAACTTATGGACAGCGTTTCGCCGTGCCTCGATATCGCCGTAGGCTTCGATAACTTCGAAGCGGCGCGCCAGATGACCGCGGCCATTATCGCCCGCGGCCCACCGCCATGTGGCCTACCTCGGCGCGCGTCTCGACGAGCGTACGGTTATCAAACAGCACGGCTACGAGCAGGCGATGCGCGATGCCGGTCTGGTGCCTTATAGCGTAATGGTCGAGCAGTCCTCTTCCTATTCCACCGGCATTGAGCTGTTCCGCCAGGCCAGACGCGAATACCCGCAGCTCGACAGCATTTTTTGCACCAACGATGATTTAGCCATCGGCGCGGCTTTTGAATGCCAGCGGCAGGGCTTAAGCATTCCGCAGGATATGGCGATTGCCGGTTTCCACGGCCATGATATCGGCCAGGTCATGGAGCCGCGGCTGGCGAGCGTTCTGACGCCGCGTGAACGCATGGGCCGCATCGGCGCGGAGCGTTTGCTGGCAAGAATTCGCGGCGAAGAAGTGGCGCCGAAGATGCTCGATCTCGGCTTTACGCTCTCGCCCGGCGGCTCCATCTGACGCCAACAAAACTTGATGTAGTTCACACTTATCGGCTTTTAAACCGAATGGTTATTGCTTATTGACCGACCACTCATGACAATGTTACCGATAACAGTTACCCGTAACAGCGCAGGCGCGCGCGGTGGCTGATAATTACGTAATCATTGTGCCAGTCGGAGCTACGCTATGAGCACTACTAACCATGACCACCATATCTACGTCCTGATGGGCGTTTCAGGCAGCGGCAAGTCCGCCGTCGCCAGTGAAGTAGCGCACCAGTTGAAAGCCGCTTTTCTGGATGGCGATTTCCTGCATCCGCGCAGCAATATCATGAAAATGGCCTCCGGTGAGCCGCTAAACGACGACGACCGCAAGCCGTGGCTGCAGGCCCTCAACGACGCCGCTTTCGCCATGCAGCGCACCAATAAAGTCTCCCTGATCGTCTGCTCCGCCCTGAAAAAATGCTACCGCGACCAGCTGCGCGACGGTAACCCGAACCTCTCTTTCATCTACATGAAGGGCGGGTTTGAGGTTATCGAAAGCCGCCTGAAGGCGCGTAAAGGCCACTTCTTCAAAACCCAAATGTTAGTGACCCAGTTTGCAACGCTCGAAGAGCCGCAGGCGGACGAAAAAGATGTGCTGGTTGTCGATATCGATCAGCCGCTGGACGGCGTGGTCGCCAGCACAATAGCTTTAATTAACAAAGGCAGTGCGCAGTGAGTACATTAACGCTTGTTTTAACAGCGGCAGGATCGGTTTTACTGCTGCTGTTTTTAGTCATGAAGGCGCGCATGCACGCCTTCCTGGCTTTGATGGTGGTGTCTGTTGGCGCAGGGCTGTTTTCCGGAATGCCGCTTGAAAAAATCGCCGCAACCATGGAAAAAGGGATGGGCGGTACGCTGGGCTTCCTTGCGATCGTCGTCGCGCTCGGCGCGATGTTCGGCAAAATTCTTCATGAAACGGGCGCGGTTGACCAGATTGCGGTCAAAATGCTCAAGTCCTTCGGCCACAGCCGCGCGCACTACGCGATTGGTCTTGCAGGCTTAATCTGCGCGCTGCCGCTGTTCTTCGAGGTGGCCATTGTGCTGCTGATTAGCGTGGCGTTCTCGATGGCGCGTCATACCGGCACTAACCTCGTTAAGCTGGTGATTCCTCTGTTTGCCGGCGTGGCCGCCGCCGCCGCCTTCCTGCTGCCGGGGCCTGCGCCGATGCTGCTGGCCTCCCAGATGCACGCCGACTTCGGCTGGATGATCCTGATTGGCCTGTGTGCGGCCATTCCCGGCATGATCGTCGCCGGCCCGCTGTTTGGCAATTTCATCAGCAAATACGTTGAGCTGCGCATTCCGGACGATATTTCCGAGCCGCATCTGGGCGAGGGCAAGCTGCCTTCTTTCGGTTTCAGCCTGTCGCTTATTCTGCTGCCGCTGGTGCTGGTTGGCCTGAAAACTATCGCCGCGCGCTTTGTCGCGGAAGGTTCCACGCTGTACGACTGGCTGGAGTTTATCGGGCATCCGTTCACCGCGATTCTGGTCGCTTGCCTGGTGGCGATTTACGGCCTGGCCTACCGTCAGGGCATGGCGAAAGAAAAAGTCATGGAAATCTGCGGCCACGCTCTGCAGCCGGCGGGCATTATCCTGCTGGTCATCGGCGCAGGCGGCGTGTTCAAACAGGTTCTGGTGGACTCCGGCGTCGGCCCGGCGCTGGGCGAAGCGCTGACCGGTTTAGGCCTGCCGATTGCGGTGACCTGCTTCGTGCTGGCCGCGGCGGTGCGAATCATTCAGGGCTCTGCAACGGTCGCCTGCCTGACGGCCGTAGGTCTGGTGATGCCGGTGATTGAACAGCTGAACTACAACGGCGCGCAGATGGCGGCACTGTCTATCTGTATCGCCGGCGGCTCGATTGTGGTGAGCCACGTAAACGACGCCGGCTTCTGGCTGTTCGGCAAGTTCACCGGCGCGACGGAAGGGCAAACCCTGAAAACCTGGACGATGATGGAAACCATCCTCGGCACCACCGGGGCGATTGTCGGGATGATAGCGTTTACGCTTCTGTCCTGATCTGTTGCGGAAATAAAAAGGCAGCGCTCTTACGAGGCTGCCTTTTTTCGCTATGAAGCGGCAGTAAGGGGAAATTCAAATTATCCCTGCATCCACGTGCGGATGCCGTCCAGGAACATCTGGGTGGAAAGCATAATCAGCACCAGGCCCATCAGGCGCTCCAGCGCGTTCACGCCCTTTTCGCCCAGCAGGCGCAGAAACAGCGACGACTGCAGCAAAATCGCCACCGTTCCGCCCCATGCCAGCATCAGCGCGGCCACTAGATGCCCCATCTGGTTCGGGTACTGGTGCGAGAGCAGCATCAGCGTCGCCAGCAGCGAAGGGCCGGCAACTAAAGGGATAGCCAGCGGGACAATAAACGGCTCTTCGCCGGCGGGCAGGCCGGTGGTGCTGCCTTCATGGCTGGGGAAAATCATTTTTATCGCGATAAGGAACAGAATAATCCCGCCTGAGATGGAGACTGTTTCCGCGCGCAGGTTAAGAAACGCGAGGATTTTTTCCCCGGCAAAGAGGAAAATCAGCATCAGCAACAGCGCGATAAGCAGCTCGCGGATCATAATTTTCCGACGGCGTTTGGGCTCCGTATGCTTGAGCACCGACATAAAAATGGGCAGGTTGCCTAGTGGATCCATAATCAGGATCAGCAGGACCGCCGCGGATATAATTTCGTTCATCTGTCTTCCCCGAAAAGCGAACTGATTTTCCGCTAATAAGCTGTGTTACTGATGCAGCGGATATCATTGATTAATTTCACTTGCGACTTTGGCTGCATTTTGTAAGGTGGATGGCAGTTTATTAATGCACACTACGCACACACTTCAGCACGGATAAGTCGCTATGAAAAATGTAGGTTTTATTGGCTGGCGCGGTATGGTCGGCTCTGTACTCATGCAGCGCATGGTAGAAGAGCGTGACTTTGACGCCATTCGTCCCGTTTTCTTTTCTACTTCCCAGTTGGGCCAGGCGGCCCCCTCTTTTGCAGGCCAGTCTAACGGCACGCTTCAGGATGCTTACTCTCTGGAAGCACTGAAGGCGCTGGACATTATCATTACCTGCCAGGGCGGCGATTATACCAATGAAATCTACCCAAAGCTTCGTGAAAGCGGCTGGCAGGGCTACTGGATTGACGCCGCCTCCTCGCTGCGCATGAAAGACGATGCGATTATTATTCTCGACCCGGTAAACCAGCACGTTATCCAGGAAGGCCTCAACAAAGGCGTGAAAACCTTTGTCGGCGGCAACTGTACCGTTAGCCTGATGCTGATGTCGCTGGGCGGCCTGTTCGCCAACGATCTGGTGGACTGGGTTTCCGTGGCGACCTATCAGGCGGCATCCGGCGGCGGCGCGCGCCATATGCGCGAACTGCTAAGCCAGATGGGGCAGCTGCACAACCATGTCGCAGGCGAGCTGGCCGATCCGGCTTGCGCCATCCTTGATATCGAACGCAAGGTGACCGAGCTGTCGCGCGGCGGCAATCTGCCGGTGGACAACTTTGGCGTGCCTTTGGCCGGCAGCCTGATTCCGTGGATCGACAAACAGCTCGATAACGGCCAGAGCCGTGAAGAGTGGAAAGGGCAGGCGGAAACCAACAAGATCCTTAACACCAGCACCCTGATTCCCGTCGATGGTTTGTGCGTGCGCGTAGGCGCGCTGCGCTGCCACAGCCAGGCATTCACCATCAAATTGAAAAAAGATATTTCAATTCCCGCCATTGAAGAGATGCTGGGCGCGCATAACGCCTGGGCGAAAGTTATCCCAAACGATCGGGAAATCACCATGCGCGAGCTGACGCCTGCTGCGGTAACCGGCACGCTGACGACTCCCGTAGGCCGTCTGCGTAAGCTGAATATGGGGCCGGAATACCTCTCCGCCTTTACCGTAGGCGACCAGCTTCTGTGGGGCGCGGCGGAGCCGTTACGCAGAATGTTAAGGTTGATTGCGTAATTATACTTACATACGAAAGGGGCATTGCGGCCCCTTTTTTTTTGCGCCATACATGACGTATCCGCAGGTCTTGCATTAATTCTCAGGAGTAAAATAGCGCGTTGGCTATGCTTAAGTTAGGACGGTTAAGACCGTCATGATGGTTAGTTGGGCGGAACAGCTTACAGGAAGTTTTTTTACGCTGTCCGTTTGGGTCAATGATAAGTGTCTCGTCAGCGCGTAAGCGTTGCGCTGGGTCAGATGACACATACAATAAACAGGACGAATGCCATGTCTGTTCTTCCAGAAAAAGACGTGATAAATGCGCTCATTACGGGTCATTTCGCCGACCCTTTCTCCCTGCTGGGGATGCATAAAACGGAAGCCGGGCTGGAAGTCCGCGCGCTGTTGCCAGACGCAACCGAGGTCTGGGTTATCGAACCAAAAACTGGCCGCAAGGTCGGCAAGCTTGAATGCCTCGACTCGCGTGGTTTTTTCTGCGGCGTTATCCCGCGTCGTAAAAACTTTTTTCGCTATCAGCTGGCCGTTATCTGGCACGGCCAGGAAAACCTGATTGACGACCCTTATCGCTTTGGTCCGCTAATCCAGGAGATGGACAGCTGGCTGCTCTCCGAAGGCACGCATCTTCGCCCCTACGAAACGCTTGGCGCCCATGCCGATACCATGGACGGCGTGACCGGCACGCGCTTCACCGTCTGGGCGCCCAATGCGCGTCGCGTTTCCGTGGTCGGGCAATTTAACTACTGGGACGGCCGCCGCCATCCCATGCGCCTGCGCCGTGAAAGCGGCATCTGGGAGCTGTTTATTCCCGGCGCGCATCCCGGCCAGCTCTACAAATTCGAACTGATTGATATCGAAGGCAACCTGCGGCTGAAAGCCGATCCTTACGCTTTTGAATCGCAAATGCGCCCGGAAACGGCCTCGCTGATCTGCGGCCTGCCCGAGAAAACCACCCTTAGCCCGGCGCGGCAAAAAGCCAACGGTTTCGATCGGCCTATCTCGATTTACGAAGTGCATCTCGGCTCCTGGCGCCGCCATGCCGACAACAATTTCTGGCTCAGCTACCGTGAGCTGGCGGACCAGCTGGTGCCCTATGTTAAAGAGATGGGCTTTACCCACCTCGAACTGCTGCCGATTAACGAACATCCGTTTGACGGCAGCTGGGGCTACCAGCCGCAGGGCCTGTACGCGCCGACGCGCCGCTTTGGCACGCGCGAGGATTTCCGCTACTTCATCAACGCGGCGCACGCGGCCGGGCTGAACGTGCTGCTTGACTGGGTGCCCGGCCACTTCCCGACGGATGACGCGGGCCTTGCGAAATTCGACGGCACCTCGCTTTACGAACACAGCGATCCGCGCGAAGGCTATCACCAGGACTGGAACACGCTGATTTACAACTACGGGCGGCGCGAAGTCAGCAACTATCTGGTAGGCAACGCGCTGTACTGGATTGAACGCTTTGGCATCGACGGTCTGCGCGTGGATGCGGTGGCGTCGATGATCTACCGCGACTACAGCCGCCAGCCCGGCGAATGGATACCCAATGACAAAGGCGGGCGCGAAAACTTAGAGGCCATCGAATTCCTGCGCAATACCAACCGCATTATCGGCGAGCAAACGCCGGGCGCGGTCACCATGGCGGAAGAGTCGACGGACTTCCCCGGCGTGTCGCGTCCTCCGTCGTCGGGCGGCTTAGGCTTCTGGTTCAAGTGGAACCTGGGCTGGATGCACGACACCCTCGACTATATGAAGCTCGACCCGATACATCGCCAGTATCATCACGACAAAATGACCTTCGGCATGCTCTATAACAGCACCGAAAACTTCGTGCTGCCGCTCTCGCACGATGAAGTGGTGCACGGTAAGAAATCTATTCTCGACAGGATGCCGGGCGATGCCTGGCAGAAGTTCGCCAACCTGCGCGCCTACTACGGCTGGATGTGGGCGTTCCCGGGTAAGAAGCTGCTGTTTATGGGCAACGAATTCGCCCAGGGCCGCGAATGGAACCACGACAGCAGCCTGGACTGGCATCTGCTGGAGGGCGACGATAACTGGCACCACGGCGTGCAGCGCCTGGTTCGCGATCTGAACCATACCTATCGTCATCATGCCGCCCTGCACGAGCTGGATTTCGACGCCTACGGCTTTGAGTGGCTGGTGGTGGAAGATAAGGTCAACTCGGTGTTTATTTTTGTGCGCCGCGACGCCCAGGGCAACGAGCTGATTGTTGCCAGCAACTTTACGCCGGTGCCGCGCTATAACTACCGTTTTGGCATCAACCAGCCGGGCCGCTGGCGCGAAGAGCTGAACACCGACTCCATGCACTACCACGGCAGCAATACCGGCAACAGCGGCGTGGTGCAAAGCGACGCCATTCCAAGCCACGGGCGCGAGAATTCACTGAACCTGACGCTGCCTCCGCTTGCGACCATCTGGCTGGTCCGGGAGGGTGAATGACGTTACTGAGCGCGGGCAATTCGGCGCCGTATGGGGCGTTTTATGACGGAAAAGGGGTGAACTTCACCCTGTTTTCCGCCCATGCGCATAAAGTCGAACTGTGCGTTTTTGACGAACACGGCCATGAGCAGCGCTACGACCTGCCGATGCGTACCGGGGATATCTGGCACGGCTATCTGCCCGGCGCCAAACCGGGTTTGCACTACGGCTACCGGGTTCACGGCCCCTGGGAGCCGGATAACGGGCACCGCTTCAATCCAGCTAAATTACTGCTCGACCCCTGCGCGCGCGTGGTGGTCGGCGGCCTGAACGATCATCCCCATTTCCACGGCGGGCATGACCAGCCTGATATGCAGGACGACGCCGCCGAAATGGCGAAATGCGTGGTGGTGCAGGATAAATTCGACTGGGAAGACGACGAGCATCCGCGCACGCCGTGGGGCAAGACCGTTATCTACGAGGCCCACGTTCGCGGTTTGACGCTGCTTCATCCGGATATTCCGCAGGACATTCGCGGCACCTACGCGGCGCTTGGCCACCCGGTCATGATCGCCTATTTCCAACGCCTGGGGATTACGGCGCTGGAGCTGCTGCCGGTGGCGCATTTTGTTACCGAGCCGCGCGTCGCGCAGCTGGGGTTGAGCAACTACTGGGGATATAACCCGCGCGCTTTCTACGCGACAGAAGGCTATTACGCCTCCGGCGGCGATCCGCTGAAGGCTGCCGACGAGCTGCGCGGGGCAGTCAAAGAGCTGCATAAGGCGGGCATCGAAGTGATTCTGGATATCGTGCTCAACCACAGCGCGGAGCTGGATCTGGACGGCCCGACCTTCTCGCTGCGCGGAATCGATAACCGTAGCTATTATTGGTTAATGGATAACGGCGATTATCACAACTGGACGGGCTGCGGTAACGCATTGAATTTGAGCACGCCGGGAGTGGTCGCCCAAATGGTGGACTGCCTGCGTTACTGGGTCGATTGCTGCCATGTGGACGGTTTTCGCTTCGATCTGGCGTCGATCATGGGCAGAACGCCGCAGTTTCGCCAGGACGCGCCGCTGTTTGAAGCGATCAAAAACGATCCGGTGCTTTCACAGATCAAGCTGATAGCCGAGCCCTGGGATATCGGCCCGGGCGGCTATCAGGTCGGCAACTATCCGCCGTTATTTGCCGAGTGGAACGACCATTTTCGCGACGGCATGCGCCGCTTCTGGCTGCGGCAGGACCTCTCCCCCGGAGGGTTCGCCTGCCGCTTTGCCGGTTCAAGCGATGTTTACCGCCGCGAAGGTCTTCTTCCCTCAGCCAGCATCAACTTAATCACGGCCCACGACGGCTTCACCCTGCGCGACTGCGTGAGCTTTAACAATAAGCACAACGAAGCCAACGGCGAAGATAACCGTGACGGGACAGGCAATAATTACAGCAACAACCACGGGTTTGAAGGGCTGGAAGCCAGCCTGAACATTAAAGAGCGGCGTCGCAACAGCGTACACGCGCTGCTCACGTTGTTATTGCTCTCCCAGGGCACGCCGATGCTGCTTGCCGGTGACGAACACGGCCACAGCCAGCACGGCAACAACAACGCTTACTGTCAGGACAACGCCCTGACGTGGCTTGACTGGGAGCACTGTAACGATGGTTTGACAACTTTTACCGCGGCATTGATTCATCTGCGCCAGTCTATTCCGGCATTAACCCGCAATAGCTGGTGGGAGGAAGGCGATGACAATGTGCGTTGGTTAAATAAAGAGGCGCAGCCTCTTAGCGCTGACGAGTGGCAAAGCGGGATCCATCGTCTGCAAATCCTGCTCAGCGAACGTTGGCTTGTTACGATAAATGCCACCGAAGAAGTGGCAGATATCGTATTACCTGAAGGGGAATGGCGAGCCATTCCTCCTTTTGCCGGAGAGGATAACCCGGTGGTAATGGCTGTTTGGCATGGGGCCCTGCGCACGGAGTCTGCGTATTCCAGAAGTCATGAAAAAGGAGTCAGTCATGGTTAGGTTTGAAAAGAACGATCCTCTGATGTTGGCAAGACAGCTGCCGAATAAAGCAGTTGCGCTGATTTTGGCCGGTGGCCGCGGTACCCGATTAAAAGATTTAACTTCGACCCGTGCGAAGCCCGCCGTGCACTTTGGCGGCAAGTTCCGCATTATCGATTTTGCGTTATCCAACTGTATTAACTCTGGCATCCGTCGTATCGGCGTGATTACCCAGTATCAGTCCCACACGCTGGTGCAGCATATCCAGCGCGGCTGGTCCTTTTTCAGCGAGGAGATGAACGAGTTTGTCGACCTGTTGCCCGCGCAGCAGCGCGTACACGGGGAAAACTGGTATCGCGGCACGGCGGATGCCGTCACGCAGAACCTCGACATTATTCGTCGCTACAAAGCTGAATACGTGGTGATTCTGGCCGGGGACCATATTTACAAGCAGGACTACTCGCGCATGCTTATCGACCACGTCGAGAAGGGCGCGCGCTGTACGGTGGCCTGTATGCCGGTGCCGCTGCACGAAGCGACGGCGTTTGGCGTAATGGCCGTAGACGAAGAAGACAAGATAATCGAATTCGTTGAAAAACCTGCTAATCCGCCTTCCATGCCTGGCGACGACAGCAAAGCGTTAGCCAGCATGGGGATTTATGTTTTTGATGCCGATTACCTCTATGAACTGCTTGAAGCCGACGACGTCGACGAAAATTCCAGCCACGATTTCGGCAAAGATATTATTCCCTACGTCATGAAGTCCGGCCAGGCGTTCGCCCACCCGTTCCCGCTGTCCTGCGTACAGTCCGATCCGAACGCAGAGCCGTACTGGCGCGATGTGGGGACGCTGGAGGCCTACTGGAAAGCCAACCTCGATCTCGCCTCGGTTACGCCGGAGCTGGATATGTACGACCAGGAATGGCCGATTCGCACCCATATGGAACCGCTGCCGCCGGCAAAATTTGTGCAGGACCGCTCGGGCAGTCACGGCATGACGCTGAACTCGCTGGTTTCCGGCGGGTGCATTATCTCCGGGTCGGTGGTGGTGCAGTCGGTATTGTTCCCAAGGGTGCGTATTAACTCGTTTTGTAATATCGATTCGTCAGTTCTGCTGCCGGATGTAAAAGTGGGGCGTTCGTGCCGCCTGCGCCGCTGCATTATCGACAGGGCGTGCGTTATCCCGGAAGGCATGGTTATTGGCGAAAACGCTGAAGAAGACGGGCGTCGTTTCTACCGCTCGGAAGAGGGTATTGTGCTGGTAACCCGGGACATGCTGGCCAAACTGCAAGGTTGAAAGTAAAGGATTGACCCACGCGCGGCGCGTGCCGCGCGTTGTCATTTTATCGTTCGGCGCTGTACCTGACTGAAAAACGGCGTCGCGACTTGCTAACGGGAGCGATAATGCAGGTCTTACATGTATGTTCTGAAATATTCCCACTGTTAAAAACAGGCGGTCTTGCGGATGTTATCGGTGCGCTACCCGCCGCCCAGCTGGCGGGCGGCGTGGACACCCGCGTATTGCTGCCCGCCTTTCCGGATATCCGTCGTGGTGTCGCCGATGTGCAGGTGGTTGCCCACCGCGATACCTTCGCGGGTCATATGACTTTGTTATATGGCCACTTCAACGGCGTGGGGATTTACCTGATTGACGCGCCCCATTTATACGACAGGCCAGGAAGCCCTTACCACGACACCAACCAGTTCGCGTATCCCGATAACGTGCAGCGTTTTGCGCTGCTTGGATGGGTGGCCTGCGAGATGGCCTGCGGGCTGGATCCCTTCTGGCGCCCGGAAATCGTGCATGCCCATGACTGGCATGCGGGCCTTGCGCCGGCCTATCTGCACGCGCGCGGCAACCCGGCAAAGTCGGTCTTCACCGTGCACAACCTGGCCTATCAGGGGCTGTTTTACGCCCATCATATGAACGATATCGGCCTGCCCTGGTCGTTCTATGACGTCAACGGCCTGGAGTTTAACGGTCAAATTTCGTACTTGAAAGCGGGCCTTTATTATGCTGATCATATTACGGCGGTAAGCCCGACCTACGCGCGGGAAATCACCGAGCCGCATTTTGCCAACGGCATGGAAGGGCTGCTGCGCCAGCGCCATCGTGAAGGGCGTCTGTCCGGCATCCTTAACGGCGTCGATGAAAAAATTTGGGATCCCGCCCACGACCTGCTGCTTGCCGCGCGCTACAACCGCGACACGCTGGAGGAGAAGGCCGAGAACAAGCGCCAGCTGCAGATTGCGATGGGGCTGAAGGTCAACGACAAGGCGCCGCTGTTTGCGGTGGTGAGCCGTTTAACCAGCCAGAAAGGGCTGGATCTGGTGCTCGAAGCGCTGCCGGGGTTACTTGAGCAGGGCGGACAGCTGGCGCTGCTCGGCGCGGGCGACCCGGTGCTGCAGGAAGGGTTCCTGGCGGCCGCGGCAGAACATCCCGGCCAGGTCGGCGTGCAAATCGGCTATCACGAGGCCTTCTCGCACCGCATTATGGGCGGCGCGGATGTGATTCTGGTGCCAAGCCGTTTTGAGCCCTGCGGCTTAACGCAGCTATACGGGCTGAAGTACGGCACCTTGCCGCTGGTGCGGCGGACGGGTGGGCTTGCGGATACGGTTTCAGACAGCTCGCTGGAAAACCTGGCGGACGGTATCGCCAGCGGATTTGTTTTTGAAGACAGCAATGCCTGGTCGTTGTTAAGAGCGATCCGGCGTGCCTTCGTGTTGTGGTCCCGCCCGTCGCTGTGGCGATTTGTCCAGCGCCAGGCCATGGGTATGGATTTTAGCTGGCAGGTGGCGGCGCAGTCTTACCGCGATCTTTATCAACGCTTGATGTAATTATCCAGGAATCACCGATATGAACGCACCCTTTTCCTATGCATCACCCACGCTTAGCGTCGAGGCGTTAAAGCACTCGATCGCCTATAAGCTGATGTTTACGGTGGGCAAGGACCCTGCTATCGCCAACAAGCACGAGTGGCTTAACGCCACTTTGTTTGCCGTGCGCGACCGCCTAGTGGAACGCTGGCTGCGTTCTAACCGTGCCCAGCTTTCCCAGGAAGTCCGCCAGGTTTACTACCTGTCGATGGAGTTTCTGATTGGCCGCACGCTCTCTAACGCCCTGCTGTCACTGGGTATTTATGACGATGTGAAAAACGCCCTGGAAGAGATGGGCCTCGATCTGGAAGAGCTGATCGACGAAGAGAACGACCCGGGCCTCGGCAACGGCGGCCTTGGGCGTCTTGCCGCCTGTTTTCTTGATTCGCTGGCGACCCTCGGCCTGCCGGGACGCGGCTACGGCATCCGCTACGACTACGGCATGTTTAAGCAAAACATCGTCGACGGCCGGCAGAAAGAGTCCCCGGATTACTGGCTGGAATATGGCAATCCCTGGGAATTCAAACGTCACAACACCCGCTATAAAGTGCGTTTCGGCGGCCGCGTGCAGCTCGAAGGCAAAAAATCCCGCTGGGTGGAAACCGAAGAGATTCTTGCGGTCGCCTATGACCAGATTATCCCCGGTTACGACACCGACGCCACCAACACGCTGCGCCTGTGGAACGCGCAGGCAAGCAGCGAAATCAACCTTGGGAAATTCAACCAGGGCGACTACTTCGCTGCGGTAGAAGATAAGAACCATTCGGAAAACGTCTCGCGCGTGCTTTATCCGGACGACTCCACCTATTCCGGACGCGAACTGCGTCTGCGCCAGGAGTATTTCCTGGTTTCGGCCACGGTGCAGGACATCCTCAGCCGCCACTACCAGCTGCATAAAACCTACGCCAACCTTGCGGATAAAATCGCGATTCACCTCAATGACACCCATCCGGTGCTGTCTATTCCTGAGCTGATGCGCCTGCTTATCGATGAGCACAAATTTAGCTGGGAGGACGCCTTTGAGGTGACCTGCCAGGTCTTCTCGTATACCAACCACACGCTGATGAGCGAAGCGCTGGAAACCTGGCCGGTGGATATGCTCGGCAAAATCCTGCCGCGCCATCTGCAAATTATCTTCGAGATTAACGACTACTTCCTGAAAACCGTTCAGGAGCAGTATCCGAGCGACAACGGCCTGCTGGGGCGTACGTCGATTATCGACGAGTCAAACGGACGCCAGGTGCGTATGGCCTGGCTTGCGGTAGTCGCCAGCCATAAGGTCAACGGCGTTTCCGAGCTGCACTCCAACCTGATGGTGCAGTCGCTGTTCGCGGATTTTGCGGCCATCTTCCCGATGCGTTTTTGCAATAAAACCAACGGCGTGACGCCAAGACGCTGGCTGGCGCTGGCGAACCCGCCGCTTTCGGAGGTGCTGGATGAAATTATCGGCCGCACCTGGCGCACCGATCTCAGCCAGCTCAGCGAGCTGAAACAGCACATCGACTACCCGACGGTTCATCAGGATGTGCGCAAAGCGAAGCTCGCCAACAAGAAGCGCCTGGCGGAGTATATCGGCCAGCAGCTCAACGTGGTGGTGAACCCCAATGCGCTGTTTGATGTGCAGATCAAACGTATTCACGAGTACAAGCGCCAGCTGATGAACGTGCTGCACGTTATCACGCGCTATAACCGCATTAAGGCTGACCCCACTGCCGAATGGGTGCCGCGCGTGAATATCTTCGCCGGTAAAGCCGCTTCGGCGTATTACATGGCGAAGCATATTATTCATCTCATCAACGACGTGGCGGCGGTCATCAACAACGATCCGGTGGTTAAAGACCGGCTGAAAGTGGTGTTTATTCCAAACTACAGCGTGAGCCTGGCGCAGCTTATTATTCCGGCGGCGGATCTCTCCGAGCAGATCTCACTTGCCGGTACGGAAGCGTCGGGAACCAGCAATATGAAGTTTGGCCTGAACGGCGCGCTGACTATCGGCACGCTTGACGGCGCAAACGTCGAAATGCTCGAGCACGTAGGGGCGGATAACATCTTTATCTTCGGTAATACGGCGGAAGAGGTCGAAGAGCTGCGGCGCAACGGCTATAACCCGCGTGAGTATTATGAAAAAGACGAGGAGCTGCATCAGGTGCTGACGCAAATAGGCACCGGCATGTTCAGCCCCGGCGAGCCAACGCGCTACCGGGATCTGCTGGATTCGCTGATCAACTTTGGCGACCACTATCAGGTGCTGGCAGATTACCGCAGCTACGTGGACTGCCAGGATAAGGTGGACGAGCTGTATCGTCAGCCGGAAGAGTGGACGATTCGCGCTATGCACAATATCGCCAATATGGGCTATTTCTCATCCGACAGGACGATTCAGGAATACGCCGACGAGATTTGGCATATTAAACCGGTGCGGTTGTAATTAATAAGCGGGCAATTTATTGATTGCCCGCTTTTTTATTGGCTACAAATATTTGGATAATATCTGCTTTTACTCTCTAATAGTTGCATCATCCGCACCTTTATAACCATCCTAAGAAAACTAAGAGAAATGCCCGACCATTATTCTGAAAAATGAATAAACAGAGGGTGCCTGATTTTGCACCGTGTAATATCCGTGACGACGATAAATAAATGGAAAGAATAAACATAGTTAAAAGGATATTACTATGGCCTGGATTTATGAACAAGCTACCGGCGTGCTGAAGCGGGAGGGCCGTGAAGTGGCGCGGATACGCGGGTAAAGATAATGCAAAGAACAACCCGGCGATGCAAAACCTGTCTGATATGGGGCCCCTTCCTCGTGGTAATTACACCATTACCGGTAATCCTTTTACGTATCCTCATACCGGACAATATTCCATCAGGCAGCGCCCTGCGCCGGGTAATATAATGTATGGCAGATCCGGCTTTCTTATTCATGGCGATAGCCGACAAAATCCGGGAGCGGCGGCGAACGGCTGCATTATTTTGCCGTTGCACATTCGTCAGATGATAGGGGACAGTGGGGACAGACAGCTGGAGGTTATACGTTGAAAAGGACTATCATTGCAGCGCTGGCTATTATGCCTTTTTACGCTCAGGGCCGCGCAGGATTGTCACGCATGGCCGATGAATATGGCACAGGCGTGGCTGAAAAACGCTCACGTTGTCGATATCACCCAGCTCGATCATAAGAAAACAGAAATCAAACTGTTGGCCGAAGAGAAAAAGAGTAAAACGTTTATTACCCAGCTATACCATTTTATTTTTTATGACAGAGCCGGCGGGCGTTATGAAGTCATCACCCAGAATGATGCTTCTGACGTAGAGTGTTCAATCAGCGGGGTGAATACCTGGCCGATCGCCCAAAGGGATATTACGCATTAACCAGGGCTTTCAGGGCAGGGCTAAACGAAGGTGTAATGCACATTGTCGAACCTGTTTAAATATTGCGGCTTATGGTGAAAGGAACCAGTTAACGCTGATAAATTCTTAGACTGTTTTTCACCCTCTCCCTTTCAGGAAGAGGGGTGGAATAGCCGTAAATTTAGCACAGCTCCAGCTGTACATTATTATCCGCGATTACCTGCATCACGCCCGCGGGCGGCAGTATATCCGTATAAACCTGATCCACCAGGCTAATGCTGCCTAAGTTTACCATCGCGTTGCGGCCAAACTTCGAATGATCGACGACCAGCATCACGCAGCGGGAGTTATCAATGATGGCGCGTTTGGTGCGTACTTCGTGATAGTCAAACTCCAGCAGCGAGCCGTCGCCGTCGATGCCGCTGATCCCCAGAATGCCGAAGTCCAGGCGGAACTGGGAGATAAAGTCGAGCGTGGCTTCGCCGATGATGCCGCCGTCGCGGCTGCGCAGCTCGCCGCCTGCCAGAATGATGCGGAAATCTTCCTTAACCATCAGCGTATTGGCGACGTTCAGGTTGTTGGTCACCACGCGCAAATTGCTGTGGTCTAAAAGCGCGTGGGCAACGGCTTCAGGCGTGGTGCCGATGTCGATAAACAGCGTGGCGCCGTTCGGGATCTGGCTGGCCACCTTACGGGCGATACGCTCTTTCTCTGCCGTTTGGGTCGCTTTGCGGTCATGCCATGAGGTGTTCACCGAGCTGGACGGCAACGCCGCGCCGCCGTGGTGGCGCATAATCATATTCTGCTCGGCAAGGTCGTTCAGATCGCGGCGAATGGTCTGCGGGCTGACCGAAAATTGCTCCACCAGCTCTTCGGTGCTGACGTATCCCTGTTTTTTAACCAGTTCTACAATGGCGTCGTGTCGTTGTGTTTGCTTCACGCTCTACTCCTGATTCTTATGTTCGTTTTCGCGCATGCAGAGTATCGACCAGCGCCATCGCCAGGCCCACAAGTAAGCCGGTAACGTGTGCGGCGTTGGCGATCGACATTCCTAAAATATCGAAGTAGCCCAGCACGATCCACAGCACCGCAAAGGCCATCAGGCCGCGCTGCATATAGATTCCGCTTTCAGGGTCCCGCTCGCCTCTGAGCCATACATAGCCCATCAGCGCGTAAACCGTGCCCGATAACCCGCCGAATAACGGGCCGCTGAATCTGGCCTGCACGTAGCCGCTAAGCAGCGCAGAGATAATGGTCAGGGTAATCAGCTTGCCGCTGCCAAGACGCTTCTCCAGCGGGCCGCCGAGATACCACCACCATAGCAGGTTGAAAACGATATGCAGCAGTGAAAAGTGCATCAGCGCGTGGCTGAAATAGCGCCAGAATTCATAGCGCAGGCTGTCGGCGTAGGGCCAGGCGAGCCAGACCATAACGGTACGGTCGCCCAGCGCCTGCATGGCCAGATAAACCAGCACGCAGGCGGCGATTACCGCAAGCGTAAAGGGCCCGGCTTTTTGCCGGATGGTGGTAAGGAAAGGGTAGCGCTGGTAGCGCAGGCCCGCTTGCGGTATCGCCCGCAGCCCAGCTTGCCGCCAGATAGCGCGGATCGCCGGGATTGGCGAGGAACCTTTCCAGCTCCTGGCGAACCCGGCTTTCCTGGCCGTCGTCAGCAAGCCAAACGTCGCTTTGATGATGCTGCTGGATAGTGAGAATAACGCCCTGCGTCGCCATATAGTCGACAAACGCCTGTGCGACCCGCGGGTTGGCAAACGAGGTGATCATAATCATAGGGTTTTCAACCAAATCCGTACAAAAGGAAGCAGTATACCCGCAATGCGCAGGTTTCCTGAACCTTAAGCTGCGCCGCGATCGACTTCCGCCGGGAAATGACGATGCCAGGCATCAAAGCCGCCGTCTACGCTATAAACGCTGTCGTAGCCCTGTTGCAGCAGGTACTGGGCCGCGCCTTTACTGCTGTTGCCGTGATAGCACATCACCATTACGGGGGTGGCGAAATCGGTCTGCTGCATAAAGGCGACCAGGCGGTCATTGGTCAGGTGAAAGGCGCCCGGCGTGTGGCCCATGGCAAAGCTTTGCGGATCGCGAATATCCACTAATACCGCCAGTTTCTGATGCAGCTTCTGGTGCGCTTCTTCCACACCGATACATTCAAATTGATCCATAGCTTGCTCGTGTACATATAAGGAAAGGGGAACGGGCTCGACGTCATACTAAGCGAAACCCGCCTCTGGCCGCTGATATTAACGCCATTATGTTATCCATATCACGCAGAAATGTTTTTTTCTCGTTACCAAAAAGCCGGACACTTGCTATTATGAGCGATAACGAACATTTATGAGCTTTAACGAAAGTGTGCGAGGACAGCATGGAAACCAAAGATCTGATAGTCATTGGCGGCGGCATTAACGGCGCCGGTATCGCGGCAGACGCAGCAGGCCGCGGCCTTTCTGTACTAATGCTGGAGGGGCAAGACCTGGCCTGCGCAACGTCCTCCGCCAGCTCAAAACTGATTCACGGCGGCCTGCGCTATCTGGAACATTACGAGTTCCGCCTGGTGAGCGAGGCGCTGGCCGAACGCGAAGTGCTGTTGAACATGGCGCCGCATATCGCCTTCCCGATGCGCTTCCGCCTGCCTCATCGTCCGCATTTACGTCCGGCATGGATGATCCGCGTTGGTCTGTTTATGTACGATCACCTCGGTAAACGCACCAGCCTGCCGGCCTCCACCGGTTTGCGTTTTGGCGCAGATTCGGTCCTGAAGCCTGAAATCGTGCGCGGTTTCGAATATTCCGACTGCTGGGTGGACGACGCGCGGCTGGTTCTGGCGAACGCGCAGATGGTGGCGCAAAAAGGCGGCGAGGTGAAAACCCGTACCCGCGCAACCCGCGCACGGCGCGAAAACGGCCACTGGATTGTCGAAGCCGAGGATATCGATACCGGCGAAACCTTTAGCTGGCGCGCCCGCGGCCTGGTGAACGCCACCGGCCCGTGGGTAAAAGATTTCTTCGACGACGGCCTGCAGCTTCCTTCGCCGTACGGCATCCGCCTGATCAAAGGCAGCCATATCGTTGTGCCGCGCGTGCATAGCCAGAAGCAGGCCTATATCCTGCAAAACGAAGATAAACGTATCGTGTTTGTTATCCCGTGGCTGGACGAGTTTTCGATTATCGGCACCACCGACGTGGAGTACAAAGGCGATCCGAAAGCGGTGCATATCGACGAGAGCGAAGTGAAATATCTGCTGGATGTGTACAACGAACACTTCAAAAAGACGCTCTCGCGTGAAGACGTGGTGTGGACCTATTCCGGCGTGCGTCCGCTTTGCGATGATGAGTCCGATTCGCCGCAGGCCATTACCCGCGATTACACGCTTGATATCCATGACGAAAACGGTAAGGCTCCGCTGCTGTCCGTGTTTGGCGGCAAGTTGACCACCTATCGCAAACTTGCCGAGCACGCGCTGGACAAGCTGCAGGCTTACTACCCGAAAATCGGCCCGGCCTGGACTAAAGGCAGCAAATTGCCGGGCGGGGATATCAACGGCGATCGCGATGATTTCGCCGCGCAACTGCGCCGTCGCCACTCCTTCCTGAGCGAAGGCCTGGCGCGCCGCCTTGCGCGCACCTACGGCAGCAACAGCGAGCTGATCCTCAGGGACGTGAAATCGATTGAGGATTTAGGCGAGAACTTCGGGCACGAGTTTTATGAAGCCGAACTGCGCTATCTGGCCGAACATGAGTGGGTTAAGCGCGTCGATGACGCCATCTGGCGCCGCACCAAGCTGGGCATGTGGCTGACCGACGAACAGCAGGCGCGGGTGGCGCAGTGGCTGGCAAAGCGGGTGAGTAAACCTTCCCTGTCGCTGGCTTCGTGAGGAAAAGGTGGATGACGCTTGTGCTTCTCCACCTGACAAATTCAAGACGGGTTTGCAGGCAGGATAAGCCTGCAAACCCGATATTGCTTTAAACGCCGTATCCCATCATCTTCAGCAGCTTCTGCGCGTGCTGCACGGCATCCTGACGGTGCGCCACGCCCAGCTTCTGATACAGGTTGCGGATATGCGTTTTGATGGTGGTCGCCGCCACGTCCAGCTCGCCTGCGATTTGTTCGTTGCTGTAGCCGGAATAAATCAGCCCCAGCACCTGCCATTCACGCTGGGTTAACGGGCTGGTGCGTATCAGCTCCGGCACTTCCGGGTGCGTCAGCAGGCGGTTAACGAAGTTTTCGTCGAAGTGCGCGAACTTGTGGCGGTGATGCTGGTTAATCTCGCGCAGAATGCGCTGGGCGCGGTGCTGATCCAGCTCCGGCAGCGTGTTGAGCTGGATTAGCTGGCGCAGCTGCTGCGCCATGGCTTCGCCTTCAATCACAAAGTGGCTGATAAATCCGGTACGGTTGGCCAGCGCCAGCGCTTCGAGCAGCACGCGCTGCGCGTCGCTTTTACGGCCAGACTGCCAGTAAAGCTGGTTTAGCAGCAGCAGGTTGCGGTTGAGATCGCTCATCAGACGCAGGCTGCGCGCGTTTTCGTTCAGCTCCTCCAGCACCATCTCCGCCGGCTCGAACTCGCCCAGCAGGATCTGCACGCGGGCGATATTGCGCCACTGGCTTTGCAGGAAGTGGTTGTTGGCGAATTCCGGTTTTGGCGTCTGGCGTAACCAGTTAGCGGCAGACTTTTTGTCGCCGGTCATTTGCCAGTAAATTACCCTTACCTTATCGGCGTTAGACACCCAGTCGCTGTGATACGGCCCGTTGCCCAGCAGGTTCTCAAGACGGTTCAGATGGCTACGGGCGTTATCAAGATCGCCGCGTGCCAGCGAGCACTGCACCAGCAGCGCCAGGCATTGCAGCTGCTGCTGAGGCTGGTAGCCGGAAAGCACCTCCACGCCGTAGCGAGCCGAAGCCTCGGCTTCATCAAGGCGCGCCCATGCCCACAGCAGCTGCGCGCGAATACGCAGCAGGAATTCGTGCAGCGGCAGCTGCTCAAGGTGCTGTTCGCGGATCAGGATAAAGGCTTTTTCCTGCGTCTCCCAGGCCGCCTGCAGGAAGCCCTGGGCCAGCAGGATTTCGCTTTGCTGGATCAGGCTCCACAGCGCGTAATGCCAGACGTCGTGGCGGCGGGCCATCTGTTCAGTTTGCTGCATCACCGACAGGGATTTGGTCAGATCGCCTTTACAGTGCAGTACCTCGCCGTGAACGGAGGTGGCGACGATGCGGCTGTAGTAGTTGGCCAGCGGCAGCATATCAAGGGCGATCATCGCCAGGCGTTCGGCCTCGACCGGGTCGCCGTCGTTGATGGCGACCTGAGCGCGCAGGGCGTTGAATTCGCCGTGCAGCGTGTCGTCCATTTCCAGGTTCATTTCCTGCTCGGCCCGCGCCAGCAGCAGGTTAACCTCACTGTAGCGGTGCTGGCTTTGCATCAGCCAGGCCTGCAGCAGCACCAGCTTCGGATTCTCCAGCAGGCTTTCCCACGGCAGCGCCTTCAGGGACTCTTCCAGCAGCGTAAGCTCGCTGTGGTTAAACAGCGCCCAGGCATGGTGCAGCAGAATATCGCGCAGCATGCTGGCGTCGCCCGCGGGCCAGCGCGTGGTGAATGGCTTCGCTCGGGAAACCTTGCGCCATCCAGCTTTCGGCGGCGGCACGGTGAATATCAGGCAGCTCGGCGGCAAGCTCCCACTGGCAGCGCTGGCGCAGGAAGCTGCCGAAAAGAGGATGGAAACAGAACCATTCGCCGGAATCGTCCATGCGCTGCATAAAAAGGCCCTGACGCTCGGTCTCTTCCAGGCGCATCTGGCCGTTTTCTTCGCCGGTAACGCGCACGATTAGCGCATCGTTCATTGAGCGCAGAATGGAGCTGCGCAGCAGGAAGTTGCGCGTATCCGCATCCACGTTATCCAGCACCTCATCCACCAGATAGTCGGAAAGATGGCTGGCGTTGATGCCGGAAAGGCGGCGCGCGGAGTGGTGCGCCGAGGTGCTGCTTTGGCGCGCGGAGAGGGCGATAAGCTGCAGGGCGGTAGCCCAGCCGGCGACGTCGTCACACAGGCGGCTGCTGTCCACCGGCTCAATCGAGGTATTCAGGCGGCAGTCAAAGAACTGTTTCGCTTCCTGATGGTTAAAGGCGAGCTGCTGGCTGCCGATTTCCAGAAGCTGATCGCGCACGCGCAGGTTGGCGATGCCAAGCTGCGGCAGGTTGCGCGATAACACCACCAGCGTGAGATTTTCCGGCTGGTGGCGAATGAAAAAACGCATCGCTTCGTGAATAACCGCGTTTTTGATTAGGTGATAATCATCAATCACCAGGAATAACGGGCGATGCCATTCCGCCAGCTCGATAAACAGCTGTGAGAACAGCGAAGAGAGGCTCGCATACTGGCGTTTTTGCGCCATCACTTCGCTGCTGACGCAGTGGCCGCCGGTCGCCTGCTGAATGGCGGTAACCAGATAGCTGGCAAAGCGTTCTTGCTGGTTGTCGCCCTCGTCAAGAGAGTACCAACCTAACTCATTTTTCCCTGCTGCCCACTGGGAGACCAGTGTGGTTTTGCCATAGCCTGCGGGGCTGGTTATCAACGCCAGGCGATAATTAGCGGCGGTTGATAGCTTCACCAACAGGCGGTCGCGAACCACGGTATTTTCCAGACGCACCGGGCGACTCAATTTGGATGGGATCAACATAGTGTCACTTCACTGTGTGTAGAAATTGTGTACAGGAATGAGTTTTTTTACGCTTCGTAATTAATGCTTACCGTAAAGGTCGGCCAGATTCGCTCTTATTGCAAGGGCGTTGAACTTTCGGTGAGTGTTAAGTTGCACCTTGTCACAATTCCATATGTTTATTGCATGGCTTTTATACTATGCATTCATTTTTCATTATTTCTGAACGCCCGTTTCCCGCGCCGTACCTGCAAAGAAAGCGGTTTCATTCGCCGGCAAAAAAACGAATGTACTGGCACGTTTGTTGTCCGAATTTGGGTGGGATTTTGCCCTGCGTAGCACAGTTTTAAGTGGCCGCGATCACACTTTTAGCTCATCCCTGCCGCTCCTCCTGGTCTTTTCCCCCTCAGGATGAGGAATAAGCCCAGGCCGCCCTGCACACTAGCGGGCAATGAATTTAGAACATCAAAGGATCCGATCCCCTATGTCACAGCTGACCTTCAAAAAAGAACAGTTTCAGGCTGCGCTGACCCGTCAGTGGCAGCGTTACGGTCTTCATGCCGCCAGCGAAATGACCCGCCAGCAGTGGTGGCACGCCGTGAGCGGCGCGCTGGCTGAGCTGCTGGCCGCGCAGCCGGCAGCCAAACCTCAGGCGCAACAGCGCCACGTTAACTACATCTCAATGGAGTTTTTAATTGGCCGCCTGACCGGTAATAACCTGCTGAACCTCGGCTGGTATCAGGACGTGGCGGACGAGCTGCAGGCCTTTGATATCAACCTGACGGACCTGCTTGAAGAAGAGACCGACCCGGCGCTGGGCAACGGCGGCCTGGGACGCCTGGCGGCCTGTTTCCTGGATTCTATGGCGACGGTAGGCCAGTCAGCGATCGGCTACGGCCTGAATTACCAGTACGGGCCTGTTCCGCCAGTCCTTCAAGGACGGCCAGCAGAAGGAAGCGCCGGACGACTGGCATCGCGGCAGCTATCCGTGGTTTCAGCATAACTCCGCGCTCGACGTGCAGGTCGGCGTGGGCGGTAAGGTTATTAAAGACGGCAAAAACGCGCGTTGGGAACCGGCTTTCGTCTTCCAGGGCGAGGCCTGGGATTTGCCGGTGCTCGGCTACCGTAACGGCGTCGCCCAGCCGCTGCGCCTGTGGCAGGCAAAACATGCGCACCCGTTTGATCTGACTAAATTTAACGACGGCGATTTCCTGAAGGCGGAGCAAGCCGGCATCGACGCGGAAAAGCTGACCAAGGTTCTCTATCCGAACGACAATCACCTCAACGGCAAAAAGCTGCGCCTGATGCAGCAGTACTTCCAGTGTGCCTGTTCGGTGGCGGATATTTTACGCCGGCATCACCTGGCGGGCCGCAGGCTGGCGGAGCTTGCGGATTACGAAGTGATTCAGCTTAACGATACGCACCCGACCATCGCCATTCCGGAACTGCTGCGCGTGCTGATTGACGAGCACCAGCTGAGCTGGGACGACGCCTGGGCCATCAGCAGTAAAACCTTCGCCTACACCAACCACACCCTGATGCCGGAAGCGCTGGAGTGCTGGGACGAGAAGCTGGTGAAAGCGCTGCTGCCGCGCCACATGCAAATCATCAACGAAATCAACGCGCGTTTCAAAAAGCTGGTCGTGAAAACCTGGCCGGGCGATGAAGCGGTATGGGCGAAGCTTGCGGTGGTGTACAACAAGCAGGTTCGCATGGCGAACATGTGCGTTGTAAGCGGTTTCGCGGTGAACGGCGTGGCCGCGCTGCACTCCGATCTGGTAGTGAAAGATCTGTTCCCGGAATACCACCAGCTGTGGCCGAACAAATTCCATAACGTCACCAACGGCATCACGCCGCGCCGCTGGATTAAACAGTGTAACCCGGCCCTTTCCGCGCTTATCGATAAGAAGCTGAAAAAAGAGTGGGCGAACGATCTGGACGTGCTCGAAGGGCTGGAAAAATACGCTGACGATGCGAATTTCCGTAAAGAATACCGCGAGATTAAATACCAGAATAAAGTGAAGCTGGCGGCGTTTGTGAAGGCGCGCACCGGCATCATCATCAGTCCTGACGCGCTGTTTGACGTGCAGATTAAACGCCTGCACGAGTACAAACGCCAGCACCTGAACCTGCTGCACATTCTGGCGCTGTACAAGGAAATCCGCGAAAACCCGCAGGCGGCCCGCGTTCCGCGCGTGTTCCTGTTCGGCGCAAAAGCGGCGCCGGGCTATTACCTGGCGAAAAACATCATCTTCGCCATTAACAAGGTGGCGCAGGCGATTAACAACGATCCTGTGGTCGGCGACCAGCTGAAAGTCGTGTTCCTGCCGGATTACTGCGTTTCAGCGGCGGAAATCATGATTCCCGCGGCGGATATCTCCGAGCAAATCTCCACCGCGGGTAAAGAAGCCTCCGGCACCGGCAACATGAAGCTCGCCCTGAACGGCGCGCTGACCGTGGGCACGCTGGACGGCGCCAACGTCGAAATCGCCGAGAAGGTGGGCGACGAAAACATCTTTATTTTCGGCCACACCGTGGAAGAAGTGAAGGCCCTGAAAGCCAAAGGCTACGACCCGGTGAAATGGCGTAAGAAAGACAAAGCCCTTGATGCGGTACTGAAAGAGCTGGAGAAGGGCGTTTACGCCGGGGGTGATAAGCACGCCTTCGACCAGATGCTGCACAGCATCGGTAAGCAGGGCGGCGACCCGTATCTGGTGATGGCTGACTTTACCGCCTACGCCGCGGCGCAAAAGCAGGCCGATGCGCTGTATCTCGACCAGGAAGCCTGGACCCGCGCCGCCATCCTGAACACCGCTCGCTGCGGCATGTTCAGCTCGGATCGCTCTATTCGAGATTATCAGCAACGCATCTGGCAGGCTAAGCGCTAAGGGAGAGACATGGACAGCAAACGCCTTGATAACGCCGCGCTGGCGGCAGGAATTAGCCCGAACTACATCAACGCGCACGGTTTGCCGCAGGCCATTCCGGCGGATACCAAGCTGCGCTTGCTGGAAGCCATGAGCCGTACCGCTACCCCTAAAAAGGTGGCGGTCACCCCGGTGCCAAACGTTCAGGTGTTTACCGCCGGAACGAAGATGGCGCTGCCGCTGGAAGGCCACGGCGAGTTTAGCTGGCAGCTGACCACGGAAGAGGGGAAACAGCATCACGGGCAAGCCGCGGCGGGTAAAAAGCTCGCGCTGCCCGCCAGGCTGCCGGAGGGCTACCACGAGCTTACCGTTAGCCAGAACGAACACCGCTGGCAGTGCCGGGTGATCGTGGCGCCGAAGCGCTGCTATGAGCCCGAGGCGCTGCTGCAGGACCAGAAGCTGTGGGGCGCCTGCGTGCAGCTTTACACTTTGCGCTCCGCCCATAACTGGGGCATCGGCGACTTTGGCGATCTGCAGCGCATGCTGGTGGACGTTGCCAAACGCGGCGGCTCCTTTATCGGCCTGAACCCGATTCACGCGCTCTACCCGGCGAACCCGGAAAGCGCAAGCCCGTACAGCCCGTCGTCGCGCCGCTGGCTGAACGTTATCTATATCGACGTTAATGCGGTAGACGATTTTCTTTTAAGCGACGAGGCCCAGGCCTGGTGGAAGATGGCGACCACCCAGCGGTCGCTAAAATCCGTGCGCGACGCGGAGTGGGTCGACTATGCCACCGTAACCGCGCTGAAGATGGCGGCGCTGCGCATGGCCTGGAAACAGTTCTCAAAGCGCACGGCGCGCGATGAGCAGGTGCAGGCATTCAGGGCGTTTGTGGCAAGCGGCGGCGAGAGCCTCTATTTTCAGGCCGCTTTCGACGCGCTGCACGCCTGCCAGGTTAAAGAAGATGAAATGCGCTGGGGCTGGCCGGTGTGGCCGGAAGGCTTGCGCGACGCCCGCAATCCGCAGGTGAAAGCCTTCTGCAGCGAGCACAGCGACGAGGTGGATTTCTTCCTGTGGCTGCAGTACCTGGCCCATATCCAGTTTGAAGGCTGCTGGCAAACCAGCCAGGGCTTTAAAATGCCCATCGGGCTGTACCGCGATTTGGCGGTGGGCGTGGCGGAAGGCGGATCGGAAACCTGGTGCGACCGCGAGCTGTACTGCCTGAAGGCGTCAGTCGGCGCGCCGCCGGATATTCTTGGCCCTCTCGGCCAGAACTGGGGGCTGCCGCCGATGGATCCGCACGTGATTACCGCGCGGGCCTATCAGCCTTACATCGAGCTGCTGCGCGCCAATATGACCAACTGCGGCGCGCTGCGCATCGACCATGTGATGTCAATGCTGCGTCTGTGGTGGATCCCCTACGGTGAAACCGCGGATAAGGGCGCGTATGTGCATTATCCGGTGGACGATCTGCTGTCGATTCTGGCGCTGGAAAGCAAGCGTCACAGTTGCATGGTGATCGGCGAGGATCTGGGGACGGTGCCGGTTGAGATCGTCGCCAGGCTGCGCGACAGCGGGGTTTACTCGTATAAGGTGCTCTATTTCGAGCACGACGACGAGAAGCAGTTCCGCGCGCCGAAAGCCTGGCCGAAGCAGTCGATGGCCGTGGCCACCACCCACGACCTGCCGACGCTACGCGGCTACTGGGAAAGCGGCGATTTAACGCTGGGCAAAACGCTGGGGCTCTATCCAGACGAAGACTTGCTGGCCGGTTTGTATCAGGATCGCGAACGCGCCAAACAGGGCCTGCTGAACGGTCTGCACGAGTACGGCTGCCTGCCGAAGCGCGCGGGGCACAAAGCTTCGCTGATGGCGATGACGGCAACGCTTAACCGCGGCATGCAGCGTTACATCGCCGACAGCAACAGCGCGCTGCTGGGGCTGCAGCCGGAGGACTGGCTGGGCATGGCGGAGCCGGTCAATATCCCGGGCACCAGCTATCAGTACAAAAACTGGCGTCGCAAGCTGTCGACTTCGCTTGAAGCGATGTTTGCCGATGACGGCGTCAATAAGCTGCTGAAGGATTTGGATAAGCGGCGCAGAAAGGGCTAAAAAAATAATTCCCCCGCAAAGCGGGGGAATGTAAATCAGTAGTAAGAGTGCTCGCCGCGCTGGTGTTCGGTGAGATCGCGAACGCCTTTTAGCTCCGGGAACTCAGCCAGCAGCTGTTTCTCAATGCCTTCTTTCAGGGTCACATCGACCATGGAACAGCCGTTACAGCCGCCGCCGAACTGCAGGATAGCCAGCCCGTCATCGGTGATTTCCATCAGCGTAACGCGGCCGCCGTGGCCTGCCAGCTGCGGGTTAACGGTCGCCTGCAGCATGTACTCCACACGCTCCATCAGCGGGGCATCGTCGGCCACCTTACGCATTTTGGCGTTCGGCGCTTTCAACGTCAGCTGGGAGCCAAGCTGGTCGGTAACAAAATCGATTTCTGCGTCTTCGAGGTAAGGCGCGCTCAGTTCGTCGACATAAGCGGTCAACTGCTCGAATTTTAACGCTGTGTCACTTGCTTCAACCGCATCCGGCGGGCAATAGGACACGCCGCACTCCGCATTAGGAGTACCGGGATTGATAACGAATACGCGGATTTGCGTCCCTTCTTCCTGACCTGCCAGCAGTTTGGCGAAGTGAGATTGTGCAGTATCGGAAATACGGATCATAACGATTGCTCAATAGTTGACTATTTTAGTCGGTTATAATACGCCCATCATCGAGGGTCTACAAGGTTCGACAAAGGCACCATACCTGGATAGTCGCCGCACCCTGCTTTTTCAGCAGCCGCGCGATTTCCGCCACGGTACTGCCCGTCGTGACGACATCATCCACAATAACCATATGGCGACCCGCTACCGGAAATTCAACCCTGAATGCGCCCCTGAGATTGCCACGGCGTAGCCTCGCGCTTAGCTGATGCTGCGTCGCCGTGGCGCGGACTCGCCTGACGGACGCCTGCTGGAAATCGCATTGCAACCAGCGCGCAAGCGGCGCGGCGAGCAGGGCGCTTTGGTTAAATCCCCTGCGCCAGGCGCGGCGGGAATGCAGCGGCACGCTGAGGATTATCTCCGGTTTTGGCACTGAGGCGGCGCGTAAAGCCGTCAGAACCTTCAGCAGCAGCAGGCGTGACAGCGCCGGAGCGAGCGCGGTAGCGGCGCAAAATTTCAGCTGGTGAATAAGCGAGGTGAGGGGCGGACGGTAGTCGGTGACGAATAGCAGCCTGTCCCAGGGCGGCGGCTCCCGCAGGCAGCGGCCGCACGAGGAAACGCCCGGCGCGGCGGGCAAGCCGCAGCGCGGACAGCAGGACGGCGGCGCGGGCAGCGCCAGGACGCAGCGCGAGCAAAGCCCCCATGTCGGACAGGCAAGAGGCATACGGCATAGCCAACACAGCCCCGGGATTGTTAGCATATTCGCTTCCATGCATTTGAAAACGAGAACGGTAACCGATGAGCGAACTTTGGTGGCAGACAAAAGGTGAGGGAAATATTGATCTTGTGCTGCTGCACGGATGGGGACTGAACGCCGAGGTGTGGCATTGCATTAGCGCGCAATTAAGCTCGCAGTTTCGTTTGCACCTGGTCGACCTGCCGGGCTACGGACGCAGCCGGGGCTTCGGGGCGCTGACGCTGCCGGAGATGGCCGAAATCGTGCTGGCGTGGGCGCCAGAGCAGGCCGTTTTCCTCGGCTGGAGCCTGGGCGGGCTGGTGGCCAGCCAGATTGCGCTTGCCCATCCCGAACGCGTACGCGCGCTGGTTACCGTAGCTTCTTCACCCTGCTTTAGCGCCCGGGAAGGCTGGCCGGGCATCAAGCCGGAGGTGCTGGCCGGCTTCCAGCAGCAGCTGAGCGATAATTTCCAGCGTACCGTAGAACGCTTTCTGGCCTTGCAAACGATGGGAACGGATACCGCCCGCCAGGACGCACGACTGTTAAAAGCCGTGGTGCTTGAGCAGCCGATGCCGGATGTTGAGGTGCTAAACGGCGGGCTGGAGATCCTCAAAACCGTCGATTTGCGCGCACGGCTTGCCGATCTGACCATGCCTTTTTTGCGGCTGTACGGCTATCTCGACGGGCTGGTGCCGCGCAAAGTCGCACCCTTGCTTGACGAACGCTACCCGGACAGCGGGTCCATTATCTTCCCTAAGGCGGCCCATGCGCCGTTTATCTCCCATCCGCACGACTTCTGCGCAGCGTTAACGGAATTGAAAAATCGTCTGCAAGAATAGGCGCGCGGCGTGGCGAAAAGCCGGTTTCCCTCTGATACTCAATCTGTTCGCAGGTGAGAACGGTGGGCGCCCGCCGTCAGGCTATGCGCCCGGCTACAGTCTAAACGGTACTTATGGAGAGAGAAGTTTATGAAACTGGTTACAGGCATGGTTACTTCGTTACTGATCGGAGCCGTATCTTTTGGCGCTATGGCAGCCCAGGAGCTGCAAAAATTCAAAGTCAAAGAGATGAATTTGACTAAAATCGGCACCATAGTGACCAACAGCACCTCTTCGCCGATGGATGCTAAAAAGGATCTCTCTGAAAAAGCCGATAAGCTGGGCGGCACCTACTTTGTCGTCACCAGCGGTGAGAAATACACCAAGGACGTTCATGCTACGGCAGACGTTTACAAGTAAGTTTTACCAGAAGAAAGGCGGGAGAAATCCCGCCTTTTTTGTTGCTAGCCCGCAAGCGTCCATACTTCACGGATACATTTTTTCCCTTCCGGACAGCTTTTGCAGCTTCCCGTCAGGCAGTCGGTCGGGTCTTCCTGCAGCCGCATCGCTTTGCCCATCGCTTCCAGGCGCCCGAGCATCGCGTTAACCAGCGGCAGCGGGGTGGCAAGCTGTTGGCTTATCTGCGCGGCCTCAAGGCGGCCCTGCAGCGCCAGGGCGTTACGGATGGCTATCAGGCTTGCCATGATTCCCCCTTAGTGACAGTCGACGGCGCTGGTTTCGCAGCAGGCGGGCCGCGGCCGTTTTACGCGTTGCCAGCAGGCTGACGTCGACGCGGCTGCGCGCGCGGCGTAAACAGCCAATCAGCACCACGTTAAACAGCAGCACGGCGAGGATGCACGCCAGGCTGTAGTGCGGATGCGCCTTAAAGGTGACGGTCTGGTAGTAGAGCGTTGACAGTGAGTAAGCGATGTTCAGCCCCCACAGCACGGAAAACGTCATCCAGCCCCGGCTCGATTCGCGGGCCACTGCGCCCATTACCGAGATGCAGGGAATATAAAGCAGCACGAAAATCAGATAGCTGTAGGCCGCCGCGGCGCTGCCGAATTTGCTGCTCATCACGCCCATGGTGCCCGTCGCCATTTCACCGTCGCCCTTGCTGGCTTCGATAGGGTTGGCGAGCACGCTCAGGCTGAAGGTGTCTTTCAGGCTCTGCCAGGTTTCGCCGGCGGCGGCCCCCAGCTCTTCAGGCAGGCTGAAGCTTTCGGCGTCGAAGGCTTCGTTGTGTATGTCTTCAGCGGTGTAGAGGGTGTTTAGCGTGCCGACCACCACCTCTTTCGCCATCGCGCCGGTAAACAGGCCGACGGTCGCCTGCCAGTTATCCTCATGCACGCCGATAGGCTTAAGCAGCGGCGTTAAAATGCGGCTGACGGAAGCGAGCGCCGAGTCGTTAATGTTATCGACGGGTTTACCGCTAAAGGAAAAGCTGTTCAGCGCGCCGATGAAAATACTCACCACCACGATGACTTTACCGGCGCGCAGCACGAAGCCCTTCAGGCGCTGCCAGGTTTGCAGCAGCAGGCTTTTCAGGTGCGGCACGTGGTATACGGGCAGCTCCATCACGAAAGGCGAGGCTTCGCCGCGCATGATGGTGTGCTTGAGCATCAGGCCGGTCAGAATGGCCATTACGATGCCAAGCATGTAGAGCGAGAAGACAACCAGCGCGCCCTGCTGGCCGAAGAACGCCGCGGCGAACACCGCGAAGATAGCCAGACGCGCGCCGCAGGACATGAAGGGCGCCATCATGATGGTCATCAGGCGTTCACGCGGCGCGTCGAGAGTACGCGCGCCCATCACCGACGGTACGTTACAGCCGAAGCCGACGATCAGCGGCACGAAAGATTTGCCCGGCAGGCCGAGAGACTGCATAAGCCTGTCCATCACAAAAGCCGCGCGCGCCATGTAGCCGGAATCCTCAAGGAAGGAGAGGAACAGGTACATCATGCCGATTTGCGGCACCAGCGGCAGCACGGTGTTAATGCCGCCGCCGATCCCCTGGGCGAAGAAAATGGTTAACCAGTCCGGGAAGTGCAGCGTGTAGCCCACCCATTGGATGCCGTGGATAAAGATAGCCGCCGAGCCGCCGTCGAAAATAGGCTGCAGCGCGCCGCCGATGTTAATCGCCAGCAGGAACATCAGGTACATCACCAGCATAAACACCGGCAGGCCGAGGAAGCGGTTAAGGATAATTTTATCCAGCATGGCGGTCAGGCGGTGCGGTTCGGCCGTCAGGCTGTTGCTGACGGCGTCGCAGATGGCGGCGATGCACTGGTAGCGCGCATCGGCAATCAGCAGGGCCGGGTCTTCGCCAGCCTCCGCCAGCCGGCTGCGCACGTTTTCCAGCTTATCCGTCTCGCTTCCGGCGAAGGCCTGGCTGTAGATATCGCCTTCCAGCATCTGCAGCGCCAGCCAGCGGCGCTGTTGTTCAGGCATCTGCGCAGACATGTCGGCGGCCAGGCTATCGGCTTCTTCTGATAGCGCCTGCGGGTAGAGCACCAGATCTGACGGGGTATTGGGCAGACGGCGGTCGATGGCCAGCTTCAGTCCTTCAATGCCGCGTCCGCGCGTGGAAACCAGCGGAATCACCGGGCAGCCCAGGCGCGCGGCGAGGGCGTCGATATCGATGCGGATAGCCTGCTTTTCGGCGATATCGAGCATGTTGAGCGCAACCACGCACGGAACGCCGAGTTCCAGCAGCTGTAGCGTCAGGTAGAGATTGCGTTCCAGGTTTGAAGCATCCACGACGTTGATCAGCAGGTCGGCATCGCCGCTGAGGATGTAGTGGCAGGCGATTTGCTCATCCAGCGAGGTTTGCGAAGAGATGGTGGTCAGGGAATAGGTTCCCGGCAAATCGACCAGCGTCACCTGGTGGGCCTGGGTTGAGAACTGGCCTTCTTTTCGTTCGACGGTGACCCCGGCCCCAGTTGCCGACGCGCTGCCGTGAACCGGTAAGCTGGTTAAACAGCGTGGTTTTTCCTGAGTTAGGATTGCCGATTAAGCCGATAGTTAAGTTTTTCATTTTTTTCGTGAACTAAAGAGAGTGAAAACCGGAGCGCGAACGCCCGTCCCGTTTGTCAGACAAGGGCTTCGACGTTTAATAATTCGAGATCTTTTTTACGCAAAACCAAATTGACGCGGCGCGTTTCGATATGAACCGGGTCGCCAAGGGGCGCCATGCGCACAACGTTAAAAGAAGAACCGGGCAGCATGCCGAGGGACAATAATTTTTGACGATAGGCCGGGCTTATTTCATGGGCAAAGCCGGTAATTTTCCACGCGCTTTTCGGTAAAAAATTCATAGGACCTTCTTAGAGCAAGACTCTGATTTATTACTGACGGAGCTACTGTATTCACCGGCACGTCCCTTTGCGCAGCGAGGCTTATTATCTTTTGATAAGAGGAGAAATAACGAACAAAACAATGATAATGAGAATGGTTTCTATCTTCAATAGTTATTTTATAAATGTGCGGGCGTTCACAAAGATTAAATGAAACAAAAAATGTTTTTATTTAAGAACAGGATTTGAAAGGATTTTTTTTCAATTAAGTCCTTTAATGGCAGCCGCTTATTCTGTGAGAAAAAGCATGGTCTATTTATATTTTATCAATGGATGTTGCCTTTGTATTTCACCTGTTAAATATATGATGCCGGTAAGTTTCAGCTTTGAGCGTTTATTGAAATAATATCGCTGAGCCGCGTGGGGCGTTAATTAAAGGATGAGTCCGGCTAATACTGAAACAGAATTAATAAAACGTATGAAAAGGCCTGGGGTAAATGCCGATAAATAAAGGGGCCGATTCAAACGGCCCCTTTTATATCATAATTATTTCTTACCAAACGCGGCGGCCAGCGCATCGCTCATCGCGCTGTTGCCGCTGCCGGCGTTATCCCGTCCGCGCGGTTTGGCCTGCTGCTGGGCCGGGCGACGAGGGTTGTTTTGCTCACGCGGCGCGCTGCCGCGGCGGCTGGAAGCTTCGCCCGGCTGCTCGTCGAGACGCATGGTCAGCGCAATACGTTTACGGGCAAGATCCACTTCCATCACCTTCACTTTGACGATATCGCCGGCCTTCACCACCTTATGCGGATCGTCGATGAATTTATCGGAAAGCGAAGAGATGTGCACCAGCCCGTCCTGATGCACGCCGATATCCACAAACGCGCCGAAGTTGGTGACGTTGGTGACCGCGCCTTCCAGCACCATGCCCGGCGTCAGGTCGTTCATGGTTTCGACGCCGTCGGCGAACTTCGCGGTTTTGAATTCCGGACGCGGATCGCGGCCGGGTTTCTCCAGCTCCTTGATGATGTCGGTCACCGTAGGCACGCCGAAGCGCTCGTCGGTGAACTCGCTCGCCTTCAGGCCGCGCAGCGCTTCACCGTTGCCCATCAGGTCGGCCAGCGCCTGTTCGGTTGCGGCGAGAATACGTTCTACAACCGGATAGGCCTCCGGGTGCACGGTTGATGCATCCAGCGGGTTATTGCCGTGGTTAATGCGCAGGAAGCCCGCGCACTGCTCAAAGGCTTTTGGCCCAAGGCGGCTTACTTTCAGCAGCTGCAGGCGATCCTGGAAGCGACCGTTTTCATCGCGCCAGTTAACGATGTTCTGCGCCATCATGCGCGTCAGGCCCGCCACGCGGGTTAACAGCGGCACCGAGGCGGTGTTCAGATCCACGCCCACGGCGTTAACGCAGTCTTCCACCACGGCGTCCAGCTTCTTCGCCAGCTGCGACTGGCTGACGTCGTGCTGATACTGGCCGACCCCGATGGATTTCGGATCGATTTTCACCAGTTCGGCGAGCGGATCCTGCAGGCGACGCGCGATGGAAACCGCGCCGCGAATCGAGACGTCCAGATCCGGGAACTCCAGCGCCGCAAGCTCGGAGGCGGAGTAAACGGAGGCGCCCGCTTCGCTGACAATCACTTTCTGCGCGGTGACTTTCGGGAACTGCTGCTGCACGTCGAGGAAGAAGCGTTCGGTTTCTCGGGAGGCGGTGCCGTTGCCGATAGCCACCAGCTCTACGTTATGCTTTTCGCACAGCGCGGCGACGACAGCGGCGGCTTTCGCGGCCTGGCCGGTGTGCGGGTAGATGGTGTCGGTGGCGACCAGCTTGCCGGTGGCGTCCACCACCGCCACTTTTACGCCGGTGCGCAGCCCCGGATCGAGGCCCATGGTGGCGCGCAGGCCGGCAGGCGCGGCCATTAACAGATCGTGCAGGTTGCGGGCAAAGACGTTAATGGCTTCTTCTTCGGCGCGTTCGCGCACGGCGCCCATCAGCTCGGTTTCCAGATGCATCAGCACCTTGATGCGCCAGGTCCAGCTCACCACGCCACGACGCCAGGCGTCCGCCGGGGCGTTGTTCAGGCGCAGGCCGAGATGGTCGATAATTATCTGCTCGCAGTAGCTTTCACGCGGCGGCTCGTCGTGCTGCGGATCGGCATTCAGCGCCAGCTGTAAAATTCCTTCGTTGCGGCCGCGGAACATGGCGAGGGCGCGGTGAGAAGGCACGCTGGCGACAGGCTCGCGATGATCGAAGTAGTCACGGAACTTCGCGCCTTCCTCTTCTTTGCCGCTGACCACGGCGGCGACCAGATGCGCGTTTTTCCACAGGTAGTTACGCACTTTTGCCAGCAACGCCGCGTCTTCGGCGAAACGCTCCATCAGGATGTAGCGGGCGCCGTCAAGCGCGGCTTTGGTATCGGCAACGCCTTTGTCGGCGTCAATGTAGCGGGCGGCTTCCTGCTCAGGATCGTGCGACGGCTCGTTCCACAGGGTTTCCGCCAGCGGCTCAAGGCCCGCTTCGATAGCGATCTGCCCGCGGGTACGGCGCTTTGGCTTATACGGCAGGTACAAATCTTCCAGCTCGGTTTTGCTCAGCGTGCCGTTAATGGCGCCGGCTAATTCGTCGCTAAGCTTGCCCTGCTCGGCGATGGATTTCAAAATGGCCTGGCGGCGGTCTTCCAGCTCGCGCAGATAGCTTAAACGTGTCTCCAGCTGGCGCAGCTGGGTGTCATCCAGACCGCCGGTGACCTCTTTACGATAACGTGCAATAAACGGCACGGTATTCCCTTCGTCGAGCAGGCGAACGGCTGCTTCAACCTGTTCGTTCCTGGCCTTTAGCTCACCGGCAATAATGCGGCAGAGTGAATCATTCATCATGGCTTTATCATCTGTGTAGTGCGTTTAATGCGGAAATTTCACAGGACAGTTATACGGACTGGAGGGCGAAAATACCAGCCGCGGCGCCCTGAACAAGAGGATTCGGAAGGATCCGTTACCGACAGCGGACTACTTCACATACTCGATTTTATTGACGTACCAGTGGGCTTCTCCGGCGGGGGTTTGCACCACGGCCAAATCTCCCTCTTCTTTTTTCAGCAGCGCGCGAGCCATAGGCGAGTCGATAGAGATGTAGTCCTTGCGGCCAAAAATTTCATCGTAGCCGACGATACGAAAGCGCAGCTGGCTGCCTTCATCATTTTCAATTTCCACCCAGGCGCCAAAGAACACTTTGCCTTCCTGCTGGGGTGAATAATCGACGATCTTGAGGTTTTCGAGGCATTTCGTCAGATAACGTACCCGGCGGTCTATTTCGCGCAGCCGTTTTTTGTTGTACTGGTAGTCGGCATTTTCGCTGCGGTCGCCGAGGCTTGCCGCCCAGGTGACCTTTTTGGTGACTTCCGGACGCTCTTCGCGCCACAGGTAATCCTTCTCTTGCCTGAGCTTTTCGTAGCCCTCGCGGGTAATCAATGGCGTTTTCATCGTTAGGCCTTCAGGGTGGATAAGAATGCGTTGATTTAAACCGATAAATCAGGGCGATGGCAATGGCGGTGATTTGCGAAGCCGCTCATCGTTTTGGCAAAAAAATCTCTATAACCGTCTGTTTAATATGCTTTGTAACAATTTCGACTAGAATATATACCAGATTTGACTGGTCGTATTGACGCAGTTTTTTAAGAATACGCACTCAACTGTTCGAGCCTTTGGGAGTTATAAGAATGCAAGAGAACTATAAAATTCTGGTTGTGGATGACGACATGCGTCTGCGGGCGCTGTTAGAGCGTTATCTCACAGAGCAAGGCTTCCAGGTCCGCAGCGTGGCCAACGCAGAACAGATGGATCGCCTGTTAACCCGTGAATCCTTCCACCTGATGGTGCTGGATCTCATGCTGCCGGGCGAAGACGGCCTCTCTATCTGCCGTCGTTTACGCAGTCAGAGCAACCCGATGCCGATCATTATGGTCACCGCGAAAGGCGAAGAGGTCGACCGTATCGTCGGCCTGGAAATCGGCGCCGACGACTATATTCCAAAACCCTTTAACCCGCGTGAGCTGCTGGCCCGTATTCGCGCGGTGTTGCGCCGCCAGGCGAACGAACTGCCGGGCGCGCCTTCCCAGGAAGAGGCCGTCATCGCCTTCGGCAAGTTTAAGCTGAACCTCGGCACCCGCGAGATGTTCCGTGAAGATGAGCCTATGCCGCTGACCAGCGGCGAGTTCGCGGTGCTTAAAGCGCTGGTCAGCCATCCGCGCGAGCCCCTCTCCCGCGATAAACTTATGAATCTGGCCCGCGGCCGCGAATACAGCGCCATGGAACGCTCGATTGACGTGCAAATTTCCCGCCTGCGACGCATGGTGGAAGAAGATCCGGCGCACCCGCGTTATATCCAGACCGTATGGGGCCTGGGCTACGTATTCGTGCCGGACGGCTCTAAGGCATGAGGCGAGTCCGCTTCTCGCCCAGAAGCTCGTTTGCCCGTACGCTGCTGCTGATCGTCACCCTGCTGTTCGTCAGCCTGGTGACGACCTATCTCGTGGTGCTCAACTTCGCGATTTTGCCGAGCCTGCAGCAGTTTAATAAAGTCCTCGCCTACGAAGTGCGTATGCTGATGACCGATAAGCTGCAGCTGGAGGACGGCACGCAGCTGGTGGTGCCGCCGGCCTTTCGTCGTGAGATCTACCGCGAGCTGGGGATTTCCCTCTATTCCAACGAGGCGGCGGAAGACGCGGGCCTGCGCTGGGCGCAGCACTATGAGTTTTTAAGCCATCAGATGGCGCAGCAGCTGGGTGGGCCCGACGGAAGTGCGCGTTGAGGTCAACAAAAGCTCGCCCGTTGTGTGGCTGAAAACCTGGCTGTCGCCGAATATCTGGGTGCGCGTGCCGCTGACGGAGATCCATCAGGGCGATTTCTCTCCGCTGTTCCGCTATACGCTGGCGATTATGCTGCTGGCGATAGGGGGAGCATGGCTGTTTATCCGCATACAGAACCGGCCGCTGGTGGATCTGGAGCATGCTGCTTTGCAGGTGGGCAAGGGTATTATTCCGCCGCCGCTGCGCGAATACGGCGCATCAGAGGTGCGTTCCGTTACGCGAGCCTTTAACCATATGGCGGCAGGCGTTAAGCAGCTGGCGGACGATCGCACGCTGCTGATGGCGGGCGTAAGCCACGACCTGCGCACGCCGCTGACGCGCATTCGTCTGGCGACGGAGATGATGGGGCAGGAAGACGGCTACCTTGCCGAGTCGATTAATAAAGATATCGAAGAATGTAACGCGATTATCGAACAGTTTATCGACTACCTGCGCACCGGCCAGGAAATGCCGCTGGAAATCGCCGATCTTAACGGCGTGCTGGGTGAGGTGATCGCCGCGGAAAGCGGTTACGAGCGCGAAATAGAGACCGATCTGCAGGCGGGCGAGCTGCCGGTAAATATTCATCCGCTGTCGATTAAACGCGCCGCGGCCAATATGGTGGTTAACGCGGCTCGTTATGGCAACGGCTGGATTAAGGTCAGCAGCGGCGGCGAGCTTAACCGCGCCTGGTTCCAGGTGGAAGATGACGGCCCGGGCATCAAGCCTGAGCAGCTTAAGCATCTGTTCCAGCCCTTTGTGCGCGGCGACAGCGCGCGCAGCACCAGCGGCACCGGACTGGGGCTGGCGATAGTGCAGCGCATTATCGACAACCACAACGGCATGTTGGACATCGGCGTCAGCGAGCGGGGCGGGCTGCGAATTCGGGCCTGGCTGCCGCTGCCGATAAGCAAGGTCGTCCATCAGACGAAAGATGCCTGAGCGGACTGAAATTAAAAAACGAACCCCGAGAGGTTCGTTTTTTTTATGGCTCAGCCTACCTGACCCGTGGGCCGGCAGGGCGGATAAGCGTCAACGCCATCCGCCACACGCCCTAAAGCTTAGGACCGGCGCTGACCAGAGCCGCACCCGCCGGGGTATCGGTGTACTTCTCAAAGTTAGATACAAACAGCTTAGCCAGCTGCTCGGCCTTCTCCTGCCACTGCTCCACAGACGCATAGGTGCCGCGCGGGTCCAGAATATGGGGATCGACGCCGGCAAGCTCCGTTGGGATCGCCAGGTCAAACATCGGCAGGGTGAAGGTTTCCGCATCGTCCAGAGAACCATCCAGAATCGCATCGATAATCGCGCGGGTGTCTTTAATCGAAATACGTTTGCCCGTGCCGTTCCAGCCGGTATTCACCAGATAGGCCTGGGCGCCGGCAGCCTGCATGCGTTTTACCAGTACTTCCGCATACTGCGTTGGATGCAGCGAGAGGAACGCCGCGCCAAAACAGGCCGAGAAGGTCGGCGTCGGCTCGGTGACGCCACGCTCTGTGCCGGCCAGTTTAGCGGTAAAGCCGGACAGGAAGTGGTACTGGGTCTGGTTCGCCGTCAGGCGTGAAACCGGCGGCAGTACGCCGAACGCATCCGCCGTCAGGAAGATGACCTTAGTCGCGTGGCCCGCTTTAGAAATCGGCTTAACGATGTTGTCGATATGGTAAATCGGGTAGGAGACGCGGGTGTTTTCGGTTTTGGAACTGTCGTCAAAGTCGATGGAGCCGTCTTCGCGCACGGTGACGTTCTCCAGCAGCGCATCGCGGCGTATGGCATGGAAGATATCCGGTTCGGGCCTCTTCCGATAAGCGAATGGTCTTCGCATAGCAGCCGCCTTCAAAGTTAAACACGCCGTCATCGTCCCAGCCGTGTTCATCATCGCCAATCAGGCGACGCTTTGGATCGGTAGACAGGGTGGTTTTACCGGTGCCGGACAGGCCGAAGAACACCGCGACATCGCCTTTTTCGCCAACGTTTGCCGAGCAGTGCATCGAAGCAATGCCCTTCAACGGCAGCAGATAGTTCATGATGGAGAACATCCCTTTCTTCATTTCGCCGCCGTACCAGGTGCCGCCAATCAGCTGCATCCTTTCGGTAAGGTTAAAGGCGATGAAGTTTTCCGAGTTCAGGCCCTGCTCCCGCCAGTCGGGGTTGGTGCATTTGGCGCCGTTCATCACCACAAAGTCAGGTTCGAAGGTCGTCAGCTCTTCTTCGGTCGGACGGATAAACATATTCTTAACGAAATGAGCCTGCCAGGCCACTTCGGTAATAAAACGTACCGAAAGACGGGTGTCGGCATTGGCGCCGCAGAAGGCGTCGACGATAAACAAGCGTTTGCCGGAGAGCTGCCGGGTGACGAGACCTTTAAGGCTTTGCCAGGTCTCTTGCGTAAGGGGTTTATTATCGTTCTTGCCTTTGCCGTTATCCGCCCACCAGAAGGTGTCGCGGGTCGTGTCGTCACGAACGATATATTTATCTTTCGGTGAGCGGCCGGTAAAGATGCCGGTATCAACGGCGACGGCGCCAAGATTAGTTTCTACGCCACGTTCAAAACCTTCCAGGCTGGGATCAAGCTCTTCGCGATACAGAGTGTCGTAATCGGGGTTATAAAGCACTTCACTCACATCGTTAATACCATAAGCCTTGAGATCCTGCGGGGTTATACCTTTAACTCGCATGTCACTACTCCTTAGCCAATTTGTACTGCCTGAGATTGTAGGGTTGTTTATGGGTTGTTAACCGCGACCAAACTCATAGATTTGAGTATCCAGCCCGATTCGACAGCGGAAAACGCTGTGCAGCCGGCCGCGACGGGGTGAGAGTATGGCAGGAATTGACAAAAGCTCGGGTAAAATATGCCGGATAAGTTAAAAAGCAGCGCGATAAACGGATGCTTTGTGAATGAGATCGCTATTGCAAGCAACGCGTTGAAAAAGAAGGGCGGACAAGCGCGAGCGCCGTCCGCTAGCGGGATAAATTAATGGACCTGAGGGTCTGCCGGGGAGGCGTTGTTGCGGATCGCGGCGATATCCATGGCGTCGAAAATGTAGTGGCTGCCGCAGTAGTCGCAGTTCATATCGATTTCGCCTTCTTCGGCGATGATGCTGTCCACTTCTTCGTCCGGCAGGGTTTTCAGCGCGTCGGCGCAGCGCTCGCGCGAGCAGGTGCATTTAAACTCAACGGCCTGGGGATCGTAGAGCGTGACCTCTTCTTCGTGATACAGACGCCACAGCACATCGTTAGCCGGCAGCGTAAGCAGCTCTTCGGCGGTAATGGTTTCCGTCAGCGTCGCCAGGTGAGTAAAGTCGTCTGCCTGGGCATTTTGCGCAGGTAAAACCTGCAGCAGCATGCCGCCTGCGGCCGCCTGGCCTTCAACGTCGCCGGTACGGATAAACAGACGCGTCGGCAGCTGCTCAGAACGCAGGAAGTAATCTTCCAGGCAGTCGGCCAGCGTATCGCCTTCCAGGCCCACAACGCCCTGGTAACGCTCGCCTTCGCTCGGCGTGATGGTGATAACCAGGTAGCCGTTGCCGACCAGGGTTTTTAAATCGGCGTCGGCCGGGACATCGCCCTGAACGCGAGCCACGCCGCGCATCTGCTGTTTGTTGTTGCCGTTAATTACCGCGAGGGTCATCGGGCCGTCGCCCTGCAGCTGGACGGTGATGTCGCCGTCGAACTTCAGGGTGGCCGTCAGCAGGCTAGTCGCGACCAGCAGTTCGCCGAGGATTTTTTTCACCGGCTGCGGATAGTCATGGTTTTCCATGATGTGCTGCCAGGTTTCGGATACCGTTACCAGTTCGCCGCGCACGGCATAGTTTTCAAACAGGTAGCGATGGAGTTGGTCGTGTTGAGCCATAGTTTTCTCTCAGTCAGGCGGCAGCTAGTCGTTGCCGCCGTGTTTAAATTTCATCAAATCCCGGCGTTCTTTCTTGTCCGGGCGACGGTCCGGGTGCGGCATAGTCAGCGAGTTCGTCTTGCGTGCCTGCGCCATTTTTTCCCGCTTTTCGAGGCTCTCCGCCGTCTCTTCATAAAGCTGCACGGCTTCCGTTGCCGGACGACGCTGGTCGGTGATGCCAAGCACCTTGACGGTGCGTTCGTCATTGCCCTGGCGCAGCGTCAGCACGGCATTGAGTTCAACGGTCTTGCTGGGCTTGCTGCGCTGCCCGTTGTAATGCACCTTGCCGCCTTCAATCATTTCCCGCGCCACGGCGCGGGTTTTGTAGAAGCGCGCTGCCCACAGCCATTTGTCGAGGCGTATGCCTTCGGACGATTTCTCTTTCATGGCTACTCCTTAAAACGAAGCGAGGGAATCAGGCGACGGTAGTCATTCAACGCGGGATGACGCGCGTAGGTTTTGTCCGCCAGTCCGGAATCCGGATTGGTCACCCCCAGGCAATAACGAATACCAAACTTCGCCGCTGCATCCAGAATCGGCTCGCTGTCATCGATAAATACGGTTTTTGCTTTATCCAGCCCCGTATGCGCCGCAACGGCCTGCCATAAACGCTGATCCTCTTTCGGATAACCAAATGTGTGGGTGGAAAGCAATAAATCAAGGTGCTGCGCTAAACCGGTGTGTTCAAGCTTGACCGCCAGATTATAGGGATGCGCATTCGTCAGCAGGATTCGCCGTTTACCGCAGGCCTTTAGCGCATCCAGGAAGGGGGCGGTATCTTCACGCAGCACGGCGTTTGGCCCCTGAGCGGTAGTCATGGCGCAAATGTCCAGCCCAAGCCGCTCGCTCCAGTAATCCAAACAGTACCAGTTTAGCGTATGTTGCACGGCATGATATTCACGGGCGATCAGCAGGTGGGCTTCCTCAAGGGGAATGCCTCGCTCAAGGCTTACGGTTTCCGGGACCAGCTTCTGCCAGAAGTGGGTATCAAACGCCAGATCCAGCAGCGTACCGTCCATATCGAGCAAAACGGTATCGACGTCCTGCCAGGCAATATCAATATGCATGGGTTAAACCTGATTGAGGAAAACTGCGCGACAGGTTAGCACACTGCCGCGCGAAGTTTAGAACAGCGAACGTACCGCAGGGAGGGGTGCTAGCGACGGATTCATGCAGTTTTCGTAGTACTGCTGAATCTGCGCGAGGCGGTTACGGCTGCGGCGATAGCGGCGCAGGGCGAGCAGGCCGTTGACCGCAAGGCTTACCAGCAGGCAGAAAAGCAGCAGCGTCGTGGCGATATAGCGCCACAGGCTGCTGCTGTCCGGAATGCGGTGCAAGGTGACGTGCTGCGTGCCGTTCGCATCGGTGCTCAGGCCGGTGATAATCCCTTCGGCGCTGAACGGCGTCTGCAGCAGCATGCCGGTAAGGCGCTGGAACTCGCCCCATTGCTCCTGCGCCGGGTAGTCATACAGCGAAACAGGAGGGAGCGGCTGATCGACCAGATCGCTTCCTTCCTCGCTGATAATGATAAACCCGCCGGGGGCCGGACTGTTGAGCTTCTGCGCCGCGCGGGCGGTTTCACGCACAAAGAACGGGGCCGTGGAGGTGGTCACCAGATTATCGAGCGATTCGGCGCTGACCGGGCGTAGCAGTACGTTTACGCCGTCAAGCTTGCCCGTGTCGGCTCGCTTAATCAGTGAATCCCAGTCTTTGGTATTGCCAAGGTTAATCAAAGCGTTTTTTAGCCGTACGCATTCGTCATCCGCCGTGCAGAGCGCCTGCGTTTTCTGCACGATGCCGGCAAAATTATCCAGCAGCACCATGCCCGATTTCTGGATGGCGGTTCTTAGCTGCGGGTTAACCTTCGAGTCGGCTTCCGTTTGCGGGTGGATTTGGCCGCTTACGGCCTGAATCAGCGCGGTGGCTTTATCCATAATGTCTGATTCCGGCAGCGGCAGCGGGCGTGCGGTATTCCAGACAATCTGCGAGCAGTCGAAGGGCGTAAACGGATAGTTCTGTTTGGTTGGATAGGCGCCTGGCAGGTGGATATTGCACATGCCGGTGCCCTTGACGCGCAGCGTATCGCCGACGCGGAGCCGGGTTTTATCCAGATCCGCAACGCTTGTGGCCTCGACGGACTGGGCGCCTTTCAGCCATGAAATGCTTAGCTTAAGCGGCATTTCGAGAGGAACCCAGATAGTCAGCATCAGCAGCACCGCCAGCGCGCCGGTGGCGATCACCATGTTGCGCACCCAGTGCTGAATGGGGAAGTTTTTGACCTCGTCGTGCAGCGACAGAAAACGACCCTGGCGCACAACGTGCCTGTCCAGATAGATATCGATGTCGGTTTCCTGGCCCAGATCCTGCGCCACGTAGGGCTGCCAGTGCGGAGGGTAAACCAGGTCGATAATGCCCAGCGAGATATTGTTAATCTGCTCCTGGTTGGATTCGCCAAATAATCCCCAGCGCTTTGGCGTGCCCCGCAGGCAGTGTATTTCGCGCAATGTATTCTTTGCCGGAGGCGCGAACAGCCCCCACAGGCTTGCCGCCAGCAGCATCACCGCGCCGCCCAGCAGCCACGGCAGCACGACCGAAGGGCCCACCAGGCAGAAGAATAGCATCACAAACGCGACGCAAATCAGGATGGCTTCGCGCAGCCCGTCCGGCCGGCTTAGCGCGGCCTCTTCAGGGGTTTCCTGACGGATATTGAGCAATTCTATCTGTTCGCTCTCTTCACCGCGGATGGAGGCCTGGCTGGCGGTGGTGCGTTCCAGCGCGAAGCCCCGGTTTTCACCGTTATCTTCGTTTAGCGTATGGCCGTTAAGCGAGATAACCAGCGGTACGGTTTCAGTACGTATCAGCTCAACGTTATTGTCGTTAGTGATGTACTGCTCCCAGAACGGCGGCAGATGAACTTCAACAGAATCAAGGTAGTAGCGCCACTTATTGGCATCGTCGGTCGACAGGCCATAGCGAGTGATGGAGCGCGTCAGGGACAGGACAGTGTTGCTTTGCGCGTTAAGCACGAGCTTAACCGGCGCGGTGCTTGCCCCGGAAGGCCCGACGATATCCTGCGTGCGGGTCAGCGTCTCAATGTAGTTTTCAACGGCGGTGCGTTCTTCGGCGGTTAACTTGCGCGAGGTTGCTCCGGTAAAAGATTGCGTGTGCGGCAAACGGGCGCGCAGCCTCAGGCTGCGCCAGACCAACCATCCGGCAATCAATACGCAGGCCAGCATAGCAGCTAAAAGAAGTAGTAAGGTGCTCATGCTTTCCCCATCAAATAATCGTTTTCTTATTCAAGCGCAGCAAGTTGCACCCCTTCAAAAAAGTTATGGGTGTAAGAGTTGTTATCGGCAGGTATTAACAGGAACTTGAGACATATTTGTAAGGGCACAACCTGCGGTAAACTGATGTTAGCAAAGCGACTTCCCTGTAAATATCAGCAAATTCCTATTTCATTGCTAACTATTGACATATAAGCCTGTGCTGTTCTTAGGGGTATAAAGTTACACAAATGTAAATAATAACCGATGTGCATTGCGCGAGATGTGCGGCATACCGCACAATAGCTTCCTGTCTTCACTGTTAAATCCAGCCACGATGAGCAAATCCTTACAAAAACCGACCATTTTACATGTTGAAACCGTGGCCCGTTCACGTCTGTTTAATGTCGAAACGGTGGACCTGGAATTTAGCAACGGCGTGCGGCGCGTGTATGAACGTATGCGTCCTTCCTCCCGCGAAGCGGTGATGATCGTGCCCATCGTGGACGACCATATCATCCTGATCCGGGAATATGCCGTCGGCACAGAATCTTATGAACTCGGCTTCTCCAAAGGGCTAATCGATCCGGGTGAAACCGTATTTGAAGCGGCAAACCGCGAGCTTAAAGAAGAGGTGGGCTTTGGTGCAAACGAGCTGACCTTCCTCAAAAAGCTCACCATGGCGCCGTCTTATTTCTCCAGCAAAATGAATATAGTGATTGCTGAAGACCTCTATCCTGAATCGCTGGAAGGGGATGAGCCGGAAGAGCTGCCGCAGGTGCGCTGGCCCTTGGCGTCGTTAATGAGTTTGCTCGACGAGGAAGACTTCAGCGAGGCGCGCAACGTCAGCGCGCTGTTCCTGGTCCGGGAGTGGTTAAAAGAGCAGGGACGTTTGTAGATATCCATAAAAAAAGCCCTTCAACAGAAGGGCTTTTTTACTTCAGAACAGCTCGTGCTCTTCGCCGTTATCAATAATCGTCGTACCCACCTCGTGCACCGCCTGCTGTGTTGGCTGCGTGCCCTCAATAAAATACTCTTCACGGCTGTTGCCGCCGTTGGCCAGCTGCCCGGTGCTGCGGTCGATATTTACCGTCACAATGCCCGGCGGCGGGGTGATGGGCTCTTCAGGTACGCCGTCAAGGGCGACTTTCATGAAATCGTCCCATGCCGGCTGGGCGCTCTTGGCGCCGCCTTCGTAGCCAGATATCTGATCCTTAATCGCGCCGCTTGCAGAAGTGCGGCCAAGATCGCGGCGATGATCGTCAAAGCCTATCCACACGGAGGTCACAACTCCCGGGCCGTAGCCTGAGAACCACGCATCTTTAGAGCTGTTCGTCGTACCGGTTTTGCCGCCGATATCGCGACGTTTCAAATCGCGTCCGGCGCGCCAGCCCGTACCCTGCCAGCCCGGTTCGCCGTAGATATTGGTATTGAGCGCGCTTTTAATCAAAAACGACAGCGGCGTATTGATAACGTGAGGCGCATACTCAGGCGCGGTGGTCTGCGCCACGAGGTCGTTGTTTGCCTGTTCAAGCTTCGGCATAGGCACGCTGGCATTCTGCTGTTCCCGGGAAACCGCTACATCTTCCACATCCTGGTTTTCCAGCACGTTGGATTTTTGCGTCTCGCCGTAAATCACCGGCAGATCGCACTCGGGGCAGGCCACTTTTGGCTTCGCTTCGAATATGGTGCGGTCGTTGTCATCGACGATTTTTGTGATGAAGTACGGGTCGACCAGGAAGCCGCCGTTAGCCATAACCGAGTAGCCGCGCGCCACCTGCATCGGGGTGAACGACGCGGAGCCCAGCGCTAAAGATTCGGTATGCACGATGTTCTGCGCCGGGAAGCCGAAGCGCTGTAGATATTCTGCGGCGTAGTCCACGCCCATCGCGCGCATCGCCCGCACCATCACCACGTTTTTCGACTGGCCCAGGCCCTGACGCAGGCGAATCGGCCCGGCGTACTCCGGCGGTGAGTTTTTAGGACGCCAGTCTGAGCCGGCGCCTGCATCCCAACGTGAGATAGGCACGTCGTTCAGGATGCTGGCCAGGGTTAAGCCTTTATCCATCGCGGCGGTGTAGAGGAAGGGTTTGATATTCGAACCCACCTGGCGCAGCGCCTGGGTGGCCCGGTTAAATTTGCTTTGATTGAAGTCGAAGCCGCCGACCAGGGCCCAGCACCGCGCCGTCGCGTGGATTGATGGACACCAGCGCCGAGTTTACGTCCGGCACCTGGCCTAACCACCAGGCGTCATCAACTTTGCGCACCCAAATCTGCTGCCCTGTCTGAACCACATCGGTGACTTTACGCGGGGTCGGGCCCTGCGAAGTATCAGAGCGATACGGACGCGCCCAGCGTACGCCGCTCATGCCTAGCGATACCGAGGTGCCGTCGGCCATCAGCGCCGTTGCTTCTGTCGCATTCGCGCCGGTGACCACCGCCGGGAACAGAGGGCCGTAAACGGGCAGATTTTTCAGGGAGTCGATGATTTTCTTCTCGTCCCAGGCGCTTTCGCCCACCTTCCACAGCACGTTTGACGGGCCGCGGTAGCCGTGACGCATATCGTAAGCCATGACGTTGTTACGAACCGCCTGCTGGGCGCCCTGCTGAATCCTGCGGGTGATGGTGGTGTAAACCTTGTAGCCGTCTTCGTAGGCTTTATCGCCGTAGCGGCTTACCAGATCCTGCCGCACCAGCTCAGAAAGATAGGGCGCTGAGAAGGCGATTTCCGGAGCGTGGTAGTTTGCGACAATCGGCTCGCCGCGCGCTTCGTCATACTGCGCCTGGGTGATGTAATTTTCACTCAGCATACGCGCGAGGACAACGTTGCGGCGCGAGGTGGATCTTTCCAGCGAATAGAGCGGGTTAAACGTCGATGGCGCTTTTGGCAAACCGGCGATCACCGCCATTTCGCTCAGCGTAAGCCGATCGACAGTTTTGCCGAAATAGACCTGTGCCGCTGCCCCCACGCCGTAGGCGCGATAGCCGAGATAGATTTTGTTCAGATAGAGTTCAAGGATTTCATCTTTGCTCAGCAGCTGCTCAATACGCACCGCCAGGAAGGCCTCCTTGATCTTACGCATCATGGTGCGCTCAGGGCTCAGGAAGAAGTTGCGCGCCAGCTGCTGGGTAATGGTGCTTGCGCCCTGGGAAGCATGGCCTGAGAACAGCGCAACGCTTGCGGCACGGAAAATACCCACCGGATCGACGCCGTGATGCTCATAGAAGCGGCTGTCTTCGGTGGCGATGAACGCTTTCACCATTTCCGGCGGAATTTGATTCAACGTCAGCGGGATACGGCGTTTCTCGCCGTACTGGGCAATTAATTCCCCGTCAGCGCTGTAGACCTGCATCGGAATCTGTAGCCGCACGTCTTTTAGCGTGGCGACATCGGGCAGCTGCGGCTCTATAAACTTATACAACCCGTAAATCGAGCCGGCTCCCAGCAGAATGCAACAGACTGCAAGGATGAATAAATACTTTACGAACTTCACCTTAAATTTCCCATCAGGTTCCCACTGGGCAGTTTATAAACAAACGCGCGGTAGTATAAAGGCAAGCCAGAAGCTTTGATATGCCAAATTCGAAAGCAAACGACACGGAGATCGTCACTATGGTTATCAGCACCTGGCAAATAGGCTTGGAAATTCAACAGCAAACGTTGCGCGCGGTGGCCGTAAAGCGGCAGCGGCAGGGATGGCAGCTACGCCAATGGTGGCTTATTCCGCTGCCCGAAAACACCTTTCGGGAAGGCGTCGTGCAGGCGCCGGAAAACCTGATAAAAGCGCTGGCGCAATGGCGAAGGGAGCTGCCGTTACGCCATCAGCTTCGCGTCGCCTTTCCGACCCGGCGCACCTTACAGCGTCCGGTTCCGACGCCCGATAACCGCCTGTGCGAACCGGCCCGTGAAAGCTATCTCGCCGCCTCCGCCGCAGAGCAGCTGCAGATGTTGCCTGCTCAACTGAGCTGGGATTACACGGCGATGCCGCAGGATGCGGCTCAAATACGGGTAATAGCCGCCCGGCACAGCGAGGTGCGGGAACTTCTTACAAACCTTGCCAGGCAGCGCCTGTTCCCTGTCTCGCTTACGCCGGGCGCGAGCGTGCTTCCCGCTCTTGGCCGCCTGTGCAGCCCGGACAAGCCGCGTTTGCTGGTGCACCAGGAGCAAGATCACTGGCTTTGGGCCAGGCCCGGCGAAGAGCCGGACTGGGGGTGGACGGACGTTCGTCAGGCGCAGACGTTTTCTGATTTATGCCGGCAGCTGGCGGTCGAGCCGCAGGAGGTCGCCTTCAGCAGCGCGTTGGCGGAACCCTTGCCGCAGGGCGCGCGGCCATTAGACGCCTGGCGCGCGTTGGCGCGGCTGCAACCTCCGTTGCCGCCGCATGGCGGAAGCTTCACCGTGGCTATCGGGCTGGCTATCGGGTGGGTCAACCGATGACGGCTTTGATCAACCTGCTGCCGTGGCGAAAGCGCACCCGTCAACGTCAGCTGCGCCGCTGGGGTTTACTGGCCGCGGGGTGCGTGCTGTCGGCGTTATTGGTCGCTGCTGTCAGTCGCGCTTTGGTTGCGTGGCAAGCAGAGCAGCAGCGCATTCAGGCCGAATATCTGTCGCAGCTGCGTGCTTCGCTGCAGCAAAAATATCAGGCGGCGCAAAAGCTGGCTAAGCGACAAAAATTACAGGAGGCGCGTAAAGCGCAGCGATTATCGATAAGTGAATGGGAGCCACGGCTAATCCGGCTGGCCGGCTCGTTGCCCGCCGGCATCTGGCTTACCTCTCTTGCTATGGCAAAAGGGCGAATAGCCCTTCACGGCAACGCGGAAAAACCGGAGGACTTACGCCTTCTGGAACAGAATTTACGGCAGCTTCCTGAAGTTATTAACGTCTCGGCGAAGGAGATCCAGCGTAACCCTGATAGCCCGCTGGCGTTCTCCTTCACCTTTGCCTTTGCGGAGGTGGATAGTGCTGACTGAACGCTGGCTGGCCGCCCCCCGCCGGGTGAAGTATGCGAGCCTCGCCGCGGTTAACGCTGCCGTAGTTATCCTTCTCCTGTGCTTTGTTATCCGGCCGCAGCAGGCGAGGCTGCGGGAATCTTTACTTCATAATCAGCAGGAAAGCACAACGCTTGCCCGGCTGCGCCACGGCGTTGTTGCTTTGGTTTCATCCACCCGCGTCGCGGAACAACCTGGAGAAGCCCCGCCGCCTGAAAGTTTTTCAGCGGTGGAGTTTGCCCATCAGGGCGGAGGAAAACTCGAAAAATGGCAGCCTGAGGGCCAAACCGCCACGCTGGAAATGCTGCTGGCCTGGGAAAAACTTCCTTCCTTATTTGCTCGCTTATCAGGCTATGGCGATATCGCGCTGCAGGGGTTTGCCGTCGAACCAAAAGGCGAGCGCCTTCGACTGGCCATCACGCTGGACATCAGCGATGAACCGTAACCTTCTTCTTGTCCTGCTGATAGCGGCGCAGCCGGCTTCGTCCATGCCGCGAAACCCCTTTCAACCGCTGCTCGCGCCTTGCGATGCGCTTGTTAAAAAGCTGGCGCAGTGGACGCTTCATGGGGTGATTAGCTCTGAAAAAGGCGCGATCGTCATAATGCGCGATCCGCAGAAAAAATGGCGCCGCCTTGCTCGCGGGATGCAGACAGAGCGCGGAACGCAGATCCTTGAGATCGACCAACGGCTTTTAACCGTCACCTTGCCCGCGGAATGCGGACGACCCTTTTACTCATGGAAAACAGAAGGAAAAACATATGGCATGGATGCGCGCGTTCGTTCTGCTGATAGCCTGGCCGTCAGCAGGCCTCGCGGATAAAGTTTCCCTGACGCTGGATAATGCGCCCGTGGCCCAGGTTTTACAGGCGCTGGCAGAAAACCAGCGCCTTAATCTGCTGATAGCGCCCGGCGTGGAGGGCGTGGTGTCGCTCCATCTGCAGGGCATTCCTGTGAAACAGGCTTTTCAGCTGGTGCTGAAAACGGCTGAGCTGACGCAGCTTCGCGAAGGAAACGTCCTGCAAATCGTACCAAAAGCCCACATGCAGCAACAGCAGGCCGTACAGGAACAACTACGTCAACAGCAGGCGTTGAAGCTGCCGCTGCTTAACCAGGTATTTTCTCCGGCCCATGCCGACGCCGGCGAGCTAGCCGCGGCGCTCAAGGCGGTGGGCGAAAAGCTATTAAGCCCGCGCGGCAGCATGACCGTGGATAAACGCACCAACCGCCTTATCGTGCGGGATAACAAAGCTGCTCTGAAGCAGATAGCGGGCTGGGTGGAGGAGATGGACCTCCCTATGGGGCAGGTGGAAATTGCGGCGCATATCGTCACCGTTAACCAGAATAAGCTGCATGAGCTGGGCGTGAAGTGGAATCTCGCCCAGGGCAGCAGGGGAAGCGCCGCGCCTGATTTTACCGGTATGGGCGCGGATGTTTCCGTAAACAGCGCCACAACGCATATCGGTTTTAATATTGCGCGTATTGATGGGCGGCTGCTTGAAATGGAATTATCCGCCCTTGAGCAACAGCAGCAGCTGGAGATTATCGCCAGCCCGCGCTTAATGGCCGCCCATCGCCAGCCGGCCAGCATCAAGCAGGGTACGGAAATTCCTTATCAGGTCGCCAACGGGGAGAAAGGATCGACATCCGTAGAGTTTAAAGAGGCGGTACTGGGGATGGAAGTTACGCCCACCATTCAGCCGCGGGGCAACATCCGCCTGAAATTACGCATCAGCCAGAATATGCCGGGGCGGAGCATCGAGCAGGCCAATGGAGAGGCGCTGGCCATAGATAAGCAGGAAATCGAAACCGTCGTGTCGGTGAAAAACGGGGAAACGCTCGCGCTGGGGGGGATTTTTCAGCAGCATAATAAAGACAGCCGTGACAAGGTTCCCGTGCTGGGCAGCCTTCCGCTGCTTGGCGGCCTGTTCCGCCACGATGCGAAAGACAGCCAGCGTCGCGAGCTGGTAGTTTTTATTACGCCCCGACTTATCCCGATTCCGTAGCTTTTTCTAAAGCCGCCGACGGATTTTTCTCGTAATCGTAGCTCAGGTGTTTGACGGCAGAGAGGAATTAGCTTACAAGGTGTACCGTTTCGAGAAGCAGGGTAATAATTTCCTGCGGCCGATAAACCTGGTTTATGCTTTTCATCTCTTAGCTGGGGCGTTGAGTAATTTAATCGGTTGCCAAACTACCTTGAGTGTTGAGATAATTTTTAGTCTGATTCTCGAACTCACGCTTATGAGGTTTCAGTTCATGTCCCGCCGCAGCAGGTTGTTACCGGGTGGGTTTATCATCAACGAATTGTCTTAGTAGTACCGAAAAAATGGCAGAGAAACGCAATATCTTTCTGGTTGGGCCTATGGGTGCCGGCAAAAGCACTATTGGGCGTCAGTTAGCTCAGCAACTCAATATGGAATTTTTCGATTCTGATCAAGAGATTGAGAAACGTACCGGAGCTGATGTGGGCTGGGTATTCGACGTTGAAGGCGAAGAAGGCTTCCGCGATCGCGAAGAAAAAATCATTAACGAACTCACTGAAAAACAGGGCATTGTGCTGGCGACTGGTGGCGGCTCTGTGAAGTCTCGCGAAACCCGTAACCGTCTCTCGGCCCGTGGCGTTGTGGTTTATCTTGAAACCACAATTGAAAAGCAGCTTGCCCGCACCCAGCGCGATAAAAAGCGTCCGCTGCTGCAGGTTGAGACACCGCCTCGTGAAGTGCTTGAGGCCCTGGCGCAAGAACGCAATCCTCTTTACGAAGAGATTGCTGACGTGACGATTCGCACTGACGACCAAAGTGCCAAAGTGGTTGCTAACCAGATTATTCATATGTTGGAAAGCAATTGATTCTGGCTTAATCGAGAAACGCCTGCGGGCAAAGCTTCTTAAGGTGGACTTCGCGTTATGGAGAGGTTAGCTGTTACTCTCGGGGAACGTAGTTACCCTATCACCATCGCTGCCGGGTTATTTAATGACTCGGCGTCCTTTTGGCCGCTGAAAGCTGGCGATCAGACGATGCTGGTGACCAACGAAACCCTTGCGCCACTTTACCTGGATAAGGTGCGTGGTCTGCTTGAGCAAGCGGGCGTTAAAGTCGATACCGTCATCCTGCCGGATGGCGAAAAATTCAAAAGCCTTGCCGTACTCGATACCGTCTTTACGGCGCTGCTGGAAAAGCCGCACGGTCGCGACACGACGCTAATCGCCCTTGGCGGCGGCGTGGTAGGCGACTTGACCGGTTTTGCCGCGGCGAGCTATCAGCGCGGCGTACGCTTTATTCAGGTTCCTACCACCTTGCTTTCGCAGGTGGACTCCTCCGTTGGCGGTAAAACGGCCGTTAACCATCCCCTTGGTAAAAATATGATTGGCGCGTTCTACCAGCCCGCTTCGGTGGTGGTGGATCTCGACTGTCTGAGTACGTTGCCGAAACGGGAGCTGGCGTCGGGCCTGGCTGAGGTGATCAAATACGGCATTATTCTCGATGCGGCGTTCTTTAGCTGGCTTGAGGATAATCTCGACGCTTTATTAGCGCTGGACGGCAAAGCGATGGCTTACTGCATTCGCCGCTGTTGCGAACTGAAAGCAGAAGTTGTGGCCGCCGACGAGCGCGAAAGCGGCTTACGTGCTTTACTCAATCTGGGCCATACCTTTGGCCACGCCATTGAAGCCGAAATGGGCTATGGCAACTGGTTGCACGGCGAAGCGGTCTCAGCCGGAATGGTTATGGCCGCGCGCACTGCGTTTCGCCTGGGACAATTCAGCGAAGCCGACGTTCAGCGCGTCATTACCCTGCTGCAGCGTGCCGGGCTGCCCGTTACCGGGCCGCGGGAAATGTCAGCAGACGCATATATGCCCCACATGATGCGAGATAAAAAAGTACTGGCCGGCGAGCTACGCCTTGTGCTGCCGTTGGCTATCGGGAAGAGTGAAGTTCGTGGCGGAGTGCCACACAATGTCGTTCTGTCCGCCATTGCTGATTGTCAGCAGGCTTAACTATTAGAAATGATTGGTCGCCGCAGTCGGGCGATTTTTAACTTCGGGCGATGTGCAAAGTACGTACTGCTGGCATAAGCCTTTGAGTGGGGTGTTAAATGGATGAATTCAAACCGGAAGACGAACTGAAACCCGATCCCAGCGATCGTCGTCGGGATCGTTCACGCAAGCCTGACGAGTTCGATAACGAACCGCAGATCAACGTCGATGACGTCGATCTTGATGCCGATGAACCTCGTTCCTCGCGTTCCCGTCGTCCTCGCGACGAAGAGGAGTACGAAGGCGATGACGGCATGAAGGTTGAAGCCGCCGAACGCCGTCCCGCGCGCGGACGCAAAAAAGCCCCGAAACAGAAGGTTCCCGTCTCTCGTCAGCATCTGATGATGGGCATCGGTATTCTGGTTCTGCTGCTGCTCATTATCGGTATCGGATCCGCGCTCAAATCGCCTTCTTCCGATAATGATACGGCCAACAAAAATCCAAACGCCGAAAAGAATATCGATCTGTCCGCCACCAATGACACCGCGAACCAGGCTAACGGCGCGCAGCCGCAGCCGGGCGAGTCAAACGTTGCTAACCAAACCGCTAACGCGGGCCAACAGCAGCAGGAAGTAAATTTACCGCCTATTTCTTCTACCCCAACGGATGCGCAGGTGCAGCCGACACCAGAAGGCCAGCAGCGTGTGGAAGTTCCAGGCGATCTGAATAATGCGCTGACACAGCAGCAGGATCAGATCGACAACGCGGCAAGCGGTTCTACTCTGCCAACCCAGCCGGCTACGGTTGCACGTATGGCAGGCAGCGGTGCGGCAGCCATGCCTGCTCAGAATACCGCGAAAAACGAGCAGGCACGCCAGCCGCAGCCAGCCGCGCGTCCGGAACGTAAACAAGCGGTGATTGAGCCGCATAAAACTCAGCCAGCGCAGGCTAAACCTCAGGCAACGGCGAAAGCTACCGTTGCGGAGCCAAAACCTGTTACTACCGCGAAACGCAGCGAACCTGCGGCAGCGGCTCCGGTTAAAGAACCTGTTAAAGCGCCGGCTGCGGCTGCGGCACCGAAAGCGGCGGCTCCAGCGGCGACAGCCAGTACTGCGGCTCCAGCGGCAAGCGGCGGCGCGATGGTTACCGGGGATGCGAGCGCAATTAAAGGCGCGCCGGGCAGCCATTACACCCTGCAGCTCAGCTCTTCTTCCAACTCTGCGAATCTGAACGCATGGGCGAAGAAAGAAAACCTGCAGCATTACATGGTCTACCAGACCGTACGTAACGGTCAGCCGTGGTACGTGCTGATTAGCGGCGTTTACGCCAGCAAAGACGAGGCGAAACGCGCCGTTTCAACTCTGCCGGCTGACGTACAGGCGAAGAACCCGTGGGCAAAACCAATTCATCAGGTTCAGTCCGATCTGAAGTGATGGCAAGCGCAGTCGCTGTCGGAACCTTTCCACAGCTGGAGAAGGTGTAAATAGTTAGACAGCATGAAAAAAAATCGCGCTTTTCTGAAATGGGCAGGGGGGAAATACCCCCTGCTTGATGACATAAAGAAGTATCTGCCAGAAGGTGACTGTCTGATTGAGCCATTTGTTGGTGCAGGCTCCGTCTTTCTGAACACTGACTATTCACGCTATATCCTCGCGGATATCAACAGCGATCTGATTAACCTGTACAACATTGTCAAAGCGCGTACCGACGAGTATGTTCAGGAAGCCCGCAGCCTGTTTGCGCCCGAGCATAACAATGGCGAAGCCTTCTATCTGTTTCGCGCCGAGTTTAACCAGTGCAAAGATGCGTTTCGCCGTGCGGTGCTGTTTTTGTACCTTAACCGCCATTGTTATAACGGACTGTGCCGTTATAACCTGCGCGGCGAATTCAACGTGCCGTTTGGCCGCTACAGTAAACCCTACTTTCCGGAAGAGGAGCTGTACCACTTTGCCGAACGGGCGCAGCAGGCTACTTTCGTCTGCCAGTCGTATGATGTCAGCATGACGGGCCGCCGCCGCGGGCTCGGTGGTGTACTGCGATCCGCCGTACGCGCCGCTATCCGCCACGGCGAATTTTACGGCTTATCATACGGACAGCTTTAGCATAGTGCAGCAGCAACATCTGGCTGCCCTTGCGGAAAACCTGCAGGAAAACCGCATTCCGGTGCTGATTTCCAATCATGACACCGAGCTGACCCGGATTTGGTATCAGCAGGCGAAGCTGCATAAGCTGCAGGTCAGACGCAGCATCAGCAGAAATGGCGGAACGCGTAACAAGGTGGACGAACTGCTGGCGCTTTACGGCGTAGCCTGAGCCGTTTCGTTCGCCTCAAAAATGACAATATATTGGAGAAGCGGATGAAACAGTATTTGATTGCCCCCTCAATCCTGTCTGCCGATTTTGCCCGCCTGGGTGAAGACACGGCCAAAGTGCTGGCTGCAGGCAGCGACGTCGTCCATTTCGATGTTATGGATAACCACTACGTTCCAAATCTGACCATCGGGCCTATGGTGCTGAAATCACTGCGCGATTATGGCATCACCGCGCCGATTGACGTACACCTGATGGTGAAGCCCGTCGATCGCATCATCCCGGATTTCGCCGAAGCCGGCGCCAGCATCATTACCTTCCATCCTGAAGCTTCCGAACACGTTGACCGCTCTTTGCAGCTGATTAAAGAGCACGGCTGCAAAGCGGGCCTGGTGTTTAACCCGGCGACGTCGCTCAGCTGGCTGGATCACGTGATGGATAAGCTGGACGTTATTTTGCTGATGTCCGTAAACCCGGGCTTTGGCGGACAGTCGTTTATTCCGCACACGCTGGAAAAACTCCGCCAGGTGCGCGAGCGCATCGACGCTTCCGGTTACGATATTCGCCTTGAAGTCGACGGCGGCGTGAAAGTTGATAATATTGCGGAGATTGCCGCGGCGGGCGCGGATATGTTTGTCGCCGGCTCGGCTATCTTCAGTCAGCCCGATTATAAAACGGTCATCGATCGCATGCGCGATGAACTGGCAAAGGTAAGTCATGAATAAGTTTGAAAAAATTCGCGGTGTCGCCTTCGATCTGGACGGCACGCTGGTGGATACGGCGCTGGGCTTAAGCCAGGCGATGGATCAGGCGCTCTACGCGCTTGAGTTGCCAACGGCCGGCGAAGAAAACGTCGAGAAGTGGATTGGAAACGGCGCCGACGTGCTGGTGCAGCGCGCGCTGACCTGGGCGTTAAAAGGCCAGGAGCCGCAGTTCGATCAGTGCCTTATGGCGCGCAAGCTGTTTGATAGCTTCTATGCGCAAACGGTCGACGAAGGCAGCTTCCTGTTTCCGCACGTCGCCGACACGCTGGCCGCGCTGGCCGACAACGGCCTGCCGATGGGGCTGGTGACCAATAAGCCGACGCCGTTTGTTATGCCGCTGCTTGAAAAGCTGGGCATCGCGCAATACTTCCAGGTGGTTATCGGCGGCGACGATGTGGAGAACAAGAAGCCGCATCCGGAGCCGCTGTTTAAGGTCATGGAGAAGCTTAACCTGAGCGCGGAAGCGCTATTGTTTGTGGGGGATTCCCGCAACGATATTCTTGCCGCGCAGGCTGCGGGCTGTCCCTGCGTCGGCATGACCTACGGTTATAACTATGGTGAAGCTATTGAGCTGAGCAAACCGAACGTCGTGTTTGATAAGTTCAGTGACTTATTGCCCGCTCTCGGGCTCCCTTGCAAAGAAAATCAGGAATCAGAACATGAGTAAACCCATTGTTTTTAGCGGCGCGCAGCCTTCAGGTGAATTAACCATTGGTAACTACATGGGTGCGTTGCGTCAGTGGGTTCACATGCAGAACGATTACCACTGCATTTACTGCATCGTTGACCAGCACGCCATTACCGTGCGCCAGGATGCGAACGCGCTGCGTAAAGCCACGCTCGACACCCTGGCGCTGTACCTGGCCTGCGGTATCGATCCGGCGAAAAGCACCATTTTCGTTCAGTCCCACGTGCCTGAGCATGCGCAGCTAAGCTGGGTGCTGAACTGCTACACCTATTTCGGCGAGCTGAGCCGCATGACGCAGTTCAAGGATAAGTCTTCGCGCTACGCCGAAAATATCAACGCCGGCCTGTTTGACTATCCGGTGCTGATGGCCGCCGATATCCTGCTCTACCAGACCAACCTGGTGCCGGTGGGCGAAGATCAGAAACAGCATCTGGAGCTGAGCCGCGATATCGCCGCGCGCTTTAATGCCCTGTATGGCGAAGTGTTCAAGGTGCCTGAACCCTTTATTCCTAAGTCCGGCGCGCGCGTGATGTCCCTGCTGGAGCCGACCAGGAAAATGTCCAAATCTGACGATAACCGCAACAACGTTATCGGCCCTGCTCGAAGATCCAAAGTCGGTGGTGAAGAAGCTTAAACGCGCGGTGACCGACTCCGACGAGCCGCCAGTGGTACGTTACGACGTCGTCAACAAGGCCGGCGTTTCCAACCTGCTGGATATTATGTCTGGGGTCACCGGCAAGACTATCCCTGAGCTTGAGCAGCACTTTGAAGGCAAAATGTATGGCCACCTGAAAGGTGACGTAGCGGAAGCCGTCTCAGGCATGCTGATCGACCTTCAGGAGCGCTACAATCGCTATCGCAATGACGAAGCCTTCCTGCACCAGGTGATGAAAGAGGGCGCGGAAAAAGCCCGTGCTCACGCCAGCGCCACGCTGAAGAAAGTGTACGAAGTGATTGGCTTTGTTGCCCAGCCGTAAGGCGCAAGCGATAAAAAAAGGAGGCGAAAGCCTCCTTTTTTATTAGTGATTCGAGAACCAGTTCAGCTTGTCGCGCAGTGCCACCACGCGCCCGACGATAATCAGCGCCGGGCTTTCAACCTGCGTCGCCAGCTCGCCAAGCTCGTTCAGCGTTCCGTTGACGACGCGCTGTTTAACGGAGGTGCCGTTTTCTACCAGCGCAACCGGCATATCCGCAGGCATGCCGTGGCTGATAAGGTTTTGTTCGATGGCCGGCGCCTGATTAAGCCCCATATAGAACACCAGCGTTTGTTTCTCTGCCGCCAGGTTCGCCCAGTCGAGCTCGCCACCGGTTTTCAGGTGCCCCGTTACCAGCCGCACGCTTTGCGCGTAGTCGCGGTGGGTTAACGGAATGCCGGAATAAGCGGAGCAGCCCGAGGCCGCGGTTATCCCCGGCACAACGGAGAAGGGAATACCGCCGTGACACAGCGTTTCCAGCTCTTCGCCGCCCCGGCCGAAGATAAAGGGATCGCCGCCTTTCAGACGCACCACGCGTTTACCTTTTTGCGCCTCGCGCAGCAGGATCTGGTTAATCTCTTCCTGTGGGACGCAGTGAAAACCTGCTCGTTTACCGACAAAGACGCGGTCCGCGTCGCGGCGTACGAGGTTCATAATGTCATCGGAGACCAGACGGTCATAGACCACCACGTCGGCCTGCTGGATCTGCTGCAGGCCTTTAAGGGTCAGTAATCCCGCATCGCCCGGCCCCGCGCCGACCAGCACCACTTCGCCGCGATGATCGAGTTCGGCGGCGAACATCGACTCGGTTTCCTGGTCGATTGCCTTTTTATCTTCGTTCGCCAGATATTGCGCCAGGCGATCGTTAGTAAAGAATTTTTCCCAGAAGCGGCGGCGTTCGCCCATGGTGGCAAACTTCGCTTTCACCCGCCCGCGCAGCGTGCCCGCGTAGCCGGCAATTTTGCCCAGGTGCAGCGGCAGAATGGATTCGAGCTTTTCTCGCAGCAGGCGAGCCAGCACCGGTGAAGTGCCGCCGGAAGAGACCGCGACCATCAGCGGCGAACGGTCGATAATCGACGGCATAATAAAGCTTGCCTGCTTAGGCGCGTCGACCACGTTGCAGAAGATGCGGCGGGATTCGCACGTATCGCTGACCTGCTGATTCACCTCGTCGTCATCGGTTGCGGCGATCGCCAGCCAGCAGGCGTCAAGCAGGGCGGGGGAAAACTCGCCCTGTTCAAGGGTCAGCATGCCCTGTTGCGCCCAGGCTTTAAACTGCGGCGTAAAGTCCAGGGCATTAACAGTGACGCGCGCACCTGCCTCCATCAATAAACGTGCTTTACGTTCTGCGACATCGCCCCCGCCAACCAGCAGGCAGGCGCGATTTCGTAGCTGACAAAATATGGGCAGGTGATCCACGTTCAATCCTCAATTATTGGCTTACAGTTTCAGGCGCAGCGATACGCTCTGGCCGTGGTCGTTCGGCTTTTGGCGTAGCATACCAATAACCCAGACCCATGAATACCGCGCCGGAAAGCGTATTCCCAAGCGTTACCCACAGCAGGTTGTGGCCGATGCCGGCCAGCGTATAAGCCTCGCTATGGTGGCCAAACCAGGAGAGCGCAAACAGCGTCATATTGGCCACGGAGTGTTCATAGCCGGAGGCGATAAACGCTAGCAGGCACCACCAGATAGCGATAAGCTTCGCCGCGCCTTCGGTACGTATCGCCATCCAGATCGCAAGGCATACCAGCCAGTTGCACAGCGCGCCTTTGAAGAACAGCGTCATCGCCGGCGCGGTGGTTTTTGCCAGCGCAACGGTGTGGACGATGCTGGTATCCGCCGGCAGCAGGCTACCGCCGCCCCAGCTGTACAGCAGCGCGACAAACACGGAGCCCAGCAGGTTGCCAGCCCAGGTCTGCGGCAGGATAGCCCACATCTGGCCGTGAGAAAGGGTTCCCGCTTTAACGCCGAAGGTCAAAAACATGGTGTGGCCGGTAAAAAGCTCTGAGCCGGCGATAATCACCAGCGTCAGGGCGATACCGAAGGTGGCGCCCATCACCAGCGGACGAACGGCGGGATCGAGCAAATTGCCGAGGGTGAAGATAAGGATGATGGCAAGCCCGACATAGGCGCCGGCCATGGCGGAGGCGATCCAAAAGCCGAGCGGATTGTTTTTCGACAGGCGGGCAATACGAGCGGCATTCGCCGCACACTTATTAATGGTATCGGTGAACATTTTTGTTATCCCAGATAATTGAAAATAATAAAGAAAAGGTAAAAAAGGCGCTTTGTGCTTTCCGATCCTGAAGGTCGTAGGGTGAAAAGCGCTATGCTTTTCTACCCTACGCTTCGGTCAGAATATTATTAAGCTTTGATCTGAACCATGCCGTCCTGAACGCGGGCGGCAAAGTGCGCAACGGAGCGGCTTTCATCTTCCATACACAGCCCGTCGCGCAGACGGAAACGCTGTTTTTTCAGCGGGCTGGCAACCCACAGTTCGCTCTGGTGCTCGGCAATAATCCCGCGCGACAGCACGCTCGCCTCAAAGAACGGGTCGATATTGCTGATGGCGTAGATTTGCTCGTCGTTGCGCGGGCGGAAAATCGCCACCTGCTGGCCGCCCAGCAGGGCGCAAACGCCGGTCGCTGGCAGAATGTCGTTCAACTGACAAACGGTAGTCCACTGGCTCATACGATTTCCTCCGCTTCAACCATAGTGACTGGAATACGCTCGTAAGGCGTGGCCGGGCGATGCTGTTCGCGCTCGGATACGACCTGCACGTTCGGATCGCGCTGCGGGCTGTTGATAAAGTGTCTGAAGCGAACCTGCGCTTCCGGCTTGTTCACCGTTTCGGTCCACTCACAAATCACTTTCTCGCGCAGACGCGTCAATTCAGTTTCAAGCTGGGCGTTCAGGCCCAGTTTGTCTTCGATGATGACTTGTTGCAGATACCCGATGCCGCCTTCCAGGTTTTCCAGCCATACGGAGGTACGGGTCAGCTTATCCGCGGTGCGGATGTAGAACATCATGAAGCGGTCGAGATATTTGATCAGCGTGTCGCGATCGAGGTCTGCCGCCAGCAGATCCGCATGGCGCGGTTTCATGCCGCCGTTGCCGCACACGTACAGATTCCAGCCTTTTTCGGTGGCGATAATGCCCACGTCTTTACCCTGCGCTTCCGCGCATTCGCGGGTGCAGCCGGAAACGCCGAACTTCATTTTGTGCGGGGTGCGGATGCCCTTGTAGCGGTTTTCAAGCTCGACGCCGAAGCCTACGCTGTCGCCCACGCCGTAACGGCACCAGGTGCTGCCGACGCAGGTTTTCGCCATGCGCAGCGCTTTCGCGTAGGCGTGGCCGGTTTCAAAGCCCGCTTCAATCAGCTGGCGCCAGATCTCCGGCAGGTCGTCTTTCTGCGCGCCGAACAGGCCGATACGCTGGGAGCCGGTGATTTTGGTGTACAGGTTGTATTCACGGGCGATACGGCCGACGACCATCAGGCCTTCAGGCGTGATTTCACCGCCGGCGGAACGTGGGATCACCGAGTAGGTGCCGTCTTTTTGGATATTGCCGAGGAAGTTGTCGTTGGTGTCCTGCAGCGGGGTGTGCAGCGGTTCGAGAATATAGTCGTTCCAGCAGGAGGCGAGCAGGGAGCCGACGGTTGGCTTACAGACTTCGCAGCCGTAGCCCTGGCCGTATTTGCTCAGCAGCTCGTCGAAGGATTTAATCCCTTCCACGCGGATAAGATGATAAAGCTCCTGGCGGGAGAACGCGAAGTGCTCGCACAGGTTGTTGTTTACTTCGATGCCCTGTTTGGCCAGCTCGGCGTTCAGCACCTGGGTTACCAGCGGAATACAGCCGCCGCAGCCGGTACCGGCCTTGGTTTCCGCTTTCAGCGCCGCCACGGTGTGGCAGCCTTTATTGATGGCGTTAACCAGGTCGCCTTTGGTGACGTCGAAGCAAGAACAGATCTGCGCGGTGTCCGGCAGTTTGTCTACGCCGATGGAAGGTTTGCCGCTGCCTGCGTGCGCAGGCAGAATCAGCGCGTCCGGGTTTTCCGGCAGCTCAATGGCGTTCAGAACAAGCTGCAGCAGGTTGCCGTAATCGCTGGTGTCGCCCACCAGCACCGCGCCCAGCAGGGTTTTGTTGTCTTCGCTGACCACCAGGCGTTTATAAACTTCTTTGCTTTCGTCGAGATAAACGTAGCTGCGTGAGTTTGGCGTGCGGCCGTGCGCGTCGCCAATGCCGCCCACGTCCACGCCCAGCAGCTTGAGCTTGGCGCTCATGTCCGCGCCTTCAAAGGCGTTTGCGTTGTTCAGCAGGTGATCCGCGGTAACCTGGGCCATCTTGTAGCCCGGCGCCACGAGACCGAACACGCGGTTATTCCAGCTGGCGCATTCGCCGATAGCGTAGATGTCCGGGTCGGAGGTCTGGCAGCTGTCGTTAATCACGATACCGCCGCGCTGCGCTGTGGCAAGGCCGCACTGGGTCGCCAGCTTATCACGCGGACGGATACCGGTTGAGAAGACGATAAAGTCGATTTCAAGCTCGCTACCGTCGGCGAAACGCATGGTTTTACGCGCTTCTTTTCCTTCCTGAACAATCTCAAGGGTGTTTTTGCTGGTGTGAACGCGCACGCCCATGCTTTCGATTTTATTGCGCAGCTGCTCGCCGCCCATCTGGTCGAGCTGTTCCGCCATCAGCATCGGCGCGAATTCGATAACGTGGGTTTCCACGCCAAGGTTTTTCAGGGCGCCCGCGGCTTCCAGGCCGAGCAGGCCCGCCGCCGACCACGGCGCCGCGTTTGCTACGGCGCGCGCAGGCTTCGATAGCGTTCAAGTCTTCAATGGTGCGGTAGACGAAGCAGTCCTGCGTTTCGGACCCTTTAATCGGCGGGATCCACGGATAGGAGCCGGTAGCCATAACCAGCTTGTCGTAATACACGGTACGGCCGGTATTCGAGTGGATCACTTTTTCCTGGCGATTGATGGTGATGGCGCGTTCGCCCACCAGCACGTTGACGCCGTGCTTCTCGTAGAAGCCGTCGCGGACCAGGGATAATTCTTCAGCGGTATGGTGGGAAAAATAGGAAGAGAGATGCACGCGGTCATAGGCTTTGCGCGGCTCTTCACAAAAGACGGTAATGTCGAACTCGCCGGGCTGGGCCTTATCAAGTAAGTCCTCGATAAAGCGATGGCCGACCATGCCATTACCGATAATTGCGATTCTGACTTTGCTCATAATTGCCTCAATTTCTTTTCTATTACCGCCTACCTTAACGATTCAGCAAAGGCGATTATTGATGCAAATCAAATACGCCTTTGTATACCACTTAAGGAGTATATGGTTGATTTAAATAGTTTTTTTATAAGTTATGGAATTGGTTGGTTTTTCGTCAAAAGCCCGCGGCGAGGGCAGGAGAGGGCTTGCCAGGCGTGAAGTAAAAAAAGAGTAATAAGGATGATAAAAAACTGAGTAACAGGCGCCGGAGACGACCGAAAGCAGAGAAGACGTGCCGGAAGGGAAACCCTCTCCCGAAGATGGGAGAGGGGTCGGGCTTAGTGCGCCGCCGCCGCCGTATTATGCTGGCGGTGTTTGGTCACCAGACCAAGCGCCATGCACATGACGAAGACCACCGCATACAGGCCGTTTGCGGTCTGTAGCGCCGCGTGCGGGCCGCTGTGGGCCACAATCGGGCCGGTGACCACGAAGGTCAGCATGGTGCCGATGGTGCCGCAGGTCAGCACGAAGTTAACCAGCTTCGGCGAAGCGATTTTGGTCTGCAGGGAACCCAGAGTAATGATGGTGGTGTAAATTGCGCTGGAGAAGAAGCCCAGAGCCAGGATAAACCACGCCAGGTGCGCAGGTTCGCCGGTGTTGAACAGGTACATCAGCACGGTCGCGGCACCCGCCAGCACCATCAGAATGCGTTGCAGGTCGAAGAAACGCAGCACGAAGCTGAATACCCACATGCCCACCATATACGACATCCAGAAATCGCTGACCAGCTTGCCCGCGTCGTTGATGTTCATGCCGAGGCTTTTCGCGTATTCAGGAACCCAGGAGATAAAGCCCAGCTGGCCGAGGATGTAGCACAGCGCCGCTACGGAGAGGAACAGCACGCCGATGCCCCATTTTTCTTTCGCCACCGGCTGTGCGTGCGTTTCCTTCGCATGTTTGCCCAGCGCCGGGAATTCACAGCCCAAAGTCAGCAGGAAGATGGCGACGTACACCAGGCCGATGCAGACATAGACCCAGTACCAGTTAATGCTGCGCGCCAGAAGAATCGCGGCGACCATCGGGAAAATCATCCCTGCCATGCTGAAGAAGGAGTCGGTAAACAGCAGGCGGGAACCGCGCTGACGGCCTTCATACATATGGGTGATGAGGAAAGTACCGATCGACATGGTAATGCCGCTGACCAGACCCAGAACGAACATCGAGGCGGAGAAGATAGTCAGGTTATGGCCCAGAATCAGGCCGGCTACCGCCAGTACCATCAGCAGGAAGCCAAAACGCAGCTGCGTTTTCAGCGGCACAATTTCCATCAGCCAGGCATTCAGGAAGATTGAAATCAGAATGCCAGCATTCAGGAAGGTAAAGGTGTTGCTCATGCTGGAGACGGGCAGCTGGAAATATTCTGCGATGTTTCCCATCACCATCCCGGTGACAATCACCAACGCGCCGGTCAGGGCGTAGGAGAAAAAGCTGATCCATAGCAGCTTGGTACGGTTGCTGTTAGTCATATCTTGCCTGTGAATAGAAGTGTAAAGCGCGTTGACAGCGCCGTGGGCGAGTGAATTTTAGCCGTGAACGTGATCGATTTAAACATTCAATGTAATTATGTTTAAAAATTACCATTCGTTTCATGAATCAGCTCACATATTTCAATCTGTAAAACAGATTCATTCGTGCAACTTATTGATTTATTGAAAAGTAAAAAACCGTAAAGGGCTGGCACCCGCCGCTGCTCCTCTTTACACTCTAGCCACTTGCTTCATTCACTGCCTTCGTAAGGAATTTCTGATGCTCAAATCGACTCTGGCGGCTGTTGCAGCTGTATTCGCCATCTCGGCTGTTTCCCCCCTTGCACTGGCGGCAAGCGGCGATCCTCACGTCCTGTTAACGACCTCTGCCGGTAATATTGAGCTGGAATTAAATAGCCAAAAAGCTCCCGTATCGGTGAAGAATTTCGTTGATTACGTCAACAGCGGCTTCTATAACAACACCACCTTTCATCGGGTCATTCCGGGCTTTATGGTGCAGGGCGGCGGCTTTACTGAAGATATGAATCAAAAGCAGCCGAACCCGCCGATTAAAAATGAAGCGGATAACGGCCTGCGCAATACCCGCGGCACCGTCGCCATGGCGCGTACCGCGGATAAAGACAGCGCCACCAGCCAGTTCTTTATTAACGTCGCGGACAACGCTTTCCTCGATCACGGCCAGCGCGATTTCGGTTATGCGGTGTTTGGTAAAGTTGTGAAAGGGATGGAAGTGGCCGACAAGATTTCTCAGGTTCAGTCCCACGACGTCGGTCCTTACCAGAATGTTCCGTCAAAACCGATAGTTATCCTCTCCGCAAAAGTCCTGCCTTAATTCCTTGCGCGCGGGTTGGTTTGACCCGCGCTCTGCCCGCTCCCCGGCAACTGTGCGCAATGCCGCTTATACTTGTGGCAAACCAGTGGCGAAATAAGGGAGGCGATATGGGCAAGAAACTCACCGAGAAGCAAAAATCCCGTCTGTGGCAGCAGCAGCGCAGCCGATCTTTCCAGGCCAGCAACCGGCTGGAAGGCCTGGAAGTACCGCTGATTACGCTTACGCGTGATGAAGCTCTGGCGCGCATCAGCGAACTGCGGGGTCACTATGAGCGATAAATTCGGCGAAGGGCGCGATCCCTATTTCTGGTCTGGTATTCACGTGCTGCGCAACCGGCTTGATATTCGTGAGGCCGAGCGGCTGAAAGAGGCCGAGCTTCAGCTGACCGCGCTACGGGCGGCAACCATCGAGCTTGGCCCGATGCGCATGGGCCTGCCGTGGCTGTGTTCTATCCATCAGCAGCTTTTCCAGGACGTGTACGACTGGGCGGGCGAGTTAAGAAAGGTCGATATCTATCAGGGCGATACCCGTTTCTGCCACTTCGAGTACATTGAAAACGAAGGCAACGATCTGATGCAGGAGCTGGAGGATGAACGCTACCTGAGCGACCTTGAGAAGCCGGAGTTTATCGAGCGCCTCGCGCATTACTATTGCGAAATAAACGTTCTGCATCCGTTCCGTATCGGCAGCGGCCGGGCGCAGCGCGTGTTCTTCGAGCAGCTGGCGATCCATGCGGGCTACATGCTCGACTGGAGCGAAGCCGAGCAGGATACGTGGCAAGCCGCGAACCAGGCGGGGGCGCTGGGCGATCTTAAGCCGCTCACGGCGATTTTTACTAAAGTGGTGAGCGAGGCGAGGGAAAGCGAATAGAATAGCGCGGTTCTTCTTTCTGCCGGAGCCGCCATGTTACTGCTTATCGACAATTACGATTCCTTCACCTGGAATCTGTATCAGTATTTTTGCGAGCTCGGCGCCGAAGTGGTGGTAAAGCGCAACGATGACATTACGCTTGCGCAAATCGCCGCTCTGGCGCCTGCAAAACTCGTGATCTCTCCGGGCCCCCTGCACGCCGACCGAGGCCGGCATCTCGCTTGCCGCCATTGCGCATTTTGCAGGACGGCTGCCGATCCTTGGGGTTTGCCTCGGCCATCAGGCCATTGCCCAGGCGTTTGGCGCTGCAATTATCCGCGCAGACCAGGTGATGCACGGCAAAACTTCTGTTATTTCCCACAACGACAGCGGCGTATTCAGCGGCCTGAATAATCCTCTTACCGTGACGCGTTACCACTCGCTGCTTATCGACCCCGCCACTTTGCCAGACGGTTTTGAGATCGCCGCCTGGACCGACAAAGGCGAAATCATGGGCATCCGCCACCGTACGCTGGATCTGGAAGGGGTGCAGTTCCACCCTGAAAGCATCCTCAGCGAGCAGGGCCATCAGCTGCTGGCCAATTTCCTGAATCGGTGATTTTTTATTGCCAGCTAATGATTTTTTATGCATATTTCGTGATTATATTTTCACGAATCTCTTCTGTATAAAACTGGATGGGGAATCAATGGCAACTGAACAATCAGCAATTAACCGCGCGACCTTTGATGAAGTTATTCTGCCGGTTTATGCACCAGCCGAGTTTATTCCGGTAAAGGGTAAGGGCAGCCGGGTATGGGATCAGCAGGGTAAAGAATACGTTGATTTTGCTGGGGGCATTGCGGTTACGGCGCTGGGCCACTGCCATCCGGCGCTGGTGGCGGCGCTGAAAACCCAGGGCGAAACGCTGTGGCACACCAGCAACGTCTTTACGAACGAACCCGCCCTGCGTCTGGGCCGTAAGCTGATTGAGGCAACTTTTGCCGAGCGCGTGCTGTTTATGAACTCAGGTACGGAAGCCAACGAAACTGCCTTTAAGCTTGCGCGCTACTACGCTTCTACCCGCCATAGCCCGTACAAATCCAAAATTATCGCCTTCCATAACGCTTTCCACGGCCGCTCGCTGTTTACCGTTTCGGTTGGCGGACAGCCGAAGTATTCCGACGGCTTCGGCCCGAAACCTGCCGATATTATCCACGTTCCGTTTAACGACCTGCACGCGGTAAAGGCCGTCATCGACGATCATACCTGCGCGATTGTCGTGGAGCCGATTCAGGGCGAGGGCGGCGTTACCGCCGCAACGCCTGAATTCCTGCAAGGGCTGCGCGAGCTGTGCGATGAGCACAACGCGCTGCTGGTGTTCGATGAAGTGCAGTGCGGCATGGGACGTATCGGCGAACTCTTCGCCTATATGCACTACGGCGTGACGCCGGACATCCTCACCAGCGCCAAAGCCCTCGGCGGCGGTTTCCCGGTAAGCGTGATGCTGACGACCCAGGAAATTGCTTCCGCCTTCCACGTCGGCGCCCATGGTTCAACCTACGGCGGCAATCCGCTGGCCTGCGCCGTAGCCGGCGCCGCATTCGATATTATCAACACGCCGGAAGTGCTAAGAGGCGTTGCGCAAAAACGTCAGCTGTTCGTGAAGCATCTGCGGCAGATCGATGAGCAGTTCAATCTGTTCAGCGATATTCGCGGCATGGGGCTGCTGATCGGCACAGAGCTGAAGCCGGAGTATAAGGGCCGCGCCCGTGAATTCCTGTACGCCGCCGCTGATGAAGGGGTGATGGTGCTGAATGCCGGCCCGGACGTGATGCGCTTCGCGCCATCGTTGATTGTGGATGACGCGGACATCGAAGAGGGCATGCGGCGCTTTGCGAAAGCCGTCGGCAAGATCGCCAAGGCTTAGCCGGGCCATAAAGCCTGCGTCATGCGGCGTTTAGCGGATGGCTTTTACCCTCCCTGCGGCCGCCGCAGGCTGCTGTTTAGCCAGATCCCATGATGCGGGCGCTGACGCCATGCCACTGAAGAAATGGTGTGCATGGTGTTAAGATGCCCCAGCACCCGCTGTAAATGCTGCTCCATGGTGCTTAACGGCCCGGTGGGCAGCGCTTCTGCATCCAGAATAACCGCGTCTTTCGTCTCCCCGGGCCCGTCATATTCAAGCCGCTGCTGGCATCTTTGCAGGGCGATTTCGCACGCCTGCAGGTAACGCTGCGCCAGCTCCGGCGTGAGCATATTGTGTTCGCGGGCAAGGGTCGTCATCGCGTTGACATGCTCAACGATAAACTGGCTGTGCGTTACCCACAGCTTCATATCTTCCAGATAATTCGAGTTAAAGCCCGGCTCCTGCATCGCCTGGTTTAAGGAGTTAAACAGCGCGTTGTGGGCCTGGTTGACCCGCATGCGCTGCCAGGCCAGCGGCGTGGGCCTGGGATCGCTGCTTAAAATCAAACGGATGGCTTCCTGATCGGTTTCCAGCGCGTCGTGGGCGTTCTGACGCAGCAGGCCGCTTTGCCACTGTGGCCACAGCCAGACCATGCCGCCAAAGGCGATCAGGCAGCCGAGCAGGGTATCTATCAGGCGGGGCACAATGTATTGCTCGGCGCTTAGGGTGATCAGCTGCAGGGTATAAACGGCGGTAACGGTAAAGCCAATGGTCGCCCAGCCGTAGCTTTTGCGGATAAAGAGATAGCTTACCAGCGTGATAATAAGCATCGCGGTGAGCGCAATATACTGCGGAAAGTGGAAGTGCAGGGCGATGCCCGCGATGGCAAGGCCGGCCATGGTGCCGGCCGAACGGTGCAGAATACGCACCCTCGTCGCGCCGTAGCCGTTTTGCGTCACGAACATAACGGTCATCAGGATCCAGTAGGGCTTGGGCAAATGCAAAGAGGCGCCGAGCAGGCTGGCCACGGTCAGCATGACGCCGAGCCTCGCTGAGTTACGCAGCGCGGCGGATTTAAATGACAGGTAGCTTTTAAGGGCGGCCCACAGCGGCAGACGACGCTGGCGGTCCTCCATCAGGTCGCGAACATATAAAGGACGCTGGGTTCGCAGCACGCGCGCGATGCGGCTGAAGTGATAGTGGCAGAACTGCCCGACCGGGTTGTCCGGGTTCTGACGGGCAATTTTTTCCAGCGCTTCGATTTGTTTATCCATCACAAACCGCTTCGGGTAGCGGTGATAAAGGATATCGTCGGCCAGCACGCGTAAACGCGCCGCGATAGTCTGCGCGTTCCAGCGTATCACCGCCTCGGCGTGGCTTTGCTCGACGAGCTTTTGCACCTCTTCCGGCTGATGCAGGCTAACGGAGATGTGCTCCTGTAAATCGAGCGCCACCTGGAAGGCGCGCAGCAGGCGCTTGTAGCCGTTCTGCTGATTCGCCGCCAGCATGTGCAGCTGCTGGTAACAAACGGTGATCAGATCGACGGCTTTTTGCTGGCGGGCCAGCAAAGGCGGCAGCGCTTTTTCAGGATCCGTGTGCTGGGTCAGCAGGCCGTACTTGGCCTCGCAATAGTCCGCAAGCTGGCGGTAGAGCAGGCTTAAGGATTCACGAAGCGGCTGTTCGCGCCACATCCAGAACCAGAACCAGTTGAACGCTCCGTACCAGACGGTGCCGCAAACATAAAGCAGCATCGGTTTCCAGATGGGCATATTCCCGGCCATGCTGAGGGTAAAAATAGCGGCGATGAGCGAGGCGGGCAGCAGGCGGGCGTGGAGCGCGCTGATTTCGGCGGTGACACCCAGCAGCAGCGCCATACCCAGAAGAATGACCGGAAGCGGCACGGGCGTGTACAGCAGCATCAGCTGCATCAGCAGACTGCTGATGGCGAACAGGCCGCCGCCGATGATTAACCGCTTGAAGAAGCGTTTATGAGGCGTATCCAGACCGGCAATATTGCAGCACGCGGGCACTAACGAGAACATCAGCCCGGCCTGCAGATTGCCCAGAATCAGGCCTACCGCCACGGGAAGACACAGCACCAGCGTTTGTCGCAGTGCGTAGTTAACTTCGGGATGGTAGATCAGTCGACGCCACATATCAGAAGTGTAGAGACAAAAATGGCGTGTTACCGAAGCGACACGCCATTTTGTGAACAGGAATTAACGAGTGCCGTAAACGACGATCGTTTTACCGTGAGCGGAAATCAGGTTTTGATCTTCCAGCATTTTCAGGATGCGGCCTACGGTTTCGCGGGAGCAACCGACGATCTGACCGATTTCCTGGCGGGTGATTTTAATCTGCATGCCGTCCGGGTGGGTCATAGCGTCCGGCTGTTTTGCCAGGTTCAGCAGCGTCTGAGCGATGCGGCCGGTAACGTCGAGGAAGGCGAGGTTGCCTACTTTTTCTGACGTGACCTGCAGGCGACGCGCCATCTGGGAAGACAGACGCATCAGGATGTCCGGATTAACCTGGATAAGCTGACGGAACTTTTTATAGGAAATTTCGGCCACTTCGCATGCGGTTTTCGCACGAACCCAGGCGCTGCGCTCCTGGCCTTCTTCAAACAGGCCTAATTCACCGATAAAATCGCCCTGGTTCAGGTAGGAGAGGATCATTTCCTTACCCTCTTCATCCTTAATCAGCACTGCCACGGAGCCTTTGACGATGTAGTACAGCGTCTCTGCTTTTTCACCCTGGTGAATCAGCGTGCTCTTTGATGGATACTTATGAATGTGGCAATGGGACAAGAACCATTCGAGTGTCGGGTCTGTTTGCGGTTTGCCAAGCACCATGCGCGGTTATCCTCTGTTATAAACTGGCTACCAAAGACAGGATGCAAAACCTCCTGCCCGGCGTTGCAATCGTTAGAATATTTCCCACTCGGGGGAAATGGCCTGCAAGTCAATCTTGCCGCCTGTAATTAGTGATGTCCTCTGCAGACATTTATCACGTCAATGTATCAAATGTTGCATCCGGATTGTTTTAGCATAGCTTTTGACAAGTGTCTCCTATTGTCTCGTTTCAGCATGATGCAGGTCGCCTTCCGTTGCCAGTTTTACCGCATCCGCGTACTCTGAAAGGAAATTTCTTCAACAGGAGTAAGCAACATGCAGGCACGAGTTAAATGGGTTGAGGGGTTAACTTTCCTGGGCGAATCGGCTTCGGGCCACCAGATCCTGATGGACGGCAATTCAGGCGATAAGGCGCCCAGTCCGATGGAGATGGTACTGATGTCGGTCGGCGGCTGCAGCGCCATCGACGTGGTGTCCATTTTGCAAAAAGGCCGCCACGACGTGAAGGATTGCGAAGTGAAGCTGACGTCCGAGCGCCGTGAAGAAGCCCCGCGCCTGTTCACGCACATTAATCTGCATTTCATCGTGACCGGCAAAGACCTGAAGGACAACGCCGTGTCCCGCGCGGTGGATCTCTCCGCTGAGAAATACTGTTCGGTAGCGCTGATGCTTGAGAAAGCCGCAAACATCACGCACAGCTATGAAGTGATCGAAGCTTAACGCGCTTCAGGGCGGCGGGCGCCGCCCTAAACGACCTTTCTGCCTTCCGCCAGCCGTTGCACCAGCGGCGTCATGATAAGCTCCATCGCCAGCCCCATTTTCCCGCCGGGCACCACCAACGTATTGATGTGGGAAATGAAAGATCCCTGCAGCATGGCCAACAGATATGGGAAATCAATGTCATCCAGCCCGCGGAAGTGAATAACCACGAAGCTTTCGTCCAGCGACGGAATGCCGCGCGCCGCAAAGGGGTTAGACGTATCTACCGTTGGCACGCGCTGGAAGTTGATATGGGTGCGCGAGAACTGCGGGGTGATGTAGTTGATGTAGTCATCCATCGATCTGACGACCGAGTCCATCACCGCTTCCCGGGAATGGGCCGCGTTCGCTGGTGTCGCGCACCAGCTTTTGGATCCACTCAAGGTTAACGATGGGCACCACGCCTACCAAAAGGTCGACGTGGTTCGCCACGTCGTGCTGCGGGGTGACTACGCCGCCGTGCAGCCCTTCGTAAAAGAGGACGTCCGTCGGCTCTGGCAAAGGCTGCCACGGCGTAAAGGTTCCCGGCACCTGGTTCCAGGGCACGGCTTCATCATACGTATGGAGATATTTACGGGATTTGCCCTGGCCGCTGCGCCCGTATTCAGCAAAGGTCTGCTCAAGCAGGCTGAAATCGTTGGCCTCAGGGCCGAAATAGCTGATGTGGCGGCCAAGGTCGCGCGCTTTGCGGATAGCCAAATCCATTTCCGGACGGGTATAACGGTGGAAGCTGTCCCCTTCGACCTCCGCGGCGCGCAGGTTCAGCTGCTGAAAAATCTTGCGAAAGGCAAGGCTTGTGGTGGTGGTTCCCGCACCGCTGGATCCCGTGACGGCGATAACCGGATGTTTGGCTGACATAGGGCAACAACTCCATGGATTGTAAGAATTATGCAGTACAGACCGCGCCCCATGACAAGGGTCAGCCGCGGAACTGCCCGCGCGGCATAATATTCACCGTTTCATGAAGCTCTGACCAGACCAAAACCGCTTCGCCGCTTTGCAGCTGTCGTTTCACATCGGCGACCTTCTGCGACAGCGAGCGTTCCTGTTCACCATAATCCGTACCCTCGCGTAACACAAAGGATTCGATAAGATTGTCGAGCGTTTCCGCGTCGAGATCCTGCCAGGGAATAATCATCTTAGTGGTCCAGATATCTCGTCAGCCAGTCGGGGATGCGCTGCTCAAGCCACATTTCCGGTTTACGCAGCGTGCCGCCGACAAAGCCGACGTGTCCGCCATGACTGGTGAGTTGATATTCAATATTTGTGGGTAACGATGCCTTATCAGGAATGACATGGTGATCCATAAAGGGATCGTCTTTAGCATGGATAATGAGCGTGGGTTTAGCAATATCCGGCAGCAAAGGCATGGCGCTGCACCGGCGGTAGTAGTCCAGCGCGTCGGCAAAGCCGTGGATTTTCGAGGTAATCAGATCGTCAAAATCGCGGATGCGGCGCACGCCTTTCAGCTGTCTTAAATCGACAGGAAGCGTGCCGGGATAACTTCTGAGTTTCCGCGCGGCGTTCTTTTTAAGCAGGTTTAACAGGTAGCGCTGATAGAAACGCGAGAAACCCTGTTCCATATGGTAGCAGCACTGCTCAAGCATCAGCGGGGCCGAGACCACAACGCCCGCTTTTAAAGTACAGTCCACGCCCTGTTTCGCCATCAGGCAGGCCAGCATGTTGCCGCCGAGGGAGAAGCCGACCGCCGCCGTGGGCGCATCGCCATAGCGCTGGTTCAGCCAGTTAAGGAAAAAGGTGCCGTCCTCGGTTTCGCCGGAATGGTAGATGCGCTGCATGCGGTTGGGCACGCCGCTGCAGCCGCGGAAGTGCATAACCACGCCCAGCCAGCCGCGATTTTTAGCCGCTTCAATCAGGCCGTGAGCATAGGGGCTGTGCAGGCTGCCCTCCAGACCATGGAAAACCACCAGGCGCGGTTTATCGACGGCCGCAGCCGGATCTTCGCTCCAGGCGAGATCGACGAAATCTCCATCCGGCATATCGAGACGCTGCCAGTGGGGTTTAAATTTGACACGACGACGGATCACGCGCGGCAGCATAGTTTGCAGGTGGGGGTTGCTCAATCCGCGCATTGGACGGAAATCCTGGCCGTCATCATGATTAAAATTCAATTCTGCAGGGCTTGTCTGATCCATATCACACTGTTAGTTTCATTTTGTTTGCTAATTATTACCTTTGGGTGTGGAGCACCCACGTTATGGAAACGCTTTTCTTTTCAATGCTTGGTTTTCTTTGGGTCGCAGCTATCACCCCGGGTCCTAATAATACGTTACTTACCTCTTCCGGAGCCAACTACGGTTTCTGGCGCAGCTTACCGCTGATGATCGGCATCATGCTGGGCATGCAGTGCATTTTGCTGCTGGTGGCCTGCGGCGTGGGCAGCCTGATTCTGATTTACCCTGCGCTGCACCTTATTCTAAAAATTGCCGGCAGCGCTTATCTTTTATGGCTGGCGTGGAAAATTGGTACGGCGACCTACGAGCGTCTGGAAACGGATGCTCCGCCGCCGGCGCCCATTCCGTTCTGGCAGGGTGGGCTGCTTCAGCTTATCAACCCGAAAGCATGGCTAATGGCGCTTGGGGCGGTAGCCAGTTTTAGCCTTGCCGGTGCGGAGTATCTGCATTCCGTGGTGTTAATCAGCCTCGGTATCGCGCTGGTGAACATTGTGGCGGGCGCCATCTGGATCGGCTTTGGCAGCCTGATTGGCAAACTGCTGCGCAGCCGCCGCGCCTGGGCCATTTTCAACGTCTTGATGGGCCTGCTGACGGCGGCCTGCGTGCTGCTGATTTGGCGCTAAACCAGCATTGATGGGGGCGATTACTCGCCCTGCATCATTTGTTCAAGCTGTTCGTGGGCGTCCAGCCATTCCATTTCACACTCCTCCAGCGCGGATTTGACCTTCACCTGGGTTTGCAGGCATTCGGTCATTTCGGCCTTGCGGCTTTGATCGTAAATGGCGCTGTCAGCCAGCTTCTCTTCCACCGCCGCCAGCTGCGCGTTCAGCTTTTCCATCTGCTTTTCAAGCTGGGTGATTTGCTTGCGCAGCGGCTGGGTCTGGGTGCGTAACTCGGCCTCCCGGCGTTTCTGATCCTTACGCGCCTGCGCGCTGTTGGCGTTGTCCTTCGCCCCGTCTTCCGGCTGGTTGTCCTGCTTTTGCAGGTCGCTTAGCCACTGCTGATAATCTTCCAGGTCGCCGTCGAAGGCTTCGACTTTTCCATCGTGCACCAGATAGAGATCGTCGGTGGTTGAGCGCAGCAGGTGACGGTCGTGGGAAACCACCACCAGCGCGCCTTCAAAATCAATCAGCGCTTCGGTCAGCGCCTGGCGCATATCGAGGTCGAGGTGGTTAGTCGGTTCATCGAGCAGCAGCAGGTTAGGGCGCTGCCAGACCACCAGCGCCAGCACCAGGCGGGCTTTTTCGCCGCCTGAGAAACGGGCCGTTTGCTCGGTAACCTTATCGCCCTGGAAGCCGAAGCCGCCGAGATAATCGCGCAGCTGCTGTTCCAGCTCTTTAGGCGCAATGCGCGCCAGATGCTGGAGCGGCGACTCATCGGCCCGCAGATATTCGAGCTGGTGCTGGGCAAAGTAACCAAGCTTGATGCCTTTCGCCAGGCCGATATCGCCCTGTAGCGGAGCCAGCTCGCCCGCCAGCAGCTTAATCAACGTTGATTTACCCGCGCCGTTGCGGCCTAACAGGCCGATACGCGAGCCGGGAACCAGGTTAAGTTTGATGGAGTTAAGGATCACGCGATCGCCGTAGCCCGCGCTGACCTTTTCCATCCGCAAAAGCGGGTTAGGCAAGCTTTCCGGCGCGCGGAAGCTGAAGTGGAACGGGTTATCCACGTGCGCCGGAGCGATAAGCTCCATACGTTCGAGCATTTTAACGCGGCTTTGCGCCTGCTTCGCCTTCGAGGCCTTCGCCTTAAAACGATCGATAAAGCTTTGCAGGTGCGCAACGCGTTCCTGCTGGCTTTCGTACATCGACTGCTGCTGGGCAAGGCGGGTCGCGCGCTGGCCCTCGAACGAAGAGTAGTTGCCGGTGTACTCGAACATGCTTTGCTGTTCGATATGAATGATTTTGCCCACCACCGGGTCGAGGAAGTCGCGGTCATGAGAGATAAGGATCAGCGTGCCGGGATAGCTTTTTAGCCATCTTTCCAGCCAGATTACCGCATCCAGATCCAGGTGGTTGGTCGGTTCGTCGAGCAGCAGTAAATCTGAACGGCAAATCAGCGCCTGCGCCAGGTTTAAACGCATGCGCCAGCCGCCGGAGAAGTCGCTGACCGGACGTTCGAGCTGTTCGTTGCTAAATCCCAGCCCGTGCAGCAGGCTTGAAGCGCGGGAGCGGATAGTCCAGGCGTCAACCGCATCAAGCTTGCCGTGTACGATGGCGATGGCGTGGCCGTCGTTGCGCTCGTTCGCCTGCGCCAGCTCGGCCTCAAGCTGACGGAACTCCCGATCGCCGTCGATAACATATTCAATAGCGGGCATTTCCAGCGCCGGGGTTTCCTGATTAACCCAGGCCAGCGCCCAGTTGCCGGGGAAGGTCATACTTCCGCCATCGGCGCTAATCTCGTTCTTTAACAGCGCAAGCAGCGTGGATTTGCCGCAGCCGTTTTTACCCACCAGGCCGACTTTCTGGCCCGGGTTTATGGTGGCGGTGGCGTTATCCAGCAGAACGCGGGTGCCGCGACGAATTTGTAACGAGGAGAAAACAATCATAAAGCGCCGTATGTTCAGAGTATGTTAAATTGTCATTATATTCAGGTAACGTGATGCGTTGGGTATCGCGTCGGGCTGCATGGTAGCCCAAAAAAATCACTATGACGACGCCCTGGAGGGTAATGATGTCGCAGCCGCCGAAAGTTTTGCTGCTGTATGCCCATCCGGAATCTCAGGACTCGGTCGCAAACCGGGTTTTGCTCCAACCGGCCCGAGCAGCTTGAAAATGTTACCGTGCACGATCTTTACGCGCACTATCCCGATTTTTTTATCGATATCTATCAGGAGCAGGCGCTGCTGCAGGAACACGATGTCATCGTCTTCCAACACCCGCTTTATACCTATAGCTGTCCGGCGCTGCTCAAAGAGTGGCTGGACCGCGTGCTAAGCCGCGGCTTTGCCAGCGGCGTTGCCAGCGGCGTTGGAGGCACGGCTCTGGCGGGAAAGTACTGGCGGAGCGTCATCACCACGGGAGAGCCGGAGGGCGCTTACCGTCACGATGGCTTTAACCGTTCTCCCCTGACCGATATTTTGCGGCCCTTTGAGCTGACGGCGGCCATGTGCCGCATGCACTGGATGAACCCCATCATCGTTTACTGGGCGCGGCGACAGTCTCCCGGGGAGTTAGCCAGCCACGCGAAAGCCTACGGCGACTGGCTGGCTTCGCCGTTACCGCCGGGAGGACGCTGATGGAAAGTCCTGACTTACTGTTTGCCGGCGTGCTGTTTTTATTTGCCGCGGTGGTCGCGGTTCCGATTGCCGCCCGCTTAGGGATCGGCGCGGTGCTGGGCTATTTGCTGGCGGGCATCGCTATCGGGCCCTGGGGATTAGGCTTTATCAGCGACGTGGACGAAATCCTGCATTTCTCTGAGATGGGCGTGGTGTTCCTGATGTTTATCATCGGGCTTGAGCTGAATCCGGCAAAACTCTGGCAGCTGCGGCGTTCGATTTTCGGCGTCGGCGCGGCGCAGGTTATCTTAAGCGCCGTTATTCTTGCCGGGCTGCTGATGCTGACGAAGTTCTCCTGGCAGGCCGCTGTTATCGGCGGTATCGGGCTTGCTATGTCGTCGACGGCGATGGCGCTGCAGCTGATGCGCGATAAGGGAATGAACCGTAACGAGGCGGGGCAGCTGGGCTTTTCCGTGCTGCTGTTTCAGGATCTCGCGGTCATTCCGGCGCTGGCGCTTGTGCCGCTGCTGGCGGGCAATGACAACGGCCACACGGACTGGATAAAGGTCGGCTTCAAGGTCGTCGCTTTCGCCGGCATGCTGATTGGCGGGCGTTATCTGCTGCGGCCGCTGTTCCGCTTTATCGCCGGCTCCGGCGTGCGTGAGGTCTTTACGGCCGCGGCGCTGCTGCTGGTGCTGGGGTCGGCGCTGTTTATGGATATGCTGGGGCTTTCGATGGCGCTGGGAACGTTTATCGCCGGCATACTGCTGGCGGAAAGCGAATACCGGCACGAGCTGGAAATCGCCATCGATCCCTTTAAGGGATTGCTGCTGGGGCTGTTTTTTATCTCCGTCGGGATGGCGCTGAACCTCGGCGTGCTCTATACCCATCTGTTATTCGTGGTGCTCAGCGTTATCGTGCTGGTGGCGGTGAAGTTTGTCGTGCTGTACGGCATCTCCCACCTTTACGGTTTGCGCAGTTCTGAAAGGCTGCAGTTTTCCGGCGTGCTAAGCCAGGGCGGAGAATTTGCCTTCGTCCTTTTTTCTACCGCCTCTTCGCAAAAGCTGTTTCACAACGATCAGATGCCGCTGCTGTTAGTGACGGTCACCTTGTCCATGATGACCACGCCATTATTAATGAAGGGCGTGGACGCCGTTCTGGCGCGGCGTTTTAACAGCGATGAAGAGCCGGACGAGAAGCCTTATGTGGAAGACGATCATCCGCAGGTGATTATCGTCGGCTTCGGGCGCTTTGGGCAGGTGATCGGCCGCCTGCTGATGGCCAATAAAATGCGTATTACCGTGCTGGAGCGGGATATCAGCTCCGTCAGCCTGATGCGTAAATACGGCTATAAAGTGTATTACGGCGACGCGACGGAGCTTGAGCTGCTGCGTTCCGCGGGCGCGGAAGCGGCGAAATCTATCGTTATCACCTGCAACGAGCCGGAAGATACGATGAAGATCGTCCATCTATGTCAACAACACTTTCCGCACCTGTCGATTCTGGCGCGGGCCAGGGGACGTGTGGAAGCGCACGAGCTGTTACAGGCCGGCGTGAAGCAATTCTCGCGCGAAACGTTCTCCAGCGCGCTGGAGTTAGGGCGCAAGACCCTGATGACGCTCGGTATGCATCCTCATCAGGCGCATCGCGCGCAACAGCATTTCCGTCGTCTGGATATGCGCATGCTGCGCGAGCTTATCCCGGTCCATACCGATAACGCGCAGATTTCCAGAGTAAGAGAGGCGCGTCGGGAGCTGGAAGAGATCTTTGAACGCGAAATGCAACAAGAGCGTCGCCAGCTTGATGGCTGGGACGAGTTTGAATAGAAGGTGAAGCCAATGTCAGTGCGCAAGCGTTTTATTGCCGGTGCCGTGTGTCCTCATTGCAAGGCGCAGGACTCTCTCGCCATGTGGCGCGAGAATAATATCGATATCGTTGAATGCGTTAAGTGCGGGCACCAGATGCGCGAAGCGGACAAACAGGCCCGTGAGCACGTGCGCGAACAGGAGCAGGTAATAGGCATTTTTCATCCGGACTAGCGGGAAGCCCCGAGTTTTTTTAAGCTTAAGGGTACACCGGCGTAGATTTCCGCTACAATCGTCGCCAGTTTTTTTCCCCACGCTCGCTCAGGAGATATCATGAAAGTAGCAAAAGACCTGGTGGTCAGCCTAGCCTATCAGGTACGTACAGAAGACGGTGTGTTGGTTGATGAGTCTCCGGTGAGTGCGCCGCTGGACTACCTGCATGGTCACGGTTCCCTGATCTCTGGCCTGGAAACAGCGTTGGAAGGTCACGTTGTTGGCGATAAGTTTGACGTATCCGTCGGCGCTAACGACGCTTACGGCCAGTATGACGAAAACCTGGTACAACGCGTACCGAAAGACGTGTTTATGGGCGTTGACGAACTGCAGGTCGGCATGCGCTTTATGGCGGAAACCGACCAGGGTCCGGTGCCGGTTGAAATCACCGAAGTTGAAGACGACCACGTTGTGGTTGACGGCAACCACATGCTGGCAGGCCAGAACCTGAACTTCAACGTTGAGGTTATCGCCATTCGTGAAGCAACCGCTGAAGAGCTGGCTCATGGCCACGTTCACGGCGAACACGATCATCACCACGAACACGGTGACGGCTGCTGCGGTGGTCACGGCCACGATCACGACCATGACCACGGTAAAGGTGGCTGCGGCGGTAACGGCGGCTGCGGCTGCCACTAAGCCTTAAGCGATAAAAAAAGGCGTGTCTGAGACACGCCTTTTCTTTTTAGTAATGCGGAGGCGGAGTCTCCTCGGCCTGGGAAGCCATCATCGACGGCTGGCTGGCCTTTAGTTTTTCCACCAGTAAACGAAAATGCTCGCGCAGTTTGACCATCTCCAGTTCGTGAGCCGTTACCGTCTGATTTAACTCTTCTATGGTTATCTCCTGGAAAGCGAGACGACTCTCAAGTTCTTCCAGTCGCTGTTCGGTCGTTTTTTGTTGCATGGCTTACCTCTTTGGCCTGCAGATGGACAATTCCCGCGATTCTACTGAAAATTACCGCCCGTTACAGCGCCATTTGCCGCTTCACGAAACTTCTTTATACAAAAAGAGTCTGAATTTGACTCGATAAAGAGCGCGGAGATTGTGTAGATTTCTCCGGCAACGTTATAGTACGTCTCTTAGTTAAAAATAACCTTGGGGTTAGAGGCCCCGGTCCTGGAGAAATGGATGAAATCATTGTTTAAAGTAACGCTTCTGGCGACCACGATGGCTGTTGCCCTGAGCGCACCGGCGTTTGCTGCTCCGGCCGCTGCCACAAAAGATGCCGCCGCGGCTCCTGCAGGCAACGCAGCATTTAAAAATGACGATCAAAAATCTGCGTACGCATTGGGTGCTTCGCTTGGCCGTTACATGGAAAACTCCCTGAAAGAACAAGAAAAGCTGGGCATCACTCTGGATAAAGCCCAGCTTATCGCCGGCGTTCAGGACGCGTTTGCCGATAAGAGCAAGCTGACCGACCAGGAAATCGAGCAGACTCTGCAGGCGTTTGAAGCCCGCGTGAAGACTTCCGCCCAGGCGAAAATGGAAAAAGACGCGAAAGAGAACGCGGACAAAGGCAAAGCCTTCCGCGATACCTTTGCCAAAGAGAAAGGCGTGAAAACCTCCTCTACCGGCCTGCTGTACAAAGTAGATAAAGAAGGCAGCGGCGATGCGCCAAAAGACAGCGACACCGTAGTCGTAAACTACAAAGGTACGCTGATCGACGGTAAAGAGTTCGACAACTCCTATACCCGCGGCGAGCCGCTCTCTTTCCGTCTGGACGGCGTTATCCCGGGCTGGACCGAAGGCCTGAAAAACATCAAGAAAGGCGGCAAAATCAAGATGGTTATCCCACCTGAGCTGGCCCTACGGCAAAACCGGCGTGCCGGGAATCCCTGCTAACTCTACTTTGGTCTTTGACGTAGAGCTGCTGGATATCAAACCGGCTCCGAAAGCCGACGCCAAGCCTGACGTCGCTGCGGAAGCGGACGCTGCGAAGAATAAATAAGCAGCGCTTAACCGCCGCCCCTGGGGCGGCGGTTTTTTATTTGTAGCGGGATATAATAATAAAAACTGGAAAGCGGGTCTTACGGTGTATTACCTTAGCTGTCAGCGTTTCAACTGAGTTTTGAGTCTGCCCTGACACCACTAAAGCGCGACAGGCTCTCTGTAGAGGGTGGTATTTTTAAATGTCCAATTCGCTTTTAACCAACGAAACCAGCGAGCTCGACCTGCTGGACCAGCGTCCCTTTGAACAAACCGACTTCGAAATATTAAAATCCTATGAGGCGGTCGTCGATGGGTTAGCGATGCTGATTGGTTCCCATTGCGAAATCGTGCTGCATTCCCTTCAGGATCTGAAGTGTTCAGCCATTCGCATTGCAAACGGCGAGCACACCGGGCGAAAAATTGGTTCACCGATTACCGATCTGGCGCTGCGCATGCTCCACGATATGACCGGAGCAGACAGCAGCGTCTCTAAATGTTACTTCACGCGCGCTAAAAGCGGCGTGCTGATGAAATCCGTTACTATCGCCATCCGCAATCGCGACCAGCGCGTGATTGGCCTGCTGTGCATCAACATGAATCTGGACGTGCCTTTCTCGCAGATTATGTCGACCTTCACGCCGCCGGAGTCGCAGGAAGTGCCTTCTTCCGTAAACTTCGCCTCCTCCGTGGAGGATTTGGTGATGCAAACCCTGGAGTTCACCATCGAAGAGGTGAACGCGGATCGTAACGTCTCCAATAACGCTAAGAATCGTCAGATTGTCCTCAACCTGTATGAGAAAGGCATCTTCGATATCAAAGACGCCATTAACCAGGTGGCGGACCGTTTGAACATTTCCAAGCACACGGTCTATCTCTATATTCGCCAGTTCAAAAACGGCGATTTCCTGGGACAGGAAAAGTAAATGCGTTTCGCCATTATGGTGACTGGCCCGGCTTACGGCACTCAACAGGCGAGCAGCGCGCTGCAGTTTGCGCGGGCGGTTATCGCCGAGGGGCATGAGCTGGGCTGCGTTTTTTTCTACCGGGAAGGCGTGTTCAACGCCAACGCCCTGACGACGCCGGCGAGCGATGAAGCGGATATAGTGCGGGCCTGGCAGGAGCTTCACGATCGGCATGGCGTGGAGCTGCATATTTGCGTCGCGGCCGCGTTGCGCCGTGGGGTGCTCGATGACGCCGAGGCAAAACGGCACGGTCTTACCGCGAGCAACCTCCAGCCAGGTTTTACATTGAGCGGACTGGGTGCGCTTGCGGAAGCTTCGCTCACCTGTGAAAGAATGGTGCAGTTCTGATGAAACGCGTTGCGTTTGTATTTAAGTCCGCCCCGCACGGCACCTCGGCCGGGCGCGAAGGGCTGGACGCTCTGCTCGCCACCTCCGCGCTGTCCGAAGATATCGGCGTTTTCTTCGTGGGCGATGGCGTGCTGCAAATCTTGCCGGGCCAGCAGCCCGATAAAATTCTCTCCCGTGATTACATCTCCACGTTTCGCGTGCTGCCGCTCTATGATATTGAGCAGTGCTACCTTTGCGCCGAGTCAGCGCGCGAGCGCGGGTTATCTGAAAACAGCGCGTGGGTCATAGACGTTGACCTGCTGACCCCGAATGCGCTGCGGGAAACGCTGCATCAGTTTGATGTGGTACTTACCTTCTGAGGCGCCCATGCTGCATATTTTAAGCCACTCGCCTTTTAACGCCGATCTGGAGACGCTCTTACGCTGCGTAAGGGAAGGGGATGATTTGCTCCTGCTGCAGGATGGCGTGATTGCCGCAATAAAGGAGAGCCGCTACCTTGAATTGCTGCTCGCGGCCCCCATATCTGTTAGCGCTCTGCGCGAAGATCTCGAAGCACGCGGCCTGATTGCTCAAATTTCATCCAAAATCGACACGGTCAGCTATAATGACTTCGTCAGATTGACGGTTAAACACGAACGGCAGATCGCCTGGTAATCCAGGATCGCTGTATATTTCTTGACACCTTTTCGGCTCAGCCCTAAAATTCTGCGTCCTCATATTATATGAGGCCGTTTTATTACGTGTTTACGAAGCAAAAGCTAAAACCAGGAGCTATTTAATGGCAACAGTTAACCAGCTGGTTCGCAAACCACGCGCACGCAAAGTTGCAAAGAGCAACGTGCCTGCGCTGGAAGCCTGCCCGCAAAAACGTGGTGTATGTACTCGTGTATATACCACCACTCCAAAAAAACCGAACTCCGCACTGCGTAAAGTTTGCCGTGTTCGTCTGACTAACGGTTTTGAAGTTACCTCCTATATCGGTGGTGAAGGTCACAACCTGCAGGAGCACTCCGTGATCCTGATCCGTGGTGGTCGTGTTAAAGACTTGCCAGGTGTTCGTTACCACACCGTTCGTGGTGCGCTTGACTGCTCCGGCGTTAAAGACCGTAAGCAATCTCGTTCCAAGTACGGCGTGAAGCGTCCTAAGGCTTAATGGTTCTCCGTTAAGTAAGGCCAAACGTTTTAAATTAATGTCAAAACTAAACTCTTTGAGTTTTGGACAATCCTGAATTAACAACGGAGTATTTCCATGCCACGTCGTCGCGTCATTGGTCAACGTAAAATTCTGCCGGATCCTAAGTTCGGATCAGAACTGCTGGCCAAATTTGTAAACATCCTGATGGTAGATGGTAAAAAATCTACTGCAGAAGCAATCGTCTATACCGCGCTGGAGACCCTGGCTCAGCGTTCTGGTAAAAACGAACTGGAAGCTTTCGAAGTCGCTCTGGACAACGTTCGTCCGACTGTCGAAGTTAAGTCCCGCCGCGTAGGTGGTTCTACTTATCAGGTTCCAGTAGAAGTCCGTCCGGTTCGTCGTAATGCCCTGGCAATGCGTTGGATCGTAGAAGCTGCTCGTAAACGCGGTGATAAATCCATGGCTCTTCGCCTGGCGAACGAACTTTCTGATGCTGCAGAGAACAAAGGTACTGCAGTTAAGAAACGTGAAGACGTTCACCGTATGGCTGAAGCCAACAAGGCGTTCGCTCACTACCGTTGGTAATCCCTTCGGAGTGTTAGTCACCAGGCGGGCGCTTCAAAAAAGCTGCCCGCTTTGGGTTACTTAATTGAACGTCCCAGGATATAGAGGAATCAAATGGCTCGTACAACACCCATTGCACGCTACCGTAACATCGGTATCAGTGCACACATCGACGCCGGTAAAACCACTACTACCGAACGTATTCTGTTCTACACCGGTGTAAACCACAAAATCGGTGAAGTTCATGACGGCGCAGCCACCATGGACTGGATGGAGCAGGAGCAGGAGCGTGGTATCACCATTACCTCCGCTGCAACTACTGCGTTCTGGTCAGGTATGGCTAAGCAGTATGAACCGCATCGCGTAAACATCATCGACACCCCCGGGCACGTTGACTTCACCATCGAAGTAGAACGTTCCATGCGTGTTCTTGACGGTGCGGTCATGGTTTACTGCGCAGTTGGTGGTGTTCAGCCACAGTCTGAGACCGTATGGCGTCAGGCTAACAAATACAAAGTTCCACGCATCGCGTTCGTTAACAAAATGGACCGTATGGGTGCTAACTTCCTGAAAGTTGTAGGCCAGATCAAATCCCGTCTGGGCGCGAACCCTGTTCCGCTTCAGCTGGCGATTGGTGCTGAAGAAGGTTTCACCGGTGTTGTTGACCTGGTGAAAATGAAAGCTATCAACTGGAACGATGCCGATCAGGGCGTAACCTTCGAATACGAAGATATCCCTGCTGATATGGTCGATCTGGCTGAAGAATGGCACCAGAACCTGATTGAGTCCGCAGCTGAAGCTTCTGAAGAGCTGATGGAAAAATACCTGGGCGGCGAAGAGCTGACCGAGGAAGAAATCAAGACGGCTCTGCGTCAGCGCGTGCTGAACAACGAAATCATCCTCGTAACCTGTGGTTCTGCATTTAAGAACAAAGGTGTTCAGGCGATGCTGGATGCGGTAATTGATTACCTGCCGGCACCAACTGACGTTCCTGCTATCAACGGTATTCTGGACGACGGTAAAGATACGCCAGCTGAGCGTCATGCAAGCGATGATGAACCATTCGCTGCGCTGGCATTCAAAATCGCAACCGACCCGTTCGTAGGTAACCTGACCTTCTTCCGCGTGTACTCTGGCGTGGTTAACTCTGGTGATACCGTACTGAACTCCGTGAAAGCTGCTCGTGAGCGTTTTGGTCGTATCGTTCAGATGCACGCTAACAAGCGTGAAGAGATCAAAGAAGTTCGCGCAGGCGACATCGCTGCTGCTATCGGTCTGAAAGACGTGACGACTGGTGACACCCTGTGTGATCCAGACAACGTGATCATTCTGGAGCGTATGGAATTCCCTGAGCCGGTAATCTCCATCGCGGTAGAACCGAAAACCAAAGCCGACCAGGAAAAAATGGGTCTGGCTCTGGGGCCGTCTGGCTAAAGAAGACCCATCATTCCGCGTATGGACTGATGAAGAATCTAACCAGACTATCATCGCGGGTATGGGTGAACTTCACCTGGACATCATCGTTGACCGCATGAAGCGTGAGTTCAACGTTGAAGCGAACGTCGGTAAACCTCAGGTTGCTTACCGCGAAGCGATTCGCGCGAAAGTTACCGATATCGAAGGTAAACACGCCAAGCAGTCTGGTGGTCGTGGTCAGTACGGTCATGTTGTTATCGACATGTACCCACTGGAGCCGGGTTCAAACCCGAAAGGCTACGAGTTCATCAACGACATTAAAGGTGGTGTAATTCCTGGCGAATACATCCCGGCCGTTGATAAAGGTATCCAGGAGCAGCTTAAGTCTGGTCCGCTGGCGGGTTACCCGGTAGTCGATCTCGGCGTGCGTCTGCACTTCGGTTCTTACCATGACGTTGACTCCTCTGAGCTGGCGTTTAAACTGGCCGCTTCTATCGCCTTTAAAGATGGCTTTAAGAAAGCGAAACCGGTTCTGCTTGAGCCTATCATGAAGGTTGAAGTTGAAACGCCGGAAGAGAACACTGGTGACGTCATCGGTGACCTTAGCCGTCGTCGTGGTATGCTGCGCGGTCAAGAATCTAACGTTACCGGCGTTGTGATTCACGCTGAAGTTCCGCTGTCTGAAATGTTCGGATACGCAACTCAACTGCGTTCTCTGACCAAAGGTCGTGCTTCTTACTCCATGGAGTTCCTGAAGTATGATGATGCGCCGAACAACGTTGCTCAGGCCGTAATCGAAGCCCGTGGTAAATAAGCCCTGGGTTTTAAAACAATGATCCCGTGCTCTCTCCTTGAGGGGAGAGCACTATAGTAAGGAATATAGCCGTGTCTAAAGAAAAATTTGAACGTACAAAACCGCACGTTAACGTCGGCACAATCGGCCACGTTGACCATGGTAAAACTACTCTGACTGCAGCAATCACTACCGTTCTGGCTAAAACCTACGGCGGTTCTGCTCGTGCATTCGACCAGATCGATAACGCGCCGGAAGAAAAAGCTCGTGGTATCACCATCAACACTTCCCACGTTGAGTATGACACCCCGACTCGCCACTACGCGCACGTTGACTGCCCAGGGCACGCCGACTACGTGAAAAACATGATCACCGGTGCGGCTCAGATGGACGGCGCAATCCTGGTTGTTGCTGCAACTGACGGCCCGATGCCGCAGACCCGTGAGCACATCCTGCTGGGTCGTCAGGTAGGCGTTCCTTTCATCATCGTGTTCCTGAACAAATGCGACATGGTTGATGACGAAGAGCTGCTGGAACTGGTGGAAATGGAAGTTCGTGAACTTCTGTCCCAGTACGACTTCCCGGGCGACGATACCCCAATCGTTCGCGGTTCCGCACTGAAAGCGCTGGAAGGCGAAGCTGAGTGGGAAGCGAAAATCGTTGAACTGGCAGGCTTCCTGGATTCCTACATCCCTGAGCCAGAGCGTGCTATCGACAAGCCGTTCCTGCTGCCAATCGAAGACGTATTCTCCATCTCCGGTCGTGGTACCGTTGTTACCGGTCGTGTAGAGCGCGGCATCATCAAGGTTGGTGAAGAAGTTGAAATCGTTGGTATCAAAGATACCGCGAAATCCACCTGTACCGGCGTTGAAATGTTCCGCAAACTGCTGGACGAAGGCCGTGCGGGCGAGAACGTTGGCGTTCTGCTGCGTGGTATCAAACGTGAAGAAATCGAACGTGGTCAGGTTCTGGCTAAGCCAGGCTCCATCAAGCCACACACCCAGTTCGAATCTGAAGTGTACATCCTGTCCAAAGACGAAGGCGGCCCGTCACACTCCGTTCTTCAAAGGCTACCGTCCACAGTTCTACTTCCGTACAACTGACGTGACCGGTACCATCGAACTGCCGGAAGGCGTTGAGATGGTCATGCCGGGCGACAACATCAAAATGGTTGTTACCCTGATCCACCCAATCGCGATGGACGACGGTCTGCGTTTCGCAATCCGTGAAGGCGGCCGTACCGTTGGTGCCGGTGTTGTTGCTAAAGTTATCGCTTAATCGCTGATATCTTTGTATGAAAAAAGAGCGCTCAGGCGCTCTTTTTTTTACATTTTTTTCAGGCCGGCATCACCGTCAAACGCCGCTGTGCTATTGTAATCATAACTATTCTCATTTACACTTTGCGCAGAATTTGAACGGGAGTGCCTATGTACGTTTGCTTGTGTAACGGTGTAAGTGATAAAAAAATTCGCCAGGCAGTGCGCCAGTTTCAGCCACAATCTTTCCAGCAGCTTCGCAAGTTTATTCCGGTAGGAAACCAGTGCGGGAAGTGCGTTCGTGCGGCACGGGAAATCATGCAGGAAGAGCTGTTACAGATCCCGGAATTTAAAGAGATTGCTTAAGCCAGTCACTTTTTTTTGACTTACTCCGTGCTACATCTACGCTTCATGTAGTGGAAGCGGAGGGAGTAAAAAATGAAAGGTGATATTAAGATAATAAATTATCTCAATAAATTATTGGGAAACGAGCTTGTCGCGATCAATCAGTATTTTCTCCATGCGAGAATGTTCAAAAACTGGGGCCTGATGCGCCTCAACGAAGTTGAGTACCATGAATCCATCGATGAAATGAAGCATGCCGATAAGTATATCGAGCGTATTTTATTCCTTGAGGGCATTCCCAACCTGCAGGACTTAGGCAAGCTTCAAATTGGCGAAGATGTGGAAGAGATGCTGCGCTCGGATCTCAATCTCGAAATGGAAGGCGCCAGAGATCTGCGCGAAGCCATCGCCTATGCGGATACCATCCATGACTACGTCAGCCGCGACATGATGATCCAAATCCTCTCTGAGGAAGAGCATCACATCGACTGGCTTGAAACGGAACTGGACCTGATTGCCAAAATCGGCCTGCAGAATTATCTTCAGTCGCAGCTTAAAGAAGCCAGTTGAGCTGGTGAATCTGTAAAGGGTAATGATTAAACCATCCTGTAACACCACCCGCTATCGCAAGGCAGGGCCCCAAAAGGTAGCGGCGTGGTGAAATCCCCAGAATCAGCCCGCCAGATTTTAGCTGTTCCCGCCGTCGCTAAGCCGCATATCGCCGCTATTAACACAATCCACTGCAGATTTTGCCAGCCGTGCCACGCGCCCAGCGCAGCCAGCAGCTTCATATCTCCATATCCGATACCCTCGCATTTGCGCAAGAAAAAGTAGCACCAGTACACTATCCACAGGCTTAAATAACCCGCGGCGGCTCCCGTCACCGCTGAAGCCAGTCGCTCCGTATTAAAAAACACATGGAACAATAGCCCGGACCATAACAGCGCATAGTTCAGAGCGTCCGGCAACAGACGTTGTTTCAGATCTATCCAGCTAAGCCGCAGCAATAACCCAATGTATACACCTATAAAGCAAGTTACCGACAGGGAAGGAAGAGTCATCATGGTCGCTGCTCCTGAAAATGTTATACGACACTACTGCGGAGCGCAGAAGGGGAGAAGGGGCGGTTTACCGTTTCCCGGCATACCTTCCAGGGTTTCACCAGCGCCTGCATGTTTTACACGGTAAATGGAAGCTGCCTCGTCTGTCTTGCAGAAAAGGCTGTTTAATTCGTAAGCGTGACTTGCTTCGTGGCCGTATTTACGTATAATGCGCGGGCCTGTCTTAATTGACGGCTGGTTCGATATGAACCCTGGTAGTGATTTTGCTGCCAACAATGTCTCCAACAGGGAGGCTATGTATGAACGATTACACTCTCCCATCAATCGTAATGGGTGCGAGTAGTAATTTTTTTCGTCTATAAAATAATTGGAGCTCTGGTCTCATGCAGAACCAAAGAATCCGTATCCGCCTTAAAGCGTTTGATCATCGTCTGATCGATCAATCAACTGCGGAAATCGTCGAGACTGCTAAGCGCACTGGTGCGCAAGTCCGTGGTCCGATCCCGCTGCCGACCCGCAAAGAGCGCTTTACCGTTCTGATCTCCCCGCACGTCAACAAAGACGCGCGCGATCAGTACGAAATCCGCACTCACAAGCGTCTGGTTGACATCGTTGAGCCAACTGAGAAAACCGTTGATGCTCTGATGCGTCTGGATCTGGCTGCCGGTGTAGACGTGCAGATCAGCCTGGGTTAATCAGGTCATTGACGATTGAGAGGTTGAAACAATGATTGGTTTAGTCGGTAAAAAAGTGGGTATGACCCGTATCTTCACTGAAGACGGCGTTTCTATCCCAGTAACCGTAATTGAAGTAGAAGCAAACCGTGTTACTCAGGTTAAAGACCTGGCTAACGACGGCTACCGCGCTGTTCAGGTGACCACTGGTGCTAAAAAAGCTAACCGTGTAACCAAGCCGGAAGCTGGTCACTTTGCTAAAGCTGGCGTTGAAGCTGGCCGTGGTCTGTGGGAATTCCGTCTTGCTGAAGGCGAAGAGTTCACCGTAGGTCAGGACATTAGCGTTGAGCTGTTTGCTGAAGTTAAAAAAGTTGACGTAACCGGTACCTCTAAAGGTAAAGGTTTCGCAGGTACCGTTAAGCGCTGGAACTTCCGTACCCAGGACGCGACACACGGTAACTCCTTGTCTCACCGCGTTCCGGGTTCTATCGGTCAGAACCAGACTCCGGGCAAAGTGTTCAAAGGCAAGAAAATGGCAGGCCAACTGGGTAACGAACGCGTAACCGTTCAGAGCCTGGACGTAGTACGCGTTGACGCTGAGCGCAACCTGCTGCTGGTGAAAGGTGCGGTCCCGGGTGCAACCGGTAGCGACCTGATCGTTAAACCAGCTGTGAAGGCGTAAGGGGATAGCAATGGAATTAGTATTGAAAGACGCGCAAAGCGCGCTGACTGTTTCCGAAACTACCTTCGGTCGTGATTTCAACGAAGCGCTGGTACATCAGGTTGTAGTTGCTTATGCAGCTGGTGCCCGTCAAGGTACTCGTGCTCAGAAGACCCGTGCTGAAGTAACTGGTTCCGGTAAAAAACCGTGGCGCCAGAAAGGTACCGGCCGTGCGCGTTCAGGTTCTATCAAGAGCCCGATCTGGCGTTCCGGTGGCGTGACCTTCGCTGCTCGCCCGCAGGACCACAGTCAAAAAGTTAACAAAAAGATGTACCGCGGCGCGCTGAAAAGCATTCTGTCCGAACTGGTACGTCAGGATCGTCTGATCGTTGTCGAACAGTTCTCTGTTGAAGCGCCTAAAACTAAGCTGCTTGCTCAGAAACTGAAAGACATGGCTCTGGAAGATGTGCTGATCATCACCGGCGAACTGGATGAGAATCTGTTCCTGGCCGCACGTAACCTGCATAAGGTTGACGTACGCGATGTAGCAGCAATCGACCCGGTTAGCCTGATCGCCTTCGACAAAGTGGTTATGACTGCTGATGCTGTTAAGCAAGTTGAGGAGATGCTGGCATGATTCGTGAAGAACGTCTGCTGAAGGTGCTTCGCGCACCGCACGTTTCTGAAAAAGCGTCTACTGCGATGGAAAAGCACAACACCATCGTTCTCAAAGTTGCTAAAGACGCGACTAAAGCAGAAATCAAAGCTGCTGTGCAGAAACTGTTTGAAGTCGAAGTCAATGACGTGACTACCCTGGTTGTTAAAGGGAAAACTAAGCGTCATGGACAGCGTATCGGTCGTCGTAGCGACTGGAAAAAAGCTTACGTCACCCTGAAGGAAGGCCAGAATCTGGACTTCATCGGCGGCGCTGAGTAAGTCGGAGGAGTAAAGAACAATGGCAATTGTTAAATGTAAACCGACATCTCCGGGTCGTCGCCACGTCGTTAAAGTGGTCAACCCTGAGCTGCATAAGGGCAAACCTTTTGCTCCGCTGGTTGAAAAAAACAGCAAATCCGGTGGCCGTAACAACAATGGCCGCATCACCACTCGTCACATCGGTGGTGGTCACAAGCAGGCTTATCGTATTGTTGACTTCAAACGCAACAAAGACGGTATCCCAGCTGTTGTTGAGCGTCTTGAGTACGATCCGAACCGTTCTGCGAACATCGCACTGGTTCTGTACAAAGATGGCGAGCGCCGTTACATCCTGGCCCCTAAAGGCCCTGAAAGCTGGCGACCAGATTCAGTCTGGCGTTGATGCTGCAATCAAAGCTGGTAACACCCTGCCGATGCGCAACATCCCGGTTGGTTCTACTGTTCATAACGTAGAAATGAAACCAGGTAAAGGCGGTCAGCTGGCACGTTCCGCTGGTACCTATGTGCAGATCGTTGCACGTGATGGTGCTTACGTTACCCTGCGTCTGCGTTCTGGTGAAATGCGTAAAGTCGAAGCTGACTGCCGCGCGACACTGGGCGAAGTTGGCAATGCTGAGCATATGCTGCGCGTTCTGGGTAAAGCGGGTGCCGCTCGCTGGCGTGGTGTTCGTCCTACCGTTCGCGGTACTGCGATGAACCCAGTCGATCACCCACATGGTGGTGGTGAAGGTCGTAACTTTGGTAAGCACCCGGTAACTCCGTGGGGCGTTCAGACCAAAGGTAAGAAGACCCGCAGCAACAAGCGTACTGATAAATTTATCGTACGTCGCCGTAGCAAATAATTTTAGAGGATAAGCCATGCCACGTTCTCTCAAGAAAGGTCCTTTTATTGACCTGCACTTGCTGAAGAAGGTAGAGAAAGCGGTGGAAAGCGGTGACAAGAAGCCCCTGCGCACTTGGTCCCGTCGTTCAACGATCTTTCCTAACATGATCGGTTTGACCATCGCTGTCCATAATGGTCGTCAGCACGTTCCAGTTTTTGTTTCCGATGAAATGGTCGGTCACAAGCTGGGTGAATTCGCACCGACTCGTACTTATCGCGGCCACGCTGCTGATAAAAAAGCGAAGAAGAAATAAGGTAGGAGGAAGAGATGGAAACTTTAGCTCAACATCGCCATGCTCGTTCTTCTGCTCAGAAGGTTCGCCTTGTTGCTGACCTGATTCGCGGTAAGAAAGTGTCGCAGGCTCTGGATATTCTGACCTACACCAATAAGAAAGCGGCTGTATTGGTTAAGAAAGTACTGGAATCTGCCATTGCTAACGCTGAACACAACGATGGCGCTGACATTGACGATCTGAAAGTCGCGAAAATCTTCGTAGACGAAGGCCCTAGCATGAAGCGCATTATGCCGCGTGCAAAAGGTCGTGCAGATCGCATCCTGAAGCGCACCAGCCACATTACTGTGGTTGTGTCCGATCGCTGAGACTCTGGAGACTAGCAATGGGTCAGAAAGTACATCCTAATGGTATTCGCCTGGGTATTGTAAAACCATGGAACTCTACCTGGTTTGCGAACACCAAAGAATTCGCTGACAACCTGGACAGCGATTTTAAAGTTCGTCAGTACCTGACTAAGGAACTGGCGAAGGCGTCTGTATCTCGTATCGTTATCGAGCGTCCGGCTAAGAGCATTCGTGTGACTATTCACACCGCTCGTCCTGGCATCGTTATCGGTAAGAAAGGCGAAGACGTAGAAAAACTGCGCAAGGTCGTAGCGGATATCGCTGGCGTGCCTGCACAGATCAATATCGCCGAAGTTCGTAAGCCTGAACTGGACGCAAAACTGGTTGCTGACAGCATCACTTCTCAGCTGGAACGTCGCGTTATGTTCCGTCGTGCTATGAAGCGTGCTGTACAGAACGCCATGCGTCTGGGCGCTAAAGGTATCAAAGTTGAAGTAAGCGGCCGTCTGGGCGGCGCCGAGATCGCACGTACCGAATGGTACCGTGAAGGTCGCGTGCCGTTGCACACTCTGCGTGCTGACATCGACTACAACACCTCTGAAGCGCACACCACTTATGGTGTAATCGGCGTTAAAGTGTGGATCTTCAAAGGTGAGATCCTGGGTGGGATGGCTGCTGTTGAACAACCGGAAAAACCGGCTGCTCAACCTAAAAAGCAGCAGCGTAAAGGCCGTAAGTAAGGAGAGTCGCTGTGTTACAACCAAAGCGTACAAAATTCCGTAAAGTGCACAAAGGCCGCAACCGTGGTCTGGCTGCAGGAACGGATGTTAGCTTCGGCACTTTCGGTCTGAAAGCTGTTGGCCGTGGTCGTCTGACTGCACGTCAGATCGAAGCAGCACGTCGTGCCATGACACGTGCAGTTAAGCGTCAGGGTAAGATCTGGATCCGTGTATTCCCGGATAAACCAATCACCGAAAAGCCGCTTGAAGTGCGTATGGGTAAAGGTAAAGGTAACGTGGAGTATTGGGTTGCCTTGATCCAGCCAGGTAAAGTCCTGTATGAAATGGACGGCGTACCTGAAGAGCTGGCCCGTGAAGCCTTCAAGCTGGCAGCAGCGAAACTGCCGATTAAAACCACCTTTGTAACTAAGACGGTGATGTAATGAAAGCAAAAGAGCTGCGTGAAAAGAGCGTCGAAGAGCTGAACACCGAGCTGCTGAACCTGCTGCGCGAGCAGTTCAACCTGCGTATGCAAGCTGCCAGTGGCCCAGCTGCAACAGACTCACCTGCTTAAGCAAGTGCGTCGCGATGTTGCGCGTGTTAAGACTTTATTGACTCAGAAGGCGGGTGCGTAATGACCGATAAAATCCGTACTCTGCAAGGTCGCGTTGTCAGCGATAAAATGGAGAAATCCATTGTTGTTGCCATCGAACGTTTCGTGAAACACCCGATCTACGGTAAATTCATCAAGCGTACGACCAAACTGCACGTACATGACGAGAACAACGAATGTGGTATCGGCGACGTGGTTGAAATCCGCGAATGCCGTCCACTGTCCAAGACTAAGTCCTGGACGCTGGTTCGCGTTGTAGAGAAAGCGGTTCTGTAATACAGTAAGCCTTCTCAAAAACAAATAAACGGCTCAGTAGTGGGCCGTTTATTTTTTCTACCCATATCCTGGAACCGGTGTTATAATGCCGCGCCCTCGTTTATGGGGCTTTTTACGACCTAATATATAGGTCCCGAAGTAGTAGTTGACATTAGCGGAGCACTGAAATGATCCAAGAACAGACTATGCTGACCGTGGCCGACAACTCCGGCGCACGTCGCGTAATGTGTATCAAGGTTCTGGGTGGCTCGCACCGTCGCTACGCAGGCGTCGGCGACATCATCAAAATTACCATCAAGGAAGCAATTCCTCGCGGTAAGGTGAAGAAAGGCGATGTGCTGAAAGCGGTAGTGGTGCGCACCAAGAAGGGTGTTCGTCGCCCGGACGGTTCTGTCATTCGCTTCGATGGTAATGCATGCGTTATTTTAAATAATAACAGCGAGCAGCCAATCGGCACGCGTATTTTTGGGCCGGTAACTCGTGAACTGCGTAATGAGAAGTTCATGAAAATTATCTCTCTGGCACCAGAAGTACTCTAAGGAGCGAATCATGGCAGCGAAAATCCGTCGTGATGACGAAGTTATCGTGTTAACCGGTAAAGATAAAGGTAAACGCGGTAAAGTTAAGAATGTCTTGTCTTCCGGCAAGGTCATCGTTGAAGGTATCAACCTGGTTAAGAAACATCAGAAGCCGGTTCCGGCCCTGAACCAACCAGGTGGCATCGTTGAAAAAGAAGCCGCAATTCAGGTTTCCAACGTTGCGCTCTTCAATGCGGCAACCGGCAAGGCTGACCGTGTAGGCTTTAGATTCGAAGACGGCAAAAAAGTCCGTTTCTTCAAGTCTAACAGCGAAACTATCAAGTAATTTGGAGTAGTACGATGGCGAAACTGCATGATTACTACAAAGACGAAGTAGTTAAAAAACTCATGTCTGAGTTTAGCTACAATTCTGTCATGCAAGTCCCTCGGGTCGAGAAGATCACCCTGAATATGGGTGTTGGTGAAGCGATCGCTGACAAGAAACTGCTGGATAACGCAGCAGCCGATCTGACAGCAATCTCCGGTCAAAAGCCGTTGATCACCAAAGCACGCAAATCTGTTGCAGGCTTCAAAATCCGTCAGGGCTATCCGATCGGCTGTAAAGTAACTCTGCGTGGCGAACGCATGTGGGAGTTTCTTGAGCGCCTGATCACCATTGCTGTACCACGTATCCGTGACTTCCGTGGCTTGTCCGCTAAGTCATTCGATGGCCGTGGTAACTACAGCATGGGTGTCCGTGAGCAGATCATCTTCCCAGAAATCGACTACGACAAAGTCGATCGCGTTCGTGGTTTGGATATTACCATTACCACTACTGCGAAATCTGATGATGAAGGCCGTGCTCTGCTGGCTGCCTTTAACTTCCCATTCCGCAAGTAAGGTAGGGTTACTAATGGCTAAGCAATCCATGAAAGCACGCGAAGTCGTTCGCGTAAAACTGGCTGACAAATACCGCGCTAAACGCGAGGAATTGAAAGCTATTATCTCTGGTGTGAACTCATCCGACGAAGAACGTTGGGATGCAGTTCTTAAGCTGCAGTCCCTGCCGCGTGATTCCAGCCCGTCTCGTCAGCGTAACCGCTGCCGTCAAACTGGTCGTCCGCACGCTTTCCTGCGGAAGTTCGGGTTGAGCCGTATTAAGGTCCGTGAAGCCGCTATGCGCGGTGAAATTCCGGGTCTTAAGAAGGCTAGCTGGTAATTGTCACCAATTGAATCACGGGAGTAAAGACAGATGAGCATGCAAGATCCGATCGCGGATATGCTGACCCGTATCCGTAACGGTCAAGCCGCGAATAAAGTTGCGGTCACCATGCCTTCCTCCAAGCTGAAATTGGCAATTGCCAACGTGCTGAAAGAAGAAGGCTATATCGAAGATTTTAAAATTGAAGGCGACACTAAGCCTGAACTGGAACTTACTCTTAAGTATTTCCAGGGCAAGGCTGTGGTAGAGAGCATTCAGCGAGTCAGCCGCCCAGGTCTGCGCATCTATAAGAAAAAAGATGAGCTGCCTAAAGTTATGGCCGGTATGGGTATTGCTGTCGTTTCTACCTCTAAAGGTGTTATGACTGATCGTGCAGCGCGCCAGGCTGGTCTTGGTGGCGAAATTATCTGCTACGTAGCCTAATTGGAGGAATAAAATGTCTCGTGTTGCTAAAGCACCGGTCGTTATTCCTGCTGGCGTAGAGGTAAAACTCAACGGTCAGGTTATTTCGATCAAAGGTAAGAACGGCGAGCTGACTCGTACTATCAACGATGCTGTTGAAGTTAATCACGCTGATAATGCTCTGACTTTCGCTCCGCGCGAAGGCTTTGCAAACGCGTGGGCCCAGGCGGGCACCACTCGTGCGTTATTAAATGCAATGGTTGTCGGTGTTACCGAAGGCTTCACTAAGAAGCTGCAGCTGGTTGGTGTAGGTTATCGTGCGGCTGTTAAAGGCGACGTGGTGAATTTAGCCTTGGGCTTCTCTCACCCTGTTGAGCATAAGCTGCCAGCGGGTATCACTGCTGAATGTCCGACTCAAACTGAAATCGTGCTGAAAGGCGCTGATAAACAGATGATCGGCCAAGTAGCTGCTGACCTGCGTGCCTACCGTCGTCCTGAGCCATATAAAGGCAAGGGTGTTCGTTACGCCGACGAAGTCGTGCGTACCAAAGAGGCTAAGAAGAAGTAAGGTAACACTATGGATAAGAAATCTGCTCGTATCCGTCGTGCGACCCGCGCACGTCACAAGCTTAAAGAACTGGGTGCGACTCGTCTGGTGGTACATCGTACCCCGCGTCACATTTACGCACAGGTTATCGCACCAAACGGTTCAGAAGTTCTGGTAGCTGCCTCTACTGTAGAGAAAGCTATCGCTGAGCCATTGAAGTACACTGGAAACAAAGACGCCGCTGCAGCTGTGGGTAAAGCTGTTGCAGAGCGCGCGCTGGAAAAAGGCATCACCGTTGTTGCTTTTGACCGTGCTGGTTTCCAATATCATGGTCGTGTCCAGGCACTGGCAGATGCTGCCCGTGATGCTGGGCCTTCAGTTCTAAGGTAGAGGTGTAAGATGGCTCACATCGAAAAACAAGCTGGCGAACTGCAGGAAAAGCTGATCGCGGTAAATCGCGTATCTAAAACCGTTAAAGGTGGTCGTATTTTCTCCTTCACTGCTCTGACAGTGGTTGGCGATGGTAACGGTCGCATTGGTTTTGGCTACGGTAAAGCGCGTGAAGTTCCAGCAGCGATCCAGAAAGCGATGGAAAAAGCCCGTCGCAACATGATTAACGTCGCGCTGAACCACGGCACCCTGCAGCACCCTGTTAAAGGCGTGCACACAGGTTCTCGTGTGTTCATGCAGCCGGCTTCCGAAGGTACCGGTATCATCGCCGGTGGTGCAATGCGCGCCGTTCTGGAAGTCGCTGGAGTACATAACGTTCTGGCTAAAGCATATGGTTCCACCAACCCGATTAACGTGGTTCGTGCAACTATTGATGGCCTGGCGAATATGAAGTCTCCGGAAATGGTCGCTGCCAAGCGTGGTAAATCCGTTGAAGAAATTCTGGGGTAATTGACCATGGCAAAGACTATTAAAATTACACAAACCCGCAGTGCAATCGGTCGTCTGCCGAAACATAAGGCAACGCTGCTTGGCCTGGGTCTGCGTCGTATTGGCCACACCGTAGAGCGCGAGGATACTCCTGCTGTACGCGGTATGGTCAACGCGGTTTCCTACATGGTTAAAGTTGAGGAGTAAGAGATGCGTTTAAATACTCTGTCTCCGGCCGAAGGGTCTAAGCACGCTTCCAAGCGTCTGGGTCGTGGTATCGGTTCTGGTCTCGGCAAAACCGGCGGTCGTGGTCACAAAGGTCAGAACTCTCGTTCTGGCGGTGGCGTACGTCGTGGGTTCGAAGGTGGCCAGATGCCGTTGTACCGTCGTCTGCCGAAATTCGGTTTCACCTCTCGCAAGGCAATGATCACCGCAGAGATTCGTCTGTCCGATCTGGCGAAAGTTGAAGGCGACGTAGTTGACCTGAACACGCTGAAAGCAGCAAACATTATCGGTATTCAGATTGAGTTCGCGAAAGTGATCCTGTCTGGCGAGGTCACTCGTCCGGTAACTGTTAGCGGCCTGCGTGTCACCAAAGGCGCTCGTGCTGCTATCGAAGCTGCTGGCGGTAAAATCGAGGAATAAGTAGCAGATGGCAAAGCAACCGGGATTAGATTTTCAAAGTGCTAAAGGTGGGCTTGGCGAGCTGAAACGCAGACTGATGTTTGTTATCGGTGCGCTGATTGTGTTCCGCATTGGCTCTTTTATTCCGATCCCTGGTATTGATGCCGCTGTACTTGCCAAACTGCTTGAACAACAGCGAGGCACTATCATTGAAATGTTTAACATGTTCTCTGGTGGTGCTCTCAGCCGTGCTTCTATCTTTGCATTGGGTATCATGCCGTATATTTCGGCATCGATTATTATCCAGCTGCTGACGGTGGTTCATCCAGCGTTAGCAGAGTTAAAGAAAGAAGGGGAGTCTGGTCGTCGTAAGATCAGCCAGTACACCCGTTACGGCACCCTGGTGTTGGCAATATTCCAGTCAATCGGTATTGCTACCGGTTTACCGAATATGCCTGGTATGCAAGGCTTGGTGTTAAACCCAAGCTTTGCATTCTATTTCACCGCTGTTGTGAGTCTGGTCACCGGGACTATGTTCCTGATGTGGCTTGGCGAACAGATTACTGAACGTGGTATCGGCAACGGTATCTCAATCATAATCTTCGCGGGTATCGTTGCGGGTTTACCGCCGGCCATTGGCCATACCATCGAACAAGCGCGGCAAGGCGACCTGCACTTCCTCCTGTTGCTGTTGGTTGCAGTATTAGTATTCGCAGTGACCTTCTTCGTTGTTTTTGTTGAGCGTGGCCAACGCCGCATTGTGGTGAACTACGCGAAACGTCAACAGGGTCGTCGTGTCTATGCTGCGCAGAGCACGCATTTACCGCTGAAAGTGAACATGGCAGGGGTTATCCCGGCGATCTTTGCTTCCAGTATTATTCTGTTCCCGGCGACCATCGCGTCATGGTTCGGGGGCGGTACCGGTTGGAACTGGCTGACAACAATTTCGCTGTATTTGCAGCCTGGGCAACCGCTTTATGTGTTACTCTATGCGTCTGCAATCATCTTCTTCTGTTTCTTCTATACGGCGTTGGTTTTCAACCCGCGTGAAACAGCAGATAACCTGAAGAAGTCCGGTGCATTTGTACCAGGAATTCGTCCGGGAGAACAAACGGCGAAGTATATTGATAAAGTAATGACCCGCCTGACCCTGGTTGGTGCGCTCTACATTACCTTTATCTGCCTAATCCCGGAGTTCATGCGTGATGCGATGAAAGTGCCGTTCTACTTCGGTGGGACATCACTGCTTATCGTCGTCGTGGTCATCATGGACTTTATGGCTCAAGTGCAAACTCTGATGATGTCCAGTCAGTACGAGTCTGCATTGAAGAAAGCGAACCTGAAAGGCTACGGCCGTTAATCGTCGCTTGAGAAGTTACGGAGAGTAAAAATGAAAGTTCGTGCTTCCGTCAAGAAATTATGTCGTAACTGCAAAATCGTTAAGCGTGACGGTGTTATTCGCGTGATTTGCAGCGCCGAGCCGAAGCATAAACAGCGTCAAGGCTGATTATCTCGCATATTTTTCTTGCAAAGTTGGGTTGAGCTGGCTAGATTAGCCAGCCAATCTTTTGTATGTCTATGCGTTTCCATTTGAGTATCCTGAAAACGGGCTTTTCGGTATGGGACGCATAATCAAAATAGTAGGAGTGCATAGTGGCCCGTATAGCAGGCATTAACATTCCTGATCAGAAACATGCCGTAATCGCATTGACTTCGATTTACGGTGTCGGCAAGACTCGCTCCAAGGCCATTTGTGCCTCTGCGGGTATCGCTGAAGATGTTAAGATCAGTGAGCTGTCTGAAGAACAAATCGACACGCTGCGTGACGAAGTTGCCAAATTTGTCGTTGAAGGTGATCTGCGCCGTGAAGTGAGCATGAGCATCAAGCGTCTGATGGACCTTGGTTGCTATCGCGGTTTGCGTCATCGTCGTGGTCTTCCAGTACGCGGTCAGCGTACCAAGACCAACGCCCGTACCCGTAAGGGTCCGCGCAAACCGATCAAGAAATAATCGGGGTGATTGAATAATGGCAAAGGCACCAGTTCGTGCACGTAAGCGTGTAAGAAAACAAGTCTCTGACGGCGTGGCTCATGTCCATGCTTCTTTCAACAACACAATCGTTACTATTACCGATCGTCAAGGTAACGCATTGGGTTGGGCAACTGCCGGTGGTTCCGGTTTCCGTGGTTCTCGCAAATCAACTCCGTTCGCAGCTCAGGTTGCAGCAGAGCGTTGCGCAGAAGCCGTGAAAGAATACGGTATCAAGAACCTGGAAGTTATGGTTAAGGGACCGGGTCCGGGTCGCGAATCTACTATTCGTGCTCTGAACGCCGCTGGTTTCCGCATCACTAATATTACTGATGTGACTCCGATCCCTCACAACGGTTGTCGTCCGCCGAAAAAACGTCGCGTATAACGCCCCGTTTTTTTAGGTTTGTTGGAGAAAGAAAATGGCAAGATATTTGGGTCCTAAGCTCAAGCTGAGCCGTCGTGAGGGCACCGACTTATTCCTTAAGTCTGGCGTTCGCGCGATCGATACCAAGTGTAAAATTGAACAAGCTCCTGGCCAGCACGGTGCGCGTAAACCGCGTCTGTCTGACTATGGTGTGCAGTTGCGTGAAAAGCAGAAAGTTCGCCGTATCTACGGTGTGCTGGAGCGTCAGTTCCGTAACTACTATAAAGAAGCAGCTCGTCTGAAAGGCAACACCGGTGAAAACCTGTTGGCTCTGCTGGAAGGTCGTCTGGACAACGTTGTTTACCGTATGGGCTTTGGCGCTACTCGTGCAGAAGCACGTCAGCTGGTTAGCCACAAGTCAGTAATGGTAAACGGTCGCGTTGTTAACATCGCTTCTTATCAGGTAACTCCGAATGACGTAGTCAGCATCCGTGAGAAAGCCAAAAAGCAATCTCGCGTGAAGGCCGCTCTGGAGCTGGCTGAGCAGCGTGAAAAGCCAACCTGGCTGGAAGTTGATGCTGCCAAGATGGAAGGTGTGTTTAAGCGTAAGCCTGAGCGTACCGATCTGTCTGCGGACATTAACGAACACCTGATCGTCGAGCTTTACTCCAAGTAAAGCTTAGTACCAAAGAGAGGACACAATGCAGGGTTCTGTGACAGAGTTTCTAAAACCGCGCCTGGTAGATATCGAGCAAGTGAGTTCGACGCACGCCAAGGTGACCCTTGAGCCTTTAGAGCGTGGCTTTGGCCATACTCTTGGTAACGCACTGCGCCGTATTCTGCTTTCGTCGATGCCGGGTTGCGCGGTGACCGAAGTTGAGATTGATGGTGTACTACATGAGTACAGCACCAAAGAAGGCGTTCAGGAAGATATCCTGGAGATCCTGCTCAACCTGAAAGGGCTGGCGGTGAGAGTTCAAGGTAAAGATGAAGTTATTCTTACCCTGAATAAATCTGGCATTGGCCCTGTGACTGCAGCCGACATTACCCATGATGGTGATGTCGAAATCGTCAAGCCGCAGCACGTGATCTGCCACCTGACCGATGAGAACGCATCTATTAGCATGCGTATCAAAGTTCAGCGCGGTCGCGGTTATGTGCCGGCCTCTGCCCGAATTCATTCGGAAGAAGATGAGCGCCCAATCGGCCGTCTGCTGGTCGACGCCTGCTACAGCCCTGTAGAGCGTATTGCCTACAATGTTGAAGCAGCGCGTGTTGAACAGCGTACCGACCTGGACAAGCTGGTCATCGAAATGGAAACCAACGGCACAATCGATCCTGAAGAGGCGATTCGTCGTGCGGCAACCATTCTGGCTGAACAACTTGAAGCTTTCGTTGACTTACGTGATGTACGTCAGCCGGAAGTTAAAGAAGAGAAACCAGAATTCGATCCGATCTTGCTGCGCCCTGTTGACGATCTGGAATTGACTGTCCGCTCTGCTAACTGCCTTAAGGCAGAAGCTATCCACTATATCGGTGATCTGGTACAGCGTACCGAGGTTGAGCTGCTTAAAACGCCTAACCTTGGTAAAAAATCTCTTACCGAGATTAAAGACGTGCTGGCTTCCCGTGGACTGTCTCTGGGCATGCGCCTGGAAAACTGGCCACCGGCAAGCATCGCTGACGAGTAACCGGATCACAGGTTAAGGTTTTACTGAGAAGGATAAGGTCATGCGCCATCGTAAGAGTGGTCGTCAACTGAACCGCAACAGCAGCCATCGCCAGGCAATGTTCCGCAACATGGCAGGTTCACTGGTTCGTCATGAAATCATCAAGACGACCCTGCCTAAAGCGAAAGAGCTGCGTCGCGTAGTTGAGCCGCTGATTACTCTTGCCAAGACTGATAGCGTTGCTAATCGTCGTCTGGCATTCGCCCGTACTCGTGATAACGAGATCGTGGCAAAACTGTTTAATGAACTGGGTCCGCGTTTTGCGAGCCGTGCAGGTGGTTACACTCGTATTCTGAAGTGTGGCTTCCGTGCTGGCGATAATGCTCCGATGGCTTACATCGAGCTGGTTGATCGCGCCGAGTCTCAAACAGAAGCTGCTGCAGAGTAATCTGCAGTAACATAGAAAAACCGGGCTTGCCCGGTTTTTTTATGCCTGTAATTTCCCTTCCCGAACCATTGTCGTATTCTTGTTTTATTTCCATCCTGATGTTGGACGCTTATGTGGTTACTCGATCGGTGGGCTGAACGCCATATTGTTGACGCGCAGCGTAAAGGTGAGTTTGACAATCTGCCGGGCGCAGGCGAACCGCTTGTGCTTGAAGATGACTCAAACGTGCCGGTGGAATTGCGGAGCGCTTTTCGCCTCCTGAAGAATGCAGGGTGTTTGCCGCCGGAACTTCAGCAGCGCAAAGAGGCCATAGAACTTAACGATCTGCTTAACTCCATCGGCAGGGAGCATCCGGATTACCAGGCTCTTAGCAAAAAAATTATGCTGCTTGAGCTGAAGCTGCGGCAGGCCGGTTTAAGTACAGATTTTCTGCATGGGGAATATGCAGAGAAACTGCTTCATAAAGTAGAGGAGTAATTTATGTACCGCATTGGAGAGCTCGCCAGACTGGCGGATGTTACCCCTGATACCATTCGCTATTACGAAAAGCAGCACATGATGGAGCACGAGGTCAGAACCGAAGGCGGGTTTCGCCTCTACAGCCAAACCGATCTGCAGCGCCTTAAGTTTATTCGCTATGCAAAGCAGCTGGGCTTCACCCTGGAAACAATACGCGAGCTGCTGTCGATCCGCATCGATCCTGAACATCACACCTGCCAGGAATCGAAGGGCATTGTGCAAAGCCGTTTAAAAGAAGTTGAGTCAAAAATTAACGAGCTGGAACATATGCGTCAGTCGCTGCAGCGGCTCAATGACGCATGCTGCGGCAGCGCTCACAGCAGCGTTTACTGCTCCATTCTCGAGGCGCTGGAGCAGGGTGCGAGCAGTACAAAATAGCTGTTGCACCAGATTATGCGCAGGCATAAAATCGCGCCGTTATTTTAATCAAACCGGAGTTTTTATGAGCCATTATCAGCACAAGAAAGGGGTTATCAAGGATAACGCCATTGAGGCTTTGCTACACGACCCGCTGTTTCGCCAACGAGTGGAACGCAACAAAAAGGGAAAAGGAAGCTATCAGCGTAATGCAAAATATGGCAAACGTGGTAACCGGGAGGCCAGTGGCAAACAAGCAAACCGCTTTTTTACCACTGGCCTTCCGCTTTTAACGAGCGAGACTAGATGCGTTCGTTCTGCTGCTTGAGCAGATCGCGGATTTCGCTCAGCAGCACTTCTTCCTGAGTTGGCGCCGGTGCTGCTTCCGGCTCTTCTTTCTTCCTGCGATTCAGTTTATTGATGACTTTGATCGCCATAAAGATTGCAAAGGCAACGATCAGGAAATCAAAGACGTTCTGGATAAACATACCGTAATGCATGACGACGGCCGGGGTATCACCTATCGCGGGCCTGAGCGTTAGAGCGAACTGTTTAAAATCGATACCGCCAATCAGCAACCCAAGCGGCGGCATAATAATATCCGCAACCAGTGAAGAAACGATTTTCCCGAAAGCGGCACCAATAATCACACCCACTGCCAAATCAACCACGTTCCCGCGCATCGCAAATTCGCGGAATTCTTTTAACATACTCATTTTTATCTCCTTGTACTGGCGAACGTTAGTAAGTCTAACAAATGATGACCCGATTGCCATTTCCGGAGAGTAATAAGAACCTCTCGCTAATGCCTTATTTTTAGAGGGGATTATTTGGCGGGAGTCATAAATGGGCGGCATAGCAAGCCGCCCATCGCTTATCAGAGGAAGAACGGGCTTGGCTGGAACAGGCGCTCAACGTCGCTGACATATTTCTTATCGGTCAGGAACATAATAACGTGATCGCCCTGTTCGATACGCAGGTTGTCATTAGCGATCATGACGTCATTGCCGCGCACTACCGCGCCAATGATGGTGCCCGGCGGCAGCTTGATTTCATCAATTACGCGGCCCACGACCCGGGATGTGCTTTCATCACCATGAGCCACGGCTTCGATAGCCTCCGCAACCCCGCGGCGTAATGATGAAACGCTGACGATATCGGCTTTGCGCACGTGCCCCAGCAGCGCTGAAATGGTGGCCTGCTGTGGCGATATGGCAATGTCGATAACGCTGCCCTGCACCAGGTCGACATAAGCGCGGCGCTGGATAAGCACCATCACTTTCTTCGCCCCCATCCGCTTTGCCAGCATCGCAGACATGATATTGGCTTCATCATCGTTGGTGACGGCGATAAACAGGTCGACCTGCTCAATATGCTCTTCGGCCAGCAGCTCCTGATCGGAGGCGTCGCCGTAGAAGACGATGGTATTCTGCAGCATCTCGGCCAGCTCTGCCGCACGCTGTGGATCGCGCTCGATAAGCTTAACGCTGTAGTCTTTTTCAAGACGCTGCGCCAGGGCCCGCGCCGATGTTGCCGCCGCCGACCAGCATGATGCGCTTGTAAGGTTTCTCCAGCCGTTGAAGCTCGCTCATGACCGCGCGAATATTTTGCGACGCCGCAATAAAGAACACCTCGTCGCCCGCTTCCACAATGGTTGAACCCTGTGGACGAATCGGATGATCGTGACGGAAGATGGCTGCCACGCGCGTTTCAATATGCGGCATATGTTCACGCATCGTCGACAGAGCGTTTCCCACCAGCGGTCCGCCGTAATAGGCTTTCACCACGGCGAGGCTTACTTTGCCTTCGGCGAAATTCACCACCTGCAGCGCGCCCGGGTATTCAATCAGGCGGTAGATATTATCGATAACCAGCTGTTCGGGCGCGATAAGGTGATCGATAGGCACCGCTTCTGCATTAAACAGGCGTTCTGCGTCCCGGACATAGTCCGGCGCGCGGATACGCGCGATACGATTGGGCGTATTAAACAGGGAGTAGGCTACCTGGCAGGCGATCATATTCGTTTCATCGGAGCTGGTCACCGCCACAAGCATATCGGCGTCATCCGCCCCGGCTTCACGTAAAACGCGCGGGTGCGAACCGTGTCCCTGAACCACACGAAGGTCAAACTTATCTTGCAGGCTGCGCAGGCGATCCTGATTGGTATCAACAACGGTAATATCGTTGTTCTCGCCCACCAGGTTTTCCGCCAGGGTGCCGCCGACCTGGCCGGCGCCCAGAATGATTATTTTCATGGTTTATAGCTTCATTAATGATGAAACTGACGACTCGGTAGGGCATGAGTCAGTTTTTAATAAGCTTAGCGTAAAAGAATCCGTCGCCTTCGTGCTCAGCGGGCAGATTCTGGATGCCCGGCTGCGCCGGCGTTCCGGTGGCCGCCAGCTTTGCTTCCGGATGGCGCGCAAGGAAGTCGGCGACCTGCTGACTATTTTCCTCAGGCAAAATGGAGCAGGTTGCATAAAGCAGCGTGCCGCCCGTTTTCAGATGCGGCCAGATAGCTTGCAGAATTTCTTTCTGCAGCTCTGCCAGCTCGGCGATATCCCTGTCGCGGCGCAGCCATTTAATATCCGGATGACGGCGGATCACCCCGGTTGCCGAACATGGGGCATCCAGCAAAATGCGGTCGAACTGCTGCTTGCCGCACCACTGCGCAGGGAAACGGCCATCGCCTTGTTTTACCTCCGCGCTCATGCCAAGGCGTTCGAGGTTTTCGTGAACGCGTTTAAGACGTTGCGGATCGACGTCTACCGCCATGACGCTGGCGCCGGGCGCGGCTTCCAGAATATGCGTGGTTTTCCCGCCGGGAGCCGCGCACAAATCGAGGATCGTTTCGCCGTCTTGCGGATCCAATAGATCGACGCAGCCCTGGGCCGAGGCATCCTGTACGGTGACCCAACCTTTGTCAAAGCCCGGCAAAGCATGAACCGATGCCGGAGTATCCAGACGTACGGCATCGCGATACCGCGGGTGGGGCTGTCCTTCCAGGCCGGCTTCGGCTAATAGCCCAAGCCATTCATCCCGTGAATGGTGCTGGCGATTTACGCGCAGCCACATCGGCGGACGCTGGTTATTGGCGTCGATGATACTCTGCCACTGGTTCGGATAGGCTTTCCTGATGCGCTGTATCAGCCAGGAAGGATGAAGAAGACGGCTTTCATGCGTGGCCGCCTCGGCCATCAGCTCTTCCTGCTGACGCTGAAACTGACGCAGGACGCCGTTAATCAGCCCTTTCAGATTCTGACGCTTGATAGCAACGGCGCCCTCGACCGTTTCTGCCAGCGCGGCGTGTGCCGGGATGCGGGTATAAAGCAGCTGATAAAAACCTACCATGATTAAGTAGTGGATGGTGCGCTGCTTGCCGGTCATCGGGCGGGACATCAGCTTGCCTGTCAGCCATTCGAGCTGCGGCAGCGTACGCAACACGCCAAAGCAAAGCTCCTGCAGCAGCGCCTTATCTTTATCAGAGACTTTTTGCTGCATCGGCGGCAGCACATTGCTCAGTGATTGCCCTTTTTCCACAACCTGCTCAATGGTCTGGGCTGCCAGGCTGCGAAGATTTAAAGATTTTTTCATAGCTACGCTCTGTTTTCCGGCGCTTAAAAACAAAAATGCCCAGGCAGTGACCCGGGCGTAAGAGAGTTAGTGGCTCAGGCGAGCAGCGCGCCTGGCTCGAACCATTCACGACGCGAATTCAACAGGTCCTGCGCTTTCATCGCTTTTTTACCCGCCGGCTGCAGCTCTTCGAGATTTAAAATGCCGTCTGCGGTTGCAACCTGAATCCCCGACTTGCTTGCTTCAAGGATAGTGCCGGGTGTAGCGCTGGTCTGCCTGGCGATAGCCGAAGCACGCCAGACTTTGACCGGCTGGCCGTCAATCTCCAGCCAGCTCATCGGCCATGGGTTGAAGGCGCGAATACAGCGCTCAAGCTGTACGGCCGAAAGCGACCAGTCGATGCGCGCTTCTTCCTTGCTCAGTTTTTCCGCGTAGGTCACCAGCGCTTCATCCTGAACTTCAGGCAGGACGGTGCCGGCGGCAAGCTGGTTTAGCGTTTCCAGCAGGCCTTGCGGGCCAAGTTCGGCCAGCCTTTCATAAAGCGTGGCGCTGGTGTCTTCCGGGCCGATGTCGCAGGCCAGCTTATACAGCATATCGCCCGTATCGAGACCAACGTCCATTTGCATAATAGTTACGCCGGTTTGCGCATCTCCGGCCCACAAGGAGCGTTGGATTGGCGCCGCGCCGCGCCAGCGCGGCAGTAAAGAACCGTGCACGTTAATACAGCCAAGGCGAGGCAGCTCAAGCACCGCGGCGGGCAGGATCAGGCCATAGGCCACCACAACCATGACGTCCGCATGCAAATCGGCAACAAGCTGCTGATTTTCTGCAGGGCGCAGGGAAGCGGGCTGGAAGACGGGGAGGTCTTTTTCGCAGGCCAGCACTTTTACCGGGCTCGGCATGAGCTTCTTGCCGCGGCCAGCCGGACGGTCTGGCTGGGTGAAAACGCCGACGACCTGGTGCTGAGAAGACAACAGCGCGTCAAGATGACGCGCTGCAAAATCGGGGGTGCCGGCGAAAATAATACGCAGAGAATCTGACACGTTGCTTTTTGTCCTTAAGCTTTCGCTTTCAAACGGTCGAGTTTTTCAACTTTCTGACGAATACGCTGTTGTTTGAGTGGCGACAGATAATCGATAAACAGTTTACCGACCAGGTGATCCATTTCGTGCTGAATACAAATTGCCAGCAGGCCATCCGCTTCCAGCTCATAGGGTTTACCTTCGCGATCCAGCGCGCGGATTTTCACCTTCTCGGCGCGCGGCACCAGAGCCCGCTGTTCCGGAATAGACAAACAGCCTTCTTCAATACCGGTTTCGCCGCTTTTTTCCAGCAGCTCAGGGTTGATCAGCACCAGCTGCTCGTCGCGGTTTTCGGAAACGTCAATAACGATAATGCGTTGATGAATATCGACCTGGGTTGCGGCAAGGCCAATACCTTCTTCGTCGTACATCGTCTCGAACATATCATCAACGATACGTTGAATTTCCGCATTTACTTCTTTGACCGGCGTTGCGACTTTGCGAAGGCGCTCGTCCGGAATATGTAACACTTGCAAAACTGCCATATTTATCCAGAGCTGTGTTCAATTGATGAAAAGATTATTCTCTCTATTCTAGACAAAACCCCCCCTGATTGACAGCATCAGTGACCAATCGCAAGGATTGCTTTTACTGCCTGTGGCAGGGGGAAACTGTGTCACCAACGGAGATTTGGTTGCGCCTGATGGCGGTTAACAGCCTGAGCGGCGATAAGCTGCTGGAAACGGCGTGTTTGCTGAAAGCCGAGGCCGATTGCGGCCCCGCATCGCTTGCAAAAGCCGGCTTATCATCCCGGCAAATTACGCAGTTTATCGGGTTTAGCGAGCGGCAGCTGGATACCGCTTTCGCCTGGCTTGAGGAGCCGAATCATCACCTCCTTACCGCTGATAGCCCGGATTACCCGGCACAGCTTCGCGCGATAGATTGCTACCCCGCCGCGCTGTTCGTCGCCGGCGATGTCGAACTCCTCTCAGGCAACCAGTTAGCGGTAGTCGGCAGCCGTAATCTTTCCCTGTATGGCGAAAGGTGGTGCCGCATGTTCTGCGAACCGCTAGCCACGGCGGGGCTGACGATAACCAGCGGCCTGGCGCTGGGCATAGATGCGGTCGCGCACCGGGCGGCTTTACGGGTGCATGGCAAGACCGTCGCTGTATTAGGCAATGGCCTGGCGGATATTTATCCCCGGCGCCATAAGCCGCTGGCTTGCGCTATTCTCGACGAAGGCGGAGCTGTTGTTTCTGAATTTCCGCTGGCGACCACGCCTTGGCCGGGTAATTTTCCCAGAAGAAACCGTATTATCAGCGGCTTAAGCCGGGCCGTATGGGTGGTCGAAGCCTCGGAAAGAAGCGGCTCGCTGGTGAGCGCAAGGTACGCTATCGAGCAGGGAAGAGAGGTGTTCGCGCTGCCCGGGGCCGGTTGGGAGTCCGGGCAGCGAAGGCCCGCACTGGTTGATAAAGCAGGGCGCGATTCTGGTAAGCCATCCTTCCGATATCCTTGAGTACCTGGAAAGCGAATTGCACTGGCTCTCGCTGGCGCACAAAACCTTAATATATTCACGCGATGAAGGGGAACATACATTGCCATTTCCTGAGCTGTTGGCTAACGTAGGAGATGAGGTTACACCTGTTGACGTCGTCGCTGAACGTGCCGGCCAACCTGTGCCAGAAACGGTAGCCCAACTGCTCGAACTGGAGTTAGCAGGATGGATCGCAGCTGTACCCGGCGGCTATGTCCGATTGAGGAGGGCATGCCATGTTCGACGTACTAATGTACTTATTTGAAACCTACATCCATAACGAAGCGGAAATGCGCGTTGATCAAGATAAGCTGACGCGCGATCTCACCGATGCCGGTTTTGATCGCGAAGACATTTATAACGCGTTGGTATGGCTTGAAAAGCTGGCTGATTATCAGGAAGGGCTCACCGAGCCGATGCAGTTAGCCGCCGATCCACTTTCCATGCGCATCTATACGGAAGAAGAAAGCCTGCGTCTGGATGCCAGCTGTCGGGGATTTTTACTGTTCCTTGAGCAGATTCAGGTGTTGAACCTCGAAACCCGTGAAATGGTGATTGAACGCGTGCTGGCGCTCGATACCGCCGAGTTTGAGCTGGAAGACTTAAAATGGGTGGTATTGATGGTGCTGTTCAATATTCCCGGTTGCGAAAATGCCTATCAGCAAATGGAAGAATTACTCTTCGAAGTAAATGAAGGTATGCTGCATTAAATTTTTGTGCAGCATGAGACGTTATGACCAAATCAGCACTCTTCACGGTGCCTAAAAATGAACCCTGCCCCCAATGCGGGGCAGAGTTAGTCATTCGTTCCGGTAAAAACGGTCCTTTTCTTGGCTGTTCACATTACCCGGAATGCGATTATGTGCGCCCTTTAAAAGGCCAGTCAGACGGGCACGTGGTTAAAGTGCTCGAAGGGCAGCAGTGCCCCGAATGCCGCTCGACGCTTGTTCTGCGCCAGGGGCGTTTCGGCATGTTTATCGCCTGCAGTAACTATCCTGAATGTGAACATACGGAAGTTATTGATAAGCCGGACGAAACGGCGATAACCTGTCCACAATGCGCACAGGGTCAGCTGGTGCAGCGCCGCTCGCGCTATGGCAAAACATTTTGGTCATGCGACCGCTACCCCGACTGCCAGTTCGTCATCAATTTCAAACCCATCGCCGGCGTTTGTCCTGAATGCCACTATCCGTTATTAATCGAAAAGAAAACGGCGCAGGGAGTTAAACGTCTGTGCGCCAGTAAACAATGTGGAAAGCCGGTCACGGCGGAATAAGATTGTGAATAATAACCTGCAACAGGGGCAGCTTGCGGAAATCGTCGCCGCCCTGAAAAATAAAAATGTCATCGCTTATCCAACCGAAGCCGTTTTCGGCGTCGGCTGCGACCCTGACTGCGAGCTTGCGGTTTCCCGTTTGCTTACCTTAAAACAGCGCCCGGTAGAGAAAGGCCTTATCCTGATTGCGGCAAGTTTTGAACAGCTCAGGCCTTATATTGACGAGCAGGCGTTGACCGCCGCTCAGCGTGAGGCTGTATTCTCCCGCTGGCCCGGGCCGGTCACGTTCGTCTTCCCGGCGCTGCCTTCCACGCCGCGCTGGCTTACCGGCCGTTTTGATTCTCTGGCCGTCAGGGTGACGGACCATCCGCTGGTAAAAGCGCTCTGCCAGGAATACGGCAAGCCGCTTGTTTCAACGAGCGCCAACCTGTCCGGTCTGCCTCCATGCCGCACCGCTGCAGAAGTGCTGGCGCAGTTTGGCGATGATTTTCCGGTGCTGCATGGCGAAACCGGCGGGCGCCAGAATCCTTCTGAAATTCGCGATGCCTTAACCGGCGAGCTCTTCCGCCAGGGGTAAAATGATGGACACTTTCGCCGTTTTTGGTAACCCGATTCAACACAGCAAATCGCCGCAGATTCATAAGCTGTTTGCTGAGCAACGACATATCGATCATCCCTATGGCCGGATCCTTGCGCCTGTGGATGCGTTTCTGGAAACTCTCGAATCGTTCTTTAACGCCGGCGGGAAAGGGGCGAACATCACCATGCCCTTTAAAGAACAGGCGTTTGCCCGGGCTGACGAGCTTACTGAACGCGCCGCTCTGGCGGGCGCGGTCAACACCTTAAAGCGTCTGGAAGACGGGCGGCTGTTGGGAGATAACACGGACGGCATCGGCTTATTAAGCGATCTGCAACGCCTGTCGCTTATTAAACCTGGCGATCGCATTCTTTTACTGGGCGCAGGCGGCGCGGCCCGCGGCGTTTTGCTTCCGCTTCTTTCCCTGGACTGCGCGGTGACAATTACCAACCGTACCTGTGCCCGGGCGGAAGAGCTGGCAAAACTGTTCAGCCACACCGGCAGCGTCCAGGCTGTTGAGCAGCAAAAGCTGGATGGACGCGAATTTGATCTCATCGTCAATGCGACATCAAGCGGCGTGGAGGGCGCTATTCCGGCGATCCCCGCGTCCGTGCTTTCGCATAATGTACGCTGCTACGATATGTTCTATGAGAAGGGGCTTACCCCTTTCCTGAAGTGGAGCGCGCAGCACGGCGTTCAATATTATGCAGACGGGCTGGGGATGCTGGTGGGCCAGGCGGCGCATGCTTTCCTGCTGTGGCATGGAGTCCTGCCTGAAGTCGCGCCGGTAATCGAAAAGCTCAAGCAGGAAATGGCGGCGTGAATCAGGCGATCCAGTTCCCCGATCGGGAAGAGTGGGATGAGCGACGCAATGCCGTCTGCTTTCCGGCGTTGGTTAATGGCTTTCAGATGACCTGTGCAATTTCAGGCGAGGCTGTCGCCAGCCGCTACGGCGGCGACAGCGCTCAGGAATGGCTTGCGCTGTTCCGCACGCACCGGTGGGATCTGGAAGAAGAAGCGCATGCCCTGATCCTTGATGAGCAGGAAGACGATCAGGGCTGGTACTGGCTGTCCTGAGCCAGATAGTCGTCTTTCCAGCGCACGTAGTTATTAGCGGAGTATTTCAGACCCTCAAGCTCCGCTTCCTTCAAAGGCCGAATCTGCTTCACCGGGCTGCCCAGATATAAAAAGCCGCTTTCCAGACGCTTGTTCTGGGGAACCAGGCTGCCGGCTCCGATCATGACGTCGTCTTCTACTACTACGCCATCAAGCAAAATCGCTCCCATGCCGACCAGAACACGATTCCCTATAGTGCAGCCGTGCAGCATCGCCTTGTGGCCGACGGTAACGTCTTCGCCAACGATGAGCGGGTTCCCATCAGGGTTATAAGACGACTTATGGGTGACGTGCAAAACGCAGCCGTCCTGAATGTTGGACCTTGCGCCGATGGTGACATAGTTCACGTCGCCGCGTATCGCCACCAAGGGCCAGATGCTGACGTCATCGGCAAGATGCACGTCGCCAATCACCACGCTGGAAGGATCCAACATCACGCGCTGGCCGATTTTGGGCGAAATTTTCTGAAATGAACGTAATACAGCGGACATAACAACCTCGGGAAATTCAGTGGATAGATAAACTCTGGCTGCTTTTTTGAGCATTGGCAAGCGGGTAAAGCGCTATAAAAGGGGCGGATCGGGCAAGATCTCATCGAAAAGGGTGAAAACTAAACACTTGAGAGAAAAGATCGAAAAAATGCTTGTGCAAAAAAACGGGATCCCTATAATGCGCCTCCATCGACACGGCGGATGTGAATCACTTCACACAAACAGCCGCTTCGATAAAGAGAAAAAATCCTGAATTTCAGGGTTGACTCTGAAAGAGGAAAGCGTAATATACGCCACCTCGCAACAGCAGGCTTCGCCGCTGATTGCACCGCTCTTTAACAATTTATCAGACAATCTGTGTGGGCACTCGCAGGATTGATATCTCAGCACCTCCGGGTGCAAAAAAATATCAAGCCTTGAAGAGTGACCAGACAGTAATTCATTAGTGAATTATGTGAATGTAATCTTTGAGCACCGCTTCACGTGTTGAAGCACATCAAGCTTTTAATTGAAGAGTTTGATCATGGCTCAGATTGAACGCTGGCGGCAGGCCTAACACATGCAAGTCGAACGGTAGCGGGAAGAAGCTTGCTTCTTTGCCGACGAGTGGCGGACGGGTGAGTAATGTCTGGGAAACTGCCTGATGGCGGGGGATAACTACTGGAAACGGTAGCTAATACCGCATAACGTCGCAAGACCAAAGAGGGGGACCTTCGGGCCTCTTGCCATCAGATGTGCCCAGATGGGATTAGCTTGTTGGTGGGGTAACGGCTCACCAAGGCGACGATCCCTAGCTGGTCTGAGAGGATGACCAGCCACACTGGAACTGAGACACGGTCCAGACTCCTACGGGAGGCAGCAGTGGGGAATATTGCACAATGGGCGCAAGCCTGATGCAGCCATGCCGCGTGTATGAAGAAGGCCTTCGGGTTGTAAAGTACTTTCAGCGAGGAGGAAGGTGTTGAGGTTAATAACCTCAGCAATTGACGTTACTCGCAGAAGAAGCACCGGCTAACTCCGTGCCAGCAGCCGCGGTAATACGGAGGGTGCAAGCGTTAATCGGAATTACTGGGCGTAAAGCGCACGCAGGCGGTCTGTCAAGTCGGATGTGAAATCCCCGGGCTCAACCTGGGAACTGCATTCGAAACTGGCAGGCTAGAGTCTTGTAGAGGGGGGTAGAATTCCAGGTGTAGCGGTGAAATGCGTAGAGATCTGGAGGAATACCGGTGGCGAAGGCGGCCCCCTGGACAAAGACTGACGCTCAGGTGCGAAAGCGTGGGGAGCAAACAGGATTAGATACCCTGGTAGTCCACGCCGTAAACGATGTCGACTTGGAGGTTGTTCCCTTGAGGAGTGGCTTCCGGAGCTAACGCGTTAAGTCGACCGCCTGGGGAGTACGGCCGCAAGGTTAAAACTCAAATGAATTGACGGGGGCCCGCACAAGCGGTGGAGCATGTGGTTTAATTCGATGCAACGCGAAGAACCTTACCTACTCTTGACATCCAGAGAACTTTCCAGAGATGGACTGGTGCCTTCGGGAACTCTGAGACAGGTGCTGCATGGCTGTCGTCAGCTCGTGTTGTGAAATGTTGGGTTAAGTCCCGCAACGAGCGCAACCCTTATCCTTTGTTGCCAGCGGTTAGGCCGGGAACTCAAAGGAGACTGCCAGTGATAAACTGGAGGAAGGTGGGGATGACGTCAAGTCATCATGGCCCTTACGAGTAGGGCTACACACGTGCTACAATGGCGCATACAAAGAGAAGCGACCTCGCGAGAGCAAGCGGACCTCATAAAGTGCGTCGTAGTCCGGATCGGAGTCTGCAACTCGACTCCGTGAAGTCGGAATCGCTAGTAATCGTGGATCAGAATGCCACGGTGAATACGTTCCCGGGCCTTGTACACACCGCCCGTCACACCATGGGAGTGGGTTGCAAAAGAAGTAGGTAGCTTAACCTTCGGGAGGGCGCTTACCACTTTGTGATTCATGACTGGGGTGAAGTCGTAACAAGGTAACCGTAGGGGAACCTGCGGTTGGATCACCTCCTTACCTTAAAGATACAACCCGCGCAGTGCTCACACAGATTGTCTGATAGAAAACGAGCAGTAAAACCTTATAGGCTTGTAGCTCAGGTGGTTAGAGCGCACCCCTGATAAGGGTGAGGTCGGTGGTTCAAGTCCACTCAGGCCTACCAAATTCTCCGCTATCCTGCGTTACAGCATCACTCGCATATCAAAATATGCTTCGTGACGCTGCGCCTTGACCAGCGAACAATTTTCGGTAAATCAAAGGTTTTACGAAATCGATGGGGCTATAGCTCAGCTGGGAGAGCGCCTGCCTTGCACGCAGGAGGTCAGCGGTTCGATCCCGCTTAGCTCCACCATCATTTCATGCTCAACGGTATCTCAAAACTGATTCTCAGGAATCACGTTTGAGATATTTGCTCTTTAAAAATCCGGAACAAGCTGAAAATTGAAACGACATGTCGTCTCATTCTTCCGTAATAAAGAATGGGTTTACGATATGTTCGAGTCTCTCAAATTTTCATAATCTGAAGTGAAACATCTTCGGGTTGTGAGGTTAAGCGACTAAGCGTACACGGTGGATGCCCTGGCAGTCAGAGGCGATGAAGGACGTGCTAATCTGCGATAAGCGCCGGTAAGGTGATATGAACCGTTATAACCGGCGATTTCCGAATGGGGAAACCCAGTGCAATCCGTTGCACTATCGTTAAGCCAATACATAACTTAACGAAGCGAACCGGGGGAACTGAAACATCTAAGTACCCCGAGGAAAAGAAATCAACCGAGATTCCCCCAGTAGCGGCGAGCGAACGGGGAGCAGCCCAGAACCAGCATCAGTTTGTGTGTCAGTGGAAGCGTCTGGAAAGTCGCAGGGTACAGGGTGATACTCCCGTACACAAAGGCACACCTTCTGTGAGTTCGACGAGTAGGGCGGGACACGTGGTATCCTGTCTGAATATGGGGGGACCATCCTCCAAGGCTAAATACTCCTGACTGACCGATAGTGAACCAGTACCGTGAGGGAAAGGCGAAAAGAACCCCGGCGAGGGGAGTGAAACAGAACCTGAAACCGTGTACGTACAAGCAGTGGGAGCCTCTTTATGGGGTGACTGCGTACCTTTTGTATAATGGGTCAGCGACTTATATTCTGTAGCAAGGTTAACCGTATAGGGGAGCCGCAGGGAAACCGAGTCTTAACTGGGCGTTAAGTTGCAGGGTATAGACCCGAAACCCGGTGATCTAGCCATGGGCAGGTTGAAGGTTGGGTAACACTAACTGGAGGACCGAACCGACTAATGTTGAAAAATTAGCGGATGACCTGTGGCTGGGGGTGAAAGGCCAATCAAACCGGGAGATAGCTGGTTCTCCCCGAAAGCTATTTAGGTAGCGCCTCGTGAATTCATCTCCGGGGGTAGAGCACTGTTTCGGCTAGGGGGCCATCCCGGCTTACCAACCCGATGCAAACTGCGAATACCGGAGAATGTTATCACGGGAGACACACGGCGGGTGCTAACGTCCGTCGTGAAGAGGGAAACAACCCAGACCGCCAGCTAAGGTCCCAAAGTCATGGTTAAGTGGGAAACGATGTGGGAAGGCACAGACAGCCAGGATGTTGGCTTAGAAGCAGCCATCATTTAAAGAAAGCGTAATAGCTCACTGGTCGAGTCGGCCTGCGCGGAAGATGTAACGGGGCTAAACCATGCACCGAAGCTGCGGCAGCGACACTATGTGTTGTTGGGTAGGGGAGCGTTCTGTAAGCCGTTGAAGGTGGACTGTGAGGTCTGCTGGAGGTATCAGAAGTGCGAATGCTGACATAAGTAACGATAAAGCGGGTGAAAAGCCCGCTCGCCGGAAGACCAAGGGTTCCTGTCCAACGTTAATCGGGGCAGGGTGAGTCGACCCCTAAGGCGAGGCCGAAAGGCGTAGTCGATGGGAAACAGGTTAATATTCCTGTACTCGGTGTTACTGCGAAGGGGGGACGGAGAAGGCTATGTTGGCCGGGCGACGGTTGTCCCGGTTTAAGCGTGCAGGCTTGTGTTCCAGGCAAATCCGGAACACTTTAAGGCTGAGGCGTGATGACGAGGCACTACGGTGCTGAAGTGACAAATGCCCTGCTTCCAGGAAAAGCCTCTAAGCATCAGGTAACACAGAATCGTACCCCAAACCGACACAGGTGGTCAGGTAGAGAATACCAAGGCGCTTGAGAGAACTCGGGTGAAGGAACTAGGCAAAATGGTGCCGTAACTTCGGGAGAAGGCACGCTGGCGCGTAGGTGAAGTCCCTTGCGGATGGAGCTGAAGCCAGTCGAAGATACCAGCTGGCTGCAACTGTTTATTAAAAACACAGCACTGTGCAAACACGAAAGTGGACGTATACGGTGTGACGCCTGCCCGGTGCCGGAAGGTTAATTGATGGGGTCAGCCGCAAGGCGAAGCTCTTGATCGAAGCCCCGGTAAACGGCGGCCGTAACTATAACGGTCCTAAGGTAGCGAAATTCCTTGTCGGGTAAGTTCCGACCTGCACGAATGGCGTAATGATGGCCAGGCTGTCTCCACCCGAGACTCAGTGAAATTGAACTCGCTGTGAAGATGCAGTGTACCCGCGGCAAGACGGAAAGACCCCGTGAACCTTTACTATAGCTTGACACTGAACACTGGTCCTTGATGTGTAGGATAGGTGGGAGGCTTTGAAGCGTGGACGCCAGTCTGCGTGGAGCCAACCTTGAAATACCACCCTTTAATGGCTGGTGTTCTAACGTAGACCCGTAATCCGGGTTGCGGACAGTGTCTGGTGGGTAGTTTGACTGGGGCGGTCTCCTCCTAAAGCGTAACGGAGGAGCACGAAGGTTAGCTAATCACGGTCGGACATCGTGAGGTTAGTGCAAAGGCATAAGCTAGCTTGACTGCGAGAGTGACGGCTCGAGCAGGTGCGAAAGCAGGTCTTAGTGATCCGGTGGTTCTGAATGGAAGGGCCATCGCTCAACGGATAAAAGGTACTCCGGGGATAACAGGCTGATACCGCCCAAGAGTTCATATCGACGGCGGTGTTTGGCACCTCGATGTCGGCTCATCACATCCTGGGGCTGAAGTAGGTCCCAAGGGTATGGCTGTTCGCCATTTAAAGTGGTACGCGAGCTGGGTTTAGAACGTCGTGAGACAGTTCGGTCCCTATCTGCCGTGGGCGCTGGAGAATTGAGGGGGGCTGCTCCTAGTACGAGAGGACCGGAGTGGACGCATCACTGGTGTTCGGGTTGTCATGCCAATGGCACTGCCCGGTAGCTAAATGCGGAAGAGATAAGCGCTGAAAGCATCTAAGCGCGAAACTTGCCCCGAGATGAATTCTCCCTGAGACTTCAAGTCTCCTGAAGGAACGTTGAAGACGACGACGTTGATAGGCTGGGTGTGTAAGTGCAGCGATGCATTGAGCTAACCAGTACTAATGATCCGTGAGGCTTAACCTTACAACACCGAAGGTGTTTTGTGAGAGACAGAATAATTTGATTTTCAGCCTGAACCGAGATTTTAAGCCGGTGGTCATGAGCAGTGACGGCCGGAGAACAGAATATGCCTGGCGGCAACAGCGCGGTGGTCCCACCTGACCCCATGCCGAACTCAGAAGTGAAACGCCGTAGCGCCGATGGTAGTGTGGGGTCTCCCCATGCGAGAGTAGGGAACTGCCAGGCTCCAAATTAGTAAAGTTTGCTTTTAAAGCAGGCTGTTAAGAATTAGCGTGCTGATATGGCTCAGTTGGTAGAGCGCACCCTTGGTAAGGGTGAGGTCCCCAGTTCGACTCTGGGTATCAGCACCACTTTTTAAGTTAAAGCTCGTCGATTTAATAAAGAATTTGCCTGGCGGCAACAGCGCGGTGGTCCCACCTGACCCCATGCCGAACTCAGAAGTGAAACGCCGTAGCGCCGATGGTAGTGTGGGGTCTCCCCATGCGAGAGTAGGGAACTGCCAGGCTCCAAATCAACAAAAAGGCCATCCGCAAGGATGGCCTTTTTGTTTTGCAGCATACTAAAAAAGACCGCGAAGGCGGCCTTTGCATATCAGTGGATAACCTGCGAGAGGAATGCGCGGGTACGTTCTGACTTGGGATGGGCAAAGAATTCATCCGGCGGCGCCTGCTCGACGATTTCTCCTCGATCCATAAAGATAACCCTGTCGGCCACCGTTCTTGCGAAGCCCATTTCATGCGTTACGCACAGCATTGTCATTCCTGACTGGGCAAGGCCAATCATGGTGTCCAGCACTTCCTTTACCATCTCCGGATCGAGCGCGGAAGTGGGCTCGTCAAACAGCATGATTTTAGGCTTCATACACAACGAGCGGGCAATCGCCACGCGTTGCTGCTGTCCGCCGGAGATTTGCCCGGGGAATTTATGAGCGTGTTCAGCGATCCGCACCCGCTCCAGATAGTGCATACCGAGCGCTTCGGCCTCTTTCTTCGGCATCTTTTTCACCCAGATTGGCGCCAGCGTGCAGTTCTGCAGCACGGTCAGATGGGGGAAAAGGTTAAAATGCTGGAACACCATTCCTACCTCGGTGCGCACTTTTTCTATATTGCGTAAGTCATCATTCAGCTCTGTTCCATCAACGATAATGCGGCCCTTTTGATGCTCTTCAAGATGGTTGATACAGCGAATGGTGGTTGATTTTCCGGACCCTGACGGCCCGCAGAGCACGATACGTTCGCCCTGCTTCACCTGTAAATTAATATCTTTTAGCACGTGAAACTGCCCGAACCATTTATTCACGTCTTCGAGCAGGATCATTGCCTCAGCAGGTTGCATAGTAACTTGACTCATTTTTATCCTCAGTGCGGTGCTCGCCCGGTGTTAAAGCGCTTTTCCAGATGCTGGCTGTAGCGCGACATGCTGAAACAAAAAGCCCAGTAGATCAGGGCGGCAAAGACATAGCCTTCCGTGGACATTCCCAGCCAGGCGGGATCCACCGTCGCCTGCTGCACGCTGCTAAACAGATCGAACAGGCCGATAATGATCACCAGGCTGGTATCTTTAAACAGCGCAATAATGGTATTGACCAGGCCCGGGATAACCAGTTTTAGCGCCTGAGGCAGAATAACCAGCCCCTGGGTTTTCCAGTATCCCAGCGCCAGCGACTCCGCCGCCTCGTATTGGCCTTTAGGCAGGGCCTGCAGGCCGCCGCGAACAACTTCGGCAACGTAAGCCGACTGGAAGAGGATGACCCCCACCAGGGCGCGGATCAGCTTATCGATGCTGGTTCCTTCAGAAAGAAACAGCGGCAGCATGACCGACGACATGAACAGCACGGTTATCAGCGGAACGCCACGCCAGAACTCAATAAATATGACCGACAGGATCCTCACCACCGGCATGGTTGAGCGGCGCCCAAGGGCCAGTAAAATGCCCAGCGGCAAAGCGCCGGCGATGCCGACCGAGGCGATGATCAGCGTTAACGTCAGCCCGCCCCACTGGCGAGTCTCCACCCGCTCAAGCCCCAGAAAGCCTCCGTACATCAGCCACCAGACTACCAGCGGATAAACAACCGCCCAGGCCGCGATATAGCGCCCGCGGCGCGGCATAGCATTCCAGAACATAGGTACTATCGAGAGCAGGCCGATAATCAGCGCAAGGTTGATGCGCCAGCGTTGGTCATGCGGGTAAAGCCCATACATAAACTGGCCGAAACGGGCGTGAATAAACACCCAGCAGGCTCCCTCTTTGGTGCAGTCCGCACGCGTTTCGCCCGTCCAGTTGGCCTGGAAAAGCGCCCAGTTAAGCAACGGCGGAATGAGTTCCCACATCATCCATAAACAGAATATTGTCAGCAGACCGTTGGACCAGCTGGAAAACAGATTTTTACGAGCCCACTGCAGCGCACCCGTACGAACGGCTTTAGGGGGCGCCTGATGGGAGGTTAATGCTTTCGTCATCGTGGGTCCTTAGCGCTCGATCAGGGCTATGCGGCGGTTATAAATATTCATCAGCAGCGAGATGGTCAGGCTGATAATCAGATAAACCGACATCGTAATGGCGATGGTTTCGATGGCCTGCCCGGTCTGGTTTAGCACGGTTCCCGCAAACAGCGACACCATATCCGGATAGCCGATAGCGGCCGCCAGAGAGGAGTTCTTCACTATGTTGAGGTACTGGCTGGTCAGCGGCGGAATAATGACCCGCAGCGCCTGGGGAATAATGACCTGGCGTAACGTCACCGTATTTGGCAGCGCAAGGGAACGGGCGGCTTCATGCTGGCCGTGCGGGACCGACTGTATACCGGAGCGGATAATCTCCGCGATAAAAGCGGAGGTATAAACCGAAAGGGCCAGCGTTAAAGCCGCAAGCTCCGGAATCAGAACCATCCCGCCGCGGAAGTTAAAGCCGCGCAGGGCAGGCACGTCCCAGTGCAGGGCCGCGCCGAAAATCCACTGCGCTATTGCCGGCAGCAAAATCAGTAAACCCAAAGCCACGGGCCACGTGCGGCGCAGCTGTCCGGTTTTCATCTGATGCATTTTGTTATAGCGAAACAGGCCGGCGGAAACGACCAGCGCGGCGGCTATCGCAATGATGAAGGCCAGCGCGCCTTCCCCCATCTGCGGCGAAGGGATATATAAACCGCGGTTGCTCAGAAAGAGCAGATCGAATGCGTTTACCGCCTGCCGGGGGCCGGGCAGATTGCGCAGTACGGCAAAGTACCAGAAGAAGATTTGCAGCAGCGGCGGGATGTTGCGGAATGTCTCAATGTAGATGGTCGACAGTTTGCGTAACAGCCAGTTTTCTGACAGGCGGGCAAGGCCCAGAAAGAACCCGATAAAGGAGGCAAACACGATACATAACGCGGATACCAGCAGGGTATTTAGCAACCCGACGACAAACACCCGGCCGTAGGTGTCGCCCTGCTCATAGTCAATGAGGTGCTGGACGATGCCGAAGCCGGCGGCGCGGTCGAGAAACGCAAAACCTGAGGTAATGCCACGATTATTAAGGTTAGTGACGGTGTTGTGTATCAGGTAAGCGGCGATGCCAACAACGATGGCGACGGCGATAATCTGAAACAGCCAGGCACGAACCGCGGGATTAGAAAAGGAGAGGTCTCCTTTTACGGTTGGGCGGCGTTGGAGCATAAGCAAACCTCAGTAACAGAAACTCTAACCCTGGGCACTGCTTATGCAGCGCCCATTCCTGACGTTTCGCTTAGCGAACTGGCGGAGCGTACTGGATGCCGCCTTTGTTCCACAGGTTGTTCTGGCCGCGTTTGATTTTCAGCGGGCTTTCGGAACCAACGTTGTGCTCGAAAATTTCGGCGTAGTTACCGACCTGCTTCACGATGTTGTAAGCCCATTTATTGTCGAGCTTCAAATCCTTGCCGAAGTCGCCCTCTTTGCCTAACAGATGCGCCATATCCGGGGTTGTCGGGTTAGCCGCCATCTGGTCGACGTTTTTAGAGTCCACGCCCATCTCTTCGGCGTTCAGCATGGCGAACAGCGTCCAGCGCACGATGGCGAACCAGTCTTCGTCACCACGGCGAACGACCGGCCCCAGCGGCTCTTTAGAAATCACTTCCGGCAGCACTATCCATTCAGCCGGGTTGCTCAGCTTGATACGCAGCGCGTACAGCTGGGACTGGTCAGAGGCGAGGGTATCGCAACGGCCGGACTCCAGCGCTTTCGCTGATTCATCGGAACGGTCAAACGTTACCGGCGTGTACTTCATGTTATTGGCTTTGAAGTAGTCCGCTACGTTCAGCTCGGTATCGGTACCGGCCTGGATGCAAACCGTTGCGCCATCCAGCTCTTTGGCGCTCTTCAGGTCCGCTTTATTGTGCGTAAGGAAACCGATGCCGTCATAGTAGGTTACACCGGTGAAGATCATCCCCATGCCCGCGTCGCGCGAAGAGGTCCAGGTGGTATTACGGGAAAGGATGTCGACTTCGCCTGACTGCAGGGCGGTGAAGCGCTCTTTGGCGGTCAGCGGCGTGTATTTAACTTTAGAAGCGTCTCCAAATACCGCGGCGGCGACGCCACGGCAAACGTCCACATCAATACCGGTAAATTTGCCGTTCGCATCGGCATACGAGAAGCCCGGCAGGCCGTCGCTGATGCCGCATTGCACAAAACCTTTCTTTTTCACGGCATCAAGCGAGGTACCGGCATGAGCCTGATTTGCAAGGGCTAACAACGAGCCGGCTGCAACCAGAGTGGCGATCATCATCTTTTTCATAATGCATCCTGTGTGGCGAAATTATCGTTATATTTGTGGCTCCCCTGAGGCGCCGTTTTCAATCTGTGGCAACTGCCAGTCTTTCTAAAGCAAAGGGAATGCCAGGTTTGCGACGGGCGTATTGCGTGTACGTTCGCCGCGGTAAGCTGAGTGTAGACAGGAAAATATGCGCACAACGCCCTTTGACGGTGCAAAATTGAAACCTGTGCCACATTTCAGAGCAAAAAAGTTTCAGAATTTGATCGGGGGAAAGGAACTGATTGCAGACGTTAATAGTAGCAGGGACAGGAACTGCGCCGGGATGTGAGAATTATCACGCTGTGAAATGCAATTGAATAAACTGACGTGATTTTGAGTGATTAGTTTCACGTTTCATTATTAGCGTCGATCGCTGATGGCGCTAAAATTTCACGCCGTATTAAAAAGTTGCACCTCAATAAGGCAAAGCAACAAAAAGCGCGGGTAAAGACCCGCGCTTTTTCATGTTACTGCAGAATCATTTAGTCAGTGCAACGATGCCCAGCGTCAGGCCTGCAAGAGCGGCAGCGCCGCCGGCGATAGCGCCGGCTGTTTCCCAGTTATCCTGAGTCGTGCCTTTCATACAGGTATTGGTATGCACCAGACGGCCCTGGTCATCATAGACCGGTACGCAAGGCGAGTTGGTAGCACAGCCGGCTAGCAGGGTGGAAAGCACAGCAGCGGCAATAAGCTTTTTCATTTTCAACCTCATTAATACAAACACAGGGGCAGGGATACTTTCATTGGCGATCTAACAACGCTGAGTCTTCACGGTATTCACCCCGATATGAATGTGCTGATTTTATCACCGCCATAACCGCGTAAGGAGCAGGGAATAATTGCAATTCATGTGCAGTGTAAACAAAGTGGAGAAAAGCGCATTACAGCGAAAAACTGAGGAGAAAAAATGGAGGCCGGGGCGATGGCAGAAGATAAAAAAGGCGCTTCCCCATGCCGAGTAGCGCCTTCTTAAACAGCAACCTAACTGATTAGTATCAGTTCATGCCGTATTTTTTCAGCTTTTTGCGCAGCGTACCACGGTTGATGCCCATCATCAGAGCAGCACGGGTTTGGTTGCCACGGGTGTATTGCATCACCATGTCCAACAATGGCTGCTCTACTTCAGCCAGTACCAGCTCATACAGATCGTTTACATCTTGACCATTCAGTTGAGCAAAATAGTTCTTCAGTGCCTGTTTCACAGAGTCACGCAGGGGTTTTTGGGTAACCTGGTCCTGAGAGTTAACGGTAGAAACGGTCAGTACGTCAGAATTTACGCGTTGTTCGAACATAGTTCTGTCAGCTCTTTATTTCTGTTTACGCAAAATTTTCGAAGTATGCCTCCAACGCCTCAAGCTGTTCGCTTGTGTCTTCAATGGCGTTGAATGTGCGCCGAAACTGGTCATCCGGAGCGTGTTCCTGGAGATACCAGGATACGTGTTTGCGTGCGATTCGGTATCCCTTTACCTGACCATAAAAGTCATGGAGTTCCCGAACGTGCGCGCAAAGTAAGCGCTTCACCTCTACCAGAGGTAAGGGTGGAAGCAGCTCTCCGGTGTCCAGATAGTGCTGGATTTCCCGAAAGATCCAGGGTCTTCCCTGAGCTGCGCGTCCTATCATCAGGGCATCAGCCCCCGTATAGTCGAGCACAGCTCTGGCTTTAAGCGGGTCAGTAATGTCGCCATTCGCGATAATCGGAATGGAAACTTTCTGCTTAACTGCCCGAATGCTGTCGTACTCAGCGTTTCCCTGGAATAAACAGGCGCGGGTGCGTCCATGAATTGTCAGGGCCTGAATGCCACAGTCTTCAGCCAGTTGGGCAATCTCTACACAGTTACGGTGCGCCGTGTCCCAGCCAGTGCGAATCTTTAACGTCACAGGAACGTCCACTGCCTTCACCACCGTCGTCACGATAGACTTCACCAGACTCGGGTACTGCAGAAGGGCTGAACCTGCCAGTTTGCGATTCACTTTCTTCGCCGGGCAACCCATATTGATATCAATAATCTGAGCGCCATTAGCCACGTTAATGCGTGCGGCTTGTGCCATTTCTTCGGGATCGCTTCCGGCAATCTGCACGGTGCGGATACCCGGCTCATCGACATGCACCATCCGTAAACGGGATTTGTCGCTCGCCCAGACTTCCGGGTTAGAAGACATCATCTCGGAAACGGTTAAACCTGCTCCCATCTCATAACACAGCGTTCTGAACGGTCTGTCGGTAATGCCAGCCATAGGTGCTGCGATAAGGCGATTTCTGAGCTGGTGGTGTCCGATGCGCATGAGTTAAGAAATGACCATACTGTACCTGCAAGGCGGCGTATATTACGCATTTTTTACCAGAGATGAAAGGACAAACTTTGAGCAATCCGCTGTTGTAGATCAATGAATCCTCAAGCTGTAGCGGTTATTGATTTTATTTATATTCATTATCAAACACTTAAATAATTTTGATTGATTTGTGCTCTTTTAAATTTTGCTGAAAATCATCAATAACTCACCGATATTAAAGCGGTTGTTGCCAGATAAACTGCTGGATTCTTGCGCTGTTTCGGTGTTTTTATGCGAGCAAGGTCTCATTTTACTGCCGGAAACGTTGTCTGATAAGTGTGCTGTTGCAGGCGCGGCTGCGTGGTAAAACAACCCGTGAAAAAGGCTTTTGCTGCAGGGGGCGCGTAACCGCCCCCGGAATTTTAGCGTTTGCTGCCTGTGATACGACACCACTCTTCTTTTTCAGCCACCGGGTCGAGCGTGAACTTATCGGCATAGGCTTCGCACACGCCTTCCGCCTGGCTTGCCAGCACGCCGGAAAGACCCAGCAAACCGCCCTGCACCGGCAGCACGCTGATTAACGGCGCCAGCTCACGCAAAGGGCCTGCGAGGATGTTAGCGACCACCACATCGGCGCTCATGGCTTCTGGCTGATCCTGCGGCAGATAAAGCTCCAGGCGCTCGGAAACGCCGTTGCGCTGGGCATTATCGCGGCTGGCCTGAATGGCCTGGGGATCGATATCGATGCCGATCGCTTTCGCCGCGCCAAGCTTAAGCGCCGCAATGGCCAGAATGCCGGAGCCGCAGCCGAAATCGATAACGGTTTTGCCTGCCAGATCCAGGCCGTCCAGCCATTCGAGACAAAGAGAAGTGGTGGGATGCGTGCCGGTGCCGAACGCCAGGCCCGGGTCGAGCATCACGTTCACGGCGTTTACGTCAGGCACGTCGCGCCAGCTTGGGCAAATCCATAAACGCTGGCCGAAACGCATGGGGTGGAAGTTATCCATCCACTCCCGCTCCCAGTCTTTGTCTTCGAGCTGCTCGATTTTATGACGGAAGCCCTGGCCGAGCAGCGGGTGGCCTTCTAAAATGGCCACCACCTCTTGCATATCGGCTTCTGCGTCAAACAGGCCGATGACATCGGTATCGCCCCACAGGCGAGTCTCACCCGGCAGGGGTTCAAATACCGGCGTGTCGTGCGTGTCCTGAAAGGTAACGGACACCGATCCGCTTTCAATCAGGGCATCGCCGAGCTCTTCAGCGTTGGCGCCGGTGGTATTAATCTTCAGTTGAATCCATGGCATGGCGAAACTCTTTATTTATCAGTAGATGAAACAAGCGCTGGCTCCGGCACCCTGTGGCCGAAACGGTTGCCGATGATGAAGGCCAGCAGGCTTAATAATAGTGAAGGAACGATCGGGTGGAAGCTGAGCAGCTGGATATTAAAGCTTGCCAGCGCGGCATACAGCACGCCGCCGACGATCATCGCGCTTAACGCGCCCGTTGCGTTTGCGCTTTCCCAGTACAGGCCCAGCACCAGCGGCCAGAGGAAGACGGCTTCCAGGCCACCAAAAGCGAGCAGGTTAAGCCAGATGATCATCTCCGGCGGACGCCAGGCGGCAAGCAGCAGCAGCGCGCCCAGAATCAGCGTGATAAGCGAAGACATTCGCTTCAGGCGTTTCTCGTTATGGATCTGTTCTGGCCGCATGTTGAGATAGAGATCTTTTACGATCGTCGCCGAAGACTGCAGCAGCTGCGCGTTAATGGTGGACATAATGGCGGCCATCGGCGCGGCGAGGAAGATCCCGGCCGCAACGGGCGGCAGCACCGTCACCATCAAGGTTGGGATCACCAGATCCGGCACGTGCAAATCTGGCAGCACGGCCCTGCCCAGCGCCCCCGCCAGGTGCATTCCCAGCATCAATACCGCCACCACGACGGTGCCCAGGATAATGCCCCGGTGCACCGCTTTGCTGTCCTTATAGGAGATACAGCGCACGGCGGTATGCGGCAGGCCCAATCACCCCAAAGCACACCAGCACCCAGAAGGAGGTCATAAAGGCAGGCGAGAGAATATGGTCAGCGCCCTGCGGGGAAACCAGTTGCGGATCGATATGCTGAAGTTTATCCACCGCGCTTTCCAGCCCTCCTGCGGCGTGAATCACGCCCACCAGCAGCAGGATGGTGCCCAGCAACATCACCAGCCCCTGCATGGCGTCGTTCAACACGCTGGCGCGAAAGCCGCCGAACGCGGTGTAGAGCGCGATACTGATGCCGAAGATCAGCAGGCCGGTTTCGTAAGGGATACCCGCCGCGGTTTCGAGCAGGCGGGCGCCGCCGATGAACTGTACCGTCATCGCGCCGATAAAGGCCACCAGCAGGCTCAGGCTTGCCAGCCACACCAGCAGCCTGCTCTGGTAGCGTCCGTAGAGCATGTCATTGAGCGTTACCGCGTTATAACGGCGGGCGAGAATGGCGAACTTCTTGCCCAAAATGCCCAGCGACAGCCAGACGGCGGGAAGCTGGATCATCGCCAGCAGCACCCAGCCCAGCCCGTATTTGTAGGCGGCGCCCGGCCCGCCAATAAATGAACTGGCGCTGATATAGGTGGCCGTAAGGGTCATTGCCAGCACGAATCCGCCCATTGAACGGCTGCCCAGGAAGTATTCATTAAGGAAATTGCCCGTGCTCCGCTTGCGCATGGCGTACACGGAGAGGCCAAACACCACCAGCAGATAGGCGACCAGAGGCAAAACGACTTCAAGCTGCATGATCATCCTCCAGAGGGATGTCACGGAAGATAAGCTTTACCATCAGCCAGCACAGCCCGATAAAGACCACGGGCACCAGCAGGCAGGCCATTTCAAACCAGTGCGGCAGGCCGGTCGGGCCGATCTCATTATCAGGTAAGTAAGCAGCCACTAACCAAGCTGCGAGGTAGGCCAAGGTTAGCCACAGCGCCCAGCGCGCTTCTTTATGGGCCTGAACAAAACGCGTGTCCATTGTTATCCCTTGAGTTCGCGGAAAGCGGCGATTGTAACGCATAGCGGCGGGCGGGGGATCAAAAAAGAAAAGGCCGCGGGAGCGGCCTTTTTAGCGACGTGGTGGAAAAACTTAGTCCTGAAGACCCAGCTTTTTCTCCAGATAGTGGATGTTGGTGCCACCGTGCTGGAAATGTTCGTCGTTCATGATGCGGGTCTGCAGCTCAACGTTGGTTTTAATACCGTCGATGATCAGCTCCGCCAGGGCGTTCTTCATACGGGCGATAGCCACTTCACGGGTTTCACCGTAGCAGATCAGCTTGCCAATCATGGAATCGTAGTACGGCGGCACGGTGTAACCGGCGTAAATGTGCGATTCCCAACGCACGCCAAAACCGCCCGGCGCGTGGAAGCGGGTGATTTTACCCGGGCTCGGCAGGAAGGTGTTCGGGTCTTCGGCGTTAATACGGCATTCCACCGCGTGGCCTTTAACGTGAACTTCATCCTGCTTGATTGACAGCGGCTGACCGGCGGCAATGCGCAGCTGTTCTTTAATCAGGTCAACGCCGGTGATCATTTCGGTTACCGGATGCTCAACCTGAATACGGGTGTTCATTTCGATGAAATAGAACTCGCCGTTTTCGAACAGGAACTCGAAGGTGCCCGCCCCGCGATAGTTGATATCGACGCAGGCTTTTGCGCAGCGCTCGCCGATGAAGCGACGCAGCTCAGGGGTGATGCCCGGCGCCGGCGCTTCTTCAACAACCTTCTGGTGACGACGCTGCATCGAGCAGTCGCGCTCTGCCAGATAGATGGCGTTACCCTGACCGTCTGCCAGTACCTGAATTTCGATATGGCGTGGGTTCTCAAGGTATTTTTCCATATAGACCATGTCGTTGTTGAAAGCCGCTTTCGCTTCCGCACGGGTCATATTAATGGATTGTTCCAGTTCCGCATCGCTGCGCACCACGCGCATACCGCGACCGCCGCCGCCGCCGGACGCTTTGATAATCACCGGATAGCCGATGCGTTTCGCATGGGCGCGGTTTTTATCCATATCGTCATTCAGCGGGCCGTCGGAGCCCGGTACGCAAGGTACGCCGGCTTTTTTCATCGCGTTGATAGCGGAAACTTTGTCGCCCATCAGGCGAATAGTTTCGGCGCGCGGGCCGATGAAAATAAAGCCTGAACGCTCAACCTGCTCGGCAAAGTTGGCGTTTTCAGACAGGAAGCCGTAGCCCGGGTGAATCGCCACCGCGCCGGTAATTTCGGCGGCGGAGATGATCGCCGGGATATTCAGATAGCTTTTTACGGACGGAGCCGGGCCGATACAGACCGTCTCATCCGCCAGCAGTACGTGTTTTAAGTCGCGATCCGCGCTTGAGTGCACGGCGACGGTCTTGATACCCAGTTCTTTACAGGCACGAAGAATTCGCAGAGCAATCTCGCCACGGTTAGCGATAACAATTTTATCCAGCATGTTCGCCTCGTTACTCGATGACGACCAGCGGCTCGTCATATTCTACCGGTTGACCGTTTTCAAGCAGGATGGCTTTCACCACGCCGGCTTTGTCGGCTTCGATCTGGTTCATCATTTTCATTGCTTCAACGATGCACAGGGTGTCGCCAACGTTAACTTTCTGGCCAACTTCAACGAATGCTTTCGCATCCGGGCTTGGGGTGCGGTAGAAAGTACCGACCATCGGGGAACGTACGATGTGACCACTGACTTCAGCAGCCGCCGGCGCTTCCATAACCGGCGTAGCGGCAGGAGCAACAGCGTTAGACAGGCCCGGTTGCGGCTGTGGCTGGTACATTGGTGCGGCATAAGCCTGTTGCATCATCGGGAAACCATTGTTTGCCGGTGAGCGACTGATGCGTACAGACTCTTCGCCTTCAGAAATTTCCAGTTCAGCGATGCCTGATTCTTCAACCAGCTCGATCAGTTTTTTAATCTTACGAATATCCATGAGTGGGTTCCGTACTCTTGTTTAGATGGATTTTGACAGGCGTTTTACCGCCGTCTGTAGTGCAAATAAATAACCGTCAGCGCCTAATCCGCAGATAACGCCGACAGCTTTATCAGAAAGATAGGAATGATGGCGGAACGGTTCGCGCGCATGCACGTTGCTGAGGTGGATCTCGATAAACGGGATCTCCACCGCCAGCAGGGCATCGCGCAGGGCAACGCTCGTATGCGTAAACGCGGCCGGATTGATCAGGATAAAGTCCACGTTGTCTTTAGCCTGATGAATTCGATCGATTAACGCATATTCCGCATTCGACTGCAGGTGGCTGAGCGACACATTGAGGGTTTTCGCTTCTTCTTCAAGCGTGTTAACAATCTGTGCCAGCGTCTGGCTGCCGTACTTATCCGGCTCGCGCGTTCCCAGCATATTCAGATTTGGACCGTTCAAAAGCAAAATGTGAAATTTACCCGACATCGTGCTGCCATCTCCCGCAATTTGTAGGCATTTTACAAAATATACCTAAGTTGCCCGGTTGTCACCTTCAGAGCCTGAAAATGGCCCCTCGGAAAAACCAAAGTCGCACATTATAACGATTTCGTAGCATTTGGCAGCTAAATACTGGTCTTATCAGGGAAGATGATCAACCCATATCACGTTGAAGGCCCGCCGGCAGGGGGATTTTTGTGCGGCAGGGTTCACATTTTCAGAATTACCGCCACCATTGACGGAATTTTTTGTAGCGCAGAGCGAGGAGAATGAAGGCACCCAGCGCATAAAGCAAGGGCTGCGGAGAGATAATCTTTACCGACCAGAGGTAGTGAATCGGCGCAAGGATAGCCACCAGATAGACGAAGTTATGCAGTTTTTGCCAGCGCGAGCCGAGCTTACGCTGCGCTTTTTGCGTCGAGGTCGCCGCCAGGGCCAGCAGCACCAGCCAGCTGATAATGCCCAGCGACAGGTAAGGGCGCGTCACCAGTTCCTGGCCGAGCAGGCGCAGGTTATCGATCCCTAATTCAAGCAACGAGTAGCTGACCAGATGCAGCGTCGCCCAGGCAAAGCACCACAGGCCCAGCAGCCGACGCGTACGAATCAGCAGGGGCTGCCTGGCGTAGCGGGCAAGGGGCGTGACCAACAGCGTCGCCAGCAGTAATTTCAGCGCCATTCTGCCGGTAAAATGCTGAATATCTTTTGCGGGATCCGCGCTGAACAGCCCCTGGCTTGCGGCATAGAACAGCCATATAAAAGGTAAAAATGCCGCGAGGTGTAAAATCACTTTCAGCCAGGTAATGTGTTTCGCTGTGAGCCTCACTTAAAAATTCTCCTTAAGATTCAGTCCGCGATACAAAGAGGCGACCTGCTCGGCATAGCCGTTAAACAGCAGCGTCGGCTGGCGTTTTACATCCAGCACGCCGCCGGAGCCGATAAATCTTTCCGTCGCCTGCGACCAGCGGGGATGATCGACGTGTGGATTCACGTTGGCATAAAAGCCGTACTCGTCCGGCGCGGCCATATTCCATGTCGTCGGCGGCAGGTCGCGAACCAGTTTGATGCTGACGATAGACTTAATGCCCTTGAAGCCGTATTTCCACGGCACGGTGAGGCGGATCGGCGCGCCATTTTGCGGCGGCAGCGCTTTTCCGTAGACGCCGACGGTCAGCATCGTCAGCGGATGCATGGCCTCATCAAGACGCAGGCCTTCTACATAAGGATATTTCAGGCCGCCGCCGATAAAGCGATCCTTCTGACCCGGCATTTGTTCGGGCGCATAGAGCGTTTCAAAGGCGACATACTTCGCGTTGCCGGTAGGTTCGACAAGCGCCAGCAGCTTGCTAAGGGGGAAGCCAATCCACGGCACAACCATTGACCAGGCCTCCACGCAGCGCATGCGGTAGATGCGCTCTTCCAGCGGGAAGCGCTTATACAAATCATCCAGATCGAGCGTCAGGGGCTTTGCGACCTCGCCGCTGATTTTCACCTGCCAGGGATCGGTTTTCAGGCTGCCCGCGTTGGCGGCAGGATCGGCTTTATCCAGCCCGAACTCGTAGAAATTATTGTAGCCGGTAACCTTATCCTCCGGCGTCATGGGCAGCTTTGCCTGCCATTGCGCGGGCTTGCTGAACTGCAAAGGTTTACCCGCCGGCGCCGGCGGCCGGTCGTTTCCTTTAAACCACGAAAGGACGTCCGCTTCGGCCGTACGCGGAAGGGACAGCGCCGCCGCGCCGATCCCCAGAGCTTTAATTATCTGGCGGCGCTTGAGCAAAAAAACGTTTTCTGGCGTAACGTCCGCTTCGGTCAGATCGGTAACCTTCTTCATGGCAGTCTCCGGTATGCTTTTACCTAAGCATGACGGAGAAGTTGCTTCCCGGCGAATATGTCACGAAAAATTGAAATTTAAGGCCGCTTCCCGTCCTGCGCGGAACGGCGATGGGAAAAAACGCGCGGAGGGCTATACTCGCTAACTGGCGCGTCGCGTCCCTTTTTCGCAATAAACGGCGATATTTCGCCTGCGGGCATTTGCCAGGCAAAGCCTTTTGCTATGTAATGCCGCGTCAATCCCGGCCCGGTTTAAGGCGACAATTTTCATCATACGGAGTTAACTCAAGGATGCGATTAACGACGAAACTTTCAGCTTTCATGACGTTACTGACTGGCCTTGCGATCTTTGCCACGCTGGTCGGCTGCTCGCTGAGCTTTTTTAACGCGGCGCATGAAAAAGTGAACCAGCGGGTGCTGGCCGTTGCCAGCATTATTGATAACGAGCTGGTCACCTCTTCCCCACAAATTTTGCTCGCCCGCCTCAATGAGGTGATGGTCCCTGTCGATATCACGGAAATTCATCTCAGCCTCGGCGACAAAGTCGTCTATGAGCATGAGCTAAAGCAGGTTTATAACCCGGCCGGCAACCACTACGGCTACCGCAGCGTGACGGTTGAGTTAATGAAGCACCCCGGTATGTTCGTCAGCCTGACCTTCCGCGATCCGGTGTCCAATTACTACAATTCCCTGTTTAACACCGTGCCGCTGACTCTCGCCGTCGCCTTTATGATCGTGGTGCTGTTTTTCGCCATTCGCTGGATGAAAAAGCAGCTGGCGGGACAGGAGCTGCTGGAAAGGCGCGCAACGCGCATCCTGAACGGCGAGCGCAGTTCAGAAGTCAGAGGTTCGGTGCTTGAGTGGCCAACCCGCGCCAGCAGCGCGCTTGATGTGCTGCTTTCTGATTTACAAAATGCGAGCGAACAGCGCAGCAGAATGGATACGCTGATACGCGCCTTCGCCGCCCAGGATGCCAAAACCGGACTCAACAACCGTCTGTTTTTCGACAATCAGCTGGCGACGCTGCTTGAGGACCAGGAGCAGGTTGGCGCCTACGGCGTCGTCATGATTATTCGCCTGCCGGATTTTGACACCCTGCACGACACCTGGGGCCGTCCGGCGACCGAAGAGTATCTCTTTACGCTGATTAATATGCTCTCGACCTTTGTGATGCGCTATCCCGGCGCGCTGCTGGCGCGCTACTTCCGCAGCGATTTCGCCGTCCTGCTGCCCCACCGCACGTTAAAAGAAGCCGATGGCATCGCCAGCCAGCTTCTGACGGCCATAGATACCCTGCCTCCGACCCGCATGTTGGACAGCAGCGACATGCTGCACATTGGCATTTGCGCATGGCGCAGCGGGCAGACCAAGGAGCAGGTGATGGAAAATGCTGAGGTGGCGACCCGCCATGCCTCTTTGCAGGGCGCCAATAGCTGGTCGGTGTATGACGATAAGCTGCCTGAAAAGGGGCGTGGAAACGTTAAGTGGCGTACGCTCATTGAACAGGCGCTGCGACGCGGCGGCCCGCGCTTCTACCAAAAGCCGGCGGTAATGCGCGATGGCTATACCCATCATCGGGAAATCATGTGCCGTATCTTCGACGGCGAGCAGGAGGTGCTTTCGGCCGAGTATATGCCGATGGTAAGGCAGTTCGGGCTTTTCGAGCAGTATGACCGCCAGCTGATAACGCGCACGCTGCCGCTGCTCGGCTTCTGGCCGGAAGAGACGCTGGCCGTGCAGATTACCGTCGACTCGCTGATCCGCGCGCCTTTCCAGCGCTGGCTCAGGGATACGTTAATGCAGTGTGAAAAATCGCTGCGGAAACGAATTATTTTTGAACTTGCAGAGGCAGATGTTTGTCAACACATCAGCCGCTTACAGTCGGTTATACGCTTAATAAAGGCTTTGGGCTCGCGGGTGGCGATTGTGCAGGCGGGGTTAACCGTGGTCAGCACAGCCTATATCAAGGCGCTGGATGTAGAGCTGATCAAGCTCCATCCGGGGCTGGTGAGAAATATTGAGAAGCGCACCGAAAACCAGTTATTTGTACAGAGCCTTGTTGAGGCCTGTAATGGAACGCAAACGCAGGTTTTCGCCACGGGTATCAGGAAGCGTGGCGAATGGCAGACGCTGGTGGAGAAAGGGGTAAGCGGCGCCCAGGGCGATTTTTTTGCCGCTTCAGCGCCGCTGGACAGTAACGTGAAAAAATATTCTCAAAGATACTCGGTTTAACCTGCCGTTTAGCAAGTTTTCACGTAGAATAACGCGCGCTGCATCTCATGGGGGCGCGTGCGTCTGCCGGTCAGATTGTCGCAGCATTTAATGTATTGGTTTGCTACTTAGGCCTGTTCGTTTAACCTACAGCGTTTGTTCACTTCCCGAGCGGTTTGCGAACCAGTGTTTGTCAGGTGTATCAGGTGAAGTAAACTGCACAAATTTTCACCGTTGCAGAACATTTATGCGCCTTGTCGCTGCAGCGTGTGGTTGGTAAAGTAAGCGGATTTTGTTTCCGCCCCAGCTTTCAGGATTATCCCTTAGTATGTTGAAAAAATTTCGTGGCATGTTTTCCAATGACCTGTCCATTGACCTGGGTACCGCGAATACCCTGATTTATGTAAAAGGACAAGGCATCGTACTGAATGAGCCCTCCGTCGTGGCCATTCGCCAGGATCGTGCCGGTTCACCAAAAAGCGTCGCTGCCGTAGGTCATGACGCAAAACAGATGCTGGGTCGTACGCCCGGCAACATCGCGGCTATTCGTCCAATGAAAGACGGCGTTATCGCTGACTTCTTCGTGACGGAAAAAATGCTGCAGCACTTCATCAAGCAGGTTCACAGCAACAGCTTCATGCGCCCAAGCCCGCGCGTGCTGGTGTGCGTGCCGGTTGGCGCCACTCAGGTAGAACGTCGCGCCATCCGTGAATCCGCTCAGGGCGCCGGTGCGCGTGAAGTGTTCCTGATTGAAGAGCCAATGGCGGCCGCTATCGGCGCCGGCCTGCCGGTTTCCGAAGCAACCGGTTCCATGGTGGTGGATATCGGTGGCGGTACTACCGAAGTGGCCGTTATCTCTCTGAACGGCGTGGTTTACTCCTCCTCTGTTCGTATCGGCGGCGACCGTTTCGATGAAGCCATTATTAATTATGTGCGTCGCAACTACGGCTCCCTGATTGGCGAAGCGACGGCCGAACGCATCAAACATGAAATCGGCTCTGCTTATCCTGGCGATGAGGTTCGTGAAATCGAAGTTCGTGGCCGTAACTTAGCTGAAGGCGTTCCGCGTGGTTTCACCCTGAACTCCAACGAAATTCTCGAAGCGCTGCAGGAGCCGCTGACGGGTATCGTTAGCGCGGTGATGGTTGCGCTGGAGCAGTGCCCGCCGGAGCTGGCTTCCGATATCTCCGAGCGCGGCATGGTATTGACCGGCGGTGGCGCACTGCTGCGTAACCTTGACCGTCTGCTGATGGAAGAGACCGGTATTCCAGTAGTGGTTGCAGAAGATCCATTGACTTGCGTAGCCCGTGGCGGCGGCAAGGCGCTGGAAATGATCGACATGCACGGCGGCGACTTGTTCAGCGAAGAGTAATCAGCCGCGGGTAAGGGGGAGTCTTTGACTGCCCCTTTCTTGTTGGCCTGGGAATACGCATAGCCTATGAAGCCCATTTTTAGCCGTGGCCCCGTCGCTGCAGTTTCGCCTGATCCTGGCGTTGCTGGTGGCGATTGGCGTCATTATCGCCGACAGCCGCCTCGGTACGTTCAGCCAGATTCGAACGTACATGGATACTGCCGTCAGTCCTTTCTATTTTGTTTCAAACGGTCCCCGTGAGCTGCTTGATAGCGTGTCGCAAACGCTCGCCTCCCGTGACCAGCTGGAACTTGAAAACCGGGCGTTGCGTCAGGAGCTGATCCTGAAAAACAGCGAATTGCTGATGATGGGCCAGTACCGTCAGGAAAACGCACGCCTGCGTGAATTGCTCGGCTCGCCGCTGCGACAGGACGAGCAAAAGATGGTGACCCAGGTCATCTCTACGGTAAACGATCCCTACAGTGACCAGGTGGTGATTGATAAAGGCAGCGTAAACGGCGTTTACGAAGGCCAGCCGGTTATCAGCGACAAAGGCGTCGTCGGGCAGGTTATCGCCGTGGCGAAGCTCACCAGCCGCGTGTTGCTGATTTGCGATGCAACCCACGCGCTGCCGATTCAGGTGCTGCGTAACGATATTCGCGTGATTGCCGCCGGCAACGGCTGTACTGACGATCTGCAGCTGGAGCATCTGCCGGCGAATACGGATATCCGCGTCGGCGACGTCCTTGTGACGTCAGGCCTCGGCGGTCGTTTCCCTGAAGGTTATCCGGTGGGCGTCGTGTCTTCCGTGAAGCTTGATACCCAGCGCGCCTATACCGTGATTCAGGCCCGCCCAACCGCCGGTCTGCAGCGTCTGCGCTATTTGCTGCTGCTGTGGGGCGCGGATCGCGAAGGCAAAACGCCGATGCCGCCTGACGAAGTGCACCGCGTAGCTAACGAGCGCCTGATGCAAATGATGCCGCAGGTTCTGCCGCCGGCTGATTCGGTCGGGCCGCCGGCTCCGGTTCCGCCGCCGGCTACTGGTATGCCGCACACGCCTGCTGTGGAGAATCCTCCCGCAACTGGTACCCAGGGAGGGCAGTAGTGGGGAGTTATCGTAGCCAGGGCCGTTGGGTTATCTGGCTGTCATTTTTGGTTGCCCTGTTGCTGCAGGTTATGCCCTGGCCGGACGACATGAAGGTCTATCGTCCGGACTGGGTATTGCTGCTCCTGCTGTACTGGATCCTCGCGCTGCCCCATCGCGTAAATGTGGGCACGGGTTTTGTCATGGGTGCCATACTTGATCTGATAAGTGGCTCCACGCTGGGCGTTCGCGCCCTGTCACTGAGTATTGTCGCCTACCTGGCCGCATTAAAATTCCAGCTGTTCCGCAACCTCGCGCTCTGGCAACAGGCACTGGTGGTGATGCTTTTATCACTGGTCACTGACGTCATCGTGTTCTGGTCGGAATTTTTGGTGATTAACGTCTCTTTCCGGCCGGAAGTGTTCTGGAGTAGCGTAGTGAACGGCGTGCTCTGGCCGTGGATCTTCCTGTTGATGCGAAAAATTCGCCAACAATTTGCCGTGCAGTAGGGTTAAACATGACATCTTTATATCTCGCCTCTGGTTCACCGCGTCGCCAGGAACTTCTGACCCAGCTGGGCGTGGCCTTTGAACGCATCGTAACGGACGTGGAAGAGCAGCGTCTGAGCCATGAAAGCGCGGAGCAGTACGTCCGCCGTCTGGCGCGGGACAAGGCGCTGGCGGGCGTGGCGCTGGCCCGAGCGGGATTTACCGGTGTTAGGCGCAGACACCATTGTTATCTACAATGGTGAGGTGCTGGAAAAGCCGCGCGATCGGGAACATGCGGCACAGATGCTAAGATTGCTCTCCGGACATCAGCACCAGGTGATGACGGCGGTTGCGCTGGCGGACAGCCGGTCGGTGCTCGACTGTCTGGTGATGACCGAAGTGACATTCCGCAGCTTATCAGAACAGGATATCGCCGGTTACGTTGCCAGCGGTGAACCCATGGACAAAGCAGGGGCATACGGTATTCAGGGACTGGGCGGCTGTTTCGTCAGGAAGATTAACGGCAGCTACCATGCCGTGGTCGGGCTGCCGCTGGTAGAAACGTATGAACTACTGAGTAATTTTCACGCATTGCGTGATGGACGAGGAAAAGATGACGGCTGAACTACTGGTCAATATTACCCCTTCAGAAACGCGGGTAGCCTATATTGACGGCGGAATACTGCAGGAAATCCATATTGAGCGCGAAGCGCGCCGTGGGATCGTAGGGAATATCTACAAAGGTCGTGTCAGCCGGGTGCTACCAGGAATGCAGGCGGCATTTGTAGATATTGGCCTTGATAAGGCAGCGTTTCTTCACGCCTCCGACATCATGCCGCACACCGAATGCGTTGCGGGTGAGGAGCGTAAAAACTTTACCGTGCGCGACATCTCCGAGCTGGTCCGCCAGGGGCAGGATCTGATGGTGCAGGTGGTTAAAGACCCGCTTGGCACCAAGGGCGCGCGCCTTACCACGGACATCACTCTTCCTTCCCGTTACCTGGTGTTTATGCCGGGCGCCTCGCACGTCGGCGTTTCTCAACGCATCGAAAGCGAAGAAGAGCGCGATCGTCTCAAGCGCGTGGTCAGCGCCTACTGCGACGAGCAGGGCGGATTTATCATTCGTACCGCGGCTGAAGGCGTATGCGAAGAAGATCTCTCTTCCGATGCCGCTTATTTAAAACGCGTCTGGACCAAAGTCAGCGAGCGTAAAAAACGCAACAAAACGCGTTGCCAGCTTTACGGCGAGCTTGCGCTGGCCCAGCGCGTGCTGCGTGATTTCGCCGACGCAGCGCTGGACAGAATTCGTGTCGACTCGCGTCTGACCTACGACATGCTGCTGGAATTTACCGCGGAATATATGCCGGAAATGACCAGCAAAATCGAACACTACAGCGGCCGCCAGCCGATATTCGACCTCTTTGACGTCGAAAATGAAATCCAGCGGGCGCTTGAGCGAAAGGTTGAGCTGAAATCCGGCGGCTATCTGGTTATCGATCAAACCGAAGCGATGACCACCGTGGATATCAACACCGGGGCCTTTGTCGGCCACCGCAACCTTGACGATACTATTTTTAATACCAACATCGAGGCCACCCAAGCCATCGCCCGTCAGCTGCGGCTGCGTAATCTTGGCGGCATTATCATTATCGATTTTATCGACATGAATAATGAAGACCACCGCCGTCGCGTGCTGCACTCCCTGGAACAGGCGCTGAGCAAAGATCGCGTGAAAACCAGCGTGAACGGCTTCTCGCAGCTGGGGCTGGTTGAAATGACGCGCAAGCGCACCCGCGAAAGCGTGGAGCACGTGCTCTGCGCCGGCTGCCCGACCTGCCACGGCCGCGGCACGGTAAAAACCGTGGAGACAGTCTGCTATGAGATCATGCGCGAAATCGTGCGCGTTCATCATGCCTACGATTCCGATCGTTTCCTGGTTTACGCCTCCCCGGCGGTTGGCGAAGCGCTGAAAAGCGAAGAATCTCACGCGCTGGCAGAGGTGGAAATCTTTGTCGGCAAGCAGGTAAAGGTACAAATTGAGCCGCTTTATAATCAGGAGCAGTTCGACGTCGTGATGATGTAACCATCTACGGGCCGTACTTTTTGAGGTACCGAGCCGCAAGGCTGACAAGGAGAGATATGTGAGGCGACTGCCCGGCATTCTGCTGCTCACTGGCGCAACGCTGATTGTTATCGTCGCACTGCTGGTGAGTGGTCTGCGTCTCGTTTTGCCGCACCTGGACGCCTGGCGTCCGGCGCTGCTGGAAAAGATCGAGGCCATGACGGGTACGCCGGTGGACGCCAGCCAGATTCAGGCCGGCTGGCAGAACTTCGGCCCCACGCTCGATGTCCGTGACATCAGGGCCGGGCTGAAGGACGGCGGTGAACTGAGCGTTAAGCGCGTCACCCTGGCGCTCGACGTCTGGCAAAGCCTGCTCCATGCGCGCTGGCAGTTTCGCGATCTCACCTTCTATCAGCTGCATATGCGCACCAATACGCCGCTTAGCCAGAACGGCAGCGACGATAAAATCGAATCCGGTAAAATCAACGATCTCTTCCTGCGTCAGTTCGATCACTTCGATCTGCGCGACAGCTCCCTGAGCTTTCTTACGCTCTCCGGCCAGCGCGCCGAGCTCGCCATCCCGCAGCTGACCTGGCTTAACTCGGCGAACCGTCACCGCGCCGAGGGGCAGGTGAGCCTTTCGAGCTTCAATGGTCAGCACGGCCTGGCAAACGTGCGCATGGATCTGCGCGACGAAAACGGCATTCTCAACAACGGTAAGGTATGGCTGCAGGCCGACCGGGTGGACGTTAAGCCGTGGCTGGGCCGCTGGATGCAGGAAAACGTCGATCTGCAGGACGCGGATTTTAGCCTTGAAGCCTGGATGGACATTAAAGGCGGCGATATCGCGGGCGGCAATATCTGGCTCAAACAGGGCGGCGCAAGCTGGAAAGGCGACCAGACCACCCACCATTTATCCGTCGATAATTTAGTGGCCCACGTGAATCGTTCCGCCGCGGGCTGGAACCTTGCGATTCCCGCCACCAACATCACGCTTGATGATAAAAAATGGCCGAAAGGCTCCCTGAGCCTTGCGTGGTTCGAACCGCAGGACGTGGGCGGCAAGGAAAGCCAACGTAGCGAAGAGCTACGCGTGCGGGCAACGAATATGGAGCTGGAAAGTTTTTACGGCCTGCTGCCGATTGCCGCCAAAATCTCTCCTGATTTAGGCGAAATCTGGAACGCCCTGCAGCCGCGCGGGCATATCGACGTGCTGGCGGTGGATATTCCGCTGCAGCAAACCGAAAAAACGCGCATGCAGGGGCGCTGGAAGGACGTCAGCTGGAACCAGTGGAAGATGCTGCCGGGCATCCAGCATTTCTCCGGCTCGGTCACCGGCGGCATGGAGCACGGCCAGCTCAATGCGCAGGTTATCGACGCCAGCATGCCGTATAAAACGGTATTCCGCGCCCCGCTGGAAGTCGAACGCGGCGTGGCCACGCTTGAGTGGCGCAAAAATGCCGCAGGCTTCCAGCTTGACGGTAAAAATCTTGACGTTAAGGCCCGCTCGGTCTGGGCGCGCGGCGACTTCCGCTACTTGCAGCCTGCCGAGGGCGATCCGTGGCTGAGCATTCTGGCGGGCATCAACACCGACAACGGCGCGGACGCCTGGCGCTACTTCCCCGAAAACCTGATGGGCAAAGAGCTGGTCGATTACCTGAGCGGAGCCATTCAGGGCGGCCGGGCGGAAAACGCCACGCTGGTTTACGGCGGCAACCCGCATCTGTTCCCTTATCAGCACAACGAAGGTCAGTTTGAAGTGCTGGTGCCGCTACGCAACGCGAAATTCGCCTTCCAGCCGGACTGGCCGGCGCTGGAAAATCTGGATATAGAGCTGGATTTCATCAATGACGGCCTGTGGATGAAGAGCGACGAGGTAAAACTCGGCGGCGTCACCGGCCGCAATCTCACCGCCACTATCCCGGACTACTCGCAGGATAAGCTGCTGATTGACTCTGATATCAGCGGGCCGGGCAGCGCTATCGGGCCGTACTTCAAAGAGACGCCGCTTGACGATTCGTTGGCCGCGGCCCTTGACGAACTCCAGATTGGCGGCGATGTGAATGCTCGCTTACATCTTGATATTCCGCTAAACGGCAGCCTGACCACGGCGAAGGGCGATGTGGTGCTGAACAACAACACGCTGCTGATAAAGCCGCTGTCCAGCACCCTGCATAACCTGAGCGGTAAGTTCAGCTTCGTCAACGGCGACCTGCAAAGCGAGCCGCTGCGGGCGACCTGGTTTAACCAGCCGGTCAATATCGATTTTAAAACGAAAACCGGTGAAAAAGATTATCAGATCGGCGTTAATCTCAACGGTAACTGGCAGCCCAATAAAACCGGCGTATTGCCGGAGCAGATAAATAAAGCCCTGAGCGGCAGCGCGGCATGGCAAGGCGTGGTCGGCGTAACGCTGCCTTATCGCGGCATCGCCACTTATCAGGTCGATTTGAATGCCGATCTGAAAAATGTAAGCAGTCGCTTACCTGCGCCGGTCAATAAATCCGCCGGGGAGCCGCTGCCGTTAAAGGCTGCGGTGAAAGGCAATCTTAATGGCTTTAACCTGACGGGCAGCGCCGGGGCAAACAATCATTTCTCCAGCCGCTGGCTGCTGAGTAAAAAGCTCAGGCTCGACCGCGCTATCTGGGCGACGGACAGCCATACGGTTCCGCCGCTGCCCGGGCAGCCGGGGCTGGAGTTAGATCTTCCCGCTATGGACGGCGCGCAGTGGCTGGCGCTGTTCAGCCAGGGCGCAGCGACGGGCGTCAGCGACTCGGCGGTTTTCCCGTCTGATATTACGCTGCGCACGCCGGCTTTAACCCTGGCCGGACAGCAATGGAACAACCTCAGCCTGGTTTCGCGCGCCGCGCCGGGCGGCACCCAAATTAATGCCCAGGGCCGTGAAATCAACGCGACGCTGAATATGCGCAATAACGCGCCATGGCAGGCGGCGATCAAATATCTTTATTTCAACCCTGACTGGAGCGTTATCCAGCCCACCGCCGCGCCGAGCGGTACGTCTCAGCCGCCCGCGCAGGATAAAATCAGCTTCCGCGACTGGCCTGATGTGCAGCTGCGCTGCGCTGAATGCTGGCTGTGGGGGCAAAAATACGGCCGCGTTGACGCCGATTTAGCCATCAAAGGCGACAACCTGGCGCTCACGAACGGCCTGGTCGATACCGGCTTCGCGCGCCTGACGGGCGAGGGCGAATGGGTGAACAGCCCGACGGAAATGCGCACCTCTCTGAAAGGCAAGCTCAAAGGCCAGAAGCTGGACGCGGCCACCAACTTCTTCGGCGTGAAAACGCCGGTGCAGGGCTCCTCATTCGACCTGGACTATGATTTACACTGGCGCGACGTGCCGTGGCGGCCGCAGGAATCCTCCCTGAACGGCATTTTGCATACCCGGCTGGGTAAAGGACAAATCGCCGATCTTGGCACCGGCCCATGCGGGCCAGCTGCTGCGCCTGGTAAGCTTTGATGCGCTGATGCGTAAGCTGCGTTTTGACTTCAGCGATACCTTCGGCGACGGCTTCTACTTTGACTCCATCCGCAGCACGGCGTGGATAAAAGACGGCGTGCTGCATACCGACGACACGCTGGTAGACGGCCTGGAAGCGGATATTGCGATGAAAGGCTCGGTGGATTTAGTGCGCCGCCAGCTCAATATGGAAGCCGTGGTCGCGCCGGAAATTTCCGCGACGGTCGGCGTTGCGGCCGCCTTTGTGGTCAACCCTATCGTGGGCGCGGCGGTCTTCGCCGCCAGCAAGGTGCTCGGGCCTTTGTGGAGCAAAATCTCCGTTCTGCGCTACCACATCACCGGTCCGGTAGATAATCCGCAGATCAACGAAGTGCTGCGTCAGCCGCGGGTGAACAAAGCTAAGTGATTTGACGCGGGCTGCTAATTGCCGCAAGCTCAATAGATATCCCCAATCGATAGACAAGAAGAGTATTCAAACGATGAGTCTGAACCTGGTAAGTGAGCAGTTGCTGTCTGCGAATGGCTTAACCCATCAAGATCTGTTTTCCATTCTCGGCCAGCTGTCCGAGCGTCGGCTCGACTATGGGGATCTCTATTTCCAGTCCAGCTACCACGAATCCTGGGTATTAGAAGACCGTATTATCAAAGATGGCTCCTACAATATTGACCAGGGCGTCGGCGTACGCGCCGTCAGCGGTGAGAAAACCGGCTTTGCTTATGCCGACCAAATCAGCCTGCTGGCGCTGGAACAAAGCGCCCACGCGGCGCGCAGCATCGTTCGTGAGCAGGGCGACGGCCGCGCGCGCACCCTCGGTGCGGTAGAGCACAGCGTTCTATACACCAGCGCCGATCCTCTGCAGAGCATGACGCGCGAAGAGAAGCTGGACATCCTTAAGCGCGTCGATAGCGTAGCGCGTGCGGCGGATCCCCGCGTTCAGGAAGTCACCGCCAGCCTGACGGGCGTTTATGAACTCATCCTCGTGGCGGCGACGGACGGTACGCTTGCGGCGGACGTTCGCCCGCTGGTGCGTTTGTCCGTCAGCGTTCAGGTAGAAGAAGACGGCAAGCGTGAACGCGGCTCCAGCGGCGGCGGCGGTCGTTTTGGCTATGATTATTTCCTCGAAACCATCAACGGCGAAGTGCGTGCCGATGCGTGGGCGAAAGAAGCCGTGCGCATGGCGCTGATCGCTCTTTCTGCCGTCGCGGCGCCGGCGGGCATGTTCCCGGTGGTGCTTGGCGCAGGCTGGCCCGGCGTGCTACTGCACGAGGCGGTTGGCCACGGTCTGGAAGGCGATTTTAACCGTCGCGGCACCTCCGTATTCAGCGGCCAGATGGGCCAGTTGGTCGCCTCCGAGCTGTGCACCGTGGTGGATGACGGCACCATGGCTAACCGCCGTGGCTCCGTCGCCATCGATGATGAAGGCGTGCCGGGTCAGTACAACGTGCTGATAGAAAACGGCATTCTGAAAGGCTACATGCAGGACAAGCTAAACGCTCGTCTGATGGGCGTTGCGCCAACCGGCAACGGGCGCCGCGAGTCCTATGCGCATTTGCCGATGCCGCGCATGACCAACACCTATATGCTGGCGGGTAAATCCACGCCGCAGGAAATTATTGAATCCGTCGAGTACGGTATCTACGCGCCAAACTTCGGCGGCGGCCAGGTGGATATCACTTCCGGCAAGTTCGTGTTCTCAACCTCAGAAGCTTACCTCATCGAGAAAGGCAAGGTCACCAGGCCGGTGAAAGGCGCGACGCTTATCGGTTCCGGTATCGAAACCATGCAGCAGATTTCTATGGTCGGCAACGACCTGGCGCTGGATAACGGCGTGGGCGTCTGCGGCAAAGAAGGCCAGAGCCTGCCGGTAGGCGTCGGCCAGCCAACGCTTAAGGTTGATAACCTAACGGTTGGCGGTACGGCATAAAACGAAACGGCCGGGTCAACCCCGGCCGGTTTCTTTTCCGCGCCCGTTTGTTTCCCGGACGCCCTGGTACAGCTGCGCCACCTTCACAAAATACTCCGTCAGATAGTTAATGCACACCTGCACCTTCAGCGGCAGCTTGTCTTTTTCCGTATACAGCGCATATACCGGACGAGGATCCGACTGATAGCGGGAAAACAGGATCTCCAGCTCGCCATTGTTGATCTCATCGATCACCCACATCAGCGGCACGTAGGCGATCCCGGCGCCGGCTTTCAGCCAGCGTGAAAGCGTCATCGGATCGTTTGTCACGAAGCGCCCCTGCGGCAGCATGCGCGTGGAGATGCCTTCGGGAGCGATAAGCTCAAACTCATTGTCAGGACGCACGCTGTATTCCAGCCACGAATGGTTCGCCAGATCGGCAGGTTTTTCCGGTACGCCGTTTTGCAGCAGATAGCTTTTCGCCGCGCAGATAACCATCGGCATCGAGCCGAGGCGTTTTGAAAACAGGCTGGAATCCTGCAGCGCGCCCACGCGAATAACCACGTCGAGGCCATCGGCAATCAGGTCCGGGGCAGGGATGCCGGTCACCAGGTTTACCGTCAGGCCCGGGTACTCTTTAAGCATGTCCGCCGTCATATTGGCGAGGACATTTTGTGCCATGGTTGAAGAACTGCCGATGCGCAGCGTGCCGATAGGCGTGTTGTTGAAGGCGTAGAGCTGCTCATGCACCTCCTGGACTTCATGCAGCATCTTGCGACAGCCGAGATAGTAAATCTTACCCGCTTCGGTGAGGCCAATGCTGCGGGTGCTGCGGTTCAACAGCTTTACCTGCAGTTCATCCTCAAGCTTTGAAACCGTCTGGCTGATGGACGATACGCTCATCTGCAGTTGCCTTGCGGCGGCGGTAAAAGAGCCGAGATCCACCACTTTGGCAAAAACCGACATGCGTTTAAGTCTTTCCATTGTTCACTCTGAGTTAAAAGTGATTTAGATCACATATTATAGATAACAGGATAACAGTTACGTTAATATATTATTATTAACACAGTCTAAACCGCGTTCTCGCCTGCCGTTCCTGGCCACCTTTAGTCGCGGATAACTGTCCAGAGTCTGTGGCGCCTGCACTATCCTTAACAAGGTTAACATGAGTTTATTTCCGGTTATCGTGGTATTCGGTCTTTCCTTTCCGCCGATATTTTTTGAGCTGCTCGTTTCACTGGCGGTTTTCTGGCTGGTGCGCCGTTTGCTTACCCCGACGGGTATTTATGATTTCGTCTGGCACCCGGCATTATTCAATACGGCGCTCTATTGCTGCCTGTTTTATCTGATCTCGCAGCTGTTTGTTTGAGGTTGATGTGAAAACACTAACAAGAAAAATGATCCGTACCGCCATCACGCTGATTCTGGTGCTGCTGGCTTTCATCGCTATCTTCCGCGCGTGGGTGTTTTACACCGAGTCGCCCTGGACGCGCGACGCCCGTTTTACCGCCGATGTTGTGGCGATTGCGCCTGACGTTTCCGGGCTGATTACCGCCGTGAACGTGCACGACAACCAGCTGGTTAAAAAAGACCAGGTGCTGTTTACCATCGACCAGCCGCGTTATCAAAAGGCGCTGGAAGAGGCGCAGGCGGACGTGGCTTATTATGAAGCTCTGGCGAGCGAAAAACGCCGCGAGGCCGGACGCCGTAACCGGCTGGGCATCCAGGCGATGTCGCGCGAAGAAATCGACCAGTCGAACAACGTGCTGCAAACCGTATTGCATCAGCTTGCGAAGGCGCAGGCAACGCGCGATCTGGCGGAGCTTGACCTGCAGCGTACCGTGGTACGCGCCCCGGCTGACGGCTGGGTAACCAACCTGAACGTGCACGGCGGCGAGTTTATTACCCGTGGCTCAACGGTGGTGGCGCTGGTAAAACAGCACTCGTTTTACATTCTCGCCTATATGGAAGAGACCAAGCTTGAAGGCATCCGCCCGGGATATCGCGTTCAGATAACGCCGCTGGGCAGCAACCGCATATTACGCGGCACCGTGGACAGCATCTCCGCCGGCGTAACCAACGCCAGCAGCACCAGCGATGCGAAAGGCATGGCTACCGTGGATTCCAATCTGGAATGGGTTCGCCTGGCGCAGCGCGTCCCGGTGCGTATTCGTCTGGATGAGCAGCAGGGCAACCTGTATCCGGCCGGCACCACGGCTACGGTCGTCGTCACCGGTGAGAAAGATCGCGATACCGAACACGATTCGGCATTTATGAAATTCATGCATCGTCTGCGTGAGTTTGGGTAAGCCTGGCGACTATGTATTTTATCTCCCGACTGCATCTGCGCTTTGCGTTCAAACTGGCGTTCGCCATCGTGCTTGCGCTGTTTGTGGGTTTCCACTTTCAGCTTGAAACGCCGCGCTGGGCGGTACTGACCGCGGCGATTGTGGCGGCCGGCCCCGCGTTTGCGGCAGGCGGCGAGCCCTATTCCGGCGCGATTCGCTATCGCGGCATGCTGCGTATTATCGGCACCTTTATCGGCTGTATCGCGGCGCTGGTTATCATCACCTCGCTGATTCGCGCGCCGGTCGTGATGCTGCTGGTGTGCTGTATCTGGGCCGGCTTCTGCACCTGGATCTCTTCGCTGGTCAAAGTAGAAAACTCCTATGCCTGGGGGCTTTCAGGCTACACGGCGCTGATTATCGTCGTCACTATCCAGCTCAATCCGGTTACCACGCCGCAGTTCGCCGTTGAGCGCTGCAGCGAAATCGTGCTTGGCATCGTCTGCGCCATTCTTGCGGACCTGCTCTTTTCCCCGCGCTCCATCAAACAGGAAATCGACCGCGAGCTGGATAACCTGCTGGTGGATCACTATCGGCTGATGCAGCTTTGCGTCGCGCACGGCGATAAAGAAGAGGTCGATAAAGCCTGGAGCGGCATGGTGCGGCGCACCACCGCCCTTGAGGGCATGCGCAGCAACCTCAAGATCGAATCTGCGCGCTGGGGGCAGGCCAACCGCCGCCTGAAGGCCATCAACACCCTTTCCCTGACGCTGATTACCCAGGCCTGCGAAACTTTCCTGATTCAGAACACTCGCCCTGAATTCGTCCCGCCTGAGTTCAAACTGCTGTTTGAAATGCCGGTAGAAACCGCGGCGGACGTTCATAAGCAGATGAAGGCGTTAAGGCGCTACATCTCTTCATCCGGTGAGAAAAACACCCCGGTGACCATCAGCAGCTGGGTCGGAGCCGCGACGCGCTTCCTGCTGCTAAAACGCGGCGTTACCAGCAACTCCCGCATTAGCGCTATCGAAGAAGAGATCCTGACCGACGAGGTGGTGATTAAGGTTCAGTCGGCCGAGCGCCATCATGCGATGATTAACTTCTGGCGCACCACCCTCTCATGCCTGCTGGGAAGCCTGTTCTGGCTGTGGACCGGCTGGACCTCCGGCAGCGGGGCGATGGTGATGATCGCGGTCGTGACCTCCCTTGCGATGCGCCTGCCCAACCCACGCATGGTGTCGCTGGATTTTCTTTACGGGATGCTGGTCGCCCTGCCGCTTGGCGCGCTCTATTTTCTGGTCATCATACCTTCCACCCAGCAAAGCATGCTGCTGCTGTGTATCAGCCTCGCGCTGCTGGGATTCTTTATGGGCATTGAGGTGCAAAAGCGGCGGCTGGGCTCGATGGGGGCGCTGGCCGGGACGATTAACGTTATCGTGCTGGATAATCCCATGACCTTTCACTTCAGCAGCTTCCTTGACAGCGCGCTGGGGCAAATCGTCGGCTGTTTCCTGGCGATGATGGTTATTCTCCTGGTGCGGGATAACTCTAAGGAGCGTACCGGACGCACGCTGCTCAATCAGTTTGTTTCGGCTGCGGTGTCCGCGCTGACGACTAACAATAACCGCCGCAAAGAGAACCACCTGCCGGCGCTTTACCAGCAGCTTTTCCTGCTGTTGAACACCTTCCCGGGGGATATCGATCGCTACCGCCTGGCTTTAACCCTGATAATCGCACACCAGAGGCTGCGCGACGCGCCCATTCCGGTGAACGCTGACCTGTCCGCTTTCCACCGCCAGCTGCGCAACACGGCGGACAAAGTCACCTCCGCTTCCAGCGATGATAAGCGGCGGCGTTACTTCAGGCAGCTGCTGGGCGAGCTGGATATCTACCAGGAAAAGCTGCGCATCTGGGAGGCGCCGTTACAGGTGACCGAGCCGGTAAAAAGGCTGGCGGATATGCTGCATAAGTATCAGCACACCCTCATCGACGCTTAATCAGCGCCCCAGAGCCGACGCCATGCGTCGGCTTTTTTGTATCTATACTTAGCGGATGTGCAATTTATAACGGGAGAAAATTATGACAATTCAGGCGCTCCAGGACGGTGAACTCTTCAACACCGGCTATCTGGTCAACGGGGAATGGCGCAGGCTTGATGACACTTTTGACGTACTGAATCCTGCCACGGGCGAAGCGATAGCTAAAGTGGCGAAAGCCGGTAAGAAAGAGACCGAGGAGGCTATCGCCGCGGCGGCAAAAGCCTTCCCGGCGTGGCGAGCCAAAACCGCAAAAGAACGCTCGACGATTCTTTATCGCTGGTACCAGCTGATTATTGAGAACAAAAGCTGGCTGGGACAGCTGATGACCACGGAACAGGGCAAACCGCTGAAAGAGGCCGAAGGGGAAGTCGAATACGCCGCAAGCTTTATTCAATGGTTTGCCGAGGAGGCCAAACGCGCCAACGGCGAAATCATTCCACCGGCCAGGCCGGGATCGCGAATCTTCGCAACGCGTGAACCTGTTGGCGTGGTAGCCGCTATCACCCCGTGGAATTTCCCGATGGCGATGCTGACCCGTAAGCTCGGCCCGGCGCTGGCAGCGGGATGTACCGGCGTGATTAAGCCCGCCAACAATACGCCGCTTTCCGCTTTTGCTTTACTGGCGCTGGCGAAACAGGCCGGCGTGCCGGATGGCGTACTGAACGCGGTCGCGGGCAACACCCAGGAAATCAGCGATGCGATTATGGCCAGCCCCGAGGTGCGCAAAATTTCCTTTACCGGCTCGACCGCCGTAGGCAAAACGCTGGTGCGCAACGCCGCTGAAACCATGAAAAAAGTGTCGATGGAACTGGGCGGCAATGCGCCGTACATCGTGTTTGACGATGCCGATATCGATGAAGCCGTAAAAGGCGCCATCGCCAATAAATTCCGTAACGCGGGCCAGGTGTGCGTCAGCGTGAACCGCTTCTTTATTCAGGAAGGCATTTACGATCGTTTCGTCAATAAGCTGGCGGAGGCGGTGAAGGCGCTCAAAGTCGGCAACGGTATGGATGAGGGCGTGGTGGTCGGGCCGCTTATCGAAAAGTCCGCCGTAGATAAAGTGCGTGAGCATGTGGAAGATGCCCTGGCTAAGGGCGGTAAGGCGCTGGTGGGAGGTAAAAGCCACGAGCTTGGGGGCAACTTCTGGCAGCCGACGGTCATTATCAATGCCGCTGACGACATGAAGCTGGCGCAGGAGGAGACTTTTGGTCCTCTGGCGGCCTGCTTTAGCTTCAAAACGGAAGAAGAAGCGATCCGGCGGGCTAACAATACCCCCTTTGGCCTGGCCGCTTACTTCTATACTCAGAATCTGCAGCGCGTATTCCGCGTATCGCAGGCGCTTGAAAGCGGGATGATTGGCGTTAACGAATGTGCCGTGTCTACCGAGCTGGGGCCGTTTGGCGGGGTGAAAGAGTCCGGCCTTGGTCGGGAAGGGTCGGTGCTGGGACTTGAGGAGTATCTGGAAGTCAAAACCCTGCATATCGGCGGCCTGTAGACGCGCGTTGGCACGGCTTGTTCCGGTTGGGGTGGCCAGAGATGAAAAAATATAGCTTTGATTTTAATGAGATAGAAGATCAACCGGCATTCTATCGCCTCTTTACCCAGGCATTCTCACTGGAGAAAAAAAAGGTGCACGATCTCGACAGCCTGTGGGACGTGGTGGTGGGAGGAGGCCTGCCCGTGCCGGTAGAGATTGAGTTTCTCCATCTGCCGGAGATACAGCGGCGGCGCTACGGCGCGCTGATTTTGCTGTTTGATGAGGCAGAAGAAGAGCTCGAAGGACAGCTGCGTTTTAATATTCGCGGTTAAGCAGGCATAAAAAAGCCCCCGGCGAGCGGGGGCAAGGTCGTCGGACGTGACGACGAGGGTTTATTTATACAGTTCAGCGGTTGCGTGCCAGGTATCGCCGGAACGCGCTTCAGTTACGCGGTAAGCTGAAGCCCCTTTCTCTGTCGCTTTCTGTGATAATTCATGACGCATATCCATAGGCGCGCTGCCTACCTGGCTTACGGAGATGCTGCCCATAGGCTGCATGCCCTGCGCCTGTTCGTCGGAAATCTGGTGCGCCGCGGCGCTGGCACCAAAAGAGAGAACGGAAAGAAGGCTAACGGCTGCGATGGTTAATTTGGTTTTCATGATGTCTACTCCTGAACAGGTTTTTCAACGGCCGGAAGGGCTAAATAGCGTTTTTTGTTCTTGGGGCCGCCGTCTGAGATTGTCTTTTCTGCGTGCTTATTGCAGGGCTGCTAAAGCCGGGCGTTATTTATACAGCTCAGCCGTTGCGTGCCACTGGTCGCCGGTGCGGGCTTCGATAATGCGATAAGAAGAAGCCCCTTCCCGATCGGCTTTTTTATCCAGCTGCTGGTGCATATCCATCGGCGAACTCCCGACGCTGCTTACGGAGACGGTACCCACCGACTGCAGGTTTTGCGCTTGTTCTGCATTGATGGACGTGGCGGCAAAAGCGCCAAACGACAGCATGGAGAGCAGGCTTGCGGTCACTAAAGTGTTTTTCATGTTCATAATTTTTACCTCGTCGTATTCTTTTATTGGGGCCATCGTTTCGTGACCCTCATCACAAAATCAAGTATACACTAGTAACGGAAAAAATTAATACCCTGCTAACAATTCACAATGAAACTTTACGTTAACAGACTTATTTTTTATTACTTTTAGCTATTAAAAATGGATGTTTAATGCTTTTTCTGGAAAAAATATAATAAAAATCAGGCGGATAGCGGAATTTGATTATTTGTGCGATCTCTCACAGAACAAATGTTGCTTTAGTGGGTTATCGCCAGAGATACGGGCTACAGGATGGGAGCGGAGCGGCAGATTACACAGGTAGACAGGCATAAAGAAGGATAACCCGCCGTGAAGGCGGCGGGTACAGCAGGTCTTAACGCTCTCAGAGCTCCTGTTCGAACAGCACCAGAATCGCTTCGTAAAGCTCTTTCACGGTAAAGCCGTTGGCGGGCGTGGTGAAGATAGTGTCGTCGCCGGCGATGGTGCCGAGAATCCCTTCCGCTTTACCCAATGAATCCAGCAGACGCGCAATCAGCTGCGCAGCCCCTGGGCTGGTATGAATCACCACCACCGCGTCGTTATAGTCGATATCCAGCACCAGGTTCTTTAACGGACTGGAAGTGGTCGGCACGCCAAGCTCTGCGGGCAGGCAATAGACCATCTCCATTTTTGCGTTACGCGTGCGCACCGCGCCGAACTTGGTCAGCATGCGGGAGACTTTGGACTGGTTGATATTGTCGAAACCGTCGTTCTGCAATGCATGGACGATTTCGCCCTGGGAACTGAATTTCTCTTCTTTTAAAAGCGATTTGAAGGCTTTGATCAATTCTTCTTGTTTTGAGGAATTACGCATGAGTCACCTGAGCATAGGTAAACGGATAACATTATTATGCATTTAAATGAATTTTTATGCAAATGCATGGAAGGGCGTTAGCCTGAAATAACGTTATGAAAGAGGCGAATTTTATCAAATTTTGTTATCGAGAAACATGCCTGTGTCACGACTCGAAAATAAGGCTTTAAGTAAACCAAATGTTATCAAAATGATGTTGTTTTGATGCGGGCCTAAGGTGTAATGTAACCGCCTGTTGATGTGACAACATCAGGTAGTGACCGGGCGCCCAGGCGTCGTTTCCACCCGGCGAGTAAATGCAGCAGTAACGCATGATGATTGCGCAAGCTCGCAATCTGAAGGCGGGAAGATTGTAATTACCCCATCTCTGGATTATGGTCGCCACCGTATGGAGTTACGGCACGTTTTTGCTAACCATAATAAGGAGTTTAGGATGAAAGTTGCAGTCCTCGGCGCGGCGGGCGGTATCGGCCAGGCGCTTGCCCTTCTACTCAAGACCCAGCTGCCTTCAGGTTCAGAACTCTCCCTGTATGACATCGCACCGGTTACCCCTGGGGTAGCGGTGGACCTCAGTCATATCCCTACGGATGTAAAAATTAAAGGCTTCAGCGGCGAAGACGCAACCCCGGCGCTGGCAGGCGCGGACGTTGTGCTGATCTCCGCAGGCGTGGCCCCGTAAACCAGGTATGGATCGTTCAGACCTGTTTAACGTTAACGCCGGCATCGTGAAAAATCTGATCCAGCAGGTTGCCCAGACCTGCCCGAAAGCCTGCATCGGTATCATCACCAACCCGGTGAACACGACGGTTGCTATCGCGGCCGAAGTACTGAAAAAAGCGGGCGTCTACGATAAGAACAAACTGTTTGGCGTGACCACGCTGGACATCATCCGCTCCAACACTTTTGTGGCGGAACTGAAGGGCAAACAGCCCGGCGATATCGAAGTTCCTGTGATTGGCGGCCACTCTGGCGTGACTATTCTGCCGCTGCTGTCCCAGATCCCGGGCGTGAGCTTCACCGAGCAGGAAGTTGCCGATCTGACCAAACGTATTCAGAACGCCGGCACCGAAGTGGTGGAAGCTAAGGCCGGCGGCGGGTCTGCAACCCTGTCTATGGGTCAGGCCGCCGCGCGTTTCGGGCTGTCGCTGGTACGCGCGCTGCAGGGCGAGAGCAACGTCGTGGAATGCGCCTACGTGGAAGGCGACGGCCAGCACGCGCGCTTCTTCTCTCAGCCTCTGCTGCTGGGTAAAAACGGCATCGCCGAGCACAAATCTTACGGCACCCTGAGCGCGTTTGAGCATCAGGCGCTGGAAGGCATGCTGGACACGCTGAAAAAAGACATCGCGCTGGGCGAAGAGTTCGTTAACAAGTGATGGTCCGATAGCTGACAGTTAAAAAAAACCGGAACGAATGTTCCGGTTTTTTTATGCCTGCCATCAGTTCCCCGCCGGGTATTCCTGAATGGTGACCTGCATCGTGAGCTTTTTATCCTCGCGCATGACCTCTACGGGAATCACCGAGCCCGGGCGAATCTCTGCCACCTGATCCATCGTCTCAAGGGCGGAGATGGCCGGTTTATTGTTCACCGAGACAATTACGTCGTTGACCTGAATACCCGCTTTCGCCGCAGGTCCGTCAGGAGAAACTTCGTTAACAATGATGCCCTGGATGCGGTCGAGTCCGGTTGCCGGGCCGTGCAGCGGCGTTATCTCGCGCCCGCCGATACCGATATAACCGCGGATAACCCGACCGTCGCGGATAAGCTTATCCATGATTTTAGTGGCCAGCTGCGTTGGGATGGCAAAGCCGATGCCTTCCGGCGTTTCACCGTCGTTGCTCTTATCAAAGGAGAGCGTATTGATGCCCATCAGCTCGCCAAGCGAGTTCACCAGCGCGCCGCCGGAGTTACCGCGGTTGATGGAGGCGTCGGTCTGCAGGAAAGACTGGCGGCCGGAAGGGCTCAGGCCAATGCGCCCCGTTGCGCTGATAATGCCCTGGGTAATGGTCTGGCCGAGGTTATAGGGGTTGCCGATGGCCATCACCACGTCGCCAATATGCGGCAGCCGTTTACTGTTTATCGGGATCAGCGGCAGGCCGGTGGCGTTAATTTTTAACACCGCCAGATCGGTCAGGCTGTCGGAACCGACCAGCAAGGCTTCGAAGACGCGACCGTCCTGCAGCGCAACGATGATCTGCTCCGCGTCGTTAATTACGTGCTTATTGGTAATGATGTAGCCGCGCTCGTCCATAATCACCCCGGAGCCGAGGGTTTTTATTTCCAGCTGGTTTTGAGTATTGCTTCCCACGCTGCGGTTATAGACGTTTACTACGGCAGGCGCGGCCCGCCGCACCGCGGTGTTATAGCTCAGCGGCGTTTCGTCGGCACTGTCAAACTTCGAAGGGGCCAGCGGCGTAATTTTCTGGCGTAATGAAGGCAGGGATACCAACAGAATGCCCGCCACAATCAGGCCGATTGCCACCGAACGTAATATCTTCAGAAACATGGGTTTGTAAAAGTCCGTGAGAAAACGAACGCAGAATAGCATGAGTTAATCGGACACCGCACTCGCGATGTCCGATTACTGAGCAAATTAACGCAATAACAAATAGAGAGTATCTTCGCCGCGTACGACGCGCAGGGCGATTACCGACGGCTTGTTTTCCAGCAGCTTACGCATTTCCGCAATGGTGCGAATGCGTTCACGGTTGATGCCGATGATGACATCGTCTTTATGCAGCCCGACCTGCGCGGCCGGCGTGCCTTTTTCTACGCTGTCGAGCTTCACGCCTTTAGCGCCGTCTTTCAGCTGGCCGTCGCTTAGCGACGCTCCCTGCAGCGCGGGAATAATCAGTTCTGCATTGGCTGAGGAAGCGGTGCTTTTATCGAGCGTCACGCTTACTTCCAGCGGCTTGCCGTCGCGTAGCAGGCCAAGCTGCACCACGGTGCCCGGTTCGGTTGTGGCGATTTTAGCGCGCAGTTCCGCAAAGCTGTTGATGTTTTTACCGTTCAGGCTGGTGATAACATCTCCCGCTTTGACGCCCGCTTTCGCCGAGCCGGACTGCGGCAGCACTTCGCTGACGAACGCGCCGCGCTGCGTGGTCAGGTTGAAGGCTTTGGCGATGTCGGCGCTCATTTCGGTGCCCTTAATGCCGAGCAGGCCGCGCTTGATTTCGCCGAACTCCATCAGCTGTTTGGCCAGCGTTTGCGCCATATTGCTTGGAATAGCAAAGCCGATGCCGACGCTGCCGCCGCTTGGGGCGAGAATGGCGGTATTGATGCCGATGAGTTCGCCGTTGAGGTTCAGCAGCGCGCCGCCGGAGTTACCCCGGTTGATGGAGGCGTCCGTCTGAATGAAGTTCTCCAGCCCTTCCAGATTGAGGCCGCTGCGGCCTAGCGCTGAGACGATGCCCGAGGTCGCGGTTTGGCCCAGCCCAAAGGGGTTGCCCACGGCCACGGCGAAGTCGCCCACGCGCAGCTTATCGGAGTCGGCCCACGGCGATTTGCGTAAGCCCCGTCGCGTTTTGCAACTGAATAAGGGCGATGTCGCTCTGATCGTCGCCGCCGATAAGTTTGGCCTCAAACTCACGCCCGTCGTTAAGCTGGACGCTGATTTTTTCTGCGTGGCTGATGACGTGATTATTCGTAAGCACATAACCTTTGGCTGCGTTAATAATCACCCCGGAGCCCAGGCCTTCAAACGGCTGTGATTCGGAAGGCGGCAGATCGTCGCCAAAGAATTTTTTAAACTCTTCCGGGACCTTTTGCGTGGGCGCGGCGGCCGTGCCTTCAACCTGCACGCTCACTACCGCAGGCAACACCTTTTCCAGCATCGGCGCAAGGCTTGGCACCGCAGCCTGTCCGGGAACCTGGGAGGGGATAGCGGCAGCTGCAAAAGGTGATGCGCCCAGAGCTAACCCGACACTTAACGCTAACGCACTCAATAACCGTGTTTGTTTCTTCATTGATGGCTTGCTCTCGTGACCTGGAAAAAGGAAAACCCGATAACACTCCGATGTTATTGAAATATCAGCCGGGTAACAATGTCGTTATGAGATGAGACGAGACTATTAAATGATAGCTGCGGCGAGGGGAGAATTGGGGCACGAAACGCGTGCCCCGGGAAAAAAATTTACCGCTGTGATTAATCGCGTTTTGCACGCTCGGTACGCAGCAATCCGGACGCGCCTTCCGAATAGTCGCGCGGTATCTGCACCGGCGCCTGATCGTTGCTGGCTTCGGATTCGGCCAGACGGTTGCGGAAAGGATTGGCTTCGGCTGAAAGCTCGGGCAGCAGGCTGCTGGAGCTTTTTGCCATATGTTGATACAGCTGGCGATAATCGTGTGCCATGTTATCAAGCAGCTCTGCACTCTGGGCAAAGTGGCTGACCAGCTCTTCGCGGTACTCTTCAAGCTCCGCTTTGTTTTTCTCAAGCTCGTACTGTAAAGCCTGCTGCTGGCGCAGTTTGCGGTTGCCAAAACGCATGGCGACGGCACCAATGATAACTCCGACAACTAACCCAATTAGCGCATATTCCCAGGTCATGAACTTCTCCCGTTATCTTGTGTTTCCGTAGGGTAATGTAGCCACTATAACCGCTAACCTAAGAGAAGTGGAATCCTGACGCAGCATCGCTTAGGGTAGAACGACCTTTTTTTCGACATCCGTACTTAAAGAACACCAGTAAACGGCAATACGATTTTTAAGGGAACACCATAATACCATGCAAAATCTTTCCCCTACATCACGCTACCAGCAGGCTTTGGCCGAGGGCGGCTATCAGCCCGACGACGTTCAGCGCGAGGCCGTAACGCGCCTTGAGGCTATTTATCAAGAGCTTACAAATAAAAGTTCCGCGCCCGCCGAAGCCGGTGGATTCATGGCGAAGTTTGGCAAGCTGCTGGGCAAGCGCACCGCGCCCGTTAACGATGAACCGGTGCGCGGGCTGTATATGTGGGGCGGAGTAGGGCGCGGCAAAACCTGGCTGATGGACATGTTCTTTCAGAGTTTACCTGGCCGGCGCAAGCTGCGGCTGCATTTCCATCGCTTTATGCTGCGCGTGCATGAAGAGCTTACCCAGCTGCAGGGGCATAGCGACCCGCTTGAAATCGTGGCGGACGGTTTTAAAGCCGAAACGGACATTCTGTGCTTCGATGAATTCTTCGTTTCGGACATCACCGACGCCATGCTCCTGGGCACATTAATGAAAGCGCTGTTTGCCCGCGGCATAACCCTGGTGGCCCACGTCGAATATTCCGCCCGACGAACTTTATCGTAACGGTCTGCAGCGGCCGCGATTTATCCCGGCTATCGAAGCGATAAAACGACACTGCGACGTAATGAATGTGGATGCGGGAATCGATTACCGGCTACGCACCCTGACCCAGGCGCATCTCTGGCTGTCGCCGCTAAATGAGGCGACGACGCGGCAAATGGAGCATTTATATACCGCGCTGGCGGGCGCGCCGCGGGAAGGCGCGCCGGTGCTGGAAATTAACCATCGCCCGCTGGCGACTCTTGGCACCGCCAACCAAACGCTGGCGGTGGATTACCAGACGCTGTGCGCGGACGCCCGCAGCCAGCATGATTACATCGCCCTGTCGCGCCTCTTCCACACGGTTATGCTGTTTAACGTGCCGGTCATGACCACCCGCAATGAAAACGAAGCCCGGCGCTTTATCGCCATGGTGGATGAGTTTTACGAAAGGCACGTGAAGCTGGCCGTTTCCGCCCAGGCGTCATTATTCGATATATATCAAGGCGAAAGGCTTAAGTTTGAGTTCCAGCGCTGCCTTTCGCGCCTGCAGGAAATGCAAAGCGAAGAGTATTTGCGCCTGCCGCATATGCCCTGAATATCGTTATGTAACGCGAAAGATAAATTGTGGTCGATCTTTGGGGACGACTTCTCTATAATCTTGCGACCCCACGTTACAACCAAAGTTTTTTTCCCAAAACTTTTGTCGTGCCGGCATAGGCTATTCGAAGGGGTAGGTTTGCTGGACAATGTCGCGTGAACCTCAACTGATTTTAAACGTTTGGGTGTTCACCAACGTGTAACTATATATTGGGTAAGCTTTTAATGAAAACTTTTACAGCTAAACCAGAAACCGTACAGCGCGACTGGTATGTTGTTGACGCTGACGGCAAGACCTTAGGTCGCCTGGCTACTGAATTGGCTCGCCGTCTGCGCGGTAAGCACAAAGCGGAATACACTCCGCACGTTGATACTGGTGATTACATCATCGTTCTGAACGCAGAAAAAGTTGCTGTAACCGGCAACAAGCGTACTGACAAAGTGTATTACCATCACACCGGCCCACATCGGTGGTATCAAACAAGCGACCTTTGAAGAGATGATTGCCCGCCGTCCTGAGCGTGTGATTGAAATCGCGGTTAAAGGCATGCTGCCGAAAGGCCCTCTGGGTCGTGCTATGTTCCGTAAGCTGAAAGTTTACGCGGGCAACGAGCACAACCACGCGGCGCAGCAACCGCAAGTTCTGGACATTTAATCGGGATTATGGCAATGGCTGAAAATCAATACTACGGCACTGGTCGCCGCAAAAGTTCCGCAGCTCGCGTGTTTATCAAACCAGGCAGCGGCAAAATCGTTATCAACCAACGTTCTCTGGAACAGTACTTCGGTCGTGAAACTGCCCGCATGGTAGTTCGTCAGCCGCTGGAACTGGTCGACATGGTTGAGAAACTGGATCTGTACATCACCGTTAAAGGTGGTGGTATCTCTGGTCAGGCTGGTGCGATCCGTCACGGTATCACCCGCGCTCTGATGGAGTATGATGAGTCCCTGCGTGGCGAACTGCGTAAAGCTGGCTTCGTTACCCGTGATGCTCGTCAGGTTGAACGTAAGAAAGTCGGTCTGCGTAAAGCACGTCGTCGTCCTCAGTTCTCCAAACGTTAATTGTTCTGCATTGCGCAGAAAACAATTGGCAAAAAACCCGGTCCTGTACCGGGTTTTTTTATGCCTGAATTTATATTATTTGTTTTAACTGTTTGAAACTATTCAACTTTATCGCTAATTTTGGATCCGCTCCCCACAAAACTGGTAAAATCTGGTAAACTATCAACCAATTTTCTGCCCAAATGTCGGCATCAGTTTGTTTTCGCCTTGTTTTCTGGCGGCTGATGGGAGTCCGAGTGAGTTGGGTAATAAACAGTCAGGTTAGTCGCCGCTTGCGGCTATTAGCAGTAATTTTCTGAATAAACTTGGAGGTTTTCATGGCTGTCGCTGCCAACAAACGTTCGGTGATGACGCTGTTTTCCGGTCCTACTGACATCTATAGCCATCAGGTACGTATCGTACTGGCTGAAAAAGGTGTCAGCGTTGAAATTGAGCATGTGGAAACGGATAACCTGCCTCAGGATCTGATTGACCTCAACCCAAATCACAGCGTACCGACCCTGGTTGACCGCGAACTGACCCTGTGGGAATCCCGCATCATCATGGAATATCTTGATGAGCGTTTCCCGCACCCGCCGCTTATGCCGGTTTACCCTGTGGCACGTGGTGAAAGCCGTCTGTACATGCACCGCATCGAAAAAGACTGGTACACCCTGATGAACACCGTGCTGAACGGTTCTGCTCAGGAAGCGGACAATGCGCGCAAGCAGCTGCGCGAAGAGCTGCTGGCCATTGCGCCCGTCTTCACCCAGAAACCTTTCTTCCTGAGCGACGAGTTCAGCCTGGTGGATTGCTATCTGGCGCCGCTGCTGTGGCGTTTACCGCAGATGGGCATCGAGCTCACCGGCGCGGGTTCTAAAGAGATGAAAGGCTACATGACTCGTGTATTCGAGCGTGATTCCTTCCTCGCCTCTTTGACCGAACCCGAGCGCGAAATGCGTCTGCAGACCCGAGGCTAATTGATGGATATGTCGCAATTGTCACCGCGTCGTCCCTATCTGCTCCGCGCTTTTTACGAGTGGCTACTGGACAACCAGCTCACACCGCACCTGGTTGTGGATGTGACATTGCCAGGCGTGCATGTGCCGATGGAATATGCGCGCGACGGGCAAATTGTGCTGAATATCGCGCCGCGCGCGGTAGGCAACCTGGAGCTGGCCAACAACGAAGTGCGTTTTAACGCGCGCTTTGGCGGCGTGCCGCGCCAGGTCTTTGTTCCTATGGCGGCGGTGCTGGCGATCTACGCTCGTGAGAACGGCGCCGGCACTATGTTTGAGCCGGAAGCCAGCTATGACGACGTTGAAAGCCACAACGATGACGAACAGGCCGCAGCCGATCCGGAAACGGTAATGCAGGTGATCGATGGCGATCGCCCGGATCGCGAAGAAGATGACAATAGCCCGGATGACGATCCCCCTCCGCGCGGTGGCCGTCCGGCTCTGCGCGTGGTGAAGTAAAGCTGAAAGCCAGTCTGTTGACTGGCTTTTTTATTGCCTGCGCCCGCCGAGCTCTTCTTTCGTAAGTCTGGAATTGCTGTGTTATGATCCAAAAGGTTACTCTTTTTCTTTCCTTAAAAACGGTCCCTTTCTGACGCTATGAGCACATTTGACGACCAGGCAGACCAGACGACTGAAACCATCGGCCATGCGATGCGCCGTCGCCCGCTGGCGCGTAAAAAGCTTTCGGAAATGGTGGAAGAAGAGCTTGAGCAGATGATCCGCAGGCGCGAGTTTGCCGAAGGCGAACAGCTGCCCTCCGAACGCGAGCTGATGGCCTTTTTTAACGTCGGGCGTCCCTCCGTTCGTGAAGCGCTGGCGGCCCTCAAGCGTAAAGGCCTGGTGCAAATCAGCAATGGCGAGCGCGCCCGTGTTTCACGCCCCTCCGCGGACACCATTATTGGCGAGCTGTCTGGCGTCGCGAAAGATTTCCTTTCTCGTCCCGGCGGTATCGCCCATTTCGAGCAGCTGCGGCTGTTTTTTGAATCAAGCCTGGTGCGCTATGCCGCGGAATTCGCCACCGATGAGCAGATCGCCCGCCTTGGCAAGGCGCTGGAGATGAACAGCCAGGCGCTGGACGACAACGAGCTCTTTATTCGATCCGATATCGAATTTCATCGCGAGCTGGCCGAAATCCCCGCCAACCCAATTTTTATGGCCGTGCATGTCGCCTTGCTGGACTGGCTGATAGCGGCTCGTCCCGCCGTTCCCCAGGAAGAGCTGCACGCGCATAACAACGTGAGCTACCAGCAGCATATTGAAATCCTTAAAGCTATCCAGGCGCGGGATCCCGATGCCGCGGAAGCCGCCCTGAAAGCCCATCTGAAAAGCGTATTCGCCGCTTATTATGCCGCCCCGCGCAGGCGCAGCCTGAAAAAATAACGCCCGCTGAGTTGCGATCTGCTGCACGACTTTCTGCAATACGCGATCAACTATAGTAATTTCATATGAACAAGATCACATCCTGATGCTCTGGCCGTATGGCGTTTACTTTTCGCTCTGGTATAACAGGTATAAAGGTATATCGTTATGTTTAAAAACCAGACCACCAGGAGATGTTTATGACACAGAATCTTCGGGGCGTGATGCCGGCACTGCTGACCCCCTTCAATCAACACGAGCAGGTGGACACGGACAGCCTGCGCCGTCTTGTACGCTTCAACATAGAGCAGGGCGTGGACGGCCTGTACGTCGGCGGCTCTACCGGCGAGGCGTTTTTGCAAAGCGCGAAGGAGCGCGAGCAGGTGCTGGAAGTCGTCGCCGAGGAGGCGAAAGGCAAGCTGACGCTGATTGCTCACGTAGGGGCTATCAGCACCGAGGAGAGCCAGGCCCTGGCAGGCGCGGCACACCGCTATGGCTTTGACGCCGTGTCCGCCGTGACGCCGTTCTACTATCCGTTTAGTTTTAACGAGCACTGCGATCATTATCGCGCGGTGATTGACGCATCCGGCGGCCTGCCGATGGTGGTCTACAATATTCCAGCCTTAAGCGGCGTGAAGCTGACGCTGGATCAGGTGACAACGCTTGTGAACTTGCCCGGCGTCGGTGCGCTTAAACAAACCTCCGGCGATCTGTATGAAATGGAAAAGATCCGCCGCGCGCATCCCGATCTGGTGCTCTACAACGGCTACGACGAAATCTTCGCTTCCGGCCTGATGGCGGGCGCGGATGGCGGTATCGGCAGCACCTATAACGTGATGGGCTGGCGTTATCTGGCCATTAAGCGGGCCGTCGAAGAAGGGGACGTGCAGCGCGCAATGCAGCTGCAAAGCGAGTGCAACAAAGTTATCGATCTGCTGATTAAGGTCGGCGTCTTCCGCGGGCTGAAAACGCTGTTGCACTACATGGATATCGTCGCCGTGCCGCTATGCCGCAGGCCTTTCTCTCCGGTGGACGAGCAGCACCAGCCGGAACTTAAGGCGCTGGCGGCTGAGCTGCAGGCGGAACGCGCCACGTTCTGATACGCGATGCCGGGCGACCGGCGTTTATCAAACCTAATCGGACCTCACTAAAGGGCGGGTTACTGCTAACCCGCGCCGGGAGTGCTTTATGAATAACACTGCCCAACAGATCCCCTGGTATCGCCATTTAACTAAGCCGCAATGGAAGGCATTTTCCGCAGCCTGGATTGGCTACCTGCTGGATGGTTTTGATTTTGTCCTGATAGCGTTAGTGTTGACTGAAATACAAAGTGAATTTGGCCTGACCACCGTACAGGCCGCAAGCCTGATCTCTGCGGCGTTTATTTCCCGCTGGTTTGGCGGCCTGGTGCTGGGCGCGATGGGCGATCGCTACGGGCGTAAGCTTGCGATGATCGCCAGCATCGTCCTGTTTTCCGTCGGCACCCTGGCCTGCGGTTTCGCGCCAGGTTTTACCACCATGTTTATCGCCCGCCTGGTTATCGGCATGGGAATGGCCGGCGAATATGGCTCCAGCGCGACCTACGTCATTGAAAGCTGGCCAAAGCATCTGCGTAACAAGGCCAGCGGCTTCTTAATCTCAGGTTTCTCCGTCGGCGCCGTGCTGGCGGCGCAGGTCTACAGCGTAGTGGTGCCCGAATGGGGCTGGCGCGCGCTGTTTTTCATCGGCATTGTGCCTATTATTTTCGCGCTCTGGCTGCGTAAAAATATCCCCGAGGCGGAAGACTGGCACGAGAAGTTCGCCGATAAAAAGCCGGTTAAAACCATGGTCGATATTCTTTATCGCGGCGAACACCGGATTATCAATATGGGCCTGACTGCCGTGGTGGCGACGGCGCTCTACTTCTGCTTTGCGGGCGACGTGGGCAATGCGGCCGTCATCGCCGTACTGGGGCTTATCTGCGCCGCCGTATTCATCAGCTTTATGGTGCAAAGCAGCGGTAAACGCTGGCCGACGGGCGTCACCCTTATGTTCGTGGTGCTCTTCGCCTTCCTCTATTCATGGCCGATTCAGGCGCTACTGCCGACCTATCTGAAAACCGAGCTGGCCTACGATCCCACCACCGTCGCCCACGTACTCTTCTTTAGCGGCTTTGGCGCGGCGGTAGGATGCTGCGTGGGCGGCTTCCTTGGCGACTGGCTGGGCACGCGCAAAGCCTACGTTTGCAGCCTGCTGGTCTCCCAGCTGCTGATCGTGCCCGTGTTCGCCATCGGCGGCGGAAATATCTGGGTGCTGGGGCTGCTGCTGTTCTTCCAGCAAATGCTTGGCCAGGGGATTTCGGGCATCCTGCCAAAACTCATCGGCGGCTATTTCGATACCGAGCAGCGGGCGGCGGGGTTAGGCTTTACCTACAACGTCGGCGCTCTCGGCGGCGCGCTGGCGCCGGTTATCGGCGCCACCATCGCCCAGCGGCTGGACCTGGGAACCGCTTTGGGCTCGCTCTCATTCAGCCTGACCTTTGTCGTCATCCTGCTTATCGGGCTTGATATGCCATCGCGCGTTCAGCGCTGGATCCACCCTGAAGCCTTGCGCACCCACGACGCCATTGACGGCAAGCCTTTTAGCGGCGCGGTGCGCGCGGGCAGCAAAAGCGCTTTAGTGCACAAGGCGGTGAAATGACGACGCTTGCCATTGACCTTGGCGGCACCAAGCTTGCCGCCGCGCTGATCGATAAGAACATGCACATTATCGACAGATGCGAAGCGGCGACGCCCGCCAGCAAAACGCAGGAAGCTTTGCAGGCCTGTCTGGCGGAAGTGGTCGCACCCTTTGCGTCTCGCGCGCAGCGTGTAGCCATTGCCTCGACCGGCATTATTCAGGACGGCGTGCTGAACGCTATTAACCCCGAAAATCTCGGCGGCCTTGCCCGCTTCCCGCTGGTTGAGGTCGTCACGCGCCTGACCCGGCTTCCGTGCATCGCCGTCAACGATGCCCAGGCGGCTGCCTGGGCGGAATATCACCCGCTGCGCGAAGATATCAACGACATGGTATTTCTGACGGTCTCGACCGGCGTCGGCGGCGGCATCGTCAGCAATGGCCGGCTGCTGGTCGGAGCGGGCGGGCTTGCCGGTCATCTCGGCCACACCCTTGCGGATCCAAACGGCCCGCGCTGCGGCTGCGGGCGCATCGGCTGCGTAGAGGCTATAGCTTCAGGCCGTGGTATTGCGGCGGCGGCAAAGGGCGATTTGGCGGGAAGCGACGCAAAAGCGATTTTTGTCAGGGCGGCTCAGGGACATCCTCAGGCCAATGCGCTAAGGCAGCGTTCGGCGCAAACCCTGGCGCGCCTGATTGCCGATATTAAGGCGGCAACGGACTGCCGGTGCGTGGTCATCGGCGGCAGCGTTGGCCTGAGCGAAGGCTACCTGGAACTGGTCCGCACCTTTCTTAACGAGGAGCCGGCAACCTATCGTAGCCGGCTGCTGGCCGCTCGCCATCAACATAATGCGGGCCTGCTTGGGGCCGCGCTGTTAGCACAGGAAGTTATGTCATGATTACCGGAGAGAGTCTTTACCCTGAATCCGCAGGGCTACCCGAGCCGCTGATTAACGCCATTCGTCTGGCGCTTGCGCACAAACCGGAGCATATGGCGCCGGGCAGCTATCCCCTGCGGGGCGAGACGCTGTTTATGAACGTTATGGAATTTTCCACCCAGCCGCCGGATGCGAAAAAAGCGGAGCAGCATCGGGAGTACATTGATATTCAGGTGCTGTTAAAGGGACGGGAGCGGATCTATTACGGATTTTTTGAAAGCGCGCGGGAAGGTGAGGAACTTCATGTGGATGAGGATTATCAGCTTTGCCGCCGTATTGAAAACGAACAGGCGCTGACGCTTCGACCCGGCCAGTTCGCCGTGTTTATGCCGCTGGAGCCACACAAGCCCGGCTGCGTGGTTGATTCGCCCGGGCCGTTAAAGAAAGTGGTGATAAAGCTGCATCGCAGCGCGCTGGAAGCATAAAAAAGCCCGGAGGCGATGACGCCTCCGGGCTTAACAATTTGGTGGATGGCGCTGACGCTTATCCACCCTACGCTTTAAACGTTCCCGTAGGTCGGGTAAGCGCGAGTGTCACCCGACGCAACAACAAGCATATTCCCGTAGGTCGGGTAAGCGCGAGCGCCACCCGACGCTAATTACACTTCAAGGAAGTTCAGGATCCCATCAGCCGCTTTGCGGCCTTCGGCAATTGCCGTCACCACCAGGTCGGAACCACGCACCGCGTCGCCGCCGGCGAAGATTTTCGGGTTGCTGGTCTGGAACGCGTTTTCGCTGCCTTCCGGCGCGATAATACGCCCCTGGCTGTCCAGCTCAACGCTGTGTTTTTCCAGCCACTGCATGCTGTGCGGACGGAAACCAAACGCCATCACAACCGCATCGGCAGGAACCACGTGCTCCGAGCCCGCCACGATTTCAGGACGGCGACGGCCGTTAGCATCCGGCGCGCCCAGTTCAGTGCGGACAAACTTCACGCCCGACACTTTGCCGTTAGCATTAATCTCCACGCCCAGCGGCTGCACGTTGAACTGGAACTCCACGCCTTCTTCCCGCGCGTTTTTTACTTCGCGGCGCGAGCCCGGCATGTTCTCTTCGTCACGGCGGTAGGCGCAGATAACGTGCGTTGCGCCCTGGCGAACGGAGGTGCGCACGCAGTCCATCGCGGTATCGCCGCCGCCCAGCACCACAACGCGTTTGCCTTCCATGTTCACATACGGCTCTTCGGGGGAATCACCAAAGCCCATGATCTGCTTGGTGTTCGCAATGAGGAACGGCAGGGCGTCGAACACGCCCGGCGCATCTTCATTCTCTAAACCGCCGCGCATGGACTGATAGGTGCCCACGCCGAGGAATACGGAATCAAACTCGTTGAGCAGATCGTCGATCTGTACGTCGCGTCCCACTTCGGTGTTGAGCTTGAACTCGATGCCCATGCCGCTGAAAATCTCGCGGCGCTTGGTCATCACCTCTTTTTCCAGTTTGAACGCCGGGATACCGAAGGTCAGCAGGCCGCCGATTTCCGGGTGACGATCGTAAACCACCGCTTTCACGCCGTTACGCGCCAGCACGTCCGCACAGGCCAGGCCCGCCGGGCCCGCGCCGATAATCGCCACGCGTTTGCCGGTTTGCCTCACGCCGGTCAGATCCGGCTTCCAGCCCATCTCAATCGCTTTATCGTTGATATAGCGCTCGATGTTGCCGATGGTGACCGCGCCGAACTCATCATTCAGGGTGCAGGAACCTTCGCACAGACGGTCCTGCGGGCAAACGCGGCCGCACACTTCCGGCAGGCTGTTGGTCTGGTGCGACAGTTCAGCCGCTTCGATAATGCGCCCTTCGTTGGCAAGCTTCAGCCAGTTTGGAATGTAGTTATGAACCGGGCATTTCCATTCACAGTAGGGGTTGCCGCAGGACAGGCAGCGGTCTGCCTGCGCCTTGGCCTGGCCTTCTGAGAACGGCTCGTAAATTTCCACAAATTCAATTTTACGGATCTTCAGCGGTTTCTTTGGCGGATCAACGCGCTGTAAGTCGATAAATTGATATACGTTTTGACTCATCGTGACCTCTTACTGCGCCTGAACCCGCAGCTCAGCTGCAGAACGACTACGGTGACCCAACAATGCTTTGACATCGCTGGACTTCGGTTTAACCAGCGTGAATTTCGCCGCAAAGGCTGGCCAGTTCGCCAGGATCTCTTCGCCGCGCTGGGAACCCGTCAGCTGCACGTGCTCGGTAATCATGCCGCGCAGATGCTCTTCGTGGATGGCCAGCTCTTCAACGCTGAGCAGCTCGACCAGCTCAGGGTTAACGCGCTTACGGAAATCGCCGTCTTCATCGAGCACGTAGGCGAAACCGCCGGTCATGCCCGCGCCGAAGTTGACGCCGGTTTTGCCAATCACGCAGACGATACCGCCGGTCATGTATTCACAGCCGTTATCGCCGATGCCTTCCACCACGGTAATAGCGCCGGAGTTACGCACCGCGAAACGCTCGCCCGCGCGGCCTGCGGCATACAGCTTGCCGCCGGTTGCGCCGTACAGGCAGGTGTTGCCGATAATCGTCGCTTCGTGGCTGCGGAAGGCGGAGCCCACCGGCGGACGCAGGGAGATCAAACCGCCCGCCATGCCTTTGCCCACGTAGTCGTTGGCGTCGCCGGTCAGGTGCAGCTCGACGCCGCCTGCGTTCCATACGCCGAAGCTCTGGCCCGCGGTGCCGCTGAAGTGCGCCTTAATCGGATCCGCCGCCAGGCCCTGATCGCCGTTGTGCTGAGCGATATAGCCGGAGAGCATCGCCCCGACGGAGCGGTCGGTATTGCGGATATCAAACCAGAACGTTTTGCTCTGCCTGTCGTCCACATACGGCTTCGCCTGGGCCAGCAGCTGCGCGTTGAGATCGCCTTTATCGAACGGCGGGTTATGCTCGGTGCAGTAGACCGCTTTGCCCGGCATCGGCTCGGCCGTTTTCAGCAGGTTCGACAGATCCAGGTTTTGCTGTTTGGCGGTAAAACCGTCGAGCTCTTTGAGCAGGTCGGTACGGCCAATCAGATCCACCAGACGTTTTACGCCCAGCTGCGCCATGAGTTCACGCGTTTCGCGAGCAATGAAATCAAAGTAGTTGGTCACGCGGAACGGCAGGCCGTGATAGTGGTTCTTACGCAGCTTCTCGTCCTGGGTCGCAACGCCCGTCGCGCAGTTGTTAAGATGGCAGATACGCAGATATTTACAGCCCAGCGCAACCATTGGCCCGGTACCGAAACCGAAGCTTTCCGCGCCGAGAATCGCCGCTTTGATGATATCGAGGCCGGTTTTCAGGCCGCCGTCAACCTGCAGACGAATTTTGTGGCGCAGGCCGTTAGCCACCAGCGCCTGCTGCGTTTCGACCAGCCCCAGCTCCCACGGACAGCCCGCGTATTTCACCGAGGACAGCGGGCTTGCGCCCGTACCGCCGTCGTAGCCGGCGATAGTGATCAGATCCGCATAGGCTTTGGCCACGCCGGTCGCGATGGTGCCCACGCCCGGTTCAGAAACCAGCTTCACGGAGATCATCGCTTTCGGGTTGACCTGTTTCAGATCGAAAATCAGCTGCGCCAGATCTTCGATAGAGTAAATATCGTGATGCGGCGGAGGTGAAATCAGCGTAACGCCCGGAACGGAATAGCGCAGCTTGGCGATATACGGCGTGACCTTATCGCCCGGCAGCTGGCCGCCTTCGCCAGGCTTCGCGCCCTGAGCGACTTTAATCTGGATAACGTCGGCGTTGACCAGATAAGACGGGGTTACGCCGAAGCGGCCGGAAGCCACCTGCTTGATGCGGGACACTTTGTTGGTGCCGTAACGCGCAGGATCTTCGCCGCCTTCGCCGGAGTTGGAGTTTCCGCCGATGCTGTTCATCGCTTCCGCCAGGGATTCATGCGCCTCCGGGCTCAGCGCCCCGATGGACATGGCTGCGGTATCGAAGCGTTTGAACAGCTCGCTTGCCGGCTCGACCTCTTCAATACGCACGCTTTCGCCCTGCGGATTGAGCGCGAGCATATCGCGCAGCGTTGCCACCGGACGCTCGTTCACCAGCTTCGCGTATTCCTGGTAGTCCTGATATTCGCCGCTCTGCACCGCTTTTTGCAGCGTCTGCACCACGTCCGGGTTGTAAGCGTGATATTCGCCGCCGTGGACGAACTTCAGCTGTCCGCCCTGATCCAGCGGCTTGCGCACCAGCCACGCGCGTTTAGAGAGGTTCAGCAGATCCTGCTGGAAGTCGTTAAAGCCCGCGCCGCCGATACGGCTGACAACGCCCTGGAAGCACAGCTCGGAAACTTCCTTATGCAGGCCCACGGCTTCAAACAGCTTCGAGCAGCGGTAAGAGGCGATAGTCGAGATGCCCATTTTGGACATGATCTTGTACAGCCCTTTGTTGATGCCGTTGCGGTAGTTCTGCATCACGGTGCGGTAGTTTTTATCGATGGCGCCGGTATCCACGAGCCTTGCCAGCGATTCGTAGGCAAGGTACGGGTAGATTGCCGTCGCGCCGAAGCCCAGCAGCACCGCGAAGTGGTGCGGGTCGCGCGCGCTTGCGGTTTCGACAATGATGTTGGCGTCGCAGCGCAGGCTCTTCTCAACGAGGCGGGTCTGGATGGCGCCAACCGCCATCGGCGCCGGAACCGGCAGGCGGTTTTTAGCGATGTTGCGGTCAGACAGCACCAGCAGAACGGTGCCGCTGCGTACCATGCGTTCGGCTTCGTCGCACAGCGCGCTGACGGTTTCGTGCAGCGATTTCTCCGTCACATCGTAGGTGATGTCCAGCGTGTCGGCGCGGTAATGCTCTTCTTCCAGCTGGGTGAGCTGCTGGAAATCCGACCACAGCAGGATCGGCGATTTGAAGCTCAGGCGGTGCGCCTGGCCTTCTGCCTCGCAGAAGACGTTCATCTCACGGCCGATGCTGGTGGCAAGGGACATAACGTGCGCTTCGCGCAGCGGGTCGATTGGCGGGTTGGTGACCTGCGCAAACTGCTGGCGGAAGTAATCGTAAATAACGCGCGGCTGGCTGGAGAGCACGGCGAACGGCGTATCGTCGCCCATTGAGCCGACCGCTTCCTGGCCGTTTTCACCCAGCACGCGCAGGATGGAATCCAGCTCTTCGCTGCTGTAGTTAAACTGTTTCTGGAAGCTGGCCAGCGTATCGTCGTCCAGCTCGCGGGTGCCCACCTCTTCGTCCGGCAGGTCTTCAAACGGCACCAGGCGACGAACGTTGTTTTCCATCCACTCTTTATAAGGGTGGCGGCTTTTCAGATCGTCATCGGTTTCCGCGGAGTGCAGAATGCGGCCGACGCGGGTGTCGATAACCATCAGCTCGCCCGGGCCGACGCGGCCTTTTTCCACCACTTCGTCCGGCTGGTAATCCCAGATGCCGACTTCGGAGGCGCAGGTGATGAGCTTGTCTTTGGTGATAACGTAGCGCGCGGGACGCAGGCCGTTACGGTCCAGGTTACAGGCGGCGAAGCGCCCGTCGGACATAACGATACCGGCCGGGGCCGTCCCACGGCTCCATATGCATGGAGTTAAAGTCAAAGAAGGCGCGCAGCTCCGGATCCATGTTCGGGTTGTTCTGCCAGGCCGGCGGAACCAGCAGGCGCATGGCGCGCACGATGTCCATGCCGCCTGCCAACAGCAGTTCGAGCATGTTATCCATCGAGCTGGAGTCAGAGCCGGTTTCGTTAACGAACGGCGCCGCATCGTGCAGATCGGGGATCAGCGGGGTCTGGAATTTATAGGTACGCGCGCGCGCCCACTGACGGTTACCGGTGATGGTGTTGATTTCACCGTTGTGCGCCAGATAGCGGAACGGCTGCGCCAGCGGCCAGCGCGGCACGGTGTTGGTGGAAAAGCGCTGGTGGAACAGGCAGATGGCCGATTCCAGACGCAGATCCGCCAGGTCCAGGTAAAAGCGCGGCAAATCTGCCGGCATACACAGACCTTTATAGATGTTTACCAGGTTTGAGAGGCTACAGACGTAGAAGTCTTTATCCTGGATGCGTTTCTCAATGCGGCGACGGGCGATAAACAGGCGACGTTCCATATCACGCGGACGCCAGCCGGCCGGAGCATTAACAAAAATTTGTTCGATGCGGGGCTTTGAGGAGAGGGCGATTTCACCGAGCACGTCTTCATTGGTCGGCACCTGGCGCCAGCCAACAATCGACAGCGTTTCGTTTTGCAGCTCTTCTTCCACAATACGGCGACTTGCATTAGCCAGCGCTTCGTCTTTACTTAAGAAAATCATGCCGACGGCATAATTTTTAGCTAAACGCCAGCCGCGCTCTTCAGCAACGATGCGGAAGAAACGATCGGGTTTTTGTAACAGCAGGCCGCAACCGTCACCGGTTTTACCATCGGCGAGTATCGCGCCGCGGTGCTGCATTCGGGCCAGTGCGTGAATAGCGGTACGCACTACCTTGTGGCTAGGTTCGCCTTCTATGTGGGCGATCAGGCCGAAACCACAGTTATCCTTCTCAAGGGATTTATCGTACAACATATCAGTGAACCTCCCCAGGCTCTACGTGATTCCCGATACCGTTTGCGCGTGGGCGCAGCAAGGGCATGGCGACGGGGTTTGCGCATTCTACGCCGACCTCGCGTGTCGCCCTCATCAGACCAACGCATCCGGTGTCACAAGTGTTGAGGACTTGCTTTAGAGGGAATCTTAATTACTGCATAAATATGATGGGCACAGAACCCACCCAGAAAGCTTCCAGCGGATTTCCAAGTTATCGGGAAAGCGCACACAGGTCAAATGGCATTCTTATTTATACATATTTGTGCTAAGTGGGATTTAATATTTTGATTATTAAGGGAATTAAGGCTTTTTATTCACAATTAAACCCTTAGCGAGCGCATCGGGTTATGTGATCTCTCTCACTGTCTGCAAGGCGGCAAAATTACAGTCCATGCTGGCATCATCAATATTGCCAGCATGTTGTGCTGCAATCGGGCGTGAGCGTGCAGCATGACACTGTTTTTTACCGGACGTCATATTCTTTCAACGACGGGCGGCAATATAAGGAAAAGTAATCATCCGGAGGATGCGTAGAGTTGCACTTATTGTGAATGATTATTCAATAGGTAAAGCTGCGCCAGTGCGATTGATCCAGGTCATCGCCCTTTAACGCAGAAAATGGCAGGCTACGCCCCAGGGTTGCGGGCAGGCTTCAGAAAAGCGTGGTTTTCTAAAGTCTGCGCTAACACCAGAAAATCAAAAGATTTTCAAAGAAATATTCAGCGCTTCTCAGCATCCGCAGGACAACGCGGTCTGCCAGACGTCTTTACTATCCTTTTTGGGCCGGCCCATCAGATTATGCAGTTACAGAAATTAGTCAACATGTTTGGTGGGGATCTTACTCGCCGCTACGGGCATAAAGTCCATAAGCTCACCCTTCACGGCGGCTTTAGCTGCCCGAATCGCGACGGCACCATCGGCCGCGGCGGATGCACTTTTTGCAACGTCGCCTCCTTTGCCGATGAAACGCAGCAGCAGCATTCCATCGCCGGGCAGCTCGCCCGACAGGCGAAGCTGGTAAACCGCGCGCAGCATTATCTCGCCTATTTTCAGGCCTACACCAGCACATGGGCGGAAGTACAGGTGCTGCGCTCGATGTACCAGCAGGCGGTCAGCCAGGCGAACATCGTCGGCCTTTGCGTAGGCACCCGGCCTGACTGCGTGCCGGAAAGCGTGCTGGATTTGCTCAGCGAATACCGCGAACAGGGCTTTGAGGTCTGGCTGGAGCTGGGTTTACAGACCGCGCATGACAAAACGCTGCGCCGCATCAACCGCGGCCACGACTTCGCCTGCTATCAGGAAACCACCCGCCGCGCCCGCCAGCGCGGCCTGAAGGTGTGCAGCCATCTGATTGTCGGTTTGCCGGGAGAAGGGCAGGCGCGCTGCATGGAAACGCTGGAAAAGGTCGTGGAGACGGGCGTGGACGGCATCAAGCTCCACCCTCTGCATATCGTCACCGGCAGCACCATGGCGAAAAGCTGGCAGGCGGGGCGTTTACAGGCCATTGAACTGGAAGACTATACGCAGACCGCCGGCGAGATGATTCGCCATACGCCGCTTGATATCGTCTTTCACCGTATTTCCGCCAGCGCTCGCCGCCCGACGCTGCTTGCGCCGCTGTGGTGCGAGAACCGCTGGACCGGCATGGTTGAAATCGACAGGTATCTGCTTGCACATGGCGCGCAGGGATCGGCTCTCGGAACGCCGTGGGATCCCACTATACTCGCGTAATTCTGAGCGTTATCTTTTTTTGCGGTATATTTAGCGCATTGTTGGCGAAGGAAAGGTTCCATGAAGCAAATCCGGTTACTGGCGCAGTATTACGTTGATTTAATGGTGAAGCTCGGCCTGGTGCGCTTCTCTTTGCTGCTGGCTTCGGCGCTGGTGGTGCTGGCCATCGTTGTGCAGATGGCGGTCACCATGCTGCTGCGCGGCCAGGTCGAAAGCATAGACGTCGTGCGCTCCATCTTTTTCGGCCTGCTGATTACGCCCTGGGCGGTCTATTTTCTTTCCGTGGTGGTCGAACAGCTCGAGGAGTCGCGCCAGCGGCTGTCTAGGCTGGTTGAAAAGCTCGAGGAGATGCGCGAGCGCGATCTCAAGCTCAACGTGCAGCTTAAGGACAATATCGCGCAGCTTAATCAGGAGATAGCCGACCGTGTGAAAGCGGAAGACGAACGTCAGACCATGCTTGAGCAGCTCAAGGTAGAGATGCAGGAGCGCGAAGAGACGCAAATCCTTCTTGAGCAGCAGTCCTCGTTTCTGCGCTCCTTCCTCGACGCCTCGCCGGATCTGGTCTTCTACCGCAACGAAGACAAAGAGTTCTCCGGCTGCAACCGCGCCATGGAGCTGCTGACCGGCAAAAGCGAGAAGCAGCTCATCAGCCTGAAGCCGCAGGACGTTTATTCGCCAGAGGCGGCGCTGAAGGTTATCGAGACCGACGAAAAGGTCTTCCGCCACAACGTTTCTTTGACCTACGAACAGTGGCTGGATTATCCGGACGGGCGCAAAGCCTGTTTTGAAATCCGCAAGGTGCCGTATTACGACCGGGTAGGCAAGCGCCACGGACTGATGGGCTTTGGACGCGATATCACAGAGCGTAAACGCTATCAGGACGCCCTTGAGCGCGCCAGCCGCGACAAAACCACCTTTATCTCCACCATCAGCCATGAGCTACGCACGCCGCTGAACGGCATCGTCGGGCTGAGCCGTATCCTGCTGGATACCGAGTTGAACGCCGAGCAGACCAACTACCTGAAAACCATCCATGTTTCGGCCATTACGCTTGGCAATATCTTCAACGATATTATTGATATGGATAAGCTTGAGCGTCATAAAGTCCAGCTTGATAACCAGCAGGTCGATTTCACCAGCTTCCTCGCCGACCTTGAAAACCTTTCCGGGCTGCAGGCGCAGCAAAAAGGGCTGGCGTTCGTTATGGAGCCAACGCTGCCGCTGCCGCATAAGGTGGTTACCGACGGTACGCGCCTGCGCCAGATCCTCTGGAACCTCATCAGCAACGCCGTGAAGTTCACGCCGAAAGGCGGACAGGTCACGGTACGCGTGCGCTACGATGAAAGCAGCCTGCGATTTGAAGTTCAGGATTCCGGCATCGGGATCCCGCAGGACGAGCAGGACAAGATCTTCGCCATGTATTACCAGGTAAAAGACAGCCAGGGCGGCAAACCCGCCACCGGCACCGGTATCGGGCTTGCGGTTTCGCGCCGCCTGGCGAAAAGCATGGGCGGGGACATTACCGTCAGCAGCAGGCCGGGCGAAGGCTCGCTGTTTACGCTGACGGTGCAGGCTCCGCGCGTGGCGGAAGAAGTGGAAGACACCTTCGAAGATGACGAAATGCCGCTGCCGGCGCTGCACGTGCTGCTGGTGGAGGATATTGAGCTAAACGTCATCGTTGCCCGCTCGGTGCTGGAGAAGCTCGGCAACAGCGTTGACGTCGCCATGACCGGCAAGGAGGCGCTGGAGAAATTCACGCCGGGCGAATATGACCTTGTGCTGCTGGATATTCAGCTGCCGGATATGACCGGGCTGGATATTTCTCGCGAGCTCAACGCCCGCTTCGACAAAGCCGATCTCCCGCCGCTGGTGGCGCTGACGGCCAACGTCCTGAAAGATAAAAAAGAGTATCTGGATGCGGGCATGAACGACGTCCTGAGCAAGCCGCTTGCGGTACCGGCGCTGATGGCCGTTATCCAGAAATTCTGGGACAACCAACAGACTGACAACGAGAAGGAACCTGTAATGACTCAAGTTGATAGTGAAAAACAGCAAGCGTTACTTGATATACCGATGCTCGAACAGTACATGGAATTAGTCGGGCCGAAGCTGATTACCGATGGCCTGGCGATGTTTGAAAAAATGATGCCGGGTTATTTAAGCATTCTGGACTCGAATATGACCGCCCGCGACCAGAAGGGCGTGGTGGAGGAAGGCCATAAAATCAAAGGCGCCGCCGGGTCCGTCGGCCTGCGCCATTTGCAGCAGCTGGCCCAGCAAATTCAGTCGCCGGATCTGCCCGCATGGTCAGATAACGTAGGGGAGTGGATTGAAGAGCTCAAGCAGGAGTGGCAGCACGACGTGGACGTTCTGAAGGTCTGGGTCGCGAACGCGCCCAAAAAATGACCCCGGATAAACCGGGGTGCGCGAACACTGCGCCAACACCAGGGAAAACGTGGATTGCGCCGGATATTTATAAGTTGTCATCAAGCGGCGCAACCCGTTATTCGCGGGATGCTCAGGAATTAAGATAGCAAATCTTAAAACGTTTGTTACATGAATCAGTAAAATGTGTGAACCATAGCGGCCAAATTAACCTGACTGATAATAAGGGCCGCATGACCAAAAGGAAAAGCCGGATGAAGAAAGTTGGCGTGGTGCTCAGCGGTTGCGGCGTCTACGATGGCAGCGAAATCCACGAGGCGGTGATTACGCTGCTGGCGATAGCGCGTGCGGGAGCGCAGGCCGTCTGTTTTGCGCCCGACAAACCTCAGGCGGAGGTTATCAATCATCTTACTAACGAGGCGGCGAATGAAGGGCGCAACGTGCTGGCGGAAGCGGCCCGTATCGCCCGCGGCGCGGTCACGTCGCTGGCGCAAGCTAACGCCGACGAGCTTGACGCGCTGATTGTGCCCGGCGGGTTCGGCGCGGCTAAGAACCTCAGTAATTTCGCGGCAAAGGGCATCGACTGCCGGGTCGACGGCGAACTGCGTCGCCTCACGCGCGCGCTTCATGAGCAGGGTAAGCCAATTGGCTTTATGTGCATTGCGCCAGCCATGTTGCCCAAAATTCTGGATATGCCCGTGCGCCTGACGATTGGCACGGATATCGATCTGGCCGAGCTTCTTGAAGAGATGGGTGCGGAACACGTTCCCTGTCCGGTCGATGACATCGTGGTCGACGAAGAGCATAAGGTCGTGACAACGCCTGCTTATATGCTGGCCGCCCGCATTGACGAAGCGGCTGCCGGCATAGAGAAGCTGGTGGCCCGCGTACTGGATCTCAGCGCATGAAGAAAGGGCGTTTCGCGCTCTGGACCTCGATCAGACGCTGGATTATACGGGCAGTACTCGCCGTTGTGGGGCTGTGGCTTGCGGGCATCGTCCTGTTTAGCTTTTTGCCGGTGCCGTTTTCGGCGGTGATGGCCGAGCGCCAGCTCAGCGCCTGGCTGACGGGCGATTTTGGCTATGTAGCGCATTCGGACTGGGTGAGCATGGATGAAATTTCTCCGTGGATGCCCCTTGCGGCGATCGCCGCCGAAGACCAAAAGTTCCCCGAGCACTGGGGGTTCGATATGGCCTCCATTGAAAAAGCCCTCTCCTACAATGAACGCAACGTGAACCGCGTGCGCGGCGCTTCCACGCTGTCGCAGCAAACGGTGAAGAATCTCTTTTTGTGGGACGGGCGTAGCTGGGCGCGAAAAGGGCTGGAGGCCGGGCTTACGCTCGGGGTGGAGGCCGTATGGACGAAACGCCGTATTCTGACCGTTTATCTGAACGTCGCCGAGTTCGGCGAAGGGACGTTTGGCGTGGAGGCCGCCGCGCAGCGCTATTTCCACAAGCCGGCCAGCCGCCTGACCGCGTCTGAAGCCGCTTTGCTTGCCGCGGTGCTGCCAAACCCGATTCGCTTTAAGGCGAACGCGCCTTCCGGCTACGTGAGCCAGCGCCAGCAGTGGATTTTACGGCAGATGCGCCAGCTGGGAGGGGAGTCGTACCTGGCGCAGCATAAGCTGAAATAGTTAGTCTTCGTCGAAGCCGGCGTTGAACAGCGCGACAACCGCTGCCAGCGCCTGCTCCTCCTGCGGGCCGGTGACCTCGATTTCAATCTGGCCGCCTTTGGCCGAATCCAGCATCAGCAGGGCGATAACGCTGCTGGCTTCGGCCTCGGTTCCCGCTTCATTCCGCAGCATCACTTCCGCATCGAAGCTTTGCACCAGCTCAAACAGTTTCATCGCCGGGCGCGCGTGCATGCCCAGCTTATTAGTGATTTCAACGGTATGCTTTACGGTCATGTTTTACGTTTTTCCAGCGTACGGTGACGAGACTGAACGTTTTTACCGCGCGAACGGAAGTAGTCGGCCAGCTGCTCGGCGATATAAACGGAGCGATGCTTGCCGCCGGTGCAGCCGATGGCGACGGTCAGATAGCTACGGTTGTTGGTTTCCAGCATGGGTAACCATAGCTCAAGGTAGCTGCGGGTCTGGTAAATAAAATTGTGAACTTCCGTGTGCCTGTCGAGGAAGGCGGCGACGGGACGGTCCAGGCCGGTCATGGGACGCAGCTTGGGGTCCCAGTGCGGGTTCGGCAGGAAACGCACGTCGAAAACGTAATCGGCATCAATGGGAATGCCGTGCTTAAAGCCGAAGGACTCAAAGACCATCGTCAGCTCGCGCTCGCGCTTGCCCAGCAGGCGGGTGCGCAGCATTTCCGCCAGCTCGTGCACCGACATTTCAGAGGTGTCGATAATCAGGTCGGCACGGGACTTAAGCGGTTCAAGCAGGTCGCTTTCTTCGTCGATGGCGCTTTCCAGCGACAAATTCTTGCTTGAAAGCGGGTGCAGGCGGCGGGTGTCGCTGTAGCGACGGATCAGGGTATTGCGATCCGCATCGAGGAACAGAAGCTGCGGGGAGAAGGCGTCAGGCAGGTTGGTCATCGCCTGTTCAAAGATCTCCGGGTTTTCCGGCATGTTACGCACGTCGATACTGACCGCTGCGGATATCTGCCGCTCGGCGAGGGTTTTCGCCAGATCCGGCAACAGCACTACCGGCAGGTTATCCACACAGTAGAATCCCATATCTTCCAGTGCACGCAAGGCTACAGACTTCCCTGAACCAGAGCGGCCGCTGACTATCATCAGCACCATTTCATCATTCCCCCGCCATCGCAAACCGCGGCATTCGCCACGCCGCAGCCAGATTATTCACTTTTATTACCGTTTTCAGTATCGGTAATGATCTGATAGAGCTCTTCGTCACTGCTCGCCGCGCGCAGGCGGCGGCAGATTGTTTTGTCCGCCAGGCGCTTTGCCACCAGCGACAGGGTGTGCAAATGTGTTTTGGTCTGGTCGGCAGGCACCAGCAGCGCAAACAAAAGGTCGACGGGCTGGTTATCGATCGCATCGAAAGCGATAGGCGTTTCCAGCTGGATAAATACCCCCACCGCGCGCAGGGTGTCTTCTTCAAGCTTCCCGTGCGGAATGGCGATACCGTTGCCAATGCCGGTACTTCCCATACGCTCGCGCGTGAGCACCGCTTCAAAAACAATCTGCGGCGCCAGGCCAAGCTGCTTTGCAGCCAGCTCGCTGATGATTTCCAGCGCGCGCTTTTTGCTCTGGCAGTGGACGCCACTTCGGGTACATTCCTGGTTAAGGACGTTACTAAGCTGTAGAACGGAATCGTTGTTCATCATAAGTTCACCTAAGCACCCTGTTATGCTAACGGCCCGTTGACCTTGGGACAACGAGCCGTCGAGGCGTAAACAGAGACCTGGATTATCAATGTTGTTTTAGTTTATCTTTATGTTTAGTTAACTGGCGAGCCAGTTTATCGATGAGGCCGTCAATGGCCGCGTACATGTCCTGGCCTTCGGCGCTGGCATGTAGCTCCCCTCCGTTTACGTGAAGCGTCGCATCCGCAAGGTGGGTCACTTTTTCCACTTTTAATACGATGTAGACCTGATTAATGCGTTCGAAGTACTGCTCCAGTTTGGCAAATTTCGCATTCACAAAATCGCGCAGTGCGTCCGTGATTTCGACGTTTTGTCCTGTAATGTTGAGCTGCATAGTGTCTTCCTTATCAGTTGAGTCAGACCAGCTGCTTACGCTGATTTGACGGTGGTATGGATAAAGACTCTCGGTACTTCGCAACAGTGCGGCGCGCCACCATGATCCCCTGATCTGACAGCATAGTCGTTAACTTGCTGTCGCTAAGAGGTTTCACGGGGTTTTCCGCAGCAATTAACTTCTTCACCAGCGCGCGTATCGCCGTCGAGGAGGCTTCGCCGCCGCTTTCGGTGTTTACATGGCTTGAGAAGAAATACTTCAGTTCAAAAATGCCCCGCGGGCTGTGCAGATATTTCTGCGTCGTCACGCGCGAGATGGTGGATTCGTGCATTTCCACCGCCTGCGCGATATCCGCCAGCACCATGGGCTTCATGTGTTCTTCGCCGTGCTCGAAAAAGCCCTGCTGCTGCTCGACGATGCAGCGGCTGACGCGCAGCAGCGTATCGTTGCGGCTCTCCAGGCTTTTTATCAGCCATTTCGCATCCTGCAGGTTGCTGCGGATATACTGCGAATCGCTGTCGCTTCTGCTGCTGGTGCCGAGCGCGGCGTACTGCTGGTTTATTTTCAGGCGTGGAATGCTATCTGAATTGAGCTCGACGGTCCATTTTCCCTGGGCCTTACGCACCAGCACGTCAGGAATCACGTATTCCGGCTCGCCGGTTTGAATGGACTGCCCCGGGCGCGGATCCAAAGACTGAATCAGGCACATCGCCTCTTTCAGCACGTCTTCTTTCAGCCGCGTGACGCGCATCAGGCTGCGAAAGTCGTGATTGGCGAGCAGATCCAGATGTTCGCTGACGATCAGCCGGGCCTCGTTCAGCCACGGCGTCTCCTTGGCGTATTGCGAAAGCTGGATCAGAAGGCAGTCGCGCAGATCGCGTGCCGCCACGCCGATGGGATCGAAACGCTGAACGCGTTTGAGCACCGCTTCCACTTCATCAAGGCTCACCTCATCGTCGCCCATGCTTTCCAGAATCTCTTCAAGGGTAACGGTGAGATAGCCGGTTTCATCAACGGCATCCACGATGGAGGTGGCGATAGCGGCATCGGTGTCGGTAAAAGGAGTCAGTTCGACCTGCCACATCAGGTAGTCCTGCAGCGACTGGGTGGTTTCGCCCTGATAAACCGGAAGCTCATCGTCGATATAGTCGGTTCCGGTGCCGGAAGGCGTTCCCGCAGTGTAGATTTCATCCCAGCTCGCATCCAGCGGCAGCTCGTCAGGCATCTCTTTTTGTTCGAGCGCCTCACGGGTGTCCAGCGCTTCGTTTTCGCGAGTTTCCTGAGCGTCGATTTCTTCATGCGGGTCGGTTTGCTCAAGCAGTGGATTATTTTCCAGCGCCTGTTGAAGTTCCTGCTGTAGCTCCAGCGTCGACAGCTGCAACAGACGAATGGCCTGCTGCAGCTGCGGAGTCATAGCAAGTTGTTGGCTAAGCCGAAGTTGCAAACCTTGCTTCATATTCAGAGCGAACGTCCTCAGATGTACAGGTTAATTTTACCTACCCTATCAGAGTCTGAACTCTTCGCCCAGATAGACGCGCTTAACATGCTCGTCTTCCAGGATTTCGCCCGGCGTGCCGTGTGCGATTAGCTGGCCCTGGCTGACGATATAAGCGCGTTCGCAAACGGCGAGGGTTTCGCGTACGTTATGGTCAGTAATCAGCACCCCGAGCCCGCTGTCGCGCAAATGCTCGATGATTCGCTTGATGTCGATGACGGAAATCGGATCGACCCCGGCAAAAGGTTCATCAAGCAGAATAAATTTTGGATTGGCGGCTAAAGCGCGGGCAATTTCCACGCGACGACGCTCGCCGCCGGACAAGGACTGGCCGAGGCTGTTGCGCAGATGCTCGATGTGGAACTCTTCCATCAGCTCGTTGGCGCGATCATCGCGCTGTTCCGGGCTGAGATCGTCACGGATTTGCAGGACCGCCATCAGGTTGTCAAACACGCTCAGTCGACGGAAAATCGAGGCCTCCTGCGGCAGGTAGCCGATGCCGCGGCGCGCGCGCGCGTGAAGCGGCAGCATGCTGATATCTTCATCATCGATGATGATGTTGCCCGCGTCACGCGGCACGATGCCGACGACCATATAGAAAGTCGTGGTTTTCCCCGCGCCGTTTGGCCCAAGCAGGCCGACAATTTCGCCGGAGTTAACGGTCAGACTGACGTCTTCCACCACGCGGCGGCCTTTATAGGCCTTGGCGAGGTTCTTCGCGATTAAAGTTGCCATAACGAATTAGTTACTCTTTTTCGGTGCGGCAGGAGCGGGGGCCGCCTTGCCGTCTTTATTCTGCAGTTGTGAAGGCACAAGGATAGTGGTCACGCGCTTGCCTTTATCGCTAAAGGCCTGCATTTTCTGCTCTTTGACCAGATAGGTGATCTTGTCGCCTTTGATGTTGCTGTCGAGCTGCTCCAGGAAGGCGTCGCCGGTCAGCACCACAAAGTCGTTTTGCAATTCATAATGCATGGTGGAGGCGTGGCCTTTTACGGGCTTGCCGCTGTCCTGCATCTGGTAAAACGTCGCCGGGTTGCCGAAGCCGTCAATCACTTCTTTACCCTGTTCGCCGCCCGGACGGGTCACCACGACTTTATCGGCGTTGATCTTGATGCTGCCCTGCGTCACAACCACGTTGCCGGTAAAGGTCACGACGTTGCCCTGCATATCCAGCGACTGCTGATCTGATTCAATATGAATAGGCTTCTCGGTATCGCCGGTCAGCGCGAAGGCCGAAAAACTGGCGGCCAAAAGCGTACTGGTTAACACCAGGTTAAGGCTGAGTTTGTTTATTCTGGATTTCATAGGATGTTCTAACCTTTTCAATCAGCTCGGCGTTTTTGCTGCGTAAATTTCCGCGCATTTTCAGGCCGCTGGAGTTAAAGCTGGTACCGTACAGCGTCACCAAATCATCAGACGCGACATCCTGAGTGATCAAGTTAACCTGCGCATTGTCTGTGGTAATTTTGCGTAACTGCGAATCGGGAGTCAGTGCCGTGAGTACAACATTCCCATACAGATACAGCATCCGATCATTAGTTAGTTTGGCGCGATCTGCACGTAATGACCAGGTGGCAACTTTATTTTCATCGTACTGCGTCATTACCGGGTTGGTGAACCAGGAAATGGCCGTTTCTGAAAAATATTCAACGTGTTCCGCCACTAACCGATAATTTAACGCCCCCGCAGGGCTGTACACCACGGTAGTGGAGTGTTCGCTTTTATAGGTTGGCTCGTTAGTGTTCACAGTAACCGGCGCCATCATGTCTTTATCGGCCAGATTAATACCGATCAGCACCAGGGCTGCAAGCGACAGCAGGATGATAACCCAACGCCTTGTTTTACTCATATGGATAGCCCTTTGGCCTCATCAAGCTTCCCCTGCGCCAGTAATAACAGGTCACAGACTTCGCGTACGGCGCCGCGACCGCCGTTGATGCGGGTCACGTAGTCCGCGCGCGGCGTCAGCAGCGGATGCGCATCGGCAACCGCGACGCTCAGCCCGCATTCAGCCATCACGGGCCAGTCGATAAGATCGTCACCGACATACGCCGCCTGAGCCGGCGCCAGGGCGAGTTTATCCAGGAGATCGCGAAAAGCCAGCAGCTTATCGGACTGCCCCTGATAAAGATGGGTAATACCTAAAGTTTCGCAGCGGTCTTCAAGCAGCTTTGCCTTACGGCCGGTAATAATAGCCACCTCGATGCCGGAGGTAAGAATGCTGCGAATGCCGTAGCCGTCGCGCACGTTAAAAGCTTTCAGCTCTTCGCCGCTGTTGCCCATAAAAATCAGGCCGTCTGACATGACGCCGTCAACGTCCAGAATCAGCAGGCGCACCTTTGCTGCCCGCTCCATCACGCGAGCGCTCACGGGCCCATAGCAGGTATCGAGCGACGCTTCGTGGTTACTCATTAATTCTAATCCTTTGTTAAACCACGCCTGCGCGCAGCATATCGTGCATATGTACCACACCGAGCAGCTGGTCGCCATCGGCAACCAGCACTGAAGTAATATGGCGGGACTGCATCAGGTTTAAAGCGTCTACCGCAAGGGTTCCTGGCCGGACGCGAATACCGCCCGCGGTCATCACATCGGCAATGTTAAGGGTGTGCAAATCGACGCCCATATCAAAGACCCGGCGTAAGTCGCCGTCGGTAAAGATCCCTTCGATTTTCATCAGGTCGTCGCAGATAACCGTCATGCCCATATTTTTACGGGTAATCTCCAGCAGCGCATCCCGTAAGGAAGCCTCTTTGCTGACGTGGGGAATTTCTTCGCCGGTGTGCATGATGTCGTTGACGCGCAACAGCAGCTTGCGTCCCAGCGCGCCGCCCGGATGGGAGAGGGCGAAATCCTGCTGGGTAAAGCCGCGGGCCTTAAGCAGCGCCACCGCAAGCGCATCGCCCATCACCAGCGTGGCCGTGGTGCTGGAGGTCGGCGCCAGCCCCAGCGGACAGGCTTCCTGCGGCACTTTGATGCACAGGTGAATATCGGCGGCGCGGCCCATGGCGCTATCGGGACGGCCCGTCATGCAGATCAGCGGCACCTGCAGGCGTTTAAGCACCGGGATCAGCGCGAGGATTTCGTTGGATTCGCCGGAGTTGGAAATGGCGATCACCACGTCCTGCGCGGTAACCATACCCAGATCGCCGTGGCTCGCCTCGCCCGGATGGACGAAAAACGCCGGCGTGCCGGTGCTGGCGAAGGTAGCCGCCATTTTTTTACCGATATGGCCCGACTTGCCCATGCCCATCACGACGACTTTGCCCGTGCAATAGAAGATCTTCTCGCAGGGCCTGCGAGAAGTCGGCGTTAATGTATTGATCGAGCTGCGCCAGACCTTCACGTTCAATGTTCAGGACGTCCCGGCCTGCCTGTTGAAAGTCAAAACCCGGCTGTAAATCTGCTTGTGACATATATTCCCGTTTCCGCTTTATCCAACGACTGGTGACGCCACAAACCACAGCATCACGATCCATACGATGAAACCACATGTTAACAGACCGCCCGCCGCCTTGCCGATAGAGCGAGGCCTGCGCCAGCAAAGTAGTGCGAAAATGGCACTTACCGCTAACATTACCCAGTAATCCCGCGCAAAGGCCAGCGGGTCGAAGGCGCCCGGGGCGATGAGCGCCGGAATGCCCAGCACAAAAACTATATTAAAAATATTCGAACCGATAATGTTGCCGATGGCGATATCGTCTTCGCCTTTGCGCGCGCCCGCTATCGTTGTCGCCAGTTCCGGCAGGCTGGTGCCGACCGCGATAATCGTCAGGCCGATAACCAGCTCGCTTACGCCGAAGTAATTCGCAAGCACGGCGGCGTTGTCGATAACCATGCGCGTAGCCATCGGCAAAACGATCAGCGCCACCGCAAGCCAGAGATAGGCCACGGAGCGGCTGCCTTCGCGCGGCAGCTCCGCCATCTGCTCCCGCGTCAGGCTGTCCTGCCCCTGCTTTTCAGCCAGACGCGCGATCTTCACGATAAACAGCAGGTACAACACGGCCATTGCGATCAGCAGCAATCCGTCGAGGCGGCTTAGCTGATTATTAAAAAGAAATAATCCGGCCACCGCGCTCACGACTAACATTAGGGGCAATTCGCGGCGCAGGATATCGGAATTCACGGTAAATGGATGCAAAAGCGCCGCGAGCCCGAGTATCAGCATGATGTTCGTAATATTGGAGCCCAGCGCGGTGCCGATAGCTAAATCCAGCTGGCCGTGCAGGGCCGCCGAGCCCGCCACTATCATCTCCGGGAGGGAGGTGCCGATACTGACGACGGTCATGCCGATAATCAACGGCGGGATGCCGAAACTGCGACAGAGTAGAGAAGCGGCAAACACCAGGCGATCGGCACCATAGACCACCAGGAGTAAACCGATAATTAACAGAGCCGTAGCTAACAGCATGCAAAATCCTTTATTAAGGTATAATCGCCGGTCCTGGCCTGGAAAATCCCGGCTTGCGTACAGATCTGAAGAGCGTGGCAATCACTCTTAATTCTGACTTTATGCGTCCGAAAAGTAAAACAAATGCCTGCTTTCGCTAAGTGCAGCAGGTAATATTCTGTAAAAATGATGGGTTTCCGCCGTGTTTTAACCATGCTTGATCAACAGACTCTTTAAAAGGAAGGATGATGAGCCAGACCGCGACGAATCTGGTCGACATCCGCGGGGTGAGTTTTACCCGCGGCGAGCGGCGCATTTTCGACAATATTTCTTTGACCGTACCGCGGGGCAAGATCACTGCCATTATGGGGCCTTCCGGCATAGGAAAGACCACCTTGCTGCGTCTGATCGGCGGTCAAATTCCGCCGGACAGCGGCGAAATTCTCTTTGACGGTGAAAACGTTCCGGCTATGTCGCGCTCGCGGCTGTTTACCGTGCGCAAGCGCATGAGCATGCTGTTCCAGTCCGGCGCGCTGTTCACCGATCTTAACGTTTTTGAAAACGTCGCCTATCCGCTGCGCGAGCATCTTCGGCTGCCGGAGCCGCTGTTACATAGCACGGTGATGATGAAGCTTGAAGCGGTCGGCCTGCGCGGCGCGGCGAAACTGATGCCGTCGGAGCTATCGGGCGGGATGGCGCGTCGCGCCGCGCTCGCACGGGCGATTGCGCTGGAGCCGGATCTCATCATGTTCGACGAGCCTTTCGTCGGCCAGGACCCTATTACCATGGGCGTGCTGGTAAAATTGATCTCGGAGCTGAACAGCGCGTTAGGGGTGACCTGCATCGTGGTTTCCCACGACGTGCCGGAAGTGCTGAGCATCGCCGATTACGCCTACATCGTCGCCGACCGGCATATCGTGGCTGAAGGCAGCCCTGAAGCGCTGCGTGAAAACCGCGAGCCGCGGGTGCGGCAGTTCCTCGACGGTATCGCGGACGGCCCGGTGCCGTTCCGTTATCCCGCCGCGGACTATCAAAGTGATTTATTATCAGAAACAGGGAGTTAGCGGATTATGCTCTTTAACGCACTGGCATCGTTCGGACGACGCGGCTTAAAAACCTGCGCCTCGTTCGGCCGTGCCGGGCTGATGCTCTTTAATGCGCTGATAGGGAAACCGGAATTCCGTAAGCACGCGCCGCTTCTTATGCGTCAGCTCTACAACGTCGGCGTGCTGTCGATGTTGATTATTATCGTCTCCGGCCTGTTTATCGGTATGGTGCTCGGCCTGCAGGGCTACCTGGTGCTGACCACCTACAGCGCGGAGTCAAGCCTCGGCATGCTGGTGGCGCTCTCGCTGCTGCGCGAGCTGGGGCCGGTGGTTGCAGCGCTGCTCTTCGCCGGGCGCGCGGGGTCGGCTCTTACCGCCGAAATTGGCCTGATGCGCGCCACGGAGCAGCTTTCCAGCATGGAAATGATGGCCGTAGATCCGCTGCGCCGCGTCGTTTCGCCGCGCTTCTGGGCGGGCGTCATTTCACTGCCGCTGCTTACCCTGATTTTTGTCGCCGTCGGTATCTGGGGCGGAACATTGGTCGGGGTGAACTGGAAAGGCATTGACGCCGGCTTCTTCTGGTCCGCCATGCAGAACGCCGTTAACTGGCGTCTCGATTTAGTAAACTGTGTCATTAAAAGCGTGGTATTCGCCGTTACCGTAACGTGGATTGCGTTATTCAATGGCTACGACGCTATTCCGACGTCCGCAGGGATTAGCCGGGCAACGACACGTACCGTTGTGCACGCCTCACTGGCCGTTCTTGGCCTTGATTTTGTGCTCACAGCACTGATGTTTGGGAATTGAGTTCATGCAAACAAAGAAATTTGAAATCTGGGTTGGGGCTTTCCTGCTGGTGGCGCTTATCGCCGTCGTCTTCCTGTGTCTGAAGGTGGCCAACGTCACCTCGCTGCGCAGCGAGCCAACCTATCGTGTATACGCCACCTTCGACAATATCGGCGGCTTAAAGGTAAGTTCACCCGTTCGTCTGGGCGGCGTGGTCATCGGCCGCGTGGACGACATCTCCCTTGATGAAAAAACCTACCTGCCGCGCGTGACGATGGAAATCGAAAAACGCTACGACCATATTCCGGATACCAGCTCGCTGGCGATTCGCACCTCCGGCCTGCTGGGCGAGCAATATATTGCGATGAATCTTGGTTTTGACGATCCGGAACTGGGCTCGTCTATCCTTAAGGATGGCGGCACCCTTCAGGATACGAAATCAGCGCTGGTGCTTGAAGACCTGATCGGCCAGTTCCTGTATAAGAGCGGCAACGGCGATAAGCAGAACGCCGGGGATGCCCAACCGGCACCAGCACAGAGTAATGAAGCAGCGCCGCAGTCAGGCACGACGAACTAATCAAAGAGGATATTATTTATGTTTAAACGTCTTGTGATGATCGCCATGCTGGTGATTGCGCCGCTGGCGATGGCGGCGGACCAGAGTAACCCTTACAAGCAGATGGGCGAGGCGGCGCAGAAAACCTTCGACCGCCTGAAGAACGAACAGCCTAAAATCCGCCAGAACCCGAACTACCTGCGCGATATCGTAGGCCAGGAATTGCTGCCGTACGTGCAGATAAAATACGCCGGCGCGCTGGTTCTGGGCCGCTATTACAAAGAAGCGACGCCTGCTCAGCGCGAGGCGTACTTCAAGGCCTTCGAAGAGTATCTGAAACAGGCCTACGGCCAGGCGCTGGCGATGTATAACGGCCAGACCTATCAGATTGCCCCGGAGCAGCCGCTGGGTAATGCCGATATCATCGCCATCCGCGTCACCATTGTCGATCCAAACGGCCGTCCGCCGGTGCGCCTGGATTTCCAGTGGCGTAAAAACAGCCAGACCGGCAACTGGCAGGCTTACGATATGATCGCCGAAGGCGTCAGCATGATCACCACCAAGCAAAATGAATGGAGCGACATTCTGCGCACCAAAGGGATCGACGGCCTGACCGCGCAGCTGAAGTCCATCTCGCAGCAGCCGATTACCCTGGACAACAAAAAGTAATGGAGCAGCTGAGCTGGAAACGTGAAGGCGGCACGCTGATCCTTGCCGGCGAGCTGGACGGCGATACCGTCGGGCCTCTCTGGCAGGCGCGTGCCGAGGCCATGAGCGGCGTTCAGACCTTCGAGCTTTCAGGTTTGACGCGCGTGGACACCGCCGGTCTCGCGCTGCTTATCCATCTGGTCGCTTTCGTCAGAAAGCAGGGCAGCGAGGTGGTAATGCAGGGCGCGAGCGACAAACTGCAAACGCTGGTCAAACTTTATAACCTGCCCGACGGCCTGCTGCCCGCCTTTGCAAGCCAGTAATTTCATAGCGTTACTGTTCATGCCCTCGATCCGTTGCGATCGGGGGCTTTTTGCTTATTTAAGCCGACGCCACTTTCCTCTAAGATGTGTGGCTAATTCATTAACCGACGAATATATATCCCATGGAAAATCATGAAATTCAGACAGTGCTGATGAACGCACTGCCCCTCCAGGAAGTCCACGTTTCCGGCGACGGTAGCCACTTTCAAGTGATTGCGGTGGGTGAGCTATTCGGCGAGTTAAGCCGCGTGAAGAAGCAGCAGACGGTCTATGCGCCGCTGATGGAATTTATCGCCGATAACCGCATTCACGCCGTGTCGATCAAGACCTATACCCCGCAGGAGTGGGATCGCGATCGCAAGCTAAACGGTTTTTGAGCAGCCTGCCGCAGGCGGGTTGTAACGATTTGAATTTAAAAGAGAGCTGTTGTAATGGATAAATTTCGTGTGCAGGGTCCGACCCAGCTAAGCGGTGAAGTGACGATCTCAGGGGCAAAAAACGCCGCGCTGCCGATCCTTTTTGCCGCCCTGTTAGCTGAAGAGCCGGTTGAGATCCAAAACGTTCCCAAGCTGAAAGACATCGACACTACGATGAAGCTGCTCGGCCAGCTGGGAACCAAAGTTGAGCGCAATGGCTCCGTGTATATCGACGCCAGCGAGGTAAACATCTTCTGCGCGCCTTACGATCTGGTGAAAACCATGCGCGCCTCTATCTGGGCGCTGGGCCCGCTGGTGGCTCGTTTTGGTCAGGGCCAGGTTTCCCTGCCGGGCGGCTGCGCCATCGGCGCTCGTCCGGTTGACCTGCACATTACCGGTCTTGAACAGCTGGGCGCTGAAATCAAGCTGGAAGAAGGCTACGTTAAAGCCTCCGTCAACGGCCGCCTGAAAGGCGCGCACATCGTGATGGACAAAGTGAGCGTTGGCGCCACCGTGACCATCATGAGCGCGGCCACCCTTGCGGAAGGCACCACCGTCATTGAAAACGCGGCGCGCGAGCCGGAAATCGTCGATACGGCGAACTTCCTCAACACGCTGGGCGCGAAAATCAGCGGCGCAGGCAGCGATCGCATCACCATTGAAGGCGTTAAGCGCCTGGGCGGCGGCGTTTACCGCGTGCTGCCGGACCGTATCGAAACCGGGACCTTCCTGGTGGCGGCGGCTATCTCCCGGGGTAAAATCGTCTGCCGCAACGCGCAGCCGGATACGCTGGACGCGGTGCTGGCGAAGCTGCGCGAAGCGGGCGCCGACATCGAAGTGGGCGCGGACTGGATTAGCCTTGATATGCACGGCAAGCGTCCGAAAGGCGTTACCGTACGCACCGCGCCGCATCCGGGCTTCCCGACCGACATGCAGGCCCAGTTCACGCTGCTGAACCTCGTTGCCGAAGGCACCGGCGTCATCACCGAAACCATCTTCGAAAACCGCTTCATGCACGTGCCGGAGCTGATTCGCATGGGCGCGCACGCTGAAATCGAAAGCAACACGGTTATCTGCCACGGGGTTGAAAAACTCTCCGGCGCACAGGTTATGGCCACCGATTTACGCGCATCCGCAAGCCTGGTGCTGGCGGGTTGTATTGCGCAGGGCACCACCATCGTCGACCGTATCTACCATATCGATCGCGGCTACGAGCGTATTGAAGACAAGCTTCAGGCGCTGGGCGCCAACATTGAACGCGTTAAGGGCAGCGGCGGCGAATAAGCTTCCTGAAACAAAAAACCGGGGCTAGCCCCGGTTTTTTTTGCTCATATTCAGCGCCTTTCTTAACCCGTCAGAGAACGGCTTCCTCTTCCGCCAGGCGTACATCCGCTTCGCTGACGATGGCTTCCAGCTCGCTTAGCATCTCGTCATAGCTCAGTTCAGCTTCGGCGCTTGCCGTCGCCGCCGCCGGGGCTGCGGATCGCACTACTTTTTTGCCGTTTTTCCTGGTAGTCGACTTCTTACTCATTGATTACTCCCGGTTTTCACAGCGTCATCCCTTCGTTATACAGGTAAATCTATCAGCAATGCACGCAGCGGGGTATCGGCGACCAGCGTAATGTTAGCCTCGTCACGGATAAACGCGCCGTCGCCGCAGGTCAGCCCTTCTTTTTCTTCCGTAGGGGTGAGCGCATGCACCGTGCCGTGAATGGACTGCAGATAGGCGCGCGGCCCGTGCAGCTGGAAGCTAAGCTGCTCGCCTTTTTCCAGCTCAATATGGTGGATCCAGACCTGCTGGCGCAGCTGCAGGCTCTCTTTACTGCCGTCCGGCGAGGCGATGAGCTGCCGGGCTACGTCGGCAATGGCAATTTTTTGCACCGGCGCGTTTTCCCGCTCGGGACAGGCGTCCAGCCAGAGCTGCATGCGCGTCAGCGACTTTTCCTTGCTGAGGTTATGCTCGCTGTAGCTGATGCCCGGCTGGGTAGCCAGCAGCAACGCTTCGCCGGCTTTGGCCTGAACGTGGTTGCCTTCGCTGTCGCGGTACTCTGCTTCGCCTTCCAGAATCAGGTTCAGAATATCGACTTTCGGATAGGTTCGCGGCTGGAAAGACGCGCCGGGGGGCCAGCACTTCCTGGTTAAGTACGCGCAAAGAGGCATAGCCCAGCAATTTCGGGTCGAAATAGTGTCCAAAGGAAAACGTATAGCGCGCCTGCAGCCACCCGTAGTCCGCTTTCCCGCATTGTTTGGCAGTTCTTGGCGTAATCATAATGTCCTGACCTCTTTTTACACTCAACCCATGGTAAAGGTCTGGACGATGCATTGTTAGCCAGTTAATCTGCTCGGTATGTTCAAATTTCCTGAATGAGAACGAGATGGCTAAAGATAAAGCATTGACGCTTGAGGCGTTAAGGGTGATGGACGCAATCGACCGCCGCGGCAGCTTTGCCGCCGCGGCGGACGAGCTGGGGCGGGTGCCTTCGGCGCTGAGCTACACCATGCAAAAATTAGAAGAAGAACTGGATGTGGTGCTGTTCGACCGTTCAGGGCATCGCACAAAATTCACCAACGTAGGGCGCATGCTGCTTGAGCGGGGACGCGTGCTGCTGGAGGCGGCAGACAAGCTGACTACCGACGCCGAGGCGCTGGCCCGCGGCTGGGAAACCCATCTCACCATCGTCACCGAAGCGCTGGTGCCCACGGCCCGCCTGTTCCCGCTGATTGATAAGCTGGCGGATAAGGCCGACACCCAGCTTTCTCTTATCACCGAAGTGCTGGCCGGGGCATGGGAACGCCTTGAACAGGGCAGAGCGGATATCGTTATCGCGCCGGACATGCATTTTCGCTCATCCTCAGAAATTAACTCACGCAGGCTTTACACGGTGATGAATGTCTACGTCGCCGCGCCCGACCATCCCATTCACAGCGAACCGGAGCCGCTGTCAGAGGTAACCCGCGTGAAGTATCGCGGCATTGCGGTGGCGGACACCGCACGCGAGCGCCCGGTATTGACGGTGCAGCTGCTGGATAAGCAGCCGCGCCTGACGGTGAGCACTATCGAAGACAAACGGCAGGCCCTGCTGGCCGGGCTGGGCGTGGCGACCATGCCTTATCCGCTGGTGGAGCAGGACATCGCCGAAGGACGGCTGCGCGTGGTAAGCCCGGAGTACACCAATGAAATTGATATCATCATGGCATGGCGACGCGACAGCATGGGTGAGGCGAAAGCCTGGTGCCTGCGGGAGATCCCGAAGCTTTTGAAGTAAAAGGCGCGATAAGCCCCCTCGTCCTTGCGGCGAGAGGGCCAAAGCGAGAGAGGAGCTATTCGCTGACTAACGTTGCGTCCAGCATTTTTGGGTCTGCCCCAAACTTGTTCATGCCCGGCGTACCGTCCTGGCAGTTAAACGCCAGGATAATCAGCCAGCCTATAACAGGGATAAGCAGCAGCAACAGCCACCAGGCGGAACGATCGGTATCGTGCAGGCGGCGGAACTGAACGGCCCAGTACGGCAGGAAAATAAGCACGCCGTAAATGGTGGTCAGCGCGCCTTCGTCTTCGGCAATTCGCAGCCCCGACATCTTATCCAGAATGCTCAACACGCCGGTCAACACCAGGTTGACGAGAATAAACATCCAGTACTCTTTACGGCGAGCACGTCCGCCAAATCCCACGTAGTTTCTTAATACCTTGATATACCAATCCATATGCGGCCTGCCTTGAGTCTTCTTCAATCAGTTGATCTCTAAGCGATCTCTATCAAGAATAGCCGCGAATGGCACAGAGGTAAATTAACGTTGCGCTGAATATTATCAACCCCTGCTAAACCGAACGTCGCGGCCGTGCGGCTCATCCAGATCCTGCGTCGGACCGATGGAAATAATGCCGGTCGGGTTGATGTTTTTGTGGCTGCGATAATAGTGGTTGCGGATATGCGGCAGGCTGACGGTTTCAGCAACGCCCGGCAGCTGGTAGATATCACGCAGGAAGGCGTACAGGTTCGGGTAATCGCTAATCCGGTGCTTATCGCACTTGAAGTGCGTAACGTAAACCGGATCGAAGCGCACAAGCGTCGTCCACAGCCGGATATCCGCTTCCGTCAGGCGGTTGCCGGTGAGGTAGCGATGCTTATCGAGGATGTGCTCCAGGCGCGACAGCGACGCAAACACTTTCTCGACGGCTTCGTCGTAGGCTTCCTGCGTGGTGGCGAAACCGGTCTTATACACGCCGTTATTTACCGTGTCATAAATCCAGCCGTTCAGCTCATCAATCTGCTCGCGCAGCTCCGGCGGGTAATAATCGCCGGCACGCGCGCCCTGCGCATCGAAAGCCGTATTAAACATGCGGATGATATCCGCAGATTCATTGCTGACGATGGTCTGTGTTTTCTTATCCCACAGCACGGGAACGGTCACGCGCCCGGTATATTCAGGATCGGCCTGCAGATAAAGCTGGTAGAGGTACTCATGCTGGTAAAGCCCGTCGCCGGTGGCGTCCGGGAAACCATCGTCGAACGTCCAGCCGTCCTGCAGCATCAGCGGGCTAACCACGGAGACGGGGATAAAAGCTTCCAGCCCTTTTAGCGCGCGCATAATCAAAGTGCGGTGCGCCCAGGGGCAGGCGAGAGAAACATACAGATGGTAGCGATCTTTTTCGGCGGCAAATCCGCCTTTGCCGGTCGGCCCCCGCTTCGCCATTGGCGGTCAGCCAGTTACGAAAGGCGGATTCAGAACGTTTAAAGCGCCCGCCGGTGGATTTGGTGTCATACCAGGTATCGTGCCAGACGCCGTCGATTAGCTGTCCCATGCTTCTCTCCTTTCATTGAGTGCGCAAACCATCATAAAAAAAACGAAGGCGTAGCCTTCGTTTGATTGTTATTCAGTATAGAACCCTTACCACTTTTTATTCAGCAGGCGGTCGATGCTGTAGGCGCCCGGCCCGAAGATTGCCAGCAGCAGGTAGCCGCCCGCGATGGTGAAGTTCTTCATAAACATGATGGAGTTTGGACCCTGGGCGAAATCCGAGTGGAACAGGAAAGCCGTCAGCAGGGTGAACACCGCGGTAATGATGGCGGTAGTCCGGGTCAGGAAACCAAACAGAATCGCCAGGCCGCCGCCGAACTCCAGCAGAATGGTCAGCGGCAGCAGGAACCCCGGAACGCCCATGGCTTCCATGTATTGCTGGGTGCCGGCGTAGCCGGTAATTTTGCCCCAGCCCGCCACGATAAACAGCACCGGCATCAGGATACGCGCTAACAGAACGCCAGCATCATCTAATTTTTTCATTTTATTCTCCAACGAACTTTGTGTGGGCGTTATGAACCCGTGGGTTAATGTCTGTGCAATTTCCGGTATTTACCGGCGTTTGCTGTCGTTGGAGGGGATAATAGACGTGACGGCTATGGATTGTTAGCAAGGAAAACTGTCAAAGTACATCAAATATATTGAGTGAGGTTTACAGGGCAAAAAAATGCCGCCCCAGAGGACGGCATCTTGTTTAGCGCGTCTGCTGCGCCAGCGTATTGCGCAGAAGCCGCCAGGCGCTCCAGGCGCCGAATCCGCGTTTGGCCCAGCGCATGAAGAAGCTGGGATGGCGAACGGTCCAGATAGCCATCACGCTGCTTGCAACCAGCGCATAGCTGCGCAGGCTTAACAGCGTATGCCAGCCGCGGTCATAAGCCCCTGTCGCTTCCAGCCAGTCACGCTTTCCCGCGCTCAGATCCAGCCTTTGCTGCTGGATACGGCTCAGTAAAAGCGCTTTTCGCTTGTCGCGCTCGCGGTCGCTCATGACTTATCCTCCTCCAGCAGCTCGCGGTCGTTTTCCAGCTCGCGGCGCGTATGGCGCAGCAGGGTGGATTTGCGGGATTTATGCAGGGTCCACAGGCCGCCGATCAGCGCCAGCGCCAGCAACACGACCGTTGTGGCAATCATCGCGTTAAGGCGATACTGCGGATCTACCGCCCAGATAACCAGCACCATCAGGCTCATCAGCCCGAAAGCGGCAAACAGCATGGTTAAGCCAAGCATAAGCAGCAGCTGGACGATATGCGCCTTCTCTTCTTCCAGCTCAACCACCGCGAGACGCACCCGGGTTTCCACCATGCCGACGATGATGGTGACCAGACGCTGACCGATACCTAGGACCCCTTTACCCGGCCCCTGAGTTTGACGGGAATCAGCCATAATCAACGACGCGTCAGCAGAACGCCCAGCACGACGCCAATCGCCGCACCGATACCTACGCCGGTCCATGGGTTTTCACGCACATAGTCTTCCGCTTTCTCCGCGGTTTCGCGCGTTTGCTTCACAATAGCGTCGCTGGTTTCGCCCAGGCGGGAGCGGCTCTCTTTCAGCGCTTTTTCCGCCTTGCCGCGCAGTTTTTCCAGCTCGCTTTTCGACTTGCCCGTCGATGCGCTCAGCACCTCTTCAAGGGTATCTGCCAGGGATTTCAACTCAGCGCGCAAATGTTCTGATGTAGTATCTTTTGACATAGTTCTCTCCAGGTGTTTGAGGATAATCCTTAGGCTTTAGTAATCACGCGCTTCTAATGTTTTCAGCTCGTGTTCTGCTTCAGATAACTTTTTTTCCCGCTTGGTGATTTTTTCCGCGTTGCCTTTCTGGCGCGCTTCCTGAAGGTCCGCTTTCCGTTCGGCGACCTCTTCTTTTTGTCTGGTGACTTTCTTTTGATGTTCGGCGCGCAGGGCCGCTGTCGCTACAGTTAGCGCGCAGCTCTTTAAGGGCTTTGTTCAGACCGTCGATACGGTTCTGGTTGTGGTGCTTTTCCGCATAGCCGATTTCACGCTGTATATCCGCCTCTTTTTCGCCGCATAGCGAAGCAGCCTGCGAGGCAAAAGCTGATGACAGCAGAGCAATAGCCAGTACGGTACGGTAATTCATGATAGTGACCTTCCATTGTGAATGCGTGTAATAGCCGCGAAGCCTGACACCCATAGTCCAGTAATGCCGATTAAAGACGCTGATTTCTGGCGCTTAATGCAAATTCAAGCATAGTCAGAAATTGGGTAAAAACCCAATTTCCGTTAACAAATTAAGAATTCTGGAGGGGGATTAACCGATGCGATCGCCGTGGGTGCGCAGGCGGGACAGCCAGGCGCTGGCGCTGTTATCGTCATCCTGCTGGGCGATAACGTAGCCGTGGGGAAGCGTTTTATAAAGCACCGCCTTGGCGGCTTCGCTCTGGGCGCTGGAATCAAACTTGATTAATAACGAGTCGTTTGCCGGCGTGATGCTGTTAAAACGGATGCCGTTGGCGTCCAGGTGATGCCAGACGAAAAAGCCGTCAGGCATGATGATGCCTTGCTGAGTGGCGCGGATTTGCAGGGTGGAACCGTTACTTTGCATGCCGGACCACGCAAGCCATGCGCCTGCGGCAAGACAGGCGAACAGCGCCGCCGCCTGCAGGCGACGCGTAAATGTTATTTTCATTGTTATTCCCCTAGCCGCGGTTACCGTATTTTTTACGCCAAAGCACAATTAACGAACCGATCAGGCCAAACACCAGCAGCACGACGGGCAGCAGCATCAGGCAGGACATCAAGGCATCTTCATACTTCAAAAATACCGGCGTTTTGCCGAGTAAATATCCCAGGGTGGTGAGAATTAATACCCACAGCAAACCGCTCATCCAGTTAAAAAACTGGAAGCGAGCATTATTCAGACCCGACAAACCGGCAATAGTTGGCAGCAGGGTGCGAACAAAAGCGATAAATCTGCCGACCAGCAGCGCGGACAGGCCGTGCTTATGGAAAAGATTGTGCGCGCGCTGGTGATAATGGGCAGGAAGGTGCGAAAGCCAGTTTTGCACGATGCGCGTGTTGCCAAGCCAGCGCCCCTGAATATAGCTAAGCCAGCAGCCCAGGCTTGCGGCGGCGGTCAGTAAAATTATCGTTTCCGGAAAACCCATCGCGCCTTTGGCAATCAGCACCCCGACCAGCACCAGCAGGCTGTCGCCGGGCAGGAAGGCGGCAGGAAGCAATCCATTTTCTAAAAAGAGAATCATAAACAAGACAAAATAAAGCATGCCGATCATCCCTGGCCTGGCGAGTGTTTCAAAATCCTGGCTCCACAGAGCGTTAAGCAGTTGCGTCAAAAGTTCCATTCAGTGTTCCTGGCACATCGATTAAGGTCGCCGGTTTAAAACGGGTCGAGAAGTGTAACGGCACTGTTAGAATTTTTTATTAAGCCGTCCTTACCCACAGCCTGATGAAAGCGTATCGCCACCCTTCCTTGTGAATGCGATAGAGCCTGGTGGAGGATAAATGAGCCCTCACCGACGGTGAAATTAAGTCTAATTGTAACAAAGCCGCGCGGAGTGCGTCATAGTATTTATGCTTTGTTGACGATTGATTTTGCTTACTGCGCGGGAGGCTGGCGAGGGTATTTACAAACGCTGACACTATTGTTGGTTTGCTTACCCTCGCGCGAGGAGATTGCTATTTTTGACCGTTTGCCGCCGTATCTAAATGAACCACCGGATTTTCGGCAAACAGGTAGCGGTCGGCGTTGAATTCGAAATCGTCGCTGGTGGCATTAAACAGCATCTGTTTGGTATTTTCCAGGTGCTGCCACATGGCGAGTTTCGCCGCGTTCGGGTCTTTTCGGATCAACGCCTTAAGAATGTTATCGTGATCGTCGCACCAGTTGTCCACCGTGCGCATATCGATATGCTCATGCAGCTTTTGCCAGTAAGGGTTGTGGATACGCTGGCTCCACATTTTTTCAACAATCGCCGCCAGCGCGCTGTTCTGGGTGGCCAGCGCTACCTGGGTATGGAAGTGAAGATCCCACTCTGAATCGCGGAAACTTTTCTCGTTGCGCGCCATTTCTTGGATTTCCATGAGTTTCACAATATCTTGCTTGGTCACCTGGGTGGCGGCGAACTCGGCGATATTGCTCTCGATAAGCTGGCGCGCCTGCAAAAGCTCAAACGGCCCAAAGGTCGCAAATTCAAAGCGTTCATCCGGAAGGGTGGTGTATTTCGCCTGGCTGGAGATGACGTGAATGCCCGAGCCTTTGCGCACCTCCACGTAGCCTTCCACTTCGAGCATGATAATCGCTTCGCGCACCACGGTGCGGCTGACGTTCTTCTCTTCGGCGATAAAGCGCTCCGCCGGAAGCTTTTCGCCCACCTGGTATACGCCGTTTTCAATGCGATGTTTTAGCTCAGCGGCCAGCTGTTGATAAAGGCGACGAGGTTCCATGACTTCCATAAGTGCTCCGGGAGATGCGGCGGGGGTGACCTGATTTGTTATACCACTTTTCTCAACTTTGCTCCAGAACGCGCGGCAGGGTAAAAATGAAAAAAGCCGCCCTGAAGGCGGCCTGGTGAAGCGCGAAAGCGGCTAAGGCTGGGTGACAGCAGGGCCGGTATTCGGCGTTTTCTTCAGCTCGCTAATCGGCTGGTTCTTCAGCACGGTCCAGATAACGACCGCGCCAAGCAGGTCGAACACCGCCAGGGCTGCGAACAGCGGGCTGAAGCCGAGGGTGTCAGCCAGCGCGCCGACAACCAGCGCAAACAGGGTGCTCGCCGTCCACGCCGCCATCCCGGTCAGGCCGTTAGCGGTCGCGACTTCGTTACGGCCGAACACGTCTGAAGAGAGCGTAATCAGCGCGCCGGAAAGGGCCTGGTGAGCGAAGCCGCCGACGCACAGCAGCGCGATCGCCGCGTAAGGGCTGGTGAACAGGCCGATGGTGCCCGGACCAATCATCAGCACCGCGCCCATGGTCACCACCATCTTACGGGAAACGATCAGGTTGACGCCGAACCAGCGCTGGAACAGCGGAGGCAGATAGCCGCCGAGGATACAGCCGAGGTCGGCAAACAGCATCGGCATCCAGGCGAACATCGCAATGTGTTTTAAGTCAAAGCCGTAGACTTTAAACATAAACAGCGGGATCCAGGCGTTGAACGTACCCCAGGCCGGCTCCGCGAGGAAGCGCGGCAGGGCGATGCCCCAGAACTGGCGGTTTTGCACAATCTGCCAGGCGGACAGTTTTTTGCTGTTGTTGACCTGGTGATGGGCCTCCTGGCCGCCGATGATGTATTCGCGTTCTTCTTCGGTGAGCTTCTTCTGATCGCGCGGGTGCTTATAGAAGAACAGCCACGCCATCGCCCAGGCGAAGCTCAGCACGCCGGAAATCACGAAGGCCATCTGCCAGCTGTGCATCAGAATCGCCCACACCACCAGCGGCGGGGCAACCATCGCGCCAATAGAAGAGCCGACGTTGAAATAGCCTACCGCAATGGAACGCTCTTTTGCCGGGAACCACTCGCTGCTGGCCTTCAGGCCGGCAGGGATCATCGCGGCTTCGGCGGCGCCGACCGCGCCGCGCGCAACCGCCAGTCCGCCCCAGCTTCCCGCCAGCGCCGTGGCGCCGCAGAAAACGGCCCAGGCGATAGCGAAGAACGCGTAGCCGATTTTAGTCCCCAGAATATCAAGCACGTAGCCTGCGACAGGCTGCATGATGGTGTAGCAGGCCGAGTAGGCCGCGATAATATAAGAGTATTGCTGAGTGGAGATGTGCAGTTCCTGCATCAGCGTTGGCGCGGCCGCCGCCACGGTGTTACGGGTAAGATAGCCCAGCACGGTGCCCAACGTTACTAACGCAATCATGTACCAGCGTAAGCCTTTAATCTTTCGCATTTCTAACCTCATCCCATCTTATAAACGGCCCTGTAAACAGGGCCGCAGGCGTCAGGCTTTGCCTGAGCGTTAGTTATGTTCTGGGGTGCATGCCGGGGCGTTGCCCGATAAGACCCGTACCTTGCCATACAGAAAAGTGCTGCTGGCAAACCGGCGTCCGTACCGCTGTGCGCTGATTGTCATGCCAGCGTGTGAAGCTATCCGTCATCAGAGATATTGCGACGGGTGCAAGATAACTTGTCATACATCTTTAAAAGTTGAGTGACATCACAAAAGCATTTTTCGGCGCGAACCAGGACGGTAGGGGCTTCAGGGCCAGTAATGGCGCGGGTCTGCGGCCTTTTCAGGCTGAAATATTGCCAATAATTGTGTGGTTTTTGTGATGGATACCCCAAAAATCCATTCGGTCTGCGTAAATTGGTGTGATAACTTTGTCATCATTATGCGCAAGCATCGAACCGATACGTACAGAGGAAGCAAGGATATGAACCAGTTTATGACTGAAGATTTTCTTCTTGATACCGAATTCGCCCGTCGTCTGTTTCACGAATACGCGAAAGATCAGCCCATTTTCGACTATCACTGCCATCTGCCGCCGCAGCAGGTAGCGGAAAATTACCGTTTTAAAAACCTGTATGACATCTGGTTAAAAGGCGATCACTACAAGTGGCGCGCGATGCGCACCAACGGCGTGGCGGAGCGCCTGTGTACCGGCGACGCAAGCGACCGTGAAAAGTTCGATGCCTGGGCTGCGACCGTGCCGCATACCATCGGCAACCCGCTCTATCACTGGACGCACCTCGAGCTGCGCCGCCCGTTCGGCATTACCGGCAAGCTCCTTTCTCCGACGACGGCTGACGAAATCTGGAACCGGTGCAGCGAGCTGCTGGCGCAGGACGATTTCACCGCCCGCGGCATCATGAAACAGATGAACGTGAAAATGGTCGGCACCACCGACGACCCGGTCGACGACCTGCGCTATCACCGCCAGCTGGCGGAAGATGGCTTTGACATCAAGGTGTTGCCAAGCTGGCGTCCGGATAAAGCCTTCAATATCGAACAGCCCACCTTTGCCGATTACATGGGCAAGCTGGCCGAGGTCTCAGATACCGACATCCGTCGTTTCAGCGACCTGCAGGCCGCGCTGAGCAAACGTCTCGACCACTTCGCCGAGCATGGCTGCAAGGTGTCGGACCACGCGCTGGATATCGTGCTGTTCGCGGAAGCGGATGAGGCCACCCTTGACGGCATCCTGGCGAGCCGCCTTGCGGGCAATGAGCTAAGCGAGCAGGAAGTGGCGCAGTTTAAAACCGCCGTGCTGGTCTGGCTGGGGGCGGAATACAGCCGCCGCGGCTGGGTGCAGCAGTATCACATCGGCGCGCTGCGCAATAACAACCTGCGCCAGTTTAAGCTGCTGGGCGCGGACGTAGGCTTCGACTCGATCAACGACCGTCCTTTAGCCGTTGAGCTCTCCCGCCTGCTCAGCAAGCAAAATGAGAACGACGAGCTGCCAAAAACCATTCTTTACTGCCTGAACCCGCGCGATAACGAAGTGATTGGCACCATGGTCGGCAACTTCCAGGGCGAAGGGATGCCGGGGAAAATGCAGTTTGGCTCCGGCTGGTGGTTTAACGATCAGAAAGACGGTATGGAACGCCAGATGACGCAGCTTGCGCAGCTGGGGCCTGCTGAGCCGTTTCGTCGGCATGCTTACCGACAGCCGCAGCTTCCTGTCCTATACCCGCCATGAATATTTCCGCCGCATCCTGTGCCAGATGATTGGCCGCTGGGTGGCCGCGGGCGAAGCGCCGGCGGATATGAATCTGCTGGGTGAAATGGTGAAAAACATCTGCTTTAACAATGCCCGCGACTACTTCGGCATTGAACTGAACTAACCGGCTTCGAGGTTGATATGCAATACATCAAGATCCATTCGCAGGACAACGTCGCCGTCGCGTTAGTGGACCTGGCAGAAGGCGAAGCCGTTACCGTCGAAGACGCAGAAATTACGCTGCGCCAGCCGGTCTCGCGCGGCCATAAATTCGCGCTGTGCGCCATTGCGCAGGGCGAAAACGTCATCAAGTACGGCCTGCCGATTGGTCATGCTCTGGCGGCAATTGAACCGGGCGAGCATATTCACTCGCACAATGCGCGTACCAACCTGAGCGATTTGGACGAGTATCGCTATCAACCTGCTTTTCAGGCGCTGGCAGAGCAGGCTGCGGATCGTGACGTGAACGTTTATCGCCGCGGCGGCGGCAGGGTCGGCGTGCGTAACGAACTGTGGATCCTGCCGACCGTGGGCTGCGTAAACGGCATAGCGCGGCAGATCCAGAACCGTTTCCTGAAGCAGAATAATGACGCGGAAGATATCGACGGCGTCTTTCTGTTCAGCCACCCGTTTGGCTGCTCGCAGCTGGGCGAGGACCATATCAACACCCGCACCATGCTGCAAAATATGGTGCATCACCCGAACGCGGGGGCGGTGCTGGTTATCGGCCTGGGCTGTGAGAACAACCAGGTCGACGCCTTCCGTGAAACCTTGGGCGAATACGACCCGCAGCGCGTGCGCTTTATGATCTGCCAGCAGCAGGACGATGAGGTGGAGGCGGGGCTGGAACAGCTGCAGCAGCTTTACGAGGCCATGCGCCACGATAAACGCGAGCCGGGCAGGCTCAGCGAGCTGAAGTTCGGCCTTGAGTGCGGCGGTTCGGACGGCCTGTCCGGCATTACCGCCAACCCGATGCTTGGGCGTTTCTCCGACTACATGGTGGCTAACGGCGGCACCACGGTGCTGACCGAAGTCCCGGAAATGTTCGGCGCGGAACGCATCCTGATGAGCCACTGCCGCGACGAAGCGACGTTTGAAAAAACCGTCACCATGGTGAACGACTTCAAACAGTACTTTATCGCGCACAATCAGCCGATTTACGAAAACCCCTCGCCGGGCAACAAAGCCGGCGGCATCACCACGCTTGAAGAAAAGTCGCTTGGCTGTACGCAAAAAGCCGGGGAAAGCGAAGTGGTGGACGTGCTGCGCTATGGCGAGCGGCTGAAAACGCCGGGGCTGAACCTGCTAAGCGCGCCGGGTAACGATGCGGTAGCCACCAGCGCGCTGGCCGGGGCAGGCTGTCATATGGTGCTGTTCAGCACCGGGCGCGGCACGCCGTACGGCGGTTTTGTGCCGACGGTAAAAATCGCCACCAACAGCGAGCTGGCGGCGAAAAAGCCCCACTGGATTGATTTTGACGCCGGGCAGCTGCTGCACGGCAGCGACATGCCGTCGCTGCTAAACCGCTTTATCGACACCATCGTCGAAATCGCCAACGGCAAAAAAACCTGTAACGAACGCAACGACTTCCGCGAGCTCGCCATCTTCAAAAGCGGCGTAACGCTGTAAGCCGTCTTGTCGGGCGGGCAGGCAACGCGCCGCCCGCCGGTGTTTGGGTGGCGGGGCCTGAGGCGGGCAAGGAGCTGTCATGAGCGCGTACTGGATTGCTCAGGGGGTAGGCGTTCTCGCCTTTATGGTCGGGATCACTACGTTCATTAACCGCGATGAGAAACGTTTTAAGCTGCAGCTGGCGGGCTACAGCGCCATTATCGGCCTTCACTTCTTTCTGATGGGCGCAGGTCCGGCGGGCATCAGCGCCGAACTTAACGCCATCCGCACCGTTATCTCTTTGCGCACCCGCAGCCTGTGGGTGATGACGACTTTTATCCTGCTTACGCTTGGCCTGGGGCTGGCGAGATTTAATCATCTGGTGGAGCTGCTGCCTATTGTCGGCACGGTGGCCAGCACCTGGGCGCTGTTTCGCAGCAAAGGCCTGACCACGCGCTGCGTGATGTGGTGCTCCACCGCCTGCTGGGTGACGCATAACTTCTGGCTGGGATCGATAGGCGGGACGTTAATTGAAGGCAGCTTTCTGGTGATGAACGGCCTGAATATCATCCGTTTCTGGCGCATGCAAAAACGAGGGATTGACCCGTTTAGCGTGGAGAGGAAAGCGCAGTCTCAGGAACAGCTCCCCGCCGTTGCCGACGGGGAGAAGGGCGGCTAGCCGCGTAAAAGATTGTTATTCGCCAGGCGCGCGTCTTCCGCCTGGCATGCCGCGGCGGTGAACAGCACGTCGGTTGAGGAGTTGAGCGCCGTTTCGCAGGAATCCTGCAGCACGCCGATAATAAAGCCCACCGCTACCACCTGCATGGCAATCTCGTTAGGGATGCCGAACATGCCGCAGGGCCAGCGGGATCAGCAGCAGCGAACCGCCCGCCACGCCAGAGGCCCCGCAGGCGCACAGCGAAGCCACGACGCTCAGCAGCAGCGCCGTCGGCAGGTCGACAGGTATGCCCAGCGTATTTACCGCGGCCAGCGTCAGTACGGTAATAGTAATCGCCGCCCCGGCCATGTTGATGGTGGCGCCCAGCGGAATAGAGACCGAGTAGGTATCACGATCCAGATTCAGCTTCTCGCTCAGCGCCATATTCACCGGGATATTGGCGGCGGAGCTGCGGGTGAAGAACGCGGTCACGCCGCTTTCACGCAGGCAGGTAAACACCAGCGGATACGGGTTGCGGCGGATTTTGTACCAAACCAGCAGCGGGTTAACGATAAGCGCCACGCCCAGCATACAGCCGACAAGCACCAGCAGCAGCTGCGCATAGCTCCACAGCGTTGAGAAGCCGGTGGTGGCAAGCGTTGAGGCGACCAGGCCGAAAATACCGATCGGCGCAAAGCGGATCACCACCTTAACGATAAAGGTCACCGCGTCGGAAACGTCGTTGATCAGGTTTTTGGTGGTTTCTTTGCCGTGACGCAGGGCGAAGCCCAGACCTACGGCCCACACCAGAATGCCGATATAGTTAGCGTTTAAAAGCGCGTTTATCGGATTGGCAACCATGCTCATCAGCAGGTCGCGCATCACCTCAACGATGCCCGAAGGCGGCGTAATATCCGTTGCGCCGGTCGTGAGATGCAAAGTGGAAGGGAAGATAAAGCTGACGACGACGGCGGTGAGCGCGGCGGAGAAAGTCCCCAGCAGATAAAGGAATAAAATAGGGCGGATACTGGTTTTTTGCCCGTGCTGATGGTTGGCGATAGACGCCATCACCAGCATCAGTACCAGCACCGGCGCTACGGCCTTCAGGGCGCCGACGAACAGCGTGCCCAGCAGGCCCGTGGCGATGGCGGCAGGTTTTGAAACCAGCGCCAGCGCAACGCCGAGCACCAGGCCAATAAGAATCTGTTTGACCAGGCTGCCCTGCGTGAGGCGCTTAATTAATCCCGGGGATTGTGTAGCCATTTAATACCTTCCTGTAATGTGTCGTCTTATTCCGCATCGGTACTCTGTGGCACTTCTGTGAGCGGATGTAAGAAAATGTGTTTGCACGGTCGAGTATAAGGAAAAGCGGCGGGTCAGGAAGCGTTAATGACTAAATATTTAGCCGGTATCCAGGTTTTATAACTGTTGATTAACAAGTTTGTGACATTGTCGACAAATGCCGGGGAAGGGTTTCGCTTCGTTTCGGCGGATGGCGCTTGCGCTCATCCGCCCTAAGGAAATGCAGATCGGGTGACGCTTGCGCCACCCGATTTACTTATTTAGCCAGCTTCTTCCGATCGTTACGCGCGTTCACCACGGCGTTAATCACCAGCGTCAGCGCCAGAATGCCGCCCACCACGCCCAGCGAAATGGCAATCGGGATATGCCAGAAGTCGACAATCAGCATCTTCACGCCGATAAACACCAGGATAACCGACAGGCCGTACTTCAGCATGGAGAAGCGCTCCGCCACGCCCGCCAGCAGGAAGTACATGGCGCGCAGGCCGAGGATGGCGAACAGGTTAGAGGTCAGCACGATAAACGGGTCGGTGGTCACCGCGAAGATAGCCGGGATGCTGTCGACCGCGAAAATCACGTCGCTCAGCTCAACCAGAATCAGCACCAGCAGCAGCGGCGTGGCGAACAGCAGGCCGTTTTTGCGCACGAAGAAATGCTCGCCTTCGATCTTGTCCGTCATGCGCAGGTGGCCGCGCAGCCAGCGCACCAGCGGCTTATCGCCGATGCCGCCTTCGTCTTCCTTCGCCAGCGCCATCTTGACGCCGGTGAACAGCAGGAAGGCGCCGAATACATAAAGCAGCCACTCAAATTGGGTAATCAGCCAGCTGCCGGCGAAGATCATCACCGTACGCAGCACGATTGCGCCCAGGACGCCGTAGACCAGCACGCGGCGCTGCAAAGCGGCGGGAACGGAGAAGTAGCTGAACAGCATCAGCCAGACGAAGACGTTATCCACCGCCAGCGCTTTTTCAATCAGGTAGCCGGTGAGGAAGGCGAGAGCCTGGGTATCCGCCACTTCGCGGTCGGCGGTCCCGGTGAGATACCACCAAAAGGCGGCGTTAAACAGCAGCGAAAGCGTCACCCACACCATGGACCAGGCGGCGGCCCTGCTTCATGGACATGGTATGCGAGCCTTTGCGGCCCTGAAGCAGGAGGTCGACTGCCAGCATGATGATGACGACGACGGCAAAACCGCCCCACAGTAACGGCGTGCCAACACTATTCATAAGAGTTTCCTTCAAAACAAAAACGGCCAACGTCGGAAGACGCCAGCCGCTTTCGCTTGCAACAGGGATCTCGCCTTCCGGCAAGGTCTCACTTACAGCGCGGAACGGTTGTGAAAACCCTTCGCGTTGCCCGGCAACCGGGTGCTTGCGCACCGTAATGACGATTAACCGGCAATGAAGTTACTCCCCTTTGCAGGTAACAAAATATTACGAGATATAAACGCCGTCAATATATGCCGCCCGGCCTTACACAGCTTTACGCCGTGAGGGAGGCGGGCATCTCGTCCGCGGGGAATTTCACGCCGGTCTGGGCACGAATTTCCGTGGCTAACGCGGAAGTGATGCGCGATGTCTCAAGGCCCGGATGATTGACCTCGTTGTCCGCCACCAGGCGGGCAAAGGTTTCGGCTTCGTACAGCATGGTGTTGATATGCTGCGGCAGTGACAGATCCTGCGGCTTGCCGCCGCGCGGCACAAAGGTAATGCGCTGGCATTCGGAGATTTTTTCGATAACCAGCGAACCCGCTTCGCCCTGAATCTCGCTTGGGATAACCGAATCGCTCACCTTCGAGTGCAGCAGGTTGACGTCGAAATCGCCGTAGTTCATCTGCACCGAACCGTGGGCATCCACGCCGCTTTCCAGCAGGCTCGCCGTGGCGTGCACGGCATGCGGCTGGCCCCACAGCGCGACGGCCGAGGCCAGCGTATAGAAGCCGATATCCATAATCGAGCCGTTGGACCAGGCCGGATTAAAAGTGTTGGGGTTCTCGCCGTCCAGATAACGCTGATAGCGTGAGGAATACTGGCAGTAATTGAGCAGCACCTTGCGGATCTTGCCCACTTTCGGCAGCGCCTGCCGCAGAGCGATAAAGTTCGGCAGGCTTGCGGTTTTAAAGGCCTCGAACAGCACCACGTTATTTTCCCGCGCGCAGGCGATGGCGGCTTCGACTTCGCGAAGATTAGAGGCGAGCGGCTTTTCGCAAATCACGTGCTTTTTATGGCTTAAGAACAGCAGGCTTTGCGGAGCGTGCAGGGCGTTCGGGCTGGCGATATAAACCGCGTCAATCGCATCGCTCTTTGCCATCGCTTCGAGATCGGTAAACAGGTGCTCAACCGGGTAATCGCTAGCGAAGGTCTGCGCCTGCTCAAGGGTGCGGGAGTAAACGGCGGTGAGCTTATAGTGGCCGCTTTCGTGGGCGGCATCCACAAACTGACGGGTGATCCAGTTAGTTCCAACAACGGCAAATCGAATCATAGATGGGTCCAGGTAAGAGGTTTATCGGTATGTTTTTATCATAAGTTACGCCGGTGGATAAGCGCCGGCGCCCTCCGCCGGCGTTTTATGCGGAACCTTGCAACGCCAGCTGCGTCAGCCACAGGCGCGTATCGAACTCGAACTGGTGATACTGCGGCTCCATATGGCAGCACAGCGAGTAAAACGCCTTGTTGTGGTCTTTCTCTTTCAGGTGCGCCAGCTCATGCACCACTATCATTCGCAAAAAGGCTTCCGGCGCGGATTTAAAAACCGTCGCCACGCGGATCTCCGCTTTCGCCTTGAGCCTGCCGCCCTGCACGCGGGAAATGGCCGTGTGCAGCCCCAGAGCGTTATTCAGCACGTGGATTTTACTGTCGTAGGCTACTTTGTTTATGGGCGGCGCGTTGCGCAGGTACTGGTTTTTCAGATCCTGCGTATAGGCGTAAAGCGCTTTGTCGGTGGCGATGCTATGGCCGTCCGGATAGCGTTTTTGCAGCACCTCGCCGAGGCGTTGCTCCGCAATCAGCGTGCGAACCTGGGAGAGCAAATGCTCGGGATAGCCGTTTAAGTAAGTCAGTTCGCTCATTCGCACGCTCTTGGGAAGGAAAAAGGGTATACTCACGCCCCCATTCGGGGATAACGCCGAAATTTTACCATCCAGGAGGGCCGATGAGCCAATCAGACAACGGTTTCCGTTCACTGACTTTAAAACGTTTCCCGGAAACGGACGACGTCAACCCGCTGCAGGCGTGGGAAGCGGCGGATGAATATCTGCTGCAACAGCTGGACGACACCGAAATCAGCGGCCCGGTCCTGATTTTTAACGACACCTTCGGCGCGCTGGCAACCGTGCTCGCCGGGCATAAGCCGTACAGCATCAGCGATTCGTATCTGAGCGAGCTGGCCACCCGCCAGAACCTCAGCAACAACGACATCGTTGAATCCAGCGTGACGTTTCTGGACAGCACCGCGCCGTATCCGCAGGCGCCGGGCACCGTGCTTATCAAGATCCCAAAAACGCTGGCCCTGCTGGAGCAGCAGCTTCGCGCCCTGCGTAAAGTGGTGACGCCTGAAACGCGGATCCTTGCCGGAGCCAAAGCCCGCGACATCCATAACTCCACGCTGGAGCTGTTCGAGAAAATCCTCGGGCCGACTACCACCACGCTGGCCTGGAAAAAAGCGCGCCTGATCAACGGCACCTTTACGAATCCGGAGCTCAAAGACGCGCCGGAAACCTTGAGCTGGAAGCTGGCCGGCACGCCGTGGACCATCCATAACCACGCGAACGTCTTCTCCCGCACGGGGCTGGATATTGGCGCACGCTTCTTTATCGAGAATCTGCCGACCGGCCTGGAAGGGGAGATTGTGGACCTGGGCTGCGGCAACGGCGTGGTGGGTCTGCACCTGCTGGAGCAAAACCCGGAGGCGAAGGTGGTGTTCGTTGATGAATCGCCGATGGCGGTGGCGTCAAGCCGCCTGAACGTGGAAATCAACATGCCGGAAAATCTGGACCGCTGCGAGTTTATGATTAACAACGCGCTGTCCGGCGTGGAGCCTTACCGCTTCGACACCATTTTGTGCAACCCGCCGTTCCACCAGCAGCACGCGCTGACCGATCAGGTCGCCTGGGAGATGTTCCACCACGCGCGGCGCTGCCTTGTTAACAACGGCGCGCTGTATATCGTGGCCAACCGCCACCTGGACTACTTCCGCAAGCTGAAGAAGATCTTCGGCAACTGCGAAACCATTGCTTCCAACACCAAATTCGTGGTGCTGAAAGCCGTGAAGCTTGGCCGTCGCCGCTAAATTTCCAGCGCTAAACGGGTGCCCTGCGCGATAGCGCGCCGGGCATCCAGCTCCATCGCCACGTCCGCCCCGCCAATCAGATGCAGCGTTTTCCCCAGCTCGCGCAGCGGCTCCGCCAGTTCCCGGCGCGGATCCTGTCCCGCGCAGATAATCACGTTATCCACCGCTAGCGTTTGCGGTTCGCCGCTCACCGTGATGTGCAGCCCTTCGTCATCAATGCGCTCGTAGCTTACGCCCGCCAGCATCTTCACGCCCCGCGCCAGCAGCGTGGTGCGGTGGATCCAGCCGGTGGTTTTGCCCAGGCCTTCGCCTGGCTTGCTGCTTTTACGCTGCAGCATCACGATTTGACGCGGGCTTTTCGCCAGATGCACGCCTTCCGGGCGCAGGCCGCCCGCGTGCCGCAGGCTGGTGTCGATTCCCCATTCCACACAAAACTCGGCGATATTCTGGCTGGTGGATTCGCCCTGCTGGCTGAGGTACATCGCCGTATCGAAGCCGATGCCGCCCGCGCCGATAATCGCCACGCGCTCGCCGACCGGCGCTTTGTCGCGCAGCACGTCGATATAGCTCAGCACTTTGGGGTGCATAATGCCGTCGATAAGCGGCATGCGCGGCTCGATGCCGCAGGCGAGAATCACCTCGTCGAAATCCTTAAGCATCGGCGCGGTGACATATTGATTCAGGCGGATATCCACGTCCGTCAGCCGCAGCATGCGGCGGTAGTAACGCAGCGTCTCGTAGAACTCTTCCTTGCCGGGGATCTGTTTGGCGATATTAAACTGCCCGCCGATTTCCGCCGCCGCGTCGAACAGCGTGACCTTGTGCCCGCGGCCCGCGGCATTTACCGCAAACGCAAGGCCTGCCGGGCCCCGCGCCGACGACCGCCAGATTTTTTCTGCTGCTGGCAGGCACAACCGGCATTTTGGTTTCGTGGCAGGCGCGCGGGTTCACCAGGCATGAAGTCACTTTGCCGACAAAAATCTGGTCGAGGCAGGCCTGGTTACAGCCGATACAGGTGTTGATCTCATCTTCACGCCCCTGCTGCGCCTTCGACACCAGCTCCGCGTCGGCAAGAAAAGGCCGTGCCATCGACACCATATCCGCATCGCCGTTAGCCAGGATCTCCTCGGCGGTTTTTGGATCGTTGATGCGGTTGGTGGTGACCAGCGGGATCGAGACCAGGCCCTTAAGTTTACGCGTCACCCAGCTGAAGGCGCCGCGGGGAACGGGCGTGGCGATAGTGGGGATGCGCGCCTCGTGCCAGCCGATGCCCGTGTTAATCAGCGTGGCGCCAGCCGCTTCAACGGCTTTGGCAAGCTGGACGGCTTCGTCGAAAGTGCCGCCGCCGTCGACCAGGTCGAGCATCGAAAGGCGATAAATAATGATGAAGTCCGGCCCGACTTTTTCCCGCACGGCGCGCACCACCTCCAGGGCAAAACGCATGCGGCGCGGATAATCGCCGCCCCATTCGTCGTCGCGCTGGTTGGTGCGCGCGGCTAAAAACTGGTTAATCAGATACCCTTCCGAACCCATAACCTCAACGCCGTCGTACCCGGCCTGTTTTGCAAGCTCTGCGCAGCGGGCAAAATCCTCAATCAGCGCCAGGATTTCGCCGTGGGTTAAGGCGTGGGGTTTGAAACGGTTGATGGGCGCCTGAATGGCGGAAGGCGCCACCGGGTTGGGCTGATAGCTGTAACGGCCGGTATGCAGGATCTGCAGGGCGATTTTACCGCCTTCGCGATGTACCGCCTCGGTAACCACCTGGTGGTGGGCAAGCTGGCTTTCATCGTTTAGCACCGCGCCGCTTTCCACGCCCACGCCCGAAGGCGAGGGGGCAACGCCGCCGGTGACAATCAGCGCCACGCCGTGGCGGGCGCGTTCGGCATAGAACGCCGCCAGCCGTTCGGCGCCGTCGGGATGTTCTTCAAGACCGGTGTGCATCGAGCCCATCAGCACGCGGTTTTTCAGCGTGGTAAAGCCAAGATCAAGCGGGGCGAACAGCGACGGATAGCTCATATTCTCTTCCTGCAGCGTCATTATTATTATGTGGTCGGATGAGTTAACAATTTAGCCACATCCGCAAAGAATGGGTAAAAGAGATCGAGCGATTGTGACGGGATTCAAAGAACGCTGCTGCGGGAGGGAGGGGAGAGAAACGCAGGGCGGATAAGCGTGCTCTCGGTGCGCAGATGGCGGATGGCGCTGCGCTTATCCGCCCTACAGGGCTGCGGTGAGCATTGGCGGATGGCGCTGCGCTTATCCACCCTGCAGGGCTACGGTGGGCATTGGCGGATGGCGCTACGCTTATCCACCCTACAGGACTGCGGTAGGCATTGACGGATGGCGCTACGCTTATCCGCCCTACAGGGCTGCGGTGGGCATTGGCGGATGGCGCTACGCTTATCCGCCCTGCAACAAATGTCAGAAGGGGATAATCAGCGCCTGCGGCCGCCCATAATGCTGCCCAACACGCCGCGGATAATCTGATTGGTGACCTGCCGCGCCGCGCTCTTCGCCATGGTCTGCACCACGCCGTCCTTCTTGCCGCCTCTTGGCCCGGTAGTGCCGAACAGAATATCTTTCAGCCCGCCGAGAATACCGCCGTCCACGGCTACCGCGTCGCCTTTCGCCGGCGGCGCGTTCTGCTTTTCGCCCGCCGCCTGCACGCCCTGCTGCAGCCTTTCATAAGCGGATTCGCGGTCCACCGCCTCATCGTATTTGCCGTACAGCGGCGAATGGTTCAGCAGGCCGTTGCGCTCGTCAATCGTCACCGGCCCCATGCGCGAGCAGGGCGCAATCACCATGACGCGCTCAACGACCGTCGGGCTGCCCTTCTCGTCCAGGAAAGAGACCAGCGCCTCGCCGGTGCCGAGCTCCTGGATCGCTTTTTCGGTATCAAATGCCGGATTGGCGCGCATGGTTTGCGCCGCCGTTTTTACCGCCTTCTGATCTTTTGGCGTAAAGGCGCGCAGCGCGTGCTGAACGCGGTTGCCCAGCTGCCCGAGCACGGTATCCGGAATATCCGACGGGTTCTGGGAAACAAAATACACCCCAACGCCTTTGGAGCGGATAAGGCGGATCACCTGTTCGATTTTATCCAGCAGCACCTGCGGGGCGTCATTAAACAGCAGGTGCGCCTCGTCGAAGAAGAACACCAGCTTTGGTTTCTCCATATCGCCCGCTTCCGGCAGCTGCTCGTAGACCTCCGAGAGCATCCACAGCAGGCTTGCGGCATACAGCTTCGGCATCTGGTAGAGCTTTTCCGCCGAGAGGATATTGATGACGCCCTTGCCGTCTTTGGCGGTGCGCATCCAGTCTTTGATATCCAGCATCGGCTCGCCGAAGAAGTATTCCGCGCCCTGCTGTTCAAGCTGCAGCAGCCCGCGCTGAATGGCGCCGACGGAGGCGCTGCTGATATTGCCGTACTGGTTCTGGAACGACTTGGCGTTATCGCCGATGTACTGCGTGGCGGCGCGCAGGTCTTTAAAATCAAGCAGCAGCAGCCCCTGGTCGTCGGCAATGCGGAAGATGATTTGCAGCACGCCGGACTGTACCTCGTTAAGGTTCAGCAGCCGGGAAAGCAGCAGCGGCCCGAGGTCCGAGACGGTGGCCCGCAGCGGATGGCCCTTCTCGCCGAAAATGTCCCACAGCACCACCGGATTGCCGTGCGGCGACCAGTCCGTAACGCCGATGTTGGCAAGCCTTGCCAGCAGCTTTTCCGACGCCGCGCCTTCTTCAGCCACGCCGGTTAAGTCGCCTTTCACATCGGCCATAAACACCGGCACGCCGATTTCCGAGAAGGATTCGGCAAGCTTTTGCAGCGTGACCGTTTTACCGGTGCCCGTCGCGCCGGTAATCAGCCCGTGGCGGTTCGCCATCGCGGGCAGTAAATGCAGTTGTTTGTCGATAGTTCTGGCTATTAGCAGCGGCGCGGTCATGATCGTTTCCCTGAGGTAATTTTCCATAAGCATAGCAATCGCATAAATATCGTCATCGGCATATTCCCATGTTTGCGGCGACTCCCGAAGTAAGAACTATGCTTTGCATACGTTTTTCAGATTTTAAGGAACCTATGTCCAGATTCTTCTTTAACGACCGCAAACAGCTGGTCAACGACGCCATCGAAGGCGTTATCATCAGCTCCCGCTACCGCAATCTGACGCGCCTTGAAATAGATCCCGCCATCCGCGTAGTGGTACGTAACGATTGGGATAAAAGCAAAGTCGCCATTATCTCCGGCGGCGGTTCCGGCCATGAGCCCGCGCACGTGGGGTTTGTGGGCAAAGGCATGCTCACCGCCGCGGTGTGCGGCGACCTCTTCGCTTCGCCAAGCGTGGACGCGGTGCTCAACGCCATCGTGGCGGTAACCGGCGACCGCGGCTGCCTGCTGATTGTGAAAAACTACACCGGCGACCGCCTGAACTTCGGCCTCGCCGCGGAAAAAGCCAAAAAGCACGGCCTGAAGGTCGAGATGGTGATCGTCGGCGACGATATCTCGCTGCCGGATAACAAACAGCCGCGCGGCATTGCCGGCACGGCGCTGGTACACAAAATTGCGGGCTTCGCCGCAGAGCAGGGCAAATCCCTGAGCGACGTAAAAGCCATCGCTCAGCAGGCCTGCGACAGCGTCGCCAGCATGGGCGTGGCGATGCAGACCTGCAACCTGCCGGGCAGCGACGATGAAGAAGGGCGCATTAAAGGCGGCCACGTCGAGCTGGGGCTGGGCATTCACGGCGAGCCGGGCGCCAGCACTATAGACACGCAGAACAGCAAAGAAATTATCGCCACGCTGGTCAAACACCTGCGTCAAAAAACCGGCGCGGAGGCAAAACTTGCGGTGCTGATTAACAACCTGGGCGGCGTGTCGTCGCTGGAGATGGCGCTGCTGACCAGAGAGCTGGCGCACTCCGACCTTAAAGATCAGCTCGACTACCTGATTGGCCCGGCGCCGCTGGTGAGCGCGCTGGATATGAAAGGCTTTTCGCTTTCGGCCATTACTCTGAACGACGACTTTACCAGGGCGCTGCAGGCCGAGGTGGAAACCGCAGGCTGGCAGCCGATGGTGAAATGCCACGCAATGCCCACGCAGAAGCACAGCCTGCTGCGCCGCGACGTGGAAATCACCCCGTCCGACAACGCCGCCGCGAAAGCGCTGGTGGCGAGCGTGGCGAAAACCCTTATCGAGCAGGAAAACCACCTGAACGCGCTGGATGCGAAAGTGGGCGACGGCGATACCGGCTCCACCTTCGCCGAAGGGGCGAGGGATATCGCGCAGCTTAACGACAGCGGCAAGCTGCCGCTCAACGATCCGGCTGCCCTGCTGGAGCTGGTGGGCGACAGGCTGGCGACGGTGATGGGCGGTTCAAGCGGCGTGCTGATGTCGATCTTCTTTACCGCGGCCGGGCAGAAAGTGGGCGAGAAAAAGCCGCTGCCGGAAGCGCTGCTGTTTGGCCTGGAGCAGATGAAGCGCTACGGCGGCGCGGATCTGGGCGATCGCACGCTGATCGACGCCCTGCAGCCGGCGCTGGAAGCCTTAAGGGATAAAAATCTGAACGCCGCGGCGCAAGCGGCACGCAAAGGCGCAGACGCGACGGCGCAGATGCAAAAAGCCAACGCGGGCCGCTCGTCGTACGTTAACAGCGGCAACCTGGACGGAGTGAAAGATCCGGGCGCGGTCGCCGTAGCTGAAGTCTTTACCGCACTGGTCAAATAACGTAGGTCGGATAAGCGCAGCGCCATCCGACGTTAAAACATCCGACGTTAAAACATCCGATACTAAAGGCCCCTTTACGGGGCCTTTTTCACATCAAAAATCAGCCTTTAACACCACGCGGTAGCGGGCCTTGCCGTCGCGCACGTGCTGGATAGCCTCGTTGATTTTCGACATCGGGAACAGCTCGGTCTGCGGCGCGACCTTCGCGCGTCCGGCAAGCTTCATCAGCGTGCGCAGCTCGTGCGGGGAGCCCGTAGCCGAACCGGTAATGCTGCGGTCGCCGGCAATCAGCTTGAACGCCGGAACGGCGAAGGGTTTCATCACCGCGCCGACGGTGTGGAACTTGCCGCCGTAAGCCAGCGCTTCGAAGTACGGCAGCCAGTCCAGATCGACGTTGACGGTATTAATGATGAGATCGAACTGCCCGGCGAGCGCCGTCAGCGCCTGCGGGTCGCGGCTGTTAACCACTTTATCCGCGCCCATCTTCAGGATTTCCTGCTCCTTGGACGGGTTGGAGCTGAACGCGGTGACCTCGCAGCCCATGGCGTGCAGCAGCTTGATGGCGATATGCCCGAGGCCGCCGATGCCGATCACGCCCACGCGGCTGGTGGCCGTAACGTGATGCATCAGCAGCGGTTTAAAGACGGTGATGCCGCCGCACAGCAGCGGGCCGGCGGATTCGATATCGATGGATTCCGGCAGAGGGATAACCCACTGCCAGTCGGCGCGGATTTTATCGGCAAAGCCGCCGCGGTTGGCGATTGTCGGCACGCTGCCCTGCTGGCAGTTAATCTGGTTGCCGCTGATGCAGGCGTCGCAGTGCCCGCAGCTGCGCGCCGTCCAGCCGATGCCCACGCGCTGGCCCACCTTCAGGCCTTTGTTCTGCGCCGCGCTGCCCAGGGCATGCACGCGGCCAACCACCTCGTGCCCCGGCACCAGCGGATACTGCGAGAAGCCCCATTCGTTGTCGATCATCGACAGGTCGGAATGGCAGATGCCGCAGTATTCGACTTTGACCTCAACGTCTTCCGGCAGCAGTTCGCCCGCGTCGTATTCATAAAGCTCAAGCTCTGCGCCGGCCTGCTGCGCGGCGTAACTTTTTATAATGGACATCAGCTTTTCCTCTGTGTTGGCTCAGCCAACCAGTGTAGAGCAATTCCCGGCGCACGGCAGCGGGGCGCGCCGGTCAGAGCACCTTATGGATAGCAAAACCCTCTTCGCCCGGGGCGATATCTTCACGCAGCGTCAGCTCCGGAATGGTGTAGGCCCCGCCGTTTTGCCGGTGCCAGGCGATGGGCTGTGTCTGCTCCAGTGTGTCCAGCCGCTTTCCTAGCTCATCGCAAAGCCGAGCGTACTTTTGCTCGTCCACCCGGCCGGTGCGATACACCACAAACGGCGGCAGCACCGCGAACCCCGGATACCACAGCATGCCGTGCTGGATGGGAAACAGCAGATCGTCAATCGGGCCGTTCACCCCGCGCGGCCCGTAGTGCGACGCCCAGCCGCCCGCCGTCACGATAAGCATCGCCCGCTTGTCGGCCATTCTTCCCTCGCCGTAGCGGTCACCCCAGTGGCTGTCCGAATGTTCGCCGACGCCATAGGCAAAGCCGCAGGCGTACACCCGGTCTACCCAGCCTTTCATGATGGCGGGCATGGAGAACCACCACAGCGGGAACTGCAGGATCAGCATATCGGCGCGGTCGAGCTTTTGCTGTTCGGCGGCGATGTCGGCGCTTTGCAGCCCGTGCTCAAAGGCGTGAAGCGAGGCGGAAGAGGGATCGAAACGCTGCCGCGCGTCGAAGTCTGCGCTGTCGTACTGGTCCAGCGCTGCTTTCCAGTTCATGGCGTAGAGGTCTGAGACTTCCACGTGGTGCCCGGCGTTGCTCAGGCGCTCAACGGTAAAATCTTTCAGCGAGCCGTTAAGCGACTGCGGTTCCGGATGGGCGTAAACGATTAAGATATTCATGGGCGCTCCTGCTGGTAATGGATAACAGCAGGATAGGCCGCCGCGAGGTATAGTTGAAATGAATAGCTACTATACCAGGTATTAAGATGAGTAATCTTCGCCGCATCGACCTCAACCTGCTGCTGACGCTGGACGCCCTGCTGAAGGAGCAAAACGTCACCCGTACCGCCGAACGGCTGCATTTTTCGCAGCCGTCGATAAGCGTGCACCTTGCGAAGCTGCGGGAAATATTTGCCGACCCGCTTCTGCTGCCCGGCCCGCGCGGCATGCAGCCTACGGCAAGAGCCGAAGCGCTGCGCGAACCTTTGCGGCAGGCGCTGGCGGCGCTGGAACAGGCGATTGCGCCCGCCGCGCCCTTCGACCCGCAGCGGGACGCCCATACCTGGCGCGTGGCCGCCTCGGACTACAGCGAATCCGCCATCTTACTGCCGCTGATGGCGGAGCTGCGTCGGCAGGCTCCGGCTACGCGAATGGCGATGGTTGAACACGCCCCGCAGCGCCTGGCGCAGCAGACGGTGCAGGAAGGCGTTGACCTGGTTTTTCACACCGGCGACGAAGGCGCGCAGGGGCTACGCCAGCAGGCGCTGTTTAGCGAAAAGTATGTGCTGGCAGGAAGGGCGAACCATCCACGGCTGCGGCAGCCGCTCACCCCGGAAGCGTTCTGCGAGCTGGAGCAGGTTATCGTCTCGCCCACCGGCGGCGGCTTTCAGGGCATTACCGATGAAATTCTGGCGGGCAGAGGCCTGTCCCGCCGCGTGGTGCTTTCGGTGCCGCACTTCCTGTTTATGAAAGCGGTGCTGGAAAGCAGCGACCTGGTTGCGATGCTGCCGGCAAGGTTAGCGACGGCGAACCCGACGCTGATCGTCCTGCCGCCGCCGGTCGAGCTGCCGGGCTTTGAGATGGCGATGTTCTGGCCCGAGCGCGTGCATCGCGACCCGGCGCACCGCTGGCTAAGGGAGTTTATTCGGGCGGGGATTTCAGGCGAATGATGCGCTGAAAATTTCAGCACTCAGTACCACTTACAAGCGGAGTTGCTTGCACGGCGACACACTACAGGTATAATCCACAACGTTTTCCGCATACCTCTTCGTGCCGAAGTGGCGAAATCGGTAGACGCAGTTGATTCAAAATCAACCGTAGAAATACGTGCCGGTTCGAGTCCGGCCTTCGGCACCATCGTTATGCAAATCAGGCTACCTTCGGGTGGCTTTTTTTGTGTCCTTTTTACAAGATATCAAACGTTTATTAGCTTTTTCTTTTAAACAGTGAAACATCTTTAATAGATGTGGATCATAAAAATTTAATTTCTTAAGTTGTCGCTTAGAAAAACTAATTGCTATTATATGTAATGTTTTGTATGGTAAGGTTATCATTATAATGAATATTGTTTTTATGCTGAGTGCTATTATATTAATTTAGATAAGGATGTAACAAATGTATAATGATGAACTCGAAGTTGCTAAAATTCCAGTTGATAACCTTTATTTGGATCCTAATAACCCTAGGTTTTTTGAAAAAAACAAAAAAATACCGTTAGCAAGATATACTGAAAAGAAGATACAAGATGAAGCTTTAAAAGCTATAAAGGATTATAACGTAAATGATTTGGTCAACAGTATAATTGCTAATGGTTTTTTGCCAATGGATAGAATTGTTGTCAAACAAATTGGTGATACAGAAAACTATTATGCACTTGAAGGGAATAGAAGGCTCGCATCCATAAAAAGTATTAGACATCAAATTGATAGTAATTCTGTAGAACTTGACGATAAATTAACTGAAAGTTATTACACAGCATTAAATAAAAGCTTAGAAAATATTGAAGTGTTGATCTATAAAGGTGATAGAAATAATATTTCTTGGATGCTTCAAGGCATCAGACATATTTCTGGAATAAAAGATTGGTCTCCGACTCAAAGAGCTAAACTTGTTAGTGAACTCATTGAAAATGAAGATCAAGATTTTACAAGTGTTGGTAAGCAATTTGGTTTAAGTGCGATCGCTGTTGGACGCTTATATCGCGGCTATAGAGGATTGCAACAAATGAAAGAAGATTCTGAGTTTTCGAATAAAGCCCAGAATGATTATTTTACTCTTTTTGAGGAAGCTCATAAAAATAAAGATGTTAGAAAATGGATGAAATGGAATGATGAGAAGTATCTATTTGAGGAACCTGATAACTTCAAACAATTTTGTAGCTGGATATCGAAAGATGAAGATCGTGAAAATTCTAATGAATCCCCTAGAAGATTGCATGACTCACGACATGTTAGAATGCTTGGTAATTTAATAAGTAAAAATAGAGACGATCTTATTTCACAAATTGACCAATTTGAAATTACCATTGAACAGGCAACTGGCCCGAGCAGATGAAAGTAAGGAATATGATTGGAAAAATGAATTAGATCGTGCAAAAAAAGCTATCGAGCATATTCCTGCTAAATATTTAGCAGATGCAAAAAAGCAGCTTGAAGATATTAAAGAATCTATCCATAAATTCCTTGGTATGATTGAATAAAATGTCCAATAATTTCTTGGCTATGTTTAAAAATCACCTATGTGGGTTAGGGGTTCATACCCCAACCTTCACTCTCATATCAGAGTTTAAACGTTTTCTGATTTCAGAATATTCATTCGAAAAATTAAAAGCGGACGATCTTGCCATAAAATTAATTTCACGTTTGGAAGATATTTTTGATGATGTACAAACTTACTTTGAATCTGCTGGGGTTGATTGTCCATATTCGAGAAATGAAGATACTGGAAGTATTCAATCATTTAATCATATTAACTATAGTACCGAAATAAAATGGGATGAATTCAAAACGATAGAAAAATATATTATCGAAGCCGAGCCAAAGCAATTATTATTAATCTCTGGTCTTGCTTTAATATCTGACGGGAACTATATGGTGGTTGTGAATGACGGCCCCCAATGATGGTGGTGTTGATCTAATAGCAAAGAATAAAAATTCTGATTATAATTGCCAAGTAGTATTAGCACAGGTGAAAAAAGCTAGCAGTTCCATAGGAAAAGAAATGGTGATTTATGAACATGCAAATTATTGGGATCAGATTATAAGAAAGGATATTTTGTCTCAGCATCTTAAAAAAATAAACGTAAAAGAGCACTCTTTAGCTCTTGAAGTTGTATACCATTTTTTCACTAATAATGAGCTAAGTAAATCCGCGATATCCTATGCAAGATCAAGAACTATTAAAATTAGATATGCGAGAGAAATTGCTGCATGTTTATCAAAAAAATACTCAGCTCAAGAGGTAGTAGAGTGGGTTGCTAATGCTATATCTTCCGAAAAATTTAAAACTGGTACAAACTTAAAATAAGGTATACCAGTTTTAATATTATAAAGAAAAAATGTCCTCTATATTATCAACTTTATTGAGCAAATAAGATATACCTCTATGTAAATGCAATTTAAAATAATAGTTGAAATTGGTATTTTTACCATAATCTTTATAAAATCGTTGCCTAAGCACAGCCGTATAAATTTCTGAATGTTCTCCACCGAAAGTCTTCCATGTCATCTCAACAGAACTGTCAGTAATAATATCTTCGTGAGGCGGAAGTGACTTTTCAGCTAATGATAGGCAAAGGGCCCCAACGACAAAGCACATTCCAATTTTCAATGCCTGTCCTGCGCTTAAGTGTTATAAGTTGTTGTTTTGCTTTTTCTGATAATCGGACATTATCAATACTCATCTTGCAACCTCTAAATATCCTTTCTCAAAATAAGACGTTTTTCGGAATTCATCATAACTTATACTATATTCTTGAGCTAGATAAGGTCTTATATCTTTATAATATTTACCATATATCTCTTCATCTGTAGAAAGTAAGATTACTTGTGAAGCGGCATTGGGGAAGTATTTTTCAATCAAACGATTTCGATGTTGTCCGTCCAATCGACCCATTGGAGTATCAATAATAGTTGGTAACTCTTTACCAGAGCTATCCGCGAGACCCCATAAAATAGCAATGGCAAATAACTGTCTCTCACCAGCGGAAAGCCTGTCAGGGGTAATAGTATCTCTATTTGTTGTAAATAAAGTAATGGTGTAATCAATGGGGTCAATATTTAACTTACTAATTAAACTATCTTTTCTTTTCAATAAGTCAAATTTTGATTTTATATTTCTTTCAAGTTTAGAGATGTTTTCTTTAACAAGTTCTTCATTGAATGAATTAACTATATCATTTAAGACATCGATATGGCTAATAATCTGATTCTGCCTTTTTTGCTCAAAATGAACAGAGTTATTTCTTAAAAGAACGGAATTATACTTATTCTCTAAAGTTTTTATCTTATCGTCCAATTCCACGATTTCTTTATTTAAATTATTAATATCATTTCTGGTCTTATCCAGATTAGATTCTCTAACCGCGCTATTGGACAATAAATCTTTGACAGCATCAAAACTAGGTATTGTATTTATGTTACTTTCAATAAAAATCAGCTCATCTTTAAGCTGATGTTTTGTTTGCACTAATTGTTTAGCATTATTTTTTTCACAAGATAATTTTTCATTAAGCCCATCAAAATAAACCGGATCAATATTGATGTAACAATCAGTTTTATACTTGTCTTCTTTTTCAATTTCTAGTTTTTCAATCTTTTTCTTAATGCTAGATAGAGATTTTTTTGTGCCAAATTCGCTAGCTAAAATATTTAGAATCTCATTTTTTTGTTGTTCAAGTAGCTTATTAGCACTTTTAAATATCTGAGCATTTTTCTCAATATGAAGCTGATTTGAGGTGCTAGCAAGCAACTCAGGAATTAGAGCCAGAGGTAATGCTGATGAAACTAACTTTTGTAATTCATGAGTTACTTCAAATTGCTTCTGCAAGTTGATCTTTTTATCATGCTCGTATCTTTCTTTCAGGGAAAGCTTATCTGCGCCACTTGTCAGAAGTTTTTGTCGAACATTTTCCAACAGTTCCGTCTCTTCATGTTCTTGTACATATTTTTGCTGAAGGGCTTCTTTTAAATTGTTTTTTTCCTGATTAAGTATCGTTAATTCTTTTTTTAACATTTCAATTTCTTCAAAATCAATTTTTTTAAGTTGATTTTCCTGTTTTTTTCTTTTTAGCACTTTCAAATCTGATGATAATTTCGAAAGCATTTCTAAGCCAAGAAGTGCTTCTATGCCTGTTTTAAGTAATTCTGCCGACCTTTTAGGATCTGCTAAATTTTCAATTTTTTCGCCATCAAAGAAAAAAAGCTCAGAAATGGACTGGGGAATAAATTCGTTAACAAAATCATCCCAATGATCGCTTAGGAGCTGATCATTTTTTCCATTGAATGATACAGTAATACGTTCTTTACATTCTTTAGAGGATTCCTTTATCCACGATCTTTTAATTTCGTATACTTGAGGATTATTGGAACTATCCCCATGACGAAACCTTAATGATATATAGGCAGCCCTATCTTGGGAAAAAGAGTTAATGTTTTTTTCTAAATAGGTGTGATAGGCTAAACGCCCTCTATTAGAGCATTTCGCAAATTTTCCATATAAGGCTAATTGTAATGCATCTAAAAACGTTGTTTTACCGGCACCATTAAGCGCACCTATTAATATAATCGGCTTTTCGTAGCTTGGGCTATCAAGACATATTTGATGATGGCCTTGATAAATGCCAAAATTATATAAATTGACCTCTTCAAAAATCATAATTAAATCTCTTGTATATCGATCTGCTCAAGTTGTAAATGTTTATAGTTGGTAATTGATTCTTCTATTTTTTCGATTTCCCATACTAATTTTCTTTTCTCTTCATCATCCACACTTGGATCTTGCATCTTATATTTATTTTCGTTAAAGCGTTTCTCTAGTGCAAAGTGACGAGCTTCAGATATATTATTGAATGCGGTTTTATCTAAAGCATTTTCAAGTTGCTCAAAAAGCTTTGAACGGCGAATCATATTTTTATGCTTATCTGCTATTGTAAGTAAATCCCTTACTTGCTCATATTTTAGGCCGTCGAGATCATCGTACTCAGCACATTTTTCCTTCAGTTTTTGCATGATATCATGGTTTAAAATTGGATGCTTTTTCTGTTTAGCTCCCGGATAGGGTTTATTCATGACAGATTGGTATATAACAGGAACACTATCTTCAACCTCATTTTTACTATTAACCCATAGTTCTCTTATAGCTTCTAGATCTTCTATTGTCAGAAGTTCAAGATCTCTAACTTCTTCGGGACCAAGTTGTTGTACTTGTACTTGAGCCTCAAGCACTTTACGTAACATATGTTCACGGAAGTGCTGACGATAAGGCCCTCTAACCAGATCTGCTCCATATTCATTAATATGAACGGTCAAGCTACCATTCATACGGCGAAAATCACGTCGATCTTTATCTGCCTGTATTTTTAGCGATTTTTTTTCTTTATTGGAATCATTAATATCAATTTCGTTTCTTAGAGCCAGAAGAGGATACATCCACTCTTTTTCACTATCGTTTTGTATCATTGCGGACATGGATTTGTCTTCACCAACCATGGTGCAAACATAACAGCCAAAGCGACTATCACCGCAGCTAGGTGTTGATTTATCTACGACCAGAGGACACTCACCGTCTGCTGTGGCGCCTTGATACATTGTTAACAGCTCTTGATTTTTGAAACCCCATGGATTTTTAACCTGCATAAGATATTGCCAGACATCGTCGTTACTCCAATCAGAAATTGGTGTATAGACCCATACTCGATCAAGCTCTTTGTTTACAGACAGGGCCTGCGGCACGACGAGTGTTATCTGCCCTGTTTTCGTAAACTTCCATCGTTGTCGCGCGCGCATTGCTCTCAGCTTTACGCGTACCTAAGACCAAAATGGCTTCGCCATTTTTTTGCACAACACCTTTAATAAAGTTATTTGAAGGGCTTATCTTCAAACGATCGGTACACCATCTAAATTTATATCGAGGTGCCGGGTAACCTCGGCCGATCAAGTTCACCCAAAAACGATCATTAACAGCCGGTGTGAGACGATGTGGAGTTAAGGGGATATCTTGTTCGTTTACTGCAGCTTCCATCTGTTTGAGAGAACGAGTAACCCATAGTGCAACAATAGGGTTTTCGACAAGCGTATCTGTACTGATCACATGCACTTTTTTGTGAGCTTTTTTTTCTGCTGCTAGTTCTGAAAGTGCTTGCCATACAAGCTGGAGAATCGCAGTCGAGTCTTTGCCACCGCTGTAGCCAATCACCCACGGAATATCATCGCTAAGATAGAGATCTTTAGTTTGTTCAACGATCTTCTCGATAGTCTCTCTGAACCCATCTTTGTCAAAGGCTGAACTTGCTGGTTGATGATTTTGAACTGTCATTTTCTACCTTTGTTTAAACTTAGATTTCGAAAGCGCTTGGCTCAATGCTGGAACGGCATCTGAGTTCGGTGTATCACTTGGAAAGCGGTTGGAGGCAACGTCTAACTGTACAATTGATGGCGACTTTTGTCTCTTGGCTGAAGGGGCCTGTTTTGTTGCGGATTGAAAACGTACGGTCGCACATAACATAGAGTCCACTTACCCTCAAACCTTGTATGGACACATTGATCGCTCGACGTTTCACTCATGATAGGTATCTTAAGGTTCTGGCAGATGGCGTCAATAGCTGAGCAGGTAAAAAACACTAGATGTCTATACAGGTTTTTTGCTCTTGTTTTTGCCATGAGTCGCCTTGATGTAGCGATAGGGCTATGTCAGCATATAGTTACTGAAGCCACTAATTCACAGCGGGTCATATTGAATGACAGTCTATTTGGATTGCAATGCTACCACTCCTATGTCACCAGCCGTAGCTGACCTTGTAACTCATTATCTCCGTGAAGAGTTTGGGAACGCAGGGAGTCGCACGCATGAGTTTGGATTGGTCGCAAAACAGGCTATAGAAAAAGCCAGGGCACAAATTGCTTCGTTAGCTGCGGCAGATAAAAGCGAAGTTTTTTTCACTAGCGGAGCCACAGAGAGTAATAACATAGCAATTCTTGGTCTAAGAGCAGAAGCCAATAAACTGGCTAAAAAGCACATAATAACTACAAGTATTGAGCATAAAGCTGTATTGGAACCGTTTCAATATCTAGAAAAAAATGGTTTTGAAGTGACATATTTGAAAGTTGATGAAACTGGGATTGTTAATCCACAAGATGTTAAAAATGCACTTAGAGATGATACAATTCTAGTTTCAATTATGCATATAAATAATGAAACAGGTTCAATTCAGCCCATTGAGGATATTTGCTCTGTTCTTGAAGAGCATAATACTTATTTTCATATTGATGCGGCTCAGGGATTCGGAAAATATCCAGAGGCATTAACGAATTCTCGTATTGATATGCTAAGTGTCAGCGGACATAAACTATATGCGCCAAAAGGTATAGGTGCATTGATAGTTAGAAGAAGAGGGTTTGCTAGAGTGCCTCTTGAGCCCTTAATGTTTGGTGGAGGACAAGAAAAAGGGTTACGCCCTGGAACTCTACCTGTAGCACTTATTGCAGGACTTGGGCTGGCTTGTGCAGAAGCAGAAAAGCATCATTTAGAATGGCAAAGGAAATGTGAAGAAATTAAGAAATCTCTTCTTGAGTTGTTTCTTTCTTTTGGGGCGAGTGTGAATGGCGAAAATACTGCAAGCCATGTTTTAAACGTCTCAATCCCTACAATTAATTCTGAAGCTGCAATGGTAGCTCTAAAAGGAGTTATTGCCATTTCTAATGGTTCAGCATGCACATCTCAAAATTATAATGCAAGTCATGTGCTTGAAGCTATGGGATACAATGAAGAACGGATTGAGGGCGCAATAAGAATTTCATGGTGTTATATGAATCAAGATATTCCTTTACAAGCTATTGCTGAGAAAATACAGAGATTATTGTGATATCAAGAACTATAGTAGATGCTGCTATCAGAGCTCTGCAATTATTAGGGCGTTCTGCTATTGTATTCGAAATTTACGAAATTATTGTTCAGTATGGGTTTTATGAATTTGGTGCTAAAGATCCTAAATCGGTTCTACGGGTTACATTAGAACGCCATTGCAAAAATAAAGCCATAAGCTATATGTACCAGATTAAATATTTTAGAAAACTTATAGATGGTAGGTACGAATTAATTGGTTCTAACACAGAAACATCGAATGTAGAGGAAGAGATTAAAGCAGAAGATGTAGAAAGATCTATTCAAGAGATTCATGAGCTTGCAGCCAAGCAGCGTCATAAAGTTAAAAAGGAAATTATCGCGAGTTTACGTGCTCTTACGCCCGATAAATTTGAGGATTTTTGTCGTATTTTTTTGGCAAAATATGGTTTTCTGGAGATGAAACTTACAAGAAAAGGACGTGATGGTGGCATCGACGTTACTGGCCGTTTGAAGATTGGCTCTGCGAGCATGAGAGTTGTAGTCCAGTGCAAAAAATATGCTGCTGAAAATAAAATAGGTAGAAATTCCATTTCAGCGTTTCGAGGAGATATCACAGGAGATTTTGAACAAAAAATATATATGACAACTAGTTCATACACCAAAGAAGCAGAGGATGTTTCATTTAAACCAGCATGTATACCTATTGTTCTTATTGATGGAGAATAGCTTGCTGATTTTATGATTGATAAGAGAATTGGTGTACAGAGAGAACTTGTTGAAATTTATGATTTTGAGCAGGATCTGTTGTGGGAATGATCCTACTCAAAAGTTAGAGGATAATTATTTCAAATTAAATGATTCAATCTTTTAGGCATACTTTCCTAGCTATAAGTTCTATTGTTTTTAATAAACAATGATATAAGTATGCAATACTTGCAACGTTATTTTCTTCATGAGCTTTTAACGCGCGGTTACCGGCCCATTTCATCGCTGAATCATGATTTTTAATAAGCGTTAAAAATGTCTTCGCTAATTCATAACCCTTTTCTCCATAATAATTAGAGTATTTATAATTCCATTCGTTTCTAATTGTGCTTGGCAATTTCCATGCGGATTTATGATGACCACATATATTTCTTAAAAGCATCTTGTAATGATTTAAAATTTCAGGTACAACTAATTCTCCAATTATATTATTCAGATTTTTCCACACTTCATAATGTGGTTTCGGTTCACATCTCCTTAAGGTTAGTTTTACTTTGTTCTCATAATCCGCTTCGTTAACGCGTATTCTAAAGCTATTATTGTCATCGTTTTTAATATCGTTAGAGATGGTTTCTTTCGCCGAATTTAGTAGCGAAGAATATTCATTTTTATCAAAGTTAATGATGTAATTGCAAAAGAGTTTAGATATTTCATTAGCCATAAAAAAACAAGCATAATAAACAGAAATTAGTACCCAAGCAGGCTGGGCATTGGATTTTAAAAGAAAATTAACGTTTTTTATTTGTTCATCAATTCTGTTTTTTCCAAAATGAAAATCTGCAAATAATGCTTGTTTATAATCATCGCAATTCATTTCAATTGTTATTGTTTTATCTAATAATAAATGAACTTCACATAATCCGATGTCCTCGACTAAACTACTTTTTATTGTATCTTTGAAATAATACTTTTCTCCTATATCCGGAGATAAGCTGAGAGAATTTATCCTTTTTAAGGTATGGCGTGCTAATTCTTCATGGATCATAGAAGTAAATCCCCCGGAACACCCAGAGTTTTACTATGGATATCCAATAGCTTAGACATTTCTGATGCAAGGTTAGTAATTGCTTGTTGATTAGTCCCATTGTTATTATCAAGATCTAACTTAGATAAGCCATCCAGTACATTATAAAATGAGTCAGTTGAATAGCTTTTATTAAAAGTTAGAGCCATATTACATGCTTTTTCAAAAACTTTAAAAATAGCTTGAAAAAAAGCCGCGTTAGCAATTTTATTTTCACCGCCATCAATATTTTCTAATACTTTCTCAACTGCCGTTAAGTAATTTAATAATAGAATCTTTTTCTGCTCATAGTTAAAATTACTCAGTACATCGCCTTCTAACAATGGATCTAATGCAGCTTTGAATGGTACATGCGATAATTTTCCTGACACTGAAACAGTTGTCGATATTTTGCCATATAATGGCGAGGAGAGGTCCTCCCCTAGCTCTTTTAATAATTTGTTTCTAATAGCATCTTTTGATTCAGGCTCTGACAGGAATTTTAATAATTCAATTCTTAAAGTTTTTGGTACTCCTTTTTGATTTGAATTGACGTCTAAAAAATATTGAACTTCTTGCTGTATGTCGAGTTCCGTAAATATACATACAGGAAGTGAAACATCTTGCTCAGCAAGGCTTGCACCATAGAGCCTATGCTGACCATCTATAACAAAAAGATTTCCATTTGTAACATTTATTTCAAGTTCATGTGATTTGTTATCATATTTAATAGCGCAACCGTTTTGTGCACTAAGTATTATGGATCCGGGAATAATGTTTCCATCGTTTAAATAACCAGCAATGTCTTTTGCTCGCTTTAAATTTAATAACCTCTGATATCCTGATTCTGGATCTTCATGTGCTCTTGAAACTGAACTGATTTTGAAGAGTTTTTTTGCTTTTAAAACGGTCACAAAACATTTGGTATCACCTACACCAATATCAAAAGCCAACGTTTTTATTATGCTCATGTTATAACTCACTATTATCATTAAAGAAAAAAATAATGGAAAAAATGCTCATTTTCCTTCGGGCTAGTTTTGTGGGAAAATTGGTTCCATATATTTTCCGTAGGGGTATTTAAATACCTTTATGAGCGTTTTATATGTCATTTGGGTCTACTCCCTAATTTATTTTTCTGTTACTAGCTTGAAGCCGTAAAGTTTATTTTAAAACATTGCAAATAATTATTTTTACAGTAGCATAAGTCTCTTTTTTTTCTTTATTGCTTACTATACCAACCCGCCACAACCTCAGCCAAATCATCTTCAACCGTATAAAAGTAACAGGCCGGGATCTTAAGCACTTCCGCCAGCTTGCAGGGCCAATGCAAAATCTGGCGTGTGAATGCCGCGCTCATACTGGTTCATCCGTGCGCTGGCCGTTGCTTCATCAATGCCCGCAAGAATACCTAATTTCTGTTGTGACAAACCCGCTCTGAGACGCGCTTCTTTTAAACGGTGCGGCAGCATGATGATCCTGTAAGTCTGGAAACAGAATCACGATTCTGGTATCTGATAGTTGAAAATGTACTAAGTATTACTTAGTATTTGTGGTGCAAATTTGAACTGTTGATTTAACGCAAAGGAGTGAACGAGATGAACAGAACTGATATGCATCCGGCTGATATCATTGCGCAATTGAAAAAACGTAATTCGTCACTAGCAGCTTTGTCTCGTGAGTCTGGGCTGAGTTCGTCTACGCTGGCTAACGCACTCTCTCGCCCCTGGCCAAAGGGTGAATTTCTTATCGCAAATGCATTGGGTATGGAACCCTCAGAAATATGGCCCAGCAGATATTTCGACCAGGAAGGTAATCTGCTCGACAGAAAGAAATTAATTCGTTGCATGAATAGATGAACCGTCCTTTAAGGCATCACGCTGAAAAAGTGATGCCTCTTTTACTACAAATTCAAACTTCCCCTTCGATCTTCTTCTCATTTGTCAGTCTCACCGCATTGGCTCCATTAGTATCTGTATAACCGTTCAAACCCCACCATTACCCCAACCCGTTACATATTCAACTAATTGATTAATAAATAAAAATACTGTTATAACTATTTCTGTGGCGGCGTTTGCTTCCTCAATTGACATTCACCCACAACCTGGACGCTTTTCTTATCCTAACCACTAAAAGGACTTTTATGGGCAGGCAATACCACAACGATTTCATCCCTGGGGGACTGGCAGCGCAGGCTAACGGCGATGTGATTACCAGTACCCGCATGAATGTACCGATAGCTGAAGATTTCCCTGCCAGCCGGGAGGGATAACGGATGGGCGGCTATCGCACGGACTGCTACGGGCGCGGGCAGGCGCTGCACGGGGATAAAACCACGACCGGCGCAACCTGCTACGGCAGCGTTCCAAACTGTATCGAGTCCGGGCTGATGATACTTCGCGTGGGCGATAAAACCTCTCCGTGCCCGCGGTGTGGTCAGCCCGGGAAGATTATTTCAGGGGAGAACCGGCTAACCTGGCACGGCATTGCGTCCGCCGTGGATGGTTCCGAAGTTCTTTGCGGTTGTCCGCCGGGTACTAACAAAGTTATCGCCCCGCTTGGTCAGGGAATGGGTTCTGGCTCGCCACGGGTACACGTAGCGCAGGAAAAGCAGGGCACCATACTGGCCGCCCGGCAGACCGAAGAGCAACAGACTGCTGACCGCGTTTTCGCTAAATCCTGCCTGCGCGGTGAGGGTTGCAACGATGCGGGCGACCAGCGTGAACCGCATACCAATTTCGCTGAGATGGCTTTCTTCCGGGCCGCCCCCGCGGCTGATCCTGCGACTAATGCAGAAACTGCGCAGCGCGCGCAGTCGACAAAGAAAAAAACGCCGACGTCTGCCGGCACACCAGAACCGAAGAAGCGCAGCGCCCTTTATAAGTGGTGGTCTGGCGATAACGAGGACATGGATTATCAGGCAGCAACGGCTGCCGCTGCCGGCGTTGCCAGAGCGCAAACGGCCCACGGCAGGAGCAAGCGTTCTTGAGCTGTTAGCCGGACGGGCGGTTACCTATGGTACATGGGCGGCTCGTTCAGCCAGCATTGCAGCGGGCGGCGTGGGGGCCCCGGTTGCCGGACTGCTGGTCGGCATGATGCCCGGCAGGCTCAACGACGGCGAGCAGGATTTTATCGACCGCATGCGTGCCGAGCAGATGCGGCAGGCTCCGAGCCGGGTACGCTTTACGTGGGAAAGCGACGACAAAGGAAACCTGGCGCCGCGTGGCTGGCATACGCCGCCGGGCAGCGACATGGTGCGGGTGCGCAAGATGGAGTGGGATGAAACCCGCCAGGCGTACACCTTCACCACCGAAGAAGACGAGCCGATTGTCATCATCTGGACGCCGGACAGTTCGGGTGTGAACGTACCCTCGAATACCGGGAATCAGGATCTTCCGGTACTGCCGGACCCGGTAATTGTTGATCCGCTGTCCGAAAATACCAGTATTGAAAGCACGACCAGCCCGGCGGCGGAAGAGAAGGGATTCGCAGACTACATTATTATCCTGCCTCTGCCTGATATTCCGCCGATTTATATTTATCTGAGCAAAGCACGAAGTGGTTTACCGCCGGACGGGCACGACTACCACTCTGCACCGTCAACAGAGGAAATCACAGGTATTTCAGGGCTAACAGAAGCTAAGCCAAAAACGCCTAAGCAACGCGGGGGAGGTAAGCGAGAACGCTGGTTTGACTCCAAAGGGCGACGAATATATGAATGGGATTCGCAGCATGGCGAATTGGAAGCGTATCAGGCCAGTGATGGGGAACATCTTGGTTCTATAAACCACAAAACGGGCGAAAAAGTGAAGCCTGCTGTGAAAGGCAGAAATATTAAACGCTACCTGTGAGAGAAAATATGGGTTTAAAAATAAGATTACAATGGTTCGATAAGTCAACAGAACTTGGTGCTGGAAAAGAATATTCTGCCGATTTCGGTAACGATGCGGGAATCATGACGGAGGAACTCAATATGCCCACAAAAGGAATCGTAAACAATGGGGTATTTGAAGTAAAGAGGGAGTGGGTTAGCAGTTTACAGCCATATTTTAACCATATAATTGATCTGACTTCCTATGATTACTTTGTGGCTTTCGATTATAGAGATACATGGTAACCATTTGTATGAGGGGCGTTGAGCCTCAGGCTGCTTTTAAGCCGCTTACCGGTCATTCTGCTGGTTCGGATCTCATCATCTGGATGCCGGACAGTGCAGGCGTGGTTAATTCCCATGAACCGCCTGTATTCTTTAATGGGAAGGTTTGATAAGAACTTAAACAGGATTAAAGGATGACAATATGTTTGGTATCTTTCCAGTAAGCAAACCTGATAAATCGTATTTTGTCGAAATGGTTTTGCCGGTATCGATAGTTATCTGCTTACTTTTCCCGATAACAAATGCTTTTTGCTCGCAGCATCCTTTGATTTCAGGCAAGGAAATCGACCTTTGTCAAAAGGAGACAAAAGAATATTCTTTCTACATTCGATGTCTTGAGGATAAATTGTCAGCATCTGAACAGCGTTTGGCTTCCTTGTTTAACGCCACGAAGGCTCTTGTGCAGTCTGAAGAGTGGTTAGCCGCTAACGTTGATTATCAGGATGAAAACTCTTCTGTTGTATCCGACAACGAAAAGAAACTGGTGGAGGATCGGCAAAACTGGGTGAAGCATCGCGATCTTTTTTGCGATCTGGCTACCTCACAAATAAGTGAAAATGCGCAAAACCATTATCCCTTGCTTATGCAATGCAAAATTAATCTGAATAACGGAAGAATTAAAGAGCTTGAAGTTTTAAGGGCGCAAAGGCAGTAGGGCGACTTATATTTTAAGCTGGCCTGCATTACAACAGACGTCCGCCTCATTTTTCTCCCGCTTTGCGAGACATCCCGCAGCGATGAAATACAACGCTGAAAGCCGCTGCCGCCGTATCTGATTGAACGCTCAACGGCTGAAAACTTATCGCGACCCGGCCGCAGCATATCGCCGGCGATTCAGAACTGCTTAACCTGCTGATTGAGGATTTGCTGACGCCGCGCTTTTAGTGGGTATAAATACGCCTGGCGGTGGCGCAGGCCACCGCACCGTAAATATCAGTTCTGCGGCACGCTCAGTAAGCCTTTAATCAGATTCCTGAAGGTATCCGCAAAGGTTGCGTGCCGGGCGTTTTCCGCCGCTTCGCTGTCCGACAAAATGCCGTAGGTAATGGCCAGCAGCATTCTGGCCGCTATCTCTTTATTTATCTCCGCGCCAATTTCCCCTTTCTTTTGCGCCTCCGTAAAGCGTTCGATAAGGGAGCCGGTAATAGTGTGATATTTGTTTTTCAGCATTTCCGCGACCAGCGGGTTACGCATCCCTTCGGCCATGATTTCCACCACCAGCGCACGCTGGGCGTAGTCCTCTTTAGTCACCGCAATCATCGAGTCCACCAGGTAGTCCACCAGCCCTACGCCTTCCAGCGGATCGCGAAAGTGGGTGAGGGCTCTTTCCTGGTCCTCAAGGATAATCGCCTCAATCAACGCCTCTTTGGACGTAAAGTGGTGATACAGGGTGCCGGGGCTCATTTCGCAGGCCCTGCAGATCGTCTTCATCGAGGCGCTGTGAAAACCATTCTCCGCAAAGCACTGCCTGGCCGCGCGCAGGATCCGCATACGCGTCGGCAAGGGTTCGGTAATCATGTTATCCATCAGGTTGACCCGTTTTGGCGTTGAAAACAGCAGTGTAACCAGATGGGCGGCGAACGCCTACCCTCCGTTTTGCGCTTGTCTGGTCAACCAATAAGCTGCGATTTTCGCTATCGACGCTTTACCGGTTTAGCTTGCAGGAATACTACTCTCTTTACGTCCGTTATTCGAATGAACGTTCGGTTGACTATTTTTTAGCATAAGTCAACGCGGATAAAGCCGTTTATGCGATCGAAGGCACAAAATTTTCTGCGCAATCACTGGATCTTTGACCTGCCTTTCAGATCTCTTTTTTCTTCGTTCTCCCTGCCGATCGCTCCGTGCTAACTATTTCCCATCAGATAACTGGTTAACTTGTTCGCGCTTTCTGGTTGACCAATAGCCTTTCACCCTTGCAAGGAGTCATAAAATGTTACGTCCTGTCGAAACCGCGAGCCGGGAAATCAAAAAGCTGGACGGCCTGTGGTCGTTTTGCATGGATGCCGACGGCTGCGGCCACGTGCAGCAGTGGTGGCGTCAGCCGTTATCCTTAAGCCGCGCCATTGCCGTACCGGGCAGCTTTAACGATCAGTTCGCCGATGCGGAAATCCGCAACTACGTCGGCAACGTCTGGTATCAGCGGGAGGTGCGCATCCCGCAGGGCTGGAACGGCCAGCGTATCGTCCTGCGCTTCGACGCGGTGACCCACTACGGCAAAGTCTGGGTCAACGACCGCTTCGTGATGGAACATCAGGGCGGCTACACGCCGTTTGAAGCGGATATCAGCCGCTTTGCCGCCGCCGGGGAGCGCGTGCGCATCACGGTGTGCGTGAATAACGAACTCAGCTGGCAGACGATCCCGCCGGGCATCGTGTCGCGCCGCGAAGACGGCAGAAAGGAGCAGTCGTATTTTCACGATTTCTTTAACTACGCCGGTATTCACCGCAGCGTCATGCTCTACACCACGCCGCAAACCTTTGTTGAAGACATTACCGTTGTGACCCGTGTCGCCGAAGATCTCGCTCAGGCCAGCGTCGCCTGGCAGGCCCGCGCGGGCGGCGAGGTGCGGGTGGAGCTGCGCGATGCGGAGCAGCAGCTTGTCGCTTCGGGGCAGGGAACCGAAGGCGAGCTGCTGTTGCAGGCGCCGCAGCTATGGCAACCCGGCGAGGGCTATCTTTATGAGCTGCGGGTCATCGCGCAGCATCAGGAAGAGCAGGATGAATATCCGCTGCGCATCGGCATCCGTTCGGTGGAAGTGAAGGGCGAGCAGTTCCTGATCAACCACAAGCCGTTCTATTTCACCGGCTTTGGCCGCCATGAGGACGCCGATCTGCGCGGTAAAGGCTTCGACAACGTGCTGATGGTGCACGACCACGCGCTGATGGACTGGATCGGGGCGAACTCCTACCGCACCTCCCACTATCCGTATGCCGAAGAGATGCTCGACTGGGCGGATGAACACGGCATCGTCATCATCGATGAAACGGCCGCCGTCGGCTTTAACCTCTCTTTGGGCATCGGCTTCGACGCCGGCGAAAGGCCAAAAGAGCTCTACGGCGATGAGGCGGTAAACGATGAAACGCGGCAGGCGCACCTGCAGGCCATCAGGGAGCTGATCGCCCGGGATAAGAACCACCCAAGCGTGGTGATGTGGAGCATCGCCAACGAGCCGGATACCCGTCCGCAGGGCGCGCGGGAATACTTCGCTCCGCTGGCGCAGGCGACGCGCGAGCTCGATCCCACCCGGCCGATAACCTGCGTGAACGTGATGTTCTGCGATGTGGAAAGCGACACCATTACCGATCTCTTCGACGTCGTTTGCCTGAACCGCTACTACGGCTGGTATGTGCAAAGCGGCGATCTGGACAAGGCGGAGAAGGTGCTGGAGAAAGAGCTGCGGGCCTGGCAGGAGAAGCTTCACCGGCCGATTATCATCACCGAATACGGCGTCGACACCCTCGTGGGGCTGCATTCCATGTACGGTGATATGTGGAGCGAAGAGTACCAGTGCGCCTGGCTTGATATGTACCATCGCGTGTTTGACCGCGTCGGCGCGGTGGTCGGCGAGCAGGTGTGGAACTTCGCCGACTTCGCCACTTCGCAGGGCATTATGCGCGTCGGCGGCAACCGGAAAGGGATTTTCACCCGCGACAGAAAGCCAAAATCGGCGGCCTTCCTGCTGCAAAAACGCTGGACCGGCATGAGCTTTGGCGAGAAACCACGCCAGGGAGAGAAAGAATGAGTCAACAACTCTCCTGGCGCAGCATCGTGGGCTACAGCCTGGGTGACGTCGCCAATAACTTCGCCTTCGCGATGGGGGCGCTGTTCCTGCTGAGCTATTACACCGACGTCGCGGGCGTCGGCGCCGCCGCCGCCGGCACCATGCTGCTGCTGGTGCGCGTATTTGACGCCTTCGCCGACGTGGCGGCGGGGCGCATCGTCGACAGCGTCAACACCCGCTGGGGAAAATTCCGGCCTTTCCTGCTGTTCGGCTCCGCCCCGTTAATGGTGTTTAGCGTGCTGGTGTTCTGCGTTCCCACGGAGTGGAGCCACAGCGGCAAGGTCATTTACGCTTACCTCACCTACATGGGGCTGGGGCTGTGCTACAGCATCGTCAATATTCCCTACGGGTCGCTGGCGACGGCCATGACCCAGCAACCCCAGTCGCGCGCGCGTCTGGGGGCCGCGCGGGGCATTGCGGGCTCCCTGACTTTTGTATGTCTGGCCTTTCTGATCGGGCCGAACATCACCCGCGCCGGTCCCGGCGAGATGGCGTCGGTATACCATTTCTGGACCATCGTGCTGGCCGTTACCGGCATGGCGCTGTATTTCCTCTGCTTTAAATCGACCAGCGAAAACGTGGTGCGCATTGTGGCCCAGCCTTCGCTGAAGATTAGCCTGCAGACGCTAAAACGAAACCGGCCGCTGCTCATGCTGTGCGCAGGCGCGCTCTGCGTGCTGATCTCCACTTTCTCCGTCAGCGCGTCGTCGCTTTTCTATGTTCGCTATGTGCTGAACGATACCGGGCTCTTTTCCGTTATGGTGCTCGTCCAGATGCTGATCGGCACCGTGGCATCGGCCCCGCTGGTGCCCGGCATGGTGAAGCGCATGGGCAAAAAGAACACCTTTCTGCTCGGGGCGATCCTGGGAAGCTGCGGCTATCTGCTGTTCTTTTTTATGTCGATCTATTCGGTGCCGGTAGCCCTGGCCGCGCTTGCCATTGCGTCCGTGGGGCAGGGGATCACGATGACGGTGATGTGGGCGCTGGAGGCGGATACCGTCGAGTACGGCGAGTATCTCACCGGCGTTCGTATCGAAGGCTTAACGTACTCTTTATTCTCTTTTACCCGCAAATGCGGCCAGGCGATTGGCGGCTCCATCCCGGCGTTTATTCTGGGGCTCAGCGGCTACATTGCTAATCAGGCGCAGGTGCCCGAGGTGATTATGGGGATCCGCATGTCCATTTCGCTGGTGCCATGCGGATTTATGCTGCTGGCATTTATTATTCTCTGGTTTTATCCCCTTACCGATAAAAAATTTAAGGACATTATTCAGGAAATAGATAAACGAAAAATATCACAGCAGCAGTTAATTAAAGATTTCAATAAATAGCCTCCCCACAAAATAATTAAAATATACAGGTTAAACGATGAAAAATAGCGCGAAGATAGCGGCTGTTTCGCTGGCCGTGGCCGCGGCTTGCCCCGGCGCCTGGGCCATACCGATGACCGACGACGACTCCGCATTGCGTTTCAGGCTGAAAAATGAATTACGCAGAGCCGATAAACCGAGCGCCGGCGCGGGCAGGGATATTTACGCCTGGGTGCAGGGCGGGCTGGTTGATTTTAACAGCGAATATTATTCACAGTTTATTGGCGTTGAAGGCGGCGCGTATTATGTCTATAAGCTTGGCGCGCGCAATGATATGAGCACGCGCTGGTATTTAGACGGGCATGAAAGCTTTGGCTATGCGCTCGGGGCGATAAAACTGAAGCCGCTGGAATATATTCGCTTAAAGCTCGGCCGTTTCGGCACGGATTACAGCTACGGCAGCCTGCCCTGGCGCATCCCGCTGATTGCGGGCAGCTCGCAGCGCACCTTGCCCACGGTCTCGGAAGGGGCGCTGGGCCAGGTGGCGCTGACGCCGAATGTGGAACTCTGGACCATGTGGCGCACACGCGTGTTTCAGTGGACCGACTCCGCCACCGGCGTGCGCGATGAAGGCGTCTACAACGCCAGGACGGGTAAATACGACAGGCACCGGCCGCGCACGTTTTTAGCCGCCAGCTGGCACGATGAAAACAGCCGTTATTCCGTTGGCGGCTCGGTGCAGGACGACGTCTCGACCCAGGCGCAAAGCATTTTCGAAAAGCGTATTCCGCTGGCGAAGGATTACGCCCTGAAAGGCGAGCTGCTGGGGTTTTACGCAAAGCTGGAAGGGCTAAGCCGCTCGTCTTCCCAGCCTGACGAAACCGGGCTGGCCAGCGGCCAGCTGACCTGGAGCACGCCGTGGGGCGGGCTGTTCGCAAGCGGGGGCTATTTGCGGCACGCCGTCAGCGGCGCGGTTGTGGATACCGACATCGGTTATCCCTTCTCCCTGAGCCTCGATCGTAACCGGGAAGGGATGCAGTCCTGGCAGGCGGGGGTGAACTATCGCCTCACGCCGCAGCTGACCATGACGCTTGCGCCCGTCGTCACCCGCGGCTATGAGTCCAGCCAGCGCGACGTGCAGATCGAGGGGCTGGGGATGCTAGGCGCGGTTAACTATAAGGTGGAAGAAGGGCCGCTACGGGGAATGAACCTTTTCCTCGCCGCCGATAAGGGCAGGGAAAAGCGCGACGGCAGCCCGCTGGGCGATCGGCTCAACTACTGGGATGTAAAAATGAGCGTTCAGTATGATTTCCTGCTTAAGTGAAACGCAAACGGCCACCGCAGGGTGGCCGTTCAAGTCGGGCGGCGGTTAGCTCTGGGAAGCTAACGTCCGCGCCGCAGGCTGCGGGTTGTGCTTCGCCGGATCCTTAATCAGCGTCCACAGAATAATGGCGCCGATGATATCGAACATGCTAAGCGCCACGAAGAACGGGCCGTAGCCGATCACCGCGACAAGCGCGCCCATAAACAGGTTGAAGCTCAGCTGCCCCATCCATGCCGCAGAGCCCGCCATGCCCGCGACCGTCGCCACCTCGTTTTTCTTAAACAGGTCGGCGCACATGGTAATAACCACCGTAGAAAGCGTCTGGTGAGCGAAACCGCCGATGCTCATCAGCGCGATGGCGATATACGGGTTGGTGGTGATGCTGACGAAGCCGATAGAGATCATCAGGACGGCGCCGATGGTAAAGCTGGTGCGGCGCGCGTTGATGGTGGTCATCTTCATCTTGTCCATAAAGAACTTCGCCAGGAAGCCGCCCGCAACGCAGCCAAAGTCCGCCGCGAGGAACGGCAGCCAGGCGAACATGGCGATTTCTTTTAGCGGCAGATGCATGACGTTAATCAGGTACAGCGGCATCCAGAAGCTCAGGGTGCCCCACGCCGGGTCGGCCAGGAAGCGGGTGATCGCCAGCGCCCAGAAGTTACGCTGCTTAAGGATCTCTTTCACGGCCGGCTTTTTGTTATCGTCCTGCAGATAGCTTTCCTGGCCGTCTTCGATGTAGCGCAGCTCTTTATGGGTGATCCACGGATGCTTGTTCGGCGAGTTATAGATCAGGAACCAGGTGATGGCGAACAGCACGCCGATGGCGCCGGTAATGACAAACGCCATTTCGGTGCCGATGCCGCTATCCGCGAAGGTCAGCATCGCCCAGACCACCAGCGGCGGCGCCAGCATGGCGCCAATAGAAGTGCCGATGTTAAACAGCCCGCCCGCGATGCCGCGCTCTTTGGTCGGGAACCATTCGGCGCTCGCCTTAATGCCTGCAGGAATGGCGGACGCTTCGGTCAGGGCCCATCAGGCCGCGCAGGAACGCAAGGCTTATCCAGCCGCCTGCCAGCGCGTGCGCCATATTAATCACCGACCAGAGCAAGGCGAAGATAAAGAAGCCGATCTTCAGCCCGATGACATCCATCAGATAGCCGGTAAGCGGCTGCGCGATGGTGTAGCAAAGCTGGAAGGCGCTCACCACCCAGGAGTACTGCTGTTCATCAAAATTGAGCTCTTTCATCATCGCCGGCGCCGCGACGCTGAGCGAACTGCGGGACAGGTAGTTCACAATGGTCCCCAGGCAGACCAGACCGATAATCCACCATCTTAATTTCGTTAACTTCATGATAAAGCCTCGTTAAGAATACTGCCTTCACGCCAGCCGCTGCCGGCGGGGAAAACGGAAATCATGTGAATTGGTTGACCACATGCTGAATATCAGAAAAGCGTAGCCGTAACCGCGCCGTGACCGTGGCTGCAATGCCGTTAAGCCGAGTGCGTGAAACCACGTGTGGGTGCATCTTGTGTTTTTTTTGCACGCTAAAATTTGACGCAGATCAAATAAATAAAATTGGATGACCAGATATGACGCTCTTTGTGATGTGGTTAACCAATTTGCATATCATGGTTGACATCGACGCCGTTCTGGCCGAACTTAATGCGTATTACTCCGTTGTACGGTGAACGCTCCGGCAGGTCGACAGCGATTGGTCAACCACAACGATGCCATCGAAAGAAGAGGAAATAGCAGATGAAACAAACCTGGCGCTGGTACGGTCCTAACGATCCGGTAACGCTGTCAGACGTACGCCAGGCTGGCGCAACCGGCGTGGTGACGGCTTTACATCAGATTCCCAACGGTGAAGTCTGGCCGGTTGAAGAGATCCTGAAACGCAAAGCCATTATTGAAGAGGCGGGCCTGGTGTGGTCGGTAGTGGAAAGCGTGCCGATCCACGAGGACATCAAAACCCATACCGGGCAGTACAGTCTGTGGATCAAAAACTACCAGCAGACCCTGCGCAACCTGGCGCAGTGCGGCATCTACACCGTTTGCTATAACTTCATGCCGGTGCTGGACTGGACCCGCACCGACCTTGAATACGTGCTGCCGGACGGCTCAAAAGCCCTGCGCTTCGACCAGATTGAGTTCGCCGCTTTTGAACTACATATTCTGCGGCGCCAGGGGGCGGAAGCCGATTACACGGCGGAAGAGATCGAGCAGGCGAACGAGCGGTTCGCCACGATGAGCGACGCAGACAAAGAGCGCCTGACCCGCAATATCATCGCCGGCCTGCCGGGCGCGGAAGAGGGCTACACCCTGGAGCAGTTCCGCAGCCATCTGGCGACCTACAAAGATATCGACAAAGCGAAACTGCGCGACAATTTCGCCTGGTTCCTGCAGAGCATTATTCCGGTGGCGGAACAGGTCGGCTTACGTATGGCGGTTCATCCGGACGATCCGCCGCGTCCTATCCTCGGCCTGCCGCGCATCGTCTCTACCGTTGAAGATATGCAGTGGATGGTGGACACCGTGAGCAGCATGGCGAACGGCTTCACCATGTGCACCGGCTCCTACGGCGTGCGTGAGGACAACGATCTGGTTGATATGATCAAAAAGTTCGGCCCACGTATTTACTTCACCCATCTGCGCTCCACGCTGCGTGAAGAAAACCCAAAAACGTTCCACGAAGCCGCGCATCTGTACGGCGATGTGGACATGTATGAAGTGGTGAAAGCCATCGCTGAAGAAGAGCACCGCCGCAAAGCGGAAGGCAACGAAGATCCTATCCCGATGCGCCCGGATCACGGCCACCAGATGCTGGACGATCTGAAAAAGAAAACCAACCCCGGCTACTCGGCGATTGGTCGACTCAAAGGCCTGGCGGAAGTTCGCGGCGTCGAGCTGGCTATCCAGCGCGCTTTCTTCAGCAAATAACCATCCTCCGCATGGCGCAGCGCGCCATGCGGTTTCCCTTATTCAAGGTCACAGCCGCATTCTCGCCCCACAACCTGCGGGCGAAGACGTCGCACGACAGGAGTTTGCAATGCAACAGAATATCGCCACCGGCAAGGTATCCGTCGCCCGCCCGCAGCGGGACGGATCGCGTCTGGTATCCCGTATTGTTCATCTGGGCTGCGGCGCGTTTCACCGCGCGCACCAGGCGCTCTTTACCCACCATCTGCTGGAGGAAAGCGACAGCGACTGGGGCATCTGCGAAGTTAACCTGATGCCGGGCAACGACGCGCGCCTGATTGAGAACCTGAAAGCGCAAAATCTGCTGTATACCGTCGCAGAGCGCGGCGCGGAAAGCACCGAGCTGAAAATCATCGGTTCCATGACGGAAGCGCTGCACCCGGAATTCGACGGCCACGAAGGCATCCTGAAGGCGATGGCGCGCCCGGAAACCGCCATTGTCTCGCTCACCGTGACCGAAAAAGGCTATTGCACCGATGCCGCCAGCGGCGAGCTGGATTTAAACAATCCGCTGATTAAAAACGATCTTGCCCAGCCGCAGCAGCCAAAATCGGCTGTCGGCTATATCGTCGAGGCGCTGAGCATGCGCCGTGCGCAGGGTCTGAAAGCCTTTACCGTGCTTTCCTGCGATAACGTGCGCGAAAACGGCCACGTGGCGAAAGCCGCCGTACTCGGGCTGGCGAAGGCGCGCGACGCCGGGCTGGCCGCATGGATCGCTGAAAATGTCACCTTCCCGTGCACCATGGTCGACCGCATTGTCCCGGCGGCGACGGAAGAAACGCTGCGGCTGGTGGCCGGGCAGTTGGGCGTCTATGACCCCTGCGCTATCGCCTGCGAGCCGTTCCGCCAGTGGGTGATTGAAGATAACTTCGTCAACGGCCGCGCGGCCTGGGATAAGGTCGGCGCCCGGTTTGTGGCGGACGTGGTGCCTTTTGAGATGATGAAGCTACGTATGCTCAACGGCAGCCACTCTTTCCTGGCTTATCTGGGCTATCTCGGCGGCTATGACACCATCGCGGATACCATGACCAATGCCGCCTGCCGCAAAGCGGCGCTCGCGCTGATGCTCAAAGAGCAGGCGCCGACGCTCTCAATGCCGGAAGGCACCGATCTGGAAGGGTACGCCAACCTGTTGATCGCGCGCTTCACCAATCCGTCGCTCAAGCACCGCACCTGGCAGATCGCGATGGACGGTAGCCAGAAACTGCCGCAGCGCCTGCTGGATCCGGTTCGCCTGCATCTGCAGCAGGGCAATGATTATCGCCACCTGGCGCTGGGCGTGGCGGGCTGGATGCGCTACGTAAGCGGCGTGGATGAACAGGGGAACGCCATTGATGTGGTTGACCCGCTGGCCGCGCATTACCAGGCCATCCATCAGCAGTATCAGAAACCGGAAGAGCGCGTGCGCGCCCTGCTGGCGATTGAATCCATCTTTGGCAGCGACCTGCCGGGCAACAGCGAGTTCGTACAGGCCGTGACCGAGGCTTATCAGCAGTTGTTGCAGCACGGCGCGCGTGCGGCGGTTGCGGCGCTGAACGATTAAGGAGAAGAGCAATGACGGCATTTATGACGGAAGATTTTTTGCTGAAAAACGACATCGCCCGCACGCTGTACCACAGGTACGCGGCGGATATGCCGATTTATGATTTCCACTGCCATCTGAACCCAAAGGAGATAGCGGAAGACCGCCGTTTCGATAACCTGGGGCAGATCTGGCTGGAAGGCGATCACTATAAGTGGCGGGCGCTGCGCAGCGCGGGCGTGGAAGAGTCGCTGATTACCGGCAAAGACGCCAGCGACTATGAGAAGTATATGGCGTGGGCAAACACGGTGCCGAAAACCCTGGGCAACCCGCTTTACCACTGGACGCACCTTGAGCTGCGCCGCCCGTTCGGCATCACCGGCACGCTGTTCGGCCCGCATACCGCCGACGGCATCTGGAAACAGTGCAATGAAAAACTGGCTACGCCTGAGTTCTCCGCCCGCGGCATCATGCGCCAGATGAACGTGCGCATGGTGGGCACGACTGACGATCCGGTTGATTCTCTGGAATACCACCGTCAGATTGCCGCCGATGACAGCATCGACATAGAAGTCGCGCCGAGCTGGCGTCCGGATAAAGCTTTTAAAATAGAGCTGGACGGCTTTGTTGATTACCTGGCCAAGCTGGAAGCGGCGGCGGATATAAGCATTACCCGCTTTGACGACCTGCGCCAGGCGCTCGGCCGTCGCCTGGATCACTTTGCCGCCTGCGGCTGCCGCGCCGCCGATCACGGCATTGAAACGCTGCGCTTTGCGCCGGTGCCTGACGACGCGCGGCTCGACGCCATCCTTGGCAAACGCCTGCGGGGAGAGGCGCTGAGCGAGCCTGAAATCGCCCAGTTCTCCACCGCCGTGCTGGTCTGGCTGGGCCGTCAGTACGCGGCGCGCGGCTGGGTGATGCAGCTGCACATCGGCGCGATCCGCAACAATAATACCCGTATGTTCCGCCTGCTGGGGCCGGACAGCGGCTTTGACTCCATCGGCGACAATAAAATCAGCTGGGCGCTCTCCCGCCTGCTCGACAGCATGGATATTACCGACGAGCTGCCGAAAACGATCCTCTACTGCCTGAATCCGGGGGATAACGAAGTGCTGGCGACGATGATCGGCAACTTCCAGGGGCCGAATGTTGCCGGCAAGGTGCAGTTCGGCTCCGGCTGGTGGTTCAACGATCAGAAAGACGGCATGCTGCGCCAGCTGGAACAGCTCTCGCAGATGGGCCTGCTAAGCCAGTTTGTCGGTATGCTGACCGACTCCCGCAGCTTCCTCTCTTATACGCGCCACGAGTATTTCCGACGTATTCTCTGCAACCTGATCGGCCAGTGGGCGCAGGACGGGGAGATCCCGGATGACGAGGCGATGCTGAGCCGTATGGTGCAGGATATCTGCTTTAATAACGCCCAGCGTTACTTCACGACAAAATAAGTTTTACCGGGATTTCACGCCTGGGCCTGCGCGGCGACAGAAGGGGTAAACAGCCGTTCTGTCGCTGCTTCGCTTGAAAAAAACAAGCTAAATTAAAGACTTAATTGCATCGGTCTGCTTTCGCTTAGCCTGAGAGCTAATCACTTTCGCCTCTCTTATGGTATAGTTTGGATTGCCTCCGGTATGGCGGAGCTAATCCAGAAAAGTGAAATCAAAATCACCATGAAACAGGCCACATCCCAGCAGCGCCCCTACCAGGAAGTGGGCATGATGCTGCGCTCGATGATCGTTGATAAAAAATACGCCATGGGCGCGCGTCTTCCGCCGGAGCGTGAAATCGCCGATATGCTGGACGTCAGCAGAACCGTGGTGCGCGAAGCGCTGATTATGCTGGAAATCGAAGGCATCGTAGAAGTGCGCAGAGGCGCCGGCATTTATGTGGTGCGCATTCCCGGCAATGATGAAGAGCAAAGCGAAGAGAACGGCGTCAGCCAGTGCAACGATGCCGGGCCTTTTGAACTCCTGCAGGCCCGTCAGCTGCTGGAAAGCAATATCGCTGAATTTGCCGCGTTGCAGGGCCACCCGCGACGACATCATTAAAATGCGCCGCGCGCTGCAGATTCAGGAGCAGGATCTGGTTTCCGACGATCACGAAGTCGGCGATATGCAGTTTCACCTGGCCATTGCCGAAGCGACCCATAACAGCATGCTGGTGGAGCTGTTTAAGCAATCCTGGGAGTGGCGCGTCAACAACCCAATGTGGATCCAGCTGCACCGCCATCTGAAAGATACCCAGTACCGCAAAGAGTGGCTCGTCGACCATAAGCAGATCCTCGCCGCGCTGATCAAAAAAGATGCCCGCGCGGCGAAACTGGCGATGTGGCAGCACCTTGAAAACGTTAAGCTGCGGCTGCTGGAGCTTTCCGACGTGGATGATATTAACTTCGACGGCTACCTGTTCGAGTCCTGGCCACTACACGAAGCCTGATATTCCATTAAAAAAGGTCATCCGCGGATGGCCTTTTTTACGGCTTTTCTCTGTGGCCGGGCGGTTATATGCCGTTGTGAAATTTAAATAAATCGGACATGTAATGCCCGGTTTATATGTTAAGTTTCACCTTCTGAACAGGAAGAGAAATCAAGGATGAATTCATGAGAAAGCAAAAGGGACGCTGCCCTATGCGTAAATCAGCTAAAGCCCTCAGCGCCGTGGCGGTGTTTGTTGTGCTTGCAGCCGTGTTTATCTGCGCCTGGCCTTATATCGAAATGGAGTTTGCCGGCAGCGCAAGCTATACCGAGCAGGATAAGCGGGAATATAATTTTTATACTCCCGATATCCTGAAAAATATGCCGCGTATTTCCAAACGTTATGACTTCGATTTTGCGAATATCACGGGGCCGGCAAAACATGTGAACGCCGTGAAGTTTTATGGCACCGATGATACGAGTAAAATCGCGGCCTGGCTGACTTCCAGCGGCTACGAAAAGCAGGCCGAATGCAATTTAAATTCGACATGCTGGCGGGGCACAGATCCCCGGGAAACCGTTTATGTCGGAATATTGACCGGGGAGAAAACGGTGATTGTGCAGGTTGTTTATGATTTCCTGTAACAATAAGCTCATTGCCACCGGCGTACTGCTTGCAGCCGTGCTTATCTGCGCCTGGCCTTATATCGAAATGGAGTTTGCCGGCAGCGCAAGCTATACCGAGCAGGATAAGCGGGAATATAATTTTTATACTCCCGATATCCTGAAAAATATGCCGCGCATTTCCAATCGTTATGACTTCGATTTTGCGAATATCACGGGGCCGGCAGCGCAGGTATATGCGGTGAAATTCTATGGGATCGAGGAGACAAGTAAGATTGACGGTTATCTGACGTCAATGGGCTACCAACGGCAGGGCACCTGCAATATTGATAATGTGTGCTGGCAAGGCACGGACCCGGCAGAAACCGTAATGGTAAGAGCCTTAAAAAGCGAAAAGGGCGTAGCCGTACAGGTTGTTTATAAATTTTAATAACAAAGCCGGTAGTTCTGCGACTGCCTCGTGAGTTTCACCTTCCCGCCCCGGCAGGAAGTTCCCGTCAGTTAAGCGATACAGGCCACAGATCGCGGCTTTTACGCCCGCATGAACCAGATCCGAACCATACTTATTGCTGGCAAAACACGATAAGCAGGCCCTCTTATGGCTAAGAACACTGTCTGTATCTGGTACGATCATGATGCGGAAGACGCCGCTCGTTTCTACGCCGCAACCTTTCCGGACAGCAGCGTCGGCGCCGTTATTCCTGCGCCCGGCGACTATCCGGACGGCAAAGCCGGCGACACAATCGTTGTTGAGTTTGTGGTGGCGGGCGTGCCCTGTATCGGCCTCAACGGCGGGCCGCATTTCAAACACAGCGAGGCCTTTTCCTTTCAGATAGCCACCGACGATCAGCAAGAAACGGACCGCTACTGGAACGCTATCGTCGGCAACGGCGGCCAGGAAAGCGAATGCGGCTGGTGCAAAGATAAATGGGGTGTGAGCTGGCAAATCACTCCGCGCATACTGACCGCAGCCCTGGCAACGGGCGGCGACACCGCCAGGCGCGCGTTTGAGGCGATGATGTCGATGAAGAAAATTGACGTTGCCGCAATCGATGCGGCGATACGCGGCTGATGATCCGAAAGGCAGGACGGTGGATGGCGCCGGCGCGTATCCCCTCTACAATGCAGGCCACGCGTGGTGAGGCAGCCCATACGCCGCCGCCAGCACAACCGCCAGATTCAGCACCACGCTGATGGCGAAGTAAGTTCTGAACGGCTGCTTTTGCGTTTTATGGCGAAATACTTGCTGACCGACAATGGCGCCGGGCCAGCCGCCCACAAAACCAAATACCAGCAAGGTGAGTTCCGGTATTCGCCGCCAGGCTTTACGGGCCGCCAGCTTATCCAGTCCATAAATCCCCGCCGTGAGCAGGTTCACAGACATTAGCCACATCGCAAACGGGCGGGGCAGAAATGCGCAGCCGATAGCCGCTAATACCAAAAGCAAATAACAGAAGCGGTTTAAATTCATATAGTTAGTTACAGTCGGAAGAGAGGCGCAATTATACCCGATATTTTAAAATTAACATGTATTTACTTCGCCTCTTGCGCCGGAATAACTTTTCTTGCAGAAGTGCGATAACGTAAATACAGGTTGTTGAGTATAAGCGCCGAGCCGGTGATACATGCTCCGGCAATTTCTGAATAGCCAGGCTCTACGCCTGCCATCGCTGAAATTGAAAAAGCGGTAATGGGAACAATATCCATAAATAATACGCCATTGAGCGGCGTCAGGATTTTATTGCCTGCGTTCCAGCAAAGGATGCCAATAAAGCTGGCGATAATGGATGTGTAAATAATCTGCGGGCTAACGAAAAGTAAATCAGAGGCTGAGGGGACAGGGACCCAACCGCAGGCGTAAATAAGTGCGTTCAGCAACAGTATGCTTGTCATCCCGAGGGCGGTCGTAAGCGTAGTATATTTTAAAGGGGACCAGTGAGGAAAATACGAAGCGCCTACCGTGTAAATAACCCAGCACGGTGCGCCGGCGCATCCGGACCAGCTAAGCCACTTTAGCTGCCTTGGGATCTCATACTGGATTCATCAGGACCGCTGGGAATTGCTGGGGCCGAACGGTGAGATTTTTAAGGCCGCGGTTAAAGGGCGTTTTATGTCAAACCAGGGCAATGCGCTGAGGATCGCGGCGCTGCATGGCTGCGGCATTGTGCTGCAGCCTGAATCCGTACTCAGGGATGATATCGCGCAGGGTCGGCTGGTGGCTGTATTACCCGAATGGTCATATAAACCTACCCCCATGTACCTCATTTATCCGCAGGATAGCCGCCCGTCGGCAAAATTGCGCAGCGTTATCGATTACCTCGTAGCCCGCCTGGGCGCTGAAAACTAAAAAGTATTTAAGGCGCCGTCGGGCTACCGGAGCCGGGCGCTTGCCGCAGACAGCCCGTCGCAAAACGGCAATGCTCCTGCGGCCCGTTTTGGTCTTTATCAGCCACGCCTCCAGCCGCTAAATGTGGCGAACCTCACGTAATAAGCCTCGCTCCGTAAGGATGAATTCCTGCCGTGGGCCTTGGCAGGGCCGCGTTAGCTCCCGCTTGTCATTAAATTGATGCGTCTGCCGCATCAATACATGCGGGAAATGCACTTATCCAGGCGGCGTAAATATCGCACTCTCATGGTTGATTAAAGGTTAATAAAACTAAAAATTATTGTTAATTATGGAGGGCGATATGCCTTTTGCTGCCGACACACCGACCTTTCGCTCCAGGGCAATGGCTATCCTGCGGGTCACCTCAGGAAACTTTCTTGAGCAGTTTGATTTCTTCCTGTTCGGTTTCTATGCCACCTACATTGCCCACGTGTTCTTCCCGGCTGAAAACGAATTCGCCTCGCTGATGATGACCTTTGCCGTCTTTGGGGCCGGATTTTTGATGCGCCCCATTGGCGCGGTCGTCCTCGGCGCGTGGATAGATAAAGTCGGGCGGCGCAAAGGGCTGATCGTCACCCTGTCCATTATGGCGCTGGGCACGTTTTTAATCGTGCTGGTGCCCGGCTACGACACCATTGGATTATGGGCGCCGCTGCTTGTTCTGTGCGGCCGTTTGTTGCAGGGCTTTTCGGCGGGCGCGGAGCTGGGCGGCGTCTCCGTCTATCTTTCTGAAATCGCCACGCCCGGCCACAAGGGGTTTTATACCAGCTGGCAGTCCGGCAGCCAGCAGGTCTCCATTATGGTGGCCGCCTCGCTCGGCTACGCCCTTAATCTGCTGATGGACGAAAGCACCCTGCACGCCTGGGGATGGCGCATTCCTTTCCTTATCGGCTGCCTGATCGTGCCGTTTATCTTCATGCTGCGCCGCCATCTGGATGAAACCGAAGAGTTTGCAAAGCGGGCCAGCCATCTCGAAATAGGCCAGGCGCTGAAAACGTTGCTTAATAACTGGCGCGTGGTGATTGCCGGCATGCTGATGGTGGCGATGACCACGACCGCCTTTTACCTGATCACCGTGTATGCGCCGACCTTCGGTAAAAAAGTCCTGATGCTGAGTTCCTCAGACAGCCTGCTGGTGACGCTGCTGGTCGCTATTTCGAATTTTATCTGGCTGCCCATCGGCGGGGCCATTTCCGATCGCCTCGGGCGCAAGCCGGTGCTGATTGCCATGACGCTGCTGGCGATCTTCACCACCTGGCCCGCGCTCACCCTGCTGGCTAACGCGCCCGGCTTCGGCATGATGCTGGCCGTGCTGCTGTGGCTGTCATTTATGTATGGTCTTTATAACGGCGCGATGATCCCCGCGCTTGCGGAAATCATGCCCGCAGAGGTTCGCGTGGCGGGGTTCTCTCTGGCCTACAGTCTGGCAACGGCGCTGTTTGGCGGCTTTACGCCGGCGGTATCTACCGCGCTGATTCAGTATACCGGCGACAAAGCGGCGCCGGGGTACTGGATGAGCTTCGCCGCCGTCTGCGCGCTGCTTGCCACGCTCTGGCTTTATCACCAGGCATCCGATCGCAGCTGGCATACCCGTAAATCATTTAGCTAAGGAACAACAAATGAAACAGCTTAAGCTCCGGGCCGCCGCTTTTCTGTTGGCGATAACTTTCTGCGCCACGGCGGGGGCGGAAGACATTACGGTTATGATTTCCGGCGGATTTTCAGCGGCGCTGGATAAGCTTGCGCCGCAGTATCAGGCCGCAACGGGCGATACCGTGCATATCGTTCACGGGCCGTCGATGGGCAACTCGCCGGAGGCTATCCCTAACCGTTTATCGGCAGGCCAGCCGGCGGATGTGGTTATCATGGTCGGCTACGCGCTGGACGACCTGGATAAGCAAAGAAAGATTGCGCAAGGCAGCCGTACCGAGCTTGCGGATTCCCGCATCGGCGCCGTGGTACGCGAAGGTTCCGCCGCCCCGGATATCAGCAATATCGATAACCTGAAAGCCGTTTTGCTAAAAGCGAAGTCCATTGCCTATTCCGACAGCGCCAGCGGACGCTATGTGCAGGCTGAGCTTTTTAACCGGCTGGGCATTGCCGCGCAGGTCAGGGATAAGACGAGGATGATAGAAAAGATCCCCGTCGCGTCCGTGGTGGCGAAGGGCGACGAGGAGATTGGTTTTCAGCAGGTGAGCGAGCTGCTGCCGGTGAAAGGCGCTAAATTTATCGGCCGTATTCCTGAATCCGTGCAGTACGTTACCCGCTTTGCCGGCGCGGTAGTGGCCGGAGCGCCTCACCAGCAGCAGGCCCGACGTCTGCTTCGCTATCTGGCGTCGCCTGAAGCGCAAACGGTGGTGCGCCAGACGGGGCTGGACCCGCTGCCTGCTACGGGCGGAATAGCCCGATAATCGTTTTTTCCAGCTCGGCCGCCACGGGGGACAGCGCCGTTCCCGCCCTTTTGATCAGCCCCACCTGCCTTTTAACCACGGGCTCCGTGAGCGGTTTTTGCACCAGCAAAGGATGCCCGCTGTCAGGAAGGGCCATGGAGGGCACCGCCGCAATCCCCAGCCCCGCTTCGACCATGCCCATCATGGTGGTGACGTGCTGCGTTTCGCACACCGGGGCACGGCGCCTGGCAATCTCGCCCAGCGCCCGATCGAGCAGGTGGCGGTTGCCGGAAGATTTATTCAGCCAGATATAGTCGGCGTTAAAAAACGCCTGCCACGTCAGGCTGTCGCGCTGTGCGAAGGGGTGAGCAGGGGGGCAAATCACCTGGTAGGTTTCATCGGCTAAAGGCAGAAACGTCAGGTCCGCCTCGCCGCTGGAGAGAAAGCTTAAGCCGAAATCGGCCTGTTTGTTATGTACGGCGGTATACACATTCCCGGCGCTGGTATCGATAAGCCGGATGCGGATTTTTTTAAACTGCGTTCTGAAGCGCGCAATGACCCTGGGCATAAAGTAATAGGCGGCGGAAGGCACGCAGGCGACGGTCACCATGCCGCTGCCGAAGGCCGCACGCTCGCTGATGCCGTTAAGGGCGTCCTCAAAGTCGCTTAGCAGATGCCGGGCGCGGGGAGCAAAGGTTCTTCCGGTCTGCGTCAGCGTTACGCTGCGGGTCGTTCTGTCAAAAAGCCGCACGCCAAGGGAGGATTCAAGCTTTTCGATACGGCGGCTTAGCGCGGACTGCGAGATACAGATTGCCTCAGCCGCGTAGCGAAAGCTGCCGTGCTCGCACAGCGCGATAAACGCGTATAAATCCTGCAAATCAAAATTGGGCAACATTCGCGCCTCGGTTTAACTATTACACAACAAAATATTAACAAGGCGCGGGGCGGCGGAAAAGCTTTAAGCACAAGCCTGTGCCTCAGAGCGGCGTCGACAGGGGCGTTTTCTCTTTTTGCGTCTTTCCCGTTTTCCGGCTATCCAAAGCAAAATCTTATCTAAGGACATAAAAGCATTAGCGATAATTTTTAATTCTTTTATGTCATCGCCGCCGTTGGAAATACTGCTCACATCATCGAGACAGGAGCAGACACCATGGCAGCATCACGACATTCTCTTTGGCTGGCAGCGCTGGCCTTTATTGCCGCACCGGCGTTCGCGGTAGACGTTACCGTGGCGTATCAAACCTCCGCGGAGCCTGCGAAAGTGGCGCAGGCCGACAACACCTTTGCTAAAGACAGCGGCGCCAAAGTGGAATGGCGCAAGTTCGACAGCGGGGCGAGCGTAGTGCGCGCCCTGGCCTCCGGCGACGTGCAGATCGGCAATATCGGCTCCAGCCCGCTGGCGGTGGGCCGCCAGCCAGAAGGTGCCGATTGAAGTGTTCCTGCTGGCGTCCCAGCTCGGCAACTCCGAGGCGCTGGTGGTGAAAAAAGGCATCACCGATCCAAAGGATCTGATCGGTAAACGCATCGCCGTTCCTTTCATCTCCACCACCCACTACAGCCTGCTGGCGGCGCTGAAACACTGGGGCATCAAGCCCGGCCAGGTGCAGATCCTTAATCTTCAGCCTCCGGCGATTATCGCCGCCTGGCAGCGTGGCGATATCGACGGCGCCTATGTCTGGGCGCCCGCGGTAAACGAGCTGGAGAAAGATGGCACCGTGCTGACCGATTCCGCGCAGGTGGGCAAATGGGGCGCGCCGACGCTTGACGTCTGGGTCGTGCGCAAAGACTTTGCCCGGCAGCATCCTGACGTGGTGGCGGCCTTCGCCAAAAGTGCTCTCGCCGCGCAAAAAGGCTATATCGATAACCCGGATGCCTGGCTTAAGCAGCCGGATAACCTCAGCAAGCTTTCCCGTCTGAGCGGCGTTCCGGAAAGCGACGTGCCGGCGCTGGTGAAGGGCAATACCTATCTCACGCCGGGGCAGCAGACCGAGCAGCTTAGCGGCCCGGTCAATAAAGCGATCGTCGACACCGCGCAGTTCCTGAAGTCGCAGGGCAAAGTCCCGGCGGTGGAAACGGACTACAGCCAGTTCGTCACCGACCGCTTCGTGAAAACGCTGGCGCAGTAAGGGGGCAGGCCATGTTACAGGTTTCAGGACTCAGTGCAGACTATGCCGGTAAAACCGTCCTCAACGACATCAGCCTGACGGTGGATGAAGGGGAGCTGCTGGTGGTGCTCGGCCCGTCCGGCTGCGGAAAAACGACGCTGTTAAACCTGATAGCTGGCTTTGTTCCTTACCACACCGGCAGCATCACCTTGCAGGGCAAGCAGGTAACCGGGCCGGGCGCCGAGCGCGGCGTGGTCTTCCAGAACGAAGGGCTGCTGCCGTGGCGAACGGTGCTGGACAACGTCGCCTTCGGCCTGCAGCTTGCCGGGCAGCCGAAGCCGCAACGAGAGCAGATCGCGCGCGATATGCTGCGCAAGGTCGGCCTTGAGGACAAGGCGGAGCGCGCCATCTGGCAGCTCTCCGGCGGCCAGCGGCAGCGGGTGGGCATCGCCCGCGCTCTTGCCACCCAGCCGCAGCTTTTGCTGCTCGACGAGCCTTTTGGCGCGCTGGACGCCTTTACCCGCGAACAGATGCAGACCCTGCTGTTAAAGCTGTGGCATGAGAGCCGCCGCCAGGTGCTGCTTATCACCCATGACATCGAAGAGGCGGTCTTCCTCGCCACCGAGCTGGTGCTGCTTTCCGCAGGGCCGGGGCGCGTGCTGGAGCGTCTGCCGCTCGATTTCGGCCGCCGCTTTGCCGCAGGCGAATCCTGCCGCAGCATCAAATCCGATCCTGAATTTATCGCGAAGCGCGAGTACGTGCTGAGCCGTGTCTTTGAACAGCGGGAGGGCTTCCTGTGAGCATCGCGATCCCAGATAAACCGCGTCGCAGGCGCCTCGCCCTGCGCTGGCCGTTCTCGCGCCAGATTACGTTAAGCCTCGTTACGCTGACCACCATCGTTGTGCTGTGGTGGTGGGTGGCCGCCGAACAGTGGATAAGCCCGCTGTTTCTGCCGCCGCCGGGGCAGGTGTTAAGCAAGCTTATCAGTATCGCAGGTCCCCAGGGCTTTATGGATGCGACGCTCTGGCAGCATCTTGCGGCCAGCCTGCTGCGCATCCTTACCGCGCTGGCGGCCGCGGTGCTGATTGGCATTCCGGTTGGCATCGCGATGGGCCTAAGCCCGACGGTGCGCGGCATCCTCGATCCGCTGATCGAGCTGTATCGCCCGGTGCCGCCGCTGGCCTATTTACCGCTGATGGTCATCTGGTTCGGCATCGGCGAAACCTCGAAAATCCTGCTGATTTATCTGGCGATTTTCGCGCCTGTCGCGATGTCGACCATGGCCGGCGTGCGCAGCGCTCAGCAGGTTCGTGTTCGCGCCGCCCGTGCTCTGGGAGCCTCGCGAGCGCAGGTGGTATGGCACGTGATTTTGCCGGGCGCATTGCCCGAGATACTGACCGGGTTCCGCATCGGGCTGGGCGTGGGCTGGTCAACTTTAGTGGCCGCCGAGCTTATCGCCGCCACCCGCGGGCTGGGGTTTATGGTGCAGTCCGCCGGTGAGTTTCTGGCAACCGACGTGGTGCTGGCCGGCATCGGCGTGATTGCCGTTATCGCATTTTGTTTAGAGCTGGGTCTGCGCGCGTTGCAGCGTCGTTTAACCCCATGGCATGGAGAAGGGCAATGAGTGAAAAAGTGAATATTGTGCCGCTGGGGCCATACATCGGCGGGCTGGTCAGCGGCGTGGACTTAACGCGCGGGCTGAGCGACAACCAGTTCGAGCAAATTTATCACGCGCTGATCCGCCATCAGGTGCTGTTCTTCCGCGATCGGCCGATTACCCCGGCGCAGCAGCGCGGGCTGGCGCTGCGCTTCGGCGATTTGCACATTCATCCGGTTTACCCGCATGCGGAAGGCGTGGAAGAAATTATCCTGCTGGATACCCACAACGATAACCCGCCGGATAACGACAACTGGCACACCGACGTGACCTTTATTGAAACGCCGCCCGCCGGGGCGATCCTCGCCGCGAAGCTGCTGCCGGAAACGGGCGGCGACACGCTGTGGACCAGCGGCATTGCCGCATACGAGGCGCTGTCCGAGCCGTTTAAGCGCCTGCTTTCCGGCCTTAAGGCGGAGCATGATTTCAGGAAGTCTTTCCCGGAATACAAGCATACCCGCACCGAGGCGGAGCATGCGCGCTGGCGCGAGGCCGTCGCCAAAAATCCGCCGCTTACGCATCCGGTTATCCGCACCCATCCGGTGAGCGGCAAGCAGGCGCTGTTTGTTAACGAAGGCTTCACCACGCGCATCGTCGATCTTTCCCAGAAAGAGAGCGACGCGCTGCTGGCTTTCCTGTTCGCGCATATCACCAAACCGGAGTTCCAGGTGCGCTGGCGCTGGCGGCAAAACGACATCGCCATCTGGGATAACCGCGTCACGCAGCATTACGCGAACGCCGATTACCTTCCCGCGCGGCGTGTTATGCACCGCGCGACGATATTAGGCGATAAGCCTTTTTACCGGGGATGATTGGAGTAAGGCTGGTGGATGGCGCTGGCGCTAATCCACCCTACTGTTTTTGTAGGGCGGATAAACGAAGTGCCAACCGCCGGGGGATAGCGTTATTTAACCCGCACCTTCACAGCCACCAAAGCCGCTGTCAGCAGCATTAAGCTTCCTGAAAGCACCAGCGGCGAGAGCAGGCCCAGGTTATCCAGCGCGTAGCCGCCGACCGCGGCGCCGCAGGTGTTGGCGAGCTGAATGACCGCCACCTGAATAGATCCCGCTTTTTCAGCCTGATCCGCAAGCGAGCGGGTGATCCACGTTGACCAGCCGACCGGTATCAGCGCGAAGGCAAAGCCCCAGATAATGGCGATGGCCGACGCCACGATCTTGTCCGTTCCCCACAGCACCAGAACCAGCGCGCTCAGCGCCAGCACCATAGGCGCCACGGCCAGCGCGAGCTTCAGCGAACGCTTAAGAAACACCGCCGAAAGGGAGGTGCCCACAAAGCTTGCGATACCGAAACTCAGCAGCACCAGCGTCAGGCCGTCGACGTCGAAGCCCGCAAGGGTCATATACACCGGACGAATATAGGTAAAGAAGGCAAACTGCCCGGCGAAGGCCATAAAAATAGCCGCCATGCCCGCCAGCACGCCGGGGCGCTTAAGCAGCCCGAACATATTTTGCTTATGCCGGGTGGATTCTCCCGGCAGCGGCGGCAGCGCTTTCCAGACCCAAATAATGCAGACCACGCCCATCAGCGCCGCGCCGTTAAACACGTTGCGCCAGCCGATAATTCCGCCCAGGAAACTGCCCAGCGGGGCGGCGATAACCAGCGCGATGGAGACGGCGCCGAAGATAACCGACAGCGCTTTCGGCACCGTTCTTACGGGTACAAGGCGCATGGTCAGCGAGGCCGACATCGCCCAGAAGCCGCCCAGCGCCAGCCCCAGGCAGGCGCGCCCTGCCAGCAGCAGCGTAAAGTTTTGCGCAAAGGAAACCAGCAGGCAGGAGAGGGTGAGCAGCACGGCGAACAGAAAAACGACGTAGCGCCTGTCGGCGGAACGGATGACGGTGGTGATAAACAGGCTGGAGAACATGGCGACAAACGCCGTCACGGTGACCGATTGCCCGGCCACGCCTTCTGAAATACCCAGCTCCTGCGCCATCGGCGTCAGCAGGCTTACCGGCAGGAATTCCACGGTAATCAGGCAGGCGACGCAAAACGCTACGGCGAAAACCGCCGACCAGTTAGGGCGCGACACCGCTCCCGGCTGGCTTACTTCTTCAACATGCTCACTCAATTTCGTCACCGGATACTTTTTGTCATAAAGCCGCATAGTGTAACACCCTGAGTGTGACGCATTTAACGTTTTGGCAACTTTATTCGGCGAAAACCGGGGTGATTTACCCGATTTCTTAGAGGTTATTAAGACGCCGCTTAGGTTATATAAAGATTTAGCGGGTATGATTTAACCCCCGATTCTATTAATTTATCCCCCGTCGCCAGCTGGCGTTTTAAATATTTAATTAATTATCGATATTGCTGAAAATTACCGGAAAGCACTGCCTTATTTATCAGGCCGGTGGAGGCTGCTTCAGCGAAAAGATAATTAATAAATACCGGAATATATATTCATTACTCTCCGCGCTGTGCGTTTTAATCATTTAAGGAATACTCATGAAATTCAGCAAAATTGCTTCTTGTTTAATTGCCGGCATCGTCCTGATGAGCGGCGCGGCTCAAGCGGAAGACCCGGTTACGCCGGTTACCGTTAACGGCGGCACCGTTCATTTTAAAGGCGAGCTGGTTAACGCCGCGTGCGCGGTAAGCACCGAGTCTGACGGTCAGGTGGTAAAACTGGGTCAGTACCGCACCGCCTCTTTCACCAAAGCGGGCGATACCTCCGCGCAGATCCCTTTCACCATCGTTCTGAACGACTGTGACAGCACCGTAGCCGCTACCGCTTCGGCCGCTTTTGCAGGCCAGGCCGACGCCGTTGATCCCACCCTGCTGGCGGTTAACTCCGGCGACAACACCACCACCGCTAAGGGCGTAGGCATCGAAATCCTCGACCGCGCTTCTAAAGTGCTGACCCCGGACGGCGCGACCTTCTCCACCGCTCAGAACCTGACCGACGGGACTAACACCCTGCCGTTCACCGCGCGCTATAAAGCGACGGCGGCAACCGCGACCGCGGGTAAAGCCAACGCTGACGCCACTTTCGTTATGAAATACGAGTAATTAAAGCGCAGGGATGATGCACGCCTCAGGGAAGAGGCAGATTTCACGTTAATCCTGAGAAGGCGAGCATGAAAAGGAAAATTCTGTGCCTCCTGTTACTGGCCGCGGCAAGCCCGGCGCTGGCGAAGCGAACGGTGGTGATTGACGGCGGCAAAGTGCATATGCAGGGCTCGCTGGTTAACGGCGCCTGCGCCGTCGCGCCCGAAAGCCAGGAGATGACCATACAGATGGGGCAGTACCGCAGCACTCTTTTTCAGGGCGTGGGCAGCTATGCGCCAGTCAGCATTCCGTTCGCCATCCGCTTGACCGGCTGCCTGCCCGACGTTGCTGAACAGGTGGGCATCGCTTTTCAGGGCGCCACGCCCGTCGAAGACCCGCAGGTCTTTCTGGCGGCGACCAGCGTAAACGGCAATGACGCCAGCGCCGGTATCGGGCTTGCTTTATTCGACAGCGAACAGCAGCTCATTATTCCCAATACCGCGCCGGCCTATTTTATGCCGGTTAAAACCCAGGAAATGACTTTTCATTTCACCGCTCGTTACCGTTCGGTTTCCGGACGCGTATTGCCGGGAAATATTCATTCTGATGTCTGGTTCACGCTGGTTTACCCCTGAGTCGAGCCCTTCATAACGTAATTTAGATGGTATCTGTCGTGATGAATACACTATTTAAAACCGGGGTGGCCGCAGCGCTATGCCTGTTAATAACTGCATTTTCTGCTCAGGCGGCAGGAGGAATTGGCCTTGGCGCCACGCGTGTTATTTATCCCGCCGACGCGAAGCAGGCTTCTCTTTCTATTACCAATAGCGGCGCTAAAGAACGTTATCTGGTGAGTTCCTGGGTGGAGAACAATCTCGGCGAAAAAGATAAAAGTTTTATCGTCACGCCGCCGCTGTTTGTCAGCGAGCCAAAAAGCGAAAACACCCTGCGCATTATTTATGTCGGCCAGCCGCTGCCTGCGGATCGCGAATCCCTCTTCTGGATGAATATGAAGGCGATTCCGTCGGTGGATAAAAATACCGTGGCGAATAACAACGTGCTGCAGCTGGCGATTTTGTCGCGCATCAAGCTGTTTGTGCGCCCGAAAAACCTGCAGATGCAGCCAGAAGAGGCGCTAAAGCAGCTGCGTTTTAAACGCAGCGTTGGCCATCTGAGCCTGCACAATCCGTCGCCGTACTATATCTCGACGGTCAATCTGAAAATCGGCAATACGAAGCTGCCGAATACTATGGTGGCGCCGAAGAGCGTGGCGCAGGTCGCCGTGCCTGCGGGTGTTGCCGGCAGCGTCTCCTTCCAGACCGTGAACGACTACGGCGCGGTCACGCCGGCGCAAGCGGGCCAGATGCAGTGACGCCGCCTGGCAGCTATGGGGAAGCAGGGAAATGATGAAAAAGTCGCTTACGCACCAGGCGCTCGTCTTTGGCCCACTGTCGGTCCTGGCGGCGCTCTGGCCGGGAATAAGCGTGGCCGAAAGCTACTTCAATCCGGCGTTTTTAGCCGGGGATGCCGCCGCCGTCGCGGATTTATCGCGTTTTGAAAAAGGCAACCATCAGCCGCCGGGCAAGTATCGTGTGGATATCTGGCGCAACGATGAGTTTATCGCCACCGAAGATCTGCTGTTTTCAGAGACCGACGGCGCCCGGCCCGGCGAAACCGTGAAATCCGGCGGCCTGACGCCATGCCTCGACGTCGACTGGCTTAAGCGCCTCGGGCTGAATATGCTCGCTTACCCTGAGCTGGCAAAATATAAAGCGGGCGCCTGCGTGCCGGTAGCCGAGGCCGTTCCCGGCGCGGAAATCACCTTTGATTTCGCCAGGCTGCGCCTCGACATCAGCCTGCCGCAGGCTGCGCTGCTTAACAGCGCCCGCGGCTATATCCCGCCGGATCAGTGGGACGAAGGCATTCCGGCGGCGCTGGTCAACTACTCCTTTACCGGCAACCGGGCCCACCAACGACGACAGCTATTATTTAAGCCTGCAAAGCGGCCTGAACTACGGGCCCTGGCGTTTGCGTAACAACGGCGCCTGGAGCTACACCCGCGGGAACGGCTACCGCAACAACAGCTGGCAGAACATCAGCACCTACGTGCAGCGGGCGATTATCCCGTTCAGGGGCGAGCTGGTGATGGGCGACAGCAACACCGGCAGCGATGTGTTCGACAGCCTCGGTTTTCGCGGCGCGCGCCTTTATTCCTCGGACAGCATGTATCCGGACAGCCTGCAGGGCTACGCGCCAACGGTGCGCGGCATCGCCCGTACCAACGCTAAAATCACCATTCGCCAGAACGGCTTTGTTATCTATCAGAGCTACGTGTCGCCCGGCGCGTTCGCCATCAGCGATCTGAACCCGACCTCTTCGAGCGGCGACCTTGAGGTGACGCTGGAAGAAAAAGACGGCGGCCTGCAGAAATACACCGTGCCGTATTCCACCGTGCCGCTGCTGCAGCGCGAAGGACGGCTGAAGTACGACCTGGTCGCCGGCGATTTCCGCAGCGGCAACAGCCAGCAGGATACGCCGTTCTTTACCCAGGGCACCCTGATTGCGGGCCTGCCAGACGGCTACACCGCCTACGGCGGTTCGCAGCTTGCCCAGCGCTACACCGCGGCGGCGCTGGGGCTTGGCAAAAACCTCGGCGAATGGGGGGCGATTTCGGTGGACGTCACCCACGCGCGCAGCAGGCTTGCCGACAACAGCGAGCACCAGGGCCAGTCCCTGCGTTTCCTGTATGCCAAATCCCTGAGCGGCTACGGCACCAACTTCCAGCTTCTTGGCTATCGCTACTCCACGCGCGGGTTCTACACCCTGGATGAGGCGGCTTATAAAAATATGGAAGGCTACGAGTACGAGCTGCAGGACGACGGCGCGCACCACAAGGTGCAGACGCCGCAGAGCTACCACAACCTGCGCTACAGCAAGCGCGGGCGTTTTCAGGTCAATATCTCCCAGTCGTTAGGCGACTACGGCTCGCTGTACGTTTCCGGCAGCCAGCAAACCTACTGGGGCACCGACGAAGACAACACCTGGTATCAGGCCGGGTACGCCAGCGGCTGGCGCGGCATCAGCTACTCGGTGTCGGCGTCGTGGAGCAAATCAGTTGGGCTTGCGAATAACGATCGCATCCTGGCGTTTAACCTCTCGGTGCCGTTCAGCACGCTGCTGGGCCGGCGTTATTCGCGGGACAGGGCCATCGACCGCGCCTATGCCACCTTTGCCGCCAGCCGGAATTCAGACGGGAAAAATACCGTGCAGACCGGCGTCGGCGGCACCCTGCTTGAAGACCGCAACCTGAACTACAGCCTGACCCAGGGCCACAGCAGCGCCAACGGCTACAGCGGCAGCGCCAATGCCAGCTGGCAGGCGACCTACGGCACCCTGGGGCTGGGCTACAACTACGACCGCGACCAGCGAGAATTCAACTGGCAGGCCTCCGGCGGCGTGGTGGGGCATGCCGACGGCGTTACCCTCAGCCAGCCGTTGGGCGATACCAACGTGCTGATAAAAGCGCCGGGCGCCTCCGGCGTCAGCGTTGAAAACCAGACCGGGGTGAAAACGGACTGGCGCGGCTACGCCGTGATGCCCTACGCCACGGTTTATCGCTACAACCGCATCGCGCTGGATACCAACTCGATGGATAACCATACCGATATTGAAAACAACGTCAGCAGCGTGGTGCCGACGCAGGGCGCGCTGGTGCGCGCCGCATTTAACGCCCGCATCGGCGTACGGGCGATTATTACCGTAAAACGTGGCGGGCGGGCGGTGCCGTTCGGTTCGGTCGTGCGTGAAGAAAACAGCGGCGCAACCAGCATGGTGGGCGACGACGGGCAAATCTACCTCAGCGGTTTACCGCTCAAAGGGAAACTGCTCGTTCAGTGGGGAGACGGCAAAAGTTCACGCTGCTTCGCTCCTTATGTTCTGCCGCAAGAAAGCCTGAAACAGGCTGTCGTGGTGGCTGGCGCCACCTGTTCATAGCGAAGCTCACGGCTTGGGAAACTAACAATGAAAGCGAAGACTTATCTGGCCGGCGCCGCGCTGCTGGCCTGCGCAGCGCCGGCGTTTGCCACGGTTTGTGCTAACTCAAACGGCGTGCCGACCGAGGTTTCATACGATCTCTCGAACGTCTTTACCAGCGCGAACAACCACGCCGGGCAGATTGTGACGCTGGCGGAAAAGTCGCAGTGGGTCGGCGTTAACGCCACCTGTCCGGCGGGGACGAGCGGAAACACCACCATGCGCAGCTACGTCACCACGCTGCCGATTCAGGAAACGCTGGATGGTTACAAATACCTGAAAATAAACGACTACCTTAACGGCGGGATGAAGATCACCGACAGCTATTCGGGGGTGTTTTACCCGCCTCGCGACTACATCCAGATGGGCAGCCACCCGAACGTTTCCCGCGGGCAGCCGTTCCCGGTTAAGGATTCGAATCTGGTCTTTCGGCTTAAGGTGACGCGTCCTTTTATCAACATGGTGCCGATCCCGAAACAGACCATGTTTAGTGTCTATGTCACCACGCGCAGCACCGACCCGCTGACCACGCCGGTTTATACCATCAGCTACAGCGGCAAGGTCGAAGTCCCGCAAACCTGCGAGATTAACGCCGGGCAAATCGTCGAGTTTGATTTTGGTGATATCGGCGCGGCGCTGTTTAGCCAGGCCGGAGCGGGGAACCGCCCGCAGGGCGTTACGCCGCAAACCAGAACGATCGGCATTAAGTGTACCAATGTGGATGCGCAGGCCTATCTCTCGCTGCGCGTGGAAGCGGAGAAGAGCCAGGGCAATATGTTGATTTCCAACAATAAAGATCTCGGCTTTATTATCGCGGACGGAAACGGAACGCCGCTTACGCCTGATAACCTGGGCAGCAAAATCAATTTCCGGCTCGACGACGCCTCGGCCTCAAGAGTTGATATACGCGCGTGGCCGGTAAGCGTGACGGGAAGCAAACCGGCGGAAGGTCCGTTTACGGCGCGGGGCTATTTGCGGGTGGACTATGACTAACAGATACAGCTGCAGGCGCCTGGCGTTGTGCCTGCTTATCGGGCTGGCGGCAGGCAACGCCCGGGCGGATTCACCGCTGGGTGAAATCAATATCGAACTGCGCGGCAACGTGGTGGATTACAGCTGCTATGTGGAAACCGGCGACGATAACAAAACGGTGCAGCTGGGCACCTGGCCCACCAGACAGCTGCGCACGGCGGGCAGCAGGACGCAAAGCATGCCCTTTACGCTGAAGCTTAAAGGCTGTCCGCCGGGGTCGGCATCTATTACCTTTTCAGGGAAAAATGTTGCGGGCCATCCGGGGCTGTTGGCGCTCAGTGATACGAGCAGCGCGACGAATATCGCGGTGGAGCTGCGCGATGGCGATAAATCCGAACTTCCTTTAGACCGCGCCAGCCAGGACGTGGCGGTGGACGCCAACGGCGATGCCGCGCTGACCTTTTTCGCCGGTTATATCGCGCTTGCCGATAACCCGCAGCCGGGCAAGGCCGATGCTGAAGCAACCTTTATGATTAATTATTATTAATATCCAGCGCGCTGCGTAAAAATGAAAATCCGGGAGCGTATGTTCCCGGACGTTTCGTTTCAAGCCAGGCGTACGCTTTTATAATAATTCTTTTACGCGTGCGTAATCGATAAGCTCGACAATAGAGGTGACGTGCAGCTTGGAAAATATATTGGCTTTATGTGCGCTAATCGTTTTGTTGCTTAACAAAAGCTGCTCCGCAATCTCCTTATTCGATAAACCATGCGCCAGGTAACGTAATACGGTGACCTCACGGTTTGAAAGCGGCATATCGTCAACCGCTCCTTTTCTTGCGTTTGGCTGGCTGATGAAATGCAGGGTGTCAGAAGGAAAGAAGGAATATCCTGCCAGCAGCATTTCTACCGCATTATAAATATCCTCCTGTTCTTTACGCTTGCTGACAAAGCCGTTCGCGCCGGCCTGAATCGCGCGCCCGGCATAAAATCTCTCAGATTTGGAAGACAGGAAAAGTATTTTCGTATCTTCCTGCAGGCTCTTGATTCTTTTCAGTAAAGTGAATCCATCAACCCCCGGCAGCTCGATATCCAGGATCACCAGATCGACCGAATGAGCGCGCATATAGTCGATGACTTCCCGGCCATCGTCGGTTTTCAATACTACGCTAATTGCTTTATTTTTCTGGAGCAGGACTTCTATCGACATGCGGACAATAGGATGCTCGTCCATAATGATTACGGATGCAGGTTTCATTTTTTTGCCTCGGATTGTTTGAGGAAAACATCGCGTTGACGCAGGGTCACTGGCAGCGAAATTTATGAAATATTAACAGGCTAGCTTTTGGCGGTGCGTGCAGGTTTCTCCCTAAAAATTAATTAGTCCTGGTGATTATATATTTCGATACGTGATGGGGGTGCTAAAAAACGGCTCAATACATGTAGAAAAAGTTTATTCTAATTAGTTTATTTGGTGTGGGGATTATACATTCATATTATATGAGAGAAAGTCTGCCGTTGCCTGCGGCCGCCAGCGGCGCTATTAAGTTCTGCATTCCAGGATAACTAAAATTACATTCAGAACCTATTACCACGCTAAATGAAATATTTAGTTTAAAAGTTTAATTTAAATATTAAATATAATATTAAGTGTTGATTGTTTTGTTTTTGTTAACGCTATCGGTGGTGAAAAAACGCCCTTTGCCGGACAAAACAAGAGGCGTCGCGGGAAACAGGCTTCCAGGAATAGTTATAACTGTTAATGAATAGTTCTTATTTAACATGTTTGGAACATGAAAAATAAGTAATTTCCTAATTTCACAAGAAGGTCAGCGGCTTACGAATAAATGTTTCTCCATGGGCGCCAGGGATAGTTCGTGCAGTAAATAAATGAGCGCCTTCCTGTTATTCAGGCCAAGGCGGCCGGCGACCCGCCCGAGGGTATACACCACGGAGTGATAAGGCTTCTCAAGCGAAGAGGCGATGGCTTTGAGCGAGCGGCCTTTGGCGACTTCCAGCAGGAGGGTCCATTCCCGTGGGGAGAGGTTATCATTCGCGCGCGTATAGTTAGCCTGAATCGGCCTGGGGGAACAAGGCTGTTGCATCAATAAATATAACAATATGACGATTTCCAGATGCCGTTCGATAACCCGACAGCCCGAGGCTGCGGCAATAAAAGAGGCCGCCGCCGGGCTACGGGTGGAGGTGAGCAGGGTGATACTGATGCCGGGCCGCTTTTTTTGCCAGCTGCGCACGGTGTCCAGCGCCCGGAGCACTGGCATCGTGATACCGTCGAGATCGATCACGATGCGCGGCAAAGGGTTCTGTCTGAAAAAGCTCTCCGCTTCTTCAGGCGTCGGGCAAATGTGCGTGCGGGTACGTTTAAAGAAATATTGGCTAAGCGCCAGCGACAGATAGCCGTCGTGAGTGATCAGCAGCATATCCACCGGCTTTGGCCGGCGCGCTGCGTTGATTTGCTGCTGCAGATACTCAAGACGGTCGAAAATCAGCGGAACGGCCGGGCCGCAGGGCCATGCCGGGCCATCGCCGCCGGGGCGACGAGGCCTTCTTTTACGCGCGGCTGAATACAAATGTTCACTCACTGGCTGTCCGGTCAGCTATCTCTTGACGGCGGCAGGGAAAATGCCGGCCGGGAGGCAGAGTGCCAAAGAAGTATGCTGAAGCAAAAGAGGTATGCATAATTATTTTGTCGCTAACCGTGTATTTTTTGTGAAGCGCTAGTGTGGCAGTAAAAAGATAATCAGAAACTAAACGGGCAGGCGCTCCTGATTATCGCGCGGTTTATTGTGGCTGCGGGGTATCGAATTAGATAGCAGGCCGGGCTTAAATTTATTGAAGAAATTTCTTAATGGAAAATAAAGGGCTCATGCTTTTTTGAATAAATAACCGGCAGCGGGCGGTGAATAGATTTAGCCTGGTTAATCAAGTAAAAAGAGCAGGTTCATTTTAATAAATTTTATTAGGCCCTGCTGGCTGCTGATGCCTAACTTCTTCATGATAACCAGGCGTTGCTGCGCCGCCGCAGGCTCATCAAGGTTCATCAGCTTTGCCGCATCGCTCAGCGAGCGGCCGCATGCAATGTGCCGGAGAAGCTCGCGCTCGTGGACGGAAAAATGGCGCGTTGTGCAGTACTTGCAAACGCCCGCAGGAACGGCCCTGGTGTTTTTCCCGCGTCTGGCCGGGTTCGTCCAGTGGGCTATTTTATGGCTGATTTCATCGATTTCATCCTCGCGAAAGATGGCCGGCAGCATATACAGGCAGGGGCGGAACATCAGTTTTTCATGCTCATGTTTTCGGCAGATAAGAATTACGCGCTGTGTCTTGGTGGTCTGGGGGATTTTATAACAATCGGCGCTGACCCAGTTATCTTCAAGGGAGATAAATAAAATATCGGCAACGTCTTGGTGCTCAACGGGTAAAAAATGAAAGGTTTCATGACGACGGCTGCATATTCGCTCAATAATGATTTTTATACCCTGAGCAAAAAGGCTGTTTTTTTCTTTTATGGCAACGGTAAGCATGTAAACCCTTTTTAATAAATAAGCGGAGCAGGAAGCTTAGTTTAAACCGTAAGCAGGATGAACACCTGTGGACTTAATTCCGCGGGGCGCAAGGATGACTTAACGCCAGGCGGTTTCCTGGCGCTTTTAAAAAAGGCGTGCGTGGATTTATCTACGCTGGTTTCTGCGCGAGAGAGATAAACAGATAAAAAAGACTTAGCGCCGTGCGCTTGCTAAGACATTTTGCTGAAGGCTGCCCGCCGGGCGTTTTCTAAAATATAAGAAAACGCCGCTGGAGGTGGGTATGGCCTGGCAACCCTTTTTGTATGTCATCAACGGATCCTTATCCGTCGACCTTTCTGCGGCCCGGCCTGAGGAAAACGTGCCGGAAGACGTGCCGGGCGATAAGCCGCTCAGTGGCGCACAAGCGTCGCAAAGTAATACACCAGCGGGATCGCCAGCAGATATAAACCCGGCGGGATCTCGCGCCACTTCCCGGCGATGGCCTGAATGATGATATAGAACAGCAGCCCGCCCGCGATGCCGGTGCCGAAGCTGTTGGCGATCAGCGTGATCATCACCATCATCAGCACCGGCAGGCCTTCGGTGAAGTTCGCCAGATCCACCTTGCGCAGCCCGCTGAACATATGCAGGCCGATGAGGATCAGCGCGGGAGCGGTGGCCTCTTTCGGGATCATCAGGGCGACCGGCGTAAACAGCAGCATCAGCAGGAACATGGTGGCCGCGGCCAGCGCGGTCAGCCCCGTTTTCCCGCCGGCCTCGGCGGCTGCGGAAGACTCGATCAGCGCCGTCGCCGCCGGGATCCCCACCCACGGCCCGAGCGCTGCCGCAATGGAGTCCACCATAAACGGACGGTTGATATGCGGCATATTGCCGTGCTCGTCCAGCAGACCCGCCTCACCGCCCACCGCAAGCGTGGTCCCCATAGTGGAGAAAAACTCCGAGGCGAAGAACACAAACAGGTACGGCAGAAAGGCGATGTTCAGCGCGCCAGTCATATCCACATGGCCCAGCACCGGCGCGAGCGAGTGCGGCATAGCGATAAAGCTTTGCGGCAGATGCGTGACGCCGAACGGGATGCCGACCAGGGTGGCGAACAAAATGGCCCAGAGAATCGCGCCGGGAACGCGCCGCGCCTGTAATGCAATGGCGAGGAACAATCCGCACAGCGCCACCAGCGCGCCGGGCGCGATAAAATCGCCCAACATCAGCGCGTTGGTTTTAGCATTCGCCAGCACCAGGCCCGCGTTGCGAAAGCCCAGTACGGCAACAAACAGCCCGATGGACGCCGTGAGCCCAAGCTTGATGGACTGCGGCACGGAGCGGGTAACCACCTCGCGCAGCCCAAGCCGGGTGAGGACGAAAAAGAGGGTGCCGGACCAGCAGGCGATGCCGAGGCCGGTCTGCCAGCCGATGCCTTCGCTGCCCGCAAGGGTAACGCCAACCAGCACCGATCCGCCGATGCCGGGACCTACGATAAACGGCAGGTTGCCGTAAAAGGCCATCAGCATCGTGCCCGCGACAAACACCAGAATGGTGCCCGTTGTGACGGCTCCTTTATCCATTCCGCCCGCCGCCAGCAGGCCGGGGATCACCACCAGCAGGTACGCGGCGGCAAGAAAGCCGGTTATGCCTGCAAGACATTCGGTTTTCACCTTGCTTTGCCGCGCGCGAAGCTGGAAGCGCCGCTCCAGCCAGCCCTCCGCAGCGGCTGGACTTACTGAGTTTTCGGCCATTTATGGCTCTCCTGCTATCTTAAAGTTGCGTTGTTATTCCGCCAGCGTTTCCCGGCAGGCAATAAGCGGGTCGATAATCTGACGCGTGGCGCCGTCCGTTAAGCCGAGATCGGTCAGGTGCGGCCCGGCGTTGCACGCAAGGCACGTGCCTTCAATAGCTTTAAATACCCGGTATGGCGGTTCCCAGTCGGCGACCTTATTGCTCAGCTCGCGCAGCTCGTGGAACTGCTTCGCCAGCTCCGCCGCGGGCAAATCGGAGAGCATGCCGGCTATGGGCATCGCCACCTGGGCGAGAATTTCGCCGTTCTGGCTGAGCGCCATGCCGCCGCCGCTGGCGATTAAGGCGTTAGCCGCCAGCGCCATATCCTGCGGATGACGGCCCAGCACCACCAGGTTATGGGAGTCGTGAGAATAGGTTGTCGCAATGGCGCCGCGCAGTTCGCCCCAGCCTTCCAGCAGCGCCAGCTGTGGCCTCGCCTCGTGGCGGCCGTGACGGTGCTGTACCCAAATCAGGCTGAATCCAGCCGGAATTTGCACCTGCCCGCCACGTACTTCTGCGGTGGTTTCGCTCCACTGGGTAAAGCGCGCGCCCTTGATGTGGCGCAGCGTAGCGGTGCCGTGGACGACGGGAGCCCTAAGGATAAAATCCGCGGGCGACAGCGCTTTTAAACGCACCGTATCGCGCGGCGGCAATACGTCCGGCGCGTTAACGGGCGTAAGCAGTTTGCCATTTTGCGCGGTATGCCGCCCCGCAACGTACACCGCTTTCGCCTGTAACTTTTCCAGCGAATCGAAGACGACAAGATCCGCCGTGCGCCCGGCGGCAATCAGCCCTAAATCGTTACGCTGCAGGCGGATGGCGGCGTTGAGCGTCGCCAGGCGCAGCGCGTCGGTCGCCTTCATGCCGTGTTCAATCAGCAAATTCAGCAGGGCGATGATGCCGCCTTTTTCCAGCAGGATATCCGGCGGCACGTCGTCCGTGCAGACCGTAACCTGCGAGGAGAGATGGGGCAGGGCGTTGAGCGCCTCCACGATTTCCGGCAGCAGATACGGATGGGAGCCGCGGATTTCGATAGTCAGCCCGGCGCGCAGTTTTTCCAGCGCATCGGCGGCGGAGGTGAGTTCGTGATCGGAGGTGACGCCCGCGGCAAGGTAGGCCTGCAGCCGTGCGCCGCTCAGGCCGCGCGCATGGCCCTCAATCAGCTTGCCGCTGTTCAGCCCGGCGTTGAGGATTTCCAGCATGCGTTCGCTGCCGTTCAGCACGCCGTGCATATCCATGACTTCCGCAACGCCCGCCACTTCCGGCCAGGCGAGCATGGTTTCCATCTCCTTGCCCGCGAAATCCGCCCCGGACATTTCCAGGCCCGGCGTTGAGGGAACGCTGGACGGTGCGGCGCAGATCACGCGTAACGGTAAACCGCGGCTCGCCTCCACGGCGTAGCGCACGCCCTCCACGCCCAGCACGTTTGCCAGCTCGTGCGGATCCCAGAAGATGGTGGTGGTGCCCTGCGCCACGACGATTTCCGCGTAGCGGGCGGGCGGCAGGTGGGAGCTTTCAACGTGAACGTGGGTGTCCATCAGGCCGGGGCTGACGTATGCGCCCGCCAGGTCGTGAACCTCTGCGGCCTCGCTCCGGCTTCCGCAAGGATGGACGCTGGCGATAAGGGCGCCGACGATGCCGATATCGACGAGGCGGATTTCGCCCGTCGCCATATCAATCAGGTTCGCATTGCTCAGCAGCAGATCGAAAGGCGCTTCGCCCAGGGCCGCTTTGACCGCCCGGCGGCGCGGGTCCGCAAATTCATGTGGGTTCATCGTTTTACCGTCCGGCTGGAAATAGTGGCAGGCTACTCCAGGCAGGCGGGGTTTACCCAGATGATTTAATTTATCGGCCGATAAGAAACGTTTATCCTGTGGCAAACGTTTACCTTGCGAATCCTGATACCATCATGGCTGAACCCTGGCAGCGCCTGCCCGCGCTCTCTTTAAAACAGATCCAGTATTTTGTGACGCTGGCAAAGCTGCGCCATTTCACCGATACCGCAAGCCGACTGGCGATCAGCCAGCCGGCGTTAAGCAGCGCGCTGCGCCAGGTCGAGTCGGTGCTCGGCGGCAAGCTGGTTAACCGCACGGCCTCGGCGGTGACGCTCACCGAGCTGGGCGCGGCGATTCTGCCCCATGCGGAGCGGGTGCTGTACGTGGCGCAGCGATCCTTTGACGATATGCAGCGTATCGTACAGGAAGGCGGCGACGGCACGCTGCGCATCGGCCTTGTGCCTTCGGTGGGCAGCCTGCTGTTTCCGCATATTCCCCAGCTTCTGGCGGCGCATTTTCCGCGCCTGCGCATTGAGTTCCACGATCGCACCAACGATGCGCTGATCGCCCAGCTGGAGAACGGGCAGCTGGATTTCGGCATCGGCGCGCTGGACAGCTCCGTGCCCGATACGCTTGAGATCCACCCGCTGCAGGAGGATCCTTTTGTCGCGGTTATGCACCGTGAGGATCCGCTTGCCTCCTCCAGCCATATCCCGTGGCGGCACCTTACCCGTTGCGATATCGCGGTCTTTGCCAAAGGAAATATCAGCCGTCTGGTGTCCGCGATGGCCGAAAGCCAGCGGCTTAGCCTGACGGCGCGCTATCAGGTGGAGTATATCGAAACGCTGTATGGCCTGGTGCGTTCGCGTCTTGCCGTCGCTATTCTGCCGGAGCTTTACACCACGCACCTGCAGGATAAAGAGCTGACGGTGGTGCATCTTCAGCAGCCCTCGTTAAGCCGCACCGTCGCGCTGATGCGCAGCAGCCAGCAGGTTTTCCCGCCGCAGATTGAGGGATGTTTCCAGCTGATCGTCAGCGCGCTGCAGCAGCGTTAAGCTGCTGTGTACCCGATTGCTATACGTTGCGTTAGTATGTGTAGCAAACTGATATACGGAAAGCGCCATGGGAATCACTGCGCCTGAACTGCTCAAGGCCGGGCGCGCTGCTTATTCCGCTGTGGTACATTTTTGCCAACAAAGGACGTTAACCTTCATGAAGAAAACCCTGCGTATTCTCTTTTTCCTGCCGATCGTACTGGTCGTGGCCGCCGCAGTCTGGCTGCTATATATCCGCGCTAACAGCGACGCGCTGTGGAAGATAGTCAGCCAGCAGTGCGTGCCGAATCAGCAGCAGCGCCACGATCCCGCGCCCTGTCTGGAGGTGGCGCTGGATAAGCATGTGGTGGTGTTTAAAGACGCCAAAGGGCCGCTGCATACGCTGATGATGCCCACGGAGAAAATCACCGGTATCGAAAGCCCCGCGCTTCAGCAGCCGGATGCCCCGAATTACTTTTACTATGCCTGGCAGGAACGCGGGCGCCTGAAGCAGCTGGCGGAGAAACCCCTCGGCGACCGCTATCTGGGGCTGGCGATAAACTCCTGGTATGGGCGTTCGCAAAACCAGCTGCATATCCATCTCGCCTGCCTGCGCCCGGACGTTTACCAGACCCTTAGCCAGCGGGAGCCGCATATCGGCAGCAGCTGGCAGCCGCTCGGCGAGAAGCTGCAGGGCCATGAATATCTGGCGATGAAAATCCCGGCCAGCGCCTTTGCGCAGCAAAGCCCGTTTGCTTTGCTGAATGCCTATGTCGGCCAGCATGGCGACGACATCGCCAAATACGGGCTGGCGGTGACGATGACCGGGCAGGGCGAATTTGTGCTGCTGGCTAACCGGCTGAAAGTCACGGATTTGAACCTGGGCACGGCGGGGGAGATTCTTGATTACGGCTGCGCGCTGGGGCGCTGACAGGTTCTGCCCCACGGCACGGCGGGGCAGATAATAGAGCTGGCTATCAGGAAATGTAGTTGGCGGCCTGTTTTAACACCAGATCGCAGGCTTTGGTTTTCACTTTTTCCGCCAGCGGCGAGCTGCCGATAGTGTTCAGATCCAGCTGCTGGTCTTTGCCGGTGTTCAGCAGACCCAGCAGGCCCTGGTTATAGTCAGGTTCCTCGGCGGGCTTGGTGGTGTTTTCCAGGCCCAGCTTGCTCATCAGCTGGCTTTTGATGTTTTCGGCGCTGGTGGCGGTCGCCAGTTTGTTTTTGGCGCAGTACTCGATCACGCCCGCGGCGTTGGTCATGCTGTTAGAGCTCAGCGCCTGGTTGCCGCCGTTAAGCAGGCCGGTCAGCGAGGAGAGGGAAAGCCCGCCGCTCTGCGTGCCGCTGGTGGTTGTGGCGTTGCTTTTGCTTAATTCGCTTGCCGCGCTGGAAAGCTGATCCTGCCAGCTTGCCGCCGCGGCCTGGCCGGCAAAAAACGAGGCCGCCAGCGCAAGGGCGCATACCATACGATTGCTTGCTTTCATCTTGTTATACCCATTTTGATAACCTGCCAGGCAGGAGAAGTCAGCGCAGAGTATAACGCTTTGCGACGGCGGGACGGGATTAAGAGAGTTCTTAATAGTAATGAAAAGGCCGGGTTTCCCCGGCCTTAGACGATCAATTGAGAATATTCAGCGCGACATCGATATTCCCGCGCGTGGCGTTAGAATACGGGCAAACGATATGGGCGGCGTCCACCAGCTTTTTGGCTTCCGCCGCGTCCATGCCCGGCAGATGGATATTCAGTTTCGCTTCAATGCCAAAACCGGTCGGCAGCGGGCCGATGCCCACTTCGCCTTCGATAAAGGCGTCTTTCGGCATGGCAATCTTATCCCGGGCGGCGACGAACTTCATGGCGCCCAGGAAGCAGGCGGAGTAACCCGCGGCGAACAGCTGTTCGGGGTTAGTGGCTTCGCCGCCCGCGCCGCCCATCTCTTTCGGAACGCCCAGCTTGACGTCCAGAACGCCGTCGGAAGAGGTTGCGCGGCCGTCACGGCCACCGGTGGCTTTCGCTTTAGCGGTATAAACAACTTTTTCTAATGACATGGCAGGTTCCTCGTCTTATTTGTAGTGTATGCGATAAAATCGCGTGCTATTTATTCGTGGATTTTAAGCCAGCCGCGTTGGCCGCGTCTGGCCGCTACTATTCGCCGAGATTCTGGCGAAGCGTTTCGAGCTGCGCCTTCAGTTCCAGCATGGAATCCACGCTGCACGCCGAGGCGCAGAGCACCGATTCCGGAATGGTTTTCGCCTTCGCCTGCAAGGCTTTGCCTTCGTCGGTCAGCATCACGGCAACCTGGCGTTCATCCTGCCGCGAGCGATTACGGGTCAACAGCCCCGCGGCCTCAAGGCGCTTTAGCAGCGGCGTTAAGGTTGCCGAATCCAGATACAGCCTTTCCCCGATTTCCGACACCGTTACGTCATCCTTTTCCCACAGGACCAGCATCACAATGTACTGCGGATAGGTGAGCCCGAGCGGAGCCAGCAGCTGCCGGTACAGTTTATTCACCGCAAGGTTTGCGGAGTAGAGCGCAAAACAGAGCTGGTTATCAAGCAGCAGCGCGTTTACGGGAGTCTGTGTCTTCTTCATGGGGTTGAATATAGATAGCGCACGATTTAATTGCAAGTTATTTTGTTGCCGCGCTGCGGCGCCCGTAGCCGCTTAGCTACGGCCCGATATAGCGCAGCACCACTTTTACCGCCATCTTGCGATAGTGTTCGGTGTGCTCCGCCGGGTCCCGCCCTTCTTCGAACAGGTTGGAGAAGGTGTAGCTGTTGGCGACGTGGTAGAAGCTAAAGCTGCTGATCAGGCGATGCACATCTTTGGCGGTTATCGCCGGGTTAAACAGCTGTTTTTGCTGGCCGCGCGACAGGATATCTTCCAGCAGCTCCAGCGCGCTGCGGTTGATCTCGCGCAGGTAGGCGGACTCTTTTACGAAGCGCCCGCGCTGCATGTTCTCCATGCAGATGATGCGAATAAAGTCCGGGTGCGTGGCGTGGTAATCAAACGTCCATTCCACGAGCGCCACCATGGCCTCAACCGGAGGCAGGTCCGCCAGATTAAGCTTGCGTTCCGAGCCGCGAATTTGCGTATAGACATATTCCAGCACCTGTACGTAGAGCAGCTCTTTATTCTTAAAGTGATACACCACCATGCGCTTGGTGGTGCCCGCTTTCTCGGCGATTTGCTCCATGCGCGCGCCGCTCAGGCCAAACTCAGCGAACAGGGCAATGGCGCTAAAAAAGATTTTCTCTTTCAGGCTCGCCTCGGCGAAACGTTCCGGAAGATAGATTTCGTGGGCTTCCACGCGGGCTCCTTAAGATTATCAGCTACGCGGCATTGTCCGGGCTTTTACCCAAATAATCTACACTCGTGGGCGCTTGCGATACAGCCATAAACCCGGCAATGACAGGCCAATGGACAGGGCGCCTACGATAAACGACGCTTTCAGAAAGTTCGTTACCAGCAGGATCAGCAGATCTTCGCTGTAGCCGAAATGGCTCATTTTCACGGCGGAAATCATCGCGGTGTAGGCTGAAATGCCGGGAAACATCGGGATCACCGCCGCCACGGTAAACACCTTCGGGTGGGCGAGATACCAGCGCGACCACTGGATGCCAATCGTACCCACCAGAATAGCGGCGATAAACGAGCTCCACTCAATATTGACGCCTGCGGTCATCATCGCCATGCGCGAGCCGTGTCCTATGGCGCCAAGCAGCGCGCAATAGGGCAGCGCCCGCTGCGGCACGTTAAAGACCAGCGCAAAACCCGCGGCCGGAATTGCCGCCAGCACCATGTCCTGCATGAGCGCGAGAACGAAATCTATTATGCCCATCCGCGCAGCCCCCAGATAGCCATGGCCATCACCACGCCGATGCAGGTGGCGAGCGTCAGCAGGCTCGCCATCGCCCAGCGCGCCAGGCCCGTGTTGACGTGGCCTTTGAACATGTCCGCCACGGCGTTAATTAACGGGAAGCCCGGCACCAGCAGCAGCACGCTTGCCGCCATCGCGATGTTTGACGCGCTGGCGAACGGCCCTTTGGCTATCAGCAGGCCCGAGACGGTGGTGGCGATAAAAGCGGTGATGCAGAAGTTAATCTGCGGATGCAGATGGCGCTGCGTGAGCAGCTGGCGGACGTACATCGCCGTGGAGCTGGCCAGAAAGGTGACGAACGCGCCGTCCCAGCCGCCGTTGTTCAGCTTACAGAAGCAGCCGCAGGATAACCCCACCATCACCACCACCAGCCAGCGCGGATAGCGCAGGGGTTTGATATGGGCGAAGCGCTTTAAAACATCTTTATGATCCAGCAGCTTATGCTCAGCCATGATCACAATATGCTGCACCTCGGTGACCACGTGCATATTGATGCCGCGGTCGACGTTTTTCCGCGTGGTGGTCAGGCACTGGTTATCTTTAATGGTGCTCAGCACTATGGCGTTCGCTGAGATGGAGCTTTCAACGCTGTCCATGCCCAGCGCGATGCCTAAACGAGTGGAGAGTTCTTCAACCAGCGCGCTTTCCGCGCCGTGCTGCAGTAAAAAAAGCGCGCACTGAATACATAAGCGGGTGATCTCCCGCTGTACGTTGCCGTCTGTTTGCATGCCTTGCCCTGGAGGATGAAAGCGATACGAGTCGCACAAATTTAATTGACCATTATTAGCACAGGCCCGCCCCCGCGTTCAGACGTGCCAGATCAATGTTTGTACAGATAACCTTTTCGATCGCTTTTTCATGCTGCCCGGCCTGCGCCGCAACGAGGCTTACCACGCATTTCACCATCAGGGCCTGCGGGCTCAATGAGTAGTTGAGACGAGGATCGCTTTTTCTTTCTTTGTTGTGTGTTCTAAAGGCAAACGTCGATCCATTTTGCGCACGTCAGGTCGGCCAGGCGCTCCGGCGCTATGCGCACGGCGCTGTGAATGGCGCCCGCCGCGGGCAGCACTTCGTCATACTGTTTGAGCGTAATGTCGCAATAGACGGCCAGCGGATTTTCGAGACCGAAAGGGCAGACGCCGCCGACGGGGTGGCCGGTCCAGGTAACGACTTCATCGCTGCTGAGCATGCGGGCCTTGGCGCCGAATACGGCTTTAAGCTTTTTGTTATCCAGCCGGGCGTCGCCTTTGGCGACGACGAGGATAACGTCATTTTTTACCTTCAGGGACAGCGTCTTGGCAATCTGGCCGGGCTCAACGTTATGCGCAACGGCGGCAAGGGCTACGGTGGCGGTGCTTTGATTGAGTTCGATGATGTCGATATCGGGGGCGTGGTCGGCAAAGAATTGCCGCACAGACTGCAGACTCATGTGTTTCTCCTGATTTAACTGGAAATAATTTCGCATAAGGTTGTGCTTTCTGTAAACCGCTTATCCTCATCAAGCCCGCTTTATTTCAGCGAATCCTGGATCTCCTTCACAATCACTGCAACCGGTTACAGTAACCGGTTGCAGTCCGTCAAAGAGCGAGGAATACTGAATCTGTAACCACCCCTGTACCCACATAATAAGAGCAGTCTATGAAACGTATCCTTTTATGCTGTGCCGCTGGTATGTCTACCAGCATGGTCGTGAACAGGATGAAGCAAGCCGCTTTAGTGCAACAGATTGACGTCGAAATTAAAGCGGTCGGCCTTGAAGAGTTCACCGACGTGATGCCCGGTTATGACTGTTGTTTACTCGGGCCGCAAATTAAATACCGCCTGGAGGATTTCAAGGCACAGGCAGCACCCAAACAGATCCCGGTCACGGTGATCAACTCTATGGATTACGGAATGATGCGCGGCGACAAGATTCTCGCTGACGCACTCGCGTTGATAGCCTGACAGGAGAACGACTATGTCTTCTAACCATGCCGCCTTTAATTTGATTTTTCGTTTTGTTGAAAACTACGTAAGCCCGGTCGCCGGACGCATCTCGGCCCAACGACACGTTATGGCTATCCGCGACGGCTTTATCTCCGCCATGCCGTTTATGATCGTCGGCTCTTTCCTGCTGGTCTTCGCCTATCCGCCTTTCTCGCCGACCACCACCTGGGGCTTCGCCCGCGCGTGGCTGGATGCGGCAAAACATTTCGAAGGGCAAATCCTCACCCCGTTCGATATGACGATGGGCATCATGTCTATCTATATCTGCGCGGCTATCGCCTATAACCTCGGCAAGCACTATGTGAAGTCCCACGGTCTGGATCCGTTTATGTGCGCCATGCTGTCGCTGATGGCGTTCCTGCTGGTCGCGGCGCCGAAAACCAACGGCACGCTGCCGGTTGACAGCCTCGGCGGGACGGGGATCTTTACCGCGATTCTGGTGGCGGTTTACTGCGTTGAGATGATGCGTTTCCTGAAGGCGCATAACATCGGCATCAAGCTGCCGGACCAGGTGCCGCCGATGATCAAAAACTCCTTTGATCTGCTGATTCCGGTGCTGGTTGTGGTGCTGACGCTCTATCCGCTGAGCCTGTTCATTCAGTCGCAGTTCGATATGCTTATCCCGCAGGCCATCATGTCCCTGTTTAAACCGCTGGTTTCCGCGGCGGATTCTCTGCCGGCGATTCTGCTTGCGGTGCTCATCGGCCACCTGCTGTGGTTTGCGGGCATTCACGGCGCGGCGATTGTTTCCGGCATGCTGCAGATGTTCTGGCTCACCAACCTCGGCATGAACCAGAGCGCGCTGGCGCAGGGCGCGCCGCTGCCGCACATCTTTATGGAAGCCTTCTGGACGTTCTTTATCGTGGTCGGCGGCTCCGGCGCCACCATGGGGCTGGTCATTTGCTACCTGCGTAGTAAATCGGCCCACCTGCGTTCCATTGGCCGCCTGAGTATCGTGCCAACCTGCTTTAACATTAACGAACCGGTCATTTTCGGTACGCCAATCGTGATGAACCCGGTGTTCTTCATTCCGTTCCTGCTGGCGCCAATGGTTAACGCCGTGCTGGCATGGGGCGCGATGAAGATGGACCTGATTGGCCGCGTAATTTCCGTGGTGCCGTGGACGGCGCCGGCGCCGATTGGCGCCGCCTGGGCGCTGGGCTGGGATTTCCGCGCGGCGATTCTGGTGGTGCTGCTGGCGGTGGTTTCCGCCATCATCTACTTCCCGTTCTTCAAAGTGTACGAGAAGCAGCTGCTTGAGCAGGAAGCGGAAGAAGCGCAGAAAGCCGCTGGGGAAGCAAGCCAGCAGGCAGCGTAAGCGTGATGTAGGTGAAAACGGCGGGGAAACCCGCCGTTTTTTGTTATCTGCCGTTGGCTATTTTAACGTGCAGTCGCCGCAGCCCTGAACGTCCGGCAGCTTGTAGCGCTGGCAGCAGGTACGGCGAACCAGTAATCCTTCGCGCGGCACGACGGTGCGGTAAAGAGGGTTATCCCCGCCATCGGCAAGCCGTTTTTCAAAGAAACAGGCCTGACGCAGGTCGGCAACCGTTTCTTCGCAGAGCAGGTCTTTAATCTCGCCGAGGAACCAGTTGATGAGATAGCCGGTATTTGCCCAGATGAGCTTGCCGTTGATGTCTCCGCTGTCTTCCAGCGCGTCAACAATCGGCATCAGGCCTTTCACAACTAGTTTCTCCACGCGCAGGCGAAGCGGTAATACCGTGGCGCTAAGATCTTCCTGCACGTCCAGCCAGAAAGTAGCCGCGCGGCCCGTTTCATGAAACTCGGCGCGAATCAGCGCCGGATCGATATCCAGCGCGCGCGGGTGCGTCAGCAGGGCCATCAGCAAAGGCGGCACCAGCAAACCCAGATACCACTGCGCCCAAAGGGACTTCAGCGGTTTGCCTTCACGGGGCAGCTGCGGCTGGTGGCGATAGATATGATCGGCATAGCAGGCCATCAGGGAGGCGAGGGTGGCGGGCTGCGCCCACTGGTAGAAGGTCAGCGCTTTATCAGGCGCGGATTCGTTGAGCTTAACGATTTCGTTGAAATACGCACGATGCGACGTGAAGTGGTCGCGCAGTTCGTCCGCGAGCAGCGGCTCAGCGCGCCGAAAGGGCGTGTGCCATGCAAGGTCATCGATAAATTGTTGGGACTGAAACGCCATCGCCTGCCGCAACCGGTAATCTAAATGATAATGATTGCCAATCCTAACTATAGGGAAAGCCGTTAGCAAGGTGAAAATGCGCGCGGCGGGCGGGAGTTTTGTAAAAAGACGGCGTCGTTCACGCCGCCCGTAGCGAATCGCTGGTGAGGATGCTGTTGCGTCCCTGGTTTTTGGCGCGGTAAAGCGCTTTATCAGCCAGCTTCAGCGCCTCTTCGATGCCGTCGTCGATAAGCGGGGCAAGGCCAATACTGACGGTGACGTTCGTGGCGACCTGTTCGTTAAACAGGTGCAGAATCTTCAGATCGTAAACGCGCTGGCGGATGTTTTCCGCGGTTTGCATGGCCGTCCCGGCGTCAATATTGGTCAGCAGCACCATAAACTCTTCGCCGCCGTAGCGGGTGACGATATCCCTGGAGCGCACCGCATCACGCACGGCGGCGGAAACGCGAATCAAGGCCTGGTCGCCCATGCTGTGGCCATAGTTATCGTTGTAGGCTTTGAAATGGTCGATATCAAGCAGCAGCACGTAGTGGTTGCCGCTGCCGGCCCGCCATCACGTTCTCAAAACGGTTCTGGAAGCCGCGGCGGTTGTACAGGCCCGTGAGCGGGTCGAGCATGCTCAGGTCGCTGAGCGTCTCTTTCTCTTCGAGCAGCTTGTTCATCAGCCGCTGGGTGAACTTATCGTTACGCCGCTGAATAATATGCTGAATGGTGATGCCGATGCCGGGCAGCGCGACGGAGTAAATAACGCGCGGCCAGTGTTCGCCCTGATCGAGCCACAAAATGGTTAACGTCACCGGCAGGCAGTGCAGAGTAAAAGCCTGTAAATTGTTGATAAAGGAGATAGAACCAATAAATAAGATCGACAGCAGGGCGATTATTAAAAACGAAGCGTCGGTATTGGGAACGACGCTATTTTTAATAACGATATGCCAGGCCCATAATACGCCCAGTAAAAAAGATACTAAATTAATGCTGATTAATCTTTGTTTATCAACAAATTGCCAGATTAAAAGCGCCGTACTGCACAGCAATACCAGCATGGCGGGCAGGGTAAAGGCCATGGCGCCATAGAGAGGGTTCGCCATGGTGAAACAGGCGGATATCGCGTTCAGTAAGAGAAATAAACGTAAAGAAAGCTGATGCTTCCCTTTTATTAATGCCCGCCAGGTTTTTGCACTCATAGCTAAATTAATTCTTTCGGTCAGGTGTAGAGGTGCGAAATTGCGTTGATTTAAAATGTCTTGCGGATTGCTGATTAACGTTATCTATTTTTATTGATGAGTTTTATTAACGTCAGGCTTAAATCTATCACTTTCATGAATATCTGTCATCCGGTGATGAAACACTCTCATGTTCAGCTTAAAAAGCCGCCGGCGGTGGCTGACAGATAAGAAATATTATCATATGATATTGGTTATCATTACCAATTGATGAGATAGCTAAAATGTTGCAACGTCAGCTTGAAAGCGCCTGGGGAGCGATAGTGCCGGGTTTGATAGTCGCGGCGCTGGTCTATATGGATCTGTCTTTTAGCCAGTGGCGTGCGCTGGTGGTGCTGGGTCTGGTCGCCTCAACGGCGATGCTGTACCACAGGCGGCTGCGGCATTATGTGCTGTTGCCATCAGGCGTTGCTTTTGCCAGCGGGCTTGCGTTGGTGATGATGAATGCCGGAATGAGGTAAAACAGGGCGCAGGAAATCTGCAAGCTAAGGAAATCACCGGGGAATAACTAAGAAGTGGTGCGAAGAGAGGGACTTGAACCCTCACGTCCGTAAGGACACTAACACCTGAAGCTAGCGCGTCTACCAATTCCGCCACCTTCGCACAGGTTTTAAGCTTGCGCTTAAAGAGGTGATATCGTCATCGCATTGGTGCGAAGAGAGGGACTTGAACCCTCACGTCCGTAAGAACACTAACACCTGAAGCTAGCGCGTCTACCAATTCCGCCACCTTCGCGCAGTGCGAACGATATCTCGTGGTTGTTGGTGGTGCGAAGAGAGGGACTTGAACCCTCACGTCCGTAAGAACACTAACACCTGAAGCTAGCGCGTCTACCAATTCCGCCACCTTCGCATACCTGTAATACCGAAGTATCACAACCACGGAGGCGCATTCTAGATGTTTTCTGAACTTCGTCAACAGTTAATTTGGCGCCGCTTTGGTAATTGCTGAAAAAAGCGGCGCCCGGGCGTGATTAGCGCTTTTTGGCGCCGCGAGCCAGCACGGCGCGGTAAACCTTAAAGCGGCCCGTCTGGGCAATCACTTCATGACTGCCAAAGACTTCGTCCAGCACGTTAGGGTACGCCAGGAAGGCGTTGGCCACGATGCGCAGCTCGCCGCCCATATTCAGATGACGGGCCGCGCCGCGAATAAGCTGGTGCGCAGCGTCAAGGCTGGTTTGCATGCCATCGTGGAACGGCGGGTTGGAGATAATCATGTCGAAACGGCCGTTTATTTCCGAATAGACGTTGCTGGCGATGACTTCCCCTTCGATGCCGTTCGCAGCAAGCGTCGCGCGGCTGGCTTCAACCGCCGGCGCGCTCACGTCGCATAAGGTCAGGCGAACTTTCGGCGAATGGCTGGCAAGGCTAATGGCGAGCACGCCCGCGCCGCAGCCGACGTCCAGCACTTTGCCTTTGGTGTGCGGCGTGAGGGTGGAAAGCAGCAGCTTGCTGCCGGTGTCCAGGCCGTCGCGGCTGAAGACGCCCGGCAGGGTTTTCACCGTCATGCCTTCGTGCGGATATTCATCCCACCAGGCGTGTTCATCAAACTGCGGCTGCTTTTCCACACGGCCGTGATACAGGCCGCAACGACGCGCGCTGTCGACTTTGGTCAGCGGACAGAACTCTTCCAGCATCTGTTCGGCGCTGCGTACGCCGCTGCGGTTTTCGCCGACCACGAACACATCGCTGCCAACCGGCAGCAAAGACAGGTTGTTCATCAGCTGGAAGTGGGCTTCCGGTTTGTTCTTCGGCCAGTAATAAACCAGCGTGTCGCTGTCGCCGACGATCCCGGCATCGGCGATGAGGCCATACTGCGCGTTTTCGCCCATCTGCCCGTTCAGTACCTGCCAGTGGTGGAACTGCTGGGTATGAGCGCGGCTCGCCGCGGTCGCAAAACGGGCTGGCAAATCGTCTTGTAGGTCACCGGCAAACAGTACGCGGCTCTCGGTAAAATCATCGCTGTGGCGCAGCAGCACTTCGCTTGCCGGGGTTAACGCAGACATCAGAACACTCCTTCAAAATCAGAGCGGCGATTATAGAGGTTTAATGGCGGACATTCGATGTATTTGCTATATTTGCGCCCCAATTGGCACTCTGCAAAGGTTTCGTGATGAGCTTGCGACGCGACTGGCTGTTAGGACAGCTGGGGATTACCCAGTGGGAGCTGCGACGGCCCCGGGCGTTGCAGGGAGAGATTGCCGTTTCGCTGCAGGCGAATACGCGTCTGGTGATGGTCGCCGAAGATCTCCCGGCGTTAAGCGATCCTTTAGTCAGCGACGTGCTGCGCAGCCTGGCGCTTACGCCGCCGCAGGTGATGCAGCTCACGCCGGAGCGTGCGGCGATGCTGCCGGCCGATATGCGCTGCAACAGCTGGCGGCTGGGCGTTGACGACCCGCTGCCCCTTCCCGGCGCGCAGTTAACCACGCCCGCCTTAAACGAGCTTTATCATAATGGCGCCGCCCGACGGGCGCTGTGGCAGCAAATTTGCGAACATGAACACGATCTATTCCCTGAAGCCGGGTGATTTAGCGGCGGCCTACGCCATCGAGCAGCGCAGCCACGCCTTTCCATGGAGTGAAAAAACCTTCGCCAGCAATCAGGGCGATCGCTATTTCAATTTGCGGCTTGACGTCGATGGCGAGATGGCGGCCTTCGCCGTAACGCAGGTGGTCCTCGACGAGGCCACCTTATTTAATATCGCGGTCGATCCCGCCTGGCAGCGCAAAGGTTTAGGCCGTCAGCTGCTGGAGCATTTAATCCGCGAGCTGGAAGCGCGAGACGTGTTGACCCTGTGGCTTGAGGTCCGCGCCTCGAATACGCCGGCCATCGCCCTCTATGAGAGCCTGGGCTTTAACGAGGCGACGATTCGCCGCAACTACTACCCGACCAAAGAGGGCAGGGAAGACGCCATCATCATGGCGTTACCGCTAGGTTAATACAAAGAGAAGGTAAGCTGATGAACTGGGACTGGATTTTATTTGATGCCGACGAAACGTTATTTACCTTTAACGCCTTCGACGGCTTACAGCGGATGTTTCTCGACTATAGCGTCACCTTTACCGCTGATGATTTTCAGGACTACCAGGCCGTCAATAAACCTCTTTGGGTGGATTACCAGAACGGCGCCATTAACGCTTTGCAGCTTCAGCACCAGCGCTTTCAGGGCTGGGCTGAAAAGCTGAAGGTGCCCGCGGGCGATTTAAACGCCGCGTTTTTGAACGCGATGGCGGAAATCTGCGCGCCGCTGCCGGGCGCCGTCTCGCTGCTCGCCGCGCTTAAGGGCAAGGCTAAGCTTGGCATCATCACCAACGGCTTTACTGCGCTACAGCAAATCCGCCTTGAGCGTACCGGTCTGCGGGACTTTTTCGACCTGCTGGTGATTTCCGAGCAGGTCGGCGTCGCCAAACCGGATCGCAGAATTTTTGATTATGCCCTTGCACAGATGGGCAATCCGCCGCGCGAACGCGTAATGATGGTGGGCGATACGGCGGAATCGGATATTTTAGGCGGCATCAATGCCGGTCTTGCCACCTGCTGGCTGAACGCCCACGGACGCAGCCTGCCTGAGGGGATCAACCCTACCTGGCAGGTTTCCTCACTCGGTGAACTGGAGCAACTGTTGTGTAAGCCATGATTGTTGATTGTTAAACCCATACTGATGGGTAAAATAGCCGCCAGAATACGTTCACCAGCCGCGTGGCTCAAGGCCGCGCGCTTTCACAGAAGATATCATTATGACCTTGTCTCCTTATCTGCAAGAGGTGTCGAAACGCCGCACCTTTGCGATCATTTCCCACCCGGATGCCGGTAAAACGACCATCACTGAAAAAGTGCTGCTGTTCGGACAGGCGATCCAAACCGCCGGTACCGTAAAAGGCCGCGGCTCCAGCCAGCATGCGAAATCCGACTGGATGGAAATGGAAAAGCAGCGTGGTATTTCGATTACCACCTCCGTGATGCAGTTCCCGTACCGCGACAGCCTGGTCAACCTGCTCGATACCCCGGGGCACGAAGACTTCTCGGAAGATACCTACCGTACCCTGACGGCGGTGGACTGCTGCCTGATGGTTATCGACGCCGCGAAGGGCGTTGAAGACCGTACCCGCAAGCTGATGGAAGTTACCCGTCTGCGCGATACGCCTATCCTCACCTTTATGAACAAGCTGGACCGCGACATTCGCGATCCGATGGAAGTGCTGGATGAAGTTGAACGCGAGCTTTCAATCGCCTGTTCGCCGATAACCTGGCCTATCGGCTGCGGCAAGCTGTTCAAAGGCGTCTACCACCTTTATAAAGACGAAACCTATCTCTACCAGACCGGTAAAGGCCACACCATTCAGGAAGTGCGCATCGTCAAAGGGTTAAATAACCCCGAGCTTGATGTCGCCGTCGGCGAAGAGCTGGCAGCGCAGCTGCGCGACGAGCTGGAGCTGGTGCAGGGCGCGTCCCACGAGTTCGATCGCGATCTGTTCCTCGAAGGGGAGCTGACGCCGGTCTTCTTCGGTACCGCGCTGGGCAACTTCGGCGTTGATCATATGCTCGATGGCCTTGTCGAGTGGGCGCCGGCGCCGATGCCGCGCAACACCGATACCCGTGAAGTTAAAGCGGCGGAAGAGAAGTTCACCGGCTTCGTCTTTAAGATCCAGGCCAACATGGATCCAAAGCACCGCGACCGCGTAGCCTTTATGCGCGTGGTTTCCGGTAAATACGAAAAGGGCATGAAGCTGCGCCAGGTTCGTACCGGCAAAGACGTGGTGATTTCCGACGCGCTGACCTTTATGGCCGGCGACCGCTCCCACGTTGAAGAAGCGTACCCGGGCGATATCATCGGCCTGCACAACCACGGCACCATTCAGATTGGCGATACCTTCACCCAGGGCGAAATGATGAAGTTCACCGGCATTCCGAACTTCGCGCCGGAGCTGTTCCGTCGTATTCGCCTGCGCGACCCGCTTAAGCAAAAGCAGCTGCTTAAAGGCCTGGTTCAGCTTTCCGAAGAGGGCGCGGTGCAGGTATTCCGTCCCATCGCCAATAACGATCTGATCGTGGGCGCGGTGGGCGTGCTGCAGTTCGACGTGGTCGTCGCAAGGCTTAAAAGCGAATACAACGTTGAGGCGATTTACGAGTCCGTCAACGTATCGACGGCGCGCTGGGTGGAGTGCAACGACGTGAAGAAGTTTGAAGAGTTCAAACGTAAAAACGAAGTGCAGCTGGCGCTCGACGGCGGTGATAACCTGGCCTATATCGCCCCGACGATGGTTAATCTTAACCTGACGCAGGATCGCTACCCGGATGTGACGTTCCGTAAAACCCGCGAGCACTGATCCCCTTGCAGGGCGCGGCGGCCGCCGTGTCCTGCTACTTTTCCTGTTTTATTAACCTCTTACGGATTGTTCTTAATTTCCGGCATTTCCTCTCCAATCGTCCATTTTTCACCCGACTGGACATGCAATTTTGCGATTGTGATCTATATTTAACAAAGTGATGACAGGCCACACGGATAAATATCCCATCCAGGAACGGTTTTGCGGGATGTTTTTCAAGGAAGCTTTGTTGCCGCAATATTAATAACTGCTTTAACTCATGAAGGGCATGATATCGAACAGGGTGAACAAACCCTCGTTTACATATCAGAACGTCACAGACCGAGAGCAAGCTTAGGCTTATTGCCTTTACAGCAAAGCTGCCACGTTGTGGCTTAGAGCTCAAATTCTGAGCAAACTTACAGGAATAAATCGATGACTACGACTAAGATTTCGAAAACTCTGCTGGCGGTGGTTCTGGGTTCGGTTCTGGCAAGCGGTTCCGCTCTTGCAGAAGACACCATGCTGAACAAGACTGAATCAACGGCCGACTCCGCAGGGAAAAAAATCGATAGCTCTATGAATAAAGTCGGTAACTTCATGGACGACAGCTCCATCACCGCGAAGGTGAAAGCCGCGCTGGTGGACGATGAGAATATTAAAAGCACCGATATTTCGGTGAAAACCGATAAAAAAGTCGTGACCCTGAGCGGTTTTGTTGAGAGCCAGGCTCAGGCTGAGCAAGCGGTGTCCATCGCTAAAGGCGTTGAAGGCGTCTCCTCGGTAAGCGATAAGCTTCACGTGCGCGATGGTAAAGACAAATCGGTAAGCGGTTACGCCGGTGATACCGCCACCACCAGTGAAATCAAAGCTAAACTATTAGCAGACGACATCGTTCCGTCTCGTAACGTAAAAGTAGAAACCACCGATGGCGTTGTTCAGCTTTCAGGCCATGTGAAAAACAACGCGCAGTCCGAACGTGCTGAGAGCATCGCCAAAGCCGTTGACGGCGTGAAAAGCGTTAAAAACGACCTGAAAGTACAGTAATCGCAATATACCGAAACTCATTCCCTCGGATTGTCCGGGGGAATCAGTCAGCACTACCGCTACTCATATATCGCCAGTGGGCAGCCTGAGGGCACTCATTAAGAAGCGATTCGAGTTCACTATGGTTTAAGGAGAGGCTTATGTTTCGTTGGGGCATTATTTTTCTGGTTATCGCGTTGATTGCAGCAGCGTTGGGCTTTGGTGGCTTAGCTGGTACTGCAGCAGGCGCGGCAAAAATTGTCTTCGTGGTAGGTATCATTCTGTTCCTGGTCAGCCTGTTTATGGGCCGCAGACGTCCATAGCGTGCTATAACAGTAATAGACCGACCGTTAAGAGCCAGTCATTTATGACTGGCTCTTACGTTTGTACTCCTGTCTTCGGAGTGCCCGGCAAGAAAAATAACTTAGATTTCAGGAAAGCAGGGTGGGACAACGTATACCCGTGACGCTCGGCAATATTGCGCCGCTCGCACTTGAACCCTTTAGTCCCGGTAAGCTTGCCATTATTTGCGAAGGTGGCGGGCAGCGCGGGATCTTCACTGCCGGGGTGCTGGACGAGTTCATGCGCGCCGAATTCAACCCCTTCGACCTGTTTTTGGGCACTTCCGCCGGCGCGCAAAACCTTTCAGCCTACGTTTGTAACCAGCCGGGCTACGCGCGGCGGGTGATCACGCGTTTTACCACCACGCGGGATTTCTTCGATCCGCTGCGCTTCGTGCGCGGAGGAAATCTGATTGACCTCGACTGGCTCGTTGAGTCGACCTCCTCCAGACTGCCGCTGTCGATGTCCCATGCGGATAAGCTTTTCGAGACGGGCAAGCAATTTTATATGTGCGCGTGCCGCAGCGATGACTATTCGCCGGGCTACTTCTCGCCGACCAGCGACACCTGGCTTAACATCATCAAGGCATCGAGCGCTATCCCCGGCTTTTACCGTACCGGCGTGGATATCGACGGCGTCAGCTATCAGGACGGCGGCATAAGCGATGCGGTTCCGGTTCGGGAGGCTGCGCGTCTCGGCGCCGACACGCTGGTGGTCATCCGTACCGTTCCTTCGCAGATGTACTACACGCCGGAGTGGTTTAAGCGCATGGAGCGCTGGCTGGGCGACAGCAGCCTGCAGCCGCTGCTTAATCTGGTGCAGCACCACGAGGCGAGCTACCGCGAAATTCAGAGCTTTATCGAAAAGCCGCCGGGTAATCTGCGCATTTTTGAAATCTATCCGCCTAAGCCGCTGATGAGCATCGCGCTGGGCAGCCGCCTGCCTTCGCTGCAGGCCGATTACAAAACCGGACGCCTGTGCGGCCGCTACTTCCTCGCCACGATCGGCAGGCAGCTGGCGGCGAAGCCGCCCATCAAGCGTCATCGCCCCCGTATTATTACGCCCGGGCCGCTGGTTGTGCCGCCTGCGGTGGTGGCGAACGAACCCCTTATCAAAACGGTTTTGGACGCGCCGGAAGCCAACGATGCCTCTTTTAATAACGAGGACTCCGCGTGACGCCTAAATTTTATGACACCCACTGCCACTTTGACTTCGCGCCTTTCACCGGCGACGAAGCCAACAGCATTGCGCTAGCGCAGCAGGCCGGGGTGGAAAAAATTATCGTTCCGGCGATTGAAACGGAGCGCTTTGCTGCCGTGCTGGCCTTAGCGGAACAGCATTCTGCGCTGTATGCCGCTATCGGCCTGCATCCGATTGTGATTCACAAGCATCATGACGCCGCTGTAGCCCTGCTGGAGCACCATCTGCGGCAGGGGGCGGACAAGCTGGTGGCGTTAGGGGAGATCGGCCTCGATCTCTATATGGATAACCCCATGTTCGAGCGGCAGGAAACCCTGCTCGATTTGCAGCTTAAACTGGCGAAACGCTATGAGCTGCCGGTGATCCTCCACTCGCGCCGCACCCACGACAAGCTGGCCATGCATCTCAGACGCCACGATTTGCCCCGTACCGGCGTAGTACACGCGTTTGCGGGAAGCCTGCAGCAGGCCGAGCGGTTTATCGAGCTGGGTTATTTCCTCGGCGTTGGCGGCACCATTACCTATCCGCGGGCCAGCAAAACCCGCGACGTTATCGCTCAGGTTCCTCTTTCCTCACTGCTGCTGGAAACAGACGCGCCGGACATGCCGCTTAACGGCTGGCAGGGGCAGCCAAACCGTCCGGAACGCGTTGCAGATGTTTTCCGGGTATTGTGCGAGCTTCGCCTGGAACCGGCGCAGGAGATTGCTGGCGCTTTGATTAACAACGCAGACAGGCTTTTCCGCTGGTAATTATCCGGTACATCAATATGCTTTTACTTCGCTAAATAAATCAATAGCTTGCCTGTAATTCCTGCTGACCCTACGAAAGCAATTATTTCCTCCGCGCAGCCTGGGTTTGCTAACCTTCTTAAATGAGCGCAACCATCGCGCAGGCTTTCCTTACGTTGTAATGATTCATCGCCAATGTTAAAATTATAACATTGCTGATAAAGCCACGGCCGGCGCGCTGGCCGCCATTTTTACGGCCGGTTAGGGGCTTTAGCGCGTTATTTTGTTTATTAAATCACATATAATGTGGCAAGCATGTAACCCCGCCTTTGGCTTTTGTGAAGCAATACACAAAATTGCCATGGTAGTGAGTGTTAGAATTATAACATTGCTACCGGCAATGTGCGGTGAGAAGGATCTCAACGTGATGGCGATAAGCGTCGCCTCTCCTCTTCATGGAACCAAGTCCGCTCCAACGTGTTGAGTTTCGAAAGCCTGAGACTTCTGTATCTTTTGTTGGAGAGAGTTATGACCGATTTAACTGCAAGCAGCCTGCGCGCGCTGAAACTGATGGATCTGACCACCCTGAATGACGATGACACTAACGAAAAAGTCATCGCGCTTTGCCATCAGGCGAAAACCCCGGTAGGCAACACCGCGGCGATCTGCATCTACCCACGTTTTATTCCGATTGCGCGCAAAACGCTTAAAGAGCAGGGCACGCCGGATATCCGTATCGCTACCGTCACCAACTTCCCGCACGGCAACGACGACATTGAAATCGCGCTGGCCGAAACCCGCGCGGCCATCGCTTATGGCGCGGACGAAGTGGACGTGGTGTTCCCGTACCGCGCGCTGATTGCCGGCAACGAGCAGGTTGGTTTCGATCTGGTGAAAGCCTGTAAAGAAGCCTGCGCCGCGGCAAACGTTCTGTTGAAAGTTATCATCGAAACCGGCGAGCTGAAAGAAGAGGCGCTGATTCGTAAAGCTTCTGAAATCTCTATCAAAGCCGGCGCGGACTTCATCAAAACCTCTACCGGCAAAGTGCCTGTCAACGCGACGCCTGAAAGCGCACGCATCATGTTGGAAGTTATTCGTGATATGGGCGTGGAAAAAACCGTTGGTTTCAAACCGGCGGGCGGCGTGCGCAGCGCTGAAGACGCGGCGCTGTTCCTGTCCATCGCCGACGAGCTTTTTGGCGCTGACTGGGCGGATTCCCGCCACTACCGCTTTGGCGCTTCCAGCCTCCTTGCCAGCCTGTTAAAAGCGCTGGGTCACGGCGACGGCAAAAGCGCCAGCAGCTATTAATCTCTTCCTGCGGCGGGTTCACCGCCGCATTTACCTGATATATTCAGGGGGTTACCTTGTTTCTCGCTCAAGAAATTATTCGTAAAAAACGTGATGGCCTGCCGTTAAGCGACGAAGAGATCCGTTTCTTTATTAACGGCATTCGCGACAATACCGTTTCCGAAGGACAGATTGCCGCGCTGGCGATGACCATCTTCTTCCATGATATGACCATGCCGGAACGCGTGTCGCTGACGATGGCGATGCGAGATTCAGGAACCGTTCTGGACTGGAAGAGCCTTAATCTCAACGGCCCGATTGTGGATAAACACTCCACCGGCGGCGTGGGCGACGTGACTTCGCTGATGCTCGGCCCGATGGTGGCGGCGTGCGGCGGCTATATCCCGATGATCTCCGGCCGCGGTCTGGGCCACACCGGCGGCACGCTCGATAAGCTCGAAGCGATTCCGGGCTTTGACATTTTCCCTGACGATAACCGCTTCCGCGACATCATTAAAAACGTCGGCGTGGCGATTATCGGCCAGACCAACTCGCTGGCGCCTGCGGATAAGCGTTTCTACGCCACGCGCGACATTACCGCGACCGTGGACTCCATCCCGCTGATCACCGGCTCAATCCTTGCGAAGAAACTGGCCGAAGGGCTGGACGCGCTGGTGATGGACGTCAAAGTCGGCAGCGGCGCCTTTATGCCGACCTACGAGCTGTCCGCCGAGCTGGCGGAAGCGATCGTCGGCGTGGCCAACGGCGCGGGCGTTAAAACCACCGCCCTGCTGACCGATATGAACCAGGTGCTGGCTTCAAGCGCGGGCAACGCGGTAGAAGTGCGCGAAGCGGTGCAGTTCCTCACCGGTGAATACCGCAACCCGCGCCTGCTGGAAGTGACCATGGCGCTTTGTGTGGAAATGCTGCTTTCCGGCAAGCTTGCTAAAGACGAGGCGGACGCTCGCGCTAAGCTTCAGGCCGTGCTGGATAACGGTAAAGCGGCGGAAGTGTTCGGCCGCATGGTTGCGGCGCAAAAAGGCCCGGCCGACTTTGTGGAAAACTACGCAAAATATCTGCCGACCGCCGTCCTCAGTAAAGCGGTTTACGCCGAACGCGCTGGTTTCGTGAACGAAATGGACACCCGCGCATTAGGCATGGCGGTGGTTTCTATGGGCGGCGGCCGCCGTCAGGCTTCCGATACCATCGACTACAGCGTGGGCTTTACCGATATGGCCCGCCTGGGCGACAGCGTGGACACCTCTCGTCCGCTGGCGGTGATTCATGCCGCAAGCGAAGAACAGTGGCAGGAAGCGGCGCGCGCGGTAAAAGCGGCAATCAAAGTTAACGATAGCCAGCCGACGCAAACGCCGGTCGTTTATCGCAGAATTAGTCAATAAATGGCATACTGATCCGATCACTTTTTGAAACGTCCACGGGCGTTTCTGGCGCATAGACGCAGGAGAAATTATGAAACGTGCATTTATTATGGTGCTGGACTCTTTCGGCATCGGCGCGACTGAAGACGCTGAACGCTTCGGCGACGTTGGCTCCGACACATTCGGGCACATTGCGCAAGCCTGTGCAAAAGGCGAAGCGGATCAGGGTCGTAAAGGGCCGCTGCATCTGCCGAACCTGACTCGTCTGGGGCTGGTTAAAGCCGCGGAAGGCTCTACCGGTAAAATTCCGGCGGGCATGGACGGCAACGCCGAGGTTATCGGCGCTTACGGCTGGGCTCATGAGCTCTCTTCCGGCAAAGACACGCCGTCGGGCCACTGGGAAATCGCCGGCGTGCCGGTGCTGTTCGACTGGGGCTACTTCTCAGACACGCAAAACAGCTTCCCGCAGGAACTGCTGGATAAGCTGGTTGAGCGCGCGAACCTGCCGGGCTACCTCGGCAACTGCCATTCTTCCGGTACGGTGATTCTGGATGAGCTGGGCGAAGAGCATATGAAAACCGGCAAGCCGATTTTCTATACCTCCGCGGACTCCGTATTCCAGATTGCCTGCCACGAAGAAACCTACGGCCTGGATAAGCTCTATGAGCTGTGCGAAATCGCGCGCGAGGAGCTGACCGAAGGCGGCTACAACATCGGTCGCGTTATCGCTCGTCCGTTTATCGGCGACAAGCCGGGTAACTTCCAGCGTACCGGTAACCGTCACGACCTGGCCGTTGAGCCGCCGGCGCCGACGGTGCTGAAAAAACTGGTCGAAGAGAAAAACGGCCAGGTGGTTTCCGTGGGTAAAATCGCGGATATCTATGCCCACGTCGGCATCACCAAAAAAGTGAAGGCGACCGGTCTGGACGCGCTGTTCGACGCCACCATCAAAGAGATGAAAGAAGCGGGCGATGAAACCATCGTGTTCACCAACTTCGTTGATTTCGACTCCTCCTGGGGCCACCGCCGCGACGTGGCGGGCTACGCCGCAGGTCTTGAGCTCTTTGACCGCCGCCTGCCGGAGCTGATGGAGCTGCTTAAAGAGGATGATATTCTGATCCTCACCGCGGACCACGGCTGCGACCCGACCTGGAAAGGCACCGACCATACCCGCGAGCATATTCCGGTGCTGATTTACGGCCCGAAAGTAAAAGCCGGCTCCCGTGGCCCACCGTGAAACCTTCGCGGATATCGGCCAGACCGTGGCGGCCTACTTCGGCCTGAGCGACATGGACTACGGCAAAAATATGCTGTGATTTCGTCGGGCGGACAGCCTCCGCCCGAACGTTTACCTCTTCAAATCAAGGAATAAAAAGATGGCAACGCCACACATTAACGCAGAAATGGGTGATTTCGCAGACGTCGTGCTGATGCCGGGCGACCCGCTGCGCGCTAAACACATCGCCGAGACTTTCTTCGAAGACGTGCGCGAAGTGAACAACGTGCGTGGCATGTTGGGCTACACCGGGACTTATAAAGGCCGTAAGGTGTCCGTCATGGGCCACGGCATGGGTATCCCGTCCTGCTCTATCTACACCAAAGAGCTGATTACCGATTTCGGCGTGAAGAAAATCATTCGCGTGGGCTCCTGCGGCGCGGTTCGTGCCGACGTGAAGCTGCGCGACGTGGTTATCGGCATGGGCGCCTGCACTGATTCCAAGGTGAACCGCCTGCGTTTCAAAGACCATGACTTTGCGGCCATCGCGGACTTCGATATGGTGCGTAACGCGGTTGACGCGGCGAAAGCGCTGGGCGTGGAAGCTCGCGTAGGCAACATCTTCTCCGCCGATCTGTTCTACACGCCGGACCCGCAAATGTTCGACGTGATGGAAAAATACGGCATCCTGGGCGTGGAAATGGAAGCGGCGGGTATCTACGGCGTGGCGGCGGAATACGGTGCGAAAGCCCTGACCATCTGCACCGTTTCCGACCATATCCGTACCCACGAGCAGACCACGGCGGCGGAACGCCAGACCACCTTCAACGATATGATCAAGATCGCGCTTGAATCCGTATTGCTGGGTGATAAAGAGTAATTCTGTGCTGTGCCCGGTGGCGCTTTGCTTACCGGGCCTACGGTTTGGCAGGCCGGCGAAGACGCAAGCCGCCATCCGGCAATTAACGTACCGCCCCCGCAATCCATGCCGACAGCTCCCGCAACTCGTTTTCCTGCTCCGGGAAATCCCCCAACAGCGCATCACACTCCTGCGCAAGCACGTCAGAGCGATACAAACAGCCCTGCAAGCGTGACGCCAGTGCCTCCAGCGGTGCCGGGTTCAGGCTGTCGGTAAAAATCTGCGTGCGGGTAATATGGCCTTTCTCAACGTCGAAATGCAGCTCGATGCCGCCCCAGGTAAATCGTTGATCCAGCAGGTGGCTGAAGGCGGGCGCCTGGCCAAAATTCCACTCCCAGCTGCTCTGGCGGGCAAAGGTTTCGGCGAAGGCCGGTAAATCCGGCAGGGCTTCCGGCGAGATATGCTCGGCCTCAACGCGCTGCGCGTAGTAGTCGAAGAAGGCTTCGCGCAGCGCCGCAAAAATATCTTCATAGGTCAGGCCCGGCAGCAGGTCGCCCAGATTGGCTACGCGCCCGCGAACGGAGGTGATGCCTTTGGCCTGAAGTTTTTTCGGGTCCGGATTGAGGTAGTTCGCAAGGCGGCTCAAATCTGCATTTAGCAGCAGCGTGCCGTGGTGAAATCCGCGATCCATGGTTTCTTTATAGGCCGAGCCCGATACCTTGCGCGCGCCTTGCGCGGTCATCACTTCCAGATCGTTTCGCCCGGACGCTTCGGCGTGAACGCCCAGCGAATTCAGCGCGTTGACGACGATGGCCGTCGACACGCTTTTATCGTATTCCGGCTTTCCGGCCATAAAGGTAAAGCAGGTGTTGCCCAGGTCGTGGAACACCGCGCCGCCGCCGCTGCTGCGCCTTGCCAGCCGCACGTTGTCCTCCTCCATGCGCCGGGTGTTGCACTCTTTCCACGGATTCTGCGCCCGGCCGATCACCACCGTATCGGCGTTACGCCATAAAAAGAGCACCCGCTGGGTGGCGGGCATCTGGCGGAAAATGCACTCTTCTACCGCCAGGTTGAACCAGGGATCGTGCGAGTCGGAAATAAGCAGGCGTAGCCTGGACATATCAGGAATCCTTTTCTTCATCTTCTTTCACCTCGGTATTGGCGGTAAGAAGAAAGGGTGACTGCTGCCAGCGGGTGCGCTTGCCCTGCAGCAGCGTGCGGGTCAGCACTATGCCGATCGCCAGCGCCAGCAGCATCATCAGGCGCAGAATATTGGTGGTGTTATCCACCTGTTTGGCTTCCGTGGGCAGGCTGTGGGTATCAAGCGTGATGCGCAGATAGCCGATGGGGCTGTCTTTTTCGACAATCGGCTCGACGATCTGCTGGTTAAAATAGCTGCCCGCTTTTTTGCCGTCTAACGCCAGGCGGTCGCGGACGTCTATGCCTTCGCCCGCCCTTGCCACCTGATCGCCTTCGTCGTTATAGACGCCTGCGTCAAGGATCCGGCTGTCGCGGGTGAGCAAAGCCAGCAGGGTACCGATGCGTTTTTCATCCGGGTTTTCAGATTTCATCAGGGGAATCAGGCTGTAGCTGACCTGGCGCGCCAGCGTGCGGGCCAGCTCTTCAAGCTGCACGTTGCGGGCCTGCTGGTGTCCCTGGCTAAACCAGGACGCGCCCTGCATCAGCGCGACCAAAAGTGCGAGGCAGATGAGAACAATCACTGCGCGATGCAGCCTGAATTTCATTTTTGCACGAGCCATAATGCACCTTCGGAAAATTGCTTACTTTAATGTTGCCAGAAGCGGCGTGGACAGGGTAGCCTCATGCGTTGTTTTGTACCGGCCTTTATCTTTTTTCAGGAGCTGTAATGCCAAATAGTTTGACCTGGTGCGACTTGCCCAACGATGTTGCCCTCTGGCCTGGATTGCCATTATCGTTAAGCGGTGATGAAGTCATGCCGCTGGATTATCGCGCGGGCCCGCAGCGGCTGGCTCCTGTATGGCCGGAATCTCGATAAGGCGTGCCTTAACCGCTACCAGCGCAAGCTGGGCGCCGCGATGGTGATCGTGACCGCCTGGTGCGTGGAAGATTATCAGGTTATCCGCCTCGCGGGTTCGTTAACCCCAAGAGCGACGAAGCTTGCTCACGAGGCCGGTCTGGACGTCGCCCCGCTGGGCAAAATCCCCCACCTGCGCACGCCGGGCCTGCTGGTGATGGATATGGACTCCACCGCGATTCAAATCGAATGCATTGATGAGATTGCTAAACTCGCCGGGACGGGCGAGCTGGTGGCGGAGGTGACCGAACGCGCCATGCGTGGCGAGCTGGATTTTACCGCCAGCCTGAAACAACGCGTGGGCACCCTGAAAGGGGCGGACGCATCGATTTTGCGCCAGGTGCTTAACGATCTTCCGCTGATGCCGGGCCTGACGTCGCTGGTGCTAAAGCTTGAGTCTCTCGGCTGGAAAGTCGCCATCGCCTCCGGCGGCTTCACCTTCTTTGCGGAACACCTGCGCGACAGGCTGCATCTTACCGCCGTGGTGGCAAACGAGCTGGAAATTCGCGACGGCAAGCTGACCGGCGAGGTTATCGGCCAGATAGTCGATGCGCAGTTTAAGGCCGAGACGCTAAAGCAGCTGGCAATCAAATATGACATTCCCGTCGAGCAGACCGTTGCCATTGGCGACGGGGCTAATGATTTACCCATGATTCAGGCCGCCGGGCTGGGCATTGCTTACCATGCCAAGCCGAAAGTAAACGAAAAAACAGAAATCACTATCCGCCATGCCGACCTGATGGGCGTATTCTGTATTCTGTCCGGCAGTCTTATCCAGGAAGAACGTTAAGAGGTATTAAGGTGGCGAAAGCTCCAAAACGCGCATTTGTCTGTAATGAATGTGGTGCGGATTATCCGCGCTGGCAGGGGCAGTGCAGCGCCTGCCATGCATGGAATACCATCACGGAAGTGCGCATCGCCGCCTCGCCAACCGTCGCGCGCAACGAACGCTTGTCCGGCTATGCGGGCAGCGCCGGAGCAAGCCGGGTTCAAAAGCTCTCTGACATCAGCCTCGAAGAGCTGCCGCGTTTCTCAACCGGCTTTAAAGAGTTCGACCGCGTGCTGGGCGGCGGCGTCGTGCCGGGCAGCGCCATTCTGATTGGCGGCAACCCGGGCGCCGGTAAATCAACTTTGCTGCTGCAAACGTTGTGCAAACTCAGCGAGCAGATGAAAACCCTGTACGTCACCGGCGAAGAGTCTTTACAGCAGGTCGCCATGCGCGCCCACCGCTTAGGGCTGCCCACCGCCAACCTGAATATGCTTTCGGAAACCGGCATCGAGCAAATCTGCATGATTGCCGAAGAGGAAGCGCCGAAGCTGATGGTTATCGACTCCATCCAGGTGATGCACATGGCGGACGTGCAGTCTTCGCCGGGCAGCGTGGCGCAGGTGCGTGAATCTGCCGCATACCTTACGCGCTTTGCCAAGACGCGCGGCGTGGCCATTATTATGGTCGGCCACGTCACCAAAGACGGCTCCCTTGCCGGGCCCAAAGTGCTCGAGCACTGCATTGACTGTTCGGTGATGCTCGATGGCGACGCCGATTCGCGCTTTCGCACCCTGCGCAGCCATAAAAACCGCTTTGGCGCGGTTAACGAGCTGGGCGTGTTCGCCATGACGGAACAAGGGCCTGCGCGAAGTCAGCAACCCTTCCGCTATCTTTTTAAGCCGCGGCGATGAAATCACGCCGGGAAGCTCGGTGATGGTGGTCTGGGAAGGCACGCGCCCGCTGCTGGTAGAAATTCAGGCGCTGGTGGATCAGTCGATGATGTCCAACCCGCGCCGCGTGGCCGTTGGTCTCGAGCAGAACCGCCTTGCGATTCTGCTGGCGGTGCTGCACCGCCACGGCGGGCTGCAAATGGCGGATCAGGACGTCTTCGTCAACGTCGTGGGCGGCGTGAAGGTCACCGAAACCAGCGCCGACCTGGCGCTGCTGCTGGCGATGGTTTCCAGCCTGCGGAACAGGGCGCTGCCGCAGGATTTAGTGGTCTTTGGCGAAGTGGGGCTCGCGGGCGAAATTCGCCCGGTGCCAAGCGGCCAGGAACGTATCTCCGAGGCGGCGAAACACGGCTTTAAGCGTGCGATTGTTCCGCAGGCTAACGTGCCGAAAAAGCTGCCGGAAGGGATGCAGGTCTTCGGCGTGAAAAAACTCTCGGATGCGCTGACGGTCTTTGACGACTTATAATTGATTATTCGCCCATTTTTGCAAGAGGCAGGCAGCATGTCGTCTTTCGAGTACCTGAAGACCGCTATTCGCCAGCAGAGCGTGACGCTGCAGCAGGTCGCAGAAGCCTGCGGCATGACCAAGGGCTATCTTAGCCAGTTACTGAACGCCAAAATTAAAAGCCCGAGCGCCCAGAAGCTCGAAGCGCTGCACCGTTTTCTCGGCCTTGAATTCCCAAGGCGCGAGAAAAAAGTAGGCGTGGTGTTCGGGAAGTTTTACCCGCTGCATACCGGCCATATCTATTTAATCCAGCGCGCCGCAAGCCAGGTCGATGAGCTGCATATCATCATGGGCTATGACGAAACCCGCGACCGGCTGCTGTTTGAAGACAGCGCCATGTCGCAACAGCCCACCACCGGCGACCGTTTGCGCTGGCTGCTGCAGACCTTCAAATATCAAAAAAACATCCGTATTCATTCGTTTAACGAAGAGGGGATGGAGCCGTACCCGCACGGCTGGGACGTCTGGAGCCGCGGTATTAAAGCCTTTATGGAAAGCAAAGGCATCAACGCCGACCGCATCTACACCTCGGAAGAGAGCGACGCGCCGCGGTTTACCGAGCAGCTCGGCATCGAAACGGTGCTTATCGATCCGAAACGGACCTTTATGAATATCAGCGGCGGGCAGATTCGCGAAAACCCGTTCCGCTACTGGGAGTACATCCCGACCGAGGTGAAACCGTTCTTCGTCAGAACCGTGGCGATTCTGGGCGGGGAGTCGAGCGGCAAGTCGTGGATGGTGAACAAGCTCGCCAACATCTTCAACACCACCAGCGCCTGGGAGTACGGGCGGGATTATGTGTTTTCGCACCTCGGCGGCGATGAGATGGCGCTGCAGTATTCCGACTACGACAAGATTGCCATCGGTCACGCCCAGTACGTGGATTTTGCGGTGAAGTACGCCAATAAAGTGGCCTTTATCGATACCGACTTCGTTACCACCCAGGCCTTTTGCAAAAAGTACGAAGGGCGGGAGCATCCGTTCGTGCAGGCGCTTATCGATGAATACCGCTTCGACCTGGTTATCCTGCTGGAAAACAACACGCCGTGGGTAGCCGACGGGCTCAGAAGCCTTGGCAGCGACGCGGACAGAAAGTCCTTCCAGAATCTTTTGGTCTCGATGCTTGAAGAGAACAATATCAGCTACGTGCACGTTGAAGAGTCAGATTATGACTCCCGCTTCCTGCGCTGCGTTGAGCTGGTAAAGGATATGATTGGCGAGCAGGGGTAGCCTGTTTGCTTAAAAAAACGGGGCGCTCTGTGCGCCCCGTTTTCTTTACCTGGCAATACGTTTGTACTTGATACGCTTAGGCTCCAGCGCATCCGCGCCGAGGGTGCGTTTTTTGTACTCTTCGTATTCGGTAAAGTTACCTTCGAAGAATTCAACCTTGCCCTCATCCTGGTAATCCAGAATGTGGGTGGCGATACGGTCCAGGAACCAACGGTCGTGGGAGATAACCATCGCGCAGCCCGGGAACTCCAGCAGGGCGTTTTCCAGCGCGCGCAGGGTTTCAATATCCAGGTCGTTGGTTGGTTCATCGAGCAGCAGCATGTTGCCGCCCACCTGCAGCAGCTTCGCCAGGTGCAGACGACCGCGCTCACCGCCGGACAGCTCGCCTACGCGTTTGCCCTGGTCGACGCCTTTGAAGTTAAAGCGGCCGACGTAGGCGCGGCTTGGCATCTCGGTGTTGCCGATACGCATGATATCCTGGCCGCCGGAGACTTCTTCCCACACGGTTTTGCTGTTGTCCATCGAGTCACGGAACTGATCGACGGAGGCCAGCTTCACGGTTTCGCCCAGCTCAATGGTGCCGCTGTCAGGCTGTTCCTGACCGGACATCATGCGGAACAGGGTGGATTTACCCGCGCCGTTCGGGCCGATGATGCCGACAATCGCGCCTTTCGGCACGGAGAAGGACAGATCGTCAATCAGCACGCGGTCGCCGTAGGACTTACGCAGGTTGGTAACCTCAACGACCTTATCGCCCAGGCGCGCGCCCGGTGGAATAAACAGTTCGTTGGTTTCGTTACGTTTCTGGTATTCGGTATTGTTGAGCTCTTCAAAGCGGGCCAGACGCGCCTTGCCTTTCGACTGACGGCCTTTCGCGCCCTGGCGCACCCACTCCAGCTCTTTCTCGATGGACTTACGGCGGGCCGCTTCCTGAGAGGCTTCCTGCGCCAGACGCTGGTCTTTCTGCTCAAGCCAGGAGGAGTAGTTGCCTTCCCACGGGATGCCTTCGCCGCGGTCCAGTTCCAGAATCCAGCCCGCGACGTTATCAAGGAAGTAACGGTCGTGGGTAATCGCCACAACGGTGCCTTCGAAGTCGTGCAGGAAGCGTTCCAGCCAGGCCACGGATTCCGCATCCAGGTGGTTGGTCGGTTCGTCGAGCAGCAGCATATCCGGTTTTTCGAGCAGCAGACGGCACAGCGCCACGCGGCGGCGTTCACCACCGGAGAGGTTAGCGATTTTCGCATCCCAGTCCGGCAGGCGCAGCGCGTCGGCCGCGCGCTCAAGCTGCACGTTCAGGTTATGGCCGTCGTGCGCCTGGATGATTTCTTCAAACTTGCCTTGCTGGGCCGCGAGCTTATCGAAGTCGGCATCCGGTTCGGCGTACAGCGCGTACACTTCATCCAGGCCTTTCAGGGCGTTGACCACTTCGGAAACGGCTTCTTCAACGGACTCACGAACCGTGTGCTCAAGGTTGAGCTGCGGTTCCTGAGGCAGATAACCGATTTTCAGACCGGGCTGCGGACGGGCTTCGCCTTCAATTTCGGTATCGATGCCGGCCATGATGCGCAGCAGAGTGGATTTACCGGCACCGTTCAGACCCAGCACGCCGATCTTGGCGCCAGGGAAGAAACTGAGCGAGATATTTTTGAGAATATGACGTTTCGGCGGAACGACTTTGCCGACACGATGCATGGTATAAACGAATTGAGCCACAGTGCGACTTCGCCTCTTTTTCGTGATTTAAGGGTAGCGTATCAGTGGCGAAGTGTAGCCGTTTTCAGCAGCTAATCCCAGCAGGGCGCTCGGGTTGTGTTACCCAAAGCGGCCTTAAAGCGTTTATTGGCAAAATATCTGCAACGGGCGTGGCGCAACGGGCGCCCCCTGGTTAGCATGAAGATAACGTGGTGGCATGATGCCGCCTTGAGAATGTGAGGAGAACTTGTGGGGAAATCCAGACAGGTTGTGTGGCGTATGCTGGCCGCAGGCGTTTGCCTGGCCACAATCGCCGGTGTGGCTCGGGCCGATTCGCTCGATGAGCAACGCAGCCGCTATGCACAAATCAAACAGGCGTGGGACAACAGGCAAATGGACGTGGTGCAGCAGATGCTGCCCGGTTTGCAGGATTACCCGCTCTATCCTTATCTGCAGTATCGCCTGCTCACCGATGATTTAATGAACGAGCCGACGGTGGCCGTCAGCCAGTTTATCCAGGCCAATCCTACGCTGCCTCCAGCGCGCGCGCTGAAATCCCGCTTTGTAAACGAACTGGCGCGCCGCGAAGACTGGCGCGGGCTGCTGGCCTTCAGCCCGGAGCCGCCGGGCACGACGGAAGCTAAATGTAATTACTACTACGCGAAGTGGAACACCGGACAGGCCGATGCCGCCTGGAGCGGGGCGAAAGAGCTGTGGCTGAGCGGCAAGAACCTGCCTGCGAGCTGCGATCGCCTGTTCTCGGCCTGGCGTTCATCCGGGACGCAGGATCCGCTGGCGTATCTGGAGCGTATTCGTCTGGCGATGAAAGAGGGCAATGCTTCGCTGGTGACGAATCTGGCAAACCAGATGCCGGCGGATTACCAGACGATTGCCAGCTCGCTTATCAGCCTGCAAAACGATCCCAATACGGTGCTCACTTTTGCCCGTACCGTCGGGGCGACGGATTTTACGCGCCAGGCGGCTGCGGTAGCCTTTACCCGCATTGCGCGTCAGGACGCGGAAAACGCCCGGCTGATGATCCCGTCGCTGGTGCAGGCCCAGCAGCTGAACGAAGACCAGGCCCAGCAGCTGAAAGAGACCGTGGCCTGGCTATTGATGGGCAACGATATCACCTCTGAGCAGGCCAGCTGGCGCGACGACGTGATTATGCGCTCGCAGTCGACCTCGCTTATCGAGCGCCGCGTGCGCATGGCGCTGGGCGCAGGGGATCGCGCCGGGCTGAACACCTGGCTTGCGCGCCTGCCGATGGACGCCAAAGAAAAAGACGAATGGCGGTACTGGCAGGCCGACCTGCTGCTTGAGCGCGGGCGCGAAGACGAAGCGAAAGAGATCCTTCGTTCCCTGATGCAGCAGCGCGGTTTTTACCCGATGATCGCAGCCCAGCGTCTGGGCGAAGATTATCCGCTGCGCGTGGATAAAGCCGTGGCGGTGAACCCGGCGCTGGTGCAGGGGCCTGAAATGGCGCGCGTGCGCGAGCTGATGTACTGGAATATGGATAACACCGCCCGCAGCGAATGGGCGAATCTGATAACCAGCCGCAGCAAACCCGAGCAGGAAGGGCTGGCGCGTTACGCATTCGATCAAAACTGGTGGGATCTGAGCGTTCAGGCGACGATCGCGGGCAAGCTGTGGGATCACCTCGAAGAGCGTTTCCCGCTGGCCTACAAAGAGACTTTTGCGCGCTATGTCAGCGGCAAGGATATTTCGCAAAGCTACGCGATGGCCATTGCCCGGCAGGAAAGCGCCTGGAACCCGAAAGTGCGCTCGCCTGTGGGAGCGAGCGGCCTGATGCAGGTGATGCCGGCGACGGCGGCCCATACGGCGCAAAAATTTGGCATCGCGGGCTACTCAAGCCCCGGCCAGCTGCTCGATCCCGATACGAATATCAATATCGGCACCACGTATTTAGAGTCGGTGTATCAGCAGTTTGAGAACAACCGTATTTTCTCATCGGCGGCGTATAACGCCGGGCCCGGACGGGTCAGAACCTGGCTTGGCAACAGCGCGGGGCGCATCGATGCGGTCGCCTTTGTGGAAAGTATTCCGTTCTCCGAAACGCGCGGCTATGTGAAAAACGTGCTGGCCTATGACGCCTACTATAAGTATTTCATGGGCAAATCGGCGCCGCTATTGACCGACGCCGAGTGGCGACGCCGTTATTGAGTTGCGGGAGTTTATGTTATGCTGCTGTACTAGTTAAATAGTATGGTGGCATAACATGACCCAGCTCTCTCAATACTCGGCGGCGCAGGCCGAGCAAAGCAATCAGGAATGGCTTCGCTTTGTGGATTTGCTGCAAAAATCTTTTGATAAGCAGCTTCATCTGCCGCTTTTAGCCCTGCTGCTTACGCCGGATGAACGTGCCGCTTTGGGCACCCGCGTCAGAATCATTGAAGAGTTGCTAAAGGGGGAAATGAGCCAGCGCGAGCTAAAAAACGAGCTTGGCGCGGGCATTGCCACTATTACGCGCGGTTCCAACAGCCTGAAATCCGCTCCGCCCGAGCTTTGCCAGTGGCTGGAGCAGGAGCTGCTAGGCAAGGGCGGCTAGCGGTAAATCTCGTTGTGGAACGGGCTCAAAGCTAATATTACCGCCTGGTGATAAACGCTGCTGCGCGTGAGCTTGCCGGCGGTAAATACGCCAATCGCGCCTTCTTTGCGGCCGATTTTGTCGATGCCCGTATAGGCCGACATCACCGGGCCCAGCGCCTCGCCCGCTTTTACCTTCTCCAGAATCACTTCCGGCAACGGCAGCGTGGCCGAACGCGCTTCGCCACGCGTACCGCGGTTTTCGATAACCACCCAGCTGAACGTGCTGCCCTCATCAATGCCGGCTTCTATCGCCACCCAAAAATCCGCCGCGGGCCGAAGCCGGCGCGCGTTTATCACGCGGCATCGTGCGCCAGTTCGCGTTTCACTGTTTCCGAAGGGCTGTTCCGGCACGCCGCTCTCGACGGCCACGGACTCAATATGGCAGGATCCCTCGCCATAGATTTCGTCAAATGCCTGCAGAATAGCCTGAATTTTGGCAGGATTAGTTGTGGCGCAGACGACATGGTACATAATCACTGAAACTCTGAAGATTTTTGTTGCAGCAGTATAACGGATAAAACGCATGTTACAGGTATACCTTGTTCGCCATGGTGAAACGCAGTGGAATGCGGAGCGCCGCATTCAGGGCCAGTCAGACAGCGCGCTGACTGAAAAAGGGGAGCGTCAGGCATGGCAGGTGGCCGAACGCGTGAAGGCCCTTGGCATTACTCACGTTATCGCCAGCGATTTAGGGCGTACGCGTCGTACGGCAGAGATTATTGCGCAGGCTTGCGGGTGCGATGTCACTCTTGATGCGCGCCTGCGTGAACTGGATATGGGCGTGCTCGAACGCCGCCATCTGGATACCCTGAGCGAAGAGGAAGAGGGCTGGCGTCGTCTGCTGGTAAACGGCACGCCGGACGGCCGCATTCCCGAAGGGGAGTCGATGCTGGAAATGAGCGAACGCATGCACGCGGCGCTTAACGCCTGCCGCGACCTGCCCGCGGGAAGCCGTCCGCTGCTGGTGAGCCACGGCATGGCGCTGGGTTGCCTGGTCAGCACGATTCTGGGCCTGCCGGCCTGGGCAGAACGCCGTTTGCGTTTGCGAAACTGTTCTATTTCGCGCGTCGATCATCAGGAAAGCCCGTGGCTTGCGCCAGGCTGGGTGGTGGAAACGGCAGGCGACATCTCGCATTTAGATGCCCCTGCGTTAGACGAACTGCAGCGTTAACGTCGTACCGGAATTAGATATTCACAGCGGATTTGCCGCGGCCTGCCTTCCACCCGGGCTTCTTCCTGCGGGAAGAAGCGCTCGATGTCCTGGCCTTTACGGCGGGTCAGGTTGAGCGACGGCATGCAGGTGCCATAGACGGTCAGAATAAAGTCCTGCAGCCCCGTGCCCGGCCCTTCATAGTTAAACTGGACGTAATCGCCGCCTTCAAGCGTAACCGGATGCGAATCCGGCAGGAAGCCGTTGGCCATCTCCGGCGTCAGCGCCGTGGTGTAGAACACCTCCTGCTCGTCGTCTTTCTCGATGCTCGGACGCGGCTCGTGCAGGCCGTACAGCACGCGAGGAAGCGTAGGCGCATTGCCAAGGAACTGGGTCCAGAACTGAATCCGCATCTCGTTGCGGAAATCGGAGATCTGTTCAAGCGTGCAGCTGTAGCTTTGGGTGACGCCGACCAGGTGCGTTTCCGGCAGGGTAATAAAGTGCGCCTGCGGCGGCGTAAATTCTCCTGAACGCAGCGGCGGACACATGCCAAAAGCGCTCCAGTCCGGCGATCGGCGATATAACGCCGGCGTCTGGGCGAACTGTTTTTTAAAGGCGCGGGTAAACGTCTGTTGCGAATCAAAGCGATACTGAAGGGCAATATCAAGAATAGGACGAGCGGTAAGACGCAGCGCGACGGCGGATTTAGATAAGCGACGGGCACGAATATAGGCGCCGATTGCCTGCCCCGTTACGTCTTTAAACATCCTTTGTAGATGCCACTTGGAATAGCCTGCTTTTGCCGCAACGTTATCCAGCGCAAGTGGCTGATCCAGATGGCTTTCCAGCCAGGTAAGCAGATCGCGAATGATCGCAGCCTGATCCATAAAATATCCTCATCCTGACACAGCGAATGCCGAAATTATGGCCGGATAATAGCACTTTTTGTTCTTCTGGCATGGAGAGTTTTTTTTAGCAACCTGTGCCAAAATCAGCGTGTCCCACGTATGATTTTATTAATAACGTGATATTAAACGACTTTTTCCCCAAAGGCTGAATAGTCAACCGGGGTAATCTTTATTAATGGTAACAATATGAAATACAAAGTTTTAGCCGCAGCGGCTGCGGTAGCGATGCTCTCCCAGAGCGTTTTTGCGGAACAAATCGGTTCGGTGGATACGGTGTTTAAGGTGTTTGGGCCGGATCATAAAATCGTCGTCGAGGCCTTTGACGATCCGGATGTTAAAAACGTCACCTGCTACATTAGCCGGGCCAAAACGGGCGGCATCAAGGGCGGGCTGGGGCTGGCCGAAGATACGGCGGATGCGGCCATTTCCTGCCAGCAGGTTGGGCCGGTTGAGCTCAGCGAGAAAATTAAAACCGGCAAGTCGCAGGGAGAAGTGGTGTTCCAGAAGCGCACCTCGCTGGTCTTTAAAAAGCTGCAGGTGGTGCGTTTTTACGATGCGAAACGTAATGCCCTGGCGTACCTGGCCCTACTCCGACAAAGTGGTCGAGGGCTCACCGAAGAATGCGCTGAGCGCCGTGCCGATTATGCCGTGGCATTAACGGGAAGCAAAAGATGGGCGAGACCACCCTCTGGCTAGTCGAAGATGAAGCCAGCATCGCCGATACGCTTATCTATACGCTGCAGCAGGAAGGGTTCAGGGTGCGGGGTTTCGAGCGCGGATTGCCGGTGCTGCGCCGCCTGCAGAAGCAACGGCTGCTTCAGGCGGGCGACGTCCAGCAGATTGGCCGGTTCGAATTAAACGAGATGGCCGCGCAAATTTTCTGTTGCTGGCGGTTGCGGAGCATCTCGGCTTTAACGCCGCCTGGCTGCTGACCCGTCATCTCGACTGGTATGGGATGGGTAAAAAGGGGACGCGCGAAAAGGGCGCTCAACAGGATCCGCAGCGGTTCCGGCTGTGGAAGTAGATCGTTAACCCGGACAAAAGAAAAGGGCGGATAATCCGCCCTTTTGCAATACTGGCCGCCGGCCGCCTGAACTATTCCTGCAGATCGCCGCAGAAACGGTAACCTTCGCCGTGAATGGTGGCGATGATTTCAGGAGTATCCGGCGTGGATTCGAAATGTTTACGAATACGGCGGATGGTGACGTCAACGGTACGATCGTGCGGTTTGAGCTCACGCCCGGTCATTTTCTTCAGCAGCTCGGCGCGTGACTGAATCTTGCCTGGATTTTCACAGAAGTGCAGCATGGCGCGGAATTCACTGCGCGGCAGCTTGTACTGTTCGCCATTCGGGCTAACCAGAGAACGGCTGTTGATATCCAGCTCCCAGCCGTTGAACTTGTAGCTTTCAACCGAACGGCGTTCTTCGCTGATCGCGCCCAGATTCATGGTGCGGGACAGCAGGTTGCGGGCACGAATAGTCAGTTCACGCGGGTTGAAAGGTTTAGTGATGTAATCATCCGCGCCGATTTCAAGACCGAGAATCTTATCAACTTCGTTATCGCGGGCCAGTCAGGAACATCAGTGCCACGTTGGCTTGCTCGCGCAGTTCACGCGCCAGCAACAGGCCGTTTTTGCCCGGCAGGTTGATATCCATAATGACCAGGTTGATGTCATTATCTGAAAGGATTTGATGCATCTCTGCGCCATCTGTCGCTTCAAAGACATCGTAGCCTTCAGCTTCAAAAATGCTTTTTAACGTGTTGCGTGTTACTAACTCGTCTTCGACGATAAGAATGTGCGGGGTCTGCATGTTCGCTACCTAAATTGCCAACTAAATCGAAACAGGAAGTACAAAAGTCCCTGACCTGCCTGGTACATGCCATAAATTAACATGTCGGGCTAAACGTGACTAAAGTACGTAATTGCGTTCTTGATGCACTTTCCATCAACGTCAACAACATCATTAGCTTGGTCGTGGGCGCTTTTCCCTCTGGACCCGACGGTGTCAAAAACGGCTGCTATCCTAACCATTTTAACAGCAACATAACAGGCAGGACCGCTTCAGACATCTGATAAAACTACGCTTCGTTGACATATATCAATTCCAATTGTAGCACGTTAACAGTTTGATGAAATCATCGTAGCCTATTGCTAGCCTGCGTCACAATTTTTTAATAATCAACGCCATTAAGCGTAAGTCGTCATAAAACCAACCGATTGGATTTACTTATGACAATCAGCGCTGTTTATCTATAATTAACAGCCAGATATCGTGTTTTTCACGCTTTTGCGCCTGAAAAATTATGCATCTCATTTATGTTTATATAACTTATATTGCGCAGGCGAATGTTGCATTAAAGTAAATTTGTGACGCGCATTATCATTTTACCGCCGGTTTTTTCCGGATTTGACGATTTTTAAGAGAGTTTTGATGCGCTTACCCATTATCCTGGTTTCACCTGCCAGAGCCGAAAACGTCGGCGCCGCCGCCCGTGCCATGAAGACTATGGGCTTTACGGAGCTGCGTATTGTTGCAAGCGACGCCCACCTGAAACCAGAAGCGCGCTGGGTGGCGCACGGCTCCGGAGATATCCTTGATAACGCACAGCATTTCCCGACGCTCGCCGCTGCGCTGCACGACGTAAATTTTACCGTTGCGACTACCGCCCGCAGCCGGGCCAGGTTTCATTACTACGCGACGCCGCAGGAGCTAATACCGCTGCTGGAAGAGAAGCGTGAATGGGTGGGAACCGCTGCGCTGGTTTTTGGACGCGAGGATTCCGGCCTGACCAATGAAGAGCTGGAGCTGGCCGACGTGCTGACCGGCGTACCTATGGCGGCGGATTACCCCTCGCTGAATTTAGGCCAGGCGGTGATGGTCTACTGCTACCAGCTTTCTTCCCTGATGCAGCTGCCGCAGGTAAAAAGTCAGCGGGCGGATGTTCAACAATTAAGCGCCTTACGCCTGCGCATAACGGCGCTGACCGGCCGTCTTGACGTCGCGGACGATCAGAAAATGGCCGACTGGCTACAGCAGCGTTTAGGACTGCTGACGCAGCGAGACACCGCGATGCTGCACCGTTTGCTGCACGATATCGAAATAAATCTGCCAGCTGATAATTCTGCGGATTCGATAGATGGCAGTGAAAGCGGGAAGTAGCCTCCCGGTTTAAACAGCGCGTTTATGCCATTTTCGCTGCGTTTTTCAGCGTGACGGTTGCAGGAAGTCCGCTTTGCTAAAAACAAAATTAAATTGACTTAGCAGGGCGGATACTTTAACCAATATAGGTAAATCAGATTAAGAGCACACAACATCCATGATTCGCACCAGCCCAATGACCACAATTATTACAACCACCATTACCACAGGTAACGGTGCGGGCTGACGCATAAAGGAAAAACGAAAAAAGCCCGCACCTGAACAGTGCGGGCTTTTTTTTCGACTAAAAATCAAGGGGTAATATCCAATGCGAGTGTTGAAATTCGGCGGTACGTCAGTGGCAAATGCGGAGCGGTTCCTGCGCGTTGCCGATATCCTGGAAAGTAATGCCAAACAGGGGCAGGTGGCCACCGTGCTGTCTGCCCCGGCAAAAATTACTAATCACCTGGTGGCGATGATTGAAAAAACCATCGGTGGACAGGATGCGCTGCCGAACATCAGCGACGCGGAGCGTATTTTTAGCGAGCTGCTCAACGGGCTTGCCGAAGCGCAGCCCGGCTTCCCGCTTGCCAGGCTTAAGGCCTTTGTCGAACAGGAGTTCGCCCAGCTCAAACACGTGCTGCACGGCATCAGCCTGCTGGGGCAGTGCCCGGACAGTATTAATGCGGCGATCATTTGCCGCGGCGAAAAGCTCTCTATCGCCATCATGGCCGCGCTCCTTGAAGCCCGCGGGCATAAGGTTACCGTTATCGATCCGGTCGAAAAACTACTCGCTATTGGCCATTACCTCGAATCCACCGTTGATATTACTGAATCCACCCGCCGCATCGCCGCAAGCCGCATCCCGGCTGACCACATGGTATTAATGGCGGGCTTTACCGCCGGCAATGAAAAAGGGGAGCTTGTGGTCTTAGGCCGCAACGGCTCCGATTATTCCGCTGCCGTGCTGGCGGCCCTGCCTGCGCGCCGACTGCTGTGAAATCTGGACCGACGTCGACGGCGTTTATACCTGCGACCCAAGACAGGTTCCCGACGCCAGGCTACTGAAATCGATGTCGTATCAGGAAGCCATGGAGCTGTCCTACTTCGGCGCCAAAGTCCTTCATCCCCGCACCATTACCCCCATCGCCCAGTTCCAGATCCCATGCCTTATCAAAAATACCGGCAACCCGCAGGCGCCGGGCACCCTGATCGGGGCTGAAAGCGATGAGGACGAACTGCCGGTTAAGGGCATCACCAACCTGAATAATATGGCGATGTTCAACGTTTCGGGGCCGGGCATGAAAGGCATGGTCGGCATGGCGGCCCGCGTTTTCGCGGCGATGTCCGGCGCCGGCATTTCCGTGGTGCTGATTACGCAATCTTCTTCTGAATACAGCATCAGCTTCTGCGTGCCGCAGGGTGACTGCGCCCGCGCCCGTCGCGCTATGGAAGAGGAGTTTTATCTGGAGCTGAAAGAAGGCCTGCTTGAGCCGCTGGCGATTATGGAGCACCTGGCGATCATCTCCGTGGTCGGCGACGGCATGCGTACGCTACGCGGCATTTCCGCAAAATTCTTTGCGGCGCTTGCCCGGGCGAACATTAATATCGTGGCAATCGCGCAGGGATCTTCCGAACGTTCAATCTCCGTGGTCGTCAGCAACGACGATGCGGTTACCGGCGTGCGCGTCACCCACCAGATGCTGTTCAACACCGACCAGGTTATCGAACTGTTCCTGATTGGCGTGGGCGGCGTGGGCGCCGCGCTGCTTGAGCAGGTAAAGCGCCAGCAGGCGTGGCTGAAAAAGAAACATATCGATCTGCGCGTCTGCGGGGTGGCAAATTCAAAGGCTCTGCTGACCAACGTACACGGCCTGGATCTGGAAAACTGGCAGGCGGAGCTGGCCGAGGCGAAAGAGCCGTTTAACCTGGGCCGCCTGATTCGCCTGGCAAAAGAATATCATCTGCTAAACCCGGTCATCGTCGACTGTACTTCAAGCCAGGCGGTGGCGGATCAGTATGCCGATTTCCTCGGCGAAGGCTTCCACGTGGTGACGCCAAATAAAAAGGCGAACACTTCCACCATGAATTACTACCACCAGATGCGTAACGCCGCGGCGAAGTCGCGTCGTAAATTCCTCTACGATACCAACGTCGGCGCGGGTCTGCCGGTTATCGAAAACCTGCAAAACCTGCTGAATGCCGGAGATGAGCTACGCCGTTTCTCCGGCATCCTTTCCGGCTCGCTGTCCTTTATCTTCGGCAAGCTTGATGAAGGCATGAGCCTGTCGGAAGCGACGCGGGTAGCACGTGAAATGGGCTATACCGAACCGGATCCGCGCGACGATCTTTCCGGTATGGACGTCGCGCGCAAGCTGCTGATTCTGGCCCGTGAAACGGGCAGCAACCTTGAGCTTTCCGACATCGTTATCGAACCGGTTCTGCCCGCATACTTCGATTCCACCGGCGACGTCGAATCCTTTATGGCGCGCCTGCCGCAGCTGGACGATGATTTCGCCGCTCGCGTGGCGAAGGCGCGCGATGAAGGCAAAGTGCTGCGTTTTGTGGGCGCCATCGAAGAAGACGGCAGCTGCAAAGTTAAAATTGACGCCGTGGACGGTAACGATCCACTGTATAAAGTGAAAAACGGCGAAAACGCGCTGGCCTTCTACAGCCATTATTACCAGCCGCTGCCTCTTGTGCTGCGCGGCTACGGTGCGGGCAACGATGTCACTGCTGCCGGCGTCTTTGCGGACCTGTTGCGCACCCTGTCATGGAAGTTAGGAGTTTAAGATGGTTAAAGTATACGCCCCGGCAAGCAGTGCCAACATGAGCGTCGGGTTTGATGTGCTGGGGGCGGCGGTTTCGCCGATAGATGGCTCGCTGCTGGGAGATTACGTCACCGTTGAGGCGGCGGACGCCTTCACGCTGAATAATATCGGGCGCTTTGCCGGTAAACTGCCGGCCGAACCGCGTGAGAACATCGTTTATCAGTGCTGGGAGCGCTTCTGCCAGGAGATCGGCAAAAAAGTTCCCGTAGCGATGACGCTGGAAAAAAGTATGCCGATAGGCTCGGGCCTCGGTTCGAGCGCCTGCTCGGTGGTCGCCGGGTTAATGGCGATGAATGAATATTGCGGCCGGCCGCTTAGCGATAACCGCCTGCTTAGCCTGATGGGCGAGCTGGAAGGGCGAATTTCGGGCAGCGTTCACTATGATAACGTCGCGCCGTGCTTCCTTGGCGGCATGCAGCTGATGATCGAGGAAAATGGCATTATCAGCCAGCCGGTGCCGGGCTTCGACGAGTGGCTGTGGGTGCTGGCGTATCCGGGGATTAAAGTCTCTACCGCCGAAGCCCGCGCCATTCTCCCGGCGCAGTATCGCCGCCAGGACTGCATCAGCCACGGCCGGCATCTCGCAGGCTTTATCCACGCCTGCCATACCCGTCAGCCGGGGCTTGCGGCGAAGCTGATGCGTGATGTCATCGCCGAGCCTTATCGCGCCAAACTGCTGCCTCGCTTTAATGAAGCGCGTCAGGCGGTGGCGGACATTGGCGCGCTGGCGAGCGGCATTTCGGGCTCGGGCCCGACCTTATTTGCGCTGTGCGATAACACCGATACCGCACAACGCGTGGCTGACTGGCTCAGCCAACATTATTTGCAGAATCAGGAAGGTTTTGTACATATTTGCCGTCTGGATACGGCTGGCGCACGAGTGCTGGGATAACGAATGAAACTCTATAACCTTAAAGATCATAACGAGCAGGTCAACTTTGCCCAGGCGGTTACGCAGGGCCTTGGCAAACAGCAGGGGCTGTTTTTCCCGCACGACCTGCCGGAGTTCGGGCTGACCGAAATCGACGAAATGCTGAAGATGGATTTCGTTTCGCGCAGCAGCAAAATCCTTTCTGCTTTTATCGGCGATGAAATTCCGCAGGAGCAGCTTAAAGAGCGCGTCAGCGCGGCTTTTGCTTTCCCGGCGCCGGTTAAAAGCGTCGAGGCGGATATTGGCTGCCTCGAACTGTTCCACGGCCCAACGCTGGCCTTTAAAGATTTCGGCGGCCGTTTTATGGCGCAGATGCTGACGCATATCAGCGGCGATAAGCCGGTCACTATTTTAACGGCTACCTCCGGCGATACCGGTGCGGCAGTCGCTCATGCCTTCTACGGCCTGAAAAACGTGCGTGTCGTGATCCTTTATCCGCGCGGTAAAATCAGCCCGCTGCAGGAAAAGCTGTTCTGCACGCTTGGCGGCAACATTGAAACCGTCGCTATTGACGGCGATTTCGATGCCTGCCAGGCGCTGGTGAAACAGGCGTTCGATGACGAAGAGCTGAAAACGGCGCTGGGATTAAACTCCGCCAACTCCATCAATATCAGCCGCCTGCTGGCGCAAATTTGCTACTACTTCGAGGCCGTAGCGCAGCTGCCGCAGGAAGCCCGCAATCAGCTGGTGATTTCCGTGCCGAGCGGCAACTTCGGCGATCTGACGGCTGGCCTGCTGGCAAAATCACTCGGCCTGCCGGTCAAACGCTTTATTGCAGCCACCAACGCCAACGACACGGTTCCGCGCTTCCTTGCCGACGGGAAATGGACGCCGAACACGACGGTCGCCACGCTTTCGAACGCGATGGACGTCAGCCAGCCAAACAACTGGCCGCGCGTGGAAGAGCTGTTCCGCCGCAAAATCTGGCGCCTGACCGAGCTGGGCTATGCCGCGCTGAGCGACGAAGAGACGAAGCAGGCGATGCTTGAGCTGCGGGCGAAAGGGTATATTTCCGAGCCCCATGCCGCTATCGCCTGGCGCGCGCTGCGCGACCAGCTGCAGCCGGGCGAATACGGTCTGTTCCTCGGAACGGCGCATCCGGCGAAGTTCAAAGAGAGCGTGGAAGAGATTCTGGGTGAGAAGCTGCCGCTGCCCGAAGAGCTGGCGTCGCGCGCTGATTTGCCGCTGCTGTCTCATCATCTGCCGGCAGATTTTGCCGCGCTGCGCGAACTGATGATGGCTAAAGCCTGACGGCCTGCCGATGGTTAACAAACCACCCTGCGGGGTGGTTTTTTTATGGCTGATTATGGAGAAAATAAGCAGAGAATGGGGAGGAAAAAAGTAGGAATTCCCATAAAATGCGGGCACTTAGATATTAGGATTGCGCAGGATAACAACCGGGCGTCAATCGGCATAAGCTCTCCCTAACGACCCATATCGGGCTATGAAGCAGTAAGGAGTGACTTATGTTGAAATCTATCGTTCTGGCGTTATCGTTTCTGGTGGTGACTCCTCTGGCCGTACAGGCGGCAGAAATAACCCTGGTTCCGGCAGTGAAGCTGCAAATTGGCGATCGGGACAATAACGGCAATTACTGGGACGGCGGCCACTGGCGCGACCGCGGCTGGTGGGGCAACCATTATGAGTGGCGCAGCAACCGCTGGCAGCCGCACAGGCACGATGACCATCATGACAACCACCGCGATCGCGATCGCCATGATAACCACTGGAACCACCGTTGATTTCAGCGGCGGGAGGGCTCTCCCGCCGCTTCGTTTTTACTGTTCGTGACGCTTAAACACCAGCTCGTTTTTGCCCGATGCCGCTTCGTCAAAGGAGTAGCCATCGCTGTTAAACGCGCAGAGCTGTTCAGGCTTGGTGAGCCGGTTTTCGATGATGTAACGACTCATCAGCCCACGCGCCTTCTTGGCGTAGAAGCTGATAACCTTAAACCTGCCGTTTTTCTCATCAAGGAACACGGGCTTGATAATCTCAGCCTGCAGCTTCTTCGGTTTTACCGCCTTAAAGTATTCGTCTGAAGCCAGGTTTATCAGGATGTTATCTCCCTGATCCGCCAGCGTCTGGTTCAGTTTTTCGGTAATGACGTCGCCCCAGAAATGATAAAGATCCCTGCCTTGCGGGTTCTCCAGACGAATGCCCATCTCCAGGCGGTACGGCTGCATCAGATCCAGCGGGCGCAGCACGCCATACAAGCCCGACAGCATACGCAGATGCCGTTGCGCAAAATCAAAATCCGCCTCGCTAAATTTTTCAGCTTCCAGACCGGTATACACGTCGCCTTTAAAAGCCAGAATAGCCTGGCGCGCGTTTTGCGCAGTGAAATCCGGGTGCCATTCGTGGAAGCGCGTTTCGTTGAGCGAGGGCCAGCTTGTCGCTGATGCTCATCAGCGAGGCGATCTGCGGCGCGCTGAGCTTACGGGCAAGACCAATCAGCTGCTGCGAATATTCCAGCAGCTCCGGTTGGGTATAGCGTTGTGTCGGCAGTTCGCTTTGATAATCAAGCGTTTTAGCGGGGGAAATAACAATCAGCATGTTCGCTCCTGGCAAATTATGCCGCCTACTTTAACAAATTTCCTGCAAGTATCCGCCAATGGTTGCGATTAGCGCCCGGTTTTGCTGACCTTTGTCGAGTCCCACACGCCCGGAGCCAGCTGGTTTTGGATTTCCGGGAAGCGGGCGGGATCAAAGACCGGCGTTACGCCAAGCTTCTGCTGGCGTAGATAGTCTGCGGTTATCTCGCGCACCACCGGTGAAAGCAAAAGAATGGCGCTGAGGTTGATTATCGCCATGCACGCCATGGCCACATCGGCGAGCTGCCACACCAGCGGCAGGGGAGAGAGGGCGCCGGACATCACCATCACTAACGCCAGACAGCGGAACAGCACCGGCGTGAACAAACTTTTAGGCTGCAAAAACAGCAGGTTGTTCTCGGCATAGGCGTAATTCGCCACGATGGAGGTAAAGGCGAACAGGAAGACGATAAAGGCGATAAATCCCGAGGCCCAGTTTCCAACCATGCTGCTTAGGGCCGTTTGCACAAGCGTTATGCCGTCAGCGCTGGCCGTTGGGTTATCAAGCATGCCCGAGAACAGCACGATAGCCGCCGTGGCGGTACAGATAATCATGGTATCGATAAACACGCCGAACATCTGCACCAGCCCCTGCGAAGCAGGATGCGGGGGCCATGCGGACGCGGCGGCGGCGGCGTTGGGGGTTGACCCCATTCCCGCCTCGTTAGAAAACATGCTGCGCTGAAAACCCGTCGTAATCGCCTGGCCCAGGGTGAACGCCAGCGCTCCGGAAGCCGCTTCATGCCAGCCGAAAGCGCTTTTAAACACCAGCATGACGACGTCAGGAATACGAGCGGCGTGCAGCGTGACGACGTACAGGCTCATCATCACCCAAACCAGCGCCATAAAGGGCACCAGATATTGCGCAAGGCGCGCCGCGCCGCGCATCCCGCCCCAGATAACCACGGCGGTTAGCACCACCAGCAGAATGCCCACCCAGGTTTTCGGTATGGCGAAGGCGTGGTTCACCGCATTGGCGATGGAGTTGGCCTGTACGGCGTTGAAAATTAGCCCGAAGGCGAGCATTAAAAAGACGGAGAACATAACGCCCATCCAGCGCATTCCCAGCCCGCTGGCCATGTACCAGGCCGGGCCGCCGCGATAGTTGCCCTCGTCGTCACGGCGCTTGTAGAGCTGCGCCAGGCAGCATTCGGCAAATGACGTCGCCATGCCGATGAGGGCGACCACCCACATCCAGAAAATCGCGCCCGGACCGCCTATCGTCAGAGCCAGCGCCACGCCTGCGATATTGCCGCTGCCCACGCGCGCGGCAAGGCTCGTACAAAGCGCCTGAAAAGAGGAAATCCCCGCGCCGTCGTGGAAAGGGGAGGGGCTGATAAGGGAGCGAAACTGGGTGAAATAGCGGAACTGAACAAAACCACAGCGAAAAGTAAACCACAGGCCTGCGCCGATGAGCAGGTAGATCAGCACGGATCCCCATAGTACATCGTTGATAAATTGAAGAAAATCGTTCATTAACGTCCTTCTTGTCAATGTAGGATGAGCCTCGTCGGGGGGCGTTTATCACACGCCGCCCAAGACATAGCAGGCAAATATTTTCGGCAGTTTATCATAAATGCGCCGGCTTCCAGGCTGCGTGTTGCTACGGTTGCACCTGACTTGCGTCGTGATATCATCAGGCAAGACCGGTTACATCTCCCTAACAAGCTACACCTGACGAGAAACACTATCATGACGGATAAATTGACCTCCCTGCGTCAGCTGACCACAGTGGTTGCTGACACCGGAGATATTGCGGCAATGAAGCTGTACCAGCCGCAGGATGCTACCACTAACCCTTCCCTGATTCTGAACGCAGCGCAAATCCCTGAATACCGCAAACTGATTGACGATGCGGTGAACTGGGCGCGCGAGCAGAGCAGCAACCGGGAACAGCAGGTAGTAGACGCCACCGATAAGCTGGCGGTAAACATTGGTCTGGAAATCCTGAAACTGATCCCAGGTCGTATTTCTACAGAAGTTGACGCTCGTCTGTCCTATGACACCGAAGCCAGCATCGCGAAAGCTAAACGCCTGATCAAACTCTACAACGACGCGGGCATCGGCAACGACCGCATCCTGATCAAACTGGCTTCAACCTGGCAGGGCATCCGCGCAGCCGAGCAGCTGGAAAAAGAAGGCATCAACTGCAACCTGACGCTGCTGTTCTCCTTTGCCCAGGCTCGCGCCTGCGCCGAAGCGGGCGTGTTCCTGATTTCTCCGTTTGTTGGCCGTATCCTCGACTGGTACAAAGCTAACACCGATAAGAAAGAGTACGCGGCCTCTGAAGATCCGGGCGTGGTGTCCGTGGCTGAAATCTACCAGTACTACAAACAGCACGGCTACGAGACCGTGGTGATGGGCGCAAGCTTCCGTAACGCAGGCGAAATCCTTGAGCTGGCTGGCTGCGACCGTTTGACCATCGCTCCGGCGCTGCTTAAAGAGCTGGCGGAAAGCGAAGGCGCGGTTGAGCGTAAACTGGCTTACAGCGGCGATGTGAAAGCGCGTCCTGAACGCATTACCGAATCCCAGTTCCTGTGGCAGCACAACCAGGATCCGATGGCCGTTGATAAACTGGCCGACGGCATCCGCAAGTTTGCTATCGACCAGGAAAAACTGGAAAAAATGATCGGCGAACTGCTGTAATCCTCGACGTGGGCCGGGGCTCCCGGTCACGCTTTTTAGGGGTATCCCCTGTCTGCAACCCTCTTCGCCGTGTATCATTCCGCCCAGGTTTGCTGATTTCCCCGGGAGTGATATGAATACCTTACGCATCGGTTTAGTTTCCATCTCTGATCGCGCCTCCAGCGGCGTCTACCAGGATAAAGGCATTCCGGCCCTCGAAGCCTGGCTGCAACGTACGCTCACCACGCCTTTTCACATTGAAACCTGCCTGATCCCAGACGAGCAATCGATAATCGAACAAACGCTTTGCGGGCTGGTGGATGAAATGGGCTGCCATCTCGTGCTGACGACCGGCGGAACCGGTCCGGCTCGCCGCGACGTTACCCCGGATGCAACGCTTGCGATTGCCGACCGCGTAATGCCCGGCTTCGGCGAGCAGATGCGCCAGATAAGCCTGCACTATGTGCCGACGGCTATTTTGTCGCGCCAGGTGGGGGTGATTCGCAAACAGGCGCTGATCCTCAACCTGCCAGGCCAGCCGAAATCCATTCAGGAAACCCTGGAAGGGGTGAAGGATGAAAACGGTAAAGCGATCGTGCCCGGCATCTTTGCAAGTGTACCTTATTGTGTACAGCTGCTGGACGGGCCTTATATTGAAACTGACCCGAGGGTAGTAGCAGCTTTTCGTCCTAAGAGCGCTATCCGCGAAACAAAATCCTAAAGTTAGCCCCTTTCTGATATAAGATGCAGCGCCTCTGGAGTGTCGATTTTTAACCGTTATAGTAATGTTTGCTTTACAGCAAGGCGGAAAATAATTATCACACTCCTCTTTACGCGCGGTTTCTTATGTCCATACAAAAAGCAACGACACCACCAGCAAGACCTCTGAACCGTCAGGATTACAAAACTCTGACCCTCGCGGCCCTCGGCGGCGCGCTCGAATTCTACGACTTTATTATTTTTGTCTTTTTCGCAACGGTAGTCGGGGCGCTCTTCTTCCCTGCGGATATTCCGGAATGGCTGCGCCAGGTGCAGACCTTCGGCATTTTTGCCGCCGGCTATCTGGCCCGTCCGCTGGGCGGCATCGTGATGGCGCACTTCGGCGATCTCGTCGGGCGCAAAAAAATGTTCACGCTGAGTATTCTGCTGATGGCCCTGCCGACGCTGGCGATTGGCCTGCTGCCGACCTACGCCACGCTTGGCATTGCGGCGCCGCTGTTACTGCTGCTGATGCGCGTCCTTCAGGGCGCGGCCATCGGCGGCGAAGTGCCCGGCGCCTGGGTGTTCGTCGCCGAGCACGTTCCTTATAAACGTATCGGCATTGCCTGCGGAACGCTTACGGCCGGCTTAACCGTAGGGATTTTGCTCGGCTCCGTCGTGGCAACCCTCATCAATACCTCCATGACGCAGGAAGCCATCCACGACGGCGGCTGGCGTATTCCTTTCTTCCTGGGCGGCATCTTCGGGCTGGTGGCGATGTACTTACGCCGCTGGCTGCAGGAAACCCCCATCTTTATCGAGATGCAAAAACGCAAAGCGCTGGCCGAAGAGCTGCCGCTCAAGTCCGTCGTGGTTAACCATAAGAAGGCGGTGGTGATTTCCATGCTGCTCACCTGGCTGCTTTCCGCGGGTATCGTAGTGGTGATTTTAATGGCCCCCACCTGGCTGCAAAAACAGGTCGGCATAGCGCCTGCGCTGACGCTGCAGGCTAACAGCATCGCCACCGTGATGCTGTGCTTTGGCTGTATTGCCGCGGGCCTGGTTATCGACCGTATCGGCGCGAGCAAAACCTTTATCATCGGCAGCCTGCTGCTGGCGGTCTGCAGCTGGATGTTCTATCACCTGACCCCAGTCTATCCTCAGCATTTGTTTGTGCTCTACGGCCTTGCAGGGCTGAGCGTTGGGGTTGTCGGCGCGGTGCCGTTTGTTATGGTGCGGGCGTTCCCGGCGGAGGTGCGGTTTACCGGCATTTCTTTCTCTTATAACGTGTCGTACGCCATTTTCGGCGGCCTTACGCCAGTGCTGGTCACCATGCTGATGGGCGTATCCCCGATGGCGCCCGCCTGGTACGTGCTGGCGCTGGCGCTGGTGGGATTAGCGCTGGGGATCTGGCTGCGCCAGGATCTGAATCATGAAGATGCGGTAGTGGAAAGACCGCTGCAGCACTCATAAAAAAAGCGGAGCCCGGCTCCGCTTTTTACTTATCGACTGCGGCAGTAATTAATGCTTTTCGCCAATCGGCAGCACGGTGCGGCCAAACTGCTCGTTCAGCACTTCGCCCATCGCCAGATAGATGGCGCTTGCGCCGCAGACCAGACCAATCCAGCCCGCCACGCGAACGATGCCTTCGTTGTCGACCAGGTGGCCGACGGCCAGCAGGGCAAACAATACGGTAAGGCTGGCAAACACGAACTGCAGCATGCGCGCGGAACGCAGCGTGCCGAAGAACATAAACAGGGTGAATACGCCCCACAGGCCAAGATATGCGCCAAGGAAGTGTGCGTTCGCGGCATCGGCCAGGCCCATCTTAGGCATAATCAGAATGGCGACCAGGGTCAGCCAGAAAGAGCCATAAGAGGTGAAGGCGGTTAAGCCGAAGGTGTTCCCTTTTTTAAATTCCAGCAGGCCCGCAAAAATCTGGGCAATACCGCCATAAAAAATGCCCATGGCAAGGATGTTGACATCCATCGGGAAAATACCGGTGTTGTGCAGGTTGAGCAAAATGGTGGTCATGCCGAAGCCCATTAAGCCCAGCGGAGCGGGGTTAGCCAACTTAGTGTTGCCCATAGTTCCTCTAAAAAATTCAGCTGAAATGTAGTGTGTATTAAGGCCGCGCATCCGTTAAAGGGCTGCGGGGCGCGGCATCATAATCAGGTGTCCGACAGGAGTCCATGATCTAAACGGGTGTGCAGATGAAAATTTTTTTTGCTTTGCCCCTTGATGGCGGACAAGCCGACCCCATCTTGTATGCAACCGCAGTTGACGGACCTGGAAAAAAACACGTTTGGGCAGTTGAAACACTCTTGTTTGCCCGCATAACAGGTTCACAACCACATGACGAACAAATTTTAAGTGGAGACGTTTAGATGGGTAAAATTATTGGTATTGACCTGGGCACAACCAACTCTTGTGTAGCAATCATGGACGGCACCACGGCACGCGTGCTGGAAAACGCCGAAGGCGATCGCACCACGCCTTCCATCATCGCATACACCCAGGATGGCGAAACTCTGGTAGGTCAGCCGGCTAAACGTCAGGCAGTGACTAACCCGCAGAACACCCTGTTTGCGATCAAACGCCTGATTGGCCGTCGTTTCCAGGACGAAGAAGTGCAGCGCGACGAAGCTATCATGCCGTACAAAATTATCGGCGCGGATAACGGCGACGCGTGGATTGACGTGAAGGGCCAGAAAATGGCGCCTCCGCAGATCTCTGCCGAAGTGCTGAAAAAAATGAAGAAAACCGCGGAAGATTACCTGGGCGAGCCGGTAACTGAAGCTGTTATCACCGTACCTGCTTACTTCAACGACGCACAGCGTCAGGCAACCAAAGACGCCGGTCGTATCGCAGGTCTGGAAGTAAAACGTATCATCAACGAACCAACCGCGGCGGCTTTGGCCTACGGTCTGGATAAAGAAGTCGGCAACCGTACTATCGCGGTTTACGACCTGGGCGGTGGTACTTTCGATATCTCTATTATCGAAATCGACGAAGTTGACGGCGAGAAAACCTTCGAGGTTCTGGCAACCAACGGTGATACCCACCTGGGTGGTGAAGACTTCGACAGCCGTCTGATTAACTATCTGGTAGAAGAGTTCAAGAAAGATCAGGGCATCGATCTGCGTAACGATCCGCTGGCGATGCAGCGCCTGAAAGAAGCCGCTGAAAAAGCGAAAATTGAACTGTCTTCTGCGCAGCAGACCGACGTGAACCTGCCGTACATCACCGCAGACGCGACCGGTCCAAAACACATGAACATCAAAGTGACTCGTGCGAAGCTGGAATCCCTGGTCGAAGATCTGGTAAACCGTTCCATCGATCCGCTGAAAGTCGCGCTGCAGGATGCCGGCCTGTCCGTATCCGACATCCAGGACGTTATCCTGGTCGGCGGCCAGACCCGTATGCCGATGGTGCAGAAAAAAGTTGCCGAGTTCTTTGGTAAAGAACCGCGTAAAGACGTTAACCCGGACGAAGCCGTTGCCATTGGCGCAGCCGTTCAGGGTGGTGTTCTGACGGGCGAAGTGAAAGACGTGCTGCTGCTGGACGTTACCCCTTTGTCACTGGGTATCGAAACCATGGGCGGCGTGATGACCGCGCTTATCAACAAAAACACCACTATCCCGACGAAGCACAGCCAGGTGTTCTCTACCGCTGAAGACAACCAGTCTGCGGTAACCATCCATGTGATTCAGGGTGAACGTAAACGCGCTTCCGATAACAAATCTCTGGGTCAGTTCAACCTGGACGGCATCAGCCCTGCGCCGCGCGGCATGCCGCAGATCGAAGTTACCTTCGATATCGATGCCGATGGTATCCTGCACGTTTCCGCTAAAGACAAAAACAGCGGTAAAGAGCAGAAGATCACCATCAAGGCTTCTTCCGGTCTGAACGAAGAAGAGATCCAGAAAATGGTACGCGACGCGGAAGCTAACGCCGAGTCCGACCGTAAGTTCGAAGAGCTGGTGCAGACCCGCAACCAGGGCGACCATCTGCTGCACAGCACCCGTAAGCAGGTTGAAGAAGCGGGCGACAAACTGCCGGCTGACGACAAAACGGCTATCGAGTCTGCGTTAAGCGCGCTGGAAACTTCTCTGAAAGGCGAAGACAAAGCGGATATCGAAGCGAAAATGCAGGCGCTGGCGCAGGTGTCCCAGAAGCTGATGGAACTGGCTCAGCAGCAACACGCTGAACAGCAGGCGGGCAGCGCGGCGGACGCGACCAACGCCGGCAAAGACGACGACGTGGTTGACGCTGAATTCGAAGAAGTTAAAGACAAAAAATAATCGCCCTTTGAGCGGTTGATAACTGGCACGGGCGTTGGGGTTTTCTCCACGCCCGTGTACGCATGTTAGGGGCAGAATAAAGACATGGCGAAGAAAGACTATTACGAGGTTTTAGGCGTCCCGAAATCGGCGGACGAGCGTGAAATCAAAAAAGCTTACAAACGCCTGGCGATGAAATTCCACCCGGATCGTAATCAGGGTGACAAAGAGGCTGAAGGTAAGTTTAAAGAAATCAAAGAAGCCTATGAAATTCTGACCGACGAGCAAAAACGCGCGGCGTATGACCAGTACGGTCATGCAGCGTTTGAGCAAGGCGGCATGGGCGGCGGCGGCGGTTTTGGCGGCGGCGGCGCTGATTTCAGCGATATCTTTGGCGACGTATTCGGCGATATTTTCGGCGGCGGCCGTCGTCAGCGCGCCGCGCGCGGCGCCGACTTGCGTTACAACATGGATTTAACGCTGGAAGAGGCCGTTCGCGGCGTGACCAAAGAGATCCGCATTCCAACGCTTGAAGAGTGCGACGTTTGCCACGGCAGCGGTGCGAAAGCGGGCTCCAAGCCGCAAACCTGTCCGACCTGCCACGGTGCCGGTCAGGTGCAGATGCGCCAGGGCTTCTTTACCGTGCAGCAGAGCTGTCCGCACTGTCAGGGCCGCGGCACCATTATTAAAGATCCGTGCAACACCTGTCATGGCCACGGCCGTGTAGAAAAAACCAAAACGCTGTCGGTGAAAATTCCGGCGGGCGTGGATACCGGCGATCGTATTCGTCTGGCCGGTGAGGGTGAAGCAGGCGAGCACGGCGCGCCGTCGGGCGATCTGTATGTTCAGGTGCAGGTTAAGCAGCACCCGATCTTCGAACGTGAAGGCAATAACCTTTACTGCGAAGTGCCGATCAACTTTGCGATGGCGGCGCTGGGCGGCGAGATCGAAGTGCCGACGCTTGATGGCCGCGTGAACCTGAAGGTGCCGGGCGAAACGCAAACCGGCAAGCTGTTCAGAATGCGTGGCAAAGGCGTGAAATCCGTACGCGGCGGCGCGCAGGGCGATCTGCTGTGCCGCGTGGTGGTAGAAACGCCCGTCAGCCTGAATGAAAAACAAAAGCAGCTGCTGCGCGATCTGGAAGAGAGCTTTGGCGGCCCAAGCGGCGAGAAAAACAGCCCGCGCTCTAAAAGCTTCTTTGACGGCGTAAAACGATTCTTTGATGACTTAACTAAATAATTCATCAGCTTGCGCTGTAAAGAACAGGCCTGAGCCGGGTAATACCGGCTCAGGCTTTTTTTATTGTTTCGCGCACCGCCAGGCGGTGAAAATTTTTATTCGTAATTTCCGAGCTTTCATCGCTATATAACCTGATTTTAACGAAGTGTGTAGCCTGTTATTTTAACGGCCTGTTGGTGGCTTAAATGTTTGCGCTGCTTAAATCCAGGATAAAAAAATGACCAAAACACTGCAACGTTTTTTCCATAATGATGCCGCAGGCGGCATCCTGCTGATTATTGCCGCAACGCTTGCGATGACGCTGGCCAATCTCGATTTCACCAGCGGCTTTTATCAGGCTTTTTTAGACACGCCCGTTGAGGTACGCATCGGCTCTTTAGAGATCGGTAAAAACCTGCTGCTGTGGGTGAACGACGCTTTGATGGCCATCTTCTTTTTGATGATTGGCCTGGAAGTGAAGCGCGAAATGGTCGCCGGATCCTTAGCGAGCCGGCGGCAGGCCGCTTTCCCGCTGATCGCAGCGCTTGGGGGAATGATCGCTCCCGCCGTTATCTATTTGCTCTTTAACTTCCAGGATCCCGTCGCGCGCGAGGGCTGGGCGATACCTGCCGCCACGGACATCGCTTTTGCGCTGGGTATTCTGGCGTTGTTGGGCAACCGCGTGCCGGTCGCTTTAAAAGTGTTTCTGATGGCGCTGGCGATTATCGACGATCTGGGGGCGATCGTCATTATCGCCTTGTTCTATACCAGCGATCTCTCCTTGCTGTCGCTGGCCGTAGCCGCGGGCGCCATTGCGCTGCTGGCTTTGCTGAACGCCTGCAACGTTCGCCGCACGGGCCTGTATATTCTGGTCGGCCTTGTGCTGTGGACTGCCGTCCTGAAGTCCGGCGTTCACGCGACGCTTGCCGGGGTGGTTATCGGCTTCTTCATCCCGCTGAAGGAAAAGGATGGGCGATCGCCCGCCCGCGCGCTGGAGCATGTGCTGCATCCCTGGGTGGCGTTCTTGATTCTGCCGCTGTTCGCCTTTGCTAATGCGGGCGTATCCCTGCACGGCGTGACGCCCGCAGGCTTAACGTCACTGTTGCCGATGGGGATTATCGCCGGCCTGTTTATCGGTAAGCCGCTGGGTATCAGCCTGTTTTGCTGGGCGGCCCTAAAGCTCAGGCTGGCAAGCCTGCCCGAGGGAACCACGGGCAAAGATATTATGGCCGTGGGCGTGCTGTGCGGAATCGGCTTTACGATGTCTATTTTCATCGCTTCGCTTGCCTTCAGCAGCGTTGACCCCGCGCTTATCACCTGGGCGAAGCTCGGTATCCTGCTGGGATCTTTACTGTCCGCCGTGGTGGGGTACAGTATGCTCAGAAGGCGTTTTTCAGCGCTGGCGCAGCAGCACTAATTTTACGCTGACGGCGCGAAACCGCCGTCAGCCAACGGATAGTTTCTCAGGGAGGGAAAGCGCGTGTCCCATATCAATTACAACCACCTCTATTATTTCTGGCATGTCTGTAAAGAAGGCTCCGTGGTAGGCGCGGCGCAGGTGCTTTACCTGACGCCGCAGACCATCACCGGGCAAATAAAAGCGCTGGAAGAGCGGCTGGACGGTAAATTGTTCAAGCGTAAAGGGCGGGGCCTGGAGCCTTCCGAGCTGGGGCAGCTGGTGTTCCGCTATGCGGACCGCATGTTTACGTTAAGCCAGGAAATGCTGGATATCGTTAACTACCGCAAAGAGTCCAGCCTGCTGTTCGACGTCGGCATTGCCGACGCGCTTTCCAAACGGCTGGTGAGCGGCGTGCTGGATGCCGCGGTGGTGGAAGACGAGCAGATTCACCTGCGCTGCTTTGAATCGACCCACGAAATGCTTCTCGAGCAGCTCAGCCAGCACCGGCTGGACATGATTATCTCCGACTGCCCCATTGACTCCACGCAGCAAGAAGGCCTGTTTTCGGTGAAAATCGGCGAGTGCGGCATCAGTTTCTGGTGTCAGCATCCGCTGCCGGATTTGCCGTTCCCGGCCTGCCTTGAAACGAGGCGTTTGCTGATACCCGGCCGCCGTTCAATGCTGGGGCGCAAAATTCTTAACTGGCTTAACGGCCAGGGCCTGAAGGTGGAAATCCTCGGCGAGTTTGACGATGCCGCGCTGATGAAAGCGTTCGGAGCGGCGCACAACGCTATTTTCGTCGCGCCTACGCTTTACGGGCAGGATATCTACAGCGATGACAATATCGTAGAGATCGGGCGCATTGAGAACGTGATGGAGGAGTATCACGCTATTTTTGCCGAACGCATGATTCAGCACCCGGCGGTGCAGCGCGTGTGCAACCGTGATTACTCGGCGCTGTTTAAGTAGCGGTGAATGACGGGCATAAAAAAACCGGCCTGAGCCGGTTTTTTTAAGCTGACAACACAAAGGCGATTAAGCCAGTTTGTTGATTTGCGCAGTAAGGTTAGCCTTATGACGCGCAGCTTTGTTTTTGTGGATCAGACCTTTGCTAGCCTGACGGTCCACGATTGGTTGCATTTCGTTAAATGCTTTCTGTGCAGCAGCTTTGTCGCCAGTTTCAATCGCTGCGTATACTTTCTTGATGAAAGTACGCATCATAGAGCGACGGCTTGCGTTGTGCTTACGAGCCTTTTCAGACTGTACAGCACGTTTCTTAGCTGATTTGATATTAGCCAAGGTCCAACTCCCAAATATGATCTATGTGGACAATTCAAAGGCCGAGGAATATGCCCGGTTAGCCTTCTTTTGTCAATGGATTTGTGCAAATAAGCGCCGTTAAACTTACGACACCTCTTACGTTGTGATGGCGCGGATTCTACCAGCTTCATGGCTACGAATACAGCCTTTAGCTAACAAAATTCGCGCAACGGCGCGCTTGCCTGCTGAAACTCTCCTTCAGCGTAATGAAATCCTTCAAGCTTTATGCCAAAGGGGGCAATCGTTGGTTAACGTTCATCGTGGTAGTTGATATAATCCGCCGATTTCCACTGTCTTGAGCCAGCCATGAAGCTGATACGCGGCATACATAATTTACGCCAGAATCACCACGGGTGTGTCCTCACCATTGGTAACTTCGACGGCGTGCATCGAGGCCACAAGTCCCTGCTGCAGGGGCTGTGCGCGGAAGGGCGCGCGCGCAATCTTCCGGTGATGGTCATGATCTTCGAGCCGCAACCGCTTGAGCTTTTTGCCGCCGGCAAATCTCCCGCACGCCTGACAAGGCTGCGCGAGAAGCTGCGTTATCTGGCGGAGTGCGGCGTGGACTACGTGCTCTGCGTCCGCTTCGACCGACGCTTTGCCGCGCTGACGGCGCAAAACTTTGTCAGCGATCTGCTGGTTGACCGCCTGGGGGTGAAGTTCCTCGCCGTCGGGGACGATTTCCGCTTTGGCGCTGGCCGCCAGGGGGATTTCTTGTTATTACAGAAGGCAGGCCAGGAGTACGGCTTTGACGTCGCCAGCACGCAAACCTTCTGCGAAGGCGGCGTGCGCATCAGCAGCACGGCGGTTCGCCAGGCGCTGGCTGACGACAACCTTGAGCTGGCCCAAAGCCTGCTTGGGCACCCGTTTATCATCTCAGGACGCGTCGTTCACGGTGATGAGTTAGGGCGCACCATCGGCTTTCCGACGGCGAACCTACCGCTGCGTCGTCAGGTTTCCCCGGTCAAAGGGGTCTTTGCGGTAGAAGTAGCGGGCCTCGGCGACAGGCTGCTGCCAGGCGTTGCCAATATCGGCACTCGTCCGACGGTCGCCGGAATGCGCCAGCAGCTGGAGGTCCATTTGCTGGACGTTGCAATGGACCTGTATGGGCACCATATAGATGTGGTGCTGCGTAAAAAAATACGCAATGAACAGCGGTTTGCCTCGCTTGATGAACTTAAAGCGCAAATCGCAAAAGACGTGGTAACAGCCCGCGAGTTTTTCGGGTCAAACGCCTGAGCAGACTTTCCTCAAACCGAAATACGGAACCGAGAATCTAATGAGTGACTTTAAATCTACCCTGAACCTGCCGGAAACAGGGTTCCCGATGCGCGGCGATCTCGCCAAACGCGAACCGGGCATGCTGGCGCGCTGGAACGATGACGATCTGTACGGCATCATCCGCAATGCAAAAAAGGGCAAAAAATCCTTCATTCTGCATGATGGCCCTCCCTACGCGAACGGCAGCATTCATATTGGTCACTCGGTTAACAAGATTCTGAAAGACATTATCGTGAAGTCCAAAGGGCTTTCCGGTTTTGATTCTCCGTACGTGCCGGGCTGGGACTGCCACGGTCTGCCAATCGAGCTGAAAGTTGAGCAGCTGATCGGCAAGCCGGGCGAGAAAGTCTCTGCGGCGGAATTCCGCGCCGAATGCCGTAAATACGCGGCGGAGCAGGTTGAGGGCCAGCGTGCGGACTTTATCCGTTTAGGCGTGCTGGGCGACTGGTCGCGTCCTTACCTGACCATGGATTTCAACACCGAAGCGAACATCATTCGTGCGCTCGGTAAAATCATCGGCAACGGCCACCTGCATAAAGGGGCGAAGCCGGTGCACTGGTGCGTCGACTGCCGTTCAGCGCTGGCTGAAGCGGAAGTTGAGTACTATGACAAAACTTCTCCGTCTATCTTCGTTAACTTCCAGGCCGTTGATGCCGACGCGGTAAAAGCCAAATTCGGCGCCACGCAGGTTAACGGTCCGGTTTCGATGGTTATCTGGACCACCACTCCATGGACGCTGCCGGCTAACCGCGCCGTTTCCCTGAATGCTGAATTCGACTACGTGCTGGTGCAGGTTGCGGACCAGGCGCTGATCGTGGCGAAAGATTTGCTCGAAGGCGTTATGAAAAGCGCGGCTATCGATGACTGGCAGGTTCTGGGCACCGCGAAGGGCGCCGAACTGGAGCTGATGCGCTTTAAACATCCGTTCCTCGATTTCGACGTGCCGGCGATCCTTGGCGATCACGTTACGCTGGAAGCCGGTACGGGCGCGGTGCATACCGCCGGCGGCCACGGTCCGGACGACTATGTTATCAGCCAGAAATACGGTCTGGAGATCGCCAACCCGGTTGGCCCGGACGGCTGCTACCTGCCGGGGACTTACGAAGGGCTGGACGGCGTTCAGGTGTTCAAAGCCAACGATCTGATCGTGAACATCCTGCGTGATAAAGGCGTTCTGCTGCACGTTGAAAAACTGCTGCACAGCTATCCGCACTGCTGGCGCCACAAAACGCCAATCATCTTCCGCGCCACGCCGCAGTGGTTTATCAGCATGGATCAAAAAGGCCTGCGCGCGCAGTCCTTAAAAGAGATCAAAGGCGTGCAGTGGATCCCTGACTGGGGCCAGGCGCGCATCGAGTCCATGGTGGCGAACCGTCCGGACTGGTGTATTTCCCGTCAGCGCACCTGGGGCGTGCCGATGTCTCTGTTCGTACACAAAGAGACCGAAGAGCTGCACCCGCGCACGCTGGAGCTGATGGAAGAAGTCGCTAAGCGCGTAGAGCAGGACGGTATTCAGGCATGGTGGGATCTCGATCCGCGCGACGTCATGGGCGACGACGCTGAAAACTACACCAAAGTGCCGGATACCCTGGACGTCTGGTTTGACTCCGGTTCAACGCACTCATCCGTTGTCGACGTGCGTCCGGAATTCAACGGCCACGCGGCGGATATGTATCTGGAAGGCTCGGATCAGCATCGCGGCTGGTTTATGTCTTCCCTGATGATCTCGACGGCGATGAAAGGCAAGGCGCCTTACCGCCAGGTGCTGACCCACGGCTTTACCGTCGATGGCCAGGGCCGCAAAATGTCCAAGTCCATCGGCAACACCGTTTCTCCTCAGGACGTGATGAACAAACTGGGCGCGGATATCCTGCGCCTGTGGGTGGCCTCTACCGACTACACCGGCGAAATGGCGGTTTCCGACGAAATCCTCAAGCGCGCCGCTGACTCTTATCGCCGTATCCGTAATACCGCGCGCTTCCTGCTGGCTAACCTGAACGGGTTTAATCCGCAAACCGACATGGTGAAACCGGAAGAGATGGTGACGTTGGACCGCTGGGCCGTTGGCTGCGCGCAGGAAGCGCAGGCCGATATCCTGGCTTCCTACGAAAACTACGATTTCCACGAAGTGGTGCAGCGCCTGATGCGTTTTTGCTCCATCGAAATGGGCTCGTTCTACCTCGACATCATCAAAGATCGCCAGTACACCGCGAAAGCGGACAGCGTGGCGCGTCGCAGCTGCCAGACCGCGCTGTTCCATATCGCCGAAGCGCTGGTGCGCTGGATGGCGCCGATCATGTCCTTCACCGCAGATGAAATCTGGGGCTACCTGCCGGGCGACCGCGAGCAGTACGTCTTTACCGGCGTTTGGTACGAAGGCCTGTTTGGTCTTGCCGAAAGCGAAACCATGAACAATGACTACTGGGATACGCTGCTGACGGTTCGTGGCGAAGTGAACAAGGTCATTGAACAGGCGCGTGCCGATAAGCGCGTTGGCGGTTCGCTGGAAGCGGCGGTAACGCTGTACGCGGATAGCGAGCTGGCGGCGAAGCTCAACAGCCTCGGCGAAGAATTACGATTTGTCCTGTTGACCTCCGAAGCTGAAGTTGCGGATTATGCGCAGGCGCCGCAAGACGCTCAGGCAAGCGAAATGCTTAAAGGCCTGAAGGTCGCGCTGCGTAAAGCCGACGGTGAGAAGTGCCCGCGCTGCTGGCACTATACCCAGGACGTCGGCCAGGTGGCGGAACACGCAGAAATCTGCGGCCGCTGTGTCAGCAACGTAGCCGGCGACGGCGAAAAGCGTAAATTTGCCTGATGAGTAAACCGATTCTTTCTACCGGCCTGCGCTGGCTGTGGCTGGTGGTCGTGGTGCTGATCGTCGATCTTGGCAGCAAGTACCTTATCCTCCAGCATTTTATGCTGGGGGACACCGTCTCGCTGTTTCCGTCGCTGAATCTGCACTACGCCCGTAACTACGGCGCGGCGTTTAGCTTCCTCGCTGATAAGGGCGGCTGGCAGCGCTGGTTCTTCGCGGGTATCGCCATCGGTATCTGCGTGGTGCTGGCGGTGCTGATGTACCGCGCGAAAGCGAGCCAGAAGCTGCATAATATTGCCTATGCTTTAATTATTGGCGGCGCGCTGGGTAACCTGTTCGACCGTCTGTGGCACGGTTTCGTCGTCGATATGATCGATTTTTATGTCGGCGACTGGCACTTTGCCACCTTCAACCTGGCCGATACCGCAATCTGTATCGGCGCGGCGCTGATTGTGCTGGAGGGGTTCTTCGTCTCCTCCGACAAGCCCGCAAAGATTAAAGGGTAACCTATGGCTGATTCCATACAGGCCAACAGCCGGGTGTTGGTGCATTTCACGCTGAAGCTCGAAGATGGCTCTACCGCTGAGTCCACCCATAACAACGGTAAGCCTGCGCTCTTCACCCTCGGCGATGAAACGCTGTCGCCGGGTCTGGAAGATCAGCTTGTCGGCCTGAAGGCCGGCGACAAAAAAGCCTTTTCTCTGGCCCCCGAGTCCGCGTTCGGCATACCCAGCCCGGATATGATCCAGTATTTCTCCCGTCGCGAATTCGTTGATGCGGGCGAGCCGGAGCCGGGAGCGATTATGCTTTTCACCGCAATGGATGGCAGCGAGATGCCGGGCGTCGTGCGTGAAGTGAACGGCGATTCCATCACCGTTGACTTTAATCACCCGCTCGCCGGGCAAACCATTCATTTTGATATCGAAGTGCTGGAGATCGATCCGGTACTGGAGGCGTTGAATGCAGATCCTGTTGGCTAACCCACGCGGCTTTTGCGCCGGGGTCGACCGCGCTATCAGCATTGTGGAAAACGCGCTGGCTATCTACGGCGCGCCAATCTATGTCCGTCACGAAGTGGTGCATAACCGCTATGTGGTGGACAGCCTGCGCGCGCGCGGCGCGATTTTCATCGAGCAAATCAGCGAGGTGCCGGACGGCGCGATCCTGATTTTCTCCGCGCACGGGGTTTCCCAGGCGGTGCGGAACGAAGCAAAATGCCGTGATTTGACGGTGTTTGACGCCACCTGCCCGCTGGTGACCAAAGTGCATATGGAAGTGGCGCGCGCCAGCCGCCGTGGTGAAGAATCCATTCTGATTGGCCACGCGGGGCCATCCGGAAGTGGAGGGCACCATGGGCCAGTACAGCAACCCGAAAGGGGGAATGTACCTGGTCGAATCCCCGGAAGACGTCAGCAAGCTGAACGTGAAAGACGAATCCCGTCTTTCGTTTATGACGCAGACCACGCTGTCGGTGGATGATACTTCCGATGTGATTGACGCGCTGCGTAACCGCTTCCCGAAAATCATCGGCCCGCGTAAAGATGATATTTGTTACGCCACCACTAACCGCCAGGAAGCGGTGCGTGCGCTGGCTGATGAAGCGGATGTGGTGCTGGTAGTGGGGTCGAAAAACTCTTCTAACTCCAATCGTCTGGCTGAACTCGCGCAGCGTATGGGGAAATCGGCGTATCTGATTGACGACGCGGCGGATATTCAGGAAGGCTGGGTAAAAGAAGCGAAATGCGTCGGCGTTACCGCCGGGGCTTCCGCGCCGGATATCCTGGTGCAAAACGTGCTTGCCCGCCTGCGCGAGCTTGGCGGCAGCGAAACACGCGAGCTGACGGGACGCGAAGAAAACATCGTCTTTGAAGTGCCGCGCGAGCTGCGTATGGACGTTCGTGAAGTAGAGTAACGTAAGCCGTTCGGGAACATGAGAAGATGCCAGCCGGGTGAAACCGTCTGGCATTTTTTATGGAGGAAAGCATGAATCCAGTCCCCATTATTCTTGATACCGATCCCGGTATCGACGACGCGGTGGCGATTGCCGCCGCGCTCTTTGCGCCGCAGATTGATTTAAAACTTATCACCACCGTTGCCGGCAACGTCTCGGTAGAAAAAACCACGCGTAACGCGCTGCAGCTTATGCATTTCTGGGGCAAAGATATTCCCGTGGCCCGGGGCGCCGCCACGCCGCTGGTGCGCAAGCTGCGTGACGCCGCGTACGTCCACGGCGAAACCGGCATGGAAGGCTATGCGTTTGTTGAACACCGGCTTAGGCCGCTGGCGCAGCCTGCTTTCGAGGCCATCTGGCAGGCTTTGAACAGCAGCGCTGAGCCGCTCACGCTGGTCGCTATCGGGCCGCTGACAAATATCGCGCTGCTGCTGACCCAGTATCCGGATTGTAAAAGCAAAATTAAACGTCTGGTGATGATGGGCGGCTCTGCCGGACGCGGCAACTTCACGCCGAACGCCGAGTTTAATATCGCCATCGATCCGGAAGCCGCCGCGCGGGTGTTCGCAAGCGGGCTGGAGATCGTTATGTGCGGCCTGGACGTCACCAACCAGGCGATGCTCAGCCCGCGTTATCTGCAGCAGCTGCCGCTGGGTAATCAAACCGGTAAAATGCTTCATGCGCTGTTTAGCCATTACCGCAGCGGCAGCATGACAACCGGTCTGCGGATGCATGACCTGTGCGCGATCGCCTGGCTGGTAAAACCGGAACTCTTCCGCCTGCATCCGTGCTTTGTGGCGGTGGAAACCCGGGGGGAATATACGGCAGGCACCACGGTCGTGGACATAGAAGGCCGTTTTCAACGCGAGGCCAATGCGCAGGTGGCGCTGGAGATTGATGTCCCGGGCTTTCAACAATGGGTAGCCGACGTGCTGGCGCTGGCCCCTTAAGAGGCGGCGGACGGCGCGGCCATTTTCTCGCTAAGGTAGTTAATCATCGCCCGCATGCGGGCGGGCATATGTTTGTTGCGCGTCCACAGCAGCCACAGCTCGCCGGAGTAGGTGCTGATAAACTCCCATTCGGGCAATACCTGAATAATCTCGCCCGTCTCCAGCGCTTCGCGGGCGGTGAATAGCGGCAGACTGCCGATACCAAGATGGCGTTTTACCGCATCCAGCCGCACGCCGGTATGGTTTGCCGCATAGCGCCCGCGCGTCTGAATAGTTTCCGTTTTACCTTGATAAGAGAATTTCCAGCGCGAGTCGGCAGGCGTTTCGCCAAGGCTGATACAGCTATGGGCGCGTAAATCCCCCGGCTCTTTCGGTGTGCCATGCCGTGCCATATATTCTGGCGTCGCGCAGATAATATGCGTGACGGGCATCAGCGGCTTGCCGTAGAGCCCGGGCGAAGGGGTATTGGTGATGCGCAGCGCCAGATCCACGCCGTCATCAATCAAATCCATATAGCGATCTTCCAGACGCAGGCAAACATCCACCTGCGGATTGCGCGCCAGAAATTCAGGCATCAGGGGATGGATAACGAACCGGCCAACCGCCTTTGGGACGCTGAGCGTCAGCCTGCCCTGGGCGACGGTTTGCAGGCTGCTGCCGGAATCCATCGCCTGCCTGGCCGCTTCCAGCATATCGAGCGCGTGCTCATACACCGTTTTTCCCGTTTCGCTCAGCGCAAGCTTGCGCGTTGTTCGGTGCAGCAGCTTAGCCCCCATTTCGCGCTCAAGCCGCGATACGCTGCGGCTGATAGCGGAGGGCGTCGCGCCGGATGCGCGGGCGGCGGCGGAAAAGCTGCCTTGTTCAACAATCAGCACGAAGGTGGCGAGGTCGGGGAGCAGCATAGCGTTCATTTGTGCTTACCAGGCAAAGGTGCATTGATTATCAAGCGGATTATCCCTGTAAATAATCACAATATACTCTCCTTACCATAAGGAGGACACAATGACTGAACGCCTTTATTACACAAGCGATGAAACAGAAGGGCACGCGCGGGTGACGCGCTGTATCGCCGAGCCAGACGGACGCTATGCGGTTGAACTGGACAAAACGTTATTCCATCCGCAGGGGGGAGGACAGCCAGCGGATAAAGGCTGGATTGCTGGCCTGTCCGTTGAGGAGGTGGCGCAGCGCGGTGAAAGCGTGGTGCATATTTTGCCGCAGCCGCTGGAGCCAGGTGAGGTGGATCTGCTGGTGAACGCGGCGACCCGCATGCTGCATTCCCGCTGGCATTCCGCCGGGCATCTGATTGGCTATGCCGGGGAGCAATACGGCTGGCGGCCGGTTAAGGCGCACCACTGGCCGGGCGAAGGGCGGATTACCTTTGCCGCCGGGGAATACGCCGCGGTACCCGATGCCGCTGCGGTAACGGAAAAAATTGAACGCTGGCAAACGGACAGGTTAATTCGCCATATTGAATTTGAGGACGGCCGGCGCAAAGTGCGGTTTGGCGAGCTGCCCGCCTATATGTGCGGCGGTACGCACGTAGGCTCGCTATCTGAGATTGGCTCCCTGGAGATTACCGGCATCAAAGTGAAAAAAGGCCAGCTAATCGTCAATTACGCTATTAAATAATCGCAGGCACAGGGAGTGTGATTGCCTTTGCAAAGCAGCGGGCCCGTTGTGAGGTTAATCGATTAATCTGCTATCCTTGCGGTGCTGTTCTCCTTGGGCCGGAGAAAATTAATGAAGATATCTTTTAGCGCGCCACCGGGCGCGGCGTTCCTGAACGCTCAGCTTTCGGCTGCAAACGTCATTAAAGCGACGCGCTGTGGAAATCTACGCGGCGTGTTTCACAATTATGCTTCGCTGACGCAGGGTTTTGCCTTAAGGGGTGTTGAGCGCGGCGGCAGGACTCAGGGCGAAGAGGTGCAAAATGGCTGAGCGGCGCTTTGATTCCGGCCTCGATATGACGGTTCATCACTCGCCGCTGGGCTTTAGCTACGGTGAAGAGGTAATAGGTCCGCTGCCGGAGATCCGCAAGCTCGATCAGATCCGCGCTTCGCTGCGCGATCCTGATTGCGCAGGCCCGGCAGAGGTTTATGCCATAGCTATGGATGTCGCGCGCCTGGCCGATCGCGAAGAGCTTAAAAAACGCATGCTGCTGTTCGGCGTGGTGACCTATGCCAGCGGACGGCTGGGCGACGAGCCGATCCGCAGCCAGGGGCATATCCACCGCATCAGCGGGCACAGCGGCTGGTCGCCGCCGGAGCTTTACGAAATCTGGCAGGGTAAAGCGATTATCTATATGCAGGAGTACGTCGCCGACGATCCGGGGCGCTGCTTTGCAGTCTGCGCCGGGCCCGGAGAGAAGGTGCTGGTGCCGCCCGGCTGGGCGCACGCCACGATTTCCGCCTCACCGCACCAACCTCTGACCTTTGGCGCCTGGTGCGACCGTGAATACGGCTTCGAATACGAGGCGGTGCGGGCATACAAAGGGCTGGCATGGTATCCGCTACTGCAGGACGAACACATCGCCTGGCTGCATAACCGGCGCTATATGCCGGGACGATTACAGGTAATTTCACCGCGCAGGTACGACGAATTCGGCATTACCGATAGGCCGCTGTATCAGCAGTTTATTGAGGATCCGGCGCGCTTTCAGTTTATTTCAAAACCGGCAATAGCCACGCAGAAATGGGTGAATTTTCATCCTTAATGATAAGGTGGATGGCGCTTGCGCTTATCCACCCTACAAACCTGGGTCGGGTAAGGCCTAAGCCCTACCCGCCGCATATTTAAGCAAACAGACCAATCGCCACGCCTACCGCCGCCAGGACCAACAGCAGCAGCATTGCTTTTACCGGCGAGACGCCGCGTTTGGCCATCAGATACCAGGTGCCAATCACCACGACCAGCGGCAGAAGCTGCGGGAAAATACCGTCGAGCATCTGCTGCAGATGGATATTTACACCCTCTTTGGTCACGAACTCCAGCCCGGTCCCCAGCTTCACATAGCTTGCCGCCACGCCGCCCATGACAAATACACCCAGCAGGGAGAGCGCTTCGCGCAGGCGGGTCGACCTGCTGCTGACCAGCATCTCGACGGACGTCGAGCCCATGCGGTAGCCTTTTAAAAACAGCAACCACGAACCGGGAATGATAATCGCCAGCCAGGCCACGCAGTAAAACAGCGGCCCGAGGATACTGCCGCCCGCCGCCAGCGCCATGCCGATGCTCAGCAGGATCGGGATCAGCATGCCGGGGATCATGGAATCGCCGATGCCGGCGACCGGCCCCATCAGGCCAACTTTCAGGGTGTTGATGGTTTCACCATCGATTGGCTCGCCGTTGGCGCGCTTTTCCTCAAGGCCCAGCACCATGCCGTTGACAATCGCCCCGAGCTGCGGCTCGGTGTTGTAGAACGACGCGTGGCGCCTGAGCATCTCTTTGCGCTCCTGCGCGTCGGGGTAAAGCTTTTTCGCCACCGGCAGCATGCTCAGGCAAAAGCCAAAGGATTCGAGGCGCTCAAAGCTCATGGAGGAAAGGTTATACATCATCCAGCTGCGCCAGCAGCGCCTGAGATCCCGGCGGGTGAGTTTACGTTCTTCCATCAGAATTCATCCTCATCATCGGCCGGTTTGGCCGCACCGGCCGTCTGCGGTTCCGGCTTGTAGTTGTAATGGATAAGCGCCAGCAGCGCCCCTACGATGACCAGCGCCACCATATTGAGCTTGAGAAAAACGATGCAGATAAAGCCCACCAGGAAGTAGATCAGCATGCTGTAATTCTTAATGATCTGCTTGAGCAAAATAGCGATGCCGACCGCGGGCAGGATGCCGCCGAGCACGTTCATGGTTGCCAGCACGATATGCGGCAGGCTGTCCATAAAGGCGCTAATGTACTGAGCGCCAAAATAGACGGCGATAAAGGTCGGCACGAAGCGCATCAGGAAATTGGTCGCCTGGGGCCAGATAGCGCTGTTGAGATAAATACCCCGCTCGTCGCCTTTTTCCAGCGCCACGTCGGCGCGGTGGTTCCACCATGAGTTCAGCACCAGCATGGCGTTAAACAGCACGGTCCCTGCGATGCCGATGGTCGCGGCCAGCGCCACGGCCACTTCCGGGCCCCTGTTGGATAAAATGCCCAGCGCGATAGCCGGAAAGGCAACAAAGTTAAGATCGGCGGGCATCGAGCCGCCCGGGGTGACCATCGCGATGTAGACCGCCTGCACGGCCACGCCAATGACGATCCCGGTCTGCACATCGCCGAGAATAAAACCGACCAGCATGCCTGAAACCAGCGGGCGGGTAATTAAATACCAGCCGCCGGTGAGTCCCAGCAGCCACGGGCTACTGAGCGCACCCAGGTAACACAGAATGCCGATTAGCGCTGCTTCGAAAGCCATATGCGCTCCTTATTTGATTTTAAGTCGTGCGTCCTGCCAGCCGTAGCTGCTGGCGTCTGGCACCAGGCGAAACTCAATCTGGTGGCCGCGTTGCGACAGGAAATCAAAAGCTGCCGCTTCCTCCGGGCTGACCGACTGATTAGGCCCGATAGTGGTGGTGCTGACACGGGCGCTCATCGGCCCGACGTTAATTTTACCGTTGGCGTTTTGCAGGCTGATGCCCGCCTCTTCGAGGCGTTTGAGCGTGACCGGCGATTTGCCGATCACGAAATAACGCTTTTCGCTGGCGATGATTTTCGGCAGTTTTTCAATCGCCGTGGCGGTATCGAACAGCCAGACTTTAATGTCCTGCACCGCGCCTTTCATCACCGAGGAGAGCAGCGGGTCGGCGGCCACGGCGTCATCGATGGCGACAATGCCATCGCACGGCAGCTCTTTTGCCCAGCGGGTCACGAGCTGGCCGTGGATAACCCTGTCGTCAATGCGTACAAAGGAAATACTCATCGTTCCCCCTTAGAAATCGTCGAATTGTGTGGTTTCGGCCGGCCTTGCCTGCACCAGCGAATCGCGGGCCTGCGCCAGAAGCTGCATGGCCGCCGCTTCAAGGTCGGCGAGATGTTTTACCTCGTCGCTGAGCAGCAGCATGGGAAAGTTGACCCCGGCAAGCACGGCGACGGGCGGCTGCGCCTGAGGATCGAAAGCGTGTCGGCTGGCGATATTCCACGGCGTGCCGCTTTGCATATCGCACAGCACGATCACGCCATCCGCCCCTTTAGCGGCCTCTTTTAACACCGCCGAAAATTCTGCGGTAAAGCTGTTGATTCCTTTGTTTTCGCTCAGGGTTATCGGGAAAACGTGCGGCAGTTCGCCATACACCATGCGGGAGCTTGCCAGCAGCGCGTCCGCCAGCGGACCGTGCGTTGCCAGGATGAAATTAATCATAGTGTTATCCTCTTACCCAGGCTTTCATGGTGGCAAGCGTTTGTCCGCAGCCGCTGCCATACGGGGAAATACGGTATTCGCCTACTGCCGCCGGAATGATAAATGTTTCGGCATAATGCACCACGAACGGCGCGAAGGCGTTGCCCGGGCTATCCACCAGCGCTTCGCTGCCCTCAACCAGGTTGAGCACGTTGACGCCCCCCCGGGTGTGGTGGAGCACCGGTTTGCTGAACCAGTGGCGGCGGGTTTCGATAAATTCCCGTTGATGCAGGCCGGTGCGTTCTTCGCGCCAGCCGTCTCCTTCGGCCAGGGGTTCGAATCGATTGACCAGATGCTCGCTTACCCAGGCGGTATCGCGCTGCCAGTCGATAACCCGGGCGCCGTGTTCCAGATGTACGGGACGCGGCAGGCCGTCCAGGCCCAAACGGCCCCAGTCCCAGAGTTTAAAAGTAAAGATGTACGGCGTGGCGCTGATTTCAAGCACCATCGCGCCCGCGCCGGAACAGTGCACCGTCCCCGCCGGGATCAGGAAATGATCGTGCTTACGCGCCGGGAAGCGGTTAACGAATCTTTCATCGTCAAAGGCTTTTTCACCGCGCTGCGCGCTCGCCAGATCGTCGAGCATGGCCTGCGGATCGACGCCGGTTTTCGTCCCTAAATACACCTGGGCACCAGGCTCGGCCTCCAGCAGGTAGTAACTTTCATCCTGGGTGTAGTGCATGCCGAAATGCTGCTGAATGTATTCGGTGAGCGGATGCACCTGGAAGCTAAGATTCTGCCCGCCGATGGTGTCGAGGAAATCAAAGCGGATCGGAAACTCCGCCCCAAAGCGCGCATGGACTTTTTCGCCCAGCAGTGGACGGGGGTAGAGCAGCACCAGATCCTGAGAGGGGATCTCGATCCGCACATCACCAAAACGCAGCAACAGGCTGTTCTCCTCGGGCACACAGTCAAAACACCATGCGTAATTTGGCTTAGAGGGATCGAGATCAAACTTGTCTTTCATCCACTGGCCGCCCCACACGCCGGGATCGAAAAACGGCACCACGCGGAACGGCTGCCGCGTGGCTTGTTGCAGGGCGTGACGCAACGCTTCCCCGCTGACCATCGTCGGGGCGTTTGCCTTGTTGGTATCAAGCAGAAAATCGGCGCGTTTAAGCAGCGGCGTTTTATGGCGATCGAACACGCGCCACTCAATGAAAAACGCCCGCTTATAGCGGCGCAGGATATCTTCGTTTTCGTTGTTAGCGCCCCAGTTGCCCAGTTCGCCGGCGCGGAAACGCTGCTGAATTTCCCAGCGCGCCAGATCGGCGTAAACGAGAACATCGCCCTGATGCACCAGCGACGCGCCGGGACCGTAAACCACCACAAGACCGCGGGCTTCGTTTACTTCACGCTGCGCGCGGGCAAGTTTATCGCGGCAGAAAAATTCGCCGAGCTGGTGGCAGGAAAGCACGCCGAACACCCGGTCCTGGGTGAGGTTCTGCGCCAGCAAATCATGCAGATGCCGTTCGCTCAGGCGAGCCGTTTCTGCGTTGATGAGCAGCGCAGGATTAAGATGGGCTATCAGCCTGTCGTGCAGCTCTTCCTGGCGTACGCCGGGATAGCAGTCAATCACTAAAACGGTTTTATCCTTGTGGGGCAAACGCCGTTGTACGGCCTGGGCTATGGCTTCCCAGCCTTGCCACGCCTGGTTGTCGAACCCCGTTATACGTACTTCGGGGTACTTATCGTACGCTGCGTGCTTCATAAATGGCTCCCTGATGGCGATAGCTTAAGATTAATCGATTAACCTTGTTTGGAAAGGGTGGTAAACGCGATTAACCCGCCATTTCTCGCAACAGGCGGCGAGACTCACGGTTATCTGTGACGGCTTTCACAGGTAGAAATGCATTTTTCAGGTTATTCGATTAATCTCTTTGCAACAGCTTCATTTGGGGAAAGAAAATGAGCACCGTTACCCTTGCCCTGGTTGCACAGCGCGCCTGCGTTTCGACGGCTACCGTCTCGATGGTTCTGCGCAATCGCGGCCGTATATCCGCCGCAACCCGTCAGCGCGTGCTTGCGGCGCTGGACGAGCTGGGTTACGTCTACAACCAGACCGCAGCTAACCTGCGCAACCGCACCAGCAACCAGGTCGGTCTGCTGCTGCATGACATCACCAACCCTTTTTACGGCGAGATGACGGCGGGGCTGAGTCAGGAAATGGAGCGCCACGATCTGCTGCTGTTCCTGGCGAACAGCGAAGAGTCCGGCGAGCGGCAGCAAAAGTTCGTTGATTCCCTGATGCGCAATAATGCCTGCGGCATGGTGCTGTGCGCCGCGCGTGAAACGCCGCCGCTGTTTTTTGAAACGCTCAGGCGGCGCAACATTCCGGCAATAATGGTGGTGCGCCCGCTGGATGACGTAGATTTTGACTTTGTAGGTACGGATAACTTTCTCGGCACGCAGCTGGCAACGCAGCATCTGCTGCGGCTCGGGCATCGCCATATCGCTTTTATCGGCGGCAGCGAAAACTCCATTACCCGGGCACAGCGCATCGGCGGCTACAGCAGCAAGCTGCTGGAAAACCGCATTCGGCCTGACAGCGAGTGGGTGGTTTCTTCGGCGGCCAGCCAAAGTGACGGCGCCCGGGTCGCCGAGACGCTGTTTCAGCGCTATCCGGAAATCACTGCGGCAGTGTGCTACCAGGATATTGTGGCGCTTGGCGTTATGCAGGCCCTGCGCAAAATGGGGCGTGCGCCGGGCAAGGATTTTGCGCTGGTAGGCTTTGACGATGTGACCGAGGCCGCGCTGGTGCAGCCCGCGCTGACGACGGTTTCGGTCGCCGCGAAGGAAATCGGTCGCAAAGCGGGAGAGCTGTTATTTAGCCGTATTCAGGGCAACGACGAGCCGCCGCAGCGCATTATTCTGCCGCCAACGCTCGTGGTGCGCGAATCGTGCGGCTTTCAGTAACCCCTTTTTTATTAGGTAAATAATGGCTTTTACTGATAACTGCGGCGGTTTGTCATAAATTTCTAATTATCGGTGTTTTCGGCTGGCGGCCTTTAGCGGGGCTGGTTAACCTGAGAATGTTTTATCAGCAAATTAATAAAGAGAGTGAATATGGACGCAGCACAGATCCGCGTCGCCATTGCGGGCGCGGGCGGTCGTATGGGACGACAACTTATTCAGGCCGCTTTACAGCTGGAAGGCGTGCAGCTTGGCGCGGCGCTTGAGCGTCCCGGCTCATCCCTGCTCGGCAGCGATGCGGGCGAGCTGGCGGGCGTGGCGAAAACCGGCGTAGCCGTTAGCGACAGCCTGGATAAAGTGGTGAACGATTTTGACGTGTTTATCGATTTCACCCGTCCGGAAGGCACGCTGAGCCATCTCGCATTCTGTCTTCAGCACGGCAAAGGTATGGTTATCGGCACCACAGGTTTTGACGATGCGGGCAAGCAGGCCATTCGCGAGGCCGCAGCCGAGATCCCGATCGTCTTTGCCGCCAACTTCAGCGTGGGCGTGAACGTTATGCTGAAGCTGCTGGAAAAAGCGGCCAAAGTGATGGGCGATTATACCGACATCGAGATTATCGAAGCCCACCACCGCCACAAAGTGGATGCGCCGTCCGGCACCGCGCTGGCGATGGGCGAAGCCATTGCGCAGGCGATGGATAAAGATTTAAAAGATTGCGCGGTCTATTCCCGCGAGGGCCATACCGGCGAGCGCGTGCCTGGAACCATTGGTTTCGCAACCGTTCGCGCCGGGGACATCGTGGGCGAGCATACCGCTATGTTCGCGGATATCGGCGAGCGCATCGAGATCGGTCATAAGGCCTCAAGCCGTATGACCTTCGCAAACGGCGCCGTTCGTTCGGCTTTATGGCTAAGCCATAAGGAAAGCGGTCTTTTTGATATGCGCGACGTGCTGGATCTCAACAATTTGTAAACCTTATTACCCATCGTGATGTGGTTATTGCAATCATAATGCTTTGATTGACAGGGCAATAATTTATTGCCCTTTTTATTTTTCGGATTATCTAAATACTTTATCCTCAAGCCTCTATAAATCTAACTTTTCCTCTTATTTTATGTTGTCGTAACGTTAATTTTGACCATCTGGTCCACTTTTACTGACGTCGCGGGACAAATATCTATTCTTCCTGCCTCGCAATCGATTACCTGTGCTAAGTTAGCTGCTCGTTTTACCTGTCAATGCCGGTTTTTTTAACCAGAGCGGCAAAATACCTATAAAAAGTTCGTCTTAAGGTAGACTTTTAGCCAACTTGTCCTTAGAATGCCGCCGTTTGTCAAAAATCCGAATGACAGGCTGTTTTGCATTTGATTCAGGCATGGGTTTTGAATTAATATGCGAATAAATTGAATGTTTATTCCCCTGGAGGACGTTTTGATTAAGTCAGCAATATTGGTTCTGGAAGACGGAACCCAATTCCACGGTCGGGCCATTGGGGCATCGGGTCAGGCAGTGGGGGAAGTCGTTTTCAACACTTCTATGACCGGTTATCAAGAAATCCTCACTGATCCTTCCTACTCCCGCCAGATCGTCACTCTTACCTATCCTCATATCGGCAACGTCGGCACCAATTCCGCCGATGAAGAATCCTCCCAGGTACATGCGCAGGGCCTCGTCATTCGTGACCTGCCGCTGATTGCCAGCAACTACCGCAATACCGAGGACCTCTCTTCTTACTTAAAACGCCATAACATCGTGGCGATTGCCGATATCGATACCCGTAAGCTGACCCGCCTGCTGCGCGAGAAGGGCGCCCAGAACGGCTGCATTATCGCGGGCGACAGCGTTGACGCCGCGCTGGCGCTTGAGAAAGCGAAAGCCTTCCCGGGCCTGAACGGCATGGATCTGGCAAAAGAAGTCACCACCAAAGAATCCTACGCCTGGCAGCAGGGGAGCTGGACGCTTGAAGGCGAGCTGCCGGAAGCGGCAAAAGAAGAAGAGCTGCCTTTCCACGTGGTGGCCTATGACTACGGCGTGAAGCGCAACATTCTGCGCATGCTGGTTGACCGCGGCTGCCGCCTGACGATTGTCCCGGCGCAGACCTCAGCGCAGGAAGTGCTGAAAATGAATCCGGACGGCATCTTCCTGTCCAACGGCCCGGGCGATCCGGCCCCTTGTGACTACGCGATTAGCGCCATCAAATCTTTCCTCGAGACCGACGTGCCGGTATTCGGCATCTGCCTCGGCCATCAGCTGCTGGCTTTAGCAAGCGGCGCGAAAACCGTGAAGATGAAGTTCGGCCACCACGGCGGCAACCATCCGGTTAAAGACTTAGACCGCGACTGCGTGATGATTACCGCCCAGAACCACGGTTTTGCGGTGGAAGAAAGCACGCTTCCGGCGAACCTGCGCGTTACCCACAAGTCGCTGTTCGATGGCACCCTGCAGGGCATTCATCGTACCGACAAGCCGGCGTTCAGCTTCCAGGGGCACCCTGAAGCGAGCCCGGGCCCGCACGATGCCGCGCCGCTGTTCGACCACTTTATCGACTTGATTAAGCACTACCGTTCTACCGCCAAATAATCAGGAGCCATAAAAAATGCCAAAACGTACAGATATTAAAAGCATCCTGATCCTTGGTGCAGGCCCGATTGTTATCGGCCAGGCTTGTGAGTTTGACTACTCCGGCGCGCAGGCGTGTAAGGCGCTGCGCGAAGAGGGCTACCGCGTCATCCTGGTGAACTCTAACCCGGCCACCATCATGACCGACCCGGAAATGGCCGATGCCACCTACATCGAGCCGATTCACTGGGAAGTGGTGCGTAAAATCATCGAAAAAGAGCGCCCGGACGCGGTGCTGCCAACCATGGGCGGCCAGACGGCGCTGAACTGCGCGCTGGAGCTGGAGCGCCAGGGCGTGCTGGAAGAGTTCGGCGTCACCATGATTGGCGCGACGGCCCGACGCGATTGATAAAGCAGAAGATCGTCGTCGCTTCGACGTGGCGATGAAGAAAATCGGTCTGGATACCGCGCGTTCCGGCATCGCTCACAACATGGAAGAGGCGCTGGCCGTTGCGGCCGACGTGGGCTATCCGTGCATCATCCGTCCTTCATTCACCATGGGCGGCACCGGCGGCGGCATCGCCTATAACCGCGAAGAGTTCGAAGAAATCTGCGAGCGCGGTCTGGATCTTTCGCCGACCAAAGAGCTGCTGATTGACGAGTCGCTTATCGGCTGGAAAGAGTACGAGATGGAGGTGGTGCGCGATAAAAACGACAACTGCATCATCGTCTGCTCCATCGAAAACTTCGACCCGATGGGTATCCATACCGGCGACTCCATCACCGTCGCGCCGGCCCAGACGCTGACCGACAAAGAGTACCAAATCATGCGTAACGCCTCGATGGCGGTGCTGCGTGAAATCGGCGTAGAGACGGGCGGCTCCAACGTACAGTTCTCGGTCAACCCGAAAACCGGCCGCCTGATCGTTATCGAGATGAACCCGCGCGTATCGCGCTCTTCCGCGCTGGCCTCAAAGGCAACCGGCTTCCCGATTGCCAAAGTAGCGGCGAAGCTGGCGGTGGGTTATACCCTCGACGAGCTGATGAACGACATTACCGGTGGTAAAACGCCGGCCTCGTTCGAACCTTCTATCGACTACGTCGTAACGAAAATTCCTCGCTTTAACTTTGAGAAATTCGTCGGCGCCAACGACCGTCTGACCACCCAGATGAAATCCGTCGGCGAAGTCATGGCGATTGGCCGCACCCAGCAGGAATCTTTGCAAAAAGCGCTGCGCGGCCTGGAAGTGGGCGCCACGGGTCTTGATCCAAAAGTGAATCTGGACGACCCGGAAGCGCTGACCAAAATCCGCCGCGAGCTGAAGGACGCCGGCGCCGAGCGTATCTGGTACGTCGCCGACGCGTTCCGTGCGGGCCTGTCCGTAGACGGCGTCTTCAACCTGACCAATATCGACCGCTGGTTCCTGGTGCAGATTGAAGAGCTGGTGCGTCTGGAAGAGAAAGTCGAAGAAATCGGCATCACCGGCCTCGACCACGACTTCCTGCGCGTTCTTAAGCGTAAAGGTTTTGCCGATGCGCGCCTGGCGAAACTGGCCGGCGTTCGCGAATCCGAAATCCGCAAGCTGCGCGAACAGTACAAGCTGCACCCGGTTTACAAACGTGTCGATACCTGTGCGGCGGAGTTCTCCACCGACACCGCGTACATGTACTCCACCTATGAAGAAGAGTGCGAAGCTAACCCGAACAACGACCGCGATAAAATCATGGTGCTGGGCGGCGGGCCAAACCGTATCGGCCAGGGCATTGAGTTTGACTACTGCTGCGTGCACGCATCGCTTGCGCTGCGCGAAGATGGTTATGAAACCATCATGGTTAACTGCAACCCGGAAACCGTTTCTACCGACTACGACACCTCAGACCGCCTGTACTTCGAGCCGGTCACCTTCGAAGACGTGCTGGAAATCGTCCGCGTTGAGAAGCCAAAAGGCGTTATCGTGCAGTACGGCGGCCAGACTCCGCTGAAGCTGGCCCGCGAGCTGGAAGCCGCCGGCGTGCCGATTATCGGCACCAGCCCGGATGCGATTGACCGCGCCGAAGACCGCGAGCGTTTCCAGCATGCGGTTGACCGCCTGAAGCTGAAACAGCCAGCCAACGCCACCGTCACCGCCATCGAACAGGCCGTGGAGAAGGCTGCGCAAATCGGCTATCCGCTGGTGGTGCGTCCGTCCTACGTCCTGGGCGGCCGCGCGATGGAAATCGTCTATGACGAAGCGGACCTGCGTCGCTACTTCCAGACCGCGGTAAGCGTGTCTAACGATGCGCCAGTGCTGCTGGACCGTTTCCTGGACGATGCGGTGGAAGTGGACGTGGACGCCATCTGCGACGGCGAAACCGTGCTGATTGGCGGCATCATGGAACACATTGAGCAGGCGGGCGTGCACTCCGGCGACTCCGCGTGTTCTCTGCCGGCCTACACGCTAAGCCAGGAAATTCAGGACGTAATGCGCCAGCAGGTGCAGAAGCTGGCCTTCGAACTGCAGGTGCGCGGGTTGATGAACGTGCAGTTTGCGGTGAAGGATAACGAAGTCTACCTGATTGAAGTAAACCCACGTGCCGCGCGTACCGTGCCGTTTGTTTCGAAGGCTACCGGTATCCCGCTGGCGAAAGTGGCCGCGCGCGTGATGGTCGGCAAAACGCTGGTCGAGCAGGGCGTAACCAAAGAAATCATCCCGCCTTACTACTCGGTGAAGGAAGTGGTGCTGCCGTTCAACAAGTTCCCGGGCGTTGACCCGCTGCTGGGGCCAGAGATGCGCTCTACCGGCGAGGTGATGGGCGTAGGCCGCACCTTCGCGGAAGCCTTCTCGAAGGCGATGCTCGGCAGCCAGTCCACCATGCGTAAGCCTGGCCGCGCGCTGCTCTCCGTGCGCGAAGGCGATAAAGAGCGCGTGGTGGATCTCGCCGCCAAGCTGCTTAAGCAGGGCTTCGAGCTGGACGCTACCCACGGTACGGCTATCGTGCTGGGTGAAGCGGGTATTAACCCGCGGCTGGTGAACAAGGTGCATGAAGGTCGTCCGCACATTCAGGACCGTATCAAGAATGGCGAGTACACCTATATCATCAACACCACCGCCGGCCGCCAGGCGATTGAAGACTCCAAGCTGATTCGCCGCAGCGCGCTGCAGTATAAAGTGCATTACGACACCACGCTGAACGGCGGCTTTGCCACCGCGATGGCGCTGAACGCCGATGCCACCGAGAAGGTGATTTCCGTGCAGGAAATGCACGCGCAAATTGCAAAATAAGCCCCCCGGCTTAATTTCTGAACCCGCTTCGGCGGGTTTTTTATTGCCTTAACCACCAATATTGGCGGTTGTATCTTCGTTCCGTTAATTACATGTTACGGTAATACCTAAAAAGGAGTTTGTTGTGCAACGTTCAATGACTTTTCTGTCTCTGGCCCTGCTGCTGTCTGGCTGCGCGGAATTTTCTTCCTCGGTAACCAATACCATCGATGCGATGGGAATGACGCCGGATTATGCAAAAGGATTACAGGACGACCTGACGCCGCAGAAAAAGCTAGCGGTGCCGGTGGTTAGCGTGGCGGATAAGGTGCCTGAGGGCAAGCTTGTTGAGAAATACGACAACGGCAATAAGAAGTTCGAAACCAACGTTAAAAACCGCTGCTTCAATGACTATCTGGATATCTACTATCCAAACGGACAGCTAAGAACCCACACGCCGCTGGTGGACTGTAAAGCGGAAGGGCTTTCTCAGGGCTACACGCAGGACGGCAAGCTGCGTACGACCATTACCTATAAAGGGAGCGTGGCGAACGGCGAAGCGAAAACCTACGATGCCAGCGGCAAGGTTGTGCAAACGGTGGTTTATAAAGACGGTTTTGCGCAGAAAAGTTAAGCTGACCTCCTCGCCTGCGGCGGCCGGGCCTCAGAGAGTTCTGCATTTTCCACCGCAGCTGGAAGAGTCTGCTAAAGTTTTGAGTCAGGTAATGAAAAATGCTTACAAACAGGGAGAATAAAATGCAAAACAAAATTCTGATGGCCTCCGTATTTGCCGCCGCGACGCTGTTTACCGTTGCCGGCTGTTCCTCTAACCAGGCGGTAAAAACGACCGATGGCAAAACTATCGTCACCGACGGCAAGCCGCAGGTTGATGACGATACCGGCCTGGTCTCTTATAAAAACGCGGAAACCGGCCAGACCGAGCAAATCAATCGCGATCAGGTTAAATCAATGGGCGAACTGGATAACTAATTCAGCTTCCCCTTTAGCCCGCCGGCAATATTGACTATTAGCCTGCTGAATTACTGACTACACTCCTTTGGGAAAAGAAGGCAGTAAAACAACAGGCTAATTCATGATCCTAATTATCTATGCGCATCCCTATCCGCAACACTCCCACGCCAACCGTAAAATGATCGAGCAGGCCACGTCGCTGCCCGGTGTGGAAGTCCGTTCGCTCTATGAACTTTATCCGGATTTCAATATTGATATCGCAGCGGAACAGCAAGCGCTCGGGCGCGCGGATCTCGTTATCTGGCAGCATCCGATGCAGTGGTACAGCATGCCGCCGCTGATGAAACTGTGGATAGATAAAGTCCTCGCCCACGGCTGGGCCTATGGCCGCGGCGGCACCGCGCTGCGCGATAAAAACGTTATGTGGGCGGTGACCACCGGCGGCGGAAAAGGCCATTTCGAACTGGGCGACCATCCCGGCTTCGAGGTGCTGGGCCAGCCTTTGCAGGCGACGGCGCTTTACTGCGGCATGAAGTGGCTGCCGGCTTTCGCCATTCATTTCACCTTCGTGTGCGACGAGAATACGCTCGACGCGCAGGCAGGGCTTTATAAGCAGCGTTTGTCAGACTGGCTGGAGGCGAACCATGGATAGCCATAGCATGATTCAGGCGCTGATCTATCTCGGCTCCGCCGCGCTGATCGTGCCGGTGGCGGTACGGCTGGGCTTAGGTTCGGTGCTCGGCTACCTGATTGCCGGCTGCATCATCGGCCCCTGGGGGCTGCGGCTGGTGACGGACGCCGGGGCGATTTTGCATTTTGCAGAGATTGGCGTGGTGCTGATGCTGTTTGTCATCGGGCTGGAGCTGGATCCGCGTCGCCTGTGGACGCTGCGTGCCTCGGTGTTCGGCGGCGGATTGCTGCAAATGGCGGCCTGCGGGCTGTTACTCGGCTTATTCTGTACGCTGATGGGGCTGCGCTGGCAGGTGGCGATATTGATCGGCCTGACCCTTGCGCTCTCTTCCACGGCGATTGCTATGCAGGCCATGAACGAGCGTAACCTGACCATTTCGCAGATGGGGCGCAGCGCCTTTGCGGTGCTGTTGTTCCAGGATATTGCCGCTATTCCGCTGGTGGCGATGATCCCGCTGCTGGCGAGCAGCGGCGCGACCACAACTTTCGCCGCATTTTCTATTTCGGCCCTGAAGGTGGCAGGCGCGCTGGCGCTGGTGGTGGTACTTGGACGCTACGTTACGCGCCCGGTATTACGCTTTGTTGCCCGCTCCGGCCTGCGCGAGGTGTTCAGCGCCGTCGCGCTTTTCCTCGTCTTCGGTTTTGGCCTGCTGCTTGAAGAAGCCGGCTTGTCGATGGCGATGGGGGCGTTCCTGGCGGGAGTTTTACTGGCAAGTTCGGAATACCGTCACGCGCTGGAAAGCGATATCGAGCCGTTTAAGGGGCTGCTGCTTGGGCTGTTCTTTATCGGCGTCGGCATGTCGATAGACTTCGGCACGCTGGTGCAAAACCCGCTGCGCATTCTTGCGCTGCTGGCAGGCTTCCTGATTATCAAAACGCTGATGCTGTGGCTTATCGCCGGGCCTTTAAAAGTACCGCGTAAGCAGCGCGGCTGGTTTGCCGTTTTGCTGGGACAGGGCAGCGAGTTCGCCTTCGTGATTTTCGGCGCCGCAAGAATGGCGGAAGTGCTCGACGACGGCTGGGCGAAATCCCTTACGCTTGCCGTCGCGCTCTCCATGGCCGCAACGCCGCTGCTGCTGGTATTGCTCAGCCGCCTGGAAAAAGCGGGCAAAGAGCAGGCGCGCGAGGCGGATGAGATCGACGAAGAGCAGCCGCGGGTGATCGTTGCGGGCTTTGGCCGCTTCGGGCAGATCGCCGGCCGTTTGTTGCTCACCAGCGGCGTAAAAATGGTGGTGCTCGATCACGACCCGGATCATATCGAAACGCTGCGTAAATTCGGCACCAAAGTATTTTACGGCGACGCCACGCGCGTTGACCTGCTTGAGTCTGCCGGCGCGGCAAAAGCGGAAGTGCTGATCAACGCCATCGACGATCCCGATGCCAATATCCAGCTTTCCGAACTGGCGCAGGAGCATTTCCCGCATCTGCAGGTTATCGCCAGGGCGCGGGACCTTGATCACTTTATCCGTCTGCGTCAGGCGGGCGTGGGGCAGCCGGAGCGTGAAACCTTTGAGAGCGCGCTGAAGGTGGGGCGCCGCGCGCTGGAAGGCCTGGGAGTGGGAAGCTATGAGGCGCGCGAGCGCGCCGATCATTTCCGGCGCTTCAATATGCAAATGGTGGAAGAGATGGTCGCCGCCGCGGATATGCCCGCCCGCGCAGACGTGCTTAAACGCACCAGCGCCATGTTGACCGAAGTGATTAACGAAGACCGCGCGCATCTGAACGTTATCCAGCGGCACGGCTGGCAGGGAACGGAAGAAGGGGTTCATTCCGGCAGGCTGGCGGATGAGCCGCCAGCAAAACCTGAGAATTAAGACAATATGCTCCCTGACGGGAGCATTTTTTTAGCTCAGCGCGACCTTAATTCCCAGCGCAACCAGCATTCCGCCCAGCAGCTTATCAACTATTTTCTGCGCCTTTGCGAGGCCAAGGCGTACCGGCGCGCTCTGGATTAACACCACCAGCAGCGGCCACCAGATAACGGAGAGCATAAGGATAACGCCCGCATACCACATTTTATCCAGCATGCCGGAATTGACGCTTAACACCTGGGTGAAAATCGACAGGAAGAACAGCGTGGCTTTGGGATTGAGCAGGTTGCACAGGTAGCCCTGCAAAAAGGCTTTTTTGAGCGTGGTTTCCTGACGGGCAATCTGGCTGACGTCCATTTTGCTGCCGCCGCGGGAGAACAGAGCGTGCAGGCCAACCCAGACTAAATACGCCGCGCCGGCGTATTTCAGCAGGCCGAACAGCCACGGAGTGGTGGTAATGACGACGGCGAGACCGGCGACGCAGTAGGTCATATGCGTGGCCACGCCGCTTATTACCCCAAGGGAGGTCATCATTGCCGCCGAACGCGTGTAGCGAGCGGCGTTTTTTATCACCAGGAAGAAATCAGGACCGGGGGAGAGCATGCCCAACGTGGCAATGGTGGCGACAAAAAGAGTGGTTTCCAGCATGACGAAGTCCAGCGCAGAGAATAAAAGCAAACTATACCTCAGCCATTGCATAAACTTATAGTGGCCGCCGTGACGGATAAGCGCTATTTCAACGATCGCCTGAGAAATTTTTGCTAACCCTTTGTTCGTATTAGGGCAAGGAAGAAAGCACTCTTTGCCCAAGGTAGCAGAACAAAAATAATTTTTGTCGCGAAGGGTAAGGGCAGTCGACGAAAGAATGCGCTTTACGTATAGTGGCGGCAATTTTTTCACCAGCCTTGGGTTAACAGAATGATCAGTCTGATTGCTGCTTTAGCGGTAGATCGCGTTATTGGCATGGAAAACGCCATGCCCTGGAACTTACCGGCCGATCTGGCCTGGTTTAAACGTAATACGTTAAATAAACCGGTCGTGATGGGACGTTTGACATGGGAATCTATTGGCCGCCCGTTACCCGGCCGCAAGAACATCGTTATCAGCAGCAAACCGGGCACTGACGATCGCGTCGAGTGGGTCGGCTCCGTTGATGAGGCGATCAAAGCCTGCGGCGATGCCGAAGAGATCATGGTGATTGGCGGCGGGCGCGTCTATGAGCAGTTCCTGCCGAAAGCTCAGCGCCTGTACCTGACGCATATTGATGCGGAAGTGGAAGGCGACACGCACTTCCCTGATTACGATCCGGACGAGTGGCAGTCAACGTTCAGCGAATTCCACGACGCCGACGAGAACAACTCGCACGGCTACTGTTTCGAAGTGCTGGAACGTCGCTAAAAGTAAAAAGCCCGGTATTAACCGGGCTTTTTTTATGACGCTACGGCCGTTTCGCCGCCGCCGAGTTCGGCTTTGCGATTCGACGGCTGAACAAAATACGTTTTATCTTCCCAGCGCAGGCAGGTTAGCTCTCCGCCCCAGCAGCAGCCGGTATCCAGCCCGTAAACGCCTTCCGGCGTCCCCTTGCCTTCAAGGGAGGCCCAATGGCCAAAGATGACTGACCAGGCATCCGTCACCGGCCCTGGAATAGCAAACCAGGGTTTAAGCGGCGCAGGCGCGCTTTCCGGCGTGTCTTTGCAGTACATATCCAGCTGGCCGTTCGGGAAGCAGTAGCGCATACGGGTAAGGGCGTTGGTAATAAAACGCAGGCGGGCGAGGCCGCTAAGCTCCTGCGACCAGTTGTTTGGCATATCGCCATACATGGCGTCGAGAAACAGCGGATAGCTGTCGCTTGAAAGCACCGCCTCCACGTCCCGGGCGCAGGCGATAGCCGTATCGATATCCCACTGCGGAGTGATCCCGGCATGCGCCATAACCAGCTTTTTCTCTTCGTCGACCTGAATCAACGGCTGGCGGCGCAGCCAGTTGAGCAGCTCGTCCGCGTCCGGCGCTTCAAGCAGCTGTGAGACGCGATCTTTCGGCTTGTTGCGGCTGATGCCGGCGTAAACCGCCAGCAGGTGCAGGTCATGGTTGCCAAGCACCATGCGCACGCTGTCGCCCAGATCGCGGACGTAGCGCAACACTTCAAGCGAGCCCGGCCCCCGCGCGACAAGATCGCCCGTAAGCCATAAGGTATCTTTGCCAGGCGTAAACTCAACCTGCTGCAGTAGGGCTATGAGTTCATCGTAGCAACCGTGAACGTCGCCAATCAGGTATGTAGACATCGTATCAGTGAATGAAGGCTGGAATGGCCAGACGGAAGACGGGAATGGCGACGCGGAAAGCCTCGCCCTGAGAATCGACCATTTCGTAATGGCCCTGCATGGTGCCCAGCGGCGTTTCAAGCACCGCGCCGCTGGTATAGCTGTATTCGTTGCCCGGCTCGATATGGGGCTGGACGCCGACGACGCCTTCGCCCTGCACCTCGGTTTCATGGCCGTTGCCGTTGGTAATAAGCCAGTAACGGCCAAGCAGCTGCACCGGCGTTCGCCCCAGGTTGCGGATGGTTACGGTATAAGCAAAGACGAAACGTTCGTTCTCGGGGGAGGACTGGGATTCGATATAAACGCTCTGTACCTGAACGCATACGCGGGGCGAATTTAACATCGTTAACTCTCCTTCGGCTGCTGCGGGTTTTCAGCCAGATAGTTTGCCAGCCGGCAATACTGGGCGACCGAGATGTTCTCAGCGCGCAGGGTCGCATCGACACCCAGTTCCGCCATGACCTCTGCGCTGAACAGATGACCCAGGCTGTTGCGAATCGTTTTACGGCGCTTGTTAAACGCTTCCGTAGTAATGCGGCTTAACACGCGCAGCTCTTTTACCGGGTGCGGTATCGTCGCATGAGGAATCAGGCGTACGACCGCCGAATCCACTTTCGGCGCGGGCGTGAAGGCCGTTGGCGGCACTTCGAGCACCGGGATAACGTTGCAGTAGTATTGCGCCATTACCGATAAACGACCATACGCCTTACTGTTTGGGCCCGCAACCAGACGATTCACCACTTCTTTTTGCAGCATGAAATGCATGTCCGCAATGGCATCAGTATAGCTAAAGAGATGGAACATCAAGGGCGTAGAGATGTTATACGGCAGGTTGCCGAATACGCGCAGCGGCTGGCCGATTTTTTTGGACAGCTCGCCAAAGTCCATGGTCATGGCATCCTGCTGATAAATCGTCAGCTTAGGGGCCAGGAAAGGATGCGTCTGCAGGCGGGCCGCCAGATCGCGGTCGAGTTCGATAACGGTCATTTCGTCCAGGCGTTCACCCACAGGCTCGGTTAATGCACCGAGGCCGGGGCCGATTTCAACCATCGCCTGGCCTTTCTGCGGATTAATAGCGGAAACAATACTGTCGATAACGAACTGGTCATTAAGGAAGTTTTGTCCAAAACGTTTACGGGCAAGGTGGCCCTGGTGGACGCGAGTATTCATTGAGTATTAGCAATCATTTTGATGGCGAGATTAAGCGCCGTAATAAAACTGCCGACGTCGGCTTTTCCCCGGGCTGCAAGTTCAAGAGCGGTCCCGTGGTCAACCGAGGTGCGGATAAAAGGTAAGCCTAAGGTGATATTCACCGCGCGGCCAAAGCCCTGGTATTTTAATACCGGCAGGCCCTGGTCGTGATACATCGCCAGTACCGCATCGGCGTGGTCGAGATACTTAGGCTGAAAAAGCGTATCAGCCGGCAGCGGGCCTGAGAGGTTCATCCCCTGCGCGCGCATCTCTTCGAGTACCGGAATAATGGTATCAATCTCTTCGGTGCCCATATGGCCGCCTTCTCCCGCATGGGGATTGAGGCCGCATACCAGCACGTGAGGCCGCGCAATACCAAACTTAGTTTGCAGGTCATGATACAGGATAGAGATTATCTGGCGTAATAAATCTGGCGTGACGGCATCGCTAATCGCTTTGAGCGGCAGATGCGTCGTTGCCAGCGCCACCCGCAGCTCTTCGGTTGCCAGCATCATCACCACTTTTTCGCTGTGCGAGCGTTCTTCAAAAAATTCCGTATGGCCGATAAACGGGATGCCGGCGTCGTTGATGATGCCTTTGTGCACCGGCCCGGTAATCAACGCCGCAAACTCACCGTTAAGGCAGCCATCGCAGGCGCGGGCCAGCGTTTCTACAACATAAGCGCTGTTACGCACGTCCAGCTGGCCGGGCACGACAGGGGCGCGCAGAGCGAGCGGCAGGATGGTTAAGGTTCCCGCGGCCTGAGGCGCGGCCGGCAGATGAGGCTGATAAGGCTGAAGGACAAGCGGCAGGCCGAGCAGGGCTGCTCGTTCAAGCAGGAGTTCAGGGGCTGCGCAGACGACCAGTTCAACAGGCCAGTCGCGCTGCGCGAGCGCGACGACCAGGTCGGGACCAATCCCGGCGGGTTCGCCGGGAGTAAGGGTCACGCGAAAGACATTAGCCATTGCTGCCGTTAATCTTCACGTAAGCGCCGGCACGCTGTTCCTGCATCCAGGTCTGCGCTTCTTCGGAGAACTTACGGTTAAACAGCATGCGGTACGCGCGATCTTTCTGCGCCGCGTCGGTCTTGTCGACCTTGCGGGTATCCAGCAGTTCAATCAAATGCCAGCCGAAGGAAGAGTGCACCGGCGCGCTGGTCTGGCCTTTGCCGAGTTTCATGATGGCGTCGCGGAAGGCCGGATCGTAGACGTCCGGAGAAGACCAGCCGAGATCGCCGCCCTGATTAGCGGAGCCAGGATCGTCAGAGAACTCTTTTGCGGCCTTATCAAAGGTGGTTTTGCCACTCTTAATATCGGCTGCGATTTGCTCAAGCTTCAGACGCGCCTGCTGATCGGTCAGGATCGGCGACGGCTTAAGCAGAATGTGACGGGCATGCACTTCGGTTACGGAAACGCTTTGGCTCTGGCCGCGCAGATCGTTCACCTTCAGGATGTGGAAGCCCACGCCGGAACGCACCGGCCCGATGACGTCACCTTTTTTCGCGGTGGACAGCGCCTGGGCGAAAATTGACGGCAGCTCCTGGATACGGCCCCAGCCCATCTGGCCGCCTTTCAGCGCCTGCTGGTCGGCTGAATAGGTGATAGCAAGCTTGCCGAAGTCCGCGCCGTTTTGCGCCTGCGAAACGATATCACGCGCCTGTTTCTCCGCTTCGTCAACCTGATCGGAGGTTGGGTTTTCCGGCAGCGGGATCAGGATGTGGCTCAGGTTCAGCTCCGTGCTGCTGTCGTTCTGGCTGCCGACCTGCTGCGCCAGAGAATCAACCTCCTGCGGCAGAATGGTGACGCGACGGCGCACTTCGTTATTGCGCACCTCGGAGATGGTCATCTCTTTACGAATCTGTTCGCGATAGGTGCTGTAATTGATGCCGTCATAGGCCAGACGGCTACGCATCTGATCCATGCTCATTTTGTTCTGCGCGGCAATGTCCGCAATCGCTTTATCAAGCTGCTCGTCGGTGATTTTCACGCCCATTTTCTGGCCCATCTGCAGGACTATCTGGTCCATGATCAGACGTTCCAGGATCTGATGGCGCAGCGTGTTGTCATCCGGCAGCTGCTGGGCCCGCTTGTTGAGCATTGAGTTTTACCGATTGCATTAAGCCATCGACATCGCTTTCAAGGACTACGCCGTTGTTTACTACGGCTGCTACTTTGTCGACCACTTGTGGCGCCGCGAAGGTAGTATTCGCCGCCAGGGCGATACCAAGAAGCAGCGTTCTCCAGTTCTTCATACTTTTTCCATTTTTACTTAGCCGCAAAGCGGATTACGTTTTCAAGTCAAAGTGAATTACATCGAGCTTTGATACGGCAGAGTGTTAGAACGCAACATCTGCTGTGTGCCCAGGCCATAGTTCGAACTCAGGCCGCGTAACTCGATGTTAAAGCCGAATACGTTGTCGTATTTGCTTTGATTGTCTTCCCAGCCGTTAATTTTACGCTCGTAGCCGACGCGAATAGCATAACAGCATGAGCTGTACTGCACGGCAAGCAGGGAGTCTGCCACCTGTTGCGCGTTGGTGTCGTAGTAGTACGCGCCGACAACCGACCAGCGATCGACAACCGGCCAGCTTGCCGTCATACCCACCTGCGAAATGCCTTTTTTATATTGGCTTGCCGTCGCAAAGCTCGGCAGCGTTGCCTGAATATATTCCGGGCTGGCATAGCGGTAGTTCAGCTGCACCATACGGTCGACGTCGCGACGATATTCAATCACGCCGTTACCGGTCGCAACGTTATCAAGACGCGCGTCGTATTGCAGGCCGCCGCGTAAATTCCAGCGGTCGGTTACGCGCCAGTAGGTGTCACCCGCCCAGACCACGGAGCCCGTCTGCTTATCCTTCTCCCAGTTGATATTATCATCGCCGGTACGCGACTGGGTGAAGTAGTAGATTTGACCCGCAGAAACGTTAAAACGTTCAATCGACGCATCATCATAAATACGCGAGGTTAAGCCGGTAGTAACCTGGTTTGCGGAGGCAATACGGTCCAGACCGCCATAGGTTCTGTCGCGGAACAGGCCGTTATAGTCGGACTGCAGCAGGGACGAGTCATAGTTATTAATATTGCTCTGATCTTTATAAGGGACATAAAGATACTGAGCGCGCGGTTCCAGAGTTTGCGTCCAGCCGGCGACCGAGTCCATATCGCGGTCGAAAATCAGCTTACCGTCCATTTTGAACTGCGGCAGGGTACGGTTAACGGTTCCGTCGAGCTTGTTGGCCGCGGCAAGGCTGGTTGCGCTATTTCTGACGTAGTAGCGGTACTCATCCAGGTTGGTCTGCTGATAATGCGTAGCCATGACCTTGGCTTCGGTATTCAGGCTTGCCCAGCCGTTGGATAACGGCAGGCTGATTGTTGGCTCTACGTGCAGACGCGTGGCTTCCGGCAGGTTTTCATTCACGTTGGTGAATTTTACTGCCTGGCCGTAGATGCGCGTATCGAAAGGCCCGACGTCATTCTGGTAGTAGTTGACGTCCAACTGCGGTTCGGCACGGTAGGAGTTACGCGTACGCTGGGAATCAAACACCTGGAACTGCTTGCTTGAAATCGTTGCGTCAAAGTTTTGCACAGCATAGCCGACGCTGAATTTTTGCGTCGCGTAGCCGTCGGTGCTGGAGCCGTACTGCGAGGTGAAGTCATTAAAATACTTATCATCGCTGACTTTGGTGTAGTCGACGTTGAAGCGCCAGACCTGATCCATAACGCCGCTATGGCGCCAGTAGAATAGCCAGCGGCGATCGCTTTCACCGGGCTGAACGCCAGACTCGTTTTTATACTCGTCGTCAGACGGCAGGTAGTCGAACTCCATCAGGCCGGCACCCGCCTGGGTCAGGTAACGGAATTCATTCTGCCACTGGATGCCGCCGCGCTTATCGATATAGTGCGGCGTGATGGTGGCATCGAAGTTCGGCGCGATGTTCCAGTAGTACGGAAGCGAAAACTCAAAGTAGTTCGTGGTGCTGTATTTCGCACTGGGAATCAGGAAGCCGGAGCGGCGTTTATCGCCGATCGGCAACTGCAAATAAGGGCTGTAGAACACCGGCACCGGGCCAAGCTTAAAGCGGGCGTTCCAGATTTCAGCGACCTGCTCTTCGCGGTCCTGAATCACTTCGCTTCCCACTACGCTCCAGGTGTTGGAGCCCGGCAGGCAGGAGGTGAAAGTCCCGTTATCAAGGATGGTGTAGCGGTTATTGCCGCGCTGTTTCATCACGTCGGCCGTGCCGCGGCCCTGGCGGTCGACCATCTGGTAGTCGCCTTCCCAGACGTTGGTGTCCTTGGTGTTTAAGTTAGACCAGGCTTTAGGACCTTTCAGGATGACCTGATTGTCGTCGTAGTGCACATTACCCAACGCGTCCACCGTACGTACGGGGTCGGGCTGTCCTTCGACCTGCTTTTGATGCAGCTGAACCTCATCGGATTGCAGACGACTGTTGCCTTGCTGAATATCCACGTTGCCGGTAAATACCGCGTTGTCAGGATAATCGCCTTTCGCATGGTCAGCATTAATCGTAACCGGCAGGTTATTCGTGTCGCCTGCGATCAACGGGCGATTATAGCTGGGTACGCCAAGCATACACTGCGAGGCAAGATCGGCAGCCAGACCTTGTTGGCTATAAAGCGCTGAGCCAATCAGGGTGGCCAGCAAGGTGGGAATACGTTTTTTCATACGTGTTATTCGTTGTTCCATCATCAATGGCTTAGCGTCGGCAAACGGTCAGAGACTAACTTACTCATCACCACAGCGCTAGTGTTAATCCTGCCCGTTAGCGCGCGGCCGTTAGGCACCGCTATCAATGACGGGTATGATAAAGCAAATTCTAGCCGACAGCATGACGATTTGGGGAGTATATGCAGTATTGGGGAAAAGTACTCGGTGTCGCAATAGCACTTATTATGGGCGGTGGCTTCTGGGGCGTGGTGTTAGGCTTGCTGATTGGTCATACGATCGATAAGGTGCGCAGCCGCCGCAGCGCCTGGTTTTCTAATCAACAGCAGCGTCAGTCGCTGTTTTTTAGCACCACCTTTGAGGTGATGGGCCATCTGACCAAATCGAAAGGACGCGTTACCGAGGCGGATATTCAGATAGCCTCCCTGCTGATGGACCAGATGCAGCTGCACGGCAACGCAAGAAGCGCGGCGCAGCACGCATTTCGCACCGGCAAAGAGAACGGCTATCCGCTGCGCGAGAAAATGCGCCAGCTGCGCAGCGTCTGTTTTGGCCGTTTTGATTTGATTAGGATGTTTCTGGAAATTCAGATTCAGGCGGCCTTTGCCGACGGCTCGCTGCACCCTAACGAACGTCAGGTGCTTTATGTGATTGCGGAAGAACTCGGCATTTCACGCCTGCAGTTCGATCAGTTCCTGCGCATGATGGAAGGCGGCCAGCAGTTTGGCGGCGGCTATAGCCAGCGGCAGGAAGGCGGTTTCCAGCAGCAACAGCGCGGCCCGACGCTTGAGGACGCCTGCAACGTGCTGGGCGTGAAGAGCGGCGATGACCCGGCGGTCATCAAGCGCGCCTACCGCAAACTCATGAGCGAGCATCACCCGGACAAGCTGGTGGCTAAAGGGCTGCCGCCGGAGATGATGCAGATGGCGAAGCAGAAAGCCCAGGAAATCCAGAAGGCCTACGATTTGATAAAGACGGCGAAGGGTTTTAAGTAAGTTTGTGGCGGGTGGCGCTGGCGCTTACCCGCCCTGCAAGGTTAAGGATAAGGTGGATAAGCTGTAGCGCCATCCACCTTAGGGCGTCATCAGAAGTCCGCCGGCGCGCGGAACGTCATCGGCGTGCCGTAAGCGGGATGGGTGATGGTCAGCATTTCCGCATGCAGCTGTAAACGCGGCGCTAGCGCCCGCGCTTCCGGGGTCGCGTAGAAGCGGTCTCCGAGAATAGGGTGCCCCAGCGCCTGCATATGCACGCGCAGCTGGTGCGAACGCCCGGTAATGGGTTTTAAAAGGATGCGGGCGGTATTATCCGCCGCATACTCCAGCACCTGATATTCCGTCTGCGCAGACTTGCCGGTTTCGTAGCACACCTTCTGCTTAGGCCGGTTCGGCCAGTCGCAAATCAGCGGCAGGTCCACCAGCCCCTCTTCCGGCTGCGGATGACCCCACACCCTCGCCACATACTGCTTCTTCGGCTCCCGCTCGCGAAACTGGCGTTTCAGCTCGCGTTCGGCAGCCTTGGTCAACGCCACGGCGATCACGCCGCTGGTAGCCATATCCAGCCGGTGCACCGATTCCGCCAGCGGGAAGTCACGCTGGATGCGCGTCATCACGCTGTCTTTATGCTCATCAAGACGCCCCGGCACGGACAACAGGCCCGAAGGCTTGTTGACCACCATAATATGCTCATCCTGATAAAGGATGACCAGCCAGGGATCCTTCGGCGGGTTGTAGGGTTCCATTATCATTACTGGTGCGTCACCACGACCAGACGCAGCGCGTCCAGGCGCCAGTTTGCCTGCGCGAGGCTCTCAAGCACCTGCAGACGGTTGGCTTCAATAGCTTCCAGCTCGTCATCGCGAATGTTCGGGTTAACGGCTTTTAGCGCCTCGAGTCGGGAGAGCTCCGCGCTGAGCTTCTCGTCCGCCTCTTCGCGCGCGGCTTTAATCAGAACCTGGGCCGCCGCTTCGACCTTCTCTTCCGCCAGCTGCAGGATGGCATGCACGTCCTGCTGCACCGCGTTCACCAGCTTGCTGCCGGTATGGCGGTTTACCGCGCTCAGCTGGCGGTTGAAGCTTTCAAACTCCACCTGGCCTGCGAGGTTGGTGCCGTTTTTGTCCACCAGCATACGAACCGGCGTCGGCGGCAGGAAGCGGTTAAGCTGCAGCTGCTTCGGCGCTTTCGCCTCCACGACGTACACCAGTTCCAGCAGCAGCGTGCCCACCGGCAGCGCCTTATTTTTCAGCAGCGAAAGGGCGCAGCTGCCGGTATCGCCGGAAAGGATCAGATCCAGGCCGTTGCGGATAATCGGGTGTTCCCAGGTGACAAACTGCGCGTCTTCGCGCGACAGCGCCACATCGCGCTCGAAGGTTATGGTGCAGCCGTCTTCCGGCAGGCCCGGGAAATCAGGCACCAGCATGTGATCGGAAGGGGTCAGCACGACCATGTTGTCGCCGCGATCGTCCTGATTGATGCCGACGATGTCAAACAGGTTCAGGGCGAAGCTCACCAGCCCGGTGTCGTTGTCCTGGGCGGAAATCGCCTCGGCCAGCGCCTGAGATTTCTCGCCGCCGTTGGAGTGGATTTCCAGCAGGCGGTCGCGGCCTTGCTCGAGCTGCAGCTTCAGCGCGTCGTGCTGTTCGCGGCACTGCTTGATGAGCTCGTCGAAACCGGCGGTATTTTCTGGCGCGGCGAGGTATTGAATCAGCTGCGTATAAACGCTGTCGTAAATAGCGCGGCCCGTCGGACAGGTGTGCTCAAAGGCGTCCAGCCCTTCGTGATACCACTGCACAAGCACCGACTGCGCGGTCTTTTCAAGGTAGGGCACGTGGATCTGGATGTCGTGGGCCTGGCCGATGCGGTCCAGACGCCCGATGCGCTGTTCCAGCAGGTCCGGGTTAAACGGCAGGTCGAACATCACCAGGTTGCTTGCGAACTGGAAGTTACGGCCTTCGGAGCCGATTTCAGAACACAGCAGCACCTGGGCGCCGGTGTCTTCTTCCGCAAACCAGGCGGCGGCGCGGTCACGCTCGATAATCGACATGCCTTCATGGAACACGGCCGCCCGAATGCCTTCGCGCTCGCGCAGAACCTGTTCCAGCTGCAGGGCGGTGGCGGCTTTCGCGCAAATCACCAGCACCTTCTGAGAGCGGTGGCTGGTCAGGTAGCCCATCAGCCAGTCAACGCGCGGATCGAAGTTCCACCAGGTGCCGCTGTCGCCTTCAAACTCCTGATAAATCTGCTCCGGGTAGAGCATGTCGCGGGCGCGGTCTTCGACAGACTTACGCGCGCTCATAATCCCCGACACCTTGATAGCCGTCTGGTACTGCGTCGGCAGCGGCAGACGGATGGTGTGCAGCTCGCGTTTCGGGAAGCCTTTCACGCCGTTACGGGTATTACGGAACAGCACGCGGCTTGTGCCGTGGCGGTCCATCAGCATGGAAATCAGTTCCTGACGCGCGCTCTCGCTGCCTTCGCGGTCGCTGTTGGCGGTTTGCAGCAGCGGCTCAATGTCCTGCTCGCCGATAAGATCGCACAGGGTGTTTAACTGATCGTCGGTCAGATGGTTGCCGGCCAGCAGCAGCGCGACGGCGTCCGCGACAGGGCGGTAGTTTTGCTGTTCTTCGACAAACTGCTCAAAATCGTGGAAGCGGCTTGGGTCCAGCAGGCGCAGACGCGCAAAGTGGCTTTCCATACCCAGCTGTTCAGGCGTTGCGGTTAGCAGCAGCACGCCGGGCACGCGCTCGGCAAGCTGTTCGATGGCCTGATACTCACGGCTGGGGGCGTCTTCGCTCCACACCAGATGGTGAGCTTCGTCGACCACCATTAAATCCCACTCGGCGTCGCACAGGTGCTCAAGGCGCTGCTTGCTGCGGCGCACAAAATCAAGGGAGCAGATCACCAGCTGTTCGGTTTCGAACGGGTTATCGCTGTCGTGCTGGGCTTCCGCGTAGCGCTCGTCGTCAAACAGCGCGAAGCGCAGGTTAAAGCGGCGCAGCATTTCAACCAGCCACTGGTGCTGCAGGGTTTCCGGCACCACGATCAGCACGCGCTCGGCGCTGCCGGCCAGCAGCTGCTGGTGCAGGATCATCCCGGCTTCGATGGTTTTTCCGAGGCCCACTTCGTCCGCCAGCAGGACGCGCGGCGCATGGCGACGGCCCACGTCGTGGGCGATATTCAGCTGGTGCGGGATGAGGCTGGTGCGCATGCCGCGCAGGCCGCTCCACGGCTGGCGGTACTGCTCGCTTTGGTATTTGCGCGCGCGGAAACGCAGGGCAAAACGGTCCATGCGGTCAATCTGGCCGGCAAACAGACGGTCCTGCGGCTTGCTGAAGACCAGCTTGCTGTCGAGGAAAACCTCGCGCAGCATGGTGTTGGCCTCTTCGGTATCCAGACGGGTGCCAACGTAGGCGAGTAAGCCTTTTTCTTCTTTAACTTCATCAACTTTGAGTTGCCAGCCTTCATGGCTGGTGACGGTATCGCCCGGATTAAACATCACGCGGGTGATAGGCGAGTCATTCCTGGAATACAGACGATTTTCACCGGTGGCAGGGAAAAGCAGGGTAACCATCCTTGGGTCTACTGCGACGACGGTCCCCAGTCCCAGTTCGCTTTCGGTATCGCTGATCCAACGTTGACCAAGTGTAAAAGGCATAAGATTTCGACTCTATTATCAGTTACTAAGATTTGCAGGCAATAGCATAACCGCCGCGCGCAAAAGGGGGCGGCAGTTCAATAAGCAGGTACATGGATGTTTCAGGAGGGCGCTATGGTACTGGAAGGAAACAAGATAGTCACCGTCAAAATAGCCCTAATTGCCCTGTCATCAGTGTAGCAAAGTCATCCTCAAGGAAAGGTAAAATTCCTTCCGCCACCGGCTGAAGCTGGCGGGTGAGGTAGTGATCGTAATCCAGCGGCGACTGCTGGTAGTCCACGGGCTCCGGCCCGTTTAACGTCATCACGTATTGAATAGTGCCCCGGTTTTGATACTGGGCGGGCCGGCCAAGCCGCTGATTGTGCTCGTCGGCGAGGCGCGCGGCGCGCACATGCGGCGGCACGTTTTTTTGATACTCGCTAAGCGGGCGACGCAGCCTTTTGCGATAGACGAGCCGATCGTCCAGCTCGCCGGCCATCAGGCTGGCTATCGTCTCGCGAATATAGTCCTGATAGGGCTCGTTGCGGAAAACCCGCAGGTAGAGCGTCTGCTGGAACTGCTGGGCCAGCGGCGTCCAGTCCGTGCGCACCGTCTCCAGGCCTTTAAACACCATGCGCTGCTTCTCGCCTTCCTGAATCATCCCCGCGTAGCGTTTTTTGCTGCCTTCCACGGTGCCGCGAATGGTTGGCATCAGGAAGCGGCAAAAATGGGATTCGAACTCGATTTCAAGCGCGCTGTTTAGCTGCTGCGTTTCCCGCAGATGCCGCGACCACCATTCGTTGACGTGGCCGACCAGCCGTTGGCCTATGCGGGCGGCGTCTTCTTCTGAATGGGCTTTCTTCAGCCACACGAAGGTGGAATCGGTGTCGCCGTAAATCACGTCAAAGCCCTGGGATTCGATAAGCTCTTTGGTTTTGCGCATGATCTGGTGCCCGCGCATGGTGATCGATGAGGCAAGACGCGGATCGAAGAAGCGGCAGGCGCTGGTGCCCAGCACGCCGTAAAAGGCGTTCATAATGATCTTCAGCGCCTGGGAAAGCGGCTTATTTCCCTGGCGTTTCGCTTCGTCGCGGCCATGCCAGATCTGGCCGACGATCTCCGGCAGGCAGTGGGTGGTTCTGGAGAAATGGGCGCCGAGAAAACCTTCGACCGCCCGCTGCGGCTCGGGATGCGCCATGCCTTCGACCAGCCCGACCGGATCGATAAGAAAGGTGCGGATGATCGACGGATACAGGCTCTTGTAATCCAGCACCAGCACCGAATCATACAGGCCGGGACGTGAGTCCATAACGTAGCCGCCGGGGCTGGGCCTGCGGCGGGATCGCTCCCAGATTCGGGGCGACATAGCCGGCGCGGTGCATGCGCGGAATATAAAGGTGGCTAAAAGCCGCCACGGAGCCGCCGTGCTTGTCCAGCGGCAGGCCGTTAACCGAGGCTCGCTCCAGCAGAAAAGGCATCAGCTCGGTTTTATGGAAAATTCGCGTGACCAGCTCGCAATCTTTGAGGTTGTACTTCGCCAGCGCCGGCTTGTCTTGCGCAAAGCGGCGGTTAATTTCATCCATCCTGTCCCAGGGATTATCTATCGACTTGCCTTCGCCGAGCAGCTCCCGGGAAACGGCCTCCAGAGAGAATGAAGAGAAATTCCAGAAGGCCGATTTCAGCGCATCGATGCCGTCAACGATCGCTCGTCCCGGCGCCTGGGCGAAGAACACGCCCTGCTTAAAGCCGTGTTCGCGCCACTCCAGCACGCTGTTGCCGCGGCCAAGCCGCAGCGGCACCTGATAGCGCTCGGCCAGCTTCTGCAGCATGCGTAAATCGAACTGCACCACGTTCCAGCCGATCAGCACGTCGGGATCGTGATGGGCAAACCAGGCGTTGAGCTTTTCAATTAACTGCGGACGGCTGGCAACGTACTCGAGGGTAAAATCCAGTTCGCTTGCGTCGCCGTTTTCCGGGCCGAGCATATAGACGATGCGCTGCCCACAGCCTTCAAGCCCGATGCAGTAGAGTTCGCCGTGCCGGTTGGTTTCAATATCCAGCGAAACCCATTTCAGCGGGGGGCGATACCCCGGAGCGGGCTTAAGGCGGGTTTCGGTTATCTCGCCGCTGCGCTCCTCGCCGCTAAACCAGACGGGTGCGGTGATAAAACGCTCCATCAAAAAGCGTTCCGGCGGGCGGATATCGGCTTCATACACCTTTACGCCGCCGTCGCGCAGGAGTTTTTCAAGGCGCATTAACTGACGGTGCTGGCGGCAGTAGAGACCGCTAACGGGCTGACGTTGGAAGTCTTTTAAGGGGAGCGGGGTAAGGCGATACTGGCTTTCGCCGGCAAGCAGACGTTCGGCTTCGCTTTGCTGCGACTGCGGAATAAAAGCGACGGATTCCTGGTACGGCAGGCGCACTTTAACCGGGCCTTCATCCGTTGCCAGCCAGAAATCCACCTCTGTGCCACGCGGGGTATCTCGCCAGTGGCGCGTTAACAAAAACCCCTGCCGAGCTTGCGACACGCTGTATTCTCTTAAAAGGAAAAGTGGTCTGATTATAGCCCACTTCGCCGGAGATTACTGCTTTTATGTACAGTGCTTACTGGCCGTAATAGGCCCTGGCGCCGTGCTTACGCAGGTAATGCTTGTCTAACAATGTCTGCTGCATCGCGGCCATTTCCGGCGCCAGCTGGCGGCAGAAAATGCCCATATAGGCTACCTCTTCGAGCACGATGGCGTTGTGTACGGCCTCCTGCGGATCCTTGCCCCAGGTGAAAGGGCCGTGGGAATGCACCAGCACGCCGGGCATCTGAAGCGCATCTATTCCGCGTTCGGCGAAGGTCTGCACGATAACCTCCCCGGTTTGCCACTCATAGTCGCCGGCTATCTCTTCATCGGTCATTTTACGCGTGCAGGGAATGGCGCCGTAGAAGTAGTCGGCGTGGGTGGTGCCGGTGGCCGGAATAGACTGCCCGGCCTGCGCCCAGATAGTGGCATGGCGCGAGTGGGTATGAACGATGCCGCCGATATGCGGAAAACGCTGATACAGCAGGCGATGGGTCGGCGTATCTGACGACGGTTTCTTGCCACCTTCCACCACTTCGCCCGTCGCCAGGCTTACCACCACCATATCCCCGGCGGTCATGATGCCGTACTCAACGCCTGACGGTTTGATTACCAGCACGCCGCGCTCGCGATCCACCGCGCTGACGTTGCCCCAGGTCAGGGTTACCAGATTGTGCTGCGGGAGCGCCAGATTCGCTTCCAGCACCTGCCGTTTTAGATCTTCTAACATATTGAGTCCCGGACTTTTTAGAGGACGGATAAGCAAAGCGCCATCCACCGCTCTCATCTATCGGCGGGCGGCGCTATGCCTGCCCGCCCTACAAAAAGGATGGCGAATCAGCGTTTAAAGCCGTAATAAACCTCGTTCCAGCGCAGGGCGTCTTTGAACGCCGGCAGGCGCGTTTCGCTGTCGATAACGGCAAGCTCGATGCCGTGCAGCTCGGAGAACAAACGCATGTCGTCCAGCGTCAGCGCCTGGCTGAAAACGGTATGGTGCGCGCCGCCCGCAAGGATCCAGGCTTCGGATGCGGTAGGCAGATCCGGCTGGGCTTTCCACAGCGCGTTGGCAACCGGCAGCTTTGGCAACCGGTGCGGAGCTTCGACGACATCCACGCAGTTCACCAGCAGGCGGAAACGATCGCCCAGATCGATAAGGCTGGCGTTTACCGCCGGGCCCGTTTGGGTGGAGAAGATCAGGCGCGCCGGATCCGCCTTGCCGCCGATGCCGAGGTGCTGTACGTCAAGGATGGGTTTTTCCGCAAGCGCGATAGAAGGACAGACCTCCAGCATGTGCGAGCCGAGCACCATATCGTTGCCGTTTTCGAAGTTATAGGTGTAGTCCTCCATAAAGGAGGTGCCGCCGTTCAGGCCGCTCGACATCACCTTCATAATGCGAAGCAGGGCGGCGGTTTTCCAGTCGCCTTCCCCCGCAAAGCCGTAGCCCTGCTGCATCAGGCGCTGAACGGCCAGCCCCGGCAGCTGTTTAAGGCCGTGCAGGTCTTCAAAGGTGGTGGTAAAGGCGTGGAAGCCCCCGTCGAGCAGGAACTTTTTCATTCCCAGCTCGATTCGGGCCGCATCCAGCACGTTTTGACGCTTTTCGCCGTTTAGCTGCGCGGCGGGCGTCAGGCGATAGCTGCTTTCGTACTCGTCCACCAGCGCGTTCACGTCGCCGTCGCTGACGGCGTTAACCACCGCCACCAGGTCGCCTACCGCCCAGGTATTGACCGAGAAGCCGAATTTCATCTGGGCGGCAACCTTATCCCCGTCGGTGACCGCGACTTCACGCATGTTGTCGCCGAAGCGCACGACCTTCAGCCTGCGGGTATCCTGTTTAGATACGGCCTGGCGCATCCACGCGCCGATGCGCCGGTGCGCCTGCGGGTCCTGCCAGTGGCCGGTCACAACGGTATGCTGCTGACGCATGCGCGCGCCGATAAAACCGAACTCGCGGCCGCCGTGGGCGGTCTGGTTCAGGTTCATAAAGTCCATATCGATGCTGTCCCACGGGATCTGCGCATTAAACTGGGTATGGAACTGCAGCAGCGGCTTAGTGAGGATGCTCAGGCCGTTAATCCACATTTTGGCCGGCGAGAAGGTGTGCAGCCACACCACCATGCCGGCACATTTATCGTCGTAGCTGGCGTCGCGGCAAATCGCTGTGATTTCATCCGGCGTGGTGCCGAGAGGCTTGAGCACCAGCCTGCACGGCAGGCCGGCTTCTTTATTCAACGCGTTCACCACCTGCCCGGCGTTTTGGGTCACCTGGCGCAGCGTTTCCGGGCCATAAAGATGCTGGCTACCGATCACAAACCACACTTCGTACTGTTCAAAAACGTTCATCATCCTGTCCTTAATGGGTTGTCGCAGCCTGAAGGGCGTTGCTCGCCGTTGCGGGCGCTGAAGGGAGATAGTGTTGTTCCGCGCTGATGGCCCACTGCTGGTAGCGGCGGTAAAGCTGCTCAAACCGCTCGGCGCGCCGGGCGAGCGGCTGCAGAGTGCTTTCGATTGGGCTCGCCATCGCCTGCTGCGCCTGTGAAATATTCGCGTGTTTGCCTGCGGCAACGGCGGCAAAAATCGCCGCGCCAAGCGCGCAGCACTGGTCGGAGGCGACAATCTGCAGCGGGCGGTTTAGCACGTCGCAGCACACCTGCATGATGACCGGCGATTTACGGGCGATGCCGCCCAGCGCCATCACGTTGTTAACCGGGATGCCCTGTTCGGTGAAGCACTCCATAATGGCCCGCGCGCCAAAGGCGGTAGCGGCGATCAGCCCGCCGAACAGCGCCGGCGCATCGGTCGCCAGGTTCAAATCGGTAATCACGCCCTTCAGGCGCTGGTTGGCGTTCGGGGTGCGGCGTCCGTTAAACCAGTCCAGCACCACCGGCAGATGGTCCAGCGAGGGATTGTTTGCCCAGGCTTCGGTCAGCTCGGGCAGCAGCTGTTTTTTAGCGGCGTTGATTTGGCTGCGCAGTTCAGGATGCTGCTGCGCCAGCTGTTCCAGAGGCCAGCCGAGCACGCGTCCAAACCAGGCGTACATATCGCCAAAGGCGGACTGGCCTGCTTCCAGGCCGATAAAATCAGGCACCACGCTGCCGTCCACCTGCCCGCAGATTCCTTTAACGGCGCGCTCGCCCACGGTCGGCTTATCGGCGATCAGGATGTCGCAGGTGGAGGTGCCGATGACTTTCACCAGCGTATTCGGCTGCGCGCCCGCGCCGACCGCGCCCATATGGCAGTCGAAAGCGCCGCCGGAAATCACCACGCTTTGCGGCAGGCCAAGGCGTTGGGCCCATTCGGCGGAAAGATTGCCGACCGGAATATCGGCAGTCCAGGTGTCGCTGAACAGCGGGTACGCAAGGTTCTGATTGATTAGCGGGTCGAGATCGTCAAAGAAGCTTGCGGCCGGCAGCCCGCCCCAGTCTTCGTGCCAGAGAGATTTATGGCCCGCGCTGCAGCGGCCGCGGCGTATGTCCTGCGGGCGCGTGGTGCCGGAAAGCAGGGCGGGCACCCAGTCGCAAAGTTCAATCCACGAGGCCGCGGCCTGGGCGACCTGTCGATCCGCACGGGTCACGTGGAGAATTTTGGCCCAGAACCATTCGCTGGAATAAATGCCGCCGATGTAGCGCGAGTAATCATTTTTGCCGGGTGTGTGGCACAGGCGGGTAATAGCTTCGGCCTCTTCAACCGCGGTGTGGTCCTTCCACAGCACGAACATGGCGTTCGGATTGTCGGCAAACTCGGGGTTAAGGGCGAGCACGTTGCCGTCCGCGTCTATCGGCGCGGGCGTCGAGCCGGTGCTGTCCACGCCAATGCCGCAGACGGCGTCGCGCTGCTCGGCGTTCAGCTCCTGCAGCACCGTTTTCAGCGCCCGCTCCATTGACTCAATATAATCCCGTGGATGGTGGCGGAACTGGTTGCGGGCGGCATCGCAGTAGCGGCCCTCCTGCCAGCGGGGATACCACTCTACGCTTGTGGCCAGTTCGCTTCCGTTTTCACAATCCACTGCTAAGGCGCGCACAGAGTCGCTGCCAAAATCGAGGCCCAGCGCAATCGACATTTTTTTACTCCAGACGGTAAACACTTATGTAATGAACAGTAGGTTTTGCCGCCGGAAAGGGTCAGGTCTTAATCGCTGTAGTTATGGATAAAATAGCTATGGGCGCGCGAAATGTGACGCCCCGCAAATATTCGATGTGGACTTTTCTGCCACTGTTATAGACACTTTGGTTAACTTCATAAAAGCATGCGGCGGCCCGTTAAAAAGCATCAGGGCGTGCGGATCGCGGCTTTCTGATAAAAATCAGCCTGTTTGTGAAAATGTAGCCGGGGGCGATGAGAACTCAGTCACGGATATGGACAAATTGTTTCTCTTATCTCTGATAAAAAGCGAGCGTGTGAATGCCTGAACTCCAAAACGATCCCCTGCTGCCCGGCTACTCCTTTAACGCGCATCTGGTGGCGGGATTAACGCCGATTGAGGCGCAGGGGCCGCTCGATTTTTTTATCGACCGGCCGCTGGGCATGAAAGGCTATATCCTCAATCTCACCGTGCGTGGGGAAGGGGTCATCAACAACCAGGGAAAGAATTACGTTTGCCGCCCCGGCGACATGCTGCTGTTCCCGCCCGGCGAAGTGCATCACTATGGGCGCGCCCCGAACAGCAAAGAGTGGTATCACCAGTGGGTTTACTTCCGCCCGCGCGCCTACTGGCAGGAGTGGCTGAACTGGGAGCCGATATTCGCCCATACGGGATTTTATCGCCCCGACGATGCCCGGCAGGAAGGGTTTTCGCAGCTGTTTCAGCAGATAATCGACGCCGGGCAGGCCGAAGGGCGCTACGCGGAGCTGCTGGCGATCAATCTTCTTGAGCAGCTTCTGCTGCGCCGCATGGAAGCCATGAGCGCCTCGCTTAATCCGCCGCTGGATAACCGCGTGCGCGACGCCTGTCAGTACATCAGCGACCACCTTGCGGACAGCCATTTCGATATTGCAAGCGTGGCGCAGCACGTCTGTTTATCGCCATCCCGGCTATCGCACCTGTTTCGTCAGCAGCTTGGCGTCAGCGTTTTAAGCTGGCGGGAAGACCAGCGCATCAGCCAGGCGAAGCTGCTGCTCAGCACCACGCGCATGCCGATCGCAAGCGTCGGGCGCAACGTGGGTTTCGAAGACCAGCTCTACTTTTCCCGCGTGTTCAAAAAATGCACCGGAGCAAGCCCGAGCGAATTCCGCGCGGGCTGTGAATAGCCGCTATTATTCATTCATACAAATGATGCCTTGACGATAGTGTAATCACTCAGGAGAATCGCCTACTCGTTTCTCGACGGATGCTTTATGGAAGCTTTGCTGGAACACTTTATTACACAGTCAGTGGCCTATTCGCTTATCGCGGTAATGCTGGTGGCCCTTTCTGGAATCGCTGGCGCTGGTGGGGCTGATTTTACCGGGCACGGTGATGATGGCGGGGCTCGGCGCGCTGATTGGCAGCGGGCAGGTCGGCTTCTGGCACGCCTGGGCGGCGGGAATTGTGGGCTGCCTGTTGGGAGACTGGATCTCATTCTGGCTGGGCGGACGTTTTAAAGGGCCATTGCACCGATGGTCCTTTATGAAAAAGAACAAGGCGCTGCTGGATAAAACCGAGCATGCGCTGCATCAGCACAGCATGTTCACCATTCTGGTCGGCCGTTTTGTTGGCCCGACCCGCCCGCTGGTGCCGATGGTGGCGGGAATGCTGGATCTGCCCGTGGCGAAATTTATTCTGCCGAATATCATCGGCTGCATTTTCTGGCCGCCGCTGTACTTTATGCCGGGCATTCTGGCGGGCGCGGCTATCGATATTCCTGCGGATATGCAAAGCAGCAGCTTCAAATGGCTGCTGCTGGGCGTGGCGCTGCTGGTGTGGCTGGCGGGCTGGCTGAGCTGGCGCTGGTGGCGCTGCGGTAAATCGGGTCAGGATCGCTTGACGCGCTATCTGCCGCGCGCGCGTTTGCGTTGGCTTGCGCCCTTGACCGTCGCGCTGGCGGCCGGCAGCTTTGCCGCATTGCAGATGCACCCGCTGATGCCCCTCTACCTGAAGATCCTCTGGAAGGTATTATCGGGTCAGCCCTGAGCCGTTTTTATCCCCAGCAGGCCAGAAGCGCTCGCTTCGCCGCTGATTAAACTTGCCGTATCGCCATCCCAAATGATGCGGCCGTCTACCACCACCAGGCTCCTTTCGGCTATGCGCGCCGCATCTTCAATGCTGTGGGAAACCATCAATAAGGTGAGCTGTTTTTGCCGGCAAAGATCCTCAAGCAGCTGCAGCATTTCAAAGCGCAGCGCCGGATCGAGGGCGGAAAAGGGCTCATCGAGCAGCAGCACGGGCTGTTCGCGCACCAGGCAGCGCGCCAGGGCGACGCGCTGACGCTGCCCGCCGGAAAGCTGCGACGGCAGGCGGTCCAGCAGATCGCTAATCGCCATCTGCGCGGCGATGGTCCGCAGACGCTCACGCTGTTCCTTGCTGAGCTTCAGGCCGGGATGCATTCCCAGCCCGATATTTTCCCGCACGCTTAAATGCGTAAAAAGGTTGTTCTCCTGAAACAGCATGGAGACCGGGCGCCGTGCGGGCGCGGTATGGGTATGGTTCTCGCCGCCAAGGATAATTTCCCCGCTGGCCGGCTGCAGAAAACCGGCGATCAGGCTCAGCAGGGTGCTTTTCCCCGCGCCGCTTGGCCCAAGCACCGCCACGCGTTCGCCCGCCGCCACGGTGAGGGAAAAGCGCATCGGCAAATGGTGATAAAGCCAGGTTACATCAGTCAGCGTTAGCATGGCGTCCCGGAAGTTTTTCAATCAGGGTGAACAGGGCAAAACAGAGCATCAGCAGGATAAGCGCGGTGACGGCGCCGTCCTGGCTGCGATAGGAGCCGATTTGCTGGTAGAGATAGAACGGCAGGGTGCGGAAATCTTCGTTGCCGAACAGCGCCACCACGCCGAAATCGCCAATCGACAGCACGCAGGCAAAGGCCAGCGCCTGCGCCAGCGGAATTTTCAGCGCCCGCAGCTCAACTAAGCGCAAACGGCGCAGGCCTTTAATATCCAGCGACTGACACAGCTTGCCGTACCGCTCCGCCACATCGCGCATCGGGTTTTCCAGCACTTTTAGCGCATAGGGGATAGCCATCAGCGCGTTGGTAAAAATCACGATGCCGTCGGCAGACTGCGGCAGGCCGACCGTATTATTCAGCAGCAGGAAGAAGCCGGTCGCCAGCACGATGCCCGGCATGGCGAGAATTAACATGCCGCTCAGCTCCAGCGCCTGTCCGGCAAAAGCGCGGCTTCGCAGACGCAGCTCTCTTGAACTCCACAGCAGCATCATGGTGATGATTACGCAGATAACGCCGGCGGCAACGGCTATCCTCAGCGAGGTGAACAGCGCCCGCCAGAGGATCGGCTGCGCCAGCGCGGTGCTGAATCCGTTATTCACGCCGTCAATGATGACCGCCAGCAGAGGCGGCAATAACAGCAGCAGGGCGAGGGCGATTAACGCACCGTCGCACAGCTTACGACGCAGGTTGTCCTGCGGATCGCGCCAGCCCTGCACCTGGCTTACGCCTGCGGGAATAGCTTTGCTGAACCGCTGGCTTAACAGCACCAGGCCCATACAGCAAATCATCTGTACCAGCGCGAGCAGCGCCGCGCGGGCGGGATCGTAGTCGTAGCTCAGCGCCTGGAAAATAGCCAGCTCGATGGTCGTCGCCTGCGGCCCGCCGCCCAGCGAGAGCACGGTGGCGAAGCTTGCGAAGCAGAGCATAAAAATCAGGGCGGCGGCGGGCAGGATCTGGCGACGCAGCCAGGGCCACTCCACAAAGCGGAAGAAATTCCAGCCCTGCATGCCAAGCTGGGCGGCAAGCTGCCGCTGTTCGCCGGGAATACTTTCCAGCGCCTGCAGCAAAAGCCGCGTGGCCATGGGTAAATTAAAAAAGACGTGCGCCAGCAAAATGCCCTGCAGGCCATAGGGCGAGAAAGTCCATTCCACGCCCAGCCAGGAGCAGAGCGACGCCAGCCAGCCGACGCGTCCGTAAACCGTCAGAATGCCAAATACGGCGACCAGCACCGGCAACACCAGCGTCATGGCGCATAAACGCAGCAAGGCCAGGCGGCCGGGGAAGCGGCGGCGATAGAGCGCGCGTGCCAGAAAGATCGCCGGGAATACCGAAAGGGCGGCGGAGAGAAACGCCTGCCACAGGGAGAAGCGCAGGACGTGCCACAGATAGCTGTCCTGCGCCAGCGCGCGCAGATCGCTTTGCGGCGCGTTAAACCACAGCGCCAGAAAGGCCGCCAGGGCTACCGCCACCACAAGGGCGGCGGCAGACAGGCCCGGCAGCAGCCAGCCGGGAATTAGCGGCTGACTGCGCGTTGCCATGCGCTAATCCAGCCGGCGCGAAGATCGGAGACTTCCTTCGGCGTGAATTCCAGCGAGGTTTGTGGTTTTTTGATGCTGCTAAAGCCTGCCGGCAGCTTCACGTCGGTGACCGGATACATCCAGTTGCCGGTTGGAATGGCGTTCTGGAAGCCCGGCTGGGTGATGAACTTCATGAATTTTTCCGCAAGCTCCGGCTGTTTGCTGGCGGCCAGGCGGCCCGCTACTTCCACCTGCAGATAATGCCCTTCGCTGAAGTCCGCCGCGGCGTAGTTATCCTTTTTCTCTTCAATGATGTGGTAGGCCGGAGAAGTGGTGTAGCTCAGCACCAGATCGCCTTCGCCCTTCAGGAACAGACCGTAGGCCTCAGACCAGCCTTTGGTGACGGTGACGGTTTTGCCCGCAAGCTTCGCCCAGGCCTCGGGGGCTTTATCGCCGTAGACCTTCTGCATCCACAGCAGCAGGCCCAGGCCCGGCGTACTGGTGCGCGGATCCTGATAAATCACCTTCCATTTCTGGTCGCTTTCGACCAGCTCTTTCAGGCTCTTCGGCGGGTTTTTCAGCTTGTTTTTATCGTAGACGAAGGCGAAATAGCCGTAATCGAAGGGGACGAAGGTGGCGTTTTTCCAGCCGCCGGGAATTTTCAGAGCGCTGGTGTCGACGTTGGCCGCGGCGAAAAGTTTGGTTTGCGAAGCCGCTTCCAGAAGGTTGTTATCCAGCCCAAGCACCACGTCGGCCTTGCTGTTTTTACCCTCCATGCGCAGACGGTTAAGCAGCGATACGCCGTCTTCAAGCGCGACGAATTTCAGCTCGCAGCCGCAGTCGGCCTCAAAGGCTTTTTTTACCGCCGGACCCGGACCCCAGTCCGCGGCAAAGGAGTCATAGGTATAAACGGTGAGCAGGGGTTTCGCGAACGCCGGGGCGGCGGCGAGCATGAGCAGCGGCAGTAATTTTTTGAACACTTTGCACCTCTTCAATTAGGGGTGGCAAAGGACTTTGAGCAATAAGCCTCAAATCCCTTCGCCGGCGTTATCCGGATCAGGTTCGACGGGTATTATCTCAGCGCGGACAATTTGTCCTGGCACCCCGTTGAGAACGCGCCATTGTAATGATTCTGTGAATGATTCGGAAGCGCTATGGCTCAGGCGGCGCAAACCAGGCGGATTTAAAATCGAACCAGCCGAGCGTGTTCATTCTGACGCCGCGCATGCTGCGCTGGCCTTCAATGCGCAGCCAGTGGTGAATCAGCGGCAAAATATCATTGCGCTCAACGCGTTGCTGACACCACTCCGGCAGCGCCAGCTCGCCCTGATGCCAGCTAAGGGTGTCGGTTTGCCAGTCGATGCCAATGCATTTTTGAATCAGCGGCACCTCGTAGAGGTGGGCGTAGAGCGAAAACTCCAGCGGCAGGGTGAAGTTGGCGCTGTTAAGCCAGATATCGCTGGCGGCCCGCGCCCTGGTGCCACTCTTCGTAGCTCACCTCCTGCACCTCAAGATGAACGCCGTGCGCGGCGAGGAGCTGCACCATAATATTGCTGATGACCCGATGCTCTACGTGGTCGCGATAGAAAGTCAGGGTCAGGGTTTCAAGGCCGGCGGGCTTCTCCCCCGCGGGCTGCGGGCGCGTATGATGCCAGCGCGGAAGCAGCCCGTAGGCCGGGAACCAGTACTGCTGAATCTGTTCGCCCGCGCCATACAGCAGATTAATAGGGGCAAGCACGTGGCTTACCCAGGCGCGCACGCCGTCATGGCTGCCGCGTGAAGAACGGCTGTCGAACAACAGATAATAGCAGCCCTCCTCCAGCCGGCTCTCTACCGCTTTTTCGCTATCCGGCATGCCCTGCAGCTGTACGGCGCAGCTCACCTCCTCGCCGATCTCCGGCAGCACCCAGAAATTCACCTCGTCAATAAGCGCGCGATAGCCGAAATAGTCATCCCAGGCCTGAATCTTGAGCTGGTTATTGTTATTGCGCACTACGGAATAAGGGCCGGTGCCCACGGGCTGGCGGGAAAAGTTATCCAGCGTCTGCCACTCCCGCGGCAGGATCATCGCGTTCACGCTGCCAAGCAGCCAGGGAAGCCAGCGGTCCGGCTGGGACAGGTGAATATCCAGCGTCCAGGCCGTTGGCGTGCTGATTTGGCTGATATGGGCATACAGCGGCAGGCTATTAATGCGCTGCAAGGAGGTCATTACATCCAGCATGTCCAGCTCGCGGCCATGATGAAAATGAATGCCGGGACGCAGGTAAAAGCGCCACTGCAGGGGCGAAATCTGCTGCCAGTGATGGGCGATATCCGCTTCCAGTTCCCCGTTTTCCTCATTTATGCGCGTCAGGCCGCTGAAAATCTGCCGGGCGATATGCGTCTCTGAACGACGCAGCGCCGAACCGGGCAGCAGGTTCAGCAACGGCCGGTAATAGAGCACGCGCAGAATGTGGCGGCCCTGGCGGAAGCTGCGGCCAAGGTGGGAGATCAGCATCTGCCGCACGGCGGCTTTATCCCCGACGATCTGCACCAGCTGATCGATTCGATCCTGTTCCAGAAGATCCTCGGCCCGCTGCTGCTGGAGCGCCAGGCCGGTATACAGGAATTCAAGCTGCGACCGCTTGCCGCGCCCGGCTTCCGCCTTCCAGCTTAGCCAGCCTTTTTCCTGCATCGCATTTAAAAGCGTACGCATATGGCGGCGCGAGCAGTTCAACATCTCCGCCAGATCGTTAAGCGTAGTTTCTTGCGGCTTACCGTCGCAGCATTGCCACAGGCGGATGAACTGTTGTTGCAAACGACCGGAAGACATAAAAGAGGAACTCCAGCTGGAAACTCATCAATTTAACTTTCCCTATATTACGCCAATAATCATCAACGATGAAAGCGAGGAGGGGCATATGAATCGGTCATCAGCCGTTGAGTTTTACCGAAATTACTTTGCCGCGACAAAATTTGTCGAGTCTGGATGGCTGGCTCGCCTGACAGCAGGGCAACGTCTGAGGATGCTCGAAGACTTAATGCAGTGGGAGGTTACTACCCCGACGGCCGACAAGCCCGGAGCCGCCTTTATCAAGTGTGACTGAGTATTGGTGCTTTTCACCAGCCAGCAGGTTAACTGCTGGCTTTTTTAGTTTATGATTTCAGCACTTATGCCCGCATGTATTAAGGATCCCGCATGGCCTGGTTTCTGACTAAAAGACGACGTATCAATCCGGTATACGCCGCTTTTATGGTAGTCGCTTTTATGATGGGCATTGCGGGAGCGCTTCAGGCGCCCACTCTCAGCCTGTTTCTGTCGCGCGAGGTGGAAGTGCGCCCTTTCTGGGTCGGCCTGTTTTATACCGTCAACGCCGTGGCCGGCATCCTGGTCAGCCTGCTGCTGGCCAAACGCTCCGACAGCCAGGGCGACAGGCGCAGGCTGATAATGGTCTGCTGCGTGATGGCGGTGGCAAACTGTGTGCTGTTTGCTTTTAATCGCCATTACCTGACGTTAATTACCCTCGGCGTGATGTTCGCCTCCGTAGCAAATACCGCCATGCCGCAGATTTTTGCTCTGGCGCGCGAATACGCGGATAGCTCCGCGCGTGAAGTGGTGATGTTCAGTTCGGTGATGCGCGCTCAGCTCTCGCTTGCCTGGGTTATCGGCCCGCCGCTCTCCTTTATGCTGGCGCTGAACTACGGCTTTACCACCATGTTTCTTATCGCCGCGGGAATTTTTGTTATTTCGCTAGCGCTTATCTTCTTTGCGCTGCCTTCCGTCGCCAGAATCGAGCAGGCCGCCGACGTGGCGCTTACGCAGGTCAGCGGCTGGAAGGATAAAAACGTGCGTATGCTGTTTATCGCCTCGATGCTGATGTGGACCTGCAACACCATGTATATCATCGATATGCCGCTGTGGATCAGCAGTGATTTAGGGCTGCCTGAATCGCTTGCCGGCCTGCTGATGGGAACGGCGGCGGGACTGGAAATTCCGGCCATGATTCTGGCGGGCTACTACGTGAAGCGTTTCGGGAAGCGGCGCATGATGATCATCGCCGTGGCCGCCGGCGTGCTGTTCTACGTTGGGCTGATTGTGTTTCACCATCGGGCGGCGTTACTGATTTTGCAGCTTTTTAACGCGGTGTTTATCGGTATCGTGGCCGGTATCGGCATGCTCTGGTTCCAGGATTTAATGCCCGGGCGGCCGGGTTCCGCCACCACGCTCTTTACGAACAGCATTTCAACCGGGGTGATTCTGGCGGGCGTGTTGCAAGGGGCACTTACCGAGAGCTTTGGGCACTATTCCGTATACTGGCTGATTGCCGTGCTTGCGGTAGCGGCTTTAGGGCTGACGAGCCGGGTAAAGAATATATAAGCCTGGTACGTTAACGCTTCGGCCTCGCCTGGTTTTTACCGAACCGGAGCGGGGCGTTAAACGTTGTCATAATAATAGCGGGCAAAAATCTGATTTAAGCTCCTGCTGTTTTTTCTCGCTGGTTAATCGCTTATCCTCCTGTAGAAAGCAAAATGACGATTATACAAGGAGTGTAATCCTATGGATAAATTGCAATTCCCCTGCGAGATATTCAAAACGCAAAAGCGCATGGATGACTATGGCGCGGGCGATATGCGCTACGGCGATCTGTCGGAGGCGCAGCTAAAATCACAGTTTAATTTAACGGACGTTTCTTCAAGAGTTAATCCTTATACCCTGACTAAAATTACCCTGTTTAATCAAATGCGAATTTATGACTCCCGTGGCGAAAATGAAAAGGTTAGCCGTCAGGAGTGCGCCAGCCTCCTTTTTGATGAGTTTCGTTATTTATCGCGCTAACCAATATGGCAGCCACCATCGAGATTGACGGAGAGCGTAATGAAAGCAAAAAGTAAAAAAATTCTTTCAGTGGTATTACTGGTTGGCAGCCTTTTACTGGGTTATTTTATCTGGCGAAGCCTTCGGCCGATAGAAATTGTTGCTGTGCATGAGGATGGACACTTCAGTTCTGTTTTAGTAAAAAACCTCCCGATTACCGATCGGGGGAAAATAGCCTGGTGGCTGGAAAATAAGGATAGGCTAAAAAGTCGCTATGGTATTCCTAAACCTGCATCTTATGGTAGTTATACTATTATTTTCTGGGATTTTGGCGAGGGATACAAAGAGGAAGGGAAATATGACCGCATGTGTTTCTATGATATGCAAACGCCAAAAAACTGTATTGATAAAGAAAGATTTATGACTATCTACAAGTACAATGATGAAGAGCCATTTTTCTCTTTCGATGGCAACAGATATGTAATTGGGAAAAACGGCGGGATAGTTAAAATGAAAAATAAGTAAGCCGTTTTGCGAAGGGTTGGGTAAAAAAACGCCGGGCGGCAGTGGGGATTACTGCATAAATGCCAGTTGTTTCCGTTTCCAGGCGTAAATAGCGCCTTTGCATAACCGCATATTATAAAATAAAGGATGATGTGGGCCTTGTTAAGGAGAATGTCCTGAATACAACCTTTAAAAAACTCCGTTTTTTCCGTCTCTGGTTTGTGCTTCAGAGATACAACCAGCTTGGTTTTAAACCTTTTATAACCAATATGGTAGCCACCATCGAGATTGACGGAGAGCGCAGTGAAAGCAAGAAATAAAAAAATCATCTTTATGCTGTTGCTGGCCGGCAGCGTCCTGCTGGGCTGTTTTATCTGGCGGGTACTGCATCCGGCGCAAATCGTCGCCATCCATCAGCGGAGTAACTATAGTGATATTTTAGTGCGCAACCTCCCCTTTACTGATAAAGGTAAAATCAGGTGGTGGCTGGAAAATAAGAGCATAATAAAAGAAAAATATAATGCTCCAAAACCTGCGGAAGATGGCTTTTACGTCATGATTTTCTGGGATTTTGGTGAGGGTTACAAAGAGGAAGGGAAATATGACCGCATGTGTTTCTATGATATGCAAACGCCAAAAAACTGCATTGATAAAGAAAAGTTTATGACTATCTACAGGTACAATGATGAAGAGCCATTTTTCTCTTTCGATGGCAACAGATATGTAATTGGGAAAAACGGCGGGATAGTTAAAATGAAAAATAAGTAAGCCGTTTAGCAAAGGATTGGGTAAAGAAGACGCCGGGCGGCAGGGTGACGGGCAGCCCGGCTGTGCCCCTCTCTTTGCAGGAAAGGGGCGGCAGGGGAGCTTACTGCATAAACGCCGGTTGTTTCTGTTCGTAGGCGGAAATAGCGCCTTCGTGCTGCAGCGTCAGGCCGATGCTGTCCAGCCCTTCCAGCATGCAGTGGCGGCGGAAGGTATCGATATTAAAAGAATACGTTTTTTCCCCCGCCTTCACGGTTTGCGCTTCCAGATCCACAACAAATTTAATACCCGGATTTGCCGCCACCAGCTTAAACAGCTCGTCGACTTCTGCTTCGCTCAGGGTGACCGGCAGCAGCTGGTTGTTGAACGAGTTGCCGTAGAAGATATCCGCAAAGCTTGGCGCGATAACGACTTTAAAGCCGTAGTCGGTCAGCGCCCAGGGCGCGTGCTCGCGCGATGAACCGCAGCCGAAGTTTTCACGCGCCAGCAAAATGGATGCGCCTTTAAACTCGGGAAAATTCAGCACGAACTCCGGGTTAGGCTGCTGTCCGGCATCGTCCAGAAAGCGCCAGTCGTTAAACAGGTGCGCGCCAAAACCGGTGCGGGTGACCTTCTGCAAAAACTGCTTCGGAATAATTGCGTCGGTATCAACGTTTGCGGCATCCAGCGGAACGACCAGGCCGGTATGTTGGGTAAATTTCTCTGCCATGGTGTTTTTCCCTTATTTCAACGTGCGGATGTCAGCAAAATGACCGGTAACGGCCGCCGCCGCCGCCATCGCCGGGCTCACCAGGTGCGTGCGTCCGCCGCGGCCCTGGCGGCCTTCAAAGTTACGGTTGCTGGTCGAAGCGCAGCGTTCGCCCGGTTCCAGACGATCGTTGTTCATCGCCAGGCACATTGAGCAGCCGGGCAGACGCCATTCGAAACCTGCTTCAATGAAAATCTTATCCAGGCCTTCTTCTTCCGCCTGCGCTTTTACCGGACCTGAACCCGGCACAACCAGAGCCTGTACGCCCGGCGCGACTTTACGGCCTTTGGCGATTTCCGCCGCGGCACGCAAATCCTCGATGCGCGAGTTGGTGCAGGAGCCGATAAAGACTTTGTCGATAGCCACTTCGGTCAACGGAATGCCCGGCTTCAGCCCCATATAGGCCAGCGCTTTTTCGGCCGATGCGCGTTCGACCGGGTCGGCGAAGGATGCCGGGTTCGGGATATTTTCCGTCACGGAAATAACCTGCCCCGGGTTGGTGCCCCAGGTGACCTGTGGCGCGATATCGGCGGCGTCCAGCGTCACCACGCTGTCAAATTTTGCGCCTTCGTCCGTGCTGAAGGTTTTCCAGTACGCGACCGCCTCGTCCCAGTCTTCGGCTTTTGGCGCGTGCAGACGGCCCTTCACGTAGTTAAAGGTGGTTTCATCCGGCGCAACGATGCCCGCTTTGGCGCCCATTTCGATGGCCATATTGCACAGCGTCATGCGGCCTTCCATTGAGAGGGCCTGAATGGCGCTGCCGCAGAATTCCACCACGTGACCGGTGCCGCCCGCGCTGCCGGTTTTACCGATGATCGCCAGCACGATGTCTTTTGCCGTGATGCCTGGCGCAGCGCTGCCGGTGACCTCAATCTTCATCGTCCTGGCGCGGCCCTGCTTCAGGGTTTGCGTGGCCAGCACGTGCTCGACTTCAGAAGTGCCGATGCCAAACGCCAGCGCGCCAAATGCGCCGTGGGTCGCGGTGTGGGAGTCGCCGCACACGATGGTCATCCCCGGCAGCGTAATGCCCTGTTCCGGCCCCATCACATGAACGATGCCCTGGTACGGATGGTTCAGGTCATACAGCTCGACGCCGAACTCTTTGCAGTTTTTCATCAGCTCCTGCATCTGGATGCGGGCCATTTCGCCGGAGGCGTTGATGTCTTTGGTCTGCGTGGAAACGTTGTGATCCATGGTCGCGAAGGTTTTACCCGGCTGACGCACCGGACGACGGTGCGCGCGCAGGCCGTCAAACGCCTGCGGCGAGGTGACCTCATGAACCAGATGACGGTCGATATACAGCAGCGGCGTCTCGTCCGCCGCTTCGTAAACGACATGCGCATCGTACAATTTTTGATATAACGTCTTCGCCATGATTATTTCCCCTGAGCCACGAAGCGGGCAATGGTGTCGCCCATCTCGTCGGTGCTGATTGCTTTGCCATCTTGGGCCAGATCGTAGGTCATGAAGCCTTCTTCCAGCGCCAGGTTCACGGCATTTTCAATGGCCCTTGCCGCTTCTTCAGCGTCCAGGCTATAGCGCAGGAGCAGGGCCAGCGACAGGATCTGCGCAACGGGGTTTGCAATATTTTTGCCGGCGATATCCGGCGCCGAGCCGCCCGCAGGTTCGTACAGGCCGAAGCCTTGCTCATTCAGGCTGGCGGAAGGCAGCATGCCCATTGAGCCGGTGATCATCGCGCATTCGTCTGACAGAATATCGCCGAACAGGTTGGAGCACAGCAGCACGTCGAACTGGGAAGGATCTTTAATCAGCTGCATGGTGGCGTTGTCGATATACATATGCGACAGGGTGACGTCCGGATACTCGCCGGCGATTTCATTGACGATTTCGCGCCACATCACGGATGTCTGCAGCACGTTCGCTTTATCGATGGAGGTGACTTTATTGCGGCGCTTACGCGCTGACTCAAAGGCGATACGCGCGATGCGTTCGATTTCAAAACGATGATAAACCTCGGTATCGAAAGCTTTTTCATGCATGCCAGAGCCTTCGCGCCCCTTTGGCTGGCCGAAATAGATCCCGCCGGTCAGCTCGCGCACGCACAAAATATCGAAGCCTTTGGCGGCGATATCGGCACGCAGCGGGCAAAACTCTTCCAGCCCCTGGTACAAACGCGCAGGGCGCAGGTTGCTGAATAGTTTGAAATGTTTACGCAGCGGCAGCAGCGCGCCGCGCTCTGGCTGCTGGGTCGGCGGCAAATGTTCCCATTTCGGGCCGCCGACTGAGCCAAACAGAATGGCGTCAGCCTGCTCGCAGCCTTCAACGGTAACCGGAGGCAGAGGATTGCCATGGCGGTCGATGGCGATGCCGCCAACGTCATAGGAGCTGGTGGTAATACGCATATCGAAGCGCGTACGCACGGCATCCAGTACCTTCATCGCCTGCGCCATCACTTCCGGGCCAATGCCGTCGCCGGGCAATACTGCTATATGATGAGATTTTGACATGTCACACGGTTTCCTGAGTGTTTTCATTATTATGAGCTTTGCGTTGCAATTCTTTTTCGACTTCGCCGGCGCGCCAGATGTTGTTCAGCACGTTGATCATCGCTTTCGCTGAGGATTCGACGATATCGGTCGCCAGACCTACGCCGTGGAAACGGCGGCCTTTATGGGTAACAACGATATCTACCTGGCCCAGCGCGTCTTTACCCTGGCCTTTTGCTGACAGCTGATACTTCACCAGCTCGACGTCGTAATGGGTGATGCGGTTGATGGCCTGGTAAACCGCGTCAACCGGGCCGTTACCCGTCGCGGCTTCAGAATGCGTTTCTTCACCGCAGTGCAGCTGCACGGACGCGGTTGAGATAACGCTTGAACCGGACTGCACGTTGAAATATTCCAGGCTGAAATGCTCCGGCTCTTCCTGCTGCCTGCCGATAAAGGCCAGCGCTTCCAGATCGTAATCGAAGACCTGGCCTTTTTTGTCCGCCAGCTTCAGGAAAGCGTCGTACAGATTATCCAGGCTGTAGTCGCTCTCTTTATAACCCATCTCGTCCATGCGGTGTTTCACGGCGGCGCGCCCCGAGCGGGAGGTCAGGTTCAGCTGTACCTGATTCAGGCCGATGGACTCGGGGGTCATGATTTCGTAGTTTTCGCGATTTTTCAGCACGCCGTCCTGGTGGATGCCGGAGGAGTGGGCGAAAGCCCCGGTGCCGACGATGGCTTTGTTAGCCGGCACCGGCATATTGCAAATCTGGCTGACCATCTGGCTGGTACGCCAGATTTCATGGTGATTGATGTTGGTGTGCAGGTTCATGATGTCTTTGCGCACCTTAATGGCCATGATGACTTCTTCCAGCGAACAGTTGCCGGCGCGCTCGCCGATGCCGTTCATCGCGCCTTCAACCTGGCGAGCGCCGGCGTGAACTGCCGCAATGGCGTTGCCTACCGCCAGGCCCAGGTCGTCGTGGGTATGTACGGAAATAATCGCTTTATCGATATTTGGTACGCGCTCGTACAGGCCGGTGATGATGTTGGCGAACTCAAACGGCATGGTGTAGCCGACGGTGTCAGGGATATTGATAGTGGTTGCGCCTGCGCTAATCGCGGCTTCTACTACGCGCGCCAGGTCAGCAATCGGGGTGCGTCCCGCATCTTCGCAGGAGAATTCAACGTCGTCGGTGTAATTACGCGCGCGCTTCACCATATAGATCGAGCGCTCGATTACCTCATCCAGCGTACTGCGCAGCTTGGTGGCGATATGCATTGGAGAGGTGGCGATAAAGGTATGGATGCGGAATGCTTCTGCGACTTTCAGGGATTCGGCTGCGACATCGATATCTTTTTCTACGCAGCGGGGCCAGCGCGCATACGCGGCTATTTTTGACGTTGCGGGCGATGGTCTGTACGGATTCGAAATCGCCGGGGGAGGAAACCGGGAAACCGACTTCCATAACATCGACGCCCATACGCTCCAGCGCCATCGCGATTTGCAGCTTCTCTTTCACACTCAGGCTGGCCTGCAGCGCTTGCTCACCATCACGTAAGGTCGTATCAAAAATTATGACTTGCTGACTCATGTTATGGTCCTTTTTTTGTTTTAGCGCCGGCGCTGCGGGCATAAAAAAACCCGCGCAGCGGCGCGGGTTTTTTCAGTCTGATGGCTTGAATCAACGCTTGATGTCGCCCACCAGTCTACCGCGCAAATAAGATGCGTTTAGTAGTAGAACTAGTAGGCGATGGGTGCGAATCATGTTTCAGGCCTCAAGCGTTTGCGATATGCATTTATTGGTACTTGATCTGCTTTGCCGTGTCAACCCTAAGCGGTTGATGAACGTCAGCAGGGCCTGGCGCAATGAACGCGTGGGCCAGGCTATTATGCTAAAAACAAGGAGAATCCAAAAATATGCTAATGCTCTTTAAAACGGTTGTTTTCAGAAATAACCAAAAAAATGAAGCCGGTTGAATTGCTGATTACGACATAAAAAAGTGATTAATTAGGCGTATCTTTAATATGCCGCAGCGGCTTTCATCCTTTTTGAATGGAGTAAAGCGATCTTTATGTAGGATATTCCTAAAATCAAAGTGGGCGTATTTTAAATAATTGGCCAGCGTTTAAAATATTATTCATTGGGTCAATTATTGTACGCAGGGACATTTTGTGTTTGTATTAGCTGCCGGTAAATCAGTTCGGAAACCTACAGCGCCTTGCGGCCATTGTGCGAGCTCTGTTATAGCAATAAGATGATTTCCGGAGTCGGGCATACCTGAGCGGGACGGCGGATGTTAAGATGACGGACCCGCTGATTGTTGCTGCCAGTATATTTTTAAAGGTCGAATGGAATTGCATGCAGAGCCTGACGGACAAAAGGTTCTGCCCTGTTACTGGAGTGAATAATGTCTGAAGATTATATACAACGTCCGCCCGTGAATGACGGGAATAAATACCGGCTACGCGCGGTGGATTTAAATTTGCTGACCGTTTTTGACGCGGTGATGCAGGTTCAGAACATTACAAAAGCCGCCCGGCTGCTGGGAATGTCGCAGCCGGCGGTCAGCAACGCGGTGGCGCGCCTGAAGGTTATGTTCAACGATGAGCTGTTTGTACGCTACGGGCGCGGAATACAGCCCACGGCGCGGGCTTATCAGCTGTTTGCCTCCGTCCGCCAGGCCTTACAGCTTGTTCAAAACGAACTGCCGGGCACGGGCTTTGAACCCGACGAAAGTGAACGCGTTTTTCAACTTTGCGTCAGCAGCCCGCTTGATAATTTGCTGACCTCCGTCATTTTTAATAACGTCCGGGATTCGGCGCCTAATATTCAGCTGTTGTTTAAATCCTGCCTGCATAAAGACATCGAGCACCAGCTGCGCTATCAGGAAACGGAATTTGTTATCGCCTATGATGATTTTCGCCGTTCGGAATTTACCTGTGTGCCGCTGTTTGAAGACGAAATGGTTCTGGTGGCAAGCCAAAAACACCCCCGGCTGATGGCGCCGTTAAAAGAGAAAGATATTTATAACGAGCAGCATGCGGTGGTTTCATTGGATCGTTTTGCTTCCTTTAGCGCGCTCTGGTACCAGACGCCGCCAAGACAAGCCTGTATTTCTTATCAGGGAATGGCGCTGACAAGCGTGCTGAATGTCGTATCGCAGACGCAATTAGTGGCGATCGCTCCGCGCTGGCTGGCCGAAGAATTCTCCGAAAGTTTGCGGCTGAAAATATTTGCCCTTCCGCTTAAGGAAAACAGGCGTACCTGCTACCTGTCATGGCACGAGGCGGCGGATAAAGACCGAGGGCCACCAGTGGATGGCGAAATTACTTACTTCTGTTTGCCGCAGATAGTCCCCGAGCGTTAGCGGATAAACCGGCGCCTGAAAACAGGCCGGTTTTCCTTTTTATCGTCTTCAATGCAGCATTTTATGCTGTAGCATTTTCTGACAGCCGCCTCGCTATTCATCAAAACCCCCGCGTTAATTAGATTTCACCTGTAATTCTCCCGTTCATAACATATTCAGTAATAGTATTTGCTTATATTCAGGAGTTAACTTCGTCATGTCGGCGTTTTGTAGCAAGGAAGTTAAAAACCAGCGGGCAGGCGCGCGGTCATGTGATTGATCGCCTGATTTTCAACGGTTATGTTAGGAAGGAAAACTTACAAATAAAAAGTCAGGCAGGGCCTAAGAACCTGCCTTAATGACCGCGCGGAAATGAATTCTGCCGTCGGTCAACACGTGAGCCTGGAGGCAAACCATGGAGATGTTGTCAGGAGCCGAGATGGTCGTCCGATCGTTAATCGATCAGGGCGTTAAGCATGTATTCGGCTATCCGGGGGGCGCTGTACTCGATATTTACGATGCGCTCCATACAATTGGTGGGATCGATCATGTGCTGGTCCGCCATGAACAGGCCGCCGTACATATGGCTGACGGACTGGCACGAGCAACCGGGGAAGTCGGGGTTGTGCTGGTAACCTCAGGACCCGGCGCGACCAATGCCATCACCGGTATCGCTACCGCTTATATGGACTCCATCCCTCTGGTTGTGCTTTCAGGCCAGGTCGCCACCTCCCTCATCGGGTACGATGCTTTCCAGGAGTGCGATATGGTGGGCATTTCGCGCCCGGTGGTAAAGCATAGCTTCCTGGTTAAGCAGGCTGAAGATATTCCCGGCATCATCAAAAAAGCGTTCTGGCTGGCCGCAAGCGGCCGCCCGGGGCCTGTGGTGGTGGACCTGCCGAAAGATATTATGAGCCCGGCAAATAAGCTTCCTTACAGCTACCCGGAAACGGTGAGCATGCGCTCGTATAACCCGACGACGCAGGGACATAAAGGTCAGATAAAACGCGCGTTGCAGACCCTGCTGAGCGCGAAAAAGCCGGTGATGTATGTGGGCGGCGGCGCTATTACCTCCGCCTGTCATGCGGAGCTGCGTGAGCTAGCCGGGAAGCTCAATATCCCCGTCGTCTCTTCTTTAATGGGGTTGGGCGCGTTTCCGGGCACGCACCGGCAGGCGCTGGGCATGTTAGGGATGCACGGAACCTATGAAGCCAATATGGCCATGCATAACTCGGATGTGATCTTTGGCGTAGGGGTGAGGTTTGACGACCGCACAACCAACAACCTGGCGAAATACTGTCCGAACGCCACCGTGCTGCATATTGATATCGATCCGACCTCTATTTCGAAAACGGTTGGGGCAGATATTCCTATCGTGGGCGACGCGCGTTTGGTGTTGCAACAGATGCTTGAGCTGCTGGCGCAGGAAGATACGCCGCAGTCAGGCGATGATATTCGCGACTGGTGGCAGCAAATTGAACACTGGCGCGCACGGCAGTGTCTGGAATTCGACCGTGAAAGCGGAAAGATTAAGCCGCAGGCGGTTATCGAAACTCTTTATAAGCTCACCGACGGTAAAGCATACGTGACTTCTGACGTGGGCCAGCATCAGATGTTCGCCGCTCTTTATTACACCTTTGACGAGCCGCGTCGTTGGATAAACTCCGGCGGGCTTGGCACCATGGGCTTTGGCCTGCCGGCGGCGCTCGGGGTGAAACTGGCGCTGCCCGAGGAAACCGTGGTGTGCGTGACCGGCGACGGCAGTATTCAGATGAATATTCAGGAGCTCTCTACGGCGCTGCAGTACGGCTTGTCGGTGCTGGTATTAAACCTTAACAACCGTTACCTCGGCATGGTGAAGCAGTGGCAGGACATGATTTATTCCGGCCGTCATTCCCAGTCTTATATGGAGTCGCTGCCTGACTTTGTTCGCCTGGCGGAAGCTTACGGGCATGTCGGCATCAGCATTACCCAACCCGATGAGCTGGAAAGCAAGCTGGCGGAAGCTCTAGAAGCGGTGAAAAATCAGCGCCTGGTCTTCGTGGACGTCACGGTCGACGGGACAGAACACGTTTATCCGATGCAGATCCGCGGCGGGGGAATGGACGAAATGTGGTTAAGCAAAACGGAGAGAACCTGATATGCGCCGGATATTATCTGTCTTACTGGAAAACGAATCCGGAGCGCTCTCTCGGGTTATCGGTCTGTTTTCTCAACGCGGCTACAACATCGAAAGCCTGACCGTCGCGCCGACGGACGATCCAACCCTGTCGCGCATGACCATACAGACCGTCGGCGATGAAAAAGTGCTTGAGCAGATCGAAAAGCAGCTGCATAAGCTGGTGGACGTGCTGCGGGTGAGCGAGCTGGGGCAGGGGGCGCACGTTGAACGTGAAATCATGCTGGTGAAAGTGCAGGCCAGCGGATACGGACGCGAAGAGGTGAAGCGCAGCGCGGAAATTTTCCGCGGCCAAATCATCGACGTCACCCCCACGCTTTATACGGTTCAGCTTGCCGGCACCAGCGATAAACTCGATGCTTTTCTGAACACTATCCGTGAAGTGGCGAAAATCGTCGAGGTGGCGCGCTCGGGCATCGTTGGCGTCTCGCGCGGCGATAAAATAATGCGTTAGTAATAAATGTGATCTGGTTCACAGGCCCGGTAAGCGATACCGGGCTTTTTTTTGCAAACCTTTCAGCAACTGCCTGCAAAAGCAGTTGCTGGAGGTATTATTCTGCGCTTAGATGTCAATGTTGTAACCATGACCAGGGTATGGTTATGGATAACTTTCTGATTAAGGGGCTACTGTGAAATTGGATGAAATCGCGCGCCTGGCCGGAGTTTCGCGCACCACGGCGAGCTACGTCATCAACGGTAAAGCAAAGCAGTATCGTGTCAGTGACAAAACCGTTGAGAAAGTCATGGCGGTTGTACGCGAACATAACTACCACCCGAACGCGGTGGCGGCGGGTTTACGGGCGGGGCGCACGCGTTCTATTGGCCTTGTGATCCCGGATCTGGAAAACACCAGTTACACCCGAATTGCGAACTACCTTGAACGTCAGGCGCGCCAGCGCGGCTACCAGCTGCTGATTGCCTGCTCAGAAGACCAGCCGGATAACGAGATGCGTTGTATCGAGCATCTCTTACAGCGCCAGGTTGACGCCATCATCGTTTCAACCTCTCTGCCGCCGGAGCATCCTTTCTATCAGCGCTGGGCGAAGGACTCTTTTCCCATCATCGCCCTCGACCGGGCGCTGGATCGCGAACATTTTACAAGCGTAGTGGGCGCCGATCAGGAAGATGCTGAGATGCTCGCTGAGGAGCTGCGTAAATTCCCGGGCGAAACGATTCTTTATCTCGGCGCGCTGCCCGAGCTTTCCGTCAGCTACTTGCGTGAACAGGGCTTTCGTACGGCCTGGAAAGATGACCCGCGCGAGGTCCATTTCCTGTATGCGAACAGCTATGAGCGCGAAGCCGCAGGTCAGCTCTTCGAAAAATGGCTGGAAACGCATCCGATGCCGCAGGCGCTGTATACAACGTCGTTCGCCCTGCTGCAGGGAGTGATGGACGTCACTTTGCGCCGTGAAGGACGTTTGCCTTCCGAACTGGCGATCGCCACCTTTGGCGATCACGAGCTGCTCGATTTCCTGCAGTGCCCGGTGCTGGCGGTAGCGCAGCGCCATCGGGACGTGGCCGAGCGCGTGCTGGAGCTGGTGCTCGCAAGCCTTGATGAACCGCGAAAACCTAAACCGGGCGCCTTACCCGCATTCGCCGCAACCTTTATCATCGCGGCAGCTTAAGCCGCCATTAACCAAAAAAGGCAGTTTCGGCTGCCTTTGTTAATTAAGATTTTTCTTCTTTATAATCCCTTTATTATTTCAGGCGTTTAATTTCCTTACCGCTAATGTAAAGAAAAGAATCTTTTAAAAGTTTAATTCGCTCCGTTGTATTATTTTGTTACATACGAGGCGTTAAAAAATGTCGGTTAATTAAACAATAGTGATTCACTTTTCCCCACGCCCGCCCCCGCGCTGCGTTCAGCCCGCATCCGGCGCTGTTATCCTGGCGGGAAATGCCTTAAAATGCCGACCGCGTCGCAAACTGAGTACTTAATATTTCGCTTACAGGGTTTTCAGTCGATTTAACGAGCTGCATGTTTATTCGTCTCTTTTCTTTCAAATATTCATAGCGTTAATTTTGCTTCGCTCTTGCAGTGCTTTTCACGCCAGCCATTAATCAATCGCTTAGGCTGGGAAATTTATTTCCCTGAGCCGCGAGGCTTGCTTGACAAGCTTTTCCTCCGCTCCGTAAACTCCCTCGGGTGGGAATTTGTGGGGTAAAGTGGTGGAAAGGGTCAATTTAGGGTGAGGCTGGCATGTTCCGTGGGGCAACATTAGTCAATCTCGACAGCAAGGGGCGGCTTGCCGTACCTGCCCGATACCGGGAAAAGCTTGTCGAAACCTCAGAAGGTCAGATGGTGTGCACCATCGACATCCATCACCCCTGCCTGCTGCTCTATACCCTCCCCGAGTGGGAAATTATTGAACAAAAGCTAGCCCGTTTGTCGAGCATGAATCCCGTAGAGCGCCGCGTTCAACGCCTTTTACTTGGTCATGCCAGCGAATGTCAGATGGACAGTGCCGGGCGATTGCTGGTGGCGCCTGTTTTGCGCCAGCACGCCGGGCTGACCAAAGAAGTCATGCTGGTCGGGCAGTTCAATAAGTTTGAACTGTGGGATGAAGCGACCTGGCATCAACAGATCAAGGAAGACATCGACGCTGAGCAGGAAACGGCAACCGGTTTGTCGGAACGCCTGCAGGACTTGTCACTATAAGTAATGATGGAAAATTTTAAACACACTACGGTGCTGCTTGATGAGGCCGTGAACGGCCTTAATATTCGTCACGATGGCATTTACATTGATGGCACGTTTGGTCGCGGTGGCCATTCACGACTGATTCTCTCCCAGCTGGGCGCAGAAGGTCGTTTGCTGGCTATCGACCGCGATCCGCAGGCCATCGCGGCGGCTCAGGCGATTGACGATCCGCGTTTCACCATCATTCACGGTCCTTTCTCGGAGCTTGCCCGGTACGTAGGCGAACGCGGGCTTACGGGTAAAATCGACGGTATTTTGCTCGATCTCGGCGTCTCCTCACCCCAGCTTGATGACGCAGAGCGCGGCTTCTCGTTTATGCGCGACGGCCCGCTGGATATGCGCATGGATCCAACCCGCGGGCAATCTGCCGCGCAGTGGCTGCTGACCGCAGACGAAGCCGACATCGCCTGGGTGATTAAAACCTTCGGCGAAGAGAAGTTCGGCAAACGTATTGCGCGCGCCATCGTCGAGCGTAACCGCGAACAGCCGATGACCCGCACCAAAGAGCTGGCTGCGGTTGTGGCGGCGGCAATGCCGGTTAAAGACAAATTTAAGCATCCTGCGACCCGCACTTTCCAGGCCATCCGTATCTGGATTAACAGCGAGCTCGAAGAGATTGAAAACGCGTTGAAAGGCTCGATTGAGGCCTTATCTCCCGGCGGACGCCTGTCGATAATCAGCTTCCATTCCCTTGAAGACCGTATCGTGAAGCGCTTTATGCGCGAGAACAGCCGCGGTCCGCAGGTGCCGGCCGGTTTGCCGATGACGGAAGCGCAGCTGAACAAGCTCGGCGGCCGCTATCTGAAATCGCTTGGCAAAATGATGCCAGGCGATGAAGAAGTGGCGGAAAACGTGCGTGCCCGCAGTTCGGTTCTGCGCATTGCTGAGAGGACTAACGCATGATAAACGCGGTGACAGAAGCCCTGGGAAAAGTAACCCAGCTTGGCAGCAACGAGCGCCACGCGCTGCCAACGGTTATTGGCGGGGATCTTTTACGCCACGGCAAACTGCCACTGTGCTTGTTTATCGCCATTATTTTTACCGCCATTTCAGTGGTGACCACCGCGCACCACACCCGTTTGCTTACGGCTCAACGTGAACAGATGGTGGTGGAGCGCGACGCTCTGGATATTGAATGGCGCAACCTGATTTTAGAAGAAAACGCCCTCGGCGATCATAGCCGGGTGGAACGGATCGCTACGGAGAAGCTGCAGCTGCAGCATGTGGATCCTTCGCAGGAAAACATCGTAGTTCAGCAATAAGGAATCGCGCGACAGATGAGAGCAGCGGCAAAAACGCTTAAACCAAAACGCCAGGAAGAGCAGGCCAACTTTATCGGTTGGCGTTTTGCGTTGCTTTGCGGTTGTATCTTACTGGCGCTGGCTTTCCTGTTAGGGCCGCGTCGCCTGGCTGCAGATTATCGCCCCGGATATGCTGGTACGTCAGGGAGACATGCGTTCCCTGCGCGTGCAGGAGGTTTCCACCTCGCGCGGAATGATAAGCGACCGTGCGGGCCGCCCTCTGGCGGTAAGCGTGCCGGTGAAAGCCATCTGGGCGGATCCGAAAGAGCTGCACGAAGCCGGCGGCATCACCCTTGATAACCGCTGGAAAGCGCTGGCCGACGCGCTGAAAATGCCGCTCGACCAGCTTGCCTCGCGCGTTAACAGCAATCCGAAAGGGCGCTTTATTTATCTGGCGCGTCAGGTTAACCCGGACATCGGCGACTACATCAAAAAGCTGAAGCTGCCGGGCATTCATCTGCGCGAAGAATCCCGCCGTTACTATCCGTCAGGCGAAGTTACCGCTCACCTCATTGGTTTTACCAACGTCGACAGCCAGGGGATTGAAGGCGTTGAGAAAAGCTTTGATAAATGGCTTACCGGCCAGCCCGGCGAGCGCATCGTGCGTAAAGACCGCTATGGCCGCGTCATCGAAGATATTTCCTCGACGGACAGCCAGGCCGCCCATAACCTGGCGTTGAGCATTGATGAACGCCTGCAGGCGCTGGTTTATCGCGAGCTTAATAACGCCGTAGCCTTTAACAAGGCCGAGTCGGGCAGCGCCGTGCTGGTGGATGTCAACACCGGCGAAGTGCTGGCGATGGCAAACAGCCCGTCTTATAACCCAAACAACCTGACCGGTACCGCAAAAGACATTATGCGTAACCGCACCATCACCGACGTGTTTGAACCCGGTTCAACCGTTAAGCCGATGGTGGTGATGACCGCGCTGCAGCGCGGCGTCGTGCAGGAGAATACCGTACTGAATACCGTGCCGTACCGCATCAATGGTCATGAGATCAAAGACGTGGCGCGCTACAGCGAATTGACCCTTACCGGGGTGCTACAGAAGTCGAGTAACGTCGGGGTTTCCAAACTGGCGTTAGCGATGCCCTCCTCAGCGTTAGTAGATACTTACTCACGTTTTGGACTGGGAAAAGCGACCAATTTGGGGTTGGTCGGGGAACGCAGTGGCTTATATCCTCAAAAACAACGGTGGTCTGACATAGAGAGGGCCACCTTCTCTTTCGGCTACGGGCTAATGGTAACGCCGTTACAGTTAGCGCGAGTCTACGCAACCATCGGCAGCTACGGCGTTTACCGTCCGCTGTCGATAACCAAAGTTGATCCGCCGGTGCCCGGCGAGCGTATTTTCCCGGAAGCGACGGTGCGCACCGTCGTACACATGATGGAAAGCGTGGCCCTGCCGGGCGGCGGGGGCGTAAAAGCGGCCATCAAAGGCTACCGCATCGCCATTAAAACCGGTACGGCGAAGAAAGTCGGCCCGGACGGAAAATACATCAATAAATACATTGCCTACACCGCGGGCGTCGCGCCAGCAAGCCAGCCACGCTTTGCGCTGGTGGTGGTGATTAACGATCCGCAGGCGGGTAAATATTACGGTGGTGCCGTATCTGCGCCCGTGTTCGGTGCCATCATGGGCGGCGTATTACGCACCATGAACATTGAACCAGACGCGCTGGCAACCGGTGAAAAAAGCGAATTTGTAATTAATCAGAAAGAGGGATCAGGTGGCAGATCGTAATTTGCGCGACCTTCTCGCTCCGTGGGTGTCAGCGGCACCGGAGAGAGCACTGCGAGAGATGACACTCGATAGCCGCGTGGCGGCTTCGGGCGACCTTTTTGTGGCGGTGGTCGGTCATCAGGCGGACGGGCGTCGATATATCCCGCAGGCAATTGCGCAAGGCGTAGCGGCTGTCGTTGCCGAAGCGCAGGGCGAAGCAAGCGATGGCGAAATCCGTGAAATGCACGGTGTGCCGGTGATTTACCTCAGCCAGCTGCACCAGCGACTCTCCGCGCTTGCGGGGCGTTTTTACCACGAACCTTCCGACGCGCTGCGTCTGGTCGGCGTGACCGGCACCAACGGCAAAACCACCACCACGCAGCTGCTCGCGCAGTGGGGCCCAGCTGCTGGGTGAAACCAGCGCGGTGATGGGAACCGTCGGCAACGGGCTGCTTAACCAGGTTATCCCAACCGAAAATACCACCGGCTCGGCTGTTGATGTGCAGCAAGTGCTCGCTAACCTGCATCAGCAGGGCGCAACCTTCGCGGCGATGGAAGTTTCTTCCCATGGTCTGGTGCAGCACCGCGTGGCGGCCTTGAAATTTGCTGCTTCCGTGTTTACCAATCTCAGCCGCGATCACCTTGATTACCATGGTGATATGGCCGGCTATGAGGCCGCTAAATGGCTGTTATTTTCCGAGCATGAAGCCGGTCAGGCCATTATCAACGCGGACGATGAAGTCGGCCGCAAGTGGCTGGCGCGCCTGCCGGATGCCGTAGCGGTGACTATGGAAAACAACCTTCAGCCGGACTGCCGTGGGCGCTGGCTGAAGGCAACAAACGTTCATTATCACGATGGCGGAGCCACTATCCAGTTCAGCTCTTCCTGGGGCGATGGCGTCGTCGAAAGCCGCCTGATGGGCGCATTTAACGTCAGCAACCTGCTGCTGGCTTTAGCAACCCTTCTGGCGCTGGATTACGAACTTGCGGATCTCTTAAAAACGGCGCAGCGCCTGCAGCCCGTCTGCGGCCGTATGGAAGTGTTCACCGCGCCGGGCAAAACTACCGTGGTGGTGGATTACGCGCACACTCCGGATGCGCTGGAGAAAGCGCTGCAGGCCGCGCGTCTGCACTGCACCGGTAAGCTGTGGTGCGTGTTCGGCTGCGGCGGCGACCGTGATAAGGGCAAACGTCCGATGATGGGCGCTATTGCGGAGCAGTACGCTGACGTGGTCGTGGTCACCGACGACAACCCGCGCACGGAAGAACCAAAAGCTATCGTCGACGACATTCTTGCCGGCATGCTTGATGCGGGCCGCGCTTATGTGGTGTCAGGACGCGCCGAGGCCGTGACCAACGCCATCATGCAGGCCAAAGAAAATGACGTGGTGCTGGTGGCTGGCAAGGGCCATGAAGATTATCAGATCGTCGGTAATCGCCGTCTCGACTATTCCGATCGCGTGACCGCAGCACGTTTGCTGGGGGTTGTAGCATGATTCGCGTTTCACTAAGCCAGCTCGCCGGGATTCTGCCGGGACGGCTGCACGGCGCTGACGCGGATATCGTGGATGTCACTACCGACACGCGTAAATTAACGCCGGGCTGCCTGTTCGTCGCGCTTAAAGGCGAACGTTTTGACGCCCATGATTTCGCACAGGACGCGGTTAAAGGCGGCGCGGGCGCGCTGCTGGTTAGCCGTAAGCTGCCGATCGACGTTCCGCAGCTGGTGGTTGAAGACACCCGCCTCGCCTTTGGCCAGCTCGGCGCCTGGGTTCGCCAGCAGGTTCCCGCTCGCGTGGTGGCGCTGACCGGTTCTTCCGGTAAGACCTCCGTAAAAGAGATGACCGCGGCGATTCTGCGCCAGTGCGGCAACACGCTGTATACCGCCGGCAACCTGAATAACGACATCGGCGTGCCGATGACGCTGCTGCGTCTGACCCCCGAGTACGACTATGCCGTTATCGAACTTGGGGCAAACCATCAGGGCGAAATCGCCTGGACGGTAGGGCTGACCCGGCCGGAAGCGGCGCTGGTAAATAACCTCGCCGCCGCGCACCTGGAAGGCTTCGGTTCGCTTGCGGGCGTTGCGAAAGCCAAAGGGGAAATCTTTACCGGTTTGCCCGCTAACGGCATCGCTATTCTGAACGCGGACAATAACGACTGGCTCAACTGGCAGGCCGTTATCGGCAAGCGCAAAACCTGGCGTTTCTCCCCTAACGCCGCGGACAGCGATTTTACCGCGACCAACGTGCGCATCACTTCCCACGGTACGGAATTCACCCTGCAAACCCCAACGGGCGATGTAGAGGTCACCATGCCCCTGCCGGGCCGCCACAATATCGCCAACGCGCTGGCAGCCACCGCGCTGGCGATGGCCGTAGGCGCGCCGCCTGAAGCCGTGAAAACGGGACTGGCGGAGCTGAAAGCCGTGCCGGGCCGCCTGTATCCGATTCAGCTTTCCGACACGCAGCTGCTGCTTGATGACAGCTATAACGCAAACGTCGGCTCGATGACCGCCGCCGCCCAGGTGCTTTCTGAGATGCCGGGTTTTCGCGTGATGGTGGTCGGCGATATGGGCGAGTTGGGCAGCCAGGCGCAGGAGTGCCACCGCCAGGTCGGCGAGGCCGCGAAAGCCGCCGGCATCGACCTCGTGCTGAGCGTCGGCACGCTGAGCGAAATTATCAGCCAGGCCTCTGAAGTCGGCGAACATTTTACCGATAAAAAAGCCGTGATAGCGCGCCTTAAAGCGCTAATTGCGGAGCATTCAATGATGACCATTTTAGTGAAGGGTTCACGTAGTGCCGCCATGGAAGAGGTGGTGTGCGCATTACAGGAGAAAGGAACATGTTAGTTTGGCTGGCCGAGCACTTGGTCAAATATTATTCCGGCTTTAACGTCTTTTCCTACCTGACGTTTCGCGCCATCGTCAGCCTGCTGACCGCGTTGTTCATCTCTTTGTGGATGGGCCCGCGCATGATTGCACGTTTACAACAGCTCTCTTTCGGCCAGGTCGTGCGTAACGACGGCCCGGAGTCACACTTCAGCAAGCGCGGTACGCCAACGATGGGCGGGATCATGATCCTGACCTCTATCGTGATTTCCGTGCTGCTGTGGGCCTATCCATCCAATCCGTACGTCTGGTGCGTGCTGTTCGTGCTGGTGGGCTACGGGGCGATAGGCTTTGTCGACGATTATCGCAAAGTCGTGCGCAAAGATACCAAAGGGCTTATCGCGCGCTGGAAGTATTTCTGGATGTCCGTCATCGCGCTTGCCGTGGCTTTCACCATGTACATCGCCGGAAAAGGAACGCCGGCCACCGAGCTGGTGGTGCCGTTCTTTAAAGACGTGATGCCGCAGCTTGGCCTGTTCTACGTGCTGCTGGCCTACTTTGTGATTGTCGGCACCGGCAATGCGGTTAACCTGACCGACGGGCTGGACGGCCTGGCTATCATGCCTACGGTGCTGGTCGCCGGCGGCTTCGCGCTGGTGGCATGGGCCACCGGCAACATGAACTTTGCCAGCTATCTGCACATTCCTTATCTGCGCCATGCGGGGGAGCTGGTTATCGTCTGCACGGCGATCGTCGGCGCGGGTTTAGGTTTCCTGTGGTTCAACACCTATCCGGCGCAGGTGTTTATGGGCGACGTCGGCTCGCTGGCTTTGGGCGGCGCGCTTGGCACTATCGCGGTTCTGCTGCGTCAGGAGTTCCTGCTGGTGATTATGGGCGGCGTGTTCGTGGTCGAAACGCTTTCCGTTATCCTGCAGGTGGGCTCCTTTAAGCTGCGCGGACAGCGTATTTTCCGCATGGCGCCGATTCATCATCACTATGAACTTAAAGGCTGGCCGGAACCGCGCGTTATCGTGCGCTTCTGGATTATCTCGCTGATGCTGGTCCTTATTGGCCTGGCTACGCTGAAGGTGCGTTAATCATGGCAGATTACCAGGGTAAAAAAGTCGTCATTATCGGGCTGGGCCTGACCGGCCTGTCCTGCGTGGATTTCTTCCTTGCGCGCGGCGTTACGCCGCGGGTGATGGACAGCCGTATCTCCCCGCCGGGCCTTGATAAGCTGCCGGAAGCGGTAGAGCGCCATCTCGGCTCCCTGAATGAAGACTGGCTGCTGGCGGCGGATCTTATCGTCGCCAGTCCTGGTATCGCGCTGGCGCAGCCTGCTTTAAGCAACGCGGCCGCGAAGGGCGTGGAAATCGTCGGTGATATCGAGCTGTTCTGCCGCGAAGCGCAGGCGCCGATCGTGGCGATTACCGGTTCAAACGGAAAAAGCACGGTGACAAGCCTCGTGGGTGAAATGGCGAAGGCCGCAGGCATAAACGTTGGGGTAGGCGGCAATATCGGCCTGCCGGCGCTGATGCTGCTTGAGCCGAATCGCGAGCTGTACGTGCTGGAGCTTTCCAGCTTCCAGTTAGAAACTACCTACAGCCTGAAGGCGGCGGCGGCCACGATCCTCAACGTCAGCGAAGATCATATGGACAGGTATCCGTTTGGCCTGCAGCAGTATCGGGCGGCCAAACTGCGCATCTATGAAAATGCGGCGGTGTGCGTGGTGAATGCGGACGACGCTTTGACCATGCCGGTACGCGGCGCAGACGAGCGTTGCATCAGCTTCGGCGTGGACGTGGGCGACTATCATCTCAATCGCCAGCAGGGGGATACCTGGCTGCGCGTGAAGGGCGAGAAGGTGCTAAGCACCAAAGAAATGAAGCTGGCAGGCCAGCACAACTACACCAACGCGCTGGCGGCCCTTGCGCTGGCCGACGCGGTAAAACTGCCGCGCTCCAGCAGCCTGAAGGCGCTGACCACCTTTACCGGCCTCGCGCACCGTTTCCAGCTGGCCTGGGAGCATAACGGCGTTCGCTGGATCAACGATTCCAAAGCGACCAACCCAGGCAGCACCGAAGCCGCGCTGAACGGCCTGCAGGTGGACGGCACGCTGCATCTGCTGCTGGGCGGCGACGGCAAATCTGCCGACTTCTCTTCGCTTGCGCGATATCTGCAGGGGGCGAATATTCGCCTGTACTGCTTTGGCCGTGACGGCGCGGAGCTGGCGCGACTGCGTCCGGAAGTGGCGGAGCAAACGGAAACGATGGCGCAGGCGATGGCGCTTATCGCTCCGCGCGTTAAGCCGGGCGATATGGTCCTGCTGTCGCCGGCCTGCGCAAGCCTCGATCAGTTCAAAAACTTTGAACAGCGCGGGGATCTCTTTACCCGACTTGCGAAGGAGCTGGGCTGATGCGTTTATCACTCCCTCGCCTGCGTATGCCACGTGTTCCAGGATTCGGTATCCTGGCATGGGTGTCATCTGCGCTCAAAGGCTGGGTGATGGGCTCCCGTGAGGCCGACTCAAACAGCATGGTGCTCTACGACCGCACCCTGCTGTGGCTAACATTCGGCCTTGCCGCCATTGGTTTTATCATGGTGACCTCGGCGTCGATGCCGGTTGGCCAGCGTCTGGCAAACGATCCTTTCCTGTTTGCCAAACGCGACGGGCTGTATATCGTGCTGGCGTTTATCCTGTCGCTGATTACGCTGCGCCTGCCGATGGACTTCTGGCAGCGTCACAGCACGGCGATGCTGCTGCTTTCCATTGCGATGCTGCTTGTCGTTCTGGTGGTGGGGAGCTCGGTTAACGGCGCGTCGCGCTGGATCGCCTTCGGCCCGCTGCGCATTCAGCCGGCCGAGTTCACCAAGCTGTCGCTGTTCTGCTACCTCGCCAACTACCTTGTGCGCAAGGTTGATGAGGTGCGTAATAACTTACGCGGCTTCCTGAAGCCGATGGGCGTGATTCTGGTGATGGCCGTCCTGCTGCTGGCCCAGCCTGACCTGGGTACGGTGGTGGTGCTGTTTGTCACCACGCTTGCGATGCTGTTCCTTGCGGGCGCCAAGCTCTGGCAGTTCATCGCTATTATCGGCATGGGCATTTCGGCGGTCGTGCTGCTGATCCTGGCCGAACCGTACCGTATCCGCCGCGTAACCTCTTTCTGGAACCCGTGGGAAGATCCCTTCGGCAGCGGCTACCAGCTGACGCAGTCGCTGATGGCGTTTGGCCGCGGCGAACTCTGGGGCCAGGGGCTGGGAAATTCGGTACAAAAGCTGGAGTATTTGCCGGAAGCGCACACCGACTTTATCTTCTCCATTATTGGCGAAGAGCTGGGATATATCGGTGTGGTGCTGGCTTTATTGATGGTATTCTTCGTCGCTTTTCGCGCGATGTCCATCGGCAAACGCGCTCTTGAAATGGATCAACGATTTGCAGGCTTCCTCGCCTGTTCCATCGGTATCTGGTTCAGTTTCCAGGCGTTAGTTAACGTGGGCGCGGCGGCGGGCATGCTGCCGACGAAGGGCCTGACGCTGCCGCTTATCAGTTACGGCGGCTCCAGCTTATTGATTATGTCTACGGCAATCATGATGTTGCTGCGTATTGATTATGAAACGCGTCTGGCAAAAGCCCAGGCGTTTACGCGGGGTGTGCGATGAGCAAACAATCCCGGCGGTTAATGGTGATGGCGGGCGGCACCGGAGGACACGTTTTCCCGGGGCTTGCGGTGGCTCATCACCTGATGGCCGAAGGCTGGCAGGTGCGCTGGCTCGGCACCGCCGATCGTATGGAAGCGGACCTTGTTCCGAAACACGGCATTGAAATCGACTTTATCAGCATTTCAGGCCTGCGCGGCAAGGGGCTGAAAGCGCTGCTGCTGGCGCCGGCGCGTATCTTTAACGCCTGGCGGCAGGCGAGGGCGCTTATGAAAGCGTATCGTCCGGACGTGGTGCTGGGCATGGGCGGCTATGTTTCCGGCCCGGGCGGGCTGGCCGCATGGTCGCTTGGCATTCCCGTTGTTTTGCACGAGCAAAACGGTATTGCGGGGCTGACCAATAAATGGCTCGCCAGAATCGCCAAAAAGGTAATGCAGGCGTTCCCTGGCGCTTTTGCGCATGCTGACGTAGTCGGCAACCCGGTGCGCACGGACGTGCTGGCGCTGCCTTTGCCCCAGGCGCGTTTTGCCGGGCGTGAAGGTCCGGTACGCGTACTGGTGGTCGGGGGTTCCCAGGGCGCTCGCGTGCTGAACCAGACCATGCCGCAGGTAGCGGGGCGTCTCGGCGCCGCCGTGACTATCTGGCATCAGTGCGGCAAGGGCGGGCAGGCCGTAGTGCAGCAGGCTTATGCGGAAGCCGCGCAGCCTCAGCATAAGGTGACTGAATTTATCGACGACATGGCCGCTGCATACGCGTGGGCGGATGTGGTGGTATGCCGCTCGGGCGCGTTGACCGTAAGCGAAATCGCAGCCGCGGGCCTGCCCGCGCTGTTCGTCCCCTTCCAGCATAAAGACCGTCAGCAGTACTGGAACGCGTTGCCGCTGGAAAAGGCCGGGGCCGCCAAAATCCTGGAGCAACCACAGTTTACCGTGGACGCCGTTACCGAAACGCTCGCCGGATGGGACAGGACAAGGTTGCTGGCGATGGCCGAACGCGCGCGCGCAGCGTCCATTCCTGACGCCACCGAGCGGGTAGCCAAAGAAGTAAGCGCCGCAGCACTGGCGTAATGATTTAAAGGTTGTGGGTGGCGATTTCCACCCGTGAATTTTTGATGTAATGGCGCAAGGCGCCGCAGGTTAAAGAATGAATACACAACAACTGGCGAAACTGCGTTCTATCGTGCCCGAGATGCGTCGCGTCCGGCACATTCACTTTGTTGGCATCGGCGGCGCCGGCATGGGCGGCATTGCCGAGGTTTTGGCCAACGAAGGTTACCAGATTAGCGGATCCGATCTGGCGCCTAATCCGGTCACGCAACAGTTGTCGGCACTGGGTGCCACTATTTATTTTAATCACCGCCCTGAAAACGTGCGTGACGCAAGCGTGGTCGTGGTTTCCACCGCCATTTCCGCGGATAACCCGGAGATAGTCGCCGCTCATGAAGCGCGCATTCCGGTTATCCGTCGTGCCGAAATGCTGGCTGAATTAATGCGTTTCCGTCATGGCATCGCCATCGCGGGCACCCACGGGAAAACCACCACGACGGCGATGGTATCGAGCATTTACGCGGAAGCGGGTCTGGATCCTACCTTCGTTAACGGCGGGCTGGTTAAGGCGGCGGGAACGCATGCGCGGCTGGGCAACAGCCGCTATTTAATCGCGGAAGCGGATGAGAGCGATGCGTCATTCCTCCATCTGCAGCCGATGGTTTCTGTGGTGACCAACATCGAAGCCGACCATATGGATACCTACCAGGGCGACTTCGAGAACCTGAAGCAGACGTTTATTAACTTCCTGCACAATCTGCCGTTTTACGGCCGTGCGGTGATGTGCGTCGACGATCCGGTGATCCGCGAGCTGCTGCCGCGCGTGGGCCGTCAAACCACCACCTACGGTTTTAGCGAGGATGCGGATGTCCGCATCGAAAACTATCAGCAGAAAGGTCCGCAGGGACATTTCACCATCGTGCGTCTGGACAAGCCGGAGTTGCACGTCACGCTGAACGCGCCCGGCCGTCATAACGCGTTGAACGCGGCGGCGGCGGTTGCCGTTGCCACCGAGGAAGGCATCGAAGATGACGCCATCCTGTGCGCCCTGGAAAGCTTCCAGGGTACCGGCCGCCGCTTTGATTTCCTGGGCGAATATCCGCTGGAGCCGGTAAACGGCAAGGCGGGCAGCGCGATGCTGGTTGACGATTACGGCCACCACCCGACGGAAGTGGACGCGACCATTAAAGCCGCGCGCGCAGGCTGGCCAGACAAAAATCTGGTAATGATTTTCCAGCCGCACCGTTTTACTCGCACCCGCGACCTGTATGACGATTTCGCCAATGTGCTCTCCCAGGTGGACTCTTTGCTGATGCTGGACGTGTACGCCGCCGGCGAAGCGCCTATCCCCGGCGCCGACAGCCGTTCGCTGTGTCGCACCATCCGCAGCCGCGGTAAAGTGGATCCAATCCTCGTGCCGGAAGCAGGCCAGGTGGCGGATATGCTTGCGCCGGTGCTGACGGGAAATGATTTGATTCTTATTCAGGGCGCCGGAAACGTCGGCAAGATTGCGAGAAAACTGGCTGAAATTAAACTGCAGCCGCAGGCGCAGGAGGAAGACCACCATGGCTGATAAAATCGCTGTTCTGCTGGGCGGCACCTCCGCTGAACGTGAGGTGTCGCTACAGTCCGGCGCCGCCGTCCTGGCCGGTTTGATTGAAGGCGGTATAGACGCGCACGGTATCGATCCAAAAGAAACCCCGGTAACCGACCTGAAGGCTCAGGGTTTCGATAAAGTTTTCATCGCGCTGCACGGCCGCGGCGGTGAAGATGGTACGCTGCAGGGGCTGTTAGAGTTTCTGGGCCTGCCTTACACCGGCAGCGGCGTGATGGCTTCGGCTATCACCATGGATAAACTGCGTACCAAGCTGCTGTGGCAGGGTGCGAATTTGCCGGTTGCGCCCTGGGTTGCATTAACGCGCCGCGACCTTGAGGCGGGGATTACCGCCGCCACCAAGGAGCGCATCGCGCAGCTGGGCCTGCCGGTTATCGTCAAGCCGAGCCGTGAAGGTTCAAGCGTTGGGATGTCGAAGGTCGACAGCGTCGCAGCACTTCCTGCCGCGCTGGAGCTGGCCTTTAAGCACGATGAAGAAGTGCTGGTGGAGAAATGGTTAAGCGGGCCTGAATACACGGTAGCGATCCTCGGCGAGGAAATATTACCGTCAATTCGTATCCAACCGGCTGGAACCTTCTATGATTATGACGCGAAGTATCTCTCTGATGAGACTAAATATTTCTGCCCGGCGGGCCTCGCGGAGCAGCGCGAACAGGAGCTGCAGGCGTTAGTGCTGCAGGCCTGGCAGGTTTTAGGCTGCAGCGGCTGGGGCCGCGTGGACGTTATGCAGGATAGCGACGGGCGGTTTTATCTGCTGGAAGGAAACACCTCCCCGGGCATGACCAGCCACAGCCTGGTGCCCATGGCGGCGCGGCAGGCGGGGATGACTTTCTCACAGCTGGTAGTACGTATTCTGGAGTTGGCGGACTGATATGTCGCAAGCAGCCCTGAATGCGCGTAATCGCCAGGAAGAACCAACCAGCGTTCGTCGCAGCAACGGCGGACGCCTGGCGGGCATTATCTTCCTGAGTGCGGTGCTGTTTACGGTGTTTATCGGCGGCTGGATTGTGGTCGGCTGGATGGAAGACGCTCAGCGTCTGCCCCTTTCCAGGCTAGTGGTAACCGGCGATCGGCACTACACGCGCAATGATGATATTCGCCAGTCGATTCTGGCGCTGGGGCCTCCGGGCACCTTTATGACGCAGGATGTGAATATCATCCAGCAGCAGATTGAACGTTTGCCCTGGATCAAGCAGGCAAGCGTAAGAAAGCAGTGGCCGGACGAATTGAAGATTCATCTGGTTGAATATGTACCCATAGCGCGGTGGAATGATCAGCACATGATTGACGCCGAAGGCAACTCGTTCAGCGTCCCGGCAGATCGTACGGGAAAGCAGACTTTACCTATGTTATCCGGCCCGGAAGGGAGTGAAGGTGAAGTTTTGCAGGGCTATCGCGCAATGGGGCAGGTGCTGGCAAAGGATAAATTCACGTTGAAAGAGGCGGCGATGACCGCCCGTCGTTCCTGGCAGTTGACGCTGAACAACGGTATTAAGCTCAATCTGGGCCGGGGCGATACGATGAAACGCCTGAGTCGATTTGTAGAACTTTATCCGGTTTTGCAACAGCAGGAGCAGGCTGACAACAAAGTCGTCAGCTATGTCGACCTGCGGTATGACTCTGGCGCGGCGGTAGGCTGGCAGCCCGCTCCCGAACAGGAACCTAATCCTAATCAGCAACAGAATCAGGCACAGGCAGAACAACAATGATCAAGGCGACGGACAGAAAACTGGTAGTTGGACTGGAGATCGGCACCGCGAAGGTCGCCGCTTTAGTAGGGGAAGTTCTGCCCGACGGTATGGTCAATATTATCGGCGTGGGTAGCTGCCCATCCCGTGGGATGGATAAAGGCGGAGTTAACGACCTCGAATCGGTAGTAAAATGCGTACAGCGGGCAATCGATCAGGCCGAGCTTATGGCGGATTGCCAAATTTCTTCGGTTTACCTGGCGCTGTCCGGCAAGCATATTAGCTGCCAGAACGAAATTGGTATGGTGCCGATCTCCGAAGAAGAGGTGACGCAGGAGGACGTGGAAAACGTCGTGCACACCGCGAAATCGGTGCGCGTTCGTGACGAACATCGCGTTCTGCACGTTATCCCGCAAGAATATGCCATCGACTATCAGGAAGGCATTAAAAATCCGGTAGGGTTATCTGGCGTGCGTATGCAGGCCAAGGTGCATTTGATTACCTGCCACAACGATATGGCCAAAAACATTGTTAAAGCCGTTGAACGTTGCGGCCTGAAAGTTGACCAACTTATTTTTGCGGGCCTGGCTGCGAGCTACTCCGTTTTAACCGAAGACGAACGTGAACTGGGCGTCTGCGTAGTTGATATCGGTGGTGGTACAATGGACATTGCGGTATACACCGGCGGCGCGCTGCGCCACACCAAGGTTATTCCCTATGCGGGAAACGTGGTGACCAGTGATATCGCTTATGCTTTCGGTACGCCGCCAAGCGATGCCGAAGCCATTAAAGTACGCCATGGTTGCGCGCTGGGTTCGATTGTCGGCAAAGACGAAAACGTCGAGGTGCCAAGCGTGGGCGGTCGTCCGCCGCGTAGCCTGCAGCGTCAGACGCTTGCTGAAGTGATTGAGCCACGTTATACCGAGTTGCTTAACCTGGTTAACGAAGAGATTTTACAGCTGCAGGAGCAGCTCCGCCTGCAGGGTGTGAAGCACCACCTGGCCGCGGGGATTGTATTGACCGGCGGCGCGGCGCAAATTGAAGGTCTGGCGGCCTGCGCCCAGCGCGTGTTCCATACGCAGGTGCGTATCGGACAGCCGTTAAATATCACTGGCCTGACTGATTATGCCCAGGAGTCGTACTATTCGACTGCCGTCGGCTTGCTGCACTACGGGAAGGAGTCTCATCTCAGCGGTGAAGCAGAAGTGGAAAAACGGACCTCTGTCGGCTCATGGTTTAAGCGAATCAACAGCTGGCTGAGAAAAGAGTTTTAATTTTTATAAGAGACCGGACAAAATTAGCGGTCTCAGGCGACAGGCACAAAACGGAGAGAAACTATGTTTGAACCTATGGAACTGACCAACGACGCGGTGATTAAAGTCATCGGCGTCGGTGGCGGCGGCGGTAATGCCGTTGAACACATGGTGCGCGAGCGCATCGAGGGCGTTGAATTCTTCGCGGTGAATACCGACGCGCAGGCGTTACGTAAAACTGCAGTAGGCCAGACGATCCAGATTGGTAATGGTATTACCAAAGGTCTGGGCGCTGGGGCAAATCCTGAAGTGGGCCGTTCCGCAGCCGATGAAGATCGCGATGCGCTGCGTGCCGCACTGGAAGGCGCAGACATGGTGTTTATCGCCGCAGGTATGGGCGGTGGTACCGGTACGGGCGCGGCACCTGTGGTCGCTGAAGTTGCGAAAGACCTCGGTATTCTGACCGTAGCCGTCGTAACCAAGCCTTTTAACTTCGAAGGCAAGAAGCGTATGGCCTTCGCGGAGCAGGGCATCGCCGAGCTGTCAAAACACGTTGACTCCCTGATCACCATTCCAAACGACAAGCTGCTCAAAGTGCTGGGCCGTGGCATCTCTCTGCTCGACGCGTTTGGCGCGGCGAACGACGTATTAAAAGGCGCAGTGCAGGGTATCGCCGAACTGATTACCCGTCCGGGCCCTGATGAACGTCGACTTTGCCGACGTGCGCACCGTAATGTCCGAAATGGGTTACGCCATGATGGGCTCAGGGGTTGCAAGCGGCGAAGACCGCGCTGAAGAAGCGGCGGAAATGGCCATCTCCAGCCCGCTGCTGGAAGATATCGACCTGTCCGGCGCTCGCGGCGTGCTGGTCAACATCACCGCTGGCTTCGACCTGCGTCTGGATGAGTTCGAAACCGTGGGTAACACCATTCGTGCGTTCGCCTCTGATAACGCCACCGTAGTGATCGGCACCTCTTTGGATCCAGAGATGAACGACGAGCTGCGCGTTACCGTTGTGGCTACCGGTATTGGCATGGACAAGCGTCCTGAAATTACCCTGGTGACCAACAAACAGCAGCAGACCCAGCAGCCTGTTATGGATCGCTACCAGCAGCACGGTATGGCGCCCCTGACGCAGGAACAAAAACCTGCTGCTAAAGTCGTTAACGACAACACGCCGCAAACTGCGAAAGAGCCTGATTATCTGGATATTCCAGCGTTTCTGCGCAAGCAGGCTGATTAAGAATAAACCTGAAGTTGGGCATATCCGCTCTTTGTGCTAAACTGGCCTGCCGATTGTGATATACACTTCGGTTGGATAAGTAATTTGGCGAGATTATACGATGATCAAACAAAGGACACTTAAACGTATCGTTCAGGCGACTGGCGTCGGTTTGCATACCGGCAAAAAGGTCACGCTGACGTTGCGCCCTGCGCCGGCCAATACCGGGGTCATCTATCGTCGCACCGACTTGAATCCTCCGGTGGATTTTCCGGCAGATGCAAAATCTGTGCGTGATACCATGCTCTGTACTTGCCTGGTGAACGAGCACGATGTGCGGATATCTACCGTTGAGCACCTTAACGCTGCCCTGGCGGGGCTGGGTATCGACAACATTATCGTTGAAGTCGATGCGCCAGAAATCCCGATTATGGACGGTAGCGCGGCGCCATTCGTCTACCTGCTGCTTGACGCCGGGATCGATGAGTTGAACTGCGCGAAGAAATTTGTGCGCGTCAAAGAGACGGTTCGTGTTGAAGATGGCGATAAATGGGCTGAATTCAGGCCGTATAATGGTTTTTCGTTGGACTTTACCATCGACTTTAACCATCCGGCGATTGATGCCAGCACCCAGCGTTACCGCATGAACTTCTCTGCGGACGCGTTTATGCGCCAGATCAGCCGCGCTCGTACTTTCGGTTTTATGCGTGATATCGAATATCTGCAGTCCCGCGGCCTGTGCCTGGGCGGCAGCTTCGATTGTGCCATCGTTGTTGACGATTATCGCGTACTGAACGAAGACGGCCTGCGTTTTGAAGATGAATTCGTTCGTCACAAAATGCTCGATGCCATCGGCGACCTGTTCATGTGTGGCCACAACATTATCGGCGCGTTTACCGCCTATAAATCTGGTCATGCGCTGAACAACAAGCTGTTGCAGGCGGTTTTAGCGAAGCAGGAAGCCTGGGAATGGGCGACCTTTGAAGACGACGCTGAGCTTCCTCTGGCATTCAAAGCGCCAACCATGGTGCTGGCGTAAGGCCTGATATATCAATTACGACTGGTTTTTGTTGGTACTCTCTCCGGCCAACGAAGCCAGTCGTTCTATTGCCGCTCTAAGTTTCTCCGGGCTACGTTTAGCCACCTCGCGTAATGCCTCCGCGCTTTGCTCGCTTAATTCCCGATTTACCGCAAATTGTCCACCCGACGTCTGAATGCTGTTTTCTTGTACGGAATCCTTGCCAATTGCTGCCAGCGAAGGATTAATCCTGATGTCGATCGACGTCAATGATGGTAGTATTTGTGCGCGTAATGCACTCAGCAGCGTGGCCTGTTCATAGCGTAACCGCATCAGCCAGCTGGCATTCGCCGTTTCAAGTACGAGGATCCCCTGCCGGAAGTTTGCGACCCGGCACCAGGGATGCAGTTGAGCGGGTATTATGCTTCTCACTGCCCGGTTGAGCCGCAATAAGGCAGCCGCGCGCTGCTGCACGTTTTGCAGCACGCTTTGAGCTCCGGCATCGTCGAACAGGTTATCTAAAGATTGCGGGCGACTATCACGCATACTATAAGCTCCGGCGGAAAAAGTGATTGGTATTCTAAATCGTTGGCGACAGTTTGGCAGACGTTACTTCTGGCCGCATCTCCTGTTGGGGATGGTCGCGGCGAGTTTCGGCATGCCTGCGTTCAGCGGCAATACCGACCATAACGCCCCCGCGGAAACCTCTGCCAGCAGTCAGGACTATCTTAATCAGGTTAGCTTCGATAGCCTGGCATTATTGCAGGAAAGCACCCGCCGTCCCTCATTTAATGTGGATTACTGGCATCAGCATGCCATCCGTACCGTAATCCGCCATCTTTCTTTTGCTATGGCGCCCCAGACGCTGCCGGTCGCTCAGGAAAGTATGCCGCTACAGGCGCAGCATCTCGCTTTGCTGGATACGCTCAACGCGCTGTTGACCCAGGAAAGCAAGCCTCCCGTTATCGTCCGCCATCTCTCTCTCTGGCAGCGTCCCGCGGTTGCGGTATTCACTACCGCGATATGGCTAAGCCAGGTGCAGGGGATTCGCGCCGGCCCCACAACGCATCAGCTAAACAAAATTCTTTTAATTATAACATTATCTGTAGATCTGCTCTGATGCAGGCGTTCGAGAATTTATTATGCTAATCAAATTGTTAACTAAAGTTTTTGGTAGTCGTAACGACCGTACCTTGCGCCGTATGCGTAAAGTGGTGACCATGATTAACAGCATGGAACCGCAAATGGAAAAGCTCTCTGACGATGAGCTGAAGGCGAAAACCAACGAGTTCCGCGCCCGTCTGGAAAAGGGCGAAGTGCTGGAAAATTTAATTCCTGAAGCCTTCGCCGTGGTGCGTGAAGCCAGCAAACGCGTCTTCGGTATGCGTCACTTCGACGTGCAGCTGCTCGGCGGCATGGTGCTAAACGATCGCTGCATCGCGGAAATGCGTACCGGTGAAGGTAAAACGCTGACGGCGACTTTGCCTGCTTACCTGAACGCGCTGAGCGGCAAAGGCGTCCACGTGGTAACGGTGAACGACTATCTGGCCCAGCGTGATGCGGAAAACAACCGTCCGCTGTTTGAATTCCTCGGCCTGAGCGTCGGCGTCAACCTGCCGGGCATGCCGGCCCCCGGCCAAGCGCGAAGCCTACGCTGCCGATATCACCTACGGCACCAACAACGAATACGGCTTTGACTACCTGCGCGACAACATGGCGTTCAGCCCTGAAGAACGCGTTCAGCGCAAGCTGCACTATGCGCTGGTGGATGAGGTGGACTCCATCCTGATTGACGAGGCCCGTACTCCGCTTATCATCTCCGGCCCGGCCGAAGACAGCTCCGAGCTGTACAAAAAAGTAAATACCATCATTCCGCACCTGATTCGTCAGGAAAAAGAAGACTCCGACACTTTCCAGGGCGAAGGCCACTTCTCCGTGGATGAAAAATCCCGCCAGGTTAACCTGACCGAACGCGGCCTGGTGAAAGTTGAAGAGCTGCTGATGGAGGCGGGCATGATGGACGAGGGCGAGTCGCTTTACTCCCCGACGAACATTATGCTGATGCACCACGTCACTGCCGCACTGCGCGCGCACGTGCTCTTTACCCGCGACGTTGACTATATCGTTAAAGACGGCGAAGTCATTATCGTTGATGAACACACCGGCCGTACCATGCAGGGCCGTCGCTGGTCCGATGGCCTGCACCAGGCCGTGGAAGCAAAAGAAGGCGTGGAGATTCAAAACGAGAACCAGACGCTGGCTTCCATCACCTTCCAGAACTACTTCCGCCTGTATGAAAAGCTGGCAGGTATGACCGGTACCGCAGACACCGAAGCTTTCGAATTCAGCTCCATCTACAAGCTCGATACCATTGTGGTGCCGACCAACCGTCCGATGATCCGTAAAGACATGCCGGATCTGGTCTATATGACCGAAATGGACAAAATCGGCGCCATCATCGAAGACATTAAAGAGCGTACGGCAAACGGCCAGCCGGTACTGGTGGGGACCATCTCCATCGAGAAATCCGAAGTGGTGTCCGCCGAGTTAACCAAAGCGGGCATCAAGCACAACGTGCTGAACGCTAAGTTCCACGCTAACGAAGCGGCCATTGTGGCGCAGGCTGGCTATCCCGCTGCGGTAACCATCGCCACCAACATGGCGGGCCGCGGTACGGATATCGTGCTGGGCGGCAGCTGGCAGGCCGAAGTGGCCGAGCTTGAAGATCCGACGCCTGAGCAGATCGCGCAGATTAAGGCCGACTGGCAGGTTCGTCACGAAGCGGTGCTGGCTTCCGGCGGTTTACATATCATCGGTACCGAGCGTCACGAATCCCGTCGTATCGATAACCAGCTGCGCGGGCCGTTCCGGTCGTCAGGGCGATGCGGGCTCTTCCCGCTTCTACCTGTCTATGGAAGATGCCCTGATGCGTATCTTCGCCTCGGATCGCGTGTCCAATATGATGCGTAAGCTGGGCATGAAGCCGGGTGAAGCCATTGAACACCCATGGGTGACTAAAGCTATCGCCAACGCGCAGCGTAAGGTTGAAAGCCGCAACTTCGATATTCGTAAGCAGCTGCTGGAATACGACGATGTCGCCAACGACCAGCGCCGCGCCATCTACAGCCAGCGTAATGAGCTGCTGGACGTGAGCGACGTAAGCGAAACCATCAGCAGCATCCGCGAAGACGTGTTCAAAACCACCATCGACGCTCATATCCCGCCGCAGTCTCTGGAAGAGATGTGGGATGTTCAGGGGCTCGAAGAGCGCCTGAAAAACGACTTTGACCTCGATATGCCAATCAAAGAGTGGCTGGACAAAGAGCCTGAGCTGCATGAAGAGACGCTGCGTGAGCGCATCCTGCAAAACGCGATCGAAGTTTATCAGCGCAAAGAAGAGGTTGTCGGCGTTGAGATGATGCGCCACTTCGAGAAAGGCGTGATGCTGCAAACGCTCGACTCCCTGTGGAAAGAGCATCTGGCGGCGATGGACTACCTGCGTCAGGGCATCCACCTGCGCGGCTACGCGCAAAAGGATCCGAAGCAGGAGTACAAGCGCGAATCCTTCGCTATGTTTGCGGCCATGCTTGAGTCGCTGAAATACGAAGTGATCAGCACCCTGAGCAAAGTCCAGGTACGCATGCCGGAAGAAGTTGAAGCCATGGAGCAGCAGCGTCGTGAAGAGGCCGAGCGCCTGGCTCAGATGCAGCAGCTAAGCCACGTTGACGACGATACTCAGGCCGCCATTGCGTTGGCGGCAGAAACCGGCGAGCGCAAAGTGGGTCGTAACGACCCTTGCCCGTGCGGCTCCGGTAAAAAATTCAAACAGTGCCACGGCCGTCTGAGCTAAGCACAAGCCAGTAGCTTAAGGCGCAGCTTGCTGCGCCTTTTCTTTATGGAGCGCCTGATTAAAAATGAAACAACTACAGATTGCCGTCGGCATCATTCGTAACCCACAGGGTGAAATATTTATTACCCGAAGGGCGGGCGACGCCCATATGGCGAACATGCTGGAATTCCCGGGAGGGAAAATCGAAGCGGACGAAACGCCCGCGCAGGGCCCCTGGTGCGTGAGCTGCACGAAGAGACGGGCATTACCGCGACGCGCTACTCGCAGTTTGAAACCCTGGCGTATCAGTTCCCCGACAGGCACATCACGCTGTGGTTTTACCTTGTTGAAGGCTGGGAAGGGGAGCCGTGGGGCAAAGAAGGGCAGCCGGGACAGTGGATTGCGCAGCAGGATTTGAAAGCCGGCGATTTTCCGCCGGCCAACGAACCGGTTATCAATAAATTACAGCAGCCTTAAGGCTGCTGTTCTTCGCTCCAGCCATCGGTATCAGAGAGATCGCTGCTGCTTGGGATGCGCTTTTCTTCCGCGGCCCATTCGCCTAAATCAATAAGCTGGCAGCGTTTGCTGCAAAACGGACGGTAAGGGCTGGTTTCATTCCAGATAACGGCTTTACCGCAGCCGGGGCAGTTAACGACGGTAGTTTCAGACATCTTTTCTCCTTAACAGCACGCCAGTTCGAAATCGAGGCGTTCGGGGATAATTCCGCGCTCGCTGTCCAGCGGCAGAAAGCGGATCGCAAAGCGGCTTTTATGGCCGGAGATTTGCGGATAGAGCTGGTATGCCAGATCCAGCTGCAGGCGCAGTAAATCGGCGTCGTCGCCGTTATCCTGGTAAAAACCATTCAGGCTGGTCTGTTTACGGAACGGGGACGAGTTACGAATGATATCCAGCAGCAGATCCAGCGACTGTTTCAGGGGCTGCAGGCTTGCCAGCCAGAAGCTTACCTGTTCATCCCGTTGCGCCTGCGGCAGATGCAGCCAGATATGCAGCGTCGGCAGATCAAAACTGCAGCAGCCGCCGGGAATGCTTAAACGCTGGCGCACGAGGGCGATTAAACGATCTTCGCGCAGGGTCTGGCCTATACGAGGCGCGGACATCAGCACGCTGCCGCGTTCTTTTAACTGGGCGCGCAGGGAATCAATGCGTTGCATATCAACGCCCGGTACTTCAGACCAGCTCAGCAGTTTACGCTGCTGGCGCTCAAGCTCTTTAAGTATATCCGTGCGGATTTCTCCCCGCTCAAAGACATCCAGCAGATCGCCGATATTGCGGAAAAAATGCAGAGCGTCGGCGCTTTCGTTGATGGGTAAAGAAGCCTGCAGTTGCTGGATGAGAAACTCGATGCGCAGCCACGTGCGCATTTTTTCATTCAGGGGGTGCTCAAAAAGGATCTGAGTGCTCATTATTCTTTATCCTGTTGTGCGGCCTGACTCGCCAGTTCCAGATACCGGCGGTGCAGACGGTCAACATGTGCGGCCGCCCGATCGGGCGAGCCGTCGTTATTAATCACATCATCAGCAACGGCCAGCCGCTCTTCGCGGGTCGCCTGCGCGGCAACGATCTGCTCCGCATGCTGTCGGCTGACGTTATCGCGGCTAATGGTACGTGCAATCTGTATTTCTGGCGAGACATCAACGACCAGCACGCGATCTGCTTTACGCTGTAAATGGTTTTCAACCAACAGCGGAACCACCCATAACACGTAAGGCGAGAGGGAATGGCTGATTTCATTTTGGGTGCGTTGATGAATAAGCGGGTGCAAAAGATCGTTCAGCCACTGTTTTTCCGCAGGGGAAGAAAAGATCTTTTCGCGCAGAATTCTGCGATTAAGAGCGCCGTCAGGAAGAAGGATCTCTTTGCCAAAATGTGCAGAAATGGCGTTCAGGGCGGGCTGGCCGGGTTCAACAACCTGTCGGGCAATGACATCGGCGTCAACGACGGTCACGCCCAGGCGGGCAAATTCATTGGCGACAGTGCTTTTTCCGCTGCCTATTCCACCCGTCAATGCCACCGTATAAACCATAAAGCCGGACCTTAACACCATGTTTAATCAGAAATATATAGCATTTTTTTCCCTGAGATAATCAGGAGAAAAAGCGGCAAAAAAGGAAAACGGAAATCCTCCTGGCCGGGTTCACTATTTCTCAGGTAAATTTAAACGATTGTAGCTTAAAAAAGTCTGTTTTCGCAGTCTTGCGGAGCCATTATTAGTGCGTATGATAGCGTCACTGGAGTTGGCAGTTGTACCGCCGATAACGTTCCCGCGTCCATCGCCATTTACCAGGAATCCGCAACATGCGTATTGAAGAAGATTTGAAGTTAGGTTTTAAAGACGTTCTTATCCGCCCGAAACGTTCCACTCTGAAGAGCCGCTCCGACGTAGAGCTTGAGCGCCAGTTTACTTTCAAACATTCCGGTATTGCATGGTCTGGCGTGCCGATTATCGCGGCGAACATGGATACGGTAGGTACCTTCGGCATGGCGCAGGCGCTGGCCTCCTTTGATATCCTCACCGCGGTTCACAAGCATTACTCTGTTGAACAATGGAGCGAGTTCGTTAAAGCTGTTCCCGATTCCGTGCTGCGCCACGTAATGGTTTCTACCGGCACCTCCGAAGCCGACTTTACTAAAACCAAACAGATTCTGGCTTTGCATCCTGGCCTGAACTTCATCTGCATCGACGTTGCCAACGGCTATTCCGAACACTTCACGCAGTTTGTCAGCAAAGCGCGGGAAACCTGGCCGGGCAAAACCATCTGTGCCGGTAACGTGGTGACGGGCGAGATGTGCGAAGAGCTGATTCTTTCCGGCGCGGATATCGTTAAAGTAGGTATCGGCCCGGGTTCCGTGTGCACCACCCGTGTAAAAACCGGCGTCGGCTATCCGCAGCTTTCCGCAGTCATTGAGTGCGCCGATGCGGCTCACGGTCTTGGCGGCCAGATAGTCAGCGACGGCGGCTGTACCGTGCCGGGCGATGTGGCTAAGGCTTTCGGCGGCGGCGCAGACTTCGTCATGCTGGGCGGTATGCTGGCAGGCCCATGAAGAAAGCGGCGGCACCGTGGTCGAAGAGAATGGTGAGAAATTCATGCTGTTCTACGGAATGAGCTCCGAGTCAGCCATGACCCGTCACGTCGGCGGCGTCGCCCAGTACCGCGCGGCGGAAGGCAAAACCGTTAAGCTGCCGCTGCGTGGCCCGGTTGAGAACACTGCCCGCGATATCCTCGGCGGCCTTCGTTCAGCCTGCACCTACGTAGGCGCATCCCGTTTGAAAGAGCTGACCAAGCGCACCACCTTTATCCGCGTAGCGGAGCAGGAAAACCGCGTCTTCAACAGCCTCTAAGCGGGTTTCTGGCGCAGTCCGCTGCGCCATTATCCTGCGCTCATCGCATCCCCGAGCTGGAAAATTGGTAGGTACATGGCGATGACCAGCGTACCGATAATTATCCCAATCACCAGCATCATCATGGGTTCAAGCGCTGCGGCCAGGCTATCGGCCATTTCTTGCGTAGCGTCGTGATGCCAGACGGCAAGCTTCTCCAGCATCAGATCCAGCGCGCCGGACTCCTCGCCGATGCGGATTAGCTGAGAACACAGAGGCGTAAAGCGTTCCGTGTCTTCTAGCGTCTGCCAGAAGGGCACTCCCTCCGCTACCCGGGCGCTAATCTGCGCGAGCAGCTTTTTCCACAGCAACGGCGCAATGGTTTGTTCCACCGCCGCCAGTCCTTGCAGCAGAGGGATGCCCGCCTGCTGCGAAAGGGCCAGGGTGGTATAGATTTGGCTGAGGAGTTGCCCTCGCCATAAGGGCGCGGCCAGAGGAGTTTTGAGCAGAAGCTTTTGTTCGTATTCCTGCCAGCACGGCTTCTGGCGGCGTAAAACAAACCAGCACCCTGCGGCGATAATAGCGATAAATAACCACAGGGCGCCCTGGGAAGTCACCCAGCTGGAGATGCCCATCACCGCCAGGGTGATCGCCGGTAGCGAGGCGTTAAAGGAGCTATAGATAGCGGCGAATTCGGGCAGTACAAATCCCAGCATGCCTGCGGTGACGGCGAAAGCCACGGCAAGGATAAAAAGTGGGTAACGCAGCGCCTTCGTTACTTTTTTTTGCAGGCGGTAGAGCTGTTCCTGCTGCTCTGCCAGCCGCCGGCTGCACTCATCCAGCTTTCCCGTTAGCTCCCCTATGTGGATCAGCGTAATAAACAGGGGCGGGAAAATACCCGGCCACTGACGAAGCGCATCAGAGAAAGGCAACCCCTGCGATACCTGCTGCGCAATACGCTGAAGCAATGCGCGCCACTCCCGGTAAGGATGCCGATCCGCTATAAGAGCCAGCCCATCGGCGAGAGAAATCCCCGCCTGCAGCAATGTCGCCAGCTGGCGGAATACCTGTATCTTCTGCTGGATATGCCAGCATCCTCGTCGTGCGCCCACGCTCCTTCGCGCGCTGAACAACTGTAACCCTTGTTCGCCAAGCTGCGCCTCCACCGCTGCGCGATTCTCCGCCAGCACGACACCCTGTCTGATTTGACCCCGCTGGTCGACGGCTTTCCAGGACCAGACCCTAAAGTTAGCCATGGGGAACGCCCAGTACGCGATAAACCTCTGCAAGCGTCGTCAGGCCCTGGGATACGGCAAGGCAGCCCCCTTCGAAAAGCGTCACCATGCCCTGTTTGCGGGCGAGCGCTTCAATATCGCCGGCGTCGGCTCCCCGGGCGATGGCCATGCGCAAGGGGGTATCAACCGGAAGGATTTCAAATAACGCCGTACGGCCATAAAAGCCGCCGTAACAGCGTTCGCAGCCGACAGGCTGCCAGTCCGGTAGCGGGCCCGGCCACAGGCTGTCCGGCAAAGTAAGGGGCCGGGCCTTTTGCTTTTTACAGTGGACGCAAAGCTTGCGGACCAGCCGTTGCGCCACCACCATCTGAATCGCAGAAGCCAGCATCCAGCGGGCGATGCCCATTTGCTCAAGGCGAATAACCGTTTCAATGGTCGAGTTGGTATGCAAAGTGGACAGCACCAGATGCCCGGTTTGCGCCGCTTTTATGGCTATCTCCGCTGTTTCGCCGTCCCTGATTTCACCTACCATAATCACGTCGGGATCCTGGCGCAGCAGGGCGCGTAGTATGTGCTGAAAGGTCAGGCCCGTTTTGATATTCACCTGGGTTTGATTCAGACCCGGCAGGGGTATTTCAACCGGATCCTCCACGCTGCACAGGTTAATACCGGTTTTATTTAACGCGTTTAGCGCGCTATACAGGGTGAGGGTTTTGCCGCTGCCCGTTGGCCCGGTAACCAGAATCATGCCCTGCGGATGAGCCAGCGCCAGCTGAAAAAGAGCGTTGTCTTTCGCGCTCATTCCCAGCGCCGCCAGCTGCAGCGGGTGTTCCGTCTGTTGAAGCAGGCGCAGAACCACTTTTTCCCCGTGCCGGACGGGAAGGGTGGAGATTCTGAAGGAGGCTTTCCAGCTGCCGGCATCCACGTCCATTTGCCCGTCCTGCGGCAGGCGACGCTCTGCGATATCAAGGTTGCCCAGCACTTTTAGCCGCGCGGTTAGCGGGGCCGCCAGGCCGGCGGGAAGCAGAGGCTGCAGCTGCAGCACGCCGTCGATACGTAACCTGATTCTGTAATTTTCCGCCGTGGGTTCGAAATGGATATCCGATGCCCGTAGCTGTATGGCTTTTTGCAGAGTGTCATTCAGCAGGCTGACAACCGGGCCCCCCTTTTCCTGCGTCTCTTCAGCCTCCGCGGCGGCGGGAAGATGCCTGGCCTTTTCCAGACGTTCCGCGGGCCAGAATTCCACTTCGACATGTTTGTCACAGATAAAGCGTAGTGATTCGAACAGCTGCGTCGGCGGGTCAGGGGCTACGGCAATGCGCAGCCTGTGCGCTTCCTCTCCCAGCAGCACGGCGTTATACCGGGCGCACAGGGCAAGAAGCTGTTGACGGCTGGACATGGTTATTCTCCCGCAGCTTCGTTAGCCGTTTCGCTCTCAAAGCGGAACACCTCTTCGCACGCCTGCCTGAGAGAGCCGCCGTCGGCGGTATTACAGCTGCGTTTCCAGCCCGTAACGCCTTCCGCGTCTTTCCATACCGGCGTTAACGCCACGCTTAAACCTTTTAGCGTCTCCTGGCCGGTAAGGGTGATAACGCCTTTCTCAACCTTCATGCTGCTGATGTAACGCGTAGTTTTTGCGGAAGGGATGCCGTTGCTGCCTGCGTCGCAGGCCGTTACATCGCCTTTGTCTATGGCGCACAGCTCAACCGCCGTCCGGTAGGGGACAAAGGTTTGCAGCATATCGGTGAGAGCCGCTTTGCGCAGGTAGTTTTGATAGGCTGGTATGCCGATAGCGCTCAGAATCGCAATGATGCCGATCACCACCATCAGCTCAATGAGGGTAAATCCTTTTTGCTTATGCTTGTTCACAGGCCGCTCCTTAATGAAAGTGACGCTACTTTGTCAGGCTTAATTAAGGGCTGCGAGAAGCAAAATTTTGCTCAGGAAGATGCTTTCCAGGATTTTTAACGCGGTTGCAAAAGCACACGGCGATAGTGCGAGGTACTACGTAAAAGCGCAAAAAAGATGGGCCGGCCGGCCCATCTTCACAGCAAGATTTAGCGGAAACGCATGGAGAGGTCGAGGGCGCGTACGTGCTTGGTCAGCGCGCCCACGGAAATAAAATCTACGCCGGTTTCGGCAAATTCACGGATGGTTTCTTTCGTAACGTTTCCGGACACCTCCAGACGCGCTTTGCCTGCCGTCAGCGATACCGCCTGGCGCATCTGTTCGACGTTGAAATTATCGAGCATGATGATATCCGCCCCGGCTTTCAGCGCCTGCTCAAGCTCGTCCAGGGACTCCACCTCCACTTCTACCGGCACGTCCGGATGGAGCCAGAACGCTTTTTCAACCGCCTGGTGAATAGAGCCCGAGGAGATAATGTGGTTTTCTTTGATCAGAAACGCGTCCGATAATCCCAGACGGTGGTTGCTGCCGCCTCCGCAAAGTACGGCGTATTTTAACGCGGTACGCAAGCCGGGCAGGGTTTTGCGCGTATCCAGCAGCTGTGTGTTGGTGCCCGCCAGCAGATCGACATAGGTGCGGACTTCGCTTGCGACGCCGGAAAGGGTTTGCACGAAGTTCAGCGCGGTACGCTCACCGGTTAATAAAACGCGGGAAGGGCCGTCAAGCTCGAAAAGCGGCTGGTTTGCGGCTACCGTCTGGCCATCTTCCACATGCCACTTCACCTGGACATCCCCGCCCAGCTGGATAAAGACTTCTTCGACCCAGCGTTTGCCGCAAAAAACGCCGTCTTCGCGGGTAATCACCACCGCGTGCGAAGTATGGTTTTCCGGCAGCAGCTGGGCGGTAATGTCTTTGTCAGGATCGACTTCGCCGCCAAGGTCTTCACGCAGGGCGAGGGAAACGGCCTGCGGTATATCAAGGCTGATGCGTTCGATAAGCTCGTCACGTCGGCGGTCTGGGTTATAACGGCGGGGCGGCATGATAAAACTCCGAAATGGCTAAGTTAAGGTCGAAACATGCTACTCTGATGCGACGTCAAGTACCACTACTGAGGAGTACCACGCATGCGGCTTGTAGACGGCTGGCTGGCGGGTGTAAAACATGTCCCTTCCCCCCATTTTGATTGCCGACCGGAAGACGAAACCCCTTCTTTATTAGTGGTGCATAACATCAGCCTGCCGCCGGGAGAATTTGGCGGGCCCTGGATTGATGCGTTATTTACCGGCCGGCTTGATCCTGACGCTCATCCCTATTTTGCCGACATCGCCCATTTGCGGGTTTCCGCCCACTGCCTGATTCGTCGCGACGGCGAAATTGTACAGTACGTGCCTTTTGATAAACGCGCCTGGCACGCGGGCGTCTCGGTTTATCAAGGCCGGGAGCGCTGCAACGATTTTTCCATCGGTATTGAGCTGGAAGGCACCGATACCTTGCCCTACACTGACGAGCAATATCAGCAGCTGGCCTCGCTTACCTGCTTGTTAATTAAGCAATATCCTTCCATTGCCCAGCATATGACGGGCCATTGCGATATCGCCCCGGTGCGCAAAACCGATCCCGGACCTTCTTTTGACTGGGCGCGTTTCCGCCAGTCGCTGGAAGCCACGTCGAATAAGGAGATGAGATGACGCTTTTTACACTCTTGCTGGTCACCCTCTGGGAACGGCTGTTTAAGATGGGGGAGCACTGGCAGCTGGATCATCGCCTGGAGGTTGTTTTCCGGCGGGTGAAGCATTTTTCCATGCTGCGCACGATTTTAATGACGGCGCTGTGCATGCTGGTCGTTTTTCTTTGCGTACGCGCCCTGCAGGGATTGTTCTTTAATATCCCGCTGCTGGTGTTCTGGATTGCGCTTGGCGTGCTGTGTATCGGCGCAGGGCAGGTGCGGCTGCACTATCACGCCTATTTGCAGGCCGCCAGCCACGACGATCTCCACGCGCGCGATGCGATGGCAAGCGAGCTGACGCTAATCCACGGCGTGCCGCCCGACTGCGATGAGCGCGAATATCTTAAAGAGTTACAAAACGCGCTGCTGTGGATTAACTTCCGTTTCTATCTCGCTCCGATTTTCTGGTTTATCGTCGGAGGATTGTGGGGGGCCGGTCACGCTTGCGGGATACGCTTTCCTGCGCGCCTGGCAGACCTGGCTTGCCCGACACCATACGCCGCATCAGCGCCTGCTTTCAGGCATCGATGCCATTTTGCACGTGCTGGACTGGGTGCCGGTACGCCTGGTCGGCGTGGCTTACGCCCTGCTCGGGCATGGCGAGAGAGCGCTGCCGGCATGGTTTGCTTCCCTTGCCGATCGCCATACCTCGCAGTACCAGGTGCTGACCCGGCTTGCGCAGTATTCGCTGGCGCGCGAGCCGCATCATGACAAGGTTAAAACGCCAAAAGCGGCGGTTTCTATGGCCAAGAAAACGTCGCTGGTGATTGTGGTTGTGGTGGCGCTGCTGACGATTTACGGCACGCTGGTTTAACTGGCAGCAGGCAGATAGAAAAACGCCCCGTGTATTAAACGGGGCGTTTTTGTTGCTGAGAAAGGAATCAGGCTTTAACGGTTTTGCCGCTGCGCTGCGTTTTAATCCAGTAACCGATGCCCAGGATCAGCACCCAAACCGGAATCAGCCATACGGAAATCGCCATGCCAGGCGTAATGGCCATAATCACCAGAATCCCCGCCATAAAGAGCAGGCAAATCCAGTTACCCAGCGGATAGAAGAGCGCCGGGAAGCGGGTTTTCACCCCCTGCAGATCCTTCTTACGACGGAATTTAATATGGGCAAGGCTGATCATGGCCCAGTTAATCACCAGCGCGGAGACCACCAGCGCCATCAGCAGGCCAAAGGCTTCGCCCGGCATCAGGTAGTTAATCAACACGCACAGCGCCGTTGCGATGGCGGATACCAGGATAGTGGTAACCGGAACGCCGCGTCTGTCTACCTTCAGCAGGGCTTTAGGCGCATTCCCTTGCTGAGCCAGACCAAACAGCATGCGGCTGTTACAGTAAACGCAGCTGTTGTAGACCGACAGGGCGGCGGTCAGGATCACGATATTCAGGGCGTTTGCGACCAGAGAATCTCCCAGCTCATGGAAAATCAGCACGAACGGGCTGGTATCCGCGGTGACGCGCGTCCACGGCATCAGCGAAAGTAAAACCGCCAGCGAGCCCACGTAGAAAATCAGAATGCGGTAGATAACCTGATTGGTGGCTTTAGGAATGCTGATCTCCGGGTTATCCGCTTCAGCGGCGGTAATCCCTACCAGTTCCAGGCCGCCGAATGAGAACATGATGATCGCCATCATCATCACCAGCCCCGTCATGCCGTGCGGCAGGAATCCGCCCTGTTCCCAAAGGTTGCGCACCGTCGCCTGCGGGCCCTGCGGTGTCGCTAAACAGCAGCCAGCCGCCGAACAGGATCATGGCCACAACGGCGACGACCTTGATGATGGCGAACCAGAATTCCATCTCGCCGAACACTTTGACGTTGGTCAGGTTGATGGCGTTGATCAGCACAAAGAAGGCGGCAGCGGATGCCCATGTCGGGATTTCAGGCCACCAGAACTGCACGTATTTCCCGACGGCGGTCAGTTCCGCCATCGCCACCAGCACATAAAGCACCCAGTAGTTCCAGCCGGAAGCGAAGCCGGCAAACCCGCCCCAGTATTTATAAGCAAAATGGCTAAATGAACCGGCGACCGGCTCTTCAACAACCATTTCGCCCAGCTGACGCATAATTAAAAAGGCGATAAAGCCTGCGATAGCGTAGCCGAGAATAATGCCCGGACCCGCAGACTGGATAACGGAGGCACTGCCCAGAAACAGGCCCGTCCCGATAGCTCCACCCAGCGCGATAAGCTGAATATGGCGGTTTTTAAGGCCGCGCTTTAGCGTGTCGCCGCCTTGCTGTTGACCATCCATCGTTAAACCTCGTGATTTGGTTGTTTTTATACGCGTTCACGCGCGTGTAATTTTGTAATTCCGTAAGGTGTAGTCTTTCTTTTACGGTTGTTAATTCCAGTATTTTGCGTTGTGGACTACCGCAGCGCCAAGAATAGTGGTAAGCGCCAGCGTTTGCACCTGCTTTCTCTTATTGGCGTGACGAGTTGGATAAAAAGAGAGCAGCGATAAATAAAGCTTCCGTTTATTAACCTGAATTTAATGCCGCTATTAAGCGCCATCCGTGAATTTATATTCATCCTTTAACGAGCTGAATCGGTTCATTTTGTAAAAAAAAGGACCACCCGCTGTTTCATAAAAGTTAAACCTGCCACTTTCGGGGTAAACGCAAGATTTGTGCAAGGTTACATAATTGAAATGTCGTTTCTGTAATCTTGTTAAAAAGTGCCCGCTTTACTGATTTCAATCAAAACCAATATGGACAGAAGGTGAATACTTTGTTACTTTAGCGTCACGAATATGAAATTGGTCATACCAATTGACTCCGGGCAAATGGCTTAGGAAAAGGGAAGAATGGCCTACAGCAAAATTCGCCAACCTAAATTATCCGATGTGATTGAGCAGCAGTTGGAGTTTCTTATCCTTGAGGGAACCTTGCGTCCCGGCGAAAAACTCCCACCCGAGCGTGAACTGGCGCGTCAGTTTGACGTTTCTCGTCCTTCCCTGCGCGAGGCCCATACAGCGTCTCGAAGCAAAAGGATTACTGCTTCGTCGACAAGGCGGTGGCACTTTTGTCCAAAACAGCCTCTGGCAGAGCTTAAGCGACCCGCTCGTAGAACTGCTGTCTGACCATCCTGAATCCCAGTTTGACCTGCTTGAAACCCGCCATGCCCTGGAAGGGATCGGCGCGTATTACGCCGCATTGCGCGGGACTGATGAAGATCTCAAACGCATTAGCGACTGCCACGTCGCTATCGAGCGGGCGCAGGAGTCCGGCGATCTGGATGCTGAATCCGACGCCGTTATGCAGTATCAAATCGCAGTGACTGAAGCCGCACACAACGTTGTGCTACTACACTTGTTGCGCTGCATGGAACCCATGCTTGAACAAAACGTTCGCCAGAATTTTGAATTGCTCTACGCGCGTCGCGAAATGCTGGCGCAAGTGAGCAGCCATCGCGCCAGCATTTTTGCGGCGATTATGGCTCGCCAGCCGGAGCAGGCGCGTGAAGCGTCGCATCGTCACCTGGCATTTATCGAGGAAATATTGCTGGATCGCAGCCGCGAACAGAGCCGTCGTGAACGTTCTCTGCGGCGCTTACAGCAACGAAAGGAATAGAGCCAACTTCAGGCTCGCAGGCGCCAAATTTAGAGCGCGGCAACTAAACGCAGAACCTGTCTTATTGTGTTTTTTCAAGGAAAGCACAATGGGACAGGTTCCAGATAATCAACGTATTAGACACAGATAAGGAATACCACCCATGTCAGAACGTTTCCCAAATGACGTGGATCCGATCGAAACTCGCGACTGGCAACAGGCGATCGAATCGGTCATCCGTGAAGAAGGTGTTGAGCGTGCTCAGTATCTCATCGACCAGCTGCTGGCCGAAGCCCGCAAAGGCGGCGTTAAAGTGGCTGCTGGTACAGGTGTAGCCAACTACGTCAACACTATTGCCGTTGAAGATGAGCCGGAATACCCGGGCAATCTGGAGCTGGAGCGCCGTATTCGTTCTGCTATCCGCTGGAACGCCATCATGACCGTGCTGCGTGCGTCTAAAAAAGACCTCGAGCTGGGCGGCCACATGGCTTCTTTCCAGTCTTCCGCAACCGTTTATGACGTGTGCTTCAACCACTTCTTCCGCGCCCGCACTGAAAAAGACGGCGGCGATCTGGTGTACTTCCAGGGCCACATCTCTCCGGGCGTGTACGCGCGTGCCTTCCTGGAAGGCCGTCTGACCGAAGAGCAGATGAACAACTTCCGTCAGGAAGTTCACGGCAACGGTCTTTCTTCTTATCCGCACCCGAAACTGATGCCGGAATTCTGGCAGTTCCCGACCGTCTCTATGGGTCTGGGCCCGATCGGCGCGATTTATCAGGCTAAATTCCAGAAATACCTGGAACACCGTGGTCTGAAAGACACCTCCGCGCAGCGCGTTTACGCGTTCCTGGGCGACGGCGAAATGGATGAGCCGGAATCCAAAGGCGCCATCACCATCGCGACCCGTGAAAAACTGGACAACCTGTGCTTCATCATCAACTGCAACCTGCAGCGTCTGGATGGCCCGGTAACCGGCAACGGCAAAATCATTAACGAACTGGAAGGCATCTTCGCAGGCGCCGGCTGGAACGTTATCAAAGTCATGTGGGGTTCCCGTTGGGACGAGCTGCTGCGTAAAGATACCAGCGGCAAACTGATTCAGCTGATGAACGAAACCGTTGACGGCGACTATCAGACCTTCAAATCTAAAAACGGCGCCTACGTGCGCGAGCACTTCTTCGGTAAATATCCGGAAACTGCCGCCCTGGTTGCCGACTGGACCGACGATCAGATCTGGGCGCTGAACCGCGGCGGCCACGATCCGAAGAAAGTCTACGCCGCGCTGAAAAAAGCGCAGGAAACCAAAGGTAAAGCGACCGTAATCCTCGCCCACACCATCAAAGGTTACGGCATGGGCGATACCGCGGAAGGTAAAAACATCGCTCACCAGGTTAAGAAAATGAACATGGACGGCGTGCGTTACGTACGTGACCGTTTCAACGTGCCTGTTGCCGATGCCGATATCGAAAAACTGCCGTACGTTAAGTTCGAAGAAGGCAGCGAAGAGTACAACTACCTGCACGGCCAGCGTCAGAAGCTGAACGGCTACCTGCCGTCCCGCCTGCCTAAGTTCACTGAAAAACTCGAGCTGCCTAAGCTTGAAGATTTCGGCCCGCTGCTGGAAGAGCAAAACAAAGAAATTTCCACCACTATCGCTTTCGTTCGCGCCCTGAACGTGATGCTGAAGAACCCGTCTATCAAAGACCGTCTGGTTCCAATCATCGCCGACGAAGCGCGTACTTTCGGTATGGAAGGCCTGTTCCGTCAGATTGGTATTTACAGCCCGAACGGCCAGCAGTACACCCCGCAGGACCGTGAGCAGGTTGCTTACTACAAAGAAGACGAGAAAGGTCAGATCCTGCAGGAAGGCATCAACGAGCTGGGCGCAGGCTCATCCTGGCTGGCGGCTGCGACTTCTTACAGCACCAACAACCTGCCGATGATCCCGTTCTACATCTACTACTCCATGTTCGGTTTCCAGCGTATCGGCGACCTGTGCTGGGCTGCGGGTGACCAGCAGGCGCGCGGCTTCCTGATCGGCGGGACTTCCGGTCGTACTACGCTTAACGGCGAAGGTTTGCAGCACGAAGACGGCCACAGCCATATTCAGTCTCTGACTATCCCTAACTGTATCTCTTACGACCCGGCTTACGCTTACGAAGTGGCCGTCATCATGCATGATGGTCTGGAGCGTATGTACGGTGAAGCGCAGGAGAACATTTACTACTACATCACCACGCTGAACGAAAACTACCACATGCCTGCGATGCCGCAGGGTGCGGAAGAAGGTATCCGTAAAGGTATCTACAAGCTGGAAACCGTAGAAGGCAGCAAAGGTAAAGTTCAGCTGATGGGCTCCGGTTCTATCCTGCGTCACGTGCGTGAAGCGGCTCAGATCCTGGCGAAAGACTACGGCGTAGGTTCCGACGTATTCAGCGTCACCTCCTTCACCGAGCTTGCTCGCGACGGTCAGGACTGTGAGCGCTGGAACATGCTGCACCCAACCGAAGAACCACGCGTACCGTACGTTGCTCAGGTCCTGAGCGATGCGCCGGCGGTGGCTTCCACTGACTATATGAAACTGTTCGCTGAGCAGATCCGTAACTTCATCCCGGCAAGCGACTACCGCGTACTGGGCACTGATGGCTTCGGTCGTTCAGACAGCCGCGAAAACCTGCGTCACCACTTCGAAGTTGACTCTTCCTATGTGGTAGTGGCCCGCGCTGGGCGAACTGGCTAAACGTGGCGAAATCGATAAGAAAGTGGTGGCCGAAGCTATCGCTAAATTCAATATCGATGCAGATAAAGTCAACCCGCGTCTGGCATAAGAGGTAAAGAATAAAATGGCTATCGAAATCAATGTACCGGACATCGGGGCTGATGAAGTTGAAATCACCGAGATCCTGGTAAAAGTTGGCGACAAAGTTGAAGCTGAACAGTCGCTGATCACCGTAGAAGGCGACAAGGCCTCTATGGAAGTTCCGTCTCCGCAGGCCGGCATCGTAAAAGAGATTAAAGTCTCCGTCGGTGACAAAACCGAGACCGGTAAACTGATCATGATTTTCGATTCCGCCGAAGGTGCAGCAGCCGCTGCGCCTGCTCAGGCAGAAGAGAAGAAAGAAGCAGCGCCGGCCGCTGCGGCTCCAGCAGCCGCGAGCGCGAAAGAAGTGAACGTGCCGGACATCGGCGGTGACGAAGTAGAAGTTACCGAGATCATGGTTAAAGTGGGCGACAAAGTAGAAGCGGAACAGTCGCTGATCACCGTTGAAGGTGATAAAGCTTCTATGGAAGTCCCTGCGCCGTTCGCCGGCACCGTAAAAGAAATCAAAATCAGCACCGGCGACAAAGTGTCTACCGGCTCCCTGATTATGGTCTTCGAAGTAGCGGGCGCCGCGCCGGCTGCGACGGAAGCCAAAGCTGAAGCCGCTCCGGCCGCCGCTGCGCCGGCTGCCTCCGGCGCGAAAGAAGTTAACGTGCCTGATATCGGCGGCGACGAAGTAGAAGTGACCGAAGTGATGGTGAAAGTGGGCGATAAAGTTGCCGCCGAGCAGTCGCTGATCACCGTTGAAGGTGACAAAGCTTCTATGGAAGTTCCGGCGCCGTTCGCCGGCACCGTAAAAGAAATCAAAATCAGCACCGGCGACAAAGTGTCTACCGGCTCCCTGATTATGGTCTTCGAAGTTGAAGGCGCAGCGCCTGCTCCGGCTGCGAAGCAGGAAGCAGCGGCTCCGGCTCCGGCGGCTAAAGCAGAAAAACCTGCAGCGGCGCCGGCTAAAGCCGAAGGCAAATCTGAATTCGCTGAAAACGACGCTTACGTCCACGCTACCCCGCTGATTCGCCGTCTGGCGCGCGAGTTCGGCGTGAACCTGGCGAAAGTGAAGGGCACCGGTCGTAAAGGCCGTATCCTGCGCGAAGACGTTCAGGCCTACGTGAAAGACGCCGTTAAGCGCGCTGAATCCGCTCCAGCCGCCGCGACCGGCGGCGGTCTGCCGGGCATGTTGCCATGGCCAAAAGTGGACTTCAGCAAGTTCGGCGAAATCGAAGAAGTTGAAATGGGCCGTATCCAGAAAATTTCTGGCGCGAACCTGAGCCGTAACTGGGTGATGATCCCGCACGTTACGCACTTCGACAAAACCGATATCACCGATCTGGAAGCGTTCCGTAAACAGCAGAACGAAGAAGCCGCTAAACGCAAGCTGGACGTGAAGTTCACCCCTGTGGTGTTCATCATGAAAGCCGTTGCCGCAGCGCTCGAGCAGATGCCGCGTTTCAACAGCTCCCTGTCCGAAGACGGCCAGAAGCTGACGCTGAAAAAATACATCAACATCGGCGTGGCGGTAGATACGCCAAACGGTCTGGTGGTTCCGGTGTTCAAGGATGTGAACAAGAAGAGCATCACCGAACTGTCCCGCGAACTGATGGCTATCTCCAAAAAAGCTCGCGACGGCAAGCTGACCGCCGGCGAAATGCAGGGCGGCTGCTTCACCATCTCAAGCCTGGGCGGTATCGGGACGACTCACTTCGCGCCGATCGTTAACGCCCCTGAAGTGGCTATCCTGGGCGTCTCCAAGTCCGCGATGGAGCCGGTGTGGAACGGTAAAGAGTTCACGCCGCGTCTGATGATGCCGATGTCGCTCTCCTTCGACCACCGCGTGATCGACGGTGCCGACGGCGCGCGCTTTATCACCATCATCAACAACATGCTGGCTGATATTCGCCGCCTGGTGATGTAATCGAAAAAGCCGGCCGGTCGGCCGGCTTTTTTCTGATAATCTCATGACGCTGTTTGAGATTAGCGGCTGCATAACATAAATCGTTTGCCGTTTGTTGTTTCAAATTTGTTAACAATTTTGTAAACTGCGGGCGGATAGAACGTCCCGGTGGATGATGGGCGTTAAGACATAAAAATGACGTCAGACCCGCCGGAAATAAATTAAGAGGTCATGATGAGTACTGAAATCAAAACTCAGGTCGTGGTACTTGGGGCAGGGCCCGGCAGGTTACTCTGCTGCCTTCCGTTGCGCTGATTTAGGTCTGGAGACCGTAATTGTTGAGCGCTACAGCACCCTGGGTGGTGTTTGCCTTAACGTTGGCTGTATCCCTTCTAAAGCCCTGCTGCACGTTGCAAAAGTTATCGAAGAAGCGAAAGCTTTGGCCGAGCACGGCATCGTTTTCGGCGAGCCGAAAACCGACATCGACAAAATCCGTACCTGGAAAGAAAAGGTTATCAACCAGCTGACCGGCGGTCTGTCCGGTATGGCGAAAGGCCGTAAGGTCAAAGTTGTTAACGGTCTGGGTAAATTCACCGGCGCCAACACCCTGGTGGTTGAAGGCGAAAACGGCTCAACCACCATTAACTTTGATAACGCGATTATCGCGGCGGGTTCCCGTCCGATTCAGCTGCCTTTCATTCCGCATGAAGACCCACGCGTATGGGATTCCACCGACGCGCTGGAGCTGAAATCCGTACCAAAACGCATGCTGGTTATGGGCGGCGGCATCATCGGTCTGGAAATGGGTACCGTGTACCATGCGCTGGGTTCAGAGATTGACGTGGTTGAAATGTTCGACCAGGTTATCCCGGCCGCGGACAAAGACGTGGTGAAAGTCTTCACCAAGCGCATCAGCAAGCAGTTCAACCTGATGCTGGAAACCAAAGTGACCGCCGTTGAAGCCAAAGAAGACGGCATCTACGTCACGATGGAAGGTAAAAAAGCCCCTGCGGAACCACAGCGTTACGACGCGGTTCTGGTGGCTATCGGCCGCGTACCTAACGGTAAGCTGCTGGAGGCGGGCGCAGCCGGCGTTGAGGTTGACGATCGCGGCTTTATCCGCACCGACAAGCAGATGCGCACCAACGTGCCGCACATCTACGCTATCGGCGACATCGTCGGTCAGCCGATGCTGGCTCACAAAGGCGTTCATGAAGGCCACGTTGCCGCGGAAGTTATCGCCGGCATGAAGCACTACTTCGACCCGAAAGTGATTCCATCCATCGCTTACACCGAGCCGGAAGTCGCATGGGTTGGCCTGACCGAGAAAGAAGCGAAAGAAAAAGGCATCAGCTATGAAACCGCCACCTTCCCGTGGGCTGCTTCTGGCCGTGCTATCGCTTCCGACTGCGCGGACGGCATGACCAAGCTGATCTTCGACAAAGAGACCCACCGCGTTATCGGCGGCGCGATTGTCGGCACCAACGGCGGCGAGCTGCTGGGTGAAATCGGTCTGGCTATCGAAATGGGCTGTGACGCTGAAGATATCGCGCTTACCATCCACGCGCACCCGACTCTGCACGAGTCCGTGGGCCTGGCGGCTGAGATCTTCGAAGGCAGCATCACCGACCTGCCAAACGCGAAAGCGAAGAAAAAGTAACTTTCAGCGTTTGATGAAACGGCCCTGCGGGGCCGTTTTTTTTGCCTTTGCGTAGGCCGGATAAGCCTGCGAAAGCCGACACGCCTGGATGAGAGGGTTCATCCTGCGCAAAACAACTCGCCGCCGGAAGGCGGTTTTTTGTGCCTGAAGGTCATATCGAAAAGTAATATTTCGCCCTTAACGATTCAGCAAGGATTTAATGTTGCTTTTTTGTAAACGGATTAACACCCCCCCAAAATCCTGCTATGCTGCCGTCGCGGATCCGGGCATTTACCCTACAAACTGCTGTCTCACAGGAGCGTGAAGAGATTTAGCCTGGCGCCATAATGACAATGAGAGCGAGGAGAACCGTCGTGCTAGAAGAATACCGTAAGCACGTAGCTGAACGTGCTGCTGAAGGGATTGTTGCCAAACCCTTAGATGCCACCCAAATGGCTGCGCTGGTTGAATTGCTGAAAACCCCGCCGGTGGGTGAAGAAGAATTTCTGTTAGATCTGATTACCAATCGTGTTCCGCCAGGCGTTGATGAAGCCGCCTACGTTAAAGCCGGATTCCTGGCGGCCCTCGCCAAAGGCGATGCTATCTCCCCGTTAATCTCCCCTGAAAAAGCGGTTGAACTGCTTGGCACCATGCAGGGCGGTTATAATATTCACCCGCTGATTGATGCGCTCGATAACGAAAAGCTGGCGCCAATAGCGGCTAAAGCGCTGTCCCACACGCTGCTGATGTTCGATAACTTCTACGACGTGGAAGAAAAAGCCAAAGCGGGCAACGTCCATGCGCAGCAGGTGCTGAAATCCTGGGCCGACGCCGAGTGGTTCCTGAGCCGCCCTAAGCTTGCGGAAAAAATCACCGTCACCGTCTTTAAGGTGACCGGCGAAACCAACACCGATGACCTGTCTCCGGCGCCGGATGCGTGGTCGCGTCCGGATATCCCTCTGCACGCTCTGGCGATGCTCAAAAACGCCCGCGAAGGCATTGAGCCGGACCAGCCGGGAAGCGTGGGCCCGATCAAACAGATCGAAGCGCTGAACAAAAAAGGTTTCCCGCTGGCCTACGTCGGCGACGTAGTCGGCACAGGTTCATCGCGTAAATCCGCCACTAACTCCGTGCTGTGGTTTATGGGCGACGACATCCCGAACGTGCCGAACAAGCGCGGCGGCGGCGTGGTGCTCGGCGGCAAAATCGCCCCTATCTTCTTCAACACCATGGAAGATGCCGGCGCGCTGCCAATCGAAGTGGACGTAAACAATCTTCATATGGGCGATGTTATCGACATCTATCCGTATCAAGGTGAAGTGCGCAACCATGAAACCAACGAGCCGATCGCCAGCTTCGAGTTGAAAACAGACGTGCTGCTGGATGAAGTCCGTGCCGGCGGCCGTATTCCGCTGATTATCGGCCGCGGCCTGACCACCAAAGCGCGCGAAGCGCTGGGTCTGCCGCACAGCGAAGTCTTCGTGCAGGCGAAAGACGTGGTGGCCAGCACCCGCGGCTTCTCGCTGGCGCAGAAAATGGTGGGCCGCGCCTGCGGCGTGGAAGGCATTCGTCCGAACCAGTATTGCGAGCCGAAGATGACCTCCGTAGGCTCTCAGGACACCACCGGACCGATGACCCGCGACGAGCTTAAAGACCTGGCGTGTCTGGGCTTCTCCGCCGATTTAGTGATGCAGTCCTTCTGCCATACGGCGGCTTATCCTAAGCCTGTGGACGTTACCACGCACCACACGCTGCCGGACTTCATCATGAACCGCGGCGGCGTGTCGCTGCGTCCGGGCGACGGCGTCATCCACTCCTGGCTGAACCGTATGCTGCTGCCGGATACCGTAGGGACAGGCGGCGACTCCCATACTCGTTTCCCTATCGGCATTTCCTTCCCGGCGGGTTCCGGCCTCGTGGCCTTTGCGGCGGCGACCGGCGTAATGCCGCTGGATATGCCTGAATCCGTGCTGGTGCGCTTCAAAGGCAAAATGCAGCCGGGCATCACCCTGCGCGACCTGGTTCACGCCATTCCGCTGTACGCCATCAAACAAGGCTTGCTGACCGTTGAGAAGAAGGGCAAGAAGAACATCTTCTCCGGCCGAATCCTCGAAATCGAAGGTTTGCCGACGCTGAAAGTCGAGCAGGCGTTTGAGCTGACCGACGCCTCCGCGGAGCGTTCCGCCGCAGGCTGCACCATCAAGCTGGATCGCGAGCCGATCGAAGAGTATCTGAGCTCCAACATCGTGCTGCTGAAATGGATGATCGCCGAAGGCTACGGCGATCGTCGTACGCTTGAGCGCCGTATCCAGGGCATGGAAAAATGGCTGGCCGATCCGCAGCTGATGGAAGCGGACGCGGACGCGGAGTACGCCGCGGTAATTGAAATCGACCTGAACGATATCAAAGAGCCGATCCTGTGCGCGCCGAACGATCCGGACGACGCGCGTCTGCTGTCAGACGTTGCGGGCGAAAAAATCGATGAGGTGTTTATCGGTTCCTGCATGACTAACATCGGCCACTTCCGTGCCGCCGGCAAGCTGCTCGATAGCCACCAGGGCCAGCTGCCGACCCGTCTGTGGGTCGCGCCGCCAACGCGTATGGATGCCGCGCAGCTTACTGAGGAAGGCTATTACAGCGTCTTTGGCAAGAGCGGGGCGCGTATCGAAATCCCAGGCTGTTCGCTGTGCATGGGTAACCAGGCGCGCGTCGCCGATGGCGCGACGGTGGTTTCCACCTCTACCCGTAACTTCCCGAACCGTTTAGGCACCGGGGCGAACGTCTTCCTTGCGTCCGCAGAGCTGGCCGCCGTAGCTTCCCTGCTGGGCAAGCTGCCGACGCCTGACGAATACCAGACCTTTATGGCGCAGGTCGATAAGACGGCGGTAGACACCTATCGCTACCTGAACTTCGACAAGCTGTCTCAGTATACCGAGAAGGCCGACGGCGTTATTTTCCAGACCGCGGTCTGATAACTAAGCAAAATGTAAAAGGGAGGCTTCGGCCTCCCTTTTTATTTGCGCCAGGCGTTCCACCACGCTGTTTTTCGCCGACTTTGCTGCGATAATTACCCTATACGCGAAGGGGTGCTGGATTTCCCTCGCCCAGCAGAGGAATACACCATGGAATATGAGTTTTTGCGCGATGTCACCGGGCGAGTGCTGGTGCGTATGTCGATGGGCCACGAAGTGGTGGGCCACTGGTTTAACGAAGAAGTAAAAGATAACCTTAAGCTGCTTGAGGAAGTGGAGCAGGCGGCCCAGGCGGTAAAAGGCAGCGAACGCCAGTGGCAGCGCACCGGGCATGAATACACCCTCTGGCTCGATGGCGAAGAGGTGATTATCCGCGCCAACCAGCTGGATATGGCGGGCGATGAGATAGAAGAAGGGATGAGCTACTATGACGAAGAAAGCCTGTCATTCTGCGGCGTGGAAGACTTCCTGCAGGTGGTGCATGCCTACCGGGAGTTTGTGAACCACCGCTAGCCGTTTCTTTGCAGGGCGGGTAAACAGAGCGCTACCCGCCGCAACAGCATCAGATATGCGGGATATTGCGTCCGTAATAAATCTCGCGCATCTCTTTCCAGAGTAAATCCGTAATCATCCTGCGTTCCTCCTCGCTCAGATCTTCCGGGCGGGTGTGGAACATGTAGTGCTTCAAATCGAACTCTTTTAGCAGCATCTTGGTATGGAAGATGTTTTCCTGATAAACGTTCACGTCCAGCATATCGTACAGCGCCTTCATGTCGTCGGACATAAAGTTCTGAATCGAGTTAATCTCATGATCGATAAAGTGCTTCATGCCGTTTACGTCGCGGGTAAAGCCGCGCACGCGGTAATCAACGGTGACGATATCGGATTCCAGCTGGTGAATAAGGTAGTTCAGCGCCTTAAGCGGAGAAATAACGCCGCAGGTCGAGACTTCTATATCGGCCCTGAAAGTACACAGGCCGCCTTCCGGGTGGCTTTCCGGATAGGTGTGTACGCAAATATGGCTTTTATCAAGGTGGGCGACGATGGCGTCCGGCAGCGGGCCGGGGTGCTCGGACTTGTCGATGCTTTGCGGGTCGACCGGCTCTTCGCTCACCAGAATGGTGACGCTCGCACCCTGAGGTTCATAGTCCTGGCGGGCGATATTCAAAATATTCGCGCCAATAATGGAGCAGGTCTCGCTGAGGATCTCCGTCAGACGGTTGGCGTTATACAGCTCGTCAATATACGCAATATAACCATCACGCTCGTCGGCGGTTTTGGCATAGCAGATATCGTAGATACAAAAACTCAGGCTTTTCGTCAGGTTGTTAAAGCCGTGCAGTTTCAGCTTTTTCAATTTTTATCACCTCCTTAGGATGACTGGCTGGCCAGCGCATCTTGTAAATATTGCGGCAAAGCGAACGCCGCCGTGTGGATTGCCGGGTTGTAATAGCGGCAGCTGATGCCGGCTGTTTGGAAACGCGCCTGGATGGATTCGGCGCTCAGTTGACGAAGCTCGGGGTTATCCGTCGCCCAGGCAAAGGTCATAATGCCGCCGAAATAGGTAGGGATCGCCGCCTGGTAAAAGCTTACGTCCGCAAAGTAGTGGCTGAGCTTGCGGTGGCTGTCGACGGCTTCATCCTGCTGCAGGAAGCACACGCCGTTTTGCGCCACAAAAATCCCGCCGGGGTTCAGGCAGCGTTTGCACCCTTCGTAAAAGGCGGAGGTAAACAGGCTTTCACCCGGCCCGATTGGGTCGGTGCAGTCGGAAATAATTACGTCAAAGGTTTGCGCGGTCTGGTTAACAAAATTAACGCCGTCGTCGATAACCAGCTTGAAGCGCGGATCGTCGTAGCTGCCGGCGTTATGGTCAGGCAGATACTGACGGCAAAATGACACTACGCCCGCATCGATCTCCACCATGGTGATGCTTTCAACGCTTTTGTGTCGCGTGACTTCACGCAGCATCGCGCCATCGCCGCCGCCGATAATCAGCACGTGCTTCGCCCGGCCGTGGGCCAGCAGCGGCACGTGGGTCATCATTTCATGGTAAATAAACTCGTCGCGTTCGGTGGTTTGCACCACGCCGTCTAACGCCATCACGCGCCCAAAAGCGGCGTTTTCGAAGATAACCAGATCCTGATGTTCCGTCTTCTCGTGATACAGCACGTTGTCGATGGCAAAGTACTGGCCAAAATTGTCATGCAGCGTTTCGCGCCACACTTTTTTATCGGTCATGGGCCTACACCTCTTCGTTAACACCCTTGAAAAATGGGCGCAACATGATAGCCAACAATAGCCGCGTATGCACGGCTATTATTTCAGCACAGGCCTGAGGAAGACGGGTTACTTAACGTAGGCGAGCAGGCTTAAAGAATCACGGGCCAACGATTTGCATTTGTTTGCCGTCGGGATGGCGATGCCGCTCAGATCGCGGTAGCTGTCCTCGCCCAAAGCCTTCATGTTGAAGCTATCGTAGTTGCTTAAATCCCACTGGTTTTGCTGAGCGAAAAAGACCAGCGCGCGACGAATCTGTCCGTTAGGGAGGTTTTGATAGCCGCAATCGTTTTTCAAAAACACAAACACCGCGGTCAGATCGGCCATATCTTCCGCTTCGGATTCGCTAAGTGCCTGACTGCTGGTGGAAAAGGCCAGCAAAACACCCAACATTAACGCCCTAACTCCCATCTTCATCACGTCTACCACTTTTTATCAGATGCGAAACGTTATCACAGTTAATTGGACCACGACGAGATTTATTATCTGCCGCAAACTTGACCTTCCCGTTGGGGAAAGGTTTATGCTCACGGACACGCCTGCTGACCTGAAGGACTTGAATATGCATCGTCGTGATTTCTTAAAATATTCCGCCGCCGTCGGCGCGTTCAGCGCGCTGCCGCTCTGGAGCCGCGCGGCGCTGGCGGCGGATCTTCCCGCTTTACCCGTCCCTGATTTACTCGCTCCGGATGCCAGAAACAGCATCCGTTTAACCGTGCAGTCCGGCAAGACCGCTTTTGGGGCAAACTCCGCCACCACCTGGGGTTATAACGGCAAGCTGCTTGGTCCCGCCCTGCGGCTTACGCAGAACGAAGCTGTGACCGTTGATATCTATAATAGCCTGGCTGAAGAGACTACGGTGCACTGGCATGGGCTGGAAGTTCCGGGCGAGGTCGACGGCGGCCCCGCAGGGCGTGATTGCCGCGGGCGGCAAGCGCAGCGTCACATTTACTCCGCGGCAGCGGGCGGCGACGTGCTGGTTCCATCCTCATCAGCACGGGAAAACCGGCCATCAGGTGGCCATGGGGCTTGCAGGGTTGGTGTTAATTGAAGACACCGAAAGCCGCCAGCTGATGCTGCCAAAGCAGTGGGGCATTGACGATGTTCCGCTGATTATTCAGGACAAACGATTTTCCGCTGACGGACAGATTGATTACCAGCTGGACCTGGTGAGCGCCGCGGTGGGCTGGTTTGGCGATACCCTGCTGTGCAACGGCGTGAGCTATCCGCAGCATGCCAACCCGCGCGGCTGGCTGCGCCTGCGCCTGCTGAACGGCTGCAACGCCCGCACCCTGAACATCGCCGCCAGCGACAATCGCCCTTTGTTCGTGATTGCCAGCGACGGCGGCCTGCTGGCCGAGCCGGTCAGGGTTACCGAACTGGCGATGCTGACGGGCGAACGCTTCGAAGTGCTGGTGGATACCAGCGACGGCAGGCCTTTTGATATCGTCACGCTGCCCGTCAAACAGATGGGCATGACCGTCGCGCCGTTCGATAAGCCAGCGCCGGTTGTGCGCATCCAGCCGCTGCGTATTGTCGCTTCGGGCACGCTGCCGGACAGCCTGGCGAAGGTGCCCGCGCTGCCTGCCCATGAAGGGCTAAACCAGCGCCTGCTGCAGCTGACGATGGATCCGATGCTCGATATGATGGGTATGCAGGCGCTGACGGATAAATACGGTGAGAAAGCGATGGCGGGCATGAGCATGGCCGGACACGGCAACATGCAGGGAATGCACCACGGCGCCATGGCGCATGAGAAAGGAGGGCAGGGATTTGACTTCCACAACGCCAACAGGATTAACGGCAAGGCCTTTGCGATGAACGAGCCTGCTTTTGCGGTCGTGCAGGGGCAATACGAGAAATGGACCCTCTCGGGCGAAGGCGACATGATGCTGCATCCGTTCCATATTCACGGCACGCAGTTCCGTATTCTGAGCGAAAACGGCCGGCCGGTCGCCGCCCATCGTCAGGGCTGGAAGGATACGGTTCATGTCGAAGGCGGACGCAGCGAGGTGCTGGTACGCTTTGATCATCTGGCTTCAAGGGAGCATGCCTATATGGCGCACTGCCATCTGCTTGAGCATGAAGATACCGGCATGATGCTCGGGTTTACGGTGGTGTAAAAGAAGAGGGTAAGCGCTGGCGCTTACCCTCTTTTTATTACTTAGCGATATTACTTAGCGTCGTCCGGTAACGCGTAGGCGACGATGTAATCGCCCATCTTCGTGCCGAAGGAGCCGTGGCCGCCTGCGGAAATCACGACGTACTGTTTACCGTTCGCTTCATAGGTCATCGGCGTTGCCTGGCCGCCGGCCGGCAGACGCGCTTCCCACAGTTTTTCACCGTTGCTCATGTTGTAGGCGCGCAGGTAATTATCTGCGGTTGCGCCAATGAACAGCACGTTGCCCGCGGTGGAAATCGGACCGCCCAGCATCGGCATGCCCATTTTAAACGGCAGCGGAAGCGGCGAGCTGTCGCGCACGGTGCCGATACGTTTTTTCCACACCACTTCGTTGGTTTTCAGATCCACCGCAGAGATGTAGCCCCACGCCGGTTGCTTACAAGGTAAGCCGAACGGAGAGAGGAACGGGTTGAGCGTTACGCCGTAAGGCACGCCGTACTGCGGCTGAATCCCTACCTCGGAACCGGTGCCTTGTCCTGCTTCAGGCGGCTCCATCGGGTTGCCCGGGCCGCGCGGCATCAGGCGGGAGACAAACGGCAGCGCCATCGGGTTGGCGATAGCGACCTGACGGTTCGGATCGACGGAAATACCGCCCCATTCGAACATCCCCAGATTACCCGGGAACACCAGCGTGCCCTGCTCAGATGGCGGGGTGAAGATGCCTTCATAACGCAGCTTGTGGAAGATAATGCGGCAGACCATCTGATCGTAGAGGGTCGCGCCCCACATATCCGCGCCGCTCAGATCTTTCTTCGGACGGAAGCTCAGATCGGAGAACGGTTGGGTTGGGGTAACGTGGTCGCCTTTCGCCGCGCCCTGCGGCACCGGTTTTTCCGGCGCCGGCACCACCAGCTTGCCGTCACGACGGTCCAGCACAAAGATGTTGCCGGTTTTCGCCGGCGCATAAATTACCGGAACGGTATTGCCGTTCTTGTCGGTGATATCCGCAAGCGTCGGCTGGGAAGGCATATCCATGTCCCACAGATCGTGGTGCACGGTTTGGTAAGACCAGGCCAGTTTACCCGTGGTCGCGTTAAGCGCCAGGATGCTGCTGGCATAACGTTCCTGCTCAGGCGTACGGTTGCCGCCCCAGATATCCGGCGTGGTCACGCCCATCGGCAGATACACCAGATCCAGTTTGGCATCGTAGGCAGCCGGCGCCCAGGAGTTAGGTGAGTTGATGGTGAAGTGGTGCTCATCGCCTGGAATCGCATTCGGATCTTTCGCGCCCGGATCGAATGCCCACAGCAGCTTGCCGCTGTTGACGTCAAACCCACGAATAACGCCGGACGGCTCGCGGGTAGAGTAGTTATCCGTTACCGCACCCGCAATCACTATTACTTTATCAGTGATGATTGGCGGCGAGGTTGGCTCGTACATGCCAGGGGTGGTTACCGGCATATTAGTTTGCAGATTCAGAATGCCTTTGTTGGCAAAGCTTTCGCACAGCTGGCCGTTATCAGCGTTCAGGGCAAATACGCGGCCGTCGTTCACCGGCAGAATGATGCGGCGCGGACAGTCTGAAACTACGTCCGGGCTGGCGTTATCCGCAGTGGCTTCATGATAGGAAACGCCGCGACAGGTCACGTGCTGGAACGAAGGATTGGTATCCAGACGCGGATCGAATTTCCACTTCTGCTTGCCGGTAGCGGCATCCAGCGCAAACAGCTGCTGGTGCGCGGTACACAGGTAAAGCGTGTCGCGGATTTTAATCGGGGTAACTTCGTTGGTGACTTCGCCCGGATCGGTTGGACGCTTCACATCGCCGGTCTGGAATGACCAGGCCTCTTTGAGCTGGCCGACGTTTTTATCGTTGATCTGTTTTAACGGAGAGTAGCGCTGGCCTTCCTGATTGCGGCCGTAAGCTGGCCAGTCGGCGTCAGGAATGGTGGAGGCCGGCGCGGCAGCGGCGGTAGCCTCTGCGCTGAGCGTACCGTTAATTTCCTGCGGATCGTTAAATACCGCCCAGATAAGGGCCACGACGGTAATGGCCAGAACGGCGCCTAAGGCCGGCGCGGCGCCTGCGGAAGGCAGAATAAACTGGCGATAGACAAAGGGCAGCAGCAGCCACACGCCGAAGAAGAACAGCACATCTAAACGCGGCGTAAGCGCCCAGAAGTCGAAACCAACTTCCCAAACCGCCCATGCCAGGGTACAAAGCAGCAGTGCGGCATAAACCCACAGCGCCAGCACCTTACGTTGCCAAAGTAACCATGCGGTGATAAGCATCACCACCCCTGCAATTGGGTAGTAGTACGACCCACCAATTGCCACTAGCCATATCCCGCCAATAAGTAAATAAAGCCCGGTAAGCACCGCAAACAGGGCCGATAAGGTCGTGAAGACACGCCTTTCTGAGTTATTTATTTTCACAATTATCACGCTCTTAAAAGTTTGATAGCAATTAATTATAGTTATTAACAAGTGTGACTTACATCACATAAATGGCTTTTTTAGCGAAAGCGCATGCAACGACGTTTTGCTGTTATACTGCTGGCCTGAATATTTTGTGTTGGATAAAGCTGCGCCGACATTAAATGATTTGTTTTTAAATCATATGGTTATAGATATGAAACATACTGTAGAAGTGATGATCCCCGAAGCGGAGATCAAGTCCCGTATCGCTGAATTAGGCCGTCTGATAAGCGAACATTATCGTGACAGCGGCAGCGATATGGTGCTGGTTGGCCTGCTGCGCGGCTCGTTTATGTTTATGGCGGACCTGTGCCGTGAGGTGCAGGTGCCTCACGAAGTCGATTTTATGACCGCCTCCAGCTACGGCAGCGGCATGTCCACTACCCGCGATGTGAAAATCCTTAAAGACCTCGATGAAGATATTCGCGGCAAAGACGTTCTGATCGTCGAGGACATCATCGATTCCGGCAACACGCTAAGCAAAGTGCGTGAAATCCTCAGCCTGCGCCAGCCAAAATCCCTCGCTATCTGCACCCTGCTGGATAAGCCGGAGCGCCGCGAGGTGGACGTCAACGTCGAGTGGGTTGGCTTCTCCATCCCTGACGAGTTCGTCGTGGGCTATGGTATTGATTATGCCCAGCGCTATCGCCATCTGCCGTACGTCGGCAAAGTCGTTCTGCTGGACGAATAGTTAAGCGCGCGGAAAAGAAAAAGGGCCTTGAAGGCCCTTTTTGCTATCTGTATTACGGGGAAACCGCTCTATTCTTATGGCTGCTGTGGGTCAGCTTGAGGTTTGAAATCCCGCTGCGATAGCCCTGCTCAAGGGATTCGCGGCTGGTCGCCGTCACTTCCAGATCGCGCAGGCGGCCGTCGTGAATACCGTAAGCCCAGCCGTGCACCGTGACTTTCTGCCCGCGTTTCCACGCGGATTGCATAATCGTGGAGTGGCCCAGGTTATACACCTGCTCCATAACGTTCAGTTCGCACAGGGTATCAAGGCGCTGTTCCTGCGGGAGCTCTCCCAGCAGCGAGCTGTGCTTGAACCAGATATCGCGGATGTGCAGCAGCCAGTTGTTGATAAGGCCTAAATCCGGGTTCTCAACCGCCGCCTGAACGCCGCCGCAGCCGTAGTGGCCGCAGATGATAATGTGTTCGACTTCAAGCACGTCCACCGCGTACTGCACGACGGAAAGGCAGTTTAAATCGGTATGGATAACGAGGTTCGCCACATTGCGATGAACAAACAGCTCGCCGGGCTCAAGGCCGGTCAGACGTTCAGCCGGCACGCGGCTGTCCGAACAGCCAATCCACAGAAAACGAGGTTTTTGCGCCAGGGCCAGGCGTTCAAAAAAGCCCGGGTCTTCATCCTCCATCAGTTTTGACCAGACCTGGTTATTACTGATGAGGGTATCTATATCTTTCATGGAGGTTAACAACCTGTAACCGAATAAGTGCGTTGAGGTAATATAGGGCAACTCGATAAATTTTAAAACTGCTTAACAAATTTGTATCGTGAAAGGTAACCCCAAACAATGACCATTGCATTAGAACTGGAAAAGCTCACGAAAACCTATCCCGGCGGCGTTCAGGCCCTGCGCGGCATAGATCTTCGCGTTGAGGCGGGGGATTTTTACGCCTTGCTGGGCCCGAACGGCGCGGGCAAATCCACCACCATCGGCATCATCAGCTCGCTGGTCAATAAAACCTCCGGCCGCGTGCGCGTGTTTGGTTACGACCTGCAAAAAGACGTGGTGAATGCAAAGCGCCAGCTCGGGCTGGTTCCGCAGGAGTTTAACTTCAACCCGTTCGAAACGGTGCAGCAGATCGTGGTGCACCAGGCCGGCTATTACGGCGTTGAGCGCGGCGAAGCGATAGCGCGCAGCGAAAAATATTTAAAACAGCTCGATCTGTGGGAAAAACGCAACGAACGCGCGCGCATGTTATCCGGCGGCATGAAGCGTCGCCTGATGATTGCCAGGGCGCTGATGCATGAACCTAAGCTCCTGATTCTTGATGAGCCAACCGCCGGCGTCGATATCGAACTGCGTCGTTCCATGTGGGGCTTTTTAAAAGACCTGAACGATAAAGGCACCACCATTATTTTGACCACCCACTACCTGGAAGAGGCTGAAATGCTCTGCCGCAACATCGGCATTATTCAACGCGGCGAGCTGGTGGAAAATACCTCGATGAAGTCGCTGCTTTCCAAGCTGAAGTCCGAAACCTTTATTCTCGATCTCGCGCCAAAAAGCCCGCTGCCGAAGCTTGAAGGCTACCAGTACCGCCTGGTGGATACCTCGACGCTTGAGGTGGAAGTGCTGCGCGAGCAGGGCATCAACAGCGTCTTTAGCCAGCTAAGCGCGCAGGGAGTGCAGGTATTAAGCATGCGTAACAAGGCCAACCGTCTGGAAGAGCTGTTCGTCACGCTGGTCAATAAAACAGGAGAGCACGCATGATGCATCTTTACTGGGTGGCGTTAAAAAGCATCTGGACCAAGGAGATCCACCGTTTCACTCGCATCTGGATTCAGACCCTGGTGCCGCCCGTCATCACCATGACGCTTTATTTCATTATCTTCGGCAACCTGATCGGCTCGCGCATCGGCGAAATGCACGGCTTTACCTACATGCAGTTTATCGTGCCGGGGCTGATCATGATGGCGGTGATCACCAACGCCTACGCAAACGTAGCCTCGTCGTTCTTCAGCGCGAAGTTCCAGCGCAATATCGAAGAGCTGCTGGTGGCGCCGGTGCCTACGCACGTTATTATCGCCGGCTACGTCGGCGGCGGCGTGGCGCGCGGCCTGTGCGTGGGCGTGCTGGTGACGGCGATTTCGCTGTTCTTCGTGCCGTTCCAGGTCCACTCCTGGCTGTTTGTCGCCCTGACCCTGGTGCTGACGGCGGTGCTGTTCTCGCTGGCGGGCTTGCTTAACGCCGTGTTCGCCAAAACGTTTGACGATATCAGCCTGATTCCCACCTTCGTGCTGACGCCGCTGACCTATCTGGGGGGCGTGTTCTATTCGCTGACGCTGCTGCCGCCGTTCTGGCAGGCGCTGTCGCACCTTAACCCCATCGTCTACATGATTAGCGGCTTCCGCTTTGGTTTTCTCGGCATCAGCGACGTTCCGCTGCTCTTCACCGTCGTGGTGCTGGTGGGCTTTATCGCGGCGTTTTATCTGCTGTGCTGGTATCTGATCCAGCGCGGGCCGCGGTCTGCGCAGCTAGCCTTTGGCTTCCCCTGCGGGGGAAGCTTTCCGGACGTTTTCAGCCAGAGATTGACTGACATCACGCCGCCTGCGGCCCGTTGTGTCACACTGACGTTTCGCGAAAAGGAGATGCGATATGTTGGGATGGGTGATTACGGGTCACGACTACTTTGCACAGGATATGCTGGATGTCATTCAGGAGCGCTTTGGCCCCGAGCCGCAGTGCTATGCCGTTAATTTCTGGCAAGGGCTTAGCACCAACATGCTCGGCCGCATGCTGTGCGATGCCCTTTATAAATGCGATTCCGGAGACGGCGTCATTTTCCTGACCGACAAAACCGGCGCCGCGCCCTACCGTACGGCCGCGCAGCTGTGCCATAAACATCCCCACTGCGAAGTTATCTCCGGCGTTACGCTACAGTTGCTTTTCGCCATGCGTAACCACCGCGCGACGCTTTCCAGCGATGCCTTCCGCCGGCTCATCGTGGAGGAGGGCGGCGATGAGGTCACCAGCCTCTGGCACCAGCAGAAAAAACATCCGCCCTTCGTTTTATTGCATCAGTACTGATTTGAAAGGTTGGTATTAGTCGGGCTTTTGCTAAAATAAGCGCTCCTTCCTTCGTTGTGCAAAAGTGCTATCAAACCTTTATGTTAACTCGAGTTTTCTACTGCCTGCTGATGCTGTGCTGCATGGGGCAGGCTAACGCCAGCCTGCTCAGCAGCCACGCCACTCCCGCGCAATATATGCAAACTACCGAAGATGCCGTCGTCTGGGCGCAGGTAGGCGATAAAGTCAAAACGGTAGGCACGATTCAGGAAGGGCAAATTCTTGCGGTGGTGCCTACGGCTGCGGATTACTACGAATTTCGCTTTGGCTTCGGCACCGGCTTTATCGACAAAAACCATCTCGGGCCGGTGGCGGGCAAACAGCGCGTTGAAGACCGGCTGGGCGATTTAAACAAGCCGCTTAGCAATCAAAATCTTGTCACCTTCCGCGACGTGCAGATCTATAACGCCCCGAGCACCGGCAGCGCGCCTTTTGGTACGCTAGCGGAAAACCTGCGCTACCCCGTTCTTGCGCGACTGAAAGATCGCCTGAACCAGACCTGGTTTCAGATCCGCATCGGCAACCGTCTGGGCTATATCAGCAGCCTGGATGCGCAGCAGGACAACGGCATTCCGGTGCTGACCTATCATCACATCCTGCGCGACGAAGAAAACACGCGTTTCCGCCATACCTCAACCACCACCTCCGTGGTGGCCTTCAGCAACCAGATGACCTGGCTGCGCGATATGGGCTATACCACGCTGACCATGTACCAGCTCGAAGGCTACGTGCGTAACCGCATGAACCTGCCTGCGCGTTCGGTGGTGATCACCTTCGATGACGGCTTAAAGTCGGTTTATCGCTACGCCAGGCCGATTCTCAAAGAGTACGGCTTTAAGGCGACCATGTTTATCATCTCGTCGCGCATTAAGCGCCACCCGCAGCAGTGGAATCCGCAGGCGTTGCAGTTTATGAGCCTTTCGGAACTGCAGGCCAGCCAGGACGTGTTTGACGTACAGTCGCACACCCATTTCCTGCACCGGGTCGACGGCTACCGCCACCCGATCTTGCTCAGCCGCAGCTACCATAACGTTCTGTTTGATTTTGAACGCTCCAGGCGCGCGCTGGCGCAGTTTAATCCCCACGTGCTCTATTTGTCCTATCCGTTTGGCGGCTATGACGATAAAGCGGTAAAGGCGGCGAATGACGCGGGGTTCCATATGGCGGTGACCACCGTAAGAGGCAAGGTGAAGCCGGGGGATAATCCGTTCTTGTTAAAACGCCTTTATATTCTGCGTACGGATTCGCTGGAGACAATGTCGCGGCTGATTGCTAACCAGCCGGCGTCCTGAGCAAAAAAAGACCCGCTTAAAGCGGGTCTTTTTTTTAATGCTGAAGCTTAAGCTACCTGAACCGGTACGGCTTTTGCCAGGCGCTTCATCTCGTTGTCGCCATCAAAGTAGGCCACTTTCGGCTGCCAGCTGCGGGCCTGCTCGTCCGGCATCGTCACGTAGCTGGCGATAATCAGGATGTCGCCCACCCCGGCGCAGTGCGCGGCGGCGCCGTTGACGGAGATAATTTTAGAACCGCGCTCGCCGGCGATAGCGTAAGTGGAGAAACGCTTGCCGTTGGTCACGTTATAGATATCGATGGCTTCATATTCCAGAATGCCTGCCGCCTCCAGGAAGTCCTGATCGATGGCGCAGGAGCCTTCATAGTGCAAGTCCGCCTGGGTCACTTTCACGCGGTGTAACTTGCCTTGCAGCATGGTGCGAATCATAAAATTAAACCTTTCTGACTGGGCTTAAACAGAACCGATACATATCGGCTCCATGAATATATCGCAGCAGTATTGCCCGTTTTTTTCGGACTGTCTACTGCGCTAAATCAACCTGAACGTTATCAATCAGACGCGCCTGGCCAAGCCATGCGGCCATCAGGATCACCGCGCGTTCGCTCCGCGCGTCCAGCTCCTGCAGCGTGTCCGCGTCGCGGATTTGCAGGTCGTCGGAACGAAAGCCTTTTTCGTTCAGCTCGGCTGCCGCAAGCGCCAGCATTTCTTCGATATCGCGCTCGCCCGCGCGCAGCCTGTCGGCCAGCGAGTTCATCACTTTGGCAAGGGCCCGGGGCGATTTTGCGCTGCTCGGCGCTCAGGTAGCCGTTGCGGGAGCTTAGCGCCAGGCCGTCTTTCGCGCGCACCGTCGGCACGCCGACGATCTCTATGTCGTAGCCCATATCGGCAACCATCTTGCGAATCAGCGCCAGCTGCTGGTAGTCCTTTTCGCCGAAGCAGGCGACGTCAGGCTGAACCAGGTTGAACAGCTTGCTGACGATGGTGGACACGCCGCGGAAATGGCCCGGACGGCTGGCGCCTTCAAGAATGGTGGAAATGCCCGGCACCTCGACAAAGGTTTGCGTATCCATGCCCTGCGGATACACGTCTGACGGAGCGGGAGCAAACACCAAATCGACCTTGCGGCGATTGAGCTTCTCGCAGTCTTCCTGCAGCGTGCGCGGATAACGCGCCAGGTCTTCCTGGCGGTCAAACTGCATCGGGTTGACAAAAATGCTCACCACCACCACATCGGCCGCGGCCTTTGCCTCTTCGACCAGCGTCATGTGCCCGTCGTGCAGGTTGCCCATGGTCGGCACCAGGGCGATGCGCTTGCCCTCCTGGCGCCAGCGGCGAATTTGCAGGCGCAGCTGCGGTAACGTCTCGATAATCAACACGACCTTTCTCCTGTCAGTGGAAACTGTGTTCTTCGCCCGGGTACGCGCCGGACTCAACCTCGGCGGCGTACTGGCGCACGGCTGCGCGCATATCGCCCGCTTCAGCGAGGAAGTTTTTCGCAAATTTTGGAATGTGGCCGCCGGTAATGCCGAAGGCGTCGTGCATCACCAGAATCTGGCCGTCGGTGACGTTGCCCGCGCCGATGCCAATCACCGGAATGCTCAGCGCTTCGGTAATGCGTTTAGCAAGCGCAACAGGCACGCACTCCAGCACCAGTAGCTGAATGCCGGCGGCCTCGAGCGCTACGGCATCGTCAAACAGCGTTTGCGCGGCCGCCTCGTCGCGTCCCTGAACCTTGTAGCCGCCGAAGATATTCACCGACTGCGGCGTCAGGCCCAGGTGGCCGCAAACCGGCACGGCGCGCTCGGTCAGCATTTTGACGGTTTCCACCAGCCAGCGGCCGCCTTCGATTTTCACCATATTCGCACCGGCGCGCATCACCTCAGCCGAGTTGGCGAAGGCCTGTTCTGGCGTGGCGTAAGCCATAAACGGCAGATCCGCAAGCAGCAGGCAGTGCGGTGCGCCGCGGCGAACCGCGCGCGTATGGTAAGCGATATCTTCTACGGTTACCGGCAGCGTAGAGTCGTGCCCCTGAACCGTCATCCCTAACGAATCGCCGACCAGCATTACGCCGATGCCCTCTTCGGCAAACAGTTTGGCAAAGCTGAAGTCATAGGCGGTGATGGTGGCGAATTTGCGTTGAGCCTGTTTCCACTGGCGCAACTGAGACATGGTGGTTGGTTTCATGGCAGTCCCTGGATTGGAAGAGTGAGGGAGTGTAATTGATGGCTACTTTAACAAAGGAAAAGGTTCGGCGTTACCAGTAAGTAATGCCCGCGCGGGAAAGCGTCGCGAGCACGTCGGCGACGCGCAGGCCTTCCGGGAAGGCGCAGTCGGGGGCGATTTCTATCAGCGGCACCAGCATAAATGCCCGGTTTTTCATATCGTAATGGGGCACGGTCAGGCGCGGCGTGGAAAGGGTTAACTCGCCGAACAGCATGATGTCGAGATCCAGCGTGCGCGGCCCCCAGCGTTCAGCTTTGCGCACGCGGCCCTGCTCAAGCTCAATGCGTTGAGTATGATCAAGCAGCGCCTCGGGGGACAGTTCTGTTTCCAGCGCCACCGCGGCGTTCAGATAATCCGGCTGATCCTGCGGGCCCGAGCGGGGGAGTACGATAAAAAGAAGAAGTGGCGACCACCCGACTTTGCGGAATGGCCGCGATGGCGTTAAGCGCGCGGGCAACCTGCTCCAGCGGCGACGCCTGATTGCTGCCCAGCGCGATATACGCCAGCGTCATGCAGCTCCTCCGCTGCGCGGCGCACGTTTGCGCGGGCGGCGATGGCGACGACGCGCCGCGGGCTCATCACCCAGATCGTTGAGCATATCTTTCTGCGCAGGCGGCGCGGCGACCTGGAATTCTCCCCACCATTTGGTCAGGCGCAGCAGCTCCTGGTTGTTTTCCACTTCGGCGCGCAGGGCCAGCAGATCGTAGGCGGCGCGGAATTTAGGATGCTCCATCAGCTTCCAGGCGCGCTTGCCCTGGCGGCGCGACAGGCGCAGCTGCAGGCTCCAGATATCGCGTACCAGCGTCGTAATACGTTTTGGAATCGCCAGCGCGCGGCAGGCTTCATCCAGCACTTCGTTCATCGCCAGGGCGAAGGCGTCCATATAGGCGAGGCCGCTTTCCTGGGTGAGCTTTTGCGCCATCTCCAGCTGCGGATACCAGAACATGGCGGAGAACAGGAAGGCCGGGTTAACGCGCATCTCATTGTGAATGCGGTTATCGGTGTTCTTTAACACCTGAGCGATGATGTGCTCCATCGGGCTGTCGCCCTGCTCGGTGAAGTAGCGGGTGATAATCGGGAATAGCGGCTGGAACAGCTGGTATTCGCGCAGCAGTTCATAGGTTGCGTAGCCGTGGCCTGCCTGCAGCAGCTTGAGGGATTCCTCAAACAGGCGCGCCGGAGGCACATCGTTAATCAATGTAGCCAGGCGTGGAATAGGCTCGCCGGATTCCGGGCTGATGGTCATATTCAGCTTGGCCGCAAAGCGGACCGCGCGCAGCATGCGCACCGGATCTTCACGGTAGCGCGTTTCCGGATCGCCAATCAGGCGAATCACGCCGTTGCGTAAATCGCGCAGGCCGCCGACGTAGTCGCGGACTGAAAAATCCGCCACGCTGTAATAGAGGCTGTTGATAGTAAAATCGCGACGCTGGGCGTCTTCTTCGATGGAGCCGAAGATGTTATCGCGCAACAGCATGCCGTTTTGACCGGTTTGCGAGGTCTGACGATCGGCTTTTTGCTCTTCGTGGTGGCCGCGGAAGGTGGCGACTTCGATGATTTCCGGCCCGAACATCACGTGCGCAAGACGGAAACGACGGCCCACCAGGCGGCAGTTGCGGAACAGTTTACGTACCTGATCCGGCGTGGCGCTGGTTGTGACGTCGAAATCTTTCGGTTTTTTGCCAAGCAGAAGGTCACGAACGCCGCCGCCGACAAGGTATGCCTCGTAGCCGGCTTTATTCAGACGATAGAGCACCTTGAGGGCATTTTCACTGATATCTTTGCGGGAGATAGCGTGCTGGTCACGCGGAATGACCGTGATTTGCGGGAGATCTTCGCTCTCCTGCGCCACAACATCATCGCGGTTAAGCACCTTGCGGCAAAAATTAGCGACTCGGGTAAAAATAGTCCACCTCGGCAGTGTCAATCATTAGGGACAAAAAAAACAGCGGCTAATCATAGCTCAGTGCGGGGCATTTGAGAATGACGTATTCGTTTGCATAGCTAATGGCACCTTTGCAAGCGACCATTTTTCCACCGCTTCGCTTAGCAGGCCCTCAAGCGTGAGGTCCTGCCAGGGGGTAATAAGCGGCTGGTTTAAAAAAGTTAAAGCCGCGGCCAGCGCCGGACGCGGGTCGCCCTGCGGCAGGGCGGGGGCATGGTTTTGCTTGGATAATTTATTGCCCTGCTCGTTTAGCGCCAGCGGCAGATGAACGTATTGCGGCACGCGCCAGCCAAACTGCTGATACAGGGAAATTTGCCGTACTGTGGGTTCGATTAAATCGGCGCCGCGCACAATTTCGGTTACGCCCTGGTAATTATCATCCACCACCACGGCGAGGTTATAGGCAAACAGCCCGTCGCGGCGGTGGATAATAAAATCTTCCCGCGCCAGATGTTCGTCGGCCACTAACCGGCCGCGCAGGCGATCCTTAAAACTTAATACCGGCTGGCGCTGCACCAGACGCATCGCTGCGTTTTCCGGCCCGTGGTTTAACGTTCGGCAATGGCCGTCGTAAAAACCGCCGATCTGCTGAATGCGGCTGCGGGTACAGGTGCAGTAATAGCTTAAGCCGCGCTGGCGCAGCCAGGCGAGCGCTTCACGGTAGGCCTCATGGCGCGCGGACTGCCAAAGCACTTCGCCGTCCCAGCGCAGGCCGTAGTGGTCAAGCTGGCGCAAGATTGTCCCGGCGGCGCCGGGTACTTCGCGCGGCGGGTCGATATCTTCGATACGAACCAGCCACTGACCCTGATTTGCGCGCGCCTGCAAATAGCTGCCAAGGGCGGCAATCAGCGAGCCGAAATGGAGTTCGCCCGAAGGCGAGGGGGCAAAACGCCCGATGTAATGAGGAGCCGTCATGAGTCTACAAATAATTAAGGCGGGAGAGACTCCCGCCTTTGGAATGTTGTGAAATTGCGGGCCGTTAGCCGGCCATCTGTTTTTCGCGAATTTCTGCCAACGTTTTGCAGTCGATACACAAATCAGCTGTCGGACGAGCTTCAAGACGACGAATACCAATTTCAACGCCGCAGGATTCGCAGTAGCCAAAATCTTCGTCTTCTACTTTCTTGAGCGTCTTTTCGATCTTCTTGATCAGTTTACGTTCGCGATCGCGGTTGCGCAGTTCCAGGCTGAACTCCTCTTCCTGGGCGGCACGGTCTACCGGATCCGGGAAGTTAGCGGCTTCATCCTGCATGTGCGTGACGGTACGATCAACTTCATCCATAAGTTGGTTACGCCAGGCTTCAAGTATACGCCTGAAGTGCGACAGCTGGGCTTCGTTCATGTATTCTTCGCCCGCTTTCTCCTGGTACGGCTCCACCCCAGCGATGGCGAGGATACTCAGGGACGATGTTTTACGCTTTTGCCCTTCTTGCATGTTGCTTCTCCTTAACACGCACTATCGGTCCCCTGTCGGGGGAAAATCAGGCCGCTATAAATAGCAGATGCTTTTCAGGATGGCAATTATATAAATTCCTCTCTTGACAACCCTGTGAAGAAAAGCGTATTTACGCGAGCGGCCAGAACACAAAACATACAATACGTTAACTGCTCTTTATAAAGGTAACGTTATAAACAGACAGGCAACGGCGAAGTTAGAGTAAGCCCTCTGGCAGAAAGTTCTGCCCGGCGGGCAATTATTTCTACCCCGCATTCCTGCGCCTCGCACAAAAGTTGCGCATATTTTGCGTCGATGTGGCGTGCCGGTGAGACACGAGTGATAGCGGAATGTAATACCGCAAACAGCAGCACTGCGCGCTCTCCATGCATAACCACGCTCATCAATTCCCGCAGATGCTTCTGCCCGCGAAGGCTGACGGCGTCCGGGAAAAAGCCACTTCCCTGTTCGGATAACGTGACTGATTTCACTTCAATATAGCAGTTAACTTTATTATCCGCCTGCAGCATAAAATCGATGCGGCTGCGCTCCGCGCCGTACTTCACCTCGCTAAGGATTTCCGTATAACCGCTTAATTCCGCCAGCCGGTTTTCCTTCAGCGCTTCCCTGACGACGTTATTTGCCTGCAGCGTATTCACACAGATAAAGTCGCCGGTCTGCGTCTGCGTCAGCTCCCAGGTATGGGCGTACTTGCGCTTTAAATTCGCCGACGTCGAATACCAGACGGTATCGCCAGGCGTTGCGCAGCCGGTCATGGCGCCGGTATTCGGGCAGTGAAGCGTCAGTAATTCGCCGGCGGGGGTGAGGACATCGGCCAGAAAGCGTTTATAACGTTTAATCAGCGTGGCGGGCTGTAGCGCCGGGACAAATTCCATCTACTCTTCCTTATTATTTAGCCGCCAGCGCTCCAGCGGCTGGTAGCGGGTGCGCCCTCGGGCGTAAACCGACTCGTAAAGCACAAACTCGTCGACTTTAAACTGCCAGCGAAAGTTGGGCGGCGGCAGGGGCACGGCGCGGGTCACGTTACGATACAGCGTCACATGAGGATGAAACGGCTGCGGGCTTTGATAACAGCCGTTTCTGGCCGCCTGAGCGCGCAGCATATTGGCCAGCTGAATCAGGCCGAGCGACGCATGGCGCGGGCCCAGCCAGATCACCCGTGAACGCACCCACAGCCCGGCGTCATCCAGCGTCAGCGTAAATTCTGGCTGGCGGATACGGCCGGCGAGCCGGCACAGCGCTTTTTGCTTTTCGCCGCTCACGTCGCCAAGAAAAGCGAGCGTCAGATGCAGGCTGGCCGCGGCGACGGGACGTCCGGGCCTCTGCGGAAAAATTTTCGGCGCGCCAGGCGATAATCTGCCGCTGCGCCTCGGCGGGCATCTCGAGGGCGAAGAACAGTCGGCGGGTGTCGGCCATAGTTGTCTCTCGGTTAAGATTTTGCGGGATGCTACAATGCGCGACTGCGTATGTTAACCCTTTGGAGCTGTTTGTGTCGTCATTACCGGTCGCTGCGGTGTTACCCGATGTTCTTCACGCGCTTAAGCATTCGCCGCAGGTGCTGCTCAACGCGCCTACCGGGGCGGGGAAATCCACCTGGCTTCCGCTGCAGATTCTTAAATCCGGCGTCGTCGACGGGCGCATTTTGCTGCTGGAACCGCGTCGTCTGGCGGCGCGCAACGTTGCGCAGAGGCTGGCTGAACTGCTTGGTGAAAAACCCGGAGAAACGGTTGGCTACCGGATGCGCGCCGAAACCTGCGTTGGGCCGGATACGCGGCTTGAGGTGGTGACGGAAGGCATTCTGACCCGCATGATCCAGCAGGATCCGGAGCTTAACGGCATCGGGCTTGTGATCCTCGATGAATTTCACGAGCGCAGCCTGCAGGCCGATCTGGCCCTCGCGCTGCTGCTGGACGTCCAGCTCGGCCTGCGCGACGATCTTAAGCTGCTGATCATGTCGGCCACGCTTGATAACCAGCGCCTGCAGCGCTGTCTTCCCGAGGCGCCGGTTATCAGCTCCGCAGGACGCGCTTACCCGGTGGAACGCCGCTACGTTCCGCTTGCCGCCCACCAGCGCTTCGACGAAGCGGTGGCCGTTGTCGTGGCAAACCTGCTGCGCGAAGCCTCCGGCTCGCTGCTTGTATTCCTGCCGGGCGTGGGTGAAATTCAGCGCGTGCAGCAGCAGCTTGAGGAGCGTATAGCAAGCGACGTGCAGCTTTGCCCGTTATACGGCGCCCTGACGCTTAGCGAGCAGCGTAAGGCGATTCTCCCGGCCCCTGCCGGTACGCGTAAGGTGGTGCTGGCGACCAATATTGCCGAAACAAGCCTGACCATCGAGGGTATCCGGCTGGTGGTGGACTGCGCGCTGGAGCGCGTGGCGCGCTTCGACGTGCGCTCGGGGCTGACGCGGCTGGTCACGCAGCGCACCAGCCAGGCTTCCATGACCCAGCGCGCCGGCCGCGCCGGGCGTCTTGAGCCCGGCATATGTTTACATCTCACCAGCGCTGAGCAGGCGGAACGGGCGGCCGCGCAGAGCGAACCCGAAATCCTGCAAAGCGACCTCTGCGGCCTGTGGCTTGAGCTTTTACAGTGGGGCTGTCAGGACCCGAAGCAGCTGACCTGGCTGGATATGCCGCCTGCGGCTAATCTTCACGCGGCGCGCACGCTTCTGCGTCGGCTCAACGCGCTGGACGAGCAGTATCGCCTGACACCGACGGGCCGGAAAATGGCGCGTCTGGGCAACGATCCTCGCTTTGCCGCCATGCTGGTCGCCGCCAGAACGCCCGACGAGCAGGCGACGGCCGCGCGCCTGGTGGCGATTCTGGAAGAGCCGCCGCGCGGCCAGGACGGCGATTTACGTAACGCTTTCGGCCGCCGCCAGGAAAACTGGCAGCAGCGCGCAAACCTGCTTCTGAAGCGTTTTAAACAGCCGCGGCGGACAGGCAGATATCGATTTAGCCGGCCCTTTGCTCGCGCGGGCTTTTGCCGACCGTATTGCCCGCAGGCGCGGGCAGGAAGGGCGCTACCAGCTGGCTAACGGCCTCGGGGCGATGCTCAATCAGGATGACCCCCTGACCCGCTACGAATGGCTGATAGCGCCGCTGCTTTTGCAGGGCAGCCAGAGCCCGGACGCGCGTATGCTGCAGGCTTTACCGCTGGATATCGAGGCGTTAGCCGCAGGCGTGCCGGAACTGCTGACCCAAAGCGACTCCGTAGAATGGGACGAAGCGCAGGGAACCTTAAAGGCGTTCCGCCGCACGCAGATTGGCCAGCTGGTGATCAAAGTGCAGCCGCTGGCAAAACCTACGGAAGATGAGCTGCATCAGGCGATGCTAAACGGCATTCGCGACCGCGGGCTCGGCGTGCTGAACTGGACGCCGCAGGCGCAGCAGCTGCGCATCCGTCTGGCCTGCGCCGCCAGATGGCTGCCGGAATACGACTGGCCTGACGTCAGCGAGGAAGCGCTGCTGCGGGAGCTGGATAGCTGGCTGCTGCCGGAAATGCACGGCATACACTCGCTGCGCGCTTTAAAAAAAATCGATATTATCCGGGCGTTACAGAACCTGCTTGACTGGAGCTTACGTCAACGTCTGGATAGTGCGCTGCCAACTCATTACACTGTGCCGACCGGAAGCCAGATTGCTCTGCGCTATGATGAAGAGAATCCGCCCGTGCTGGCGGTGCGCATGCAGGAGATGTTTGGCGAAGCGCAAACCCCGGTCATAGCCGAAGGGCGAGTGCCGCTGGTGCTTGAGCTGCTCTCACCCGCGCAGCGTCCTTTGCAGATTACGCGTGATTTAACCGCCTTCTGGAAGGGGGCGTACCGGGAAGTGCAAAAAGAGATGAAGGGACGCTATCCGAAACATGTCTGGCCGGACTCGCCGGCAACAACGCCGCCGACGCGGCGTACAAAGAAGTATCAATGACTTTGAGAGATTTCTTCTTTCGCTGAGGGCGGAAGAAAGGAGAATCAGGCCGTGCGCCTCATTATTTGGTGGAGAAAGCAATGGCGGGGAATGACCGCGAACCTATTGGACGTAAAGGGAAACCAGCTCGTCCGGTAAAAGAGAAGGTGAGCCGTCGTCGACTCAGGGAAGAAGAGTATGACGACTACGACGATGATTATGATGATGAGGAACCGATGCCGCCACGTAAGGGGAAAGGAGGCGGTAATGGCCGTCAGGGGCGTAAAAAACACCGCTGGCTATGGTTCTTATTGAAGCTGTTTGTCGTCTTTGTGGTGCTGTTCGTGATTTACGGCGTCTACCTGGATCAGCAGATCCGCAGCCGCATCGACGGCAAAGTCTGGCAGCTGCCGGCGGCGGTGTACGGCCGCATGGTGAACCTTGAGCCGGACATGCCGTACAGCAAAAAAGAGATGGTTAATCTGCTGGAGGCCACCCAGTATCGCCAGGTCACGCGCATGACGCGTCCGGGCGAGTTTACCGTGCAGGCCCAACAGCATCGAGATGATCCGTCGTCCGTTTGATTTCCCGGACAGCAAAGAAGGGCAGATCCGCGCTCGTCTGGTGTTCGACGGCGATCATCTGGAATCTATCCAGAATATGGACAGTAACCGCAGCTTCGGTTTCTTCCGCCTCGATCCGCGGCTGATAACCATGCTGTCGTCGCCAAACGGCGAGCAGCGCCTGTTTGTGCCGCGCACGGGCTTCCCGGATCTGCTGGTCGATACGCTGATCGCCACCGAAGACCGTCATTTCTATGAGCATGACGGGATCAGCGTTTACTCTATCGGCCGCGCGGTGCTGGCGAACCTGACCGCAGGACGCACGGTGCAGGGCGCGAGTACGCTGACGCAGCAGCTGGTGAAAAACCTGTTCCTTACCAGTAAAAGAACCTACTGGCGTAAGGCGAACGAAGCGTACATGGCGCTCATTATGGACGCCCGCTACGGTAAAGATCGTATTCTGGAGCTGTACCTGAACGAGGTCTATCTCGGTCAGAGCGGCGATAACGAAATTCGCGGCTTCCCGCTGGCAAGCCTCTACTACTTTGGCCGCCCGGTGGAGGAGCTGAGCCTCGATCAGCAGGCGCTGCTGGTGGGCATGGTGAAAGGCGCGTCGATCTACAACCCGTGGCGTAACCCGAAACTGGCCCTCGAGCGCCGTAACCTTGTGCTGCGCCTGCTGCAGGAACAGAAGGTTATCGATCAGGAGCTGTACGACATGCTGAGCGCCCGTCCACTGGGCGTGCAGCCGCGCGGCGGGGTGATTACGCCGCAGCCTGCGTTTATGCAGATGGTGCGTAACGAGCTGCAGGCGAAACTGGGCGACAAGGTTAAAGACCTCTCCGGCGTGAAGATCTTTACCACCTTCGACTCGGTTTCTCAGGACGCGGCGGAAAAAGCCGTCAGCGAAGGCGTGCCGGCGCTGCGCGCCTCCCGTAAGCTGAAGGATCTTGAGGCGGCGATGGTTATCGTCGACAGGTATACCGGCGAGGTTCGCGCGATGGTCGGCGGGGCGGAAGCGCAGTTCGCCGGCTTCAACCGCGCGATGCAGGCGCGTCGTTCAATCGGTTCCCTGGCGAAACCGGCGACCTATCTGACGGCGCTCAGCAAGCCGGACAGCTATCGCCTGAATACCTGGATTGCGGATGCGCCGATTTCCCTGCGCCAGCCAAACGGCCAGGTCTGGTCGCCGCAGAACGACGATCGTCGCTTTAGCGGACAGGTTATGCTGGTGGATGCGCTGACCCGCTCCATGAACGTGCCAACCGTTAACCTGGGTCTGGCGCTTGGGCTGCCGGCCGTAACCGAGACCTGGACTAAGCTTGGCGTGCCGAGAGATCAGCTTAACCCGGTTCCGGCGATGATTCTGGGCGCGCTGAACCTGACGCCGATTCAGGTTGCGCAGGCGTTCCAGACTATCGCCAGCGGCGGTAACAGAGCCACGCTGTCCGCGCTGCGCTCGGTGATTGCGGAAGACGGAACGGTGCTGTATCAGAGCTTCCCACAGGCGGAGCAGGCGGTTCCCGCGCAGGCGGCCCTATATGACGCTCTACACCATGCAGCAGGTAATGAACCGTGGTACCGGCCGCGCGCTGGGCGCCAAATATCCTAACCTGCACCTGGCCGGTAAAACGGGCACCACGAACAACAACGTGGATACCTGGTTTGCGGGCATCGATGGTAAAGAAGTGACCATCACCTGGGTTGGGCGCGATAACAACCAGCCGACCAAGCTTTACGGCGCGAGCGGCGCTATGGCGCTCTACCAGCGCTATCTGGCAAACCAGACGCCGATTCCGCTGACGTTAACGCCGCCGGAAGATATCGTCGATATGGGTGTGGATGACGCGGGCAACTTCCAGTGCGCAGGCGGCGCGACGCGTACGCTGCCGGTCTGGACGACCAATCCGGATGCGCTGTGCCAGCAGAGCCTGCAGCAACAGCAGAACAATAATCCGTTCGATCAGTCGTCCGGCGAACCTCAGCAGCCGACGCAGCAGCAACAGCAACAGCAGCCTCAGCAGCAGGAAAAAAGCGATGGCGTTGCCGGCTGGATTAAGGACATGTTCGGCAGTAACTGATTTGCGCCAAATGTCATCAAAAACCCCCGTATGTAACGGGGGTTTTTCTTTTCTGTTAATCCCTGAAAATAACCCAGGTTAATTATTATTCCTTTAGCGCGCCAGGGGGCGCGATCCGCTTGCCTTGCGCTTTCCGTTTCGACTATTATCCCGCGGGCATAATAATAATTATCGTTTACGTTATCATTCCTCACTCATCAGAGATTATACAATGGCGCGTTCAATCACTGGACAACCAGTCAGCACCTCCGTTCGCAAGCTCGCTGTGCTTGTTGCTGCCGCCGTAGGCGGCGTCAGCGCATCAAGCTTTGCCGCAGACGGCACGGCTAAAAAAGAAGACACCATCACCGTTACTGCCGCAGCGCCGCAGGAAAGCGCATGGGGCCCGGCTCCGACTATCGCCGCTAAACGTGCGGCGACGGCGACCAAAACGGATACGCCTATCGAAAAGACGCCACAGTCTGTTTCGGTGGTGACGAATGAAGAGATGCAAACGCATCAGCCTAAATCCGTTAAGGAAGCACTGGGTTATACCCCAGGCGTTACCGTTAACAGCCGTGGCGCTTCCAGCACCTATGATTTCGTTATCATTCGCGGCTTCTCCTCCGTGGGTCTGAACCAAAATAACTACCTGGACGGCCTGAAGCTTCAGGGCAACTTCTATAATGACGCGGTCATTGATCCTTATATGCTGGAACGCGTTGAGCTGATGCGCGGCCCAACTTCCGTTCTCTACGGTAAGAGCAACCCGGGCGGCATCATCTCTATGGTCAGCAAGCGCCCGACCACGGAGCCGCTGCATGAAGTTCAGTTTAAAATGGGTACGGACAATCTGTTCCAGACCGGCTTTGACTTCAGCGACGCGCTGGATGATAACGGCGTCTACTCCTATCGTCTGACCGGCCTGGCGCGCTCTAACAACGAGCAGCAGCAAAGCGCTAAACAGCAGCGTTACGCCATCGCTCCATCTTTCTCCTGGCGTCCGGATGACAAGACTAACTTCACCTTCTTGTCCTACTTCCAGAATGAGCCAGAAACCGGCTACTACGGCTGGCTGCCAAAAGAAGGCACGGTACAACCTTTACCGGACGGTTCGCGTCTGCCGACCAGCTTCAACGAAGGCGCGACCAATAATACCTATTCCCGTAACCAGAAAATGGTCGGTTACAGCTTCGAACACGGCTTCAACGACACCTTCACCGTGCGTCAGAACCTGCGTTTTACCGAGATGAAAACTGCTCAGCAAAGCGTGTACGGTACAGGTATCGACGCGACGAACGGCCATATGCTTAACCGCGGTACGGTTGTGGACAACGAACGTCTGCAAAACTTCAGCGTAGATACCCAGCTGGAAAGCAAATTCGCAACCGGCGCGCTTGAGCACACCCTGCTGACGGGCGTTGATTACATGCGCATGCGTAACGACATCAACGCGACCTTCGGCAGCGCGCCGCAGCTGGATCTCTACAATCCAACCATGGAAGATTTTGATTTCGGCGATGCGGCTCCGTATCAGATGAACGAAAGCAAGCAGACCGGTATTTACGTTCAGGATCAGGCCGAGTGGGACAAGTGGGTGATGACGCTGGGCGGTCGTTACGACTGGTCTGAGCAGGCAACCACGGTTCGCGGCGATGGCGGCGGCTATATTGAGCGTAATGACAAGAAGTTTACCTGGCGCGGCGGCGTAAACTACCTGTTCGACAATGGCGTCAGCCCTTACTTCAGCTACAGCCAGTCCTTCGAGCCAAGCGCATTCGATCTCTGGAGCAATCCACGCACTTCTTATGCTCCGTCTAAAGGCGAGCAGTACGAAGCGGGCGTGAAGTATGTGCCGAAAGATATGCCGGTTGTTATCACCGGTGCTGTCTACCAGCTGACCAAAACCAACAACCTGACGGCTGACCCAGCCAACCCGTTAGGGCCAGGTTCCGGCCGGTGAAATTCGCGCCCGCGGCGTGGAGCTGGAAGCGAAAGCGGCGCTTAATGCCAATATTAACCTGACCGCTTCTTACACCTATACCGATGCGGAATACACCAAAGACACCAATCTGAAAGGCAATACGCCAGAGCAGGTGCCGGAACATATGGCTTCCCTGTGGGGCGATTACACCTTTAACGACAGTGCGCTAAGCGGTCTGACTCTCGGCACCGGCGGCCGCTTCATTGGTAAAAGCTACGGCGATCCGGCGAACTCCTTTGAAGTCGGCAGCGCTGCCGTGATGGACGCGGTGGTCAAATATGACCTGGGCCGTTTCGGTATGAGCGGTTCAAGCATTGCCGTGAACGTCAACAACCTGCTCGATCGTGAATACGTTGCCAGCTGCTTCCAGACCTATGGCTGCTTCTGGGGCGCAGAACGTCAGGTGGTTGCCACCGCGACCTTCCGCTTCTAATTGTCTCCCGGGCACGGTTCGCCGTGCCCTTCAACAAGTTGGGCCAGCATGCACGACAAACATCCCCATCCCGATACTACCTTCAGCCTCACCGACGTCACCTTTCGCGTCCCAGGCCGCACGCTGCTTCATCCGCTGTCCCTCACCTTTCCCATCGGTAAAGTTACCGGCCTGATAGGCCATAACGGCTCGGGCAAATCCACGCTGCTGAAAATGCTGGGGCGGCATCAAAAGCCCTCGCAGGGCGAGGTGCGCCTGAACGACCAGCCGCTGGACAGCTGGAGCAGCAAGGCTTTTGCGCGGCAGGTGGCTTATTTACCGCAGCAGCTGCCCGCGGCGGAAGGGATGACGGTGCGTGAGCTGGTCGCCATCGGTCGCTATCCGTGGCACGGCGCGTTGGGGCGATTTGGCGTAGCGGACAGGGAGCTGGTGGAAGAGGCGATTGCGCTGGTTGGCCTGAAACCTTTTGCCCACCGTCTGGTGGACAGCCTTTCCGGCGGCGAGCGTCAGCGCGCATGGATTGCGATGATGGTGGCGCAGGACAGCCGCTGTTTACTGCTTGATGAACCGACCTCCGCGCTGGATATCGCCCATCAGGTGGACGTCCTCGCGCTTATCCATCGGCTGAGCCAGGAGCGTGGCTTAACGGTGATTGCCGTGCTGCACGATATTAATATGGCCGCGCGCTATTGCGACCATCTGGTGGCGCTGCGCGGCGGCGAAAAGATCGCTCAGGGCAGCCCGGCTGAAATTATGCAAAGCGCAACGCTTGAGCATATCTACGGCATTCCGATGGGGATTTTGCCGCATCCTGCGGGCGCTGCACCGGTGAGCTTCGTTTACTGATGTCTGAACTGATTAACCCACCAATAAGCCGTCGCCAGCTGCTGACGGCGCTGGCGCTGTCGCCGCTCTTATTCAGAACGGGCGGCGCGCAGGCGGCGCCTGTCGATCCTCGCCGCATCGTCGCCCTCGAATGGCTGCCCGCCGAGCTGATGCTCGCGCTTGGCGTCACGCCGATGGCGGTAGCCGATATGGACAACTACCGCGCCTGGGTAGGCGAGCCCGCATTGCCCGCCGGCGTTATTGACGTCGGCCTGCGCACCGAGCCTAACCTGGAGCTGCTTACCCAGCTGAAACCTTCGCTGATCCTCTACTCCGCGGGCTACGGGCCGTCGCCTGAAAAAATGACGCGCATCGCGCCGGGGCTTGGGTTCAACTTTAACGATGGTTCCGGCAGGCCGCTGACCGTTGCGCGTCATTCGCTGAGCGAACTCGGAGAAAAGCTGGGCATGCCGCAGGCGGCAAAAGATCATCTGGACCATTTCGACCGCTTTATCGCTGACATGAAACCGCGCTTTGCGCAGCGGGGCGATCGTCCGGTGCTGCTGATGACGCTGCTCGACCCGCGCCACGCGCTGATCGTCGGGCAAAACAGCCTCTTCCAGGAGGTGATGGATCTGCTGGGGGTGAAAAATGCCTGGCACGGCGAAACCAATTTCTGGGGCACCGCGGTGACGGGGCTTGAACGCCTGGCGGCGATTAAAGATGCGGATGTGATTTGTTTCGATCACAACAACGACAACGAAATGACCAAAATGATGGCCACGCCGCTGTGGAAAGCGATGCCGTTCGTACGCCAGCATCGTTTTCAGCGCGTGCCGGCGGTATGGCTGTACGGCGCCACCCTCTCCGCCATGAACTTCACGAAAATGCTGGCGAAAGCCGTAGGGAGCGCCGCGTGAGACGTCATCATGTTCTGTTCCCCGCCGCGCTGCTGGCGCTGCTGTTTGTCGCGGCCTGCGCGCTGACGCTTCACAATCTGAATGCGCAGCTGCCTTCGGCGCAGTGGTCGAAGGCCTGGCGGCAGCCCAATATCGACGATATTAGCCAGATGCTGTTCCACTACAGCCTGCTGCCGCGGCTGGCGATTTCTTTGCTGGTCGGCGCGGGCCTGGGGCTGGTCGGCGTGCTGTTCCAGCAGGTGCTGCGAAATCCGCTGGCCGAGCCGACCACGCTTGGCGTAGCGAGCGGCGCTCAGCTGGGCGTAACCGTTGCGACGCTGTGGGCGCTGCCGGGCGGCTTTGAGACCCAGCAATTTGCCGCGCTGATCGGCGCGGGCGTGGTTGGCCTGCTGGTGTTCGGCGTGGCGTGGGGCAAGCGTTTGTCGCCGGTTACGCTGATTCTGGCGGGCCTGGTGCTCAGCCTGTATTGCGGAGCGGTCAATCAGCTGCTGGCTATTTTCCACCACGACCAGCTGCAGAATATGTTCCTGTGGAGCACGGGCGCGTTGAACCAGCAGGACTGGAGCATCGTCAACGGCCTGTGGCCGCGTCTGGTCGGCGGGCTGCTGCTGACGCTGCTGCTGCTGCGTCCGCTGACGCTGATGGGCCTCGATGACGGCGTGGCGCGTAATCTTGGCCTGGCGCTGTCTCTGGTTCGCCTCGCGGCGTTAACGCTCGCCATCGCTATCAGCGCGCTGCTGGTCAACGCGGTGGGCATTATCGGCTTTATCGGCCTGTTCGCGCCATTGCTGGCAAAAATGCTGGGGGCGCGCCGTCTTGTGATCCGTCTGCTGCTGGCGCCGCTGATCGGCGCGCTGATTCTCTGGCTTTCGGACCAGGTGGTTATCTGGCTGACCAGCGCATGGCGTGAGATCTCGACAGGTACGGTGACCGCGCTGATTGGCGCGCCTTTGCTGCTGTGGCTGCTGCCGCGTCTGCGCACGGTGGGGATGCCGGCGATGAACGCCGGCGATAACGTGCCTGCCGAACGCCAGCATCTCGGCTGGTGGGCGCTTGCCGGCGGCGGCCTGCTGCTGCTGGTCATGGCTACCGCGCTCACCCTCGGGCGCGACGCCCACGGCTGGAGCTGGGTGAACGGCGAGATGTTCCACGATCTTCTGCCGTGGCGCTGGCCGCGCATGCTGGCGGCGCTGGCGGCGGGGATGATGCTGGCCGTGGCGGGAAGCGTAATCCAGCGGCTGACGGGCAACGCGATGGCCAGCCCGGAAGTGCTGGGCATCAGCTCCGGCGCGGCGTTTGGCGTGGTGATCATGCTGTTTATCGTGCCGGGGAATGCCTTCGGCTGGCTGTTCCCCGCGGGCAGCCTTGGCGCGGCGGCAACCCTGCTGGTCATTATGGTTGCCGCAGGGCGAGGGGGCTTCTCGCCCCAGCGCATGCTGCTGGCGGGCATGGCGCTGAGCACGGCTTTTACCATGCTGCTGATGCTGTTGATGGCAAGCGGCGATCCGCGAATGGCGGGCATTCTCACCTGGATCTCCGGCTCAACCTATAACGTGACCGGCGATCAGGCGGTCAAAACCTTCATTCTGATGGTCGTGCTGCTGGCCCTCACGCCGCTGTGCCGCCGCTGGCTGATGATTCTGCCGCTGGGCGGCGCAACCGCGCGCGCGGTGGGCATGGCGCTCACGCCGTCGCGATTTGCCCTGCTGCTGCTGGCTTCCGCGCTCACCGCCGCCGCGACGCTAACCGTCGGGCCGCTGAGCTTTGTCGGGCTGATGGCTCCGCATATCGCACGCATGCTCGGTTTCCGCCGCGCGATGCCGCAGCTGGTGATGGCTGCCCTGCTGGGCGGGATGCTGATGGTGGCCGCGGACTGGTGCGGAAGGATGCTGCTGTTCCCGGATCAGGTGCCCGCCGGGCTGCTGGCGACCTTTATCGGCGCGCCTTATTTTATTTATTTGCTGCGTAAGCAAAGCCGTTAGCGATATCGGCTGGCGCTTGCCCGAACTGGGGTTTGTGAATGTAGGGTGGACGGCGCCTGCGCCATCCACCTCTACTCGCAAAGTTAAAGCTTCGCAAACACCCGGCGCGCGGCGTCGATGGTCTTCTGAATATCTTCCTTCGAGTGCGCGACCGACATAAAGCCCGCCTCAAACGCGGACGGCGCCAGATACACGCCTTCTTCCAGCATCAGGTGGAAGAATTTCCTGAAGCGCTCCACGTCGCATGCCATCACGTCTTTATAGTTGGTGACGGTTGGTGCATCGGTAAAGAACAGGCCGAACATGCCGCCGACGTTGTTGACGACCAGCGGGATATTCTCGTCTTTTGCCGCCTGCAGCAGGCCGTCAGCCAGCATTTCCGTGAGCGCGGTTAACGTCTGGTGGACGCCCGGCTGGGAAACCGCGGTCAGGCAGGCGTAGCCCGCAGCCATAGCGATAGGGTTGCCGGAAAGCGTGCCCGCCTGGTAAACCGGGCCGGTCGGCGCCAGCGCGTCCATGATTTCACGGCGGCCGCCAAAGGCGCCCACCGGCATGCCGCCGCCGATGATTTTGCCAAGGCAGGTCAGATCCGGCTCAACGCCGTAATAAGCCTGAGCGCCGGCCAGCGCTACGCGGAAGCCGGTCATCACCTCGTCGATAATCAGCAGGGCGCCAAACTCGTCGCACAGCGCGCGCAGGCCCGGCAGGAAATCAGCGTTCGGCGGAATGCAGTTCATATTGCCCGCGACCGGCTCAACGATGATGCAGGCCACTTCCTGCGGGTATAGCTCAAACGCTTCGCGTACCGAGGCGACATCGTTATAGGTGCAGGTGAGGGTGTGTTTTGCGAAGTCCGCAGGCACGCCCGGCGAATTCGGCTGGCCCAGCGTCAGCGCGCCGGAGCCTGCTTTCACCAGCAGACAGTCGGCGTGGCCGTGGTAACAGCCTTCGAATTTAATGATTTTGTCACGGCCGGTGAAACCGCGCGCCAGGCGGATGGCGCTCATGGTGGCTTCCGTACCGGAGTTCACCATGCGCACCATGTCCATCGTCGGCACCAGCTCCGTCACCAGCTCGGCCATTTTGACTTCCATTTCGGTCGGCGCGCCAAAGCTCAGGCCGCGCTCCACGGCTTCGATAACCGCGTTACGAATCGCCGGGTGGTTATGGCCAAGGATCATCGGTCCCCAGGAACCGACGTAGTCGATGTAGGCTTTGCCGTCGGCGTCAAACAGATAGGCGCCGTCGGCGCGCTCAACAAACAGCGGGACGCCGCCGACTCCGGTAAAAGCACGTACCGGCGAGTTCACCCCGCCTGGGATGACTTTACGGGCGGCAGCGTACAGATTTTCTGATTTACTCATGAATCGGCTCCTGATTCGTGGAAAGAGTGGCAACGGGCTATTCTAAGGGAAACCTTCGGGGTTATGAAAGTTTTGCCCAGGCGCGCCGGACGAGTAGAATGCCCGCTCGATTTGTATTACTTATTAATGATTACGTTCATGAACCCTTTGCAATCCTCTTTTGAAGCGCGGCAGATTGCGCGTTTGCGCAGAGGCGACGCCGTGCGCCGCCTGATTCGCCAGGACAAAACGCCGGCGGCGATTTTGTTTATGGCGGCCCTCGTCGGGACGCTGGCCGGCCTTGCGGGCGTGGCTTTTGAAAAAGCCGTTAACTGGATGCAGCAAAATCGCCTGGCGATGCTGGCACAGGTTGCGGATCGCTCCGTCATCGTCTGGCCGGCGGCTTTTATCAGCTCGGCGCTGTTAGCGATGGTTGGCTACTATCTGGTACGCCGGTTTGCGCCGGAAGCGGGCGGCTCCGGCATTCCTGAAATCGAAGGCGCGCTGGAAGAGCTGCGGCCGGTGCGCTGGTGGCGGGTCATTCCGGTGAAGTTCATCGGCGGCATGGGCACGCTCGGCGCGGGGATGGTGCTGGGGCGCGAAGGTCCGACGGTGCAGCTGGGCGGCAACATTGGCCGCATGATACTGGATATTTTTCGCCTGCGCGGCGCGGAAGCGCGGCATACTTTACTGGCAACGGGTGCCGCCGCCGGGCTGTCGGCGGCCTTTAACGCGCCGCTTGCGGGCATTTTGTTTATCATCGAAGAGATGCGGCCGCAGTTTCGTTACAGCCTGATTTCGATAAAAGCGGTCTTTATCGGCGTGATTATGTCGAGCGTGGTATTTCGCATTTTTAATGGCGAAAACGCGGTCATCGAGGTGGGCAGGCTTGCAAACGCTCCCGTTAATACGCTCTGGCTGTATCTGGTATTAGGGATGGTGTTCGGCATAGTCGGCGTGTTGTTCAACTCGCTGGTGTTTCGCACCCAGGATATGTTTCAACGCATCCACGGCGGCGAGATTAAAAAATGGGTGCTCATCGGCGGCCTGCTGGGCGGAATCTGCGGCGTGTTGGGTCTTATTCAGCCCGCGGCGGCGGGCGGCGGTTTTAACCTGATCCCTATCGCCGCGGCGGGAAATTACACGCTGGGCATGCTGCTGTTTATTTTTATCGCGCGCGTTATTACCACGCTGCTTTGTTTTTCATCGGGCGCGCCGGGCGGGATTTTCGCGCCGATGCTGGCGCTGGGCACCCTGCTTGGCACCGCGTTTGGCATGGCAGGCGCCGCGTGGTTTCCGGCTTATCACCTTGATGTGGGTACCTTTGCTATCGCGGGAATGGGCGCGCTGTTTGCCGCATCGGTGCGCGCGCCGCTGACCGGCATCGTGCTGGTGCTGGAAATGACCGACAATTATCAGCTCATTTTGCCAATGATTATTACCTGCCTTGGCGCGACACTATTAGCGCAATTCCTCGGCGGAAAACCTCTATACTCCTCAATACTTGCGCGCACTTTAGCACGCCAGGAAGCAGCAATGCGGGCTAAAGCGCAGCCGGGCCCGGCCGGGGAGAATACTTGAACGATTTGACCCCGTATTAGATAATGGCCCTAAAGATCGGGTTAAAATTTACCCGGCTTGTTATTTCGTTGGGAGCAAAAAATGAGTGATGACGTAGCGCTGCCCCTGCAGTTTACAGAAGCAGCAGCCAATAAAGTTAAGAGCCTGATCGCAGATGAAGAGAATCCGAATCTGAAACTGCGTGTTTACATCACCGGTGGTGGTTGCAGCGGCTTCCAGTATGGTTTCACCTTTGATGACCAGATCAACGACGGCGATATGACCATTGAGAAGCAGGGCGTCGCGCTGGTGGTTGACCCGATGAGCCTGCAGTATCTGGTAGGCGGCGCGGTAGATTATACCGAGGGTCTGGAAGGTTCTCGCTTCGTGGTGACTAACCCGAACGCGAAAAGCACCTGCGGGTGTGGTTCCTCCTTTAGCGTCTAAGCGCTGCGGGAAAAGAAAAAGCCGTGTTATGAAACACGGCTTTTTTATGCCTTACTGTCTGTCTTCAAGGGCAAAGGTCGGCAGTTTAAGATGCCAGCGGATCGCCGCAAGGCGTATCGTCAGCGTTACCAGCATGCCGATCATGCTGGCCTGCTCCAGCGGAACTTTAAAGGTATAGAAAGCGGTAGCATGCACAATGCCGCCGATGATGCAGGCGGTAGCGTAAATCTCCGTGCGCAGGATCATCGGGATTTCACGCGCCAGCACGTCGCGAATAATTCCGCCGCCCACGCCGGTCAGCACGCCCATGCAGATGGCGATCAGCGGGCTGGTGCCCGCCAGAAAAGCTTTGTTTACCCCGATGCCGACGAACACGGCAAGCCCGACGGCGTCCAGTACCGGTAGGATCCACTTCGGCAGGCGGCGCGGCTGGCGCACCAGCAGGATAGTCAGCAGGCAGGTGACCATCGCCACCACCAGATCCGTCGGATCTTTTACCCAGAACACAGGGCCGTTCGCCAGCGCCATGTCGCGTATTGTTCCTCCGCCTACGGCCGTCACCACGCCCAGCACCAGCACGCCAAAAGGATCCATACGGAGTTTTCCGGCAAGCAGGACGCCAGAGATAGCAAAGACGGCTGTGCCAATAATATCCAGCCAGTAGACCAGCATTTATTATCCTCAGAAGACGCTATTGTTTCGCCAGCTCCGCGCAGAGCTGTTTTGCGGCGAGGATAATACGCGGGCCCGAGCGGCTAAACCAGTCATCATTCACCGCAATGATCGGAATAGGTAGCTGGCTTTGCCAGAATTGCTGCACCGGTGGGATCTGCGTCTTATCGCCGGTGATGATGATAGCCTGCGGTTTGCGCACGAGCACCTGCTCGCGGCTGACCTGCGGCCATGGAACGCGGCTGTCGGCAAAGATATTCTGCCCGCCGCACAGCGTCAGGATTTCGTTTTGCAGCGAACCTTTCCCGGAGGTGAAGAGGGGATGCTGCCCGAACTGGAGAAACACTTTTTTCTTCGCCGCCTGCGCGTACTGCGCTTTTAACGCCTGGAATTCCGCCGCCAGCCTGTCGGCAGCTTTATTCGCGGTTTCCGGCGTTGGGCTGAATTCCCCAAGCTGGCGCAGCGCGGAAATGACCTCGGCAACCGTGGTGGGATCTAACCAGACGACTTTTATCCCGAGCGCCGCCAGCTGGTTCACCTGGCGTTCCGCGTTGCCGGCGCGCCAGGCCAGCACCACATCCGGCTTTAACGCCACGATGCGTTCAAGGTTCATGCCCTGCCAGTTAGCCACCTGCTCAAGCTTTTTGGCCGCCTGCGGGTAATCTGACCAGGCGCTTACCGCCACCGGCGTAATACCCGCCGCGAAGGCAAGCTCGGTATTGCCCGGCGACAGGGAGATAACCCGCGGCGCGGCGCACAGCAGCAGGGGCAGGCAGAACAACAAGGCGCCTGCCGCGCGCCAGAACGTCCTGTTAACCACGAGCCAGCTTCTGCACCAGCTTTTCAACCATCAGCGTGGACTGTTTCGCCGCTACCGCCAGGAACTCGTCGAAGCTCAGGTGAGACTGCTGATCGGCCACGTCAGAAATCGCGCGCACCACCACGAACGGCGTGCCGAAGCTGTGGCAAACATGGGCGACGGCCGTGGCTTCCATTTCTACCGCTACGGGCCTGCGGGAAGTTGTGGCGAATTTTCGCCAGCGCCACGGAGCCGTTGATAAACGCATCGCCGCTGATGACCAGGCCGCGCACCGCGTTCAGGTTCAGCTCGGTAATGCATTCTTCCGCTGCGGCAATCAGTTTGGCATCGGCTGCAAAGGCCGCAGGACAGCCCGGCAGCTGGCCATACTCGTAGCCAAAGGCGGTCACGTCCGCATCGTGGTAGCGCACTTCGTCAGACACGACGATATCGCCTACCTTCAAAGCAGAAGCCAGGCCGCCTGCGGAACCGGTGTTGATAACCAGGTCCGGTTTGCAGTGCTCAAGCAGCAGGGTTGCGCCCATCGCCGCCGCGACCTTACCGATGCCGGATTTCAATAGCGCCACTTCCACGCCGTTGAGCGTGCCGGTGTAAATTTCACAGCCCGCAAGCTTCAGCGTTTGACGGTTTTCGATTTTGTCACGCAGCAGCGTAACTTCTTCTTCCATTGCACCAATAATGCCTGCTTTCATAGAGATACTCGCAATAGTGTTAGTTAGGATGCATAGTCTATCATGGCAAGCGTAAAGGAATTAATCCGCTCTTGAGTCGGGCGAAGGAGAGGGCATGAGTGAACTAGATTTCCGCAAGAAAATTAACTGGCACCGTCGTTTCCGATCGCCTACCGGCATCAAGAATGAACATGAGATTCTGCGCATTTTCGAAAGCGATCGCGGCAGAATCATCAATTCTCCGGCGATCCGCCGGCTGCAGCAAAAAACTCAGGTTTTCCCTCTTGAGCGAAACGCTTCCGTCCGCACCCGCCTGACGCACTCTATGGAGGTGCAGCAGGTTGGGCGCTACATCGCCAAAGAGGTGCTCAGCCGTCTTAAGGAGCAGCAGTCCCTTGAAAAATACGGGCTGAGCGAGCTGACCGGGCCCTTTGAAAGCATTGTCGAAATGGCCTGTCTGATGCACGACATCGGCAATCCGCCTTTCGGGCATTTTGGCGAGTCGGCCATCAACGACTGGTTTCGCCAGCGGCTTTTTCCCGCAGACGCCGGCAGCCAGCCGCGTAGCGACGATCGTTGTAAGGTAAACGCGCTGCGGCTGCGGGAAGGAGAGGAGCGCCTAAACGAGCTGCGCCGCAACGTGCGTCAGGACCTTTGCCATTTTGAAGGTAACGCGCAGGGCATTCGCCTGGTGCACAGCCTGCTGCGGATGAATCTGACCTGGGCGCAGGTGGGCTGCATCCTGAAATATACCCGTCCCGCCTGGTTTGTCGGCGACCCGCCGCAAAGCCACGCCTATTTGATGAAAAAGCCCGGCTTTTACCTTTCCGAAGAGAGCTACATCAAACGCCTGCGTGCGGAGCTAAAGCTGGGAGAATTCAGCCGCTTTCCTCTTACCTGGATTATGGAAGCCGCGGACGATATCTCCTACTGCGTGGCGGACCTTGAAGACGCCGTTGAGAAAAATATCTTCAGCGTCGAGCAGCTTTACCAGCACCTCTGCGCCGCCTGGGGAGAGCGCCGGCCGGATGACCTGTTTGAAAAAGTGGTGAACGAGGCGTGGCGCAAATCCAGCACTAACCAAATGCGCCGCAGCACCGAAGATCAGTTTTTCATGTATCTGCGGGTCAATACGTTAAATCAGCTGGTGCCGTATGCGGCGCAGCGTTTTATCGACAACCTGCCGGAGATTTACAGCGGCGAGTTTAATCACGCTCTGCTGGAGGACGACAGCCCCTTTGCGCGGCTGCTGGAGTTATATAAGCAGGTGGCGATAAAGCAGGTCTTCAGCCATCCTGAGGTGGAACAGCTAGAGCTGCAGGGCTACCGGGTTATCAGCGGACTGCTTGAAATTTACAGCCCGCTCCTCAATATATCCGCCGAGGATTTTGCTGAGCTGGTGGAAAAAGAGAGCCTGCGTCGTTTGCCTATCGAGACGCGGCTTTACCATAAGCTGTCGACCAAGCACCGGCTTGCTTATATCGAAGCCGTAAACGACTTAACGCCTGCGGAGCCTGAATACGCCGTGCGGGAGTATTATTATCGCTGCCGGCTGATTCAGGATTACATCAGCGGCATGACGGATTTATACGCCTGGGATGAATATCGGCGTTTAATGGCGGTGGAGTAACGCGTCGTTGAGTTTTGTAAAGACGACCAATAATTTTTTACTTTTTCCAGTGAGTTATCGGCGGAACTAAGCGCTATAACACCACTCTATATAGACCTGCACAGCAATTACGCGTGACTTATAACTTGAGAGTGAAAGAGATGAAAAAAACCACTTTAGCAATGAGTGCGCTGGCTCTGAGTCTGGGTTTGGCGCTGGGGCCTGTGTCCGCCATCGCCGCTGAGACGGCTTCTTCCGCATCTGCCTCGCAGCCGCTGCCAAGCCTTGCGCCGATGCTTGAAAAAGTCATGCCATCGGTGGTGAGTATTAACGTTGAAGGCAGCACCACGGTAAATACTCCGCGCATGGGGCGCAATTTCCAACAGTTCTTCGGCGACAATTCGCCATTCTGCCAGGAAGGTTCGCCTTTCCAGAGCTCTCCATTCTGTCAGGGCGGTCCCGGGGGCGGGTCTGACGGCGGTTCACAGCAGCAGAAATTCGCCGCTCTGGGTTCCGGGGTCATTATCGATGCCGCCAAAGGCTACGTGGTGACCAATAACCACGTCGTTGATAACGCAACCAAAATTCAGGTATCCCTGAGCGACGGCCGCAAGTTTGAAGCAAAAGTCGTGGGTAAAGATCCGCGCTCCGATATCGCGCTGCTGCAGCTGCAGGATCCGAAAAACCTGACGGCGATTAAAATGGCCGACTCCGACGCCCTGCGCGTGGGCGACTACACGGTAGCCATCGGCAACCCGTATGGCCTGGGCGAAACCGTGACCTCGGGGATCGTTTCGGCGCTGGGGCGCAGCGGTCTGAATATCGAAAACTATGAAAACTTCATCCAGACGGACGCGGCGATTAACCGCGGCAACTCCGGCGGCGCGCTGGTTAACCTGAACGGCGAGCTGATCGGCATCAATACCGCGATCCTTGCCCCGGACGGCGGCAACATCGGCATTGGCTTCGCCATTCCGAGCAATATGGTGAAAAACCTCACCGCGCAGATGGTGCAGTACGGCCAGGTTAAGCGTGGCGAGCTGGGCATTATGGGCACCGAGCTGAACTCCGAGCTGGCGAAAGCCATGAAGGTCGATGCGCAGCGCGGCGCCTTCGTAAGCCAGGTTATGCCTAACTCTTCCGCAGCCAAGGCGGGCGTGAAGGCCGGCGACGTGGTGGTGTCGATGAACGGTAAGGCCATCAGCAGCTTTGCGGCGCTGCGTGCGGAAGTGGGTTCTATGCCGGTAGGCAGCAAAATTACCCTTGGCCTGCTGCGCGACGGCAAGCCGGTTTCCGTGAATCTGGAACTGCAGCAAAGCAGCCAGACTCAGGTGGACTCCTCCACCATCTTTACCGGCATTGAAGGCGCGGAAATGAGCAACCGCAGCGGTAAAGATGAAAAAGGCGTGATCGTCAATTCGGTAAAAGGTAATACCCCTGCTGCGCGTATCGGCCTGAAAAAAGGCGATATTATTATCGGCATCAACCAGCAGCCGGTGAACAATATCGCCGAGCTGCGCAAGGTCCTCGACACTAAACCTTCGGTGATGGCGCTTAATATTCAGCGCGGCGACAGCACTATTTATCTGCTGATGCAGTAATAGCCGGCCGCAGCCATTCTCTCCCCGTAATAAGGGCCGCGAAAGCGGCCCTTTTTTGTGAACCTTGCCACAACTCCACATTCCTGCGCGCCGCTTCGGGCATTTGCACAATGCCTGAGCTATTTCCGTCGCCTATGCTAGGCCATTAGCACGACGGGAGAGGAAGCAATGGCTGGCTGGCACCTTGATACGAAAATGGCGCAGGACATCGTTGCGCGCACCATGACCATCATCGACACCAATATCAACGTGATGGACGCCCGCGGACGCATTATCGGCAGCGGCGATCGGGAACGTATCGGCGAGCTGCACGAAGGAGCGCTGCTGGTGCTTTCGCAGGGGCGCGTGGTGGATATTGACGACGCCGTAGCCCGCCATTTGCACGGCGTGCGCCAGGGGATCAACCTGCCGCTGCGTATCGACGGCGAAATCGTTGGGGTAATCGGCCTGACGGGCGAGCCGAATGCGTTGCGTAAGTACGGCGAGCTGGTCTGCATGACCGCGGAAATGATGCTCGAACAGTCCCGCCTGATGCACCTGCTGGCGCAGGACAGCCGCCTGCGTGAAGAGCTGGTGATGAACCTGATTCAGGCGGACGAGCACTCCGCGGCGCTGACCGAGTGGGCGCAAAGGCTGGGTATCGACCTCAATCAGCCCCGCGTGGTGGCGGTGGTGGAGGTGGACAGCGGCCAGCTTAGCGTGGACAGCGCCATGGAAGAGCTGCAGCAGCTGCAGAACGCGCTTACCACCCCCGAGCGCAATAACCTGATAGCGATTGTCTCTTTGACGGAGATGGTGGTGCTCAAACCCGCGCTCAATCAGTTCGGGCGCTGGGATGCCGAAGATCACCGTAAGCGCGTTGAACAGCTTATCAGCCGCATGAAAGAGAACGGCCAGCTACGTTTTCGCGTGGCGCTCGGCAACTATTTTACCGGCCCCGGCAGCATCGCCCGCTCTTATCGCACCGCGCGTACGACCATGATGGTCGGCAAACAGCGCATGCCGGAAAGCCGCAGCTACTTCTATCAGGATTTGATGCTGCCCGTTCTGCTCGACAGCCTGCGGGGCGGCTGGCAGGCCAACGAGCTGGCGCGGCCGCTGGCGCGTTTAAAAAGCATGGATAACAACGGCCTGCTGCGCAGAACCTTAAGCGCGTGGTTTAGCCATAACGTGCAGCCGCTGGCTACGTCGAAGGCGCTCTTTATTCACAGAAACACGCTTGAGTACCGGCTTAACCGCATCTCGGAGCTAACGGGACTGGATTTGGGGAATTTCGACGATCGCCTGTTGCTGTATGTCGCTTTGCAGCTCGACGAGCAGAGGTAAAATAGGGCGGATGGCGTTTGCGCTTATCCGCCCTACATGCAGCTGCGAAGCAGGGCGAACAGGCGCGGCGCCATCCGCCGGGGGAACTTATTTATTGCGGGTTAGCTTTTCCAGATCGGCTTCAATTTCGCTGATCTTATTGGTCACAACCGATTCCAGATGGCGCAGATCTTCAAGGATCTTACGCTTCAGGTCCACCTCGGTGCGATCGCGCTGACAGAGCTGATCCAATTCATCGATCACGTAGCGCAGGTTGGGGCTTATCTCCTGCACTTCTTTGTAGCCCTGTCCTACGCCATCGGCGACGACGGTTTTGCGCTGGCGCGGATACTTAAACTTCACGCTTTTAGCAAAGAACTCGCCTTTATCCTTCTGGAAATAGATTTTCAGGATATCGTTGTTGGCTTCCTGCCGGAGGCTGTAACGATCGATTTCATCAGGATTGGTAATACCCAGACTTTTCAGGTTATCGTACATAGCGTTACCTTTTCGATATCATTAACCTATAGATAATCAACGGAAAATTCCTTTCCCGCCAGTCCCGGATGCAAAAAAGGCGGGTTACCCCGCCTTTTGAACATTTATTTTTTAGTCGATGGTCCGCAGCAGCTCGTTGATACCGACTTTACCGCGGGTTTTCGCGTCGACCTTCTTCACGATAACCGCACAGTAGAGGCTGTATTTGCCATCTTTCGACGGCAGGTTGCCGGAAACCACGACCGAACCTGCCGGCACGCGGCCATAGTGCACTTCGCCGGTTTCGCGATCGTAAATGCGGGTGCTTTGGCCGATATAGACGCCCATGGAAATCACCGAGCCTTCTTCTACGATAACGCCTTCCACGACTTCTGAACGCGCGCCGATAAAGCAGTTATCTTCGATGATGGTCGGGTTCGCCTGCAGCGGCTCCAGCACGCCGCCGATGCCGACGCCGCCGGACAGGTGCACGTTCTTGCCGATCTGCGCGCAGGAACCGACCGTCGCCCAGGTATCCACCATGGTGCCTTCGTCAACGTAGGCGCCGATGTTGACATAAGAGGGCATCAGCACGGTGTTGCGAGCGATAAACGCGCCCTGGCGCACCGCCGCTGGTGGCACAACGCGGAAGCCCTCTTTCTGGAAGCGCGCTTCGTCGTAGTCGGCGAATTTCATCGGCACCTTATCAAAATAGCGGCTTTCCGCTCCTTCCATGACCTGGTTGTCGTTGATACGGAAGGAAAGCAGTACGGCTTTTTTCAGCCACTGGTGGGTAACCCACTGGCCGTCAATCTTTTCGGCAACGCGCAGCGCACCGCTGTCGAGCAGGGAGATAACCTGGTTTACCGCAGCGCGAGTGACGGTATCAACATTAGCCGGGGTGATATCGGCGCGGCGCTCGAAAGCGGATTCAATGACGTTTTGTAGCTGCTGCATTGTGAAATTTTTCCTGATTGTGACTAAATTAACAGACTGTTATTTATCGTTTGGATTAAGGGCCGCTGTCAACCGTTGTTGAACCTCTTGTTGCAGCACATTATTAAGCGCGCGCCGGTCGGCCGTCGCAATTATAAATAAATCTTCTACTCTCTCGCCAATGGTGGTGATTCTCGCCCCGTGCAGCGAAATTCCGAGATCGGCAAACACCTGGCCGACCCGTGCCAGCAGGGCCGGGCTGATCGAGCGCAATCAGCTCCAGGAAAGTGCGTCTGTCGGTGTGCGTTGGCAGGAAGTTCACCTCGGTATCGACGGTAAAGTGGCGCAGTTTGGCCGACTGCCGGCGCGGCTGCGGCGGCTGCCAGCTGCTTTGGGTAATCGCCTGCTCAAGGCTGTGGCGAATTAACTCGTGGCGATCGCCGGACAGCGGGCTGCCGTCGGGCTCCAGCACGATAAAGGTGTCCATCGCCATGCCGTCGCGGGTGGTGAAGATCTGCGCATCGTGCACGCTGAGGTTACGCCGATCCAGCTCCGCGCACACCGCGGCAAACAGGTAAGGGCGGTCCGGGCTCCAGATAAAGATCTCCGTGCCGCCGCGCGTGGCTTGCGGGCTGAGCAGAATCATCGGTTTGTTGAGATCGTGCTTGAGCAAATGGCGCGCGTGCCAGGCCAGCTGGTTCGGCGTATGGCGCACAAAGTAATTTGCCCGGCAGCGCCGCCAGATATTGTGCAGCGCTTCCTCATTAATATTATCCATGCGCAGCAACGCCAGCGCCTGCAGCTGATGGTGACGCGCTCGCTCGCGCATGTCCGGGCTGTTCTGCATGCCCCGACGCAGCTGTTTTTCGGTAGCGAAGTACAGTTCGCGCAGCAGGCTCTGTTTCCAGCTGTTCCACAGGGTTTCGTTGGTGGCGCAGATATCCGCCACCGTCAGGCACACCAGATAGCGCAGGCGATTCTCGGTCTGCACCTCTTCGGCAAACTGCTTGATGACCTCCGGATCCTGAATATCGCGGCGCTGGGCGGTAACGGACATCAGCAAATGCTGGCGCACCAGCCAGGCGACAAGCTGGGTTTCCCGCGAGTTCAGGCCGTGAAGCTCGGCAAATTTCAAAATATCCTGCGCGCCCAGTACCGAATGGTCTCCGCCTCGCCCCTTGGCGATGTCGTGGAACAGGGCGGCAATCAGAATCAGCTCCGGATGGGAAAGGCGCGGCCAGAGATCCACGCACAGAGGGTGCTTCTGGCGCGTCTCTTCCTTCGAGAAGCTTTCCAGTTTTTGCAGCACGCGGATGGTGTGCTCATCAACGGTGTAGGCGTGGAACAGGTCAAACTGCATCTGCCCGACGATATGCGACCACTGCGGCATATACGCCCACAGCACGCTGTGGCGGTGCATAGGCACCAGCGCGCGGCTTACGGCGCCCGGATGGCGCAGGATTGCCAGGAAAAGGTCGCGCGCCTCAGGGATATAGCATAAGGGCTGCGTTAAATGGCGGCGCGCGTGGCGCAGGTGGCGCAGCGTGGTGGAGTAAATGCCGGTGATGTCGCGGTTGCGCACCATCATATAAAACATCCGCAGAATGGCCTGCGGTTCGCGCATAAACAGCGTTTCGTCGCGCAGGTCGATAAGCGAGCCGCGGAGCTGGAAGTCGTCGTCCAGCGGGCGGGGCTTTTCGCTGGCGTCGAGCGCGAGGATCGCCTCGTCGAAAAGCTGCAGCAGCATCTGATTAAGCTCGCCGACGCGGCGCGTGACGCGGTAGAAGTCCTTCATCATATGCTCAACCGGCTCGTTGCCTTCGCCGCTGTAGTTAAGGCGTTGGGCGACGCTGAGCTGCCTGTCGAACAGCAGGCGGTTGTCGTAGCGGCTCACCTCCAGATGGAGGGCGAAACGAATGCGCCACAGCAGGTGCTGACACTCATCGAGCTCTTTGCGCTCCGCCTCGGTCAAAAAGCCGAAGCCGACCATTTCGCTCATGGATGTCGCGCCGAAATGGCGGCGCGCGACCCATTGCAGCGTGTGGATGTCGCGCAGGGCCGCCGGGGCTGCTTTTGATATCCGGCTCCAGGTTATAGCTGGTGCCGTGATAGCGCCGGTGGCGCTCTTCCTGCTCGTCGATTTTGGCGGCGAAGAATTTAGCCGACGGCCAGAAGCCATCGCTGAAGACGTGCTTTTGCAGCTCGAGGAACAGGGCGACGTCGCCAATCAGCAGGCGGGTTTCAATCAGGTTGGTGGCGACGGTTAAATCCGACAGCCCTTCAAGCAGGCACTCTTCGAGGGTGCGAACGCTGTGGCCGACCTCAAGCTTCACGTCCCACAGCAAGGTGAGCAGCTCGCCGATTTTTTGCGCCTGCGCGTCGCTTAAACGTTTACGGCTGAGAATTAATAAGTCGATGTCGGAAAGCGGGTGCAGTTCGCCCCGTCCGTAACCGCCGACGGCGACCAGCGCGGCCTCGGGCACATCGCCAAATCCATAAAATAGCCACAGGCGCTGCAGCAGCTGGTCAATAAATTCGGTTCGGGCGTCGATCAGCTGCTCGGCGGAAATGCCGCTATCGAACGCCTCTCCAAGCCAGCGCTGGAAAATATCGATATGCGTCTTAATCTGGCCGCAGTTGAGATCGGTTTCAGGCCAGCTTGCGGGATAATCAGGTTGCCCGGAAATCTCAGGAAGCACGGTGTTGGCATACTGCTCGGGTAAGCTCTGGGTCATATTCCGCCATCCATAAAAAAAGCCGGCGCGGGCCGGCTTTGAGTGCTGACTTACGTCAGGAAAATCACTCGTTATGCGAAATAACGTTCGGGATGGTGTCATCCTTGCGTAACGTAAGAATTTCGCAGCCGTTATCTGTCACCACAATAGTATGCTCGTATTGTGCAGACAAGCTGCGATCTTTGGTTTTCACCGTCCAGCCGTCTTTCATGGTGCGAATGCGGTAGTCGCCGGCGTTGACCATAGGTTCAATAGTAAAGGTCATGCCTGCCTGCAGCACCACGCCGCCGTCATCGGCATCGTAATGCAGAACCTGCGGCTCTTCGTGGAAGACGCGGGCCGATGCCGTGCCCGCAGTATTCGCGCACCACAGAGAAGCCTTCCGCCTCGACGAATTTCTGAATCGCCGCGCCCAGGGTACGCAGACGAATGCCCGGTTTTACCATGCGCAGCGCCAGATACAGGCTCTCCTGCGTAACGCGGCACAGGCGCTCGCCCAGAATCGTAGGTTTGCCCACGATAAACATTTTGGAGGTATCGCCGTGATAGTCGTCTTTGATAACGGTCACGTCGATGTTGACGATATCGCCATCTTTCAGGACCTTTTCGTCATCCGGAATACCGTGGCAAACCACTTCGTTAATAGAGATGCACACCGATTTCGGGAAGCCATGATAGCCAAGGCATGCGGAAACCGCCTGCTGCTTGTTGACGATGTAATCATCGCAGATACGGTCCAGCTCGCCGGTAGTTACGCCGGGCTTGACGTGGGCTTCGATCATTTCCAGCACTTCGGCGGCAAGCGCGCCGGCAACGCGCATTTTTTCGATTTCTTCAGGTGTTTTAATTGAGATGGCCATTAATTCGTTCCGCAGATGTCGACTTTTCGACAATAATTGAGCAGGTGTACGTCAATGTTATCAGGGCCTACCGACAGTGCCAAATTGAGAATGGAGCGCCGCCGCGTCTGCCAACAACTATTGGAGTCTGCGTCTCTTTTATGGTATAAAGCGCGCCGGACTGTGACTGCCGATTTTTCGGCATGCGGCCAACACTCTCACTTTGTGTAAATAACACACACGTATCGACACATATTCCGGGGTGCCCTCAGGGGTCGGTAATATGGGATACGTGGAGGCTTAACCCCAATTACTATAGAGGTTTTAAACATGGCAACTGTTTCCATGCGCGACATGCTCAAGGCTGGTGTTCACTTCGGTCACCAGACCCGTTACTGGAACCCGAAAATGAAGCCTTTCATCTTCGGCGCGCGTAACAAAGTTCACATCATCAACCTTGAGAAAACTGTACCTATGTTCAACGAAGCCCTGGCTGAGCTGAGCAAGATTTCTTCTCGTAAAGGCAAAATCCTTTTCGTTGGTACTAAGCGCGCTGCAAGCGAACCAGTAAAAGAAGCTGCTCTGAGCTGCGATCAGTTCTTCGTGAACCATCGCTGGTTGGGCGGTATGCTGACTAACTGGAAAACCGTTCGTCAGTCCATCAAACGTCTGAAAGATCTGGAAACTCAGTCTCAGGACGGTACCTTCGACAAACTGACCAAGAAAGAAGCGCTGATGCGCACCCGTGAACTGGACAAGCTGGAAAACAGCCTGGGCGGTATCAAAGACATGGGCGGCCTGCCGGATGCTCTGTTCGTCATCGATGCCGATCACGAACACATTGCTATCAAAGAAGCTAACAACCTGGGCATCCCAGTGTTCGCAATCGTTGATACCAACTCCGATCCAGATGGCGTTGATTTCGTTATCCCAGGTAACGACGATGCAATCCGTGCCGTTACCCTGTACCTGGGTGCTGTTGCAGCTACCGTGCGTGAAGGCCGTTCTCAGGATCTGGCTGCTCAGGCAGAAGAAAGCTTCGTAGAAGCTGAATAATAAGGTTCGCTCTTTCGAGCCCTTATTAACCAGGTATTGCATAGTTTGGTTAGGGGGCCTGTCTCAGGCCCCCTTTTTATTTTGAGCCAGGGTTCGCCCACACGTGAACCAGGGCTTATCTCTCTTCACGAGATAACCGAGGATTAAAGAATGGCTGAAATTACCGCTGCTCTGGTAAAAGAACTGCGTGAGCGTACTGGCGCAGGCATGATGGATTGCAAAAAAGCCCTGACTGAAGCTAACGGCGACATCGAGCTGGCAATCGAAAACATGCGTAAATCTGGCGCTATCAAAGCCGCTAAGAAAGCAGGTAACGTTGCTGCTGACGGCGTGATCAAAACCAAAATCGAAGGCAACTACGGTGTGATTCTGGAAGTTAACTGCCAGACTGACTTCGTTGCTAAAGATGGCGGTTTCCAGGCGTTCGCTGACAAGGTGCTGGATGCCGCAGTCGCTGGCAAAATCACCGACGTTGAAGTGCTGAAAGCTCAGTTCGAAGAAGAGCGCGTAGCGCTGGTTGCGAAAATCGGTGAGAACATCAACATCCGTCGCGTTGCTGCTCTGGAAGGCGAAGTGCTGGGCAGCTACCTGCACGGCGCGCGTATCGGCGTTCTGATCGCGGCTAAAGGCGCTGACGAAGAGCTGGTTAAGCAGGTTGCAATGCACGTTGCAGCAAGCAAGCCTGAATTCGTGAAGCCTGAAGATGTGTCTGCTGAAGTGGTAGAAAAAGAGTACCAGGTTCAGCTGGACATCGCCATGCAGTCCGGCAAGCCGAAAGAAATCGCAGAGAAAATGGTTGAAGGCCGCATGAAGAAATTCACCGGCGAAGTTTCTCTGACCGGCCAGCCTTTCGTTATTGACCCAAGCAAAACCGTTGGTCAGTTCCTGAAAGAGCACAATGCCGACGTGACTAACTTCATCCGCTTTGAAGTGGGCGAAGGCATCCAGAAAGTTGAGACTGACTTCGCAGCAGAAGTTGCTGCCATGTCCAAGCAGTCTTAATTTTTAAAAAAGGAGCCGCCAGTTGGCGGTTCCTTTTTATCCAGCCTCAAATATCAGTCTGATCTGATACAGTTCTTGCTGATATGCGACACAATGTCGCCAGATTTATCCATCCCCAACGTTTACTGTTCTCAGGAAAGAAACATGGCTACCAATGCAAAACCCGTCTATAAACGCATCCTGCTTAAGCTAAGCGGCGAGGCCCTGCAGGGCACTGAAGGTTTCGGTATCGATGCGAGCATACTGGACCGTATGGCTCAGGAAATTAAAGAGCTGGTTGAACTGGGTATTCAGGTCGGGGTGGTAATCGGCGGCGGCAACTTATTCCGCGGTGCGGGCCTGGCGAAAGCCGGCATGAACCGCGTTGTGGGCGACCACATGGGCATGCTGGCGACCGTAATGAACGGCCTGGCGATGCGCGACGCGCTCCATCGCGCCTATGTGAACGCCCGCCTGATGTCCGCTATTCCGTTGAATGGCGTGTGCGACAACTATAGCTGGGCTGAGGCAATCAGCCTGCTGCGTAACAACCGCGTGGTGATCCTTGCCGCCGGCACCGGTAACCCATTCTTCACTACGGATTCGGCCGCCTGCCTGCGCGGAATCGAGATTGAAGCGGATGTGGTGCTGAAAGCCACCAAAGTAGACGGCGTGTTTACCGCCGATCCGGTTAAAGATCCTACGGCGACCCTCTACGAGCAGCTAACCTATACGGAAGTGCTGGATAAAGAGCTGAAGGTTATGGATCTGGCCGCCTTTACCCTCGCCCGTGACCACAAGCTGCCGATTCGTGTCTTCAACATGAATAAGCCGGGCGCATTGCGCCGCGTGGTCATGGGTGAAAAAGAAGGCACTCTTATCACTGAATAATTTCAGTCGAAGCCTAATCAGGGTAAGATTTGGCTTTAACGCACCTAAGAATAAACAGGGCTATACTTAGCTCGCAGCGCGATTGCTGCGCAGGTAAGCGTGGTCTGCCTTAAACCAGTTTTCAAGGATTCGTAACGTGATTAGCGATATCAGAAAAGATGCTGAAGTGCGCATGGAAAAATGCGTTGAAGCGTTCAAAACCCAAATCAGCAAAGTGCGTACCGGCCGCGCTTCCCCAAGCCTGCTGGATGGCATCGTCGTGGAATACTACGGCACGCCAACCCCGCTGCGCCAGCTGGCTAGCGTGACGGTTGAAGACTCCCGTACGCTGAAAATCAACGTGTTCGACCGCTCCATGAGCCCGGCCGTTGAAAAAGCAATTATGGCCTCCGACCTCGGTCTGAACCCAAGCTCTGCGGGCAGCGATATTCGCGTTCCGCTGCCGGCGCTGACCGAAGAGCGTCGTAAAGACCTGATCAAAGTCGTTCGCGGCGAAGCTGAAGGCGCCCGCGTTGCGGTACGCAACGTACGTCGTGACGCTAACGACAAGGTTAAAGCCCTGCTGAAAGATAAAGAGATCAGCGAAGATGACGATCGCCGTTCCCAGGACGACGTTCAGAAAATGACCGACGCCGCCATCAAAAAAATCGATGCGGCGCTGACCGATAAAGAAACCGAGCTGATGCAGTTCTAATCTTCTTCGTGACAGACCAAACGCCGTACACAGGCCGTGATTCGCTTCACGGGTTTTGTTTACGGCGTTTTGCTTTTCGCTCAAAGGCATAGACAAGCCCTGTCTGCCGCCGCACACTTATTTGTCTTTTTTACTATTACAATCCAGAGTCCCAGATGAAGCAGCTGACCATCCTTGGTTCCACCGGTTCTATCGGCACCAGCACCCTGAGCGTCGTTCGTCATAACCCTGAACAATTTTCCGTGATGGCGCTGGTGGCCGGGAAGAACGTCGCACGTATGGCAGAGCAGTGCCTGGAGTTTCGACCGGCCTGGGCGGTGATGGATGATGAGGCGTCAGCCCAGCGGCTGCGTGAAATTCTGCGCGAGCAGGGCAGCGCCACCCGGGTGCTGGCGGGACAGAAAGCCGCCTGCGACATGGCGGCGTTAGACGGCGTCGATCAGGTGATGGCGGCGATTGTCGGCGCGGCGGGGCTGCTGCCAACGCTTGCCGCTATCGCGGCGGGCAAGCAGGTTCTGCTGGCCAACAAAGAGTCGCTGGTGACCTGCGGGCGTCTGTTTATGGATGCCGTAAAGCGCAGCGGGGCGCAGTTATTGCCTATCGACAGCGAACATAACGCGATTTTTCAGAGTTTACCGGAAACAATTCAGCAAAACCTGGGATACGCTGAGCTGGAAGATAATGGCGTCTCTTCCATTATCCTCACCGGGTCTGGTGGCCCTTTTCGTGAAACGCCGATTGGCGATCTGGCGGCAATGTCGCCGGACCAGGCATGTTGCCATCCGAACTGGTCGATGGGGCGCAAAATCTCCGTTGACTCCGCCACCATGATGAACAAAGGTCTCGAGTATATTGAAGCCCGCTGGCTGTTTAATGCTCGCGCAAAACAGATGGAAGTGCTGATCCATCCGCAGTCGGTTATCCACTCTATGGTGCGTTACCTTGATGGTAGCGTGCTGGCGCAGCTGGGCGCGCCGGATATGCGCACGCCTATTGCGCATGCGATGGCGTTCCCGGAACGCGTGGCGTCGGGTGTTGAGCCGCTGGATTTCTGCAAGATCGGCACCTTTACCTTTATGGAGCCGGATTATCACCGCTATCCTTGCCTGAAGCTTGCGATTGAAGCCTTCGAGCAGGGGCAGGCTGCGACAACCGTTCTTAACGCGGCGAACGAGATTGTGGTGGAGGCTTTCTTACACCATCGTCTGCGGTTTACGGATATCGCGGCGCTTAACCGCGCGGCGCTGGAACAGGTCGATCTGACCGAGCCGCAAAGCGTTGACGAGGTGCAGGCGGTGGATGCAGCCGCGCGTGAAATCGCCAGAAATCTGGTGACGCGCGTCGCTTACCGATGATAATTCAGTCGGCCGGCCTCCCGCCATTTGTTAGCGTTGTGCTTCAGTGATATAGTCTGCGCCACCTTTCCATCGGATATGGCTGATTGAAAGGTGGAAAGCCGTGTCATAGCACGGCTTTTTTGTGTGAAGACCGAAGTCATTCTCGAGTACCGCTTAATCCTTATCAGGGAATTATTACGCGTTATGTTGTCAGCAAACCAACAATTAAGCGAAACCGCACCCGCACATGGCGCGCGCCATGTTGCCATTATTATGGATGGCAATGGTCGTTGGGCTAAACGACAGGGGAAGATGAGGGTCTTTGGTCATAAAGCGGGAGCGAAATCCGTCCGCCGTGCCGTCAGCTTTGCGGCCAATAACGGCATTGAGGCGCTCACGCTTTATGCCTTTAGCAGTGAAAACTGGAATCGCCCGGCGCAGGAAGTGAGCGCGTTGATGGAGCTGTTTGTATGGGCTTTAGACAGCGAAGTCAAAAGCTTACATCGCCACAATGTTCGTTTGCGAATCATTGGCGACACGGGCCCGCTTCAACTCGCGTTTGCAAGAACGTATTAATAAAGCCGAAGCGCTGACCAGTCAAAATACCGGATTGACGCTCAACATCGCCGCGAATTATGGCGGTCGTTGGGATATTATTCAGGGAGTTCGGCATCTTGCCGGGCAGGTGCAGGAAGGTTTGTTGCGCCCGGACCAGATTGATGAAGAGTTGCTAAGCCAGCAGATCTGCATGAATGAACTGGCCCCCGTGGATTTAGTAATTAGGACAGGAGGGGAGCATCGCATCAGTAACTTTCTGATTTGGCAGATTGCCTATGCAGAGCTTTACTTTACGGATGTTCTTTGGCCTGATTTCGATGAACAAGACTTTGAAGGTGCGCTAAATGCTTTTGCGAATCGAGAGCGTCGTTTTGGCGGCACTGCACCTGGTGGCGAATAAGCCTGTTGGGGGTCACTTTTGCTGAAGTATCGCCTGATTTCTGCGTTTATTTTAATACCTGTTGTCATTGCTGCGCTGTTCCTGCTTCCGCCGGTCGGTTTTGCTATCACCACCCTTGTCGTGTGCATGTTAGCCGCCTGGGAATGGGGACAGCTGGCCGGATTTAAAGCGCGATCCCAGCGGGTATGGCTGGCGGTACTTTGCGGCCTGCTGCTGGCGGCGATGCTTTTTGCCCTACCGGAATACCATCGCACGGTACATATCCCGTTGATTGAATTCTCGCTCTGGGCCTCGCTTGCCTGGTGGGTTGCGGCGCTGTTGCTGGTGCTGTTTTATCCGGCCTCCGCGGCTATCTGGCGCAACTCCAGAACCCTGCGGCTGATCTTCGGCCTGCTGACTATCGTGCCGTTCTTCTGGGGCATGGTTGTGCTGCGCAGCTGGCATTACGACAGCAACCACTACACCGGCGCGATGTGGCTGCTGTACGTTATGATCCTCGTTTGGGGAGCTGATTCCGGCGCTTATCTCTTCGGTAAAATGTTCGGTAAGCATAAGCTGGCGCCAAAGGTTTCTCCGGGTAAAACCTGGCAAGGTTTTATCGGCGGCCTGTTTACTTCGGCCGTTATCTCGTGGATGTTCGGCATGTGGGCGAATCTGGACGTTACGCCTTCTATCCTGCTGGTGTGTTCAGTTGTCGCCGCGCTGGCCTCCGTACTGGGCGATTTAACCGAAAGCATGTTCAAGCGCGAAGCAGGAATTAAAGATAGCGGTCACATGATCCCCGGTCATGGTGGTATCTTAGATCGCATTGACAGTCTGACAGCGGCGGTGCCGGTGTTTGCCTGTCTGCTTTTGCTCGTTTTCAGGACGATTTAACGGAAGGTTTTATGCTGAGCATACTCTGGAATCTGGCAGCATTTATCGTCGCACTGGGCGTTTTAATTACCGTGCACGAGTTCGGCCATTTCTGGGTTGCCCGCCGTTGTGGTGTGCGCGTTGAGCGTTTCTCTATTGGTTTTGGTAAAGCGCTCTGGCGACGTCTCGATAGCCACGGTACAGAATTTGTCATCGCCCTGATCCCGCTGGGCGGCTATGTCAAAATGCTTGATGAGCGCGTTGAGCCGGTTAGCCCGGAGCTGCGCCATTACGCCTTCAACAACAAAACCGTCTCCCAGCGCGCGGCCATTATCGCCGCCGGGCCGGTTGCCAACTTTATCTTCGCCGTTTTCGCCTACTGGCTGGTGTTTATCATTGGCGTTCCCGGCGTGCGTCCGGTTGTTGGTGAAATAACGCCCAACTCGATAGCGGCGCAGGCACAAATTGCGCCAGGCACGGAACTTAAAGCGATAGATGGTATCGAAACGCCTGATTGGGATGCAGTTCGTCTTGCTCTGGTGGCGAAGATTGGTGATGAAAACGCGCGCATTAGCCTTGCGCCTCTGGGCACCAATCAGACCAGCGAGAAAACTCTCGATTTACGCAACTGGCAGTTTGAGCCCGACAGAGAAGATCCCGTTGTCTCGTTAGGTATCAGGCCGCGCGGTCCGCAGGTTGAGACGGTGCTCGCAGAAGTACAGCCTGAATCAGCAGCTAATAAGGCGGGTTTGCAAGCCGGAGACAGGATCGTTAAAGTCGAGGGTGCGCTTATCAACCAGTGGACGGATTTTGTCAGCCTGGTGCGTGATAATCCAGGCCGGTCTCTGGCTGTTGAAGTAGAAAGACAGGGGCGGCCCTTGTCTTTAACGCTGATACCGGATACAAAACCGGGTAAAGCGAAGGCTGAAGGGTTTGCGGGTGTGGTACCAAAGGTTATCCCGCTGCCGGATGAGTATAAGACAGTGCGCCAGTATGGGCCGTTTGTCGCCGTAGCAGAGGCCACGGGTAAAACCTGGCAGCTGATGAAGCTGACGGTCAACATGTTGGGGAAATTAATAACCGGTGACGTAAAACTGAACAACCTCAGTGGGCCAATCTCCATAGCTCAAGGGGCAGGTATGTCGGCGGAATTCGGGTTGATTTACTATCTGATGTTCCTGGCGCTTATCAGCGTCAACTTAGGGATTATCAACCTGTTTCCGCTCCCCGTTCTGGACGGCGGGCATCTGCTCTTTTTGGCGATTGAAAAACTGAAGGGCGGACCGGTTTCCGAGCGAGTTCAAGACTTTAGTTACCGCATCGGCTCTATCTTGCTGGTGCTGTTAATGGGGCTTGCACTTTTCAATGATTTCTCTCGGTTTTAGAGAGAATTAGGTTAGGAAGAACGCATAACAACGATGGCGATGAAAAAGTTGCTCATAGCGTCGCTGCTGTTTAGCAGCGCCACCGTATACGGTGCAGACGGGTTCGTAGTGAAAGACATTCATTTCGAAGGCCTGCAGCGAGTCGCCGTCGGTGCGGCCCTCCTCAGCATGCCGGTTCGCGTAGGCGATACTGTCTCTGACGAGGATATCAGTAATACTATCCGTTCACTGTTTGCCACCGGAAACTTCGAAGATGTCCGGGTGCTGCGTGATGGCGAAACGCTGGTCGTTCAGGTAAAAGAACGCCCGACGATCGCAAGTATTACTTTCTCCGGTAACAAGTCCGTGAAGGACGACATGCTTAAGCAGAACCTTGAGGCTTCTGGCGTGCGTGTCGGTGAATCACTGGACCGCACCACCCTCTCGGATATCGAGAAAGGGCTGGAAGACTTCTACTACAGCGTTGGCAAGTACAGCGCCAGCGTTAAAGCCGTGGTTACGCCGCTGCCGCGTAACCGTGTTGACCTGAAACTGGTATTCCAGGAAGGCGTTTCCGCCAAAATTCAGCAGATCAACATTGTCGGCAACCACGCGTTTTCCACCGAAGAGTTAATCTCGCACTTCCAGCTGCGCGACGAAGTGCCGTGGTGGAACGTGGTGGGCGACCGCAAATACCAGAAACAGAAGCTGGCGGGCGACCTCGAAACCCTGCGTAGCTACTATCTGGATCGCGGCTACGCGCGCTTTAACATCGACTCCACGCAGGTTAGCCTGACGCCGGACAAGAAAAGCATTTACGTGACGGTTAACGTCACCGAAGGCGACCAGTACAAAATTGCCGGCGTAACGGTGAACGGCAACCTGGCGGGCCCACTCGGCGGAAATCGAAAGCCTGACCAGGCTGAAGCCGGGCGAGCTTTATAACGGCACCAAAGTCACTAAGATGGAAGACGACATCAAGAAGCTGTTGGGTCGTTACGGCTATGCCTATCCTCGCGTTCAGACCCAGCCTGAAATCAACGACGCAGACAAGACCGTAAAACTGCATGTCAGCGTTGATTCCGGCAACCGTTACTACGTGCGTAAAGTGCGCTTCGAAGGCAACGACACCAGTAAAGACTCCGTTCTGCGTCGTGAAATGCGCCAGATGGAAGGGGCATGGCTGGGCAGCGATCTCGTCGATCAGGGTAAAGAGCGTCTGAATCGCCTCGGCTACTTTGAAACCGTCGATGTCGATACCCAGCGCGTTTCAGGAAGCCCGGATCAGGTTGACGTTGTTTATAAAGTCAAAGAGCGTAACACCGGCAGCTTCAACTTCGGCGTCGGCTACGGCACTGAAAGCGGCGTGAGCTTCCAGGTGGGCGTGCAGCAGGATAACTGGTTAGGTACCGGCTACTCTGTGGGCATCAACGGCACGAAAAACGACTACCAGACCTATGCCGAACTGTCCGTTACCGATCCGTACTTCACCGTAGACGGCGTAAGCCTCGGCGGTCGTCTGTTCTATAACGACTTTAAAGCTGACGACGCGGATCTGTCCGACTATACCAACACCAGCTACGGCGTGGACGGTACGCTCGGCTTCCCGGTCAACGAATACAACACCCTGCGTCTGGGCTTAGGCTACGTGCATAACGACCTGTCCAACATGCAGCCGCAGGTGGCGATGTGGCGTTATCTGGATTCTGTGGGCCAGAGCACATCTAAAACATCTGATGACAACGGTTTTGCAGCAGATGACTTCACCCTGAACTATGGTTGGACGTACAACAAACTGGACCGCGGGTTCTTCCCGACGGACGGTTCGCGCGTCAACCTGAACGGTAAAGTTACCGTGCCGGGCTCGGATAACGAGTTCTATAAAGTCACGCTGGATACCGCAAGCTACTTCCCAATCAACGAAGACCACACCTGGGTCGTGTTGGGTCGTACCCGTTGGGGCTACGGCGATGGGTTAGGCGGTAAAGAGATGCCGTTCTATGAAAACTTCTATGCCGGTGGCTCCAGCACGGTTCGTGGTTTCCAGTCGAACAACATCGGTCCGAAGGCGGTCTATTACGGGCCGAATCAGGATAACTGCGGAACGGGCACTATCTGCGGTTCCGACGATGCGGTTGGCGGCAACGCCATGGGCGTGGCGAGCTTCGAGCTGATCACCCCAACGCCGTTCCTGAGCGAGAAGTACGCCAACTCGGTGCGTACGTCCCTGTTCGTGGATGCCGGTACCGTCTGGGATACCAACTGGGAAAATACCGCAGAGACGAAGGCCGCCGGGGTGCCGGATTACAGCGACCCAAGCAACATTCGTATGTCCGCAGGTTTAGCATTGCAATGGATGTCACCGTTGGGGCCCGCTGGTCTTCTCCTATGCCCAGCCGTTTAAGAAATACGACGGCGACAAAGCGGAACAGTTCCAGTTTAACATTGGTAAAACCTGGTAATTGTTTTGCGCGAAGGAATGCGACAGGCAGTGAAGCGTAGATACCGGCCCGGCAGGTAATGGGCTGGTGCACGCAAAAGACAGTGTCTTCGGACACATATGGGATGGTAAGGAGTTTATAGTGAAAAAGTGGTTATTTGCCGCAGGTCTTGGTATCGCTATGGCTGCATCAGCCAGCGTTCAGGCAGCTGAAAGTATCGCTGTTGTAAACATGGGCAATCTGTTCCAGCAGGTTGCACAGAACACCGGCGTCTCCAAAACCCTGGAAAACGAGTTCAAAGGCCGTGCCACTGAACTTCAGGGAATGGAAAACGATCTGCAGTCCAAAATGCAGCGTCTGCAGCGCGATGGCTCTACCATGAAAGCCAGCGATCGTAGCAAACTGGAAAAAGACGTGATGGCTCAGCGCCAGACCTTCTCTACTAAAGCTCAGGCTTTTGAACAGGATCGTCAACGTCGTTCTGGCGAAGAGCGCGGCAAACTGGTTACTCGTATCCAGAGCGCGGTGAAGAAGGTTGCTGACGACAAAGGCTATGATGTTGTGCTGGACACCAGCACCGTTGCCTATGCGGGTAGCGGCGTAAAAGACATCACTGCAGATGTACTAAAACAGGTTAAATAAGTAATGTCTTCAATTCGACTGGCTGAATTAGCCCAGCAGTTGGATGCGGAATTGCACGGTGATGGCGATATCGTCATCACCGGCGTGGCATCCATGCATTCGGCCCAGGCAGGCCATATCACGTTCATCGTTAACCCGCGTTATCATGAGCAGCTGGCAACTTGCCAGGCTTCTGCCGTCGTAATGACCCAAGCCGACCTTCCTTTCGCCAACAGCGCAGCGCTGGTAGTGAAGAATCCCTACCTGACGTATGCCCGTATGGCGCAAATTCTTGATTCCACGCCGCAGCCTGCGCAAAACATCGCGCCGGGCGCGGTGATCGATGCGACCGCGACGTTAGGCAACAATGTGGCGATTGGCGCCAATGCTGTTATAGAATCCGGCGTTGTGCTGGGTGATAACGTCATTATCGGCCCGGGCTGCTTTATCGGCAAAAATACCAAAATTGGGGCCGGCACCCGCCTGTGGGCCAACGTTTCGGTTTACCACGAAATCCAGATTGGCGAGCAGTGCTTAATCCAGTCGGGCACCGTTATCGGCGCGGATGGTTTTGGTTACGCCAACGATCGCGGCAACTGGGTGAAGATCCCCCAGCTTGGCCGGGTGATCGTCGGCGATCGTGTCGAAATCGGCGCCTGTACTACGATTGACCGCGGCGCCCTGGACGACACGATTATTGGTAATGGTGTTATCATTGATAACCAGTGCCAGATTGCACATAACGTTGTGATTGGCGACAATACCGCCGTCGCGGGCGGCGTCATCATGGCCGGTAGCCTCAAAATTGGGCGTTACTGTATGATTGGCGGCGCCAGCGTGATTAACGGTCATATGGAGATCTGCGATAAGGTCACCGTAACCGGTATGGGCATGGTAATGCGTCCGATCACTGAGCCTGGGGTCTATTCTTCAGGTATTCCGTTACAACCGAATAAAGTGTGGCGCAAAACCGCCGCGTTAGTGATGAATATCGATGAAATGAGCAAACGCTTAAAAGCTATCGAGCGTAAGGTCAATCAACAAGACTAATCATCGCCAGCCCTTGACGCGTAGCGTTTCTGATTTGCGGCCTGCAAGCTGTCCCGTGATAGCCGCAGGCCGTGTTATTATTGTCATTTAGTATATTTGGACAGGAAGAGTATTTTGACTACCGACACTCATACTCTGCACATCGAAGAGATTTTAGAGCTTCTGCCGCACCGTTACCCGTTCTTGCTGGTTGACCGTGTTCTGGATTTTGAAGAAGGTCGTTTTCTACGCGCAGTAAAAAATGTCTCCGTAAACGAGCCGTTTTTCCAGGGGCCACTTCCCTGGCAAACCCATTTTCCCGGGCGTTTTGATTCTTGAAGCAATGGCGCAGGCCACCGGCATTCTGGCGTTCAAAAGCGTAGGGAAACTGGAGCCTGGCGAACTTTATTACTTTGCTGGCATCGACGAGGCGCGTTTCAAGCGTCCGGTTGTGCCAGGCGACCAGATGGTCATGGAAGTAACTTTCGAAAAAACCCGCCGTGGTCTGACTCGCTTTAAGGGCGTGGCTACCGTTGACGGTAAAATTGTCTGCGAAGCAACTATGATGTGTGCCCGCAGCCGGGAGAGCTGATACGTGATTGATAAATCCGCCTTTATTCATCCATCATCCATTGTGGAAGAAGGCGCCGTTATCGGTGCTAACGTCCATATTGGCCCGTTTTGTGTGGTTGGTCCGCATGTAAAGATCGGTGAGGGAACCGTGCTGAAGTCTCACGTTGTGGTGAATGGTCATACGACCATCGGCCGCGATAACGAGATTTATCAGTTCGCCTCTATTGGTGAAGTTAACCAGGACCTTAAATATGCAAATGAGCCCACCCGCGTGGAAATTGGCGATCGCAACCGCATCCGCGAAAGCGTCACCATTCACCGCGGCACAGAACAGGGCGGTGGCTTGACGAAGGTGGGCTGCGATAACCTGCTGATGATCAACGCTCACGTGGCGCATGATTGTACCGTCGGCAATCGCTGTATCCTCGCTAATAACGCAACGCTTGCCGGCCACGTCTCCGTTGATGATTTCGCTATCATCGGCGGCATGACCGCGGTGCACCAGTTCTGCATTATCGGTGCGCACGTGATGGTTGGCGGCTGCTCCGGCGTAGCACAGGATGTTCCGCCGTACGTTATCGCGCAGGGCAACCACGCGACGCCGTTTGGCGTTAATATCGAAGGGTTGAAGCGCCGCGGCTTTAGCAAAGAAGCGCTGCACGCGATTCGCAACGCTTATAAACTGCTCTACCGCAGCGGCAAAACCCTCGACGAGGCAAAACCGGAAATCGCTGAGCTTGCTAAGCAGCATCTGGAAGTTAACGCATTTGTTGAATTCTTTGCGCGCTCCACGCGCGGCTTGATTCGCTAAATGAAGCCTGGTCGTCCCCTAACGATTGCCCTGGTCGCCGGAGAAACTTCCGGCGATATTCTTGGTACGGGGCCTTATACGCGCGCTGAAAACCCGTCATCCGGATGCCCGCTTTGTGGGCGTAGCCGGGCCGCGCATGCAGGCCGAAGGCTGCGAAGCCTGGTATGAAATGGAAGAGCTGGCGGTGATGGGCATCGTTGAAGTGCTCGGTCGCCTGCGCCGTCTGTTGCATATCCGTGCCGATTTAACCCGCCGCTTTACGGAACTGCAGCCGGACGTGTTCGTCGGTATCGACGCGCCTGATTTCAATATCACCCTGGAAGGCAACCTTAAAAAGCAGGGCATTCGCACTATTCATTACGTCAGCCCTTCCGTCTGGGCGTGGCGCCAAAAACGCGTTTTCAAAATTGGTAGAGCAACGGATCTGGTGCTCGCATTCCTGCCTTTTGAAAAAGCGTTTTACGACCGTTTCAACGTTCCCTGCCGCTTTATCGGCCACACGATGGCGGATGCGATGCCGCTCGATCCGGATAAAAACGCGGCGCGCGCGACCCTTGGCATTTCGCCCGCCGTGAAATGTCTGGCGCTGCTGCCCGGCAGCCGCGGCGCAGAGGTTGAGATGCTAAGCGCCGATTTTCTGCGCACGGCGCAGCTGCTTCGCCGCCGTTTCCCGGATCTTGCAATCGTCGTCCCGCTGGTTAACGCCAAAAGGCGTGAACAGTTTGAGAAGATTAAAGCCGATATCGCCCCCGAGCTTAACGTTCATCTGTTAGACGGCATGGGGCGAGAGGCGATGGTGGCCAGCGATGCCGCGCTGCTGGCGTCCGGCACCGCAGCGCTTGAGTGCATGCTGGCTAAATGCCCGATGGTGGTCGGCTACCGCATGAAACCTTTCACCTTCTGGCTGGCGAAGCGCCTGGTAAAAACGGATTATGTTTCGCTGCCGAACCTGCTTGCCGGGCGCGAGCTCGTCAAAGAGCTGCTTCAGGAAGAGTGCGAGCCCGTCGCGCTGGCGGCGGCGCTTGAGCCGCTGCTTGAAGACGGCGCGCAAAGCCATCAAATGCATGACACCTTCCGCGCTCTGCATGAACAGATTCGCTGCAACGCGGACGAGCAGGCGGCCCGACGCCGTGCTGGAGCTGGCGCAATGATGGAATTTATCTATCCGCACACGCACCTGGTTGCGGGTGTGGACGAAGTGGGCCGCGGCCCGCTGGTCGGCGCCGTGGTTACGGCAGCCGTGATCCTCGATCCCCTAAGGCCCATCGTCGGCCTTGCGGACTCCAAAAAACTTTCGGAAAAAAGACGTAACGCGCTTTACGATGAAATCATCGAAAAGGCGTTGGCCTGGAGCCTCGGGCGCGCCGAGCCGGAAGAAATTGACCGGCTAAATATTTTGCACGCGACTATGCTTGCTATGCAGCGAGCCGTGGCGGGCCTGGCCATCGCGCCGGAATACGTGCTTATTGACGGAAATCGCTGTCCGGCTTTACCCGTGCCTGCCCTGGCGGTGGTAAAAGGGGACAGCAGGGTCGCTGAGATCAGCGCCGCTTCAATACTGGCTAAAGTTACGCGCGACCGCGAAATGGCCATGCTGGACTTGAGTTTCCCGCAGTACGGCTTTGCCCGGCACAAGGGCTACCCAACGGCTTTTCACCTTAAAAAGCTGGCAGAGCACGGTGCCACCGAGCACCATCGTCGTAGTTTTGCTCCGGTCAGACGCGCCCTTGGGCTGGCGTCCTGACCTGCGGGTAACGGGTACACATTTAATCGGAATGAGAAATGGCTGAACCACGTTTCGTTCACCTGCGGGTGCACAGTGATTATTCCATGATTGATGGGCTGGCGAAAATCGGGCCGCTGGTGAAAAAAGCCGCGGCGCTGAATATGCCGGCTTTAGCTATTACCGATTTTACCAACCTGTGCGGCCTGGTGAAGTTTTACGGCGGCGCCCACGGCGCCGGCATCAAACCTGTTATTGGCGCGGATTTCAACGTCGCCAACGAGCTGTTGGGCGACGAGCTTAGCCATCTGACCGTGCTTGCCGCCAACAACGTCGGCTATCAGAACCTCACCCTGCTGATTTCTAAAGCCTATCAGCGCGGCTACGGGGCCGCGGGCCCGGTTATCGACCGCGGCTGGCTTGCGGAGCTAAACGAAGGCCTGATCCTGCTTTCCGGCGGACGCATGGGGGATATCGGCAAAAACTTGCTGCGTGGAAACCATGCCCAGGTCGATCAGTGCCTGGCGTTCTACCAGCAATATTTTGCCGATCGCTTCTATCTTGAGCTGATCCGTACCGGCCGCGCCGATGAAGAAAACTATCTGCATGCTGCCGTGGCTCTGGCCGAAGAGCGAGGCCTGCCGGTCGTTGCCACCAACGACGTGCGCTTTATTGATGCCTCCGACTTCGACGCCCATGAAATTCGCGTCGCCATCCACGATGGCTTTACGCTCGACGATCCAAAGCGTCCGCGCAGCTATTCCACGCAGCAATATATGCGTAGCGAAGAAGAGATGTGCGAGCTTTTCTCGGATATCCCGGAAGCCTTGGAAAACAGCGTTGAGATTGCCCGCCGCTGCAACGTCACCGTTCGCCTGGGCGAATACTTCCTGCCGCAGTTCCCGACCGGCGATATGACCACCGAAGATTTCCTGGTGGTGAAATCTAAAGAGGGCCTGGAAGAGCGTCTGGAATTCCTGTTCCCGGACCCGCAAGTGCGCGCTGAGAAGCGCCCTCCTTACGATGAACGTCTGGACATTGAACTGCAGGTTATCAACCAGATGGGCTTCCCGGGCTACTTCCTGATCGTGATGGAGTTTATCCAGTGGTCGAAGGATAACGGCGTTCCCGTCGGGCCCGGCCGTGGTTCAGGCGCGGGGTCGCTTGTGGCCTACGCGCTGAAAATCACCGATCTCGACCCGCTGGAGTTTGACCTGCTGTTCGAACGTTTCCTTAATCCGGAACGCGTGTCGATGCCCGACTTCGATATCGACTTCTGCATGGAAAAGCGCGATCGGGTAATCGATCACGTAGCCGAAATGTACGGCCGGGATGCGGTATCGCAGATTATCACCTTCGGCACCATGGCGGCGAAAGCGGTTATCCGCGACGTGGGGCGCGTGCTGGGCCACCCGTACGGCTTTGTCGATCGCATCTCGAAGCTGATCCCGCCGGATCCGGGCATGACGCTTGCGAAAGCCTTCGAAGCGGAACCGCAGCTGCCTGAGATCTACGAAGCGGACGAAGAAGTGAAAGCGCTGATCGACATGGCGCGCAAGCTGGAAGGCGTCACGCGCAACGCCGGCAAGCACGCCGGCGGCGTGGTTATCGCCCCGACCAAAATCACCGATTTTGCTCCGCTTTATTGCGACGACCAGGGGCAAAACCCGGTCACCCAGTTTGATAAAAACGATGTGGAATACGCAGGCCTGGTGAAGTTCGACTTCCTGGGTTTACGTACGCTCACCATCATCGACTGGGCGCTGAAAATGATTAACCCGCGCCGGGCGAAGCAGGGACTTGAGCCGATTGATATCGCCGCTATTCCGCTCGACGATAAGAAAAGCTTCGACATGCTGCAACGCTCGGAAACCACCGCGGTATTCCAGCTTGAATCCCGCGGCATGAAGGATCTGATCAAACGCCTGCAGCCCGACTGCTTCGAAGATATGATAGCCCTGGTGGCCCTGTTCCGTCCGGGCCCGTTGCAGTCCGGCATGGTTGATAACTTTATCGACCGTAAGCACGGCCGCGAAGCGATTTCCTATCCTGATATTCAGTGGCAGCACGAAAGCCTGAAGCCGGTGCTGGAGCCCACCTACGGCATTATCCTGTATCAGGAACAGGTTATGCAGATAGCCCAGGTGCTCTCCGGTTATACCCTTGGCGGCGCGGATATGCTGCGTCGCGCGATGGGTAAGAAAAAACCCGAGGAGATGGCGAAGCAGCGTTCAAGCTTTGAAGACGGCGCGAAAGCAAACGGCATTGACGGCGAGCTGGCGATAAAAATCTTCGACCTGGTGGAGAAGTTCGCCGGCTACGGCTTTAACAAATCCCACTCCGCCGCCTACGCGCTGGTTTCCTATCAGACCCTGTGGCTCAAGGCGCACTATCCCGCAGAGTTCATGGCGGCGGTCATGACCGCCGATATGGACAACACCGAAAAAGTGGTGGGCCTGGTGGACGAATGCTGGCGCATGGGATTAAAAATTCTGCCGCCGGATATCAACTCCGGGCTATACCATTTCCACGTTAACGACGAAGGCGAAATTGTTTACGGCATCGGCGCGATTAAAGGCGTAGGCGAAGGGCCGATTGAAGCGATTCTTGAAGCGCGTAACCAGGGCGGCTATTTCCGCGAGCTGTTCGATCTTTGCGCGCGCACGGATACGAAAAAGCTAAACCGCCGCGTGCTGGAAAAGCTCATTATGTCCGGGGCTTTCGATCGCCTGGGGGCCGCACCGCGCCGCGCTGATGAACGCGCTGGGCGACGCGCTGAAAGCCGCGGATCAGCATGCGAAAGCGGAAGCTATTGGCCAGGCGGATATGTTCGGCGTGCTGGCCGAAGAGCCGGAACAGATCGAGCAGTCCTATGCCAGCGTCATTCCGTGGCCCGAACACACGGTGCTGGACGGCGAGCGGGAAACCCTGGGGCTGTATCTTACCGGCCACCCGATCAACCAGTACCTGAAAGAAATTGAGCGCTATGTCGGCGGCATGCGCCTGAAAGAGATGCACCCGACAGAACGTGGTAAAATGACCACGGCTGCGGGTCTGGTGATTGCCTCAAGGGTCATGGTGACCAAAAGAGGCAATCGCATTGGCATCTGTACTCTCGACGATCGTTCCGGTCGTCTGGAAGTGATGTTATTCACAGATGCGTTAGAAAAGTACCAGCACCTGCTGGAGAAAGACCGTATCCTGATCGTCAGCGGACAGGTCAGCTTTGATGACTTCAGCGGCGGCCTTAAAATGACCGCTCGTGAACTGATGGACATTGACGAAGCCCGCGAAAAGTATGCGCGCGGGCTTGCTATCTCGCTGACGGACAGGCAAATTGATGACCAGCTTTTAAACCGTCTCCGTCAGTCTCTGGAACCCCATCGTTCGGGGACAATTCCGGTACATCTCTACTATCAGAGGGAAGATGCACGCGCGCGGTTGCGCTTTGGCGCAGCATGGCGTGTCTCACCCAGCGATCGTTTACTCAACGATTTGCGTACCCTGATAGGTTCGGAGCAGGTGGAACTGGAGTTTGACTAATACAGGAATACTATGAGTCTGAATTTCCTTGATTTCGAACAGCCGATCGCAGAGCTGGAAGCGAAAATCGATTCCCTGACCGCCGTTAGCCGTCAGGATGAAAAATTGGATATCAATCTGGACGAAGAAGTGCAGCGTCTACGTGAAAAAAGCGTAGAACTCACGCGTAAAATCTTCGCCGATTTAGGAGCATGGCAAATCGCCCAGCTGGCGCGCCATCCGCAGCGCCCCTACACGTTCGATTATCTTCGTCTCGCTTTTGATGACTTTGACGAACTGGCGGGCGACCGCGCCTATGCTGACGATAAGGCTATCGTTGGCGGCACCGCGCGTCTTGACGGCCGTCCGGTAATGGTTATTGGTCACCAGAAAGGACGTGAAACCAAAGAAAAAATTCGCCGCAACTTCGGTATGCCGGCGCCGGAAGGCTACCGTAAAGCGCTGCGCCTGATGGAGATGGCCGAGCGTTTTAATATGCCGATTATCACCTTCATCGACACGCCAGGGGCATACCCGGGCGTTGGCGCGGAAGAGCGTGGCCAGTCTGAAGCCATCGCCCGTAACCTGCGTGAAATGTCTCGTCTGAAGGTGCCGGTCATCTGTACGGTGATCGGTGAAGGCGGCTCCGGCGGCGCGCTGGCCATCGGCGTGGGCGATAAAGTGAATATGCTGCAGTACAGCACCTATTCCGTTATCTCTCCGGAAGGCTGCGCCTCCATTCTCTGGAAAAGCGCCGACAAAGCGCCGCTTGCTGCGGAAGCGATGGGCATTATCGCCACGCGTCTGAAAGAGCTGAAGCTGGTCGATACCGTTATTCCTGAACCGCTGGGCGGCGCGCATCGTCATCCGGAAACCATGGCCGCGTCTTTAAAAGCGCAGCTGCTGGCGGATCTTGCCGATCTGGACGGGCTGAACAAAGATGAGCTGCTTAACCGCCGCTATCAGCGTTTAATGAGCTACGGCTACGCCTGATATTTTGCCGCGTATTGACCCTAAGGGCCGGATTTTCCGGCCCTTTTTGCGTTTATCGCCCCACTGAAAAGGGCATTGCGCTATGCTTAGCTGAGACTTTTGCCAGGAGGTAAGCTGTGAATATCATCGCCATTATGGGACCGCAGGGCGTTTTTTATAAAGACGAGCCGATAAAAGAGCTGCATCAGGAGCTGGAGAAACAGGGCTTCCAGCTCATCTACCCGACCAACAGCACCGACCTGCTGAAACTTATCGAACACAACCCAAGAATTTGCGGCGTGATTTTCGACTGGGACGAGTACAGCCTCGATTTGTGCAGCGAAATTAACCTGCTTAACGAGTACCTGCCGCTTTACGCTTTTATCAATACCCACTCGTCGCTGGACGTCAGCGTCAACGAGATGCGCATGGCACTGTGGTTCTTTGAATACGCCCTCAGTGCGGCGGACGACATCGCCGTGCGTATCAGGCAGTACACCAGCGAGTATCTCGGCACCATCACGCCGCCGTTTACCCGCGCGCTGTTCAACTACGTTAAAGAGGGGAAATATACCTTCTGTACGCCGGGACACATGGCGGGGACGGCTTATCAAAAAAGCCCGGTCGGCTGCCTGTTTTACGATTTCTTCGGCGGCAATACGTTAAAAGCGGATGTGTCGATCTCGGTGACCGAACTGGGCTCATTGCTTGACCATACCGGCCCGCATCTGGAAGCCGAAGAGTATATCGCCCGCACCTTCGGCGCGGAGCAAAGCTATATGGTGACCAACGGCACCTCCACCTCAAACAAAATTGTCGGGATGTATGCCGCGCCTTCGGGCAGCACCGTTTTAATCGACCGCAACTGCCATAAATCGCTGACGCATTTGCTGATGATGACCGATCTGGTGCCCATCTGGTTAAAGCCGACGCGCAACGCGCTGGGGATTCTGGGCGGCATTCCGAAACGCGAATTCCTGCGCGAAAGCATTGAAGAAAAGGTCCTCGCCACTCAGGATGCGCAGTGGCCGGTGCACGCCATCATCACCAACTCAACTTATGACGGCCTGCTGTATAACACCGAGTTTATTAAACATACCCTGGACGTTCCCTCGATTCACTTTGATTCCGCCTGGGTTCCCTATACCAATTTTCATCCTATTTATCAGGGCAAAAGCGGCATGAGCGGGGAGCGGGTGCCGGGGAAGGTGATTTACGAAACGCAGTCCACCCACAAGCTGCTGGCGGCGCTTTCCCAGGCGTCCCTGATCCACATTAAAGGCGATTACGACGAACGGACCTTTAATGAAGCCTACATGATGCACACGACAACTTCGCCGAGCTATCCGCTGGTGGCGTCCATAGAAACGGCGGCCGCCATGCTGCGCGGCAACCCGGGCAAGCGTCTGATCAACCGTTCCGTGGAGCGGGCGCTGCATTTTCGCCGCGAGGTTCAGCGCCTGCGCGAAGAGTCGGAGGACTGGTTCTTCGATATCTGGCAGCCGGAACACATTGACGAGGCCGCCTGCTGGCCGATTTCACCCGGTGAGGAAGACTGGCACGGTTTCAAAGATGCGGATGCCGACCATATGTATCTCGATCCCATTAAGGTGACGATTTTGACGCCCGGCATGGACGAGTCAGGAGCCATGGCAGACGTTGGGATCCCCGCGGCGCTGGTGGCGAAGTTTCTTGATGAGCGCGGCGTGGTGGTGGAGAAGACCGGGCCGTACAACCTGCTGTTCCTGTTCAGCATCGGCATCGACAAAACCAAAGCGCTCAGTCTGCTGCGCGGCCTGACGGAGTTTAAACGCTCTTACGATCTTAACCTGCGGGTCAAAAATATGCTGCCGGATCTCTATGCCGAGGATCCGGACTTCTACCGCAATATGCGTATTCAGGATTTGGCCCAGGGGATCCATAGGCTTATCAGGCAGCATAATTTGCCCGACCTGATGCTGCGTGCTTTCGATGTCCTGCCGGAGATAAAGCTGACACCGCACCAGACCTGGCAGCAGCAGGTAAAGGGGAATGTTGAAACCGTGGAAATCGAGCAGCTGCTAAACCGGGTTTCTGCCAACATGATCCTGCCGTATCCGCCGGGCGTGCCGGTAGTGATGCCGGGCGAGATGATTACCAGCGAAAGCCGCGCGGTGCTGGATTTTCTGCTGATGCTCTGTTCGGTGGGCGAGCACTATCCTGGTTTTGAAACGGATATCCACGGCGCGGAGCTGGGGGAAGACGGCGTATACCGGGTACGAGTCTTAAAAGTGGTATAACGCCTTGATTTAATAAGGCGTGCTGGTAACGTGCCACAAAGATAAAGGAGCTTATATGTTAGGTTTAAAGCAGGTGCATCACATCGCAATCATCGCCTCGGATTATCAGGCCAGCAAGCAGTTTTACTGCAATATTCTGGGCTTTACGCTACAGGCGGAAGCGTATCGCGAAGAGCGGGACTCCTGGAAAGGCGATTTGGCGTTAAACGGTCGGTACGTTATCGAGCTTTTCTCCTTCCCGTTCCCGCCTGCGCGCCCCAGCCGTCCGGAGGCTTGCGGGCTGCGCCACCTGGCGTTCAGCGTGGACGATCTGGATCGGGCGGTTGCGCATCTGGAAAAGCACGGCGTAGCCTGTGAACCCATCCGCATCGATCCCTTTACCGACAAGCGTTTCACCTTTTTCGCCGACCCGGACGGCCTGCCGCTGGAACTTTACCAGCAGTAGCTCTTGCCTCTGTCGCCGTTGCCCGGTAACGTGCCGGGCAAACCCTCACGCAAAATACTGAATATGGATCTCCAGCCGCTACTGTCATCACTTCATCCGCACCGCAGCCTGCTGGTGGCGTTTAGCGGCGGGCTGGATTCGACGGTTTTACTGCACCAGCTGGTTACGCTGCGCGAAACCATCGCCCCCGACCTGCAGCTGCGCGCCATGCACATTCATCATGGCATCAGCGCTAACGCCGATAAATGGGCCGCTCACTGCGAGCAGCTCTGCACGCGGTGGAACGTTCCCCTGCGGGTGGCCCGGGTACGCTTAGCCGATGACGGAAAAGGCGTTGAAGCGCAGGCGCGCGCGGCTCGCTATCAGGCATTAACTCATGCGCTGCGGCCCGCAGAAGCGCTGCTGACGGCGCAGCATCTGGACGATCAGTGCGAAACGTTTTTACTGGCGTTAAAAAGAGGCAGCGGCCCGGCCGGGCTTGCGGCCATGCCGGGCCCGGCTCGCATTTGCCGGCACGGTCCTGCTGCGCCCTTTGCTTGGGCAAAGCCGGGAAACGCTGGAGGCCTGGGCCCGCCTTCATCGGCTGACGTGGATTGAAGACGAAAGCAATCAGGACGACGCTTACGACAGAAATTTCCTGCGGCTGCGCGTGCTGCCCGTTTTACAGCGGCGCTGGCCGCATTTTGCGCGCAGCGTGGCCCGCAGCGCCGAACTTTGCGGCGAGCAGGAAGCGCTGCTGGATGAACTGCTGGCGGAGCAGCTTGCCGCGCTGCTGCTGGAAGATGGCGCCTTGCGTATCGCCCCCTTAGCCAGCCTGAGCGAAACCCGTCGCGCTGCGTTGCTGCGGCGCTGGTTTGCTACTCATAAAGCGGCGATGCCTTCACGGGCGGCTTTACAGCGCGTGTGGGATGAGGTCGCCTCCAGCCGGGACGATGCCAACCCGCGGCTGAAGTTTGGCGACTACGAGGTGCGTCGTTTTCAGGGGGCGCTGTACTGGGTGCGGTCGGCGAGCGGGCAGGGCGATACCGTTCTGCACTGGGCGGCGCCTTATGCCCCGCTTATCCTTCCCGCAGGCCTTGGCACGCTGACATTGGCCGCCGAAGGGCAGGCCGTTCGCGCGCCGCGCCGCGACGAACCCGTTAGCATTCGTTTTAAAGCTGGCGGCACTCATCATATCGTCGGGCGCGATCGCGGCCGAAGCCTGAAGAAAATCTGGCAGGAGCTGCAGATCCCTTCATGGCGGCGCAATGCCACGCCGCTGGTATTTTATGGCGAGCAGCTGATCGCCGCCCCGGGCATTTTTGTGACCCGCGAAGGGCAGGCAACGGAAGGATCGTGCTGGCATATTGACTGGCAAAAAAAGAGCGAGTAACGATACGCGCCGCCGGCTATGGCGCAAGCGGATAAAAAAACGGACAGCCTCAGGGCTGCCCGCTTGTCCTGCATATTGTGCGTCAGGATCCGCTGACCATCATTCTTCACTGACCACAACGGTGCCAATTTCAGGGTGACTGAAGCTGGTGATTTTATCGAGTCGAACTTCACGCGTGCTTCCTGCATCATCGATAATCAAATATTCGATGTTTTTACGAGTCACCAGGTCGCTTGCTTTCGCTTTCAAAACCTCTCCGCTCTTCAATTCCAGCGTCAGTAACAGGTGATGCTGGCAGGCGAGCTCGAGATTGTCATAGTCATCACAATTGATGGGTTGATAGGCATCATTCACAGACATAATCGCTCACCAGTAAGTTCGCGGCAGCATACGCCGCCTGTTCCCTGATTGATTCTGGCAGTGCTTCGCTACAGGGCCACCTCATTTAGCACCTTCAGAACGCAACCTAACGCGTCCGGAATATAGCCTAAATCCCCGCTCGCGATCTCCGCGTAGCGCTGTCGAACCAGTTCACAATACTTTTCCACACGCCCTCCTGTCAGAGTCTCGACTTCAGACTTACTCGTGGATGGAACTTAAGCCTACGAAGATAAACTCTGTTTAGCAAGGTGACTATACCACAGGCATGAAACCGATATCAGCAGCGTGAACGCCTGGTCTTGTGAATAGATAACAGCGTTTTAGCGAGGTTTTCGTTACAATGAGCGCCAAATAAGTCTGGAGAAGCGTGATGGCGTTAAAAGCAACAATCTATAAAGCGATGGTGAATGTTGCCGATCTCGATCGCAATAAGTTCTTGGATAGCAACCTGACGCTTGCGCGCCATCCCTCTGAAACCCAGGAACGCATGATGCTGCGCCTGCTGGCGTGGATTAAATATGCGGACGAGCGTCTGCAGTTTACGCGCGGTTTGAGCGCGGAAGAAGAGCCTGAAATCTGGCAGCGCAACGACCATCTGGGCATCGACCTGTGGATTGAGCTGGGTCTGCCCGAAGAGCGCCGGGTGAAAAAAGCCTGCAGCCAGGCCGCGCAGGTGGCGTTGTTTACCTACAATAGTCGTGCAGCCCAGATCTGGTGGCAGCAAAATCAGAACAAGCTGAGCCAGTTTAAAAACCTCAGCATCTGGTATCTGGACGATGAGCAGCTGGCCCGGCTTAGCGAATTCGGCACGCGCAGCATGAACCTGCAGGCGACCATTCAGGATGGCGCAATCTGGCTGTCGGATGCGGTAAGCAACGCTGAAATTCACTTTACCGCGTGGCTGCAGCATTAATGATTAGCGTTTCCCGAACGGTTGAAATCCCCGAGCAGGAGGTGACGATCACCGCCATCCGGGCGCAGGGCGCGGGCGGTCAGCATGTGAATAAAACCTCAACGGCTATTCATCTGCGTTTTGACATACGCGCTTCCAGCTTGCCAGAATATTACAAAGAGCGGCTGCTTGCCGCGAGCCATCATCTGATCACGCCTGACGGCGTGGTGGTGATAAAGGCGCAGGAATACCGCAGCCAGGAGATGAACCGTGAAGCCGCCGTGGCTCGCCTGGTCTCTTTGATTAAAGAATTAACCGCCGAGCAGAAAAGCCGTCGGGCCACCAGGCCGACGCGTGCTTCAAAAGAACGTCGTCTGGCGTCGAAAGCACAAAAGTCGACGACGAAATCGCTGCGCGGGAAGGTCCGCCGTCCTGAATAACGACGGGCACTGAGATAACCAGCATAAGGAATAGAGGGTGAAGAAACTTTTAATATCAGCGGTGGCGGCCCTGCAGCCTGTTTGCCCTTTTCGGCTGTAACAACCGTGCCGAAATGCAGACTTTGCAACCCACCCAGGCTGCCGAATTAAAACCGATGCAGCAAAGTTACAAGGGGCTGCTGCCCTGCGCCGACTGCGAAGGCATTGAAACTTCATTATTTCTTGAGAAAGACGGCACCTGGGTGATGAACCAGCGCTATCAGGGCGCGAAATCGCCGTCGGTCTTCGCCTCTTACGGCTCATGGGCGCGCACCGCCGATAAGCTGGTGCTGACAGAAAGCGGCGGCGATAAGCTCTATTTCCGGCCGCAAGCTGACGGGCTTGAGATGCTCGACCGCGAAGGAAACCCGGTCGAGTCGCAGTTCAACTACACGCTAAAACCAACGAACGACGCGCTGCCCGCTACGCCTATGGCGATGAAAGGCATGTATAAGTACATGGCGGACGCGGCGATATTCCAGGATTGCGCAACCGGACGCACCTTTGCCGTAGCCAGCAATGCGGATCTGGAGCGCGGCTACGCAGCGGCCCGGGGAAAGGATATGCAGCCGGTGCTGCTGGCAGTGGAAGGGCACTTTACCCTACAGGCATCGCCGGACAGCGGCGAGCTGCAAAAAACGCTGGTGGCGGATAAGGCCGCGAAGTTCGAAGCAGGTAAAAGCTGTTCCAACTGATAAAAAAAAGCCCTGCAGAGCAGGGCTTTTTTACGCGCGTAACAAAAATTAGCGCTGGATCTGGCTTACCAGGAAATCGATGATTTCGCCGGTCTTAATCATCTGCTTCTCGCCGACGCGACGGTTTTTGTACTCAACCTCTTCGCTGTCGAGATTGCGATCGCCGATGACCACGGTATGTGGAATACCAATCAGCTCCATATCCGCAAACATCACGCCAGGGCGCTCTTTACGGTCATCCATCAGCACGTCGATGCCTTTGGCACGCAGGGTGGAGTAAAGCTCTTCCGCCAGCTCTTTCACGCGGAAAGATTTGTGCATGTTCATCGGCAGGATAGCAACCTGGAAAGGTGCGATGGCATCCGGCCACAGAATGCCGCGTTCGTCGTTGTTCTGCTCAATCGCCGCAGCCACAACGCGCGTTACGCCGATACCGTAGCAACCCATGGTCAGCGTCTGGTTACGGCCGTCTTCGCCCTGCACCGAAGCCTTCATGGCTTCTGAATATTTGGTGCCGAGCTGGAAGATGTGGCCTACCTCGATGCCGCGCTTAATCAGCAGCGTGCCTTTACCGTCCGGGCTTGGATCGCCTTCCACCACGTTACGGATATCCGCCACCTGCGGCAGCGCGACGTCACGCTCCCAGTTGATGCCCACAAAGTGTTTACCGTCAACGTTGGCGCCGGCGGCGAAATCGCTCATCGCCGCTACGCTACGGTCAATCACTACCGGAATCGGCAGATTGACCGGGCCAAGAGAGCCCGGGCCGGCGTTAGCCACGGCGCGGATCTCCGCTTCGGTGGCGAAAGTCAGCGGGCTTGCAACCTGCGGCAGCTTTTCAGCTTTCACTTCGTTCAGTTCGTGATCGCCGCGCACCAGCAGGGCAACCAGCGGCCAGGCGCTGCCTTCGGTCGCTTTGACCAGCAGCGTCTTCACGGTTTTCTCAATCGGCAGGTTGAACTGCTCTACCAGATCGGCGATGGTCTTCGCATTCGGGGTGTCGATCTGCGTCATTTCCACGCTCGGCGCTGCGCGACCGCCGGCCGGCGCTACGGCCTCGGCGAATTCGATATTGGCCGCGTAATCAGATTCGGTAGAGAAGATAACGTCATCTTCGCCGCTTTGCGCCAGCACCTGGAATTCGTGGGATGCGCTGCCGCCGATGGAGCCGGTATCCGCTTCAACAGCGCGGAAATCCAGACCCATGCGGGTAAAGATTTTGCTGTAGGCCTGATACATCGCATCGTAAGTTTCCTGCAGAGATTCCTGAGAGGTATGGAAAGAGTAAGCGTCTTTCATCAGGAATTCGCGAGAGCGCATAACGCCGAAGCGTGGGCGCACTTCGTCGCGGAACTTAGTCTGGATCTGGAAGAAGTTCAGCGGCAGCTGCTTATAAGAGCTCAGCTCGTTACGAATCAGGTCGGTGATCACTTCTTCATGGGTCGGGCCGAGAACAAATGGACGCTCGCCGCGGTCGACAAAACGCAGCAATTCCGGACCGTACTGTTCCCAACGGCCGCTCTCCTGCCACAGATCGGCGGGCTGAACAACGGGCATGCACATCTCAATGGCACCGGCGTTGTTCATCTCTTCACGCACGATATTTTCGACTTTTTTCAGGACGCGCAAACCGGTCGGCAGCCAGGTATATAAACCGGAGGCCAGTTTGCGGATCATCCCGGCGCGCAGCATCAGCTGATGGCTAATGACTTCGGCGTCGGCAGGTGTCTCCTTCAGGGTGGAGAGCAGATATTGGCTAGTACGCATGTTATTACGGTTCCATTTGAACGGCTGATAACCGGCTGCAAGGCAGCCTGCTTCAAAAAAGTGGTTTAGTTTACCAGTGTGGCAGGGATGTCAAAAGAGAGGGGCGATAAATTAGCGCGCTTCGACAGCAAACACCTCAGAACCCTGCTCCGTAACGCGCCAGCGCACATTGAAATCAAGCAGCAGTACGGCATAGGTTTTACCCGCCTCTTCGCCCTTACGATAAGCCGGACGGGGATCCTGCGCCAGCACCTGTTGAATAAAGCGCGCGATATGCGGGTAGGTTTTATCGAGGCTCGCCAGCTGTTGCTGTACATCGGCGGTGAAATAAACCGGCATATCCGCAACGGGGGCGCTCTGGGCGTAGCCCGCAACGGCGTCAGGCAGCGCTTCAGCGAAGGGCAAATAAGGTTTGATATCCACAATCGGCGTGCCGTCTACCAAATCCAGGCTGCCGAGCTGCAAAATCACCTGGTTTTTTTCACAGCGAATACCTTTTAGCTCTACCAGCGACATGCCGACTGGGTTAGGACGGAAGGTGGAGCGCGTGGCAAAGACGCCCATGCGGGCGTTGCCGCCAAGGCGGGGAGGGCGCACCGTTGGACGCCAGCCGCCTTCCATCGTCTGGTGGAAGACAAATAAAAGCCACAGGTGGCTGAAGCCTTCCAGGCCGCGTATGGCATCGGCCAGATTAAAAGGCGGCAACAAATGAAGTTCGCCGCCTCCGTCCGTGACCAGGCCCGGCTGGCGCGGAACGGCAAACTTTTCTTTATAAGGTGAGCGAATTACGCCAATTTGTTCAAAGGTGAACGCCGTCATTTCGCCGATACGTTCAGTGCGGACCCTACGCAAACCGCCTGTCGGTAGCAGCCCGGCGTACCGCTGGTAACATCACAGCTATGCAGCAGCACCGCGTTGGCTTTCATTTTTGACGCGTTAATCTGCAGGCGCTTGCGTGCGGTTGGGATATTCGGCGGGGAGTCCTGATTGCTTACCTGGCAGGATTCGCCGCTGACCTCGCCCAGGTCGCGGAATGGCTTGCCGACTAAATCTTCCGCATTGGTATAGATTTTTACCGGCGCCGGACGCGGAGCCTTAGGTTTGGCGGGTTCAGCTTTCGCTGGTGCTGCGGTGCTTTGAACGGGTTCAACGGGGGATCTGCTTAGCATAGAACAGCCGCTCAGCATGACTGCTAATAAACAGATCGGTAAAGCACGCATAGTTTTTCCTCAATGAATGATAAATCGGGAATATTGAATCAAGCTCTTGCAAAAATAACAAGACGGGCATGAGCCCGTCTTAGATTATTTATGCAAAAAATGCCGCCGGGAAATTACCAGCCTTTCACCGCGCCGCCGTTGAAGACTTTGTTTGCCGCTTCATAAACTTCGTCAGACTGGTAGGGCCTGAACAAATTTCTTCACGTTTTCCGCATCCTTGTTATCTTCGCGGGAGACGATCAGGTTGACGTACGGAGACTCTTTATCTTCAACAAAGATGCCGTCTTTCGCCGGCGTCAGGCCAATCTGGCTGGCATAAGTGGTATTGATCACCGCAAGCGCGATCTGGGCGTCGTCCAGAGAACGCGGCAGCTGAGGCGCTTCCAGCTCAACCAGCTTCAGGTTTTTTGGGTTCTCGGTGACGTCCAGCACGGTTGGCAGCAGGCCTACGCCGTCTTTTAGCTTGATCAGACCCTGTTTTTGCAGCAGCAGCAGGGAACGGCCAAGGTTAGTCGGGTCGTTTGGCACGGCAACCTGCGCGCCGTTTTGCAGCTCATCCAGGGATTTGATTTTCTTGGAGTAGCCGGCAATCGGGTAAACGAAGGTGTTGCCAACGGACACCAGCTTATAGCCGCGGTCTTTAATCTGCTGGTCCAGGTATGGTTTGTGCTGGAAGGCGTTAGCGTCGATATCGCCTTTGCTCAGCGCTTCGTTCGGCAGAACGTAATCGTTGAAGGTAACCAGCTCAACGTCCAGGCCATATTTTTCTTTAGCGACTTTCTGCGCAACTTCAGCAACCTGCTGCTCGGCACCCACGATAACGCCAACTTTAATATGGTTTGGATCTTTTTCGTCCTGACCACAACCCACCAGAGCCAGTGAACCAATTAAAGCACCAACTGCCGCAAAGGTTTTCAATTTAAAAGACATATCCCTTCCTTACTTGAGTAAAAAACGATGTTGTGTTGAACGTCTTATTTGTGAGTAACAGCCCGGACGATACGATCGCCAGATAGCTGGATTAGATACACCAATACTACCAATAACACTAATACCGTATTCATCACGGTAGCGTTATAACCGATATAACCATACTGATAGCCAATCTGCCCTAAGCCGCCGGCGCCGACCGCGCCGCCCATAGCCGAGTAACCGACCAGCGTAATTAAGGTAATAGTGGCGGCATTGACCAGGCCCGGCAGCGCCTCGGGCAGCAGCACCTTGCGGATAATCTGCATCGGCGTGGCGCCCATAGCGCGGGACGCTTCAATCAGGCCCGACGGAATTTCCAGCAGCGCGTTTTCCACCATACGTGCGATAAACGGCGCCGCGCCGACGGTCAGCGGCACGATGGCCGCCTGCAGGCCAATGGATGTGCCAACAATCGCACGAGTGAAGGGAATCATCCACACCAGTAAGATAATGAAAGGAATCGAACGGAAGATGTTAACCAGCGCGGACATGCCGCGGTAGAGCTTCGCGTTCGCACTGATCTGGCCTGGACGAGTAATATAAAGCAGTACGCCCACCGGCAGGCCGAGCACAAAACCAAAGAAGCCGGACACAAAGGTCATCGCCAGCGTTTCATAGACTCCTTTCAGGAGCAACCACATCATCGGCTCAGACATAGCCCAGCACCTCTACTTTTACATGTTGTTCTTTCAGCCAGGCAATTGCGGCTTGCGTGTCGTTTTGCGCGCCGTGCATTTCGCACAGCATGATGCCGAACTTCACGCCGCCGGCGTAGTCCATCTGGGCGCTGATGATATTGCTGTTTACGTTGAAGGTGCGGGCCGTCTCGGAAAGCAAAGGCGCGTCCACGGACTGGCCGGTAAATTCCAGGCGCAACAAGGGAACAAATTCATCGCGCGTTTCAGCGCTCAGGCGCCGGGCGTAGTCTTCCGGAATATCCAGATGCAGGGTGGATTGAATAAACTGCTGCGCAAGCGGAGTCTTCGGATGGGAGAACACTTCGCTCACGGTATCCTGCTCTATTAACTCGCCGTCGCTGATAACGGCGACGCGGTCGCAGATGCGTTTCACCACGTCCATCTCATGGGTGATAAGCAGGATGGTTAAGCCAAGACGACGGTTAATGTCTTTGAGCAGTTCAAGAATAGAACGGGTCGTGGCCGGGTCGAGCGCGCTGGTGGCTTCATCGCACAGCAGCACTTTCGGGTTGCTGGCAAGCGCGCGAGCAATAGCGACACGCTGTTTCTGCCCGCCGGAAAGGTTAGCCGGATAGACGTCATGCTTTTCGCTTAAGCCTACAAGATCCAAAAGCTCGGTAACGCGGCGCTTAATTTCTTCACGCGGGGTATTGTCCAGCTCCAGCGGCAGGGCAACGTTGCCGAAAACGGTACGGGATGAAAGTAAATTAAAGTGCTGGAAAATCATGCCAATCTGCCGGCGGGCTTTCGTCAACCGGGCTTCGGACAGCGTCGTCAGCTCCTGGCCATCAACCAGCACCGAGCCTTGCGTTGGACGCTCAAGCAGGTTCACGCAGCGGATAAGGGTGCTTTTACCCGCGCCGGATGCGCCAATCACGCCATAAATTTGCCCAGCGGGAACGTGCAGACTGACGTTGTTCAACGCCTGTATGGTGCGGTTCCCTTGCTGAAACACTTTGGTGATGTTTGAAAGTTTAATCATTAGGTTATTTATTATCGTATAAGAGTTAGCCGTGGCATTTTCTACTGCCGATAACGGGCGATGACCGTCATCGATATGGATGTTAAGGCATCCAGACGTCTAAATCAATCGGGGCGTGAACCTCCGCTCTCTCCACGGCCTTAAAATATGCGATACTAGGCGCAATAATTCAGTTTCAGGAGTTTCCAGGTGGCACAGTCTGTTCCCGCTATTTTTCTCGACCGCGATGGCACCATTAACGTTGATCATGGTTACGTTTATGAAGTCGATCGCTTTGAATTTATCGACGGCGCGATCGAAGCCATGCGCGAACTAAAAGAGATGGGCTATGCGCTGGTGCTGGTCACTAACCAGTCCGGTATCGCCCGCGGCATGTTTACCGAAGCTGATTTCGAAAATCTCACCGAGTGGATGGATTGGTCGCTGGCCGACCGTGGGGTGGATCTCGACGGCATCTACTATTGTCCGCATCATCCGGAGGCAATAGTAGAAGAGTTCCGCCAAAGCTGTGACTGCCGTAAGCCGCAGCCGGGCATGCTGCTGTCCGCCGCGGAGTATTTACATATTGATATGGCCGCTTCTTATATGGTTGGCGACAAGCTGGAAGATATGCAGGCAGCGGCGGCCGCGCAGGTAGGCACGAAAGTGCTGGTGCGCAGCGGTAAGCCGGTCACCGCGGAAGGTGAAGCCGCGGCGGATTTGGTGATTAATAGCCTCGCAGACCTGCCGAAGGCGATTAAATCGCGCTAAAAATCGCCTTTGTGATTAAAAAATGCGCGGTCGGAAATTATTTTGAAATTAGGGGTTGTCAGCCTCCGAAAAATCCCTATACTGCGCCTCCACTGACACGGCACAACGGCTTACAAACCGGCCCGTCAGGCAGACGAAAGCGAAAATAAACGCTTGACTCTGAAAGAGGAAAGCGTAATATACGCCACCTCGCAACAGCAGGCTTCGCCGCTGATTGCACCGCTCTTTAACAATTTATCAGACAATCTGTGTGGGCACTCGCAGGATTGATATCTCAGCATCTTCGGGTGCAAAAAAATATCAAGCCTTGAAGAGTGACCAGACAGTAATTCATTAGTGAATTATGTGAATGTAATCTTTGAGCACCGCTTCACGTGTTGAAGCACATCAAGCTTTTAATTGAAGAGTTTGATCATGGCTCAGATTGAACGCTGGCGGCAGGCCTAACACATGCAAGTCGAACGGTAGCGGGAAGAAGCTTGCTTCTTTGCCGACGAGTGGCGGACGGGTGAGTAATGTCTGGGAAACTGCCTGATGGCGGGGGATAACTACTGGAAACGGTAGCTAATACCGCATAACGTCGCAAGACCAAAGAGGGGGACCTTCGGGCCTCTTGCCATCAGATGTGCCCAGATGGGATTAGCTTGTTGGTGGGGTAACGGCTCACCAAGGCGACGATCCCTAGCTGGTCTGAGAGGATGACCAGCCACACTGGAACTGAGACACGGTCCAGACTCCTACGGGAGGCAGCAGTGGGGAATATTGCACAATGGGCGCAAGCCTGATGCAGCCATGCCGCGTGTATGAAGAAGGCCTTCGGGTTGTAAAGTACTTTCAGCGAGGAGGAAGGTGTTGAGGTTAATAACCTCAGCAATTGACGTTACTCGCAGAAGAAGCACCGGCTAACTCCGTGCCAGCAGCCGCGGTAATACGGAGGGTGCAAGCGTTAATCGGAATTACTGGGCGTAAAGCGCACGCAGGCGGTCTGTCAAGTCGGATGTGAAATCCCCGGGCTCAACCTGGGAACTGCATTCGAAACTGGCAGGCTAGAGTCTTGTAGAGGGGGGTAGAATTCCAGGTGTAGCGGTGAAATGCGTAGAGATCTGGAGGAATACCGGTGGCGAAGGCGGCCCCCTGGACAAAGACTGACGCTCAGGTGCGAAAGCGTGGGGAGCAAACAGGATTAGATACCCTGGTAGTCCACGCCGTAAACGATGTCGACTTGGAGGTTGTTCCCTTGAGGAGTGGCTTCCGGAGCTAACGCGTTAAGTCGACCGCCTGGGGAGTACGGCCGCAAGGTTAAAACTCAAATGAATTGACGGGGGCCCGCACAAGCGGTGGAGCATGTGGTTTAATTCGATGCAACGCGAAGAACCTTACCTACTCTTGACATCCAGAGAACTTTCCAGAGATGGATTGGTGCCTTCGGGAACTCTGAGACAGGTGCTGCATGGCTGTCGTCAGCTCGTGTTGTGAAATGTTGGGTTAAGTCCCGCAACGAGCGCAACCCTTATCCTTTGTTGCCAGCGGTTAGGCCGGGAACTCAAAGGAGACTGCCAGTGATAAACTGGAGGAAGGTGGGGATGACGTCAAGTCATCATGGCCCTTACGAGTAGGGCTACACACGTGCTACAATGGCGCATACAAAGAGAAGCGACCTCGCGAGAGCAAGCGGACCTCATAAAGTGCGTCGTAGTCCGGATCGGAGTCTGCAACTCGACTCCGTGAAGTCGGAATCGCTAGTAATCGTGGATCAGAATGCCACGGTGAATACGTTCCCGGGCCTTGTACACACCGCCCGTCACACCATGGGAGTGGGTTGCAAAAGAAGTAGGTAGCTTAACCTTCGGGAGGGCGCTTACCACTTTGTGATTCATGACTGGGGTGAAGTCGTAACAAGGTAACCGTAGGGGAACCTGCGGTTGGATCACCTCCTTACCTTAAAGATACAACCCGCGCAGTGCTCACACAGATTGTCTGATAGAAAACGAGCAGTAAAACCTTATAGGCTTGTAGCTCAGGTGGTTAGAGCGCACCCCTGATAAGGGTGAGGTCGGTGGTTCAAGTCCACTCAGGCCTACCAAATTCTCCGCTATCCTGCGTTACAGCATCACTCGCATATCAAAATATGCTTCGTGACGCTGCGCCTTGACCAGCGAACAATTTTCGGTAAATCAAAGGTTTTACGAAATCGATGGGGCTATAGCTCAGCTGGGAGAGCGCCTGCCTTGCACGCAGGAGGTCAGCGGTTCGATCCCGCTTAGCTCCACCATCATTTCATGCTCAACGGTATCTCAAAACTGATTCTCAGGAATCACGTTTGAGATATTTGCTCTTTAAAAATCCGGAACAAGCTGAAAATTGAAACGACATGTCGTCTCATTCTTCCGTAATAAAGAATGGGTTTACGATATGTTCGAGTCTCTCAAATTTTCATAATCTGAAGTGAAACATCTTCGGGTTGTGAGGTTAAGCGACTAAGCGTACACGGTGGATGCCCTGGCAGTCAGAGGCGATGAAGGACGTGCTAATCTGCGATAAGCGCCGGTAAGGTGATATGAACCGTTATAACCGGCGATTTCCGAATGGGGAAACCCAGTGCAATCCGTTGCACTATCGTTAAGCCAATACATAACTTAACGAAGCGAACCGGGGGAACTGAAACATCTAAGTACCCCGAGGAAAAGAAATCAACCGAGATTCCCCCAGTAGCGGCGAGCGAACGGGGAGCAGCCCAGAACCAGCATCAGTTTGTGTGTCAGTGGAAGCGTCTGGAAAGTCGCAGGGTACAGGGTGATACTCCCGTACACAAAGGCACACCTTCTGTGAGTTCGACGAGTAGGGCGGGACACGTGGTATCCTGTCTGAATATGGGGGGACCATCCTCCAAGGCTAAATACTCCTGACTGACCGATAGTGAACCAGTACCGTGAGGGAAAGGCGAAAAGAACCCCGGCGAGGGGAGTGAAACAGAACCTGAAACCGTGTACGTACAAGCAGTGGGAGCCTCTTTATGGGGTGACTGCGTACCTTTTGTATAATGGGTCAGCGACTTATATTCTGTAGCAAGGTTAACCGTATAGGGGAGCCGCAGGGAAACCGAGTCTTAACTGGGCGTTAAGTTGCAGGGTATAGACCCGAAACCCGGTGATCTAGCCATGGGCAGGTTGAAGGTTGGGTAACACTAACTGGAGGACCGAACCGACTAATGTTGAAAAATTAGCGGATGACCTGTGGCTGGGGGTGAAAGGCCAATCAAACCGGGAGATAGCTGGTTCTCCCCGAAAGCTATTTAGGTAGCGCCTCGTGAATTCATCTCCGGGGGTAGAGCACTGTTTCGGCTAGGGGGCCATCCCGGCTTACCAACCCGATGCAAACTGCGAATACCGGAGAATGTTATCACGGGAGACACACGGCGGGTGCTAACGTCCGTCGTGAAGAGGGAAACAACCCAGACCGCCAGCTAAGGTCCCAAAGTCATGGTTAAGTGGGAAACGATGTGGGAAGGCACAGACAGCCAGGATGTTGGCTTAGAAGCAGCCATCATTTAAAGAAAGCGTAATAGCTCACTGGTCGAGTCGGCCTGCGCGGAAGATGTAACGGGGCTAAACCATGCACCGAAGCTGCGGCAGCGACACTATGTGTTGTTGGGTAGGGGAGCGTTCTGTAAGCCGTTGAAGGTGGACTGTGAGGTCTGCTGGAGGTATCAGAAGTGCGAATGCTGACATAAGTAACGATAAAGCGGGTGAAAAGCCCGCTCGCCGGAAGACCAAGGGTTCCTGTCCAACGTTAATCGGGGCAGGGTGAGTCGACCCCTAAGGCGAGGCCGAAAGGCGTAGTCGATGGGAAACAGGTTAATATTCCTGTACTCGGTGTTACTGCGAAGGGGGGACGGAGAAGGCTATGTTGGCCGGGCGACGGTTGTCCCGGTTTAAGCGTGCAGGCTTGTGTTCCAGGCAAATCCGGAACACTTTAAGGCTGAGGCGTGATGACGAGGCACTACGGTGCTGAAGTGACAAATGCCCTGCTTCCAGGAAAAGCCTCTAAGCATCAGGTAACACAGAATCGTACCCCAAACCGACACAGGTGGTCAGGTAGAGAATACCAAGGCGCTTGAGAGAACTCGGGTGAAGGAACTAGGCAAAATGGTGCCGTAACTTCGGGAGAAGGCACGCTGGCGCGTAGGTGAAGTCCCTTGCGGATGGAGCTGAAGCCAGTCGAAGATACCAGCTGGCTGCAACTGTTTATTAAAAACACAGCACTGTGCAAACACGAAAGTGGACGTATACGGTGTGACGCCTGCCCGGTGCCGGAAGGTTAATTGATGGGGTCAGCCGCAAGGCGAAGCTCTTGATCGAAGCCCCGGTAAACGGCGGCCGTAACTATAACGGTCCTAAGGTAGCGAAATTCCTTGTCGGGTAAGTTCCGACCTGCACGAATGGCGTAATGATGGCCAGGCTGTCTCCACCCGAGACTCAGTGAAATTGAACTCGCTGTGAAGATGCAGTGTACCCGCGGCAAGACGGAAAGACCCCGTGAACCTTTACTATAGCTTGACACTGAACACTGGTCCTTGATGTGTAGGATAGGTGGGAGGCTTTGAAGCGTGGACGCCAGTCTGCGTGGAGCCAACCTTGAAATACCACCCTTTAATGGCTGGTGTTCTAACGTAGACCCGTAATCCGGGTTGCGGACAGTGTCTGGTGGGTAGTTTGACTGGGGCGGTCTCCTCCTAAAGCGTAACGGAGGAGCACGAAGGTTAGCTAATCACGGTCGGACATCGTGAGGTTAGTGCAAAGGCATAAGCTAGCTTGACTGCGAGAGTGACGGCTCGAGCAGGTGCGAAAGCAGGTCTTAGTGATCCGGTGGTTCTGAATGGAAGGGGCCATCGCTCAACGGATAAAAGGTACTCCGGGGATAACAGGCTGATACCGCCCAAGAGTTCATATCGACGGCGGTGTTTGGCACCTCGATGTCGGCTCATCACATCCTGGGGCTGAAGTAGGTCCCAAGGGTATGGCTGTTCGCCATTTAAAGTGGTACGCGAGCTGGGTTTAGAACGTCGTGAGACAGTTCGGTCCCTATCTGCCGTGGGCGCTGGAGAATTGAGGGGGGCTGCTCCTAGTACGAGAGGACCGGAGTGGACGCATCACTGGTGTTCGGGTTGTCATGCCAATGGCACTGCCCGGTAGCTAAATGCGGAAGAGATAAGCGCTGAAAGCATCTAAGCGCGAAACTTGCCCCGAGATGAATTCTCCCTGAGACTTCAAGTCTCCTGAAGGAACGTTGAAGACGACGACGTTGATAGGCTGGGTGTGTAAGTGCAGCGATGCATTGAGCTAACCAGTACTAATGATCCGTGAGGCTTAACCTTACAACACCGAAGGTGTTTTGTGAGAGACAGAATAATTTGATTTTCAGCCTGAACCGAGATTTTAAGCCGGTGGTCATGAGCAGTGACGGCCGGTAAACAGAATATGCCTGGCGGCAACAGCGCGGTGGTCCCACCTGACCCCATGCCGAACTCAGAAGTGAAACGCCGTAGCGCCGATGGTAGTGTGGGGTCTCCCCATGCGAGAGTAGGGAACTGCCAGGCTCCAAATTCAGAAGTAAAATCGGGGTTAACCCTGATGCTGTAAGAAATTCGGTGGAGCGGTAGTTCAGTCGGTTAGAATACCTGCCTGTCACGCAGGGGGTCGCGGGTTCGAGTCCCGTCCGTTCCGCCACTTATTAAGCCCTGAGTCTTAGACTCAGGGCTTTTTTCTTTGCCTGTAATCCGCCTGAAAACCCCTATTGTTGCGTTTCTGGCAAATATCTTCTGCGTTTATCCGTCTTTTTCATCATAGTCATTGCCTGCATAATCCTCGCATTACAAACACATATCCCCAACGAGGCAAGTCATGACAATTCCTGCATTTGGTTTAGGTACTTTTCGCTTAAAAGACGATGTCGTCATCGCGTCAGTAAAAACTGCCCTTGAGCTTGGCTATCGCGCCATTGATACAGCGCAGATCTATGATAATGAAGCTGCGGTAGGGCAGGCGATTGAAGAGAGCGGCGTGGCGCGTGGCGATCTGTTTATCACCACCAAAATCTGGATTGAGAACCTCAGCAAAGACAAGCTGATCCCAAGCCTGAAAGAGAGCTTGAGCAAGCTGCGTACGGACTATGTCGATCTGACTTTGATCCACTGGCCATCGCCAAACGACGCCGTGCCCGTCGCTGAATTTATGCAGGCGCTGCTGGAGGCGAAAAAAGCAGGCCTGACGCGCCAGATTGGTATTTCAAACTTCACTATCCCGCTGATGCAGCAGGCAATTGATGCGATTGGCGCAGAAAATATCGCCACCAATCAGGTTGAGCTTTCGCCTTATTTGCAAAACCTTAAGGTGGTTGAATGGGCGCAGCAGCACGATATTCACATCACGTCTTATATGACGCTCGCCTATGGCAAGGCGCTGGCGGATGAGGTGATTGGCCGTATTGCCGGCAAACACGGCGCCACGCCTGCCCAGGTCATTCTGGCATGGGCAATGCAGCTGGGCTACGCGGTTATTCCTTCTTCGACCAAACGTGAGAACCTGCAAAGCAACCTGCGGGCGCAAACGTTGAAGCTGGACGCTGAAGATATGGCAGCCATCGCTACGCTTGACTGCAATGACCGTCTGGTTAGCCCGGAAGGCTTAGCGCCTGAGTGGGATTAATTAACCGTTACAGCCCCTGCGGGGGCTGTTTTACATGCTCGCTCAGAAAGTCGATAAACGCCCTGATCCGCGTGCTGACCGCCCGGTCGCTATAGTAAACGGCGCTAAAAGGCATCTCGACAGGCAAAAGTTTATCAGCCATCAGCTCGACAAACCTTCCTTCGGCAATTTCCTGATTAATCATATAGTCAGAAAGACAGGCAATCCCGTTTCCCATCAGGCAAAGCTGCTTAAGCGTTTCACCGCTATTCGAGGCGATCCCCGGCGTTATGTCATAGAGCTGCCCATCAACCTGCGCAACTGGCCAGCGGTTGAGGCTTGCCGTCTCGGAAAATCCCAGACAGATATGATCTTTAAGATCGTCTGTACTCTCCGGCATTCCATACTCCGCAAGATACTCCGGTGAAGCGATAATCTTACGATAGCTGGCAAACAACGGCCTGGCCCGCAGGCTTGAATCCGTTAATGTCCCGGCGCGTATAGCGACATCTACCTTACGTTCAATCAGGTTGATGAATGTTTCAGAGGAGACTAGAGAAAGCGTCATCTCAGGATAGCGCTCCCGGAAGGGCTTTATCAGCGGCAGCAGCAGATGCAGCATTACCGGCGTTGCCGCATCAATGCGTAACAGCCCCCGTGGCGTCTGGCGGCTTTCCATCAGCTCATTCTCTGCGGCGGCCATCTCCTGCAGGATCTGCTGCACGCGTCGAAAATAGCGTTCGCCTTCCTCCGTCAGGCTCAGCTGTCGGGTCGTACGGTTGAGCAGGCTGACGCCTAATTTCATCTCAAGCTTCTTCACCGCGCGGCTTACGGCCGAGTTTGCCTGGCCGAGCTGTTCCGCGGCCCGGCTGAAACTGCCGCTTTCTACCACGGCGACGAAAATCGCCAGCTCTTCAGAGGTCGCTTTCATTATTGCTCCTGCGGCAAAATTATATTGAGATTTTGCATATTTTTGTTATTTAACCATCCGGCCATACTGCGTGTCATCAAAAGACACCTGCTATGGAGTAAATTATGCCTCTGGCGCTACTGGCACTGACTATCAGTGCGTTTGCAATCGGTACTACCGAGTTTGTTATCGTGGGCCTGGTCCCGACGATAGCCGACCAGCTTTCCATTTCACTGCCCTCTGCCGGGCTGTTAGTTTCCATTTATGCGATGGGCGTCGCCGTTGGCGCGCCGGTATTAACCGCATTAACGGCGAAACTGCCACGCAAACGGCTGCTGACAGGCCTGATGGCGCTGTTCACCGCGGGCAACCTGCTGGCCTGGCTGTCGCCGAACTATGAAACGCTGATCGTTGCCCGCCTGCTGACGGGCCTGGCGCACGGCGTGTTCTTCTCCGTCGGCTCCACCATCGCCACAAGCCTTGTCGCAAAGGAAAAAGCCGCATCCGCGATTGCTATTATGTTTGGCGGCCTGACCGTCGCGCTGGTAACAGGCGTGCCGTTAGGAACCTTTATCGGCCAGCATTTTGGCTGGCGCGAAACTTTCCTCGCCGTTTCTTTTATCGGTGTTATCGCACTTATCAGCAGCATGATTCTGGTGCCGAAAAATATTCCGCTACGCGCCGTTGCGGGCCTGAAAGAGCAGCTTAAAGTGCTGACTCATCCGCGCCTGCTGATGATCTACGCGATCACGGCGCTTGGCTATGGCGGCGTGTTCACCGCCTTTACTTTCCTGGCTCCGATGATGCAGGAGCTTGCCGGATATTCTCCCGCGGCGGTGAGCTGGATTCTGCTCGGCTACGGCGTGTCCGTCGCCATTGGCAACATCTGGGGTGGCAGGCTGGCTGACCGACACGGGGCCGTGCCCGCGTTGAAGTTTATCTTTGCTGCCCTGGCCGCGTTATTGCTGCTCTTCCAGTTCACCGCCAGTTCACATATTGCGGCGCTGGCGACGATTCTGGTGATGGGCATCTTCGCTTTCGGCAACGTGCCGGGCCTGCAGGTTTACGTTGTGCAAAAAGCGGAAGAGTACACGCCGAATGCCGTAGATGTCGCATCCGGCCTGAACATCGCGGCTTTTAATATCGGTATCGCGTTAGGTTCCGTTATTGGCGGCCAGACGGTGCAGAGTTTTGGCCTGGCCCAGACGCCGTGGATTGGCGCGATCATCGTCGCGGGCGCTTTGCTGTTAATCGGCCTGAGCGGGCGGCTTGATAAGCGAGCCGAAGCTGCTATTGGCTAGCTGAAAGGGTCAGAGCGTGAAGTTTTGTTACGCTCTGATCCGTCAACAGTTTGTAATGGTCATTGAAACTCAGCAATAAAGCCCCTATAACTGAAAGACCGCCCTGAGTCAGAGGGCTCTTTGGTTACCGAGGTCGTTAGTCAAACGTGCGCAAAAATACTTATGCCATGCGATATGTCGCCGGTCAGCCTGCAGAACGCATTCTGCCGCCTGGCTCATTTGCGACCATAGGCCAGGCATTGCCACCCGGCGCTCCTCTGCCCGGTGAAGGCGCACTGCGCGTGCTGGTGTGGAATATCTTTAAGCAGCAGCGAGCCGACTGGCTTTCGGTGCTGCAAAATTTTGGCAAAGACGCTCATCTCGTACTGCTGCAAGAGGCGCAGACCACGCCTGAGCTGGTGGCGTTCGCGACCAGCAACTATCTGGCTGCCGATCAGGTCCCGGCCTTTGTCTTACCGCAGCACCCTTCCGGCGTCATGACGCTTTCTGCCGCGCACCCCGTTTATTGTTGTCCGCTGCGGGAGCGGGAACCTATTCTGCGTCTGTCCAAGTCCGCTTTAGTTACCGTTTATCCTTTGCCTGACGGGCGCCTGTTAATGGTGGTAAACATTCATGCCGTGAATTTTAGCCTGGGCGTGGACGTCTACAGCAAACAGCTCGGTCCGATTGGCGATCAGATTGGCCACCATAACGGCCCGGTAATCATGGCCGGCGATTTCAACGCATGGAGCCGCCCGCGAATGAATGCGCTTTACCGCTTCGCCCGTGAAATGACCCTGCGCGAAGTTCGCTTTACCGACGATCATCGCCGCAAGGCTTTCGGCCGCCCGCTGGATTTCGTTTTCTACCGTGGTTTAAACGTTACGGAAGCCTCGGTGCTGGTTACCCGCGCCTCTGACCACAATCCTCTACTAGTTGAATTCCGTCCCGGCAAACCTGAGCTGAAGTAAGGTTAGTCAGGTCTGCCGTTGGGCAGACCCGTGTGCTGCCCTTTCTTTTACTCAAACGCAAGGACATACAATGACAACACAATCTCACCATGACAAAGTCGATCGGCAGTTCGGCTCCCAGGCCGGCGCGTATCTGACAAGCGCGGTGCATGCCGCAGGGCGCGATCTGGAGCGTCTGAGCGCGCGTCTGGCCGCTTTCCCGCAGGCCAGGCTGCTGGATATGGGATGCGGGGCGGGGCACGCCAGTTTCATTGCCGCAGGCCGGGTGAACGAAGTGGTAGCTTACGATCTTTCCGGACAGATGCTGGAGGTAGTTAGCGATGCGGCGCGTTCCCGCGGCATGGCTAATCTCACTACCCGACAAGGCTATGCCGAAGCCTTACCCTTTGCCGACGAGTCATTTGATGTTGTGATTAGCCGTTACTCGGCGCACCACTGGCATGACGTGGGCAAGGCGCTGCGGGAGGTCCGTCGCGTATTGAAGCCGGGTGGCGTCGTCATCTTTATGGACGTAATGTCTCCGGGCCATCCCGTGCTGGATATCTGGCTGCAAACGGTCGAGGGCCCTGCGCGACACCTCACACGTACGTAATTACTCCAGCGGTGAATGGCTGAGCTTGTTTAATGAGGCGGGCCTTATTTCTCAAAACCTGCTGTGTGACCGTCTGGTTCTGGAGTTTTCGAGCTGGATTGCGAGGATGAGAACGCCCGCCGTGCTGGCGGAGGCGATACGCGCCTATCAGCAAAGCGCCTCTGACGAGGTTCAGCGTTATTTTGAGCTGCAGGATGACGGTTCTTTTACCAGCGATATTGTGATGCTGGAGGCGGTCAGGTCTTAGCTGAGGCAATAAAAAAGGCACCTTGCGAGGTGCCTTTTTTGCTTAGCGATTAGGTATCGGGCGTGGCGCTGTTGTTGACAAAAAGCGTCAGCCGATCGCCTGGCTTCAGGTTGTCCGTATCATCGTTCCAGCGCAGAACATCTTTAATGTTCACGCCGTGACGTTTCGCGATACTCGACAAAGAGTCGCCCTTGCGCACCTGATAGGTGATGCTGTCATTTTTGGCTAAACGCTCGCCGTCATTTCTGACGCTCAGCGTTTGGCCCACCTTGATTTGCGCGCCGCGTATACCGTTCCAGCTTTGCAAATCCTTCGTGCTCACGCCTAAGCGCGAAGCAATGCTCGACAGGGTATCGCCTGAACGAACCTTATAAGATTTGCTGCCGCCCGCGCTGCTGCGGTTATCGGCCATCAGCGTCGGCTGGACGGCGGCGATTTCACCCGCGGCCAGCGAGGCTTTTAGCTGGTCGGCATGCTTTTGCGGCACCATCACGTAGCGCTGATTTTTGCCCACGCTGGAGGTTTTAACCCCTGCGTTAAAGGTTTTCAGCGTGGTGAGCGGTATGCCCGCCATTTCGGCAACCTGAGTCAACTGTACCGGGTTATGGACCTCAACCCGCGCCAGGGCGCGGCTTTCGTCCGTTGTCGGCAGACGCACGCCGTATTTCTGGCTATTCTTGAGAATATCTCCCAGCGCCAGCATCTTCGGCACGTAGATTCTGGTTTCCCGCGGCAGCGAAAGCGACCAGAAGTCCGTGGGTTTACCACGGGCTTTGTTCGCTTTAATCGCGTTCATCACACGGCCTTCGCCGCTGTTGTACGCGGCTACGGTGAGTAACCAGTCGCCGTCGAACATTTTGTTCAAACGCTGCATCATATCCAGCGCTGCGGTGGTGGAAGCCACTACATCACGGCGTGCATCGTACGCTTTGGTCTGCTTAAGACCGTAATTGCGCCCCGTACTTGGAATAATCTGCCAAATGCCAGCGGCATTTGCGCCAGAAGTCGCGTGGGGGTCAAAAGCGCTCTCCACTATGGGTAGTAGTACCAGTTCCATCGGCATATTACGTTTCTTAATCTGCCCGGCAATCCAGTACATATACGGCTCTGCCCGTAATGTTACATCGTGGAGATAGCTCTTATTTCTCAGGTAGTTCTGTTTCTGTTCGCGGATCCGGCTGTTTTCCGGTATCCCCATCTTTAGCTCGTCGCCGATGAAGTTCCACAGGTTCTGATCTTGCGCGAGGAACGTCCCATCGTCCATCCATCGCGTCGAAGCCGCTTGACCAGTGTACTTTCCTGCTTCACCTTGACCAGCCGCAGACAGACTCTGCGCATGCTGTTGGATGTTAGCGTCATGCTTTGACGCCTGGCACCCCACGAGCAAGACAGTGGCGAATAATATCGCTTTTGCCTTCATGTGTGTGTCAATGGTTGCTTAAAAGACGAGCAAGAATACATTTGCCCGCCGGACAACACAACCAGAAAATTCAGAATCTGTCTTTCTTTGCGCGTAACCATGCGAATATTTGCTCTGGTTGTTGCAAGTTTGTTTCTTTTTTAATTATTTCTTTTAGATCAGGATCTTGTGTTCTTAAAAAAACATTAATTTTACGCTCAGTTTGTAAAGAACCCGGCAGCGTTGATTGGTTTTTTGCACGTAACTCCTTAACTTTTCGATAGTATCGCACTAACTCTTCGTCATCCGGCAAAATACTTAAGGAAAATTGCATGTTTGATAAAGTGTACTCATGCGCACAGCAAATTAACGTATCGGCGGGTAAAGCGTTAATCTTTTGAAAAGATTGATACATTTGTTCTGGCGTGCCTTCGAAAAGCCTGCCGCAGCCTCCGGAAAACATGGTGTCTCCGCAGAAAAGGTAAGGAAAACTAAAATAAGAGATGTGTCCTGAAGTGTGACCCGGCGTGGCAATTATACTAAATTCATACTCTAAAATATTGACCTTATCTCCCTCATTTACTACCCGGTTCGTTCCCTTATCTAGCGTCTCTTCGGGGCCGTATACCACAAGGCCCGGGAACTTTTGCACAAGTTCTTTCACGCCGCCAACGTGGTCGTGATGGTGATGGGTGAGTAAAATGGCCTCCGGCTGCCAGCGATGCTCGGCGATGGCTTTAAGCACCGGCGCCGCTTCGCCGGGATCGACAATGATGCATTTACCCTGTTCATCGTTGAGCACCCAGATGTAGTTATCCTGGAAGGCGGGAATACTGTTAAGATTCATAATTCAATCTCCTGGCAAAGCGATTAGAAGGTAGTGATGAAACCGGCAAGGATACCTGACAATTTCACTTCACCGCATCACTGGGGACAATTGCCCTGGGGGGAATACTACCGCGAGGCGCTTGAAAATCAGCTGCGCCCGTGGCTTGGCAAAATGTTTGGCTTTCACCTGCTTAAAATAGGCAACCTGAGCGCGGAAATCGATACCAGCGGCTGCGCTATTTCACATCAGGTGAACGTCGCGCCGCAGGGCGCGCAGCTGCAGGTGAACGCCGATCCGCTGCATTTGCCCTTCGCCGCGAAATCTGTCGATGCCTGCCTGCTGGCCCATACGCTGCCGTGGAGCCCGGATCCGCACGGCCTGCTGCGCGAGGCCGATCGCGTATTGATCGACGATGGCTGGCTCGTCATCAGCAGCTTCAACCCGATAAGTTTACTGGGCCTTGGAAAAACCATTCCTTTCTTGCGTAAACGCATTCCCTACAATAGCCGAATGTTTACGCCGATGCGCCAGTTTGACTGGCTGGCTTTGCTTAATTTCGAAGTGGTGTATCAGCGAGGCTTTCAGGTTTTGCCGTGGCATAAACACGGCGGGAAAATGCTTAGCACCCACCTTCCGGCTTTAGGGTGCATGCATGTTATCGTGGCGCGTAAGCGTACTTTACCGCTGACGTTAAACCCGCTGAAAAACCGCAAGGCGAAATCGCCAATTCGCTCGGCGGTAGGCGCTACGCGCCAGTATCGTGAAGGGGTTAACTCTTCGCGTCCGGTAGATAGCCAACATCCTCAAGAGTAGGGTTCGACGCCGCGGCGCGCGCCAGTTCGTCGCAGCGCTCGTTTTCCGGGTGGCCGGCGTGGCCCTTTACCCACTCCCAGGTGATGTTGTGCTCGCTAAGCGCCGCGTCCAGGCGCTGCCATAAATCGACGTTTTTTACCGGTTTCTTCTCCGCGGTTTTCCAGCCGCGCTTTTTCCAGTTGTGGATCCACTGCGTGATCCCCTGGCGCACATACTGGCTGTCGGTGCTGAGCACGATGTCGCAAGGCTCAATGAGCGCCTCAAGCGCGACGATGGCCGCCATCATTTCCATGCGGTTGTTGGTGGTCAGACGATAGCCAACGCTGAAGACTTTTTCATGCTGTTTGTACCGTAAAATGGCACCATACCCACCCGGACCGGGATTGCCGAGGCAAGATCCATCGGTGAAAATTTCTACCTGTTTACGCATCTCTGGTAGACTTCCTGTGATTAAAAAGCCAAGTCTGACATAAACGAGCGCTATGAGCACAGCTATTACACGACAGATCGTCCTCGATACGGAAACCACCGGTATGAACCAGATCGGTGCTCACTACGAAGGCCATCGCATTATTGAAATCGGGGCGGTTGAGGTGATTAACCGACGCCTGACCGGCAATAACTTCCACGTCTACCTGAAGCCCGACCGGCTGGTGGACCCGGAAGCCTTTGGCGTGCACGGCATCGCTGACGAATTCCTGGCGGATAAGCCAACCTTCGACCAGGTTGCTGATTTGTTCATGGAGTATATTCGCGGCGCGGAACTCGTCATCCACAACGCCTCGTTTGATATCGGCTTTATGGATTATGAGTTCGCCATGCTTAAGCGCGATATCCCTAAAACCGACACCTTCTGTAAAGTTACCGATAGCCTGGCGCTGGCGCGTAAGATGTTCCCGGGCAAGCGCAACAGCCTCGACGCCCTGTGTTCACGCTACGAAATAGACAACAGCAAACGTACCCTGCACGGGGCGCTGCTCGATGCCCAGATTCTGGCCGATGTCTATCTGATGATGACCGGCGGCCAGACGACGCTGAAATTTTCCATGGAAGGCGATATTCAGCAAAAGCAGGGCGGCGACGGCATTCAGCGCGTGGTGCGCAGCGCGACGGGATTACGCGTTATTCAGGCCAGCGATGAAGAAATCGCCGCCCACGAATCGCGGCTGGATCTGGTCATGAAAAAGGGCGGAAGCTGCCTGTGGCGAGCCGAAAGCTGAGCTAACGGCTTAAAAAACAGCATTCAGACGATTTTTGCGGCAACCGGTTAACTTTATAAGAAAAACCGTTGACGGCATGCGGGGCAATCCGTAATATCCGCTTCGTTCCCGACGGGGGACAATGCGGAGCGGTAGTTCAGTCGGTTAGAATACCTGCCTGTCACGCAGGGGGTCGCGGGTTCGAGTCCCGTCCGTTCCGCCACAATTCAAAAGGCCTGAATCAGCAATGATTCAGGCCTTTGTCGTTTCTGTGGTTTTAAACCTGTTCTTTCGAAACCGCGACCTGTGCGGAGTATCCCGCCGCGCCGCTCTCTTTTTCACTGCGCGCCAGCCAGCGATAGCAGCCTGAGCTTAAAAACGCGCCGATAAACCAGCTGAAGTTCGCCACCTCATGCAGCGAAGGGATAAAGCTTATCGTCAGGCAGGCTGCCACGGACGGCACGAGCGCAACAATCGCTTTTGGATTAAAGCCGTTTTTATACCAGTAGCGTCCCTTTGGCGTGTCATCGAATAAATCATCCACATAGACCTTGCTGCGCTTGATGATGTAAAAGTCGGTCAGCAGAATGCCGAACAGTGGTCCGATAAAGGAGCCCAGCACGTCGAGCGTGTAATGGATAAGCTCGGGCGACTGAAACAGGTTCCACGGCGTGAGCAGCACGGAACCCACCGCGGCGATCATCCCGCCGGTGCGGAAGCTGATTTTCTGCGGCGAACAGTTAGAGAAATCGAAAGCGGGCGACACGAAGTTGGCGACGATATTAATGCCGATGGTGGCGGTGATCATCGTCAGCAGGCCAATCGCCATGGCGAGGCTGTTGCCCACGTGGCTTACGGTTTCGATAGGATCGGTGATCATTTTGCCAAACAGCGACTGGGTGCCGGAGACGATAACCACGGTGACAATCGAGAACAGCAGGAAGTTAAACGGCAGCCCCCAGCGGTTGCCGCGGCGGATCTCCTTCATGCTTTTACCGTAGCGGGAGAAGTCCCCGAAGTTCAGCAGCGGCCCGGAGAAATACGAAACCACCAGCGCGGTTGCGGTCAGCATTTGCCACGCCTGTTCGCCGGAGGTGAGCTGCTTGCTGGCAAGGGTAAAGGAAATCCCTTCGAAGCCGGTTTGATACAAAATCCAGCCGGCCAGCGCCATCATCACTACGTAAACCGCAGGCCCGGCGATATCTATAAAGCGCTTAATGGCGTTCATACCGTGCCAGAAGACCATGGCCTGAAGCACCCACATAATGCCGAAGCAAACCCAGCCCAGATGCGAAAGGCCGAGGAAATGTCCGGCGGTCATCGGCGCAAGCGACGGCCAGAACTTCAGTATCACCAGCATCAACGCGTTGGCCGCAAGCCAGGTTTGTATGCCGTACCAGGCAAAGGCGATAAGCCCGCGTATGACCGCCGGGATATTCGCGCCGAATACGCCAAACGCCTGGCGGCAAATCACCGCGTAGGGCACGCCGGCCATCTGGCTGGGTTTGGCAACCAGGTTTGCGCACAGCTGCACGATGCAAATCCCCACCAGCAGGCAAAGCAGCACCTGCCAGCTCGCCAGCCCGAGGGTGAAGAAGCTGGCGGCGACCACGTAGCCGCCCATGCTGTGCACATCGGACATCCAGAAAGAAAAAATATTGTACCAGGACCAGCTCTGGCTGCGCGTCGGCGCCAGATCGTCGTTACACAGGCGTGGACTGTAACCGGCGTTTGGGTTCTCTGGCAGGGCTGTGGCGCTGTGTTCAATGTTTGGCATGAAATCTGCTCCTTTTAGAAAAACAGATGCGGACGGAATGTCTGCAACTTTCGTTGCATGAACCAGGCCAGGTTGCAATTTTTAAGGAACAAATGGGTTTGCAGCGCTTACTGATGCCTTAATAGCGCTTTATAAGCGCAATACGTGCATTATCACAGTGCAAAAAAAGCAGGCGTGCCCGGGAGTGGGGCTGTAAAACGGGGCAACGACACCAACAGGAGCGAGCATGACGCAACATTTGATTCAGGTTATCAATCCCAACACTAACGCGGCGATGACGCGCACCATCGCCGAAGCGGCGCGCGGCGTCGCCGCAGCGACCAGCAAAATTATCGCGGTTTGTCCGTCCCAGGGCGTGGAGTCTATCGAGGGGCATTTTGACGAAGCTATCGCCGCCGTCGGCGTGCTGGAACAAATCAAGCTTGGCAAACAGCAGGGCGTAAGCGGGCACGTGATCGCCTGCTTTGGCGATCCTGGCCTGCTGGCGGCGCGTGAGCTGGCGAGCGGCCCGGTTATCGGTATTGCGGAGGCCGCCATGCATACCGCTACGCTGGTTGCCACGCGCTTTTCCGTTGTCACCACTTTGCCGCGCACTTTGATCATCGCCCGGCATCTGCTGCGCCAGTACGGCTTTGAACACCACTGCGCCGCGCTTCATGCCATCGACCTGCCGGTGCTGGCTTTAGAAGATGGCACGGGTCTTGCTCAGCAAAAGGTGCGCGAGCGCTGTATACGGGCCATAAAGGAAGATAACAGCGGAGCCATCGTGCTGGGCTGCGGAGGAATGGCCAACCTGGCGCGGGAGCTGACGGCCGAGCTGGGCGTGCCGGTTATCGACGGCGTCACCGCCGCGGTAAAAATGGTGGAATCCCTTATCGCTCTTGGCCTGGGCACCAGTAAATACGGCGATCTCGCGTATCCGAATAAAAAGCCGCTATCGGGCTGTTTTGACATGCTGAGTTGATGTTCGGGCTCGGCCCTGAGAAAGGATCGAACCATGCAAGCCGTACCGAAAAAAAGCTATAACTTTACCGAAAACTATCCTCGTGACATGAAAGGCTACGCCGGTAATCCGCCGCACGCGCGGTGGCCCGGCAAAGCCCGTATCGCCGTACAGTTCGTGCTGAACTTCGAAGAAGGCGCGGAGAACCACGTGCTGCACGGCGACAGCGGCTCCGAGCAGTTTCTTTCCGATATTATCGGCGCCGCCAGCTACCCGGATCGCCATATGTCGATGGATTCCCTCTACGAATATGGCTCGCGCGCGGGTTTCTGGCGCATCCACAACGAGTTTCAAAAGCGCGGCCTGCCCATGACCATATTCGGCGTGGCCATGGCGCTGGCGCGCAATCCGGATATTGTCGAAGCCATTAAGGCCGCGGATTACGACGTCGTCAGCCACGGCTGGCGCTGGATCCACTATCAAAACCTGGACGCCGCCACCGAACGCCAGCATATGCATCAGGCCATTGAAATCCTCAGCGACCTGTTCGGCAGCAAGCCGCTCGGCTGGTACACCGGCCGCGACAGCCCGAACACCCGGCGGCTGGTGGCGGAAAACGGCAGCTTTCTCTATGACAGCGACTACTACGGGGACGACCTGCCGTTCTGGAGCGAAGTGGCCTGCGAAGACGGTACGGTAAAGCCGCACCTTATCGTGCCCTATACGCTTGACGCCAACGACATGCGCTTCGCCACCGCGCAGGGTTTTAACACCGCCGAGCAGTTTTATACCTATCTGAAAGACAGCTTCGACGTGCTGTATGAAGAGGGCGAAACCGCGCCGAAGATGATGTCGATCGGCATGCACTGCCGACTGCTGGGCCGGCCGGGGCGCTTTCGCGCTTTGCAGCGTTTTCTGGATTATGTGCAGCAGTTTGACGACGCGTGGATTTGCCGTCGGCAGGATATCGCGCAGCATTGGGCGCGGACGCATCCGTTCAACGGCAGGTAGAGTTTAGCGGGATTTGCAGGTCGGATAAGCGCAGCGCCATCCGACTGCTGCGGTGAATGATTACCCCATCAAACTGACATGCGCCGCCACGATGCGCCAGCCGTAGGGGAATTTCACCCACGTTTGCATCTGGCGGCCGATTCTTTCGCTGCCGTCGCGGGTAAACTCGGTGCTCGCCACCGCCATATCATCGCCGTAGGTGGTGATGGTGGTGTTATCCAGCAGCCTTTCCAGCCCCTGCGACGAGCGGGCCGTGCGGAAGGCGCGAATCTGCTCGATGCCGTACAGATTCTCCGTCACGCCGTAGCGAACGGTGCGGGCGTCGTCCCAGAAAAGCTCGTCCAGCACGGCGATATCATTGCTAATCAATGCCTGCTCATAGCGATAAAACGCCGCCCGCACCTCGTTAAGAATGGCCGGACGGTCAATATTGTCACGCGTCATTTAATTCACCTTCACATCAAGGATTCCCTGCAATTCAAGCAGTCGGGCAGCGCGCAGGCACACCTCTTCACGCCAGGGCGCGGCGATGAGCTGTATGCCGACGGGCAGGCCGCCGGCGCCCGCTAAAGGCACCGTGACCACCGGTAAACCCAGAAATGAAATCGGCTGGGCGAGCATTCCCATACTGGCTTTCACCGGCAGATCTACGCCGTTGATTTGCATCGTCTGTTGACCGATAAAAGACGCGCAGCCCGGCGTTGCGGGTGCGATTAATACGTCAAACCGATCGAAGAGTGGCAGAGTCTGGTCGCGGAACCAGGCGCGGAAACGCTGTGCCTGAGTGTACCATGCCGAGGGCGTCATCGCCCCGGCTAACAGGCGCTCGCGGGAATTAAGCTCGAAGCGTTCCGCCCGGGCGCGCAGCGCGGGCAGATAATGGTTGCCTCCTTCGGCCGCGGTCAGCACAAAGGCCGCGGAGCGCGCCAGTTCGGCTTGCGGCAAGGTAATGCTTTCCTCGGCTTTAAGCGCTCCGGCAACGGTTGCAACGGCATTTTTCGCCACGCTGTCGCACCAGGTTTCAAAAAAGCCGCCGAGCACCGCGCAGCGCAAGCCGCCTGCGTCCGTCAGCTTGCCAGCCGCCGGTTCCGCTGGACGCGCGGCCTGAAAACCGTCTGCGCTATCGGCGCCCTGAAGGGCGTCGTAAACCAGCGCAAGGTCGTCAACGCTGCGCGCCAGCGGGCCGATATGATCGAGGCTTGCGACAAACGGCTGGCTGCCGCTGCGGGAAAGCCGGCCAAAGGTGGGCTTTAAGCCCAGCACGCCGCACAGCGAGGCAGGAACACGGATCGAACCGTTAGTATCGGTGCCCAGCGTAAAGCTGACTAACCCCGCCGCGACGGCCGCCGCCGAACCGCCGGAAGAGCCGCCGGCGATTCTGGAAAGATCCCGGGGATTGCGCGTCGCGCCGTAATAGCTGTTTTCCGTGGTGAAGCCGTAGGCATAAGCGTCCATATTCAGCGCGCCGGCTAAGGTCGCGCCGGCCGCCTGCAGCTGGCGAATGGCAAAGGCATCCGCCGCGGCCGGGGGATCGTTGCTGAATAATTCCGCCCCGGCAAGCGTCGTCATTCCCTGAATATCAAACAGGTTTTTTACCGCATAGGGCACGCCCGCCAGCGGCGGCAGGGTTTCGCCCCGCGCCCGCAACCGGTCAATAGCAGCGGCTTCATCCAGCATGCGCTTCGGCGTCAGGGCGGTAAAAGCGTTGACCGACGGGTTAGCCTGCTCGATGGCGGCTAAAGAACGCTGGGCGAGCTCACGGGCTGAAAAGCTTCCCTGCGCCAGGCCCTGCTGTATCTCGCGGATCGACAATAGGTTCATAGCTTATAGACCCCGGCGACTTCCTGGCGCTGCGGCAGCTCGAAGGCCAGCAGCGGCCCGGCCATGGCGGCAATGCGGGCGAGCTGCACCGCCAGCTCTTCGCGACGTTCGTCGTTTAAGGGAACGTCCAGCAGTTGCTCCATCAGGCTGATGTAGGTGGACCAGTCGAAGGATTGAGACATAGTTAGCTCCTTAAAATCCGGCGGCGCTGCCGTTGCTGCGGGGATCGTAGGCTCCTTCGAGCATACCGTTGGTGTGGCGCACAATGGCGCCCGCGTGCCCAACCGCTTCGCTAAAATCGGGCAGCGCTTCAACTTCGTGACCCAGACTGCGAAGCGTTGCGAAAGTTTGTTCGTTGAATCGGCCTTCCAGCTTCAGGCTGTCGGACGCCTGGCCCCAGGTTCTGCCGAGCAGCCAGCGCGGGGCGCTCACCGCTTCCTGCAGCGGCATACCCTGTACTACGTGCCGGGTAAAAATCGCCGCCTGGGTTTGCGGCTGTCCGTCGCCGCCCATTGAGCCGTAAACCATAGTGCGACCGTCGGCGAGACGTGCCGCCGCAGGATTCAGCGTGTGAAAAGGTTGTTTGCCGGGAGCAAGCGCGAGCAGATGCCCGGGATCGAGGCTGAAGGCCGCGCCGCGGTTTTGCCACAGCACGCCGCTTTTCGGCAGTACCACGCCGCTGCCGAATTCGTGGTAGATGCTCTGGATAAACGACACCGCCAGCCCGCTATTATCAATCACGCCCATCCATACCGTGTCGCCCGGACCTTTGCCGGTTCCCCAGGCCGCGGCCTGGCCATCGTCGATGTCTGCGGCGAGCGCCGCGAGCGGTTCCGGCTCCAAAAGGCTCTGAATGGAGGTGGTGATATGACGCGGATCGGTGATGTAGCGATCGCGAAGCGCGAAGGCTTTTTTGGTGGCTTCCACAATGCGGTGAACGGTTTGCGCCTCGTCGGCGTCCGCCATGGCTAAATTATCGGTGATGCCGAGAATCGCCAGCGAAACCAGCCCCTGGGTCGGCGGCGTCATATTATAAATATCGCCCTGCTGGTGGCTCAGATGCAGAGGAATACGCCGTTTTGCGCGCTGGGCGGCAAGATCCTGATAGGTTATCGGCATGCCCAGCTCTTGAAGTTCTTCCGCCATCAGCGCCGCCAGCGGGCCGCGGTAAAAGCTCTCCAGCCCTTCGACGGTGAGACGGGCCAATGTCTCTGCCAGTTTTGGCTGCGTAAAGCGGCTGCCCGCCCGTGGAATTTCTCCGCGCGATAAAAACGTCTGCGCAAAACCGGGGATGTTGACCAGCTCGTCGTATTTATCGTGCGTGGCCTTCGCCTGGGACCGCGTAACGGGGATGCCGTCGGCGGCGTAGCGAATGGCGTCGGCCAGCAGCCGGGAAAGCGGCAGACGGCCGCCTCCCAGCTGCGCGGAAACCTTCAGCGCCTCCTGCCAGCCGCTGAGCGTACCGGGCACGGTCAGGGCAGACTTCGGCCCGCGGTGAGGAATAACCCGCTCCCCGGCATAAAAATCAAAAGTTGCGAGCGATCCCGCAGCGCCGCTGGCGTCAATGGCCACGGGCTCGCCTTCTGGCGGCACGATAAGCCAGAATCCATCGCCGCCAATGCCGTTCATATGCGGATAAACCACCGCGATGGTCGCGGCCGCCGCCACCATGGCTTCGATGGCGTCTCCGCCGTGCCGTAATACGGAAAGCGCCGTTTCACTGGCGAGGTGGTGCGGCGTTACCGCCATACCCGAGGGAGCCATATTACTTTGCATCATCTTTTTTCTCTTCGGTTCGGGGCGTGGCGTTAACCCAAGCAAGAGATGTTCCAGGTTGACGAGGATCGTTGCGGTGTGTCAGGCTCGCATGAAACAAAAGTTACAGGGATCGCCATGAAACAGTTAGATGAGCGGCTGCGCGCCGCCTACGAACACCTTTCTCCTCAGGAACAAAGGGTTGCGGCATTTATCGTCGATCATTTCGATGACCTGATTAGCTATAACAGCGCCGAGCTGGCGCGTCTTTCGGGCGTATCAAAAGCGACGGTAAGCCGCCTGTTTAAACGCCTGGGCTACGATCGTTACAAAGATATGCGCGATGAGCTGCGCACCCTGCGCCAAAGCGGCATGCCGCTGACGGAAAACCGGGACGCGGTGCAGGGCAATACGCTGCTGGCGCGGCACTACAAACAGGAGATGGCGAACTTAACCCACTGGGTGAACGCGCTGGATGCGCAGCAGTTTGCGGCCACCGTTTCGGCGCTGGTAAACGCCAGGCGCATTTTTATTATCGGCCTGCGCAATTCCTGGCCGGTAGCGACGCACCTGCGCCAGCAGCTTTTGCAAAGCCGCAGCGATGTGTATCTGCTCCCCCAGCCGGGCCAGACGCTGGCGGAAGAGCTGGTGGACATCAGCGAGCGCGATTGCGTGGTGGCGATAGCGTTCCGCCGCCGCCCGCGCATCATCAGGCCGCTGCTGGCTAATCTGCATGAGCGGGGCATTCCGCTGCTGGTGATGAGCGAGACGCAGGCGTCGGGCCTGGCGTCGCTTGCCAGCTGGCACCTCGCCGCGCCGCTGGAAAGCGTGTCGGCCTTCGACAGCTACAGCAGCGCCATGAGCCTGGTTAACCTGCTGTCTAATGCGGTGCTGCATGAAGCGCTCGCCACCGGCCGCCAGCGTATCCATCACATCGCCGAGCTGTATAACGAGCTGGAAGAGTTAGAGCAGCGCTAGCGCACCGCGGCGGTGCGTTTGCACATCCGCAGTGAACCATTCTGGTTCATACTCTTTTTATCCTCAGGCGGCGCCGTCGCCTGAACGCCCTGTAAATCCGTTTTTCCTGCCTTGCCGCCTTTATCCCTGGCTGGCACATTAGTTGCAAAACCTTTCATTAAGAATCTTTTGTTTCAAGCAGAGTAAAAGGAACCGCCATGTTCGATATCCAGGCTTATTCACAGATTAACCCGCCGCACCGCCTGCTAATGGGGCCGGGGCCGATCAACGCCGACCCGCGCGTGCTGCGCGCCATGGCCAGCCAGCTGATCGGGCAGTACGACCCGGCGATGACGGGCTATATGAATGAAGTGATGGTGCTGTACCGCGAAGCGTTCCGCACGCAGAACCGCTGGACCCTGCTGGTGGACGGCACTTCCCGTGCGGGTATCGAAGCGATTCTGCTTTCCGCTATTCGTCCCGGCGATAAAGTGCTGGTGCCGGTGTTTGGCCGCTTTGGCCATTTATTGTGTGAAATCGCCCGCCGCTGCCGCGCGGAGGTGCATACCATCGAAGCGCCGTGGGGAGAGGTCTTTACGCCGGACCGCATTGAGGATGCCATCAAAACCGTCAGGCCGCGCCTGCTGCTGACGGTGCAGGGCGACACCTCGACGACCATGCTGCAGCCGCTGGCGGAGCTGGGCGAGATTTGTCGCCGTCACGATGTGCTGTTTTATACGGACGCCACCGCCTCGTTTGGCGGCAACGCGCTGGAAACCGACGCCTGGGGGCTGGACGCGGTGTCCGCCGGGTTACAGAAGTGCCTTGGCGGCCCGTCCGGCAGCTCGCCGATTACCATTAGCCCGAAAATGGAAGAGGCGATCCGCCGCCGCAAATGCGTGGAGGAGGGCATTCGCACCGCTTTGCATCAGGACGGCGACGACGAAATGATCTACTCCAACTATTTCGACCTCGGCATGGTGATGGATTACTGGGGGCCGGAGCGCCTGAACCACCATACCGAAGCCACCAGCATGTTATTCGCCGCCCGCGAATGCGCGCGCGTGCTGCTGGAAGAAGGGCTGGAGCAGGGCATTGCCCGCCACCAGCTGCACGGCCGGGCGTTAGTCGCCGGGATTCAGGGCATGGGGCTGGAAACCTTCGGCGACCTGCGGCACAAAATGAACAACGTCCTGGGCGTGGTGATCCCGTCTGCGGTAAATGGCGAAGAGGTTCGCAGGCTGCTGCTGGAAGATTTCCATATCGAAATCGGCACCTCCTTCGGCCCGCTGCAGGGCAAAATCTGGCGTATCGGCACCATGGGCTACAACGCCCGCAAGGACTGCGTGCTGCAGACGCTGACGGCGCTGGAGGCCGTGCTGAACCGCCTTGGTTTTAAAACCACGCAGGGGGCAGCCATGCAGGCGGCGTGGAACCTTTACGCACAGGAAAGCCGCTGATGGTCAGACTTACGATGAACGCCGCCGAGGCGGACGCCGCCGCCCGGCGCGTGATGCGGCGCGCCGATGAGCTTGCGGCAATAAGCGAAACGCCGGACGCGCTGACGCGCGTTTACCTCTCGCCGGAGCATTTACGCGCGAACCATCTGGTTGCCGGCTGGATGGAGCAGATCGGCATGACCACCTGGCAGGACGCCGTGGGCAATATCTGCGGCCGCTACGAAGGCTCGACCGAAGGCGCGCCCGCCATTTTGCTTGGTTCGCACCTCGATACCGTACGCAACGCCGGACGCTACGACGGCATGTTAGGCGTGCTGAGCGCGCTTGAGGTCGTCGCCTTTCTTTACCAGCACGGCCTGCAGCTGGAGCAGGCGGTAGAAATCGTCGGCTTCGGCGATGAGGAAGGCACGCGTTTTGGCATCACGCTATTGGGGAGCCGGGGAGTAACCGGTGGCTGGCCGGAAAGCTGGCTTGCCTGTGAAGATGCGGCGGGGATTAGCGTAGCGCAGGCGCTGCTCAACGCCGGCCTGGACCCTTCGCGTATCGGCCATGCGGCCCGCCAGCCGGAGGCGTTCAGCGCCTATCTGGAGCTGCACATTGAGCAGGGGCCGGTGCTGGAGCGGGAAAATCTAGCCCTCGGCGTGGTCACGGCCATTAACGGCGCCCGCCGTTTAAACTGCCGGTTTAGCGGCGAGGCAGGACACGCCGGAACCGTGCCGATGTCCCTTCGCAAAGACGCGCTGGCCGCCGCCGCGGAATGGATGACCTTTATCGAGAGCGCCACGCGCGAGCAGGGGCCGGATTTGGTCGCCACCGTCGGCACGCTGCAGTGCGCGCCGGGGGCGGTAAACGTGATTCCGGGCGATGCGCATCTCACCCTGGATATCCGCAGCCCGCAGGATGACAGCCTTGAAACCCTGTTCGGGCTGCTGCTGCGGGAAGGAGAAAGCATTGCGGCGCGTCGCGGCGTGTCATTCAGCGCCGAAACCTACTATGCCATTCCCGCCACGCCATGCGATGCCGCGCTGCAAAGAAAATTAAGCGCCTCGGTGGAGGGCCGTGCAGGGAAGAAGCCTGTCGCTGCCGAGCGGCGCGGGGCACGACGCTATCGCTATCGCGGAACGCTGGCCGGTGGGCATGCTGTTTGTCCGCTGCGACCGCGGCATTAGCCATCATCCGGCGGAGTCCGTTATCGCCGCGGACGTGGCGCTGGCCGTACAGGCCTATACGCAGGCGGTTGTTCATCTGGCCCGCTCGCCCCTTGAGGCGTTTAATCTTGGCACAGAAACCGATGCGCTTGATTTGATTGCGCCATGCGTTGCCCTGCCGGAATGGGCAAAAGGCGTTGCGGCGGCCCGCCCTTACGATTCGCTAAACGCGCTGTTAGCAAGAGCCGCGCAGCTCAGCCATGGCTGGGATGGCAACGATCTGCGCCGCGCGCTTGCCGCGCATCCCCGCATTGGCGAAAAAGCGCAGGGCGGCAGCCGGGAAGCGTCGCTTTCCCGCGGCGAGCAGGCGGCGGTCAATACCCAAAATGACGCCTTAGCGCTCGCGTTGGCCAGGGGAAACCGCGAATACGAAGCCCGCTTCGGGCGCGTGTTTTTAATTCGCGCCAAAGGCCGCAGCGGGGAAGAGATCCTCGCGGAGCTGCATCGCCGTTTGAAAAATTCACCCGAGCGGGAGGAAACCGAGGCGCTCGAACAGCTGCGTCAGATTACCTTGCTGCGTCTTGAAGGAGTCTTTGCCCGATGAGCAAGCTTAGCACCCACGTGTTAGATACCGCCCTTGGCAAGCCCGCCGTCGGGGTTGCCATCCGTCTTGAATATCAGTTTGCCGACGGCTGGGAAATCATTGGCGAAGGGCAGACGGATGCCGACGGGCGTTTAAAAGATCTCGTTTCCGCTCCGCTGGCTGCGGGGCGCTATCGCCTGACGGCGGAAATCGGCCTTTATTTTGCGGCCACGCTGCGCGAAACGCTGTATCCCACGGCGCAGATTGATTTCGTTATTCCTGAAAGCGGCGGACACTATCACCTGCCGTTTCTGATTTCCCCCTGGTCGTGGTCAACCTATCGCGGCAGTTGAATTCACTCACAAACGGAAGGGCTGCATGAAACAGAATAATAGCGCCTGCGCGCGCCCGGAAGACCAGCGTTACCCGGCGGTGAAAAGCTTTGCCTGGGGACTACAGCATGTGCTGACGATGTACGGCGGCATCATCGCCCCGCCGCTGATTATCGGCAGCGCCGCGGGGCTGGACGCGGCTGATATCGGCCTGCTGGTCACCGCCGCCTTGTTTATCAGCGGGCTGTCGACCCTGCTTCAGTCGCTTGGCATTCCTTTTTTCGGCTCGCGTTTGCCGCTGGTGCAGGGCGTCTCCTTCGCGGGCGTGGCCACGATGGTGACGTTGGTGACCGGCGGCGGGCTGCCGGTGGTGTTTGGCGCGGTTATCGCCTCGTCCCTGCTTGGCCTGCTGATCACGCCCTTTTTCGCCCAGATTATTCGCTTTTTCCCGCCGGTGGTGACCGGCTGCGTGATCACCGTTATCGGCCTGTCGCTGATGCCGGTTGCCGCGCGCTGGGCGATGGGCGGCAATATGAAGGCGGCGGACTGGGGATCGCCTGCGAATATCGGCCTTGCGGCATTGACCCTTGGCGTGATTCTGCTGCTTAACCGCCTCGGGCGCGGCAGCGTAACGCGCATTGCGGTGCTGGCGGCAATGGTCATCGGCACCCTGGCGGCGGTAGCGACCGGGAAAGCGGATTTCAGCGGCGTGACGCAGGGCGACTGGGTGGCCATGCCGACGATCTTTGCCTTCGGCGCGCCCGTTTTTGACGGGGCGGCGATCCTTTCAATGTTTTTGATAGTCCTGGTGCTGCTGACCGAAACCACCGCCGGGCTGATGGCGATTGGCGAAATCGTCGGCACGGAGGTAAGCGGTAAGCGCATCGCTAACGGTCTGCGCGCCGATATGCTCACCAGCGCCATCGCCCCGCTATTCAACTCGTTTCCGCAAAGCGCCTTCGCGCAGAACATCGGCCTGGTTGCCCTGACGGGCATTAAAAGCCGCTTTGTGGTAAGCGCGGGCGGGATGGTTCTCGTGGCGCTGGGTTTGCTGCCGGTGCTGGGGCGGATTATCGCCTGCATTCCGATGCCGGTGCTGGGCGGCGCGGGCGTCGTGCTGTTTGGTTCCGTGGCGGCAAGCGGTATCCGCACGCTGGCAAAAGTGGACTACAGGGAGAATATGAACCTGGTGGTGGTCGCCACCGCGCTGGCGTTCGGCATGATCCCGATTGTGATGCCGACCTTCTACGATCGGTTCCCCGACTGGGTGCACACGCTGCTGCATTCAGGCATCAGCGCTACCTGCCTTGCGGCTTTTACGCTCAATATCCTCTTCAATTCCCGGTTACGTCCGTCACGCCGTCGTTTACCCGAAGCCTCCTGAGTCTTTTCTCCAGAGTTTTTGGATACCGCTGCGCGATCTCTGCGATCGCGCGGTGGTATTTAACATTTAATAAACAAGTGTGCATCATCTTGAACCATTAAATTAACAAATGCACAACCATGGTGCGTTATTTGCACTATTGTTGTGCATTTTCCGCGCGGGTTAAACCGCGCTCTATGCATATTGAACCAATACTATTAATTTTTTATGCAACAAAATTAATGAGTTAAATTTTCTCGCCGGGTTTTTTGCGAACCATTCAGAAATTGGTTCGAGTATTGCAAGTCATTAGCAGGATAAGCATTGGGCCTGCGGCTCATAACTTATTGTTTAAGAAATATAAATAAAATTTATGACCCGACGATAGCAGGCAACCGCATGACAAAAACCTCCCGGTTTCTGGCAAATTCCAGTTCCGCGTTAGAACAGCTGCGTGCGTTGATCCACACCCATGAATCAACGCCGGGGATTTCGTTACCGACCGAGCGCGAGCTGAGCGAACGCCTGGGCGTCGGACGCCGTGAAATCCGCCGCGCGCTGGACGTGCTGGAAGAAGAAGGGCGCATCTGGCGCAAGCAGGGTAAAGGCACTTTTATCGGCCCTGCCGCTCCCGTGGAGCCTCTGGCACTGCAGGGCCTGCTGCAGCAAACCAATCTGCATGAGGTGATGGAAGCGCGCCTCCAGCTTGAGCCTGGACTTGCCCGCCTCGCGGCGTTACGCGCCACCGGGGAGCAAATCGCCCTCATGGCGCGCCTGATTGAGCGCATCGAACAGGTCAGCCCGAGCGACCCGGATCTCAACGAGCTGTGGGACAGCGCCTTTCACCGCGCCATTGCCGAGGCCGCCGGCAACCGCCTGATGCTCGGCCTGTTCGACGCCATCGATGCCGTGCGCCGCGAGCCGAGCTGGCAGCACCTGCGCGAGCTTGCCCGCACGCCCGCACGCGTCACCCGCTATGACGATCATCACCAGAACATCCTCAAACATATTGCCGCGCGCCAGCCCGTGGAAGCGGGCCGCCGCGATGCACGAACACCTGCTTGATTTGCAGCAGGCGCTTATTCAGGCCATCAACCATCAGGAAAGCACCAGCCTATGACGACGATCCCTCTGAATCCGCCGGCGCCGGTCCTGCGTCTGCGCAACCTGAACGTAAAATTTAGCGGCTCGCCGGTCAGCGTGCTGGACGGCATCACCCTGACGCTCAAAGCCGGGGAAACGCTGGCGCTGGTGGGGGAGTCCGGCTGCGGCAAAAGCATTACGTCGCTTGCGCTGATGGGCCTGCTGCCGGCCAGCGCGCAGATCGTCAGCGGGGAGATGCAGTTCAACCATTACGATCTGCGCAGCCTGTCGCCCCGTGAATACGCGGATATTCGCGGCAACCAGCTGGCGATGATTTTCCAGGAGCCGATGACCTCGCTGAACCCGGCCTTTACGCTGGGCGATCAGCTGAGCGAAGCGGTAATGCGCCATCGCAAAGTGAACCGCCGTGAAGCGATGGCCGCGGCGCAGGCGATCCTTGAAAAAGTACAGATCCCGGCCGCGGCCATGCGCCTGAAGGCATATCCACATCAGCTTTCCGGCGGCATGCGCCAGCGCGTGATGATCGCCATGGCGCTGATCAACCATCCGCAGCTGCTGATTGCCGATGAGCCGACCACCGCGCTCGACGTCACTATCCAGGCGCAGATCCTCTCCCTGCTCAATACCCTGAAAGAAGAAACCGGCACGGCGGTGCTGATGATCACCCACGATCTGGGAGTGGTAGCGGAAGTCGCCCAGCACGTCGCCGTGATGTATGCCGGGCAGGTGGTGGAAAGCGGCAGCGTGGAGACGATTTTTGCCGATCCGCAGCACCCTTACACCATCGGCCTGATGGCGTCTATTCCTTCGCTGGGCGCACGCAAGGGCGCGCTTGCCACCATCCCCGGCTCCGTTCCTTTGCCGGAGGCGATGCCGAAAGGCTGCCGCTTCGCCACCCGCTGCCCCTTTGCCGAAACCCGCTGTCACCAGCACAAGCCCGCGCTGCAAAACATGGGGCCCCATCACCAGGTCGCCTGCTTCCGGGCGCCTCTTGAACAGCACATCGCGCTGGGAGAAATCGCATGACGACGCCGATTCTTGAATGTCTCGAATTAAGCAAAGCCTTTGCCGGGCCAAAGCGCCTGTTCGCCCGCAACACGCAGGTAACGGCGGTGGATCGCATTTCGCTAAAAGTCTGGCCGGGTGAAACGCTGGCGATCGTCGGCGAGTCCGGCTCGGGGAAATCCACCCTCGGCCGGCTGCTGCTGCGCCTGCTGGCCCCGACCCAGGGACAGGTTTTTTATCAGGGCGAAGAGATTACCCGGGTGAACGCCGCGCGCCTGAACCAGCTGCGCCGCGAGCTGCAAATCATCTTTCAGGACCCCTTTGCCTCGCTCAACCCGCGCATGACGGTTGAAGACATCGTGGGCGAGCCGCTGTGGCTGCACCAGAACATGAGCAAGGCGGACCGCACGCACCGCGTGGCCGAGCTGTTGAAAACGGTGGGCCTGCCCGCGGCCTGGGCCCGGCGCTATCCGCACGAATTTTCCGGCGGCCAGCGCCAGCGTATCGGCATTGCCCGCGCGCTGGCCTCCGGCCCGAAGCTGCTGCTGGGCGATGAGCCGGTTTCGGCGCTGGACGTCTCCGTGCAGGCGCAGGTGGTGAACCTGCTGGAGAGCCTCAAGGAGCAGTTCGGCCTGACGATGATTATCGTCGCCCACGGGCTGGCGGTGATTCGCCATATGAGCGACCGCGTGGCGGTGATGTATCTCGGCCAGATTGTCGAGCTGGCCCACGTCGATGACATTTTTGATGCGCCCCTGCATCCCTATACCCAGGCGCTGATCGCTTCGGCTCCCCGCATGCAGCCCGGCGCGCCGCGGCAGGCTCCTTTACTGCAGGGCGACTTACCGAATCCTTCCGACCCTCCGGGCGGCTGCCGTTTCCACACCCGTTGCCCGCACGCTAATGAAGAATGCACGCAGCGCGAGCCAATCATGCAGGTGCTGGACGGCGGACGTCAGGTGGCCTGCCATCGCTGGCAGGAGATCAACCGCGACCGCAGCGTTATTTATCTTGCGCCGCCTTCAGGCGCTTTCTTGCGTCGCCGCGCGCTGTTTGAACAGGCGGCATCTCAACAATCCTGACCCCTCTGGAGAAGAACGACGATGAAATTGCATAAAGCAGTGGTGGGCGCGCTGGGAAGCGTGCTGTTGCTGGGCGCCAGCGCCCAGACGTATGCCGAAAGCGTGCTGCGCGTCGGTTTGGGTGCCGACCCGGACATGCTCGATCCCCATCAGGCGCGCACCTACTACGGGCGCTTTGTCTTTGCCGCCATGTGCGACCGCCTGGTGGACGTGGACGAAAACCTGCAGGTGGTGCCGGGGCTGGCGAAGGACTGGGCGTGGAGCGACGAGGGCAAGACGCTGACGCTGAACCTGCGCGAAGGCGTGACCTTCCACGACGGCGAAAAATTCGATGCCGAAGCGGTGAAGTACAACCTGGATCGCGCCATGACCATGCCGGGCTCGCTGCGCAAAAGCGACCTGTCCTCCGTTGAGTCCGTGGAGGTGAAAAGCCCCACGCAGGTGGTGCTGCATCTGAAATCGCCTGATGCGGCATTGCTCAGCCAGCTTACCGACCGCGCGGGCGCGATGATGGCGCCGAAAGCGGCAACCAGGCCCGATTTCGCCGCGCATCCGGTTTGCTCCGGCCCTTACCAGTTCGAAAGCCGCGTGTCCCAGGACCGCATCGTGCTCAAGCGCTTTGAAAACTACTGGAACAAAGGCGCCTACCACTTCGATAAAGTGATATTTCTGCCGATTCCTGACGCCTCCGTTCGCCTGGCCAACCTGCGCGCCGGCGACCTTGACGTCACCGAAGGCATTGCCGCAAGCGACGTGAAAACCGTGGAGGCCCGATAGCCGGCTGAGCCTCGCCAAAGTCACCGGCCTTGGCTATCAGGGCATCACCTTTAATATCAACAACGGCAAAGTGCCGGCTAACGATCCGTTTAAAGACGCCCGCGTGCGCGAGGCTTTCTCCCTCGCCATCGACCGTGACGCGCTCAACCAGGTGGTGTTCGAAGGGCTGTATGCGCCCTCAAACCAGGGGCTGTCCACCGTTAGCCCTTACCACGTGAAGCTGCCCGTCGCGCCGCGCGACGTAGAGAAATCGAAAGCGCTGCTCAAAGAGGCGGGCGTCAACGGGCCGCTGAACGTGTCGCTGCTGGTGCCGAACAACCCGACCTCTCAGCAGGTGGGCCAGGTGCTGCAGGCGATGACCGCCGAGGCGGGCTTTAATCTCAACCTGCAAATGACCGAGTTCGCCACGCTACTGGATCGCCAGCAGAGCGGGGATTATCAGCTGAGCCTTTCCGGCTGGTCTGGCCGCCCGGATCCGGACGGCAGCCTGTTCGCGTTTATCAACAGCAAAGGCAACCTTAACGACGGGCGCTACAGCAACCCGCAGGTGGATGAATGGCTGCTACAGGCCCGCCGGAGCAACGACCAGGCTACCCGCCAGGCGCTGTACGACAAAGTGGTGCAGCAGCTGCAAACCGATATGCCCATCGCCTACCTTTACTTCGAGCCGCGCATCTTCGGGCTGAACAAAAAAGTGCAGGGCTTTAAGCCGTACCCGGACGGCATCGTGCGTCTGGCCGGCTTAACGCTGGCCCCTTAACCCGCAGCGGCCTGGAGGCATCATGCTGGAACTGATATGCAAACGCCTGCTGCTGGCCATTCCGACGCTGCTTATCGTCAGCGTCATGGTCTTCGGCCTGCAAAAGCTTCTGCCGGGCGATCCGCTGATCGCCATGGCGGGCGAAGAGCGCGATCCGGCGGTGATCGCCCAGCTACGCGACGAGCTGCACCTGAACGATCCGATCCCGCTGCAGTATTTTCACTGGCTGACCAACGCTCTGCAGGGCGATCTGGGCATGTCCCTGCGCACGCATGAGCCGGTCACCGCGCTGATCGCCAGCAAGCTGCCGGTTACGCTCGAGCTGTCGCTGCTGGCGATGGTTATCGCGCTGCTGGTGGGCATCAGCATGGGGATCGTGGCGGCGGTGCATAAAAACAGCTGGGTTGACCACGGGACGAACTTCGTGGCGATCTCGGGGATTTCGGTGCCGCATTTCTGGCTCGGCATCCTGCTGATCCTTATCTTTTCGGTCAATCTTCAGTGGCTGCCCGCCTCCGGCTTTGTGCCCTTTAGCGAGGATGCTTTGCAGAACCTGCGCACGCTGCTGCTGCCCGCGCTGGTGCTGGGAACGGGGCTTGCGGCTACGTTAATGCGCCATACCAGGGCCTCGATGATTGCCGTGCTGAAGGCTGACTACATCCGTACCGCCCGCGCCAAAGGCCTGCTGCCAAAACGCGTCATCCTTAAGCACGCGTTTCGCAACGCGCTGGTGCCGGTGATTACCTTAACCACGCTGCTGTTTGGCGAACTGCTGGGCGGCGCGGTGCTGACCGAACAGGTCTTCACCATTCCCGGCTTCGGCAAAATGATTGTGGATTCCGTGTTTAACCGCGACTACGCCGTAGTGCAGGGCGTGGTGCTGGTGGTGGGCCATCGGCTTCCTGGTGCTGAACCTGGTGGCGGACGTGCTGTATGTCCTTATCAACCCGAAAATGCGGAGCTGAGCATGGCTGAACTGACCACAACCGGCGTGGCGATAAGCGCGCCGAAAACGCCGAACCGCGTGTTGAAGAAGTTTCTCGCCAACAGGAGCGCGATGATCGGCGCGGTCATCGTCGGCGTCTTTGTGCTGGTCGCGCTGCTGGCGCCGTGGATCGCGCCTTTCGATCCGCTGAAGGCCAACTTCCTGGCGGTGCGCAAGCCGCCCTCGGAGCTTTACTGGTTCGGCACCGATGAGCTGGGGCGCGATATCCTCTCGCGCATCGTCTGGGGCGCGCGCACCTCGCTGCTGGCGGGCTGTATTTCAGTGCTGATCGCGGTGGCGATCGGCGTGCCGCTGGGGCTGGTCGCCGGCTATTTCCAGGGGATCTGGGACGGGGTTATCTCGCGGGTTATCGAAGCGCTGCTTGCCTGTCCGTTTCTGATCATGGCCATCGCGCTGGGGGCGTTTTTAGGCCCGAGCCTGAGCAACGCCATGATCGCCATCGGCCTGTCGGCGATGCCGATCTTCGCCCGCCTGACGCGCGGACAGGTGATCGCTATCCGCAACGAAGAGTACATCGACGGGGCGCGGGCCATCGGCCTGCCGGACCGCTGGATAATCATTCGCTACGTGCTGCCGAACGTGATGTCGCCGATCCTGGTGCAGTCCACGCTGGCGATTGCCGCCGCGATCATCACCGAGGCGAGCCTGTCGTTTCTCGGCCTTGGCCAGCAGCCGCCGAATCCTTCCTGGGGCGCGATGCTCAACACCGCAAAAGGCTTCCTGGAGCAGGCTCCCTGGATGTCCATCTTCCCCGGCGTGGCCATTTTTCTGACGGTGCAAGGTTTCAACTTACTGGGCGACGGGCTGCGCGATGCGCTCGATCCCCGCAACGATTAACACGCAGGAGACGTGATGAAAGAAGCAATAGATTTTCAGGTAGGCTATCCCTCTTACCGCCCGGCCATGATGGGCCGTAACGCCGTCACCACCTCGCAGCCGCTGGCGGCCCAGGCGGGCTTGCGCATGCTGCTGCAGGGCGGCAACGCCGTTGATGCGGCGATCGCCAGCGCCATGGCGCTGACCGTGGTGGAACCGACCGGCTGCGGTATCGGCAGCGATGCCTATGCCATCGTCTGGGATGGAAAACAGCTTCACGCGCTGAACGCCACCGGGCGCTCCCCGGCGGCCTGGCGCCATGACCACTTTGCGCAACATAAAACCATGCCGGAAATCGGCTGGGACGCGGTCACCGTACCGGGCGCGGTATCCGGCTGGGTGGCGCTGGCGGAGCGCTTCGGCACGCTGCCGCTCACCACGCTTGCCCAGCCGGCGATTGAGTATGCGCGCAACGGCTTCCCGGTTTCCCCGCTTATCGGCCAGCTCTGGGAGCGCGGCTACAAGAAATTAAAAGACCAGCCGGGCTTTAGCGAATGCTTCGCGCCCGGCGGCCGCGCGCCGAAAACGGGCGAGATATTCCGCAACCCGGCGCAGGCCGACACGCTGGAAAAAATAGCCGCGACCAACGGCGAAGCCTTCTACCACGGCGAGCTGGCGCAGAAGATCGCCGCTTTTGCTCAGGAGCACGGCGCGCACCTGACGAAAGAGGACCTGGCGAACCACAAGGCCGACTGGGTTGAGCTATTGTCGAAAGAGTTTGCCGGCGGCTCCGTTCAGGAGCTGCCGCCGAACGGGCAGGGCATCGCCACGCTGATTGCGCTGGGCATTCTCGAGCAGTGGGATATCGGCCGCTACGGCCCGGATTCGGTGGAGACGCTGCATCTGTCCATCGAAGCGATGAAGCTGGCGCTGGCGGACCTCGACCGCTACGTGGCGGACGAAGACCATATGGAGTTCGCCGCCAGGCATCTGCTGAGCGATGAGTATCTGAAAACGCGCGCCCGGCTTATCGACGCGGATAAGGCGAGCGATTTCACCTATGGTTCACCGACCCAAAGCGGCACGGTTTATCTCTCCACCGCCGACGCCAGCGGCATGATGGTGTCGTTTATCCAGTCCAACTTTATGGGCTTCGGTTCCGGCATCGTGGTGCCGGGGACCGGTATCAGCCTGCAAAACCGCGGCGCAGGCTTCGTGACGGATAAAGCGCACCCGAACTGTGTGGCGGGCAGCAAGCGCCCGTTCCACACCATTATTCCCGCGTTCGCGCTGGATAAAGACGGACAGCCGCTGATGTCGTTCGGCGTGATGGGCGGGCCGATGCAGGCGCAGGGGCACCTGCAGATGGCGATTCGCATCATGCTGCACAAACAGAACCCGCAGGCCGCGATTGACGCGCCGCGCTGGCGAGTGGTGCAGGGCAGGGAGGTCGTGGTGGAATCGACGATGGATCGCAATACCATAGCCGCGCTGCGCGAAATGGGCCATACCATCGTGGTGGAAGACCCGCTTCAGGCCTATAACTTCGGCGGCGCGCAGATAATAGTGCGCGCGCCTGAGGGGCATTACATCGCCGCGACGGAAAGCCGTAAAGACGGGCAGGCGCTGGTTTATTGAGTTGGTATTTTTAGGGCGGGTAAGCGTTAGCGCCACCCGCCGCAAATGTCGGATGGCGCTGCGCTTATCCGACCTGACCCCGTTCGCCCTACAGGCTAAACGGATCCGCATCCTGCCACGCCGGGAACTTCTCCCGGTACTCCTGTAACGCAATCAGCGACAGATCCGCATCAAGCCTTGTGGCCTGGTGCGCTTCCGCGCTTGCCAGGATCTCGCCCTGCGGGCTGATAATTTTGCTGTCGCCGCGATAGTGGTGGCCGTTGCCGTCGGTGCCGACGCGGTTGCAGCCTGCGACGTAGGCCTGGTTTTCAATGGCGCGGGCGACCAGCAGGCTTTGCCAGTGCAGGGAGCGCGGCGCGGGCCAGTTTGCGACGTACAGCGCCAGATCGTAATCGTTGCGGTTGCGCGACCACACCGGGAAGCGCAGGTCGTAGCAGACCAGCGGCAGGATACGCCAGCCGCGCCATTCCACCACGACGCGCTCCTCGCCCGCCTGATAATGGTGGTGCTCGTCCGCCATGCGGAACAGGTGGCGCTTGTCGTAGAAGTGCACCTGGCTGTCCGGCTTTACCAGCAGGAAGCGGTTTACCGGGCCGCGTTCCGTTTGCAGGGCGGCGCTGCCGGCGATCATCGCCTGCGTTTGCTGCGCCTTGAACTGCATCCAGTCGATGACTTCCTCTTCCGCCAGCGACTGCTTTGCGGCTTCCATGGCAAAACCGGTGGTGAACATCTCAGGCAGGATAATCAGATCGCGACCGTGAATGCCGTCGAGCAGCACATCGAAATGACGCAGGTTTGCCGCGCCATCCATCCAGACCAGCGGCTGTTGCAGAAGGGAAATTTTTAAGCCAGACACAATCACGGACCCCATGAATAAAGGTATTTCCTTCACTGTAGCATGAGTTCGGCGGCTTTTGTTGGGCAATAAAAAACCCCGGCTGGCGGGGTTTTCAGGTTTAACGCGGCTTACGCGGCTTCGATTTTACGGTGTTTTTCCGGCAGCTTTACCGGTTGAGTTGCCAGCGCCTCCGGATCGAAGTCGTCGACGTTGATGCTGCGCAGGCGGCTTGCTTCGGCCCTGGTCAGAATCGCTGCTTCCTGGGCATCGATTTTTCCTTCCGCCAGCCACCGTTCAGCCTGTTCGTCCAGACGCGTAAACGGCAGGTTGTGGCCGCTTTCTTTGCAGATGCGCAAATGGATCGGCTCGGCGGCCATCACGTCCAGCAGCGCCTGTTCCAGCAGCCCCGCCGGGTTAAACTCGCTCGGCGTCAGGTACTGGCCGCGGCCGATGCGTGAACGCGTAGCCGACGGCACCTGCATGATCTTCGCCAGCTTATGGTCCAGCTTGTCGGATGGCGCAGCGTAACGACGGCCGAGCGGGAAGATTGCCAGGCGCAGCATGCCGGCGACAAAGCCGTTAGGGAAGTTGCGCAGCAAATCGTCAATCGCCTGCTCCGCCTGGAAGAGCGCATCCTGCACGCCCCAGTGCACCAGCGGCAGATCCGCCTCGTTGCGCCCTTCGTCTTCGTAGCGCTTGAGCACCGCGGAGGCGAGATACAGCTGGCTTAGCACATCCCCAAGGCGGGCGGAGATGCGCTCGCGGCGTTTCAGGCTGCCGCCCAGCACCGCCATGGAAATATCGGACAGCAGCGCCAGGTTAGCGCTCAGGCGGTTCAGATGCTGATAGTAGCGTTTGGTGGCGTCGCGGGTCGGCGTGGCGCTTCCCAGACCGTTGGTCAGGCCCAGCCACAGGCTGCGCATTTTGTTGCTACCGACGTGTCCGATATGCCTGAACAGCAGCTTATCGAAGGCGTTCAGATCGTTATTTTGCGAGGCCGCCATCTCTTCGAGAACATAAGGATGGCAGCGAATCGCCCCCTGACCGAAGATAATCATGCTGCGGGTGAGGATGTTCGCCCCTTCAACGGTGATGGCGATAGGCGCGCCCTGATAAGCGCGAGCGACAAAGTTAGACTCGCCAAGCATGATGCCCTTGCCGCCGACGATGTCCATCGCGTCGAGGATGGCGCGCTGGCCGCGGTGGGTACAGTGATATTTCACAATCGCGGACAGCACCGCCGGTTTTTCACCGAGCACGATACCGTAGGTAATCAGCGACGCTGCGGCGTCCATTACGTAAGCGTTGCCCGCAATGCGCGCCAGCGGCTCTTCAATCCCTTCCATCTTGCCGATAGAGATGCGGAACTGGCGGCGAATATGGGCATAGGCGCCGGTCGCCATAGCGATGGTTTTCAGGCTGCCCGTTGAGTTAGAAGGCAGGGTGATGCCGCGTCCTACGGACAGGCATTCCACCAGCATGCGCCAGCCCTGGCCCGCCATTTTCGGGCCGCCGATGATGTAGTCGATCGGTACAAAAATATCCTTGCCGCGGGTCGGGCCGTTCTGGAATGGCACGTTCAGCGGGAAGTGACGTTTGCCTATTTCAACGCCCGGCGTGTGCGTTGGGATCAGCGCACAGGTGATGCCGAGCTCTTCTTCGTCGCCTAACAGATGGTCCGGGTCAGAGAGTTTGAACGCCAGGCCCAGCACGGTGGCGATAGGGGCAAGCGTAATGTAGCGCTTGTTCCAGGTCAGGCGCATACCCAGCACCTGCTGGCCCTGCCAGTCGCCCATGCAAACTACGCCGGTATCGGGGATTGCGCCCGCATCGGAGCCTGCTTCCGGGCTAGTCAGCGCGAAGCAGGGGATTTCCTGTCCGCGGGCCAGGCGCGGCAGATAGTGATCTTTTTGCGCTTCGGTGCCGTAATGCTGGAGCAGCTCGCCCGGACCTAATGAGTTAGGCACGCCGACGGTGATCGCCAGTATGCCCGAAACGCCGGCAAGCTTCTGCAGCACGCGGGCCTGAGCGTAAGCGGAGAATTCCAGCCCGCCGTACTCTTTCTTAATGATCATCGCAAAGAAGCGGTGCTCTTTCAGATAGTCCCACAGCTCCGGCGGCAGATCGGCCAGCTCGTGGGTAATCTGGTAATCATTCGCCATGCGGCAGGCTTCTTCGACCGGGCCGTCAAGAAAAGCCTGTTCTTCGGCGCTCAGCTGCGGCTGCGGATAGTTATGCAGCTTTTCCCAGTCCGGCCTGCCGCGGAACAGATCGCCTTCCCACCAGGTGGTGCCTGCGTCAATCGCCTCTTTTTCAGTGCGCGACATCGGCGGCATCACTTTACGGAAGCCTTTAAACACCGGGGCGGAAATCAGCGACTTACGCATTGGGGTAAAGACGAACGGCACCAGAATAATGGCGAGGGGGACGAGTACCCAGACGGACCAGATACCGGCAAAACCTAAAGCTGCCGTCCACGCCAGCAGGATCGCGCTGCTGAGCAGCAGATTGACCTGATGGTAAAACAGCGCGCCGAGCAGAATAACGGTTGCAACAACACTCAAAATCAACATAAAGAAAGCTCCCTTGCTTGTAGGAGGTCTGACCACTTGTGATGTATTGGTTTTAGTGTATGCGCACTTTTTTAGCAATGTGTTTACAAAATAATTACAACCTTGCTCACATTGTTGCCGCACGGATCCATAAAAGCATCAGGTTATGGCGCTTCTCGCGCTATCCGGTAAACTGCTGGTGTTTACCCAATCAATAAATACTGAAGGACATCCTCATGTACCAGGATCTTATTCGTAACGAACTGAACGAAGCCGCCGAGACGCTGGCTAACTTCCTGAAAGATGAAGCTAATATCCACGCGATTCAGCGCGCGGCCGTGCTGCTGGCGGATAGCTTTAAGGCGGGCGGTAAGGTGCTTTCCTGCGGTAACGGCGGCTCCCACTGCGACGCGATGCATTTTGCCGAAGAGCTGACGGGCCGCTATCGCGAAAACCGTCCGGGCTACCCGGCCATTGCGATTTCAGACGTAAGCCACATCTCGTGTGTGAGTAACGATTTCGGCTACGACTACATCTTCTCCCGCTATATCGAAGCGGTAGGCCGTGAAGGCGACGTCCTGCTGGGGATTTCCACTTCCGGTAATTCTGGTAACGTTATTAAAGCGATCGAAGCCGCGCGCGAAAAAGGCATGAAGGTCATTACGCTTACCGGGAAAGACGGCGGCAAAATGGCGGGTACGGCGGATATCGAAATTCGCGTGCCGCACTTCGGCTATGCCGATCGCATTCAGGAAATCCACATCAAGGTGATTCATATCCTGATTCAGCTGATCGAAAAAGAGATGGTTAAGGCTTAACTCGCTTTGTCCCTCTGCCTCACGGAGAGGGACAGAATGAGGGGTGTTTAGGGTAGGAGGTTGAAATGTGCGAACTGCTCGGGATGAGCGCCAACGTACCGACGGATATCTGCTTTAGTTTTACCGGGCTGGTACAGCGTGGCGGCGGAACAGGGCCCCATAAAGATGGCTGGGGCATCACCTTCTATGAGGGCAAAGGCTGCCGCACGTTCAAAGATCCCCAGCCGAGCTTTAATTCTCCCATCGCAAGGCTGGTGCAGGATTACCCCATTAAATCCTGCTCTGTCGTGGCGCACATCCGCCAGGCAAACCGCGGCAAAGTCGCGCTGGAAAATACGCATCCTTTTACCCGCGAGCTGTGGGGTCGCAACTGGACCTACGCCCACAACGGCCAGCTTAAAGGCCACCGCCGGCTTGAAACCGGGCCGTTTCGTCCGATTGGCGAAACCGACAGCGAACAGGCGTTTTGCTGGCTGCTGCACAAGCTGACGCAGCGCTATCCGCGCACCCCGGGCAATATGCAGGCGGTTTTCCGCTATATCACCGAGCTTGCGGTTCAGCTGCGTGAAAAAGGCGTGTTCAATATGCTGCTGTCGGACGGGCGTTACGTGCTGGCGTTCTGCTCCACCAACCTCTACTGGATAACCCGGCGGGCACCCTTTGGCGTGGCAAAACTGCTGGACAGGGACGTGGAGATCGACTTTCAGGAAGAGACCACACCTAACGATGTGGTCACGGTTATTGCTACGCAGCCGCTCACCGGCAACGAAACCTGGCACAGGATTGCGCCAGGCGAGTCGGTGCTATTTTGTCTCGGAGAGCGTGTAGTTTGAGGCGAGCTGAGGTTGTACCGTTGGTACGACCGGCTTGCTGATCACATAGTTGCCGCTGATAACGGAAACCGCCGGCGGCTGGCGATTCGCCATGAAGTAGTCGTATCCCGGCTTCAGCTGCTTCCAGAAATTAATGTAGTAAGAGTACTTGTGGCGCTCCATGTTCGCGTCCGTCATGCGGAACGGATAGATGCTTACCTGCACCTTCGGCTGCCCGAACACCAGCGCGCCGGTCACAAACTGGAAAATCTCATCGATGCTGCTGTCGGTCATGGCATAACAGCCGATGGAGACGCAGGCGCCGTGGATCATCAGATACTGGCCCTGATAGCCATGGGAACGATCGAACTCGTTCGGGAAGCCGATATTAATCGCTTTATAAAAGCGGCTGTCAGGCTTCAGCTGGCTGCGGTCCACGCTGTAGAAACCTTCCGGACTTTTAAAGTCGCCCTGACGCTGTTTCGGTCCCAGGCCGCCGGAATAATTACAGATTCGATAGCTGTCGAGCAGCTGATACTGTTCACCCATTTTGACGTACAGCTCAAGGGTACGCTCTTCTTTAAAGATCTGAATATAAACGGGAGAACCCATCAACTGCTGTTTGAATTCTTTGCTGACCGGCGCGGGCGAGGCGTTGCCATTAAGCAAGCTGGCAAACGACATGAACGGCATCATGAGCATCGCAATAAGAAGTGCGATCTTGGACATACTGCTTGATTCCTTGATAAACCTGTAACCAAATGCCAGGACGGCAAAAGAGACCTGAAATCAGACTAATCTGTATTCGGTGCGCTCACATTAGCATCATCAATAAATTTCGCAAGCGCAGACTGGCGAGTTTGCGGCAAATGGATATTAACTAATTCACCGCTAAAGCAAAAGAGTTTAGGTTTTTGCGTAACAGCTCCCATTGCCGGGCTTAACTTCCCGCATTTCTCCCAAACCCGGCGCCAATAATGCTAAAATCCCGGCCGCATGATGGCCCGAGGATAAGATAAGGACGCTTTCCCTAAGTCAGCGTTGCCAGGCAGGGCCTGGCGACTCCACCCACCAGGCGTGACGAACGGATGCACCCCCTCTTTTTACCTTCCCGACGGTCGTTGCGGTTGAAATTTGACTCGGCCCGTTCGTTGTCGGCTGCGTTTTGTCGGTTTTTATTAGCCTAATTTATACGTGATAACCTTATGATAAAAATCAGAAAAGGTCTCGATTTGCCTATCGCCGGGTTACCCGAGCAGCAAATTTATGCTGGCCCGGCTGTGCCTTTTGTCGCCTTGCTCGGCGAAGAGTACGTGGGAGTGCGTCCTTCAATGCTGGTAAAAGAAGGGGATAAGGTACTCAAAGGGCAGGCTCTTTTTGAAGATAAAAGAAACCCGGGCGTGATGTTTACCGCTCCGGCCAGCGGGGTTGTTAGCGCCATCAAACGCGGCGAGCGCCGCGTGCTGCAGTCCGTCGTTATTGAGGTGCGCGGAGAAGAAGCGGTTGTTTTTAAACGTCATGCTCCCGAATCCCTGGCCGCTGTGCCGCGTGAAGCCGTCCAGGCCCAGCTGCTTGCGTCAGGCCTGTGGACCGCGCTGCGCACGCGCCCCTTTAGTAAAGCGCCGCAGCCGGGCACCGTGCCGGCCGCCATTTTCGTCACCGCTATGGATACCAATCCGCTGGCGGCCGATCCTCAGCCCATTATTCTGGCGAATCGCCAGATGTTCGACGCGGGCCTGACGCTACTGTCGCGGCTGACCAACGGCAAAGTACAGGTTTGCCAGGCCAGCGGCGGCAAGCTGGGGGGCCATCCTGTCGGGCAGGTTACCTTTAATGAGTTCGCCGGGCCCCATCCGGCAGGGTTGGCAGGTACTCACATACATTTTATCGAGCCGGTCAGCCTGCAAAAGCAGGTGTGGCACCTGAACTATCAGGATGTCATTGCCATCGGCAAGCTGTTTATCGAAGGCGAGCTGTGGACCGAGCGGGTGATTTCCCTGGCGGGCCCGCAGGTAAAAAGGCCGCGCCTGATCCGTACTTGTCTGGGGGCCTCCATTGAAGCACTCAGCCGGGGCGAGTTGCTGGCAGGTGAAAACCGCGTCGTTTCCGGTTCCGTGCTCAGCGGCGTGCAGGCTGCGGGCCCGCGCGCCTGGCTTGGGCGTTTCCATCTGCAGGTTACCGCGCTGAAAGAAGGGCGCGAGAAAGAGCTGTTTGGCTGGGCGATGCCGGGGGCAGATAAATTCTCCGTCACGCGTACCACCCTCGGCCACTTCCTGAAACGCAAGCTCTTCAGCTTCTCCACCGACACCAACGGCGGGGCGCGCGCAATGGTGCCTATCGGCAGCTATGAACGCGTCATGCCGCTGGATATTCTGCCGACCATGCTGCTGCGCGATTTGCTGGCGGGGGATACCGACAGCGCGCAGGCGCTGGGCTGTCTGGAGCTCGATGAAGAAGATCTGGCGCTGTGTACCTATGTTTGCCCGGGGAAATATGAATACGGCCCGGTATTACGCGAGGTGTTAACCCGCATCGAGCAGGAAGGATAACCCATGGGCCTGAAGCGCTTATTTGAAAAAGCACAGCCGCACTTTACGCAGGGCGGCAAATTAGAAAAATACTACCCGCTGTATGAAGCCGCGGCCACGTTGTTCTACACGCCGGGGCAGGTTACGCCGGGCGCGTCCCACGTGCGTGACGCCATCGACCTGAAACGCATGATGATCCTGGTGTGGTTCGCCGTCTTCCCGGCGATGTTCTGGGGAATGTACAACGTCGGGCTGCAAAGCATTCCTGCGCTGCACAGGCTCTATGGCCCCGAACAGCTGCAGCAGGTTATAGCGGCCGACTGGCATTATGCCGTTGCGCAGTGGCTGGGCGTCAGCTTCGCGCCGGACGCGGGCTGGCTGAGCATGATGACCCTGGGGGCGGTGTTCTTTCTGCCTGTCTACCTCACCGTCTTCGTGGTGGGCGGCTTCTGGGAAGTGCTGTTTGCCATTATCCGCAAGCACGAAATCAACGAAGGCTTCTTCGTCACCTCCATTCTGTTTGCGCTGGTGGTTCCGCCGACGCTGCCGCTCTGGCAGGCCGCTTTGGGCATCAGCTTCGGCGTGGTGATGGCGAAAGAGATTTTCGGCGGCACGGGGCGCAACTTCCTTAACCCGGCGCTTGCCGGACGCGCGTTTTTATTCTTTGCCTATCCGGCGCAAATCTCCGGCGACCTGGTATGGACGGCGGCCGACGGTTTCTCGGGCGCCACGCCGCTTTCCCAGTGGTCCCACGGCGGCGGCGAGGCGTTAGTCAACGTGGTCACCGGGCAGCCGGTCACCTGGATGGACGCGTTTGTGGGCAAGATTCCCGGCTCCATTGGCGAAGTTTCAACGCTGATGATCCTGATTGGCGGCGCCGTCATTCTGTTTGCCCGCGTGGCCTCCTGGCGCATCGTCGCCGGGGTGATGCTCGGCATGATTGCCACCGCCACCCTGTTTAATTTCATCGGCTCGGACAGCAATCCGCTGTTCGCCATGCCCTGGTACTGGCATCTGGCGCTGGGCGGCTTCGCCTTCGGCATGATGTTTATGGCCACCGACCCGGTGTCCGCCTCCTTTACCAGCAAAGGCAAGTGGTGGTACGGCGGGCTGATCGGCGTAATATGCGTGCTGATTCGGGTGGCTAACCCGGCCTATCCGGAAGGAATGATGCTGGCGATTCTGTTCGCCAACCTCTTTGCGCCGCTGTTCGATTACCTGGTGGTGCAGGCCAATATCAAGCGGAGGAAGTCGCGTGGCTGACGTAAAAAGTAACGATAGCATCGGCAGAACGCTGCTGGTGGTGCTGGTGCTTTGCCTGGTATGCTCCGTCGTCGTGGCGGGCTCCGCCGTGGGCCTGAAGTCGCGCCAGCAGGAGCAGAAAGCGCTCGACAAGCAGCGCAACATTCTGGACGTCGCCGGTCTGGCCCGCGCCGAAGATGAGCGGCGAAGAGGTAAAAACAATCTTTGCGTCTCGCATCACCCCGCGCCTGCTGAATCTGAAAACGGGCGAAATGCTTGCCAAAGACCCGGCTGAATTTGACCACGCCGCCGCGCTGCGCGACCCGGAACAAAGCGTCGCGCTCTCATCGGGTGAAGACCGCGCCGGCATTAAACGCCGCGCCAACATCGTGGAAATCTATCTGGTGCGGGATGAGCAAAATAAAGTGCAGGAAATCGTGCTGCCGGTTTACGGCAACGGCCTGTGGTCGATGATGTACGCCTTTGTCGCGCTACAAACCGACGGGCGCACCGTAAAAGGCATCACCTATTATGACCAGGGCGAAACGCCGGGGCTGGGCGGCGAAATAGAAAACCCGAACTGGCGCGCGCAGTGGATCGGTAAGAAGTTGCTCGACGATAACGGCAGGCCGGCGCTGCGCGTGGTAAAAGGCGGCGCGCGCCCGGGCGACCAGTATGGCGTAGACGGCCTGTCGGGGGCGACGCTGACGGCAAACGGTGTGCAACACACTTTCGATTTCTGGATGGGCGAGCTGGGATTTGGCCCTTTCCTGAAGCAGGTTCGTGAAGGAGCGCTTAACAATGGCTGATATGTCAGGCATGAAGGAAGTTAAGCGGGTGCTGGTTAGCCCGCTGGTGGACAACAACCCCATCGCGCTGCAAATCCTCGGGGTTTGCTCCGCGCTTGCGGTCACCACCAAACTGGAAACGGCGCTGGTGATGACGATAGCCGTCACGGTGGTTACCGCCTTCTCCAGCATGTTTATCTCGATGATCCGTAACTACATCCCCAACAGCGTGCGCATTATCGTCCAGATGGCGATCATCGCCTCGCTGGTGATCGTAGTCGATCAGATCCTGCGCGCTTACGCCTACGAGATCTCAAAGCAGCTTTCCGTCTTTGTCGGGCTGATCATCACCAACTGTATCGTTATGGGACGCGCCGAAGCCTACGCCATGAAAGCGCCGCCGCTGGCGAGTTTTATGGACGGCATCGGCAACGGCCTGGGCTACGGCGTGATCCTGCTGCTGGTCGGTTTTATCCGCGAGCTTATCGGCAGCGGCAAACTGTTTGGCGTCACCGTGCTGGAAACGGTGCAAAACGGCGGCTGGTATCAGCCAAACGGCCTGTTCCTGCTGGCGCCGAGCGCGTTCTTTATTATCGGATTGCTGATTTGGGCGCTGCGTACGTGGAAGCCGGCGCAGCAGGAAAAGGATTAACAGACGATGGAACATATGATTAGTCTGTTCGTACGCGCGGTGTTTGTTGAAAACATGGCGCTCGCCTTCTTCCTCGGCATGTGTACTTTCCTTGCCGTGTCGAAGAAAGTCTCAACGGCGTTTGGCCTCGGCGTGGCGGTTACCGTCGTCCTTGGCATTTCAGTTCCGGCCAACAACCTGGTTTATAACCTGGTGCTACGCGACGGCGCGCTGATGGCTGGGGTGGATCTCAGCTTCCTGAACTTCATCACCTTTATCGGCGTTATTGCGGCGCTGGTGCAGATTCTGGAGATGATCCTCGATCGTTTCTTCCCGGCGCTCTACAACGCGCTGGGCATCTTCCTGCCGCTGATTACCGTGAACTGCGCCATCTTCGGCGGCGTGTCGTTTATGGTGCAGCGCGACTACAGCTTTGGCGAATCCATCGTTTATGGTTTCGGCTCCGGCATCGGCTGGATGCTGGCGATTGTCGCCATGGCCGGTATTCGCGAGAGGATGAAATACGCCAACGTGCCCGCAGGACTGCGCGGCTTAGGGATAACCTTTATCACCACCGGTTTGATGGCGCTGGGCTTTATGTCCTTCTCCGGCGTGCAGCTGTAAGGACGGAAAGTTATGGAAATTATTCTTGGCGTAGTGATGTTCACGCTGATCGTTCTGGCGCTGGCGCTGCTGATTTTGTTCGCCAAATCAAAGCTGGTGAATGCTGGCGACGTGCTGATTGAGATCAACAACGACGCGGACAAAAGGTTCCACGCGCCCGCCGGCGACAAGCTGCTTAACACGCTTTCAAGCCAGGGGATCTTTATCTCCTCGGCCTGCGGCGGCGGCGGTTCCTGCGGGCAGTGCCGGGTAAAAATCAAAGAGGGCGGCGGGGATATTCTGCCCACCGAGCTTTCCCACATCAGCAAACGCGAGGCCAAAGAAGGCTGCCGGCTCGCCTGCCAGGTGGCGGTGAAGCAGGATATGAAAATCGAGCTGCCGGAGGAAATCTTCGGCGTCAAAAAATGGCAATGCGAAGTTATCTCTAACGACAACAAAGCGACGTTTATCAAAGAGCTGAAGCTGCGCATTCCGGACGGCGACGTGGTGCCGTTCCGCGCGGGGGGCTACATTCAGATCGAATCGCCGCCGCATCAGGTCAGCTACGCTGATTTTGACGTGCCGGAGAAGTACCGCGGCGACTGGGACAAATTCAACCTGTTCCGTTTCCAGTCGGTGGTGAAGGAGCCGTGCGTACGCGCTTACTCCATGGCGAACTATCCGGAAGAAGAGGGCATTATCATGCTCAACGTCCGTATCGCCACGCCGCCGCCGCACGTGCCCGACGCGCCGCCGGGGATTATGTCCTCCTACATCTGGTCGTTGAAGGCGGGCGATAAAGTGACTATTTCCGGGCCGTTTGGCGAATTCTTTGCCAAAGATACGGACGCCGAAATGGTGTTTATCGGCGGCGGCGCGGGCATGGCGCCTATGCGCTCGCACATTTTCGATCAGCTTAAGCGCCTGGGCAGCAAACGCAAAATCAGCTTCTGGTACGGCGCGCGTTCGCTGCGTGAAATGTTCTATGAAGATGAGTTTGCGCAGCTGGCGCGCGAAAACCCTAACTTCACCTTCAATGTGGCGCTTTCCGATCCGCAGCCGGAGGATAACTGGACGGGGTATACGGGCTTTATCCATAACGTGTTGCTGGAAAACTACCTGCGTAACCATCCCGCGCCGGAAGACTGCGAATTTTATATGTGCGGGCCGCCGATGATGAACGCGGCGGTGATTAAAATGCTCAAAGACCTGGGCGTGGAGGATGAAAACATCATGCTCGACGACTTCGGCGGCTGACAGGAGCGCTTATGCTGACCGTATTTATCGCGACCTTCGCCATTTTTCTGCTGGTTGTTTTTGGCATGTCGCTGGGCTTTATCGTTAAGCGCAAAGCCATCCAGGGCAGCTGCGGCGGAATCACCGCCCTGGGAATGGAAAAGGCGTGTAACTGCCCGGAACCCTGCGACGCGCGCAAAAAGCGCATGGCGCGGGAAGCGAAACGGCAGGATTTACGTATTCTATAAAGGGTAGCGGTGGATGGCGCTTTGCTTATCCACCCTACAACACCAAACCCGCAGGTCGGGTAAGCAAAGCGCCACCCGATATTCCCCGGCGAAATCCCCAAGATTGGTAGGCCGGGTCAGCGAAGCGCCACCCGACATTCCACGTCGAAGCCCTCGAGATGGTGTAGGTCGGGTAAGCAAAGCGCCACCCGACATTCCACGGCGAAATCCCCGAGATTGGCAGGTCGGGTCAGCAAAGCGCCACCCGACGAATTGCCACAACCTTATTTCTAACTGTATACTTATCCAGTAAATAACCAGGTTGGATGAGCATGCGTAAAATCATTCATGTCGATATGGACTGCTTCTTCGCCGCCGTTGAGATGCGTGATAATCCAGCCCTGCGCGATATTCCCCTGGCGATTGGCGGCAGCGCGCAGCGGCGCGGCGTCATCAGTACCGCAAATTATCCGGCGCGCAAATACGGCGTACACAGCGCCATGTCCACGGCGATGGCGCTGAAGCTCTGCCCGCACCTCACCTTGCTGCCGGGGCGCTTCGACGCCTACAAAGAAGCCTCTAACCATATTCGGGAAATCTTCTCGCGCTATACCCCTTTAATCGAACCCCTTTCGCTGGACGAGGCGCCTATCTGGATGTTTCAGACAGCCCGCACTGCCACGGCTCCGCCACGCTGATTGCGCGTGAGATTCGCCAGGCGATTTCCGATGAGCTCAATCTCACGGCCTCGGCGGGGATCGCCCCGGTTAAGTTCCTCGCCAAAATCGCCTCCGATCTCAACAAGCCAAACGGGCAGTACGTCATCACACCTGAAGACGTGCCGGCTTTTTTAGAAACCCTGCCGCTTGGCAAAATTCCCGGCGTCGGCAAAGTGACCGCAGGAAAGCTTGAAAGCCTTGGGTTACGCACCTGCGCCGACGTGCAGAAAACCGATCTGGCCTCGTTGTTAAAGCGTTTTGGAAAGTTTGGCCGCGTAATCTGGGAGCGCAGCCAGGGCATAGACGAACGGCAAATCAGCAACGACCGGCAGCGTAAATCCGTCGGCGTTGAAAAAACGCTGGCGGAAGATATTCACGAATGGGAAGAGTGCGAGGCCATCATCGAACATCTCTATCAGGAGCTCGAAAGAAGGCTGAAGAAGGTAAAGCCCGACCTGCTGATTGCCCGCCAGGGCGTCAAACTCAAATTTAATGACTTTCAGCAAACCACCCAGGAACACGTCTGGCCGCAGCTTAACAAAGCCGATTTGATAGCTATCGCCAGGAAGACCTGGAGTGAACGCCGGCAGGCGCGGGGCGTAAGGCTGGTGGGGCTGCACGTCACGCTGCTGGATCCGCAGCTGGAGCGGCAGCTTCTGCTGGGGCTGTAAAAAAGCCTCTCCGGGGAGAGGCTTAGGAAGTCTGTATAAAGACGAACTTACTTCGCAGGAATCGCTTTTAGCAGCTCGGTCAGCAGAGTCCAGTACTGGCCCACGCTTTCGATATGCACCTGCTCGTCCGGCGAGTGGGGCCCGGTGATAGTTGGCCCGATGGAAACCATATCCATATCCGGATAAGGCTTTTTGAACAGCCCGCATTCCAGACCCGCATGGATAACCATGATGTTAGGCGTCTTGTTGAACAGCTTCTGGTAGGTTTCGCGCACAAGGCCCATGACCGGAGAGTTTGCATCCGGCTGCCAGCCAGGATAGCTGCCCTTGGCGATGGTCTGCGCGCCGGCCAGCTGGCCCAGCGATTTGAGCATGTCGACCACGTAATCTTTACCGGTGTCGATAAGAGAACGAATCAGGCAGATGATTTCAGCGCTCTCTTCGCTCAGGGTAACCACGCCCACGTTCAGCGAGGTTTCCACCACGCCTTTGACCGCGTCGGAATTACGGATGACGCCGTTTGGCGTCGCGTTCAGCAGCTTAATGAAGGTATCGCGGCTGCCGGCGGTCAGCGCAGGCTGGGTATTGCTGACAGGCTCAACCAGGACGGTGGTGTTTTTCTCTACCGCGCCCAGTTCGTTTTTCAAAATCGCCAGGAAATTGTCCGCCAGCTCTTTCAGCAGCGCCGCTTTATCAGCAGGCACCGCCAGAATGGCAGAGCCTTCACGTGGGATAGCGTTGCGCAGCGTGCCGCCGTTAAGGTCGATCAGGCGCGCATCCAGTTCCGCGGCGTGAGCGAACAGGAAACGGGCCAGCAGCTTGTTGGCGTTGCCTAAACCCAGGTGAATTTCGGCGCCGGAGTGGCCGCCTTTTAAGCCCTTGATGGTCAGCTTATAGGTTTCGAAACCGGCCGGAACCGCTTCGCGTTGCACAGGCAGCGTGGTGATAAAATCGATCCCGCCCGCGCAGCCCATGTAGATCTCGCCTTCTTCTTCGGAGTCGGTGTTGATCAGGATATCGGCCTGCAGCCAGCCTGCCTGCAGACCAAATGCGCCGTCCATACCGGCTTCTTCGGTCATGGTCAGCAGCACTTCCAGCGGGCCGTGGGCCACGGTTTCGTCAGCCAGCACCGCCAGCGCAGAGGCCATACCGATGCCGTTATCCGCGCCAAGCGTGGTGCCGCGGGCTTTTACCCACTCGCCGTCAATATAAGGCTGGATAGGATCTTTGGTGAAGTCATGCACGGTATCGTTGTTTTTCTGCGGCACCATATCAAGGTGAGCCTGCAGCACGACCGCTTTGCGGTTTTCCATGCCTGCGGTGGCAGGCTTGCGGATCAGGATATTGCCGACCTGGTCGCGTTCTACGTGTAACCCTTTTTCTTTTGCCCAGGACAGGATGTGTTCCGCCAGTTGCTCTTCATGATAAGAAGGGTGCGGAATAGAACAGATTTTGGCAAAAATATCCCACAGCGGCTGCGGAGATAATTGAGACAATTCAGACACGTTAGGTCTCCTTGACATCGACTCGGCTAAGAATTTTTTGGCACACAGGCCAGTGGCTGACCTGTTTGATATACACCACAAGCAGGGCTTGCGCGATGGTTCGAGAATACCACTAACTCTTCGGGCATGACGACCCAATCCACTTAAAAACCGCCGCCGCCCACCCGCAGTACTGGTTTTTAGTGCGCCAGATCTCTATAATCTCGCGCAACCAAAACCCCTTTGAACATTTTTAAGCCGTTAATAATAGGCCGGGACACTTCACATGAGCGAAAAATACGTCGTCACCTGGGACATGTTGCAGATTCACGCCCGCAAGCTGGCGAGCCGCCTGCTGCCTGCCGAACAGTGGAAAGGCATCATTGCCGTTAGCCGTGGTGGTCTGGTTCCGGGCGCGCTGCTGGCGCGTGAGCTGGGTATTCGTCATGTTGATACCGTATGTATTTCCAGCTATGACCATGACAACCAGCGCGAGCTGACCGTCCTCAAACGTGCTGAAGGCGACGGCGAAGGCTTTATCGTTATCGACGATCTGGTTGATACCGGCGGCACCGCGGTTGCGATTCGCGAAATGTACCCGAAAGCGCATTTCGTCACTATCTTTGCCAAGCCGGCAGGCCAGCCGCTGGTAGACGATTATGTTATTGATATCCCACAGAACACCTGGATTGAGCAGCCGTGGGATATGGGCGTAGTGTTCGTCCCGCCGCTGGCCGGCCGTTAATACCCCTACATAATTTGCATTCATTTACGCCCGGCGCCGCCGGGCGTTTGTGTTATTTGGCTGGCGACAGAGTACAATACTGCGTTCCTGACGTTTCATGGAGGCAGAAAACCGATGTCACAGGCCAACCTTAGTGAAGTTCTGTTTAAACCACGCTTTAAGCACCCGGAGACATCGACGTTAGTTCGTCGCTCTCAGCACCACGCTGCCCCCGCTATTCAATCCGCGCTTGATGGTAAAACCGTTCCCCACTGGTATCGCATGGTCAACCGGCTGATGTGGATCTGGCGCGGCGTCGATCCGCGTGAAATTCTCGAGGTGCAGGCGCGCATCGTCTGCTGTAACGAAGAGCGCACGGACGATGAGCTGTACGACACCATCGTGGGCTATCGCGGCGGCAACTGGATCTACGAATGGTCGAAACAGGCGATGCTGTGGCAGCAAAAGGCCAATCAGGAAACCGCTGAGGCGCAAAAGGGCAAATACTGGCTGCAGGCGGCGAACCTCTACAGCATCGCGGCGTATCCGCACCTGAAAGGGGACGTGCTGGCCGAGCAGGCGCAGGTGCTCGCCAACCGGGCTTTTGAAGAGGCGGCTCCCCGCCTTTCCGGAGACCTGCGGGAAATTGAATTCACCATCACCGGCGGCAGCTCGATTACCGGTTTTCTGCATATGCCGAAAGATTCGCAGGGCCCTTTCCCGACGGTGCTGATGTGCGGCGGCCTGGACGCTTTGCAAAGCGACTATTACACCCTGTTTGAAAAATACTTCGCGCCGCAGGGCATTGCGATGCTGACCATCGATATGCCGTCGGTAGGGTACTCCTCGAAATGGAAGCTCACCCAGGACTCCAGCCAGCTTCACCAGCACGTGTTAAAAGCCCTGCCGAACGTGCCGTGGGTCGATCACACCCGCGTCGCCGCCTTTGGCTTCCGCTTTGGGGCAAACGTCGCGGTTCGCCTGGCCTACCTTGAAGCGCCGCGTCTGAAAGCCGTCGCCTGTCTTGGGCCGGTGGTGCACAGCCTGCTGAGCGATCCGGCGCGCCAGGCATTGGTGCCGGAAATGTATATTGACGTTCTGGCGAGCCGTTTGGGCATGAACGATGCCGCGGACAGCGCGCTGAGCGTCGAGCTGAACCGCTACTCGTTAAAGACGCAGGGCCTGCTCGGCCGACGTTGCCCGACGCCAATGCTGTCGGGGTTTTGGGCCAACGATCCCTTCAGCCCGGAAGAAGAGTCGCGTTTAATTACTTCGTCATCTGCCGATGGCAAGCTGTTGTCGATTCCGTTTAATCCGGTGTATAAAAATTTTGACAGCGCTTTAAAAGAAATTACCGCCTGGATTAAACAAAGATTGCGTTAAAAATTTGCTAAATTTTATCGGTTTGGTAAAACAGAGCTTCACAACAGGAGATCGCAATGACGTTACCGAGTGGACACCCGAAAGGTAGACTGATCAAAAAATTTGCCGCCCTTGGCCCCTATATCCGGGAAGAGCAGTGCGAAGACAACCGTTTCTTCTTCGACTGCCTGGCAGTATGCGTCAACGTGAAACCTGCGCCAGAGCTGCGTGAGTTCTGGGGCTGGTGGATGGAGCTGGAAGCGCAGGAAAAGCAGTTTACCTACACCTATCACTTTGGTCTGTTCGACAAACACGGCAACTGGACCACCACGGCTTCCAAAGACAAAGAAATAGACGACAGGCTGGAACAAACGCTGCGCGGATTCCATGAGCGCCTGCGCGACCTCTTAAAAACGTTAAATATGGATTTGGTGCCGGCCAAAGATTTTGCAGATAAGCCCGTCAAACTCTCCGCATAAAAGAAATCGCCCTTCCTTTGCAGGAAGGGCGAGCAGATAATCAATCAGAACTGATAAACCAGACCCAGCGCAACCACATCATCGGTGTTCAGACCAAGAGCGTTGTCATCGTCAAGGCGGTTAATTTTATAGTCTACGTAGGTGGACATATTTTTATTGAAATAATAGGTCGCCGCGACGTCGATATATTTCACCAGGTCCGCATCGCCAACGCCTTCAATATCTTTACCTTTCGACTGCACATAGCCGATGGAAGGACGCAGGCCGAAGTCGAACTGATATTGCGCAATAACTTCGAACGCTTGGTTTTTATTGGCGAAGCCGCTGACGGCAGTATTAACCCCGCCAATCGATGCCGTACCGGAAATGGGCGTCATATTACGAGTTTCCGCATACATCGCGCCCAGATACACATTGTTGGCGTCGTATTTTAAGCCGCCGGTCCAGGCTTCAGCGTTATCGCCCTGGCCGTAAGCGCCGTTTTTCTGCACCAGGGTACGGTTCGACCGGGTATAGGCGCCGCCTACGCTTACGCCGCTATCGCCAAGCTCATAAGTCAGGGAAGTACCGAAGCCGTCGCCGTTGGCCTTGCTTGCCGCGCGGCCGTCGTTCTCATTTTTCCCCTGGTACTGTAAGGCGAATTTCAGGCCGTCGACCAGGCCGAAGAAATCCGTATTGCGGTAGGTGGCCAGGCCGTTGGCGCGGCCGGTCATAAAGTTATCGGCTTTGGTGTAAGAGTCATCGCCGAATTCCGGCATCATATCGGTCCAGGAGGCGATGTTATATAACACGCCGTAATTACGGCCATAATCGAAGGAGCCTAAATCACCCGCTTTCAGACCGGCGAAGGCCAGACGCGTTTTGGCGGTATTGGCATCGCTTTCCGCTTTGTTGGCCGCAACCTGATACTCCCACTGGCCAAATCCGGTCAGCTGTTCGTTAATTTGCGTTTCACCTTTAAAACCCAGGCGAATATAAGACTGATCGCCATCAACACTGTTGTTATCGCTAAGATAATGCTCGGCCTTCACCTTTCCATAGAGATCTAATTTATTTCCATTCTTATTAAAAATCTCAGCGGCATGAGAAGCGGTTGATGCGGCAATACCCAGTACCATTAATGCCAGTGTGGTCTTTTTCATTTTTCATCCCAAATATGATTACGCGCTAAATTTAATCGGGCGGTATCCCGTTTAAAAACGCAGAGAGTTTTATCGTTTGGAGATGAAAGATTTATGACAAGCTAAGATAAAGTTTAAATAAAGGTAAAAAAGTTTTTTAGTCATAAAATTGTCAAACTCTACCGCTACGCTTAATGATCTGGCTCGGTTTGTTGCGTCTTTTCCCTTAGCGCCTGTTGGCAAGCCGCGCCAGTCCTGCTACAACGTCATCTGGCCTTTAATTTTTCTAATTTCGTTGAAACGGCAGAGAATCATGAGTGACAGCCAGACGCTGGTGGTAAAACTTGGCACCAGCGTATTAACCGGTGGCTCGCGCCGCCTGAACCGCGCCCATATTGTTGAACTCGTGCGTCAGTGCGCGCAGCTTCACGCCAGCGGGCATCGCATCGTTATTGTCACCTCCGGGGCGATCGCCGCAGGGCGCGAACATCTGGGCTACCCCGAACTTCCGGCAACCATCGCCTCCAAACAGCTGCTGGCCGCCGTCGGCCAGAGCCGTCTGATTCAGCTCTGGGAACAGCTTTTTTCTATTTACGGCATCCACGTCGGGCAAATGCTGCTGACCCGCGCCGATATGGAAGACCGCGAGCGCTTCCTGAACGCGCGCGATACGCTCAGGGCGCTGCTTGATAACAACATCGTGCCGATAATTAACGAAAACGACGCGGTAGCCACCGCGGAAATTAAAGTCGGCGATAACGACAACCTTTCCGCGCTGGCCGCGATTCTGGCCGGGGCGGACAAGCTGCTGCTGCTGACCGATCAGCAGGGGCTGTACACCGCCGACCCGCGCAACAACCCGGCGGCGGAGCTGATTAAAGAAGTGCGCGGTATCGACGACGCGCTGCGCGCCGTGGCGGGCGACAGCGTATCCGGTCTCGGAACCGGCGGCATGGGCACCAAGCTGCAGGCCGCAGACGTCGCCTGCCGCGCGGGCATCGACGTGATTATCGCCGCCGGCAGCAGGCCCGGCGTCATCGGCGATGTGATGGCCGGCACGTCAGTCGGCACGCGTTTCCACGCCCAGCAGTCTCCGCTGGAAAACCGCAAACGCTGGATCTTCGGCGCGCCGCCCGCCGGTGAAATAACCGTCGATGATGGCGCGCTTTCCGCCATTCTTGAGCGCGGCAGCTCGCTGCTGCCAAAAGGCATTAAGAGCGTGAGCGGCAACTTCTCCCGCGGCGAGGTTATCCGTATCCGCAGCCTTGAGGGGCGCGACGTGGCCCACGGCGTAAGCCGATATAACAGCGATGCGCTGCGCCGTATCGCGGGCCAACACTCGCAGCAGATCGATGCCATCCTCGGCTACGAGTACGGCCCGGTTGCGGTGCACCGCGACGATATGATCGTTAACTAAGGAGCTGGCGATGTTAGAACAGATGGGCAAAGACGCCAAAGCGGCTTCTTATCAAATGGCGCTGCTTTCAGGCCAGCAAAAAAACCGCGTGCTGGAACGCATGGCGGATTACCTGGAAGCGCAGGCCGAAGAAATCCTCGCCGCCAACGAGCAGGACGTGCTGGAAGCCCGCCGTAACGGCCTGAGCGAAGCGATGCTCGACCGCCTGCAGCTTACGCCGGCGCGCCTGAAAGGCATCGCCGACGATGTGCGCCAGGTGTGCAACCTCGCCGACCCGGTAGGGCAGGTGATCGACGGCGGCCTGTTAGACAGCGGCCTGCGCCTTGAGCGCCGCCGTGTGCCGCTGGGCGTAATCGGGGTAATTTACGAAGCGCGTCCTAACGTAACGGTAGACGTCGCCTCTTTGTGCCTGAAAACCGGCAACGCGGCTATTCTGCGCGGCGGCAAAGAGACGTGGCGCACCAACGCGGCGACCGTGAAGGTCATCCAGCAGGCGCTTATCGAATGCGGTTTGCCGGCCGCGGCGGTACAGGCTATTGAAAGCCCGGACCGCGCGCTGGTTAACGAACTGCTGAAGATGGATCGCTACGTGGACATGCTGATCCCGCGCGGCGGCGCAGGGCTGCACAAGCTCTGCCGCGAGCAGTCTACCATCCCGGTGATCACCGGCGGGATTGGCGTTTGCCATATCGTTGTCGACGACACGGCGGAAATCGAACCGGCGCTGAAAATTATCGTCAACGCCAAAACCCAGCGTCCAAGCACCTGCAACACGGTAGAAACGCTGCTGGTACACCAGGGCATCGCGCAAAACTTCCTGCCTGCGCTGAGCAGGCGGATGGCGGAGTCTGGCGTGACGCTGCACGCGGACGAAAAATCCCTGCCGCTGCTGCAAAACGGCCCGGCAGAAGCGTTGCCGGTAAAAGCGCAAGAATACGACGACGAGTGGCTGTCGCTGCATCTGAACGTGAAGGTGGTGGCGGATCTGGATGAAGCCATCGGCCATATTCGCGAGCACGGCACCCAGCATTCCGATGCGATTCTGACCCGCACGCTGCGCAACGCCAGCCGCTTCGTGAACGAAGTGGATTCCTCGGCGGTGTACGTGAATGCCTCAACGCGCTTTACCGACGGCGCCCAGTTCGGCCTTGGGGCGGAAGTGGCGGTCAGCACGCAGAAGCTCCACGCCCGCGGCCCGATGGGCCTGGAAGCGCTCACCACCTACAAATGGATTGGTTACGGCGACGACACTATCCGCGCGTGATTGAGTAGTAACAAAGGCGGATGTCAGGCTGCGGCCCGGCATCCGCCTTTTTATTTTACCGTTGTTCACGCCGTCTTTACGAAGCCTTGCCTACTCGCTCTCTGAATCAGGCGTGATGACCTTAACGAATCCGTTTCGGCAGTGCGCGGCATAGTCCGCCGGGAGCGGACGATCGCTAATCAGCACGTCAAAGGCCGAAAGCGGGCCGATGCTCGCCGGGGCGACCTCATCAAACAGCGCGTGACGCGTTAGCAGGATCTTGCGTAAGCCGCGCTCCATAGCTTTGCGTTTAATGGCCAGATCGTCGGGATTAAACCAGCTCACGCCGAAGTGCTCGTGCACGCCGCTGGCGGAAATAAATACCTTCCGCGGGTTAAGCGAATCCAGAGCCGACGGATTATTGGCGTCGTAAAACGCATCGCTCTTTGGCCGATAGGTGCCGCCGCACAGAACGGCGGTGGCGTTGGGCTTTTCATTCAGCGCCATAAATACCCGGTGCGAGTAACAAATACCGGTAAAGGTGATGTCGTCCGGGATCATGCTGATAACCAGCGGCATTTCCGGCCCGTTATCAAAAAACACCAGATCGTTTTCACTCACCAGGCCCGCCGTCAGAATCGCCACGGGCAGATCGTCCCGGTGGTGGATCTTTTCGCCCGGCTGCGGGACGGCGGTTGGTGAGGCGGCTGGTTTGTTTACCATTACGATATAGCCGCCCAGCAGGGTAAGCGGCAGCGGTTCATCATCCTGGCTGAGATCCCGGCGAATGGTCATAACAGAGACTTCCAGCATGCGGGCGGCCTCTTTAAGATGGATGCGGTCGGTCTTCTTCAGCAGCTCCATCAGACGCCGGATACGTTCTTTTTGCTTGGTCTCCATTCACCTTCTCCGCAATGCGTGTTGCGTATGTTCCTGCAGTAACATTTTTTTCCGCGAGGAACATCCTTTCGTCGCATTACTATACTGCCGCTAATGAAGAATTAAAAGCGTCATCGCTCGCGTTTTGATGATTATAATTACTTTAAATTCAAAATATTGTGATGATTTGTAGGCTTTATTCGCCTGATGGAAAGGGCCATAGTGCCCGTTAAGTAAACGCTGAAATGATCTTTTAATCGCGATCTTAGTCACAAATGATACTAAAATAACATGATAATGTTACTTAAATATCATTGTTATGTGATTGTTTCTGAGAGGTAGTAAAATGGATATCGCGGTTATCGGCTCAAACATGGTTGATCTCATCACCTACACCAACCAGATGCCTAAAGAAGGGGAGACCCTGGAAGCGCCGGCCCTTTAAGATTGGCTGCGGCGGAAAAGGGGCGAACCAGGCCGTGGCGGCTGCCAAGCTGAATTCAAAAGTGCTGATGCTGACCAAGGTCGGGGATGATATTTTTGCGGATAACACCATCCGCAATCTCGAATCCTGGGGCATCAACACGACCTATGTGGAAAAAGTGCCCTGCACCAGCAGCGGCGTGGCACCTATCTTTGTGAACGCCAACTCCAGCAACAGCATTCTGATTATTAAAGGGGCGAACAAATTTCTCTCCCCGGAAGATATCGATCGCGCGGCGGACGATTTAAAAAAATGCCGGCTTATCGTCCTGCAGCTGGAAGTTCAGCTGGAGACGGTTTATCACGCCATTGAGTTCGGCAACAAGCACGGCATCGAAGTGTTATTAAATCCGGCGCCTGCGCTGCGTGAATTCGATATGTCCTATGCCTGTAAATGTGATTTCTTTGTGCCTAACGAAACCGAGCTCGAAATATTAACCGGCATGCCGGTTGATACTTATGAAAATATCCGTACCGCCGCCCGCAGCCTGGTTGATAAGGGGCTGAATAATATTATCGTGACCATGGGCGAAAAAGGGGCGCTATGGATGACGCGCGACCAGGAAATACACGTTCCGGCGTTTAAAGTGAACGCGGTGGATACCAGCGGCGCGGGCGATGCCTTCATCGGTTGCTTTACCCATTATTATGTCCAGAGCGGCAGCGTTGAAGCCGCCATGAAAAAAGCAGCCCTCTTCGCGGCTTTTAGCGTCACCGGAAAGGGCACACAGTCATCTTACCCGAGCATTGAGCAATTTAACGAGTTCCTGGCGTTAAACGAATAATCTCCCTGCACTGTAAAAGGTAGCACTATGAACGATAAAAAAATAATTCAGATGCCCGATGGGTATCTGAATAAGACCCCTCTGTTCCAGTTTATTTTGTTATCCTGTTTATTCCCGTTATGGGGATGCGCAGCCGCCTTAAATGATATTCTGATTACACAATTTAAAAGTGTATTTTCACTCAGTAACTTTGCCTCGGCATTAGTACAGAGCGCGTTTTACGGCGGTTATTTTTTAATAGCGATCCCGGCATCCCTTGTTATTAAGAAAACCAGCTATAAAGTGGCGATATTAACCGGCCTGACGCTGTATATCGTCGGCTGTACGCTCTTTTTCCCGGCGTCGCACATGGCAACCTACACCATGTTCCTCGCGGCTATTTTCGCCATCGCCATCGGCCTGAGCTTCCTGGAAACGGCGGCGAATACCTACAGTTCGATGATTGGCCCGAAGGCGTACGCCACCTTGCGCCTGAATATCAGCCAGACCTTTTATCCCATTGGCGCCGCCTCCGGCATTCTGCTGGGTAAATATCTGGTCTTCTCCGAAGGCGAGAGCCTGCAAAAACAGATGGCGGGCATGAACGCCGAGCAGATGCATAACTTTAAGGTGCTGATGCTGGAAAACACGCTCGAACCCTACAAGTACATGATTATGGTGCTGGTGGTGGTGATGGTGCTGTTCCTGCTGACCCGCTTCCCGACCTGTAAAGTGGCGCAAAAGACCAGCCGTAAACGCCCGTCGGCCATGGAGACGCTGCGCTACCTGGCGACCAACGCCCGCTTCCGCCGCGGCATTGTGGCGCAGTTCCTCTACGTCGGCATGCAGGTGGCGGTGTGGTCGTTCACCATCCGTCTGGCGCTGGAAATGGGCAACATCAACGAGCGTGATGCCTCGAACTTCATGGTCTACAGCTTCGCCTGCTTCTTCATCGGCAAGTTTATCGCCAACGTGCTGATGACGCGTTTCAACCCGGAAAAAGTTTTAATTCTTTACTCCATCGTTGGCGCGCTGCTGCTGGCTTACGTGGCGCTGGCGCCAAGCTTCAGCGCGGTATACGTCGCGGTGCTGGTGAGCGTGCTGTTTGGACCATGCTGGGCGACCATTTATGCCGGAACCCTGGACACGGTGGATAACGAACATACCGAGATGGCGGGAGCGGTGATTGTGATGGCGATCGTCGGCGCGGCGTTTGTTCCGGCAATCCAGGGCTACGTGGCGGATATGTTCCACTCGCTGCAGCTCTCGTTCCTGGTCTCCATGCTGTGCTTTATCTACGTCGGCATTTACTTCTGGCGTGAAAGCAAAGTGCGCGGCGACGTGCCCGCAGCCATCGCATCCTGAGGGAACTGATGATGACAACACGTATCACCTTATGGCGGGAGCTCTTCGGCGAACAGCCGCGTATCCTGCTGCAAAACAGCGATTTTACGGTAACGGCGTTTCGTTATGCCAGCGGCGTGGAAGGGCTGCGGGTACAAAACAGCCGAGGCCAGCTGGTCATTCTGCCCTGGATGGGGCAGATGATTTGGGACGCCTGTTTCGACGGCTGCGATCTGACCATGCGTAACATGTTCAGCCAGCCGAAGCCCGCGGCGGAAGTGGTGGCGACCTACGGCTGCTTCGCCTTCCACTCAGGCCCTGCTGGCGAATGGCTGTCCGTCGCCGGAGGATAACCATCCGCTGCACGGCGAGATGGCCTGCGCGGCGATGGATGAGGCCTGGCTGGAGCTGGACGACGACAGCCTGCGCGTTACCGGGCGCTATGAATATGTGATGGGATTCGGCCACCGCTACCGGGCGCAGCCTGCGGTGGTGATGCGCAAAGCCAGCGCGCTGTTTGACATCCAGATGGCGGTCACCAACCTGGCCTCTGTGGCGATGCCGCTGCAGTACATGTGCCATATGAACTATGCGTATGTGCCGGACGCCACCTTCAGCCAGAACATCCCGGATGAGGCGCTGAAGCTGCGCGAGTCGGTTCCGGCGCACGTGAAGCCCACCGAGCGGTGGCTGGCGTTTAACCAGCGGATTCTGCAGGGGGAAGCCTCGCTGACGACGCTTAACGAGCCCGGTTTTTACGATCCGGAAATCGTCTTCTTTGCGGACAAGCTTGACGCGTGGACGGATAAGCCTGAATTCAGCATGACCGCGCCGGATGGCACCACGTTCGTCACCCGTTTTGCAAGCAGTGAGCTGAACTACGTCACCCGCTGGATCCTGTACAACGGCGATCAGCAGGTTGCGGCGTTTGCGTTGCCCGCGACCTGCCGTCCGGAAGGTTTCCTTGCCGCGCAGCGTAATGGCTCGTTGATTGAGCTGGAGCCGCAGCAAACTCGTACCTTTACCGTCACCACCGGCATCGCCTGAAGCAAGCGGGTGCCCGGCACCCGCTTTTCGGCTGGCACATTGAGGCCGTGCATTTTGTGCGGCTTTTGCCGCAGGCCGCTCTAAAAACAAGCAACTAAACAAAGCAGCGGTTGACGAGCCGGGCCGATTTTCTTACCCTTTTACACCGTGGTCACGCCCGTGACCCTCTCCTGAAAAGCCGATATAGCTCAGTTGGTAGAGCAGCGCATTCGTAATGCGAAGGTCGTAGGTTCGACTCCTATTATCGGCACCAGCAACCACGCGGCTTCACGCGATATTCACCAGTTCAGCAAAAGCGCCTTGTGCCATATTTATGCCATTCCCCGCCAGGAATGAATCGATTTGCATGGCATGCTGCGTCAGGTGATTCGGTGCCAGGTGCGCATATCTCTGCACCATCTCGATACTTTCCCATCCACCCATTTCCTGCAGTGCGCTGAGTGGTACGCCGGACTGAACAAGCCAGCTTGCCCAGGTATGCCGCAGGTCATGGAAGCGGAAATTTTCTATTCCCGCCCGCCTCAACGCTGCGCGCCACGCCGTGTTAGCATCACTGCGCATTTTGCGTACTGCCTTTGTTCTCGTGCCATCCGGACGAACGGATGATTCAGTGTGAACAAAGACCCACCGGTTGTGTTTCCCCAACTGACTCCGTAATACCTTACAGGCCGATTCATTCAGGGCGACCCCAATAGCCCTTCCTGCCTTCGCATCCTCAGGATGAATCCATGCGACCTTCCTCTGCATATCAATTTGCGACTACTCCAGGCCTGTTATGTTCGACCTGCGCAGCCCCGTCGCCAGTGCAAAAATAACAACAGGCTTCATATGCCCTGGAAGTTCCCGGATCAGGTTCGCCGCTTCCTCTTTGGTTAGCCAGCGAATACGCTTGTTTTTCGGCACCGGGCATTTGATGTTCGGTGCTTTGGCTATCCATCTCCATTCATTGGCAGCGCATCGTAAAAGCGCCCGGATGAAAGCAAGATGTGTAGCCCTGGTGGCTGCCGCCGCTGGTTTATCCTTAAATTCGGGAACCGGCTTACCTCTTCTAAGCAGGCTGTCGCGCTTAGCCTCCCAGTTCATCCGATGCTTGCGATTAACCATCGAACTCACTGCCGACAATATCTACCCAGCACGCATCTAACAGCGTATGCACTGCGCCAAACGCAGCGCCGTTACGCTCGTACATGTTATAGAAGTGATCGAAGTCGAGCCGCTCAGGATAATGCCCGATCATCTGCTTTGATAACCCACAACACCAGGTCCATCTCAGGCAAAATGCGGCTATACAGGGCTGTGTACTCATGGTCCCGCTGTTCGTTCTCGCCCACGCCAGGCAAATCCACAATAACGAGACTGCGCTCACCGCTGCAAAGACGGAAACGCAGAGCGCCGCGGGTGCAGGCGTCTACATCGCTGACAGGAGATATTTCACCCCGGAACAGCTCATTGCACAGGCTCGATTTGCCAGCACCCGTTTTCCCCATAATGCCAATTACCGGCTCATGGTGCGCCAGCTTGTGGATGTGTTTAAGGATTTGTCCGCCTATGGCGAGCGGTAGTGAAGCCAGGGGTTTCTCAATGGCCTGAAGGCCGTCAGATTTATGCATACAAAACTCCGTAAAGAAAAAAATCCCCGCTATCCGGTAAGGATGCGGGGGGATTCACGGAGATAATATCTATCTGAAATAATTTTAATTGCAGTTATTTTTTCATGGTAGGGATCTTCGGGCCCCTCACGGGTGCAAAAGTAACCTGAGATGTTGTCTGAGCATAAATCTGACGACCCTATCCCGGAATTCGATTACCTTGCTGTGGACGCGCAACCATCTGCAAACCATCCTGAATCCAAATCTGGCGACCCTCGACAGCAGCGGCTTTACCGGGGAGGAGGATATTCACCTGTTCGGCGAGATGCTCAAGCGTTTCCTGGCCCTTTATGCCGACATAAGCCATGTTTAATCAGTTCACGCTGATTGTTCAGCAACAAGGAAAATGCACCCGGTGTAAAGAGAACCACAGACTGCGTCTGCCCGACTGATAGTGCAGTACCGGGAAAAGCTCCCGTACAAGGTCTGCTCTTCATTATCCAGGCTGCGTCCATACAGCCGTATCGTGGATAAATCCTGAGGAGTAGATCTCACCTGCCTGACACGTCTTTTTGATATCAAGTTCTGTTGTTTATACCTCTGCGACACAATGACGCGCAAATCCCAGGTCTGCTACTGATTCTGTCGTAAAATTGTATTTCACCCATGGTGAAACAGATTTAATTATTGAATGGCAGCTATGTACATATTTCGTCTTGTTAATATATCTGCCCAGATGATATATTAATAGGGGTTAATAAGCACACCTTCAATATGAAGGTATATTTATTAATGGAAGGTCACAAGTTAAAAATCATCATTTAAATAATAAAAGAGGCTTAGCGTGTGGATTAAGAACTGAGAGTTTATATGCACGAAATTAATGTGAGTTATGATTAGAATTTTGCTATCTGCTGCTTTGTTTGCGGCCGCATTGTGTTCTCATGCATCCGTGAATTTAACCGGGCGAATTACCGATACTAAAATCGTTCAAACATCCCTGCGCGGTAGTCAGCTCCGCTTACACCTGTTGTCGGAATTCAGTAAATGGAAGGGAACGCGTTACCGGTGGGGAGGGAACAGTCGCGGCGGCATTGACTGCTCGGCGTTTGCCCGGAAAGTTCTGGCCAAAACATTGCGCAAGAAATTACCCCGGACAACGTCTGAGCTCAGTCATACCGGATTTTATGTTAGCCGGAAAAAACTCCGTTCCGGTGACCTGGTGTTTTTTATGACTAAACCTGATGTACGTCATGTCGGTGTTTCTGTCGGCCATCATCAGTTTATACATGCTTCCGGTTCACGAGGCGTGACACTATCAAAATTAACAAATAATTACTGGAAACAACGTTACCTTACGGCGAGAAGAGTCATTGGACAGGCCGAATCCTGACCCCAATGTGGGTTACCCGCAAATTCGCATTATGGCATTTCGTCTTGTTTATTCACTCTCAGCTTTGTTACCGGCGGTCTGGCCAGGGTATTTATAGGTGTGTATGTCACGGGACGAAACGGAATAACAAATTTCCTTGTTTCTCGCCAGGTGTCTTAAAAATACAGTACCACGGCGGATCTCCTCAGAAGTGAGGCAACGCGCAAATAACATAAGGCTGATAAAAGTGGTAATGACAGACAAGATCCCTCTGGGAATGACAGTTTTTGATGCAACAACCGAACGTATTACCTGGACACTGGACACTTTTTCTCGCGTCTGTCTGTCTCTTTCCGGCGGAAAGGATTCTACCGTCATGCTACACCGAACCGCTGACATCGCCCGCCTGATGGGCCGGAAGTTCTGTGTATTATTTATTGACTGGGAAGTGCAGTTTCAGATGACTATTGACCATGTCAGGGCCTTAAAAGCGGAATATGCGGATGTCATTGAGCAGTTTATATGGGTGGCTCTTCCGCTCACTACGGTGAACGGTGTCTCTCAGTTCCAGCCGGAATGGGTGTGCTGGGAAAAAGGCCGTTCCTGGGTCAGGGAATCTCCTGCTGATGCCATCACTGATCCTGATTATTTCTCCTTTTATGCCTCCGCCATGACATTTGAGGATTTTACCCTTGGGTTTTCTGACTGGTTTGCCGGCAAGAGCCCTGCGGCGATGATGATTGGCATCCGCACTGATGAGTCTCTCAACCGTTATCGTGCAATTACTAACCGACAAAAAATATGCTATGCCGACGATAAGCCCTGGACCACCGCCAGTGCCTCCGGTAATACCTGGAATATTTATCCCATCTATGACTGGAAAGTGTCAGATATATGGACTTATTTTGCCCGGAACCCGAACAAACGCTGTAACCCTTTGTACAACCTGATGTATCAGGCCGGTGTTCCCATGAGGTTTATGCGGGTCTGTGAACCTTTTGGCCCTGAGCAGCGACAGGGTTTGTGGCTTTACCATATTCTGGAGCCTGAGCGCTGGGCATTACTTTGTCAGCGCGTCAGTGGTGCCAACACCGGAGGAACCTACGCCAGGAATAATTCTGCCTTCTATGCCCGTCGTCATCTGACAAAACCTGGCCATCTTAGCTGGAAGGCATACGCGTTTGCCCTGCTGGACAGCATGCCGGAACCTACGGCCGAGCATTATAAAAATAAGATCGCGGTTTATCTTCGCTGGTATCAGCAGAGGCAATACCCTGTAGATATTCCGGATGAACAGGAAAAAGATACAGGGGCAAAAGATATTCCCTCCTGGCGTCGTATCTGTAAGGTTTTACTGGGAAATGACTACTGGTGCCGCGGGCTCAGCTTTAGTCCGACAAAACCCCGACATTATGCCCGCTACCTGGAGCGGATGAAAAACAGGAGGAAAACATGGAACATTTTGGTGCCCTGAAAGAGATCTGTATGCAGCTTGATGCATTACTGGAAGATATGCAGGCAGACCAGAGCACGATGATCTTAAATCAGCTTTCAGTATATGTCAGTCAGAAGGGGGAATTCGGTCAGGAACCTGTGAGCGCCGTGCAGTGGATACCGGGGGAGCTTGTTGTGGGGAACGACTATAACCCCAATAATATCGCGCCGCCGGAGCTCAACCTGCTTGTTCATTCCATGATGACCGACGGCTTTACTCAGCCACTTGTCGTCAGCCCACTGGACAATGGTCATTATGAGCTGATAGATGGTTTTCACCGTCACCAGATCAGCATGGAAGAGCCGGTGTTAAAGAAGCGTTATAATGGCTATGTGCCGGTCGTTACAGTGAAAAAGGACTCAAACCGGGAAGGGCGTATTGCTGCTACGGTCAGACATAACAGGGCGCGAGGCCGTCATCAGATACAGGCCATGTCAGCCCTGGTGCAGGAACTGACGCGCCTCGGCTGGGATGCTCCACGCATTGCGAAAGAGCTGGGTATGGAACCGGATGAAGTCCTGCGCTTGAGTCAAATAAACGGACTGGCTGAAATGTTCAGAGGCCGGACGTACTCTGAGGCCTGGACATCACGCTGATCTTATTTTTGCTTGATATATGTCGAGGTAAAAAATATCACGACATTATCATGACATTAACGATGCTCATGATAATGTCTTTAACCAAACAAAAGCATGCAATATTCAGTTCGCATTCATCCAGGATCTTCCACTGCCTGGATTCCGATTCAGGGGCATTCTACTTGCAAGAGCATCATCCCTGAATGGGTACCTATTATATCTTTTTCAATAACGTCCACCATAATTTCTCCACCTTCTATTGTTTTGGGTATTGAATCCAAAGCGGTTTGCCCAATTTTTACGGTAACGTCGCCAGTTACCAGGGCTGTAACTGAGGGGGCTGGATAGGGCGAGTCAGTTTTTTCAATTTTGATCTCTCCTGCTACCCTTGGTCCTGCCTGTGGATGTTTTAAAAGGACAATAAAAACCACCAATAAGGAGGATGTATTTCCATGGCATTATCGAGATCCAGATACGGCTCCCACGATATATACGAATTGGCGCTGATGACATTTACTGTTGTGCCTTTTAATTCTGGAACATGCCAGGTACGCTCCAGACCTTTGTAAAAATACTTTGCGTTGCATGTGACAACGCCAGCGAATGACTGTGCGCTTAAGGTTAGTAATGTTACGGCTATTATTTTTTTATCTAAAATTATCTTTACGACTGATTAATTATATTTTATCGAAAACTCACTTAGGGTAATAGGCCAGTGAGTAAGTTTTTGGTCAAGATTAACTGAGTTTTGCGTCAGATAATACAAATGGGAAGGTGAAATAACAATCAAATAGTAAGAGTGAAGTAAAAAATAGAGGCTTTATCTAAAGGGTTGGTTGTGATGCGTGGCTTGCTATAAGGGTAGTGGGGATATCTGGTATTGCGATATAATATATGGAGGTAAGGGGCATTGTATAAGCTCATGTAAAATGGTTGGCACCTAATAAGATAAGAGAAATAAGTAATGTGTTTTTTTTGTGTGCTTGTTAAATATAAGTTGTAATTGTTAGCATTATGTTTCTGTGAATTGCTGTCCCTTAGTTATTAGTTAAATGCGGTAAGCGAAAGATAAAATTTTTAGCTGATATTTTTCACCAGAACATTATGTCGCGATGCGGTATTTTGCTATTGTTTTTGTAGTGATTGGGTGTTGGTGGAATGTGTTTTAGATATATTTACTTTTTTTTATTTCCTTTATCAATTTTGGTTGTTGAATATTCTTTTGCTGTGTAAATTCATCCCCGTCAGAAACATGAGGCTAGCCATATATGTCTTCCCTTTAATATTTAACTTAGGTGAATATGACAGCCATTTCTGACAATCAACCTATTTAATTCAAAAAAATAGATACATGAAAGGAATTTATTCTAATGAAATTAAAATTAATTGCTCTGGCTATCCCGGCAATCTTCGCAGCATCTTCTGCTTTCGCCGTTGAAGGTGAATCCAGCACTGTTAATTTCACCGGTAAAGTTGTGGAAACTTCCTGTAGTCTGAATGCTGGCTCTAAAGGCCCAGACGGTACCGATGGGTGATGTTGCTGTCAGCGTATTTACTGGAGCAGGTACTACCTCCCAGGAAAAACCGTTCTCTATTACTCTCGAAGGTTGTGATACAGCCACCAACCCGGGCTCTGTTTCAATCGTCTTCAGCGGTAATGCTGTGAGCGGCAAGGATGATACTCTGGCAACTTCTGCTGTGGCAACTACCAACGTCGGTCTTCAAATCCTTCAGGCTGGCGCACCATTGGTAATTGATGGTTCTACTGCTTCTGCTGGTCAGACAATGGTTGACGGCAGCAACGAACTGGCATTTGCCGCTCGTTATATCGCACTCGACGATGATGTCGCCGCTGGTGACGCTAATGCATCAGCTAACTTCACTGTGAACTACCAGTAAGTCGTATCGCGCCGATTAATTTTGGTCGGCGCTTTATTTAGGAGGATACCATGCCAATCTTTTTACATAATAAAATGTGGAGTGTTTCTATACTACTCCTCGCCAGCCTGATGCCCGCGCTGACTCAGGCCAGCGGCGGTGTTGTGCTGGGGGGAACCCGGATTATTTATCCTGCAGGCCAGAAAGAAACCAGTATTTCAGCTCATAATACTTCAGAAGACTCCCGTTTTATGGTTCAGTCCTGGGTTGAGGACAGTGACGGCAATAAAGCTAAAGATTTTATTGTTACACCGCCCCTGTATGTCAGTAACCCACAAAGCGAAAACACACTGCGTCTGATGTATGCCGGTCCAAAGTTGCCTTCAGACCGTGAAACGCTGTATTACCTCGTTTCAAAGGCCATTCCTGCTGTCGACAAGAATGCAGTGGAAGGTAAAAATCTTCTGATATTGTCAGCTGCTACCCGCATCAAATTGTTTGTCCGCCCGGCCGGAATTCACCCTTCGCCTGATGAGGGCCCCAAAGAAACTGACATTTAGTCGCGAAGGACATAAAGCCATCGTTAAAAACCCTACGCCGTATTACATTACATTGACCGCAATTAAAGCCGATGGTCAGCCGACCAAAGAATCCGTTATGGTTCCACCATCCGGATCGGAAGACATTAATTTACCTTCTGCCCGGGCGGCGTCTCTGAGTTATCAGACCATCAATGACTATGGCGGCCTGACGGAAGAAATTATCTGGAAGTTCTGAGTCCGTTTTATTCCTTATTAAAATAATTTGCTCTTATTTTATATATTTCCTCTGCTATTTATAATATAGCAAGTGTACGGGTTGACCAAAAATGTATTCATTCAAAAAGGCCAAGCTTGCTTTATTTATCTCCGGTTTATCTGCTTTTCCTGCCCATGCAGAAATGTATTTCCCGACGGAACTTATTTCCATGGATGGAGAGGGTGCGGTTGATTTATCGCAGTTTCGTGCAGATGGCTCCCAGTTGCCTGGGGCGTATATGGTTGAGATTTATCTTAACCAGAACTTCATTTCCCGCCAGTCTGTCCGCTTTGATGCTATCCCTGCTGGCGAAAAGTCCCGGGACGGCACTGGTCTGCTCCCCTGTCTGAACAGGGATATGCTGAATAATGCGGGAGTGAAAGTTGAACTGTTTCCGGCACTGATGGCGATGAAGAACGATCAGTGTGTCAACCTGGCTGAGCATGTGCCGGGTGCCTTTACGTTGTTCGATTTCCCTAAAATGCGTCTGGATCTCAGTGTTCCACAATTGGTTACCCGCAACCGGGCAGGTGGTGAAACAGATCCGGCGCTATGGGATGATGGCATTAACGCTGCCCTCATGAATTACAGCTTCAGTGGCAGCAACCGTTTCGGCAGCAATAACGATGGCACCAGTTACTTTCTGCGTCTGTCCAGCGGCCTGAATCTGGGAAGCTGGCGTCTTCGCGATGACCGGAGCTGGAATTATTATGAAAGCAATTATGGAAAACATCAGCAATGGCAGCGCATGAGAACCTTCGCAGAGCGCTCTATTATTCCGCTGAAGAGCAGCCTTGTTGTCGGAGAAAGCACAACCGGAAGCGATATTTTTGATTCACTCGCATTTCGCGGCGTTCAGCTCGCCAGCGACGATAATATGCTCCCGGATACCCTGCGCGGATTCGCACCTGTGGTACGTGGAGTAGCGGAAAGTAATGCGGAAGTCAGTATCAGCCAGAATGGATATATTATTTACCGGACTACTGTTTCACCGGGTGCTTTTGAAATAACCGATCTGAGTCCCATGTACTCCAGCGGAGACCTCGAAGTCAGGGTTAAGGAAGCCAGTGGCAGGATTAATACGTTTACTGTCCCTTACTCGACGCTTCCCGCCCTGCAGCGTGAAGGGCGTATGAAATACAGTCTGACCGCCGGTCGATACCTTGGCAGCAGCGATAGTTATCAGGATCCGGCCTTCGCCCAGGGAACCCTGATGTGGGGATTACCTCATAATGTCACGCTTTACGGTGGAACACAGTTCTCATCTGAATACCTTGCCGTTCAGTCCGGAGCAGGCATTAATATGGGCAGTCTGGGGGCCGTATCCGCCGATGTCACGCATGCGAACAGCTCGCTGACCGATGGCACCGAACACAAGGGACAGTCCCTGCGTTTTCTTTACGCGCATGCCTTCAACCCGACGGGCACTACGTTCCGTCTGACGGGCTACCGCTATTCCACCAGGGGATTCCATACGCTGGATGAAACCGCCCTGAAAACCATGACCGGTCGGCGAAATGACCATTCCGGGCTTGATAATAATGGGCAACCCATTGTTGATACATGGTCTGATTACTACAGCCTCTACAATAACCGACGGGCCCGATTTGAGGCCAATGTTTCCCAGTCCCTGGGGGATTATGGCTCTGTCTGGATCACCGGTGTTCGTGAGAGTTACTGGAATACGTCATCCGGGAATGACTCATTCCGTGCGGGCTACAGTAACTCGATCGGCCCCGTTAACTATTCGGTGAACTACAGCTATTCACGGTACAGAAACGAGAATGCACCGTCATATAAGGACCATAACATCAACCTTTCTCTGTCTGTTCCCCTTAACAGGTTGTTCTCATGGTCCTCAGATAAACCAGTCTATGCCACCGTTAATGGCAGTCGTGACGGTCGTGGCAATGTCAGCCAGCAGTCCGGACTGAGTGGCCAGCTGTTGGAAAACAGAAACCTGGACTGGAACGTCTCTCAGGGTTACAGCCGTAGCCAGGGAACTCAGGGAACTAGCGGTAACGCCGGGCTGAGATACCGGGGAGGATACGGTAACACTGACCTCGGTTACAGCTACAGCAGTGACTGGCAACAGATGAGTTATGGTATCTCCGGGGGGGCTCTACTCCATCGTGATGGCCTGACCATCGGCCAGCCGCTCGGTGAAACCAGTGTACTGGTTGCCACGCCCGGCGTTTCAGGCGTGGGGATCACAAATGAACCTGGGGTATCGACAGACTGGCAGGGCTACACCATCAAACCTTATGCCTCGGCTTACCGTGAAAACCGCATACAGGTGAATACCCGTGCGCTCGATGACCTGACGGATGTTGAAGACTCGATACTCCGCGTGATCCCTACCAAAGGGGCCGTCGTTCGCGCCGAATTTAAAGCTCGTCGTGGTTATCGGGTGTTAATGACGCTGACTCATAACGGACGTCCTTTACCGTTTGGGGCAATAGTTGCATCAAAAGACAACAGCAGCATTGTGGCTGACGGTGGCCAGGTTTATTTGTCTGGCATGGAAGAGAAAGGTGTGGTTACCGCCAGCTGGGGAGAGGATGCGCGACAAAACTGCCAGGCAGACTATCACCTGACTCCGTCAGATGTTGTGGACTCAATCATACGCATTAACGGCGTTTGCCGGTAACAGAAGAGAGTAAATTATGATTAAAGCGCTCACTAAACTGGCGATGTCTGTAATCCTGGCTACTGGATTAATATATCCTCCCGCAGCGATGGCTGCTCCGCAATCGGTGTCGATACCCATTTCGGTAACGGTCCGGGGGGAAACCTGCAAATTTGCTGTAAGCAGTCAGGCCTTCACACTGGCGGATATTGGTGTACTTCATCTTCAAAATTATACTTATTCTCAGAATATTATAGACGTTCCAGTGTCGATAGATTGTTCATTTTCAGGTCTTTCGTCCATCAAGATAAAAGTTACTGGAACCCCTCATCCACAAAATAATACATTCTATAATAATACGGGAGCGGCAAAAGGAGTTGGTCTTAGTTTTATGAATACTTCTTATACGGCTCTTGCATATGGCACAACAGTTTCAGTCCCCCTTACTAATGAAAAGGGGAATTACAATTTTAAGGCGGGGTATCATCGTGTAACTCCTACCGCGCCGCTTAGTGGTGGAAGTTTTGCATCGTCGGTGACGTTAACTTTCATGTACGATTAATACTTATATGATTTCTTCTTCCTCTTAGACAGTGTGGCGGAATACATGGGTGAAATTCAGACATCAGGTGATGAGCTCCTGATGTCTGACCATGTTTTTTAAAGTCGGTTCTGGCGAAGATAATTCGATAAACACCCGAGGAAGACGAGGCTTAATTTTGACGCATGGATTGCTTTTTGTGGGAATATTAAACGGAAAATGTGTTTAAGCATATTTTTGGTTGATGTTTATTTTCTTCAATATGGTAAATTCATGATTCGACTAATTATTGCAGCAATGACTTTAATCTCAATGACAGCGCACGCAGGCGAACTTTTATGCGAGTTTGGCCCAGGAACGTTGATTCGACTTTCCTAATAAAACTCGATCCCGTGTAACAAAGGAAAAGGGCTTGCAGGGATTGGATATAAACCCCAGAGCAAGCAGTGCAATATGTAACCATCGGAAATAGATGAATGCGGCTTTATGAGCGGCTCTGTGAATAGGTGTATCGAAGGATACAGCCTTCGTCTGAGTGCAGTCATGTATAACCGGTGAGAAATATGGCAAAGGGAGGCTTTGAATCAGTCACCTTTGCCCATTCCAATATCACTTATTCTCATGGAGCTACCATGCGCACCTTCTGTACCCTGCTGGCTGTCCTGCCTACCTTCGTCGAGGCCGCCACCTACCAGACACAGTGCATCGCACCCTTGCTTAATGGCCAATCGCACACAATAACGCCTTTGCTCGCCTCGAACGCCCCACCCGGATTGTGCACATCATTCACACTCCTCGGGGACATGTGCGCCGAACGCATGATATCGACAACACCCAAAGTCCTTGAATGCGTGGAATATATAGAACAATCTGGCTCCGGCTCAACGGCACCGATCACTGCCACGCCCAGCCACGCACTGGGACAAACGTTCTACGGGGGAATCACCATTGACGGTGTAATGGTCGAGAACTGGACTCAAACCACTTCCCTCAATGTGCGGGTGAAAGCCCTTCATCCGTCTGTGCAGCCATTACACTGCGCCTCAACACGTGTGCAATTTACTATATCGACCAAGTCCAACCATCTGCAACCACCGTACGTCGTGACAACCAATATTGCAATACCGTCATCCGACATCGTCCTCGGACAAGCGGTTCTTCACCTTGACGATAACATCTCCGTCGGCGGACGTGACCGTGATGTCAAAATAGGGGCGTTTACTACGTCCGGGACGCGGGCCCGCACCACCGTCGTACGCACCACCCCACCACCAATTTTCGGTACAATCAAAATTGATGGTGCAACACTCGCGGAAAAACAAATCGTACTCGACGGGCCCACTACAACGGTAACATACACACCCAATACGAACATGGCACGCACCATACACGAATCTATACTTATGACCACGTCCTGCCTATGAACATCGCGCACTCCGCGTAACCGACTTCGTACCATCGGGGGGCGTTAGGCCAAACGCCCCACCCCATCCGGCCCCCCCCCAAGATTCGCGGAACGTTCCCACCACTGCATCCATCCTGTGAAACCACGGATGCCACGGGCACCCTGGGGCCGGGGGCTCCTCGCCCCCTCCTAATATCGCGTGGCACCCGGCCTGGACCAACAAACGGATCGGCGTCGGTACTGTGCAACCCCGCCGCTTACGAACTGCTCACAGCACTGTCGTTCGTGTGACGTGCGTCACATCGTTGGGTTCACTCATACTTGCTGCAATAGAACAACGGTGTTGTTCCCAGCAATATGAACACCGGCACGTCATTTCCGTCAAATGCCTGTGACAGCGATAAATCAGTATTCGTGTTAGCGAAAAATGGGGGCAGATGCGGGAGGCTTGGATTTTTCTCACCTTCGTCGCCGAAATAGCTGCGGATTTCTGTTGCCGTTAAGAGATACCGGCCACGATCTTCCTGGTACGTGAATGACATCGAACGATCGATCGTAAAGCGCTTTCCGCTGGCAAGGGCCTCCACCGTTGATAGCTACAGATCCGTAACCCTTCACCATGAAGCTAAAATCAAAAACGGCAGTGAACCTGAGCTCACCATGCTTCACTGTCAGTTGGCTTTTGCAGGAGTGTATTGACGTTCGGGAAGGTAGACGGTTTACCACTACCGAATAAATCAGTATTGTAAGAACAGCCGTGAGTACCAAAAGGATTCCGATTTTAATTGTGCGTTTTTTCATCGAAAGGATCCATGATAATAAATATCTGACATTGTCGCGCTTGGGTTGTATACCCTGAACAGGCGAGAAGACTTTTTCGTTCTCCACCTGCGGCGACAGTAATAAATATTGTCAAATCTTCACTGCAAGTTATTCCGGCACGCTGAAGTAAAAAGTTAACTTTATTATCCGTAAGATTGCCTAGGGAACTGTAAATCTGGCATCGCTGCTGCTGTATGAGAGTATAATTGCTGAAAATATTTTCTTTTTTTTTGCTGGATTTTTGCCATGTTAAAAAAATGATACAGCAAAATATAATAATAGCCGCTGTTGACAAATATCCGCCAACTCTCAAAAAGGAATGCCAGCGATGTTGATTGCGTATAGGGGGATCAGATTCCGTCGCGGGAATAATACTCAGTTCGCTGCTGATCCCGATTCCCTTCCGCGTTACGGTAAAAATCACATCCGGCAGACCGACCTGTGCCAGTGACTGTCTTAAATGATGCATTGATTGGTAAAACGTATTTGGGGCGATATATTGCGAGCGTTCTTCTCCCCAGGCATAAGTAATGAGATCATTTTGGGGTATCAGTACCCCCTGGTGCTTAATTAATAACGCCAGGCATCGACAGGCTGGCTGTTGTAATTTTACTACTTTCTGCAGATTCAAGTCCCGAAGAGTCGATTCTTCAGTGGAAAAATACAGTCTTCCGTCCAGAATATACTGCTCAGCATCCTGTAAAGATGCTGCATCATCGTCTTTTGCCATGATACGCTCTTTATGTAACTGGTTGATCTTTTTTACATAAGTTCTCTTAGGTTGTTATTTAACCTTAGCTAAATCTTTAGTTGTTTCCACTTTTATCTGTTTGCGTAAAATCGCCGCTCAGTTTTCCACATCAGATAGGTGATTTTATTATGAATACCCACTCTCTTAGTCTTAAGGATCAGGTCGTACTGCAATATCTTATTACCCGTGCAGCAGAAACGAACGGTGACGGGGTACGCTCCCGGGAAATAGCGGATTCGTGCGGACTTGATATTTATAGCGCACGCTATGCGCTCCTGAAACTCACCCGCATGGGATATGTTGCGCGTAACCACGCCGCTGGCGCAAAACGACATTCTTGGCTACCCGTGAAGGACTCGGTGCCCACCGTTGCGCATCAAAGGAGCGCATACTGCCAGTCAGTAAATTGAGCTTCCTTTCCCAGAGTGTAAGGCGCATGGCGAGCTGCGAAAGGTTGCGTACACCCAGTTTATTTTCTACCCGTGCTTTTACCCCGTATACGGTTTTAAGGTTGATCTGAAAATGTTCTGCAACGTTGCGTACAGAGTAGCCAGCGAGCAGCCTGTTTGTCAGATTTATTTCCTTAACAGTAAGGGACAAGGGTTTTCTGAGCATGAAAGGGGCAGAGGTATGTTGCCTAAGATAGTGGTATAACTTTTCTGCTGTCATGACGCCATTACAAAGACTGATATAGGAATGTAGCGGACCCATAAAATTCTCTGCTTTATAATTTCGGATATGATAACTGGTAATGAAGGCAAGCAGGTTATCCTCCAGATCAAATGCGTTCATATTGCTTATATCGCCGTCGGCATTATTCTCCAGTAATATCTGAAGGCCGATTTTTAAAAAATAGTTTTCAGTATAGATTTGCATATTTTACATTGCTGCGGAAATAATTTTATTTTTACACAGAGTGAAGAAATATATCCGGCAAGATAATCACCTTGCCAGAAGGAAAGAGTTTCCTGTTTATTTCAAAGATACTCTGACGGTCAAGGCATCATATCGATACCCGTTATCAGTTGATAAGGCACTCTACCGTATTTCACGCCATATGGCGACTGAATATGAACCGCGTCACGATTTTCAGTTATTTTTGTCGTAATTGGAGGTATTACTCTATTTTATCGGGGGTGAGGCGGCATTTTTTTCGTTATTCTTTGAGGTGAGAAACCATATTCCCGGTTCATAACTGCCGGGGCTTCAGCATGGCATATAGGGATGTGGCGACATACATGTCTACCAGACTGGAGCATACCCCTTATGCTAATGCTGATGGCAAATCACGAGACCCGAAACGGGCAACATCAGTTTTACTATCGGATCAAAAGGATTCACCGGACTCAACACACTGGTTGGGATCCTGCGAATGGGCATCTGATTGCCTGTTAGCTTAAGGGAAGAACTCAGATAACCGGTGGTAAGAAAAAGAGCAGCTTTCCGCTCATCATTCCGTTATCAGAAAGTTATGTGAATGGAATCATAAATCTGACTAAACACGATGCAATAACATGGACTCAAGAGGAACACTTTGTCTGTTCAATTGAGCGGTACAGAGCCGGTCTTCTCGACAATCAGCAATTGCAGGATGAATAATTAACCCGATACCTCAACATGTTTTAAAATGTATTAATGGTTTTAAAGGAAGGTTTTTAAAATGGTGATAATATAATAACGTCGCATTCGTAATGCGAAGGTCGTAGGTTCGACTCCTATTATCGGCACCATTTCAAACCCAAAAAAATATTAAAGCGTTCTCCTCCGAATTTATCCGCAGTTACTTTTCACTTTTATAGCAGTGTGCTTAGTGTGTCGGCGTCAGCGATCACCGCTCCGCATTGTTATCCGCTGAACTCGACGAGATAAAATAGTTGTGGCTGGAGGCGTGTTTTACGCATGCGGTGATTTACAGGACAAAGAGTTAATCACGTATTAAAGAAGAATGGAGCAGACTTCCACCTGCTCCTTTATTTCATTCGACTATGGTCTGCACGATATCCTGAACGATTTTCTGTCCGTCAATATGGGTACAGACTCGCACATTGTCTGGCATATCACGCTGGGGCACTGTTTGCCCGATAGTGAGTTTTCCCTGGGTTTCAATACCGATAGACATCTCTTTAAACACACCGATCGACCTGTCGGCCGCTACCGCTACGGCTAAAGGATCGTAAAGCACGCAGCCTTCCGACCAATCGAACATCGGCGCATCGAAATAGCAGGCGCATACCTGTTTCAACAACAGGGTCAGCGGCGTTTCATCGCTCAGTCCCTGCAGATGTTCTCTGGTCAGCACCAGCCCCGTCGCCGCATTGGTTACGTCGAGACTCACCATCGTAAGCGGAATACCCGAGCGGAAAACGATGTCCGCAGCCTGTGGGTCAAACCAGATATTGCACTCTGCCACCGGCGTGATATTGCCGCGACCCCAGGTAGCGTCAAGCCCCAAGGCTCCCGCCATCATCACCACTTCTTTAATCAGCGGGGCAATATCCGGCGCCTTGATCAGCGCCAGTGCCAGGTTGCTCTGTGCGCCAATACACACCAGGCTGATCTCACCAGGATACTGACGCACCAAATCGATAATTAGCTCGCTTGCGTGCTGGCCGCAGTGTGAATCATCCGCATGCGGCAGGACAATGCTGCCTTCGCGTCCGCGAGGTCCTTCATAGGCCTTTTGCAGCAGTTCCGGCAGCGTGCCGCTCATCGGAACGCCCTGACCAACGGCTACCGGAATATCGGTACGTCCCGCCACCTGTAAAATATGGGTGGCGCAGCGCGCGCCCAGCAGAGGAGGGCAGTTGCCAAATACGGTGGTGACCGCCATCAGCTCCAGCCTGGGATCTTTCAGCGCCAGGATAATGGCGATGGGATCGTCGGCGTCGGTGCCCGGAATGCCGATCGCCGGGTCGGTATCAATGATGATTTTACGTGCGCTCACGGTAGTCTCCCTTTACAGACCCATCTTGATCAGCTTCGGCAAATTATCTTTACCCAGGCTCTCCAGGTTCTGGCCGTATAGTGTATGGTTCGTCGCATCGACTTGTATTTTGCCCATCCCTTCAATTTCGCTCCCCTCGGTAATGGCTTTGTTTTCCGCCACCATTTTACCGATGCGGACGAATAGCTCGCCTGCGGTCATCGGGTTCCAGATATAGCCGCCTTTGATATCACCGCTACGCACCAGGGACGCGGCTTGGCTGGGGCTGTATGCGCCCACCACACACACTTTATCTTTGGCATTGCGACGCTGAACCGCGCGACCGGCTCCCACCGGGCCAGGAGAGCCGAAGGCCATCATGCCTTTGAAATCAGGATATTTACTCATCATTTCGTTAGTTACCCGCATGGAGTCATCCACCGACTCACCGGTGCCAAACAGATCGCCGACCTGCTGCATTTTCGGGTAGTGCGTTTTCTGGTAGTCAATCGCCGACTGTGCCCACTGGCGATGCAGCGGAATAGTCAGGCTGCCGACAATAATCGAATACTGGCCCTGTTCTTTCATACATTCGGCCATTAATTGCATATGTCTTTCACCGAAGGTTTTGGCATCCACCAGTTCGAAGTCCCAGTCGGCATATTTCTGCTGCGGGGATTCATGCACGATTACTTTGATGCCCGCGTCTTTGGCTTTTTTCAAAACCGGTTCAAGCGCCGCTGGATCGACCGGCACCACCCCGATGATATCCACCTTCTGCGCGATCAGATCTTCAATGGCTTTCACCTGTTGCGCCGGGTCCTGCGCTGTCGGCCCTACCTGCCAGGCATTGACGCCTTCTTTCGCCGCTTCTTTTTTAATGCCTTCTTCCATGGAGTTAAACCAGGCGTTGCCGCCCACCTTAACCACCACGCCCATCTTCAACGGTTCGGCTGCCAGCGCATGCCCGCTAAGGGCAAGGGAGATCAGAACTGCTGCTATTTTTTGCATTATGTGCTCCGTTATTGTTGGTATAGGGTACTGCGCTTAAAACCAGGCTCTACGAAGTGGCGGCGGAAACATTCAGTTCGCTGATTGCCAGTTCCGGGTAGAGCTGCATACGTATCACCGCGTCGTCGTAACGTGGCATGGAGTTCGCAGCCCCGGCGCGCTCAACGCACACCGAAGCGTAAGCCGAGGCGAACAGCGCCGCCTGTTCCAGCGGTTCCCCGGCGGCCAGACGCGCCGCCAGCGCGCCGTTGAAGGAGTCCCCCGCGCCGGTGCTGTCGGTGGGCTGCGCCGGATAAACGGGCACCACCAGCATGCGCTCGCCGGTTGAGAGCAGCGCCCCCTGAATACCGAGGGTGATAATCAGCTTGCGCACGCCTTTGCCGTGCAGGATCTGCGCCGCGACCTGTGCCGAGGCAAAGTCGGTGACTTTGGTATTGGTCAGCTGACCGGCTTCGGTGCTGTTGGGGGTTAACAGATCAACATTCCGTAAAAACGCGTCGCTCACCTTCTGCCAGGGGGCCGGGTTGACAATGACATAGGTTCCCGCCTGACGGGCGTTATCCACCATGCGCTGAATGGCGCTGAGGTTGTTTTCGAGTTGCACCAGCAAAATGTCGGCGGCCGCCACCGTCGGCTGACAGCGGTTCACCTCGGCGGCCGTGACCATCAGGTTGGCCCCCGGGTAAACCGAGATCATATTTTCGGCATTATCGCCGGCGACATAGATCATCGCGTTCCCGGTCGGTTTTTCCTTGCAGGTAAATAGCGTGATGGCGTCAAAACCGGTCTTCTCCAGATGGCGGCGGGCGAACTGGCCGAAGTCGTCATTACCCACTTTGCCGATGTAATGTACTCTGGCGCCGGCGCGCAGCGCAGCGGTGGCCTGATTGGAGCCTTTGCCGCCCGGTCCCATCATGCTGCTGTGCGCCACGAGCGATTCGCCGGGCTGCGGAAAGCGCGACATTTTGGTGACAATGTCGAGATTGAACGAGCCAAACACGCAGACTTTGCCTTTCATTCTTTCCTCCCAAACTGACGCGCCGCCGCCAGGCAGGCGCCGCGACAACCGGTCTGATCGGTGGCATGGCTGAACACCATTTTCAGCCCATCGCGTGTTACCGGCGGGCGCAGATGCCGGACTATCTGGCGGCGTAGCGATTCCAGCGGAAAATCGTTCATCGCCAGCACGCCGCCACCGAGGATCAGATACTGCGGGTCGAGGATATTCATCTCGCCGGCGATAATTTTCGCCAGGCGGCTGACAAACTGTTGCAGCTCCGGACGATCGCCGTGCAGGGTAAACAGCTGCCCCAGATCGGTACGCGCGCAGTGTTGTCGCGCCCACTGGCTCAGCCAGTGGCCCGAGGTCAGGGTTTCTACACAGCCGTAATTACCGCAGGGACAGGGCAAGTCGTTGTCTATAAGGGGAATATGGCCAATTTCACCCGCGCCGCCGTGTTCGCCGTGGTAGAACTGGCCGTTTAGCCACAGGCTGTTGCCCATCCCGGTGCCCAGATACAGACCCACGGCGTTATCCGGCAGGGTATCAAGCTGCATTAAGTCCCATAGCATCAGGTGGTTAACATCCTTGTCCATCGCCACAGGGATGCCGGTAATTTCACTGAGATGCGCGGCCACCGGCGTGTCATCCAGCGCCTGGATAAACGGCAGCGAGACCACGTGCCGGCGATCGCGGCTGAGGATACCCGGCAGGCCGAGCATCACGCCGTCAATCTGCTGTTGTGCCTGCATCTCGTTAATCAGCCCGGCCAGCGCACGCAGCGCGTCGCCGGATTGCGCCCAGCTGGCGGTCGGCAATTTGCGAAATCCCGCCCACTGATTCTCCCCGCTCAGGGTTAGCAGCCGCGTGCTGGTACCGCCAATATCTATACCCAGCCAGGTTCGACTCATGCTGACTCCCGTAACTCGTCTTTTGCCTGTCCGATGTTGCCCATCATCTGCTCCCAGGCGTTTTCGAGATTTTCATGCAGGTTGAACAGCCCGGAGGTGCCCACAATCAGCACTTCCGCGCCCGCTTCCAGCAGCGTGCGGTAGGTACGCTGGTTACAGGAGCCATCGATTTCAATCAGGTAGCCGTAGCCGTGGCGCGCTTTCAGGTCGCGCAACTCTTCAATTTTCTTCACCATCTCGCTGATAAACGGCTGACCCGCGTAGCCAGGATCCACGGTCATCACGGTTATCTTATCCAGCAGATGGATGTAGTGATGGATAAACGACACCGGTGTCGCCGGGTTCAGCACCACGCCCACTTTCTTGCCGAGGGAGCGAATCTGGTTGATGACGCGAAACGCATCCCGATTGATGGTTTCCGCATGCGGGCAGATATAATCCGCGCCTGCTTTGGCAATTGCCTCGATAAAGTCGGTCGGTTCTTCCACCATCAGATGCACGTCGAGCGCCACCTTAGTGTGGGGGCGGATCTGCTCAATAAAGAACGGCGACAGCGTGATGTTTTTGACGTAGTGGCCGTCCATGATGTCGATGTGCAGGAAATCGGCCCGGGTATCGAGAACCGCCAGCTGCTGTTTGATTTCCATCAGGTTCATGCACATCAGTGAAGGAGAAATTTGGGTACGCATCAGAGTTCCTTTTTTTTAGTCAGGCCGGTCTGGCGTGCAAGTAAAGTACTGCGACGCACCGCACGGGAATGATTGAATTTGGTTTTAAAGAATTTCAGGCCCAGAACCACAATCAGTACCGCACCCCACATCGCCAGGCTGAAATGCTGGCTTATGTTTAACAGGTTGAAACCGGTGGAGAGGATCTGCAGCGCAATCAGCGACAGCACCACCCCGGTGACGCGGCCGAAGCCGCCGTTGGGATCGGTGCCGCCGAGGATGATCGCCAGCACGGTGATCAGCAGATACGAGTCGCCGTAGCCCATGCGCGCCGAGTTAAAGCGCGCCATCATTACCAGGCCGGCCATGACGCACAGCAGGCTGGAGATGACGTAAACCAGAATCAGCAGACGATGGGTATTAACGCCGCTAAACCAGGTGGCGTTGATGTTGCTGCCGCCCATATAGATGCATTTACCGGCGCGGGTTTTACCGAGGAACAGCGCCATCAGCCCCGCAGTCATTAAGAACAGCCACAGCGGCAGCGGAACGTTGAGGAAAGTGTCCGCGCCCAGCGCGCGCACCACGTCCGGCATGCCGCTCACGGCGGCGCCGCGCGTCAGCCAGATGCCAATACCGTTGACCGTCATCATGGTCGCAAGCGTCACCAGAATCGGGTGCGCCCCGATGCGGCTCACCATCAGCCCGGTAATCACCCCGATCAGCGTGGCGATTAACGCCGCGCCGACCAGCGCCATCAGCAGCCACAGCAGTTGCAGCCCGGTGCCCGCGCCGGCTGGCATAAAGTTCAGCAGCACCCAGGCGATAAACAGCGCCGTCAGGTTGGCGGTGGCGATGATGCACAGGTTCAGGCCGCCGCTCAGGATGGCGATAAACATCGCCAGCGTCAGCAGACCCAGCTCCGGCAGCTGGAAGGCCATGCTCATAAACGTGGAGTTTGTCAGGAAGCGGCCAGGCAGCATAATGCTGAATACCGCGACGCCGAGCGCAATCAACAGCAGCAGGCCGGGATGCGCTTTTTCACTGCTCAGAAAATTCAGATGTTTCATGACACTCTCCCCGATCAGACGAAGCTGACGTCGGTTTCTTTACGCTTTTTGTAATGGGTGACGGTAATGGCGACCATAATCACCACGCCAATCACAATGTTCATGAAGTAACTGGAAACGCCGACCAGATTGAGGCCGTTCTTCAGGATGGCTATCAGGAATACTCCCATCAGCGTCCCGGTGACGGTGCCTTTGCCGCCCATCAGGCTAGCCCCGCCGAGCACGGTAGCGGCCAGCACGTCCAGTTCACCGCCTACCAACGCATTCGGCACCACTTCACCCACGCGGTAGACCTGTACCAGGCCGCCGACTGCCGCCAGCGCCCCCAGCCAGCCGTAGGCGAGGATATGGATTAGCCCGACGCGGATGCCGATGCGGCGCGCCGACTCCTGATCGCCGCCGGTTGCATATAGCTGGCGGCCCAAATGGGTTTTGTTCAGCAGCAGCCAGGTGATGGCGGCAATCACCAGCATGATGGCAAGCGGCAAACCAATCTGGTAAGTCTGGCCGTGCACGCTAAACGGCAGGATGTTATGCAGCGTCACCCACCATTCCGGCAGGTTGTAGAGGCTACGCCCTTCGGTAATCCACATCAGCATGCCGAACAGGAGCGACTGCATGCTGATGGTGATGATGATCGAGACAATGCGCAGCCAGTAGATCAACACCGCGTTGATCACGCCAAACAGCGTGCCGCAGGCGATGGCCAGCAGAATGCTGAGCGGCGCGTTATCAAAACCAAAATGCACGAACAGCGAAGCGATAGCGTACTGCACCACCGACGCCACGGCAGCGAAGGAAATATCGATCCCGCCAGTCACCAGCACCACAAACAGCCCAAGGGCAAAGATGCCGGTAACCGCATAGGTTTCCGTCAGATCGAGCAGGTTCTGCAGCGTCAGGAACTGATCGCTTGCGAACGAGAACGCCACGAAGAAGAACACCAGCACCCAGGCCAGCCAGCCCTGACTCGACTGGGGTTTAAAGAATGATAAATCAGGCATTGATCACCTCCGCCAGCTGCTGCTGCGCTACCTGTTGCGGCTGGTATTCGGCATGTACGGTGCCGTCACGGAAATGCAAAATCCGGTCGCAGTTGTAGTAAACCTCCGGCACCTCATCGGAGATGAGGATGATTGCCAGCCCCTCTTTCGCCAGCTGGTGGATCAGGCTGTAGATGCTGGCTTTAGCACCGACATCGACGCCCACGGTGGGGGAGTCGAGGATCAGGATTTTGGGTTGGGTCAATACCCACTTCGCCAGCACGATTTTCTGCTGATTGCCGCCTGAAAGCGTGGAGATGGCGTGTTCCGGATCGGCGACGCGCACGCCCAGCTGCTGTATCCAGTCATGAATCAGCTTGTTCTTGCGGTATTCATCAATGAGGTGGAAGCGGTTGCGCAGCTGGTCGAGAATCGACAGCACCAGGTTGTCAGCCACGGACTGTTGCTGCACCAGGCCGAGCGTCAGGCGATCTTCAGAGACATAGCCCATGCCGGATTTGATCGCATCTTCATGACTGCGAAAGCGCACCGGTTTGCTGTCGAGCCAGATTTTGCCGCTGTCTGGTTTGGTCATACCAAACAGCGACAGCGCCAGTTCGGTACGGCCGGAGCCGAGCAGACCGCACAGCCCCAGCACCTCACCCTCATACAGCGAAAAACTGACGTCGTGGTACTGATCTTTACGACTGAGATTTTCCACTTCCAGCAGCTTGCGGTGCGGATTAAGGGTCGGCGCTTTCAGGTGATAATCAAGTTTCAACCCGGTCATCAGTTCAGTCAGACGATGACCGTCCATTTCGCTGGCAGGCCAGGTGCCCATTTTGTGTCCATCGCGGATCACGGTGACGCGATCTGAAATCTCCAGCACTTCATCCAGACGGTGGCTGACGAACACCACGCAGATATTCTTCTCTTTCAGGTAGCGCACGGTGCGCAGCAGCTGATTTACCTCGGTACGGGTGAGCGACGCCGTTGGCTCATCCATAATGACCAGCCGGGCGTCAGCGACCAGCGCGCGGCAAATCGCTACCTGCTGACGCTGGGCAATCGACAGCTCGGAAACTCTGGCATCGAGGTTCAGGTCAAACTTGAGTTCATTGATAACCTTCTCAGCGCTGGCCCTCAGCCTTTTCTTGCTGAACCAGCCCAGCAGATTGCCGAGGTTATGCTCAAAGGCGATGTTTTCGGCCACGCTGAGATTGGGGAACAACGACAGATCCTGATAAATCACCTGCACGCCAAAATCGCGCGCCTGCTTTGGCGTCAGCCGTGGAAAATGTTCGCCGCTATCCCCGAGCGTTATTTTGCTACCCGCATCCGGAGCATGTACTCCGGAGATCACTTTAATCAGCGTGCTCTTCCCACAGCCATTAGTACCAGCAAGGCAATGCACTTCCCCTGTCATCAACGACAGTGAGATATCACTTAATGCCCGGTTGCCACCGAAGGTTTTCGACAGGCTCTCGAGGGTAATCAGCGTCTGTGGTTCGATGAGTTGCATATTACAGCCCCAGTTTGACCAATTCAGGCAGGTTGTTTTTGTCCAGGCTTTCGGTGTTGTTGCCGAGAATGGTGTGGGTCTGCTCATCGACCCGCACCTTGCCCAGACCTTCAATGGTCGTACCGTCGGCGATCGGTTGGTTTTTCTGCATCATGCCCGCCAGGCGCACGAAGACTTCGCCCGCCGTCATCGGGTTCCAGATGTAGCCCCCTTTGATGGCGCCCCGATTCACCAGCATCTGGCCCTGACCCGGGCTGAAGGCGCCGATGACGCACACCTGATCGATTTTGTTGCGCGCCATAACCGCGCGGCCGGCGCCGATTGGCCCCTGGGAACCGAAGGCGATAATGCCTTTCAAATCCGGGTACTTGGACATCACTTCATTGGTAGTGCGGATGGAGTCATCCAGCGATTCACCGACGCCAAACTTGTCGCCGACCATCTGCATTTTCGGGTAGTGTGCTTTCTGATACGCGACGGCGGAGTCCACCCAGGCGTTATGCAACGGCACCGTCAAACCGCCCATATAGGCGACATATTTGCCTTCGCCGTGCATACATTCAGCCAGCGCTTTCATGTGATTCTCGCCGTGGGTTTTGGCATCCACCAGTTCGAAATCCCAGTTGGCGTATTTCTGGTCGGGAGACTCATGCACCAGCACGCGGATGCCGGCGTCGCGCGCGCGCTTCAGCACCGGCTCCAGCACCTTCGGGTCATTAGGCACGACGCCGATGATGTCGACTTTCTGCGCAATCAGGTCTTCAATTGCCCTGACCTGGAGTGCCGGGTCAGCTGAAGTAGGGCCGACCATCCAGGCATCGATTCCTTCTTTCGCGGCTTCGCTTTTTATGCCCGCTTCCATCGCGTTAAACCAGGGAATGCCGCCCACTTTAACCACGATGCCCATACGTAATTTGTCAGCGGCATGAGCGGCGGCGGAAAATACCAGCAGTAGAGAACAGGCGATAATTGTCTTTTTCATATAATTAAATATCCTGAGAGTTCATTAATTGCATAACATTATGGCGTTGCGAACAGTCAATAATATTGACGCCATTCCAGGCTAACTCTTGTTGCAATTCTTTATCCTTCAGACTATCTGTAATTAAAAAATCAACTTCCCGGTAATGACAAATTCGGGCGAAAGAGGGGCGCAGAAACTTCACTGAATCAATAAGCAGATATTTCCGTTCTGACGCCATCAACATTTGTTGTTTTAAATGAGCATTGTTTTCGTTTGCGGAACGTAAATAGCCATCGTTACCAAGGCTGCTGCAGGAGAAAAATATTTTGTTAATTAAAAAATCCTTCAGCGGCTGCTCGGCAACAACGCCGTTAAAATCGCCATTGTGGGCGGAATACTCTCCTCCAAGGCAAATGGTGCGAATATGGCTCCTGGTAGCCAGCGTTTGCACGGTATGCAGTGAGTTCGTCAGCACCGTTAGTTCTATATCCGGCAGCTGTCTTGCCAGGAACCAACAGGTGGTGCTGCTGTCCAGTAAAATACAATCGCCCGGCGTAATAAAATCGAGCGCCTTTTTGGCAATCAACGTTTTTGCCTGGGGGTTTTCATTCATTCTCAGGCGGAAAGTTGATTCGTGTTCATTCGGGTTATTGCTTTTTTCAGCTACGTTTCCCTGATATTTCTGTGCTACGACCGCGCCGCCATGACTGCGTTGTAATAATCCTTTTCTCTCCAGCAGAGATAAATCTCTGCGAATAGTTTCCTGCGAAACCTGACAAAGTTTAACCAGTTCAGAAACTAATACCCGACCATGTAAATTTAATTCTTCCATGATCTGACGGTGACGTTCAATCGGTAACATGATGACCTCCGATGACAATAAATTAGAAGATTCAACCGGCGCAAAATGTGCGTCAGTTAAAAATGTGGGCCAGCGAATTTACCACAGTGCAAAAAGTGACATTCGCTGAGTAAATAAATGAAAATTATTAATAGGTTGCATTAAAATGAGATTTCCATCACAAATAATCGCCAAATTAAAGAGAAATGCGTTAGTAACACGTTTCACTAAATAGTTTTACAGTGAAATTAACATGACCGTTAATGCCTGTTTATGTGTAAATGACCGATTCTTTAAGCGTTGTGCATGAAATCAGAGGCGACACAGGAAGGAATCTGGAACCGGAGACGTAAATTGTGGGGTGTATACAGGAAGGATTTTGCACGGAGGGATCTGAATCGCCATGGACAAACCAGACGCTTTCGAACCGCTGATCGCATTGGTTTTGCTATTCCCTTGATGATATCCGATCGCTTGAAGCAAGCCGATGTTTACGGTTACGGGGCCATTGTGACGTCAGGGCGTGTTGACACACCGCAAATAAAGGCAATTGACTTAAAACTGGGATAACTTGCCAGACATATAAGTGTGTGCTTATATAATAAGTCTGATACGGCTGTTTCAGTTAACTGATGCATTGATTCTTCTGTGAATCCCGCCGTGACCTTTGGATCAAGCCTGGAGTTTTTATGTTTCATACAGATAACGGCAGGGATGAAAGCCAAAAGCATGTTCCTCAAAGCCCTGTGTTTATGGATCATCTTCTCAATGCCAGAAAGATTTTCATTACCGGTACAGTAGAGGACAGGATGGCAAAGGAAGTGGTACAGCAGCTGCACATTCTTGCCTCGATCGGCGACGATCCCATCTGTGTATTTATTAACTCGCCAGGCGGACATGCCGAATCTGGAGATATGATCTTTGATGCTATCCGTTTCATCACTCCAGGGGTCATTATGGTCGGGTCAGGATGCGTGGCCAGCGCGGGAGCTTTGATTTATGTTGCGGCGGAAAAAGAGAATCGCTATTCGCTGCCGAATACCCGGTTTATGCTTCATCAGCCCGCTGGCGGTATACAGGGGCCGGCAAGTAATCTGGAAATCTATCGCAAAGAAATTGTGCGAATGAAGAACCGGCTAAATGGAATATTTGCAGCGGCGACAGGGCATCCGGTGGAAAAAATTGATGCCGATACCCAGCGTGATTTTTGGATGAGTGCAGAAGAGGCCGTGGAATACGGGCTGGTGGGAAAAATCATTATCTCGGAAACCGAGATAAAATAGTGCAGGCAGGGTGGAGCAGCTATCATGTTTTGATGTTATATCCCACATAAGTGCTTGCTGATGTGAAATTATGAATGAAAATTCCCTATTCAAGGCCCTGGCAGACCCTACGCGCCGGGCCATTTTTGAAAAGCTCGCTAATGGCAGTATGAACGCTACGGATCTACGCAAGGGTATCGAGATCAGCCAGCCGGCCATGTCTCAGCATCTTGCTGTCTTGCGCGATGCCCGGCTGGTACGCGAAGCCCGACAAGGGCGTTTCGTAAACTACGAAGTTGATCCGGATGGGCTTTCGCTGTTAATGCACTGGTTAACAAAATACAGAGCGTTTTGGCCAGGCCGCATTGATGCACTAAAAAATCTGCTAACGGACATGGACCAATGAATAACCATAATGCAAAAGAGCTGGTTTTCGAATATCACTTTAAAGAAGCGCCGGAAAAGGTCTGGCGAGCCATCACTATTCCTGAATACAGGGAACAGTGGCTGCCCTCAGCTAACCTCAGCAACCCTGAACCGGTTTCATTTATACCAAATAAAGAGGTCAGCTATCAGATGAAGGATAATGAACCTCCCTATCTCGAAAGCGAGGTTCGCTTTCTGATCGGCCCGAACGGTAATGGCGGAAGCATTCTGACGATTCATCACGTGCTGATTGATGAGCGCCTGAAAACTCTGTCTGCCCCGGCTGCAAACGACGATACCATTACTTCTATGAAGGCTGCCTGACAGGCAGGTAATAATTTATATTGGCGAGGCGGCAAGCGGCTGTAATAAAGCTGGTAATTCTGACGCTGTTTGAATCTCCACGGACAAACCAGACGCTTCCGAGCCGCTGATCACATTGGTTTTGCTATGCCGTCGATGATATCCGATCGTTTGAACCAAGCCGATGCTTACGGTTACGGATCATTGCGACGGCATCAAATATCGCCGTGGGCTTCTTCCCGCGTTCCGTAGATCTTGTTCTTTCTTCGCTTACGCTTTTTCCGGGGGCCGTTGTGAGATACCGCAGGGGATAAACAGGTTTATAGTGAAAACGGTATTTGCAGACCGTATGTAGGTTTGCCGGCGGTTCGGCCTCATCTTTTGGGCAAGGGGTTATTTTGATAAGCGAGTTGAACATATCCTGAGCGCTGCGCCACAGTTGCAGGGCCAGGTTTGTGACATCTTAAAATCTTAATTTTAGCCACCGCCCGGGAGGCAGACACATGAAGGTTAAACGAATCGTCGCCAACTTTATGATACCTGATCCATCCTTAGTGAATGATTTTTACCAAAATATTCTTGGGCTTGAGCTGGCGATGGATCATGGCTGGATTCGTACTTATACCAGTTCTGAGAGTATGGCTGCGCAAGTCAGCTTTGCAAATGAAGGGGGATCGGACACGCCGGTGCCCGATCTTTCCATTGAGGTGGACGATCTCGACGAGGTGCTGCGCCGTGTTCAAAAAGTTGAGCTTGCCCTGGAATATGGCCCCGTAAGCGAGCCGTGGGGAGTTCGCCGATTTTATATCCGCGACCCATCCGGCAGACTTATTAATATCCTTCAGCACGAATAAAAAGCGTGCCTGCAGCCAGTATATTTTTTTGATTTCCATTTCCGGCATGATGCAACGCTGCGAAGTGTCCCGCAATTTTATGATTAACCGCTCTGTGGGTTTGCATTCCTTCTGCCGGATGCTGGCGGGTCGCGACACCCTTTCAACTCATCCCTGACGGATCGACAGCGTTTTTTGGCACAAACCAGCACTATTCCAGCCGCTTATTCAAAAATAGCCTGAAGACTCTCAAAAACACCGCTTAATCTGATTAACTATTTGTTTACTAAGCATAACCATGCCAATGCTCACCGGTCATTCAATGTCAATTACTATCCTCCGCTACCCGATAAAAAATCTGTAAAAGTAGACAATCGTCGACTTTTCATCTTAAAGTCCTGCGGTTGGCACTAGACAAAACCAGTAACCGGTTATCAAATGGTTAAATAACAATTGCTGAATGTTAAAGAGCGGCAGCCAGCCATCCCAGCCGCCATGCATTTCGGTGCTTGCAGGCACTTCGACACATCTTCATGGAGAATTTATGCATTCCTCTGTTAATAAAAACGAAAGCCGGACTTTCTTCGGCCATCCTTATCCGCTTGGCTCGCTGTTCTTCACCGAAATGTGGGAGCGATTCTCTTTTTACGGCATTCGTCCCTTACTGATCCTGTTTATGGCGGCGACCGTTTACGACGGCGGCATGGGGCTGGCGCGTGAAAACGCCTCGGCCATCGTGGGGATTTTTGCCGGCAGCATGTACCTGGCCGCGCTGCCGGGCGGGTGGCTGGCGGATAACTGGCTCGGCCAGCAAAGGGCCGTCTGGTACGGCTCGATTCTTATCGCGCTTGGCCATCTGTCTATCGCGCTCTCCGCGTTTATGGGCGACAACCTGTTCTTTATCGGCCTGATGTTTATCGTCCTCGGCTCCGGCCTGTTCAAGACCTGTATTTCGGTCATGGTGGGCACGCTGTACAAAAAAGGCGATGCGCGTCGCGACGGCGGCTTCTCGCTGTTTTATATGGGGATTAATATGGGCTCGTTTATCGCGCCGCTGATCTCCGGCTGGCTGATAAAAACCCACGGCTGGCACTGGGGCTTTGGCATCGGCGGTATCGGGATGCTGGTCGCGCTGGTTATCTTCCGCCTGTTCGCGGTGCCGGCGATGAAACGCTACGACGCCGAAGTCGGCCTGGATTCAACCTGGAACAGCCCGGTGGCGAAGAAAAACGGCGTCGGCGCATGGCTGCTGGTGCTGGCGGCCGGCGTGGCTATCGTCGTGACGCTGATAGCGCAGGGCGTGATTGTCATTAACCCCGTCGCCGTCGCCAGCGCGCTGGTGTACGTGATTGCCGCCTCGGTGGCCCTCTACTTTATCTATCTGTTTGTGTTTGCCGGGCTGAACCGCAAAGAGCGCGCCAGGCTGCTGGTCTGCTTCATCCTGCTGGTGTCCGCCGCTTTCTTCTGGTCCGCGTTTGAGCAGAAGCCGACCTCGTTCAACCTGTTTGCAAACGACTACACCAACCGCATGATTGGCGATTTTGAAATTCCCGCCGTGTGGTTCCAGTCAATCAACGCGCTGTTCATTATTCTGCTGGCGCCGGTATTCAGCTGGGCGTGGCCGATGCTGGCGCGCAAAGGCGTGCGTCCGGCCAGCATGACTAAGTTCGTCATCGGCATTCTGTGCGCCGCCGCGGGCTTTGGGCTGATGATGCTGGCGGCGCAGAACGTGCTGAGCAGCGGTGGGGCCGGCGTGTCTCCGTTCTGGCTGGTGGGCAGCATCCTGATGCTGACGCTTGGCGAGCTGTGCCTGAGCCCGATCGGCCTTGCGACCATGACGCTGCTGGCGCCGGAAAGAATGCGCGGCCAGATGATGGGGCTGTGGTTCTGCGCAAGCGCACTAGGTAACCTGGCGGCAGGCCTGATTGGCGGCCACGTGAAGGCCGATCAGCTGGATATGCTGCCGGATCTCTTCGCACGCTGCTCCATTGCGCTGCTGATCTGCGCCGCGGTGCTGATGGTGCTTATCGTTCCGGTGCGCCGTATGCTGGAAAACGCCCAGGCGAAGACGGAGCAAAAGCCGGTGACCAGCGCCTGAGCCGTCAGCGGGAAATCATCACCTTGTAACAAAAGGGCCGATCGAACGATCGGCTTTTTTGTGTCATGGAACAACCTCCGCCATTACGGGTATAATCCTGCAAAATATGCAACGCATGCAGAGACGAAAATGACAAAACTCACCTTACAAGAGCAGATGCTCAAAGCGGGATTAGTGACCAGCAAAAAAATGGCTAAGGTCCAGAGAACGGCTAAGAAATCAAGGGTTCAGGCTCGCGAGGCCAGAGAGGCCGTGGAAGAAAATAAAAAAGCCCAGCTTGAGCGTGATAAGCAGCTGAGCGAACAGCAAAAACAGGCCGCTTTATCTAAAGAATATAAAGCGCAGGTCAAGCAGCTAATTGAGATGAACAGAATCGACGTCGCCAAAGGCGATATTGGTTTTAACTTCACCGATAATAATTTAATTAAAAAAATATTCGTCGATAAGCTTACGCAGGCCCAGCTGATTAGCGGCCGTCTCGCCATTGCCCGTCTGGTGGTTGATAACGGCGGCGAGAGTCAATATGCCATCATCCCCGCGAGCGTCGCCGATAAAATTGCGCAGCGGGATGCGGACAGCATTGTCTTAAACAGCGCGCTCAGCCAGGAAGAGCAGGATGAAGACGATCCGTACGCCGATTTCAAAGTGCCTGACGATTTGATGTGGTAAGCAGGTACTTTCGCTTTCAGAACGGGCTCGTATGACGGGCTCTGATCCACTCTCCGCTGATGGGATGCACAAAATCCAGCTCGCTGGCGTGCAGCATCAGCCGCGGCGTCCTTTCGGTGCCCGGCAGCAGGCGGCCCGCCATACAGATCGCAGCCAAAAATAGGGTGGCCCAGCTGCCGGCAGTGGATGCGGAGCTGGTGAGTGCGCCCGGTTTCCGGGGTTAGCCGCACCCTCGTCAGCGGCAGTAACCTTCCGTCTTCCAGCCGATGATAAAAGCGCTCAACGACCCGATAGCGGGAGCGAGCGGGCTTGCCGCGGATGGCGCATATCGACATCAGCGGGAACAGCGCCGGATCTTTGGCAATCGCTGCGTCTATCGTCCCTTCGTTATCTTCCAGATGCCCGCAGAGCAGGGCGCTGTACACTTTGGTCACCGTGCGCTGGCTGAACTGCTGGCACAGGGCGGCGTTGATGGCCTTATTGCGGGCAATCACCATCAGCCCGGAGGTGCCGAAATCCAGGCGGTGAACCAAGGTACAGCCGGGAAACAGCTGTACCAGCCGATGGTGCACCGAATCGAGGTTTTGCGGATTTTTGCCCGAGAGGCTGAGCAGCCCGGCAGGTTTATTGATCAGCACCAGGTGGTCGTCCTGATAGAGCGTTTCTATGCTGTCATGGCACGGCGGGGCAATAAAGGTATCGAAAATCGTAGACATCAGGCTGCCCGGATAAAGAGTGGGAGCGGATAATAACCAATTTTCAGCGCGCGGGCGTTATTTTCTTCTGCGACCGGCCGATGAACTCAATAAAGTGAGCCGCCCGGTTATTCTTTAACTTACAGAAATAATAAGCTACCCGAGACAGGCGATATATTTTTCACCTGAACGACGCACGATGGCATCGGCATTTTCCTTAATATCCTTTCCTTCAAAGGCGCCGTAGAGTTTCTTAAATTTCACCGCGCCCAGACGGCGGATAATATCGCTGACCGTCGCTGCCGACAGCGGCAGCATGTTGGGATAGCTCCACATAAAGGAGACGCCATCTGCGCCCGGCGTAACCTGAACGATGTCTCCGGTAAGCAGCACGCCTTCGTCCCGCGCCCAGTGAAGAACGCTGCCGCCGGCGAAGTGTCCGCCGAGACGTATTAAGCTGACGTCAGCGGTCAGCTGAAGGACGTCACCTTCCCAAAGGGTAATCCACGGGCTGTCGCGCATGATCCACCTGCTGTCGCTGGCATGTAGATAAACTGGCGCGTCAAATTCGGCTGCCCATTCCTGCATGGTGGTGTAGTAATGAGGATGCGATATGGCGATCGCCTTAAGCCCGCCCAGGGAGGAAACAAGCGTTTTGGTGGCGTCGTCGAGGGTGGCAATGCAGTCCCACAGAATATTGCCTTCCGGCGTTCGCAGAATAAAAGCGCGCTGATTAATCGCAAAGCCAGGAACGGTCTGGATGCTGAGGAGATGGGTTTCGTGCTGCTGCCACTTATTGGTGTGCGAAGCGATAAGCGTTTCTGAATCGATCCATTTCTGTCCCGTTGCCGGCACATACTGCCGCTCATCTTCGCAAATTGTGCAATGTGGCGGATGGGAACCCGCGCTTTCATAGGATGTGCCGCAGGCTTTGCATATAGCGATCATTAAGTCGTCCTCTGTGCTCCGCTATCCGATAATCAGCATGGCACATCGGGACATAAGCGCGTAATGAATTTATTTGATGTAGTCTGTTAAACAAACGATATTTATTCTCATCTGGTAATGCGTAAAGTAGGGATAACCCAACACAGGAAAGGGCGTGCCTTGCTGTGGACCATGCCCGCCTGCCGCCCCTTTCCCTGAAACCAGGATAAACTCGCCATGAAAAAGATCGGATTTTTGTCATTTGGCCACTGGACGCCGTCGCCCCAGTCTGCAACCCGTTCGGCCGCCGACGCGCTGCTGCAGTCCATCGATCTGGCCGTTGCCGCCGAAGAGCTGGGCGCGGACGGCGCTTATTTCAGGGTGCACCACTTTGCCCGCCAGCTCAGCTCACCTTTCCCCCTGCTGGCCGCCATAGCTGCGAAAACCAGGCGTATTGAAATTGGCACCGGCGTTATCGATATGCGCTATGAAAACCCGCTGTATATGGCGGAGGATGCGGGCGCGGCGGATTTGATCTCAGAAGGGCGTTTGCAGCTTGGTATCAGCCGCGGCTCCCCGGAGCAGGTGATTGATGGCTGGCGTCATTTTGGTTACGTGCCGCAGGAAGGAGAAAACGAGTCTGATATGGCGCGCCGCCACACCGAGGTGCTGCTGGACGTGCTGCGTGGCGAAGGCTTTGCGAAACCTAATCCACAGCCGATGTTCCCGAATCCGCCGGGCCTGCTGCGCCTTGAGCCGCACTCCGCAGGCTTACGCGATCGTATCTGGTGGGGAGCCGGTTCGAACGCCACAGCGGTGTGGGCTGCGAAACTGGGAATGAACCTGCAAAGCTCCACGCTGAAAGACGATGAAACAGGCGAACCCTTCCATATACAGCAGGCAAAACAGATCCGTGCCTACCGGCAGGCCTGGGCGGAGGCGGGGCATACGCGTACCCCGCGCGTCTCGGTCAGCCGCAGCATTTTTGCCCTGATGGACGATCGCGACCGCATGTATTTCGGAGCAAGTCGTGACGACAGCGATAAGGTTGGTTTCCTTGATGAGAAAACGCGCGCCATTTTCGGGCGCAGCTATGCCGCAGAGCCTGAAAAGCTGATCCAACAGCTAAAACAGGACGAAGCGATCGCCGAAGCTGACACTTTATTACTGACCGTGCCGAACCAGCTGGGTGTGGATTACAACGCGCACGTTATCGAGTCCATTCTGAAACATGTTGCTCCGGCCATGGGCTGGCGCGACGCATAAGTTTTAAATGAAAACGCCCGCGGATGTTTTAAAGGAATCGCCAATGCTTGAAGAAAACTTCAACGAGCTGCAGAGCTTTCTGGTGGTTGCAGGAGAGCGAAGTTTTACCAAAGCAGCCGGTAAGCCTGGCGTTTCACAGTCCGCGCTCGGCCATGCAATGAAGGCGCCGGAAGAGCGCTTAAACATACGGCTACTGACCCGAACCACCCGAAGCGCGTAGCCTGCCGTGGCCAAAGCTAAAACCTTCCTGGCTGTCCTAAGTAGCTATGTACCGGCAACTTTGTGTCAGTGCCATAAGCAGACACAGCTAACCCGCACGACGTTAATTTTATGGTTCATCGTTCTGCGCGTGATTGCCGGTGGGCATTATCTTCTACAATTGGGACAGCCAATCCACTGATTCTGAAAGGACTGGGTATGTCTGGTAGGGATTTATCCAAAATGGGCGCCGCCAACGTGGCTCTGGATGTTAATGACTGCGGTCATCAGGTCATTGAAAAGTGTCCTGTCGGAGAGGTTGAGTATGCTTTTTATCAACATGCTGCGATGGAGCTTAATCAGGCAGAGATTGCTACCCCAAAGCTCTTTTCCGCTGATGCCAGCCTGCGTAAGCTAAGAATGGAGTATATTCCTCACCGGGTTGAACAGGCCGCGGTAGCAGATCATGACGCATTAGCTATGCTGGGACTTTTGCATCGTTATCCTCCGAATACCGAATGGCTTTACCATCGTCATCTATGGTCAGCATTAGCGCTTGAAAAGTCCCTTATCTTCCTGGCATTACCTGACAAAAGTGCACAACTGCTACGGCGTTTTCAGCAGCGTAGTGATGTTTTGTTTGATTACCAGAGTCTGGTATCGGGCGATAGCAATGCGGGCAACTGGGGAAGGAGAGAAAACGGTGATTTAGTTCTCTTCGACTGGGAAAGGTTTGGAAAAGGGAGTCCAGCTATCGATCTGGCTCCCCTTATAAAAGGAATGGGAACGAAGCAAACGTATATTGACCTTGCAGAACGCTATTGCCACCTATCTGGTCAGCATAATTCCCGTGCGTTAGCGAGGGAAATTGCTATTGCCAAAGCATGGATTGTCACCGAGGTTATTACGCTGCTTGATGAGAGACAAAAGACAGTATTTCCTTTTTATCTTAACTGGTACAAGGACCATCTTCCTGACTGGTTAGATAACGTAGTTGAAATGCTTTGAAGGAATACTGAGTATTAAAACGTGATTTCCATTACAGGCTGTGATATCTGCTCCTCGCTCATAGCCGACGGCCAGATTTAATCGTTTCCATGCCACGGTTCGGGCATCTCAAACTACAGCTAATATTTATAAAGAAGATGTTTATTCCTGGTTTTTAAGATAGTTGCCCGGTCAAAATTCTGATTTTGTGTCGCGCATCTATCGGGAACGGATTTACTCAGTGTTACTATCTGCTGCTACACCGGATGCTTATCTAAAAAGCTAAATTTTTTATTGGGATGCCTTGATATATTTGCACTTCAGTAAAGGGATATTATGGAGATGAATAATTCAGAAGTTATGCAGCAGTTAAAGCAAAATGGATTCGTTGAAAAAGATATGGCTTTTATAAAGAAATGGTCAGAAAAAGAAAGAATATCATACGAAGAAACGATTAGACGGCTCTATAGGGTATTCTGTGGTGTATCCATTTTTTTAGTTCTGCTTACAGTTCTTGCTATATTTGAGTTTTTTAGCGCAGATGATTTTGTCCCTTTTTTTCTGGCTTATTTTTTTACGGTGTGTATATTTTTGTTTTTTGCCCCCATGTGGTTGGGGGCGAAAATTTTTATTCTTGTCAGAAGGCGAGGTGGCAATTATTTTTTATAATTCCCCCCTCGCTCTGGCCTACGTCTCGTTATCCAGATTCTGCTGCGCGGCGGCATCCATCGCCGCTCTTTCTTCCTTCAGCGCGGCCAGGGTCATAGGTTTGCCGATTAAATAGCCCTGGGTTTCATCGCAGTCCAGCATCTTCAACTTTTGCAGCTGGCCCTGCGTTTCCACGCCTTCGGCGGTAATGCTCAGCGAGAAGGCTTTCCCCAGGCCGATAATATTTTCCACAATGGTATTGGCGCTTTCGCTTTCCGGCATGCCGGAGATAAAGGACTTATCAAGCTTGATGCCGTCAAACGGGAAATTACGCAGGTAGCTCAGCGAAGAATAACCCGTGCCGAAGTCATCCATCAGCAGGCGTACGCCGATATTTTTCAATGCATGCATCAGCTCGAGGCTGTTTTCCGGGTTCCAGAGCGTGGCGTTTTCGGTCACCTCAATTTCCAGACGGCCGGGATCGAGCTGCGACTCCCGCAGCGCTTCGCTTACGCGATCGACTATTCCCCAGGACTGAAACTCCAGCGCAGAAATATTGACCGATACCGCCAGCCCATCAAGGGACTGCTGGGCGTCGCGACAGGCGGTTTTCAGCACCCATTCGCTAAGAGGCGCGATAAGCCCGGTTTCTTCCGCCAGCGAAATAAACTGGTCCGGCATTAAGAGCCCAAGCTGCGGGTGCTGCCAGCGAATCAACGCTTCTACCGCAACAATCTGCGAATGATTCAGGTTGTAGCGCGGCTGGTAAACCAGGCAGAACTGCTGCAGCCTGATGGCTTCGCGCAGGCTGTCCTCCATTTCACGGCGCTGCACCATCTGCTGGGCCATCTCCGGCGTGTAGAACTGCCACCTGTTACGCCCGGAGTTTTTCGCCTTATACAGCGCAATATCGGAATAGCGCAGCAGATCGCCTGCCTCCACGGCGTCGTGCGGCGCCAGGGCAATGCCCAGGCTGGCCCCGATAAAGATCTCATGGCCGTTAATCGTGAACGGCCGCACCAGCTCGCTGATAATTCTTTTGCACAGGGTCTCAAGATATTTGTGTTCGGCGATATCCGAGATGATCAGGATAAACTCGTCGCCCCCCTGGCGCGCCACCAGATCGTTATCCCGAATGCAGTTACGCAGCCTGGCCGAGACTTCGTGCAGCACCTTGTCCCCCACGCCGTGACCAAACAGATCGTTGACCGGCTTAAACTTGTCCAGATCGAGGCTTATCATCGCCAGCGGATGCTCAAGCGTAGGCAGCGCCCGCAGTTTGCCCTCCAGAAACTCGCGCATCCGCACCCGGTTTGGCAGGCCGGTCAGCTCATCGTGCCGGGAGAGATACTGCACGCGCTCCTGGGCTTCCACCTCCAGGGTGACGTCCGTCGCGGTGCCGCGGTAGCCCGCCACGCCTTCCGCGCTGATGACCGGTTTAATCGCGATATGACAGTAGCGCTGGTGGCCCATCGCAGAGCGGTATTTGCAGTGAAGAAGACGGCGGTGGCCGGTCTGGCCCGGCAGGGTTATCCATTCCGCCAGCGGGACGTTATCGGCCTCCATCAGATCGGTCACGGGCCGGCCCAGCCATGACGAGATGCTGTGCCCGGTAATGCCGGGAAACCTGTCCGACAGCCAGGTAAAGCGCAGCTCATTATCCGTCTCCCATATCCAGTCCGTTGTGGCCTCGGCGACGTCCCGGAAGCGGCGTTCGCTGGCGGCCAGCGCCTGCCGGCTCTGGGCGAGCAAATAGCTGTTCTCATCGTACATGCGGGCTTTTTTCAGCAGGTTACGGCTTTGCATCCAGGCAAGGGCGCCGCAGCTTATCGCCAGCAGCACCAGCAGCGGCAAAATATAGTGAATCAGCTGGCGGCCCGGCTCTTCGCTTTTCCATTCAAGAGCGATCGTCTGGCCATGTACGGGCAGCGTCAGCGTGCCTCGCCTGCCTTGCTCCGGGGGCGCGTTTTTATCCTGCACCCGCGTTTCGTGTATGCCGTAAAACTCGCCCATCTGCGCAAGCTTTTTATCATCCAGCACATCGACAAATACCAGCATGGAAGGGGGGCCGGGAACGAGGGCGACATGCTTATCATCCCCGTTGGTGATCTCCGCCATGGCGACCAGCGCGGGGTGGTTTCCCTTCAGCACCATCGTATAGGAAAGCGGCAGGGCATCGGATCGGTTCATTGACTGCAGCAGCGTCGGCACAGGATCAACGCCGAGCCACTCGGTCAGGCTCCGGGAGGCAAGCTGGCCCCTGATCACGCTGTAACGGTTGTTTCCCGCGCCGTCCAGCACGAAAACGCCTTCGTAGCCGAAATCGCGGTAAAGCGAGCTGCCCATATTTTGCCGGTTGTAGGCCCAGTCGGCATCGAGGTTGACGTGCAGATTGGCATAAGCTTCGCCCCACCATGCGTAATCTTTTATATGGCTGGAAAGCGTATCGACGCGGTTATGCAGGGCCTTTTGCAGCAGCATGCCGCTGCGCTCGTCCGCGTCGCGATTGAGGCTGTTGGCAATGGAAAGCAGGGAGAAAATCGCCACCACAAACAATGCGGCCAGCAGCGATACCATCAGCAGCAGCGCGCGTTTGATAAAGGCGGCGGTAGTGCGGTACTCAGCGTCCGGGCTGCTGATGTCATCTTCTATCGGGTAGTTTTTCATGCCTGTTTACCAGAGTATCCGTCTATGAGGCGGGCTTGCCGATCGGGTTTGTTATCGACCTGGTTCGCCGGGCCTTTACTGGCGGGTGGATAAACTGAAGATAGTTGATAAAGAAAAGAAAAGGGGGGCCTGACGGCAGATTTAAACTTTATCCGGCCCATGCCCAGGCGATCCTGAAAGCTCGCGCGACGCCGTCTGGAAGGGGTTGCCGGCTGATACCGGAGAGTTATTTTTAATGATATCTATCAGCGCCCGCAGGCTGGCGGGCATATGGCGATTAGCCGGAAAATAGACGCACAGGCCGGGGATCGGCGGGCACCAGGGCTCCAGAACCGTTACCAGCAGCCCGTTATCCAGCGCCGCCCGGGCGTGGAGCTCCGGGACATAGGCAATTCCCAGCCCTTTCACGGCGGCATCCACCATCAGCTGAGAACTGTTCAGCGTCAGCGTGCCGGGCACGTCCAGGGCGATGCTCTGCCCGCGGCGGGAGAACTCCCAGCGATAACGTCTGCCGCTGGGTAACCGCTGGCGGATACACCGATGCCGCGCCAGATCGTCCGGCACTTCAGGAGCCGGGTGCTGCGCCAGATAGGCCGGCGCGGCCACCGCCAGAAAACGCACGTCATCGCTAAAACGCACGGCTACCATATCGGCGGGCACATCTTCCGCCAGCCGAATGCCTGCATCAAAACCTTCAGCGACGATATCCGCCAGCCTGCCGTCCACCACCAGATCCAGCTCCACGCCGGGATAACGCGTCTGATACTCCTCTATCACCGTATGCAGCAGCAGATAAATCGCTTCTTTACCGCCGTTGATGCGCAGGGTGCCCAGCATTTGCCCTTGCGTATCCGCCACCTCTTCCAGCGCCTGCTCCAGCCCGCTCAGGTGCGGCGAAATACGCCGCAGCAGCTGTTCTCCGGCTTCGGTCAGCGCCACGCTGCGCGTCGTGCGGTGCAGCAGGCGGATGCCGAGACGCTCTTCCAGGCCGCGAATGGCGTGGCTTAACGTGGAGCGGGTCACGCCGGACAGGTCCGCCGCACGGCGAAAGCTGCGCTGCTCCGCCACGGCGATAAAGGCCTTCAGATCGGACAGGGTGGGGGACTTCACTGGTGATTTCATTTCACCTCTTCATGCTATTTGTTGAGTCTTATCACGCCAGTCATAGTGCCATACCCTTTATCCGTACGTTAATTCCTTTTACGGAGAACATTATGAGCAACAAAACCTGGTTTATTACCGGCACCTCCAGCGGCCTGGGGCGCCTGATGACAGAGCGCCTGTTGGCGCGGGGTGACAGGGTTATCGCCACCCTGCGTAAGCCCGGCGCGCTGGACGATCTGCTGAGCGCATATGGTGGGCGGCTGCACGTCCTGCTGTTGGACGTTACGGATACCGAAGCGATACGCAGCGCCGTAAAGCAGGCGTTTGCGCATGCCGGGCGTATCGATTTGCTGGTCAGCAACGCGGGCTACGGGCTGTTCGGCGCCGCGGAAGAGGTGAGCGATGCGCAGATTACACGCCAGCTTGCCACCAATCTCACCGGCCCGGTTCAGCTGATTCGGGCGGCGTTGCCGTATCTGCGTCAGCAAGGGGGCGGACGTATTGTTCAGATCTCCTCGGAAGGCGGACAAATCGCCTGGCCGAATTTCAGCCTCTATCACGCCACTAAATGGGGTATCGAAGGGTTTATCGAATCTGTTGCGCAGGAAGTGGCGCCGTTTGGCATTGATTTTCTGCTTGCCGAACCGGGACCGACCGACACGAATTTTGCCGCCGGGATTGATAGCGCTGAGCCCATGGCCCTGCTATGACGACACGCCCGCCGGCGAGGTGCGTCGTGGCCTGGCCGACGGCAGCATCGCGATTAACGGCGATGCGGGAAAAACCGTGGACGCCATTATTGCCGCGGCGGACGCCGACAATCCCCCTTTCCGGCTGGCTTTGGGCGGCAAGGCGTACCGCTCCATACATGAGGCGCTGACAACCAGGCTGCGGGTGCTTGAGGAGACAAAAGCGGTGGCGTTAAGCGTGGATAAAATATATGAGGCCGGCTGTCGTCAGTAAGTAAGCAGTAAGAGTACACCACCGATAATCGCACTCTCATTTTTATCCGTGGAGTACAAGCATGGGATCCCGACACTCTCACTTTCCGGCCGGATGGGGCGTAGCCGCGGCCATCATCAGCGCCTCGCTGATGATTTCATCCTCCACTTTCGGCGCAGAATGGGGCGCTGGCCTGGGCGCGGCAAGCACGCAAAAGCCTTATAAAGATATGTCGCGCGAGACGACGCCCGTTCCGCTTCTCTATTTTGCGAATGATTATCTGCATTTTTTCGGCACCGAGGGGGAAATAAAACTCCCTCCTTTGCGGTTTGGTGAAACCCAGCGCGTAAATTTCGGTCTTATCGGCAGATACGATGGTTCAGGCTATGATGCTGACGATGCCGGTATCCTCGACGGCATGGCGAAGCGCAAAAGCGGCTTTTGGGGCGGGGCACAGGCGCAGTGGCAGAGTAGCTGGGTCAATATCAGCGCCGACTGGACGCACGATTTGTCCGGCAACAGCAAAGGACAGCGGGTCAGGATCGGCGCGAAACGGACCTGGCAGCTGGGCGACTTTTCCTTAACACCGCGAATCGTCGCAGCCTGGCATGATAAAAAATATGTCGATTACTACTACGGCGTGCGGGCGGATGAAGTCCGCGACTGGCGGCAGGCCTGGCAGGGAGAGGCCTCTTTTAGCACGGAATTCGGCTTGCGCAGCGTCTACCAGTTTAGCTCTCATCACTCGTTAATGCTGGATCTCGAGGCGACACGGCTTTCCTCCGAAGTGAAGGACAGTCCGTTAGTTGACCGTTCAACCGAAGACCGAATTTTCCTGGGATATCTGTATCGTTTCTGATGGGCAGAATACTTTTAATCGAAGATCACGATCTTTTGGCCCGGCTGATTTGCAAGGGTCTGGCTAAGGCGGGGATCTCTGCGGACATAGTCGGCAGCAGGGAAGCTGCGTTAAGCGCGCTGAAGCTGGTGCCTTACCAGGCGCTGGTGCTTGACCGTGGTTTGCCTGACGGGGACGGCCTGCTTTTGCTGCAGCAGCTAAAGCTGCGCAATCTTACGCTACCCTGCCTGATCCTCACCGCGCGCGATGCCTTACACGATCGCATCGAGGGGCTGGAGGCGGGCGCCGATGACTATCTTGCGAAACCTTTTGCTATGGCGGAACTGGTTGCGCGCGTGCGGGCTTTGCTGCGTCGTCCGGCCCTGAGCCAGGAGCCGGAGCTTGCCTATGGCGATATTAGGCTGCTGTCCGATGCCGGCATATTATGCTGCGGCGACAAGCGCAGCGTGCTCCCCCCGGCGGAAATGCAGATTATGATGACGCTGCTGCATAAACAGGGCGGGGTAGTTCGCCGCAGCGCGATGGAAGCCGCCGGCTGGGGGCTTAGCGAAACGGTTACGCCGAACGCCCTTGATGTGGCCCTGCATCGTTTACGCCGCAAGCTTGCGGCTCTCGGCTCCGGGCTGCACATCGTCAATCTGCGGGGACAGGGCTATGCGCTGCAAAAAGCCAACCTGGATGAATAGCCTGTCGGTAAGGATCCTGCTGGCTTATGTAGCCGGCACTTTGCTGAGTATCGGCCTGCTGGTGCTTTTCGGCGCGATCGTTCAGGATCGGCTGCCGGGCATGGAGCTTCCCGACCGGGCGCAGGCGCTGGTCGGGCATCTGACGTTCGATACGCAGGGCAAGCCGACAGGGCTAATCGACAGCAAAGAGCATCCTCTGTGGATTTACGACAGCCTGCGTCAGGAAACCGCATGGAGACTGCTGGATGACAAGGGTAATGTCGTGCTTGTCTCGGCGGATGAGAAATTCTGGCCGGCTGGTAACGATATTACAGCGTTGCCCTTCCGGCGTTTCGCCTTCACCCGGGATGGCGTGCTCTACGAGGGAGCGACCGGGAGCGTTGAAAATAATGGACGAAGGTGGTTTTTGCAGCTGGTGGTTAGCTCGCGAATCGTCGATTTTTTGCATCAGGGATTCGCGCTGCCTTTTATCCGGCTTGGCATTGTCGTTTTCAGCCTGTTGCTGCTGCTGATTTTTACCGTTTGCGCCTGCGTCAGCCTGAAATATTCGTTGCGGGCCGCTGCGCAAGGTTTCGCAGGCCGCCATGCAAATCTCCCCGCAGGCGCTTAGCGAACGTCTGCGCACGGAGCTGGTTCCCGCCGAACTTATCCCGCTTATCACCAGCTTCAACCAGGCGCTCGATCGGCTGGAGAACGGCTTTCGCACCCAGCAGGAGTTTCTCGCCAAAGCCGCGCACGAGTTAAAAACGCCGCTGACGCTGTTGCGCACGGAAGTGGAGCTGATGGATGACAATACCGATGTTCGCGAGGCGCTGTTGGCCCAGGTCGCCCATCTTTCGCGGCAGGTGCAGCAACTGCTGCTGCTGGCGGAAGCGAGCGAGCCGCTCAGCTACCAGTTCACGGACGTGGACGCGTATCAGATTACCCGGGATACGGTGAACTACCTGCAAAAAATAGCGGATGACGCCGGCGTGAAGCTTAGGGTTAACGCCGCGGAGGGAATAAGCAAATGGCGGGCGGATCGTGGCGCGTTCTTCACCCTGCTGAAAAACCTGATTGAGAATGCCGTCCAGCATTCTCCGGCGGGCGCCACGGTCAGCGTTGATATCCGCTCAGGCAGCCTGAGCGTGCGCGATCGCGGAACGGGCGTCGCGCAGGAGCATATACCGCACCTGTTTGAACGGTTCTGGCGCGGCGCGCATCGTCGGGACGTTGGCGCCGGGCTGGGCCTGGCTATCTGCCAGGAGATTTGCTCCGCGCACGGCTGGACGTTGGCTGCCTTTAATGGCGAAGCCGGGCTGGTGGTCCGGGTGGACAGAGGCGCAGTCACGACAGATTCAGCTTAGTCAGCGATAGCATTTTACATTTCCGTTATAAATGATTATGTTTCTCATTTGCATTTGAGGGCGGCGGGTTTTGCGGAGTTCTGTCCGGCTCGGGGCGTACTCGCCGCCGCCTCATTGACGGGAAAGGATCAAACCATGACTAAAAGAACAACGGCGCTGGCTGCGCTGATCGCCCTGGCGCTGACGGGCTGTAGCGCGCATCAGGCCACCACGGCGAAACCAACGCCGGTCGCTGCGGCGGAGCAGAAGAGTCCGTTAGCGCAGCGCGAGCTGTCTGAAGGCGTATATGAAATGGCGCTCAGCCAGCAGAACGGCGCGCTTTACGTCGCCACCGCGCAGGGCTTTAAGGACGTGCAGGGCGGGGTGATTTATAAGCTCGATCCCGTCTCGCTCAAAACCATCGGCCAGGCGCATACCGACCTGAAGAACTTCGGCGCGGTGATGGACCCGCAGGGCAAAACGCTGTATGTGACTAACTCGCTGGACGGCGGCATCAGCGCAGTTAACGTAGAAGACGGCAAGGTGCTCAAGCGCCTGATGTTCAGCGAGCGTAACGAGAAGGGTTTCCCTTACGGCGCGCGTGAAATCATCCTGCATGATGGCCTGTTGTACATCGGCGGCGTGGCCGATCCGGCGGTGATCTGGGTGGTGGAGGCGAAAACGCTGAAGCTGAAAAAACGCATCACTAACGCGGGCAAATGGGTGACCGGCCTGCTCTATTCCGAGCGGACGCAGCGTATCTATGCGGCCAACGGCGGCGGCGAAATCCTCGTTATCAACCCGAAGACAAACCGTATCGAAAAACGCTGGAAGCCGCTCGGCGAGAAAGAAGCCCTGCTGCTTAACCTTGCAGAAGATCCGGCGACGGGCCGTCTGTTCGTGACCGACAACTCGAAAGCGAAAACCACGCTGGTGCTGGATATTAATACCGGCAAGCTGCTGAAGAACCTGCAAACGGGCGATACGCTGGCGGTGAAATTTAACCCTGCGCGCGGCGAGATTTACCTTACCCAGCGCGAATCCGGCAGGCTGTTGATTCTTGATGCCGGCAGCTACGCGGTGAAAAAAGAGCTGAGCCTGCCGCCGCATCCGAACAGCCTGCTGCTGTCTGCGGATGGACAAACGCTGTACGTCACGGTGAAGCAGGGCTTTAACAAAGACCATTCAAGCAAAGGCCCGGACAGCATTGTACGCGTGCCTTTAGCGCAGCTCTCCCGGCTGTAGGTGTACCCGGGCGAACGGGCTTTTGCCCATTCGCCCTATAAATTCAGCAGCGCGGGGATCTGGGTCAGCAAATAGAGCACCAGGCCGATGGAGCCGCCCACCAGGGTGCCGTTGATGCGGATAAACTGCAGATCCTTGCCGATATTCAGTTCAATCTGCTGCGACATATCGCGGGCGTCCCAGCTTTTTACCGTATCGCTGATATGTTTTGTGAGAAACGCCGCAAACTCCGGCGCAACCTTTCTGGCCGCTTGCTCAAGGTGTTCGTTCAGCGAGGCGCGCAGGGCGCTATCGCCCACCAGCGTTTCGCCAAACCACTGCCCGGCTTCGGCAATACGCTGCCTGATGCGCGAATCTTCGCTGTTCATGTCCTCTTTTAGCCAGCGGCGTAAATCTCCCCAGAGCTCGCCCAGATAGCGGTTAAACGCCTCGTCCTCTTTCAGATAGCTTTTGATGTTTTCCGCTTTTTCCACCATCTCCGGATCGCTTTTTAGCTTATCGATAAGTTTGAAGGTGGCGCGGTCAAAGGCCTGGCGCATCTGATGGCCCTTATCCTGGCTGATATCGTCAAGCATGGAGTTGACCGCGCTGGCGACCAGCTCGGCGCTGTGCTCGCCCAGCCATTCGGTGGGCAAGACCCTGGATTTACGCGGATGCTCGGTTTCCAGCCAGTGCACTATCTGGCGGGCGATAAACTCCCGCGTGCTGTCCCGGTTGAGCAGCGTTAACAGCTGGGCAATCATCGAATCCAGCAGGGCCTGGTGGCGGTTATTTTTCGTCATGCTCTCCAGCAGCAGGGCGCTGGAGTAGCTTAAATCGACCTTATCGATGGCTTTATGCACCGCCCGACGCAGCAGCCCCTGGATGCGCGCGTCATCCGTCATATCCAGAAAGCCGCCCATGACCTGCAGCAGGTGCCGCCCGACCCGCCGGGCGTTATCCGGCTTGCTGAACCAGACGCCGATCGTCTGCGCCGGTTCGTAGCGGTGAATCAGGTTGATTAGCGACTGGGTATCAAGAAATTTTTCCTGCACGAAGTAGCCGAGGTTCTCGCCGATGCGATCTTTATTACGCGGAATAATCGCCGTATGCCGCGCGATAAAGGGAATAGGCACCCTACGGAACAGCGCCACCACGGCGAACCAGTCGGCAAGCGCGCCCACCATCGCCGCTTCGGCAATGGCCTTCAGCCCGCTTACCCAGAAGCCGGGAGGCAAAAAGAGGGTGGTGACAAAAACTGCCGCAGCAATCAGCAGTAAAGAAAGCGCAAGGCGCTTGGTTCGTTTTAATTCAGCCATTTTTTCCATGGCTTAAGCATAGAACCGCTGTTGCGTAAGCGGTAGCTTTAATCAGGCAGGCCGCCGCGACGGCCTGCTTATCCGCATCAGGAAGCCGGAGTGACCCGCGGCGCAAAGCCGCTCAGTTCGGAAACCAGGTCATTGACGCCGTCGCTCATGTTAACGAAGCGCGTTAACGGCGAGCGGGTAATCACCACGAAAACGCCCACGTTAGTTTGCGGCACCATCGCCATATAGGTGATAAATCCGCCGCCGCCGCCCGTTTTTTGCACGATGCCCGGCCGGCCGTTTTTCGGCGCTAAATAGACCCAGCCCAGCCCTAAGGCATCGGCCTTGCCGGGCACGTCCATCCCAATCACTTTGTGCAGCTGTTTACGCTGATAAATCAGCGTCTGCATGCGATCGGCCTGGCTGTTGCGCTGGTGGAAGTCGGAGCTCAGGAACTGCTGCATCCAGCGCATCATATCGTCCGGCGTGGAGTAGACGCCGCCGCTGCCGGCCGCCGCCAGGGTGTTATCGCAGGGGCTGGCGCCCTTTTGCGCGATCATCAGGCGCTTACACTGATCGGGAGAGGGCGTGAAGGTTGTGTCTTTCATGCCCAGCGGGCGTGCGATTTGCTCATCGAATAAGTCGGCATAGGGCTTGCCCGCCGCCAGTCCCAGCGCGTCCGCCAGCAGGTCGAAAGCAAGGTTCGAATAGGAGGCGTTGGTGCCGGGTGCATACCTTAACGTCGCGCCGGCAAGCCAGTTCCAGCGTTGCTCGCGCGTAGGCCAGGTAAAGACGGTGCGGTGCGCCGCTCCGCCGGGCTGCTCGCGCGGAAGGGCGCTGGTGTGGGTCGCCAGATTGACGAGGGTTATAGGTTGGCCGTTAAAAGTGGGAACGCGAGCGCCCGGCGGCGCATATTTACTCAGCGGATCGTCGAGCTTCACCTTGCCCTGGTCGAGCATCTTAACCAGCATTTCGCTGGTCATCAGCTTGGTCAGCGAGGCGATACGGATAACCGAATCCAGCTGCGGGCGGACATTATTGCCGGGGCGGGTTTCCCCGAAGCTGTGGAAGACGCGTTGGTTGCCGTCAATCACCACCATGGCCATGCCGGTCGCCCCGCTGCCATAGTAAATGTGGTTGGCGTAGCGCTCGGCTATTTCAGAGGCGAAAACGGGATCGGGCGAGGTTTGGGCAAAACCAAAAACAGGGAGCGCAGCAATGGCTAGCGCGGCGATGCGCGGGAGACGAATTTTCAACGCGAGTAATCCATTTAACGAAGTGGGGCGATATTCACCGTATTTATACTACGCCCGGGCGCTACGCAAATATGGAAAATGATAAATGTGAGCAAAAAAAGCGTAACGCGGCATTTCCGCGCCTTTTTCGTGTAGAAAAGCACCGCGGCCGGCGGCCGCAGTGCAGATTAGCTAGTTAGATTTATCGACATCTTTTTGCATCACATCGTCTTTGGTGCCGCCTTGCTCAACGGTTTTATCGTTGCTCTTATGCTCTTTGCGCATTTCATGGCCTGACTCGCAGCCTTTTTTATCTTCATTTCCAGGGGCGCGGCAATCGTCGATAATGTGGTTCGGATTATTGAGCTGTTCCTTCTCAGCCTGCAGCGTCGAGGTGCTGTTGGCCGGGTTCTGCGCGACTGCGGCGGCGCTGGCAAACAAAAAGGTACCTGAGAGCAAAGCCAGAGTAAGTTTTTTCATCTTGTAAGATTCCTGTTATGGGTAGGGGCAAGCTCTCTAAGTATGAACGTAAAAAATTCAAAGCCTGGCATTTATTGCCTGTTTTTTAATCGCGATAGGCTGTATAACAAACGCCGCTGGCGCAATGAAGCGAAATACGTAAAAAAACTGACATGTCTTATACATAGACTTAACGGAAAATGCGTATCATCACGACGGTAAATTTTTACCTCGCTGCAACTATCCACGCCCGGTGGCGTCCAAGTAACAGCATCCTGCTGTACCGCTAATGATTCAGTTCTTTATGCGATACACACTATTCACGCATTAAGAAGCTGATATATGCCTACTAAACCGCTGTTTTGCAAACCCCTGCTCCATCCACGCTATTGGCTAACCTGGTTTGGCCTGGCCATCCTGTGGCTCTGGGTACAGCTGCCTTACCCCGTACTCCTGAAAATGGGCCGTCTGATCGGCAAGTTTTCCATGCGTTTTTTAAAGCGCCGCGTTTCTATAGCTCGTCAGAACCTTAAGCTGTGTTTCCCCCAGTACTCCGATGCGCATATCGACGCTATCGTCAGGCAAAACTTCGCCTCCCTCGGCATGGGGCTGATTGAAACCGGCATGGCGTGGTTCTGGACGGATGAACGCGTGCGTAAATGGTTTGACGTACGTGGCCTGCATAATCTCAACGCCGCCTGCGACAAAGGCCGCGGCGTGATGGTTATCGGCGTGCACTTTATGTCGCTGGAGCTGGGCGGCCGCGTGATGGGCCTTTGCCGCCCGATGATGGCCATGTACCGCCCGCACAACAATAAAGTGATGGAGTTTGTGCAGACCCTCGGCCGTTCGCGCTCGAATAAGGCGATGATCGACAGGCGCAACCTGAAGGGCATGGTGAAAGCGCTGAAGTCCGGCGAGGCCGTCTGGTTTGCCCCCGATCAGGATTACGGCCCGAAAGGCAGCTCGTTTGCGCCGTTCTTTGCGGTGCAACAGGCCGCGACCACCAACGGCACCTTCACCATCGCCCGCCTGGCGAAACCCGTTATCCTCACCACCGTGCTTATCCGCAACGCCGACGGCTCGGGCTATCAGCTGGTTATCGAGCCGGAGCTTAACGACTATCCGGTCGATGATGAACAGGCCGCCGCCGCGTATATGAACCGCAAAATCGAACGCGAAATCATGCGCGCCCCGGAGCAGTATCTGTGGCTGCATCGCCGTTTCAAAACTCGTCCTTTCGGACAGGCAAAGCTTTATACCGCTTAATGCTTTCGCGGGTATGTTAGTCTTCTGGTTACCTTTCTGACCAGGAGATAAGCCATGCCCGCGCAACGTGTTTTAATGGTGATTGATATGCAAAACGGGGTGTTTGCAAACCCGCGTATCAACCGCGAAGACTGCACCTCCCGCATCAATCAGCTCATTCAGGCCGCCGATAAAGTCATTTTCATTCAGCATGCCGAAGAGGAGCTGAAGCCCGGCCATCCGGCGTTCGATCTCCTGCCTGAACTTCATCGCCCGGCAGACGCCCTGTACGTCACCAAAACCGCCTGCGACGCCTTCTACCGCACCGAACTCGATGAACTTTTACAAAAAAACGGCATCAATGCATTCGTGGTTTGCGGCTGCGCGACGGACTACTGCGTGGATACGACGATTAAAAACGGCGTCAGCCGCGGCTATGCCATCACCGTAGCCGCAGACGCCCACACGACCGCCAATCGTTCAGCGGTCAGCGCTGAAGCGCTGATTAAGCAGCACAACGAGGTGTGGGCCAATTTGTCGATTCCGGGGAACCGCTTGCAGGTTAAACCCGTCGGGGAGATTGTCGCCGGCTGGCGATAAATTCCGTAAGGCGGTTTCACTCCTTGATACAAGTTTGCGCAAGCGGTAATGTGCCCGGTTCGCTATAACTAACCGATATAACAACAAAAAGTCGTGCTCAGGAGTGTTGTATGTTCAAATCCTTTTTCCCGCACCCGAAAGCGTTTTTCCTTTCGGCGGTCATTTGGGGACTACTCGCAGTTATTTTCTGGCAGGGCCGGCGGGGGCGTATGGCTGGAAAATGCGTTCGGCGCAAGCCAGCAGATCCCCATTAACGCCAGCCGTTTCTGGACGTTAAAAGCGCTGATCTTTTATGCTTACTATGCGCTGTGCGTGGGCCTGTTTGCGCTGTTCTGGTTTATCTACAGCCCTCACCGCTGGCAGAACTGGTCGATTCTCGGCTCGGCGCTGATTGTCTTCGTCACCTGGTTTATGGTGGAGCTGGGGGTGGCGATCAACGCCTGGTACGCGCCCTTCTTCGACCTGATTCAGAGCGCCTTAAGCTCACCGCACAAGGTTCCGCTCAATAAGTTCTACAGCGAAACCGGGGTGTTCCTCGGCATCGCGCTAATCTATGTCACCGTCGGCGTGTTAAACAGCTTTTTCATCAGCCATTACGTGTTCCGCTGGCGTACCGCGATGAACGATTACTATATGGAGCACTGGCAGATGCTGCGCCATATCGAAGGGGCCGCGCAGCGCGTGCAGGAAGACACCATGCGCTTTGCCTCGACGCTTGAGGATATGGGCGTCAGCCTGCTGCAGTCGGTGATGACGCTTATCGCCTTCCTGCCGATCCTGGTGGCGCTTTCCCCGCACGTTAAGGAGCTGCCGGTTATTGGCGAGGTGCCTTATGGCCTGGTTATCGCCGCTATCGTCTGGTCGATTATGGGCACCGGCCTGCTGGCGGTGGTGGGGATTAAACTGCCGGGCCTGCAGTTTAACAATCAGAAGGTGGAGGCGGCCTACCGTAAGGAGCTGGTTTACGGCGAAGACGATCCGTCGCGCGCCACGCCGCCGACGGTCAAGGCGCTGTTCGGCGAGGTAAGGCATAACTATTTCCGCCTCTATTTCCACTACACCTATTTCAATATCGTCCGCATCCTCTACCTGCAGGTGGATAACGTATTCGGCCTGTTCCTGCTGTTCCCGTCAATTGCCGCCGGGGTCATAACCCTGGGGCTGATGCAGCAAATCACCAACGCGTTCGGCCAGGTTCGCGGCTCGTTCCAGTACCTGATTAGCTCCTGGACCACGCTGGTTGAGCTGATGTCTATCTATAAGCGTCTGCGCAGCTTCGAGCGCACGCTGCAGGATATTCCGGTGCCGGCCGTTGGCGAAACGGTATAAAAAAAGCTGCCCCTTTGCGGGCAGCTTTTTTCTTAATGCCCCGCGGACGGGGCGCCAGGCGCGCCTGAGCGTATAAACGGCGGGCGGGCGAACCAGATAACCACCATCAGCGCCATAAACCCCCAGCCTAAAATCCAGAAGTAGTCGATGGTCGACATCATGTAGGCCTGCTGCTCGATGGTTTTGTCTATGGCCGCCATATGCTGCTGCGTGGCGCCGCCTGCTTTATGCAGATAGTCCAGCGCCGACGGATTGTAGGCCGAGACGCTTTCCGTCAGGTTCGCGTGGTGATAAACCTCGCGACGCGACCAAATCCAGGTGGTGAGCGACGAGGCAAAAGAGCCGCCCAGCACGCGGAAGAAGGTGGCCAGCCCCGAGCCTTCCGCCACCTGCGCGCCGTTCAGGTTCGACAGCACGATAGTGGTGACCGGCATAAAGAAGAAGGCCACGCCGATGCCCATAAACAGCTGCACTTCGGCAATGGTGCGGAAATCCACGTCGGTATTAAACTGCGCGCGAATAAGGCAGGATGCGCCCATCGTCAGGAACGACAGCGAGGCGAGGATCCGCAGGTCGAACTTGCCGGCGTAGCGCCCGATAACGGGCGTCATCATCAGCGGCAGCACGCCCATGGGCGCCGCGGCAAGCCCGGCCCAAATCGCCGTATAGCCCATCTGCGTTTGCAGCCACTGCGGCAGGATAATATTGATGGCAAAGAACGCCGCGTAGCCCAGCGTCAGCGCCGTTGTGCCCACCGCGAAGTTGCGATCCATAAATAACCGCAGGTTGACGATAGGGTGGCGTTCCCCCAGCTCCCAGATTACGAAAGACACCAGCGAAATAGCGGAGATCGTCGACATGACGATAATTTCCGTCGAGGAGAACCAGTCAAGATCGTTGCCCTTGTCCAGCACCACCTGCAGCAGCCCAACGCCAAGCACCAGAAGCGCGATGCCGATGTAGTCGATTGGCGCGTGGGTCGTTGTCTCTTCGCGTTCGCGCAGCTGCGCCCAGACGACGAGCGCCGCGAAGATCCCTATCGGCACGTTGATATAGAAAATCCACGGCCAGGAGTAGTTATCGGTTATCCAGCCGCCGGTAATAGGCCCGACGATGGGCGCGACCACGGTCACCATCGATAACAGCGCCAGCGCCATGCTGCGCTTGCTGGACGGGAAGATAACCAGCAGCAGCGTCTGGCACATGGGGAACATGGGGCCGGCAAAAAAGCCCTGCAGCGCGCGGAAGATAATCAGCTCCGTCATGCTGTGGGCGAAACCGCACAGGAAGGAGGTGAGGGTAAACATCGCCACCGAACCGACAAACAGCTTGAGCTGCCCAAAGCGCCGCGTAAACCAGCCGGTAAGCGGCAGGGCGATGGCGTTACACACCGCGAACGAGGTGATAACCCAGGTGCCCTGGTCCGCGCTGACGCCCAGGTTGCCGGCGATAGTCGGCAGCGCAACGTTTGCGATGGTGGAGTCCAGCACCTGCATAAAGGTCGCAAGCGACAGCGCGAGCGTCGCAAGCCACAGGCTGGGGGGCGTAAACGCCGCCTTATCTTGCATCACGTCTCTCTTAACGGGCTTTTACGGCCGCCGGTTTGCTGTTGTCATGAAGGATTTGCGCCACCAGCTTGTCCGCCTCGGTCAGCGGGTTCTGGTAGACGTCCGTCGTGAAACGCGGAGCGCTAACCGTCTGCTGCGGCAGCAGATGACCCTCGACGTTGCGGATATCCACGCGGGCGTTCATCGACAGGCCGATGCGCAGCGGTTGTTTTTGCATGTCATGCGGGTCGAGCCTGATGCGTACCGGCAGGCGCTGAACGATTTTGATCCAGTTGCCGCTGGCGTTCTGCGCGGGCAGCAAAGAGAAGGCGCTGCCGGTGCCGATCCCAAGGCTTTCGATGGTGCCCTGGTATGCCACATCGTCGCCGTAGAGATCCGCGCTGAGCGTCACTTTTTGTCCCAGGCGCATGGCTTTCATCTGGCTCTCTTTAAAGTTGGCGTCAACCCACACTTCGTTAAGAGGCACGATAGCCAGCAGCGTAGTGCCCGAATCCACGCGCATGCCGAGCTGTACGGCACGTTTGGCGACGTAGCCGCTCACCGGAGCGACGATGGTGCTGCGCGAGTTTTCCAGATAGCGGCTGCGCAGCGTGGCGACGGCGCTTTTAATTTCCGGATGGCTGTCGATGACCGTGTCGTCCACCATAGCGGTATTGGTGCTTAACGCCTGCTGGGCCGCCGCTAAATCGCTTTGCGCGCTGGTGACCGCATCGCGGTAATGGGAGAGATCTTCCGCGGCGATAGCGCCGGTTGCGAAGATTTTCTGACGGCGCGCGTAATCGCTTTGCGCCGTTTGCAGGGCGACCCGTTTGGCCTCCACCTGGGCGCGATAGTTATCGGCGGTGCTGTACAGCCCGCGCACCTGGCGAACTGTGTTGGCCAGGTCGGCCCTCGGCCTGCTGCAGGGCGATTTCGGTCTCGCTCGGATCGAGCAGCACCAGCGGCTGGCCTTTTTGCACGTAATCGCCTTCGTCCACGGTTACCTGCGTCACCGTCCCGGCGATCTGCGGCGTGAGCGTCACCTGGTTGCCGCTGACATAGGCATCGTCAGTGGATTCGTAGTAGCGGGCATACAGCAGATACCAGGCGAGGCATCCCGCTGCGGCAAGCACCAGAATAATAAGCAAAATAATGAAGTTACGTTTGCGCTTGCTGCCGCGCTGTACTTGTTCAGTAGAGGTGGTTTCCATCTTCTTGGCGACCTTTAAAGACGTTAGCGATGAGGAGCGACAATCTCGTCCGGCAGCATTTTTGTAATCAGCTCTACCAGTAAACGGGATTCATCAGGGGTGAGTCGTGCGGTGAGATTGCCCAGGATCGAGGAGAGCGCCTCGTTCTGAAAGCGATCGCAAATGGCCAGGCCTTTATCAGTGAGCGCCAGGATCACCTGGCGTTTATCGTGTGGATTCGGGCTGCGCATAATCAGATCGCGCTTAACCATGCGATCCACCATGCGGCTCATCGCCCCGGCGTCCATCACCAGATTTTTACTGATCTCAACCGGGCTGGTGAAGCCTTTATAGATGCTAATCAACACTTTGAACTGGGGCGGGGTGATATCGGCCCCCGAAAAATAGTGGCTGATAAGCTGATCTTTAAACTGGTTCGCCAGATGGATTAGCAAACCAAGGTGAAACCTGTTGTCGATAATACCCGGATTGTTGCTCATGATATTTGCCTGGTCAGTAATTACAAATGAAACTACTGACCAGGCATTTAATTGTCAACGTTATGTCAAGAAAAGCGCACGTTTTGTCAGGCGGCGAGCCAGCGCTGCGCCTGCGCCTTCATGTCCGCTTCCAGCGCCGATCCTTTAGTGGCGAAGACGCGCTGAACCGGGAAGCCTGATTTTTCAAGCAGGTACGCCAGCGGCGCATAGGCTGCGGGATAGCGCTTCGCCGCTTCCTTATCGATTTCGACCGCGCCAAACGGGAAGTCGAACGCGCCGAAATCATAGACCACCTGGCGGCGCAGGATACGCCATACGCCGTCGCGTTTTTCCAGCATGTCGTAAAAGCGGTTGTGGCAGGTTGCGCCCAGCTCCAGCTTGCTGTTCTGGCCGATAATCATGGCGTTGGTTTCGCAGATCGCCTTGTCCCGCGCGCTGTTAAAAGCGACCACCGGAGTGCCAATCAGATGCTTGGTGCCGATATCCGATCCGCCCATGCGTATCGACCCCTTAATAAACTCGCTTGCCAGCCCTTCAAACCAGGTCACTTCGATAGTGCCTTCCGGATGAAAAAGTTTGCCCAGCTCGTCCCACTCGGACAGATCCCGGTGCATCCAGCCGTTCATTAAATCGTTAATAGCGAGGCGGTCTTCAAGATAGCTTGTGTTCATGGTTGGCTCCTGTGGTGTAGGTCCACATTTTGTTCCCGAAATAGTGATAGCTCAAATATATTGATATGATTAATCAATCACTATTACTGATGAGTCCCGTTATGGAATTACGGCATTTACGCTATTTTGTGGCCGTTGCCGAATGCGGCCACTTCGGCCAGGCCGCGAAGCTGCTCAACATCGTGCAGCCCGCGCTGAGCATGCAGATCCGCGCGCTGGAAGAGGAGCTGGGAGGAGCGCTGTTTACCCGCACCAGCCGGAAGGTGGAGCTAACCGAGGCGGGCAGGCTGCTGCTTGCGGAAGCAAAGCGCACCCTTGAGCAGGCCGGGCACAGTAAAACCATAGTACAGCGCGCCCTGCGTGGCGAGACGGGGTGCGTACGCATTGGCTTTGCCGGCAATGCGGTGCTTTCCGGCAGGCTTATGGAGCACGTGCGCGCCTTTCGCCTGCGGGCGCCCGAAGTGGAAATACAGCTGCGGGAGCTGGCCCCAAAGGCGCTGATAGAGGCGCTGGGGCATGGGCAGATCGATATCGCCTATTCGCCGCCCGCAGGCGAGCTTCCGCCGCGCATTGACGCGGCTAAAATCGGCGAGTGGCCGATGATCTTCGCCCTCGCGGAAAGCCATCCACTGGCCGGCAGCCAGGCGGTGTCCCTGGCGATGCTGGCGAAGTTTCCGCTGGTGGTGTTCGCCGAAGGCGTAGGGGATGACGCGCTCAGGCGGATGCATCGGCAATGGGATAACGAGGGCGCGGAAATGCAATATGCGAGCAGCACGCTCGGCGCCCTTGCAATAGCCGCTTCCGGCCAGGGCGTAGTCCTGCTCCCCGATTCGTTTACCCACGTCGCCATTCCTCATCTGGTTTATCGTCCAATATCCGATAAAAGCTTTGTCGCGGAGCTGCTATTGTTGAGCCGCCGGGATGAAACCCAGGGGGCGGCGCTCGCTTATATTCACCTTGCTTTACAAAACCATCACAACGGAACGTTATGACTACTGCAACGCTAAATCGACAGCATGGAATTTTCGCCCTTGGCCTGGGAGCGATGCTGCTTCTCGCCGGCTGTACCACTAAATCTAACGCGCCGGTTTCCGCAACCGCAAAGCCGGTCGATGTCGAAACGGTAGCGAGGCAGAAAATCCCGGCGGGCGTGCAGGACCGCGGCGGCTGGGCAAAGGATCTGGCCACGACGTTTAAGAGCCAGAATATCGCCCCAAGCGAAGAAAATATCTGTTCGGTGCTGGCGGTTGCCCAGCAGGAGTCGAATCTGGTGGCCGACCCGGCGGTGCCCGGCCTGAGTAAAATCGCCTGGAAAGAGATCGATCGCCGCGCTGAGAGGCTCCATATCCCGGCGTTTCTGGTGCGCACCGCGCTGCTGATTAAATCGCCAAACGGCAAGAGCTACAGCGAACGGCTGGACAACGTCAAAACCGAAGGGCAGCTAAGCGCGATATTTGACGATTTTATCGATATGGTGCCGATGGGGCAGACGCTGTTCGGCAATCTCAACCCGGTACACACCGGCGGCCCGATGCAGGTCAGCATCGCCTTTGCCGAACAGCACCGCGCGGGCTATCCGTGGAAGATGGAAGGCACGGTGCGCCAGGAGGTATTTACGCGTCGCGGCGGGCTGTGGTTTGGCACCTACCATCTGCTGAACTATCCGGCCAGCTATACCCAGCCGCTTTACCGTTTTGCCGACTTCAACGCGGGCTGGTACGCCAGCCGTAACGCCGCCTTCCAGAACGCGGTAAGCAAGGCCGCGGGCGTGAAGCTGGCGCTGGACGGCGATTTGATTCTCTATAACACCGACAAGCCGGGCAGCACGGAGCTGGCGGTAAGAAAACTGGCGAGCAGGCTGGATATGAGCGAAAGCCAGATTCACCGCGCGCTGCAAAAAGGCGACAGCCTAGACTTTGAAAAGACCGATCTGTACGAGCAGGTTTATGCTTTGGCTGACAAGAAAGCCGGGAAGAAACTGCCGCGAGAAATGCTGCCGGGGATTACGCTCGAGAGCCCGAAAATCACGCGTAATCTGACCACCGCGTGGTTTGCTAAAAGGGTGGATGAAAGACGTGCAGCGTGCATGAAGCGCTAGAAGCAAAGCCCTCCGCGGAGGGCTTAATACTTAATAATAGTGACGGTGGCGAAATTTTACCGCAAGGCCGATGATGCCAAGGAACAGGCAGCCCAGCAGGAAGGGCACAAGCCCGAACACGGTGCTGACGGCCAGCCCCATTTCGATGCGCGGGCGAGTCGCGTCGTTGCCCTGCGCCAGATGTTCCAGCACGCCGGGGGCGTGAACCACCAGGTTCAGGATCTGGCTGCCGACCCAGAAGCAAAACAGGATAAACACCGCATAGGCGATATTGCTGAGCGTCGCGCCGCCTGTTTTGTTTGTGGAAACGGTAATCGTTGCGGGGACAACGTGTTTCGACAAAGTGATATCAGTCATATGACCTCCCATGGAACCGAAACGCCAATCAGGTTTCCGCCCGATAATTGCAGCAAGTTTGGCAGGTCATAAGCTTTGTCAATATCAGATTGTTGGTAATTTCCGCGCCGGAATCCTCCTGGAGTTGCATTTTTTGCGTCAAATCACAATTTCGTAACTTAAATGAAATTTTTGTAACATTATGCCGATTGACGTCTATTAACGTGCGGCTTCCCTTCGCGGCCTGTGCGACAATGCGATAACTTTTTTATCCTGATGGACGGCACCATGACTGCGAAAACCCTGAGCTTAAAAATGCGTCGCGACTGGCACTATTACGCCGTGGCGATCGGGCTGATTTTCATTCTTAACGGGGTGATTGGCCTGCTGGGCTTTAAAACCGAAGGCTGGCAAAGCTATGCGGTGGGGCTGGTGACCTGGGTAATATGCTTCTGGCTTGCGGGGCTGGTGATTCGCCGTCGCCCGGAGCCTGAAGAACCGGGCGCGGCCAAAGAGTAGCTTAAGCGGTAATCGAACTTTTCAGAGCGCTGTCCTGCTGATGGCGCTCGAGCGCAAGCTCGATCAGGCGGGTGATAAGCGTCTGATAATCCAGCCCGCTTGCCTGCCAGAGCTTTGGATACATGCTGATATTGGTAAAGCCCGGCAGCGTGTTGATTTCATTGATAATAACTTCATTATCTTCCGTCAGGAATACGTCTACGCGCGCCATGCCGCTGCACTCAAGCGTTTGGTATGCGCGCACCGCGATGTCGCGAATTTTATCGTTGATATCGGTGGCAAGGCTTGCCGGAACCACAACCTGCGCGCCTTTGTCGTCGATGTATTTGGTGTCGTAAGAGTAGAAGTCGCTGTTGACCACCACTTCGCCACAGGTGCTGGCCTGCGGGTCGTCGTTGCCCAGCACGGCGCATTCAATTTCGCGGCCTTTGATGCCCGTTTCCACCACCACTTTGTGATCGAATTCGAAGGCGAGCGCGACGGCGGTTTCATACTGCTGTGCGTTGTTCACCTTGCTTACGCCAACGGAAGAGCCCTGGTTTGCGGGTTTGATAAACAGCGGCAGGCCGAGCTGCTTTTCCACTTCGGCAAAGCTGATTTTGCTGCGGCTGGCGCGGGTCAGGGTGATAAAGGGCGCGACGTTCAGCCCGGCGTCGCGCAGCAGGCGTTTGGTCACGTCTTTGTCCATGCTCACCGCCGAGCCCAGCACGCCGGAGCCCACGAACGGCAGGTTTGCCACCCGCAGCATGCCCTGAAGCGAACCGTCTTCGCCAAGCGTGCCGTGCACGATAGGGAAAATCACGTCCAGCTGATCGAGCGGCCGGGCGCCGCGGGCTTCAATCAGCTGTTGGCGGGTCTGGCCCCGGCACCAGCGCGACGTTTTTCTCGGAGCGGTTCAGGGCAATCAGCGCCGGGTTTTCCGCGTGCAGCAGGTAGCCGGAAGCGTCGTTGACATGCCACTGGCCCTGTTTATCAATGCCCAGCAGCACCACGTCGAACTTTGATTTATCAATGGCGTCGACGATATTTTTTGCCGACTGCAGCGACACCTCGTGTTCCGCCGATTTTCCACCAAACACGATACCAACCCGCAGTTTTGCCATGCCTGAACCCATCCTTAATCATTACGAAGGCGGACAACATACCACGCTCATAACGTGGATTCATGTGCTTCGTCGCGCTTAAAAGCTCTCAACTTCTATACTGATTATTCCATAAACAAATAAGGGCCGCGGAATGGCGAAAGGAGTGACCACGGTGATTGGCTTAGCCGTAACGGCGGTGGCGGCGTTGTGGATTTATCAGCATCTTCCTGCGCAGTACAATCCCTTTGCGCCCCTGTCCATCGACGATCCGCCGACGCTGGTCACCCGCTACAAGCTGCGCCAGATGGCAAACCACCCCGAGGCCTGCCTTGCGCTGCTAAAGCAGGCGCAGGAACGCAAGCAGCTGAGCTTTCGCAGCGTGGCGCAGACGAGCGGCGACTGTCCTTTAACCGATGCGGTAAGAGTGCAGAGTTTTGGCGAAGTCAGGCTCAGCAGCAGCTTTCTGGCCAGCTGTCCTCTGGCGCTGAGCAGCACGATGTTTGTCCATCAGCGCGCGTTGCCGCAGTCGCAGACCGTCTTTGGCAGCAGGTTAACCCTCGTCAATCATCTGGGCAGCTACGCCTGCCGCAATATCTATCATCGCCAGAACGCGCGCCTTAGCGAACACGCGACGGCCGACGCGCTGGACGTCAGCGGTTTTGGCTTCGCCAACGGGCAGCAGGTCAGCGTGTTAAAAGGCTGGCACGCTGACGGAAAGGGCAGCGACTACCTGCATTCGGTCTTTGAAAACGGCTGTCCATTTTTCGGCAACGCGCTGGGACCTGATTACAACGCGGCGCATGCCAACCACTTTCATCTGGGGATGCGCGGCTACGGCCTGTGTCGGTGAGCTGATTTTGTATGATAAACTTGTCGGCATTCCGCTTCTTTTTGTTTTACCTCACTTACTAAGCGCACAGTATGGAATCCTGGAAGGTCAACATTATCTCGGTGTGGTTCGGCTGCTTTTTTACCGGCCTTGCCATCAGCCAAATTCTTCCGTTTCTGCCGCTTTACGTGGAGCAGCTTGGCGTCACCTCTCATCAGGCGCTGTCGATGTGGTCCGGGCTGACCTTCAGCATCACCTTCCTGGTTTCCGCCATTGTTTCGCCGATGTGGGGCAGCCTCGCCGACCGCAAAGGGCGCAAGCTGATGCTGCTGCGTGCGTCGCTGGGCATGGCGGTGGCGATTCTCCTGCAGGCCTTCGCCACCAGCGTCTGGCAGCTTTTTATTCTGCGCGCCGTGATGGGGCTGACGTCCGGCTATATTCCTAACGCTATGGCTCTGGTGGCCTCGCAGGTGCCGCGTGAGCGCAGCGGCTGGGCGCTCAGTACGCTCTCCACCGCGCAAATCAGCGGGGTTATCGTGGGGCCGCTGCTGGGAGGCTATATGGCCGACCACCTCGGCCTGCGGATGGTTTTTTTCGTCACGGCGGCCCTGCTGATGGTCAGCTTTACGGTGACGCTATTGCTGATAAAAGAAGGCGTGCGCCCGCAGGTCAGCAAGGCCGGACGGCTGTCGGGAAAGGCGGTTTTCGCCACCTTACCTTATCCCTGGCTGATGCTTAGCCTGTTTATCACCACGCTGGTCATTCAGCTTTGCAATGGTTCGATTGGTCCTATCCTTGCGCTTTTTATCAAGCATCTCTCCCCGGACAGCAGCAATATCGCCTTTATGAGCGGCTTTATCGCCGCCGTGCCGGGCATTTCGGCGCTGTTTTCGGCGCCGAGGCTCGGCAAGCTTGGCGACAGGATCGGCACCGCGCGCGTATTAATGGCGACGCTTATCTTCTCCGTAGCGCTGTTTTTCGCTATGTCGTGGGTCACCTCGCCGATGCAGCTTGCGGTGCTGCGCTTCCTGCTCGGCTTTGCCGATGGCGCCATGCTGCCCGCGGTGCAAACCCTGCTGGTGAAATATTCCAGCGACCAGGTGACCGGGCGGATATTTGGTTATAACCAGTCGTTTATGTATCTGGGCAACGTGGTTGGGCCGCTGATGGGCGCCGGCGTTTCGGCCGTGGCGGGATTCCGCTGGGTATTTATGGCCACCGCGCTGGTGGTGCTGATTAACGTCTGGCAATTAGGGCTGGCCCTGCGCCGTAAGCGTCAACAGGACGAACAGCGGAAGCTGCAAAGTTAAAGGAAGCGGGCCTGGGTAACTGGAATTTTTAATACGTCTTTTCCCCGGATAATAAGCAACCGCCGCGCGCTTTATTATTCCGGCCGCAGGAAATAGGGAATTGGCGGGGCGGCGTCAACTTTTATGCAGGGCTAATAGGCCTGCATTTTTTGCGGTCTCGCACAATATTAAACCGCCCTGTAAAAATAATACCTTTGCCCTCTAGGAATGCGTTAAACGTAGTGCTACCGTCAGGTTTCAAACCCTCAGGGACATGCGTTATGAAAAATCTTATTGCCGAGTTACTGGTTAAACTCGCTGAAAAGGAAGAAGAGTCAAAAGAGTTTGTGGCACAGATAGAGGCGCTGGAGATAGTCGTTACCGCGCTGCTTCGCCGTATGGAGCAAAGCGAACAGCAGGCGTTGATTACCAGCATTGAGGGGGCTATGCACGACGCTCGCCCAAAGGGGGAAGTGTCTACTCGTGACACGCTTTTGCTAAAGCAATATTTAGAGAAGCTGCTGACCCATCCGCGTAGCTGAAACCGTCATTTTTCTGTCACGCAATATTTATATTGTTTGCTCTGTTTTTATTTAAGCCTGTAGTTATTACACGGAGAAAATAAAGTGAAACAGAGCGCAATTATTCTAACCTTATTCCCTTTGTTGCTAAGCGGAACGGCAGCCGCCGCGGAAAATACCTCTTCGCCTTTAGATTTTCGCGCCGCCGCGGGGGATATCACCCAGCCCGGCGGCGCTCGCCGTATTAATAGCGATCGCACGGAAGCGTTGCGCGCTTCGTTAATCAATAAACCTGCTAAAAACGTCATCCTGCTAATTGGCGACGGCATGGGCGATTCCGAAATCACCGCCGCGCGTAACTACGCCGAAGGAGCGGGCGGTTTCTTTAAAGGCATCGACGCGCTGCCGCTGACCGGCCAGTACACACATTATTCGCTGGATAAAAAATCCCGCAAGCCTGATTACGTCACGGACTCCGCGGCTTCGGCCACGGCCTGGAGCACCGGGGTGAAAACCTACAACGGCGCGCTGGGCGTCGATGTAAACGGTAAAGCGAACGCCACTATTCTGGAGCTGGCTAAAGCCGCAGGTAAAGCCACCGGCAACGTCTCCACGGCGGAGATCCAGGATGCGACGCCGGCGGCGTTAATTTCGCACGTGATTTCCCGTAAATGCTACGGCCCGACGGCGACCAGCGAACAGTGCGCGGTAAACGCGCTGGAAAACGGCGGCCAGGGCTCCATTACCGAACAGCTGCTTAATGCCCGCGCCGACGTGACTTTAGGCGGCGGAGCGGGCCACCTTCGCTGAAACCGCAAAAGCGGGAGAATGGCAGGGTAAAACGCTGCGCGAACAGGCTGAGATCCGCGGTTATCAGTGGGTGGATAACGCCAGCGGCCTGGCTGCCATTAGCGAAGCCAGCCAGCAAAAACCGCTGATTGGCATGTTCGCGCCGGGCAACATGCCGGTACGCTGGCAGGGGCCTAAGGCCAGCTATCACGGCAACATAGACAAACCGGCCGTCACCTGCACGCCGAACCCTGAACGCGACGCCAGCGTGCCTTCGCTTGCGCAGATGACCGACAAGGCTATCGAGCTGCTAAAAGGCAACGAAAAAGGCTTCTTCCTGCAGGTGGAGGGCGCATCCATTGATAAACAGGATCACGCCGCAAACCCTTGCGGGCAGATCGGCGAAACGGTCGATCTGGACGAAGCGGTACAAAAAGCGCTGGAGTTTGCCCGTCAGGACGGCAATACGCTGGTTATTGTGACGGCCGACCACGCGCACGCCAGCCAGATTGTCGCCCCTGACACCCGGGCGCCGGGCCTCACCCAGGCGCTGAACACCAAAGACGGCTCGGTTATGGCCATCAGCTACGGTAATGCGGAGGGCGATTCGCAGGAGCATACCGGCACGCAGCTGCGCATTGCCGCTTACGGCCCTTATGCGGCGAACGTGGTGGGCTTAACCGACCAGACGGATCTCTTCTACACCATGAAGGCGGCGATGGAGCTGCAATAATGTGGCGAAGGCTACATTACCGTGAATTCTCAGCGCGGTAAGTAGCCTTTTTGAGCCGCGCAGGCCAGGCTTAAAGCGCCACATATTAAGAAGGATGGTGCTATGAAAATGACCCTGGTGATGTTGTTACTGGCAGGTGTAGCAGGCTCTGTAGCAGGTTCGGCGGCTGCGGCGGACAAAGCCTTGACGCCGCAGCAGCAGCGTATGACGACCTGTAATCAGCAGGCCACGGCTAAAACCCTCAAAGGGGACGAGCGCAAGACATACATGAGCAACTGCCTGAAGAACAGCGAGTCCGCTCCCGGCGATAAACGACTCACGCCGCAGCAGCAAAAAATGAAGGCGTGTAACGCACAGGCGGGCAGGCAAACGCTGTCCGGCGATGCGCGTAAAACATTTATCAGTAACTGCCTGAAAAAACAGGCGGGTTAGTTCCAACGGGTGAGCCGGCCGGCCGGCTCACCCGAAAAATCATACTTGCCCCCTGTATCCCCTCTCTATAATTACGGCAAATGCGCCAGAATCTTCCTAATAATCATGAGTGATGAACACGATTTCAGCAGATGGTTTTCCAGGGGATCTATGGACTGCCCGACACACCTTAATGAAGACAAGCATCGCTCAGCGCGGCGCTTTGCCCGACGGGTCTATCTGCCCCGCGTCATCGGACTTGCGACAGGTTTTTTCTGCGTCGCTTCCGTCCTGGTGATGCAGCCCCTTTCCGGCTGGTGGTGGCTGCTGCTGGTGGCCAACGGCTTTATCTGGCCGCATCTTGCCTGGCAGATAGCCGACCGGGCGACCGATCCCGCCCGCGCGGAAATCCGTAACCTGCTGGTGGACTCCCTGATGGGCGGCGTGTGGATCGCGGTGATGGGCTTAAACGCGCTGCCTTCCGCGCTTATCGTGGCCCTGATGAGCATGAACAACATGGGCTGCGGCGGCGTAAAGCTGTTTTTAAGCGGCCTTGGGCTGCTTGTCTGCGCCTGTGCGATAACCCTTGGCCTGATACATATTCCGCTAAATCTTGAAACCATGCCTTCTCAGGTCTGGATTTGCCTGCCGCTGTTGATTATCTATCCCATTTATTACGGGCTGGTCAGCTACCGGACGGCAATAAAACTCGCCGAGCACAAGCGGCGCCTGATGCAGCTAAGCACGCGCGACGGCATGACGGGCGTGTACAACCGCCGCCACTGGGAGCATCTGCTGCACGGGGAATATGAAAACTGCCTGCGTTACCAGCGCAACGCCACGCTATTGCTGATCGATATCGATCACTTTAAGGCTATCAACGACACCTTTGGGCACGACGTGGGCGACGAGGCGATCGTGGCGATCACCGAGCATTTGCAGCTGACCCTGCGCATTACGGACGTGGTGGGGCGGTTCGGCGGCGATGAGTTCGGCGTGATCATGTCCGGCACGCCGCAGGAAAACGCCATTCAGGCGATGATGCGGGTTCGCGAACATCTCGATTCATTCCGGCTGCCGTGCGCGCCGCAGGTCACCCTGCAGGTTAGCGTGGGCGTGGCCGAGTTCGATCACAGGATGACCAGCTACCGTGAGTGGCTGAAAGCCGCGGACCTTGCGCTTTACAAAGCAAAAAACGCCGGCCGCGGGCGCATCGAAGCCGCAGCCTGACGGATTTTGCTTTGTAAAAGGAGAAGCCTGCAACAGCGTAAGACGGACAGGCAGCGCCATCCGCCATTGACGGCGGGCGATGCTTGCCCGCCCCGCAAAAGATTATGACTTGCCTAACTGCTCTGACTTCGCCATACATTTCACCATCGCTTCCATTACCGCTGCGCGAAAGCCTTTTTCTTCCAGGACCTTTACCGCCTCGATGGTGGTGCCGCCCGGCGAACAAACCATGTCCTTCAGCTCGCCCGGATGTTTACCGGTTTCGAGCACCATCTTCGCGGAGCCCATCACCGCCTGGGCTGCGAACTGATAGGCCTGACTGCGCGGCATGCCGCCCAGCACCGCGGCGTCCGCCATCGCCTCGATAAACATAAACACATAGGCCGGGGAAGAGCCGCTGACGCCCACGACCGGATGGATCATCGCTTCGCTGACCACCTCGGCCCTGCCCGAAGCTGCGGAAAATATTTAGCGCATCGGCGATATCTTCCGGATTAACCAGCGCGTTCGGCGTAATGGATGTCATACCGGCATTCACCAGCGCGGGGGTATTAGGCATGGCGCGGATGATTTTGCGGTCGTGGCCCAGCGCCGTTGCCAGCGAGTCGAGCGTGACGCCTGCGGCAATGGAGATAACCACCGTTTCTTTGTTAAGGCTGGAGCTAATCTCTCCCAGCACTTTTAGCATCACATTAGGCTTCACCGCGCCAAAGACGATATCGGCGATCTGCGCGACTTCCTGGACGCTTTGCGCCGGGTTGACGCCAAATTCCTGACGCAGGGCTTCCACTTTGTCCGGCGACGGGGTGTAAACCCAGATGCTGCCGGGCTGCACCTGCCCGCTGGAGATTAAGCCTCCCAGAATCGCTTTACCCATGTTGCCGCAGCCAACAAAACCTATTTTCTTGTCCATTGCGTATCTCCAGGACCGTGATGTTTGATGGGCTATAGCTTAACGCGCTTTTAAGCGATTCGGCTACGCTTAAGCAAAACGGTGGGAGGAACCCATGGCAAAACGCGTACCTGATGAATACACCGGTCGAACTTATCCGGTGCAAGAGGATATGAAGTGGCAGCTCAGAGAGTGGAGCCTGGAAAAGTGGGGCAGCCGCGGCCTGCTGGCGCTGGTGCTGCTTGCCATGCTGGGGGCATTTTCCGACGGCTGGCTAAGCCAGACGACCACGAGCAACGCAGAGGGCAGCCTGAGCGTCGAGCATCAGCGCATTATGCGCGCCAAAAGCGATGAGAGCTTCACCCTGCGCGTTAAGTTCGCCACCGGCCAGCCCGCGGTGCTGACGCTGGGGCAGGATTTTATGGATAACTTTGTGATTCAAAGCCTCCAGCCGCAGCCCTTGCTTACCCACGCCAGCCGCCATGAAATGATACTCACCTGGCCTGCGAATATGGGCAAAGAGCAGGCGCTTTGGCTGACGGTCCAGCCCCAGTCTGCCGGGCATTTTACCTCTACCATCCGGCTTAAAGGCGCAGAGCCTGTGAGCCTGAGCCAGTGGGTACTCCCCTAAGGAAAAATTATGGATAACGTTCTGCGCGCGGTTGGGATGTACATTCTGCTGATGATCGTGTTGAAAATCGCCGGACGACGCACGCTGCTGGAAATGACCTCGTTTGATTTCATTTTGCTGCTGATCATCAGCGAGGCGACCCAGCAGGCGCTGCTGGGGAATGATTTTTCGTTTACCGGCGCCGCAATAACCATTATCACGCTGATTGCTATGGATATCGTCTTCGGGAAAATGAAGGAGCGCTTTCCGAAGATCGAGCTGTTTATCGACGGATCGCCGCTTATCCTCGTGGAATACGGCCAGCCGCTGGAAAAGCGTATGCGCAAGGCGGGGATAGACATTGATGACATTCTCTCTTCCGCGCGAATAAATCAGGGGCTGGAGCGGGTGGATCAGATAAAATTTGCCATTCTGGAAAAGAACGGCAAGATCGCCATCATTCCCACAGAAGATCAGGAGTCGTAATGCAAATTTGGGTGGATGCCGACGCGTGTCCGAAAGTTATCAAGGAAGTGCTGTTCCGCGCCGCGGAACGCGCGCAGATAATGGTTACCCTGGTCGCCAATCAGGGGCTGAAAACCCCGCCTTCACGCTTTATTCGTAGCCTGCAGGTTGCGACGGGATTCGACGTCGCCGATAACGAAATCGTACGCCGCTGCGAAAGCGGGGATCTGGTGGTTACCGCTGATATTCCGCTGGCCGCAGACGTCATTGAAAAAGGCGCGATGGCGCTAAACCCGCGCGGCGAACGCTATACGCCGGCGACGATTCGCGAGCGGTTAACCATGCGTGATTTTATGGATACCCTGCGGGCAAGCGGCGTGCAGACGGGCGGGCCGGACAGCCTGAACCAGCGTGACCGCCAGCAGTTTGCCAATGAGCTGGAAAAATGGCTGCTGGCGGCCCGCGCGGGCGAAAAAAGCTTAAATCAGACTGTCATCGTCGTTGCCGAAGTCGTCGTTGCCAAAATCATCGTTAGCGAAACCGTCGTAGTCGTTTGTATTGTCCTGCGGCAGGCCCGCATCCTGGTTCAGGAACTGGCTGTCGTCGGCCTGGTTATAGTCGTCGACCGCGTTGACCGGCGCGTTATTAACCGGCTGCGCAGGCTCGTTGATAATGTTCACTATCTCTTCGGGCCGGGCGTGATGGAACATGCTGGTCAGCATATCCGCCATAATGACGCCGCCTGCTACGCCCGCGGCCGTTTGCAGCGCTCCGGCAATAAAGCCGCCGCCGCGCGGCGCGGGCGCGGCATAGCCCGGTGTTGCCTGCGGCGCGCTGTAGCTGCCCGGCGGCACGCTCTGGTACTGCTGCGCGCCGGGAATAGGATCCGCGACGCGCGAAGAGCCGGCACCGAATAGCCCGGCAAGAAATCCGCCGCTGCTTTGCTGCTGGCGGGAAGCGTGCTGTAGCTGCGCCACCTGGCCTTCCAGCTCCTGAATACGGCTATTAAGCTGCTTCATGGCGGCTTCCTGAATCAGTATCGTCTGCGCCATGTAGTAGGCCGCGCCGGGAAGCTTCGCCAGATGCTGCTGGATGAGCTGGTCTGCGGCGTCGTCGCGTGGAGAGCTGTTCTCTTCGGCCCGTTTCAGGCGCTCAAAAAGCCCGTCAATCAGACGCTGCTCTTCAGATTGCATGGTTCATACCTCTGTCATCATGAGTTCTCACTATTCAGTCTGGATCAGAATCGCAGCATGTAAAATGGCGCGACGGTAAAGGTTTACGCAATTGTGTTACTGAATCGCAGCTTCTGTGGGGTTGTTTTTCACCGCGGCTTTCAAGTAAGGTGGCGCACGCCAGCGCTGGTAAATTTCCTTTACATGCTTAAGGCTTACCGTGAGTGGCTTATTAGCATTTTACGTAGCGAAAATGTTTATTTGTAACGATTTATTTACACTCGCCTTCTGTACTAGCTAGCTGGTATGATGGAGGCGTTGTTAATGGATGTGTTTGTGACACCCAGGCTTACTGCTGAGGATTAGCCCCTGATGACTCAACCCATATTTCTGGTCGGCGCACGCGGCTGCGGTAAAACGACGGTAGGCGTGGCGTTAGCGCAGGCTCTGAACCGTGATTTTGTCGATACCGATAATTATCTGCTGACCACCACCAGCATGAGCGTGGCGGATATTGTGGCGCAGGAAGGATGGGACGGCTTTCGCGCTCGCGAGACTCAGGCGCTTAAGAGCGTCACCTCGCCGAACGTCGTCGTTGCTACCGGCGGCGGCATGGTGCTGGCCGAAGCTAATCGTCAGTTTATGCGCGAGCAGGGCGTGGTTATCTATCTGCGCGCGCCGGCCCAGATCCTGGCGGACCGGCTGGAAGCTTTCCCCGAGGAAGGGCAGCGTCCTACCTTAACCGGCAAGCCGATCACCGATGAAATTGTCGAGGTGCTGGCGGCCCGGGAAGCGCTGTATCGCCAGGCGGCCCACCACGTGATTGATGCCTCCCACGCGCCGGATGCCGTTGTTGATGCGGTACTCGCTGCTTTGCAAATGGCCCGCGCAAGCTAATCTTTGTCTATACTTAACGCTCATCCATGACTGAAGGAAGAGCGATGGCGAGCAGACCTCCCTACCCAAGAGTTGCGCGAATAGTCGAAGTGCAGAAAGGTTCGCAAACCCAAACCGTGACCTGGTATCAACTCAGGGCCGACCATCCGCACCCGGATACGCTTATCAGCGAACACGAGTCCGAGCAGGAAGCGCTGGATGCAAAACGGCGTTATGAGGATCCGGAAAAAACCTGATCCGTACAGGCAAGGACGCCGTAAACCCGCCAAGAATTTTCTCAAATAGCCCCGTGCTTGTTCTGCTATCACATTTTTTAACCCTTCCTTAAGTTAAAAACTCATTACGATAATGTGATGCGGCGGTGTCGTTGACGTTTCGTTAAAGTATCCAGCGATGCTCCCGCGATATGCTGCTACGCTTTGTGAGCGCTTATCAAGCGACCCTGCGGCCAGCATCTACGAGTGGGAAAACCATCAGCGCGTAAAGGGCTGATACGGGACAGAGGCGGAAAGAAAGATGAAACCAACATTAGCCATTCTCACCATCGGTGTCGTTCCCGTCAGTGAAATTCTGCCGTTGTTAACCGAGCATATTTCTGTAGACCAAATCAAGCACGTTACGCTGCTGGGCGACATGTCCCGGGAAGAGGTCATAGCGGAATTCGGCGTTGAGCAGGGTGAAGAAGAAATCATTAGTCTGCTTGCCGACAGAACCCTTGTGCACGTTGCCAAAAGAAAAGTCGAGCAGGCGCTGCAAAGCGTGATCGGGCTGCTGGATAAGCAGGATTACGATGTCATCCTGCTGATGAGCACGGAGCGCTTCACCGGCCTTGCCGCCCATAACGGCATACTGCTGGAGCCGGAGCGCATTATTCCCCCGCTGGTCGCCTCCATTGTCGACGGACATCAGGTGGGCATTATCCTGCCGATCCCAGAGCTTCTGAAGGCGCAGCATAGAAAGTGGCAGCAGCTGGAGCATCCGCCTTTTTACGAGCTGGCTAACCCGGTACACGGAACGGAAGACGATTTGCTTAACGCCGGGAAAAAATTACTCGCCGAGGGCGCGGATGTGCTGGTGCTGGATTGCCTTGGCTATCACCAAAAGCACCGCGATATGCTGCAAAAGGCGCTTGATGTGCCGGTATTATTATCGAACGTGCTGGTTGCGCGTTTGGCCTCCGAGCTGCTTGCCTGACGGCGGGCAACAATTTGCGTGACAGGTTCAAGCTTTGCCCCCTATATTGTTTTTTCTGAATATTTTTAAAAGGACCAGTCCATGCTTCAAAGTAATGAGTACTTCTCCGGCAAAGTGAAATCCATTGGCTTTACCAGCAGCAGCACGGGCCGGGCAAGCGTCGGGGTAATGGCGGAAGGGGAATATACTTTCGGCACCGCGCAACCTGAAGAGATGACTGTGGTAAGCGGGGCGCTGCACGTGCTGCTGCCGGGGGAAACCGAGTGGAAAACCTACGGCGCGGGCGAAGTTTTCAACGTGCCGGGCCACAGCGAATTCCATCTGCAGGTGGCGGAACCAACGTCCTATCTTTGCCGTTATCTGGCTGATAAATAATCCTGTACCGGTGGCGAGCGCGTGTGCTCATCCACCTTACGACAGCTCTTCGCAGGGCGGGCAAGCGTAAGCGCCACCCGCCGCTTTATTGTTAACGCTGCGCCTCTCCGCCCAAGGCTTCCACCAGATTCTTAATCAACGCCGCCAGTTCGCCGGTCATTAAAATGAAATCCGCATCAAAGCGCTGGCCGAAATCTTCGCGGTCGATATCGTCGTTCTGTTCGCGCAGCGCGTCGGCAAACTTCAGGCGCTTAATCGAGCCATCGTCCGCCACCAGCAGCTGAATACGCTCCTGCCAGTCGAGCGCCAGTTTGGTGACCACTTTCCCGGCTTCAATGTGGGTGGCGATCTCGTCGCACACCAGATCCTGCTGCTTGCAGCGGATCACGCCGCCGCCTTCCAGAATGGCTTTCAGCTCGGCTTCATCCATCAGGGCAAAGCCCGCCGGCACGTCGCCGGAACGAACCCACTCGGTCAGCGTCAGCTCGATAGGCGTTTCCAGCGCCAGCGGCACCACCGGCAGCGATCCCAGGCTTTTACGCAGCAGCGCCAGGGTATCTTCGGCTTTTTTGGCGCTCGCGCAGTCCACCATGATTAAACCGTTAACGGTATCAATCCACATCATGGTCTGGCTGAAACGGCTGAAGGCGCGCGGCAGTAAAGAGTGCAGCACTTCGTCTTTGAGAGAATCTTTCTCGGTTTTCTTCAGCTTGCGGCCCTGATCGGCCTCCAGCTTGCTAATCTTCGCTTCCAGGGCCTGCTTGATAACCGGCGAGGGGAGGATTTTTTCCTCTTTACGGGCGCAAATCACAATCTGCCCGTTACTGGCATGGGTTAATGCATCACTGTGCGAGCCCATCGGTGGCACCCAGCCGGTTTTTGCCATATCCTGGCTTCCGCAAGGGCTGAACGTGAAGGCGGGCCAGCTGTTTTTCCATTTCATCCGCTGAAAGCGTGATGTCGCGGCTTAAACGGTAAACCATTAAATTTTTGAACCACAGCATGATTTTTTCCCGGTCAGGTCAGTGAAACGCAGCGGGCATGATAGCGAATCAGCCGCTGCGTTTCATTGCCTAAACGGCGCCTTACTTCTATTGTGTTGATAATGCTAATCAAATGAGGACATTTCCGTGCGTATAGGCATTGATTTAGGCGGCACCAAAACCGAGGTGATTGCGCTTGCGGACGATGGCAAACAGTTATTTCGCCACCGCCTGCCCACCCCCAAAAATGATTATCAGCAAACCATCGGCACCATCGTTGAGCTGGTGCGGCTTGCCGAAGAGGCGACGGGCGAGCGCGGCACCGTGGGGCTTGGCATTCCAGGCTCCATTTCGCCCTACACCCGGGTGGTGAAAAATGCTAACTCCACCTGGCTCAACGGCCAGCCGTTCGACAAGGATCTGTCGGCTGCGCTGCAGCGTGAAGTCAGGCTGGCGAACGACGCGAACTGCCTTGCCGTGTCCGAAGCGACCGACGGCGCGGCGGCTGGAGCGGGCATTGTCTTTGCGGTGATTATCGGCACGGGCTGCGGCGCGGGCATCGCCATCAACGGCCGCAGCCTGATTGGCGGCAACGGCACGGCGGGAGAGTGGGGCCATAATCCGCTGCCGTGGATGGACGAAGACGAACTGCGCCATCGCCAGGAGGTGCCGTGCTACTGCGGGAAGCAGGGCTGTATTGAAACCTTCGTTTCCGGCACCGGTTTCGCCGGCGACTACCAGCGCCTGAGCGGCGCTAAGCTTAAAGGCAACGAGATTATCCACCTTGCTGAACAGCAGGATCCGCTGGCGGAGCTGGCTGTCAGCCGTTACGAAACGCGTCTGGCAAAATCTCTCGCCCACATCGTCAATATTCTCGACCCTGACGTTATCGTGCTTGGCGGAGGGATGAGCAACGTCGAGCGGCTGTATAAAACGGTGCCGCAGCTGGTTAAACCCTGGGTGTTCGGCGGCGAGTTTGAGACGCCGATCCGCAAGGCGGTGCATGGGGACTCCAGCGGCGTGCGCGGCGCGGCGTGGCTCTGGCCGCTGGAGAAGTGACAGGCGGTGGGTGGCGCGTGCGCCATCCGACGTCGTCAAATCAGCCTACGGAAAACTCCTTCGCCAGCCGGCTAACCCCCAGCCCGTTGATCTTTTTAACTTTAATTTGCACCGGAATGCGCTCTTTCATCGCTTCCACATGGCTAATCACGCCGATGGTTTTCCCGCTCGCATTCAGCGTATCCAGCGCGTCCAGCGCCGTATCCAGCGTTTCGGCATCCAGCGTGCCGAAGCCTTCATCGAGGAACAGCGAATCGATGCGGGTCTTATGGCTCACCAGATCGGACAGCGCCAGCGCCAGCGCCAGGCTCACCAGGAAACTTTCTCCGCCGGAAAGGGTGCGCGTATCGCGAACCGCGTCCGCCTGCCAGGTATCCACCACCTGCAGCTCCAGCGCCTCGCTGTCCTTACGCTGCAGCAGATAGCGGCCGTGCAGCCGGTTGAGCTGGTTATTGGCAAGCCACACCAGGTTGTCGAGCGTCAGCCCCTGGGCGAACTTGCGGAATTTATCCCCTTCTTTAGAACCGATCAGCGCGTTGAGATAGCCCCAGTCTTCCACCTGCTGCTGATAGTCGGCGATGGCCCGCATCAGCTCCTGCTGGCGCAGACGATTTTCCGCGTCCTGGCGAAGCTGCTGCTGGATCTGGCCCTGCCGGGTCGTGTTTTCACGCAGCTGTTGATGAAGCTGGGCAAGCTGCTGCTGCAGATAATCCAGGGTCGCATCCGCGGCCAGCGTTTGCGGACGGGCCGATTTGTGTTGCGCAAGCGCCTGCTCCGCCTGCTGGCAAAGAATGATTTGCTGCTGATGCTGCTGCTCAAGCCGTTGTTTTTTCGCTTCCAGCTGCTGGCGCTCATGCTCGTCGAGCAGGGCCGCCTGGAACGCGGCGGCCTCAGGGAAGGGGCTGGCCGCCAGCGCGCTCAGGAACTGCTCCTTTGCCCGGGCCGCGCGGGTTTCTTCCTGCTGCCGCTGCTGCTGCAACGTTTTCCATTCGCTTGCAAGAGAAATGCAGTCGCTGTGCAGGCGATGCCAGTTTTGCAGCGCAAGAGCCTGCTCATTTTCAGGCAGCGGCGGTGGCGCGGTGCCGTCGTCAACGAAAGCGGTTAACACGCCGTCCAGCGTGGTGAGCTGCTGCTGTAAATGCGGCAGCCGTTCATGCTGTTGCTGCCACCGCTGCGATTCCTGCAGGCGCTGCTCAAGCCAGCTGTTTTCTTCCCCGTGAGGCGGATGCTGCAGGCCCGCTTTTTCGAGCGCGGCATTCAGCTCATCGCGCCCGGAGGCCATCTCCGCTTCCAGCCTGGCGTACTGCAGCTGCGCCTTAGCCAGCAGCTCCTCCTGCACGATTCTCTGGCTGAGCTGGTTTAGCTGCCGTTCGCGCCGCTCTGCGTCTTCGAGCCAGGCGTTGAGATCGTCTTCCGCAGTCAATTCCAGCTGCAGTTCGGCGCACAGCTGCTGCCAGCGGGCGCGCAGCGCGGCCTCTTCTTCATTAAGCGCCTTAACCGCGGCGGTAAGCTTCGCCTGCTGCTGGCGCTGCGCTTCCAGCAAGGCCCCTGGCCGCCGAACCTTGTTCCGCCAGCGTCGCGACCTCCCGTTGCAGCGCGCTCAGGCGCTGCTGGTTTTCATCGGGCCGTAAAGCCTGGTACTCCGCAACCGCCGGATGCTGAGTGGAGCCGCACAGCGGGCAGGGTTGGTCGGGCTGCAGATGCGCGCGCTCGGCCTCCAGCCTGACGATGCGCTGCTCCATTTCGCACACTTTCTCCAGGTCGTCCGCATGCTGACGCTTGTCTTTATATTGCTGACGCTTTAGCGCCAGCTCCGCATCGCCTTTCGCTAACTGCTCTTCGAGCGTCGCGATCTCCTGCTGCTGCTGTTTTTTATGTTTGAGCAGTGAAACAAGCTGCGGCTGCAGGGTGGCAAGCTGCTGGCGACGGGGGCGAGCGGCGACTAACGCCTGTAGCTGAGCGCTCGCTTCGTCAGCGCTTAGCTTCAGTTCAGCCGCGGGCAAAGCCTGGAGTTTTTGCTGCCCGGCGAGAATATCGCGCTGCAGGGCCTGCAGCTGGGCGGTATCGCGCTGTTGCTGATTAAAGGCCATGCGCCAGCCGGCAAGCTCGGCGCCCCACAGCCGGAAGCGATCGTGCGTTGTCAGCCACTCCTGCAAACGCGCGGTTTCTGCGGCAAGTTCCGCTGTCCTGGCCGCCGCGAACAGCCGCGTTTGCTGGCGGCGCTGCGTCGCCTGTTGTAAGCGAGCGTTTACTTTATCTGCCTGAGCCAGCGTGCTTTGCAAAGCGGCCTGCTGCTCCTGCAGGCGCTGCCAGTGCGGACGCAGCTTCTCGGCGGGCTGGGCCAGCGTCAGTTTTTCCAGCTGCGGGGCGGCGTCCTGCAGGGCCTGGCCCGCGGCGGCAAGGGAAAGTCTGGCCTGGCTATGCCTGCTATCGAGCTGTTCAAGCTGGCTTAACCACTGCTGGTTTAGCTGCAGCTTCTGCTGTTCGGCGAGCAGGTTTTTTTCATCAAGAGTGAGCGCCTGCAAACTTGCGGCCAACTGCTGCTGTTGCTCTTCGTCCAGCAGCGCCACGCCCGCCGCCTGAAGCTGCAGCTGCTCAAGCTGGCCGCGTACGTTTTTGTGATTTTCAAACACCGCGGCGGAGACCAGGCCGTAAATCTCCGTGCCGGTCAGCTCTTCAAGCAGCGAGGCGCGGTCGTTGGCGTCGGCATTTAAAAAGGCGGCGAACTGTCCTTGCGAAAGCATCATTGAGCGGGTGAAGCGGTCGTAATCCAGCCCGGTTAATTTTGCGGTGTACTCAAGCTTGTCTTTAACTTTATCGGCGACGATTTTGCCGGTTGCCACTTCCGCAAGCTCGACGCGCGGGGCCTGAAGATTGCCGTTTACCGCATTGCGCGCGCGGTTCTGGCTCCAGAATGCGCGGTACGCCACGCCTTTGACCTCAAATTCAACTTCCGCCAGGCACTCGGCGGTATCGCGCGTCATTAAATCGTTCTGCGACTGCGAAACCGTATTGAGGCGCGGCGTCTTATGGTAAAGGGCAAGGCAAATGGCGTCTAAAAGCGTGGTTTTCCCCGCGCCCGTTGGGCCGGTGATGGCGAAAAGCCCGTTGCTGGCAAAGGGCTCCAGGGTGAAATCTATCTTCCATTCGCCTTTTAAGGAGTTGAGGTTTTTCAGGCGCAGGCTGAGGATTTTCATGCTTATTCCTCCGTATCCTGCAGGCCGGCGACGGTGCGGGCGAACAGGGTGCGCAGGCGCTGGCCGCGCTCTTCGGTTGTCTCTTCCTGCGCCAGGCGACGCTCAAACACTTCTTCCACGGTCAGCTCGCTCAGGGTTTCTTTATGGCTTTGGGCGAGGACGCGATCGCGCTGTTCCCGGCTGCGGCGCAGCAGCACCACCTCGACCGGCAGGCTTTCCGTCAGCTGCTGAATATGGCGCTGTATATCGTGCAGATATTCATCGGTGGCGATTTCGATATCCAGCCAGACTTTTGGCTCGCAAGACGCATCCCGCCACTGCTCAAGCTGCCGTTCGATTTCGCTCAGCGAGCCTTTTATGACCGCCAGCGGCTGGCTGACGGGCACGGGAAGAGCGGTCACCTCATGCAGCGTGCCTTCGGCAAATTCCACCAGGTATACGCTTTTGGCTTTGCCGGTTTCATCAAAGCTCAGGGAAATGGGCGAGCCGCTGTAGCGGATATGTTCCGTGCCGCCAATCAGCTGCGCACGGTGAATATGCCCGAGGGCGATGTAGTCGGCCGGCGGGAAATTTTGCGCCGGGAAGGCGTCCAGCGTGCCGATGTAGATATCGCGTACGGCGTCCGTTTTGGTCACGCCTACGGTGGTTAAATGGCCGGTGGCGATAATCGGCAGCTTTTGTTCGCCGCGAACGGCCAGCGCGGCGGCGTGGCACTGCTGGTAGTGTTCGGTGATGGCTTCCATTAATGAACGCTGTTTTTCATGGCCGCTAAGCCCCGCCCGGCTGCTTTGAATATCGCGCGGGCGTAAAAATGGAATCGGGCAGAGGATCGCGCCGGGGGTGCCGTCTTTTTTATTCAGCACCAGCGTTTGTTCGCTCGCATCGTGGCGAGCGCTGGCGATAACCGAGGTATTCAGGCAGGCCAGCAGCTCGCGGGACTCGTTGAGCGTGGCGACGGAGTCGTGGTTCCCGGCGAGAACGATTAGCCGGCAGCCGGTGGCTTGCAGCTGCACCACAAAACGGTTGTAAAGCTCGCGGGCGTAGCTCGGCGGCGAGCCGGTATCAAAGATATCGCCCGCAACGATTATCGCATCCACGCTATGCTCGACCGCGGCCCTGCAGCAGCCAGTCGAGAAAAGCCTGATGTTCCGGCCCGCGGCTTTTGGTGTAAAAGTTCTGACCGAGGTGCCAGTCCGATGTGTGGATAATGCGCATAATCCGTCCTGTGGCAAAAAAGCGTGTGGAGATTATAAGGGCAGTCGTCACGAAGGGCACTTCCGCGCGTCATAATTCAAGGCAATACGTCATCTGGCCGTTATTTTTTTCATAAATCTGTCATAAATCTGACGCATACTGTCGCACAAATCAGCAATGGCATTGTTTAAACAGGGCAAAACATGGCGAAGCGTATTTTAGTCGTAGAAGATGAAGCTCCAATCCGTGAGATGGTGAGCTTCGTGCTCGAACAAAACGGTTTTCAGCCAGTAGAAGCGGAAGATTATGACGCCGCCGTGAATCTTCTTATCGAACCTTTCCCCGATCTGATCCTGCTCGACTGGATGCTCCCCGGCGGCTCCGGCATTCAGTTTATTAAGCACCTCAAACGCGAGGCGCTGACCAGAGAAATTCCCGTTATGATGCTGACCGCGCGCGGCGAAGAGGAAGACCGCGTGCGCGGCCTGGAAGTGGGCGCGGATGATTATATCACCAAGCCGTTTTCGCCTAAGGAGCTGGTGGCGCGCATCAAGGCCGTCATGCGCCGTATTTCGCCAATGGCGGTGGAAGAGGTTATTGAAATGCAGGGGCTAAGCCTCGACCCGTCGTCGCACCGCGTGATGACCGGTGAAAATCCTCTTGATATGGGCCCGACGGAGTTTAAGCTTTTACACTTCTTTATGACGCATCCGGAACGGGTTTACAGCCGCGAACAGCTGCTCAATCACGTTTGGGGCACCAACGTGTACGTTGAGGATCGCACGGTGGATGTGCATATCCGACGTTTGCGCAAGGCGCTGGAACTAAGCGGCCATGACCGCATGGTGCAAACGGTACGCGGCACGGGCTATCGCTTCTCGACCCGTTTTTAGTTTCCTTACAGGAGTGTGACGCGTGCTCGAACGCTTGTCATGGAAAAGGCTGGTACTGGAGCTGATGCTCTGCTGTTTACCGGCGGTCATCCTCGGGCTGATTTTTGGCCACCTTCCCTGGTTTTTACTGGCGGCGGTTACCGCTTTGCTGGCCTGGCATTTCTGGAATTTACTGCGCCTTTCCTGGTGGCTGTGGGTCGACCGCAGCATGACGCCGCCGCCGGGGCGGGGCAGCTGGGAACCTTTGCTCTACGGCCTGCATCAGATGCAGCTGCGCAACAAGAAACGGCGTAAGGAGCTGGGAAATCTGATTAAGCGCTTTCGCAGCGGGGCCGAATCGCTGCCGGACGCGGTGGTGCTGACCACGGAAGAAGGAACGATTTTCTGGTGCAACGGCCTGGCGCAGCAGCTGCTCGGGCCTGCGCTGGCCGGACGATAACGGCCAGAATATCCTTAACTTATTGCGCTATCCGGAATTTACCCGCTACTTAACCGATAAAGAATTTACCCGTCCGCTGACCCTGGTGCTGAACAACGGGCGCCACCTGGAGTTTCGCGTGATGTCCTACAGCGAAGAGCAGTGGCTGCTGGTGGCGCGCGACGTGACGCAGATGCACCAGTTGGAAGGCGCAAGGCGCAACTTTTTTGCCAACGTCAGCCATGAGCTGCGCACGCCGCTAACGGTGCTGCAGGGCTACCTGGAGATGATGCAGGACCAGAGCCTGGAAGGGCCGCTGCGGGATAAAGCGCTGGGAACCATGCGCGAGCAGACGTCGCGTATGGAGGGGCTGGTGAAGCAGCTGCTGACGCTATCGCGCATTGAGGCGGCGCCGGCGATGGCGCTGAACGAAAAGATCGACGTGCCGCTGATGCTGCGCGTGGTGGAGCGCGAGGCGCAGACGCTAAGCCAGCAAAAGCAGACGCTGCGGTTTGAGGTCGACCCGGAGCTGAAGGTCTTCGGCAACGAGGAGCAGCTGCGCAGCGCAATTTCGAACCTCGTTTACAACGCCGTGAATCATACACCTGAAGGCACGCATATTACCGTCAGCTGGCAAAAGGCGCCGCAGGGGGCGAAATTCAGCGTGGCGGATAACGGGCCGGGCATCTCGGCGGAGCATATTCCGCGGCTGACGGAGCGTTTCTACCGCGTGGATAAAGCGCGCTCCAGGCAAACGGGCGGCAGCGGGCTGGGGCTTGCAATCGTCAAGCACGCCCTGAGCCACCACGAGGCGCGGCTGGAGATCGAAAGCCGGCCGGGCAAGGGCACCACTTTTTCTTTTGTGCTGCCCGAGCGGCTGATCGTCAGCGAAAAGGCAACGGCTCTGTAACGCAACGGGCGGGTAGCGCTGTGCTTACCCGTCCGGCTTTTGAGTATTTTTTAATCAAATCTGTCAATTTCTCTTTCCAGTCGCCGGTAATTGTGCGTTTTTTGCCCGCCTGTTAACCAAATTTCGTCAGCTGTTGCTAAAATGACCGCATGATGCACCATAATAATTTCCGATAATTGAATTTATCCACTGCATTTGTGGTTAATTTAAGGATATCAATCTGGTTTCCCGATCCCTTCTTGTCTTCAAACGCTATAAGCGTTTTAATTGCGCCCCTGGTGTTACCAGACCGACTGAATTTGCGTGGTAATTCGACCAACTATTCTTCGCCGCCGATCGGGATCAGTATTTTCCGCTGTCGATAACTGGATACGCCACTTTTTTGCCATGCTGTACGGCAGAGAAATTTGAAAAAACTCAACACCACACATCCACAGGCTGCAATTATTTTATGACCCATCATTTAAAATCTCGCGACATCATCGCTTTGGGCTTCATGACCTTTGCGTTATTTGTCGGCGCGGGCAATATCATTTTCCCTCCGATGGTTGGCTTACAGGCCGGCGAACACGTCTGGATGGCCTCGCTTGGCTTCCTGGTGACCGCCGTGGGTCTGCCGGTTCTGACCATTGTCGCCATTGCCCGCGTGGGCGGCGGTATTGACAGCCTGAGCTCGCCGATTGGCCGTCGCGCAGGCGTGCTGCTGGCCACCATTTGCTATCTGGCCGTCGGCCCGCTGTTCGCCACGCCGCGCACCGCGACCGTTTCTTTTGAGGTGGGCATCGCGCCCCTGACGGGAACGGGCGAACTGCCGCTGTTTATCTACAGCCTTATCTATTTCGCCATGGTTATCGGCATCTCCCTGTATCCGGGCAAGCTGCTTGATACCGTCGGGCACGTGCTGGCGCCGGTGAAAATCGTCGCGCTTCTGGTGCTGGCCGCCGGCGCCGTGCTGTGGCCTGCGGGCGGCATCAGCACCGCCACCGAAGCCTATCAGAATGCCGCGTTTTCCAACGGCTTCGTGAACGGTTACCTGACGATGGATACCCTGGCTTCGCTGGTGTTCGGCATAGTTATCGTCAACGCGGCCCGCTCGCGCGGCGTCACCGAGTCCCGCCTGCTGACGCGCTACACCATCTGGGCCGGCCTGATTGCCGGCGTTGGCCTGACGCTTATCTATCTGGCGCTGTTCCGCCTGGGTTCCGACAGCGCCACGCTCGTTGCCGATCAGAACGCCAACGGCGCCGCGATCCTGCATGCCTACGTGGCCCATACCTTCGGCGGCGCGGGCAGCTTCTTCCTGGCCGCGCTGATTTTCCTCGCCTGCATGGTGACGGCGGTCGGCCTGACCTGCGCCTGCGCCGAGTTCTTCAGCCAGTATCTGCCGCTGTCCTATCGCGCGCTGGTGTTTATCCTTGGCCTGTTCTCGATGGTGGTGTCGAACCTCGGCCTGAGCCACCTGATTCAGGTTTCTATTCCCGTCCTGACGGCCATTTATCCGCCGTGTATCGCGCTGGTGGTGCTGAGCTTCACCCGTCCGTGGTGGCACAACTCAACGCGCGTGATAGCGCCGGCGATGCTCATCAGCACAATGTTTGGTATCATTGACGGGATCAAGGCCTCGGCCGTTAGCGATATGCTGCCGGCGTGGACGGCGCGTCTGCCGCTGGCCGATCAGGGCCTGGCGTGGGTATTGCCGACCCTGGCGATGGTGATAATCGCCGTGGTCTGGGACCGCGCAGCAGGGCGACGAGTGGTCTCAAACGCCCACTAAAAATTTGTGTGTTGTTTAACCACGGGGCTGCGCTCCGTGGTTTTTTATTTGTTGAGAGTGATTTGGTACGATGGAAAACAAGAATAAGCTCAAGCGCGGCTTGAGCACTCGGCACATTCGCTTTATGGCGCTGGGTTCGGCGATTGGTACGGGGCTGTTTTACGGCTCGGCGGACGCCATCAAAATGGCGGGGCCAAGCGTATTATTGGCCTACATTATCGGCGGCGTGGCGGCATATATCATCATGCGCGCGCTGGGCGAGATGTCGGTGCATAACCCTGCAGCGAGTTCGTTTTCCCGCTATGCGCAGGATAACCTGGGGCCGCTTGCGGGCTATATCACCGGCTGGACGTACTGTTTCGAGATTCTGATTGTTGCCATCGCCGACGTGACCGCATTCGGCATTTATATGGGCGTCTGGTTCCCGGCGGTGCCGCACTGGATCTGGGTGCTTAGCGTGGTGCTGATTATCTGCGCCATCAACCTGATGAGCGTGAAGGTATTTGGCGAGCTGGAGTTCTGGTTCTCGTTCTTTAAAGTCGCCACCATTATCATCATGATCGTGGCCGGCATCGGCATCATCTTTTGGGGCATCGGCAACGGCGGCCAGGCGACGGGCATACACAACCTGTGGAGCAACGGCGGCTTCTTCAGCAACGGCTGGGTGGGCATGGTGATGTCGCTGCAGATGGTGATGTTCGCCTACGGCGGCATAGAAATTATCGGTATCACCGCCGGCGAAGCGAAAGACCCGCAGAAATCTATTCCGCGCGCGATTAACTCCGTCCCGCTGCGTATTCTGGTGTTCTACGTGGGCACGCTGTTTGTCATCATGTCCATCTACCCGTGGAACCAGGTGGGCACTTCCGGCAGCCCGTTCGTGCTGACCTTCCAGCATATGGGCATTACCGTTGCGGCGGGCATTCTGAACTTTGTGGTGCTCACCGCTTCGCTGTCCGCCATTAACAGCGACGTGTTCGGCGTAGGCCGTATGCTGCACGGTATGGCGGAGCAGGGCAGCGCGCCTAAGGTGTTCGCAAAAACCTCGCGCAACGGCATTCCATTCGTAACCGTGCTGGTGATGAGCGTCGCTATGCTGCTGGCCGTCTACCTGAACTATATGATCCCGGAAAACGTCTTCCTGGTGATTGCGTCGCTGGCGACGTTCGCCACCGTCTGGGTGTGGATCATGATTTTGCTGTCGCAGGTCGCCTTCCGCCGCAGGCTTTCGAAGGAAGAAGCCAAAGCGCTAAAATTCCCGGTTCCCGGCGGCGTGGCGACCACTATCCTTGGCCTGGTGTTCCTCGTGTTTATCATCGCGCTTATCGGATGGCACCCGGATACCCGCATTTCGCTCTATGTGGGCTGCGGCTGGATAGCCCTGCTGCTGGTGGGCTGGATGTTTAAACGCCGCCATATGCAGGTCGCCTCGCAACATAATTGATATGCAAACCCCGCCAGCGGCGGGGTTTTTTGTTTTAATCTCTTCAACTTCCTCAGCAAGATCGCAAGCCTTAATTCACTGAATTGCTGTTAAGCCATTGGAATTATCTTAAATAATCCCCTGCTTATTGTTGCCTGCCATTAACTGTGATTAATTTCCTGTTCATTTCGGAATATGACTAGCTCCTCGTTACCTTCACGATCGAGTCGGTGAAATCTCCGACTGGCTGGCGCCGGACCACGTCAGCGTTTACTGCCGCATTGCGTTTGTGATTTAAGGAACCTGGATTATGGATAATCAACAGCCCCCGATCCGCCTGCATCACCGTCTTTTGAGCTGGGCCATCAGCGCCATGCTGGCAACCCAGCCCTTACTGCCTGCCGTAGCCGCAACCCTTACGCCGTCCGCGCCGGGCACGCAAATCGACAAGGCGGGAAACGGCGTGCCGGTGGTGAATATCGCCACGCCGAACGGGGCGGGGATTTCCCATAATCAGTTCAAAGATTACAACGTCGGCAAAGAGGGCATTATCCTCAATAACGCCACCGGGCAGCTTAACCAGACGCAGCTCGGCGGCTTAATCCAGAACAACCCGAACCTGAAAGCGGGCCGGGAAGCGCGGGGCATCATTAACGAAGTTAACGGCGGCAACCGCTCGCAGCTGCAGGGGTTCACCGAAGTGGCGGGCAAAGCGGCGAACGTGATGGTCGCCAACCCGTACGGCATCACCTGCAACGGCTGCGGCTTTATCAATACGCCGAACGTCACCCTGACCACCGGCAAACCGGTCTTTGATGCGGCCGGTAACCTGCTGGCGGTGGACGTGAAAAAGGGCGCCATCACCATTGAAGGCCAGGGCCTGGACGCCAGCCAGACGGACGCGCTGTCGATTATCGCCCGCGCCACGGAAGTGAATGCGGAGATCCACGCCAGAGACTTAAAGGTGATCGCCGGGGCGAACCGGGTTGATGCCAGCGGTAACGCCACGGCAATAGCCGGGGAAGGCGCAGCACCGGTCGTTGCGGTCGATACCGGCGCGCTCGGCGGCATGTACGCCAACCGTATTCGCCTGGTATCCAGCGACAAAGGCGTAGGCGTTAACCTGGGCAACCTGAATGCGCGGCAGGGCGACATCACCCTTGATGCCAGCGGCAGGCTTGCGGTGAAAAACAGCCTTGCCAGCGGGGCGCTGTCCGCCAAAGGTGAAAGCCTCGCTCTGACGGGCGATCACAAAGCTGGCGGCAATATGACGCTGAGCAGCAAGGGCGACATTGCCCTGAGCAACGGCTCGCTGAATAGCGATGGCGACCTGGTACTGAACGCCAGCGGCACGATTTCGTACGCCAATGAAAAGCTGACCGCCGGACGCGATGCGACGCTTACCGCGAAAAACATCAGCCAGGATGCCTCCAGCCAGATTAACGCTGCCCGCAATATCGCGGCTAAAGCCAGCGATACGCTGAACACGCAGGGGCAGATGACCGCCGGGCAAAAGCTGGCGGTAAGCAGCAACACCCTGACGCAGGGCGGCAAGCTGCTGGCGCATAACAGTGCTCAGCTGAATTCCAGCACGTTGAATAACAGCGGCTCCGTTCAGGGGGCTTCCCTGAGCGTGGGCAGCTCCATGCTCAGCAACTCGGGTTCCCTACTGAGCGGCGGCAGCCTGACCGTCAATACGAAAGATTTTACCCAAAGCGGCAGCACCGGCGCGAAGGGCAAAGCGGACATCACCGCCAGCGGGAAGCTGATCAATACAGGCTCGCTGGTGAGCGACGATGCTTTGGCGCTGAAGGCGCAGGATGTAGCGCAGAACGGCGTGCTGTCCGGCGGTAAAGGGCTGACGGTCAATGCGCAGACCCTGGCCTCCGGCAAAAATTCGGTGACGCACAGTGACGCCGCCATGACGCTGAATACCGCCACGGCGACGCTGGATGGCGAAACCAGCGCGGGTGGCGATCTCCAGCTGCAGGGCGACAGGCTTTCCACAGCGGCGAGCGTACAGCTTCAGAGCGGCAATAATCTCAGCCTCAGCGTGCGGGAAGCCATTCTGTCGGGAACGCATGCGGCACAAAAATCCATGACGGTTAACGCTCGCGAAAAGCTCACCCACAGCGGCAAAAGCAGCGCGGCATCGCTTAGCCTCAGTGCGCCAGAGCTGACCAACAGCGGCGTGCTCGTGGCTTCCACCCTGAATACTCAGTTGCAAACCCTCACCAACAGCGGCCTGATGCAGGGCGAAAGCGCATTGCTGATTGGCGCACAAAAGCTGGACAACCAGCAGAATGGCACCCTCTACAGCGCCGCAAATCTGACGCTGGCTATTCCGGACATCCGCAATAGCGGGCTTATCACCAGCGACAACGGTTTAACGCTAAGCTCTGGCTCCCTCAGCAATCCTGGCAAAATCATCGCTGACACGCTGAACGTTAAAGCAACCACGCTGAATGGCGACGGCCTGTTGCAGGGAACCGGGGCGCTGACGCTTGCCGGGGATACGCTCTCGCAGGGGAGCAACGGGCGCTGGCTGACGGCGGGCGACCTCTCTCTCAGCGGTAAAACGCTGAATACTGCCGGGACCACGCAGGGGCAGAACCTCACCGCTCAGGCAGATAGCTGGACCAACAACGGCTCCGTGCTGGCAACCGGCAATCTCAACGCTACGCTGGGCTCCGCTTTGCTCAACAATGGCGATCTGATGAGCCAGGGCAATGTCGGGCTGAACGCGCCCCTTCTGACCAACCACGGCAGCATCCTCTCGTCAGGTGAAATGTCGCTCGCCGGAATGACCTTCACCAGCGACGGCAAGCTTCAGGGCAATACGCTTTCACTGCGCCAGAACAGCATCGACAACAGAGGAGCGGTTATTGGCCTGAACGGCGTGACCCTGAACAGCACCGGCGCGCTGAGCAACAGCGGAGACCTGCTGAGCCAGAAATCACTGACGCTGAGCGCGGGAGACGTGACCAACAGCGGTCGGCTTCAGGGGCAGAACATCACCTTAGACGGCAGTAGCCTGAACAACAGCGGTGCGATTCAGAGCGCGCTCGATTTAGCCCTGACCCTGAGCGGCGACGTTATCGCCGCCACCGGCAGCAAAATCACCGCCCTGGGCGACGCCCGCCTGACTGGTAAGGCATTGAGTAATCAGGGTCTGATCAGTGCGAAAACGCTGGAGGTGAAAGGCGATTCACTCAGCAACGGCGGCGAAATCAGTGGCGTTAACGGCCTGAATGTCGCGCTCAGCGGTAACCTGCAACAGCAGGGCAAAATGCTGACCGGCGGGCTGCTTAACGTCAACGCTAAAGACGTCAGCAACAGCGGGCAGCTTCAGGGGGCGAATACTCAACTCAGTGCCAGCTCACTCACCAACAGCGGACGCGTGCAGGGCGACAGCGGCCTGAAGCTCACCCTGCTGAATGCCCTGACCAACCAGGCCAGCGGCGTGCTGCTCAGCCAGAACGCATTAAGCCTCACCGCGCCCGTGCTGACCAACGACGGCACTATTCAGGGCAACGGTACAACCACGCTCAGCGCGGCAACGCAGGCCCGCAACGGCGGCAAAATTCTCTCTGGCGGCAATCTGAGTTTCATCACGCCAGACTACAGCGGTAGCGGCTGGCTACAGGCCACGAACCTGGTGCTGAACGTGGCGAAGCTTGCCAGCAACGGCACCGTGATGGCGGCAAACCAGGTGACGCTTACTGGTAACAGCCTGACCAACGGCGGTACCTTCCAGGCCGCACAGTTGAACGTCAACACGCAGACTGTGACCAATAGCGGCACGCTGCTGGGCAATCAGGGTTTGACGCTCAAGGGGAACAGCCTCAACAACGCGGGCGGGAAGGTGTTCAGCGGTGGAGATATGCTTGCCGAAATGATCTCGCTTAGCGGCGCAGGCCCAGCTGGTGGCGCTCCGCAACCTGACGCTGAAGCTCACCAAGGGCTTTACCACCCAGGGCGTTATCGCCGCGAACAGGCAGCTGGCCATCAGCAGCCAGGGCGATATCACCAACGGAGCCACATTGCAGGGCAACGGCATCACGCTGAACGCGGCGGGCAAGCTGACCAACAACGGGCAACTGACCGCAGGCAGCGGCACCACGGCGTTGAGCGGCAGCCAGATTGCGATGAACGCCAGCGGCAGCCTGCAGGCAGGCGGGGACGTCAGCCTGACCAGCCGGGGCAATATTAACCTGGATGGTTTTACCGGCACGGCGGGCAGCCTGGCGTTAACGGCGGCCGGGGCGATTATCAACACCGCCCTGCTGTATGCGGACAACAACCTCTCGCTGTTTGCCAACAGCATCCAGAACCTGCGCGGCGATATGCTGGCGGGCAATAACCTGGTGATGCAGAAAGATGCCAGCGGCACGGCGAACGCCGAGGTGATTAATACCTCCGGGAATATCGAAACCACCAATGGCGATATCACCATTAAGACCGGGAGGCTCGAAAATTCATATCAAAAAATTGAATTTATCAGCTCAAAAAATGATTATCGTGACCAGATACCTGACCTGGATGGCAACTCGATAAAAGTCTGGGCAAACGAAGAGTGGCACCCAGAATATGAGGTGTTGGTGGGTGGTGGGAATGCGGGGCCTGCTCCAAAACTTTATGTCTACATTGATGATACAACTCGCACAAAACGTTATCTGCTTGAGAGTAACACTGAGCAGGCCGTTGCTACGGGCAATGTGTCCCGAATCATGTCTGCTGGCAAGATAAACATTGAGGCTGATTATCTTTTTAACAATGCATCTTTCATATTAGCGAACGGTGATATTAATCTCCGTGGGAAAGTTTTCGAAAATAAGTCATATCAAAATAAATTTTATGAAGTCTGGCAGACATATGAATTTGACTCGGCTGGATTTAATTCAAACTGGGTACCGAAACCAGAGGATATATGGTTCCTGTATACTCTTTCAGATAACGAAGTTAATGAGGTTCAGGGCGAGACTTACAGAGCTGTCATTCAGGCTGGTGGCAACGTTATCGCCAATTTTGCCAGCGATATCAGTAACACCAATACTACCGCCAACGCGGGCAAAATCAGCAACACCATCACAAAGCCGAACCTCAACACGCCTTCAGCGCAAAGCATCGGCGGCGGCGCAAGCCAGCAGGCACTTGCAGACGCCGGAACCCAAGCCATTACAGGTCCGGACTGGAAAGACACAACCGCCAGCCAGGCAATCGGCGGCGGCACGGGGCTGGCTCCAGGCGGCATGGATGGCAACTATCCCCTGCCATCCGGCAACAACGGCTATTTTGTGCCGTCCACCGATCCGGACAGCCCGTATCTGATCACCGTTAACCCAAAACTCGATGGCCTCGGCCAGCTCGATCCGTCGCTGTTTGGCGATCTGTATAAGCTGCTCGGCATGAACCCGGGTGCAGCCCCACGCGAGACGGGCAGCCAGTACACCAACGTCAGTCAGTTCCTTGGCTCGTCGTATATGCTGGACCGCCTCAGCCTGAACCCGGACAAGGACTACCGCTTCCTCGGCGATGCGGCGTTTGACACCCGCTATGTGAATAATGTCATCCTCAACCAGACCGGGACGCGCTACATCAACGGTATCGGTTCCGATCTTGAGCAGATGCAGTACCTGATGGATAACGCGGCCGGCGCGCAGCAGGCGCTGGGCCTGCAGTTTGGCGTGTCGCTCACCGCCGGACAGATTGCGGCGCTTGACCACAGCATCCTGTGGTGGGAAGCCGCAACCATCAACGGCCAGACGGTGATGATCCCGAAAGTTTACCTCTCGCCGAAAGACGTGACGGTGAACAACGGCAGCGTGATCGCCGGTAATAACGTCAGCCTCAGCGGCGGCAATATTACCAACAGCGGCAGCACCCTGACCGCGAACAATAGCCTGAGCCTCGACAGCCGGAACAGCATCAGCAACCTGAACGGCGGCCTGATGAACGCGGGCGGTAACCTGCAGCTGAGCGCGCTGGGTGATATCAATAATATCGGCTCGACCATCGCCGGCAAAACCGTCGCGCTTGAGAGCCTGGACGGCAGCATCAGTAACATCACGCTGGCGGAGAGGTGGAGCCTCGACGGCGGAGGCAAATATGGCCACGCCGGCATGTCCGGCACCACGCTGGGCAACACCGCCTCAATTACCGCGCTTGACTCGCTGAGCCTGAGCGCGGGCCGGGACATCAGTATCACCGGCGCAAATGTTGCGGCCGGTGGCAACCTGCTGATGGACGCCTGGGGCGATATTGCGGTCACGGCGAACCAGGTGACCGGCAGCTACAGCCAGTCGGGCTTCCGGGGCCTGGAGGCAACCAGCAAAGGATCTGTGACCCAAAGCGGCAGCACCATTACCGCAGGCGGCAGCCTGGGCATGCAGGCGGGCAACGACCTGACGCTTTCAGCCAGCGCGGTGAATGCGGGCGGCAACGCGACCCTGGTGGCGGGCAACGACCTGAACCTTAACGCCGCGCAGACCGGCGAAAGCGCCAGCCGGGGCAAAAGCGAAACCCACGGCACGGATATTGCCCGCACCACCGTCAGCAGCGGCGGTGACCTGACATTAGCCGCAGGCCGGGACATCACCAGCCAGGCGGCGGGTCTTGCCGCAGAAAATGATGTCGCGATGCAGGCCGGGCGCGACGTGAATCTGCTGGCGCAGGAAACCACGGCAGGGAGCAGCTACAAATCCAGTAAGAAAAAGGAAAACACGGAATCCGTCCGCCAGCAGGGAACAGAGATTCTCAGCGGGGGGGATACCACCATTATTGCCGGTCGGGATGTCACTGCGGAGGCTTCTGAAGTTGTGGCCGGAGGCGATATTGGACTGAACGCCGGGCGTGACGTGACGCTCACCACCGCAACTGAAAGTGACTATCACTATAAAGAAGAGAAGAAAAAAAGCGGCGGTTTCTTCAGTAAAAAGACCACCCACACCATTAACGAAGACAGCAACACAAGCGAGAAAGGCACGCTGCTTTCCGGGAACAGCGTCACCGTCAGTGCAGGTAACGATCTGAAGGTTAAGGGGTCGGATGTGGTGGCTGACCGTGACGTGGCGCTTGTCGCGGGTAACGATGTCTCGATTACCGCAGCCACCGATACGGACACTTCCTGGCGCTTTAAAGAAACGAAGAAGTCCGGTCTGATGGGTACCGGCGGGATTGGTATCACCGTCGGCAGCAGCAGGAGCACTCATGACAGGCGCGAAGCTGGCACGACGCAGAGCCAGAGCGCCTCGACCGTGGGTTCAACAACCGGCAGCGTCAGCATCACCGCAGACAATCAGGCACGCATCAGCGGTTCAGATGTGGTTGCCAGCCGGGACATCAGTATCACCGGCGACAGCGTGATTATCGATCCAGGTCATGACAAACGTTCGGTTAAAGAGAAGTTTGAGCAGAAATCTACCGGGATAACGCTGGCTCTGTCGGGGGCGGTGGGCGAGGCCATTAATTCAGCGGTTTCCTCCGCACGGGAGGCGAAAGAAAGCAGTGACAGCCGCCTCGGCGCACTGAAAGGGACCCAGGCTATTCTGTCCGGCGTGCAGGCTGGAGCAAATCACGGGCTACAGCAGCAGAGCGCGGACCCGAATAACGGCATAGGAGTCAGCATCTCGCTGAATCATCAACAGTCGAAATCCGAATCGAAATACCAGCACGATATGGCGTCAGGGTCGGGCATCAGCGCCGGTAACAATGTGTCCATTACTGCCACCGGCAAAAATCAGGGCAACGGCAACAGCGGCGATATCCTGATTGCGGGCAGCCAGGTGAAGGCGGGCAACGATCTGACGCTGGATGCGCAGAACGATGTTCTTTTAAGCGCCGCAGCCAATACGCAGCAGACCACCGGTAAAAACAGCAGTAAGGGCGGTGGTGCGGGCGTCAGCTTTGGCGGGGGCACAAACGGTGGTGGCCTGAGTATTTTTGCCAGCATAAATGGCTCCAAAGGGAGTGAAAAGGGGAACGGCACCACCTGGACTGAGACCACCCTTGATGCAGGCCGTAACGTCGCCATTACCAGCGGGCGTGACACCACCCTGAGCGGGGCTCAGGTCAACGGAGAGAAAGTGACGGCAGATGTGGGTAACAACCTCACCCTCTCCAGCCTGCAGGACAGTGACCGTTACGACAGCAAACAGAGCAGCGTGGCGGCTGGCGGCAGCTTCACATTTGGTGGCGGAGGCGGCAGCGCGTACGTCAGTGCGAGCAAGGACAAAATCAAAAGTAATTACGATTCCGTGCAGGAGCAGAGCGGGATTTACGCTGGTAAAGGCGGGTTTGATGTCACCGTGGGGAACCATACCCAGCTGGATGGCGCGGTGATTGCCTCCACGGCAACGGCAGACAAAAACAGGCTCGATACCGGAACGCTCGGCTGGACGGATATCCACAACGAAGCGGACTATAAAACCAGCCATACCGGCATCAGCGTCTCCGGTGCATCGGGCATGTCAGCCAGCCAGATGGCTGCAGGGAATGCGATGGCGAATGCGGCGAATGCTTTCACTGGTATGTCCGGCAGTCAGGGCCATGCGGAAGGCACCACGTCGTCGGCCATCAGCGGTGGCAGCATTGTTATCCGGGACAAGGAAAATCAGCGGCAGGACGTGGCTGAGCTGAGCCGGGATGTGGAACATGCCAACGGCAGCATTGCGCCCATCTTTGACAAGGAAAAAGAGCAGCAGCGCCTGAAGGAGGCGCAGGTCCTCAGCCAGATTAACGGGCAGATGAGCAACATTGTCATCACGCTGGGTGAGACCGCAGGCATGAAGGCGGCCAGGGAGAAACACGATAACCTGAGCGATGCGGAGCTGCGCAACACTCAGGAATACCGAGATACCGTGAAGGGGTACGGCACGGGCAGCACGCCGCAGATGGTGGTGCAGGCCATCACGGGCATACTGGGCGGGCTGAATGCGGACAACTTCGGCCAGGCGCTGGCGGGCGGTCTCAGTCCGGCGATGGCGCAGGCCATCAGGCATGCCACCGGGGATAACCGGGAAGCGAACCTGATGGCGCATGCGGTGTGGGGCGCACTGGCGGCCCAGCTGGGCGGGAACAGTGCCGCAGCGGGAGCGGCAGGGGCGTTCAGCGGTGAGGCGGCAGCGCAGTACATCATCAGTAACTACTACGGTGGTAAAACTGATAACCTGAGCGAGCAGGAACGCCAGCAAATCAGCACGCTGGCAACGATAGCAGCGGGGATAGCCGGAGGCCTGAGCGGTAACAGCACGGAGGCGGCAGGTGCCGGTGCCGTGGCCGGGAAGAATGCGGTTGAGAATAATGCGCTGAGTAGCCTTGGAGACATATTTGGTAGCCAAGGTGCGAAGTATTTTGAAGGAGCAGGAACATTAGAAGAGCAGCTTGCAACTGATGGCTCACTGACTGCTCAGGAAAAACAGGCTATCAGGGATCATTACCGCAAAGGTGATCTACCAGAAGATGTCATTAAAGCCATTCTGGAAAAAAATCCTGGGTCAGATACCGTAATGGCATTGCTTCAGGCCGAAACTACTGGGGATTATGCGTTAGCTGTATTATCGTCATTACCGGCGGAGCGAGCTTTGGCCTTATTAGGTAAATTAGGAAAGCTTGTTATAAAAGAAACAGCGAGTCCCGTTAAAAATGCATTAACAGAGATATCTCAAAAACAACTGGATAAGAAATTCAAACATGCTATTGATTTTGGTATAGAGACAACGAAGAAAAATCCAGCAACACTAAAACAGTATGCCTCAGCAATTGAAAGTCATATGGAAGATATTGCTACAGCAGAGAAGGGAACTTACGGTTTTGTTAAAGATTCAAAGGTTTACTTTAATTCAAATACTAATAATGCTGTTGTTCTAGATAAATCAGGTGGTTTTGTCACTGGGTTCAAATTAACACCAGGTACGCCACAGTATGAAAATTATATTAAAAATGGGGTGTTACGATGAGCTTTGTTGTTCTGGAGTTTGCTAAGTCATTTGTTCGAGGAAGAATTAATGGCACGGTTTTTGCCGAGGCTTATAGTGAGTTATGGAGAATCGAACGGGATTCAGGCCTTATATTGAAAGATGAAGAAAAACTAAGCGAATGCTTATCAAGCATATTTTGCTTGGCTGATCTATATAATCCTGAACTGGATAGAGAGGACTATGAATTAGATGAAGATCAATTGCGAGATCAAATATCTAAATTAGTAGATGAACTAACAAATTAATATATCTCACATAAAGGATCCCGGCCATCAAGCCGGGATCCTTTTACCTGTCAGGTAGTTATCAACTCAACTTCCCGATAGCGGGGGCTTCTTCGCCATGACCATCTCAATAAAATCAGTGCCCTGCCGCTGCCTGTGGAGCGGGAGTTTACAGACCTTCCTCAGCGTCAGCATGACCTCCGGCTCCGGCGGCAGTGGAGGAATAACGACAGGCTCCTGAGCCGTAAGTACCAGACAACCGGGCATCACATGTACTTTAAGCGGCGTCCCGGTCTCAAATCCTGCATCAGCCAGCCAGCCGCCCTTAAGCGTGATGGCGGTGGCCTTTTTATGCGTCTCCCAGTCGCGGATGTAACCTACGGTTTAACGGCGGGTTTTTAGTTCCGGCACTTCAGTTGTGACAACTTCTGACTTAGAATTTTTCTCAGCTGAGAATAATGTGCTGGGCTGTTCGCCGACGACTTGTACTAATAATCCTGGTGATGATCCCATGCGCGGCAGTGGTCTGGATGGCAGCACCGCAGTCGGGTCATGACCTGACGCTTTCAGCCAGCGTGATAATAGCCTCCATGCCAACGGCAGCATTGCGCCCATCTTTGACAAGGAAAAAGAGCAGCAGCGCCTGAAGGAGGCGCAGGTCCTCAGCCAGATTAACGGGCAGATGAGCAACATCGTCATCACGCTGGGTGAGACCGCAGGCATGAAGGCGGCCAGGGAGAAACACGGTAACCTGAGCGATGCGGAGCTGCGCAACACTCAGGAATACAGAGATACCGTGAAGGGGTACGGCACGGGCAGCACGCCGCAGATGGTGGTGCAGGGCCATCACGGGCATACTGGGCGGGCTGAATGCGGACAACTTCGGCCAGGCGCTGGCAGGGGGGCTCAGTCCGGCGATGGCGCAGGCCATCAGGCATGCCACCGGGGATAACCGGGAAGCGAACCTGATGACGCATGCGGTGTGGGGCGCACTGGCAGCCCAGCTGGGCGGGAACAGTGCCGCAGCGGGAGCGGCAGGGGCGTTCAGCGGTGAGGCGGCAGCGCAGTACATCATCAGTAACTACTACGGTGGTAAAACTGATAACCTGAGCGAGCAGGAACGCCAGCAAATCAGCACGCTGGCAACGATAGCAGCGGGGATAGCCGGAGGCCTGAGCGGTAACAGTACAGAGGCGGCAGGTGCCGGTGCCGTGGCCGGGAAGAATGCGGTTGAGAATAACTATCTGAGCGTGCAGGAGAAGACGGAGCTTGAGATAGCGAAACAGAAACTCAACAGTAAAGATCCGGCAGAGCGGGAGAAAGCGCAGCAGAAATACGATGAACTGCGTGAAAAAGATATCACCAGCGATAAGAAGGTTATCGACGCCTGCGGTAACGGTGCGGCAGGGAGCGCTGCCTGTGCGAGTGCGCGACTGGAGGTTATCGCCGCCAAAGGCGAGTACGAGAACACCGGCAACTATAACTCGAAAGCCAGCCAGCAATATGCGGATGCTTACGGCCAGATAGTGAACCTGCTGAATATCACCAGCGTTGATGCACAAAATCAACAGCAGGTGAAGAATGCGATGGTGAACTATGCCATGGTGCAGTTTGGTGTCGATAAGGCGACAGCAAAGTCATACGTTGAAACTTATGATGGAATGAAGGTTGTAGCGGCTTCGATGGCACCAGTAATAGGTGCTGCTGCGGCCAGTAAGATAGAGGTTCTGGCTGGTAAACAACGGTTGTCTAATAGTTTCGAGGTTAGCTCACTCCCAGATGCAAATGGGAAAAATCACATCACAGCTGTAAAAGGTGATGCTAAAATACCTGTCGATAAGATTGAACTATATATGCGTGGTAAAGCCTCTGGTGACTTGGAATCTTTGCAAACAGAATATAACTCTTTAAAACATGCAAAAATTAGCAGCCAAAAAGAATTTGCAAAAGATCCAAGTAATGCTAAAAGGATGGAAGTGTTAGAAAAACAAATCCATAATATTGAGCGTTCTCAAGATATGGCTCGTGTATTAGAACAAGCAGGTATAGTGAATACTGCCAGTAATAACAGCAAGATAATGGATAAGTTACTGGACTCAGCACAGGGTGCTACGTCTTCAAATAGACAAACATCTATTGTTGTATCAGGGCCTAACGGTAACGTAAGGGTTTATGCTACATGGACAATATTACCTGATGGCACGAAAAGACTTTCAACTGTTAATACGGGAGCATTCAAATGATAAATGTGAATAGTACCGAAAAGGATATTGAAGGTTTAGAAAGTTACCTAGCTAATGGCTATGTAGAGGCTAACTCTTTTAACGATCCAGAGGATGATGCGTTAGAGTGTCTCAGTGATTTATTAGTTAAAGATTCGGAATGCTGTCTGTCATTTTGTAAAAAAATACTTAATTCAAATAACATTGATGGTGTTTTCATTAAAGGTTCAGCACTGAATTTCTTATTGTTGTCAGAACAGTGGCCTTACGCCTTTGAGTATTTGACAGGTAATGCAGAAAATATAACTCTTGCAGAGCTTGAAAAGGCGCTGTTCTACTTTTATTGTGCAAAAAATGAGACAGATCCTTATCCTGTACCAGAGGGTTTATTCAAAAAACTAATGAAAAGATATGAAGAACTGAAAAATGATCCTAGTGCAAAATTTTATCATCTTTATGAGACGTACAATGATTTTTCCAAAGCTTACCCTCTGAATAATTAGAAGCTATCGCCCAGGGAATATTGTCTATGACTGCATGGAAGGATTATGGGCATAGTGTGTTGGGAGCTGTTCTTTAACAGATTTGGGGGAAATAGTGTAACAGGCTGAAAAGGCGCATCAGGGCAAAAAGTTGTTACGCCGGAAACACAGCGAGAAAAATGGTTATAACAACAGAAAGTACAGGGAAAACAGATTTCGTCCAGGCAATCTGCAATGGATAAAGTTGTTGTTGAGAATAACTGGCTGAGCGTGTCGGAGAAGACAGAGCTTGAGATAGCGAAACAGAAACTCAACAGCAAAGACCCGGCAGAGCGGGAGAAAGCGCAGCAGAAATACGATGAACTGCGTGAAAAAGATATCACCAGCGATAAGAAGGTTATCGACGCCTGCGGTAACGGTGCGGCAGGGAGCGCGGCCTGTGCGAGTGCGCGACTGGAGGTTATCGCCGCCAAAGGCGAGTACGAGAACACCGGCAACTATAACTCGAAAGCCAGCCAGCAGTACGCGGATGCTTACGGCCAGATAGTGAACCTGCTGAATATCACCAGCGTTGATGCGCAGAATCAGCAGCAGGTGACGGATGCACTGACACAGTATGCAATGGATGTGCTGGGTGTGGATCGCCAGACTGCTCAGAGTTATGCAGAAACCAAGCAAGGAATGGATATCATCGTTGCTTCGGTGACGCCTATGTTAGGTAGTGCTGCGGCAAGTAAACTGGGAAATATAAGTATAGATGCTAATACAAAAGCATCATTACTTAAAGAAATGACATCTCAAGGAATAAAATACACTCCTGAAAATATTGTACAGGTTGCCAAAAACGCGGATGGGAAAATTGTCTTTCTTGAAACTGGTAATAGTAAGGCCGGATTGCAGCACATCACTGGAGAACACGCAAAAGACTTTGCTAATATAGGTGTATCTGAAACACAAATACCTGGCGTGGTAATGAAAGCTGTTGCGGAAGGAAAAATTGTTGGATATCAAGGAAAAGGAACGGGCCGTCCAATATATGAAACAGTTATAAATGGTGAAATTCATCGCCTCGCAATTACTGTATCTAGTAATGGTTTTATGGTAGGTGCTAATCCTGCCGGGAGAGTAAAATGAAAATGATAAAGTTAATGGCGGATTATTACTCATTTCCACTATGGGAAAATTCTCCTGGAGAAGTCGGTAATATTGATCCGGAAAGCTTACCCCTTTCTGAGGAGCTAAAGGAACGACTTGATAATTGGTCAGAAAAATATGACTCAATATTCAATGATGAAGACCCAGCAGCATCAGGCTTTGAGACAAAGGAAGATGAATTAAATTTTATTAGAGATGGTAGAGAGTTAGCTAAATTACTTCAGCTAGAATTGGGCGATACTTATCAAATCACATATTACTCTGATTATTAAATGAACTAAATCCCGGCCACTGCACCGGGATTTTACTTTATATGCCAGACAGTTAACGTCTTACCGCTGCGGCTTACTGATCACTTCGATCAGCTCAGTAACCTGTTTTTGCTTGCGGGCGGAGAACTTACAGACCCTGCGCAGGATCTGCATGATCTCCGGCTCGGGCGGCGGAGCCGGGAGCGGCTCCTGAGCGGTGAGCACCAGACAGTCGTGCATCACCCGCACCTTCAGCGGTATGCCGGCCCTGAATCCCGCATCATCCAGCCAGCCGCCCTTAAGCGTGATGGCGGTAGCCTTTTTATACGTCTTCCAGTCGCGGATGTAACCCACGGTATAACGACGGGTTTTTTAGCTCCGGGGCTTCAGTTGTGACAACTTCTGACTGAGAATTTTTCTCAGCTGAGAATAATATGCTGGGCTGTTCGCCGACGACTTGTGCTAATGATCCTGGTGATGATCCCATGCGCGGCAGTGGTCTGGATGGCAGCATCGCAGGCGGGTCATGACCTGACGCTTTCAGCCAGCGTGATAATAGCCTCCACGCCAATGGCAGCATTGCGCCCATCTTTGACAAGGAAAAAGAGCAGCAGCGCCTGAAGGAGGAGCAGGTACTCAGCCAGATTAACGGGCAGATGAGCATCATCACGCTGGGTGAGACCGCAGGCATGAAGGCGGCCAGGGAGAAACACGGTAACCTGAGCGATGCGGAGCTGCGTAACCTCCCTCGCAGTTTTATGCAAACCGTTAGTTATTCATGCATTAACAGGTTAATAAATAAGAAAAATAACCGAATTATTTTATGTTGGTTACCGCTGGAATCTAAGGGTCTCAGAACCTTAGTCCGGTGTGGCGCAAAGCTACCCGCTTCCCTCTGGCGGGTTCCTGGCTTTATAGCTAACGTTATTTCTCCACCCCCGCTTTCCTCCCCCAAATTAAATGAGAATGGGGAGTGACGCAGCTACCGGCTGTGGCAAGGTGGCGTCAATTTTAAGACACGGGGAAGTTACTATGTTGAACGCCTGGCACCTTCCGGTTGCGCCATTCGTACAAACTCGCAAAGAGAAGCTGCATATCACCCTTTGGCTGGCAGGCGACGATCTGCCTGAGCGCGTGGTGCTGCGCTGCGAAAAAGATAACGAAGAAACGTCGGTCGCCATGACGCGGCAGAAAAATGCGCCTTACGAGGGCGTTGTCGCCTGGAGCGGAGCTATCGATCTGAACTCCGGCCAGCCGCGCCGCCGCTACGCTTTTAAGCTGCTGTGGCTTGATAAGCAGCGCTGGTTTACGCCGCAGGGCTTCAGCCTGATTCCCCCGGCTCGGCTGGAACAGTTTGCCTTTGACGCGCCCGATGAAGGGCCGCAGTGGGTGCAGGACCAGGTGTTCTATCAGATCTTCCCGGACCGCTTTGCCCGCAGCCAGCCGCGTAAAGCCGGACAGGACCAGATTTACTATCACCACGCTGCGAAACGCGAAATTATTCTGCGCGACTGGGATGAGCCGCTAAGCGGCGAGGCGGGCGGTTCGACGTTTTACGGCGGCGATCTGGACGGCATCAGCGAAAAGCTGCCCTACCTGAAGAAGCTCGGCATCACGGCGCTCTATCTCAACCCGGTATTTACCGCGCCCAGCGTACATAAATACGATACGCAGGATTATCGCCACGTTGACGCCCAGTTCGGCGGCGACCATGCGCTTTTGCGCCTGCGTAAGAATACGCAGCAGCAGGGGATGCGCCTGGTGCTTGACGGCGTATTTAACCACAGCGGGGATACGCATCCGTGGTTTGACCGCAACCAGCAGGCGCAGGCCGGCGCCTGCAATAACCCGGCATCGCCGTGGCGTGATTTTTACAGCTTCTCCGAAGAAGGGCGCGCGCTGGACTGGCTGGGCTACTCCAGCCTGCCAAAGCTGGATTACCGTTCTGCATCGTTAGTTGAAGAGATTTACCAGGGCGAGGATAGCGTGGTTCGCCACTGGCTGCGCGAACCCTGGGGCATGGACGGCTGGCGGCTGGACGTGGTGCATATGCTGGGCGAAGAGGGCGGGGCGAAGAATAACCTGCTGCACGTCAGCGGCATTACCAAAGCGGCGAAGGAAACCAAAGCGGACGCCTATATGCTGGGCGAGCATTTCGGCGACGCGCGCCAGTGGCTACAGGTGGATGCCGAAGACGCGGCGATGAACTATCGCGGCTTTACCTTCCCGGTGTGGGGCTTTCTGGCCAACACGGATATCTCCTACGATCCGCAGCACATCGACGCGCAAACCTGTATGGCGTGGATGGATAATTACCGGGCGAGCCTGTCTCATCAGCAGCAGCTGCGCATGTTCAACCAGCTCGACAGCCACGATACGGCGCGCTTTAAGTCGATCCTCGGCGAGGATGTAGCCCGTCTGCCGCTGGCGGTTGTCTGGCTGTACTGCTGGCCGGGCGTGCCGTGCGTTTACTATGGGGATGAAGTCGGGCTGGACGGTTTTAACGATCCGTTCTGCCGCAAGCCTTTCCCGTGGAACAAACGCGATCAGGATCTGGATCTGCTGGCGCTCTATCAGCGGCTGGGCAAGCTCCGTCGTCAGAGCAGGGCGCTGCGGCAGGGCGGATGTCAGGTGGCGTATGCCGAAGGCGACGTGGTGGTGTTCGTGCGCGTCTACCAGAACGAGCGCGTGCTGGTGGCGATTAATCGGGGCGAGGCGGCAGAGATAACGCTACCGTGGAATCCGCTGCTTAGCGGCAAAGCCTGGACGCAGCATGAAGGCGAAGCGAAGCTGGATAATCGCGAGCTGTCGCTGCCGGGCGTTTCGGCGGCGGTGTGGCGCAGCCTGTAATTTTTTGCTGGATATCGGTTCTGGAAAAACAAAAAGGCCGCTTGCGCGGCCTTTTTTAAAACTTGCTTTAGCGATTACAGCTTAGCTACGTTTTCGCTCAGGTACTTAGCAACGCCGTCCGGAGACGCGTTCATGCCTTCTTTCCCTTTTTCCCACTGCGCCGGGCACACTTCGCCGTGCTCTTCGTGGAACTGCAGCGCGTCAACCATGCGCAGCATTTCGTCGATGTTACGGCCCAGCGGCAGGTCGTTAACAACCTGGTGGCGCACGATACCGGCTTTGTCGATCAGGAAGGAGCCGCGCAGCGCAACGCCCGCTTCCGGATGTTCGATGCCGTAAGCTTTCTGGATTTCACGCTTAACGTCAGCAACCATCGCGTATTTCACTTCGCCGATGCCGCCGTTTTCAACAGGGGTTTTACGCCATGCGTTGTGAACGAACTCGGAGTCAAAAGATACACCAACGACTTCTACGCCACGTTTCTGGAACTCTTCGTAACGCTTGTCGAACGCGATCAGCTCAGACGGGCAAACGAAGGTGAAGTCCATAGGCCAGAAGAACACAACGGTTGCTTTACCGTTGGTGTGTGCTTTGAAGTTGAAGTTTTCAACGATTTCGCCACTGCCAAGTACGGCAGCTGCGGTAAAATCTGGGGCTGGACGAGTAACCAGGACCATATGTACTCCTGTTAATTTTTAAAAGTGAATGTTAACGCAACGGGGGGGAGTATAGGGGTTGTGATCTGTGCAACTCAAGCGCGCTGCGCCGATTAATCAGATAGGATTCACCTATCAAAAATCGAATGTTTGCAAACCGGCTGGACAAAATAGCCCTTTTTTAGCAAAGGGCAAGAAGTTAATACGCGGTTTGCGATGGCTTACAAACTTTTTTGTTCCGCCAGCAGCATCATTCGCGGGTAAAACTGCCAGAACAGCTCTTCGAGCGGCTCGTAATGATCCTCAAGGTCCTGCCAGGAGGCTCGCAAAGCGTCAAGTTTTGGTCTACGCGAAGCCATGCCGTTGAGAACGTTGGCAATAAAAGCCATATCGCTGTATCGCTCAAGCCAGCGCTCTTCCCACAGATAGTTGTTCAGGTTAATAAAGCGCGGCGGCGTGTCCGGCAGGTGCGGTTCAATGTTCGCCCGGGCGTGGGCGATAAAGTCTGCAAGCTCGATGTGCGGGCTGAGCGTCGACCAGTGGCGCGAGAGGAAATGGTCCCACATCACGTCGAGCGTAATCGGCGAGACGCGGCGCGTTTCGGGACGAAACCACCCTTTGGCCGTCGTCACTTCGGGAAGCCCATCGGTCAACGCGTCTACGCGGCGATGCATATAAATACCCGCCACTATATCGGGCGCGAAGCTGTCATCCGGATTACCGCGGACGAAATCTGCCAGCAGGTTGCCCAGCAGCGAACTGCGGGCAAGGCTTGCAAGGTGCAAATGGGCGAGAAAATTCATAAATTACTTTATCCGTATTGAGCTTTATGGCGGCTTACCGGTTGCAGGGAATGTCCCCTGGCACTAGACTGTACCGCCACTTTTTGAGTCTGAGTTTTTAAGCCATGCGTGTTGCCGATTTCTCCTTTGAATTACCTGAATCCCTGATCGCTCACTATCCGCAGGCAAGCCGCAGCGCGTGCCGTTTGCTGTCGCTTGACGGGCCGACGGGTGATTTAACGCATGGCACTTTCACCGATCTGCTCGCTAAGCTCAACCCGGGCGATCTGCTGGTCTTTAATAATACCCGCGTCATTCCCGCGCGCCTCTTTGGCCGCAAAGCCAGCGGCGGCAGGATTGAAGTGCTGGTGGAGCGCATGCTCGATGACAAGCGTATCCTCGCGCATATTCGCGCTTCCAAAGCGCCTAAGCTGGGTGCTGAACTGCTGCTGGGCGATGATGAAAGCGTACACGCCACCATGGTTGCGCGCCACGACGCCCTGTTCGAAGTGCGGTTTGAAGACGAGCGCAGCGTGCTGGATATCCTTAACAGCATCGGCCATATGCCGCTGCCGCCGTATATCGACCGTCCGGATGAAGACGCGGACCGCGAGCTGTATCAGACCGTTTATAGCCAGAAACCCGGCGCCGTAGCGGCTCCGACCGCCGGTCTGCATTTTGACGAACCGCTGCTTGAAGCGCTGCGCAACAAGGGCATCGAGCAGGCGTTCGTGACGCTGCACGTTGGGGCGGGCACTTTCCAGCCGGTGCGGGTAGACAGCATCGAAGACCACATCATGCATTCCGAATACGCGGAAGTGCCGCAGGAGGTGGTGGACGCCGTGCTGGCCCTGTAAAGCGCGCGGTAATAAAGTTATCGCGGTAGGCACCACCTCCGTTCGCTCGCTGGAAAGCGCAGCCCAGGCCGCGAAGAGCGATCTGATCGAACCTTTTTTCGGCGATACGCAAATCTTTATCTATCCGGGCTATCAGTACAAGGTTATCGACGCGCTGGTGACCAACTTCCACCTGCCGGAATCGACGCTTATCATGCTGGTTTCCGCTTTCGCCGGCTACAAACACACCATGCGGGCCTATCAGGCCGCGATTAACGCCGAATATCGTTTTTTTAGCTACGGCGATGCGATGTATATCACGTACAATCCGCAGGCGATTAACGAGCGCCCGGGCGCTTAACCCCCTTATTGCGCGCCGCCGGCTAACCCGACGGCGTTTTTGTCTTAATCATCAGACTGTCTCTCTGATGCTGGAGGAAATGTGAAATTTGAATTAGATACCACCGACGGTCGCGCACGCCGCGGCCGCCTGGTGTTTGACCGCGGCGTAGTTGAAACCCCGGCTTTCATGCCTGTCGGCACTTACGGCACCGTAAAAGGGATGACGCCGGAAGAAGTCCAGGACACCGGGGCGCAAATCATCCTCGGCAACACCTTCCACCTGTGGCTGCGTCCGGGCCAGGAAATCATGAAGCTGCACGGCGACCTGCACGACTTTATGCAGTGGAAAGGCCCGATTCTGACCGACTCCGGCGGTTTCCAGGTGTTCAGCCTTGGCGACATTCGCAAGATTACCGAGGCGGGCGTGCATTTCCGCAACCCGATCAACGGCGATGCGATTTTCCTCGATCCAGAAAAATCTATGGAAATTCAATACGATCTCGGTTCCGATATCGTTATGATCTTTGACGAATGCACGCCGTACCCGGCGGACTGGGATTACGCGAAGCGCTCCATGGAAATGTCCCTGCGCTGGGCGAAGCGCAGCCGCGATCGCTTTGATTCTCTTGGCAATAAAAACGCGCTGTTCGGTATTATTCAGGGCAGCGTTTACGAAGATTTACGAGATATCTCGGTAAAAGGTCTGGTAGAGATAGGCTTTGATGGCTACGCTGTCGGCGGCCTGGCTGTAGGCGAACCTAAAGAAGATATGCACCGCATTCTGGAGCACGTCTGCCCGCAGATCCCTGCTGACAAGCCACGTTACCTGATGGGCGTAGGGAAACCGGAAGACCTGGTCGAAGGCGTACGTCGCGGTATTGATATGTTCGACTGCGTAATGCCGACTCGTAACGCGCGTAACGGTCACCTTTTCGTCACCGACGGCGTGGTGAAAATCCGCAATGCGAAGCATAAGGATGACACTTCAACGCTCGATCCTGAGTGTGATTGCTATACGTGTCGCAATTATTCACGTGCCTACTTGCATCATCTTGACCGTTGCAACGAAATACTCGGCGCACGGCTCAACACCATTCATAACCTGCGCTATTACCAGCGTTTAATGGCTGGTTTACGCAAGGCCATTGAAGAGGGTAAATTAGAGCACTTCGTGAGTGATTTTTACGAGCGCACAGGTAAACCAGTTCCACCTTTGAACGTTGATTAATTTAATAATGAGGGAATTTTAATGAGCTTTTTCATTTCTGATGCGGTAGCGGCAACTGGTGCTCCAGCGCAGGGCAGCCCGTACTCTTTGATCCTGATGCTGGTGGTCTTTGGCCTGATCTTCTACTTCATGATCCTGCGTCCGCAGCAAAAACGTACTAAAGAGCACAAGAAGCTGATGGACTCCATCGCTAAAGGTGATGAAGTGCTGACGACCGGTGGTCTGGTAGGGCGCGTAGTGAAAGTTGCTGATACCGGCTACCTCTCCATCGCGCTGAACGATACCAATGAAGTGGTCATCAAACGTGATTTCGTAGCTGCCGTTCTGCCGAAAGGCACCATGAAGGCGCTGTAATTTTCGTTTTCCCTAAGGGAACTACCGTGTTAAACCGCTATCCTTTGTGGAAGTACATCATGCTGGTCGTCGTGATCATCGTCGGCCTGCTATACGCACTTCCCAACCTATATGGTGAGGATCCGGCAGTTCAGTTAACTGGCGCGCGCGGCGTCGCCGCCAGTGAGCAAACGCTGATCCAGGTCCAGAACACCTTAAAAGAACAAAAAATCACCGCTAAGTCTGTGGCTCTGGAAGAGGGTGCGATCCTTGCACGCTTTGACACCACCGATACGCAGCTGCGCGCACGCGAAGCGCTGATGAGCGTATTGGGCGACAAGTACGTCGTTGCGCTTAACCTCGCTCCGGCAACCCCATACTGGTTGACAAAAATTGCTGCGGAACCGATGAAGCTCGGCCTTGATCTGCGCGGCGGCGTGCACTTCCTGATGGAAGTCGACATGGATACCGCGCTGAGCAAACTGCAGGAACAAACCATTGAAGGCCTGCGTAGCGACCTGCGTGAAAAAGGCATTGTCTACACCAACGTGCGTAAGGCCGATAACTACGGCGTGAACGTGGTCTTTCGTGACGGGGCGGCCCGCGATGCGGCCGTTTCTTACTTAAGCCCTCGCCATCGCGATCTGGTTATCTCAAGCCAGGGCAGCAACGCGCTGCGCGCCGTGATGTCCGACGCACGCTTGAGCGAAGCGCGTGAGTACGCGGTTCAGCAAAACATCAATATCCTGCGTAACCGCGTAAACCAGCTGGGCGTGGCTGAGCCGCTGGTACAGCGTCAGGGTTCCGATCGCATCGTGGTTGAGCTGCCTGGTATTCAGGACACCGCGCGTGCGAAAGAGATCCTGGGCGCAACCGCGACGCTTGAATTCCGTTTGGTTAACACCAGCGTCGATCAATCCGCTGCCGCATCGGGCCGCGTGCCGGGTGATTCTGAAGTGAAGCAAACCCGTGAAGGCCAGCCGATTGTCATGTACAAGCGCGTGATCCTCACCGGCGACCATATCACCGACTCCACTTCCAGCACCGATGAGTACAACCAGCCGCAGGTTAATATTTCCCTCGACGGCGCCGGCGGCAACATCATGTCTAACTTCACCAAGGACAATATCGGTAAACCGATGGCGACCCTGTTTGTGGAGTACAAAGACAGCGGTAAGAAAGACGCCACCGGCCGTGCGGTTCTGGTGAAAGAAGAAGAAGTTATCAACGTGGCGAACATTCAGTCGCGGCTGGGTAACAGCTTCCGCATCACCGGCATCAACAACCCGAACGAAGCCCGCCAGCTCTCCTTGCTGCTGCGCGCCGGTGCGCTGATCGCGCCTATTCAGATTGTTGAAGAACGCACCATCGGCCCAACGCTGGGTATGGAAAACATCAAGCAGGGCCTCGAAGCTTGTCTGGCGGGCCTTGCGGTCTCAATCATCTTTATGCTCTTCTTCTATAAGAAGTTTGGCCTGATTGCGACCTCGGCGCTTCTTGTTAACCTGGTGCTGATAGTCGGGATTATGTCCCTGCTGCCGGGCGCGACGCTGACCATGCCGGGTATTGCGGGGATAGTGCTCACCCTTGCCGTAGCCGTCGATGCTAACGTACTGATTAACGAACGTATTAAGGAAGAGCTTAGTAACGGACGTTCGGTACAGCAGGCCATCCATGAAGGCTATCAGGGCGCATTCAGCTCCATTTTCGATGCCAACATTACGACGCTTATCAAGGTCATCATCCTGTATGCCGTTGGCACCGGGGCAATTAAAGGCTTTGCGATCACGACCGGTATTGGTGTGGCGACGTCAATGTTTACCGCTATCGTCGGTACCCGTGCCATCGTAAACCTGTTGTACGGCGGCAAACGCATCAACAAGCTGTCTATCTGAGGAGTGCGTTGTGGCACAGGAATATACTGTTGAACAATTAAACCACGGGCGTAGAGTCTACGACTTTATGCGCTGGGATTACTGGGCTTTCGGCATCTCCGGCCTGCTGCTGATCCTTTCCGTCGTCATTATCGGCGTGAAGGGCTTCAACTGGGGTCTGGACTTTACCGGCGGTACGGTCATCGAAATCTCGCTGGAAAAACCAGCCGATCTGGATCAGATGCGCGAAGCGCTGGAAAAAGCGGGCTTTGCCGAGCCGCTGGTGCAGAACTTCGGCAGCAGCCGTGACATTATGGTGCGCATGCCGCCTGCTCAGGGCGAAACCGGCGGCCAGGTGCTGGGCAGCAAAGTCGTCAGCGTGATTAACGACGCGACCAGCCAGAACGCGGCGGTAAAACGCATTGAGTTCGTGGGGCCGAGCGTGGGCGCCGATCTTGCGCAGAACGGGGCGATGGCGCTGCTGGTCGCGCTGATCTCCATTCTGGTGTACGTCGGTTTTCGCTTTGAATGGCGCCTGGCGGCCGGCGTGGTTATCGCCCTGGCGCACGACGTCATCATCACCATGGGCGTACTGTCGCTTTTCCATATCGAAGTGGACCTAACCATCGTCGCCTCTTTGATGTCGGTTATCGGCTACTCCCTTAACGACAGCATCGTGGTATCCGACCGTATTCGTGAAAACTTCCGCAAGATCCGCCGCGGAACGCCTTACGAAATCTTCAACGTGTCGTTAACCCAGACGCTGCACAGGACTTTGATCACCTCCGGCACCACCTTAGTGGTGATTCTGATGCTGTATCTGTTCGGCGGCGCGATGCTTAAAGGCTTCTCGCTGACCATGCTTATCGGCGTTTCTATCGGTACGGCATCTTCTATCTACGTGGCGTCCGCGCTGGCGCTGAAGCTGGGCATGAAGCGCGAGCACATGCTGCAGCAGAAAGTAGAAAAAGAAGGCGCGGATCAGCCGTCCATTCTGCCTTAACCGTTTAGCCAGAGATAAAACCGCAGCCGCCGTGCTGCGGTTTTTTTTCGCCTGATGCCAGGGGCAGACGTAAAAAAGCCAGCGGTTAAGCTGGCTTGAATCCGGTAAGTCAGGGGATGGCGTATCCGCTTATCCACCCTACAAACTCGGGTTTTGGATGTCGGGCAGGCGTCGCGCCGCCCGACAAGCTGGTAAATCTTAGAAGTTATAGCCTACAACCAGGTAACCGCCCCAGCCGGTAGAACGCACGCTGAAATCGCCGTTGCCGAAGTTCAGGCTGGCGTCATCGTTCCACTGGCCGCCGTTGTGCCAGTAACGCGCCACCACCGAGTAATGCCAGTGATCGTAGTTCAGCGCCAGGATATGGCTGGAGGCGATAGAGTCGCTGGTGCGCGCATGACGGCCGTTGTTGTCGTAGAAGCTGTCATCGCCCAGATCTGAACCCCAGTCGAAGTTGGTGAAGCCGATGTAGCTCAGGTTGCCGCCCCACAGGGAGGTGATTGGCACAAAGTATTTCACCTTGAAGCGGTAGCCGTCCCACTCGTTCTCGTTGGAGGCGCCATAGTTCTGCCACTGGTACTTAGCGTACACGTTCATCGACAGGCTCATTGGCAGGGCCGGTGTCGATATCGGTGCCCAGACCCATATACCAGGTGCTCTGACGACCGGACTTGTTGCGGCCCATGTCGTAGATATAGTTGTTGGCGATAAACCATTCTTTGAACGGCCCGAAGCTGAGATCGGTGCCGGTCAGTTTATCAATGGAGAAGCGCGGTTCGATTTCCGTAAACAGTGGCGAGCCGTGGTTCCAGATACCTTTCGCGTCGGTGTTGCCGCCGAAGAAGACCGGCGCATCCAGATAACCGTAGAAATCAAACCAGTCTTTTTTGGCGAAGGCTTCATATTCCAGATAGGTATCGTTGCGGATCTGCGGCCCGAAGCGGGTGTGATAGCTGCCTACCACGTTTACGCTCTGGTGCCACCAGTCAGAGATATATTCGCTGCTTTTAGTGTCTTCCGCGTTAGCGGAGAAAGAGCTTGAAAGCGCCAGAACGGTGCCGGCCGCCAGAATAATTTTTTTCATATTATTTGCCACTGTTTTACATGATTCCCGTGAGGGGAGGAGGTGAGTCGTCACCCGAAGCCATCAACCATTGACCTGGTTTTTAATCGGCGCGCCTATTATAGAAATCCCTGCTCACAAAAATATGTTTCATTTCACATTATCGTCACATACGTAATCGATTGCGTTCACGTTTGCATACATTAAAAACGGCGTGATTGTACCTGCCACGAAAAATTAAGCAAATGAGTGTCTGGTTGTTACAAGTAAATGTGATGGGTGTCACTAAGTGACATTGGAAAAGGGAATGTAAGCTTCCCCGGCAGGGCGGATAAGCCTGCGCGATGCGCCCTGCCTGTGGTCAGCCAGCGGGACGCTGCGTTTATTCAGCCTGCGGAACGTTCGGCTGAATATCGTGAATGCGTACAAAGCCCAACTGGTCCGGCGTAATGCCAGACAGGCGCAGAGGAAGAGTGACTTCGCCTGGCGCCAGAATGCTCGCCGGAGCCGCGAACCGCTGCGTCTGGACATTTACCTCCTGATAGCTGTCCGTAGTGCCCTGGATTTGTCCCCATGCAATCTCGCCGGTGAACGCCGGCAGCGGCTTGTTGGATTCGCCCTTAATGGTAAGGGTTGCACGCGTGCCGTTTGCTTCTGCCGCCACGTTGCTCAATGACATCTGCAGATTGCCAATCTGGCTGTTCAGACGCGCCGGCGTATTCGATCCCGGCAGCAGATATACGCCGGTGGTAGACTTAGCGTTGAGCGAGTTCTGCTGGGTGAGTTTTACCGTTTGATCGCTAAGCTTTGTCATTTCCTTATTTAAGGTGCCCACCTCCTGACGCATCTGGTGCACTTCGGTTGGCTGGGCGCAGGCGGTCAGGCTTATCAGGCCGCCTGCCAGGAAAAATCTTAAGTAAGTCTTTGTCATAGCTTGTAATTCCTTATTCGTTATCCCTGAGCTAAGCGTAGCTGTTCGACCATGAAAAGTCATATTTCACCGATGAGGCGGGCCGCGTCTTTGTACTCCTGCCACTTCGCGGTAAACTGTTGTTAATTGAATAATCCTTCAGGACGCGCCATGCATTGCCCATTCTGTTTTGCCGTAGACACCAAAGTGATCGACTCCCGTCTTGTTGGCGAAGGCTCTTCCGTGCGTCGCCGCCGTCAGTGCCTGGTTTGTCATGAACGTTTCACGACCTTTGAAGTGGCCGAGCTGGTTATGCCGAGGGTGGTAAAAAGCAACGACGTGCGCGAACCGTTTAACGAAGACAAGCTGCGCAGCGGTATTCTGAAGGCGCTGGAAAAGCGCCCGGTCAGCTCAGATGACGTAGAGATGGCGGTCAACCACATCAAATCGCAGCTGCGCGGCACCGGCGAGCGCGAGGTGCCGAGCAAAATGATCGGCAACCTGGTGATGGAACAGCTGAAAAAACTCGATAAGGTAGCCTATATTCGCTTTGCATCCGTCTATCGCAGCTTTGAAGATATCCGCGAATTTGGCGAAGAGATCGCCCGCTTACAGGATTAGACTGATGTCGCTTGACGAAAAATTTATGGCGCGCGCCCTGCAGCTGGCAAAGCGCGGTCGTTTCACCACCATGCCTAACCCAAACGTCGGCTGCGTGATAGCCAAAGACGGCGAAATCGTTGGCGAGGGCTTTCACTTTCGCGCGGGCGAGCCCCATGCGGAAGTTCACGCTTTACGCATGGCGGGCGAACGCGCGCGCGGCGCGACGGCATACGTCACGCTTGAGCCTTGCAGCCATCACGGACGCACGCCGCCGTGCTGCGATGCGCTGATCGCCGCAGGCGTCACGCGAGTGGTGGCGGCGATGCAGGATCCCAATCCGCAGGTTGCCGGGCGTGGGCTCTATCGCCTGCAGCAGGCCGGAGTCGAGGTCAGCCACGGGCTGATGATGAACGAGGCGGAAGCCCTTAATCGCGGCTTCCTTAAACGGATGCGTACCGGCTTTCCCTATATCCAGCTTAAGCTGGGCGCTTCGCTGGATGGCCGCACGGCGATGGCCAGCGGCGAAAGCCAGTGGATTACTTCGCCGCAGTCCCGCCGCGACGTGCAGCGCCTGCGTGCGCAAAGCGCGGCGATCCTGAGCAGCAGCGCCACCGTGCTGGCGGACGATCCGTCGCTGACGGTGCGCTGGAATGAGCTTGATGGCGCCACGCAGGACGTTTACGCCGCTGAGGATCTGCGCCAGCCGACGAGGATCGTTATCGACAGCCAAAACCGCGTGACGCCGCGGCATAAAATTATCGCCCAGCCGGGGGAAACCTGGCTTGCGCGCTGCGCGGTGGACGAACAGGCCTGGCCGGAAGGCGTTGAGCAATTTATCGTGCCGCAGCATAACGGCCGCCTCGACCTGGTGGTAATGATGATGCTGCTCGGCAAACGTCAGATAAACTCCGTGTGGGTGGAGGCGGGCGCAACGCTCGGCGGCGCGCTGCTGCAGGCGGGGCTGGTCGACGAGCTGATTGTTTACCTCGCCCCTAAACTTTTAGGAAGCGATGCGCGAGGCCTGTGCCATTTGCCGGGCCTTGATAAATTAGCCGATGCGCCTGAGTTTAGGTTTAGCGAAGTTCGCCACGTCGGCCCGGATTTGTGCCTGCATTTGACGCCGCGTTATTAGCACCGTCAAAACGTAAGCAGTCGCCAAAAGATTATGATAAAATCCGCCCCCCTGCGGGGCTAAACAGAACCCGTAAAGGAAGATTATGAACATTATTGAAGCAGCCGTTGCTACTCCAGACGCTCGCGTCGCCATCACCATCGCGCGTTTTAACAACTTCATCAATGACAGCCTGCTGGACGGCGCTATCGACGCCCTGAAACGTATTGGCCAGGTCAAAGACGAAAACATCACCGTGGTTTGGGTTCCGGGCGCTTACGAGCTGCCGCTGGGCCGCCGACGCCCTGGCGAAAACCAAGCGTTATGACGCGGTGATCGCGCTGGGTACGGTTATTCGCGGCGGCACTGCCCACTTCGAATACGTTGCCGGCGGCGCCAGCAACGGCCTGGCTCACGTTGCGCAGGAAACGGGTATCCCGGTTGCCTTCGGCGTGCTGACCACCGAAAGTATTGAACAAGCCATCGAACGCGCTGGCACAAAAGCCGGTAACAAAGGTGCGGAAGCCGCACTGACCGCGCTTGAAATGATTAATGTATTGAAAGCCATCAAGGCCTGATTTTTTGTAAGGGGAAATCTGTGAAACCTGCTGCTCGTCGCCGTGCCCGTGAGTGTGCCGTTCAGGCGCTTTACTCCTGGCAGTTATCTCGCAATGACATCTCTGATGTCGAATACCAGTTCCTGGCGGAACAGGACGTCAAAGACGTTGACGTTAACTACTTCCGCGAACTGCTGAGCGGGGTGGCTACTAACAGCGCGTATCTGGATGGGCTGATGAAGCCTTACCTGTCACGCCAGCTTGAAGAGCTGGGCCAGGTAGAAAAAGCGGTTCTGCGCATCGCGCTGTTTGAACTGTCAAAACGTGATGACGTGCCCTATAAAGTGGCCATTAACGAAGCCATCGAACTGGCGAAAACCTTCGGCGCCGAAGACAGCCATAAGTTCGTCAACGGTGTGCTCGATAAAGCCGCGCCGCAAATCCGTCCCCACAGAAAATAATCTCTTCAGGCCGGTTAATCCGGCCTTCGTTTTTATAAATTTCAGAGGCATAACGTATGGCATACGGTGAGTTTTCCCTGATTGCCCGTTATTTTGATCGCGTAAGAAGTACCCGTCGTGATGTTGAAACCGGAATTGGCGACGACTGCGCGTTGCTGAGCGTCGCGGAAAAACAGCTGCTGGCGATCAGCACCGATACGCTGGTCTCGGGTATTCACTTCCTGCCGGATATCGATCCGCGCGATCTGGGCTACAAAGCGCTGGCCGTCAACTTAAGCGATCTGGCGGCGATGGGCGCCGATCCTGCCTGGCTGACCCTCGCCATTACCCTCCCGGAAGTCGATGAGCGCTGGCTTGAAGCCTTTAGCGACAGCCTGTTTGAACAGCTTGATTACTACGATATGCAGCTGATTGGCGGCGATACCACTCGCGGCCCGCTTTCTCTGACGCTGGGTATTCACGGTCTGGTGCCCGCGGGGCGCGCGCTTAAACGAAGCGGCGCACGTGCTGGCGACTGGATCTACGTCACCGGCACGCCCGGCGACAGCGAGGCCGGTCTGGCAATTCTGCAGCACCGTCTGCGCGTGGCGGACGCTCAGCAGGCGGACTATCTTATGAAGCGCCACCTGCGGCCAAAACCGCGCGTGCTGCACGGCCAGGCGCTGCGCGATCTGGCAAGCAGCGCCATCGATCTCTCCGACGGCCTGATTTCCGATCTTGGTCATATACTAAAGGCCAGCGACTGCGGCGCGAGGATCATGCTCGACTCGCTGCCGTATTCCGATGCGATCCGCGATAACGTCGAGCCTGAGCAGGCCCGGCGCTGGGCGCTTGCCGGCGGCGAAGATTACGAACTTTGCTTTACGGTTCCGGAACTGAACCGCGGCGCGCTGGAGGTGGCGATCGGCAATCTGGGCGTGCCTTTTACCTGCATAGGCCAGGTAGCCCCGGCTTCCGAAGGGCTGCAGTTCCTGGACGAGGGCAAACCTGTCAGCGTGGATTTAAAAGGATATGACCACTTTGCGTCGCACTAAAGACGTGGCGAAAAGCCGCCTGAACCTGCTGAATCCGTGGCACCTGCTGGCTACCGGTTTCGGCAGCGGACTAAGCCCGGTCGTACCGGGCACTATGGGATCGCTTGCGGCCATCCCGTTTTGGTATCTGATGACGTTCCTGCCATGGCAGCTCTATTCGCTGGTCATTATGTTCGGCATCTGTCTTGGCGTTTATCTCTGTCACCAGACCGCTCGCGATATGGGAGTGCATGACCACGGCAGCATCGTGTGGGACGAGTTTATCGGCATGTGGATAACGCTGATGGCGCTGCCGACCAACGACTGGCGCTGGGTTGCCGCCGGGTTCGTGATTTTCCGTATCTTCGATATGTGGAAGCCGTGGCCGATCCGCTGGTTTGACCGCAACGTTCACGGCGGGATGGGAATAATGATTGATGATATCGTCGCCGGGGTTATCTCGGCGGGGATCCTCTATCTGATTGGCCACCACTGGCCGGTTGGCCTGCTGTAAAAAACGCCCTCTTTACGAGGGCGTTTTTTTTACTTAAATCCCACCACCGGATGCGGTTTATAGGCCGTTTCCAGCTCGGCGATTTCTTCGGGTTCCAGGGTAAGATCCACCGCCCCGAGCAGGTCGTCCAGCTGCTGCTCACGCGAGGTGCCGATAATCGGTGCCGCAATCCCCGGCTTGCTTAACAGCCAGGCCAGCGCAACCTGAGCGCGCGAAACGCCTTTGTCCGCGGCCACGTTCGCCAGACGTTCGGCGATTATCGCATCGTTCCCGGCGCTTCCTTCGTAGAGCGTTTTGCCAAACTCATCGGATACCGAACGCGCCGTGGTGTCGCCCCACGGACGGGTCAGCTTGCCGCGCGCCAGCGGGCTCCATGGGATCACGGCCACGCCTTCCCGGTAGCACAGCGGCAGCATGTCGAGCTCTTCTTCGCGATAAATCAGATTGTAATGGTCCTGCATGGTGACGAAACGCGCCCAGCCGTGCCGATCCTGCAGCGCCAGCGCCTGGGCAAACTGCTCGCTGTGCATGGAAGATGCGCCGATGTAACGTGCTTTACCCGCTTTCACCACGTCGTTAAGCGCTTCAAGGGTTTCTTCAATGGGCGTGTTGTAATCCCAGCGGTGGATTTGCAGCAGGTCGACGTAATCGGTGCCGAGACGGCGCAGGCTGTCGTCAATCGAACGCAGGATCTGCGCGCGCGAAAGGCCTTCCGGCAGGTCGCCGACCTGGTGATAGACCTTAGTGGCAATCACAACGTCTTCGCGGCGCGTGAAGTCTTTTAGCGCGCGTCCGACAATCTCTTCGCTGCTACCGTCGGAATAGCTGTTGGCGGTATCAAAGAAATTAATGCCGTTATCGATGGCGTGCTTAATGATGAGGCGGCTGCTCTCTTCGGGAAGCGTCCAGGCATGCTTACCCAGGTCCGGCTCCCCGAAGGTCATGCAACCAAGGCAAAGGCGGGAAACCTTAAGATCCGTTTTTCCCAATATGTTGTATTGCATGGTTCCACTCCTGCTTATGTTTATAAGGGTTTACCCTGTAAGCATAGCAGGAGCGCAGGAGGGATTTAGTTAAGCCAGGCGCGGATTTTAGCTTCGATACCTGCGGCATCAAGACCTATTGCGGCGCGGGCTTCTTCCTGGGTGCCCTGCGGGATAAAGAAGTCCGGCAGGCCGATATTTAGCACCGGCACCCGCCTACGGTTGGCCATCAGCACTTCGTTCACGCCGCTGCCGGCCCCGCCCTGTACAGCATTTTCTTCAACGGTGACCAGCATGTCGTGGCCGTCGGCCAGCTCCAGAATCAGCGCTTCGTCGAGCGGCTTCACAAAACGCATATCAACGAGGGTGGCGTTCAGGGACTCGGCCACTTTGGCCGCGTCTTCGAGCAAAGTACCGAAGTTCAGCAGGGCGATTTTCTCGCCGGCACGCTTTTTCACGCCTTTACCAATCGGCAGGCACGCCAGCGGCTGCAGCTCCACGCCGGTGCCGTTGCCGCGCGGGTAGCGAACCGCGCTCGGACCATCGTTGTAGTGATAGCCGGTGTGCAGCATCTGGCGGCACTCGTTCTCGTCGCTAGGCGTCATGATAACCATGTCAGGTATGCAGCGCAGGAAGGAGAGATCGAAAGCGCCCTGGTGGGTTTGCCCGTCGGCTCCGACAATGCCCGCCCGGTCGATGGCAAACAGCACCGGCAGCTTCTGGATAGCCACATCGTGGATGACCTGATCGTAGGCGCGCTGCAGGAAGGTCGAGTAGATAGCGACAACCGGCTTATAGCCGCCGATAGCAAGGCCTGCGGCAAAGGTCACCGCGTGCTGTTCGGCGATCGCCACGTCGAAATATTGCTGCGGATACTGGCGTGAAAACTCCACCATTCCTGAGCCTTCGCGCATGGCGGGCGTCACCGCCATCAGCTTATCGTCGCCCGCTGCGGTTTCGCACAGCCAGTTACCGAAGATTTTTGAATAGCTCGGCAGGCCGCCTGCGCTTTTCGGCAGGGTGCCGCTTTTAGGGTCAAACTTCGGCACCGCATGGAAGCTAATGGGATCTTTTTCCGCAGGCGCGTAGCCGCGTCCTTTTTTGGTCATGACGTGCAGGAACTGCGGGCCGCTCAGGCCGCGCATATTCTTCAGCGTATTCACAAGCCCAATAACATCGTGTCCGTCTACCGGCCCGATATAGTTAAAACCCAGCTCTTCAAACAGCGTGCCCGGCACCACCATGCCTTTGATGTGCTCTTCGGTGCGCTTGAGGAGCTCTTTGATCGGCGGCACGCCGGAGAAGACTTTTTTGCCGCCTTCGCGCAGGGTGGAGTAAAGCTTGCCGGAAAGAATTTGCGCCAGATGGTTGTTCAGCGCGCCGACGTTTTCGGAGATCGACATTTCGTTGTCGTTTAACACCACCAGCATATCCGGGCGAATATCCCCGGCGTGGTTCATGGCTTCAAAGGCCATGCCGGCGGTGATCGCGCCGTCGCCGATCACGCAAACCGTGCGGCGGTCTTTGCCTTCTTTGCCCGCCGCCACGGCGATGCCGATTCCCGCGCTGATCGAGGTCGACGAGTGGCCGACGCTTAATACATCGTATTCGCTTTCCGCGCGCCACGGGAAGGGGTGCAGGCCGTCTTTCTGGCGGATGGTGCCAATCTGGTCGCGACGGCCGGTCAGAATTTTATGCGGGTAGGCCTGATGGCCAACGTCCCAAATCAACCGATCGAAAGGCGTGTTATAGACATAGTGCAGCGCCACGGTCAGCTCTACCGTGCCAAGCCCGGAGGCAAAATGCCCGCTGGAGCGGCTTACGCTGTCAAGCAGATAGCGACGCAGCTCATCACACAGCTTCGGCAAGCTTTCTTTTGGCAGCAGACGAAGCTCATTCGTTGAGTCCACCAGCGCCAGGGTCGGGTATTTGGCAATATCAAAGCTCATTAAATTAGAAACTCGTCGTGGTGTTATAAGTTATTTATCACGCTGGATGATATAGCTCGCTAACGCTTCCAGTGCCGTTGTATTTAACGACTGGCTCGCAAGACCTTCCAGCGCACGGAGAGAATCCTGGTAGAGATCCCACGCTTTGGCCCTGGCGTTTTCCAGGCCAAGCAGCGCCGGGTAAGTGCTTTTACCCAGCTGTTGATCGGCGCCCTGACGCTTGCCCAGCGTCGCGGTGTCGCCAATCACGTCGAGAATATCGTCCTGCACCTGGAACGCGAGGCCGATGCACTCGGCATAGCGGTCAAGCAGCGGCAGGTTTTTGCGCCCGGCGTCGCCTGCGCTTAAGGCGCCAAGGCGAACGGCGGCGCGAATCAGAGCGCCGGTTTTATGGCGATGAATTTTCTCAAGCTCTTCGAGAGTGGCCCGTGAGCCCTCCGCCGCCAGATCCAGCGCCTGGCCGCCGCACATGCCCGCAACGCCGCTGGCGGTGGCTAACTCTTTGACCATTGCCAGACGGTCGGCTATTTCCACACCGGGCATCGGGGCTTCACTGAGTATAGAGAACGCCAGCGTTTGCAGGGCGTCTCCTGCCAGAATTGCGCAGGCTTCGCCAAATTTAATATGGCAGGTCGGCTGCCCGCGCCGCAGGTCGTCGTCGTCCATTGCCGGCAGATCGTCATGAATCAAAGAGTAGGCGTGGATGCACTCTACCGCCGCGGCCGGAGCGTCCAGCGCCTCTTGCGCTACGCCGAACATCTCGCCGGTGGCGTAAACCAGGAAAGGACGAAGGCGTTTACCCCCTAATAGTGCGCCGTAGTGCATCGCCTCAACCAGAGGAGTGTTCTGAAACGGCAGCGGGGATAAAAAGCGCAGCAGGGCGTCGTTAGCCCTCTCGGCGTGAGCCTGGAGATCTTGATTTAAATCCATGTTTACTCGGCGTCCGGCGTGAAAGGCGTAAGGGGCGCGTCTTCGTTTTCGCTCAGCAGGATCTGGACTCGCTGTTCGGCCTGCTGCAGCTTCACCTGGCCCTGACGAGCCAGCTGCACACCGCGTTCAAATTCGTTTAACGCCTCTTCCAGCGGCAGTTCACCACTTTCCAGACGAGTGACAATCTGCTCAAGCTCCACAAGCGCGGTCTCAAAGCTTACGGGGACTTCGGTTTTTTTCGGCATAGTGAATGTCTGACTCTAATATTGTGCGACGTTGCCATGGTAGCGGACTCAATTGTGTAACGCTATGGCAAGCTGTTAGTGATATACTTTCGCGCCTCGGATGCAAGGCCTGTGCGCCTGTGCAATTCTTTAAGTCTTTCAGCCCGCATGATTCAACGCATGCATGGCTCACCAACAAATCATGAGCGCCATGAAGTTTATCATTAAATTGTTCCCGGAAATCACCATCAAGAGTCAATCTGTGCGCATACGCTTTATTAAAATGCTCACCGGGAACATTCGTAACGTTTTAAAACACTACGATGAAGACCTGGCGGTAGTCCGCCATTGGGACAATATCGAAGTTCGTGCCAAAGACGAAAACCAGCGCATCGCCATTCGCGAGGCCTTGACCCGTATTCCCGGCATTCATCATATCCTTGAAGTCGAAGATGTGCCCTTTACCGATATGCACAACATCTTCGAGCAGGCGCTGGAGCTTTATCGCGAACAGCTGGAAGGCAAGACCTTCTGCGTGCGCGTTAAACGTCGCGGCAAGCATGAGTTTAGCTCCATTGACGTCGAGCGCTATGTCGGCGGCGGTCTGAACCAGCATATCGAATCCGCGCGCGTGAAACTCACCCACCCGGACGTGACGGTGAATCTGGAAATCGAAAACGATCGCCTGCTGCTGGTGAAAGGCCGCTATGAAGGCATCGGCGGTTTTCCTATTGGTACTCAGGAAGACGTGCTGTCGCTGATTTCCGGCGGTTTCGACTCCGGCGTTTCAAGCTATATGCTGATGCGTCGCGGCTGCCGCGTGCACTACTGCTTCTTTAACCTTGGCGGCGCCGCGCACGAAATCGGCGTGAAGCAGGTTGCGCACTATCTGTGGAACCGCTTCGGCAGCTCCCACCGCGTGCGCTTTGTGGCGATTAACTTCGAGCCGGTGGTCGGCGAAATCCTTGAGAAGGTCGAGGACGGCCAGATGGGCGTGGTGCTCAAGCGCATGTTCGTACGCGCGGCATCAAAAGTTGCAGAGCGTTATGGCGTGCAGGCATTGGTTACCGGCGAAGCGCTGGGCCAGGTTTCCAGCCAGACGCTGACCAACCTGCGTCTGATCGACAACGTTTCCGATACGCTGATTCTGCGCCCGCTTATCTCTCACGATAAAGAGCACATCATCGATCTGGCGCGTGAAATCGGCACCGCTGACTTTGCCCGCACCATGCCGGAGTACTGCGGCGTGATCTCGAAAAGCCCGACCGTAAAAGCGGTGAAGGCGAAGATTGAAGCGGAAGAAGCCCACTTCGATTTCTCGATTCTCGATAAGGTGGTCGAAGAGGCAACGAACATCGATATCCGCGATATCGCCACCCAGACCAAAGAGGTGGTGACGGAAGTGGAAACGGTGGCCGCCTTCGGTCCGAACGACGTGCTGCTGGATATCCGTTCTATCGATGAGCAGGAAGAGAAACCTTTCCAGGGCGAAGGCGTAGAGGTAGCTTCGCTGCCGTTCTACAAGCTGAGCACGAAGTTTGGCGATCTCGACCAGAGCAAAACCTACCTGCTGTGGTGCGAGCGCGGCGTTATGAGCCGCCTGCAGGCGCTGTATCTGCGAGAGCAGGGCTTTAACAACGTGAAGGTTTACCGCGCTTAATTGTTAACCCTCTCCCTGAAAGGGGGAGGGTTATAACTCAATAATCCCTGTAGCTGTAAATGCCGGCGGCCATCACCAGCTGCTGCGACACCTCGTGCGCCTTTTCGCGGCCAACCAGCAAATCAATAATCTTCAGGCCGAAATCAATCGCCGTGCCGGGCCCCTGGCTGGTCAGCAGGTTGACTCGCGGGTCCCAGACCACGCGTTTATCCTGCCATTGCTCTGCCGGGATCGTCTCTTTTAGTCCCGGGAAACCGGTCATATTGCCGATGGGGAAAATCTCGTGCGGAACCAGAACCGTTCCGGCCGCTGCGCAAATGGCCGCCACAATGCGTCCGGACAGATGGAACTGACGCACGGTCTCTACCAGCAGCGGGCTGTCGCGAAAGCATTCCGCGCCTTTTAAGCCGCCGGGCAATACGATGATGTCGAAATCCCCGTCGGCCACTTCCACCAGCGGCGCATCGGCGACCAGCTTTACGCCGCGCGAGCAGGTAATGGTGAGATCGCCGCTGCTGGCGACGCTTGCCGTCGTGACGCTAATGCCGCCGCGCACCAGTAAATCGATAGTGGTGACGGCCTCCGTCTCCTCACTTCCAGGTGCCAGACAGACCAGGGCTCGAGCGCTCATATTCATTCTCCTTACGCTTAATCAGCTCATACAGGCGGCTGTTGACCGGCAGGGCAAGGCCGTGGGCCCGCGCGCGCTGCAGTAAATAGCCGGTGATATAGTCAATTTCGGTGTGACGCTGTACGCGTACATCCTGCAGCATCGACGAAATATTCGCCGCGGTGCTGTCGATAACCTGTTCGATATAGTAGAGCAGGCTTTCAGGCGAGGTGTGGTGACCGTCGCGCTCCATGACCTGCGCCACTTCGTTACAGATGCTCATCACCTCATCGTGATGATTTTTTAATTCGCCGTTAGGGCAGTCATAGAGCGCCGTAAGCGGGTTGATAACGCAGTTAACCGCAAGCTTCTTCCACACTGCGGGAAGGATAAAGTTATGCCAGGCCACGTCGGGAAGGGCCTGGTGCAGCGTATCGGCGAGGCGGCTGAAATCACCGCCTGCGGCGTTGCCCGGCCCTATATGCGTGGTGCCGTTGGCGACATGAATGATAACGTTGCCGTCGCGCTTCGCGGCATGCGTCGTCACGCCCAGCAACACGGGCTGGCGAAGCGCCCTGAGCTCATCGAGCGTGCCCATGCCGTTATGCAGCAGCAGGATCGGGCTGGAGGCCGGCAGGGATGCGGCCAGGGTTTTGACGGCCCCGGAAACCTGCCAGGCCTTGAGCGTGACCAGCAGCAGATCGCTGTCGGCGAGAAAGTCGGGATCGTTAGCCATCAGCGTTTCATTAAAGATGCTGCCGTCCACGTCCACCAGATTGACAGGGCAGAAAGGTTGAGGAACCCGCAGCCAGCCCTGGACCTCATGTCCCTGCTTATAAAGTGATGCCAGCCAGAGTTGGCCCAGCGCACCGCAACCCAGTACGGTGATTTTCATTTTGCCTCCCCATCCGCAAACCGCGCAGATGTTTTTGCTTAATCTATATTATATAGGGCTCTCTCGTGCTTTAACGGGTTGTTTTGCGCGGCCCAGCGGGTATTATGCAACGCAACAAAAAGAGAGGGAGAAGAAAATATGCCATCTTTTGACATCGTGTCTGAAATTGATATCCAGGAAGTGCGTAACGCCATCGAAAACGCGGAGCGCGAGGTCGCTACCCGTTTTGACTTCCGCAACGTGCCGGCGACTTTTGAACTGAATGAAAAAAATCAGTCCATTAAGGTCGCCAGCGAGTCTGACTTCCAGGTTAACCAGCTGCTGGATATTCTGCGTGCCAAACTGCTCAAGCGCGGCATCGAAGGCGCTTCAATCGATGTGCCGGAAGATTTCGTGCACAGCGGTAAAACCTGGAGCGTGGAAGCTAAGCTAAAGCAGGGCATTGAATCTGCGATCGCCAAGAAAATCGTCAAGCTGATTAAAGACAGCAAGATTAAGGTTCAGGTGCAGATTCAGGGTGAAGAGCTGCGCGTGACCGGCAAATCCCGTGACGATTTACAGTCCGCCATGGCGCTGGTTCGCGGCGGCGAGCTGGGACAGCCGTTCCAGTTTAAAAACTTCCGCGACTGATCTTCGGTGGATGGCGTTCAGCGCTCATCCACCCTGGGTTTTTAATCCAGGGCGGATGAGCGCCGCGTCGCCCGCCACTACGGCGTTCCTTTCACCAGCTGTTCAATCTCAAAGCGATTCGTCAGCTTGCTGTCGATCTTCACGTAGGCGCTACGCTCCTGCGTAATGATGTTCGCATCGCTCACGCCCTGGTGCGCCAGCAGCCTTGTCTTAAGCTCTACGTCATTTGCCGCATTTTCCGGCAGCACAATGCGCAGGCTGGTCACATAAGGCGGCTCTTTCATCGTCGAACTCACCAGCAGCCAGACCATCGCCAGCAGCGCGCTGGCTAAAAATACGGTTTGCGAATCAAACAGCCCGTCTATCCAGCCGCCCAGAGAGCCGCCGATCGCCACGCCGATAAACTGGCTGGTAGAGTAGATCCCCATCGCGGTGCCTTTATAACCGGCCGGAGATTCTTTGCTGATAAGCGAAGGCAGAATCGCTTCCATCAGGTTGAAGGCGAGGAAGAACAGCTGCACCCCTATCACCAGCTCCCAGAAATGCGGGCCGGAGCCCCACAGCACAATCTCAGCGATCAGCAGCAGCGCTACGCAGCCGACAAATACCCGCTTCATGCGGCGTTTTACCTCGGCGTAGATGATGAAAGGCACCACGGAGACGAAGGAAATAAGCATGGTGCACAGATAGACCTTCCAGTGCTGCGCGGCCGGGAAGCCCGCCTGTTCAAGCTGACCGGGCAGGGCGACGAAGGTGGACATCAGCATCACGTGCAGGCACAGAATGCCGAAGTTAAGCTTCAGCAGCTTAGGCTCGGCGAGGACCTTGCTAAAGCAGCCCTTCACCATGCCGGACTCGCGGTTCAGAACGTGGTTTTCAGTATTCGGCACCACCCAAAGGGTGATCAAAATGCCGCCGGCGGCCAGAATGGCAATCATCCAGAACAGGGCGTTCAGGCCGAGAGAGTGGGTAATAATCGGGCCGAGCACCATGGCGATGGCGAAGGTGATGCCGAAGCTGACGCCGATAAAGGCCATCGCTTTGGTTCGGTTTTGCTCGCGGGTGAGGTCGGAAAGCAGCGCCATGACGGCGGCGGCAATGGCGCCTGAGCCCTGCAGCGCGCGGCCAAGAATAATGCCCCAGATAGAGCCTGAAAGCGCGGCGATAACGCTGCCGAGCACGAATATCAGCAATCCGCCGACGATAAGCGGTTTGCGGCCAATACGGTCAGAGAGCAGGCCAAAGGGGATCTGGAAGACCGCCTGCGCCAGGCCGTAAATGCCGATCGCCAGTCCGATTAGCGCTTCGCTTGCGCCCTGCAACGCCATTCCATAGGTGGTAAGTACCGGCAGCACCATAAACATGCCGAGCATGCGTAGTGAAAATACCGTGCCTAAACCCCACGTCGCACGTAGCTCGACGGGCGTCATTTTGTAATCGTTCATTACCACCTCAGATGAAAAACCGGACATAGTGTAGTGCGTAGGCGGAGGAGGGTAAATCTCTAGTTATTTAACAGATATTACAGTGCGGAACTCTTGATGATACTAATAAAAAAGGGCACCGAAGTGCCCTTTTATGCGGTTCATTGCTTACCAGACGTAAGTCAGCAGATTATGTGAATCCGGCACCATAAAGTCGACGGACATCATCACCGAAAGCGAGGTAATGGCGACGATGGAAAAGACGAACAGCTTGCGCGCCCAGACCTTATCATCTTCCACTTTATAACCCCGCAGGGCCATGCCCAGCCACCAGACGCTTACCGCTGCGGCCACAACCAGGTATTTGTACCCGGCGTATCCGCCTAAGGTAAGCATCAGCGTTGCGACGGCGAAAGCGATGATATACAGCGTGATATGGTTTTTCGCGACCGAGATCCCTTTAACCACCGGCAGAACCGGAATGTTAGCCGCCTGATAATCTTTAAAGCGGAAGATGGCAATCGCATAGGAGTGCGGCATCTGCCACAGGCTAAAGATAGCCAGCAGGATCAGGGCGCCGGTATCGAACTCGTTGGCTACGGCACAGTAGCCAATCACCGGCGGCGCCGCGCCGGAAAGGCTGCCAATCAGCGTGCCGTAAACGGACTTACGCTTCATATAGAGGCTATAAACCCCTACGTAAACCACAAAGCCCATCACGCCAAGCCACATGGCCAGCGGATTCGCGCCAAACCACAGCATCATGAAGCCAGCAATACCCAGCAAGGTGGCGTAGACCAGCGAGGTTTTCGGTGAAATCAGGCCCTTTACCAGCACCCGATTTCTGGTTCTCTCCATCTTGCGGTCGATATCGCGGTCGATGAAGTTGTTATAAACACAACCTGATGCCACCACCAGCGACACCCCAACGAGGGTGAAGAGAAACAGGGGATAATCAATACTGCCCTTCGAGGCCAGTAAAAATCCCCCAATGACAGAAATTAAATTACCGAAAATAATTCCTGGTTTCGTTACTTGCAGGTATTGCTTAATCATACACGTCGCTCTTAGTGAACCATCATGTTCTGGTTGAGGTTCCACATAATCCAGATCGAGCCGACCACCAGAATGGCAATAATCAGCACCGTAAAGGCAAAGGCCACCAGGTTCCAACGCTCACTCGACGAGGTGCTCAGATGCAGGAAGCACACGAGATGCACCAGAATCTGTACTACTGCGGTAACCAGCACCACGCCGAGAAGGGTGGCGTGGGAGGCGGTACCTGACATTACCATCCAGAACGGGATCGCCGTCAGGATGATAGACAGGATAAAACCTGTCATATAGGTTTTTACGCTACCGTGGTGGGCGCCGCTGTGTTCAGTTGAATGACTCATTACATTGCCCCCATCAGATACACTACCGAGAATACACAAATCCACACCACGTCCAGGAAGTGCCAGAACAGGCTCAGGCACATCAGGCGAGCGCGGTTAGTGTTGGTCAGACCGCGACGCGCAACGTGAATCATCATGAACGCCATCCACACCAGACCGGAGGTCACGTGCAGACCGTGGGTGCCTACCAGCGCAAAGAACCCTGACAGGAAGCCGCTGCGATCCGGGCCGAAGCCTTCGTTAATCAGGTGATGGAATTCATAGATTTCCATGCCCACGAAGCCCGCACCGAACAGGAAGGTCAGCGCCAGCCAGGAGATAACCTGGCTTTTGTTGCCTTTGTTCATGGCGATAATCGCCATGCCGTAGGTGATGGAGCTGAACAACAGCAGGGCAGTTTCAACCAGCACAAACGGCAGTTCGAAAATGTCTTTCCCTGCAGGTCCGCCCGCGGTGCCGTTCACCAGAACGGCATAGGTAGCAAACAAGCAACAGAACAGAATGCAGTCGCTCATCAGGTAGATCCAGAAACCAAAGACCTTATTGGTTCCTGCATCGTGGTGCCCGTGCTCTGCGACAGGGGCGTTTGCGTGATGGAGAGTCTCAGTTGACATTTTTCAGCCCTGCTTTGGTAATTTCATCGAAATGCTGGTTTTCCAGTTTTTCGACTTCCGCAACCGGAACGTAGTAATCCACGTCTTCGTCGAAGCTTTTCGCAATCCAGGTAACGATCATGCCGGCAAAGCCCAGGATCGCCATCCACCAGATGTGCCAGATCATCGCGAAACCAAATACCGTGGCGAACGCGGCGATAATGATGCCCGCAGCGCTGTTACGCGGCATATGAATTTCTTCGTAATGGGTCGGCTGCTGGTACGCTTCGCCTTTCTCTTTCATCACCCAGAACGCATCACGCTCGTTGACGAGTGGCAGATGGGCGAAGTTGTAGAACGGAGGCGGAGAGGAAGTAGACCACTCCAGCGTACGGCCGCCCCATGGGTCACCGGTCAGGTCGCGGTTCTGTTCGCGGTCGCGAATAGAGACGTAGAACTGAATCAGCTGGCAGAGAATGCCGCAGGCAATCAGCGCCGCGCCGCCTGCTGCAACCATCAGCAGCGGGTGGAACTGCGGATCGATCTGCTGGCTCAGGCGACGGGTCATGCCCATGAAGCCCAGCACGTACAGCGGCATAAAGGCGACGAAGAAGCCGATTATCCAGAACCAGAAGGCGCGTTTGCCCCAGGTTTCGTTCAGGGTGAAGCCAAAGGCTTTCGGCCACCAGTAGGTCAGGCCCCGCGAAGCAACCGAACACCACACCACCGATAATAACGTTATGGAAGTGGGCAATCAGGAACAGGCTGTTGTGCAGCACGAAGTCAGCGCCCGGCACCGCCAGCAGAACACCGGTCATGCCGCCAATAGAGAAGGTGACGATGAAGCCAATGGTCCACAGCATTGCCGAGTTGAACTCGATGCGGCCCTGATACATGGTAAACAGCCAGTTGAAGATCTTCACCCCGGTCGGGATGGCGATAATCATGGTGGCGATACCGAAGAAGGCGTTGACGTTCGCGCCGCTGCCCATGGTGAAGAAGTGGTGCAGCCAAACGATGAACGACAGTACGGTAATGGCGATGGTCGCCCACACCAAAGAGGTGTAGCCGAACAGACGCTTTTTGGAGAAGGTCGCAACCACTTCCGAGAACACGCCGAACACCGGCAGCACCAGGATATACACTTCCGGGTGGCCCCACGCCCAGATGAGGTTGATATACATCATCATGTTGCCACCCATATCGTTAGTAAAGAAATGGGTGCCAAGGTAGCGGTCAAGCGTTAACAGCGCGACGGTCACGGTGAAGATTGGGAACGCGGCGATAATCAGTACGTTAGTACACAGCGAAGCCCAGGTAAACACCGGCATTTTGAACATCGTCATGCCGGGGGTACGCATATTCAGGATAGTCACGAAGAAGTTAATACCCGTAAGCGTCGTACCAATACCGGAGAGCTGCAGCGCCCAGATCCAGTAGTCGACCCCGACCCCCGGACTGTACTCAATTCCCGACAGCGGCGGATAGGCAACCCAACCGGTCTGAGCGAATTCGCCCACCCCAAGAGAAAGGTTAACCAGCACCACGCCGACAACGGTGAACCAGAAGCTCAGGTTGTTCAGGAATGGGAAGGCGACGTCACGGGCGCCAATCTGTAACGGCACAACCAGGTTCATCAGGCCGATAACAAATGGCATCGCCACGAAGAAGATCATGATAACGCCGTGGGCGGTAAAGACCTGATCGTAGTGATGTGGCGGCAGGAAGCCCGCTTCGCCGGCGGAGGCCAGCGCCTGCTGGCTACGCATCATGATGGCGTCGGCAAAGCCGCGCAGCAGCATGACGATAGCCACGATAACGTACATTACGCCAAGGCGTTTGTGGTCAACCGAGGTGAGCCACTCTTTCCATAAATATTCCCACTTACCGAAGTAAGTGATAGCCGCAAGTAGCGCCAGTCCCCCGACGATAATTGCCGCCACCGTAACCATGATAATGGGTTCATGGTATGGGACTGCATCCAGTGTAAGTTTTCCGAACATTTTTATTCCTCGGCCCCTTAGTGAGAGGTTTCCGCGTGACTCATGTCCATGCCTTCCATACCTTCATGAGAGGCCTGCTCACCTTCCGGTTGGGTCATGTCCATGCTCTTCCCGTGCCCCATGAATTTGTCGATAACGTCTTTAAACAAATCCGGTTTAACAGCGGAGAAGTACTCGACTTTGTTGTATTCGCTAGGCGCTGCCAGCTTCTCGTAGGTGGCCCATATCGTTTATGGCGTTCGGAGATTGTTTCGCTTTGGCAACCCATTGGTTAAAGGTGTTCATGTCTGGCGTCGCAATCGCTTTGAACTTCATGCCAGAGAAGCCTTTACCGCTGTAGTTAGACGAAATACCGTCGTAGGTGCCTGCTTCGTCGGCAATCAGGTGCAGTTGGGTCTGCATGCCTGCCATTGCGTAGATTTGGCTACCCAGGCGCGGAATGAAGAAGGAGTTCATCACCGAGTTAGAGGTGATTTTGAATTCCACCGGGGTGTTGGCCGGGAAGGCGATTTCATTCACCGTAGCGATACCCTGCTCCGGATAGATGAAGAACCATTTCCAGTCCATAGCGATAACTTCGATGGTCACCGGTTTCGCGTCGTGAACCAGCGGTTTGCTCGGCTCAAGGGCGTGGGTGGTTTTCCAGGTCAGTACCGCGAGGAAAATGATGATGAGGATGGGAATCGTCCAGACTACAGCTTCAACTTTGTTGGAGTGCGACCAGTTGGGGCTGTATTTGGCGTCCTTGTTTGAAGCCCGATACTTCCAGGCAAAACCGATAGCCATCGCGATAGCTGGGATAACGACAATCAACATCAGCCCGAGAGCTGTCAGTATCAGTGAACGTTGTTCCAGTCCAATCTGTCCTTTGGGGTCAAGAAGCGCAGAATCACAGCCACTAAGTAAAAAAGCGCCTGCGATTAATGACAACCATCCCAAACTTTTATTGTATTTCCTGAGTCTCATTTAACGACCTCAATTCCAGGGAGCTCTATTGTCGTTTAAAGTGTGCCGGCATTTTACGGGAAGGTTACATTACTGTAAACATGAATGGCGTAGTGTCAGTAGGGTGTTACCGGGTTCTGCCGCCAAAGTCACACGAAATGCAACAAACTGTAAAATCGGGCATCCGACGCCTTCTCCAGCGAGTTATAACAAAAACCTATGCCGCAGGTTATTGCCGGGGTCAATTGGTATAACCAATCATTTTAATAAACACTAAATTAACAATTCGGCATCAATTGGGACACGAAAAAATTCCAAATTAATTTCGCACCGGGCTGAATCGTTAAAGGCAAAAAGCGCGATCGCAGCCCTGGCGCTAATTTTAAAAAACAGTGTTTACTGCGAGTGAATAATTGTAGACGATATATTTTGGCGTTTATTTAGCCGTAATAATCACCCTGCTAAATAAATAAGCCGCGATTATTTTTTCGCCACGCCTCACAGCAGGGCCGTTTTGCGAAGCGCCAGGTAATCCAGCAGGCCGCCAGACACCACTCCGCCTATGGCAAACAGGGCTCCCCATTCCAGAATCTGCTGGTTAAACGTCCAGTTTGTCAGGCCCGTGGAGTTGGTAATCAAAATCATCAGCCACACGGCGAGGAGCGCGCAGCCTAAGGTTAGCGCATGAAGCGCAAAACGGTAGCCCGAAGCAAATTCGCTGCGCGACATAAAACTTTCCGTTTGCTGGGTGTATTCCAGCGTGGATTTACATACTAAAAGCAAGAGAATGCCCGGTACGGCGGCAAAGACGGAGAACAGATAGAAGGTCGGCCAGCCGTGCGCTTCCACAAACCAGCCGGCAATAGGCCCGACGTAAACGCGGCCCACGGCGGAAAGCGCTGAAAGCAGCGCAAACTGCGTGGCCGAAAAAGACTTATTGCACAGGGTCATTAACAAGGCGACAAAAGCCGCCGTGCCCATCCCGCCGCAGAGGTTTTCAAAGAAAACCGCCGCCGCCATGCTGAACATATGCTTATCGGTGATGGAAAGGATCCAGTAACCCGCATTGGAGACGCCCTGCAAAATGCCGAAAATCAGCAGCGCCCGGAACAGCGTCAGCCGCTGCATGAGCACCCCGCCGTAAAGCGCGCCGAGGATGGTGGCGAAGAGCCCAAGCGTTTTATTGACCACGCCCACTTCGCCTGCGTCGAAGCCGACGCCACGAATCAGGAAGGTGGTAGTGAGGCTCATGGCGAAGGCGTCGCCGAGCTTATACATCACGATCAGCAGCAGAATCAGCCACGCGTTATTGCGCCCAAAAAAGTCGCGTAGCGGGGCGACTACCGCCTGCTCAAGGCTGCGCGGAACGGGAATCGCATCGGTCGGCTCCGGGGCGAGAAGGGTGGCGATGATACAGGGGATCAGCAACGCAGCCATCAGCCAGTAGGTCGCCTGCCAGCCGAGGTAACGGTCGGCAAGCCACAGCGCCAGCCCGCCGGAAACCAGCATTGCCAGACGATAGCCAAGCACGCTGATCGCCGCGCCCGCGCCGCGTTCTTCGGCTGAAAGCACGTCCGTTTTCCAGGCGTCGAACACGATGTCCTGGGATGCGGAACAAAAGGCGATAACGACCGCCAGCGCCGCCATCCAGCGAAGCTGCGTGCCCGGCTCCAGAAAGCCCATGGCGGCAATGGAAACCAACAGCAGAATTTGCGTAATCAGCAGCCAGCCCCGGCGGCGCCCCAGCAGCGGCGGCGTGTATCTGTCCATCACCGGCGACCAGAGGAACTTAAAGACGTAGGCCTGGCCGACGAGGGAGAAAAAGCCGATGGTTTTCAGATCGATATTTTCGACCGTCATCCAGGCTTGCAGAGTGCCGGAAGTTAATGCGAGGGGAAGCCCGGAGGCAAAACCAAGGATCAGAAGAATGGCTGACTTCGGCTGCTGAAAGATACGTAAATACTGATTGGCCATGCTTTGCTCTGACTATCAGCCCGCGTGACGCGGGCCGACGGAGGAAAAATTAACGGGCGTTCGCTTTGATAAAGTCGTGAACGCTGGTGTCCTGGGCCATATCCGCAATGGTATCGGTCAGCACGGAGTTAACCGCGTTGGCGATATTCTGGTTGGTGGCCTGGAACGCGCCTTCCACGTTGTAGCTGGAACGGTAGTTCTTGGTCATCTTATTGCCGTTCTGCGCGGTGGCGATAATCGAGATATCCGCTTTGGTGGCAATGTTGTAACGCACGTTGCCCTGGGAGACGTCCGCATACAGCTGGTTAACTACGATCTGCAAGGCAACCGGGCTGCTTGGGCCAATCATATAGCCGCGGGCGGTCATCTGTTTCTCCAGCACTTCCTGCAGCAGGAAACGCAGGTCGCGGGACGGCGTCAGGGTAACCAGCTGGTTGTCGCGGGTCACTTTAGCCAGCGCCTGATCGGTGCGTTGATCGGCGCCGTTGATGCTGACGGTCACGCCCATCAGGCCTGGATCCTGCTGCGGCAGGTTGATGGTCGGGGACACTTCAATGGTGGTCGGTGGTGTTGCACAGCTGGCCAGCATAAAAATGGCGACCAGCGGGAAGAATAATTTTTTTAACATGTTCGCTATCTCAATGTACTCAAAGGGACGGGCAGAAAAAAACACGTCATCATAACACTGCGGTTGCCCAGTGGAAGATCCCGAATAGTGCCTTAATAGTATTAAGCTACAGGGGGTTGGCAAAGCAAATCAGACGAAAGCTAAATAATTGTTGGAATTACGTTATTAAAACGGTTAAAAGCGGCTAACATTTAAAGGGATGAGTGGCATCTCTGCGTTGTTGAGGAGAAAGTTCATGATGATACGCGAGCAAATAGAAACAAAATTAAGGGCAGCGTTCGAACCCGTGTTCCTGGAAGTCGTGGATGAGAGCTATCGTCACAATGTCCCGGCTGGTTCTGAAAGTCATTTTAAAGTTGTCTTAGTCAGCGATCGTTTTGCCGGCGAACGTTTTTTGAATCGCCACCGCCTGATTTACGGAACCTTAAGCGAAGAGCTTGCGAGTACCGTTCACGCGCTGGCCTTGCATACCTACACCATTAAAGAGTGGGAGGGGCTGCAGGATACTATTTTCGCCTCCCCACCGTGCCGTGGAGCGGGTTCCATCGCCTGAAAATCCACTTTCGGGTTTGCAACTAAGGGAGCTTTTCCTTTATGTTGCTCTTCGTTAACTGTGTTTTACAAAACGGCCTGCGGGCCGTTTTATTTTGCCCTCAATACCCGGCTGTTTTGCAGGGATAAGGCAATAAATTCCAACAAAGTGTGAAAAAGGCCGCAGCGACGTTACGTCGCCGTTCTCGACTCACCCTGGTGATGCCGCTATAATGCTGCGTCTTATTTTTCGGAATGTCTTCGGGACGATTCTGACGACAGGGAATGTGATTCTGATACAGAGGGCATCCCGGTTCTGTGAAGCAATATTGAGGGCTTCCAGAGTTGACCGAGCACTGTGATTTTTTGAGGTAACAAGATGCAAGTTTCAGTTGAAACCACTCAGGGCCTTGGCCGCCGTCTCACGATTACTATCGCTGCAGACAGCATCGAAAACGCTGTAAAAAGCGAGCTGGTCAACGTGGCAAAGAAAGTCCGTATTGACGGCTTCCGCAAGGGTAAAGTACCGATGACCGTTGTCGCTCAACGTTATGGCGCATCCGTTCGCCAGGACGTGCTGGGCGAGCTGATGAGCCGCAACTTCATTGATGCGATCATCAAAGAAAAAATCAATCCAGCAGGCGCGCCTAACTACGTGCCGGGCGAGTACAAACTGGGCGAAGACTTCACCTACTCCGTAGAGTTCGAAGTGTACCCGGAAGTTGAGCTGCAGGGTCTGGAAGCAATCGAAGTTGCAAAACCGGTTGTTGAAGTGACTGACGAAGACGTTGACACCATGCTGGACACGCTGCGCAAGCAGCAGGCGACCTGGAAAGAAACCGACGCCGCAGCTACCGCTGAAGACCGCGTAACCATCGATTTCACCGGCTCTGTAGACGGCGAAGTCTTCGAAGGCGGCAAAGCGTCTGACTTCGTACTGGCAATGGGCCAGGGCCGTATGATCCCGGGCTTTGAAGACGGCGTTGTGGGCCACAAAGCTGGCGAAGAGTTCACTATCGAAGTGACCTTCCCGGAAGATTACCACGCTGAAAACCTGAAAGGTAAAGCGGCGAAGTTCGACATCGTTCTGAAGAAAGTTGAAGAGCGCGAGCTGCCGGAATTCACCGAAGAATTCATCAAGCGTTTCGGCGTGGAAGATGGTTCCGTAGCAGGGCCTGCGTACCGAAGTGCGTAAGAATATGGATCGCGAGCTCAAAGGCGCCGTGCGTAACCGCATCAAGTCTCAGGCAATCGACGGTCTGGTTAACGCCAACAACATCGACGTGCCGGCTGCGCTGATCGACGGCGAAATCGACGTTCTGCGTCGCCAGGCCGCTCAGCGTTTCGGCGGTAACGAGCAACAGGCTCTGGAACTGCCGCGCGAGCTGTTCGAAGAACAAGCTAAACGCCGCGTAGTGGTCGGCCTGCTGCTGGGCGAAGTGATTCGTACCCACGAACTTAAAGCTGACGAAGCGCGCGTTAACGCTCTGATTGAAGAAATGGCTTCCGCCTACGAAGATCCGAAAGAAGTTATCGAGTTCTACAGCAAAAACAAAGAGCTGATGGACAACATGCGCAATGTTGCCCTGGAAGAACAGGCTGTTGAAGCGGTGCTGGCCAAAGCGAAAGTTTCAGAAGTTGCGACTTCCTTTAGCGAGCTGATGAACCAGCAAGCGTAAGCATAATTTTTGGCATCATCGCCGGAATTTTGCTGCATCAAGCCCGTCACCCACAGGTGGCGGGCTTTTTTTATCTGGTGCAGATCATATGCGACGAATTATGCGAACTTTCAGGGTTAGCGTAACAAGAAAAGGTTGTTATGCTTGAAACAGGGTGAAGCCATCCCCATAAACTTAGGCATGGCTGCAAAAATGACTCTGACTGATAATCCGTCCATTACAGGCAACGGGCGCAAGGAGCATAGTCTTCTTTTCGCGTCTCAAGTAGAATCAGTGCAGTAGGTTAGAAGGCTTAATTACTCCAGGAGACGGAAATGTCATACAGTGGCGAACGAGATCAATTAGCACCCCATATGGGCCCTGGTGCCGATGGTGGTTGAACAGACATCACGTGGTGAGCGTTCATACGATATTTATTCCCGTCTGCTCAAGGAACGTGTCATCTTCATGACCGGACAGGTCGAAGATCATATGGCTAACCTGATTGTGGCGCAGATGCTGTTTCTGGAAGCAGAAAACCCGGAAAAAGACATCTATCTCTACATTAACTCACCGGGTGGCGTAATTACGGCAGGTATGTCGATCTACGACACCATGCAATTTATTAAACCGGACGTCAGCACTATCTGTATGGGACAGGCTTGTTCTATGGGCGCTTTCCTGCTGACAGCCGGGGCGAAGGGTAAGCGTTTCTGCCTGCCTAACTCGCGGGTGATGATTCACCAACCGCTGGGCGGCTATCAGGGACAGGCGACGGACATCGAAATTCATGCCCGCGAAATACTGAAAGTTAAAGCCCGTATGAATGAACTTATGGCGCAACACACCGGCAAATCTCTTGAAGAAATAGAGAGAGACACCGAGCGTGACCGTTTCCTCGCCGCCCACGAGGCGGTAGAGTATGGCTTAGTTGACTCGATCCTGACTCACCGTAACTAATGCCCGAAAACAGCGGGCCGTATACTATAGTAAAAGTAGTGGCCCGCTGAGCGCATACGATTGGCTGTGCCGCAATAATGGCACTTGCGTCGTTCCAAACGGTGCAAAGAAACAGAAAAGAGGTTTTGACTTTATGACAGATAAGCGCAAAGACGGTTCAGGCAAACTTCTGTACTGCTCTTTTTGCGGCAAAAGCCAGCATGAAGTGCGCAAACTGATTGCCGGGCCGTCAGTGTATATCTGCGATGAGTGTGTCGACTTGTGTAACGACATCATTCGCGAAGAGATCAAAGAAGTGGCTCCGCACCGCGAGCGTAGCGCGCTGCCGACGCCGCACGAAATCCGTCATCACCTGGATGACTACGTCATAGGCCAGGAACAGGCGAAAAAAGTCCTCGCCGTGGCGGTTTATAACCACTACAAACGCCTGCGCAACGGCGACAGCACCAACGGTATCGAACTGGGCAAAAGCAACATTTTGCTGATCGGGCCGACCGGTAGCGGGAAAACCCTGCTCGCCGAAACGCTGGCGCGTCTGCTGGACGTTCCCTTCACCATGGCAGACGCCACCACGCTTACCGAAGCGGGCTATGTGGGTGAAGATGTGGAAAACATCATCCAGAAACTGCTGCAGAAGTGCGACTACGACGTGCAAAAAGCGCAGCGCGGGATCGTCTATATCGATGAGATTGACAAAATCTCCCGCAAATCCGACAACCCGTCCATCACCCGTGATGTTTCCGGTGAAGGCGTGCAGCAGGCGTTGCTGAAACTGATTGAAGGCACCGTGGCTGCGGTTCCGCCGCAGGGCGGACGCAAGCACCCGCAGCAGGAATTCCTGCAGGTTGATACCTCCAAGATTCTGTTTATCTGCGGCGGCGCGTTTGCCGGCCTCGACAAAGTGATCGCCAACCGTGTTGAAACCGGTTCGGGCATCGGCTTTGGCGCAACGGTAAAAGGCAAGTCTGAAAAAGCAAGCGAAGGCCAGCTGCTGGGCCAGGTCGAACCAGAAGATCTGATCAAGTTCGGTCTGATCCCTGAGTTCATCGGTCGTCTGCCGGTCGTCGCAACGCTGAGCGAACTGAGCGAAGAGGCCCTGATCCAGATCCTCAGAGAGCCGAAGAACGCCCTGACCAAGCAGTACCAGGCGCTGTTCAATCTGGAAGGCGTGGAGCTGGAGTTCCGCGACGAGGCGCTGGATGCTATCGCCAGGAAAGCGATGGCGCGTAAAACCGGCGCTCGTGGCCTGCGTTCCATCGTTGAAGGCGCGCTGCTCGATACCATGTACGACCTGCCTTCTATGGAAGACGTCGAAAAAGTGGTTATCGATGAGGCGGTCATCGACGGCCAGACCAAGCCGCTGTTAATTTACGGCAAGCCGGAAGCGCAGCAGGCATCCGGTGAATAATTCGCCAAAATAACCAGTCAGTTAGTTGAAAAAGGGGGATTTTTATCCCCCTTTTATTTTTCCTGCATTTCCGGCATTGAATGCTCGGGAAACATCCCCATATACTGACTTACTTGCTGGTGATGCCATGAGAGCGGAGGCATCGCCCCATCACCTGGCGGAAATTAAACTAAGAGAGAGCTCTATGAATCCTGAGCGTTCTGAACGCATTGAAATCCCCGTATTGCCATTGCGCGATGTGGTGGTTTATCCGCACATGGTTATTCCACTGTTTGTCGGGCGTGAAAAATCCATTCGCTGCCTGGAAGCGGCCATGGACCACGATAAAAAAATCATGTTGGTGGCGCAAAAAGAGGCCTCAACGGATGAGCCGGGTGTCAATGACCTGTTTTCGGTGGGTACCGTTGCATCCATTTTGCAGATGCTGAAACTGCCGGACGGCACGGTAAAAGTGCTGGTGGAAGGTTTACAGCGCGCGCGCATCACCACCCTGTCTGACAATGGCGACCATTTCGCAGCCCAGGCTGAATACCTCGACTCGCCGGTTATCGAAGAGCGCGAGCAGGAAGTCCTGGTACGCACGGCCATTAATCAGTTTGAAGGCTACATCAAGCTGAACAAAAAAATCCCGCCGGAAGTGCTGACGTCCCTTAACAGCATCGACGATCCTGCACGTCTGGCAGACACTATCGCCGCGCATATGCCGTTGAAATTAACGGATAAACAGTCAGTGCTTGAGATGTCCGATATTAACGAACGTCTTGAATACCTGATGGCGATGATGGAGTCCGAAATCGATCTGCTGCAGGTTGAAAAACGCATTCGCAACCGCGTTAAAAAGCAGATGGAAAAGAGCCAGCGCGAGTACTATCTGAATGAGCAAATGAAAGCGATTCAGAAAGAGCTGGGCGAAATGGACGACGCGCCGGACGAAAACGAAGCGCTGAAACGCAAAATCGACGCGGCGAAAATGCCAAAAGAGGCACGCGAAAAAACCGAAGCGGAACTGCAAAAGCTGAAAATGATGTCGCCGATGTCCGCGGAAGCCACCGTGGTGCGCGGCTATATCGACTGGATGGTGCAGGTGCCGTGGAACGCGCGCAGCAAGGTGAAAAAAGACCTGCGTCAGGCTCAGGAAGTTCTGGATACCGACCACTACGGCCTGGAACGCGTGAAAGATCGCATTCTGGAATACCTCGCCGTGCAAAGCCGCGTTAACAAGCTTAAAGGGCCAATCCTGTGCCTGGTAGGGCCTCCAGGGGTCGGTAAAACCTCCCTCGGCCAGTCCATCGCCAGAGCGACCGGGCGTAAATATATCCGTATGGCGCTGGGCGGCGTACGCGACGAAGCTGAAATCCGCGGCCACCGTCGTACCTATATTGGTTCGATGCCGGGCAAGCTGATTCAGAAAATGGCGAAAGTGGGCGTTAAAAACCCGCTGTTCCTGCTCGATGAAATCGACAAAATGTCTTCGGACATGCGTGGCGATCCGGCGTCTGCCCTGCTGGAAGTATTAGATCCGGAACAGAACGTGGCGTTCAACGACCACTATCTGGAAGTGGATTACGATCTCAGCGACGTGATGTTTGTCGCGACCTCTAACTCAATGAACATTCCGGCTCCGCTGCTGGACCGTATGGAGGTTATTCGTCTGTCCGGCTACACCGAAGACGAAAAGCTGAACATCGCCAAACAGCACCTGCTGCCGAAGCAAATTGAGCGAAACGCGCTGAAAAAAGACGAGCTGACGGTAGAAGATAGCGCCATTAGCGGCATTATCCGTTACTACACCCGCGAAGCCGGCGTGCGTAGCCTGGAGCGTGAAATCTCCAAACTGTGCCGTAAAGCGGTGAAACAGCTGCTGCTGGACAAGACGCTTAAGCACATCACCATCAACGGCGATAACCTGAAGGATTTCCTTGGGGTGCAGCGCTTTGATTACGGCCCGCGCGGACAGCGAAAACCGCGTAGGCCAGGTAACCGGCCTGGCGTGGACGGAGGTCGGCGGCGATCTGCTGACTATTGAAACCGCGTGCGTGCCGGGTAAAGGCAAGCTGACCTACACCGGTTCCTTAGGTGAGGTTATGCAGGAGTCTATCCAGGCTGCGCTGACCGTGGTCCGCGCCCGCGCTGAAAAGCTGGGCATCAACGGCGACTTCTACGAAAAACGTGATATTCACGTTCACGTTCCGGAAGGCGCAACGCCGAAAGACGGCCCGAGCGCGGGTATCGCGATGTGTACCGCGCTTGTTTCCTGTCTGACAGGCAACCCGGTGCGTGCGGACGTAGCCATGACCGGCGAAATTACGCTGCGTGGCCAGGTTCTGCCGATCGGCGGTCTGAAAGAAAAACTGCTGGCGGCTCACCGCGGCGGCATTAAAACCGTGCTGATTCCGGACGACAATAAACGCGATCTGGAAGAGATTCCGGACAACGTGATTGCCGATCTGGACATTCATCCTGTGAAGCGCATTGAGGAAGTTCTGGCCCTTGCATTGCAGAATGAACCGTACGGAATGCAGGTTGTAACCGCAAAATAGTGACCTGACGCAAATACAGTCAATAAAAGCAGAGCTGGTAGGTGAATTGTCACTTGCCAGCTTTTTTTTGTATCGCTAAGTTAGACAGCGGTTGGGTAGGTCACCAACAACGGGTGTTGTGCGGTCATGACAGGCCTGATATAACTTCTGCGCGGTCGTACTTTGAAGGATACGGGTACGATATAAATAATAACGAGAGGAAGAGAAGAGTGAATAAATCTCAACTGATAGACAAAATTGCCGCAGGTGCTGATATTTCTAAAGCTGCGGCTGGACGTGCGTTAGATGCTGTTATCGCTTCTGTTACTGAATCTCTGCAGTCAGGGGAAGACGTAGCGCTGGTAGGCTTTGGTACTTTTGCTGTTAAAGAGCGTGCTGCCCGTACAGGCCGTAACCCTCAAACGGGTAAAGAGATCACCATCGCCGCAGCGAAAGTCCCGGGTTTCCGTGCGGGTAAAGCGCTGAAAGACGCGGTTAACTGAGTTTTCGACCAGTTTATTGATATAAACCGTAAAGCTTTGTCAGGGGCGCATCATCAGATGTGCCTTTTTTGTTTTTGGCGTCCTAATTTTCCGTATCCCTGATGATTTGAGACGGGTTTCTTGTCACAATACCCTCTTGCGCGCAGTGGCGGAGTGACAGCGTTCGCAAGGATGCCATGACGACTGCGCAGGGTTTACCAATTACACTACAGCGGAGTGTTGTTACACCATGATGGACAATTTACGCGCGGCGGCAAACCACGTCGTGCTCAAGATCATTCTGGGTTTGATTATCGTGTCATTCATTTTGACTGGCGTGGGTAACTACCTGATTGGCGGCAGCGCCAATTACGCCGCAAAAGTGAATGGCCAGGAGATTGGTCGTGGGCAGTTCGAAAATGCGGTAGCCAGCGAACGTAATCGCCAGCAACAGCAATTAGGTGAACAGTTCTCAGCGCTTGCTTCCAGCGAAGGCTACATGAAGCAGATGCGTCAGCAGGTGCTGTCTCGTATGATCGATGAGGCCCTGATGGACCAGTATGCCAGACACCTCGGTCTGGGCATCAGCGATGAACAAATCAAACAGGCTATTTTTAAAGAGCCTGCTTTCCAGAATAACGGCAAATTCGACAACGCCCGTTACAACGCCATCATCAGCAACATGGGCATGACGGCGGACCAGTACGCGCAGGCGCTGCGTAACCAGCTGACGACCCAGCAGCTCATCAGCGCCGTTGTAGGCACGGACTTTATGCTGACCGGCGAAACCGATGAGCTGGCCGCGCTGGTGGCCCAGCAACGTCTGGTGCGTGAGGCAACCATTGATGTGAACGCGCTGGCCGCGAAGCAGGAGGTTTCCGAGCAGGAAATCAACAGCAGCTACGAGCAGAATAAGAACGGCTATATCGCGCCTGAGCAGTTCAAAGTCAGCTACATCAAGCTGGATGCCGCCTCCATGCCGCAAACCGTGACCGACGCTGAGGTGCAGTCCTGGTACGACCAGCATCAGGATGAGTTCACCCAGCCGCAGCGTAACCGCTACAGCGTGATTCAGACCAAAACGGAAGCGGAAGCGAAGGCCGTGCTGGACGCGCTTAACAAAGGCGGCGACTTCGCGGCGCTGGCGAAAGAGAAATCAGCCGACATCATTTCCGCCCGTAACGGCGGCGATATGGGCTGGCTTGAGCCGGCCACAACGCCTGATGAGCTGAAAAACGCCGGTCTGAAAGACAAAGGGCCAGCTGTCAAAGGTGATCAAATCTTCCGTGGGCTTCCTGGTGGTTCGCCTGGATGATGTCCAGCCTGCGCAAACCAGGCCGCTGTCTGAAGTCCATGACGCGATTGCCGATAAGGTGAAGCAGGAGAAGGCGGTTGATGCTTACTACGCGCTGCAGCAGAAAGTAAGCGACGCGGCGAGCAACGACAACGAATCTCTGGCCGGCGCCGAGCAGGTGGCAGGCGTTAAGGCCGTGGAAACCGGCTGGTTCAGCCACGACAGCCTGCCGGCCGAGCTGAACTTTAAACCTGTTGCCGACGCTATCTTTAACGGCGGCCTGGTGGGTGAAAACGGCACGCCGGGAAGCAACTCTGACATCATCACCGTCGACGGCGACCGGGCGTTCGTTCTGCGCGTCACTGAGCACAAAGCGGAAGCCGTTAAGCCTCTGTCTGAGGTGCGCGAGCAGGTTATCGCTCAGGTGAAGCATCAGAAAGCCGAACAGCAGGCGAAGATGGATGCCGACAAGCTGCTTAACGAGCTGAAACAGGGTAAAGGCGACGCCGCGATGCAGGCCGCAGGGCTAAGCTTCGGCGCGGCCAAAACGCTGTCCCGTACCGGGCAGGATCCGATAAGCCAGGCCGCCTTCACGCTGCCGTTACCGGCTAAAGATAAGCCGGCTTACGGCGTGGCTAACGACATGCAGGGCAACGTGGTGCTGTTGGCGTTGGATGAAGTGAAAGCCGGCACCATGCCTGCGGAACAGAAAAAAGCGATGGTGCAGGGGATAACCCAGAACAACGCCCAGATCGCCTTTGAAGCGCTGATGACCAATCTGCGCAAAGAAGCGAAGATTAAAATGGGCGACGTTGTCGACCAGCAGCAGTAATCTTCAGCTTTACCCGCATTTCGTTGCAAGCTGATGCAACAACTAAAGGCCGCTTTCGCGGCCTTTTCCACATTTTGATATCGACGATTGTTCAGGTTTTTTCCTCCCGCTAAGGTGGCGTTGCTGCTAAACACATGGAGGAAACAGCATGAAGTCAGGAATAAAATCTTTTTATCTTGCCCTGGCGCTTATCGGTGCAGGCGCTTTTTCATCGGCCCATGCGGCTCCGGCCCCCGCGAAAAACGAGGCTGTCCAGCCTGCCGCTGGCAAGGGCGTGGTTAAAGCCTCTGAGCTTAAAGCCGGCGACGCAAAAACGACGGACGCCGGCGACGGCGTAGTGAGTATCAATACGGCAAGCGCTGAAGACCTGGCCCGGGCCATTAACGGCGTGGGGCTTAAAAAAGCCCAGGCCATCGTAAGCTATCGCGAAGAGTACGGGCCGTTTAAGGAGCTGGATCAGCTGCAGGAGGTGCCGGGAATCGGCATTGCGCTGGTGGAGCGTAACCGCGCCCATCTCAAACTTTGACAGATAGTGCGTATCGACTCGCGTAGTCAGAAACTTTTGCTACGCTAAAGAACAGGTCGTACCAGTTGGCGCGACCTGTTCATCTTACCTGCTAATTAAAATTAAAAGGTCATCGCGCTATGCAGACTCAAATCAAAGTTCGCGGCTATCACATGGACGTCTACCAGCATGTGAATAACGCCCGCTACCTGGAATTTCTTGAAGAAGCCCGCTGGGAAGGGCTGGAGAAGACCACCGGCTTTCAGTGGATGACGGAGCACAACATCGCTTTTATCGTGGTGAACATTAATATCAGCTACCGGCGTCCCGCGGTGCTTGGCGACGTGCTGCGCATCACCAGCAGCCTGCAGCAGTTAAGCGGCAAAAGCGGCGTGTTAAGCCAGGTGATTACGCTTGAGCCGGAAGGACAGGCGGTGGCCGACGCCCTGCTGACCTTTGTTTGTATAGATCTGAAGACGCAGAAATCCGTGCCCATTGAGGGCGAACTGCGCGAGAAGCTGGAGCAAATGATGGGTTAAAACCCAGGGCGTGGCAGGCCGCACGCCCTGAACAGGACTTATTTAAGCCCGGTTTTCTGCTTCATTGCGGCCATTACCCCCGGCTTGTCGGCCAGGTAGTGGTTCAGGCCCTTAGCGCGCAGGTTGCAGGCGGCGCATTCGCCGCAGCCGTCGCCCTGAATGCCGTTGTAGCAGGTCAGGGTTTGCGTGCGCACCAGCTCAAGCCGCTGCCAGTAGTCGGCCAGCGCCCAGGTTTGCGCTTTATCAAGCCACATCAGCGGCGTTTCAAAGCGGATATCGCGGGCCATGCCCAGGCTTACCGCGTGGTTTAGCGCTTTAACGAACTCGTCGCGGCAATCCGGATAGCCTGAGAAGTCAGTTTCGCACACGCCGGTAATCACCGCCTCGGCTTCCACCTGATAAGCATAAATAGCCGTGAGGGTCAGGAACAGGATGTTACGGCCCGGTACGAAAGTGCTTGGAATGCCGTTTTCCTGAGGGTTGTAATCCGGCACCGGAATGCTGTCGCGGGTCAGGCTGCTGACGGCCAGTTCGTTAAGCACGGTGACATCCAGCACTTTATGGGCGCGGGCACCCAGTTTCAGCGCCAGCTCACGCGCCACGTCAATTTCAGCGCGATGGCGTTGGCCATAATCAAACGTCACACAGTGAACTTCATCATACTGCTCTAAAGCCTGAATCAGGCAGGTGGTGGAATCTTGCCCGCCACTGAAGACGACGACCGCACGTTTCATGAGTAATCCTGTAAGCCAAAAGTAATTTTACGCAGATATGGTAACGCCCCCGTGCGCGGCTGCCCAGCTTCTTCACGTCATTGACGGCGGCGGCAGCCAGGCCTGGGTAAAATCGAACCAGCCCCAGGTGTTAAGCTCGATGCCGTTAACCCCGGGCGGGGCGCTGATTTGGTAGCGGTAGTTAAACAGCGGCGTGATGATGGCGTCGTCCATCAGCGTGCTGAACACCGCCCGTAAACCGGCATAGCGATCGGCATCGTCAGGATGGATCTGCACGGCGTCAAGCGTGGCCTGCAAATGGGCATACTGGCCGCCGGTCAGCACATGTGACCAGAGAACGTCGCTGCGCAGCCACTGCTCGAGCGTATACTCGGGCGCCTCGCCGATCAGCCTGTCGCCCATCACGATATCCGCCCCGGCCAGCGCCTCGCAGCCAGCCCAGGTTTTTGCGTCATGGAATATCAGCGTGAGTTCACAGCCGAGCGTCGCCAGATAGCGCTTTAGCTGCTGAGCCATGGCGTGGAGCTCCACCGGCAGATGATAAATCAGCGTCAGCCGCCGGGGCAGTTTTACCGCGGGCTGGCGCTCCCATTGCGGCATCGTCCAGCCGGGGATCATTTCCGTACTGGGCGTGATTAGCGACTCTTCTACCGGCAGCGTGCCGATCACCTCATGGCTGCGCACGATTTGCATCAGCGTTCGGGCCTGCCCGGGCGTCAGTTTGCCATTCTGTTTAATAGCCAGGTAGCAGAAGCCCAGGCTGATGCTGTTTCGCACCGGGCGCAGATGAACCAGCTCATCCTGCTGGCCGATGGCGATTTGCACCGGATGCCGGCAGCTGGTGCCCAGCGCCGTGTCGAAAAGCTGGGGGGTTATCCAGTACTCCACGGCTTTTAGCAGCGGGTGATTGAGATGGTAGCTTTCATGGCTTTCAATACGCACCAGGTTTTCTTTAAAGCTTGCGATGCGGAAAGCTCCGCAGCCGAGCTGCGTATCTTCCGGATGGGCAAGGCGGCTGCAGTAGCTCGCCAGGCGCCAGGGCAGCCAGTAATCCGGATGGTGCAGGACAAAACGCAGGCATTGGGCGTGAGGCTGCTCGATGGCTTTCACGCTGACAAACAGGCGACGCATGGCGGGAAGCGCCAGCAGCATCAGCAGGCGCCGCTGCAGCTGGGCGGTTTCTACCGCCTCGCCGTTATGCCAGTGCAGCGTTGAGCGGATAAAGAAATGCCAGCTCAGGCCGTCATCAGCAACCTGCCAGTGATGAGCAAGGTCGGGCTGCGGCAGCGAGCTGTTGGTCGCAAAGCGCGTCAGGCCGGAAAAAACCTGCCCGGCAAGATGCTGTTCGGGCCCGTCCCGGCAGGAAACCCGGCCGTAACGGCTCCAGCGGACGATAGTAGGGAATGCGCAGGGTGGGGGTATCGTTTTGCCACTGTCCGCCAAGAAACGGCTGCAGCAGATGGCGAAGCTGCTCGGGGGCGATTTGCGCCAGCTCCAGCGCGTTCTGATGCTGGCCCTTGTGCAATACCTCTTCCATCATGCCCGAGCGCACGCTGTCCGGCGTAACTAAAAAAGTCAGCTCGCCGCGCTTGCCTCGTCCCGAACGCGCCCGCCAGGTTAACCAGCCGGCGTCCTGCAGCTGGTTTAACAAAGTACGCACATGGCGTTCGCTGCAAAAGCAACGCGCCGCAAGCTCCGCCACCGTTGCCTGCACGGGTTCGCCTGCGGAGGGCTGCCACAGCCGCTGATACTGATTAAGCCGATTTAATAAGCGCATACTTAAACCCGGAACAATTTTTTAGAAGTATTCACTATTAGTTCCGTATATGCCAGGCAATACTGCAGGTCATATTTGTGAGGTCACTACCGGGAGTTTTCATGGCGCGTCTGGCTGCATTTGATATGGATGGCACGCTGCTGTTGCCCAACCATTATCTTGGTGAGGAAACCCTGCGCACGCTTAAACGCCTGCGGGAAGAGCGTCAAATCACCCTTGCTTTTGCGACCGGGCGTCACGTGCTGGAAATGCGCCACGTTTTAGGAACGCTGGATCTCGAAGCCTTCCTGATTACCGGCAACGGAACGCGCATTCACAGTATGGAAGGGGAACTGCTGCATCGGCAGGATCTCGCTCCGGCGGCCGCGGAAGCCGTTATCCTCGGCCAGTGGGACACCCAGGCCAGCATGCACGTGTTCAACGACTCCGGCTGGCTGACGCAGCACGACATTCCCGAGCTGCTTCACGCCCACGTCTATAGCGGCTTTAAATACCGGCTGACGGATCTGAAAAGCCTGCCGAAAAACGAAGTGACGAAAATCTGTTTCTGCGGCGATCACCAGGATCTCGCCGGGCTGAAGATCCAGCTTAGCGAAGCGCTGGGCGACAGCGCATTCCTGTGCTTCTCGGCGGTAGATTGCCTGGAAGTGCTGCCGGTAGGATGTAACAAAGGCTCGGCGCTGGGCATCCTGAGCCAGCACCTCGGCCTGACGATGAAGGATTGCATGGCCTTTGGCGACGCGATGAACGACCGTGAAATGCTCTCGCTGGTCGGTCACGGTTTGATTATGGGCAACGCGATGGCCCAGCTGAAAGCGGAATTACCCCATCTGACGGTTATCGGTCATTGCAGCAGGCAGGCGGTTTCACATTATTTAACCCATTGGCTGGATACACCAAACCTTACTTATTCCCCCGAATGACAAGGCATTTTCAGCAGGCCGGGCGTTAAGTCCGGCCTCTTTTTTATTTAAGCAGGGCCTGGATTTCCGCCCGCCACGGCTGCAAATCACCGATATTCGCCTGCACCCAATCCGCGTTGTAATAGGTTTCAAGATAGCGCTCGCCGCTATCGCAAAGCAGCGTCACTATCGAACCCGTGCGGCCTTCCGTACGCATACGCGCTGCCATCTGCAGCGCCCCCCACATGTTTGTCCCGGTTGATGCGCCCACCTTACGCCCCAGCACCGACTCCAGCCATTGCATGGTGGCGACGCTTGCGGCGTCCGGTACCCGCATCATTTCATCAATGACGTCCGGGATAAAAGACGGCTCGCAGCGCGGACGCCCGATGCCTTCAATTTTGCTGCCCGCTTTACTGCTCAGTCCGCAATCGCGCAGGTGCCAGTAGTCGAGGAATACGGAGTTTTGCGGATCGACCACCAGCAGCTTTGTCGGATGCCCCTGGTAGCGCAGGTAGCGGCCAATCGTCGCGGAGGTGCCGCCCGTACCGGCGCTCATCACGATATAGTCCGGCACCGGATGCGGCTCATGGGCCATCTGGCGGAAAATACTGTCGGCGATATTGTTATTACCTCGCCAGTCGGTGGCGCGTTCGGCGTAGGTGAACTGATCCATATAGTGACCGTTTAACTCGCGCGCCAGCATTTCAGAAGCCGCGTAGATTTCGCAGGCGCTCTCGACGAAATGACAGCGGCCGCCGTAAAACTCGATTTGCTCAACCTTGCGCTTCGCGGTGCGCGAGGGCATAACGGCAATAAAGGGCAATCCCAGCAGGCGGGCAAAATAGGCCTCAGAGACGGCGGTCGAACCGGATGAGGCTTCGATAATCGTGGTGCCTTCTTTTATCCAGCCGTTGCATAAACCGTAGAGAAACAGCGAGCGGGCCAGGCGGTGCTTCAGGCTGCCCGTAGGATGAGTGCTTTCGTCCTTCAGATAGAGCTGTACGCCGGGAAAGCCGGGCAGGGCGAGGCGGATTAAATGCGTGTCTGCCGAACGTTGATAATCGGCGTTGATTTCGCTGATGGCGTGGTTTACCCAGGTGCTGGTCATGGTCAGGATCCGTTTGTCTATTTGTGCTTAGCGTAAAGCAAAAGAGGGATAAAAAAGTTGCCATTTAGCCTTGTTGAGGCTTTCATTAGAGAAAATCTTTCTCCATAAGGCCGGTATGCTAGATAAAATTGACCATAAGCTGCTCTCCCTGCTGCAGGAAGACTGCACCCTCTCTTTGCAGGCGCTGGCGGATGCCGTTAATCTGACCACCACGCCCTGCTGGAAGCGCCTGAAAAAGCTCGAAGACGACGGCGTCGTACGGGCGAAAGTCGCCCTGCTGGATCCCGAAAAGCTTGGCCTGGGCCTCACGGCTTTTGTGCTGATAAAAACCCAGCAGCACAGCAGCGAGTGGTACTGCAAATTTGTCTGCGTAGTCGAAGATATGCCCGAGGTGCTGGGGTTCTGGCGCATGGCGGGGGAGTACGACTACCTGATGCGGGTGCAGGTCGCGGACATGAAGCGTTACGATGATTTTTACAAGCGGCTGGTCAACGGCATTCCTGGTTTAACCGATGTGACTTCGAGTTTCGCCATGGAACAGATAAAATACACGACAGCTTTGCCGATAAGCGCTTAACAACCCTCGTTTTAGCGCTTTCGGTATTTCTTTTAAGCCCTCGTCGGCAGACTGCAAATCAGGAACAACCGCGTGCGATTATTTGCTCAACTAAGCTGGTACTTTACCCGGGAATGGCGACGCTATCTCGGGGCGGTGGCCCTGCTTATCATCATTGCTATCCTGCAGCTCGTGCCGCCAAAGCTGGTCGGCGTGATTGTGGACGGCGTCACCAGGCAGCGTCTTGGCGGGCAAGAGGTGCTGATGTGGCTTGGCGTGATGATCGCGATTGCCGTGGTGGTTTATGCCCTGCGCTACGTCTGGCGCATTCTGCTGTTCGGCGCATCCTACCAGCTTGCCGTTGAGCTACGGGAAGATTACTACCGCCAGCTAAGCCGCCAGCATCCCGAATTCTATCTTCGCCATCGAACCGGCGACCTGATGGCGCGCGCCACCAACGACGTAGATCGCGTCGTCTTCGCGGCGGGGGAAGGCGTACTGACGCTTGTGGACTCGCTGGTGATGGGCTGCGCGGTGCTGATCGTCATGTCGACCCAAATCAGCTGGCAGCTGACGCTGCTGGCCCTGCTGCCTATGCCGGTGATGGCGCTGGTGATCAAACGCTACGGTGACCAGCTGCACCAGCGTTTTAAACTTGCCCAGGCCGCGTTTTCCACGCTTAACGACCGCACCCAGGAAAGCTTAACCAGCATCCGCATGATCAAAGCTTTTGGCCTTGAGGATCGTCAGTCGGCGCTGTTCGCCTCCGAAGCGCAGGACGCCGGGGCGAAGAATATGCGCGTGGCGCGGGTGGACGCCCGTTTCGACCCCACGATTTATATCGCCATAGGCACGGCAAACCTGCTGGCGGTAGGCGGCGGGAGCTGGATGGTCATGCAGGGCACCTTAACGCTCGGGCAGCTTACCAGCTTTGTGATGTACCTCGGCCTGATGATTTGGCCGATGCTGGCGCTGGCGTGGATGTTCAACATCGTTGAGCGCGGCAGCGCCGCCTACAGCCGCATCCGCAGCATGCTGGAAGAGGCGCCTTCGGTTATCGACGGCGATAAAGTCGCGCCGGAAGGCCGCGGCATCGTGCAGGCGAACATCCGCGCGTTCCACTATCCACACACGGCGCAGCCGACGCTTGAAAACGTCTCTTTTATCCTTGAGCCCGGCGGCATGCTCGGGCTGTGCGGCCCGACCGGCGCCGGGAAAAGCACTATTTTATCCCTGCTGCAGCGCCATTTTGATATCGACCAGGGCGACATCCGCTTCCACAATATCCCGCTGGCGCAGATGCAGCTCGACGCCTGGCGCAGCCGCCTTGCGGTCGTAAACCAGACGCCGTTCCTGTTCTCCGATACCGTGGCGAACAATATCGCGCTGGGTAAGCCAAACGCCACGCGGGGGGAGATTGAACACGTCGCCCGTCTTGCCAGCGTGCATGAAGATATTTTGCGGCTGCCGCAGGGCTACGAAACGGAAGTAGGGGAGCGCGGGGTGATGCTCTCCGGCGGGCAGAAACAGCGTATCTCCATCGCCCGCGCGCTTTTGCTGGATGCGGAAATCCTTATTCTTGATGACGCGCTTTCGGCGGTAGACGGGCGCACCGAACATCAAATTCTCCATAACCTGCGCCAGTGGGGTGAAAACCGTACGGTCATTATTAGCGCGCACCGCCTGTCGGCGCTGACCGAAGCGAGCGAAATTCTGGTGATGCAGCACGGGCACGTGGCCCAGCGCGGCAGCCATGAGGCGCTGGTTTCCCAGCCGGGCTGGTATCGCGATATGTATCGCTACCAGCAGCTGGAAGCCGCGCTGGACGATGCGCCGGAAGCGGCCGAAGAGGAGCAAGCCAATGCGTAAGCTGCAAAAGCAGTGGCCGACGATAAAACGCCTGCTGGCCTACGGTTCGCCGTGGCGCAGGCCGCTTGCCGGGGCCGTGGTCATGCTGTGGATTGCGGCGGCGGCGGAAGTGACCGGCCCGGTGCTGGTAAGCTATTTCATCGATAACATGGTGTCGCAAAACCGCCTGCCGATAGCGCTGGTGGCCGGGCTTGCCGCCGCCTACCTGCTGCTTTCCGTGACGGCCGCGGGCCTGCATTACTGGCAGGCGCTGCTGTTCAACCAGGCGGCCGTCGGCGTGGTGCAAAAGCTACGTACCGACGTGATGGACGCGGCGCTTCGCCAGCCGCTGAGCGCCTTCGATACCCAGCCCGTGGGGCAGGTGATTTCCCGCGTCACCAACGACACGGAGGTGATTCGCGATCTTTACGTGACCGTCGTCGCAACCGTTTTGCGCAGCGCCGCGCTGATCGGCGCGATGCTGGTGGCGATGTTCAGCCTTGACTGGCGCATGGCGCTGGTCGCCGTCACCATCTTCCCGGCGGTGCTTATCGTGATGGTGATTTACCAGCGCTACAGCACGCCGATCGTGCGCCGGGTGCGCGGCTATCTGGCGGATATTAACGACGGCTTTAACGAAGTCATCAACGGCATGAGCGTTATCCAGCAGTTCCGCCAGCAGGCGCGGTTTGGCGAACGCATGGGGGCGGCGAGCCGCTCGCACTATCTGGCGCGTATGCAAACCCTGCGGCTGGACGGCTTTTTGCTGCGGCCCTTGCTCAGCCTGTTCTCTGCGCTGGTGCTTTGCGGGCTGCTGATGCTGTTCGGCTTCACCGCGGTAGGCACCATTGAGGTGGGCGTGCTGTATGCCTTTATCAACTACCTTGGCCGGCTCAACGAGCCGCTTATCGAACTGACCACCCAGCAGTCAATGCTGCAGCAGGCGGTGGTGGCCGGCGAACGCGTGTTTGAGCTGATGGACGGTAAGCGCCAGGGCTACGGCAGCGATACTCGTCCGCTGGCAAGCGGCGAAATTGCCGTAGACAACGTTTCTTTTGCCTACCGTGGCGACCGCCTGGTGCTGCAGGACATTAACCTGCAGGTGCCGTCGCGCAGCTTTGTCGCGCTTGTGGGGCACACAGGCAGCGGCAAAAGCACGCTGGCTAACCTGCTGATGGGCTATTACCCGCTTACCGGCGGGGAAATCCGCCTTGACGGCCGTCCGTTAGCGACGCTCAGCCATAACACCCTGCGCCGCGGCGTGGCGATGGTGCAGCAAGATCCCGTGGTTCTGGCGGATTCGTTCTTTGCTAACGTCACCTTAGGGCGTGAAATCAGCGAAGAGGCCGTATGGCGGGCGCTGGAAACGGTGCAGCTGGCGGATCTCGCGCGCACCATGGCTGACGGTATTCATACCCGCCTGGGCGAGCAGGGCAACAATTTGTCCGTAGGGCAAAAACAGCTGCTGGCGCTGGCGCGCGTGCTGGTGGACGCGCCGCAAATTCTTATTCTCGATGAGGCTACCGCCAATATCGACTCCGGCACCGAACAGGCTATTCAACAGGCGCTGGCGGCGATTCGCGAGCACACCACGCTTGTGGTGATAGCCCACCGTTTATCGACCATCACCGACGCGGACACCATTCTGGTGCTGCATCGCGGCCAGGCGGTTGAGCGCGGCACGCACAGCGAGCTGCTGGCTTGCGAAGGACGCTACTGGCAGATGTATCAGCTACAGCTGGCCGGTGAAGAGCTGGCGGCCGCCACGCGCGAGGAATCGCTTATTGCCTGATGCACCAGCATCAGGCAATAAACAAGCATATCGCCAAAGGAGATCCTCCCTGGTGCAATTTTGAAACATTGCGCGCACCAGCATGGTGCGTTTTCCCTTTCCAGGAACAATCTTAATCCCGGCCACATTTTTTCCCGCCCGAAGAACCCGCAACCGCGCTGATTAACGCGCTGAAAAAAGCTGATTTTCATTCCTGGCACGGGGCTTGCTTTATCTCCATCGTGAAGCTGTGCAATCGCCCATTGGCTTACTGGAGGGGAATTTATGAAGCTGGTTACCGTGGTAATCAAACCGTTCAAACTCGAAGACGTGCGTGAAGCACTTTCTTCTATCGGCATTCAGGGGCTGACCGTGACCGAAGTAAAAGGCTTTGGTCGCCAGAAGGGTCACGCAGAGTTGTACCGCGGTGCGGAATACAGCGTCAACTTCCTGCCAAAAGTAAAAATCGATGTCGCCATTGCCGATGACCAGCTTGACGAAGTGATTGATGTCATTAGCAAAGCGGCCTACACCGGCAAAATTGGTGACGGCAAAATTTTCGTTGCCGAACTGCAGCGCGTCATCCGTATTCGTACCGGCGAAGCCGACGAAGCTGCGCTGTAAATGCCTCCCCAATCGTGAAAGGGACAGAAAAAATGAAGAAATTAGCCTCTGTAACAGGCGCCTTAGCCCTGGCGCTTGCGCCATCACTGGCGCTGGCCGCCCCGGCCGTTGCCGATAAAGCCGACAACGCCTTTATGATGATTTGCACCGCTCTGGTGCTGTTTATGACCATTCCCGGCCTGGCGCTGTTCTACGGCGGCCTGATCCGCTCCAAAAACGTGCTTTCCATGCTGACGCAGATTGCGGTGACCTTCTCGCTGGTCTGCGTGCTGTGGGTGGTTTACGGCTATACGCTGGCCTTTGGCACGGGCGGAAGCTTCTTCGGTAACTTCGATTGGGTAATGCTCAAGAATATTCAGCTGACCGCGCTGATGGGCTCTTTCTATCAGTATATTCACGTCGCCTTCCAGGGCTCTTTCGCCTGCATTACCGTAGGGCTTATCGTGGGCGCGCTTGCCGAACGTATTAAATTCTCCGCGGTGCTGATTTTCGTGCTGGTCTGGCTGACGCTGTCCTACGTGCCTATTGCGCACATGGTATGGGGCGGTGGCCTGCTGGGAACGCACGGCGCGATGGACTTCGCGGGCGGCACCGTTGTGCACATTAACGCCGCCGTTGCAGGCCTCGTGGGCGCTTACCTGGTAGGCAAGCGCGTAGGCTACGGCAAAGAGGCGTTCAAACCGCACAACCTGCCGATGGTCTTTATGGGCACAGCAATTCTGTACTTTGGCTGGTTCGGCTTTAACGCGGGTTCCGCAAGCTCCGCTAACGAAATCGCCGCTCTGGCCTTTGTGAACACGGTGGTCGCAACGGCCGCCGCGGTTCTCGGTTGGATCTTTGGCGAGTGGACGCTGCGCGGCAAACCTTCTCTGCTGGGCGCCTGTTCCGGTGCTATCGCGGGTCTGGTAGGCATCACTCCGGCCTGTGGTTACGTTGGCGTCGGCGGCGCGCTGATCGTCGGCGTGGCGGCGGGTCTGGCAGGGCTGTGGGGCGTGACGCTGCTGAAAAAATGGCTGCGCGTCGACGATCCCTGCGACGTGTTCGGCGTGCACGGCGTTTGCGGCATCGTGGGCTGCATTCTGACCGGCATCTTTGCCGCCAGTTCACTGGGCGGCGTTGGCTACGCGGAAGGCGTGACGATGGGCCATCAGGTTCTGGTTCAGCTGGAAAGTATCGGCGTGACTATCGTCTGGTCCGGCGTGGTGGCCTTCATCGGCTTTAAAATCGCCGACCTGACCGTGGGCCCTGCGCGTACCGGAAGAGCAGGAGCGCGAAGGTCTGGACGTGAACAGCCATGGCGAGAACGCTTACAACGCTTAAAGATTTCCCCTTAACCTCTCCCTTCCGGGAGAGGTTAAAGATCTGTTATCCCCGCTTACGCATTACGCCTTCCTGCACCGTTGAAGCCACCAGCACCCCGTCCTGGGTATAAAACTCACCGCGAACAAAGCCGCGAGCGCTTGAGGCTGACGTGCTCTCAACGCTGTAGAGCAGCCATTCGTTCATGTCGAACGGGCGGTGGAACCACATGGAATGATCGATAGTCGCCACCTGCATGCCTGGCTCCAGGAAACCGATGCCGTGCGGCTGAAGGGCGGTGGGCAGGAAGTTGAAATCTGAAGCGTAGCCCAGCAGATACTGGTGCACCCGCAGGTCGTCCGGCATTTTGCCGTTGGCGCGCAGCCATACCTGGCGGGTCGGCTCCGCCTGATGGCCTTTAAGCGGGTTATGAAACTCTACCGGGCGAATCTCCAGCGGCTTCTCGCAAAGGAATTTCTCTTTTACCTGCGGCGGGAGGAATTTTTCGACCGAACGCGCGATATCCGTTTCTGACATCAGGCCTTCCGGAGAAGGGGCCTGCGGCATGGATTTTTGATGCTCAAAGCCCGGCTCCGGCGCCTGGAAAGAGGCGGTCATATAGAAGATAGGTTTGCCGTTTTGCACCGCAGCGACGCGGCGCGCGCTAAAGCTGTTGCCATCGCGCAGCGTTTCAACGTCATAGACGATAGGTTTCTGGCTATCGCCCGGGCGCAGAAAATAGCTGTGGAACGAGTGCACCAGGCGTTCGGCCGGGACGGTTTCTTTGGCGGCATACAGCGCCTGGCCGACCACCTGGCCTCCGAATACCTGGCGTAAACCTAAGTCTTCGCTCTGGCCACGAAACAAACCTTCTTCAATCTTTTCCAGATTGAGCAATGCCAATAAATTGCTGAGCGCCTGACTCATAGAACATCCTCGATAAAGCGGTAACCCGCGCGTAATTCGCCTGATTATAACATGCTATCAACATCGATCGAGCACTGGCCCGACCTGATAACAAATGCCGCGCCAGGCAAAATTCAGTGATATGTGCCACACTTAGCGTGATAAGCATGTTTTATCCATACATTACTTGTGGGACCCAGCGCCCACGGGTGCATTGATAATAAGGAGAACAAATCAATGAAACTTGTGCACATGTTAAGTGGATTAGCCGTCGCGGTTGCTATGGCGGGTTGCGCGCAGAAATCTGCAGATATTCCGACCCCGGCACCGGCTGCGACAACTTCTGGCGCAACGGCGCAACCGGTGATTGCACAGCCGGCGGTAACAGGTACGGCGTGGATTCGCCAGCGTGTGGCGCTGCCGCCGGACGCCGTGTTGACCGTAACTTTATCTGACGCCTCGCTTGCGGACTCGCCGTCCAGGGTGCTGGCGCAGAAGGTGACTCGTACCGAGGGTAAACAGGCGCCGTTCAGCTTTGTGCTGCCGTTTAACCCGGCTGATATCCAGCCTAACGCGCGCATCATCCTGAGCGCGGCGATCACCGTGAACGATAAACTGGTGTTTATTACCGATACCGTAAAACCGGTTATCAATCAGGGCGGCACGAAAGCGGACCTGACGCTGGTTCCGGTTCAGCAAACCGCGGTGCCGGTACAGCCGGGCGGTGGAGCGGCGACAACCGTACCTTCGACTTCGCCAACCCAGGTCACCCCGTCCTCAGCGGTTCCCGCCCCGACTACGTTCTGAATCAGCTAACAGGCGCCTCTCAGGAGGCGCCTTTTTTAGTAGTTCCAGCGATAGCGCTGCATATCTATATGCCCATCCCCGGAAACCATAATTCCCTCGGACAGCAGGGCTTCGCGCTGGCGTTGTAAATCCGGCCCGGTCAGCGAGATGGCGCCGTGCCGGTTAACCACCCGATGCCAGGGCAGCCTGCTGCCCTGCGGCAGCCGCTTAAGCACGCCGCCGACCTGACGCGCCGCGCGAGGTGAACCCGCGAGCAGCGCGATATCCCCGTAGGTTGTGACATGGCCTTCAGGAATGGCGGCAATAATCTGGTAAACCCGTTGCGGGAAAGAATCGTGATTATCCATGAGCTGCTCCTTAATACGGCTTTGCTAAGCATAATCGCCGCCGAGCCCTGCGCAAAGAAAAACGCCGGCTGCGCAAGAAACCAACACCTGACCGCCGGCGGCTTGCAATTGCCGGGGGCAACGTGGATAATGCGCCAGCGCGTCGGGTAACCGGCGCTCTCAATGGGGGCCCTGTTGGTTCTCCCGCAACACTAACTTGTGAACTCGGTCAGATCCGGAAGGAAGCAGCCGCAGCAGGTGACGTGTGTGCCGGGATGTAGCTGGCAGGGCCCCCCACCCATTTGTGCTAAGCATGTTTTTATCATGTTGACGCCCGCTTCTTTGCAAGGTCTTCTGCCAGGAAAGCTTTTGCACAACGCTCAGAGTAATGAATTGCACCTTTTGTGATTTCCCGACCCGGGCTACTCCATGCCCTCGCGGCTTAAGCGCAGCTGCTTTTTGCCGATGAGATTGTGGTAGCGGTAGCCGTTAATTAATATTTCAGAATTTACGCGACCGATCGGGCTGTGTGGCGTTAACAATCGCCAGTATGATAGGGGATAAATCGGCAGAAGAGATTTTCACTTTTATGGACAAAGGAGAAAATGGCATGAATATTACTGAAGAAGCTTTGTTGCGTTCAGGTTTTACCGAAAAAGAACTAGGGTATTTAAAAAATAATATTGAGAATTACGGTGGCACGCTTGATGAGGTCGTTCCTGATTTAGCCAGAAGATTTAAGATTATGTTATGGGTGTTTTTTTGTGGCTTTTGTTTTTTTATTTTTCTTATTTGTACAAAGTATGATGACCCCTGGTATGTTTTTTCCAGCGGTATCTCCTTATTGTTGGGTCTTTTAATAGTGGCTTTTTGTCAGCCGCCGATTATTTCTTATAAATCATGGCGGCATTTATCAGGTAAAAAAAATTAATCGGTGCTGATAAGGTCAAAGATGACTTTGGCCTTAATGCCATAACCGACGATTTTTATCGTTAGTTTGGGTGTGCTCATGGCGGTGACTTTCCTGTAGTAGTCACCTGGAAGATAGCGAAACAACCGCCACGCCTCTGCTTTCCTGGACAAACCAAAAATGCTGTAGACGCTTGTGCTCAGAGTGAGCGTCTTATAGGCCGCCAAACCTGATTCAGGTTTAAAGCCCATAAATTGCGCTATCTCCAAAGATCGATCGGCAATAATTCCTTCAGATTTTTTTGCATTTTCTCTTTTAAAATTAACAAACTCTTTTGAGATTCCATTAACGCCGTCCATGATAAGAATAGCCCCAGCCACAACACCAATTGGAGTGCCTGCGGCAATTAACATTCCGCCACCATAGGCCGTTAACCCGGACACGACAATTTTGACGGCGCTAATCACGTAGCCGACGATTTTATTATTTTCGCGAACAAACTCGATCTCCGCATAGAGCCTGGCCGCTTTTGTTCTTAACAGGCGATCCTGTTCGCGGAGGTTTTCCGTTTCCGCGCGCAGATTTTTTATGCACGCCATACATTCTTCATCTGTTCTTGCGCGGCGAGCCGCAGCAAATTGTTGCTCAACAATCTGTTTTATTTCCTCAACGAAGCTGATGCGGGTCAGACCATCATAAAGATAAAAGGCAGAAAGCTGATTTGCCGCGCTGATAAGTTTGCGGGCTTCCAGGTTAATCATCGTGTCGGACCAGGACCTGTTCCAGCCCCGGCCAGGTAGCGCTATATCCATCATTCATTCCTTTGTTTCGCAATATCCTGACGGTTATTTTATGCTCATCAAAGGCTGGGGCAATAAAATTGATGTTCCCAAATTCTTAATTTTATTGGCAGATAAGAAACCGCTGGCGGACAGCAATATAATTATTTGCCGGCTGCGTCATTAAACCGTCAGCGAGCGCTCCATATAACCCCGGTTCTGCGTTACCTGTTTCCAGACCGGCTGGAGACGTTCAAGCGCGATGCGCATTTGCGCCGGTTCCAGCGTAAAAGGCAGGCGCAGAAAACGCTCGAACGCGCCTTCCGTTCCAAAGCGCGGACCTGCGCCGATGCGGATGCCGATGGATTCGGCGCTGGCGGCGAAGACGGTTGCCAGCGGTTTCGGTAGCTCAATCCATAAAGACAGCCCGCCCTCCGGCGCGCCGGTAATTCGCCAGTCCGGGAAGAGCTCTCTTACCATCGCCGAGCAGCAATCCCTTTGCTGTTGCAGTATTTTTCTGCGCTGCGGCAGAAAATTATCCGCCGTATTGAATAAGTTAATCGTCGCCAGCTGTTCCAGAAGCGGCGATCCTAAATCCAGCGAGCCGCGCACCTGAACTAAAGAGGCGATAGTCCGGGACGAGGCGCGTATCCATCCCAGGCGCAGGCCGCCCCAGAAGCTTTTTCCGGCAGAACCGAGCGAGATTGCCGATCCTGCATGGTCAAAAGCGGCGAGCGGCGGCGGGGGAGGCGAGTCAAACCACAGGTCCACCATAGTTTCATCCACCACAATGGTTGTGCGGGTCCGCGCGGCAATCTCTACGACCGCCGCACGGGTGGCGGCATCCATACAGCGCCCGGTTGGGTTATGAAAATCCGGAATCAGGTAGGCCAGGCGGGGAGAGGTCTGGGCGAAGGTGGCGGCCAGGCCATCCGTATCCCAGCCCTGCTCCGGCAGGCTGAGCGAAACCGGGCGGCAGGAGGCGCCTTTAATGGCGGATAACGCCATCGGGTAGGTTGGATGATCGATGACCACCCGGTCGCCGGGGCCGGTTAATAGCCGCAGAATCAGGCCAAACCCGCTTACCGCGCCGTTGACCACCATTATCTGGTCTGCCGTAGTCGGCAAGCCGCGCGCCGCATAGCGCCTGGCGATAGCGGCGCGAAGCTCAGGCAGCCCATGCTGATCGTAACCGGTGGAGGCTAAATGCTCCGGCAGCGCCGTTAACGCGCTGGTATAAGCCTGATGAATTTCCGGGCCCGCGGACAGGGCGGCGGTCGAGAGGTCCAGTACCGGCGCTACGCCTGGCACCGGCGAGGCGGAAAGCGTACCTTCCGGAAGAACCGTGCTGGAGCCCGAACCGTGGCGGCTGAGCAGGTATCCTTCCTCCCGCAGCTGCCCCAGCGCCGCGGCAACGGTTGTCCTGCTTACGCCAAGCGCGGCCGCCAGCTCGCGCTCGCCGGGCAGGCGGCTTTCCAGCGGCAGCCTGCCGTCCAGGATCAGCAAACGTAGCCCGTCCGCCAGCTGACGATAAACCGGCGTGCGGGAAGCCGCCTGATGCCAGTGCCCCAGAAGTTTGATAAGCGAGGCTGTCCCCGTTCTGCGCTGTGTCATAGCAGTCCACTTTGTGTTAACTGGACCTTAATATTCAGTCCATTTTCCCGGAAAGTATAGCCATAACCAATGGGGGAGGTGGAAAAAATGATGGCTCGTCGGCTACTGCAGCTTTATATCGGACTGGTGCTTTACGGGGTTTCCACGGCGATGTTTGTACGCGCCGATCTGGGGGCGGATCCGTGGAACGTTTTTCATCTCGGGGTGGCGAAGATATTTTCGCTTAATATCGGCATGGTGATGATTCTGGTTGGCGCGCTGGTGCTGCTGCTGTGGATCCCGCTTCGTCAGCGTCCGGGCCTCGGCACCGTCAGTAACGTCATCGTGCTCGGGCTGGCGGCGGATGCGGCGCTGGCGCTGATGCCGCCGCTGGAATCGCTGGCGGCGCGAAGCGTTCTGCTGCTCTGCGCTGTGGTAGTAAACGCCATAGCCACGGGAATGTACATCGGCGCAGGCTTTGGTTCCGGCCCCCGCGACGGCTTAATGACGGGGATTAACGCCCGCACCGGCTGGTCGGTACGCAGCGTGCGTACGGCGATCGAGCTGACGGTGCTGCTTGCCGGCTGGGCGATGGGCGGCACGGTAGGCGTGGGCACGGTGCTTTATGCCCTCGCCATCGGCCCGCTGATCCAGCTGTGCCTGCCGTGGTTCAGACTTACCGCCGGCCACAAAAAGCCTCTGGCCGAGCCAACGGCGGTGCCGTAAGTCGCATTGTCATCCGCAGGCTGCTATGTTTTCTGCATACGGGAAGCGAGCCCACGGCAGATGAGGAAAACATGCACGACACGATTATCAGCAAGGCGGCGGCAAACTGGAGCAGCCACCAGCTGGCGCAGATTCTTTCCCACTGTTTTGAAGGTTATCTGGTGCCTTTTACCCTCGACGGCGAAACCTTCGCGACCCGTTTTAGCGCTGAGGATATCAGCCTTAACGACAGCAAAGTCTGGCTGCAGGATGGCGAACCGAAAGCGCTGGCGATCGTCGCCCGTCGTGGGCAGACCAGCCGCCTTGCGGCATTTGCGATTCGCCCCGAGCTGCGCGGACAGGGATACGGCAAGCAGTTTATCCGGCAGCTGATTGACGAGGCGCGCTTGCGCGGCGACCGGCAGATGTGGCTGGAGGTGATAGTGGGCAACGAAGGCGGGCTGGCGCTTTATAAGCGCATGGGGTTTGTTTGTCAGCAGACGCTGGTGGGTTTTCATGCCGCGGGTTTCGCGCCGTTTCGTCCGGCAGGCGAGCTGCTGGAAATCGATCCGCTGCTGATGGCGAAAAAAATGCTGACCGACAGCCGCCTGAGATTACCCTGGCTGAGCGCGCCTGAGACGCTCTATAAGCTGCCCGGCAGGGCCTGTGTGCTTGACGATGTCGCTTACGCGATGGTTATTCCGCACCCTCAGCAGCCCAGGCTGCGTATGCTCTACGTCGATACCGCCGCCCGTGGCAAAGGGCAGGCGAAAAAGCTACTGACGCTGCTGCGCGAACGCTTTCCCGGCCTGTCTACCGCAGGCTCCGTTCCGGAGCAGGTAGCGCCGCTGTACCTGAGCTGCGGCTACCGCCAGGACCCCGTCACGCAGTATGAAATGCTGCTGAAATTCTGAGCAGGCAGCAACCATTCTTAGCCACTACACTTATCTGGCGTAATCATCACGAGCGGAAAGTAACGCCCGTAACCCTCATCTCGTGGAGGCAGCAATGCATTATGTCGATGGTTTTGTGGTGGCGGTTCCCGCCGCTAATAAGGAGGCGTATAAACAGCTGGCTGCCAAAACGGCGCCGCTGTTTAAGGAGTTTGGCGCGCTGCGCATCGTAGAGTGCTGGGCTGACGACGTGCCCGACGGCAGGCTCACCGATTTTCGTATGGCTGTTAAAGCCGAAGAGGACGAAGAGGTGGTCTTTAGCTGGATCGAATACCCTTCGAAAGAAGCACGCGACGAGGCCAACAGAAAGATGATGGCCGACCCGCGCATGAAGGCGTTTGGCGATACCATGCCCTTTGACGGCAAGCGCATGATTTACGGCGGATTTATACCGCTGCTGGACGAGTAAATCCCGCAGCGGCATATTTTGTAGGGTGGATAAGCGTCAGCCCGTCCACCGGCTACGGCTTACAGCGCCAGCTCCCGCAGCAGCCCAAACGCCTGCTTCATATGCGCTTCGCTGACGATAAACGCTCGCAGCTGCTGTGCGGCATCATAGCCTTTTGCGATAAGCCCTTCCGGGTCGGCGGAGATCTGCCACCGGAGATCCGCGCGCTGGGTTTCACCCGCCAGATGCAGCGGCAGTTCCGGCGTTTTCACCTTCACCAGCATGGCAGGTAAAGTCAGGCCGTCGGCTGCGCCCAGCAGGTTTTTAGCCAGCGTCATGGCGCTGAACTGAATCGGCTGCAGGAACGGCAGCACCTTACCGTCGATTTCCGCGCAGTCGCCCAGCGCGTAAATATTCGCATCTGAGGTTTGCAGCTGGCGGTTAACCTTGATGCCGCGATTGACCTCAAGCCCGGCGTTCTGCGCTAAATCTACGTTAGGACGCAGGCCGATTGCGGCCACCACGGCATCAACGTCGAGGGTACGGCCGTTGCTCAGGGCCGCGCTAATTCCCTGCCCGGTTCCGGTCAGCGATTCAAGGCGCTGGTTGAACAGCAGCTCGACGCCCATCTGATTCAGACGCTGCTGCAGGCGGCTGCTTACCTCCGCAGGCATCAGCGAAGCGAGCAGGCTTGCTGAATTATCCACCACCATCACCTGCTTACCGGCGCGGCAAAAATCCATCGCCAGTTCGCTGCCGATTAAGCCGCCGCCCAGAATCATCACGCGGCGCGCATCGCGCAGCGCCGTTTCGCAGGACAGGTATTCCTGCTGGCTGTTGAGCGTCAGCATCAGCTCGCGGCCGGGCACGGGGGGAAGCACCGCGCTTGAGCCGGTGGCCAGCACCAGTTTGTCATAGGACCACTGCTGGTCTGCGCATTTCACCAGACGCCTGCTGGTATCGATATCCGAAACCCGGGTGTTGGCGTGCAGCGTCAGGTTGAACTGCTCGGCGAACTCCCCGGCGCGCTGCCGGGTCATATCGTCGGCCCGCTGGTTCAGGCTGATAACGTGGCTGAGATCGGGCTTGTTGTATTCATCCATGCTGTCGGCGGCAATCATGCGGATGGGCACATTGCCGTCTTGCTTACGGATGTTTTTTACCAGCTGGCGGGCGGCGAAGCCCGAGCCGATAATGACGATGCCTGCGCTCATTTTGCCTCCGTTGCCAGCACGTCGAACACGTCTTTACCCAGCGAACATTCCGGGCACAGGAAGGTGTCAGGCACGTCGCTCCAGGCGGTTCCCGGCGCTACGTCCTGCATAGGTTCGCCGGTCTGCGGATCGTAAATCCACTGGCAAACGCTGCACTGCATACGTGGGCCGAGGTCGGCGCAGGTTTTTGCTTCGGCTTCGGCGACGGTTGCCTGCGGCGCGTTCACGGCTGCGGCAGGCAGCGGCGTTGTCGCCCACTGGCGAGCGATTTCACGACCGTGGGCGCGGCAAAGTTCCAGCGCGTCCATGTCCGGGCGCCACTTAGCCTTCAGGCTCAGGGACATTTCAAAACCGGCGTCCTGCAGGCGGGTGGACAGACGGTCTACCGCGCCGCCGCTCCAGCCGTGCGAGCCGAAGGCGCTGGCGCGCTTATTGCGAAAACGTAGGCCGGTCATCTCTTCCACCAAGCCGGCGATTTTCGGCATCATCACGTTGTTCATGGTGGAGGTGCCCACCAGCACGCCTTTGGAGCGGAAAACGTTGGTCAGAATTTCGTTTTTGTCGCTGCGGGCGACGTTGAAGATTTTCACCGCCACGCGCGGATCCGTTTCGGCAATGCCCTGCGCGATAGCGTCGGCCATCATGCGGGTGTTGTTGGACATGGTGTCGTAGAAAATGGTGATGCGGTCTTCCTGATAATCCGCGGCCCATTTCAGATACAGCTCGACGATCTGCGTCGGGTTGTCACGCCACACCACGCCGTGGGAGGTGGCAATCATATCTACCGGCAGGTTGAAGCCGAGGATCTCGGTAATTTTCGGCGTCACCAGGCGGCTGAACGGAGTCAGGATATTGGCATAGTAGCGCTGGCACTGCTCGAACAGTTCGGCCTGGTCCACCTCGTCGTTAAACAGGTGTTCGTCGCAGTAGTGCTGGCCGAAGGCGTCGTTGCTAAACAGCACCGCGTCGCCGGTCATATAGGTCATCATGCTGTCCGGCCAGTGCAGCATCGGGGTTTCAACGAAAATCAGCTGCTTGCCGTTACCAATGTCCAGGCTGTCGCCGGTTTTCACGACGTTGAAGTTCCATTCCGGGTGATGGTGGTGGCCGGTGATGGAGTCGATGGCGTTCGCGGTGCAGTAAATCGGCGTGTCCGGAATGCAGGACATCAGCTCGGTAAGCGCGCCGGCGTGGTCTTCTTCCGCGTGGTTGATGATAATGTAATCGATATCCGCAAGATCGATTTCGGCGCGCAGGTTCTGCACGAATTCGCGGCTGAATTTATGATCGACGGTATCGATCAGCACGTTTTTCTCTTCGCAAATGAGATAGCTGTTATAGCTGCTGCCGCGCAGCGTTTTATATTCAGTCCCGTGAAAATCGCGCACTTCCCAGTCACGTTGTCCAACCCACTTAATGTTGTTTTTAACCTGAATAGCCATTCGTCAGTACCTCAGTATCAATAAAATAAATGATGTTTGTGCCATGCATATTGCAGCTAGCGTGCCAACTTTTTAATTTATTGATTTATAAAAAATTTAATTATTATTGTCGTGCTTTAATTGTCATAATGACCAAGCGGAGTAATGTCTTTATGACATTGTGGTTGTCATTTTGACTAGCAGGGATTAGGCTTAACGCACCCTTTAAAGGAGCCGCCTATGAGCCTGTCTATCACCTCCCTTGCCAATATCGCCATCGATCTGCAAAGCGGCATCACCCATCAGGACCGCTTTGCCCGTTTAGTCCGCACGTTGCGCCAGCTTTTGGGCAGCGATGCCACCGCGCTGCTGCGCTACGAGGCGCGGCAGTTCCGTCCGCTGGCTATTGATGGCCTGGCGCAAGACGTGCTTGGACGGCGTTTTGCGCTGGATGCCCATCCGCGGCTGGAAGCCATCGCGCGCGCGGGCGACGTCGTGCGCTTTCCGGCCGAAAGCGAGCTTCCCGATCCCTACGACGGGCTGATCCCGCATCACAGCGATTTAAAAGTGCATGCCTGTCTTGGCCTGCCGCTGTTTGCCGACCAGAACCTGATCGGCGCGTTGACCGTAGACGGCATGGATCCGGCGCAGTTCGACCATTTCAGCGACGAGGAGCTGAGGCTTATCAGCGTGCTGGCCGCCGGGGCGCTCAATAACGCGCTGCTGATGGAACAGCTGGAAAACCAGACGCCGGCGGCGGCAGCGGTGCCTATCACGGCGAAAAGCGGCAGCGCGGAAATGGTGGGGCTTTCCCCCGGCATCGAGCAGCTTAAAAAAGAGATCGAAATTGTCGCGGGATCGGATCTCAACGTGCTGATCACCGGTGAAACCGGCGTCGGTAAAGAGCTGGTGGCGAGGGCGATTCATGGCGGATCGGCGCGGGCGGCCAACCCGCTGGTTTATCTTAACTGTGCGGCTTTGCCGGAAAGCGTGGCGGAAAGCGAGTTGTTTGGCCACGTGAAAGGCGCCTTCACCGGGGCGATACACCACCGAACCGGGAAATTTGAGATGGCGGATAACGGCACGCTGTTCCTTGATGAAATCGGGGAGCTGCCGCTGACGCTGCAGGCCAAGCTGCTGCGCGTTTTGCAGTATGGCGATATCCAGCGGGTAGGGGATGACAACAGCCAGCGGGTGAACGTGCGGGTGCTGGCGGCAACCAACCGGGATCTGAAGCAGCAGGTGCTGGAAGGGCAGTTTCGCTCGGACCTGTTTCATCGCTTAAGCGTCTTTCCGGTGCACGTCCCGCCCCTGCGCGAACGCGGCGATGATATCACCCTGCTGGCCGGCTTTTTCTGCGAACAAAGCCGCGTAAAAATGGGCCTGAAGCAGGTGGTATTAAGCGATGGCGCTCGCGATCTGCTGCGCCGGTACGACTGGCCGGGCAATATTCGCGAGCTGGAGCACGCTATTTACCGCGCCATCGTACTGGCGCGCGCTGGCCATCCGCAAGGAGAGCTGCTGCTGCAGCCGCAGCATTTTCAGCTGGCGGACGCGGAGCAAAAAAGCGCGCCGGCGGCGATAAAAAGCCTGCCGGCGGTAGACAACCTGCGTACGGCAACGGACGATTTTCAGCGCCGGATAATAGTGCAGACGCTCGACGCCAACGGCGGCAACTGGGCCGCCACCGCGCGTCAGCTGCAGCTCGACGTAGCAAACCTGCACCGGCTGGCAAAACGGCTGGGCGCGAAATAGCCTCTTAAGACACTTTGGTAAATAAGCGGCGGCGGTCGATAAAGCCGCCGTCGGTTCGGAACAGGCCGTCGCCGGTATAGTGCAGCGTTTCCGGCCATTCCGGCTCGTGCTGCACCCGGGCGCAAACCACTTCGAAGATAAAAAAGTTGTAGCTTTCTACCAGCACATCATCATGCAGGCGACATTCAAAATGGGCGTAGCATTCGTCAATGGCCGGGGCGGCGACCTTTCTCGACTTTACCGGCGTCAGTGAAAATTTGGCGAATTTATCCGTTTCTTTTCCGCAGCAGTTACCTGTTCCGGCAACCGTGTCCGCCAGTTCAACGGTGGGCAGATTTATCACGCATTCGCCGCTTTCACGGATCATACTGAAGCTGTGGTTGCCCGCTGAAATCATGCAGCCGATAAGCGACGGCGAGAATTCCATAATGGTATGCCAGCCGAGCGTCATGATATTGCGCTGTCCACGGTGTAACGAAGAGAGCAAAACGATCGGTCCGGGCTCCAGATAGCGGCGAATTTGTTCGACGGGAAAGTCGTATTTTTTGCTCATGGCCTGCTCCTGTTTATGGCGTGGAGAGTTTTGAGCGTAGATGAAAAAACGCCTTCGCGTAGCCTGACAGCCGCTGTCGTACTGCTGTCGTGTTGCTGTCAGGCAGGCGTCGCGGCGCTGTCGTGGTGCGTTAACCGCGCCCGGCGCAAGATAAAAGCTGGTTAAACCCGTAGAGAGAACCTGCTATGAAACACTCAACTATTAAAGCGCTGCGCTTATCAAGAGCCTGGTCCCAGGAGCAACTGGCCGAGCTTTCTTCTTTAAGCGTGCGCACCATTCAGCGTATTGAGAACGGCGGCCAGGCGAGCCTGGAAACCTTAAGCGCGATAGCCGCGGCCTTCGATTTAAAGGTGGCCGATTTGAACGCGGAAATGGCCGAGGAGCCCGCTCAGGATGAGGCCCTGAACCAGAAAATCGACCGGGCGAAACGTCGCCTGGATCGGGAGTACGGTTTTTATCGCGCGGTAATGACCTGGGCGGTCGTCTGCGCCGGGCTGGCGGCAATAAATCTGTTTACCTCTCCTGAACGCTACTGGTTTATCTGGCCGACGGTCATTTGGGGGGCGCTGCTGGCGCTACGCGGCGCGAGGCTGTTTGTTTTCCACGGCTGGCTGGAGCGCCGTCAGCAGCAGCGGCTGCAGAAGCTATTGCGCAAGTAGCGGGGGCCGCGCATCGTTACGGGCAACCCACTCGATAAACTCCCGTTTTGGCAGCGCCTTGCTGTAGAGCCAGCCCTGTCCGTACTGCACCCCGTGCCTGCGTAGCCAGCAGGCCTGGGCCTGCGTCTCAACGCCTTCCGCCACCGTGGCGATATTCAGCGTCTTTGCCATCTCGATGATGTGCGGCGTGACGTTTTTATACTCCAGCGCATCGACGAAAGACTTATCGATTTTCAGCACGTCGACGGCCAGGGTATTCAGGTAGCTGAGGCTGGAATAGCCGGTGCCGAAATCGTCGATATAGATGGGATGCCCCGCGCGGCGAAACTGGTCGATAACCGGAGCGGTAAGTTTTGGGTTGGCGAAACCCCGCTCGGTAATTTCAAAGGCTATCTGCCCGGGCTTGATGAAATAGCGCATCAGCAGGGGACGGATGTACTCAAGGATATGCAGGTTACGCACGTCACAGGGCGCAAGGTTAATAGAAATACGGTGCTCAGGGCGATCGTGCAGCCAGTCGCCGAGCTCCGCAAAGAGCTTGTCTATCACCTGCTCGGTTATTCTGGTGATAAGCCCGGTTTCTTCAGCCAGTGGCACAAAAATATCGGGGCTTAAATAGGTACCGTCCGGCTGCGCCCAGCGCAGCAGAATTTCCGCGCCGACGCTTTTTCCGCTTTGTAAATCAACGACGGGCTGATACATCACGGTAAAGTCATCGTTTTTAATGGCGTCGACAATACGCGCGCGGGGCGACTGCAAACGGCGCAATAAATGCGTGATATACAGCCCGGCGGCAAGACCGGCGCCGATGCCGATGGGCAGCCAGATCAGCAGCTGCTGATACCAGGCTTTATTAAGCGGCGCCAGCGGGGCCCAGGTAATCATCGCCATGCCCAGATTATTTTCCCGATGAATAACGTAAGCGGAGCCCTGATACTGGAACTGGTTTAGCCCCTTTGCCAGCGGGCCTTTCCAGGCGGCGGGATCCAGCGGGCCGTTGGTGGCGATCGCCAGGCCGCGGTTCAGCTCGATCATGGCGATATTCATGGGGTTGCCGCTAAAGGGGATCACATCGATAAACGACACGGGATCGATGGCCGCAATATGGGACGCTTTACCGATATAGACCATGGGGCGTTTAAAACCCAGATCCGTGGTATTTGAGTACCAGGCGCCGAAGCCTTCTTTACCGGTGCGATCGGGCCTGCCAATGGCTGCGCCGTTGTCAAACGCTTCCAGGGAGGAGCAAAGAATATGGCCATCGCGCTGGAAAAGAATTTCCTGCACGTAACGGTATTTAAGGCCAACGCGCCGCATTTCCTGCCGATGGGCGTAGGAGCACGAAGCGTAGCTAAAGCCGTTAATGTCATTGATGGCGCGGGTGGGCCTGCTCTATCACCCGCTCGGTGCGTATAACGGCGCGGGAAGCGAACTCTGAAAGCTCAGCGTGAAAGGCCTGCTCGGCCTTGCGGTGCGCGAGGTAAATACTCAGCAGCACGGGAACCAGCACCGCGACTATCAGCACGCCGTTAACCGCACCTGCTATTTTTCTGTTGGCCATTGTTTTCAACCCGGAGAGAAGCTCTTTATTTTTTAATCATTTTCGGTGCTGAAGCCAAGTCTAGCTCAGCCCCTCGCCGGATGATATGTTGCAACGCAAAGGAAAGTCCGGCGTGAAAATCTGGCGGCGATATGAAGAAAAAAGAATTTATTACTCAGGATTTGCTCAGCAAAATCTATCAGCGCAGCGGGCCGGCGTTGCGCAAGCTTCCTCCCGAGCGGCGGCTGGCCGAAGAATACGGCGTTTCCCGATTCACTATCCGCCAGGCGCTGGAAAAGCTGGCGAGCATCGGGGTCGTTGAAATTGTGCAGGGCTCGGGTGTCTGGATTAAACCGCAGGCGAGCAGTCATCCGCTGGTGTACAACTCCATCACTGAAAAGCGCTTCGATCAGATTGCTTTTCGCATGGTCAACCTGCATAAAAAACTGCCCGATCGCGAAGAGCGGCAGGTATTCGGCCTCGGTGAAGAGGAGTTTATCTGGCAGTTTTGCCGCCTGCGCTACGTGGATAATCAAAAGGTGCAGATTGAGATCTCAAGGATGCCGGTCAAGGATTTTCCCGACCTCAACCAGCTTATTATTGAGCAATCCCTCCAGCAGTATGTGCTGGGCAAGGGCTATCGCATCTCGCATTTGCTGACCAGCTACCGGGCCGTCAGCGTCAGCAAAGAGCAGGCGGCGCTGCTGGAATGTAAAAAAGGCAGCCCGGCGATGCATATCATCAACCGGGGCATCCTTGAAGGCGGGCGGGTGTTCGAGATCAGCGAAATCATTGATATCAACTATTCGTGCACCTACGTAACCCCCTTTAACCACGACAGCCTGGCGTTTCGCAAAGGCGATCAGGGCGTATGAATCGCGCCGTTCGGTAAACGGCTTTGCGTCCATTCATGCGGGCGGTATTCCACCGGGAAGCTTTCGGCTTTTTGCTGGTCGAAACCTACGCCGATGCCTGCTTTTTCCGGTGGATACAGGTAGCCCTGTTCTGCCGCCGGCGCGCCGGGGAACACCGCTTCGGTATTCGGTTGGTTGGGAATAAATTCCTGAATCGCCGCGTTGTGCAGATGAATATTCAGATGGGTATTCACCGCCACGCCGATTGGCGTCATGTCCGGCGGCCCGTGCCACGCCAGACGTACGCCGAAGGCCTGGCACAGAATGGCCAGCTTCAGCGCGGGCGTAATCCCGCCGATCTGCGAGACGTGGCAGCGAATAAAATCAATGCGCCGGTTGACAATCAGCTCGTGCCATTCGGCAGGGTTGTTAAACAGCTCGCCCATGGCCAGCGGAACCGAAGAGTGCGCGCGGACCTGCTCAAGCCACGCGCTGTGCTGCGGCGGCAGAATATCTTCCAGAAACCACGGCTGGTAAGGCTCAAGCCGCTTCGCCAGCTGTATGGCCTGCTGCGGAAAAAGGCGCTCGTGCACGTCATGCAGAATATGGAACCGGCTGCCGTACTTCTCCCGCAGGGCTTTAAACATGGCCACGGTATTGTCCATGTATTCATCCTGATCGTAATAGGCGCCGGGGGTGGGGGTTTTGGTGGCGTGCAGGTTTTGCGGCGTACCGCCGTAAAAACCGAGCTGGCAGCGAATATAGCGGTAGCCCTGCTCCAGCAGCTTATCGACCTCCGCATACAGCCCTTCCAGCGTTTCGCTGGCCGCATGGCCGTACGCCGCTATCGCGTCTTTCGATTTGCCGCCAAACAGCTGATACAGCGGCATATCCGCCAGCTGGCCTTTGATGTCCCACAGCGCCATATCCACGCCGGCGATGGCGTTGTTGATCACCGGGCCGTTACGCCAGTAGGCGTTGACGTTCATCATTTGCCACAGGTCTTCAATATTGTTGGCGTCCCGCCCGACCAGCAGCGGCCTGAGATACTCATCGACCATGGTTTTCACCGCCAGCGGACGCTGCTGGAAAGTGGCGCAGCCGTGGCCGGTCACGCCTTTACCGGTGGTCACGCGCACGGTGACGAGATTGTGGCGATCGGGCTTGGTAATAAAGCATTCGATATTTTCAATAAGGGTTGGTAGCACGAGATAACTCCACAAGCCGTAAGAAAAAAGGACGGTTGCCCACCATAAAAAGGATTTCTTTATTTACTATCGCCTTATTTAAAGGCGCGGGTAAACAGCTTTTTTAAATATTTTTATTGGTCAGGAAATACTTTGAATATGCGTGATAAACCAGACCAATTTGCGCTATTGTCGTTTTTAATGCCTTGCAATAAGGTAATTGTGACGCGCATCAGCTTTTATTGGTTTGTTTTGTCCCGCTTCTTTCTCTACGCTTTCAGACCATGCGGCATATAACAATAAACGGATTCTTCGGAGCGATTAATGGGGACAGTTGAAGCCATCAATAATATTATCCGGCTGGTTGGCGGGGTCGATAATATTAATAAAGTCTGGCACTGCATGACGCGCCTGCGTTTTGACATCGTTGATGAAAGCAAAATCGATCAGCCGGCGATAAAAGAGCTGCCGGGTATCTTAGGCACGCAAATCCAAAGCGATCAGTTTCAGATTATCATCGGCCCGCAGGTGAATCGCTGGTATGAACAACTCTCTTGCGCGCTGGGCTCGCCTTCTACGCGCAGCACGGCCGGCGAGCGAAAAAAAGAGCGTAAAAGCCCGATCTCTTTGTTTATGGATACGGTCTCCGGCGTATTCGGTCCCATAGTGCCTGCTATCGCCGGCGCCGGGATGATCAAAGGCTTACTGGCGGGGCTTATTGCGCTAAAGGCGATCTCCGCGAAAAGCGACACGGTGATCGTCATCGATTTAATCGCCAGCGGCGTGTTCTATTTCCTGCCGTTCTTCCTTGCGATTTCGGCGGCGCGCATGTTCAAAACCAATGAATATCTGGCCGCCGCGGTTGCCGCCTGCTTTATGTATCCGTCGCTGATTGAGGCGGCAAAAGCGCTGGCGGGGCACGCGCCGGATGCCGTTGAGGCGTTCTATTTCCTGAACGCGATCCCGGTTTCCGTTTTTAACTATGCCGCAAGCGTTATCCCGGTGATCTTCTCGGTGCTTGCCCTGAGCTATATCCACCGCTGGGTCGACGGCATCATGCCGGACGTGCTGAAAACGGTCTTTACGCCCACGCTGACGCTGTTTTTAGCCGCCCTTGTTGCGCTGGTGATTATCGGCCCGCTGGGCATTTACCTCGGCAGGGGGCTGGCGTGGTTTATCGAAGGGCTGTTCGGCATTTCGGCGAGCTTTGCCGGGCTGGTGGTCGGCGCCATTCGTCCGGTAGCCATTCTGACCGGCATGCATCATGCCATGACGCCCATCGCGCTGCAAAACTTCACCGACCGCGGCTACGACATGCTGATGCCGATGATGTTTATGGCGAATATGGCGATTGCCGGCTCCACTTTTGCCGTCTGGCGGCTGAGCAAATCGCGCTCCGAGCGCTCGGTGGTGCTCTCCGCGGGGATCTCCGCGCTGCTTGGGATCACCGAGCCTGCGCTGTTTGGCGTACTGACGCGCTACAAAAAGGCGTTTATCGCCGCGACCGTGGCGAGTTCCGCGGCGTCTGCGTTTATCGCCTTCTTTGGCGTGCGTCTGTACGGCTATATTTTGTCGAGCATCTTCAGCCTGCCGGCCTATATCGGCCCTTACTTTGCGTTCGCGTTGCTGGGCGTGGTGCTGGCGCTGGTCCTGTCGTTTACGCTGACGACGCTGCTGCTACGCGAGAAGGCCTGAATGTGATGCCGGGCGGGAAAAAACGCTGAAAACTGTATATTATCAGGACATTCCCAAATTCCCGGCACCCACATGGCCTCTTTGAAAGATGTAGCAAATATGGCTGGCGTATCCCTGATGACCGTTTCACGGGTTATCAACCATGCCGAACATGTCAGCCCGACCACCCGCGAGCGGGTGCAAAAAGCGATCGAAGCGCTTAACTACGTGCCGGACTATTCGGCGCGTAAGATTCGCAGCCAGGGGACGAAAACCTCGACGATTGCTATTCTCGCCCTCGACACGGCCACCACGCCGTTCTCGGTTGAGATGCTGCTGGCGATAGAGCAGACGGCGCGCGAGCGGGGCTGGAACAGCTTTCTTATTAATATCCTTTCTTCTGAAGACGCCGAGCGCGCCGTGCGCCACCTGCTGGCGCAGCGTCCTGACGGCATCATTTTCACCACCATGGGGCTGCGCCACGTTATCCTTCCTGCAGCGCTGGCGGGCAAACAGGTCGTGCTGGCGAACTGCGTAACGGACGATAAAACGCTGCCGTGCTATATCCCGGATGATTTTGCCGGGCAGTACCAGGCCACGCGGTACCTGATTGCTAAAGGCTATCGCCGCCCGCTTTGCTTCTGGCTGCCGGAAAGGGCGCTTGCCAGCAGGCCTCGCCGCGACGGTTTTATTCAGGCCTGGCGCGAGGCGGGGCTTTCCCTTGCCGCGGCGCGGCAATATCACATGGCGATGGGCGATGAGCATTACACGGATTTAGCCGCGCTTTTGGATCGGCACTGCACGAATGGCGAGGCGGATTTCGACGTGCTGGTCTGCGGCAACGACAGGATTGCCTTCGTGGCCTATCAAACACTGCTGGCGCGGGGCATCAGCATCCCGCAGCAGGTCGCGGTGCTGGGGTACGACAATCTGGTGGGCGTGGGGGAGCTGTTTCTGCCGCCGCTGACGACGGTGCAGCTGCCGCATCACGAGATTGGCCGTCAGGCGGCGCTGCATCTGATTGAAGGCCGCACGCAAGGCGGCGTGCAGCCCGTGGCCTGTCCTTTGTTAAAGCGCGTTTCCCTGTAGGCCGCAGGGCTTAAGCAGCCATAACGATCCGCCGCGGCAAAGCGCGCGGCCACAATCGGCAAACAGCTGCAGCTGCCGATCCTGCTGCGGATAAATCCGGCTGCTCAGGCAGTATTCTCCCTCGTTAACAAATACCTCAATGGATGAGCGGTCGATAAAAATCCGCAGGCGCAGATCGCCATTTTCCGGCAGCGGCACGCTGCGGTCGCCGCTGAGCTGCTCGTCGGGATAACGCCGGGCCAGCACCAGGCGCCGGGCCTGGTCGTCAACGAAGAGTTCGCAGCCGGTGCCCAGGCGTAGCCCGTAGCGCTCGGCGCGGCTTTCGCGACAGTCCCAGTTCAGCTCCAGCTCTGCCGCCTCCGCGCAGTCCTGCAGGATCTGGCGCTCGTTTTCCAGCACGCAGGGCATAACAGGGTGTTCCTTTCCGCGCAGGGAAAGCAGTTCGCGAACCGGCGTCTGGCGCAGCCGCCCCTGCGCGTCAGCGGTAATTTCTCTGGGCAGCGTCAGGCAGCCGGCCCAGCCTTCGCGTTTGGACGGCATCGGGGACTCCCACATGTCCATCCAGCCCATCAGGATCCTGCGTCCGTCGGCGGCAAGAAACGACTGCGGAGCATAAAAATCGTGCCCGTGATCCAGCTCGGTAAAGTCGCCATGCTGCACAAAATCCCCGCCCGGCTGCCAGCATCCCCGCAGATAGCCGCTCTGGAAGAGGTTGCGGTGCTGATAGCCGCAGGCCTGTATGCCCTGCGGGGAGAAAATAAGGTAATGGGCGTGGCCCCGCGGCGAAAAAGTCCGGGCATTCCCACATGTAGCCCATGGCGGGTTCGGCTCTGGCAAGAGTGCGCTCCAGCCTCCACTCGCGCAGCGAAGCGCCGCGGTAAAGCAGCACCTGGCCGCGATCGTCGGCGTCCCGCGCGCCGATGACCATCCACCAGCAGCCATCCTCCTGCCACACTTTTGGATCGCGGAAATGCATAAAGCCTTCCGGCGGCGTTAACACCACGCCCTGTTTTTCAAAATGAACGCCGTCCTGGCTGGTGGCGAGGCACTGCACCTGGCGGACGGCGCTGTCGTTTCCGCAGCCGTTAAGCCAGATATGCCCGGTATAGATCAGCGACAGCACGCCGTTATCGTCCACCGCGCTGCCCGAGAAGCAGCCGTCGCGATCCCATTCGTCCCCCGGCGCCAGCGCAATGGGCTGGTGCCGCCAGCGCACCATGTCTGTACTGGTGGCGTGGCCCCAGTGCATCGGCCCCCAGTTTTCATCAAACGGATGATGCTGGTAGAACGCGTGATAAAGGTTGTTGTGGAAAATCAGCCCGTTGGGGTCGTTCATCCAGCCGGCCGGCGGCGCAAGATGAAATTGCGGGTAAAACCGGCCGCCGCGGCTGGCCTGGTTAGCTTCCAGGGCGTGCATCGCCCGGGCAAGTTGTTGCGTCATAATGATTACCTGGTTGTCAGATTTAAAGAAGGCAGGTCGTTTTGCGGCTTATCCCCCCGCAGCAACATGCCTGAGATCAGGGTGAGGGACAGCACCAGCGCCGCCATGATCATATAGGTGTCGGCAAAGCCCAGCAGGTCATAGCCACGCCCGGCGAGCGGCGAAAGGACGGTGGCGCAAATTGAGGTGATGAACTGAAAACCCACCAGATAGAGCGTGGCGGACAGCCGCTGATCGAACCGGGTGGTGATGTACTTGAACATCGCGATAAGCAGGACAGGCAGCTCGACCGCGTGAAGCAGTTTCATCAGGGAAATGGTCAGCGTATCGCTCGCCATGCCGGAGCCGAAAATACGCAGCGCCATGATAAGCCCGCTCAGCAGCAGGCCGCGTTTGGCGCCGATTTTATTGACCAGCAGCGGGGCGAGAAACATGCCGCCCGCCTCCAGAAACACCTGCAAGGAGTTAAGGAAGCCGAACATTTCGTTGCCGCGCTGCACGTTGTGGAACAGCGAGGCGAAAAAGACCGGAAACTGCTGGTCGTAAACGTTATAGACGCTGACGCCGCAGACGAAGACCACCAGCGCCCAGAAGTCAGGCAGCCTTAACAGCCCCAGCGCGTCGCTGACGGTCAGCGCGTTGCTTTTGCCAAATTCGAGCTCGTTTAAGGCATCAGGCTGCGCTTCGCGCATCCACCACAGCAGCGCCAGGAACAGGCAGGCGGAAACGCTGCCCATCCAGAAATTCAGATTGGCATCGAGGTTGAACAGCATGCCGGCGATAAAAGTCGCGCCCGCCCAGCCCAGCGAACCCCACATGCGGGATTTGCCATATTCAAACCCGACGATGCGGCTCACGCGCTCGGTATAAGACTCCAGCGCGCCGATCCCGGCAAAGAAGGTGGCGCCGACATACAGGCCGACGCTTATCGCCCCCGGCAGGATGTGAAAATGCAGCAGCGGCGTGCAAACGAAAACAAAAAACGGCCCGCTGGCGAGCAGCAGGGCCGCCAATGAGCCAGAGCAGGTTTTTACGCAGGCCGAGTTTGTCCTGCAAAAAGCCATACAGCGGCTGCGCGCAAAGGGCGGTAAAGGCGATTATCGAAAAAATAATGCCGGTTTCCGCCCCCTTGAGCCCGATTTTTTGGTTCAGCCACAGCGAAAGCAGTGAAAAGGCCGAAGACCAGGTCCAGAAGAACGTAAACAGCAGTCCGCTCAGAACCAGGTAGTGATGTTGTTTGCGTGTGATGCGTGCCATGTGTGCCGTCTCTCAGAAGGGTTCGGCTAAATTGTTAACGTTAACTTTTACCGTTGAAAAGGGCTTTAAGTACAAAAATGTGATGTTAATTCCATTTGTTAACGTTAACAATTAAACTTTGTGATCGAAATGGCATACTTAAAAAAACGGGCGCAGGCGGGTTTTGGCCGGCGATAAACGGCATGTGGGGAAGGAAAATGATGAAAATCTGGTCGCTGGGCGACGCGGTGGTGGATCTGCTGCCGCTGGAGGGAATGCGGTTCGAGGCCTGTGCGGGCGGCGCGCCGGTCAACGTGGCGGTAGGCGTATCGCGCCTTGGCTTTGCCAGCGGTTTTATCGGCCGCGTGGGGAAGGATCCTTTCGGTGAGTTTATGCGTCGCACTTTGACGCAGTTCGGCGTAGATACCCGCCATATGGAAGCCGATGAGCGCTATCGCACCAGCACTGTGGTGGTAACCCTTGCGGAGAAAGGCGAGCGTGAATTTACCTTTCTGGTTAATCCTTCCGCGGATCAGTTTTTGACGCCCGCCGCTTTACCGGAGTTTGGCGCCGATCTGCTCCACTACTGTTCGCTGGCGCTGGTGGCCGAACAATGCCGTCATACCGTCAGCGAGGCGATTTCACGCCTGCATCAGGCGGGCGGGCTGGTGAGTTTTGACGTCAACCTGCGCGCCCAGCAGTGGGTCGACGCGCAGTTTATGTTCAGTTCCGTAGATGCCTTCGCCCGCCGGGCCGACGTGCTGAAACTCTCTGAGGAAGAAGCGTTATGGCTTACGCAAACGGCGACGGTTAACGAAGCGCTGGAGGGGCTAAGAGCTTATCCGGCGGCCCTCAAGCTGGTGACCCAGGGAGAAAAGGGCGGCGTAGCGCTGTGGCAGGATAAACGTTACGCCTATGCCGGTTTTCTGGTGGACAGCATTGACACTACGGGGGCGGGCGACGCGTTTATGGCGGGGCTGCTGGCCGGGATTGCCCGGCAGGGCATGCCTTCTGCCCCGCGCGAGCTTGCCGGCTTGCTGACCCAGGCCTCCGCCTGCGGAGCGCTGGCGACCACCCACAAAGGTGCGGTCGCCGCGGCTCCGGATGCGGCGATGCTGGCGTCGTTTATTGCAAGGCAGTGAGCTAACGACGGTGCGCGAGGCGCCTGACCAGCCTGTCGCCCGTCATTTGCACTATCTGCACCATCACCACCAGAATCACCACGGTGCCGACCATCACCTGATTATTAAAGCGCTGATAGCCGTAGCGGATGGCTAAATCTCCCAGCCCGCCGCCGCCAATAACGCCCGCCATGGATGAGAAGCCGATCAGCATAACGACCGTAAGCGTAATGCCCGCAAGCATGGCGGGCAGCGCTTCGGGAAGCAGCACTTTGCTAATCACATGCCAGGCGTTGCCGCCCATGGAGAGAATGGCCTCAATGCGGCCTTTATCTACTTCATCAAGGGCGCTTTCCACCACGCGCGCAAAGAACGGGAAGGCGCCGATGGTAATAGGCACCACGGCGGCGGTGCTGCCAAGGGTGGTGCCGACGATGATTCTGGTAAAAGGAATCAGCGCGATCAGCAGCACGATAAACGGCAGCGAGCGGCCGACGTTGACGATGCTGCCGATAATCTGGTTTGCGCGCGGCGCGGGCAGCACGCCGTCGCGGCGGGTGATAAACAGCAGCACGCCGAGCGGCAGGCCGATAATCACGGTAAACAGGGCCGCCAGGCCGACCATATAAAGCGTGTCGAGCGTGCCGTCGAGCAGCAGCGGCCAGAGGTCTTCCCAGGCTAAGCGACTTCGCATAATTTTATTCCCTCCACTCCATGACGGCGTAAAAATGCCTGTTCCGCCTCCCGGTCGGGAAGCAGGGCGCCACGCAGGCGCGAGTAAGGATCGACCAGCAGCCGGGCCAGCGGACCGCTTTCAATAAGTTTGCCCTTTTCCAGCAGGGCGGCGTGATCGCAGATGGCTTTCACCACTTCCAGCTGGTGGGTAATCAGCACGATGGTTAAGCCGAGCTTGCGGTTAATGTCCGCCAGCAGCGCCAGCACCGAGGCGGTGGTTTCCGGATCCAGCGCGCTGGTGGCCTCATCGCACAGCAAAATATCAGGATGCGCCGCAAGCGCTCTTGCAATTCCCACGCGCTGCTTTTGTCCGCCGGAAAGCTGCGAGGGGAAAGCCTGCGCCTTATCGGCTAAGCCAACCAGCTCGAGCAGTTCCGCCACGCGTTTTTCGCGCGCGGCGCGCGGCTGGCCGGCAATCTCCAGCGGTACGGCGATGTTATCCGCCACGTTGCGGGCGTGAATCAGGTTGAAGTGCTGAAAGACCATCCCGGTGCGCTGACGATGCTGGCGCAGCTCGCGCTGGCTCAGGGTGGTTATCTCTTTGCCGTCCATCATAATGCGGCCCGAGGTGGGCCGCTCCAGCAGGTTGAGACAGCGAATCAAGGTGCTTTTCCCGGCGCCGCTGCGCCCGAGAATGCCGTAGATTGCGCCGTCGGGCACGTTCAGGGAGATGTTATCCAGCGCCGGTTGGCCTTCTCCGGCATACACTTTGCTCAGCCGCTCAAGGGTAATCATGACTGAGGCGCCGCCACCGGGATCACCGAACCGTTGAACTGCTTACGGATAAAGTCGGCCACCTGCGGCGACTCTAAGTCTTTCGCCAGCTCTTTGATGCGCGGGTCGTTGGCGAGGTCCGGATTAGTGACCAGGATATTGGCGTAAGGGTTGTGCGTCGCGCTCTCGAGGCCGAGGGAATCTTTAGCCGGCGTCAGCCCCGCTTCCAGCGCGTAGTTGCCGTTGATCACCGCCAGATCGACGTCATCAAGCGAGCGCGGCAGCTGCGGCGCTTCGATTTCAATAATCTTCAGGTGCTTCGGATTGTCGGCGATATCCTTCGGCGTGGCCTGGTTTGTCGCCGCGTCTTTAAACTCCGGCCTGAGCGTAATCAGCCCCTTGTCCTGCAACAGATAAAGCGCACGGCTGAGGTTAGTGACGTTATTCGGCAGCGCGATGGTGGCGTTTTCCGGCACTGATTTCAGATCCTTGTATTTATGAGAGTAAATGCCCAGCGGCTCGATATGCACCGTCGCGGCGACGCTGAAGTTTTTGCCCAGCGCTTTTTCCTGATCGCGTAAATAAGGCACGTGCTGGAAATAGTTGGCGTCTACATCGCCGTTCGCCAGCAGCTCGTTGGCGTTAACGCCGTTGCTGAGCTCGACGATTTTTAGCTTCAGGTTGGGATCGAGCTTTTGCACAAAGGCGAGAATCTCGGCGTGCGGCACCGGATCGGCGGCAACGCGTAGTGTTTCCGCTGCGTGTGCGCTGAAAGCCAGAGTTAAAGACAGCGCAATACCTGCCAGTTTAAAAGAGGCATATTTCATGGGGTTTTCCTTATTAGTATTAAGCGATTAATTCTGCGCTGTTGCGCAGCACGTCCGGGTAATAACGTTCCGCCACGTCCGGATGGGAGCGCAGGCGGCCTTTCAGGTAGTTCCAGCCCACATCGCGCAGCAGCGGGTTGCGCGGATCGCTCTCCGGGCCGTGCGCCTCACGCGCCAGCTCGGGGGGCAGGGCATAAACCGGCACCACCGCATCAAGCTGCGCGCCGAGGAAGAAGGCGATGGACAGGCGCTCTTCGTTCGGCGGCGGGGAAACGACGCGGTGCACGGTAGCGCGCAGATAGCCGTTGGTGGCCAGCTCCAGCAGTTCGCCGATGTTCACCACAAAGCTGCCGGGCAGCGGCACGGCATCGACCCAGTTGTCCGGGGTGACTTCCACCTGCAGACCTTTTTGCCGATCCTGCAGCAGGAAGCTCAGGAAGCCGGAGTCTTTGTGCGCCCCCACGCCCTGGTCGCCCACCGTGGACTGCTGGCCCGGATAGCGAATCAGTTTGATGTGTTCGTTAGGTTTGCTGCCGTAAAGCGGGTCGAAGCTGTCCGTCGGCAGCTCCAGCGCTTCGGCGAAGGTGCGCAACAGCCTGAGCGCCACGGCGGTCATTTCGCGCTGGAACTGCAAAAGCGTGGGCTTCAGTTCAGGAAGTGATGCCGGCCACAGGTTGGGCCCCTGCAGACGATGCCAGCCCGGTTCGTCCTGGCCTGTCGGCAGGACGGGACGTTCGGCGCCCAAATCAAACTGTTCACGCCAGTCTGGTTTGCCGCGGGTTAATTCGCTGGCGGCGCGGTTGTAGCCGCGAAAATGCGGCGAATGGATCATCGCCACCTTCTGTTTTTCGGCGTCAGGCAGCGCGAAGAAGCGGTGCGCTTCGTCCTGAACCGCCTGCTGCAGCTCCGGGCTGACACCGTGATTAATCAGGTAGAAAAAGCCAATTTCGCGCGCGGCGTGGCGCAGCTGGCTAAGGAAGGCGGCGCGATCTGTTGCGGTGCCGTCAAGCTGTGAGAGATCGAGTATCGGCAGCGCTGGGGTAAAAGTTGTGCTCATTCTGGACTCCGGTCAATTGAGATGTGTTAGGTTCGCTTTCTGACGGTTTGGCACAACAGCGGCGCAGCTTCATGATGGTTTCCTTTGGTTATGGCGAGGTTCGGCCCATGGATGCAACATTGCCGCAAGCCATTTGCGCCGCCCAATATTGTTATCTTCTAAGTTATGACGCGCAGAGGGTCTAAGCATTTTCAGGATTTGGCTAACGCCGCAGTGCCTGGTCCTGTGCCAAAGCCGCTTGCATTTTAAACGCGCATCCTTTACCGTATTGTTATGTTATAACGTATCAAGGTGAAGGCAATGAAACGCGATATCCATCCTTACTACCGCACCGTGGTGTTCCACGACACCAGCGCCAATGAGTACTTTAAAGTAGGTTCGACGATAAAGACCGACCGGGAAATTGAGCTCGACGGACAAACTTACCCGTACATCACTATCGAAGTCTCTTCCGCTTCCCATCCGCACTACACCGGCAGGCAGAGGACCTTTGAAAAAGAAGGCAGCCCGGCGCGCTTCCAGCAGCGCTTTGGCCGATTTTTTGGCAAGGAGGCATAGTTATGAAGGTACTGAGCTCGCTGCGTAGCGCAAAGCAGCGTCATCCGGACTGTCAGATCGTAAAGCGTAAGGGAAGGGTTTACGTGATTTGCAAAAGCAACCCGCGGTTTAAAGCGGTGCAGGGCAGAAAGAAAAAACGTTAGGGCCTGAGAGCGTCAGGGCTGCCTGGCAAGGGGGAACCTGAGCCAGGCTTCCCCTGAAAACGCCCGCCTGAAGCGGATTTAAGCGCGGGACAAGGAGAAAACATCGTAAAAAGACAGTTCCCCTTTGCGGGTAATCATGTTCTGCAGCAGCGTTTTCTGCTGCGCGTCCACGCGCGGGGATTGCAGAATGTCATCAATCAGCGTGGCCGGCACGTTGCGGGTGTTGTACCACTCGCCGTTATAGCAAACCCGTAAATCCAGCACGTCGATATCGCTGTAGCGGTAGCGCGGATTCACATCGAAAAAGAAAAAGCCGTTAAGCAGGGCGAAAAGCACCACCAGCAGCCACACCGAGCCTGCCAGCGTCTCAGATTGCATCATCACGACGAGCGTGGCGAGCCAGCCCACCCACATGCCAACAAACAATCCCGGATGTTTACGAATAAAACTGATGCTAAACCGCGGGCGGTTATCACGCTTCTCGGCGACGTTCAGCTGTTCAATCGTATCGTTAAGCAGGCGCTGGATTTCGGTCATGGGAAGCCTTCTGATTTCAGGTAAGTCGCGGATACCACAAAAGTGACGACGCTATTTTAAGAAGCCGTCGTCCGGCAAAAAAGTAACAGATTAGGCTAAATTAACCATAACAGTTCGCCGCGCCTTGCCGTACTCAGAGCGTTTTAATGATTCGCGCCGGGTTGCCGGCAACCACGCAGTTTGCGGGCACGTCTTTAGTCACAACGGAGCCCGACCCTACCACAACGTTGTCACCGAGGGTCACGCCGGGGTTAATCACCGCGCGGCCGCCAATCCAGACGTTATTGCCTATGGTCACCGGTTTGCCGAACTCCGCGCCGCTGTTGCGCGTCCGGGCATCCAGAGGATGGGTGGCGGTATAAATATGCACGCCGGGTGCGAACATACAGTTGTCGCCAATGCGTACCGGGCAGACATCGAGAATCACGCAGTCAAAGTTGGCGTAGAAATTTTGACCCAGGTATATGTTGTAGCCGTAATCGCAGCGGAACGAGGGTTCGATGTAGGCATCGTTGCAGCTGCCTAATAGCTCTTCTAGCAGATCTTTACGCACGGCGCTTTCGTCCGGCGCGGTATGGTTGTAGCGATGGACCAGATGACGGGCTTTTACCCGTTCGGCGTGCAGCTGTTCATCCGAAGGGCGATACAGCTCGCCTGCGATCATTTTACGTTTTTCTTCACTCTGCGTTTCGTTCATCGTTGTCGCTCTTTGTTGCCCGGTATGGAAACCCTGACCCTAAACGAAAAAACCTCGTCGCGATCGGGAACGTTCCCTGATTGTGCGAACGATCACAGTTAAGGTTAGCAGACGCGGACCAGTAAATTGAGCACTTCAGATGGCGTTCACGGAATAAGCATTGGCCATGACGATGGCGTGAAACTGGCAATAATTTGCGGCGTTTCGCCTGAACATGGCAAGCAGAGGGAGCCGGGCCGATGCGCTAAAAATAAGCAATAAAGTTTCGGAGTATTAACGAATAAATTTCCATACCGAAGGGGGGATCTTATCGTAAAGCTTATTCATGGTAAGTTCTGCCAGACGATGGTCGGCCGCTGAATAAAATACCGCCAGCTCATTGTCAGATAATTCATATTTATTCTTTTCAATTACTCGCTCTAACGTATCAATTGTTTGGCAACGTCGTAGACGCATCAAATAATCGGTCTTGGTTAAGGGCTTAGTTGTCATAAATTCACCTTAAGTATGTGTGATATTTTTTTAAAAGGAGAGGCTGACCGGGTTAGCGCGGCTCTCGCTGACAAAACACCGAAACAATCGATTCCCCGACTTACGCCATTTTTGCAGGTCCTGAGCGTTGATGCCGTAGTTGCTAAAAAGCATAAAGGTGTCGTCCAGGTATTCGTCTATTTGCTCAATCAGTTTGCTTTCGTCGTCATACTTTATCTTGTAATTAAGCGCAAAAGCCGCAATGTGCTCGATCAAATCATTTAGCTGCAGGTTAATGGCTGACGTAGGATCGTTAACCCAACCATGATTGCTCTCTCCCAGGTTGGTCAGACAGTCATGATACAGGTTTTCGCACAAGAATTTAAGCTGCGCTATATCATGCCGTTTTGGTGAGTATTCGTCCATAATGCAGCCCCTTTTATCGAAGAAAATTTGATAAAACGTAATGCGTTGGGGTGGACACACCTTGAAGAGGTGGGAATCGTTTACAACGATTGTTTCATATGCCTTTACTATAAATCAATCTGCTAAGGATTTCCTCGCGCTATTACTAAAAATTACAATTCCGCGCTATTCGCGCATTTGCCGCGCGGTCCGCTAATACTTTCGTATGAAATTAGGCTTTTTCCTGGTAGCGGAACAGTCTTAATCTAGGCGGCAACCAGGATTAATATCATAAGCTTAAGACGCTAAAAAAGGCTAAATGTTAAATTAAATTCGGAAAAGTCGCGGCTTAGGATTAATCTTAATTAATAAGTATGAACGTTAATTTTATGCTGCGCAAAAGAAAATTTAAGATAAAACCGGCGTGATGTTTTGCCGTCAGGAATAATATATTCCGCAACAGCTTGAAATCAATCGCAAGAACAATGGCTGTCGATGCTTATATATCGGCTTATAGATGCTAAGGCTATTAAGCATAAAAAAGGCCGCTGACGCGGCCTTTTAATAACATATTTAGCAGGTTACTGGTGGCGTTCCACCTGGTGGGTATGTTCCACATCCTCAGCCCTGCGGCTGAAGCGGCGGCGTACCACCACAAAGAACACCGGCACGAAGAAGATAGCCAGAATGGTTGCGGTAACCATCCCGCCCATTACCCCGGTGCCTACGGCGTTTTGCGCGCCGCTCCCGGCGCCGGAACTGATAACCAGCGGCATAACCCCGAGGATAAAGGCCCAGCGACGTCATCAGAATCGGACGCAGACGCATACGTACGGCCTCAAGGGTGGCTTCAACCAGCCCCTTGCCCTCTTTTTCCATCAGATCCTTGGCGAATTCAACGATAAGGATCGCGTTCTTCGCCGACAGACCGATGGTGGTCAGCAGGCCTACCTGGAAGTATACGTCGTTGGTCAACCCGCGGAAGGTGGCGGCAAGCAGCGCGCCGACGACCCCGAGCGGAACCACCAGCATAACCGAGAATGGAATCGACCAGCTCTCGTACAGCGCCGCCAGACACAGGAAGACGACGATTAACGAAATGGCGTACAGGGCAGGGGCCTGGTTGCCGGACAAGCGTTCCTGATAGGACATGCCCGTCCAGTCATAGCCGATGCCGGTTGGCAGTTTACCTGCCAGCTCTTCCATCATGTTCATTGCCTCGCCGGTACTCTTACCCGGCGTTGCCTGGCCCAGGATCTCCATGGACGGCAGACCGTTGTAACGTTCCAGACGCGGCGAACCATACTCCCAGTGCGCGGTGGAGAAGGAGGAGAACGGCACCATCTGCCCGCCAGAACCCCTTACGTACCACTCGTTGATATCCTGCGGAAGCATACGGAACGGCGCGTCGGCCATGACGTACACTTTTTTCACACGCCCACGGTCGATAAAGTCGTTGACGTAGCTGCCGCCCCAGGCGGCGCCCAGCGTGGTATTGATATCCGAAATGGATACGCCCAGCGCCTGCGCTTTCTCCTGATCGATATCCACTTTAAACTGCGGCGTATCTTCCAGACCGTTCGGACGCACGCCCACCAACAGGTCAGGATGCTTGGCAATTTCGCCAAACAGCTGGTTACGAGCCTGGGTCAGCTTGTCGTGGCCAAGGTTTGCCTGGTCAATCAGCTGGAAGTCGAAGCCCGTTGCGGTACCCAGCTCGACGATAGCCGGCAGGTTGAACGGAAACACCATCGCATCTTTGATTTTTGAAAACTCAGCGGCGGCTCGTCCGGTAATGGCTGCGACCTTGTTTTCATCACCCGAACGCTCCGACCAGTCTTTTAAAGAGACGAAGGCTATACCGGTATTCTGACCGCGGCCCGAGAAGCCGAAGCCGTTAACCGCAAACACCGACTTCACGTTTGCCTTCTCTTTTTCCAGATAGTACTTCGTCACTTCATCAAGGACTTTCTGCGTACGTTCCTGGGTGGCGCCCGCCGGAAGCTGGGCCATGGTCAGGAATACGCCCTGGTCTTCATCCGGCAAGAACGAGCTTGGCAGACGAACAAACAGGAAGGCCATGCCGACGACTATCAGCAGGTAAAGCAGCAGGTAACGACCGGTGCTACGCAAAATGCCGCCGACGCTGTCGGTGTAGTGATGCGTGCTCTTGTCGAACATGTTGTTAAACCAGCCGAAGAAGCCTTTCTTCTCGCCATGATCGCCTTTGGCGATCGGCTTAAGCAGGGTGGCGCACAGCGCGGGCGTAAGAATCAACGCGACCAGCACCGACAGCACCATGGCCGATACGATGGTAATGGAGAACTGACGGTAAATCGCACCGGTAGAGCCGCCGAAGAAGGCCATCGGGATAAATACCGCCGAGAGCACCAGCGCGATACCCACCAGCGCGCCCTGAATCTGCTCCATCGATTTACGCGTGGCTTCTTTCGGCGGCAGTCCTTCCTCCGCCATCACGCGCTCGACGTTTTCCACCACCACGATGGCGTCATCCACCAGCAGGCCTATCGCCAGCACCATCCCGAACATCGTCAGGGTGTTTATCGAGTAGCCAAAGGTGGCCAGCACGGCGAAGGTGCCCAGCAGCACCACCGGCACCGCAATCGTTGGGATCAGCGTTGCGCGGAAGTTCTGCAGGAACAGGTACATTACCAGGAATACCAGCACGATCGCTTCAACCAGCGTTTTTACCACTTCGTTGATAGAGATTTTAACGAACGGGGTCGTATCGTACGGGTAAACCACCTTCATACCGGCCGGGAAGAAGGGTTCCAGCTTGGCGATGGTGGCGCGGATGGCGTCCGCGGTATCCAGCGCGTTGGCGCCGGTCGCAAGTTTAATCCCCAGACCAGACGCAGGCTGGCCGTTAAAGCGCGCGATAACGTCATAGTTCTCGCCGCCCAGCTCAACTTTCGCCACATCTTTTAGCTGCACGCGCGAGCCGTCCGGGTTGACCTTCAGCAGAATTTTGCTGAATTCATCTGCGGACTTCAGGCGGGTTTGCGCGATGATGGAGGCGTTAAGCTGCTGGCCTTTCACCGGCGGCGTACCGCCCAGCTGACCGGCTGCCACCTGGGCGTTTTGCGCTTTGATAGCCGTAATCACGTCTACCGGCGTGAGCTGGAAGTTGTTCAGCTTGTTCGGGTCCATCCAGATACGCATCGCGTACTGGGCGCCGAACAGCTGAACGTCGCCTACGCCGGTGGTACGGCTGATAGGATCCTTCATGGTCGCGCCGACGTAGTCGGAAATATCTTCCTGCGTCATGCTGCCGTCGGTGTTGATGACCCCGACCACCATCAGGAAGCTGCTGGATGATTTCTCAACGCTTACGCCTTGCTGCTGTACTTCCTGCGGCAACAGCGGCATAGCCAGCTGCAGTTTGTTCTGCACCTGAACCTGCGCGATGTCCGCATCGGTACCTGAGTCAAAGGTAATGGTTATCTGCACGGTACCAGAAGAGTCGCTGGTCGAGGACATGTACAGCAGGCCATCGATACCGTTCATGTTCTGTTCGATAACCTGCGTTACGGTATCCTGTACCGTTTTCGCATCTGCACCCGGATAGGTTGCTGAGATCGTAATTGCCGGCGGCGCAATGGTTGGATATTGCGCGATGGGCAATTTCATGATCGCAAGCCCGCCCGCCAACATAATAATGATGGCGATAACCCAGGCAAAAATCGGGCGATCGATAAAAAACTTAGCCATGTCTTAACGGCTCCTGTTTAAGTTAAGACTTCGTTTGTTCGGACTGTGCGCCTGCGGCGGTCTGTTGGTCCTGACCTTTATTCTCGTCCGCTACTTCCTGCGCCTTCACCTGAACACCGGGTTTCACCTTCTGCAAACCGGTTACGATAACGCGATCGCCGGTCTGCAACCCGTCGGTTACCAGCCATTTATCACCAATCGCCTGAGATGTTTTCAGCTGACGCACTTCGACCTTATCGTCTTTGCCCACCACCATCGCGGAAGCATCGCCGCGTGGCGTACGGGTCACGCCCTGCTGTGGCACCAGAAGCGCGTTCGGATTCACGCCCTCTTCGAGTTTGGCACGTACGAACATGCCCGGCAGCAGGGTTTTATCCGGGTTAGGGAAGATGGCGCGCAGCGTGATGGAACCGGTAGTCTGATCGACAGTCACATCGGAGAATTCCAATGAACCTTCCTGGGAATAGGTGATACCGTCGTTAGTGACTAACTGAACTTTGGCCTTACCGTTTTCCTGTTTCAGCTTGCCTTCGGCCAGCTCTTGCTTAAGACGCAGGAAATCGTTGCTGGACTGGGTAACGTCGACATAGATAGGGTCGAGCTGCTGCACGGTGGACAAGGCGGTGGTTTGTCCGCTGGTCACCAGCGCCCCTTCGGTAACGGCAGATTTGCCGATGCGTCCGCTGATAGGCGAGGTCACTTTGGTATAGGCCAGGTTAATACGGGCGGTTTCAACGGCGGCTTTCGCAGCGACTACGCTCGCATTCGCCTGCTGTGATTCCGCAAGCGCATTGTCATAGTCCTGTTGGCTGATGTATTTCGTGCCCAGCAGTTTCTGATAACGCTTCAGCGTCACCTGAGCGATATTGGCGCTGGCCTGCGCTTTGGCCAGGTCGCCTTTCGCGCTGTCGTAAGCGGGCCTGATAAGTCGCAGGATCAATTTGATAAAGCGAGACACCCGCCTTAATTTCACTTCCTTCTTCAAAGTTACGCTTCAGAATAATGCCGCTTACCTGCGGACGAACTTCAGCAATACGGTAAGCACTAGTACGGCCAGGGAGCTCTGTTGTGATCTGTAAAGGCGCGCTTTTCAGTGTCACCACACCCACTTCAGGGGCTTGCGGCGCACTCTGCTGGGTCTCTTTGTCGTTACATCCTGTAAGCGCTAAGCTGCCTGAAAGCATCAGAACGGCCGCCAGAGGCGTAAACCCTCTGTTTTTGTTCATATGTAAACCTCGAGTGTCCGATTTCAAATTTGTTCAATGGATCAAATGCCCACAAACCCATTGCTGCGTTTATATTATCGTCGTGCTATGGTACATACATTCACAAATGTATGTAAATCTGACTCCAGTAAATTCACCGACATATGGCACGAAAAACCAAACAACAAGCCCTCGAAACCCGCCAGCACATTCTTGATGTGGCTATTCGTTTGTTTTCACAGCAGGGTGTTTCTTCTACGTCGCTGGCGGATATCGCCAAAGCGGCTGGCGTTACCCGCGGTGCAATTTATTGGCATTTCAAAAATAAGTCGGATTTATTTAATGAGATCTGGGAACTGACCGAATCCAGTATCGGTGATTTAGAAACTGAGTATCGGGCAAAATTTCCTGACGATCCACTCTGCGTTGTCAGAGAGTTGCTTATTTACATACTGCAGGCAACGGTGACGGAAGAAAGGCGTCGATTAATGACGGAGATCATTTTTCATAAATGTGAATTCGTTGGAGAAATGGCTGTTTTACAGCAGGCCAGACGCACGCTTTATATGGAAGGCAACGAGCGTATTGAAATGAGCCTTCAGCGCTGTATCGACGCCGGTTCCCTGCCTGCAAACCTGCGTATTTCCCACGCGGTTATTCTGCTGCGCAGCTATATTACCGGCCTGATTGAAAACTGGCTTGTCGCGCCGGACAGCTTCGACCTGTACGCGCAGGCGAAAGACCACGTCGCAATACTGTTGGAAACCTTCCAGTTCTGTCCCACCCTGCGCTGCCCGGGCTAGAGTAAAATCAGCGCGCAGGGGACTCTTCCCGCTGCTTGCGCAAAAAATCATCACGGACGATTTCCAGCGCGCTAAGCACGGTTTGCGTCGGTATTTCATGCTGCTCCAGCAGCATAATTAAATCGACGGCCAGTTTGACTTCATCCGGGGCGTTATCCAGCGACATTTAAGACATCCGTAGTTTGCGAAAGAGAAAAAGAAACAGCAGCGACCCTGCCAGCGCCGCCGGCAAGGCCTTAAGGTCAAAGGTCGCCAGCGAGCCGATATTAAACACGGCGCAGGCGTAGCCGCCGGTTAACGCGCCCGTTACGGCCAGAATCAGCGCAACGGCGAAACCGCCGGCGGCGGCGGGGCGCAGAAGATTCACCGCTATTGCCGCCAGCACACCAGTTATCATCCAGGTTAGCAGACCCATCGTTTTCCCCTGAACGCTAAGCGATGACTCTATTATAGCTAACCCAGCCCACGTTCCCTGCGTTCGATGGCGCGTTCTATGCGGGCGATAGCCTGCCGGCAGCGCTGCAGGCGGCCTTCCTGGGCGGCGATTTCCCGCTGGAGCTGCTGCTGGGCGCTCAGGGACGTTTGTATGCCCAGCCTGCTTTCGCGATCGCTTATCATCGCCAGCAGGCGGCGTTCATAGTCCTGGTGGGTGGAGAGTTTTTCGTAGAGGTTTTCCGGCGCCGGTTTTTGCGGCTCGCTTGCGCGCAGCTTCCACGTGGCCAACTCGCGCGTGAGGGCGGCGATTTGTGCGACCAGCTTTTCGGCAACGAAGGCGACCTGCTCCGTTTTGCCGGTTTTCACGCTAAGCTGAAGCTGAGCGAGATTAGCCTGCGCCTCGGCGAGGTAATCTTTCAGCTGGGTGCTGTGGGTGGTAAAAAGTTTTTTATCGAAGCGGGCCCTGTGACGCACGCTGCAAGGATAAGGGCTCAATGGCTGCCGCCAGTTCCGCGACGCGCGCATCAAGAGCTTGTAAGAGCGAAGCGGTTTTCACAAAATGACTCTCCAGTGGCAGCGCGATTTTCGCGCCAGTTTATTCCGGGACGGGTATGCAAAGGACTATTCTAATCATCATCGGCTGGCTGGCGGTAGTCCTTGCGACGTTCGGCGTGGTGCTGCCTTTGCTGCCGACCACGCCGTTTCTGCTGCTCGCCGCCTGGTGCTTCGCGCGTTCAAGCCCGCGCTTTCACCACTGGCTGCTTTACCGCTCGTGGTTCGGCGGCTATCTGCGCCACTGGCAAAAGCACCGCGCGCTGCCGCCGGGCACCAAACCGAAGGCGATGGTTTTTATCGTGGTAACCTTTGCCGTGTCGCTTTATCTGGTCAACATTTTGTGGGTACGGTTATTCTTGCTGGTGATGATGTGCGCCCTGCTGATCTTTATGTGGCGCATGCCGGTTGTTGACGAGAAGCAATAAAAACCCTGAACGACGCTGGCGGTGGTTGCAAATGTCCGCGCCAGCCAGTAAATTCGACCGTTTTCGAGCACGGGTGCGGCTGGTTAATTGATAAACAGCGGTTCAAAGCGAACCTGCAACGCGCTCTGTGAGTTTCATGTTTTTAGCAGGCAAAAACCCATGACCGCAACTGCGCAGCAGCTTGAGTATCTGAAAAATAGCATCAAAAGCATTCCTGATTACCCAAAACCGGGGATCCTGTTCCGCGACGTTACCAGCTTGCTGGAAGATCCGAAAGCTTACGCCACCAGCATCGAACTCCTGGTCGAGCGCTTTAAAGACGCCGGCATCACCAAAGTGGTGGGGACAGAAGCACGTGGTTTCCTGTTTGGCGCGCCCGTCGCCCTGGCGCTCGGCGTAGGCTTTGTGCCGGTGCGCAAACCGCGCAAGCTGCCTCGTGAAACCATCGCCGAAAGCTACGAGCTGGAATACGGCACCGACCAGCTGGAAATCCACGTGGATGCGATCCAGCCGGGCGATAAGGTGCTGGTCGTGGACGATCTGCTGGCGACCGGCGGCACTATCGAAGCTACCGTAAAACTCATTCGCCGTCTGGGCGGAGAGGTGACCGACGCGGCCTTTATCATCAATCTGTTTGATATCGGCGGCGAACAGCGCCTTGAAAAAATGGGCGTGAAAAGCTATTGCCTGGTGCCTTTCCCGGGCCACTAAGCGCCCGCCGGAGTTGAATGAGAAGCCTCGCCCATCGGGTGAGGCTTATGTTAGCATTACCCCTCAAATTCACCTTTCCCGCGATCAAGAAGCCAATCTGAGAATGAGCTACCAGGTCTTAGCCCGCAAATGGCGCCCACAAACTTTTGCTGATGTCGTCGGCCAGCAACACGTGCTGACCGCGCTGGCTAATGGTTTGTCGCTGGGCCGAATTCACCACGCTTATCTCTTTTCCGGGACGCGCGGCGTGGGGAAAACCTCTATCGCCCGCCTGCTGGCGAAAGGACTGAATTGCGAAACCGGCATTACCGCCACCCCCTGCGGCGTGTGCGATAACTGCCGCGAAATCGAACAGGGGCGCTTTGTCGATCTGATTGAAATCGACGCCGCCTCGCGCACCAAAGTTGAAGATACCCGCGATCTACTGGATAACGTCCAGTACGCGCCGGCGCGCGGCCGCTTTAAGGTCTATCTCATCGATGAAGTGCACATGCTCTCCCGCCACAGCTTCAACGCGCTGTTAAAAACGCTCGAAGAGCCGCCTTCGCACGTTAAATTCCTGCTGGCGACCACCGATCCGCAAAAGCTGCCGGTCACCATTCTTTCCCGCTGCCTGCAGTTCCATCTCAAAGCGCTGGACGTCGAACAGATCCGCCACCAGCTGGAGCATATTCTCGCGGAAGAGCATATCGCCAGCGAGCCGCGTGCCCTGCAGCTGCTGGCCCGCGCCGCGGACGGCAGCCTGCGCGATGCGCTAAGCCTCACCGATCAGGCCATCGCCAGCGGCGACGGGCAGGTGACCACCGCTTCGGTGAGCGCCATGCTGGGTACGCTGGACGACGATCAGGCGCTGTCGCTCATTGAGGCTATGGTCGGCGCCGACGGGCAGCGCGTGATGGCGCTGCTCAACGATGCCGCCGCCCGCGGCGTGGAGTGGGAGGCGCTGCTGGTGGAAATGCTCAGCCTGCTGCACCGCGTGGCGATGGTGCAGCTGTCGCCGTCCGCCCTGGGCAGCGATATGGCGGTGATTGAGCAAAGAATGCGGGAGCTTGCGCGCACCGTGCCGCCGGCGGAAGTGCAGCTTTATTACCAGACGCTGTTGATCGGCCGCAAAGAGCTGCCGTGGGCGCCGGATCGCCGCATGGGCATTGAAATGACGCTGCTGCGCGCGCTGGCGTTCCATCCGCGCAAACCCGTGCCGGAGCCGGAACGGCCACGCGAAGCCGTGGGCATTCCGGTAATCAATCCGGGCTCGCCTCCGCCGCGACCGCAGGCTTCGCCGCCGCCAGGGCAGAGCGAAACCCCGTTGCCGGACACCACAAGCCAGGTGCTGCAGGCGCGCACGCAGCTGCTGCGCCAGCAGGGAGCCAACAAAGCAAAAAAGAGTGAGCCGGCAGCGCCAAATCCAGCGCGGCCGGCAAAAAACACCGCTCTGGAGCGTCTGGCATCGGTTACCGAGCGGATACAGGCCCGTCCGGCCGCAGCCGCCCAGGATAAGCCTGAGCAGAAGCCCGAAGCCTATCGCTGGAAGTCCCAGATAGTTGCCGAAGAGGCGGCCGAGCCGGTCGCCACGCCGAAGGCGCTTAAACGCGCCCTCGAGCATGAGAAAACCCCTGAGCTTGCGCAGAAGCTGGCGCAGGAAGCCATCGAACGCGACGCGTGGGCGGCAGAAATTAATCAGCTGGTGTTGCCAAAGCTGGTACAGCAGCTGGCGCTGAACGCCTGGAAAGAGCAGGACGGCAACCGCATTTGCCTGCACCTGCGCTCCAGCCAGCGCCATCTGAATTCTCCCTCGGCGCAAAAGGCGCTGGCGGAGGCAATAAGCACCTTTAGCGGACAAAGCGTTGAACTGACTATTATTGAAGATGATAATCAGGCGCAACGTACGCCGCTGGAATGGCGTCAGGCCATCTACGAAGAGAAGCTGGCGCAGGCAAGAGAGTCAATGAGCGCTGATAATAACATTCAGACGCTGCGTCGTTTTTTTGACGCGGATTTGGATGAAGACAGCATTCGCCCTGTTTGACAGAACGGTGCATCCGGTCTGTTGTAATCCCTGATAGCCGCTAACCGTATCGTGCGATTAGGCGGCCCGAGCGAAAGAGAGAAGACTATGTTTGGAAAAGGCGGTCTGGGTAACCTGATGAAGCAAGCCCAGCAGATGCAGGAAAAAATGGCCCAGGTTCAGGAAGAAATCGCCCAGCTGGAAGTCACCGGCGAATCCGGCGCGGGCCTGGTAAAAGTCACCATTAACGGCGCGCACAACTGCCGTCGCGTGGAAATCGATCCGAGCCTGATGGAAGACGACAAGGAGATGGTTGAAGACCTGGTCGCCGCGGCTTTCAACGATGCCGCCCGTCGCATCGGCGAAGCGCAGAAAGAGAAAATGGCCGGCGTGTCCAGCGGCATGCAGCTGCCGCCGGGCTTTAAAATGCCATTCTGATGCGTTCGGCGGATGGCGCCTGCGCTTATCCGCCCCGCCTCAACCCGAGTCGGGTAAGCGCATGCGCCGCCCGACTTAATTTCTCTGAAACAGTTTCAATCCTCTTCAAACGTCCCGTAACACTCCGCCAGAAAATCAATTAACGCTCTGACCGCCGGCAGCTGCCCGCGCCGGGACGGAAATACCGCGTGAATAATCTCCCGTCTGGTTCGCCACTGCGGCAATAAATGTACCAGCGTACCCGCCGCTATCTGCTCGTTGAGCATCAGCAAAGGCAGCTGCACGATGCCTACCCCAGCCAGCGCCGCGCTGCGCAGCGCAATCATGTCCGTCGTAATAAAACGTGGGCGATGGTGCAGAATAACTTCCTGGTTATCCGGGCCGTACAGGCACCAGCGATAAACCTGCTGCGGCTTGCTTAAGGCGAGGCTCGGCCAGTGCTGCAGATCGGCAGGGGAGCCCGGCTGACCAAAGCGTTCAAGAAGTTTGGGGCTGGCTACCAGGCACATGCTGCGATCGGCCAGTTTACGCATCACCAGATCGCTGTCCTCCAGCGGAAGCGGGCGCACGCGAATGGCGATATCAACGTTTTCGTTAAGCACGTCGACCTGACGGTTGGTTCCCTCAAGCTGGATGGTTACCTGCAGATAGAGGGCCATAAATCGCGCCAGCATAGCGCCGATATGCACGTGCAATAAGGCAATCGGGCACGTCAGGCGAATCAGCCCGCGCGGCTCGGCGCGCAGCGTATCTATGGCCTCCTGCGCCGCCTCCGCTTCAATCATCATCGCCTTGCAGTGGCGGTAAAAAATCTGCCCGGCTTCGGTGACGGTAAAGCTGCGCGTCGAGCGCTGAATCAGTCGGGTATCCAGCCGCTCCTCCAGCAAAGCGATGCGGCGGCTAAGCCGGGATTTAGGAATGCCGATCGCGCGGCTGGCCGGAGAAAATCCCCCGTTATCCACCACCTGCACGAAGTACCACAGATCGTTAAGGTCCTGCATAGGTATTGTCCTGTAAATAGAACGCTGATTCCATTTTCCCAATCTACCGCATTCAGCGTCTTATACGTAAGCTTTATCCCATAGCAATCGCACTCAATGGAGATAACGATGAAATCAATTCTTGGCGTTTACTCAGCTCCCGCGTCCCACTGGGTGGGCGATGGATTCCCCGTTCGCTCAATGTTTTCCTACTCAAAGTTCGCAAGCCAGCTAAGCCCGTTCCTGCTGCTCGATTACGCAGGGCCCGGCAGAATTTAGGCCGAGCGATAAAGGGCAGCGCGGCGTGGATCTGCATCCGCATCGCGGCTTTGAAACCGTCACCATCGTCTACAAGGGCGAGGTCGCGCACCGCGACTCCACCGGCAGCGGCGGGGTGATAGGTCCCGGCGACGTGCAGTGGATGACCGCGGGCAGCGGCATCCTGCACGAGGAGTTCCATTCTCCGGCCTTTAGTGAGAAGGGCGGCACGCTGGAGATGGTGCAGCTTTGGGTGAACCTGCCGGCGAAGGATAAATCCACGCCGCCGGGTTACCAGTCCATTACGGATAACGACATTCCGGTCGTGGCGCTGCCCGACGGCGCAGGCCAGGCGCGCGTGATTGCCGGGGAAATGGACGGGCGCAAAGGCCCGGCCAGAACCTTTTCGCCGATGCGGATTGTGGATCTGCGGCTGAACGCCCACGGCGTGACTAACCTTAATCTGCCGGACGGCTGGAATACCGCACTGGTAGTGCTTAAAGGCACGGTGCAGGTCAACGGCGAGGAGGTCGCGCGTGAGGCGCAGCTGGTGGTTCTGGACGCGAAGGGCGAGAACGTGGCCATCGAAGCGAATAACGACGCCGTGGTGCTGGTGCTGAGCGGAGAGCCGCTTAACGAGCCGGTGGTCGGTTACGGACCTTTTGTTATGAACACCCGTGAGGAAATCCATCAGGCCATTGACGATTTTAATGCGAATCGCTTCGGCCAGGCAGAAGCTTGACCCATAACGGCTATCAAAAGATAGCCGTTTCTTTTAAAGAGGAGAGACAAGATGAACCCTGCAAACTTCAACGGACAAAAACCCATGATTGACGTCAGCGATGCGGTGCTGCTGCTCATCGATCACCAAAGCGGCCTGTTCCAGCTGGTTCACGACATGCCGATGACCACCCTGCGCGCCCACGCCACGGTGCTCGCTAAAATCGCGGCGCTTACGAAAATCCCGGTCATCACTACGGCCTCTGTGCCGCAGGGGCCGAACGGGCCGATGATCCCGGAAATTCACCAGTATGCCCCTCACGCTCAGTACGTGCCGCGTAAAGGCGAGATTAACGCCTGGGATAACCCGGACTTCGTGGCGGCGGTGAAAGCGACGGGGCGTAAAACGCTGATTATCGCCGGCACGGTGACCAGCGTGTGCATGGCATTCCCGGCGATTAGCGCGGTTGCCGAAGGCTTCAAGGTGTTCGCCGTTATCGATGCCTCCGGCACCTATTCCAAAATGGCGCAGGAGATAACCCTGGCGCGCGTCGTGCAGGCGGGCGTGATACCGCTGGATACCGCAGCCGTCACCGCGGAAATTCAGCAGACCTGGAATCGCGATGACGCGATGGAGTGGGCCGGCCTGTGGGGAAGCGTCTTTACCGAATACGGCCTGCTGAGCGAAAGCTACCAGAAAGCGCTGGACGTGGTGAACAACCAGGAGCAGCTGGACTCCCGGCGCAGCTAAAAAATTTCCCCCCGTGCGGGACATCGCGCAGGGGGAATATCTTTTTCTATGCCCGCCCGCGGGGCTAATGTTAGGCTATGGCCCACTATTTTTTCAGAAGTCCGAGCGATGCAAACCAGCCCTTTACTTACAGCCCTGATGGAATCCCTGCGTTGCCTGCCCGGCGTTGGCCCTAAGTCCGCCCAGCGCATGGCGTTTGCGCTTTTGCAGCGCGACCGCAGCGGCGGCATGCGCCTTGCTCAGGCGCTCACCCGCGCCATGTCGGAAATCGGCCACTGTGCGGACTGCCGCACTTTTACCGAACAGGAAGTCTGTGCGATTTGCGCCAACCCGCGCCGCCAGGAAAACGGTCAGATTTGCGTGGTGGAAACCCCGGCCGATATTCACGCCATTGAGGCAACCGGCCAGTTCTCCGGCCGCTACTTTGTGCTGATGGGCCACCTTTCGCCGCTGGACGGCATCGGCCCGGACGATATCGGCCTTGGCCGCCTGGAAGAGCGTTTAGCCAGCGAAACCATTAAAGAGATTATCCTCGCGACCAACCCGACGGTGGAAGGGGAGGCGACGGCCAACTACATCGCCGAACTGTGCGGACAGTACGGCATCGACGCCAGCCGCATCGCGCACGGCGTACCCGTGGGCGGCGAGCTGGAGATGGTCGACGGCACCACGCTTTCACACTCGCTGGCCGGGCGCCATAAGATTAATTTCTAATCACTTACGGGGAGAAACTTCTTCTCCCCGCTTGAAAACCTCTCCCGCTAACCCCATTTCACACTCAACGTTTTCATCACCCCTGTATTTTGATTTTGTTGAGGTATCAATGACCATGAAAGGACAAGAGACCCGTGGCTTCCAGTCTGAAGTGAAACAGCTTCTGCACCTGATGATCCATTCTCTCTATTCAAATAAAGAAATTTTCCTGCGTGAGCTGATCTCCAACGCCTCTGATGCGGCAGACAAACTGCGTTTCCGCGCGCTTTCCCAGGCCGATCTCTACGAGGGTGACGGCGAACTGCGCGTGCGCGTCTCTTTTGATAAAGAAAAACGCACCCTGACCCTCGCCGATAACGGCATTGGTATGACCCGTGAAGAGGTTATCGATCACCTGGGAACCATTGCAAAATCCGGCACCAAAGCCTTCCTTGAATCCATGGGCTCCGACCAGGCGAAAGACAGCCAGCTTATCGGCCAGTTCGGCGTGGGCTTCTACTCCGCGTTTATCGTGGCTGACAAAGTCACCGTGCGTACCCGCGCGGCCGGCGCATCCGCTGACGAAGGCGTGTTCTGGGAATCCGAAGGCGCGGGCGAATATACCGTAGCGGATATCACCAAAGCCGATCGCGGCACCGAAATCACCCTGCACCTGCGCGAAGGCGAAGACGAGTTCCTCGACGACTGGCGCGTGCGCTCCATCATCGGCAAATACTCCGACCACATCGCGCTGCCGGTTGAAATCGAAACCCGCGAAGAGAAAGATGGCGAAACCATCGTCGGCTGGGAAAAAATCAACAAGGCCCAGGCCCTGTGGACCCGCAGCAAGTCTGAAGTCAAAGACGAAGAGTACAACGAGTTCTACAAGCACATCGCCCATGACTTCACCGACCCGCTGGCCTGGAGCCACAACCGCGTGGAAGGCAAGCAGGAGTACACCAGCCTGCTGTATATCCCTTCCCAGGCGCCGTGGGACATGTGGAACCGCGATCACAAGCACGGCCTGAAGCTGTACGTGCAGCGCGTGTTCATCATGGACGACGCCGAGCAGTTTATGCCGAACTACCTGCGCTTCGTGCGCGGGCCTGATAGATTCCAACGATCTGCCGCTGAACGTTTCCCGTGAAATCCTGCAGGACAGCCGCGTCACGCAAAACCTGCGCAGCGCGCTGACCAAACGCGTTCTGCAGATGCTCGATAAGCTGGCGAAAGACGACAGCGAAAAATACCAGACCTTCTGGAAAAACTTCGGCCTGGTGCTGAAAGAGGGCCCGGCGGAAGACCACGCCAACCAGGAAGCCATTGCTAAGCTGCTGCGCTTTGCGACCACCCATACCGATTCCTCGGCGCAAACCGTGTCGCTGGAAGAGTATGTCTCCCGCATGAAAGAAGGCCAGGAGAAGATTTATTACATCACCGCCGACAGCTACGCGGCGGCGAAGAGCAGCCCGCATCTGGAGCTGCTGCGTAAGAAAGGCATCGAAGTGCTGCTGCTTTCCGACCGCATCGACGAATGGATGATGAGCTACCTGACCGAGTTCGACGGTAAAGCCTTCCAGTCCGTAAGCAAAACCGACGAATCCCTGGAAAAGCTGGCTGACGAAGAAACTGCAGAAGCGAAAGAAGCTGAAAAAGCGCTTGAGCCGTTTGTGGACCGCGTGAAAACCCTCTTGGGCGACCGCGTGAAAGAAGTCCGTCTGACGCACCGCCTGACCGATACGCCGGCGATCGTCACCACCGACAGCAACGACATGAGCACCCAGATGGCGAAGCTGTTTGCCGCCGCGGGCCAGGCCGTGCCGGAAGTGAAGTACATCTTCGAGCTGAACCCGGAGCACGGGCTGGTGAAACGCGCGGCGGACACCCAGGACGAAGCGCAGTTTGGCGAGTGGGTTGAGCTGCTGCTCGATCAGGCGCTGCTGGCGGAACGCGGCACGCTGGAAGATCCGAACCAGTTCATCCGTCGTATGAACCAGCTGCTGGTTTCCTGACCCCTCTGGCGGATGGCGCAATAGCCTGTCCGCCCGCTGATTGCCGAAGCAAGAAGGTGGACAAGCGTTTAACGCCATCCACCTTCTTGCTTTTCTCTTCTCCGGCACCGCCTGGCTTCCTTGAGGTGAATACGCCTTTAATGATAAGGTCATTGCCTCAGATCCAAGTACACAAAATCCAAACGTATGGGGAATTACGCAATGCGTATCATTCTGCTCGGCGCTCCGGGCGCAGGTAAAGGGACTCAGGCTCAGTTCATCATGGAGAAATACGGTATTCCGCAAATCTCCACCGGTGATATGTTACGTGCCGCGGTGAAATCTGGCTCAGAGCTGGGTAAACAAGCCAAAGACATCATGGATGCCGGAAAACTGGTGACCGACGAGCTGGTTATCGCGCTGGTGAAAGAGCGTATTACTCAGGAAGACTGCCGTAAAGGTTTCCTGCTTGACGGCTTCCCGCGCACCATTCCGCAGGCTGACGCCATGAAAGAAGCGGGCATCAACGTGGACGTGGTGCTGGAATTCGCTGTACCGGACGAACTGATCGTTGAACGTATCGTGGGTCGTCGCGTGCACGCGCCGTCCGGCCGCGTTTATCACGTCACCTTTAACCCACCGAAAGTGGAAGGCAAAGACGACGTAACCGGCGAAGAGCTGACTACCCGTAAAGACGATCAGGAAGAAACCGTACGCAAGCGCCTGGTGGAATACCATCAGATGACGGCTCCGCTGATTAACTACTACAGCAAAGAAGCGCAGGCCGGTAACACCAAATACGTGAAAATTGACGGCACCCGCAAGGTGGCCGAAGTCAGCGCGGAGCTGGCGAAAATCCTCGGCTAAATCAAAGCCGGAGAAAATACCAGGGCATGCCCTGGTATTTTTTTGCCCGAATCTTTCCCTTTCGCTGTTATCGGTTTTTCCGCCGGGCTTTTACGTTACACTTATCGCAATTTGTTGATAAGGAGGAGTGATGGGTCAGGAAAAAATAGGCGTTTTACTGGCAAACCTTGGGACGCCTGATGCACCGACTCCGGCGGCGGTAAAACGCTATCTGCGCCAGTTTCTGAGCGATAAACGCGTGGTGGACACGCCGCGCCTGCTCTGGTGGCCGCTGCTGCGCGGCGTGATCCTGCCGCTGCGCGCTCCACGGGTGGCGAAGCTTTACCAGTCCGTATGGATGGAAGAGGGCTCGCCGCTGATGGTCTTCAGCCGCCGTCAGCAGCAGGCGCTGGCCGCACGGCTGCCGGACGTGCCCGTCGTTCTCGGAATGAGCTACGGCAGCCCTTCGTTGAAAAGCGCGGTGGATGAGCTTTTGTCGCACAACGTCACGCATATCGTGGTGCTGCCGCTTTATCCGCAGTTTTCCTGCTCGACGGTGGCCGCCGTCTGGGACGAGCTGGGGCGTATTTTCGCCCGCTCCCGCACCATGCCTTCGGTTACGCTGATTCGTGATTACGCGGAAGAGGCTGCTTATATCAACGCGCTGGCGGCTTCGGTAAAACGTTCGTTTGCCGAGCACGGCGAGCCGGATATTTTACTGCTTTCCTACCACGGCATTCCCCAGCGTTACGCTAACGAAGGCGACGATTATCCCCAGCGCTGCCGCGACACCACGCGCGAGCTGCTGTCCGCGCTGGAGCTGCCGCCGGAAAAAGTGATGATGACCTACCAGTCGCGCTTCGGCCGCGAGCCGTGGCTGATGCCCTATACGGATGAGACGCTGAAAATGCTGGCCGAAAAGGGCGTTAAGCATATTCAGGTGATGTGCCCGGGCTTCTCGGCGGACTGCCTGGAAACGCTTGAGGAAATGGCGGTGCAAAACCGCGAGGTCTTTATGGAGGCGGGCGGCGCTAAGTACGAATACATTCCCGCGCTCAATGACGACCCGGCCCATATCGCCATGATGGCGAATCTTATCGACCGCTATCGCTAATCGCGCCGCCGGCCGTGAATGTGCTACCATTTGCGGCCTGATTAGCCACTCCCAATGACATCATGAAATTTCCCGGTAAACGCAAATCCAAACATTATTTTCCCGTAAGCGCCCGCGACCCTTTGTTGCAGCAGGTTCAGCCTGAAAGCGAAACCGGCACTTCCTGGATTGTTGGCATCGATCAGACGCTGGTCGATATCGAAGCCAAAGTCGACGACGAGTTTGTGCAGCGTTACGGGTTAAGCTTCGGGCATTCCCTGGTCATTGACGACGACGTGGCGGAAGCGCTGTATCGGGAGCTGGTGGAAAAAAATCTGATCGCCCATCAGTTTGCCGGCGGCACCATCGGCAACACCATGCACAACTACTCCGTGCTGGCGGACGATCGTTCGGTGCTGCTGGGGGTGATGTGCAGCAATATCGAAATCGGCAGCTATGCCTATCGCTATCTGTGCAATACCTCCAGCCGTACCGACCTGAACTACCTGCAGGGCGTTGACGGGGCGATCGGCCGCTGCTTTACGCTTATCGGCGAGCAGGGCGAACGTACCTTCGCCATCAGCCCGGGGCATATGAACCAGCTGCGCGCGGACAGCATTCCTGAAGAGGTGATCGCCGGGGCTTCCGCGCTGGTGCTGACCTCCTATCTCGTGCGCTGCAAGCCCGGCGAACCCATGCCGGACGCCACCATGCAGGCGATTAGCTACGCCAAAAAGCATAACGTCCCGGTGGTGCTGACGCTGGGCACGAAATACGTGATCGCCGAAAATCCCCAGTGGTGGCAGGCGTTTCTCAAAGAGCACGTCTCGATTCTGGCGATGAACGAAGAGGAAGGGGAAGCGCTGACCGGCGAAAGCGATCCGCTGCTCGCCTCTGACAAGGCGCTGGACTGGGTGGATTTAGTGCTTTGTACCGCCGGGCCGGTGGGATTGTACATGGCGGGCTTTACGGAAGAGTCGGCGAAGCGCACCACCCAGCATCCGCTGCTGCCGGGGGCGATAGCTGAATTTAACCAGTACGAATTCAGCCGCGCGATGCGCCATAAAGATTGCCAGCAGCCGCGGCGTATCTTCTCGCACATCGCGCCTTATATGGGCGGCCCGGAAAAAATCATGAATACCAACGGCGCCGGCGACGGCGCGCTGGCCGCGCTGCTGCATGACATTACGGCGAATAACTATCATCGCTCCAACGTGCCGAACTCCAGCAAGCACCAGTTCACCTGGCTGACGTATTCGTCGCTGGCGCAGGTGTGTAAGTATGCGAATCGCGTGAGCTATCAGGTATTGAACCAGCACTCCCCGCGCCTGACGCGCGGTTTGCCGGAGCGCGAGGACAGCCTGGAAGAGTCTTACTGGGATCGTTGAGGTTTTGACGGGAAGGTGGATGGCGCAGGCGTTTATCCACCCTACCATTTTCCAGCTAAAGCAGGTCGGATAAGCGCCTGCGCCATCCGACACGCCTCATCAGACATAACCCGTCCGCTATTAACCCTTTACCCCGTCACCGTTTCCTGCGGTAAAGGCTTGTCCAGCAGCCCCATCATCGTATTGGCAATCTCCCTTTCGCCCATCACCACCTGGTTGGCGCCTCGTTCGGTAATGTAGGCCACCTCATCGTCATAATGCGCGCGGGCGATAATTTCGAGGTCCGGATGTTTTGCGCGGGCGGCCGCCACCACTTCGCCGGCCTCATAGCCGTTAGGAATGGTCAGCAGCAGCCAGCGGGCGCAGTCAAGGTGCGCCAGGTTCATGATTTCCTCGTTGGCGGCGTTGCCCAGCACGGCGCGGATGCCGCGCTCGCGCAGCTCATCCACCCGGCTGCGGGAGGTTTCCACCACCACCAGCGGGATCCCCTGGGCCATCAGCTTTTCGCCCAGCAGGCTGCCCACGCGGCCAAAACCGACCAGCAGCGCGTGGTTGCAGATATCGACGGGGATCTGTTTTTCATCCTCGATGGCCTCTTCCAGCGTCTGCTCTTCAAGGGTTTCCGTTTTAGCGAGATAACGCTCCAGCAGGGCGAACAGCACGGGGTTAAGCATAATCGACAGGATTGCCCCCGCCAGCACCAGATTCTGGCCGTTTTGCGGCAGCAGGTTCAGCGCCATGCCGAGCCCTGCGAGGATAAAGGCAAATTCGCCGATTTGCGCGAGGCTGGTGGCGATGGTCAGCGCCGTGCGCTGCGAGTGGCCGAACAGGCGAACCAGGCCGAAGGCGGCGAGGGATTTACCGAAGACGATAATGGCCAGCGTGCACAGCACCGCCAGCGGCTCATCGATAAGCACCATCGGGTCAAAGAGCATGCCGACGGACACAAAGAACAGCACGGCGAAGGCGTCGCGCAGCGGCAGCGTATCGTGCGCCGCCCGGTGGCTTAGCTCTGACTCGTTCAGCACCATGCCGGCGAAGAACGCGCCGAGCGCAAAGGAAACGTCAAAGAGTTCAACCGCGCCAAAGGCGATGCCCAGCGCCAGCGCCAGCACCGAAAGCGTGAACAGCTCCCGCGAGCCGGTAGCCGCGCTGCGCGCCAGAATCCACGGCACCAGACGGCGGCCCACCACCAGCATAATGGCGATAAAGGCTATCACCTTACCGATGGTGAAGGCCATATCAAGGGACAGCGAGGCGAGGCCCACGTTGCCCTTTTCCAGCATGCCCGCCACCGCCGGCAGCAGCACCAGCGTTAACACCATCACCAGATCTTCGACTATCAGCCAGCCGATGGCGATTTGCCCCCGCTGGCTGTCGATAAGCTGCCGCTCCTCAAGGGCGCGCAGCAGCACCACGGTACTGGCCGTGGAAAGACACAGACCAAAGACGACGCCGGTCATGATTGACCAGCCCATCATTGCGGAAAGCGCCATGCCCAGTAACGTCGCTACGGCTATCTGCGCGATCGCTCCGGGGATGGCGATAGTCTTTACCGCCATCAGATCCTTTAAGGAGAAGTGAAGCCCCACGCCGAACATCAGCAGGATAACGCCCAGCTCCGCCAGCTCCGGCGCGAGTTTAGTATCCGCGACAAAGCCTGGCGTAAATGGACCTGCAAGCACCCCTGCCAACAAATATCCCACCAGCGGCGATATCCGCAGCTTATTGGCAAGCATGCCGAATAAAAAAGCGAGCACGAGACCACCAACAATGGTGGTGATAAGCGGTGTGGCGTGATGCATTCCGTCTCCTTTCGTTAGCAGTGAGGTCCAGTTTTGGGCGGTCAGGCCAAAAGTCACTGTATTAGTTTATGACATTATCTTTATCGGCGTGGATGAATAATTATTGAATTAATAATAAAAAGCGCATTTCGACAAAAAAAACAGGCTAAGCAGCGTTTCAGCCACTTATAGTCCGGGGGATACGAAGGTATGTGGGGATGGAGAACGGCCAAAGCAAGGCTTTGGCCGGGTAAAACTACGACTTATGCCGATTATCGGGCAGGAATATGGTCAAAATACCCAGTAGCGGCAGGAAGGCGCATATTTTGTAGACCAACTCGATGCTTGTACGATCGGCGACCAGGCCGAGGACCGCCGCGCCAAGCCCGCCCATACCAAAGGCGAAGCCGAAAAACAGTCCGGAAACCATACCGATACGGCCCGGCATCAGCTCCTGGGCATACACCAGAATCGCCGAGAACGCCGAGGCGAGAATAAAGCCGATGATGACGGTTAAAATCCCCGTCCAGTACAGGGATGCATAGGGTAAAAGCAGCGTAAACGGCGCTACGCCGAGGATGGAGCCCCAAATCACGTATTTACGGCCGATTTTATCCCCTACTGGCCCGCCGATCACCGTCCCCGCCGCGACGGCAAACAGGAAGGCGAACAGGTGGAACTGGGCGTTTTGCACCGACAGGCCGAATTTATGCATCAGGTAGAAGGTGTAATAGCTGCTGATGCTTGCCATATAGAAATATTTCGAGAAGATAAGCACCAGCAGCACGGAAACGGCCAGAATCACCTTATTACGCGGCAGATGACTCACCACCGCGCTCTGCGCTTTACCTTTCGCCATGCGATGCTGCGCGGCGTACCAGCGGCTGACCTGCAGCAGCACCACGATAGCCAACAGCGCCGCCAGCACGAACCAGGCCACGTTGCCTTTGCCGTAAGGGGCGATGATCAGCGCGGCCAGCAGCGGCCCGAGCGAGCTGCCGAAGTTGCCGCCCACCTGGAAGATAGACTGCGCAAGCCCGTGACGCCCGCCGGAAGCCATACGCGCAACGCGCGAGGATTCTGGATGGAAGATTGACGACCCGGTTCCCACCAGCGCGGCGGCCAGCAGAACCATCCCGAAGCTGCCCGCCAGCGCCAGCAGAATTAATCCGCACAGCGTAAAGCACATGCCCATCGGCAGCGACCACGGCATCGGCCGTTTATCGGTCAGATAGCCCACCACCGGCTGGAAGAGCGACGAGGTCAGCTGGAAGGTCAGCGTTATCAAACCGATTTGCACAAAGCTTAAGGAAAACTCAGCCTGCAGCAGCGGATAGAGCGCCAGAATCAGCGACTGAATCATATCGTTAAGCAAATGCGAGAGGCTGATGGCCCCTAAAATTCCAAAGGAGGTGCGCGCCTTTTTCGCTTCCGGCGGGGCGAGGGTGTGTTCGGAGGTTGCCATAAATACCTGTTGAGAAGCTGATTATTATTTTTGAAACGGATAGCGGTAACGGATTGCAGGCGTATCCGTGGGTTATTGTTACTCTGCTAACATACCCGGCGGCGAGAGTTGAGGAAAGTCGCAATTAACAAAACTTATTTGTCCGGAATGCTAACATTCTGTTATTGGTGCGTATCAGGATTAAGAACATGGAGATTTTCAATGCGGTTCGCAATTAAAGGGCTGGCTTCGGCCCTGGCAGTAGCGTTGAGTTTGACGAGCATCTCTGCGCTGGCGTGGGAAAAAGATAAAACCTACAACATCACTATTTTGCATACCAACGACCATCACGGTCATTTCTGGCGCAACGAATACGGCGAATACGGCCTGGCGGCGCAAAAAACGCTGGTGGACAGCGTGCGCAAAGAGGTGGCGCAAAAGGGCGGCAGCGTGCTTCTGCTGTCGGGCGGCGATATCAACACCGGCGTACCTGAATCCGATCTGCAGGATGCGGAACCCGACTTCCGCGGCATGAATCTGATTGGTTACGATGCGATGGCCGTCGGCAACCACGAGTTTGATAATCCCCTCTCGGTGCTGCGCCAGCAGGAAAAGTGGGCCAAATTCCCGCTGCTGTCGGCCAATATTTATCAAAAGAGCACCGGCGAGCGGTTATTTAAACCCTGGGCCATCTTCAAACCGCAGGGCGTTAAAATTGCGGTTATCGGCCTGACCACGGACGACACCGCCAAAATCGGCAACCCCGAATTCTTTACCGACATCGAATTCCGCAAGCCTGCCGACGAAGCGAAGCTGGTGATACAGGAGCTGCAAAGCACGGAACAGCCGGACGTGATTATCGCCGCCACCCACATGGGCCACTATGACAACGGCGAGCACGGCTCCAACGCGCCGGGCGACGTTGAAATGGCGCGTAGCCTGCCCGCAGGGGCGCTGACAATGATTGTGGGCGGTCACTCACAAAACCCGGTGTGCATGGCATCCGAAAACAAAAAGCAGGTGGACTACGTGCCGGGAACGCCTTGCGCGCCGGATAAGCAAAACGGCACCTGGATTGTGCAGGCGCATGAGTGGGGCAAATACGTCGGCCGCGCGGATTTTGAATTCCGCAACGGCGAGATGAAGCTGGTGCGTTACCAGCTTATCCCCATCAACCTGAAGAAGAAAATCACCTACGACAACGGCGACAGCGAGCGCGTGCTTTACACCCCGCAGATTGCTGAAAACCAGCGGATGCTTGCGCTGCTGACGCCTTTCCAGAACAAAGGCCAGGCGCAGCTCAGGGTGAAGGTGGGCCAGGTGAACGGGCATCTGGAAGGCGATCGCAGCAAGGTTCGCTTTGTGCAGACGAACCTCGCGCGCGTCATTCTTGCGGCGCAAATAGCGCGCGCCAGCGCAGATTTTGCGGTAATGAGCGGCGGCGGCATTCGTGACTCCATCGAGGCGGGCGACATCACTTATAAAGAGGTGCTCAAGGTGCAGCCGTTCGGCAATACCCTGACCTATGTCGATATGTCCGGCAAAGAGGTGACGGATTACCTGACGGAAGTGGCGAAGAAAACGCCGGATTCAGGCGCCTACCCGCAGTTCGCCAATGTAAGCTTTGTCGCTTCGGCAAAAGGCCTGCAGGATCTGAAAATCAAAGGCGAGCCGATCGACCCGGCGAAAACCTACCGCATGGCGACGCTAAGCTTTAACGCCACCGGCGGCGACGGCTATCCGGCGATCGATAAAAAACCGGGCTATGTGAACACCGGCTTTGTGGATGCGGAAGTGCTTAAGCAGTACATCGAACAGAACTCGCCGCTGGATGTGAGCGCCTACGAACCGAAAGGCGAGGTGAGCTGGCAGTAAGCCGGTCTGGCGGATGGCTCGTTGTTTACCCGCCCTACAAATTCGTAGGGCGGTAAGCGCCAGCGCTATCCACCGATACGACGATTAATCCCGGCGGGCGATATCGGCAAAGCTGGCATCAAGAAGCTTTGCCAGGTCGCTCGCCGCCAGTTCGATATCCAGACCGCGCCTGCCGCCGGAGATATAAATGCTGCCAAACGTCTGCGCCGGCGCGTCAATCACCGTCGGCAGGCGTTTCTTTTGCCCAAGCGGGCTGATGCCGCCGACCAGATAGCCCGTCACGCGTTGCGCAACCATTGGGTCCGCCATATCCACCTTTTTAGCGCCCAGCGCTTTCGCCACCTTCTTCAAATCTAACTGCCCGGAAACGGGAGTAACGGCCACCGCCAGGTGCTTCATGTCGCCGTTCATCGCCACCAGCAACGTTTTATAAACCTGCGCGGCGTCGAGCCCGAGTTTGCGAACCACCTCTTCGCCGAAGTTGGTTTCATTAGGGTCGTGATCGTAAGCGTGAAGCTGAAACGGAACTTTATTCTTTTCGAGGAGCTTGATGGCGGGGGTCATTTCATCCTTCCTGCTAAATTTTTCTCAAAAACGCATGGCATTGTCATTCAGGTGATATGTTTTATAGATACTATAATGCAGCTTAATAGTGATAGCGTTAATCGTCGCATTGAGCGACAATTCCGGCTTCGGTCGTTAATCGATCGAAATAACAACAATAATAAACTTAATTCCTCTTTGACGGGCCAATAGCGATATTGGCCATTTTTTTATCCTTTTTTCAACAGGCCAGGCAAGTTTCCTTCCCCGTACAAATGCAGCGCGCCCACGGCGACCACGTAGCGGCCGGCGGGAAGCTGCTGCAAAAAATCCTGCCACTGGCGGTTGCGCTGGTGTATAAGCACATCGTATAGCTCATCGCCGAAAGTATTCGGCAGGGAAATATTTCCCTGCTGCGGCGGCGTCTCCAGCCACCAGCCGATCATCATTTGCAGCAGCCGGGCGTTGGTATGCCAGTGGGTCAGGGTGTCGGTCAGCAGCGGCATCCCGCCCTCGGGCAGCCGGGTGAGCATATCAATCTGGCTTTGCGCGCCTTCCAGTTCAATCACCGGCACGGCCAGGGCCTTCGCCGCTTCCAGCAGCTGAAAATCGATGCCGTAGTCGGCGCGCAGGCCCAGGCGCTGAGCCTGATGCGCCTGCAGCAGCAGCGCGATTTGCCACGCCGGCTGGCTGTCAATGCTGCTAAACGAGATCCCCAGCTCTTGCGTGAGCGAAGCCACCCGCTGCCAGTCTTCGGCAGACAGCCGCTGTTCGAGGGGGATGTCATCGGCAATTTGGGCAAAAGGGGAGCCGCCTGCGGAAACGTCGGCCTCGACAATCAGCGCATCCGCATCGCGCAGCTTATTGAGCAGGCGCTGTGACAGGGGAGCCATATCGCGCGTGCCCATATGGATGCTGCCCACCAGATGGAGATGGCGGTTGCCGGGGAGCTCAACGTCGAGGGCGGGCCAGGGATAGGTGGTGGTAAAAACGCTTGATAACAGCGAGCTGATACGCGATAGCAGACCCATAGCAAAATCCCTGGCTAAAAAGTCATGCTAACGCCGCAAGGGGGAAGGTGCAAATTTACCCGTCCGCAGAAGATGTTGCGGCGGATGGCGCTTGCCTGGCCGCAAAACGGCAGGCCAGGCAAGCGCTGCGCTTCCGTCGTTAGTCCTTCGGCTTAAAGCGCAGCAGGCGGTTGGCGTTGCTCACCACGGTAATGGAAGACAGCGCCATTGCCGCGCCGGCAACGACCGGATTAAGCAGCGTGCCGGTAAGCGGATAAAGCACGCCGGCGGCGATGGGGATACCCAGCGAGTTATAGATAAAGGCGCCCGCCAGATTCTGCTGCATGTTTCTGAGCGTGGCTTTTGACACGGCCAGCGCATCCGCCACGCCCATCAGGCTATGGCGCATCAGCGTAATGGCCGCGGTTTCAATGGCGACGTCGCTGCCTCCGCCCATGGCGATGCCCACTTCGGCCTGGGCCAGCGCCGGGGCATCGTTAATGCCGTCGCCGACCATCGCCACCTGGCGTCCCTGCCGCTGCAGGTTTTTTATCGCCTCGGCCTTGCCGTCCGGCAGCACCCCGGCGATCACCTCGTCGATGCCCGCCTCTTTGGCGATGGCGTTCGCGGTTATCGGGTTATCGCCGGTCAGCATCACCAGGCGGTAGCCGTTGCGGTGTAAGCGTTGCAGGGCGCGCACGCTGTCGGCCCGTAGCGGATCGCGAACGGCGAAGAGGGCGGCCAGCCGGCCGTCGACGGCAAGCAGCACCGGCGTTGCCCCCCGGCTTGCCTGCGCTTCAATCTCCTCCGCCAGCGGCTGCGTATCAATCCGCCGCTCGTCGAACAGCGCCTTATTGCCGAGCAGCAGGCTATGCCCCTGCGCCTCACCGCTTACGCCAAGGCCGCGCAGGGTGCGGAAGCCGTTAACCTCCGGCAGTTTGTCGGCGCCCGCTTTGTCCACAATCGCGCGGGCGAGCGGATGGCCGGAGCCCTGTTCAAGCGCCGCGGCTAACCTTACGGCGTCGCTTTCCTGCATCCCGCCGTGCGTTATTACCGCCACAACCTGCGGTTTCCCTTCCGTCAGCGTCCCGGTTTTATCAAATACCAGCGTGTCGAGAGTGCTGGCGCGCTGCAGGGCATCCGCGTCCCGCACCAGTACGCCAAACTCAGCGGCGCGTCCTACCCCTGAAATGATCGACATCGGGGTCGCCAGGCCCAGCGCGCAAGGGCAGGCGATAATCAGCACGGTGGTGGCGATCACCAGCGTGTAGACAATCTGGGGAGCGGGGCCGACAAAGTACCAGACCGCCGCGCTGAACAGGGCAATCAGCACCACAACCGGCACAAAGACGGCGGAGATTTTATCGGCCAGCTGGCCGATTTCCGGCTTGCTGCTCTGCGCCTGGCGAACCATGCGGATAATGCGGGACAGCGTTGTATGGCTGCCGGTCGCCGTGGCGCGGAATAACACGCTGCCATCCTGCACAACGATACCCGCGTGAATGGCGTCGCCGTTCGCTTTTTGCTGCGGAACCGGCTCGCCGGTCAGCATCGCTTCGTCAAACCAGGCTTCGCCCTGACTAATTTCGCCGTCCACCGGCACACGGTCGCCGGTAGTTAGTCGTAGCGTCATGCCCGCGGCGACTTCCGCCAGCGGAAGGGTTTTTTCGCCTTCGTCGGTGACAACGCGCGCCGTCGGCGGCGTTAAGTCCAGCAGGCGTTCCAGCGCTTTTGAGGAGCGCTGGCGGGCACGCTGCTCCAGCATATGCCCGAGGTTAATCAGGCCGATAATCATCGCGCTGGCTTCATAGTAAAGATGGCGCGCCTCCATCGGGAAGTGCTGCGGCCAGAGGTTGACGGTCATCGAATACAGCCAGGCGGCGCCCGTGCCTAAAGCCACCAGCGTATCCATGGTGGCGGAGCGGTTGAGCAGGCTGCGCCAGGCGCTGCGGTAGAAATGGCCGCCGGCGATCGCCATCACGCCAAGGGTAAGCACGCCGATGGTCATCCACAGCGAGCGGTTATCGGCGGTGAGCATCATATTGTCGCCGAGCATGCCCCAGATCATTACCGGGATGCCCAGCGCCAGCGCCAGAACGGCCTGCCAGCGGAAGCGTTTTGCGGCGGCGTTCGCCGTTTCCTGCTGGCGCTCGCGGCGTTTCATATCATCTTTAATCGCTTCGGCGCCGTAGCCGGCGTTTTCGACCGCTTTGATTAAAGCCCCGGCGGAGGCAGACCCCATCACCAGGGCGCTGCGCTCCGCGAGGTTAACCCGTGCCTGCGCGACTCCCGGCACGTTCTGCAAAGCAGTTTGCACGCGGGAGACGCAGCTGGCGCAGCTCATGCCGTTGATCAACAGCTGCTGGCTGTCGTCATGGTCGCCGGCTGCCGGAAGCGAAGGGGGGACCGCTGTCAGTGCTTCCGACGGGAGTGTTGACTCTTCTGTCAGCGGTTCAGCCTTTGGGTGGCTTAACTCCGCCCCGTAGCCGGCTTGCTTGATGGTGTCGATCAGCGCGTCGGCGCCGGCGCTGCCGGTAACGGACGCGCTATCGATAGTGACTTCCGCGCTCTCGACGTCGGCGCGCTGCTCAAGGCTTTCTTTAACGCGTTTGACGCAGTGGCCGCAGCTCAGGCCGTCCAGCGTCAGGTTGATGGTATGAGACATAGTGACTCCTTTTACCGCAGTGAATTTACTGACCGTGATAAAGGTTAAACCTTCCAGCAGCTGGAAGGTCAAGGAAATTTCTCAACGCGTTCAGCGATCGAGAACGATCAGCGGCGCCGGGTCGTCCGGCGAGGTCACCACCTTTAAGCCCGCGCGGTACAGGCCGGCGAGGCGAGTTTCGGTCAGCACCTCCTGCGGCGCGCCGTTGCCGACGATTTTTCCCTCCTCCAGCAGCAGGATGCGATCCGCATAGCGCGAAGCGAGGTTCAGGTCGTGCAGCACGCAGCAGACGCTGAACTGGCGCTCATGCACCAGGCCACGCAGCAGGCGAAACAGCTGCTGCTGGTGGTGAATATCCAGCGCCGAAGTCGGCTCATCCAGAAACAGCCACTTGGGGGACGGTTCAGGCTCCCATAGCTGAACCAGCAGGCGCGCCAGCTGCACCCGCTGCTGTTCGCCCCCCGACAGATGCCGGTAGTCACGCGCCGCCAGCGCCTCGCAGCCGCACAGCGCCATAATGCGCCCGGTCTCGTCGCGCGCGCTGCGGCTGCGGTGCGGATGCCGCCCCATGCGAATAACCTCCTGCACGCTAAACGGAAACGCCATATGGCTGTTTTGCCGCATCACCGCGCGAACCTTTGCCAGCTCCGCCGTCCCCCAGCGGGGAAGCGGTTTGCCAAACAGCGAGCAGCAGCCGGCGTCAGGCTTGAGATAGCCGGTCAGCTGGCGCAGCAGCGTGGATTTGCCGGCGCCGTTCGGGCCAAGGATCGCCACGATTTCGCCGCCGGGCAAGGTGAAGGAGACGTTGTCCGTCAGCCGCCGCCCCTGAATGCCGTAGGTCAGATTGCGCGCTTCAATCACATTGCCCTCCGGGATCGTAAAATCAGCCACAGAAACCAGGGGCCGCCAATCAGGCTGGTGAGCAGGCCAACGGGCATTTCCGCAGGCTGTACCAGGGTGCGCGCCAGCGTGTCCGCTATCAGCAGCAGGCAGGCGCCCGCAAGCGTGGCGCAGGGCAGCAGCCAGCGGTGGTCGGCGCCGGCGATCATGCGGATAAGATGCGGCACCACCAGGCCGACAAAGCCGATGACCCCGCTGACGGAAACCGCCGCGCCCACCAGCACGGAGCTTAACAGCAGGAGCTGCTGGCGCTTGCGTCTGACGTTCACGCCCAGATAGTGGGCTTCCTCATCGCCCAGCTGCAGCAGATTAAGCGTATTCGCCAGCCACAGCGTGGCGGCGAGCGCAGGCAAAGTAACGCTTGCCGCCGCCAGCAGCGTCGACCACTGCGCCTGCCCGAGGCTGCCCATCATCCACAGCGTGAGCTGGCGCAGCTGCTGCTCGTCGCCAACGTAGCTCAGCACGCCGATTGCCGCGCCGCACAGCGCATTGATGGCGATGCCCGCCAGCAGCAGCTGCATCATGCCGCCGTGGGTATGGCGCAGGCTGATAAGAAAGATAAGGGCGCAGACCACGACGCTGCCGCCGACGGCGAAAATCATCTGCTCGTAGAGCAGAAAGACGGCGGGCAGCGCGACGGGGAAGACGATGGCCACCCCGACCAGCAGCGCCGAGCCGCTGCTGACGCCAAGCAGGCCGGGGTCGGCCATCGGATTACGAAATAATCCCTGCATCAGCACGCCCGCCGCCGACAGCGCGCCGCCGACCAGGATCGCCAGCAGCACGCGCGGCAGGCGAATATTCAGCCAGATATCGCGGTAGGCGTCGTCAAGCAGGGCGCCAGGCCCGATCTTTACTGCTCCCTGGCCGGCGGCGACCAGCGTGAGCGCAGCCAGCGTGAAGGCCAGACCGATACAGACGCTGAGGGAAGAGAGTGAATCCTTCAACACTCGGATCTCCATAAAAAGGCGGCAGCAGAGGCTGCCGCGGTAACGCCTGCGGCTTAAGGTTTAAGACCCGGCTCGACCAGGCTGTAGATTTTCCGGTTCAGCGCGGGCCGCCCGGCCAGCCCGGCGATGCGGGCGGCGACGTCGGCGCGCATCACTAAACCATGCGCTTCTTCGCCCTGCGAGAGTTCGGCTTTGCCCGTTGCCGGACCGTCGAGCAAACCGCCGGGACGCAGAATGGCAAAGTCCAGCGTGCTGGTTTGCAGCCAGCTTTCCGCCAGCGACTTCTCGCGAACCGCCTGCCCAAAGGCGGCTTTCGCCCGCTCCGACAGCCACGGCCAGCTGTCGCCGCAGCCGAGCGAGGTGACCAGAATCATGCGCGTAAGGCGAGCGTTTTCCGCCGTATCGATAATGGTGCGGTTGGCGAGATACTCTTTCTGCCCGCCGAGCGTAGAGATAACCAGCGCGTGCTCGCCCGCCATGGCGCAGGCCTCGGCCACGCGTTCCGCGTTGCAGGCGTCGCCGATAATCACCCGCGCGCCTTTTTCGCGCAGGCGTTCCGCCGCCTGCGCGTTACGCACCAGCACGTAAAGCGGACGCCGCTGCTTCAGGGCTATCTCAGCCGTCAGCGCGCCGACGCCCGTACCGCCGGCGCCGAAAATGAGCCATGGAGTCATTCGCCTGCCTCTTTAAGGGTGTGTGCCAGAAGACGAAACGCGTTGACCTGCTCCGTTAGCAGCCGGCGGTGTTCGTCTCGTCCGAGGAAAATTTTAAACATCGCGCTGCCCGCGGCGTTAAAAAAGAGGATAGAGGCAGTGTCCATAGCCATAAACTTGCGTTCGACCAGTGCGATATGCGTGCAGTTTTCCGCTTTGATATGGCCCGTCATCCCCTTCTTGCCGCGCAGGTTGAAATAGCCGTGGCGATGGAAGCCGGAAGGCAGCTCGCCGGTGAACTCCAGAATCACGTCGGCCGTGTGCACAAGGGTCGTGACGTTGCCCCACTCGCACACGCTATCCCAGACGGTATCGAACTTATCGCCTTCCGCCAGCGTATGCGAAGGCAGGTTTTTCACCACCTCCAGCAGCGTGACGCCGTACCGCCCGGCAATGGCTTCAAGGGTGCCATCCGGCTCGGTTTTTAAAAAATCCTTAAGAGAGACATGGCTCATCAACGACTCCTTTTATGGTTTATCGGCCACGATGCGTGGCGTATTCAGTTGCTCAATCAGTTCCTGTAAAGACTGCAAAATGTTGCTGGCCCAGAAGCGCCCCTCGCGGGTTAAGCGCATGCAGGTCGAGGCGTCTTTTGTCAGTCCCGCCTGGCGCCATTGTTCAAGCAGCGGCGTAAGGTCCGCCGCGCGGGGCGTGAGTTCATCAAGCGGGATACGTGCGGTTTCGACGCCCGCCTGCAGGCTGTGCCGCCATTGAAAGCCGCGATCCTGGGTCTGCGTCATCATCATGAGCGGCTTTCTGCCGGCGGCGATGGACTCGTGCCAGGCGTTAAGATTGCGCTCCACCATCCACGACCAGCCGTTCACCGCGCCGCCCGCGCCGGAGCCGAACGCCAGGCAATCCGCGCCCTGCTTGATCAGCAGGTTATAAAGGTTGCGCTCGCGGGTGGTGCGCGCCCAGTGGCTGTTGCTGATGCAGCGCCAGCCCGCGGCGTCCATAAACTCACAGCCCTGCAGGTAGAGATCGCGCCGCTCGGCGGGGGAAGGGACGGCGACGCGCTCTGCGGCGACGGCTTTGCCTAGCGGGGTCTGGGGCAGCAGGTTGAGCGCGTAAAGATCGACGCCGTCAAGGCCGATCTCGCGGGCAATTCTCAGATCCTCGCCCCACAGGGCGGCGTTCTGTCCCGGCAGGCCAAACAGCAGATCGCAGACCACCGCCGCGCGGTCGCGCCGCACCAGCCCTTCCATAAAGGCGGCCGCCGTCGGGCCGTCGGAGGTGCGGGCCATTTTTTTGCGGATTTTGCTGTTAAATGACTGAATGCCGATGGAGAAACGGTTGGCGCCCGCATCCAGGCAGGCGTCGATGCGGTTATCATCAAAATTCAGCACCCGCCCTTCGATGGTGATTTCGCAGTCCGGCGCCAGGGGCAGCCGCGCGCGCAGGGCGGTAATGATGCGTCCCAGGTCGCGCGCCGACAGCGCCGAGGGCGTTCCGCCGCCGAAATAGACCGCATGAACCGGGGCCGACTGATGCAATGCGCAGTCGGCCTCCATTTCGATTTCACGCAGCAGCGCATCGGTATAGCTGGCGCAGCGATCCTCTTCATAGCGGTTCTGGTAGAAGCCACAGAAGGTGCAGTGGGTGGCGCAAAAAGGGATATGCAGATAGACAAGCCGCTTGCGGGCGGGAGCGGCCCGGCTAATCAGCTCCTGCCAGCTACTCTGCAGCGCCTCTTTCGCCACCGGCGCCGCGCCGCGCCAGGGCATGGTGGCGTGGCGATCCTTAAACGGCTGCCCGCCTGCCTGCGCAAAATGCGGGCTTAAATCGAGTGTTGTTGAGGTCGTGACAATCATTAAAACACCAAATCCTTCTGTCTGTTCAGAGCTGGCGATGCAGTATTTCTACGGCATCGGCAACGCGTGGCCCCATGCCCAGAATCAGCGCCTGGTCGATGACGATAATGCGTTTGTTTTTCCAGGCGGCGGTATGGGTGACGCCCGCGACGGCGCCAAGGCGGGAGATATCGCCCTGAACCATTTCGCTGGTCACGATAATGACCTCCGGGTTGGCGGCGATAAGGGCTTCCGCGCCGTAGCTTTTATACTGCGCGTGGGTGGCGATGTTGCGCGCCCCGGCAAGGGTAAGAATGGCGTCCGCCACGCTGCCTTTACCGGCCACCTGCGGCGCGCTGCCGCCGGCGGAGAGGATAAACATCGCGCGGACGGGCCGGCGGTTCGCCTGCTTCACCTGTTCGAGCCGCTGGCGAATGTTATTCACCAGCTCGTCGCCTTTTTCCACGACGTGGAGCGCCTTCGCCAGCGTGTGAATATTGGCGAACAACTGCTCAGGCGTCGCCGGCACCCGCGGCAGGGTGATGACGTCTATCTTCCGCGAGCGAAGCTGCTCCAGCACCACGGCGGGACCGGCGTCCTGCCAGGTGATAAAGGTATCGGGATGCAGCGACAAAATGCCTTCACTGCTGAGCTGCTTCCAGTAGCCGATATGCGGCAGGGATGCGGTTTCCGGCGGCCAGGAGGTGGTTTCATCCACCCCCGCGACGCGCCCGCCCGCGCCAAGGGCATAGATAATTTCCGTCAGCGACCCGCCTGCCGTCACAATTCGCTCGCCGGCCTGCGCCACGGCGGCGGCGCAGAAGATCAGGCATCCGCAGAAAAGTTTTTTCATGCTCAGAATTTCCATACGAAGCCCGCCGCCGCGTTAAAGCCCGCCGCCGGTATGGATTCGTGCGCGGTTTGGTAACGTTTGTCGGTCAGGTTGTTGAGCGCCAGGTTGACCTGATACCGATCCTGTGGGCCGAACTCGGTGTTAAAGGCGAGGTTAAGCGTGGCCCAGCCCGGATAGCGGATTTCGCTGGCGCTGGTTTTATCCGAAGCGCCTGAGGCCGCACGCACGAAGAGATCGGAGGTGACGTTCAGGGCGTTGAGGATCAGGGTGTGCTTCACGCCGGCGCGGCCGTTAAGCAGCGGTTCGCCGGTATCCCACGTCGCGATCGCGCCGCTTTCATACTGACGGCGCAAAATATTGCCGCTCAGGTAAGGGGAGACGGCCCAGCCGTTGTATTCGGCGGTCAGCTCCATACCCCAGGTTTTGGCGCGGTCAATATTGTCGTAGAAGTAATAGCCGTTACGGGAGGCGTTCACGTTGCCGTTACAGACGCCCTGGCCGGCGCAGGCGACGGAGGCGATATAATCTTTGGCTGCGGAATAGTAGACCGCGCCATCGATAACCCACAGGTTGCCGTTATAGCGCGCGCCCAGCTCGTAGTTATTCGAGTGTTCGGCCTGCAGGCCCGGGTTGCCGTAGGTTATTCCGCCGCCCGCCGAGGTTTGCATAAATAGCTGGCTCAGCGTCGGGAAGACATAGCCCTGGGCAAAGGCGAGACGAAGCTCAAGGTTATCGAAGCCCGAGTAGCGCAGGCCGGTAGAGGTGACCAGCTCGTTATCATGGGCGGAATCGTAAGGCAGCGAGGTGTAGGCGACGCCTGATACGCTGGTCGTCGCGTTATCGCTGCCGGTGAGCTTAGAGGAGAGCCAGTACTGGCGGGCGCCGAGCGTCCAGCGCCAGTCATCGGCGAACTTCCAGTCGTTCTGGGCAAAAATCGACGTATTGCTTTGTTCCGATTCGTTATACCCGCGCGTCCAGGTCTCGGTGTCAAAGAAGCCGGTCGCCGCGGTCTGCCGCGTATAGCCGGTTGAGTTTTGCTTAACTTTGTCATGCTGATAGTGCGCGCCGACGACCAGGCTGTTGTCGGCAGGCAATGAGAAGTCGCTTTGCAGCGTCACGCCCTGGGTGTACTGCTTGTCGTTGCTGCGGGTCTGATTGCGCACGCTCAGCGCCTGGATCGCCGGGCTTGGGATCGGCTGGGTGGTCGCCACTTCATTTTCAAACGTCCTCGCGATCGTCTGGTTATAGGCGTCGAGATGGATTTTTTTCAGCAGCTCGCCGTCGAGGTCATAGTCATAAAACAGACCGATCTTTTCGCGCTCAAGCTTTGGAATTTTCACGCTGAAAGCGTCGTACTGGTTATCGGCGTCCTCAAACCAGGTCTGGGTGGCAAGCTTATAGCGATCGAGGCTCAGGCCGATTTTCTGGCGATCGATATTGTACCCCAGCCATAATCCCTGCCCGTTATTGCGGAAACTGGTGTTCGGCAGGCGCCCGTCCGGCGTATCGCGGTTGCCCTGATCGGAATAGCTGCCGTTAAGACGGTAGTCGAGCTGCCCGATGCTGCCCCAGGCGGCGGCCGACTCTTCCCAGCCCGCCGTGGCGGAGTTGTAAACCGCTTTGACCAGGCCGCCGAGCGGCTTGTCGCCCCCTTTTTTGGTGATAAAGTTCACCACGCCGCCGATCGCCTGCGAACCGTAAAGCACGGAGTAGGGGCCTTTGACCACTTCGATGCGCTCGAGGGCGGATTCGTCAATCAGCAGCCCCGCGCCGTAGTTTTGCCCGGCGCGCTGGTAGGTCACCTCCTGGCCGTCGATCAGGATCAGCACGCGGGAGGAGGCCTCGCCGCGGATGCGGATCTGCCTGCGCCCCGCCAGCGCGTTATCGGTGACTTCAACGCCGGGAATATCCTGCAGATCGTCTGCAATCGCGGTGCTGGTGGAGGTTTCCAGCTTCTCCCGGTTAAGCACCTGAAGGGTTGCCGGGCTTTCCCAGAGGCTGCTTTCTGCACGGCTGGCGGTCACCACCAGCGTATCTTCGCCTTCGGCCTGAGTTTGTGCTGTGGCAGCAGGCGCGGCGGCGGCACCGGCAATAAAAATCGACAGAGCGGTAAGCGTAAACCGCCCCTGGCAAGTCCTTGTCATCATAAATGCAAACCTTATTATTAATGATAATCACTATCATTTGCATTTATATAAAATCGCACGGCCCGGCGTCCAGCGTTTAAGGTGTAAAGGAAATGCATCTTTGATGCAGGTCAATTTCTCACGGTGCGTAAGCATTTTTTTGTGATGAGTATCACAGTTAAAAAATAAGCCTGCAAAACTAACCCTTTGAGTTAATGAGGTTATTTTGTTTACGCCAGGCTAAATGTTCAGGACAGGTTGGTTCCTGCTTCACAGCCCTTACAATAGAGATGCGCAAGTTAAAAAAGCCGGGCGGCGAGGGGAAAAGATGAATATCAGCGACGTGGCGAAAAAAACCGGGTTAACCAGTAAAGCTATCCGTTTTTACGAAGAGAAGGGGGTGGTGACCGCGCCGTTTCGTTCCGAAAACGGCTACCGGACCTATACGCAAAAACACCTTGATGAGCTTACCTTGCTGCGCCAGGCGCGCCAGGTAGGTTTTAATCTGGAAGAGTGTCGCGAACTGGTGAACCTGTTTAACAACCCCGCGCGCCATAGCGCGGACGTGAAAACCAGAACCCTGCAAAAAGTGGCGGAAATTGAAAACCATATCAGCGAGCTGCAGGCGATGCGCCGACAGCTGCTGGCGCTTGCGGACTCCTGCCCTGGCGACGACGGCGCCGACTGCCCGATTATCGACAACCTTGCCGGCTGCTGCCGCACGCGTTAGGACAGGGCGAATAATCTAAGCGCACCCGCGAAGAAGGTTAAAGCGCCCGTATTTTCAGCGTGATGCCCTCGACGGCAACCACCACGACTTCCGTGCCCGCCGGCAAATCGCTGTCCGCCATCACCGGCCAGGAGCTGTCGGCCACCCGTATATGCCCGCGTCCGTTGACTAAAGTTGTCTCCAGACGCAGATGACGCCCCAGCAGCTGGTGTCCGCGCTGGTTCAGCACGTCGCCCGGCTCCTGCTGTTTGCGGGACGACAGCCAGCGCCACCAGAGAAAGGCCGCCACCAGCGTCAGCAGGGCAAAGCTTACGCCCTGCCACTCCCAGCCCAGCGGCAAAATCCACACCAGCAGGCCCGTGACCACCGCCGCCACGCCGCTCCACAACAGGTAGCCGCTGGCGCCGAGCATTTCCGCCGCCAGCAGCAGGCCGCCCAGCGTCAGCCAGAAGACGTGCGGATGGGTAAGCAGTAAGGCGATCATTTTTTACGCTCGTTGCCGCTTTGCGCGATAAGTTCGCTGATGCCGGCAATAGAGCCCATCAGGCTGCTGGCATCCAGCGGCATCAGCACCACTTTGCTGTTATTCGCCGAGCCAATCTGTTGCAGCGCGTCGGTATATTTCTGCGCCACGAAGTAGTTCACCGCCTGAATATCGCCTTTGGCGATGGCTTCGGAAACCATCTGCGTAGCCCGCGCTTCCGCCTCGGCGCTACGTTCGCGGGCTTCCGCCTGCAGGAACGCCGACTGGCGTTCACCTTCGGCCTTCAGGATCTTCGACTGCTTCTCCCCCTCGGCCTTGACGATTTCCGCCTGGCGGATCCCTTCGGCTTCGAGGATATAGGCGCGTTTGGTTCGCTCAGCTTTCATCTGGGCATTCATCGCGTCAATCAGTTCAGCCGGCGGGCGCACGTCGCGGATCTCGATACGCGTGATCTTGATGCCCCAGGGATTGGTGGCTTCATCCACGATATGCAGCAGGCGTGTGTTGATGTTGTCACGCTGGGACAGCATCTCGTCAAGCTCCATAGAGCCGAGCACGGTACGGATGTTGGTCATGGTGAGGTTGATAATGGGCCAGCTCAAGATTGCTGACTTCATAAGCCGCGCGCGGCGCGTCGACGACCTGAATAAAACACACCGCGTCGATGGCGACGTTGGCGTTATCTTTGGAAATCACTTCCTGGGAAGGGATATCGAGTACCTGCTCCATCATGTTGATTTTACGGCCGATGCGGTCCATAAACGGCACCACAAGGCTTAAGCCCGGCATCAGGGTTTTGGTGTAACGGCCAAAGCGCTCCACGGTCCATTGGTAGCCCTGAGGGACGATTTTTACCCCGGCGCCGACGATTATCAGCGCGACGAGGATGAGTACGGGAATCACGATTAGCATCAAAAACCTCCTGGTTGTTTTACTGTTAGTTTACTCGCTGGCGCGCAAACATTCAGCGACTTCTGCATGCCGGATAAAAGAGACGGGTTAACGCTATTCAGGGCGGGTTAAATGCGCGAAAAAGGCGGCTTCGTTATTACATCCTGTATTAAGCCGGTCAAAAATCTGAATTCAGGCGCAGGGTGCTGCGCAATATTTACACAGCTGCTCGTCGTGGCATACCCTCCCTCGCGAAGACGACAGTGAAATCTTATACAAGGAATGTATTACGATGGCCGCTCTACAGCTTCCCTGCACCATATTCAGAACGCAAAAAGGGATGGACGATTACAACGCCGGCGATATGCGTTGCGGTGACTTAACCGAAGAACAATTAAAATCGCATTTTCGTTTATTTGATGTTTCCAGCAAAGTTGATCCTTACACGTTAACGAAAATGACGCCTTTTAATCATCCGTGGTCAGGTATTTCTGATAGCCGGATAGGGGGCGAAAAGGTTACTCGCCAGCAATGCGCCCGAATCCTTTTTGATGAATTCCGTTATTTATCCCGTTCATTTGCCGTTTACGGCCCTTACAGGTATCTGATTGAAAAGATGATCAACCATATGCAACATGGCAACGGTTCACCTTTTCGCGATATGGCGCTAAACAGGGCTTTGAAAGAGCATCTTATTAATGACGGAACAGATAACAGTACATTGCTGCGAATGAAAAAAATCTTTAACAAAAACATAGATTGGTTACAGAAAGGCTATCCATATGAAAATAAAGATGAATTAATGGATGCTATTCTCGGAGGAAGATTATCTAAATTTGACCGATTCCAGGATAATTTTAACGGAATGGGGATTACCGTACACGATACGTGGGCAACGCATATCACTATAAAATCACTGCATATAGATAACGAGCGCTATCGTGCCGTTGTGCATTATAAAGTACAGGATCACTTTGGCCTTGATAGCATCGATATTTCAAAAATTAAATTTAACCAGCTCCGTATTTTCCGTATCTGGTTTGTACTGCAACGGTACAACCAGTTTGGTTTTAAGCCCTTTATGACCAATATGGAAGCTACTGTAGAGATTACCGGAGAGCGTAGTGAAAAGTAGAATGAGTAAAATATCCTTTGTGCTGGCAGGCTGCGCTCTGCTCGTTTACTTCCTCTGGTTGTCGCTGCGTCCGGTGGAAATTATCGCTGTTCATCAGCGAAACAATTACAGTGATGTGTTGGTAAAAAACTTCCCTTTTACCGACCGGGGGAAAATCAACTGGTGGCTGAAAAATAAAGATTTTCTTAAAGAAAAATATGCTATCCCTAAACCCGCTTCGTACGGGAATTTTACTATTACCTTTTGGTTGTTCGGCGATGGTTATAAAGAAGAAGGGAAATATGACAGGCTGTGCTTTCATGATATGAAAACAAAAGAAAACTGCATTGAAAAGGACGCCGTATTTTCAGTCGATAAAAGTGAAAATCTGGGAATTGCGTTCACCGTATACGATGGAACTTATATTTTGAAGGGAAATGGCAACGTAGTGGAATATAAATAAAAATTGCCTCTGGTGTTAAACCCCTGCCGGCTCCTTTTGCAGATTCCGTACAGGAGTTAATTATAAACTTACCAGCTGCTTTAGCTATCAGTAGAGCAGAGAATAAATCTGACGGCGATATTTAGAGGCCAGCGCGTCGCCGGTGCCAAGGGCGGCAAGGATCTCCATCAGCATTTTGCGCACCTGGCCGTCGGCGGCGCCCAGATCTTTTTTCAGATGGGTGTACAGCAGCTCAAGGGCTTCTTCGTTACGTCCGACCTGATGCAGCTGCAGCGCCAGCTGGCTTGCCAGCTGCGCGTTGTCGGGATCCTGCTCAACCTGCTGCTGCAGAAGCTGGATCTCCGGCGTATCGGCAGCCTGTTTAAGCAGGTCGATCTGCGCGACCAGGCCCTGATAACGAGTGTCCTGATCCTGCAGCGGAATGGTTTTCAGCACCGCTTCGGCATCTTCGCTGCGGTTCAGCGCAATCTGCACTTCCGCCAGCAGCAGGCCGATTTCGCTGCTCTGATTAGACAGCTGCCAGGCCTCTTTCAGCAGCGGCAGCGCCTCGGCGTGTTTGCCTTCCTGCACAAGCTGCATCGCTTCCTGAGCCTTCAGCTCTTCTTCGCGCGGCAGCACTTTTTCCAGCAGGGCGCGAATCGCTTCTTCCGGCTGCGGCCCCTGGAAGCCGTCCACCGGCTGGCCGTTCTGGAACAGGTAAACGGTGGGGATGCTGCGTAAGCCAAACTGGGAGGCGACCATCTGCTCGGCGTCGCAGTCCACTTTGGCGAGAATGAACTGCCCCTGATACTGCGCGGCGAGCCTGTCCAGGACCGGCGTCAGTTCTTCGCAATGCTGGCTGCGCGCCGACCAGAAGTAAAACAGAACCGGCGTGGCGACGGATTGCTCCAGGGTCTGGTGCAGGTTCGCTTCGGTGATATCGATAATATATTGAGCTGACATGGCTTACCCTCTTATAAAGATTTGTTTTTACATGGGGGCGGCTGGCTTCTCTTCAACTCAACCACGTAAAATTTTATCAAGCGCGCGGCCCGGCAGCAGGCGACGTAGCCAGGACATCGCATGGGCGACAAGCGTCACCGGATAGCGTAATTTGGGTTTTGCACTGTCAAAAGCATGGCGCACTTTTTCCACCACCGCCTCTGGCCCAAGCGTAAAGCGTGCGGCGATGCCGGGATTTTCCACCGGCCTGTCCGCGCGGGTCTGGTTCACGTTCTCGGTAAATTTTGTGCGGATTGGGCCCGGTTCAATCAAACTGACCTTAATCCCGCTGTGGTGCAGCTCCATGCGCAGGGTGTCCGACCAGGCTTCCAGCGCGTATTTGCTGGCGGCATAGGCTCCGCGTCCCGGCGTGGCGATAAGCCCCATCACCGAGCTGGTCATCACGATGCGGCCTTCGCGATGCGGCAGCATGGCGGGCAGCAGCAGCATGGTCAGCTGGTGCGCGCCGAAAAGGTTGGTGGCAAACTGCTGCTCCAGCTGTTCGCGGGAAAGGGTTTGCAGCGGCCCGTAAACGCCGTAGCCGCCGTTGTTGAAGATGCCATACAGGCGGTTGCCGGTCAGCGCGATGACCTCCGCCGCCGCTCGCTCCACGCTTTGCGGCGAGTCGAGATCTAGCAGCACGCCGGTAAAGCCGGCCTGATTCATACGTTCCACATCTTCAGGTTTGCGGCAGGCCGCCAGAATGCGGTAGCCGAGCGACTGCAACTCTTTTGCGCAGGCAAGGCCAATACCGCTGGAACAACCTGTAATTAAGATGGATTTTTGCATAACTTTACCCGTGCGGGACCCCGAATCTTTATGAGTCATGTTTAACTAATGGAGCCAGACGGGTCGCCATCCAGTCGGCGATAAAAGGCTGAGCGTCACTGTTAGGGTGAATGCCGTCATCCTGCATCCATTGTGGTTTCAGATAGACCTCCTCCATAAAAAAGGGCAGCAGAGGAATATCAAACTCTTTGGCAAGCTGCGGATAAATAGCGCTAAATGTCTCATTATACCGCCGGCCGTAGTTGACCGGCAGCCGTATCTGCATCAGCAGCGGCTGAGCGTTTGCCGCCTTCACCGCGGTGATTATCTGCCGCAAACTTTTCTCGATGGCCTGCGGCTGGAACCCGCGCAGGGCCGTCGTTGCCGCCCAGCTCAATCAGCACCCAGCGCGGCTGGTGCTGTTTCAGTAACGCAGGCAGACGCGCCAGCCCTTGCGGCGCGGTGTCGCCGCTGATGCTGGCGTTAATCACTCTGGTATTTTGCTGCTGCCATTTCGAGTCCAGCAGCGCAGGCCAGGCGGCGGTCGCAGACATGCGGTATCCGGCGCTCAGGCTGTCACCCAGAATCAACAACGTGTCCGCCGCGGCGGCACGGAAGGTCATCAAAGCCAGAAACAGGAAGGGCAAATGCCAGCGGAAAACATTGTTGAAGTTCATCATCTTAGTAAGTCCGTAGGTCTGGGGGAACATCGGCTCTCCATCCTCACCGGAGTTGAGCTGGTTGTCAAACCGGCGCAGACCATCGCGCTAATCGGCGAGTCCGGTTCGGGGAAATCCACCCTGCTGGCGATTCTGGCCGGGCTGGACGACGGCAGCGAGGGGGAGGTGCACCTCTGCGGGCAGCCGCTGCACAGCATGGACGAAGAGGCCCGCGCGGCCCTGCGCGCCAAAAACGTCGGCTTTGTATTCCAGTCTTTCATGCTGGTGCCGACCTTAAACGCGCTGGAAAACGTGGAGCTGCCGGCGCTGCTGCGCGGTGAAAACGATGCGGCCAGCCGGGCGCAGGCCAAAGCCCTGCTTGAACAGCTCGGGCTGGGCGAGCGCCTGGATCACCTCCCGGCGCAGCTTTCCGGCGGCGAGCAGCAGCGCGTTGCCCTGGCGCGGGCCTTTAACGGGCGGCCGGCCGTGCTGTTTGCCGATGAGCCGACAGGCAACCTGGACAGGCAAACCGGCGATCGCATCGCCGATTTACTCTTCTCCCTTAACCGCGACTTCGCCACCACGCTTATCCTCGTCACTCACGACGAGCAGCTGGCCGCCCGCTGCGACCGCCGTCTGCGCCTGCGCGAAGGCAAATTGTGGGAGGAAGCATGATTGCCCGCTGGTTCTGGCGCGAATGGCGCTCGCCCTCGCTGCTGATCGTCTGGCTGGCCCTGAGCCTGGCGGTGGCCTGCGTGCTGGCGCTGGGCAATATAAGCGACCGCATGGAGCAGGGGCTTAGCCAACAAAGCCGCGACTTTATGGCGGGCGATCGCGCGTTACGCAGCGCACGCGCCGTACCGGAAGCGTGGCTGGAGCAGGCGCGTAAAGACGGCCTGAAGGTCGGCAGGCAGCTTACCTTCGCCACCATGACCTTCGCGGGCGACACGCCCCAGCTGGCGAGCGTAAAAGCGGTCGACGCCGTTTATCCGATGTACGGCGAGCTGGAAACGAATCCGCCCGGCCTGAAGCCGGAGCCGGGCAGCGTGCTGCTCGCGCCGCGTCTGATGGCGCTGCTGAACCTTAAAGTCGGCGAGACGATTGACGTGGGCGATGCCACGTTAAAAATTGCCGGGGAGGTGGTGCAAGAGCCTGACTCCGGCTTCAACCCGTTCCAGATGGCGCCCCGCCTGCTGATGAACCTGGCGGACGTTGAAAAAACCGGGGCGGTGCAGCCGGGCAGCCGCATCTCCTGGCGCTACAAATTTGGCGGCACGCCGCGCCAGATTACAGCCTACGAAAACTACCTGCTGCCGAAGCTGAAACCGGAACAGCGCTGGTCCGGCATGGAGCAGGACGACGGCGCGCTGGGGAAATCTCTCCAGCGCTCGCAGCAGTTTCTTCTGCTCTCCGCCCTGCTGACGCTGCTGCTGGCGGTGGCCGCCGTGGCGGTGGCGATGAACCACTACTGCCGCAGCCGTTATGATTTGGTCGCCATCCTGAAAACGCTCGGGGCGGGGAGGGCGGCGCTGCGCAAGCTTATTATCGGCCAGTGGATAATGGTGCTCGCGCTTGCGGCGGTGACCGGCGGCGCGGCCGGGCTGGTATTTGAAGCGGCGCTGATGCGCCTGTTAAAACCGGTGCTGCCTGCGGCGCTGCCGCCTGCGAGCCTGTGGCCCTGGCTCTGGGCGGTGGGGTCGATGGTGGTGATTTCGTTGCTGGTCGGGCTGCGGCCTTACCGCCTGCTGCTGGCGACCCAGCCCCTGCGCGTGCTGCGCCGCGACGCGGTGGCTAACGTCTGGCCGCTGAAGTTTTATCTGCCGATCGCCGCCGTCGTTGTCGTTGTGCTGCTGGCGTGGCTGATGGGCGCAAGCATGCTGCTGTGGGCGGTGCTTGCGGGCACGGTTATGCTGGCGGCGCTTTGCGGCATCCTGGGCTGGGGCGTGCTGAAAATCCTTAAAAAGCTGACGGTAAAGAACCTCGCGCTGCGCCTGGCGGTCAACCGCCTGCTGCGCCAGCCGGGGGCCACGTTAAGCCAGCTGGCGGCGTTTTCCCTGTCGTTTATGCTGCTGGCCCTGCTGCTGGTGCTGCGCGGCGATTTGCTCGACCGCTGGCAGCAGCAGCTCCCGCCTGAAAGCCCGAACTACTTCCTGCTCAATATCGCCAGCGAGCAGGTAGCGCCGGTCAAAGATTTTTTAGCGCAGCACAAGGTCGCGCCTGAATTGTTCTACCCGATAGTGCGGGCGCGCATGACGGCGATAAACGGCAACTCCACCGAGGGCAACCCGGACGAGGCGTTAAACCGCGAGCTGAACCTGACCTGGCAGAGCCAGAAGCCGGAGCACAACCCGATCCTGGCGGGCAGCTGGCCGCCGAAAGCGGGCGAGGTTTCAATGGATGAGGGCGTGGCGAAGCGGCTGAACATCGGGCTGAACGATACCGTGACCTTTATGGGCGACACCCAGGATTTCTCGGCGAAGGTTACCAGCCTGCGCAAAGTCGACTGGGAGAGCCTGCGGCCTAACTTCTATTTCATCTTCCCGCCGGGCGCGCTGGATAACCAGCCGCAAAGCTGGCTGACCAGCTTCCGCTGGGAAGGGGACAACGGCCTGTTGACGCAGCTGAACCGCACCTTCCCGACGGTGAGCCTGCTGGACATCGGCGCCATCCTGCGCCAGGTAGGGCAGGTGCTGGAGCAGGTGAGCCGCGCGCTGGAGGTGATGGTGGTGCTGGTCACCGCCTGCGGCGTGCTGCTGCTGCTGGGCCCAGGTGCAGGTGGGCATGCGCCAGCGCCATCAGGAGCTGGTGGTCTACCGCACGCTGGGGGCCGGAAAACGGCTGCTGAGAACCACGTTGTGGTGCGAATTCGCCGTGCTCGGCCTGGTTTCCGGGCTGGTGGCGGCGGTAGGCGCGGAAACCGCGTTGGGCATGCTGCAGACCAGGGTATTTGATTTCCCCTGGGAGCCGGACTGGCGGCTGTGGCTCATTCTGCCGGCCGCCGGCGCGCTGCTTCTTTCCCTGTGCGGCGGCTGGCTGGGAAGCCGCCTGCTGAAAGGCAAAGCCCTGTTCCGTCAGTTTGTTGCCTGAGCCTGTCGCAAAGGGGGAGAAATCCCTCTTTGCATCCCGCCAGAAAATAGCGTTATAAACTTTGTTATATTTCGCTTTTCTTTGCGCTAAAACATATTTAGCGACTTATTGTTTATTTTTTATAATACCTATTAAGGAATACACGCCCGTTTAACCGCACGAATCATTAAAAATTCCTCGCCCGGTGCAATAAATAAACTGTAATATCCCCCCGCTTATAAAAATGGTGACTAAGGTTTATTCATGAAAAATAATATGCGCGTGCTTCCAGGGCTTGTGGGAGCAGGCCTGCTGTTGGGGATGACTTCTTTTGCGGCCAATGCAGAAATCACCTTATTAAAACAGGATCCCCAGGCGGGTAATCCATTAAGCCGCCTGAATTTCACCTTCGGCGGCAGTATTCGTCCGCAGTTCAATATGATGAGCGGTGACGGCGATAAGACTTCTTATAAACGCAATGGCTTTGACGGCGGGACGCGTTTGCGTTTCGCGGCCGATTATTATCTGTTTGATGATATTAGCTGGATAAGCTATTACGAGCTGGGGGTAAATATTCCGGCGGTATTCGACTGGGATAACCATTATGCCGAAGGCGCGAACGATACTTCCCGCCGTATGCTGTATACCGGGCTGAAAAGCAAAACCTGGGGAACCTTAACCTTCGGCCAGCAAAACAGCGTTTATTACGACGTGGTGGGCGCGAAAACCGATATCTGGGATTACGACATGGTCGGCCAGGCGTCGGGCAACGGTATTAACGGCGACTATGACGGCACCTACCGTTCACGCAAGATGCTGAAATACAAAAACAGCTTTGGCGATGCCGACGTTTACGCCTCTTACCTGTTTGAAGACGGCGAATACCTGCCGGGCAACGGCCTGCGCTACAAGCGCAATGGCGGCGGCTCGCTGGGCGTGGATTACCACCTGACCCATGACCTGACCTGGGGCGCGGCGTGGAACTACACCCGTGCTGACATGCGCAACCCAGGCAACGGCGACAGCAAAACCTACGATCAGAACATCCTCGGTACGGCGCTGAGCTGGAAGCCGGATGCCTGGACGTTCAGCGTCGGCGGCGGCTGGTATCAGAACTTCATGACCACCAAAAAGGTCGACGTGAACAACTACTTCGCGGGCGATGCCTGGGGCGTGGAATACTTCGCGGGCTACACCCTGCCGGTTGGCCAGTACGCGCTGAAAACCGTACAGCCATACGTGATGGGCGATCGCATCGAATACGCTAACGGTCGCGACTACCAGCGCATCGATAACGGCGTGGGCGTGAGCTTCCAGCTGGACTACGGTTTCCGTGTTGACTACGAACACGTGTTCACCTCAAGCAGCGACAACCTGGGCGATATGAACCTGGTTCGTCTGCGTTACGATTTCTAATCGTGCCGGGCGGGGGGCGCAGGCTCACCCGCCCCGGGAGCCGCCTGCGTCAGGCATGGCGGTTCATTCCTCTTTTTTCATCACTCTGGCGAAGTAAAGTCGTTAACAAACTGCCTGAGCAATCGTTCCAGCTGTACGCGATCCTCCGCCCGCCAGTGCAGAAAAACCTTCTCATAGATTTTTTCCCGCGCCGCATCAATTTTATCGGTCATCGCTTTGCCGGCCGGGGTTATGGCGGCCTCGTTGATCCTTTTATCCTTCGCGTTTTTCTGCCGCTTTGCCAGGCCAGCCTCTTCCAGCTTCGCCACCTGGCGGCTGACCGTCGTGTAATCGCGGCCCACCCTGTCTGCGAGTTCGACCACGCCAATCGGCCCGAAGCGGCTGATTTGCACCAACAGCGGAAACAAAGCGCGATCGAGCTGGATGGTGGACGCTTTAATCATTAATTCATCGCGTTGCGGGCGGTTAAAGGCCCCGACAAGGGCGAGTAGCGCATCGTGCAGATCGGAAAAATTATCGCGGTTATGTGTATTTTGCACTCTTTTCATTGACGCCGTCTGAGGTGAAGGATAATGTGTGCATTATACACATAATTAACCGTCAGCTAAAGGTGGACCCTCTATGAAGGCAGCGATGATTAATCAGGCCGGCGATATGCCGGTATACGGCGAGTTTCCCGATCCTCAGGCCAGTGAACGGCAGGTTGTCATTACCGTTAAAGCCGCCGCGATAAGCCAGCTGGTCAAAGCGCGCGCGGCGGGAACGCATTACAGCTCGACGGCGGCCGAACGCTTTGTGCCCGGCATTGACGGTACGGGCTACCTCGCCAGTGGCGACCCGGTCTACTTCCTGACGTTTGACATGCCCTGGGGCAGCATGGCGGAGAAAACGCTGGTGGCGCGCGACGGTTTCGTGCCCTTACCCGCAACGCTCGATCCCGTGCTCGCCGCGGCAATTGCCAATCCCGGCATGTCCTCCTGGGCTGCGTTAACGCGTCGGGCGCAGCTACGTCAAGGCGAAACCGTGTTAATCAACGGTGCAACCGGCACATCGGGCGGGCTGGCCGTCAGGATCGCGCGCTGTCTTGGCGCCGGTAAGATTATTGCCACCGGCCGGAACAGGGATGCGCTGGAAAAACTGCGCCACGAGGGAGCGGATGTCACCCTGACGCTGGATGCCCTATCATCTGAATTACCCGCCTTAATGGCTGAAGGCGTTGACGTGGTGCTGGATTATCTCTGGGGCCAGAGCGCGCTGGCAATCATGAACGCGGCCGTGGGCCGGCGCGGCGAAAAACGTGCGGTTTGTGCAGATTGGTTCGCTCAGCGGCCAGGAAATTCCGCTGCACGGCAAGCTGTTGCGCTCGACAGGGCTGACGCTGATGGGAAGCGGGCTGGGCAGCGTTTCCGAGGCCGGGCTGATAGCCTCTGTCGGCGAACTTCTGCAGGCGGCGGCGCACAACGATTTATCCATTCCGTTCCGGCAACGCCCGCTGCATGAAGTGGAAGCGGCCTGGCCAGAGGATGACAGCCGCTGCCGGACGGTATTTACCCTCTGATAAAAAAAGCGTTGCGGGCGAAAGGAAACGGGTTCACCAGCGCAATAATTTCCAATCGAAAAGGGGCAGGTAGCACAAACTGATCTGCCCTGAACTGCAATTCCCCAAAGCTTTTCATCAAGCCTGCGATCCGCCTCGAATTCTGCACATCCACCTGAATTTTCATCTGTAGTACTGGCAGGTTACCCAGTAGTATTAGCGCAATTAATAAACAATCAGGTAAGCAAACCCCTGAAAAAAACGCCCCCGAAAGGTGCAGCAACACCAGACGAGGGCTAACCACAACCGTTAAGAGGGTAACAGCTATGGCTAACGCCGATGGTAACACACAGACTCACCACGAAATCACCCCCGGGCAACCCGCATTTGCGGACAGCATCGCAACCCTGCTAAAAAAACCGCAGGGCGCAGCGATGGATCTCTTCCAGGCGCTGGATATCTGCCGGCAGTACGCGGATGGTTTGATTGAAAACGATAATCTGACCGAATGCATGGCGCTGTGCGGCCGCCTGCTTGCAGGGCTGGAGGTATTAAAAAGCGTGCTGAAAGCGCCGCTGCCGGCGCATCTCATTGAGCAGCTGACGCTAAAAGACAGCGAAACCAGCGACTACCGCACCTCGCCTGCAACAGATTCCGAAACCCTGCGCCAATACTGCGTGGCGCTGACGATAGCGCTGCTGAACAATCAGGATCTGCCGGAACAGAGAGAGCAAATGATCGGCATGCTGTACGAAATGATTTTTGTGCTGGCCGAAGACTTAAAAGCGCCGAGGTTTGTCCGGACATCCGGCGGGCTAAAGATGATTGAGGGTGAGCCGGTGGCAGGGGTTCACTGATCCCGCGTTGAGTTTAAAAGGCCCCTTTTCCCTCTGGCAGGGAAGGGGGCTTGTTATTTTTCTACTTTGTTGGCATCTGAAAGACCACTTGTGTTGCCCTGTCGGTAATTGAAAATACTTTACCGCTATAACCCACATTAATTATGTTGTTTTCATCAATCCTGATGTCGGTAATTGTACCTGTCCCGACGATGAGCGGCTGCTGAGTACTCAGCTTCATAGCTATATCAGCGTCAGAACCTTTTAATTCAGGCGAAAGATAATAACGGTAAATGAGCGATACGGTTGCCCCGCCGCTGTTCTGCTCTGTCATATAAAGCCAGGTATTTTCGCTCACCGGAGAGGCGCGTTTTAAAAAGTCCGGACTTTCTGTCCGGCTGCTGTTCAGGTACAGAAACCCGGCCACAATAATCAGCAGCGTGAGCGTCGTCAGGCCATGCAGCCATTTAATAGCCGTTCTGAATGGCATACTCAATTCCTTCTCTGATATTGCGCTGATCCGTAGGGTCATCGCCGTAAGGCGGTTTTTCATACCACTTGCCCCAAATATCTTTAGACGTACCAGCCCGCGATTGTGCAAAACCGGCCCCCTGCAAAAGAATTTCCGGGGGAATGCCGGCCGCAACAAAATTGAAGTTGCCGAAGGCCGCAAAGAGCGGATTAAATTGTTTGTAGTCCCACGGACCACGATTACGGACTTTTTGATAAAACCAGTAATAAATACCCGGCGTCGCCATCCCACGTGACATGCCGTGCCGTCTTGCATTATTTTGATAAATTAAGTGACCGGAATACGCCATAAATTCATTGGCTTTATGCTGTTAAGGGTTTTTTATCATACTATTCAGAATGGCAGTGATAACACCACTTTTTAGCATGAAAGTTCCTAATGTTAAGTTTATTGAACCATGCTGGTTATTTGAGGTGCTAAGTAAAAGGAAATACAGGTTCCATTACTTGGGGGATTTATTAATGGATCAATGAATAAGCTCCCGGTTATAGAATTTAATTTCCTGTATTCTCTTTCTTGAAATTATGCCTCGCAGCCCTGTCGCAACAGATTCCAAAACCCTGTACGGATACCGCGCGGCGCTGACGATAATGCTGATGCTGTATGAGATGTTTTTTTGTACTGGCCGAAGATTTGAAAGCGCCGTGGTTGGCTCCGGTATTGGACGGGTGGAAGGTGATAGAGGGCGAAGTGGTGGCAAGGGGAGGCGGCATTGATTTACCTGTGCCTTTTAAAGCACCTTTTCCTTGAGGGAGAAGAAAGGTAAGTTTGATTAGAAGTTAGGCGGCAGTATTTTGTTGTGAGCATGGATGGGTTGACGATTTGCTACCAGCGAGGAGCGGACATTAGGATTTTTTTATTGAGTTTAATTTGCTCTACATGCCGAAAAATGAATCATGTTGAGCAAATTAAATATTTATTAAGAGCATTGATTAATCTAACTGTGCAATAATGTATGTATTAGCTGCATCACAACCAGATTTCATGAAAAGAGTTGGTGTATCCTGTTCTGGGATATCTTCTAGCATTAAAGCTGCTTTCGCTTGATTAAACGATCTTTCAACAGAAAGGCCAAAAGTTAAAGATGAATAAAATTGTGCGGAAAAGATCCTCGCAGCCTCATCTGTAATTGAGTCACTCATTCCAATGGCAAATTCGATGTGTTCAACCATTTTATTAGCTTGTTTTTTTGAGTGACATGTATTGAAAAACACTAATCTTAAGTTGTCATTTGCAACACTCATTGCCTGAACAATAGACTCAAGCGAGACTAACTTAGTATTGGCGTTGTTATCCATAAGGACTAATTCATCATTGAAACTTCCGTGTCCACTAAAATGTACAATTGTTGGCATATATTCATTCATATGCTGTAGAATGTCACCAGGTCTAACTGCCCAGCATGATTCCAATTTTACTGCATCACGATGACGTGATTTTGTAATCATTTCTTTTATAGAACGAACTTCTTCATCTAATCTTAATTGTCCTTGATCTTGTGGATTTGAAGCAAGAAACAACACCGTTATTTCTTTAGGTAATTCACTTAAATTTTTTATCATATTAGAGTGCTCCGATAACTTTTTATTGACAGTGCTTAGTACCTTAGTTTGCTTACGCTGAAATTTATCTTGAAGCTGTTGGCGTTTTTTGTATTCTTTAATTTCCTCATCATCCATTTTTCTTTGGTCAGCTTGTAATTCTTTATTCTTTTTGGCTATCTTGGATTCAAATTCTGAAATTCTCTTTTCAACTTTAGATATATCTACTTGATGCCTATATATTTCCTTTTGCCTGTTGCTAATCGTTGTTAAGGATTTCGATGAGTTCATTTGTTTTGTTGCAGATTGAATTTTATTATTTAAGTTTGTTATTTTTACATACTCTTTAGCCTTCTGGGCAATCAAGCGCGCGATTTCATCTCTTTTACGCTCAACATTCCGTCTATATAAATCAATCATTGTCATGCTTTTATCCCATCTTTAAATTGTTTATTTTTACATCCAGATTTTATCAGACAATTATGTGCACACAAGAAGAAAAGTAGTGGGGGAATCTAATTTTATCCGCAGCTGGCATTGAATTGCGGTAGCATGGACTCTCCAACCGACTAAGAGGGAGATGCAGATATTGAAAAAGGCTAGCGTCAATTCGTAATAACCTAAGTTACCTGAAATTTTTCAACGGAGGGTTGGTAAACGTTTGCCTAAAGGATTAGTAAACGTTCTTGCAGTATAAAGCAGAGCTTAACATTTTTTGCATTTGTTAAATCTATTTTCTGTAAGGATTTAGCATTGCTCCCCTACCTCGTGATGGTATAATCAGCCCAGTCATCACCTCGGGCGTTCCTCCCTAAGCTTTTTACCGCCTGTAAATCGTTACAGGGACTTTCGGCAGTAGCCGGATTGTAAAAGGAAGGCCCAGCATGAAGCCGAAAATTGTGCCCGTTATACGGTACGTTCGTTTTCGCTTCGGTCGCGTAGAGCATGTGCGTAAACACATGCGCTCGCTTCCGACCCGTTAAGTGAATGGTGCCCGCAGGTGATGACATTTTTTCTTGGCGCCTTTATTGCTCCTGCTGCATTTCTTCTCCCATCATCGCCGCGTAATGCTCCTCGTCCTCAGTTTGTTTAAAGATTTTTCTAAACATATCGAAGTAGCGCTCTTTATCCACGATGCCGGTTTGAAGAATATTTCTTCCGTCTGAATGGGAATGCCGGTTGATGGCGCGATAAAACGAGTCATATTCTCCAGCGTCTGAATGCTGTGCTGCCAGCATTTCCAGCGCAGCCCTGAGCTTCTCTTGCTTGCAGGCGAAGCTAAAGTAGTATTCAAGAATATTGCGCATAGTGTTGAAAAGCACGATCGGCTGGGTTTTGCTGTCCCTTACGTCCTTTAGTGTCTGCCATAGTGCCTGGTAATCGTTGAGCATTTCATGCATGGACAGCGCAACGCAATCGCTATGCTCGCCTTTAACGATGCGCATAAGCGACCAGTTTGTTGGAGCAGACCGGTTGTCCTGCAGACGGCCGCTATTGAGAATAATTTCCTGAAAGAAGAACATATTATGCGTCAGAATCACCACGTGTTTTGCTATCGCTGGAGTAATGATTTTTCGTTTGATGAGCGCAGCGACTTCATAAATGTAATTATGTGACAGGCTGGAGATCGGATCATCAATAACGATGAGTTTTTTGTCTGTCGGAATGGCCTCTGGCGTGACGCTGCCGGTGCAGGACTCAAGAAAGTAAAGGAAGGCAATGATGGTTTTTTCGCCCTCACTCAGGGAGCGAAATACCGCCTCCTCTCGCGGTTCACTGCCGCGCCGCAGTCGATACCGCTTGAGTTCACTGTCGTGGCAGAAAATCTCAAAGCCGGTAATGCCGAGAAGTTTAAGGTTGGCGTTGATGACGTCGATGGTTGGCTGGATCTCTGAAAGCTGGCCAGTAAGCATGGACGACTCTGCGTCAAGAGCGCGTTTCTGAGCAAACAGGATGTCATGCTGCTCTGTCAGCTGCACAAGGTGAGCACGGATTTCCTTATGCTGAGCGTCTTGTTCTGCAAGGTACTCTTCGCAACGCGCTCGCAGATGGCCGTGCACCTCCGCAGCCAGACGCCGTTTTTCCTCCCGAAAGTTTACTGCCAGGCGGTTATTTTCCGCCACGCGGGCGTTAAGAGCATTAACCTCATCAGACAGCTGCGCATAAATGTCCTGCTTGTTTTCCAGTAAAATTATCTGTGAGGGTTCTTTAACTTTATTAAGCACTTGTTGGAGTTGTAGCTCCACGCTCTTTTTCAAAGATTCTGTCAAAGCATGAAGACTGCTGTTATGGCCAGCGAAGGCATGGACAAGGACGCGGCGTTCAAAGTCTTCAAGCCTCTTGTAATCTTGCGCCAGTTGCTCCTGCGAAGCGGAGAGTGTTTTCAGGACATCTTGATACGATGCATCAAACATTTTGCCTATTTCTGTTGCGAAATGCTCCGAATCAAACACTTGCTGACAGAATGGGCAGATGCTGCCCTCAATATATCCGGAGCCTTTATGAACCCAGTCGGCATTACCTAGATGGGCGATAGTAGCGGAAAACTGCGTGCTATTTGCCGGTACTATGGGGGTGCACATCAGCTCTGTGACATTGGCTCCAGGCCCGGAAATCGACACCATGATCAGTTCATCAACTTGAGTACCTTCACTTTTACTGAGCAAATGCCACTTTTCTTCCAGAGTCTCTGTGGTGGTCTGTAACTCCGACACAGGCGTTGACAGCATGCGCTCATAAAAGCTTCTTGTCTGCTTTGCACGCTCAAGAAACCCCCCAAGCCTGTTACGGTCATTTACCGTACGGGCAAACATCTTTCTGGCACAGTCATCCTTGACGGTTTCCAGCATTTGCTGTCTTTTACTAATGCCAGCTGTAATTCCTTCTAGTTCTGTAGCAATTTTTGCACTCTGCTTCTGATTCTTCGTTATGACGTCTTGTAGCCCTTGATTTTTCTCGCTGAGCGTAAAAATACCCGGCTGCGAGTCAGTTTTACCGAAACGGCTGTCGATGTATTCCTGATTAAACACGAGGAAATGATCTACTCCCGAACTGCTAAATGTGCAATGCCGGTATTGGTCTGCGTGACGGTCGTAAAAATAGCCTGACACGGTCGACTTACCTGAGCCGTTCTGGCCGTAAATAAGTGTAACTTTACTGCTGAGATCAAAACTGACGTCACGGTCGGCGGCATAGCTTTTGACGCCCCTGACGGTAAGATATGCCATTCTTTCTCTCCCTGTCCTTGAAAAAGGTATACCCGGCTATCGTAGCGCATTTTTAGGGCAACAGGCAGAATGGGGATCAGAATATTCCTAGGTGGTGATCGCAAGCAAACTTAATTCCCTCAGGTACTATCAGCAGGAGTGGTTGGTGATTTATTTCTATTTAATACTCTAGGCTGATCTTTTACACCAATTGCCTGCATACTGCACTGGGGGCTGGTTACGGCCCTTTCAGGTATAACATCGCCTGAAAAATAGTAACTTAGGATAGAAATGAGCGAGAAGTGGATAACTGACGTGCCAGAGGTTCCTGGATTAATCGTGTTGATTGCTAATATACAAGAACACTAACTATCACCGAGGTAATAGTTTGAGTGAGAAATTTTCAAATACAACCTTAGATAATGAGGAATCTTCCATTATTATCAGTAAATAATCTTTTATCATAAACCCCACCTGAGAAATTAAAAAAATGAAGCCGCTTTTTAGCGGCTTCAAGACAAAAGTGAAAAATTAGCTATATTGTCCCCATTCCCTATCGATTACCCATTTTGGACTCCATGAAACAAAGGATGCAGGTTCGAAATGTTCACCCGTATCAGTCATATATTCAATACGTTCTGATCTTAATGGCAATGTATGGTTAGCTTTATCGCTCTCAAAATCCCAAACCCAGTAGCGGGGGATACCATCTTTGATTTTTTTTCCAGCAGCATAATCCATAGGCGCACAGACTCTCTCGATGTAACGCCCATCTTCTTCTGAATAGAACAGGATTCTCAGTTTTTTTTAGTGTGTATAGCGTCAATAAATACATCATGCTCATTGTGCATAGTCATTTCCTTGTTGTTTTTTACAGAGGTGCTACTACTCAAAAATACGTTACGCATCTTAGTCATACCATAACAAACATTGACCACATAACATCTTTTATTAATTAGTCCTCGACAGATTTTAAAACTTACACTCCTATTGCAAAGCAAAATGTTAAATTTAACTGAGGCTAATATAGGAAATTTTCCAGATTTCATTTAAGCCAATACAAACTAAACATCCCTTGTGAATTGCATATCAATCGAATCCTCCACAATTTCTGTTTCCCTCCAACCCCTCCCACCAGCCACAGCCCTAAAAGGAAAACGCTCAGCCCCCCACTTATACCCATTTCAGCTTTCCTTATTCCTTTTTCGCAATTACTCCCTGCGGCAGTTTGTGCCATCTTAATCGCTCGGTTTTCGTTTCAGCGACTTATGGAGCGGTCCGGCACCGATCGGCCCGCCGCAAAACAGCACACATTTATCTCAGGGAGAATATATGGGAATCCGTCACGGCCTTCGTATCGCAAGCGCGGCGCTGCTTCTGGCAAGCGGTCTAAACCTGGCGCATGCCGCCGACTCAAAGACCATCACTTTCGGCGTAGCGCCCGGTCCTTATGGCGATATGGTTAAGCAGGCCATCGCGCCGGCCCTGAAAGACAAAGGCTATAAGGTGGTGGTACGCGAATTCAGCGACTACGTGCAGCCGAACATGGCGCTCGCCAACGGCAGCATCGACGCCAACCTGTTCCAGCACAGCCTCTATTTCAACAAATTCACCGCCGATAAAGACCTGAAGCTGACAAAGCTGCTGACCGTGCCCACCGCCGGCATGGGCCTCTATTCCCATAAAGTCAAAAACATCGACGAGCTGAAAAAGGGCGATATCGTTACGCTCTCCAACGACCCCACGAATCTGGCGCGCGGCCTGCGGTTTCTGCAGTCCATGCAGCTGATCGCTATTAAGGACAATATCGATCCGACGAAAGCCTCGGAGCGCGATATCGCCAGCAACCCGAAAGGCCTGGTGTTTAAACCGCTGGAAGCCGCGCAGCTGCCGCGCACGCTGGACAGCGCTGCCGCCGCCCTGGTTAACGGCAACTTTGCCATCGCCGCCGGGCTGGACTTGAATTCTGCGCTCAAGCAGGAACATCTCGACGAAAACCTCAAAAATATCATCGCCGTGCGCACCGAAGACGCCGATAAACCTTTTGCGAAGGACATTGTGGAAGCGGTGAAATCACCCGCCTATAAAGCCGTGATTGACGATCCGAAAAACATTTTCAGCGCCTTCCAGAAACCAGACTGGATGACGCAGGCCGCTAAACAGTAGTGCTGCATTAGCCGGGCAGGCGGGATGCCTGCCCATCGCATCGACTCTGAGGTTTTCATGATTGATTTAGATAAGGTCTGTGTGGATTTCCCCGCGGGCCGCGGCCAGACCAGCCGGGCGGTGGATGACGTCAGCCTGCATATTGCGTCCGGCGAAATTTTTGGCATCGTCGGCACCAGCGGCGCGGGGAAAAGCACGCTGCTGCGCACGCTCAACGCCCTGCAGCGCCCAAGCCAGGGCAGCGTCAAAATTGCCGGCACGGAAATCACCGCGCTTGAGGGCGGGCAGCTTCGCAAAGCCCGTCAGCGCATCGGCATGATTTTCCAGCACTTCAACTTAATGCACACCCGCACCGTAAGCCAGAACGTGGCGTTCAGCCTGAAGGCCGCAGGCTGGGAGCGCGGCAAAATAGCGCCGCGCGTCGCGGAGATCCTGAGCCTGGTCGGGCTGGAAGACAAAGCCGGCCGCTATCCGGTACAGCTCAGCGGCGGGCAGAAACAGCGGGTGGGCATTGCGCGCGCCATCGCCAACCATCCTGACGTGCTGCTGTGCGACGAGCCCACCTCGGCGCTGGATCTGGAAACGTCGGCCACCATCCTTGCGCTGCTCAAACAGATTAACCAGCAGCTGGGCATCACCATCGTGCTGATCACCCATGAGATGAACGTGATTAAATCCATCTGCGACCGGGTGGCGGTCATGTCCGGCGGCAAAGTGGTGGAAGCAGGCGAGGTGTTCGATATCTTCGCCCATCCGCAGCACGCCTTCACGCGCCAGCTGGTTTCCCACACGCTGAACCTCACGCTGCCGGCGCGCCTGCAGCAGCATCTGCACGGCTCGTTGCTGAAGATCCTGTTCATTGGCGACTCCGCCGAACAGCCGGTGCTGTCCGACGTGGCGGTAAAATTTGGCGTGGCGGTAAATATCCTGCACGGCAAAATTGAATACATCGGCGAAAAGGCGCTGGGCATTCTGGTGGTTCAGCTAACCGCTCCGCATAACCCGGCCGCGGTGGATGCCGCCGTGGAACATATTCGCGCCCGTACGGCCCGGGTGGAGGTGATCAATGGATGATTTAGTCGCGGACCTGCTGCTCGCTTTTAATGAAACCTTCCAGATGCTCGGCATCTCAACGGTGCTGGCTATCGTCGGCGGTTTGCCGCTCGGCTTTCTGATTTTTGTGACCGACAGGAACCTGTTCTGGCAAAACCGTTTTGTAAACGTGTTCAGCTCGGTGGTGGTGAATATTATTCGCTCGGTGCCCTTCGTGATCCTGCTGGTGCTGCTGTTGCCGCTGACGCAGTTTCTGCTCGGCAATACGATTGGCCCGATTGCGGCGTCGGTTCCGCTTTCCGTAGCGGCAATCGCCTTTTACGCTCGCCTGGTCGACGGTGCGCTGCGTGAGGTGGATCGCGGGATTATCGAGGCGGCGCAGGCCTTTGGCGCAAGCCCGATGCGAATTATCTGCACGGTGCTGCTGCCGGAAGCCAGCGCGGGCCTGCTGCGCGGCCTGACCATTACGCTGGTAAGCCTGATTGGCTATTCGGCGATGGCCGGGATTGTGGGCGGCGGTGGCGTGGGCGACCTCGCGATTCGCTACGGCTACTACCGCTACGAAACGCAGGTGATGGTGGTGACCGTTATCGCGCTGATCGTGCTGGTGCAGGTGGTGCAAATGGCGGGGGATTATCTGGCCCGTCGCGCGGATAAACGCGACCGGCACTGAGAAACTATTTTGCCTGGCTGACGTAGCTGCTGCTGCGCAGCCAGGATTCAACCTGGCCGTAATCCCCGCGAAACACGATCTGCCCCGCTTTTTTGCCCAGCTGGTAGCGATACATCGGGTCGTAATACTCCTCAAGCAGCGGCGCCAGCCACGCCAGATGCCCGTCGCTGGAGCCGGTATTGCACTGAAACGCCAGCGCCTTATCCAGCACCAGGGTGAACTGCTGAAAACGCTCCATCCCTAAGCGGCGACGGATGGCGAACAGGCCGTGGTGCAGATATTCCGCGTAATTTTTCCATGCGGTCTCTTCATCGCTGACGGCCAAAAACGCCTCGCTCATCTGCTGGAAATATTCCGTTTTCAGGCGTTCCAGACGCACCTCGAACGGATCTTCAACCACCACAATCGGCGCGCGCGCCATGTTTTCCCGCAGGGATTCCGGGATGTGGCGCGAGCCAATCATGCGGCCTTCGTCTTCAATAACCCAGGTCACCGGCGCGTCCGCGCTTTTTTTCAGCAGCGTGGCGGCTAAATGATTCTCAAAGCTTGCCTGGGAAGGCTGCTCGACAACAGTGCGGCCGAAAGAGGAGCCGCGGTGGCGCGCCAGGCCTTCGAGATCGACGCCCGTCGGCAGGGAGCGGATAAGTATCGTCTTGCCGCAGCCGGTGTTGCCGCTGACCATAACCATCGGCCACTGCGCGCGGGCGTCAATGGCCTGTAACGCAAACTGGCGCAGCGCCTTATAGCCGCCTTCCACCAGCGGATAATCAACCCCGGCTTCGCGCAGCCACTGCTGAACGATATGGGAACGCATGCCGCCCCGGGCGCAGCACAGATAGCCTTCGGGTTGCAGCCTGCATTGCTCCAGCCACCGTTGCAGGCGGGCGTCGCGAACCTCGCCATTCACCAGGCTGTGGCCCAGCTCAATGGCCGCCTGCTGGCCGCGCTGCTTGTAACAGGTGCCCACGGCGGCCCGCTCGTCGTCCGTCATTAAGGGAAGGTTCAGCGCCGCGGGCATGGCCCCCTGGGCAAACTCAACCGGCGCGCGCACGTCGATAAGCGGAGTATCGGCGCGCAGCAGATGTTCATAATGGCGGGTATCGGGACGGGCTTTTTGCATGCATAAACCTTCAGGCGATTGGGGGTGAAACGCCGGGGATTGTGCGCCTGCTGAGTAAGAAAAGAAAGAGGGGAAAATGCGGCTTCCCGAATGTTGGCTGGCGCAGCCGCTTATCCGGGCTGGAAATCTTCTGGCTCAAACAGATTCCTGGAAGGCGGGTAAGCGTAGCGCCACCCGCCGTAAAATCCGTCGGCTACAGAAGCTTGCTTTGCGCCCAGGCGATGCCGCTTGCGTATTCCGGCGGCAGCAGCGGAACCAGCGCTTCGAGCGAGGCGCTCAGCCTGTCAGTATCGCTGTCGTTCAGGTTCAGGTGGCCCACCTTGCGGCCTTCACGAACGTCTTTGTCATACCAGTGCAGGTGCACCAGCGGCAGCTTCAGCCAGGCGTAGTTTACATCGGTGCCGATGAGGTTAATCATCACCGACGGGGCGTTAACGATCGGCTGCGGCAGCGGCAAATCGACAATCGCGCGCAGGTGCAGCTCGAACTGGCTGATGGAGGCGCCGTTCTGCGTCCAGTGCCCGCTGTTGTGCACGCGCGGGGCCAGCTCGTTGATCAGCAGCCCGGCTGGCGTAATAAAGCACTCCATCGCCATCACCCCGACATAGCCCAGCTCCTGCATGATGGCGGAAAGCATGGCCTCTGCCTGCTGCTGTTGCGCGGCGTTCGCCTGCGGGAAGGCGACGCTGGTGCGCAGAATGCCGTCCTGATGCAGGTTGTGGGTCAGCGGGTAAAACACCGTGCTGCCGTCATGCCCGCGCGCGCCGACCAGCGAAACCTCGCCGGAGAAATTAATGCCTTTTTCAACGATGCATTCGCCGTAGCAGTCTTCCGGCAGCTGGTCGGTTTCATCGTGACGTAAACGCCACTGGCCGCGGCCGTCATAGCCGCCGACCCGGCGTTTCACAATGGCCAGTTCGCCAAGGTTTGCAAACACGCCGGCCCATTCTTCGCGGCCGGAGAGCAGCTGCCACGGGGCCGTCGCGAGGCCGAGCTTGTCGAACAGCTGTTTTTGCGTAAGGCGGTCCGCGATGATGGGGAACACGTCGCGGTTAACGAAAGCGCTGTGGCGGGCCAGTTCGCGGGTAAGCGCCGTTTCGGGCCAGCGTTCAATTTCGGCGGTGATCACGCTCTGCGCGAAGGGAACCGCTTCCGGTTCGGCATCAAGCCCTACTGGATAAACCGCAATGCCCAGCGGTTCGCCCGCCTGGCGCAGCATTCTGCCTAACTGACCGTTGCCTAATACGCACACGCGCTTCATGCGTCACCCCGCGGGTCAGGGTTTTGCAGCACTTCTTCTGTTTGCTCATGGCGCCATGCGGCCAGGCGCTTATGCAAGTCCGGATCGTGCAGGGCGAGGATCTGCGCCGCCAGCAAGGCTGCGTTAGCCGCGCCCGCTTTGCCAATCGCCAGGGTGCCGACAGGTATGCCGCGCGGCATTTGTACGATGGAGTAGAGACTGTCCACGCCGCTCAGCGCCGCGCTCTGCACCGGCACGCCCAGCACCGGCACCAGCGTTTTTGCCGCCAGCATGCCCGGCAGATGCGCAGCGCCGCCGGCGCCCGCGATAATCACCTGAAAACCGTTGCTTGCAGCCTGTTCGGCAAAGCTGAACAGCTTGTCCGGGGTGCGGTGGGCGGAGACGACTTCGAGGTGGTGCGGAACATCAAGGGCGGTGAGGATTTCTGCGGCAAACTGCATGGTAGCCCAGTCACTTTTGGAACCCATGACAATGGCGATACGCGCCGGGGTCTGGTTGGAGGACATGCGTCTCAAAACTCCTGTGGGTAGGCAAACATCACCGAACGCCAGGCGGTCGGTCAGAAGGTCTGGGAGAATATCATGAACAACGGGCAAGGAAAACGGTTGCGTGGTTAACAAAGCGGCGAAAAGAAGGGGATTGGTTAAAAATCGAAGGGAATTAACTCAACGTCTGCGGGCGTGACTTTAATCATCGATCCGTGCGTATGCCATGCGCCCAGAACGCAGCGAAAAGCGGGCTTATCGTTTGCCGTAAGAGAGTGAATTTCCGGACGATGCGTATGGCCGTGAATCATCCACTGCACCTGATGGCGGGTGAGGGCGTTAACAACCGCCTGCGGGTTCACGTCCATAATGGTCATGGATTTACTGCTGTTCGCCGCTTTGCTGCCCGCGCGCATTCTGGCGGCGATACGCCTGCGGATAAACAGCGGCAGCGCCAGGAAGAGCCGCTGGATAACGGGGTTATGCACTTTTTGCCGGAAAGCCTGATAGCCGGAATCGTCCGTGCAAAGCGTGTCGCCGTGCAGGATGAGTATTTTACGGCCGTATAACTCGAGGACTTTTTCTTCCGGCAGCAGCGTCATGCCGCTTTTGCGGGCAAAGCGTTTGCCGAGCAGGAAGTCGCGGTTGCCGTGAATGAAGAAGCAGGGCACGCCGGCATCAACCAGGCTTTTAATAGCTAAAGCGATTTGGTCGTGCAGCGGCTCGGGATCGTCATCGCCGATCCAGGCCTCAAACAGGTCGCCGAGGATATACAGCGCCTGCGCTTCGCGCGCGGTGCCAGCCAGAAAACGCAGAAAACCGGCGGTAATCGCCGGTTCTTCTGAGCAGAGGTGTAAATCTGCAATAAACAGGATCATTAAGCGGGGATTATTCGCTTACGGTGACGCTGTTGACGATGACGTCTTCTTTCGGCACGTCCTGATGCATGCCGCTGCGGCCGGTGGCGACGGCCTTGATTTTATCAACCACGTCCATGCCTTCCACGACTTCGGCAAAGACGCAGTAGCCCCAGCCCTGCAGGCTTTCGCCGCTGAAGTTCAGGAAGTCGTTATCAACCACGTTGATAAAGAACTGCGAGCTTGCGGAGTGCGGAGCCTGGGTGCGGGCCATCGCCAGGGTGCCGCGGGTGTTTTTCAGGCCGTTGTTGGCTTCGTTCTGAATGGTGTCTTTGGTTTCTTTCTGCTTCATGCCCGGTTCAAAGCCGCCGCCCTGAATCATAAAGCCGTTGATCACACGGTGGAAAATGGTGTTGTCGTAGTAACCTTCGCGGCAGTAATCCATGAAGTTTTTAACGGTAATTGGCGCTTTATCGTCAAAAGTTTTGATGACGATATCGCCGTGATTAGTGTGAAAAGTAACCATGCTGGGCATCCTATATTTAGTCAGACAGTGTTCCGGCAGACGGTGCCGCCACACAAGGTGGTTGTTATAGCATAACTGAACATCATCATCACCTTGCAAAGCGTACTGCTTCCGTGTGAAATTTTGAGGTAACATATACCGCAATTTCGCTTACACACGTTGATATGGAATCCCCTGATGTTAAAAATCTTTAATACAATGACTCGTCAAAAAGAGGAATTCAAACCTATTCATGCCGGGCAGGTTGGCATGTACGTGTGTGGTATTACCGTTTACGACCTGTGTCATATCGGCCACGGCCGTACCTTTGTGGCGTTTGATGTGGTTGCCCGCTATCTGCGTTTCATCGGCTATCAGCTGAAGTACGTGCGCAATATCACCGATATCGACGATAAAATTATCAAACGCGCCCACGAAAACGGTGAAGATTTTGTCGCGCTGGTCGACCGCATGGTGGCCGAAATGCATAAAGATTTCGACGCGCTGAACATTCTGCGCCCGGACAGCGAGCCGCGCGCGACCAGACATATCCCGGAAATCATCGAAATTGTTGAACAGCTTATCGAGCGTCACCACGCTTATGTGGCGTCCAACGGCGACGTCATGTTCTCTGTGGAAACCGACCCGGCCTACGGCAAGCTTTCCCGCCAGGATCTGGACCAGCTGCAGGCCGGCGCGCGCGTAGAAGTTGAAGCCAACGTGAAGCGCAACCCGATGGACTTCGTGCTGTGGAAGATGTCCAAGCCGGGCGAGCCGAGCTGGCCGTCCCCGTGGGGCGAAGGCCGCCCGGGCTGGCATATCGAATGTTCCGCCATGAACTGCAAGCAGCTTGGCAACCATTTCGATATTCACGGCGGCGGCTCAGACCTGATGTTCCCGCACCATGAAAACGAAATCGCCCAGTCCACCTGCGCCCACGACGGCGAGTATGTGAATACCTGGATGCACTCGGGCATGGTGATGGTCGACCGCGAAAAGATGTCCAAATCGCTGGGCAACTTCTTTACCGTGCGCGACGTGCTGAAATACTACGACGCGGAAACCATCCGCTACTTCCTGATGTCCGGCCACTATCGCAGCCAGCTGAACTACAGCGAAGAGAACTTAAAGCAGGCTCGCACCTCGCTGGAACGTCTGTACACCGCGCTGCGCGGCACGGACAGCGCGGCGCAGCCGGCGGGCGGCGAAGCCTTCGAAGCCCGCTTCCGCGAAGCCATGGACGACGACTTCAACACGCCGGAAGCCTACTCCGTGCTGTTTGATATGGCGCGCGAAGTGAACCGCCTGAAAACCGAAGATCTGGCGGCGGCGAATGGACTTGCGGCGGCGCTGCGTCAGCTGTCCGGCGTGCTGGGCCTGCTGGAGCAGGAGCCGGAAGCCTTCCTGCAAAGCGGCGCGCAGGCGGACGATAGCGAAGTGGCTGAGATCGAGGCGCTGATCAAACAGCGTAACGATGCCCGGAAATCAAAAGAGTGGGCGCTGGCCGACCAGGCGCGCGACCGCTTAAACGAGATGGGGATTGTGCTGGAAGACGGCCCGCAGGGCACGACCTGGCGCAGGAAGTAACGGCTTTGTCAGCCATTTGAAGCCCCCATAAGGGGGCTTTTTTATATCAGGCTACAGGCTACCATCCGCAAACGTTGTGCTCTTCGTCGTTGTCGTAGCCGCGCACGATATTGATCAGTTCTTTTACCGCCTCGGCGGCGGTGTCCGGCTCCGCCAGCTGCGCCAGGGTTTTGAAATCTTTATCTACCGAGACGCCGTTATTGTTGTTGGTGACGCTGATGGCGTAGCAGGTATCGCAAAGCGTGCAGTCGTCGGACGGCCCGATGCTCTCCACGAGCGTGGCAACGGCCGCGGCGGCGACGGACGGCACGTACAGCGCCATCGGCTTCATGTAGACTTTTTCGGCGGCGGTTTTGGTCTTACGGTTCATCACCGCCAGGGTATAACCTTTGTTTTCTTCTTGCATGTCCATCACTTACACCTTATTCCTCAAGCAGAATTTGCGGGTCGACGTAAAAATCAACGTTGAATAACACCTCGTCGGTTAAGGCTTCTATATGGTGCCAAACCTCGGGCGGGAAAACGCCGAACTGCCCGGCCTCGATAACCAGCGTTTCAACCGGTTCAGGGCTGAATTCATCGGCATAGCCGCAGTAGCGAATAACGCCCTGCATCACCGATAAGCGGGGATAAACGCCCTGCCGCGTGCCGGCGTCGAGATGGCGTTTCCAGATGCCGGCCGGCGCGGTTTCCCTTGTCCAGAAAGGCGTGCTGCGCGTGTGGATAAAATGAGAGGGGATGATGATTCGCTTCATAAGTTTGCCTTTATACATACCACTAACCAGAGCCATGTCGCCGTCGACAAAATAAGCGAGGGGGTTATTTGAGGTGCGACAGGAATCTTAAGCAAGCAGCGTATCACGACTTAACCGCGGCAAAGTTGCGCTGGGTGCCCTTAACTCTTTAATTTGTATACCTAAAAATGGGTAAGCGAAGCGGGGAGGGGAAGAAAAAAAGCGGCCGAAGCCGCTTTGGATTTTGCAGGTGTGTCTTTGTCTTATTCCGGTGCCGAGGTGCGAATCAGGTAATCAAAAGCGCTTAAAGAGGCTTTGGCACCTTCGCCCGTGGCGATAATAATCTGCTTGTAAGGCACGGTGGTGCAGTCGCCTGCGGCAAATACGCCCTTCACCGTGGTTTCGCATTTGGCGTCGATAATGATTTCGCCCATGCGGTTACGCTCGACGCTGCCTTCAAGCCAGGTGGTATTAGGCAGCAGGCCGATTTGTACAAAAATGCCGGACAGCGCAACGTCATGAACGCTTTCGTTCACGCGGTCTTTATACTGCAGGCCGGTCACTTTGCTGCCGTCGCCTTTTACTTCCAGCGTTTGCGCGTTAAGAATGATGTCGACGTTTTTCAGGCTGCGGACCTTGTTCTGCAGCACCTGGTCGGCCTTCATCTCCGGCGCAAACTCCAGCAGGGTAACGTGTTCAACAATCCCCGCCAGATCGATAGCCGCTTCCACGCCGGAGTTGCCGCCGCCGATAACCGCCACGCGTTTGCCTTTAAACAGCGGGCCGTCGCAGTGCGGGCAGTAGGTCACGCCTTTGGTGCGATACTGCTCTTCGCCCGGCACGTTCATATTGCGCCATTTCGCCCCGGTCGCAATGATGATGCTGCGCGCGCTGAGGGTAGCGCCGGAAGCCGTCTGGATCTGGTGTAAACCGCCTTCGGCCTGCGCGGGAATCAGCTTGCTTGCGCTCTGGGTATCGATCACGTCCACGTCGTAATCGTCAACGTGGGCTTTCAGCGCGCCGGCCAGCTTCTGGCCTTCGGTTTTCGGCACGGAAATGTAGTTTTCGATATCAACGGTATCTAAAACCTGGCCGCCGAAGCGTTCGCCCATCAGGCCGGTACGGATGCCTTTACGCGCGGCGTAAACCGCCGCCGCCGCGCCCGCCGGGCCGCTGCCGACGATCAGCACGTCGTAGGCTTCGCGTTTATTCAGCGCTTCAGCCGCGCGTTTTTCCGCGCCGCTATCAATCTTGCCGACGATTTCAGCAAGGGTCATACGGCCCTGGCCGAACTCTTTGCCGTTCAGGTAAACCGCAGGCACGCCCATCACGTTGCGTTCCTGGATTTCGTTCTGGTATACGCCGCCGTCAATGGCGGTATGGCTGATGCGCGGATTGAGCACGCTCATCAGGTTCAGCGCCTGCACCACGTCCGGGCAGTTGTGGCAGGAGAGCGAGTAATAGGTTTCAAAGTGGAAATCGCCGTCGATTTGGCGAATTTGCTCCAGCAAATCCTGCGACTCTTTCGACGGATGTCCCCCGGTCTGGAGCAGAGCCAGCACCAGAGAAGTAAATTCGTGGCCGAGCGGGGAACCCGCAAAGCGCGGACCCTTATCGGAGCCTGGGTTGGTAATCAGGAACGACGGCTTGCGCACCGGCAGGTCGTTATTAATGCTAAAGGAGACTTTGTCAGATAATTCAGCGATTTCTGCCAGCAGTTCCTTAATCTCCGATGACTTAGGGCCGTCATCCAGAGTTGCAATCAACTCAACAGGTTTAGTGAGTCTCTCAAGGTAGGCCTTGAGCTGGGTTTTCATGTTGGTATCGAGCACGGGTCTCTCCCTGGAGGCAAAAAACGTAACAAGTGGGGTGGACAGGCGAATGCGCCGTCCACCTTCTGACAAAAGGGCGGTAGAGCCCGCCCTGCAAAACCGACTGCTTTAGATTTTACCGACCAGGTCCAGAGACGGAGCCAGAGTCGCTTCGCCTTCTTTCCATTTAGCCGGGCACACTTCGCCTGGGTGAGAAGCAACGTACTGGGCCGCTTTCACTTTACGCAGCAGGTCGGATGCGTCACGGCCGATGCCTTCAGCGGTCACTTCGATAGCCTGGATGATGCCCTGCGGGTCAACGATAAAGGTGCCGCGGTCCGCGAGGCCTTCGTCTTCACGCATGTTTTCGAAGTTGCGGGTAAGCGCGCCGGTCGGGTCGCCGATCATCGCGTATTTGATTTTGGCGATGGTTTCGGAGCTGCCGTGCCAGGCTTTGTGGGTGAAATGGGTGTCGGTAGACACAGAGTAGATATCCACGCCCAGCTTCTGGAATTCTTCGTAATGGTCAGCCACGTCGCCCAGCTCGGTTGGGCATACAAAGGTGAAGTCGGCCGGATAGAAGAAGAATACGCTCCAGCGACCTTCTACGTCCTGCTCGGTAACTTCAATGAATTCACCGTTTTTAAAAGCGCTGTTTTTGAATGGTTTGATTTTTGTATTAATTAAAGACATCTGTACTTCCTCCGTTTTGCGATGGGAGAAAGATACCGAAGTTGAGCGCCCGGCTCTAATGGGTAGGTTTTATCGAATCAATAAGCCATACCTTACAACGAGGTTAGCGGCAAAGAAAAAGGCCACCCGTTGCGGAGTGGCCTCTTAATGTTGCGCGTTACAATTCCACTTTAAAAAATCATAACAGCGCGGGAATTACAGCATCGAAGCGGTGGAAGGGTCAATCTGCCGGGCAATCTTAATAACGATGGCTGCGATAGCTTTTTCCTATAAAGGAAATACACAACAATTCCGAAACGCAGCACACTTTTGTGACAGACAAATTGCAACACTGTGCCTTCAGGGCTAGATTGAGCGCTCAGAATTTCTCTGAGGCAGGCGTTGCGCCGGGTGAGCGTCCATTTTTGTGAGGGTCAGGCAGTTGACGGAAGCGTTTTCAATGTTGTTATTTGCGGCAGCCATTGCCGTATACGCCGTTAAAGCGGGGCGAAATATCTGGTGGTTCGGCTCCATCCTGCTGATCCTGACGCTGTACATCGTGCTTAACGTGACGCTGGTCGCCAGCAACTATTTTACCGGCGAGGGCATTAACGACGCCGTTCTCTATACGCTGACCAGCAGCCTGACGGGCGCGGGCATCGGTAAATACGTGCTGCCGGGCCTCGGCGTGCTGCTGGGGCTGGTGATTATTTTCGGCCTGCTGACGTGGGTCTTACGCCACCGTAAAGATCGTCCGCATCATTTTGGCTACAGCCTGCTGGCCGTGGTGCTGGCGCTGGCGTCGGTGGATGCTTCCTCCGCGTTTCGCCAGGTCGTCGACCTGGTTAAATCCCAGACGCGCACCGGGGAATCCGATTTCGATGCTTATTATAAAGTCCCGCACGGCGTTATTAATCATCCGCAGCTGAACCTGGTTTATATTTACGGGGAAAGCCTTGAGCGCACCTATTTTCAGCCGGAACTCTTCCCCGATCTTGCCCCGGAATTAACCGGGCTGAAGGATTCGGGCATGGACTTCAGCCATACCGGCCAGCTGCCGGGCACCGACTACACCATTGCCGGCATGGTCTCCTCCCAGTGCGGCATTCCGCTGTTTGCGCCTTTTGAGGGCAACTCCTCGGCTTCGATGTCGAGCTTCTTTCCGAAAAACGTCTGCCTGGGCGATATCCTGAAGGCCCTCCGGCTATGAAAACTACTTTATGCAGGGCGCAGACCTGCGCTTTGCGGGCAAGGACGTCTTTTTACAGTCTCACGGCTTCGAGCATATGTATGGCGCGCAGGAGCTGAAAAGCATGGTCGCCGACCCGACCTATCGTAATAACTGGGGTTTTTATGACGATACGGTGCTGGATGAGGTTTATGAAAAATTCATCGAGCTGTCGAAAGCGAATAAGCGCTTCTCGCTGTTTACGCTGACGGTGGACACCCATCACCCGGACGGCTTTATCTCCAAAACCTGCAACCGCCGCAGCTATACCTTTGACGGCAAGGTTAACCAGTCATTCAGCGCCGTGGCCTGCAGCCAGGAACACGTCGCGGCGTTAATCGAAAAAATTAAGGCCTCGCCGTATTTTAAAAATACGGTGATTGTCGTTTCCTCCGATCATCTGGCCATGAACAACACCGCCTATAAATATCTCAATAAGCAGGAGCGGGATAATCTATTCTTTATTATTCGCGGCGATAAGCCCGAGGCTAAATTAATTCCGGTGAAGCGCAGCACCATGGATAACGGCGCGACGGTGCTGGATATTCTCGGCGGCGATAATTATATCGGGCTTGGGCGCAGCAGTATTTCAGGCGAGTCGCTCTCGTCGGTCTTTATGAATATTAAAGAGAAAATCCTTGAGTGGAAGCCGGACGTCATCGACCTGTGGAACTTCCCGAAAACCATCACCGAATACGCTATCGACCAGAAGAAGAACACCTTCAGCTATTCCGGCGCGCATTTCAAAATGCCGCTGCTGCTGCGCATTTCTGACAACAAAATCGAGCCGCTGCCGGAAAGCGAATACTCCGCGCCGCTGCGCTACCAGCTGGCTGATTTCGCAGCCAAAGATAAGTTTATCTGGGTCGATCGCTGCTTCAAAATGGCGCGTTTATGGGACCCGCAGCTGGCGCTGTCCACCGGCCTGTGCGTTTCCCAGGGGCAGCTGGGCGGCAAGCCTTCGGTACGCCCGATCGTCGGCGAGCAGGAGCAGCACGCGGTGGCCTTTGCCAAAGAGCAAATCGATAAGGATCGCTTCAACCAAAGCGTCGCCACGCTGAAAATCGACGAAAACGCGATCCGCTATCAGGCCGACAGCTTTATCTTCAGCGTGCCGGGCGCGCCGCTTAACGTGAAGCAGTTTACCGGTATTTCACGTCCCGAAGCCTGGGGCCGCTGGTCGAACGCCAACCTGGCGCCGGAGGTGAAGATTGAGTACGCCGAACCGCTGCCGGAAAAATTCGATCTGGTGATTACCGCCAAAGCCTTCGGGCCGAACGTGGGGAAAGCGGTGCCGGTGAAGGTCGGAAGCCAGCAGCAGAATCTGACGTTAGGCGAAGAGCTTACCACCACCACGCTGCACTTTGAGAATCCGGACCGCAGCAACCTGCTGGAAATCATTCCGCCGGCGCCGCAGCTGTCCAACGAAGGCAACATTCTCGGCCATGAACCGCGCAGGCTGGGGATTGGGATGGAGAATATTAAGGTAGTGCCGGCGGCATAATACAGTTGGGTAGGGTGGATAAGCGCCAGCGCCATCCACCGCTCCCTGGTCAAACCTTACGCAAACGCTCAGCCGCCGCGTCCAGCGTCGCTTCCTGTTTGGCAAAGCACAGGCGAATCAGCCTGTGCGGGAAAGGATCGGCGCAGAACACCGACAGCGGGATCGCCGCCACGCCCACTTCTTTCGTCAGCCACTGGCAGAAACTCACGTCGTCCAGATCGGAAATCGCGCTGTAATCCGCCAGCAGGAAATAGGTGCCCTCGCAGGGCAGTATCTCAAAACGGCTGTCCGCCAGCGCCTGGATAAATCTGTCCCGCCGGGCGCGATAGAAGTCCGGTAATTCCCGGTAGTGTTCAGGCTCCGCGCGCAGCATATCTGCGATAGCCAGCTGCGCCGGGGTATTCACGGCAAAGGTCAGATACTGGTGCACCTTGCGCAGTTCGGCGCTCAGCGCGGCCGGCGCCACGCAGTAGCCGACTTTCCAGCCCGTCATATGGAAGGTTTTGCCAAAGGAGGATACGGCAATCGCGCGTTCGCGAAGCTGCGGATGGGCGAGCACGCTGGCGTGGCCTTCTTTGGCAAAGCAGATATGTTCGTAAACCTCATCGCTTAAAACGTAGACTTCGTGTTGTTCAATCGCCTGCCAGAGCGCCGCAAAATCGCTTTTGCGCCATACCGTGGCCGATGGGTTGTGCGGCGTGTTCAGAATAACCAGGCGCGTACGCGGGCCAAGCAGCGCGGCAAATTCCTGCCAGTCAACGCGGAAATGCGGAGGCTGCAGGGCGATGCGCTTGAGCACTCCGCCGGACAGCGTCACCGCCGGCGCATAGCTGTCGTAGCTTGGGTCGAAGCAGATCACTTCGTCGCCGGGCCGAACCAGCGCGGTGATCGCCGCGTAAAGAGCCTCTGTCGCTCCGGCCGTCACCGTAATCTCGGTATTCGCATCGGGCCTGTGGTCGTAGAGCTCGGCGGTTTTATCGGCAATGGCTTCGCGCAGCGCCTGCACGCCGGTCATCGGCGCGTACTGGTTTGCGCCCTCTGCGACGTGAAAGGCGAGGCGCTCCTGCAGATAACGCGGCCCGTCAAAATCCGGAAATCCCTGCGAGAGATTAATAGCCTGGTGCTGCTGGGCGAGGGCGCTCATCTGCGTGAAGATGGTGGTGCCGAGGGCGGGCAATTTGCTCTCGGGAATCAAGGGTTTCTGGCTCATTGTTATGCGACCTTTGATGTGCGGCGTGTATTCCTTGTGTTGCTGGACTATAACGTCGATGTTAAGCTTTGGCAATCAAGACGCTTAGACGTCTAAACCATAACGATATAGCGACATCGCACCTGCGCATAAGGAAGGATATGACAGCACATCCGCAACTTGCCGAACTCGTGGCGACCTGCCACTGGATAGGCGCCAGAGGCTGGGCTCCGGCAACCGGCGGCAATATGTCGCTGCGCGAAGACGAGGCTCACTGCCTGCTTAGCGAATCCGGCAAGGACAAAGGCAGCCTGACGGCCGACGATTTTATCCGGGTGGAAATCAGCAGCAATCGCGCGCCTTCCGGCCGCAAACCCTCGGCGGAAACCGGCCTGCACACCCTGATTTATCGTCTTTTTCCGCAGGCGGGCGCCGTTTTGCATACCCATACCGTCAATTCGACGGTGCTTTCACGTGTGGAAAAGTCAGACGCGCTGATACTGCAGGGCTACGAAATGCAAAAGTCGCTGACCGGCCAGACCACGCACCTTGATGCGCTGCCGGTCGCCATTTTCGACAACGACCAGGATATCGCAAGGCTGGCGGGCCGCATTGAGCGCTATGCGAGTGAAAACCCGCTGCGCTACGGCTTTTTGCTGCGCGGGCACGGATTGACCTGCTGGGGCAAAAACGTCGCGCAGGCGCATCAGCATCTTGAAGGGCTGGAGTTTTTATTTGAATGTGAAATGCAGCGCCGCCTGCTGGAGAGAACATGATCCGCGCAATTGTTACCGACATCGAAGGCACCACCAGCGACATCAGCTTTGTGCATAACGTTCTGTTTCCCTATGCCCGCGAGCGGCTGGCGGCCTTTGCACGCGCGCATCAGCATGAAGAAGCTGTCGCGGCGATTCTGGACGATTTACGAGCGGAGATCGACGAGCCGCAGGCTGGTATCGACAGACTGATCGACGTTTTGTTGAGCTTTATGGATGATGATCGCAAATCCACCGCGTTAAAAGCGCTGCAGGGCCTTATCTGGCACGATGGCTACGTGAACGGCGATTTTACCGGGCATCTTTACCCGGACGTCGTTCCCGCTTTTAAAGCCTGGCGGCGGCAGGGCGCGGCGCTATACGTTTATTCCTCAGGCTCCGTCAACGCGCAGAAATTGTTATTTGGCTACAGCGATGAAGGCGATGTAACTTCCTTATTCAGCGGTTATTTCGATACCCATGTCGGCGCGAAACGCGAAGCACAGTCGTACCTTAATATCGCCGCTGAAATCGGCACGCCGGCAGACGAACTGCTGTTCCTGTCGGATATACGCCAGGAGCTGGATGCCGCCCGGCAGGCGGGCTGGCATACCGTGCAGCTGATCCGCGGCGATGCGGACACTGAAAGTGTTCATCAGCAGGTAAACCGTTTTGACGAGATAACTCTGGAGCCCTTTTCCTCATGAGCGCACTGACCATTTTTACAGACACTGAATCCCGGGAGCCGGTCTGGCACAGCACCGACGCGGAAGCGATCCGCGAGCAGCTCAACGCCAAAGACGTAAGGTTCGAACGCTGGCAGGCCGATCGCGATCTGGGGGAAAACCCGGAACCGCAAAGGGTGCTGGATGCCTATCAGCACGCCATCGACCGGCTGGTGGCGGAGAAGGGCTACCAGAGCTGGGATGTGATCAGCATGCGCGCGGACCATCCGCAAAAAGAGGCGTTGCGCGGCAAGTTTCTCTCCGAGCATACGCATGGCGAAGATGAAGTGCGCTTCTTTGTGGAAGGCGCGGGGCTGTTCTGCCTGCATCTGGACGGCAAAATCTATCAGATCCTGTGCGAGAAAAACGACCTGATCTCCGTACCCGCAGGCACGCCGCACTGGTTTGATATGGGGTCGCAGCCGCATTTCACCGCCATCCGCATCTTCGATAACCCCGAAGGCTGGGTCGCGAACTTTACCGGCGATGCGATTGCGGATGCCTATCCGAAGCTGCCCTGAGAAATAAACTTGTCGGGTGGCGCTCGCTTACCCGACCTATGGCTTGTGAATTGTAGGGTGGATAGGCGCAAGCGTTATCCACCTTCAGGCTATCGGGCTTTAAAAAAACCGTCCCGCACCCTTTCCGGCGTCACCACGCCCGTATCCAGCACCCAGCCGCTAATCAGCTCTGCGGGCGTGACGTCGAACGCCGGGTTGTACACGCAGGCGTTTTCCGGCGCCCACTGTACCGCGCCGAAGCTGCCTGCCACACCCGTAACCTCCGCAGCGGGGCGCTGTTCAATAGGTATCGCATCGCCGTTCGGACAGTTGGCGTCAAGCGTGGTCTGTGGAGCGGCAACGTAGAACGGAACGCCGTGGTATTTCGCCAGCACCGCCAGGCTGTAGGTGCCGATTTTATTCGCCACGTCGCCGTTGGCGGCAATGCGGTCCGCGCCCACCCATACGGCATCCACCTGCCGCTTTGCCATCAGGCTGGCGGCCATGGCATCGCAAATCAGCCGGTAGGGAATGCCAAGCTCGCCCAGCTCCCAGGCGGTAAGACGGCCTCCCTGCAGCAGGGGGCGCGTTTCGTCCACCCAGACGCAGGCCACCTTGCCCTGCTCAAACGCCCGGTGAATCACGCCGATGGCGGTGCCGACGCCCGCCGTCGCCAGCCCGCCGGTGTTGCAGTGGGTAAGCAGGCGGCTGCCTGGTTTAACCAGCTCGCAGCCGGGCCTGCGCGATGTTCTCGCAGAGAATTTTATCTTCTTCCACCAGGCGCAAGGCTTCGTTGCCCAGCGCGGGAACGAAAGCGTCCTGCGCCAGCGCCTGTTTCATACGATCCAGATTGTTCATCAGGTTGACGGCCGTCGGACGTGACGCGCGCAGGATCTCCAGCGCCTGCCCAAGCTCCGCTTTCGGCAGCCCATTTTCGGCCAGCAGCGCCAGCAGCAGGCTGGCGGAAAGGCCAATCAGCGGCGCGCCGCGCACGCGCAGGGCGTGGATATGGTCCACAAGCTGCTCCACGCTGTGGGCAGGCAGCCAGTTTTTCTGCTGGGGAAGCGCCTGCTGGTCGAGGATCCACAGCTGATTATCGCGAACGTGCAGGCTGGTTGTTTTTAAATTATGCATGCGTGTTAAATCCATGTTGCGTTGATGCGGGATATTGTGCCAACATGCCTGACGGATGTATAGACGTCTGAACGGCTTATTTAATCACTCCCGAAGAGGAACCGGCAATGTCGCAATACCGCACGTTTACCGCCGCCGACGCGGTAGCTTACGCTCAAGAGTTTGGCGGCCTGGCTAATCCTGCAGCCCTGGTGGACGCGCAGGAGGTGGGCGACGGCAACCTGAACCTGGTGTTTAAAATCTTCGATACCGCAGGCGTAAGCCGCATCGTCGTTAAGCAGGCGCTGCCGTACGTGCGCTGCGTCGGCGAATCCTGGCCGTTAACCCTCGATCGCGCGCGTCTGGAAGCGCAAACGCTGGTGGAGCATTACAAACACAGCCCGCAGCATACCGTGCAGATCCTCCATTACGACCCGGAGCTTGCGGTGATGGTGATGGAAGATCTCTCCAGCCACCGCATCTGGCGCGGCGAGCTGATTAGCGGCGTGTACTACCCGCAGGCGGCGACGCAGCTGGGGGAATATCTGGCTCAGACGCTGTTCCACACTTCAGATTTTTATCTGCATCCCCACGACAAGAAAGCGCAGGTCGCCCGCTTTATTAACCCTGAAATGTGCGAGATCACCGAAGATCTGTTCTTCAACGATCCCTTTATCGCACACGCCCGCAATAATTATCCAGCCGAGCTGGAAGAGCAGGTTGCCGCGCTGCGCAACGACGACGATCTGAAAATCGCCGTGGCGGAGCTGAAGCATCGCTTCTTCTCGGTGGCGCAAGCGCTTGTGCACGGCGATATCCACAGCGGATCGATATTTGTCGCCGAGGGCAGCCTGAAGGCCATCGACGCCGAGTTCGGCTATTTCGGCCCGATGGGCTTTGATATCGGGACGGCAATCGGCAACCTGCTGCTGAACTACTGCGCCCAGCCGGGGCATTTCGGCCCGCGCGACGCCGCCGCCTGCCGGGAGCAGCGCCTGCAGGATATTCGCGAGCTGTGGCTGACCTTTGCCGAACGCTTTGAAAAGCTGGCGCGCACGCAAACCCGCGATACGGCGCTGGCTTATCCGGGCTACGTAAACCGTTTCCTGCAAAGCGTCTGGAAAGATGCCGTCGGCTACTGCGGCACCGAGCTGGTTCGCCGCACGGTGGGCATGTCGCACGTGGCGGATCTGGAAACGATTACCGACGACGAAACGCGCGTCGCCTGTATCAGCCACGCCATTGAGCTGGGCAAATACCTGATTCTGATCGCCGGGCAGGTTGAGAACGTCGAGCAGTTTATTGCCCGCGTCCGCCAGAAGGGATAGGCTGAATTAAAAGGTGGATGGCGCTTCGCTTCTCCACCCTACAAACTCAGGCAAAGCAGGTCGGATAAGCGAAGCGCCATCCGACAAAATCCCCGCGCATCACCCCAGATATTCAATCACCGAAAGCCCGCCGTTGTAGTCCGTGCTGTAGATAATGCCCTGCGCGTCCACAAACACATCGCATGACTGGATCACCCGCGGGCGGCCCGGACGCGTATCCATCATGCGCTCCGGCGCGGCGGGCACCAGCGCGCCGGTCTCCACCGGCCGGTAGGGATTAGAGATATCGTAAGCCCGCACGCCGGCGTTCTGGTAGGTGGCGAAAATCAGCGTGGAGCTGACAAAGCTGCCGGGCCGGTTTTCGTGCAGGTTGTGCGGCCCGAAGTGCGCGCCTTTCGCCACATAATCGATTTCATCCGGCTGCGGGAAGGTGGCGATGCTGACGGGATTGGCCTTATCGCGAATGTCGAACAGCCAGATAAGCTTCTCGCCGTCCTCCTGATTATCCAGCACCGCCTCATCCAGCACGACCAGCAGATCCCTGTCCGGAAGCGGCAGGGCGGTGTGCGTGCCGCCGCCAAACGGCGGGCTCCAGTTGCGGTGGCTGATAAGCTGCGGCCGGCTGCGGTCGGAGACGTCGAGCAGCGTCAGCCCGCCGTCGCGCCAGCTCGCGTAGGCCGTATCGCCGCTGATAATCGCGTGGTGCAGCGCGTAGCGTTTGCCTTCCGGCCAGCCCGGCTTTTCCCCCGCGGCGGCGTTCATGCCCGGCAGCCACCAGTTTCCCGCCACCTGCGGATTGTGCGGATCCGCCAGATCGATAGTCAGGAAGATGTAGTCGCTAAAGCCGTCGATAAGCGCCGAAACGTAGGCCCAGCGCCCGCCCACATACCAGCAGCGGTGAATGCCGATGCCGCTAAGGGACAGGAAGCTGATTTCACGCGGCCTGTCCGGGACGGAGATATCGAAAATCCGCAGCCCGGCGCTCCAGCCTTTGTCCCGCACGTCGCTGACGGTTTCGCCCACCGCGCGGGTGTAGTAGACCTTTTCGTCGGCAAAGCGCGCGTCGGCGAACAGGTCGCGGGCGTTGATCACCAGCAGCAGATCGTCATGGGCCTGAAGATGCACGTTCCAGGTTCCCGCGGGCGCAGGAATATAGCCTGCCGCCTTCGGGTTTTTCGGATCGCGCACGTCGACAATCGAAAAGCCCTGCGACACCATATGGCCGATGTAGGCGTAGCCGCGATGCACCATCACCTGCACGCCGTCCGGGCGGCCGCCCTGATCGCTGTGGCCGATAAGCCGCATATTGCGGCTGTATTCCGGGCGAGGAAGCTCCATCGTCACCTCTTATTTATGTTTCGCTTCAAGCGTGGCGAACCACGGCGCGATAAAATCTTCCGTCTGGCCCCAGCCGGGAATAATTTTGCCCAGCGCGGCAACGTTTACCGGCCCCGGCTGGCTTGCCAGCAGCGCCTGAGGGATCGCCGCGGCCTTAAAGTCGTAGGTCGCAGGCGTCTGCTCTCCGGCTATCTTGTTGGCTATCAGACGCACGTTGGTGGCGCCGATAAGCTTAGGATCCACCGCCACGCTCACTTTCCACGGGCTGTTTGCTTCGCGCATCAGCTGTAAATCCTGGTTGGACACGTCGATGCTGTAGAGTTTGATTTCGGTGCGTCCGTTCTCCTGCAGCGCTTTATAAGCGCCCTGGCTGAAGGCGTCCCAGGTGCCCCAGATCGCATCGATTTTGCCCTTCGGGTACTTCGCCAGCACCGCGCCCACCTTGTTGGCCGTGTCGCCCTGCACGTCGCTTGATACCGCGCCGATAGACTCCAGCTCTTTAATGCCCGGATTCGCTTTCAGCAGCTCCTGATAGGCCGTCTGGCGACGTTCCATCGGCGGGAAGCCCGCGACCCACAGCTTGATGATATTGGCTTTGCCGTTGAAGTCTTTCACCAGCTGGCCGAAGGAAAGGTTGGTCAGCGAGGCGTCGTCCTGCTGCGTAACCGTCACCCCGGGAATCGCGCCGTTGACGGCGGTATCGAACACCGCAACTTTAATGCCGGCGTCGACGGCTTTTTTCACCAGCTCCGTGGAGTACGGATCCCGGCCCTGGGAGAGAATAATCCCGTCGTATTTCTGGCTGATGGCCTGGTTTACGAAGTCCTGAAACTTAGCGTCGTCGCCGTTGCTAAGGAAAGTGCTGACCTTAAAACCGAGCTTTTTGCCTTCCTGCACGGCGCCGGCGACAAACTGCGTGGTGTTATCGTCGGAGCCGAGGTTGCGGATAATCGCGATGCGAACCGGGCCGTCGTGGCCGGCAATGGCCGCCGGGACTGGCGCAGGCGTGGCTGCGTGACCCGGCAGAGCGGCAAGCAGGCTCAGCGCCAGCAGTGAAGTGGTGATTTTTTTCATGTTGTGTTCCCTGTCAGAAAGTCATTAGCGTTTTTGGATGTAGGTTATCGCCAGCGCTGCCGCCAGCACCAGGCCCTTAATAATGTCCATCGCGTAGTACGGCACGGAAAGCATCACCAGTCCGTTTTGCAGCACGCCGAGAATGACCGCGCCCACCAGCGTTCCCAGCGCGTTGGGCTTACCGGAGCCCGCAAGGGAGAAGCCGATCCACGCTGCCGCCACGGCGTCCATCAGATAGCCGCCCCCGGCGTTAACCTGTGAAGAACCGATACGCGAAGCGAGCAGAATGCCGCCCAGGCCCGCCAGCAAAGAAGCCAGCACGTAAGCCGCTATGCGATAGCGCGTGGTGCGAATACCGGACAGCCGCGCCGCCTCCGGGTTGCCGCCGATGGCGTACATGCGGCGGCCATGTTTGGTCAGCGACAGCGCCAGCTGCGCCGCGACGGTCACCGCCAGCATAATTATCACGATGGTCGGCACCTGGCCGAGCAGGCCGAACGCCGCGGGAATGGCGCCTTCCGCCATGTCGCCGCTTGGCAGCACCATGTTTTCGGTGATCGAGCCGCCGTAGCTGTAGGTCATCGCCACGCCCTGAATCACAAACAGGCTGGCGAGGGTGGCGAGCATATCGGGGATTTTCAGCACCACGATTAAAAAGGCGTTAAACAGCCCGACCAGCGTGCAGAGCGCCAGGGTGATAAGAATCGCCTCCGTGGTGCCGAAGCCGTGCCAGACAAACAGCGAGATCACCAGCGCGTTGGCAAGCGATGCGGTAGAGCCAACCGACAAATCAAAACCGCCCACGGTCAGCGAAATCGATACGCCAATGGCGATCACCGTCACGATGGCGATCGACCGCAGAATATTGATGATGTTGTGCGGGTCGAGGAAGTTATCCGAAGCAAAACCGAACAGCGCCACCAGCGCGACGACGGTCAGCAGCATTCCCCACTTGTAGAGAAATTCAAACAGCTGGTGACGGCCCGAGGCCGCCTTAAGGGAAAGTGCTTTGCTCACGCAGGCGTTCCTCCGGTGGAGTAGAGTAAAAGGGTTTCTTCGCAGGCTTCATGACCATCGAGTTCGGCAACGATGCGGCCGTCCCACAGCACGCAGATTCTGTCGCACAGGCCAACCAGCTCGGCGAATTCGCCGGAGGCGTAAATCACGCCTTTGCCCTGTCGGGCAAGATTGTCGATAAGCGCGAACAGATCGGTTTTGGCCTTGATGTCCACGCCCTTGGTCGGCTCGTCGAAAATCAGCACCTCGGCGTTGCCGCGCAGCCATTTGCCGATAGCGACTTTTTGCTGATTGCCGCCGGAAAGGCGGCGCAGGGTCTGCGCGGGGCCGGTGGTGCGGATGCCCAGGCGGGCGATCGCTTCCTCCGCCCAGCGCCACGCCCTGCGGTGCCCGAACAGGCCCCAGCGCGAAAAGCTGTTATCGGCGCTGACGGAAAGGTTCATGCTTACCGGCTCGTCGATGAAAATGCCTTCCTTGCGGCGCTCTTCCGGCACTAAAGCCAGGCCGCGGGTGACGGAATCCGCCGGGTCTTTCGGCTTCCAGGCTTTGCCTTTCAGCTCGCCGCGCGTCACCCGGCTGCGCGTGGCGCCAAACAGCGCTTTGCACAGCTCCGTTTTGCCCGCGCCCGCCAGCCCGGCAATGCCGAGGATTTCCCCTTTGCGCAGCCGCAGGGAGATGTCGCGCAGCAGCAAATCATCGTGCAGCCCTTCGATGTGCAGCAGCGTCTCATCGACCACCGCCGGGCGCCGGGGGGGATAAATATCGTCAAGCTGGTGGCCGAGCATCTTCTCAACGATCTCTTCGCCGCTCAGCGCCTGCATTGGCGCGCTTTCAATCAGCCGCCCGTCGCGCAGCACCGTCATGCGGTCGCAAATCGCTTTCAGCTCATGGATGCGGTGGGAGATAAACACGACGGCGATGCCGCTGCGCTGAAGGCGGCGCACCACGCTGAATAAATGTTCGCTTTCATGCTGGTCGAGCGGCGCGGTGGGTTCATCAAGGATCAGGAAGCGGCAGCGGTGCGAAAGGGCGCGCGCCAGCAGGATTTGCTGCTTTTGTGCAAGCGAGCACTGTTCAATGCGTTTGTTGACGTCGAGAGAGACATCCAGCTGCGCCAGCGCGTCCTGCGCCTGTTTACGGATCTGCGGCCAGTGGTAAAAGTGGCCCGCCTGCGCAAGCTTATCGAGCATAATGTTTTCCGCCACGCTAAGGCCGGGAATCAGCGCTACGTCCACCTCCTGCTGCACGAGGTGAATGCCGAGCCGTTTGGCGTCGCGCGGGGAGCGGATATCGACCTTTTCGCCGTCGATCAGTATCTCGCCCAGATAAAGCTCGTGGGCGCCAGACAGCACCGCCATCAGCGTGGATTTGCCCGCGCCGTTAGCGCCGGTGAGGGCGTGGATTGAGCCGCCGTCAAGCGTGAAGTCAACCCGCGTCAGGGCGTTAAAGCCGGAAAAGGCGATGGAGATATCCCGCATCTCGAGGCGGTGAGGCGTCGTCATCTTTAGCCTGTTCCCTGCAAATAATGAATTGATTTAGCGGATTTTTAACGGGCAAAGGACCTGCGGGCAACTAACCAAAAGGCATAAGATAAAGCAAAATGATATTAGCCGTCCGGATGTCCAGACATATCATCGGGCTAACGGCATTTCGCGCGCAATAACGGCAAGAAGAAAAAGGAGCAACAGCATGACCACTACCGCCATCCGCGTCGTCACCGGCCCGGCAAACTATTACTCTCACCCCGGCGCGCTCGCCCGGCTGCATGAATTCTATACCGATGAGCAATTACAAAACGCGGTGTGGATTTACGGCGAGCGGGCGATAGCGGCGGCGCGTCCTTTCCTGCCGGCAGCCTTTAACGCGCCGGGAGTAAAGCACATCTCCTTTGGCGGCCACTGCAGCGAAAGCGAGGTGCAAAAGCTGGTCGCCCGGGCGGGTGAACGCCAGCTGGTAATCGGCGTCGGCGGCGGGGCGCTGCTCGATACCGTAAAAGTGGTGGCGCGTTGCCTGCGCGTGCCGGTGGTCGCCATTCCGACGATTGCCGCCACCTGCGCCGCGTGGACGCCGCTTTCCGTCTGGTATAACGACGCGGGGCAGGCGCTGCGCTTTGAAATCTTTAACGACGCCAACCATCTGGTGCTGGTCGAGCCGGAAATCATACTGCGCGCCCCGCAGGAGTACCTGCTGGCGGGCATCGGAGATACGCTGGCGAAATGGTACGAGGCGGTGGTGCTAAGCCCGCAGCCGCAAACCCTGCCGCTGACCGTGCGCCTGGGTATTAACGCCGCGTTAGCTATCCGCGACGTGCTGCTGGAAAGCAGCGAGACGGCGCTTGCCGACCAACAACGCGGCGAGCTGACGCAGGCGTTTGCCGACGTGGTGGACGCGATAATTGCCGGCGGCGGCATGGTCGGCGGCCTTGGCGAACGCTACACCCGCGTTGCCGCAGCGCACGCGGTGCACAACGGCTTAACCACCCTGCCGCAGACGGACCGCTTCCTGCACGGCACCAAGGTGGCCTACGGCATTCTGGTGCAGAGCGCGCTGCTGGGGCAGGAAGAGGTGTTAAAAGAGCTGGCGCAGGCGTTTAAGCGCTTTAACCTGCCGACGAGCCTTGCGCAGCTGGACGTGGATATCCATAACCGCGAGCAGTTAGACAAGGTGATTACCCGCACGCTCGCGCCGGGGGAATCCATTCACGCGCTGGCGGTTAGGCTCAGCCCGGAAGTGCTGCTGGCGGCGTTTGAGCGGGTGGAGGGTCTTTGATATTTCGGTGGATGGCGCTTGCGCTTATCCACCCTACGGTTCTGCGCCGGGCTTGTGAAAAAGCAAAAACCCCGGCGCGTTGAGCCGGGGTCGAGAGAGTAGCGGGCTTAAAATAATCCGCCTGATTATCTGGCGCTTAACCTTACAGCACGCCCTGGCCCAGCATCGCGTCGGCCACTTTTACAAAGCCCGCGATGTTCGCGCCGCGCACGTAATGAGTCTGTTTGCCCTCGCCGCCGTAGTTCACGCAGGCCTCGTGAATATCCAGCATGATGTGATGCAGACGAATATCCACTTTCTCCGCTTTCCAGCTCAGGCGCGCGGCGTTCTGCGCCATTTCCAGGCCGGAGGTCGCCACGCCGCCCGCGTTGGCCGCTTTGCCCGGCGCGAACAGCACGCCCGCCTCGAGGAACAGGTCGGTGGCTTCGATAGTGGTCGGCATGTTCGCGCCTTCCGCGACCGCCTTCACGCCGTTGGCGATAAGCGTGCGGGCCGCCTGCTCGTCCAGCTCGTTCTGGGTGGCGCACGGCAGGGCGATATCCACCGGCACGCTCCACGGCTGCTGGCCTGCAAGATAGCTAAGCCCGAACTCCTTTGCGTAATCCGCCACGCGGCCGTCGCGGCTGGCTTTGATTTCGCACAGGCGCGCCAGTTTTTCCGCGGTGAAGCCTTCTTCGTCAACCACGGTGCCGTTGGAGTCGGATGCTGTAACAACGCGGGCGCCGAGGGACATCGCTTTTTCGATGGCGTATTGCGCGACGTTGCCGGAGCCGGACACCGCAACGCGCATGCCCTCAAAGCCCAGGCCGTGACGCTGCAGCATGGCGTCGGTAAAGTAAATCAGGCCATAGCCCGTGGCTTCCGGACGGATCAGGCTGCCGCCGAACGACAGCCCTTTGCCGGTAAACACGCAGGCGGTATTGTTGGAGAGCTTTTTCATCATCCCGGCCATAAAGCCGACTTCGCGGCCGCCCACGCCGATATCGCCCGCCGGCACATCGGTATCCGGGCCAAGGTGGCGATACAGCTCGATCATCAGCGCCTGGCAGAAACGCATGATTTCGCCTTCGCTTTTGCCCTTCGGGTTAAAGTCGCTGCCGCCTTTGCCGCCGCCCATCGGCAAAGTGGTGAGGGCGTTTTTAAAGGTCTGCTCAAAGCCGAGGAATTTCAGAATGGAGAGGTTCACCGACGGGTGGAAGCGCATCCCGCCTTTAAAAGGTCCGATGGCGGAGCTGAACTGCACGCGCCAGGCGCGGTTAACCTGCACCTGGTTGCGGTCATCCACCCAGGCGACGCGAAACTGGATCACGCGCTCGGGCTCCACCAGACGCTCCAGCAGCGCGGAACGACGGTACTGCGGATTTTGTTCAAGGAAGGGCCACAGGGTGGTCATCACTTCGCGCACGGCCTGAGAAAATTCGGTCTGGTGCGGGTCACGCTGTTGCACAGAGGTCAGAAACTGTTGCAGGGAAACGGTACTCTCCATAGAGAATAACTCCTTGTCGTCAAAGTTGTTGTGTTGTCTGTAATGGTTATTTTTTGACTATAACATTCTCTTATCACGCCGCCGCAAGCGTTTTCTTTTTATTATTCTCAGAGCCGTATTAGCGTCATTAATCCCGCGCCGTCACTCTTCCAGCGGGCGGAAAAGCTTTGCTCCGCCGCAAAAGGGCCGAGGCGGGAGACGAGTTTGAGTTCGAGGATTTGCGCACTGACCGCCGTGATTTCCGCTGCGGAAAAATCGAAATAATGCCCGACGTGTCGATACAGGGCTTTGAACAGGCTCTCTTTCGCGGAGAAGGCCAGCGTTAACGCAACGGGGAAGGGCAGGCCGCAGGCGCGCAGCAGCCCGCGCTCGGCCGGGTTGACGATGCCGTCGGCGATATCCTGCGCGTCATAAGTATTTATTATGACTTCGGCGTCGATGCCGATGCCGCAACGCTTGCCGGGGAGATCGGGGATCGCCGTCGCCAGCGCCAGCCTGTCGGTATGGGTAATGCTGCCGGTAAATCCTGGCGGCCAGCAGGGCGCGCGGTTCAACCCGATGCCGGGGATAGAATCGTTCAGGCCGCTCAGGCGCAGGGCTTCAGCCGCGGCGATACGGCCTGCGAGGTGTTCCGCACATCGTTTATTTACCGCGTTGGCTAACCGTGAAGCGTGGGGCAACCACAGCAGATCGCCCGGCTGGTACGTATCGGCCGCAAAGTCCACGCGCGCAATACGCTGAGCGGTGCCGGGGAAGATGAAGTGCGTGAGATGAGCTTGCATGGCATGCGGCCGCGGTCGGAAAGAAAACGGCGGGTGGCGCATGCGCCTGCCCGCCCTGCAAAAAGGTTAAGTGCAGGGTGGATATGCGAAGCGCTATCCACCGCTGCCTTTACGCTTAGAAGTGCGTGTTGACGCTCATATAGTAAGTACGGCCGGACTCGTTAAACGTCTCGGCGCCCGCGCCGTACATATAGCCCGTCGCCCCGCCCGTGGTCTGCGCATTCCCCGCGCGCCAGTGACGTTTATCGAACAGGTTGTCGATACCCGCCGTCAGGCTGACGTTTTTGGTCGCATCCCAGGTGCCGCTCAGGCCAACGATGCTGTAAGGGCTGACCTCGTTGGTTTCAGGCCCGGTCGCCGGTTGACCTTTGTAGTTGTACTTCTTCGGCTGCTGTTTGCCGTACCAGGTGAAGGTCGACTGCACGGAGATGTCCTGCAGCGCCTGCCAGCTTAGCGTGGAGTTCAGGGTGTACTCCGGAATCACGGACAGACGCTCGCCGGTTTCCTTGTTCTTGCTTTGCAGCATGTAGGTCAGGTTGTTGGTCCAGTTGACGCTATCGCTAACCGGCACGTTCAGGGTTCCTTCCAGACCTTCAACCACCGCTTTAGGGATGTTTTCCCACTGGTAAATATCCGTTCTGGTTGCGCCTGAAGAGGTCTGACCCACCGGCGCGTAGCCCGCTTCGATCTTATCGCGGTAGTCGTTGCGGAACCAGGTCACGCCGGCCAGCCAGCCTTCGTGTTTGAACTCAAGGCCGATCTCTTTGTTGATGCTGGTTTCGGCTTTCAGGTCGTCGTTACCCATCATATAGCAGCCGACGCCGGTGCCGCTGGCGTAGCAACCCTGACCCTTACTGTAGAGGATATAGTTCGGGTTAGTCTGGTACAGGCTCGGCGCTTTATAAGCGCGGGCGATGCCCATTTTCAGGGTGAAGTCGTCGCCGAGGCCCTGGGAAAGGTTCAGAGACGGGCTCCAGTTGTTGCCCACAATGCTGTGATGATCGAAGCGAAGAGCCGGGGTCAGCATGGTGCTGTCGGTCAGCTCCATGTTGTCTTCCGCGAACAAAGAGAAGATCTCCGCCTGGCTGTAAGGGCTGCGGCCGGTGCTGTTGTAGCCCGGAATAGCGCCGCCCATAAAGGTCTGGCCGTTGGAGGTCTGATCCTTCATGCGCTGCTGGTTCCATTCGGTCCCAAGCGTCAGGTTCTGGTTGACCATCAGATCAAGCGGGATATTCACTTCGCTGTGCAGCAGCACGTCGCTGAGATCGATATCCTTGAATTTGTCGCTGGCGAAGATGCCTTCGGTGCCGCCGGCGAGGCCTTCCTGCATGCGCGAGTTGCGGGTGTGCTCATACTGCACCCAGTTGCTGGTGGTCAGCCCGCTGTCCCAGCCGCCGTTCCAGGTCAGGGAATAGGTCTGGCGATAGAGACGGTTGGTCTCGTTGCCGTAGTTATCCTTCACGATCTGGTTAGTGTTGGTGTTCTGGGTATCCCCCGCGTACAGGTTGCCCTGGCGGCTGTAGCCCGCTTCGAGTTCCAGAGACTGCATCGGCGCGAAGTCCCAGCGCACGACGCCGTTGAGATCTTTATTAATCACCCCTTCGCGGCCTGCCGGCAGGGTATCGGCATAAATGCCGGTGCGTTCGGACTGATGGCCCTGGTTGATGTCCCAGGCGTCGGCCTGGGTTTTATCCAGGTTGCCGTACAGGCGGAAGCTGAAATCCCCGCCCAGCGGGCCGTTCAGGCTGAAGTTGGTACGTTTGGTCGAGCCTTCGTCTTTGTGTTCAGGCGCGTTCAGATAGGTGTTCCAGGAGCCGTGCCACTCGCCGCTGCCTTTTTTGGTGATGATATTCACCACGCCGCCCGCCGCGCCGTTACCGTAGCGAGCCGCGGCCGGGCCGCGGATCACTTCAATGCGCTCGACCATTTCAGGCGGCACCCAGCTTGCGTCGCCGCGCGTATCGCGCTCGCCGCGCCAGCCGAGGCGCACGGAGTTGCGGCTGGTCACCGGCTTGCCGTCGATCAGGATCAGGGTGTTTTCCGGGCCCATGCCGCGAATATCAATCTGGCGATTGTTGCCGCGCTGGCCGCTGGTGGAGTTGCCGGTGAGGTTAACGCCCGGCATGGTGCGGATGATTTCAGAGATATCACGCGCCGGAGGGCGCTTTTTGATTTCTTCCGCGGTGATGGTGGACACGCCCGGCGCCTGCAGGTTCTGCTCGGCGGCCGTCACCACCATGGTGTCTTCGTGAGCGGCGTTCTGTGTGGTTTCTTTGCTATCAGCAGCGTTATCTTCCGCGACTGCCGGAAGCGCAACGCTGTAAATTCCCATGTTGATGAGCATCAACAGGGAATACTGGATCTTCTTATTCATTATGGTGGCCTGCTTTTCCGCTGCTCTCTGTGCCGTCCTTGCCCAGTGGGCCCGAGCGCAGCATGGATGTCAGTGACTCATACCGGGCGCGCGTCAATATTGAATAACAAGGCAATATTTTTCAGACAGCCCGGCAACTTATTGTTTTCGCTCGACAGCCCGTAGCCTAAAGCGCGCAAATACGCTATTGCAAATGCAAATAATTATCAATAGTATTATCGATATATTTCGATAAGATAAAAATTATTCCATTAATAACATGGGGTTATGTATTGGTGGTTCAGGTGCGGATGGGAAGTGAAAGCTGGTGGCAGGGGATAGCGGCGCAGCGCGGGCCGTCGGTCAGCTGTGAAAAAGGGGGAAGTTGCACGGTAACTTTCTGGTGGCGCGATCCGGCCGGAGACGAGCGCGCCTCAGCCATCAAACGCGTGTGGATTTATATCACCGGCGTGACCGATCACCATCAGCGCTCCCGTCCACAAACGCTGGAGCGCGTAGCGGGCACCGACGTCTGGCGATGGCAAACGGAGCTCACCTCGACATGGCGCGGTAATTATTGTCTGATCCCCTCGCTCAACGAAGAGGACTTTCCCGCCGCGGCTTTTGCCGGCGAAGAGCCGGAGCGTAACGCCCTGCGCGAAGGCTGGCGTAAACTGCTGCCGCACGCGATTGCCGACCCTTTCAACCCGGACAGCTGGAAGGGCGGGCGGGGGCATCCCGTCTCGGCGCTGCATCTGCCGGATGCGCCAGCTCAGCCGGGGTGGGATAACCCGGCGGCGTCATGGCAACCCGCGCAATGCGTGACCTGGCGTAGTAAGCGGCTTAAAAATCAGCGGCGCGTGTGGGTTTTCGCCACGGGCGATAGCGCGCCGGGCCGGCGCCCGCTGGCGATTTTGCTCGACGGGCAATTCTGGGCGGAAGGGATGCCCGCATGGGCCGCCCTGCAGGCGCAGACCAACGCAGGCGCGCTGCCGGAAGCCGTTTACGTGCTGATAGACGTTATCGATAACGCGCGCCGCGGCCAGGAGCTTCCCTGCAATCCGGACTTCTGGCTGGCGGTGCAGGAAGAACTTCTCCCCCAGCTGCGCGAAAAAACCGTATGGAATAATAATCCCCGGACGACGGTCGTGGCCGGGCAGAGCTTTGGCGGATTGTCATCGCTGTATGCCGGGCTGCACTGGCCGGAAACGTTCGGCTGCGTGTTAAGCCAGTCCGGTTCCTACTGGTGGCCGAAGCGCGATCCCCAGCAGCAGGACGGCCTGCTCATCAGGCAGCTACAAGAAGGGCAAATCAAGCCCGCGCCGCTGCGCATTTATCTTGAGGCGGGCATACGGGAACCCCTTATTCATCGGGTAAACCTGCGCCTTTATCCCTTACTACAACAAACACAGCGAGCTGTTTTCTACCGTCAGGTTGATGGTGGACACGATGCGCTTTGCTGGCGCGGCGGCCTGCTCGACGGGCTGGCCTGGCTCTGGCAGGCCCCGATCAGACAGGAGTAAGGCATGGAATACACTAATCCTTTTGACGCCCCGCAGGGTCGTTTTTTTATTCTCGCAAACGCTGCCAGGCAGTTCAGCCTGTGGCCAGAAAACTGCGCGCTGCCCGCCGGTTGGCAGGTGGTATGCGAGCCCGCGTTGCCGGAGGCCTGCAACGGCTGGCTTAAGGACAACTGGACGAATTTACAACCGGCCTCTTTTGCTGAGCAGGGAGGTGCGAAGTGAGTGACGCGCTGATGGCAAACCCCGTGGAACAACAAACCGACACGCTGCCGCTGGTGGCCGCGCAGCCCGGCATCTGGATGGCGGACCAGCTGTCCCCGCAGCCCAACGCCTGGAGCGTGGCCCACTACGTTGAGTTAAACGGAGAGGTCGACGAAGCGCTGCTGTGCCGGGCGATTATTGCCGGCATGACGGAAGCCGATACCCTGCGCATGCGCTTTGGCGAGGTGGACGGCGAAGCCCGCCAGTGGATAGATCCTGCCGCCGCCTTCACGGCGCCGATCTGCCGCGATCTTCGTCATGAGGCCGATCCGCAGGCCGCGGCGCAGGCGTTTATGCGTGACGATCTCGACCAGGATTTGCGCCTTGCAAGCCAGAAACCGCTTTACCATCACGAGCTGCTGCGCCTGAGCGACACGCGCTGGTTCTGGTATCAGCGTTTTCATCACCTGGTGGTTGACGGCTTCAGCTTCACCGCCATCACCCGCCGAATCGCCAATATTTATACGGCTTACCGCCGCGACGAGCAGCCGGAACCCTCTCCGTTCACGCCGTTTAGCGAAGTGGTGGCGGAGTATGAACGCTACCGCGAAAGCGACGCGTGGAAACGCGATGCGGCGTTCTGGGCAGAGAAAGCGCGCCAGCTGCCGGCGCCCGCCACGCTTTCCACCCGGCCGCTCACCGGACAGGGTTCGACCACGAGGCTTATCCGGCAGTCGCTGAGTTTTGACCGCGAAGATTTCCGCAGGCTGGTAAACGGCAGCGGTCTGACCGCCGCAGATATGGCGCTCGGCCTGGTCGCGCTATGGCTTGGGCCGCTTAAGCGGACGCGCCGACTATTCCGCCGGCTTTATCTTTATGCGCCGTATCGGCTCAAGCGCCCTGTGCGCAACCGGCCCGGTGCTGAACGTACTGCCGTTCGGGGTACGCATCCAGCCTGATGCCACGCTGCCCGAGCTGGCGCAGGAGCTGGCCCGCGAGCTGAAAGGAATGCGCCGTTATCAGCGCTACGACGCCGAGCAAATCCAGCGCGATTTGGGGCAGGTTTCCAGCGGCGAACCGCTGTTTGGCCCGGTGCTGAACCTGAAAATGTTCGATTACCGCCTCGATTTCGCCGGCATGGAAGGCATTACGCACCAGCTGGCCTCCGGCCCGGTGCGCGATGTGGAAATTGCGCTGTACATCAGCGAACAGGGCGACTTCTCACTCGAACTGCTGGCAAATGAGGAACGCTACGAGGCGCAGACCTTGCGCCAGCATATGGCCCGCCTGCCGCTGCTTTTACGCCAGTTCGCGGCCAACCCCGCGCTGCGCTGCGTGGATGCCGAACTGCTGCATGACGCCGAAACGGCCCTGCTGGAAAGCGTAAACCATACGCAAATGCCGGTGCCGGCCACTACCTTAAGCGCCCTGATAGCGGAACAGGCGCAGCGCACGCCGGATGCCCCGGCGCTGGCGGACGAAAACCATCGGTTCACCTATCGCCGCATGCGCGAGCAGGTGCTGGCGCTGGCCGCAGAATTAATCGCGCAGGGGGTTAAACCGGGCGATGTCGTTGCCGTGGCGCTTCCGCGCTCGGTCTTCCTGTCCCTTGCGCTACAGGCGATCGTGGAGGCGGGGGCCGCGTGGCTACCGCTCGATACCGGCTATCCGGACGATCGTTTGCAGATGATGCTCGAAGACGCCGCGCCGCGCCTGCTGATTACCTCAGCCGAACAGCTGTCCCGCTTTAGCGCAGTCCGGGGCCTGAAAACCTTCTGCTATGAGCATGAGCTGGCGGCGGTAAATCTGCCGCTAAACCTGCAGCTTTCAAGGCCGGAACATACCGCCTATGTGATCTTCACCTCGGGGTCGACCGGTCGCCCGAAAGGCGTGATGGTCGGGCAGCAGGCCATTGTTAACCGCCTGCTGTGGATGCAGGACCACTATCCGCTGAACGGGGAAGACGTGGTGCTGCAGAAAACGCCTTGCAGTTTCGACGTCTCGGTGTGGGAATTCTTCTGGCCCTATATTGTGGGCGCCCGGCTGGTGATGGCGCCGCCTGAAGCGCATCGCGATCCGGAAGCGCTGCAGCAGCTGTTTGCCCGTTACCGCGTGACGACCACGCACTTTGTGCCGTCGATGCTGGCGGCCTTTGTCGGCGCGCTCACCGATGAGGAAGCGATCGCCAGCTGCGCTACGCTGCGCCGCGTGTTCTGCAGCGGCGAAGCGCTGCCGGCGGAACTGTGCCGCCAGTGGGAGCAGCTTACGCATGCGCCGTTGCACAATCTTTATGGCCCTACCGAGGCCCGCCGTGGACGTAAGCTGGTATCCGGCGTTCGGCGAGGATCTCGCCCGTGTCACGGGAAGCAGCGTGCCGATTGGCTGGCCGGTCTGGAATACCGGGCTGCGCATTCTTGATGCCGCGATGCGTCCCGTACCTGTGGGGATCGCCGGCGATCTTTATCTCACCGGCATCCAGCTGGCGCAGGGATATCTCGCGCGGCCGGATCTGACGGCAAGCCGTTTCATCGCCGATCCTTTTGCGGCGGGCGAACGTATGTATCGCACCGGCGACGTGGCGCGCTGGCTGGAAAACGGCGCGGTGGAATATCTGGGGCGCAGCGACGACCAGCTTAAAATCCGCGGCCAGCGCATTGAGCTTGGCGATATTGACCGGGCGATGCAGGCGCTGGACGATGTTGCGCAGGCCGTGACCCACGCCTGCGTGCTCAATCAGGGCGCGGCCGCCAGCGGCGGCGACGCGCGTCAGCTGGTGGGCTACCTGGTTTCCGCCTCGGGCGCGCCGTTGCCCGTCGATTTCCTGCGTGAGCAACTTGCAGCCGTCCTGCCTGCGCATATGGTGCCGGTGGCGCTGGTGCAGCTGGAGGATTTCCCGCTCAGCGCCAACGGCAAGCTTGACCGCAAGGCGCTGCCGCTGCCGGAAATGGCCCAGCGTGGCGCCGGTCGCGCGCCAGAAACCGAGCTTGAAAAGACGATTGCCGCAGCCTTCGCCGGCCTGCTGGGCAGCGAAATTCTTTCGGTAAATGATGATTTCTTCGCCCTAGGCGGCCACTCGCTGCTGGCGATGCGTCTTGCCGCCCAGCTCAGGCGCGAGCTGGAAAAACCGGTGACCGTAGGCCAGGTGATGATCGCCTCCACCGTCGGCCAGCTTGCCGAAACGCTGGCGCAGGCGCGCAGCGAAGAAGAGGCCAGCCGCGCGGGCTTTGAAGCCGTCCTGCCGCTGCGTAAAAGCACCGGGCCGACGCTGTACTGTTTCCATCCGGCTTCCGGTTTCGCCTGGCAGTTCAGCGTGCTGCAGCGCTATCTCGATCCGCGCTGGTCGATTACCGGCATTCAGTCGCCGCGGCCGACGGGGCCGATGCAGCAGGCGGAGAATCTGGCGCAGGTTTGCGAGACGCATCTGAAAACGCTGCGTAGCCTGCAGCCCCACGGGCCTTATTATCTGATGGGCTATTCTCTTGGCGGTACGCTTGCGCAGGGCATCGCCGCAAGGCTTGCCGCCGCGGGGGAAGAGGTCGCCTTCCTCGGCCTGCTTGATACCTGGCCGCCGGAAACGCAGAACTGGGCGGAAAAAGGGGCGAACGAGCTCGATCCAATAGTGCTGGCGGAGATCAACCGCGAGCGTGAGGCTTTTGTTGCGGCGCAGCAGGGGCAGGCGTCCGACACGCTATTCCAGGCCATCGAAGGCAACTACGGCGACGCCGTGCGCCTGCTGACCACCGCGCATAGCGTGCCTTTCGCCGGCAAAGCGACGCTGTTTGTGGCGGAACGTACCTTACCGGAAGGCATGGATCCGCAAAAAACCTGGGCGCCGTGGATAGCGCAGCTGGATATCCATCGGCTGGACTGCGCGCACGTAGATATCATTTCCCCGGCTGCCTTCACTGAGATAGGGCCGGTATTGCAGCGGGTGCTGGCGCTGAAATAGCGGAAGACACCCTCTCCCGGGGAGAGGGTGTCTTATTCGGTGTCGTGCGTGTTTTTATCTGCGTCCCAGCGGCACCACCAGCGGCGTATGGGCCACCGGATCTTCAATAATCATGCAGCGCAGGCCGTAAATCGCTTCTATCAGCTCGGGCGTGACGATATCCTCCGGCGCGCCCTCAGCGACAATCTTCCCGTCCCGCAGGGCTATAAGATGCGTGGCGTAGCGGCAGGCCTGGTTCAAATCATGCAGCACCGCCGCCAGGGTGTAGCCTTTCTCACGGTTCAGCTCGCTCAGCAGCTCCAGCAAATCAATCTGATGGCTGATATCAAGCCAGGTGGTCGGCTCGTCCAGCAGCATGATGGAGGTCTCCTGCGCCAGCACCATCGCAATCCATGCGCGCTGCCGCTGGCCGCCGGACAGGGTATCGACCGGCTGATCGGCCAGCTCTTCAATATGCGTCGCCTGCATGGCGCGGGCGACGGCCTGGCTGTCCTCTTCGCGCCAGCGGGTAAACATCGGCTGGTGCGGGTAGCGTCCGCGCGCCACCAGCTCAGCCACGCTGATATCGCCCGGCGCGCTGGCGTTTTGCGCCAGCAGCCCGATGCGGCGCGCCACTTCTTTGGTGGCGAAACGGTGAATTTCATTGCCGTCAAGCCACACCCGGCCGGCCATGGGCTTCATCAGGCGGCTCAGGGTGCGCAGCAGGGTGGATTTGCCGCAGCCGTTCGGGCCGATAATGGCGGTGAACTTCCCGTCAGGAATGGCGACGGTCAGCCCGTCGGCCACTACGTGAGTGCCGTATCCCAGAGTAAGCTGTTCGCCATGCAGACGCGGCGGGGTGGATATCTGGCTCATTTCTTACGGGACTCCTGAATCAACAACGCAATAAGGTAAATGCCGCCGATGCTGACGGTCACCACGCCTACCGGCAGCTGGTAAGGCATAAACAGATGCTGGGCGCAGAGATCCGCGCCGAGCAATAAGGCCGCGCCGCATAAAGCGGACTGCAACAGTCCCCAGCGGGAAGTCCCGCTCAGGCGACGAGCAATATGTGGCGCCACCAGCGCGATAAACGAAATCGGCCCGGCAAGCGCGGTGGCGGCAGCGGTGAGGATAACGCCGGTTAGCATCAGCGCCAGGCGCGAACGCTCAACGGAGACGCCCAGCGCGCAGGCGCTGTCGTCGCCCATCTCCAGCAGGCGCATGCGGCGCACCAGCAGCGCGCCGGCTACCAGAGCCAGCAGCATCAGCGGGGCGGCGGGAAGCGTTTTCGCCCAGGTCAGGCCGTTGAGCGAGCCGGCGTTCCACAGCCCGGCGGAGAGCGCGGTTTCCAGCGACGCGTGCAGCAAAAGCCAGGTGTTAAACGCCACCAGCATGGCGCGTACGCCGATGCCGATAATAATCAGGCGGAAGGTTTCGATGCCGTTGCGCCAGGCGAGCAGCCACACCACCAGCGATGTGGCGATCCCGCCCGCCATCGCGGCGGCGGCAATGGTCGTCTGCTGCTGGCCGAACAGCACCATGGCGACCAGCACGCCGCTCCAGGCGCCGGTGTTAAAGCCCATCACGTCCGGGCTGCCGAGCGGGTTGCGCATCAGCGACTGAAAGATTGCGCCGCTCACGCCTAAAGCCGCGCCGATTAACAGCGCCATCAGTACGCGCGGCAGGCGCCACTCGACGACGACCAGGGAAACGTTGCGCGGGGCGTAGCCGAACAACGCCTCAATAACCTGGCCTGCGGAAAGCGGCAGCACCCCGCTGCCAAGGCTCCAGACGCCGAGCGTCAGGCTGAACAAAAGCAGCAGCAGGCAGATGATAACCAGACGCGCAGAGAGACGAATCATAGTCCGGCCCCCTTGCGCCTGCGGCGCACCAGGTAAATAAGCATCGGCGCGCCGATAAAGGCGCTGACCACCGACACCCGCAGCTCGCCCGGCACCAGCATACGGCCAGTGATATCGGCAAGCAGCAGCAGGGCAGGTGTAGCCAGCAGGGTAACGGGAAGGGACCAGCGGTGATCCGCGCCAACCAGCCAGCGGGCCAGATGCGGCATCATCAGTCCGATAAAGGCGATTGGCCCCACCGCCGCCGTGGCGCTTCCGCACAGCAGCGTAATGGCGACCAAACCAGACAGCTGCGTACGCGCCACCCTGTTGCCCAGCGCCGTAGCGGTGTCGTTGCCCATGCTCAGGCTGTTAAGCGAGCGGCCGTTCAGCAGCGCGATAGCGCAGCCCACCAGCACCGGGAGGAGAATAATTTTCAGCGTGGCAAGGGTGCGGATATCAAGCGAGCCGGCCTGCCAGAAGCGCAGCCGATCGTATACCACGGGATTGAGCAGCGCGATGCCGCTGCTCAGGCCTTCCAGCACCGCGGCCAGCGCCACGCCTGCGAGCGTCAGGCGAACCGGGCTGAGCTGCCCGCCTCCCTGGCTGCCGGTAAACGCCACCACCAGCGCCGCCGCGAGCGAGCCGAAAAACGCCAGCCCGAGCAGGGCAAAAGGAGAGGTCAGGCCCCACACCGCCGCGCCGGCAACGATGGCAAAGCTGGCCCCGGCATTAACGCCAAGCAGGCCGGGATCGGCGAGGGGATTTCTGGTGAGGGTTTGCATCAGCGCCCCGGCGAGGCCCAGCGCGCCGCCGGCGAGAATACCCGCCAGCGTTCGTGGAAGCCGCGCATCCAGCACTATGGTGCAGTCTGCGCTTTGACACTGGCCGCCGAGCGCCTCCAGCACCACCTCAACCGGCAGCGGCTTCGCGCCCAACAACAAACTGAAAGTAGCCATCAATAGCAGCAAAAAAAACAGGATCGACAGCACCGCGATGCGCGTCGATAACCGTGAAACCGACATATCTCGTCCTGAAAATTACTCTGCGTGAAATTAAATGATAGTTATTATCATTATCACTCTTATTTGTTTATGTTAGCATGAGCCGCCACGCACCCGGAAAGAAAAATTCGTTTTAAGGTCATGTAATGAACCGCAATTCTCTGTTGTTAAATCTCAGCCTGCTGAAGACCCATCCGGCCTTTCGCGCCGTGTTTCTCGCTCGTTTTATTTCCATCGTCTCGCTGGGGTTGCTGGGCGTGGCGGTGCCGGTGCAGATCCAAACGCTGACGGGCTCTTCGTTGCAGGTGGGCCTTGCGGTGACGCTGACGGGCGGGGCGATGTTCGTCGGGCTGATGATGGGCGGGGTGCTGGCGGACCGCCACGAGCGCCGCCGGCTTATTTTGCTGGCGCGCTCAACCTGCGGTGTAGGCTTTATCGGCCTGACGATTAACGCCGCGCTGCCGGAGCCTTCGCTTGCCGCTATTTATCTGCTCGGCGTGTGGGACGGCTTCTTCGGCGCGATTGGCGTCACCGCGCTGCTGGCGGCGACGCCCGCGCTGGTCGGCCGTGAAAACCTGATGCAGGCGGGGGCGATAACCATGTTGACGGTGCGCCTCGGCTCGGTTATTTCCCCGATGATCGGCGGCCTGCTGCTGGCATCCGGCGGCGTGGTGTGGAACTACGGCCTGGCCTCCATCGGCACTTTCGTCACCTTAATTCCGCTGCTGAGTTTGCCGCTGTTGCCGCCGCCTGCACAGGCGCGGGAAAACCCTCTGCTTTCTTTACTCAACGGGCTGCGTTTTTTGCTCGGCCATCCGATTATCGGCGGTATTGCGCTGGTTGGCGCCCTGCTGACCATGGCGAGCGCCGTGCGGGTGCTGTACCCGGCGCTGGCGGGCCACTGGCAGATGAGCGCCGGACAAATCGGCCTGATGTACGCCGCCGTGCCCCTTGGCGCGGCGATTGGCGCGCTGACCAGCGGACGCATCGCCCATCATGCCCGTCCCGGCGTGATTATGCTGGCAAGCGGCATAGTGTCGTTTATCTCTGTTGGCCTGTTTAGCCTGATGCCGTACTGGGGCCTCGGGCTTGCGTGCCTTGCGCTCTTTGGCTATCTCAGCGCCATCAGCTCCCTGCTGCAATACACCCTGATTCAGACGCTGACGCCGGACGGCATGCTGGGCCGCATCAACGGCTTATGGACGGCGCAAAACGTCACGGGCGACGCCATTGGCGCGGCGATTCTGGGCGGGATGACCGTCGCCATGACGCCGGCTGCGGCGGCAAGCTCGGGCGGGCTGGTGCTGGCCTTAATTGGCGTGGCGCTGGCGGTGGTGCTGACGCAGCTGCGTCGTTACCAGCAGGCCGCCCCGACGCAAGCCGAGGCGGCGACGGCGAAATAATTACTTGCTGCCGAACAGCTCCGTCATGCGCGTAAGCACCTGGCTTGCGCTGTAGTAATCAAGACGGAACGTTTCGGTGCCAAGAGGATAAACGCGCTTGTTTTGCACCGCCGGCAGATGCGCAAGCAAAGGGTCGTTTTGCAGGGCGTCCGCATCTTTTTCGTCGCCTGCGAACAGGAACAGGCTTTCGCCGTTCAGGCCGGCCGCGAGGTTCTCGCCGCCAAGCTGAAGGATATCGTGGCGTTTGCCCATGCTCTGGCTGGTATGAATGGCCGGCGGCACCGTGGAAAGGGTGAAGCCAAGCTGCTGCAGGAGTTTCCCCTGCGCGGATTCAGGCGTCCACAGGTTGGCGGAGCGGGATGCCGGGCTGTAAACCAGGGCGGTGACCGGCTGCGGCGGCAGCGTAATGCGCTTTTTCGCTTCGGTCAGCTGTTTATCGAAACTGGCGATGCGTTCTGCGGCCTGCTTTTCATGGCCGGTGATCGCGCCGAGCTGCGTCAGCACCTGCTGCCAGCTTTTATCGTCGTAATTGATAACAAGCGTCGGGGCGATAGCGGAAAGCTGGTCGTAAAGGGCAAGGGCGGAATCCCCGCCGGTGGCGCTGATTAAAATCAGATCCGGCATCTGGGCGGCCACCGCCTCAGCGCTTGGCTCGCCGATATAGAGACGTTGAATATTACGCTCTTTGGCGATTTTGCCCCACTGGCGCATATAGCCCTGGTCGTCCGCCACGCGGTTGCCGGGCGTTGTGGCGCCGCTTGCGATGACCGGCGCGTCAATGGCCAGCAGCGAGCCGGTCAGCGTGACGCTGGTGGAGACAATGCGCTGCGGCGCCTGAGCGAGGGTGTGGGCGCCGCGGCTGTCCGTCACCTGGCGCGGCCAGTCGGCGGCGTGGGCAAGGCCGCTGAGGCCCAGCAGTAGGGTGGTGCCGATGGTCAGTTTAAGCAGGGCTGAAGAAATTCTTATTTTCACGCGGGCGCATCCTGTTGAAGTAATCAGTAATGCTTCTCATTTTCATGATTATGCCGCTCCGGTGCAAGCGCGGGAAAGGTTAAAAAAAATTTGTCCCGATTGACAGCGAGATCGTTTCTCTTTAGGTTACGACCCCGAAATACAAATGATAATTATTATTACTACCCTTTATCATTTTTTTAACGGAGGACGCATGGATACATTACTGGCCGAGGAGCCACAGAAAAAGCAGCTAACCCCTTGCGCGGATAGCTTTTTCTTTATGTCTCCTTACCGCAGTTTTTCAACCCAGGGCTGCTTTATGCGTCTGGATTGTCCCGCTGAAGACGGCGCGAACGTGCAGGGAAATCTGCAGACGCGGCTGCGCGACGCGTTTGAACGCGCCGCAAAGCAGGGCATAGAAAAGCCGATAGTCGTCGGCGCCATTCCATTCGATACCCGCCAGCCGTCCGCGCTGTTTATTCCGCTAAGCTGGCAGGCGTTCTCTCGTCCCCAGCGTCAGCAGGAAGCTGGCCAAAGCCGGGCGGCGACGCAGCCGGGCATTACCGCTCGCCGGGCTATTCCGGAACAGGATAAGTTCATGGCAATGGTGGCGCACGCCGCGGCCGCCACCGGCGGGCCGGGCATCGATAAAGTGGTGCTGTCGCGCCTGATAGATATCGAAACCGACGCGCCCGTCGATATCCCTGCGCTGCTAAACCGCCTGATTGCCCAGAACCCTGCCAGCTTTAACTTCCACGTCCCGCTGCCGGACGGCAGTTCGCTGCTGGGGGCAAGCCCTGAGCTGCTGCTGCGTAAAAACGGCGAGGCGTTCAGCTCGCTGCCGCTGGCGGGCTCTGCCCGACGCAATAAAGAAGACGCTCAGCAGGACAAAGCGATCGGCGAAGCGCTGATGAACTCCGCCAAAGACCGCCATGAACACGGCCTGGTCACCAGCGCGATGCAAAACGTATTACAGCCGCGCAGCCGTTACCTGGCGCTGCCGGACAAACCCGAGCTGATTACCACGCCAACGCTCTGGCACCTTGCCACGCCCATTGACGGCGAGGCGAAGGACCCGCAGGACAACGCGCTTTCGCTTGCCTGCCTGCTGCATCCCACTCCCGCGCTCAGCGGCTTCCCGCACGAGGCCGCACGGCGGCTGATTGCCGAGCTTGAGCCGTTCGACCGCGAACTGTTCGGCGGCATTGTCGGCTGGTGCGATGCGGAAGGCAACGGCGAGTGGGTTGTGACCATTCGCTGCGCGCGCGTGGCGAAACGGCAGGTTCGTCTGTTTGCCGGGGGCCGGCATCGTGCCCGCCTCGTCGCCGGAATCCGAATGGCGCGAAACCGGGGTAAAACTTTCCACCATGCTTAACGTATTGGGGCTTAATTAAATGGCGATTGAATTCACCCGCTGGCCGGAAGATCTGGCCGCACGCTATCGCGAAAAAGGTTACTGGGCGGACCTGCCGCTCACCGATATTCTGAGCCGGCACGCCAAAAATAACGCTATTGCGCTGATCGACGGCGAGCGCCACTACAGCTACAGCGAGCTGGAGCAGTCGTCGACCCGGCTGGCCTGCGCGCTGCAGCGCCGTGGCCTACGCACCGGCGAAACCGCGCTGGTGCAGCTTGGCAACGTGGCGGAGCTCTACATCACGCTGTTTGCCCTGCTGAAGATCGGCGTAGCGCCGGTTAACGCGCTGTTCAGCCACCAGCGCACCGAGCTGGAGGCCTATGCAAAGCAGCTCGAACCGGCGCTGCTGATCGCCGACCGCAAGCACAATCTTTTCGCGCATGACGATTTTCTCGACTCCCTGTGCAGCCAGAATCCTTCGCTGCGCATGGCGGTATTGCTGAACGAAAACGAACGCGGCCGCTCCCTGAGCGCCTTTATTAACGAGCCGGAAGATAACTTTGTCGCCGCTTCGTCGGCGGCGGACGAGGTGGCCTTTTTCCAGCTATCAGGCGGCAGCACCGGCACGCCGAAACTCATTCCGCGCACGCATAACGATTACTACTACAGCATCCGCCGCAGCGTAGAAATCTGCCGTTTCGATGCAGATACCCGCTTTTTATGCGCTATTCCCGCCGCCCATAACTACGCCTTGAGCTCACCGGGCGCGCTGGGCGTCTTTTACGCCGGCGGCCGCGTGGTGCTGGCAAGCGATCCGAGCGCCACGCTGTGCTTCCCGCTTATCGAACGCCATCAGATAAACGTTACCGCGCTGGTGCCGCCGGCGGTAAGCCTTTGGCTGCAGGCGATTGCCGAGTGGGGCAGCAACAGTTCGCTGGCATCGCTGACTTTATTGCAGGTTGGCGGCGCACGCCTGAGCGAGGCGCTGGCGGCGCGTATTCCGGCGGAAATCGGCTGCCGGCTGCAGCAGGTGTTCGGCATGGCGGAAGGGTTGGTGAACTACACGCGCCTTGATGATGATAATGAGCACATTTTCAAAACCCAGGGCAAACCTATGTGTCCGGACGACGAGGTCTGGGTCGCCGACGAAGACGGCAACCCGCTGCCGTGCGGCGAAGTCGGCCGCCTGATGACCCGCGGCCCGTACACCTTCCGCGGCTATTACCGCAGCCCGGAACACAACGCCTGCGCATTTGACGCCAACGGGTTTTACGCCTCCGGCGATCTTATCTCCATTGCCGAAGACGGTTACATCACCGTGCAGGGCCGCGAAAAAGATCAGATTAACCGCGGCGGGGAGAAGATCGCCGCCGAGGAGATCGAAAACCTGCTGCTGCGCCACGAAGAGATTATCCACGCCGCGCTGGTGTCGATGGAAGACAGCCTGCTGGGCGAGAAAAGCTGCGCGTTTATCGTAGGCAGCCGCCCGTTCCGGGCCGTGGAGATCCGCCGCTACCTGCGCGAGCTGGGCATCGCGGACTTTAAGCTCCCGGATCGTATCGAAATTGTTGAAAGCCTGCCGCTTACGCCGGTCGGCAAAGTGGACAAAAAACGTTTGCGCCAGATGATTGCCCAAAAACAGCTGGCTTCCTGAATCACGGAGAAATTATGGCTATTCCAAAACTGAACGCATATTCCTTACCGACGGCCGCCGACCTTCCGGAAAGCAAGGTGCAGTGGGCCTTCGAACCCGAGCGTGCGGCCCTGTTAATCCATGATATGCAGGAATATTTTATCGATTTCTGGGGCGACAGCTGCCCGATGATCCAGCAGGTTATCGACAATATCGCCGCGCTTCGCCAGTACTGTAAAGCGAACGGCATTCCGGTTTACTACACCGCGCAGCCGAACAACCAGAGCGATGAAGACCGCGCGCTCTTAAACGACATGTGGGGGCCGGGCCTGAACAAACATCCCGAGCGCCAGAAGGTGGTGGCGGCCCTCGCGCCGGATGAAAACGACACCGTGCTGACCAAATGGCGCTACAGCGCCTTTATCCGTTCGCCGCTGGAGCAGAGCCTGAAGGAAACCGGCCGCAACCAGCTGATTATCTGCGGCGTGTACGCCCATATCGGCTGCATGACCACCGCCACCGATGCCTTTATGCGCGATATCAAGCCGTTTATGGTGGCCGACGCGCTGGCCGACTTCAGCCGCGAAGAGCACATGATGGCGCTGAAATATACCGCTGGCCGCTCCGGGCGCGTGGTGATGACCCGCGATCTGCTGCCGGCGTCCGCCCCGCAGAGCAAAGAACAGCTGCGTAACCTGGTGCTGCCGCTGCTCGACGAATCCGACGTCCCGGAAGATGACGAAAACCTGATTGATTACGGTCTGGATTCCGTGCGCATGATGGCGCTGGCGGCGAACTGGCGCAAAGTGCACGCCGACATCGATTTCGTGATGCTGGCGAAAAATCCGACTATCGACGCCTGGTGGGCGCTCCTGTCACGGGAGCCGCAGGCATGAGCATGGATTTTAGCGGCCAGCGCGTCTGGGTGACGGGCGCGGGCAAAGGCATCGGCTACCATACCGCGCTGGCCTTCAGCGCCGCCGGGGCCACGGTTATCGGCTTCGACCTGGCTTTCCCGCTGGAGGTCTATCCGTTCGCCACGGAAACGCTCAACGTAGCGGATGCACAACAGGTCAGCGCCGTCGCTGAGCGTTTACTGAGCGACGCGCCGCAGCTGGACGTGCTGGTCAACGCGGCCGGCATTCTGCGCATGGGCGCGACGGATGCGCTTTCGTTGCAGGACTGGCAGGATACTTTCGCGGTCAACGTGGGCGGCGCGTTCAACATGTTCCGGGCCACCATGCCGCATTTTCGCGCGCAGCGCCGCGGGGCGATGGTCACCGTAGCTTCCGACGCGGCCCACACGCCGCGCACCGGCATGTCCGCTTACGGCGCGTCGAAAGCCGCGCTGAAAAGCCTGGCGCTGACCGTTGGGCTGGAACTTGCGCCTTTCGGCGTGCGGTGCAACCTGGTCTCCCCTGGCTCCACCGATACCGATATGCAGCGTACGCTGTGGAAAACGCCGGATGCGGAACAGCAGCGTATTAAGGGGTTCCCGGAGCAGTTCAAGCTGGGCATCCCGCTGGGCAAAATCGCCCGTCCGCAGGAGATTGCCGGCACCATTATGTTCCTCGCATCCGGGCACGCCAGCCACATCACCCTGCAGGACATCGTGATCGACGGCGGCGCGACGCTTGGCGCCTAGGGGAAGAGATGAGTATCTGGAAACGAAGCCTCACGCTGGATGAGCTAAACGGCATGGGCGAGAAGTCTATGGTGGCGCTGCTCGGCATCATCTTTACGCGCATTGATGAAGAGAGCCTGGAGGCGGAAATGCCGGTGGATGAGCGCACCCATCAGCCCTTCGGGCTGCTGCACGGCGGCGCGTCTGCGGCGCTGGCGGAAACCCTGGGGTCGATGGCCGGCTTCCTGACGACCACGGAGGGGCAGTGCGTGGTGGGTACGGAAATCAACGCCAGCCATCATCGCGCCGTGGCGTCCGGCAGGGTGCGCGGCGTGTGCAAACCGCTTCATCTGGGGAAATCTTCCCAGGTCTGGGAAATCGCCATCTTCGATAGCCGCGGCAAACGCTGCTGCACCAGCCGTTTGACGACGGCGGTATTGGGTTAAACATTAGCGGTGGAGGGCGGCCTGCGCTTATCCACCCTAAGATTCAAAGCCACCCGGCGCCTTTGTGCAAACACTGCATTTGCCGCCCGGCGTTTACCACACTTTTACATGACAAAGTGATCTCCTTAACAAGCTGATGTAAAGACCTGGTCAAACCACCGCATTCCGCTGCTTCCATATTGTTAAATCCAACCTTTTGTTCTAGAAACAAAATGTAACACCTTCACGTTTCTGGCCTGACAATGGAAAACAAATATGAATAACCCAGGGAAACATCTCATATGGGCGGCGCTCGCGGTTATCGGGGCTTTCGCTCTCGGCTATATCGCGCTTAACCGGGGTGAACAAATCAACGCCCTGTGGATCGTGGTCGCCTCAGTCTGCGTCTATCTCATCGCTTATCGCTATTACGGCCTGTTTATCGCGAAACGCGTGCTGACCGTCGACGCCACCCGTATGACGCCCGCCGTGCGCCATAACGACGGGCTGGACTATGTGCCTACGGATAAAAAAGTGCTGTTCGGTCACCATTTTGCCGCCATCGCCGGGGCAGGGCCGCTGGTCGGCCCGGTGCTTGCCGCGCAGATGGGCTACCTGCCGGGCATGCTCTGGCTGCTGGCGGGCGTGGTGCTTGCCGGCGCGGTACAGGACTTTATGGTGCTGTTCGTCTCAACCCGCCGTGACGGGCGCTCGCTGGGCGAGCTGGTGAAAGAAGAGATGGGCAATACCGCCGGCGTCATCGCGCTGGTGGCCTGTTTTATGATTATGGTGATCATCCTCGCCGTGCTGGCGATGATCGTGGTGAAAGCGCTGACCCACAGCCCGTGGGGTACCTGGACCGTCGCCTTCACCATTCCGCTGGCGCTGTTTATGGGCGTTTATATTCGTTATCTGCGCCCCGGCCGTATCGGCGAGGTGTCGATTATCGGCCTGGTATGCCTGATTTTCGCCATTATTTCCGGCGGCTGGGTGGCGCAAAGCGAAACCTGGGCGCCGTACTTTGACTATACCGGCGTACAGCTAACCTGGATTCTGGTGGGCTACGGTTTTGTGGCGGCGGTATTGCCGGTGTGGCTGCTGCTTGCCCCGCGCGACTACCTCTCAACCTTCCTGAAAATCGGCACCATTATCGGGCTGGCCATCGGTATTTTGATTATGCGTCCCACGCTGCAAATGCCGTCGCTGACCAAATTTATCGACGGCACCGGCCCGGTGTGGAGCGGCGATCTGTTTCCGTTCCTGTTTATCACCATCGCCTGCGGCGCGGTTTCCGGCTTCCACGCGCTGATCGCCTCCGGCACCACGCCAAAAATGCTGGCTAACGAAAACCAGGCCTGCTTTATCGGCTACGGCGGCATGCTAATGGAATCGTTCGTGGCGATCATGGCGCTGGTCGCGGCCTGCGTTATCGACCCGGGCGTGTACTTCGCCATGAACAGCCCGATGGCGGTGCTGGCTCCGGCGGGCGCTACGGACGTTGTGGCGAGCGCTGCAAGCGTGGTGAGCAGCTGGGGCTTCCAGATCACCCCGGAAACCTTAACCAATATCGCTAACGAAGTGGGCGAACAGAGCATTATTTCACGCGCGGGCGGCGCGCCGACGCTGGCCGTTGGCATGGCTTACATTCTGCACGGCGCGCTGGGCGGCCTGATGGACGTTTCGTTCTGGTATCACTTCGCCATTCTGTTCGAGGCGCTGTTTATCCTGACGGCGGTGGATGCGGGCACGCGCGCGGCGCGCTTTATGCTGCAGGATCTGCTGGGCGTTATCTCTCCGGGGCTTAAGAGAACCGACTCGCTGCCGGCCAACCTGCTGGCAACGGCGCTGTGCGTGCTGGCGTGGGGCTACTTCCTGCACCAGGGCGTGGTCGACCCGCTCGGCGGCATCAACACCCTGTGGCCGCTGTTTGGCATCGCCAACCAGATGCTGGCGGGCATGGCGCTGATGCTCTGTGCGGTGGTGCTGTTCAAAATGAAACGGCAGAAATACGCCTGGGTGGCGCTGGTGCCGACGGCCTGGCTGCTGATCTGCACCCTGGCAGCGGGCTGGCAGAAAGCCTTTAGCCCGGATGTGAAGGTAGGCTTCCTGGCCATCGCCAACAGGTTCCAGGCCATGATCGACAGCGGCAACATTCCGGCGCAGTACACCCAGTCGCAGCTTGCGCAGCTGGTGTTTAACAACCGTCTGGACGCCGGGCTGACCATTTTCTTTATGGTGGTCGTGGTGGTGCTGGGTCTGTTCTCGATTAAAACGGCGCTAAAAGCGCTGAAAGCGGACAGGCCGACCGCCAACGAAACGCCGTATGAGAAGATGCCTGAGAACTACGAGGATATCGTGGCGCAGGCTAAGAGCGCGCACTAGCATCAGGGGCGGGAGGCGCTTTGCGCTTACCCGCCCTGGATTTTACAGGGTGGATATGAACGCGCCATCCACCTCTTGCAGGAGAAACCATGTTCGACACCCTCGCCAAAGCAGGTAAGTATCTCGGCCAGGCCGCCAAACTGATGGTCGGCGTGCCGGATTATGATAACTACGTGCAGCATATGCGTCTCACGCACCCCGAGCAGACGCCGATGACCTACGAAGAGTTTTTCCGCGAGCGTCAGGACGCGCGCTACGGCGGTAAAGGCGGCGCTCGCTGCTGTTAAATAAGGATTTTGTCATGAATGAAGCGGTATCCGTCACGTTGTTAACCGGTTTTCTCGGCTCCGGGAAAACCACTTTGCTCAATTATTTCCTCGCGCATAATGACAGCCAGCCCGTCGCCATTCTTGAAAACGAATTCGGCGCGGTGAATATCGATGGCGCGCTGCTGCGCGGCGGGGAAAATATCAGCGTCGTGGAGCTGAGCAACGGCTGCGTCTGCTGCAGCGTGCGCGGGGAATTCACGGCCGCGCTAAGCGAAATGCTGGATAAACGCGCCGCAGGGGAGCTGCGGTTTGAGCGCCTGATAGTGGAGACCACGGGCCTTGCGGATCCCGCCCCGATCGTTCAGACCTTTTTTGTGGATGAACGCCTGCGTGAGGCGCTGCGGCTGGACGCGGTAATCGCCCTTGCCGATGCCGAACATATTTCCCGCCAGCTTGATGAACACGCCGTAGCCGCTTCGCAGATGGGATTTGCCGATCGCATTTTGCTGACGAAATCCGATCGCGTCGACGAGGAAACAAAAGCCCTGGCGCTGGCAAGGATTCATCGCATCAACAGCAAAGCGGAGATCTTCGAGATCGTGAACGGCGAATGCCCGGCGGATCTCTGGCTCGATCTGAACGCTTTTGAGCTGACGGATAACGTTGAGCTGGCGGGAGGGTTTCATATTATCCGCGCGGACAGCCGCCAAGCTTCGCGCTTTCAGCCGTTCCGCAAAGCAGAGATAAAACAGTCCTGGGACGATGCCATTCAGGCGCACGTTTTTGACGCGGGCCCTGCTGGATTTGAAAAAAATCGGCGCTTTTATGGAAAGCTGCATCGCCCGTTTTGGCAACGACATGCTGCGCTATAAGGGCGTACTGGCGATTAGCGACAACCCGCAGCGCCTGATCGTGCAGGGCGTGCATAAAGTGGTGGGCTTTGACTACGGTTCGGCCTGGCAGCCCCAGCAGCCCCGCGTTTCAAGGCTGGTGATTATCGGCCGCTATCTGCCGGTTGACGAATTACGGCGGGAGTTTGCTGCAACGGCTGTTTAAGAGGTGTGATCTCAAGCACGTTTTTTATTTCCGACGCATAAAGCTATTGTGCGAAACGAAGCAGTGTGTTTGTATGATTTTCACGTTAACTTTACGTTACTTAATATTCGAGACCCAAATGACTCCATTTACCCGCAACGCTAACCTACTACTTACCGCGCTACCAGCCGCGGTGGTCGTCGTGCGTGTGGTGGTGGTCGTCGGCATTGCGCCGTAGGGTCTGAATCAACGCATCGATTCCAAAACCCCGCCGGCGCAAACCGGGCGGGGTTTCTTGTTTTAGTCCCCCGGCCGAAAAGCGAAACGGCATACAAGAAGGACTGGAGCATGGCAATTTCGGAAAACCCACCGCAGGCTGGCCGCATTACCGGCGCGCAGCTGATTGTTAAAATGCTTGAGCATCACGGTATTACCACCGTCAGCGGCATTCCCGGCGGCACCGTCCTGCCGCTGTACAATGCGCTAAGCCAGAGTAAAACCATCCGTCATATCCTGGCCCGCCATGAGCAGGGCGCGGGCTTTATGGCGCAGGGCATGGCGCGTACCCAGGGCAAAGCGGCGGTATGCCTCGCCTGCAGCGGCCCGGGAGCCACCAACCTGGTGACGGCCATTGCCGATGCGCGCCTCGACTCTATCCCGCTGGTGTGCATCACCGGCCAGGTGCCGACCTCGATGATCGGCAGCGATGCGTTCCAGGAAGTGGATACCTACGGCATCTCCATTCCGATCACCAAACACAACTATCTGGTACGCGATATTACCGAGCTGCCGCAGGTTATCTGCGACGCGTTCCGCATTGCTGAGTCCGGCCGTCCTGGCCCGGTGTGGATTGATATCCCGAAAGATGTGCAGACCGCCGAAATCGAAATCAGCGCGCTGCCGGCCGTATCTCAACCCACACCGGCGCCTGAATTTGAAGCGCGGCAAATCGCCGACGCCGCAGAGATGATCAACCAGGCGCAGCGCCCGGTGCTCTATCTGGGCGGCGGCATTATCAACGCCCACGAAAAAGCGCGCGAGCTTGCCGAAAAAGCCCACCTGCCGACCACCATGACGCTGATGGCTCTTGGCACCCTTCCCGCCCGGCATCCTCTGTCGCTGGGCATGCTGGGCATGCACGGCGCGCGCAGCACCAACTATATTCTGCAGGAAGCTGACCTGCTGATCGTTATGGGCGCGCGCTTTGACGACCGGGCCATCGGTAAAACCGAGCAGTTCTGCCCGCACGCGAAAATCATTCACGTGGATATCGACCGGGCCGAGCTTGGGAAAATCAAGCAGGCGCACGTCGCCATTCGCGGCGACGTGGGTGAGGTGCTGGAACAGCTGCTGCCAAAAATCGACGCCCGGCCGCGTCGGTCATGGTTGCAGCAGGTGGCCGGCCTGCAGCAGGAATTTCCTTTCAGCATGCCGGGCCAGGATAACCCGCTGACGCCGTATGGCCTGATTCACGGCGCCGCCGCGTGCGTGGATGACGAAGCCATTATCACCACCGACGTAGGCCAGCATCAGATGTGGGTGGCGCAGGCCTATCCGCTGAACCGGCCGCGCCAGTGGCTGACCTCCGGCGGGCTGGGAACCATGGGCTTCGGCCTGCCTGCCGCCGTAGGCGCGGCGCTTGCGGAGCCGCAGCGTAAAGTGCTGTGCTTCTCGGGCGACGGCAGCATCATGATGAATATTCAGGAGATGGCCACCGCCGCCGAGCACAATCTGGACGTTAAAATCATCCTGATGAACAACCAGGCGCTGGGGCTGGTGCATCAGCAGCAAACGCTGTTCTACGAGCAAAACGTGTTTGCCGCGACCTATTCCGGACAGACTAACTTCCTCAAAATTGCCGAAGGCTTCGGCCTTGCGACCTGCGATCTGAACGCGGCGGAAAACCCGCAGGCGGCGCTCCAGGAGGCGATTTCCCGTCCGGGGCCTTGCCTTATCCACGTCAGAATCGACGCGAGCGAAAAAGTATTCCCGATGGTGCCGCCAGGCGCTGCCAACGTTGAGATGATTGGAGAGTAAGCCATGCAACAACTGACCGTTATTCTGGAACTTACGGTGCGCAACCACCCGGGCGTGATGTCCCACATTTGCGGCCTGTTTGCCCGCCGCGCCTTTAACGTGGAGGGCATTTTGTGTCTGCCGCTACCAGGCGGCGAGCAGAGCCGCATCTGGCTGCAGGTCGCCGACGACCGCCGTCTGGAGCAGATGATTAGCGAGATTGATAAGCTTGAAGACGTGGTGCAAATCAAACGCGACGTCGACGGCGCCGGCGTATTCGGCAGGCTGACGGCGCTGGTGCAGTAAATCATTTACGGGTGGATAACGTTTTTGCGCTTATCCACCCTGAACCTGGCCGCTCAGCTCCTGCTTTAACTGCACGGCAATCCTGCTCATCTCTTCCGGCGAACCATGGCCTATCACCATAAAGCTGTGGGTCTTATTCGCCCAGTACACCACGTTCATTCCCAGCCTCTGCTCGCTTTTCGCAGCCGAAGGCGGCTGCGCGTTAGCCGTAATGCACAGCGCCAGCGGGGCATGGCGCGCATCAAGCCAGGTGATTTGCGCGATGCGCTGCTCGTCATAAGCCAGCACGCGCGCGTTTTTTAACGCTGCGTTCGGCAGGCGCAGACGCTCAACCGCAAGCGGCAGGCCGAGCCGATCGCCAGTCGTTTTGACCTGCGTTGCCAGCGCCTGCGCCGTTGGGGTTTCGGCCAGGGTTTCCGGCGTGTAGAGCGCCATATACTGAGCGACCAGGCTGCGCCAGTTTTCCTCAGGCCTGGAGAAATGCAGAAAAACCCGGTCGCCGGTGATGCCGAGCGCAAGGAAGCAGACCGCGGCGGCAAGCAGGCCGCGGCGGGAAACGCCAGGCGAGGCCGGAGCGCGAAGGTGTTTTTTCAAATCCTCCCGCGCAGCCGCATCGAGCAGCGGCTCAAATGCCTTTTTAAAAGGCAGATTGCTGCGTTCGATAAAGGCCAGGCGCTCGATCAGATCGCTTTCGCGGGTCAGGCGTAGCTCAACCTCGGCCCGCTCGGCAGGGCTCAGTTCGTTATCCAGCCAAGCCACCAGCAGTTCATCCGTCCCTTTCGCAAGCGTCATGATTTATCTCCTTTTACCCGCGGCGGAGTGGGCTGCAGCACGCGATCCTGGGCCAGCGTCACCCGCGCGGCGGCAAGCCTGCTCATGACCGTTCCCACCGGCACGTTCAGCACTTCTGCGGCCTCGCGGTAAGAAAGCTCCTCCACGTAAACCAAAAATACCGTGTCGCGCTGGGCCTCGGGCAAACGGTTCACCCGCTGCATTATCTCGTTTGACCAGATGGAATCGTCGTGGTTTTCCACGCCGCTCAGCTCGGCGACATCCACAAACCCCTGGCCCCGACGGATAAGCTGCGAGCGAACTTCGTTAAGCCACACGGAATGTAAAATGGAAAACAGCCAGCGGTCCAGGCGGGTGCCGGGCTTAAATTGCGCAGCGCGCTCCAGCGCCCGCACGCAGGTGGCCCTGCACTAAATCATCCGCAACGTCCCGCCGGTGGGACAGCACCAGGCCGTAGCGCCACAGGCGGGGAAGATATTGCGCGATCTCACGGCGTATCGCTTCGCTGTTAATTTTTTGCCTCCGCGGGCCGGGATCAGGATTCAGGATGGCCGTCGATCGCCGCCGCCAGATCGCGATACTCCTCGCAGCCGGTGCCGCACAGCGTTTTAATCGTCGCAAGCTGTTCGCGGGCCAAATCAGGACGGTTTTTGATCATGTACGCTTCCCCGAGATATTCGCGAACCTTCGGATACTGAGGATCGAGCGCCACTGATTTTAAATAATAGCCGATTCCTTCATCGGTACGGCCCAGCTTGCGGGTGGCGTAACCGCGATAGTTCAGCGCCTCGGCGGTATCAGGATTTTTAAGCGTGTTGAGCATATCCAGCGCTTCCTGATAGCGCCCGGCTTTTGCCAGCGCATAGGCGTAATCCGTGCGCGCCTTGTCGCCAGTCATCCCGCCTTTATCCACCATGCAGGTTTTAGTTTTTGAATCGTAAATTTGCCCTTTCGCACACGTGGGCGGAACAGGCTCGTCGCTGCTGCCGCCCATGGCCTGCGCGAAGCCGGAGAAGAGCACAATAGCGGTGGCTACTGCGGGTAATAAAGTGGAGATAAAACGCTTCATGGTCGTGCCCTCATCGTATCAGGTACGGAGTGAACACCCGGCGGGGAGGATTTATTCGATTTATTTTTAAACGGGCTAAGGATTGCTCCGAGTTCCCGGGCAGCCTTATTTTGAGCCTCTATACTTATCGTCTGTGTAAATAAAAGGAGCGACGATATGACTATTCACAAGAAAGGGCAGGCCCACTGGGAAGGCGATATTAAAAGCGGCAAAGGCACGGTATCTACCGAAAGCGGCGCGTTGAAACAGCAACCCTACGGCTTTAATACCCGTTTCGAAGGCGCGGCCGGCACCAACCCGGAAGAGCTGATCGGCGCGGCCCACGCGGCCTGCTTCTCCATGGCGCTTTCGCTGATGCTGGGCGAAGAAGGCTTTACGGCGGAAAGCATCGACACCACTGCGGACGTCTCTCTTGATAAAAAAGACGGCGGTTTCGCCATTACCAAAATTGCGCTTAACAGCAGCGTAAAAGTGCCGAATATCGACGTTTCAGAGTTCGACAAAATTATTCAGAAAGCCAAAGCGGGCTGCCCGGTATCCCAGCTGCTGAAAGCTGAAATCTCACTGGACTACAAGCTTAACTAATCCGTTGTTCCGATGTCTCCAGAAGCCTCTGGAGACATCCTCTTCGTTAAAAGCCAACCGCCATATCCGCAGGGGAAAGAATATCTTTCAGGCCTTCGCGCACCAGAAGCTCGGGGCTGATTTCCGCTATATTTTTCGCGCCGGTTAGCGTCATCGCCACCTTCATCTCTTTTTCGATCAGGTTCAGCAGGTTAGCCACGCCGGCCTGGCCGTGGGTGGCCAGCGCGTAGAGATAAGCGCGGCCCAGCAGCACGGTATCGGCCCCCAGCGCAATCATGCGCACCACGTCAAGCCCGTTGCGGATGCCGCTGTCGGCCAGAATAGCGATATCGCCTTTAACCGCGTCGGCAATGGCGGGCAGCGCGCGGCAGGACGACAGCACGCCGTCGAGCTGGCGGCCGCCGTGGTTCGACACCACAATTCCGTCGGCGCCGAAGCGTACCGCGTCTTTGGCGTCTTGCGGATCGAGAATGCCTTTGATGATCATCGGGCCGTCCCAGAATTCACGGATCCACTCCAGATCGCTCCAGGAGATGGACGGATCGAAGTTGTTCGCCAGCCAGCCGATGTAGTCTTCCAGCCCGGTTGGCTTGCCTAAGTAGGCTGAGATATTCCCCAAATCGTGAGGACGGCCGTTAAGGCCCACGTCCCAGGCCCACTGCGGATGCGTCGCCGCCTGCCAGTAGCGCCGCATCGCTGCGTTCGCTCCGCTCATGCCGGAATGGGCATCGCGGTAGCGCGCGCCGGGCGTAGGCATATCGACGGTAAAGACTAATGTTGAGCAGCCGGCGGCTTTGGCGCGCTCCAGCGCGTTGCGCATAAAGCCGCGATCTTTTAGCACATACAGCTGGAACCACATCGGACGGTCGATGGCCGGGGCGACCTCTTCGATTGGGCACACGGACACGGTGGACAGGGTAAAGGGAATGCCTTTTGCCGCGGCGGCTTTGGCCGCCTGAACCTCGCCGCGACGCGCGTACATGCCGCATAACCCCACCGGAGCAAGCGCCACCGGCATCGAAAGCGTTTCGTTAAACAGCTTGGTTTCCAGGCTCAGCGCCGACATATTCTTCAGCACGCGCTGTCTTAACGCCACCTGCGCCAGATCTTCCACGTTGCGGCGCAGGGTTTGCTCGGCATAGGCGCCGCCGTCGATATAGTGAAATAAGAAGGGCGGCAGGATGCGCCGGGCGGCGGCGCGATAGTCGGATGCAGCTGAAATAATCATGAATTTTCTTCCCTTGTTACGTCGGTATCTTCATCCGGCAGGCGGGTAATGCGTGCCTGCCGGGCTTCGTCTTCGTGCAGGGTTTTGAGGGTGGTATGCACAAACCCGAGGTGCGTCTTCGCGGCACGGCGCGCGCGCTCCGGGTCGCCTGCCAGAATCGCCTGCAGCAGTTCGTTATGCTGTTCGGTAAGCCCGGCAAAAATGCTGGGAACGGTATACATGCGCCGGCGGCTGTGCATCACCGAGGACTGCAAAAGATCGAAAAAGCCGCGCATGGTCTGAAGCAGCACGATATTGTGCGAGGCCTCAGCGATGGCCAGATGAAAACGCACGTCGGCCTGGGCGGCCAGATCCGGATCGTCGCTTTCCTTGAATTTTAGGGTGGCGTCAAAACAGGCGATTAATTTTTCTTTGTCGGCGGGCGTGGCGCGCATTGCCGCATGCCAGGCGGTGCTCGCTTCGATGGCGTGGCGCGCTTCTAAAATGTCGTAGCGATAGTTGGGATCGTCTTCGACAAGGGTTTTGAGCGGCTGTACGATGCGCTGCTCGGACCACGCCTGCACCTCATAGCGCACAAAAGTGCCGCCGCCGCGGCGGCTAATCAGCACGCCTTCGCTAATCAGCTTTTGTATCGCTTCGCGGATGGACGAGCGGGAGACGCCCATCTCGCAGGCCAGCTGGCGTTCGGCGGGCAACCGCATGCCCGCCTCCAGTTTACGTTCGTTAATCAGCGCCTTCAGGCGATCGACCAGATGGTCGGCCAGGCGCGGTCTTGCGGTGGTCATGGAATCATCCAGGTCAGTACATAAGCCTGCAGGGTGGTAATCGCGCCCACCATGCAGGTGAAAATCAGGCTGTGTTTGACGGTAAAGCGGAACAGATCTGACTCTTTACCGACCAGCCCTACGGCCGCGCAGGCGATAGCGATGGACTGCGGAGAAATCATCTTCCCGGTGACGCCGCCGGTGGTGTTTGCCGCCACCAGCAGCAAATCCGAAACGCCGATCTGCTGTGCGGTAGTGGCCTGCAAAGCCGCGAACAGCGCGTTTGAGGAGGTATCTGAACCGGTCAGGAACACGCCCAGCCAGCCGAGGAACGGCGAGAAGAAGGTGAACGCGTGCCCGGTGTGTGCCAGCGCCAGCGCAAGGGTGGCCGAAAGTCCGGAATAGTTAGAGATAAAGGCGAACGCAAGCACCATGCCGATGGAGTAAATCGGCAGCGCCAGCTCCCTGAGCGTCTCGCCGAAGGTTTCAACCGCGGCCTTCGGCTTCATGCGCAGATAGACGATGGAGATGAGGGCGGCGACCAGAATGGCGGTGCCGGTCGCGGAGAACCAGTCGAACTTGTACACCGCCGCGTAGGCCACGCTTTCCGCCACCACCGGCGGCATCTTCGCCACCAGCTTGTCGAGGAAGGGCACGGAAACGTTGAATACCCAGTCCGCCAGCGCGCCGCCCGGCGCGAACAGCGCTTTAAACGGCGGCACGCTCCAGATAGTCACGGTGGCGGTCAGGAAGATAAACGGCATCCAGGCGCGAATAACCTGGCCGGCGGTATAGTTTTTACGGGCGAGGGTCTGATCGGTCACCGACGCGCCAACGTCGCCGAAGCGGAAGATGCGCACCGGTTTCCAGACGCGCAGGAAAGCGGTCAAACAGACCAGCGAAACCAGCGAGGAGATAATATCCGGCAGCTCCGGCCCAAGGAAGTTGGAGCTCAGGAACTGAGCGATAGCGAACGAGCCGCCGGCGACCATGACCGCAGGCCAGGTCTCTTTAATGCCGCGCCAGCCGTCCATGATCGCCATTATCCAGAACAGCACGATAATCGTCAGGAACGGCAGCTGGCGGCCAACCATCTGGCCAATTTCAAAGCTGTCCAGCCCGGTAACCTGTCCCGCCACGATAATCGGAATGCCCATCGCGCCAAAAGCCACCGGCGCGGTGTTGACAATCAGGCACAGGCCGGCGGCGTAAAGAGGATTAAAGCCCAGGCCGACCAGCAGGGCGGCGGTGATGGCTACCGGCGCGCCGAATCCCGCGGCCCCTTCCAGGAACGCGCCAAAGGAAAAGCCGACGATCAGCATTTGCAGGCGCTGATCCGGCGTGATGGAGAGAATCGACGAACGGATAATGTCGAACTGCCCGGTTTTCACCGAGATTTTATAGACGAATACGGCGGCGATAATAATCCATGCTATCGGCCACAGGCCGTAGAAGAAGCCGTACACCACCGATGCCAGCGCCCGGTCAACCGGCATGCGGTAGAAGAACAGCGCGACCAGCAGGGCAAGGCCGACCGTCAGCGTTGCGGCCAGATAGCCCTTCATGCGCAGCTTAATCAACGCGTAGAAGAAGAACACAATGGGCAGGGCGGCAATCAGGCTGGACAGCCAGATATTACCTGCCGGGTCGTAAACTTGTTGCCAGGCTTGCATGCGGGAGATCTCCGGAACGTGACGGGCTTATTATTTTTCGCCAGATTGGTAGGACCAATCGTGCAATGTAGGGTGTTTGAGGTTTTATGGTTAACTTTGTGTTAACTGATGGCAATATTTATGTTGGTTTTTTTGCGGTAATGCGCAAAGCGGTCACGTTTTTGGTAAGATTGGTAGGACCAATTTTTCCCCTCCCGCGGGAGGGGATGTCAGGTTACAGAGGCTGCGCTCTTAAAACTCTCACTCGCCAGCGGCCAACGTCCGCCAGCATAAACAGCAGCAGGCTCACGCCCATCACCGGCAGGCAAAAGCCGAGCAGGACGGCGGCGAGCAGCGAACCTGCGCGCCAGGCAACCGGCAGGGCGAACCACGCCTCGCTTAGCGTTTGTGCCGGGTTATGCGCGGAGGCGGCGGGCCGACGCAGCCACCACATCCGGTAGCCGAGCACAATCATCGTACACAGGCCAAAACCAAACGCCGCCAGCAGCAGCTGGTTAGGCAGCCCGAACAGCACGCCCATATGCGCGTCGATGCCCCAGCGCGTTAGTCTGGCAACCAGAGGGAAATCGGCGAAGCGCACCCGATCGACAACGTTCAGGCTGAGGGGATCGACAGCTACGGCATCAACTTGCGTTGGCCATGCGCGATCGATTTCGGTTACCGTCCAGGCTTGATCCGCCGCCCGCGCCGGGCGAATTTCAAGCTTGTTCGACGAGATCCCCGCCGCGCGCGCCGCGTGGAGCACGCCATCCCAGGTTTCATTCGCGACGACGGGCATGGCCATGCCGGGCGTCATCCCATGATGTTCAGCGTGGGGAGCCTGATGCAGATGGCCCGTTTGCGGCTTCAGGGCGGTGTTCATCTGCGGCGTCATCCAGCCCAGCTCGCTGCGAAGCTTATCGATATTTCCGCCCGCCCACTGCGACCAGGTAAGCCCCGTGGCGGAGAAGAATATCAGCCCGAGGAGCAAAAATACCCCCAGCGTAATGTGCCAGTGGCGAGCTTTGCTTTGCGAAGTATGCCGAACCTTCAGCTTTCTTTTCGGACGTGACGTCAGCCAGATCGCCACGCCGCCCAGCGCCGCCGCCCATAGCCAGGAAGCGGCCAGCTCGCTGTAAAGCCGGCCCGTATCGCCCAGCAGTAGCCCACGGTGAAAATTATCAATCCAGGTACGTAACGGCAGCACGCCGCTGGTGCCGTAGACCGTCATATCGCCTTTCACCGCAAGCGTGGACGGCGAAACAAAAATCGCGCGGGACTCAGAGGCTGCGAGCGCAGAATCGACAAACTGCACGCGGGTCGTCTCACCCGGAGCGGGCGCCGGGCGCACCGCGTAGATACGGGCATCTTCGCCAATATAGCGTCGTGCTGCGGCTATCTGCTGCGAAAGAGAGTGTTGCGGGCCGGCCGCTTCGGTATACAACGCTTCATGGTAAAGCGCGTTTTCAATTTGAGGCGTCAGTACGTACAGGGTGCCCGTAAGAGCCGCGACGAAAATAAACGGGCCAACGAACAGGCCGATATAAAAATGCAGGCGACGCAAAAGCGTCAGCAGCGCGCCCCGACGGGCGAGCTGAGAGTGTCCGGAAGACATAGTTATCCTGTGGCATAGCCATTACGTTAAAGGTGGAGGTTTTTTAACGAAACGGGGCGACAGGAGGCGCGCGCGGCAGGGCCCCGGCATCTTCATGCTGAGCCAGCAGCGGGGCGATAACCGCAGGAGGCGGGGCGCGGGTAATACGCCACGCCAGCCAGATAAAGGGAATAAACAGCCAGACGATAAGAGGGACATGCAGCAGCAGCTGACAATATCCGCAGGCGATATCATCCATCAACGAGGCGCCCGGATCGGGCATAAGGTGAGAGGCGCCGGGCATCTTCATCGACCCCATCTCCATCATCATGCCGCCGGAGTGCGTCATCTGATGTTCGCCGCCTGCCTCACTCATCGCCACGCGCCTGTGCTCCAGCGATTTAGAAATCACCGGCGCGATAAAAAGCATCAGCATCGCCAGAAGCGCGATCGCTGAAGGCCATTTATGGCGAGAAAAAGAGAAGAGTGATGACAACCGGGCTACCCGCGTACTGATGAGCTGTTGCGCGATTGTACCCTGGTGGAAATGGATTGTTAAAAATTATGCGCGACGGCTTATTCCTCTTCTCACGCAAGGAATAAGCGCGCGCATTCAGCCGCCGTCAGGCCTTAAGCGTTGCCATATCAATGACGAAGCGGTACTTCACGTCGCTCTTCAACAGGCGCTCGTAGGCTTGGTTAATCTGCTGTATGTCGATCATTTCGATATCGGAGACGATGCCGTGCTCGGCGCAGAAATCCAGCATCTCCTGGGTTTCCCTGATGCCGCCAATCGCCGAGCCGGAGACGGAACGGCGGCCCATAATCATCGGCAAGGTGCTGGCCGGCGGGTCTATCTCCCCCAGCAGCCCGACGTAAACCAGCGTGCCGTCCAGCGTCAGGGTTGGCATGTAGGGATTGATATCGTGGACGTACGGCACCGTGTCGATAATCAGGTCAAACTGATTCTTCACGCTCTCCATCTGCGCCTCGTCTGTCGATAACACAATGTTGTGCGCGCCCAGGCGGCGGGCGTCCGCTTCTTTGCTGGCCGAGCGGGTGAACAGCGTCACCTCCGCGCCCAGCGCGTTCGCCAGCTTCAGTGCCATATGGCCTAGTCCGCCCAGTCCGATAACCGCAACTTTACTGCCCTTGCCGACGTTCCAGTGGCGCAGGGGCGACCAGGTCGTGATGCCGGCGCAAAGCAGCGGCGCGGCGCCTTTGAGATCCAGCCCGTCCGGCATTTTTAACACGAAGTCTTGCGAGGCGACGATGGCCTGGGAATAGCCGCCGTAGGTTGGCTGATGGTCATGGCGATCGACGCCGTTGTAGGTCTGCACGTTGCCTTCTTCGCAATACTGCTCAAGACCCTCTTTACAGGGATGGCACACGCGGCAGGAATCCACCATACAGCCGATGCCGGCGTAATCGCCCGGTTTGAATTTGGTGACGCTGCTGCCGACAGAGGCGACCCGGCCGATCACTTCGTGTCCCGGCACCAGCGGATAGGTGCTAAATCCCCAGTCGTTACGCGCCTGGTGAAGATCGGAGTGGCATACGCCGCAATACATAACCTCCAGCACCACATCGTCCGGGCGCGGATCGCGGCGGATAAATTCGAACGGGGCCAGTGGGACCTGCGCGCTTTGCGCCGCATAGCCGAGGACTTTCATCGTCATGGTTTCTCCTGCATGACTCGTTCATTATTATATTGATCGTCGCTGACGTGCTCCATCCACTCGACGGGGCTGCCGTTCAGGGATTCCGCAATGGCGATATGGGTCATCGCGTTGTCAGGCGTAGCGCCGTGCCAGTGCTTAACGTCTTCCGGGATCCAGACGATATCGCCCTGGTTTATCTCTTTTATCGGGTGGCCCCATTCCTGTAGCCAGCCGCGTCCGTGAGTAACGATCAGCGTCTGGCCGAGCGGATGGGTATGCCAGGCCGTGCGGGCGCCCGGTTCAAAGGTGATTGCCGCTCCGCCGACACGGGCTGGTGCTGTAGCCTGGAAAGGGGCGTCAATGCGTACCCGGCCGGTAAAGTAATTTTCTGGTCCGGTCTGAGAAGGCTGAGAGCCCGCTGGCGTAATTTTCAGTTTATCTTCCACTTTTTCCTCCCTTTCGGCATACGTTGCCGGGGTTACATAAAGAACGCTCGTCAGAAGTATAGGAAACTGAGCAAGATCGGTTCAGTTTCTCCGCCATTTCTGCTGGCGATGCCCGAACTCTATGCCCGTGAAGGGGGACAAAAAGATGAAGCAGAGCGGCTGCGACGCCGATCTTCAGCTAAAGCGGCGGAAATAAATACGCCCGGCGCACGCAAAAGAAAAAGCTGAAAATTGCCTTTTAAGGAGTAAAAGAAACCGGGAAAGTTGCGGCAAAATCGATGAGACGGCAAGATATAGCCTCGATAAAAGGAGATATCATGCAGGAACTGGCTTCATTCTTAAGTAATTTCGGGATTGTACTTAACCACACAACCTCTTTAATTCTGGTTCTGAGTATTATTTTTATATTTTCGCTGGCGGTGCATTTTATGCTTCACGGCATGGTGTTGCGCGCTTTCGAAAAGCGGGCGAAATCCAGCCCGCATCTGTGGCTGCAAATAATTACTGAAAACAAACTTTTTCAAAGGCTGGCCTTAACGCTGCAGGGGATTATCGTCAATATCCAGGCGGTGCTGTGGCTGCAGAAAGGCAGCGACATCAGTACGGTTTTAATCATCGGCGCGCAGCTGTGGATTATGCTTTACTCGCTGCTGTCGTTATTCTCTTTGCTGGACGTTATTTATAACTTCTCGCAGAAAATCACCTTCGCTTCCCATATTCCGCTAAAAGGCATTTTCCAGGGCGTTAAATTAATCAGCGCAATGGTCATCGGCATCATGATGATTTCCCGCGTCATCGGGCAGTCGCCGGCCATTCTGATTAGCGGCCTGGGCGCCATGGCGGCGGTCCTGATGCTGGTGTTTAAAGACCCGATTCTTGGCCTGGTCGCCGGCATCCAGCTTTCGGCTAACCGCATGTTAAAGCTGGGAGACTGGCTGGAAATGCCAAAGTTCGGCGCCGACGGAGCGGTAACGGATATTGGCCTGACAACGGTGAAAGTGCGCAACTGGGATAACACCATCACCACTATTCCCACCTATGCCCTGGTATCTGACGCGTTTAAAAACTGGAGCGGCATGTCGCAATCCGGCGGGCGCCGAATTAAGCGCAGCATTAATATTGATACCACCAGCATTCATTTTCTCTCGCCGCAAGAACAGCAGCGCCTGATTAACGCCAGGCTGTTAAAGCCCTATATGGACTCCCGCAGTAAAGAGATCGAAGAATATAACCGTACCCACAATAGCGATACCGCATCGGTACTCAACGGCCGCAGCATGACAAACGTCGGTACCTTCAGGGTTTATCTGACGGAATATCTGCAAAACCATCCGCGAATCCGTAAAGATATGACGCTAATGGTGCGACAGCTTGCCCCCGGCGCAGAAGGGCTTCCTCTGGAAATTTACGCTTTTACAAATACCGTCGTGTGGCTGGAATATGAGGCTATCCAGGCGGATATTTTTGAGCATATTTTTGCGGTGATTGATGAGTTTGGCCTGCGGATCCACCAGTCGCCAACAGGAAACGATATCCGCTCCGTGGCGGTACAGCTTAGCCGCTAAGCCCTGTGCATATTCAATAAAAAACCCGTCCGGGTGGCTTATCACCCGGACGGGTTTTTTATTACCGGGCTTTGTTATTGAAGTAAATAACTAACGATTCTGGCCTGGCTTAAAAAGCCCATTATCAGCGCACTGAACAGGTTCCAACGCGGTTAACAGTTCAAACCCTAATTTTATAGGGTCTTGTAACTTGTTGATTATAATATTCTTATTTAAAAGGTTAGAAAAAGGGTATTTGCGGAAGGAAAGGCCGTTTTATGTATTGCCTCAAAGAGTTAAGCGTGTAAAGCTTCTGTTTACTGCCGTACAGGCAGCTTAGAAAGGGGGCCGGCTCCATGTCCTGGGAATACCGTTAGTTCACTGCCGTACAGGCAGCTTAGAAAGCGAGCAGCCCTGGTGAAAGCTGGTGCGTTAAGTTCACTGCCGTACAGGCAGCTTAGAAAACGCCGCTTTCGATGGCGCAGGGTGGGCTTGGGTTCACTGCCGTACAGGCAGCTTAGAAATGGAAAAAGCGTTACTGGATGCCGTGTTCGACGTTCACTGCCGTACAGGCAGCTTAGAAAGTTCGCACTCCTCCCTGTGGTCATTCGTTTGCGTTCACTGCCGTACAGGCAGACGCAGCCCTTCTGATTAAAAAGCAGATGACGCGCTATTTCGGCCCTGCACACAACGGCATCCGCTGTTTTATAGGGCGAAAATTGCGCGCCATCTTTTTTATCAGCCTGAGAACTACATCCCCTCGCTGCTTTCTTTCTTCGCTTCCCGCGCTTCCACTTCACGATACCAGCGCGGATGGTGTTTCTGCGCCCAGCGGCGGCTGACCTTGCCGTCAATCATGCCTTTAATCGAGCCTTTCACCCAGAACGCCATGTACATATGCACCATAATGGCGAGGAGTAAAATAATGGCCGAGGTGGCGTGGATAAGCAGGCCGTAGCGCACTATCTGAATCGGGAAGAAGCCGGCGAAGTACGGGCGCCAGATGATAATGCCGCTCACCAGCAGCACGGAGATCATGCTCATAATGGTCCAGAACATCATCTTCTGACCGGCGTTGTATTTGCCGACCTGCGCCACCTTATGCTCGTTGCCTTTAAGCACCTCAACAATGCCTTTCACCCACGGGATATCGTGTTTGTCCGGAATATTGTGGTGCACAAAACGCACGAACATAAACATCAGCATCAAGAAGATCGCCACGCCGAAGAACGGGTGCAGAATGCGGCCCATCTGCGGCGTACCGAAGGTTCCCGTCAGCCATTGCAGCGTCGGGAAGAACAGCGCGATGCCGGAGAGCGCCACCAGGAAGAAGCAGATAACCATCGTCCAGTGACAGGCGCGGTCGATAAATTTCGTCCTGACAATCATCCTGCTCTTCTTAGTCATGATGTTCCTCCTCGTCTTCATCCGCCTCTTCGTTAGGTCCAATGCCGATATAGTGGAATATCAGCCCGGCGAAAGTGGCGATAAAGCCCGCCGCCGACAGCGGTTTGAGTATCCCTTTCCACAGGCTGACCGACATATCAATCTGCGGCGCTTTCGGCAGGTTGTGATACAGCTCCGGCTGGTCGGCGTGGTGCAGAACGTACATCACGTGGGTGCCGCCAACGCCTTGCGGGTTGTAGAGCCCCGCGTTCTGATAGCCGCGTTTTTTCAGCTTCTCTACGCGCAGCTCTGCCACCTCCAGCATCGCCTGTTTGGTGCCAAAGTGGATGGCGCCGGTAGGGCAGGTTTTCACGCAGGGCCGGCTCCTGACCAACGCTTACGCGGTCCACGCACAGGGTGCATTTATAGACCTTGTTATCCTCTTTATTAAGCCGGGGAACGTTGAACGGACAGCCGGCGATGCAGTAGCCGCAGCCGATGCAGTGCTCTGACTGAAAATCTACGATGCCGTTAGCGTACTGGATAATCGCCCCGGCGGACGGGCACGCCTTCAGGCAGCCCGGATCCTCGCAGTGCATACAGCCGTCTTTACGAATGAGCCACTCCAGCTTGCCGTTGCGGGTGGTTTCGCTAAAGCGCATAACCGTCCAGGATTTGGCGCTCAGGTCGGTGGGGTTGTCGTAGACGCCCACGCAGTGTCCCACCTCATCGCGGATGTCGTTCCACTCCGAGCAGGCGACCTGGCACCCTTTACAGCCGATACAGCTGGACACATCGATGAGCTTGGCCACCTCGTCTTTGTAGTCGCGCGCCCTGGGAGGCGGCGTCAGACCGTTGGTGGCGGAACGTTTGAGAATGTCCTGGGTTTGCAATGACATAATTTCGCTCCCTTAAGCCTTTTCGATGTTAACCAGAAACGCCTTGAATTCCGGCGTCTGGGAGTTGGCATCGCCTACGGCCGGGGTCAGCGTATTGGCCAGATAGCCCTTTTGCGTCCTGCCTTCAAAGCCCCAGTGCAGCGGAATACCGATGGTTTCCACCTGCTGGCCGTTTACGTTTAGCGTCCTGATGCGCGGCGTCACCACCGCTTTAGCGCGAATAAAGCCGCGCTTGTTGCTGACCTTCACGGTATCGCCGGTGGTGATGCCCTTCTCTTTTGCCAGCCCTTCGCTGATCTCCACAAACTGTTCCGGCTGCGCGATGGCGTTAAGCCGTGCGTGCTTGGTCCAGGTGTGGAAATGCTCCGTCAGACGATAGGTAGTACCGACGTAAGGGAAGTCCTTATGCGTACCCCGGCGCTGCGCGTCGGCTTCGAAAATACGCACGACCGGGTTCGACACCACGTTTGGATGCAGCGGGTTGGTGCCCAGCGGCGTCTCAAACGGCTCGTAGTGTTCCGGGAAAGGCCCTTCCGCCAGCTTATTAAGCGCGAACAGGCGTCCCAGGCCTTCCTGCTGCATGATGAACGGCCCAACGTTCGCTTCCGGCGGCGCGTTGTTATAGTCCGGAACGTCGTAGCCGATCCACTTTTGCCCGTTCCACTGGATAAGCGGACGTTTGGGATCCCACGGCTTGCCCTGAGGGTCCGCAGACGCGCGGTTATACAGCACGCGGCGGTTCATCGGCCATGCCCAGCCCCAGCCAAGGGTGGTGCCCAGCCCGGACGGATCCGCGTTGTCGCGGTTCGCCATGCGGTTGCCATCCTCGGTCCAGCTGCCGGCGTAAATCCAGCAGCCGGAGGAGGTGGTGCCGTCGTCGCGCATCTGGGCGAAGGAGTCCAGCAGTTCGCCTTTTCTGCGCAGCAGGTTGCCCTGGTCGTCGTACAAATCCGCTAACGCATAGCCGTTGTTTTCTTTCGCCACTTCTTCCGAAGAAGGATGGAAGAACTGGTCGTAGTGCCAGCTCATATTCATCAGCGGTTCGATGCCTTTGCCGCCTTCTTTACGGTAAAGCTCGCGCAAATGATGGAGCAGGCCGGCCAGTATCTGCCCGTCGGTGCGCGCTTCGCCCGGCGCATCGGCGCCTTTCCAGTGCCACTGCATCCAGCGGCCGGAGTTGACGATGCAGCCGTCTTCTTCGGCAAAGCAGGTGGACGGCAGGCGGAAGACCTCGGTCTGAATGCTGGCGGAGTCCACGTCGTTCATCTCGCCGTGGTTCTGCCAGAAATTGGAGGTTTCCGTAACCAGGGGATCGATAACGACCATGTATTTCAGCTTGCTGAGCGAGGCCACCAGCTTGTTCTTGTCGGGCGTCGAGGCAATAGGGTTAAAGCCCTGGCAGATATAACCATTCACCTTGCCCTGGTGCATCATGTCGAAATAGCGCAATACGTCGTAAGGCCGATCCCACTTCGGCAGCCAGTCGTAGCCCCACTGATTTTCGCGGGTCGCGGCGTCGCCGTAGAGGTGCTTCATCAGGCTGACGAAGAATTTGGGATAGTTGCTCCAGTAGTTAATCTGCCCCGGCACCACCGTTTTTGGCGTATTGGCTTCGAGATAGCTTTGCAGGTCGGTCTGCTTCTCGTTAGGCAACGCCAGATACCCCGGCAGCGTGGTGGCCAGAGGCCCGATATCGGTCATCCCCTGCACGTTGGAGTGGCCGCGCAGCGCGTTAACGCCGCCGCCTGGCATGCCCATATTGCCGAGCAGCAGCTGAATCATCGCCATGGTGCGGATGTTCTGCGCGCCTACGGTGTGGTGAGTCCAGCCCAGCGCATACAGGAAGCTGGTGGTGCGATCCACGGCGCTGGTGGAGGCCAGCACCTCGCAGACTTTCTGGAAATCTTCCCGCGGCGTGCCGCAGATGTTTTCCACCACTTCCGGCGTATAGCGGGAAACGTGCTGTTTGAGCAGGTTCCAGACGCAGCGCGGGTGCGTCAGGGTGTCATCGCGAAGCGGAACGCCCTCGTCGTCAAACTGATAGTTCCAGCTTGTTTTGTCGTACTGGCGCGCCTCGGCGTCGAAGCCGCTAAACAGGCCGTCGTCAAAGCTGAAGTCGTCGCGTACCAGCAGGCTGGCGTTGGTGTAGTGTTTAACGTATTCGGCGTTAATTTTATGGTTGTTAATCAGATACAGAATAACGCCCAGCAGGAACGTAATATCGGTCCCCGAACGGATCGGCGCATAGATATCTGCAATTGAAGCGGTACGGGTAAAACGCGGATCGACAACGACGATTTTTGCATCGTTGTTCTTTTGCGCTTCCAGCGCCCAGCGGAAACCAACGGGATGAGCTTCTGCCGCATTACCGCCCATCACCACGATAACGTTGGCGTTTTTCATGTCGATCCAGTGGTTCGTCATGGCACCGCGACCAAATGTTGGAGCAAGACTTGCTACCGTTGGTCCGTGTCAGACGCGCGCCTGGTTATCTACGCCGAGAATGCCCAGCGCCCGAACAAATTTGTTGGTCAGGGCGCCGTTTTCGTTGCTGGCGGCCGAGGCGCAGAGCATCCCGGTAGTCAGCCAGCGGTTCACCGTCACGTTATGTTCGTTTTTTTCAACGAAGTTAGCGTCGCGGTCGTCTTTCATCAGGCGGGCGATGCGTTGCAGGGCGTCATCCCAGCTGATGCGTTGCCACTTGTCAGAGCCGGGGGCGCGATATTCAGGCCAGGTCAGGCGGCTTTCGCTGTGGATATAATCAAGGGAACCTGCGCCTTTCGGACAAAGGGCGCCGCGGCTTACCGGATGATCCGGATCGCCTTCAACGTGGAAAATACTGGATTTGACATTGCCGGAGCCGTCTCCGGCCATGCTGTACATTAATAAACCGCAACCCACGGCACAGTAGGTACAGGTATTACGAGTCTCTTTGGCACGCAGTAATTTATAATTGCGTGTTTCCGCAAGCGCCATTTTGGGCGCGAAACCAAGAGCCGCTACCGTTGTTCCTGCCATTCCGCCGGCGCAGATTTTAAAAAACTTTCTGCGACTGACGTCCATCGTAACCTCACTGTCATGATGTATTTACGGCGGCGAAAATAGCAACTCATGCCTGAGGAATATTGAGTGAAATCAAATCGCTAAGGATTGTGCGGGCAATCACCTCTTAATGAGTAGGTAAAATAAATGTTTAATAACTACTTATAATGCGTGTTTTTTCCGGATTGAGGTAGGCGTTACTCCCCGGCCCAAATCTCGCAGTGTTTGCGCACCAGCTCCGTCAGCAAACCTCCGCCGGCGATGAATTCACGTATCCCGAGGGTATCGCTGACGTTGTCGCGAACGTCTTGATAAATCGCTTCCAGCGAGTTTTCTGCCTTAAGCTGCGCTGCGTAAGGAGCGAGCGTATCGAGCAGCGGCAAAAGGTCCTCGGCGATAGTGCGCTGTTCGCCGGTTCGTACATCCGTCAGCATGCCTTCCAGTCCGAACCGGCAGGCCTGAAAACGGTTGAAACGGTAGAGCAAATAGTCTTCGGAACGCGGAACGAAAGGGCGCTCGCTAAGAAGCCAGAGTGAGAGGGCCTGGATAAACCCGGCGATGTTGACCGCGCGCGTAATGGTCAGCGGCGTGTCCATCACCCGTACTTCCACGGTGCCGAATTTTGGGCTGGGGCGAATGTCCCAGTGCAGGTCTTTTACCGACTCGATAATGCCGCTGGTCTCAAGGCGCTGATACATCCAGCTGAATTCCTGCCAGTTGCTGACAAAGGGCGCGTGGCCGTTGTCCGGGAAAGCTGAAAATATATTCAGGCGCGAAGAGGCGTAGGCGGTGTCGGAGCCCTGGATATAGGGCGAGGAGGCGGAAAGCGCGATAAAGTGCGGCACGAAACGCGACAGGCCGTGCAGCAAATAGATAGCGTCTTCCTCGCTTTCGCAGCCCACGTGGACGTGCTGGCCGAATACCGTGGCCTGCTTCATCAGATAGCCGAACAGCTCAAGGGTGCGGTTATAGCGTTCGTTCTGGCACACTTCCTGGCGCTGCCATTTTTGCCAGGGATGCGTGCCGCCGCCGCAAATCGCCAGATGATGGTTGCCGGCGGCCTGCAGCACCCGGTGACGCAAATCCGTGAGCTGCGTTCTGGCGGCCTCCACGTCTTTACACACGTCGGTGGCGATTTCCAGCATGCTTTCGGTAATGTCGTGCTTCACGTCGCCCGCGCTGATGCGGCCTTTAAGTTCCTTAATCAGCAGCGAGGAGTCCTGGCTCAAATCATAGGTGGGCGGATTAACAATCTGCATTTCCAGCTCGATGCCGAGCGTATAAGGGTCAGAGTGCTCAAAAGCGGTCAAAGGCATAGCGCTATCCCATTGTGTCAGTTGATTTCCTGACATAAGTATAGACAGCGATGGCAGATTTTAACGCAGCGTTGGCCGTCAGTATTTATCTGAAAACAGTCGGTTACCCTCGTTCGAGCGAAAACCACCGGCGCCAGACGAAGCGAATCACAAAGTACTCAATCGTGCCCAGCAGCAGGAACCATATGCAGAAGATAATCGTGTAGAGCTGGTTCAAATCGAGCAGATGGAACATCGCCATCAGCTTATGGGCAAGCTGCAAAGTAAGCTGCGGAGCAGGGAGCAGCAGGCAGGACAGAAACGCCAGCAGTAAAATGCTGCCCGCGCTCATCAGGGCTTCAAGAGGATGTTTCATAGCGAGATAACCCGGTTTTATCGTTAAGGTAAAGTTAAACGCGGGCATTGTCGGTGAAATCAGACGGTAGCGCAAACCTGCGCGCTGGCGGTGTAGAGGTGTTTTTGGCTAAGCGGTGAACGGGCCTGCTTTCTTTGCGTCCGCAAGCCCGTCGCGCTAAGCGCCTATCCGTCCTGGAAATTATTGCTGCAAGATTTCCACTTCATGCCACTGTCCGTCATCGGCAAGATAAATCTTGTCGTCAGGCAGCGCGCTGCCGTCCAGCGTGACGCGATAGTCTCCTTCTGCGCGGGTGACGTTTATCTTGTAATGGCTGTTTCCGTGCTGGTAGACAAGGTTCACCGACGGCCAGTCGCGGGGAAGCTGAGGATGGACAGAAATTGCGGCGCCGTGCCGCTGAATGCCCAGCAGCGATTCAACCAGCAGCCGATAAGCCCAGCCCGCAGAGCCGGTATACCAGCTCCAGCCGCCGCGTCCGGTGTGCGGCTCCACGCTGTAGACGTCCGCGGTCATCACGTACGGCTCGACTTTATAGCGATCCACCGCCTGCTCGTCGAGACCATGGTTGATCGGATTTATCATCGACCACAGCTGCCATGCGCGTTCGGTATTGCCGCTGCGGGCAAAGGCCATTACCGCCCAGATGGCGCCGTGGGTGTACTGGCCGCCGTTTTCACGCACGCCCGGCAGGTAGCCCTGGATATAGCCCGGGTTCGGGCCGTTGCCGTTAAACGGCGGCGTCAGGAGTTTGATTAACCCCGCGTCCCGATCCACGAGGCGCTCATCCAGAGCCTGCATCGCCTGGGCGCTACGTTCGGCGCTGGCCGCGCCGGACAAGACGGACCAGCTCTGGGCGATGGCGTCTATCCGGCACTCCTTCGAGGCGCGTGAGCCAAGCGGTTCTCCGCTGTCGAAATAGCCCCGTCGATACCAGGCGCCGTCCCAGGCATGGGCTTCAAGGTTTTTCTGTAATTTTTCCGCCTCGACATGGCACAGCGTCGCGATGTCGCGATCCTGACGCTGTTCGGCCAGCGCCGCAAAACGCTGCAAAATATCGTAGAGGAAGAAGCCCAGCCAGACGCTTTCGCCCTTGCCCTCAAGCCCGACCAGATTCATGCCGTCGTTCCAGTCCCCGGCCCCCATCAGCGGCAGGCCGTGCTGGCCAAACCGCAGGCCGTTGCGAATGGCCTTCACGCCGTGAAGCCACAGCGACTCTTCAAGCGCGCTGACGACGGGCTGCTCGTAGGCGGACTCTTCGCCCGGCAGCAGCTGCCTGCCTTCAAGGTAGGGCAGGCGCTGTTCAAGCAGGCCGCTGTCGCCGGTCGTTTCCACATAATGGCAAATGGCGAGCGGCAGCCAGAGGTAGTCATCCGAGCAGCGCGTACGCACGCCGTTGCCTGACGGCGGATGCCACCAGTGCTGAACGTCGCCTTCGACAAACTGACGGGTGGCGCACAGCAGGATCTGCTCGCGCAGGCGCTCCGGCGCGGCGTGGCTTAGTGCCAGCGTATCCTGCAGCTGGTCGCGGAAGCCAAAGGCGCCGCCGGACTGGTAATAGCCGCTGCGGGCCATAATGCGGCAGGCGATCGTCTGGTAGAGCAGCCAGCCGTTCGTCAGCAGGTTGACCGCCGGGTCCGGCGTGGTGACGACAATTTTATCCAGCATGCTGTGCCAGTAACGATGCACGTTGGCAAGCTCGCCGTGGGCGGCCTCTTCGCTGAGGTACTGGTTGATCATCGACTCCGCATCCTGCTGGTTCTGACCTATTCCCAGCACAAAGACGAAGGTTCGCTGATCGCCGTCGATAAGGGTAGTGGCCGACTGCACCGCGCCGCACGGGTCATACCCGGCGCCGGTTTTGCCCGAAAGATGCCGCTGCCTCATCGCTGCCGGATCGCGCTGTGAACCGTTGCGGCCGAGGAATTCGCGGCGGTCGCCCGTGACGGAGCAGTGCACGCCGGTGACGGCGAAGAAGGCCGTCCTTTCCGAACCGTTGCTGCTGTAGTAGTTATTCGCCAGCAACCCGCAGCCGCGGCCCGTACCGGAAGCGCGGCTGACGATATGCATCGCTGATTTGGTGCGCGATTCGCCAAGCGTCCACTCCACATAGCCGGTGGCGGAAATGGTGCGCGTGCGCCCCGAGGTGTTGCTTAGCGTCAGAATCGCAATTTTTACCGGCGCGTGCTCGGCCACCAGGATAGTGAGCTCGCTGTCGATGCCCGTCTCCCGGTGGGCGAATACGCTATAGCCAAAGCCGTGGCGCGAGAGATAGGCACCCTCGCCGCGCACCGGCAGCGTCGTCGGCGACCAGACGGCGCCGCTCTCTTCGTCGCGCAGGTAGAAAGCTTCTCCGGAGCGATCGCTGACGGGATCGTTTTCCCACGGCGTGAGGCGATACTCATGGGCGTTTTCATACCAGGTATAGGCCTGGCCCGCCTCGGAGATAACGCTGCCGAAGCCGGCGTTTGCCAGCACGTTTGACCACGGGGCCGGCGTCTGGTCGTTTTCGCCAAGCGTGATCTGGTATTCGCGGCCGTCCTGGGAGAATCCTCCGCGGCCGTTGAAAAAGACCAGCGCGCTGGCGTCGGGCTGCCAGGGATCGTGCTGGTTTTCAGGCAGCCCGCTGCGGGGAACAAAAGCCTGCGGCGCGGTAAGCGTTGTCTGAATGCGCTGGTTCAACTGCTCTTTCAGACCGCCCGAGCGGTCATCAAGCACAATCTGCGCCACGCTCAGCAGCAGCAGACGATCCTCGGCGGACATATGCTCGCCGTTGCGCACAAAAATACCGCCGGGCTTATCTATCTGGCTGGCCTCGGAGCTGGCGACGATTAAATCCGTAATCTGATTTTGCAGCTCCTGCTGGTAGCCGCCCTGGGTGTCGTTAAGGATAACCAGATCGACCGCCAGCCCTTTCAGGCGCCAGTAGTGGTGCGCCTGAATCATGGTGGTCATCAGCAGAATGCTTTCATCGCTGGTGACGTTGAGCACCACAATCGGCAGGTCGCCGGAAATCGCCCAGCCCCACAGGCCGGACTGCCCGCGCCTGTTTCGGCAGATCGTTTTGGAAGCCGCTCGCAGCTCGGGGCTGGGGAAAAGCACCGCGCTTGCCAGCCGGTTAAACAGCGTGGCGTCGTCTTCGTTGGCGTTAATCTGCCGTAATACGATCTGGCTGTGCGACCAGGCAAGCTCAAACACGCGGTCGGCTATCGGGTGGTCGCGATACTTCTCAATCAGCGCCTGGCTTTGCTGACGGCTTTCCGTGACGCCGTAAATAATATCGACGATGACCGGCAAGCCGGGGTGCAAAACGATGGCGTGACGGATGGCTATTATCGGGTCCAGCACCGGCCCGGCCGTGTTGCTCAGCGGCCCGCTTTGCTCAACGGCAAGCGCGTTGGCCGGCGTTCTGCCCCGGCCAAGGAATTTAGCGCGGTCGGTTTCGAAGGAGGCGTTTTTCTGCGTTTCGCCGTGAACCACCGCCATATGGAACATCCACGGAGAGCGTTCGTCCGGCGCGCGCGGACGGCGATGGCAGAGTATCGCCTCCTGCTCGGGCACCAGCTCCGTTTGCACAAACAGATTGCTGAACGCCGGGTGCGCCTGGTCGCTGGTGGCGGGAGCCAGCACGACTTCCGCGTAGGTGGTCAGTTCGATGGTGCGCGGCTGGCGTCCGCGGTGCAGCAGCGTGACGCGGCGCAGCTCAATGTCATCTTCCGGCGAAACGACAATCTGCGTTTTTACGCCGATCGAGCCGGCGGTGAGCTTAAACTCTGCTCCGGCGTCGGTGAAGATAACGTCGTACTGGTTTACCGGATCGCCCGTTGGCTGCCAGGTGTTGCTCCAGACTTCGCCGCTCTTAGGATCGCTGATAAAGCAAAACGCGCCCCAGTTGTCGCAGGTGGCGTCGCTGCGCCAGCGGGTAAGCGCCAGGTCTTTCCAGCGGCTGTATCCGCCGCCGGACTGGGTGAGCATCAGGTGGTAATCGGTATTGGAAAGAAGCTGGATTTCGGGAATCAGGCTGTCCACGTCGTTGAACTGACGTGTTTCATACTGAACCGGCTGCAGAACGCCTTCATGGGATTCAAAGTGGCGGCGCGGGCTGTACAGCTCGACCGCATCCGGGACGCGCTCCTGCAATAACAGATGCGCGGACTGGAAGGCGGGGCTGGACATAAATCGGTCGACCATCGGCGCGTCAAGCAGCACGTGGGAGAGCGCCTGGAAAGCCATTCCCTGATGGTGGGCCATCCACGAACGCACTACCGCGTACATTTGGCCGCTGGCCAGACGAGAAGGCGTGTAGTCCAGCGCTTCATAAAAGCCGTACTCGCCCCGGGCGCCGCTTTTTTCAAGGGTCGCGAGGTTCTCGCAGGCTTTTTGCGGCGCGATAGTTAAGGCCATAAGCGTGGCGTAGGGAGCGATAACCATGTCATCCGCCAGGCCGCGGCGCAGGCCGAGGCCGGGCACGCCGAACGCGTGGTACTGGTAATTTTGCAGCGCGTCAAACGAGTAGTAGCCCGACTCCGAGATGCCCCAGGGCACGCCGCGCTCTTTGCCCCAGTCAATCTGACGGTTGACCGCCGACTGGCTCATCTCCGCAAGCAGGCTGCCCGGATAGGTCGGCATCACCAGGTTCGGCATCAGATATTCAAACATCGAGCCGCTCCAGGACATCAGCGCGGTTTCGTTATCAATGGTGGTAAACAGGCGGCCCAGCGCGAACCAGCTCTTAAGCGGCAGCTGGTTGGTGGCGATAGCAAGGAAGCTGGTGAGACGAATCTCCGAAGGTAGCAAATCGTAATGGCTGTTATCAAGCCGGTTGTTATCGCAGTTATAGCCCACGCTAAGCAGGCTGGTGACCTCGTTATAAAGGAAAGTGAAGTCCATGCGCGCGTGTTCCGCCAGGCGCTGTTCGAGTTCGGTAATAATATCCAGCCGCGTGCGGGCGTGGCGGATTGCGGACTCGGACGGCGTGCCTTCGCCGGTGTATTTCGCCTGCGCAATCCAGGTCAGCGAGGGAAGCGCTTTATCGCTCCAGTCATGCGGTATCCAGCCCAGCAGCTGCGACCATTCGTGACAGATAATCACCAGCTGATGCTGAAGATGATCGACCCAGCGGCGAATGCGTCCATCTTCGTGGCTGCAAAGCGCGTGCAGGCGATTGCTCTGCGCGCGCATGTTTTTCAGCTCCGGGAAGAGCTGCGCCGGATGAAGCGTGGCGGCGGCGCTGCAGTGTTTACGGAACTGGCGCAATGAGGTGGGCGCATGCTGGCCCCAGGCCGTCTCCAGAATTTGCAGCGTATCGTCGAGGCCCGCCAGCACCCTTGCGCAGTCGAGCACCGGCAGAGAACGTATTTGCGTTAAGCCTTCGCAGAGCGTGAGCAGGTGACCGGCCATGTTGCCGCTGTCGACGCTTGAGATATAGCGAGGATTGAGCGGTTGCAGGGTGCGCGTGTCGTACCAGTTATATAAATGGCCGCGGTAATGCTCCATTTTATCCAGCGTATCCAGGGTGAGCGTGATGCGCTGCAGCATTTCCCCCTGCGGCAGGTAGCCGAAATCCCAGGCGGTGAGGTTGGCCATCAAGGACAGCCCGATATTGGTCGGCGAGGTTCGATGGGCAATCACCGGCTGGGGTATTTCCTGGAAGTTATCCGGCGGCAGCCAGTTCTCTTTGGCGGTGGCGAAGGTTTCAAAGAAGGCCCAGATCTCACGGCTTGACTGGCGCAGCAGGCGTTTTTGCGCCGCGTTAAGAGAAGGAGCATGGCGCACCGGCTCGCGGCTCAGCCAGCTGAGCAAAAGCGGCGCCAGACACCACACCACGCCGATCGGCAGGGCAAAAATCAACAGCATCGGCGACTGCCTGGCCGTCAGGGAGATCAGCGCTACGCCGGCGACGACGTTCAGCCACATCGCCAGATAAAACTGCACAGGAGATATTTTCCCCCGCGCCGGGCTTTGCTCAAAGCTGGCCCACTGGCTCAGGTTGCGATGGCTGACGCCGAGCCGCCACAGGGTTAACGCTATGGCGTAAAGGGAATAGCCCGCTTCATGGGGCAGGGTGGCAAAGCCGAGCCCAATGCGCAGCAGGCGTTTGATGGCCCCCGACGACACCAGGCGAAGATGCTGCAGGAAAGGCCGTCTGGCCGGCTTTTTGATTACGTCCTGGGCCACGACCAGCGCCGTGGGCAGCAGGATAGTGATGGCCAGCATCGCCAGCCAGTATAAAGGGTTAGGCACCAGCAGCAGCGCGCAGAACAGCAGTATCAGCAATGAAGGCGCGACCAGGCTGCGGCGCAGGTTGTCCAGCAACTTCCAGCGGGAAAGCGTGCTGAGCGGGTTTTTATCCCGCGAACCATCGGCTTTTCTCACGCGCGGTTTTAGCCAGTTGAGCAGCTGCCAGTCGCCGCGTATCCAGCGGCTATGCCTCGCCACGTCGGTCAGGTAGTTATTCGGGTACTGCTCATAAAGCAGCACCTCGCTCAGCAGACCCGAACGCGCATAGCAGCCCTCAAGCAGATCGTGGCTCAGCACCAGGTTCTCAGGGCAGGTGTTGTGGTTGGCGAGGGTAAAGGTATCAACGTCGTAGATCCCCTTGCCGACAAACGAGCCTTCGCCGAAAAGATCCTGATAAATATCCGATGACATCATCGAGTAGGGGTCGTTGCCCGGTATGCTGCTGCACATGGCGGCATAGCGCCCCTGTCCGTTGCGGGGCATCTCTTCGGCAAGCCCCGGCTGCAGGATGCCGTAGCCTTTTACCACTCTTTGCTTTGCCGGATCGTAGACGGGATGATTGAGCGGGTGCGCCATCGTCGCCACCAGCTTGTGGGCCGTGTCGCGCGGCAGCACGGTGTCGCTGTCCAGCGTGATGACATATTTCACCCCGGCAGGCGGGGTGACGGTATTGCTGTGGAGTTCGGAAAACTGCTTAGCCGGCTTACGCAGCCAGCTGTTGAGCATCGACAGCTTGCCGCGCTTACGCTCATAGCCCATCCAGACGCCCTGCTGCTCGTTCCACTGCGGCTCGCGGTGCAGGAGGAAGAACAGCGGGCGCTCAACCGACGCGTAGCGACGATTGAGATTTTGCGTTTGCGCCCGGGCCCCAGTGCAGTAAGGCGTCGTTCTCCGGCGACGACTGCGTCGGCGAATCTTTAAAGTCGGTCAGCAGGGCAAAATAGAGGTTAGGCGTGGTGTTGCCGAGATAGCAAACCTCAAGGCTGTTGAGCAGCTTGTTTATCCCTTCGCGGCTGCCGAGCAGGCAGGGGATGACCACCATGGTGGTGAACTGCGCGGGAATGCCGGATGAAAAATCCATGCGCGGCAGCGGCATGGGGGAGCGAAAACGCGTGGTCGCCTCGCTAAGCAAATTGCTGGCGAGCTGGCTGACGAGCAGAACAAGCGGCAGCGCCATCAGCCAGAGCGGCCAGGTCATGCCCTGTCGCCAGGTGTGAAACAGGATGCTGGCGGTGAAAGCGGTGGTCAGCAGGCTCAGGCTGCCGAGCCAGGAAAGCAAAGGCACCTGGTTAAAACTGTGGCGCAGACGGATGGTCCATGAGGTGTTGGCCGCCAGCTCGTTTTCGAGCTTCGGCCGTCCTTCGTCAATCAGGTAATAGCCGACGTGGCTTTCGGGCGTGCCGCTTCGCGCCTGCTGCGCCAGCGCCAGAATATGCCGGGCGACCGCAGGTTCGCTGTAGCTGCTGTGGCGGGCCAGCCTTTCGATAACGTGGCGGTAGTTGTCGCGGGTATCAAAGTGCATGGCCGGATAAATGCCGGACGGGTCCTCGCGCAGGGTCCGTTCCACCAGGCTCATCTCTTCGGCAAAATCCGCCCAGTTGGTTTCGCTGAGCAGGCGCAGCCCGGCGATGCTGTTGCTGACGGAAAGCTGGCTTGCGGCAAGCTGCTGGTTAAAACGGTGGATGAGGAAATCGGTGCTCACGCCCGACTCCGCCAGGCGCTGTTCAACCCAGGTGAGCGGCAAAGAGAGCATATTGCCGCGCCCCTGCAGGCGGCGCACCAGTTCGGCCACGAAGGCGCTGCTCAGCGGCGGACGGGAGCGGGCCATATCGGCGATCACCATAATCAGATCCGCCGGGGCGTTTTCGGCGCATTCAAAGATGCGCGTTACCCAGACGTCCGCCAGGTTGCGCTCTCTTTGCGCGTCAGCCACTTCGATACTCACGCGGCGTAAGTTTTCGATCAGCGCCAGGCGCAGCATGCCGGGCAGCGCCCACAGCTCGCCCAGCGTAAGCGGAGTCACCTGCTGATAAGCTGCGATATAGCTGGTCAGGCTGGCCGCATCCCAGCGCCCGTCGCCGTGAGCGATAGCCTCGGAGGCGATATCGTAGATGCGCGGGCAGTTATGGGGAGGCGCGAGCGGGGGCAGACCTTTACCGAAATCCTTCGGTAAATGGTGGCGTACCACGCGGATTTGCTCTTCGATAAGGTAATAATTGTCGAGCAGCCACTCGCCCGCCGGCGTGATGCTGGCTTTGTCGCCGGCATTAAGCAGGTAACAGTTGCGGGTGATGATGACTTCGTTTTCTTCCAGCCGCTTTAATAAGTAATAAGGCATCTTTTCGGGCGAGAGCTTGTGCGAGCGGGCGAGCTTTTGCCCGTAGCGCTCCATCTGAATCGTCGAAAACAGCTCGGCCCTTATCGTATTGTCATTGGCCGGCTCACCGCCTTGCCAGAGGGGGCGCTCGGGCTGCGGTTTCTGTGATTTAGTAGTAAGCCATTGTTTAACATTTATTTTCATGTTTTTGCTCATCGTGCGAAGTTGACGCGCAGGAGCAGTTGTTGAATCAGATTAGAAACGTTCTCTCAGGATGGTGTGCAAGGACATCAGGGATTTAACAGCTGCTGGTGTGGAGCCACAACAGTATAGATTATTTTTTAGCCGGCGGTGGGTTTAAATAAGATAACTTTTTGTTTTTTTAAATATTTATTTTGATGCACGTCAGCAAGCCGTCCGCAAAGTCCCGGAGCGCTTTTATTTTTAGCGCTCGCAGGGCCGCGGCGAAGGTAAAAGAAGCGGCCATTGCCGTGCCTTATCCTCGTTTACAACCCGTGCTCTTAAAATGTCTCGATGTGGCGCAATAAGCGTTTTCATCCACACTTATTCAGTGAGGTATTTTCCTGTGCAGCCCGCAACAGGGCCGCATGGGATGAACCAAATCCCCTGCATATGGAAGGGGGGCATAACAATAACGACGGGAGAACAGTAATGAAGAAGATTGCTATTATCGGCGCGGGGCCTACGGGCATTTATACTTTTTATTCCCTTTTAAAAAATAAAGTGCCGCTTTCAGTTTCCGTCTACGAGCAGGCCAGCGAGGCCGGCGTCGGCATGCCTTACAGCAATGAAGAAAATTCCAGAATGATGCTGGCGAACATCGCCAGCATTGAAATTCCTCCTGTTTTTTCTACCTATATCGACTGGCTGCGCGGCCAGAGCGAAAGCCATCTGGCGCGCTATGGCGTGCAGTCTTCTTCGCTGCACGTGCGACAGTTTCTGCCGCGCATTCTTCTCGGCGAGTATTTCCGCGACCAGTTTCTGACGCTGGTCGAACAGGCGAAAAAGCAGGGTTTTGAAGTGAATATACATGAGTCCTGCCAGGTGACCGATCTGGAAGCCACCCCCGATGGCATAAAGCTGTGGACGCAGGCCGGAGCGGCGTCGAAGCTTTTTGACCTCGCCGTTATCGCCACCGGGCCACGTCTGGCCTGAAGAGCAGGCCACTTCCCGCAATTACTTCCCAAGCCCCTGGTCAGGGCTGATGGATGCAAAAATCGCGGCGTGCAGGATTGGCATATTAGGCACCTCTTTGAGCGCTATTGACGCAGCGATGGCGGTGGTTGTGCAGCATGGTGAGTTTGTCGAGACGGATGATGAACGAATTCAGTTTAACCGCGATGAGGGCAGCGAGCGGCTTAGCATCGTGCTCATGTCCCGCTCAGGCATCCTGCCGGAAGCGGACTTCTACTGTCCCATTCCCTATGAACCTTTAAGCATCGTGACGGAAAAAGCTATCGAGAATGAGATTGCGGCCGGGGCAGACGGCCTGCTCGACCGGGTGTTCAGCCTCATGGTGAAGGAGATTGAATTGGCGGATCCGGCATGGAGCGAATACATCTCTCTTAATACGCTGGACGCCGACAGTTTTGCGCAAGCCTGGTTTGCCGATCGCAAAAAAAACGATCCCTTCCACTGGGCGGAAGCAAACCTTTATGAAGTCGAGCGTAACAAACGCGACCGGCATACCGTGCCGTGGCGTTACACCATTCTGCGCTTACATGAGGCCGTGCAGGAAATCGTTCCTCATCTTAACGAGCAGGATGGGAAAAGGTTCGACTCGGGCCTCGCCCGGGTCTTTATCGATAACTATGCGGCTATTCCTTCCCAGTCCATCCGCAGGCTGCTGGCGCTGCGTGAAGCCGGGATTATCAGCATTCTTGAGCTGGGCACGAATTACGAGATGGAAGTGAAAGAGAACCAGACCGTGATTTTTGCCCATGAAAACAGGTATGAGTTTGACGTTTTTATTGATGCGCGTGGCCAAAAGGCGCTGAAAACAAAAGATCTGCCGTTTCCGACGTTAAGAAAACAGCTGCAGGCGACCGGGGAGGATATTCCGGATGTCGGCGACGATTACACGCTGCTGGAACCTGCGTGCGTGCGTGGGCGCATTGCCTTTGGCGCCTTACCCTACCTTATGCACGATAAGCCTTTTGTTCAGGGGCTGGTCGTTTGTGCGGAAATAGGCGAGGCGATGGCGAAAGCAATAATACAGTCATCACCGCGGCCGCGCAGAAAATTGCCATTTATTGATATCTAAAGCAAACAAGGGGCGTGAGAGCAGCTTCACTGCCGTACAGGCTTAGAAAAGCAAACCGGCTATATCACTTCCCGAATTGGTGTTCACTGCCGTACAGGCAGCTTAGAAAAATGGACATGGACGTAGAAGTCGAAAAAGTAAGTTCACTGCCGTACAGGCAGCTTAGAAAGCAATGCGCTCGAACGTGTCGGCGTAACGGATGTGCACTGCCGTACAGGCAGCTTAGAAAAATAAGATGCAGAACATGGCAACCACACCAAAGTGCACTGCCGTACAGGCAGCTTAGAAACTATCTCGATGAGCCAAATCTGAATTTGCTTCGGTGCACTGCCGTACAGGCAGCTTAGAAAAGACGGGTTGCCGCGTTTACATCTTCTCTGATGTGCTCTGCCGTACAGGCAGCTTAGAAAGTTAATGTACCAATAATATTCCTGATAGCATCGTTCACTGCCGTACAGGCAGCTTAGAAACCTCAATCGTGTAATGCTTGTTACCGAGACGGGTTCACTGCCGTACAGGCAGCTTAGAAAGATGGCGATATCGTTACGCTCGGCTTTTGGTTGTTCACTGCCGTACAGGCAGCTTAGAAATGGCTGTAATCCACCACCAGCTGCAGCGCCCCTGATGTTTATACCGCTGCTGGCCAGAGAGGTTGACTTTGCATCATCCTGGCGTCTAAGTTTTTTAAGAGTGGAGAAAACCGCCCGCAGGAAAATACTTCAAATAATCCTGCAGCGAGCGGTTTTTTTATTGTCTGTTATTCACCACGCAGCAACTTGAACGGGCCATATTCAATTATGGGAGCCAGTAAATACAGGAAATGCATTTAAAGAGGGTTATCTGATTATGCAAAGGTCAACGCGCAGGTCTGCACGTTTTATTGCCAGCATGCGCGCCAGGGTAATTGAAATTTTGGGAGAATCTGAGGAAGTTGGCAAACAGCAAAATTTAATGGTACGCCCTGCAGGGCTCGAACCTGCGACCTACGGCTTAGAAGGCCGTTGCTCTATCCAACTGAGCTAAGGGCGCCCTGTGGTTAGGCGGGATTATACGGTCAGCGCCTTTCTAGTCAATGGCTTTTCAACCACCTGCGCGACAATTGAGCATAAACGCTGAACTTTGCCTGACAGCGGGCGTAGCTTCTGACAAAATACCAACAACCCCCTCCCTTTTTGATTACAGACGGAATTCTCTGACTGATGGCAGCAAAGATTATTGACGGTAAAACGATTGCGCAGCAGGTACGGCTTGAAGTGGCAGAAATTGTAAAAGCCCGGGTTGCCGCAGGAAAACGCGCTCCGGGCCTGGCCGTTGTGCTGGTCGGCGACAACCCCGCATCGCAGATTTATGTCGGCAGCAAACGCAAAGCTTGTGAAGAGGTGGGCTTTATTTCCCGCTCTTACGATCTGCCTGACACCACCACCGAAGCCGAGCTGCTGGAGCTGATTGATACGCTCAACGCGGACAAAGAGATCGACGGCATTCTGGTTCAGCTTCCGCTGCCGGCCGGTATTGATAACGTCAAAGTGCTCGAGCGTATCGATCCGGATAAAGACGTTGACGGTTTCCACCCGTATAACGTCGGCCGCCTGTGCCAGCGCGCGCCGCGTCTGCGCCCCTGCACGCCGCGCGGTATCGTGACGCTGCTTGAGCGTTACAACATCGATACCTATGGCCTGAACGCCGTGGTGATCGGCGCGTCGAACATCGTTGGCCGCCCAATGAGCATGGAGCTGCTGCTGGCGGGCTGCACCACCACCGTCACGCACCGCTTTACTAAAAACCTGCGTCACCACGTCGAGAACGCGGATTTAGTCATCGTTGCCGTCGGCAAACCGGGCTTTATTCCGGGCGAGTGGATCAAAGAAGGGGCCATCGTCGTGGACGTCGGCATCAACCGTCTGGAGAACGGCAAGGTTGTCGGCGACGTTAATTATGATGAAGCCGCCGCCAAAGCCTCGTATATTACGCCGGTTCCGGGTGGCGTTGGCCCAATGACCGTCGCCACTCTTATCCAGAATACCTTGCAGGCCTGCGAGGAATATCATGATGTCGATGGAGAGTAAAATGGCGACCTTCTCATTAGGAAAACACCCCCACGTTGAACTGTGCGATCTGCTGAAGCTCGAAGGCTGGTGCGAAAGCGGCGCGCAGGCGAAAGCGGTGATTGCCGAAGGCCTGGTGAAGGTGGACGGCGAAGTGGAAACCCGCAAGCGCTGCAAAATTGTGGCCGGCCAGACGGTAAGTTTCGAAAGCCTGAGCATCACGGTTCAGGAATAGGTTTTTACCTTCGCTTTATCCCTCTCCCTTGCGGAGAGGGATTGTTTTGCGTCATTCCCCGCCCGATTCCCACATAAATAGCAGGTCAAAACCTGCGCAACTTCAAATATTCGATAACAGTATGGCTACAACTCAGATTTTAGTTGCCGCGTAAAAAACCTTTCGCCACTATAAGTAGAACGTTCTACTAGAACGTTCTACTTACCATAAAAACGCGTAAACAAAACGCGATGGCAGCGTCAACACCGGGGGATTTTCTATGAGTGTGTTATCAAGCATGACAAAATCGTTGTCCAAACTGTCGATGATAGGCCGTGCATTAATGCTGCCTATTTCGCTGCTTCCTGCGGCGGGCCTGCTGCTGGCCTTCGGCGATAAGTTCCATCTGCCTTTGATGATGAACGCCGGCGGGGTTATCTTCGATAACCTGCCGATGCTGTTCGCCATTGGTTCTGCGGTAGGCCTGGCGGCGGAGTCGGGCATTGCCGCGCTGTCGGCGGCGGTCTCGGTCTTTATTATTAACGTCACCATCGGCACCGTGCTGCACATCACGCCGGAAATGGCGGCGGCGGGCGGAAAATATGCCATGGTTGTGGGCATTCCGACGCTGCAGATGGGCGTCTTCGGCGGGCTGATTTCCGGCATTCTCGCCGCGTGGTGCTATAACAAGTTCCACACCATGCAGCTTCCCGAGTTCCTGGGCTTTTTCTCCGGCAAGCGTTTTGTTGCTATCGCTACGGCGTTCCTCTCCTTCCTGCTCGGCATGGCGTTGCCGTGGATCTGGCAGTACATCCAGTCGGGAATTGATTCGCTGTCGGTGATTGTGAACGGCGACAACCAGGCGTTATCCACCTTTATCTTCGGCCTCACCGAGCGTGCGCTTATCCCGCTTGGCCTGCACCATATCTGGTATCCGTCGTTCTGGTATTCGTTTGGTGAATACACCACCCACGCAGGCCAGGTGATTCACGGCGACCAGACGATCTGGTTCAAGATGCTCGAAGAGGGCGCGAAATCCTTCAGCAGCGACAGCTACCAGAACGCCGGCAAATTTATGCAGGGCGAATTCCCGCTGATGCTGTTTGCGCTGCCCGCCGCCTGTCTTGCGATGTACCACGAAGCGAACACCAAAAATAAGAAAATCGCCTCCGGCATTCTGTTCTCCGCGGCGCTGACCTGTTTCCTGACGGGCATCACCGAGCCGGTTGAGTTCACCTTTATCTTCGTCGCGCCAATCTTGTATGTGTTTAATGCAATTATGGCCGGGCTGTCCTATATGTGTATGTATCTGCTGCACGCGCATATCGCCAAGTCCTTCTCGGCGGGGATGATCGACTATATCTCCTTCGGCATCCTGCCGTCGTTTAACGGCTATCAGACGAACTTCCTGATGGCGGTGGTCGTCGGCGTGCCGATGGCGCTGATTTACTACTTCACCTTCCGCTTCGTGATTCGTCGCTTCGATGTCAAAACGCCGGGCCGCGCGGATGTTACGGCGAACGCCAATGACAAAACCGATACCGAACTGGCCGGCGATATCATCGGCCTGCTGGGCGGCGCGGATAACATCAGCTCTGTCGGTTCGTGCATTACGCGTCTGCGTCTGGAAGTGGACAAGAGCGATAAGGTGGATAAAGACGGCCTGAACAGCCTCGGCGCGCGCGGCGTGGTGTTTGTCGGCGACTCGGGCATTCAGGTGATATTCGGCGCCCGGGCGCAGTTTATCGCGCAGACCATGTCGACGATGATTGGCAAGTAAATCTCCCGTAATCCTTCGAGCCGCAGGGGTGTTGGCTGCACTCCCTTACCCCAGTCACTTACTTAAGTAAGTGACTGGGGATAAGCTCCCTTGCCGCCTACCTGCGGCTCGAATGCTTGACGGGATATAGGCAAAGGACTCGGCCTCCTGTATGTTTGCAGGGGATTGAAATAAATGGATGAGTGGTAACCGAGACAGGATGAAAAAGGTCAATATCATTGATGTAGCCCAGCTGGCGGGCGTTTCCGTCTCTACGGTGTCGCTGGTGCTGCGTAACAAGGGTAAGATCTCCGAAGCCACTATCGACAAGGTCAACGCCGCCATCAGGCAGCTTGGCTACGTCCATAACACGGCGGCGGCCAACCTGCGCTCCAATACCTCGAACCTGATAGGCCTGATTATCCGCGACTTTTCCGACTCGTTTTCCGTGAGCGTGACGGCAAGCGTCGTACAACAGCTTGAGAAACAGGGCTTCATGGTGTTTCTCGGCCAGCCGCAGGACGAGGGGCAGCAGCTGCGTCAGTGCTTAACCTCTTTTACCCAGCAGGGCGTAGCGGGGGTCATCTATCTGCATGCCGATCATCGCTCCTCTTCCGTACCCGATCTCATTACGCAATGCCCGTTGCCGACGGTGGTTATCTCTGAATCTTCCGTCACCAGCAGCAGAGATATTATCGGGCGGGATAACCGCCAGGCCGGGAACCAGGCAACACGTTATCTGATTGAACGCGGACACCGTAATATCGCTTATCTCGGCGGTACCCATGGCTGCCTGATACGCCAGGAGCGGCTGTTGGGCTATCGCGGCGCCCTCGCGCAGTACGATTTGCCGTTTCGTGAAGAGTGGGCGCCGGCCTGCGATAATGATACGCTGGCGGCGGCTACGGCAACCCGCCTGCTGCTTGAGCAAAGTAACAAAATCACCGCCATTCTTTGCCACTCCCCGCCCGTTATCATCGGCTGTCTGAGCGGCATTCAGCAGGTAGGGCGCACCGTGGGTAAAGACGTGTTTCTGACCCAGCAGGTTTCGCTGATAGGCTTTGAGGATATGATGCATATCAACCTGACGTCGCCGTTGTTCAGCTACGTCTCGGCCTCAAGCGAGGAGACGGGCCGCCAGGCGGCGACCCTTATAGTCAATAAAATAAAAGCGCCCGCGCTGCCCGCGCAAAAAATCATTATTTCCGGCGAACTGGTGCTGCGCGAGTCGGCATAAAATTCCTTTATTCCTTATCAATTATTTGCCATCAAATATATAACCGGCGCATAAAACGCCAGCGTTAAATTTTTTAACGTGGCGTTTTCATTATTTTTAATTTATCCGCCGGCAGCATTTCATTTGCAAAGGACAGGACTTTTGGACCAGAATGTTTGCATATGCCTTCAGAGTTTCCTTAAGCTATGTTAAAACCCTTCGTCCCTGGCCTGCTTATTTGCCTGAGTTTTTTTAGCGGCAGCGTGCTGGCGGTAAACTGCCAGCGAGCCAGCTCACCGCTTGAAAATACCATCTGCAACGACGATAACCTCCACTGGCTGGACAGCACCATGACGGTGATTTATCGCGCTATGCTTGTCAAAAACGACTCCGCCAGGGTGCATAAAGATTACCTCGATTGGGAGGCGTCGCTGGAAAGCTGCACCACGGAAAGCTGTATTGAGCGCGCCTATTACGAAGGCATCAGTAAAATTTCTGATGCGGACGGCAGTTTTAACTGGCAGGGGCAGTGGTGGAATATGCGCGCGCCTAATATGAGCGGCGGAACCATCCAGTTCAGCCGCAGCGCTGAATGGAGCGTCACTGTCGATATACGGGCCTGGGCCGGGCTGAATAACGATGATTTTACGGCGGAGGCACGCAAATTTTACGGCCTGGCGGTAGTCGAAAAAGTAAAAGACACCACTAACTGCAAGCTGCTGATTATTCCCGGCAAAGATGGCTCTCTTCAGGTGCACAGCAACGCCGACTGGGGCTGCCGGCTGTCGATGCCTTCCGGAGTCTTTCTGGACGGGCGCTACGAAAAAGCGGAACACGATCCCCGCCCGAAGCCAACCTTGTTATCCATGGGGATTTTTGACAACGAAGCGCGAGATCTGCAGTTCCGGGCGCTGACCGGCGATGACTATCAGAAATTTGTCGAAACCGCCAACGTCTATATCTATCAGGAAGATATAGACAATATAGGCGCCCGGGTGCTGTCGATGTGGGTGCACGGCGCGGCGAACCGTCGAACGGCGATTATCATGTATACCCCGGCAGGCAAAATATGGGCGGCGCGTATCTCTCCTGCGGCAAACGGCGAGCTTGAGCTGCATTATTACACCTCAGAGAACAAAGACCCTAAGTTTATGCCGCGTACCCTGGTAAGCTGGAAGCTGCGTTATTTAGATCAGTAGGAATTCTAAGCCTGCCATTTTCCTTGCAACGCAAGCGCGGTTATTTTATTTACTTCCTTTTGCGATTGTATAAAGCCATGCGGTGAGCATGGTTTTATATTGTTATCTGCTCGCAATTTTCATATTTTTAATGCGCGTTGGGCAATAAAATTTCCAAGCACAACGCTCAGCCTCTTTCTTGCTCAGCGATCTCTGGGTTATCAGGCGCCCTATGACTTATTTCTGTATGATTAATCACCATTAATATTTTTTGTAATACATTGATTTTAAAAGATTAATTTTTTAATACCCATTAAAAACAAGACAATTCTTAGCGGCTGGGTATACTCGTCCTCACTGAATGCCGTGATACCTGACAAGAGCGGTTGAATATCTGAAATATCCTGGCGAATGGCTTATAAAGCCGGTAATAAATACCGTCCGGCCAGCACGCTAACTTTTCTATCTCAACTTATAAAGCGCCCGGCGCTTCTTTGTTGACTTCGTTAGTCAGGTTTTAAATGTGAGTTGGTGACGCCTTATGAATATTGTTGTTGACTGTAAAGCACGTAATGAAAGTAGTTTTATTGCCAGCGATCCTGCAAGCGTAAACGTATTTGCCTTAGCCCACCGTGTAGCAAGTTTTAATGTGCCGGTGTTGATTACCGGAGAAACGGGAACCGGTAAAGAGTGCGTTGCAAAATATATTCATGAAAGCGCCGCTGATAAAAATGCCCCCTACGTTGGCGTGAACTGCGCCGCTATTCCGGAGAATATGCTGGAGGCTATTTTATTCGGCTATGAGAAAGGCGCATTTGAGGGGGCCGTCACCAGCGTGCCGGGTAAGTTTGAGCAGGCGAACGGCGGTACATTATTGCTGGATGAAATCGGTGATATGCCACTTGCGCTGCAGGCCAAATTATTACGCGTGCTGCAGGAGCAGGAGGTCGAACGCCTCGGAAGCCACACCAGCATTCCGCTGGATATTCGTCTGCTGGCTTCGACAAATAAAGATTTGCAGGTTGAAATTGCCGAAGGGCCGCTTCCGCCAGGATCTTTTTTATCGCATTTCCGTAGTGCCGATTCATCTTCTGCCGTTACGTGAGCGCAAACAGGATATCATTCCTCTGGCTTTGCGCTTTATTAACAAATACCAGGCTTTCCACCAGGGAAAAACCCGCCTTAGCGACGAGGCGCGTAATGCCTTAATGAGCTACGACTGGCCGGGTAACGTGCGCGAACTTGAAAACGTCATCCAGCGCGGGCTGATTTTATGTAACGGCGCGCAGATGACCCCACGTGATTTTGGTCTGACGCGGAGCGCTCCTTTACCCAAAGTCTCTGCCGCTGAGGTGATGCCCGCCTATAAGGAAACGCAAAGCGGCGGCCTGCGCGATGTCTCTTCTGCTGCCCGCAACGTCAAACTGCACGGCCGCATGGCGGAGTACCGGTATATTCTTGATTTGCTAAAGCGCCATAAGGGCAATAAATCGAAAACCGCGGAATTCTTAGGTATCACTCCGCGGGCACTGCGCTATCGCCTGGCGTCAATGCGCGACGAAGGTATTGATATGGAGCGTTACGCATAACGCGACCTGAAAGAGGAGCCAAAGCCGCTTCAGCGTGCCCCGGCAGCAAGGCACGCTTTTATTATCGATGCAGCGGGTAGAGAAAGATCATCCCGCTCTGGCCGACCACGATAGGCTGATCCCCCAGCCGCAGCGGCTCCATCCAGACGTCCATATGCAGCAGTAAATCCACCAGGCCGTCAATCATCAGGCCCGAACGAAGGGTGCTTGAGTAGATAGGCGTATAGGAAAAGAACATCTTCCCCTCTTCAAGCTCAAGCCGGGTGAACTTTCCTTTCAGCACGAAGCGGCTGTCGTCCGGGCTGGTAATGGTCGTCAGGATGGTATTGCCGACGGTCTTCATGCTGGAGTTGTATATCTCTTTACGCTGGGACATCAGATCGTAAAATCCCATCTGCACAACGGCCTGAATTTTTTGCGGAAGAGGTGGTTTTGCCGGCCACATAAAGAAGCCGGCCGCTATCAATATCGCCAGCAATAGCGCTCCGCCGGCTAACCACTTATTCACTGGAACAAATAGCCATTTCATTGAGCTTCCTCTTCGTTTCCCGCAGGATCAGGTTGTTTAATTGCAGGGCGTCGATACGCCAGTGGTAGATAGCCATGGCCAGCTGTTTGCTGTCGCAGCGGCTTTGCATCGAAAAAGTGTAATTCAGGGTTTGATCGACGCTCTGGTAGTAAACGTCCATGCTGGTGGACTGCGCTTTAAGCATCTGGTTAAGCTGATAGAGCGTATCTTTGAGCTTGCCGTACAGCTTATCCTTATTGCGATTGCGGTTCGGAGTGTCGGCAGGAAAAATTTCGTAGAGGCGGATATTGCTGTAGACGTTGGTTTCCTGCTCTTCAATCAGCAGACGATTTTGTTTGCCCGCAAGGTAATACCACATGCCCGCGCAGGCGATCAGCGCGACCAGGATCACCGTAACGAGCGTGATAAACAGGCGGCGATATTGCTGAACCGACACCTGGGGCGACGCCGGCACGGCATTCATTACCTGGCCTTCGATAATTTCCGGACGCGGCGAGGGGATTTGCGCCGCTCGCTCTTCTTGTTCTGACAGTACGGGCCCGGCCATCTGCGGTTCCGATAAGAAGACGGGCGAGCCTTCCTGCCCGAAAGCGTCATCCTTATCCTTTATTTCATCCTCATCCTTTATTATCGAGCAGCAATATATCGCCTCTAATAAATACCCTTTTTTTGGTATGGTCTTGATGATCCTTTGCTGCTTGCCGTCGTCCTCAAGCGCCGTACGTAGGGCATGGATAGCGTTCGGTAAGCTATTACTGCCGATAACCCTGCCTTCCCAGACAAGGTTGGTCAGCTCTTCGCGAGTGAGTATTACCCCCATATTCTGGATAAACACTTCGAGGAGCTTTAATTGATATTCACCCAGCCTCTTTTTTTCACCGGTCGTCAGGTGAAGGAGAGAACCGGAGGGAAAGTCGATCAGCCAGTTATTTACAGAAAAATAGGATTTATTCATTTTAATAAGGCGCTAAACCCCTCCTGTAAGCATAATTTATTTTAGCTATGCCATAAGCAATGCACAACTCATCACACAAATTAATGATTAAATTCATTTAACATTCATTGTTGTTCGACGGCTCACGATTACGGGGTTAAAGCGCCTGACGTGCTTGCCCCGGCGGGTTTCTTGCTGGCCAGCAAAGCGGCAAATGCACCGCTTGCCGAAGCGCAGGCGGGAGGCCTGGCTTCCCGGCGTCATTTTTACGCTATTAAAAAGTGACGCGCAACACATTAACTCAAGAAAAAGAGGAGGATATTTTAAGAAAAACGATCGCAGGTTAATGGATATCGTTTTTTGTAATAAAAATAATGTAAAGCATTGCGGATGTTGAAAAGTTGATCGATTTGCGTTTGTCTTACCCTTGCTTATGGTAATAATCACGCCGCATGAATTATCAGGGATTTTAAACTGTTTTTAGCGGTTTTATCTTTGGCTGGATGGGCTGTGAACATTAATATATTTAAAGATATCGCCCTTTGTCAGGCTAAAAATAAGAGTGCAGGATGATTTTATTGCGGAACTTTATGGGCTCTTGTTTAACTTACGCAAAATAACCGTCTAAAACCTTACTTCCCGTATGATTAATTTTTTGTGCGGCCTTTCTTTTTATCCTGGCGTAAAGGGTGAAGACGGAAGGGATAATATAATTTCTGCATAGCGTTCAGGGCGAACGGAAACTCACCGTTCCCCCTGTGCAGTGCTTATCAGCAGGCGTCTAAGATACATCCGCCAGCAAGGATAAAGGCCTTAGCGATGGAACTCGCCGGCCGCTTCCGGCTGAAACTCTAACGCCAGCACCTCAAGGTGGGTCTGATTACCGTTTGGCAACGTCCAGTCAATGGTATCCCCCACGCGCACGCCCAGCAGCGCGGCGCCGACCGGCGCCATAACGGAAAGCTGGCTATCGCTGTCCGTCAGGTTGGCCGGATAAACCAGCGTGCGAACATGCTCTTCTCCGGACGTCAGGTCGCGGAACTTTACGCGGCTGTTCATGGTAACCACATCCGCAGGGATAGCTTCCGGGCTGCGCATCTCGGCACGGTCCAGCTCTGCGTTCAGCGCCTGGGCCACCGGAAGGGTAGCGTACTGCGGCTGCTCCAGCAGGCGGTCGAGACGCTCGGCATCGAGGTCGTTAATGATGATGGCAGGTCTGGACATAATTCTCTCCGTGTAAAAAACAGGCACTCATGTGCGTAGTATAGAAACCGTACAAAGAAAAACCCTCACCGTAAACGATGAGGGTCTGGTCTTTAGCGATGATACTGAGCCTGGCGCCCGGTTAAAAGTGACCTGAGTCACAAACAGGTACCAGCAGCTGATTACAGGATGATACTGCCTGCCAGCGCAAACAGGAAGGCAATAGTCCCGATCAGGGTTTCCATGACGGTCCAGGTCTTCAGCGTGGTCTTCTCGTCCATTTCAAGGAAGCGGCCCACCAGCCAGAAACCGGAGTCGTTAACGTGGGACAGCACGGTGGCACCGCCGGCAATCGCGACGACGATAAAGCACAGGTCGAACTGGCTCAGGCCCGCCGTCGCGGCGACCATCGGCGAAACCAGCGCCGCGGTCGTTGTCAGCGCAACGGTCGCGGAACCTTGCGCCACGCGCAGGGCGGTTGAGATAACGAAGGCGGCGACGATAACCGGCATACCCGTATCAGACAGAACGCCCGCCAGCGCATCGCCAATGCCGCTCGCACGCAGCACGCCGCCGAACATGCCGCCCGCGCCGGTGACCAGAATAATGCCGCAGATCGGGCCGAGCGCGCCGTCGCACACCTTTTCCAGATGCTGGCGGCTGTGCCTGCCGCTAAAGACTATCAGCGCGAAGAACACGGTGATCAGCAGCGCGATTGGGGTTTTGCCCAGCATGCGCAGGAAGTTCACCAGCGTACTGTCCGCGCTCACCCAGCCCAGCACGGTGGCGGTATTCAGGCCGGTATCAAGGAAAATTAACACCAGCGGCATCAGCAGAATGGAAAGCACCATGCCAAAGGAAGGCGGCTGGTGGTTTTCATCGACCTCTACCGAGCCCAAAAAAGAGGTGGGCAGCGGAACTTCGAATTTTTTACCCGCGTACAGGCCGAACAGATAGGCCCCTAAATACCAGGTCGGCAGCGCGATAATCAGGCCGACGACCACCAGCAGGCCGATGTTCGCGCCCAGCAGCTCGCTGGCGGCGACCGGACCCGGATGCGGCGGCAGCAGGGCGTGCATTACGGCGAACGCGCCGGCTGCAGGCAACGCATATTTCAGCGTAGAGCCGCCAAACTGTTTGGCCACGCTGAAGATTATCGGCAGCATCACCACCAGGCCGGCGTCAAAGAAGATGGGGAAACCGAACAGTAACGAGGCCACGCCCAGCGCGAACGGCGCACGGTGCGAGCCGAAGGTGCCGATGAGCGTATCCGCCAGCACTTTTGCTCCGCCGGAGATCTCCAGCAGGCGACCAATCATCGCGCCAAGGCCTACCAGCAGGGCTACGCCTGCAAGGGTGCTGCCGAAACCGCTTAAAATGGTCGGGACAATTTTATCGAAAGGCACGCCGGTGACCAGGGGCCACGGCAACGCTTACCAGAGTTAAGGCTAAAAATGCATGCACCTTAAAGCGCATGATAAGTAAGAGCAGAAGTAGAACTGAACAGGCCGCGATCCCAAGCAGGGTGCCTGCGCCGTAGCTAGCTGTCATTTCGGTCATAATGATTATCCTCGGGCCGAATTTTCAGGTGAAAAGCTGTTAAGCATAATCACTGCGTTTCTGATACCGGTAACATGATATCGGTAACATTGCGCATTCGGGAACGGGACTTGTCATATTTGTTAACATTTTGCGAGCAGCGTCAAACTATCGAAATAAAGCCGCCGGAATGAGATCCAGCGAATTGCCCGGCGTAAATAAACCTGCCAGGCGACGGATTTGCATTAACCTTTATGAGCACCTCTTGCTTACGTGTTAACCGTATTTCTCACTTCTCCAGGAGATATCATGAGCCATTACGACACACTCACGTTAAAAGACGGCAGCTCGCTCTATTTTAAAGACTGGGGCGAAGGGCAGCCGGTCGTTTTCAGCCACGGCTGGCCGTTAACGGCAGATGCTTTTGAAGATCAGATGTTTTTCCTCGGGCGCAACGGCTTTCGGGTTATCGCCCACGACAGGCGCGGACACGGCCGCTCATCCCAGACGTGGGAGGGAAACCATATGGACAGGTACGCTGACGATTTAGCGGAGCTGACGGCGCACCTGAATCTGCAAGATGCGGTACACGTTGGGCATTCGACCGGCGGGGGAGAAGTGGCCCGCTACATAGGCCGTCACGGCACCGGCCGGGTGGCGAAAGCGGTGCTGATCGGCGCCGTGCCGCCGATTATGATCAAAACGGACTTTAATCCGAACGGCGTACCGCCGGACGTTTTTGACGGCATCCGCGAAGGCGTGCGCGCCAATCGCGCAGACTTTTTCAAAGAGCTGACGATGGCGTTTTACGGCTACAACCGGCCCGGCGCAAACATCTCCGAAGGCGTAAGAGAAAGCTTCGTTGCGCAGGGCATGCAGGGCGGCATCAAAGCGCTTTACGATTGTATTAAGGCCTTCTCAGAAACCGATTTTCGTGAGGACCTGAAGAAAATGACCCTCCCCACGCTCGTTATCCACGGCGACGACGACCAAATCGTTCCGTTCGAAACCTGCGGTAAAGCGACGGCCAGCCTGCTGCCCGACGCGCAGCTGAAGGTCTATGAAGGTGGCTCCCACGGCATTTGCACCACCGAAAAAGATCGTATAAATGCCGACTTGCTGGCGTTTTTGAAAAGCTGATAGCGGGCGGGTAGCGCAGGCTTACCCGCCATTTCCTCTGCTGTCCTCACCGGCCACCGGCAGCATAATCTCCCGCAAAATTTCATAGCGCTGCTGCGGCGAAAGCCAGACCAGCCCCAGCAGCTTGTGCTTTTTCCCTTCCTGCTCAAACTGGGTTTTTAACGCTGATAGATAGCCTCGGGTTGCGTTCATCATCACCTCCGTATTGGTTAAGGCAAGCCTAATCCCACAAACCCTGAACTAATAGTGAAGTGATGATTTTTACACTTCCGTATTTATCCGGCGTATAGCGCGTTCCGTTCAAAAAGAGAATAAAAAAGAGATATCCGTGCAGTAGCTCCGGATTTTGCACAAAGATTAGGCTGCAAGCTTGCCGCTGGGTCAGATCGTTAACTAACGTTTTGGATGCCATGGCTATTTTTACGCCAACTCCGGTTACGTCTGAACAGAAGAGGACAAAATGAAAAAGCTGACGTTAAGTCTTATTACCTTAGCGCTTGCGGGTGTTTCCAACGCCGCGCTAGCCGATACCCTGCGTATGGAATGCCCGATTTCACCCGGCGGTAAGGAATACTGCAACTACGTCAAAGACCGTTTTGAAAAGCAGACTGACAACAAGCTGGAATTTATCGAATTCCCGGCGGCGTCGGATGAAAAGCTGGCGCTGCTGCAGCAGCTGTTCGCCGCCAAAGATGAGAAAGCGGTGGATCTGTTCCAGTCAGACACCATCTGGGTGGGGCTGCTTGATAAACAAACCCTCGATTTAACCGACGCGGTCGCCGATATGAAAGGCGACTTCTTCCCCGGCCCGTGGGCGAACGACACGGTGAACGGCAAGGTGAAAGCGATCCCGGCCTATCTGGATACCGGCGTGCTTTATTACCGTAAAGATCTGCTGGAAAAATATAACGAACAGCCGCCGAAAACCTGGCAAGACCTGACGCGCATCGCCACCAAAATTCAGGAAGAAGAGCGTAAGGCCGGGCATAAAAACTTCTGGGGGATGATCTTCCAGGGCAAATCCTATGAGGGGCTGACCTGTAACGCGCTGGAGTGGATTGATTCCTACGGCGGCGGCACCTTTATCGACGAAAAAGGGAACGTGACCGTAAACAATCCTAAGGCCGCGGCGGCGCTGGATATGGTCGCGGGCTGGATTGGCAAAATCACGCCGAAAGGGGCGCTTGGCTATAAAGAAGAAGAGTCCCGCGCCGTGTTCCAGAACGGCGACGCGCTGTTTATGCGCAACTGGCCTTACGCCTATCTGCTCTCGCAGGGCGCCGACAGCCCGCTGAAAGGCAAAGTCGGCGTAGCGCCGTTGCCGGCCGGGCCGGATGGCAAATCCGCCAACGCGCTGGGCGGCTGGCAGTGGTCGGTTAACGCCAATACCAAAAACAAAGAGGCGGCAATCGCCTTGCTGAAAATCCTCACCGATGCCGATTCGCAAAAAATGCAGCTGAAGTACCTGGGCTTCGCCCCGACGCGTTCCGCGCTGTATGAAGACAAGGCCGTGCTGGAAACCGCGCCGCACCTGACGATGTTTAAAGATATCTTCGCCAACGCGGTGCCGCGCCCGGCTACGGCAACCAAAAGCCAGTACCCGCGCGTGTCTAACGCCATCTTTAACGTGACCTTCAAAGTGCTTAACGGGGGCAGCGACGGGAAAGCCGCCGTTGCGGATCTGCAAAAACGCCTGGAACGCGTGAAAGGTAAGGACTGGCATTAATTGGCACATCTCGGCTATCAACAGCGGCGCCGTCGTATCGCGTGGATACTGGTGGCGCCCGCGCTTGTCTTACTTGCACTGGCGGCGGGCTGGCCGCTGGTGCGCACCTTCTTTTTCAGCTTCACCAATGCGATGCTCGATAACCCGTCCGAGTATGAAATGGTGGGGCTGGCAAACTATTACGCCAGCAACGGCGGCGACAGCAGCGGCGTGCTGGTCGACCCGCTCTGGTGGCAGGCGGTAGGCAATACGCTGTGGTTTACCGTTATGTCGGTCGGCCTTGAGCTGCTGTTCGGCATGCTGCTGGCGCTGCTGATGAACCAGAAGTTTCGCGGCCAGGGGCTGGTGCGCACCGCTATTCTGGTGCCCTGGGCCATCCCGACCATCGTGAGCGCCAAAATGTGGGGCTGGATGTTCCACGACCAGTACGGCGTGGTAAACGATCTGCTGGCGAAGATTTTTGGCTATCAGGCGCACCTGGCGTGGATTGCCGAGCCGTCGCTTTCCATGTGGGCGGTGGTGATCGCCGACGTCTGGAAAACCACGCCCTTTATGGCGCTGATGCTGCTGGCGGCGCTGCAGCTGATTCCTGACGATCTCTACGAGGCGGCGCGGGTGGACGGCGCAAGCGCGTGGCAGAGGTTTAAACGCATCACCCTGCCGCTGATTATGCCGGCGATGATCGTGGCGCTGATTTTCCGCGTGATGGACGCCATGCGCATTTTCGATCTGATCTTTGTGCTCACCTCTAACAGCGAGGCCACGATGTCCGTTTCCGGCTACGCGCGTGAGCAGATCGTCTCCTATCAGGATATGGGCGTGGGGTCCGCGGCCTCGGTGCTGGTGTTTATGATGGTGGCGGGCATTGCCGCCTGCTTTATCCGCGTCTCGCGTTTAAACGAAAAGGAGAGGCGGTGATGAAAACCACTCGTCGACAGCGCAGGTTTGCCCAAAACCTGGTGATTTATGCCGGGGCGACTTTCGCCGTGCTGTTCTGCGTCTTCCCGTTTTATTACGCGATTATCACTTCGCTGCGCACCGGGCAGGAGCTGTTTTTACCGGCCTATTTGCCCAGCGGCTATCACTGGCACAACTACGTGGTGGCGCTGGTGGATAACGGCATCGCCCGCAGCCTGCTGAACTCCGTGATGGTGGCGACGATCACGGTAGGCATCTGTCTGCTGGTGTCCATCACCGCCTCTTTCTCCCTGGCGCGCGTGCAGTTTCGCGGGCGGAAATTCCTGTTGTTCACCATTTTGTGCGTGTCGATGTTCCCTCAGGTCGCGGTGCTGACCGGCATGTTCGAGCTGGTGCGTTTTCTGGGGCTTTACGATTCTCTGGGCGCGCTCGTGCTTTCCTACACCACGTTTTCGCTGCCGTTTACCGTCTGGGTATTGACCACCTTTATGAAGTCGATCCCGGTGGAGCTTGAGGAGGCGGCGATTGTCGACGGGGCGAAAACCTGGACCATCATCCGGCGCGTCTTCGCCCCGATTCTTGCGCCAGCGCTGGTCACCACCGGCCTGCTGGCGTTTATCGGCGCGTGGAATGAATTCATGTTCGCGCTGACGTTCATTATTTCCGGCGATAAACGCACCGTGCCGGTGGCGATCAGCATGTTTAGCGGCGCGTCCACCTTTGAGCTGCCCTGGGGCAGCATTATGGCGGCCTCGGTGGTGGTGACGCTGCCGATAATCGTGCTGGTGCTTATCTTCCAGAAACGTATCGTCAGCGGGCTTACCAGCGGAGCGATTAAGGGATAACTATGGGGCAACTGGTACTCGATAAAATTCATAAACGCTACGGCACCTCGTCCGAGGTGATTAAGCCGCTGGATTTAGTGGTTAACAACGGCGAGTTTGTGGTGGTGGTGGGGCCTTCCGGCTGCGGCAAATCCACGCTTCTGCGCATGGTGGCGGGGCTTGAGGAGATCAGCGGCGGTGAGATGCGCATTGACGGCGTGTGCGTTAACGACGATTCCCCGTCCGAGCGCGGCATCGGCATGGTCTTCCAGTCCTATGCGCTGTATCCGCACATGACGGTGTATCAGAACATGGCGTTCGCGCTGGAAATGGCGAAGCTGCCGGAAAAGGAAATCGACGAAAAGGTGCGTGAAAGCGCGCGTATTTTGCAGCTCGAACATCTGCTCGACCGGCGTCCTAAAGATCTTTCCGGCGGCCAGCGGCAGCGCGTGGCCATCGGACGGGCGATCGTGCGGGAGCCGAGCCTGTTTTTATTCGACGAGCCGCTGTCGAACCTGGACGCCTCTTTACGCGTGCAGATGCGCATGGAGATCGCCGCGCTGCACAAACGCATTAACGCCACCATTCTCTACGTCACCCACGATCAGGTCGAAGCGATGACGCTCGCCGACAGAATCGTGGTGCTCAACCAGGGACAAATCGAACAGGTGGGCACTCCGCTCGACCTTTACGACCGCCCGGCGAACGTCTTTGTCGCGCAGTTTATCGGCTCGCCAAAAATGAACTTAATACCGGGCGTGCTGGCCCACGCGAGCGAGCAACGCAGCGAGGTGATGCTGGAAAACCGCCAGCAAATCAGCCTGCCGATAGCCAGCCACGGCGACGGCCAGCCCGTGCGGTTGGGGATTCGTCCGGAGCATCTTCAGCTGACGGAGCTTGCCCATGCGGATGTCGAAGGCGAGGTGCTGTTCGTGGAGCACATGGGTAACGAAACCCTGCTTTACGTAAACAGCGGCTACGGTAGCGAACCGCTAGTGATGCGCCATACTGAAAGACTCGAAATCAAACCCGACCAGCGCATCGGCCTGCGTTTACCGCCGGAGAACTGTTACCTGTTCGACAGCGAAGGGCGGGCTTTTATGCGCTTTTAAAAGGTGGATGGCGCTGTGCTTATCGCTCTACGAATGCACTCATAAGTAGCCGGGTAAGTACTGCGCTGCCCGAAAAAAAGGGGGGAAGAGGTGGAAAAAAAATGGTGGCACAACGCGGTGGTGTACCAGATCTATCCGCGCAGCTTTATGGACAGCAACGGCGACGGCATCGGCGACCTGGCCGGCATCATCAGCAAACTTGATTATCTGCAGCAGCTCGGCATTAACCTCATCTGGCTGTCGCCGGTTTACCGCTCGCCGATGGACGACAACGGTTACGACATCTCCGACTACGAAGACATTGCCGCCGAGTTCGGCACCATGGCGCAGATGGAAGAGCTGATCCGCCAGGCCAAACGGCGCGATATCCACATTCTGATGGATCTGGTCGTCAACCATACCTCCGACGAACATCCCTGGTTTATCGAAGCGCTGAAATCCCCGGATAACCCCTGGCGCGACTTCTACATCTGGCGCAAACCGGCAGCCGACGGCGGCCCGCCAAACGGTTTCCGTTCCTATTTCGGCGGCAGCGGCTGGGCGTATGACGAGGCCAGCGGCGAATATTATCTGCACCAGTTCTCCAGACGGCAGCCGGATCTCAACTGGGAAAATCCCCGCGTACACGAAGAGGTGCACGCGATGATGAACCGCTGGCTGGATAAAGGGATCGGCGGCTTTCGCATGGACGTTATCGACCTGATCGGTAAAGAGGTGGATAAGCAGATCATGGCGAACGGTAAAAACCTGCACGTGCTGATTCGCCAGATGAACCGCGCTACGTTCGGCAAAGGCGATTACGTGACGGTGGGCGAAGCCTGGAGCGCCTCGCCGCAGGATGCGCTGCTCTACAGCGCCAACGACCGCGAAGAGCTGTCGATGGTCTTTCAGTTTGACCACATCAAACAGTTCTGGGATGAACACGCCGGCAAATGGCGCAGCAAGCCGTTTGTGCTGGCCAACTTCAAGGCGGTTATCGAAAAATGGCAGACGGCCCTTGCCGATCGCGGCTGGAACTCGCTGTTCTGGAGCAACCACGATCTGCCGCGCGCCGTGTCGAAATTCGGCGATGAAGGCGAATTCCGCGAAGCCTCCGCCAAAATGCTGGGCACCGCGCTGCACTGCCTGAAGGGCACGCCTTATATCTATCAGGGCGAAGAGATCGGCATGACCAACGTGCGCTACTCCACCATCGAAGAGTATCGCGATATCGAGAGCCTGAATCTCTACCGGGAGCGGCTGGCAGGCGGAGTGAGCCATGATGAGATGATGACCGGGATACACGCCAACGGGCGGGACAATGCGCGCACGCCAATGCAGTGGGACGACAGCCCGAACGCCGGTTTCACCAGCGGGACGCCCTGGATTGCGGTCAATCCTAACTACCGCGAAATCAACGTCGCCGCGGCGCTGGCAGAGCCGGATTCCATTCTCTGGCATTACCAGAAGCTGGTGGCGCTGCGTAAGCAGTATCCGATTCTGGTCTACGGCGATTTCAGGCCGGTGTTAAAAGAGCATCCGCAGGTGTTCGCCTGGCTAAGAACGCTTGGCGAAGAGCGGCTGCTGGTGGTGAATAATTTCTCCGCTGAGCATCTCACGCTCGATATTCCGCAGGAGATGCAGGCCTGGCACGGCGAATGCCTTATCAGCAATTACGCGCCGCGCGATCAGCTGGCGGTAAGCCTTGAGCTACAGCCTTATGAATCCTTTGCTTTATTAATCGGGAGGTAACGATGGCGAACTGGTGGAAGGAGGCGGTGGCCTACCAGATTTATCCGCGCAGCTTTAAAGACAGCAACGGCGACGGTATCGGCGATCTGAACGGCATTACCGAAAAGCTCGACTACCTCAAAGACCTCGGCATCGATCTGATCTGGATCTGCCCGATGTACAAATCGCCTAACGATGATAACGGCTACGATATCAGCGACTATCAGGAGATTATGGCCGAGTTCGGCACCATGGAGGATTTTGACCGTTTGCTGGCTGGCGTGCATGAGCGCGGTATGCGGCTGATTATCGATTTGGTGGTGAACCACACCTCCGACGAACATCCGTGGTTTCTTGAATCCCGCTCCTCAAGGGATAACCCAAAGCGCGACTGGTACATCTGGCGCGACGGCAAAAACGGCATGGAGCCCAACAACTGGGAAGGGATTTTTAAAGGTTCGGCCTGGGAGTTCGATCCGCTCACCGGGCAATATTTCCTGCATCTGTTTACCCGCCGCCAGCCCGATTTGAACTGGGAAAACCAGGAAGTACGCAGCGCGGTGTACGACATGATGCGCTGGTGGCTCGCTAAGGGTATCGACGGTTTCCGTATCGACGCCATCTGCCATATGAAAAAGGAACCCACGCTTGCCGATGTGCCAAACCCGGACGGGCTGCGCTACGTGCCGTCGATGAAAAGCCATCTTAACTATGACGGCCTGCTGGACTACGTCGACGATATGAGCCGCAACGTGTTTCAGCACTACGATATCGTCACGGTCGGCGAGATGAACGGCCTGAACGCCGAACACGCGGTGGAGTGGGTGGGCGAACATCACGGCCGGCTGAACATGGTATTTCAGTTTGAACACGTGCGCCTGTGGGAGCCAGAAGAGGGCCTGCGGCCCGAGCCCAAAGTGCTGAAGAAAATTTTCACCTCCTGGCAGCAAGCGCTGGAAGGCCAGGGCTGGAACGCGCTGTATGTGGAAAACCATGACGTCACCCGCATTACCTCGCGCTGGGGCGATACCGAACACCACTGGCGGGAAAGCGCCACCTGCATCGCCGCGCTCTATTTCCTGATGCAGGGCACGCCGTTTATCTACCAGGGCCAGGAAATCGGCATGACCAATACCCGCTTCGGCGGAATAGAAGATTTTGATGACGTGTCAGCGAAAAATATGTGGCGCGAACTGGCCGCGCAGGGCAAAAGCGAGGAGGAGATTATCGCCTTTCTCACCAATACCGGACGCGATAACTCCCGCACGCCGATGCAGTGGAATAACTGGCCCAACGCCGGGTTTAGCGACGCCGAGCCGTGGCTTAAGGTCAACGCCAACTACGAGATGATAAACGTCGCCAGCCAGCAGCAGGATCCGAATTCGGTGCTGAACTTCTATCGCGCGCTGATCCAGCTGCGCAGGCAGGAGCAAACGCTGATTTACGGCCGCTACGCGCTGGCGCTGCCGCAGCATGAGCAGATCTACGCCTACCGTCGCGAGCGGGAGGGGGACGCGTTTTTAGTGCTGTGCAATATGTCCTCTAAAGCCGCCCGCTGGGCGCAAGAGGAGCTGTCGCTGCAGGGAGGGCATTGCGTACTGGGTAATTATCCGCAGGTAGATGAGGATTATCGGCTGCACGCCTGGGAGACGCGGGTTTACAGATTTTGAGGAACGGGTGGATAACATTTAGCTTATCCACCCTCTTTTCTCGTTAATAACCACGGGAATTTGACCGCATTGAAATTTAATATAAGCGACTAATCGGGGGTTGTTGCACTAATTGAAAGGATAAAGAGAAGCGTAGGATTCTGCCTGTAATTTAATTTTGAATCTTACGAGCAAGGAAGTAATGCTATGAAATTAAACTCTTTACTTGCAATGACATTAATGGCTTATGCCTGTATGGCTGCTATAAGTCCTTCGTATGCCGCGCAAAGCAAAGACGAAATTAAGCAGCAAATTATTGATGCTTCGATTGAGTCTTATCCCGGCAACTGTCCATGCCCCTATAACAGCATGCGTAATGGCCGCCAGTGCGGCGGTCGCAGCGCATGGAGTAAAGAAGGGGGATATTCGCCCATCTGTTATAAAAAAGAAGTGACCGATGAGATGATTGAACAGTGGAAAGCGGGACATTCTTAATCGTTTTAGGGTGGATAACATTTAGCTTATCCACCCGGCAACGCCGTTTCGGGTAGGGCGGGTAAGCGTCAGCGCCACCCGCCAAACCTTTATCCTTTTATTAAACCCGCATCAATCTTCGCCACAATCTTTCTCAGCGCCGCGGGCTTGCCGAGGGTTGCCATCGGGCGGTGAAGTTCGCCGGGGAAAAGGATTACCAGCTCGCCAGGCCGCAGATTGATTAGCGTTTCGCAGCCCATGCCTTTGAAAAAGCCGATATCGTTCTGCTCGTCGAATTCGCCGTCCGGCCGCTGCTGCTGCTCAACCGGAGCGGCGCCAATCAGCTCTTCGCCTGCAAGCAGGATATGCACGTCGATATAGCGGGCGTGCAGCTCCGGGCGCTGCTGCGCCAGCGGTTTGGTTTTGCCATCAAAGACTGAAAAATAGATTAAATCGCCTTCGATAGGGTATTTGCCGTTGGCAAGCTGCTGCGGCTTGTTGGCTGCAATGGCCTGCAGCGCGTGGCGGATAACCTGCGGATAAACCGGGTTATGCAGCGCGTTGTCTAATTTATCGATAATCATTCGCTGCTCCTCAGACCGCAACCAGCATGCCGCCATCCACAAACAGCAGATGGCCGTTGACGAAGTTCGACGCCCCGCTTGCAAGGAACACGGCGGCGCCGATCAGCTCCTGCGGGTCGCCCCAGCGCGCGGCGGGGGTGCGTTTGCATAACCACTGGGTGAAGGCCTCATCTTCGACCAGAGATTTTGTCATCTCGGTTTTGAAATAGCCCGGGGCGATACCGTTGACCTGGATATTGTAACGGGCAAGCTCCACGCACATGCCGCGGGTAAGCATTTTTACCGCCCCTTTTGCAGCGGCGTACGGCGTGATGGTGTCGCGGCCGAGCTCGCTTTGCATCGAGCAAATATTGATGATTTTGCCGGCTTCGCGTTTCACCATCCGGCGCGCAACGGACTGCGAAACTAAAAATACGGCGGTCTGGTTCACGGCGATAATATCGTTCCATTCATTAACCGGGAATTCGGTAAACGGATGGCGACGTTGAATACCGGCGTTATTTATCAGCACGTCTATCGGGCCAATTTCCCGTTCAATATTTTCAACCGCTGCCTCTACGGCCTGCGGGTCGGTCACGTTAAACGCTGAGATCCATGCGGTATAGCCACAATCGCGTAGTTTCATCGCCGCATGTTCGGCGCGCTCGGGGGTAATATCGTTGATAATAATTTCCGCGCCCTGTTCGGCCAGCCCCTGGGCTAATAAAAAGCCGATGCCCTGCGCCGAGCCGGTAATTAACACGCGCTTATTGTCGAGCGTAAATAAATTATTCATGATTGTTTCCAGTAATTATTGCGTGGTAACCCATGCCTTCTATCAAAGCGGTTCACGGGGTGCAAAACTGTGAAGCAGATCACTGTGAATCGTGTTACGCCCGCATGATACCCGGAGTGTGAAGCGCGGCGGCTTTTCTTTTCCCGGCGTTGCGGGGCATAATCCTTTTTCCGCGTGGTTATCAGGAAAGCCAGATGAAGTACCAGCGCATTACCCTGCAGGATATCGCCGCCCTGGCCGGGGTCACAAAAATGACCGTTAGCCGCTATTTGCGTACGCCGGATAAGGTTGCCCCGGAAACCGCCGCCCGTATCGCCGGGGTGATGAAGGAGGTTAATTACCTGCCGGATCCGGAAAACCGGGCGCTGGCAAGCAATATGCAGCCGCGTATCGGGGTGATTATTCCCTCCTTTAATAACCAGATTTTTGCCGATTTACTGGCGGGCATCGAATCCGTAACAACGCGTGCGGGCTATCAGACGCTGGTGGTTAACTATGATTACGACCGCGAGCGTGAAGAAGAGCAGATAGCCACGGTGCTGGGCTTTAACGTAGCGGGATTAATTCTGACCGAGACCGTACATACCCTGCGTGCCGAAAAGTATTTAACCGCCGCCGGTATTCCGGTGGCGGAAGTTATGGATCTGGTGGCGGACAACGGGCGCGTTAACGTGGGTTTTGATAATTTCCGCGCCGGTTTTGATATGACCAATATGCTGATCGCCAGCGGCAAAAAACGCATCATCTATTTTGGCTCGATGGCCGACGTGCGGGATATCAAACGTTATGAAGGCTACCGCAAAGCCATGGCGGACGCGGGGCTGGCGGATGGAAGGCTGATGCCGAACAAGGTTTCATCCATCAGCGTGGGCACCGGCATGATGGCGATGGCGCGCCAGATGTACCCGGATATGGACGGCATCCTTTGCACCAACGACGATCTTGCCGCCGGCGTTTTGCAGGAGTGCCTGACGGAAAATATCCGCGTGCCGGAACAGCTCGGCATCGCCGGTTTTCACGGCCTGGAAATCGGCCAGGTTACGGTGCCGAAGCTGGCAAGCGTCGTCACGCCGCGCTTTGAGATGGGCAAGGTGGCTACCGAAATTTTGCTCAAGAAAATCAACGGGCAGCCGACCATCGAACAGGTTGATTTGCACTACCGCCTCTCCCTCGGCGGCACGCTGTAGTGTTAAAGTGCTGAAGCGATCACGCTAACGGTAACACGGTTTTCTAACATGATTTCACGTGACCTGCGTCGCAAAACCCCGCGCTTAAAACGGTTTTGATGTTAAGCAGAAATTTTCACTTAACGTCTTAACCTGGGGGAATCATGTCGCATACCCAACACGTATTACTTATTGCACCCGTCATGGATGCGCTTCAGCAACGCCTTGACGCGCATTACACCGTCCATCGCCTCTATCAGCAGCAGGATGCCGCCGCCTGGCTTGCGGAAAACGGCGCGCAGATTGGCGCCGTGGTGACGCGGGGCGACGTCGGCGTGACCTCCGCCGTGCTGGAAAACCTGCCGCAGGTTGGGGTCATCGCTATTTTTGGCGTAGGCACCGACGCGGTGGATCTGGATTACGCTCGCCGCCGCGACATCGCCGTCACCGTCACCGCAGGCGCGCTGACCGACGACGTCGCCGATTTGGCCTTCGGACTTTTACTCAGCGGCGCCCGTAAGCTTTGCGAGGGCGACCGCTTCGTACGCGAAGGGCGCTGGTTGCGGGAAAGCCTGCCGCTGGCAACACAGGTCAGCCGTAAACGCATCGGTATTTTTGGCATGGGCAATATCGGCCGCGCTATTGCCCGCCGCGCCAACGGTTTTGAGATGGAAATCTATTACACGGATCGCCAGCCGGACGCTTTGCTGCCGTACCGGTGGTGTGAAGATGTATACAGCCTCGCGAAAAACAGCGACTTTTTCATCGTCGCCGTTTCCGGCGGCAAGGACAGCCAGGGAATAGTGAACCGCCAGGTTTTCCAGGCTCTGCCCAATCACGCGCTGGTGATTAATATCGCTCGCGGCAGCATTATCAACGAGCAGGATTTAATTACCGCTTTGCAAAACGGTGATATTGCCGGCGCCGGGCTTGACGTTTTTGCCCGGGAGCCAGAGGTTCCCGTGGAGTTAATCGCGATGGATAACGTGGTATTACAACCGCACGTTGCCAGCGCCACGCACGAAACCCGCCGGCGGATGAGCAATATCGTTTTCGAAAACGTTGCAGCTTATTTCAACCATCATCCCTTGCCGCACCGAATTAATTAATTTACCGGCGCCCTTTATTAAAAAGGGTAATGACATTTATCGTCATGGAAAAATACCATGGAAAAGAAAATTCCCGGCACTCGTTGGTGGCGCGTGGTCGCGCCTATTTTAATCGCCTGCATTATTTCCTTTATGGACAGGGTGAATATTAGTTTTGCGCTGCCCGGCGGCATGGAGGCCGATTTAGCCATTACCAGTCAGATGGCCGGCCTCACCAGCGGAATATTTTTTATCGGCTATCTGTTTTTGCAGATCCCCGGTGGGCGGGTCGCCGTTAACGGCAGCGGCAAAAAGTTTATTGCCTGGTCGCTGGTGGCCTGGGCGGTGGTGTCCATCGCCACGGGCTTTGTCACTAACCATTATCAGGTGCTGGCGCTGCGTTTTGTGCTCGGCGTCGCCGAAGGCGGCATGCTGCCGGTGGTGCTGACGATGATCAGCAACTGGTTCCCGGAGCGTGAAATCGGCCGCGCCAACGCCTTTGTCATGATGTTTGCGCCCATCGGCGGCATGGTGACGGCGCCGATCTCCGGGGCGATTATTCAGGGGCTGGACTGGCGCTGGCTGTTTATCATTGAAGGGCTGCTGTCGATTGTGGTGCTGGCGGTCTGGTGGCTGCTGATAAGCGACCGTCCCCAACAGGCGCGCTGGCTGCCGGCTGCGGAACGCGAGTATCTGCTGGCCGAGCTGGAAAGCGACCGTCAGGCGCGCAGCCTGAAGCAGCCGGTAAGCAAAGCGCCTTTACGCGATGTGTTCCGCAACGGCGGCTTGATGAAGCTGGTCGCGCTGAACTTTTTCTACCAGACGGGCGATTATGGCTACACGCTGTGGCTGCCGACCATCCTGAAGAATCTGACCGGCGCGAACATGGCCGGCGTCGGGCTGCTGGCGATTTTGCCGTTTGTGGCGACGATTATCGGCATCTACGTCATTTCAATGCTCAGCGATAAAACCGGCAAACGCCGTCGGTGGGTGATGATTTCACTGCTGTGTTTTGCGGCCGCGCTGCTGGCCTCGGTCGTGCTGCGCCACAATATCGTGGCTGCCTATATCGCGCTGGTGGTGTGCGGATTCTTCCTGAAGGCGGCGACCAGCCCCTTCTGGTCTATTCCGGGGCGTATCGCTTCTGCGGAAGTAGCCGGCGGGGCGCGCGGCGTCATTAATGGCCTGGGAAATCTGGGCGGTTTTTGCGGGCCGTGGCTGGTGGGGATGATGATTTATCTCTACGGCCAAAACGTAGCGGTCTGCGCGCTGGCAGGTTCGCTGGTGATTGCCGCTTTGATTAGCTTAACGCTGCCGAAAAACTGCGATCTGACCGCGGAAAATAACCGCAAGCCAGTCGCAGGCGAGGCCGGAATCGCCGGATAATCAGTAACCCACGGCATCCAGGCGGAACCGTTTTGCGCAGCTGCCTGGATTTTTTTGTCCGACGAAGGAGGCCTGGCTCAGCGGGCCGTTAATTTTTGCCGCCGCGAGCGTAACCTGCATTTCCGTCAGGTATGCCGGATTGCCGTTGCAGGTCAGTTTTACCGCTTTTACCGCATCGCTTCCCCAGCTTTTCTCCAGCGCTTTATTAAAGGCTTTTCGCGTGACGACCCGGCCGTAGTTTTCCGCCAGAAAGGCGCCGAAAGGGCTTTGTTTAAATTCGTTGTTAAGACGCACCATGGCGCCGAAATAGGCGTTCGGGTCAAAGCCGAAACAGGCGCCGTGTTTTGCAAACTCATAGCGCTCAAGGCACGACTGGCCGCCCGCGCCCGGCATCACTCCGGAGAGCTTAGCGGCGATATCCGCGGACAGGCCCGGCGCGGGCGAAGCGCATTTTTGCGAGCTGCGCGCTTGTGCCATGTTCGGCACGGGACGGGTGGCGCAGCCGTAGCGCATCCAGCGTTTGTTATCCACGCCGCGTGAAGATACGGATTTTGGCAGGCCCGGCCACAGGCCGTGCACCGTGAGAAAAGCCCGCTTGTCCGGCTGTTGGTGCTGAAGTTTGCATTCGCCCGGCTCTTCGCGGTTGCGCTCGTGCATGTTCTGGCAAAAGCCCGTTTGCCAGGAAAGCGCCAGCACGTAGGTTGCGAAATCGCCGTAGCTTTTGGGCTGCAGGGCATCGGCCTGGGCAAACAGGCTGGTTGCAAGCGTGGTGGTCAGGACAAGCGCGTTTCGCCACATGATGAGATTCCGTCGGGTGATAATTTCCAGAAAGGAGCTTATTAAAACATAAAAAAAGCGCCTCACAGAGACGCTTTGTTTTGACTATCGGCACGTTACGGCGCCAGGGCGGCGGACGGCACCAGAATCTCCGTGGCGATAATCACCACCAGCAGACCCACGGCAATCGGCACGGAGGTGCGTTTAACCACTTCGAACGGGGAGATTTTCGCCATCCCGGCGACCGCCACAACCACGCCCGACACCGGGGAGATAGTGCGGCCGAGGTTAGACGCCTGCAGCATCGGGATCGCCAGATAGGCCGGGTTGATGCCGGAGGAGTGCGCAAGCTTTGGAATCATCTCGACGAAGGCATAAAACGGCGCGTTGCCGGAGCCGGTCGTCATTGCCGCCAGCATGGTCAGGATAACCAGCACCAGCATCAGGATAATGCTTGCGGAGCCAAACGACGTGGCAATGGAGATCAGGCTCTGGATAAAGCCGATGGTGCTAAGCCCCTGCGCGAAGACGCCTGCGGCCACCAGCAGCATCACCACGTTGGCAAAGGCGTCCGCCATGCCGCGATAGCAGACTTCAAGCCCCGAGAAGACGCTTTGCGTATTAAAGCTGCGGAAGAATTCAATGAGCGCCGCCAGCAGAATGCAGATAACCAGGATGGTGATAATATGCAGCTGCGGGCCCCATTTGCCGTCGAAAATCAGCACGCCGATGATGGGCGTGAAGGGCAGGATGGCGTAGAACGACGGCGCGGTGGTCTGGATTTCGCTGACGTCGAGCATCTCGTGGCTGACGTGCTCTTTTTTATCCAGATAGCGCTGCCAGAAGAAGTGGGCAATCGCCATGGCGATAATAGCGGCGACGGAAATAGGCACGGTCGTTTTAAAGGCGAAATCCACCAGCGACATTTCAGCCGCTTTGGCGGCCAGCACCACGTCGCCTGAGGTCGGGGAAAGAATAATCGCTGCCGGAGAGGCGCAGATCGCCGCCGCCGCGCCGCGGCTGATGCCGACGTTAACCATCACCGGGAACAGCGTGGCCATTAACAGCACGCCGAGGCCGGTTGCGGAAGAAACGGCCAGCGACATCAGGCACGCCACGAAATAGGCGGCAATCATCAGAATGTACGGCGAATTAATAAACTTCAGCGGCTTTGAGGCGAGTTTTACCACCATGTCGTTTGCGCCGATATGCGTCATGTAAGCAGCGAAACCGCACAGCATCATGATCATCATACCGAGATCGCCGCCGCGGCTCATCAGCAGGATTTTTACGTATTCGACAATATCGGTGGCGGTATAGCCGGTGCTTTCAGCGCCGGAAGGTAATACCTGATGGCCCATTAGGGCGCTGACAATCAGTAATAATAAGCCACCGACGAATAATACGCCGGTGGCGGAGTAGCCTTTGATGATGTAGCGGGCTACACCAACAATCACCACAACCCCAATAAGTAATTCAAGAAAAGTAAGCATAGTGTCCCCCGCTGCGTCAGCCAGGTTTTGCCGGGCCTGTACGCAACCGAATGCCTGAAAAATAAACAATAGTGACCTTTGCAGCGTTCTGCAAAGCGCTAAGAATGTGCCTGAGTGATTAACGCGGTTTTCTGATAAGGGTCAACTTTCATCCACTCCGCTCATTGGGCGTAACACTTTTGCTGGCAACTTTGCAATTATGACATTTACTTATTGCTTATCGTTATGTTTATTTGCCGGAAATAGCGCATTAATAGCGCGTTTGGTAGCCATATAATTAAATTTATATTACCCGTTTGTTAATTGCGGCGCCGAACGTAAAGCATGCTAAAAATCCTTTAATATATAAGGGACTCGTGCATATACTTTCGCCTCATTCGTTTCGGGGTTTGTATGCTGCAATCCACTTTCTGGTCGACAAGCCGTTTACGCTTTTTCAGAAAGCATCTTTTGATGCTGCTGTTGGCGTTTGGCTGGCTTTTTGTCAACGCCCAGCTAGCGGTAGCCTCGCACGATTGTCCGCTGAATATCAGCGCCGAAGCGGCAGCCGTCCAGCACAGCGAGCATATGCTGATGACGGGCGATCGCCAGACGATGGCGAAAAACAGCGGCCCGCTTTGCGATAAGCACTGCGTTCCGGATGTGATGCAAAAGGATAACGGCCACAGCGACGTCATAGCGCTGCCGGTGACCGCTACCCTTGCGCTGCGGGCGCCTGACTGCACCCCGGCTTTGGTGCCCATCGCCGCGCTTACGCCCCCCGCAACCGGCCCTCCGGCCACCATTCGATTTTGTCGTTTCCGAGAATAGCTCCAGCACCGTCACGGTTTTCGGGCCCCTGAGCCCATCCCTTTGACCTGTGTTCTGGAGACTTTTTATGTTTACGATTCTTGTCCGCATCTTCGCGGTTCTGGCGCTGTCCGCCTCTGTAGCGAGCGCCGCCGCCCATGATTTATCCGCGCACCACCAAACGCCCGCCGCCGGGGTTTATCAAAGCCATGGCGTGGTTAAAAAAGTGGCTGCCGACGCCCTTTCTATCGCCCATAAGCCCATTCCCGCGCTGAACTGGCCCGCCATGACGATGACTTTCAGCCTGCCGGCCGAAGGCATGCCGCCGCACCTGAAAGCTGGCGATACGGTGGACTTCACCTTTAGCCAGCAGGGTGAGGGCTATCGGCTCACCTCGGTTACGCCGACTAAGTAATCGAGGACATCATGAAGCAATATTCCCTGAGCCTGTGGCTTAGCGGGGTACTGTTCGCCGCCTCCTGTTCTGCCGCAGCCGCGGCAGAATACAGCCTGCAACAGACCCTGACCGCAGCCGAGCATTACTCAGCCGAGCTTTCGGCCAACCGTAATCAGAGCAACGCGCTTAATGCGATGGCGGATTCCGCCCGCGAATTACCCGATCCGAAGCTGAAATTCGGCATTGAAAATGTGCCGGTGCAGGGCAGCAATCGGAACCGTTTTACCCGCGAGGGGATGACCATGCAGCGCATCGGCATCATGCAGGATTACGTAAGCGGCGAGAAGCGCGACCGCAAAGCCGCGACGATCCTCGCCCAGTCCGCGAGCAGCAAAGCTAAAGCCGAAGTGATTCGCGCCGCGCTTCAGCGCGAGGCCGCGCAGGCGTGGCTGGATTTAGCGCTCTCTACAAAGGCGCTGGCGTCCGCCCGCCGGCTGGTAGCCGAAACCGAACGCCAGACCGGCGTGCAGAAAGCAACGGTGGCAAGCGGCAGTTCTCCCGCTTCAGGGGTAGTGGATATCCGCCTGGCGCTGCTGGAAATGAAGGACAAAGTGACGCTTGCCGAGCGTGACGTCACGCTTGCAAAAAACCGCCTGCTGCAGCTGACCGGCGAGCAGATTGACGCCGTAAGCGGAAGCCTGCCTCGCTATCAGCGTTTGCCGGCCGACCCGGCGTTACTTGAGCAGGGGGTGATGGAACATCCGGAGGTGATCGAGGTGGCCCGCGAAGCGGACGTTGCGAAAGCGCGTTCCGCCCAGTCTGCCGTTGCGGCAAAACCGGACGTCGGCGTGGAAGTTTTTTATGCCCGCCGCGCCGAGGGCTATGACGATATGGCGGGCGTGATGTTCACCGTCGATCTGCCGATGTTCAAGTCCCACCGTCAGGATAAAGATTATTCGGCCGACGTTTCCCGCGCGATGGAAGCCAACGATCGTCTGGCGCTGGCGCAGCGCGAGCATGTGGCGCTGGTGCGCAGCCTGGTGGCGGAATACCAGGCCGCGCAAACGCTCTGGCTGCGGCAGCGGGATGACATTCTGCCGCTGCAGCGCCAGCGTCTTTCGCTGCTTGAGGCGCAGTATCGTTCCGGGCAATCCTCCCTTGCCGAACTTCTTGATGCACGCCGTGCGCTGCTGGACTCCGGCCTGACCGCCAGCAGCGCTGAGAAAGCCGTGGCCCGCGCCTGGGCCGCCATCCGCTATCTGACGCCGCAGGAAAACGCGCTATGAAAACTTCCCTTCAATTCTCCCTGCTGGCGGCGGCGATTATCGTTGCGGCGGGCGCCGGCTATTACGCCGGAAAAAACCATACGCCCGCAGATACCGCGGTGCAGCCGGAACGCAAGGTGCTGTACTGGTACGACCCTATGACCCCCGGACAACGCTTTGATAAGCCGGGTAAATCGCCTTTTATGGATATGGACCTGGTGCCGCGCTATGCCGATGAAACCCCGCAGGATGGCGGGGTCAGCGTCAGCGCTCGCCAGCAGCAGAATCTGGGTATCAGAACCGCGATTGTTGAGCGCAAAACTTTGCGCTATCAGTTTGACGCTTTCGCCACGGTGACCACGGATGAGCGCAGCGTGCAGGTTATCCCCGCCAGCGCGAACGGCGTGGTCGAAAAGCTCTTTGTCAAAGCTCCGCAGCAGTTTGTGAAAAAAGGCGAGGCGCTGGCGCAGCTTTGGATCCCCGAGTGGACGGCCGCCCAGCAGGAGTATCTGGCGGTGCGCAAGCTGGGCGACGGCGCGCTAAACGATGCCGCGCGCGAGCGTCTGCAGCTGCAGTTTATGCCTGCGGAAGTGATCCACCAGGTTGAGCGCAGCGGCAAACCGCAAACGCGCATTACCGTGCGGGCCAGGCAGGCGGGATTCATCAACAAGCTTGATACGCGCGAAGGCGCTCAGGTCGCCGCCACCGCGCCGCTGTTCGAGATAGCAAGCCTTGAGACGGTGTGGATCGTTATTGATTATCCGCAGTCGCAGGCTCAGGCGCTTGAGGTTGGCAGTGAAATTATCGCCCGCTCCGATAGCTGGCCGGGAGAGACTTTCCGCGGCCGGGTCAGCGAATTGCTGCCGAATATGGAAACCACGACGCGCACGCTTAAAGCGCGTATCGTGCTGGAGAATCCGCAGGCGAAGCTAAAACCGGGCATGTACCTCAACGTGACGCTGGCTAACCTGCGGCCGGGTGCGGCGGTGCTGGCCGTTCCAGAGGAATCGCTGATCGAAACCGGCAGCGCAAGCCGGGTGCTGGTGGCGACGGGGGAGGGCTACTTTAAACCGGTAAACGTGGTGGCAGGGTCCGCAGAAAACGGCTGGGTCGAGATTAAACAGGGGCTGAAGGAGGGCGACAGGGTGGTGACTTCCGGCCAGTTCCTGCTTGACTCCGAGGCCAGCCTGCGCAGCGCGCTGCCGCAGGAAAAACCTGCCGCCGCGCCGCAGAAAGTGGAATATCAGGGTGAAGGCGTTGTGAAGGATATTGGCAATGACGCGGTAACGCTTTCCCACAGGCCCATTCCGGCGCTGCGTTGGGGAGCGATGACGATGGATTTCGCGCTGAAATCTCCCGCTGACGCAAGGGGCGTCAAGGTGGGCGATACCGTGATGTTCAGCTTCACCATGGATGAAGAAGAGGGCGCGGTTATCACCCACCTGATGCCGATGGCGGGGGCGATGCAATGATCGCCTCAGTTATCCGCTGGTCGCTTAAAAATCGCCTGTTGGTCCTGCTGGCCCGCGTTCGGCATGGCGGCGTGGGGCATCTGGTCTTTGCAGCGCACGCCGCTCGACGCGCTGCCCGATCTCTCTGATGTGCAGGTTATCGTCCGCGTCAGCTACCCCGGCAAAGCGCCGCAGGTGGTGGAGGATCAGGTGACTTATCCGCTAACCACCACCATGCTTTCCGTGCCGGGGGCGAAAACGGTGCGCGGTTTTTCAATGTTCGGCGACTCCTACGTCTACATCCTGTTTGACGACGGCACCGATCCTTACTGGGCGCGGTCGCGCGTGCTGGAATACCTGAGCCAGGTACAGTCGCAGCTTCCCGCCGAGGCGAAAGCAACGCTCGGGCCGGATGCGACGGGCGTCGGCTGGGTTTATGAATATGCGCTGGTGGACAGAACCGGCAAACACAGCCTCGCGGATTTACGTGCGTTACAGGACTGGACGCTGAAGTTCGAGCTGAAAAGCGTGGCTAACGTTTCCGAGGTGGCGAGCGTGGGCGGCATGGTCCGCCAGTATCAGATTGTGCTCGACCCGCAGCGCATGCGCGCCTTAAATATCACCCACGATCGGGTTATCAGCGCCGTGCAAAGCGCCAACCAGGAAGGCGGCGGCTCGGTTATCGAGATGGGCGAGGCCGAATACATGGTGCGTACGGCGGGCTATCTGAAGAGTCTGGATGATTTTAAACAGATAGTGATTACCACCCGTGAAGGCGTGCCGGTGCTGCTCTCCGATGTGGCGACGCTGCGGCTGGGGCCGGAAATGCGTCGCGGAGTGGCGGAGCTTAACGGCGAAGGGGAGGTCGCAGGCGGCATCATCGTAATGCGCTACGGCAAAAATGCGCTGCAGACTATCAACGCGGTGAAGGAAAAGCTCGCGCAGCTGCAAAAAAACCTGCCGGCCGGGGTGGAGATTGTACCGGTGTACGATCGCTCGCATCTTATTGAAAACGCGATTGAAACCCTGTCCCATAAGCTGCTTGAAGAGTTCATCGTCGTCGCCCTCATCTGCACGCTGTTTTTGTTCCACTTCCGCTCGGCGCTGGTGGCTATCGTTACCCTGCCGCTTGGCATTCTCGGCGCCTTTATCGTCATGCATTATCAGGGCGTGAACGCCAATATCATGTCGCTCGGCGGGATCGCTATCGCTATCGGCGCGATGGTGGATGCGGCGATTGTGATGATAGAAAATATGCATAAGGTGCTGGAACAGTGGCGGCACGATAATCCCGATAAGCAGCCGGGCAGCGCGGACTACTGGCGGATTTCGGAGCAGGCGGCGGTGGAGGTGGGCCCGGCGCTGTTTTGCAGCTTGCTGATTATCACCCTGTCGTTTATTCCGGTGTTTTCCCTTGAAGCGCAGGAAGGGCGCATGTTCTCGCCGCTGGCGTTTACCAAAACCTACGCCATGGCGGTTGCCGCCGGGCTTGGGATTACGCTGGTGCCGGTGCTGATGGGCTATTTTATCCGCGGGAAAATACCGGATGAAAAGGCTAACCCCATTAACCGCTGGCTAATTGCAGCCTATGAGCCGCTGCTCGATAAGGTGCTGGCGCATCCTAAAACGACGCTGGCGCTGGCCGGCGCGCTGCTGCTCGCAACTTTGTGGCCGCTAAGTCGCCTGGGCGGCGAGTTTATGCCGCCGCTGGACGAGGGCGATCTTCTTTATATGCCTTCAACGCTGCCGGGTATTTCCGCCCGCGAGGCGGGGCGGCTGCTGCAGCAAACCGACAGGCTGATTAAAACCGTGCCGGAGGTGGCGACCGTCTTTGGTAAAGCAGGAAGGGCGGAAACGGCAACGGACCCGGCGCCGCTGACGATGATTGAAACCACCATCCGCTTCAAGCCGCGTGACCAGTGGCGGGCGGGCATGACGATGGACAAGCTGGTGAGCGAGCTCGACGGCGTGGTGAAAGTGCCGGGCATTGCAAACGTGTGGGTGCCGCCTATTCGTAACCGCCTGGATATGCTGGCGACGGGGATTAAAAGCCCGGTGGGCATTAAAGTGAACGGCAATAATATTGCGGCGCTTGAGCAGGTTGCCGGGCAAATCGAACGGGTGGTCAAACAGGTGCCTGGCGTAACGTCGGCTCTTGCTGAGCGGCTGGCCGGCGGACGCTATATCGACATTAATATCGACCGGCGCAAGGCGGCAAGGTTTGGCGTCTCCGTTAAGGAGCTGCAGTCGCTGGTGGCGACGGTGATTGGCGGGCAGAACATCGGTGAAACAACGCAGGGGCGAGAGCGCTACCCCATCAATATGCGCTACCCGCGTGAAATACGCGACAGCGTGCAGAAGCTGCGCGATATGCCGGTTGTGACGGAAAACGGCAGCCAGATCGCGCTCTCTGAGCTGGCCGATATCGCCATTACCGACGGCCCGCCGATGCTGAAAAGCGAGAACGCGCGCCTGTCCAACTGGATTTATGTGGACCTGCGCGGGCGCGATCTGAAATCGGCCGTTGACGAGATGCAAAAGGTGGTCTCCGAACAGGTGATATTACCGGAAGGCGTATCCTTATCCTGGTCGGGACAATTTGAATATCTGCAGCGGGCGACCGAGAAATTAAAAATTGTTTTACCCTTTACGCTGATAATTATTTTTGTGCTGCTGTACGTGACATTCTCTCGCGTCAGCGACGCATTATTAATTATGGGGACCTTGCCCTTCTCATTAATAGGCGGCGTCTGGCTGCTCTATTTATTAGGGTATAATTTATCCGTCGCCGGCGCCGTCGGGTTTATTGCTTTAGCCGGCGTGGCCGCTGAATTTGGCGTTATTATGGTGCTTTATTTAAACCATGCCCTTGCTAAACATAAAGTTACCGACCCCGACGGCGGCAACGCCATGCTGATGCGCGCGATTCACGAAGGGGCGGTGCTGCGTGTGCGGCCTAAAGTCATGACGGTGGCGACCATTATGGCCGGCCCTGCTGCCGATTATGTGGGGCGACGGCACAGGTTCGGAGGTGATGCGGCGTATTGCGGCGCCGATGATCGGCGGCATGGTCACCGCGCCTTTGCTCTCGATGCTGGTGATCCCGGCGCTTTATGTGCTGCTGAAAAAGGATAAGTAGGATATTTCTCAACCCTCCGCAACAGGTTAAACGTTGCCGAGGGTTGACTTTCACCGCCTGTATTTGCTAATCGGTTAAGGAGAAGCTTAAACAGATTTACAAATCTAAAGTAACTTTAAGAATAACCCCGCCGCCATTGAGATGCGATTAATTTAGACTTTGTTAGGCTGTGCGTTAAATCTTAATGTGGTATCAACTGTGAATCTGAACAATAAATTATCGGCTTTTATTTTCGCTATTACTTTTTTGGCCATCGCCCCCGACGGCTTTGCGGCGGAACAGAAGTTTTTCAGCAGCGCCTGGGACAGCTTCTCTTCCGGCGTCTCACAAACCTGGCATGAGCCTGACCATTACGATCTGTATGTCCCGGCCATTACCTGGCATGCGCGTTTTGCCTACGATAAGGTCAAAACCAATCGCTATAACGAACGTCCCTGGGGCGCGGGTTTCGGCCAGTCCCGCTGGGATGAGAAAGGTAACTGGAACGGCATTTACCTGATGGCTTTTAAAGATTCGTACAACAAATGGGAGCCCATCGGCGGCTACGGCTGGGAGAAAACCTGGCGTCCGTTAGCGGATGAAAATTTTCACCTCGGCTTAGGCTATACCGTCGGCGCCACCGCGCGCGATAACTGGAAGTATATTCCGGTGCCGGTGCTGTTGCCTTTAGCTTCAGTAGGTTATGGCCCGGCAACCTTCCAGATGACCTACATTCCCGGCACCTATAACAACGGCAACGTCTACTTTGCGTGGATGCGTTTTCAGTTCTGAAACGGGCGCGAAGGCGCCTGAAAACGGCCGTTTTTCATATCCTTTTAAAAACAAGGGTTAATCCACAAGTGATAAAAATTTTAGCGACTTTTGTCACTTTTTCTCATTTGGGTACTGGACAAAATGCACCACAATTGTTGTACTGATGCGCGACACAGCATTTGTGTCTATTTTTCATGTAAAGGTAATTTTGATGTCTAAGATTAAAGGTAACGTTAAGTGGTTTAATGAGTCCAAAGGCTTTGGTTTCATTACTCCGGAAGATGGCAGCAAAGACGTGTTCGTACACTTCTCTGCAATCCAGAGCAATGGTTTCAAAACCCTGGCTGAAGGCCAGCGCGTTGAGTTTGAAATCACTAACGGTGCCAAAGGGCCCTTCTGCTGCAAACGTAATGGCTATCTAAGTCGCTACCGGCAGAATTTAAAAACCCGCCAAGGCGGGTTTTTTTTCGCCTGTCGATCAGGCGAACAGGTAGGCTTGCAGAAAGCACGCCACAACCAGCGCGCTCAGCAGCGCCGCTCCCCAGCTTGTAAGCTCTTTTATCATCATCACTCTCCCCCTTTTTTATCTGCAGGGATAGTGGCAGACGATCATTAAGCCAACCTTAACGCCTCGGACTTTAGTGGCTGGCCGCCAGCGAAACTAACCAGAATGCGAGGGCGGTCATCATAAATGAGCCAAGCAGGTTAAGCAGCACGTTAAGGCCAGCCCAGGCAAGCCGTCCATCCTGCAGTAAAAAGACCACTTCGGCTGAGAAGGTGGAAAAGGTCGTTAAACCGCCGCAAAAACCGGTGGTGATAAGCAATTTCCAGAAGGGATCAAGATGGGTCAGGCGGCTAAACAGCGCCAGTCCCATACCGATAATAAAGGCGCCGACGAGGTTTGCCGTCAGGGTGCCAACGGGTATCGCGCCGTGAACGGGGTTGAGCTTCAGGCTTAAAAACCAGCGTAATACGCTGCCTGTGCCGCCGCCAAGGAATACCGCTAACAGAATCTGTAACACCACGTTTTCCCGCTATTAAGATTTGAAGACAGGAGTGTAGCGCTCGCGCAATCTGATTTACACCCGATATACTGAAATTAATCATGACTGCAGAGGTAGTAAAATGAAAGTTGCGGTGGGGCAGTTCGCGGTGGGCAAAGTCTGGCAGGATAACGCGCGAACCTGCGTAAAGCTAATGGCGCAGGCGGCCGCCAGCGGCGCCCGGCTCCTGGTCCTGCCGGAAGCCGTTTTAGCGCGGGACGATCTTGATCCTGATATGTCGGTGAAGTCCGCGCAGGAAGCAAACGGCGGGTATCTCGATATTCTCCTCGCGGAAAGCCGTAAAAACGAGCTAACCACCGTCCTTACTCTCCATATCCGTACCACGGCGGGCAGAGCCGCCAATACCTTGCTGGTGTTGCGCGCCGGAGAGGTTATTTGCCGCTACCAGAAAATCCATCTTTATGACGCGTTCAGCATGCAGGAGTCGCGATTAGTGGATGCCGGCGATCGGCTTGCGCCGCTGGTTGACGTGGGAGGCATGAAGGTGGGGCTGCTTACCTGCTACGATTTGCGCTTCCCGGAAATGGCGCTGAGCCTGGCGCTGGCCGGCGCCGAGGTGCTGGTGTTGCCCGCGGCCTGGCTGCGCGGCCCGCATAAAGAGCTGCACTGGTCGACATTATTGAGCGCGCGTGCGCTTGATACCACCTGTTATGTGGTAGCATCCGGCGAATGCGGCAACAAAAACATTGGCCAGAGCAAGATTATTGACCCGCTTGGCGTCACCATTGCCAGCGCGGCGGAAGCTCCCGCTTTGATTTATGCGGATCTTGACGGCGAACGCGTGTCGGCCGTCAGGGCAATGCTGCCGGTGCTGAAAAATCGCCGTTTCGCCGCGCCTCGTCTGTCCTGACGTTTTTTTAAACAGGGCTTGATTCACTTTGTTACAGATTGCTATTGTGTCGCACGGGCAAATGTTCGTTAATTAGCTCAGTTTATTTTCGCCGTCTCTACGGCAGGTTTGACAAAAGAAGGTAGGTATGGGAGAGATTAGCATCACCAAGCTGCTGGTAATCGGCGCACTGATTGTATTGTTATTTGGTACCAAAAAGTTGCGCACGTTAGGCGGCGATCTCGGCGCGGCGATTAAGGGCTTTAAAAAGGCCATGAACGATGACGAAAGCAGCGCTAAGCCAGCCTCCGGCGTCGAAACTCCGGCGGAACGCATTTCGCACAAAGACTGATTGTCGCGTTATTTATCGTGCTGAAATAAAAAAACCGGCTTCTGAAGGCCGGTTTTTTATTGCGCTGCGCGCCAATTGTAACTTTTTGTAACGCTACTACTTCACTTCCATGCCTTTGGGCCTGCAGGTCCGCATGGTAAGAAGAGCGGACAAACGGACCGCACGCCGCATGGGTAAAGCCCATCGCCAGCGCTTCGGCTTTCATCTCTTCGAACTCGTCAGGACTTACATAGCGCTGCACCGGCAGGTGATGGCGGCTCGGCTGCAGATATTGTCCCAGCGTCAGCATGGTTACGCCATGGCGGCGTAAATCGCGCATTACCTCAATGATTTCCTGGTTAGTTTCCCCCAGGCCAACCATCAGACCCGATTTTGTCGGGATATGCGGATGCGCTTCTTTAAAGCGTTCAAGCAGTTTCAGCGACCAGCTATAGTCCGCGCCCGGACGTACCTTGCGATAAATACGCGGCACGTTCTCCAGGTTATGGTTAAACACGTCCGGCGGCGTTGCGGTAAGGATCTCTAATGCGCGATCCATACGGCCGCGGAAGTCTGGAACCAGCGTTTCGATTTTAATCGTCGGGTTTTTCTCGCGGATGGCGGAAATACAGTCGGCGAAGTGCTGTGCGCCGCCGTCGCGTAAATCATCACGGTCCACGGATGTGATAACGACATAGCGCAGCGCCATATCGGCAATGGTCTGCGCCAGTTTGACCGGCTCGTTGGCGTCTGGCGCAACGGGGCGACCGTGGGCAACGTCACAGAATGGGCAACGGCGAGTACAAATGGCGCCAAGGATCATAAAGGTCGCGGTGCCGTGGTTAAAGCACTCCGCCAGGTTCGGGCAGGAGGCTTCTTCGCACACGGAATGCAGGCCGTTTTTACGCATCGCCGCTTTGATACCCTGAATGCGGGTAGAGTCAGATGGAAGTTTGATCTTCATCCATTCTGGCTTTCTTAACAGCTCCTGGCGCTCTGTCACCACGTTTTTAACCGGGATCAGAGCCATTTTATCGGCGTCGCGGTACTTGACGCCGCGTTCCATTACAATGGGTTTACTCATATGGTGCGTGTTCCAGTTGCGGATAACGAAGTCAGTCTGTTTGAATTCAAGTTAGTGTTTTATTTATCAACTATTTTTGAATTGCGCCCCGGAGTATACCATCACTGCCGTGGATAAATCAGCCGGGACGCGCAGTAAATGGGGAAAGAATTGTAAATGAGTTGTTGTTTTGTGTGCTCGCGAGGTTAACGGCTGGCGAAAAGGCGCCGCCGGACGCGCCCCGAAAGCCTTGCCAAACAACAACGGCCGGTCGGCTGCCCGGCCGTTCCGCCGCTGTCTGCTTATGGCCGCCTGAACAGCGCCATGCTGCGGCCTTCCAGCTCGAAATCCTTTTCCCTGGTGATGACAAGGCCGCGCTTTGCGGTATCGGAGGTGGTAATTTCAAGCACCCAGCCGCCTTCGCCGAACTGCGGAATACGAAACGGCACGTTGCCTTCGAAGGGATTAAACAGCATCAGCACGTCGTGCCAGATACCCTCCTTCGTCTGCAGGTCCGGGCGGCCGATATAGACGCCGAGCGTTGAACCCTCGTCCCAGTGTTCGGGCTGCTGCGGACCGCCGCCGGCGTTGAACCACTCGATTGCCATGCCGTCGCGCCAGTTTTCGCGGCGCAGCAGGGGCTGACTGGCCCGCAGCTTAAGCAGCTGGCGGGTGAACTCGCGCAGCGCCTCGCTGCTTTCCGGCAGATTGTCCCAGTGGACCCAGGAGATCTCGCTGTCCTGGCAGTAGCCGTTATTGTTGCCCATCTGGCTGCGGCCGAACTCGTCGCCGGCCAACAGCATCGGCGTGCCGTGGGAGAAGATCATCGTGGCGAGGAAATTGCGCTTCTGGCGTTCGCGCACCCTGTTGATGCCTTCATCTTCGGTCGGCCCCTCGGCGCCGTAGTTGTAAGAACGGTTGTCGTTGTGGCCGTCCTGGTTATGCTCGCCGTTCGCCTCGTTGTGCTTTTCGTTGTACGAAACCAGGTCGTTGAGCGTAAAGCCGTCATGGGCGGTGACGAAGTTGACGCTCGCCCAGGGGCGACGTCCGCGCTGATCGTAGAGATCGCCGGAGCCGAGCAGGCGGGCGGCAAAATCGGTCGGCACATTATCGCCCCGCCAGTACTCACGCACCGTGTCGCGATATTTATCGTTCCACTCGGCCCAGCCCGGCGGGAAGCCGCCGACCTGATAGCCGCCGGGGCCGATGTCCCAGGGTTCGCCAATCAGCTTCAGCCTGGAGAGCACCGGGTCCTGAATAATGGCGTCGAAAAAACCGCCGCGCTCGTTAAAGCCGCCGGGCTCGCGGCCAAGGATAGTCCCGAGATCGAAGCGGAAACCGTCGATATGCATCGATTCCGCCCAGTAACGCAGCGAATCCATTATCATCTGCAGCACCCGCGGATGCGAAGTGTTTACGGTGTTGCCCGTGCCGGTGTCGTTGATGTAGTAGCGATGCCTGTCGGTCAGGGTGCGGTAATAGGAAAAGTTGTCGATGCCCTTTAACGACAGCGTCGGGCCAAGCTCGTTGCCTTCCGCCGTGTGGTTGTAAACCACGTCCAGGATCACCTCGATACCGGCATCGTGAAAGGCGCGCACCATGTCGCGAAAGCCCTGGATGCCCTTCGGCCCGTAATAGCGCGAGGCCGGAGCGAAGAAGCCGAGCGAGTTGTAGCCCCAGAAATTCTTCAGCCCCCGGTCGAGCAGGTGCTGGTCGTCCGGAAACCAGTGGACCGGCAGCAGCTCGACCGAGGTGACGCCCAGACTTTTGATATAGTCGACGGAAGCTTTGTGGCCCATGCCTTCGAAGGTGCCGCGCAGCGGCTCGGGGATGGCGGAATTGAGCTGCGTAAATCCTTTGACATGGGTTTCGTAGAGGACCGTTTTTGACCACGGGATCTGCGGGCGGTTATTGTCCTGCCAGTTAAATTCATCAGGATCGATAACCCGGCACTTCGGCGTAAATGGCGCGCTGTCGCGCGTATCGAAGGTCAGGTCCTTATCCTTGTGCTGCATATCGTAGGCGAAATGCGCTTCATTCCACTCGATATCGCCAGCCAGCTCGCGCGCGTAGGGATCGATAAGGAGCTTGTTGGGGTTAAAGCGGTGGCCGTTCAGCGGATCGTAAGGGCCGTGGACGCGAAAGCCATAGAGCGCGCCGGGTTTCAGACCCGGCACGTAGCCATGCCAGATCTCGTGGGTATACTCCGGCAGGTCCATTTTGGCGATTTCGACCTTGCCGCTCGCATCGTACAAACAAAGCTCAACGCGCTCCGCATGCGCTGAGAAGATAGCGAAATTGACGCCCTCGCCGTCGAAATTGGCGCCGAGCTGATGGCTCGTTCCCGCCGTGATTTCAAAAGCTTTACCGTTTGTCATTTATTTCTCTCCGTTGAATTTTCCATGCATAACAGCGACCTGTTGATTTTTATATATTTAAAATCATATGCTTACGAATACGGTAGCCATAAAGCTGTCGACCATGCCTGCGTCGATAAGATCGCCCAGGCGGAGCTCTTCTCCGCTGAGAATATTGCGGTAGCGGCGGTGCGCAAGCCGTTCGGGCAGGGCGATTTCCGCATCTGCGGACGACAGCTGCGCGTTTTCCTGCAGCGCGCCGAAGACGAGACGCGGCGCGATGACGATCAGCGCATCGTCGCTCTGCACCCGCGCAAAAGCGATGAGGTTGTCAGCCTGTTTGCCCGTGGCGGCGAGCGGCAGATAATCCCCTTTGCGGAACAGCGTCGGCTTCTGCTGGCGCAAATGCAGGATGCCGGCGATAACATGCTGTTTAAGCCGGCCGCTCCGGTCCTCTTCGCTGTTTAAAGCCAGCTTTTTATCCTCCGCCAGCATCCGTTCGAGGGCGGTAAAATCGGGCTCGCGCCGGTTATCCGGGTCGACCAGGCTGAAATTAAGCGCCTCGCTTCCCTGATAGATATCCGGCACGCCCGGCGCCGCCAGCTTGATAACCGTCTGGGTAAGGCCGTTGACCAGGCCGGCGCGGATAAAGGGCCGCAGGGCGTCAGCAAAATCCTGCAAAAAGGCCTGGTTGGCCGGCGAAAGCAGATGGCGGGCATAGTCGAGCACGGCTTTTTCATAGGCTTCGTTGCTGTCGCCCCAGTCGGTACGCAGCTTCGCCTCCCGCAGCGCTTTTTCCACAAATTCAAGAAAACGTTCTTCAAGCGCCCGCAGCCCCGCCGCGTCCTGCGGGCGCAGTTCCGGCGGCCAGACGCCGGCCAGCGCCTGATAGAGCATCCATTCGACGGACGGTTTCGGCGCCGTACCGTCGTCGAGCCTTATAACTTTGTCCCGGTTCATCTGACGCCAGCGGTCGACGCATGCGACCCAAAGCTCCGGCGCTTCGGTGAGCGTATAGAGACGCGCGCGGGCGTCTTCTCCGCGTTTTGTATCGTGGGTCGAGGTAGTGGAAAGCGCGTCCGGCTGCCGTTCGAGCCGTGTTTTCATCTCTGTGTGGAAGCGGTCGAGCGAGAAGGCGCGCGGTATCGGTTCGGCTCCCACTTCGTTCAGGGCAAGCCCCATGTTCTGGCGGAAGAAGAGCGTATCCTCCACCGATTTCGCCATCAGCGGGCCCGTTAGCTGCTGGAAGCGGATACGGAAACTGGCGGCCTCGCCGGCAGCCTCTGCGGAAACCTCGCCCGCCAGAAGACGGGTAATAAAGTCGAGCGCCTCCGGGGCAGGCGCGTCCGCGCTGGTCCTTACCCTTTCGGCGACCCTCTGCAGCATGTCATAGCTTTCCTGCGGCATGCCTTCCGCCGTGCCGTAGGTACGGTAGACCGGAAAGGCGATCAGCAGTTCGCGCAGGGCCGGCAGGATGGCCTCCTCCTGCAGGCTTATTTTTTCGGTTCCGGCGATAGCTGCCGCAAGCCCCAGCAGCCTGGTGAACTCGCCTTCGAAGTTCCTGTTCACCATCAGCAGCTTGGCCGCCCGCAGTTCGGCCGCCATATTTACCGGCTTGCCCATCACGTCATTCCAGGCCGCGCGCAGGTCGCGGATCCTGTCGCCGTCCACCAGCACATCGGAGAGCGATTCGATAAATTCGTAGCCGGTGGTGCCGGAAACCGGCCACGTCGTCGGAAGCTGCTCGTCCCGACCAAGGATTTTTTCCACCGTGATATAGCACTGCGGCCCGGCCTGCTGGCGGAGTTGTTCAAGGTAGGCCAGCGGATCGGCGAGCCCGTCCACATGATCTATCCGCAGCCCGTCGACGGCGCCGGAGCGGACCAGTTCGAGGATCAGCCGGTGCGTATCGTCGAAGACGCTCTTTTCCTCAACGCGCACGCCGACAAGGCCGGTGATCTCGAAAAAGCGACGGTAGGAGAGATCGCGCGGCGCATCCCGCCAGGAGATTAACCGCCACGGCTGGCGCTCGTGCAGAGCGGCGATTTCCGCCCTGTCGGTAAGCTGCAAAATTTCGGCCTCGCGGCCTTGCCAGCTTTCGGGAGCCAGCGGGTAAAAGCTCTCAAAATAGGCCAAAGCGGGCCGGCCGGTCTGCGGGGCGGGCCTGACTTCGATTTCGCCATTTTCCAGCGCCTTTTCGAAGGTGTCGCCAAGGAAGGGCAGGGTCAGGCGGCGCGACCAGTCGATGTCGAAATGCCGGGCGTAACGGCTGTTTGCGCCGTTCTCAATAACGTCGCGCCACCATGCATTTTCCAGCGAGGCGGCCATATGGTTCGGTACGATATCGAGGATCAGACCGAGGCCGGCCTCCTTCAGCGCCTTTACCATGCGATCGAAGCCTTCGCGGCCGCCGATGGCAGGGTCTATCTCATTGGCGTCGGTCACGTCATAGCCGTGGGTGGAGCCGGATGTAGCGGTAAAGATCGGCGAGGCGTAAAGATGGCTGATACCAAGCCGCTTCAGATAAGGCACAAGGCCGGCGGCGCGGTCGAAGGTCATACCGTTGCGGAACTGAATGCGGTAAGTCGCGGTGGGGATATTCACTTAACGTCTCCCTGGGCAAGTCGGACAAGGATAGAGTGCTGCGGCAGCTCATTCGCCGCCTGCGGCCAGGCGAAGATCGTCTCGCCGGGCAAATCGGGAAGCGGCCGGACTTTTTCGCCAATATTAAGCGCAATCGACAGCACGCCCTGCGGGAAGGCCCAGCTGACGGCGAGAAAACCTTCCGCCGTTTTCACTACCCGGCCGGCATCGCCACCGGCCGTGGCAAGCAGCGGCACGATATATTTCTGGCGCAGCGTCAGCAGCTTGCGGGTGAAGGCCAGCCAGGCTTTACCGTCCTTGCTTTCCGGTTTCTTCCAGTCAAGTTTTGACAGTTCAAAGGTTTTTTCGGCATTCGGGTCGGGCACGCTTTCATCTTCATGGCCGGCATGACCCGCGAACTCCTTCGCGCGCCCCTCGCGCACCATTTTTGCCAGCTCGCCGTGGAAATCGGTGAAGAACAAAAACGGCCTGGTCTCGCCATATTCTTCGCCCATAAAAAGCAGCGGGATATGCGGCGAGAAGAGCAGGGCGGCGAGCAGAACCTTAGTGCGCCCGGCGCCGGCCAGTGAGATCAACCTTTCGCCCCGGGCGCGATTGCCCACCTGGTCATGGTTCTGGATAAAGTCGACGAAGGCGACCGGCGGCTGCGAGGCGCTTTTCACGCCGCGTTTCTTGCCGGTCTGCGGCGAGATCTCCCCCTGCCAGGCGAAGCCTTCCGTCAGCGTCCGCGCAACGAGCTTTTCCGGCTCGTGGGCGAAATCCTGGTAGTAAGCGTGCGTTTCTCCGGTGGCGAAGACGTGGACGCTATTGTGGAAGTCATCATTCCATTCGCCGGTGAAGAGCGGAACTGAACCTGCTTCCCCGCGCGGGTGCAGAAAGATGACGTTACGGTTGTCTTCGGTGGTCAGGTGAATAGGCCGGTCGGTGATGTCGGCGCGGATACGTTCGGCGATCTCGATCAGCACGTGTTTATCGGAGCTGTCCTCGATCTGATCGATGGCGTCGAAGCGAAGGCCGTCGAGGTTGTACTCCTCCAGCCAGTAGAGCGGCGCCTCGACGATATAGCGGCGGGCCGCCTCAACGTCGTAGGCGATGCCGGCGCCCCAGGGCGTCGAGCGTTCCTGATGAAAGAAAGCGGGCGCCAGCCGCGGCAGGTAGTTGCCTTCCGGGCCGAAATGGTTGAGCACGATATCAAGCACGACCGAAAGGCCATAGCCATGCGCGGCATCAATAAAGGCTTTGAAATCCTCCGGTGCGCCATAGGCGGAATGCGGCGCGTAGAGCAGCACGCCGTCGTAGCCCCAGCCGCGGCTGCCGCCGAACTGCGAGACGGGCAGCACCTCAAGCATGGTGACGCCGAGTTCGGCCAGATAAGGCAGCTTGTCGATCGCGGCGCGAAACGTGCCTTCCGGCGTGAAGGTGCCGATATGCATCTCGTAGACCACCATCTCGATCCACGGACGGCCGCGCCATTTATCGTTCTGCCAGCGATAGCGGGTCGGGTCGACGACGAGGGAAGGGCCGTTAACATCTGCCTTTTGGGCGCGGGAGGCCGGATCCGGCACGACCGTACCGTCGACAAGCACAAAGTTATATTCCGCACCCGGTGAAACGCCGGCTACCTGCAGTTCGAACCAGCCGTTGCCGCTGCGGTTCATCTCTTTTTCTGCGCCGGAAATCCTCAGCGTTATCTTTTCCTGGCCGGGCGCCCAGAGACGAAAGCGAACTACGTTGGCGGCTACGTATTCAGCCCCCCAACTTTTAGGAAATGATTTGGACTCCATTCGATTGCCTCGTTTAACCCAGCTGTGAGCAGTGGACGACTCGCGCGACGCCTGATCCGTTTATGCGAGCTTTCGTAGCTTAATCTTGCCGTGTGGTCCGGATGCCGTAACGGGTCGGAGCTCTTCCGGCCGCCGGTAAAGCAGGCGCGCCAGAAGAGTGGTGATGTTGAAACGATGTCCGATTGTCCCAGCATCAGGTAGCATACGAGAATAATCATAGACGATGATGCGGGAGTTGACGGCCGCGGCAGGCGCTGAAGCGGTGCTGAACAAGAGAAGACAGCAACGGCGGCGTTAAGGGCGAAGGTAAGTGGTTGGCCTGTGTGAATGATTTCACACAGGCCGTCTGCCGGGCTTAAAGCGGCAATTAATCAGGAGGATACGTATTCAAACGCAGGATTATCCAGCAGCTCAAGGAGCTTGCTGATAAGGCGCGGCTGCACATCCGCCACCGTCATCCCCGGCTTCAGGTCTTTTACCTGCGTCATCTCAAGGCCCGCGTAGCCACAGGGGTTAATGCGCAAAAACGGCGAAAGATCCATATCAATGTTCAGCGCCAGGCCATGGAAGGAGCAACCTTTACGGATGCGCAAGCCCAGCGAGCAGATTTTGCGGCCTGCTACGTAAACGCCCGGCGCATCGGCACGCGGGTAGGCTTCAATGCCGATATCCGCGAGGGTATTGACCACGGTTTGTTCAAGGATGGTGACCAGTTCACGCACGCCGAGCTTTCTGCGCCGCAGGTTGAGCAGGACGTACATCACCTGCTGCCCCGGTCCGTGATAGGTTACCTGGCCGCCGCGGTCGCTCTGGATTACCGGAATATCGCCCGGCACCAGCAGGTGTTCCGCTTTCCCGGCCTGACCCTGGGTAAATACGCCTGGGTGTTCTACCAGCCAGATTTCATCGGGAGTCGTTTCATCGCGTGCGTCGGTAAAATCATGCATCGCCCGGGAAACGGGTTCATAAGGCTGCTGGCCGAGCTGGCGAATCAGAAGGGTTTCTTGAGACAAAATACTGTCCCCGGCAGGTAATAAAAAGGTGGGCGGATTATATCACAGCGCGATGAAAACGCCCGGCCGGGGCCGGGCGGGGAATTACAGCACCATACGAACGATTTCGATATTGCCCAGCTCTTCGTACAGGGTTTCTACCTGTTCGATATGGGTGGCGGTAATGGTGATGGAAACCGAGTGATAGTTACCCTTGCTGCTTGGCTTGACCTGCGGCGTGTAGTCGCCAGGGGCGTGGCGCTGCACCACCTCAACGACCAGATCAACCAGCTCCGGCTTCGCCAGACCCATTACTTTGTAAGTAAATGGCGTAGGGAATTCGAGCAGTTCTTTAAGATTGGTTTTCATGGTAGCTCCAGCGTTACGGCGATAAAATAATAACTCCCGCCGGTGAGGGCGGGAGTTGCATAATGCAGACTTTGCAATGATGAACAGTATATGGGGTCGTAATTCACACTTTCAAGCGTTCAATTATTAACCGAACCAGTGATGGAACATCAGTTTGATGTAGTCGATGATTCGACTAAAGAAATTCCCTTCCGGCATCTCCTGCAGCACCACGAGCGGGCGTTGCTCGATGGTTTTCCCATCCAGCTGGAAGTTGATGGTGCCGACGACCTGGTTTTTCTGCAGCGGAGCGTGCAGCTCAGGCGTGTTCAGCACGTAGCTGGCTTTCAGATCCTTCATGCGGCCGCGCGGGATGGTCAGATAGACGTCTTTATCCACGCCGAGGGAGGCGCGGTCGTTATCGCCAAACCAGGCCGGCTCGGAGGAGAACTCTTTTCCGGCCTTCAGCGGAGAAACGGTTTCAAAGAAGCGGAAGCCCCAGGTCAGCAGCTTTTTGCTTTCGGTTTCGCGGCCTTTATAGGTGTGTCCGCCCATGACTGCGGAAATCAAACGCATCTGCCCTTCGGTTGCCGAGGCGACGAGGTTATACCCTGCGGCGTCGGTGTGGCCGGTTTTGATGCCGTCGACGTTCAGGCTCTTATCCCACAGCAGACCGTTACGGTTCATCTGGCGGATGTTGTTGAAGGTAAACTCTTTTTCTTTATAGATGCTGTATTCATTCGGCACGTCGCGGATCAGCGCCTGGCCTATCAGCGCCATATCGCGCGCGGAGCTGAACTGCCCGTCGGCGTCCAGGCCATGCACCGTCTGGAAATGGGTGTTTTTCAGGCCGAGTGCGGAAACGTAGCTGTTCATCAGGCCAACGAAGGCGTCCTGGCTACCGGCGACAAAATCCGCCATCGCTACGCAGGCATCGTTGCCAGACTGCAGGTTAATGCCGCGAATCAGCTGCGCTACCGGCACCTGCATTCCGGGCTTGAGGAACATCAGCGACGAGCCTTTAAAGACCGGGTTGCCGGTCGCCCAGGCATCGTTGCCCACGGTCACTACCGCGTTCTCATCGAACTTACCGGCTTTCATCGCCTGACCAATCACGTAGCTGGTCATCATTTTAGTGAGGCTCGCCGGATCGCGGCGGGCGTCAGCGTTGGACTCGGCCAGCACCTTCCCTGAGTTGTAATCGATCAGGATGTACGCTTCCGCATCGATCTGCGGGACGCCCGGAATCATTGTTTTAATATTCAGGTCGTCAGCTTGAGCGCAAGCCAAAGCACTAAGGGTGAGGGCCGTAGAGAGCGCCAGGCGCTTAACAAAACGTACAGGAAGGGCTGTATTCATGATAAGAACAACGACATCCGTGATGGAATTAAAAAAAGTGCCTTACTATAGCAAAAGCGATTTTTACTGGCATCCGACTTTGCGCATGATTTGTTAATGGAGCTTACACAAATTTACATGCGGCGGATGCCGGTAGGTTTCATTTACATAGCAGGTGCGTTGGTAATAAATGACTGCTGCTGGGCTTCGCTCATCAGGCGCTGTTGCAGAGCCGCGGCTTCGCTACGGCTGCTGAAAGGCCCGAGCTGCACGCGGTAAACGGCGCCGTTGTTCGATACGGCTCCCGGCACATTAAACTGCTGGCTGAGCTTCTGCTGCCACTGCGCCGCGCGCGCCTGGTCGCTGACCGCACCGACCTGCACCACATAGCGGCCTGAAGCCGCGGCTGGCGCTGCGGTCTGCACGCTGCCCTGTACGGAGCCTGGAGCGGTAACTGGCGCTGCAGGCGTACCCGAAGCAGCAACAGGCGCCGCAGTTTGCTGAACCGGCGCTTCAGTTTGCTGAGCTGGCGCTGGTGCCTGAGGCGCCGGCTCGCTGCTTTCAATTACGCCTGGCGCAAGCGGCGTGGCGGCGCCGAGGAAACCGCTGCTGTTTACCGGCGCGCCCATAGGATCTTCGCTTTGCAGCGATGCGTTACTGACAGGGCGAACGTCTCCCTGCGCCGTATCCACGGGCGCGGACGAGGCGCTTCCCATGCCGGTATTTAAATCAGGGCGAGCGGGCAGGGCATAAGTCTGCCTGGCGATAGTCGTACAAGCCGTGCCGGGACCTGACATGGTGCCGTCCTGCGCCACCAGAATAGGGTCGATGCGCACCTTCGTATTGTTCGAGGTGTTAAGACGATCCGCCGCCGCACGGGTTAGCGAAATGACGCGGTCGTTGCCGTACGGGCCACGATCGTTAATACGCACCACAATCATGCGGCCGTTCGCGAGGTTGGTGATGCGCGCATAGCTTGGAACAGGCAGCGTGGGATGCGCGGCTGCCAACGCCATGGCATCAAAGGGTTCTCCGGAAGCCGTCAGGTTGCTGCCCGGTTCGGCGTCATAAATAGCCGCAAGGCCCGCCTGGCTGAAGTTGGCCGGGTTCTGGACTATTTTGTAGCTTTTACCGTTATTTTCGTAATCCTGATTTACCGAAGGATTCAACGGTTCATAGCGCGGCTCAGCGCCGCTAATTTCTACTACCGGACCATTACAGACGGCCGGTTGCGGCTGCTGGTTTACCTGCGGTTGTTCGCCATCGTTGGACGAACAGCCAGCCAGAATGGCGGCTGCTACAAAAATCCCTGGCCAATGCTTAACCATTGCGCACCTCGTTACACGCTTTTCGACAACATCTTCCTGTGGGTATGGATCGACATCACGATACCAAACCCGGCCATCAGCACTATCAGGGCCGAGCCCCCGTAACTCACTAGCGGCAGCGGCACGCCGACCACCGGTAAGATACCACTAACCATGCCAATATTAACAAACACATATACGAATAATATAAGCATAAACCCGCCCGCTATAACGCGGCCGAAGGTGGTTTGCGCCCGGGCGGCAATAATTAACCCGCGCATGATGAGCAGCAGGTACAAGGCCAGCAGCACCAGCACCCCCACGAGCCCCAGCTCTTCAGCGAGAACGGCGAAGATAAAGTCCGTATGGCGCTCGGGAAGAAACTCAAGCTGCGACTGCGTGCCGTGCAGCCAGCCCTTGCCACGCAGGCCGCCGGAGCCGATAGCGATCTTGGACTGAATAATATGATAGCCCGCCCCGAGCGGATCGGTTTCCGGATCGAGCAGCATCATCACGCGCGCACGCTGGTAGTCGTGCATCAGGAAGAACCACAGAATCGGGATAAAGGCCGCGATTAAAAGTACCGCTACGCCGATCAGGCGCCAGCTCATGCCCGAAAGGAACAGGACGAACAGGCCGGAGGCCGCAATCAGGATGGAGGTTCCAAGGTCAGGCTGGGCCGCGACCAGCAGCGTCGGCATAAAGATCAGAATCAGCGCGATACCGGTGTTTTTCAGCGTCGGCGGACAGACGTCGCGGTTAATAAAGCGCGCGACCATCAGCGGGACGGCGATTTTTGCGATCTCCGACGGCTGGAAGCGCACGATGCCCAGATCCAGCCAGCGCTGCGCGCCTTTAGAAATGGCGCCAAAGGCGTCAACCGCGACCAGCAGAATAATACAGAAGATATACAGGTAGGGCGCCCAGCCTTCATAAACACGAGGCGGGATCTGCGCCATGACAATCATCGCCATCAGCCCCATCAGGATCTGGCCGACTTTGCGCTCCATCATTCCGGTGTCCTGGCCGCTGGCGCTCCAGACGACCATTGCGCTAAAGACCAGCAGCGCAAGGATAGTGACCAGGAAAAGCGGGTCGATATGGATTTTATCCCAGATTGACTTTTTATTCGGATTATCAGTCATGGTTATTGATCCTCAGAGCCGGGAGCGGCTGGCGCCTCAGCCGGCAAATCCGTGTTGTTATCCCCTAACATCAGGTGGTCGAGGATTTGACGCATAATGGTGCCTACCGCCGGGCCGACGCCGCCGTTTTCCAGAATGATGGTGACGGCGTACTGCGGGCGATCGTACGGGGCGAAGGCGGTCATTAATTTATGATCGCGTAAGCGCTCGGCAATTTTATGCGCGTTATAGGTTTCGTTGGCCTTCAGGCCGAACACCTGCGCGGTACCGGATTTTGCGGCGGCTTTATAAGGGGCATTGGCGAAATATTTGTGCGCCGTACCGTTCGGCCGGTTGGCTACGCCGTACATGCCGTCTTTGGCTATTTCCCAGAATCCGGAATGGATGTCGCCGACGGGCGGCTGCACCGGCTGCGTCCACGGCACCTGTTTGCCGTTTTCAACGGTGCTCATCAACAGGTGAGGAACGCGTACGATGCCATCGTTAATCAGGATCATCATCGCCTTGCTCATCTGAATCGGCGTGGCCGTCCAGTAACCCTGGCCGATGCCGACCGGAATGGTGTCGCCCTGATACCACGGCTTCTTAAAGCGCTTTTGCTTCCACTCGCGCGTAGGCATATTGCCCGCGCGTTCTTCAGAAAGGTCGATGCCGGTAAAGTGCCCGTAGCCAAACTTGCTCATCCACTCGCCGATGCGGTCGATGCCCATATCGTAGGCAACCTGATAGAAGAAGGTATCCGCTGACTCTTCAAGAGATTTGGTGACGTTCAGGCGGCCATGGCCCCATTTTTTCCAGTCGCGGTAGCGTTTCTCCGAACCCGGAAGCTGCCACCATCCCGGGTCAAACAGCGAGGTATTGCGGTTGATCACGCCTGCGCTCAGGGCCGACACGGCCATGTACGGTTTAACCGTCGACGCCGGCGGATAAACGCCCTGGGTCGCACGGTTGATTAACGGCGTGTTCGGATCGTTAAGCAGCCCGGAATAGTCTTTTGTCGAGATGCCGTCGACAAACAGGTTCGGGTTATAGCTCGGCATAGAAACCAGCGCCATAATGCCGCCGGTGCGCGGGTCCGTTACCACCACGGCCGCACGGCTGCCCGCAAGCAAGGTTTCAATATAATTCTGTAGCTTCAGGTCGATGGTCAGGTAGATATCGTGTCCGGCCTGGGGCGGCACCTCTTTAAGCTGACGGATAACGCGGCCGCGGTTGTTGACCTCAACCTCTTCATAGCCGGTCTGGCCGTGCAGCACCTCTTCGTAATAGCGCTCGATGCCCAGCTTGCCGATGTCGTGGGTGGCGGCGTAGTTGGCAAGCTTGCCCTCTTTATCCAGGCGCTCGACGTCTTTATCGTTAATCTTTGATACGTAGCCGATAACGTGGGTCAGCGCTGAGCCATAAGGATAGAAGCGGCGTTTATAGCCCTTTACCTCAACGCCCGGGAAGCGGTACTGGTTCACGGCGAAGCGGGCGACCTGCACTTCGGTCAGGTTCGTTTTTACCGGAATGGAGGTGAAGCGGTGCGAACGGGCGCGCTCTTTCTTGAAGTTGGCGATGTCGTCGTCGGTAAGATCGACGACCGACCGCAGCGCTTCAAGCGTAGCCTGCACGTCATCCACCTTCTCGGGCATCATTTCTACCTGGTAGATGGTGCGGTTCAGCGCAAGCGGCGTGCCGTTGCGGTCATAAATAATGCCGCGGCTTGGCGGAATCGGCACCAGCTTGATGCGGTTTTCGTTCGAGCGGGTCTGGTAGTCGGTAAAACGGACAATTTGCAGATTATAAAGGTTGGCAACAAGCACGCCAGACAGCAGCAAAATACCAATAAAAGCGACCAGCGCCCGGCGCACAAAGAGCGCAGACTCAGCCGAATAGTCGCGAAAAGAGTTCTGTAATTTCATCCGTAGGTTTGTTTTACCAGGCTCGATGTTTACTCACGGTGATAGGGATGATTGGTCGTTATGCTCCACGCGCGGTACAGGCTTTCCGCCACCAGAACCCGCACCAGCGGATGGGGCAGGGTCAGCGTGGAAAGCGACCAGCTCTGTTCCGCGGCGGCCTTACAGGCCGGAGCAAGCCCTTCCGGGCCGCCAATCAACAAGCTGACATCACGACCGTCCTGCTTCCAGCGCTCAAGCTGGGTGGCAAGATGCGGGGTATCCCACGGCTGGCCGGGGATATCCAGCGTGACGATGCGGTTGCCTTTGCCGGCTGCCGCCAACATCATTTCGCCCTCTTTATCGAGGATACGCTTGATATCGGCGTTTTTGCTGCGTTTTCCTGCCGGGATCTCCACGAGTTCAAACGGCATGTCTTTGGGAAAACGGCGCAGGTACTCGGTAAATCCGGTTTGTACCCAGTCAGGCATTTTGGTTCCGACCGCCACCAGTTGCAGCTTCACTCATTAACTCCAGAGTTTTTCCAGTTCGTACAGCTGACGGCTTTCTTCCTGCATAACGTGGACGATAACTTCGCCCAGATCGACCACTATCCAGTCGGTTGCGTTGATGCCTTTCACGCCCAGCGCGTCCAGCCCTTCTTTGCGCACGGACTCAACGACGTGTTCGGCGATAGACATAACGTGGCGATTGGATGTGCCGGTGCAGATAACCATGCAGTCGGTGATGCTTGATTTGCCCTGCACATCGATAGCGATGATGTCCTGGCCTTTGAGGTCGTCGATTTTATCGACGATGAAATCCTGGAGTGCTTTACCCTGCAAGTGTTCCCCCTGGGAGAATAAAAGTGTGCGATGTGACCCGTATCAAAAGCCATTATACCTGATAGCTGGCTAAGCTTTCTGGAAATTGGCGGCGAGGCGCTCAAAGTGGGCTATCATCCCACCGGACGGCCTGGTTTGCATCGCCATTTTTGTAAAACTCTTTCCGAAAAGTCATGCTTACGGGCAGGAAATTATGGCAGCGGAGCATAACAGCCTGAGGTGCGGTGTCAATGGCTGGCAACGTTAACGCTCCGGGGGTTTTGACAGCGCCTGGCATTCTGCGCGGCTATTGAGGGTTTTCAGGGTGACGAAGCCGTCGCGGATCTCTACCTCGCTCCATGTTCCTTGTTCGATAACGAAGTGCCACAGGGAGGCGGGCGGCATATTTAGCAGGGTGGCCCAGCAGCAGGCTCAGCACGCCCTGATGGCTGACAAGCAGAATATTGCCGCCGTTATGCTGCAGCGCTTTTAGGGCGTCGCTAAAGTCGTTAACCCTTTGGGCGAAGCGCTGAAAGCCCTCGCCGTTGTTTGGAATGACATTTTGCCAGTCGCTGCACCAGGCCGCGTAGTTTTCCGCGTCTTCACGCTGCAGATCGCGATGATGACGCATTTCCCAGTCGCCAAAATTCATCTCGTTCAGGCGCGGCTCGCTAATCACAGCCAGATCGCGGCGCTGCAGGATTAGCCTTGCCGTATGCCGGGCGCGGCCCAGTTCGCTACAGAACACCTTATCAAAAGGGACGCCCTGCAGCATTTGCCCAACGGCCAGCGCCTGGCTTATCCCCAGCTCCGTCAGTTCCGTCTCCGAAATGCCGCTGTACAGGCCCTCAAGGTTCGCCCTGGTTTGCCCGTGACGCACTAACCATATTCTCATCTCTTCCCCACGCGTTGGCTGGCAGCGTAACGAGTGTATCATTGCGCCTTTACGGACTTTCAATATTTGGGACGGGCGTATGGCATTTATTAGCGAGCACGGTGGAAATACTCTGGAGGCCGCGCAGGCGCTGGGCGTGGATCCCGCTTTGTTGACCGATTTCAGCGCTAATATCAATCCGCTGGGCATGCCTGCTTCCCTGAGGCGCGCTATCGTCGAGCAGCTTACGCTTGCGGAGCGCTATCCCGACGTTGAGTACCGGGCGCTGCATGCGGCGTTAGCAAAGCACCACAACGTCCCGCCGGAATGGGTGCTTGCCGGCAATGGCGAAACCGAGCTTATCTTTAACCTCGTCCAGTTTCTCGCCCCGGCAAAAGCGCTGCTGTTAACGCCGGGCTTTGCCGAATATCGGCGGGCGCTGACGCGGGCGGGCTGCGAGATAATCGATTTTCCTTTGCGGGAGTCAGAAGGCTGGCAGCCGGATGAGAAGCTTCTATCTGCGTTGACGCCGCAGATGGATTGCCTGTTCCTGTGCACGCCAAATAATCCAACCGGCCTGCTGCCCGAAAAAAAGCTGCTGATAAAAGTGGCAAAACGCTGCCGCGAGCAAAACATCGCGCTCGTGGTGGATGAAGCCTTTCTGGATTTTATGTCCGACGAGCCGGGTTTTATCCCGCAGCTCAGCCATTACCCGCAGCTTTATGTGCTGAGATCGCTGACCAAGTTTTTCGCCATTCCTGGCCTACGCCTGGGTTATCTGGTGAGCGCAGACACGGCGATGGTTAAGAAGATTCGCCAGGCTCGCGAGCCCTGGACGATAAATGCTTTTGCCGCGCTGGCCGGGGAAATCATTCTTGAGGATCGGGCTTATATAAAAGCCACCCGCGAGTGGCTAAGCCGTGAGCAGCCGCGGCTGTTTAGCCTGCTGGCTTCTTTACCGGGCCTGACCGCCTGGCGGCCGGGCGCTAATTATATATTTATACGCTGCGATATTGAGGGCCTGGATCTGCAGCAGGCGCTGCTTGGCCAATTCATTCTGATCCGCCATTGCAAAAACTACCCCGGGCTGGATGAACGCTACTACCGTGTGGCCGTTAAAAGCGCGGCTGATAATGACAGGCTGGTCGCTGCGCTGCGCAAGGTGCTTAACGATAGAGGCCGTGCTGGCGAATAAACTGCAGAACGGGAGCAGGAACAAGCTCGTCGCAAGGCAGGTTTTGCTCCAGCCGCCGGCGAATGGCGGTGGCGGAAATGTCGTACATCGGCGTTTGCGCCAGGTAAATCTTGCCGGCAGGCGCGGCGTGTAATTCGTCAACTGAAGCTGTTGTTCGGCTGTCAAGCCAGCGCTGTTGTTCGGCCGTGTCCATTGAAACCGGGTAGCCGGGGCGCTGGCAGACCAGCAGATGACACAGATCAAGCAGGCTTTGCCAACGATGCCAGCGCTGCAGGCTGAGCAGCGAATCCTGGCCAATAATAAAGGCCAGCGGCTGCTGCATGCCCCGTTCGCCGCGTACTTGTTCGAGCGTTTCGACGGTATATGAAGGGGTGGATCTTTCCAGCTCGCGCGCATCCAGCCTGAAAAGGGGATGGCCGGCAATCGCGAGTTCCACCATCGCCTTACGCTGATGGCTGTCAGCCTCCGGCTGCGGGCGATGCGGCGGAACGTTATTGGGCATGATGGTAACCTGATAAAGCGCCACCTGTTTGGCCAGCGCCTCAACGGACTTCAGATGCCCGTAATGAATAGGGTCGAAGGTTCCGCCATAAATTGCGCAGAGCGGAAGGGGGAAGCTAGCTGCGGGCATCAATAAAAATTTCCGGCAGGGTTTTATGGCAGAGCAGTAAAGAAAGACCTTCCAGCTCCGCCCATACTGACTGCCCGTAATCCTGCTTAAGCGTCAGTTCAATCTGGCTTAGCAGGCGCACCGCCTGGTAGAGCTGCTCGGGGGAGAGGCGGTTAAGGGCTTCGGTCATCAGCGCCCGACGGTTTTGCCAGACGCGCTGCTGGTCAAACAGCGTGCGTAAAGGCGTATGCGCGGACTGGCGTTTAAGGTTCACCAGCTGCATCAGCTCTCGCTGAAGGGTGCGCAGCAGGATAACCGGCTCGCTTGCTTCAAGCCTTAGCTGCTGCAAAATGTGCAGGGCACGCTTATTTTTTCCGCCAAGAATGGCATCCACCCAGTGAAAAGGCGTGAAATGCGCCGCATCGCTTACCGCCTGCTCGACGCGCGGCAGCGTTAATTTGCCATCCGGCCAGATAAGCGAAAGCCGTTCCAGCGCCTGGGAGAGCGCCAGCAGATTGCCTTCATAGCAGTAGCAAAGAAGCTGGTTTGCCGCATCGTCCAGCAGCAGGTTCATCTGTTTCGCACGCTGGGCGACCCAGCGCGGAAGCTGCGCCTGTTCCGGCGTCTGGCAGGTTACCACGACGCTACGATCGGCAAGCTGGCTATACCAGGCGGCGTTCTCCTGGGCTTTGGTAAGCTTATTGCCGCGCACCAGCAGCAGAATATCGTCGTGCAGCAGGCCGATAAGCGTTTCCAGCTGGCTGTTGATAGCCGCGTTCGGACCGTTATCGGGAAGCTGAAGAAGAAGGGTCTGACGGCTGGCGAAAAGGCTCAGCGCCTGACAAATTGCGAACAGGGCCTGCCAGTCCGTGGCGGCATCGATTTGTACCCGGTGGTGCTCTTCAAAGCCGTGAGCGACGGTCGCCTGGCGTACCGCGTCCTGGCTTTCCTGCAGCAATAAAGGATCGTTGCCCAGCAGCAAATACGCCGCGCGCAGCCCTTCATCAAGCTGCGCGCGGAGTTGTTCAGGGTACAACCGAATCATTGGCTACCGGAGGCGGCCGGAAGCGTAGTGGATACGCGACCGGAGGTCGTGTCGGTATTTGCCGAAGCGCCGTCGGCCACGTTATCCTGGGCGTCTTTTGTTTCCGCAACGTCTGCTGCGTGAACGGAAAGAAGCTTACGGATCAGCTGCTGCGCCGCGGTGGTGTACATCTCTTTGATGATCAGATCCTGCTCGGCATCTTTCGCCAGCGCGGTCAGCGGGTTATCAAAGAACGACTTATACACTTTTGTACTGATCGGATAGATGTCATGGCCTGGAATTAAGACCTGAGCATTTACCGTCATCACCATTTGATATTCGGCGGTACGGCCATTCTGGAAGATGGACGCCGTATCTTTGCCCAACGTACTTCCCAGCACGCGCAGCGAAGGAATATCTTTGCGAACGCCGGTTTTCGTATCCTCAACGATAGTCACGCCGTTTAGCCGCAGCTGCGAGCGAATTTCACGCGTTAACGGCCCGTTAGGATCGCCGGAGTTAAGGATCAGGGTTTTTAGCTGATCGGGTACCTGCGTGTTGCCACGCAGGTGAAAACCACATCCGGCGGTGACCAGCACCGCCAAAGAGACTAACAGGGTGATAAAGGGATGTCGCACGGTTCCTCCTGCGCTTAGCCCACAACCAGGTTCAGCAGTTTACCCGGTACGTAAATCACTTTACGCACGGTTACGCCTTCGAGATATTTCGCCACCAGGTGCTCCTGGCCCGCACGTTCACGGACCTGCTCCTGTGTGGCATCAGCCGGAACGGTGATTTTGCCGCGCACTTTGCCGTTAACCTGTACGACCACCAGCAAAGAGTCTTCCACCATCGCTTTTTCGTCAGCCTGCGGCCACGGCGCGTTATCGATATCGCCTTCGCCGCCCAGCGACTGCCACATGTCGAAGCAGACGTGCGGCGTGAACGGATAAAGCATGCGCACAACGGCCAGCAGCGCTTCATTCATTAACGCACGATCCTGAGCTTCATCCTGCGGGGCCTTCGCCAGCTTGTTCATCAGCTCCATAATCGCGGCAATCGCGGTATTGAAGGTCTGACGACGACCAATATCATCGGTCACTTTCGCGATAGTTTTGTGAACATCGCGACGCAGGGCTTTTTGATCTTCGCTCAGAGCGGCAACGTCCAGCTCCGGCGCCGCGCCGCGGCTGGTATGCTCATACGCCAGTCTCCAGACGCGTTTCAGGAAGCGGTTGGCCCCTTCGACGCCGGATTCCTGCCACTCAAGCGTCATATCCGCCGGTGAGGCAAACATCATAAACAGGCGAACGGTGTCCGCGCCGTAGCGCTCAACCATAACCTGCGGATCGATGCCGTTGTTTTTCGACTTCGACATTTTGCTCATGCCAGCATAGACCAGTTCGTGGCCCTGCGCGTCAGAGGCTTTGACAATGCGGCCCTTCTCATCACGCTCAACGATAGCGTCTACCGGGGAAACCCAGTTACGCTCGCCGTTTACGCCGGTGTAATAGAAGGCATCCGCCAGCACCATACCCTGGCACAGCAGCTGTTTAGCCGGCTCGCTTGAGGTCACCATGCCCGCGTCGCGCATCAGCTTGTGGAAGAAGCGGAAATAGAGCAGGTGCATGATGGCGTGTTCGATGCCGCCAATATAGATATCTACCGGCAGCCAGTAGTTAGCCGCTTTAGAATCGAGCATGCCTTTGTCGTACTGCGGGCAGGTGTAGCGCGCGTAGTACCAGGAGGATTCCATAAAGGTGTCGAAGGTATCGGTTTCCCGTAGCGCAGGCTTGCCGTCAACGGTGGTTTTCGCCCACTCAGGATCGGCCTTGATTGGGCTGGTAATGCCGTCCATCACGACGTCTTCGGGCAGGATAACCGGCAGCTGATCTTCAGGCGTCGGCATAACGGTGCCGTCTTCCAGGGTGACCATGGGGATCGGCGCGCCCCAGTAACGCTGACGTGAAACACCCCAGTCGCGCAGGCGGTAGTTGACTTTACGCTCGCCGATGCCTTTGGCGGCCAGCTTATCGGCAATGGCGTTGAAGCCGGCCTGGAAGTCCAGCCCGTCGAACTCGCCGGAATTGAACAGCGTGCCTTTCTCCGTCATCGCGCTGGCGGACAGATCCGGCTCGCTGCCGTCTGCATTCAGGATAACCGGTTTGATCTGCAGCTTGTATTTGGTGGCGAATTCCCAGTCGCGCTGATCGTGCCCCGGAACGGCCATGACCGCGCCGGTGCCGTACTCCATCAGAACGAAGTTAGCTACCCAGACAGGAATGCTTTCGCCGGTCAGCGGATGGACGGCGTTAAAACCGGTGGCGACGCCTTTTTTCTCCATGGTTGCCATTTCTGCTTCAGCAACCTTGGTGTTACGGCACTCTTCGATAAATTCAGCCAGCGCCGGATTGTTCGCGGCGGCCTGCTGGGCCAGCGGGTGGCCGGCGGCTACCGCCAGATAGGTCGCACCCATAAAGGTGTCCGGACGGGTGGTGTAAACGGTCAGCTTCTCCGCGCTGTTTTGCACGTCGAAAGTGATTTCCACGCCTTCAGAGCGGCCAATCCAGTTGCGCTGCATGGTTTTAACCTGATCCGGCCAATGGTCCAGGGTATCCAGGTCGTTAAGCAGCTCGTCGGCGTAGGCGGTGATTTTAATAAACCACTGCGGGATTTCTTTACGCTCGACTTTGGTATCGCAGCGCCAGCAGCAGCCGTCGATAACCTGTTCGTTCGCCAGAACGGTCTGATCGTTCGGGCACCAGTTAACGGCGGAGGTTTTCTTATAGACCAGGCCCTTGTTATAGAGCTGGGTGAAGAACTGCTGTTCCCAACGGTAATATTCCGGGGTGCAGGTCGCAAGCTCGCGGCTCCAGTCGTAGCCGAAGCCCAGCGTTTTAAGCTGGTTCTTCATGTAATTGATGTTGTCGTAGGTCCACGGCGCAGGCGCGGTATGGTTTTTTACCGCGGCACCTTCTGCAGGCAGACCGAACGCATCCCAGCCGATGGGCTGCAGGACGTTTTTACCCAGCATGCGCTGGTAGCGTGCGATAACGTCGCCGATGGTGTAGTTGCGGACGTGGCCCATATGTAGTCGGCCAGAAGGATAGGGGAGCATTGACAGGCAGTAATACTTCTCTTTGCCTTCATCTTCAGTAACTTCAAAAGTACGCTTCTCTTGCCAGTGAAGCTGTACGTTGGATTCTATCTCTTCCGGGCGGTATTGCTCTTGCATGGTAGCCAGTGGTCCTGTAATGAAAGACAGCTACAAGTCGTAGCCTGTAACGTATTAGGTTTCAGATCCGCATAGCATAGCTGATAAGACAGCGGCAAAACAGCCTTTCGACGCCCCACCTGCCCATTTCTCGTTTGCAGTTTTTTACCCGGCCCTGCGGGCTATCTGACAAAGCGATGCCCGATTAAGGTCTACTATTAGAGCAGGTTACATGACCATGAATGCTGGAATTCTCTTCAAGGAGGCAGACAGACGATGAACAAGGTTGCTCAATTTTACCGTGAACTGGTGGCCTCGCTCACCGAGCGGCTACGCAACGGTGAGCGCGATATTGATGAACTGGTCGCCAGCGCGCGCAAACGCATGAACGATACCGGCGAGCTGACCCGTACGGAAGTTGACGAAGTCACGCGCGCGGTTCGCCGCGACCTGGAAGAGTTTGCCCGCAGCTACAATGAAAGCCAGGATGAATTCACCGACAGCGTCTTTATGCGCGTGATTAAAGAGAGCCTCTGGCAGGAGCTGGCGGACATTACCGATAAAACGCAGCTGGAGTGGCGGGAGGTTTTCCAGGATCTTAACCATCACGGCGTTTATCACAGCGGTGAAGTCGTAGGCTTAGGCAATCTGGTCTGTGAAAACTGTCATTTCCACCTGGCTGTTTATACGCCGGACGTTCTGCCCGTTTGCCCTAAATGCGGGCACAATCAGTTCCATCGCCGGCCGTTTGAGCCTTAAGAGAAAGAGCCTTCTTTGCAGAAGGCTCTTTTGTTTTAGTGCAGGATTTTCGCGAGGAAATCTTTGGCGCGCTCGGACTGCGGATTGTTAAAGAAGTCCTCTTTATTGGAATCTTCCACAATCTTTCCTTCATCCATAAAGATCACGCGGTTTGCCACCTTGCGGGCAAAGCCCATTTCGTGGGTCACCACCATCATCGTCATGCCCTCCTGCGCCAGCTCGACCATCACGTCCAGCACTTCGTTGATCATTTCTGGATCGAGCGCCGAGGTCGGTTCGTCGAACAGCATGGCGACGGGATCCATGCACAGCGCGCGCGCGATAGCCACACGCTGCTGCTGGCCGCCCGAGAGCTGAGCCGGATATTTATCCGCATGCGCCGTCAGGCCGACGCGCTCAAGCAGCTTAAGGCCTTTTTTACGCGACTCTTCTTTGTTGCGCTTAAGGACTTTGACCTGCGCGAGCGTCAGGTTTTCAATGATCGACAGGTGCGGAAACAGCTCGAAGTGCTGAAACACCATGCCGACGTGCGAGCGCAGCTCCGCGAGGTTGGTTTTCTTGTCGTTTACCCGGATGCCGTTAACCTCAATCTCGCCTTTTTGCACCGGCTCCAGGCCATTAACGGTTTTAATCAGCGTGGATTTACCCGAACCGGAAGGCCCGCACACCACCACCACTTCGCCTTTTTTAACCATCGTTGAGCAGTCGGTTAGCACCTGAAAGTGGCCATACCATTTAGAAACGTTTTTCAGGGAAATCATGACACTGTCCTTTTCTTCAAGTAGCTGACCAACAGCGAAGCGCTAAGGCTGATAACAAAATAGACCAGGCCGGCAAAGAGGATCATTTCCACCTGGGTTCCGTCGCGCTCACCAATAGTGGAGGCGGTGCGGAAGAAGTCGGCAAGGCTTAAGACATACACCAGCGAGGTATCCTGGAACAGCACTATGCCCTGGGTTAACAGCAGCGGCACCATGGCGCGGAACGCCTGCGGCAGGATGATTAATTTCATCGACTGCCAGTGCGTCATGCCCAGCGCCAGCGCGGCGTTGGACTGGCCGCGGGACACGCTCTGGATACCGGCGCGGATAATTTCTGAGTAGTAAGCCGCTTCAAACATGGAGAAGGCGACCATCGCCGAGATCAGACGAATATCGGTCTGGGGAGAAAGCCCCAGAACCTTTTGCAGGAAGCCGGGCACTACCAGATAAAACCACAGCAGCACCATAACCAGCGGCACGGAGCGGAAAACGTTAACGTAGGCGCTGGCAAACCAGGATACGGGTTTAATCGGCGACAGGCGCATGACGGCAAGCAGCGTGCCCCACACGATGCCAAAGATCACCGCGGTTACGGTGATTTTCAGGGTGATAATCAGTCCCTGCATCAGGTAAGGCATGGCCGGAAGGATTGAAGTCCAGTCAAAATCGTACATTATTTGCCTCCCATATTGCCTGGCAGGCGTACTTTACGTTCTACCACGTGCATCACCAGCATAATCACGGCGTTAATCAGCACGTAGGCCAGCGTAATTGCCGTAAATGATTCATAAGCGTGCGCCGAGTAGTCCAGCAATTTTCCCGCCTGGGCCGCCATATCCACCAGGCCGATGGTGGACGCGATGGCCGAGTTTTTCACCAGGTTCATCATTTCAGAGGTCATCGGCGGCACAATCACGCGGTACGCGTTCGGTAACAGAACGTAGCGATACGCCTGGGGCAGCGTCAGGCCCCATCGCCAGCGCGGCGTTTTTCTGCCCGCGAGGCAGCGACTGAATGGCGGCGCGGACCTGCTCACAAACGCGCGCGGCGGTGAACAGGCCGAGACAAATCATCGACGAGAGGAAGAACTGTACGTTCGGATCCAGCTCTGATTTAAACCACATGCCGAGATTTTCCGGCAGCAGCTCCGGCACCACTAAATACCAGGTAAAAAACTGCACGATAAGCGGCACGTTACGGAACAGTTCAACATAGAGCGTGCCGATACCTGAAAGCCAGCGGTTAGGAACGGTACGCAGAATGCCAAAAAGAGAACCCACGAGAAATGCAATGATCCACGCGGCGATTGAAAGGGCGACGGTGACCTGGAAGCCATTCCAGATCCAGCCCAGATAGGTGGTGTTGCCGAACGGGGCGGGCTGTAGAAAGATTCCCCAGTTCCAGTCTATAGACATAACGTACTCCGAGAAAAAATGAGGGTAGCAACGCTACCCTAAGACCATTGACAAAGATCTTCTTTTTAAAGGCTCCGCTATCAGAACGATTAAAGTAAAGAATGCTGTCATCTGGTTTACCCCAGCCGCCTGAAAACGACTTTTTCAGGCGGCTGTCAGTAAGTTGAGGGCGGCAGCGCTACCCTCGAAGATTGATGCGAAGCCTGTACCTTGTTCAGGTCTTTGCCTGGGTTTATCAGGTACATTCACGCCGGATGGGGAACGACCATCCCACGCATAGTCTGTCCTGGCTTCGGTTGTCAATCGGCAGGGCGGGTCACCCCGGCCCCTTAGTTCTAATTAGTTTAATGCTTTATCGTTAGGCTCTTTGAACAGCGTCTTCATGTCGTCAGACAGCGCGAAATTCATATTGATATTTTTTGGCGGGATAGGGTTCATAAACCATTTATCAAACCATTTGGCCGCTTCGCCGGAGGTTTGTACCTTCGCAATGGTGTCATCCATCAGCTTTTTGAATGCCGGGTCGTCTTTGCGCAGCATGCAGCCGTAGGCCTCGCGGGATTGCGGGGTGCCGACGATATCCCAGTTATCCTGTTTTTTCGCTTTAGCGCGTTCGCCAGCAAGCAGGGCGTCATCCATCATAAAAGCAACCGCGCGGCCGCTTTCCAGCGTACGGAAGGAGTCTCCGTGATCTTTCGCGCTGATGATGCGCATATCCATTTTCTTCTCTTCATTGAGCTTGTTGAGCAGAACTTCGGAAGTGGTCCCGGAAGTGACGACCACCGCTTTGCCTTTCAGATCCGGGAAGTCCTTAATCGGACCGCCTTTTTTCACCAGCAGGCGGGTGCCCACCACGAAGATGGTATCGGAGAAGGCGGCCTGTTTCTGACGTTCCAGGTTGTTGGTGGTGGAGCCGCATTCAAAATCGAAGGTGCCGTTTTGTAGCAGCGGAATACGGTTTTGCGAGGTGATTGGGATCAGCTTGACCTGCAGATCCGGCTTGTTGAGCTGTTTTTTCACCGCTTCAACGATCGCATTGGAGTAATCCTGGGAATAACCGACGACTTTTTGCTGATTATCGTAGTAGGAGAACGGGACGGAAGATTCACGGTGGCCGACAACAATTACGCCGTTAGCTTTAATTTTATCCAGCGTGCTTTGTTGCGCGCCGGCCGCCGGCGCTGCGGCAGGTTTAGCGTCTTCCGCATGCGCGATGCCGGCGCTCATTCCCATAATCAACATTGCTGCGGCAAGTTTTCTCAATTGCATTTCCAACTCCTTAATCATCGTGCCACTGGCGGCACTGATACCCGATGTGAGCGTTGTGTTTGTTGTTGTGTGGTGATAAAAACGGGCGAATCTTCGCCTTTTGTTAACATTTAACCTAGCTGAATGTAAAGATATTGCTATGCAGATGTTTATTTTTGCGAAGTGCACCGCACCGTTTAAAGGCAATAATCTGCCATTGCACCCTAATGGTGCTTAAGTTGTCATAGTTTGGTGCAGAGCTGCTGGATACGTTGTTATCACTTCGCCGTTTTGCGTTTTTTTCAGTAATAACAAAGCAATTGGTGTGCCAGAAATGAAAAAGCCGGCGCGCTTGCCGGCTTTTAAAGGAAAAGAAGAGGCTATGACTTGTTGCGGTTGCGCAGGCTCATCAGCACGGCGCTGAAGCCGCAGATCAGGGTGATTACCCACAGCGGCCAGTTTCCAAAGCGGGCGTAAGGCGTAAGGCCCGTGGTGGGAATAACTTTAGCTTCAAGCACTTCTCGCGTGAACTGGGGAATCATGGCTTCTACGTCGCCGCTGGCGTTAATCACGGCGGTTACGCCGTTATTGGTGCTGCGCAGCAGCGGGCGGCCCAGCTCCAGCGAGCGCATACGCGCCATCTGGAAGTGCTGCCATGGGCCGATTGATTTACCAAACCACGCATCGTTGGAGATGGTCAGCAGGAAGTCCGTATCCGGGCGGAAATTATCCCGCACCTGTTCGCCGAGAATGATTTCATAGCAGATGGCGGGCGTCAGCCTGATGCCGTTAGCCTGCAGCTGCGGCTGTAGATAGGGCCCGCGGCTGAAGGAAGACATCGGCAAATCAAAGAACGGCGCCAGCGGACGTAAAATGGACTCCAGCGGAACAAACTCGCCAAACGGCACCAGATGGTTCTTGTTGTAGCGATCCGCGCCGTTGTACTGGTAAGGATTACCTTCACCAAGGGTGATAATGGTGTTGTAGGTGTCGTAACGGTTTTGCTCATTAAGCCGGGCGTCCACGATGCCGGTGATCATCGCGCTGTGTTTCGAGCGCAGCAGATCGTCCATCATGGTCAGGAACGACTGCTGGTTGATCTCAAGGTCGGGGATCGCTGATTCAGGCCAGATAATCAGCTGCGCCTTGCCCATCTGCGGCTGGGTTTTATCCAGGTAGATTTTCAGCGTGTTAACGAGCTGGTCCTGATCCCATTTCAGGGACTGAGGAATATCTCCCTGCACCATGGCAACGCTAACGGCGCGTGCTTTCTGCGGCTGAAACCACTGCACGGAGCGCAGCGGCCATGACAGCAAGAGCAAGGCTGCGGCAATAACGGCAGGGCGCAGGCGGCGTTCATGCAGCGCGAAGGCAAGCAGGCCGCTGACGATCATCAGCAGGAAGGTGACGGCTTCGACGCCGAGAACCGGCGCTATGCCCTTGAGCGGACCGTCAATCTGGCTGTAGCCGAACTGCAGCCAGGGAAAGCCCGTCAGCACCCAGCCGCGCAGGAATTCAGTGACCTGCCACAGCATCGGGGCGGCAATCGCCACGCGCCACCAGGTTGTTTTCGGCCACAGCCTGCTTAGCAACCCCGCGAACAGGCCGGTATAAAGCGACAGGTAAGCGGCGAGCAGCACCACAAGGAAGATATTAACCGGCCCCGGCATGCCGCCAAACTGCGCGATGCTGACATAGACCCAGTTAACGCCGCTGCCAAACAGGCCCAGCCCCCAGAAAAAGCCGATCCAGGCGCTTTGAATCGCGCGCCGGTTGAGCGTCAGCCCCTGCAGGCCCGCCAGAGAAACAATGGCGGCAGGCCAGAAATCATAGGGAGAAAAGGCCAGCGTCCCGCAGGCGCCAAAAAGCAGCGCCAGCAGCAGACGCACGCGCTGGCGTTGTAATAATAAGGCAATAGCCATTTTTGAATTAATCTTCCAGTTTCGGTTGCGGCGAATCGTCCGGAATTCTGACGTGAACCTGAATGATACGGCGGCTGTCGGCCATGGCGACCTTGAACTGGTAACCATCTATTTCAATGGTTTCGCCGCGTGCGGGCAGATGCCCAAACGCCTGCATCACCAGGCCGCCAATGGTATCTACTTCATCGTCGTTGAAATGGGTGTCAAAGGTGTCGTTAAAATCTTCGATAGAGGCCAGCGCGCGCACCGTCCATGTGTGGCGGCTGAGCTGACGGAAATCGCTGTCTTCTTCATCGTCATACTCATCTTCGATTTCCCCGACTATCAGTTCGAGAATATCTTCAATAGTGACGAGGCCGGAGACGCCGCCAAACTCATCAATCACAATCGCCATGTGATAGCGTTGCTGACGAAACTCTTTCAGCATGCGGTCAACACGCTTACTTTCAGGCACAACTACGCACTGGCGTAACACTTTTTCCATGCTAAACGGCTCGGTATCGCTGCGCATAAACGGCAGCAGATCTTTGGCCATCAAAATCCCTTCGATATGATCTTTGTCTTCGCTAATCACCGGGAAGCGGGAGTGGGCCGATTCGATGATGACATCGAGGCATTCGTCCAGCGTCTGGTTGTGTTTGAGCGTCACCATTTGCGAGCGAGGGATCATAATGTCGCGGACGCGCTGGTCGGCGATATCCATTACCCCTTCGAGCATGTCGCGGGTGTCCTGATCGATAAGATCGTTTTGCTCGGAATCACGGATAAGCTCTAGCAGATCGTCACGGTTTTTTGGTTCACCGTGAAATAGCTGATTGAGAATCAGGGAAAAGAATCCCTTTTTACTGGCAGGCGTGTCACTGTTTTGTGAGTTGTCGTCGCTCATGGCGTTAGGTTTGTGGCCCCTCGGTTATGGATACTTAACAGGCGGTCTGATGATGCGCCGCCCGCGTTTATTTGCTGCGTAGCGCTAATTCTTACGCAGACTGGTCTTTCTCGGCAATGTACGGATCGACATACCCAAGAGCAAGCATTATCTCTGTTTCCAGGGATTCCATCTCTTCGGCTTCTTCATCTTCAATATGATCGTACCCAAGCAGGTGCAGGCTGCCGTGAATCACCATGTGCGCCCAGTGGGCTTCCAGCGGCTTATCCTGCTCCTGCGCCTCTTTTTCGACCACCTGACGGCAGATAATCAGATCGCCAAGCAGCGGCAGCTCGATGCCCGGCGGGGCTTCGAACGGGAAAGAGAGCACGTTGGTCGATTTGTCCTTGCCGCGGTAGGTCAGATTCAGCTCATGGCTTTCCGCGTCGTCGACCAGGCGAACGGTTACCTCTGCTTCTTCCTGAAACTGAGGAATGACCGCATCAAGCCATGTCTGGAACTGCGCTTCGCTGGGCAGGCCGGCAGTATCTTCACAGGCGAGCTGTAAATCCAGAATAACCTGACTCATTTGCTCTCCTGCGCGGCGGCATTTTGCGCCATAGCTTCGCGTTTGCGTTCCGCGGGCCAGCTCGTCTTTACGGATTTGCTCGGCGTTTTCCCATGCTTCATAAGCGTTGACGATGCGGGCGACCACCGGGTGACGCACCACGTCTTCGCTGTTAAGAAAGTTGAAGCTGATTTCATCGACTTCCGCCAGCACGTCGATGGCGTGGCGCAGGCCTGATTTCATATTGCGGGGCAGGTCAATCTGCGTGACGTCGCCGGTAATGACCGCTTTGGAGTTAAAGCCGATACGCGTCAGGAACATCTTCATCTGTTCGATAGTGGTGTTCTGGCTTTCATCAAGGATGATAAAGGCATCGTTCAGGGTGCGTCCGCGCATATAGGCCAGCGGCGCTACTTCGATAACGTTGCGCTCCATCAGCTTTTCAACGCGCTCAAAGCCGAGCATTTCGAACAGGGCGTCGTAAAGCGGGCGCAGATACGGATCCACTTTCTGGCTTAAATCGCCCGGCAGGAAGCCGAGCTTTTCACCGGCTTCAACCGCCGGGCGGGTCAGCAGAATGCGGCGCACGTCCTGGCGTTCCAGCGCATCCACAGCCGCGGCGACCGCAAGGTAGGTTTTACCCGTACCCGCCGGGCCGATACCAAAGGTGATGTCGTGGTCGAGCACGTTGGCGATGTACTGCGCCTGGTTCGGCGTGCGGGGTTTGATCACCCCACGCTTGGTCTTGATATTGACCGCTTTGCCGTAGTCCGGCACGTGCTCCGCCGATTGTTCCAGCACGCGAATTTCTTTAATCGCCAGGTGGATTTGTTCCGGGTCGATGTCCTGGGTTTCGCCGCGCATCGGTGCGGTATCGACATAAAGGTTGCGCAGGATATCAGCGGCGGCGTTCACCAGCAACGCGCGGCCAGTGAGCTTGAAGTGATTGTCACGACGGTTGATTTCGATACCCAGCCGACGTTCGAGCTGTTTAATATTGTCATCAAAAGGACCGCACAGGCTGAGTAAACGGGCGTTGTCTGCAGGTTCCAGCGTAATTTCACGTGTTTCGATATTCAAACTTATCCTTGGGGTCGCTCGGGGCCGGTTGTCAGTGGTCGTAGTCATGCCTGCTTGTCAGGCCATAAAGAGATTATTTACGGCGAGTGATGATGGCGCAAGCGCTGGCTTTGATATTTGGGTGGCGGATTCACAATGCAAGTGCAAAGGCTGAAAATGCCCTTCGGTTCACGGCGTTAGCGAGCCGAAGGGCAAAGCGGGGCGGAACTATGGCTGATAAAGACCGACGCCGATGTCGTTCTCTTTGCGGGTACGCGCGATCACCGACTCCGGCGCTTCAATGACGCGCAGGCCCATTTCATCTTCGGTGCGCACTACCCTGCCGCGCAGGGAGTTGTTGGTAGCGACTTCGGTAATCTCTACATCAACGAATTTACCGATCATATCCGGAGTGCCTTCAAAGTTTACCCCGCGATTGTTTTCAGAACGCCCGGTCAGCTCCATAATGCTTCTGCGCGACGTTCCTTCCACCAGAACGCGTTGCGTGGTGCCGACCATCTTACGGCTCCACTCCATTGCCTGCTGGTTAATGCGATCCTGCAGAATATACAGACGCTGCTTTTTCTCTTCTTCCGGCACGTCATCGACCATATCCGCCGCAGGCGTACCCGGGCGGGCAGAGAAGATAAAGCTGTAGCTGACGTCAAAATTCACCTCGGCTATAACCTTCATCGTCTGCTCAAAGTCCTGCTGGGTTTCGCCAGGGAAGCCTACGATAAAGTCGGAGCTAATTTGAATATCGGGACGCGCAGCGCGCAGCTTGCGGATAATCGCTTTGTATTCCAGCGCCGTGTGGGTGCGGCCCATCAGGTTCAGCACCCGGTCCGCGCCGCTTTGAATTGGCAGGTGCAGGAAGCTCACCAGCTCCGGCGTATCGCGATAAACGTCGATGATATCGTCCGTGAACTCGATCGGATGGCTGGTGGTGAAACGAATGCGGTCGACGCCGTCGATAGCCGCGACCAGGCGCAGGAGCTCGGCAAAAGTACAGATGCCGCCGTCGTAGGCCGCGCCGCGGTAAGCGTTGACGTTCTGGCCCAGCAGATGGATTTCGCGCACGCCCTGCGCCGCGAGCTGGGCGATTTCAAACAGGATATCATCGCTTGGGCGGCTGACTTCTTCACCGCGGGTATAGGGCACCACGCAATAAGTGCAGTATTTGTTGCAGCCTTCCATAATAGAAACATAGGCCGTCGGGCCCTCCGCGCGCGGCTCCGGAAGGCGGTCAAATTTTTCAATTTCCGGAAAGCTGACGTCAACGATCGGGCTGCGGGTGCCGCGAACCTGATTGATCATCTCCGGCAGGCGGTGCAGCGTCTGCGGCCCGAAAACGATATCGACATAATGAGCGCGGCTACGAATAAGCTTGCCTTCCTGGGAGGCAACGCAGCCGCCGACGCCGATAATCAGGTCGGGATTTTTTCGTTTTAAGAGCTTCCAGCGGCCTAACAGGTGGAAGACTTTTTCCTGGGCTTTTTCACGGATAGAGCAGGTGTTCAGCAGCAATACGTCCGCTTCTTTTGGTTCATCCGTAAGGACATAGCCATGCGTGCTGTTCAGCAGATCGGCCATCTTCGATGAATCGTATTCGTTCATCTGACAGCCCCAGGTTTTAATATGGAGTTTTTTTGTCATCGACTTTGCCATTGCTCAGTTAGGCCCGAAATCTTGGGCGCGTATTGTAATGCTTTGACGTGGATGTGACCAGCCTGCGTAACCCCGGGAAAAATCCGGTAGAATTAGCTTAGACAAATTAAGGACAAAATAATCATGGCAAATCAACCAATCGACGTTGCGGTCGTCGGCGCAGGCATGGTCGGAGCGGCCCGCAGCGCTCGGGCTGGCACAAAATGGTTTTCAGGTAGCGGTTATCGAACGCCAGGCGCCGACAGAGTTTGACAGCGATAGCCGGCCCGACGTGCGCATTTCCGCCATCAGCAGCGCTTCGGTGGCGCTGCTTAAATCATTAGGCGTGTGGGAAGCGATTATTGCTATGCGCAGCCATGCTTATCGCCGGCTGGAAACCTGGGAGTGGGAAAGCGCGCACGTTTCTTTTAATGCGCACGAGCTTGGCCTGCCCGAGCTGGGCTTCATGGTAGAAAATCATGTTTTACAGCTTGCGCTCTGGAAGGCGCTGGCAGCGCATTCAAACGTCACGCTGATGTGTCCGGCGCAGCTGGCGCACATGCAAACCAGGGCAGGGCGCTGGACGCTGAGTTTTGCAAACGGCGAGGAACTAACGGTGCCGATGGTGATTGGCGCAGACGGCGCGAATTCAAAGGTCCGCCAGTGGGCCGGTATCGGCATCCACGCCTGGGATTATCGTCAGGCTTGTATGCTGATAACCGTTGAGTGCGAAAATGCGCCCGGCGACAGCACCTGGCAGCACTTTACGCCGGCCGGGCCGCACGCCTTTTTACCGCTGTTCGATAACTGGGCTTCGCTGGTGTGGTACGACACGCCGGCGCGCATCCGGCAGTTAAAGGCCATGACGATGCCGCAGCTGGCGAAAGCTATCGCCGCAACTTTTCCGGCAAGGCTGGGCGCGGTGACGCCGGTCGCCAGCGGCGCTTTTGCGCTAACCCGTCGGCATGCGCTGCGGTATACGCAGCAAGGCCTGGCGCTGATCGGCGATGCGGCACACACTATCCATCCGCTGGCGGGACAGGGTGTAAACCTTGGCTATCGCGACGTCGAAGCGTTGCTTGAGGTGATGATTAACGCGCGCAGCTACGGTGAGAACTGGGCTGATGCCCGCGTGCTGAAACGCTATCAGACGCGCCGTCAGGCGGATAACTTTCTTATGCAAAGCGGTATGGATCTGTTTTACGCCGGCTTTAGCAACGACCTTGCGCCCCTGCGCGTAATGCGTAACCTGGGGCTGATGGCCGCCGAACGCGGCGGCGCGCTGAAACGCCGGGCGCTGAAGTATGCGTTGGGGTTATGAGCTGACGGAATTCAATAAACAGGCGGGAAACCGCCTTTTTTCTGTCTGAACGCTGAAAAGTAAAAAGCTCGCCGAAGCGAGCTTTTTTTAGAGTGGCTGGGGTACGAGGATTCGAACCTCGGAATGCTGGTATCAGAAACCAGAGCCTTACCGCTTGGCGATACCCCAACGGGGTGCGTTCGCAACTGCAAACGTCTTTTTTATGGCTGGGGTACGAGGATTCGAACCTCGGAATGCTGGTATCAGAAACCAGAGCCTTACCGCTTGGCGATACCCCAATAATATGGTGGCTACGACGGGATTCGAACCTGTGACCCCATCATTATGAGTGATGTGCTCTAACCAGCTGAGCTACGTAGCCGATACAACCTTTTTCGATGGCTGGGGTACCTGGATTCGAACCAGGGAATGCCGGTATCAAAAACCGGTGCCTTACCGCTTGGCGATACCCCAAAACCCGAGCGCAAAGCGCCTGCATATCGAAAAAATTGGCTGGGGTACCTGGATTCGAACCAGGGAATGCCGGTATCAAAAACCGGTGCCTTACCGCTTGGCGATACCCCATCCGTGCAACGCGTTAAAATGGTGCGGGAGGCGAGACTTGAACTCGCACACCTTGCGGCGCCAGAACCTAAATCTGGTGCGTCTACCAATTTCGCCACTCCCGCGCTTAAAAAGAATGGTGGCTACTACGGGATTTGAACCTGTGACCCCATCATTATGAGTGATGTGCTCTAACCAGCTGAGCTAAGTAGCCTTCTTTTTTTGCGATACCTTATCGGCGTTGCGGGGCGCATTATGCGTAGTTGGCCGAACAGCGTCAACAAATTTTTTCCCGAAAAGTAGCTGAAATTGTCTGTTTGACCAGCTTGCGAACAGCTTGGTGGAAATATGGGCAACAATCGGTTATTTCGGGCTTTTCCCGGCGGGAAAGCGGGGGCAAAAAGGGAAGTTTTGTGCGCAAACAGCAACGGGCCCGCAGGCCCGTTGCCTGGCAAAGATCGCTTATTTATAGGCAGACTGGTGGACGCCAACCGCACGGCCCGACGGATCGTTCATGGTTTTGAAGGCTTCATCCCATTCAATCGCTTTAGCCGAAGAACAGGCGACGGAAGGGCCGCCCGGAACACATTCTGCGGCGCTCGGCAGCGGGAAGAGTTCTTCGAAGATCTCACGGTACAGGTAGGCCTCTTTCGAACCCGGCGTGTTGTAAGGGAAGCGGAAGCTTGCGGTCTCCATCTGCCGATCCGTTACCTGACCCGCCGCGACTTCTTTTAAGGTGTCGATCCAGCTGTAGCCTACGCCGTCTGAGAACTGCTCTTTCTGGCGCCACGCCACGCTTGCCGGCAGATAGGATTCGAAACATTCACGCAGGATATGCTTTTCCATTTTGCCGTTGCCGCACATCTTGTCTTTCGGGTTGATGCGCATCGCCACGTCGAGGAATTTTTTATCGAGGAACGGCACGCGGGCCTCAACGCCCCAGGCCGACATCGCTTTGTTGGCGCGCGCGCAGTCGAACATATGCAAAGCCTGGAGTTTACGAACGGTTTCTTCGTGCAGCTCTTTGTCGTTCGGCGCTTTGTGGAAGTAAAGATAGCCGCCGAACACCTCATCGGAACCTTCCCCTGACAGCACCATCTTGATGCCCATCGCTTTGATTTTACGGGACATAAGATACATAGGCGTCGAGGCGCGAATCGTGGTCACATCATAGGTTTCAATGTGGTAGATAACGTCGCGGATAGCATCCAGGCCTTCCTGCACGGTGAAATGAATTTCATGGTGTACGGTGCCCAGATGGTTTGCCACTTCCTGCGCGGCTTTCAGATCCGGTGAGCCCGGCAGGCCGACCGCGAACGAGTGCAGCTGTGGCCACCATGCCTCGCTGCGCTCTTCATCTTCCACGCGGCGGGCGGCGAATTTTTTGGTGATCGCAGAGATAATGGATGAATCCAGACCGCCGGAAAGCAGCACGCCGTACGGCACGTCGGACATCAGATGGCTCTTCACGGCGTCTTCCAGCGCCTGGCGCAGCTCGTTTTTGTCGGTAACCTTGTCTTTTACCGCCTCGTAGTCAAACCAGTCGCGCTGGTAGTAGCTGCGAATTTCGCCGTCCTGGCTCCACATATAGCTGCCAGCCGGAAACTCTTTAATGGTGCGGCAAACGGGCACCAGCGCTTTCATTTCAGAGGCGACGTACAGGTTGCCGTGTTCATCATGGCCCATATACAGCGGGATGATGCCGATATGATCGCGGCCGATAAGCCAGGCATCTTTTTCACTGTCATAAAGGACGAAGGCGAACATTCCCTGCAGGTCGTCCAGGAATTCCGGGCCTTTTTCCTGATACAGGGCAAGAATAACCTCGCAGTCGGAACCGGTCTGGAATTCGTAGCGATCGCCGTATTCAGCGCGCAGCGCCTGGTGGTTGTAAATTTCGCCGTTGACCGCCAGCGCGTGGGTTTGCTGCTTGTTATACAGCGGCTGCGCGCCGGCGTTAACGTCAACGATGGAGAGGCGTTCGTGGGCCAGAATTGCTTTGTCGCTGGCGTAAACACCGGACCAGTCCGGGCCGCGGTGACGCATCAGGCGCGACAGCTCCAGCGCTTTTTTACGCAGTTCAACCGCGTCGGTTTTAATATCCAGAACACCAAAAATAGAACACATAGAACTTTCTCCGTAACGCTTACCTGAGCGGTTTAATCGTGGTGCCGCGCGGCCGTTTATTGCTGTTTTAGCGGCGTTGCTGCATTGCATGCATCTGAATTTGCGCAATCAGCAGCGCGAATGCAAGCGCTTTAGCAATCAGGAGGTAAATACCGCAATAGTCATTGCCGATTGTTGAAAAATGATGAGGGAAAGCGCCGAATAATTAGCGGATCGACAATTATTTGCCGTTTTTACTGCTTGGCGTCGGGAGAAAAAAAAGAAAAGTATGTGATTCATAAAAAACGCCCGGCGTAGGCCAGGCGCATTGCAGGCAAAACTGACATCTTTCAGATGATGTCGATTTCGGCCACCGAAGGGTAGATAAATGAAGGGCGAAAAGGCATCGCGTCAATGTCGTTGAGCGTGGAAACGCCGGAGAGCACCAGAATGGTTTCCAGGCCGGCCTGGAAGCCCGCCAGGATGTCGGTGCGCAGGTTGTCGCCCACAATCACCGTCTGTTCAGAGTGGGCCTGCATGGTGTTCAGCGCCGCGCGGATGATCCACGGGCTGGGCTTGCCGACGTAAAACGGCTTGCGGCCGGAGATTTTCTCAATACCCGCGCAGAGCGCGCCGCAGGCGGGATAATAGCCGCGCCCGTGGGTATCCGGGTTAGTGGCGATAAAACGCGCGCCGTTTGCCACGAAATAGGCCGCCTTGTGCATCATTTCCCAGTTATAGGAGCGCGTTTCGCCAACGATGACAAAATCCGGGTTGATATCGGTGATGGTGAATCCCGCTTTATATAACTCATGGATCAACGCGCCTTCGCCCACCACATAGGCTTTTTTGCCTTCCTGCCGCCGCAGGAAATCTGCGGTTGCCATCGCCGAGGTATAAAACACGCTGTCCGGCACATTGATGCCGGCTGACGCAAAGCGGTTCGCCAGATCCTGGCCGGTTTGCGAAGGGTAGTTAGTCAGCAGAACCAGCGGTAAACCTTTTTCAAGGATGCGGGCCAGGAACTCGTTGGCGCCCGGCACGGCGACGTTGTCATGCATCAGCACGCCGTCAATATCACAAATTACATTCTGGATGGTCATTGACTACTCAGGCTCATATTCTCAGAAGGCGTAACTATAGCGTAAATCGGCAGCCGGCTGCGTTAACTTTCCAGCAGCCGCTGCAGCAGCAGGCCGTTTAGCATAGAGCGTTTTACCAGCGCAAAAGCGCCGATCGCCGAGCGGTCGTCAAGGCGCGAACGCACAACGGGCAGGTTTTTGCGGAACGCTTTTAAGACCTGGGTGTTAATGCAGCCTTCGATGGCCGGCAGCAGCACTTTTTCCGCTTCGATGATTTCGCCTGCGATCACCACTTTTTGCGGGTTGAACAGGTTTATAGCGATGGCGATGGCTTTACCCAGATGGCGACCGACGTACTCGATGACCTCGCACGCCAGCGCATCGCCCTTATTGGCCGCTTTGCAAATCGCGACAATGTCACAGTCGTCAGGCGTTAAGCGGCTGTTGTAGCCTTGCTCAAGCAGATGGCGTACCCGGCCTTCAATAGCGGCGTTCGCCGCGATGGTTTCCAGACAGCCAAAGTTACCGCAGTGGCAGCGCTCGCCTAACGGGTCGACCTGGATATGGCCAATTTCGCCCACGTTACCGTTGCGGCCGATAAAAATTCTGCCGTTAGACAAAATACCGGCGCCTGTACCGCGGTGAACGCGCACCAGAATGGAGTCTTCGCAGTCGTGGGTTGCACCGAAATAGTGCTCTGCCAGCGCGAGGCTGCGAATATCGTGTCCGACAAAGCAGGTTACTTTGAAGCGTTTTTCCAAACTCTCCACCAGCGCCCAGTTATCCACCGGGATGTGCGGCATATAGCGAATCACGCCGCTTTCCGGATCGACCAGGCCCGGCAGAATGACGGAGATAGCGATAAGCTCGCGGATTTTACGCTGCGTCTGTTCGATAAACCGGGCGATGGCATGGAGCAGCGCGTGCTCAAGGGTTTCCTGAGTGCGCTCCGGCAGGGGATAGTGCTCTTCCGCCAGCGGTCTGGCGCTGAGATCGAATAGCGTAATGGTGGCGTCATGGCGCCCGAGGCGCACGCCTATCGCGTGAAAATTGCGGGTTTCGGTCACGATGGAGATAGCGCGGCGGCCCCCGGTGGAGGCCTGCTGATCGACTTCTTTAATCAGGCCGCGCTCGATAAGCTGGCGAGTAATTTTGGTGACGCTGGCGGGCGCAAGCTGGCTGTGTTCGGCAATCTGAATCCTTGAGATTGGGCCAAGCTGGTCAATCAGGCGGTATACCGCCGCGCCGTTGAGCTGTTTTACCAGATCGACATTACCTATTTGAGCCTGTCCGCCAGTCGTCATGCCTTTTTTACTCAGTTACGACCTCATTACCATTAACGAGAGTCTTGATGATTTTGTAATCGCGGGTAAAGGCAGTCAGGTTGGCGACTTTGCCAGCCTCAATGGTGCCCAACTGCTTTTCCACACCCATCGCTCGGGCAGGGTAGAGAGTGGCCATACGCAGGACTTCATCCAGCGCAATGCCGGCGTGCTCGACCAGATTACGCACCCCTTCGATCATCGTCAGGGCGGAACCGCTCAGCGTACCGTTCTCATCTACACATAAACCGTCGCGGTAGTATATTGTTTTACCAGCAAAAATGAACTGTTCAATATTAGCGCCCGCCGGTGCGGTCGCGTCGGTGACCAGACAGAGTTTATCGCCTTTCAGCCGCTTCGCGGTGCGAATATTCGCATAGTCCACGTGCAGGCCATCGGCAATGATGCCGCAATAAATATCCGGCTCATCAAAGATTGCGCCCGCAAGGCCCGGTTCGCGGCCCGTAATATAAGGCATGGCGTTGAAGAGATGCGTTGCGAAGGTGATGCCCGCGCGGAAACCTACTCTGGCTTCTTTCGCCGTCGCGTTGGAGTGGCCCTGCGGAAACGATAATGCCCGCGGCGACCAGTTTTTTGATAACTTCCGGCTCCACCATTTCCGGCGCCAGGGTGACTTTGGTGATGACGTCCGCGTTCTCGCAGAGGAAATCAACCAGGCCGGCATCCGGTTTACGGACAAAGCTCGGGTTGTGCGTGCCTTTTTTCACCATGTTCAGCCACGGGCCTTCCAGGTGAAGACCGAGCGCCTGGTTGCTGTATTTAGCCAGGTACTCACGCATCACTTTAACGCCCTGCATCATCAGTTCGTCGCTGGCGGTGATAAGCGTTGGCAGATAGCTGGTGCAGCCGGAACGCTCGTTGGCTTGCTGCATAATCTCCAGCGTTTCAACCGTGACGGCGTCGACGGTGTCGTTAAACTGCACGCCGCCGCAGCCGTTTAGCTGCACATCAATAAAACCGGGGGCGATGATCGCACCGCCCATATCGCGGGTTTCGATCCCGGCCGGGAGTTCGGCGCGCGGACAAACGCGCTCAATCAGGCCGTCAGCGATAACCACCGCGTGGTCATCCAGAATGTCATGGCCGGTATAAATCCGACCCTGGGTTAGTGCAAACATAATTACCCCCGGTAAAAAAGAAGTGCTTAAAGGCCTTTAATATTTTCTGCTTCGAGTTCGTTGAAGTACTTCAACGTTTTCACTTTCAGCTCCATGGTAGAAGGTTCGTCGCACACCACCACCGCTTTTGGATGCAGCTGCAGGCAGCTGATGGTCCACATGTGGTTGACGTTGCCTTCTACGGCAGCCTGTAGAGCCTGCGCTTTTACGTGGCCGAGCACCAGAATCATCACCTCTTCTGCGTCAAGCAGCGTACCGACGCCTACGGTCAGGGCGTATTTTGGAACCTGGTTCACATCGCCGCCAAAGAAGCGAGAATTTGCCACGCGGGTGTCATGAGTCAGGGTTTTAATACGGGTACGGGAAGCAAGGGATGAGGCCGGCTCGTTGAACGCGATATGGCCGTCGTTGCCCACGCCGCCCATAAAGAGGTGGATTTTACCGTAGGAGCGAATTTTTTCTTCGTAAGCGCGGCATTCCGCGTCAACGTCTTCGGCGTTACCGTTCAGCAGGTTGATGTTTTCCGCCGGAATATCAACGTGATCGAAGAAGTTCTTATGCATGAAGGTATGATAGCTTTCCGGATGCTCTTTCGGCAGGCCGACGTATTCATCCATATTAAAGGTCACGACGTTTTTGAAGCTAACCTGGCCCGCTTTATGCATCTCTACCAGCGCCTTATAGGCTTCAAGCGGCGTGCTGCCGGTAGGTAAACCCAGCACGAAAGGACGATCTGCAGTAGGATTAAACGCGTTGATGCGCTTAACAATATGGCGAGCTGCCCATTTGCCGACCTGAGCCGGGGTAGCCAGGGGAATCAGTCTCATCATTCACCTCTTAGGAGTTAATAGAAAACGGGTTTGGCCAGATTGATAATCCACCCTCTAAGGGTAAACCAGTTTTATACTGGTGCCTGAGGGGGCAATCCGTCCTGATTTTTTGAATGATAAAATAAGTTTTGCATGATAGCCAGCTGAAGGGGGGTGCTATAGCGATATTTGGTGACTGTAGTCACAAAAAGTGCGCGTTTAATTTGCGATACGAATTAAATTTTTTCACACTCCGGTGTGTGATGTGAAGCGTCGCCGTTTCTTTAAGGTTGTTAAGACAATAAAAACACTGCTTTGAGCGAGCCTTAACAGGGTCTCATAGGGGGAATAAAGTGAGTATTCTAGGTTATTTACAACGAGTTGGCCGCGCACTTATGGTGCCCGTGGCTACACTTCCTGCAGCAGCAATTCTGATGGGGGTAGGTTACTGGATTGACCCGGTTGGCTGGGGTGGAGACAACGCGCTTGCGGCGTTCTTCATTAAATCTGGTTCTGCCATTATTGATAATATGTCCGTACTGTTCGCCATCGGCGTGGCTTACGGCATGTCCAAAGACAAAGACGGCGCCGCAGCGCTGACCGGCTTTGTTGGCTTCCTGGTACTGACCACCCTGTGTTCTCCGGCAGCGGTTGCCATGATCCAGAAAATTCCGGCGGACCAGGTTCCGGCGGCGTTCGGTAAAATCAGCAACCAGTTCGTGGGTATTCTGGTGGGGATCATCTCTGCGGAACTGTACAATCGCTACAGCAGCGTTGAGCTGCCGAAGGCGCTGTCCTTCTTCAGCGGCCGTCGTCTGGTGCCGATCCTCACCTCCTTTGTGATGATCGTTGTCGCTTTCATCATGATGTACGTCTGGCCGATGATCTTCGACGGCCTGGTGAACTTTGGTGAGCACATTCAGAAGCTGGGCTCCGTTGGCGCCGGCGTTTACGCGTTCTTCAACCGTCTGCTGATCCCGGTTGGTCTGCACCACGCGTTGAACTCCGTATTCTGGTTTGACGTTGCCGGCATTAACGATATTCCTAACTTCCTGGGCGGCGCGCAGTCCATCGAAGCAGGTAAAGCCGTTGTTGGCATCACCGGTCGTTACCAGGCTGGCTTCTTCCCAATCATGATGTTCGGCCTGCCGGGTGCAGCGCTGGCTATCTACCACTGCGCTCGTCCGGAAAACAAAGCGAAAGTGGCAGGTATCATGTTGGCGGCTGCCTTCGCCGCGTTCTTTACCGGCATCACCGAACCGCTGGAATTCTCCTTCATGTTCGTTGCGCCGGTTCTGTACGTTATCCACGCCGTTCTGACCGGTATTTCCGTATTCATCGCAGCAAGCATGCACTGGATTGCCGGTTTCGGCTTCAGCGCAGGCCTGGTGGATATGGTGCTTTCTTCCCGTAACCCGCTGGCGACCCACTGGTGGATGCTGATTCCGCAAGGTCTCGTGTTCTTCGTGATTTACTACGTGGTGTTCCGTTTCACCATCACCAAATTCAACCTGTTAACCCCGGGCCGCGAGCTGGCGGTGGCAGGTGATGAGGCTGATGGCCAGGATGTGAACGTTAGCGGTACGGCAAATCAGGACGTTTCCGCTCTGGCTCGTCAGTACATCGCAGCGGTTGGCGGCTCAGCTAACCTGACCGGTATCGACGCCTGCATCACTCGTCTGCGCCTGAACGTGAAAGACTCTTCTTTAGTGAACGAAGCGCTGGCAAAACGTCTTGGCGCAACCGGCGTGATTCGCCTGAACAAAACCAGCGTGCAGATTATCGTGGGCTTCGTGGCAGAGAAAATTGCTAACGCCATGAAAACCACCGGCGACGTTCCTGCGGCGCAAGCGCCTACGGCCCCCGTTGCCGTCACTACTACGCCTAAACCGCAGGCGGTGCCAAATGCGGTCACCATCGCGGCGCTGGTTTCGCCGGTAACCGGTGAAGTAGTGGCACTGGAGCAGGTGCCTGATGAAGCCTTCGCCAGCAAAGCGGTAGGTGACGGCGTAGCGGTGAAGCCAACGGATAAAACCGTTGTATCGCCGGCGGCCGGCACCATCGTGAAAATCTTTAACACCAACCATGCGTTCTGCCTGGAAACGGAAAAGGGCGCGGAAATCGTTGTCCATATGGGTATCGATACCGTAGCGCTTAACGGACAGGGCTTTACCCGTCTGGTGGAAGAGGGCGCTGAAGTGGTCGCCGGCCAGCCGGTTCTGGAAATGGATCTTGATTTCCTGAACGCTAACGCGCGCTCCATGATAAGCCCGGTAGTTTGCAGCAACATCGATGACTTCAGCGGCCTGATTCTGCAGGCGCAGGGGTCAGTGGTTGCGGGTCAGACGCCGCTGTATGAAATTAAAGGCAAATAATTGCTCCTGAGTAGCATTGTGCCTTAAGCGGCTGGGGACCTTCCCCAGCCGCTTTTTTATTCTCCCGAATTAATCCCTTCTTCTCTTTAAGCCTGGCCGCCGTAATTTGTGCAACTAAAGGTTGTTTCCCGCGCCTGCTTATTAGATCATGCACCGTTAACGAAAGTTTTGTCTTGAGGAATCCGCGATGAGTGAGGCTGAAGCCCGCCCAACTAACTTTATTCGCCAGATTATTGATGAAGATCTGGCCAACGGTAAGCATGACCGTATCTGCACTCGTTTCCCGCCGGAGCCAAATGGCTATCTGCACATCGGCCATGCAAAATCTATCTGCCTGAACTTTGGTATCGCACAGGATTACCAGGGGCTGTGCAATCTGCGTTTCGATGACACCAACCCGGTAAAAGAAGATATCGAATACGTTGATTCTATTAAGCACGACGTAGAATGGCTGGGCTTCCACTGGTCCGGTGACGTGCGCTACTCCTCTGATTATTTCGACCAGCTGTTTAACTATGCCGTTGAGCTGATTAACAAAGGCCTGGCGTATGTCGATGAGCTGACGCCTGAGCAGATCCGCGAATATCGCGGCTCTTTGACGGCGCCGGGCAAAAACAGCCCCTACCGCGATCGCAGCGTCGAGGAAAACCTCGCCCTGTTTGAGAAAATGCGCAACGGCGAATTCGCCGAAGGCACCGCCTGCCTGCGCGCGAAAATTGATATGGCCTCGCCTTTCATCGTGATGCGCGATCCGGTGATCTACCGCATTAAGTTCGCCGAGCACCATCAGACGGGCAGCAAGTGGTGCATTTACCCGATGTATGACTTCACCCACTGCATTTCCGATGCGCTGGAAGGTATCACCCATTCGCTGTGTACGCTGGAGTTCCAGGACAACCGTCGTCTGTACGACTGGGTGTTAGACAACATCACCATTGCGGCTCATCCGCGCCAGTACGAGTTCTCTCGCCTGAACCTTGAATACGCCATCATGTCCAAGCGTAAGCTGAACCTGCTGGTGACCGAGAAGATTGTCGAAGGCTGGGACGACCCGCGCATGCCGACCATCTCCGGCCTGCGTCGTCGTGGTTATACCGCCGCTTCCATCCGTGAGTTCTGCAAACGCATCGGCGTCACCAAGCAGGACAACACCGTCGAGATGGCGGCGCTGGAATCGTGCATTCGTGACGATCTGAACGAGAACGCTCCGCGCGCGATGGCGGTATTGGATCCGGTAAAAGTCATCATTGAAAACTACCCGCAGGGCGCGGAAGAAATGGTCACCATGCCAAATCATCCGAACAAGCCTGAAATGGGCAGCCGCCAGGTGCCTTTCAGCGGTGAGATCTACATCGACCGCGCAGACTTCCGCGAAGAAGCTAACAAGCAGTACAAGCGTCTGGTGCTGGGCAAAGAAGTACGCCTGCGCAACGCGTATGTGATCAAAGCTGAACGCGTAGAGAAAGATGAACAAGGCAATATCACCACCCTGTATTGCACCTACGACGCCGAAACCCTGAGCAAAGACCCGGCGGACGGCCGTAAAGTGAAAGGCGTTATTCACTGGGTAAGCGCATCCCACGCGCTGCCGGTGGAGATTCGTCTCTACGATCGCCTGTTTAGCGTAGCAAACCCGGGCAGCGCGGAAGATTTCCTTGCGACCATCAATCCGCAGTCGCTGGTTATCAAACAAGGTTTCGTTGAGCCAGGCCTGCAAAACGCCCAGGCGGGTAAAGCGTATCAGTTTGAGCGCGAAGGGTATTTCTGCCTCGACAGCCGTTATGCAACCGCTACCAAACTGGTCTTTAACCGCACCGTTGGCCTGCGTGACACCTGGGCAAAAATAGGCGATTAATCGCTTGAGCCCCTGTATTCAACGCCGCTTTATGCGGCGTTTTTTTTCGCTTAACGATCAGCGATTTAAATAGTTATTAACATTCGCGGTGCGAATTAATTGGCATCGACGCCTTATTTAATAATTGTCTGCCCTTGACCTTAATCTGGAAAAATTATCATTAGCGTTTATGGGAGCGCTTTCATTTTTGCGAATATAGTAATTAAATTTAATTTTGCGCTATAAAACGCTGATAAAGCAACTTGTTACAAATGCACATAGATTATGTGCTCTTCGTCATAATATGGAAATTAACTCTTACAAAGTCGTTGATAATTCGCGTCGCGAAAAATAGTCTGTTGCTTAGCAGTCATGCGGGGGAAATATTCTTAACCGCTTTTAGCCGTCAGGCATTTTTTATTTTTCGCCGTCAGGCGTTTTTACGCCGGGTGATTATTTATACGTCAAAGAGGATTTCAATATGCGTACGTTTAAGGGCAAACGTAGCGCGCTGGCGCTTGCAATTGCAGGCGTCACGGCGCTTTCAGGTATGGTTACCGTTCCGCAGGCGGCGGCCGCGGGATTTATCGATGATTCAACCCTCACCGGCGGTATTTATTACTGGCAGCGTGAGCGTGACCGTAAAGACGTTAATACCAGTAAATACGAAACCAACCTTTCCCATTCGACCTGGAACGCCAACCTGGATTTCCAGTCCGGCTATGTGGCCGATATGTTTGGTCTGGATATTGCGGCCTTTACCGCGATTGAAATGGCGGAAAATGGCGACAGCGGGCACCCGAACGAAATCGCATTCTCATCAAAAAATAAAGCCTATGACGAAGACTATTCCGGCGACAAGAGCGGAATCAGCCTTTATAAGGCGGCGGCGAAATTTAAATACGGGCCGGTTTGGGCGCGGGCGGGCTACATTCAGCCAACCGGCCAGACTTTGCTGGCTCCGCACTGGAGCTTTATGCCGGGCACCTATCAGGGCGCTGAAGCCGGCGCCAGTTTCGATTACGGCGATGCGGGCGCGCTGAGCTTCTCCTATATGTGGACGAACGAATATAAAGCGCCATGGCATCTGGAGATGGACAAGTTCTATCAGAACGACAGGCACACCAAAGTCGACTACCTGCATTCAATCGGCGCAAAGTATGACTTCAAAAACGATCTGGTGCTTGAGGCGGCCTTCGGTCAGGCAGAAGGGTACATTGACCAGTACTTTACCAAAGCAAGCTACAAATTTGATATCGCTGGCAGCCCGCTGACCACCAGCTACCAGTTCTACGGGACCAGGGACAAAGTCTCAGACGGCGGCATTAACGATATTTACGACGGCACAGCCTGGCTGCAGGCGCTAACCCTCGGTTACAAAATTGGTCAGGTCGACCTGCGTCTGGAAGGAACCATGGTGAAGGCCGAAGGGCAGCAGGGGTTCTTCCTGCAGCGTATGACCCCAACCTATGCCTCCTCAAACGGGCGTCTTGATGTATGGTGGGATAACCGCTCCGACTTTAACGCCAACGGCGAAAAAGCGCTGTTCGCGGGCGCGATGTATGACCTGAGCAACTGGGATCTGGCCGGCTGGGCGGTGGGCGCATCTTACGTTTACGCCTGGGATGCAAAACCCAGCTCCACGCCAACGACCGATGGCTACTACGACGCCGATCGCCGTCTGAAGGAATCCTCTTACAGCCTCGATGCGTCATATACCGTTCAGGATGGCCGAGCGAAAGGCACGCTGTTTAAGCTGCACTTTACCCAGTATGACAACCATTCCGATATCCCAAGCTGGGGCGGCGGCTACGGCAACATCTTCCAGGATGAGCGCGACGTGAAGTTCCTCGTTATCGCACCTTTCACTATCTTCTGATGGGCAGCCGGGCGCAAAAGCGCCCGGCTTGTTAAGTTTCTCTGGCCCATAAAAAAACCGGTGAGTTTCCTCACCGGTTTTTTGTCTCTGCTTTCCCGAAGGGAAAGCAAGAGTGCGGATTACTTCTCGCTGATTTCGTGGGCGTTTTCGTCGGTACGGCAGTCGCCTTCGGCGCAGTGGCCATACAGGTAAAGACTGTGGTTAGTCAGCCGAATCCCGTGGCGGGTCGCGATTTCACGCTGGCGGGCTTCGATTGAATCATCGCTGAATTCAATGACTTTGCCGCAGTCCAGGCAAATCAGGTGGTCGTGATGATGCTGCTGAGTCAGTTCAAAAACCGACTTGCCGCCTTCGAAATTATGGCGGGTAACGATACCCGCGTCGTCAAACTGGTTCAGCACGCGGTAAACCGTGGCCAGACCAATCTCTTCACCCATATCAATCAGACGTTTGTATAAGTCTTCCGCACTGACGTGATGGTTAACCGGTCCCTGCAACACTTCAAGGATTTTTAATCGCGGAAGCGTGACTTTCAGGCCGGCCTTCTTTAATGCGGTGTTGTTGTCAGTCATGCGGAAATTGTCCTGTTGCTTAACGTTATGCTCGGACTCGTTGAGCGTTAAGTGAATGCGTTTCATTATATACCCTTCTTTTGAGGGTATAGTACAGCCACGTCTAAATAGAAACTGTAAGTTAAAGCATAACAGCTAAAAAATCGTGGCTGAGTCACCCTTTGCTGGCGGTGCAGCAAACGCGACCTGTGGGGTATTGTACAGGGATAGACAAAAAAGTTACAAAAATGTAGCGATTATTTTCATTGGTAATGCCTATCAATACGGCGCAAACCTTGGCCTGCGCCGTTACGCATCAGGCGTTGAGGATATCGGCCAGGTTGAGCTCTTCCGCAACCTGCCTGGTCCATTTCTCCACGCGCTCGGCGGTCAGCTCCGGCTGACGGTCTTCATCAATGGCCAGGCCTACAAAGTGGTCGTCGTCAGCCAGACCCTTCGACGCTTCGAAGTGGTAGCCCGCCGTCGGCCAGTGGCCTACGATTGCCGCGCCGCGTGGTTCAATGATGTCGCGAATGGTGCCCAGCGCGTCGCAGAAATATTCCGCGTAATCTTCCTGATCGCCACAGCCGAACAGCGCAACCAGCTTGCCGTTGAAATCCACTTCTTCAAGAGTCGGGAAGAAGTCATCCCAGTCGCACTGCGCTTCGCCATAGTACCAGGTAGGGATGCCCAGCAGCAGAATGTCGAACCCTTCGAGATCTTCCTTGCTGCTTTTTGCAATGTCACGCACTTCAGCAACATCTTTACCGAGCTGTTTTTGAATCATTTTTGCGATATTTTCGGTATTACCGGTATCGCTGCCGAAAAAAATGCCTACGATTGCCATGAGTTAAATAACCTCTTGAAACTTAATGGTATGGTGGCGGAGAATTGCCCACAGATGGGGCAATGATAGCAGAACAGGTCAGGGTGCGGAAACAGCTATCACAGCGCTGTGCACAGTCTGCAACATGATGGCGCTTTAAGCGCCGTTTTTTATTTGATGACGGGGCGAAATAGCGAACGGCTAGCTCAGATGCTGCTTTAGCTGGGCTAATAACATCTCTTCAATCAGCTCGCTGCGGCTGATGTTTCTGGCTTCAGCAAGTTGGTTAAGGGCATCCACCGCTTCGTTGTTGAGTTTCAGCTCAACGCGCTTCAGGCCGCGTACTTTATCGCGTTTGAGCTGGTTACGTTTGTTGATGCGCAGCTGCTCATCTCGCGTTAGCGGATTGGTTTTTGGCCGCCCCGGGCGACGCTCGTCCGCGAACAGATCTATTGTAGTACGGTCCGTTTGTTCTTTTGCCATGATTAGAGTACTGACAGGAAATTCGGGATGCTGCGAGCAGAATGCTCCGGCGCATTTAAGCGCGCCATCATACATCAGGGAGTCCGGCGCGCCAACGCGTTAGCCGCATCTTGCGGCCGGTCGGTCTGTTTTTAATCAGTTTTTGGCGCAATCATCGATAAAACGGTGAACGGCGCGTAAAACCGCTTCCGGTTTCTCGGCGTGAACCCAGTGTCCTGCGCCGGCAACAACGTGCGCCCGCGCCTGCGGGAACTGGGCCAGCAGCGCGTCCCGGTGCGTTTCATCTACATAAGGCGAAGCGCCGCCGCGGATAAATAAGGCGGGACCGTCCCAGGCGGGAACAGGCTGCCAGCCGACGATATGCTCATACTGCTGCCACAGCGCCGGCACGTTGAACTTCCATTCGCCTTCGGCAAAGGATTTCAGCAGAAACTGAATCACGCCTTCTTCCTTTATATGCTCGCGCATTAACGCGGCGGCCTGCTGGCGGCTTTTCGCACCGGCGCGGCTCACGGCGTTAATAGCGGCAAAAATTTCATCGTGGCGCCGCACCTGGTAGTCAACCGGCGCGATATCAATCAGCACCAGCTTATCAATGCGCTCAGGGGCGATAGCGGTTAAAGCCATAGCCACTTTACCGCCCATGGAATGGCCGATAATTATCGCCTGCTCAAAACCGTATTCGTCCAGGGTTTCCAGCACGTCGCGCGCCATCGCAGGATAATTCATCTCATCGCTGCGGGGAGACTGGCCGTGGTTACGCAGATCGATTTGCAGCAGCGTATGATCCTGCCCCAGATCCCGGGCGAGCACGCCGAGGTTGTCAAGGCTGCCAAACAGGCCGTGAATGAGAACGATAGGGGAATTGCTAGTCGATTGTTGCGCAGTTTGCAGGCGAGCGTTTAATTTCATGGCAAAGTTCTTTTTTTTGATTCGTAGGGTTAGGGTATCATGAAGCTATTCCTGCCGCAGTGCCGCAAACATTCAGTTTAATCTGGCTTTATCAGGCGGCACCTGTTTGGCGCTACCCGCTGTTGGGATTTGCTCCTATAATCCCAACGACTTGTATTCAGAATAAGATATCGCACTGGATGAAGATGAAAACGATTGAAGTTGATGACGAGCTGTATCGCTATATTGCCAGCCACACGCAACACATTGGCGAGAGCGCGTCCGATATTTTACGGCGTATGTTGAAATTTACCGCCGGTCAGACTCCCGCAGCGACCACTTCCCCGACGGCGAACTCCGCACCCTCTGCGGCAACACCTGCTTCCGAAGAGAAACCCGTGAATCGGGCGCGCGATCGCGTGCGCGCCGTGCGTGAGTTGCTACTCTCTGATGAGTATGCGGAGCAAAAGAAAGCCGTTAATCGTTTCATGATGGTGCTTTCAACGCTCTATCAGCTGGATGCAAAAACCTTTGGCGAAGCCACCGAGTCTTTGCACGGCCGTACCCGCGTCTACTTTGCCGGCAACGAGCAAACGCTGCTGGCTAATGGCAATCAGACCAAGCCAAAACACGTTCCGGGTACGCCATACTGGGTTATCACCAATACTAATACGGGCCGCAAATGCAGCATGATTGAACACATCATGCAATCAATGCAGTTCCCGGCGGAATTGATTGAGAAGGTTTGCGGCACTATTTAATCTGCGTCAAAAGGAAGGGCCAATGGCTAACCACAACCGTGCAGGTCAACCTGCGCAACAGAGCGATTTGATTAACGTAGCCCAGCTAACGGCCCAGTACTACGTGCTGAAACCAGAAGCGGGCAATAGCGAACACGCGGTGAAGTTCGGCACCTCCGGCCACCGCGGCAGTGCGGCTCGTCATAGCTTTAACGAACCACATATTCTGGCGATTGCTCAGGCGATTGCTGAAGATCGTGCTAAAAACGGCATCACCGGCCCGTGCTATGTCGGTAAAGACACTCACGCCCTGTCTGAGCCTGCGTTTATCTCCGTGCTGGAAGTCCTGGCGGCCAACGGTGTGGATGTCATTGTCCAGCAGGCGAATGGCTACACGCCAACGCCTGCGGTTTCTAACGCGATTCTGGTGCACAACAAAAAGGGCGGCGTGCAGGCGGACGGCATTGTTATCACGCCTTCCCATAACCCGCCTGAAGACGGCGGAATCAAATACAATCCGCCTAACGGTGGCCCGGCTGATACTAACGTCACTAAGGTTATCGAAGAGCGCGCAAACGCGCTGCTGGCCGGCGGTCTGAAAGAGGTGAAGCGTCTGTCTCTTGACGAGGCCTGGGCCTGCGGCCGCGTGAAAGAGCAGGACCTGGTGCAGCCGTTTATCGAAGGGCTGGTGGATATCATCGATATGGCCGCCATTCAGAAAGCGGGCCTGAAGCTGGGCGTTGATCCGCTCGGCGGCTCCGGCATCGAATACTGGCAGCGTATCGCGAAGCACTACAATCTGGATCTGACCATCGTCAACGACCATGTCGATCAGACTTTCCGCTTTATGCACCTCGATAAAGACGGCGCAATCCGCATGGACTGCTCCTCCGAGTGCGCAATGGCGGGGCTGCTGGCGCTGCGCGACAAATTCGATCTGGCCTTTGCCAACGACCCGGACTACGACCGTCACGGCATCGTTACCCCGGCCGGCCTGATGAACCCTAACCACTATCTGGCCGTCGCCATTAATTATCTGTTCCAGCATCGTCCGCAGTGGGGCAAAGATGTGGCGGTAGGTAAAACGCTGGTCTCGTCCGCAATGATTGACCGCGTGGTCAACGACCTGGGCCGTAAGCTGGTGGAAGTGCCGGTTGGCTTTAAATGGTTCGTCGACGGCCTGTTTGACGGCAGCTTCGGCTTCGGCGGCGAAGAGAGCGCCGGCGCCTCCTTCCTGCGCTTCGACGGCACGCCGTGGTCAACCGACAAAGACGGTATCATCATGTGCCTGCTGGCGGCGGAAATTACCGCAGTTACCGGTAAGAACCCGCAGCAGCACTATGACGAGCTGGCAGCACGCTTCGGCGCGCCTAGCTATAACCGTCTGCAGGCCCCGGCAACCTCTGCGCAAAAAGCGGCGCTTTCGAAGCTGTCCCCGGAAATGGTCAGCGCGGATACCCTGGCGGGCGACCCAATCACCGCGCGCTTAACGGCGGCGCCGGGCAACGGCGCTTCTATCGGCGGCCTGAAGGTGATGACCGAAAACGGCTGGTTCGCGGCTCGCCCGTCCGGTACGGAAGATGCGTACAAAATCTATTGTGAAAGTTTCCTGGGCGCCGAACACCGCCAGCAAATTGAGAAAGAAGCGGTAGAGATCGTCAGCGAAGTGCTGAAGAACGCATAGTAAAAAAGAAATCAAAAAAAGGCGCCGCAAGGCGCCTTTTTTACGCCTGTCGTCCGCTTACAGCATAAAACGGCAGACCTTCTTTTTTCCAGCCGCACAGAGGGGCCGGCATAAAAATAAAAACCCATCAATTAACTAATGATTAGTATTTATTTAACTGTTTTGTAACTTACTTACGCGGTGAATTGTAAATTTCCCCGCAACCGGGGCATTTTAGTGGTCGGATGAGTAGTAAACTTTCAGCCAATGCGATACTATTTTAGCCAGATGACAAGTTCTGAATTCCCGGCATTTGTTGCCGGTCACAAAAATAAGGGAGAAGCCTATGTCTTTATACAAAGAATATCCTGCGCATCAGGTTATCCTGCGTCGCACCCTCGCGGTAATCGTCGGCGTACTGGCGCTGCCGGTGATGCTGTTCTGGAAAGACCGCGCACGTTTTTACAGCTATCTGCACCGGGTCTGGTCGAAGACCAGCGAGCAGCCGGTCTGGATGGCCCAGGCGGAAGCCGCCTCCGGCGATTTCTACTGAAGCCCGAACTGAATGAAAGCTAAAAGGCTACCCGAAGGGGTAGCCTTTTTTGTTATGGCGGCTTGCTACACTTAGTATTCAACATAAAGGAACAAGCCCATGAGCGACAATATTCCAATCGGTATCAGCGCCTGTTTACTCGGCGAGAACGTCCGTTTTGACGGCGGCCACAAGCGGCTTGCATTTGCGGTTAACGAGCTGGCGCCCTGGGTGCGTTTCGAGCCGGTCTGTCCGGAAATGGCGATTGGCTTGCCTGCGCCGCGCCCGGCGTTGCGTTTAGTTAAAACGGATGACGGCGAAACTGCGCTACGTTTCAGCAACCACGCCGAAGGGGATTTAACCCAGGCGATGCGGCAGTTTTCGGCCAGGCGAATCGCCGGGCTGGAGCATCTTTGCGGCTATATCGTTTGCGCCAAATCGCCGAGCTGCGGCCTGGAAAGAGTGCGGGTGTATGAGCCCGAAGGAAACAATAACCGTAAAAGCGGAACCGGGATTTTCACCGCTGAGCTAAAGCGCCAGATGCCCTGGCTGCCCGTGGAAGAAGACGGACGTTTACAGGACCCCGCCATTCGCGAGAATTTCGTCGAGCGGATTTACACGCTGTTTGAACTCAATAACCTGCGCAAAACAGGGCTGACCAGAGGCGGGCTTATCGGTTTTCACAGCCGCTATAAGCTGCTTTTGCTGGCCCATTCCCAGCCGCAGTATCGCGAGCTGGGCCGCTTTGTTGCGGGTATTGAGAGCTGGAGCTCGCTGGATGAGTTCTTTGTCGAATACCGGCGGCGCTTAATGACCCTGCTTGAACATCAGGCCACGCGCCGCAATCATACGAATGTGCTGATGCACGTTCAGGGCTATTTCCGCCGCCAGCTGAGCGCCCGACAGCGCCAGGAGCTGTCGGGGTTGATTGACCGCTATCGGCAGGGCACCCAGCCGCTGCTGGCGCCTCTCACCCTGTTGAAACATTACATGGCGGAATATCCTGACCAGTATCTGGCGCAGCAGCGCTATTTTGAACCCTATCCGGAAGCTTTGCGTTTGCGCTACGGCAATTAATTCAGGGAGTTGTATGACCACTCATCTGGTCTGGTTTCGCAACGATTTACGCGTTTGCGATAACCTGGCGCTCGCGGCGGCCTGCCGCGATCCCAGGGCTAAAGTCACGGGAATTTTTATCGCCACGCCCGAACAGTGGCGACAGCACAATATGGCGCCCCGACAGGCTGAATTTCTCTGGCAGCACCTGCGCCTGCTGCAAACTTCTCTGGCCGAAAGAGGAATCGAGCTTTGCATCAAGCAGGCGAAGGATTTCGCGGCCTCCATCGAGTGCCTGAAAGCGTTCTGCGCCAGCCGAAACGTCGATGCGCTGTTTTATAACTATCAGTACGAACTCAATGAGCGCGAGCGCGACGCGGCGGTGGAAAAAAACCTGGGGCGCGACGTGATATGTCAGGGCTTCGATGACAGCGTGCTTTTGCCGCCGGGCAGCGTGACTACCGGCAATCACGAGATGTACAAGGTCTTCACGCCGTTCAGCAAGGCATTTATCAAACGGCTGCAGGAGGGGCTGCCGGAATGTGTTTCGGCTCCGGGAGCTCGTGGCGAGCCGCTTGTAATGACTCAAGCCGCGCCTTTTGATTATCCACGCGATGAAGTCGATACCGCCTTGTTCCCGTTCGGCGAGCGCGCGGCCATCGCAAAGCTGCGGGAGTTCTGCCTGACGCCTGCGGCTGACTACCCTGAGCGACGAGATTTTCCGGCGGTTGATGGCACCAGCCGCCTGTCGCCATATTTGGCGCTCGGGGTGATTTCCCCCCGCCAGTGCTTACATCGTTTGCTCAAAGAGCATCCCCGGGCTCTGGAAGGCGGGGCGGGTTCGACATGGCTAAACGAACTGGTCTGGCGTGAATTCTATCGTCATCTGCTGGTGGCTTATCCAAAGCTGTGCCGCTATCAGCCCTTTATTCCCTGGACCGACAGCGTGCGCTGGCAGCAGGATGAAAAGCTGCTCACGGCCTGGCAGCAGGGGCAAACCGGCTACCCGATTGTGGATGCGGCGATGCGCCAGCTTAATGCGACGGGCTGGATGCACAACCGCCTGCGCATGGTCGTCGCCAGCTTTCTGGTAAAGGATTTGCTCATCGACTGGCGGGCGGGGGAGCGCTACTTTATGACGCGGTTGATCGATGGCGATCTTGCGGCAAATAATGGCGGCTGGCAGTGGGCGGCGTCCACCGGCACCGATGCTGCGCCTTACTTCCGCATTTTCAATCCCGCCACGCAGGGGGAACGATTTGATGCCGCAGGCGAATTTATTCGCCGCTGGGTGCCCGAACTGCAGGCCGTGCCGGGCAAACATATTCATGCGCCATGGGTTTGGGCGGATAAACAGCCGCAGACGCTGGACTATCCGCGCCCGATTGTCGACCATAAGCAGGCACGCATTGCCACACTTGCCGCCTATGAGGCGGCGCGAAAACCGGAAGATAAACAAGATGAAAAATAGCGAACTGGAACGCCTGATCAACGAAAAGCTCAACAGCGCGGCGATAAGCGACTATGCGCCAAACGGCCTGCAGGTTGAGGGACGCGAAGAGATCCGTAAAATTATTACCGGCGTAACGGCAAGCCAGGCGCTGCTGGACGAGGCGGTACGCCAGGGCGCCGATGCGGTGATCGTCCATCATGGCTATTTCTGGAAAGGCGAGCCGCCGGTTATTCGCGGCATGAAGCGTAACCGGCTGAAAACGCTGCTGGCGAACGATATCAATCTTTACGGCTGGCATTTGCCGCTGGACGCGCATCCGCAGCTGGGCAATAACGCGCAGCTGGGCTCGCTGCTGGGCATCGAAACTAAAGGTGAAATCGAGCCGCTGGTGCCCTGGGGCGAGTTTTCCACGCCGCTTTCTGGCGTGGAGCTTGCTTCATGGATTGAAATGCGGCTTGGGCGCACGCCGCTGTGGTGCGGCGATACCGGGCCTGACCAGGTTCGGCGCATCGCCTGGTGCACCGGCGGCGGGCAAAGCTTTATTGACAGCGCCGCGCGTTTTGGCGTGGACGCCTTTATTACGGGCGAGGTTTCCGAGCAAACCATTCATTCGGCGCGTGAACAAGGCCTGCATTTTTATGCCGCAGGGCACCATGCCACCGAACGCGGGGGCATCCAGGCGCTGAGCGACTGGCTCAACAGCGAAACGGATTTGGACGTGACCTTTATCGATATTCCTAACCCGGCATAACGCGGTATTCAGGAGGAAAAGTGCAAAGAGCGCGGTGTTATTTATTGGGTGAAAGCGCGGTGGTTCTGGAGCTCGAACCGCCGATATCCCTTGAAAGCCAGCAGCGTATCTGGGGACTGACCCGTCGGCTGGAGGAGGCGGATGCTGTCCGGGAGGTGATTCCGGGCATGAATAACATCACGGTGGTGCTGCGCGAGCCGGGCAGCCTGGCGCTGGACGGCATTGAAAGGATCCAGCGCTGGTGGGAAGAGAGCGAAGCGATAATTCCTGAACCGCATCGCGTTGAGATCCCGGTAATTTACGGAGGCGATGCGGGGCCGGATCTGGGCGTGGTGGCAGAACACAGCGGGCTGACGCCGCGTCAGGTGGTGGAGCTGCATTCCTGCGGCGAGTACGTCGTTTATTTTCTCGGCTTTCAGCCCGGGTTTGCGTACCTTGGAGGGCTTGCGCCGAGGTTACATACGCCGCGCCGCGCCGAACCTCGTTTGCTGGTGCCCGCGGGCTCCGTCGGCATCGGCGGCAGCCAGACGGGAATTTATCCCCTGGCGACGCCCGGCGGCTGGCAGATTATCGGCCAGACATCGGTCAAACTATTTAACCCCCGGGCTGAACCGCCAACGCTGTTAACGCCGGGTGATACCGTGCGTTTTGTGCCTCAGAAGGAGGGTTTGTGCTGAAGATTATTCGTGCCGGGATGCACACTTCCGTGCAGGACGGCGGGCGTTATGGCTATCGCCAGCTAGGCGTTAGCCGCTGCGGCGCGCTGGACGGGCCCCGCATTGCGCATCGCCAATTTGCTGGTGGGCAACGAGCCTGAAAGCGCCGCGTTAGAAATTACGCTTGGCCAGTGCGTGATTGAGTTTACGCAGGACGGCTGGTTTGCTTTAACCGGGGCGAGCTGTCATGCGGATCTGGACGGCCATGCGGTGTGGACGGGATGGCGGCTGCCGGTAAAAACCGGGCAGCAGCTGCGGCTTAAGTCTCCGGAACGGGGCATGCGCAGCTATGTCGCCGTGGCGGGCGGGCTGGACATCCCCCTGTTGATGGGATCGGCCAGCACCGATTTAAAAGCGCAGGTCGGCGGTTTTTCCGGCCGCCTGTTACAGGACGGCGATACCCTCCCGCTGCTGCCTGCAAAGCGCCATTTCCGCGAGGCCCGCGGCGTAAAACAGCTGCTGTGGGGCAACCGCATTCGCGCGCTTCCCGGCCCGGAGTATCGCGAATTCAGCCAGACCGCGCAGGAGAGCTTCTGGCGTTTGCCCTGGCAGCTAAGCCCGCAGAGTAACCGTATGGGCTATCGCTTTCAGGGGCAGCGTCTGGAACGCACCACCGACCGTGAGCTGCTGTCTCACGGCTTACTGCCGGGAGTCGTGCAGGTGCCGCACAACGGACAGCCGATCGTGCTGATGAACGATGCGCAGACAACGGGCGGCTATCCGCGAATCGCCTGCGTGATTGAGGCCGATATGTTCCACCTCGCGCAGCTGCGCCTGGGCGAGCCGATCCACTTTGTCCAGTGCACGCTGGAAGAGGCGCTTAAAGCGCGTCACGAGCAGCAGGTCTACCTTGAGCAGCTGGCCTGGCGGCTGAATGACGGCGATTAATTTGATTCTGGAGTGAGCATGCCTGAAGGACCGGAAATCAGACGCGCGGCGGACGCCCTTGAAGCCGCCGTCTTAAATAAGCCCTTAACCGAAGTCTGGTTCGCTTTTCCCGAACTGAAAGCCTTTGAGGAAACGCTGATCGGACAGCGGGTCGAGCGCATAGAAACCCGCGGAAAAGCCCTGCTGACGCGATTTTCCAACGGAAAAACTTTGTATAGCCATAATCAGCTTTACGGCGTCTGGCGCGTGGTGAATGCGGGCGAAGCGCCGCAAACGACGCGCGTGCTGCGGGTAAAGCTGCAGACGGCGGACAAGGCGATTTTGCTCTACAGCGCTTCGGAGATTCTCATGCTCGACGATGAGCAGCTGTTAAAGCATCCCTTTTTGCTGCGCGTCGGGCCGGACGTGCTGGATTTAACGCTGACGGCACAGGAGGTGAAAGCCCGCCTGCTTTCCGCCAAATTTCGCAAGCGGCAGTTCAGCGGTCTGTTCCTCGACCAGGCTTTTCTCGCCGGGTTAGGCAACTATCTGCGGGTGGAGATTCTCTGGTACGCAGGCCTTGCCGCGCATCATAAGGCGCAGGATCTCACCGATGAACAGCTCGACAGGCTGGCAAACGCGCTGCTGGATATTCCGCGCCTTTCGTACACTACGCGCGGTCGCGTGGATGAGAACAAGCATCACGGGGCGATCTTTAGCTTTAAGGTGTTTCATCGGGCAGGGAAGAAGTGCGAGCGCTGCGGTGGGGTGATAGAGAAAACGATGCTGTCTTCGCGGCCTTTTTACTGGTGTCCCGGCTGCCAGCTTTAAATCTGGCGGATAACGCCGCAGCTTATGCGCCCTACGTTCGCCTGAACAATCGTAGGGCGCATAAGCAGTGCGCCATCCGCCGCCTGGAGCTTATTTTTTCAAATCGGATTTGAAATCACGCTGGTCGTAGCCGGTATACAGCTGGCGCGGACGGGCGATTTTGATGCCGTCGTCGTGCATTTCGTTCCAGTGCGCAATCCAGCCCACGGTGCGCGCCATCGCGAAGATAACGGTAAACATGGAAGAAGGAATGCCCATCGCTTTCAGGATGATGCCGGAATAGAAGTCCACGTTCGGGTAGAGTTTCTTCTCGATGAAGTACGGGTCGTTAAGCGCGATATGTTCAAGTTCCATCGCCACTTCCAGCAGGCTGTTATCTTTCAGATTCAGCTCTTTCAATACTTCATGGCAGGTTTCACGCATTACGGTGGCGCGCGGGTCGTAGTTTTTGTACACGCGGTGGCCAAAGCCCATCAGGCGGAAAGAGTCGTTCTTGTCTTTCGCGCGGCGGATGAATTCCGGAATGTGTTCAACGCTGCTGATTTCTTCGAGCATTTTCAGCGCGGCTTCGTTAGCGCCACCGTGCGCAGGTCCCCACAGGGAAGCGATACCGGCAGCGATACAGGCGAACGGGTTGGCGCCGGAAGAACCTGCGGTACGAACGGTAGAGGTGGAAGCGTTTTGCTCATGGTCGGCGTGCAGGATCAGGATACGATCCATGGCGCGTTCCAGAATTGGGTTAACTTCGTATTTCTCGCACGGCGTGGAGAACATCATGTTCAGGAAGTTACCGGCGTAGGACAAGTCGTTGCGCGGGTACACAAACGGCTGGCCGATGGAGTATTTGTAACACATCGCGGCGACGGTCGGCATTTTAGACAGCAGACGGAAGGCGGCGATATCGCGGTGACGCGGGTTATTCACATCCAGGGAATCGTGATAGAACGCGGCCAGCGCGCCGGTCACGCCGCACAGAACGGCCATTGGATGCGAGTCACGACGGAAACCGTGGAACAGACGGGTAATCTGCTCATGGATCATGGTGTGGCGGGTAACGGTGGTTTTGAACTCGTCGAACTCTTCCTGGGTCGGCTTCTCGCCGTACAGCAGGATGTAGCATACTTCGAGATAGCTGGAGTGGGTCGCCAGCTGATCGATCGGGAAACCACGGTGCAGCAGGATACCTTCATCACCATCGATAAAGGTGATTTTTGATTCGCATGATGCGGTGGAGGTGAAACCCGGGTCAAAAGTAAACACACCTTTAGAACCAAGACTACGGATATCAATTACATCCTGACCGAGCGTGCCTTGTAGCACATCCAGTTCGATAGCATCTTCACCCTTGCTGGTGAGAGTTGCTTTTTTATCAGCCATTTACGGTCTCCTTAGCGCCTTATTTCATAAGACTGCCGGGCGCCCGATTTGCATTCAGACCGCCGTGGTCATTACCAGTTTTTTATTTGGCTCTCGGCTCTGTTTCGAAAGGGATACAGCCAGGGTACAGAGCGATGGGCGCTTGCAGGTAACTTAGCCACGCAGGCGAAAAACAGCAAACCAGGGTGTTAGCAGTCCATATCATTCAAACCTGTGTACCACTAATAACTGTCCTGATTGACTGGGTCAAGACCGACACACTGTTACATAACTTATTCTCAGGTGAAAGGCTGACCCTATAACTTTTGCGAATTATACGGCTTTTCTGGCCTTGTTTGTAACAATAATGTTTAACTTTTGTCAAATCAGATGATTAAATTTTAAAATAATGTTGTTATCGTGATCCTGCTCACTGTTCAGAGCAAAACCCTTCAAACTATATGTAGGTTAATTGTAATGATTTTGTGAAGAGCCTATACTGCCGCCAGGTCTCCGGAATACCCTGCCACCGGGCGCCACCCAGCGTTGTAGCCAGCTTTTTTGGCATCTGGACGTAGCTGTTTTTGCATGACGCACAGTTATAGAAAGTTCACGCTGTCTGACCCCGCCTGCAGATCCGGAGGAAGGAAACAATAAGAACAGCATGTGGGCGCTATTCATGATAAAAAATGCGAAGAAACAAAGACCTGTCAATCTGGATCTCACCACGATCCGGTTTCCCGTGACTGCCATCGCTTCCATCCTCCATCGTGTATCCGGCGTGATCACCTTTGTGGCTGTAGGCATTCTGCTTTGGCTGCTGGGTCTGTCACTCTCCTCCCCGGAAGGTTTTCTCTCTGCTTCATCAATAATGAGCAGCTTCTTTGTTAAATTCATCATCTGGGGCATTCTCACCGCGCTTGCCTATCACGCCGTCGGCGGGATTCGGCACATGATGATGGATGTCGGTTATCTGGAAGAAACATTTATAGCGGGCAAACGATCCGCAAACATCTGCTTTGTATTAACTGTCGTGCTTTCAATTCTCGCAGGAGTCCTCGTATGGTAAGCAATGCCTCCGCGTTAGGTCGCAATGGCGTGCATGACTTTTTGCTGGTCCGTGCCACCGCCATCGTACTCACCCTGTACATCATCTATATGGTCGGTTTTTTCGCCGTCACCGGCGATTTAACCTACGAGGTCTGGCGCGCGTTCTTCGCCTCCGCCTTCACCAAAGTCTTCACCCTGCTGGCTCTGTTTTCGATTTTAATCCATGCCTGGATTGGCATGTGGCAGGTGTTGACCGACTACGTTAAACCGGTAGCGATGCGTCTTGGGCTGCAATTAGTGATTGTTGTCGCGCTGCTGGTGTACGTCATTTATGGATTTGTTGTGGTGTGGGGTGTGTAATGAATTTACCAGTCAGAGAGTTTGATGCAGTCGTCATCGGTGCCGGCGGCGCAGGCATGCGCGCCGCGCTGCAAATTTCCCAGGCGGGCCAAAGCTGCGCCTTGCTGTCTAAAGTTTTCCCAACCCGTTCCCATACCGTGTCTGCGCAGGGCGGTATTACCGTAGCCCTTGGCAACACCCATGAAGACAACTGGGAATGGCATATGTATGACACGGTAAAAGGTTCCGACTATATCGGTGACCAGGACGCCATTGAATATATGTGTAAAACCGGTCCGGAAGCGATTCTGGAGCTGGAACATATGGGTCTGCCGTTCTCCCGTCTTGATGACGGAAAAATTTACCAGCGTCCGTTCGGCGGCCAGTCGAAGAACTTTGGCGGCGAGCAGGCGGCGCGTACCGCCGCGGCGGCCGACCGTACGGGCCACGCCCTTTTGCATACCCTTTACCAGCAGAACCTGAAAAACAAAACGACGATTTTCTCCGAATGGTACGCGCTGGATCTGGTGAAAAACGACGATGGCGCGGTGGTAGGTTGTACCGCCCTGTGTATCGAAACCGGTGAAGTTGTTTACTTCAAGGCTAAAGCTACCGTGCTGGCGACCGGCGGCGCGGGCCGTATCTATCAGTCCACGACTAACGCCCACATTAATACCGGCGACGGCGTCGGCATGGCGCTGCGCGCAGGCGTGCCGGTACAGGATATGGAAATGTGGCAGTTCCACCCAACCGGCATCGCCGGGGCGGGCGTGCTGGTCACCGAAGGCTGCCGTGGCGAAGGCGGCTACCTGCTGAACAAGCACGGTGAGCGTTTTATGGAACGCTATGCGCCAAACGCTAAAGACCTCGCGGGTCGCGACGTGGTGGCCCGTTCCATCATGATTGAAATTCGCGAAGGCCGCGGCTGCGACGGTCCATGGGGCCCGCACGCCAAGCTGAAGCTCGACCACCTGGGCAAAGAAGTCCTTGAGTCCCGCCTGCCGGGCATTCTGGAGCTGTCCCGCACGTTCGCACACGTAGATCCGGTTAAAGAGCCTATCCCGGTTATCCCAACCTGCCACTATATGATGGGCGGGATTCCGACCAAAGTAACCGGTCAGGCGCTGACGGTGAATGAGCAGGGTGAAGACGTGGTGATCCCGGGCCTGTTCGCGGTAGGTGAAATCGCCTGCGTATCGGTACACGGCGCTAACCGCCTGGGCGGCAACTCGCTGCTTGACCTGGTGGTGTTCGGCCGTGCGGCTGGCCTGCATCTGCTGGAATCTATCGCCGAGCAGGGCGAACTGCGCGACGCCACCGAAGAGCAGGTAAATGCGGCTCTGGAACGCCTTAACCGCTGGAACGGCAACCGTGACGGCGAAGACCCGGTGCAAATCCGCAAAGCCTTGCAGGAATGTATGCAGCATAACTTCTCGGTATTCCGCGAAGGAGACGCGATGGCCAAAGGGCTTGAGCAGCTAAAACAAATCCGCGAACGCCTGAAAAACGCTCGTCTGGACGATACCTCCAGCGAATTCAACACCCAGCGCGTTGAGTGCCTGGAGTTGGATAACCTGATGGAAACCGCTTATGCGACCGCCGTTTCCGCTAACTTCCGCACTGAAAGCCGTGGCGCGCACAGCCGCTTCGACTATCCGGACCGCGACGATGAAAACTGGCTGTGCCACAGCCTGTATCTGCCAGAGTCGGAAAGCATGACTCGCCGCGAGGTGAACATGCAGCCGAAACTGCGTCCGGCATTCCCACCAAAAGTGCGTACTTACTAATAGCGGAGCAAAGTGATGAAACTCGAATTCTCTATTTATCGCTACAACCCGGACGTTGACGATGCTCCGCGTATGCAGGAGTACACCCTGGAAGGGGAAGAAGGGCGCGATATGATGCTGCTCGACGCGCTTATTCAGCTAAAAGAAAAAGATCCGACGCTGGCGTTTCGCCGCTCCTGCCGCGAAGGGGTTTGCGGCTCCGATGGCGTAAACATGAACGGCAAAAACGGCCTCGCCTGCATCACGCCAATCTCGGCGCTGGGCAACGGAAAACAGAAAATCGTTATCCGTCCGCTGCCGGGATTGCCGGTTGTGCGGGATCTGGTGGTAGACATGGGGCAATTCTATGCTCAATATGAGAAGATTAAGCCTTACCTGTTGAATAATGGACAAAATCCACCGGCTCGCGAACATTTACAGTCGCCCGAGCAGCGGGAAAAACTTGATGGTCTGTACGAGTGCATTCTTTGCGCCTGCTGTTCGACCTCCTGCCCGTCGTTCTGGTGGAACCCGGATAAGTTCATTGGTCCGGCAGGTTTGCTGGCTGCCTATCGCTTCCTGATCGACAGCCGCGACACGGAAACCGCCAGCCGTCTTGACGGGATGAGCGATGCTTTCAGCGTATTCCGCTGCCATAGCATTATGAACTGCGTCAGTGTATGTCCTAAGGGACTGAACCCGACGAAAGCCATCGGCCATATTAAGTCGATGCTGCTGCAAAGAAGCGCTTAAGAAGCGAAGCGTTGGCGGATGGCGCAGGCTTATCCGCCCTACGAGAAAGGTAGGGTGGATAAACGAAGAGCCCTCCACCACACGGCTCCCGGGACGGGAGCCATGCAGGAAACCTTTAAAAACTGCCGTGTAGACAGTTTTTAAAGGTTCCTTCGCGGGCCGTCTATCTACGGCAACCGGTCCGCTGAAAGTGAACCCTGGAATGTGTACCAAAGGTGTACGCTATAGTTATCCACGCGATTTAAGCAGATAAATGCTTAAGGGATCACGATGCAGAACGGCGAAATGAAAGCCTGGCTGGATTCCTCTTACCTGGCGGGTGCGAACCAGTCCTGGATAGAGCAGCTCTATGAAGACTTCTTAACCGATCCTGACTCTGTTGATGCGCACTGGCGCTCAATGTTCCAGCAGCTTCCTGGAACCGGAGCCAGACCGGATCAATTCCATTCCAAAACACGTGATTATTTCCGTCGTCTGGCGAAGGATGCCTCACGTTACTCCACCGCGATTACCGACCCTGACACCGATGTTAAGCAAGTCAAAGTGCTGCAGCTTATCAACGCATGGCGCTTCCGCGGCCATCAGGCGGCCAATCTCGATCCGCTTGGCCTGTGGAAACAGGATGCGGTTCCCGATCTCGATCCGGCTTTCCATAACCTGACCGAGGCCGATCTTCAGGAAACCTTTAACGTGGGTTCTTTTGCCGGCGGCAAAGAAACCATGAAGCTTGCCGACCTGATTGACGCGCTGAAACAAACCTATGGCGGCTCAATAGGTGCGGAATACATGCACATCACCAACACCGAAGAGAAACGCTGGATTCAGCAGCGTATCGAATCCGTGGTGGGGCACTCTACCTTTACGGCCGAAGAGAAAAAACGCTTCCTCAGCGAGCTGACCGCCGCTGAAGGCCTGGAGCGTTATCTGGGCGCGAAGTTCCCGGGCGCGAAACGCTTCTCGTTGGAAGGCGGCGACGCGCTGGTGCCCATGCTCAAAGAGATGATCCGCCACGCGGGCAAGAGCGGCACGCGCGAAGTGGTACTGGGCATGGCGCACCGCGGCCGTCTCAACGTACTGATTAACGTCCTGGGCAAGAAGCCGCAGGATCTGTTCGACGAATTCGCGGGCAAGCATAAAGAACATCTGGGCACCGGCGACGTGAAGTACCATATGGGCTTCTCCTCGGACGTAGAAACCGAAGGCGGCCTGGTTCACCTGGCGCTGGCGTTTAACCCGTCGCACCTGGAAATCGTCAGCCCGGTGGTTATCGGTTCCGTGCGCGCGCGCCTGGACCGTCTGGACAAGCCTGGCAGCAACCAGGTTCTGCCGATCACCATTCACGGCGACGCAGCGGTGGGCCGGGCAGGGCGTCGTTCAGGAAACCCTGAACATGTCCAAGGCCCGCGGTTACGAAGTGGGCGGCACCGTACGCATCGTTATCAACAACCAGATTGGTTTCACCACGTCTAACCCGCTGGATGCGCGCTCCACGCCGTACTGTACCGATATCGGTAAGATGGTGATGGCGCCGATTTTCCACGTGAACGCGGATGACCCGGAAGCGGTAGCCTTCGTCACCCGCCTGGCGCTGGACTTCCGTAACACCTTTAAGCGCGACGTGTTTATCGACCTGGTTTGCTACCGTCGTCACGGTCATAACGAAGCCGATGAGCCAAGCGCAACTCAGCCGGTGATGTACCAGAAAATCAAAAAGCACCCGACGCCGCGTAAGATTTACGCCGACCGTCTGGAGCAAGAAAAACTGGCAACCCTTGAAGACGCCACCGAAATGGTGAACCTCTACCGCGACGCGCTGGATGCCGGCGAATGCGTGGTGAAAGAGTACCGTCCGATGAACATGCATTCATTCACCTGGTCGCCGTACCTCAACCACGAGTGGGACGAAAGCTACCCGAACAAGGTTGAGATGAAGCGTCTGCAGGAGCTGGCTAAGCGCATCAGCACCGCGCCGGAATCCGTTGAAATGCAGTCCCGCGTGGCGAAAATCTACAGCGACCGTCTGGAAATGGCGAGCGGCGCCAAGAAATTCGACTGGGGCGCGGCGGAAAACCTGGCCTACGCAACTTTGGTTGACGAAGGCGTTTCCGTACGTCTTTCCGGTGAAGATGCGGGCCGCGGCACCTTCTTCCACCGTCACGCCGTCATTCACAACCAGACAAATGGTTCCACCTACACGCCGCTGCAGCATGTGCACAACAGCCAGGGCGAATTCAAAGTCTGGGACTCCGTGCTGTCTGAAGAAGCGGTTCTGGCCTTTGAATACGGCTATGCCACCGCCGAGCCGCGCACGCTGACCATCTGGGAAGCCCAGTTCGGCGACTTCGCCAACGGCGCACAGGTGGTTATCGACCAGTTCATCAGCTCCGGCGAGCAGAAATGGGGCCGGATGTGCGGTCTGGTGATGCTGCTGCCGCACGGCTACGAAGGCCAGGGCCCTGAGCACTCCTCGGCGCGTCTGGAACGTTACCTTCAGCTTTGCGCTGAACAGAACATGCAGGTTTGCGTACCGTCCACTCCGGCGCAGGTTTACCACATGCTGCGTCGCCAGGCGCTGCGCGGTATGCGTCGTCCGCTGGTGGTCATGTCGCCTAAATCCCTGCTGCGTCACCCGCTGGCGGTTTCCACGCTTGATGAGCTGGCGAACGGCACCTTCCTGCCGGCGATCGGCGAAGTAGACGAGCTGGATCCGGCCGGCGTGAAACGCGTGGTTATGTGTTCTGGTAAGGTTTATTACGATCTGCTTGAGCAGCGTCGTAAACGCGATCAAAAAGATGTGGCAATCGTGCGCATCGAGCAGCTGTATCCGTTCCCGCACCAGGCGGTGCAGGAAGCGCTGAAGCCGTTTGCTCACGTGCATGATTTTGTCTGGTGCCAGGAAGAGCCGCTTAACCAGGGCGCGTGGTACTGTAGCCAACACCACTTCCGCGAAGTGATTCCATTTGGATCCGCTCTGCGTTATGCAGGCCGTCCGGCCTCCGCCTCTCCGGCGGTAGGGTATATGTCCGTTCACCAGAAACAGCAGCAAGATCTGGTTAATGACGCGCTGAACGTCGATTAATTAAAGGATAAAAAATGAGTAGCGTAGATATTCTAGTTCCTGACCTGCCTGAGTCCGTTGCCGATGCGACCGTTGCCACCTGGCATAAAAAACCGGGTGATACCGTAACCCGTGACGAAGTGCTGGTAGAAATCGAAACTGACAAAGTGGTACTGGAAGTACCGGCGTCCGCAGATGGTGTCCTGGATGCTGTTCTGGAAGATGAAGGCACGACGGTAACCTCCCGTCAGATTCTGGGCCGCCTGCGTGAAGGCAACAGCTCCGGCAAAGAAACCTCTGCGAAAGCGGACAGCAAAGAGTCCACCCCGGCGCAGCGCCAGCAGGCCTCTTTAGAAGAACAAAGTAACGACGCGCTTAGCCCGGCTATTCGCCGCCTGATTGCCGAGCATTCGCTGGACGCTAATGCCATTAAAGGCAGCGGCGTTGGCGGCCGTATCACCCGCGAAGATATCGATAAGCATCTGACTCAGGCGAAAGCGGCTCAGCCTGCCCAGGCGAAAGCGGCGGACGAAGTGAAAGCGCCGGCGGCCCCTCTGGCCGGCCGCAGCGAAAAACGCGTGCCGATGACCCGCCTGCGCAAACGCGTTGCGGAACGCCTGCTGGAAGCGAAAAACTCCACCGCCATGCTCACGACCTTCAACGAAGTGAACATGAAGCCTATCATGGAGCTGCGCAAGCAGTACGGCGAAGCCTTCGAGAAACGTCACGGCGTGCGTCTGGGCTTTATGTCCTTCTACATTAAAGCGGTTGTTGAAGCGCTGAAACGCTATCCGGAAGTGAACGCTTCTATCGACGGCGAAGATGTGGTTTACCACAACTACTTTGACGTCAGCATCGCGGTATCCACCCCGCGCGGCCTGGTGACGCCGGTGCTGCGCGATGTCGATACCATCGGCATGGCTGACATCGAAAAACGCATCAAAGAGCTGGCGGTAAAAGGCCGTGACGGCAAGCTGACCGTTGAAGACCTGACCGGCGGCAACTTCACCATTACCAACGGCGGCGTGTTCGGCTCCCTGATGTCCACCCCGATAATTAACCCGCCGCAGAGCGCGATCCTGGGTATGCACGCGATTAAAGATCGTCCAATGGCGGTCGACGGTAAAGTTGAGATCCTGCCGATGATGTACCTGGCGCTCTCTTACGATCACCGTCTGATCGATGGCCGCGAGTCCGTAGGTTATCTGGTAGCCATTAAAGAGCTGCTTGAAGACCCGACTCGTCTGCTGCTGGACGTGTAGTAACCTCTGGCGGGCGGCAGTTTGCTTACCCGCCCTACAAATATCACCTGACTTGCAGGTCAGATAAGCGAAGCGTCATGCGACGTGGTTGATGGCCTGTCTGTATTGATGAAGGATGGATAGAACACATGAACTTACACGAATATCAGGCGAAACAGCTGTTTGCTCGGTATGGCTTACCGGCGCCCGTCGGTTACGCCTGCACCACGCCGCGTGAAGCGGAAGAAGCGGCCTCTAAAATCGGCGCAGGCCCGTGGGTGGTGAAATGTCAGGTTCATGCCGGTGGCCGCGGTAAAGCGGGCGGCGTGAAAGTGGTTAACAGCAAAGAAGACATTCGTGCCTTTGCTGAACACTGGCTGGGCAAACGCCTGGTAACCTACCAAACTGACGCCGGCGGCCAGCCCGTGCACCAGATTCTGGTAGAAGCGGCGACCGATATTGATAAAGAACTGTACCTTGGCGCGGTGGTAGACCGCAGCTCGCGTCGCGTGGTGTTTATGGCTTCCACCGAAGGCGGCGTGGAAATCGAAAAGGTGGCGGAAGAGACTCCGCACCTGATCCACAAAGTTGCGCTGGATCCGCTGGCAGGCCCGATGCCTTACCAGGGACGCGAACTGGCGTTCAAACTGGGTCTGGAAGGTAAACAGGTTCAGCAGTTCACCAAAATCTTTATGGGACTGGCGAACATTTTCCTCGAGCGCGACCTGGCGCTGATCGAAATCAACCCGCTGGTTATCACTAAGCAGGGCGATCTGGTGTGCCTCGACGGCAAACTGGGCGCCGACGGCAACGCGCTGTTCCGCCAGCCGGAGCTGCGTGAAATGCGCGACCCAAGCCAGGAAGATGCCCGCGAATCTCAGGCTGCGCAGTGGGAACTGAACTACGTAGCGCTGGACGGCAACATCGGCTGTATGGTTAACGGCGCGGGCCTGGCGATGGGCACCATGGACATCGTTAAGCTGCACGGCGGCGAACCGGCTAACTTCCTTGATGTTGGCGGCGGCGCCACCAAAGAGCGCGTAACCGAAGCGTTTAAAATCATTCTGTCCGACGACAAAGTAAAAGCCGTTCTGGTTAATATTTTCGGCGGCATCGTGCGTTGCGATCTCATCGCGGACGGCATCATCGGCGCGGTTGAAGAAGTGGGCGTAAACGTTCCTGTCGTGGTTCGCCTGGAAGGGAACAACGCTGAACTGGGCGCGAAGAAACTGGCCGATAGCGGTCTGAACATCATTGCAGCGACAAGTCTGACGGATGCAGCACAGCAGGTTGTTGCTGCCGTGGAGGGGAAATAATGTCCATTTTGATCGATAAAAACACCAAGGTAATTTGCCAGGGCTTCACCGGCAGCCAGGGGACTTTCCACTCCGAGCAGGCGATTGCATACGGTACGCAAATGGTTGGCGGCGTAACGCCGGGCAAAGGCGGCACCGAGCACCTCGGCCTGCCGGTCTTTAACACCGTGCGCGAAGCAGTAGAAGCAACAGGCGCTACCGCGTCCGTTATCTACGTTCCGGCTCCTTTCTGCAAAGACTCCATTCTGGAAGCTATCGATGCGGGCATTAAGCTGATTATCACCATCACCGAAGGTATCCCGACGCTGGATATGCTGACCGTGAAGGTCGCGCTTGACGAAGCCGGCGTGCGCATGATCGGGCCAAACTGTCCGGGCGTTATCACGCCGGGCGAGTGCAAAATCGGCATCATGCCAGGCCACATCCACCTGCCGGGTAAAGTGGGCATCGTTTCCCGTTCAGGCACCCTGACCTATGAAGCCGTTAAGCAGACTACCGATATCGGCCTGGGCCAGTCCACCTGCGTGGGTATCGGCGGCGATCCTATTCCAGGCTCCAACTTCATCGACATCCTGAAGATGTTCCAGGAAGACCCGAAAACTGAAGCCATCGTCATGATCGGTGAAATCGGCGGTAGCGCGGAAGAAGAAGCCGCGGCCTTTATTAAAGATCACGTTACCAAGCCGGTAGTGGGCTATATCGCTGGCGTTACCGCGCCTAAAGGCAAACGTATGGGCCACGCGGGCGCCATCATTGCCGGTGGCAAAGGCACGGCGGATGAGAAATTCGCAGCGCTGGAAGCCGCAGGCGTGAAAACCGTTCGCAGCCTCGCCGACATCGGCGAAGCGCTGAAGGCGATTCTGCCGCAGTAGTCGTTTTTCCCGCTAAGATGGGGAGAGCGTAAGAACTAATAATAAACGTTCGACATGGTTGGCCGCCCCTGTGGGCGGCCTTTTTTATGGCGGCAGTTGTCTACCACTTTCGCATAACAGAGGGTAAAGCAGACTTTGACGAAATGTCCCACAATTTTGCGTAATCCTTCCTCTGCGCCTTTGCGCCTTCTTTTTTTATATTTTTCCAGGTAACCTTTTAAAAAATAATGATTTGTTAATTTAATTATTATCAAAAGTAAATTAATTGTGAATTTCGCGCCGTCCGGCCGCGGCCGCTTTTAAATAACGTGAGGTGATTAATACAAAAGAGCGCAGCGGTGGCAAAAATAGATTTCCCATACATAGTTTAAATAGCCGCTGTTTATTTAGAATTAGCCGGCTTTAGTTAACTTAGCGCTATGATTAAAAACACTTTGTTAACAATATATTCACCATTGGTTGTTAAAACAAACCTGATTAACAAAAGCGATTTTATATGCGCCAGATCAATCCCTAAGGCTGGCTTAATGGCCGCAAAAAGAGGAAAATTGCCGTAGATCAAACTGGCTGTATAGCGATATTTTCGCTATAAATTGATCACCGTCGAGAAACGCAAAAAACGCTAAGCAAATACCTATTTATTGTAAGGAAATTGCAGGGTAATATATTTGCGGATTATTTTAGGCTTTTATTAACGTATTTGTAACCTTTCCCCTTTTGCTGTCACATTTGAATAAAATGCGTCGGCGAAGAAGTCTGGAAGCGAATGTTTTTGTATTAGGGCATGCGTTGTGGAAAGCCTGCGGGGCGTTCCACGGTCGGAGTCTTCATGCGAAGAGCAAGGAGTCAAGATGTTTGATATTGTCGAACTGTCGCGCTTACAGTTTGCCTTGACCGCGATGTACCACTTTCTGTTTGTGCCACTGACGCTCGGTATGGCGTTCCTGCTGGCCATTATGGAAACGGTTTACGTCCTGTCGGGTAAACAAATCTATAAAGATATGACCAAGTTCTGGGGCAAGTTGTTTGGTATCAACTTTGCGCTGGGGGTGGCCACCGGTTTGACCATGGAGTTCCAGTTCGGGACCAACTGGTCTTATTACTCTCACTACGTTGGTGACATTTTTGGTGCGCCGCTGGCCATTGAAGGCCTGATGGCGTTCTTCCTCGAATCCACCTTCGTTGGTCTGTTCTTCTTCGGTTGGGATCGCCTCGGTAAAGTGCAGCACATGGCGGTGACCTGGCTGGTAGCGCTTGGCTCTAACCTTTCCGCGCTGTGGATTCTGGTGGCGAACGGCTGGATGCAAAACCCAATCGCTTCGGACTTCAACTTTGAAACCATGCGTATGGAGATGGTCAGCTTCGCTGAGCTGGTCCTCAACCCGGTCGCGCAGGTTAAATTTGTTCACACCGTGGCTTCCGGCTACGTTTGCGGCGCGATGTTCATTCTGGGTATCAGCTCCTGGTACATGCTCAAAGGGCGCGACTTCGCCTTCGCGAAGCGCTCTTTCGCCATTGCGGCAAGCTTTGGCATGGCGGCCATCCTGTCCGTTATCGTGCTGGGCGATGAGTCCGGTTACGAGATGGGCGACGTGCAGAAAACCAAACTGGCCGCTATCGAAGCCGAGTGGGAAACTCAACCGGCGCCGGCCTCCTTTACGCTGTTTGGCATTCCCGACCAGGACCGCCAGGAAAACCGCTTCGCGATTCAAATCCCTTACGCGCTGGGCATTATCGCCACACGCTCCGTCGATAAGCCGGTTACCGGTCTGAAAGAGCTGATGGTGCAGCACGAAGAGCGTATCCGTAACGGCATCAAGGCTTACAGCCTGCTCGAAGAGTTACGCGCCGGGTCCACGGACCAGAACGTGCGTGATAATTTCAACAACGTTAAAAAAGATCTGGGCTACGGCCTGCTGCTGAAACGCTATACCCCGAACGTCACCGACGCGACGGAAGCGCAAATTCAACAGGCGACAAAAGACTCTATCCCACGCGTTGCGCCGCTGTACTTCGCGTTCCGTATTATGGTGGGCTGCGGCTTCCTGATGCTGTTTATTATCGCCGCGTCGTTCTGGACCGTGACTCGTAACGCTATCGGCTCGAAAAAATGGCTGCTGCGTGCGGCAGTGTACGGCATTCCACTGCCGTGGATCGCGATTGAATCCGGCTGGTTCGTGGCTGAATACGGTCGTCAACCCTGGGCGATTGGTGAGGTGCTGCCAACCGCAGTCGCCAACTCCTCTTTGACCGTGGGCGATCTGCTGTTCTCTATGATACTGATTTGCGGGCTGTACACGCTGTTTATGGTGGCGGAGCTGTTCCTGATGTTCAAATTTGTTCGCATTGGGCCGAGCAGTCTGAAGACGGGTCGCTACCACTACGAGCAGTCCTCCGTATCTTCTCAGCCGGCACGCTAAGACAGGAGTCGTGAAATGATCGATTATGAAGTATTACGTTTTATCTGGTGGCTGCTGGTTGGCATTTTGCTGATTGGTTTTGCCGTCACGGACGGCTGGGATATGGGCGTAGGGATGCTGACCCGCTTCCTGGGCCGCAACGACACCGAACGCCGTATCATGATTAACTCTATCGCCCCGCACTGGGACGGTAACCAGGTGTGGCTTATCACCGCCGGCGGCGCGCTGTTTGCTGCCTGGCCGATGGTCTACGCGGCGGCGTTCTCCGGCTTTTACGTAGCGATGATCCTGGTGCTGGCATCCTTGTTCTTCCGTCCGGTCGGCTTTGACTACCGCTCCAAGATCGAAGATACGCGCTGGCGCAACATGTGGGACTGGGGCATTTTCGTCGGCAGCTTTGTGCCGCCGCTGGTCATCGGCGTAGCCTTTGGCAACCTGCTGCAGGGCGTACCTTTCCATATGGACGAGTACATGCGCCTGTTCTACACCGGCAACTTCTTCCAGCTGCTCAACCCGTTCGGGCTGCTGGCGGGCGTGGTGAGCGTCGCGATGATCCTGACGCAGGGCGCAACCTATCTGCAAATGCGTACCGTGGGCGAAGTTTATCTGCGCTCCCGCGTCACCTCGCAGGTTGCCGCTCTGGTGACGATGGTGTGCTTCGCTCTGGCCGGCGTCTGGGTGATGTACGGCATCGATGGTTATGCGGTGACCTCGGTCATGAACCATCATGCGCCGTCTAACCCGTTGGCTAAAGAAGTGGTGCGCGAAGCGGGGGCCTGGCTTACCAACTTCAACAATATGCCGGCTCTGTGGGCTATCCCGGCGCTGGGCGTTGTGCTGCCGCTGCTGACCGTGTTAACGGCGCGTATGAACCGCAGCGCGTGGGCATTCCTGTTCTCGTCCCTGACGCTGGCCTGCATCATCCTGACGGCGGGCATTGCGATGTTCCCGTTCATCATGCCGTCCAGCACCGTGCTGAATGCGAGCCTGACAATGTGGGATGCGACCTCCAGCCAGCTGACGCTGAACGTGATGACCTACGCGGCGCTGGTGTTCGTGCCGATTATTCTGGCCTACTCGACGTGGTGCTACTGGAAAATGTTCGGACGCATCACCAAAGAGCATATTGAAAGCAATACCCACTCGCTGTACTAAGTAAGGAGCTGATTATGTGGTACTTTGCATGGATTTTAGGAACGCTTCTTGCCTGTGCGTTTGGCATTATTACCGCCCTTGCGCTTGAGCACGTGGAAGCGAAAGCCGGTAAAGAAGAACACTGATGGAAGCGATTATCGCAAAGCTGTATGCGGTAATGGATAAGAGCCCCCTGCGGGCTCTTTCCTTAATCATGGCGCTAGTGCTGGCCGGCTGTATCTTCTGGGACCCGTCGCGCTTTGCCGCGAAGACCAGCGCGCTGGAAATCTGGCACGGCTTTTTACTGATGTGGGCGGTGTGCGCCGGCGTGATTCACGGCGTGGGATTTCGTCCGAAAAAGGTGCTCTGGCAGGGCATTTTCTGCCCTTTAATTGCTCAACTCGTGCTGCTGGCCGGGCTGCTCTTTTTCTTCTTCTGACGCTTACATGAGCCTGGTCTGATTTACTTAAAATTTATGGGTTTTAACAGGCCCATAAATTTTTACCTAACGTTTAATACAACCCATTCCCAACCCTCATCCTCTTGCGTATAGTAGCAGCGGTTAATTGCATTACCGGGATGTAAAGTGAGTACAACGCTGTTTCGATGGCCGGTTCGCGTCTATTACGAAGACACCGATGCCGGTGGTGTGGTTTATCACGCCAGTTATGTTGCTTTCTATGAAAGAGCACGCACTGAGATGCTGCGCCAGCACCACTTTAACCAGCAGGATTTGCTGGCGGAGCGCATCGCCTTTGTCGTACGCAGGATGACAGTCGATTATCTTGCGCCTGCCCGACTCGACGATTTACTCGAAATCCAAAGTGAAATTACATCGATGCGAGGCACGTCTATGGTGTTTACGCAGCGAATAGTCAATGCCGACGGGCGGGTACTCAACGAAGCTGAGGTCCTAATCGTCTGTGTCGATCTTCTCTCAATGAAGCCTCGTGCGCTTCCCAAGTCTATTGTCGCGGAGTTCAAGCAGTGACTGACATGAATATCCTTGATTTGTTCCTGAAGGCAAGCCTTCTGGTCAAATTTATCATGTTGATTTTGATTGGTTTTTCCATTGCATCATGGGCAATCATCATTCAGCGAACGCGAATCCTCAATGCCGCCACCCGCGAAGCGGAAGCGTTTGAAGATAAGTTCTGGTCGGGCATCGAACTGTCCCGTCTCTATCAGGAAAGCCAGGGCCGCCGTGACAATCTTGTCGGTTCCGAGCAGATTTTTTATTCGGGCTTCAAAGAGTTTGCCCGACTGCACCGTGCTAATACCCATGCGCCGGAAGCGGTGGTGGACGGCGCGGCGCGAGCAATGCGTATTTCCATGAGCCGTGAGCTCGAAACGCTTGAAACGCATATTCCTTTCCTCGGTACCGTAGGTTCCATCAGCCCGTATATCGGCTTGTTCGGTACGGTATGGGGGATTATGCACGCCTTTATCGCACTGGGCGCGGTGAAACAGGCAACCTTGCAGATGGTGGCGCCAGGCATCGCAGAAGCATTGATCGCCACGGCGATCGGTCTGTTTGCCGCCATTCCAGCGGTAATGGCGTATAACCGCTTAAACCAGCGCGTGAACAAACTGGAATTGAATTACGACAACTTTATGGAAGAGTTCACGGCTATCCTGCACCGTCAGGCTTTTACCAGCAGCGATAAGCAGTAAGGGGTAAGTCATGGCCAGACGTACACGTGGTCGTCGTGAACTAAAGTCAGAAATCAACATCGTGCCTTTGCTGGACGTGCTGCTGGTGCTGCTGCTGATCTTTATGGCCACGGCGCCCATCATCACCCAGAGCGTTGAGGTGGACCTGCCGGATGCGACAGACTCGCAAACGGTAAGCAGTAACGATGAGCCTCCGGTGATTATTGAAGTGTCCGGGGTAGGGCAGTACAGCGTGGTGGTGGAAAAGGACCGTATGGAACAGTTGCCGTCCGAACAGGTTGTTGCTGAAGCCCAGCGCCGCCTGCAGGCAAACCCTAAAACGGTCTTTTTGATCGGTGGCGCGAAGGATGTGCCGTATGAGGAAATCATTAAGGCGCTTAACCTGCTGCACAGCGCAGGGGTGAAGTCCGTCGGTCTGATGACGCAGCCAATCTGATCCATCTCGCTATATTTGGGAACTGATAGTGTCAAAGGCAACCACAGAAAACGATAAGCTCAAACGCGCGATAATCGTCTCAGTGATCCTGCATATCATCTTGATTGCGATCCTGATATGGAGTTCGTTTGACGAGCACATAGAAGCCAGTGCGGGCGGCGGCGGTGGATCGTCCATTGACGCGGTCATGGTCGATCCGGGTGCCGTGGTGCAGCAGTACAACCGCCAGCAGAATCAACAGGCGAGCAGCAAGCGGGCGGCGGAGCAGCGCGAAAAACAGGCGCAGCAGCAGGCTGAAGAGCTTCAGGAAAAGCAGGCTGCTGAACAACAGCGTCTGAAAGCCCTCGAGAAGGAGCGCCTGGAAGCGCAGGAGCAGGCGAAGCAGCAGGCCGAGCAGCAAAAGCAGGCTCAGGAAGCGGCGAAAGAAGCGCAGGAACAACAGAAACAGGCCGAAGCGGCTGCGGCGAAAGCTAAAGCAGACGCGAAAGCCCAGGCTGATGCTCAGGCGAAGGCGGCGGAAGAGGCGGCGAAGAAAGCTGCGGCGGACGCGCAGAAAAAAGCCGCTGACGAAGCTGCGAAACAAGCGGCGGACGCCCAGAAAAAAGCGGCTGCTGAAGCCGCAGCCGCAGCGAAGAAAGCTCAGCAGGACGCCGAGAAGAAAGCCGCAGACGCCGCTGCGAAAAAAGCCCAGCAGGATGCCGAGAAGAAAGCGGCCGCTGAGGCTGCCAAAAAAGAAGCCGCCGAAAAAGCTGCAACTGAAAAAGCAGCGGCTGAAAAAGCCGCAGCGGAGAAGGCTGCAGCGGAGAAAGCCGCTTCAGAAAAAGCCGCTGCCGATAAGGCTGCTGCTGCAAAAGCCGCCGCTGATAAAAAAGCGGCCGCGGATGCTAAGAAAAAGGCCGCAGCGGAGAAAGCCGCTGCCGATAAAGCCGCAGCCCAGGGCGTTGACGATCTGTTCGGCGACCTGAGCTCAGGTAAGAATGCACCGAAAACCGGCGGCGGAGCGAAAGGAGATAGCGCAGCCGCGGCCGGGAAAGGGAATAATAAAAATAATGGCGCTTCCGGTGCCGATATCAGCAACTATGCGGGCCAGATAAAATCGGCGATCGAAAGCAAGTTCTACAACGATCCTTCGTTTGCCGGTAAGACCTGTTCATTGCGCGTCAAGCTGGCGCCCGATGGCCTGTTGCTTGATATCAAATCGGAAGGCGGTGATCCGGCGCTTTGTCAGGCGGCTGTTGCGGCAGCGCGGCTGGCGAAGATTCCAAAGCCACCCAGCCAGGACGTTTATGAAGTCTTTAAAAACGCGCCGCTGGACTTCAAACCCTAACGGAATTTCCCCATGAAAATAGGGAAAACCTGACTAAGCTGTGTCAAAGGGTTTTGGTAGTTTTGTATATTTGGGTTTGTTAAAATTCTGCTAAATTATCGTGGACTTTGGGTCCGGATAAGGGAGATATGATGAAGCAGGCATTTCGAGTAGCATTAAGTTTCTTGATGCTGTGGGCAGCGGTGCTGCACGCAGAGGTTCGTATTGAAATCACACAGGGTGTGGATTCAGCGCGGCCAATTGGTGTGGCGCCGTTTAAATGGGCAGGCCCGGGTGCGGCACCTGAAGATATCGGCGGCATTGTCGCAGCTGACTTACGCAACAGTGGTAAATTCAACCCGCTGGACAGAGCCCGTCTGCCTCAGCAGCCTGGTTCCGCTCAGGAAGTGCAGCCGGCGGCCTGGACCGCTTTAGGCATCGATGCGGTGGTGGTAGGACAGGTTACGCCGAACGGCGACGGTAGCTATACCGTGGCTTATCAGCTGGTTGACACCTCCGGGGCGCCGGGCACGGTTCTTGCCCAGAACTCCTATAAGGTGAACAAACAGTGGCTGCGCTATGCCGGCCATACCGCAAGCGATGAAGTCTTTGAAAAGCTGACCGGTATTAAAGGCGCGTTCCGTACCCGTATCGCTTACGTGGTGCAGACCAACGGCGGCCAGTTCCCGTATGAAATGCGCGTTTCCGATTACGACGGCTACAACACGTTCCTGGTACACCGTTCTCCGCAGCCACTGATGTCTCCATCATGGTCTCCGGACGGCAGCAAACTGGCTTATGTAACCTTTGAAAGCGGACGTTCCGCGCTGGTTATTCAGACGCTGGCTAACGGCGCCGTGCGTCAGGTGGCTTCTTTCCCACGCCACAACGGCGCGCCATCCTTCTCTCCGGACGGCACCAAGCTTGCTTTCGCGCTGTCTAAAACCGGCAGTCTGAACCTGTACGTTATGGACATCGGTTCCGGCCAGATTCGTCAGGTTACCGACGGCCGCAGCAACAACACAGAACCAACCTGGTTCCCGGATAGCCAGAACCTGGCCTATACCTCCGACCAGGCGGGCCGTCCACAGATTTATAAAGTCAATATCAACGGCGGTGCTCCGCAGCGTCTGTCCTGGGAAGGTAGCCAGAACCAGAACGCTGATGTAAGTTCCGACGGTAAGTTTATGGTAATGGTGAGCTCCGCAGGCGGTCAGCAGCACATTGCCAAACAGGATCTGGTAGCGGGTGGCGTACAAACCTTGTCGTCAACGTTCCTGGATGAAACGCCAAGTCTGGCACCTAACGGCACTATGGTAATCTACAGCTCTTCTCAGGGGATGGGATCCGTGCTGAATCTGGTCTCAACAGATGGGCGTTTCAAAGCGCGTCTTCCGGCAACCGATGGTCAGGTTAAATCTCCTGCCTGGTCGCCGTATCTGTGATAATAAAATATAAAGGATCAAAGAAATGCAACTGAACAAAGTGCTGAAAGGGCTGATGATTGCTCTGCCTGTTATGGCTATCGCGGCATGTTCTTCTAACAAGAACGCCAGCAATGACGGCAGCGAAGGCATGCTGGGTGCTGGCACTGGCATGGACGCTAACGGTCAAGGCAACATGTCTTCCGAAGAGCAGGCTCGTCTGCAGATGCAGCAGCTGCAGCAGAACAACATCGTCTACTTCGGTCTGGACAAATACGATGTGAGCTCTGAATTCGCAGCGATGCTGGATGCGCACGCAAACTTCCTGCGTAGCAACCCGTCTTACAAAGTGACCGTAGAAGGTCATGCGGACGAACGTGGTACCCCGGAATACAACATCTCCCTGGGTGAGCGTCGTGCTAACGCCGTTAAGATGTATCTGCAGGGTAAAGGCGTTTCTGCAGACCAGATCTCCATCGTTTCTTACGGTAAAGAAAAACCAGCAGTACTGGGTCATGACGAAGCGGCTTACGCTAAAAACCGTCGTGCCGTACTGGTTTACTAAGAGAATTGCATGAGCAGTAACTTCAGACATCACTTGTTGAGTCTGTCGTTACTGGTTGGCATAGCGGCCCCCTGGGCCGCTAATGCTCAGGCGCCAATCAGTAGTGTCGGCTCAGGCTCGGTCGAAGACCGCGTCACCCAACTCGAGCGTATTTCTAACGCTCACAGCCAGCTTTTAACTCAGCTCCAGCAGCAGCTCTCCGATAACCAGAATGATATTGATTCCCTGCGCGGTCAGATTCAGGAAAGCCAGTATCAGCTCAATCAGGTTGTGGAACGCCAGAAGCAAATTTTGTTGCAGATAGACGGCCTCAGCAACGGCGGCGCCGCGGCAGGGCAGGCTACCGGTAACGATCAGGGTGCGGCTACGGCAACGCCTGACGCCGGTGCTTCTACAGAAGCGCCGGCTGCCGCCCCCGTACAGGGCGGAGATGCGAACAGCGATTACAACGCGGCAATTGCGCTGGTGCAGGATAAGTCTCGCCAGGACGAAGCGATGGCCGCTTTTCAGAGCTTCGTGAAGAAGTACCCGGATTCAACCTATCAGCCTAATGCGAATTACTGGCTTGGTCAGTTGAATTACAACAAAGGGAAAAAGGACGACGCGGCGTTTTATTTTGCCTCGGTGGTAAAAAATTACCCTAAGTCACCTAAAGCGCCGGACGCGATGTTCAAAGTCGGCCTGATCATGCAGGACAAAGGCGATACCGCAAAAGCGAAAGCCGTGTATCAGCAGGTCATCAAACAGTTCCCCAATACCGACGGCGCAAAGCAGGCGCAAAAACGTCTGAATGCGATGTAATGCTTGCGGCATGACCAGATAACGCTGTTTTTCTGGTCTTGCCGCACGATTACTAAGCAGTTGAGCGATCCGTGTCAAAATTGTTGTTGCGTCAAAATCTTAAATCAGTAATATATGCCGCCGTTGCCGGGGGATAAGTAACTAACCGGCAGTGACGCGAAAATGGGTCGTTAGCTCAGTTGGTAGAGCAGTTGACTTTTAATCAATTGGTCGCAGGTTCGAATCCTGCACGACCCACCAATTTTCGAACAGAAAGACGGTTTGTGAATCGTGAAGGATTTGAACCTGCTGCAGGTCGACAAAATCGTCTGGAACGATTTTGAACGTCGCTTGCGACGGCCCGCAGGGCGAGTCTGAGGATGGGACGAGTAGTCATCCTGCACGACCCACCAGTTTTCGATGTCACATGTTGTAGAAGAGTGCAGTAACCGCACAGCGGGTCGTTAGCTCAGTTGGTAGAGCAGTTGACTTTTAATCAATTGGTCGCAGGTTCGAATCCTGCACGACCCACCAATTTTCGAACAGAAAGACGGTTTGTGAATCGTGAAGGATTTGAACCTGCTGCAGGTCGACAAAATCGTCGGGAACGATTTTGAACGTCTCTTGCGACGGCCCGCAGGGCGAGTCTGAGGATAAGACGAGTAATTATCCTGCACGACCCACCAATTTCGATGTCACATGTTGTAGAAGAATGCAGTAACCGCACAGCGGGTCGTTAGCTCAGTTGGTAGAGCAGTTGACTTTTAATCAATTGGTCGCAGGTTCGAATCCTGCACGACCCACCAATTTTCGACCAGAAAGACGATTTGTGAATCGTGAAGGGTTTGAAGCTGTAGGTTCGAGTTGCGCGCAAGCGAAACAGCGTTGCAAAGCGACGACCCGAAGAGTGAGGCCTGAGGCCGAATTATCCTGCACGACCCACCTTATTTAGACAAAGGCGCCCTGAAGGCGCCTTTGTTGTATCCGCAGCCGTAAAATTCCACACGACAACTTCCCCATAATTCGCTATCTTGTTTAGCATATAAAACATCCTTAGCCGTCTCTGGCCTTTATTTACCAGAATCGCGCTAGTTTCGTTAAGCTAAGCAAACGAGATAGCATTTATGAGCGTTATGTTCGATCCAGAAACAGCCATTTATCCTTTCCCGCCGAAGCCGTTGCCGTTAAGCCGGGATGAAAAGCAGTTCTATCGCGAAAAAATCAAGCGTCTGCTAAAAGAGCGCAACGCGGTGATGGTCGCGCATTACTATACGGATCCCGAAATCCAGGCGCTGGCTGAAGAAACCGGCGGCTGTATCTCTGACTCGCTGGAGATGGCGCGCTTCGGAGCCAACCATCCAGCCTCCACGCTGCTGGTGGCGGGCGTGCGTTTCATGGGCGAGACGGCAAAAATTCTCAGCCCTGAGAAAACCATTCTGATGCCTACCCTCAACGCGGAGTGCTCGCTGGATTTAGGCTGCCCAATCGATGAGTTTACGGCCTTCTGCGACCAGCACCCCGATCGCACGGTCGTGGTCTATGCTAATACTTCAGCGGCGGTTAAAGCTCGCGCCGACTGGGTGGTGACTTCCAGCATTGCCGTTGAGCTTATCGAGCACCTTGATAGCCTGGGCGAGAAAATTATCTGGGCGCCCGATCGTCATCTGGGCAGCTACGTGCAAAAACAAACCGGCGCCGACGTGCTGTGCTGGCAGGGCGCCTGCATCGTGCATGACGAATTTAAAACCCAGGCGCTGGCGCGCATGAAGGCGCTCTATCCCGGCGCGGCGGTGCTGGTTCATCCGGAGTCGCCGCAGGCCGTGGTCGATATGGCTGACGCGGTCGGCTCCACCAGCCAGCTGATCGCCGCGGCTAAAACGCTGCCGCATCAGCAGCTGATCGTCGCAACCGACCGGGGCATCTTTTACAAAATGCAGCAGGGCCTGTCCGGATAAAGAGCTTCTTGAAGCGCCGACCGCCGGCGAAGGCGCAACCTGCCGCAGCTGCGCCCACTGTCCGTGGATGGCGATGAACGGCCTTAAAGCCATCGCTGAGGGCCTGGAGCAGGGCGGAGCGGCTCACGAGATTCATGTGGACGCCGCGCTGCGTGAGGGCGCTCTGGTGCCTCTTAATCGGATGCTGGACTTTGCCGCTGAATTACGTCGTTCGATAAAAGGCAACGCGTAAGGAATTACGCTCAGGGGATAATATGGATTTTTTTAGCACGCAAAACATTCTGGTCCACATACCTGTTGGGGCAGGTGGCTACGATTTATCATGGATTGAGGCCGTCGGCACGCTTGCCGGGCTGTTATGCATCTGGCTTGCAAGCCTTGAGAAAATCAGCAACTACGCGTTTGGGTTAATCAACGTCACGCTGTTCGCCATTATCTTCTTCCAGATCCAGCTGTATGCCAGCCTGCTGCTGCAGCTGTTCTTCTTCGCCGCCAATATTTATGGCTGGTACGCATGGTCGCGCCAGACCAGCGATAACGAAGCCGCGCTGCGCATCAGGTGGCTGCCGCTTCCGAAGGCGCTAGCCTGGCTTGCCGTCTGCGTCGGCGCAATCGGCCTGATGACGGTCTTTATCAATCCGGTCTTTGCGTACCTGACGCGCATCGCGGTCTCCCTCATGCAGGCGCTCGGCCTGAACGTCGCCATGCCGGAGCTGCAGCCGGATGCTTTCCCTTTCTGGGATTCCTGCATGATGGTGCTCTCGATCGTGGCGATGATTTTGATGACGCGCAAGTACGTGGAAAACTGGCTTTTGTGGGTGGTTATTAACGTTATCAGCGTGGTTATTTTTGCGCGGCAGGGCGTCTATGCGATGTCGCTTGAATACCTGATTCTGACGTTTATTGCGCTTAACGGCAGCCGCATGTGGATTAAAAGCGCACGCGAGCGGGGCTCGCGCGCGCTGTCCTGATCAGTGGTGATGAGCATGGCCCGGATGGCCATGCTCGTTTAAATCGCACTGCGGCCCGCCGCAGGGCTGATATTCCATCTGTACCGTCGCGTGCTCAATCTGATATTCGTGCTCAAGGAAATGGTGAATGCGGCCGAGCAGGGCGTCATGATCGTGGGGCGGCACCACCTGCACATGCAGCGTCATCAAAGGTTTTTCCCCCACCAGCCAGATATGCACGTGATGCACGTTGCGCACCTCCGGAATGCTCCGTGACAGCTTTCTTTTCAACGCCTCAATATCAATAGCGCCGGGCGCGCCTTCAAGCAGCTCGTTGACGCTTTCCTTAAGCAAATTCCACGCGCTTCGCAAAACCAGGCAGGAAACGAGGACGGAAAGTATCGGGTCGATAGGCGTCCAGCCCGTCCAGAGGATCACCAGCGCAGCGATAATAGCGCCCACCGAGCCGAGTAAATCGCCTAAAACATGCAGCGCCGCCGCCCGCACGTTGAGATTCTGCTCTTCGCTGCCGCGATGCAGTATCCAGAACGAGGCGATGTTTGCCAGCAGCCCGGCAAAAGCGATGACCAGCATCGCAAGGCCGGCGACAGGCTGGGGATGATAAAAACGCTGTATGGCTTCCCAGACGATCAAAATGGTAATCACCACCAGGGCGATGGCGTTCACAAAGGCGGCCAGGGTCGTTAAGCGCAGCCAGCCAAAGGTATGGCGGGCGTTAGGCGGGCGCCGAGCGAAATTAACGGCGACCAGCGCAACGAGCAGCGCGGCGGCATCGGTAAGCATATGCCCGGCATCGGCAAGCAGCGCCAGCGAGCCGGAAAGGACGCCGCCGATAACTTCCGCTACCATAAACAATGCGGTGATGGCGAAAGCCCACAGCAGCCTTTTAGCGTTAGTATCCTGGGAGGCAGGTTGATGCGAATGTGAGTGAGCCATAATTTCCCGCGGGCAAAAAACAAGAATGCGTTAATTATAACCAGCAACTTATTCAAGTTATTGGGAATTTGCGAAATAAAAAAAGGAGAGCCTGAGCTCTCCTTTTTCACTAACACGCGGGTTACTGTGAAGTACCGTCTGTTTTAGTGTCTACATCGCTACCGGTTCCCGTTTCAACTTTTTTGTTGATGTCCGGGCAGCGTCCGTCTTTACACATGGTGTTTTTATGGACGTCTTCGGAAGTCATTCCTTCGCCGGAAGCGCTGTTACCCTTGTCGTTCGGGTGAAGCATGGTGCCGGAATTATTTACATCGCTGCCGTCGGTCCCTTTAGGGGCGATGTTTTGATGCGCATCAGGCGCGACCTGTCCGGCTTCAGCGCTTGAGTTCGCCTGTCCGTTATTGTCGCCGCCAGCCGGAGTATCAACGGCCATAGCCGCACCGCTTGCGGCAGAAAGTGAAGCTGTGAGGAAAAGCATGGCTAATTTATTCATCTTATGCTCCTGTTCTGGTCGTTATTGCTGGATAATTGCCTCCAGCGCTGCAAAATTATGCTGATCGAACCGGTTTTAACAGAAAAAAGTATCGGCAATGGAAATGTGATCAGAATACAATTTTGGAAAACTGATATTTTTCAGCGTTAACAGTAAAAATTGTAGCGTCGATCTCACTTTTTGCCATATTTTGCTGATTTTAAAATCAACTCCAGGAATAATCCGCCCGCAGTGTAAAAGCCCGTTTACACTTCGACGACGAAGATATAGATTGAGGGGATTGCAACTCGGCAAAAATGTAAAAACCTTCCGGAAATATCATGAATTATCAGAACGACGACTTACGCATCAAAGAGATCAACGAACTCCTGCCTCCCGTAGCGCTGCTTGAAAAATTCCCGGCCACCGAAAAAGCTGCCCAGACGGTTTCCCATGCCCGGCAGGCCATTCACAAAATCCTTAAAGGCAACGACGATCGCCTGCTGGTGGTCATTGGGCCCGTGCTCCATTCACGATGTTAAAGCCGCTAAAGAATACGGCGCGCGCCTGCTGGCGCTGCGTGAAGAGTTACAGGGCGAGCTTGAAGTGGTAATGCGCGTTTACTTTGAAAAACCGCGCACCACGGTAGGTTGGAAAGGGCTGATTAACGATCCGCATATGGACAGCAGCTATCAGATTAACGACGGCCTGCGCATCGCCCGCAAGCTGCTGCTTGATATCAACGACTCCGGCCTGCCAGCCGCGGGCGAGTTCCTGGATATGATTACGCCGCAGTATCTGGCGGACCTGATGAGCTGGGGGGCGATTGGCGCGCGCACCACCGAGTCTCAGGTACACCGCGAGCTGGCTTCCGGTCTGTCCTGCCCGGTCGGTTTTAAAAACGGCACCGACGGCACGATGAAAGTCGCTATCGACGCCATCAACGCGGCGGGCGCGCCTCACTGCTTCCTGTCGGTCACCAAGTGGGGCCATTCCGCTATCGTCAACACCAGCGGCAATGGCGACTGCCATATCATTCTGCGCGGCGGTAAAGAGCCGAACTACAGCGCCGCCCACGTAGCCCAGGTAAAACAGGATCTGGTGAAGGCCGGTCTGCCTGCGCAGGTGATGATTGACTTCAGCCACGCTAACAGCAGCAAGCAGTTCAAAAAACAGATGGAAGTGGGCGCGGACGTTTGCCAGCAAATCGCCGGCGGCGATAAGGCCATTACCGGCGTGATGATCGAAAGCCACCTGGTGGAAGGCAACCAGAGCCTTGAGAGCGGCGAACCGCTGGTGTACGGCAAAAGCGTCACCGATGCCTGCATCGGCTGGGAAGATACCGAAACCCTGCTGCGCCAGCTGGCCACGGCGGTAAAAACGCGTCGCGGTTAAGCCTGATTTCGCTATAAAAAAAGGCGTGGATTACTCCACGCCTTTTTCACATCCTGCGAATTACTTCGCTTTGCCCTGGTTCGCAACAGCCGCGGCTTTAGCTGCGATCTCGTCAGCGTTGCCCAGGTAGTAGTGTTTCAGCGGCTTGAAGTTTTCATCAAACTCATACACCAACGGCACGCCGGTTGGGATATTCAGCTCAAGAATTTCTTCTTCGCTCATGTTATCAAGGTACTTCACCAGCGCACGCAGGGAGTTACCGTGAGCCGCAACGATCACGCGCTCGCCGCTTTTCATGCGTGGCAGAATGGTTTCATTCCAGTAAGGGATTACGCGATCGATGGTCAGCGCCAGGCTTTCAGTGGTCGGCAGCTCTTTATCGCTCAGCGATGCATAACGCGGGTCGTGGCCCGGGAAACGCTCGTCATCGCGGGTCAGTTCCGGTGGCGTTACGGCAAAACCGCGGCGCCATTGTTTAACCTGCTCGTCACCGTATTTTTCTGCGGTTTCAGCTTTGTTCAGACCCTGCAGCGCGCCGTAGTGACGTTCGTTCAGCTTCCAGGATTTTTCAACCGGCAGCCAGGCCTGATCCAGTTCATCGAGAATATTCCACAGCGTATGGATGGCACGTTTCAGCACGGAGGTATAAGCAAAATCGAAGCTGTAGCCTTCGTCTTTGAGCAGCTGACCTGCGGCTTTCGCTTCGGTTTTACCCTTCTCGGACAGATCAACGTCATACCAACCGGTGAAACGGTTTTCGTTGTTCCACTGGCTTTCGCCGTGACGAACCAGTACCAGCTTAGTAACAGCCATAGTTTACTCCTTAATAAGCCTGCGATTAATGATAACGATTATCATTATATTGCCGTGGGACGACCTGCGGCAATCTAAACGTTTAACATAGCGAAAAAGAGCGCCAAGTGTAAGGTTGATGTGAATCTGGCGTTATTTTTTGTCGCTTTTCGGTGGGATATTCAGCGATCGGCATAAGAATTACCCTCCCGTAGAGGGAGGGCGTCAGCGTTACTGCGGGATAAACTGATATTCCGTTACGCTAAGGTACTCTTCACCCGGCTGCAGCCAGCAGTCCGGCTGCGGCCATTCGGGATGGTTCGGGCTGTCCGGCAGGAATTCGCTTTCCAGCGCCAGGCCCTGACAGGCGGTATAGGTTCCCTGTTCGCGGGCCGGCGTGCCCTCCAGATAGTTGCCGCTGTAGAATTGCAGCGCCGGAGCCGAGGTATAAACCGTCATCTGCAGCTTGTTATCGCTGGCCCAGACGTGCGCTGCGGGCCGGGTGACATCGCCCTTAGCCTGCAGAAGAAACGCGTGATCGTAGCCCTTCACCAGCTTCTGGTCTTCATCACTCAGAAAATCATCGGCGATAGTTTTCGCACGGCGGAAATCAAAGCTGGTGCCTTCAACGCTTTTAAGACCGCGCTGCGGGATGCCGCTGCTGTCCACCGGCAGGTAGCTGTCGGCAAAAAGCTGCAGCTTATGCTGACGCACGTCGTTCTGCGCGCCGTCAAGATTGAAGTAGGCGTGGTTGGTGAGGTTCACCGGGCAGGCCTTATCAACCTTTGCGCGGAACTCAATGGCGATGCGGTTATCTTCGGTCAGCGAGTAGCGAGCCGTGGCGCGAAACTCACCGGGGAAGCCCTGATCGCCATCCACGGAATCGAGCGTATAAAGTACTTCCTGCTCATTCTGACGCACGATGCGCCAGCGGCGCTTGTCGAACCCTTCCGGCCCGCCGTGTAGCTGATGCTCGCCCTGGTTGGCGGTAACGTTGATGGTCGCACCGTCGCGCGTAAAGCTGCTGTTGGCGATGCGGTTCGCATAGCGGCCAACGGTTGCGCCAAGGTAGGCCGTCTGGTTGAGATAGTCTTCCGGGGAAGCGCAGCCAAGCAGCGTCTCACGCACGCTGTTGTCTTTCATCGGCACGCGGCAGGAAAGCAGGGTTGCTCCCCAGTCCATCATGGTCACTACCATGCCTGCGCTGTTGCGCAGGGTGGAGATGCGGTACGGCTGCCCGTCCGGGGCGAGCTGAGGCGTCTCTTTTAGCATTGTCCAGCTCCTTCTGAAGGTTTGCAGACATAGAAGGTTTCTTTGATACCGGTTTTCGCTTCGTACTGCTCGGCCACCGCTTTTTCCACGGCGGGCACCAGATCTTCGGGGAGCAGGGCAACGACACAGCCGCCGAAGCCGCCGCCGGTCATGCGCACGCCGCCCTTATCGCCGATGGTTTCTTTGACTATCTCAACCAGCGTATCAATCTGCGGCACGGTGATTTCAAAGTCATCGCGCATAGAGGCATGGGATTGGGCCATCAGCTGACCCATTCGCAGCAGGTCGCCTTTCGCCAGCGCGTCGGCCGCTTCAAGGGTACGGATATTTTCCGTCAGCACGTGGCGCACGCGTTTGGCGACGACCGGGTCGAGCTCGTGCGCAACGGCATTAAACTTATCGAGCTCCACGTCGCGCAGCGCTTTTTGCGTAAAGAAGCGAGCGCCGGTTTCGCACTGCTGGCGACGAGTGTTGTACTCGCTGCCTACCAGCGTGCGTTTGAAGTTGCTGTTAATGATAACCACCGCCACGCCTTTTGGCATTGAAACGGCTTTGGTGCCAAGCGAGCGGCAGTCGATAAGCAGGGCGTGGTCTTTCTTGCCCAGCGCGGAAATCAGCTGGTCCATGATGCCGCAATTACAGCCCACGAACTGATTTTCGGCTTCCTGGCCGTTGAGCGCGAGCTGCGCGCCGTCGAGCGACAGGTGGTAAAGCTGCTGGAATACTTTGCCGACCGCGACTTCCAGCGAGGCAGATGAGCTAAGACCGGCGCCCTGCGGCACATTCCCGCTGATAACGAGGTCCGCGCCACCGAAGTTTTTATCGCGCTGCTGCAGGTGTTTTACCACCCCGCGCACATAGTTCGACCACTGCTGGGTATCATGGGAAAGGATGGGCTTATCCAGAGAAAACTCGTCGCTCTGATTGTCGTAGTCCGCGGCGATGACGCGTACCGTACGGTCGTCACGTTTCGCGCAGCTGATCACCGTCTGATAGTCGATGGCGCACGGCAGCACGAAGCCGTCGTTATAGTCCGTGTGCTCGCCAATCAGGTTGACGCGACCGGGAGCCTGAATGGTCAGCGAAGCAGGGTAGCCGAAGCTGTCGGCGAAGAGTTGTTGGGTTTTATCTTTCAGACTCATTTTAAACTCCTGATTGGCGAAAGTGCACGTCGGAGACGGCACGCAAGCGTTCTGCGGCTTGCTCTGCGGTTAAATCACGTTGGGTTTCGGCCAGCATTTCATAGCCGACCATAAATTTGCGCACCGTCGCGCTACGCAGCAGCGGCGGATAGAAGTGCGCGTGCAGCTGCCAGTGGTCGTTTTGCTCACCGTTAAAGGGGGCGCCGTGCCAGCCCATGGAGTAAGGGAAAGAGCACTGGAAAAGGTTATCGTAGCGGCTGGTCAATTTTTTCAGCGCCAGCGCCAGATCGCCGCTTTGTTCCGCGCTCAGATCGGTGATGCGTAGCACGTGCGCCTTTGGCAGCAGCAGCGTTTCAAACGGCCAGGCGGCCCAGTAAGGAACCACCGCCAGCCAGTGCTCCGTTTCCACTACGGTACGGCTGCCGTCATTTAGCTCGCGCTGCGCGTAGTCCACCAGCATCGCTGAACCCTGGCGGGCAAAATATTCGCGCTGCAGCGCGTCTTCACGCGCCACTTCATTAGGCAGGAAGCTGTTGGCCCAAACCTGTCCGTGCGGATGCGGGTTGGAGCAGCCCATCGCCGCGCCTTTGTTCTCAAAAACCTGCACCCAGGGGTAGGTTTTGCCGAGATCGGCCGTCTGCTCCTGCCAGGTTTTCACCACTTCTTCAAGGGCGGGAACGGAAAGCTGCGGCAGCGTTTTGCTGTGATCGGGAGAGAAGCAAATCACCCGGCTGGTGCCGCGCGCGCTTTCGCAGCGCATCAAGGGGTCGGCGTTTTCTGGCGCATCCGGCGTGTCCGTCATCAGCGCGGCAAAATCGTTAGTAAAGACAAAGGTGCCGGTATACTGCGGATTCTTATCGCCGGTGACGCGGGTATTGCCGGGACACAAAAAACAGTCCGGATCGTGCGCCGGTAATGTTTCCTGAGAAGGGGTTTCCTGGGCGCCCTGCCAGGGGCGCTTGGCGCGATGCGGAGAAACCAGAATCCATTGGCCCGTTAGTGGGTTATAACGACGATGTGGATGATCCACCGGGTTAAACTGCTCCATCACTTTTCCTTAATCCGGATAGCCTTGAGGATGGCGGGACTGCCAGCGCCAGGTATCATCTGCCATTTCCTGCAGCGTACGGCTGACACGCCAGTTAAGTTCTTTATCTGCTTTGCTTGCATCGGCCCAGTAAGCCGGCAAATCGCCGTCGCGGCGCGGAGCGAAGTGGTAATTTACCGGTTTGCCGCACGCCTTGCTGAAGGCGTTGACCACGTCCAGGACGCTGCTGCCGATACCTGCGCCGAGGTTGTAAATATGCACGCCGGGCTTGTTCTCAAGCGTCTGCATTGCGGCAACGTGGCCGTCGGCCAAATCCATGACGTGAATGTAATCACGCACGCCGGTGCCGTCTTCGGTCGGGTAGTCGTTGCCAAAAACGGCCAGCGAATCGCGGCGGCCAACGGCGACCTGGGCGATATAGGGCATCAGGTTATTTGGGATGCCCTGCGGATCTTCGCCCATATCGCCTGACGGATGGGCGCCCACCGGATTGAAATAACGCAGCAGCGCAACGCTCCAGTTCGGCTGGGCTTTTTGCAGGTCGGTCAGAATCTGCTCGACCATCAGCTTGCTGCGGCCGTAAGGGCTGGCAGGCGTGCCGGTCGGGAAGCTTTCTACGTAAGGAATTTGCGGCTGGTCGCCGTAAACGGTAGCCGAGGAGCTGAAGATAAAGTTGGTCACGTTGGCGGCGCGCATCGCGGTAATGAGGCGTAGCGTACCTGTCACATTGTTGTCGTAGTATTCCAGCGGCTTGTTGACCGATTCGCCCACGGCCTTAAGCCCGGCGAAGTGGATAACGGCGTCGATCTGGTGATCGTGGAAAATTTCAGCCAGCAGGCCTTCGTCGCGAATGTCGCCGTCGATAAACAGCGGCTGTTTACCGCCGCCGAGACGCGCAATTACCGGCAGCACGCTGCGTTTGCTGTTACACAGGTTATCCAGAATGACAACGTCATGACCCTTTTGCAGCAGCTGCACGCAGGTATGACTGCCAATGTAACCGCTACCACCTGTTACCAGAACTCTCATTTTTCGCTCCATTACGGCTATGGTATGTATTAAACATAGCATAACAGAGATGCGAAAAGTGTGACATGCGATAAAATAGTGGAATCGTTTACACTGACTGTTTCTCAGGGTTTTGCGCAGTAAAAAATGATTATAAAACAACTATAAGGCGAAATGATTTTGCAGGTTGTCTGAAAGTGACGGCGGGGTGGCGGCGCAAGGTCGCGCGCCGCCTGGTAAAGAGCTTAACGGGGCGACAAATCCTCAAATTCATAGCGATACACATCGCCGTCGGCCACGAAGCTTAGCCGCTTCGTAATACACTCCGGGGCGTCTTCGGCATGGTGTGAAACGAACAGCAGCTGGGTTTCACCCTCGCCAATCAGAATATCCACGAAACGGCGCACCAGCTGGCGGTTTAGCGGATCCAGGCCCTGCAGCGGCTCATCAAGAATCAGCAACGTCGGGTGCTTAACCAGCGCGCGGGCGATAAGCGCCAGCCTCTGTTGGCCCCATGACAGGCTGTGGAAAGGGGCGTCGGCGACGGCGTTGTCCATGCCGAGCATATGCAGCCACTCGCGGGTAAGCTTCTGCTGGCGATCGGAAACGGCCTGGTAAATGCCGATGGAGTCGAAGAAGCCCGAGAGAATAACGTTGCGCACCGAGGTGCTGACGCGGTATTCCAGGTGCAGGCTGCTGCTGACGTAGCCGATATGCTTTTTAATATCCCAGATGGTCTCGCCGCTGCCGCGACGGCGGCCGAACAGCGTCAGGTCGTTGCTGTAGCCCTGCGGGTGATCGCCCGTCACCAGGCTTAGCAGGGTGGATTTTCCCGCCCCGTTGGGGCCGACAATTTGCCAGTGTTCGCCGGGGTTCACGGTCCAGGAAAGTTTATGCAGAATAGGGCGGTCGTTATATTCCACCACGCCATCACGCAGGATGATGCGCGGCTCGCCTTCCGGCAGCGTATAGCGGGCGCTCGGGTCGTCGGCCTCCGGCAGCGCCACGCCCGCAAGCTTTTCACTGTGCGCCAGCTGGGCGATTAACGCCTGCTCAAGCAGCGTTTTCTTCTCGCCGGTTTCAATCAGCGTGCAGTCGGCGAGCACGCCCGCGTGCTGAACGAAATCCGGAATTTCATCAAAGCGATTGAGCACCAGCACCAGCGTATAGCCCTGCGCGCTAAGCTCGCCCAGTAAGCCAGCCAGCTGTTCGCGGGATTTTACATCCAGCCCGTCGAAGGGTTCGTCCAGAATCAGTAAATCCGGCTGCGGCATCAGCGCCTGGCAAAGGAGCGTCTTGCGCGTCTCGCCGGTGGAAAGATATTTAAAACGGCGCGTCAGAAGGGGGGCGATGCCAAACAGCGTCGCCAGCGCTTCGCAGCGCGCCGGGTCGCGGATTTCTTCCTGGATAATTTCTGCGGTGGTGCGCCCGGTATCCTCTTCGTCGGGGCTGAGCAGATCGGTATTGTTGCGCTGCCATTCATCGCTGACCAGCTTCTGCAGCTGTTCAAAGGAGAGATGGGCAAGGCGGGAGAAGCTGCACGTTCGTTCCCCTTTCAGCAGCGGCAGGGAGCCTGACAGCGCGCGCGCAAGCGCGGATTTCCCGCTGCCGTTCGCTCCGACAAACGCCCAGCTCTCGCCTGAGCGAATGGTTAAGTCATTGAGGGTCAGGGTTCGTGTATCGCTAATGCGAAAGATACCTTGCGAAATTTGCAACGCAGCCATGTGTTATCCCATTTTTTGCAGTGATAACCCAGCATTACGGATTGTCCGCGCGCTTGTCAATTCGCCGCAATCATTTAGCACAGTGTGGCGATAATCACGCGGTCGGCATTAAAAAATGCTACGACCTCAGAGCCTTCTGCCAGCTGCTGATGTTCCACCACGCTGTTCGGCACGGTTGCGCACAGCGTTTGCCCATCCGGAAGATGAACCAGCACTTCACTTTGTTCGGCGCCCTGCTGCACGCTTTGCACAATGCCCGGCAGACGATTATCCGCATGGCTTGCCCGGCTTTCATCGGTGGCGATCTCCACCCACGGCGCCTTGATCAGCACCAGCACTTCTTTGCCTTCGCTAAGCGTTAAGCGCTCCGCGCTCTGGCGCGTGATTGCCGCGCGCAGGCGCGTTGAGCCATCCGCGAGCAAAATATCAATATGCTGCTGAACCTGTTCGCTGTCGCGATGCAAAACCGTGCCAAACAGCTGGTTGCGGGCGCTGGTTTGCAAAGAGAAACGGGAAATGGCGGCAAGCAGGCTGTCGAGCGGCAGGTTGTCGTCGCGCAGCACGTCAAACGCCTTCTGCTGGATTTGCGCGAGCAGTTCGTAGAGCTGAATAAGGCGTTCACCGTAGCGGGTGACGATAGCGCCGCCGCCGCCCTTGCCGCCGGTGGCGCGCTCAACCAGCGTCTCTTCGGCGAGCTGGTTCATCTCGTTGATGGCGTCCCAGGCGCTTTTATAGCTGATGCCCGCAAGCTTAGCGCCCTGGCTAATTGAGCCGGTATGTTGTATTTGTTTCAGCAGCGCGATGCGGCGCGGATCGGCGAACAGCCGCTGCTGGAGCTTTAGCGTAAGTAGTATTTCGGCCTGCATACCCTCTCCGGACAAGAAAAAAGGCTATTTTCCTCTATTGCGGCGATGCGGGCAAATGGCACAAAAGGACAGTGCGTTTTTCTGGCGGCTGGTTAGAATAGTCCTTCTCACTTTTCACCTGAGGCAATCATGTTAGAGTTATTGAAAAGTTTGGTATTTGCCGTAATCATGGTGCCGGTAGTGATGGCAGTGATCCTCGGTCTGATCTACGGATTGGGTGAAGTCTTCAACGTCTTCTCAAAAGTTGGCCATCGCGACCAGCCAAAACAGCACCATTGATTTCCGAAAGCCCGCTTCCGCGGGCTTTTCTCTTTAAAGTCCTTTCTTTTTCTGCCGATAATATCTGTATCTTTCTGTTTGTTTTCGTTATATTCCTGCGTACATAACGAAAGTCAGTGGAGAAATATTATGATGAAGCAGTGGGTACGTCTCGCTTTTGGCGCGGCATTAAGCGTCAGCCTTGCCGGTCAGGGCCTTTGCCGATAACAGCAAAATCACCGTGTTTGCCGCAGCGTCGTTAACCAATGCGATGCAGGATATTGCCGCGCAGTATCAAAAAGACAAAAAGGTCGAGGTGGCGTCTTCCTTCGCCTCTTCCTCCACTTTAGCGCGCCAGCTTGAGGCGGGCGCTCCTGCGGATCTGTTTATTTCTGCCGACCAGAAATGGATGGATTACGCGGTCAGCAAAGACGCTATTAAAACAGACAGCCGCGAAACGCTGCTCGGCAATAGCCTGGTCGTGGTGGCGCCGAAAGACAGCAAGCTGAACGATGTGGCGATTAACGCCAAAACCGACTGGGCTAATTTGCTCAAGGGCGGACGTCTGGCGGTCGGCGACCCTGACCATGTTCCGGCGGGGATTTACGCCAAAGGCGCGCTGCAGAAGCTGGGCGCCTGGGAGACATTATCGCCTAAACTTGCTCCGGCAGAAGACGTGCGCGGCGCGCTGGCGCTGGTTGAGCGCGAAGAGGCACCGCTGGGCATTGTGTACGGCTCCGATGCCGTAGCCAGCAAGGGCGTGAAGGTAGTAGGAACCTTCCCTGAAGACTCCCACGAAAAGGTGGAATACCCTATTGCGATTGTCAAAGGCCACGATAACCCAACCGTTACCGCATTCTATGGCTATCTGAAAGGACCGGAAGCGGCAGCTATCTTCCAACGTTACGGATTTACGACCAAATAATGATATTGACCGATCCCGAATGGCAGGCGGTATTACTGAGCCTGAAAGTTTCAACTCTTGCCGTGCTGTTTAGTCTTCCGTTTGGGATCTTATTTGCCTGGGTGCTGGTGCGATGCCGCTTCCCGGGCAAAGCCTTGCTCGACAGTCTTATCCATCTTCCACTCGTACTTCCGCCCGTTGTGGTCGGCTATTTGTTATTGATAGCCATGGGCCGACGCGGTTTTATCGGCGCGTGGCTTTACGACGTGTTCGGCATCACCTTCGCCTTCAGCTGGCGCGGCGCGGTACTGGCGGCCGCGGTCATGTCCTTCCCGCTGATGGTGCGGGCTATTCGCCTGGCGCTCGAAGGCGTGGACATGAAGCTTGAGCAGGCGGCCCGCACGCTGGGCGCCGGGCGCTGGCGGGTCTTTTGCACCATCACCTTGCCGCTTACCCTGCCGGGAATTATCGCCGGAACGGTGCTGGCGTTTGCCCGCTCGCTGGGCGAGTTTGGCGCGACCATTACTTTCGTCTCCAATATTCCAGGCGAGACGCGCACCATTCCTTCCGCGATGTATACCTTAATTCAGACTCCCGGCGGCGAAAGCGCCGCGGCCCGGCTGTGCATGATCTCCATCGTCCTTGCGCTGGCGTCGTTGCTGGTGGCCGAATGGCTCGCCCGCCAGAGCCGTAAACGTATAGGGCTGATGTGATGCTGGAGCTTAATTTCGTCCAGACGCTTGGCGAACACCGCCTGACCATTAACGAAACCCTGCCGGGCCAGGGGATTACGGCCGTCTTTGGCGTTTCTGGCGCGGGCAAAACGTCGTTAATAAACGCGATTAGCGGCCTGACCCGTCCCCAGCAGGGCAGAATCGTGCTCAACGATCGCATATTGAGCGATGCCGGGAGCAAAATTTTCCTGGCGCCGGAAAAACGCCGCATTGGCTACGTCTTCCAGGACGCGCGTCTTTTCCCGCACTATCGCGTGCGCGGCAACCTTAAGTACGGTATGAACAGAAACATGGCCGGGCAGTTCGACAAGCTGGTGGCGCTGCTTGGCATCGGGGAGCTGCTGGAGCGTTTTCCATGGAGCCTTTCGGGCGGTGAAAAACAGCGCGTGGCTATCGGCCGTGCGCTGCTGACCTCGCCGGAACTGCTGCTGCTGGATGAACCGCTGGCCTCGCTTGATATTCCCCGCAAACGCGAGCTGTTGCCCTACCTGCAGCGGCTGGCGAAGGAAATCAATATCCCCATGCTCTACGTCAGCCACTCGCTGGAGGAAATCCTGCACCTTGCGGATAAAGTGCTGGTGCTTGACGGCGGCGACGTGAAAGCTTTTGGCAATCTCGAAGAGGTGTGGGGCAGCAGCGTTATGCATCCCTGGCTGCCGAAAGAGCAGCAGAGCAGCGTGCTGAAGGTCACGGTGCTTGAGCATCATCCCCATTACGCGATGACCGCCCTGGCGCTGGGCGACCAGCATCTGTGGGTGAATAAGCTCGATAAGCCGCTGCAGGCGCCGCTGCGCATTCGCATTCAGGCTTCGGATGTTTCGCTGATTCTGCAGCCGCCGGTAAACAGCAGCATCCGTAACGTGCTGCGCGCAAAAGTGGCGCAGTGTTTTGACGATAACGGGCAGGTTGAAGTGCAGCTGGAAGTGGGCGGCAGAACGCTGTGGGCGCGCATCAGCCCATGGGCGCGGGATGAGCTGGCGATAAAACCCGGCCAGTGGCTGTATGCACAAATCAAAAGCGTGTCGATAACGACCTGATTATGTCGGCGCGGTCCGCAAACAGAGGGTGGACAGGCGTAGCGCCATCCACCGCTTTCTGTCCGCTACAGCAGGTGTTTATAAATCGTTTCGGCGATGCTTGTTTCGAGGTTGGTGCCGATTACCAGGTCGGCGCGGGCCTTAATGGCCTCGTCGGCGTTGCCCATCGCCACGCCAAGCCCGGCGGCTTCCAGCATGCTCAGGTCGTTATAGTTATCGCCAAAGGCAATCACCTGATCCATCGTTAACCCTTCAGACTCCACCCACTGCGCCAGGCGTTTGCCTTTGCTGTTGCCGCTCTGCGCGACGTCCACCTGATCGTGCCACGACCATTCACAGGCAAGCCCCAGCTGCTGTTCCACCTTTTTGGTAAAGTTTTGCAGCTGGGGAATGTTTTCATCGGTGAGGGCGAACTTCCAGATGGCTTCAACCTCATGGGCCGCCTCACGCAGAGAATTCACGTGGCGGAAGACCGGCCGCTGCGCTTCCGGCAGCGAACGCGCCCAGTTTTCAGTGCGCATAATATGGCCCGTCGCCCGTTGATACAGCATGGCGTCATCGACGTACATCAGCCCGTGAACGTCATGAGCATCGAGTAAATCAATAAGCTGAACGGCCTGTTGTGAACTAAGCGGATCGGCGCTCAGAACCTTTTTCGCATGATAATCATACAAATAAGCGCCATTACAGCAAATTGCAGGTGTATCTAAAGCCAGTGCCTGATAAAAAGGATGGATGGCGACATGATGGCGGCCGGTGACGATCGCTACTTTGAACCCGGCTTCGCGGGCGCGCTGCAATGCGCTTAGTGATTCAGGAAGAATGGTTTTTTGTGGCGTCAGCAGGGTGCCGTCCAGATCAAGGGCGATTACTCGATACGTCATTTCAGGTTCCAGTCAAATTCAAGTCACAGGGTCTGCGCCGATAGTACACCGCCCGGGACGTTGTTCAAAATAGCGCCCCGAAGCGGCAAAACGGGCTACCCTTGTGACTATCACTCGATACGTTGGGAGGAATGAGATTTCATGAAACAAACAGTCTATACCGCCAGCCCCGAAAGCCAGCAGATCCACGTCTGGTCTCTGAATGCGCAGGGCGAGCTCACTTTGGTGCAGGTCGTCGACGTGCCAGGCCAGGTCCAGCCGATGGTTATCAGCCCGGATAAGCGCTACCTGTACGTTGGCGTGCGCCCGGAGTTTCGCGTGATTGCCTGGCGTATTTCGCCCGATGACGGCACCCTTAGCGAAGCGGGCACGGCCGCGCTGCCGGGCAGCCCGACGCATATTTCCACCGACCATCAGGGCCGCTTCCTCTTTAGCGCATCTTATAACGCCGGCAGCGTCAGCGTGATAAGCCTGCGCAATGACGGCCTGCCGGGCGAGACGGTATCCGTGGTGGAAGGTCTTGAAGGCTGCCACTCCGCCAATATCTCTCCTGACAACCGCACCCTGTGGGTGCCGGCGCTAAAACAGGATCGCATTTGCCTGTTTACGCTGTCCGACGACGGCGCGCTGGTTGCGCAAAGTCCGGCCGAAGTCACGACGGTAGAAGGCGCGGGTCCGCGTCACATGGCGTTCCATCCTAACCAACAATATGCCTATTGCGTGAATGAGCTGAACGGCTCCGTTGACGTGTGGGAGCTAAAAGATCCATACGGCAAAATCGAATGCGTGCAGACGCTCGATATCATGCCGCCGGACTTTTCGGATACCCGCTGGGCGGCGGACATTCATATCACGCCGGACGGACGTCACCTCTATACCTGCGATCGCACCGCCAGCGTGATCACCATCTTTAGCGTCTCTGAAGACGGCAGCGTGCTGTCCGTGGAGGGCTTCCAGCCCACGGAAACCCAGCCGCGCGGCTTCAACGTCGATCACAGCGGTAAATATCTGATCGCAGCGGGTCAGAAATCTCACCACATCGCGGTGTATCAAATCAACGGCGTGCAGGGGCTGCTGGAAGAGAAAGGGCGCTATGCGGTAGGGCAGGGACCAATGTGGGTAGTGGTTAACGCTCACTGATGCCGCGTTCGGGCAATAAAAAAAAACCTCGCGAATGCGAGGTTTTTTAATGGACTTACTTGCCTTCGGCAACGACCTGGCTGCCTGCGCCGCGGTTGTTGAACTCCCACAGGCGGTTAGCGTTGTTATCGTTGAGATCGCGCTGAACATTCTCTTTTTCGTCTTTCGTACCGATATTGCCGGTAAACGGACGTTTAGAGCCGATGGCGTCGCCCCATGGTTTTGCCGTATTGAAGCCTTCGTTGATCACGCTATCGCGGATAACCACCTGCCCGTTAGAGGTCTGGCCCGCGGCATAGCCGTTTTCAGACGCTTCAACGTCCCAGGCGCGGCCCAGCTGCGCGTCGCCTGCGGCTGTAAAGCGGCTGTTGACGGCAAGGAAGCCGTAGAACACGTTTGGCAGCGTCGCTGGCGCGAAGACCGAGCCTTCTTTCGTGCGGCTGTTAACCAGGCGGAAGTCGGTGTTTTCAAACACCACGGCGCCGCGGCCGCTCACCACGTCCACATCGCCTTCAATATAGCTGTTGGTTACCAGCGTGCGCGGCTGACGGTTGTCTAACAGACGGTTCTGCACATCGCTGTTGGTCACGAAGAAGGTGTTCTGGCGGCCAAGAAGATGCACATTGTTCAGCTGGACCTTATCGCCATCGCTACGCAGCGCCACGGCCTGGTGGTTGCCGGCGTCGACGCCGTCGCCCAGGGTATTGGCGATGGTCAGGTTTTGCAGCTGCAGGCCGCTGTTTTGCGACCAAACCGCGGCGGAGCACATGATGCCGACGGTGGCGGCGCGGCTGCTCTGACAGCTGTCAAACATATACCATGCTGGTTTACCCGGCATGTATTTGCCTGATGGGTTCACCGCGCGACGCCAGGTCGCGACATCGATTTCCGAATCCAGCGGCATGGTGATTTTCACGTCGTCGGCGTTATCCGTTGTGCCGTACAGCGTCACGCTGCCGGAAGAGGCAGGGATGTAGACGGTGCCCGGATATTCGCCCGGCTGAATGGCGATGTACTGACGCGCGCTGCTGTGCTTCGCAATCGCCGCGTCAACCGCTGCCTGGATGGAGGTATGGGTTACGCCCTGGCCGCCCGCGGCTCCCACCACGAAGTCTGGCTGCTGCGGCAGGCGAATGGAGGAAGGCGTCCACGGCGCTTCATCTTTATTCATGGATGAGAAGTAACGCGCCTGAACGAAGTTCTGCGCTTCCTCCGCCGATAAAATCGGACGAGACTGGGTTCCCGGCGCCATCTGCGTGGATGGACGGTCTTCTGGCGGCGTTGAGCTACAGGCGCTCAAGGCAACGGCAAAAGCGAGCGCGGCGGCCCGACGAGTAACCGATAATGTGTTCAAGGGTTGCTCCTTGCTGTGCGGTTGAAAAAGGGGTGTCCTCAAGGCCTGCATTTTTATACTAAGTTGAGCGAAACGGGAAGCCGATTTGCACAATCGGCTTCATAAAAGGTGGGATTAACTAAACAAAGCGGTAATAGAGGCGCTTCCTAACGAGTGAAAGTGGACGTTAAAGCCGACCATGGCGCCCGAGGCGTTCTCATCGACATCCAGCTTTTCGACGTCCAGCGCGTGAACGGTAAAAATATAGCGGTGCGTTTCGCCTTTCGGCGGAGCCGCGCCGCCGTAGCCGGCTTTGCCGAAGTCCGTGCGCGTCTGCACCGCGGGTTCAGGCAGCTCCACTAAATCAGAACCGGAGCCCTGCGGCAGGACGCGGGTACCGGCGGGCAGGTTGGCGACCACCCAGTGCCACCAGCCGGAGCCGGTTGGCGCGTCCGGATCGTAGCAGGTCACCACAAAGCTTTTCGTCCCGGCCGGAATATCGTCCCAGGCCAGATGCGGGGAAATGTTGTCGCCTTCGTAGCCCATGCCGTTAAAGACGTGGCGGGAAGGGAGCTTTTCACCCTCTTTAATGTCCTGGCTAATCAGTTTCATAACCGCTCCTTGTGATTAGAGATCGAGTAGTTTCAGCAGCTCTTCGGCAGCGATGGTGGAAGAGGCGGGGTTTTGCCCGGTAACCAGATGGCCGTCGACGACGGCATATTCGCCCCAGTCGTCGGTACGCTCGAACAGGCCGCCGGCTTTTTTCAGCTCATCTTCGACCAGAAACGGCACCACGGCCGTCAGGCCCACGCCCTCTTCTTCGCTGTTGGTAAAGCCGGTGACGCGTTTGCCCTTCACCAGCGCAACGCCATCCGGCGTTTTCACCTCGCGCAGCACGCCCGGCGCATGGCACACCGCGCCAACCGGCTTGCCGCTGGCCCAAAATGTTTCAATCAGCCTGATGGAGTTGGCGTCCTGGGCCAGATCCCACAGCGGACCGTGGCCGCCGGGATAGAAGACGGCGTCAAAATCTTCGGCGTTTACGGAAGCAAGCTTATGGGTGCTGGCAAGCAGCCGTTGGGCAGTTGTATCGCTGCGAAAGCGGCGGGTTGCGTCGGTTTGCGCGTCCGGCTCGTCGCTTTTGGGATCCAGCGGAGGCTGCCCGCCTTTGGGGGATGCAAGGGTTACGTCCAGCCCGGCATCCTGGAAAACGTACCAGGGCGCGGCAAACTCTTCAAGCCAGAAGCCCGTGGATTTGCCGGTATCGCCGAGCCGGTCGTGCGAGGTGAGTACCATAAGAATTTTCATTAGCTTCTTCCTGTCAGGCGCATGAAAAGATCTTCGTAGTGTAGTGCATCCTTGCACGGCCTGCAGGCGGCTAGCTTTTGAAGAAAGCCGGGTTTTCGACGGCTTTTGCCACCGCGGCGATAAGCTTTGCCAGCTGTTCGCGGCTGATGATGTACGGCGGCATCAGGTAAATAAGACGCCCGAAGGGGCGGATCCACACGCCCTGCTGCACAAAGAAAGCCTGCAGCGCGGCCATATCCACCGGCTGACGGGTTTCCACTACGCCAATCGCGCCCAGCACGCGCACGTCCGCTACCTGCCCGCAGTCCTGCAGGGGCTGCAGCCCTGTTTGCAACTGCCGTTCGATATCCTTCACCTGCTGCTGCCAGCCGCCTTCCTCCAGCAGCGCGAGGCTTTCGCTGGCTACCGCGCAGGCCAGCGGGTTGCCCATAAACGTGGGGCCATGCATAAAGCAGCCCGCCTCGCCGTTGCTGATGGTTTCGGCGATGTGCCGGGTGGAAAGGGTCGCTGAAAGGGTCAGGGTTCCTCCGGTCAGCGCTTTACCCAGGCACATAATATCCGGCGCGATGCCCGCGTGTTCGCAGGCAAACAGCCTGCCGGTGCGGCCAAAGCCGGTGGCGATTTCGTCGGCGATAAGCAAAATTCCTTCGCGATCGCACATGCGGCGAATACGGCGCAGCCACTCCGGGTGGTAGAAGCGCATCCCGCCCGCGCCCTGCACAATGGGTTCGAGAATCACCGCGGCAATTTCCTGCCGATGCGCCGCCATCAGCCGCGCGAAGGGCACGATATCCATTTCATCCCATTGGTCGTCAAACCCGCATTGCGGAGCGGGGGCGAACAGATGTTCCGGAAGATAACCCTGCCACAAAGAGTGCATGGAATTGTCAGGATCGCATACCGACATGGCGCCGAAAGTATCGCCGTGGTAGCCGTGGCGGAAAGTAAGGAAGCGCTGGCGCGGCTCGCCTTTCGCGTGCCAGTACTGCAACGCCATTTTCATCGCCACTTCTACCGCGACGGAGCCTGAATCTGCCAGAAAAACGCATTCGAGCGGCTCAGGCGTCATCGCCACCAGCCTGCGGCAAAGCGCCACCGCGGCGGGATGGGTGATGCCGCCAAACATGACGTGCGACATCTCGTCGATCTGGCGTTTCATCGCCTGGTTCAGGCGCGGATGGTTGTAGCCGTGGATCGCGGCCCACCAGGAAGACATGCCGTCAACCAGCGGCGTGCCGTCGGCGAGATTCAGCTCGCAGCCTGCTGCCGAAACGACCGGATAAACCGGCAGCGGCTGGGTCATGGAGGTGTAGGGGTGCCAGATATGGAGTTGGTCGAATGTTAAATCAGCAGGCGTCATAAGGTGACTTGTAAACCATTTTAAAAAGATTTAGGTTTACAAGTATAACGTCAATCAACGGCTAACAACACCCCTTTTGGAGACGCCCCATGGCTCACCACGCTCGCTGGACAATGTCGCAGGTCACTGCTTTATTTGAAAAACCTTTCCTCGAACTGCTGTTTGAAGCGCAGCAGGTTCACCGTCAGCACTTCGATCCCCGCCACGTGCAGGTCAGTACGCTGCTGTCGATAAAAACCGGCGCCTGTCCGGAAGACTGTAAATATTGCCCGCAAAGCGCGCGCTATAAAACCGGCCTGGAATCGGAGCGCCTGATGGAGGTCGAACAGGTGCTGGACTCCGCCCGCAAGGCGCGTAACGCGGGTTCGACCCGTTTCTGCATGGGGGCCGCCTGGAAGAACCCGAACGATCGCGATATGCCTTACCTTGAGCAGATGGTGCAGGGCGTGCGCGAAATGGGGCTGGAAACCTGCATGACGCTCGGCACCTTAACCGAGGCCCAGGCGCAGCGCCTGGCGGCGGCCGGGCTGGACTACTACAACCACAACCTCGATACCTCGCCGGAATTCTACGGCAATATCATCACCACGCGGACTTACCAGGAGCGTCTGGATACGCTCGATAAAGTGCGCGATGCGGGCATCAAGGTTTGCTCCGGCGGCATCGTCGGGCTGGGCGAAACGGTGAAGGATCGCGCAGGCTTGCTGCTGCAGCTCGCTAATCTGCCAACGCCGCCGGAAAGCGTGCCGATTAACATGCTGGTGAAGGTGAAAGGCACGCCGCTTGCGGATAACGACGACGTGGACGCGTTTGATTTCATCCGCACTATCGCCGTTGCGCGCATCATGATGCCGACCTCCTTCGTGCGCCTCTCTGCCGGCCGCGAGCAGATGAGCGAGCAGACCCAGGCGATGTGCTTTATGGCCGGGGCGAACTCTATTTTCTACGGCTGCAAGCTTCTCACCACGCCAAACCCGGAAGAAGACAAAGATTTACAGCTGTTCCGCAAGCTGGGGCTCAATCCGCAGCAGACCACCACCGACGCGGGCGATAACGAGCAGCAACAGCAGCTGGCCTCCCGGCTGCTGACGGCGGATACGGACAAGTATTACAACGCGGCGGCGGTATGAGCTGGCAGCAGCGCATCGAGCAGCAGCTTGCCCAAAGGCGCGCCGACGACAGCTTTCGCGTCAGGCAGGCCAACGAACGCGGCAGCGGGCGCCTGCTGATAAGCAACGGCAGGCGATACCTGAACTTTTCCAGCAACGATTACCTGGGGCTAAGCCTGCATCCCGGTATCATTCGCGCCTGGCAGAAGGGCGCGGAGCAGTACGGCGTCGGCAGCGGCGGCTCGGGGCACGTGACGGGCTACAGCAGGGCCCATCAGCAGCTGGAAGAAGCCCTTTCCGGGTGGCTTGGCTATCCGCGCGCGCTGCTGTTTATCTCCGGTTTTGCGGCCAATCAGGCCGTGATTACCGCGCTTGCGCAAAAGCAGGATCGCATTCTGGCGGACAGGCTCAGCCATGCGTCCCTGCTGGAAGCGGCGATGTTAAGCCCGGCGCAGCTGCGGCGCTTCGCGCATAACGACGTGCGGGCGCTGGAGAAGCTGCTGGCCGCCGCCTGCGAAGGCCAGCAGCTGGTTATCACCGAAGGCGTATTCAGCATGGACGGGGACCAGGCTCCCCTCGGCGCGATTGCCGCGGCCGCCCGCGCGAGGGGCGGCTGGCTGCTGGTGGACGATGCCCACGGCATCGGCGTGGCGGGCGAAGAAGGGCGGGGAAGCTGCCATCAGCTGCGGGTTAAACCAGATTTGCTGATCGTCACCTTCGGCAAGGCATTCGGCGTGAGCGGCGCGGCCGTGTTGTGCAGCGACGAGGTGGCGGACTATCTGCTCCAGTTTGCCCGCCATCTGATTTACAGCACGGCGATGCCTCCCGCCCAGGCCTGTGCGCTGTCCGCGGCGCTGGAGGCGATCCGCCACGGCGACGAACAACGCGCCCGGCTACGCGACAATATCGCAGCTTTCCGGCGCGGCGCGGCGCGGCTGCCGCTGGGATTAATCGATTCGCAAACCGCCATTCAGCCGCTGATTGTGGGTGAGAACGCCCGCACGCTCGGCCTTGCGGCCCGTCTACGGGAGCGTGGTTTTTGGCTGACCGCCATCCGTCCGCCAACCGTCCCCGTCGGCAGCGCCCGTCTGCGCGTGACGCTTACCGCAGAACATACCCGCGAAGATGTCGACGCGCTGCTGGAGGCTCTGCATGACGAAACTCGTGAATAAACTGGCCGTGGCGCAAGCCTTCGGGCGGGCGGCCGCCACCTATGACAATTTTTCCGCCCTCCAGCGTATCAGCGGCGATTATCTGCTAAGCCGCCTGGCCGGACGCGAGTTCGGGCAGGTGTTAGACGCCGGCTGCGGCACCGGCTGGTTCAGCCGCCGCTGGAAAGAGCAGGGCAGCCGGGTTACGGCGCTCGATCTTTCGGCGAAAATGTTAAGCCACGCCCGCGAGCAGCAGGCGGCAGACAGCTATCTCGCGGGCGATATCGAGGCGTTGCCGCTGGGCAATGAAGCCGTGTCCCTGGCCTGGAGCAATCTTGCGGTGCAGTGGTGCGGCGATTTACGCCGGGGATTAAGCGAGCTTTACCGGGTGACCCGTCCGGGCGGATGCGTCGCTTTCACCACCGTAGCCGCAGGCTCGCTCCCGGAGCTGCATGCCGCCTGGCAGGCCGTGGATGCAAGGGCGCACGCCAATGAATTTTTGTCGCCGGAAGAAATTGAAGCCGCCTGCGAAGGCTGGCGCGCATCGCTTTATGTTGAGCGGGTGACCCAGCGTTTTCCGGATGTGATGAGCGCGATGCGCACGCTTAAAGGCGTGGGGGCCACGCATCTTCATGAAGGGCGTAAAAGCTCGCTGATGACGCGTCGGCAGCTGCAGCGCCTGAGCCTTGCCTGGCCGCAGCGTGACGGCGCTTTTCCGCTTAGCTGGCAACTTGTGTGTGGAGTTATTGAACGTGATTAAAAAATGGTTTGTTACCGGAACCGATACTGAAGTCGGGAAAACCGTCGCCAGCTGCGCCCTGCTGCAGGCCGCGGCGCAGGCGGGCTTTAAGGCCGTAGGCTACAAGCCCGTGGCCTCCGGCAGCGAAATGACGCCGCAGGGTATTCGCAATAGCGATGCGCTGGCCCTCCAGCGCAACAGCAACGTCCCCCTAAGCTATGAGCAGGTTAATCCGCTGGCCTTTCTTGAGCCGACCTCTCCGCACATTATCAGCGCGGAGGAGGGCCGTCCGATAGCTTTTGCAACGCTCTCTGCGGGCCTGGCGGCCCTTTCGCAGTACGGAGACTGGATTCAGGTGGAAGGCGCCGGCGGCTGGTTTACCCCGCTTTCCGAATCCTCCACCTTTGCCGACTGGGCGGCGGCCGAAAAGCTGCCGGTCATTCTGGTGGTGGGCGTTAAGCTGGGCTGCATTAACCACGCGATGCTGACGGCGCAGGCGGTAAAAAGCGCCGGCCTGCCGCTGGCGGGTTGGATCGCAAACGACGTTCTGCCGCCGGGCAAACGGCACGCTGAATATATCGCGACGCTCAGGAAAGTGCTGCCCGCGCCGATGCTCGGCGAAATTCCCTGGCTGCCGGAGCTGGACGAAAAAACCTTACTCGGTAGCTATCTCGATTTATCCCGTCTTGCGGCTTAGGCCGCGTTTTTTCTCTGCATAACTGCAACGCCCGAAATTTACTTCGGGCGTTTTTCCATAACGACGCATTCGTTAAAGCAAACCCTGTCGCAATGCTTCAATACAGGCTAAATTATCCGCACCTTTTGTTGTCACATGACAACCCTTTGTGAAAGGATAATCAGGAGGATTTATGGTGCGCCGAGTGCATCCGGATAAGGAGATTGAAGCCGCGTTGAGCTATGCGGAATGCCAGGGCTGGCAGATAAAATCCGCTGGTTCCCAGTGCTGGGGAAAAATGTATTGCCCGTGGAATGACAAAGCCTGCCGATGCGGCGAATTCTGTATCAGCTGCATCTGGAATACGCCACGCAATGCAGGGAATCACGCAAGACAGATAAGACGCGTGGTAGACGGCTGCTATCAGAATACGGCCGGGCCGGGGCGACATTAAGTAAGGAGGAGGGTATGTCGGAATTTAGCTTCACCCTGATATTCACCTTGCCGCAAAGCCGCCAGGATCCGGCGCTTTGGCTTCAGGCGCTGGGCGAAAATGGCTGCGATGATGCGCTGGCGGGCACAGGCGTAACGGGCAGAATCGCGCTGCATTTTATCCGTGAAGCGCAAACCGCGAGACAGGCTGTGGTTTCCGCCATTCAGGATGTTAAACGAATTATTCCCGGCGCGGGTCTCGTGGAGGTCACGCCAGATTTGGTTGGGTTAACGGATATAGCCGAATTAATGGGGTTTTCCCGGCAATATATGCGCAAATTAATGGTGAGCCGTCAGGCTTTTCCCGCCCCGGTGCATGAGGGTAAAACGGCTATCTGGCATCTTGAATCTGTGCTGCGCTGGCTGCGTGAGACGGGAGTAAGCAAAGTCCCTTTACCGCTGCTGGAGCTTTCGGCGGTGACGAGACAATGTAATCTGCAACGCGAGCTGGCGGCGCTGGACAGCGAGCTGCAAAAGCAGATTGGGCAACTGCGGTAGCGTGACGGTCAAAAACTGGCCGCCACCGTAGATAAATTCATGGCGTCATCCAGTTTGCTATCAGCTTGTCGTCGAGCAGATCCACCTTTCCCTGCGCGACGTTACGTCCACGGTGCAGCAGACAAAAACGGTCCGCCACGCGGCGGATGAAGGACAGCCGCTGTTCGACCAGTAAGATCGTGAGGCCAAAATCACGGTTCAGGCGGCGGATAATATTTCCCATATCATGGATAAAACGCTGCCCGCTGCCAAGCGTTGGCTCATCAAGGATCAGCAGTTTGGGTTCGGTGACCAGCGCTCTGGCCAGCGCCAGCTGCTGCTGAATATCGCCGGTGAGTTCGCCGCCGCGCGCGTGCCGCAGGGAGTACAGCGCCGGAAACAGGTCGTATACCATGGCGGGAATGGCCCGCGCCCGTTCGTTCCCGGCCAGCAGGGCGATCTGGAGGTTTTCTTCAACGGTAAGCTGGGAAAAGATACGCCGTTCCTGCGCGACGTAGCTCATCCCCAGCGCGGCGCGATCTTCAACGGCCCTGGTGAGTAAATTCTGCGGCGGGCGGCCGGCTTCGTTCCAGATCATGCTGCCGCTTTGCACGGGCAGGTAGCCGGTAATGCAGTTCACCAGCGTGGTTTTGCCCATGCCCGGCGCCCCCAGGATGCAGGTGCATTCTCCTTTCTTCAGTTCCAGATCGAGGTTCCATAAAATATGGCTCTCACCATAAAACTGGTTCACGGCGCGTAAACTCAACATATGTCCTCTCCTCACGACAGGGTTAAATATCTGAAGCCACTTTGCGCGCTTTTGCCTGCAATAAACCCCCATTCGCTGCGGCATCCAGCCTGCTCCCGACACCGGGGCGAGGTTCTTCTGAGGGATTGTGCAATTCCCTTGCCATCTCATGCACAGGTAGCAGGAAGATGGCAAATTTGAGAATAGCCTCATAAATAAGCATGAAAAAAATCTGATACGCACAGCTTTGCCGCCGCGCTGCACTTTGTCAGTGCTTTTGCGCTCGCGTTTTTGGTGCACAAAACGGCAAAAAAGCCGGGGAAAATGACCGTTTTGTGAGCGTCTTCACCCTTGCCGGGACAAAGCAGAATAAGGCGATAAAAATCAAAAATAGATGGGAAAAATTTTTTTCAGGGCGCGCATATTAAAAAAGGGGTTATTTGCGGGCGGCGACCCTCAAGGGCTGGATGCACTTATCCACTATTCCTGTGGATAACCTTGTGCATTAGAGTTAGAAAACTAACCGTAAGCGAGAGCGGGCGCGGCCTGCGCGCAAATTGACGCGAAACCGGTCTTTTGGAAATATCCCTTTTAAATTAGTTAGTTAAATAAAATCAATCCGTGTAATGAAAGTGACACAGAAGAATGTCTCACTTTCATTACGCTGCTTGACAAAGTTAAAGAACCAAAAAAATCTGGGGATAACCGCCAGCACCTGGCGTTTAATTCCGTCTTTGGCGAAATTGCGCGCAGGCCAGCGCGAGATTTTGGTCGATAACCACCGTCAGTTTATAACATACTGGTTTTTCATCCAGTATTATTTACTGGCAAAAATCCCCGTGCGGAGTAAAATTATCCTCCGGCCCGCTAGTTTCTTCCTCAGGTAGCAACTCAATGAGTAAAGCGTTCAAACTTAATTCTGCATTCAAACCCTCCGGCGATCAGCCCGATGCCATACGGCGTCTTGAAGAGGGTCTGGAAGACGGACTTGCCCATCAGACGTTACTGGGGGTGACCGGGTCAGGTAAGACCTTTACCGTGGCAAACGTGATTGCGGATTTGCAGCGCCCGACCATGGTGCTGGCGCCGAACAAAACGCTTGCGGCGCAGCTTTACGGCGAAATGAAAGAGTTCTTCCCTGACAACGCGGTGGAATTTTTTGTCTCTTACTACGACTACTATCAGCCGGAAGCGTACGTACCCAGCTCCGATACCTTTATCGAAAAGGACTCCTCGGTTAACGAACATATTGAACAGATGCGTTTGTCGGCCACCAAGGCGCTGCTTGAGCGCCGCGACGTTATCGTCGTGGCGTCGGTGTCCGCGATCTATGGCCTGGGCGACCCCGATCTGTATCTGAAAATGATGCTGCATCTCACCAAGGGGATGATTATCGATCAGCGCTCCATTCTGCGTCGCCTTACCGAACTGCAATATACCCGCAACGATCAGGCATTCCAGCGCGGCACCTTCCGCGTGCGCGGCGAAGTCATCGATATCTTCCCGGCGGAGTCGGACGATATGGCGCTGCGCGTGGAGCTGTTTGACGAAGAGGTGGAGCGGCTGTCGCTGTTCGATCCGCTGACCGGCCAGGTCGATCAGGCTATCCAGCGCTTCACCGTCTACCCGAAAACGCACTACGTTACGCCGCGCGAACGCATTCTGCAGGCGATGGAAGAGATCAAAGACGAGCTGGCGGACAGGCGAAAAATCCTGCTGGCCAACAACAAACTGCTCGAAGAGCAACGCTTAACCCAGCGTACGCAGTTCGATTTAGAGATGATGAACGAGCTGGGCTACTGCTCGGGGGTGGAAAACTACTCGCGCTTCCTCTCCGGCCGCGGGCCGGGCGAGCCGCCGCCGACGCTGTTTGATTACCTGCCGGCGGACGGGCTGCTGGTGGTGGACGAATCCCACGTCACCATTCCGCAGATAGGCGGCATGTATCGCGGCGACCGGGCGCGTAAAGAGACGCTGGTGGAGTACGGTTTCCGTCTTCCTTCCGCGCTGGACAACCGCCCGCTGAAGTTCGAAGAGTTCGAAGCGCTGGCGCCGCAGACGATTTATGTTTCGGCGACGCCTGGCAATTACGAGCTGGAAAAATCCGGCGGCGACATCGTCGATCAGGTCGTGCGCCCAACGGGCCCTGCTGGATCCGATAATCGAAGTGCGCCCCGTCGGCACCCAGGTTGACGATCTGCTTTCCGAGATCCGTAAACGCGTCGAAATCAACGAGCGCGTGCTGGTGACGACGCTGACCAAACGCATGGCCGAGGATCTTACGGAATACCTCGAAGAGCACGGCGAGCGGGTGCGCTATCTGCACTCGGATATCGACACGGTAGAGCGTATGGAAATCATCCGCGATTTGCGCCTTGGCGAGTTCGACGTGCTGGTGGGCATTAACCTGCTGCGCGAAGGGCTGGATATGCCTGAAGTCTCGCTGGTGGCGATTCTGGACGCCGACAAAGAGGGCTTCCTGCGTTCCGAACGTTCGCTGATTCAGACCATCGGCCGTGCGGCGCGTAACGTGAACGGTAAAGCCATTCTGTACGGCGACAAAATTACGCCGTCAATGGCGAAAGCGATTGGCGAAACGGAGCGTCGCCGCGAGAAGCAGCAGCGCTATAACGAAGAGAACGGCATTACTCCGCAGGGCCTGAACAAGAAGGTGGTCGATATTCTGGCGCTGGGCGAGTCGGTCTCGAAAATGAAAACCAAAGGCCGCGGCAAGGCGAAAATCGTTGAGGAAGATGAAGTGCTGCTTACGCCCAAAGCGCTGCAGCAGAAAATTCATCAGCTGGAAGCGAAGATGCTGGAGCATGCCCAGAACCTGGAGTTCGAACAGGCCGCGCTGGTTCGCGACCAGCTGCACCAGCTGCGCGACTTGTTTATCGCCGCGTCGTAGGCCTGGACGCGGGCGCTTACCCGACCTGCGCAATTATTACCGAAGTGAAAGCTCTTGTAGGGGATAAGCGCCCTCCGCCTGTCCCCCTCCACGGGCTTTCCCTTCCGTTAACCCAGTTTCTGCACCGCTTTTTCCAGCGCCTGGCGCAGCAGGACCCGATCATGGCGATAGGGAATATCGCTGGCCTCCAGCTGCTCCTGAATCACCACCCGATCCCCGATAACGCTTGAAACATCAACGTGGGGGCCTACCACTACCGCATCGATAATTCTTTTTCCCACCCGTTGCTCCATGATTTCCAGCTTCTCTTTTAGCGTCAGGCTGGCTGCGGCTACGCTAAGCTCACGCCCCAGGTTGCCGATGTAAACCACCGGCGCCGGCGTGCGCCTGAGCGCCTGATCCATATCTTCCAGCAGCAGAAGCGGCATCAGGCTGGTGTAAAAGCTGCCCGGGCCAATCAGAATAAGATCCGCTTCGGCAATGGCTTCCACCGCTTCGCGGGTGGCGGGGGCTTTCGGATACAGCATCAGCTCCTGAGGCGGAGAGGAAAGCTGGTCGATGTTGACCTCTCCGTAGATAAAATGGCCGTCTGCGTCGGTGGCCATCAAATCGACCGGCTGCTCCGACATGGGAATAAGCAGCGCGTCGACTTTCAGCAGGTTACGAATCAGATTAATGGCTTCCAGCGGCCGCACGCTCAGGTGATCCAACGCCTTTAACATCAGATTTCCAAGGTTATGCCCGGAAAGTTCGCCGTTACCGCCGAAACGGTACTCAAACATGGCCGAAGCGACGCTGGGCTCGGTAATTAACTGGTTTAAACAATTACGCATATCCCCCCAGGCGATGCCGCCTTCAGAACGCCGAATACGGCCGGTCGACCCGCCGTTATCGGTCGTGGTCACGATGCCTGTCAGGCGGGATCCTAAAGAGGAGAGGGAAGACATGACCCGGCCGAGACCGTGGCCGCCGCCGAGGGCCACCACCCGATCGAGATCCGCAAAGGTGCGACTGCGCATAGCTATTCCTTATGACGAACTTTCCGGCTTAAGGTAGCGTAAAAGCGCCGAAAAGACGATGCGGGGACCGGCGATAATGATATATATCAAGGTAAAAGTTCGCTTTTCGCGTACTCTGTGGCGAAATTGAGCGATTAGTTCGTTATGTATAGATTTATATAACGAAAGCTGCTATGGCGTGCGCTGCCATCACGCGCTACTATCGTTCGAACACACACTAAGCCTTCGGACCTAAGTCGCAAGATAGGGTGCTTTGGCCGTGACCCTCCCGGTCACCAGGGTGCAGAAAGAAATGCCTGCATCTCCCGTATTTGGAAAGGTGTATATGGCTCCTCAACTGACCGATGCGTTCGCACGCAAGTTTTTCTATCTGCGCCTGTCGATCACCGACGTTTGCAATTTTCGCTGTAACTATTGCCTGCCGGATGGCTATAAACCGCACGGCGTGGCGAACAAAAGCTTCCTTAACGTCGATGAAATTCGCCGCGTTACCCGCGCCTTTGCCGCTCTGGGCACCGAAAAGGTACGCCTGACCGGCGGCGAGCCCTCTTTGCGCCGCGACTTTACGGAAATCATCGCCGCCGTGCGTGAAAACCCGGCGATTCGCCAGCTTGCCGTAACGACGAACGGCTACCGCCTGGCAAGAGATATTCAGCAGTGGAAGGAGGCGGGCCCTTAGCGCGGTGAACGTCAGCGTTGACAGCCTGGACGCCCGTCAGTTTCACGCCATCACCGGCCAGGATAAATTCCGCCAGGTAATGGACGGCATCGACGCCGCTTTCGCCGCCGGTTTTGAGCGCGTTAAGGTCAATACGGTGCTGATGCGCGGCGTTAACAGCCATGAGCTGGACACCTTCCTTGCATGGATCAAGCCTCGTCCTGTCCAACTGCGCTTTATCGAGCTGATGGAAACCGGCGACGGCGGCGAACTCTTCCGTAAATACCATATTTCCGGCACCACCATCCGCGACCAGCTTGTGCGGCGCGGCTGGGTGCACAAGCTTCGTGGCCGCAGCGATGGCCCGGCGCAGGTCTTTTGCCACCCGGACTACGAAGGCGAAATCGGCCTTATCATGCCGTATGAAAAAGACTTCTGCGCAAGCTGTAATCGCCTGCGCGTGTCGTCCGTAGGCAACCTTCATCTGTGCCTGTTCGGCGACGGCGGCATCTCGCTGCGTGATTTGCTGGCGAACGATGAACAAGGTGAAGAGCTCAAAGCGCGTATTTCCTCGGCGCTCGCCCGGAAGAAACAAACCCATTTCCTGCATGACGGTCATACCGGCATCACCCGGAACCTGTCCTATATTGGTGGATAGCGTCAACAACAAGGAGAAAAAGTATGAGTCAGGTAAGCGAAACGTTTATCCCGGCACGTATTGCCATTTTGACCGTCTCCAGCCGTCGTGGCGAAGACGAAGACACCTCTGGCCACTACCTGCGTGACTGCGCAACCGAAGCGGGTCATGAGGTGGTGGATAAAGCCATCGTAAAAGAAAACCGCTATGCGATCCGCGCCCGGGTTTCCCAATGGATCGCAAGCGAGGAAGTGCAGGTCGTGTTGATCAACGGCGGCACCGGCTTTACCGAAGGCGATCAGGTTCCGGAAGCGCTGCTGCCGCTGTTTGACCGCGAAATCGAAGGCTTTGGCGAGCTGTTCCGCATGCTCTCTTATGAAGAGATCGGCACTTCCACGCTGCAGTCCCGTGCGGTCGCGGGCCTTGCCAACCGCACGCTGATTTTCGCCATGCCCGGCTCGACGAAAGCCTGCCGCACCGCCTGGGAAAATATCATCGTGCAGCAGCTGGACGCGCGCCAGCGCCCCTGTAACTTCTATCCACACATCAAGAAATAAACTATGTCGCAACTGACCCATATTAACGCCGCCGGCGAAGCGCACATGGTGGATGTCTCAGCCAAAACTGAAACCGTCCGTGAAGCCCGTGCGGAAGCCTTTGTCACCATGCAGGCGCAAACCCTCGCGATGATCGTCGAGGGCAGCCATCATAAAGGCGACGTTTTCGCCACCGCGCGCATCGCCGGCATTCAGGCGGCGAAACGTACCTGGGAGCTGATCCCGCTGTGCCATCCGCTGCTGCTGAGCAAAGTTGAAGTCACCCTTGAAGCCGAGCCGCAGCACAATCGCGTGCGCATTGAGGCCGTCTGCCGCCTGACGGGCAAAACCGGCGTCGAAATGGAGGCGCTGACGGCCGCGTCCGTTGCGGCGTTAACCATCTACGATATGTGCAAAGCCGTGCAGAAGGATATGGTGATTGGCCCGGTTCGCCTGCTGGCGAAAAGCGGCGGCAAATCTGGCGATTTTAAGGTGCAAACCGATGATTAACGTTCTGTTTTTCGCCCAGGTGCGTGAGCTGGTGGGCTGCGACAGCCTGCAGCTCGACGCGGCATACGCCAACGTTGAGCAACTGCGTAGCGGGCTGGCGGCTAAAAGCGATCGCTGGGCGCTGGCGCTTGAGTCCGGCAAACTGCTCGCCGCGGTTAACCAGACGCTGGTGAGCTTCGATCATCCTCTGACGGACGGCGACGAGGTCGCTTTCTTTCCACCGGTTACCGGAGGCTGACGAGATGGAAAACACCCGTATTCGCGTAAGCCATGAAAATTTCAACGTGGGCGATGAGTACCTCTGGCTGTCGCAGTGCGATGAGGACGGCGCGGTGGTCACTTTTACCGGCAAGGTTCGCAATCACAACCTTGGCGACAGCGTCAGCGCGCTTACCCTTGAACACTATCCGGGAATGACGGAGAAAGCGCTGGCGGAAATCATCGGCGAGGCTCGCGCCCGCTGGCCGCTGCAGCGTGTTTCGGTTATTCATCGCATCGGTGAACTGTGGCCGGGGGATGAAATCGTTTTTGTCGGCGTCACCGGCGCGCACCGCAGTTCGGCGTTTGAAGCCGCGCAGTTTATTATGGATTATCTGAAAACGCGCGCGCCGTTCTGGAAGCGCGAAGCCACGCCGGAAGGGGAACGCTGGGTGGAAGCGCGGGAAAGCGATAAGCAGGCGGCTAAACGCTGGTAGGAGGCACCCTCATGGAGTTGTGTTAATCTTAAGCATGGTAGGCTTTTAAGCCTGAAATCAGGTTAACGCACTTAACAGAGGTAGCATCATGGATCGATTCCCCCGCTCCAATGACACAATCGTGCAGCAGGCGCGTACCGGCCTGCAGGCATACATGGCGCAGGTTTACGGCTGGATGACCTGCGGGCTGTTGCTGACCGCGTTTGTCGCCTGGTACGCCGCTAACACACCGGCGGTGATGGAGTTTGTCTTCTCCAGCAAAATCACCTTCTTTGGGCTGATCATCGCCCAGCTGGCGCTGGTATTTGTGCTCTCCGGCTTGGTGCAAAGGCTAAGCGCCGGCATGGCGACCACGCTGTTTATGCTTTACTCCGCGCTGACGGGGCTGACCCTTTCCAGCATCTTTATCGTCTATACCTACTCGTCCATTGCCAGCACCTTCGTGGTGGCGGGCGGCATGTTCGGCGCCATGAGCCTGTATGGCTACACCACCAAGCGTGACCTGAGCGGTTTCGGCAATATGCTGTTTATGGCGTTAATCGGCATCGTGCTGGCTTCGCTGGTGAATATCTGGCTGAAAAGCACCGCGCTGATGTGGGCGGTAACCTATATCGGCGTGATTGTGTTCGTTGGCCTGACGGCTTACGACACGCAGAAGCTGAAAAATATCGGCGAGCAGATCGACGCGCGCGATACGCAAAATATGCGTAAGTACTCCATCCTTGGCGCGCTGACGCTGTATCTGGACTTTATCAACCTGTTCCTGATGCTGCTGCGTATTTTCGGCAACCGTCGTTAATTTCATTTCGTCTTCATCCTGCTCCCACAGCGGGCGCAGGATGAAGGCCGTTTCCCCGGTGTTTATTCCCTTCTTGCGCCGCCAGCAATTTTAAGATTGATCCTCCCTTTGCGCTGTTTACAAGTTCATCAAATAAAAACATATTCAGAGGCAGCCAGCCTGCGCTCTTAGCCAGGTATTGGGCTTATTTATTGAAATGGAGGGATATTCAGGATGAGTAAAGGTGGGAAAATACAGGATGGTTCTCAAGCCGTTTTCCTGAACAACGAAGTGGTTGATATACCCGAAAGCATAATTGGTCCCGGGCGTGATAAAGCAATTGTCATCTCTGGCGCGGGTAATGGCAGGGCAGGATGTTGAAAAAGTTTCTCAGGATGCTGGCTTGTGCGGTTATCGTCATTAGCGCGGCGTTCTTTTTTGCGTGGGCCGTACCTGAAAATGGAATTCGCCAGCAGCGCGCATTACACCCAACAGGATAAAAGGGAGTATGAGCATTACACGCCCGAACTGCTAAAAAAAATGCCGCGCATCACCAAAAACTATACTTTTGAGTTCGGAAATATCAGCGGCCCACAGGCTCATGTCTTTACCGTGAAATTTTATGGCACTACCGATACCCGTAAGATTCGCGACTATCTGATTTCTGTGGGATATAAACCACAGGCGCAATGTGATGCTGAAGCAGAATGCTGGCGAATTGAGAATTCGAAGGATGTTGTGACGTTAGCTGCATACGCTTTGCCAGATAGCGTAGTGGTGCAGATCTACCGCAGTGCGCCCACAGGTAGTGGCTGACATTCTCAACGCTTGCGTGATCCAACAGGCTGTCATTTAAAGCGTAAATAGGGAAAAAAGCTATATTCTCCGCAGGTTGTTATTTGATAAGTGAATAAAGAAAATTTATGTTTTTAAACAGGAAGGGGTAAGTATTACCCGATGAAAAAAACATTTTTAACCTGTTTGTTTTCACTCTGGCTATGTTAACCAGAGTGAAAACCGTATCAGATAGAATCAGGGGAAAAATTAATTCATCTCCATCGTCTTCTCATTTTTCGCCCGCAGCTTCTTCGCCCGGCTCTCCAGCCACAGGTAGCACAGGATCGCCAGCAGCAGCGGGGCGATAAAATACAGCAGGCGGTAGGCCAGAAGGGCGGCAATAATAGTGCCGTGACTGACATGTTCTCCTGCCAGCAGCGCGATAAAGACCGCCTCCAGCACGCCAATCCCCGCGGGGATATGCACGATAACCCCGGCGATGCTGCTGACCAGCAGGACGCCGAGCACAAAGAAATAGTTTACCTCCTGGCCCAGCAGCAGCCAGATAATCGCCCCCATCACCATCCAGTTGGCGCTGGAGATAGCCATCTGCGCAAGCGCGAATTTAAACGATGGCAGCACCAGGCGCTGTCCGCGAATGGTGGCGTGGCGATGTTTGGCGAAGGCGCAGAACCACAAATACACCGCGATGATGGCCAGCAGAACGACGCCCAGAATGCGCAGGGTGCCTTCATCGATATACCAGTGCTCCGGCAGCTGCACCACGCCGATGGTGAAAATCACCCCCGCCAGCAGAATATACCCAAGCCAGTTGGTTGAGATACTGAGGGAAAAAATGCGCGTAATGGTGCTGCCTGGTAGCCCCAGCCGTGAGTAAAGGCGGTAGCGCATGCCGATGCCGCCAACCCAGGTGCTGAGCGTCAGGTTAAAGGCGTAGCAGATAAAGGACACCAGCATCACCTGCCGCTTCGCCAGCTTATGCCCGCAATAAGAGCGCGCCAGCAGATCGTAACAGCCGTAAATCAGGTAGCTTAAAATCACCAGCCCGATGCAGCTAAACAGCACCAGACGGTTGTAGTTGCTGATAACCTTCCAGACCTCTTCCCAGTCAACCCTGGTGGCGTAAACCACCAGCAGGACGATGACGGCGATAAAAAACAGCCAGGTGAGGATCTTCCTGGCTTTTCGCCATTTAGGATGCGCATGTGCCATCAGAATTTCACTCCCTGATTATCCGTTTCAACCCTGTCCTGCGTCTCGATTTCTGGCTGCACGGGAGGCAAAACCTGCGACAGCCGAGGGGTATGCGCGGGCAGCCAGCCCACGAGTGCCGGGAAGTGGCGTAAGAAGTGGAACGCGAGAACGCTTTTTCCCAGATTCCACCAGGTGCGTTTTGGCAGCATGGACTCGTCCACCTGCTGGCAGTCGTGGGCGATAAGGCCGTTAAGGTTGTCGCGTAAAGTGGTATTGAACTGCTGGTCGTAAATAATCAGGTTCGCCTCAAGGTTCAGCGACAGGCTGAGCGGGTCGAGGTTGCTGGAGCCGACGGTGGCCCAGTGGTCATCCATAATGGCCACTTTGCCGTGCAGCGGCCGGCGGGTGTATTCATAAACCTCCACGCCGGATTTCACCAGATAGTTGTACAGCAGGCGCGCGCCGACTCGCACAATCGGCATATCCGGCTCGCCCTGCACCACCAGCTTCACTTTTACCCCACGGCGCGCGGCGCTGCGCATGGCGTGCAGCAGGCGATAGCCGGGGAAGAAATAGGCGTTGGCGATAATCACTTCCTGCTTCGCATTGCTGAGCATCTTCAGGTAATAGCGCTCAATATCGTCGCGATGCTGGTTGTTATCGCGCCAGACGAACAGCGCCTGCGCTTCACCCGGCGTGAGGTTCTCATGCGCCCGGTTGCGACGTCGTCTCCACCAGCTTCCGGGCTCTTCGTGCCCCGGCAGGTTGGAAATCACGTACTGATAGATATCTTCGACTACCGGGCCTTCAACTTTTACGGCGTAGTCCTGTTTGGCCTGCGGACCGTAATCAATCATGTGCTCGGCGGAGTAGTTAATTCCGCCCACGAAGGCTATTTCGCCATCCACCACCACGATTTTGCGGTGCATGCGGCGGAACACGTTGGTGCGCATGCCAAAAAGCGGCGGGCGCGGATCGTAGTAACGGAACATTACCCCGGCGGTGGTCAGTTCGCTGACAAAGCTCTCGCTGAGATCCGGCGAGCCGTAGCCGTCAAGCAGCACCTCGATGCTGACGCCGCGTCGCGCGGCGTCGAGGATCGCTTTATGAAGCTGCTTGCCTACCTCATCTTCAAACCAGATGAACGTTTCCAGAATCACTTTGCTGCGGGCATTGCTAATCGCTTCGAAAACCGCCGGGAAAAACCGATCGCCGTTTTCCAGCAGTTCAATGCGGTTGCCGTCGCGCCAGTTATTTTTCATATATGTATCTCCACGGCGAGCGGGGCATGATCGGACAGGTGGCGCCATTGACGCAGGTTGAGGGTCGAAGGCGCGCTGACGTGAGCGTGTTTGACGTAAATTCTGTCCAGGCGTAAAAGCGGCAGCCCGGCCGGAAAAGTACGCGCGGGGCGGCCGTAGGCGCGGGTAAAGACCTCATCGAGGCCGGCTTCTTTTTTCAGCAGGCGATTAGCCTTTTGCCGCCAGTCGTTGAAATCGCCCGCCACTACTACAGGATCGCCTGCGGGCAAATTGTTTACCAGATCGCACAGCATGTTGAGCTGCTCCTGACGGTGCTCCTCGCGCAGCCCAAGGTGTACGCAAATCACGTGCACGTGGATATCCTGCTCCGGCACCGTCATCTGGCAATGCAGCATGCCTCGTTTTTCATGGCCTTCCACGGAGATGTCGCGATTATCAAACTGGGTGATAGGGAAACGGGAAAGCACGGCGTTGCCGTGATGCCCCTCCGGATAAACGGCGTTGCGCCCATAGGCGAAATCGTTCCATACCGTATCGGCCAGAAATTCATAGTGGCTGGTCTGCGGCCAGTTTTCGAAGCGTACGGAATGGGGCCTCGTGCGCGCCCATCACTTCCTGCAGGCAGACGATATCTGCCGCTACCGTACGCACCGCATCGCGAAGCTCTGGCAAAATAAAACGTCGGTTAAAGGTGGTGAAGCCTTTGTGTGTATTTATCGTAAGCACTTTAAAGGAAAAGCGCGGAGTCTGATGTGCCATGCCGCTCCCGGTCTTTTAGTTATCCTGATGAAAATAAAGTGTAGTCTTTGTCACAAAAAGAGGGCGGCTTGCGGAATTTTCCGTACACTGGCGTACTCTCAAAGACAGGAAAAAATATGCCAGGAGTGAAAACATGAGGTGGCAACAGCGCGTACAGGTGACAACCGGCCTGACTTGTTGGCAGATTATGCTGCATTTTATGGTCGTGGTTGCTTTGCTGGCAGGCTGGAAAATGAAGGCTCTTATCCCGGTCGGCGTGGGCCTGTGTCTGCTTTATGTGGTGACGGTGATTGCCATGTTCGTCCTGCAGCGTTTCCACAGCGGCAGGCTGCGCGATATCGGCGACTTCCTTGAAGAGCTGACCACCACCTGGTACTTCGGATCGGCGATGATCGCCCTGTGGCTGCTTTCGCGCGTGGTGCAAAGCAATCTGCTGATCGCCGCGGCAGGCCTGGTGATGATTGCCGGACCCGCCATCTACTCCCTGCTTGCCAAAGATAAATCAGGCAATTTTGCGTCGAAACATCCAGTACGCCGCTGACAGGGTGACGGCCGCGATGACCAGCAGCGGCCACACGCTTCCCCAGACGATGTCAAAACTCGCATCCTTCAGGTAAATCTGTTTCGTAATGTCGGTGAAATGCCGGATGGGGTTTATCCAGGTTAAATCCTGCAGCCATACCGGCATGTTCTCCACCGGCGATACGTAGCCCGACAGCAGTATCGCCGGCATCATAAAGACGAATACCCCGATAAAAGCCTGCTGCTGCGTTGAGCACAGCGCTGAGATCAGCAGCCCAAAGCCAACCAGCGACAGCCCGTAAATCAGCATGGTGAAGTAAAACAGCAGCACCGAGCCGGAAAACGGGATGTGATACCCCCAGATGCCTACCCCCAGCACGATAGTGGCCTGCCCGATGGCGACAATCTGCGCGGGCACGGCTTTGCCGACAAAGATTTGCCAGGTGGCAAGGGGCGAGACCAGAAGCTGATCGAGCGTGCCCTGCTCGCGCTCGCGGGCAACGGACAGCGACGTCACAATCATCACGCCGATGGTGGTGATCATGGCGATAAGCGACGGCACCACGAACCATTTGTAATCCAGATTTGGGTTATACCAGTTGCGCACCACCAGCTCGCTGTTGTTCGGCGACGGCCGCCCGGTCATCAGCTCCTGCTGGTAGTTCTTCACCACCTGCTGCAGATAATTGGCGGCAATCTGGGCGCTGTTGGAGTTGCGCCCGTCTAAAATAATCTGCAGTTTTGCGGGCTGGCCCGCCACAAGATTGCGTGAGAAATCCGCCGGGAAGCGAATCAGCAGCAGCGCTTTCTGGTTGTCGATGGTCGGCTGTATTTCCTGCGGGCTCTTTAACAGCAGCACGTGCTTAAAGGCTTTTGCGCGCGCAAAGCGCTGCGTCAGCTCGACGGAGTGGCTGCCGTTGTCCTCGTTGTAAATCGCAATGGTGGCGTTGGTGACTTCAAGCGTTGCGGCAAAGGGAAACAGCACCACCTGCAGCACCACCGGCAGAATCAGAATGGCGCGGGTCTGCGGTTCTCTGAGCAGGGACTGCAGCTCTTTGCGAATCAAGGTCCATAGTCGATGAAACATAGCTTTCCCTTAATCGAGGCGACGCCGGGTTTTTATGGCCGTCAGGCCGATAAACATCACCGCCGAGGCAATCAAAAACAGCACGTTGACCACCAGCACGGCGGCGATATTTCCCGCGAGGAACAGGCTTTGCAGCGTGCTGACGAAGTAGCGCGCGGGGATAACATAGGTCACCGCGCGAATAATTGCGGGCATGCTGTCAATCTGGAAGATAAAGCCCGACAGCATAATCGACGGCAGAAACGCGGCGTTTAACGCCACCTGGGCGGCGTTAAACTGGTTACGGGTAATGGTGGAAATCAGCAGCCCCATGCCGAGCGTGCTGAGCAAAAACAGGCTGGTGATAAGAAACAAAAGCAGCAGCGAGCCGCGGTAGGGCACGCCTAAAATAAACACCGACACCAGCATACACAGCAGCATCGCCAGCATGCCGAGCACGTAATACGGCAGCAGCTTGCACAGCAATAGTTCGGTGCGCGTTATCTGGGTGGAGAGCAGGGCCTCCATGGTGCCGCGCTCCCATTCGCGGGCGACGACCAGCGAGGTGAGGATGGCGCCGATCACCGTCATAATGATGGTTATCGCCCCTGGAATAATAAAATGCTGGCTGATGGCCGCGGGGTTAAACCAGTAGCGCAGCTGCACGTCGATCGGCGGCGCAAAGCTTTCTCCCCGGTCTTCCGCACGCTGCTGCTGCCAGATTTGCCAGATGCCTTCCATATAGCCCTGCACAAAGTTGGCGGTGTTCGGTTCGCTGCCGTCGGTAATAATCTGAACCGGCGCCGTCGCCCCCGCGCGCGCCATGTTCTGCGCAAAATCGGTGGGGATAACCACCATGCCGCGAATTTTTCCCGCCTGCATCAGCTGAATCAGCTCATGGCGATTATCGCTGATGGTCGGCTGAATATAGGGCGAGGCGCTGACGGCATGGGCGAAGTCCAGCGCCTCCTCGCTTTGCTGCTCCAGCAGTACGCCAACGTGCAGGCGGCTGGAATCCAGGTTGATGCCGTAGCCGAAAATAAACAGCAGCAGCAGGGGGATCACTACCGCAATCAGCCAGCTGCTCGGATCGCGCACAATCTGACGCGTTTCCTTCACGCACAGCGCGCGCACGCGCCGCCATGAAACAAAAGGATTATGCCCGCTCATGGTCATGCTCCTTATCCCACTGGTTTATCAGGGTGATAAACGCCTGCTCCATGGTCGGGTCGGCCTGCTCGTCGCCCGCCGCCTGCCGTTTAAGATCGTCCGGCGTGCCGCTGGCGATAAGCTTTCCGCGATAGACCAGCCCGATGCGGTCGCAGTACTCCGCCTCGTCCATAAAGTGCGTGGTGACCATCACGGTAACGCCTTTTTCCACCATGCTGTTGATATGCAGCCAGAATTCGCGGCGGGTAATGGGGTCAACGCCCGAGGTGGGCTCATCAAGGAACAGGATATCCGGCTCGTGCATCAGCGAGCAGGCGAGCGCCAGGCGCTGCTTAAAGCCGAGCGGCAGGGAGTCCGTCTGGCTGTTAAAAATCGGCCGCAGGTTAAACGCCTCGCTCATGCGGCTAATTTTCTCTTCCTGCGCCTTGCCCCGCAGGCCGTACACGCCGGAGAAAAACCGCAGGTTCTGCTCAACCGTCAGGTTGCCGTAGAGGGAAAATTTTTGCGCCATATAGCCAAGGTGCTGGCGCGCTTTGCCCGAGCTGGTTTTTAAATCCATATCCAGCACCAGCGCTTTACCGGAGGTTGGCACCAGCAGCCCGCACATCATTTTGAAGGTGGTGGATTTCCCCGCGCCGTTTGGCCCAAGCAGCCCGAAGATTTCGCCGCGCTGCACGGTAAAATCGACGTGGTCGGTTGCGGCAAAATCACCGAATTTTTTGGTCAGCTGTCTGGCTTCAATCACCGTTTCATCGTGGCTGCCTTCCACGCTATGCAGAATTGCGCCGAGCGGCGACTCCTGCTCCCCCGCGCCGCCCAGCAGGTCGATAAAGGCATCTTCAAATCGCGGCTCGGTCTGGACGATATGTTCAGCAGATAAATCCAGCGCTTCGGCCAGCTCTGCGAGGCGGGCGTCTTTGGCGAGGATTAAACGTACCGAACGCCCCTGAATCACGCCGTCGCTGACCTGCGGCAGCTTCAGCGCCCGCTGCAGCAGCTTACGGTTGTTTTCCTCGCCGTGGCTTACCAGCAGCGAACGACCGGCCATTTTTTGCGTAAGCTCCTTCGGCGCGCCGTGATAAAGCAGCTCGCCTTCGTTCATCAGCAGCACGTCGCGGCACTGTTCGGCTTCGTCAAGATACGAGGTGCTCCACAAAATCAGCATCCCTTCGCCCGCCAGCTCGTGCACCATCTGCCAAAGCTCGCGGCGCGAAATCGGGTCTACGCCGACGCCCGGCTCATCAAGCAGCAGAACTTTTGGCTGGCCGACCAGCGTACAGGCGAGGCCGAGTTTTTGCTTCATGCCGCCGGACAGCTTCCCGGCAAGACGCGAGGTGAAAGGCCCCAGAGAGGTAAACTCCAGCAGGCGCCTGAACGTCGTTTCGCGCTCTTCGCCCGTCACGCCGCGCAGATCGGCGTACAGCGTGAGGTTTTCCATCACCGTTAAGTCTTCATACAGCCCGAATTTTTGCGGCATATAGCCCAAAACGGCGTGCAGGGCGCGGTCGTCTTTAATCGGATCCAGGCCGATAACCTCCGCGCTTCCCTCGCTGGGCTTAAGCAGGCCCGCCAGCATGCGCATCAACGTGGTTTTACCTGCGCCGTCCGGCCCAACCAGGCCCGTCACTTCCCCCGCGCGAATTTCACAGTCCAGGCTTGCTACCGCAGGCTTATCCAGCGTCGGGAAGCTTTTCATCAGCCCGTGCAGGCGGATGATGCCGTCATTGCTGCTCATGCTGGCGCCCATCGTTAAAGCTGACGGTGACCGGCATGCCCTGGCGCAGCGAGTCGTCTGCGTCGGTGACTATAATGCGCAAACGGTAGACCAGGTCGGTGCGCAGGTCGGGCGTTTCAACCGTTTTAGGCGTGAATTCGGCGGTAGGGGAGACGAAGCCGATTTTGCCGCGGTAGGGTTTATCCGGCCGGCCGTCGGTATAAATCCATACTTCGGCGCCGGGCTGCGCCTGGCCCAGGCTGGCTTCGTTGACGTAAGCGCGTACCCAAACCGGGCGGGTCAAAGACAGCGTCAGCACCGTGCTTCCGGCGTTGAGCATGCTGCCGGGCTCGACGGCGCGGGTCAGCAGCGTACCGTCGGAAGGAGCGATAAGCGTGGTGTCCTGTAAATCCAGCCGCGCCTGGGCGAGCTGCGCTTTGGCCTGTTGCAGGCTGGCCTGCGCCTGGGCTATCTCCTGCGGCCGGTTGCCGGTGCGGTACTGGCTGAGCTTGTCCTGCGCCGCTTTCAGCGTGGCTTTTGCCTGGATGCTGGCAGAGCGTGCGTTTTCCAGATCGTTGGCGGAAATAACGCGTCGCGCCCACAGGCCCTGCTGCCGCTGATAGAAATTCTGCGCGTAGTCGTATGCCGCCTGCGCCTGATTGACCTGGGCTGCGGCCTGAGCGATCTCTTCGTCGCGGTAGCCGGCAATTACCAGATCGAACTTCGCCTGCGCCGCCGCCACGTTGGCTTCCGCCTGCTGCAGCGCGTTCTGGTACGGGCCCTTATCCAGCTCGCCGAGCGTTGCGCCGGCTTTGATGGCGTCGCCTTCATCCACCGCAAGCGCGGCCAGGCGCCCGCCGACGCGGAAGCTCATATTCACGGTGCGGATGTCCACATTGCCGTAGAGGGTCAGCGGCTTTTCCCGCTCGCTTTGATACCACAGCCAGCCGCCGACGCAGGCGGCCAGCAGCGCGATAACCACTATGCCGACCACAACCGGCCTTTTGTTTTTCATCTCAGGTTCTCCCTCGCTCAACGGATAATCCCTGCAGGATAAAATCGACCTGGCTTAGCACCACGTCGCTGATTTGCCGCACGCAGGCCTTATCGAAGGTCGTCCAGCCCGTGCGTAATAAAATAGTCTCGCGCCCCAGCCGGAAGGCGAGCACCTGCCCTAACAGGGCGTGGGTATGCAAAATGGTTTCGGTATCAAAGGGATCGCGTCCGCTATAGCGGCCCACCAGGCAGGTGAGGTGAGTATGCATCGGGGCGATCACCAGGTCGTGAATAAGCTGGTAGGCGGGCGTGGGCGAAAGCTGCTCGCGGGAGATGAATTTGCTCAGGTTTAGCGTTTCATCGGCGGTAAGCAGGGTAATCAGGTGTTCGCAGGCCGTGTGGATAAGCGCGCGGATCTGCGCCCGGTCCGGCTGCGGCTGTTTAAGAATCGCCTCGGCGCTTTGCACGTGCGGCTGAAAGTTGTGGTTGATAAAATCCGCAATCCACCGGGCGCAGGCCATATACAGCTCTTCTTTCGAGCCGAAGTAGTAGGTAATGGCGGCGATGTTTTGCCCGGCCTGCGCGGCGATATCCCGCGTGGTGGCGTGCAGCCCGTATTCGCCGAACTGAGCGATGGCGGCCTGAATCAGGGTATTTTTAGCCTGTTCACCGCGGGAGGTGACGGGGGCAGGGGTGGCGTTCATATCGCCCTCTGAAAAAAGTTAATCAATCGATTGACTAAGAGTAGGCGGCAACCATAGTCCTGTCCAGAGCCAAGGCTTTATCCTGCGAAGCGGAGGAAAAAAGAGAATTTGTGCGGAGCATCACAAAAGATGTTACACTGCGCCCCTTACGGCACCGTGGTTTGTGCCCCTCTACTCGCCAGGAGACTGGCGTCATATGAACCCCTGGAAACTACACCGCGCCTCGCGGTCAGGGCGATTCTGGAGTACCTATGTCTTTTGATTCTCTCGGCCTGAATGCTGATATTCTCCGTGCGGTGGAAGAGCAGGGCTATCGTGAGCCTACCCCCATCCAGCGCCAGGCGATCCCGGTAGTGTTAGCAGGCCGCGACCTGATGGCCAGCGCCCAGACCGGCACCGGCAAAACCGCAGGCTTTACCCTGCCGCTGTTGCAGCATCTGGTCGACAAACAGCCGCATGGCAAAGGCCGCCGCCCGGTGCGCGCCCTGATCCTGACGCCAACCCGCGAGCTGGCCGCGCAGATCGGCGAAAACGTGCGTGATTACAGCAAATATTTAGATATCCGCTCGCTGGTGGTTTTCGGCGGCGTAAGCATTAACCCGCAGATGATGAAACTGCGCAGCGGCGTAGACGTGCTGGTGGCAACCCCCGGCCGCCTGCTGGATCTGGAACACCAGAACGCCGTGAAGCTCGACCAGGTCGAAATCCTGGTGCTTGATGAAGCCGACCGCATGCTGGATATGGGCTTTATCCACGATATTCGTCGCGTGCTGGCCAAACTGCCCGCCCGCCGTCAGAACCTGCTGTTCTCCGCTACCTTCTCCGACGAAATCAAAGGCCTGGCGGAAAAGCTGCTGCATAACCCGGAAGAAGTGTCGGTGGCGCGCCGCAACACCGCCTCTGAACAGATTACCCAGCACGTTCACTTCGTTGATAAAAAACGTAAAAGAGAGCTGCTGTCGCAGATGATAGGCGAGGGCAACTGGCAGCAGGTGCTGGTCTTTACGCGCACCAAACACGGCGCCAACCATCTGGCTGAACAGCTGGGTAAAGACGGCATCACCGCCGCCGCTATCCACGGCAACAAAAGCCAGGGCGCGCGTACCCGCGCTCTTGCCGATTTTAAAAACGGCGGCATTCGCGTGCTGGTAGCAACGGATATCGCGGCCCGTGGTCTGGATATCGAAGAGCTGCCGCACGTGGTGAACTACGAGCTGCCGAACGTGCCGGAAGATTACGTGCACCGCATCGGCCGTACCGGCCGCGCCGCTGCAACGGGCCAGGCGCTGTCGCTGGTTTGCGTTGACGAGCACAAGCTGCTGCGCGATATCGAACGTCTGCTGAAGCGCGAAGTTCCGCGTATGGCGATCCCGGGCTACGAAGTCGATCCGTCGATTCCCGCCGAGCCTATCGTCAACGGTCGCCAGCAGCAGCGCGGCGGCGGTCGCGGTGGTCAGGGCCAGGGACAACGCCGCAGCGGCAACGGCAGCAGCGCGCCGTCCGAACGCAGCAGCGCGCCGCGTCGTCAGTCTCGTCCTCAGGGCGATGGCGCAGCTAAGCCGGCCGGTGCGAACGGTCGTCGTCGCCCGCCTCGCAAGCCCGCCGCGGCTAACTAAACCTTTGCCAACTTAAATTGAGGCGCTAACATAGCGCCTCTTTTTTTTACCGGAATAACTCATGCGTGTGCTCCTCGCGCCGATGGAAGGCGTTCTCGACTCTTTAGTTCGTGAACTGCTTACCGAAGTGAACGACTACGACCTGTGCATCACCGAATTTCTGCGCGTGGTCGACCAGCTTTTGCCGGTAAAATCTTTCCATAAGCTCTGCCCGGAGCTGCTGCACGGCAGCCGCACGCCGTCCGGAACCCTGGTGCGCGTACAGCTTCTCGGCCAGTATCCGCAATGGCTGGCCGAAAACGCCGCGCGCGCCGTGGAGCTTGGTTCATGGGGCGTGGATCTCAACTGCGGCTGTCCGTCCAAACTGGTGAACGGCAGCGGCGGCGGGGCGACGCTTCTTAAAGATCCGGAGCTGATTTACCGCGGCGCTAAAGCCATGCGTGAAGCCGTGCCGGCGCAGCTGCCGGTAACGGTAAAAATACGCCTCGGCTGGGCGTGCTGCACGCGGCAGTTTGAAATAGCCGATGCCGTACAGCAGGCCGGGGCCACCGAGCTGGTCGTTCACGGGCGCACGAAAGAAGACGGCTATAAGGCCGAGCTTATCAACTGGGCGGCCATCGGCGAAATCCGCCAGCGGCTGTCCATTCCGGTGATCGCCAACGGTGAAATCTGGGACTGGCAAAGCGCGCAGGACTGCCTTGCGGCAACCGGTTGTGATTCAGTGATGATCGGGCGCGGCGCGCTGAACGTGCCGAACCTGAGCAGGGTCATTAAATACAACGAACCGCGCATGCCGTGGCCGGAGGTGGTTAGACTGCTGCAAAAATACAGCCGGCTCGAAAAGCAGGGCGATACCGGCATGTACCACGTAGCGCGGATCAAACAGTGGCTTGGCTATTTACGCAAAGAGTACGCCGAGGCGACGGATCTCTTCGCCGAGATCAGAGCCTATAAAACCTCGTCCGAGATTGCGCGCGCAATAGCCGCACTATAATTAAGCGAAAGGATAATAGCTTACCCATCGGCGCCGATTTATTCGCGATGGGTTAGATTAATTAATTACACACGGCAAAAATATTACCGTTGGATGTTAAATCGCTCACATTTTGCGAAGCGGGGCGCTTTTCGTACTGGCTAACTAATAATCCCGATGTTAGGGTGTGCAGGTAAATTAAATCCAGGGTTGTTACTGTATAAACAGGCAAAACCTAATTCTCACGGACCTTATAAGGTCTAAGAGGGTTAGGTTTTTTTTTGCTTTTCACAAACTACGCCAACGGCGCAGGGCTCTTGTTTTCAGCGATAAGTTTTCTTATCGCGTGATGCTGTAAAGGGAACCGCTAATAAGACGGCGCTAATGCCGGTGCTTTATTTACCGGCGGGCGATAACAACAGGACGTTTATTATGTTTTCATACGCCAGACTCTTACCTCTGATTATATTAACCACCGTCGGCGGGGTTATTTCAACTGCGGACGCAAAGAGCTTTTCTACCGGCGGCCTGCTGGAAAACAGCCGCATGGATCTCACCTTAAAAAACGTCTGGATGCTGATGACCTCCGATCAGCTTGCCGACCAGGGCGTGGGCGACCAGAACGCCTGGGCCCAGTCAATGCACCTTGACTGGCAAAGCGGCTGGGCCTGGGATCGGGTGGGGCTCGACGCCTCCTGGTACGGGGTCGCTAAACTCTACGCTAACGAGGCCTTCTACGGCAGGGATCTGTTGCGCGACAACCGCGGCCGTGCCGAAGGGTTCAACAAGGTCGGCCAGCTTTATGGCAAGGCCCGCTGGGGGGATGAGAAACGCTATCTCTACCTGTGGGCCGGCTGGAAGCAGCTTTATAAATTCGGCGCCCTGAACGTCACGCGCAGCCGCGCCGCGCCCAGTAGCTGGGAAGGCATCAGCTCGGAGCTGGCCTGGGACAGCTTCAGAGCCAGGGCCGCGATAGTGAACCGTTTCTCGGAGCGGGACGAACCGGAAAAGCGCCGCTTTATGACGCTCAAAAGCAATAAAAAGATTGATTATATTACGACCGGGGAACTCAGCTGGACGCCCGCTAAGGGCAGCAAAATCACCTGGTTTGCCGGGGAAAGCAAAGACTATATCTTACGCCATGGGCTTGAGGCCGCGGCGGCCTGGCCTTTAACCGAGGAGTTCAACCTGCTGACGCGCGGCGCGTACTATTACAATAAAGGGCTCAGCGAATGGGAGGGCGCGCGCGGTTATTCCGACCATGCGCAGCATATTTACGCGCTCGTCGGTTATCAGTACGGCGCTGCGGAATCAGGACTAGGCTGGTCAAAAACGAAGGCGCACCTTAATAACGGCCTGGGACATTTTTACTGGCATTTAGGCAAGAATACCCGCGGCGCTTTTAATAGTCCGGCAGATGGCGAAGGCAACGACTATATCAACGACGGCGAGCAGATGCTTTATTTATACAGTCAGTATCGCGTATCGCCTGATTTAGCACTGGGCGTCTATGGCAATTACGGTTTTGGTATGGAATTTGAAAAGGTGCCGTTAACCGAATGGGAATATGGCGGTTATTTTTCATGGGATCCTGCGCAGATTAAAGGCTTGAATATTTTTGCCGGCTTTGGACCAAGCTACGGCTGGAAATTAACTTCGCAAAAAACGCCGTCGCTTACGGATGATAAACGAACCTTTCATCGCGCTAAGGGCATAGGGGCGGCGGTGCGCGTGGAATATAAATTTAACTTGTTCTGATGATAATAATAGGGAGTCGAAATCATGAAAAAACAACTTACCGTAGCGCTGGTTGCACTGTTAAGCGCCACAGGAGCCCAGGCGGCGGAGCGGGCGATGCGTATTCTGCTGGTCAACGACGACGGCTGCGAATCCGTGGGCACCACCTCCTTGCAGGATAAGCTCGCGGCGAAAGGCTACGACGTGTGGATGGTGGCGCCGGCCACCAACCAAAGCGGCATCGGTTCGGCGATAACCTTTAAGCCGAACAAGATTTTCGATGTGAAAAAGGTGGCGGAAAAGCGCTATTGCTTCCCGGGCACGCCTGCGGATGCCGTTGATTTCGGCCTGCTCGGCATCCTTAAAGACCAGCCTGTGGATCTGGTTATCTCCGGCGTAAACGATGGCCCTAATACCGGCGTGGCGCAGCTTAACTCCGGCACCATCGGCGCGGCGGCCCGCGCGGTGCGCTACGGCTATCCGGCGATCGCCGCCAGCATCGGCTACATCCTTAGTGAAGAAGAGATGAAGGCGGGCTGGCCCTCTACCCACAAATACTGGCCGGATTCCGTAAACTATGTCGCCGGGCTGGTGGATACGCTGGCTAAAAACTGGCGCCCGGGAGAGCCGGTTATGCCCGCCGGCTCGGGATTAAGCATCAACTATCCGGCGCTGGCAAAAAGCGACGTTCGCGGCACAAAATTCGTTGAAAACGAGCGTAATCCGCTGCCCCAGCACTACTATAGGCTTCTGCCGGACGGCAAAGCGCAGCAAATCATGAGCGAGAAAGTGCTGACGCCGGTGGATACGGATACCGACACGGGCTGGCTAAACCGGGGATATATAACCTGGACGATTTTTGACGGCGAATGGAACGCCCCGCAGTTTGAGGATCGCTATCGCCAGCTTTTTGCCGGACAGTCAGCGACCAGATAGGCCATTAAGGAAGCGATCGCCGTCACGCTTTCCGCCTTCGTGGCTTGAGCGATACAAGCTTTATGATAGCTTCACCTGACTGGATTGTTACTGCCTGTGGCAGGCAAAACCTGATTTTCTGGCGCTTGCCGGAGGTCAGGTTTTTTTGTTTCTGGGGTAGCCATGAAAATCGCCAAAATACTCAATAACAACGTGGTGGTGATTCTGGACGAGCAGCAGCGCGAACAGGTGGTGATGGGGCGCGGGCTGGGCTTTCAGCGGCGCGTCGGCGATAGCCTGGAAAGGGACAAAATCGAGAAGGTCTTTGCCCTGCAAAGCGATGAGCTGGTCGCGCGCCTGAGCGAGCTGCTCAGCCAGATCCCGCTGGAGGTGATGACCACCTGCGATCGCATTATTGACCTGTCGCGCCAGCGGCTGGGCAAGCTGCAGGAGAGTCTGTACATCACCCTGACCGACCACTGTCACTTCGCCATCGAGCGGCAAAAAAAAGGCGTGGCGGTTCGTAACGTGCTGCTGTGGGAGATTAAGCGCCTTTACCCGAAAGAGTTTTTGCTGGGGCAGGAGGCGCGGGTAATTATCGAAAAGCGCCTCGGCGTGCGGCTGGCGGAAGATGAGGCGGGCTTTATCGCCCTGCATCTTGTCACCGCCCAGCTCGACGGCGAAATGCCCGAAGTGATGCACGTGACGCGCGTGATGCAGGAAATTCTCACTATCGTGAAGTACCAGCTTACGCTTGAATACGATGAGGAGAGCCTGAGCTATCAGCGGTTTGTCACCCACCTGAAGTTTTTCGCCCAGCGAATGCTCAGCCGCCGCGTCGTGGCGGACGATGACGCCACGCTGCACGCCGCGGTGAAGGATAACTACCCGCACGCCTGGCGCTGCGCTGAAAAGATCGGCCGCCATCTGGTCGCCGAATATCAGCGCGAGCTGACGACCGAAGAAATTATGTTCCTCGCGATTCATATCGAACGCGTGCGTAAAGAAGGCCGCAGGGCTTCTTAAAAAAGGATTGCTACTGCTTCGGCAGGCAAAACCTGAGCGTTGGTTTCCCCATCGGGAAGCCGGCCTCAGGTTTTTTTGCATTTTACTCAGTCGCACATCGCCTGCGGGCGAAAAGTGAAAGGAATGATTTATGGAGTATCAAGAACTTGCGCAGGATATTCTGGCCCATACGGGCGGGCGAGAAAATATAGCGGGCCTGGTGCACTGCGCTACCAGGCTGCGTTTCAGGCTGAAGGACCGGACGCTTGCGGACGCGGCGGCGCTGAAGAAAAATCCGGGCGTGATCATGGTGGTGGAAAGCGGCGGCCAGTTTCAGGTGGTGATAGGCAATCACGTTCACGACGTCTACAACGCGGTATGCGACGAGGCGGGCCCTGAGCGACGATCGCGCGCAGCAAACGCCGCAGGCGGAGGAGAAGAGCGGCGTGCTGGGGCGGCTTATCGATATCGTTTCGGCGATTTTCACCCCCTTCCTTGGGGTGATGGCCGCCTCCGGTATTCTCAAAGGTTTGCTGGCGCTGGCGGTGGTTTGCGGCTGGCTTGCAACCGAAGGCGGGACCTACAAACTTTGGTTCGCGGCCAGCGACGGGCTGTTTTATTTCTTCCCTTTGGTGCTTGGCTACACGGCGGGGAAGAAATTCGGCGGCAGCCCTTTTGTCACTATGGCGATTGGCGGCGCGCTTACCCATCCCGTCGCGCTGCAGGCGTTTGAGGCGGCCAGCCAGCCCGGCGCGCCCGGCGAGCATTTTCTGGGTATCCCCATTACCTTTATTAACTACAGCTCGTCGGTGATCCCCATTATTTTCGCCGCCTGGGTGAGCTGCTGGCTGGAGAAGCATTTCAATAAACTCCTGCCTTCCGCGGTGCGCAACTTCTTTACGCCGCTGTTCTGCCTTGCCATCACCGTGCCGCTGACGTTCCTGCTGATTGGCCCGGCGGCCACCTGGCTAAGCCAGCAGCTGGCGCACGGCTATCAGGCCATTTACGCCCTGGTGCCCTGGCTTGCGGGCGGATTGATGGGCGCGGTCTGGCAGGTGTGCGTCATCTTCGGGCTGCACTGGGGGCTGGTGCCGCTGATGATCAACAATCTGAGCGTGCTCGGGCATGACACGCTGGTGCCCCTGCTGCTGCCTGCCGTTATGGGGCAGGTGGGGGCGACGCTGGGTATCCTGCTGCGGGCGCGCGATAAGAAGCTTAAGGTGCTGGCCGGCTCGGCGTTCACCGCCGGGATCTTCGGTATTACGGAACCCGCCGTGTATGGCGTGACGCTACCCAACCGCCGTCCGTTTATCTTTGGCTGCGTCGCGGGCGCGCTGGGCGGCGTGATTATCGGTTACTGCCAGACCAGCGTCTATTCCTTCGGCCTGGTCAGCGTTTTCACCTTCGCCCAGGTGATCCCGCCCGGCGGGGTGGATGCGACGGTCTGGGGCGCCATTATCGGCACGGGGCTGGCCTTTTCCCTCGCCTGTATGATGTCTTTTATCGCGGGCATGCCGCGCAAACAGGCGAATGCATCCCAGGCGCAGACGCCGGCGGGCGAAGACGACATCCTCGCGCCGATGAGCGGCACCCTGCTGGCGATGGATCAGGTGCCGGACTCCACCTTTGCAAGCGGCCTGCTGGGGCAGGGCGCGGCGATTATTCCGCTGTCAAATCTGGTGACTGCTCCCTTCCACGGCGAGGTCGCCTCCCTGTTTCAAACGCGCCACGCCATCGGCCTGCTTAGCGACAGCGGCATTGAGGTCCTGATTCATATCGGCATCGATACGGTAAAGCTTGACGGCCAGCACTTCACCGCCCACGTAAAGGTCGGCGACAAAATTAAGCCCGGCGACCCGCTTATCGAGTTCGACCGCCAGGCGATTCTGCAGGCGGGGTACGATCTGGCCACGCCGGTCATTATCAGCAATAGCGATGAGTACGCGGCGGTCGAGCGCGTCACGGACGGGCACACCATCAGTTCTGGCATGCCGTTTTTAACGGTACGCCGTTAAGCAAAGGAGAAATACATGAAAGCATTTCCTGAGAAGTTTCTGTGGGGCGGCGCGCTTGCCGCAAATCAGGTGGAAGGCGCATGGCAGGAGGACGGCAAGGGCGTTTCCACCTCCGATGTGCAGCCGCAGGGCGTATTCGGCGAGGTGGTGGAACGCAGGCCGGGCGACTTCGGCATCAAAGACGTGGCCATCGATTTTTATCACCGCTATCCGCAGGATATCGCGCTGTTCGCCGAAATGGGGTTTGGCTGCCTGCGCGTCTCCATTGCCTGGACGCGCATCTTCCCGCGGGGGGACGAGCAGGAGCCGAACGAAGCGGGGCTTGCGTATTACGACCGGCTGTTTGACGAGCTGGCGAAGCACGGCATTAAGCCGATGGTGACGCTGTCCCATTACGAGATGCCCTGGGAGCTGGTAAAAAATTACGGCGGCTGGGGCAGTCGCGAGCTGATTACTTTCTTTGAGCGCTACGCCCGTTCGGTCTTCACGCGCTTTAAAAACAAAGTGAAGCTGTGGCTGACCTTTAACGAAATCAATATGTCGCTTCACGCGCCGATGACCGGTGTAGGGCTGGCGGAGGACAGCTCGAAAACAGAGATCTACCAGGCGATTCATCACCAGCTGGTGGCAAGCGCGCTGGTGGTAAAAGCCTGCCGCGAGATCGTCCCGGACGCGCGCATCGGCAATATGCTGCTGGGCGGCCTGATGTACCCGCTGACCTGCAAACCGCAGGACGTGCTCAAGACAATGCAGGAGAACCGCAGCTGGTTATTCTTTGGCGACGTGCAGTGCCGCGGCGTTTATCCCGGCTATATGCTGCGTTATTTCCGCGATAACGGCATCGAGGTGAAAATGACCGACGCCGACCGCGAGGCGCTGAAAAATACCGTCGATTTTATCTCTTTTAGCTATTACCTGACCGGCTGCGTGACGGCGGATGAAGAGGTAAACGCGAAGGCGCGCGGCAACATCCTGAGCATGGTGCCGAACCCGTATCTGGCAAGCTCCGAGTGGGGCTGGCAGATTGACCCGACGGGCCTGCGCATTTTGCTCAACGAGCTGTGGGATCGCTATCAGAAACCGCTGTTCATTGTGGAGAACGGGCTGGGCGCGAAAGACAGGCTGGAAGCAGACGGCACGGTGCACGACGACTACCGCATCAACTATTTGAACGACCATTTAGTGCAGGTGGGAGAGGCCATTGAAGACGGCGTCGAGGTGCTCGGTTACACCTGCTGGGGGCCGATAGATCTGGTGAGCGCGTCAAAAGCGGAGCTGTCCAAACGTTACGGCTTTATCTACGTTGACCGTGACGACCAGGGCAACGGCACGCTGGCGAGAACGCCCAAGAAAAGCTTCTACTGGTACAAAGAGGTGATTGCCACCCGTGGCGCAAGCCTTAAGCAGTAAACCCGCGCCGTCCGGCCTGGTAGTGGATGGCGCTAACGCTTATCCACCCGGGCTGTAAGCGTTGTCACCGGGTCGGACAGGTTCACTGCAGCAGGCGCTTAATAAATCCCCGCACCCACATCAGCGCCGCATCGCTGTTATGGCGCTGATGCCACAGCAATGCCACCTCAAACGGGGCGACCTGAAGGGGCACCGGGCTGCTTTGTAAGCCCCACGTCTTCTGCCAGCTATCGCTCAGCCCCTGCGGCACGGTGGCAAGGGCGGGCATCTGCAGCAGCAGGCCGGGCAGGGCGGCGAAGTGCGGCGTGGTGTAGCAGATCTCACGCCGGTGCCCAAGCTTTGCCAGCAGGGTATCGATATGGCTGCTGGTGGCTTCGCGGTAGCTTACCAGCACGTGCTGCTGCGCGGCGTAGCTTTCCGGCGTTAGCGGCGCTTTAAGCTGCAGCCGCGCCGGATGCCAGAGGGTGACGAACTCCATCGGCGTGAGAATTTCGCGCTCCATCCAGCGCGCGGACTGGTTTGCCACGCTAATCGCCATATCCAGCTCGCCGCCTTCCAGACGCTGCGCATCGGTGAAGGGGTCGCTTGCGACGATATTCAGGCGCACGCCCGGCGCCTGCTCGCGCAAAGCGGGAACCAGACGCGGCATCAGCCACATTTCCACCCAGTCCGTCATGCCGAGGGTGACGGTGGCTTTGGCGCTGGCCGGGTTAAACTCCGCCTGCTGGAAAAGCGCGCTTTGCAGCTGTTCGAGCAGCGGCATCAGCTCGGCGTGCAGTTCAGCGGCGCGGGCGGTGGGCTGCATGCGGTGGCCGCTGCGGATAAATAGCGGGTCGTCGAACATTTCGCGCAGGCGGGCCAGCGCGCCGCTTACCGCCGGCTGGCCAAGATGCAGCTTATCCGCCGCCAGCGAAACGCTCTGCTCGCGAAACAGCACCGCAAAAGCGATCAGCAGGTTGAGATCGATTTTGCGGAAATCATTTTCTTTGATAGTCATTATTTCTCCAATCAATTGGAGTGATAGTAACGCCTGGCCGATACTGTCCGCAAGTTGAACCACCCTTCTGAGGACAAGATGAAAACAGCCCTGACAATTTTAGCGCTGCTGGCCGGCCGCTTGCTGACGACAGATGCGCTTGCCGAACCGCTGCCGTTCAGCCAGCAGCAGGCGCCAGGCTACTATCGCATGATGCTGGGAAACTGGCAGATCACCGCCGTGTCCGACGGCACCCTGGTGGTCCCCCTCGATAAGCTGCTGACCCACATCTCCGGGCAAAAATTAAAGCAACGCATGGCGGACGATGCCATGACCCCGGCTGCGGAAACCTCTATCAACGCCTTTGTCATTAATACCGGCAAGCAGGTGATTCTGGTGGATACCGGCGCAGGGCCGCTGTTTGGCGACGCGGGCGGGCATTTGCTCGATAACCTGCGCGCGGCGGGCTTTCCGCCGGAAAGTATCGACCTGGTGCTGCTGACGCATATTCACGGCGACCACTCCGGCGGCGTGCAGCATAACGGCAGGCCCGCTTTCCCCAATGCCTGGGTGCGCGTGGAGCAAAAAGACGTCGACTGGTGGCTGAATCCGGCCAACATCAACAAGGTGGAGGAAAGCCAGCGTCACACCTTTGCCGAGTCTTTGCGGTCTCTGCGTCCGGTTATCGACGCGGGGAAATTACAGGCTTTTCATGCGCCAGCGGAAATCGTTCCGGGTATCGAAGCCGTACCCGCCGCAGGCCACACGCCGGGCAGCGTTATTTATCGCGTCAGCAACGGCGGGCAAACCATGATGCTGTGGGGCGATATTATTCACGCCAGGGCGGTGCAGATGCCGGATCCGCAGGTGGCGATACATTTTGACGTCGACCAGAAACAGGCCGTGATAACCAGAGAAAGGGTGCTCAGGCAGGTAGCGCAGGAAGGAGACTGGGTCGCGGCGGCGCATATTTCATTCCCGGGCATCGGCCATGTGAAGCAGGAAGGAAACGGATACCGCTGGGTGCCGGTTAACTACAGCGCTAAAGCGCAATAACGCCAGCTGCGGGCTGACGCAGGGCGGGTAAGCGTTGCGCCACCCGCCTGACGATCAGAAAATCATTTTGAATACGCCGGTAACGACCAGTAACCCAATAATAAAGATGATTAAAATTGCCCAAAGAATAATTTTCATAAATGCTCCCTGTCTTGTAGCTGATGTTTTATCAGTATAGGCAAGGATAGGTGAAGCGGGGAAAGTTGCCGCCCGGTAAACGGAATTTAGGACAAAAAGCAGAGATAAAGAAAGGGGTTACCGTAAGCCAGCCCAGGGTTTACGGGCGACGAGCGGGAAAATCATCGCCCGCTCTTTTTCTTCAGCCGCTGCCGTTTTTTGGGCGATTTGCTGCCTCAGAAGCCAAAACTGCTTAGCTCAGGATGATCGTCCGGGCGGCGGCCCAGCGGCCAGAAGAAGGCGCGCTCCTCAATGTTAATCGGGCGGTCGTTGATGCTGGCATGGCGGTTTATCATTAACCCCTGCTCGTTAAACTCCCAGTTTTCATTGCCGAAGCTGCGATACCAGCTGCCTGAGTCATCGTGCCACTCATAGGCGAAACGTACCGCGATGCGGGCGCCGTCGAAAGCCCACAGCTCCTTGATCAGCCGGTAATCCAGTTCGCGCTGCCATTTGCGCTGCAGAAATTCCGTTACGGCTTCGCGCCCGTCAACAAACTCCGCGCGGTTGCGCCAGTGGGTATCCAGGGAATAGACCTGCGAAACGCGCGCCGGATCGCGGCTGTTCCAGGCATCTTCAGCAAGACGAACCTTCTCGCGGGCGGTGTCGCGGGTAAAGGGCGGGACGGGGGCTTTAATAGTCATGTCGGTCTCCGGAGTGTAAGTAGACAGGTCTGTCTACATGTCTACCCTAAACCATGTAGACAGAGTTGTCTACATGCGGCATGATGGCCTTCAGCCAGGAGGAACCATGTCGACCACTCAGCCCACCGCCCACGACCGCATTTTGCACGCCGCCCACGATCTGTTTTATCGCGACGGCGTGCGCGCGACGGGCATTGATAAAATTATTAAAGCAGCGGGAGTCACAAAAGTAACTTTTTACCGTCACTTTCCGGCAAAAGACGATTTGATCCGCGCTTTTCTCAGCTATCGACACGAACGCTGGATTAAGTGGTTCCGCGCCGCGCTGTCGCGTGAAATGTCGGCAAAAAACGACCTTGCAGCGGCTTTATGCACGGCGCTCGCTGAATGGTTTGCGAGCGACTCCTTTCGTGGCTGCGCCTTTATCAATACCGCCGTTGAGCTTGCCGATGCGCTGCCTGAAAGCCTCAGCGTTGCCAGAAGCCACAAACAGGACATGACGGACGCTCTGACGGCCTGGCTGCCGCAAGGGGAGAGCGGCGAACGGCAGGCGGCCGCGATCTCCATGCTTATCGACGGCGCCATCGTAAAGGCGCAGCGCGAGGAAAATCCGCAGGCGGCGCTAACGGTATTACATGACGCGCTGGTTGCGCTGTTGCGGCCTTAAAACCCTCGCGCTTCGGCCGTAAAGGCGCGGCGTCGGCGTATAAATCTCCTCCTATACTTAGCTTTCGGCTTTTAATTTTGTCCAGGAGGTGAGGATGAGTGCAGCTAACAAAGTGGTTATCGTAACGGCGTCGGATTCTGGCATCGGCCAAAAATGCGCGCTGATGCTGGCGGAGCAGGGCTATGACGTGGGGATCACCTGGCATTCCGATGAACAGGGCGCGCAAGAGACGGCGCGCCAGGTCAGAGGGCTGGGCCGGCGAGCTGAGACCGTGCAGCTCGACTTAGGGCAGCTTCCGGACGGCGCGGCGGGTATTGACGAGCTGATAAGCCGCTTCGGGAGAGTCGATGCGCTGGTGAATAACGCCGGCGCCATGAGCAAAAGTTCTTTTCTTGACGTCACGCTCGATGAATGGCGCAAGCTGTTCACCGTCGACGTGGACGGCGCGTTTTTATGTTCCCAGAAGGCGGCGAAAGCCATGGTCCGGCAGGGAAGCGGAGGGAAAATCGTCAATATCACCTCCGTTCATGAGCATACGCCGCTGCCGGAAGCCTGCGCCTACACCGCCGCCAAACACGCGCTGGGCGGGCTGACCAAATCAATGGCCCTGGAGCTGGTACAGCATAATATTCTGGTTAACGCCGTAGCCCCCGGCGCGATTGCCACCCCGATGAATGACATGCAGGAGGGGGAGGGCAAAAACGTTGCGCTGCCGGAGGTGCCGCTGGGCAGGTTTGGCGAGACGGAGGAGATAGCAAGCCTCGTCGCCTGGCTATGCTCGGACAGCGCCAGCTACACCACCGGACAGTCTTTTATCGTTGACGGGGGCTTTATGCTGGCCAACCCGCAGTTCAAACCGAAAAGCTAGTCCTGCCGCTTGCTTTCACGCCGTTTAAACCAGTAGCGGGCGAGCCAGACCAGGGCGACGACAATCACCAGCCACAGCCAGCGCTTAACGTGCTGGTCGAAGCTGTGCAGCCAGGGGCCGATCACCTCGCCACCGACGTAGCCCAGCGAGGTGAATAACGTGGCCCAAATCAGCGCGCCCGCGATATTGAGCGGCAGAAAGATTTTCGGCGGCAGGCGGCTTGCGCCGATCAATATCGGTCCGATAACGCGAAAGCCGTACATAAAGCGCGTGCCGATGACAAAAAGATAGGGATGGCGATTGATAAGCTTCTGGGCTTTGGTGATTTTTTTCTGATGCTTTTTGAAGCGCGCCAGTAGCGAATCGCCAAAGCGCCTGCCGACGAGATACAGCAGCTGGTCGCCAATCATGCCGCCCAGCGCCACGGAAACGACGACCAGAGAGAATTTCAGCAGTCCCTGATGCGCCGCCACCCCGCCGAGCAGCGTAATGGTTTCTCCCTCCGCCATGCTGCCTAAAACCAGCGCCGCATAGCCGTAATGCTCAATTAAATTATTGATATCCATCAGGTCAGGTTTTTCTCCTTATTGTTAACACCCTTAAAGCATACAACCCCACGGCTCGCGCGCAGCTAAACGGGCAGATAAATTATGGCGATTAAAAAACAATCTACCGGCGTGCATTATAATTAGAGGGCTGCTTACACTTTGGATCTGCATGACAGGAGGCCCTATGAACCATGTCTGGGGATTGCTATCCCATCCCAATCGTGAAATGCAGGAAATTAAGCGCGAGAACGAAACCGTCTCGCATCACTACACGCACCATGTTTTGTTTATGGCGGCCATCCCGGTCATTTGCGCCTTTATCGGCACCACGCAAATCGGCTGGAATTTCGGCGATGGTACCTTCGTTCAGCTCTCGTGGCTTACCGGCCTTTCTCTGGGGATAGTGTTCTACGCGCTGATGCTGGCGGGCGTGGCCGTGATGGGCCGCGTTATCTGGTGGATGGCAAGAAATTATCCTCAGCGTCCCTCCCTTAGCCGCTGTATGGTGTTTGCCGGCTATGTGGCGACGCCGCTGTTCCTGAGCGGCGTGGTCGCGCTTTATCCGCTGGTCTGGCTGTGCGTCGCGGTGGGCGCCGTGGCGCTGGTCTATACCGGCTATCTGCTTTACGTTGGCATTCCTGACTTCCTGAACATCAACAGCGAGGAGGGCATGAGCTTCTCCAGCTCTACGCTCGCCATCGGCGTGCTGGTGCTGGAAGTGCTGCTGGCGCTGGCGGTTATTTTGTGGGGTTATGGATACAGGCTGTTCTGATGCATCCCGCACCGGGCTGTTCATATAAATGATTACGATTCTGCAGTAGCCCTTTCCCGAGGCGCCAGAGTATTATGCTGGCGCCTCACTTATTTCATTCATCATGTGAACGTGAGTGGTGGAAAACATCACACTCCGAAATAATTACAGAAGTGTCACCATGCCGACAAAAATTCGTCTATCGTTGTTCAGCCTCGCGCTGATGTTAACCGTGCCGCTGGCACCGCAGGCTCTTGCGAGCAAAACCGTAACGCCCGCCAGCACCGGGCAAGAGATCGCATCCGGCAGCGCCATGATTGTCGATCTGCAGACCAACAAGGTTTTGTACTCCAGCCACCCGGATCTGGTGCGCCCCATCGCCTCCATCACCAAGCTGATGACCGTGATGGTGGTGCTGGATGCGCATTTACCGATGGATGAGATGCTGAGCGTGGATATCAGCCACACGCCGGAGATGAAAGGCGTCTACTCCCGCGTGCGCCTGAACAGTAAAATCAGCCGTAAAAATATGATGCTGCTGGCGCTGATGTCTTCGGAAAACCGCGCGGCGGCAAGCCTCGCCCACCATTACCCGGGCGGCTACGACGCGTTTATTCGCGCGATGAATGCGAAGGCGAAATCTCTTGGCATGACCCACACCCGCTACGTGGAGCCGACCGGGCTGTCGATAGAAAACGTTTCCACCGCGCGCGATCTCACCAAAATGCTCATCGCCTCGAAACAGTACCCGCTGCTCGGCCAGCTGAGCACCACGAAAGAAGATATGGCGACCTTCAGCAACCCGCCATACACCTTGCCGTTCCGCAACACCAACCATCTGGTGTATCGCAATAACTGGGATATTCAGCTGACGAAAACCGGCTTTACCAATAACGCCGGCCACTGCCTGGTGATGCGCACGATGATTAATAACCGTCCGGTGTCGCTGGTGGTGCTGGATGCGTTCGGCAAATACACCCACTTCGCGGATGCCAACCGCCTGCGCAACTGGATGGAAACCGGTAAAATCACCCCGGTGCCGTCATCCGCCCTCAGCTACAAAAAGCAAAAGGCGGCGCAGATGGCCAGCAATGCCGTAGCGGGCAACGCCCAGGACGATTAAAAAATTAATTGGGCAGCGTCCACTCTCCCTCGTTAAGCGGGCGCTGCATAATTAACGTATCGCGCCAGTCTCCCAGCTTGAACCCCACGCTGCGCAAATTTCCTACCGTTTCAAAGCCGAACTGCTTATGCAGGCGGTAAGAGCCGGTGTTTTTCTCTCCGTCGCCGATAACCGCAATCATCTGCCGCCAGGGGCCTTCTTCGCAGCGGGCGATCAGCGCGCTTAACAGCTCGGCGCCGATACCGTGGCCCGTCATGCTGGCGTCGATATAAACGGAATCCTCAATGGTATAGCGATAGGCGGGGCGAGAGCGATAAACGGTGGCGTAGCAGTAGCCCACCACAATGCCGCCATAGCGGGCGACCAGCCAGGGTAACCCCTGTTCCTGTATGAGGTGTAAGCGTTCTCTCATCTGCAGTTCGTCAGGGGGCGTTTCCTCAAAAGAACCGCGGCCGTGCAGGACATGCCATTCATAAATGGCGGTAATAGCAGGAATATCGTCGAGCGTAGCTTCCCGAACATCTAGCCGCGCTAACGGTAATGTTTCGACCACTGACATTTTCGAACCTCTGCGCTGGGAGACGGGTGGGAAAGGGTTTCCCCACCCTTATTTCACGCTAATTTAGTACTAAAAATGAGCGAAAAATAGCCCCTGTTCTGGCAGTTGACAGCGCGTTTTAATGCGGATCATGTTGATGTGTATGGCTGCAAACGCTCTCATCCCACCACTTATGCTTGGTTGTCTTGCCAATGCCCGGATTCATACTGTTTGTCGGGTCATTTGCCTTATAAAATCGTTTTAACGTTTCTGGCGCTTCGTATAAATGGCCGACGTTATGTTCCGCCGGATACTGCGCGCCGCGTAAACGAAGCAATTCAAGCATTTGCTCTTTAAGCGCATGCACGTCCACGCCTTTCTTCACGATGTAATCCTGATGGAAGACGTGACACATAAAGTGGCCGTAATAGAGGCTGTGGCTGATCTGGCTGCTGATTTCCGGCGGCAGCTGCTCAAACCATTCCCGATCGTTACGGCGCAGAGCGATATCCAGCGCGAGGATATCCTCCACTTCGTTGGCGTGTACGGCATGGTAGCGCACGGCGGCGCCCGCGGCGGCAAAGCGATGCAGAAATGCTTTCGCTCCTTCAGCAGGCGTGCAGGCGAAGAAAGCGCCTTCCGCCTCTTTGAAATAGCTCTCCAGCCACTCGCGGGCTTCCGCAATGCCCTCGCCGGACATTTTCAACAGCAGATGATGCTCGTATTTGTCGCGCCAGGATTTCATCCGCGGCGGCAGGTGGCTTGGGAAGAGGGCACTGAAGCGCTGCAGCGCGCGGTCGGTAAAGTGCGGTTTAATAAAAGGCACTTTTTCCAGCGCCGCGTCCACGCGCCCTTTGACGGTAAAGAAGAACGGCATTTTGTCGGTGCCGAGCCTGTCGATCATCATAAAGGTGTCTTTGCCGTAGACTTCGGCGATGTCGTAAATATCACGGTGCATGTATTCGCCCGCCACCGGCAGGTTGCGGAAGTTCGCCAGGATATGACGGCGGATTTCGGTCAGCACCTCGGGTTTATTGGTGCCGATGTAAAACACTTCGTTTTGCTTTTCCGCGACAAAGGTATCAAGGCGCACGGCAAATACCGCAAGCTTGCCCGCGCAGCCGGAGGCCTCAAACAGGCGGCTTGGGTCGGCGTTAAAACGCGAAGGGGTGTCGGCGTTGACGTCGCGCACGCGCTCGGCGTAGTCGTGGTCGGAAGCCTGACGGTTGTCGTGCAGGATATCCTCCGGCCTGATGCGTTCGTCATCGAGCTTGCTGAGGATCTGTTCAGGCGTGGCGCCCAGATCGATGCCCAGATGGTTAACCAGCGTCAGCTTACCCTGTTCGTCGATACGCGCATAAAGCGCCATCTCCGTATAGGCCGGGCCGCGCTGCACCAGCGAACCGCCGGAGTTGTTGCAGATGCCGCCGATTACCGAAGCGCCGATGCACGAAGAACCTATCACCGAGTGGGGCTCGCGTCCTAAAGGCTTAAGCGCCTTCTCAAGCTGATAAAGGGTGCTGCCGGGGAAGGCCAGCACCTGCTTTCCGTTATCCAGCAGCTGCAGTTTGTCGAGCCGCAGGGTGCTGATGATAACGATATCGCGATCGTAGTCGTTGCCGCTCGGCGTTGAGCCTTCGGTGAGGCCGGTATTGGCCGCCTGCATCAGAATAATTTTATCGGCGGCCACGCAGGCGCTTAGCACGCGCCACAGTTCGCTAAGCGAGCCGGGAAACACCACGGCCAGCGCTTCTCCCTGGCCGGAACGGAAACCTTTGCGGTAGCGCGCGGTTTTTGCCGCGTCTGTCAGAACGTGCTGGCTGCCCAGCAGGCGGTGCAACTCATTTATAAAGGTTTGATTATCAGCATGTGCAGATACGGACATGGTCCCACTCCTTGTGATGGCACAAAAATTCTCGCTTTCAATGATAGCTCGCAAAACCCCTGTCAATACTCTGAAATGTTCGAAAAATCAGCATTTAACACCGGGGCCGCTCTTCTTACCCGCGTAACGATGTGGCACACTGCTCTTCTTATCATAATGTGCTGCCCCGGGCGGGCGGCCTGAGCAAGAGAGTAAACCCCATGAAATGGCTTTGTTCTGTAGGTATCGCGGTTAGCCTTGCCCTGCAGCCGGCGCTGGCTGAAGAGATGTTTGGCCCCCATCCGCTGACGCCGGAAGCGCGCGATGCGTTCGTCACTGACTTGCTGACCAAAATGACCAACGACGAGAAAATCGGCCAGCTGCGTTTAATCAGCGTCGGGCCGGATAACCCGAAAGAAGCCATTCGCGAGATGATCAAAAACGGCCAGGTCGGGGCGATTTTCAACACCGTGACCCGCCACGATATCCGCATTATGCAAGATCAGGTGATGGATCTCAGCCGCCTGAAAATTCCTCTGTTCTTCGCCTACGACGTGGTCCACGGCCAGCGCACCGTGTTCCCTATCAGCCTTGGCCTGGCCTCTTCGTTTAACCTGGAAGCGGTGAAAACGGTCGGGCGCATTTCCGCTTATGAAGCCGCGGACGACGGCCTGAATATGACCTGGGCGCCGATGGTGGACGTGTCCCGCGATCCGCGCTGGGGACGCGTGTCTGAAGGCTTTGGCGAAGATACTTATCTGACGTCGATCATGGGCCGCACGATGGTTGAGGCGATGCAGGGCAAAAGCCCGGCGGACCGCTACTCGGTGATGACCAGCGTGAAACACTTCGCGGCCTATGGCGCGGTTGAAGGGGGCAAAGAGTACAACACCGTGGATATGAGCCCGCAGCGCCTGTTTAACGACTATATGCCTCCGTATAAAGCCGCACTGGATGCGGGCAGCGGCGGGGTGATGGTGGCGCTGAACTCCATTAACGGTACGCCTGCCTCCTCCAACAGCTGGCTGCTCAAAAACCTGCTGCGTGACGAATGGAAGTTTAAAGGCATCACCATTTCCGACCACGGCGCGATTAAAGAGCTGATCAAACACGGCGTGGCAAGCGATCCGCAAGATGCGGTGCGCATTGCGTTAAACTCCGGCATCAACATGAGCATGAGCGACGAGTTCTACAGCAAGTACCTGCCGGAGCTGGTGAAAAGCGGCGCCGTTCCGCAAGAGGAGCTGGATGACGCCGCCCGCCATGTGCTGAACGTGAAGTATGACATGGGGCTGTTTAACGATCCGTACAGCCACTTAGGGCCGAAGGAATCCGACCCGGAAGACACCAATGCCGAAAGCCGTCTGCATCGCAAAGAGGCTCGCGAAGTGGCGCGCGAAAGCCTGGTGCTGCTGAAAAACCGTCTGCAAACGCTGCCGCTGAAAAAGTCCGGCACCCTTGCCGTGGTAGGTCCGCTGGCGGACAGCAAGCGTGACGTGATGGGCAGCTGGTCTGCGGCGGGCGTGGCAGATCAGACCGTCACCGTCCTGCAGGGCATTCAGAACGCCGTGGGCGATCGGGCTAAAATCGTGCACGTTAAAGGCGCGAACGTTACCGACCAGAAAGATATCGTCGATTTCCTGAACCAGTACGAACCGGCGGTGCAGGTCGATCCGCGCACGCCGAAAGAGATGATCGATGAGGCGGTTAGCGCGGCGAAAAGCTCCGACGTTGTGATCGCCGTCGTCGGCGAGGCGCAGGGAATGGCCCACGAGGCATCAAGCCGTACCGATCTGGTGCTGCCGCAAAGCCAGCGCGATCTGATTGCCGCGCTGAAGGCGACCGGCAAACCGCTGGTACTGGTGCTGATGAACGGCCGTCCGCTGGCGCTGGTCAAAGAAGACCAGCAGGCTGATGCGCTGCTTGAGGCCTGGTATGCGGGTACCGAAGGCGGCAACGCCATCGCCGACGTGCTGTTTGGCGACTACAACCCGTCCGGCAAGCTGCCGATGTCCTTCCCGCGCTCCGTAGGCCAGATCCCCACCTACTACAGCCACCTGAACACCGGTCGTCCGTATAACCCGGAAAAACCAAACAAATACACCTCCCGCTACTTCGATGAGGCCAACGGCCCGCTTTATCCGTTTGGCTACGGGTTGAGCTATACCACCTTTACCGTCTCCGACGTGAAAATGTCTGCGCCATCCATGACGCGCGACGGCAAGGTGGAGGCTTCGGTAGAAGTGAAAAACACCGGCGATCGCGAAGGCGAAACCGTGGTGCAGATGTATCTGCAGGACGTTACGGCGTCAATGAGCCGTCCGATTAAGGAGCTGAAAGGCTTTAAGAAAGTGATGCTCAAGCCGGGCGAAACCCAGACCGTCAGCTTCCCGATTGATATCGAAGGGCTGAAATTCTGGAATGCCGAAATGCGCTACGACGCCGAGCCGGGTAAATTTAACGTCTTTGTCGGCCTCGATTCCGCCCGCGTCAAGCGCGGCGAGTTTGAACTGAAATAATATTCTCAGCCTAAAGAGCCGGATTTCCGGCTCTTTTTTTATTCTTCCCCTCTCGTTTACCCAAGGCTGCAAAACTCAGCTAAACTCTTGTGACTCCCTGATTTTTAAGCAAAGAACAACAATGAGGAATCACCATGAATTTATCAGCGCGTTGGGGCGTGGCAGGATTACTGATGCTCGCGGCGGGGGCACAGGCGGCCGAGCCGGTAAAGGTTGGCTCTAAAATTGATACCGAAGGCTCTTTACTGGGCAATATCATTTTACAGGTGCTCGAAAGCCACGGCGTAAAAACCGTCAATAAAGTGCAGCTGGGCACCACGCCCGTAGTACGCGGCGCCATCACCTCGGGCGAGCTGGATATCTATCCGGAGTACACCGGCAACGGCGCCTTCTTCTTTAAAGATGACAACGATCCGGTGTGGAAAAACGCGCAAAAGGGCTATGACAAGGTGAAGCAGCTGGATGCGGAGAAAAACAAGCTTGTATGGCTGACGCCGGCGCCTGCGAACAACACCTGGACCATCGCGGTTCGCAAAGATCTGGCGGAAAAAAACAAGCTCGCCTCTCTTGAGGATCTCAGCGCATACCTGAAAAAAGGCGGCGAGTTTAAGCTTGCGGCCTCCGCTGAATTTATCGAGCGTCCGGACGCGCTGCCGGCTTTTGAAAAGGCCTACGGCTTTAATCTGGATCAAAAACAGCTGCTTTCGCTGGCGGGCGGCGACACGGCGGTAACCATCAAAGCGGCGGCCCAGCAAACCTCGGGCGTAAACGCGGCGATGGCTTACGGTACCGACGGCCCGGTGGCGGCTCTCGGCCTGCAGACGCTGAGCGATCCGAAAGGCGTGCAGCCGATTTACGCCCCTGCGCCGGTGGTGCGCGAGGCGGTGCTGAAAGCCTATCCGCAGCTGGACGAATGGCTAAAACCTGTCTTTGCGTCGCTGGATGAGAAAACCCTGCAGCAGCTGAACGCCAGCATTGCGGTGGAAGGGCTGGACGCGAAAAAGGTGGCGGCTGATTACCTGAAACAAAAAGGCTTTGTTAAGTAAGCGCGGTCAACCCGGGCGGTGGATGGCGCATGCGCTTCTCCCCCCCGCGAAGATAAGTTCCGTAGGTCGGGCGAGCGCCGCGCCGCCCGACAATAACGACAGGACGTACGTTTGTTGAAGATCCATAACCGAGTACTGCTGCTGCTGGTGCTTTTGCTGGCGGCGGCGGGCGGATTGCTGCCTTTTATTAATCACGCCGCAAACCGGCTGGTATCGGGGGAACCCCTGGCGCTGAGCCAGTTACCTGATCATGCGTTTTTACTGCTCGCCCTCCCTACGCTCGTCCTTGCCGGTCTGACCTTGACCCCCACGCGTCGGCTCCCGCTTTTTCTGACGCTGCTTGTCGGCGAAGCGATGTTTATCGCCGCGCTGGTCGTGATGGGCAAAACGGCGGAGTATTTCGCCCGGGAAGGAAGCATGGTCGCCCGCACCTCGCCCGGCGGCGGCCTGTGGCTGACGCTTGCGCTCTGCCTGCTCATCTGCGCCGATGCGATTAATCGTCTGACCCCGAAAGCGCTCTGGCGTCTGCTGCTTAATCTGCAAATCTGGATAGTGCCCGTTGCCCTGCTGCTGGGCGGCTTCTTCTCGGAGCTGTCTTTACTTAAGGAGTACGCCAACCGGCAGGACGTTTTCGACGACGCCTTAAGCCGCCATCTGCTTCTGCTGGCCGGGACGCTTGTTCCGGCGCTGCTAATTGGCGTGCCGCTCGGCGTGTTGTGCTATCAGCGTCCCGCCTGGCAATCCTCGGTATTTTCCGTGCTTAACGTGATTCAGACCGTTCCCTCCGTGGCGCTTTTCGGCCTGCTGATCGCGCCGCTGGCGGGCCTTGCGAAATTATTTCCCTGGCTTGGCGCGCTGGGCGTAAGCGGCATTGGCATGACGCCCGCGCTTATCGCGCTGGTGCTTTACGCTTTGCTGCCGCTGGTGCGCGGCGTTGTCGCAGGCCTGCAGCAGATCCCGCGTAATATTATTGAAAGCGCCGAAGGGATGGGCATGTCGCGGCGGCAGATATTCTGGCGGGCCGAAGTGCCCCTGGCGACGCCCGTTCTGCTGCGCAGCCTGCGCGTGGTTTGCGTACAGACTATAGGCATGGCGGTTATCGCCGCGCTCATCGGCGCCGGAGGTTTTGGCGCGATCATCTTCCAGGGGCTGCTGAGCAGCGCGCTGGACCTGGTGCTGCTGGGGGTGATCCCGGTGATTGCGCTGGCCGTGATGCTGGATGCGCTTTTTAAACTGTTAATCTCATTGCTTGAGGCGAAACGGCCATGATCGAATTTGACCATGTCAGTAAATACTTCCAGGGGGAAGCGGCGGTCAAAGATCTGTCGTTGACCATCCGGGAAGGGGAGTTCACGGTGCTGATCGGCACCTCCGGCTCGGGAAAATCCACCACCCTGAAAATGATTAACCGGCTGGTGGAGCACGACGAAGGACGAATTCGCTTCGCCGGCGAGGAAATCCGTAATTTTGACGCCAAAGCGTTGCGCCGCCGTATGGGATACGCGATTCAGTCCATCGGCCTGTTTCCCCACTGGAACGTGGCGCAGAATATCGCCACCGTGCCGCAACTGCTGAAATGGCCGAAGGCGAAGATCGACGCGCGCATTGATGAGCTGCTGGATTTGCTCGGCCTTGAGGCCGCGCAATTTCGCGAGCGCTACCCGCATCAGCTTTCCGGCGGGCAGCAGCAGCGGGTCGGCGTGGCGCGCGCGCTGGCGGCCGACCCGGAAGTTCTGCTGATGGACGAGCCCTTCGGCGCGCTCGATCCTGTCACCCGCGCGGCGCTCCAGCAGGAAATTGTGCGCATTCATAATTTGCTGGGGCGCACCATCGTGCTGGTTACCCACGACATTGAAGAGGCGCTACGGCTGGCGGATCGCATCGTTCTTATGGACGGCGGGCGGATTGTTCAGCAGGGAACGCCGCTGGCGTTGCTGACTAACCCGGCCAATGAGTTTGCGCGGGATTTCTTTGGCCGCAGCGAGCTTGGCCTGCGGCTGCTGTCGTTAAGACAGGTTGCCAACAGCCTGCGCGCCGACGAACGTATCGAAGGCGAACCTATTAAGGCCGATCTTAGCCTGCGCGAGGCGCTGTCGCTGTTTGTTGACCGGCAGTGCCAGCAGCTACCGGTGGTTGATGAACAGGGCGCGCCGTGCGGCGTGCTGCATTTCAGCGATCTGGTGCGGGGTGAGCATGCGTCTGGTCTTTGATCCGCTGCTGTGGCTGCTGGCGCTGTTTATCGCGCTGCTTTTTTTGATGCCCTATAGCGGCCCGCTGTTTAGCTGGCTGTTCCCGGAGCTTGCAAGGCCGATATATCAGCAGGACAGCTTTACGTCTCTGGCGCTGGCCCACCTGACGCTGGTGGCGGTTTCAAGCCTCGTGGCGATAGTTATCGGCGTGGGGCTGGGCATCGCCGTAACGCGTCCGGCGGGGCTGGAGTTTCGCTCGCTGGTGGAAACCATCACCGCCGCAGGCCAGACCTTTCCGCCCGTTGCCGTGCTGGCGATTGCCGTGCCGGTTATGGGCTTCGGGCAGCAGCCCGCGATTATCGCGCTGGTGCTTTACGGCCTGCTGCCCATTTTGCAGGGCACCCTTGCCGGCATCGGCGCGGTGCCGCAAGCCACGCGTGAAATTGCCTTAGGGGCGGGAATGAGCCGCTGGCAGGCGCTGCGCAAAGTTGAGCTGCCGCTGGCGGCCCCGGTGATCCTGGCGGGGGTGAGAACTTCGGTGATTATTAATATCGGCACGGCGACCATCGCCTCAACGGTAGGCGCCAGCACGCTCGGCTCGCCGATAATCATCGGCCTGAGCGGCTTTAATACCGCCTATGTGATTCAGGGGGCCATCCTGGTGGCGCTGGCGGCGATAGTCACCGACCGCCTGTTTGAACGCCTGTTACGCTATATCACGCGCCATGAAGGATAACGATATAGCCTACCAGCATCAGGCCGCTGATTCCGCCGATGGCCATCACCAGCATGCCGCCGACGACGGCAATTTTAGATAATTTCATGTTTCGCTCCCAATGTTACGGGGGCGATTATAAGACGAAGCAGGCTTGTTAATGAACCTTTAAATGCCTTATGCGCCGCGGGAGGCTTCGCGGCCGTCGCCGTTGAGCGGAAAAATGGGCAGCCCGGCGCAGCGCCACTGCTCCAGCTGATTAAGCTGCTGATCGGTCGGCGTTTCGCCGCACCACACCAGAATCGTTTGCTGCGGGAAGAGTTCGGGACGCACGCAGGTGAGCGAGTGGGCCAGAATATCGACGCGCCAGCCTTGTTGAACCGCCATCCAGGCCGCCATCCACAAACGCGTGGTGTCCGGCGTGTTCCAGCCTATCAGCAGCGCATCTTTGCCGCTGTGTTTGCGCGCCGAGGCGAGGCACTGCGCAATATAGCTAATCAGAACACCATCGAGCAGCCCGAGCAGCGTATTGAGCGTAATCTGCTGGCATTGCAGGCGGCGACGCAGCGGGATGTAGAGCTGCATGACAAGCGTTTCGGCGGGATAATCGCGCCCCATATCGGCCACCCAGGCGCGTAGCCGGTTGGGATTGCCGCCCTGCAGATGGCGCAGCAATATTTCCTGCCGCTCGCGCCAGCCCGTATCCAGATCCTTCTCTTCGCCGCTGAGCAGCGCTTTGACCTTGCTGACCTGGACGCCATTTTCAATCCAGCGTTTTATCTCGCGGATACGATCGATATCGGCATCGTCAAACAGGCGATGCCCGCCGTCGGTACGTTGTGGTTTAAGGAGTCCGTAGCGCCTTTGCCAGGCACGCAGCGTCACGGGATTAATATCGCAGAGCGCAGCCACTTCGCCGATGGAATAAAGCGCCATGATGTCCCCAAAGCCAGTCTTAAAGTCCCCGTATAACTGTAGACAGTGCGCCTGACTGTGGGAAGTTTTGCTGATTTTTTTTGAACAATTCTGCAGGGGGGATTTTTCGGACAGGGCAGGGCGCCGCCGCGCCCCGCCCGAAAAGCGGCCGGATCAGCCTTCGAAATACCAGTAACCCTGGTTTACCAGGCCGGTCAGCTCTGCCATAAAGACTTCGTCCTGCAGCGCCGAACCCAGCTCCTGCCGGCCGATTGTCGTATACCGGCAAAGCGCGTCGGCGGCGTTCAGGTTCGCCGCGGCGAGCGGCTCGCTGTTGACGAAGAAGCTGTCGCCAACGTTCAGTACGCGCAGGCCGTTCAGGCGGGTCAGGCTATCGCCCTGCATCAGGGCATCGCGAATTTCCGCCGGCTCATAGGGCGGCTCGGCAGGGGCGATATCCAGCTCGTGTCGCGGCGTCGTGGCGAAGCGTCCGAACCACTGCCTGAAATCCTCCGGCTGGTTAATCATCTCCATCATCATGCCGCGCAGGCGGTCAAGCTCGTAGTCTTCCACTTTGCCCGGATGATCGCGCAGGGTTAAATCAGGGTCGCTGTAATGCTCGTTGCCCAGATCGTTTTCCAGCGCGTAGTCGGCGAAGCTGCTGATTAAGTCGCGGCCGTTTGGCCCGCGGAAACCAACGGAGTAGTTAAGGGCGGTTTCATGGGTAAAGCCGTCGTGAGGGAAGCCCGGCGGGATATACAAAATGTCGCCCGGCGCAAGATCTTCATCGATGATCGGCGTAAAGGGATCGACGTGCAACAGCGCCGGATGCGGGCAGAACTGACGCATCGGCAGCTTATCGCCCACGCGCCAGCGGCGGCTGCCCATGCCCTGGATAATAAACACATCGTACTGGTCGATATGCGGCCCAACGCCGCCGCCCGGCACGGAGAAGGAGATCATCAGATCGTCCAGACGCCAGTCCGGCAGCACGCGGAAAGGGCGTACTAATTCGGCAGACGGCTCATGCCAGTGGTTGACGGCCTGCGCCAGCAGCGACCAGCCCTTTTCGCCCAGGTTATCGAAATCCGCAAAGGGCCCGTTGCTGGCGTGCCACTGCCCGTCTGCGCTATGGCTGACCAGGCGGCTGTCCACTTCGGGCTCCATGGCCAGGCCTGCCAGTTCATCCGGCGTAATAGGATCGACAAAACCCGGGAACGCCTGCTTTAAGACAACCGGCTTCTTTTGCCAGTATTTTTCCAGAAATTCTTGCCAGTCGAGGGCGAGTTGATAAGCCATAGTTTTGTACCAGTGGGAAGAGAGACGGGTGATTATAGGGAGAGGCCGCGCGCCGCCGCTTTGTCATTGGTCAAGGCCGGGTGGATGACTTAAAAACAAAAAATAATGCCGTCCGCGGATGAAAAGTGGGACAATAGTGGCTGTTTATACAGTAGAAGTGGTGCTCATGGCTTTGTCCCCGGCGCAAAAAGCGCAAATCGCCGCCTGGTATAAGGCGCTACAGCAGCAGATCCCGGACTTTATTCCGCGCCCGCCGCAGCGGCAGATGATTGCCGAAGTGGCGAAAACGCTGGCGGGAGAAGAGGGGCGCCATCTGGCGATCGAGGCGCCGACGGGCGTGGGCAAAACGCTCTCTTACCTGATTCCCGGCATCGCCATTGCGCGCGGGGAAGAAAAAACGCTGGTGGTCAGCACCGCAAACGTTGCGCTGCAGGACCAGATCTTCAGTAAAGACCTGCCGCTGCTGCGCAAAATCATCCCCGATCTGAAATTTACCGCCGCCTTCGGGCGCGGGCGCTACGTCTGCCCGCGTAACCTGGCGGCGTTAGCCACGGACAGCCTGGCGCAGGGGGATTTGCTCGCCTTCCTGGACGACGAAATGGCTCCCGCCAGCAAAGATGAACAGCAGCGCTGCGCAAAGCTGAAAACCGAGCTCGATAGCTATAAATGGGACGGGATACGCGATCATAACTCGCAGGCCATTGACGACGATCTCTGGCGCAGGATGAGCACCGATAAGGCCAGCTGCCTTGGCCGCAACTGCCACTGGTATCGCGAATGCCCGTTCTTCGTCGCCAGGCGCGAAATCGACGAAGCGGAAGTGGTGGTGGCCAACCACGCGCTGGTGATGGCGGCGATGGAGAGCGAGGCCGTTTTGCCGGAGGCTAAAAACCTGCTGCTGGTGCTCGATGAGGGCCACCATCTGCCGGACGTCGCCCGCGACGCGCTGGAGATGAGCGCTGAGATCACCCCCGGCTACAGCCGCCTGCAGCTTGATCTATTCTGCAAGCTGGTGGAAACCTGCATGGCGCAGTTCCGCCCGAAAAGCCCGCCGCCGCTCACCGTGCCGGAACGTCTGACCAACCATTGCGATGAAATACACGAGCTGCTCACCTCGTTTTGCGGCATCGTAAAGCTGTGGATGCCGGGCGAGTTTGAGAGCGAGCACCGTTTCGAAATGGGCGTGCTGCCCGATGAGGTCATGGCTATCTGCCAGCGGCTGGCGAAGCTTATGGAAGGCCTGCGCAGCCTCGCCGAAGCGCTGCAGGGCGATCTGAGTGAAAAAACCGGCAGCCACGACGTGGTGCGGGTGCACAGGGCCCTGCTGCAGATGAACCGCGCGCTGGGCTATTTTGAATCCCAAAGCAAACTCTGGCGTCTTTCCGCCATGCATCAGGCGTCAGGCGCGCCGGTTTCCAAATGGGTGACGCGGGAAAATCGGGAGGGGCAGCCGCACCTGTTCTTCCACTGCGTGGGGATCCGCGTAAGCGATCAGCTGGAAAAATTAGTCTGGCGTAACGTGCCGCACGTGATTATTACCTCGGCCACGCTGCGCTCGCTGAACAAATTCGATCGCCTGCAGGAGATGAGCGGCCTGCGCGAAAAAGCGGGGGACCGTTTTATTGCGCTGGACTCGCCGTTTAATCATGTCGAGCAGGGCAGGCTGGTTATACCGCAGCTCACGGTTGAGCCGACGATGGAAAACGAGCCGCGGCATATTGCGGAAATGGCGGCCTTTTTCCGCGCCGAGCTGGCAAAAGGCGAGCATAAGGGCATGCTGGTGCTGTTTGCCAGCAACCGCGCCATGCAGCTGTTTTTGACCCACGTCACCGATCTGCGTCTTACCCTGCTGGTGCAGGGCGACCAGCCGCGCTATCGCCTTGTGGAACTGCACCGCAGGCGGGTGGAACAAGGGGAAACCAGCGTGCTGGTTGGGCTGCAGTCCTTTGCCGAGGGGCTGGATTTAAAAGGCGACCTGCTAAGCCAGGTGCATATCCATAAAATTGCTTTCCCGCCGGTAGACAGCCCGGTGGTGGTTACGGAAGGCGAATGGCTCAAGAGCCTCAGGCGCTATCCGTTTGAGGTGCAAAGCCTGCCCGCCGCCTCTTTTAATCTTATCCAGCAGGTTGGGCGTTTAATTCGCAGCCACGGTTGCTATGGTGAAGTGGTGATTTACGACCGCCGCCTGCTGACCAAAACCTATGGCCAGCGTTTGCTCGGCGCTTTACCGGTGTTTCCAATTACCCAGCCGCCCGCGCCGGCGGCTAAAATAGTTGAAGCAACGCCCAAAAAGGCCGCGCGGCGCAAACGCGCGAGTAAAAAATATCAGGGGAGCTGAAATGGACTATCGCAAAATCATTAAAGAAATAGGCCGTGGCAAGAACCACGCCAGAGATCTGGACTTTGATACCGCGCGCGGGTTGTATACCCATATGCTAAACGGCGAGGTGCCGGAGCTTGAGCTTGGCGGCGTGCTTATCGCGCTGCGTATCAAGGGCGAAGGCGAGGCGGAAATGCTGGGCTTCTACGAGGCGATGAAGCAGCATCTTATTTCCCTTACGCCGCCGGTCAATAAGCCGATGCCGATCGTCATCCCCTCCTATAACGGCGCCCGCAAGCAGGCAAACCTGACTCCGCTGCTGGCGATGCTGCTCAATCGCCTGGGCTATCCGGTACTGGTGCATGGCGTAAGTCACGATCCGACGCGCGTATTGACGCAAACCGTGTTTACGCTGCTGGGCATTGAGCCAACGCTGCATGCGGGGCAGGCCCCAGGCGAAGCTCGAAGCCCATCATCCGGTTTATATGCCCATTAGCGCCCTGTGTCCGCCCATGGAAAACCAGCTCGCCATGCGCTGGCGCATGGGCGTTCGCAACAGCGCGCATACGCTTGCGAAACTGGCGACGCCCTTTGCGGAAGATGCCGCGCTGCGCCTTGCCAGCGTTTCCCATCCGGAATACGTGCCGAAGGTGGCGAAGTTCTTTGCCGATATCGGCGGACGCGGGCTGCTGATGCACGGTACGGAAGGCGAAGTGTACGCCAACCCGCAGCGCTGCCCGCAGATAAGCCTCATCGACAGCCGCGGCACGCGGGTGCTAAGCGAAAGGCAGACGGAGGCGAATAGCGCAGATATTGCGCTGCCCGCGACGAAAGATCCGGAGGTCACCGCGCGCTGGATTGAACGCTGCGTGGCGGGCGTGGAGCCGGTCCCGCAATCCTTAAAAACGCAGATGGCCTGCTGCCTGGTCGCCACCGGCGAAGCGCCAACGCTGGAGGCAGGCTTAGCCAGGGTGGCGCAGAAGTTCTAGCCCGGCGCGCAGATAAAAAAAGCCTGCGGCAAGATCCGCAGGCAATAAGGGTAACATCAAGGGTCAAACAAGGGTCGGAGCAGGGCTCCAGATGAGGGTTAAATCAAAAGCAATACAACATTTCACAGGGATAAAACTTTAACGCTTTGCCTTACAACTTATTTGTAGATAACAGCGGTGCCGCTCATTTTGTCGTTGGAGTTGGCGGAAGTGATGGCATAGGCTTTCGCGCCCGCCTGTTCCGCTTTCAGAGCCAGCTGCGCTTCCAGCCCGTCCAGCGTCGTTGCGCCATGCGCGGAAACCACGCCTACTTTATTCATGTTCTGCGCTTCGGCAGGGCTGACCGCCTGCGCGGCGAAGGCGCCGAAAGAGAGCGTTGAGAGAGCGATAGCGGCTACAGCATATTTTATGGTTTTCATGGTAAATATCTCGCAGGTTATTCTGTCAGGGTGACGTTGTTCCGTCGATGTGATTATGGTCACACTTTTACGCAGAAGAATAAACCGAAGAGAATTGACGTCGTTGTTCAAAAAAATTGAATGCACTATAAGCCGTTGAATGTAGCTATTATTTATCCTTCATCTGTCAATTTTGCGAAATTCGTCACATTGCGGCTTCGTTTAGCGCACCTTTTGCTACTTTTTTTCTTAATGCTGGTCGTACCTGATGAGCAATCGCTTGCGGGTGAATCAACGGCGTTGAAAAATGGCGGCCGAAAGAAAAACGGTTTCCGGAAGGGGAAACCGTTAGGGGGTGAAGTTAAGCATCTTGCGTGAGTGTTCCAGGCTATTTGTAAATGGTGGCGGTCCCGTACATATGGTTGTCGCCGCCGGCGGAGTTAATCACAAAGCCTGTGGCGCCCTGTTCTTTCGCTTTTTCAGCCAGTTTATTCTGCAGCTCGTCAAGGCTGCGGGCGTTGGTTGCGGAAACGGTGCCCGCCGGGCGCAGCTGGCCGGTTTGGTTATCCATCAGCTCCTGCGCTGCCTGAGCAGCGAAGGGAAGAGCAGCCAGAGTGATAACCGCAGAGAAATACAGCAATTTTTTCATCGTCACATCCTCATAATCTTTTGGGGGCGTTGATTAAAATTCCATCAACACTCAAAGTGTAGGAGGAAAGTTGTGATAAAAGGGCGCAAAAAATTGATGAAGTTGTGCGTGTTTTTTGAACGACAAAACTTGACGAAAACATTACAAATCAGCCACATACATGCGGCTGATTTTATTTAATTTATCTGGCGTCCGGGCGGATAAGGTCGAATCGGTGAGATTCTTCGATGGTGTAATAAGCTGAAGGGCCGCCGGCCCGCAGAACCGGATTGGCAAGGGCCGTCTGGTAGATCCCGTCTTTTAGCAGGGCTTCATCAATATGCACCGCCACGACTTCCCCCAGCACCAGCCAGGTCTCAATCGCCGCCCCGTCGGCGGAGGTTAACTGAATGCACTGGGACAGGCGGCATTCGAAATTCACCGGGCTTTGCGCCACCAGGCTGGCTTTAACTTTGCGGCCCGCGACGGCGGTTAACCCGGCGACAGCAAACTCGTCTTCACCGCGAGGTAAAGTCGCGGAGGTTTCATTCATCTGCACCGCCAGCTCGCGGGTGGTGAGGTTCCAGACGAACTCTTTGGTTTCAACGATATTCTGCACGCTGTCCTTCCAGCCGCTGCTGGCGAAACCTATGATCGGCGGGCGGTAGTTAAAGCAGTTAAAAAAGCTGTAAGGTGCCAGATTGCGCAGGCCCTGCGGATTTATTGACGATATCCAGCCAATCGGGCGCGGACCAATAATGGCGTTGAGCGGGTCGTGCGGTAAACCGTGGCCGGCCGCGGGTTCGTAGTAATACCTTTTCGCAGACATATTACCCCTTTCAGTGGTGAAATTGGCGGGGCGTATTTACCCCGCCGGCTTCACAGAGTATCTTACGCGCCCACACAAGGAGAAGCCTCGATGAAAACCCCTGCTGCCACCAAACCGGGTTTGCACCCGCGTAACCGTCACCGTAGCCGCTACGATTTTTCCGCCCTGCAGCAAAGCTGCCCGGCGCTGACGGCCTTTATCAAAACCGGTCCGCACGGTGAAAGTACGGTGGATTTCGCCAATCCTCTGGCGGTTAAGGCGCTTAATCAGGCTTTGCTGGCGCATTTCTACGGCGTAGCGCAGTGGGATATTCCCGAAGGTTTTCTCTGCCCGCCGGTGCCGGGACGTGCGGATTATATTCACCATCTGGCGGATTTGCTGGCGGAAGGGAATGAGGGCCGGGTGCCCGCGCAGGCTTGCGTGCTGGACGTGGGCGTCGGGGCCAACTGCATTTACCCGCTAATCGGCCAGCATGAATACGGCTGGCGTTTTACCGGTTCAGACATCGACGCCGACGCCTTGCGCAGCGCGACGATGATTGTCGACGCTAACCCGGGCTTAAGCCGCATGATTCGCCTGCGCCGCCAGAAAACGCCGAACGCTATCTTCCCCGGCGTCATCCATAAAAACGAAACTTTCGATGCCACGCTTTGTAATCCGCCGTTTCATGACTCGCAGGAGGCGGCCCGCAGCGGCAGCGAGCGCAAACGCCGCAACCTCGGGCAGGATGAGAAGGGCGCGCTGAACTTTGGCGGACACGAGCATGAGCTGTGGTGCGAAGGCGGCGAGGTGGCGTTTGTCAGCCAGATGGTTAACGAGAGTAAAGCCTTTGGCCGCCAGGTGCTGTGGTTTACTTCGCTGGTCTCCCGCGGCGAAAATCTGCCGGCCATTTACCGCGCGCTGCAGGAGGCGGGCGTGGAGAAAGTGGTGAAAAAAGAGATGGCCCAGGGGCAGAAGCAAAGCCGCTTCATCGCCTGGACCTTTATGAACGATGCACAGCGCGCTCGCTGGGCCGCCACGCGCTTTAAATGATCATATCGTAGGGTTGGCAGGCGGCAGCGCTCCGGTTGCCGCCTCCGTAGCCTGCAGCGCCTGTGCGGCGTCCGCTCCCGGCTGCATTACCTGCACCGTCTGCACCGGCGGGCGAATTCCTGCCGCATCGAAGTGCTTTTTCACCATTCCGTCGAGCGCAAAGCGCACCGTCCACTGTTTTAACGGCTGGGTGGTGAACGACACGCGCACCGTGAACGCCTGGTTGGTCAGGCCAACGATCCCCGCAAAGGAAGGCTCGCCGATGACCAGCATGCGAATTTCCTGTTTTTCCATCAGCTCGGCCACGGCTTCTTTAAGAATGCGGTTGGCTTTGTCCACGTCTTCCTGCCTGTCCACATCGTAGTTGGCGACGAACGAGCCGATGCCGCGCACGAAGTTGGCGAAGGTGGTGATCGATGACCAGGGGATAATGTGATAGGCGCCGGTATCCTGCCGCACGCCGACCGAGCGGATCGACATGCGCTCCACGGTGCCGGTAATCGGCCCGATAGTCACCAGGTCGCCGGTATTCATGCCGTTTTCAAACTGGATAAATATCCCGGTAATAATATCCTTCACCAGGGTTTGCGAACCGAAACTGACCGCCAGCCCTAGCGCGCCGGCCCCCGCCAGCAGCGGCGCGATATTCACGCCGATTTCCGAGAGCAGAATCATTATCGTGATGGTGCTTATCACCACCGCAAGCGCGTTACGGAACAGCGTCAGCAGCGTGCGCGTGCGGGCGCTGGGCATCGGACGGCCGTGAATATCCGACGCCAGGCGGTTTTCAATCAGGCTTGCCAGCAGCGTCCAGCCAACGGCGGAGAAGAACAGGATAAGCACGATGCGGATAAGAATATCGACGGTTTTCTCGCCCGCGCCGTTGGTAAGCCAGGCCCACATATCAAACAGGCTCCAGGCGTTCAGCAGCAACATTACGGCCACCAGAACGGTAAGGATACGCGCCATTTTCAGCGAGGCTGAAATCCAGCTGTTCAGCCGTTTTTGCAGCTCGGGATAGCTGCGCTGCACCTGAGGTGAAAGGGTGATGGTTTTCGCAATCCAGCGCGAAAGCATGCCGGAGATAAAAGCGGCGATGCCGATAATCGCCAGGCTATGCACGGACGCGCCCATCATCCACTTCAGGCTGTTGCCCGGATTGAACAGCGAGAAGAAAAACAGCACCACGAAATAGGCGCTGGCGAGCCAGTGCCAGACAAGCGCAAAGGCGCGGATAAACAGGCTGAAAAAGGCCATGGAACGATCGGCGAGGTTAATCAGGCTGCGCTGGATATTCCGCTTGTTGTGGAATATCAGGTACAGCGCCCAGATGGTGATGCACAGCATAATGGCGACGTTGGTCAGGGCGCCAATCTGCACGTTCACCTGGCTTGAGATAATCGGTACGGCGACCAGAATGCCGTAACCAATCAAACTGCTGAGCCCTGATAAGCGGATATTCCAGTATTTTGCGCTCTGGTCGCTGACCGGGAAGGGACGCAGATCCGGGAAGCGCGGGCAGAAGATCAGCCGCAGAACGGCCTTAAAGAATTCGATAAGCGCGAAGGCGTTGAGAAACAGGCCCTGCTGGCGGGCGATGGTGCGGCTGCCCGCGTTCATCATGTCGCTGAAGATTTGCCCGACAAACAGCGTCAGGGCCAGCAGCAGCAAGTCCATCACAAAAGCGCCGAGAATCATCAACGGCAGGTGGAACCAGCTGGAGCGATCGCGGTTTTTTTTGCGTCCCCATTTCCCCATGCGCTGCCATATCGGCGTCATGCATAGCCGAATCAGCACATAAAAAGCGAAGACGGAAGCGGCGAGCATGGAGAAGTGCGTGAACGCCTTGAAAAAGGTCTGCTGGTTAAAGGCCTTGTGCGGCGAGCCGATGATGTTGCGGTACAGCTGGGCGAAGCGTTCGGCCAGTTCGCCGCCGTAGTGACGGCTTACGTCCGTCACGTTTTCCAGCACGGTCTTATCCTCGCTGATTTTTTCCGGCGGCGTGATAGCGGGCACGGGTTCAGGCGGCGGCGTGGCGGCAACCTTACGCAGCTGATCGATTAATTCCGTTCTTGATTTGTCGTTATCCAGCACGTCCGCAAGCGCCGAATAGGCTTTTTTCTTCTCTTCAATATCGGGTTCGGCGGGCGGGGCGGCGCTGGCTTGGGTGGAGGAGGCGGCAACGGCGGCGGCAGGCAGCGTTACCGCCTGGGTTTGAAAGCTGAGCAGGCTGCATAGTAACAACAGAATCCACGGCACGGCACTCCTCCAGGCTGAGAAAGTCAGGCAAAGGAGTAAGTATAGTTAGTCAGGATCAAGGGGTTGGAAAACGGGATTAATCTGGTGCGGCTTAAGATGTGCCGGCAGCCGGCCTGCGTTGGCAGGCTGGATAAGCGAAAGCGCCATCCGCCAACGGGCAGCGGCGCTACGCTTATGCTTAATCAGGAAACGTGCTGTAGGAACTCCTGCAGGCGCTGGCTTGGCGGGTTGGCGATAAGCTCCTGAGGATTGCCGTCTTCGGCCACGCGGCCCTTGTCGATGAAAATCAGGCGTGAAGCCACTTTCTCGGCAAAGCCCACTTCGTGCGTGACGATAACCATCGTCATGCCTTCTTCGGCTAAATCCTGCATGACCTTCAGCACCTCATGACGCAGCTCCGGGTCAAGCGCGGAGGTCGGCTCGTCGAAGAGCATCATTTTCGGCTTAACCGCCAGCGCACGGGCAATCGCCACGCGCTGCTGCTGGCCGCCGGACAGCTCGGAAGGGTAGTGGTGCGCACGTTCCGCAAGACCCACTTTCGCCAGCAGCTCTTTGGCGAGCTTATCCGCCGCGTCTTTCTTCAGGCCGCGCACGCGAATCGGGCCGAAAGCCACGTTTTCCAGCGCGGTGAGGTGCGGGAAGAGATAAAACTGCTGGAATACCATGCCGGCTTCCTGGCGGATCAGGCGCTCGTCCACCTTCGGGTCGTTGACCTTTAAGCCGTCGACGATCAAATCGCCGCTGGTGATGTCTTCAAGCTTGTTGATGCAGCGCAGCAGGGTAGATTTGCCGGAGCCTGACGGCCCGATAATCACCACCACTTCGCCCTGTTTGATGTGCAGATCGATATTGTGCAGCACCTGGGTCTGGCCGAAGTGCTTGGAGACGTTTTTAAATTCAATCACAGGATTTTCATCCTTCTTTCAAGGCGACGCAGAACAAAGCTCAGCACCAAAGTAATAATCAGATAGAAGACCGCAACGGCGCTCCAGATCTCCAGCGCGCGGAAGTTACCGGCGATAATTTCCTGACCCTGGCGGGTCAGCTCGGCCACGCCGATAACGATGAACAGCGAAGTGTCTTTGATACTGATAATCCACTGGTTACCCAGCGGCGGCAGCATACGACGCAGCGCCAGCGGCATAATCACGTGGCGAATGGTTTCGCGTTTGGACAGGCCCAGCGCCAGTCCCGCTTCGCGGAAGCCTTTATGGATGGACAGCACCGCGCCGCGGGTGATTTCCGCAATATAGGCCCCGGAGTTGATCATGATGGTGACCACCGCGGCGCTGAACGGGTCGATGCGCAGGTCGGTAAAGGCCATCGGCAGCGCGAAGTAAATAAACATTACCTGCACCACGATCGGCGTACCGCGAATAACTTCGATAAAGACCAGCGCGATATGGTTGGCGATCCAGCCGCCGTAGGTGCGGGCAAAACCCGCCGCCAGGCCAATCACCAGGCCGCCGCAAAGACCGAGGACCGAAATCCACAGGGTCATTTTGGCGCCTTCAATTAAGAGAGGAATTGCAGGCCAGATGGCGCTCCAGTCAAACTGCATGATGTGTTCCTGTTACTGTAAACCGTGGTTCAAAATGTAAGGGGCGAAAGCCGCCCCTCAGGTCCTGCTTAAGGCTGATTAAAAATTATTATTTTGGTTCAGTGCCGAACCATTTTTTGTAGATTTCGTTGTAGGTGCCGTTCTCTTTGAGGGTTTTCAGCGCGCCGTTTACTTTAGTACGCAGGTCGTCGCTGCCTTTCGGGAAGGCGATGCCGTACTGCTGGGCTTCCAGCGAGTCACCTACCGCTTTGAACTGACCGTTGCCGGCGGTTTTGATGAAGTACAGGATGTTTGGCGTATCGTGCAGCACGGCGTCAGCACGGTTGGTGCCCAGCTCCATGTAAGCGTTGTCGATGTTCGGGAACTGGCGCAGGTCTTTAGTTTTGATGTTGGCCTTCACGTAATCAACGGAGCCGGTGCCGCTTTTAACCGCCACGACCTTGCCGTCGAGATCCTTCACGCTTTTAATCTCGTCGTTGTTCGCTTTAACCATCACCAGCAGACCGCTTTTGTAGTAGCCGTCGGAGAAGTCGATCGCTTTTTGACGTTCTGGAGTAATAGTGATGCCGGCCAGCGCCACATCGATATTTTTAGTTTGCAGCGCGGGAATGATGCCGCTGAAGTCCATCGGCTTCAGGGTATAGTCCAGCTTCAATTCTTTAGCGATGGCGGCCCATAAATCCACGTCGAAACCAACGTATTTGTCGCCTTGTTTAAATTCAAAAGGAACGAATGCGGTGTCGGTCGCGACAACCAGTTTCTTCTCAGCGGCGTGGGAAGTTACCGCAAAAGCCAGGGTGAGTGCAGCCAGTGAAACTTTCAAAATCGACTTCATAGCATTTCCTTTGTTAATCCATGGGGCTATCCCCTGCAGCCAGCGCAACATGGAAGAATCGTGCCAGATTTACAACATATTGTTTTGCAAGGATGTGGTTTTGTAACATTGCACAATAAGGGTTGCAAGTCGGTCATGATGCACTCTTATGGTGCTCCATTATGGTGCGTATTTTTGGCCGGCAGGTCGGTGGGTAGTTTTACCGCGATTCCGGGCGATAAAACAATCATTCATTAACGATTGTGTGATGTGATTATTACAGGATGGCAACTTTTGCGGCGGGGTTAAGCAATTTGATGCTCTAAAATGGTGCAGGTTTCTTCCCCGGGCGGGGAAGAAACCCTGGAAACCGCTGTCGATTATTCGATATTAGACTCGATGAACCACAGGAATTTATCCAGATCGCGGGATGCGGCGGTGAAAATATCCGCGGTATCTTCGTCTTTGGCTTCGCCGATGGCTTTACGCACGTCGTTCGCCACGATGCCGTAACGGTCCGCCAGCTCTTTTAAGTGGTCCTGAACGGTGTGAATGTCCAGCGGGTAGCTTTTCAGCGGAGTTTTGCTGTTGATGACCTGCGTGGTCCCCAGCGCTACGCCGCCAAGCTGAACGGCGCGTTCCGCCATGGTGTCCAGATGATCGGTCAGGGCAGTACGGAAGCCGTCGAGCATTTCATGGACGGCAATAAAGTTGGCACCGCGCATATTCCAGTGAGCCTGTTTGGTAATCAAAGACAGATCGATGAACTGGATGACCTGACGATTCAGCAGCTCGATGGTGGCTTTTTTCTCGCTATCCGCTACATCATTACGGGTATACAGCAGACTTGTAGATTTGGTTTTTACCAGTTTAGCGGTACTCATAATCATTCATCCTCTTGATGTGTGTTTCCTGATTTCTTACCGGGATTAAGTATAGCACCGGTTTTTAAACCTGCTGGATCAGATAATACCTATCAAACAAATAGCGACGATGAGATGGAAATCACAATAGCTATTTTTATCAGCGGGTTATGCAAAATAACTAAGATGTTTCATAAAAATGAAAATATTATGAATAACGCCGGTGAATAATTCTTATTCAGGCACGTAAATTGAAAGGAATATAAGTGGTTGATCGCCGGTTTCTTATTTCCCATACGCTGCATACGCATGGGAAATAAATTGATCCAGATTAATTTATATCGACGGTTTTTATCTGCGTTTCGCGTTTAAGCGTTAATGTCGAACCAACGGATGCCGCGATAATTGACAGCAAAGCCAGCCACTGGACCAGGGTCAGATGTTCGCCCAAAAACAGCATGCCGGAGAGCGCCGCAAGCCCCGGCTCCATACTCATCAGGGTGCCAAAAGTACGCGTCGGCAGGCGGGTTAACGCCACCATTTCAAGGGAATACGGCAGGGCGGTGGACAAAATCGCCACGCCCAGCCCCAAAGGAAGAAGCGACCAGTGCCAGAGCGCGCTTCCTGCTTGCAGGGCGCCAATCGGCACGAAGATTACCGCCGCAATCAGCGAACCGATGGCCACCGTCGCCGGGCCGTGATCGGCGCCCGCCTTCTGACCGGACAGGATATACAGCGCCCAGCACGCGCCTGCGCCCAGCGCAAAGGCGGCGCCGGTCAAATCCACGTGGGCGATATCCTGTCCAAGCGGCAGAAGGAACCACAGGCCCGTTACCGCCAGCACCACCCAGATAAAGTCGACGGCCCGGCGCGATGAAAACAGCGCTACGGTCAGCGGGCCGGTGAACTCAAGCGCCACGGCGATGCCGAGGGGAATGGTCTGAATGGACATATAGAAGAGATAGTTCATGGCGCCGAGCGATAAGCCGTAGATCAAAAGCGGCACGCGCTGCTCCGCTTTAAAGCGTAAACGCCAGGGCTTGAATACCGTGACCAGAATCAGCGTCCCTAAAGCCAGACGTATTGCCGTCACGCCCGGGGCGCCAACCAGCGGGAAAAGTGATTTGGCCAGCGACGCGCCGCCCTGAATCGAGGTCATGGCGATAAGCAGTACAACGATGGGCAGCCAAACGGGCATTTTTCGGGGAGTTAACGGCATCCTGCGTCCTGTCAGTTTATGTCGGGGTGGGTCAGGTTAAGAAAATGATCCTCAGTGTAAAGGAATAACTTATGGCTGGTTGAGTTTTCATTAAGAAAAAAAGGACTACTATGCGATGCCTTATATGTCGGTTTGCGTAAATTTCATTCAGGAAAAATCAAGAATTATCTGAATGACGATTTTATTAAACACGACAATAATTGCGCGGATTTGATGTTAAATAGTTGATATTTTAGTGACATAGCATGTAGTGGAAACGTTGTGTTACATGAAAAGATTCGTTAGACAACACGATTGTCGAAGAGTTTCTCACGCGCTTTTGTTATATTTAAATCTTAGGACTTACTTGAAGCACATTTGAGGTGGATTATGAAAAAAATTGCATGTCTTTCAGCACTGGCTTGTGTTCTGGCCGTTTCCGTAGGTACCGCAGCTGCAGCTACCAGCACCGTGAGCGGCGGCTATGCTCAGAGCGATTATCAGGGCGTTGCTAACAAAGCTAACGGCTTCAACCTGAAATATCGTTACGAAAACGACACCCCACTGGGCTATATCGGTTCCTTCACCTACACCGAAAAAGACCGCACTGAAAATGGCGTTTACAACAAAGGTCAATACTACGGCATCACTGCTGGTCCTGCTTTCCGTCTGAACGACTGGGCAAGCGTCTACGGTGTTGTGGGTGTAGGCTACGGTAAATTCCAGAGCACTGACTACCCGGCAAAATCCGACACCAGCGACTACGGTTTCTCCTACGGCGCAGGTATGCAGTTCAACCCGGTTGAAAACGTTGCTCTGGACGTTTCCTACGAGCAGAGCCGCATCCGTAACGTTGATGTTGGCACCTGGATCGCAGGCGTGGGTTACCGCTTCTAATTCACCCTGTAAGGTGAAAATAAAAATCCGCCTCAAGGGGCGGATTTTTTTATGTCCTGAACTCACCTCAATGCGACTTTGTCTCAAAGATATCGCTCTGCAGATGAGTATAGTCCACCTTCTTAAGCTTAAAGTTGGTGATCCACACGGGCCCGGCTTTCTGCTCGGAAATAAAGCTGTAGGTTGGGTTCAACCCTTTGGTTTTTATACCTGTCCAGGCCGAGAAGAAATTCAGGAAATCGTTGGCCGAACGGCGCGCTTTAATCAGGCGATGGGTTTTATCATCGCTGGAGAGCACCATAAAGGGCACCTGGAAGTTCTGCTGGAACTCATCGTCGTGCGCCAGATACTGCACTTTAGTGCCGCGCTCTTTAAAGGCCAGCCCGTGATCTGAGAAATACACCATCGAGAAAGTCTCGCCGCTGTTTTGCAGCTGCTGGTAAAGCTGCCTGAGCAGATCGTCGGTCTGCGTCATGCTGTAGATATAGCAGGACGTCTCTTTCGATTGCACAAACTCCGCGTACTTGCCTTGCGTACGGTCGCACGCCTGCGGGTGGGAACCCATCAGGTGCAGCACAATCAGCTGAGGCGTGGCGCGGCGCGTGGCCAGCACCTGCGCCGTCATCTTCAGCAGCGCTTCATCACGGGTATTTTTATCCGCCTCAAAATCACCGCTTTTCAGGAAATGCACTTCGTCTGCGCGTTTAGCAATGCTGGCGATGGCGGTGTCGTATTCGCCAATCTGCCCCTGGTTTGAGAACCACCAGGTCTGGAAACCCGCGCGGTTGGCAAGGGTAACAAAGTTATCCTGATACTGTGGCTTGCCGTCGATAACGCGGTTAAGCGTCATGCCCAGCGATTTTTGCGTGGAGCCGCTTGCGGAAACGTAATCAAGAAACAGGTTGCCGTTAACCGAACTGGCGAACGGCGTGTTATTCCAGTGGCCGCCAAAAGCGCCAAGCGCATCGCGGCGCGCGCTTTCGCCAATCACTACCACATAGGTGTGATACTTAGGCTTTACCGCCAGAACGTTCCAGGTGTCTTTCATTTTGGCAAACGCCTGCATGCGGGTTTGCTCATCAAGCACCTCCTGGTTATTCACCACCACGTCTTTAACGAAGCGCACGACCGGATAGCCCGTATCCTTAAATTTAAACACGCCGCCGTGGGCAAGGTTTTGCACCGGCGTGAGGAAAAAGCACGCCAGGCTTATCGCAAGGCACGAGCTATCAAAATTGCTCCACCCGGCTTTTGGCGTCGCTTTGCGGCGCACGGCGATATAGCCCAGCGCCAGAATAAATAACGACACCAGGTAGCTGTACCACGGGAAAATGGTCATTATCTCCGTGGACTCTTCAAAGTTGGTGGAATGCAGCGCCAGCAGGGTATTGAAATTAGGCGCGCCGTAAGCCTGCCCGAAGGGGAAATACATGGCCGCCACCAGGCTGCAAATCGCCACCGTCCCTTTTTGCAGGCGCGGCGCACGGCGCCACAGCAGCAGCAATACGCAGCTGAAAGCGACCGCATAAAGCAGGCTGAATGCATAACCTAAGGCGAAGTTAATAAGCAGGGACTGCAGGAAGTAAAAACCTGTCCACGGGTCAAGCGCGATACCGCGAGCCGTGAGGGTATCTTTAGCCGTTAAATTCATGTTTACCGAATCAACAAAACGCCATGCGAGAACCCTGGCGAAAAGGGTCAAAAACCTGCCTGACAGGCGGAAAAGAAGGGAGAAGGAACCGCATCTGCGAGCCGCTTCATGTGCAGGGCTGCAAGAAGATAGAGCGCATCTGAGAGAAGATCAACTGGTAACCCGAGCGTGTTTTGCGAGGCGGATTGCAAAACGGATAGTTTGTGGGGTTAAAGCGCAGCAGGAGAAGGCGGAAGTGAAAATAATGGAAAACAGTTGTTACAAAAAGAGGGCGCGAAAAGGCCTCAAAGACGGCGTTAAACGAAGGCAGGGCGAGTGCCTACGGCTTGGATTGTTCGCCCTGCCTGGATTTGTTGGCAACCCAGTCGCAAAACATATTCAGCAGCATTAGCCGCACCTGGAAAGGGGAGTGGGTAAACACGCTCATACACCTCTTAAACTCGTTCATAAAAAATCCTCCTGTTAGTTCTGCCACCCTTATTCCTTTAAGGGCTGACTGCATTACATACAGATATAGCACAGGCTATATTGTATAGCTATGGCTATTTCGTTAATTTTTTGTGGATGCGTGAGCGTGGTTTACAATGGGGCCTTCCGTCGTCGAAGAACGACGCCGCGCCACTGTATGAGGAAGCTCCATGAGCCGTCAGGCAGGTCAAAAGAACAGCGAAAAAGTGACGCAATTACTTAACGTTGAAGAACATGTCGAAGGTTTTCGTCAGGTGCGGGAAGCGCACCGGCGTGAGTTAATTGACGATTACGTCGAACTGATTTCCGATCTTATCCGCGAAGTGGGGGAAGTGCGCCAGGTGGATATGGCCGCGCGTCTTGGGGTTTCGCAGCCGACGGTCGCTAAAATGCTTAAACGTCTGGCAAGCCTGGGCCCTGATTGAGCAGATCCCCTGGCGAGGCGTTTTTCTCACCCAGGAAGGGGAGAAGCAGGCGCAGCTGAGCCGTGAGCGCCATCAGATTGTGGAGAACTTCTTCCTGGCGTTAGGCATCAGCCCGGAAACGGCGCGCATTGATGCCGAAGGCGTAGAGCATCACGTCAGCGAGGAAACCCTCGAGGCGTTCCGCCGCTTTACAGAGCAGAGCGGGTTTGGCCAATAAATGTTGAAAACGCTGGTCCGCCCGTTTTTGCGCGATCGTTTCCTTCATCTTTTACTGCTTATCGGAGCGGCGTGCAGCCTGGCCGTGCCCTTTCGCCCGCGCCTGTGGGCCGATGCTATCGACTGGCATACCATCATCACCCTTGCCGGGCTGATGATGCTGACCAAAGGCGTGGAGCTAAGCGGCTATTTTGACGTGCTGGGCCGCAGGATGGTAAAGCGCTTTGGCAGCGAGCGGCAGCTGGCGATATTTATGGTCAGCGCGGCGGCGGCGCTTTCCACCTTTCTGACCAACGACGTGGCGCTGTTTATCATCGTGCCGCTGACCATCACGCTGAAAAAACTTTGTTCGATGCCGGTGACCCGGCTGATTATCTTCGAGGCGCTGGCGGTGAACGCCGGTTCGCTTCTCACGCCCGTCGGCAATCCGCAAAACATCCTGCTATGGGGACGCTCCGGCCTTTCCTTTAGCGCCTTTAGCGGACAGATGGCTCCGCTGGCGGCGGCGATGGTAGCAAGCCTGCTGGCGCTGTGCTGGTTCTGCTTTCCGAAAAGGGCGCTGAACTATCGCGGGCACGACAGGATCCACGACTGGCGGCCGCGCCTGGTGTACGCAAGCGTTGCGCTGTACCTGGTGTTTATCGTTTCGCTTGAGCTCGGGCAGGAGATCTGGGGGCTGGCTCTGGTGGCGCTGGGGTTTTTCGTTGCCGCCCGGCGCATACTGTTAAGCATCGACTGGAGCCTGCTGCTGGTCTTTATAGCGATGTTTATCGACGTCCATTTAATTACCCGGCTGCCGGTGCTTGAGCATGCGCTGCAGGGAGTAAGCCAGCTTTCGCAGGGCGGCCTGTTCACGCTGGGCATTCTTCTTTCGCAGGTAATCAGCAACGTGCCCGCAACTATTCTGCTGCTGAACTACGTGCCGGCCTCCGTTGTGCTGGCGTTTGCCGTCAATATCGGCGGTTTCGGCCTGCTGCCGGGCTCGCTTGCCAACCTTATCGCGCTGCGCATGGCTAACGACCGGCGCATCTGGGTGCGGTTCCACTACTATTCGCTGCCGATGCTGCTTTGGGCGGCGCTGGTGGGATACGGTTTAGTCCGGCTGTTGGTCCAGGATTAATACCAATCGTCAGTTTTTCCTGGCAAATGTATAGCAAGCTCCTAAATTTACTAAACGGTAAATTTTTTTGTGACGCAGATAACGCGTAGCAGGACGACTGGCAAACATATGGCAGATCAAAACGACAAGCCGGATAACGGCGAAGAGCAGCAAAACAGCGGCGCTCAAAAAAACAATAATCAAAAAGACGGCAGGCAGGACGAGAACAACCAAAACGACGAAAAAAAACGCCCCGGCAAAAAGCCGCTGATTATTTTGGGCGTCGTCGTTGTAATCATGGTTATCGTGGCGGCAGTGTGGTGGTTTCTGACCCGTAATGAAGAAACCACCGACGATGCTTTCACCGAAGGTAACGCGGTGACCATCGCCCCGAAAGTGGCGGGCTACGTGACGGAATTACACGTCGGTGATAACCAGCGGGTGCATAAAGGTGACCTGCTGGTGGTTATCGATCCGCGGGATGCCGCCGCGCAGCGCGACCAGGCCCGGGCGCAGGTCGGCCTTGCGGAGTCACAGCTGCATCAGGCGCAGGCGCAGCTCGAACTGGCGAAAGTGCAGTATCCGGCCCAGCGCGATCAGGCGCTGGCGCAGGTCGCCAAAGCGGAAGCGGATTTAGCCAACGCCCGCGCGGAATACAAACGCCAGCGCGGCGTGGATCCCCGCGCCACTTCCCAGCAGAATATCGACACCGCCAGCGCGCAGCTGCGTTCAGCAGAGGCCGGCGCGGCCAACGCCCGTGCGCAGCTTGAGGTCGCAAACCAGGTCAAACTGCAAATCCGCCAGCAGGAAACCAACGTGGAAGCCCGCGCCCGGCAGGTGGATCAGGCCAAAGCCCAGCTTGAGACGGCAGAGCTGAATCTCTCTTATACCCAGGTCCGCGCGCCGTTTGACGGCTTTGTCACGCTGCGTAACGTGCAGCTCGGCTCGCTGGTGCAGGCCGGCACGGCGCTGTTTTCAGTGGTTTCCCCGGATATCTGGGTCACCGCGAACTTTAAAGAGTCCCAGCTTGAAAGAATGCGTCCTGGCAATAAGGTGACGCTCAGCGTGGACGCCTACCCGGATATGGAGCTGGAAGGGCATATCGACAGCATTCAGCAGGGTAGCGGCTCGCGCTTCTCGGCCTTCCCGGCGGAAAACGCCACCGGCAACTTTGTGAAAATCGTGCAGCGCGTGCCGGTGAAAATTGTCATTGATAAAGGGCTGGATGCGAATCATCCGCTGCCGCTGGGGCTGTCCGTCGAACCGAAGGTCACGGTCGAATGAGCGACATGGCCGCTGAGCATCACGATAACTGGAAGCCCGCCAGCAATCCGTGGGCGGTGGCGATAGTCGTCACGCTTGCGGTATTTATGGAAATTCTCGATACCACCATCGTCAACGTGGCGCTGCCGCACGTCGCGGGTTCGCTCTCTTCAAGCTATGACGAATCCACCTGGGTGCTCACCTCTTACCTGGTGGCAAACGGCATCGTGCTGCCGATTTCCGCCTTCCTGAGCCGCCTGTTCGGCCGCAAGCAGTTCTTTTTAATCTGCATCGTGATGTTTACCATCTGCTCGTTTTTGTGCGGCATCGCCACCGAGCTGTGGGAAATTATTCTGTTCCGCGTGATGCAGGGCTTCTTCGGCGGCGGTTTACAGCCTACGCAGCAGTCGGTGCTGCTGGATTACTTCAAGCCCGAGGATCGCGGCAAGGCGTTCGGGCTGTCGTCGATCGCGATTATCGTCGCGCCCGTGCTGGGGCCGACGCTCGGCGGATGGATAACCGACAACTATTCCTGGCGCTGGGTGTTTTTCATCAATATCCCGGTGGGTATCGTCACGGTGCTGGCGATTTATCAGCTGCTGGAAGACCCGCCCTGGGAGCGCAAATCTGCAGAAAAACTCACCGTCGACTGGACCGGCATCGGCCTTATCGCGCTTGGCCTCGGCTGCCTGCAGGTCATGCTCGATCGCGGCGAAGACGACGACTGGTTCTACTCGAACTTTATCCGCACCTTCGCCGTGCTGACGATAATCGGCATCATCGGGGCGATTTTCTGGCTCGTCTACGCCAAAAAGCCGGTGGTGGATTTACGCTGCATGAAGGATAAAAACTTTGCCGTTTCCAGCATGCTGATGGCGGGAATGGCCATGATTTTGTACGGCAGCTCGGTGGTGATCCCACAGCTTGCCCAGCAGGATTTGGGCTATACCGCTACCTGGTCGGGCCTTGTGCTGTCGCCCGGCGCGGTGCTGATTGTGCTGACCATTCCGCTGGTTATCAAGCTGATGCCGGTTGTGCAGACGCGCTGGATTATCGCCTTTGGCTTCAGCTGCCTTGCCGCGTCGTTTTTCTGGTCGCGCAATTTAACGCCGAACGTCGATTTTGAAACGCTGGTGCTGTTCCGCAGCGCGCAGTCCTTCGGGCTGGGCTTCTTATTCGTGCCGCTCACCACCATTGCGTTTATTACCATTCCCCGCAGGCTGAACGCCGACGCGGCGGCGCTGTTCACCATGTTCCGTAACGTGGCGGGTTCGATAGGCATTTCGCTTTCAACGGCGGCGATTACCGAACGGGCGCAGGCGCACAGCGCCCATCTCAGCACCCATATGAACCCGTTTGACGAGCAGTTTCAGCAGGCCATTAAAAGCGGCGCGCAGGCGATTCGGAACTTCACGACGCAGATTGGCGACCCGACCGGCCTCGCCACCGGACAGCTCTATAAGACGATGATTGAACAGTCGCGCATTCTCGCCTACATCGACGTGTTCACCATTCTGAGCGTCGTGGCTTTGCTGCTGATCCCATTATGTTTATTGCTTTCGCCGGTGAAGAGCGAAGGTGCTGCAGGAGCGCATTGATATGAACAGGAAAATGTGGATGACCACGCTGGCGCTGCTGGCGTCCGGCTGCGCCGTCGGGCCGGATTATCAGCCGGCCAGGCCGCAAACGCCCGCAAGCTTTAACGACGCGGCCAACCAGAACGCGCCGGGCGTGGCTTCGCGCGCGCAAACCACCGCAACCGATCCGCGCTGGTGGAAAAGTTTTCACTCCCCGCAGCTTGATAGCCTGATCGAGCGGGCCATCGCCGGCAATCTGTCCCTGCAGCAGACCGTGCTGCGCATTGCCGGATCGCGTGAGCAAATCACCCAGGCGGGCGGCGCGTTTTACCCGAGCGTTAACGGCAGCGCGAGCGTTACGCGCCAGCAGCTGGGGCTGGAGGGCGAATTAAAATCCCATGGCGTCTATGACCAGCTTAACGAGGCCGATCCTTCCCTGAACGGCGCTTTGGATCCTCTAACCAAGCCGATAACGCTCTACCAGGGAAGCTTCGACGCCAGCTGGGAGCTGGATTTATGGGGCAAGGTGCGGCGTCAGGTCGAGGCGGCGAAGGCCCAGCAGGATGCGGCAATCGAACAGCGCAACGACGCGCTGGTATCGCTTGAAGCGGAGGTGGCCCGCGCCTGGCTGCAGCTGCGCGGGGCGCAAAGCGTGATGCAGACGCTGCAAACGCAAATCGATACGGCGCAGCAGACGCTCGAGCTGACCACCAGCCGCCAGAAGGGCGGGCTGTCCCCGCAGATGGACGTGGAAAACGCGCGCGCGCAGCTTGGCAATCTTCAGGCGCAGCTGCCGCAGTATCAGGCGCAGGAACGCCAGGCGATGAACGGGCTTGCGGTGCTGCTGGGCAAGCCGCCGGGCGCGCTTGACCCGGAGCTGACGGCGAAACAGGCGTTGCCGAAGCTGCCGGATATCGTGTCCGTGGGCATTCCGGCAAACCTCGCCCGACGTCGTCCGGACGTGCGGGAAGCGGAAGCCAATCTTCATGCGGCGACCGCGCAAATTGGCGTATCCGTGGCCCAGCTTTTCCCGTCGCTTTCACTTACCGGGCAGCTGGGTTTACGTAATGACGAGTCGGGTTATTTACTCGACTGGGCCAGCCATTTTTACAGCTTCGGCCCGCAGGTTTCGATACCGATTTTCCAGGGCGGGCCGGCTGGTTTCCAGCGTGAAGGTCGCGCGCGCGCAGCAGGGCAGCGCGGTGCTGCAGTATCGTCAGACCGTCCTGACCGCCTTGCAGGATGTGGAAAACGCGCTGGTGAGCTATCGCACCGACCAGCAGCGGGAGGCGGGCCTGGAACAGACTACGCAGTCGCTGCAGACCGCGTTCGATCTGGCAAGCGACAGCTATCGCAAGGGCATCGCCACCTTTATCGACGTGCTGGACGCCCAGCGGCAGCTGGCCCAGGCCGAGCAGCAGCGCGCCCAGGCGCGGGTACAAAGCAGCATTGATTTAGTCGCCCTGTATAAAGCCCTCGGCGGCGGCTGGGAGCCGTATCAGCAGGTGAATCTGCCTGATTATTCCGTATTCGGCGACGCGCCGCGCGGCTAGATTTTTGCAGAATCGGGCAAGAAATGGGTAGAAATCCACCATTTCAGAACGGGAAAGTGGGCGTATAACTGTCAGGCCGTTGAAGAAAAACTATCTGAAACCCTGAACATGAGGTCACCACTATGCGTTATAAAAAACTTGGTAACACCGGTCTGTTTGTTTCGGAGCTATGCCTTGGCACCATGACCTTTGGTGGCGAGGGCGGCATGTGGGGCAAGATAGGCAACCTTGCCCAGTCCGACGCGGAAAAGCTGGTCGGCGGCGCGCTGGATGCGGGCATCAACTTTATTGATACCGCGAACGTTTACTCCGAAGGACGCTCGGAGATTATTACCGGCCAGGCGCTCAAAAATCTGAAGGTCCCGCGTGAAAACGTGGTGGTTGCTACCAAGGTGTTCGGCGAAACCGGCACCGGCGCAACCAACTCCCGCGGCTCGTCGCGCTACCACATCATCAACAGCGTGAAAGACAGCCTGCAGCGCCTGCAGCTCGACCATATCGATCTTTACCAGCTGCACGGTTTTGATCCGGCAACGCCGATCGAAGAAACCCTGCGGGCGCTGGATACGCTGGTGCAGCACGGGCACGTGCGCTATATAGGCGTGTCGAACTGGGCCGCGTGGCAAATCATGAAGGCGCTGGGGATTTCCGAACGTCTGGGTCTTGCGCGCTTCGCATCGCTGCAGGCTTACTACACCATCGCCGGACGCGATCTTGAGCGCGAGCTGGTGCCTATGCTGCAAAGCGAAGGCGTGGGGCTGATGGTCTGGAGCCCGCTGGCGGGCGGCTTGCTGAGCGGCAAATACGGCCGCGACGGCAAGGCCGAAGAGGGCAGCCGCCGCATCGAGTTCGACTTCCCGCCGGTCAACAAAGACCGCGCCTTCGACTGCGTGGACGTAATGCGTGAAATCGCAGAGGGCAAAGGCGTTTCCGTAGCCCAGGTCGCGCTCGCCTGGCTGCTGCATCAGCAGGTGGTCAGCAGCGTGATTATCGGCGCCAAACGGGTGGAGCAGCTTAACGATAATATCGCCGCGACGCAGATTCGCTTCACCGACGATGAGCTGCAGAAACTCGATGCCGTAAGTGAGCTGCCGCGGGAATACCCGGGCTGGATGCTGGAACGGCAGGGAGAGTATCGCCGTAACCAGCTGAAGTAGTCGTGCGGCCGGCGCTTGCCCGCCCTGCGGTTGCTTCGGGTGGGTAAGCGCCAGACGCCGCTTCTTCGCGAAGCGCTTTATTTGTTAAAAGGCGCTTCGCGCTTGAGTACTTTATCAATCACATCCAGCACGCCTTCCGCGTTGTTATGCCCGGTCTGGAAGCGTGCGACCTGCTTAATTTTGTCCGGCGCGTTCGCCATCGCAAAGCCGAAACCAGCCTGGCACAGCATCTCAATGTCGTTGCCGCCGTCGCCGAAGGTCACCACCTCGCCGTCGTGAATATTCCATTTTTCCTGCAGAATGCGCAGCCCGTTGGCTTTATGAACGCCCGGAATTATCAGGTCGATGGAGCCGTGGCCGCTGGAGACGGGCACGACGATGCCTTCGAGAATCGCGGTCAGGGAATCCATGGTATCGGCGAGTAAATCATCCGGCAGATTAAGGGCGAATTTAAAAATCACGTCGTCCGGATGGGAGAAATTATCCACCAGCGCCAGGCGATGGTAGTACCTGCCCGCCATCTGCCTGAACTCTGCGCAATAGCTGCTCAGCGTATAGCCGCTGCGCTTGCCGCAGACGATGACGGCCACGTGGGGCAGCGTCAGCAGATGGTTGATCACGGTATCGTACTGCTGTTTCGTCAGCGCGCCGTTGAAGACGTCCTCGCCTTCGCTTACCACCCAGCCGCCGTTATCCGCCACAAACGAAATCTCATGTTCGATTTCCGGGAAGAAGGATTTGAGCTGGTAATACTGGTTACCGCTGGCGACGACAAAACGAATGCCTTGCTCTTTCATCTGCCGGTACTGTTCGGCAAAACGCGCACGGTTATAGTTTTTACTGTCGTCGAGAAAAGTGCCATCCATGTCTACGGCAATTAGTTTTACACTCATCGAATCCTCCGTTGAACTACGTCATTCATTATTCTGTATCACTTGCCAGCCGGGTGCACGGCGAAGGTTTCGCCACGGCACGGGCAACCAGCGCGGCGACCACCATCAGCGCGAGCACCACCAGCATAGCAAGGCGTAGCCCATAATGTTCGCCGAGGAAGCCAAGCAGCGGCGGCCCTACGAGAAAAGCAACGTAGCCCGAAGCGGCAACCACGCTTACGCGGGTCGCCGGATCCGGCCCGGTATCGCCCGCGGCGGAAATCGTCAGCGGGAAGCCAAGGGAAGTACCCAGCCCCCATAAAATGACCGACACGCCGGCGAGGAAGGCGCTGTCGACAAAGATGATCATGCCGATGCCGAGAATGCCCATCAGCGCGCAGGCCCGTACCACCGTCACGCGGCTGTAGCGGTCGATAAACCAGCCGCCGGTAAAGCGCCCAACGGTCATGCCCAGCGTAAAGCCAACGTAGATCAGCGAGCCGGATGTCGGGCTAAAGCCATGGCCATCGACCATCAGCAGCGGCAGCCAGTCGTTGGCCGAGCCTTCGGCAAAGGCCATCGCCAGCACGATGGTGCCAATCAGCAGCAGCTGAATATCTTTATAAAAAGGCGGGTGCGGCTCGGCCGGATTTGCGGCATCGCCCGCGGGATTTTCTTTGCCGACGCCGTGCGGTATGGCGCGGATCGCAACCGCAATCGGCACGATGACCAGCAGACCTATCAGCAGCAAATGGCCGAAGGCGACGAAGTTAATGGCCGTCAGGCTCATGCCGATGCCCGCGCCCACCAGCGTGCCGAGGCTGTAAAAACCGTGCATCATCGGCAGCACGGTCTTTTTCATTAGCCCTTCGACAATGGCGCCTTCCACATTCATCGCCACTTCGGACGAGCCAAGCCCCATTCCCAGCACCGCAAGACCAAGAGCAAAGAGAACCGGCGATGAGAAGAACAAAGCGCTGCCCATACCCAGCATGCCGGCGACCATCAGCGTCATGCCGCTGCGGATAATATTGTGCGTGCCGAAGCGTTTAACCAGCCAGCCGGAGCATAAAATACCGCTCATTGAGCCGACGGAGAGGCCAAACAGCACGATGCCCATGCCGGCGGTGGACACGCTCAGCGTATCGCGGATGGCCGGGGTGCGCGTCGCCCAGGAAGCCATCACCAGGCCGGGCAGAAAGAAGAAGGCGAACAGCGCCCAGGTACGATGCAATAAGGCTTTTCTTTGGGTCGGAGCGGCAGGCATGGATGGGACCAGTAAAGTAAGACGGATGTCATTTACACTAGCAAGAATGTGTACATTTGTACATAATCCCCCACAGACTCTTTTCTCCGCCGCCGACACCGGCATTTAACAGGACTTAGCATGAGCAAAGCACCACGACGCAACGATCCTGACCGGCGCGCCCGCATTCTGCAGGCCACGCTGGATATGCTGGTAGAGCACGGCGTCAGCCATATCACGCACCGAAAGATCGCGGAAGCGGCGGGCGTATCGCTGGGATCGATGACCTACTATTTTGACGGCATCGACTCGCTGCTAAGCGAAGCCTTCACTCAGTTCGCGCTTGGTATGTCGGACAGCTATCGCGCGCGGCTTGAAAGGGCGAAAAACGCGCAGGAAGCCTGCGAGGGCCATCGTCGACATGATTTGCGGCGAGGAGATTGCCACCTCTTACAATCTGCAGGTGATGTACCAGCTTTATGCCTACGCCAATCGTACGCCGCCGCTCAAAACCATCATGCAGGACTGGATGAAGCGCAGCCAGCAGGCGTTGGAAACCTTCTTCGATCCTATTACCGCCCGCACGCTGGATGCCTTTATCGAAGGCATGACCCTGCACTACGTCACCGATCGCGAGCCGATGAGCCGCGAAGATCTTACCCGCATGGTGGCGAAGATCGTGCGCTAAATCTGGCAGGTGATTTTTTGGCGTTTGCCAGCTAGAGTGTGAAGTAGTTTCTTAACGCGAGCTTCACGCCAATGTAGTTGTTCCTTTACCGATAACCACGGCTTTAAACCGACTTTACCGTCGGCCACTTACCTGTGCTTGTTGATAAGGGATACCTATGTTTTTTCTTATTCTTCGCTGTCTGCGGAAATACCGCTGGTTTGCGCTGCTCGGCGGCGCGCTGCTGCTCTCCTCGGTTGGTAACGGCCTTACCTACGTTATCGTTTTTGGCAAGCTTCTCACGCTTGCGGCAAAACCTTCGGCGTTGACCCTGGCTTATATTCTGGCGCTGGCTCCGGGCATTCCGGGCAGCATGCTGGCGGAAAAACTGCTCAGCCGAATGCCGCTTATTCCCATTGTAATGCTGGGTGAGCTGCTCGGGTTCGGCGGACTCGTCTTCCCGCTGTGGTCTTTATACAGCGACAACCAAATTCTGCTGTTGTTAAGCCAGGCCGTAGCGGCGTTTGCCGGCGGTATGATGGTGCCCGTGCTAAGCCAGCTTCTGAAAAACGGTCTGCAATCGACAGAGCTTGCGGCGGCTTCAGGCCTGGAGACGCTGATCTTTGCGGCAAACGTAATTCTTGGCATTGGTATCGGCACGCTTCTGTACGGGCGCTTGCCCGCGCAGGCGCTCCTCGCTATGGATGCATTAAGTTTTGTCTTCGCTATTGTTCTGCTTTTTGCGGCGCATCGAACTTATCAGGCTGTCGGGCGGCAGGAGAAGACGGAGGCTGGCGGCAGGCTCAGGTGGCGCGGGCTTAATGAGATCCAGCGCCGCAGCCTGCTGTTGCTGCCCTCGCTTGCGCTGGTAGGCGCACCGGCAATGGCGCTGCTTCCCGCGCTGGCGCCGCATTTTAACGGTGAGGTTACGGATACCGGATTAATGCTGCTTTTAGCACGTAGTTTCGGACAGCTGATCGGTCCATTATTGCTCATGGAGGCGCAGCTGGCGCGCCAGAGCGGCAAACTGCATGCGCCGGTGATTTTCCTCGCGTTGTTCATCTGCTGTTATGTACTGGTTTCGATAACGCACAGGCAAGGGCTGGCAATGCTGCTGATCGTAGCGGCGCATATCTTCACTAATATCGTTTACGTCCTGGCGACGCTAAATATTATGCGAACTTTCCCCGCCGCCTTAACCGGCACGGCAATGGCGAAATCATGGCGCTTGCAGCTGACGATCACGATGATTCTACCGGTTGCGGCAGGCTTCGCTGCTGATAATTACGATCCCGCATGGGTGTTATATATCTGCTCAGGCGGCGGACTTGCGGCGGTGATGATTATGCTGGCGTTGAATCATTTTGTCAGACGCGGGAGGGAAGGTGATTTGAAGTTAAAAGAAAACAGATAATTTTTTGAATAAATAGGGTTTTCAGGCAATAAAAAACCCATTTATGTAAATGGGTTAGTGAAAACAATGAGTTATAAATTAATCAATAAGTTAGGTTAGTGGTAAGGAGTGGCGATTACGGGGCAATGCCAACCGCTGCCGCCACTTTGTCGCCATTTGGCAGAGTCGCTAACGGATTGAAGCGCAGCGCTGTTTCAAGGTGATCTGGTGCCAGGTGAGCATAGCGCATAGTCATTTTTATGTCGTGATGGCCCAAGATTTTCTGGAGCGCTAGGATGTTCCCGCCGGACATCATGAAGTGTGCTGCAAACGTATGGCGCAGGACGTGGGTAAGCTGGCCGCGCGGAAGCACGATGGAGGTTTTGTCCATCACTGACAAGAACTGGAAGTAGCAATCAGTAAAGAACTTGAAGCCGTCCAGGGCAATGATTTCCTCATACAGCTCTTTGCTGATCGGAATGCTGCGGTTCTTTTTGCCTTTGGTCCTGACGAAAGTGATTCGATACTTAGTGACCTGGGAGCGAGTGAGATTCACAGCTTCGCGCCAGCGTGCTCCGGTACTCAGGCAGATTTTAACGACCAGTGCGAGGAGGGCGCTTTGGCGTTGGCAGTCGTACAGAAGCTCTGTGATTTGTTCATGCGTCAGCCAGGCCATTTCCTTTTCGGCAATGGTGAACTTGCGCATGCTTTCCAGCGGGTTTGGTGCCGTCCATTCTCCAAGGCGGGCCAGCTCGCTAAAAACACTGCTCAGATAGCTTTGCTCCAGATTGATAGTTACCGGGCTGGCACCTTTCTTCCACTTTTCGCTAAAGTAGATTTCACCTGTCAGGCGCTTGTCACGGTAATGTGCGAACAATTTCGAGCTGAGATCAGTAGCGAAAGGGTTTCCAAGTGCATCGACCATTAGGACCAACTTATCGTAAACATGCTCGCCAGCGGTCAGGGATTTGCCGTGTAGTTTGAACCAGAGTTCAACGACGTCTTTCAGAGTCCGGCGATCTACCGATTCTCCCAGCCAGGGCTTAGCCTCTGTCTCATCCATCGTGTGGCGTTCAAAAGCTAATGCTTCGCCTTTGGTGGCGAACTGCTTACGCACACGGCGGCCACTGCGCCCGGCGGGATAGCACTCACATATCCATTTTCCTGTGTCGAGTTTTCGTACTGCCATAAAAAAAGCCCTCATGTTTGAGGGCTAAATTTAACTGTATGTTTGAACAGTGGTCAATGTTTGGTTTGGTGCAAATAATACATTACTTTCGGCTACGAGCTTGAGGATTTGTCCGGGGCTGTTTTGAGTTTTTCTTTTGCAGCTTCCCAAAGAGTCTGGATACTTGGAGGTCGCTCTGTTTGATCTGAAAACGCTGAATCCCCTGACATATTCCAATCTTTAAACACCAATACTGCATCTTCCTTAGTGGCAGTTGAGCCATAAATTTGAAGGAAAACCTGACCAAACATAAGTGCATGCCTTCGGTCTTTTCTACGAATAGACTCATGCGTGTATTTTTTAGAATTACTCAAGCAAATATACGACAACCATGAAAGTAGTGAAATTCCGATTAGACCTCTAGTGAAGAGGTAGAACAATTCAAATCCTTTAGATGTATTAAAGTCGATTGTGATATACATGGAGGTAAATGAAAATGCAACAGCAAGCACTCCAAATATACCGCCAATAGCAGCCCAAATTTTAGACATAAATATAAAGTGGTCGTCATCCGTACTTAGATCTTTTTTGACGTTTTCCACATAACCAGGAATTTTTTGGTCAATTCGCTCTTGTTGTACGCGACTTAATAACTCGTTATTAGATGCCTCTAGTTGACTGACCTTTGTTTTAAAGATTTCTAGCTGCGAGTCTTTATCACGTATAGCTGATTCGAAATTATTTGTTCGCGCTTCATTGATTACTAAGTTTTTTTCTGCACTATGAAGTTTTTTTCTAAGTATGTCTATTTCTTCCCTTAATATTAAATTATCTTCCATGTTACTATTGAAATATTCTGGGCCGCTATTGTTTGACTTGAAAAAATCTGCTATCTCTTTCTTCGATTTATGCTGCGATAGATGCTTCCAATATAAACGGCGAAACTCATCTAGATCACCTCTCTTAAGCAATTTAAAGAGGTAATCATATTGTTCAGATGATAGTATGTCTGTTGAGTTTCTCAAAAGATTAATATAGCTATTTCTGACGAATTCATTGTCAGAACTTTTTTCGTTATTTTCTTCGTTCATATCATCCATACAAAATCCTTAATCGTAATTGATGAAAACAGAATGACACTTTGCATAGATATTAAGTTCACTAAGTAGACATTCAAATGTTGAGTCTAAACCACTTACAATAACTTTTCCAATTGGTATGCGTGTGAGTTTTTTTATATGGAGTTTACCCTCAATTTCAACTAACCAATCACCGTCGGAGATCTCATCAAACCTAGTATCAGAGATATAAATTATATTATCGACTGAAATTGCAATTGGATCTTTAATTTCTTTTACTAATAAACTATTATCGATTGCAATGTGGCCCTTCCTCCTGCAACAACCCTTTAGTTAATTTTTGCTTCTTAATAAAAGATACTGAATTGGAAACATTAGAGAATTTAGGACCTTTTCCACTTGTTAACCAAAGTAGAGAGGCACCGGTTTCAAGGGCGCATTGAATTATCCAGTCGCTTGGAAATGTGTCTCGAAGGTACCTGTTCGCAAGCGTGCTTTTGGAAATACGCAAATGATCAGCCAAAGCTTGTCGAGTGGGGAAGCCGTATGCGTTAACTAATCTATCAATTGCGGCCTTCCCACCTTCGTTATTTTTAATTTCAATCTCAATTGGGAACTGTCGAATCGGTTGATCTAGAGTTGTATCTCCACTCTGTAAATGCTGTTGCATTAGAGGTAAAAACTCTTCATTAGGTGGCTCATTCGTTTTGGCAGCATCTTCTCCAGAGGACAACCATTCCACTGAAGCTCCGGTTTCTAAGTTACAAATGAGCACCCAATCTGCTGGGAAAGTATCGCGAGCATATCTATTAGCCATGGTGCTTTGTGATATGCCGAGATGGTTACAAAGCGCCTGACGCGATGCAAATCCATAGGCAGAAACTATACGTTCGATTACTTTCTGCCCACCTCGATTATTCAAAATTGAAGTTCTCAGGGTGTCGCTAACATGGCGAAATGTGTTTTTTTGAGTTGACATAACCAAATTGCGATCCTATTCTCCGTTTTGTGAAGTTCTTGTCACGACTTAAACCGGCTCACCACAAGCCAATAGGAGATGTTGCATCATGACCCCAAACATTTCAATCACTCTGAATACGCCACACGTCACAATCGAACGTTACAGCGAGCTGACTGGACTGCCTGTAGACACCATTAACGACATGCTTGCAGATGGTCGTTTGCCTCGCCACCGTCTGCGTAAGGACAAGAAACGCGAGAAGGTGATGATTAACATTGTCGCGCTGACTGTAGATGCGCTCTCTGATTGCAATGTCGCTATTAGTTAGTTCCATTTTGAGATGCATCGGAGCCGCTGACTATGTTTGACTATCGAGTTTCCAAACATCCGCATTTTGATGAGGCCCTGCCGGGCCTTCGCCTTACGCCATAACATGGCAAAGCTGGCGGAACGTGCAGAAATGAACGTTCAGACACTGCGCAACAAGCTGAACCCGGAGCAGCCGCATCAGCTCACCGCGCCGGAAATCTGGCTGCTTACTGATCTCACTGAGGACTCAACTCTGGTTGATGGCTTTCTGGCACAGATTCACTGCCTGCCGTGTGTCCCGTTGAACGAAGTGGCGAGCGAGAAGATGCCGCATTATGTGCTGAATGCTACAGCAGAGATCGGGCGTGTTGCTGCCAGCGCAGTTTCTGGTGAGCCACAAACCACCGCCAGCCGTCGGCAGGTTATCGACAGCATCAACTCTGTTACTCGTTTGATGGCGCTGACGGCTGTTTCTATGCACGCCAGGCTGCAGACAAGCCCGGCAATGGCAAGTGCGGTTGATACCGTGTCGGGCCTGGGCGCTTCATTCGGTCTGATCTGAGGTGCTTATGCTGATTAACGAACCGTCATTTGCTTCACTGCTTATTAAGAAAAGTCCAGGAATGCACTTCGGTCATGGCTGGATTGCGGGCAAAGATGGCAAGCGCTGGCATCCGTGTCACTCGCAGGCTGAGCTGCTGGCTGACCTGTCAACCATCAAACAGGGGAAACCATGGCTATTGAAAGTGCTGCAACGACTCGTTCGATAAGCCCCGGTGAGCGCTATGAAGGGTTGAACCACATAGCCGAATTAAGGGCAAAGGTATTTGGAATCAACATTGAGTCAGAGCTTGAGCGGTTTATTAACGAAATGAGCGACCCACGGGACGCTAATAATAAGCAGAACAAGCGAGCATTAGCCGCCATATTTTTTATGGCTAATATTCCGGCAGAGCGTCACGGCGTCAAAATTAGTGAGTTGACGACTGACGAAAAGCGGGAGCTGATAAAGGCAATGAACCATTTTCGTGCAGTGGTGAGCTTATTTCCAAAACGGCTGACCATGCCGATTTAAACCAAACCAGAAATTAATGGCGTAAACCCGCCGGGCTTCCTTTTGCCCAAATTCAGGAGAAAACAATGCGAAATATTGAAACCCGAACCACGAAAACCGGACCAGATGATGCCGGGCTTAACCTGATGTTGACCGAGGCGCGCATGGAAGAACGCCGGGGCCGTGCTGATGTATTTGCAGCTCATCTGGAAAAGCTGGCGGTGCATATCACTCGCGGCAAACTCAACGGCACCGAAGCGGCAGAGCTGCTGCGTAACGCTGCTGAAACCATCCAGAACGAAGCGCAGGAGATCCACTGATGGCAGATTCAATGGACCTCGTGCAGCAGCGCGTGGAAGAAGACCTCCAGCGTCACATTCACAACGCCCGCGCCAAAGTGCCGGGCGTTGCCCGTGTTCTCTGCATTGATTGCGATGCACCGATCCCGCCAGCTCGCCGCCGCGCTATTCCCGGCGTGCAGTGCTGCATCACCTGTCAGGAAATCGCTGAACTGAAAGGCAAGCACTACAACGGAGGGGCGGTATGAATCCTATTGATTCACGCTGTCTCTCCGCCGATACCATCAACATCATCAGTATTTCAGGTGGCAAAGATAGTCTTGCCCAGTGGCTGCGGGCTATTGAAAACGATGTTCCTCATATTTCGGTCTTTGCTGATACGGGTCATGAACACCCGCAGACGATGGACTATCTGGATTATCTGGAATCAAAACTGGGTAAAGTGACCCGCGTCAAAGCTGATTTCACGCGTCAGGTAGAAGGCAAAAGAAAGTTCATTGCGGAGAAGTGGCCCGTTTCTCTGGTCGAAGGCTGTGGAATGTCGTCCGATGAAGCCGCAGAACGTGTAAGCCGCGCACTGGAAATCCTCAAACCGACGGGCAACCCCTTTCTTGATTTGTGCATGTGGAAGGGGCGGTTTCCTTCAACGAAGGCAAGATTTTGCACGTTTGATCTGAAGCACGAACCCGTGCGCACCCAGGTTGTACTGCCTGCACTGGAGCTATACGACGAAGTTATCAGCTGGCAGGGTGTCCGCGCCCAGGAGTCACCTGCACGCGCCTTGCTTCCAGAGTGGGAAGAAGATGCCGATAACACGCCTGGTCTGCATGTTTACCGTCCCATCCTTAACTGGCTCCATGAAGATGTTTTCGCCATTGCGAAGCGTCACGGCATTAAGCCGAACCCACTGTATCTGCAGGGATGCAGCCGTGTCGGGTGCATGCCATGCATCCACGCCCGCAAGTCTGAACTGGCAGAAATATTTCAGCGCTGGCCTGAAGAAATCCAGCGGGTGGCTGAATGGGAGAGAATGGTGGCCGAGTGCTCCCGCCGCGGCAATTCGACGTTCTTTCCATCCACGCATGACCCGCGCCGGGCTGAAAAACGCATTGAGGTTATTACCGTTGATGCCTATGGCATTGAGACTTACCGCGTCTGGGGCCTTAACGACTCGCGGTGGTGCGCAGTTCGATTTGCTGGCAGCAATGAATGACAGCACGGTGTGCAGCAGTGTGTACGCGGGGGTTTGTGAGTGACTGAAAGTATTTCAGGCAGCCTCGCTGCCTTGTCTCCTGCCCAAGCCCCCGGCGGGGTAAAAAATGCTGCCGGGGTTTACGCCTGGAACTTAGCCAAAAAAGCAGTTAACCCATACCTTGACCCGGCAGAAGTAGCGCCGGGTTCAGCACTTTCAAACCTGATCACTCTGTACGCTGCCGACAATGAGCAGGAGCAGCTGCGCCGTGAGGCGCTGAGTGATGAGGTCTGGGAGCGTTATTTCTTCAATGAGTCCCGCGATCCTGTCCAGCGTGAAATGGAGCAGGATAACCTCATCAGCCGCGCAAAAATGGCCCGTGAGCAGCAGCGCACTAATCCCGATCTGGTGATTATCGCTGATGTAAACGCTGAGCCGTCCCACATCAGCAAGCCATTGCTGGAACGCATCAAATACTTTCATGGCCTGGGCCGGGCAAAGGCTTATTCCCGTTATCTGCGTGAAACTATCAGGCCATGCCTTGAGCGCCTGGCGCGGGTGCGTGACAGCCAGGTGTCTGCTTCCTTCCGGTTCATGGCTAGCCATGACGGTCTGGAGGGGCTGCTGGTCCTGCCTGAAATGAGTCAGGACCAAGTAAAACGCCTGTCTACGCTGGTTGCGGCACACATGAACGTGTGTCTGGATGCGGCCTGCGGTGATCTTTTTGTTACGGGCGACGTGAAACCCGAAGAAATCCGCCAGGCGTGGGAAAGGGTGGCTGCTGAGGCAATGCGGCTGGATGTGATCCCTCCTGCGTTTGAGCAGCTGCGCCGGAAGCGTCGCCGTCGCAAGCCTGTGCCTTATGACCTCATTCCGGGATCGCTGGCGCGTATGCTCTGCGCAGATTGGTGGTATCGCAAGCTGTGGCAGATGCGCTGCGAATGGCGGGAGGAACAGCTGCGCGCCGTTTGTCTGGTCAACAAGAAAGCCTCCCCGTATGTCAGCTATGAAGCTGTGATCCATAAGCGTGAACAGCGCCGCAAGTCACTGGAGTTTTTCAAGTCGCATGAGCTGGTAAACACCGACGGCGACACGCTGGATATGGAAGACGTGGTGAATGCCAGCAACAGTAACCCGGCACACCGCCGCAACGAAATGATGGCCTGCGTCAAAGGGCTGGAGCTGATTGCTGAAATGCGCAGTGACTGCGCCGTGTTCTATACCATCACTTGCCCGTCCCGCTTCCATGCCACCCTCAACAACGGTAGGCCAAACCCGAAGTGGACCAGCGAAGCAGTCCGGCAGAGCAGTGATTATCTGGTTGAAACCTTCGCGGCATTCCGTAAGGCCTTGCACAAAGCAGGGCTGCGCTGGTATGGCGTCAGGGTTGCAGAGCCACATCACGACGGCACCGTGCACTGGCACCTGCTGTGCTTCATGCGTAAAAAAGACCGCCGCGCCATCACCGCGCTGCTGCGCAAATTCGCCATCCGCGAAGACCGCGCGGAGCTGGGCAAAAATACCGGGCCGCGCTTTAAATCTGAGCTGATCAACCCACGCAAAGGCACGCCGACCAGTTACATCGCCAAATACATCAGTAAGAACATTGACGGGCGTGGGCTGGCTAAAGAAGTCAGCAAGGAAACGGGCAGATCACTGCGTGACAGTGCGGAGCACGTCACCGCCTGGGCATCACTGCACCGCGTCCAGCAGTTCCGTTTTTTCGGCATTCCGGGCCGCCAGGCTTACCGTGAGCTGCGCCTACTGGCAGGCCAGGCTGGCAGATCGCAGGGCGATAAAAAAGCAGGTGCGCCGGTTCTGGAAAATGCCCGTCTGGACGCCGTACTGGCGGCTGCGGATGCGGGGTGCTTTGCCACGTACATCATGAAGCAGGGCGGCGTGTTGGTTCCCCGTAAGCATCATCTTGTCAGGACGGCATACGAGCTTAACGACGAGCCGAGCGCCTACGGCGATCATGGCATTCGCATTTATGGCATCTGGTCCCCGATTGTTGAGGGCCGAATTTGCACGCACGCAATCAAGTGGAAAATGGTTCGTAAGGCCGTTGACGTTCAGGAGGCGACAGCCGACCAGGGCGCTTGCGCCCCTTGGACTCGTGGCAATAACTGTCCCCCTGTTGAAATTTTGAACCAATCAGGGGGCGAATTATCCGGCAGTGAAAGCGGCGCGCCGCTGCCGGATTTTGAAAATATGAGCAAAAAGGATCTGCGGGAACTGACAGCACGGCTGCGCCTGGTAAAACCCAGGAAGCATAAAGGCTACAAACAGGAGATAACGGACCAACAGCGGCTGCAGCTTGAAGCAGAACTGGTTAACAGGGGCTTTGAAGGTTCAGAGAAAGAGGTCGATTTGCTTCTTCGTGGCGGCAGCATCCCATCAGGCGCGGGGATGAGGATTTTTTACCGGAACGAACGGCTCCAGGAAGATGATAAATGGCGGCAGTGGTTCTAAAGCGGTAATTTTGGGTAATGAGGTTATCTATTAATCAAAGGGTTAGCTGAGTAAAAAAGTATTTCAGCTTTATTTACATATGATGTACTGTATATATAAACAGTAAGATTGGGAGGGAGTTGTGAACGATTTGTTCATGGAGTCACTTGCACTACAGCGTATCGAACTTATGGCCCGGCTGGTCGCCAACGCAGACTGCAGCGATGACGATAAGGAGGTTGCCATATCGTGGTTATCTGAACTGACCAGCGATCTGGTTACCAGGCTGAATGATTACGGAGTAGGGCAAGATGAGAGCACGCATTAGCGAGTTTCGACCAGGGGAAATTCCCTCCCATATGGCGTCGCCGGTTATGCGAAGGTGGTGCATGTCTATGGTGCATGGATTCGCATGATCCATATAGGATCGCAAAGGGTCGGGGCCGCCAGAACTGGCGCGCTTTCCGGCCCGTCATGCATCTGCATGAAAACCGCTACATAAAGCGGGCAGGCGTGGCGGGGATACGAGCGCGCGCTAGCTCACTATTTTGGTTTAAGTATTTGAACTTTAACCATTGATAGTGGTAATAATCTGCGAAGGATAACAATAGAATAAAAGGTAACGTATTGTGAATATTAATTTTGATATTGTAATTAACAGCGATGATCATCAGGTCGATATGGACTACGGATTGAAGACTTTAGCTGGGACGTCAAGAGTTGTATCAACACTCGCTGAAGCAATTCTCAAACAAGAAGTTTCTGAAAGAAGAACAAGTGTAAATGATATTAGAACTCAGCTGAAACAAAGCTTTAAAAGCTCTTATGGGCAAAATTTTTGTATCGAAATTAATGATCCAGTACTTAAAAGAAAGTTAAAAAAGATGGGGAATGATGTTTTTTGTGAGGTGATGTCATATTTCATCTCAGAATCATTATTCCTTGAACCTAATAAGTTAAGTGCAAGTGCATTAGGAGTTGTTGCTGAATTGGAAAATGTTGAGGATAAACTCCTTGAAGTTCTTCGGCGTGCTCTGGTCGATATGCACAAAATAACCACTATGAGCAGTTTCAATGTAGAATTGAACCACAAACCTAGGGGGGATAAAACTCGAATCGCTATGCTAACCCCTAAAACAGCACAGCATATTACTGAAACTGAAGAAGGAAAGCGTGAATATCAAATTACTGTTATCTTTACCCGATTTAACTCAATGACAGGTAATGGCCGGTTAATAGTTCAAGGTGATGATCAGACGACAGCTTTTGGTTTAGCAAAAGGATTGAGATATGTTCCTTTAGACTTTAAGAAGAAAATCACTGAAAATCTTCATCGAAATAATGGGTTATCCAAAGATAAATGGGATTTTATTACCTTAACAGTACATGACTTGAAGTTAGGAAGCGGCGAAGTTGTTAAGTATTTTATTCATGAGATATCTTAGAATGAAAAAGATTATTTATTTTAGCCTGTTTTTTATAGTTGTCGTCATAATTGCGTATGTCTACAACTTCAATACTGGCAAAGGTTTGTCTAAAAGCACTGAGGTTTGGGCGCAATTCGGTGATTACTTGGGAGGGGTTGTAAACCCTATACTAACCTTCTTATCCATAGTGCTCTTGATAAGATCTGTTAATCTACAAAGAGAGGCTAATTCAAGTCTCATTGTAGAAAATAAACGTCAAGAACATCTTGATTACTTGAAGAATTTCGAAGCTAGATTTTATAATCTTATTGATGCTCAACGTACTGCCTTCGATAAATTTAGATTAAGTAAAGCGGATGGGAGTGAAGTCAAGGGAGGTGAGGCTGTAAATTATCTTGAGGAACTTATTTTTTCTAAGAAAAATGAAGGCTTTTCACGAAGTGACATCGCTAATGATATTAGCGAATGTGACGTTTCAGAATCAATTCACTCTTCAGCGAGACGCTTTTATCTTTTGCTTAAGTTGATCGATGAAAAGTTATCGGGGCAAGAAAAAAAAGAATATTACGAAGTGTTGATTAATTTGACTGATTTCCCATTGGTAAGATTAATGGTTTTGACGTTGTGTCTTTATGAATGGGATATTATTAACTACATAGATTCCAGTGGAGTTCTTGCAAAGGATGAATTGATTGAATATAAATCGCATTTTGAAATTTAAAATTACTTTGAATGGTTGTTGTGGCAAAGATAAGAGATGTAATCTCTTATCTTTTGAAAGAGATTCTATTGCTCTAAAGAGTAATGCCTAAAAGTAATTATTGCATCACCTAACCATATATTAAGTTCTTCAAGTCTTTTTTGCAGAGGAATTAACTCATTCCGCACAAAAACATTTGCCGCCTTCTCCACATCCCCAAAGCCCCCAACATTACTCGGCATAATCCCCATCATCTGCGGTGGAACGCGGTGCGCCGCCATCATATCGTCCCGGCTCACGTTCTTGATATTAAGAAACTCATCCTTTGCCGCCACCTCTGAAAGCGGGATGATCTGAATCCCGTCCTTTTTGCCGTTAGGTGAATACATAAACAGGTTGCGGAAATTGCCCGGGCCTTTGGCGCTTTTCATGGCCTGGCGGATGTTGTTTACGTCCTCCTGATTCTGCGCGGCGTCGGTCATATACATGATGAACCCCGCGTGGCTGCCGTTGATGTAATACTTCCGGCGGAACAGCGTGGCGGACTCGTTCAGCAGGGCGGAAGGAATGGCGGACAGGTATTCCGGCAGACCGTAAATCTCCTGGTTGAGGTCCGGCTCCATCAGGTGAAAAATGCTGCCTCTGGTGAACTCGTATGGCTGCGTGGTCATGCCGTACTGCACAAACCAGTAGGTATCCAGATCCACGCCCCGGCGGGTGTATTTCGCCAGCGATGGCTCCAGCGACAGAATGCCGCCGAGCCGATTGGTGCGCTTCTCCAGATAGGCGTTACCGAATACCAGATAGTCCTGCACAAAGCGGCTAAACGCCTGTTGGCTGAGCAGCGGATGTGGGATAAAGGTGCTGGTCAGAATGTTGCGTTTTACCGCAATGGGCGAGCTGTGATGCACGGCGGCGCGATAGGTGCGCGCCAGCCCGTCAAAGCTCACCGGCGGTTCATACCAGCGGTCCATCTGTACGCACTCGACATAATCTAACAGCTCGCGGCGGTCCAGTACCGGGATCGGGTCGCCAAAGCTGAAAGCTTCTGCAGACGCGCCGCTGCTGTGCTGAACTGCAGCGCGGTTTTTCTTACTCTTGCCCATCAAAAAATCTCCACAATATTGCTGGTATTGGCGGATTCGCCCTGCAGCGGTTCGTTAAACAGTGCGTGCATTGTTGCCCAGGCCAGATCGGCGTGGCTGGTTTCTTCGCTGCGGCTGGCTTCGTAGGTAGGGCGGTTGCCGCTGGCGGTGGTGGCGCGGCGGATTGCCATGAAAGACTGCGCGATATCGGTGTGCCCGGCGTCGAACTCCAGACGGCGGTGGCTGATAATGTCGTAGGCCTTGAGCACCAGGGCATTTTTGACGTTGGGGTTGTAGACAAATTCCCGCACGGCAGGGAAGAACGCTTTAACGTTCTCATACACCCCGTGGCCGACGCCGGTGGAGTCGATGCTGATATAGGTCACGTTATACTGCTGCGTCAGCTTTTTGATGGCGTCGGCCTGGGCGCGGAAGTCCATGCCGCGCCACTGGTGGCGCTCCAGAATGCGGAACTTGCCGCCCGGTACCGTTGGGGGAGCAATAACCACGCATCCAGCGCTGTCACCGTTCTGCGTACCCTTCGCCGGGTCGTAGCCGATCCACACTTCTCGCCAGCCAAACGGGCGCAGCGCCAGAGCGTGAAAGTCGCTCCAGACCTCCCAGCTGTCCACCATGCACGCCTGCAGCTCGCTGAGTGGAAACACGGACGCCAGATCGTCGATAAACTCGCACATCAGCAGGTTCTGGTATTCGTCCGGGCTGTACTCCATGCGCAGCTGGTCAATATCGAACAGGTTACAGCCGCCGCGCACCGCGTCTTCCACGGTGACAATCTGGCGATACTGTCCGTCCGGGCAAAGCAGGCCGGGGGCCAGGCTGCCGTGGGTCAGGTCTATATCCACCTTGTCCGCTTTGGCGCGGCCCCGGTTGAACAGCGCGCCGGACCAAAACGGATACGCGCTGTGGGTCAGGCTCGACGGCGTGGAAAAGTAGGTCTGACGCCATTTTTTGTGGATAGCCATCCCGGACGCCACCTTGCGCAGCTCCTGGAATTTCGGTATCCAGAAGTATTCATCCAGGTACAGGTTACCGTGGTAGCTCTGCGCAGTGCGGGCGTTGGTGCCGAGGAAATAAAGACACGCGCCGTTGCTGAGCGTCATCGGGTCGCCTTTCAGCTCCACATCGACCTCTTTAGCAAAGTCGATGATGTACTGCTTAAAGACGTGCGCCTGCGCCTTGCTGGCGGAGAGGAAAATCTGGTTGCGCCCGGTGGTGATGGCGTCAATCAGCGCCTCACGTGCAAAGAAGAAGGTTGCTCCAATCTGGCGCGACTTGAGCAGGTTGCGGATACGGTGCCGGTTGCCTGCCTCCCACCAGTGGCGCTGGTAGGCAAACATTGACTCGTGGAAAACCTCCTGCAGCTTCTCGATCTGCTCGTCGGTAAATAGGTTCTTTTCTGGCTGCTTTCGCGGGCCTTTGTTGCGGTTGGCGACGTTGGGGTTGAGGTCGGCCTCATTGCCGCCGTCGTTGAACTTGCCGATGCGGGCGTGGCGCTCGGACTGGCGCGCCAACAGGTCAATTTCCTTGAAGTCTTTCCCTTCTTTTTGCTCCTTCATGATGAGCTTGCAGTAGCGCGCGGCGGTGGTGAGCTGCATCTGATCCAGCGGCCCGTACTCGCCCCACTTGTCGCGCTTCTTCCAGCTGTGAACGGTTGCAACTTTCTCGCCCAGCATTTCTGCAATGCGGGCTACGCGGTATCCCTGAAAGTACAGCAGCATGGCCTGCCGACGGGGATCGAGGTCTGCGGGGGTCAGTGTCATATCCATGGCACAAGCCTACGGCCTTGACTGACCTCTTTCTTTGGCTTCGTTTTGTATGGCGAAAGGCACAAGCGCCGCGCGTTGTCTCACTCCCCCCATCCCCGCAACCATAAGGCTCCAGACAGTTTTCTAACGGAGCACGGCTCATGACAGTGAAAGCAAAGCGTTTCCGCATCGGGGTGGAAGGTGCCACCACCGACGGACGCGAAATCCAGCGCGAATGGCTGGAACAGATGGCGGCCAGCTACAACCCGACGGTCTACACCGCGCTAATAAACCTTGAGCACATCAAGTCCTATTCCCCGGACAGCGCCTTTAACCGTTACGGGCAGGTGACGGCACTGGTTGCCGAAGAAATTAAGGACGGTCCGCTGGCGGGTAAGATGGCGCTGTACGCCGACGTGGAGCCGACAAGCTCCCTGGTGGAACTGGTCAAAAAAGGCCAGAAGCTATTCACCTCCATGGAGGTCAGCCCGAAATTTGCCGATACCGGCAAAGCCTACCTTGTCGGCCTGGCCGCGACGGACGATCCTGCGAGTCTCGGCACCGAGATGTTGGCCTTTAGCGCCAGCGCCGCGCACAACCCGCTGGCGAACCGCAAGCAGAAGCCGGACAACCTGTTTTCCGCTGCTGAAGAAACGCTGATCGAGCTGGAAGAAGTCCAGGACGATAAACCCTCGCTGTTTGCCCGCGTCACCGCGCTGTTCACAAAAAAAGAGCAGACCGACGACGCGCGTTTTTCTGACGTCCATCAGGCAGTGGAGCTGGTCGCTACCGAACAGCAAAACCTGAGCGAACGCACCGCCAAAACCCTCTCTGAAAACGGCGAACGCCTGTCTGCGCTGGAATCCTCCCTGCAGGCGCAGCTGGCGGCCTTTGCGGAACTTGAGCAGAAGCTGAACCGAGAGGACAGCCGTAAGGACTACCGCCAGCGCGCGCCGGGCGGTGACGCCCCGGCAGGCACCGTCACCAATTGCTGAGGAGCAAAAATACTAATGAAACAGAAAACCCGCTTTGCCTTTAACGCCTACCTGCAGCAGCTGGCGCGCCTGAACGGTGTGGCCGTGACCGAGCTTGCCAGCAAGTTCACCGTGGAGCCGTCGGTATCGCAGACGCTGGAAGATGAAATTCAGCAGTCCGCCGCGTTTCTGACGCTGATCAATGTGATGGGCGTGGCCGAACAGTCCGGCCAGCTGCTGGGGCTGGGCGTCGGCAGCACTATTGCAGGCACCACCGACACCACCACCAAAGAGCGCGAGCCGACCGATCCGACGCTGATGGCGGACGTGGAATACAAGTGCGAGCAGACCAACTTCGACACCGTGCTGACCTACGCGAAGCTGGACCTGTGGGCCAAATTCCAGGACTTCCAGGTGCGCATCCGCAACGCCATCGTCAAACGCCAGGCGCTGGACCGCATCATGATCGGCTTTAACGGCGTGAAGCGCGCCAAAACTTCCAACCGTGGCGAGAACGTGCTGCTGCAGGATGTGAACAAGGGCTGGCTGCAGAAAATTCGTGAAGACGCCCCGGACAACGTGCTGGGCACTAAAACGGCAGACGACGGCACTGTGACCATCGAACCAGTAAAAGTGGGCAAGGGCGGTCTCTACGCCAACCTTGACGCGCTGGTTATGGATGCGGTCAACGAGCTTATCGATCCGATTTTCCAGGACGATGACGAGCTGGTTGTGGTCTGCGGCCGTGAGCTTCTGTCTGACAAGTATTTCCCGCTGGTCAACAAAGAGCAGGAGAACAGCGAGAAAATCGCCGCCGATCTCATCATCAGCCAGAAACGCATGGGCGGCCTGCAGGCCGTGCGCGCGCCTTACTTCCCGGCGAACGCCGTGCTGATCACCCGCCTGGATAACCTGTCCATCTACTGGCAGGAAGACACCCGCCGCCGCTCGGTTATCGACAACCCGAAACGTGACCGCATCGAAAACTTCGAATCGGTGAACGAGGGCCCTATGTGGTCGAGGACTACCGCTGCGCGGCCCTGGTGGAAAACATCGAAATCGGTGATTTCAGCGCGGCTGCCGCACCGGAAGCCGGGGAGTAACGCATGAGCCTGAGTCCCGCACGGCAGCACCGCCTGCGCATTCAGGCTGAACAGGCCGCCCGCGAGGGCGGCAGTGTTCGCCATGCCTCGGGCTATGACCTGATGCTGTTGCAGCTGGCAGAAGATCGCCGTCGCCTTAAGGGCATTCAGTCCACGGTGAAAAAGGCGCAAATCAAGGTGGAGCTGCTGCCGAAATATTCCGCCTGGGCGGACGGCGTGCTGGCTGCCGGAGGCGCTCAGCAGGATGACGTCCTGATGTACGTGATGCTGTGGCGTATCGACGCCGGTGACTATGCCGGTGCGCTGGAAATTGGGCGACATGCCCTGCGCCATGCTTGGGTGATGCCGCTTGGCAACCGCAACGTGCAGACCGTGCTGGCCGAGGAAATGGCCGATGCGGCGCAAAGCGCAATTCTCGCCGGTACCCCTTTCGATGCCGATCTGTTGCTGCAGACGTTGGACCTGACCACCGGGCAGGATATGCCGGACCAGTCACGTGCGCGCCTGCACAAAGCTATCGGCGCGGTACTGAGCGAAAGCAACCCGGCATCTGCACTGAATCACCTCACTCATGCGCTCCAGCTGGATTCCCGCTGCGGTGTGAAGAAAGACAAAGAGCGGCTGGAGCGCAGACTGCGCAACGACCGCTGACGGAACGTGCCCCGCGCACGGGCGGCACGGGATGGCGACAGGCACCGCCTCATCAAAATCCCGTTCACCGCCCACTTATTCAGGAGAAGACCGCATGAAGTTTGTTGCGCCCGAACCGGCACCGGAACAGGCGGAGGTCATCAAAAACACGCCGTTCTGGCCGGATGTGGATCTGTCGGAGTTTCGCAGCGTAATGCGCACTGACGGTACGGTGACGCAGTCGCGCTTAAAGCAGGTGCTGCTGACTGCGATTTCTGAGGTTAACGCCGAGCTGTACGACTTCCGCAACCGTCAGCAGATGCTGGGCTGGCGGGCACTGGCTGAGGTTCCGGCAGAAATGCTGGACGGCAAAAGCGAGCGTATCCAGCACTACCACAACGCCGTGTATTGCTGGGCGCGCGCCGTGCTGAATGAGCGTTATCAGGACTATGACGCTACGGCGTCCGGCGTGAAGCGAGGGGAGGAGCTGGCGGAGGCAAGCGGCGACCTGTGGCGTGATGCCCGCTGGGCTATCAGCCGGGTGCAGGACGCACCGCACTGTACGGTGGAGCTTATCTGATGAAAGTGCGGGCGCAGCAGTATGACACGGTGGACGCGCTTTGCTGGCGTCATTACGGGCGCACGCAGGGTGTTACCGAGCAGGTTCTGCATGCAAATCCGGGGCTGGCTGAGTACGGCCCATTTTTACCGCACGGGCTGCAGGTGGAGCTGCCGGATATCACGGCAGCGACCACCGTGCAGACCGTCCAGCTATGGGACTGAATTATGACGCTTGAGAGAGTCAGCGCCTTTATCACTTACTGCATCGCCGTGCTGCTTGCCTGGCTGGGTGACCTGTCGCTCAAGGATGCCTCAACGGTCGGCGGCGTGCTGATTGGCGTGTTGATGCTGGCGATCAACTGGTACTACAAACACCAGTCTTTCAAACTGCTGCGCGGCGGCAAAATCTCGCGGGGGGAGTATGAATCCTTCAATCGTTAAGCGCTGCCTGGTCGGGGCGGTGCTGGCTATTGCCGCCACGCTGCCCGGCTTTCAGTCGCTTCATACCTCCGTTGAGGGGCTGAAACTGATTGGTGATTACGAGGGCTGTCGCCTGCAGCCGTACCAGTGCAGCGCGGGCGTCTGGACTGACGGGATCGGCAACACTTCCGGCGTGACGCCTGGCAAAACCATCACCGAACGCCAGGCGGCGCAGGGGCTGATTAGCAACGTGCTGATTGTCGAACGGGCGCTGGAGAAGTGCGTGGTGCCACCCGTGCCGCAAAAGGTCTATGACGCGGTGGTGTCGTTTGCCTTCAACGTCGGCACCGGCAATGCCTGCAGCTCCTCGCTGGTGAAACTGCTGAACCAAAAGCGCTGGGAGGATGCCTGCCGCCAGCTGCCGCGCTGGGTATATGTCAAAGGCGTGTTTAATCAGGGGCTGGATAACCGCCGTGCGCGGGAAATGGCCTGGTGCCTGCAAGGGGCTGGGGTATGACGCGCACGCTGGCGATAGCGTTGGCGCTGGTCATAACAGCGCTGGGCTGGCAGTCATGGCGGCTGAACAATGCCCGCCACACTATCGAGACGCAGGGCGAAGCGCTGGAGACGAAAACGCAGGAGCTGGCGAAGAAAAATAGCCAGCTCATCGGCCTGTCCATTCTGACCGAAACCAACAGCCGGGAGCAGATGCGGCTTTATGCGGCAGCCGAGAAAACAACCGCGCTGCTGCGCAACCGACAGCACCGGATCGAGGAACTGAAACGTGAAAACGAAGAGTTACGCCGCTGGACTGACACTCCTTTGCCTGCTGATATTATCCGGCTGCGGGAGCGTCCGGCCCTCTCCGGAGGTGCAACTTACCGTGAATGGTTGTCCCAGAGTGACGCCGTGCAGCCTGAACCCGTCAGCGCCGCGCACTAACGGCGACCTGAACGCCTTGCTGGACGAAACCGAGGCCGCCTGGGCGGTCTGTGCTGATAAAGTGGACACGATAGTGGCGTGTCAGGAGCGAAACAGTGAACAAGCCGCAGTCTTTACGCAGTGCTCTGAATAAGGCAGTGCCCTATGTGCGCGATAACCCGGACAAGCTGCATCTGTTCGTGGACAACGGTTCCCTGGTGGCAACCGGCGCGCGGTCCATGTCATGGGAATACCGCTACACCTTGAACGTGGTGATCGAGGATTTCAGCGGCGACCAGAACCTGCTGATGGCCCCGGTGCTGCTGTGGCTGAAAGCCAATCAGACGGATGCCATCAACAACCCGGACCTGCGTGAAAAGCTGTTCACCTTTGAGGTGGATATCCTGCGCAACGACGTATGTGATATTAGCCTGAACCTGCAGCTGACCGAGCGCGTGCTGGTTAGCTCCGATGGCGCTATCTCGAAGGTTGAGGCGGAGCCAGAACCCGACGAGCCAGAAGAAATGTGGACGGTGAAGCGTGGATAATCTGCATAAGGTGGACGAGTGGCTGGCCGCACTGCTGGCGAATCTGGAGCCTGCAGCACGTCAGCGCATGATGCGTGAGCTGGCGCAGGAGCTGCGCCGGAATCAGCAAAATAATATCCGGCTGCAGCGCAACCCTGACGGCAGCGGCTACGAGCCGCGAAAGGTCACGGTCCGGACTAAAAAAGGGCGTATTAAGCGGCAGATGTTTGCGAAGCTGCGCACGGCGAAATACCTGAAAACTGCAGCCAGCGCGGATTCAGCCAGCGTGCAGTTTTCAGGGAAGGTGCAGCGCATTGCGCGGGTACATCATTACGGCTTACGTGATCGTGTAAGCCGTAAGGGGCCGGAGGTGCGTTATTCGGAGCGGCGGTTGTTGGGTGTCAATGATGAAGTTGAAAACGTAACTCATGAGACTCTGCTACGTTGGCTAACCACTTACTGATTATCTTTTGAATTTTTTTTATTATTAGCTAGAGCTTCAATAAGACCTGTAATTATTTTTTCTTGAGGTAGTGATGGGGTTTTTTCAAAACTAACATTATGATCTCTTAAACATGATAAATATGCTTGGAATTGTTGTTGATCTCCCTTGCTTAAAATAAATGCTATTTTCTGGTTGTCGAAGTCAGTTCCAAGCTGCATGTAATATCTTATAAATACTAAAATTGATTTCATTACGAACCCAACAAATAGTATGACTGAAAAACTTAAGAGTACCGATGCAATGGATGATGCTATTTTTTCTGATGGACTGTTAGGAGATAAGAGTGAGTTGACTATAGAAGCACTATAAAATAGGCCGTTATTGCCATTTTGCTTAGGCTCTTCAGCCGAAGTGTTATTGGTGGATTTTAACAAATCACCGAAAGTAGCATTGAAATTTTTTATTGCAGCTTCAGTTTTGGCTTTTTCTGAAAGTAAAAGTAATGAACTTGTAAGAGTGTTAATAGGCGATTGATTAGTTTTGGTATAATAGGCTCCAACCATAACCAAGGTAGCAACGAGTAGCATGGAGTATATTAAGATGAAGATAGATATTCGAGACTTTCTTGCTCTGTGTTCTAATACTTTTAAAATTTCATAATATTCAGATTCGCGCTCATATAAAGTTTCAATGGCTTCTACTTGGTTAGACATAAAAATATTCTCATCAGAATTCAACGATTGTGCCAGCAACTATACAAATCAAGTGATAGAGATTTCAATGTTTTCACTGGCATTATCTTCCTATGAATGCACAACTCACAGAAATCATGCGCCTTATCACCAACCTGATCCGCACCGGCACCGTGACCGAAGTGGACCGGGATAACTGGCTGTGCCGGGTGAAGGTAGGCGAGCTTGAAACCAACTGGATTAACTGGCTGACGCTGCGGGCCGGAGGTGGCCGCACCTGGTGGTGCCCGTCACCAGATGAGCAGGTTGTGCTGCTGAGCATGGGCGGCAATCTGGAAACGGCTTTTGCGCTGCCCGCCATTTATTCCAATGAGTTTGCCCCACCGTCGGATTCCGTGGACGGCTGCGTGACGGAGTACCCGGACGGGGGCTGGTTTGAATACGAACCTGCTACCGGGCGCTGGCACGTCAGGGGTATCAAATCCATGGTGATCGAAGCTGCCGACAATATCATCCTCAGAACGGGTGAGTTCGTGATTGAGGCTGACACTACGCGCATTAACAGCGAGGTGGCGATCAATGGCGGCGTCACCCAGGGGGGCGGCCCGATGAGTTCCAACGGGATCGTGGTTGATACACACGGTCACACCGGCGTTAAGTCCGGCGGCGATACGTCAGGAGGCCCGGTATGACGCTGTATATCGGCATGAACCAGGGCAACGGCAAAGCCATTACTGATACGGACCACCTACGCCAGTCAGTCCGGGATATTCTTCTGACCCCGCAGGGCAGCCGGATTGCCCGCCGGGAGTACGGTTCCCTGCTGTCTACCCTGATTGACCAGCCGCAGAACCCGGCGCTGCGCCTGCAGGTCATGTCTGCGGTCTACGTGGCCCTGAGCCGCTGGGAACCTCGTCTGACGCTCGATTCCATCACCATCAGCAGCAATTTTGACGGCTCGATGGTGGTTGAGCTTACCGGCCAGCGCAATAACGGCGCGCCGGTTTCCCTTTCGGTATCAACAGGAGCAGACAATGGCAGTGATTGACCTTTCCCAACTGCCCCCGCCACAAATAGTAAACGTGCCGGATTTTGAGACGCTGCTTGCCGAGCGCAAGGCCGCTTTTGTAGCACTTTATTCGGCAGATAAGCAGGACGCGGTACGGCGCACGTTGGCGTTGGAGTCTGAACCCGTCACTAAGCTGCTGCAGGAAAGCACCTACCGCGAAATCCTGCTGCTCCAGCGAATTAACGAGGCCGCGCAGGCGGTTATGGTGGCGTATGCCATCGGCGGCGATCTCGACCAGCTGGCGGCCAACTATAACGTCGAACGTCTGACGGTGGCCCCTGCTGACAACAACGCGGTGCCGCCGATCGCCGCAGTAATGGAAAGTGATGAGGCTTTGCGTCTGCGTGTTCCGGCTGCGTTTGAGGGGTTGTCAGTTGCGGGACCTACGGCGGCCTATGAGTTTCACGCCAAAAGCGCGGACGGGCGCATTGCAGATGCCAGCGCAACCAGCCCGGCACCGGCGGAGGTGGTGATTACCGTACTAAGCCGTGAGGGTGACGGTACGGCAGAGGCTGACCTGCTGGCGGTGGTTGAGCAGGCGCTTAACAGCGAGAACGTGCGCCCGGTGGCAGACCGCCTGACGGTGCGCAGCGCCGAAATCATCCCTTACAGCGTGGATGCGACGATTTTTCTTTATCCGGGGCCGGAAGCTGAGCCGGTGATGGCGGCGGCAAAAGCCAGCCTGCAGAATTACATCGCCAGTCAGACGCGGCTGGGCCGAGATATCCGCCGCAGCGCCATTTATGCCGCGCTGCACGTTGAGGGCGTCCAGCGTGTGGAACTGGCATCCCCACTGGATGATGTAGTGCTGAATAAGACGCAGGCGGCATCCTGTACGGAATGGAGCGTTACCAACGGGGGCACGGATGAATAGCCTGCTGCCGCCCGGTTCCTCACCGCTTGAGCGCCGCCTGGCGCAGACCTGCAGCGGAATATCCGATTTGCAGGTGCCGCTGCGCGATTTGTGGAACCCGGCGACGTGTCCGGTCAGCTTCCTGCCGTATCTGGCGTGGGCGTTTTCCGTTGACCGCTGGGACGAAAGCTGGACGGAGAGCGTGAAGCGCCGTGTAGTGCAGGATGCTTTCTATATCCATCAGCACAAGGGAACAACCAGCGCCGTGCGGCGTGTGGTGGAGCCGTTCGGTTTCCTGATACGCATCATTGAGTGGTGGCAAACCGGCGAGCAGCCGGGCACGTTTCGCCTGGACATTGGCGTGCAGGATCAGGGCATCACGGAAGAAACTTATCTGGAACTGGAGCGCCTCATCAGCGATGCCAAACCGTGCAGCCGCCATCTGATCGGCATGTCCATTAACCTGCAGACCAGCGGGCCGTATTTTGTAGGCGCAGCCACCTACACCGGCGAAGAAATCACGATTTATCCGTACATCAACGAAACCATTATTTCCGGCGGCACCGCTTATGAGGGCGGGGCAGTCCATGTAATTGACACTGTGAGAGTGAATCCATGAGCGCAAAATTTTATACCCTGCTGACGGATGTCGGCGCGGCGAAACTGGCAAGCGCCGCCGCGCTCGGTGTTCCGTTGAAAATTACCCAGATGGCTGTGGGCGACGGTGGCGGCGTGTTGCCGACTCCCAGCGCGCAGCAGAAAGCGCTGGTTGCTGAAAAACGCCGCGCCTCTCTCAATATGCTGTATATCGATCCGCAGAACAGCAGCCAGATTATTGCCGAGCAGGTGATCCCCGAAACCGAAGGCGGGTGGTGGATTCGTGAAGTCGGTCTGTTCGATGAAACCGGCGCGCTAATTGCCGTGGGCAACTGCCCGGAGAGCTATAAGCCGCAGCTCGCTGAGGGAAGCGGCCGCACGCAGACGGTGCGCATGGTGCTGATTACCAGCAGTACCGAAAATATTACCCTGAAAATTGACCCTGCAGTGGTGCTGGCAACCCGCAAGTATGTCGATGATAAAGTGCTGGAGCTTAAGCTCTATGTCGATGATCTGATGCGTGCCCATCTGGCTGCAGCAGACCCGCATAATCAATACGCACAAAAAGAAAGTCCGACCTTTGTCGGAACGCCAAAGGCACCCACGCCGGCGGCAGGTAACAACACAACGCAGCTTGCTACCACTGCATTTGTCCAGGCCGCGCTGATTGCCCTGATTAATGGTGCGCCGGCTACCCTCGACACGCTGAAAGAGATTGCGGCGGCTATCAATAACGACCCCAATTTCAGCACGACGATCAGTAATGCGCTGGCGTTGAAAGCACCGCTGGCCAGCCCGGCGCTAACCGGCGTACCTACTGCGCCGACCGCTGCGCAGACTGTAAACAATATGCAAATCGCTACTACAGCATTTGTAAAGTCGGCCATTGCTGCACTTGTTGGTTCATCGCCGGCCGCGCTGGACACGATTAATGAGCTGGCAGCAGCGCTGGGTAATGACCCGAACTTTGCAACGACGATGGTTAATGCGCTGGCCGGTAAGCAGCCGCTGGACAGCACGCTGACAAATCTAAGCGGTAAGGACGTTTCCGGCCTTCTCTCATACCTTGGTATCAGAGAATTAATAATCGGGCAGGGTCAGACGTGGAAAGTTTGGGGCGGAGATCGTCTTGTCGGGGTGACGTACACAAATTCAACGGGCAAGCCGATCATGATATCTGTTTCACTCATAGTGAACGCCGGGGACGCCACTGCAACGCTGTATATCAACTCGGCTGCTACAGCATCAATGGCCTGTTCTGGGTTTGCGACAGGCCCATCAGTCCGTAGTCAGCTTTCTGCAATTATCCCTGCAGGCGGCACATACATGATTTCTTCCGGGACAATAATGCAGTGGGGTGAACTACGATGAAATATTTTATTGATGAGAAAAACGTTATTTACGGATACGAAGAAGACGGCTCGCAAGATGACCTTATAGGGAAAAAGAAACCGATAACTGAAGAAGAGGTTCAGGAAATTTTAAATCCACCACCGTCGCAAGAGGAAATAATTGCAACAGCAGAAGCTAATAAACAACAACTCATCGACCAGGCTAACGACTATATGAACAGTAAGCAGTGGCCAGGCAAAGCGGTTTTGGGGCGCTTAAAGAGTAATGAGTTGGCTCAATATAACGAATGGCTGGATTATCTCGATGCGTTGGAAGTTGTAGAAACCTCCGTCGCACCGAATCTCGAATGGCCTACTCCGCCAGCACAGGCCCAGCTAATATCAGGCGCGGTACTTGTGTCAGCTGCAGTTATCGCGTCGATATAATCCAGCACGGCATTCAGCTTTGCTTTATCTGTATCATTCAGCGTGCGCCCTGCCTGGAGCTTAAGCTGTATAAGGCTGATTGACTGCATTGCAACGTCGATAAGCTGCTGCTTTTGCTGCTCAGCTTCAGCTACGTCTGCTGCGTGCTGCGCAGCAGTATCTTTGACCCACTTTTTACCGTTCCATTTGTCATAAGGTGATTCCGGTGCCGCAGTTGTAAATCCTTCTTTAATCGGTCCGATATAATTTACAGTCGCGGCGCTGCTATCATCTATTGAGTAGACCGTTTCGCCGCGATGATCCTCTTCCTGGTTCCATTTTTTGCCATCGAAAACCGCAACTTTTCCATTAACTTCCTCGCCCGGATTAATAGCCGTTGAGCTACCGGGCATGCTGACACCCTCGTAAATATATTCATCAGACCAGCCAACATATTCTTTTGTTACTGCATCGAAATAAAAAACACGAATATCGCCGCCGTCGATTGCAAAACCATCTTTATCAAATTTAAGTGTCATTATTTAGCTCTCACTAAAAGGTTAAAAGCGATGTTGCGTGGGCGGTTTTCGGATGCAGTGGGAACGACCCTGTCAGCGTCAAAATAAAGTGTATCCAACCCAGACGCGGGCGGGTTTGCTGTAACAGGCGACGATGTTGATTCATCATTTGTTACGCCGCGCACTAAACGAAATACACCATCGCCAGAAGTGATGGCCCCTGGGTTCGCGTTATTTGGTAGTCCCCGCGACATCATTTTACCCGTTATGTTTCTTATCGCATCACCCTGAACTGACAGCAGCGCACGCCCACTATCAACTCCGCGTCCATCATCCCAGATTCTCGGGAACTCTCCCCGCGCCTCTGGCAGCGTAAGTGTGGGCATTACAAGAGCAAGCTTTGGATATGCAGAGGCTGAGAACGTGGCACCATTGAACTTTAGAAAGACCATGCTGGACCATTCAGGCATTACTGTGTTCGGCAGAATGGCCGAAGGCCAGAAGAATGGAATTCCAATGGCAGGCGCACCTCCTCCTAAACCAAGGTATGATGAAATCACCGGCAAACACTTTCAGTCATGACCGTGCTGGCCATTCGCTGCAGCACGGTCAGAAATAACCTTCCTCGATACAATGCGCCGCGAATTTGTGAGTTTAAATGGATGAAAAAATATGCTGATTGGCTACGTGCGTGTATCAACAAACGACCAGAATACTGGTTTGCAAAGAAATGCGCTGGAGAGCGCAGGATGTGAGCTGATTTTTGAAGACAAAATAAGCGGAAAGACAGACGAAAGGCCGGGTTTAAAAAAGCTTATGCGGTCCCTTTCACCGGGCGACACGCTGGTTGTGTGGAAGCTGGACAGGCTGGGCCGAAGCATGCGCCATCTTGTTACCCTGATTGAAGAAATGCGCCAGCGAGGCGTTAATTTTCGTAGCCTGACGGACAGCATAGATACAAGCTCGCCGATGGGACGATTTTTCTTTCACGTTATGGGCGCACTTGCTGAAATGGAAAGAGAGCTGATTGTCGAACGCACCCGCGCCGGGCTGGCAGCTGCGCGTGCGCAGGGGCGCATCGGTGGGCGGCGTCCGAAACTTACACCTGAGCAGTGGGCGCAGGCCGGGCGCCTTATCGCGGCGGGAGAATCCCGTCAGCGTGTTGCGCTGATTTTTGATGTCGGGATCTCGACCCTTTACAGAAAATTTCCAGCATGTAACCGGTAGGTTGTGATTTTCCCTGTTGTGTAATTTGCCACACAATCGCCAGCGCGTGCGCCGCGTGCCTGTCAACAACAACATAAGCAGACCCCTGTAACCGGAGAGACTGCCTTATGGCTCAGGATTACCACCACGGCGTGCGCGTTGTTGAAATCAACGAAGGCACCCGATCAATCACCACGGTAAGCACTGCTATCGTGGGCATGGTATGCACCGGCGATGATGCCGATGCTTCCGTGTTTCCCCTCAACAAACCGGTTTTGTTAACTGATGTGCTGACCGCAAGCGGGAAAGCTGGCGAGTCCGGCACGCTGGCGCGTTCACTGGATGCCATCGCTGATCAGGCAAAACCTGTCACCGTCGTTGTGCGTGTTGCCCAGGGTGAAACCGAAGCGGAAACCACCTCCAACATTATCGGCGGCGTCACTGCTGATGGTAAAAAAACGGGTATGAAGGCGTTGCTTTCGGCGCCATCGCAGCTCGGCGTCAAGCCGCGCATTCTCGGTGTGCCTGGGCATGACACGCATGCGGTTGCCACGGAACTGCTGAGCGTAGCGCAAAGCCTGCGCGGGTTTGCCTATCTGTCTGCCTACGGCTGTAAAACGGTGGAAGAAGCCATTTCCTACCGTGACAATTTCAGCCAGCGTGAAGGTATGCTGATCTGGCCTGACTTCATCAACTTTGACACCGTGCTGAATGCAGACGCGACGGCTTACGCCTCCGCCCGTGCGCTCGGCCTGCGCGCCAAAATCGACGAGCAGACCGGCTGGCACAAAACCCTGTCCAACGTTGGCGTTAACGGCGTCACCGGCATTTCTGCAGACGTGTTCTGGGATCTGCAGGACCCGGCAACCGATGCGGGACTGCTGAACCAGAACGACGTGACCACGCTTATCCGCAAAGACGGTTTCCGCTTCTGGGGTTCGCGCTGTCTCAGCGACGATCCGCTGTTTGCCTTTGAGAACTACACCCGCACGGCGCAGGTGTTGGCCGACACCATCGCAGAAGCGCACATGTGGGCGGTGGATGGTGTGCTGAACCCGTCGCTGGCCCCGCGACATTATCGAAGGTATACGCGCCAAACTGCGTAGCCTGAAAACGCAGGGTTACATCATCGGCGCGGACTGCTGGCTGGATGAGGCCGTGAACGATAAGGACTCCCTGAAAGCCGGGAAGCTCACTATCGACTACGACTACACGCCGGTGCCACCGCTTGAAAACCTGATGCTGCGCCAGCGCATCACCGATCGGTACCTGCTGGACTTTTCCAGCCAGGTCAGCGCGTAAGGAGACCCCATGGCTTTACCACGCAAGTTAAAACACCTGAACCTGTTCAACGACGGGAACAACTGGCAGGGGATCGTTGAGTCTCTGACCCTGCCGAAATTCACGCGCAAGTTTGAGAAGTATCGCGGCGGCGGTATGCCGGGCGCGGTGGATGTGGATATGGGCCTGGATGACGGCGCGCTGGACACGGAATTTTCAATCGGCGGCACCGAACTGCTTTTATTCAAGCAGATGGGCAAAACCACGGTGGACGCTATCCAGCTGCGTTTCACCGGCTCCATCCAGCGAGACGATACCGGCGAAGTGCAGGCGGTTGAGCTGGTTGTGCGCGGGCGTCACAAGGAGCTGGATTCCGGCGAATGGAAAACTGGCGAGAGCAGCAGCACCAAAGTCAGCAGCACCAACAGCTACGCGAAGCTAACCATTAACGGCGAAGTGCTCTATGAGGTCGATCTGGTCAACATGATTGAAATCGTGGACGGCGTGGACCTGATGGAAGCGCACCGTAACGCCCTCGGCCTCTGATTCATTTAAGGGCGCGGGCAGCCGCGCCAGTACCCATTAACAGGACACGAACATGAGCGATAAACCTACCGAAAAGACCGTGCAGCTGGATACACCGATCAAGCGTGGTAAAACCGAAATCACGGAAATCATTCTGCGCAAACCGCAGTCCGGCGCGCTGCGTGGCACCCGCCTGCAGGCCATCATGGATATGGACGTGGGCGCAATGATGACCGTCATTCCGCGTATTTCCACGCCAACACTGACGGCGCAGGAAATGGCTGAGCTGGACCCCGCCGATCTCACAGCGCTGTCGGTTGAGGTGGTGACTTTTTTGTTGAAGAAGTCGGTGCTTGCCGGTTTGCCGACAGCCTGACGGTTGACGATCTGGTGGCAGATATCGCCACCATTTTCCACTGGCCGCCGTCCGTCACTGACGTTATGCCGCTGACCGAAGTGCTGGAGTGGCGGCATAAAGCGATTAAGAGAAGCGGGGCCAGCGATGAGTGACAACAACCTGCGCCTGCAGGTGATCCTTAATGCGGTTGATAAACTCACCCGCCCATTCCGTTCTGCGCAGGCCAGCTCGAAAGAGCTGGCTACCGCCATTCAACATAGCCGTGCCAGGCTGAAAGAGTTAGACGCTCAGGCGGGGAGGATTGAGGGCTTTCGTAAAGCCAGCGCGCAGCTGGCAGTCACCGGTAATAACCTCAAAGCCGCGCGCGAAGAAGCGGCCCGGCTCGCCACGCAGTTTACCGCTACAAACCGCCCGACGGCGGCGCAGGCCCCGCCTGCTTGAGCAGGCCAAAAACCGCGTTTCGGAACTGCAGACTAAATACAACGGCCTGCGCCAGTCGGTCCAGAAGCAACGCCTTGCGCTGAACGAGGCCGGAATGGACACCCGGAAGCTCAGCAGCGCTCAGCGCGAGCTGCGCCAGAATGCCGATGAAACCCGACAGGCGCTGGACCGTCAGCAGAAATCACTTAAGCGGCTCGGAGAGCAGCAGGCCAGGGTTAACGCCGTCAGGGAGCGGTATTCCCGCAGTCTGCAGGTGCGGGATCGCATCGCCGGGGCAGGGGCCACAACCTCAGCGGCAGGGTTGGCAATGGGCGCGCCGGTCGTGGCGGCGGTGAAAAGCTATGCCAGCATGGAAGATGCCATGAAAGGCGTGGCAAAGCAGGTCAATGGTCTGCGGGATGATAACGGCAACCGTACCAAACAGTTTTATGACATGCAGGACGCCATCAAGGCTGCCAGCGAACAGCTGCCGATGGAGAATGGCGCTCTAGACTATGCCGCACTCGTTGAAGGCGGCGCGCGCATGGGCGTGACCAATCAGAACGATCCCTACGAAGACCAGAAGCGCGATCTGCTTGCCTTTGCCAGTACGGCGGCCAAAGCGGCAACGGCATTCGAACTGCCCGCTGATGAACTGGCAGAAGGGCTGGGAAAAATCGCCAGCCTCTACAAGGTGCCGACCCGTAGTATTGAACAACTGGGTGATGCGCTGAACTACCTGGACGATAACGCCATGTCTAAGGGCGCGGACATTATCGACGTGCTGCAGCGCATGGGCGGCGTGGCTGACCGTCTGGACTTTCGTAAGGCGGCGGCGCTTGGCTCCACGTTCCTGTCGCTGGGCGCTGCGCCGGAAGTGGCAGCCAGCGCGGCGAACGCCATGGTGCGCGAGCTGTCCATTGCCACCATGCAAAGCGACCGCTTTATGGACGGCATGGATATGCTGAAGCTCAAACCCGAAGTGCTTGAAAAGCAGATGGCGAAGGATGCCATGGGCACCATTCTGCGGGTGATGGAAAAAGTTAAAAAGCTGCCGCAGGACAAACGTCTTTCAGCCATGACGATGCTTTTCGGCAAAGAGTATGGCGACGATGCCGCCAAGCTGGCTAACAACCTTCCCGAACTGCGCCGCCAGCTGCAGCTGACTGCCGGGAATGACGCGAATGGCTCAATGCAGAAAGAGTCCGACATTAATAAAGACTCCCTTTCTGCGCAGTGGACGCTGGTAAAAACGGGCGCGCAGAACACCTTCAGCAGCCTGGGCGAAACGCTGCGCCAGCCGTTGATGGATATCATGGATTACGTGAAAAGCGTAATGGGTGGGCTGCGACGCTGGATAGAAACCAACCCGCAGCTGGCAGGCACGCTGATGAAAGTGGCGGCCGCCACCGCCGCGATCGCGCTTGCTCTGGGCACGCTGGCTATTGCGGTGGCAGCTGTGCTGGGGCCGATTGCGGTGATCAGGTTTGGCTTATCCATGCTCGGCGTGAAAACGCTGCCGTCAGTATCATCTGCGGTTACGCGAACCGGCAGCGCGCTGTCATGGCTGGCAAATGCACCGCTTTCCGTATTACGTCGCGGGATGGCTTCAACTGGAGGCAACGCAGGGTTGCTTACTGCCCCGCTGAATGCCCTGCGGCGCTCGGCCGGAGTGACGGGTAATGCGCTGAAAACGATGGCGGGCGTGCCGCTGGCGGTATTCCGTACGGGAATGGCTGGTATTCGGAATGTTATCGGCGCAGTGATGAACCCGCTGGCGGTGCTGCGCGGTGGACTCTCCGCCGCCGGTGGCGTGCTGCGCTTTCTGGTATCCGGTCCGCTCGCCTTACTTCGCGTTGCGCTGTATGGCATTTCCGGTCTGCTGGGCGCGCTGCTCAGTCCGGTAGGGCTGATCGTGGCTGCGTTGGCAGGCGTGGCGCTGGTTATCTGGAAACACTGGCAGCCCATCAGTGCATTTATGGGTGGCGTGTTGGAAGGGTTCAAAGCCGCCGCAGCACCAATTAGCGAAGCGTTTGAACCCCTACGCCCGTTGTTCGAATGGATTGGCGATAAGGTCAGGTCACTCTGGGGATGGTTCAGCGACCTTCTGACGCCAGTCAAATCCACGGCTGACGAACTCAATAACGCGGCCTCTATGGGACGTCGGTTCGGTGAGGCCCTGGCTGAAGGGCTGAATATGGTGATGCACCCGCTGGAGTCGCTGAAATCCGGCGTGTCTTGGCTGCTGGAAAAGCTCGGCATCGTTAGCAAGGTGGCGGCAAAAGCAAAACTGCCGGAACAAGTCACCCGGCAACAACCCGCCACGGTGAACGGTGACGGGAAAGTGGTGCTGCCGCCAGGCGGATTCCCGTCGATGGGCTTCGCGGGCATGTACGACAGCGGCGGGGCGATCCCGCGCGGTCAGTTTGGCATTGTCGGGGAGAATGGCCCCGAAATTGTGAACGGTCCGGCAAACGTGACCAGCAGGCGGCGCACGGCGGCATTGGCTTCGGTTGTGGCCGGAACCCTGGGCATGGCGGCAGCGCCTGCAGAAGCTGTGCCCTTACATCCGTTCAGTCTTCCCGCCATGGAATACAAACAGAGCCAGCCCGCGAAGACGGACCGCGCGCCGACAGTGATGCACTTTGAAACGCACGCGCCGATCGCGATTTACGCGCAGCCCGGCCAGAACCCGCAGGATATTGCGCGTGAAGTTGCCCGTCAGCTCGACGAGCGCGAACGCCGGACCAGGGCGAAAGCCCGCAGCAACTACAGCGATCAGGGGGGATACGATTCATGATGATGGTGCTGGGTTTATACGTTTTCATGCTGCGCACGGTGCCGTATCAGGAGCTGCAGTATCAGCGCAGCTGGCGGCACGCGGTTAACAGCCGCGTCAATCGCCGCCCGTCAACGCAGTTTCTTGGCCCGGATAATGACTCGCTGACGCTGTCCGGCGTGCTTCTGCCGGAAATCACCGGCGGCAGGCTGTCCCTGTTGGCACTGGAGCAAATGGCAGAACAGGGCAAAGCATGGCCTCTGATTGAGGGCAGCGGGACGATTTACGGCATGTTTGTGATCGAGAGTTTGAGCCAGACCAAAACCGAATTTTTTGAAAGTGGGATGCCCAGGCGCATTGAGTTTACGCTGACCCTGAAACGCGTGGATGAGTCGCTGTCCGATATGTTTGGCAGCCTGAGCGACCAGCTCAGCAACCTGAAAGACACCGCAACGTCTGCGATAGGGAATATTCAAAATACGGCCGGAGGACTGCTGCAGTGAATTTTAGTTCTGAACTCCTTAGTCTGTACGGTAAAAGCCCGGCTTTCAGTATCACCATTGAAGGCAAAGACGTGACGACAATAATGGATACGCGCCTGATGAGTCTGACGCTGACCGACAATCGGGGCTTTGAGGCTGACCAGCTCGATCTGGAGCTGGACGATGCCGACGGTCTAGTTGTCTTGCCGCGTCGCGGGGCTGTGATCCATCTGGCGCTGGGCTGGAAAGGCCAGCCGCTATTCCCAAAAGGGGCGTTTACCGTAGATGAGATTGAGCATAGCGGTGCGCCTGACCGGCTGACCATCCGTGCCCGCAGCGCTGATTTTCGGCAAACCCTGAATACCCGCCGTGAAAAGTCATGGCACCAGACCACGGTGGGCGAGGTGGTGAAAGAGATTGCAGCCCGCCATAACTTGAAACTGGCGCTGGGCAAAGACCTGACGGACAGGACGCTGGATCACCTGGACCAGACTAACGAAAGCGATGCGAGCTTCCTGATGAAGCTGGCGCGTCAGTACGGAGCCATTGCCTCCGTGAAGGACGGTAACCTGCTGTTTATCCGGCAGGGGCAGGGCAGAACGGCGAGCGGCAAACCGTTGCCGGTTATCACCATCACCCGTAAAGCAGGCGACGGTCACCGTTTTAGCCTGGCCGACCGTGGCGCCTACACCGGAGTGATCGCCAGCTGGTTGCATACCCGTGAACCGAAGAAGAAAGAGACCACGCGGGTGAAGCGCCGCCGCAAGAAAACCGCGAAACCGAAAGAGCCGGAAGCAAAGCAGGGGGATTATCTGGTGGGTACGGATGAAAACGTGCTGGTTCTTAATCGCACCTATGCCAACCGCAGCAATGCTGAGCGTGCGGCAAAAATGCAATGGGAGCGCCTGCAGCGTGGCGTTGCGTCATTCTCACTACAACTTGCAGAGGGCCGGGCAGATCTCTACACCGAAATGCCGGTGAAGGTCAGCGGCTTCAAGCAGCCGATTGATGATGCGGAGTGGACCATCACCACGCTGACGCATACCGTTAGCCCGGATAATGGATTCACGACCAGTCTTGATCTCGAAGTGAAAATAGATGAGTTCGAAATTGAATGATTAGTTCCAAATTGAGAACAATGATGTATCATTATTGCGAACTGGTTAAGAGTGAGGGCTGAACAAAATGATGAATTGTCCGATGTGCGGTCAGGCCCGCGCATACACGCAGTAGCTTTCAGGTTTCTAGTGAAACCAAAGAACGATACAACCAGTGCACCAATATCGAATGCGGGCATACGTTCGTGACGCATGAAACGTTTGTCCGCTCTGTATGTCGTCCGCAAAAAATCAGCGCCGCACCACCGCACCCTAAAGGGATGCAGGAACAATTAACTTACTGATACTGACCCGCCGCTAGCGGGTTTTTTTATGGCTGTAGTATGCTGAACACACTTTTTAAAGAATATTTTATCTGGAGATACTCATGGATTTTGCCGGTTCTCTCTCCTTTATTGAAAAGATTATTCCAGCATTGGTTGGTTTTGCAGGTGCTTGGGCGGGTAGCCGCTGGGGGGTTACCAAGTTTAAGCAAGAAAAGTATTGGGAAGCGAAGGTGAAGGCATACGAAACTGTCTTGAATCATTTTGAACGAATTGCTTTTTGGGGGCAGTCAAACAGAGCACAGGCATACTGTGCCGTCACAGTCGGAGATAATGATCTACATCCGCAAACTTTCAATGAGTCTATGAGAACCCTCGCACAGTTAGAAGTTACCGCATTTGTGTATTTTGAGAATGAGTTTAGAGATTTGATCAGAGAACACAGACATGCCATGGAAAGCATTTATGTAAATCAAGTCGAAGACTTACAAGGCGAATCAGAGGAGGATACTTATTATGGGTATGCCAATACACAAGGGAGCATAGGTGATATGGCTTATAAAGCCTTAGATGATCTGAACAGACAAGCTCATAAAGACATCGGTCTTAAAGGACAATCCTGCGAGAGACTTAAAGCTAAACTCGCTAATGATTGGCGAGAATTTAGAAAAAACATTCAGTAGGATACATAAAACTCTGTCGCCATTTTGTCGCCATTTGGCTTGAAGATTGTTCGTAACTTACTGATTAGCAACATCTCAAATTTCAGGCAATAAAAAACCCATCAACCTTGAACCAAAGAGGCGGGGTTGATGGGCTCCACAAATTGGGGACATCAAAGAAAAGCAGTGGCACTAATTAAGACTAGCGCCCGGGCAAAAAGTTCTGTTCGTCATAAAAAAAATCTATTTTTCTTTGTCTATGATGCCGATCACAAACCGGGCCATACGATAACGATGAGCGTACCTGCAAGAGTTAACAGCACGTTAGCGATGGCGTAGGTGCCCGCATAGCCCAGCGCCGGGATGTTGCTGCGCGCCACATCGCTGATGATTTCCATCGCTGGCGCACAGGTACGGGCGCCCATCATCGCCCCAAAGAGCAGGGCGCGGTTCATGCGCAGAACGTAGGCGCCGAACAGGAAGCAAATCACTACCGGCACGAGGCTGACAATCAGACCGGCAATCAGCATCTGTCCGCCCACCGCGCCAACGTGGCCGATGCCGCTGCCTGCGCTCAGGCCTACGCCGGCCATAAAGACCATCAGGCCGAACTCTTTCACCATGTTCAGCGCACCCTGCGGGATATAGCCGAAGGTTGGATGGTTGGCGCGCAGGAAGCCCAGCATAATGCCCGCGAACAGCAGCCCGGCGGCGTTGCCGATACCGAAGCTGAACGAGCTGAACTGGAAGGTGATCATCCCGATCATCAGGCCGATAATAAAGAAGGCGCAGAAGGCGAGCAGGTCGGTTATCTGGCTGTGAATCGAGATAAAGCCAATGCGCTCCGCAACGGTTTTCACGCGCCGCGCATCGCCGCTGACCTGCAGCACATCGCCTTTGTTCAGCACGATATTATCGTCGATAGGCATCTCAATCTGGCTGCGGATGACCCGGTTCAAAAAGCAGCCGTGATCGGTCAGCTTTAATTGTCCGAGGCGGCGGCCCGACGGCATTATGGTTTTTCACCACTATTTCTTCGGTGACGATGCGCATATCCAGCAGGTCGCGATCGAACACTTCCTTGCCGTTGCGAAAACTCGGGTCGAGACGGGAGTGGGCATCGGGGTAGCCGACCAGGGCGATTTCATCGCCTTTTTGCAGCACCGCATCGCCGTCCGGGTTTGCCAGGATGCCGTTGCGGCGAATACGTTCTATATAGCAGCCGGTCTGGCGATAAATCCCCAGCTCGCGGAGGTTTTTGCCGTCCGCCCAGGCGACCAGCTCGGACCCAACGCGGTAGGCGCGGATAACGGGCAGGTAAACTTTCCGGGAAGCGTCCGTATCCAGACCGCGTTCGCGGGCGATTTGCTGCGCGCTGGTCTGCAGATCCTGGTGCTGCAGCTTCGGCAAATAGCGGGCGCCGACAATCAGGCTAACCAGACCGATCAGGTAGGTCAGGGCGTAGCCGAGGCTCAGATGATCGAGCGACGCGGCGAGGACCTCTCGCTCCATGCCGGAATGGCGCAGCGTATCCCCGGCGCCTACCAGCACGGGCGTGGAGGTCATGGAGCCCGCCAGCATCCCGGCGGTCAGGCCGATATCCCATCCGAACAGCTTGCCGAGTCCCAGGGCAAGCAGCATCGCGCTGCCCACCATGACCAGCGCCAGCATCAGGTAGTTTTTGCCGTCGCGGAAGAAAATAGAGAAAAAGTTTGGTCCGGCTTCCACGCCGACGCAAAAGATAAACAGCATAAACCCAAGATTTAAGGCGTCGGTGTTAATGGCGAAGTGTTGCTGTCCCAGCAATAAAGAGACGACTAAAACACCAATGGAATTACCCAGTTGGACTGAACCAAGGCGTAATTTACCCAGGCACAACCCTAAGGTTAGCACCACAAATAATAACAGGATGTAATTCCCGTTTAACAAATCTGCGACGTTTATATTCACGAAGGCTAACTTCTTGTTTACCAGTAAGTTGTTGAAAGGGAAAGTTTTTTAGGTTAAGGTTTTTACCGATTAGTGCGTTAATGAATGCCTTCCAAGAGCATCAAAATAACACAGACCGCACCTTAACAACGGCCGCTAGTTTAATCTTTATGGGGATTAACGGCTAGTGAGAATATTGTGCTGATTACAGCAGGCATTTTTGGCATGGATAGCCGCGACTTTATCTGACTTGGGTCTCTTTGTGCTGCAAAGAGTGACGATTTATTGGTTCGATACGGGTGACCAGAAGGAGAAGGTATGTACAGGCGTGGACCACGCTGGTTAGGGATAATCTGCTGCTTTGTGCTCTTTACTCTGATTTTCCTGTCGCTGCATTTAAACGTGACGGGCCGCTTTATTGCCACCGGCCATATGGAGCTGGGATTTTTATTCTTTATTTTACCCGGCGCGATAGCCAGCTTTCTTGCAAAAGAAGGAAAGGTGGTTGGGCCGCTCACCGGCGCGATGCTGGCCCTGCCGCTTTGCCTGGTGCTGGTGCACACCATCTTAACGCCGGTCCGTTCGTTCTGGCAGGAAATAGCCTGGCTGTGCAGCGCGGTGTTCTGGACGTCGCTGGGCTCGCTGTGCTTTTTACTGCTCAACATGCTGCGCAGGCGACGCTAAGACATAAAAAAACCGGCTTTCAAAGCCGGTTTTTTTGTTTAACGCTTACTCCACGCTCTGGAACAAAGCCAGATGTTCTTTCGCGTAAGCTTCGAAATCGGTGCAGCCGCCAATGTGTTTCTGGTCGAGGAAAATCTGCGGCACGGTTTCAACCGGTTTACCGACGGTTTTTTCCAGATCGGCCTTGGTGATACCTTCAGCGTGGATATCAACGTAGCGGAAGTTAAAGTCGTCACGCTCGGCGGTCAGTTTCTCAGCCAGCTCTTTAGCACGAACGCAATACGGGCAGCCAGGGCGGCCAAAAATTACTGCAAACATGGTATCTCCTTAGTTTTTGTGGCCGATTCGAACCGGCGAATGGGGAGCATAATGCCGTTAACGCGCCCTTTTGAAAAGCAGGTCCTGCCTGTTAGTTTGATACTCAGCGCCTATGGCAGCCATCCTTACAGGCGGCTAACCAGGATATAATAAGGCGCTAACTGCCTGTGGAGATAAAGGATGCGTTCACTCGGTGCTCTGCCAGGGCCGGTACTGCTGCTTGAAGTTATTGGCATCGGCTTTTTGCTTCTTTCCTGGCTTTCCCTGCACGGCTACGTCTTGCTACCGGCGCCAATCGGTAGTGCGGGCGCGGCCATTGTCATGGTATTTTTGGGCATTGCGCTGATGATCCCGGCGGCAGCGATGATGGTATGGGCCATGGCGCAAAACATTGCTCCGCTGTTGACCAAAGGCCAGCTGCCAGAAGATAAATCGCCAACCGATAAAACGAAGGAAAAACGAGATGACGCCGACCATTGATTTGCTATGCGCCCACCGCTCTATTCGCAAGTTCACCGCTGAGCCCATCACCGACGAACAGCGCGCGGCGATTATAGCCGGTGCCCAGTCGGCCTCCAGCTCCAGTTTTTTGCAGTGCAGCTCAATAGTCCGTATTACCGATAAGGCGATGCGCGAACGGCTTGTAACGCTTACCGGCGGGCAGCCGCACGTGGCGCAGGCCGCGGAGTTTTGGGTATTTTGCGCCGATTTCAACCGCCTGTTGCAGATTTGCCCGGACGCGCAGCTGGGCCTTGCTGAACAGCTGCTGTTAGGCGCGGTGGACACCGCGATGCTGGGGCAGAATGCTTTTACCGCCGCCGAATCCCTGGGCCTGGGCGGCGTTTATATCGGCGGCATTCGTAACAGTATCGAAGCGGTAACCGAACTGCTCGGCCTGCCAAAGTATGTTCTGCCGCTGTTTGGCCTGTGTCTTGGCTGGCCCGATCAGGATCACGGGATAAAACCGCGTATGCCTGCCGGTTTGCTGGTGCATGAGAATCACTACCGGCCGCTTGATAAAGAGCTGCTCGAGCAGTACGACGAGGAGATGGCGCAGTACTACCTTTCCCGCGACAGCAACGCGCGCCGCGATACCTGGAGCGACCACATTCGCCGCACCCTAATCAAAGAGAGCCGTCCTTTTATTCTGGATTATTTGCACAAGCAGGGCTGGGCTACGCGCTAACGGCTGCGGCGGTGATATGCTAAGCGCGCCGTTATTATCAGACTGCAAACGCTGAGGTGCAGGGTGAAAATCGCCATTTTGTCCCGGGATGGAACGCTTTATTCATGTAAACGCCTGCGTGAGGCGGCTTTGCGCCGCGGCCACGCGGTGGAAATTATCGATCCGCTGTCATGCTATATGAACATCAACCCGGCGGCCCCGTCGGTGCATTACAAGGGGCGCCAGCTTCCTCATTATGACGCGGTGATCCCGCGCATCGGCTCGGCCATTACCTTTTACGGTACGGCCGTGCTGCGTCAGTTCGAGATGCTGGGAAGCTATCCGCTTAATGAGTCCGTCGCCATCACCCGGGCGCGCGATAAGCTGCGTTCTCTGCAGCTGCTCGCGCGTCAGGGGATTGACCTGCCGGTAACGGGCTTTGCCCATTCCCCGGACGACACCAGCGATCTGATTGATATGGTGGGCGGCGCGCCGCTGGTGGTGAAGCTGGTGGAAGGCACCCAGGGCATTGGCGTGGTGCTGGCGGAAACCCGTCAGGCCGCCGAAAGCGTTATCGACGCCTTTCGCGGGCTGAATGCGCACATCCTGGTGCAGGAGTACATTAAGGAAGCGAAAGGGGCGGATATCCGCTGTCTGGTGGTCGGCAATGAGGTCGTGGCGGCCATTGAACGGCAGGCGAAACCCGGCGACTTCCGGTCGAATCTGCATCGTGGCGGGCAGGCAAACCAGGTCACCATCAGCGAACGAGAGCGTGAAATTGCTTTGCAGGCGGCGGCGACTTTAGGGCTTGATGTGGCGGGGGTGGATATTTTGCGCGCCAGCCGCGGCCCGCTGGTGATGGAAGTCAACGCCTCTCCCGGTCTGGAAGGCATTGAAAAGACAAGCGGCGTCGATATCGCGACGCTTATGATCAAATGGATAGAGCTGCAGGCGCAGCCCGGCTTTTGTCTGAAAACCGGCGGCTGAGCCCTTATCCGGCGCAGAAACACCGCCGGAGCGGGCGCATAAACATAGTATGAAGCGCCATTTTTGCGTAAGCTATGGCGCGACTTTAACCATCTTTAAGAGGCATCTGCATTTATGGATTCACTCGTTGTCCCTACTCTGGACACCTTACGCCGCTGGCTGGATGAAATTGGCGTGACTATTTTCGAGTGCGATACCTGCCAGGCGCTGCATTTGCCGCATATGCAGAATTTCGATGGGGTTTACGATGCCAAAATCGATCTGGTGGATAATATCGTGCTGTTTTCGGCGCTTGCTGAGGTAAAACCTTCCGCTTTGCTGCCGCTGGCCTCCGATCTCTCTTCGATCAACGCAAGCTCGCTTACCGTGAAAGCCTTTCTCGACGTGCAGGATGATAATCTGCCGAAGCTTGTGGTCTGTCAGTCGCTGCAGGCGGCGGTGGGCATTACGCGCGATCAGTTCGCCGCCTTCGTCAAACAGAGCGAAGAGCAGATCTCCATGGTCATCCTGGAAGCCTGCGCAAACCAGCTGCTGTATATTTCGGAAGAGGAAGAGCCGGTCGGCACGGTTATTCAAACGCACTTTCTCCACTAACCGCGGCTTAATCAGGCGCAGTGGCTGCCAGGCTCGCTGCGTTCTGCAAATTTTTGTTCTGCATTAATCGCTAATAATCAGCATTATTCTCTCCACTCATGCCTTCCGCAAGCGATCTCATAGACCAAATATCCTTAAAAAATTGATAAAAGGCGTTTTTTTCTCCGCGCTCTGTTCGCCAACCCTGGCTACAGTTATTCTTGCGGGGCTGCCAAAAGCGTGCAACGTCTGCAGAAAATGTCCGGGTGTTTTTTTACTGCAGACTGAATAGAGATGCATGATTCTTGCATGTCTCGAATGTGAGAACTTCACGCGTATAAGCCGTATTGAGTAAATTAAGCCCGCGCCTGCGGGGTTTTACCCTTTATTCAGAAGGAATGAGATATGTTCGCCCAACGTAAAAAATGGTTGTCGGCTTTGGTTGCAGGTGCGCTGATGGCGGTGTCTGCCTCAACGCTTTCGGCAGAACAAAAGACGCTGCACGTCTATAACTGGTCTGATTATATCGCGCCGGACACGCTGGCAAACTTCACCAAAGAAACCGGCATTAAAGTGGTGTACGACGTTTTTGACTCTAACGAAGTGCTCGAAGGGAAGCTGATGGCCGGCAGCACCGGTTACGATCTCGTCGTTCCCTCATCTCAGTTCCTGGAGCGCCAGGCCCAAGCCGGCATCTTCCAGCCGCTTGATAAAAGCAAACTGCCAAACTACAAAAACCTCGATCCGGAAATGCTCAAGCTGGTGGCGCAAAACGACCACGATAATAAATACGGCATTCCGTACATGATGGTGACGACCGGTATCGGCTATAACGTCGAGAAGGTGAAGGCCGTGTTGGGCAAAGATGCGCCGGTGGACAGCTGGGATCTGATCTTCAAGCCGGAAAACCTTGAAAAGCTTAAAAGCTGCGGCGTTTCATTCCTTGACGCGCCGAGCGAAGTGTACGCCAGCGTGCTGCATTACCTGGGCAAGGATCCTAACAGTTCCGATCCGAAGGATTACACCGGCGCGGCCAACGATCTGCTGATGAAGCTGCGTCCTTCCGTGCGCTATTTCCATTCGTCCCAGTACATCAACGATCTGGCGAACGGCGATATCTGCGTGGCCATCGGCTGGTCCGGCGATATCCTGCAGGCGGCTAACCGCGCCAAAGAAGCAAAAAATGGCGTGAATATTGCTTACACCATTCCTAAAGAGGGAGCGATGGTGTACTTCGATATGTTCGCCATGCCAACCGATGCCAAAAACAAAGACGAAGCGTATCAGTTCCTTAACTACCTGATGAAGCCCGACGTGGTGGCGAACATCAGCAACCATGTTTATTACGCCAACGCCAACAAAGAGGCCACGCCGCTGCTGAGCGCCGAAGTGCGGGATAATCCGGGGATTTACCCACCGGCCGAGGTGCGTGCGAAGCTGTTCACACAAAAGGTGTTGTCGCCGAAAGTTGACCGTGTGATCACGCGCGCGTGGACTAAAGTTAAAACTGGGAAATAAGTAAACCTGTTAGCCACTTAACAGGATTTGCCACGGGGCAGGGGCACCCAGATGGTGCAGCTGCCCCATTACGGACGCGGGCAAAAACCTGCGTCGCGTCATTAGTACGGCAACCGGGCCGTACCCTTCTATGCTTTTGCCGGAGAGCAACATAATTGAACGACGCTATCCCCCGCCCGCAAGCGAAGATTCGTAAAGCGCTGACACCGCTGCTGGAAATCCGCAATCTGACCAAATCCTTCGACGGGCAGCACGCCGTGGACGACGTCAGCCTCACTATCTACAAAGGCGAAATTTTTGCGCTGCTTGGGCCTTCCGGCTGCGGAAAATCGACGCTGCTACGCATGCTGGCCGGTTTTGAGCCGCCCAGCGCCGGGCAAATCATGCTCGACGGCGTGGATTTATCGCACGTTCCGCCGTACCAGCGCCCGATCAATATGATGTTCCAGTCCTATGCGCTTTTCCCGCATATGACGGTTGAGCAGAATATCGCCTTCGGCCTCAAGCAGGACAAGCTGCCAAAGGCGGAAATAACCCAGCGCGTGCAGGAAATGCTGGCGCTGGTGCATATGCAGGAGTTTGCTAAACGTAAGCCGCATCAGCTTTCCGGCGGCCAGCGCCAGCGCGTTGCTCTGGCAAGAAGCCTGGCAAAACGGCCAAAGCTGCTACTGCTCGACGAGCCGATGGGCGCGCTGGATAAAAAGCTGCGCGACCGTATGCAGCTTGAGGTGGTGGACATCCTCGAACGCGTCGGCGTGACCTGCGTGATGGTGACGCACGACCAGGAAGAGGCGATGACCATGGCGGGACGCATCGCCATTATGAACCGCGGCAAGTTTGTGCAAATTGGCGAGCCGGAAGAGATTTATGAGCATCCGACAACCCGCTACAGCGCCGAGTTTATCGGCTCCGTTAACGTGTTCGAGGGGCTGTTAAAAGCGCGTGAAGAAGACGGATTGATCATCGACAGCCCAGGGCTTGTTCATCCGCTGAAAGTGGATCCTGACTCGTCTGTGGTTGACGGCGTGCCGGTATACGTCGCGCTGCGCCCGGAAAAAGTCACGCTCTGCGACGAGCCGCCGGCCGACGGCTTCAACTTTGCGGTGGGCGAAGTGGTGCATATCGCCTATCTGGGCGACCTCTCCATTTACCACGTGCGCCTGAAGAGCGGGCAGATGATTAGCGCGCAGATGCAAAACGATCGGCGATTCCGCAAAGGTGCTCCCACCTGGGGCGACGAAGTCCGCCTTTGCTGGGACGCGGACAGCTGCGTGGTTCTGACAGTTTGAGGGAGGGCGCATGAGTCTGTTAACCGAACGCCCGGCCGGGGCGCCGACAGGCGGCTTTAAATCCTGGCTGGCCCGTATGCAAATGGCGCACGGCCGTAAGCTGGTCATTGCCCTGCCGTACCTGTGGCTGATCCTGCTGTTTATGCTGCCGTTCCTGATAGTCTTTAAGATAAGCTTTGCGGAAATGGCGCGCGCGATCCCGCCGTATACCGATCTGATGACGTGGGCGGACGATCAGCTTTCGCTGGCGCTGAACTTCGCTAACTACTTCCAGCTTACCGACGACCCGCTGTATGCGGAGGCCTATTTACAGTCGCTGCAGATCGCCGCCGTTTCCACGCTTTGCTGCCTGGCGATGGGTTATCCGCTCGCGTGGGCGGTGGCGCACAGCAAGCCTTCGACGCGTAATATCCTGCTGCTGCTGGTGATCCTGCCGTCGTGGACCTCGTTCCTGATCCGTGTTTACGCGTGGATGGGGATCCTGAAAAACAACGGCGTGCTTAATAACGTGCTGATGTGGCTGGGCGTTATCGACCAGCCGCTGACCATTCTGCACACCAACCTTGCGGTGTATATCGGCATTGTTTACGCCTATCTGCCGTTTATGGTGCTGCCGATTTACACCGCGCTGACGAGAGTAGATTATTCGCTGGTGGAAGCCTCGCTGGACCTGGGCGCCCGTCCGCTGAAGACCTTCTTTAGCGTAATTGTGCCCTTGACCAAGGGCGGGATTATCGCCGGCTCTATGCTGGTGTTTATTCCTGCGGTAGGGGAGTTTGTGATCCCGGAACTGCTGGGCGGGCCGGACAGCATTATGATCGGCCGCGTGCTGTGGCAGGAATTCTTCAATAACCGCGACTGGCCGGTGGCCTCAAGCGTCGCCATCATCATGCTGCTGCTGCTGATCGTGCCGATTATGTGGTTCCACAAATACCAGAACAAAATGGCGGGGGAGCACGCATGAACAACTTACCGGTAGTGCGTTCTCCGTGGCGGATTGCCATTCTGGCTATCGGTTTTACCTTCCTGTACGCGCCGATGCTGATGCTGGTGGTTTATTCCTTCAATAGCTCAAAGCTTGTGACGGTCTGGGCGGGCTGGTCGACGCGCTGGTATGCGGAACTGTTCCATGATTCCGCCATGATGAGCGCGGTGGGCCTGAGCCTGACGATTGCGGCCGCGGCGGCAACCATGGCCGTGGTGCTGGGAACCATCGCGGCGGTGGTGATGGTGCGCTTCGGCACGTTCCGCGGCTCTACGGGCTTCGCGTTTATGCTAACCGCACCGCTGGTCATGCCGGACGTTATCACCGGCCTGTCTTTGCTGCTGCTGTTCGTCGCCCTGGGGCATGCGATTGGCTGGCCGAGCGACCGCGGCATGCTCACCATCTGGCTTGCGCACGTCACCTTCTGCACCGCCTACGTTTCGGTGGTGATAGCCTCCCGCCTGAGAGAGCTTGACCACTCAATCGAGGAGGCCGCCATGGACCTTGGCGCGGCGCCGCTGAAGGTCTTTTTTGTGATAACGGTTCCGATGATCGCCCCGGCGATTATTTCCGGCTGGCTGCTGGCCTTCACCCTCTCCCTTGACGATCTGGTTATCGCAAGCTTTGTCTCCGGGCCCGGGGCTACAACGCTGCCGATGCTGGTGTTCTCAAGCGTACGCATGGGGGTTAATCCGGAAATTAACGCCCTGGCGTCGATTATTCTCGGCGTGGTAGGGTTGATTGGGCTTATCGCCTGGTGGTTTATGGCGCGAGCAGAAAAGCAGCGACTGCGCGATATCCAGCGTGCAAGGCGTGGCTGAAACGCTTAAAATCTGCAATTATTGTTACCTCCAGTGCCGCGCCCGACGCGGCACTGTGCCGTATGGAACGCGAGGTCATGCAAATTTTCAGGAAACGACGTAGTCATCAAGCCAAATTAAACGTCCCCACGCTTGTGGCGGTGGCGGCCATCGCGATCCTGACAACCCGCGGTCTGGATTTGCTGATGCTGCTTAATCTGCTGGGCGTACGGGGGATGATGGATTTTGTCCACCGCAGCGTGCAAACCTGGAGCCTGACGCTTATTTTTCTCGGCAGCCTGGTTTTGCTGTGCGTTGAGGTGCGCTGTGCTTTTGTCATCCTCAAAGGGCGCACGTGGGGGCGCTGGCTCTATCTCGCCACCCAGGTGATAGCGGTAAGCTACCTGTGGGCGGCCTCGGTGGGCTGGGGCTATCCCGAGTTATTCAGCATCCCCGGCGAGTCGAAGCGTGAGATTTTTCACTCGCTGATCACGCAGAAGCTGCCGGATTTGGTGGTGCTGTTCCTGCTTTTTGTCCCGCCGCGCAGCAGGCTTTTTTTCAAACTTCAGTAAGCGCGCGGTGATACAATCTGCGCCCTCGTCTTATTTCAGGGTTTTACTATGCTTTGCGCGCTTTATGATGCTGGCCGTTGCCGCTCCTGTCAGTGGATTGAACAGCCCGTTTCCGATCAGCTCACCGTTAAAATGAACGACCTGCACAGGCTGTTGGGCGACGTGGCGGTGAAAGAGTGGCGCGCGCCGGTCGGCGGACCGGAACTGGCATTTCGCAACAAAGCTAAAATGGTCGTCAGCGGCAGCGTGGAAAAACCGCTGTTAGGCATGCTGCACAGGGACGGCAGGCCGGAAGATTTAACCGACTGCCCGCTGTATCCGGCCTCTTTCCAGGCTGTTTTCGCCGTGCTGAAACCCTTTATCGCGCGCGCGGGCCTGACGCCCTATAACGTCGCGCGCAAACGCGGCGAGCTGAAATATCTGCTGCTGACCGAAAGCCGGCTGGACGGCGGGCTGATGCTGCGCTTCGTGCTGCGCTCGGAAAGCAAGCTGGAGCAGCTGCGGGCGGCGCTGCCCTGGCTGCAACAGCAGCTGCCGCAGCTAAAAGTTATCTCGGCTAATATTCAGCCCGTGCATATGGCCATTATGGAAGGCGAGCAGGAGATACCGCTGAGCGAACAGCGCGCGCTGGAAGAGCGGTTCAACGGCGTGCCGCTGTATATCCGTCCGCAAAGCTTCTTTCAGACTAACCCCGTGGTTGCCGCAGCGCTTTACGCAGCCGCGCGCGACTGGGTGCGGGCGCTGCCGGTTAAGCATATGTGGGATTTATTCTGCGGCGTGGGCGGATTTGGCCTGCACTGCGCGACTGCCGATATGAAGCTAACCGGCATAGAAATCGCGCCGGAGGCTATCGCCAGCGCGCGCCAGTCGGCGGAAAAACTGGGGCTGACGGATATTCATTTCCAGGCGCTGGATTCCACGCAGTTTGCCACCGACCAGCAGGATATTCCCGATCTGGTGCTGGTTAACCCGCCAAGGCGCGGCATCGGTCAGGCGCTGTGCTATTACCTTAACGGCGTTGCGCCACAATACATCGTTTATTCAAGCTGCAACGCGCAGACCATGGCGCGGGACATCTCGTCACTGTCAGGCTATCGCGTCGAGCGGGTGCAGCTATTCGATATGTTCCCGCATACGGCGCATTATGAAGTTTTAGCGCTGCTGGTAAGGCAATAAATCGCCCGCGCCCGTCCTGTCGCTGGCGATTGCAAAATCAGATATTTGTACACGGATAAAAGTTACCTGCCATTCAGTTATATGTTAAAAAAGCATTTCGGCGTTATAAACAAAGGAATGTTTTACTATGTCCGCATTACGCTTCCCGCGCAGAGTATGCTTATTGCTTTTACTGCTGGCAGCTATCTTCACAGGGTATATAGCCTGTCGGGATTTACAACCAGTGAAAATTATCGCCGTTCATAATGAGGGGAATTTTTCTGATATTCTTGTGAAAAACTTCCCTGTTACCGAACGGGGAAGAATAGATTGGTGGCTAAAAAATAAAGATATGCTTAAAGAAAAATTTCATATACCTGAGCCTGCTTCGAACGGCTTCTTTTTTGTAAAAGTATGGGATTTTGCTGCAGGGTATAGGGAGCAGGGGAAATATGACCGACTCTGCTTTGATGAAATGAAAACAAAAACAAACTGCATAGAAAAAAACTCCTTAATGCTGGTCAGAAATGACGGGGAAAATGAAGTGTCTTTTGCTATTGGTGAAAACCTGTACAAAAAAGATAAAAACGGCAAATACAGCAGATCGGATAACTAACAGATAATGGAATTTATCGCCCATAATACCTGGGGCGACGTACATCACATTAGTTCAGGCAGTTCCGCTTCTTTCGTATCTGGTTTGTTCTTCAACGATATAATCAATTTGGTTTTCGACCCTTTATGACCGATATGGAGACCGTAATAGAACTAAAAGGAGAGCGTAAAAAGTGAAAACTAAAAAAAATCTGCTAATCCTCCTGGGGTTAATACTCGTCGTTTTTTTATATATTACTTATCGTGATCTGCAGCCGGTAGAAATTGTAGGGGTCCATCAAAGGAATAATTACAGCAGCGTTTTGGTAAGGAATTTTCCTGTAACTAACCACGGGAAAATTGATTGGTGGTTTAAAAATAAAGGTATGTTAAAGGAGAAGTATGATATACCAAAGCCAGCTGGCTATGGCAACTTTACGGTAATTGTTTGGGATTTCGCTAAAGGCTATCTTGAGGAAGGAAAATATGACCGGCTTTGTTTTGATGAAATGAAAACAACAGCAAATTGTATAGAGAAAAATTCTCTTGCCAGAATAAGTTACAGTGAGAGAGAGGGATTATCTTTCGTTGTTGATGATAATGGTGAGTACAAAAAAGATAAAAACGGCAAATACAGCAGGGCGGATAACTAATCGTCTCACGCTTTCTTTCGCGCCAGCCAGAAACGCTGTGTCATTGCCGGGAAATGTTTAACGCAGGCTCTCTTTTAAAGACAGAGCCTACGTAAGGGAAAACTTACTGCGGGAACCACTTATCGCTGATTTTCTGCCAGGTGCCGTCAGCCTTAATCGCCGCCAGCGCATCGTTTAGCTTTTTCAGCAACGCCTGGTTTTCCGGGCGTACCGCAATGCCAAGGCCGGTGCCGAAGTATTGCGGGTCGGTCACGTGTTCGCCCACGGTACCAAGCTGTGGATTGGTTTTCAGCCATTCGTTCACCACCGCCGTATCGCCAAAGACCCCGTCAATGCGGCCATTTTTCAGGTCGATAATCGCATTCTGGTAGCTGTCGTAGGATACGGTTTTGATTTCCGGATGCTTATCCTGCAGGTATTTCTGATGCGTGGTGCCGTTTTCCATACCGATACGCTTGCCTTTCAGATCTTCCAGAGACTTAAACGCCCCTTTTTTGGCGATCACCACGGCGGAGTTCGCGTAGTAAGGGGTGGTAAAGGCGACCTGCTTGCTGCGTTCCGGCGTGATGTCCATGCCGGAGATCACCGCGTCGTATTTACGGAATTTCAGTGACGGGATCAGGCTGTCGAAGGCGTGGTTGGTAAAGGTACACTCGGCCTGCAAATGTGTGCATAAAGCGTTAGCAAGATCGATGTCGAAACCGACGATCTGATTACTGGCATCCAGCGATTCAAAAGGCGGATAGGTTGCCGAAGAACCAAAGCTAATCTTGTCTGCTGCAGCGGCGTTGAAAGCGGCTGTAGCGAGCATGGCGGCCATTAATAACTTCTTCATCTGTGCTGCTCCCGTCTGTCATGTTTATGCTGTAATCGTCGTTTCCCGACGTCAGACAACCTTGCCAGCAAATGAATTTATATTCAATAAAAACGTATAATTATATCTATGTGAAGCGAAAAAAAGGCGGGGAAATTCCCCGCCTGAATTTGGTCTTAGCCGTCAGCTACGGCGTTCAAATGCCAGCGCTCGTCTTTCTATCAGGCGCATCAGCAGCGTCAGGCCGCCGTTAACCACCAGATAAACCAGGCCTGCCGCGCCAAACACCATGACGTCGTAGGTGCGTCCGTACAGCAGCTGCCCGTAGCCCATGACTTCCATCAGCGTGATGGTATAGGCAAGAGAGGTACTCTTAAACACCAGCACCACTTCGTTGGAGTAGGAAGACAGGGCGCGTTTAAATGCATAAGGCAGCAAAATCGCCAGCGTGTCTTTCTTGCTCATGCCCAGCGCGCCGCAGGACTGCCACTGGCCTTCCGGGATGGCGCGGATGGCGCCATAGAACAGCTGCGTGGTGTATGCGGCGCTGTTCAGGGAGAGGGCAATCAGCGCGCACAGCCAGGGCTCGGAAAGCAGATGCCAGAGCGCCGGATAGTTCTGAATCGACGGAAACTGCCCCGGCCCGTAGTAGATAAGGAAGATTTGCACCAGCAGCGGCGTACCGGTGAACAGCGTGATATAGGCGCGAACGATATGCACCAGCACCGGCGTTTTTAACGTCAGGATAATGGTGAAGATAAGCGATAAAATCAGCGCCACGACGATAGACGCCGCGGTCAGCGTCAGGCTGGTGTGCAGCCCTTTAAGCAGCTCCGGTAAATACTCAAGCATCAGCCGGGCCTCCGTTCAAAGCGCGTGGCGCGCCGATCGATACGTTTGAGGACGTACTGGCTCACCAGCGTAATCACCAGATAAATGGCCGCGGCAATCACATACCAGGTAAAAGGCTCCTGCGTACGGGTGGCGATGCTTTTGGTTTGCAGCATCAAATCGTTGACGCTGATAAGCGACACCAGTGCGGTATCCTTAAGCAGCACCAGCCACTGGTTGCCCAACCCCGGCAGCGCATGGCGCCACATTTGCGGCATCACCAGGCGGAAGAAAATCGCCACTTTCGACAGCCCCAGCGCCTGGCCTGACTCCCACTGCCCGACGGGCACGGCTTTCAGCGCGCCGCGCAGGGTTTGCGAAGCGTAGGCGGAATAGAGCAGGGAAAGGGCAATCACGCCGCACAGGAACGGACTGACGTCGAAGTTCTCAATCTGCATTTGTACCGGGATCTGCGCAAACCCAAGGTTGAGGGTAAAGCCGTCAGAGAGGGTCAACAGCAGCTGAGAGGAGCCGAAATAGATAAAGAGAACGACCAGGATTTCAGGCAGGCCGCGCAGCACGGTGACCAGCGCTGAGCCGACCCATGCCACAGGGCGCCATCTGGCGGACTCCCAGACAGCGAAGAGCATCGCCAGAGCAAGGCCGATGATCAGCGCGCAAACGGCAAGGCCGACGGTCATCCCGGCGGCGCTTGCTAAAGGAAACAGTTCGTTCATTCAGTGTGGCTTACTTCTGAAACCATTTTTCGTAGATGGTCTGGTAGGTCCCATCTTTCTTCACTTTCTCAAGGGCGGTATTGAACTTCGCCTGCAGGTCGGTATTGCCCTGACGAACCGCGATGCCCAGACCCGTACCGAAGTAGCCTTTATCGGTGACTTTATCGCCGATGGCCGCAAGTTTAGCATCGGCTTTCAGCCATTCGGTAACGACAGCCGTATCGCCGAACACCGCGTCGATGCGGCCGTTTTGCAGATCAAGCTTCGCGTTCTGGTAGCTGTCGTAAGGAACGGTGGTGATTTCCGGATGTTTATCCATGATGAATTTCTGGTGCGTGGTGCCGTTCTGCACGCCGACTTTTTTGCCTTTCAGCGCCGCGATATCGGCAACTTTGCCTTTCTGTCCGATGAACAGCGCAGAGTTGTCGTAGTACGGATTGCTGAACAGAACCTGCTTTTCACGCTCGGGCGTGATGTCCATGCCGGCCATTACCGCGTCGATACGGCGGAACTTCAGGCTTGGGATCAGGCTGTCGAAAGACTGGTTGGAGAAGGTGCAGGTTGCATCAATCTCTTTACACAGCGCGTTGGCCAAATCGACGTCGAAACCAACGATTTTGTTGCTGGCGTCCATCGACTCAAACGGAGGATAGGACGCTTCCGTGGCGAAACGAATCGTTTGTGCAGCCGTGGCAGACAGGCTCAGACCGGCGAGCAATGTGGCAAGCAGAACTTTTTTCATTGTCATTTTCCCGTTCAACATCAGTGAGATAAATAAAATTTAAAGGCTTCGGTTTGCGGGTTGGTAAAGCAACTCGCCGTGCCTTGTTCAACGATATGGCCGTTTTCCATGTACACCACGCGGCTGGCGGTTTTACGCGCCACTTCCACTTCGTGAGTAACGATGACCTGGGTAATATTGGTTTCTGCCAGTTCGCGAATGATGCTGACGATCTGCGCGGTAATTTCCGGATCCAGCGCGGCGGTTGGCTCATCAAACAGCAGGATCTGCGGCTCCATCATCAGCGCACGGGCAATGGCCACGCGCTGCTGCTGGCCGCCGGAAAGGTGCAGCGGGTAGCGATCCATATAGGGTTTGAGGCGCAGGCGTTCGAGCAGCTTATCGGCGCGCGCGCGGGCGGCATCTTTGCTTAAACCGAGGACGCGGCAGGGCGCTTCAATCAGGTTTTGCAGCACGGTCAGATGCGGCCAGAGATTGTACTGCTGGAATACCATGCCGACGTTCTGGCGCAGCTCGCGGATAGCCTTATCGCCGGGCGCTTTTGCGAAGTCGAAATGGTTGCCCGCAATGTCGAGCTGCCCGGATACCGGCATCTCAAGCAGATTGAGTACGCGCAATAGCGAGCTCTTGCCCGCACCACTTGGTCCAAGAAGCACCAGCGTTTCGCCATGCGGGCACTCAAGGGTGATATCGAACAGCGCCTGGTGTGCGCCGTAAAAGCAATTAATGCCGTTTAGTTGAATGCTCATTCGTTGCGGTTACATAGCAATTGAGGCCGCAAAGATTACCTTTAACAGAATAGTTATGCAATCTTTGTGCGTTAAAACTTAAAAACAACCGGGTTACACTCTTAAAAGTAGCACAAAATAGCGCGGCGGGATGGGGGCAAGAATAAATGTCGGAGTTATGCGAAAACTCCAGACTATTTATATGGGTTATAAATTCCACCCCGCCGGCGGTGCGAATAATCAGCAACTAGTTGGTTTCAATAGCCTGACGCAGGCTGCCGGAAGGCGCATGGCTGTTGTGGCCAAGGTAGCGAACGTCGTCCACCGCCCAGCACTGCCCTTCGCGCACCATCAGCACCTCATCCAGCCAGCTCTGGCTGCCTTTGGTGAGCCTTACGCGCAGCGGAATATTTCGTGCATCGGTATTCGGAATGGTGGAAGCGGATGCCACTTCGGCGCTGTCCGCTCCGTCGGCGCTGCTGGAGAAGATGTCCGCGCGCATAAACGCATTTTGCGCATTAGGCGAGGTGCTGGCTTTTTGCAGCTGCTGCGTTAAGGCATCGCTCAGGTAAGGACGCAGCCCGGTTAAACCGCTCGCGCCCTGGGATTTATGGGCTATGTGGTAGTCGTAGAACTGCTGCGCCACGCTGTCCGGGCCGCCGTCAACGCACGGGCCGCTGCGGGTGCCGATATCTTTAAAGGCGGGATTAACGCTGGTCGTACAGGCCGTGAGGAGCATGGCGCACGGAAGAAGGGCCAAAACTGAGCTGCGCATTTTTATTTCCTTATTTTCTCAGGAGGACTACCTTAGCATAGCGTATCGCTGTCAAAATGCGTGGCGGATAACGCGCTAAGATATTGATCCACTAAGAGGAGAAGCCAATGCAGTTTACGACTACCCCAACGCTTGAAGGACAGAGCATCACCGAATACTGCGGCGTCGTCACCGGAGAGGCTATCCTTGGCGCCAATATTTTTCGCGACTTTTTCGCCGGCGTGCGGGACATCGTCGGCGGCCCGCTCGGGCGCTTACGAAAAGGAGCTGCGTAAAGCCCGTGAAATCGCCTTTAAAGAGCTGCAGGAGCAGGCCGAGAGCCTGGGAGCGAACGCCGTTGTCGGCATTGATATCGATTACGAAACCGTAGGCAAAGAGAGCAGCATGCTGATGGTGAGCGTAACCGGTACGGCGGTGAAAACCCGTCGATGAAAGGTCGTATCGCCGCCTTAATTATTGCCGCGCTGCTGGCGGGCTGCGCCGGTGACACGGGCGTGATTGATAAGGGCGGCTATAAAATTGATACCCGCCGTCAGGCGCAGGCGGCTTATCCACGCGTAAAAGTGTTGGTTATTCATTACACCGCCGATGATTTCCACGGCTCGCTTTCAACGCTGACGGATAAAAACGTCAGCTCTCATTACCTCATTCCTGATAATCCGCCGCTTTCGGGCGGCAAGCCGGTTATCTGGCAGCTGGTGCCGGAAAGCGAACTCGCCTGGCATGCGGGAGCGAGCTTCTGGCGCGGCGCTACCCGCATTAACGACACCTCTATCGGCATTGAGCTGGAAAATCAGGGCTACAGCCGCCGGGGTGAGGTAAAGCAGTTTTACCCGTTTAACGCTGCGCAAATCGACGTGCTGGAAAAGCTCGCCAGAGAGATTATCGGGCGCTACCACATTGCGCCGCAGAACGTGGTCGCCCACGGCGATATTGCTCCGCAGCGTAAGGTCGATCCCGGCCCGCTTTTCCCCTGGCGGCAGCTGGCGCAAAAAGGCATTGGCGCATGGCCTGACGAGGCGCGGGTGGCGTTTTATTTAAACGGGCGCGATCCCTATGAACCTGTCGATACCGCAGGCCTGCTGGATTTGCTGTCCCGCTACGGCTATCAGGTTGATGCCGGAATGACGCAGGCCGCGCAGCGGCGCGTGATTAGCGCCTTCCAGATGCACTTCCGCCCGGCGCTGTACAACGGCGTGGCGGATGCGCAAAGTCAGGCTATTGTCGAAGCCCTGCTGGAGAAGTACGGGCAGGGCTGAGGGGCTTAGCGATGCAGGGTGCCGTGGTCTTTCAGCCACAGCGCGGTGCGGCGAATCCCCTCATCAAGTGAGACGATGGGCTGATAGCCCAGCTCGTTTTCGGCGCGCGTGGTGTCCAGCGTCAAATCAAAATTCAGCTTTGATACGCCGTAGTGCGTCAGCGCCGGTTCCCGGGCGGCCTTATTGCCGAATTTTTCCATGCCGCGCGCAATCATATCCAGCATTGGATAGGGTACGGAGCGGATGCGGCATTTGATATCCAGATCGTCAATCAGCTTCTGTACGATAGTGCGCAGCGGGCGCGCTTCCATATTGGTGATGTTGTAGGCGCGTCCGGAAGGCAGGTTGTCCCGCTCGGATGCCAGCCACATGGCATGGACGGCGTTTTCCAGATAGGTCATATCGACCAGCGCATCGCCGCCGCGCGGCAGCAGGACGCTGCCGTAGTGACGCATCATCTGAACCAGGCGCGGGAAGAACACTTTGTCGTGCGGGCCGAACAGGCTTTGCGGCCGCAAAATCGTAAAGCGCGTATGCGGGTTCGCCTGCGCCAGCAGCTGAATGACTTCCTCGCTTGCGGCCTTGCTGCGCGCAAATTCGTTTGCGAAGCGCACCGGGCGGAAGTCCTCGCTGATATTGCGGTGGTGGTGATAGTCAAAATAGAGCGACGGCGAGGAAATATGAATAAAGTTGCGTACGCCCCATGCCACGGCCCATTCGCCCAGACGGCGGGTTGCGCGCACGTTGGCGAGATCGAAGGCTTCCTGGGTGCCCCAGGGCGAAGTAAAGCTTGAGCAGTGCCAGAGCGTGTCGACGCCGGCCAGCATCACTTTTGCCTGCGAGGAGACGAGTTCGGTGAGGTCTGCATGAACAAACTCGGCGCCCATTTTCACCAGCAGTTTGCCCATCGCCTCGTTGCGGCCCGTAGCCCGAACGCTGATACCTTTCGCCCGTAAGTATTCGACCGCGTTTCGGCCTAAACCGCTGGTGGCGCCCGTGACCAGTACCTTCATGTAGACCAACTCGTTTTGGTTGAGAGTAACGCGGGCATTTTTCCGTGAAACGGCGGCGCTTGCAATGCCCTGTGAGTAAGAATAAGAACTATAGACGGTGTTTGCGCGAAGATTGTTCGGCTAAGCGACATATACGCCGCGCCATGCCTTTGAAAATGAACAGGTGCGCCGGCATCATCACCAGCCAGTAGCACAAGCCGGCGCTGCCGTGAGGGTGCCACCAGGCCCGGACATCCAGCGTTCGCCTGGCGCCTTCGTCACGTAAAGTGAATACCAGGCGGCCAAGGCCGGGCGCCTTCATGCCAAACAGCAGCGCCAGCTCTTTTTGCGGCTCCACGATAATCACCTTCCAGCTGTCCACCCTGTCACCGACCGCGAGCATCGGGTGCGCCGGGCGGCCTTTAGCCAGCCTGTGCCCCAGCAGCCGATCCATAAACGCGCGGGTTTTCCAGAGCGCGTTGCCGAAAAAGTAGCCTTCTTTGCCACCGAGCTGGTTCACCACTTCCCATAGCTCGCCAGGGCTGGCGCGGGTTTGCATCGTGCAGCCGGCCTGCTTTGGAAAGTAGCCGTATTCCGGACGCCAGCGGGCATGCGCCTGGGCGTCGTATCCCCAGTCCTGGGAGTTGGCCAGCTTATTTTCCTCGGCGAGGGTCGCCCGCACGGCGTCGTCGAAGGTAAGCAGCCGCTGCGGAATAAGCGCCCGCAGCTGGCGATCTTCCGCTAAAAGATCGTGCTCCAGCCCCTGGATCAGCGCTTTTGCGATCGTCGGCGGCACGGAGGTGATCACGTTCAGGAACCAGACGGAGATCCAGCTGGTCGGCAGGGGAACAGGAATCAGCGGGCGACGGCGGCCGCTGATTGCCATAAAGCGTTCAAACTGCTGCTGGTAGCTGAGCACCTCTGGTCCCGCGGCCTCGAACAACCGGTTTTCCTGCGCGGGATGGTCGAGCAAGGCGACGAGATAATAGAGCAGGTTTTCCAGCGCGATAGGGGTAGTGCGCGAACGCACCCAGCGCGGAGGCGTCAGCACCGGCAGGTTGTAAACCATATCGCGCATCACTTCGAAGGCGGCGGAGCCCGCGCCGACGATGATCCCGGCGCGCAGTTCAGTTACCGGTACGCCGGAATCGCGCAGAATATCCGCCGTAAGCTGACGGGCGCGCAGGTGGTCGGAGTTGCGGCTGCCGCCGGGCGCCTGTAACGAGCTCAGGAAGATGATTTGCTTAACGGGCTGCTCCGCCAGCGCGTCGCGCACATTGAGCGCGGCCTGGCGCTCATGGGCGACGAAATCCGGCCCGTCGCCCATGCTGTGCACCAGGTAATACAGGGTATCCACGCCTGCAAGCAGCGCCGGAAGGTGATGCGGCCACTGTAAATCGATATGGCGGCACTCGACTCCCGGCCATTGTTGCTTCTTCAGCCAGTCTACGCGGCGCGCGGCGGCGATAACATGATGTCCGGCGCCGGTCAGCTCGGGCACCAGGTGCTGGCCGATGTACCCGCTGGCGCCGAGCACCAGAATCCTTTGCGGCTGCGTCATCGTCCCTGACCTCGGCTACCGCTGTGCGAAGGCGCGCCAGTGGCTAACCACTTCGGCGAGCTGCGCACGGCTTACGTCAAGATGGGTAACCAGACGGGTAACCGGACCTGCGCTGATGAATACGCCGCGCTCGCGCATAAATTTGCCCAGACTTTCCGTCTGCTCCGCCGGGACGCGTACAAAGACCATATTGGTATCCTGGCGCGTCACGTCCACGCCGATTTCGCGCAGTTCACCGGCGAGCCAGCGGGCGTTGTCGTGGTCTTCCTGCAGGCGCTGAACGTTGTTTTTCAGCGCGTACAGGCCTGCCGCCGCCAGTATTCCAGCCTGACGCATGCCGCCGCCGACCATTTTCCGCCAGCGTAACGCGCGTTTGATATAGTCCTGGCTGCCGACCAGCAAAGAGCCAACCGGCGTGCCGAGCCCTTTGGAAAGGCAGATGGTGAAGGAGTCGCAATAGCGCGCCACCTCTTCAAGCCGGCAGCCGTAAGCGACGACCGCGTTGAAAATACGCGCGCCGTCAACGTGAAGGGCGAGGTTATGGCCGCGGGTAAATTCCCACGCCTGCTGCAGATATTCACGCGGCAGCACTTTGCCGTTGTGGGTGTTTTCAAGGCTCAGCAGCCTGGTGCGGGCGAAGTGGATATCGTCCGGCTTGATTTTCGCCGCCACTTTATCAAGCGGCAGCGAACCGTCCTGATTCGCCTCGATGGGCTGAGGCTGAATGCTACCCAGCACGGCGGCGCCGCCCGCCTCATACAGGTAATTATGCGCAAGCTGGCCGACGATATACTCTTCGCCGCGCTCGCAGTGGCTAAGCAGCGCCACGAGGTTTGCCTGGGTGCCGGTTGGTAAAAACAGCGCGGCCTCTTTGCCGCTGATTTCGGCGGCATAGGCCTGTAGTTCATTGACCGTCGGGTCATCGCCATATACGTCATCGCCGGTCGACGCGGCCATCATTTCGTCAAGCATGCTTCTGGACGGTCGGGTTACGGTATCGCTGCGCAGATCTATCACGGGGGAACCTCAAAGATATCCATAATAAACCTCTGTTTTACCGGAACCAGTTGGTTTTCGCCAGTTCGATGACCTCGTCGCCGCGGCCGCTGATAATGGCGCGCAGCATATAGAGACTGAACCCTTTTGCCTGCTCCAGCTTGATTTGCGGCGGAATAGCCAGCTCCTCTTTGGCGACAACCACATCCACCAGCACCGGGCCGTCGATGCTGAAGGCGCGCTGAAGGGCGCTATCCAGATCGGCGGATTTCTCAACGCGAATGCCGGTGATGCCGCAGGCATTGGCGATATTGGCGAAGTTGGTTGCGTGCAGGTCGGTGCCGTCCGTCAGATAGCCGCCCGCCTTCATCTCCATCGCCACAAAGCCCAGCACGCTGTTGTTGAAGACCACGATTTTGATCGGCAGCTTCATCTGCACGACGGAAAGAAAATCCCCCATCAGCATGCTGAATCCGCCGTCGCCGCACAGGGCGACCACCTGGCGGTCTGGCGCGGTGGCCTGCGCTCCCAGCGCCTGCGGCATGGCGTTGGCCATCGAACCGTGCGTAAAGGAGCCGAGCAGGCGGCGCCTGCCGTTCATTTGCAGATAGCGCGCGGCCCAGACGGTCGGCGTGCCTACGTCGCAGGTAAAAATAGCGTCCCCGGCGGCGAACTTGCTGATTTGCTGCGCGACATACTGCGGATGGATAGGCTTGTCTTCGTCGCTTGCCTGCGCCAGCTCGTCCAGGCTTTCCCGCGCTTCGCGATAGTCGTCCAGCGCTTTGTCGAGGAAGCTGCGATCGGTTTTTTCCTCCAGCAGCGGAAGCAGCGCGCTCAGCGTGGCCTTAATATCACCGACCAGCGCCATATCGACCTTGCTGTGCGCGCCGATGCTGCCGGGGTTGATATCAATCTGAATAATTTTTGCGTCCGACGGATAAAAAGCGCGGTAGGGGAACTGGGTGCCGAGCAGGATCAGCGTGTCGGCGTTCATCATGGTGTGGAAGCCGGAGGAGAAACCGATAAGCCCGGTCATGCCGACATCGTAAGGGTTGTCGTATTCGACGTGCTCTTTGCCGCGCAGCGCGTGAACTATCGGCGCTTTGAGCTTCGCGGCGAACTGCACCAGCTCCTCATGCGCGCCCGCGCAGCCGCTGCCGCACATCAGGGCGATGTTGTCGTTATAACGCAGCAGCTGGGCAAGCTTTTTCAGCTCTTCTTGCTGCGGCACTATGACCGGCTGCGGCGCGGGATACCAGTGCGTGGTGGCGGTTTCCGGGGCCGGTTTCAGCGCCACGTCGCCGGGCAGAACCACGACCGAAACGCCGCGGTTAAGGACGGCTTTGCGCATGGCGATCGCCAGCACCTGCGGGATTTGCTCCGGGGACGACACCAGTTCACAGTAATGGCTGCATTCGCGAAACAGCTCTTCGGGATGCGTTTCCTGAAAATAACCGCTGCCGATTTCGCTTGAGGGGATATGCGCGGCGATGGCCAGCACCGGAACGCGGTTACGATGGCAGTCGAACAGGCCGTTGATCAGGTGAAGGTTGCCCGGCCCGCACGAGCCCGCGCAAACGGCCAGTTCGCCGGTCAGATGAGCTTCTGCGCCGGCGGCGAAGGCGGCCACTTCTTCATGGCGCGTAGGCATCCAGTCGATGGTGCCCATCCGGTTCAGGCTGTCGCTGATGCCGTTGAGGGAATCGCCGGTCACGCCCCAGATGCGTTTTACACCCGCGCTTTCGAGAGTTTTTGCCAGGTAGGCGGCTACGGTCTGTTTCATCGTTTCTCCTTGTCACGATTCAGTTACCGTTAACAAGCTTAGTCAATGAAAGAGAAGTCACCGGGCAGAAAGTGCCACCCGCAGGCGGGTGGCAGGGTTTATCAGGCCAGAACCAAATCGCTTTGCGGATGGCAGGAGCAGGCCAGAACGTAACCGTTGGCGATTTCGGCTTCGGTCAGCGTCATGGTGCTGCTTACGGTATAGTCCCCGGATTCGATTTTGGTTTTGCAGCTTCCGCATACCCCGGCGCGGCAGGCTGCGTTAACCGGTACGCTGTTGCTTTCCAGCGCCGCGAGAAGGGTGCTGCCAACAGGCGCGTAAAATTCACGCATCGGTTTTAAGGTGGTGAATTTCAGCCCGCTGTCCACCGGCGCCGCGACCGGAGTGAAAAATTTCTCGCTGTGGAACTCGGTTACGCCGAGCGCCTTCACTTCTTTTTCCACCAGATCCATATAAGGCGCCGGGCCACAGGTCATAACGGTACGGGAGGCGATATCCGGCACCTTTTCCAGAATCTCGCGGGTCAGGCGGCCGGGGATAAAGCCGAGGGTGGCGTTGTTTTCCGCCACCAGCGTAACCGGATAGTCGCGCCACTCCTCGGCGAAAATCACATCTTCTGGCGAACGCACGTTGAAAATCACCGCGACGTCGGCCTGCGGACGATGTTTCGCCAGCCAGCGGCGCATCGACATAATCGGGGTAACGCCGCAGCCCGCCGCCATCAGCAGATAGCGGTCGGTGGTCAGATTTTCACAGGTAAATTCGCCCTGGCCTGCAGAAAGCCACAGATAATCGCCCGGCTTCACTTCCCGCGTCAGCCATCCGGAGCCAACGCCATCTTCGATACGGCGAATCGTCAGCGTAACGAACGGGCTGATTCCCGGCGTGGAAGAGAGGGTGTAAGCGCGCAGCGTGTCTTCGCTGTTGCGAATACTCACCAGCGCATACTGGCCGGCCTTGTAAGGATAGAAGTCGTGGTTGATCAGCGACAGCGTCCAGACGTCCGGCGTTTCCTGATGAATGTGATGCACCTGCATGCGGTACGGGCACATCGGCGTTGGCATGGTCATGGCTACTCCTCTCCTTACGCGCTCATCAGTTGTTTGATGTCTTCTTCAACGGTGGTGATGGCGCGCAGGCCAAACTTCTCGTTGAGGACGGCCAGCAGATTCGGCGTCAGGAAGCCCGGCGCGGTCGGGCCGGTCACGATATTGGTCACGCCCAGCGACAGCAGGGTCAGCAGCACAACAATCGCTTTTTGCTCGAACCAGGACAGCACCAGGCTCAGCGGCAGATCGTTTACGCCGCAGCCGAGTTTTTCGGCCAGCGTCACCGCCAGAATGATAGCGGAGTAGGAATCGTTGCACTGGCCGGCATCGATAAGGCGCGGCAGGCCTTCAATGTTGCCGAAGTCCAGCTTGTTGAAACGGTATTTACCGCAGGCCAGCGTCAGGATCAGGCAGTCTTCCGGTACGCTGGTGGCAAAATCGGTGAAGTAGCTGCGTTCGCTGCGTTCGCCGTCGCAGCCGCCGATCAGGAAGATATGGCGCAGTTTTTCGCGGCTTACCATATCAATCAGGGTATCGGCGGCGCTCAGCAGGGTCTGACGGCCGAAACCTACGGTTATCAGGTGCTCGATTTCGCTGTACGGGAAGCCGGTCATCTGCTGCGCTTGTTTAATAACGGGCGTGAAGTCTTCGCCTTCAAGGTGGCTCACGCCCGGCCAGCCGACGATGCTGCGGGTCCAGATACGGTCCGCATAGGAGCCTACTTCCGGGTTGATGATGCAGTTGGATGTCATCACCACCGGCCCCGGGAAGCGGGCAAATTCGGTCTGCTGGTTCTGCCAGCCGCTGCCGTAGTTGCCGACCAGGTGTTTAAATTTACGCAGCTCAGGGTAGCCGTGGGCCGGCAGCATTTCGCCGTGGGTATAGACGTTAACGCCGGTGCCTTCGGTTTGCTCCAGCAGGTGGTAAAGGTCTTTGAGGTCGTGACCGGAAATCAGAATGCATTTACCCGCTACCGGACGCACGTTGACCTGAGCCGGAGTAGGGTGGCCGTATTTGGTGGTTTCGCCGTGATCGAGGATGCTCATCACCTTGAAGTTCATCTGGCCGATTTCCATCGAGCAATCCAGCAGCGCGCCCATATCGGCAGGCCAGGTGCCAAGCCACGCCATAATTTTGTGATACTGCGCGTAGATGTCATTGTCGTACTGGCCTAAGACGTGGGCGTGTTCCATGTAGGCCGCCGCGCCTTTCAGGCCGTACAGGCACAGCAGGCGCAGGCCGAGGATATCCTCACCGATTTCCGCCTTGTCGCGGTTAGGCGCGAAGTCCGCCGCCTGACGCTGCAGGTCGCCTAAATCGCTGCTGACCAACTGTAGCTCGGCCATCGGGCTGTCGACGGTTATGTCGGCCTTGGCGGCAAGCGCGCGCGCTTTCAGGCTTTCACGCAGGGCGATCGCTTCGCGCGCGTAGCCGACGATGCGTGTGGAGTCGAAGTTAACGTTGGTCAGCGTCGAGAAGAAGGCGCGTGGCGCAAAGCTATCCACTTCATGATCGATAACGCCCGCTTCGCGCGCCGCAACGGCCCAGGCAGACAGGCCCTGCAAAGTGGCAATCAGCAGATCCTGCAGATCAGAAGTTTCGGCGGTTTTACCGCACATACCCTGCGCGTAAGAGCAGCCGTTGCCCGCCGGAGTGCGGATTGTTTGTTCACATTGCACACAAAACATAATCGTACCTTTAAAGTTATATTTTAAATACATGTTTAAGGTTATGCCTCGCTCCGGCAGGAGAAAAGGTCTTTTTACAGGAAGTTAAGAGGTAATTGATTTAGCGCAATTTTGGCGGCAGGAGCCTACCGCCAACGTGGTATCAGGAAGCGAAGAAGGCCATCAGCAGCGGAGTGAGCAGGCTGAGAATAAAGCCGTGTACGATAGCCGCCGGCACGATTTCCAGCCCGCCGCTGCGTTGCAGCACCGGCAGCGTGAAGTCCATTGAGGTGGCGCCGCAAAGGCCCAGAGCGGTAGAGCGGCTTTTCGCCACCAGGCCTGGAATCAGCACAATCGCCAGCAGCTCGCGGATAAGATCGTTAAAGAAGGTGGCGCTGCCGATTACCGGGCCGTAGGATTCGGTCATCAGGATGCCGGAGAGCGAATACCAGCCAAAGCCCGAGGCCATCGCCAGGCCCGTTTTAAGCGGTAAATCGAGAATAAAGGCGTTTATCACGCCGGCTGCCATTGAGCTGAGCACGACCACCGCCGCAATAATCATGCCGCGCCGGTTAAGCACGATCTGTTTTAGCGTCATGCCGCTGTTGCGCAGCTGTACGCCAACCAGCAACAGCAGGAAAATCAGCGTGTATTCGCTTGCTTCGGCGGCGTGCTGTAAAAATGCCCATCCCGTCAGCCCGAGTACAAAACCCGCCACCACGACAAAGCACAGCTTCAGGGATTCCAGCGCCATGGCGATTCGGGAAGGTAATTTTTCCTGCCGGTGGGCGTGATGCCAGGGCAGTGAGCGCTCCAGCCACAAAAGAGCCGCGGCGTTGCATAATAAAATAATAACGACGCTTACCGCCGAGTAATGAAATATGGCCAACAGGTTGCTCGCCAGGTTGTCGAGAAAAGCAAGGCTAATCCCCATGAAGAACAGGATGACATACACAATCCAGCTCAGCAGGCGGTTGATGAGTTTTAACAGGCTGGTTTGCTGCAGGGGAATAAGATAGCCAACAATCAGCGGCACTAAGATAATTAACAATCCCGAAAACATGAGGCGGACAATCCTTGCGATAAAAAAGGCACCGCCCACACTACCCAAAGAGAAGGAGTGAGTAAAGCTGCGAAAAATGAGGGATTTATGCACAACGCAAAAAGAAAAGGCCTGAGATCGCTCAGGCCTTTATGCGCAGTAGCTAAAGCATTAGCCGCGCTTTTCCAGCAGGGTACGATAGATAACGCCGCCCAGAATACCGCCGATAATGGGCATGGCCCAGAACAGCCACAGCTGCTGCAGAGCCCAGCCGCCCTGGAAGATAGCTACTGCGGTGCTGCGCACAGGGTTAACCGAGGTGTTAGTGACGGGAATACTAATCAGGTGAATCAGCGTTAACGCCAGGCCAATGGCCAGCGGCGCGAAACCCGCCGGCGCCATTTTATCGGTTGCGCCGTGAATAATAATTAAGAAGCCGCAGGTTAACACAATTTCAATAATAACCGCCGCAAGCAGGGAATAACCGCCAGGAGAATATTCGCCAAAGCCGTTCGAGGCAAATCCGCTGGCCGCTGCGTCAAATCCAGTTTTACCGCTGGCGATTAAATAAAGAATACCCGCGGCAATAATCCCGCCAGTTAACTGAGCGACGATATAGCCAATAATGTCTTGGCGTGGAAAGCGGCCGCCGGCCCATAAACCCAGGGTAACGGCCGGGTTAAAATGGCCGCCGGAAATATGGCCCACGGCGTAGGCCCATGGTCAGAACGGATAAACCGAACGCCAGAGCGACGCCGGCGAAACCAATACCTGATTGAGGAAAGGCGGCGGCTAATACCGCGCTGCCGCAGCCGCCAAATACCAGCCAGAATGTACCAAAGCATTCGGCCGCTAACTTTCTGAACATATCCACCTCTATGTGAGAAGAACAACGAATCGCAGCGGGCAATTAACACGCGCCGATCGTATTTTTTATTAATGCCATGGCGTTGACGAAAAGATAAAAACCGGCAGACGTTAATAACTTCATCTCTTCCGGCCAGCGCAATATATATTGCTGATTTGATTTAAGGCAAGGTGATAGGGTTTGTTTTCGGAATTTACTTTATAAAAAGTTCCAGACGGGTTCAGGCGGCCTGAGAATATTCTCGTGAGCAAAATAATTAATAAAGGCGGCCAGGCCGGGGGAGTGATTAACAGATAAAATGCTCTGGTTTCGTCAGGGCTATATCCTCTGTGAAATCGTACAAAGCCTGACGCCTTACCGCTATACTCGGTTTATTGCCGGCTCCGGCCCCTTATGGACAGGCGGCGGATAACCCTGGAGGGGATATGTTTCTCGAACGAGTTGAGATAGTCGGGTTTCGCGGCATTAATCGTCTGTCGCTGCAGCTTGAGCAAAATAACGTGCTGATCGGTGAAAACGCCTGGGGCAAATCGAGCCTGCTGGACGCGCTGACGCTGCTGCTCTCGCCTGAGGAGTCTCTTTATCACTTCAGACGCGATGACTTCTACTTTCCCCCCGGCGATATACAGGGGCGTGAACGCCATCTCCATATCGTGCTGACCTTTCGCGAAACCGCGCCCGGACACTACCTGGGGCGCAGATACCGCGGGCTGGCGCCGGTATGGATCGACGGCAACGACGGCTATCGCCGCATCATGTATCGCCTGGAAGGTGAGCTGGCGCAGGATAATGCCGTGCTGACGCTGCGCAGCTTCCTCGACCCGCTGGCAAAGCCTCTTGTACTTGAGGATATCGACGCGCTTGCCCGGCAAATTACGCGCCTCAACCCCGTTCTCAGGCTGCGCGATGCACGTTTTATGCGTCGCTTACGCAACGGCAGCGTGCCGGATATGCCGAACACGGAAATGACCGCCCGCCAGCTCGATTTCCTGGCCCGCGAGTTAGTTTCGCGGCCGCAAAATCTGACGGACTCCCAGCTGCGGCAGGGGCTTTCTGCCATGGTGCAGCTGCTGGAGCACTATTTTTCCGAACAGAGCGCCGTTGCCCATCAGCGCCTGATGCGCCGTCGCTCGCACGATGAACAACGCAGCTGGCGCTATCTGGACATCATTAACCGGATGATCGACCAGCCCAACAGCCGCAGCTACCGCATGATACTGCTGGGCATGTTTTCCACGCTGCTGCAGGCGAAAGGCACGGTTACGCTTGATAAAGACGCGCGTCCGCTGCTGCTGGTGGAGGATCCGGAAACCCGGCTGCATCCCATCATGCTCTCCGTGGCCTGGCACCTGCTCAATTTGCTGCCGCTGCAAAAAATCACCACCACCAACTCCGGCGAGCTGCTGTCGCTAACGCCGGTTGAGCAGGTTTGCCGGCTGGTGCGCGAGTCTTCCAGAGTCGCCGCCTGGCGGCTGGGCCCCCGGCGGGATGAATGCCGAAGACAGCCGCCGCATCGCCTTTCATATCCGCTTTAATCGCGCCTCCTCCCTTTTCGCCCGCTGCTGGCTGCTGGTGGAAGGGGAAACCGAAGTCTGGGTGATGAACGAGCTGGCGCGCCAGTGCGGCTATCATTTCGATGCCGAAGGGGTGAAGGTTATTGAGTTTGCCCAGTCGGGGCTGAAGCCGCTGATCAAGTTTGCGCGCCGAATGGGCATCGAATGGCACGTGCTGGTCGACGGCGACGAGGCGGGGAAAAAATACGCCGCCACCGTTCGCGGACTGCTGGATAACGACAAGGCCCGGGAGCGCGACCACCTGACGGCCCTGCCGGCAATGGATATGGAGCATTTTATGTACCGGCAGGGGTTCGCGGACGTTTACCATCGCGTGGCGCAGATCCCGGAAAATATGCATATGAACCTGCGCCGCGTGATAATTAAGGCGATTCATCGCTCGTCCAAGCCGGACCTTGCCATCGAGGTGGCGATGGAGGCGGGCAGGCGCGGCGTGGAGGCCGTGCCTTCCTTGTTGCGCAAGATGTTCTCGCGCGTTTTATGGCTGGCGCGAGGCCGGGCGGACTAAAAACGGCTGGCGATACCGGCGGCCATGTCGTCGAGCAGCAGGTAACGACGGCGATATTCGGCGCGTTTTTTACTGGCGACGGCCTCCAGCGGCTTACGCGCCACTTCGTCGGGCATCCTGAAATATCCGTCGGCCAGGGGCTCTCCTTTCATCGACTGCCAGAAGCTGTCGTAATCCGCATGCAGCTTATCCTTTTTCTTCTTCTGGTAGCGCCATGACCGGTAAATATGCGTGCTGTTGCTGACGGCGATAATTTGCCGGGCGCCAAGATGCCGCGCCAGCCGGCAGGCGGCTTCAAGCAGCAGGCGTTTAGGGAATAAGCCGTGGCAGGCTTTGGTCGCGCTCTGAATGGCCTCATGGGGCACCCAGGATTTTGCGCCCTGCAGGCCGCCGATAAACAGCGTGGTTTTGTCCAGATAGCGGCACAGGGTAAAGGTCAGCTCCGCGAGGGCGGTGCCCGCTTCGTTGAGCATGACAAGCGTGGCTTCGCCCTCTTTATCCAGATTGGCAACCGCGCATAAATCGATGAAGTATTGCGCGTCATCTTTGCCCACAAGCCGGGCCAGGCGCGCCCCGTTAAGGGTGAGGTGAGCGCGCAGCAGCTTTTGCGGCATCAGATGAATCAGCGTCTGATAATGGAAACACAATGCATTCAGGCTATCCTTGCGGTTAAAATTCACCGACAGGTAGGGGCGATGCAGGCGACAGGGCAAACCCGGCTGGGCATGCAGGAGCTCATCCAGCAGGGGCTGTTGAGCAAGGGTCGACAGCAGCCGCCCGGTAGTGAAAGGCGAGGCCGCAGAGCGCAGCATAAATTTATGCCGATAGCCGGCGCTGCGCCAGGCGTCCCCGGGCAGCTGTGTCCCTCTGGCTAATGAAAGAAACAGTTGCCAGCCGCTTTGCGGCATCGTTGTTGTCAATTTGTTTACGGCAATCTGCGACATAATAAGTACCCGGTTGGCGATGGAGAGGCCTATTCCACCACTCGTAACCTCAACCAGAGTTCAATCATGCCGGGCGCCGCGACGGGCTTTTTAACTTCGTTGAAACTTTGTTTAACCGCGCATTTTCTTCAGGATACCTATGAGATTTAAGGGAAAAATTAAAAAACGCTATTGGTTGCTCGCGCTCGTTTTTCTGATGCTGGCGGTATGGCTGTGGCAGTTCCTGAACGCGCCTGCGCCGGCCTATCAGACCATGATTGTGCGCAAAGGCTCGCTTGAGCAAAGCGTGCTGGCGACGGGGAAACTCGACGCTTTGCGCAAGGTTGACGTCGGCGCCCAGGTCAGCGGGCAGTTAAAAACGCTGTCGGTGAACATTGGCGATAGGGTGAAAAAGGATCAGCTGCTGGGCGTTATCGATCCTGAGCAGGCGCAGAACCAGATTAAAGAAGTGGAGGCGACGCTGATGGAGCTTCGTGCCCAGCGCCGCCAGGCGCAGGCGCAGGCCAGGCTTGCGCAGGTGACCTTAAACCGGCAGCGGGAGCTTGCGAAAACCCAGGCGGTATCGCGCCAGGATCTGGATACCGCGGCTACGGATTTGGACGTTAAGCTTGCGCAAATCAGCACCATTGAGGCGCAAATTAAGCGCAATCAGGCCTCGCTTGATACGGCGAAAACCAACCTGGACTTCACGCGTATCGTGGCGCCGATGGCCGGTGAAGTCACGCAGATCACCACCCTTCAGGGGCAGACGGTTATCGCCGCCCAGCAGGCGCCGAATATTCTTACGCTCGCCGATTTGAGCACCATGCTCGTCAAGGCCCAGGTATCGGAAGCCGACGTCATTCATCTCAAGCCGGGCCAGAAAGCCTGGTTTACCGTCCTCGGCGACCCGCTGACGCGCTACGAAGGCAGGTTAAAAGACATCCTGCCCACGCCGGATAAGGTCAACGATGCGATTTTTTATAACGCGCGCTTCGAAGTGCCCAACCCGCAGGGCGTACTGCGTCTGGAAATGACCGCGCAGGTCCATATTCAGCTGGGCGGAGTGAAGGACGTTTTAACCATTCCGCTGGCGGCGCTGGGCGAGCCCGTAGGGGATAACCGCTACAAGGTTACCGTGCTGCGCAACGGTGAAACGCGCGAACGCGAGGTGGCCATTGGCATGCGTAACGACACGCAGGTGCAGATCGCGACGGGGCCTTGAGGAGGGCGAAGAGGTTGTTATCGGCAAATCTTCCGGCGGGAGCGCGCAATGACGGCGCTGCTTGAGCTGAAGGATATTCGCCGCAGCTATCCGTCGGGCGACGAGCAAATTGAGGTGCTCAAGGGCGTGAGCATCACCATCGAAGCGGGTGAAATGGTGGCGATCGTCGGCGCGTCCGGCTCGGGCAAGTCGACGCTGATGAATATTCTGGGCTGCCTGGATAAGCCTTCCAGCGGCAGCTATCGCGTGGCGGGCGTCGATACCGCAGCGCTTAACGGCGACGAACTGGCGACCCTGCGCCGCGAGCATTTTGGCTTCATCTTCCAGCGCTATCACCTGCTTTCGCATCTTAACGCGACGCAGAACGTCGAGGTTCCGGCGGTGTATGCGGGAACGGCGCGCGTGTATCGCCAGCAGCGCGCTCGTGCGCTGCTGATGCGCCTGGGGCTTGCGGAGCGCGTGGACTACCTGCCTTCCCAGCTTTCCGGCGGCCAGCAGCAGCGGGTCAGCATTGCGCGCGCATTGATGAACGGCGGGCAGGTGATCCTTGCCGATGAGCCTACCGGCGCGCTGGATACCCACTCCGGCGAAGAGGTGATGGCGACCTTAAAGCAGCTTTGCGAGCAGGGGCACACGGTAATTATCGTCACGCACGATCCCCTGGTGGCGGCGCAGGCGCAGCGCATTATTGAAATTCGCGATGGTGAAATCATTAATAATCCGCCGCCGCTGCCGCAGAATGCCAGGGCGAAGAAAGAGGCATCCGCAAGGCCCGGGGTCTCTCCATTTCAGCAGACGCTCAGCAGTTTTCGCGAAGCTTTTTCTATGGCCTGGCTTGCGCTTGCGGCAAACAAGATGCGCACGCTGTTGACCATGCTGGGCATAATTATCGGTATCGCCTCGGTGGTATCGATAGTGATTGTTGGCGATGCGGCGAAGCAAATGGTGCTCGAGGACATTCGCTCTATCGGCACGAATACCATTGACGTCTATCCCGGCAAAGACTTCGGCGATGACGATCCGCAGTACCAGCAGGCGTTGAAATACGCCGACCTGGCGGCGATTGAGCAGCAGCCCTGGGTGGCGTCGGCGACGCCGTCCATCTCAAGCAACCTGCGCCTGCGTTACGGCAACGTGGATGCCGCGGCGAGCGTAAACGGCGTAAACGGGCAGTACTTTAACGTGTACGGCATGACGATGAGCCAGGGCACAACCTTCAACGATGAGCAGCTTAGCGGGCGCGCGCAGGTGGTGGTGCTGGACAGCAACAGCAAGCGCCAGCTCTTCCCGAATAAGATGAACGTGGTGGGGGAAGTGGTGCTGGTCGGAAACATGCCGGCAACCGTGATTGGCGTGGCGGAGGAAAAACAGTCGATGTTTGGCAGCAGCAAAGTGCTGCGCGTCTGGCTGCCCTACAACACGATGGCCGGACGCGTGATGGGGCAAAGCTGGCTGAATACCATTACGGTACGCGTGAAAGAGGGCTACGACAGCCACGAGGCGGAGCAGCAGCTTAATCGCATGCTGGAGCTGCGCCACGGTAAGAAGGATTTTTTCACCTACAATATGGATGGCCTGTTGAAAACCGCTGAAAAGACCACACGTACTCTTCAGCTGTTCCTCACTTTAGTGGCGGTGATCTCGCTGCTGGTGGGCGGAATTGGCGTGATGAACATTATGCTGGTGTCGGTGACGGAGCGAACCAAAGAGATCGGCATCCGCATGGCGGTTGGCGCCCGGGCAAGCGACGTCCTGCAGCAATTTTTGATTGAAGCGATCCTGGTTTGCCTGGTGGGCGGGGCGCTTGGCATCTCGCTTTCCTTGCTGATCGCCTTCGCGCTCGGGCTGTTTTTGCCCGGCTGGCATATCGGCTTCTCGCCGGTGGCGCTGCTTACCGCCTTCGCCTGTTCCACGGCGACCGGCGTGCTTTTCGGCTGGCTGCCCGCGCGCAATGCGGCGCGGCTTAATCCGATTGACGCGCTGGCGCGAGAGTAGTAAAGCTGGATGGCTTATAATAAAAATGCCAGCCGCAGGGACTGGCATTTTGACTTGAGGATGTACACAATAAAACAGGTGGGCCTAAGCGACCGCCGCTTCTGCTTCAAGCGGGACGATAAGACTGGCATGATTGCCTTTCGGCCCCTGATGTACATCAAACCTGACGACCTGCCCGGCTTTGAGCGTTCTGTAACCATCCATCTGGATGGTGGAATAATGAGCGAAGATATCTTCGCCGCCGCCTTCAGGGCAGATGAACCCGAACCCTTTGGCGTTATTGAACCATTTAACTGTACCCGTCTCCATGCATCTTATCCTTCGTAAATCTTAATAGTGAGATGGAATGAACCGGTGGGTAAGGGCGGGCTGTTCAAAACCTCGCCAACTCACGCCTGTACAATGTAGATAATTTAATCACTGCGTCAAGCGTTCAACGGGGGGAGTGGGATGAGAATCAGTCAAAAATTTGAAGCAGTTAACGCTATTGCCATTAATGTGACGCAGTTCGCGTCCTGGCAAAAACATTACTTTTTTACACAAGTAGTTGCAGTAGCCAAAAGCGTATTACACTCAACCTAAGGGCCTCGTCTGATAAACGTCAGACGAATAAATATGATGACGATTCGCAATGGGTAAGACGAACGACTGGTTAGACTTTGACCAACTGGTGGGCGATAAACTGCGCGAAGCGCTAAAACCCCCTTCTATGTATAAAGTTATGTTAATGAACGATGACTACACGCCGATGGAATTTGTTATTGACGTGCTGCAAAAGTTCTTTTCTTATGATGTAGAGCGAGCCACACAACTGATGCTCACGGTTCACTATCAGGGTAAGGCCATCTGCGGCGTTTTTACTGCGGAAGTGGCGGAAACCAAGGTTGCGTTGGTGAACCAGTATGCCAGGGAGAATGAGCATCCTTTGCTGTGTACGCTAGAACAGGCCTGAAGAAGGCAAAAATTTGGGGGAGGTGCCTATGCTCAATCAAGAACTGGAACTCAGTTTAAACATGGCTTTCGCCAGAGCGCGCGAGCACCGTCATGAGTTTATGACCGTCGAGCATCTGTTACTGGCTTTGCTCAGTAACCCATCGGCCCGCGAAGCGCTGGAAGCGTGTACCGTGGATCTGGTGGCGCTGCGTCAGGAACTCGAAGCCTTCATCGAACAAACCACGCCGGTTCTGCCGGCCAGTGAAGAAGAGCGCGATACTCAGCCTACGCTCAGTTTCCAGCGCGTCCTGCAGCGCGCGGTATTCCACGTCCAGTCTTCCGGTCGCAGCGAGGTAACAGGCGCAAACGTGCTGGTTGCCATCTTTAGCGAACAGGAGTCCCAGGCGGCCTATCTGCTGCGTAAACACGAAGTGAGCCGTCTTGATGTGGTGAACTTTATCTCCCACGGCACGCGTAAAGACGAGCCAAATCAGGCACCGGGTGCAGAAAATCCGGTTAATGAAGAGCAGGCAGGCGGGGAGGAACGTATGGAAAACTTCACCACCAATCTCAACCAGCTTGCGCGCGTGGGCGGTATCGATCCGCTGATTGGCCGCGATAAAGAGCTGGAGCGGGCTATTCAGGTGCTCTGCCGCCGCCGTAAAAATAACCCGCTGCTGGTGGGGGAGTCGGGCGTCGGTAAAACAGCGATTGCCGAAGGGCTTGCCTGGCGTATCGTGCAGGGCGACGTTCCGGAAGTGATGGCCGATTGCACCATCTATTCGCTGGATATCGGTTCGCTGCTGGCGGGCACCAAGTACCGCGGTGATTTTGAGAAGCGCTTTAAGGCCCTGCTCAAACAGCTTGAGCAGGATCAGAACAGCATCCTGTTTATTGACGAAATCCACACCATTATCGGCGCGGGCGCCGCTTCTGGCGGTCAGGTTGATGCGGCTAACCTCATCAAACCGTTGCTGTCCGGCGGTAAGATCCGCGTTATCGGCTCCACGACCTACCAGGAGTTCAGCAATATCTTTGAAAAAGACCGCGCGCTTGCGCGTCGCTTCCAGAAGATTGACATTACTGAGCCAAGCATCGACGAGACCGTGCAGATTATCAACGGTCTGAAAACCAAGTACGAAGCTCACCACGATGTGCGCTATACCGCGAAAGCGATTCGCGCGGCGGTTGAGCTGGCGGTGAAATACATCAACGATCGTCACCTGCCGGATAAGGCTATCGACGTCATTGACGAGGCCCGGCGCGCGCAGCCGCCTGATGCCGGTGAGCAAACGTAAGAAAACCGTCAACGTGGCGGATATCGAAACCGTGGTTGCCCGCATCGCGCGTATCCCTGAGAAAAGCGTGTCGGCAAGCGATCGCGATACGCTCAAGAGCCTTAACGACCGTCTGAAAATGCTGGTGTTCGGCCAGGATAAGGCCATTGAGGCGTTAACCGAAGCCATCAAAATGAGCCGTGCCGGACTTGGGCACGATCATAAACCAGTGGGCTCCTTCCTGTTTGCCGGCCCAACCGGCGTGGGTAAAACGGAGGTGACGGTACAGCTGGCGAAATCCCTGGGAATTGAGCTGCTGCGTTTCGATATGTCCGAATATATGGAGCGTCATACGGTAAGCCGCCTGATCGGCGCGCCTCCGGGCTACGTCGGCTTTGACCAGGGCGGGCTGCTGACCGATGCGGTTATCAAACATCCGCACGCGGTGCTGCTGCTTGATGAGATCGAAAAGGCGCACCCGGATGTCTTTAACCTGCTGCTGCAGGTCATGGACAACGGCACCTTAACCGATAACAACGGGCGCAAGGCTGACTTCCGCAACGTTATCCTGGTGATGACCACCAACGCCGGCGTGCGTGAAACCGAGCGTAAGTCTATTGGCCTGATTCGTCAGGACAACAGTACCGATGCGATGGAAGAGATCAAAAAGATCTTTACCCCGGAATTCCGCAACCGTCTGGATAACATTATCTGGTTCAACCACCTCTCTACCGAGGTGATTCATCAGGTGGTCGACAAATTTATTGTCGAACTGCAGGTGCAGCTGGACCAGAAAGGCGTGTCGCTGGAAGTGAGTCAGGAAGCGCGCGACTGGCTGGCGGCAAAAGGCTATGACCGTGCGATGGGCGCTCGTCCAATGACGCGGGTCATCCAGGATAACCTGAAAAAACCGCTCGCTAACGAACTGCTGTTTGGTTCCCTGGTCGACGGCGGACAGGTGATTGTTGCGCTGGATAAGGCCCACGAACAGCTGACCTACAACTTCCACAGCGCCCAGAAGCACAAGCCGGAAGCGGCGCACTAGTTTTCATCGTGCAAAAAAAGGCCGGATAGTGATATCCGGCCTTTTTATTAGCTATAGCTCAGCCGCAGCGCCCGGCTACGACAGATAAAAACTCTTAACGACTACGGAAGACAATGCGGCCTTTGCTCAGGTCGTACGGGGTCAGCTCTACAGTGACTTTGTCGCCCGTCAGGATGCGGATATAGTTTTTACGCATTTTACCGGAGATATGAGCGGTTACCACGTGCCCGTTTTCCAGCTCAACGCGGAACATGGTGTTAGGTAACGTATCAAGAACGGTACCCTGCATTTCAATATTGTCTTCTTTGGCCATCTAATCCTCGGGGGTATCACTACCATAGTTTGAACCGGCAAGATAATGCCGAAGTTCGCTTATCATGTAAAGAATTGTTGGTGAATTCGCAAGCGAAAGTGCATTTTGCACATTACCCATAAACCACGCGAAAGCTGCATAAAATGCGCTTACGACAAGGGGTGCGAAGAGATAAACGAGGGGCGTTCCCTTTAATTGCAGTTCCCATACGGCGGCGGGGTAATGGGCAGAGTTCACTCTGCGGAGCTAATTATAACACCGTCAAATAAAATGTGCCGTAAACATTATAGTCCGGACAGGATTTGTGGCACCCAACAATGGGAAATTAAGTGTTCAGAACGTAAATTCGCCAGGTTGTGCAAATAATCCCGGCGGGGAATTTCAATAGCGCCCAGGGATGCGGTATGGCTATTTAAGACCTGGCAATCAATCAGCTTTCCGCCGTGGCGTAAAAAGTGCTGGCAGAATACCAGCAGAGCCGTCTTGGAGGCGTTCTCGCGCCGGCTGAACATTGATTCGCCGCAGAACAAGGCTCCCTGAATAACGCCGTACATGCCGCCGACCAATTCATCGTCTTCCCAGACCTCAACGGAATGCGCATAGCCCAGCTCGTGCAGGCGCGTATAGGCTTCCACGATATCCGGAGTGATCCACGTGCCCTCATGACGATCGTCGGCGCAGCCTGAAATCACTTTTTCAAAGGCGTGGTTTAGCGTCACGCGGTAGGGCGAGCGTTTATGAAACCGCTTCATGCTGCGGCTCAGGTGAAACTGCTGTGGAAACAGGACCGCCCGAGGGTCGGGCGACCACCACAATATAGGGTCGCCTGGCGAGAACCACGGAAAAATTCCGCGCTGGTAGGCCATCAGCAACCGGGCGGGGCTGAGGTCTCCCCCAAGCGCCAGTAATCCATTAGGTTCGCGTAACGCGCCTTCCGGTGAAGGAAAGGCAATAGAGTCCCGAGAAAGCTGTATCAGGCGCATGGCCGCAACACTCCACCACGAAGCAATTATTGATTGATAATAGACTATGCGCAGGCGCTACAAACGCTGGTGGAACTGGTAATAACGCCCACCCGTTGCCATCAATTCTGCGTGACTGCCAAGCTCTTTAATTTGTCCGTTGTCCATCACAACTATGCTGTCAAAATGTTTCAGTCCGCGCAGGCGGTGGGTAACCATCAGAACCGTTTTCCCGGCGGTAACTTCCGCCAGCAAATCCAGAATCTGGCGCTCGGTTTCCGCATCCAGACCTTCGGTCGGTTCGTCGAGCAGCATCAGCGGAGCGTCATGCAACAGTGCCCTGGCGATAGCCAGACGGCGCAGCTCGCCGCCGGAAAGCTGTCGTCCGCCTTCCCCGAGCCAGCTGTTAAGCCCGGCATCGGAAAGCAGCTTTTCGAGCCCGACGCGTTCCAGGATCGCGCTTAGCCGTTCGTCGCTCGCCGCAGGAGCCGCCAGCAGCAGGTTGTCGCGCAGGGTGGCGCTAAACAGATGAACGCGCTGCGGCACGACGCTCGTTGCGGCCCGCAGGGTATTTTCATTCAGCTCGCGCAGCGGCCGGCCGTTAAAGTGAATCTCGCCCAGCTGCGGATCCCAGGCGCGGGTCAGCAACTGCAGCAGGGTTGATTTACCGCAGCCGGTGCGGCCGAGCACCGCGACGTGCTGCCCGGCCTTAACGGCAAGCGTAATATCTTTCAGCGCGCTCTGGGGCTGCTGCGGATAGGTAAAGCCGACCTGCTTGATATCCACCGAAACCTGCGCGAACGTTTCTGCCGCGCCCGCATCGAAAGTCACTTCCGGCCGCTGGCTGGTAATCTGGGTCACCCGCAGCGCGGAGGCGATAACCTGTCCGAGATGCTGAAACGCGCCGGTAACCGGAGCCAGCGCCTCGAAGGCCGCCAGCGCGCAGAAGACAAACAGGGCGATGAGCGCGCCGGGCGAAGTATTGCCGCCTACGCCCGCCGACGCCATCCACAGCATGACCACCACGGCCACGCCGCCGATCAGCAGCATCAACGCCTGTGAAAGGGCGGTAAGCTCAGACTGGCGGCGCTGGGCTTCCTGCCAGCCGTACTCCGTGGCGTCAAGCTGTTCGCGATAGCGCTTCGTGGCGCCAAAAATGGTCAACTCCGCGTGCCCCTGCAGCCAGGCCGTCAGCTGCTGGCGATACTGGCCGCGGCAAACCGTCAGCGCTTCGCCCGTCGGCTTGCCGGCGTAATAGAACAGCGGCGGTAAAAACAGCAGCGTCGCAAGCAGGATGGCGCCCAGCGTTAACGCCAGCCGCACGTCCAGAAAGCTTAAGCCGAAGGTCACCGCCGCAATCACCATCAACGCCCCGACCAGCGGCGATATCACGCGCAGATAGAGATGATCGAGCGTATCGACGTCGGCAACCAGGCGGTTGAGCAATTCTCCCTGACGAAAACGCGCCAGCCCGGCGGGGGAGAGGGGAAGCAGCTTGCTGAAGGTGAATACGCGCAGGTGCTGCAGCACGCGGAAGGTGGCATCGTGGCTTACCAGCCGCTCGAAGTAGCGCCCGGCGGTACGAGTGATGGCCGCGCCGCGCACGCCGGCCGCGGGCAGCATGTAGTTAAAGCTGTAAATGCCGGCCACGCCGACCACGGCGGAAGCGGAAAGGAACCATCCGGAGAGGGTCAGCAAGCCTATGCTGGCAAGCAGGGTAACGATAGCCAGCACGACGCCCAGCGAAAGCAGCCAGATATGACGGCGATAAAGCGCCAGGTAGGGCAGTAAAGCGCGCATTAAATCTCCTCCTTGCGGTTAGCCAGCAGCCCGGCGAACGGGCCGTCCGCCGCGGCAAGCGTCCGGTAATCGCCCTGCTGAACGATTGTGCCGTCACGCATCACCCAGATGGTGTCCCAGTCGGTAATGTAATCAAGCTGGTGGGTCACCATCACCGTGGTCTGATGGCGGGAGGCCGCGCCCAGCGCCTCCATGACAAGCTGCTCGCTGTGGGCATCAAGGCTTGCGGCCGGTTCATCAAGCAGCAGCAGCTGGCCCGGCACCAGCAACGCGCGGGCTACCGCAACGCGCTGCGCCTGGCCGACCGATAAACGCGCAGCCTGATCGCCTAACGGCGTATCGACGCCCTGGGGTAAGAGCGGCAGAAATTCGCTTACCGCGGCTTTGTCTAAGGCGGCCTTTAAAGCCGCTTCGCTGGCGTCAGGCGCAGCGAGCAAAACATTCTCTCTTAACGTGGCCGCAGGAAGCTGCGGGTTTTGCCCGACCCAGCTTAACTGCTCGCGCCACCAGACGGGATCGAGCTGCGCAAGCTCAATACCGTTGACCCGCAGTTCGCCCTGGTAGGGCAAAAAGCCGGATAAGACGTTGAGCAAAGAACTTTTCCCGGCCCCGCTCTGGCCGACGAGCACCACGCGCTGCCCCGCCGAGAGCGTGAAGTTCAACGGCCCGGCAAGCGGGCGACCTTCAGCGGATAAGATCGTCAGCTCCCGCGCTTCGAGGGTTAACGGCGTGGCGCTACCAAGCTGGACGCTGCCGCTTTCCTGCTGCTGCAAAGGCGCATCCAGGAACGTCATCAGGCTGTCCGCCGCGCCGACCGCCTGCGCTTTAGCGTGATAAAAAGTGCCTAAATCGCGCAGGGGCAGGAAAAACTCCGGAGCGAGGATCAGGGCCAGGAAGCCGGCGAACAGCGTGACGCCGGTACCGTAGTGGCCGAAATTCAGCTCTCCCAGGTAGGAGAAGCCGAAATAAACCGCCACCAGCGCAATGGACAGCGAGGCGAAAAACTCCAGCACGCCGGAGGAAAGAAACGCCAGGCGCAGCACTTCCATGGTGCGCTGACGAAAGTCCCGGGAGGCCGTGCGAATATCTTCTGTTTCGGCCGCTCCGCGATTAAACAGGCGCAGCGTCTCCATGCCGCGCAGGCGGTCAAGAAAATGGCCGCTCAGGCGAGCCAGCGCCTGGAAATTGCGTCGGTTGGCGTCGGCTGCGCCCATACCAACCATCGCCATAAACAGAGGAATCAACGGCGCGGTGCCAAGCAAAATGAGCGCCGCCGCCCAGTTGAAAGGGAAAATAGCGATAAGGATAAGCACCGGCACCATGACCGCCAGCGACATCTGCGGCAAATAGCGGGCGTAGTAGTCGTGCATATCTTCGATTTGTTCAACAACCAGCGTGGCCCAGCTGCCTACCGGCTTGCCCTGAATCCATGCTGGGCCGGCCTGGTGCAGACGATCGAGCACCTTGCGGCGAATCTCCTGGCGAATGTGCTGGCCGGCGTAAAAGCCCACTTTCTCCCGCAGCCAAACCACCCAGGCGCGCAGAATGAAAATGAGCACCAGCAGGATAAACGGCAGCAGCAGGGCTTCCCGCGGGATATTTCCCATAATCATATGATCGAGCAGGCGCGCAAGGATCCAGGCCTGGGCGACGATCAGCAGCCCGCTCAGCAGCCCTAAAATTCGTGACAGCCCAAGCCAGCGGCGGGAGATAACGCTTTGCTGCTTTAGCCAACGGCTAAGCTCTTGTTGACGGGTTTTATTCATGGCATGCCAGTGCAGGTAGATAAAGGAATTATCAGGCAAAATTTGCAGGCATGTTACAACGCGGAGAAAAGAAAGGCGACCTATTAAGGTCGCCCGTTGTTACGCAAATAATTTACTTATTTTGTTCGGCCAGCCCGTCGAGATAACGCTCGGCGTCAAGGGCGGCCATGCAGCCGGTCCCGGCCGAGGTGATGGCCTGGCGGTAGATATGGTCCATGACGTCGCCGGCGGCGAAAACGCCGGGGATGCTGGTTTGCGTGGCGTTGCCGTGGATGCCGGACTGCACTTTAATGTAGCCGTTTTCCAGCTCCAGCTGATCGGCAAAAATAGCCGTGTTCGGGCTGTGTCCGATAGCGACAAACAGGCCCGCAACCGCCAGCTCTTCAGTCTGGTCGGTATTGTGGGTATCGCGCAGACGCAGGCCGCTCACGCCCATCTGATCGCCGGTCACTTCATCAAGCGTTTTGTTGGTATGCAGCACGATGTTGCCGTTGGCCACTTTATCCATCAAACGGTTGATAAGGATTTTTTCCGCGCGGAAGCTGTCGCGACGGTGGATGAGGTGCACTTCGGAGGCGATGTTCGCCAGATAAAGCGCCTCTTCCACGGCGGTGTTGCCGCCGCCGATGACCGCGACCTTCTGGTTACGGTAGAAGAATCCATCGCAGGTTGCGCAGGCGGAGACGCCGCGCCCTTTAAAGGCTTCTTCAGAAGGCAGGCCAAGGTAGCGAGCGGAGGCGCCGGTGGCGATAATCAGCGCATCACAGGTGTACTCGCCGCTGTCGCCGGTCAGACGGAAGGGGCGATTAAGCAGATCCACCTTGCTGATATGGTCGAACAGAATTTCCGTCTCGAACTTCGCCGCGTGCTCGTGCATGCGTTCCATCAACAGCGGGCCCGTTAAATCGTGCGGGTCGCCCGGCCAGTTTTCCACTTCGGTAGTGGTCGTGAGCTGACCACCTTTTTCCATGCCGGTGATCAATACCGGCTTCAGGTTAGCGCGAGCAGCATAGACCGCTGCGGTGTAGCCCGCAGGGCCGGAGCCCAGAATAAGCAACTTACTGTGTTTAGCCGTGCTCATGAGTTCCTCATTGAACGTTTGCTGACAATCGGGGGATTGTAGGGAATTTGGCGGGTTAAAAAAAGGTGTAGCGTCCATGTTAGAGAATAGTGTTAACGATATGTGTAATAGCCAGGCTCAATCATTACCGCTGAACATGCCGCAAAAGCGCATAAATACGCACCATGCGCGGGAGATAGTCACGGGGGTAAAGTGATGAATAATCGTCAAGTCCCCCCAATATCTGGCACGTTCCACTAAAAATGGATGTTTTGCTTTGACAATCCCCTAAGCATTTGCGAAAACATTCGAGGAAGAAAAAACATTTGGTGTGATTGTTCTGAAACGTCACGCATACCTGATGCAAATTTACCGGGCGATTGAAATCTACGCATGGTGTGGACAGACGCCATGCGTGATGTCGATAGCAGCCACCCGGCACCGGTCTTCTCACGTACACCCGGAACAGTGACGTTAACCTGGGTTATGGCAGGTGATGGAAGGAATAGAGAGAGACAATAATAATGGTAGATAGCAAAAAGCGCCCTGGCAAAGATCTCGACCGCATCGATCGTAATATTCTCAACGAGCTGCAAAAGGATGGGCGAATTTCTAACGTCGAGCTTTCAAAGCGTGTTGGGCTTTCGCCGACGCCGTGCCTTGAGCGCGTGCGTCGTCTGGAACGACAGGGTTTTATTCAGGGCTACACAGCGCTGTTGAATCCGCATTATCTGGATGCATCACTTCTGGTTTTTGTTGAGATTACTCTGAATCGTGGCGCGCCGGATGTTTTTGAGCAATTTAACTCCGCTGTGCAAAAACTTGAAGAAATTCAGGAGTGTCATCTGGTATCCGGTGATTTCGACTACCTGTTGAAAACCCGCGTGCCGGATATGTCGGCCTACCGCAAATTATTAGGCGAAACCCTGTTGCGACTGCCGGGTGTGAACGACACCCGTACCTATGTAGTTATGGAAGAGGTCAAACAGAGTAATCGTCTGGTAATTAAGACCCGTTAACACGGGCCAGGTGCAAAATCCGCGTATTTTGGTTACACTCCTGGTAATCCATACAGCAACAGTGCCGGGAACCTCCCGGCGCTGTTGTTCTCCATATATTTAAGGACCTGGAGAGTCTTACTTGAGCCAGGAATATACCGAAGATAAAGAAGTCACATTGAGGAAACTCAGCAGCGGGCGCCGGTTACTTGAGGCGTTGCTGATTCTTGTCGCCATTTTTGCCGTCTATCTGATGGCCGCCTTACTGAGTTTTAATCCTTCCGATCCAAGCTGGTCGCAGACGGCGTGGCACGAACCTATCCATAATTTGGGCGGCGCTCCCGGCGCGTGGCTTGCCGACACCCTGTTCTTCATTTTTGGCGTCATAGCCTACACCATTCCGGTTATCATCATCGGCGGCTGTTGGTTCACCTGGCGCCAGCGCGGCAGCGAAGATTACATTGATTACTTCGCGGTCTCCCTGCGTCTGATTGGCGTGCTGGCGATGGTGCTGACTTCCTGCGGCCTTGCCGCCATCAACGCCGATGATATCTGGTACTTCGCTTCCGGCGGCGTTCTCGGCAGCCTGCTGAGCACCGCGATGATGCCGCTGCTAAACAGCAGCGGCGGAACTATCGCCCTGCTGTGCGTATGGGCTGCGGGCTTAACGCTGTTTACCGGCTGGTCGTGGGTCAGTATCGCCGAAAAGCTCGGCAGCGCGGTGCTGACGGTGCTGACCTTTGCCAGCAATCGTACGCGCCGGGACAACACCTGGCAGGACGAAGAGTACGATTACGAAGACGAACATTATGAGGAGCATGACGAAGAGCACGAGCCAGCAATGGAAAAACGTGAGTCTCGTCGCGCCCGCATTCTGCGCGGGGCGCTAGCCCGCAAGCAGCGCCTTTCAGAAAAATTCGCCAATCCTCATGCGCGCAAAACCGACGCCGCGTTGTTCTCCGGCAGAAGAATGGACGACGACGAAGACGACGTGCTGTTCAGCGCGCGCGGCATCGCGACCGATGCGAACGATGTGCTGTTCTCAGGCAACAAGGCGACGCTGCCTGAGGCTGAAGAATACGATCCGCTTCTGCACGGCCATTCCATCGCTGAGCCGATAGCCGCGGCCGCCGCGGCCACCATGGCGAATCAGGCACATACGGCGCCGGTGACGCCTGCGGCTCCCATGCCGCCGGTGCATACGCCCGCGCCAGAAACCGAAACCAGCGCCGCTATCGCCTGGGAGCCGGCGCCGACCACGGTGACGCCGGAGCCTGTTATCGCTCCGGCTCCGGAAAGCTATACCGCGCCGCGTCCGGCAGCGCAGCAGGTGCCGCAGGAAATGACCAGCCGCTGGTCAGAGCCGACGGCGCCAGCCGCTGAGCCAGAATTCCAGCCGGCGCCCGTTGAAGAAGTAAAACCCGCGCGTCCGCCGCTTTATCATTTCGAAGAGGTCGAAGCGCAGCGGGCCCGCGAACGCGAACAGCTTGCGGCCTGGTATCAGCCGGTGGAAGAGCCGAAGCCCGATCCTTACCAGCAGCGCGCGTCGGTTATACCGCCAGCGCCAGCGGTAACGCCGGCTACGCCTCCTGAAATGCCGGCTTCGGAAGTGGCTCCGGCGGCCCCCGTCATTAAAGAAGCGGCAAAAGCCGCGGCGGCCACCGCGGCGTTTTCACCTGTATTCAGCATCGCAAGCGATGCGCCGCGCGCCCAGGTAAAAGAAGGTATCGGCCCGCAGCTGCCGCGTCCGAACCGCGTGCGCGTGCCTACGCGCCGTGAACTGGCCTCCTACGGTATTAAGCTGCCGTCGCAGCGCATGGCGGAAGAGCAGGCCCGCAAAGAAGGGCATCGACAGGATAGCTACGGCGATGAGTATGCCGACGACAACGCGGCCGAAATGCAGCAGCAGGAGCTGGCCCGCCAGTTCTCCGCTCAGCAACAGCAGCGTTATGGCGAAGAATACGAGGAAGAGCCGCTCGGCGCGGAAGATGAGGCTGCCGCTGAGCAGGCGGAGCTGGCGCGTCAGTTTGCCGCTCAGCAGCATCAGCGTTATGAGCAAACCGCGCCTGCGTCAAACGTTCCGTTCTCGCTTGATGACTTCGATTTCTCACCAATGAAAGCGCTGGTAGACGATGGCCCAAGCGAGCCGCTGTTTACGCCGAGCCCGGTACAGGAACCTGCGCCTGCTCAGCCAGCCGCGCCTCAAAGGCATGCTCCGCAAGAGGCCTATCAGGCGCCTGCGCAGCATCAGGCTTATCAACCGCAGCAGCCGGCAGCCCCGCAGCCGCAGGACAGCCTGATTCATCCGTTCCTGATGCGTAACGGCGACGATCGTCCGCTGCAAAAGCCGACCACGCCGCTGCCGTCTTTGGATCTGCTGACTTCGCCGCCGGCGGAAGTTGAGCCGGTGGATACCTTTGCGCTGGAGCAGATGGCGCGCCTGGTCGAGGCTCGTCTGGCGGACTACCGCATTAAAGCGGACGTGGTGGATTACTCTCCAGGCCCGGTCATTACGCGCTTTGAGCTTGATTTAGCCCCCGGCGTGAAGGCCGCCCGCATCTCTAACCTGTCCCGCGACCTGGCCCGTTCCCTGTCTACGGTAGCGGTGCGCGTGGTGGAAGTGATCCCTGGCAAACCTTACGTCGGCCTCGAACTGCCGAATAAAAAGCGTCAAACCGTCTATCTGCGGGAAGTGCTCGACTGCGCGAAATTCCGCGAAAGCGCTTCTCCTTTAACCGTAGTGCTGGGTAAAGACATCGGCGGCGAGTCGGTAGTAGCCGATCTGGCGAAAATGCCGCACCTGCTGGTGGCGGGTACGACGGGTTCCGGTAAATCCGTGGGCGTGAATGCTATGATCCTCAGCATTCTGTACAAGGCCACGCCGGAAGAGGTGAAGTTCATCATGATCGACCCGAAAATGCTCGAGCTGTCGGTCTATGAAGGCATTCCACATCTGTTGACCGAAGTGGTCACCGATATGAAAGATGCGGCCAACGCCCTGCGCTGGAGCGTCAACGAGATGGAGCGCCGCTATAAGCTGATGTCCGCGCTCGGCGTGCGTAACCTTGCCGGCTACAACGAACGCGTGCTCGAAGCCGAGCGGATGGGGCGTCCGATTCCGGATCCGTTCTGGAAGCCGGGCGACAGCATGGACGCCACGCATCCGATGCTGGAAAAACTGCCGTATATCGTGGTGCTGGTGGACGAATTCGCCGACCTGATGATGACGGTGGGCAAAAAAGTGGAAGAGCTTATCGCCCGCCTGGCGCAGAAGGCCCGCGCGGCGGGTATTCACCTGGTGCTCGCCACGCAGCGTCCGTCTGTGGATGTGATTACCGGCCTGATTAAAGCGAACATCCCGACGCGTATTGCGTTTACCGTATCGAGTAAAATCGACTCGCGCACCATCCTCGATCAGGGCGGCGCGGAATCGCTGCTGGGCATGGGCGATATGCTTTACTCGGGGCCGAACTCGACCACGCCGGTTCGCGTGCACGGCGCCTTTGTGCGCGATCAGGAAGTTCACGCGGTGGTGCAGGACTGGAAGGCGCGCGGTCGTCCGCAGTACATTTCCGGCATCACCTCGGATAGCGACGGCGAGGGCGGCGCAGGAGGCGGTCTGGACGGCGACGAAGAGCTGGATGCGCTGTTCGATCAGGCGGTGGCCTTTGTCGTTGAAAAACGTAAAGCATCGATTTCCGGCGTTCAGCGACAGTTCCGTATCGGCTACAACCGTGCCGCACGTATCGTTGAGCAGATGGAAGCGCAGGGCATCGTAAGCCCGCAGGGGCATAACGGTAACCGCGAGGTGCTTGCTCCTCCGCCGTTCGAGTAAGCCTCCTGCAAAAGAGCCGCTGTTGCGGCTCTTTTGCAAAGAAGGGTAAATTACCAGAAAATCAGGTTTTTCTTCTGTTGCTTACGCTTAGCTGTGCACTAGATTGAGCAACAGAAGGGCCATCGCGCCGTCGCGCCGTGGCGGATGAATTCAGAGGGAAAATAATGAAAAAGATTGTAATTGCCTGTGCTTTGTTGAGTACTTTTGCCGCCACCAGCGTTTGGGCCGATGCCGCCGGCGACCTGAAAAGCCGCCTGGATAAGGTGAGCAGCTTCCACGCAAGCTTTACGCAAAAAGTCACCGATGGCAGCGGCGCTGCGGTGCAGGAAGGCCAGGGCGATTTATGGGTAAAACGTCCTAATCTCTTCAACTGGCATATGACCCAGCCGGACGAAAGCATTCTGGTTTCCGACGGTAAAACCTTATGGTTCTATAATCCGTTTGTTGAGCAGGTGAGCGCCACCTGGCTGAAAGATGCCACCAGCAATACGCCGTTCATGCTGATTGCGCGCAACCAGAGCAGCGACTGGCAGCAGTACAACATCAAACAAACGGGCGACAGTTTTGTGCTGACGCCAAAAACCAGCGCCGGCAACCTGAAGCAGTTCACCATCAACGTAGGAAGCGACGGGACTATCCACCAGTTTAGCGCGGTAGAGCAGGACGACCAGCGCAGCAGCTACGCGCTGCAGACCCAGCAAAACGGTTCGGTGGATATGAGTAAGTTTACCTTCACCCCGCCGCAAGGCGTGACGGTGGATGACCAACGTAAATAGAGGCATGAGTGGGCAATCTGTCGCTCGATTTTTCTGACAATACGTTTCAACCTCTGGCCGCCCGTATGCGGCCAGAGAATTTAACGCAGTATATTGGCCAGCAGCATCTGCTGGCCGCCGGTAAGCCTTTGCCAAGAGCAATCGAAGCAGGCCCACCTTCATTCGATGATTTTATGGGGGCCGCCGGGCACCGGTAAAACTACGCTTGCGGAAGTGATAGCTCATTACGCTAATGCCGATGTCGAACGTATTTCCGCGGTGACGTCAGGCGTAAAAGAGATCCGCGAGGCCATCGAACGCGCGCGCCAGAACCGCAACGCGGGGCGCCGCACCATTCTGTTTGTCGACGAAGTCCATCGCTTCAACAAGAGCCAGCAGGATGCTTTCCTGCCGCATATTGAAGACGGCACCATTACCTTTATCGGCGCGACTACCGAAAACCCCTCGTTTGAACTGAACTCCGCGCTGCTTTCGCGCGCCCGCGTTTACCTGCTGAAATCCCTCACCGTCGAAGATATTGAACAGGTGCTGGAGCAGGCGATGAAAGACACCGAGCGCGGCTATGGCAAACAGACCGATTTGGTGCTGCCGGACGACACCCGTCGGGCGATTGCGGAACTGGTCAACGGCGATGCGCGTCGCGCGCTCAACACGCTCGAAATGATGGCTGATATGGCCGAGAGCGATGCGAAAGGCAAACGCGTTTTGCAAACGGCGCTGCTTACGGAAATCGCCGGCGAGCGTAGCGCGCGCTTTGATAATAAAGGCGATCGTTTTTACGATTTGATCTCCGCGCTGCACAAGTCCGTACGCGGCTCGTCGCCAGACGCGGCGCTGTACTGGTATGCCCGCATTATCACCGCAGGCGGCGATCCGCTTTACGTGGCGCGCCGTTTGCTGGCCATTGCTTCAGAAGACGTGGGCAACGCCGATCCCCGCGGCATGCAGGTGGCCATTTCCGCCTGGGACTGCTTCACCCGCGTCGGCCCGGCAGAAGGGGAGCGCGCCATTGCCCAGGCCATCGTCTACCTTGCGTGCGCGCCAAAAAGCAACGCCGTCTATACCGCTTTTAAAGCCGCGATGGCGGACGCGCGCGAACGTCCGGATTACGATGTGCCGGTCCACCTGCGCAATGCGCCGACCAAACTGATGAAGGAGATGGGCTACGGGCAGGAGTACCGCTACGCCCATGACGAGCCCAACGCCTACGCTTCCGGTGAGGTGTATTTCCCGCAGGAAATGGCGCAAACACGCTACTATCGCCCGACAAACAGAGGTCTTGAAGGCAAGATTGGCGAAAAGCTCGCCTGGCTTGCTGAACAGGATCAAAATAGCCCGACAAAACGCTACCGCTAATGCAGGCGTTGCGGTAAGGTTAGCAAAATTACCTGGGCGGTCGCAGGCTGTGGCCGCATCCCCTTCATTTAATTCGATAAGCACAGGATAAGCATGCTCGATCCCAATCTGCTGCGTACAGAGCCAGACGCAGTCGCTGAAAAACTGGCACGCCGTGGCTTTAAGCTGGATGTAGAAACGCTGCGCTCTTTGGAAGAGCGTCGTAAAGTGTTGCAGGTCAAAACTGAAAATCTGCAGGCTGAGCGTAACTCGCGATCGAAATCCATCGGCCAGGCGAAAGCACGTGGGGAAGATATTGAGCCATTGCGTCTGGAAGTGAACAAGCTGGGCGAAGATCTGGATGCGGCGAAGGTCGAACTGGATGCGCTGCTTGCTGAAATCCGCGACATCGCGCTGACCCTGCCGAACATTCCCGACGATTGCGTACCGCTCGGTAAAGACGACAGCGAAAACGTTGAAATCAGCCGCTGGGGCGAGCCGCGTAAATTCGATTTCGACGTGCGCGATCACGTTACCCTGGGCGAAATGGCTAAAGGCCTGGACTTTGCTGCTGCGGTAAAACTCACGGGTTCCCGTTTTGTGGTGATGCAGGGGCAAATAGCTCGCCTGCATCGCGCGCTGAGCCAGTTTATGCTGGATCTGCACACCGAGCAGCACGGCTACACGGAAAACTATGTCCCGTACCTGGTTAACCAGGACACGCTGTACGGCACGGGCCCAGCTGCCTAAGTTCGGCGGCGACCTTTTCCATACTCGCCCGCTGGAAGAAGAAGCAGACAGCAGCAACTACGCGCTGATCCCAACCGCAGAAGTGCCGCTGACCAACCTGGTGCGCGACGAGATTATCGACGAAGATGCTCTGCCGCTGAAGCTAACCGCACATACGCCGTGCTTCCGCTCCGAAGCGGGTTCCTACGGTCGCGACACGCGCGGTCTGATCCGTCAGCACCAGTTCGATAAAGTTGAAATGGTGCAGATCGTTCGTCCTGAAGACTCTATGGATGCGTTAGAAGAGCTGACCGCGCATGCGGAAAAAGTGCTGCAGCTGCTGAATCTGCCGTACCGCAAGGTGCTGTTGTGCAGCGGCGATATCGGCTTTGGTTCGGCTAAAACCTACGATCTTGAAGTCTGGCTGCCGGCGCAGAACACCTACCGTGAAATCTCATCTTGTTCAAACATGTGGGATTTCCAGGCTCGCCGCTTACAGGCCCGCTGCCGTAGCAAATCCGACAAGAAAACCCGCCTGGTGCACACCTTAAACGGCTCCGGCCTGGCGGTGGGGCGTACCCTAGTTGCGGTGCTGGAAAACTACCAGCAGGCCGACGGCCGCATCGAGGTACCGGCAGTGCTGCGTCCTTATATGAAAGGTCTGGAATACATCGGTTAAGCATTAACTTGCTGACTGATTCTCATTAAGCGCCTGCGGGCGCTTTTTTTATCGGCCTTAAGGGCTTAGAACAGCCGATCCTCCGCCTTATTTAACATCAGACAAGCATGCCTGCCCCCAAAGAAGTATCATTTCATCCCGAAAGCGAGTGTTTGTTCGCGAGTAATTAATAAATATTCGGATAAAAAAATATCATCCGAATGACCATGAAATTTTTCATCCATCCCGCTTCGATTCTCCCGGCCCGATCTTATCAAAAACAGAGAGATAGCATTTGTGCGCTACGCTTGACCCGTGCCGAAGATAAGTTTTTCAAATCGACAGGCCTCAACCGGCGCCAGGCCCCGTCAGCGCTGGATTGACAATCATTTTTCCGGTGGCATGATGCGCACAAATTTCTTCTCTTCCTCGCGGTTTTTTACATGTCCACCTATACCCGGCCAGTGATGCTTTTGCTCTGTGGCCTGATGCTGTTGACCCTGGCGTTAGCGGTGCTTAATACGCTCGTTCCCCTGTGGCTGGCCCATGAACATCTGCCGACCTGGCAGGTGGGGATGGTGGGTTCGTCCTATTTTACCGGCAACCTGCTGGGCACTATGGTAACGGGCTGGCTTATTAAGCGTCAGGGCTTTAATCGCAGCTATTATCTGGCGTCGCTGATTTTTGCCGCCGGCTGCGCGGGGCTGGGATTAATGGTGGGGTTCTGGAGCTGGATGATGTGGCGTTTTATCGCCGGCGTCGGCTGCGCGATGATCTGGGTGGTGGTTGAAAGCGCGCTGATGTGCAGCGGTACTTCGCGCAACCGTGGACGCCTGCTGGCGGCTTATATGATGGTTTATTACGTCGGCACCGTGCTTGGCCAGCTGATGGTCAGCAAATTGCCGACGGATCTGGCCAGCGTTCTGCCATGGGTGACCGCCATGGTGCTGGCGGCCATTCTGCCCTTGCTGTTCACCCGCATCGTAAATGACCGCAGCGAAAGCCAGCAGGCGACGCCGGTGTGGCCGATGCTGCGCCTGCGTCACGCGCGCCTTGGCGTCAACGGCTGCATTATCTCCGGCATCGTTTTGGGCTCTCTGTATGGCCTGATGCCGCTGTATCTCAATCACCAGGGCGTGAGCGATGCCGGGATTGGTTTCTGGATGGCGGTAATGGTGAGCGCAGGCATCGTCGGGCAGTGGCCGGTAGGGCGCCTTGCGGACCGCTTCGGCCGTTTACTGGTGCTGCGCGTTCAGGTATTCGTCGTGATCCTGGGCTGCCTTGCGATGTTAAGCAATGCGGCAATGGGGCCGGCCCTGTTTGTGCTGGGGGCCGCGGGTTTTACGCTCTATCCTGTGGCTATGGCCTGGGCGTGCGAAAAGGTGGAGCACCATCAGCTGGTGGCGATGAACCAGGCTTTGCTGCTCAGCTACACCGTCGGCAGCCTGCTGGGCCCTACGCTCACGGCGATGCTGATGCAGAACTATTCAGATAACCTTTTATTTATGATGATTGCAGGCGTGGCGTTTGTGTATCTGCTGATGCTGCTGCGCAAAGCGGGACATCATCCGACGCCGGTGGCGCACGCCTGATACAAAAAGGCCCTCGACAGGAGGGCCTTTTGCTTTTAGTACATCACCTTGTGACCGTACTGTTCGAGAATGCCTTTCACACGCTCCATGGTTTCCTTCTTCGGCGGGTGCACGCCGTCGAGCTTGTACTCTTCGCCCATCGCGACCCACTTATGTTTGCCCAGCTCGTGGTAGGGCAGCAGCTCGATTTTCTCGACGTTGCCCATATCGCGGGTGAATTCGCCAAGGCGGTGGGCGGAGTCGTCATCGTCTGACCAGCCCGGAACCACCACGTAGCGGATCCAGACCTTAATATTTTTATCCGCCAGGTAGCGGGCGAACTCCAGCGTACGATGGTTGGACACGCCCACCAGATTCTGGTGGATCTCATCGTTCATCTGTTTTAAATCGAGCATCACCAGATCGGTCACTTCCAGCAGCTCATCGATTACCGGATCGTAACGGCGAACAAAACCGTTGGTATCAAGGCAGGTATGAATGCCTTCTTTGTGGCAGGCGCGGAACCAGTCGCGTACAAACTCAGCCTGCAGAATGGCTTCCCCGCCGGATGCGGTTACGCCGCCGCCGGAGGCGTTCATAAAGTGACGGTAGGTCACCACTTCTTTCATCAGCTCTTCAACGGTTATCTCTTTGCCGCCGTGGGTATCCCAGGTATCGCGATTGTGGCAGTACAGGCAGCGCATCAGGCAGCCCTGGAAGAAGGTGATAAAACGAATACCGGGGCCATCCACGGTACCGCAGGATTCAAAGGAGTGAATTCGGCCAATTACTGACATTGCGGTGTTTTCTCCAGTATTGACCCATGACGACAAAACATGGGTCAGGTTGAGCGCGGTCTGTGTGCTGCATGCCGCGTCGAATCAATTTTGCGAGATAACTTAAACGTAGCAGTTATCTTGCAAAACCGGTTCAGGCCAGGCGGTGGGAGGATAAGAAAAGGCCCCACCAAAGTGGAGCCTTTATTCTACGCCTTTTCAGACAAACCCGGTATTACATGGTTTGCGTGAAGGTACGGGTGATAACGTCCTGCTGCTGTTCTTTAGTCAGGGAGTTAAAGCGTACGGCGTAACCGGATACGCGGATGGTCAACTGAGGATATTTCTCAGGGTGTTCCATCGCATCCAGCAGCATTTCGCGGTTCATCACGTTCACGTTCAGGTGCTGACCACCTTCAACGGACGCTTCGTGGTGGAAGTAGCCATCCATCAGGCCCGCGAGGTTGGTTTTACGCACTTCGTCGTCTTTACCCAGCGCGTTCGGCACGATAGAGAAGGTATAAGAGATACCATCTTTCGCGTAGGCAAACGGCAGTTTAGCCACGGAGGTCAGAGAGGCAACCGCACCTTTCTGGTCACGACCGTGCATTGGGTTAGCGCCTGGGCCGAACGGAGTACCCGCGCGACGGCCGTCCGGGGTGTTACCGGTTTTCTTACCATAAACCACGTTAGAGGTGATGGTCAGAACGGACTGGGTCGCGATAGCGCCACGGTAGGTGGTCAGTTTCTGAATTTTCTTCATGAAACGTTCTACCAGGTCAACGGCGATGTCATCTACGCGTGGATCGTTGTTACCGAACTGTGGATATTCACCTTCGATTTCGAAGTCTGTTGCCAGACCGTCTTCGTCACGAATAGGTTTAACCTTAGCGTATTTGATTGCGGACAGGGAGTCGGCCGCAACGGACAGACCTGCGATACCACAAGCCATGGTGCGAACAACGTCACGGTCGTGCAGGGCCATCAGGGACGCTTCGTAGCTGTACTTATCATGCATGTAGTGAATGATGTTCAGCGCGGTGACGTACTGTTTCGCCAGCCAGTCCATGAAGTGGTCCAGACGATCCAGTACGTTGTCGTAGTCCAGAACGTCAGCGGTGATTGGCGCTTCTTTAGGACCAACCTGCATTTTCAGTTTTTCATCAACGCCGCCGTTGATGGCATACAGCATGGTTTTCGCGAGGTTTGCGCGAGCGCCGAAGAACTGCATTTGCTTACCGACGACCATTGGGCTTACGCAGCAGGCGATAGCGTAGTCATCGTTGTTAAAGTCAGGACGCATCAGATCGTCATTCTCATACTGCAGAGAAGAGGTATCGATGGAGACTTTAGCCGCGTATTTTTTGAAGTTCAGCGGCAGTTTTTCAGACCACAGAATGGTGATGTTCGGCTCCGGAGACGGCCCCATAGTGTACAGGGTGTTCAGGAAGCGGAAGCTGGATTTGGTCACCAGGGTACGGCCGTCAACGCCCATACCGCCGATGGATTCAGTCGCCCAGATTGGGTCGCCGGAGAACAGCTCATCGTATTCTGGGGTACGCAGGAAGCGGACCATACGCAGTTTCATGACCAGGTGGTCAATCATTTCCTGAGCGTCAAGCTCGGTGATTTTGCCGGCTTTCAGGTCACGTTCGATGTAGGCATCCAGGAAGGTGGATACGCGGCCGAAGGACATGGCGGCGCCGTTCTGGGATTTAACCGCGGCCAGGTAGCCGAAGTAGGTCCACTGAATAGCTTCCTGAGCGTTGGTCGCAGGACCTGAGATATCGCAGCCGTATTTAGCCGCCATTTCTTTGATCTGACCCAGCGCGCGGTGCTGTTCGGAGATCTCTTCGCGCAGACGGATAGTCGCTTCCAGATCTTCGCCGTTTTCAAGCTTGGACTGCAGGGAGTTGAACTGTGCGAACTTGTCTTTCATCAGGTAGTCGATACCGTACAGCGCAACGCGACGGTAGTCACCGATGATACGGCCGCGGCCATAGGCATCCGGCAGACCGGTGATAACGCCAGATTTACGGCAGTTCAGGATGTCTTTGGTGTAAACGTCAAACACGCCCTGGTTGTGGGTCTTACGGTATTCGGTGAAGATCTTCTTCAGCATCGGGTCGAGTTCACGACCGTATACTTTGCAGGAACCTTCAACCATTTTGATGCCGCCGAACGGAATAATGGCACGTTTCAGAGGAGCATCGGTCTGCAGGCCCACGATGGTTTCGAGGGACTTGTTGATGTACCCGGCATCATGGGAAGTGATGGTGGAAGCGAGGTCGGTATCGAAGTCAACAGGCGCGTGGGTGCGGTTTTCCTGTTTAACACCTTCCATAACGGTATCCCACAGCTTGGTAGTTGCGTCAGTCGCACCTGCCAGGAAGGACTCGTCGCCCTCGTAAGGGGTGTAGTTTTTCTGAATGAAGTCACGTACGTTAACTTCATTCTGCCAGTCGCCTTTGGCAAAACCTTCCCAGGCTGTGGCTAACTTTTCATTAAGCTCGGACATTTAACACCTACCTTCTAATGTGGATTTCTTATTCCCTGCGTGATGAACAGCACTTAGTGCTTGTCGCCACCGCGCAGATAAATTACCCAGTATGTCAACCCGACCAGTAAACCGCCGCCGATGATGTTCCCGATGGTTACCGGGATAAGGTTATCGGTGATGAAGTTCAGCACGGTCAGATGAGAGAAACTATCCGGAGAGGAGCTAACTGCGGTCCAGAATTCCGGGGTTGCGAAATGACGTACCACGATACCCATAGGGATCATAAACATGTTCGCGATACTGTGCTCGAAGCCGCAGGCCACAAACATGGCGACCGGGAGGATCATAGCAAACATCTTGTCCATCAGGCTGCGGCCGGAGTAGCTCATCCACACGGCCAGACAGACCATTAGGTTTGCCAGGATACCGAGGCACACGGCTTCGATGAATGTGTGATGCATTTTGTGGTCAGCGGTCTGCAGCACGTTCAGGCCCCAGGCGCCGTTAGCCGTCATATACATGCCTGAGAGCCAAATCAGCAGCACAAAGAGAAGCGCGCCGATCAGGTTACCAACATAGACGTTAATCCAGTTGCGCGCTAACTGTCCCCAGGTGATGCGACCGCTCGCTTTCGCGACCACAATCAGCACCGTAGAGGTGAACAGGTCGGCCCCCGCAGACTACGCAAAGTATCAAACCTAAAGAGAAGCAGGTTCCGCCAATCAGCTTCGCGATACCAAACGGAATGGTGGCGGTACCGGTCGTGGCGGTAATGTAAAAGACAAAGGCAATCGAGATAAACATGCCCGCGGTGATCGCTAAATAAAACGTCGTTAGCGGATGTTTCGTTGCTTTATAGACACCAGCATCTTCGGCAACTTTTGCCATAGCTTGTGGAAGTAATAGATCAAAAGGGTTGTCAGCTTTCACACTAACTCTCTCTTATTTATTCGGCGAGGAGATACTAACAAAGCATTATAGAGTAAAAATTGATGTGGATCATATCTCGCCAAGCTTATAGACCTGAAAAAAGTAGGTGAACACCTTTTTTTCAGCGTAACGTATTGATTATCCCAATAAAAATAAATTTTAAATATTATACAGTAATTTGAATCTCGCTGGCCGCTCTCCTTTTCAAAGTTAATTAAAACGGAGTAATTCAAAATAATGGCAACATTATTTGCATTTTACTCTTTAAATATTTCACCCGTATTTAACCGACTGGCTACATAACAAGTTAATTTGATTACAATAAAAAAAAGGGGCAATAAAATTGCCCCTTAATATAGCTCAAGCCGCGCTATTTGCGCATCTACCAGAGTATGTCAGTTAGTTAACTTCCCAGAAGCGGGCTTTCGCGCGTTGTAATTTTTCGTAAGCGCGCAACAAGGCCTGGTGCGCCGGGAAAGCTTTAAGATCGTCGTCGACGGCCTGCAGGCCATAGAAGGCTGCCTCGCCGCTGAGCGCGGCGCTTGCCGCCTCTACGGTTTCTGCGCCATACATACGGACAAAGGCGTTCAGATACTGCAGCGGCTCGCGCTCTTCTTCCATCGCCAGCAGCAGTAAGGTTTGCAGGCAGCGGTAGTAGTTGGCGCGTTCAGGGCTGAAGATCGAGGCGTTGAACTCCATGGTCCATTCTGTCCAGATCAGCGCCTGCTCGGTATCGCCGCCGGCCAGCGCCAGCATAGCTTTCAGCTCGCCGATGCGCAGCGTATACCAGCCGTTGTCTTTACCGGTCGCAAGGCCAAGCAGCTCGCGCACGCGGGTAAAATCATCGTGGCCTTCTTCATCCAGCTGAGAAATCAGATCCAGGTAATCCTGCTTTTCCCACTCGCTGCCCGGCAGAGCAAGAATGGTTTCGCGCAGGTGATAGCCCATATTGTTGTTGGCCAACAGCAGGTCTTCCGCCGGATAAATATCGGACATGCCCGGCACGATAATGCGGCAGGCATAAACGTCCAGATGCTGGTAGTCCGCGATATAGACCTCCTGGTCTTCCGCATGGAAGATGGCCATCAGCGTGGCGAACTCTTCTTCCGTGGTGCCCGCGAAGCTCCAGTCCACGAACGGATAGTCCGCATCCTGTTTGAACATGTCCCAGGAAATCAGGCCGCTTGAGTCAATGAAGTGGGTTTCGAGGTTGGCGTGCTCCGCCACTTCTTCATCATCAAAGGTAGGCGGGGTAAAGACGTCGAGATCTTTCAGACCGCGGCCCTGCAGCAGCTCGGTCACCGTACGTTCCAGCGCCACGCCGAAGTCAGGATGCGCGCCGAAGGAGGCAAAGCAGGTGCCGTTGGCCGGGTTAAACAGCACAACGCAGATAACCGGGTATTTGCCGCCCAAAGAGCCGTCGTAGGCAAAGATCGGGAAGCCTTCCGCTTCGAGAGTCTTAATAGACTCCACCACGCCAGGATAGCGCGCCAGCACTTCCTGCGGGATCTCCGGCAGGCTGATGGACTCGGCGATAATGCGGTTTTTGATATGGCGCTCAAAAACTTCAGACAGGCCCTGTACGCGCGCTTCGTTAGCGGTGTTACCAGCCGACATGCCGTTGGAGACATACAGGTTGCCGATAATGTTCATCGGAATATAGACGGTTTGCAGATCGGACTGACGGGTAAACGGCAGGGCGCAGATGCCGCGCTCTTCGTTGCCCGACTGCAGGTCGATCAGCATGCCGGCGGTCAGCTCGTTTTCCGGATCGTAAAAGGCGCGCAGGCGATCGTCGAGAATGCCCGCCGGCAGCTGTTCATCTTCCGGGATCGGGAACCACTTCTCATTCGGGTAATGCACAAACGGGCCGTTAGCGATGGTTTTACCCAGCCAGAAATCCGCGAAGAAATAGTTGGTGGACAGACGTTCAAAATATTCGCCAAGCGCCGAGGCCAGCGCGGCTTTTTTGGTGGCGCCTTTGCCGTTGGTAAAGCACAGCGCGCTGTCTTTATCACGAATGTGGACCGACCAAACGTTAGGGACCGGATTAAGCCAGGAAGCTTCTTCAATGTTAAAGCCGAGGTCGGTGAGCTGCTGCTGGAAGCGGGCGATGGAATCTTCCAGGGCGGCGTCTTTGCCGGGGATAAAGGTTTGAGTCATGAGTGTTCACTTAAGTAGTACGCAAAGCGCGCAATGATACGGGTTTTAGCAGGCTGACGCTATCGCCAGCGCTGATAGGCGGAACTAGCATAACAGGCTATGATTAGAGCCAGTAACTAACTGTTATGGCGAGATAAATGAAGACCTTTGATCTACAACGTATGGCGTTTAACGACGTCCCCCCTGACTTTTTATTAGAAGTCGCCGTTCGCAGCCTCTATACCTTTATCCTGGTTTTCCTGTTTTTGAAAATTACCGGGCGCCGCGGCGTGCGCCAGATGTCGCTTTTTGAAGTGCTCATTATTTTGACCTTAGGCTCGGCCGCGGGCGACGTGGCTTTTTACCATGACGTGCCGATGCTGCCCGTATTCGTGGTGTTTATCACCCTCGCATGCCTGTATCGGCTGGTGATGTGGCTGATGAACCACAGCGAGAAGCTGGAAAGGCTGTTTGAAGGCAAGGCCAAGGTCATTATTGAAGACGGAGAGTTCGCCTGGGAGAAAATGCAGGCCCAGAACATGACCGAGTTCGAGTTTTTCATGGAGCTGCGGCTGCACAGCGTTGAGCACCTCGGGCAGGTGCGGCTGGCCATTCTGGAGACCAACGGCCAGATAAGCGTCTATTTTTATCCCGATCATCTCGTCAGGCCGGGGTTATCTATTCTTCCTGAGCCCTGTAATGAGCGCTTTATAAAAATGCCCGAGGACGGCGACTACGCCTGCATTCGCTGCAGCGAGGTGATGAAATTTAACGCCGGCGACGCATTGGCCTGTCCGCGCTGCAAAAATCGTTTCTGGGTGAAAGCCTGTACCGCAAAGCGGGTGACGTGACGGAAATAAATAGGGTGTTTTACAGGCCGGCTGGTGGATTGTTTTGTGTGATTTTGCGCACATTCCTCCGCCATGCCGGATTAACCATTGCAGCCCCCGCAAGTGAATGATAAAACCGATAACGTGATAAAACTTATTGCTCTAAGCGTGGTGAGGGGAAATGACTCAGGTATACAATTTTAGTTCCGGCCCGGCGATGCTGCCGGCTGACGTGCTTCGTCGCGCACAGCTTGAACTGTGCAACTGGAACGGGCTAGGCACCTCCGTGATGGAGATAAGCCATCGTAGTAAAGAGTTTATTCAGGTGGCCGTCGAGGCCGAACAAGATTTTCGCGATCTGCTGCAAATCCCCTCGAACTACAAAGTATTGTTCTGCCATGGCGGCGGCCGTGGCCAGTTCGCCGGTATCCCTTTAAACCTGCTGGGCGATAAAAAAACCGCGGATTACGTCGACGGCGGCTACTGGGCCAACAGCGCGGTAAAAGAAGCCTGGAAATACCTTACGCCAAACGTGTTTGACGCCAAAGTAACCGTAGACGGCCTGCGCGCCATTAAGCCGATGAGCGAGTGGCAGGTTTCCGATGACAGCGCTTATCTGCACTATTGCCCGAATGAAACCATCGACGGCATCGCTATCCATGAAACGCCTGATTTCGGCGATACGGTCGTCACCGCCGATTTCTCTTCGACTATTCTGTCGCAGCCGCTGGACGTCAGCCGCTTCGGCGTGATTTACGCAGGCGCCCAGAAAAATATCGGCCCGGCGGGCCTGACGCTGGTTATCGTGCGTGAAGACCTGCTTGGCAAAGCGCATAAATCCTGCCCTTCGATTATCGATTACACCGTGCTTAACGATAACGATTCCATGTTCAACACGCCGCCGACCTTCGCCTGGTATCTTTCCGGGCTGGTGTTTAAGTGGCTGAAAGAGCAAGGCGGCGTGGCCGCGATGGACAAAATCAACCAGGTGAAGGCACAACTGCTCTACGGCGTGATTGATAACAGCGACTTCTACCGTAACGACGTTGCCCCGGCTAACCGCTCCCGCATGAACATTCCGTTCCAGCTGGCCGACAGCAGCCTGGATAAGCTTTTCCTTGAAGAGTCCTTCGCCGCCGGTCTGCATGCCCTGAAAGGCCACCGTGTGGTGGGGGGAATGCGCGCATCTATTTATAACGCCATGCCGCTCGAAGGCGTTAAAGCGCTCACCGACTTTATGGTTAGCTTCGAACGCCGCCACGGTTAATCCGTCGCGCGCTGTCATTCTCCCCGCGGGCAGGCTCGCGGGGTTTCTTTTCTGTTAGATTTGAGAGTACCTCCCCATGCTGGAATCCCTGACGTTACAACCCATCGCGCTCGTTGACGGCACCGTTAATCTTCCCGGTTCAAAAAGCGTCTCTAACCGCGCTCTGCTGCTTGCCGCGCTGGCAAAAGGCAAGACCGAACTGACCAACCTGCTCGATAGCGATGATGTTCGTCACATGCTTACGGCGCTGAAAGCTCTGGGCGTCGGCTATACGCTTTCAGAAGATCGTACTCGTTGCGAAGTGACCGGCGTGGGCGGCCCGCTTGCGGCAAACGGCGAGCTGGAGCTTTTCCTCGGTAATGCGGGCACGGCAATGCGTCCGCTGGCGGCGGCCCTGTGCCTTGGCGGCAACAATATCGTCCTGACGGGCGAACCGCGCATGAAAGAGCGTCCTATCGGCCATCTGGTTGATGCCCTGCGTCAGGGCGGCGCACAAATTGATTATCTGGAGCAGGAAAACTATCCGCCGCTGCGCTTACGCGGCGGTTTCACCGGCGGTAAGGTGGCGGTAGACGGCAGCGTTTCAAGCCAGTTCCTGACCGCGCTTCTGATGACGGCGCCGCTGGCGGCGAACGACACGGAAATCACCATCAAAGGCGAACTAGTGTCTAAGCCCTATATCGACATCACCCTGCATCTGATGAAAACCTTCGGCGTTGATGTCGAAAACCGCGGCTACCGCAGCTTTGTGATTCGCGGCGGCCAGCAGTATCAGTCCCCAGGCGCATATCTGGTCGAAGGCGACGCATCTTCCGCATCTTACTTCCTTGCTGCGGGCGCCATTAAAGGCGGCACGGTAAAAGTGACCGGCATCGGGCGCAACAGCGTGCAGGGCGATATTCGTTTTGCTGACGTGCTGGAAAAGATGGGCGCGAAAATCACCTGGGGCGATGATTTCATCTCCTGTGAGCGCGGCGAACTTAACGCTATCGATATGGATATGAACCATATTCCCGATGCGGCGATGACCATCGCCACGGCCGCGCTTTTCGCCAAAGGCACAACCACGCTGCGCAATATTTATAACTGGCGGGTAAAAGAGACGGATCGTCTGTCAGCGATGGCCACCGAGTTACGTAAAGTCGGCGCCGAAGTGGAAGAGGGCGAGGATTACATTACCGTCACGCCGCCTGCGAAGCTGCAGCTTGCAGAAATCGGTACCTATAACGATCACCGCATGGCGATGTGTTTTTCTCTTGTCGCGCTGTCCGATACGCCGGTCACCATTCTTGATCCTAAATGCACGGCGAAAACCTTCCCGGACTATTTCGACCGGCTTGCACGCATCAGCACGCTGGCTTAATTCTCCTCTAACCGCATCATTTGATGCGGTTTTCTTATCTGCCTACGTTTCCTTACAGCGAAGTTGCGCAATTCTTCTACACTCAGCGTGATTCCCCATGATATTTAGCAGGAAAGATAACGGTCCGGCTGGTTGGGGCGTATAATACGCGGCGTTCATTCAGGCCCGCGACCCCGCGAGAAGGAGAAAAAGATGACGGCATCCGCCCCGGTAATAACAATTGATGGACCAAGCGGTGCAGGCAAAGGCACGCTGTGTAAGGCGATGGCGGAAGCCTTGCGGTGGCATCTGCTGGACTCCGGCGCCATCTATCGCGTGCTGGCTCTGGCCGCTTTGCACCATCAGGTAGACGTTGCCTCCGAGGAGGCGCTGGTTCCTTTAGCGGCTCACCTTGATGTGCGCTTTGTTGCCGCCAACGGCGACCTGGAAGTCATTCTGGAAGGCGAGGACGTAAGCGGCGAAATTCGTACGCAGGAGGTCGCTAATGCCGCCTCACAGATAGCCGCGTTTCCTCGCGTGCGCGAAGCTTTGCTGCGCCGCCAGCGCGCGTTCCGTGAAGCGCCCGGCCTTATCGCCGACGGCCGCGATATGGGCACGGTGGTTTTCCCCGACGCGCCGGTAAAAATATTCCTCGATGCTTCATCTGAAGAGCGGGCGCACAGGCGCATGCTACAGTTGCAGGAAAAGGGCTTTAGTGTTAACTTTGAACGCCTTTTGGCCGAAATAAAAGAGCGCGACGATCGCGATCGTAATCGGCCCGTAGCGCCGTTAGTGCCCGCTGCAGATGCTTTGGTGCTGGATTCAACCAGCATGTCTATAGACGAAGTCATCGAGCGCGCCCTGGCCTATGCGCGGGAAGTGCTGGCAGCGTAAGCCGCCCCGCGATAAGAATTTTGTCAATATTGTCATGACATTGCCATGGCGATATCCCTACAGATCGGGTAAAATTTGCCCCCTGTAATCTAACCCTGTCGGCAAGGAGCCAATGGCGGGGTATGTTAAACAACCCCATTCGGCGGGACGCTAAATGGACGTTAAACTAAAGAACCTTGAAGATTAACAACATGACTGAATCTTTCGCTCAACTTTTTGAAGAATCCCTGAAAACAATCGAAACCCGTCCGGGTTCCATCGTTCGTGGCGTTGTTGTTGCTATCGACAAAGACGTAGTACTGGTTGACGCCGGTCTGAAATCTGAGTCTGCCATTCCGGCTGAGCAATTCAAAAACGCTGCTGGCGAACTGGAAATCCAGGTTGGCGACGAAGTTGACGTTGCTCTGGACGCAGTTGAAGATGGCTTCGGCGAAACCCTGCTGTCCCGTGAAAAAGCTAAGCGTCACGAAGCCTGGATCACGCTGGAAAAAGCTTACGAAGAAGCTGAGACTGTGGTCGGTGTTATCAACGGCAAAGTTAAAGGTGGCTTCACTGTTGAGCTGAACGGTATTCGCGCGTTCCTGCCAGGTTCCCTGGTCGACGTTCGTCCGGTTCGCGACACTCTGCACCTCGAAGGCAAAGAGCTTGAGTTCAAAGTAATCAAGCTTGACCAGAAACGTAACAACGTTGTTGTTTCACGCCGTGCTGTTATCGAATCTGAAAACAGCGCAGAACGCGATCAGCTGCTGGAAAACCTGCAGGAAGGCATGGAAGTTAAAGGTATCGTTAAGAACCTCACTGACTACGGTGCATTCGTTGATCTGGGCGGCGTTGACGGGCCTGCTGCACATCACTGACATGGCATGGAAACGCGTTAAGCATCCAAGCGAAATCGTGAACGTTGGCGACGAAATCACTGTTAAAGTGCTGAAGTTCGACCGCGAGCGTACCCGTGTTTCCCTGGGCCTGAAACAGCTGGGCGAAGATCCATGGGTAGCTATCGCTAAGCGTTACCCGGAAGGGACTCGTCTGACTGGCCGCGTGACCAACCTGACCGACTACGGCTGCTTCGTTGAAATCGAAGAAGGCGTTGAAGGCCTGGTGCACGTTTCCGAAATGGACTGGACCAACAAAAACATCCACCCATCCAAAGTTGTTAACGTTGGTGACGTAGTGGAAGTGATGGTTCTGGATATCGACGAAGAACGTCGTCGTATCTCCCTGGGCCTGAAACAGTGCAAAAACAACCCATGGCAGCAGTTCGCTGAGACCCACAACAAAGGCGACCGCGTTGAAGGTAAAATCAAGTCTATCACTGACTTCGGTATCTTCATCGGCCTGGACGGCGGCATCGACGGCCTGGTTCACCTGTCTGACATCTCCTGGAACGTTGCAGGCGAAGAAGCAGTGCGTGAATACAAAAAAGGCGACGAAATCGCAGCTGTGGTTCTGCAGGTTGACGCAGAGCGCGAGCGTATCTCCCTGGGTGTTAAACAACTCGCAGAAGATCCGTTCAACAACTACGTTGCGCTGAACAAGAAAGGTACTATCGTTACTGGTAAAGTAACGGCAGTTGACGCGAAAGGTGCTACAGTTGAATTAGCAGACGGCGTAGAAGGCTACCTGCGTGCTTCTGAAGCTTCCCGTGACCGCGTTGAAGATGCAACTCTGGTTCTGAACGTTGGCGACGATGTTGAAGCTAAATTCACCGGCGTCGATCGTAAAAACCGTGTTGTAAGCCTGTCTGTTCGTGCTAAAGACGAAGCTGACGAGAAAGATGCAATTGCGACTGTTAACAACAAACAGGAAGAAGGCAACTTCTCTAACGCAATGGCTGAAGCATTCAAAGCAGCTAAAGGCGAGTAATCGTCCGAGCGCTAAATCAGGGCGGCTACGGCCGCCCTTGTTCGATTGATAGCTGTAAGCTAATTTTCCTGAAAGGAAACCGGAGGAAACATGACCAAGTCAGAATTAATAGAAAGACTTGCAACCCAGCAATCTCATATTCCCGCTAAGGCTGTGGAAGACGCCGTAAAAGAGATGCTGGAGCATATGGCCTCTACGCTTGCCCTTGGCGAGCGCATTGAAATCCGGGGTTTCGGCAGCTTCTCATTACACTATCGCGCTCCTCGCACCGGACGTAACCCTAAAACCGGCGATAAAGTGGATCTGGAAGGTAAATACGTTCCGCACTTTAAACCGGGCAAAGAGCTACGTGACCGCGCCAATATTTACGGCAATTAAGTCTTCGGATTTAACCGTTAAAAACGGCACCTGCGGGTGCCGTTTTTTTTATGCCTGCGGCCCAGGCGTTTCGGCTTTGCTCGCATATATCCTGAAAAATTAACTTCCTTCCTGAAAAGCTTCGGAACCCCTCCCGCAGATTTATCTAACGCCAGCTGACGCTGAATCTCTGATGCCCCACACTGCCCCGAACAAGGAGGCTGCTGTGGTTTCTCTACCAGGGTTGTGCCTTAGCGCCGTAGCCGGCATGTTACCGCTGCTATGGCTGGCAAAAATTCCCGAACTCTCGACCATTGTATTACTGCTGGCGGCTGCGCTATGCCTTGCGGTTTTCAGATTGCGGGCGCTGCGTTATCCGGCGATCGCTGTAATCTGCTGCTGCTGGGGTTTGTTGTCGGCCAAAGAAAGCCTGATGCCCTTTGAACGCTGGATACAAAAACCAGTCACGGCCCGGGTTGTTATCACCGGTACCGACGGCGCGCAGAATCATGAGCTACAGCTTGTGCGGAAAGATAAACACTATCTCTTTCCGCCGCCGGGCGTGGTGCTCAGAGGCGTTTATCTGCCCGAGCCCGCCTGCGCGGGCCAAAAATGGCTGATGACGCTGCGTTTGCGGCCGGTCCACGGGCAGCTAAACGAGGGGGGATTTGATAGCCAGCGCTACGCGCTGGCACAGCATTTGCCGCTGCGCGGACGGCTGGTTAAAGCGCAGCGGCTGAGTGAAGGATGCTCGCTGCGCGCCCGATGGATAAATGCGGTCAGTGACGCAACCTCATCATTAACCTGGCAGGGGATCATTCTTGCCCTGGGATTTGGCGAGCGCACGGTAATGAGCGCAGAAGTAAAAAATATTCTGCGCCATACCGGTACCGCACATCTGATGGCGATATCCGGGCTGCACATTTCGCTGGCCGCGGGAGTAGGCTGGCTGTTTGCCCGAGCCCTGCAATTTTTTCTTCCCGCGCACCTTATTCATTTTCGAATGCCGCTGCTCGCGAGCCTGTTTACCGCCGGGGTTTGCACCTGGCTTGCGGGCAGCAATCCACCGGCGGTAAGAACTTTTATCGGGCTGACTATCTGGCTGTCGCTGCGCCTGAGCGGCCGACAGTGGTCAGGCTGGGATGTATGGATCTGCTGTATGGCCGGGATCCTGCTTTACGATCCCTTAACGGTATTGTCCGACAGCTTCTGGCTTTCCGTACTCGCCGTGGCCGGAATCATTTTCTGGTATCAGTGGATGCCGCTGCCGCGTCGGGTCGCGCGCTGGCGATGGTTTTACCGCCATCTGGCGAGCCTGGTCTATTTACAGGCCGGCATCACGTTGCTTTTACTGCCGCTGCAGGTTTTTATATTCCACGGGCTTAGCGTAAACGCCCTGCCGGCAAATCTGTTAGCCGTGCCCTTTGTCTCCTTTGTCATCACGCCGCTGCTGCTGCTGGGCCTGATAGTGACGAGCGTTCCCTGGCTGGGAGTAAACCTGTGGCGGCTGGTCGACCTGCTGATTGAACAGCTGTTTATTTTCCTTAAGCATCTTCCCGGCGGCTGGCAGGAGCTGGACGAACGTTTCCAGGCGGCCAGTTTTCTCGGCTGGGCAGTCGTGGGCGTTTACCGCCTGTCTTTGTGGCGAAGCCTTCCGGCGGCAACCGGCGTGCTGGCGACGGTGCTGATAGCTTTTAGCTCCCGTTTGCCTGAGAAAAAAGACGGCCGGGCGTGGGAGATTACCATGCTGGATACCGGACACGGGCTGGCGGTGGCCATCGTCCGCCATGGGAAAGCGCTTTTATACGACACGGGAAATGCCTGGCCCGGCGGGGACGCGGCGCTGCAGGTCATCATCCCCTGGCTGCGCTGGCATAATCTCACCCCCGAAGCCGCGATTATTAGCCACGAACATCTCGATCATCGTGGCGGGCTTATCAGCCTGCAGCAGGCCTGGCCGCAAATGACGGTGCGCAGCCCGCTTCGCTGGGAAAAGCATCTTCCCTGTTTTCAGGGGCAGAAGTGGCAATGGCAGGGCCTGGATTTTACCGTCCACTGGCCGCCCGCTGAGCGGCGATCGCAGGGTAATAACGGCTCCTGCGTGGTGATGGTCAGCGATGGCCGTTTCCGGCTACTGTTAACCGGTGATGTGGAAGCACCGGCAGAACTGTCTATGCTCAGGAGGCAGTGGGGCGCTTTACGGGCTGATATTGTTCAGGTGCCCCACCACGGCAGCCGCACCTCATCCAGCGCGCCGCTCCTGCGGGCCGTTTCAGGGAAGGCGGCGCTGGCTTCGGTTTCCCGTTACAACGCCTGGCGCCTGCCCTCTGCAAAGGTCGTTGAGCGTTACCAAAAACAGGGCTACGCCTGGTATGACACCGCCCATTCCGGCCAAATTACTATTCGCGTAAACAGTGATAAATGGCAAATCAATGGCTTCAGAGAACAAATAATGCCCCGTTGGTACCATCAGTGGTTTGGCGTAGCCAAGGATAATGGGTAGAATATGCGGCTATTTCATCACATGCTGGTTTATTGAATGCATAACGATAAAGATCTCTCCACAATGCAGACCTTCCGTCGCCTATGGCCGATGATTGCTCCTTTCAAAGCGGGTCTGATCGTGGCTGGGGTTGCGTTAATTCTCAACGCAGCCAGCGATACCTTTATGCTATCGCTGCTCAAACCGTTACTGGATGATGGTTTTGGTAAAACGGACAAGTCCGTTTTGTTATGGATGCCGCTGGTCGTCATCGGGCTTATGGTGATGCGCGGCATAACAAGCTACGTTTCAAGCTACTGTATTTCCTGGGTGTCAGGGCAGGTGGTGATGAACATGCGTCGCCGTCTGTTCAGCCATATGATGGGGATGCCCGTGGCCTTCTTCGATCAGCAATCGACGGGGACGCTGCTCTCGCGCATTACCTACGATTCTGAGCAGGTTGCGTCTTCTTCTTCCAGCGCGCTGATTACGGTCGTGCGCGAGGGCGCTTCGATAATCGGCCTGTTTGTGCTGATGTTCTGGTACAGCTGGCAGCTGTCGCTGATTTTGATTGTGCTGGCGCCGATCGTCTCCTTTGCCATCCGCATGGTTTCTAAACGCTTCCGTAATATCAGCAAGAACATGCAGAACACCATGGGGCAGGTGACCACCAGCGCGGAGCAAATGCTCAAAGGGCATAAAGAAGTGCTGATTTTCGGCGGCCAGCAGGTGGAGACTGAACGCTTTAACAAAGTCAGTAACCGCATGCGTCATCAGGGCATGAAGCTGGTATCCGCCTCTTCTATTTCGGACCCTATCATTCAGCTTATCGCCTCCCTGGCGCTGGCCTTCGTTCTGTATGCGGCAAGCTTCCCGAGCGTGATGGAAACCCTCACCGCCGGCACCATCACCGTTGTCTTCTCCTCGATGATTGCCCTGATGCGTCCGCTGAAATCGCTGACCAACGTTAACGCGCAGTTCCAGCGCGGTATGGCGGCCTGTCAGACGCTGTTCTCAATTCTCGACTCCGAACAGGAAAAAGATGAAGGCAAGCGCACCATTGAGCGTGCGAAAGGCGATCTTGAGTTCAGGGATGTGACCTTCACCTACCCTGGCCGCGATATTCCTGCGCTGCGCAACATAAGCCTGAATATTCCGGCGGGTAAAATGGTCGCGCTGGTAGGGCGTTCTGGTTCAGGCAAGTCCACTATTGCCAGCCTGATTACGCGTTTCTACGATATCCAGGAAGGCAATATTCTGATCGACGGCGTGGACGTTCGGGAATACACCCTATCTTCCTTGCGTAACCAGGTTGCGCTGGTTTCCCAGAACGTGCATCTGTTTAACGACACCATCGCCAACAACATTGCCTATGCCCGCACTGAAAAGTACAGCCGCGAAGATATTGAAAAGGCGGCGCGTATGGCTTACGCGATGGACTTCATTAACAAGATGGATAACGGTCTGGATACCGTCATAGGTGAGAACGGCGTACTGCTTTCCGGCGGCCAGCGTCAGCGTATCGCCATTGCCCGCGCGCTGCTGCGCGACAGCCCAATTTTGATTCTGGATGAGGCCCACCTCCGCGCTGGATACGGAATCTGAACGGGCTATTCAGGCGGCGCTGGACGAGCTGCAGAAAAACCGTACCTCACTGGTTATCGCGCACCGTCTGTCTACGATTGAGCAGGCCGACGAAATTGTGGTGGTGGAAGACGGCCGCATCGTGGAACGCGGTCCTCACGCTGAACTGATCGCGCATCGCGGCGTGTACGCTCAGCTGCATAAGATGCAGTTCGGCGAATGATAGAACGCATCTGGTCGGGGAAATCTTCCCTCTACCTGCTGTTATTGCCGCTCTCCTGGCTGTATGGCCTGGTGAGCGGCGTAATTCGTCTTAGCTGGAAGCTCGGGCTGCGCAAAGCCTGGCGCGCGCCGGTTCCCGTCGTGGTGGTGGGTAATCTGACCGCAGGCGGCAATGGTAAAACGCCGGTTGTTATCTGGCTTGTCGAACAGCTTCAGTCGCGCGGTATTCGCGTGGGCGTGGTGTCCCGCGGCTACGGTGGGAAAGCAGAGCGCTATCCTTTAATACTTACTGTGGATACCGATACCGCGCAGGCGGGCGATGAGCCGGTATTGATTTATCAACGTACCGGAGCGCCCGTGGCCGTGGCGCCTGAGCGCAGCGCGGCGGTAAAAGCTTTAATCGAGCATGCGCAACCGCAGCTTATCATCACCGATGACGGCCTCCAGCACTATGCGCTGGCGCGGGATAAAGAAATCGTCGTGGTGGACGGCGCGCGCCGGTTTGGCAACGGCTGGTGGCTGCCCGCCGGGCCAATGCGCGAGCGCAGCGGGCGTTTAAAATCCGTGGATGCGGTCATCACCAACGGCGGCGAAGCGCAGGCGGGAGAAATCGCCATGCGGCTGCAGCCGGGCGATGCCGTCAACCTTCTCAGCGGCGAACGTCGTCCTGCGCAGGAGCTGCACAACGTGGTCGCGATGGCGGGCATCGGCCATCCGCCGCGTTTTTTCGCTACGCTAAGACAGTGCGGCGTGACGCCGGTTAACACGGTCGGCCTTGCCGATCATGCGGCGCTGGCGGAAGAGGACGTCGTAAAGCTGCTGGAGAAACACCAGACGCTATTAATGACCGAAAAAGATGCGGTTAAATGTCGCGCCTTTGCCGCCAGCCATGAAAACTGGTGGTATCTACCGGTCGACGCTTATCTTGCCCAGCCGCAGGCAGAACAGCTGTTGCAAACATTGGTCGCGCTGGTGAAGTAAGCTGTTCAGCGCGTCCGCGCCCTGGTTGTTGGATGACAGGAAAGATCATGTCTTTACCCTACCTGACCTTACAAGCTGCGCGAAACCTTCACCTTGCCGCGCAGGGGCCTGCTGAACAAGCCGCGCCGCCGCGCCCGCGCGTCAGACATCAGCAGCACCATCTCGCAGATGTCGCTCCTGCAAATCGATACCATCAATATTGTCGCCCGCAGCCCCTATCTGGTGCTGTTCAGCCGCCTTGGGCGCTACTCGCCGGACTGGCTCGATAAAGCGTTAGCCGACGGAGAGCTCATCGAATACTGGGCGCACGAGGCCTGTTTTCTGCCGAAAGAAGATTTCGCCCTGGTGCGCCACCGAATGCTGCAGCCGGAAAATATGGGCTGGAAATACCGGCCGGACTGGATGCTGGAGCATGCGGAAGAAATCGAGCGTTTACTCGGCCACATTGCGGAAAATGGCCCGGTTCGCTCGGCGGATTTTGAGCATCCGCGTAAAGGCGCTGGCGGCTGGTGGGAGTGGAAGCCGCATAAAAAACATCTTGAGGGCCTGTTTACCTGCGGGCGGGTGATGGTCGTTGAGCGGCGCAATTTTCAGCGCGTTTACGACCTTACCGCACGCGTAATGCCGGACTGGGACGACGAACTGCATCTTATTGAACAGCAGGACGCCGAGCTGAAAATGCTGGAAAACAGCGCCCGCAGCCTGGGGATTTTCCGCCCCGAGTGGCTGGCTGATTACTACCGCTTACGTCGCATTCCCGTTAACTCCGTCATCAGCGAGTGGGAAAAACAGGAAAAGGTTATTCCTGTCCAGACGGAGAAACTGGGCGAGATGTGGGTGCATGCTTCATTATTACCCTTGCTGGCGCGCGCGGAACAAAACAGGCTTAAAGCGACCCATAGCGCCGTATTGTCTCCCTTTGATCCCGTGGTCTGGGATCGCAGGCGCGCGCAGGCGCTGTTTGATTTCTCCTACCGGCTGGAGTGCTATACCCCGGCGGAAAAAAGGAAATACGGTTATTTCGTTTTGCCGTTGCTGCATCAGGGGGTACTGGTCGGGCGCATGGACGCCAAAATGCATCGTAAACAGGGCGAGCTTGAGGTTATTAGTTTATATCTGGAAGAGGGTATAAAGCCTGGCGCTTCATTGTTGAAGGGGCTGCACGGCGCAATAACGGAGTTTGCCCTATGGCAGGGCGCTTCACGAATCGTTCTGGGAACTATTCCCGCCGCCCTGGCTTCCTCGTGGGGAAGCGGCTGGGAAATTAGCCCGGGGAGCTAATCAGTTATGTTATCCTGACGCCCTTGATGGCGCCCATTCTGGAGTATCTATGGAAAGTCGTTTACTTGAAATCATTGCCTGCCCGGTGTGCAACGGCAAACTCTATTTTAATCAGGAAAAGCAGGAGCTTATCTGCAAGCCTGATGGCCTGGCCTTCCCGCTACGTGACGGTATTCCGGTGTTGCTGGAAACACAAGCGCGTACTTTGACCCTCGACGAGACGAATCCATGAGTTTTGTGGCTATTATTCCTGCTCGCTATTCGTCCACGCGCCTGCCGGGCAAGCCGTTAAAGGACATCAACGGTAAACCTATGGTGGTACACGTCCTGGAGCGCGCCCGTGAGTCCGGCGCGGAGCGCATTATCGTCGCCACCGACCACGAAGAGGTAGCTTGCGCGGTAGAAGCCGCCGGTGGCGAAGTGTGCATGACCCGCGCGGATCATCAGTCCGGCACCGAACGCCTCGCCGAAGTTATCGAAAAATGCGGCTTTAGCGACGACACCATTATTGTCAACGTGCAGGGCGATGAACCAATGATTCCGCCGGTCATCATTCGCCAGGTCGCAGAAAATCTGGCTAACTGCCGGGCGGGAATGGCGACGCTCGCCGTACCGATCGAGTCCGCTGAAGAAGCTTTTAATCCGAACGCGGTTAAAGTGGTGATGGATGCGCAGGGCTACGCTCTGTACTTTTCGCGCGCCACCATTCCCTGGGATCGCGATCGTTTTGCCAGCTCGCGTGAAAAGATCGGCGATACCTTCCTGCGCCACATCGGCATTTACGGTTATCGCGCGGGCTTTATCCGCCGCTATGTCAGCTGGGAGCCAAGCCAGCTTGAGCAGATTGAAATGCTTGAGCAGCTGCGCGTTTTGTGGAACGGCGAAAAAATTCACGTTGCCGTAGCCAAAGAGATCCCCAGCATCGGCGTGGATACGCCGGAAGACCTGGAACGCGTCCGCGTAGCGATGCGCTAAGCCAGACTTATGCTAAAAAGCCGGCCTTCGGGCCGGTTTTTTATTATCTGAAGACATATTGATCTGAGGTGATGACTTCTGGCAAAAGCGCGCTCATTATGAAAAGCACAAGGTTCATAGGGGTAACGCGTTATGGAGTTGCTGCGGAAGGAATTAAGCCATCTGCTGGGTGAAAAGTTAAGCCGCATCGAGTGCATCAGCGAGCAAACGAGCACCGCGGTCTGGTCGCTGTACGACAGCGAAGGCCATGCGATGCCGCTGCTGGCCAAAAGCTTTACTTCCCCCGGCGTTGCCGCGCAGCAGGCCTGGAAAATGTCGATGTTAGCGCGCTCGGGCACCGTTCGTCTGCCGGTGGTGTACGGCATAGTCACCCATGAAGATCACCCCGGCCCTGACGTACTGCTAATGGAACGCCTGCGCGGCGTTTCGGTTGAGGCGCCGGCCCGCACGCCGGAGCGCTGGGAGCAGCTTAAAGACCAGATTGTCGAGGGGCTGCTGGCCTGGCATCGCGTCGACAGTTCCGGCTGCGTAGGCTGCGTTGACAGTACGCAGGAAAACATCTGGCCCTCCTGGTACCGCCAGCGGGTGGAAATACTGTGGAATACGCTAAATCAGTTTAAGAATACCGGCCTTACGATGCAGGATCGACGCATCCTGTTCCGTTCGCGCGAGTGTCTGCCGCGTATGTTTGACGGTTTCAACGACAACTGCGTGCTGGTGCACGGCAATTTCACCCTGCGCAGCATGCTCAAAGACGGCAAAAGCGACCAGCTTCTGGCAATGGTAAACCCGGGCGTGGTGCTGTGGGCGCCGCGTGAATATGAGATTTTTCGTCTGTATGAGGAAGGGCAGGCGGAAAGCCTGTTCTGGCATTACCTGCAGCGCGCGCCCGTGGCGGAATCCTTCCTGTGGCGGCGCTGGCTTTATGTTTTGTGGGATGCCGTCGACAGCCTGGTGCAGACGGGCCGCGTAAACCGACCCGCCTTTGACGCCGCGACGAAAGGTTTACTCCCCTGGCTTTCCTGAAGACCCTTTAAGCCACTGCCAGACGCGGCCCAGCGTTTCGTAACCTACCCGGTCGCTGTGCATCAGCCAAAGCGGTGAGGGGATAATCCTCTCCCAGGGGTTGAGCGGTGAATCAACGGCCATCTGATTAGCCGGCGCGGGAAGAGGATTTAAGCCCGCGTTGCGAAAGAAGATGACGGCGCGCGGCAAGTGCGAGGCGGAAGTCACCAGCAGGAAGGGCTGCTTGCCGATAGCCTTTGCCACCGCCGCCGCTTCTTCTTCCGTGTCTTTCGGGCTATCAAGCGTGATGATTTCCGAGCGCGGCACGCCCAGGCTTTCCGCAACCCTCGCGCCGGCTTCTGCGGTGCTTACAGAATTCGTCATCGCGCGCGCGCCGGTAAAGATCATTTTTGCGCCGGGGTTCGCCTGCCATAGTCGTACCCCTTCGGTAAGGCGCGGAAGGCTGTTATTGATAAGGTTTGAACTCGGCGCCCAGTCAGGGTTCCAGGTATAGCCGCCGCCCAGCACCACAATATAGTTAACCCGTTGATCGCCGCGCCACGTTGGATAGGTATCTTCAATCGGCTTAAGCAGGCTATCGGCTACCGGCTGAATGCTCATTAACAGTAAAGCCAGCCAGCCGGCCGTGAGCAGCGCTTTAGCCGTTTTTTGCCAGCGGGAGAACCACAGCAACAAAATCGCAAGGCCAATCACCAGCAGTAAAAAAGGCAGGGGCAGCAGCAGGCCCCCGATAATTTTTTTCAGGATAAAAAGCATGAATTCCGGGTCCTTTTTTAACCATCCAACGGGTAAACGCTTCTGATATTACACCAGCCAGGTTCATTCTCCTGCAAGCTGTGCCAAAATAGCGGTTTTCTAAGACTGACCCTTAAAGGCTGTGGAGTAGTACCCGTGCGTGACCGCAATTTTGATGACATTGCCGAGAAGTTCTCACGCAACATCTATGGTACGACCAAAGGCCTGCTTCGCCAGGCTATTGTGTGGCAGGATCTTGATGCGCTGCTGGCCGTCCTGCCGCCGAAGCTGCGGGTGCTGGACGCGGGCGGCGGCGAAGGACAAACCGGCTGCCGCATGGCTGAGCTGGGCCATGATGTCGTACTTTGTGACGTTTCCGCTGAGATGATCTCCCGCGCCCGGGCGTTGGCCGTGGAAAAAGGTGTGAGCGAGAACATGCATTTTGTACATTCCTCCGCCCAGGATATTGGTCAACATTTGGAAAGCCCGGCCAATCTGATATTGTTTCACGCGGTGCTGGAGTGGGTCGTCGATCCGCAGGCCGTACTGCGGTCTTTGTGGGACTGCCTGGCGCCGGGCGGAGCATTGTCGCTGATGTTTTACAATGCTAACGGCCTGTTGATGCGCAACATGTTTGTGGGTAACTTTGAATATGTCCTGCAGGGCATGAAAAAGAACAAGAAGAAGACGCTTTCGCCTGACAATCCCTTGCTGCCAGAACAGGTTTATCACTGGCTGGAGCAAATTGGCTGGCAGATTACCGGGAAAACCGGCGTGCGTGTGTTTCACGACTACCTGCGCGACAAGCAAAAACAACGCGATGGTTTTGACGATTTGCTTGAACTTGAAACGCGTTATTGCCGGCAGGAGCCGTTTCTTAGCCTCGGCCGCTATATCCACGTGACAGCTATCAAGCCGCTTGAGCCAAGGATAAATTATGAGTGATGTTTCCCAGACAGTACCTGAACTGGTTGCCTGGGCCAGGAAAAATGATTTCGCCATCTCCCTGCCGACCGAGCGCCTGACGTTCCTGTTGGCTATCGCCACCTTAAACGGCGAAAGGCTGGATGGAGAGTTAAGCGAAGGGGAGCTGGTGGATGCTTTCCGCCACGTGAGCGACGGCTTCGAGCAGACTACCGAAACCATCAACGTGCGCGCAAACAATGCCATCAACGATATGGTGCGCCAGCGCCTGCTCAACCGCTTTACCAGCGAAATTCACGAAGGGAATTCGATCTATCGCCTCACGCCGCTGGGCATAGGTATTACCGACTACTATATTCGCCAGCGTGAATTCTCAACGCTGCGGCTTTCCATGCAGCTTTCCATCGTGGCAGGCGAGCTTAAGCGCGCCGCGGACGCCGCCGACGAAAACGGCGATGAGTTCCACTGGCATCGCAACGTCTTTGCGCCGCTTAAATACTCCGTAGCGGAGATATTCGACAGCATCGATCTTACCCAGCGCATCATGGATGAGCAGCAACAGCAGGTTAAAGACGATATTGCGCAGCTGCTAAACAAAGACTGGCGCGCGGCTATCTCCAGCTGCGAACTGCTGCTGTCTGAAACCTCCGGCACCCTGCGCGAACTGCAGGATACCCTTGAAGCGGCCGGGGATAAGCTGCAGGCGAACCTGTTGCGCATCCAGGACTCGACAATGGGGCGCGACGATCTGCATTTTGTCGATCGCCTGGTCTTCGATCTGCAAAGCAAGCTGGACCGCATTATCAGCTGGGGGCAGCAGGCCCATCGACCTGTGGATCGGCTATGACCGCCACGTGCATAAATTTATTCGTACCGCCATCGATATGGATAAGAACCGCGTCTTTGCCCAGCGCCTGCGCGTCTCGGTGCAAAACTATTTCGACTCTCCGTGGGCGCTGACCTGCGCCAGCGCCGAGCGTTTGCTCGATATGCGCGATGAAGAGATGACGCTTCGCGATGAAGAGGTGACCGGTGAGCTGCCGACGGATCTCGAATTCGAAGAGTTTAACGAAATCCGCGAACAGCTGGCGGCGCTGATCGAAGCGGCGCTGCAGAGCTACAAAACCAGACAGGTCCCTCTGGATTTAGGCGTGGTGATGCGGGACTATCTCACCCAATATCCGCGCGCGCGCCATTTTGATGTGGCACGAATCGTAGTCGACCAGGCGGTACGTCTTGGTGTGGCTGAAGCAGACTTTACCGGCCTGCCGCCGCAGTGGCAGGCAATTAACGATTACGGAGCCAAGGTACAGGCGCATGTCATCAACAAATATTGAAAAAGTGATGCCGGTTAAACTGGCACAGGCGTTGGCCAATCCGTTATTTCCCGCTCTCGACAGCCAGCTGCGCGCCGGTCGGCACATCGGCCTCGACGAGCTGGATAATCATGCCTTTTTAATGGATTTTCAGGACGAGCTCGAAGAGTTCTATACCCGCTACAACGTGGAGCTGATCCGCGCGCCGGAAGGCTTCTTCTATTTGCGTCCGCGCTCCACGACGCTTATCCCGCGTTCGGTATTATCCGAGCTGGATATGATGGTGGGTAAAATCCTCTGCTATCTCTATCTCAGCCCGGAGCGCCTGGCGAACGAAGGCATCTTCACGCAGCAGGAGCTCTACGACGAACTGCTGACGCTTGCGGACGAAAGCAAGCTGCTGAAGCTTGTGAACAACCGCTCAACCGGCTCGGATGTCGACAGGCAAAAACTGCAGGAAAAAATTCGCTCCTCGCTGACGCGCCTGCGCCGCCTTGGCATGATCTGGTTTATGGGCCACGACAGCAGCAAGTTCCGCATTACCGAATCGGTATTCCGCTTCGGCGCCGACGTGCGTACCGGCGACGACCCGCGTGAGGCGCAGCTGCGCATGATTCGCGACGGAGAGGCGATGCCTGTTGAATCCCGCCTACAGCTCAATGACGAGACCGAAGAGTCACAACACGCCCAGGATAACGCGGAGGATGAACAGGAATGATTGAACGCGGAAAGTTTCGCTCGCTAACGCTGATTAACTGGAACGGTTTCTTCGCGCGTACTTTTGATTTAGATGAGCTGGTTACCACGCTTTCGGGCGGTAACGGCGCCGGTAAATCGACCACCATGGCGGCCTTTGTTACGGCGCTGATTCCGGATTTGACGCTGCTGCACTTCCGTAACACCACCGAAGCCGGGGGCCACGTCCGGCTCGCGCGACAAGGGTCTGCACGGTAAGCTAAAAGCAGGTGTCTGTTATTCAGTGCTCGACGTAATCAACTCCCGCCATCAGCGCGTGGTGGTTGGCGTGCGCCTGCAGCAGGTTGCGGGCCGCGATCGCAAGGTGGATATTAAACCCTTTGCCATTCAGGGACTGCCTGCGTCTGTCCAGCCCACGCAGCTGCTGACGGAAACGCTCAACGAGCGTCAGGCGCGCGTGCTGAGCCTGCAGGAGTTAAAAGACAAAGTGGAGGCCATCGAAGGCGTCCAGTTCAAGCAGTTCAACTCCATCATCGATTACCACTCACTGATGTTCGATCTGGGCATCGTGGCGCGACGCCTGCGCAGCGCCTCGGACCGTAGCAAATACTATCGCCTGATTGAAGCCTCGCTTTACGGCGGTATTTCCAGCGCCATCACCCGCTCTTTGCGCGACTACCTGCTGCCGGAAAACAGCGGCGTGCGCAAAGCGTTCCAGGATATGGAAGCGGCCCTGCGTGAAAACCGCATGACGCTGGAAGCCATCCGCGTGACCCAGTCCGATCGCGATCTGTTCAAGCATCTGATTTCCGAAGCCACTAACTATGTGGCGGCGGACTACATGCGTCACGCCAACGAACGCCGTATCTATCTCGACAAGGCGCTTGAACTGCGCCGCGAACTGCACGTCAGCCGTAAACAGCTGGCCGCCGAGCAGTATAAGCATGTGGATATGGCGCGCGAACTTGCTGAGCACAGCGGCGCGGAGGGCGATCTGGAAATGGATTACCAGGCCGCCAGCGATCACCTGAACCTGGTGCAAACCGCCATCCGCCAGCAGGAAAAAATCGAGCGCTATGAGGCCGATCTCGACGAGCTGCAAATGCGTCTTGAAGAGCAAAACGAAATCGTAGCGGAAGCCAGCGAACAGCAGGAAGAGAACGAAGCGCGCGCGGAAGCCGCAGAGCTGGAGGTGGACGAGCTTAAAAGCCAGCTTGCCGACTATCAGCAGGCGCTGGATGTGCAGCAGACCCGCGCGATCCAGTATCAGCAGGCGCTACAGGCGTTAGAACGCGCTCGTGCGGTTTGCCACCTGCCGGATTTAACCGCCGACAGCGCGGACGAATGGCTGGATACCTTCCAGGCCAAAGAGCAGGAAGCGACGGAAAAACTGCTGACGCTGGAGCAGAAAATGAGCGTGGCGCAAACGGCGCACAGCCAGTTTGAGCATGCTTACCAGCTTGTCGCTGCGATCAGCGGCCCGGTAAGCCGCAGCGAGGCCTGGGAAGCCGCGCGCGAGTTACTGCGCGACAGCAATAATCAGCGTCATCTGACCGAACAGGTTCAGCCGCTGCGCATGCGTCTTACCGAGCTTGAGCAGCGCCTGCGCGAGCAGCAGGAGGCCGAGCGCCTGCTGGCTGAGTTCTGCAAACGCCAGGGCAAACGCTTCGATCCCGAAGACCTGGAAGCGCTGCATGAAGAGCTGGAAGAACGTATCGCGACGCTGCAGCAGGGCGTATCCGAAGCGAGCGAGCAGCGCGTTTCCCTGCGTCAGGAACAGGAACAAATTCAGGCGCGCATGAAACGCCTGACCCTGCGCGCGCCGATTTGGTTAGCCGCGCAAACCAGCCTCAACCAGCTGTGCGAGCAAAGCAACGAAGAGTTCGAAAGCAGCCAGCAGGTAACTGAATACATGCAGCAGCTGCTGGAGCGCGAGCGTGAAACCACCGTTGAGCGCGATGAGGTCGGGGCGCGTAAAAGCGCCGTAGACGAAGAAATCGAACGCCTGAGCCAGCCGGGCGGCGCGGAAGACCCGCGGCTGAACGCTCTGGCAGAACGCTTTGGCGGCGTACTGCTCTCAGAGATTTACGACGACATCAGCCTTGATGACGCCCCTTACTTCTCGGCGCTGTATGGCCCGTCCCGACACGCCATCGTGGTGCCGGATTTATCCCTGGTCCGCGAACAGCTCGAAAACCTGGAAGACTGTCCGGAAGACCTGTATCTGATTGAAGGGGACCCGTCCTCCTTCGATGACAGCGTGTTCACCGTGGAAGAAATGAATGCCGCGGTGCTGGTGAAAACCGCCGAGCGCCAGTGGCGCTATTCCCGCCTGCCGGAGCTGCCGCTGTTTGGCCGCGCGGCCCGTGAAAACCGTCTCGAAAATCTGCACGCAGAGCGCGAAACGCTGGCGGAACGCTTCGCCACGCTGTCGTTCGACGTGCAGAAATCCCAGCGCCTGCACCAGGCGTTCAGCCGCTTTATCGGCCAGCATCTGGGCGTGGGCCTTTGACGAAGATCCTGAAGAGGAAATTCGTCAGCTCAACGCCCGTCGCGGTGAAATCGAGCGCGCCATCAGCAGCCATGAAAACGACAACCAGCAGCAGCGCCAGCAGTTCGATCTGGCAAAAGAGGGCGTGGCGCAGCTAAACCGCCTGCTGCCGCGCGTCAGCCTGCTCAACGACGACACCCTGGCGGACCGCTGCGACGAAATTCGCGAGCGCCTGATGGAAGCCGAAGAAGCGGCGCGCTTTATCCATCAGCACGGCAGCCAGCTGGCCAAACTCGAAGCGGTTGCCTCGGTTCTGCAAAGCGATCCGGAACAGTTTGAGCAGTTAAAAGAAGATTACCAGTACGCCCGGCAAATCCAGCGCGACGCGCGTCAGCAGGCGTTTGCGTTAACGGAAGTGGTGCAGCGCCGCGCGCACTTTAGCTATTCCGATTCCGCAGCCATGCTGGACGGCAATAGCGATCTGAATGAAAAACTGCGCCGCCGTCTGGAACAGGCGGAAGCGGAACGCACGCGGTGCCGTGAGCTGCTGCGCAGCCACGCGCAGCAGCTCAGCCAGTTCAGCCAGCTGATGGCCTCGCTGAAAAGCTCTTTCGATACCAAGAAAGAACTGCTTAACGATTTGCATAAAGAGCTGCAGGACATCGGCGTGCGCGCGGACAGCGGCGCAGAAGAGCGTGCCCGCATCCGTCGCGATGAGCTGCATACCGCGCTGAGCAACAACCGCTCCCGTCGTAACCAGCTTGAAAAAGCGCTGACCTACTGCGAAGCGGAAATGAGCAACCTGACCCGCAAGCTCAAGCAGCTGGAGCGCGGCTATTTCGAAATGCGCGAACACGTAGTGACGGCGAAAGCGGGCTGGTGCGCGGTGATGCGCATGGTGAAAGACAACGGCGTGGAGCGCCGTCTGCACCGTCGCGAGCTGGCCTACCAGAGCGGCGACGAGCTGCGTTCCATGTCCGATAAGGCGCTTGGCGCGCTGCGCCTGGCCGTGGCGGATAATGAGCATTTACGCGACGTGCTGCGTATGTCGGAAGATCCAAAACGTCCGGAGCGTAAAATTCAGTTCTTCGTGGCGGTCTATCAGCACCTGCGCGAGCGTATCCGTCAGGATATTATCCGTACCGACGATCCGGTCGAAGCCATCGAACAGATGGAAATCGAGCTGGGCCGTCTGACCGAAGAGCTGACCTCGCGCGAGCAGAAGCTGGCGATAAGCTCCCGCAGCGTGGCGAATATCATTCGTAAAACCATTCAGCGCGAGCAGAACCGCATCCGCATGCTGAACCAGGGGCTGCAAAGCGTCTCCTTCGGCCAGGTTAACAGCGTACGGCTGAACGTGAACGTTCGTGAAACGCACGCTACCTTGCTAAACGTGCTTTCCGAACAGCATGAGCAGCATCAGGATCTGTTTAACAGCAACCGTCTGAGCTTCTCCGAAGCGCTGGCGAAGCTCTACCAGCGCCTGAATCCGCAAATCGATATGGGCCAGCGTACGCCGCAAACCATCGGCGAGGAGCTGCTGGACTACCGCAACTATCTTGAGATGGAAGTGGAGGTTAACCGCGGTACGGACGGCTGGCTGCGTGCGGAAAGCGGCGCGCTTTCTACCGGCGAGGCTATCGGTACCGGGATGTCGATTCTGGTGATGGTCGTGCAGAGCTGGGAAGAGGAGTCGCGACGCCTGCGCGGCAAAGACATCTCGCCTTGCCGCCTGCTGTTCCTTGATGAAGCCGCCCGTCTGGACGCCAAGTCCATCGCCACGCTGTTTGAGCTGTGCGAACGGCTGGAAATGCAGCTGATTATCGCGGCGCCGGAGAACATCAGTCCGGAAAAAGGAACCACCTATAAGCTGGTTCGTAAGGTCTTTAACAACCATGAGCACGTTCATGTTGTCGGCCTGCGGGGCTTTGCCGCGCCGCTGACGGAGGCTTTACCGGGCACGGCGGACGTCTCCTGATCCTGCATCTTTTCTTATGTTTAACAGCGGGCGACAGCCCGCTTTTTTGATCGGGAATCTTCTTAAGCTTTAATTTTCTTTACATTTATACGGGTAATTGGTTTTTACTGTTTATATACTGTTAAAACAACCAGGCGAAACGCCGGTTACGATAAACAGTTAAACAGGGGGCAAAGGATGTTGCTTATGAAAATGCACGGTTTTAGAGCGTCGGCGATCGGTTGTTGCCTCGCGCTCGGTCTGGCTCCACTGTTTACGGCGCAGGCGCAAGAGCAAGAGCCTGCCGTGGTTCCTTCCGATAGTTCTGCCGTAACGGCGCCGCAGCCTACCGCGCTTGAGCAGCCGTTAGCTCAGTCTGCCGCTACGGCGGCGATGGCGGGCACCGTGCCGCTTAATTCAGCCACGATGTCCGTGGCGCAAAGCCGTTCACAGCTGCTTTCCGAACTGCCTGCGGGATATGCGCCCGTCTACCTGAATGCGCTTTCCGCATTCTATGCCGCGCGGGATATGAAGCCGATGTGGGATAACCGCGATGCGGTGCAGGCATTCCAGCAGCAGCTGGCCGAGCTGGCTATCGCCGGTATTCAGCCTCAGTTCACCACCTGGGTGGAACTGCTGACCGATCCTTCGGTGACCGGCATGGCGCGCGACGTGGTGCTTTCTGACGCCATGATGGGCTACCTGCAGTTTGTCTCCGGCATTCCAACCGAAGGCAACCGCTGGTTGTACAGCACCAGGCCTTACAAAATGCAGACCGCGCCTTTGTCCGTTATTAACCAGTGGCAGGTGGCCGTCGATCAAGGAACCTTAGTGAGCTTTATCGCCACGCTCGCGCCCCAGCATCCGCAGTATGCGCGCATGCATCAGTCTCTGGTGCACCTGCTGGGTGACACTCGTCCGTGGCCGCAGCTCACCGGTAAAGAGACGCTGCGCCCGGGACAATGGAGTAACGATATTCCCGCGCTGCGCGAAATCCTCGCCAGAAGCGGCATGCTGCAGGCCGAACCGGTAATTTCGCTCCCCGGTGACGAGAGCACCAATACGCAGACCGCGGCCGCGGTTAGCCCGTCGGCGATTGCTGTCGAAGACGAAGGCCAAAGCCGGAGGTCTCCGGCCGCTGTCGCCGGATCGAAGAAAAAGTCTTCCGCCGCGGTACGCAGCGCTTATAGCCGCGAACTGGTCGAAGGCGTGAAGCGCTTCCAGAAATGGCAGGGCCTGGGGGCGGACGGCTCAATCGGCCAGCTCACCCGCGACTGGCTGAACGTCACGCCGCAGCAGCGCGCCTCGCTTGTGGCGCTGAACATTCAGCGTTTGCGCCTGCTGCCAAACAAGCTTGATACCGGCATCATGGTGAATATTCCCAACTACTCGCTGGTGTATTACCTCAACGGCAGCGAAGCGCTGGCGTCCCGCGTCATCGTCGGGCGTCCGGATCGTAAAACGCCGATGATGAGCAGCGCGTTGAATAACGTGGTGGTTAACCCGCCGTGGAACGTGCCGAATACGCTGGCGCGTAACGATATTCTGCCGAAAGTTCGCCAGGATCCGGGCTACCTGGACCGCCATGGCTACAGCGTGCTGCGCGGCTGGAGCAATAATGCGGAAGCCATCGATCCTTATCATGTGGACTGGCAAACCATTACCGCCAGCAATTTACCCTTCCGTTTCCAGCAGAAACCGGGCACGCAGAACTCGTTAGGGCGTTATAAATTCAATATGCCGAGCTCTGACGCTATCTATCTGCACGATACGCCGAACCACAACCTGTTCCAGAAGGACGCGCGAGCGCTAAGCTCCGGCTGCGTTCGCGTCAACAAGGCCTCTGAACTGGCAAATATGCTGCTGCAGGATGCGGGCTGGAACGATACGCGTATTTCAAGCCAGCTCAAAGAGGGCAGTACGAAGTACGTCAATATTCGCCAGACTATTCCGGTCAACCTTTACTATTTGACCGCCTTTGTCGGCGAAGACGGACGAACCCAGTTCCGTACAGATATTTACAATTATGATCTCGCCGCGCGATCTGGCGCACAAATCCTTACAAAAGCTGGGCTATTAATCAGGTAAATGCAGTAATACTAATGAATTAGTGGTCGTACTAGGTGCAATACCCAGCCGGGTCCCTCGCAGGGCCCGGTTTATCTGGGTTTTGCGGCGCCTTGACTCAGGGTTGTTTGCCAGTTAAGGTGCGGGCAGTGCGCCAGAAGTGCATATTATTCGACCACTTTTTACCTGTAGACCTGGACATCATGGATAAATTTGACGCTAATCGCCGCAAGCTGCTGGCGTTGGGCAGCGTGGCTTTGGGTGCCGCTCTGCTTCCTACGCAGGCGTTTGCAACCCTCTCGACTCCGCGCCCGCGCATTTTAACTCTTAATAATCTCCACACCGGTGAGACGTTAAAAGCCGAGTTCTTCGATGGCAGAGGCTATATTCAGGATGAATTAGCCAGGCTTAACCATTTCTTCCGTGACTTTCGCGCGAACAAAGTTAAGGCCATCGATCCCAACTTGTTCGACCAGCTTTATCGTTTGCAGGGGCTGTTAGGCACCAACAAACCCGTGCAGCTGATCTCCGGTTACCGCTCGCTTGATACCAATAACGAATTGCGCGCTCATAGCAGTGGCGTGGCGAAAAAAAGCTACCACACCAAAGGGCAGGCAATGGATTTCCATATTGAAGGGATTTCGTTAAGCAATGTTCGCAAAGCTGCATTATCTCTGCGCTCAGGTGGTGTAGGATATTACCCGCGTAGCAACTTTGTGCATATTGATACCGGGCCGTTGCGGCACTGGTAAAACAACGAAATCCGGCGTGCGTTGCCGGTAATGGAGCAGCATGAATTATCACATCATCCCGGTAACTGCTTTTGCCCAGAACTGTTCTCTGATCTGGTGTGAAGAAACCCGCCAGGCGGCCGTAGTGGATCCCGGCGGCGAAGCGCAGAAGATAATCAAGGAAGCGGCGGCTAAAGGCGTGACCGTAGGTCAGATCCTGCTAACCCACGGCCATCTTGACCACGTAGGCGCAGCCGCAGAACTGGCCGCACATTACGGGGTGCCGATTGTCGGACCGCAAAAAGCGGATGATTTTTGGCTGCAGGGATTGCCCGCTCAAAGCCGGATGTTTGGCCTGGATGAGTGCTTGCCGCTGACGCCGGACCGCTGGCTTGAGGAAGGCGAAACCGTCTCCGTCGGCAACATCACCCTGCAGGTGCTGCATTGCCCGGGGCATACGCCGGGGCACATCGTTTTCTTTGATGATAAAGCCAGACTGCTGGTTTCCGGCGATGTGGTATTTAAAGGTGGAGTAGGGCGCAGCGACTTCCCGCAGGGAGATCATGCGGCGCTGATCGACTCCATTAAGCGTAAGCTATTACCGCTTGGGGATGACGTCACCTTTATTCCAGGCCACGGCCCGCTTTCCACGCTGGGCTACGAACGTTTGCACAATCCTTTCTTGCAGGATGAACTCCCGGTCTGGTAAAAAAAGAGCCGCTTTAAGCGGCTCTTTTTCTATTTCGGCTCTAGAGAACGGCAACGATAGCTTCGCACAGCGGCGCCATGTTGTCCGGCGTCATGCCGGCAACGTTGACGCGGCCGGAAGCCACGGCGTAGACGCCAAACTCTTCGCGCAGGCGCAGAACCTGTTCTTTCGTCAGGCCGCTAAATGAGAACATGCCGTTCTGGTTGATGATAAAGCTGAAGTCACGGTTGGCGCCTTTTTCCTGCAGCGTATTCACGAACAGCTGACGCATGCGGTGAATGCGCTGACGCATATCGGTCAGCTCCTGTTCCCACAGCGTGCGCAGGGCTTCATTGCTCAGGATGGTTGCCACCACGGAGGCGCCGTGCGCCGGCGGGTTAGAGTAGTTCGCTCGAATAACGGATTTCATCTGGCTGAACGCGCGGTCAACGGTATCGGCATCGGAAGCCACCAGCGTACAGGCCCCTACGCGCTCGTTGTACAGACCGAAGTTCTTAGAGTAGGAGCTGGCAACAATCAGCTCTTTGTGACCCGCGGCAAAGACGCGCAGGCCTTCGGCGTCTTCTTCCAGACCGCGGGCAAAGCCCTGATAGGCGAAATCAAACAGCGGCAGCCAGCCTTTTTCCTGCGACATTTTCGCCAGCGCCTGCCACTGTTCTAAAGTTGGATCGATACCGGTTGGGTTATGGCAGCAGCCGTGGAACAGCACAACGTCACCCGCCTGCGCCGCCTGCAGGCTGTTTACCAGCCCGTCGAAGTCCAGAGCATGATTCTCAGCGTCGTAATAAGCATATTCGCAGACTTCCAGGCCGGCGGAGTTAAATACGCCTTTGTGGTTTGGCCAGCTTGGATTGCTTACCCATACGCGCTTAGCGGAAGTGTTTTTCGCAAGGAAGTCAGCCGCGACGCGAAGCGCGCCGGTGCCGCCTGGCGTCTGCGCCGTGCGTGCACGGCCGGTTTCGCTAATTGCATTACCTTTGCCAAACAGCAGTTCCTGGGTGCAGCGACCAAACTCAGGAATACCATCAATACCCAGGTAGTTTTTGGTAGTTTCGTTTTCCAGCAGATAAGCTTCGGCTTTTTTGACGCTGGTCAGAACCGGTGTTTTACCCGTTTCATCCTTATAAACCCCAATGCCGAGGTTAATTTTGGTTGGGCGGTCGTCGGCGCGAAACAGGTCTGCCAGACCAAGAATGGGATCGGCAGGAGCAGCGGTAATGTTCTCAAACATGACAAGGTTCCATTGTGATATCGAGGGGGAAACGCTCTCAGGTTAACCGCTGTTTTCACAAATGCCAACCGTTTGCGACAAAAAGAAATAGCCGGCGGCGCGGGCCGGTTTTTTTCGCTTTTCAGGCATAAAAAAACAGGGCCGAAGCCCTGTTTCTCTTATATTCAGACAACGAAGCTGTCGAATAATTAGAACTGGTAAACGATACCCACCGCAGTGGTGTTATCGGTAGCAACGCCCAGGGCGTTGTCGCTGTCGATCTGGTTGATGATGTAATCAACGTAGGTGGACATGTTTTTGTTGAAGTAGTAGGTCGCGCCAACTTCGATGTAGTTGATGTAATCCGCGCTGCCAACGCCAGCAACGTCTTTCGCTTTAGATTTGTAGTAAGCGATGGACGGACGCAGACCGAAGTCGAACTGGTACTGTGCTACAACAGAGAAGTCCTGAGTTTTGTTAGCGAAGCCAACGTCGCTGATGTAGGTTGCGTTACGGGTTTCGCCGTAAAGAGCTGCCAGGTAGATGTTGTTCGCATCGTATTTCAGGCCGGTTGCCCACTGCTCAATTCTTTCACCGTTGCCGTCAGCTTCTTGAGCGTTGGTACGGTCTGCTGCGCCGTAACCGCCTACGATACCGAAGCCTTCAAAGTCATAGCTTAAAGAAGTTGCCCAGCCGTCGCCGTTGGATTTAGCAACGTCGGTACGTTCGTTTTTGCCCAGGTACTGAACGCCGAAGTTCAGGCCGTCAACCAGACCGAAGAAGTCGCTGTTACGGTAAGTTGCAAGACCACCGCTACGACCAACGAAGAAGTTATCGCTTGGAGCTGTGTCACCGCCGAATTCTGGTAGCATATCGGTAACGCCGATTGCGTCATAAACCAGACCGTAGTTACGACCGTAGTCGAAAGAACCTGCATCGCCGAATTTCAGACCGGCAAAGGCCAGACGGGTTTTGCTACCTGCGGTACCTTCAGATTCAGCTCTGTTACCAGAGAACTGGTATTCCCACTGGCCGTAACCGGTCAGCTGGTCATTAATTTGAGTTTCGCCTTTGAAGCCCAGACGCGCATAGGTCTGGTCGCCGTTGCCGCCGTAGCTGTTGTCGCCGTTGTCTTTAGAGAAATAATGCAGACCTACAGCTTTACCGTACAGGTCTACTTTGTTGCCGTCTTTGTTATAGATTTCTGCAGCGTTAGCTGCACCGGCTACCAGCAGAGCAGGGATAACCACTGCCAGAATGTTGCGCTTCATCATTATTTATTACCCTCATTGGTTTTTATGAACACCTGCCACTGCCGTCAATAATTCTTTACGGAACTATTGCTGAGAGTTTGGTGTCTTTCTGTATCTGTCAGGCATCTTTCCATCCATGAAACCGTTTCGCTAGCCTGAAAGTGCTACAAATGTCTAAACTGAGTAACCAAAAGAAAATATGTGTAACTAAATATGTATTTTTGGGAACTTTGTGAACCAACTCAAATTTCGATCGGGTTTGGTCAATTAATTAGCGATCCCTAACTTATATATATGAATTACTTATGTTTAATCCGCATAATGAAAAAATATCGCTACCTTTCATTTACATTTGCATATTTTTTGTTGCGTTTTTGGATGTCCAGACATCTGTGCAAAATTTACGCAAATATGCTAAGCAAGCTAATTTAACGAGGCTGTGGCAAAAAGAGGGGTAATTTTGTGAGGGAATATGTCACAGACATAATTCGTTACGGTGAAGCGGCGAAATGGGGTTGTAATTGACGTTTGTTTAACTTGCGTTGAAGTAAAACAAGCTTTGTCGGCTGCGCAAAAGAAAGGCCAGCGACGCTGGCCCTGGATAAAAACGGCGGTTTTAGAAGTTCGCGTTGCGCGGAGTACGCGGGAACGGAATCACGTCACGCACGTTCTGAACGCCGGTAACATAGGCAATCAGACGCTCAAAGCCGAGACCGAAACCTGAGTGCGGCACGGTGCCGTAACGACGCAGATCGCGATACCACCAGTAGTCTTCTTTATTCAGACCCATTTCAGCCATGCGCGCGTCCAGCACGTCCAGACGCTCTTCACGCTGGGAGCCGCCGATAATTTCACCGATGCCCGGGGCTAACACGTCCATCGCGGCAACGGTTTTACCGTCTTCGTTAAGGCGCATATAGAAGGCCTTAATGTCTTTCGGATAGTTTTTCACCACCACCGGCGCCTTGAAGTGCTGCTCAGCCAGGTAACGCTCATGCTCGGAAGAAAGATCGACGCCCCAGTAAACCGGGTTTTCGAACTTCTGACCGCATTTCTCAAGGATGGCGACCGCATCGGTGTAATCGACCTGGGCGAAGTCAGCCTCGATGAAACGCTGCAGACGCTCAACCGCATCTTTATCAACGCGTTCGGCGAAGAACTGCATGTCGTCCATGCGCTCATCCAGCACCGCCTTAAAGACATACTTCAGCATGGCTTCTGCCAGGCCCGCGACGTCGTCCAGGTTGGCAAAGGCAACTTCTGGCTCCAGCATCCAGAACTCCGCCAGGTGGCGGCTGGTGTTGGAGTTTTCCGCGCGGAACGTCGGGCCGAAGGTATACACCTTAGACAGCGCGCAGGCATAGGTTTCGCCGTTCAGCTGGCCGGATACGGTCAGGAACGCTTCTTTGCCGAAGAAGTCTTTGTCGAAGTCGACTTTACCCGCCTCGGTACGCGGCAGGTTTTCGAGGTCAAGGGTTGAAACGCGGAACATTTCACCGGCGCCTTCGGTATCGGAAGCGGTAATCAGCGGGGTTGAAACCCAGAAATAGCCGTTCTCGTGGAAGAAGCGATGCAGCGCCTGCGCCAGCGTATGGCGAACGCGCGCCACCGCGCCGATCATGTTGGTGCGCGGACGCAGGTGCGCAACTTCACGCAGATATTCGATGCTGTGGCGTTTTGCCGCCATCGGATAGGTATCCGGATCGTCCACCCAGCCGCTGACTTCTACGCTGGTGGCCTGAATTTCAAAGCTCTGGCCCTGACCGAGAGATTCCACCACTTTGCCGGTAACGACAACGGAGCAGCCGGTAGTCAGGCGCAGCACGTCCTCATTGTAATTGGGCAGAGTATTATTGATGACGGCCTGTACAGGAGAGAAGCAGGAACCGTCATAGACGGCAAGGAAGGAGATACCAGCTTTTGAATCTCTTCGAGTACGCACCCACCCGCGCACGGTGACTTCACTGTCAACGGCAACGCGGCCCTGGAGTACGTCGGCTACAGGCACAACGCTCATAGTTTTCTCTCTATTAAATGGTCAATGACAAAAAAAATAGTTACCCACAATTGGGGGATATCTATGTTACCTGTCGCGCGCCATCAGACAAGCAGAAATCGCATCCGTTTGCAGAAATAAAGAAGAGAGGTCCATAAACCAGACAAATACAGTTTATGGACCCGGTTTGATTCAGCTGGCTTTTTTAACCAGCGGCAAATCGAAGGCTTTACGCAGGGCGCGCACGAAGGCTTTATCGTGGCAAATAGTTTTGCCCGGGCTGTCGGAGAGTTTGGCGACCGGTTTGCCGTTGCACTCCACCAGCTTGATGACGATATTCAGCGGCTTAACCTGCGGAATATCACACGTCAGCCGCGTACCGATACCGAAGCTCAGATTGATGCGCGAGGCAAAGTGCTTATACAGCTCGACGGCTTTTGGCAAATCCAGATTATCGGAAAAGACCAGCACTTTGCTGAGCGGATCGATACCCAGCTGCTGATAGTGCGCAATGGCTTTCTCACCCCATTCAACCGGATCTCCGGAGTCGTGGCGTAAGCCCTGGTAGCTTGTAGCGAATGCCGGGCCAAAGTCGCGCAGGAAGGCGTCCATGGTAATGCAGTCGGTAAGGGCGATGCCTAGCTGGTTCGGGTATTCATCCAGCCAGGCCTGCAGAGCCGCGCGCTGGCTGTTGGCCAGCACCGGACTGATCTGCTGATGCGCCTGGAACCATTCGTGCGCCTGGGTTCCCATCGGCGTCAGGTTCAGGCGGCGGGCCAAATCGTAATTGCTGGTGCCGACAAACCAGGGCTCCTGCCGCAGGCGGCCGACGATGGCCTCCTGCACTTCGCGGGAGAAGCGGCGCCTTGTGCCGAAATCCATCAGGCGGAATGCCGACAGATCGATGTCCGCCGTCAGCTCTTTAAACTGCAGCAGCTTCCTTTCCAGATGTTCCAGCGCCGTGTGCGGGGTAACCTCAGGAGAGCGATGCTGGTGCACCACTTCGCTAATCACGGCCAGCAGCGGCACTTCCCACATGATGACTTCACGCCATGGGCCGGTCAGACGAATGTCCAGATGGCCTTTATTATTGGTGATTTCAACCTGGGCCGGGTCGTAGCGGAAAGTGCGCAGCCAGGCGAGGTAATCCGCCTCAAAGAAAGGAAGCCCCTCAAGCCAGGCGAACTCCTCGTCGCTGAGCGCGAGGCGCTGCATATTATCGACCTGTTGACGGATTGCGTCTGCATAAATACCCAGCAGATCGTCACCGCGGCAGCGAAACTCGGCCGCGACGCTCACGTCGTGATAACGGTGGAATACCGCCTGCTGCATATGCAGCTTATAGGCGTCAGTATCCAGAAGCGTTTGCAAAATCGGGGAAGCGTATCGTGTCATGGCGCGTAGCTAGCATCCTCTCACAGGAGCGTTTCCATCAGGGGCTAAAAGCAGATAAAGACGCAGGAGTATACCCTGATTATCTGTTTATTAAAGCCGGATCACAACACAAGGCCGGTTTCGGGTCGAGGGCATTTTGTGCCGCAGGTTAGCGGAATGTTGCAAACAGAGCCATTAGCCCGCAAAAGATGATGATTCTGCGTGGCAACATTAACGCAACAGGAATAGACTGAACTGCGATAACTTACGGACGATGTATAAGGTTTTTTATGACACAACAGCCACAAGCCAAATACCGCCACGACTACCGTGCGCCGGACTACACGATTAGCGACATCGATTTGACCTTTGACCTGGATGCCACAAAAACCCTGGTCACCGCCATCAGTAAAGTAAGCCGTCAGGGCAATGCCCGGGCCGCGTTGCGCCTTGACGGCGGCGACCTTACTCTGGTCAGCATTCACGTGGACGGCAAAGCCTGGGAACACTATCGTCTGGAAGAGGGGGCGCTGGTGCTTGAACAGCTGCCGGACCATTTCCTGCTGAGCATCGTGAATGAAATCAGCCCGGCGGCGAACACCGCGCTTGAAGGCTTATATCAGTCAGGCGAAGCGCTTTGCACCCAGTGCGAGGCCGAAGGCTTCCGCCACATTACCTGGTATCTGGACCGCCCGGACGTGCTTGCGCGCTTCACCACCAAAATCATCGCCGATAAAACAAAATATCCTTATCTGCTCTCTAACGGTAACCGCATTGCTGAAGGCGAGCTGGAAAACGGCCGTCACTGGGTGCAGTGGCAGGATCCGTTCCCGAAACCCTGCTATCTGTTTGCGCTGGTGGCGGGTGATTTCGACGTGCTGCGCGACAGCTTTAAAACCCGCTCCGGCCGCGACGTCGCGCTGGAGCTGTTTGTCGACCGCGGCAACCTGGACCGCGCCGGCTGGGCGATGACCTCGCTGAAGGCGTCCATGAAGTGGGACGAAACCCGCTTTGGCCTGGAGTACGATCTCGATATTTATATGATTGTGGCCGTGGACTTCTTCAACATGGGCGCGATGGAGAACAAAGGCCTTAACATCTTTAACTCCAAATACGTGCTGGCGCGCGCGCAAACCGCCACCGATAAAGATTACCTAGATATCGAACGCGTTATCGGCCATGAATACTTCCACAACTGGACCGGCAACCGCGTCACCTGCCGCGACTGGTTCCAGCTGAGCCTCAAAGAAGGCCTGACCGTCTTCCGCGATCAGGAATTTAGCTCCGACCTGGGGTCGCGCGCCGTTAACCGTATTCAGAACGTGCGCACCATGCGCGCGATGCAGTTTGCCGAAGACGCAAGCCCGATGGCGCACCCGATTCGTCCGGACAAAGTCATTGAAATGAATAATTTCTACACCCTGACGGTGTATGAGAAAGGGTCAGAAGTCATTCGCATGCTGCACACGCTGCTCGGCGAAGAGAACTTCCAGAAAGGCATGCAGCTTTACTTCGAGCGTCATGACGGCAGCGCCGCGACCTGCGACGATTTCGTGCAGGCGATGGAAGACGCCTCCAACGTGGATCTGTCGCATTTCCGCCGCTGGTACAGCCAGGCCGGTACGCCGGTCGTCAGCGTGCGTGATGACTACAATCCGTCAACCGAGCAGTACACGCTTACCATCAGCCAGATGACGCCGCCGACCGCCGAACAGCAGGAAAAACAGCCGTTGCATATCCCGTTCGATATCGAACTGTATGACAACGAAGGCAAAGTTATCCCGCTGCAAAAAGGCGGCCATCCGGTTCATCACGTGCTGAATGTGACCCAGGCGGAACAAACGTTTGTCTTCGATAACGTCTACTTCCAGCCCGTTCCATCCCTGCTGCGCGAGTTTTCCGCGCCGGTAAAACTGGAATACAACTGGAGCGATCAGCAGCTGACCTTCCTGATGCGCCACGCCCGCAACGATTTCTCCCGCTGGGACGCGGCGCAAAGCCTGCTGGCGACCTACATTAAGCTGAACGTGAACCGCAGCCAGCAGAAGCAGCCGCTATCGCTGCCGCTGCATGTGGCCGACGCTTTCCGCGCCGTGTTGCTGGATGAGAAAATCGATCCGGCGCTGGCTGCTGAAATCCTCACGCTGCCTTCGCAGAACGAAATCGCCGAGCTGTTCCAGATTATCGATCCAGTCGCTATCTCTGAGGTTCACGAAGCGCTGACCCGCACGCTGGGCCACGGAGCTAGCGGACGAGTTCCTCGCTATTTACCATGCCCACAAGCTTGACGCCTATCGCGTTGAGCATGCGGACATCGGCAAACGCGCGCTGCGTAATACCTGCCTGCGTTATCTGGCGTTTGGTGAGCAGGAGCTGGCCGAACAGCTGGTGCGCGCTCAGTATGAAGCGGCGGACAACATGACCGATGCGATTGCCGCGCTGTCAGCGGCCGTTGCAGCGCAGCTGCCGTGCCGTGAAGCGCTGCTGGCGAAGTACGACGAGCAGTGGCATCAGGACGGCCTGGTGATGGACAAATGGTTTGTTCTGCAGGCGACCAGCCCGGCGGCCAATACGCTGAGCAAGGTGCGCGAGCTGTTGAACCACCGTTCGTTCAGCCTCGGCAACCCGAACCGCATCCGTTCGCTGATCGGCGCCTTCGCGGCAGGCAACCCGGCGGCGTTCCACGCGCTGGACGGCAGCGGCTACCAGTTTATGGTGGAGATGCTAAGCGAGCTGAACCGCCGTAATCCGCAGGTGGCTTCACGCCTGATTGAGCCATTGATTCGTCTGAAACGTTATGACGAGAAGCGGCAGGAAATGATGCGCGCCGCGCTGGAGCAGCTAAAAGGGCTGGAAAATCTCTCCGGCGATCTGTTCGAAAAAATCAGCAAGGCGCTAGCGTAAAGGATTTTGTAGGGTGGATGGCGCTGCCGCTTATCCACCCTGCGGATCTGCCGGAACAGGCCGGGTAGCCACGCGCCACCCGGCGCTGTCTTAACCGGTGCGTTCCACGCGCGCCGGTTCCTCAACCTGGCGCGTCATCACCCGTTCAAGCACCTGCGATTCGAGCTCCGCCAGCCTTACCGAGCCCAGGCGGCGCGGACGAGGTAAATCCACCGTTAAATCCAGGCCAATTTTCCCGTCCTCAATCAGCAGCACGCGATCGGCCATGGCCACCGCTTCGCTGACGTCGTGCGTCACCAGCAGGACGGTAAAACCGTGTTCCTGCCAGAGAGAAACGATCAGCTCCTGCATTTCGATACGCGTTAATGCGTCAAGCGCGCCTAGCGGCTCATCCAGCAGCAGCAGGCCCGGACGATGTATCAGCGCGCGAGCCAGCGCCACGCGCTGCTTCTGCCCCCCTGAAAGCGCCGCAGGCCACTCTTTCGCGCGGCTTTCCAGGCCAACGGCTTCCAGCGCCTGCCAGGCCGCGTCGCGCCAGTTGCCCTTCAGCCCCAGCCCAACGTTATCAATAACGGACTTCCAGGGCAGCAAACGCGCGTCCTGGAACATTAATCTGGTATCGTCCTGGCTTTCGCGCAGCGGGGCGTTGCCCGCCAGCAGCGAGCCGGCGTTAGGGTTTTCCAGCCCGGCAAGCAGGCGCAGCAGGGTGCTTTTGCCGCCGCCGCTGCGTCCGACGACGGCAACGAACTGTCCGGCAGGAATGCGCAGCGCCAGTTCATTGAGAATCGTTTTATCGCCGTAGCTTTTGCTTACGCCTTCAAGCAGCAGCGGCGTTCCCTGATTTAAACGAGCGGTATTCATACGGTTTCCTCTTTTAGCTGGTAGGCCGGATGCCAGCGCAGCCAGACGCGCTCCAGCAGCTGTGCGCTGATATCGGCCAGCTTGCCGAGCAGGGCGTAGAGAATAATGGCGACGACCACGACGTCGGTTTGTAAAAACTCGCGGGCGTTCATCGCCAGGTAGCCGATGCCGGAATTGGCGGAGATGGTTTCGGCGACGATAAGCGTCAGCCACATCAGGCCGAGGGCGAAACGCACGCCGACCATGATAGAAGGCAGGGCGCCGGGCAGAATCACCTGGGCAAACAGGCTAAAGCCCGATAAGCCGTAGCTGCGCGCCATTTCCAGCAGGCCGCGATCGATATTGCGAATGCCGTGCCAGGTATTAATGTAAATCGGGAAAAGCGTGCCGAGCGCCACCAGGAAGATCTTGGCGGTTTCATCGATGCCGAACCACAGGATAACCAGCGGGATCAGCGCCAGGTGCGGCACGTTGCGCAGCATCTGAATCGAGGTATCCAGCAGGCGTTCGCCCCAGCGCGACAGCCCGCTGATTAAACCGAGAATCAAACCGAGCGATCCGCCGATGCTAAAACCAATAGCCGCGCGCCAGGAGCTGATCGCCAGATGCTGCCATAGCTCGCCGCTGGCGGAGAGGTTCCAGAAGGTGACCACTACGCCCTCCGGTGAGGGCAGAATGCGTGTCGAAAGCCAGCCGACCGAGGAGGCCAGCTGCCAGAAGACGATAATGGCGACCGGCAGCGCCCAGGGCGCAAGGCGGAACAATAGTTTACGTGTCTTATTGCTCATTTTGTTCCCCTTAGCTTTGCGCGACTTTACGAGGAATGAAGTCGTTAGCAACCACTTCACCTTTCTCATAATGCTGACGCGGCTGAGGAATTTCCGGAATGGCGATATCCAGATGAGGGAACAGCAGTTCGCCCACGCGATAAGCCTCTTCCAGATGCGGATAGCCGGAGAAAATAAAGCTGTCGATGCCCAGTGCCGCGTATTCATTAATGCGGGCGGCGACCGTCGGGCCGTCGCCGACCAGCGCCGTTCCCGCACCGCCGCGGACCAGACCTACGCCGGCCCACAGGTTAGGGCTGATTTCCAGATTGTCGCGTCTGCCGCCGTGCAGCGCCGCCATGCGGTGCTGGCCAACCGAATCGGTGCGCGCAAACGCGGCCTGCGCTTTGGCGATAGTGTCGTCGTCAAGCTGCGAAATCAGACGATCTGCGGCCTGCCAGGCCTCTTCGTTGGTTTCACGCACGATCACATGCAGGCGAATCCCGAACCTTACGGTGCGCCCGTGTTCGGCGGCCCTGGCGCGAACCTGCTCAATTTTCTCTTTCACCAGCTGCGGCGGCTCGCCCCACGTCAGGTAAAGATCCACCTGTTCTGCCGCCAGCTCCTGCGCCACGTCGGATGAACCGCCAAAATAAAGCGGAGGACGCGGTTGCTGTACGGGCGGGAAGAGCAATCTGGCGCCTTTTACCTGCAGATGCTTGCCTTCGTAATCCACCGTTTCGCCTTCCAGCACGCGGCGCCAGATACGGGTAAATTCAGCCGAGGCTTCGTAACGTTCGGTATGGTTGAGGAACACGCCGTCGCCGGCCAGCTCTTCAGGGTCGCTGCCGGTGACCAGGTTAAACAGCGCGCGGCCGTTTGACAGACGATCGAGCGTTGCGGCCTGGCGCGCTGCCACCGTCGGCGAAACGACGCCCGGACGCAGGGCGACCAGGAATTTCAGCCGCTGGGTGACCGGAATCATCGAGGCGGCCACCAGCCAGGCGTCTTCGCATGAGCGCCCCGTAGGAATAAGCACGCCGGTAAAACCAAGCCTGTCCGCAGCCTGAGCAATCTGTTGCAGGTAACCGTGATCGACCGGGCGAGCGGCGTCGTTGCTGCCTAAGTAATGGCCATCGCCGTGGGTTGGTAAGAACCAGAACATATTGAGGCTCATGATTTATCTCCTTTTGCGGCGCCAGCGGGCTGCCAGATGCGGGTGCGGATATCGACTTTTTTCGGCACTAAACGGTTGTCATAAAACAGGTCGGCGGTTTGCTGCTGTTTTTCAGCGGTTGCGGCGCTGACCGGCGTAATTTCGCTTGGCGGGCGGTGATCGAAATAGCTGGCGATAACCGGCTCCGGCAGGCCCATGGTTTTCGCCAGCAGCGTCACGCTTTGCAGGCGCTGGGTGCGCGTCAGCGCGTCGGCATCGCTGAATGTTTTCAGCACGCCCTGCAGGAATTCACCGTTCTTCTCGGCGTAGGGGCGAGAGGCGAGATAGAAAGATCCCGTCTGGTTAATCTGGCTGCCGTCAGACAGCACCCGCACGCCGCCGTTTAATAAGGCCGCGGAATAGTACGGGTCCCAGATGGCCCAGGCGTCGACATTGCCCTGCTGAAACGCGGCGCGCGCGTCTGCCGGCGACAAATAGGCAGGCTGGATATCGGTAAATTTCAGCCCGGCTTTCTGTAAGGTGCGCAGCACCAGGTTGTGCGAGCTGGAACCTTTCTGGAAGGCGATCTTGTGGCCCTTCAAATCGGCCACGGTTTTCAGCGGGCTGTTTTCCGGCACCAGAATGACCTCGGCTTTTGGCTTGGCGGGCTCTGAACCGACATAAACCAGATCCGCCCCGGCGGCCTGGGCGAAGATTGGCGGAATATCGCCGGTGCTGCCCAGATCGATGCTGCCGACATTCAGCGCCTCAAGCATTTGCGGACCGGCGGGGAACTCAATCCAGGAAATTTTTGTTTGCGGGTAGCGCTGCTCAAGAAACTGATGGCTTTTCGCCAGCACCATGCTCACCGAACCCTTTTGATAGCCGATGCGCAGATGATCCGGCGCCGGCTGCGCGGCATTTACCGCCGCGCTCAGGCTCAGCATGCCGGCAAAGGCCAGCCAGGGCGCGGTACGTTTTAACAAATTAAACATGAGCAACTCCTTGCGGGCTAAACGCAGAAGCGACGGAGAAATCGCGGCGATGCAGGGCCTGCCAGAACGTTTCCAGCGCGGTATCCAGACGCTGTTGCAAATTGGCGGTAAAGACCGGCTTATGCTGGTAATCGGCAATCTGGCTGTCGTCGGCAAAAACGCCGTGAAGAATCTCTTGCGCTTTTAAGGCGTTGAGGACGGGCTTAAGGGCGTAATCCACCGCCAGCATGTGGGCTACCGTGCCGCCGGTGGCGAGAGGAAGCACCACTTTCTTTTCCAGCGCGCGTTCCGGAAGCAGATCCAGCAGCGTCTTCAGCGCGCCGGCAAAGGAGGCTTTATAGACGGGCGTGGCGATGATCAGACCGTCGGCATGCTCAAGCTGCTCAATAAGCGCCTTCAGGGCAGGGCTTTCAAAACGCGCGTACAGCAGATCTTCAGGCGCGAAATTTTGCAGATGCCAGTGACACACCTCTACATCCAGCGCGTTGAGTTTTTCACGTGAATACTCCAGCAGGGCGCTGGAACGGGATGGAAAGCGGGGGCTTCCGGCAAGGGTGATCACACGCATCTCGGCTCCTTATAACTAAATGTTAGCTTGCTGTTAACTTTGATAACAATTGAGTTCGATAGTGGCAGAGAGGCGTTATTCCACTAAATGATTTATCCAATAAACAAATGCCAAAAAATGCATAAGAAGGGGAAAACAGGGTAAACGATTGCCTCTATGCGGGCTTTTTTGTTGCAGGTCAATTCCAATCAGCGACGTAATCGATAATAATACGGCCCCGGTTTGCACACCGGAATCCAGGAGAGTTCATGTACTACCCCTTCGTTCGTAAAGCCCTTTTCCAGCTCGATGCCGAGCGCGCTCATGAAGTCACTTTTCAGCAATTACGCCGCGTAACGGGCACGCCGCTCGAATGGCTGGTGCGTCAAAAGGTTCCCGCTAAGCCGGTTTCCTGCATGGGGTTAAATTTTAAAAATCCTCTTGGCCTGGCCGCAGGCCTGGATAAAAACGGTGAATGCATTGATGCGCTGGGCGCGATGGGGTTCGGCTCCATCGAAATCGGCACCGTTACGCCCCGGCCGCAGCCGGGAAACGATAAGCCGCGCATCTTCCGTCTGGAAGCGGCCGAAGGGCTAATTAACCGCATGGGCTTTAATAATCTTGGCGTGGATAACCTCGTTGAGAACGTCAAAAAGGCCCATTTTGACGGCGTGCTCGGCATCAATATTGGCAAAAATAAAGACACGCCGGTCGAACAGGGTAAAGACGACTATTTGATCTGTATGGATAAAATTTATCCATACGCGGGCTATATCGCGATCAATATATCCTCTCCCAACACCCCGGGTTTACGTTCGCTGCAATATGGCGAAGCGCTGGACGATCTTTTAAGCGCGATAAAAAATAAGCAGCAGACGCTGCAGGAATTGCACCATAAATATGTGCCGATCGCGGTTAAAATTGCGCCGGATCTTTCTGTAGAGGAACTGATCCAGGTCGCCGACAGCTTGGTTCGCCATAATATTGATGGGGTCATTGCCACCAACACCACGCTGGATCGTAGCCTCGTTCAGGGCATGAAGCACTGCGATGAGGCCGGCGGGCTAAGCGGCCGTCCTGTGCAGTTGAAAAGTACGGAAATTATTCGCCGCCTGTCGCAGGAATTAAATGGCCGCTTGCCGATTATTGGCGTCGGAGGTATTGATTCGGCGATCGCGGCACGCGAAAAAATGGCGGCCGGCGCAACGCTTATTCAAATTTATTCCGGTTTCATATTTAAAGGCCCGCCGCTGATTAAAGAAATCGTCACGCATCTCTGATCCTGCATCTCAGGCCGCCGGGGCTTTATTTTCAGCCTTGGTTGCTTTATATTCCAATGCTGTTGCTAAATTAATCATCATGGTCTTTTATTAATACGGCTATAAGCGAAACGGCGATAAGGATGTTTTAAGTTTGCGGAATAAACAAAAGGGCAGGGCATTATGCGGATAAAACCGGACGATAGCTGGCGTTGGTATTTTGATGAAGAGCACGATCGTATGATGCTCGATTTAGCCAATGGAATGATTTTTCGCTCCCGTTTCTCGCGTAAAATGCTTACGCCTGACGCCTTTGAAAACGCTGGCTTTTGTGTCGATGACGCCGCGCTGTTTTTCTCCTTTGACGAGAAATGCCGCGACCTGCCGCTGAGCAAAGAACATCGCGCCGAGCTGGTGCTTAATGCGCTGGTGGCTATTCGCTATCTCAAGCCGCAGATGCCGAAAAGCTGGCACTTTATCTCCCACGGGGATTGCTGGCAGCCCGCGCCTGGCGATGCGGCCCTGCGTATGGCTAAGCGAAGATATGCAGCAGGTGAATCTGCTGGTGGTTGAAACCGGCGATAACGCGGCGCTTTGCCTGCTGGCGCAGCCGGGCCTGCAGCTTGCGGGCCGCACCATGCAGCTAGGCGATGCGATTAAGGTAATGAACGACAGGCTGAGACCGCAGTCGATATGCCTCAGCCTTGACCAGGCGGTTTAAAGATTTTCCAGCCTTACATCTCCCGCAGGCACGCAGCTGCAGCACAAAATCGTGCCGTCAGCGCCTATGGCGCTTTTCTTGAGCGCCTTCACTTCCCCGTCCAGTAACCGAATTCGGCAGCTTCCGCAAATTCCGGCGCGACAGGAGTAGGGAACGCGAACGCCCTGCTGTTCAAGCTGCTCCAGAAGAATTTGCTGGTTATTACCGCGGAAAGCCTGGCCCTGCCAGTCAATGGCCACCGCGCTTTCCGGCTGGGCCTGCGGCTGAATACTTTCCGCCACCAGCCCTGCGCCATAAATTCTTGCGGGCTTGCGGGCGAGAACCTCCAGCTCATCTCCGACGCGAATAACCCCGCTGTTGCGCGCAATCAGGTTCTGGCCGAAATCGACATCGCCATTGTCCAGCGCGGTGCGGAAGCTTTGCAGCGTTGCCAGGGGTTCGCCTGAGGGATGCTTGCGACCTTTTTCAGGACTGACCGTGGTGAAAATGCAGCGGCTGCAGGGTTTGGCGACATCAAAGGTCACACCGCCTATGCGCACCACCTGCCAGGTATCTTCATCCCAGGCCTGGGCTCCCGTCACCACCATGTTGGGACGGAACTGCGTCATTTTCACGCTTGCCGGGCAGCGGTTTTGCAAATCGCGCAGCGAGGGCCCTCGTTAGCCAGCAGAAAAGGGAAGCCGTCGGCGAATGATAAAGGAACCTCTGCATAGCGCTTAACGCGACGGGTTAACTCTTCGCCTACCCAACGCAGCTGTACAGGGCGCGAAAAGAAACCGCTTAGCCAGCTGTTGATTTCATCAGGCGCGATCAGCGCGGTGAAGTGGTTGCCCCATACTTCGGTCGCGGCGGGCGTCGGCTGGAAATCGGCAAAGCGGACCTGCGCTGAGGTGCCGTCCGGCGCGCTGAGATACAGGCCATCATGGAGCAGTGCGGGAGTAAAAAGCACCATTTGCGGATACTGGCGCGCGGTAATAAAGGTGCCATCCGGCTCGGCGATCATAAAAATACGATCGAACGCCAGGCCGCTGGCGGCAACCTGCGCATGCGAGAGGGCTAGTCCACGCATTGATTTAACCGGATGAATATAGAGTTGAGATAAAACGATCATGGCGCCCTCCATGCCTGTAAAAATAATAAGAGGGCAACTTTATGACATGCGTGGCGGATTAGCTATAATGCGCCACTATTTTCTTTTTCTGACCAATAAGTGACGATATGAATTCTCTGTTTGCCAGTACGACGCGTGGGCTCGAAGAGCTGTTAAAAACTGAACTGGAAGGCCTCGGCGCGCAAGGCTGCCAGGTGGTTCAGGGCGGCGTACATTACCAGGGGGATTCTCGTCTGGTCTACCAAAGCCTGATGTGGAGCCGCCTTGCGTCCCGCATCCTGCTGCCGCTTAGCGAGTGCAAGGTTTACAGCGATCTGGATTTATACCTCGGCGTGCAGGTTATCGACTGGCCGTCTATCTTTGGCCCGGACGCGACTTTTGCCGTGCACTTTAGCGGCCTGAACGAGGTCATTCGTAACAGCCAGTACGGCGCGCTGAAGGTAAAAGATGCCATCGTTGACTCCTTCACCCGTAAAAATCTGCCGCGCCCGAACGTCGACCGCGAGCAGCCGGATTTACGTATCAACGTCTGGCTGAATAAAGATACCGCCAGCATCGCGCTGGACTTAAGCGGCGAAGGCCTGCACCAGCGCGGCTATCGCGACGGCACCGGCGCGGCGCCGATTAAAGAAACCCTGGCGGCGGCGATCGTTATGCGCTCCGGCTGGCAGCCGGGTACCCCGCTTCTCGATCCCATGTGCGGCTCCGGCACGCTGCTGATCGAAGCCGCGATGATCGCAACCGATCGCGCTCCGGGCTTACATCGCAAACACTGGGGCTTCCTGGGCTGGGCGAAACACGATGTCGAACGGTGGAAAGAGGTCAGCACCGAAGCACAGGTGCGCGCGCGCAAAGGGCTTGCTGACTACGCTTCGCGTTTCTTTGGTTCCGATAACGACTCCCGCGTGATTGAACGCGCGCGCGCCAACACCCGTCGCGCCGGGCTTGCCGACCTCATCAGCTATGAGGTGAAGGATGTCGCTAAGCTCACTAACCCTCTGCCGGAAGGGCCAACGGGGACCGTTGTCAGCAACCCGCCATACGGCGAACGTCTGGACAGCGAGCCTGCGCTGATCGCCCTGCACAGCCTGCTGGGCCGCAATATGAAAACCCAGTTTGGCGGCTGGAATTTGTCGCTGTTTAGCGCCTCTCCGGATCTGCTAAGCTGCCTGCAGCTGCGTGCCGACCGCCAGTTTAAAGCGAAAAACGGCCCGCTTGACTGCGTGCAGAAAAACTATCAGCTGGCGGAAAATGCGTCCGGCGCGGCCGGTGGCCAGCTTGCCGAAGACTATGCCAACCGCCTGCGTAAGAATATTAAGAAGCTGGATAAGTGGGCGCGCCAGGAAGGCCTTGAATGTTACCGCGTATACGATGCTGATTTGCCGGACTACAACGTAGCCGTGGACCGCTACGGCGACTGGGTGGTGGTGCAGGAATACGCGCCGCCGAAAACGGTGGACGCTAACAAAGCGCGTCAGCGTCTGTTTGACGTCATCGCCGCCACGCTTTCAGTGCTTGAACTGCCGTCTAACCGCCTGATTCTGAAAACGCGCGAGCGTCAGAAAGGCAAAAGCCAGTACCAGAAGCTGGGTGAGAAGGGCGACTTTATGGAAGTCAGCGAATACAACGCGCGCCTGTGGGTCAACCTGACGGACTACCTTGATACCGGCCTGTTCCTCGACCACCGTATCGCCCGCCATATGCTCGGCAAAATGAGCCAGGGCAAAGACTTCCTTAATCTGTTCGCCTATACCGGCAGCGCCACGGTGCATGCCGGCCTCGGCGGCGCCAAAACCACCACCACGGTGGATATGTCCCGTACCTATCTGGAATGGGCCGAGCGCAACCTGCGTCTTAACGGCCTGAGCGGTCGCGATCATCGTCTGATCCAGGCGGACTGCCTGGGCTGGCTGAGCGAAACGGATGAACAGTTCGACCTGATCTTTATCGATCCGCCGACGTTCTCTAACTCAAAACGCATGGAAGAGTCTTTTGACGTGCAGCGCGATCACATCGGGCTGATGAAAAACCTCAAACGCCTGCTGCGCCGCGGCGGCACCATAATGTTCTCCAATAATAAACGCGGCTTTAAAATGGATTTTGACGGGCTGGAAACGCTGGGATTGAAAGCACAAGAGATAACCCAGAAAACCCTGTCGCCGGATTTTGCCCGTAATCGCCAGATTCATAACTGCTGGCTTGTCACACACAAAGCCAAGGATTAATTGTCATGTCATTAATTAGTATGCACGGCGCCTGGCTGTCGTTTAGCGACGCGCCGCTGTTAGATAACACCGAACTTCATATCGAAGAAAACGAACGCGTTTGTCTGGTCGGCCGTAACGGCGCGGGTAAATCCACGCTGATGAAAATCCTTAATCGCGAGCTGCCGTTAGACGACGGCCGCATGGTTTACGAGCAGGATCTGATCGTCGCTCGTCTGCAGCAGGATCCGCCGCGTAACGTAGCGGGCACCGTTTATGACTTCGTCGCCGAAGGAGTAGAGGAGCAGGCTGAATACCTGAAGGGCCTATCACGATATCTCCCATAAGGTGATGTCCGATCCGAGCGAAAAGAACCTCAACGAAATGGCGCGCATCCAGGAGATCCTCGATCACCAGAACCTGTGGCAGCTGGATAGCCGTATTAATGAAGTGCTTGAGCAGCTGGGTCTGGATGCCGATACCGAGCTGTCCGCGCTTTCAGGCGGCTGGCTGCGTAAGGCGGCGTTAGGTCGCGCGCTGGTCAGCTCGCCGCGCGTGCTGCTGCTGGACGAACCGACGAACCACCTGGATATCGAAACCATCGACTGGCTGGAAGGCTTCCTGAAAGAGTTCCAGGGCAGCATTATTTTCATTTCGCATGACCGTTCGTTTATTCGCAATATGGCGACCCGCATCGTGGATTTAGATCGCGGCAAGCTGGTTTCTTATCCGGGCGATTACGACCAGTATCTGCTGGCGAAGGAAGAAGCGCTGCGCGTGGAAGAGCTGCAGAATGCGGAGTTCGACCGCAAGCTTGCCCAGGAAGAAGTGTGGATCCGCCAGGGAATTAAAGCCCGCCGCACGCGTAACGAAGGCCGCGTGCGCGCCTTAAAAGCGATGCGACGCGAACGCGGCGAACGCCGTGAAGTGATGGGCAGCGCCAAAATGCAGGTCGAAGAGGCGGCACGTTCAGGCAAGATCGTCTTCGAAATGGAAGACGTCTGCTACCAGGTGGCCGGCAAACAGCTGGTTAAAGATTTCTCCGCTCAGGTTCAGCGCAGCGACAAAATCGCGCTGGTAGGGCCAAACGGCTGCGGCAAGACGACGCTGCTGAAGCTGATGCTGGGCCAGCTGCAGGCGGACAGCGGCCGCGTGCACTGCGGTACGAAGCTGGAAGTGGCCTATTTCGACCAGCACCGCGCCGAGCTGGATCCCGATCGCACCGTGATGGACAACCTCGCGGAAGGCAAGCAGGAAGTGATGGTCAACGGCAAGCCGCGTCACGTGCTTGGCTACCTGCAGGACTTCCTGTTCCATCCTAAACGCGCCATGACGCCGGTGCGCGCGCTGTCAGGCGGCGAGCGTAACCGCCTGCTGCTGGCGCGCCTGTTCCTCAAGCCAAGCAACTTATTGATTCTCGATGAACCGACAAACGATCTGGATGTCGAAACGCTGGAACTGCTTGAAGAGCTGATCGACGGCTACCAGGGCACCGTTATGCTGGTCAGCCACGATCGTCAGTTCGTGGATAACACCGTTACCGAATGCTGGATCTTCGAAGGCGAAGGAAAAATCGGGCGTTACGTTGGCGGCTATCACGACGCTAAAGGCCAGCAGGGTTCAGCGCGCGCGCTGCGCGAAACCGCCCAGGACAAACAGCAAAAGAGCGAGCCGGCGAAAACCGAAGCTGTAAAACGCGGTAATAGCAAACTAAGCTATAACCTGCAGCGTGAGCTGGAACAGCTGCCGCTTCGTCTTGAACAACTTGAGGCCGAGCTGGAAGCGCTGCAGGCGAAAGTGGGCGACGCGGAATTCTTTAACCAGCCTCACGACACGACGCAAAAAGTATTGAGCGAGCTGGCCCACTGCCGAGAAAGCACTGGAAGACGCTTTTGAACGCTGGGAGTACCTCGAGTCTCTGAAAAACGGCGCGTAATGTAAGGAGACCCGATATGTGTGCCACGCATCAAACTCGTTCGCACATATTGTGTCCACAATGTGATTTGCTGGTGGTTTTGCCAGAATTGCAGGACGGCCATAAGGCCGCCTGCCCACGCTGTGGCACAACGCTTATCACACAATGGCCTTCCCCACGGCAGCGGCCTACGGCCTATGCGCTGTCGGCGCTGTTCATGCTGCTGCTGGCCAACCTTTTCCCGTTTATCAACATGAAGGTCGCAGGCGTCAGCAGCGAGGTTACGCTTCTGGAGATCCCGGGCGTGATGTTCTCTGAGGATTACGCAAGCCTCGGGACGTTCTTCATGCTGTTCGTTCAGGCGGTGCCGACGTTCTGTCTTATCACCATTTTGCTGTTGGTTAACCGGGTTACGCTGCCTGCGGTTTTGCAACGCCGGATGGCGCGCGCGCTGTTCCAGCTTAAATCTTGGGGAATGGCAGAGATCTTCCTGGCCGGCGTGCTGGTGAGCTTCGTCAAACTGATGGCCTACGGCGATATCGGCGTGGGCAGCAGCTTTGTGCCCTGGTGCCTGTTCTGCGTGCTGCAGCTGCGGGCTTTTCAGTGCGTGGACAGACGCTGGCTGTGGGACGATATGGCGCCCATGCCTGCCGTTGAGCAACCGCTGAAAGTCGGGGTGGCCGGTATTCATCAGGGGCTGCGTTCCTGTCCCTGCTGCACGGCGATAGTGCCCGAACATCAGCTGGTTTGCCCGCGCTGCGAAACGAAAGGGCATATTCGCCGCAGGCACAGCCTGCAGTGGACGCTTGCGCTTCTGATCACCTCAATCATGCTGTACCTGCCGGCTAATATCCTGCCAATTATGATAACCGAGCTGCTGGGCAGCAAAATGCCGTCGACTATCCTTGCCGGCGTGATCCTGCTGTGGAGCGAAGGCTCCTACCCGGTGGCGATGGTGATATTTATCGCCAGTATTATGGTGCCGACGCTAAAAATGCTGGCGATTGCCTGGCTGTGCTGGGATGCCAAAGGCTACGGCAGGCGTGACAGCGAGCGCATGCACCTGATTTATGAAGTGGTGGAATTCGTTGGCCGCTGGTCGATGATTGACGTTTTTGTTATTGCCGTGCTTTCAGCGCTGGTAAGAATGGGCGCGCTGATGAACATCTATCCGGCGATTGGCGCATTGATGTTCGCTTTAGTGGTAATTTTGACAATGTTTGCTGCGATGACCTTTGACCCTCGCTTGTCCTGGGATCGCGCACCAGATTCAACTCATGAGGAGTCGTCTGAGGATGGAAAATAAAAGCGGGGAAGCAAAAGTACAGAAGGTGAAAAACTGGTCCCCGGTGTGGATTTTCCCTATCGTCACCGCGCTGATTGGCGCCTGGATCCTGTTTTATCATTACAGCCATCAGGGGCCGGAAGTGACCCTGATCACCACCAATGCCGAGGGCATCGAAGGCGGTAAAACCACCATCAAGAGCCGCAGCGTTGACGTCGGCGTGGTGGAAAGCGCCGTGCTTTCCGACGATCTGCATCATGTAGAAATCACCGCTCGTTTGAATGCGGGCATGGAAAAGCTGCTGCATAAAGATTCGGTATTCTGGGTTGTTAAGCCGCAGGTGGGCCGCGGCGGCGTTTCCGGACTGAGCACGCTGCTTTCCGGCGCCTATATCGAGCTGCAGCCGGGAACCAAAGGGCCAAAACCCGAGCGCTATGATTTACTCGACTCTCCGCCTCTGGCCTCGCCGGATGCGAAGGGGATTCGGATTACCCTCGACAGCGATAAAGCAGGGCAGCTCACCCCGGGCGACCCGGTCCTGTTCCGCGGCTATCGTGTAGGGTCGGTGGAAACCAGCACTTTTGATGCTGCTAAGCGCAGCATCAGCTATCAGCTGTTTATCAGCGCGCCTAACGACAGGCTGGTGACCAGCAACGTGCGCTTCTGGAAAGACAGCGGCATCGCCGTGGATATGTCTTCGCAGGGCATGCGTGTCGAAATGGGTTCGCTGGCGACGCTCTTTAGCGGCGGCGTTAGCTTTGACGTGCCCGAAGGATGGGAGCTGGGCGAGCCTGCGCAGCCGGGCGCGGATTATAAGCTCTTTGACGATCAGCGAAGCATTCAGGATTCACTGTATACCCAGCACATCGATTATCTGGTGTTCTTCAAAGATTCCATCCGCGGCCTGCAGCCGGGCGCGCCTGTAGAATTCCGCGGTATCCGCCTGGGGACGGTCGCTCAGGTTCCGTTCTTTACGCCGGGAATGCGGCAGGCTTTGAACGATGATTTCCGTATTCCGATTCTGATTCGCATCGAGCCTGAACGCCTGAAGAACGTTATCGGCGGCGATAACGACATCAAGGCAAACATCGCCGACTTCCTTAAACGCGGCCTGCGCGCTTCGCTGAAGAACGGCAACCTGCTGACCGGGGCGCTCTATATCGACCTCGACTTCTATCCGAAGGCGGAACCGATGACGGGCATGAGGAGCTTTAGCGGTTATCCAATCATTCCTGCGATGAGCGGCGGGCTTGCGCAAATCCAGCAGCGCCTGCTGGACACGCTCGATAAGATTAATAATCTGCCGCTTAACCCGATGATTGAGCAGACCACCAAATCGCTTGCTGAAAGCCAGCGCACCATGCAGCGCCTGCAGCAGACGATTGACAGCCTGAACAAGTTAATGAACAACGAGTCCACGCAGTCGCTGCCGGCCAACATGCAGTCGACGCTGCGCGAGCTGAACCGCAGCATGCAGGGCTTCCAGCCGGGGTCTGCGGCCTATAACAAGATGGTGGCGGATATGCAGCGCCTCGATCAGGTTCTGCGCGAGCTTCAGCCGGTGTTGCGTACCCTGAACGATAAGAGCAATTCGCTGATCTTTGAGGCGAAGGATAAAAAGGATCCCCAGCCGAAGAGGGCTAAAGAATGAAAAAGTGGCTAACGGTTATCGCGATGCTGGCGCTGAGCGCCTGTAGCAGCAGCGACGATGGAAAAACGTATTACCAGCTGCCTCAAGGCTCCGCGCCCGCCATGCAGGCCGTGAGCCAGCCTGGCACCCATCTTTTATGGGTAGAGCAGGTTGCGGTGCCTGACTACCTCGCCGGCAACGGCGTGGTTTATCAGACCAGCGACGTGCAGTTCGTGATTGCAACCAGCAATTTATGGGCGAGCCCGCTGGATCAGCAGCTGCGTAATACCCTGGTAAGCAATCTCAGCAGCGCTCTGCCCGGCTGGGTGGTCGCCTCTCAGCCGCTGGGCAACGATCAGGATATTCTGAATGTGAACGTGACGGGATTCCACGGCCGCTACGACGGCAAAGTGATTGTCAGCGGCGAATGGCTGCTCAATCATCAGGGGCAGCTGATCAAGCGCCCGTTCCATCTTGAGCTGAAGCAGAATGACGATGGTTACGACGCGATGGTCAAAACCCTGGCCCAGGCCTGGCAGCAGGAGGCACAGAGCATTGCAGGCCAGTTAACCCGGCTGAATTAACCTCGCTTTGGCGTACAAAAAAGCTGCGTTCTTCGTCTTAACCGCGAAGCGCAGCTTTTCTTTTTTCAGGGCTTCATTACTTGTGCGACATCACAGTTTTTGTACAAATGATATCCCGTGTAGCTCACATTTATGACACTGGCGTGAATTTTGCGCATTGACGAGGCGCTCATTTCCGGGTATTCGTTAGATGTGGTTGCACATTTTGTAATCACTGTTTTCTTTCCACCAGATCCATTTGTTAGATCAAGAAATGAGGGAAACGAGGCATGAAGAGACAAAAACGAGATCGCCTGGAACGGGCTCATCACCGTGGTTATCAAGCAGGTATCACCGGACGCTCCAAAGAGATGTGTCCTTATCAGGCACTGAATCAGAGGTCGTACTGGATGGGAGGCTGGCGAGAAGCCATGGAAGACAGGGCGGTTACCGCGTAATCACTGTCTCTTTAAGTTGAAAGAAACCTCCGCCGCGCGGAGGTTTCGCGTTTCAGAGGATTAGAAAGCGGAAGTGTCTTTGAACAAACCTACTTTCAGATCGGTTGCGGTGTAAATCAAACGGCCGTCAACCAGCACTTCACCATCGGCAAGGCCCATGATCAGGCGACGGTTCACAATGCGTTTGAAGTGAATGCGGTAGGTGACCTTTTTCGCGGACGGCAGAACCTGGCCGGTGAATTTAACCTCACCCACGCCGAGCGCGCGGCCTTTGCCTTCGCCGCCCAGCCAGCCGAGATAGAAGCCTACCAGTTGCCACATCGCATCCAGGCCCAGACAGCCGGGCATGACAGGATCGCCGATGAAGTGGCAAGCAAAGAACCACAGATCGGGATTGATATCTAATTCTGCTTCAACGTAACCTTTATCGAAGTTGCCGCCGTCTTCGGTCATTTTGACCACGCGGTCCATCATCAGCATGGAAGGCGCGGGTAACTGCGGGCCTTCAGCGCCAAACAGTTCGCCACGACCAGAGGCAAGAAGATCTTCTTTTGTATAGGATTCGCGTTTATCTACCATGTCTACAGTAAGCCTTTTTATAATGAAGCACGCAGGTTAGCTAACACGTGTACGCTCAACAAGTCCGATCAGTTGTGGTTGAACCAGTTGAGCCAGCGCAGCGGCCACGGATAGCGGTGCCGAATGTCCTGTGCGCTGGCCTGAGCGATTCGCTCCTGCACCACGCGCATCAGGGTATTTTGCCCTTCGCCATCCCATGGCAGGTTTGTTAATAAGGGTAGCGCATCAGCCACTTCGTCAATGGCCCAGATGGAGAATTGACCCTGTTCAACCGCGTTTAAAACGTCCTGGTGCAGACACAGGTGACGAATATTGGCAGCGGGAATGATGACGCCCTGCTGGCCGGTTAATTCGCGCTGCTGGCAAATCCTGAAGAAACCTTCAATTTTCTCATTCAGCCCGCCCACGGGCTGCACCCGACCAAACTGGTCGACGGAGCCGGTCACCGCGATATGCTGGTAAATAGGAACGTTTGCAAGGGCGCTTATCAATGCGCACAGCTCGGCCATAGAGGCGCTGTCGCCATCCACTTCGCTGTACGATTGTTCAAAGGTTATCGAGGCTGAGAAAGGAATTTGCTGTTCAAGCTGAAGCTCGGACATCAAAAACGCCTGCATAATCATCATGCCCTTGGCGTGAATATTGCCGCCCAGCTCCGCTTTACGCTCAACGTCGGTAAACTCGCCGTCGCCGACATGCACCACGCAGCTGATGCGCGAAGGTTCACCAAAGGCGCGCGGATGGCCGGGGAATTCAATAACCGACAGCGCGTTGATTTGCCCGACCATCTCGCCTTCGGTTTCAATCAGGATCTGCTCAAGCAGGATTTCATCCTGCATGCGTTCAGCAAGGAAGCCTTCGCGCCACTCGCGCTGTATCAGCATCTGTGAAAGCTGCTCGCCGCTGAAGGTCTCTTCCTCAGTAAAGGCGGCGACTTCACGCAGCTGGCGGGTTAACCATAGCGGACACAGCGGCAGGGTTTCCTGATCGCCCGTGTAGCGAACGGCTTCCCGCATCAGAACCGGCCAGGCATCCTGCGCCGGGGAAGGCAGATTCTTCGCTTTCGCCACGGCATGAATCCACTGGCACCACAGAGCCATGTCATCAGCAGAGGCAATCTGAACGTTTTCTTCAAATTCGCTGTAGATGGCCTGCGAGGCCAGCTCGGGCTCCATATCCTGGAAGTCCGCCAGCGACTCACGCTCGCCAACCAGAATCAGCTTTACGTTCAGCGGCAGGGAAGGAATGCTCACCGGCAGCGGGCGAGACTCATCAGGTGAAATCCAGTCAAAACGTCCCTGGGTCACCATCTGCTTCAGACGTAGCCACAGCAGGGGCTGAGCCAGCACGCTTCGCAAAGAGAGCACCAGCACGCCGCCGTTTGCCCGGTGTATTGCACCAGGCGTCAGGCTGATTTCGCCTGCGAACTGGCGTACACAGCCAAACAGCTGTTCGGTTTCGACCCAGTCAGCAACGATGACCTCACCCTTGCCCGTAAAAGAGCCATCGCTTTCTTCGGCAGGGCGCAGCGTTACCCGATTGCCTTCGATAAGGTAATGCCCGCCGGCCAGCGTTTCGGCTGGCTGCCACACTTCGTCGGCGGCAGCGGCTATTAAATTAAGGTATTCGGTCTCTTCAGCGGCTTTTACCAGCATCAGGTCGGCCGAGGCTACCGGTTGGCTCAGTTGTTCCAGCCCGTAGAACAGGCGTGACTGGACGGCAGAGAAGGGCGCAGAGTCGGTGTCATAAGGCTGCGCAAAAATTTCCTGATAACTCTCGGTATCCGGAACCAGGGCACGCCATTCAAGTCGATTAGTCGTCAAAGTCGCTATTTATTAATCAGATGTCAAAGGCGCGATTATACAAGAATAGGCCGGGCAGCACACGGTTAATGCTCGATAACAAGTTTATCCCGCTCACAGCTTTAATTTTTCAGATGAGCGAAAGCGGTAAAAACTGTTATCCTGAACAAAGTTACACGGTCACACTGGGATCGCGATGAAATATCAACAGTTAGAAAATCTCGAGAGCGGCTGGAAGTGGAAGTATCTGGTGAAAAAACACCGTGAAGGCGAGCTGATTACCAGATATATCGAAGCCAGCGCGGCGAAAGAGGCGGTAGATGCGCTGCTGAGCCTGGAAAACGAACCTGTACAGGTGTCGGGCTGGATTGAGCAGCATATGAACCCGGTGCTTCATAATCGCATGAAGCAAACTATACGTGCCCGCCGTAAACGCCATTTTAATGCGGAACATCAGCATACCCGCAAGAAATCAATCGATCTGGAATACCTGGTCTGGCAAAGGCTGGCGGGGCTTGCCCAGCGTCGCGGCTGTACCCTTTCAGAAACCATAGTGCAGCTGATTGAAGATGCCGAGCGTAAAGAAAAATACGCCAGCCAGATGTCGAACCTTAAGCAGGATCTGCAGGCCTTGCTGGGCAAGGAGTAAATGTCCCTGCATGACGGTCACGATTTTTGCTTTTTTTAGACAATAAAAAACCCCGCCGAAGCGGGGTTTTTTTATAACGGTAACTTATGCCGCAGGCTGAGTTACAACGTCTTTGATACCTTTAACTTCGATCTCTACGCGACGATCTGGAGCCAGGCAATCAATCAGTTTAGCTTTAGGAGCTACGTTATCACAGGTGTTGCCAGTGACCGGGTTAGATTCGCCCATACCGCGTGGGGAGATCTTGTTAGCCGGGATACCTTTAGAAACCAGGTAATCAACAACAGACTGTGCGCGTTTTTCAGACAGTTTCTGGTTGTACTGGTCGGAACCGATACGGTCGGTGAAGCCCAGAACGACAACAGAACCATCTTTCGGATCCAGGTTGCTCAGCTGGGTGTACAGCTGATCCAGTGCCTGCTGACCTTCCGGTTTCAGAGTAGATTTGTTGAAGTTGAACAGTACGTCAGACTTCAGAGTGAAGTGCTTGGTCTGTACTTCTGGTGCTGGAGCCGGAGCCGGAGCTACAACTGGAGCTGGCGCTTCGGACTGGCCGAAACGGTAAGAAACACCCAGGCTCAGCATGCCGTTGTCTGGACGAGTACCAACGGTTTCAGCATCACCGATGTTGTTAACCCACTGGTATTCCAGACGGGTAGCGATGTCGCGGGTAACTGCCCACTCAACGCCGCCTGCGAATACTGGAGAAACGCCAGTGTCGTGGTCTTTCAGACGACCGCCAGCACCGTTGTCATAAGCTGCTTTGGAGTCTGCACGCCAAACCATACCACCCAGACGAGTGTAAACGTCCAGATCGTCAGCTACTGGGTAGCTCAGTTTGGTGGTCAGCTGAACGCCTTGAGCTTTGAATGCGCCGTTGTTTGTGTCGCCTTTGTAAGGCATACGACCTAACCAGTCGTAACCCATTTCAAAACCAACGTACGGGTTAACCTGATAACCACCGAAGGCACCTGCGCCCAGCTGGCTTTCGTGGGTAGGGCCATTGCCGATACCGCCGTCGTAACCGTTACCGTAGAAACCAGTATCATGGAACTGAGACCAGCCCAGTTTACCACCGGCATACCAGGTATTATCTTTCGGTGCGGCCTGCGCTACGGTAGCGAAGCCAGCCAGTGCCACTGCAATCGCGATAGCTGTCTTTTTCATTTTTTGCGCCTCATTATCATCCAAATAGGCCATGAGCCTTAAACATCGTCAAAGCCCAGGGTTAAATCCTTCGCCCGGGTTAACGCTCAATTGTTACTCTACCGATCAGTCGGTGTTATGAAGAGCAACCCTGGCGAGCTAAAGTCTACAACGTAGTTGAAAACTTACAAGTGTGAACTCTGTCAGGCATATGAAAAAAAACGACTTGCATACATATTTAGTAACAGATTCGGCTGTATTTCAACCACGCCGTTTCGCTCAGAATGGCGTCAGAAGCGGCTTGCGAGGGGGATTCGCGATAAATGACAAGGCGTTGTAAATTTCGAAGAAAAAATGCCAGGATTTATCTTAAATTTACTTAATGATACAAACTAGAATGAATTTTTAGCCCTGTCCGTGGTCTGCAACCGGATCCTGGCGCTCTGACCGGACGCATAATAAACCCGATCGCGTTGCCTTTTTCGGCTGCGTTTGACAGGCGAAAATACTCCTCATCGGTCATGTCTTCAGATAACCAACCGATAACAACGCTGTAATTTCCTGTCTGCAATGCTTTTACCATAGCATCAACGGTAAAAAGTGGATCTAACTGGCTCACCTGCATCACTTTAGTGAGCGGCAACCCTGATGCCTGCACCCACTGGCGGCTTAATTTCTGCTGCGGGGTAAGCCATAGCTGCCAGCGAGACTGCTGACCAAGCTGTTGCAGCAAAGGCAGCAGCACTAGCTGCGTCATCCACGGCTGGTCTTCGCTGTAAACCACTTCACTGATCACGCCTGTGACATCGTTTCCTGCAAAGGTTTCCGCAGAAGTAAGCGCAACGGATGAACGGTTGGCAATAGGGGTACGATAGTTCGGTGTGTGCATAGCGAGTCCCGCCTGATGGGTTACTGTATGTTTATACAGTAATGCCTGTGCGAGCAAAGATCAATCTAAATTTCTGAAAGCAACTCGCAAATTTTTCACGTAATTCGCGGAATTATTAAATTGTGATTGCAGCCGGCAATCAGGTTACTTATTGTTCTGTTACCGGAACCGGTAAATAATAAAGCCGGTGTTTAATTCATGATAATCAAGGACTTGTTCATGAAATTTAAATCATATAACAGGATTTATCAATCTAAGGAATACCTCGCTCCCCTGGGGGATATCCACTATCGATCGCAGTTCGGCGGCTATAGCCTGGCTATTGACGAGATAGTCTTCGCCATGGTGGCGGAAGGAGAGCTCTACCTGCGTGCCTGCGAGGAAAGCGAAACGTATTTCGTCAATAAAGCCGCTCCGTCGCTTATTTTCAACAAGCGCGGAAGACCCATCGTTCTTAACTACTATCAGGTAGATGAACAGCTCTGGCAGGATCGGGACAAGCTGCTGCAGCTTTCCTCCTGCGCGCTTATGAATGCCCGCCGTGAGAAATCCGTCCGCAAAACCCAAAGGCGGCTTAAGGATCTGCCCAATCTTTCGGTCAATCTTGAGATATGGCTGTGGGAGGCCGGCATTGCGGATTTACGCACCCTGCAGGCTTACGGCGCCAGGCGTTCATGGATAAAACTGCGCGGTGTCAAAAAATTCGTCGGCGTGAAAATTCTCCTCGCCCTGGCCGGCGCTATCTCAGGCATTCATGAAGCAGCGCTCCCGGCGGTGACGCGCCAGGAGCTGTTGGACTGGTATCAGCGCTATGAGCAGCGCCACAGGCGTTAATCGCTATGCGCGGCTATATGCTGCTGTAGACGCGATATTTCCGGCAGCAGGGAAACCAGCAGCCCAATTTGCTGAAGCACCAGCGGTTCCTTAGTGTCAGGGCAAGGGTCGATTTGAGTAATCCTTTCCGACAGCCCCTGAAGCGCCTGCTGTACCCGCTGTTCATCGGCGGGCAGGTGATGAAGCGCATCGTCAACGTAACAGACAGCATCATCCAGCAGCAGCAGGATCTCGTTATTAGCGAGCTTTTCACGATGCGCGCCCAGCGCTGACACATAGCTGTTAAAAGTATGGTTCAGGCAGAGCAAACGAAACGCCGTCTCGCGGGTTTCAGGCGAGACGCGGGGCTCGGAAGACATATTGGAAACCACCGAGGCCAGCTCGGCGTCCCGATTGTGGGCGTCACGGCGAGCAATACGATATTCGAGGCGGTTATCGCGTCCCTGATGATACTGCTCAAGGATAGCGTCCAGATAACGGCAGTTGGCGTTGAAGGCTCGCTCAACGACCAGAGAAAGGCGGCGAAAACGCCAGTCTGGCCAGATAAAGCTTACCGCGGCCCATGCTATCGCGCAGCCTAGCAGCGTATCTATGACGCGTGGAAACGCGACTTCAAAGCCTTCGCCGAGCAAATTGAAACACAGCAGCACGAGCAGGGTGATAAACATGGTGGCGTGCGCGTACTGAACGTTACGAAAGGCGAAGAACAGAACGCCGGTAATCACAATCAGAATCAGCTGCCCTTCCAGCGAAGGCACAAACCACAAAATAGGCAGGCCTATCGCCACGCCGACAAGGGTGCCGACAATACGTAAAGCCAGCCGCCTGCGGGTGGCATTGTAGTTGGGCTGGCAGACAAACAGGCTGGTTAGCAAAATCCAGTAGCCGTGCTGCAGTCCCGTAAGCTGAATAAAAGCGTAGCCCACGCAAAGCACCAGCGACATGCGAACGGCATGGCGGAACAGCGCGGATTCAGGCGTCAGGTTGCGGGTAAGGCGCAGCCAGATATCGCCGAAACCCGTAAGCTTATCGTCGGCAAGACGGTTCTCGATATCGTTGTGTGGGGCGGCCAGAGCCTGCTCGGATTCGATTGTGGCAAGCTGCGCATCAATAGCGCGCAGGTTACTCATCAGATAGCCCAGCGCCTTCATTTCGCTGCCCGCAGGATCCGTTTTATTGACCCGCGCAATGGCCGCATCAAGATGGGTAAAGGCCCTTTCAAATCTGGGATCGTGCTGGTAGGGCACCCGCAGCAGCACGGAACGTGACAGCTGCTGGCATGCCTGCGACTGCAGGGTCAGCAGGCGCTGGAAGCGAAACATAATGTCGCTGTAGCGGAATTTATCCCGCAGGGCCTGATACTGAATATGGGAAGAGCTGGCCCGCTCGTGGATATCCTGCGCGACAAAGTAGTAGTGCAGGGTGCGCCGGGTGCCGCGCTGTCCGCGATCGCCGCGCAAGCGGGTTAACAAAGACGCTTTCGTCTGGTTCAGCGTAGTCACCAGCTGGCTGTTAGACATCGCCAGCTCCAGCATGGGCGCCTGGCTTTCCTCTTCGATATCCGGATCAAACAGCGTCGCTTTGATTTCCAGATAATGCGCCAGGTGCTCATAGCAGCGGGCCAGATTGTCCTGCAAGGGACGGATCGGGAAGATAAGATGCCCGGCGAGCGTGAGCAGGTTGTACCAAACCGCTCCCGCCAGCAGGAGCAGCGGCTGCTGATACCAGTGTGCGTACAAAGAAATGCCGAGCATGGTGTAAATAGCGATCAGCAGCGCGCCGAAGGCTATGGTTGCGTAGCGCTGACCCAGCCCGCCCAGCAGAATAAAACCGCTGGTAGAAAGCATCAGCCCCAGCGTGAACAGCCATGGCCAGGGGAACAGCAGCTCGACGGAGGCGGAAGCAATAAAAAAGCTGACCAGCGTAATCAGCAGGTTTCGCAAACGCCCGGTCAGCCGATCGTCCAAATCCGCCAGCGCCGCCGCAACCACCCCCAGCGTCAACGGAATAGTCAGTTTGACCTCTCCGAGCCACCAGGGCAGGGCGGCCGTGCCGGTCAGGGCGATAAAAATGCGTAAGTTGTAAAGCCAGGCGCTGTTCCACGTGTAGCGGCGCAGTAAGGGACTAAGCATTAGCTCGCAATTTCCTGTGCGTTATTGAAAACGGCGCTGCGCATTGGCGGTACGCGCCGCCCGTGCCGTTTCAACCGAGACGACGCGGCGACCAACCGGCCACAGGGCAATGGCGGCGATTTTAAAATTCGCAATGCCCACCGGAATACCGATGAGGGTGATGCACTGAGCGATACCGGTGAGAATGTGCATCACGCAAAGCCACCAGCCGAAGAAAATCAGCCAGAAAATGTTCAGCAGGGTGCCGCCGGTATTCATGATCGCGCTTTTACCCTGCGGGTTGAGCTCATCGACATGAATAGCTTCGTTGCCGTACGGCACGAAGGAAAGCCGGGTTATCTCCCAGCAGGAACGAGTCAGCGGGAGCGTGAAAATAAAAATAATACTGACGAGAGTAGCCAGTAGCCAGGACAGAGTTGTCAGGAAACCACCCAGTACAAAGTTCAACACATTAAGGACCGTACGCATAAGCACTCTTCGTTGGTAAAAGTCATGAAATAAATAACCACAGCAATTGTAACGCGTTTTTAGTCTGGAGCGTCATTCCTTCGACGGGTAAACTTAGCGGCAACTTCTTTACTTGAGCAGACAAAGCGTAATGGAACTCAAAGCGACCTCCCTTGGCAAACATCTGGCACAGCATCCTTACAACCGCGTGAAATTACTCAGCGCGGGCGTGGAGGTAAAGGGCGATCGTCATGAATACCTTATTCCATTTAATCAACTGGTCGCGATCAATATCAAGCGCGGGCTGGTCTGGGGGGAGCTGGAATTTGTCCTGCCAGACGATAAGGTTGTGCGCCTGCACGGTACGGAATGGGGGGAAACCCAGCGCTTTTATCATCATCTGGACACGCTGTGGCGCACATGGAGCGTCGAGATGAGCGAAGTTGCCGCCCGGGTGCTTGATGAGCAGTATGCTGAAATCATCCGGCGCACCCGGCAGGAAAAATGGTTCAGGCGCAGCGATATGGAAGCTCTGCAGCAGAATGTCAAAGCCGCTTTTGCGGCCCTGCCTGTGCCCCAGGCAAGGCTTGAGGCGTTTGATAACTGCCGCGAGGCGTGGCTTAACTGCAAGGCGTGGCTGGAGCAGGGCGAGAGCCGCCGCGACGAACGCAACGCCGCCTATACCGAGCGCATGCTGGAAAAGTATGCCGATTTTTTCCAGCAGGTAGAAACCTCTCCTCTCAACCCTTCCCAGGCGCGCGCCGTGGTAAACGGCGAGGATTCATTACTGGTGCTGGCAGGCGCCGGGAGCGGCAAAACCTCCGTGCTGGTGGCCCGCGCAGGCTGGTTGCTACAGCGGGGCGAGGCGACGGAAGACCAAATTCTGCTGCTGGCGTTTGGGCGCCAGGCCGCGCAGGAAATGGATCGGCGAATTGCTGAACGCCTGCACACGGATGCCATAACCGCACGTACTTTTCATGCGCTTGCGCTGCATATAATTCAGCAGGGCGGCCGCAAAGCGCCGCGCATCAGCGAGCTGGAGTCAGATACTGCCGCAAGGCATCAGCTTTTAATCGAAAGCTGGCGGCAGCAGTGCCGCGAGAAAAAGGCCCAGGCGAAAGGGTGGCGGGAATGGCTAAGGGATGAGCTGGAATGGGAGGTGCCGGAAGGCGAATACTGGCTCGATGAGCGTCTGAGCAAACGCCTCGCCGGCAGGCTTGACCGCTGGTTAGGACTCATACGTATGCACGGCGGCTCCCAGGCGGACATGATCTCTGCCTGCGCGGAGGAAATACGTCCTCTGTTTTCAAAGCGCGTTAAGCTGATGGCGCCTTTATTGAAAGCCTGGAAAAGCGCGCTTAAAGCTGAAGAGGCGGTAGACTTCTCCGGCCTGATTCATCAGGCGGTTAACGTGCTGGAAAAAGGGCGTTTTATCAGCCCGTGGAAGCACATTCTGGTAGACGAGTTCCAGGATATCTCCCCGCAGCGCGCGGCATTGCTGGCGGCGCTGCGTCGGCAGAACTCGCATACATCTTTATACGCGGTGGGGGATGACTGGCAGGCCATCTACCGTTTCAGCGGCGCGGAAATGGCGCTTACTACGGCCTTTGCGCACCATTTCGGCGAAGGCGACCAGTGCGCGTTAGATACCACCTACCGCTTTAACGATCGCATCGGTGAAGTGGCGAATAAATTCATTCAGCAGAACCCGAACCAGCTCGCCAAGCCTTTAAACAGCCTGACAAAAGGGGATAAAAAGTCGGTTACGCTGCTGGCGGACGACCAGCTCGACAACCTCCTTGATAAGCTCAGCGGCTACGCCAGACCAGAACAGCGCATCCTGGTGCTTGCCCGCTACCATCATCTGCGTCCGGCGAGCCTTGAAAAAGCGGCGACGCGCTGGCCGAAGCTGAATATTGATTTTCTGACCATTCATGCCAGCAAAGGGCAGCAGGCGGACTACGTTATCGTTCTGGGATTGCAGCAGGGCAAAGACGGTTTTCCGGCACAGGCCCGCGAATCGGTGATGGAGCAGGCGCTGCTGCCGGAGCCGGAAGAGTATCAGGATGCGGAGGAACGGCGGCTGCTGTATGTCGCGATGACGCGGGCGCGCCATCGCGTTTGGCTGCTCTTTAACAAAAAAGAGCCTTCTGATTTTGTCGATATTCTGAAACGTCTCGGCGTGCCGGCCGCCGGCCGGCCCTGATTATTTCAGCCTTTCGGCAAGGTAACGCTGATAATCCGGGATAAGGATATCCACATCCTGATTAAAGCCCGGCGACTGGATAATAAAATCCGCGGTGGAGAGATTGGTCGCCACCGGGATATTCCAGACGGTAGCAAGACGCAGCAGGGCCTTCACGTCCGGGTCGTGCGGTACCGCGTTAAGCGGATCCCAGAAGAAGATCAGCACGTCGATTTTCCCTTCTGAAATCAAGGCGCCAACCTGCTGGTCGCCGCCCATCGGGCCGCTCAGCATGGCGTTCACCTCCAGCCCGCAGGTCCGCTGAATCAAATTACCGGTGGTGCCCGTGGCGTATAAAACGTGCGTAGCCAGCGACGCGCGATGGCGCTCAACCCATTTCAGCAGCGCTTCTTTACAGTGATCGTGCGCCACCAGCGCAATGTGCTTTTTGGCCGCGAGGGTGCGGGTAGTTAATTCCATGGAGAAATCCTGATTGATTAGCATTGGCTACAGCTTACTGGAAGTCACTGATGCTGCAAGATAAGGACGTCAAAATGTATTTAAAAAGCCGCGTAATTAAGGGGCGGGATGCTCTTTTACCCACTGTAAGAAACGTTCACGCGTCGTTTTATCCGCCTGTACAAACCAGTACTTCAGCCGCTGCTCCGTCAGCGTTTCGGACGGGCGAACCGGCGGATCGAGTTCAGAGGTGCGGGAAAGCAGGGCGCTGTCATCGGCCATCATAACCGCGAACTGCGGCATTGAGGCGATTTTGCCCGCCTGGTTATAGCGCTGCGTATCGTTTTCATAATCAATCCCCTGCGGCGCGGGCGTAATGGCCAGCACGTCGAGTTTTATCGGGATGACCACCGCGCTGCCGTCGAGAAGCTGCAGGTGCGGAGCGCCGTCAAAAACCTCGCTCTCTTTTTCATTCTCGATATGGGGAAGGTTAAAGTTCACCTGGCTTATCTCTTTCGTATCGAAGCTCACCACCAGGGGCTGCGATATATAAAGCCTTTGTTCGCGCGCGTTTGCGCGGACGTTTTTTTCAACGCGAAATACAATCTGGTGCGCACCGTTATCCAGTTCGATACTGTCCGCTCCTTTTAACAGCGAGCTGGAAACTTTCTTGCCGTCAAGCACCAGCAAATCGATATCCGTGGAAAGCCGTAAGGTGGTTGCCCGGGCGCAAAAAGGCAGGAGTAGGGTATAGCAAAGGACTACGTAGGGCCCAATCTTCATTCATTTCTCCTGCGCCGGCGCGGCCTGAATCATCCGTTCCAGAATGTGTCAAAATTTTTCACAATAACGGTCCATTAACATATAGACATATTCTTAATATTTGCTCTCATACATCCGTATGGGAAAGATGGTGAGTCCGTAGCGTTTGTCATACACTTTTGATTACTTCATCAAGGCGGAGAGCGTCATGAAACAGACGGATATTGAAAGTATTTTAAAAAATACCCGCACCATCGCGCTGGTCGGCGCCAGCGATAAGCCGGACCGCCCGAGCTACCGGGTAATGGCGTATCTGTTAAATCAGGGCTACGAGGTTATCCCCGTCTCCCCAAAAGTGGCGGGCAAAACGCTGTTAGGCCAGCAGGGCTACGGCAGCCTTGCGGATATCCCGAAAAAGGTGGATATGGTGGATGTGTTCCGCAATTCCGAAGCCGCGTGGGACGTGGCCAAAGAGGCCATCGCCATCGGCGCGAAAACGCTCTGGCTGCAGCTGGGGGTCATCAATGAGCAGGCGGCCGTGCTGGCCCAGGATGCGGGGCTGAACGTAGTGATGGATCGCTGTCCGGCGATTGAAATTCCGCGGCTTGGCTTAGCTAAATAAGAAAAACCCCGCAGGCGCGGGGTTTTTTAGTTACGCAGGCGAGGTGCCTGAAGCTGTTGCCGTATTGACGCCGCCAGTTCGTCCATTGAGGGTTGTTCAGGATGTTCATCCTGCGACTCTCCGCTCAGCTGGGCTTCGGCAAGATAGGTATGCACGGCCTGGCCATCATCGTCTTCCATCACCACGTGATACCAGGGCGCGGTACGCAAAGCGTCGTTATCAGCCAGTTCATCTTCCGCCGGTTCATCAAGCGAATATTCAGGGTCGATATCCACCACGACGCCTAAATATCCCAACAGCGAATGGCGTACCTGCTGACCAATTCCGAATTTGCTGGCAATCATTGTCACCTCCCGGGAAACTTTACTTTGCATATTAATATGCGGGTAAATTTCCGCTTTTCAAGCTACATGACGCGACAGGCAAACCCTTTCAGATAAAGACCTTCCGGATAGGTTGCGATCACCGGGTGATCGGCCGCCTGACGGAACTGCTCTATAAATTGTACATCACGTCCGGCATCTACGGCGGCATCGGCAATGATTTTCTGGAATAAATCCGTGGTCATCAGGCCTGAACAGGAGAAGGTCATCAGGATGCCGCCCGGGTTCAGCAGCTGGATGGCCAGCATGTTGATATCCTTGTAGCCGCGGCATGCGCCCATCAGCTGGTTTTTGTTTTCCACGAACTTCGGCGGATCCATGACGATGACGTCGAACTTCTCGCCGCCGTCGCGATATTTACGCAGCAGTTTGAAAACGTCATCGCGCAGGAATTCAGCTTTGCTGAGATCAAGCTGATTCAGCTCGACGTTTTGCCTGGCGATATCCAGCGCGTCCTGCGAGGTATCAACGCTTACCACCTGACGGCAGCCGCCCAGCAAAGCGGAAACCGCAAAACCGCCGGTGTAGGAGAAGCAGTTCAGCACGCGTTTATCTTGCACATACCGGCGGGTGGCGAAGCGGCTGTCGCGCTGATCGAGGTAATAACCCGTCTTGTGTCCGCCTTTGATATCCACCAGCAGTTTCATGCCGTGCTCTTCAATCGGCAGCAGGTCCGGCGGCAGTTCGCCGCTAACCGGGCCCTGAGCTAGCTCCATGCCTTCTTTTTTGCGCACCGCAACGTCCGAGCGGTCATAGATGGCGCATTCCGGATAGAGATTTTGCAGTGCCGCAACCAGCGCCGGGCGCTGGTATTCCGCGCCGGCCGAGAGCAGCTGAAGCACGAGGAAATTGCCGAAGCGGTCGATGGTCACGCCGGGCAGTCCGTCAGACTCGCCGGCAATCAGACGATAGCTGTCGAGCCCGTCACGCTTAGCGAGCCATTCGCGCCACTGCTGCGCCTGCTGCAGGCGGCGAGTGAAAAAGGCGATATCCACGCTTTCATCGGCATCAAAAGTCCATACGCGGGCGCGAATTTGTGAAGACGGAGAGTAGGCGGCGCGGGCTAGCCACTTGCCCTGGCTGTCGACGATATCAATGGTTTCGCCTGAGCTGGCTTTACCTTCCAGGCGAGCTACCGCGCCGGAAAATACCCACGGATGACGGCGCAATAAAGATTTTTCGCGCCCTTTGGTTAACACTAAACGTACGGTCATATTTTGTTATGCTGTTTTGCTAAGAATTGGGCGTCATTTTCCGGGTTACCTCAGGGAAATGCAACGCAAGAACCCTAAACGGAGGAAGTTATGGCATCAGTATGTACGCTTGCCTGGGTCCACGGCATGGTTCAGGGGGTTGGATTTCGCTACAGCACGCAGCACGAAGCGCAGAAGCTGGGCCTGACGGGCTATGTGCGCAATATGGATGACGGCAGCGTTGAAGTGCTGGCCTGCGGCGAATCGCAGCGGGTGGAGCAGCTTGTGGACTGGCTTAAGGCGGGAGGGCCGCGCAGCGCCCGGGTTGATAAGGTTCTTACCGAGCCTCATCAACCCGACAGAGAATGGACCAACTTCGGCATCCGCTATTAAATGCATTTTACCGGTTTGGGCAGGCCGGCAATTTTGGTGGCCTGCCTGGCCGGGCCTTTCGGGAAGAGGCGGTACAGGTAGCGGCTGTTACCTTTTTCTTCGCCGAATTTGTTAGCCATGGCCTTAACCAGCATGCGAATCGCCGGGGAAGTATTAAATTCCAGGTAGAACTCGCGCACGAAACGCACCACTTCCCAGTGCTCGTCGGTAAGGGTAATTCCCTCTTTTTCAGCGATAGCCACGGCAAGCGGTTCGCTCCACTCGGCGCTGTTTTTCAGATACCCATCGGTATCCGTTTCAATAACTTTTCCTTCGAACGTCAACATAGTCACTCAGGCTCTTATTCAGACTGGCCGCAGTGTAGCAAATTTGCCCCGCCAGAAAAAACAAAGCCCCGCACGAGCGGGGCTTGAAGGTAACCGTAAAAGGCTGCCGTTAATCGCGGCTGGCGAAGCCGAGGATGCTCAGCAGGCTGATGAAGATATTGTACAGGGAAACGTACAGGCTCACCGTGGCGCGAATATAATTTGTTTCACCGCCGCGGATGATATTGCTGGTCTCAAACAAAATGGCGCCTGAGGAGATCAGAATAAACACCGCGCTGATAGCCAGATGCAGGGCAGGCAGCTGCAGGAAGATGTTCGCCACCATGCCAATCAGCACCACCACCACGCCGGCCATCAGCATCCCGCCCAGGAAAGACATATCCTTACGGGTTGTCAGCACATAAGCGGAGCAGCAGAAGAACACCAGCGCGGTGCCGCCCAGCGCCATGCCGATGACATCGCCCATGCCGGCAGAAAGATAGGCGTTAAGAATCGGTCCGAGGATATAGCCAAGGAAGCCGGTAAAGGCAAAGGCGGCAATAATCCCGGTTGGCTTATTGGCCAGGCGATAGGTCAGGAACATCAGGCCATACATGCCGACCAGCGTCAGTATCAGCCCTGGCGAAGGCAGCATCAGCACGGTGCTTGCCGTGGCGACTAACGCGGAAAACGCCAGCGTCAGGCTGAGCAGGAAATAGGTATTACGGAGCACCTTATGAGTGCTTAGCAGTGACGAACGGTCACGCGAGGAGGTAATTATGCGATCCATTCAGAAACTCTCTCTTTTACAGGTGTATATGGTGACGGAGAATAAGCGGCGCCTTTATTGCGTGAAAGCTTTTTTACCCATCTTTACCTGCCGGCGTAAAAAAATGCGTGCAGAAAATGTTCCATATTTCTCACTTATAGGTTGCTGAAAAATATTGCGTTATCGCGTGTTGATGACTAAGAGTGTTAGCCGTACCGTCATTTATAAATCCAATAAGGCGCGTTTAATGCAAGCAAACAACCACAACATCTTGATCAAATCTTTTATCGCCCTGAGCCTGCTTGGTTCAGCCTCCGCAGCCCTGGCCGCCAGGGTTCCGCAAGGGACTGAACTTGCCGCAAAGCAGGAGCTGGTGCGCAATAACGGCAGCGAGCCGGCTTCTCTCGATCCTCATAAAGTCGAAAGCGACGTTGAATTTAATCTTATCAGCGACTTTTTTGACGGCCTGGTGGCCGTACGTAACGACGGCTCAATAGAGCCGCGGCTGGCGGAAAAATGGGAGGAGAAGGACAGCACCGTCTGGACCTTCCATCTGCGTCCGGGCATCAAATGGTCGAACGGCCAGCCGATTACGGCTGAAGACGTTGTCTGGAGCTGGCGGCGGCTGGTCGACCCGAAAACGGCTTCCCCTTACGCAAGCTACCTCGGCAATATGCATCTGGAAAACGCGGTAGATATCGCGCAGGGAACAAAGACGGCGGATACGCTTGGCATTAAGGCGCTGGACGACAGCACGCTGCAGATAACGCTCACTCAGCCGACGGCGGCTTTTCTTGCCATGCTGGCGCACCCATCGCTGGTGCCGGTTGATAAAGCGCTGGTGGAAAAATTTGGCGAAAAATGGACCCAGCCGGGTAACTTCGTCGGCAGCGGCGCGTATACGCCCACTGAGTGGGTGGTGAATGAAAAAATCGTTGCCGGGCGAAACGCGCAATACTGGGACAACGGGCACACCGTCATTAATAAGGTCACGTATCTGCCGATAAGCTCTGAAACGGCAGATATCAACCGCTACAAAGCGGGTGAAATCGATATTGTTTACTCTTTGCCGCAAACGCTGTTCGCTTCCCTGAAAAAATCCATGCCGGATCAGGTTCACGTGACGCCAAAACTTGCGACCTATTACTTTGAGTTTAACACCACCAAAGCGCCTTTTAACGACGCGCGCGTACGCAGGGCGCTGAATATGGCGCTGGATAAAGACGTTATCGCGGACAAAATTCTCGCGCAGGGACAAATTCCCGCCTGGGTAATTAGCCAGAAGAAGATTGGCGGAGTGGAATTAAAATCGCCGGACTACGCAAGCTGGAGCCATGACAAGCGGGTCGCAGAGGCGAAAAAGCTTCTGCAGGAAGCGGGGTACAACTCCTCGCATCCGTTAAGCTTCAACCTGCTGTACAACACCTCGGAAAATCATAAACGCATCGCCATCGCCGTCAGCTCAATGTGGAGCAAGAATTTGGGCGTAGAGGCGAAGCTGCAAAATCAGGAATGGAAAACCATGCTTGATACCATGCACAGCGGCAATTTCGACGCGGTTCGCTATGCGTGGATTGCGGATTACGATGACGCCTCGACGTTTCTGAATAACTTCCGTACCGGCGATAGTGAAAACACTTCCCAGTATACCAACGCCAAATTTGATGAAGCCTTAAAGAACGCTGCGAAAGCGGATAGCGTTGAAGAGCGGGGTAAATTTTATCAGCAGGCGGAAAATCAGCTTGCGGAAGATGTTCCGGCCATTCCGGTTTATCACTACGTGCTCGCCCAGCTGGTAAAACCTTTCGTGGGCGGATACGCGCCGAGCAATCTTGGCTTCTACTACACCAAAGATTTGTACATCAAAAAGCACTAGCGCCGGCGGAGCAGGGCAGCTAAAAGTGTTGGTAAACTAATCAAATTGTTGGTGTTTCAGTCAAATAACATGATTTTGGATATTTTTCAGGCGAACGAACAAAATCTTGCTTTACATGAAGTATGGGTATGTTTATAGTTCGCCTCGTTGGAAGTGTGGCCGAGCGGTTGAAGGCACCGGTCTTGAAAACCGGCGACCCGAAAGGGTTCCAGAGTTCGAATCTCTGCGCTTCCGCCAACATTTAAGCCCGAGCTTGTTACAAGCTCGGGCTTTTTCGTTTTTGTCGCTGTGCTCCCGCGCCGGGATGAATATGGATTATTCGTTGTGCAGGCGATCAGGCTCGTTAACTCTTCCCAATTCCCCCCAGGCCGCGACTGCGTCATTTCGATCTCCGTTAATGCACTGGCATAAGAATGTGCCACGCCGGCTTTCTACCCCCTAATCTTCAGCAGCAAACTAAAGAGCTGTCTTACCGTCACTCCAGTCCCGCTTTATTTCAATTTAATTCAAATAAATCAAAGATATATTTTCTAAAGCGCTAAAGGCGCTATTAAAAAACGAAGCTTTTTTGTGAACTGAAACACAAATATTAACGACTCAGGTTGCGCGGCGTGTGCTGCCGAGAGTAACTTTTAAACAAGTTGAACATGGTTGTATATAGACAAGTATACCTGTCACTGTCTTTGCGACCAGATACCTTTCCAGACGTCACGAGGCTAATAGTTATGTCTTGCAGCTCAAAACTTGAATCTGAACTCATTTTAATTAATGAAATTCCACAAAACAGAAACACGCTGTTCAACATGGTCAGCAAATTACTGCTCTCAAAAAACTATGTAGAACCGAGCTACCCTGACGCGCTGATTACCCGGGAAGAGAATCATCCGACGGCCATGCAGCTGGAAAAAATGGGCGTCGCCATTCCCCATGTTGATGTGGAGCACGTCCGGGAAGAAAAACTCGTCGTGGTGACCTGTCCTGAGGGGATTGTTTTTAATCAGGCAGAAGATCCTGACTCAACCATGAAGGTGAACGTCATTTTCTTTTTACTGCTGAAAGAAAAAGATGCGCATCTCGAATTTCTGATGAAGCTTATCGCGCTTTTCCAACGCAGCAATGAAATGGACAAAATTCTTTGGGCGGGCACCAGGGATGAAGTCATCAATATTTTGGCAGAAAATCTTTATTAACCGGTCGTAACTAACTGTTCTTATTACCTCGCTATTCTTATTACTATATTGGAGTCTGAAATGAACAAGAAAATCATCTTCGCCTGTACCAGCGGTATTGCTACTTCTGCGGTTGCCACCGAAAAAGTGGTGCAGTATTGCAAAAGCCAGGGGATTAATGTTGAACCGATGCAGTCAAATATTGGCACCATCGGTAAACAGGACGGTATGGCTGACTTAATTATTGTGACTTCAGCCGTTAAGACTGAATTAAAGACGCCCGTGCTTAATGGCCTTCCTCTTCTGACCGGTTTTGGTGAAGAAGAATTGCTGGAAAAAATCGTAGCCATCCTTAAACAATAAAGGTGAGCATGATGGATAAAGTATTTTCCGCCGTCCAGTATATTCTGGGACTTGGGCCGACGGTCATGTTGCCAATCATTATTTTTATTATGGCGATGTGTCTGCAGACGGGTTTTAGCCGGGCACTGCGCTCGGCTTTGACCATCGGCATGGGGTTTATCGGTATTTTTCTGGTCTTTGGGCTGCTGGTGGATACTCTTGGACCTGCAGCAAAAGAGATGGTCAGCCATACCGGCATTGATTTACCGGTGGTCGATCTGGGCTGGACGCCACTGGCCGCGATCGCCTGGGCTTCACAGGTTGCGCCTTTCGTGGTCCCGATGACCATCGGGATTAACGTGCTGATGCTCACCCTGAACTGGACTAAAACCGTTGATATCGATGTCTGGAACTTCTGGCATTTTTCCATGGTTGGCGCCATGGTCTATGGCGTAACCGGAAACTTTTTCTTCGGCCTGCTGATTGCCGGCGTCACGGCCGCTATCACCTTTGTGATGGCTGACTGGTGCGCCCCGATGATCCAGAAGTATTTCAACCTGCCGGGTATTTCACTGCCAACGTTATCTGCGGTCATCTTCTTCCCGATTGGCGTCCTGGGGAATATGGTGCTTGATAAAATTCCCGGCATTAACAAACTAAATGCCGACCCGGATCAGATCCAAAAGCGCTTTGGTGTCTTCGGCGAGCCGATGATGTTAGGGGTGATTTTAGGCGCCGGGATTGGCCTGCTGGCCGAATACGATCTTAAAGGCGTACTGAATCTCGCGATGAGCCTCGGTGCCGTCATGTTGATTATGCCTCGTATGGTTAAGCTGCTGATGGAGGGGTTGTTACCGCTGTCTGACGCCGTTCGCAGCTTCCTGAAGAAACGCTATCCGGATCGCCATGACTTATACATCGGTCTGGATATCGCAGTGGCTGTAGGCCATCCATCCGTCCTGTCGACCGCGCTGCTGCTTATCCCGGTTGGCGTGCTGCTGGCGGTCGTCCTGCCGGGCAACAGGCTGCTGCCGCTGGGTGACCTTGCGAACATTTGGGTACCTATCTCAATGGTCGTGCTGGCCTGCCGCGGAAACATTGTCAGGGCATTCCTGATAGGCATTCCTTGCCTTGCGGTAAATCTGTACGTGGCATCCGCCGCCGCGCCGATCCTGACCAAAATCGCCCGTGATATGAATTTCCCGCTGAAAACGGATGGTGAGATCTCCAGCCTGCTTGATGGCGGTAACCCGTACCGTTTCTGGGCCGTGAAAGTGTTCGAAGGAAACAGTATTGCCCTGATCCTTATTCCTGTCATTTTGCTGCTGTGCCTGTGGCTATATCGCGTCACTAAAAAACAGCTGCAGGCAGAAGAGGCGGCAGAGAATAATGAAGTCTCTACAGGTAATATCCCGGTAACAAAATAATACTGTTTATTCTGAAGCAGCAGGAAGCTGCTTCAGAATATAAAAACAAATGTTGTCCCTTGCAAAAAAAAGGGGAGAGTGATGTATACGATTGGAATCGACGTAGGCACGACAAATTGTAAGGTGTGTTTGTTTACCATCCCTTCACTGGAATTAATTAATCAGTACAGTTTCCGAACGCCGAAAACTGTTGATGATGATAATACGTTCTTTGATGTTCGACTCATCTGGGATGGGGTGGTTCATGGGCTTAAAACGATAACCAATGCTCTGAATGATGGAATGAAAATCCGTGCGCTTGCGGTCGCCAGCGTGGGGGAGGCGGGGGTACTGCTTGATGGAAACGATAATATTGTCGGCCCTTCATTAACCTGGTATGACACGCGGCCGAAAAAGCAGCTGGAAAATATCCTTACAGCAATGGACATTGAGCATCTCTATGACATTACCGGCATTCCGGCACATTCAAATTACAGTATCAATAAAATTAAATGGCTTCAGGACAATATTAAAGAAGCCGGCAACGCAAAAAAATGGTTATGCCTGGCCGAATATATCGCCTTTAAATTATCAGGGGTAAAACGTTCCGAGTATTCCCTTGCGTCACGGACGATGGCCTTGAATATTACCAGCCAGGGCTGGGATGAAAATGTTTTACATGCTGCTGAGCTGGCGCCTTCTTTATTCAGCCCTCTGGTTCAGGCCGGGGTAGCGATTGGAAAGGTGACCGCAGAAATTTCAGATCTGACCGGCTTGCCGGCAGACACACAGGTTGCCATTGCCGGCCATGATCATATGTGCGGGTCCGTAGCTGTGGGAATAAACCACGAAGATCAGATCCTTAACTCGACAGGGACCACAGAAGGTTTACTGGTGGTGACCGAGGCCGTTAATAATAGCGGAAGATTTTTCCAGGCGCGGGTTTCAAACGGTGTGCACGTCCTGCCGGGCCTTCACTCTCTGTACGCATCATTACCCTCGGCCGGGTACGCCATCGAATGGTTCCGCAATCTGTTTAAGCTCGATATGCCTGCTTTCCTGAAAATGGTAGAGACCATTCGCCACGAACAGGATCTGGCCTTGGCCGGTGCGATGGACGGCATTTTTATTCCCCATCTGCGAGGGAGCGGGCCGCCGGACAGAAACACCTGGTCCCGGGCGCTGATTTATGGCCTGGACGACAAGTCGCGGCCTGAGGATGTGCTGCGTTTCGTTTTCCAGGGGCTGTGTTTTGAACTCAGAAACCTGCTGGATCTCTATGAATCGCTGACCGGCCGGCATTATCCCATCGTCAATGTGATTGGCGCAGCCTGTAAAAACCCTTACTGGCTTCAGCTTAAAGCCAACATTCTGAATCGGGAAATTATGGCCTGCAATGTGGATGAGGCGGTGAGCAAAGGCGCTGCCATGTTAGCGGCAAAAGCCGTTGGCATAGAGGTGGAGTGTCTTGCAGGCGCAAGCGAAGAACAAACCAAACGTTACCTGCCGCAGAGTAATGCGGTAGCGCATTATCAGCAGATTTACACGCAAGTGTATAAGCCGCTTTATGAATCCAAGATGCATACAGAGCGTCTTTGTTATGGAGTTAACCAATGAAAGCCAGCGTTTACTACGGTAAAAATGATATTCGCTACGAAGAGATCGATGAGCCGGAAATCGGTGATGGAGATCTGCTGATTAAAATGCACGCTTGCGGCCTGTGCGGAACCGACATTCACAAGGCGCAGCATCAGACTGTCACCGGCCCGGTGATTCTTGGTCATGAGGTGTCCGGAGAAGTGGTGAAAGCCGGTAAAGAAGTCACCCGCTATCGGGTCGGTGAACGCGTGGTGACGGCAATACATGTTCCTTGCTTTAACTGCCACTACTGTGACAGGGGCTTTTTTACCCTGTGCGATCAATTCAAAAAAACCAACCTGGAGCCCGGCGGATTCAGTGAATTTATTCGTCTTCCACGCCTGCACGTTGAACATCTGACGCACCGGATTATTGACGATCTTGACTGGGATCGCGCAGCCATGATTGAGCCTGTTGCCTGCTGTTTACACGGCCTGAAATCAGCCAATATCCATGCAAAAGATACGGTTCTGGTGCTGGGCTCCGGCACTATCGGTCTGGTCTGCGCCCAGCTGGCAGCGTTGAAAGGGGCCTCAACCGTTATCGTTTCCGATCTTTCTCGTTTCAAACGAGAACTGGCATTAAAGGTCGGTGTCACCCATGCGATTGACCCCGCAAGTGAGGATCTTGAAACGCGTGTGGCGGAAATCACCCAGGGTAAAGGGCCGGATGTGGTGATTATTGCGGCTGGTGTATCGGCACTGGTTTCACAGGCGGTCAACGTTGTTCGCCGCGGCGGACGGATTGTTGTTTTCTCGCCATTCGATAAAAACCCGGTGGTGGAAATTGATGCCGGACGTCTGTTCCGGGATGAAATCTCCATCGTCGGTACCTATTCGCTCACGCCATACGAAATGAAAGAAGCGATTGAAATTGTTGAAAAAGACAAAATTAACACCCGGGACATGATCACCCATACCTGGCCTCTCTCCCGCATTGGAGAAGCTATTGAGTTTGCGTCAAACCCGGAAAATGATGTGCTGAAAGTCATTATTAAAGCTGACGCATAATCAAAGAAGCACCGTTGTCCGGGGGAGCGCGGGGGATGAAGAAGGCGAAACGATTTGAAAGATGAACAGCAGCGGATTGGGCTGAAACTGTGAAGTTGATCATATAGTTAAATAACAAAAAACTCTGTATTATCGTAACTTGTTCATACTTGTATACAGATGATCTACACAGGAGAAGCACCCATGAGCACCGTACTGAAAGATTCAGAAGTTCCCTTATATATGCAGGTTTCCGAATGGATACGCGAAAATATCTATAAAGGCGAACTGGGCAAGGGTGACCGTATTCCCTCTGAGAATCAGATCATGGATCTGCTGCACGTCAGCCGGGGAACCGTAAAGAAAGGCGTCACCATGCTGGTGAATGAAGGGCTGCTGGTTCAGGTTCAGGGAAAAGGAACCTTTGTGAAAAAAGAGAATATCTCTTATGCCCTGGGTGAAGGCTTATTGTCTTTTGCTGAATCACTGGAAAGTCAGCATCTGTCGTTTACCACTGAGGTTATTACCTCGTATACGGAAAACGCTTCGAAAAGCGTTGCGGAAAAACTGCAGATAAAGCCGGGCTCGCCCATTTTGTATCTCAAACGTGTGCGAAGTGTGGATGGTGAAAGGGTTATGTTAATTGAAAACAGAATCAATATTTCTCTCTGTCCGGGAATTGTCGATGTTGATTTTAATAAGCACAACCTGTTTCCGACAGTTGAAGCACTGACGGGGCAGAAAATCATGTATTCAGAAAGCCGCTACGCAGCGAAAATAGTAGGCAGTGAACGTAGCCACTATCTTGAAGTTAATGAAGATGCCCCGGTACTTCATCTGGAACAGCTGGTTTATCTTGAAAATAACATGCCCTTTGATTTAGGGAATGTCTGGTTAAAATCTGATAAATATTATTTAGGTACTGTACTTCAACGAAGAAAGAGGTAAATATCATGCCATTAGTAAACGGTAATATCCTGCTTGATCGCATTCGTGAAAAAGGTGTGCTGGCCGGGGCGTTTAATACCACGAATCTGGAAACGACTATTTCTATCCTGAACGCAATAGAGCGTTCAGGACTGCCTAATTTCATTCAGATTGCGCCGACGAATGCGAAACTTTCGGGCTATGACTACATCTATGAAATCGTAAGAAAACGTGCCGCAACCATGGATGTACCGGTCAGTCTTCATTTGGATCATGGTAAGGAACTGAATGATGTTAAGCAGGCTGTTCGTGCGGGCTTTACTTCGGTCATGATTGACGGGGCGGAGTTGCCGTATGAAGAGAATATTGCGTTTACTAAAGAAGCCGTGGACTTCTGTAAGTCGTTTGGGATACCCGTTGAGGCAGAGCTCGGCGCCATACTGGGCAAAGAAGACGATCATGTCAGCGAAGCGGACTGCAAAACTGACGTCAATCAGGTTGTCCGTTTCGTGGAAGAAACCGGCTGCAGCATGCTTGCCATCTCTGTCGGTAACGTTCACGGACTGGAAGATATCCCCCGGATCGATATCCCTTTACTAAAACAGATTGCCGAAGTTTGTCCCTGTCCGCTGGTCATCCATGGTGGCTCCGGGATCGATGAAGATATCATCCGTAGTTTTGTAAAATATAATGTGGTTAAGCTGAATATTGCCAGCGATCTGCGAAAAGCATTTATTACTACGGTTGGTCAGGCATGGACGCAAAATAATAACGAAGCGAATCTGGCAAAAGTTATGTCGGGTGCCAAAGCGGCCGTAGAAGCGGACGTCTACAGTAAAATTCTAATGATGAATCACCTGGCCTGATAGCGCCTTTATTTAAATTCAGCGTTTGGAATTGGAAGTGAAATATGATTCGAGAAAATATTCGTGTTGTTAACAGCACGGGCCTGCACGCGCGTCCGGCCGCCACCTTTGTCAAAACATTGAAAAAATACGAATCATCGGTAATTCTGGTGAATAACGGTAAAGAAACCGCTGTTAAAGGGCTGATGAGCGTCTTAGGTGCAGGTGTAAAAGGAAAATCCAGCATTGAAGTAATTTGCGAAGGACCTGACGAACAGGCGTTGATGGATGAAATAAAAGGACTGTTTGCCAGCGGTTTTGGTGAAAAAGAAGAGTAATGTCTTTTTATTTGCAGGAAATAATTATCCTTGACTGGTTTAAATCAATTCTGAACAGGAAGGCGATATTGTGGCTCAAAAATGGTTACCACGGATCTTGCTTGTTAATGATGACGGCATCGACGCGCCGGGAATAAGTTTGCTTGAAGATATCGCAAAAAGACTGGCAGAAGAGGTGTGGATAGTCGCACCCGCAACGGACAGAAGCGGTGTGGCAAACTCGGTCAGCCTGCGAGAGCCTGTTCGCGTGGAGCAACGTGGGGAACATAAGTTTGCCGTACAGGGCACGCCTGCCGATTGCGTTGTCGTAGCTGTCCGGCAACTGATGAAAGAACATCCTCCGCAGCTGTTACTTTCAGGCATTAACAACGGTTCTAATATCGGCTTTGAGACAGTCCTCTCTGGTACCGTAGGAGGCGCTATTACGGGAGTCCTGCTCGGCGTGCCGTCGATAGCGTTGAGTCAGGACAGGCGCCCTGAGGATCGGGTTAACTGGCGTGCCGCCGAGGCCCTTTTGTCTGCCGGTTCTTGACAGGTTACTAAGCCTCGGGCTGACGACAGACTGTTGTCTGAATATAAATTTCCCTGACCTGCCCGCAGAGCAAATCAAAGGAATTAAGGCGACGCGTCAGGGAATGGGTAAAGTCAAGGGGTTACAGGTATCGCCCACTACGGATCCCCACGGCGAAGATTATTTCTGGATTCGGGTGGAGCATGGCGTTACCGCCTTTCCTGAACACAGTGAGGCCGGAGCGATATCTGAAGGTTATATTTCCGTCACGCCTTTAACTTTCGAAAGGACGGCGATGGAAAGCTGGCATCGAATTTCAGAAGCCCTGGATTCGCCGCGCTGATACCAATCATGACAGGTGTATTTTGTCGCCCTGCCAGGGGGCGACGCTTTTTATGTCACTTCCTCCTGCGTAAGCTAAAACCGATAAGTGAGGTCAATATGAAGGCTCTAAATTTGTATGGCATACAGGATGTCCGCTATGAAGAGATCGCCACGCCAGAAGTGGAAAAAGAAAATGACGTTCTTATCAAAGTGCATACCGCCGGGATTTGCGGCTCGGATATTTCACGTTTTGGCAAAATAGGCTCATACAATCCCGGGCTGACCTGGGGACATGAATTTTCAGGAACGGTGGTCAGTACAGGAAGCGGGGTAACTTCGGTTCGCAAAGGCAATCGCGTAACGGCATGTAACTGCTTTCCCTGCTTTCACTGTGATTACTGCAAACAGGGCGCTTATGCCCGTTGTACGGACCTTAAGGTGCTGGGCGGGCACAAAAGCGGCGCCTTTGCAGAATATATTCTGATGCCCGAAGAGAACGTCCTTAAATTACCTGAAAAGATGGACTTCTCGACAGCCAGCTTTATTGAACCGTCAAGCGTAGTGGTTCATGGCATGCGGCAGGTTGATATCAAAGCGGGCTGTCGTGTGGCGGTGGTCGGCTGTGGCACTATCGGTCTGCTCGCGGTGCAGTGGGCAAAAATCTGCGGGGCGGGCGAAGTCTTTGCGTTTGATACCGACGAAGGCAAGCTTGCTATCGCGGCGAAAACCGGGGGCCGTTGACACATTCTGCGTCAAAGATAATGACTATGCCGGCAGATTTATGCAAAAGACCCGGAACGCCGGGGCCGACATTGTTATTGAATCTTCCGGGAATGCCGCCGGGATAGCCTCAGCTTTGCTTCTGGCAGCGAAAGGCGGCTCTGTTGTACTGCTGGGCATCCCCTACGGCGATGTGGCCCTGCCGAGATTGAATTTTGAAAAGATCGTCCGTAATGAATTAAAAGTCATTGGTTCCTGGAATTCCATCTCCGCTCCCTTTCCCGGCAAAGAGTGGCAAACGTCCATACATTATCTCAACACCGGGCAAATTGACGTGGCCCCGTTAATCACCAAAAAAGTTCTGCTGGCAGATGTGCCTTCTGTTTTACCCACGCTTTTTAACCGGGAAGAGTTTTTTGTAAAAGTACTTATCAAGGTCGATGAATAATTCTGATTATTCTGCGGAAGATTATATTTTCCTGTCATTACCTGTATCAGTCATCCAGTCAGAGAAATGAAACCGTTAAATATTTTTATTCCTTTTTTCTGATGGCGGTCAACATAAGGAAATGCGATCTTCCGTATTTTCACGACGAATATTTTGCACATTTTTAAAGTGATTATTTTATGAGTCAGGTTCTGCACGACAATCTGTTGAGTCTATTAAGCAGCCTGATGTTGTAATTTGACAGCTTTTAAAACATCGGCCTGCAAAGAACGTCATTTTATGCCGGCTTACGGATCTAAGGTCAGTTTTTGCCACAAGGGCACTGCGAGGGACGGCGATTAACCACCTTCGTTGCCGCCGTCGATTAGCGCAGATAGCCGATCCCCTCCGGTATCTGGCTCGGTACCGCGTCTTTTAGCCACTCATAAAGCAGCGCGATATTCTTGCTGTACGGCTTTCCCGTAGGCCATACAAACCAGTAGCCATCTCCTGTAGCAACGGCTTCACTGAACGGCACAGCCAGCATGCCGCTTTTAATGGCTTCCAGGCTTAGCAGCAAATCTCCCACCGCAATGCCGTGGCCGCTTATCGCCGCCAGGTTGCTTTGCTCAAGCGTATCAAAAACTTTTCCCCGGGCAATATTGAGGTCGCCGAATTTGCCGGTCCGTTTCAGCCATCTTCGCCAGTCACGGCGATCGGACGAAGGATGAATAAGCTCACGGCTATAGATATCCCTGCGGGCCTGTTCGACAAGCACCGGCGCGCATAGCGGAATAAGCCATTCATCAAATAACGGCCTGCTTTCGGTGCCCGGGCCGAACCGGCCATTTCCCAGCAGGATCGCGCAGTCGTAAGGCTCCCGAAGGAAGTCCACCGTATCGGTATCCATCCAGACGCTGGAAATCTCAATAACAGGCGTTGAGTTTTTCTCACGAAAGGCTTTTAGCACATCCAGCAGCCAGCGCATGGTCAGCGTGGTCGGAGCTTTTAAACGCAGTTCACAACTGCTGCTGCGAAAGGCGTAACAGGCGCGCTCCAGCGACTGGAATCCTTCGGTCAACTGGCTTGCCAGTGCGCGACCGGCCTCGTTCACCTCGACCCGAGGCCCGTTGCGCCTGAAAAGCTCACACTCAAACCAGGCCTCAAGGGTACGGATATGCCGGCTAACGGCGCCGGGAGTCACGTTTAACAGCGAAGCGGCTTTACTGAAAGAGCCGAGGCGGGCTGCGGCCTCAAAAGCGCGCAGGGCATAAAGCGGAGGCAGGGACATATAACAACCTTTTTGAGTTTTACTCACAGTAAATCGCAGTTTTTTGCGTTTTTCAATGCCCTGTTTGGCCTGAATAATAGCCAGCGCCAGAACCGCGTCTGACAAATCAGATGGATAAATACCCGGCGGATTTACCCGAATGCCGCCTACAGGAGAAAAGCAGATGGTGAATTTATCTTTATTAGGAGCCTACATGCTGGCGGTCTTAACGCTGTTGCTCACTCCCGGCCCGGTTGTGGCGCTGGTCACCGGCACTGCGGCGCGCTATGGCGGCCGGAGGGCCTTTACCACCTTAATAGGTACGAACGGCGCGTCTCTGGTGCTGATTGCGCTGGCCGTGCTGATGCTGGCAGGTATTGTCTCCCTCTCTGCGCTTTTTCTGTCTCTGTTGGGCATAGCGGGTTCGCTATTTATTGGCTGGGGAGCCGTTGCCAGCCTGCGAAAAAGAAGCGAAACGGAGGATATTAAAGAAAAAGCGGTGAACGGCGAAGGCGGGGGAATAGTCCGGGGTTTTGTCACGGGGATAGCTAATCCCAAAGACATTCTTTTTTTCGTCTCTTTTTTTCCTCAGTTTATTGCGGTGACCGGAGATTTTACGGCCAGTATTATGACGCTCTCTTTGGTCTGGATTGTTTTCGATTTTACCGTGCTGTCGCTTTACATCGTTATGGTGAAAAGCTGGGTGCCGGAGCGCCACGGCAGGCGCATCGAGATATGCTCCTCGTTTTTTCTGCTCGCGGTGTCATTTTTTGGCGTCATATATAACGCCCGTGAACTTGTCTTGCGGTAAGTATTATCCCCGGATGCGCGGGCAACCCCTCTGCTGGCGGTTGCCCGCGTTATTCAGGCTTTAGGGAAAATCCAGACATGTTGCTCAGGCAGGGCCAGGTGGCAATGCTGCGGGTCACGAACCTCGGTGCCGTAGGCGCGGATAACAAAATCATCGCCCGCGGTACGGAACAGGTACTCCCAGCGGTCGCCGAGATACATGCTGGTCAACAGCGGCAGCGCAAGCTGGTTTTCACTCTCGCCCGGGCCGTCTGCCAGCACGACTCGCTCTACGCGGATAACCGCCGTGGCCTGCTGGCCGCTTTGCACGCCTTCGCCGGCCTGGCCCCACAGCGCCCAGCCTTTGCCTTCAATGCGTGCTTTTCCGTTGCCAGCTTCCGTCACTTCGCCATGCAGGCGGTTATTGCTGCCCATGAACTCCGCGGTAAACAGGGTTTTTGGCGAGCCGTACATCTCCTGCGGCGTGCCTTGCTGCTCGATTTTGCCGTTGTTAAGCAGCAGGATCCTGTCGGAAATAGCCATCGCCTCATTCTGATCGTGCGTCACCATCAGCGCCGACAGGCCGAGTTTGATAATCAGCTCGCGCAGGAACACGCGGGCCTCTTCCCGCAGCTTGGCATCAAGGTTGGACAGCGGTTCATCAAGCAGGATCACCGGCGGGTTATAGACCAGCGCACGGCCAATCGCCACGCGCTGCTGCTGGCCGCCTGAAAGCTGATACGGATGGCGCTTACCGAGATGCCCAAGGCCAAGCTGGTCCAGCACCGCCTGCACCCGCTGCGCGATTTCCCCGCTCGCTACTTTTCGCAGTTTTAGCGGATAGGCGACGTTCTCAAACACCGTTTTGTGCGGCCAGAGCGCATAGGACTGAAACACCAGCCCGAGGTTGCGCTCTTCGGCCGGGATTTCACTGCGCGGAGTGCCGTCATACACTTTGTTCCTGCCGATAACGATGCTGCCCTGCGTGGGCTTTTCCAGGCCTGCGACGGCGCGCAGCAGGGTGGTTTTGCCGCTGCCGGAAGGCCCGAGTAAGGACACCACTTCGCCACGTTTCAGCTCCATGGAAACGCCCTTCAGCACCGGGTTGTCGCCGTAGGTTAAGTGCAGATTCTCGACCAGTAATTCAATCATGTAATTTCACTCCAAAGCGAAGGGCAATCCCCAGGCCTACGACCACCAGCAGGATGTTAATAAACGAAAGCGCGGCGACAATATCGATGGCGCCGGCGGCCCACAGGGAAACCAGCATCGAACCTATGGTTTCGGTGCCCGGCGAAAGCAGGTACACGCCGGTTGAATATTCCCGCTCGAAAATCAGGAACATCAGCAGCCAGGAGCCAATCAGGCCGTAGCGTGATAAGGGAATGGTGACGTGGCGGGTGATTTGCCCGCGGGTCGCGCCGGTGCTGCGCGCGGCTTCTTCCAGCTCCGGTCCAACCTGTAACAGCGTCGAGGAGATGAGCCTTAAGCCGTACGCCATCCACACCACGGTATAGGCCAGCCAGACGCTGAAGATGGTGCTGCGCAACGAACGTAGCCAGACGATAAAGTTATCCCGCAGCCATTGCGACCAGGGCATGCCGGAAAGCCAGCCGGATTTAAGCGCGTTGTCGAGCCACATCGGCAGGAACAAAAACACCCACAAAAACGCCAGCCCGGCCAGCAGCCCCGGCACCGCGCGCGGCACCAGCACGCTGTAATCAAGAAAACGCGTCACGTCGTCCGGCTTGCGGTGCATGGCGATACCGATAAACAGGTAGCAGGCCCACCGCCAGCGCGCCGCCGATAACGCCGATCGCCATTGAGTTGACGATGGCCCGCAGCAGATTCGGCTGTTCCCAGATGTTGCGGAAAGTGTTGAGCGACAGCTCGTCCCAGAGGGAAACGCCGACGCCCCAGTTGGAGATAAAGGCGCGCAGCACGACGCCAATCAGCGGCACGCCGATGGTCACCGTCAGCCAGAAGGCCACCACCGCGCCCGCCACCCAGCGCCATTTCCCCAGCGGCAACGCGCGCGCCTGCGACGCTTTGCCCTTAACCGTCACGAAGCGGTTGGCGGTGCGCATCAGGCGGCGTTGCAGCATCACCAGCGGAATAGTGATACAAATCAGCACCACGGCAACCGCCGCCATCAGATGATATGACGGCGTGCCAAGCTTGTTGGTCAGCTGATAAAGATAGGTCGCCAGCACCATGTTGCCTTCCGGGTCGCCCAGCACCAGCATCAGGCCGAACACTTCAAGGCCGAGGAAGAACAGCAAAACCGAAGCATACAGAATCGAAGGACGCACCATGGGCAGGCTGACGGCCGTCATCACCTGCAGCGGCGAAGCGCCGGCGGTACGCGCGGCTTCTTCAACGTCCGAACCCACGCTGCGCAGCGCCGAGGAGATATAAAGATAGGCGTGCGGAACGTGTGTCAGGCCGGCGATTACGACGATGCTCGACATGTCGTAGATGTTCCACGGCACGAAGCCGAGAATCGACTGCGCCCACAGCGAGAAGAAACCCACGGGGCCCGCGGCGACGACGTAGCCAAAGCCCAGAACCATCGGCGAGACGAAAATGGGCACCAGGATCAGCGGCTCAATCAGGCGTCTGCCGGGTAAATCGGTGCGTACCATCAGGAACGCCAGAATACCGCCAAGCGGAATGGCGATAACCACCAGGCCGAATGCCAGAATAAAGCCGCTTTTAAGCGCCTTGTAGAAATCCGGATCGGTAAAAATGAACGCAAAGGATTCAAGGCTCCACTCTTTCGACGGCGCAAAGAACGGCGCGGAGAGAAAACTTTGTATCACGATGAACGACAGTGGAACGTAGATAACCAGCGTGGTTATCAGCACCACAATGCCGCGCGGCAGGCTCTGCCATTTTCTGAGCAATGCACTCATGCGACTTCCCTTAGTTTATTCACCCTGAAAGCTCAATCAGGCAAGAGAACAGGGAGGCGGCGTGCGCCTCCATAAGCCTTATTTGGCGGCAGCGGTGCGCCACTCTTTGATGTAGTCCAGACGTTTTTTAGGTTGCAGATACTCAAGCAGGCTTTCGTCAACCGGGATCGGCTTGAGCGCGTCGCCTAACATTTTGGTCATGCCGTCGATGTCGTTTTTGCCTTCGATATCGTTGCGGATGGACGGGATGTCCGCCTGGTTTGCCAGAATGCTCTGTCCTTTTTCAGACAGCACGTAGTCCAGCCATAATTTTGCGGCATTGCCGTTTTGCGCCTGCTGGCTGATGAAAGAAACGCGCGACAGCACCAGGGTGTAATCCTTTGGATAAGAGATGCCGAGCGACGGATCGCTTTTAGCGCGCGCTTCGGCGTAGGAGCCGAGGATGTTAAAGCCAATCAGGTTTTCGCCGGATGACACGCGTTCCATCATGGTGCCGGTAGAGGACTGCACCGCTAAACCGCCTTTGGCGACGTCAGCCAGCGTTTTGAAGTAGTTCGCATCGGCTTTAGAATCCTGCACGGAAAGCATAAAGCCGAGGCCTGATTTCTCGATATCGTAGGTGGTGACTTTTTTACTGAATTTTTCGCTCTGGCTGGCGATAAGCTTCGCCAGCGCGGCATGGGAGTCAGGAACCTCGCCCGCCGGGATCTGGCGTTTGTTATAGATAAACACCACCGGCTCGTAGGTTGTGCCGTAGGCCCTTGTCTTTCCATACCGCCCATTTCGGCAGCTGGCCCTGTTCGGGGGATTTATAGTCCCGGGCATAGTCCACCGCAAGCTTCAGGGCGGTGTCCATTGAAGAGCTCCACACCACGTCGCCGCTGCTGCCGCCCGCGGCCTGTTCGCTGATATAACGGTTGTACAGCTCGGTGCTGTTCATATCGTTATATTCAACCTTAATGCCCGGGTAAGCGGCCTCGAACCCCTGAATGAGCGGGCCTGCGGCTTTGGTGTCGGTAGTTGAATAGATGACCACCTTGCCTTCTTTGGTGGCGGCGTCGACGACTTTTTGATAATCCGCCGGGTAGCCCTGCGGTAAAGCCGCCATGGCGGAGGAAGAGAGCAGTACAGCGGTAACGATCGGGGAGAGAGCGTGTTTATTTAACATTATTATTAACCTTTAGCTGCATTTGGGTAACTAAAAGTCAACATAGCGCATGGCGTTTGGCAGGCAACGGGGGGATTTTTTTATCTTCCCGAATTGTGATTCGGCGCTTTTTTTAAGCAATTAACACCATTAAAACCACGGCGGTAAATAAAAACGGGCCGCCGTAACGGCCTGTCCAGGCTGTAATTTTGATCGCTACTTATGGGATATTTTGCGATATAGCCGTCTTGGATGGCCGATGTTGCCGTACTGCATCTCGACGCCGATAAAACCCATTTCCACGCAGTATTCCAGATAACGGCGGCCCGTCGTTTTGCTGATGCCCACCTCTTCGACTACCTGTTCCACAGACCAGCTGACGTCCGGGCTGGCTGTAAAAATGCGCTGCACCTTGTCCAGCGTATTGGGCTCAATCCCTTTTGTGGAGGGGGCGGAAGGCGTATTGATGGCGGGCAAATTATACAGCCGGTCCAGCGCGCTCTGATCCACCACCTTCACGTGACGCAAGGTTTTGATCAGCTGCATAAAGCGTTCCAGCGAGCTTCGCAGGCGGTGAAAGGAGACCGGTTTAATAATGTAGTCGAAAGCGCCGCTGCGCATGGCGTGGCTGCAGGTCTGCATGTCGCTTGCAGCGGTAATGAAAATCACCGAGCAGTCGAAGCTTTTCAGCAGGGGGCTGTCGATCAGATCCACGCCCTGGCCGTCCGGCAAATAGTTGTCGAGCAGCACCAGCTGCGGCTGATGCTGTTCCAGCAGCTGGCGCGCCTGCGCAAGCGTCGCGGCAATTCCCACCACGCGTAGCTGAAAGTTTTGCTCGATAAAATCACGATGCAAGCCGGCGAGGTAGGGCTCATCTTCCACAATAACGACATCGAAAATATTGCTGTTATTCATGGTGTTGTCCTGCTGAAACGCTTAACGAAAAGGGAATGAAAACGGAAAATATGGTTCCTTGCGGCGTATTGTCGGAGATTTCGATACTGCCTCCGGCCTGATGAACGTAACCCGCCGCCAGATAAAGCCCGATGCCGTGGTCGGAGCCGGCCATTTCATGGTTGCCCGACGGCTTGGTGGTGACGCCCTGCTCAAAGATATGGGGTTTCAGGGCGTCATCCACGCCGCAGCCGCGGTCGGGCCACTTCAATCAGCAGCTCCTGGTTTCTGTCAGAGATATACAGCTCTACAGGCGCCGGGGCATGAGCTTTCAGGGTGGCGTCTACGGCGTTATCCAGTAAATTTCCCGTGACTGACATTAATGCCGTTTCGCTGATAGCCGCCGGAATACGCGTCAGCTGGCAGGCGGGATCGAATTTCAGCTCGATGCCTTTTTCCCGCGCGCTGACGTACTTCCCCAGCAGAAGGCCGCAAAGCGCAGGCGAGGTGACGTGCGCGGAGACAAAATCCAGCACTGACTGCGCGCCTTCGGACTGCGCCTGGATATAGCGCATCGCGTCGTCGTAACGCTGCATTTGCAGCAAGCCCGCAAGCGTCGCCGTCCAGTTCAGCTGCTCATGGCGCATGATGCGCAGGTTATCCGCATAGCGCTTCACCTGGCTTAGCTGGCTGCTCAGGGTATTGATGTCATTTTTATCGCGGAAGCTAAAGACCCAGCCGCTTTCAGCACCCGGCTCAAGCTCTATAGGCACGCGGTTGACGATGACCTGCCGCTGATTGAGCACCATGATCCGATCGTGATGGCTGCTGCCGTCGGCGACGTCGCTGTGGGTAAAAAAGGTCGGCGGGGTGTGCATGACCTCCACCAGCGGTTTTCCGAGCAGGTCGTTTTCAGGGCGACGGATATCGAGCATCTCCCGCGCGGCGCGGTTAATCAAAAGCAGCTGCTTTTCGGCGTTGATGGCAAACACGCCTTCATACATGGCCTCCAGCAGGGCCTTCTGCTGGCGAACCAGCAGCGCGATATCTTTTGGCTCAAGCCAGAACATTTGCTTTTTCACGTTGCGGGTAAACACCCATGAAAAAATAAACAGCAGGAACAGTAGCAGCAGGCCGTATAAACCCGCCTGCCAGAGCAGACGGGCATTGATATTGGCGATATAGGAGGTGAGGTAGCCGACGGAGACTATGCCGATTACCCGATTATCGGCGTCCAGGATCGGGGCTTTGCTGCGCAAAGAGACGCCGATGCCTCCCTGACGCATGGAAATAATGATTTTGCCCTGCAACACCTCTGCATTATCGCCGCCGATCATCGGCAGATGAAGGCGTTCCGGCGATTCGGAATGGTACAGATGCCGCTCGCGCACGTCGCCAATCACGATATAGCTGGCATCGCTTTGCTTGCGTATCGGCTGAATCATACGCGCAATCGCTGAGACATCCCTCGCGGCGACCTTGTCAGCAAGCCCCGGCATCAACGCAATCTGGCTGGCCTGAACGCGTGCGCGCAGCCCCAGGTCGCGGTGAAGTTGACGGTCAATAACATGGAATAAGATTGCGCCCAGCAGGGCTAACAGCAGACAGGAAAATCCCACCAGAGATAAAAAGAGTTTCACCTGAAAAGGTAATCTGCGTTTCATATAACCCGCTGCGGAATAAAACGAAAGAGGCACATCGAATCAGCCTATCACGGCAAAAACGGGGGCGTAATCGGGCGATGGCAGAGTTGTGAACTGGCGAGCCTGGCTGATTTTAACGTGCAATCTGGCGCGGCGGGAGAAGGGAGCGCTCAGGCACAGAGCGGGCATTGTATTCGATAGACGAAAGCGCTATGTCTCCCCGGCCTCTGCTGCACGCCCGCGCCTGTCTGCGTAATCACCTCTTTTCTAAGCGTCTTAAAAACCTCTGAGGCTTCCTCCTACCCGGCCGCGATTGATTCGCATTTGCGCGCTAAATCACGTTCCTTAATTTTCGATCCCTGGTTGGGTTGTTCTTTTATCAGTCTCATCTACTATCAGTTTATCCATAAGATATATCTACATTGAAGTTATATCTTTTAGAGGCCGACGTTGTCTTTAATGTAGTGGCAGCGCCGTAAAAATAAGAAGGGCACCGTCAGAGTGCCCTGGTAAAACGGTCTGAAACCCTATGAAGAGAGAACACGACAATGCATCCTGTCAATACGATGGTTCTGGAGCCGCCCTTCAATATCACCCGTGCCAGCCACGTGGTGCTTAACGTCGGCGACCTGGAAGCCAGCAAGCATTTCTACACAGAATTGATTGGCCTTGTGGTCAGCGATGAAGACGATAGCGTGGTTTATCTGCGCGGTCTTGAAGAACGCGGTCACCACAGTCTGGTATTACGGAAATCCACCGAGATGTCATGTACCCGCCTTGGCATGCGGGTACAAACGGACGAGGACATTCTTAAAGCGCAGGATTATTTCGCCGGCAAAGGCATTGATTGCCAGCGTGTCGACATCCCATTTCAGGGCGCCACGCTGCACGTGAACGATACTAACGGCGTTCCGCTTGAGCTGTGCGCCAGCATGGAGCCGTGCGAAAGGTTGTTTAAATCCTACGATCGTTATCGCGGCGCGTGCGCTCAGCGGCTCGATCACTACCAGCTGCAGACGAACGATGTGCGTAAAAACTGGGCGTTCTATCAACCGCTCGGATTTCGCGTGAGCGAATACACCTATTCCATGCTTCCTGATGGCAGCGAGCAGCTGTGGGGCGTCTGGCTGCAGCGTAAAGGCAACCCACACGACATCGTCTTTACCAGCGGCACGGGCCCGCGGCTGCATCATTTCGCCTATACGCTGCCCGACAGCAACGACATGATCCGCGCCTGTGATATCGCCGGCGCTCTGGGGTATGCGCCCCGGCTTGAACGTGGGCCCGGACGCCACGGGATCAGCGGCGCTTTGTTCGTCTATTTCCGCGACCCTGACGGACATCGTATCGAGCTATTTAATACCCACTACCAGCATATCGATCCCGAACCCGCCATCGCCTGGGATCTTGCGGATCCTAAGCGTGCCGACCAGTGGGGGCCTGCCCGCTCGCGATCGATGGTTCCGCGAGGCGACGCCCTTTGCCTCTCTCACGCCGCTTAATCCAGCCATTTCGGTTGACCCGCCGACGCTTGAAAGGTTTCTCGCCATGGCTAACGACAGCTGAACGGCTAAACCGCTGCACAACCTTTTGAAGATAAAAAGGCGCGGCTTCTTGCAAGAAGCTGCGCCCGGGTAAGCTCAACCAGGAGATAAGGATTATGGCTGTGATTAATAACACGGGTATCCGAATTTTTGTGATTTACGCGCTTGGCGTCATGGCCGCAATGACGGTCAGCGAAGCGGTCACGGAACTGGGTGCGATCGCCAGAGAGTTCCGTCTCACAAACCAGGCGCAGGTGGGCATCGTCATGTCTTTACCGTCGCTGATGGTGGCTTTAGGCGCGTTGATGGCGGGTTATCTCGTTGACCGAATGGGGGACCGCATCGTTTTGCTGACGGGGGCGGTCGTTATCGTCGTGGGCGATATCGGCGTTATCCTGGCTTCTTCCTGGGAATTACTGCTGGCGGCCCGGGCGGTGACGGGGGTTGGCTATGTATTCGCCGCTGTCGCCGCCGTAACGTTGCTTATCCGTATGACGACGGGCAAACAACGCACTATGGTCATGGCCTTATGGTCGACGTTTGTCCCGGCAAGCTTCCTGTTGCCGTTTATTTTCGCGGGTCTTGCGGAGCAGTTTCACACGTGGCGCGCGGCATTTTTGGGCCACTCTGTGCTGACGCTGATACTGGCCGTGCTGGCGCTGCTCAGCATTCCCCAGCGTACCGCTCAGGAAAAAATTCAGTTTTCCCGCACCCGTGGGCTTAGCGCGGTACTAAAAAGCCCGCTTCCTTATCTGCTGGGCATTTCTTTCGGTGCCGATGCGTTTATTCAGACCGGCATGATTTCTACGCTAACGCCATTTTTATCAAAAGCTTATGGCGTGCCCGCCGTTGAGGTCGCGCACTGGAACGTCGGGGCTATGCTGGCCAATGCCGTGGGCTGTCTGATGGTAGGCGCCCTGCTAAACCGCGGGATCAGAGCCACGGTGGTGGCGGGAATGGGCATCGTCATGGCCGCGGCAACGGCGCTGTGCATTTACCTGCTGCCTATCGGCTTTATGCCTTCCATCATCGCCTCCTGGATATTCATGTTCAGCAGCGGGCTGCTGGTTGGCATGTGGGCGCTGGCTCCGTTCGTCGCGCCTTCCCGTGAAAGCACGGGGGCGACCAGCGGGCTTATCACGCAGATCACGCTGGTGGGCGTGTTCCTCGGGCCGCCGCTTTTCATCGGTGCGGTTCATAACGACGACGCCAACAAAATGGCGGCGATGGTCATCATCGGCCTGGCGGTATGCCTGGTCGCTATTCCTGTCTGGCGGCGTGGCCCGGCCCACCGGCCCGGTGAGCAAAACATCGGCGATACGGCGCAAAGCCGCACGGAGGATAGCAGCAAGGTTGGCGTGGTTCGATGACGACTAAAGTGGTGAGCCTGCGTATCTGGCTCTTAGCAACAAACAGGCATGTGTGCCTTTTAAATAAAAATCAGAGGTAATTCATCATGTTGGATATTGCCATTATTGGTGCCGGTCCCGCCGGCCTGGCGACGGCCCTGCGATTGCAGCAAAAAGGATTTCGTCCGCGTCTGTACGAAGCTGTTTCAGAAATTAAGCCGCTGGGCGTGGGCGTGGATATCAAACCTTACGCCGTGAAAGAGCTGACTGAGCTGGGTCTTTACGAAGCGTTTTGCGCAATATCAGTGGAAGCGCGCGAGTCCGTTTTTTATAGCGGCTACGGCCAGCAAATTTTCGCGGAAAACTGCGGCCGCCATATGGGGTATGACCACGATCAGCGCTTTGTACACCGCGGTCATCTGCAGATGATGCTCTACAAAGCGGTGCAGGAGCGTCTCGGACAGGATGCGATCAACCTTGGCTGCCGCTGTAGCCACTTTGAACAAGATGAAAAGGGCGTGACGGTTTATTTCGATAACGCCGCAAATCCTGACGCACCGGCGCAAATCCGGGCCGATGTGGTCATCGGCGTGGACGGCATTCGCTCTGTTGTCAGGGGAAAATTATTGCCTGAGTCGGCGCGCAGCCATTTTTCCGGCCTGACGCTTTATCGCGGCGTCACGGTGATGCCGCCGTTTAAAACGGGCGGCAGCATTCTGCACATCGGCGATCCGGCCCGTCAGGGAACGCTGATCGTTTATCCGATTCAGGACAACGTCGACGGTAAAGGCAACCAGCTGGTGAACTGGGTCATTGAACAAGATGAAAAGCCGCAGAGCGAAGAGGACTGGAACCAGGAAACCGGCGTAAAAGAGATTGAACACGTCTTTGACGACTGCCAGCTCGATTTCCTGGATATCAGCCAGATGATCGCCAGCGCTCGCGAGTGCTATCTGTTCCCGCTAATCGATCACGATCCGCTGCCGCAATGGTCGTTTGGACGCATCACCCTGCTTGGCGATGCCGCGCATGCCATGTATCCACGCGGCGGCAACAGCGTCTGCCAGGCGTTTGTCGATGCGCGCGCGATCGCTGAAAAGCTTGCCGACATCAACGATCCCGTTGAGGCGCTGAAAGCCTATGAGCTGGAACGCCGCGAGAAGGTTAACTGGCTGGTGCTGGCGTCTCGCGGGGAAGGACCGGAAGTGGTGCGCCGTATCGTTGAGGAACGCAGCGGCGGGAAACCTTTCGATGATATTGAAAATATTTTCCCGTACGAAGAGGCGCTTTCTATTTTCAGCGAATATCACGCGAAGGCGGGAATGAAAATTCCGACGGAAAAAGAAACTGCCGCGTCTGCAAAATATAAATCCGTATTTTCAGCAAGCAATAATTAACCTAAACCCAGCAAATATTATCAACGCTAAAACTAACAGGATGACAAAATGACGAAAATTATTGATTCCAATATGCACTGGCTGCCAGGCGATCTTTTCTCGGATGAGAAGCTGTTGAATTCATTTTTAAGCTGCGTACCGAAACAGTACGGTGTTCATACCCGGGTTGAGCAAATTGAAGGCAAAGATTTGCGCCAGCTGATTATTGAGCAGCCAAAAGGCTATGTGAATCTGAACTATGCGGAAGGGCAGTACACGCTGGAAAGCCAGCTGGCCGATATGGAAAAAGCCGGCGTCGATCATGCCATTTTCCGCCTGCCGGTCTGGCAGGAGTGGCTGGACCTGGAAACGTGCAAAAAAGTTAACGATCGCATGGCGGAATACATTAAACGCAGCGGCGGCAAAATGTCCGCGCTGGCCGTTGTGCCGCCATGGGGTACGGACGACTGCCTGCGTGAAGTGGACCGCTGTCTGAATCAGCTCGGCTTCCGCGGCGCGCAAATTGTGGCGCACTATGGCCAGATCTATCTGGACGACGAGGCGTTTCGCCCATACCTGAAGTACCTGAACAATCTGAATATTCCTGTAGTGGTACACCATACGCCTCTGCCGGTGGACTACCACTCAGTGCTGCCTTACACCAACCAGCGCCGCCAGTTTGGCCGCTGCATCGACCAGGCGACGGCGGTGGGCCGCGAGCTGTTTAGCGGCATGTTTGATGAATTGCCAAATCTGAAATTCATCCACTCCATGCTCGGCGGGGCGTTTTATGCTTTTGCCGACATGCTGGTGCCGCCGCAGCATCAGTTCAACGATGCGGTCGATCGTTTCCAGACGGGAACCGGCAACTTACGCGCCCAGCTTTCAAATAATATTTTCTTCGATACTTCCGGCGCGCCTCAGTGGGGCAAGGCACAGCTTGAGGCCGCCGTGAAGGTTATTGGCGGGAAAAATATTCTCTACGGCAGCTCATATCCAATCCGTAAAGACTGGTTCTTTAAGGGCATCGAGACGATTAACAGCCTGGATATTTCTTCTGAAGATAAGAGCAATATTTTGGGGGGAAACGCGGCGCGTATGTTCGGCATTGAATAAAGAAGGGCCTTTTTCTGCCGCGTAATGAATACGCGGCTTATTACCCTCATGACCTATTGTGCCCCTTGTGTCGCACGCGGCGCCAGCTAACGCCGCGTTTTTTAGCGCGTCGGGCCGTGGAGAATAAAGATGAAAGAGTCCAGATTTGCCGCCTTCAGCGTGGGTAATGACCCGACCATAGAATACGGACTGGTCGCCGATGACGGCGTAATTAATCTTGCCCGCCGTGTCGGCGAACGCTGGCCGGATTTGAAGGCGGTAATAAGCGCCGGGGCGCTTGATGAGCTGGCGCAGGAGTACCGCAACGCGCCCGTCGATCACGATATGAATGAGATTACCTGGCAAATACCCGTTCCAAATCCCGGGAAAATTATTTGCGTCGGGGTTAATTACCCGGACCGCAATGCTGAATATAAAGACGGGCAGCCAGCGGCGCAGTATCCCTCGTTATTTATTCGGGTGCCGGGTTCTCTGACCGGCCATCTGCAGCCGCTTTTACGTCCGCCGGAAAGCGAGCAGCTTGATTACGAAGGCGAAATCGCGATAGTCATCGGCAAAGGCGGCCGTCGGATCGCGCACGATCAGGCGCTGACGCATATTGCGGCCATAACGTTGTGTAATGAAGGTACTGTTCGTGACTGGGTACGCCATTCAAAATTTAATGTGACGCAGGGGAAAAATTTTGAGCGTTCAGGTTCGATGGGGCCCTGGCTGGTGCCGCTGTCGCGCCGGGAACAGCTTGAAGATATTCGCCTGACCACGCGGGTAAATGGCGAAATCCGCCAGGACGACCGTACGTCCCGCATGAGCTTTTCCTTCGCCTGGATTATTCACTATCTTTCGACCTTTACCACGCTTTCGCCGGGCGACATCATTATTACCGGTACGCCAACCGGCTCGGGCGCAAGGCTTACGCCGCCCGTCTGGTTAAAAGCAGGGGACGTGGTTGAGGTGGAGGCTGAAGGGCTGGGGGTGCTGCGCAACACCGTGCAGGATGAGGAGGGGACATGTTAACGGCGCCGCAAATCCTCAGCGCGGTGGAATCCCTGGCGCTGGCCGAAGAAACGCGTCAGCAGATTGGGCTGTTTTCCCGCGCCTGGCCTGGGATGACGCTGGACGACGCCTACGCTATTCAAAGCGCGTGGGTGAAACAAAAAATTGCCGCAGGCCAGCGGGTTATCGGCTGGAAAATTGGGCTCACTTCTAAAGCGATGCAGTACGCGCTGAATATTAATACGCCGGATTCCGGCGTCTTATTTGAGAATATGCGTTTTGAAGAGGGGGCAACCATTCCCGCCGCGCGGTTTATCCAGCCGCGCATTGAAGCCGAACTGGCTTTCGTGATGAAAACACCGCTTAAGGGAGCCGATATCACCGTAACGGACGTGCTCAACGCGACGGACTATATCGTACCCGCGCTTGAAATCCTTGATACCCGCATTGTCCGCAAAGACCCGGCGACCGGCCATGCCAGAACCATTGTCGATACCGTTGCCGATAACGCCGCCAATGCCGGAATCGTTCTCGGCGGCCAGGCGTTCAGGCCAGACGCGGTAGATATGCGCTGGATGGGTGCCATTGTCTCGCGCAATGGCGTGGTGGAAGAAACCGGGCTGGGAGCGGGCGTGCTAAATCATCCCGCCCGGGGCATCCTCTGGCTGGTCAAACGGCTTGCACAGTATGGCGACAGTATTGCCGCCGGGCAGGTGGTGCTGGCGGGGTCGTTTATCCGCCCGGTAGAGGCGCGTCATGGCGATACCATCACCGCGGATTTTGGCCCTCACGGCACGCTCAGCTGCTATTTCGAATAGGAGGTTTTTATGCCTGCGCCGATCAATACTTTTAAAGTCGCTTTGAAAAATCGCCGGCCGCAAATCGGCCTGTGGCTGGCGTTAGCCAACCCCTATTGCGCTGAAATATGCGGCGGCGCCGGGTTCGACTGGCTGGTGCTTGATGCCGAACATGCGCCCAACGACGTTCCGCTACTGATGCAACAACTGCAGGCGCTCAGCGCGAGTCGTTCACAGGTGGTGGTGCGATCGCCGGTGAATGCGCCGTGGTTGATTAAACAACTGCTTGATATTGGCGCGACCACGCTGCTGGTGCCGATGATTGAAACCGTAGAGCAGGCCCGGGAGATGGTTCGCGCGGTTCGCTATCCGCCGGAGGGCATCCGCGGCGTGGGCGCGGCGCTGGCGCGTGCATCGGCATTCAATCGTACGGCGGATTATTTGCTAACGGCGAATCAACAGATTTGCCTGCTGCTGCAGATTGAGAGCCGGGCGGGTCTTGAGCAGCTGGACGCCATTACGTTACTGGACGGCGTGGACGGGATTTTTATCGGGCCTGCGGATTTGGCTGCGGATATGGGCTATCCCGGCAACCCTGGCGCGCCGGAGGTGCAAAGCGTAATTATGGACGCGCTGGCACGTATCCAGGCGCACGGCAAAGCGGGGGGCATCTTAAGCGCGGTGCCGCAGCTGTGCAAAAATTACCTTGAGGCCGGGGCAACCTTTGTCGCGGTTGGCAGCGACGTTGGGCTTCTGGTCAACGCCACGAATACGCTTGCAGCCGAATTTAAAAATTGCGTTAACCGTTAACCTTTATACAGCCAAAACGGGAGCCGCGGCTCCCGTTCATAACAAACTTCAGGCGCGTCATTCCCTTTTCCAGTCAAAACTCAGCGATTCCCGTACGGCGGCCTCATGCAGATGGCGCATCATGATGTCTTCCAGTTCGTCCAGCTTGTCTGGCTGGCTGGCTAAAACCGTCAGCACCAGCGCATCCTGCGCCAGCTGCATCCGTACTTCGCCGATGCTCAGGCGAAATTGCCCGCTGGTTTCGTCAGCGATGACCGGTGTACGATGCTGGAAATGGCTGCACATGCGACGCAAAAAACGCGCGGCGTTAGGCGTATTAAGAACGGCCTCGCTTTTTAAGGCGTTTTCCGCAGGCGGGGGCTGCAGTAATAATGATTCCAGCTGGTCCGCTGCGGTATGAATAATCTTCGCCATCTGTTCGATGGTTTCGCTGCTGACGGGTTCGCATTTTATCCGCAGGCTTAATGAATTTTTAAGGTGGTTCATAGCGTTAACCAGGGGCTCAGGCGATTTACCTTTGCCTGTCGGCGGCTTGCGGGCCATAAGTTTTTCAATCACGCCCTGGTTGGCCTTAATAAAGGCTTCGCCTTCTTTAGTGATCGAATAACGTTTGCGCCCGCCTTTTTCCAGCTCGATATGGGTATAGCTGCGGTCATACAGCCAGGTTAGCGCAGGATAAATAACCCCGGGGCTGGGTTTATAAAGCCCGTCAAAATGCGTTTTAATTTCATGAATCAGTTCATATCCATGGCTGGACTGTCTGGCTATCATAGCCAGCAGCAGCAGCCGCAGCTCGCCATAATCGAAGACGCGCCCGCGCCGCCCGGTTTTCTTGCCGGTTAACGCTTCCGCATCATTGACCCGCTCTGCCTCCCGGGTTGAGACGGATTCTGTTGAATCATTGGTCAATTTTTTATCCTCCATGTTATCTCTCACGATACATTTAGATGCACGGCTTACGACATCTTATATCTGAGATTACAATATATCGGAATATTATTCCTGTCTCACAGCGTCTTAATCTCCGGCTTCTCCTGTATGCGCTATTGGCGGGCGTGCTAAAAAAGGTTAGCGGCTTAAGACCGCGATAAAATCACACTGGATAAGGGTATTGCCGTCGAATTTGCCATCCAGAGTATGGCGGGCAGGGCGTGAGGCAGGGTCGGGAAACACGCTTTCCCAGTATGGGTTAACGACCGCCCGATGGGATTTATCTTCCATCCACAGCGTCATTTTTATGATATCTTCCGGCGCGCCTCCTGCCGCCCGCACAATTTTGCAGACGTGTTCAAACATCAGAGCACACTGCCGATCTAGCTCCTCGGGTACCCGTTGCGTTTGCGGATCGCGCCCGTAAATCACTGCGGAATAAACCATATTATCGATCCGGCATGCGGCAGGAATCGGATTGGCATGGGGAAAATCGTCGCTGTAGATACTTACGCGTCTTACCATTCTGCTCACCTTTGTGACATGTTGATAAGCCGCATGGCTATGCGGCCGGGTTAAAGAAATCAGTATTCGTACTCGGGCATGATTTTGCCGAAGTGATAGACCAGGCGCAGACGTTCCGCATGATAGTCTCCCGTCGCTTTGGTCGGGGTATCAACGTAATCCAGCTCAAGCTCAAGATGCAGGCGGTCGGTGAGGTTGTAACCCAGAATCATAAATCCTGCATTCACGTCTTTGGCGGGAAGCGGGTAGTAAATACCCGGCGAATCATCGAGGTCGAGGCGGGTATAGCCAAGCACCACCAGCGACTTATCATTGTGGTAGCTGTAGCGGGCCACATAGGCGTTACCGGGCTGGTTCGCGGTGATCATGGATGACAGCGGCTGCCCAATATCCAACGGCGAAGAGTCGTAAATACCATAGCTATACGGGGCAAAAAAAGCGCCGTTCAGGAAAGCGCCGTCCTTTTCAGGAATATGGGTGCCTGCGACATAAAAACTATGGTTACGGGAGCGGACTCCCACTTTCGCCGAATAAAGGTTGGTGTCGATGTCATGATAAGGAGCGACCTGATCGTCCGCATCCCATTCACGGGCATACTGCACGCCCCAGAAAGGCGTCCAGCCGCTAAAACGCAAGCCTTCTACCGGCAATTCCAGACCGCCGTAGGCAAGCTGGACGCGTTTGTCGAAGTTGTAATACCATGCCTCCGCCCTTGCGCTATAGAGCTTACCGTAACGTAAACCGACGGTGGTAAATCCGTCGGTATCGGTGGAGGGAATATTGGTTTCATCCACTTCAGGCGCGCCGGCATCTCCTTTGCCGAAGGTATCTGAGCTGTAGGGCTTATAACGGAATATCCGGTAGCCGTGCAGTTTTAAATTTTCGTCATTAGTCAGGGAGTAGCTGCCGCCGGCCCCCTTCATAAAGCGCCGGAACCATCGTCCTCCCGACGCCTTCGTTGGCAAAAGGCGTATCCAGCCCCATGCGTCCACCGCGTAGATCAAAGCCGTAATCGTGGTAACGGAGATAGGCTTTTCCTAACACGTTTACGCTGTCAGCCGGGACATAGCGCTCGGTTTTATCCGGGTCGTTCGAGTTGATGCCCAAATCAAAGGCGGAGTAGGCGCCGAGGCCAAAGCTGAAGCCGTTAAAATCCGCGCTGCGATACTGTAGATCCCCACCCGCAGAAAAAGTATTTTTATTCTCCACAACGCCGGCAAATTCCTTAAAAAATACCATGCTTTTTAATTCACCAAACAGCTCGCCCTGATAAAGCCAATCGCTGAATGAGTTAACGTTCGTATTATTAACAGCCGTGCTTTTACTTTCCGGCACGCCAGCGTTATCTGCTGATGGCGCTGCGGAGAATACGCAGCTGGAAAACAGGGCCAGAGGAAAAACGCTGCAAAATGAAATTCTGGATGTTATTTTAACTTCCATTGCCTGATAACCTCGCTGAGGGTAGTAGGGATTAAAATTAAGTTGTTATCAAAGTATTTTCCTGCCTGGATATGTGACGACCATAATGGCGAGGTGTTTACGCCATTATGCTACATGGGTAATAAATAAAATTAAGCGCGTTATGCGAGCGTTGAATTATTTCTCGTTAAAAGCCGAAAGTAATTTCCTGCCGTAGTCATTGCCATTCGGCGTGCGGATAATAGTGTGAATATGAAAGCGTGCTGGTTCTTCATTGGTTAACCACATCCCGCTGTGGTGATCGAATTCCAGTAATATGACCGGGCTCTGGATGCGATAATAATAAACGTCATCGTCCTTGCAGCCGCCAATCCAGCACCACCATGTGTTGTCCATATGGCTTGCTATCTGGGTCATGCGCGCCTGCCGGGGGCCATCCGGTAAAACAGATAAAAATGCCTCAACGGTTGCGAGCAGCGCCTTTTTTTGCTCAGCGGTAAATTCAGCCGCGCAAATACCCTCTAAGGGAATAATGCGATTATCCTGAAATGCGCCGGCAAGATGCCGTTGGTCGGCAAAATTAAAACGTTCTGGCGGCATTGCCGGATCTTCCATGAGCTGATAAATCGTCGCGCGTTTTTGCTGCTTGAGAGTTAACGACTGCATTAACCGCAGGCCAAGGTTTTCTTCTTCAATAAATAATGTGGCGTCGTTTTCATCACCGCGCGCAATAACGTTTGGCTCAACTCCCATAAACGTAGGGGAGATGACAAGCTGCCGACCGATAATAAAGCAGCAAAACGCCACGTGGTGGCCATATATATTCCATCCCCAGGGGGCAGATTCTGATGGCTCGCCAAAAATCATAAAATGGAAGCTCCAGCGATTCATTATATTATTGAGATCGTAGAGCTCGCCTAAAAAATGATTGGCGTCCATCAGATGGCGAATTTTTTCATAGCCCTGCGGGCTGGTGCAGCTTTGCAGAAGCTGCCAGAACGCTTCCCGCGTGGAGGACGGCGTATCTTCAAGGCGAACGCCGAAATCGTTAAACGGGATTTCAGGGTTATACCAGGCGCGCCACTGCTGGGCGTCAACGGGCTGGCATACCCGCTGCTGCTGATTCTCATCCAGCGTAGCCAGCAGGTTTCTGGCCGCTTCCACCGCGGGTTTTACCGCGAAACCTTCGTCCTGCAGAGCATACAGGCCGGTTTGTATTTCTCCCGCGGCGGTAATTCCCCGGAACTCTTCATCCAGCAGCGCCTGCCACTGTTTTTTTAAATTCCGGGCTTTTTCGGTCGCCAGCATGCGTTGCGCATAGACCGCGGGTGTTACCCCTCGCGCGGCGGCAATACGCGGCGAATCGCCGGGTAAAAGGTAGTCGCGAAAATTCTGGCTGCTCATTCTCTTTTCTCACTCTGTTACGGGGGGAAGTGGGGCGGTGGCCGGCTCTTCATCGACAACGCGATTTTCGATTGCGCCCAGCCCGGTAATTTCAAGACGCATGACGTCGCCGTTTTGCAAGAAACGCCCCGCAGGCGCGCCGATGCCGGACGGCGTGCCGGTGGCGAGAATATCGCCGGGCTCAAGGGTCATCACCGTAGAGAGATAGGCAATCTGTTGATAAATATCGTAAATCATATCGCTGGTACGGCAGTGCTGGCGGCGTTCGCCATTGATGAAAAGCGACATTTGCAGATCTAAGGGATCGTGAATCTCATCGGCGGTGGTTAACCAGGGGCCGATGGGGCCATGCGTATCAAAGGATTTGCCCAGCGTAAACGTCGGGGATTTATGCAGCCAGTCCCGGGCAGATACATCATTAACGATAAGATAACCGGCGATAACCTTAGCGGCCTCGCGGGCTTCAACGTGGCGGCAGCGTTGGCCAATCACCACGCCCAGCTCAATTTCATAATCCATCTTGCTGCTGACGGCCGGTTTAACCACCTCATCAAACGGGCCCGTGATGCAGGAAACCTGTTTATTGAACCACAGCTGGCTTTCGGGAATGGGAATGCCCGCCAGCCGCGCCTCCTGTGCATGCTGGCGATAATTCATCCCAATACCGAGAAACTTTTGCGGATCGGCAACGGGCGCTTCCAGCCTGACTGCTGATAATGCATACGCTGGATGGGTAATGGTTTCCAGTTCATGCCGCCAGTACGAAAGATTGGTTAAAAGCCGGCGCATCGAACAGCTGTCTCCGGTTACGCTACAGAGATCGATAATCTGGTCCTTCTCTATTTTCCCAATTCGCGTGCGGCCATTTTCAGTAAAGCGGGCAAGTTTCATAGTGGTTTCCTGAATAAAAGAGACAAGGGTCAGCGGCTAAGCGGCGTAAGCTGCGATAGCAGGATGCGCCACCGTCCTGCATGACGCCGTAACACCAGCGTGGAAAATCCTTCCCGCACCATCGGCAGCCCGCTTTCCAGCGAACGCACCGTGTTTCGCGTAAGGCCCGAGAGAATGGCGATATCCCCCACTATCTGCACCGCGGGCTCCTCGCGCTGGATGGCGATAAACCCGCCCATCCGCTGTACGTGTTCCAGTAATTGCGATTTGTTATGGACCATGCCCGTGCTGTGAACGTGCACCAGCTCCTCGTCAAGCAGCTGTGCCAACGCGTTGATATCGGCGTTAATCATCAAGCTTTGCCGCAGCTGTTCAAACATGAGCAACTGCCGTTTCGTTGTGCCCGAAGCCTCGCTCATAGCGTTATTTCCCACGTCGCAGAAGATTTACAGCAGGCCGTCATAAGAGCCGCCGTCCAGCTGCAGGTTCTGGCCTGAAATAAAGGCGGCCTGCTGGCTGGCCAGGAAAGCGCAGGCTGCGCCGAACTCCTCCGGCAGGCCGTAGCGCTTCGCCGCAATGCTCATGGCGTTTTTCCGTCGCGCCGTCTGCCGGTCTATCCCTTCTTTCGCCATCAGCCGTTGCAGCATAAATTCCTGCCGCGGCGTATCAATTCGTTCCGGAAGAAGGTTATTGATGGTGACGTTATTGGCCGCCACCTCGCGGCTGATGGCTTTGCACATCGCCGTCAGCGCCGTGCGCGCCGAGGTGGAAAGCCCCATCATGTAGTGCGGCGATTTCACCATTGCCGAGGTGATATTGATGATTCTGCCAAAACGGCGTGCCTGCATGGCGGGCAACCATGCGCGGATAAGCTGAACGGCCGGGATAAAATTAGCGTTCATCGCGGCCAGCAGGGCGGCTTCATCCCATTCATCCAGAGCGCCGGGAGCGGGGCCTGCGTTATTGGTAACCAAAATATCCACCTCCGGCAGCGCGCCGAGAATGCGGGCCCGCCCTTCTGGCTGGGTGAGATCGGCGGCAATAGCCTCGACCTGAACGTCAGGAAAATCATAGCGTAAGGTCTGAACCACATCGCACAGTTTTTCAACGTAGCGGCCATTAAGGGTGACATTTACCCCTTCTGCGGCAAGCGCGCGGGCGCATGCCAGGCCAAGCCCCTGGGAGGAGCCGCAGATAAATGCCTCTCTTCCCCTGATACCCAGATCCATAAGTCACTCCGATCTCAATATTGAATGCGGCTCGCCAGCGTCTGCGTTACGCCGCTTATGCAGCGTTCAGACCCGGCGTTGAAAGCGTCATACCTATAATAGATATATCTTGATATTAGATATGTCTATTTGAGAGGAGGGGAGTTTTTTAAAAGTAAAAGGTGGCTCACACAATTAGGGGGAAACTAAGGTGACTAAAATTTATCTCTTTGTAATTTAAGCTTTAAATATGAATTTGGTTCGGATTGATAAGATTTTGCGGCAGCGGCTTCGTTTCCTTTCGCTATGGCGTTATTCCCGGGCGTAGGATTTTTTCCACGCCCGGACTAAGCAATCTACCGTTTTGCGATCCCGGGCCGGGCGCGCTGTCATATTTCTGCCACACTTTATTTCGGCACTTTTGCTGCAATAACCTCTTGAGGAATAAGGAATGAATAAAAAAATCGTCGCCTCATTACTGGCCGTAGCCTGTTTTGCTCCGGGAATGGCGAATGCCGAAGCCGCCCCGGAAGGCTACCAGCTTCAGCAGGTTCTGCTGATGAGCCGCCATAACCTGCGTGCGCCGCTGGCGAACAACGGCAGCGTGCTCGAACAGTCCACCGCGCAGTCCTGGCCGGAATGGGACGTGCCCGGCGGGCAGCTGACCACCAAAGGTGGCGTGCTGGAAATTTATATGGGGCATTATCTGCGCGAATGGCTGGCGGAGCAGGGGCTGGTAAAAAGCGGCGAGTGTCCGACTCCGCAAAGCGTTTATGCCTACGCCAACAGCCTGCAACGCACCGTAGCGACCGCGCAGTTCTTCATAACCGGCGCATTCCCCGGCTGCGACGTACCTGTTCATCACCAGGAAAAAATGGGCACCATGGACCCGACGTTTAACCCGGTTATCACCAACGACTCGCCGGAATTCCAGCAGGCGGCGGTGAAAGCGATGGAGGCCCCAGCGCGAACACTATAAGCTCGACGACAGCTATAAGCTGCTTGAGCAGGTAACGGCGTTTAGCGACTCGCCGACCTGCAAAGAAAAACAGGAGTGCGATTTAACCGCCGGGAAGGATAAATTCAGCGCCAACGCGAGCGAAGAGCCGGGCGTAAACGGGCCGCTAAAAGTGGGCAACTCGCTGGTGGACGCCTTTACCTTGCAGTACTACGAGGGTTTCCCGCTCGATCAGGTCGCCTGGGGGCAGATTAAAACCGAGCAGCAGTGGCGCGTGCTGTCGCAGCTGAAAAATAGCTATCAGGACACCCTGTTTACCTCGCCTGAGGTGGCGCGCAACGTGTCCGCGCCGCTGGTGAAATACATTCAGAAAGCGCTGACGGGCAGCGAGGAGAAAGGGCCGAAAATCACCCTGCTGGTCGGGCATGATTCCAATATCGCCTCGCTGCTGACCGCGCTGGATTTCAAGGAATACCAGCTGCCGCAGCAGAACGAGCGTACGCCGATCGGCGGCAAAATCATGTTCCAGCGCTGGCATGACAGCAAGGCCAATCGCGAGCTGATGAAGGTCGAGTACGTCTATCAGAGCAGCGAACAGCTGCGCAACGGCGAGGTGCTGAGCCTGCAACAGCCGCCGCAGCGCGTAACGCTGCAGCTTAACGGCTGCCCGGTTGACGCCAACGGTTTTTGTCCGTGGGATAAATTTACCGAAGTGTTAGATAAAACGGTGGCAGGCAAATAAAGCATCGGTCCCCCGCAACGGCGGGGGACCGGTCGAACAACCTAAACGTTTTTGCGCTCTATGGTCTGCTCTCCCCAGAACAGCGAGTCCTTATCGGTTTTCTCAAACGCCTTGAGCAACACTTCGTCGCTGCCTTCCTCCCAGATTTTCTCTGCGAGCTTTTCGTCATATTTAGCCACTTCAAAAATAGCTTCCGCTATCTCCGGAGAGGTATTACGTAGACTTGCCCATTCACCGACGTGATGCGCTTTGGATTCTTGAGTTGGCATAGGTGCTCCTTTGAAAATTAACCGTTGAGTTTAACTGCCAGACCGGCCACGTATTCACCCTGATAGCGGGCGATGGACAGCTCCTCCGCGCTTGGCTGACGAGAGCCATCGCCGCCGGCGATAGTCGTGGCGCCGTAAGGTGTGCCGCCGCGCACCTGCGAAATATCAAACAGCTCCTGCGCCGCATAGCCAATTGGGACGATAACCATCCCGTGATGTGCAAGCGTAGTCCATGTCGAAGAAATAGTGTGCTCCTGGCCGCCGCCGGTGCCGGTTGAGCTGAACACGCTGGCAAGCTTGCCGTAAAGGCCGCCGGATGCCCACAGGCCGCCGGTCTGGTCAAGGAAGGTGCGCATTTGTCCGGACATGTTGCCAAAGCGGGTTGGCGTACCAAAAATGATGGCGTCGTATTCCGCAAGCTCCTGCGGCGTGGCCTGCGGGGCGTTTTGCGTTTTCCCGCCGGCTTTTAAGAAGGCTTCGGCCGGCATGGTTTCCGGTACCCGTTTTATCGTCACCTCGGCGCCATCGACCTTCTGAGCGCCTTCCGCCACGGCGTGAGCCATCGTTTCGATATGTCCATACATGGAATAATAGAGCACCAGTATTTTTGCCATCTTGTTTTACTCCTGGATTGAACCGCAGCGTTTTGCTGCCCTCCTTTAAAGATATGCCCTGTGCCTGAGAGTGCAAACCGGAGTGCCGTTTCCTTGATGCATCACAATCTGCGGTAAAAGGGCAAAAATGTAGCATTACGTCACATTTTTATGCCCTGAAGATTTCGTCAAAAATAAGAATATCTTATGAATCGCAGCGCGAAAAAATCATTCTTTCCGGCGATTACATGTTGCAAGATATTACGGTTAACTGGTCAATTACGCTTGCTGCACTAAGCTTAGTTTCACGTGGCAGCGATAAGGGCGCAAGCCGAATGCCGCGCGGTGAAAGAATTTCTCTTTTACTGAATGCAGAATGATGACTTATTGATTTCACCAATCTGGAGGTTAGAAATGGCAAACCATCGTGGTGGTTCAGGTAATTTCGCTGAAGACCGTGAAAGAGCATCAGAAGCAGGTCGTAAAGGTGGCCAACATAGCGGTGGGAATTTTAAAAATGACCCACAACGTGCATCAGAAGCAGGCCAGAAAGGGGGCAAAAATAGCCACGGCAGCGGTAGCAGCAAAAGTAAATAGCCGTAGCTAAGGGCGATTAGCTGTCCTGTCCGATGATTAAGAGCTAATAGCCAGTCCCGGCCGCCGGTTTTTACCGGCGGTTTTTTATTTTCCGCCGCCCATTGCGCCGCCTCCCGGCGCGTCGCACTATAGTCAGCTCTGTTATTTATCCTCTGAATGCTTGCTGGTATCCCCATGTCCGCCTTATTAAGCCGCTACAAATTCTCCGTAAAGCCTCAGGAAGCGATACTGATTCTGATAACCATGTTCTGGGGCGGCACCTTCCTTGCCGTGCAGTATGCGATGACCATGAGCGGACCGTTTTTCTTTGTCGGCCTGCGTTTTGCCACCGCGGCGCTTGCCGTAGGGCTGCTGTCGCTAAAATCCCTGCGCGGCCTGACGTGGCTGGAAGTCAAGGCGGGCGTTGCCATCGGTATTTCCATCGCCATGGGTTACAGCATGCAGACGTGGGGATTACAGACCATTCCGAGCAGTAAATCCGCCTTTATCACCGCGATGTACGTTCCTTTAGTGCCGCTGCTGCAGTGGGTTTGCCTGGGGAAAATGCCGGGGGTTATGTCCTGGGCGGGCGTGGCGCTGGCCTTTATGGGGTTAATCTTCCTCGCCGGGCCGCAAGGCGCGACGCTGACTTTGGGCGCGGGCGAAATCATCACGCTGATAAGCGCGCTTGCCATCGCCGCCGAGATAATCATGATCGGCCTCTGGGCCGGCAGGGTGGATATTAAACGCGTGACCGTGGTGCAACTGGCCACCGCGTCAATTGTAGCCTTCGCTACCATGATTCCGGCAGGCGAGAGCGTGCCGCCGTTGAGCAGCGGCTTAGCGGTAATAGCCCTGGGCTTAGGGATTTTCAGCGCCATTATCCAGGTGACGATGAACTGGGCGCAGCGCAGCGTTTCGCCGACCCGCGCCACGGTTATATATACCGGCGAGCCGGTCTGGGCAGGTATTTTCGGGCGCATCGCCGGGGAGCGTTTGCCCATGCTGGCCCTTTCAGGCGGCGCGCTTATCGTGCTTGGCGTGCTGGTCAGCGAATTAAAACTCAAACGTAAGAAAGCGGCACCGGTTTCGGTGCCGAAGGAAGAGCTGCGCCGTCAGGGATCCTGATGGGCTATTTCGGCGTCGCTCACCGGGGCCGGGCGACGGCTTAAAATGGCGTTCAGAATAATGGCGCCAAAGGTGGCGGTGCCTATCCCGCCGAGCGTAAAGCCGCCCAGCGTCAGGGCGAAGTCGCCCGCTCCCAGCACCAGCGTCACCGCAACCATAATCAAATTACCGTTCAGGCTCAGGTCCACGCGATGCTGTATCCAGATGCGCGCCCCCGCCACGGCAATCAGCCCGAACACCACAATCGAGGCGCCGCCGATTACCGGGGCCGGGATGGTATGGATAAGCGCCCCGAACTTCGGTGAGAAGCCAAGCAGCATGGCGATGCCCGAGGCGGCCACGAACACCAGCGTGGAATAGACTTTCGTCACGGCCATTACGCCGATATTCTCCGCATAGGTCGTGACGCCGCTGCCGCCTACCGAACCTGAAAGCATCGTCGCCAGCCCGTCGCCGACGAAAGCGCGGCCGATATAAGGGTCCATATTTTGGCCGGTCATGCCCGCCACGGCTTTCAGGTGCCCGAGGTTTTCCGCCACCAGGATAACGGCTACCGGGGCGATTAACATCATTGCCTGGCCGTTAAAGGTCGGCGAGGTGAGCTGTGGCAGGCCAAACCACGCGGCCTGCTGGAGAAGAGAAAAATCTACCGGTTTGCCGAAGCCCAGGCCGTTTGCGAGGATCGCATACAGCGCGCAGGCAACGATCAGGCCTAACAGGATCAGCAGGCGTTGGATCATTCCGCGCGTGAACACCGCCACAAGGCCGATACACAGCACCGTCATCACCGCCATCCAGCTGTCAAAGCCGCTGGCCGAGACGCCGCGCACGGCTATCGGCGCAAGGTTAAGCCCAATCGCCATCACCACCGCGCCGGTGACCACCGGCGGCATCAGGCGCTCAATCCAGCGGGTGCCCGCTTTCATAACGATAAACCCAATCGCGGTATACGCCGCGCCGCAGGCGATAATCCCGCCCAGCGCCACGCTCAGATGAGGGTTCAGTCCCTGGCCGTTAAAGCCCGTGACGGCTATCACCACGCCGACAAAGGCCGCGCTGGAGCCGAGATAGCTCGGCACGCGCCCGCCGGTGACCAGGAAAAACAGCAGCGTGCCGACGCCCGACATCAGGATAGAAAGATTCGGATCGAGACCCATCAGCAGCGGCATTAAAACCGTCGCCCCGAACATCGCCACCGCGTGCTGCACGCCCATCACCAGCGTCTGCCCCAGCGGCAGCATTTCATCCGGCGCCACGACGCCGCTTTCCGTTACTGCAGATTTCTTACGCCATTGAGGGAACCAGGAATTCGCCATTTTCATCTCCACGCAGGAATTTCGGCTAACAGGCAGGCCGCATCAGTTGGTGATAGCCACGGTCAAACCACACCAGGCCGTGGGTATCGTCGTTACGTTCTAAAGCCACCAGCTCGCAAAACAGGATGTCGTGCGTTCCCACGCTCACCACCTGGCTGATGCGGCAGTCGAAGGAGGCCACCGCGCCTTCAAGCTGCGGGCAGCCGCTCGCGCCCTGTCGCCAGCGCGCTGCGGAAAAGCGCTCCGCCATGGGCGTTTTGCCGCCAAACAGGTTGGAGAGCGATTCGTGACCGGCGGCCAGGGTATTGACGCAAAGCGCCATGTTCTGACTGAAAACCGGCCATACCGACGCGCTGCGATTAAGGCAGACCAGCAAAGTCGGCGGGTCATCGGTGACGCTACACACCGCCGAGGCGGTAAAACCAGCCCGTCCGGCAGGGCCGTCGGTGGTGATAATATTGACCGCCGCCCCGAGTCGGGACATCGCATCGCGGAAGCTTTGTTTTTCAACCATAAATGCTCCTTAAGCCAGCCCGCAGGCGTCCTGAAAAGCCAGACGCGGCAGGCGGGCATGCGTTCTGGCGGCGTCGCCATAGCCGATATTGATCAGCAAATTGCTTTTCCAGCCGCTGGCCTGGAAAAACGCCGCATCCACTTTCTGTCGATCGAAACCTGACATCGGCCCGGTGTCGAGGCCCAGCGCCCGGCAGGCGGAAATCAGATAGGCCGCCTGCATCGAGCTGTTGCGAAAGGCGGTTTCCTGCGCCAGTTCAGGGCTTGAGGTAAACCATGCGCGCGCGTCCGCATAGGGAAACAGCGCGGGCAGATGCTCATAGAAAGCCGGATCCCAGGCGACGATGGCCGTCACCGGCGCGCTCATGGTTTTATCGACGTTACCGCTGGAGAGCGCGGGTTTAAGACGGGCTTTCCCCTCGCTGCTGCGCACAAAAAGAAAGCGCGCCGGCGAACAGTTAGCCGAAGTAGGGCCGAGGCAAACCAGGTTATAAATCTCTTCAAGCTGCGCATCGCTCACGCCGCGATCCAGCCAGGCGCTGTGGGTGCGGGCATGGGTAAACAGCGTCTCCAGCGCCGGGGTATCAACTGCAGAACTCATACGTTTTCCTCATGGTATTCGGGGAAGGGTAATAGCCTGGCCAGTTCGTCCAGCAGCCGTTCGTTAAAGGCGCTAGCGGCGGTGACGTTGCAGGCGTGGCCGCCCCAGGGCAGGATCTGCAGCCGGCTGTTGGGCAAGGCGTCGTGCAGCGCCGCGGAGCAGTTCCAGGGCACCAGAAGATCGTCCCGGGCGCAAATCAGCAGCACCGGCTGGCGGATAAGGTGCGCGGTAGCGCGAAAATCCGCCGCCTTCAGCGCCTTCAGGCGGCGCGTAAGGTTCTCTTCTCCCTGAAAGTGGGCGTTATGCAGGGCCTCCTCCGCCTCAAGGCGCGGCTGGTTAGCCGCCATCCAGTCGGCCGGATAAAGGAAAAGCGGCTGCGCCTGTAAATACGCCGCGCTGCCGCTGTCGCGCAGCAGGGTTTCCCGAACCGCGAAGCAGCGTCGCGTGTGGGCGTTAAGCTGCAGCCAGCCGTTAATCACGATCAGCGCTTTTACCGATTCGGGATAATCCAGCGCCAGCTGCATGCCGAGCAGTCCGCCAAGCGCATGGCCCAGCAGGCTAAACTCGGTGACGCCTTTCGCCTGCAGGGCTTCGTGCAGCTCGCGCGCCATATCCGCCATGCTGTAGTCTTCCGGCAGGGGTTCATGGTTAACTCCGGTGCCGCGCTGGTCGTACACCACCAGCTGATAGCGGGCGCCAAGGGCCGCCCGCTGCTCCTGCCAGTAGCTTCCGGCGCCGCCAAGCCCGGCAGCCAGCGCCAGCACCGGCGCGTCAGGGAAAGGGGGAGAGGTCAGCTCAATGTGCATAGGGCTATTTCCCGATGTGCGCCACGGAGGCGATTTCTACCAGCGCATCTGGCTTTACCAGACCGCACTGGATGCAAAAACGCGCCGGCTTGTCGCCTGCGAAAAACTCCGCGTAAACCTCATTGACCGCCGCGTAGTTAGCCCAGTCGGTAATAAAGATGGCGTTAAAGGTCACGTCATCCATACTGCCGCCCGCGGTTTCAATAACCGCTTTGATGGTTTCCAGCACGTGACGCGTCTGCGCCCGGGCATCCCCGAGGTGAACCACGTTATTTTGCTTATCGAATGGAAGCGTTCCTGAGACATACACCACGCCATCGGCCAGCGTGCCCGGCACGAAAGGCGCAATAGGCGTCGTGGTTCCCGGCGGAATAATGACGGATTTAGGCATCAGCAGGCTCCTTATCAGGCAATACGGGCAAGCGCATGCGGGGACAACGCGCGGCAAAACGAACCGACGTCGCTGACCCAGCCAAAGAAGGTTTCGATATTGAATAAGGCGGCCTGCTGGGCGAAAGCGGGCCCGGCCTGGTAGGTGGCATCGGCGAGCACCACGCCGAAATACTCCAGGAAAAAGCCGTCGCGCAGAGTGGATTCCACGCACACGTTGGTGGCGATGCCGGTAAACACCAGATGGCGGATCCCACGCGAGCGCAGGATGCTGTCCAGCGGCGTATTAAAGAAGCCGCTGTAGCGTGGTTTAGGCAGCACGATATCCCCCGGCTGCGGCACCAGCTCGTCCACCAGCTGATAATCCCAGCCGCCTTTCGCCAGCAGGGTGCCCTGTAATTCCGGACGCTGGCGCATGGTTTTCAGGGCGTTGGATTTATGCCAGTTGGGCGAACCCGGCCCGCCCGCCTCCACGTAGTCGCTGTCCCAGCCGTTCTGGAACCAGATAATCAGCATGCCTGCTTCACGCGCCGCCGCTACGGCAGTTTTTATACTGTCGATAACCGGCGCGGTGGCGGAAACGTCAAATCCGGCCAGGTCGAGATAGCCGCCTTTGGTGGCGTAGGCGTTTTGCATATCCACAACGATAAGCGCGCTCTGTTCCGGGGTAAAAGCTATGGATTCCGGACGCGCGTCAAGGGTGATGTTTTTCATTACGCCACCTCGCGAGCGGTGGGGGAAAGATGACGGCGCGACTGCATCAGCGGCTGGATCCGTTCGCCAAACGCCTCAATACCGCTAAGGAAATCGTCAAAGGTCAGCAGCACCCCTTCGGCGCCGGGGACGGTCGCCACCTCGTCCAGCAGGCGCGCGACGGTGGCGTATGAACCTACCAGCGTGCCCATATTGATGTTCACCGCGGAGGTCGGATCCGCCATTTGCCGCACGTTGGTATCCGTGCCGGAACGGGTATCTTTCTGGCTTTGCTCGGTCAGCCAGGCAAGCGCCTCTTCGTCCGCGCCCGCTTTGTAGTGCTCCCATTTCGCGCGGGCGGCCTCGTCGGTTTCATCGGCAATTATCATAAACAGCACGTATGAGCCGACTTCCCGCCCGGTTTTTTCAGCCGCCAGCTTCATGCGCGCGGCGGTTGGCGCAAAGGCCGTCGGCGTATTCACCCCTTTGCCAAAGCAGAAGTTGTAATCGGCGTATTCGGCGGAGAAGGCCATGCCGGCGTCGCTTTGGCCCGCGCAGATCATCCTGACCGGTTTTGCCGGACGCGGGCTGAGGCGGCAATCGTTCATGGTGAAAAACTCTCCTTTCAGATCGCAGCGTCCGGTGCCCCACAGTTCCCGCAGCACCGTGGCGTATTCGGCAAGGTAGTCATAACGGCGGGCGAAATAGTCATCTCCCGGCCACATGCCCATCTGCTCGTATTCGGGTTTTTGCCAGCCGGTCACCAGATTCACGCCGAATCTGCCGGGGGCGATGGAGTCGATGGTGGAGGCCATGCGCGCGACAATTGCCGGGGGCAGGGTAAGGGTGGCGGCGGTGGCGTAGATCTGGATTCTGGAGGTAACCGCGGCCAGCCCGGCCATCAGCGAGAAGGACTCCAGGTTGTGATCCCAGAATTCAGTTTTGCCGCCGAAGCCGCGTAACTTGATCATCGAGAGCGCAAAATCGAAATCGTAGCGTTCCGCTTTTTGCACGATGGCTTTGTTCAGCTCAAAAGTAGGCATGTACTGCGGCGCGTTAGTGGAGATTAGCCAGCCGTTGTTGCCGATAGGGACGAAGACACCAATTTTCATCACGGACCTCTCACTGGTTGGGAAGGTATTCAGCGGAGATAATGCAAGCCTGATGCCAGAGTGATAAAAGACAATGTTATCAATATGTTGATTGTTTGTTTCATCCAGGCTTATAAAAACATGGACTGTTTGGTCAAAAAGAGTGCACGAAAATTAAGCATCCCTGCGCGCTGAGGGTGCAAAGTAGTCGTGGGGCGGATGCGGCTTTGCTATGCTTGAGGCACACGAATCCAGGGAGAGAACGCATGGCTGAAGGCGCAGTACATACCAAACAAACCGGGCGGCGATCCCTTGCCGTCGCAGCCAAGAAACAGGCCATTCTGGCGGCAGGCCTGGAGTTTTTCTCCCTGTACGGCATCCACGGCACCAGCCTTGATAAGGTTGCGGAGCGCGCCGAGGTGTCCAAAACCAACCTGCTTTATTACTATCCTTCCAAAGAAGCGCTGTATATTGCCGTGCTCAAGCAGATCCTCGATATCTGGCTGGCGCCGCTGCGCGCGTTTCGCGAAGACCTGGAGCCGCTGGTGGCCATCAGCGAGTACATTCGCCTGAAGCTTGAGGTATCGCGGGATTATCCGCAGGCCTCAAGGCTGTTTTGCCTTGAGATGCTGCAGGGCGCGCCGCTGTTAAAGGCCGAGCTTACCGGGGATTTAAAAACCCTCGTGGATGACAAATCGGCGATTATTGCCGGCTGGGTGGCGGGCGGAAAGCTGGCGGCGGTCGATCCGCACCATCTGATCTTTATGCTGTGGGCCACCACGCAGCACTACGCTGACTTTGCAAGCCAGGTCGAGGCGGTGACGGGCAGCACCTTAAACGACGAAGAGTTTTTCCGCCGCACGGTGGAAAACGTACAGCGGATGATTATCGAAGGAATTCGGGTGCGTTAGTCCGGCTGCGGAGGAAACACGCAGCTCACGTCGCCTTCCTCGCACTGCAGGGTGCTTTTCAGCAGCTCTGTGCGTTCGCGGGTTTTGTCCGCCATGCAAATGGCGTGAACCATCGGATAGACGGAGCCGGTTTCAGCGCCGGAACTTAACAGCTCGCAGTCGGCGTCGCGAAAGGCGATCCACGCGTTCTGCGCCGCTTTCAGCTGGATTTTCTGCTTATCGGTGGCGCGTTTCATCACCTGTTTATAGGTCTGGTTGAGTAAATCATCCTGCTTTTTATACTCGGCGCCGTAGCACTGATTTATCTCCGCCTGCGACGTGGCCGTGTCGCAGGTATCCGCCAGCGCGCTGGCGCTTAACAGCAGGCCGGAAAGAAGAAGTAGCACGCGTTTCATCGTTATCCCTCAAAGAAAAAAGGCTCCGGAAGGAGCCTTTCAAGAGTAGCGAAGCCTTAGCCGATTGTCATCAGGCTGGCGTTGCCGCCGGCCGCCGCGGTGTTTACGCTGAGCGAGCGCTCCACGTACAGCCGCTCAAGCAGCAGATTGCTTTCCCCGCGCGCGAAGCCCTGTACCGAGACGATGGCGCCGTCGCGTGCGGCGACTTTTTCGCACAGCTCCCGCAGCTGGTCTGAATCGCCGTGATAGATCACCGCGTCAAACCGCTGGCCGATAGCCGCTTCCGGCTGCGCAAAATCAATCAGCTGCTGCACCCGGGAGGGCAGCTGCTTCGCAAGGTCGCGATGCAGTTTGTCATCAGCCCACAGCACGCGGCAGCCCACGCTTGTGGCCGCCGCCAGCTGCACCAGCGCATCCTGCTCGTTATCCGCAAGGCAAAGCACGCGCTCGCGCGGCATCAGCGCGTAGGTGTTGCGCTCGCCCGTCGGGCCCGGCAGCTGGCGCAGCGTGCCGCTCTGGGCCAGTTCTGCAAAGCGTTCGCACAGGGCTTTAAGGTCGCCACGTCCGGCTGCCCACTCGGTCAGCGCCTGATGCGCTTCCTGCAGCCTGGCTTTTAACGTGGTATCGACCGGCAGCTCCGCGTCCTGACGGGTGAAGGTTTTCTGCAGCGCGCCTTCCGGGCGGTTAGCCAGCAGGCGGTAGAGGTAGAGCGGGCCGCCGGCCTTAGGCCCCGTTCCGGACAGGCCTTCGCCGCCGAACGGCTGCACGCCGACGACCGCGCCGACCATGTTGCGGTTTACGTACATATTGCCGACGTGGGCAGAACCGGTCACCTGGGCGATGGTTTCGTCGATGCGGGTGTGCACGCCGAGGGTCAGGCCGTAGCCCGCCGCGTTAATTTGCTCGATCAGCGCTTCGAGATTGTTACGGTTATAGCGCACCACGTGCAGCACCGGCCCGAAGACCTCTTTTTGCATCTCGTCGAAGCTTTCCAGCTCAATCAGCGTTGGCGGAACGAAGGTGCCGCTTTGCCACTCTTTCATATCCTGCGCGTTTTCACGCGCGGCCTGGAAGATTTTGCGGCCTTTGGCGCGCATCCCCTGGATATGCCTGTCGATGCTCTCTTTCGCTTCGGCGTCGATAACCGGGCCGATATCCGTCGTCAGGCGGCCTGGATTGCCCATACGGCATTCCGCCATCGCGCCGCGCAGCATCTGCAGCGTGTGCTCGGCCACTTCTTCCTGCACGCACAGCACGCGCAGGGCGGAGCAGCGCTGGCCTGCGCTGTCGAACGCGGAGGCAACCACGTCGACCACCACCTGCTCCGTGAGGGCGGAAGAATCCACAATCATCGCGTTCAGACCACCAGTTTCGGCAATCAGCGGCGTAGGGCGGCCCTGCGGATCCAGACGATCGGCTATGTTGCGCTGCAATAATGTGGCCACGTCCGTCGAGCCCGTAAACATCACGCCGCGCACCCGGGCGTCGCCGGTCAGCTGGGCGCCCACCGTTTCACCGCGGCCGGGCAGCAGCTGCACCACGCCCGCGGGCACGCCCGCCTCAAGCAGAATGGCGATGCCCTGCGCGGCAATCAGCGGGGTTTGCTCCGCCGGTTTTGCCAGCACGCTGTTACCGGCGGCGAGAGCCGCGGCAATCTGGCCGGTGAAGATCGCCAGCGGGAAGTTCCACGGACTGATGCACACGACCGGGCCGAGGGGGCGGTGCGTTTCGTTATCGAAATCGTCCCGCACCTGGCCTGCGTAGTAATGCAGGAAATCAACGGCTTCGCGCACTTCGGCGATGGCATTGCTGAAGGTTTTACCCGCTTCACGAACCAGAATGCCAATCAGCTGCTGCATCTGGCCTTCCATAATCACCGCGGCGCGCTCCAGGATCAGGGCGCGTTCCTGCGGCGGCGTCGCAAACCAGATCGGCGCGTTATTTACCGCGCTTTCCAGCGCGCGGGAGACTTCATCGCTGGTGGCCTCGCGCGTGAAACCTACCACGTCGCCCGGCTCGGCCGGGTTCCTGACTTCCGTCATCTCGCCCGGGCTAACGGCTTCTTCAAGGATCGGTAGCGCCTGCCATTTCTGCGCTGCGCTGTTGAGCAGGGCGGAGGAAAGGGAGGCAAGACGGTGTTCGTTCGCCAGATCCAGCCCGCTGGAGTTGCTGCGGCCTTCGCCGTACAGATCTTTCGGCAGCGCGATTTTTGGGTGCGGCAGGCCAAGCCGGCCTTCTTTGCCCGCAAGGCTTTCCGTCGCGCTCACCGGATCGGCGACCAGCTCGTCCAGCGGCAGGGTGTTGTCGGCGATGCGGTTAACAAAGGAGGTGTTCGCCCCGTTTTCCAGCAGGCGGCGCACCAGATAGGCCAGCAGCGTTTCGTGCGTGCCCACCGGCGCATAAATACGGCAGGGGCGGTTTAGCTTGCCGTCGGCGATTTTACCCACCACCTGATCGTAGAGCGGCTCGCCCATGCCGTGCAGGCACTGAAATTCGTACTGGCCCGGATAGTAGTTTTGCCCGGCGAGGTTATAAATTGCCGCCAGCGTATGGGCGTTGTGCGTCGCGAACTGCGGATAAATCAGATTCGGCACCGTCAGCAGCTTTTTCGCGCAGGCCAGATAGGAGATATCGGTGTAAACCTTGCGCGTGTAAACCGGGTAACCCTCCAGGCCTTCCATCTGGGCGCGTTTAATTTCGCTGTCCCAGTAGGCGCCCTTCACCAGACGGATCATCAGGCGGCGGTGGCTGCGGGTGGCGAGATCAATCAAATAATCGATAACGAACGGGCAGCGCTTCTGGTAGGCCTGGATAACGAAGCCGATGCCGTTCCAGCCCGCCAGCTCCGGCTCGAAGCAAAGCTTCTCCAGCAGGTCGAGGGAGATTTCAAGACGATCGGCCTCTTCGGCGTCGATGTTGATCCCCACGTCGTACTGGCGAGCCAGCAGCGTCAGGGATTTCAGGCGTGGATAGAGCTCTTCCATAACGCGGTCGTACTGCGCGCGGCTGTAGCGCGGGTGCAAAGCGGAAAGCTTGATGGAGATGCCCGGACCTTCGTAAATGCCGCGCCCGTTGGAGGCTTTGCCGATGGCGTGAATGGCCTGCTGGTAGGAAACCATATAGGCCTGGGCATCGGCGGCGGTGAGCGCGGCTTCACCGAGCATGTCGTAGGAGTAGCGGAAGCCTTTTTCTTCCAGCTTGCGCGCGTTAGCCAGCGCTTCGGCGATGGTTTCGCCGGTAACGAACTGCTCGCCCATCAGGCGCATCGCCATATCCACGCCTTTGCGGATCAGCGGCTCGCCGCTCTTGCTGATAATGCGGTTCAGGGAGTGGGAAAGGCTGGTTTCGTTGTGCGTGGAAACCAGGCGCCCGGTAAACAGCAAACCCCAGGTGGCGGCGTTGACAAACAGCGACGGGCTGCGGCCGATGTGGGAGTGCCAGTTGCCGTTGCTGATTTTATCGCGGATTAGGGCATCGCGGGTCGCTTTGTCCGGAATACGCAGCAGGGGCCTCCGCCAGGCACATCAGCGCCACGCCTTCCTGCGAGGAAAGCGAGAATTCCTGCAGCAAACCTTGTACCATGCCCGCCCGGCCGGAAGCGCTCTTCTGATTGCGCAGTTTTTCGGCCAGCCGGTAGGCCAGTTTGTGCGTCTGCTCGGCAAGCGGCTGCGGCAGACGCGCCTGCTCAAGGATCATCGGCACGGCGTCGGTTTCCGGACGGCGCCAGGCAGCGGTAATCGCGGCGCGGCTAACGGACTGCGGCAGGATTTGTTCGGCGAAATCGAGGAAAGGCTGATGCGTCTCTTCGGGGACCGGCGGCGACTCTTCGCTTTCATTGGCGGCGCCCGCGAGCAAAGCGGGCAGTTCTGGCAGTTCGTCGTTATTTTCCAGGCGTTCAAGATAGTTAAAAATCGCCTGCTTAATTAGCCAGTGTGGCGTGCGGTCAATACGTGAAGCGGCGTGCTTAATACGCTCGCGAGTCGCTTCGTCAAGCTTAACGCCCATGGTAGTGGTGCCCATGCCAAAGACTCCCTTGTGCAAGATTTAAAAGAGGTGACAGCAAAAGTTACCCGGCAATATCCACCATGTTGCAACTTTGTGCAACCTTGTTAAATGTGAGCCAGATAACAGGCCGGGAAAAGAGTGAAATTGTTAAATTTAAAATAAGAAAGCGATCTGGCTAATTATTTGCAGACGAGGGGAATTTACCGACATAGTTAACACTTTCATGAGGTGCAACCGCAAAAAGCGTGAGCGAGTGCAACCTCCGTGAAAAAGGTATTTTTTGTGGGGTGAATTTCTTGTGAATGCCGTGTTAAATCGTTTGTGAATAATACCGGCTTCCTGCAGGATACGGTCGCGAACTGACACGACAACAAGCCGCACTTCGTTCCGGTGAGGCAACAACGGTTTATTTCTTATAAAAAAAACCGGTAAACAAATCTGGAGAACTTGCATGACCATGAGTACACCAATGCTGGTGACTTTCCTTGTTTATATCTTTGGCATGATATTGATAGGGTTTATCGCCTGGCGCTCAACCAAAAACTTCGATGATTATATTCTCGGCGGCCGCAGTCTGGGCAGCCTGGTGACCGCGTTATCCGCCGGCGCTTCTGATATGAGCGGCTGGTTATTAATGGGGTTGCCCGGCGCGATATTTCTCTCCGGTATTTCTGAAAGCTGGATCGCAATTGGTTTAACCGTTGGCGCTTATATTAACTGGAAGCTGGTGGCGGGCCGTTTGCGCGTTCATACCGAAGTAAACAATAACGCGTTGACGCTGCCGGATTATTTCACCGGCCGCTTTGAAGATAAAAGCCGCCTGCTGCGTATTATCTCGGCGGTCGTTATTTTGCTGTTCTTCACGATTTATTGCGCATCCGGCATTGTGGCGGGGGCGCGCCTGTTTGAAAGCACCTTCGGCATGAGCTATGAAACCGCGCTGTGGGCGGGTGCCGCCGCTACCATCATTTATACCTTCGTCGGCGGGTTCCTTGCGGTGAGCTGGACCGATACCGTGCAGGCCAGCCTGATGATTTTCGCCCTGATCCTCACCCCGGTGATGGTGATTCTGGCCGTCGGCGGTCTGGATGACTCGCTTGTGGTCATCAAGCAGAAAAGCATCGAAAACGTCGATATGCTCAAGGGCCTTAACTTTGTCGCCATCATTTCGCTGATGGGCTGGGGCCTTGGCTATTTCGGCCAGCCGCATATTCTGGCGCGCTTTATGGCGGCGGATTCCCACCACACCATCGTAAACGCCCGCCGCATCAGCATGACGTGGATGATCCTTTGCCTGGCAGGCGCGTGCGCCGTGGGCTTCTTCGGCATTGCTTACTTCTCTAACAACCCCGCACAGGCCGACGCCGTTAACCAGAACGGCGAACGCGTATTTATTGAACTGGCGCAGCTGCTGTTTAACCCGTGGATTGCCGGCGTGCTGCTTTCGGCGATTCTGGCGGCGGTAATGTCAACGCTGAGCTGCCAGCTGCTGGTCTGCTCCAGCGCGATTACCGAAGATTTGTACAAGGCCTTCTTCCGCAAAGGCGCGGGTCAGAAAGAGCTGGTATGGGTAGGACGCGCGATGGTGCTGGTGGTGGCGCTGGTCGCCATCGCCCTCGCGGCCAATCCGGAAAACCGCGTGCTGGGCCTGGTGAGCTACGCATGGGCGGGCTTCGGCGCGGCGTTCGGCCCGGTCGTTCTGTTCTCCGTCATGTGGTCGCGCATGACCCGTAACGGCGCGCTTGCCGGTATGGTTACAGGTGCGGTGACGGTTATCGTCTGGAAACAGTTCGCGTGGCTGGGCCTGTATGAAATCATCCCCGGATTCATCTTCGCCAGCATCGGCATCGTAGTGGTGAGCCTGTTGGGTAAAGCGCCTTCCACCACCATGCAAAAACGCTTTGCCGAGGCGGATGATGTTTATCATTCCGCGCCGCCAACAAGGCTGCAGGCAGAATAAATTGCCTTTCAGGGCCGGGCTTCCCGGCCTTTTTTACATCCCGAGATAATTAACTTCACAATCCTCTTGTTTTTCCTTTTACGGTAATGATAATCACTATCGTTCTGGTTTACTCTTCTTTACGTCATTTGACCTGATTTCACAATCGAGGTGTCAGGAATGTTTGTTCCGTTTCTCATCATGTTACGCGAAGGTCTGGAGGCGGCGCTGATCGTCAGCCTGATCGCCAGCTACTTAAAGCGCACCCAACGCGGTCGATGGATTGGCGTAATGTGGATTGGCGTAGTGGCGGCCGCCGCTTTATGCCTGGCGCTGGGGATTTTCATCAACGAAACCACCGGCGAGTTCCCGCAAAAAGAGCAGGAGCTGTTCGAAGGCATAGTGGCGGTTATCGCCGTGACGATCCTTACCTGGATGGTGTTCTGGATGCGCAAAGTCTCGCGCAACGTGAAGGTCCAGCTCGAGCAGGCGGTGGATAACGCCCTGCAGGGCTCGGGCAGCCACGGCTGGGCGCTGATCCTGATGGTCTTTTTCGCGGTGGCGCGTGAAGGTCTTGAGTCGGTGTTCTTCCTGCTGGCGGCCTTCCAGCAGGACGTGGGCATGATGCCGCCGCTCGGCGCGATGCTTGGGCTGGCCACGGCTATCGTGCTTGGCTTCCTGATTTACTGGGGCGGCATCCGCCTGAACCTGGGCGCGTTCTTTAAATGGACGAGCCTGTTTATTTTGCTGGTGGCCGCGGGGCTGGCCGCGGGGGCGATTCGCGCCTTCCACGAAGCGGGCCTGTGGAACCATTTCCAGAATATTGCCTTTGATCTCAGCGACGTGCTTTCCACGCATTCGCTGACCGGCACGCTGCTGGAAGGGATCTTCGGCTATCAGGAAGCGCCAACCGTCAGCGAAGTGGCGATGTACTTTATCTACCTGATTCCGGCTCTGGTGCTGTTCGCCATGCCGCCGCGCCTGCACAACCAGGCGACCAATAGCGTTCGTTAACCCGTTTGTGGCGGGAACCCGTCACTTAGTTACAACATACTTATATTTAAAAGGGATTGGCCATGACCGCACAGTTTCGTCTTAAGGCGCTGAATATTGCGCTGTTTACTCTTATCTCTTCCGCTTTTGCCGCTCACGCGGCAGAGGTTCCGCAGGTGAAGGTCACCGTTACCGATAAGCAGTGCGAGCCGATGAACATCACGGTAAACGCCGGTAAGACCCAGTTCGTTATTCTCAACAACAGCCAGAAAGCGCTGGAGTGGGAGATCTTAAAAGGGGTGATGGTGGTCGAAGAGCGTGAAAATATCGCGCCGGGCTTCTCGCAAAAAATGACGGCCAACCTGCAGCCGGGCGAGTACGACATGACCTGCGGCCTGCTCAGCAATCCGAAAGGCAAGCTGGTGGTGAAAGCCTCCGGCGAGCAGGCGGCGCCGAAGAACGACCTGCTGGCGCTCGCCGGGCCGATTACCGAATACAAAGCGTACGTGACCGCGGAAGTGGCCGAGCTGGTAAAAGGCACCAAAGCCTTTACCGATACGGTCAAAGCCGGGGATATCGAAAAAGCAAAATCCCTGTATGCGCCGACGCGCCAGCACTACGAGCGCATCGAACCTATTGCTGAGCTGTTCTCGGACCTGGACGGCAGCATCGACGCCCGCGAAGACGATTATGAGCAAAAAGCAAACGATCCGAAATTCACCGGCTTCCACCGCCTCGAGAAAGCGCTGTTTGGCGACAACTCCACAAAAGGCATGGAAAAATACGCTGAGCAGCTAAACGCCGACGTGCTGGATCTGCAAACCCGCATCTCCGAGCTGGCCTTCCCGCCGAGCAAAGTTGTCGGCGGCGCGGCAGGGCTGATTGAAGAAGTGGCGGCCAGCAAAATCAGCGGCGAAGAAGATCGCTACAGCCACACCGACCTGTGGGACTTCCAGGCGAACGTGGACGGCGCGCAGAAAATCGTCAACCTGCTGCGGCCTTTACTGAGCAAAGAGAACGCGCCGCTGCTGGCGAAAGTTGACGCCAACTTCAAAAAAGTGGACGCCATTCTTGCGAAATACCGCACCAAAGACGGCTATGAAACCTATGACAAGCTGACCGATGCCGACCGCAACGCGTTAAAAGGGCCGGTGACGGCGCTGGCGGAAGATTTGTCCCAGCTGCGTGGCGTGCTGGGCCTGGACTAAGTATATGCAAGATAAAAGTACCAAAGGCGCGCATCAACCGGCGCGCCGTCAGTTACTGAAAAAGCTGGGCGCCCTCGGGGGCGCCTTCGCCGTTACCGGCGGCTGCCCCGTGGCGCATGCGGCAAACACGCAAACGTCTCCGGGCACGCTGCCGCCCGATGCGCGAATGGAAAAGCAGCCCTTCTACGGCCTGCACCAGGCGGGCATTCTTACGCCGCAGCAGGCGTCCATGATGCTGGTAGCCTTTGACGTACTGGCGGCGGATAAAGCCGACCTTGAACGCCTGTTTCGGCTGCTGACTGCGCGCTTCGATTTCCTCACTACCGGCGGCGCGGCGCCGGAAACGCCGAATCCGCGTATGCCGCCGATGGATTCCGGCATCCTCGGCGCGGAGATTTTTCCGGATAACCTGACCATCACTTTGTCGGCGGGCGCCACGCTGTTCGACGAGCGCTTTGGCCTGCGGGCGCAGCAGCCGAAAAAGCTGCAGAAGATGGAGCGTTTTCCTAACGACTCCCTTGATGCCAGCCTGTGCCACGGCGACCTGCTGCTGCAGATTTGCGCCAATACCGCCGATACGGTTATTCACGCGCTGCGCGACATCATCAAGCACACCCCGGATCTGTTAAGCGTGCGCTGGAAGCGCGAGGGTTTTATTTCCAACCACGCGGCGCGCAGCCGCGGCAAGGAAACGCCGATCAACCTGTTAGGCTTTAAAGACGGCACCGCCAATCCGGACAGCAGCAACGCCGGGCTGATGGATGACGTCGTCTGGGTGACAAAAGAGCAGGGCGAACCCGCCTGGTGCAGCGGCGGCAGCTATCAGGCCATTCGTCTCATCCAGTTCCACGTGGAGTCCTGGGATCGTACGCCGCTTAAAGAGCAGCAGACGATTTTTGGCCGGGAAAAACACAGCGGCGCGCCGCTGGGTATGCACAACGAGCACGATGAACCTGATTACGCCGGCGATCCGGACGGCAACGTGATTGCCCTGGACGCCCATATCCGCCTCGCGAACCCGCGCACGAAGGAAACGCAGGCGAACCTGATGATGCGCCGTGGCTACAGCTACTCCCTCGGCGTGTCCAAATCCGGCCAGCTGGATATGGGGCTGTTGTTTATCTGCTATCAGCACGATCTGGAAAAAGGTTTTCTCGCCGTGCAGAAACGGCTAAACGGCGAGGCGCTGGAAGAGTATGTGAAGCCCATCGGCGGCGGCTATTTCTTCGCTCTGCCGGGCGCGGTGGATAAGCAGCATTATTTGGGGCAGGGGCTGATCGAGGCCTGATCGTTGTGTTTTGCAGGGTGGACAGGCGAAGGCGCTATCCACCGCCATCGTCGGGTGGCGCTGACGCTTGCCCGGCCCGGACGGTGCTGCGCCATTCGTTACAGATATCCTTGCGCCGCTAATTTTTCATTTGCTAACAATTCGGCATAAAATTATCCATCAGTATTGGCTATGAGCATCCCGTTGATATAAAACTGTAATATAGGTGTGACATAACGTTTTCAGCCCGCAGCGGAACGATTATGTTGATTTAAAGTAAAATCAATGTTGCATTTTAGATAATTTTTGATGTACTTAAAGCATGAGCGGTAGTTCCCGGCTGTGAAGTTCAATCACATTGGAGATCGCGAATGGTAGGGTCCTGTACTGGACGGCTCAAAAAACATCTTACCCGCACCAACCAGCGCGGAGGCTTATCCTCCGGCTTCGCTATCTTCACCGCTAAATTTCCCGACTCCATAACACCTCAACGTGTCAAGGTTGCGCTAAGCGGCGCTTGTCGCCTGACTGGCGCATCATCTCAACCGGCAGTTCATGGCTTACAAGGAAGCCAAACCTCATCCGTTAGTCAGCATAATCGCGTCCAGCAGCGTGACGCGGGAAGTGAAACCAACTGTAAGGTGCCATCCATGGGAAGACAGAAAGCAGTGATCAAGGCTCGTCGTGAAGCAAAACGAGTGCTAAGACGAGATTCACGTAGCCACCGGCAACGTGAAGAGGAATCGGTCACCACGCTTGTGCAGATGAGCGGCGTAGAATCTATTGGTATGGCGAGGGATTGCCGCGACAACTCGCCGATAACCGCGCGAAACGAGGCTCAGGAGCACTATCTTAACGCCATCGAAAGAAAGCAGCTGATATTCGCCACCGGGGAAGCGGGGTGCGGTAAAACCTATATCAGCGCGGCGAAAGCCGCTGAGGCCCTGATTCATAAGGATATCGACAGGATAATCGTTACGCGTCCGGTCCTGCAGGCTGACGAAGATCTCGGCTTCTTGCCCGGCGATATCGCGGAAAAATTCGCACCGTATTTCCGCCCCGTGTATGACATTCTGGTGCGTCGGCTGGGTTCGTCTTTCATGCAGTACTGTCTGCGACCCGAAATTGGCAAAGTAGAGATTGCGCCGTTCGCCTATATGCGCGGGCGTACTTTTGAAAATGCGGTGGTGATTCTTGACGAGGCGCAGAACGTTACCGCAGCGCAAATGAAAATGTTCCTGACGCGCCTTGGGGAAAACGTGACGGTCATCGTAAACGGCGACATTACGCAGTGTGATTTACCTGCGGGCGTACAGTCAGGATTAAGCGATGCGCTGGCGCGTTTCGAAGAAGACGAGATGGTAGGCGTAGTACGTTTCGGTAAACAAGATTGTGTCCGTTCGGCCCTTTGCCAGCGGACGTTAAACGCCTACGACTGATTCCTGGTATAAATGATTCGAAAAGCCCAAACCTGGTTTGGGCTTTTTTCTTTGCGCGAATTATTTGCCCGAAATGTGAAGAGGGTCATAAGGCATAGTCAAGGAGAGACAATTTTTACCCGCTGAGAATTATCCCCGTTTCACCGCATGCCGTATACTCCTTGCAAGCAGAGACAATCAGTAATTTTATATTTTCGGCTATTGGCCCGTCAACCTGTCAGACAAAGAGGGATATTTGTCTCACCTGCAATCTATCTGGAATACGAGGGTTTCGTCATGGAAAAGAAAGTCATCTATCTGTTTTGTTCCGCCGGCATGTCCACTTCACTGCTGGTATCAAAAATGAAAGCCCAGGCCGAGAAATACGAGGTGCCGGTGCTTATTGAAGCATTTCCTGAAACCCTGGCGGGCGAAAAGGGCGGCGTGGCGGATCTTATTTTGCTTGGTCCGCAAATTGCCTACATGCAGCCGGAAATTCAAAAAATATTACCCGGCAAGCCGGTCGAAGTTATTGATTCAGTGATGTACGGCAAAATTGATGGGCTGGGCGTGTTAAAAGCCGCGGTCGCCTCGATCAAAAAAGCAGCAAACCGTTAATTTTAATTTTTGTTTTATTTTTCCGTCAAAGAACGACCTTACACACCCTGGCCGCCGCTGGCGGCATTAAAGGAAAATGCAAATGAGTAAAGTCATTGATTCACTTGAAAAGGTACTCCTTCCTTTTGCCGTCAAAATAGGAAAGCAGCCCCACGTTAACGCAATTAAAAACGGGTTTATCAGGCTCATGCCGTTAACCCTGACGGGGGCAATGTTTGTTCTTATCAATAACGTATTTTTAAGCTTCGGCGCCGGATCTTTCTTTTATTCGTTAGGTATTCGCTTAGACCCCGCGACTATTGAAACCCTGAACGGGTTAAAAGCCATCGGCGGCAATGTGTACAACGGTACGTTGGGCATCATGTCTTTGATGGCTCCCTTTTTTATCGGCATGGCCTTAGCGGAGGAGCGTAAAGTAGATTCGCTTGCCGCAGGCCTGTTATCCGTTGCCGCCTTTATGACCGTCACGCCTTATAGCGTCGGCGAAGCTTATGCCGTCGGGGCTAACTGGCTGGGCGGGCAGAATATTATTTCCGGCATTATTATTGGCCTGGTTGTCGCGGAATTATTCACCTTCGTTATTCGACGTAACTGGATTATTACCTTGCCGGATAGCGTGCCGACATCCGTCTCCCGATCGTTCTCCGCGCTTATTCCGGGTTTTATTATCCTGTCTATTTTCGGGATTATTTCCTGGCTGCTGGCCAATCATGGCAGCAACTTCCACCAGATAATCATGGATTCCATCGCCACGCCGCTGGCGTCGATGGGGGCGGTTGTCGGCTGGGCCTACGTGATTTTCAACTCACTGCTGTGGTTCTTCGGCGTGCATGGCTCCCTGGCCCTGACCGCGCTTGATAATGGCATCATGACGCCGTGGGCGCTGGAAAACATCGCTATCTATAATCAGTACGGCTCCGTACAGGCGGCGCTCGAAGCGGGCAAAACCTTCCACTTCTGGGCCAAGCCGATGCTCGACTCCTACATCCTGCTGGGCGGCTCCGGGGCGACGCTGGGTCTTATCATCGCCATCTTTATCGTCTCTCGCCGCGCCGATCACCGCCAGGTGGCGAAGCTTGCGCTGCCGTCGGGCATCTTCCAGATTAACGAGCCTATCCTGTTCGGCCTGCCGATCATTATGAACCCGGTCATGTTTATCCCGTTCGTGCTGGTACAGCCGATTCTGGCGGCCATTACCCTCGCGGCCTACGCCATGGGCATCATTCCACCGGTGACTAACCTTGCCCCCTGGACCATGCCTACCGGCCTTGGCGCGTTCTTCAACTCTAACGGCAGCATTGCCGCCTTGCTGGTCGCCTTGTTCAACCTCGGGATAGCGACGCTGGTTTATATACCTTTTGTCATCCTGTCTAACAAAGCGCAGGCGGTAATTGAAGAAGAAGAAAGCGAAGAGGACATCGCTAACGCGTTGAAATTCTAATCTGGTCCCCGCCGGGGAAGCGCATCCTCCCCGGCAATAACCGATCGCATGCAGGAGATAAAAATGTTTGATTTAGACAACGCTGTTGAAACAGAAGCAGTGCAGGACCTCGAAGAAGTGGTGATGGGACTGATCATCAACTCAGGGCAGGCGCGCAGCCTGGCCTATGCGGCGCTGAAAAAGGCCAAAGAGGGCGATTTTGAACAGGCCCCGCGACCTGATGACCAAATCGCGCCTTGCGCTAAACGAAGCGCATCTGGTGCAAACCAGGCTGATTGAAGGCGATGAGGGCGAAGGCAAAACCAAGGTGAGCCTGGTGCTGGTGCACGCCCAGGACCATCTGATGACCTCCATGCTTGCGCGCGAACTCGTGACGGAACTCATTGAGCTACATGAAAAAATAAAATAACGTATGGAGTCATAATGCAGCCACCGGTATTGAGCATGGAAATCAAGACAGCACGCGAAAATCAACTCTTCGACGGTCAAAATTTCCACGTTTTTATCTACAACAAAGTGGAAAGCGTCTCCGGCCTGCATGAGCATGATTATTACGAGTTCACCGTCGTTCTTACCGGGCGATATTATCAGGACATAAATGGCAAAAGAGTGCTGCTGGAGCGAGGCGATTTTGTATTTATCCCTCTGGGCTCGCATCATCAAAGTTTTTACGAGTTTGGCGCCACCAGAATATTAAACGTCGGCATCAGCAAGGCTTTTTTTGAACAGCACTATTTACCTTTATTACCGCCGAGGTTTGTGGCATCGCAGGTTTATCAAATTAAGAGCGAGTTTCTTAATTATATTGAATCAGCGATCGCTTCGCTGAACTTCAGAAACGGCGAGTTTAACGAGTTTCTGGAAGTGGTGACCTTTTATGTCGTCAACCGGCTGCGCCATCATCGGGAGTCAGAGGTTATAACGGATATTCCTGTCTGGCTGAAGGTTACCGTTGAAAAGATGCATGACAAGTCGCGGTTTGGCGATAAGGCGCTGGCGAATATGGTGGCGCTTTCCGGAAAGTCGCAGGAGTATTTAACCCGCGCCACCCAGCGCCATTATGGCAAAACGCCGATGCAGATCATTAATGAAATACGCGTTGATTTTGCCAAGAAACAGCTGGAGATAACAAACTACTCGGTCACCGATATTGCTTTTGAATCAGGATACAGCAGCCCGAGCATGTTTATTAAAAATTTTAAAAAGATTACCTCATTCACGCCGAAGCATTACCGCAAGCAGTTGTGTAGCATCAATTAGCCTGTATGTGAATGAATGTGGTTTTGTTTAATTAATCTTCACTCATTCACTTATATCGCAGTCTTTAATTTGCAGTGCAATAATATTGTACGGGAGTTCCTATGAGCAAAAAACTGAAGGTCGTCACCATCGGCGGCGGCAGCAGCTATACCCCGGAATTACTTGAAGGCTTTATTAAGCGTTACGACGAGCTGCCGATTACCGAATTATGGCTGGTGGATGTCGAAGCCGGGAAGGAAAAGCAGGATATTATTTTCGATCTTTGCCTGCGCATGGTGGAGCGCGCGGGCGTGCCCATTGCGCTCTACAAAACGCTCGATCGCCGCGAGGCGCTGGCCGACGCGGATTTTGTCACCACCCAGCTGCGGGTAGGGCAGTTAAAAGCGCGTGAGCTCGACGAGCGCATCCCGCTGAGCCACGGCTATCTGGGCCAGGAAACCAACGGCGCGGGCGGGCTGTTTAAGGGGCTGCGCACTATTCCGGTGATTTTCGACATCATCAAAGACGTGGAAGAGATTTGCCCGAACGCCTGGGTGATAAACTTCACCAACCCGGCCGGCATGGTGACCGAAGCGGTCTTCCGCCATACAAACTTTAAGAAGTTTATCGGCGTGTGCAATATTCCGGTTGGCATGAAGATGTTTATCCAGGACGTGCTGAAGGTGCTGCCGCACGACGATCTGTCGATCGATCTTTTCGGGCTCAACCACTTGGTGTTTATCAAAGACGTGCTGGTTAACGGCGAATCCCGCTTTGCCGAACTGCTCGACGGCGTCGCCTCCGGCACGCTGAAGGCGAGCGGCGTGAAGAACATTTTTGACCTGCCGTTCAGCGAAGGGCTGCTGCGCTCTTTAAACCTTATTCCTTGTTCCTATCTGCTCTACTACTTTAAGCCCAAAGAGATGCTGGCCATTGAAATGGGCGAGTTCTACAAAGGCGGCGCGCGCGCGACGGTGGTGCAGAAAGTAGAGAAGCAGCTTTTCGAACTGTACAAAAATCCTGAGCTGGACGTGAAGCCAAAAGAGCTTGAGCTGCGCGGCGGGGCCTATTATTCGGACGCGGCCTGCGAGGTCATCAGCGCTATCTACAATGACAAGCAGACCGAGCATTACGTTAACTTCCCGCATAAGGGCCATATCGATAATATCCCGGCCGACTGGGCTATCGAAATGACCTGCACCATTGGGCGCGACGGGGCGACGCCAACGCCGCGTATCACCCACTTTGACGAAAAAGTCCTCGGGCTTATTTACACCATCAAAGGCTTTGAGATTGCCGCAAGCGAAGCCGCATTAAGCGGTAAGCTCAACGACGTGCTGCTGGCGCTTAACCTGAGCCCGCTTATCCACTCCGATAAGGATGCGGAAAAACTTGCGCGCGATATGCTCTTCGCGCACGAGGCGCTGCTGCCTAACTTCGCGCAGACCATTGCCGAGCTGAAATAACCAACGGCCCGAGCCTTCCCCGCGGGGGAAGGCGCTTTAAAGGAAGCGCTTATGGACAAGTTATTGATCGTGAATGCGGATGATTTTGGGCTGTGCAAGGCGCAGAACTACGGCATCATCGAAGCCTTCAGCAATGGCGTCGTCACCTCGACGACGGCGATGATGAACGCGGCGGGTATCGAACACGCGGCGGCTTTGAGCCGGGCACACCCGAAGCTGGCCGTAGGCATGCACTTTGTGCTGACGCTTGGGCGTCCGCTTAGCGCGCTGCCGGGCCTGACGCGCGGCGAGGGCGAGCTGGGAAAATGGATTTGGGAGATGGCGGAGGCGGGCACGCTGCCGCTTGCCGAAATCCGGCAGGAGCTGGAAGGCCAGTTTGCGTGCTTTATCAGGCTTTTCGGCCGTCCGCCGACCCATCTCGACAGCCATCACCATGTGCATATGATCCCGCAGATTTTCCCTCTCGTAGAAGCCTTTGCGCAGGAAAAAGGCGTTGCCATGCGCATCGATCGTGATGAAATAAGGAAGGGCGGGCTGGCGCTGCGTGGGGCAAAAAGCACTCAGGGCTTCGACAGCGGTTTCTACGGCGAAGCCATTACCCAAAAGCTGTTTCTGGACACCCTGGATCGCGCTATGGCCCGCGAAGAAAAATCTCTTGAGGTCATGTGCCATCCCTCTTTTATTGATAACACCATTCTGGCAAGCAAGTACTGCTATCCACGGCTGAGCGAACTGGATGTGCTGACGTGCGCATCGCTGAAATATGCGATTGCTGAACGCGGGTATCGGCTGGGAACCTTCAGCGACCTGTAGCTAAAACATATAACGGCCTGGGTGCAAATTCAGGCTTTCTTCTTGTCCCCACGTTCTCTGTGTAGTTCACCGCCTTGTTTGTACAAATGCGTCCCATAACATGTATTATAGATACAATTTAATTTCGCCCGTCGCGCCGGACGTTCATCCATTTCAGGTATCGGCTATGTCAGAAAAACGCATTCAGAGAGAGAAAAAAACCATTCAGAAGATGCTCAGGCTCTATGAGCAAAGTCATCCGCAGGCGGATAAAGATCCGCAGCACTATCAGGAACTCTTCGCCTACGCCTCAAAAAGGCTCGACCGCTGTGTTTTCGGCGAAGAAAAGCCCGCCTGTAAACACTGTCCCGTGCACTGCTATCAGCCCGCCCGGCGCGAAGAGATGAAAAAAATCATGCGCTGGGCAGGACACAGGATGCTGTTTCGCCATCCGCTGCTTACGATTCTGCACTTAATTGACGACAGGCGGCCGGTACCGCCTCTGCCGGAAAAGTATCAGCGCAAAAAATAGCGCTGGCGGTGAGGGAGGGATTGATTCGCTGCGCTCACCCTGCGGGCGTCATGGTCACAGGTGCCCCTGACGTCCAACAGGCTGAAGCCTGTTGTCGAACCCGGTCGAGGGTTCTCATCCGTCCCTCCGGCAATTACGGGCAATAAAAAAGCCTGAACGTGAGTTCAGGCTCTCTTATAAAATATGGCGGTGAGGGAGGGATTGATTCGCTGCGCTCACCCTGCGGGCAGCGCTGACATAAATGCCACCGCTGTCCAACAGGCTGAAGCCTGTTGTCGAACCCGGTCGAGGGTTCTCATCCGTCCCTGCGGCAATTACGGGCAATAAAAAAGCCCGAACGTGAGTTCAGGCTCTCTTATAAAATATGGCGGTGAGGGAGGGATTGATTCGCTGCGCTCACCCTGCGGGCAGCGCTGACATAAATGCCACCGCTGTCCAACAGGCTGAAGCCTGTTGTCGAACCCGGGTCGAGGGTTCTCACCCGTCCCTGCGTGTGCAACATGCGAAAAAAAAGCCCGCATATAAATGCGGGCTCTTCTTTAAATATGGCGGTGAGGGAGGGATTCGAACCCTCGATACGTTGCCGTATACACACTTTCCAGGCGTGCTCCTTCAGCCACTCGGACACCTCACCATATTGTTTTTGTCACCCGCTTACGGGGGCAACGGGGCGCTACTATAGGGAGTCAGCTCCATTCGGTCAAGCGTAATTTTTACATTCGGGCCCGTTCGGTTAAGCCTTGAGCGATGATGAATTTTAAGCGAAAAAAAGCCCGCATATAAATGCGGGCTCTTCTTTAAATATGGCGGTGAGGGAGGGATTGATTCGCTGCGCTCACCCTGCGGGCGTCATGGTCACAGGTGCCCCTGACGTCCAACAGGCTGAAGCCTGTTGTCGAACCCGGTCGAGGGTTCTCATCCGTCCCTGCGGCAATTACGGGCAATAAAAAAGCCCGAACGTGAGTTCAGGCTCTCTTATAAAATATGGCGGTGAGGGAGGGATTGATTCGCTGCGCTCACCCTGCGGGCAGCGCTGACATAAATGCCACCGCTGTCCAACAGGCTGAAGCCTGTTGTCGAACCCGGGTCGAGGGTTCTCATCCGTCCCTCCGGCAATTACGGGCAATAAAAAAGCCCGAACGTGAGTTCAGGCTCTCTTATAAAATATGGCGGTGAGGGAGGGATTCGAACCCTCGATACGTTGCCGTATACACACTTTCCAGGCGTGCTCCTTCAGCCACTCGGACACCTCACCATATTGTTGCTCCAGCGCTGCTGGAACGGGCGCTAATGTAGGGAAAAGCGTTAATCACGTCAATGTACTTTTCATTAAATTCAGCGCGTTTAGACAAACTTCAAGCAACTTGCTTTTTAAAACAGCAGCCGTCGCTGTTTTTTTATTACATTTAACGCTTGAAATGATTCACGTTTCGCGTAATCCTGGAAAAAAAGGAGGAAGCGTGGATATTATTTTCTATCACCCAACATTTGATACCCCATCCTGGCTGGCAGGTTTGCAACGGCAGCTCCCTGAGGCTCGCGTGCGTGAGTGGCAGGAGGGCGATAACCAACCTGCTGACTACGCTTTGGTCTGGCATCCCCCGGTGGAAATGCTGGCGGGCCGTAAAGAGCTCAAGGGCGTTTTCGCGCTTGGCGCAGGCGTGGATTCGATTCTCAGCAAATTAAAAACGCATCCCGATATGCTCCCGGCCGGCGTGCCGCTGTTCCGCCTTGAGGATACGGGCATGGGGCTGCAGATGCAGGAGTATGCGGTCAGCCAGGTGCTGCACTGGTTCAGACGTTTTGACGACTATCAGGCGCAAAAACAGCAGGCAAACTGGCAGCCTCTTGATGAGTACCGACGCGAAGACTTTACCATCGGCCTTCTCGGCGCGGGCGTGCTTGGCGGTAAGGTTGCGGAAAGCCTGATTGCGTGGGGATTCCCGGTGCGCTGTTGGAGCCGCAGCAAAAAAGATTACCCCGGCGTGACAAGCTTCGCGGGTACGGAGCAGATCGGCGATTTCCTGAACGGCACCCGCGTTCTTATCAACCTGCTGCCGAACACGCCGCAAACCGTCGGCATTATTAACGCTGCGCTGCTGGAGCAGCTGGCGGACGAGGCTTACGTGCTTAACCTGGCGCGCGGCGTTCATCTGGTGGAGGCCGACCTGCTGGCCGCCCTGGATAGCGGCAAATTAAAAGGCGCGATGCTGGACGTTTTCTCTCAGGAGCCGCTGCCGGCTGATAACCCGCTGTGGAAGCATCCTCGCGTGGCCATCACGCCCCATATCGCGGCGGTTACGCGCCCGGATGAGGCAATGGCTTATATCGCCAGAACGATTCGCCAGATTGAGAAAGGTGAAAAGCCCGCGGGCGAAGTTTCCCTGCAGCACGGTTATTAAACCCGAGCCCGGCCGGCGCCGGGCTAAAATTCAACGGCGATAACTGCTATCCTTGCGGGAAAGAGAGAAAAGGAGAGAGTCATGTACCCCGTTGACCTGCATATGCACACCGTCGCCAGCACCCACGCCTACAGCACCCTTCACGATTACATCGCCATTGCAAAGAGCAAGGGCATCAGGCTTTTTGCCATTACCGATCACGGTCCTGATATGGCCGATGCGCCGCACTACTGGCACTTTGTGAATATGCGCATCTGGCCGCGTGTGGTCGATGGCGTTGGCATTCTGCGCGGCATTGAAGCGAATATTAAAAATACCGGCGGGGAGATCGACTGTACGGGGCCGATGCTCGACGCGCTCGATTTGATTATCGCCGGTTTCCACGAGCCCGTTTTCCCGCCGCAGGATGAAGCTACGCATACCGAAGCGATGATTGCGACCATGGCCCGCAGGCGACGTACATATCATCAGCCATCCCGGCAACCCTAAATTCCCGGTGGATATTCCCGCCATCGCCGAGGCGGCCGCTAAATATAATGTCGCCCTTGAGCTAAACAACTCTTCCTTTACGCACTCCCGCAAAGGCAGCGGACCAAACTGCCGCGCCATCGCTGCTGCGGTGCGTGATGCGGGCGGCTGGCTGTCGCTGGGCTCTGATTCCCACACGGCGTTTAGCCTGGGCGATTTTGACGAATGTCGTAAGGTTCTCGCGGAGGTGGAGTTCCCGGAAGACCGCATTCTGAACGTCTCGCCGCGCCGCCTGTTAGATTTCCTTGAATCCCGCGGCATGGCGCCCATTGCCGAATTTGCCGCGCTTTAATTTCTACCCCTGAATGGATTGTTAGCATGAATGAGTTCTCAATTATTTGCCGTATTTTAGGATCGCTGTTTTACCGTCAGCCGCAGGACCCGCTGCTGGTGCCGCTGCTGACGATGATCCGCGAAGGGAAGCTGGCGGCAAGTTGGCCTCTGGAGCAGGACGAACTGCTGGCCCGGCTGCAGCAAAGCTGCGATCCGCAGCAGCTGGCCGCGGATTACAACGCGCTTTTCGTCGGCGATGAGTGCAGCGTTCCGCCATACCGCTCGGCGTGGGAAGAGGGCAGCCATGAAGGGGACGTACGCGAGTTCCTGAAAGAGCGCGGCATGCCGCTTGGCGAAACGCCGGCCGACCACTTTGGCACTTTGCTGCTGGCTGCCTCCTGGCTGGAGGATCAGTCGCAGGAAGATGAATACGAAGCCCAGATAGCTTTGTTCGATGAGTATCTGCTGCCGTGGTGCGGAACTTTCCTCGGCAAAGTTGAGGCCCATGCGACTACTCCTTTCTACCGCACGCTTGCGGCAATCAGCCGGGAGGCTATCCAGGCGATGCGCGATGAGCTACAGGAGTCGGAAGAGGAATAAATAGTGATTTGAATCACATTTATTGTGCAATAAGTCATCGTTTCTTTCATAAAGTGTGCGGCAGATCGTGGTTGAGCCGAAAGGCTCTGCTATGATACGCCGCCATGAACATACTCATTTCTCTCGCATTGACGACCGGTATCCTCTCAGGCCTTTGGGGCTGGGTTGCGGTAAGTCTCGGCTTGCTCAGCTGGGCAGGCTTTCTTGGCTGCACGGCTTATTTTGCCTGCCCGCAGGGCGGCCTTAAGGGGCTGTTTATCTCGCTTTGCACTTTATGCAGCGGGGTGCTCTGGGCGCAGGTGATTATTCACGGCAGCGCGCTGGCCCCGCATCTGGACATCCTTGGCTATGTCGTTACGGGCGTGGTGGCTTTCCTGATGTGCATTCAGGCTCGTCATGTGCTGCTGTCTTTTGTGCCCGGCACCTTTATCGGCGCCTGTGCCACCTTTGCCAATCAGGGTGAATGGCATCTTGTCCTTCCTTCTTTATTGCTGGGCCTGGCCTTTGGCTATGCGATGAAGAGCAGCGGGCTGTGGCTTGCGGCGCGAAAATCCAGACGGGCTGCGGCTATTGCCGAATAAAAAAAACCAGCCGAGGCTGGTTTTTTTATTTCCCGGCGGCTATCAGGCTTCCGGAGGCACCGACATTTCTTTGTATTTAACCAGGATCGGGTTCTTTTTATCGCCCGGATTTTTCAAATCCCACAGCCCGCGATCGATACCATCATTAACCAGGTAAATAACGCCCGTCTCGATAGCTGACATCAGGCACATCATTACCGGCTCATTGGTGGTGTAACCAATTTCGCCTTCTAACAGACGCTGGTAATCGACAAAGCGGAATACGCCGGCCTGCACTTCATAAGACAAAATTGTTTTACTGGTATTAACCGAAGACATCACCTCGCCGGTGCTGACGTCAACCACGCGCAGGTTGACGGCAATCTGGTCGAGCTGGTATTGCGTTTCGCCGCCGATACCGAAGTAACGCGCCCCAATACCGCCAGATTTCACATTGCTTTCATAGCCAATGATGGAGCCTTCAATCATGACGTTTGCCGCCACTAACGATTTCAGAGCCTGACGGTTATTGGCCGCAACGGTGCCGTTTTCCTGGGCCGCGCGGATAATTTTGCGCTCGTTGAGCAGGTTTTGTAATCCCTGACGCTCCAGCGGTATAAACCAGCGTGAATCTTTTAACGCGGTAACCAGCATCGCGGTGGCGCTTTGCGGTACGGCGGTGGAGAAGTTACTCGCCGGATAAGGTTTAAACTGACCTGTTTCATCCTGGATGTTATACACCGAGACAAACAGTTTTCCCGCAGCTTCCGGCAAATGCGTTAAATCGCGGTAGCTCTGGGCCCGAGGCATGAGTGTAGGCTTCGCAGCTTCTTTAGGTGGCGCGGCTAAACAACCACTTAATAAACACACTGCTACGATGAGAAAAAAGCGCTGCATGATGTTTATCCTTAAATACTTTTTGATTATTTAAATCCACTAAAAATCAGTAGAATTGTTTTGTAAGCCCGCGACCTGAATCGTTGAGGTCTTGCCGGTTTTTCTGTCGGTAATATTCATCGTTAGCTGCCCGTCAGCATTGGCGATATCCACAATGAAGTCATTGGTTACCAGACGCCCCGGTTTTCCGGTGTTAATGTTGGTAAGCAAGCCGCCCAGCAGCTGTGACTGAATCGTTTGTGTAAAGTTATCCAGAGCGGAGGGGGTCTCTATACCAAAGTTGTCGCTATAGCTGGGATCCTTATAAGAGTTCTGGGCCTGAGCCTCGTTAAGTAAAAACGGACCGTTATTTGGGTTGCCGCCAAAATTCGGGTTGGTAAACTGAAACGTCATATTTCCGCCCCATGCCAGCGGAGTAAAAACCAGCAGGGAAACAACTGCATAAGCTATACGCATCACAGCCTCCTAGAATTCATCGTGGGTTAAATCACCGGTGCTCAACAATACTTTGTCTACCTGCCGACGTTTAATTGCCTCATTGGTTTGCGCCAGTGCAATATCGACGTTGCGGTCGAAGTCGCGTTTTGTAGGGAATAAAAAAGCCTGAAAAATAACATCCTGATCGACAGTAATGGTTATCCAGCTTCCCCAACGGGCACTGGGTCGCTCATTTATAGTCAGGTTTCCGGTAAAGCTGCTTTCCCACTTATCGCTAAAGGCGCGGTAAAAGTCGTGACCCACGGAAGAAACGGTGTGATCCGTCAACAGCCCGGGAATTTCCACTTCAACGGCGCGAACGCCCCCGGAAGCGCACAGTAATACCGTCGCCAGCAGTAAAGCAGAGTGTATTTTCATAGCCTATCGCCTGAGATTGTCGTTTGCCCAGGAAACCGCCTGAGTGCGGTTTTTAACGGCTATCTTCTTGAATAAATTGTAAAGATGGGTTTTTACCGTATTTTCACTAATAAATAGCGACTGGGCGATTTCATTATTGGAAGCGCCAATACGTAATTTATTAAGGATTTCCTTTTCACGGTGCGTTAAGAGGGAAGACTCTGCGCTGTAGAAACGGTAGTTGCCTGAGTGATTAATCAAATAGCTGGCTAATTTTTGCGAGAAATAACATTCGCCGTCCATGACGCCGCGTATGCCTTCAATGACCCGCGGCTCTTCTTCTGAGGTATAAAACACGCCGCTGATATGCGGCCCAGTTCTCTATATCGCGGAATTGATACTCTTCAGGCGTATTGAGGAGTAATAATTTAACGCTGTTGTGTTTGCGGCTTAAGTTATCCTGCCAGTAGTTAATAAGCTTCTTATCCGCCTCGACCATATCGAATAACACCAGAACATTTCCCGCAATCTCATCAAGAGAGCGTTGAATGTTATGCAGTTTCCCGTTTATAGCCAAAGAAGACTTCAGGTGTTGTAATAAAGCTGAAGCCTGCAGCGAAGGTTTGGTGATCAACAACAGGGTATGACTATTTAAAGTATGGACTTCATTAAACATGATGAAACTCCACCTGATTTTTATGCACTATCAGCTGAATTAACAGAAAGTTAATTCCCCAGAAGTACTGATAAGTGCTGCACTGCTGTGTGTGAAATAAAACACCAGCCAGACACGCGCTTTGATACGGCTGGCATTGTGTTAAATAAAATGGTTACTGCTGAATTCAATCTAGCGGGAAGTAATCTTAAAGCAAGTGTTAAAGATGTTACACAATGTAACTGAAGATATTAAAATGTTTCACATAGAAATTTCTGCTATTTAAAATTGATGATAAAGTTGTACATCCTAATTAATTTGCATAGTTTTAAAAATCACACAATTAAATATATATTATTGATTTTAAATGATTATTTAATGAAATCTTAACGTTTATCGAATTTTAACATATGTAATTCTCAGCGCTTGCAATGAAACCTGCCGCTTCGTTTACAAAAAGATGCCGTGGTGACAAGGCTGTCCATTAATTCGTTAAAGATCCCCCAGGTACCACCGGCAAGACGGTGCACTCGAGCCTGCAGGCAGCAGGCGCGCCCATGTTTTATTGGCCCTGGTAATTGGTGTGGGAAGCAACTTGTTGGCCGCGGTGTTTTTAAATAACTCATGCTTTGGCATGAACATAAATATGAAAATACAACGTGCGGGTGAGATATTTTAAAAGTTTCGAAGGACATACTCATTTCCGTAACGCAGCCATAACTTCTTATCGATTGCGTTAACAATGAAATAATTTTGGCATATTTACCTGGCGGCATCCAGGTCCAGGATGACAACATGAAAAACAGATCGTTATTTATGGTGTTAGCATTGCTGGGTGCGCCTGGTTATGTAACGGCGGCAGGGTTTGACCTTGCTGCTTCAGAGTATAACTTTGCGGTCAATGAATTAAGCAAAGCATCTTTTAATCAGGCAGCCATTATTGGTCAACACGGCGTTAGTAATAATTCCGCGGTCGACCAAAGAGGGACCCGGCAACTTGCGGTAGTCTCGCAGTACGGAGGCAATAACCGCGCAAATGTCGATCAATCAGGGAGTTATAACCTTGCTTATATTTCGCAGACGGGCAGCGCCAACGATGCGGATATTAAGCAGACAGATTCTGGTAATACCGCTTTAATTGTCCAGAAAGGTTCTGGAAATAAAGCAAGCATTATCCAGACTGGTACGCAAAAAACAGCAGTTGTAGTGCAGAAACAGTCACAGATGGCGGTTCGTATTATCCAACGATAATTCACCAACCATTTGGGCTTACATTCTCAATCCGATGGGGGTTTTACCATGAATTTATTCAAAGTGGCAGCATTAGCAGCGGTAGTTATTTCCGGTAGCGCTATGGCCGGTCATTACCCACAAAATAGTCAGGGCCATGAAAGCCTGAGTATTTATCAGGAAGGTGTAAACAACGTTGCGCTTGCCGATCAGGGATCGTCTCCAGATGCTTCAATTGATATTAAATCATTTGGCTACAATAACTATGTGAAAGCAAACCAGTCTGGCGCTTCTGATTCAGATACTTTTGTTGTGCAGTCTCAGGGTGGTAAAAACACCGCGATCACTACCCAAACTGCTGATAACTCTACTATTGCAGTTACCCAGGTTGGTTGGGGTAACTACGCCAATGCTTACCAGCATTAATAGTCAGACTGCGCTATAAAAAACAGGGCCCCGGCCCTGTTTTTTATTGGGAGGAAGAGATGCATACCTTAATTTTGCTGGCCGCGCTGGCTAATCAGCTCACTTTTGATACCCGGCAGCTGGGAAATATTTTTACCATCGAACCCGTCGCCACGCTGACGACCGATTGCCGGTGCGCCATGAAGCTTACGGCCATGCGTTCTGGCAAGGCCGGGCAAAGCACCAGCAGCCAGAGTTCCACCGTCGCGATCAAGGCCAATGAACCGATAAAACTCGCCAGGCTGAGCCTGAATATCGATCCCGGCGACAGCGTCACCCTCACCGTAACCCTGACGGATGGCAAAGACATTAACCTGCAGCAGCAGTGGACGCCGCCGGGCAAGATCTAGTTTTGCTATTTTGTTTAAATTATGTAATGAGATTGTTGCGATTATTTCGTCTGTATACCAATGTTTAACTGTAGTGATTTCGTTATCTGCCGATAACTTTATTTAAAGACTACAGGTATGAGGGTACGGATTATGATAAACGCTACTTTTAAGAAGTTTCTCTGTGCTGCCGTATTAGCGATGCTCTCGCCCCTGCCGCCGGCCGCCGCTGATGGCGGGACAATTCATTTTCGGGGTGCGATTGTCGAAGGGGGATGCGGTATTACGCCGCAGGACCAGCAGGTGGTTTTTTCCTGCTATAAACAAGGCAAACCAGCCACTTTCACCGTGGCCCTGAGCGAGTTAGCCGAGGGTGTTGTACGTAGCGACAGCCTGATACATACCGATATTCAGTACCTCGATTCCCAGCGCCGCCTGGCCCTGGTGAATATCACCTACCAGTAAATACAGCAACCCGGCGGGCACGTCGGGCGATGAGTTTTTCCGCATACTGATTTATTTCATCTCAGGTTTTGTTACTATTCCGCGCCGTTGCAAATTTCCGCGGTGAAAAAAATCTTCTTCAGGAGATATCCCGTCGGTTTGAGAGTTATTCCATAGCCCGCGACAATAGAAAATATTATACCTGCGGGCCGCAGCAGATGAATGATGGTAGCGAAAATGAAGTTAGCGTTTAACCTTGTCGACTGGCAGGCCTGCGCCCCGGGCTTATCTGATGCCGCGCAGTGGCTGGCGTGGGGCAAAGCGTCCCCGGTAATCGATGCGACAGCCGCCATCGCCAGATGCACACACTTACCCATGATGACCGCCCGTCGTCTGGCGTCGGGCAGCCGCCTTGCGGTAGACGCCGCTCTGGCGGTGCTGGCGCGCCAGCGGATTGACGCTCTGGTTTTCGCCAGCCGCCACGGCGAGCTCGAACGCAACTTCAGGATCCTGACCGCGCTGGCTGAGCAACAGCCGGTTTCGCCAACGGATTTTGCCATGTCGGTCCACAATTCGGCGGTTGGCAATACCACTATCGCCGCCGGCCTGCCTTTAGTTTCATCTTCTGTATCCGCCGGCCGGGATACCTTCGGCCAGGCGCTGGTCGAAGCGGCTGCCTTTCTTCACGCAGGCTATAAACGCGTGCTGCTGGTGGATTTTGACGGCGCCATCCCCGATTTTTATCAGCCTTTGCTGGCACACGAGCCGCCCACTTTTCCGTACGCCGTCGCGCTGGTGCTGGAAGCTGGTTCGCATCTGCGGGCGCAAAGCGTTCCCGACGCGCATCCTGCTGTCGCCCCTCTGCCGCAAAGCCTCAGTTTCCTGCATGCCTGGCTTGGCGAAGCACCGAATTTCGCGTTTCGCGGAGAAAGGCTTCTGTGGCAGTGGAGCCGCGGCTGATGCGGCGCACATGCCTGCAGCGTCTTAACTGGTGCTGGCGCGTCGTGATGACCGGCTGGCTGTTTATCCTTTTTGGCAGCGGCGGCCTTGCGCTCTCGCTGCTGTGGTTTAATTTGCTGCTGGTTTTCGTCCCGAGTCGCCGCAGGCGGCGTAATATCGCCCGCCGCAGCATTGCCGCCAGCTTTCGGTTATTTTTGCGCATCGGGCGCTTTCTGGGCGTTTTCGACTATCAGTTCAGCGGCGTGGAAAACCTGCGCGGCGATAAAGGCTGTCTGATCGTTGCGAATCATCCCACGCTGCTGGATTATGTTTTTATTGCTTCGCAGGCTCCCGAGATTGGCTGCCTGGTCAAAGCCGGCCTGGTCAATAATCCTTGTTTCAGAGGCGTTATTCGCGCGGCGGATTATTTAATTAACAGCCAGGGCGAAACGTTGCTGCCGGAAAGCCAGCGGCGGCTGACGGCGGGGGAAACGATACTTATTTTCCCCGAAGGCACGCGGACGCGCCCCGGCGAGCCGCTGGCGATCCAGCGCGGCGCGGCGCAGATTGCTGTTCGCAGCGGCTGCCCCCTGCGCCTGGTGCACATTTATTGCGACCAGCGCTATCTCGATAAGCAAAGCCGCTGGTATCAAATTCCGGCGCGTAAGCCGATGATTAAGGTTTCGGTGCAGCGGCGAATAGAGAGCCTGGATTTTGTCACGACGCCCGACGATGCCCCGGCGCTGGCGGCGCGTCGCCTGAGCAATTATTTACGTCAGGAATTAGTTCCTGATTCTCGCAAAGATCCGGAAAGCAAATATGGACTCCTTAAAAAACGATATAAAACAACTGATAATCGACACGCTGAACCTTGAAGAGATAAGCGTGGACGACATTGACAGCGAGGCGCCCCTGTTTGGCAACGATGGCCTGGGGCTTGACTCCATTGACGCCCTTGAGCTGGGTTTGAGCGTAAAAAAACGTTATGGCGTGACGTTATCCGCTGAAAACGAAACCCTGCGGCAGCATTTTTACTCTGTGGCCACGCTGGCCGCTTTCATCGTCAGCCTTAATCCGGCGCACGACGCCTGAATGATTGAAGAACGAGCAAGTTATGAATAAAGAAGATATTTATCAGGAAGTGACCGGGCTGCTGGTTAAACTGTTCGACCTGGACGCCGCTCTTATCACCCCTGAATCGCGCCTCTACGAAGATTTAGATCTCGACAGCATTGATGCCGTGGACATGGTTGTGCACCTGCAAAAACGTACCGGCAAAAAAATCAAACCGGAAGATTTTAAAACGGTGCGTACCGTACAGGATGTTGTAGAGGCTGTAGAGCGGCTGCAACAGGGTTCCTGATGCGCGTGCGGGCGCAGAGCGTGCTGAGTATCGCAGGAGGGCTGGCCGTTATTGGCTGGCCTTTTGCTGTGTGGCTGGCGCTGAGCTACCCGCGTTTACATATTCTGCTGCCTCTGCTGGCGCTGTGTTTCGTGCTGCGTCTTGCGGCGCTTCGCGGTAAAACCGGGGCCCTGAGCCGTGCGGCGCAAGGCCTGGCCGCAGCGGGCATCGCCCTGACGCTGGCGAGCGTTTTGCTGCGCGAGGCGCAGCTGCTGCTGTGGTATCCGCTGGCGGTCAATATGATGATGCTCGCCCTGTTTGGCGGTTCGTTGCTAAGCCGCATGCCGCTTGTTGAAAGGCTGGCGCGCTGGCGCGAGGGGGAACTTTCTGCCGCGGCGGTACGCTACACGCGCCGCGTGACCCGGCTGTGGTGCGGATTCTTTATCGTTAACGGCGGCGTTTCGCTATGGACCTGCCTGCACGGCAGCCTTCATCTCTGGACGCTGTGGAACGGCATGCTCAGCTATTTGCTGATGGGCGCGCTGTTCGCCGGCGAATGGCTGGTGCGCCAGCGCGTAAAACAACATCATGAATAATTTTCTGCCGCTGGGCGAGTGGGCTGGCGCGGCCCGCCATCCCGATCATATTGTGGCGTTTTCAGCAGACAGGCACTGGACGCAGGCGATGCTTGAGCGCGATGTGCAGCAGCTTTATAGCCGGCTGGGCGTTCTTGCCGGCGAGCGGTGGGCGCTGTGTTTTGACAACAGCTACTGGTTTATCGTCGCGCTTCTCGCCGCTCTGCACGCGGGGAAAACTCCTGTGCTGCCCGGCCACTGCCGGGAAACCCAGCTGCGCGAACAGCAATCCCTGTTTAGCGGAGTGTTGACCGATTTGCCCCTGCAGCTCGACTGCCCGGTGATTAATCCGCAGGATCTGCCGCATGAGGCGCCGCAAACGCTGCCGCCCGTTGCCCGCGACGCGGGAGTGATTCTGTTCACCTCCGGCTCAACCGGCGAGCCGGCGCAAATCTTTAAAAGGGTCGAGGCTCTGGATAAAGAGAGCGCCTGGCTGGCGGCGCTTTGGGGCCGGGATCTACAGAACTGCCGCGTCGCGGCGTCGGTCAGCCATCAGCATATGTATGGCCTGACGTTTCGCATTATGCTGCCCATGACGCTGGGCCTGGCCTGCGACGCGTCAATGATTCATTTCCCCGAGCAGCTGGCGGCGCTTGCTACCCATCCGCTGCTTTTTATCACCAGCCCGGCCTTTCTCAAGCGCCTTGATTTCAACCTGCTGGCGCCGCCGTGCCGTAAAACGGTTTCGGCGGCAGGGCTGCTGGATGACGAAACGGCGCAAAGAGCCGGGCGGTGGCTTGGCGAGGCGGTGTGCGAAATTTACGGCACCACGGAAACGGGCGTGCTCGCCTGGCGTCGGCATCATGACGTCGCGCCGCCCTGGCAGCCTTTTCCCGAGGTGGAATTTATCGCCCGCGAAGAAGGATGGTCCGTACGCTCCCCTTTAATTAACGGCGGCGAGTGCCCGCTCGATGATAATCTGGCCTTCAGTTCGCAAGGGGAGTTCCGGCTTTTAGGCCGCCGTGACCGAATCGTGAAGATGGAAGAAAAACGCGTCTCCCTTAGCGAAATCGAACGTCGCCTGGCGGCGCTGCCGGGCATCAAAGAGGCGGCCGTGGTGCCGATTGTACGCGCAGGGCGCATCACGCCCGGCGCCGTTGTGGTGCTTGATGGCTCCGTGCTGCCTGCCGAATATAAAAAACGGTGGCGAGACACGCTTCGCCAGTGGCTTGAGCCGGTGGCCGTCCCGCGTTACTGGCGTTTCGTTGACAGCATTCCGCTCAACAGCCAGAGCAAGCGGGCCTGGGCGCAACTACAGGAATTATTTGATGAAACCCATTAAAGAGCGCTGCACGCGGCCGGGGGAAAACCAGCTGTGCCTGCGGCTGCGTATTCCGGCTGGTCTGAGCTGGTTTGACGGCCACTTTCCGACGCAGCCGCTGCTTCCCGGCGTGGCGCAGGTGGACTGGGTGATGGCCTATGGCGCAGAGCTTGCGCCCGGTATGCGGTTTTGCGCGATTGACAGCGTGAAGTTCCAGCGCCCGGTACTGCCCGAAAGCCTGCTTGAGCTGAACCTGCGCTGGGATGCCGCCCGCTGCCTGCTGAGCTTTGAGTATCTCCAGCTTAAAGACGAAGCGCGGCAGCCCGTCAGCAGCGGAAAAATTAAGCTATGTCGGTGATGGCAAAGCTGGCCGTGGCCGAGGAGGACTTCCGCCCCTGCGTGGTGATCCCCTGTTACAACCACGGGGCGGCTATGCCCGGCGTGCTCGCGCGTCTGGCCCCGTTTGCGTTGCCTTGCATCATTGTTGACGACGGCAGCGATCGTGCGACGGCGCAGCAGCTGGATCTTCTGGCGGCAAACCACGCCGGCGTGACGCTGGTGCGCCTTGCGGCCAACAGCGGCAAAGGCCAGGCCGTCATTGCCGGCCTGCAGGCGGCCCGGCAGGCGGGTTTCAGCCATGCCGTGCAGCTGGATGCCGACGGACAGCACCGTATCGAAGACATTCCCCGTTTTCTGCAGGAAGCGCGGCGCTACCCGGAAAGCCTGATCTCCGGCCAGCCGGAGTATGACGATTCGGTGCCCAAAGCCCGCCTGTACGGGCGCTACTTGACCCATTTTTGGGTGTGGATTGAAACGCTGTCTTTCTCGCTTAAGGACAGCATGTGCGGGTTCCGCGTCTATCCCGTGGCCTCATCTCTTGCCCTCATCGCGCGACATCCGCCGGGCAAGCGGATGGATTTCGACACCGAAATCATGGTGCGCCTGTACTGGTCCGGCGTGGACAGCCGCTTTCTGCGCACGCGTGTGACCTATCCGCCGGACGGCCTGTCGCATTTTGACGCCCTGCGTGACAATCTGCGCATCTCCTGGATGCACACGCGGCTGTTTTTTGGCATGCTGCCGCGCATTCCTGAGCTTCTTTCACGCCGCCGCAGGCCCGCGCACTGGGCGAAGGTGCCGGAGAGAAAAGGGCTGGCCGGGATGCGCCTGATGCTGGGCATCTATCGAGTTTTGGGCCGCGGAGCCTTCACGCTGCTGCTGTATCCTGTCGCGGCCTGGATGTGGCTGACCGGCGGAGCGCAGCGCCGGGCCTCCAGGCTGTGGCTGGCGCGCGTGCGGCAACAGGCGCGAATTAAACAAATCGCGCTGCCCGCAGGCCTGAACAGCTACCGGCACTTTTTGCGCTTTGGCGACGCGATGCTCAACAAAATCGCCGCCTGGCGAGGGGATATCAAATGGGGGCGCGATATTAATTTCGCTCCCGGCAGCCGCGAAGTTTTGCAACCGCAGGCGGGCTGCGGGAAACTTATCCTCGCCGCGCACCTTGGCGATATCGAAGCCAGCCGGGCGCTGGCGCAGGTGGAGGCGGGGCTGACGATCAATGCCCTGGTGTTTACCGATCACGCCGAGCGGTTCCGCAGGGTTTTAGAGGAAATCGCCCCCCAGGCGGCGGTGAATCTGCTGCCCGTCACGCACATTGGCCCGGAAACCGCCATGCTGCTGCAGGATAAGCTTGATGCGGGCGAATGGGTGGCCATCGTCGGCGACAGAATCGCCGTTAACCCGCAGCGCGGAGGCGATCGGCGCGTATGCTGGAGCCAGTTTATGGGCGCGCCGGCGCCGTTCCCGCAGGGGCCTTTTATTCTCGCCGCCGCGTTGCGCTGTCCGATCGTTTTAATGATGGTGCTGCGCGAGCAGGGCAAACTGCTTATTCACGCCGAGCCTTTTGCCGACCCGCTGATACTGCCGCGGGCGACGCGCCAGCAGGCTTTGCAGCAGGCCGTCGATCGTTATGCCGAACGGCTTGAGGCCTACGCTTTCCGCTCGCCGCTCGACTGGTTTAATTTTTATGATTTCTGGCAGCTGCCGAAAGACCTGGAGTCAGGATGTTAAGCGACCCACGCTTTACCGCGGAAGTAAGTATTAAAGTGCCTTTCCATGACGTCGACGCGATGAACGTGGTCTGGCACGGCAACTACTTTCGCTATTTTGAAGTGGCGCGCGAAGCGCTGCTTGACCAGTTTAACTACGGCTATCGCGCGATGAAAGCGTCTGGCTATGTCTGGCCGGTGGTGGATACGCGGGTGAAATACCGCGACGCGGTGACCTTTGAGCAGCAAATTCTGGTGCGGGCAAGCGTGGTGGAATTCGAAAACCGCTTAAAGATTGGCTATCAAATCACCGATGCCGCCAGCGGGAAACGCACCACCACGGGCTACACCATTCAGGTAGCGGTTGACGCCGCGACGGGAGAGATGTGCTACGTCTCCCCGGCCGTCTTATTCGAACGCATGGGGATTAAGCCATGAAAAAACTTTTACTGGCCGCGGCCCTGCTGGTAAGCGGCGCCGCGAGCGCCATTACGCTCGACGACGTGCAGCACCGTTTTGCCGAACAGCAGGTCGTTCGCGCCTCCTTCCAGCAGGAGCGGCAGATTAGCGGCATGACCCAGCCGCTGCACTCCAGCGGGGAAGTGCTGATCGCCAAAAGCAAGGGCCTGTGGTGGCAGCAGCAGCATCCTTTTCCAATGACCCTCATCCTTGATGACAGCCATATGGTGCAGGTGATGGGCAGCCAGGCGCCGCAGGTGATTACCGCCGACAGCAACCCGCAGATGTTCCAGTTCAACCACCTGTTGCGCGCGCTGTTCCAGGCCGACCGCAAGGTGCTCGACGAGAACTTCACCAGCCGGTTTACCGATCTGGGGAAAGGGCAGTGGCAGTTAGTCTTAACGCCGACCACCACGCCGCTGGACAAGCTGTTTAGCACCATCACCCTGCAGGGCGAGAAGTTCCTCAACCGCATTGAGCTTAACGATACCCAGGGCGATTTCACCGAAATTACCTTCAGCAATCACCGCCCGGAGCCGCGAAAACTGACCCATGAAGAGCAGCAGCGTTTCGTTTTCTAAGTGGCATCGCCGCCTGTGCTGGAGCTGGCTTGCCGCGGTAGCGCTGCTGGCGATTATCCTGTGCGCGCTATTGCCCGGGTCCAGGCTCGACAGCAGCGTGCTGTCGCTTTTGCCGGCCCAGAGCCTGGGAAAGATCCCGCCGGAGATAGAAGCGGGTTTTTTGCAGCGGCTCGACAGGCAAATGCTCTGGCTGGTAAGCCCCGGCGCCTCCGCGGATCGGCGTGTGGCGCAGTGGTGGCAGGAGCAGCTACGGCAGCAGCCTTTTTTAACAAAGGTTGAAGGGCCGATGGACGCCGCCGGCCAGCAGGCGTGGGGAAAGTTTTACTTCGAACACCGCAACGGGCTGGTGGATGAGCAAACCCGCGCCCGCCTGCAAAACGGCGGCGAAGCCCAGGCGCAGTGGGTGATGTCCCAGCTTTACTCGGCGTTTTCCGGCGTCAGCGGCAGGGAGCTGGCCCGGGATCCGCTGATGCTGGTGCGCGGCTCCCAGCTGGCGCTGCAGCAAAGCGCAAGCCGGCTGCGCATGATCGACGGCTGGCTGGTGGCCAAAGACCAGCAGGGGCGCTACTGGTACCTGCTGCACGGCGAACTGAAAGGCTCATCCTTTGACATGCAGCGCGGGCGCGAGTCGGTAAGCCGGCTGCGGGCGCTGGAGCATGAGCTTGAGCAGCGCTTCCCGCAGGCTAAAGTGATGTCGCGCGGCACGCTGTTTTACAGCGATTACGCCAGCCAGCAGGCAAAGCACGACGTGTCCACGCTGGGGCTTGCAACGATCGTGGGCGTGCTGCTGCTGATCCTGCTGGTGTTTCGCTCGCTGCGTCCGCTTATTTTGTGCGTGACCTCCGTCGGCACAGGCGCGCTTGCCGGCACGACCATAACGCTGCTGTGCTTTGGCGAGCTGCACCTGATGACGCTGGTGATGAGCCTGGGCATTGTCGGGGTGTCGGCGGACTACACCCTTTATTACCTCACCGAACGCATGGTTCACGGCGCGCAAAGCTCGGCTCAGGACAGCCTGCGCAAGGTTCTGCCCGCGCTGCTGCTGGCGCTGGGCACCACGGTGCTGGCCTATTTAATCATGCTTCTGGCGCCGTTCCCCGGCATTCGCCAGCTTGCGGTCTTCGCCGCCAGCGGCCTGACGGCCTCCTGCCTGACGGTGATCTGCTGCTATCCCTACGCGGTGCGCGGCCTGCCCGTGCGTCCCGCGCCGGGAAAGAGGCTCCTTTCCGCCTGGCTTGCGGCCTGGCAGACCGCTAAGTTCGTGCGCCTGGGTATTCCGCTGGCGCTGCTGGCTGTCAGCGTCGCGGGCCTGGCGATGCTGCGGGTGAATGACGATATCTCCACCCTGCAGGCCCTGCCGCAGGATTTGCTGCGCGAAGAGCAGGGCATTACCGCGCTGACCGGGCAGGGGATGGATCAGAAATGGTTCGTGGTGTACGGCAGCAGCGCGGAACAGACGCTCACGCGCCTTGAAAAGCTGGCGCCGGAGCTTGCGGCCTTGCGCAAACGTAAGGTTATCGACGGCTATCGTCTGCTGCCCCTTGCCTCTCTTGAGCGCCAGCAGGCGGATTTACGCCTGCTGCGTGAGGCGGCGCCGGCACTGCAAAAGCGCCTGGCGGAAACCGGCCTTACTCTGGGCGCGCCGGATTTAGGGCAGATGCCGGTCACGCCGGACGTCTGGCAGCAAAGCGTTATCAGCAGCGGCTGGCGTTTGCTGTGGCTGTCGCTTGCCGGTGGGCAAAGCGGCGCGCTGGTGCCGGTCAGCGGCGCGCATGACGGCGCGGCGCTAAGCGCCCTTGCGGCGAAAATGCCCGGCGTCAGCTGGGTGGATCGCAAAAGCGCTTTCAACGAGCTCTTCGGCTTCTACCGCGTGTTGCTGGCGGGCCTGCTGGCCGCGGCCGTCGTTGCGATCGCCATAACCTACATGCTGCGTCTGGGCGTCCGGCGGGGGCTTATCAACGTCGTGCCTTCGGTTTTATCGCTTGGCGGCGGGCTTGCCGCCTTAGCCTTCAGCGGACACGAGCTGAACCTGTTCTCGCTGCTGGCGCTGGTGCTGGTGCTGGGCATCGGTATTAACTACACGATATTTTTCAGCAATCCGCGCGGCACGCCGCTGACGTCGATGCTGGCGGTGAGCGTCGCCTTGCTGACCACTTTATTTACGCTGGGGATGCTGGTGCTGAGCGCAACCCCGGCTATTTCAGGCTTTGGGATTGTGCTGAGCTGCGGGATCTTCTGCGCGTTTTTGACCGCGCCCCTGGCTTTGCCGGTCCGGGAAAAGGAAAATTCATGACCAGATTACGCGCCGCGACGCTGCTGTTAAGCGCCCTGTTGCTGAGCGCCTGCGGCACGCCGAAGCAGGATCCCACCCGTCCGCAGGCCTGGCTTAAACCGGGCACGCTGATAACGCTTCCCGCGCCCGGCATAACGCCCGCTATCAGCCAGCAGCAGCTGCTGACCGCGCGGGTGAAAGGCAAAACGCAGTCGCTGATGGTGTTGCTCAACGCCGACAGTCGGAAAATCATGCTCGCCGGGCTGTCGCCGCTGGGGATCCGCTTATTCCGTCTTACCTATGACGGCAGCGGTGTGAAAACCGAGCAGTCCATCACCCTGCCGGAGATGCCGCCGGCAGGCCAGGTGCTTGCGGATATTATGCTCAGCTACTGGCCGCTGTCCGCCTGGCGGCCGCAGCTGCCAAAAGGCTGGACGCTGCAGGATATCGACTCGCGTCGTGAGCTGCGCGATGAGAACAACGAGCTTATCGAGACGATTCAGTATCTGACCCGTGACGACGGCCGCCAGCCGGTCAGCATTCAGCATCACCGCTTTGGCTACCTGATAGCGATTCAACATCTGGATAACGCATCATGATTTCACTAACCGCCGTCGGCATGCTCAACGCGATGGGAAATACGCCTGATGAAATTGCCGGCAACCTCGTGGCCGGGCTTGCGCCGGGCATGGCGCCGGATAAAGATAGCTGGCTGCAGCAGGGCGAGTGCTGGGTCGGGCGCGTGACGGGGGATTTACCCGCTATCCCGCCGGCGCTTGCGCAGCATAACAGCCGCAACAACCGGCTGCTGCTGGCGGCGCTTGCGCAAATTCAGCCGCAGGTGGATGAGGCTATCGCCCGGTACGGAGCAGATCGCGTAGCCGTGGTGATGGGGACCAGCACCTCGGGGCTGGACGAAGCCGACCGCCGGGTGAGCGGGAGCCACGAAACTTATCACTACGGCCAGCAGGAGCTTGGCGATCCTTCGCGTTTTGTCAGCGAGTACCTGCGGCTTTTCGGCCCGGCGCTTACGATCTCCACCGCCTGCTCATCCAGCGCGCGGGCGATAATCACCGGCCGTCGGCTGATTGAGGCCGGCATGGTGGATGCGGCGATCGTCGGCGGCGCGGACACGTTAAGCCGCATGCCGATCAACGGTTTTAACAGCCTTGAGTCCCTGAGCGAACGCCGCTGCCAGCCTTTCAGCGCCGGGCGTGACGGCATCACCATCGGCGAAGCGGCAGCGCTGATACTGCTTAGCCGCGACAAAGGGCCGGTACGGCTGCTTGGGGTGGGGGAATCGTCCGACGCCTGGCATATGTCGGCTCCGCATCCTGAAGGCGCGGGCGCCATTCGCGCCATTGAAATGGCTATGCATGAGGCGGGTTTAACCGCGGCGGATATCGGTTATATCAATATGCATGGCACCGCTACGCGCTTAAATGATGAGATTGAGGCTAAAGTCATCCGCCAGCTGTTTGGCGAAAGCGTGCCCTGCAGCTCCACTAAGCATCTCACCGGCCACACGCTTGGGGCGGCGGGCGCCTGTGAAGCGGCGCTTTGCTATTTAATGCTGACGCGCGGCCTGCCGCTGCCCGCGCAGAATTTTACCGAATCAGCGCAGGATCCGGACCTTGCGCCCTGCGGTCTGTTAACCGCGCCGCGCGCTGATTACCAGCCGGTCATGCTGTCTAATTCTTTTGCTTTTGGCGGCAACAACGCCGCCCTGATTTTTGGAGCCGCCCGTGACTGACTATCTTGCCCCGCAGTGCTATTTGCCCCATCAGGCGCCGATGTGCCTGCTGGAGAAGGTTATTGCTGTCACCCGGGAAACGGCCCGCTGCCGGGTTAAGGTAAGCGCAGACGGCGTGCTGGCTCCTTTTCTGGCTGAGGACGGCACGCTGCCCGGCTGGTTCGCCATTGAAATTATCGCGCAGACGGTAGGCGTATGGTCAGGCTGGCATACGATGAACGCGGGCGGGGAGTCGGTCGGGGTTGGCATGCTGCTGGGCGGACGCGGGCTGCGCTGCCCGGAAGGCAAATTCCCGGCCAATACGCTGCTGGATTGTCAGGTTACGCTGTTAATGCGTGACGAGAAAATAGGCAGTTTCGAAGGCGAGATCCTCGCGGACAACCGGGTGCTGGCCAGCGGGCGGGTGAACACCTATCAACCAGATAAAAACGAACTAGAACAACTATTTTAATGGGATAGCAGCTATGACACGAACGGTACTGGTGACCGGTGCCAGCAAAGGCATCGGACGAGCGATTGCCTGCGGGCTGGCGGCTGACGGCTTTAGCGTGGTGGTGCATTATCACCGTGACGCAGAAGGCGCACGGCAAACGCTTACTCGCATTGAAGAGCAGGGCGGCGCGGGCCGGCTGATGCAGTTTGACAGCGGCGATCGCGCGCGGTGCCGCACGGCGCTTGAGGCGGATATAGAGGCCCACGGCGCGTACTGGGGAGTGGTTAATAACGCGGGCGTGGCGCGCGACGGCGCCTTTCCGGCGCTCAGCGAAGACGACTGGGACGGCGTTATCCACACCAATCTCGACAGCTTCTATAACGTTATCCAGCCCTGCGTAATGCCGATGATCGGCCTGCGCGACGGCGGGCGCATTATTACGCTGTCGTCGGTTTCCGGGCTGCTGGGCAACCGCGGCCAGGTCAACTACAGCGCGGCGAAAGCGGGCATTATTGGGGCGACTAAAGCGCTTGCCGTCGAGCTGGCAAAACGCCGGATAACCGTCAACTGCATTGCGCCGGGGCTTATCGATACCGGCATGATTGAGATGGAAGAGGCCCGCGCTGAAAGAAGCGATGCGTATCATACCCCTGCAGCGCATGGGGCAGCCGGAAGAGGTCGCCGGCCTTGCGCGTTATCTGATGTCTCCTGCCGCCGGTTACGTAACCCGCCAGGTTATCTCTATCAACGGAGGTATGCTGTGATTCACCGCGTGGTCGTGACGGGTATGGGCGGCGTTACCGCCTTCGGCGAAAGCTGGCAGGAGGTTGCCACCGGCTTAAGGTCGGGCAAAAACGCCGTGCGCGCCATGCCGGAATGGCAGGTTTACGACGGGCTCAATACGCTGCTCGGCGCGCCGGCCGATAATTTTACGCTGCCGGATAACTATACCCGTAAACGCATTCGCGCCATGGGGCGCGTCTCCCTGCTGGCGACGCGGGCGACCGAGCTGGCGCTTGCCCAAGCCGGTTTGCTGGACGATGCGGTTTTAACCAGCGGCGATACGGGCATCGCCTACGGGTCTTCAACGGGCAGCACCGGGCCGGTTAGCGAATTCGCCACCATGCTCACCGAAAAGCACACCCGTAATATCACCGGCACGACCTACGTGCAGATGATGCCGCACACCACCGCCGTTAACGCCGGGCTGTTTTTCGGCCTGCGCGGACGGGTGATCCCGACCTCCAGCGCCTGTACTTCCGGCAGCCAGGCGATAGGCTACGCCTGGGAAGCCATCCGCCACGGCTACCAGACCGTGATGGTCGCCGGGGGAGCCGAAGAGCTTTGCCCGTCGGAAGCGGCGGTGTTCGACACGCTGTTTGCCACCAGCCAGCGCAACGATCGTCCCCATACCACGCCGTCGCCGTTCGACAGGCAGCGCGACGGGCTGGTGATCGGCGAAGGCGCCGGGACGCTGATTCTGGAAGATCTCGAACACGCTAAGGCGCGCGGGGCGAAGATCTATGCGGAGATCGTCGGTTTTCACACCAACTGCGACGCTGCGCACATCACGCAGCCGCAGAAGGAGACGATGCAGATTTGCATCGAACGCGGCCTGCGTTCCGCCGGGCTTGCGGCAGGCGATATTGGCTACCTCTGCGCGCACGGTACGGCGACGGATCGCGGCGATATCGCGGAAACCCAGGCCACCGCCGCCGTGTTCGGCGCGGGCACGCCCATCTCTTCGCTGAAAAGCTATCTGGGCCATACGCTGGGAGCCTGCGGCGCGCTGGAGGCCTGGATGAGCATCGAAATGATGCGCGAAGGCTGGTTTGCCGAAACGCTGAACCTGCATCATCCCGACGAGGCCTGCGGCGAGCTCGATTACATTATGGGCAGCGCGCGTCGCCTGGAGACCGAGTTTGTGCAGAGCAATAATTTTGCTTTCGGCGGCATCAATACCTCGCTCGTTCTGCGTCGCTGGCCGTGATGGCATACCGGCTGGCGTACGGTGACGTCGCGCGTCTGAGCGAAGAGACGCAGATCGCACGCTGGCTGTCGCCGGAATTAGCGGCGGCGGCGCCGGTCGGCAAACGTCGCCCCGTCTGGCTTGCGGGAAGGATCCTGCTGGCGATGCTTTTAGAGCGCGAGGCGCTGCCGAAGCTTGAAACGGGCCCGAACGGCAAGCCCTGGCATCCGCAGCTGCCCCCTTTTAATATCAGCAATAGCGCAGGCGCGGTGGCGGTGCTGACGGGGGAAGACGCGGTGGGCTGCGATATCGAATGGCTGCGCCCGAGAGCCAAAATTCTGGCGGTGGCGCAGCACAGCTTTGCCCCGGCGCTCTGTGAATGGCTTACCGCCCTGCCGCCTGACGAGCAGCTTCCCGCATTCTGGAAACTCTGGACCGCCCACGAAGCCGTGCTGAAACAGCAGGGCGGAACGGTCTGGCAAATCGCCTCCCTTGACCTTCCGCTGGCAACGCTTTGCCCGCCGGGCCGCTACCTGACTCATCTCACCTTGGATAACACGCTTATCGCCTGCTGCGGGACTAAGCCCTTTCCCGCGCAGTTTTCCCCCGCGCTCAGCCTGCGCTGAGAAATGCCGTTTCAATTCTCCTTGCAAATCTTAGCTGGCAAACGATAATCATGCGCAAAATAAGAAGCGTTCTCATTATTATCTTTTGTCAGGGAATTACTCATGCCATCAACAGCTCCTTCCCGGCCGGGCCTGCGCCCGCGTCTGCTTGCGGTATTGCTTAGCGCGGCCGCGTTTCCCACGTTCGCCGCCAGCGGCGATGCCGCCGGGTCCGCCAAAGAAGAGACCATTACGGTTACCGCTACGCCGGAAGAGACTTTCCGCGCAGGCGGAGACGAACCTGTTCCGGCCTGGCTTGACGGACCGGTCGCCAACGGCGCGCGGCTGGGGCTGCTTGGCGAGCAGGAAGCGGGCAAGGTGCCGTTTAATATCATCGGCTATACCGCGAAGATGATTGAAGACCAGCAGGCGACAACCCTGAGCGACGTTATCCGCAACGACGCCACCGTGCAGGCGGTGCGCGGCTACGGCAACTTCGCCGAATCTTATCGTATTCGCGGCTTCCAGCTTGACGGCGACGACGTGTCCTGGGGCGGGCTGTACGGCGTTTTACCCCGGCAGATCGTAGCGACGAACGTTGCGGAGCGCGTTGAAATCATCAAGGGATCGAATGCCTTCCTGAACGGCGTGCCGCCGGGCGGTACGGGCGTGGGCGGGTCCGTTAACGTTGAGCCGAAGCGCGCGGATAGCGAGCCGTTAACTCGCGTCAGCGTGGATTACGGCTCGGATTCGCAAACCGGCACTTCCCTTGATGCGGGCCGCCGCTTCGGCGATAGCGAGCAGTTTGGCGCACGCGTAAACGTACTGCACCGCGAAGGCGAAACCGCCATCGATAAAGAAAAAGCCCGCACCACCCTCGCCACGCTGGGCCTGGATTATAAAGGCGAGCGGCTGCATGGCTCGCTGGACGCCGGCTGGCAGAAATCGACCGTGCATAACGGGCGCATTGGTTTAGGGGTCGGCGCCATTACCGAAATGCCGGAGGTCCCGGATAACACGGATAACTACAGCCAGAAATGGGTCTATTCGGATATGTCCACGCGTTTCGCCGCGCTGCGCGGTGAATACGACCTGTGGGATAACTGGACCTTCTACGGCGGCCTCGGCGGCAATAACACCGACGAGCGGGGCGAATACAGCCTGCCGAAGCTGCTTGATGACGAGGGCAACGCCAGCATTACGCGGCTCGGCACCCGCTACGTTGCCGACAGCTTCTCTGGCATGACCGGCATCCGCGGCAAATTCGACACGGGCGCGATCGGCCACAGCGTTAACCTCGGCTATTCAGGCGTATACCGAAAAACCCGTGCGGCCTACACCATGTCCGGCTCAACCAACGTCATCAATATCTACGATCCTGCCCCGGTTGATTATCCGGCAACGCTCTATCGCGGCGGGAATATGGACGATCCGCACGATCGCAGCCGCACGCGCACCTCCGGCGTTTCCGTCTCCGATACGCTTTCCGCGCTGGATGAACGCGTGCTGCTGACCCTTGGCGCCCGCCGCCAGGACGTGACGGTGCGTAACTATGATTACCAGGGCCTGGAGACTCCCGAAACGCGGTTTGACGCCTTCAAGATCACGCCGGTTTACGGCCTGGTGGTAAAGCCCTGGCAGTATATTTCCTTCTACGCCAACCATATTGAAGCCCTGCAGCCGGGGCCTACGGCCAGCAGCAAAGCGAATAACGCCGGGCAGGTGGTCGGCATTGTGCAGTCCAGACAGAACGAAGTCGGTATGAAAATGGACTTCGGCCGCGTGGGCGGCACGCTTGCGCTGTTTGAAATCAAAAAGCCTGTCGGCATGGTTGACGACAGCAACGTTTACGGCCTGTACGGCGAACAGCGTAATCGCGGCATGGAGCTGAACGTATTCGGCGAGCCCGTCTACGGCGTGCGTCTGCTGGGCAGCGCGCTGTGGATGAACCCTGAACTGAGTAAAACCGCGGGCGGAGCTAACGATGGCCACGACGCCGTCGGCGTGCCGTGCTATGCCGTGACGATGGGCGGCGAGTGGGATCTGCCTTGGGTACAAAACCTCACCGCCAGCGGAACCGTCACCCGCACCGGCTCTCAGTACGCTAACGCGACGAATACCATAAAGCTCGATGGCTGGACCCGCCTTGACCTCGGCGTGCGTTACAGCGCTAAGGTGAACGAACAGACGCTGACCTGGCGCGCCAACGTAGAAAACGTTACCAACGAGAAATACTGGGCGTCGGTGGACGACAGCGGCACCTACATTACGCAGGGCGATCCGCGTACGCTTAAGCTGTCTGTATCGGTAGATTTCTGATTTATTTTTGTTGCCGGCAAGGCAGGGCGGGTGGCTGCGCGCCACCCGCTTTTTATCTCCCGTTGAAACCCTGCGCTACTCCTTCAGCGCCCAGATGTGATAAACCCCGTCTATCAGCTCGGCGCCCTCCAGCTCTTTCTCAAAGCCTGGGAATTTCTCGCCCCATTCCGCAATGCTGCGGATGTATTTCAGCCAGGGCTCTTCGGCAGCGCCGAAGCTCTCGCCGGGCATCACTATCGGAATGCCCGGCGGATAAGGGATAACCCCGACGGCGGATACGCGGTGGGCAAGCTGGTCTATCGGCAAGTGGTCCGCAATGCCGGCCATATGCTGCTGGAAGGCGATGCGCGGGCGTTTGAACGGCACCGGAATATTGCCGAAGGCGGCGGCCTGCAGCTTGTCCATCTGGCTGGTCTTCATGTAGTTGAACATCTCGTCGCAGAGGTCTTTAAGCCCCATGCCCGAATAGCGCGCGGCGTCCGCGCTGATTAAGTCCGGCAGGCAGCGCTTGAGCAGCGTGTTGTTGTCGTAGTCGGATTTAAACTCCAGCAGGACGTTAATCAGCGTGCCCCATTTCCCTTTTGTCACGCCGATGGAGAACAGGCACAGCACCATAAAGTCGGTGGTGCGGGACGGCACTATGCCGCGTTCGCCCAGGTAGGCGGTAACCATCGCCGCCGGAATGCCGCTTTCAAGCAGGTTGCCGTCGTCGCCCATGCCCGGCGCCAGAATGCCGGCCTTAATCGGATCCAGCAGGCACCAGTCATCCTCAAGCTGTTCGAAGCCGTGCCAGGCGTCGCCGGGCTTCAGCGTCCAGCATGTCGGGTCGGTGGTGAGCTGCTCGCGGGAGGCTTTGGCAAAGGGAACCTCGTTGCCTTCGCTGTCCGTGACGGTCGGCGCGTTCCACGGCGAGAAGAACCATTCCCCTTGTTTGGCGAACGCCGCGTGAACTTTCGCCAGCGCCAGGCGGAAGTCCACCGCCTCGTTGATCACCTCCTGGGTGAGCGCTTCGCCCTGGCCGCCGTCCATCATCGCCGCGCCTATTTCATTGGCGGCGATAATCGCATACAGCGGGGAGGTCGTGGCCTGCAGCATATACGACTCGTTAAAACGCGAGTGCTCCACCGGCTTTTTCCCGTTGCGGATATGAATGTATGAAGCCTGGGAAAGCGAGGCGAGAAGCTTGTGCGTGGAATGCGTGGCAAAAACCGTCGGGCCGCCGCTGTCAAAATCCTTCGGGTCGCCGCGCATGGCGAAGCGGCCTTTGTACATCGGATTGAAACGTGCATAGGCATACCAGGCCTCGTCGAAATGAATCTGATCGACGCTGAGCGCCAGCAGATCCTGCGCGGCCTCCGCGTGATAGCACATGCCGTCGTAGGTGCAGTTGGTAATCACCGCATAAACGGGTTTATCGCTGACCACCTCGTGTTTTAACGGGTTAGCCGCTATCGCCTGGCGGATGCTTTCCGGCGCGAACTGCCGCCTGGGGATCGGCCCGATAATGCCGAAACGGTTGCGGGTGGGGATGAAATAGACCGGCAGGGCGCCGGTCATCACCAGCCCTTGCTCGATGGATTTGTGGCAGTTGCGGTCGCACAGCGCCACTTCCAGCTCCCCCACCACGGCCTGCATCACCGCCCTGTTGGAGCCCGACGTGCCGTTGAGCACCGAATAGCTGCGGTGCGAGCCAAACACCTCGGCGGCGTAGATTTCCGAGGCTTTGATCGGCCCGCTGTGATCGAGCAGCGAGCCCATCGCCGCGCGCTCTATGCCCGTATCGGTGCGGAACAGGTTTTCGCCGAAGAAATCGAGAAATTCGCGCCCCACCGCGGATTTGGTGAACGCCACGCCGCCCTGGTGTCCCGGCGCCGCCCAGGAGTACTCGGGGTTTTCCATGGTGTAGTTGAACAGCGCGCGGGTAAACGGCGGCAGCAGTTGTTCGTAGTAGCGCTGGATCAGCGAGCGGGCGCGGGCGGCGATAAATTCGGCGGTATCTTCGTGCATCCAGACGAATTCATTTACCAGCCGCATGGAGTCCAGCGTCAGGGTGTCGATGCAGGAGTGTTCCGCCATCAGCAGCACCGGCACGTTTTTATTGCGCCGGCGAATGGTTTGCAGCAGGGCGAAGGCCTGGCTGTGGGAGGCGTCGTCGTTGCCGCCGGAGGTCCAGTCGACGAAGATGCAGCACAGCGAGGCGTCCGAGGTGACGGTGGCGATGCCGTCTTCAAAGGTGACGGCGGAGATCACCGCGAAGTTGTTCTCCTCAAGCGCCTCAATCAGCTCGGCGATGGCCCGCCCGTTCGCGGTATTCACGTCCTGAACGCTGCTGTCGACCACCAGTATTTTACGTTTTTGGTGCGTGCCTAAATCTAGCATGTCGGGCTCCTGTTAATCGTTAACCACGGGTTTATCCAGCGGGTAGGGATTTTTGTGGCGACGGTTGTAGTTCACCGTGTACATCGCGGTAATAAACATGATGGCGACGAACGACCACATCACCTCCGTCGCGCCTGAACCAACCACCGCCCAGATGCAGTAGACAAACGCGAGCAGCGTCAGGAACAGGAACGGCAGGCGCTGGTTGCCCAGATGCCCCTGGCCGACCAGCATCAGCGCGGCGCAGGTATAAATGTAAGGCACAAGGGTGAAGATGACGGATACGGAAGAGACGATGGCGAACTGCGAGGTGGCGTCCGGGGAGATGCTCGCCAGCTGAAAGAGCGTCATTAAGACGCCGACGATTAAAAGCCCGGCGACCGGCGTCTGGTCTTTATTCACCCTGGCGAATATCGGCGGGAACAGGCCGTCGTCCGCCGCGGCTTTCGCCGTTTGTCCGGCGAGCAGCGTCCAGCCCCCAAGGCTGCCCAGACAGCCGACCGCGGCGCAGAATGATACAATCGCCCCGGCGGTCGGCCCGAGCGCCATACGCGCCGCCTCGCCAAACGGCGAGGCTGAGAGCTTCAGGTCGGCGTTGGGGATCATGCCCATGATGGCGGTCGTTGAGAGAACGTAGCACACGGCCGCAATCAGCACGCCGCCGATGGTGGCGATGGGCACGTTACGCCTGGGATTTTTAACCACCGCCGCGGCCACCGAGGCGCTTTCCACGCCGATAAACGACCACAGCGTGACGCTCAGCGTGCTCTGTATCGCGCCGAAGGTTCCTTTGCCGCTGACGTTCCAGGCGGCCATATAGGTGTCGCTTTTAAACCAGAACCAGCCGAGCACCGCCACGGCGACAATCGGAATAAGCGCCAGAATCGTCGCCACCGCCTGCACGCGGGTGATCATTTTCGGCCCGAGGATGTTCAGCCCGACAAACAGCCACAGGATGGCGATACAGGTTACGGTTAACGGCCAGGGCTGGTTGAGCACCGGGAAGAAGTAGCTGAGATAACCGACGCCGATCACCACCATCGCCACGTTGCCTATCCAGCAGGCAAGCCAGTAAAGCACGTTGGTCTGATAGCCGAGGAAGGGGCCGAACGCGCGTCTGGCGTAGGCGTAAGAGCCGCCGGGGCTGTCGTCGAGGGAGGACATTTTGGCGTACACCATGGATAACGACAGGGCGCCGATAATGGTCACCGCCCAGCCAAAAATAGCGATTCCCCCCGTTGCGGCAAGGCTTGCCGGCAGCAGAAAAACGCCGGAACCCATAATATTGCCCGCCACCATTAACATCACCGGGACCAGCCCGACCTTCTGCGCTTCGCTAGCCATAAACCTACTCCTGCAGTGAGCTGAATTTTTAGAAAATTAACCCCCATAGCAGGCTTAATCGCTGGTTATGCGGTCAATTTCATGTCGGAGCCAGGCGTCAAATCCCCTGCGGGATGCCTGTAAAGGTAAGATGAATCGATCTGTTGGGGCTTTTTTAGACTACCGTCAGCGTTAAACACGGACAGTAAGCGATATACGACGGTTGCCAGGTAAGTTTAGACTATTATCAAAGACTAACTGGAGGTTTCCCAATGAGTGAACGAATGTCGGTAGTTCAGGGCGATATCACAAAAGTCGCTGTAGATGTCATTGTGAACGCGGCCAACTCATCTCTGATGGGCGGAGGCGGCGTGGACGGCGCCATTCATCGCGCGGCGGGACCCGCGCTGCTGGCGGCCTGTAAAATGATTGTTCAGCAGCAGGGCGAATGCGCCACCGGCCACGCGGTGATTACCGAGGCCGGAAATATCCCGGTAAAAGCGGTGATTCATACCGTGGGGCCGGTATGGCGCGGCGGTGCGCATCACGAAGCCGAATTGCTGGAGCAGGCCTACCGCCACAGCCTGGATTTGGCGGCGGCAAACGGCTATCGCACCATTGCTTTCCCGGCCATCAGCACCGGCGTGTACGGCTATCCTAAGGAGCAGGCCGCGCGCATTGCCGTTGACGTGGTTTATAAATACATCGGCATCAGGCCGTTACCTGAAGAGGTGGTTTTCGTTTGCTTTGACGATGAAAACGCCCGTATCTACCAGCAATATCTTGCCCAGCTTTAATATGCAAAAGGATCACGCTACCCGCCTGGGAAGGGCAATCACCCCGACGACGGCCGAGCACCCCGGCCTTAGCGGGATACACACGCTGGCAGACAGCCTGGACGCTTTCGCCGCACGCTACATGCTGTGCGGGATGGCGGAAAAAACCCTGGATGTGCAGTATTACATCTGGGAAGACGACATGTCCGGCAGGCTGCTGTTCAGCGCCCTGCTGACCGCCGCCGAGCGCGGCGTGCACGTGCGGCTGCTGCTGGATGATAACAACACCAACGGCCTTGATGACACGCTGCGCCTGCTGAATTCGCATCCGAACATTGAAATCCGCCTGTTTAATCCTTTCTCGTTTCGCCTGTTCCGCGCCATTGGCTACCTGACGGATTTCGCCCGCCTGAACCGGCGGATGCACAATAAAAGCTTCACCGTAGACGGCGAGACGACGATTATCGGCGGGCGCAACGTGGGCGATGCCTATTTTGGCGCCGGCGAACAGCCGCTGTTTTCCGATCTCGACGTGCTGGCCGTAGGGCCGGTGGTCGCCGACGTGTGCCAGGACTTTGAGCGCTACTGGAACTGCCAGTCGGTGTCGACGCTGGATAAGGTTCTGGACATGGACGAAGAGACGCTGCAGCAGCGCATAAGGCTGCCTGAGGAATGGAAGGACGATCCCATCGCCCGCCGCTATCTCGACCGGCTGACCACCAGCCAGTTCGCCACGCATCTGGTTTCGCGCACGCTTAAAATGTACTGGGCCAAAACCAGGCTGCTAAGCGACGATCCGCGTAAGGGCCAGGGCCGCGCGCGTAACCATACGATGCTGCCGCAACGCTTGCTGAAGGTGATAGGGGAGCCGCAGCGGGAGATAGACATTATCTCCGCCTATTTTGTGCCCACCCGCGCGGGGATAGCGCAGATTCTGGGGCTGGTTCGCAAAGGGGTGAAAATCGCCATTCTGACCAACTCCCTTGCCGCCAACGACGTGGCGCCGGTACATGCAGGCTACGCGCGCTGGCGAAAGAAGCTGTTGCGCCACGGGGTCAGGCTTTTTGAATTAAAGCCGCAGCATGAGGGGCGCAACGTTCCTCATGACCGCGGGCTGACCGGTAATTCCGGCTCGAGCCTGCATGCAAAAACCTTCAGCGTCGACAAGCAGCAGGTCTTTATCGGCTCCTTTAATTTTGATCCGCGCTCCGCGATGCTCAACACCGAGATGGGCTTTGTGATCGAAAGCAGCACCCTTGCTGAAGATATCCATAAGCGTTTTAGCCAAAGCCAGCGGGACGCCGCCTGGACGCTGCGCCTCGACCGCTGGGGCAGGGTGAACTGGGTGGAGAATAACGACGGCAAAGAAATCGTCTGGAAAAAAGAACCGCACACCCGCTTCTGGCAGCGCGTGCTGGTGCGTCTGGTATACCGGCTGCCGGTGGAGTGGCTTTTATAAGGCTTCGCTCTCCTGATGGCTTAAGTTCGGCCATCAGGAGGCACGAGATATTATCAGACGGGTTTCGCGGCTTTCGGCGCGCTATTTTGCGGCTTGCCGGAGAACAGGAAGCGCAATAAAGGAATGCGCAGATGAATCTCGTAGAGCACGATAGCGATGCCGACGACAAATATTAATCCCGCGATAAACCCCAGCGCATTTGAGGCGATATGCGGGGTGATAAAGGCGCCGAAGAACAGCACCAGCGGGTGGTGCACCAGATAAATAAACAGCGATGCGTTTACGAAATAGGTCACGCGCGGCGAGTGGAAGTTGAGCAATTTATGGCCCAGCGAAAACACCACGTTGACCATCCACAGCCCCATCAGCATGGTTATTACGCTTTCGGTTTCATACATCCACGCATCGCCGCTGCCGTAGCGCTGGTTTAACAGGTAGGCGACAAAGGCCAGCGCTGCGCCAGCGGCGCATGCTGGCGAAGGGGTGGTGAATAACGCCTTCAGGTTCGGGCGGGTGAAGGCCAGCGCGCCGAGCAGGAAGAACGGCAGGTAAAAGAGCGTTTGCATCACCACGAAATTAAACAGTCCGTCGCTTAATAACGGCGCGTGAATAATAAAAATGGTCCGGCGGATTGCCCCGTATAAAATCCCGCAGGCGAGAAATAAAATTGAGAGTCTTCCTAACGAAAACGCCGCGTGGGTATTTTCTTTATGTCGCGTAACGTACCTGTTCATCTTTTTAAACAAAAAAAGACAAACTGTCGTTAATACCACCATGACCAGTAAAAACCATAAATGAGAAATCAATTCCCAGACCAGGGTATTGTATTTTTCATAGGCGCTCAGGCTATGCCAGTTCGCCGCTTTACCGTTTACGTACTGCAGCATCAAAAACTGCGGCAGCGTAAGCAAAGGTATCGCCGTAAGCATGGGAATGCCGACGCGCTCAACGCGCACTTTCCACCAGCGCTTAAGCGGGTAGCGCAAAAAAAGCATGTAGGAAAAGTAGCCTGAAATAACAAAGAATACCTGCATCCGGAAGGCGTGGATGAAGTCGTTAAACAGGGTGAGCCACCAGGAGGGCAGGGCGCTGTTCACGTGCCAGCTGTGGCTTGAGTAGATTAATGAGATATGGAACGGGATGCCCAATAACATTAACCAGGCCCGGATGGAATCCAGGAAAAATTCGCGTTGCTGAGGTGCGTTACTCATAATACTCCAGACATTATCGGACTAATCGTCTTATCCTTAAGATAGCTATCCTGCAGGCTCTACGGCTAATTTGGATGACTTTCCGTGGCAACCCTACACTAACCGTGACATTCTGTCTTCCGGGCCGCGTCTTAAAGCGTAAGCAGTTGTCTTTTTTTGCTTAAAGCCTGAGCCGGCGTGCTGAACAAAGCGGGTATTTGGTTGTCGGAAAGCAGAAGTTTCCATTAAAATGGATTGGATTGATTTAAGCACACAAAGGGGGATGTGCTGGTTAATATGAAACATAAACCAAAAATGATGAAAATGTGTGGGCTGGGCGTTGCAGTGATGTTGTCCCTTTATACCACTACGGTTTGGGCCTTCACTATCGATGATGTCGCAAAACAGGCGAAAACATTAGCGGGCAAAAGCTACGAAGCACCGAAAAGCAATCTGCCTTCGCAATTTCGCGACATGAAGTACGCGGACTATCAGCAGATCCAGTTCAACCACGACAAAGCCTACTGGAGCAATTTAAAAACCCCGTTTAAGCTCGAATTCTACCATCAGGGGATGTATTTCGACACGCCGGTGGCCATTAACGAAGTGACGCCAACCGCCGTTCACAAGATCAAATACAGCCCGGACTACTTTAATTTCGGTGATGTAAAACACGATAAAGACACCGTAAAAGACCTTGGTTTTGCCGGCTTTAAAGTGCTCTATCCGATCAACAGCAAAGATAAAAACGACGAAATCGTCAGCATGCTCGGAGCGAGCTACTTCCGTGTGATTGGCGCCGGCCAGGTTTATGGCCTTTCCGCGCGCGGTCTTGCTATTGATACCGCTTTGCCTTCCGGCGAAGAGTTCCCGCGTTTTCGCGAATACTGGATTGAACGACCAAAACCTAACGAGAAAACGCTGACGCTGTACGCTTTGCTGGACTCCCCTCGTGCAACGGGCGCCTATCGCTTTGTGATAACCCCGGGTCGTGACACCGTCGTCAACGTGCAGTCGAAAGTTTACCTGCGCGATAAAGTCGGCAAGCTGGGCGTAGCTCCGCTGACCAGCATGTTCCTCTTCGGGCCGAACCAGCCGTCGCCGACCACCAACTTCCGTCCTGAGCTGCATGACTCCAACGGCCTGTCTATCCATGCCGGCAACGGCGAGTGGATCTGGCGTCCGCTGAATAACCCGAAACACCTCGCGGTAAGCTCTTTTGCTACCGAAAAGCCGCTGGGCTTTGGCCTGCTGCAGCGCGGCCGTCAGTTCTCAAGCTTTGAGGATTTAGACGATCGTTACGATCAGCGCCCAAGCGCGTGGATTTCGCCGCAGGGCGACTGGGGCAAAGGTCGCATCGAGCTGGTGGAAATCCCAACCAACGACGAAACTAACGACAACATCGTGGCCTACTGGACCCCGGATCAGCTTCCGGAGGCGGGCAAAGAGATGAACTTTAAATACACCATCACCTTTAGCCGCGATGAAGAGAAAATGCACGCGCCGGATAACGCGTACGTTGCGCAGACTCGCCGTTCAACGGGCGACGTGAAGCAGTCTAACCTTATTCGTCAGCCGGATGGCACCACCGCGTTTGTGCTGGATTACACCGGCGCGGCGATGAAAAAACTGCCGCAGGATACCCCGGTAACCGCGCAGACCAGCATTGGCGATAACGGCGAAATCGTTGATAGCGAAGTGCGTTACAACCCGATCACCAAAGGCTGGCGTTTGACAATGCGTGTGAAAGTCAAAGATGACAAGAAGCCGACGGAAATGCGTGCGGCCCTGGTCAATGGCGATCAGACACTGAGTGAAACCTGGAGCTACCAGTTACCTGCTAATGAATAAGTCTACCGATACCGCGCCTGACTACATTGAGGCACTTCCCCTGACGGCCGCCGAGAAGGCGGCTCTTCCGCACACCGATCTGCAAGCGGTGCACGAAGCGCTTGATACGCCGGTGCGCCACTACGATCGCGCCGACGACTCTCCTTTAGCGTCCGTAAAAGCTCGCCTTAAGGCGAGCTGGCCGGGTTCGCTGGGCGGCGCTCAGCTGATCGAAGATGAAGAAGGCCGTACGCAGCTCCAGGCGATGCCGAAAGCGACGCGCTCTTCCATGTTCCCGGATCCCTGGCGCACCAACCCTATCGGGCGCTTCTGGGACCGCCTGCGTGGGCGCGAAGTCAATCCTCGCTATCTGTCAAAAGAAGAGGCCGAGGCCGAGCAGAAATGGCGTACCGTCGGGACCATCCGCCGCTACATTTTGCTGATCCTCACCCTTGCTCAGACCGTGGTTGCCACCTGGTATATGAAAACCATTTTGCCGTACCAGGGCTGGGCGCTGATCAATCCTGCCGATATGGTAGGCCAGGATCTGTGGGTCTCCTTTATGCAGCTGCTGCCCTACGTGCTGCAAAGCGGCATTTTGATCCTCTTCGCCGTGCTGTTCTGCTGGGTTTCCGCCGGTTTCTGGACCGCGCTGATGGGCTTTTTGCAGCTGCTGATGGGCAAAGACAAATACAGTATTTCCGCCTCGACGGTTGGAGATGAGCCTATCAATCCGGCGCACCGCACGGCGTTGATTATGCCTATCTGCAACGAAGACGTGGATCGCGTATTTGCCGGCCTGCGGGCGACCTGGGAGTCGGTGAAAGCCACCGGCCAGCAGCAGCATTTCGACGTTTACATCCTCAGCGACAGCTACAACCCGGATATCTGCGTCGCCGAGCAAAAAGCGTGGATGGAGCTGATTAGCGAAGTGCAGGGCGAAGGGCAAATCTTCTATCGCCGCCGCCGCCGCCGCGTAAAACGCAAGAGCGGGAACATCGATGATTTCTGCCGTCGCTGGGGCAACCAGTACAGCTATATGGTGGTGCTGGATGCGGACTCGGTGATGAGCGGCGACTGCCTGACCAACCTGGTGCGCCTGATGGAAGCGAACCCGAACGCCGGGATCATCCAGTCTTCTCCGAAGGCGTCCGGGATGGACACGCTGTATGCGCGCTGCCAGCAGTTTGCGACGCGCGTTTACGGGCCGCTGTTTACGGCGGGGCTGCACTTCTGGCAGCTGGGAGAGTCCCACTACTGGGGCCATAACGCCATTATCCGCGTGAAGCCGTTCATCGAGCACTGCGCGCTGGCGCCGCTGCCGGGGGAAGGGTCGTTCGCAGGTTCCATTCTGTCCCATGACTTCGTGGAAGCGGCGCTGATGCGTCGCGCGGGCTGGGGCGTGTGGATTGCCTACGATCTGCCGGGCTCCTATGAAGAGCTGCCGCCGAACCTGCTGGACGAGCTGAAGCGCGACCGCCGCTGGTGCCACGGCAACCTGATGAACTTCCGCCTGTTCCTGGTTAAAGGCATGCACCCGGTTCACCGTGCGGTGTTCCTGACGGGCGTCATGTCTTACCTGTCCGCGCCGCTGTGGTTTATGTTCCTGGCGTTGTCCACCGCGCTGCAGGTGGTGCATGCCCTGACCGAGCCGCAGTACTTCCTGCAGCCGCGCCAGCTGTTCCCGGTCTGGCCGCAGTGGCGTCCGGAGCTGGCGATCGCCCTGTTCGCATCGACCATGGTGCTTTTGTTCCTGCCTAAATTGCTGAGCATCATCCTTATCTGGTGCAAGGGCTCGAAGGAGTACGGCGGCTTCCTGCGCGTTACGCTTTCCCTGCTGCTTGAAGTGCTGTTCTCAGTGCTGCTGGCGCCGGTGCGTATGCTGTTCCACACGGTGTTCGTGGTCAGCGCGTTCCTCGGTTGGGAAGTGGTCTGGAACTCGCCGCAGCGCGACGACGACTCCACTCCGTGGGGCGAAGCCTTTATGCGTCACGGTTCTCAGCTGCTGCTGGGGCTGGTCTGGGCGGTGGGAATGGCGTGGCTGGATCTGCGTTTCCTGTTCTGGCTTGCGCCAATCGTGTTCTCGCTGATCCTCTCGCCGTTTGTCTCGGTGATTTCCAGCCGCGCCACGGTGGGCCTGCGTACCAAACGCTGGAAGCTGTTCCTGATCCCGGAAGAGTATTCTCCTCCGCAGGTGCTGGTGGATACCGACAACTACCTGAAGCTCAACCGCAGCCGGACGCTGGAAGATGGTTTTATGCACGCGGTGTTTAACCCGTCGTTTAACGCTCTGGCAACGGCAATGGCAACGGCGCGTCACCGTGCAAGCCAGGTTCTTGAGATCGCCCGCGATCGTCACGTTGAGCAGGCGCTAAACGAAACGCCGGATAAGCTTAACCGCGACCGTCGCCTGGTGCTGCTTAGCGACCCGGTGACCATGTCTCGCCTGCATTACCGCGTCTGGTCCAACCCGCAGCGTTATTCTTCGTGGGTGGATAATTACCAGACGCTGACGCTAAACCCGGCCGCCTTGCCGGTAAAGCAGGCTGGCTGAGCTACAAAACCGGTTGGATAAGCATAGCGCCGTCCGACAAACTCTGAAATGCCGACCTTCAGGTCGGCATTTTTTTGCGCTCATCCCGGAGATCGTTATACTCAGCCGGAACAAAACAGGAGAGATGCGTTGTTAAGAGCGATAGTCGTCATTATGGTGGCCTGCGCGCTGAGCGGCTGCGGCAGCATTATCAGCCGTGCGGTGCCGGGACAGGGGCATGGAAATCAGTATTACCCCGGCGTGCAGTGGGACGTGCGTGATAGCGCCTGGCGTTATATCACGGTGCTGGACCTGCCGTTCTCGCTGGTCTTCGACACCCTGCTGCTGCCCATCGATGCCAGCCACGGCCCTTACGAGTAACCGTTACCGTTCATCCCATTCATCGGCTGCGGCGCGGCCTTCTTCGGTATCCAAAGGCGGCTCCAGCTGGAACTCCCCTTCATCCCATTCGTGCAGCGTGTTTTCCTCAAGCCATTCCTGACGCAGCTCTATATCCTCATATTCACCGTCAAAGACGCTTTGTGCGGGCCTCTCCGCTCAGCACTGGTAAACATTCACCGGTTTCGCTGTCATCAGCAAAGAATTCCGCCTGCCACATGATATCGCCATCCTGCAGGATATATTTCTGGATATTGAGCTGCTGTACGTTGGCAGTCTCTTCATCCACCTCCGGGTGGTCGGCGAGGAATAATTCTCGTGCGGCATCAATGGCTTCTTCCAGCGTTGCGTACATGCTCATGAAAATCTCCTTATGGCAGAGGTCAGGGAGCGGGCGCTCCGTAGCGATTTCATGTTAATTGTTGCCGTTGTTCGCAAAGTTGCAAGTATGAGAATTTAACTGACGATAAATTAAGCTAGGAATCGCCGGGAATGCGGATCCTCTCCGGCCGGCTGCGCAGGCTAATCCAGGAATAAAACGCGTTGAACAAAACGACGCTTGCCGTAACGATAAAGACCGTTCGGAAGCCGTAGTTGGCTGAAACGGCGGCGCCGATTAACGGACCGGTAACGTTGCCGATATCGCGGAAGGACTGGTTATAGCTAAAAATGCGGCCGGCAATCTGATTGCTGGCGTTATAGACCAGCAGCGTCTGCACCGCCGGCAGCAGCGCGCCGTCCGCCGCGCCCAGTAAAAAGCGCAGGACGCCAAGCTGCCACGGGTTTTGCACCAAAGACATCGGGATCAGCAGCGCTACGGAGATCGCCAGCGCGCAGATAAGAATTTTCTCCGGCCCGATGCGGTCGCCAAGTTTACCCAGCCGCGGCGCGCTGATAAGGGCCGCCACTCCCGGCACCGAGGCAATCATCCCGCTGATAAACGCAAGGTTGCTGACGCTGCCGGCAAGGTCCCGCACATACAGGGTAAGAATAGGCGCGATGGAGCCCGTGGCCACCTGGATAATCATCGTCGTGACGAACAGGCTCAGCACCAGGCGAGGATTTTTTAGCGAGGTAAGCACCTGGCGGGCGTGAAGCATGTCTTTTTTAGGCACCGGGGTGAAGGCTTCACGAATACAGAAAAAGGTCAGAATAAAGCAGGTGAACAGCACCGCAGCGGTAATGAAAAATACCGGGCGCAGGCCGTAGCTGTCCGCCAGCAGGCCGCCGATTAAGGGCCCCAGCAACGCGCCGCTTACGCCGCCGGTTGAGAGCGTCCCCAGCGCCCATCCGCTTTTGTTGCGCGGCACCTGGGTTGCGATCAGCGCGTTAGCATTGGGCACAAAGCCGCCTAACAAACCCAGCAGCGCCCGCAGGGCGAGAAACTGCCAGATAGTCTGCGCGAATCCCATCAGCACCATCACGATGGCCATCCCCAGCGCCGAGCGCAGCAGCATAATTTTGCGCCCTTTGCGATCGGCAAGGCCGCCCCAGAAAGGCGAGGCGATGGCGGAAAACAGGAAGGTGATGCTAAATACCAGCCCCGACCACATATTCAGGGCGCTATGGCCGGTCACGCCGAGCAGTTCGACATAAAGGGGCAGGAAGGGCATCACAAGACTAAAGGCTGCGCCTGTCAGAAAGCATCCCAGCCAGGCGACGGTGAGATTGCGCTTCCAGTTAATGCTGCTCTCAGGGAGAGTCATAACGCTCCAGATAATCAGGAAAAACCAGCGCGGAAAAGCTGGAAAGAGAAAATATTACCCTGCTAAGTATGCGCCTGATGCGCGGAAAGAGGCAAACCGGAAAGCTTTTTTAGCTAAAGGAAAGGGTTTCCTCCTCCTGGCGAAGGAGAAAACATAAGTAGCTTATTTGTAACGGGAAGGCACCCCTTCAGGGCGCGTTTTGAAACGGCGATGGAGCCACATGTACTGCTCCGGCGCCATCATGATGCACTCTTCGATGATCTTATTCATCCATATAGCCGTGCCCTCAGGCGTTTCCAGAGGCGGTGAAAACTCGGCGGGCAGGATAATCAGTTCGTATCCCCGGCCGTTGGGCTTTCTGCGCGGCACCATAGGTACAATGGCCGCGCCGGACATGCGCGCGAGCGTATAGGTCCCGGAAGTGGTGGCGGCTTCATCTACGCCGAAGAAGGGAACAAAAACGCTCCCGCGCGGGCCATAGTCATGGTCGGGAGCGTACCAGATAATTTCCCCCTGCTTCAGGGCGCGGATCATCCCCTTCAGATCCTTACGATCGATCATGCTCTTGTTCGAACGCATGCGGCCCCAGGTTTGCAGCCAGTCGAGCAGCGCGTTGTCATTGGGACGATAGACGCCGATGCCGGGCGTGTTCATGCCGAACATGCGGGCGCCGAGCTCCAGGGTCAGGAAATGGATGCCGATCAGCAGCACGCCGCGCTTTGCCTCCTGCACCGCGTGGATCTGATCTACGCCGCTGACGTCGCACCAGCGGCGAATACGCCAGGTTGGCCAGAACCAGGCGATGCCGGTTTCCATCAGCCCCAGCCCCACGGACTCAAAGTTTTTAACCAGAATCGCTTCGCGTTCTTCATGGCTTTTGTGCGGAAAAGCCAGCTCGAGATTGCGGCGCGTGATCCTGGCGCGGCGTTTCATAAATCTCAGCGCTAAATGTCCAAGCCCACGTCCGAGGCGATAAATAACAGGGTAGGGCAGCAGGGTAATTAAATAGAGCAAGCCAATTCCAAACCAGGTTCCCCAATAGCGAGGATGAAGCAGTGCGCGCGAGAATTGCGGTAAGTTCGTCATGTCAAACCTTAGTGACGGCAAATGCCGGATCTTCTTGATGGGCTATTGTGACATTTTTTAATGTTTAGCCAAAATTAACGGCGGCAGAATGCCTGATAATTCACCAAATGTTGTTCTTTATGCCAGTGGTTGAGGAAAATGTAGCGCAAAACCCAGGGATGTAAATTAACGTTAATTGCTTTATGATGCGGGCCACTTTTTCTTTCAACGATTGCCGAGCGAACACCATGCCAGTGTTACATAACCGCATATCGAATGAGGAACTGCGTGAGCGCATGCTGGCCGAAACCGAGCCGCGCACCACTATCTCATTCTATAAATATTTCACTATTGATGAACCGCAGACCACCCGCGATGCGCTCTACAAGGCCTTTGTCGCGCTGGACGTATTTGGCCGCGTTTATCTGGCCCGCGAAGGGATCAATGCCCAAATCAGCGTGCCGCAAAGCCGCGTGCAGGCGTTCCGCGAAACGCTGTATGCCTTCCATCCGGCGCTGGATAACCTCCGTCTGAACGTGGCGCTGGACGACGACGGTAAGTCGTTCTGGGTGCTGCGGATGAAGGTGCGCGACCGTATCGTTGCGGACGGCATCGAGGATCCGACTTTCGACGCCAGCGACGTGGGTGAATACCTCATGGCGGCCGAAGTGAACAGCATGCTGGACGATCCTGACGCGGTGTTTATCGATATGCGCAACCACTATGAGTACGAAGTGGGCCATTTCCAGAACGCCATGGAAATCCCGGCGGACACCTTCCGCGAGCAGCTTCCGAAAGCCGTGGATATGCTGCAGGACGATAAAGACAAAAAAATCGTCATGTACTGTACCGGCGGCATCCGCTGCGAAAAAGCCAGCGCCTGGATGCGTCATAACGGCTTCAGGAACGTCTATCACATTGAAGGCGGGATTATTGAATATGCCCGTCGCGCCCGCGAGCAGGGCATTCCGGTACGCTTCGTCGGCAAAAACTTCGTCTTTGACGAGCGAATGGGCGAGCGAATTTCGGACGATGTGATTGCGCACTGTCATCAGTGCGGCGCCCCGTGCGACAGCCATACCAACTGTAAAAACGACGGCTGCCATTTGCTGTTTATTCAATGTCCTGGCTGCGCCGAAAAATTCCACGGCTGCTGCAGCGAAGTGTGCAAAGAGGAGCTTGCGCTTTCGCCGGAAGAGCAGCGTCGTCGTCGCGCCGGGCGTGAAAACGGCAATAAAATCTTTAATAAGTCTCGTGGCGCGCTCAACACCACGCTTGGGATCCCGGACCCGGAATAAAAGCAATGTCTCCCGTTAGCGGGAGACATTTATTTCGCCTACTGACGAACGCCTTCGACAGAAATAATCAGATCCACTTCCTGAGACGCAGGTCCCAGATCGGTGGTGATATTAAAGTCCTTCAGACGAATTTTCCCTTCCGCTGCAAAACCTGCGCGCACGCCGCCCCAGGGATCGTCCCCCTGGCCAATCAGCTTCGCTTCGAGCGTGACCGGCTTCGTTACGCCGTTAAGCGTCAAATTGCCGGTGATATCGAGCTCGTCGCCGTCCTTTTTCACCGCGGTGGAGACAAATGTCGCCTGCGGGAATTTGGTTACGTTGAGGAATTCAGCGCTGCGTAAATGCTTATCCCGCTCGGCGTGGTTGGTGTCGACGCTGGTGGTGTTGATGGTGACGTTGACCTTATCGGCGGCAGGATTTTTCTCATCGAAGGTAAAAGTCCCGTCGAAATCACGGAAAGTCCCGTACAGCCAGCTATAGCCCAGATGCTGGATACGGAAATTGACGAAGGCGTGCTGGCCCTGCTTGTCAATTTTGTAGTCGGCGGCAGCCGCAGAGCCGGTGGTAAACACCAGCGCGCCCAAGGCGATGCCCAGCAGGCTTTTTTTCATCATCATTCGCTCCATAGTTAACGAGAAGATTTCCCCAGCATCCGCATGAGGGTGACGTCTTTATCAATAAAGTGGTGTTTAAGCGCGGCAAGGCCATGAAGAAGCGAGAGGATAACCACCCCCCATGCCAGCCAAAGGTGCAGCGTTCCGGCAAGATCGGCCTGCGCGCCAAAATCGCTGAGCGTTGCGGGCACGTCGAACAGGCCAAACACGCTGATGGGTTTGCCGTCCGCCGTGGAAATCAGATAACCGCTGATCAAGATGGCGAAAAGCAGCAGATAAAGCAGCAGGTGCGCGGCCAGCGCGCTGATACGCGTCAGGCGCGTGTAACCCGCAAGCGAAGGAGGAGGCGGGGAGATAAAACGCCACAGCACGCGGATAACCATCACCAGCAGGAGCACCATGCCGATGCTTTTGTGCAGCTCCGGAGCTTTGTGGTACCAGCCGTCGTAATAGCCGAGGGTCACCATCCACAGGCCGAGGCCGAACATACCGTAAACGGTGAGCGCCACCAGCCAGTGAATAAGCACCGAAAGGTGTCCGTAACGCTCGGGTGAGTTACGCCATTGCATAATTATGCGCCTGAAGATAAGGAATAATAGTCAGAACATAAACCGGCGCTTAACTTTATTGCAACCAAAAACAGGATCGAAAAAGAGAATAAATATCATCATCGAAAAAATTGATTGAAAAAACGGGATGATATTCATCGGAAAAGAACGAAATGGGGTGTTTTTAGCTTTTGTACGTAATAAGAAAGAGATTTTAACGGCTGTGATTTAATCCATCTCTATCTAATTATTTGCACTAAATATATATTTAGTTCAGTGAAGTGTCAGTTAATGTCAATATGCAGGCTGCGTATAAGCTCAATAGAAATATATATAAGCAAGGTCAAGAAGGGCCAGCAGGGTCCATAAAAACAGGTACAGGATTAAATGCTCGCGAATGTTATTGATGAGAAAATGAATAAGCCGGCTCATAAACTCTCCAGTAAAAAACAGGGCTTCGCGCGTCCGGCAAGCCCTGCTCACTTATCAGCGAAAGCGGGAAAGGGAGAAGGGAGAAAGATCGAAATCTACAGCTTTGCCCTGGGCAAACCGGCAGGCAATTTCACCCAGCACGGAGGCAAATTTAAAGCCGTGTCCGCTAAGGCCGGTGATAACCAGCGTATTGTCGTGGCCGGGCAGGGTGTCGATAATAAAATCCTCATCCGGGGAGTTGTCATAGGTACAGGCTGCGCCGTGCAGGCAGACGCCCACGCCGGGCAGAAACTTACGCAAAAAGCCGAAGACCTCGCTGCCGTCGCTTGCTACTGAACCAAAGGGTTTACGCTGTTCCGGCCCGCTAATCGTCTGGCCGCCGTCGTGCCTGCCGATTTTCAGCTCGTTGTCCTGCGACGGGAAACCGTAGTACTGGCTGCCGTCCGGCATTTCGCCGGTAAAAGCCGGGAAGCGGTTCTCCTCGCTGTAACGGCCGTCCGCCTGGTGCCATGCGAAAATCTTGCGTACCGGCGTGACGGGCAACTCCGGCAGCAGTTTAGTCACCCAGGTCCCCGCGCTTACCAGAAGCTTGTCGGCGGTGAATTCACCTTCGGCCGTTTCAACGACCGCGCCGTCATCCGTATGGCGAATGGCCGTTACCGCGCAGTTGAACAGCTGGGCGCATCCGCCCTGTTTTGCCAGGCGAATATAGGTGGCGACGGCGAGCTCGCTGCGCAGGACGCCGGAGTCCGGCTCAAACAGGCCCACGTAGCCTTCGGGCACGCTGATATTCGGCCAGCGCGCCATGACGGCCGCGGCGTCTAACTTCGCAAGGGGCAAGGAGAATTTTTCCGCGCTGCTTTGTACATTAGAGATAAACGCTGAATTCTCAGGACCGAGGTTGATAACCCCGGTGCGGTGGAAGAGTTTTTCGCCGCCGATCTGCTCCAGCGCATCCCACAGCTTCTGGGCGCGCAGCACCAGCGGCACATACTTTTCCCCTTCGCCATAGGCATGACGCATCAGCCGGGTGTCGCCATGGTGGCTGCCCTGCTGGTGGGGCGGATGGGCGCTGTCGATCATCAAAACCTTCAGGCCGGAGTGGGTGGCATAGCAGCCGGCCGCAGCCCCGACGGAACCGCTGCCCACGATGATAAGATCATAATGCATGTCGCTTTTCTCAACTCCTGGAAATATCACTAGCAGAGTAATTAATTCTCCAGTAGCAGGCAATTAAACGCGGCGTAAAAATAAAAAAGGCACCTCGAGGGTGCCTTGGATTCTTAGCTGTAGCATCGACAATCAATGCTTACGATGATCGTTTACCTGGTATTCACTGGATTCAATTTTTGCGATGCCGGCCTCTAAAATAGAAATAAACTGCCGGGCAACATCCGTGGTTAACCATAACGTCTGACCGATCTCTGTTTCATCAACCTTCTGTTTATTTGACGTCAGGTAGTGCAGGCGCAGCATCAGCGCATCGTAGCTGTCTACGGTGCTGATGTCCCATCCGACAAGGGGATGGGTCTGAATTACATCACTATTTTTTTCCATCATAACCCCTTATGTGCGTGTGTTTAAGACAACGGCTGGCGAGGTTCAATGCTTGTTAAATGTGAAGCCAGTTAAGTATATCAATGATTAAGCTATTTCGCGGAGGAAATAAATACCCTGCAACACTTTTTTCATCTGCATGAGCTTAATTGAACAATAAAACGGCAGCTGATTCGAATAATTACGTCAAATCGCGATAGCAATCAGAATAGTGCCTTAAAAATAAACGCGCAGGGGCAGGAGAAATGAAAAAAACCGGATGGCGACACCCGGCAAAAAAGAACTACGAGGGATAATTTTTATTTAATCTGCGGAAAACCAGTCATCGGCGCTCTCCCAGGTTTCCTGGAGAATTTCGCTGATGCGGTCTTTATCTTCTTTGGGCCCCGCCCAAAACGGAAAGGTTGTTGCCCGCGGCATAGCGCACCTGGACATGGCTGTTGGTTTCCGGGAAATGCTGGGTAATACGGCGAGTTAATTCCTGAGCCAGAGCGTCAACGGCGCCCGGCGGTAACTGCGTGGTTTTAGCAATGGTCACTTCAATACGCATAACAACCCCCTGTACAATATACTGTTTATTTATACAGTCTTAACGTGCATCCTGCAACAGGGGGCGTGAAATATTTATGCTTTTACCGACCAGGCAACCTGTTCGCCGGCAAGGAACGGCACGATACAGTCGTCGCTGGTGGCGATGGTTTCGGGGATCAGCACCGGCTCGCGCACCAGTTCGATAGTCTCCTCGTTCACCGGCAGACCATAGAAACGCGGGCCGTTGAGGGAGGCGAAGGCTTCGAAATGCTCGAACGCGTTCAGCTCTTCAAAGACGGTCGCATACGCGCCCAGGGCTGAAGGGGCATTGAAGCAGCCTGCGCAACCGCAGCTCGCCTCTTTACGATGGCGCGCGTGAGGCGCGGAGTCGGTGCCCAGGAAGACGCGCTCACAGCCGCTCGCCACCAGCGCGCGTAAGGCTTGCTGGTGAACGCTGCGTTTCAGGATCGGCAGGCAGTACAGGTGCGGGCGCACGCCGCCAACCAGCATATGGTTGCGGTTGAACATCAGATGCTGCGGGGTAATGGTCGCGCCCAGCAGAGCATTGCCTTCCTGCACGTACTGCGCCGCGTCTTTGGTGGTGATATGTTCGAATACCACCTTCAGGCCCGGCAGCTGCCGGCGCAGCGGCTCCATGACGGTTTCAATAAAGCGCGCTTCACGGTCAAAAATATCGATTTCAGCCTGCGTGACCTCGCCGTGGATCAGCAGCGGCATGCCAATTTTCTGCATCCGCTCAAGGACAGGCATAATCGCCGCGGTGCTGGTCACGCCGTGGCTGGAGTTGGTGGTGGCATTCGCCGGATAGAGCTTGGCGGCGGTAAACACGCCTTCGTTGAAGCCGCGCTCAACTTCGTTCGCGTCCAGCGAATCCGTCAGATAGCAGGTCATCAGGGGGTCGAAGTTATGGCCCTGCGGCACCGCGTCCAGAATGCGCTGGCGATACGCGATAGCGGCTTCCACGGTGGTAATCGGCGGCACCAGGTTAGGCATCACAATCGCGCGGCCATAGGTTCCAGAGGTCGCGGGCACCACGGTTTTCAACATCTCTCCATCACGAAGATGAACGTGCCAGTCGTCTGGGCGGCGGATTTTTAATACCTGAGGTAATAGGGTCATGAAAGTGCTCCGGCTGGAAGGGAAAATCAGTCAACTTTGGGCTGGTTTTATGCCGGGCACTAAGGATAGGCGTAATCGTTTTCGTTTGCACGCCTTTGTTGCGGCTTTTGCCAGGAAGAGCGTTCAGGGCATGAAGGCCCTTGCCCTGAACGGCGTCAATTAGTTGATAAAGGGAATAACGATTTCGCCGGGCTTCACTTCCAGACCCTTCGCGTACTTCTTCGCCATCGCTTCGCCAGAATTTCTGTCCTCGCTCAGGATATAAGCGGGCTGCTGGTTGAAGTAGCTGCGCAGCGACTGGTTCAGATAGGGAATGATGGTCTGCAAAAGGGTCTGCATTTTTTCCGGCTCGACGGTGGCATCGACCACCTCCATCTCCTGCAGATAGATGGCGCCTTTTTCTTTGTTAAAGGCGGGCAGGGCTTTGAGCTTAAGTTTGATGTTCGCTTTCTGATTGCCGAACAGGGAGGTCATGTCCAGCTTCGCATCGCCGGTCAGCGTCACTTTGTTCGCCTCTTCGCGGCCGATTTGCGAATTGAGATTGGTCAGCACGATATGCGCATCGGCAACGCCCGGCAGGCCGATATTTTTAGAGAAGTTATTATGCCTGGCCAGCGCCTGGTTAATTTCCTGTTCGCTGACGGTGTACTGGGTAAGCTGATTGCAGCCGACGACTAATCCGCTCAGTACCAGCGCGGCCGCAAAAATAATTTTCTTCATGGAGTTCCTCAACATCCTGCTTTGGCGTCAAATCGTGACACAAAGCAGCATGACGCACCAGCGCAAGCCGTGCTACAGGAAAAGGCTGAAACCGCGGCGTTCTCCGGGCGGTCCTTCTTGACTTATTTTGCCTTTTTTGTATTTTAAGGACATGCATACCTTTCTGATTATTGTCCCCGACGGGGGCATGTTATTCGAGCCTACGGGCATCGCCGATATTCTTACGCAGGCAAATCGTCTGCGGCAGAAGGACTCCCTTACGCCGCTCTATCAGGTGACGATCGCCACTACCCAGCGGCACCGCGTGGTCCACGGCGGGTCGGGTTTAAACCTGCTGGCCGACTATCGGCTGGCAGAGCTGGATCCCAGCCTGCCGCGCGATACGGTTATGATCACCGGCAGGGGAAACAACGTGGAAGAAAGGGAGGCGGTGGTGGAGTGGATGCGCCGGGCGGCTCCAAACATCCGTCGTATCGTCTCCGTCTGCGGCGGCGCTTTGCTGCTGGCCGCAGCGGGCCTGCTTGACGGGCACCGCGCCACCACCCACTGGCGTTTGCTTGAAGAGCTGCAGGAAGCGTTTCCCCGGGTCAGCGTTGAGAAAGGGCCTATCTATATTCAGGATGGCCATATCTGGACCTCGGCGGGCGTCAGCTCGGGTTTCGATCTCACGCTGGCACTGGTTGAGGACGACCACGGCTTTACCGTAGCCCGCGAGGTGGCGCAGGATTTGGTGATGTTTCTGCGCAGGCCCGGCGGGCAGTCGCAGTTCAGCCGTTTTCTGCTTACCCAGGCCAGCACTCCCGGACCGATTCGCGATCTGCAATGCTGGATCCTTGAAAATCTCTCCGGCGATCTGTCGGTCGAGGCGTTGGCCGGGCGCGTGGCCATGAGTCCGCGTAACTTCACACGAGTTTTTACTCGCGAAACCGGCGTCAGCCCGGCCAGATATGTCGAAGAGGTTCGCCTGAACGCCGCCCGCCAGCACCTTGAGCAAAGCTCCGACAAGCTTGAGCATATCGCGGCGGTTACCGGCTTTGGCAACGGCCTTAATCTGCGTCGCGTTTTTGAGCGCAACCTCCAGCTCACCCCCTCCGATTACCGGGAACGTTTTGCTGCACGCAATATGGCGTAAATTGATCCTTTATCGTCGTTTACGCCATCAAACCTTCGCCTTACTCTGACTGCAGACAACTCAACAAGGAGTAAATCATGGTCAAAGTAGGCATTAACGGGTTTGGCAGAATCGGCAGAAACGTGCTGCGCGCCGCATTGGGCCGTAACGATTTCCAGGTTGTGGCTATCAACGATCTCACCGACAGCAAAACGCTCGCGCATCTGCTGAAATACGACTCCCTGCAGGGGACGCTGGCCGCAAGCGTTGAGGCGTCCGAAGGCCAGCTGCTGCTTGACGGCCAGGCCATTCGGGTCTTCAGCGAAAGGGATCCGGGCGCGATTCCCTGGAGCAGCGTCGGCGTTGAGCTGGTCATCGAGGCCACCGGGTTCTTCACGGATAAAGCCAAAGCGCAAGCGCATATTACCCAGGGCGGCGCGAAACGCGTGATTCTCTCGGCTCCCGGTAAAAATGATGACATCACGGTGGTGATGGGCGTCAATCACGAGCAGTACGATCCGGCTTTACATAAAGTTGTCAGCAACGGCAGCTGCACCACCAACGGCCTGGCGCCGGCGGCGCAGGTGCTGCATCAGAGTTTCGGCATCGAGCACGGCCTGATGAACACCACTCACGCCTATACCAACAGCCAGGCGCTGCATGACCAGCCGGAAAAAGATCTGCGCGGCGCACGCGCAGCCGCGCTCTCTATCGTGCCTTATTCCAGCGGCGCCGCTAAAGCGCTGGGGAAAGTTATTCCCGAACTGGAAGGGCGCCTGACCGGTTATTCCCTGCGCGTCCCGGTGCCGGTGGTGTCGATAGTCGATCTGACCGTCACCTTAAAGCGCGAGGTAACGGCGGATGAGGTGAACGCCGCTTTCCGTAAAGCGTCGGAATCCGGCCCGCTGAAGGGCATTCTGGGCTACAGCGAAGAGCCGCTGGTGTCGAGCGATTATCAGGGCGATGCGCGCTCATCTATTATCGACGGGCTTTCCACGCTGGTCATCGGAGGCAACCTGGTGAAGATCCTCGCCTGGTATGACAACGAATGGGCCTTCTCAAACCGTCTGGTTGACCTGGCGGTTCTGATGGATCAGAAAGGCCTGTAGCCAGCCGTAAGTCATAAAACGGTCAGCCTGTTTGGGCTGACCGTTGGTTTTATAAATACCGCAATAAATTAAATGGCGATGGAGGAGAGCAGGTTGACCTGCGTTTGTTTCGCCATATTGTCACGATAGTCCCTGACCCTGCTTGGGTACTCAATGCCGGCCACCAGCGTCAGGTTACGCAGCAGCGGGAACAGCTGAATATCGTCTTCAGACAGCTCGCCGTTGACGGCATTTGGCTGCACGATGAGCTTATCGAGCTTGCGTAAATCATCGCTTATTTTCTTAATAAGTCCGGGCGAGTGCGCAAGATGCTCCTCGAACGAGCCGATCATCGCCTCTTTCTTTTTGGTGAAATAGGCGCGCGCTTCGGGGGTTTCAAACTCATCGAAAGGCGCTTTTGCGATGCGCGGCAGCAGCAGGTGCTGCACGTAGGTGTTTACCTGACGCAGCCATTCGCCGATGGCCGCGTTGGTTGGGCCGGTCAGCAGCGGTTTGCCATCAAGCTTGTCGATATAGTGCACGATATCCATGCTTTCCGGCAGGTAACGGCTATCGTCTTTTTGCAGAATCGGCGCCACTTTCTTGCCGACCATTTTCGTCGGCGTGGCTTCGTCGTCGTTTGCCAGCACGTTAAGCTCAACGGGGATATTCTTCAGCCCAAAAATCATGCGCGCCTTCACGCAGAACGGGCAGTGCTCGTAAATATATAATTTCACGTTCTCCTCCATTTACCAGTGGCGGACTAAATCCGTTAACCATTCAGTATGGAAGAGAACGCCTGAGCCCGCAAACTAAGCGCCGGGCTCCAGCATCGAGGGCGCGACGGGTTTCAGGCTGAACTGCCACCATAAAGCCAGCAGCGTGATAAAGCCAACGATCCCCAGCATCACCCACGGCAGTTCGGGCCGGCTGAGGCTTTTGCCGGCGTCAAAAAGCCAGCCGCCGCCCGCGTAACCAAAGGCGCCGCCGATGGCAAGCCCCAGCCGGCTGAATCCCATATAGCTTCCGCGCGCCCTGGAATCCGCGAGGGATGCGCCAAGCGTTTCGCGGGCAGGCTCAGCAATGATCGAGCCGATATAGAACACGCAGATCAGGGTAAACAGCTGCTGTAAATTGCTGGTCAGGCCGACGGGCAGCATCGCCAGCGTCATCAGCAGCAGGCCGGCCATCAGGCGCTGCTCAAGGCGAAAGCGCTTTTCGCTCCAGCGGGCGATGGGGTAGAGCAAAGTTAACGAAAGCGCAGCCTCAATGGCGTACATCCATTTTACCGCCGACGGCGTGCCGGCAATTTCGTTGACCATAATGGGCAGCATCAGCATTACCTGCACGGCCAGCATGTAATAGCCGGCGAGCGTCAGCACGTAGGTCACAAAGCGTTTGTCGCGCAGCACGCGTCCCATGCCTTCAAGCATCGGCGTGCGGATAGTCGAAAGCTTATAGGCGGGCAGCAGCCAGGCGTTAACCGCCGCGCAGATAATGAACATCACCGCGCCTGCGGCGCACACGAGACGAAAATCATACTGCAACAGCCAGCTGCCCAGCAGCGCGCCGATTACCGCGCCCGCGCTGTCCTGCATCATCAGCAGCGAGAAGAAGCGTCCGCGCTGGTGCGGGCGCACAAGCTTCACCACTAACGCCGCGCGGGGCGGGTCAAAGAGCGTGCCGCCGATGGCTGAGATAAAGCAGGAGAGCCACAGCACCCAGGGTTCATGGGCGATCCCCATCAGCGCAAAACCTGCCGCGCGCAGCAGCATGCCGGTGACGATCATCGGTTTGGCGCCCAGTCGGTCGGCAATCGCGCCGCCGAAAATGCCCAGCCCTTGCTGGGTAAGCTGCCGCAGGCCCAGGGCGATACCCACCATCAGCGCCGCCCAGCCCATCTGATCGACGAAACGAATAGAGATTAAAGGGAACACCACGAAGAAGCCTAATACCACCAGCATGTTATCGAGCAACAGGAAATATTTACCCAGGCTCCTTGCCTGCGCCACCCGCGACATCTCCCCTCCAGGGAATCCTGAAAATGTGACAGGAATCCATTCTCTCTTGTCTTTACATTTTTTGACACGGTGGCGGGCGACAATATTTTTTTATCGTTCCGCAGCTTCGATTGAACCCTTTCATCGAAAAAATTATGACGCGGCGAAAAATCTGCATGCTGTTGTTTTCCTTCCTCCTGCCGGCGCAGGTATAGTAATTAACATGGGCTGGTAAATCGTGGGATGTGAGGAGTAGGGGAAGATGTTTGGTTACCGCAGTAACGTGCCGAAAGTGCGTTTAACAACCGACAGGCTGGTGGTGCGTCTGGTCTATGACCGGGATGCCTGGCGCCTGGCCGATTATTACTCTGAAAACCGTCTGTTTTTAAAGCCCTGGGAACCCGTCCGCGATGACAGCCACTGTTACCCCTCGGGCTGGCAGGCCCGCCTTGGCATGATCAATGAAATGCACAAAGCCGGCAGCGCCTATTATTTCGCCCTGCTCGACGAAGAAGAAAAAGAGATTCGCGGCGTGGCGAATTTCTCAAACGTCGTGCGCGGCTCGTTCCACGCCTGTTATCTCGGCTATTCGCTGGGTGAAAAGTGGCAGGGGCAGGGGCTGATGTTTGAAGCCCTGACCTCCGCGATTCGCTATATGCAGCGCAGCCAGCATATTCACCGCATCATGGCGAACTATATGCCGCATAACCAGCGCAGCGGCGACCTGCTCGCGCGCCTGGGCTTTGAAAAAGAAGGCTATGCCAAAGACTATCTGCTGATTGACGGCGTCTGGCGGGACCATGTCCTGACGGCGCTGACGACAAAAATCTGGACCCCCGGTCGTTGAGGAAGTGAAATGAAATATCAGTTAACCGCGGTAGAAGCGCGCGTGGTGGGCAGCCTGATGGAAAAACAGGTCACCACGCCGGAACAGTACCCCATGTCCGTTAACGGCGTGGTGACCGCCTGCAATCAGAAAACCAACCGCGAACCGGTCATGGATCTTAAAGAGCATGAGGTGCAGGACACGCTGGATAACCTGGTCAGGCGCCACTTTCTGCGCACCGTAAGCGGCTTTGGCAATCGCGTAACCAAATACGAACAGCGCTTCTGCAACTCTGAGTTTGGCGACCTCAAACTCACGCCGGCGGAGGTCGCCGTGGTGACCACGCTGCTGCTGCGCGGCGCCCAGACGCCGGGCGAGCTGCGCAGCCGCGCCGCAAGAATGCATGAATTTAGCGATATGGCGCAGGTTGAGGCGACCCTCGAAACGCTGGCCGGTCGTGATGATGGTCCTTTTGTGGTGCGCCTGCCGCGTGAGCCGGGTAAACGCGAAAGCCGCTATATGCATCTGTTCAGCGGTGAAGTGGAGGCCCAGGCCGCCGTCGCCGACGCCCTGGCGGAACCTGGCGAAGATCTGGCTGCGCGCGTTGAACGGCTTGAAACCGAAGTGGCGGAGTTAAAACAGCGCCTCGATTCACTGCTCGCACATCTGGGAGAATAAAAGATGACCAAACTTAGGGTAGGCGTAGTCGGGCCTCGGCGGCATCGCGCAAAAAGCGTGGCTGCCGGTATTAAGCGCCGCCAGCGACTGGACGCTGCAGGGAGCATTCTCCCCAACGAAAGAAAAAGCGCAGAAGATCTGCGAGACGTACCGTATTCCTTATGTTTCTTCGCTTGCCGATCTTGCCGCCCAGTGCGACGCGGTATTTGTTCACAGCGCCACCAGCACCCATTTTGCGGTGGTCAGCGAGCTGCTGCAGGCGGGCGTCAACGTCTGCGTGGATAAACCGCTGGCGGAGAATCTGGCGGATGCCGAAAGGCTGGTGGAGCTTGCCGCAGGTAAAAAACGCACCCTGATGGTGGGATTCAACCGCCGCTTTTCACCGCTCTATCAGGAGCTAAAAGCGAAGCTGGCGACGGGCGCCTCCCTGCGCATGGATAAACACCGCACCGACAGCGTCGGGCCAAAAGATCTGCGTTTTACCCTGCTTGATGACTATCTGCACGTGGTGGATACCGCGCTGTGGCTGGCGGGCGGCGAGGCGCAGCTGCAAAGCGGCGCGCTGCTGACTAATGATCAAGGCGAAATGCTGTTTGCCGAGCACCATTTCGCCAAAGATCATCTGCAGATTACCACCAGCATGCATCGTCGCGCCGGAAGCCAGCGCGAGTGGGTGCAGGCCGTGACCGACGGCGGGCTGTATGACGTAACGGACATGCGCGAATGGCGTGAGGAGTGCGGGGCGGGCGTGGTGACTCGTCCCGTCGCCGGCTGGCAGAGCACCCTTGAACAGCGTGGTTTTGCTGGCTGCGCGCGTCACTTCCTTGAAAGCGTGGCAAATCAGACGGTTCCTGAAACTTCCGGCGAACAGGCGCTGCTGGCGCAAAGAGTGGTGGAAAAGCTCTGGCGCGAGGCGATGAGCGAATAAACCGGTAACAACTGAGGGTAGTAATTCGGCGGCGTATCGGTAGACTACGCTGCAGAATCTTGATGCCCCTGAAAACGCCTGCGCCGCAGGCGTTGATGTTTGTGGAACAACATAATAAATGAATCTCTTAAAATCGCTGGCCGCCGTCAGCTCGATGACCATGTTTTCACGCGTGCTCGGATTTGCACGCGACGCCATTGTGGCAAGGGTTTTTGGGGCAGGGATGGCGACGGATGCCTTTTTTGTGGCGTTCAAACTGCCGAATTTGCTGCGTCGAATCTTTGCCGAAGGGGCGTTTTCACAGGCGTTCGTGCCGATTCTGGCAGAGTACAAAAGCAAGCAGGGCGAAGACGCAACCCGCGTGTTCGTCTCTTATGTTTCAGGACTGCTTACCCTGGCGCTGGCCGTTGTCACGGTAATCGGCATGATTGCCGCGCCCTGGGTTATTCTGGTCACGGCTCCCGGCTTTGCCGACACGGCGGATAAATTTGCGCTGACGTCCAGCCTTTTACGCATTACCTTTCCCTATATCCTGCTGATCTCCCTTGCGTCTTTGGTCGGGGCGATACTCAATACCTGGAACCGTTTCTCCGTTCCGGCGTTTGCGCCTACGTTCCTTAACCTCAGCATGATTGGCTTCGCGCTCTTCGCCGCGCCGCACTTTCATCCGCCGATCCTTGCGCTCGCCTGGGCGGTTACCGTGGGCGGCGTGCTGCAGCTGGCCTATCAGCTTCCGCATCTGAAAAAAATCGGCATGCTGGTGCTGCCGCGCATCAATCTGAAAGACGCGGGCGCGATGCGCGTCATCAGGCAGATGGGCCCGGCTATTCTGGGCGTGTCCGTCAGCCAGATTTCACTGATCATCAACACTATTTTCGCTTCGTTCCTCGCTTCCGGCTCGGTGTCCTGGATGTATTACGCGGACCGTCTGATGGAGTTTCCGTCCGGCGTGCTGGGCGTGGCCCTGGGCACCATCCTGCTGCCGTCGCTTGCCAAAAGTTTCGCCAGCGGCAATCACGATGAATATTCGCGGTTGATGGACTGGGGCTTGCGCCTGTGCTTCGTGCTGGCGCTGCCGAGCGCGGTGGCGTTAGGCATTCTGGCAAAACCCCTTACCGTTTCCCTGTTTCAGTACGGCAAATTCACCGCTTTTGACGCGGCCATGACCCAGCGCGCGCTGGTGGCCTACTCGGTGGGGCTGATGGGGCTGATTGTGGTGAAGGTATTAGCCCCGGGTTTTTACTCGCGCCAGGATATTAAGACGCCGGTCAAAATCGCGATTGTCACCTTAATCCTTACCCAGGTGATGAACCTTGCGTTTATCGGCCCCTTGAAACATGCCGGTCTGTCGCTGTCCATCGGCCTGGCCGCCTGCCTCAACGCCAGCCTGCTGTACTGGCAGCTACGCAAGCAGGACATCTTCCAGCCTCAGCCGGGCTGGGCTGCGTTTCTGTGGCGTCTGTTCGCGGCGGTGATCGTGATGTCCGCCGTGCTGCTGGGCATGATGCATATCATGCCCGCCTGGGATATCGGCAATATGCCGTATCGCCTGCTGCGTCTGATGGCGGTGGTGGCGGCCGGGATACTCGCCTATTTCGCAACGCTGATGGTGCTGGGCTTTAAGGTGAAGGACTTCGCCAGACGCACGGTATGAGTTTTTCAGGCGGCGGATGCGGCTTATGCGCATCCGCGCTACTAATATTGTAGAGAAGGCCGAGGTTCTGCATTACACTGCGCGCTGCAAAATTTGACATGTTGAACGAATAATTAGGCGGTAAAGCGATGAACGGGACAATCACAACCTGGTTTGAAGAAAAAGGTTTTGGTTTTATCAAAGATGAAAACGGCGATAACCGTTATTTCCACGTGATTAAAGTCGCCAATCCTGAGCTGATCAAAAAAGATGCCGCGGTGACCTTTGAGCCGACCACCAATAATAAAGGCCTGTCGGCCTACGCGGTGAAAGTGGAGCCGGAAAGCAAATACATCTTTATCGCCGGCGAGCGCATTAAGATTACCTCCATCAAATCTTTCCTGGTCTACAGCGAAGAGGTGCCCGCGGATACGAAGATTGATAAAGAGAACGCGGTGCTGTCGGTCGGTCTGCTGATGAACAGCATTCGTCCGAAACAGGAGAAGAAGGCCGATGAGATGCGCAAGCTTAAGAAGCTTGCGGTCACCACCTTCCAGGGCACCACGCACATTTTCTCAGAAGATGAAATCGACGTGGATGCGACGATGAAGATTCTGAAGGCGCTGCCTCGATAAGAGGCGTTTGTAGCGTAACGACGCAGCATAAAAAAAACCGGCCATAAGCCGGTTTTTTATTAGATAGTTATTTTTTTATTACTGCCACGATTCACCGTCGTGGCTTGTCCATCGGCCCCATAAAGATTGGGTTCCTGGTGCGGCTTAAGTACGGCCAGTGCCTGCTCGTTACGCGCCAGCTGATCTTCTAACAGCCAGCCGTTATGTTGGTTGATATCACGCAGATGCTGCGTTTTATCGGTAATCGTCTGCCAGCGAAGGTTAACATCATGGCTTGAGCCAGCCTGCTGATTTTGCAGTTCGCGCCGCTGCTGCTCCAGATAATCGAGCGTCGCAAGCAGCGAGCTTTTATCTTCGGTAATGCGTTGTAATGCGCTGCCATTTACGTGGCCTGCAGACAGTTGTTGCTGCTCGGCGTCCATCACCTCTTTGAGTGAATTGAGCACCGCGGTCATTTGGTCCAGCACTTCTAACAGACGACTCATGCAATTATTTACTCTGTAAATAGCTTTGCGCTTCCTGGATCAGCGCATCGGCGATTTTGCCGGTATCCATTTTTAGCTCGCCGTTACGGATGGCTGTTTTCAGCGCTTCCACGCGATCCATATTGATGTCGCTGGTGCCCGGTTGCATCAGCTTGGCCTGCGCATCGCTTAACGTGACGCTGGTGCTTTTGGCCGTGGCGCTCTTTTCCAGACGGTTCTTTTGCGTCTGGGTATCGGTAGTTTCGCGCGGCTGAACGGTGCTTACCGGTTTTAAGGGCGACGTGCGATCAATGCTCATTGTTTTATCCTCATCGAGGGGGCTCACGGCGGGGAGCCTGCCAAAATCATTGTTAAATATTTATCGGCAGCCGCCACGGAATCTTTAAAAAGATTATAGGTTAATCAGAATATTCCCATCAGCATCCACCGTACCGCTTACGATCTGGCCTGAGGCCATGCGCACGCGGGCATTTTGCGCCACGGCCGCGTTGTTTAATGCCTGGCCTTCGCTGTTTACGCTAAAACCTTCGCCTGCCGCCACCACCTGTACGCGCTGCCCGGCTTTGACTCGCCAGGACTGCCGCACCATCGATAGCATAATCGGCTGGTCCGGCGCGACGTCTCTTAAGGTTACCGCGTTATTGGCCTGGTTGAGATCGAGCATGGCTCGCGGCGGCAACTGGTCCAGGCGACCGCGCTTCATTTGCACATTGCTTTCGTTAAGCACGGTGCCGCGGGCTAAAGCCTGCGCGGCGACAACATAGTTACCGCTGGCGGCCACCACCACCTGAATGTAGCGCCTGTCGTTCCCGCAGCGCGCCTGCACGCTAACGTTTCCCCACATCCGGCCGTTGTTTGGCATCACGAAGTCCGGCTGCGGGCAGGAAGGCAGCTGCGCATCGGGGGTTTTCACCGTCACCGAGACGTCGTCGCTTATGCCCGCCAGGCGCTGCTGGAAAAACTGGGTCAGCGGCGCATCAAGCAGGCCTGCGGCTGCCTGCTGGGAAGCCAGCAATAGCGCAATTCCGCCCCAGATTTTCACACTCTTCATGACGCTTCTCCTTGTTCAGGTTGCAGTGATTTTAACCGCTGCCGGAATTGATCAAGGCGACAAATAGCGATGCATTTTGTGCTTATTCCGTCGATAACGCACGCGTAAGGGGCCGTAAGCTGTCGGACAAATCCTAATTATGCGGAGAGAACATGCTCGACAAACTGGACGCCGCGCTGCGATTTCAGCAAGAAGCGCTTAATTTGCGTGCCCAGCGTCAGGAGATTCTGGCGGCAAATATCGCCAATGCGGACACGCCGGGTTTTCAGGCGCGCGATATCGATTTCGCCAGCGAAATGAAAAAGGTGATGGATCGCGGGCGCGTGGAAGGCGGCGGCGTGTCGCTGGCGTTGACCTCTTCGCGTCACATTCCGGCACAAACCCAATCTGTCCCGCAGATGGACCTTCTCTACCGCATTCCAGACCAGCCGTCGATGGATGGCAACACCGTCGATATGGACAGGGAGCGTACGCAATTTGCGGATAACAGCCTGAAGTATCAGTCCGACCTGCAGGTTCTGGGCGGGCAAATCAAAGGCATGATGTCCGTGCTGCAACAGGGTAATTAATCATGGCGTTACTGAATATTTTTGATATCGCCGGTTCGGCAATGACCGCGCAGTCCAAGCGTTTGAACGTCGCGGCCAGCAACCTGGCGAACGCCGATAGCGCAACCGGGCCAGACGGTCAGCCGTACCGCGCAAAGCAGGTCGTTTTCCAGGTTGACGCCGCGCCCGGCGCGCAGACCGGCGGTGTGAAGGTCAGCGAAGTGGTGGAAAGCCAGGATCCTGACAAGCTGGTTTATCAGCCGGGCAACCCGCTGGCGGACGCAAAGGGCTATGTGCGGATGCCGAACGTGGACGTGGTGGGCGAGATGGTGAACAGCATGTCCGCCTCGCGCAGCTACCAGGCGAACGTGGAAGTGCTCAACACCGTGAAAAGCATGATGTTGAAAACCCTGACTCTCGGTCAATAAAGGAGTGACGTATGTCTATCGCGGTTAATGTGAATGACACCACCGTTAGCGGTGCCAGCAGTACCTCGAGTCTCTCAACCAGCTCGGCAAGCAGCTCTTCGGATCTGCAAAGCAGCTTTCTGACGCTGCTGGTTGCGCAGCTAAAAAATCAGGATCCGACTAACCCGCTGCAAAACAACGAGCTGACTTCGCAGCTTGCGCAGATCAGCACGCTTAGCGGCATCGAAAAGCTTAATACCACGCTGGGCTCGGTCTCAGGCCAGTTGACCAGCAATCAGCAGGTGCAGGCGACCACCCTGATTGGGCATGGCGTTATGATCCCGGGTACCAAAATTCTGGCAGGCAGTGATGCCACCACGCCGTTTGGCGTTGAGCTGCAACAGGCCGCCGATAAGGTGACGGCCACCATCACGGACAGCAGCGGTAAGGTGGTGCGCACCATTGATATCGGCGGTTTGTCCGCGGGCGTTCATACCTTCACCTGGGATGGCAGCATGACCGATGGCACCACCGCACCGGACGGCGCCTATAACGTATCAATTGCCGCCAGCAACGGCAGCACCCAACTGGTGGCGCAGCCGCTCAACTTCGCCTTGGTCAACGGCGTGACCAACAATACCGATGGTTCAACCTTGCTGGACCTCGGAACCTACGGGACCACCACCCTCGACGAAATCAGGCAGATTATTTAAGCCTTTAACCTTTGCAGGAGTAAGACATGGCCTTTTCTCAAGCGGTCAGCGGCCTGAATGCTGCGGCCACTAACCTGGACGTGATTGGCAACAACATTGCCAACTCCGCCACCTACGGCTTTAAAGCCGGTACCGCCTCGTTTGCGGATATGTTCGCCGGTTCTAAAGTGGGCCTTGGCGTAAAAGTCGCGGGCATCACCCAGGACTTTAACGACGGCACCACCACCAGCACCGGGCGCGGCCTGGACGTTGCCATCAGCCAGAGCGGTTTCTTCCGTCTGGTGGATGATAATGGTTCCGTTTACTACAGCCGTAACGGCCAGTTCAAGCTGGACGAAAACCGCAACCTGGTAAACATGCAGGGCATGCAGCTGACCGGCTATCCGGCAACCGGCACCCCGCCGACAATCCAGCAGGGCGCGAATCCGGTGGGGTTGTCCGTACCGAACACGCTGATGGCCGCTAAAACGACCACCTCCGCAGCCATTCAGATTAACCTGAACTCTACGGATGCCGTGCCGACGAAGACGCCTTTTGACGCTACGGATTCAGACACCTACAACAAAAAAGGCACCGTCACCGTTTATGACAGCCAGGGCAACGCCCATGACATGAACGTCTTCTTTGTTAAATCAGATACCGCAAATACCTGGGATGTTTACACCCAGGACAGCAGCGTGGCGGGCAGCGTTGCTAAGCAGCAGACATCCATGGTCTTTGATGAGAACGGCAACCTGAAATCCGGCGGTGAAATTGAAGGCCTTGCCACGGATACCATGCCTGGCGCGACGGCGGCCACGTTCACCCTGAGCTTCCTGAACTCCATGCAGCAGAACACCGGCTCGAACAATATCGTGGCCACCAGCCAGAACGGCTACAAGCCGGGCGATCTGGTGAGCTATCAGATTAACGACGACGGCACCGTAGTAGGCAACTACTCCAACGAACAGACTCAGGTGCTGGGCCAGATCGTGCTGTCGAACTTTGCTAACCCTGAAGGGCTCGCTTCGCAGGGCGATAACGTCTGGGCGGCGACCAGCGCTTCCGGCGTTGCGCTGCTGGGTACCGCGGGCACCGGCAACTTCGGCACCCTGACCAACGGCGCGCTGGAGGCCTCAAATGTCGATCTGAGTAAAGAACTGGTGAACATGATCGTCGCGCAGCGTAACTATCAGTCGAACGCGCAGACCATCAAAACCCAGGATCAGATCCTCAACACCCTGGTTAACCTGCGCTAATCATCTGACGGGATGGCTTAATGGATCACGCAATTTATACCGCCATGGGCGCGGCAAGTCAGACGCTGAACCAACAGGCGGTGACGGCCAGCAACCTGGCAAACGCCTCAACTCCCGGCTTTCGCGCACAGCTCAACGCCCTGCGCGCGGTGCCGGTAGAAGGCCAGTCGTTGCCGACCCGCACGCTCGTCGCCGCCTCGACTCCCGGGGCGGATATGAGCCAGGGACAGCTTGATTACACCCAGCGCCCACTGGACGTCGCTCTGCAACAGGACGGCTGGCTGGCGGTACAAAGCGCGGACGGCACCGAGGCCTATACCCGCAACGGCAATCTGCAGGTGAGCCCTGCCGGCCAGCTGACCGTTAACGGACAGCCGGTGATGGGCGACGGCGGGCCGATTGCGGTCCCGGAAGGCGCCGAAATCACCATTGCCGCGGACGGGACCCTCTCGGCTTTGAACGCCGGCGATGCGCCTGATACCGTGGCGCCCATCGGCCGCCTGAAGCTAGTCAAAGCGACCGGCCAGGAAGTGATGCGCGGCGACGACGGCTTCTTCCGCCTGAACCCGACGGCAACGGCCGCACGCGGTGCGACCTTGCAGGCCGACCCGACTATCAAGGTTATGCCCGGCGTGCTGGAAGGCAGCAACGTAAAGCCGGTGGAGGCGATGGCGGACATGATAGCCAACGCCCGCCGCTTTGAGATGCAAATGAAGATGATCTCAAGCGTCGATGAAAACGAGCAGCGTGCTAACCAGCTGCTGTCGATGAGCTAAGCGCTCGCCGCGTAACTAACAGGAATGCAATATGATCAGTTCATTATGGATCGCCAAAACGGGTCTTGACGCTCAGCAAACCAATATGGATGTGATTGCCAACAACCTGGCAAACGTCTCCACCAACGGTTTTAAGCGTCAGCGCGCGGTATTTGAAGATCTGCTTTATCAGACCATCCGTCAGCCGGGCGCTCAATCTTCTGAGCAAACCACGCTGCCGTCCGGTCTGCAGATTGGTACGGGCGTTCGCCCGGTGGCAACGGAGCGCCTGCACAGCCAGGGCAATCTTTCCGAAACCAACAACAGTAAAGATGTGGCTATCAAAGGCCAGGGCTTCTTCCAGGTCCAGCTGCCGGACGGCTCAAGCGCGTATACGCGCGACGGCTCTTTCCAGGTTGACCAGAACGGCCAGCTGGTGACCTCCGGCGGTTTCCAGGTTCAGCCTGCGATTACTATTCCAGCTAACGCCCTGACGATAACCATCGGACGCGACGGCGTGGTGAGCGTGACCCAGCAGGGCCAGGCGCAGCCGGTTCAGGTAGGCCAGCTTAACCTGACCACTTTTATGAACGATACCGGACTGGAAAGCCTGGGTGAAAACCTGTACGCCGAAACCCAGTCTTCCGGTACGCCGAATGAAAGTACGCCGGGAATGAACGGAGCAGGGCTGCTGTACCAGGGGTATGTCGAAACCTCTAACGTAAACGTCGCTGAGGAGCTGGTGAACATGATCCAGGTGCAGCGCGCTTATGAAATCAACAGTAAAGCGGTCTCTACCACAGACCAGATGCTGCAAAAACTGACGCAGCTGTAAGATGTTTGCCGGCGCGTTTGCCCGCGCCGGCCGTTGAGACCTGAAGATGAAAGCAATGCAAAAACCTATGGTTCTTCGTCCCGTCGTGATGTGCCTGGTGCTGGCCACGAGCGGCTGCGCTCTGATCCCCTCGAAACCTCTGGTGGAAGGGGCAACGACGGCCCAGCCGGTTCCCGGCCCGGCGCCGGTGATTAACGGCTCTATTTTCCAGACCGCGCAGCCTGTGAACTACGGTTATCAACCGCTGTTTGAAGACCGTCGCCCGCGTAACGTCGGCGATACCTTGACCATTCAGCTTCAGGAAAACGTCAGCGCCAGCAAGAGCTCTTCGGCGAATGCCAGCCGCGATGGCAAAACGAATTTCGGCCTGGACGTCACCCCGCGCTACCTCGAAGGCCTGTTCGGCAACGATCGGGCGGCCATCGATGCATCAGGCGGCAACAGCTTTAGCGGTAAAGGCGGCGCGAACGCCAGCAATACCTTCAGCGGCACCCTGACCGTCACGGTCGATCAGGTGCTGGCCAACGGCAACCTGCACGTGGTGGGCGAAAAACAAATCGCCATCAACCAGGGCACCGAATTCATTCGCTTCTCAGGCGTGGTGAACCCGCGCACGATTAGCGGCAGCAATACCGTAGCCTCCACCCAAGTGGCCGATGCCCGTATCGAATATGTCGGTAACGGCTATATCAATGAGGCGCAGAACATGGGCTGGCTGCAGCGCTTCTTCCTTAATTTATCGCCGATGTAAGCGAGGGCTATCATGGTCAAATATTTATTCGCAGTGCTGATGCTGATGTCTTCACTCGCGCAGGCCGAGCGTATTCGCGACCTGACAAGCGTACAGGGCGTGCGTGAAAACTCCCTGATCGGCTATGGTCTGGTGGTGGGCCTTGACGGCACCGGCGACCAGACAACGCAAACGCCTTTCACCACCCAAAGCCTGAACAACATGCTCTCGCAGATGGGCATCACCGTGCCTGCCGGCACCAACATGCAGCTTAAGAACGTAGCCGCAGTAATGGTAACCGCGAAGTATCCCGCCTTTGCGCGCTCCGGACAGAACATCGACGTTGTCGTTTCTTCTATGGGTAACGCCAAAAGCCTGCGCGGCGGTACGCTGCTGATGACCCCGATGAAAGGGGTGGATAACCAGGTTTACGCGCTGGCGCAGGGTAATATCCTGGTCGGCGGCGCGGGCGCGGCCGCAGGCGGCAGCAGCGTGCAGGTCAACCAGCTTAACGGCGGACGCATCACCAACGGCGCGGTTATCGAGCGTGAACTGCCGGGCACCTTCGGCCAGGGCAACGTTATTAACCTGCAGCTAAACGACGACGACTTCACCCTTGCCCAGCAGATTACCGACACCATTAACAGCTCTCGCGGCTACGGCAGCGCTTCTGCGCTCGACGCGCGGACGGTTCAGATCCGTGTGCCAGGCGGCAACAGTTCACAGGTGCGTTTACTGGCCGATATTCAGAACCTTGAAGTCAACGTGGCGGTTCAGGATGCGAAAGTCATCATCAACTCCCGTACCGGGTCGGTGGTGATGAACCGTGAGGTGACGCTGGACAGCTGTGCTATCGCCCAGGGGAATCTTTCCGTCACCGTTAACCGCCAGGCGCAGGTTAGCCAGCCGGATACGCCGTTTGGCGGCGGACAGACCGTGGTCACCCCGCAAACGCAAATCGATTTACGCCAGAGCGGCGGAGCATTACAGCGCGTAAACTCCAGCGCCAACCTCAACAACGTGGTGCGCGCGCTCAATACCCTTGGCGCGACGCCAATGGAGCTGATGTCGATTCTGCAGTCGATGCAAAGCGCGGGATGCCTGCGCGCGAAAGTGGAAATCATCTGATGCTCAACGATACCCAGTCACTGGCAAACGCCGCGTGGGACGCCACCTCGCTTAACGAGCTGAAAGCGAAGGCCGGACAGGATCCGAAAGGCAACCTGAAATCGGTTGCCCGCCAGGTGGAAGGGATGTTCGTGCAGATGATGTTAAAAAGCATGCGCGAGGCGCTGCCGAAAGACGGCATCTTCAGCAGCGAACAGTCGCGCATGTATACCAGCATGTATGACCAGCAGATAGCCCAGCAGCTTAGCGCCAAAGGGCTGGGCCTTGCGGATATGATGGTCAAACAGATGGGCGAGAACGCCGACCCGTCGGAAGAGGCGGGCAAGGTGCCGATGAAGTTCGATTTGCAGACGGTAACCAGCTATCAGAATCAGGCCCTGACGCAAATGGTGCGCCAGGCGATTCCGAAAGCGCCTTCTAATGAAGCTCCGCTTAGCGGCGACAGCAAAGACTTCCTCGCGCAGCTCTCCCTCCCGGCGCGCCTGGCAAGCGAGCAGAGCGGTATTCCTCATCACCTTATCCTGGCGCAGGCCCGCGCTTGAGTCCGGCTGGGGACAGCGTCAGATTCTCACCGCGAACGGCGAGCCGAGCTTTAACCTGTTTGGCGTGAAGGCCTCTTCCGGATGGAAAGGGCCGGTGACGGAGATAACCACCACCGAGTTCGAAAACGGCGAGGCGAAGAAGGTGAAAGCCAAATTCCGCGTCTACGGCTCGTATCTTGAGGCGCTCTCCGATTATGTAGGCATGCTGACCCGCAACCCGCGCTACGCCGCGGTCACCAACGCCAGCACGCCGGAGCAGGGCGCCCAGGCGTTGCAGAATGCCGGTTACGCCACCGATCCGAACTATGCGCGCAAGCTTACGGGAATGATTCAGCAGCTTAAAGCCATGAGCGACAAAGTCTCTAAAGCCTATAGCAACGATCTGTCAAATTTGTTCTGAATCTACGCTAAAAAACTCAAGTCCGGCGCCTGCCTGCCGATACTACTCGACAGGACCCGTGACAATACGTGCTTAAGGAACCTCCATGTCCAGTAGCCTGATTAACAGTGCCATGAGTGGCCTGAGCGCTGCCCAGGCGGCGCTAAACACCGTCAGTAATAACATTTCAAACTATAACGTAGCGGGCTACACGCGCCAGACGACAATACTGTCACAGACCAACAGCACCCTGGGAGCTGGCGGCTATACGGGAAACGGCGTGTACGTAAGCGGCGTGCAGCGTGAATATGATGCGTTTATTACCAACCAGCTTCGTTCAGCACAAACCCAAAACAGCGGCCTGAGTACGCAGTATCAGGAAATGTCGAAAATCGACGACCTGTTCTCCGGCACGACGAATACGCTGGCAACGACCATGCAAAGTTTCTTTACCGGCCTGCAAACGCTGACCAGTAATGCCGAAGACTCTGCGGCTCGTCAGGCGCTGCTGGGTCAGTCTGAAGGGCTGGTGAACCAGTTTAAAGTGATGGACCAGTATCTGCGCGATCAGGATAAGCAGATTAACGGCTCCATCCAGAACAGCGTGGCGCAGGTTAATAACTACGCTACACAAATCGCGAACCTGAACGATCAGATTTCTCGTCTGAAAGGTATCAGCGGAGGAGCTGCGCCGAACGATCTGCTCGATCAGCGCGACCAGCTGGTTAGCGAGCTAAACCAGATTGTTGGGGTTGAGGTCAGCGTTCAGGATGGCGGCAGTTACAACGTCTCAATCGCGAACGGTATTTCTCTGGTACAGGGCAGCAGCGCGAAACAGCTTGCTGCCGTGCCGTCCAGCGCTGATCCTTCACGACTAACCGTGGCCTATGTAGATAAAGTTGCAGGGACGGTTGAAATTCCTGAAAGCCAGCTAACCACCGGTTCGCTGGGCGGGTTGTTAACCTTCCGTAGCCAGGATCTCGACAAGGCGCGTAATAGCCTTGGGCAATTAGCTTTGTCATTTGCCGATTCTATTAATAAGCAACATACCCAGGGTTATGACGCCGATGGCGAGCCGGGTGAAGATCTGTTCGCTATTGGTAGCCCGTCAGTGCTCAGTAATGCAAAAAATCAAGGCACCGGTGAACTGACGGCGAGCGTTGAAAATAGCTCAAAAGTTCAGGCAAGCGACTATAAAGTTGTTTATGACGGTACGAGCTGGCAGGTGACTCGCCTGTCCGATAACGCAAAAATCGCTGTTGAAACTACGGATGACGGTGCGGGCAACGTTACCGGCCTGAAGTTTGATGGCCTGAATATTGACGTCGGTGGCGCGGCTAAAGCAAACGACAGCTTTACCGTGAAACCGGTCTCTAACGCCATAGTAAACATGAGCGTGAAGATTACTGATGAAAGCAAGCTTGCGCTCGCCGCCGACCCTGAGGCCGGCGACAGCGATAACCGTAACGCGCAGGCTTTAGTCGACCTGCAGAATGCTAAACAGGTCGGTGGCAGTAAATCGTTTAACGATGCCTATGCGGGCCTTATCAGCGATATCGGCAATAAAACCGCCAGTCTGAAAGTGACCAGCACCACGCAAAGCAACGTGGTGACCCAGCTTAGCAATCAGCAGCAGTCCATCTCCGGGGTTAACCTGGATGAAGAGTATGGCAATCTGCAACGTTATCAGCAGTATTACCTGGCTAACGCTCAGGTTTTACAAACCGCATCCAGCATATTTGATGCGCTGCTTTCATCAATTCGATAACTGAGGATTCATAGCGAATGCGTATTAGTACTCAGATGATGTACGACCAGTCGATGCGCGGCGTGACCAACGCCCAGAGCGCCTGGCTGGGCTACGGTGAACAGATGTCGACCGGCCTGCGGGTCAACAGGCCTTCTGACGATCCGGTTGCGGCTTCCCAGGCGGTGGTTTTGTCTCAGGCACAGTCGCAAACCAGCCAGTACGCGCTGGCGCGCACCTTTGCCACGCAAAAAGTTTCGCTGGAAGAAAACGTGTTGTCCCAGGTGACGACGGCGATTCAAACCGCGCAGGAAAAAATTGTTTATGCGGGCAACGGAACGTTAAGCGATGATGACCGCGCTTCTCTGGCAACGGAAATTAGCGGGATTCGTGACCAGCTTTTGAATCTGGCAAACAGTACTGACGGCAACGGCCGTTATATTTTTGCCGGTTACAAAACCGAAACGGCTCCTTTTACCGACGGAGACGACGGGGTTAGCTATGGAGGCGGTCAAACGGCTATCACACAATCAGTGGACGCCTCCCGCACGATGACCATCGGCCACACGGGGACGCAGGTTTTCAATACCATCACCAGTAATGCGGTAGCGGAACCGGATAACTCAGCCCCGGAAACCGATCTGTTCAAGATGCTTGATACGGCTATTGCAGCCTTAAAGACGCCGACAGCAGCTCTTGATGACGATCAGAAAGCCGCTTTAACTGCGGTCATTGATAAAACTAACCGCGGGCTTAAGAACTCACTCAACAACGTGTTGACCGTCCGTTCTGAGCTGGGTACTCAGCTAAATGAGTTAAGCGCGCTTGATTCATTAGGCGACGATCGCGCGGTGGATCAAAAGACGCAGATGAGCAGCCTGGTTGACGTTGACTGGAACGCAACAATTTCTTCTTACACCATGCAGCAGGCGGCGCTACAGGCTTCTTATAAAGCATTCACCGATATGCAGGGCATGTCCTTGTTCCAGCTTAACAAGTAATAGTTTTTGATTTTGGGCGCGTCATGAAACTGGACGCGCATCATGTGCCCGCTTCCGCACCCCGGAGCGGGCTTTTTTTTATCCCACTTTTGGTTGCATACGGAGATAAAAAAAGCCGGTCAGCTACCTGACCGGCTTTTTATTAGCGCTTGATATTACTCGGCGCTTTGCGGACGAGTCGCCGGCGCTGTCGCCTGATGCGTCGCGCTGTGGCCGCCTGCTGAACCGCGGCCGGTAAACTCAAACTCCGGACGCACCCAGCTGCTTTGACGCGCCGGTTCAGGCGTATAGTCAGGCGCAGGAGCGCGAGTCATCGGCGCAGTCGCGTGCTTAACGGCGTGCGCGATAACCGGCGGCGCTACCGCAGCCGGCTCTTCTGCCACCGGCTCAGCTTCAGCGACGGGTTCATCTTCAACGACAGGCGTCGCCGGAGGCGTTGTCTGCGCAGGCTCGCTCTCTTCCGCGGTGGCAACCGGCGCTTCCGGCGCGGTTTCTTCCACCACAACAGGAGCGACCTCCACGATTTCTGCGGCCTGCTCCGCTTGCGGAGAAGGTTCAACCACAGCAGGCTTCGCCTCTTCAATTACCTGTTCAGCAACGGCTTCGTCCTGCCCGGCAATCAAATGCGGCTGTTCGGTAACCGGCGTTGCGATTGCTTCCGGATGGGTGGTTTCAATTACCGGCTCAGCTACTGGCGCTTCCTGAATCACAGGCTCAGAAACCACAACTTCCGCGGGCTGCTGGGCAGCGGCTGTAGCTGGTGCTTCATCAACGACGGTTGTGTTTTGCACTTCTTCTTCCGGCGCCGCAACGTCCTGACGGGCGATTGGATAGCTGATCCAGGCTTTACCGGAGGCCAGCTCCGGCGAGGCGCAGGCAACGGTTAACGGCATTGGCGACTGGGCAGGGTAGCGCTCATCACGATAGCGACGACGACGCTGGCCCGCTCACGCGCAGGTGGCGCGGAGAGCGACGCGAACGGCGCGGCATACCGTTAGAATCATTACGTGAATCGCCGTTGTCGTCCTGCTCGCTGGCCGGAGCCTCAACCACCGCCGGCAACGGAATGGTCGCCAGTTCGGTATGCGAGGTATCCGCTGCCTGAGCCGGCGCCTCTTCCTGCGCCGCGGCGGCCGCAGCCTGAGCTGCAGCAATGTCCTCAGCGGATTCGAAGCGAATTTTCTGGCTCAGCTGGCGCTGTTTACGGCGCGGCATAACCTGGACGCGTTCTTCCTGCTGTTCCGCTTCGACCTCAACGACTTCGTCACGCTGCAGGGCCTTAACTTCCTGCTGCGCCTGACGCTTGTCATCGCTACGACGACGGTTACGATCGCGGCGCGGCGGCTGCTGCTCATCACGGGCTTTCGGTTTTTCAACTTCTTCCGCCACGTTCTGACGCGTTTCACGCACTTCAGCGTTTTGCTGCTGGCCCTGACGACGGTTACGACGGTTTTCGTCGCGATTCTCGCGTGGTTCGCGAGGTTCACGAGGTTCACGGCTTTCACGAGGCTCGCGTGTTTCACGACCTTCGCGGTTTTCGTTACGGTTGTTACGATCGCCACGGTCACGACGGTTGTTCTGGCGGCGGTTGTTACGGCGCTCCGGGCTCTGGCGCTGAGTTTCGGCCTCGGCTGGCTTCTCTTCTTTTACTTCTTTGCTTTCAACGGCGGTTTCACCGGCAAACAGGTTTTTCAGCGCGCTGATGAAGCGGCTGACCAGGCCTGGCTGCGCAGGCGCTTTCGGCTGTGCAGGCGCGGCGGTTTTGACGGCGGCGGCAGGCGTTGCGGCAGGCGTTACTTCCTGCGGAGCGGCAGGCACATCCGGCATCACGAAGGTGGCGAGCGCCGGCTGTTCCGGACGTTTACGCTCGGCGTACTCTTCATCAGAAGGCATCGCCATCTCTTCTTCATGCAGCTTAGGCAGCATGTAGCTCAGGGTTTTGGTCTCTTCGCCTTTGCGTACGCGCAGCACGGAGTAGTGCGGCGTTTCCATCTGATCGTTCGGCACGATGATCGCTTTCACGCCGCCCTGACGGGTTTCAATCGCGCTTACGGCATCACGTTTTTCGTTCAGCAGGTAAGACGCAATAGGTACGGGAACGATGGCGTGTACTTCCTGCGTGTTCTCTTTAAGCGCTTCTTCTTCAATCAGGCGCAGAATGGACAGCGACAGGGATTCGTTATCGCGGATGGTGCCGGTGCCGCTACAGCGCGGGCAGACGTGATGGCTTGACTCGCCCAGGGAAGGGGAGAGGCGCTGGCGGGACATTTCCAGCAGGCCGAAGCGAGAAATATGGCTTATCTGAATACGGGCGCGATCCTGACGCACGGCTTCGCGCAGACGGTTTTCAACCGCACGCTGGTGGCGAACCGGGGTCATATCGATAAAGTCGATGACGATCAGGCCGCCCAGGTCGCGCAGACGCAGCTGGCGGGCAATCTCATCGGCGGCTTCCAGGTTGGTGTTAAACGCCGTCTCTTCGATATCGCCACCGCGGGTTGCGCGGGCGGAGTTGATATCGATGGCGGTCAGCGCCTCGGTGGAATCGATAACGATCGAACCGCCGGACGGCAGGCGAACTTCGCGCTGGAAGGCGGACTCGATCTGCGATTCAATCTGGTAATGGCTAAACAGCGGGATTTCGCCGGTATAAAGCTTAATTTTGCTGCTGAAATCCGGGCGGCCCAGCGCGCCGATATGCTGGCGCGCAAGCTCAAGCACTTTCGGGTTATCGATAAGAATTTCACCGATATCCTGACGCAGGTAGTCGCGGAAAGCGCGCACGATAACGTTACTTTCCTGGTGAATCAGGAACGGAGCAGGACGGCTCTCAGCGGCTTTTTGAATCGCTTCCCAGTGCTTCAGGCGGAAGCTTAAGTCCCATTGCAGCGCTTCAGCGGATTTACCCACGCCGGCGGTGCGTACAATCAGGCCCATGCCGTCCGGCAGTTCCAGAGAAGAAAGGGCTTCTTTCAGCTCGGTGCGGTCGTCGCCCTCGATGCGGCGTGAAATGCCGCCGGCGCGCGGGTTGTTCGGCATCAGCACCAGGTAGCTGCCCGCCAGGCTGATAAAGGTGGTCAGGGCTGCGCCTTTATTACCACGTTCTTCTTTATCAATCTGGACAATCACTTCCTGGCCTTCACGCAGCACGTCTTTAATGTTCGGACGGCCATGTGATGAATAATTAGACGGGAAATACTCGCGGGCGATTTCTTTGAGAGGGAGGAAACCATGACGTTCGGCGCCGTAATCTACAAATGCCGCTTCCAGACTTGGTTCGATGCGGGTGATTTTGCCTTTATAGATGTTCGCTTTTTTCTGTTCGTGTCCTGGGCTTTCGATATCCAGATCGTACAGGCGCTGCCCATCTACAAGGGCGACACGCAACTCTTCTTGCTGAGTCGCGTTTATTAGCATTCTTTTCATCGTAACTTACTCATTATTCTTACATAGGTGATTAGCTACGGGCATGGTGACGCTGACCGGGAATGAACCGATGGCCTCGTGACTAAACGCACAGTCGCCAACCTCACGGTTGTCGCTTGCTGAGAGGCGCAAAGTGTCGGTAGCCTGTATTTCATACGGAAATACAGCGCAATTATCGTGGGAACAAGTCCTGGAAATAGTTTCACAAGCGTTGATTCCATTTTACCGGCCAGGCTGCAACCCGCAGCCCGCTAAATGCCTGAAAGTACAATACGTCTTACGCCATTGCTGCGTGGATGTGCATTCAGACAAAAATGGTAATTCCGCAAAATTCCTTGCTCTAACAAGTATCAACACGGAAAACCGCAACATTATTCCATTGCTAACCTTATTATAGCAAGTTGACTTTTGCCTTTGATGCCTCGTTTCTTACAGATTTTTAACTCGCTTTTTTTCATCCGCAACGCAAAACGCAAAAAGAAAGGTTATATCTGCTCGAATGAGACAGATTGTCAGTTAAGCACATAAAAATGAGTGGCGCTACGCGCGTACGCTATTTAGAATCGCCGACCATGAAAACCCAGACACCTTCCGTAAAAATCGTTGCTATTTCCGCCGATGAGGCCGGGCAGCGTATCGACAACTTTTTGCTCGCCCGCTTAAAGGGCGTGCCGAAAAGCATGATTTATCGCATTTTGCGCAAAGGCGAAGTGCGCGTGAATAAAAAACGCGTCAAGCCCGAGTACAAACTCGAAGATGGCGATGAGGTCAGAATTCCGCCCGTCAGAGTGGCCGAGCGTGAAGAGGCGCCGGTATCGCCGCATCTGCAGAAAGTGGCGGCGCTGGCCGACGCTATCCTCTATGAGGACGAGCATATCCTGGTGCTCAATAAGCCGTCGGGCACGGCGGTTCACGGCGGAAGCGGCCTGAGCTTTGGCGTCATTGAAGGCCTGCGCGCGCTGCGCCCGGAAGCCCGTTTCCTGGAGCTTGTCCACCGCCTGGACCGCGACACATCGGGCATCCTGCTGGTGGCGAAAAAACGTTCCGCGCTGCGCTCGCTGCACGAGCAGCTGCGTGATAAAGGCATGCAGAAAGATTATCTGGCGCTGGTCCGCGGCCAGTGGCAGTCGCATATGAAGGTGGTGCAGGCTCCGCTGCTGAAGAATATTTTGCAAAGCGGCGAGCGCATTGTGCGCGTTAACAGCGAAGGCAAGGCGTCGGAAACGCGTTTTAAAGTGGAAGAGCGCTACGCTTTCGCCACGCTGGTGCGCTGCAGTCCGGTGACCGGCCGTACGCACCAGATTCGCGTGCATACGCTTCACGCCGGGCATCCTATCGCCTTTGACGATCGCTATGGCGATCGCGAGTTTGATAAGCAGCTGGCGGGCACCGGGCTAAACCGCCTGTTCCTGCACGCCGCGGCGCTACGTTTCACCCACCCTAATACGGGTGAAATTATGCGCGTCGAAGCGCCGCTAGACGAGCAGCTCAAGCGTTGCCTTACCGTATTGCGTAACGCTTCCTGATAAAAAGCGCTCCCTTCGGGGAGCGTTTTTTTATGCAAGCAGCGGGTTGCACCCCTCTTTTATTAACATCTCGCACAAGCCCATTAGCGGCAGCCCGATTAACGTATTGGGATCGCGTCCCTCCAGCCGTTCAAATAGCCCGATGCCCAACCCTTCGCTTTTAAAGCTGCCCGCGCACTGCAGCGGCTGCTCTTTACGGACGTAGCTGCGGATCTCCTCTTCGCTCAGGTGGCGGAAATGGACGTCAAAAGGCTCGCACAGGGTCTGCAGATGCCCGCTTTGCGAATTATAAAGCGCAAGCCCGGTGTAAAAAGTGACGATGCCGCCGCGGGCGAGCAGCAGCTGCCGTACCGCATTTTCTTCAGTGTGCGGTTTGCCGGCAATCTGATTATTTAAAACGCAAACCTGATCGGAGCCGATAATTAAGTGCGAGGGAAATTCGTTTTTTAACGCCTGCGCTTTGGCCTGGGCAAGACGGGTCACCAGCTCGCGAGCGCTCTCGCCGGGTTTCGGCGTTTCATCGGTAAGAGGCGAGGCGGTAATAAAGGGCACGCCGAGTTTTTCAAGCAGGGCGCGACGGAAAGGAGAGGTGGAAGCCAGTACGAGAGGTTGCATATTTTTTTCATTAAAGATAGCGAATTGGATAAAGGCATTTTAAACTGTGCCACCGCAATGTGTGCGAATAAATGGCGAAAGGCGCTGTTTCGAGGCCTTTTTCTTTGACTCTATGACGTTACAAAGTTAATATGCGCGCCCTATGCAAAAGGTAAAATTACCCCTGACTCTCGATCCGGTTCGTACGGCTCAAAAACGCCTTGATTACCAGGGTGTTTATACTCCTGAACAGGTTGAGCGCGTCGCCGAATCTGTGGTCAGTGTGGACAGTGATGTAGAATGCGATATGACGTTTGCTATCGACAACCAGCGCCTTGCCGTTTTAACCGGCGATGCAAAGGTTTCGGTCACTCTGTCATGTCAGCGTTGCGGGAAGCCGTTTGCTCATCAGGTCTACACACAGTATTGTTTTAGTCCGATCGTCAAAGACGAGCAGGCTGAAGCACTCCCGGAAGCGTATGAGCCGGTTCAGGTTAACGAATTTGGCGAAATCGATCTTCTGGCTCTGGTTGAAGATGAAATCATCCTCTCCTTGCCAGTGGTTCCGGTGCATGATTCTGAACACTGTGAAGTGTCCGAGGCGGACATGGTCTTTGGCAAACTGCCTGAAGAGGCGGAGAAACCGAATCCATTTGCCGTATTAGCCAGTTTAAAGCGTAAGTAATTGAGGAGTAAGGTCCATGGCCGTACAACAGAATAAACCAACCCGTTCCAAACGTGGCATGCGTCGTTCCCATGACGCGCTGACCACCACCACCCTGTCCGTGGACAAAGTTTCTGGCGAAACTCATCTGCGTCACCACATCACCGCCGACGGTTACTACCGCGGGCCGCAAGGTTATCGCTAAGTAATCTGGCGATACCTTGAGACGTCTAACCCTTGCGTTAGATGCCATGGGTGGGGACTTCGGTCCTTCCGTGACAGTGCCTGCAGCATTGCAGGCACTGGACTCTAATCCCCGGTTAAACCTTCTTTTAGTCGGCTGTCCCGACGCCATCACGCCATTACTTGCCAAAGCTGATTTCGAAAAACGTTCGCGTCTGCAGATAATTCCTGCGGAATCGGTTATTGCCAGTGATGCCAGACCGGCACAGGCGATCCGCAATAGCCGCGGTTCATCAATGCGTCTGGCGCTTGAGTTGGTTAAAGAAGGGCGGGCTGAAGCATGCGTAAGCGCCGGCAACACCGGCGCGTTAATGGGGCTGGCAAAATTATTGCTCAAGCCCATTGAAGGCATTGAACGCCCGGCGCTGATGACGGTGCTACCCCATCAGCAAAAAGGTAAAACCGTAGTGCTCGATCTCGGCGCCAATGTAGACTGCGACAGCAATATGCTGGTGCAGTTCGCCATCATGGGCTCCGTGATGGCTGAAGAAGTGCTGGGCCTGGTTAACCCGCGCGTGGCGCTGCTGAATATCGGTGAAGAAGAGACCAAAGGCCTCGACAGTATTCGCGATGCCTCTGCTTTATTAAAAACAATGCCTTCTATCAACTATATTGGTTATCTTGAAGCCAACGAACTGTTGACCGGTAAAACGGACGTGCTGGTGTGTGATGGCTTTGTTGGTAACGTCACACTCAAGACGATGGAAGGGGTGGTGAGAATGTTTCTTTCGCTGCTGAAATCACAGGGCGAAGGGAAAAAAAGGTCGTGGTGGCTGATTTTATTGAAGCGTTGGTTACAAAAGCATCTGACCAGGCGATTCAGTCACCTCAACCCCGACCAGTATAATGGCGCCTGTCTGTTAGGATTGCGCGGTACCGTGATTAAGAGCCACGGTGCGGCCAATCAGCGAGCCTTTGCCGTCGCGATTGAACAGGCAGTGCAGGCGGTGGCGCGGCAAGTCCCCACCCGGATTTCTGCCCGCCTGGAATCTGTATTACCCAAGAGTGACTGAGCGTACATGTATACGAAGATTATAGGTACGGGCAGCTTCCTGCCCGAACACGTGCGGACTAACGCCGACCTGGAAAAAATGGTGGATACTTCTGACGAGTGGATTGTCACCCGTACGGGTATTCGTGAACGCCGCATCGCAGCGCCTGAAGAGACCGTGGCGACCATGGGCTACGCCGCGGCAACGCGCGCCCTGGAAATGGCCGGCGTTGATAAGTCTCAGGTTGGCTTAATCATTGTTGCGACCACGTCATCGACTCACGCTTTCCCAAGCGCAGCCTGCCAGGTGCAGGGCATGTTGGGTATTAAAGGTTGCCCGGCGTTTGACGTCGCGGCCGCTTGCGCAGGCTTTACCTACGCGCTGAGCATCGCCGATCAATACGTGAAAAACGGCGCGGTAGAGTACGCGCTGGTGATTGGTTCGGACGTGCTGGCCCGAACCCTCGATCCGGAAGATCGCGGGACAATTATTCTGTTTGGCGATGGTGCGGGCGCAGTCGTTCTGGGCAAGAGCGAAGAGCCGGGCATTATTTCCACGCATCTGCATGCTGACGGCAGCTACGGCGAACTGCTGACGCTGCCAAACCAGGATCGTCTCGATCCTGCAAAATCGTCGTACCTGACGATGGCCGGCAACGAAGTCTTCAAGGTGGCGGTCACCGAGCTTGCGCACATTGTCGATGAAACGCTGGCGGCAAATAATCTGGACCGTTCTGATCTCGACTGGCTGGTGCCGCATCAGGCAAATCTGCGCATTATCAGCGCGACCGCGAAAAAGCTGGGTATGTCGATGGACAACGTTGTCGTTACGTTAGACCGCCACGGTAACACCTCCGCGGCCTCCGTGCCTGCGGCGCTGGACGAAGCGGTTCGCGACGGGCGCATTGAACGCGGGCAGCTGGTGCTGCTCGAAGCGTTCGGCGGCGGCTTTACCTGGGGTTCAGCACTGGTTCGTTTTTGATTATAGGGATTTGAAGATGACTCAATTCGCTTTTGTTTTCCCGGGGCAGGGCTCGCAGACTGTCGGCATGCTGGCTGATTTAGCGGCGAAATATCCGATTGTCGAAGCAACCTTCCGTGAAGCTTCAGACGCGCTGGGCTACGATCTTTGGGCGCTGACGCAACAGGGGCCTGCCGAAGAACTGAATAAAACCTGGCAGACCCAGCCTGCGCTGCTGGCCGCCTCGGTGGCCATCTACCGCGTGTGGGAACAGCAGGGCGGCAAAAAGCCTGCGCTGATGGCCGGCCACAGCCTGGGCGAGTATTCCGCGCTGGTTTGCGCAGGCGTAATCAACTTCGCCGATGCGGTTCGTCTGGTCGAGCTGCGCGGCAAACTGATGCAGGAAGCGGTGCCGGAAGGCACGGGCGCAATGTCTGCTATCATCGGTCTGGATGACGCCTCTATCGCTAAGGCCTGTGAAGAAGCGGCGCAGGGGCAGGTTGTCTCTCCGGTAAACTTCAACTCGCCAGGCCAGGTCGTTATCGCCGGTAACAAAGAGGCGGTAGAACGTGCAGGCGCGGCGTGTAAAGCAGCGGGCGCCAAACGTGCTCTGCCGTTACCGGTGAGCGTGCCGTCCCACTGCGCGCTGATGAAGCCTGCGGCGGAAAAATTAGCCGCGGCGCTGGAAAACATCACCTTTAACGCGCCGGCCGTACCCGTGGTGAATAACGTTGATGTGAAGTGCGAAACTTCCCCTGAGGCTATCCGTAGCGCGCTGGTACGCCAGCTCTACAGCCCGGTGCAGTGGACGAAGTCGGTAGAATTTATTGCAGCACAGGGCGTGACCCGGTTGCTGGAAGTCGGTCCGGGCAAGGTCCTGACCGGCCTGACGAAACGTATTGTTGACACCCTGAACGCAGCAGCCATCAATGAGCCTGCTTCTCTGTCAGCGGCGCTTGAGCAATAAAACGAGGAAGCCCATGAGTTTTGAAGGAAAAGTTGCGCTGGTAACCGGCGCAAGCCGCGGCATCGGCCGTGCAATCGCAGAGACCCTGGTGTCTCGCGGTGCGAAAGTTATCGGGACTGCGACCAGCGAAAGCGGCGCGCAGGCCATCAGCGACTATTTAGGCGCTAACGGTAAAGGTTTTATGCTGAATGTGACCGATCCGGCATCTATCGAGTCGGTATTAGGAAATATTCGCGCAGAATTTGGCGAAGTGGATATTCTGGTAAATAATGCCGGTATCACTCGTGATAACCTGTTAATGCGCATGAAAGATGACGAGTGGAACGATATCATCGAAACCAACCTGTCATCGGTATTCCGTCTGTCAAAAGCGGTAATGCGCGCTATGATGAAAAAGCGTCACGGTCGTATTATCACTATCGGTTCTGTGGTTGGTACCATGGGAAATGCTGGTCAGGCTAACTACGCTGCGGCGAAAGCAGGCCCTGATTGGTTTCAGTAAATCGCTGGCGCGTGAAGTCGCGTCCCGCGGTATTACTGTAAACGTTGTTGCTCCGGGCTTTATTGAAACGGACATGACGCGTGCGCTCTCTGACGATCAGCGTGCGGGTATATTGGCGCAGGTTCCAGCGGGTCGCTTAGGTGACGCAAAAGAAATCGCCAGTGCAGTAGCATTTTTAGCCTCTGACGAGGCCGGGTACATCTCTGGTGAGACCCTGCACGTCAACGGCGGAATGTATATGGTTTAACCACGAATAAAATTATTTGCGTTATTTGGGCGAATGCCCGCAAAATAGCGTAAAATCGTGGTACGACCTGCCGGGATTTAGTTGCATCTTTTTCAACATTTTATACACTACGAAAACCATCGCGAAAGCGAGTTTTGATAGGAAATTTAAGAGTATGAGCACTATCGAAGAACGCGTTAAGAAAATCATTGGCGAACAACTGGGCGTTAAGCAGGAAGAAGTAATCAACTCCGCTTCCTTCGTTGAGGACCTGGGCGCTGATTCTCTTGACACCGTTGAGCTGGTAATGGCTCTGGAAGAAGAGTTTGATACTGAGATTCCGGACGAAGAAGCTGAGAAAATCACCACCGTTCAGGCTGCCATTGATTACATCAACGGTAACCAGGCGTAAGTGAACATCTCCAGGCGGTCACTCGACCGCCTGAGTTTTATCTAATTGTCCCACAAGTCCTATTTTTTCCCTCCCTGGAGGACAAACGTGTCTAAGCGTCGTGTAGTTGTGACCGGACTGGGCATGTTGTCTCCTGTCGGCAATACCGTAGAGTCTACCTGGAAAGCTCTCCTTGCCGGTCAGAGTGGCATCAGCCTGATCGACCATTTCGATACTACCGCCTATGCAACGAAATTTGCTGGCTTAGTAAAGGATTTTAACTGTGATGACATCATCTCGCGTAAAGAACAGCGCAAGATGGATGCCTTCATTCAATATGGAATTGTCGCTGGCCATCAAGCCATGCTGGATTCTGGGCTTGAAGTAACGGAAGAGAATGCAACCCGTATCGGCGCCGCTATCGGTTCTGGTATCGGTGGGCTGGGTCTTATCGAAGAGAACCACACCTCGCTGGTTAACGGTGGACCGCGTAAAATCAGTCCCTTCTTCGTACCGTCGACGATTGTGAATATGGTGGCAGGTCACCTGACCATTATGTTCGGCCTGCGCGGCCCGAGTATTTCCATTGCCACGGCCTGTACTTCCGGCGTGCATAACATCGGCCATGCGGCGCGCATCATCGCTTACGGCGATGCGGACGCTATGCTGGCCGGTGGCGCAGAAAAAGCCAGTACGCCGCTGGGCGTCGGTGGCTTTGGCGCGGCGCGTGCGCTCTCCACCCGCAACGATAACCCGCAGGCGGCAAGCCGTCCTTGGGATAAAGACCGTGACGGCTTTGTGCTCGGTGACGGCGCCGGCGTGATTATGCTCGAAGAGTATGAACACGCGAAAAAACGCGGCGCGAAGATCTACGCGGAAATCGTTGGTTTTGGTATGAGCAGCGATGCCTACCATATGACCTCCCCGCCGGATACCGGCGCCGGGGCAGCTCTGGCGATGGAAAATGCGCTGCGCGATGCGGGCATCACTCCGGGGCAGATCGGCTATGTCAACGCGCACGGCACCTCGACGCCTGCCGGTGACAAAGCGGAAACCCAGGCGGTGAAATCTATCTTTGGTGCAGACGCAAGCCGGGTTCTGGTGAGCTCCACTAAATCGATGACCGGTCACCTGCTGGGTGCTGCGGGTGCGGTAGAGTCTATCTACTCCATCCTGGCGCTGCGCGATCAGGCCGTTCCGCCAACCATCAACCTCGACAATCCTGACGAAGGCTGCGATCTGGACTTTGTTCCGCACGTTGCGCGCCAGGTTTCAGGGCTGGAGTACACGCTGTGTAACTCCTTCGGCTTTGGTGGCACCAACGGTTCTCTGATCTTTAAGAAGATCTAAACCGTTTGCATAAAGGGCTCGCCTGCGGGCCCTTTATGTTTTTCCATCCCACACTTCAGATTTCCTCTCTTGCTGCTTTCTCTTCGCGCTGGCACGCTGTGGCCATCAAACCCCGAGGAATCGCTATGTACTTAATCAATGGACAGTGGCAGACGACGCTCCCGGCAAACGATCGGGCGGTGCAGTTCGGCGACGGCTGTTTTACAACGGCGGCTGTCAGCAAGGGAAAGGTAAATTTTAGCGAGCGGCACCTTCGCCGTTTACGGCTTGCCTGCGAAAAGCTTCTGCTGCCCTTTAGCGAGTGGACAAAGCTTGCCGATGAAATGCAGCAGCTCGCGATGAACGAAGAGCGGGCGGTTCTTAAAGTCATTATCAGCCGCGGCGCCGGCGGGCGAGGGTACAGCGCGGCGAACTGTAATCAGCCGGTTCGTATTCTCAGCGTTTCTCCTTTTCCCGCATTTTATGACGACTGGCGAAAAGAGGGCATAAGCCTTGCGCTCAGCCCCGTTTGCCTTGGCGTGAATCCGCACCTTGCCGGCATAAAGCATCTCAACCGGCTCGAGCAGGTGCTAATCCGTACGCATCTTGAACAGACTCCCGCTCAGGAGGCCCCTGGTCCTTGACAGTGACGGGTGGCTTACGGAATGCTGTGCCGCTAATTTATTCTGGCGTAAGGGAGATGAGGTCTGTACCCCTTATGTCGATCGGGCGGGCGTCAACGGTACGATGCGTCAGCACATTATCGCCAGCCTGAACAAGGCAGGCCGGCAGGTCAGGCAGGTGCGCGAGAGGGTTGAAACGCTTGCCACAGCCGACGAGCTGATTATCTGTAACGCGCTGATGCCGGTCGTGCCGGTTAAGCAGGCGGAGTCCTGGCGTTACGCTTCGCGCGAGCTTTATCATTTTTTAGCGCCACTTTGTGAGTAAACGATTACCGATGAAAAAAATGTTACGTTTCTTTGTGCTGTTGCTGGTGGTTCTGGGGATCGCCGCGGGCGTCGGCATGTGGAAAGTCCGCCAGCTGGCGAACAGCCATCTGACCATTAAGCAGGAAACGATTTTCACCCTGAAAGCCGGAACCGGCCGTCTTGCCCTGGGCCGGCAGCTTTATGAAGAGAAGCTGATTAACCGGCCTCGCGTGTTCCAGTGGCTGCTGAAGGTAAAGCCCGAGCTTGCCAGATTTAAAGCGGGCACCTACCGCCTTACTCCGCAGATGACCGTGCGCGACATGCTCAGGCTGCTTGCCAGCGGTAAAGAAGCGCAGTTCCCCATCCGTTTTGTGGAAGGCATGCGCCTGAGCGACTGGTTAGAACAGCTGCGTGAAGCACCGTACATTAAACACACGCTGGCCGATGACAGCTACGCGACGGTGGCCGCGGCCCTCAAGCTTGAGCATCCGGACTGGACGGAAGGCTGGTTCTACCCGGACACCTGGCTTTATACCGCCAATACCACGGATGTGGCGCTGCTCAAGCGCGCCCATGAGCGTATGAAGAAAGCGGTGCAGGAAGCCTGGGACGGGAAAATCGACGGCCTGCCGTACAAAACGCAAAACGACTTTGTGACCATGGCCTCCATCGTTGAGAAGGAAACCGCCGTTGCCGGTGAACGCGACCGCGTCTCTTCGGTATTTATCAATCGCCTGCGCATCGGTATGCGTTTACAAACGGATCCGACGGTGATTTACGGCATGGGGGATAGCTATAATGGTAAACTGTCGCGCAAAGACCTTGAGACGCCCACGCCTTATAACACCTATGTGATAAGCGGCATGCCGCCGGGCCCGATTGCCATTCCGAGCGTGGCTTCGCTACAGGCCGCGGCGCATCCGGCGAAAACGCCCTATCTCTATTTTGTTGCCGACGGTAAAGGCGGACACACCTTTAATACCAACCTCGCCAGCCACAACCAGGCGGTGCAGGTGTATATCAAAGCACTGAAGGACAAGCATGGACAGTAAATTTATCGTCATCGAGGGGCTCGAAGGGGCAGGGAAAACCAACGCGCATAACGTCGTGGTCGCCACCCTGCAGGAGCTGGGCGTCACCGATCTGGTCTTCACGCGCGAGCCGGGCGGCACGCCGCTTGCGGAAAGGCTGCGCGAGCTTACGCTGAACAACAAAGGCATTGGCGACGAAGCGGTCACCGATAAAGCCGAAGTGCTGATGTTTTACGCCGCGCGGGTGCAGCTGGTTGAAACTGTTATCAAACCGGCTCTGGCACGCGGCTGCTGGGTGATAGGCGATCGCCATGACCTTTCGACCCAGGCCTATCAGGGCGGCGGCCGCCGTATCGATCGTGAGCTGCTGATGGCGCTGCGAAACACCGTCCTGGGGGATTTCTATCCTGACCTGACGCTTTATCTGGACGTCACGCCGGAGGTGGGCCTGACCCGCGCCCGCGCCCGCGGCGAGCTGGACCGCATTGAGCAGGAGTCTGTCGATTTCTTTAACCGTACCCGCGCCCGCTACCTGCAGCTTGCGGCGGAGGACAGCCGTATCAAAACCATTGACGCCACACGGTCGCTGGAGGAAGTCTCCGCGGCGGTGCGTCGCGCCGTCGTTGAATGGTTTAAGGGCCTTAACTGATGAAATGGTATCCGTGGCTGCGCGGCCCGTTTGAGCAAATCCTCAGCCAGCATCAGGCCGGCCGCGGGCACCATGCGTTACTGCTTCACGCGCTGCCCGGCATGGGCGACGATGCGCTGATTTACGCCCTCAGCCGCTGGATAATGTGTCAGCGCCCGCAGGGCAATAAAAGCTGCGGGCAGTGCCGCAGCTGCCAGCTGATGCAGGCCGGGAACCACCCGGACAGCTATGTTATCGAGCCTGAAAAGGGCAAGGCCAGCCTCGGCATCGACAGCATTCGTGAAATTACCGAAAAGCTTTACGGGCACGCCCAGCAGGGCGGGGCAAAGGTTGTCTGGCTGAAAGATGCGGGCCTGCTGACGGAAGCGGCAGCCAACGCGCTGCTTAAAACGCTCGAAGAGCCGCCTGCGAATACCTGGTTCTTCCTTGGCTGCGGTGAGCCCGCGCGTTTGCCCGCTACCCTGCGCAGCCGCTGCCTGTACTGGTATTTATCGCCGCCGGATGAAACCTTTGCTCTGGCCTGGCTTGCCCGGGAAAGCTCCTTTGACGCAGCCCAGCTGCGCGCCGCTTTACGTCTGAGTTCCGGCGCACCGGCAGCCGCGCTTGAACTTCTGCAGCCCGGCAACTGGAAGCACCGTCAGGCTTTATGCGAAAAGCTCGCGCAGGCCTGTGCTTCCCGCGACATGCTGACGCTGCTGCCGGCGCTGAATCATGACGAGGCCGCCCGGCGTATCCACTGGCTTAGCTCACTGCTGCTTGATGCGCTGAAATGGCAGCAGGGCGCGGGACGGTGGCTGGCGAATGATGATATGCAGCCGCTGGTGGCAACGCTCGCCGCCAGCGCTGCGCCTGCCGTGCTGCAGGCGATGCTGCAAAGCTGGTTCACCTGCCGCGACTCGTTGCTGACGGTGGTGGGCGTGAACCGCGAGCTGCTGATTACTGAACAACTGCTGACCTGGGAGCGTTACATGCAGCCGGGTGCTATCCTTCCTTCTCCACATCTTTAAGAGTGTCTGTATGTTTCTGGTTGACTCACACTGCCATCTTGATGGCCTGGATTATCAGTCCCTGCATAAAAACGTCGATGACGTGCTGGAAAAAGCGGCGGCGAGAGACGTGAAGTTCTGCCTCGCCGTTGCCACCACCCTTAACGGCTACCGCGGGATGCGCGAGCTGGTGGGCGAGCGCGACAACGTCGCCTTTTCCTGCGGCGTTCATCCGCTTAACCAGGATGAAGAGTACGACGTTGAAGAGCTGCGTCGCCTGGCGGCGGAGCCTGGCGTTGTGGCGATGGGCGAAACGGGGCTGGATTACTTCTATACCCCTGAAACCAAGCCGCGCCAGCAGGAATCCTTCCGCAACCATATCCGCATCGGCCCGCGAACTCAACAAACCGGTGATCGTGCATACGCGCGATGCGCGCGCGGATACCCTGGCGATTCTGCACGATGAGAAAGTGACAGAATGTGGCGGGGTACTACACTGTTTTACAGAAGATCGGGAAACGGCGGGAAAGCTGCTGGATATGGGTTTTTACATCTCCTTTTCCGGCATTTTGACCTTCCGCAATGCGGAGCAGCTGCGTGACGCGGCGCGCTACGTCCCGCTTGACCGGATGCTGGTGGAAACCGATTCGCCGTACCTTGCGCCCGTACCGCATCGGGGCAAGGAGAATCAACCGGCGATGACGCGCGATGTAGCAGAATACATGGCGGTACTGAAGGGTGTTTCGGTGGAAGAGCTGGCCGTGGCGACCACGAAAAACTTTGCTGATTTGTTCCACATCCCGCCTTCACGCCTGCAGGGCGCCTGATTATTCTCACTTATTTTAAAGCTCGTAATTAATCATGGAAGCGAGTAAAGTGCTCCGCCATAAAAAGGGCGGAGCACGTCATTTCTGAAACAATCAGACATGAGTTATGTAAATTAATGAAAGTTTTAGGCCGGGCTCTCCTGGAAACGTGATAGCCGTCAAACAAAGTTTTCTCTATTTATTTTACTCTGCGTAATAAATAAAGGGCACTTAGATGTCCTGTTTATGGACCGGCTCTCCCCCCGGTCCGATGCGCATAATGCGTAAAAAAAACACAAATACTCAGGAGCACTCTCTATTATGTTTAAGAATGCATTTGCTAACCTGCAAAAGGTGGGTAAATCGCTGATGTTGCCGGTATCCGTACTGCCTATCGCAGGTATCCTGCTGGGCGTCGGTTCTGCAAACTTCAGCTGGCTGCCAGCAGTGGTTTCTCACGTTATGGCGGAAGCGGGCGGTTCAGTTTTCGCCAACATGCCGCTGATCTTCGCCATCGGTGTCGCGCTGGGCTTCACCAATAACGACGGCGTTTCCGCGCTGGGCCTCCGTGGTTGCTTACGGCATTATGGTGAAAACCATGGCTGTGGTTGCACCGCTGGTCCTGCATCTGCCTGCTGAAGAGATAGCGGCCAAACACCTTGCTGATACGGGTGTGCTGGGCGGTATCATCTCCGGTGCTATTGCAGCCTACATGTTCAACCGCTTCTACCGTATTAAGCTGCCTGAGTATCTGGGCTTCTTCGCCGGTAAGCGTTTCGTGCCGATCATCTCCGGTCTGGCTGCGATCTTTATGGGCGTTGTGCTGTCCTTCATCTGGCCGCCAATCGGTACGGCTATTCAGACCTTCTCTCAGTGGGCTGCTTACCAGAACCCGGTTGTCGCCTTTGGCATCTACGGCTTCGTAGAGCGCTGCCTGGTGCCGTTCGGTCTGCACCACATCTGGAACGTTCCATTCCAGATGCAGATTGGTGAATACACCAACGCCGCAGGTCAGGTGTTCCACGGCGATATCCCTCGCTACATGGCGGGCGACCCAACCGCGGGCAAACTGTCCGGTGGCTTCCTGTTCAAAATGTACGGTCTGCCGGCTGCGGCTATCGCTATCTGGCACTCGGCGAAACCTGAGAACCGTGCGAAAGTTGGCGGCATCATGATCTCCGCTGCGCTGACTTCGTTCCTGACCGGTATCACCGAGCCAATCGAATTCTCCTTCATGTTCGTGGCTCCAATCCTGTATGTCATCCACGCGGTGCTGGCAGGCCTGGCGTTCCCAATCTGTATCCTGCTGGGTATGCGTGACGGGACCTCCTTCTCACACGGTCTGATTGACTTCATCGTGCTGAGCGGTAACAGCAGCAAGCTGTGGCTGTTCCCAATCGTTGGCCTGTGCTACGCGGCTGTTTACTACACCGTGTTCCGCGTGCTGATTAAAGCGCTGGACCTGAAAACTCCGGGTCGTGAAGACGCAACCGCTGAAACCAGCGCGACTTCCACCAGCGAAATGGCGCCGGCTCTGGTTAACGCCTTCGGCGGTAAAGAAAATATCACTAACCTCGACGCATGTATTACCCGTCTGCGTGTTAGCGTGGCCGACGTTTCTAAAGTCGACCAGGCCGGCCTGAAGAAACTGGGTGCGGCAGGCGTTGTGGTAGCGGGTTCCGGCGTTCAGGCTATTTTCGGGACTAAATCCGATAACCTGAAAACTGAAATGGATGAGTGGATCCGTAACAGCTAAGCCGTAATTTGGGGAGACTAAGGCAGCCGAACGGCTGCCTTTTTTAATGCCTGAAACGGACCGGTACCCATAAAAAAGGGGAGCCTGACGGCTCCCCTGAGTTTGCTATCGGCTATCAGAAACGATAGCTGGCGGTCACGCTGACGTTGCGCGGCTCGCCGTAAACAATCGAACCTTCAACGTTGGTGTCATAAGTCTTGTCGAGCAGGTTATTAATATTACCCTGCAAGGAGAAGTTTTTCGTGACCTCATAGCGGGTGAACAGATCAACCAGCGCGTAGCTGCCTTGCTCTGAACGCCATGCGCCGTATGCCGTACTTACATCGCTGTAAACGCGGTTCTGCCAGTTTACGCCGCCGCCTACGGTCAGCTCGGGCACGGCCGGCAGACGATAGCTGGTGAACAGCTTCACGCTGGTGCGCGGCAGATTCGGGTTAACCGCATTGCCCGCGTCGTCTTCCGCAACGTAGCGCGTGGCGCCGAAGGTCATCTGCCAGTTGTCGGTCAGCGCGCCGTTGATTTCAAACTCAACGCCTTTGCTTACCGTGCCATCCACGCCTTTATAGGCGGTATCTGTCGAGCCGGAAATAATTTGGCCGGTGCTCTGGGCCACGTTGTCCTGCTCGATGCGGAACACGGATAGCGTGGTAGTCAGGCGGCTGTTCATCCAGTCAGATTTCAGCCCCACCTCGTAGTTATTGCCGGTAATCGGCGCGAGGTATTTACCCGTGCTGTCACGGTATTCCTGCGGTTGGAAAATAGAGGTATAGCTGGCGTAGGCAGACCAGTTATCGTCGATGTCATAGACCAGACCCGCATAAGGCGTAGTGTGGTTTTTCTCCATGCTGTAGGCCAGGGTATCGACACGCCAGTTGGTATAGCGCGCGCCGAGGATCAGATGCAAAGGATCGGCCAGCGAGACGCGGGTCGCGGCATACAGCGACTTCATATGCTTTCTGTCATCCTGAGCAATGGTCTGCTCGCCCCAGTTGGTTTCCGGGAAATTGCCGTCATAGTCGTAGAAGCTGCCCAGCTCGTCCGGGAAGACGTTCGCCCAGGTATTGAAATAACGGTTCGTTTGCTTGCTGTAGCTGGTGCCGACCATCAGGTTATGCTGGCGGCCGAAAAGGTCATAGCTGCCGTCAGCGAAGAGATCTAACGCGTCCACCTTACGCTTGCCGCTATTCCAGCCCGTGCCGCCGACATAGTCAAAACCTGGACCGTAGCTGCCGTACGGGCCAACCAGCATGCCCGTCTCTTTATTCACCACCGCGTCCAGATACATGGTTTTACTGTCGAATTTGGCTTCGGTATGGGTCGCGTTCAGCGTCGCCTGCCAGGTTTCGGCAAAACGTTGGGTGAGGGTCATAAAGACTTTATTGAACTCTTTATCGTTATAAGCCCAGTCCGGTGCCGTACTGTGGGCGCGATCGTAATGTTTTTTGCTGCCGTCGGTATTCCAGCGCGGCAGGCCGCCCCAGGTCGGGCTGTTCACGTCGATACGCTGATATTCATAGCCCGCCGAGAGGCTGGTGGCGTCCCCCAGATCGGTATCAAGGATGCCGGAGAAGAAGGTCTTTTCGTTGTTGTAACGGTCAAGCCATGAGTCGTTATTCTGATAACCCGCCACGATTCGGGCGCGTACCTTGCCGTCTTCGGTCAGCGGGCTTTGTAAATCAGCGACGTAGCGCTCTTTATTCCAGCTGCCGTATTCCGCGGAGAGATCGCCCTTAAACTCACGGCTGGTGGCATGTTTGCGAACCATATTGATAGCCGCTGAAGGATTGCCCGCGCCGGTCATCAGGCCGTTTGCGCCGCGGACCACTTCTACGCGATCGAAAAGCGCCGTATCAGACAGGGCATCGCCGAGGTTCCAGCGGGACTCAAAGTAGGTTGGAATGCCGTCGACCATGTAGTTATCAATCTGAAAACCACGTGAGTAATAAAGGCTGCGATCGGAGTCAGCGCTGCTTTTGCTAATCCCAAGCGTGTTATCCATGACGTCGCCCAGCGTATGCAATTGCTGATCTTCCATGCGCTGCTGGCTAACGATAGTGACAGACTGCGGGATGTCCCGCTGGGTCATGTTCATTTTGGTGCCGGCGGTGGTGGTCTTTACGCTGTAATCCTGCTCCTGGTCGTTGGTTACGCCCGCGTCAGCCGTGGTTCCTTCAACGATCAGCGTATCTTCGGTATTAGCTGTTGCAGCAAAGCCTGCGGCTGGTGTCAGAGCAAAAGCGATACAAACAGCCAGCAAAGAAGGCGCGGCGACGATCGACCGCTGGGCATCCCTGGCATGAATGGATAAAGACATCATGAACCCTTAATCAAGATTTTGAAGTTAAGCCCCGGGGCTAAAAATATCCGCCTGCCGGGTGCGTTTTTGTTTTTTCTGTGAGGAAATTGCGCATGAAAATGCAAATGAGAAATATACGCATTAGGATTGGCGCTGTAAATATATGTTACATCGATGAATGAAATATGAATTTGGCCGCCGCGCGCCGGGAAGAGGCGAGGGAACGGTTAGTAGAGCAGCAGCCAGGGGGCCTTAAGGCAAAGAAATGAAGGGTTAAGGTTGAAAGAGCAGGAGTAAGTCGCTCATACTCTTAGCCTATATCGCAGGGACAAAATTGTTGGGCCCTGCGCTACGCCTGCAGCTTACGCCACTAACTAATGAAAAAAGGTAAACGTCATGGCCGAAGAAACTATTTTCAGTAAAATCATACGCCGCGAAATCCCGGCCGATATCGTTTATCAGGACGAGCTGGTCACCGCCTTTCGCGATATCTCTCCCCAGGCGCCTACCCATATCCTCATCGTTCCCAACGTGCTGATCCCGACGGTAAACCACGTCACCGCCGAGCATGAGCAGGCGCTGGGACGCATGCTTACGGCGGCGGCGAAGATTGCCGAGCAGGAAGGCATCGCGGAAGACGGCTATCGTTTAATCATGAACTGCAACCGCCACGGCGGGCAGGAAGTTTATCATATCCATATGCACCTGCTGGGTGGACGCGCGCTCGGGCCGATGCTGACCCATAAGGGATAAGGCGATGAAAAGCCCTCGCTTACTGCTGTTGGCGCTCGCGCTGCTGGCGGGCTGCAGCTCCCGTCCCGCGATCCCGGTGAACGAACAGCAGTCGCTGGTGATGGAGTCATCGGTGCTGGCCGGCGGGATCAGCGCAGAAAAACCAGATATTTCATTAATTGATGGCGCCACCGTCTCGCAATCTGAGCTATATAATGAGCGAAGCGTTCCGGTTACGGTTAACTATCGTTTCTACTGGTACGACGCAAAAGGGCTGGAGATTCATCCGCTCGAAAAACCACGTTCAGTCACGATACCGGCAAAATCTTTATTAACGGTATCTTCCACGGCCCGGTTATCCGGATGCGCGTAAAGTGCGTCTTTATCTCTCTTTATAAGGGGTGAATTTTGATTAGGGGAATCCATCGTTATCTGGCGGTCGCCGTAGCGGCGATGATTTTGTCCGGCTGTATCAACCGTGGCGGCGAGCAGCCGGCGCCGGTTGAAGAGGTTAAGCCGGGCGCCACTCAGCCCGCGCAGCCTGAGCCTACGGTTCCGTCAGTACCGACAGTACCGACGCAGCCTGGCCCAATTACCCAGCCGGAGCCAACCATTCCTGCGACGCCGAAAGTACGCACCTACGACTGGGGCAGCGCGATGCAGCCTCTGGTCGGCCAGATGCTGCAGGCCGAAGGCGTCACGCCGGGCGGCGTGCTGCTGGTGGACAGCGTGAATAACCGTACCAACGGCTCGCTGGATGCCAGCAAAGCAACGGAAGCCCTGCGCGGCGCGCTTGCCAACAACAGCAAATTTACGCTGGTTTCCGCTCAGCAACTGTCGGTCGCTAAACAGCAGCTGGGCCTGTCGCCGCAGGACAGCCTGGGCTCGCGCAGCAAAGCTATCGGCATCGCGCGTAACGTAGGCGCGCAGTATGTGCTGTACAGCAACGCCAGCGGCAACGTACGTTCGCCAACGGTCAAAATGCAGCTGATGCTGGTGCAAACCGGCGAAATTATCTGGTCGGGCAGCGGTGCGGTACAGCAAACCCAGTAACGCTTCGCTGCACAAAGTGATTGCGCACTATCTTCCGGCGGCTCAGGCCGCCGGTTGCTTTTCTGCGCTGGAAGGACTGAGCGGCGGCGGCCTGCATTTCAAAGTCGGCGAGCGGGAGTATGTCGCCCGCCAGCGGCTGCGGACATCGATGCCTGGCGTTTCGTTAAGGCGGCAGTACCGGGCGCTAAAGCGCCTGCCTGCGGGAATTGGCCCGGCGCCGGTTTGTCTGGCTGATGGCTGGCTTATCGTGCAGTGGCTTGCCGGCGAGGTCAAACCTGAGCCTGCTCCCCGCTACGCGCTCGGCTCCCTGCTAAATCGTTTGCATCGTCAGCGCCGCTTCGGCTGGCGAATCAGCCTGTTACCGCTGCTTGAGTTTTACTGGCAGCATGCCGCTCCGGCGCGCAGAAGCCTGGACTGGCTGCGCCGTTTAAAGACCATGAAGCGCCGCGGCGAGCCAAAACCTTTACGGCTTGCGCCTTTGCATATGGACGTTCATGCCGGCAACCTTGTTTACCAGCGCGATGAAATGAAACTCATCGACTGGGAATATGCGGGCGACGGAGATATCGCGCTGGAGCTGGCGGCGGCGGTCGCTGCAAATAATATTAACGATGATGAGCTGCTGCGCGCCTACGCAGGCTTCAGCAATATCGATCCCGCAACGCTGCAGCGTCAGGTCGCCCGCTGGCGGCCATGGGTTATGATGCTGATGGCGTCGTGGTATGAATGCCGCTGGCGGCAAACGCAGGACAAAACATTTTTAACGCTGGCAGACGAGGCCTGGAGCCTGCTGCGGGCGACGAACCAATAAAGAGAGGTAGATGTGGGCCCGGTAATGTTGGATGTGGCAGGCTTTGAGCTGGATGCCGAAGAGCGTGAGATTCTGCAGCACCCGCTGGTGGGCGGGCTGATACTTTTCACCCGCAACTATCACGATCCCGAGCAGCTGCGCGAGCTTGTCCGGCAAATACGCGCGGCCTCGCGCAACCGGCTGGTGGTGGCCGTCGATCAGGAAGGCGGGCGCGTGCAGCGTTTCCGTGAAGGCTTCACCCGTCTGCCGGCGGCGCAGTCTTTTGCGGCGCTGCATGGCCTTGAGAAAGGCGGCGAGCTGGCCCGCGAAGCAGGCTGGCTGATGGCAAGCGAAATGATCGCCATGGATATCGACATCAGCTTTGCGCCGGTGCTGGATATCGGCCATATCAGCGCGGCGATCGGCGAGCGCTCCTATCATGAAGATCCGGACAAAGCGCTGGCGCTGGCGACGTGCTTTATCGACGGCATGCACGCGGCGGGCATGAAAACCACCGGTAAGCATTTTCCGGGCCACGGCACGGTCACGGCTGATTCCCACAAGGAAACTCCGCGCGACGAGCGCGAAGAGGCCGTTATCCGCCAGCACGACATGCAAATTTTCCGCTCGCTGATCTCCGCTAACAAACTTGACGCCATCATGCCGGCGCACGTGATTTACACCGATGTCGATCCTCGCCCGGCAAGCGGTTCGCCGCACTGGTTAAAAACCGTACTGCGCGGCGAGTTAGGATTTGCAGGGGTGATTTTCTCGGACGATCTGTCGATGGAGGGCGCGGCGATTATGGGCAGCTACGCCGAACGCGGCCAGGCGTCGCTGGACGCAGGTTGCGATATGATCCTTGTCTGCAATAATCGTAAGGGCGCCGTGAGCGTGCTGGATAACCTGTCTCCGGTCAAAGCAGACCGTGTTACGGGTTTGTATCATAAAGGTTCATTTACCCGTCAGGAGCTGATGGCTTCTGAGCGCTGGCAGCAGGCTAACCGGCAGCTCGAGGCGCTGCATGAACGCTGGCAGGCGCACAAGGCGGGACTTTAACCCTCAGGCCGGAAGGCCTGTTTTCGCGGTGAGGATGCAATGATTATCTATCTACACGGTTTTGACTCTAACAGTCCCGGTAACCATGAAAAGGTGCTGCAGCTTCAGTTTATCGACCCGGACGTGCGGCTTATCAGCTACAGCACGCGGCACCCGAAGCATGACATGCAGCACCTGCTCAAAGAGGTGGACAAGATGCTGCAGCTTAGCGATGACGAACGCCCGCTGATTTGCGGCGTGGGGCTGGGCGGCTACTGGGCCGAACGCATCGGCTTTCTGTGCGATATCCGCCAGGTGATCTTTAACCCGAATCTGTTCCCGCAGGAGAACATGGAAGGGAAAATCGACCGCCCGGAAGAGTACGCGGACATCGCTACCAAATGCGTGCAGAACTTTCGTGAGAAAAATCGCGACCGCTGCCTGGCCATCCTGTCGCGCCAGGACGAAGCGCTGGATAACAAGCGCTCCGCGCAGACGCTGCACCCTTATTATGAGATCATCTGGGATAGCGAGCAGACCCACAAATTTAAAAATATTTCCCCGCATCTTCAACGCATTAAGGCTTTCAAAACGCTGGGTTAACCACCCGGCAGGCCGTTTAAAAAATCCCCGGGCCAGCGTTCGCTGGCCCTTTTGTTTATCTTTTCGGCATAAAATTTGATGCATATCAATTTTGGTATGACCAATGCACCCTTCGTGTTATTCTTTGGTCACATTAGTGAAAGGGTTTACGCAACCTGTTGTTAATTAAAAGCTATTTAGATAACTTTTAATTAACAATTGGTTAATATTTTAAGGGGGTCACTTTGACTACGCCATTAAGAAAGATTGTCATTGTAGGTGGTGGTGCCGGCGGACTTGAACTGGCTACGCAGTTAGGGAAAAAACTGGGCCGTGGCAAAAAAGCGAAAATTACCCTGGTCGACCGCAACCATAGCCATCTGTGGAAACCTCTGCTGCATGAAGTAGCAACCGGTTCCCTCGATGAGGGCGTGGACGCGCTGAGCTATCTGGCGCACGCGCGCAACCACCATTTCCAGTTCCAGCTGGGTTCGGTGGTTGATATCAACCGCGAAGGCAAGACCCTCACGCTTGCAGAGCTGCGCGATGAGAAAGGCGAGCTGCTGGTGCCGGAACGTAAAATCCCGTACGACACTCTGGTGATGGCGCTGGGCAGCACCTCTAACGACTTCAACACGCCGGGCGTAAAAGACAACTGCATCTTCCTCGACAACCCGCACCAGGCGCGTCGTTTCCATTCGGAAATGCTGAACCTGTTCCTGAAGTATTCCGCAAACCTGGGCGCCAGCGGCAAGGTCAATATCGCTATCGTCGGCGGCGGCGCAACGGGCGTCGAGCTCTCTGCGGAGCTGCACAACGCGGTGAAACAGCTGCACAGCTACGGCTACAAAGGGCTGACCAACGAAGCGCTGAACGTCACGCTGGTGGAAGCGGGTGAACGCATCCTGCCTGCGCTGCCGCCGCGTATTTCCGCCGCGGCCCACAGCGAGCTGACCAAGCTTGGCGTGCGCGTATTAACCCAGACGATGGTGACCTCCGCCGATGCCGGCGGCCTGAACACCAAAGACGGCGAGTATATCGCGGCGGACCTGATGGTCTGGGCTGCGGGTATTAAAGCGCCGGACTTTATGAAAGATATCGGCGGGCTTGAAACCAACCGTATCAATCAGCTGGTGACCGAGCCTACGCTGCAAACCACCCGCGATCCTGATATTTATGCGATCGGCGACTGCGCATCCTGCGCGCGTCCGGAAGGCGGTTTTGTGCCTCCGCGCGCTCAGGCCGCGCACCAGATGGCTTCGCTGGTATTAAAGAACATCATCGCGCAGAGCAAAGGTCAGCCGCTGAAAGCTTACGTTTATAAAGATCACGGCTCGCTGGTTTCCCTGTCTAAATTCTCCACCGTCGGCAGCCTGATGGGCAACCTGATGCGTGGTTCAATGATGGTGGAAGGGCGTATGGCGCGCTTCGTGTACATCTCTTTGTACCGCATGCACCAGGTGGCGCTGCACGGCTATTTCAAAACCGGCCTGATGATGCTGGTGGGCAGTATTAACCGGGTGATTCGTCCGCGCCTGAAGCTGCACTGATTTCATCTCTTTCCTGAAACCCGGCCCCCGCGCCGGGTTTTTTTATGCCTGCGCTTAAAGACGGAACTGGTTGACCGCAACGGCAAGCTCACTCGCCTGATTGTTGAGGGCCTCTGAAGCGGCGGCTGATTCCTCTACCAGCGCGGCGTTTTGCTGCACCATGGTATCCAGCTGCACCGTCGCCACGTTTATGCCGGCAATGCCCTTCATTTGTTCATCCGCCGCCTCGCTAATTTCCGCCATTACGGAGGTCAGCGAGGAGACGCTGCTGACGATTTCCTGTATCGCTTCGCCGGTGTGGTGCACCTGTTTTGCACCCGACGAGACGCTGGATACCGTAGTGTCGATCAACAGCCTGATCTCCCTGGCCGCCTGCGCGCTACGGCCTGCCAGACTACGCACCTCGTTTGCGACGACGGCAAAACCTCTCCCCTGTTCGCCCGCTCGTGCGGCTTCTACCGAGGCGTTGAGCGCCAGGATATTGGTCTGAAATGCGATGCCGTCGATCACGCCGGTAATACTGGAGATTTTCTCAGAAGCAGCTTCGATGGTGTTCATAATCTGAATCACCTCCTGTATAGATTCTCCGCCGCGTCGCGCAACCTGAGCGGCTGAGAGAACCGCGGAGTTGGCTTCGCGTGATGAGCTGGCGAACAGCTCCACGGTCGAGGAAATTTGCTCAAGCGCCGCGGAGGTCTGCTGCAGACTTGCGGCGGCGGATTCCGTACGCGAGGAAAGTTCGAGATTCCCGGCGGCAATCTCTTCCGCACCCGTGTGTACCGATTCGCTGCTGCTGCGAATCGATTTCATCACTACTGCGAGCTTATCCAGAAACTGATTAAACTCGTTGGCAATCTGCCCCACCTCATCCTTACCGTCGGCCCTGAGTCGATGGGTCAGATCTTTTTGCGCGATAGCGTCCTTCATGGCTTCACGCACGCGAATCAACGGACCGATGCTGCGCTTTGTAACCACCAGAACAATAGCGGCGGCAAGCGCCATCAGTAAAAACAGCGAGATGATCGAAGAGTTCAGCAACGATCGCATATTGGCCGTGGCCCTCGGCCTTATCTATAGCGACGACGATAAACCACGAGGTGTTCTTCACCGGCATGGCAATCATAAACGTCGGACGTCCTGAAATATCAACCAGAACCGGCGAGCCAGAATGCAGTAGTTTGGGCAGGTCAAGCTGCGGCGCGATAGTGGAAATTGATTTCAGCGTCAGGGCTGCATCGGGATGGCCGATGATCGTACCATTCGCATCCATCAACATGCCAAAACTGTCTTTCGTGGGATGGATTGCGCGTACGTTGTCGATCACCTCAATGATATTGACATCGCCTGCCGCTATGCCCACCAGGTGTCCGTTATCAAAGCGCGGCGCCGCGACGGTGACCACCAGCTCATCGGTAATCGCATCGATATAGGGATTGGTGATAATGAGTTTTTTGGCCTGCGCGGCCTGCTTATACCACGCACTTGAAGTGGGATCGTATCCTGCCGGAACGCTGGCCTGGTCGGAAGCAATGGTGCTTTTATCCGGATAGCTAATATAGGCGTTTAAAAAGTTGCCGGCGGTGACAGTCTGCAATAACAGCGGCGTCGGATCGGCATCCGTCACGTGCGGCGTGAGCGCATTAATCTGCGTGGTTTTCGTTGTAATCCACTGATTTACCGCCGCGGTATGGCTGGTCGCCAGTGAAAAGAGCGTGCTGCTGACCGATTCTGTATTAGCCGAACGACTAATAGAATAATTAATAAAAGTATTTACGGATAAAGCGCCGCCCACCATTAACATGGTAGTAACTAAAAGTCTGGTACGAATAGAGTTAAACATAAGATGTCGTCCCTGTAATTTATTTTGTATGTCATAGTTATAATCGGACAGTTGAAAAATAACTTAATAATGCAGGGCGGCTTTTCGGAAATTACTGCATCATGTAATGTGTTATTAACGCTGCAATCGGCAGGCTGATATTGTGTAAATATTAAGCTTTTCTTCATTTTTAGAATAATTAACTTTTAAAAGTTATTAATATTTTTAGCCTGTTGAGAATAATTAATTCCATTATGTTGATTTAACTGTATGAATATATTAATCTATTTTCCCTGGCGGCAGTCCGGGGATTTCAGGCGGTACGGTGCGGTAAAATTCTTTTAACGGGCTTCTATTGATGAGGAGGTTGTTGTGTTTTTGTTTATTTATCGTTTCACTTAAGGCAGCAAACGGAGGGAAGTTCTTACTTTAAGAGGGTGAAAAGTGTTATACGCTGCAATGCCCTAACCATTCATATTCTGCCTCGGTCAGCTTGATCTGTTTCTTCTGCTTGTTAACAAGGGCATTGATTTATTTTCCACTAAGAAAGAGGGGGGCGCAGACATTAAATATTGCAGTATTGCTTTAGTGATAAATGGTTTAAAGAAGGATAATTTCCCGGGCCTGCTCAGCCAAAACCGGAACCAGAAATACATACAACTTTTCAGTAACCGGCGTTGATTCAGGAGGCTGAAGTAAACCGGCGACCCATTATTGTTGCTTAGGAGTTTTCTTAATCCTGTTGGTTTAAAGTATAAAGCCGCGTTTTTAATCCTTTGTCTGATGTGTTACCGAAGGTAATTAGTTGCAAAATTATCGGTAATTACACAGTCAGGAGGATGTCCTGTGAATAAATCAATGTTGGCGGGTATAGGTATTGGCGTGGCCGCAGCACTTGGTGTTGCCGCGGTCGCAAGTATGAACGTATTTGACCGGGGTCCACAGTACGCACAGGTGGTGTCGGCGACGCCGATCAAGGAGACGATAAAAACGCCGCGTAAAGAGTGCCGCAACGTGGGCCGTCACGCACCGTGCCCCGGTACAGGATGAAAACCGTATCGTGGGTTCAGCTCTGGGCGCGGTTGCGGGCGGCGTTATCGGCCATCAGTTCGGCGGTGGACGCGGTAAAGACGTGGCTACCGTCGTGGGCGCGCTGGGCGGCGGCTATGCCGGCAATCAGGTGCAGGGCGCCATGCAGGATCGCGATACCTACACCACGACCCAGCAGCGCTGCAAAACCGTTTACGACAAATCAGAAAAAATGCTCGGCTACGACGTAACCTACCGCATTGGCGATCAGCAGGGAAAAATCCGTATGGATAAAGATCCCGGCACGCAGATCCCGCTCGATGGCAACGGTCAGCTGGTGTTGAACAAGATCTGATTATTCGCTATTCGGCGGGCTATCGGCCCGCCGGCAATATTAATGCTTGCCGCGCAGCTGCTGCTGTATCTCCAGCAGCGCCCTGACTTCTGCGATGCGACGACGAGCCAGCGCCGGAACGGCCGTTGGTTTACTCGTTAACATTCGCTCAGCGCCTAAAACCACCTCTCCTAAACAGCGATCGTAAAGCGGGCCGGAAACGATCAGCGGGCGGCTGTCGTTATCGTTAAGCACCTCTACCACTTCATCAATGCCGCGGCGATCGACGTTCACCATCCGGCCATCCTGCAGATAGATTTTCATGCCTTTTTGCCCGCCCGCGGGGCCGGCATATTTATTAAGAGCGAGGGTGAAAGGAATATCGCTCATCGTGCCACGCAGCACGGCGTCGCCTTCCGCGGTCGTGAAATCTCCCGGCTGGATATTGTTTCCCAGGCGATCGCGCGCATGCACAAGCTCAAGGGTGAGCTTTTCATTGCCGCCAAGACGGTGAACGGTTTCACGCATCATCGCCAGCACGTGCGTACCTATATCGACAATGACGCCGTCAGGATGGCGAAGCCGTCGGGTATCCGCTTCGCCGGTGGCAAAATTCAGCGCCACGGGTTCGCCTGCCTCGTTAAACCCGCTTGGCTCCAGCAAAAAGCCTTCGATGCGTTCGATCTCGTCGATGCTTTTTATAAACTGCGCGGCGTCGGTGCGAACCATCCAGTGATCGAGCGCCAGCACCCGCGAGGCCGTTTCAGGATCCTCCAGCCATGCTGTAAGTTCGGCTAGCTGCTCAAGCGTCGCGGCGACGGGTTTCTCAACGATAATTTGCGGGATCTGGCTCTTTAATACCCTTTCCAGAACCGGCAAATGGAGCAGGGAAGGGGTGGTTATCATCACCACATCCAGGGGGAGCGCCAGCAGCTGCGCAAGCGAGTCGCAGGGCGTAATGCCTTGCACACGGCGTGCGGGATTCGGGTCAAAGCCGTAACAGCGCAGTTCAGGCAGGCAAAGGCGTGAGATTGCCGGAAGATAAGCGGTTTGCACCACCGCGCCTGTACCAATGAGTCCAACCAACATAGGATTCCCTTGCGATAAACAGGTAAATAGCAGGCCTACTTTTTAAAACAGTATCGCAATCGGGTCGAGCGTGAATGTGTATGCAGCGGTAAACGTGCGGGCCGGCCGTCAAAGCTTGCCCGCACGACAAATCAGAACTGCAGCGAGTAGTTCAAGCCGTAGGTACGGCCGCGGCCTTTGTACTCATAGAGAGAAGGGCTGCCGTAGGTTGGGCTATAGAGCAGCGGCGCGCGCTGGCCCCAGACGGTGGTGTAATCTTTATCCAGCAGGTTCTCAACGCTGAAGCTCAGCTTGCCGACCGGCAACGCATAGCTGCCGATGAAATCAACGGTGTTGTAGCCGTCGATTTTATTGCCGCCCGCGTCGCTAAGATCGAACGACTGGCTGGTCTGAACGCGCAGGCTCCACGGCTCCGGCGCCCAGCCGACATAGGCGGTGGCCTTCGACGGGCTTGCGTAAATCACATCCCACTTCTGCCATTTGCCGTCGACTTTGGTTTCGGATTTCAGCACGTTGAAGTTCACGCCCGTACTCCAGGCGGTGTCCGGGATAAAGTAATCCACCGCGCCTTCCACGCCGTAAATACGACGCTTATCATCCTGAACGTTGATCGTCATATCGGCGCGGTTAATGGCGATGGATTTATCCGACAGCGAATAGTAAGCCGCAATCTGGCTGCGTAAATTATCGCCGGTATAGCGCCAGCCAAGCTCATATGAGTCGACTTTAATACCCTGCAGCTTCGACTGGCCAACGTTTACGCTGTTAACCAGCTGATAATGGCCGTTCACCAGACGATAGGTTCCGTTGCCGTAGTACTTGCCCGGATCCGGCAGCTCCACCCCCTGCGAGAAGTTGAACCACGCCTGCTGGCGTTCGGTGATATGCATCAGCAGGCCCGCGTTGAACAACGCGTTGTCATAGTCGGTGCTGCCGCCGGGAATAGCGTCGGCGGAACTGGCCAGTCCGTTAGCGATGCCCTGCTGCTGGCTATAGCCGACAAAATCATCGACCTTGTTTTCCGTCCACTGGTAGCGCACGCCGCCGCTTAGGGTAAAGATGTCGTTAATGTCATAGCTTGACTGCAGGAACGGCGCCAGATTGCTAATAGAGTAGCCCGGATAACGCCCGGTGGTGTAGATACGCTGGTTATTGAGCCCGCCGGAGGCATTCGCTTTGGCCAAATCAAAGAACATCTGGTTCGAGGTAAAGCGTTCATGGTCGGCGTCCACGCCGTAAGTCAGCTGCAGGCCGTCAAGCGGCTCGCTGTTAAGCGTGAGCTTGGCGCCGTACTGATCGGTATCCTGCTTTGAGGCAGAGAAGCTTGAAACCCTGTTTCCGGAAAGCGTAGGGAAGGGATAGAAGGTCAGGGATTCGTCGCGATAATAAACCTGGCCGACCAGCTCCTGGCCCAGGAAATCAGTGTTGGAGTACTGCAGGCTGATAAGGTTGCGCTCGGTGCCGGGAACGCGGTCAGAGTTTAATTTGTTGCTGACGTAGGCGTTGCCGTTGCCGGTTACCGCGGAGAAATTCTCGCCGAGGTTCAGGCCGTAGTCGTCATCGCCCTGGCTTTTGTAATGCTGCGTCACCAGCTGCAGCTGCTGGTTATCATCGATATTGATGGTGCCGGTGCCCATCACGTCAAGACGGTCGGAATACTGCAGGCCCGTTTGCGTATTATCCAGCAGCGTCCGATCGCCGTTGCCGTCAAACCAGCCGCCGAATTTCTGGTAAGCCACGGACAGGCGGCCGGAGGCGCGATCGTTGCCGCCAGAAATGGCGCCGGCGACGCGTTCATCGTGATCTTTACTGCTGTTAAAGCCCGATTTCATGCCGGTTTCAAATTCGAGCTGCGTGTCCGGCTGGCCTTTTTTGGTGACGATATTGATAAGGCCGCCGGTGCTGCCGCCGCCGTACAGGGAGGTTGAACCGGAAATGACTTCAATATGTTCGATATTGAACGGGTCGATGGAATCCAGCTGGCGGCTGTCGGTACGCGAAGAGTTAAGGCGTACGCCGTCGACCAGCACCACAATTGAACGGCCGCGCATATTCATGCCGTAGTTGGTGCGGCTCTGGCTGCTGACGTCCAGGCCCGGTATCAGCTGGGCTAAAGCATCCTTCAGCTCTTTGCCGCCCTGCACCTGCTGTTCCAGCTCGCTGCCTTCAATAACCCAGGTGGTCTGCGCCATTTCGGCGACGGTGCGGTGGGTGCGGTTGGCGGAGACCACCATGCTCTCTTCGCCGGTTTGCTGCGCTACGGCCGGCGCCATCATGGCGAGAAGCAGCGGATTGAGCGCCCAGCGCGCAGGTATTTTGCGTATCATTGTCTTTCCTTTTAAGAGGGCGAAATTTCGCCCTAAAATTGCTGTGTTGTCAGAAGCTTGCAGCATTTTGCTGCGCTTTTTCCCGGCTATTGCTGCGCCACTGGATAAGAGACGGCGGAGCGCTGAGATCGAACAACTCGCGGCCAAGGGCGCGGTTGAGAATTCGGGCGGAACGCCACGCCATCAGGCTGAGCTGAGGCTCGGCGATGCCGTGGGTGTGCATGCTGGCATTCACCGCGAAAATGTTATTTTCCCGTGGGCCGTTCCACTCCAGGGTGAAGTCGTCGCGCACCCTGAACTGGTTCTCATCGCGCAGCGCGAGGCGCGGTAAGAGCGGGGTGAGCATGCGCGGCAGGCCGGCGCGATAACCGGTGGCGAAAATCACCACGTCGCAGTCGATGACGTCAAAGCCCTGGTCAAGACGGTGCTCAAGATGCAGTTCCCAGCTCTGGCCGCGAGCCTGCAGCTTGGTGACCGTACGGCTCGGCAGCAGGCTTGCGTTACGAGGCTGGCCCAGCACTTCAAAGCGGTGGTACAGCTCGCGATAGATGGTTAGCAGGGAGTCGGCGGTTATTCCGTCGGAGGTCATCTTCTGCTCGCTAAGCATCTGCCGGCGGGCGTTTTCACCTAAATCTCCGAAGCTGTCGACGTATTCCGGCGTGAAGTACTCATTGGCGAAGGCCGCCTCATCGAGAGCGTTAAAGTTGTTGCGCCGAGAAACCCAGTGGACGTGCTGTGGGTTGCCCCATTCGCCGCGGAAGGCGTTAAGGAACAGATCCGCGCCGCTCTGGCCGCCGCCCACGACCGCCACGCGTTTGCCGGTCAGGTCGGGTTTACGCAGGCTCATTTCGCTGGCGTGGAAGCAGCGGCTGTTGCTTTCTTTCACGCAGGGCGGCAGGAATGGCTGCTTGCCGATGCCCAGGCAAATATTGCGGGCGTAGTTCACGCCGCTGCCGGTTTGCACCACAAAACGTTTTTGCTGCTCGTCAAAGTCGATAAGCTCAACGCAGCTGTCGAAGCGGAGATTATTCATACCTTCGGCCGCCCAGCGCAGGTAGTCGGAAAACTCATCCCGCGAAACGGTGCGCAGTTCGGTGGTCAAAAAGCGGTAGAACTTCTTCCGTTTCACCAGATAGTTCACAAAGCTGAACGGGCTGGTCGGCGAGACCGCGCTTACCAGATCCTTGAGGAACATCGTCTGCATATGGCAGTCCGGCACCAGCATGCCGGGATGCCAGGCAAACTGCGCACGGCCGTCAAAAAAGCGGCTGCTGAATTCAGGCGCCTCGTGGGCCAAAGCCGCGATGCTGAGATTAAAAGGGCCGATGCCCACGCCGATAAAATTTAAAGTTGGTGTCATGATGATTCCTTCGTAGCCAGCCACAGCGGGTTTTGCAGATCCTCAAGGTAATTTGGCAGCATGCGGCTGCCGCCGTCCCGATCGGGCCAGGTCAGCTTTACCGGATTAAGCACAACGCGGATAATCTGCGGCTTGAACAAGTCGAAAAGTGCAAAGCGCGCCGCCATATGCGGATGGGCTTGCATGTAGTCACTCAACACTGCGGCCAGAAGCTGGTAAAAACGCGTCTCGTTAACGCCCGAACGGGCCATCAACGGGGAAACGAAGCGCAGCACGGTCACGAAATGACCGGTTTGCAAATCATGAATTAAGTAGTCGGCGCTCAGGCGTGCGGTAACGTCGCGCACCTCCTGGGGCAGGGATTCCATCTCCGGGAATTCGTCTTTAACAAGGCGCATATCGCCCTGGAAATCTTTTAACAGCACGCGCTGCGGCACGCTGTCCTTCATGGCGATGGTGATGTTCTGCCCGTGGGCAATCAGCGCCACGCCATAGCGGCACAGCAGGTGATAAAGCGGCACCACCACCGCGCGGAAAAGCTGGGTCAACCATGCTTCGGCGCTCAGGCCGGAGCGGGCAATCCACGCGCTAATCAGCGGCCGTTCGTTCTCGTCGCATTCCATCAGCGCGGCCATCAGCACCGGCGTCTCGCCTTCTTCTAACCAGCGCGAAGGGTTTTCACGCCAGATAACGCCGAGCATCTCCTGGTAGCGATACGGCGCTTCGGCAAGCGCGCCGTAGCCGTGGTGGGAAACATAACCCGCCGCGGGCTCGCCCAGAATGACGGCTCCGGACTTTTGCAGCGTGGCGTCCGTAGCAAATATCTGCTGTAGCCAGCGCGAGGCGAGCGGCCCGGCGGTAATGTATTTGCCCGGAATGCCGCGGTAGCATGACGTGTTGTAGATGGTCAGCGGCAGCTTGATATCCACGCCGCCTTTACGGCTGGCGTTGGTGAGCGTGCGCAAAGACTGCTGGGCAAGCCACCGGTCGCCAAATTCCCCGAGGGAAACCATCTCGCCCTGCGCCAGGTCCGCCACAAATTCGAGGGCAATTTTTTGCTGCCACTGCCAGGGATGGACGGGCACAGGCAGCCAGTTTTCATCCAGCCCGAGCGTTTGCCAGCGCTGGCGCAAGCGCGCAAGCTCCGCCTCATCCATCGCGCCCGCAAGAAGCTGCTGAATGTTCAGCTCCTCATCGCAGCGCCACACCATGCGCTCCCGCTTCACCGCCAGCCAGTGCAGGCGGAAGGTGTTGCCGTATTCCGGCGCATAGCGCTCAAGGGCCTCCAGCCCCCAGCCGCGGCGTCCTTTATTGAAGACAAACTTCGGGTGGCCGCTCAGCAGGCACTGCAATTTATCCGCATCCAGGCTGATAAGCTGCTCCGCGCTCAGGCCGCGGCGCGCGTTGAGAAGCTGCAAATCGCCGCGCAGCGTAGCGAACAAATCCTGCATGTGTTCGGCAACCGTCGCATCGTCCATCGACAACACAGGCTGCAGCTGATGCAGCAGCGTTTGCGCCTCAACCGGCAGATCGGCGCAGCGCAGCGAGCGCGGGTCGATCCACAGCCAGCCCCAAATGCCGCGCTCGGCGGCAAAATGCCACTCCGCGCCCGGCAGGCTGATGCAGTAGCGATTTTCCCCCTGCGGCTGCGCGCTAAACACCTGTTCGTACTCCATTTCCGCCAGCATTTTCGCTACCAGCCGGCGGTTCACCCATTCCCAGTCGTTGTAATCCATCACAGGCCCACCTCGTTAAAGAAGGCGTGGCGCGTGGTCATCACCAGACGAGATCGCTTGTGCGGAAAGTCGAACTCTTTAATTGTTTGGTAGCCCGCCTGCGGCAGGTGGCGGAACAGGCGCTGGTTATCCGCGCGCGGCTCCAGCACCAGGCGCTGGGTACGCGGCTCGTCCAGCAGCAGGAAGTGGCTCAGGCCGCGTAGCCAGCTCTGGACGAAATGAGCGCCGCGCCACTGCGCCTCACCCACCAGCAGATGCAGGCCGCGGTCGAACGGCTGCCAGGCGTAGTGGCGGCCGATACGGTCTTCCGGCGCCCAGTAAATTTCAAAGTAGCCGAAAGGCTGGTCGTCGAAACAGCCGATCAGCGGGTAAGCGTGTTTACCGGCCAGCTGGCGTTCCAGGTAGGCTTTCTGCTCGTTCTCAGGCCCGGTTTGCTCCCAGAAATACGCCACGCGCGGGTCATTCATCCAGCGCGTAAAGACGGCGCTGTCCTGCTGCGGGTTTGCCACGCGGAAGCTTAAAGTGCGGCGAACGCGCGCATCGTAGCGGCGATAAACCTCGCCATCCGGACGAGCGGGGCGCCGGGGATGATAAATTTCACGTTCGGCGTCAAACGTCATGTCAGCTGCGACGGCGGGGCGCGCTTTCGTTAGCCACAGCGGCAGCTGCCAGAACGCGTCACGATGAAGCACATCGCCGTGGATCTGGCTGAAGATCGCCTGCGCCTGCGGCTCTTCGCGCCACTGGGCAAACGGCAGCACGATGGCAGTAAGCTGGGGTGCGGCGATAAAAATCTGATCCAGCGCGTCGCGCAGCCAGCCTGCCGGAAGCGGGCCGGGCCAGCCCAGCACCGCGCTGTTGTCCAGCCCCCAGCCCAGCGCCAGCGTTTTAGCCAGCTTTTCGCAGCGCAGCCCGTGGCCGCCGTGAACGATGGTTGCCTGAGTCATTTATCTCTCCTGAACGAGCAGCGGGTTGGCGAAGTCGAAATAGATCACTGACGGATCGACGATGGTGTTTTCATTGCGATCGTGCAGATAGCAGAAGAAGTTGCCTTTGACGTTCCAGCTTGCGCTTTCCAGCACGTAATCAAGGCAGGTCGGGTGTTCCACCTGCGGGCGCAGAGCCGCAAGCGCTGCGCGAACTCTCGCCATCAGGTTCTGTTCGCTGTCCATGCCGGCGACGCCCAGCGCGGCGGTGACGGCAAAGGTTGAATTCACCAACAGGTAGTACGGGAAGTAGCGCAGGAGCTGTTCACGCGTGAAGACGTTTTCCGCCTGCGCTTCGCCGATCTGATCCAGCCAGCCCTGGGCGTGCGGCATAAACGCGCTGCCCTGGCAGTCGCGGTAAATCAGGCCCACCGGTAAATCCTGCTGCATCTCGACCAGGATATTTTGCTGGTGGGCAAGCAGGACGAGACCATAGTCGGCTTCGGCGACAAACAGCGGCTTGAGGACCTGTTCGCAGTAGGCGTCCACCCAGGCGTGGGCCGCCTGTTTTTCACTGATGGCAAGGCGAGCGGCAAGGCGTTTAACCGTGGCGGCAAGCAGCGAATCGCCGCCGTCCGGCGCGGCCTGGGTTAACGACACCAGCACGTTGGTCTGGCTGGCCGGCTGGCGGTATAAGAGGTTGTCGCGCAGCGCGAACAGGCTCTCTTCCATGACGTTGCCCTGCAAATCACGCAGGGCTGCCCAGCCGTCCTCCTGCATCACGCGGAAGGTCGGGAAGCGCGCCTGCAGCGTCTGCCAGCGCTCGGTTTTCGCCAGGCGAGCGAGGCGCATCCCGCGTTTCACCTCTTTAACCGACAGCGTGCGCACCGAGTTGGTCAGGCGCACGCTCAGGGAGAATTTGATCATGTCGCGGCTGTGGGCGCAGTAAAGCGAACGGCTGGACGTGGTGGGCGACCAGGCCTGGCCCGCTTCGCCTGAATCTTTAATCAGGCCGCGTTCGACAAGCTCGCGGCACCAGTCCTGCGCAAGCAGATAATCCGCCTGCCACGGGTGCAGCGGGAAAAGCCAGCGGCTGTCGGTGTGCTCGTTCAGCAACCGCGGGGCGTTTTCAGCGGCGAAGCGCTGCAAACGCTGCTGAAGGTTCAGCGTCAGGCTGTCGCCAGCCAGATATTCGCGCTCGACGGCAAACCAGCGCAGCGGGAAATGCGGCGCAAAATCAGGCAGATAACGGCGGGATTCCTGCGCACTGAACGGCTTGTGGGATTTTGGCGCCGGGTGAAAGGCATGGCCTACCAGCAGCGCCTGTTCCGCTTCGCCAAAGGTTAACGGACGTTCGCGCAGCGCCGGCCAGTCGTGGCGGGCGGCGAGGGCTTCATGCGTGTGCGCATGGCTTTCCATTACCCGCTGGTAAAAGGCCTCGCAGGTTTCGGCGGACAGCTGCCGGGCCGACTGGAGTTTATCCACCACCAGCTGCGCAAGCGTGGTGAAATCCAGCGCCCGGGCGCCCGCGTCGTCAACCAGCATGGCGGGGAACTCGAAGCGGTGGTGCTGAGTAGGAGAAAAGAAGAGCACCCTAAGGTGGATGGCCTGGGCGGCATTTAACGGAACGATCAGCGTCCGGGGAGCGTCAGCGCTGAGCTGCCAGTCATCGGTTTCCCGAATCAGGGCGTTGAGAAAACAGTGGGCGGCCACGTCCGGGGCCTGGAATTTGCTTTCTTGATACATCATCAAACCACATCCAGATAAAATGATAATGCGAATTCTGCCGATAATGTTTCTCATTATCAATATGAATTGTTACAATAATACGAAATTTATTCTTATTTAACATCACATTATTTACGGATATTTAACATTGTGACTTCTGTTGACGTGGGCGCCCAGCCGCAAAAAATGCGGTCCTGCTGGCCGCTGGCGATAAGCGCGGGGTTATTAGGCATCGGGCAGAACGGTCTGCTGGTCGTGCTGCCCGTGCTGGTCAGCGAAACCCATCTTTCACTTTCCGTATGGGCGGCGTTACTCACGCTTGGCTCGCTGCTTTTTTTGCCTTCATCGCCCTGGTGGGGAAAACAAATCGCGCGCACGGGCAGCAAACCGGTGGTGCTCTGGTCGCTGGGCGGCTACGGCGTGAGCTTTATGCTGCTTGGCCTGGGCTGCGTGCTCCTGGCGACGGATAAGGTGAGCAGCCTTACCGGACTGGGCATACTTATCTTCGCCCGCGTTATTTATGGATTAACCGTTTCTGCCATGGTGCCCGCCTGTCAGGCCTGGGCGCTGCAACGCGCCGGGGAAGGGCAGCGTATGGCGGCGCTGGCTGCGATAAGTTCTGGCCTGAGCTGCGGCAGACTCTTTGGCCCGCTGTGCGCGGCTGGAATGCTGGTGCTGCACCCCGTAGCGCCGCTGATGCTGCTGATGGTGGCGCCGCTTCTCGCTCTGGGGCTGTTGGTTCGCCTGCCGGGCGCGGAACCGCAGGCCTTTAGCGAGCGCAAAAGCGCGCGTATGCGCCTTGACTGCCTGCCGCTTATGCTCTGCGCCATTCTGCTTGCCGCAGCGGTCAGCCTTATGCAGCTAGGCCTTTCGCCTGCTTTATCGCGCCAGTTTATGGACGACAGCAGCGCCATCAGCCACCAGGTCGCCTGGCTGCTGAGTCTTGCGGCCGTGGCCTCGCTGGCCGCTCAGTTTGGCGTGCTGCGCAGGCAGCTGCTTGCTCCGTTGCCGCTATTGCTGCTGGCCGGCGTGCTGATGATGGCCGGGCTGGCGATGATGCTGAGCACGCAGCTGGTGCTGTTTTACGCAGGCTGCGCCGTGCTTTCGTTCGGCGCGGCGCTTGCGCCTCCCGCTTACCAGCTTCTGCTCAATGGCCGGCTTACGGACGGCGCGGGAGCGGGCTGGATCGCCTCCGGCCACACGCTCGGCTATGGCCTGAGCGCGCTGCTGGTGCCGCTGGTTTCGCACATGCACAGCGCGCAGGCTTTGATTGCGACGGCCCTTCTGGCCGCCGTCTTGTTTACCCTGGCGTCTGGCGTCGTCTGGCGCGGGCACGCACGTTCACATTTTCAGTAAGGAACCGCTATGGCTGGAGTTGAGGGCTATCGCCTGTTTAACGTTACGCTTACGCGTAAAACGTCCGTTTCACCCTCGCTGCTGAGCCTGGTCTTTACGGGAAGCGAGGTGGCGCAAATGAAAAGCGATTCCCCCGATCAGCGGATCAAAATACTTTTTCCTTCCGAAGACGGCACGCCACCGGCTTTGCCGTCAGAAGGGCAGTGGTATCAGCTGGTGCAGGACATGCCGAAGCAAAAGCGTCCTGTCGTGCGGACCTATACGCTGCGCCACGTCGATCGCGCGCGCAAAGAGGTGACGGTTGAATTTGTCAGCCATGGCACCGAAGGACCCGCCTCGGCATGGGCGATTGCCGCCCGCCCCGGGGACGCTCTGCAGATTGTTGCGCCCAACGCGCGGTATCCGGCGGACAGCGGCGGCTACGAATGGACGCCGCCGGCGGGATTAAAGCAGGCGCTGATTATCGCCGATGAAACCGCATTGCCCGCCGCGCGCGGCATTCTGGAGCGGCTTGCGGGCCAGCAAAACCCACCGCAGGTGCAGGCCTTCTTCGAAGTGCCGGAGGCCGGGGACTGTGTCGATCTGGGCGCTTTCCCGTTTGCCGAAGTTATCTGGCTGCCGCGCAAACCGCTCAACGCGACGCACGGCGAACGCCTGCTTCCTGCCGTGCAGCAACAGGCGCACCTCCCGCGGGCAGGCGAAAGCCGGGAGGATATTCAGGAGGAAGCGGAAGGCGAGCTGCTGTGGGATAAGGCGACGAGCGAAGACCGGGAGTTTTACGGCTGGGTAGCGGCAGAATCATCGGTGGTGAAAATGCTGCGGCGCCATTTAACGGGCGAGCGCGGAGTGAGCCATGACGCCATAAACTTTATGGCCTACTGGAGCAAAGGCCGCCCAAGATAGCCGGGAAAATAAAGGCGGATAAGCTCGCGCTCTCCGCCCTGGAGGCACAGTTAGTTTTTCTTAAGCTCAGGCCACAGGCGAAGCGTGGTTTTGACCACGCCCAGCAAATCCTCGTAGCTTGCGTTCTCACGAGCGCTGACCGACATCCCCTGAATGATGCAGCACAGATATTTTGCAAGCGCGCGCGCATCGCTATCCGCCGGGATTTCACCCTTTTGCTGTCTTTGCTTCAGGAAACGCACCAGCGTCTCTTCCTGCATGGCGTGGCGCGCCTTGATGGTGGCTGCGATATCGTCGGAAGAGGCGGCCAGCACCGATGAGGTGCAGATGATAAAGCAGCCCGACGGGGTGTCTTTATCGGTAAAGCGTTTCGCCACCGTGTAGAGATAATCCTCAAGCGCTTCTTCAAGCGTGCGATCTTCGCAGAATAAACATGCCTCGTGTTTTTGCGCAAAGCGGGCGATGTAGTGGTCGAGCACGGCCCGGAACAGCCCCTCTTTATTGGTGAATTCCGCATAGAGCGTAGGCGCTTTCGCGCCGGTTGCTTCCACCAGATGCGCCATTGAGGTCGCTTCATAGCCATGCTGCCAGAACAAAGCCATGGCCTTGTCGAGTGCTGCTTCCCTGTCGAACACCTTCGGTCGGCCACGGCTTTTTTTGAGCGTGCTTGCGTCAGTAGACATATTTGCCGTTTAACCTTTGTCTGTTTAGTGAGCGATCATTATAAAAACTATCTTCTCCGGTAGCCAGCAGCTTCTGTCTAAAAATAAATTTTTCATATGATGATGAAAAATAATGCTTTTATGAATTAGTTAATAGTCATTATAAAATGGTGTTGACGCGTGATGCAGATCACGTTTATGATTTATATATCGATCGTTAACTAAATAGGTTAACGGCATCTAAACACCTGCTGAAGGCATCTATCATGAAAAACGTAAAAACCCTTATCGCTGCTGCTCTGCTTAGTTCAGTGTCATTCGCAAGCCTTGCGGCTGTAGAAGTACAGGCAAGCCCTGCTGACCAACAGAAAGTCGGCACTATCAGTGCAAACGCCGGGACTAACCTGGGCTCGCTGGAAGACCAGCTGGCGGCTAAAGCGGATGAGATGGGCGCTAAATCGTTCCGCATCACTTCCGTAACCGGTCCCAACACGCTGCACGGCACCGCTGTTATCTATAAATAACAGCAAGGGCGTAACCCTCAACGCGCCTCCCTCATATGCCACGCCACAAAAGGCCTTGTCGAAAGACGGGGCCTTAAAAAAAGCAAAAGCACCGACGATACCCTCGTTCGGTGCTTTTGCTTTTTATAGCCTCTTCATCAGACAGGCTTACGCTGTTTAGAGAGACGCCGCAGGCGGCTTATGCTGAAGGCTATAGCCACAAGGGTTGCGGCCGCGGCCACCCACAGGCTCAGGCGCACCGCCAGATCCTGCTGAATGACATTATTCAGCGCGGGCTGCGCCACCAGCGATAAAATCACCCCCACGAAAGCCGTGCCCAGGCACTGGCCGAAGGTTCGCACTATCGCCAGCACGCCTGAAGCATACCCGCTGTGTTCATGGGCAACGTTTGACAGCATTTCACGATTGTTCGGGCTTTGAAAGCAGCCGAAACCAATGCCGCACAGCAGGCTTCGCGCGCCGACATCCCATGCCTGCGCGTGTTCAGGAAGCTGCGCCAGCAAAACCAGCCCGCAGGCGAACAGGCACAGCCCGACGGTTGAGATGACCGCCGGCGAACAGCGATCGGCCAGCCGGCCCGCGTGCGGCGCGACGAGCGCTATTCCCGCCGGCCAGGGCAGAAACAGCAGCGCTGAGGCGAAGGCGCTGTACCCGTAAACGCTCTGGAACAGGAAGGGCAGCGCCACGAAGGTCATTCCCTGGCTGACAAAGGAGGCCCAGCGAGGTTAGCGCCGCCAGTGAAAACCGGGCAGAGCAGAATATTTCCAGCGGCAGAAGAGGGCTTGCGGCGCGGCGCTGGCAGCGGATAAACATCCCGCCGGCGATAAGCGCGACGAGCCCATAAGCCACGGCCGCGGTCAGCGTTGAAGAAGCGGCTCCCCGGCTCCCCGCCTGAGAAAACGCGTTGGCGGCAAGGATCAGCCCGCCCAGCATAACGGCCGATAAAATAGCCCCGGCGAAATCAAAAGGTTTATTTGCCGCCTGGGACCTGCCGGGAATGGCCCGCAGGGCGAGCGCCATAGCGATAGCGCCCAGCGGAACGTTGATGACAAAGAGCCATTGCCAGCTTAAAGCGGAGAGCATAGTGCCGCCCAGCACGGGGGCTATGGCGGTGCTGGCGGCAATCAGCAGGGCGTTAAGGCCCAGAATGCGCCCCAGCAGACGGCCGGGGAAAACCGTGCGCAGAATGGCCGGGGCGATGCTCAGGGTTGCCGCTCCGCCAACGCCCTGCAACAGGCGCATGCCGGTCAGGGCCGCAAGCGAAGAGGACAGGGCGCAGCCAAGAGAAGACAGCGTAAAGAGGCCAAGCCCGAGGACGAAAAGCGTGCGAAAGCCCAGCCGGGCGGCGAGCGCGGCGAAGATCGCCAGCGTCATCGCCGCGGATAAAAGATAGCCGTTTGCGACCCAGACCGCCGCCGCCGGGGACACGTTCAGTGAACGGGCGATCTGCGGCAGGGCGATATTGACCACGGAGCCGTCGAAAACGCCCATCGCGGTGACGGTCATAACGGCCGCCATAGCGAAGGCTCGTTCACGGCCGGGAAGCCCGTCGTCGCCAGGTTTGCTGGAGAAAAGTTCCATAAGGGATGTCCTCAGCCATCGCTCCGGCGGGAGAAGATGGCCTGCAGTGGGTGAATAGAGTCAGTCCGGGGAATATACTCATGCGACAGATAAGGCGGAAGGCGCAGCGTTTGCACTTATAATGTGCATCTGGCGCCATATATAACGGGAGAAGGCCGATGACAGAACCCGATTTGAATTTGCTGATCGCGCTTAACGCGCTGCTTGCGCAGCAAAGCGTGGCCGCGGCCGCTCGCCGGCTGGGGCTCAGCGCCTCGGCCATGAGCAGAACGCTGAGCAGGCTTCGCGCCGTTACGGGCGATCCTCTGCTGGTGCGGGCCGGGAGGAATATGGTGCTGACGCCCTACGCCGAAGAAATTCGCGAGCGCACGCAAAACACCGTGTTTGAGGCGCGTTCGGTACTGCGCCCTGCGTCGTCAGAACTGAATTTATCCACCCTTGAACGCACTTTTACCCTGCGCGCCAACGATGGTTTTGTCGTGGCGCTCGGCGCCTCCCTGATCGCCGCGGCCGCTAAGGCAGCCCCGCTGGTGCGCCTGTGTTTTGTGCCAAAGCCTGAGAAGGCGTCCGGCGCTTTGCGCGAAGGGCTGGTTGACCTTGAAATTGGCGTGCCGGGAAACATGGGGCCGGAAATCCGCCTGCAGGCGCTGTTCAGGGACAGGTTTATTGGCGTGGTCAGAAAGGGACATGCGCTTGAGCGGGCCCCTGAAATTACCCCGGAGCTTTACGCCGCCCAGGGACACGTCGTTGCTTCCCGCCGCGGAGATAAAATCGGCCCCGTGGACGAGGCGCTGGCCCGGCTTGGACTGCGGCGCAATATCGCCGCCCGGGTGCCGAGTTTCCCCGCCGCGCTGGCCGTGGCCCAGGCTTCGGATCTGGTGGCTTTGCTGCCCGCCTCTTTTCTTATCAACCCGCCCGTCGACGACAAAACCGGAGCGCCTGCAACGCTCTGGCCTTTTGAGCTGCCGGTAAAAACGCAGGAAATCACCGTTTCGCAGATGTGGCACCCGCGATTGGAAGTCGATCCCGCCCACCGCTGGCTTCGTCAGCTGGTGCTTAGCGTTTGTCGTGAAAAAACGCCGGCGATCAACGCAGAAAAAAGACGATAAAAAAGCACCGTACGATCGCCTCGACGGTGCTTATGGGTTGGAGAAGAGCCTTAAATAGTGTCCGCGTTCTGCGCGTGAGCGTTTACCTCTACGGGCATGCCGGAGCGATGCTGCATGGCCTGCTCCATAACCTGCGCGTCCGTTTCCGGCGCGGTCCGGAACTGCTTCATCCGCTCGCTGAGCACAATTGGCAGCACTTTCGGATCGTCGTTAATCGACTTCGACAGCGGCTGGTGCACCTCAACCAGGCGTCGGCCGTCCGGCTCAACGGAGGTTTTAATCGGCTCGTTGATGATGCGTACCGGCGTGCCTACGGGCAGCTCCTTGTAGAGAGCCTTGATGTCGTTATCGCGCAGGCGGATGCAGCCGGAGCTGACGCGCATGCCTATGCCAAAATCCGCATTGGTGCCGTGCAGCAGATACACGCCGCCATAAGCCGCGAGCCGGATAGCGTGATGCCCCATCGGGTTATCCGGCCCCGCGGGCACCACGGCAGGCAATTTAATGCCGTTAGCCAGATAGCGCGCCCGGATGTTCGCGGTAGGCGTCCAGGTGGGATTTGCCCGCTTGTCGGAGACGGTGGTCTGCATGGTTGGCGTCATGGTATCGCCGCCCAGCTGGCCTATGCCGATAGGATAAACCGTTACGCTGTTTTTACCCGCCGGATAGTAGTAGACGCGCAGTTCGGCAAGGTTGACGACCAGGCCTTCGCGCGGGGCGTCAGGCAGCAGCATCTGGCGCGGAATGGTTAATACGCTCCCGGCGCGAGGAACGTAAGGATCGACCCCTGGGTTCGCCTGCAGCAGCGCTAAAAAACCGACGTTGTATTTTTTAGCGATGGCCTCAAGCGACCCCCCGTCGTCGGCAACGACATGGAAGACGTTTTGCCCGATAAGACGGCTGCCCGCGGCAGGTAAAGGCCAGGAGTTCGCGCTGGCCGAAAGGGAAGCCAGCGCGGCCGCGGCGAACAGTAACGCTATCAGCCAGCGCGCGGGCGTGGAGAAGAGTTGCAAAGAGCGCATAACGCTAAGCCCCTTTTTTATTAAGGTTAATGTTATTAAAGAGTTAATCGGGGATTATGCGCGAAGGCCGCGTCGGGAAACCCTGGCGTACTGAAAAGAATGTGTAAATGTTTCAGGATATGTAGCGCCTTACCGGCAGGCAAGGCGCTTAAAAGGCCGGGCTAGGCCGCGGTATTCTGCGCAAGCTGGCCCATAAAGTTGTGCACCCACTCCATCCTGGCCTTGCGGTCGGCGAGATCCTGCATAAATTTGAGGCGCGTCGGGCCGTCGAGGCGATAGTGCTGCGGCTGTTTCTGCAGCAGGCCAATCAGCCACACCGGATCGACATGGTTTTTCTCGGCAAACTCAATCACCCCGCCTTTCTCATTGCCTTCAATTTTGCGCACGCCGAGCTTCTGCGCCTGCTGGCGCAGCGCGGCGATATCCAGCAGGTTACGGGCGGCGTCCGGCAGCAGGCCAAAGCGGTCGATCAGCTCGACCTTCAGCTCGTCGAGCTCGTGACCGCTCTTCGCGCTGGCGATGCGTTTGTAGAACGACAGGCGCGTGTTGACGTCCGGAATAAAGTCCTCCGGCAGCAGGGCCGGCATGCGCAGCTCCACCTCCGTCTGGCTGCTGGTCAAATCCTCCAGCGACGGTTCGCGCCCCTCTTTGAGCGCGTCGACGGCGTTTTCCAGCATCTCCATATACAGCGAGAAGCCGATGGTTTCCATCGAACCGCTCTGGCCTTCGCCCAGCAGCTCGCCCGCGCCGCGAATCTCTAAATCGTGGGTGGCTAACGCAAAGCCCGCGCCTAAATCTTCCAGCGAGGCGATGGCTTCCAGACGTTTCTGCGCGTCCGTGGTCATCGCCTTCGGATGCGGCGTCAGCAGCCAGGCGTAGGCCTGATGGTGCGAACGCCCGACGCGGCCCGCGCAGCTGGTGCAGCTGCGCCAGGCCAAAGTGGTCGGCGCGCTCGATGATAATGGTATTCGCCGTCGGGATATCGATGCCGGTTTCGATAATGGTGGTGCACACCAGCACGTTAAAACGCTGGTGGTGGAAATCGTTCATCACCCGCTCCAGCTCGCGCTCGCGCATCTGGCCGTGGCCGATGGCGACGCGCGCTTCCGGCACCAAAGCCGCCAGGCGTTCCGCCGCTTTCTGAATATTCTCCACGTCGTTGTAGAGGTAATAAACCTGTCCGCCGCGCAGCACTTCACGCAGGATCGCTTCGCGCACCACCAGCTCGTCGTACTGGCGCACGAAGGTTTTTACCGCCAGACGGCGAGCCGGCGGCGTGGCGATAATTGACAGGTCACGCATGCCGCTCATCGCCATATTCAGCGTGCGTGGAATCGGCGTTGCGGTAAGCGTCAGGATATCCACGTCGGCGCGCATCGCCTTGATCCGCTCTTTGTGACGCACCCCGAAGCGGTGCTCTTCATCAACGATCAGCAGCCCAAGATCCTTCATCTTCACGTCGTTTTGCAGCAGCTTGTGCGTGCCGATGAGAATATCGACTTTGCCTTCCCGGGCGTCTTCAAGGATCTGCGTTTGCTCTTTGGCGCTGCGAAAACGCGACAGCATCTCCACGCGCACCGGCCAGTTGGCGAAACGGTCCTGGAAGTTATCCAGGTGCTGCTGCGCCAGCAGGGTGGTGGGCACCAGCACGGCGACCTGCTTGTTATTTTCTACGGCAAGGAAGGCGGCGCGCATCGCCACCTCGGTTTTCCCGAAGCCAACGTCGCCGCAAACGAGCCGGTCCATGGCCAGCGGCTGGCACATATCGCTGATAACGGCGTTAATCGCCTGCGCCTGATCCGGCGTGGTTTCAAACGGGAAGCTGTCGCAGAACAGCTGGTATTGCTCGCGGTTGTACTTAAATGCGAAGCCTTCTTTAGCCGCCCGCTGGGCGTAGATATCCAGCAGCTCCGCCGCGACGTCGCGCACTTTTTCCGCGGCTTTCTGCCGCGCGCGGGACCAGGCGTCGCTGCCGAGCTTGTGCAGCGGCGCGCTTTCTTCCGCGCCGCCCGCATAGCGGCTGATCAGATGCAGCGACGAAACGGGCACGTACAGTTTCGCGTCGCCCGTGTAGGTCAGCATCAGGTATTCAGCGGTGATGCCGCCGGCTTCCAGCGTGGTCAGGCCGGCATAGCGGCCGACGCCGTGCTCAAGGTGCACAACCGGCTGTCCGGTGCGCAGCTCGGCCAGGTTGCGAATCAGCGTGTCCGGGTTGATGGCGCGCCGTTTGTCCTGGCGGCGACGGCTGACGCGCTCCCCGAGCAGATCGCTTTCGCAAATCAGCGCGCGGTTGCGCAGCGTGTCAATAAATCCATGTTCGCTGGAGCCGAGCATAAGGTAGCGGCCGCGATCTTCGGCGTCATCCAGACGATAAATACGCTTCGGCGCGACCTTAATACGCGAAAGTAACTCGCCCAGCGCCTCGCGGCGGCCCTCGCTTTCCACCGAGAAAACCACCGGGCCGTCGAAAGACTCGAGGAATTTACGCAGGTTATCGAGCGGGGCTTTGTTTTGCGCCTGCACCGCCAGATCGGGCAGCGTGTGGTAGCCCAGGTTGGTGTTTGCGGCTTTATCGGCCAGCTTTTCGGTTTTCAGCTGGATGCGCGGCCAGGTTTTCAGCTCGCTGAACAGCTCATCCACGCGCAGCCACAGGTTTTCCGGCGGCAGAAGCGGGCGCATCGGATCCACGCCGCGGTTCTCAAAGCGCGAGGTGGCGTCAAGCCAGAAACGCTCGCCGCTGGTTTCCAGGTCGCCGGTATTCACCACCAGGGTGTTTTTCGGGAAGTAGCTGAACAGCGGCGGCAGCGGCTCGCTGAAAAACAGCGGCTGCCAGTACTCGATCCCGGCGGGCAGGGTGCCTTTGCTGACCTGCTGGTAGATATGCTCCGCTTCACGCTTCACGTCGAACCTGTCGCGCCACTGGCTGCGGAACAGTTCGATGGCGGCTTTATCCGTCGGAAACTCGTGCGCGGGCAGTAAATTAATCGCTTCCACTTCTTCAAGCGTGCGCTGGGTATCCACGTCAAAGATACGCAGGCTGTCGATTTCGTCGTCGAAAAAGTCGATGCGGTACGGCTGGCTGCTGCCCATCGGGTATAAATCCAGCAGCGCGCCGCGCGTGGCAAACTCGCCGTGCTCCATCACCTGATCCACGCTGCGGTAGCCGGCCTGCTCAAGCTGGCTGCGCAAATTGTCCCGGGAAAGGCGCTGGCCTTTTTTCATCACCAGCGCGTGGCCGTGCAGGTAGCTGTGCGGGCAAACGCGCTGCATCAGGGTGTTTACCGGCATGATCAGCACGCCGCGCTGCATGGTCGGCAGCTGATAAAGCGTGGACAGGCGCGAAGAGATAATTTCCTGGTGCGGCGAGAAGCTGTCATACGGCAGCGTTTCCCAGTCGGCGAGATTCATCACCAGGCTGTCGGTGAACTGGCTTATCTCGTCGTGCAGGCGCAGGGCGTTTTGCATATCGGGCGCGACTAACACCACCGGACCGCCGTGGCGTTCAACAATTTCGGCCACCTCTGTTGCGCAGGCGGAACCGGTGAGCTCACCGAGATGGCGTTGATCGCCGGCTTTAACAGGTAAGGAATAGCGGTAATGTTCAGGCATAGCGGAATCGGAATCTCTCAGGTTGCACCTTGTGCATTGGTCCATGAACTTCAGATAGTTATTATTATCCGTGATCACTTTGCCAAAGCAACCCAATCGACGAATAGCTTCGCTTAATCGCACCGGGCAGGGGCCGGGCGAGTAAGCGAAGCGTTTTCGTACCGGTATCAGTTTGCTGAGGCAGCAGGTACCAGTTTAGCGGGTGGGGAGAAAAACATATCGCCGAACAACGCGGCCGATAATTTTCTGAAGCCGAGGCCGGTCAGCGTGCAGACGGCAAGGCTTACGAACGGGTAAACCAGCAAAATCGCCAGCACCAGATGGCCGGACAGCTCTGCCTGGTTAATCTGCGCGAGGGTAAACAGGCTCAGCGCCTCGATAACGATGCGGTGCGTGGTGTAAATCGCGATGGTGTTGGAGCCCACGACGTTGAGAAAGGCTTCCGGACGGCTTTCGCGCCAGTTATCCAGCGTATAGAAAATTTTCATAATGACGAAAATCGATACCACGGAGATAGCCACCGGCACGTTGACCAGATACAGCGCAAGCGAGCCGATAACCGCCAGCGCGCACGGCAAAGGATGCCGGCGGAGGCTGAAATCTTTCATCCAGGCCATCAGCTGCGGCCCGAACCAGGCGCCCAGGCCGTAGTAGAACATATTGCGCGCCACGCTGTTCATTCCCCACCAGGGCAGCGGCATAAAGCTAATCACTACGTTGATGGCAAGCAGGGCGACAAGCACCGGCACTTTAAAGGCGCGCAGCAGCTTGAACACCATAAAATAGACCACCAGCGCGTACAGATACCACAGGCTGGTGCTCGCTTTCGCCATGCTGACCGCGAACTGCAGCAGCGTTTCGGAGTAGGCCGCGTTTGAGGCGGGGTTGCGCACCAGATCCGGGGCCAGCCATTGATTGATAAGCGTGATCCCAAGCCACTGCAGAACGCCCCACAGCACCAGCACGTAAAAAATATTCCAGATGCGCTTATCAATGCACGCCTGCCATTTCACCTGCTCAATGTAGCGGTGAATCAGATAGCCGGAGATAAAGAAAAAGACCGGCATGCGGAACGGCGCCAGGTATAAATTCAGATATATCCAGCTTTTGGCGACGTAGGTCGTCAGGCCGGCCGGCAGCGCCGTCAGGTGGGGATAAAAAGTGATCACCGAATGGTAAATCACCACCAGGCAGATGCACAGCCCTTTGATGTGGTTAATCCACAGTTGCTTGTTTTTCATGCCGCAAAGAGAGCCTCGTATTAATAAATCCGTGGCCTGCAGGGTGAGGGAAGACCCGGCGCTTTTTAACTCGATTAATCTGTTTTTGCCGCCGGCCGGGGTGTTTTAGGATATTCCGTAGGTTTATAATTAGTTATGTTCGTTAGACACGCTTCGTTTATACTTCTCGCCTACTTCGCTTAAGCCAACTGCAACAAGACGGACTTCATGTATCAACCTGTCGCGTTATTTATAGGCCTGCGCTACATGCGCGGGCGAGCATCGGACCGCTTCGGTCGCTTTGTCTCCTGGCTGTCCACCATCGGCATTACGCTTGGCGTGATGGCCCTGGTGACAGTGCTTTCGGTAATGAATGGCTTTGAGCGCGAGCTCACCAACAACATTCTCGGGCTAATGCCCCAGGCGATGGTCACCTCGACCAGCGGCTCCATCAATCCTGAAAAACTTCCCGCATCGCAGCTCAGGCTGCAGGGCGTGACGCGCATTGCGCCGATAACCACCGGCGACGTGGTGCTGCAAAGCGCGCGCAGCGTGGCCGTGGGCGTCATGCTCGGCATTCAGCCGGAGGAAAAAGATCCGCTGTCGCCCTATCTGGTGAACGTGAAGCAAACCGATCTGCAGGCGGGGCAGTACAACGTCATTTTAGGCGAGCAGCTTGCCGGACAGCTTGGCATCAAACGCGGCGACAGCATTCGCATTATGGTGCCGTCCGCCAGCCAGTTTACGCCGATGGGCCGCGTGCCCAGCCAGCGCCTGTTCACCGTTATCGGGACCTTTGCCGCCAACAGCGAGGTGGACGGCTACCAGATGCTGGTTAACCAGCAGGACGCTTCCCGCCTGATGCGCTACCCGCTGGGCAATATCACCGGCTGGCGGCTGTGGCTCGCCGAGCCGCTGCAGGTGGACGTGCTGAGCAGCCAGAAGCTGCCGCAGGGCACCGAATGGAAAGACTGGCGCGAGCGTAAAGGCGAGCTTTTCCAGGCCGTGCGCATGGAAAAGAACATGATGGGCCTGCTGCTGAGCCTGATTGTCGCCGTCGCCGCCTTTAACATTATTACCTCGCTGGGCCTGCTGGTGATGGAGAAGCAGGGCGAAGTCGCCATTCTGCAGACCCAGGGCCTGACCCGCCGTCAGATCATGGCGGTGTTTATGGTGCAGGGCGCCAGCGCCGGGGTGATAGGCGCCTTGCTCGGCGCGCTGCTCGGCGCGCTTCTCGCAAGCCAGCTTAATAATTTAATGCCGATTATCGGCGCTCTGCTTGATGGCGCCACGCTGCCCGTGGCCATCGAGCCCGTACAGGTGATTGTGATTGCCATCGTCGCGATGGCCGTTGCGCTGTTATCCACGCTTTATCCTTCGTGGCGCGCTGCCGCGACTCTTCCCGCCGAGGCTTTACGTTATGAGTAATTCTGTCCTGTTGCAGTGTGACAAGCTGTGCAAACGCTACCAGGAAGGCAAGGTGCAGACGGACGTGCTGCACGATGTCAGCTTCAGCATCAACGCGGGCGAGCTGATGGCGATTGTCGGCAGCTCCGGCTCCGGCAAAAGCACCCTGCTGCATCTGCTTGGCGGCCTGGATACGCCAACCTCCGGCGATGTGATTTTTAACGGCCAGGCGATGAGCTCGCTCTCTTCGTCGGCAAAAGCGGAGCTGCGCAACCGCGAGCTGGGCTTTATCTACCAGTTCCACCATCTGCTGCCGGACTTTACGGCGATGGAAAACGTCGCCATGCCGCTGCTGATCGGCAAAAAGAACACCGACGAAACCAGACAGCGCGCGCTGGACATGCTTAAAGCCGTAGGCCTGGCACACCGCAGCAGCCACCGGCCTTCCGAGCTGTCCGGCGGCGAGCGCCAGCGCGTGGCCATTGCCCGTGCGCTGGTGAACAACCCGCGTCTGGTGCTGGCGGACGAGCCAACCGGCAACCTCGACGCCCGCAACGCGGACAGCATCTTCGAGCTGCTCGGCGAGCTGAACGTGCGCCAGGGCACGGCGTTTTTGGTGGTGACGCACGATCTGCAGCTGGCTAAGCGCATGTCGCGCCAGCTTGAAATGCGCGATGGCCGCCTGACCCACGAATTAACCCTGATGGGGGCTGATTGATGGCCTCGCCGCTCTCACTCTTAATCGGCCTGCGTTTTAGCCGCGGGCGCCGCCGCAGCGGCATGGTTTCGCTGATTTCCGTTATCTCAACGATTGGCATCGCGCTGGGCGTGGCGGTATTGATCGTCGGCCTGAGCGCCATGAACGGCTTCGAGCGCGAGCTCAATAACCGTATTCTGGCGGTTGTGCCGCACGGCGAGATCGAGCCGGTTAACCAGCCTTTCCACGACTGGAACGGCGTGCTGCAGCGCGTTGAGAAGGTGAAGGGGATCGCCGCCGCCGCGCCGTACATCAACTTTACGGGCCTGGTGGAAAACGGCGCGAACCTGCGCGCTATACAGGTGAAGGGCGTCGATCCAACGCAGGAATCGCGGCTCAGCGCGCTGCCGCAGTACGTGCAGAACAACGCCTGGCAGGATTTCAAAGCGGGCCAGCAGCAGATCATCATCGGTAAAGGCGTGGCGGACGCCCTGAAGGTTAAGCAGGGCGACTGGCTTTCCATCATGATCCCGAACAACGACGGCGGCACGAAGCTTTCCCAGCCGAAGCGCGTTCGTCTGCAGGTTACCGGCATTTTAGCGCTGAGCGGACAGCTCGATCACAGCTTCGCGATGGTGCCGATGAGCGATGCGCAGGGCTATCTGGATATGGGTGACAGTGTCACGGGTATCGCCATCAAGGTGAACGACGTGTTTGCCGCCAATAAGCTGGTGCGCGACGCGGGTGAGGTCACCAACTCTTATGTGTACATCAAGAGCTGGATTGGCACCTACGGCTATATGTACCGCGACATCCAGATGATCCGCGCCATTATGTATCTGGCGATGGTGCTGGTTATCGGCGTCGCCTGCTTTAACATCGTTTCCACGCTGGTGATGGCGGTAAAAGACAAGAGCAGCGACATCGCCGTGCTGCGCACGCTGGGGGCGAAAGACGGGCTGATTCGCGCCATTTTCGTCTGGTACGGCCTGCTGGCGGGCCTTTTTGGCAGCGTGAGCGGGGTTATCGTCGGCGTGCTGGCCTCCTGGCAGCTGACCAACCTTATCAACGTGGTTGAAAAGCTTATCGGCCCATCGCTTCCTGTCCGGCGATATTTACTTTATCGATTTCCTGCCGTCGGAACTGCACTGGCTGGACGTCTTCTACGTGCTGGTCACCGCGCTGCTGCTGAGCCTGCTTGCCAGCTGGTATCCGGCTAGACGCGCCAGCAATATCGATCCGGCGCGCGTACTGAGTGGGCAATAAAATCTAAAAAAACGAGGGGAGCAGCAGCGATGTATTACGGATTCGACATTGGCGGCACGAAAATGGCTCTTGGAGTCTATGACAGGGAACGTCGGCTGCAATGGGAAAAGCGCGTTCCCACCCCGCACGACGGTTACGAAAACTTTTTAGCGGCTATCGGATCTCTGGTGAAGGAGGCCGATAGCCGTTTTGGCATCAGGGGATCGGTGGGCATCGGCATTCCCGGCATGCCGGTAACGGACGACGGCACGCTGTATGCCGCAAACGTCCCCGCCGCGAACGGCAGGCCGCTGAAAGCCGATCTCACGGCGCTGCTGGAACGCGAGGTGCGTCTGGATAACGACGCCAACTGCTTTGCGCTCTCCGAGGCCTGGGACGACGAGTTTCGCCGCTATCCGGTGGTGATGGGGCTCATCCTCGGCACCGGCGTGGGCGGCGGTATCATTGTCAACGGCAAATCCGTTACCGGGCGCAACTACATTACCGGCGAGTTCGGCCACACCCGCCTGCCGGTAGACGCGCTTAACGTGCTGGGGCGCGATATCCCTTTGACGCGCTGCGGCTGCGGCCAGCACGGCTGCATCGAAAACTATCTTTCCGGACGCGGATTTGCATGGCTGTACCAACACTTCTACTCTGAACCACTTGAAGCGAAGGAGATCGTCACCCGATACTATGCAGGCGATGAAAAAGCGGCCGCGCACGTCGACCGCTTCCTTGAACTGCTGGCCGTTTGCCTGGGCAGCCTGCTTACCGCAGTGGATGCGCATCTGGTGGTGATTGGCGGAGGACTGTCGAATTTTTCCGGGATTTATCAGCAGCTGCCATCGCGTTTGCCAAAATACTTATTGCCGGTTGCCAAAGCGCCGCGTATTGAGCCCGCGCGTCATGGCGATGCCGGCGGCATGCGCGGCGCCGCATTCCTCCATCTCACGGAGTAAAATATGCTATCGCGTCGACAACACCGGCTGAGCCGGTTTCGCAAAAATAAACGTCTGCTGCGCCAGCGTTTGCGCCAGCGTGCTTTTTTCAGAGACATACCTGGACCTGAAGCGATGGAAAAACCAAGAGTAGTGGTACTGACCGGCGCGGGCATCTCCGCCGAGTCGGGGATTCGGACCTTTCGCGCAACGGATGGCCTGTGGGAAGAGCACCGCGTGGAGGACGTCGCCACGCCGGAAGGCTTTGCCCGCGATCCCGCCCTGGTGCAGGCGTTTTACAACGCTCGCCGCCGGCAGCTCCAGCAGGCTGAAATCAAGCCCAACGCCGCCCATCTGGCGCTGGCGAGGCTCGAAGAGGAGCTTGGCGACCATTTCATGCTGGTGACGCAGAATATCGACAACCTGCACGAACGCGCGGGCAACAAAAACATCATCCATATGCACGGCGAGCTGCTGAAAGTGCGCTGCGCGCAAAGCGGCCAGATACTAGAGTGGAAGGGCGACGTGACCCTGGAAGACCGCTGCCACTGCTGCCAGCTTTCTGCGCCGCTGCGCCCGCACGTGGTGTGGTTTGGTGAAATGCCGCTGGGCATGGACGATATTTATCAGGCGCTGGCAACGGCGGATTATTTCATCGCCATCGGCACCTCGGGCCCACGTTTATCCGGCGGCAGGTTTCGTACACGAGGCGCGTTTACAGGGCGCGCATACCGTTGAGCTGAACCTTGAGCCAAGCCAGGTGGGCAGCGAGTTCGAAGAGAAGCATTACGGACTGGCGAGCGAAGTGGTGCCGGAGTATGTGGAAAGGCTACTGAAAGGGCTGTGCAAATAAGGCGGATGGCGCAGGCTTATCCGTCCTACAGAAGACTGTATTATCCGCCCTACAAATCTCCGTAGGGCGGATAAACGCAGCGTCATCCACCGCTTTTAGCGTTAGCGTCCCGCCTTCAGCTTCTGGTAGTAAGACTCATAGAGCGCGCTGGCGTCGCCCACGTCGTTCTGCCACTCCCCGTTCTTCAGCACCGCTTCGTCCGGATACAGCGTTTTATCTTCCGCCACTTCTTTTGGCAGCAGCTTGCGCGCTTCGAGGTTTGGCGTCGGGTAGCCGATGGTTTCGGCAACCTGTTTCGCCACGTCCGGGCGCAGCAGGAAGTTAATCAGCTTCAGCGCGCCGTCGACGTTTTTCGCATTTGCCGGAATGGACAGGTTATCCATCCAGAAAATGCCGCCTTCCTTCGGCCAGACGATATCCAGCTGCGTGCCGGACTGGCGCGCGACGTACGCGGAGCCGTTCCACACCATGCCGAGGTTCACTTCGCCTTCCATGTACGGATTCGCCGGGTTATCGGAGTTGAACGCCGCAACGTTCGGCATCAGTTTTTGCAGCTCGTGGTACGCCGCCTCGATCTCTTTCGGATCGGTGGTATTGCCGGAATAGCCCAGCTTGCGCAGCGCCACCTGGAAGACCTCGCGCGCATCGTCGGTCAGCAGCAGGCTCTGCTTGTATTCCGGCTTCCACAGGTCCGCCCAGCTGGTCACCGTCTTCGGATCGATAGCCTCGCTGTTAACGCCGATGGCGGTAGCGCCCCAGATATACGGAATGGAGTAGTCGTTATTCGGATCGAACGGCTTGTTCAGCATCTCCGGGTCGAGATTTTTAAAGTTGCTCAGCCTGCTCTTGTCGATCTTCTGGATCATCCCTTCTTTGCGCATCTTCGCCACAAAGTAGGTGGACGGCACCACCAAATCGTAGGCGCCGTCCTTGTAGGTTTTGAGCTTGGCGTACATGGTTTCATTCGACTCGTAGGTCGAATAGATAACTTTAATGCCCGTCTCTTTGGTGAACTGCTCAAGCAGGCCCGGCGGCACGTACTCGGTCCAGTTGTAGAAGTACAGCGTCTTGCCGTCGTCGGCATGCGCGGCGCTGACGCCAAGCGCCAGAGCGCCCGCAGCAAGCAGGTGGCGTGACCATTTTTTCATTTAAACGTCCCCTGAATTTTAGTTTTATCACGAAGGATGAGCTGGGAGGGCCAGAACCAGAACCAGCGACAGTACTAATAAAATGGTTGCCAGCGCGTTCACCTCGGGCGACACGCCGACCTTCACCATCGAATAGATCTTCAACGGTAAGATTTCATAGCTCGGCCCGGTAACAAACGAGGAGACCACCACGTCGTCCATCGACAGGGTAAAGCTGAGCAGCCAGCCGGCGGCGACGGCGGGCATCGCCAGCGGCATGATGATTTTGCGCAGAATGGTTATCTCGCCGGCGCCCAGATCTTTCGCCGCTTCCAGCATCCGCACATCAAAGCCTTTCAGGCGCGAATAGACGGTCACCACCACAAACGGCAGGCAGAAGGTGATATGCGAGAACAGCAGCGACCAGAAGCCGAGCGAAATGCCCAGCAGCATAAACAGCACCAGCAGGGAAATCGCCATCACGATATCCGGCGACATCATCACCACAAACAGCATGCCGCTAACGAAAGGCTTGCCGCGAAAGCGATAGCGATACAGCGCGACCGCCGTCAGCGAGCCAATCAGCGTGGCGAAAGTGGCGGAAAACACGGCCATCGTCAGGGAGTGCTGCGCGGCCTGCAGCAGGCTGTCGTTATTTACCAGCAGGCTGTACCAGCCGGTGGTAAACCCCTGCCAGTTGATGCCGAAGCGCGAACTGTTGAAGGAGTTGACGATCAGAATGATTATCGGGATGTAAAGCCAGGCATAGACGGCGGTCATAAAGACAGAGCGAAACAGGCGACCGATCATTCTAATTCCACCTTTTTGTTAAGCAGGCGCGCCGCACGCCAGTAAATCAGCAGCATAAAGCCCATCACCAGCGTAAGCGTGATGCTGGTGGCCGCGCCAAACGGCCAGTCGCGAATGTTCAGGAACTGGATTTTAATCACGTTGCCGATCAGCAGGTTTTTTGCCCCGCCCATTAGATCGGAAACGTAGAACAGCCCCATCGCCGGCAGCATCACCAGCAAACAGCCGGCAATAATGCCCGGCATGGTCAGCGGAAGAATGATGCGTATAAAGGTTTGCAGCTTGCCGGCGCCGAGGTCGCGCGCCGCTTCCAGCAGCGGCTTGTCGAGCTTCTCGATGCTGGAGTACAGCGGCATCACCATAAACGGCAGCAGGATATAGATTAGCCCGAGGATAACCGCGCTTTCGGTATACATGATGCGAATGGGCGTATCGATAACCCCAAGCCACAGCAGAAAGGCGTTGAGGTAGCCTTTGGTGCTAAGAAAGATTTTCAGCCCGTAGATGCGGATCAGCGAGTTGGTCCAGAAGGGCACGATAAGCAGGAACAGCAGCAGCGGACGCACGCGTTCCGGCAGGCGGGCCAGAAACCAGGCAAAGGGATAGCCCAGCGCCAGGCAGGCAAGCGTTGCTATCAGCGCCATATTAAGCGAGTGCAGCAGCACCTGGGCGTAGAGCGGATCGGCCAGACGCGCGTAGTTATCCAGCGTGAAAACCATGCTGACAAAATTCGCATCGTCGCGGGTCAGGAAACTGGTGCCGATAATCATCAGGTTAGGCAGGAAAACGAACAGCACCAGCCAGCCGACAACGGTGGCGATCACCCCGTTCTGGAACTTACGCGAGTTTTTCATCAGCCAGCACAACCTCCCAGCTTTCAACCCAGGTCACGGCCATTTTCTGATCGAGGGAGTGATCGAAGTCCGGATCGTCTTCGTTAAAGAACTCGCTCACCATCACCATCTTGCCGTTTTCCAGCTCGACGCTCGACTCAAGCGTCATCCCTTTATAGTTGCGCTCGCGCACGTAGCCAATCAGGCCGTCGGCCACGCTTGTGTCGTTGATCTCTTCAACGCGCAGGTCCTCCGGGCGCAGCAGGACGTTCAGCTTTTGCCCCGGCGTCACCGGCAGCCCGGCGAAAATATTGCATTCGCGGCCTTCTACGTTTGCCCGCACGCGCTGTTCGTCGATGCGCTCGATAACGGTCGCGTGGAAAATATTGATCTCGCCAATGAAGCTCGCCACGAACAGGTTCTTCGGCTCTTCATAGATTTCACGCGGCGTGCCGTCCTGCTCGATACGGCCGTCGCGCATCACCACGATACGGTCCGACATCGTCAGCGCCTCTTCCTGATCGTGGGTGACGAATACGAAGGTGATGCCAAGCTTGCGCTGCAGCGCTTTCAGCTCGTTCTGCATCTGCTTGCGCAGCTTGTAGTCCAGCGCGGAAAGGGATTCATCGAGCAGCAGCAGGCGGGGTTTATTGACCACCGCGCGGGCGATGGCAACGCGCTGCTGCTGGCCGCCGGAAAGCTGGTGGGGCAGGCGTTGCGCAAAGGATTCGAGCTGCACCATCTTCAGGGCTTCCGTCACGCGCGGGGTAATGTCGGCGGCGGGGGTTTTTTGCATCCTCAGGCCGAAGGCGACGTTCTCAAACACGGTCATATGCGGAAACAGGGCATAGCTCTGGAATACGGTGTTGACGTGGCGATGCTCCGCCGCAACGTTTGTGATGTCCTGGTCTTCGAGCGAAATGGTGCCCGTATCGACGTTTTCCAGCCCGGCAATCAGGCGCAGAACGGTGGTTTTGCCGCAGCCGGAAGGGCCGAGCAGCGTCAGGAACTCACCATGATTAATGGTGAGCGAGAAGTCCGAAATAACGGTTTTACCATCAAAGCCCTTGCCGACACCCGCAAGGCGCACCAGCGGTGAGAGCAAACGTTGCTGTGTATTCAATTTTTTACGCTGTCCCATAAATAACGCATCGGATGATCCATTGATGCGGGGTTTGTGAGTAACCACCTTGAGGTCTGGCACATTCAATAAGGGCTGGCATTCTACGGCAAAGTCCTGAAATCGCCAATCCTTGATGTCCCGATGTGCCTGTATTTCAACTACGTTTAATGCATTGGCTGCGAAGATGACTATTTTCGCGCGTACCGGGCTAAAAGTGACCTGACGCAATATTTAACGTCAGCGCCTTAATGATAATAACGTCACAAAAGATGAGGGTGGCTAAATGGATAAATTACTTGAGCGTTTTTTGCATTACGTCTCACTGGATACTCAGTCTAAGCCCGGCGTTAAACAGGTGCCGAGCACCGAAGGGCAGTGGAAGCTGTTGCGTTTACTAAAAGAGCAGATGGAAGAGCTGGGGCTGGTAAACGTCACCTTAGGCGAGCACGGTACCGTTATGGGCACGCTTGCGTCTAATATCGCAAAAACGGTTCCGGCCATTGGCTTTATCTCTCATGTTGATACCGCGCCGGATTTCACCGGCAAAAACGTTAATCCGCAGATCGTCGAGAATTATCGCGGCGGAGATATCGCGCTGGGCATCGGCGACGAGGTGCTCTCGCCGGTGATGTTCCCCGTTTTGCACCAGCTGCTGGGGCAGACGCTTATCACCACCGACGGTAAAACGCTGCTGGGCGCCGACGATAAAGCGGGCGTGGCGGAAATCATGACGGCGCTGGCGGTACTGAAAGAAAAAAATATCCCGCACGGCGATATTCGCGTGGCCTTCACGCCGGATGAAGAGGTAGGCAAGGGCGCGAAATACTTTGACGTGGAGGCCTTTGATGCCCGCTGGGCCTATACCGTAGACGGCGGCGGCGTGGGCGAGCTGGAATGCGAAAACTTCAACGCCGCGTCGGTAACCATCAAAATCGTCGGCAACAACGTCCATCCGGGCACGGCCAAAGGCGTGATGGTAAATGCGCTCTCGCTCGCCGCCCGCATTCACGCGGAGGTGCCGGCTAACGAAAGCCCGGAGTGCACCGAAGGCTACGAAGGGTTTTATCATCTGCACGGCATTAAAGGTTCGGTAGATAAAGCGGAGATGCACTACATCATTCGCGATTTTGACCGCGAGCAGTTTGAAGCGCGCAAACGCAAAATGATGGATATCGCCAGGAAAGTGGGCAAAGGCCTGCATCCGGACTGCTACATCGAGCTGGTTATTGAAGACAGCTACTACAACATGCGCGAGAAAGTGGCGGAGCACCCGTACATTGTGGATGTGGCGCGCCAGGCCATGCTCGACTGCGACATCGAGCCGATCATGAAACCCATCCGCGGCGGCACCGACGGCGCGCAGCTGTCCTTTAAAGGCCTGCCGTGTCCGAACCTGTTCACCGGCGGCTACAACTACCACGGCAAACACGAGTTTGTCACGCTGGAAGGGATGGAAAAAGCGGTGGCGGTGATCGTGCGTATTGCCGAGCTGACGGCGCAGCGGGGATAACCGTTGAATTGGGTGCTGGCTTTGGCTGGCGCTTTATTTATCAGGTTAAAAGAAAGGGGGCGGCAAGCCCCTTTTTGTTTATAGGGGAGTACAGCTTGCCGGGGCATCTTCGTCATGGTTTGCGTGGGCGCGGTAAGCACTGATACAGCTCGGCGCGGGAGATTTATTTCCGCGAGCAGCAGGCGATATAGTTCAGCTGATGGCGGTTACGGCGGAAGAAGCGGAACATCCCCAAAAAGCGCGTCCGGTTCTCACGGGTGCGCAGGCCGTTAAACAGGATTTTCGCCGTGCGCGCCAGGCCTTCGTCGCGAATCAGCCCCCTTGGTGACATCAGGGACATCGCGCCGTGGTGGGTATTGACCGACCGGAAACCGCTGGCGATAAACAGCTCTTTCCACGAAGCGTGGGTCATCGGGCTGACGTTGGATTTCACAATCTCTTCCAGCTGCGTCTGCCCGCCCGCCTCCAGGCGTTCGCGGGTAAACATGATGTCGTGCGTCAGCAGGCGACCGCCGGGTTTGAGCACCCGATAGTACTCATCGATCAGCCGGGTTTTGGCTTTGTCCACATACATGGTGAGCATCGCTTCGTTAATCACTACGTCGAAGGCATCGTCGGCGAAGGGCAGCCTGGTGGCGTTGGCTTCCAGCACCTGGATTTTATCCTGCAGACCGGCGGCAGCGACGTTTTGCCGCGCCTTCATCAACGCGTTTTTATCCATATCGACGGCGTATATCCTGCAGCCAAAGCGCTGCGCCAGCTCGATGGAGGTGGTGCCCATATTGCAGGCGACTTCCAGCACTATGCTCTCCGGCGTGAGGTTTGACTGGTTGAACAACCACTCGGTCGCCTCAGCGCCGCCGGGCCGCAAACGGGTCTTCCCAAGGCTTGCTAAGAAGGTGTGTCCGGCTTTCTCACTTGCGCTCATGTCTGCGTCTCCATGATAAGTTGTATTTTTAATGCAACTTATCATAAAGGCTGGCGAATGCGAATGATTTTCATCAGGCGAAAAGGAGTTTGTCACGCCGGGTCAAGGATTTATAACTTTCGCTGAACAATATCGCGTCTTAATGTCTCTTTGGAAAACCCTAAGCATAGCAGGCAGTTGGCTCTTTTTGCCGTCCTTATCTTCTCTCTTTTACTTCAGCCCCCAGTGTCTTTTTTGTGAAGCCGGGCATGTTTCACGTTGCGCATACTTGTATGGTAATGGTGCGGGGCATAACTTGATTTCCAGCAAAAAAGCATACTGAAAGGAACACGGGTGAAAATCGCCAGGGATGTAGTAATGGTAACGTGCCGCCTTTCCCGAAAATCAAACAGTTAACTGGTTAATATTAAGGAGATATGATGGCAGTGGTAAAATTTGACGAAATGAAGCAAACCGTTAAGCAGGCATTTTTAAACGCCGGCTTGTCTGAATCACAGGCTGATATTTGCGCTCAGATCCACACGGAAGCCAGCTGCGACGGTATTTTCTCGCATGGCCTTAACCGCGTGGCGCGTTTTGTTGATTACGTGAAAAAGGGCTGGGTAGATATTCACGCTGAACCTGAAAAAGTGAAATCTATCGGCAGCATCGAAATTTACGACGGCCAGCGCGGTATTGGCATCACTAACGCTTTGTTTGCTGTTGAAAGGGCGATGACGCTGGCAAGCGAACAGGGTGTCGGTATTGTCGGTCTGCGTAATACCACCCACTGGATGCGCGGCGGCACTTACGGCTGGAAAGCCGCTGAAAAAGGCTACGCGGCTATCTGCTGGACCAATACCGAATCCTGCATGCCGGCATGGGGCGCCAAAAATCCTCGCCTGGGCAATAATCCTTACGTGATGGCGGTACCCATGACAGAAGGGGCGCTGGTGCTGGATATGGCTATGTCCCAGTACGCCTACGGCAAGCTTCAGGTAACACGCCTGAAGGGCGAAAAACTGCCTTTCCCCGGCGGGTTTGACAAGGATGGCAATCTGACGGACGAGCCGGGGCCGATTGAAGAATCCATGCGCATTCTGCCGACCGGTTACTGGAAAGGTTCCGGGATGGCTATCCTGCTTGACGTAATGGCCGCGTTCCTGACGGCAGGCTCTCCAACCAATGAAATCGATAAAATCCAGCAGGGCAGCTGTACCGGCGCAAGCCAGGTATTTATGGTGTTCGATCCGAAGCATTTTGGCGGAATAGAGTTCAGCAAGGCGATGGCGGCAAGCGTGGCGGAGTATGTTAAAGGCTCAATGCCAGCGGAAGGCCAGCGCGACGTATTTTATCCTGGCGAAATGGCGCTGCGTAATCGCGTTAATTTCAGCGCCAATGGTATTCCGGCTGATGACGGAGTCTGGGCTGAAGTACAAAAACTGGCGAAACGCTAATAATTATAATTGCAGGAAAATCTTTCCCAGCGTAACTCCGCGTCCGGTGATTGCTTCACGCTTTATTTATATGGCTTGCCCCGCAGAGGGGCAGCGTTATCCGGCCGCGGCGGAATTATTTTTCACCCCAGGCGCTATATAATAATCCTGCCCCGGAAATTAACAGAATGACGTCAATCAGCGCTGAAAAATGTGTCGCGGATAATCTTCTTACTAAAGTCTTACTGCTCAGGGTGCCAAGCAAAATGCCGCCGCCGACGAATACTCCCGTGAGTGCGACCCGTACCGAAAGCGCATCCTGAAGAGCAAATGTACCGGCTTTACTCACGTACAGAAGAAGGGCGCTCGCCGCTTCCGTGCCAATAAAAGCTCCGCCGCTTAACCCATAGGCCGTAAAAATCGGCACGCTCACCGGGCCTGTCGACAGCACCAGGCCGGTCAGGAAACCAACGCATCCTCCACAGAACCCCAACTGCTTTATCGAAAGCGTCCATCGGTTGTTTTTCAGGCGCCGGCGGACCGGGATCATCATCCAGAAGAAAATGCCTAACGCGCAGTCTATCGTCCATGCGGGCAGAGCGAGCAGCACATGAGCGCCCAACGAAGCTGCCGGCACGCCGGGTAATATATAGGCAAGCGTTGCGCGCCAGTCGATCTCGCCCCACCAGACCGCTATGCGGGAGAGGTTACCAATAATAGCGGCTACGGCCATTATCGGTATGGCCGCTTTGGGCCCGAAACTGCTGACCATCGCGGGCAGCAAAAGCAAAGAAGAGCCTGTGCCCACTATCCCACTCACTGCTCCGGCAAACATCGCAATGACGGTTACACAGATATAAATTTCCATGACTACCTGATTTTTTATTGCAGGGCCCTCATCTTATTGCGTGTGTTTAGATCATAATATCGATTAATAATGACCGGTTATGAGACAAAAAGTCACAGATGAAAAAACGAAATCTGCCGCCGTTAAATGCATTGAGGCTGTTCGAGACGGCGGCGCATGCAAGCAGCCTCAGTGCCGCAGCCGAGGAGTTAGGCATCACCCACGGCGCCGTCAGCAGGCAGATCAAACTGCTGGAAGAGTGGTTAGGGCAACCTTTATTTGAGCGCCAGGGGCAACGCAGCGTTGCCGCCGAACATGCCCGCGCGTATGCCGCGGAAATCAGCGCCGCCTTCGACATTATCAGCGACGCCTCAATGCGCTTCGGAAAAACACCGAATACCAGGGTCATAAAAGTAAACGCCCAGACCACTTTCGCGATGCACTGGTTGATACCTCGCCTGCCGGAATTCCATACCCGGCATCCTGACATTGACGTTTCGGTGTCCACATCAAACAGCTCGGAGGTAAAAGGGCTGTCAGGCTTTGACGTCTTGATTCGAAGAGAGCCGTTGGACAAGCCCGAATGGCGTTATTTTGATAAACGACCGTTGTTCGAAGAACGGCTCACGCTGATTGCCGCCCCGAAACTTTTAGCCAGGCAGGTTTTAGATAAGCCTGAAGATCTCGCCTCACAGGTGGTTATTGCGTCGCATACGCGGGTGGGGGAGTGGGAAAGATGGATGAAAAAAGCCGGCATCGAAGCTTTGCGGCCGCTGCGCTTTCAGCGCTTTGAACACAATTATATAAGTCTTCAGGCGGTCATTGACGGTGTCGGAGTAGGTATGGGCGGGCTGCCAACCCTTGCGCATGATTTAAAAGAGAAAAGGCTTCTCGCCCCCTTGCCGGTCGAGGTTAAAGGAAGCAAATACGTGGCTTTAATCGCGCCCGACGTTGATAAGTCATCGGCATTCAATCTGTTTCTGGAATGGCTTGAACGGGAAGCATCTGCGATATGTTAAACGGCGCGAAACCTTTGCCTTTGGCGCCGCTTTTGCTCTTGCGGGTAATTAGCGATATGTTTATCCAACTAAACCGCAACACGACAGGATAATTTATGTCTTTGCAGCAGCAACCAGCCTACATCATCCGTATGCGAGCCAAACCAGGCATGGGCGACAAACTGTTCGAGCTGGCCACGGCTGGCATGATAAAATCCGCGGCTTCCGACCGTTACATCCTTGCCCGCGAAGACGAAGACCCGGATGTCCTCTGGAACATGGAGGTGTTTAAGTCAGCTGCGGCGAAAGACAGCTACGAAAACAGCTCCTTAGCCGACGAACTCCGCGACGAGATAATCAGTCTGCTGGCCGAGCCGCCAATGCGTATTGCCGTTCACCCCTATTCTGCTCTTCCTCACGACAAGCCTTAAGCCCTGGATCCAGGGCTTCGACAATATTCTCTGTCTCCCTGCGCAGCATCCGGAAAGCCATGCCGTGTGTAGTTGGCGGGTTAATATTGATTCCCGCGTTTGCTAACTGGCTTCCATGGCGCAGCCATACTTCGGCGCTAACCGAAGCATCGTACTTTCGTCGGTAATAAGCTTTCTGAAAATTAACCAGGAGGCAGACGAATGATTGCGGTGATTTTTGAGGCGGAAGCCTTGCCAGAAGCACAGGAACGGTATCTTCAGCTTGCGGCCGAGCTGAAGCCACTGTTGTCGGACACGCCAGGATTTATTTCTATTGAGCGCTTCCAGAGCCTGAGTACATCGGGAAAAATCCTTTCTTTATCATGGTGGGAAGATGAAAACGCTGTGGCTGGATGGAAGCAAAATGTTATGCATCTGGCAGCGCAGAAAGAAGGTAAAAGGTCGATTTTTTCATTCTACAGAATACGCGTTGCCAGCGTATCTCGTGATTACTCTTCTGATAAGCAGGCGCATCCGCATGTATGATATTCACGTAATCCTCAGTAACACCCCGGGTTCGCTCGCCCTGCTCGGCAATGTGCTGGGCATCAGCGGTATTGGCCTTGAAGGAGGAGGCGTGTTTTCAACGCCGGAAGCCGGGCACGCGCATTTTCTTGTTGAAGACGGTGAGAAAGCCCGTAAGGTTCTGACTGCTGCGGGCTTTGACGTCAGAAATCTGTGCCGCCCTTTGATAAGAAAACTGTCTCAGGAACGCCCGGGAGAGCTGGGGGAAATCGCTGACACAATCGCCCGGCATGGTATTAACATTCTGGTACAGTACAGCGATCACAGTAACCGACTTATTCTGCTTACGGATGATGATACCCGGGCCGCGGAAGCCACACGAAAATGGGCAATAGCCACTGAATGAACTTTCTAAAAACCGAATGCGACAGTGAGCCGGAAGATTCTCTTGAAAAATATATGTCGCTGGTCGCTTCTGCCATATCTGACCCGTCAAGGGTCAGTATTCTGTGCGCCCTGATGGATGGGCGCGCGTGGACAGCGACCGAACTCAGCGCGGTAGCGGGCATTGCCGCATCCACGACCAGCGGACATCTTACCCGGCTTCTTAACAACGGGCTGGTTATCTGCCTGACGCAAGGGCGGCACCGCTATTACAGCCTTGCGGGACAACATATCGCCGGGCTGCTGGAAAACCTGATGGGGGTTTCCATGCATGTCTTCACTTCCCCTGCGCCCCGGACGCCGACATATCTGCGTTACGCACGTACCTGTTATGACCATTTGGCAGGAGAACTCGCTGTAAATATTTACGAGTTTATGCTGCAGGAAAAATGGCTTGAGGCTGACGGCGCTGCGCTGACGGCGGCCGGAAAATCCCATTTTCAGAACCTTGGCGCAGTGCTTGCGCCACGTCCGCGCCGCAGGGCCTGCCGTGCATGCCTCGACTGGAGCGAAAGACGCTTCCATCTTGGAGGAGATGCAGGTTCGGCGCTGATGACGCTTTTTCTGCAGAAAGGATGGATAAACTGCACGCAGGGATATCGTGAAGTGACCGTGACCGACAGTGGCAAAGCTGCCCTGTGTCGCCAGTTCGGTTTGAATCTGACCTGACCACGGATGTTTTCAACGCAGTTTTAGCGCTGAGATTGGTTTGCCTTGTTGCACAGGCTTATTGGCCGGGACCAGCTTTTGCGCCAGATAACCAGTTTCCCGTTAATTAAACCACGCTGATTTTATTCATGCTTACATCGTTGCCTGACTGCCTCTGCATAACTGAAGGCAATGCGATATGGCAGACCTTACGCCTTTTGGGCATGTCGGTTTGGTGCCAGGAGCGGAAGTTAAAAACCACCAAATGCGTAGCGCATTGCTGAGCCGCCATACGGGCAGGCAGCTTTTTCGCCAGAGAAGGAACTGTCGTCATGAGGATAGAATATCTGAACGATCGCCTCGTGTTGTCGGGTGAGAGATTACAATAAATTCTACGGAAGATTGTCCGTCATTTCTGGCTTGATGCTTTATCCCCGGCGGAATTTCTAATCCCTGGTGGGCCCTGATTTCATGTTTGTTACCATCAAGCTCCATCGTCAGGACACCCTGAAGCACAAAGAAGAACTGTCTGGAAACGGAGTGAAAGTGTCGTTTTTCGTGAGTGCCGGAAGGCATTTTTTCGTGAATAATTAACATGTCCGAGCGGTTTAACAGATACCAACCGTCACAATTATCACCCCAGACATAATGCTCTGCATTGTCCTTTGAAATCATCGCCTTTCTCCTGTTTAAACGTGTATGCTTTTCGCTCATGGCTGCCCATATTCTGCAGAAGAGGTTTCGCATGCTAAGTGGATTGAATCACATAACCATTGCAGTCAGTGATATTTCAAGAAGTTTTGATTTTTACGTCAACACGCCTGGCTTTACGCTTAAGGCCAGAGGGGCTACAGGGGCTTACCTTTAGCTGTGTCTTTCTGCTGATGTTATTGCTTCGTATGAAAATTACACTCACTACGCCTTCAGCATCGGTAGCGAAGACTTTGATGCATTTGCTACTCACCTGAAATCAACGGGCGTGACAGAGTGGAAAACAAATAAGAGTGAAGAAAAATCTATCTCCTTCCTGGATCTGATAGGCATAAGCTGGAAATTCATGATGGCGATTTGGATAGCCGCCTCAGTGCCTGTATGAAACATCCTTATGAAAGAATGGTACTGTTCTGGTAATGGTCTGATGCTCCAATTAGCCAGAAAAATTTTTGCTCTGTATCAGTGCCTTGTACATGTGACTTTTGATGTTTTTTGCAACTAAAGATCCGCTCTGTGCCAGAAGCGGACGTTGCTGACCCTTAGGTGCTATTGTCAATCAGAGTCGAACACATACCGTAAAACATCGATTGGCTACGCATTCGCAGAAATGCAGCCGTTCGAAGTTATTTTTCCTCTTGCAGAACTATCAGAACATTACATTATTAATTTCGTTTCACCTCGTATTGCAGGCACACTACGCCCGACGAGAAAACTTTACTATTCACCAGCCTGAGTGAGGTTCTGTCTTTTATGTTTTTAAACAAGGGAATGCCTTGCCCCAGCAGAATCGGATTGACGAATAGCCAATACTCATCGATAAGGTTTTCCGCCATTAGCGCGTGAGTCGCTGAGGGACTGCCAAACATTAAGATTTCGCTGCCCGCGCTATGCCTGAGCTTGTTGATTTCGTCGCTTAAATTGCTGCTGATAATTTGCGTATTAGGGTGATTTTTTTCCAACAGGGTTTTCGACAACACCACTTTGTGGGCAGATTTATACCAACGCGAATGCGCATGGTCATGCGGACTGGCGTCAGGCTTATCGGCAGCAGTTGGCCAGTACGACTCCATCATCTGGTAGGTGGTGCGCCCATATAAGGCGGTATCGGTCTGCTGAATCCGCTGCTCCACGTATTCAAACAAGTCGGGGCTTATGCTTATCCAGGCCAGACCCGCCGGGCCCTCAGCGGTAGTAGCGACAAAGCCATCCAGCGACACATGGACAAATGAAACTATTTTTCTCATGATTTTCTCTTTGATCAAGTTTTGATTACATAGCCTGCGAGGTGTGCCTGGGTTCGGGTCCCGCCTTCAATCGCACCAATTTTATCCAACGCCATCCTGCGTGCTTCCGCATCAGGAATGAAGTATAAATCCTGTTACCAATACTGTTCTGGAACAGCGCCTGTTGGATACTCGACCCTGATTTGTGTGATAAGCGCCAACTTCTGCTCTTCGCACAAAGCGGACCTCCCGGTTGTCCGCTGTGTGCCAGAAGCATTCACTGACTCCTTCATGATGGCTTGCCGGGACTATCCTTTGAGGAGTGAGTGCGTTTAAAGACGATTTGGGCGCGTTGCGAAGAAGACCACTGCTGCTCCGATAGCAACGATGAGCGTATCTTCAATCAGGCCACTTCTGGTCTGCCCCATCTCTTCCATGGCCTTTTTGCGTGCCGCAAGCGTGACATAGGCAAGTGGCACGGCGGCAGAGATAGCGATTGCTGCCCCGGTTTTTTCTTTTCCGCCGGGAGCCAACGCGGCACCCGCAATCCCTGCACTCGCCGTGCGTGCTGCCAGGCCCAAAAACACGGTGCGGTCTGGCGCTGACTTCATCTTGTCGCCAAAGAGTTCACCTACACCCATCGCTAACGCGCCGAATTTGAATAGCGGATGGTCCAGCAGTAAAAGGCGGCCCGATGTGTCGCGCCCGCTAATGCGCGCTGCAGCGATGGCCGCCATCGGCGTCATGGAACGGCAGCTGGCGACAAGGCCAATTAATGCGGAATAAACAAACTCAGTTATTTTCATTAATTATCTCCGGAATAAATAAAAGTTTTTTATGCTTTAAGCTTTATTGGTGGTAAGCCAGGAATACTCTGTTTAATTAACGCATTTACACGGTCACGTTATTTAAGCGCTTTTCATCTGAGCACTGGGATGCATGATCGCTGCAATAGTCAGTATAGATGAACGGCTTGAGACAGCAGAAATGACGGAAGCGGGAGGTTGAAGAATGCGGACCGCACTTAATTGCCGGGCCAAACCTCAGCGATAATCGTCCGGGAGTATAGCCGTCAAGACGAGCGGCTACGTGATTACTCCATTAATTGGCATACTGTTCACCAGGAAGAATTCATGCCGAACGTCCGCTCTTCGCCAATAGCAGATCGTGCATCTACGTCCGGCTGCTTATCGTTTCCTTATAGCTACGTTGATACATTCTGGCTTGATGCTTCTCAGGTTCGGGCACCTGAACCCAAAACCGCAAGCGAGCGTGACGGCGCAGCTCAGGTGGCTCGTAAATACGGTGTTCAGCTCTGTTCAGGTTTTTTCCTTGAGCGAAACGCCGCCACTTTCATACGATTGCCGCAGGTAGCCATACTGCACCAGCGGCGGCGATGCGATTTACTCAGGTCGTGGAAGAGGAGAATACAGTCATGAGCCTCACACTGGCGGACGAATTCGAATTTATCGCTGGTGATGAGATTTACCAGAGCATCGGCGACCGGCCACAGCAGGCTTGCCGGACTGCCGTCTCTTTGATGAACGTCGACCCGAAATTGCTGAGCGTCGTTATCCCATCTCAGCTTCCTCACAGGGCGGCCCGTCTCAAGTACCTGATTGACAACCGTAAGATCTGCTGTCTTGCCGTTCAGCGCGGCGTTCACCACGGCCCTGGAGGCGTCACGAAGCTGACGGGGCCTCTGCCAGCAGCCCGGGCGGCGTTTCAGTACTGCCAGATAATACACCCGCCAGCGTAAGCCAGTTTAATACGCTGCGATCGTCGTGCAGGCTGTCATGCAGTTCCTCACCTGCCCGGTATTCACTGTTGATGAAATCCAGCGCCAGGTTGTCAGCCAGGAAGGGAGCTTCAGAAGCAATACTGTTAGGGTTCATATTTATTGGTAACCGATAAAATAATATTGACAGGTTACCAAAATTCCTCGTAACCTTCAAATTCAAAATTTACAGGTTACAGGGGTGCCGTCATGACTTCTTCTCATCCAGGCTCAGCTTCAGAAAGTACGGTCTGCTTACCGGGTGCTGCCGGGCAATCTGCCGATTCGGCTTTTTTGGTTCATTACCGCTACGAGCAGGTTGATAACGTGAAGGTGTTTTACCGTGAGGCAGGCAGACCCGATGCTCCCACAATACTGCTGCTTCACGGCTTCGCCGCATCGTCGTTTATGTTCCGCGACCTTATTCCGCACCTTACCGGGCGTTACCACGTGATCGCCCCGGATTTGCCAGCATTCGGTTTTACCGAAGCCCCGGCAAGGGGTGACTATGTCTACACCTTCAGCCAGATAGCGGAGACGATTGGCCAGTTCACCGAACAGCTCGGCCTTCATACCTACGCGCTCATGGTTCACGATTACGGCGCCCCGGTAGGCTGGCGTCTGGCGACAGCCCATCCGCAGCGGGTAACCGCCATCATTTCTCAGAACGGCAACGCCTATGAAGAAGGGCTGGGAGAGGGCTGGACTCCTGTTCAGAAGTACTGGCGTGAACCTACTCAGCAAAACAGGGATGGCCTGCTCGACTTTCCCACACCAGCTTCTATTAAGTGGCAATACCTTGAGGGGGTTACCGATCCGAGCCTGGTTTCACCGGATGGGTATACGCTGGAGGGGCTGCGGATATTGCGGCCGGGCAATGCTGATATTCAGCTTGATTTGTTACTGGATTACGCTTCGAACGTGGCGATGTATCCCACTTTCCAGCGGTATTTCCGTGAGCATCAGCCACCTCTGCTGGCCGTGTGGGGAAAAAACGATCCGTTTTTCCTTCCCGCGGGTGCCGAGGCCTGGAGCCGCGACCTGCCCGAAGCAAATATTCACTTCTATGATACCGGACACTTCGCGCTCGAAACCCACGGTGAAGAAATCATTCCTGTCATTCGTAAGTTTCTGGACAAGAATATTGGGCAACATTGAGGAGTTAAAAGATTGTCAGCACGGCTGCTCGGCCGCAAGTTGGAACCGAGTGCCCGCTGCTCGCGCATAACCAGCCTTATTTCTTCCGCTTCCACAGGACGGGCAGGGTGGCGCTCAACGGGAAGCGCCTCGCCCACCTTTGCGCAGTACCGCAAGCAGTGCCTGAGCCGCCCGAGAAGACTTTCCGGCCGGCGAACAAACCAGACCAAACTCGCGGTGGATAGCCGGTATCAGTGGCGCCACGTGCAGGCCGCGCCGATCCTCGGGCAGCGTTGATTCGGGGACAAGCGCCACCCCCATGCCTTCGCGCACCAGCATGCAGGCGCTGATCCAGTCGCGTACCGTCACCCGTATGTCCGACAGCTGCAGGCCTGCTTGTTCCATCAGGCTGTTTCCGTTCACCGCGCAGCCGCCGGTGGCGAGAATAAAAGGTTGGTCCGCCAGTTCCTCAAGCGTGATGCCGCGCGCCCTTGTACCTCTTCCGGACTCGTGATTGGCTGGCAGCACCGCTACCCATGCGTCCCGCCCCAGTATCACTTCCGCGCGGCCGGGTGCAGGATTCAGCACCACGCCCAGCTCGACGGTATCCGCGGCCAGCCACTCCTCCACTTCCTCGTCCGTACCTTCCAGCGCCACCAGCTCGATACCCGGATGCAGGCGCCGAAAGTCCCACAGCAGTCCGGGCAACAACGTCGAAATCACCGAGGGAAAGCTGGCCAGACGGATGCGCCCGCCGCTCAGGCCGCTGCTGTCGTCGGCCAGACGACGGATCTCATCCAGCTGCGCCAGCATAGCCCGCGCATGGCCGATCGCCTGCTCGCCAAGGGCCGTAACGCTGATAAGCCGCCGCTCACGGGTGAACACCTGAAACCCAAGTGAGGCTTCCAGCTGGGCGATAGCCTGGCTCGCGCCAGACTGAGTAATGCCCACGGCGTCGGCGGCCCGCGAGATATTGCCGGCATCGGCTACGGCTACCAGCAGGCGCCAGTGCAGAAGGTTCATCATGATTATCAGTAGCTCAGCTAATACCTGTTATTTAGAACATTAATTTTACAGATAACGCCGCCGTAAGCACAGTGTATTACGGCGCCCGACAAGCTGCCGCCCAACTGACTTTCAACTTTCCGGAGACTTTATGAAGCTGTATTACGCCCCTCATACCTGCTCGCTGTCGCCACACATCGTGCTGCGCGAACTCGACCTGAAGTTTGAGCTGGTCAAAGTGGACAACAAGACCCGGCTGACCGCCGATGGACACGACTTCCGCACCATTAACCCCAAGGGCTATGTCGCTGCGCTGGAGCTGGACGACGGGCAAATCCTGACCGAAGGACCGGCCATCGTGCAGTATCTGGCCGATCTCAAACCGGAAAGCGGGCTGGCGCCGCGGGCGGACAGCTGGACGCGGGTGCGTCTGCAGGAGTGGCTGAACTTTATCACCAGCGAAATACACGCAGGCTCGGCGCCGTTGTTCAACGCCGCGCTGCCCGAGGAGGTCAAAGCGATTTTTCGTGAGAAGCTGTTCAGGCGGTTCGACCTTCTTCAGGATACGCTCGCCGGACGGGAGTATCTGACGGGCGCTTCTTTCAGCGTTGCTGACGCCTACTTGTTCACCGTGCTGGGCTGGTGCAAATTTTTCTCCATTGACCTTGATGGCTGGCCCGCGCTGTCGGCCTATATGACCCGTATTAACGCGCGACCTGCCGTGCAGGCCGCCTTGCATGCCGAAGCCACTCGGTAATAGCTGAAACGGCCATTGCGGTTCATTCTGACGGCTGGTTATGTACAGCCAGCTGTTCTGTCAGCCGCCGTATGTTTTCCTCGCAGGAAATCCCATCCGGTCGGTTTGCAATGCTGGCGATCAGATTCAGCAGCTCGGTCTTGCTCTCCTCCAGCTGTTTTTGCATCTGTTCGATCTCCGAGACGCGCGTTTTCAGCGACTCAATCAGCCCCTCGTGATCCCACTTTTTCTGTCGCTGCGGCAGAAAGCGGCGAATTTGCTCAAGTGAAAAGCCCGCCCGCTGCGCGTTAGCGATAATTTTCAGCAGGCCTGCCGCTTCCGCAGAATAATTTCGGTAACCGTTTGTCTGACGCGCGGCCGGGGCGAGCAGACCCTGCGCTTCGTAAAAGCGAATACGTGAGGGCGTAATCCCCGTGGCTTTTGCCAGCTCTCCAATTCTCATAGCCTTTACCCGCTCTCTTGACCTTAAAGTTAACTTTAATCTTATACTTTTCAGACGCCCGCTGTCTGCGCCGCACGCCGCAGCGTAACTCTTGCATTATCGAATAAAAGCGAGGAACTGAAATGCAAACGATTCTGGGGGCCAACGGCCAGATTGCCCAAGAGCTTGCCCGAGAGCTGAAACGCTCCTACACCGATGACCTGAGACTGGTAAGCCGCAGCCCGCGAAAGGTAAACGACAGCGATGTTACCGTAGCGGCAAATCTGCTTGATGCGGAACAAACGCTGAATGCGGTAAAAGGGAGCAGCATTGTCTATTTTGCCGCGGGGTTGCCCGCGGATTCGGCGCTGTGGGAGCAACAGTTTCCGACGATGCTGAAAAATGCGCTTGATGCAGCCCGCACGGCGCAAGCCCGCTTTGTCTATTTTGACAATACCTATATGTATCCGCAGAACGACAATCCACAAACGGAAGAAACGCGCTTCGCTCCCCGGGGGCGGAAAGGAAAAGTACGCGAACTGATGACCAACATGGTGCTTGAAGAGATGAGGCGGGAGGCCATTCCGGTCATTATCGGCCGCGCGCCGGAGTTCTATGGGCCGGGGAAGACGCAGAGTTTCACCAACGCGTTTATCATCGACAAACTGAAGGCCGACAAGCGGCCGCGTGTCCCGGTGCGTGACGATAAACTTCGTACGCTCATCTGGACGCCTGACGCCAGCCGTGCCCTTGCTGTGCTCGGTAATACTGCGGATGCCTGCGGGCAGAGCTGGCATCTGCCCTGCTGTGACGATCGCCTTACCTACAGGCAGTTTGTTTCTCTCGCCTGTGAAGTCTTCGGAAAAGACGCGGAGTACAGCGTCGTCAGCAAGCTGGCGTTGACCTTCGCCGGTCTTTTTTCGCAGGGAGCCCGTGAGATGCGTGAGCTGCTGCCGCGGTATGAACATGACAACCTGTTCGAATCGGCAAAGTTTAAGCATCGCTTCCCGGATTTCTCCGTCACGACTTACCGTGAGGGTCTGGAAGACATCCGGCGGGAATGGAGCAGCAGGCAGAAGAAAGCGAACGCCTCCGACTCACGTTAAAAAGTACTCTTATGATAACGTGTCATCACCTGCGTCCTGTTGAAGGGGCTTTGCATGCTTAACGGGCTGAATCACATAACAATCGCTGTAAGTGATATTTCAAAAAGCTTTAATTTTTACGTCAACATACTTGGTTTTATACCTAAGGCAAAATGGGCCAGCGGGGCTTATCTTTCTTCAGGTAACCTGTGGTTATGTCTTTCCGCTGATGCTGTTGCTTCTCATGAGGATTACACTCACTACGCATTCAGCATCCGTAGCGAAGACTTCGATGCGTTTGCCACTCATCTGAAATCATCGGGCGTTACCGAGTGGAAAACCAATAAGAGTGAAGGAAAATCTATCTATTTCCTGGATCCCGATGGGCACAAGCTGGAAATACATGATGGCGATCTGGATAGCCGCCTTAGAGATTGTATGAAGCATCCCTATGAAAAAATGGAGTTTTTCTAGTGGCTTAAAATTTAGTGCAACGATGATGCTTTGATAAATCCGCGTGAATTCCAGTGGTTAATCCGGTCGCTAACTGCTCTGTAACAGAAATTGCCGCAGTGCGGCCGTAAGTTCTTCTGGCGCCTCTTCAGCCATATGGTGACCGCTGTGGATTGGTTTGCCGCGAACGTCCGGCGCCCAGCTTTTCCAGATGCCAGGAATGTCGCCGTATATCTCTTCCAGATCGTCATATTTTGACCATAAGCAGAGCGTCGGACATGCGATTACGCGCCCGAGCTGACGGTCCTGCAGCTCGTGCTGTTTATCTATAGCCAGCCCGGCGCGATAGTCTTCAATCATTCCGTGTACGGTTGCCGGATCGTGTATGGCCCGCCTGAACTCCTGGTATTCCTCGTCTCCCATGGTGTCCGGCTGGCCCCCATACCATTTGTCCGGGTCAGCCAGAATGGCCCGCTCCGGCTTTTCCGGCTGGGCAAAGAAGAACCAGTGATACCACTGTCGGGCAAACTTTTCGTTACAGCGGTTGAGCGCCTCAAGGATGGGAACAGAATCCAGTACGGCAAGGCGTGTGATTCGATCCGGATAATCAAGGGCGGCCCTGTAGGCCGTGTAGCTTCCTCTGTCGTGTCCGACAAGCGCAAACCGGTCAAAGCCAAGCTGACTCATCAACTCAATGCAATCTTTTGCCTTAGCCCTTTTAGAGGAGCCCGCGTGCTCAGGCAAGTCGGCAGGTTTAGATGAGCGGCCAAAACCACGTAAGTCAGGGCAGACGACAGTAAATGATTTAGCAAGCTCGGGAGCCACCTTCGACCAGGTCGCATGAGTACGGGGATGGCCATGCAGCAGCAGAACCGGCGGGCCGTTACCGCCATAACGCACGTTAAGCACTGCTTCAGAGAGCGTGATTTCCTGGTGCGTAAATCCCTCAAACATAGGCTCTTCTCCTGCCAGATCTGGAGTACTGATTATAGACGAGCCTTGCCAGAGGCGTTTTGCGAAGGGCCGGACATCTTTTACTTCTACGCGGCTAACATTATGACAAACATCATAATTAACAAGGTAATGTATGCCCTCGCGTGCACAACATCCGGAATAATGCTTAACAGCGGGGCGCCTGAGCGGATCCCTGAGCATGAGCCGGCGACAAGAAGAGCCAGCGCCGGCAAATTTATGTACCCGACGAACCCCGGAGCTTTTTCAGACATGTATCGTCGTCAGATGGGATGCGCGCCGAGCGCTCACAAAAAAGCCTTATAAGCCGCGGGGCAACGACCAGGCTGCGGCTGAATAAAGGCCCAGGCTCAGGCAGGTTCCCTTATTGCTGGGTGAAATGCTGGCCATGCTGGATGAGGATTTAAAAGCGCCGCGCTTTATCCACACCCCGACCGGGCTTGCGATATTAAATGGCGCAGCCGTATCGGGTAGCCATTAATCATCTGAGGTCCCCGCCTTCTCAGCCAGCAGGTAGCTTCTGCTGAGAAGGCGGGCGAGAGGCATTAACCTTCGAAGTACCAGTAGCCGCTGTTTACCAGCGCTGCGAGCATCGCCAGGAAGGACGGGTCTTCCAGGGCGTCGCCAAAGGTCTGCGCGTCAAGTTTCAGATGGCTTGCCAGCGCTTCAACGGCCGGACGGTGCGGGCTGTCGATCTTCTCACCGTTGACATACACCTCATCGGCGATGCGCAGCACGCGCAGTCCGCCGAGGCGGGTCAGCGAGTCGCCCTGCTTGATGGCGTCGTAGATTTCATCCGGCTGATAAGGCGGCTCCGGCGGCGCCACGTCCAGCTCGTGGCGCGACTGGGTAATAAATTCGCCAAACCAGGCTTTGAAATGCTCGGGCTGATTAACCAGTTCCAGCATCATCCCGCGCAGCTTATCCAGCTCTTCCGGCAGGATATCCGCCGGGTTCTGGCGGGACGGCACGTCCGGATCGGTATAGCGATGGCTGCCCAGCTCGCGCTGCAGCACGTAATCGGCGAAACCGCTGATCAGCTCGCGGCCGCTTGGCGCACGGAACCCGACGGAGTAGTTCATCGAGTTTTCCAGCGAATAGCCTTCGTGCGGGAAACCCGGCGGAATATAGAGAATATCGCCCGGCTCCAGCTCTTCATCGATAATGCCTTCAAACGGCTCGACCTGCAGCAGATCTGGATGCGGGCAGTGCTGCTTCATCGGCAACTTTTCGCCCACGCGCCAGCGACGGCGACCAATACCCTGAATGATAAACACGTCGTACTGATCCAGATGCGGGCCAACGCCGCCGCCGGGCACCGAGAAAGAGATCATCAGGTCGTCGGTACGCCAGTCGGGCAGGGCGCGGAACGGACGCATCAGGCTGGCGCTCTGCTCGTGCCAGTGGTTAACCGCCTGCACCAGCAGGGACCAGTTGTTCTCGCTTAAATGATCGTAGCTCTGGAATGGACCGTGGCTGACTTGCCATTTGCCGTCCTGGTGGCTCACCAGGCGGCTGTCTACCTCGTTTTCCATGGCAAGGCCTGCCAGTTCATCCGGGGAGATGGGGTCGATAAAGTTTTTAAAGCCGCGTTTTAACACCACCGGGCGTTTTTGCCAGTAGCGTTCGATAAAATCGGGCCAGTTTAAATCCAGGGTATATTCCATTTTTGTTATCCGGCAGGTGGAGGAACCTGTCCGGATTATAACGGATGGGGCGGTCGTTTACGGGAGTATTTTCAATCTTCTTCGCTGTCCGGACGCTGGCGCGCAAAAATCACCTCCATGCGCACGCCGCCCAGTTCGCTGGCGCCCGGAAGGATCTCACCGTCGTACTGGCCGACGATTTCCCGCGCCACGGAGAGGGCCGACGCCCTGGCCCGGCCGCAGGGTATCGACCCGTTGTCCGCGGTCAAAAACGATCGCCCGCTTGCTTTCGGGAATGCCCGGACCGTCGTCCTCAACGTACAGATGCAGGGTGTCGTCGAGCTGGGAGGCGGAAATCTCCACGAACTCCAGACAGTATTTACAGGCGTTATCCAGCACGTTGCCCATCACCTCCATAAAGTCATTTTTCTCGCCGATAAAGGTTATCTCCGGCGAGACGTCAAGGGTGATATTGACGCCCTTACGCTGGTAAACCTTGTTGAGCGCCGAACAGAGGTTGTCCAGCAAAGGGGCGACCGAATGCAGCTCGCGGCTTAGCAGGGCGCTGTTTCCGCGCATGCTGGCGCGATGCAGGTAGTATCCGATCTGCTGCGAGATGCGGCTGATCTGCTCAAGCATCACCGGTTCGGCTTCCTCCACGTTCAGCTTTTGCGTGCGCAGGGAGCGCAGGGTGGTTTGCAGCACCGCCAGCGGCGTTTTCAGGCTGTGGGTCAGGTCGGTCAGCGTCGTGCGGTACTTATCGTAGCGCTCGCGCTCCGTGCGCAGCAGGCGGTTCAGGTTAAGCACCAGGCTTTTCAGCTCGCGGGTGGTTTCCGGGTTAAGGCTGTCGCGGTCGTGCTTTTCCAGCTCGCGCACTTCTTTTGCCAGCGCCTCGATAGGGCGCAGGCTCCACCAGGCGGCGACCCACAGCAGCGGGATGACCAGCAGCAGGTTGGCGAGCAGCACGTAGATAAACCAGCTCCACACCATATAAGAACGTTTCAGTTCGATGGGGATGGTATCGACCACCACGATGGTCAGCGCCGGCATCCTGGCGGTGGCCGGATACTGATTCACCGCCACCGAGTGCGTCATCGCGTTTTCTTCGTCATCCTCGTGAATGCCCTTCAGCTCCGCCTGCAACGAGCGATCGTTGCCCAGCAGGGCGCTGCTGGTGTCGAAGTTCGCCTCCAGCTCATGAAAGCCGTTTGCGCCAAGCCACTCTTTTTTAATCTGCTGCCTGATTTGCGGCACGTCCCGCTGCGTCCACAGCAGGTTGCCATGCTCGTCGTAAATCAGCGCCATCGTCGGGCTTTGCAGGTTTAAGTTTTCCGGGATTTCGACCCTGATTTTGCCGTCGACGCGGGTGGCGAGGGTGTAGAACAGGTTGCTTTCCCCGCGCAGCAGGCGAAAGGTGGTTTTGTCAAAGCTGACGCTGTAGCCCACCAGCGCCACCAGGCCGTAGGCGAGGGAGAGCACCATCACCACGGCGGCGGTGGCGAGTAAAAAGCGTACCCGTAGCGAAAGCGGGAAGAAGCGGCGCAGGAATGTCATCATCAGCGCAGGTCGAAACGGTAACCCTGGCCCCGGACGGTGGTTATCACTTCGTGGGGATGCTGCGCCTGAATTTTCTTGCGCAGGCGGCCCATCAGCACGTCGATGGTGTGGCTTTCGCGCAGCTCCGCATCGGGGTAGAGCTGCAGCATCAGCGAATCTTTGCTCACCACCTTGCCGGCGTTGCGGATCAGGGTTTCCATTATCGTGTATTCAAAAGCGGTGAGCTTGATGAGCGTGTCGTTAATGGAGAGTTCCCGGCGGGACAGGTCCACCTGGAAGGGCGGCAGGGAAATCAGCTGCGAGGCAAGCCCGCTGTTGCGGCGCATCAGCGCCTGCATGCGCGCAATCACCTCTTCGAGATGGAAGGGTTTCGTCACGTAGTCATCGGCCCCGGCGCCAAGCACCTCGACTTTATCCTGCCAGCCCTCGCGGGCGGTTAAGACCAGCACGGGAATGGTGACGTCGTGGCTGCGCCAGCGGCGGATCAGGCTCATGCCGTCTTCATCGGGCAGGCCGAGATCGACAATGGCAATATCCGGCGTGTGCTCATTTAAGAAGTAATCGGCCTCTTTGGCGTCCTCAGCGGCATCGACCTGGTGGCCGGTTTCGCGCAGCTGCACCGTTAAGTGGTGACGTAACAGGGCATTATCTTCCACAACCAGAACGCGCATCGCATTTCCCCAATCTGAAAAAGTCGCTGATAGTTTAACGCTAATTATCGGCGACGGGTGATAAACCCCGAATAAACAGCTGCCTGTAAGTGTTAACGGTTAACCGAACGGGCGATGCGGGAATAGGTGTGGCGTACGCCGCGGATTGCCACGCTGTAGGCAAAAATATTCTCCGGCAGGGCGATGCCCGTAAAACCGGTATCGCCGATATGGTGAAGGTCGGCGCCGGCCATTTTGCTCATCAGCGCGATTTGCCGGATGGTCTGCACATCGGCGCCCTCCTGCGAGGTGCCGATGGCGGTCATCGCCAGCGCGCCCTGCCGTTGGGTAAAGGTAATCAACGAGGCGACCTTTTCCTGCGTCATGCCCGGAATGGTGCCCGGTGCCGGAAGCAGAACAATATCGGCTCCGTTCGCAACAAAGAGGGCGATGTCCTCCTCGCTTATCAGCTGGCTGCCGCTTTCGCGCACGATGCCCGCGCCGTGCATTTTCCCGGCTACCAGTACCAGCCTGTCACCGACTTCATCATGGATTTGCTTAAGCGAACGGGCGATGGCCTGGTTGCTGATGCCGTTATTGGGATTGCCGGTCAGAACGACAATTCGTGCGCCGAGATCGTAGAGCCTGCGCGCGTTTTCCGGCGTGGCGGCTCGCCCGGCGGTCATCTGCCAGAATTCATCATGATCGGAGGCAAAGTCCGGATCGACGGCTTCAAGGTTCGCGCCGATGACCCGCCCGGTCAGGCGCTGCAGCTCCCGTAGCGTCTCTTCCGGCGCGATACCGGCGGGAAGTCCTTCAACGCGGGGCTGCACCGCATCAAACAGGTTCAGCAGAAGAATATCGGCGCCCTGGCTGGCAGCCAGTTCGGCGTTGGTGATGTTATTGAGCAAGGGCTGGGTGATGGCGATGGTTTCGCTGACCAGCACGCGGCCTTCGCTGGCGCGAAGCGAGTGGAGCAAATCGGCTTTGGTGATATTCGCAAGGTCGGAGGCGCTGCAGTCGAGATAGCGTTTCATCGTTCTTTCCCCTGATTGACGTTGTATCAATTGTATACCAGTAAATCCCTGCGAAGGGCGGCATAGTCAGGCGGGAAACAGCAACGCCCCCTCCCGCAGCGGGAGAGGGCGATGTTATTACTTCAGTTCGTCAACCATAGTGATGGCGCGGCCGATATAGTTAGCCGGCGTCATCGCCTTCAGACGGGTTTTTTCTTCTTCCGGCAGTTCCAGGCCGTCGATAAACTGCTTCATGCCTTCGGCATCCACGCGCTTGCCGCGGGTCAGCTCTTTGAGCTTCTCGTACGGCTTCTCGATGCCGTAGCGGCGCATCACGGTCTGAATCGGCTCCGCCAGCACTTCCCAGTTGTGATCCAGCTCGTCCAGCAGGCGGTCGCGGTTCACTTCCAGCTTGCTCACGCCTTTCAGGGTGGACTGATAGGCAATCAGCGCGTAGCCGATGCCCACGCCGAGGTTACGCAGCACGGTGGAGTCGGTCAGGTCGCGCTGCCAGCGGGAAACCGGCAGCTTGCTCGCCAGGTGTTGCAGCATGGCGTTGGACAGGCCAAGGTTGCCCTCGGAGTTTTCGAAGTCGATCGGGTTAACCTTGTGCGGCATGGTGGAAGAGCCGATTTCGCCCGCGATGGTTTTCTGCTTGAAGTGGTTGAGCGCAATGTAGCCCCACACGTCGCGATCGAAGTCGATCAGGATGGTGTTGAAGCGCGCCACGCAGTCAAACAGCTCGGCGATATAGTCGTGCGGCTCAATCTGCGTGGTGTACGGGTTCCACTGGATGCCCAGGGAGGTGACGAACTCCTCGCTGAACTGGTGCCAGTCCACTTCCGGGTAGGCGGCGATGTGGGCGTTATAGTTGCCGACCGCGCCGTTGATTTTGCCGAGGATTTCCACCTTTTCCAGCTGGCGGAACTGGCGCTCCATGCGGTAGGGCCACGTTCGCCATCTCTTTACCCATGGTAGATGGCGTGGCCGGCTGGCCGTGGGTACGGGAAAGCAGCGGGATATCGCGATACTGCACCGACAGGTCTTTTACCGCATCGATAATTTTGCGCCAGTACGGCAGCACCACCTCTTTGCGGGCCGTTTCCAGCATCAGCGCGTGGGAAAGGTTGTTGATGTCTTCGGAGGTGCAGGCGAAGTGAATAAATTCAGACACCGCGTGCAGCGCAGGTACGGATTCAACCTTTTCCTTAAGGAAATACTCAACGGCTTTGACGTCGTGGTTGGTGGTGCGCTCAATGGTCTTGATGCGCGCGGCGTCTTCTTCACTGAACTGCGCGACGATCTTATCAAGGTAACCGTTTGCGTCTGCGTCAAAAGCAGGAACTTCTCTGATCGCTGCGTGCGCGGCTAGTTTTTGCAGCCAGCGTACTTCTACCTGTACGCGAAATTTCAGCAAACCGAACTCGCTGAAAATGGCGCGCAGAGCGCTGACTTTATCGCCGTAGCGTCCATCTACGGGGGAAACGGCGGTCAGTGAGGATAATTCCATAAGTGACAACTCCGAAAGAGGTTAACAATGAGCAAGAATTTGTTTTGCCTGCGTGCACAGGCGATTACGGGAAAACATCAGCTGCAGGCGGCCACCGCCGACCTGCTGCCACAGCACGGCGGCACGAATGCCGGCCAGCAGCGAGGCGCGAACTTTGCTTTGCACCTGCGGGCTTTGTAAAACAGCAGGGGAGCCCGTGACCTGAATACGCGGCCCCAGCGGGCTTATCACGTCAACATAAATAGCGGCCATCGCGCTGAGCAGGGTATCGGATTCCAGATCGAAATGTTCCAGCTGGCGCTGCAGGCCGGCGATACGCGAGCCGAGCGTGTCCATGGCGCCAGAGCTTGCGTGCAGCTTACGCTCCAGCACCATCAGGCTTAAGGTATAGCGCGTAAGCTCGGCGTTCAGGCCCTGGCGGTTGCTGGCGTTGAGCACGCCCAGCAGCGTTTCCAGCCCCAGCTTCAGGTTAGCTTCGCTGCCGCCGAACACGCCGAGGGTGGAGCCGGGATTAAGATCGATAACACTATTGAGCGCGACATGCAGCGCGTCGGAATCGCAGTGCCCCTGATGCGCAAGCTGCTGAACCAGACGGGCGGACTGGCAGATGCCCGCCAGCGCGAGAGTAATGTCGAAGTAATTCTTAGCCACAGTGTTTCGTCCTTGTCCGCAAATTAGTCGATGAGCGGCAAACGCTGCTCGATAATACCGCCGCCCAGGCATATTTCACCGCTGTAAAAGACCGCGGACTGGCCTGGCGTGACCGCCGCAACCGGCTCTTCGAAGCGCACTTCAATGCGGTCGGCGTCCAGCGGGGTGAGGGTGCAGGGAATATCCGTCTGGCGGTAGCGCGTTTTTACCGTGCAGCGCAGCGGGGCGCTCAGCGTTTCGCGATCGACCCAGTGCAGCTGCTGCGCAATCAGGCCGACGGACATCAGGCGCGGATGGTCATGCCCCTGGGCTACAACCAGAATATTGTTCTCAACGTCTTTATCCACGACGTACCACGGATCTTCGCTGCCTTCTTTGGTGCCGCCGATGCCAAGGCCCTTACGCTGGCCAAGGGTGTGGTACATCAGGCCCTGGTGCTCGCCAATGGCTTCGCCGTCGACGGTCACAATTTTGCCCGGCTGCGCGGGCAGGTAACGGCCCAGGAATTCGCGGAATTTGCGCTCGCCGATAAAACAGATACCGGTGGAATCTTTTTTCTTCGCGGTGATGAGATCCAGCTCTTCGGCGATGCGGCGCACCTCTGGTTTTTCTAATTCGCCGACCGGGAACAGGCTTTGGGCAATCTGCTCATGGCCGAGCGTGTAGAGGAAGTAGCTCTGGTCTTTATTGCCGTCCAGCCCGCGCAGCAGCCGGCTTTTGCCGTCCACGTCAGCGCGCCTGACGTAGTGGCCGGTGGCGATGTAATCGGCGCCTAAATCTTCTGCGGCGAATTCGAGGAAGGCTTTAAATTTGATTTCTTTGTTGCACAGGATATCCGGGTTTGGCGTGCGGCCCGCTTTATACTCTTCCAGGAAGTGTTCAAAGACGTTGTCCCAGTACTCGGCGGCAAAGTTAACGGTGTGCAGTTCAATGCCGAGCTTGTCGCAGACGGCCTGCGCATCCGCCAGATCGGCGGCCGCGGTGCAGTACTCCTCGCCGTCATCCTCTTCCCAGTTCTTCATGAACAGGCCTTCTACCTTGTAGCCCTGCTGTTGCAGCAGGTAAGCAGAAACGGAGGAATCAACACCGCCGGACATCCCGACGATCACTTTTTTCTGGCTGTTATCAGACATGGAGTACTCACGACATTGAACTTAAAGGCGGCGTATTCTATCACGCATCCCCAGGCCTGGCACCCTTAAGTAAAGGGCCAGTTAAACGCGCCGAGCACGCTGAGCGGATAACGTTCGGCTCGCTGGTAGCAGCGGATGCTCTCGGCGACCAGCGGCGAGCGTAAATTCCCTGCGTTAACAATTTGTTGCGCATCCAGCCATAAACAGCGGTCGATATCGCTGTCGTGGGGCTGCGTCGGCAGCTGTTCGGGTAAATCGATGGCAAACAGAAAGCGCAGGAAGGGCGTGCTGTCCGGGGCTATCCACTGGTGCATACGGATAAAAGTTTGCGGAACGGCACGTATGCCGGTCTCTTCGTACAGCTCGCGGCTGGCGGCCTGCAGCAGCGTTTCATCAGCCTCAAGGTGCCCGGCAGGCTGGTTCCACAGGGCTTTGCCGTTAATGGTCTCTTCAACGATTAAAAACTTCTCCTGCGCCTGCACGACGCAGGCGACGGTCACGTGCGGTTTAAACATGGGGATCCTTTAAAGCGGCTTGTTAATGTTGTCATACATCGCATCCAGCTGTTGCAGGCGCCGATCGTAGGCTTTTGTCAGGCAGGTCACGTTGCCGCCGCACTGCCGGCGTGTTTTGAGCCAGCTTTGCTGGGCATCCTGAATGGCGCCGCGGCCTCCCATCGCCAGCAGCCCCTTCAGAAACTGGTATTTGGTGCTCATTTCCACATCTTTATCGTTCAGGGAAAGATGGGCGCAGATGGCTTTTTCATCCGCCGCTCTGGCCTTCTGGCAGTCAAAGCTTGCCGCGCCGGCGGCAAGCGGGCTCAGTAACGCGAGCGTTAAAAGGAGTCGTTTCATTTGCTTTCCTCCTGCGGGAGCTCCCGCCATTGACCGTTATCGAGACCGTCCAGCGTAAAGTCCCCCATCGCATAGCGAATCAGACGCAGCGTAGGGTGGCCCACGTGCGCCGTCATGCGGCGGACCTGGCGGTTACGTCCTTCATATAAGGTGATTTTAAGCCAGCTGGTGGGAATCGCTTTGCGTTCACGAATGGGGGGATTGCGCGGCCACAGCCACTCCGGCTCCAGCACAAGCTCAACGCCTGCGGGCAGGGTGGGGCCATCGTTAAGCGTCACGCCGCAGCGCAGCGCAGCCAGGGCTTCTTCAGCCGGCGCGCCTTCTACCTGCACGTAGTAAATCTTGCCGGTTCGTTTGCCCGGCTGCGTTAGCCGCGCCTGCAACGCGCCGTCGTTGGTGAGCACCAGTAGCCCTTCGCTGTCCCGGTCTAAACGCCCGGCGGCATATATTCCTTGTAACGGGATGTAATCTTTCAGCGTGCTGCGTCCCGCTTCATCCGTGAACTGCGGCAGCACATCATAGGGTTTATTGAAGATAACCAGCCGCTTCGGTCCCTGCGGGCGCGGTTTTTTGGCCGCTTGCCTTGTGCTGAATCGTTTAACTGAGTGATTTCTAATAGAAGTTTTATTCATAGTGTTTTCAGACGTCAGGTATTCACGCATTATAACGGAAATCACCAGTGATTGGCGCGGGCCTGATATTCAAGTAGTATTGACACGCATATTACAAATCATTAACAAACAGAAGCGCTCGAAGGAGAGGTTAATGGAAAGCAAAGTAGTTGTTCCGGCGGAAGGTAAAAAGATCACCCTGCAAGATGGCAAACTGAACGTTCCTCACAACCCAATCATTCCTTTCATTGAAGGTGATGGTATCGGTGTGGATGTGACGCCTGCCATGATTAAAGTGGTGGATGCCGCCGTGCAAAAAGCCTATAACGGCGAGCGGAAAATTTCCTGGATGGAAATCTATACCGGCGAAAAATCTACCCAACTGTACGGCCAGGACGTCTGGCTGCCAGAAGAAACTCTGGACCTGATTCGTGACTACCGCGTTGCCATCAAAGGCCCGCTGACTACCCCGGTCGGTGGCGGTATTCGTTCTTTGAACGTTGCGCTGCGCCAGCAGCTTGACCTGTACGTTTGCCTGCGTCCGGTACGTTACTACGCGGGCACGCCAAGCCCGGTAAAACACCCTGAGCTGACCAACATGGTTATCTTCCGTGAAAACTCAGAAGACATCTATGCGGGCATCGAGTGGAAAGCAGACAGCGCTGAAGCTGAAAAAGTCATTAAATTCCTGCGCGATGAAATGAAGGTGACGAAAATTCGTTTCCCTGAGCATTGCGGGATTGGCATCAAGCCTTGCTCCGAAGAAGGCACCAAACGCCTGGTTCGTGCGGCCATCGAATACGCAATCACCAACGACCGTGATTCCGTCACCCTGGTGCACAAAGGCAACATCATGAAATTCACCGAAGGCGCTTTCAAAGACTGGGGTTACCAGCTGGCGCGTGAAGAGTTTGGCGGCGAGCTAATCGACGGCGGCCCATGGGTGAAAATCAAAAACCCGAATACCGGCAAAGAAATCGTTGTTAAAGACGTGATCGCCGATGCGTTCCTGCAGCAGATCCTGCTGCGTCCGGCTGAATACGACGTTATCGCCTGTATGAACCTGAACGGCGACTACATCTCCGACGCCCTGGCAGCCCAGGTTGGCGGTATCGGTATCGCCCCGGGCGCGAACATCGGCGACGAATGCGCGCTGTTCGAAGCCACCCACGGCACCGCGCCAAAATACGCAGGCCAGGACAAAGTGAACCCGGGTTCCATCATCCTGTCCGCGGAAATGATGCTGCGTCATATGGAATGGTTCGAAGCGGCAGACCTGATCGTGAAAGGTATGGAAGGCGCCATCAACGCCAAAACCGTAACCTACGATTTCGAACGCCTGATGGACGGCGCTAAGCTGCTGAAATGCTCAGAGTTTGGCGACGCTATTATCGAAAACATGTAATCAGACTTTCTGGTTGTGTGAGAACGGGAGCCATGTGCTCCCGTTTTTTATTATTCGTTTTCGAGCGGTTATCAAAGCCTCTCTCCAAAATTTTCTGTGCCGAGCCCTTGTGATAGCTATATTTTCATACAGGCAGAGCAAAAAAAAATCGCCTTTGGTTTTCAAATAGTTATTACAGACCATTCCTGGATTTGTTTCAGGGCTATTTTGACATTAATCAATTTATCATTCAGCCTCATAGAGGATATTGCCAGCGGCTTTGAATAGCAGGCCATTTATTTAAAAATAAATTTAGCACTGAGGTTTATATGAAAAAATTGATAATTGCCGCTTTAGGGGTATTTACTCTGGCGGGCTGTTCCAGTCAGGCATCCAGAATGGCAGACTGTGAAGCGCAGGGTATCAGCCGCGATACCTGCTACCTCTCAGAGCAAAACAGAGCGGCTTCTATCAATAGTGCCGCAGAAAAACAGGCGCTGGAAAATGCCCGGGCTCAGTATCCACAACATGCTCAGTCCGCAAAAAAGGTTACGGCTTTTACAAAGCATTATAATGGTATGACGATCAAACGCGATAAATCCGGCATCGTTACCGTCGATGGTAAACCGGCGGCTCAGGATGAAACGACAGCTGAAGCCACAACATATTCGCAGGGTCTGTATACTTTTATTGTTTACAATAAGTCAGGAAAGGTTGCGGTAATGAAAGATGGCGCCCTGGCGGGGTACGCCAAATAAAATGAAATTAGCAGCAGTATAACGTCTGGATAAAATCAGGATGTAAGGCAGTGCCCGGTGCCCGCAGATTAGCCCTATATATTTTCTGTACAGAGAAGTCTGGGGGGCACACAACGAACTCAGTAACGTCTTCACCAGCATCGCGATGCATTATTCTGCATTAGTTTGTATTGGCAAAGAACATAAAAGCAACCGATCGTGAAAGATATCCTCTACGCCAAAACCTTAACCTGCGATTCCACTCATATTTTTGTATTGTATTTAACCAAAAAATGAAGTGGTTACCCGTTTTAATGTTATGCGCTTCATACTGTCTTCTTTTAATTCCTTCATGTCCTTATCGGCACGCTTTGGTCATGAATATTCATTATGGCGACCGGCGGCGTCTTCATGATATTTGCAGCAAAGCTGGCCGCGAGCGGTTGATAAAAATAAAGGGCCAGCCCGGCAGGCCCCTGCCCGAAGGCTAATGGAGATGTCTGATGAAGCCTTGCGCCACCCGCTATTTTTTCCGGAATTAAGAAAAAATTAAGATCTCAGCGTTACGCTGTACCCGGACCTGACGGCCTGCCGTCATTATTTATTCAGGGAGCTTTATGTTTACTAAAAAAATCATCGCCGTATTCCTTCTGTCTTCGGCCCCGGCGTTTTCGGCCTTAGCGCAAGCAGAGCTGAAAGGATGCGAGGCAAAGAAGTACAATATCCAGCAGGAAATTGCTTACGCAAAAACTCACGACAATACTCATCGCGTTGCCGGGCTTGAGAAAGCCTATGCAGAAGTGGTAGCCAACTGTACCGATGCCTCTTTAAGGCTGGAACGTGAGGCCGATATACGCAAAAAAGAGCAAAAAGTTGCCGAGCGCGAGCAGGAGCTGGCCGAGGCGCAGGCGTCCGGGCGTGCTGATAAAATCAAGAAAAAAGCGCATAAGCTGGAGGAGGCGAAGGATGAGCTGTCTGCGGCAAAGGCAGAATTAAATCAATAAACAGACGCTTTTCTGAACTGCGCGGCTTTATAAAGAAGGGATAGCCGCACGGCCTGGCGCAAAAATACGGTCACCCTGCGCTCAAAAAGAACCGATGAATATCAGGCGGTTGAATTTTTAACCGAACGGTAGCAGGGGGAATTGCATCGCCTGAGGGGGATGTGTAATATGCGCGCCAGTGCCGACTTAGCTCAGTAGGTAGAGCAACTGACTTGTAATCAGTAGGTCACCAGTTCGATTCCGGTAGTCGGCACCATTTCCCCTCTTTTTCGCTTCAAATCCAGCCCTGCTGGCTTGCCAGCCAGACCACGATGGCCACCAGAATCAGCACTATCGTTGTTTTTCTCATTATTATTCCTCGGTAACCAGCCAGAAGTCCGCTTCGTCGAACATCTCTTCAATCAGGCGGTTGATCCTTTCCTTTTCGCTTTTGGTGCAGTCGCTGTTAACGGCGTTGGCCTGCATTGGCTTCACTCTGACTTCGGCCTCGGGAAAAAGAGATTGCATCCGGCGGGTGAGCTCAGCAAGGATTTTCTCGTTCGCGCCCGGCAGGGCCCGCCACGTTTCGTTTGTCGTAAACCAGTTCAACGTACATTCTCAAACCTTTCATAAAGCTGTATTTATATACAGTAATGAATCCCGGGCGCAAGGGCAAGCACTATCGTTGGGCAGGAAACGGGAGCCGGCCGCGGCCGGGCAGAATTATTTACCTGAAGGCGTCAGTAAACGTATCGCCAGGCCAGCCGCTGCGGCAAGCGTCGCCAGCGCGACCACGCCCGGCCAGCCAAAGTTTTCCAGCGCTTTACTGCCCAGTTCGGCACCCGCCGCCATCCCGACGAACACCAGGGTGAACATAATCGCGTTCAGACGGCTACGGGCCGGCGGGTTTATGGCGTAGATAATCGTCTGGTGCGCCACCAGCGACGCCTGAATGCCAAGGTCAAAGCCTATCGCGCTTAATACAATGACCGCGAGCTGCGCGGGCACCGGCAGCAGCGGCAGAACAAACATCAGCGCAAAAGAAACGACCACGATAGCCGAGGCGACCCGGGTGACGAAGTTCGGGCCGCGACGATCGGCAAGGGCGCCCGCCAGCGGAGCAGCAAGCGCCCCTGCGGCGCCCGCCAGGCCAAAAGAGCCGGCTACCGCGCTTCCCAGCTGGTAACGTTCGGCAAGCGCTATGGCAAGGGTTGACCAGAAGGCGCTGAAGGCCACCGACAGCAGACCCTGCGCCAGCGCGGCACGGCGCAGGGCGGAGTAGCTCATCCACAGTTTGCCCAGAGAAAGCAGCAGGGCAGGGTAACGCAGCGTCGTTTCAGGCCTGAAGGGCGGCAGCACGCGCCAGAGGGTGAGCGTTATCATCAGCACGGCCGCAGCGGCGATGGCGTACACGCTGCGCCAGCCGAACAGCTCTGCCACCAGGCCGCTGAACACCCGTGATAACAGGATGCCGGCCAGCAGGCCGGTCATCACCATGCCGACCGTTTTCCCACGTTTGCTCTCCGGGGCGAGCGTCGCAGCGGCAGGGATAATATCCTGCGCTACGGTAGCGACCAGCCCGATAGCCAGGCTGCTGAGCAGCAACAGATGCCAGGATGGGGCGAATCCGCACAGCAACATGGTCAATGACAGCAGCGTGCCTTTGACCAGGATAATGCGGCGGCGATCGAAACGGTCGCCCAGCGGAGCGAGTAACAGAATACCAAGCGCGTAGCCGATTTGGGTCAGCATCGGCACGAGGCCGATATCGCTGACGCCCGCTTTAAAAGCGGCGGCGATAATCCCCAGCATCGGCTGGCTGTAGTAAATAGAGGCGACGCTAAGCCCGGCGCCTGCGGCGAGGAGAAAAACAGTTTTGCCCGACAGCGCGTTATCCGCCGGGGTTTTACTCTGGAATGCTGAAAGCTGGCTCATGGCTCGCTCCGAATGGGTGAATGTGCGGCCATTTTTGTTGTTTCTGCGGCGAAGCTGTAGCCCCCGCAAAGGTAAAACTGTTATACACTTTACGTATGAAGAAAAACCTTAGTCCCGCCGGCGATCGTATAACCGTGCTGCAAACCTTCGTGCGCATTGCTCAAAGCGGCAGCCTTTCGGCCGCGGCCGCGCAGCTGGGCACGTCGCAGCCCACCGTCAGCCGCCGCCTGCAGATGTTAGAGCAGATGCTGGGCGTGAAGTTAATTCAGCGCACCACGCACACCATGAAGCTGACCGACGACGGCGAGCGCTGCTATCAGCATGCGCGCAGGCTGATTGAGAACTGGCAAATCATGGAGGATGAGGTAAGCGGAGTACGGGATGAGCCCGTCGGCGTACTGCGCGTTCGCGCCCCCCACGCTTTTGGCCAGGATCAGCTTATCGGCCCGCTGGGCGATTACCTTCAGCGCTATCCGCAGATAAGCATCGAGTGGATCCTCAACGATCGGTCACCTGATTTTATTCCTGAGGGCATCGACTGCGCGATTCATGTCGGGCCGGTGACCGATCCCGCGGTCGTCGCGGTACTGCTCGCAGAAGTGCCGCGCATCGTTGTGGCCGCGCCTTCACTGCTGGCAAACAGCGGCCCGGTGAAAGCGGTGGAGGAGCTGGCGCATCTGCCGTGGATCGCGCTGAACAGTTTTTATCGCAATGAGGTGACGCTCTGTCATAGGGTTCACGGCGAACCCTTCCGCTTTGATATTTCCCCACGGCTTAGCACCGACAGCCTGTACGCGGTACGGAAAGCCGCGTTGAACGGGCTTGGGGTGGCGATGGTTTCATCCTGGGTGGTGAAAAAGGATTTGCAAGAGGGCGCCCTGCAGCATATTTTGCCGGCCTGGCAGGCCGCGCCGCTGCCGATTTATCTGCTTTACCCTTACGCCAGCTATTATCCGGCCCGCCTGCGGAAATTTATTGCGCTGATGAAAGAGGTGATGCCCGGCCTTACTGGGACAAGGCCTCCGGGGCAGATAAACGAAGCGGCGACAAGGACATAGAAAGCCTGATAATGAAAATAAGTCTTGCTTAGGCGGGGCGGGCGTGCGTAAATGCGCCATCGGTTTGGAACACAGACCTTATGAAAGCAGTTTTAGTAAAGCAGTTCACCATAGATACCCTTCTTCGTGAGTCTCCTCCTAAGCGCCTAAATAAGAAACGATCTGCAATACAGACCACGTTCGCCACGTTAGGTGGCCAAATAATTGAGGAAGTATCTATGTCTAACAAAATGACTGGTTTAGTAAAATGGTTTAACGCTGAAAAAGGTTTCGGCTTCATCACTCCTGACAACGGCAGCAAAGATGTGTTCGTACACTTCTCTGCAATCCAGAGCAACGATTTCAAAACTCTGGACGAAGGTCAGAAAGTTGAGTTCTCTATCGAGAACGGCGCTAAAGGCCCTGCGGCAGCAAACGTAGTTGCTCTGTAAGTCTTAAGACGCGCGCTGTTTTCAGCGCACTAAAAAACCCGCTTATGGCGGGTTTTTGCGTTTTCGGATGGCGGTAAAGCAGCGCGGTTTTTTGCGAAAACGCGATCTTAAGGCTAGGCTTGAAGTGAATATTTATTTTCATTACAAGCAGTTGGATGTTTTTTAAACAGGAGAGTTTATGGGCTTTTGGCGCGTAGTTATCACTATTTTGCTCCCACCCCTTGGCGTACTTATCGGCAAAGGGTTTGGCTGGGCGTTTATTCTGAATATCATCCTGACGCTGCTGGGCTACATTCCGGGCCTGATTCACGCGTTCTGGATACAAACCCGCGACTGATTTACATTTGCGGCTTTACACGAAAAGCGTGTAAAAAAACAGGCTCATCTGAGCCTGTTTAACTACGGGATTAGTTGGAGCAATAAACGCGGGCGTCACGCGGGGTGTAAATCCCAAAGGTGACCACGCCCAGCAGGCCCGTCAACGAAGGTTTGCTGTACTTCAGTACGCACCACTTTATCCGCCCCGCCGCAAACGGCCGCCGCGTCAATCGTTTTGCTCTGGCCGATACCTGACACGAAAAAGTGATGGGTCGTGACCTGTTTTGGCGTTTCGGCAATGTCATTTTTAACCTTGAAGCTTTGCTGAGCACAGCCCGCCAGCATCATGGTGGTTGCTACGGCAATCATTAACTTTTTCATTATCTTCCTTAAATTTAATTATTTGGCTCTCTGAGCGATCTGCGGCACAGCCTGTTCGCCCAACATGGAATTAATATAAGCAAAGAAAAATATCAAGGAAAATAAACATCTACCGATATTGGAGTATGAATTCAGGGCGGCGGGTAACCATGAAATATTATGCTTTAAGTTTATTGTCCTCCTTTATGATTATGGGTTTTCAACACAGATAAGAGCGAAGAATTTGCCAGCCGCGCCGGCGAAAATAAGCAGCATTGCGATGAGGCCACTTTTCGTCGTGCGTATCGTAGGGGATAAGCCTGTGCATAATGCAGAAGCTCGACAGTATAAAAAACGCTCAATAAGTTTTGGCACTGTTTACTTTTACAGCTAAGAATGTTCTGATATTTCGCGTAAGCGACCAGAACAAGAGAAGTGATATGTTTCAGTTAAAGCCGGGCACCCTGGCGATGATTATCGGCTCCCGTACCGCCAGAGGCCGGATCAATATTGGTAAAGCCGTCGAGCTGTTTGGTTTGTGCCTGCCAGGCGAGCGTTTTGTTAATCCGGTTACGGGCGTTATCACCCAGCTGCCGCTGGCAGCGAATTATCCCCTGTGGTTAGTCACCGGCGACGTAGTGGCGTTTGACGGGCGGGAAGGGTATGCCTTCGTTCGCGCCGAACACCTTATGCCGCTCGACAAGCCTTCCGTTTCGCAGGTGAATGAAAAGCAGGCCGTTCTTTAGCTTTTCAGCCGGCGTAAAAAATCAGCCAGCACCAGCGCGTGGTTCTGCGCGGTATTTTTTGCGCCATACAGCAGGGTAACCGTTTCTTTCTGCGCGCGCTTTGCCAGCGCCTGCGCCGCGTCACCCGCCTTATTAAGCTCTTCCCGGTAGCATTTGCTGAATTCGCTAAAATCGATGGTTTCGCCGTGAAAGGCCTTACGCAGCTCCGCTGAGGGCGCAAGCGTTTTGGCCCACTCATCGTAGCGCAGCTCCGTTTTCTTTATGCCGCGCGGCCACAGGCGGTCCACCAGCACCCGATAGCCATCGTCCTGGGCGGCCCTCATCGTAAATGCGTTTGCAGCGGATCATAACGCCTCCTTTTCGAACTCTTCTAGCCGGCTTATCAGCTCCGGAAGCTGGTGTTCGGCATAAACCTCGACGCCATGCTGACGCAGCAGCGCCGCCGCCACGCCCATGCCGGGCAACGTCGCGCCCCGGAAATGTCCATCGTAAACCTTTTGGCTGCCGCAGGTCGGGCTGCCGTCGGTGAGCAGGGCGAACCGGCAGCCGTTTTCCCGGGCGGTTCTGAGCGCAAGCCAGGCGGCCAGCAGGTAAGCCTGGGTGACATCGCGGCCGTCGCTTTCCAGGATGCGCGCTGCGCCAGTTAATGCGTCAACGCCGTCACCGCCGGCGATTTCCGCAGGCAGGCGCGGCGTAACCAGCCCGGCGGCAAGCTCGGGGCAGTGAATGACCAGGCGCTGCTGTCGCCGCCAGCGTTCTAAAGCTTCTGCCATCAAGGGTTTATCGCGGCCGTTATAGCGTACTTTAAACCCCATCAAACAGGCGCTGACCAGAATTTTTGCTTTCATCGCTAAGGCTTTTTGCGGGACGGGAGACTAAGGTACTACAGGGCGGCGGTCGGTTTCCACCCTGCCAATTTTCGGCGTTGTCAGGTAAACCTTAAGCGTCTATTCTATGCTTCCTTATGTTGTCCCTCGCTTGCAAACATAAGGATAATCAAACAAATGCCAGCCTCCGTTCTGAAATCCACTCTTCGTATCGCCCTGGTCGGGGATTTTAACCCGGCGGTTATTGCGCACCAGGCTATTCCACCGGCTTTAGATAACGCGGCGGCCGTCGTCGGCGTGACCGCGGACTACGACTGGCTGCCCACGCCGGAAGTCGTCAGCCCGGAAGATTTGGTCGGTTACGATGCCATCTGGTGCGTTCCCGCAAGCCCCTACCAGAATGACGACGGCGCGTTTCTGGCGATACGCTATGCGCGCGAAAACGCTATTCCGTTCCTCGGCACCTGCGGAGGATTTCAGTATGCGATCGTTGAGTATGCCCGCCATGTTATGGGCTGGGATGACGCGGGGCACGCGGAAACGGACAGCGACGGGCGGCTGGTTATTGCGCCATTAACCTGCTCGCTGGTGGAGAAACCCGACGTTATTGAGCTTGCGGAAGATTCAAAAATTGCCCGCGCCTACGGCACGACAAAAATCGAAGAGGGCTACCATTGCAATTACGGCATTGCCGGGCTGTTTGCCGCAGCGCTTGAGCATCAGCCGCTAAAAGCGACGGGGTGGGATAAGCAGGGCGAGATCCGCGCGGTGGAGCTGGCCGATCATCCGTTCTTTGTGGGCACGCTCTTCCAGCATGAACGCAACGCCTTAAAAGAGCGGCCGGCGCCTCTGGTTGAGGCCTTGCTTCGCGCAGCAAGGCTTTAGAATAAAGGGGCGGGTAAACACGTTACCCGCCGGTAAATCAAACCCTGGCCGCCCTGAGCAGCAGGAAAGGCGGGCGGCGGCATTGATTCGCAAGGTCCGGCCGCAAAGCAACCGCCTCGTCGCGCGGCTTTGGCTCAAGCAGGCGAGTCACCGCAAACCCGCTATCCAGCAGCGTATTGACGTAGGTTTCCACCGTCCGATGGTATTTCTGCACGTCCTCCACAAACCAGGTGGTGTGCCGCAGCGTTTGTTGCTGGTAGTGGTCCACCGGCCAGACGTCGCCCTTTTCATAAGGCACCCAGCCAACCTGAAAAGCCGTGCACATTGGATGCTCGACGGAAAAGATAAACTGGCCGCCGGGTTTTAACGAGGCGAAAACTTTTTTACACAGCGCGCTGAAATCTTTGATGTAATGCAGCGCCAGCGAAGAGACGGCCAGATCAAACTGCTGCTCCTGAGCCTGAAAATCCTCAATGGCGAGATGCTGGTAAACAATGTTTTCGTCATTCGTACCGGCCCTGGCCTGAGCGAGCATTTTCTCCGAAACATCCACGCCATGAATATATGCCGCGCCCTGGCGGCGGGCGTAGCGGGCGAAATCCCCGAAGCCGCAGCCGAGATCGAGGATCGTTAACCCCTTGAGCTCGGGCAGCAGAGAATAGAGCGCGGGCAGCTCCAGTAAGCCATTCAGGCCGGAATCGTTCTCACGCAGCTGCCGGTAATTTTCAAAAAAAACCGGGTCGTCAAAAATATTCTGCGGTGCTGATGGTTTCGCTTCGTTGTGCATTGTCGCTCTCCATTATGGTGATGCCGCTCAGGGCATCAGCGCTTCGCGTTAGCCGCGGAGCCGATTTCAGCGTTGCGGCCGGCCCGGGCGCCGAATGCCGCCATGGCTATAGAGAGTAACGCGCATCCCAGCAGAGGCAAGCTCCAGCTGCCTGAAACGTCGTGAATTTTGCCCATCAGCGGCGGGCCGAAGGCCGCCAGCAAATAGCCCACGCACTGCGCCATACCCGAAAGCGCGGCCGCCTGATGCGCAGAACAGGTGCGTAGGCCGATAAACGACAGCCCCAGAATCATCGCCGCGCCTGAGCCAAAGCCGCCGATACAAACCCACAGGCCCGCGAGGCCGGGCAGCAGCCACAGGCCGACCGCGCTCAGACACCACAGCATGGCCATCAATACCGCAATCCCGCGCTGATCTTTCAGGCGGCTTAGCATCAGGCCGATAACCAGGCCGGGGATCGCCGTCGCCAGCTGCAGCAGGCCGTGCAGGGAGCCCGCCTGCGCCTCGCTGTAACCATAGCTGATGAGGATCGAAGGCAGCCAGCCGATGATGACGTAGTAAATCAGCGAGTTAATACCCAGATACATCGTCACCTGCCAGGCGAGCGGCGAAGACCAGATCCCGCGGCTGTGCAGCGCGGCGTTAGCGCTGAGGCTGGCGGGCGCGTGGTTCGCCAGCTGCGGCAGCCACAGCAGCAGCGCGACGACAGGGAAGATCATCAGCGCCATTAGCGCTCCTTGCCAGCCGTAGCCGTGCAGCGCGACGGGAACCACCATTACGGAACCGATAGCCGCCGCCACGCCCATCGTCAGCGAGTAGGCGCCGGTAAGCCGCGCCACCTGGCCGGGGAAGTCCCGCTTGATAAGGCCCGGTAGCAGCACGTTGCCCATCGCAATACCGCAGCCAATAATCGCGGTGCCGACATACAGCAGCGCAGCGCTGCCCGCCGAGCGAAGCGCGATGCCCGCGCAGATGATGATCAGGGCGCCAAACAGGCTGCGCTCGGTGCCGAAGCGCCGGGCAATGCCTGCCGCCAGGGGCGAAACAACCGCGAAGGCCAGCAGGGGCAGCGTCGTCAATACTCCGGTCTGAGCCGTGGTTAAGCCGAAGGTCGCGCGCACCATATCCAGCAGCGGGGCCGCGCCGGTAAAGGTGACGCGCAGCGTGGTGGCGATCGTCAGAATGCCGAGCAGCAGCAGGCCGTGCTTTTTTATGCTCGCTGAAGAGGAAGGGGTCATTTTTCATATCCGTTAAAATCGAGGCCTAAAGATACACGCTTCTGCCTTTGAGCAAATCAACGTAAAATGACAGTTTATCCCTAAATTCGGACAGAATAATGGAGCGTGGTTTAGCCCTGGAAGGATTTGACCCGGACAGCAGCCCGCAGCCGGCGCAGGCTTTTCGCATACGCGTGGCGGAAAGCGTCAAGGAGATCCCTTTTCACCAGCACCGCAAGGGCCAGCTGATCGTTGCCCTGCACGGCGGGATAACCTGCGAGGTGGAGCAGGCGATGTGGATGGTGCCGACGCAGTACGCGGTGTGGATCCCCGGATCGATGCCGCACAGCAACCGCGCCACGACCAACGCGCGCATCTGCTTTTTGTTTATTGAACCCGGCGCGGTGACGATGCCGGATCAGTGCTGCACGCTAAAAATTTCCCCGCTGGTGCGCGAGCTGATTCTGCATTTAGCCCGGCATCCTCATGACGCCGATGAGACGCCGGCGCGGCAGCGGCTGGTGCAGGTTCTGTTCGACGAGCTGCCGCACCAGCCGGTTGAACAGCTGCGTTTGCCGATGTCCCAGCATCCGAAAATCCGTCAGATTGCCGAAAGGCTGGCGCAGAACCCGCAGGAGCGGCGGACGCTGGCCCAGTGGGCGTCAATGCTGGCCATGAGCGAGCGAAACCTGGCGCGGCTGGTGGTCAAAGAGACGGGGCTGAGCTTCCGCCGCTGGCGCCAGCAGCTGCAGCTGATTGTGGCCCTGCAGCTTTTAATCGATGGCGAAGCGGTGCAGAAGGTGGCGGACGCGCTGGGATATGAGTCCACCAACGCGTTTATCACCATGTTCAGAAAAGCACTGGGAACGACGCCGGGGCGCTACCTGGCGTCGCTTACCTCCTAGACGGCGCTGTTCAGCCGGAACTGCGAGACGACCTCGCGCAGCCCGCGGGTCTGGTCAAGCAGCGACTCCGCCGCCGCCGCGGCCTGGTTTACCATCGCCGCGTTCTGCTGCGTGGTGACGTCCATCTGGCTGATGGCGGTGCTCACCTGCGCAATGCCGCTGCTTTGCTCTTTGCTGGCATGGGTAATTTCCGCCATCAGCGCCGCCACGCGTTTGACGTCCGTTACTGCGGTATTGATGGTTTTGCCCGCTTCGTTCACCAGCTCGCTGCCGTGCGTGACCTGCGAAACGGAATTCTCAATCAGCACTTTTATCTCTTTTGCCGCGCCCGCGCTGCGGCTTGCCAGGCTGCGAACCTCTCCGGCAACCACCGCGAATCCACGTCCCTGATCTCCGGCGCGGGCGGCTTCCACGGCGGCGTTAAGCGCGAGGATATTGGTCTGGAAGGCGATGCCGTCAATGACGCTGATGATGTCGGTGATTTTGCTGGCGGAGGCGGAGATATCGTCCATGGTCTGCACCACGCGGGCGACGACCGCGCCGCCCTGTTCGGCGCTGCGTGACGCCGTCGCCGCAAGCTGGCTGGCGGTCTGCGCGTTTTCGGCGTTCTGTTTCACCGTCGCCGTCATCTGCTCCATTGAAGAGGCGGTCTGCTCCAGCGCGCTTGCCTGCTCTTCGGTGCGGGAGGCCAGATCCTGGTTGCCGCTGGCAATTTCACCGGAGCTGTTGGTGATATGGTTGCTACTCTCATGGACGATATTAATGATCATCATTAATTCTTCGCACATGGTCTTCATGGCGGCCATCACGCTTTGCGTATCGCCTTCGCGCACCGGCACATGGCGGGTCAGATCGCCGTTGGCGACGGCATTGGCGATCTCAGCCACCTGCGCAGGTTCGGCGCCCAGCGAACGGAAAATACTGCGGTGCACCCAGTAGCCGATAAGCAGCAGCAGTAAGACCGCGGCGCCGGAGCCGATCAGCTGCCATTTTACCGACTTGCTGGCGCTGGTCTGCGCGTCGTCCACGGCGCTGTTGGCATAATTCGAAGAGTCCTGCACAAAGGCGGTAATGCCTTTCTCATGGGCGAAGAAATGCTTGTCTGCCGCTTTGAGCTGCTCGAAGAGCGGCGTCGGCGCGCCGCTGCGAATCAGTTCGATTAAATCATTCGCGTCTTTAATCATCTCCAGTCCGGCGGCGTACTGCGCGCCGAGCAGCTTTTCCTGCAGCTGCGCAGGCAAAACGCTTTTCCAGTAATCAATTCTCTGGTGCCATTTTTTGCTCAGGCGCTGTATTTCGCCGTCGGCCTGGTCGACGGTGAGGGTGCCTTCAACCACGCGGGAAAGCACCAGCCGCATCTCGATAAGATAGACCGGCGCGGGATGAATATCCGCCACCAGATCCTTCGCCAGCATGCCGTTTGCGGTTTTTTGCGCGCTTTGCTGGCTGCCGTAGATGGAAATCGCGGTAACCAGCGCTGACATCAGGACCGAGCAGCAGATCAACAACAATAAATTGTGGGTCAGTGATTTCATTTTTATTCTCCTGTTAACTGGCAAGGTTATCGGCCCCGGCGAAAAGAAACTTTTTACCGCGATGTTAAAAACGAAAGCGTCATCACACTTTATTGCCATAATTCTTCGTTTTTTATTTTTAAAAACAGTTTGTTAGAGAAACCATTTCAAAATCCATAAGCAAAACTTTTAACAGAACGCTAACTAAGACGTTTTGTGCATAAGCAAAGGATTTTTTAGCATTGGCAGCGCACGCGCCGTTGTGGGAGCGTAAGGCCGTAGCCCGCTAACAGGCGGGGATAACAAGGAAAATCTATGGCACAGACAATGAAATCCCATAAAAATAAGATCGCGGCCTTGCTCCTTCTGGCGCTTTCCGGCGCTGGCGTAACGGCGGCCCATGCCGACCAGCTGGCTGATATTCAAAAGGCTGGCGTGGTAAGAGTCGCAACTTTCGACGCTAACCCGCCATTTGGCTCTATAGACGCTAAAACACACGATATCGTCGGCTATGACGTTGATTTCGCAAAGGCGCTGGCCCACTCCCTAGGCGTTAAGCTGCAGCTGGTCGCCACCAATCCGGCCAACCGTATTCCTCTTTTGCAGTCCGGCAAGGTCGATTTGATTGTGGCGGATATCACCATCACGCCGGAGCGCGCGCAGGTGGTGGATTTCTCCACGCCCTATTTTGTGACCGGTCAGCAGTTCCTGGTGCCCGCCGCTTCGCCGGACAAGCTTGATGATTACGGGCACGCCCGCATTGGCGCGGTAAAAGGCACCACCGGTGAGCAGGCGCTGCATCAACGCTTCCCGTCCGCGCGCGTACTTTCCTACGACGATATTCCGCTGGCGTTAACCGCGCTGCGTAACGGCAACGTGCAGGCTATTACCCAGGACAGCACCATTCTGGCCGGGCTGCTGGCCGAAGCGCCGGACAAAGCGAAATTCAAAATCCTGCCGGACCTGCTGAGCAAAGAAGAAATCGGCGTCGGCGTGAAGAAAGGGGAGGCGTCGCTGTTAAATGCGGTGAACGGCGAGCTGGTGAAGCTTGAGCAAAGCGGCGAGGCGGCAAAAATTTACGACAGCTGGTTTGGCCCGGACAGCAAAACGCCGCAGCCGCGCGGTTTTAAAATAGAAGCTCAGTAATACGATGAGCGGCTTATTAAAACGATCCGCGGCCCAGGCCGCGGATTTTGCACATTTACGCGACGCCAGCGTTGAGTTTCGCAAGGCCGGTAAAAGCTACGGCGACACCCTGGTTTTAAAATCCATCGACCTGAAAATTAACGCGGGAGAAGTGGTGGCGATCTGTGGGCCGTCCGGCTCCGGGAAATCAACTTTAATCCGCCTGATTAACCAGCTCGAACCTTTAAGCGCGGGCGACATTCTTATCGATGGCAAACCTACGCGGGATCTGCAGGGAAAAGCGCTGCGCGCCTTGCGCAGCCGCATCGGCTTCGTGTTCCAGCAGTTCAACCTGTATGCCCATCTTACCGCCGAGCAGAACATCACGCTTTCGCTGACCCACGTTCACGGCTGGAAGGCCGACGAGGCTAAAAAGCAGGCGGCGGCTTTGCTGGAGCGCGTCGGGCTGGCGGAAAAAGCGCAGCATTTTCCGGCGCAGCTCTCCGGCGGACAGCAGCAGCGGGTGGCTATCGCCAGGGCGCTGGCCTCGTCGCCGCAGATAATCCTGTTCGACGAGCCTACCTCGGCCCTCGATCCGGAAACCATCGGTGAGGTGCTGGCGGTGATGAAATCCCTGGCCCACAGCGGCATTACCATGGTCGTGGTGACGCATGAGATGCAGTTCGCCCGAGAAATTGCCGATCGGGTGGTGTTTATCGACGGCGGCGAAATTCTGGAGCAGGCGGCGCCCGCGCAGTTCTTTCGTTCGCCGCAGCATCCGCGGGCGCGGCGTTTTCTGCAAAAAGTGCTCGACCCGCTGCATGCCGGGCTTAAGGAAGAGCTATGAGCTGGCATATCGACTGGGCCGGGGCGCTGAGCGGCCAGCCGCTGCAGTGGATTATTTCCGGCTTCCTGACCACCGTCTGGGTGACCGTCGCCGGGATGCTGCTGGCAACGGCGTTAACGCTTCTGCTGCTTGGTTTCCGGCTGGCCGGCGGGCGTATCGGGCGCGGCCTGGTCGCCGCATGGGTATCGCTTTTTCGCAACACGCCGCTGCTGGTGCAGCTGTTGTTCTGGTACTTCGCCGCCTGGAACTTTCTGCCGCAGGGGCTGCGCGGATTTATCAACGACGAGCACGGCTGGTCGATTTTACCCGGCAACGTGTGGTGGCTCACGCCGGAGTTTTTATCCGCCGCCTGGGGACTTGGGCTGTTTACCTCGGCGTTTTTACTCGAAGAGCTGCGCAGCGGCTTGCAGGCGGTGCCCAAAGGCCAGGTCGAGGCCGCCCTCGCGCAGGGGTTTTCGGCATGGGCGATATTTCGCTGGATTATGCTGCCGCAGGGGCTGGTAAACGCCTGGCAGCCGGTGGTGGGGCAGTATCTCAACCTGATGAAGCTGTCGTCGCTTGCGACCGGCATCGGCTTTGCGGAGCTTACCTACCAGGTGCGGCAGATAGAAAGCTACAACGCGCACGCGCTGGAGGCTTTTGCCGTGGGAACGGCGCTCTATCTGCTGCTGGGGCTGGTGATGGGCGCGCTGTTTACCTGGTTTGGTCCGCGCGGGCCAAAGCGCAGGCGGGCGGCGGTAAAAACCTCAGTGACGGAGGTGCGGCATGATAGCTAACGTTACGGTGATTGCCGATAACCTCGACTACCTGCTGTGGGGACGCATGGCGCAGGGCGAGCCGGGCGGGGTTCTGCTGACGCTTTTAATGACGGCCGGGGCGGCGGTGCTGGCGCTGGCGGGCGGGGTGCTGCTGGCGGCGTTAGCCTGGCGGTACAGCGGCACGGTACGTCGGCTGCTGTTTATCTGGGCCGAGTTTATCCGCGGCATTCCGCTGATTTTTGTCATCTTCTGGCTCTACTTTTTGCTGCCCGTTATTACCGGCAAAGATTTGCCCGGCGCGCTGACCGTCACGCTGGCGCTGGCCTGGTTTACCTCGGCGGCGGTGATGCACACGACCTTTGCAGGCCTGCAGGCTTTACCAGGCGGACAGCGGGAGGCCGCGCTGGCGGGCGGGCTCAGCTCATGGCAAATGCTGCGGCTGGTGCTGCTGCCGCAGGCGATGCGTAACGTGCTGCCTTCCTACGCAGGGCTGTTTATTGCCCTGCTGAAAGACACCTCGCTGGCGTTTATCGTCAACGTGCCGGAATTAACCACGGTGGCAGGCCAGGTGAACAGCAGGGTGCAGGTTTATCCGGCGGCTATCTTTATTTTTACCGGCCTGGTTTATTACCTGCTGTGCAGCAGCATGGGATGGCTGATATCGCGCTGTCGACGGGCGCACGGGTAATAAAGGCCCGGGTAAAACCGGCAGCCAATTCCTCTGCTAAACTCTGATGTTGTCAGGATGCATTACTTTGTGATCGATCATCAGCAGGAGGACATATGGGTTTAATCAGTTTTGTTAAAGAAGCAGGCGAGAAAATACTGCATGCGGTTACCGGAACAGCGCACGCCGCCGATCAAAATGAGCTCCTTAAAGAGCACCTGAAGAAAACCGGTATTCCGGATGCGGATAAAGTTGATGTAAAAGTAGCAGACGGCAAGGCCGTGGTGACGGGGGAAGGGCTAAGTCAGGAAGCGAAAGAGAAGATCCTGATTGCCATTGGCAACGTCGAAGGTATTGCCGGGGTGGAAGATAAAGTTTCGGTGACGGACGCGGCGGCAGAAAGCCAGTATTACACCGTGAAATCAGGCGATACGCTCAGCGCTATCTCGAAACAGGTTTACGGCGACGCGAACCAGTACAACAAGATTTTCGAAGCCAACAAGCCGATGCTTAAAAGCCCGGATAAAATTTATCCAGGACAGGTACTGCGCGTACCTAAATAACTAAACTAACCCACCGTAAGGTGGGTTTTTTATTTAAGGATGAATATGTTTGGTTAAATAATGAGCATACAGGCGGGTTTTATCGGGTAATTAAATTATGTAATTATGCAGGTTCAAATTATCGCTACTCGGTCATATCCCTGAATGCCTCCGTAAAAGCTTTAAACTGGTCTGACTTCCATGTTTTTGCAATTAATAGCATCTTAATTAAAATTTCTTCGCCTACATTTAATTAAACCAGTCACTCACGCCTTCCTGACAGGGGCTTAAGTGCGAACATTTTTAAATACGCAAATGTAAGGGAAATTAAATGAACAGTGATCCAGCCTTTCCTGCTTTCCCAGTAACCGACTGGCAAATTGGTTCTTCAGAGGAAAAATCCTCGCTGGTTATCAAATTCGGTTACAGCACTTCCCCCTACGGCACGACAGCATCAACCTTTGATTCGCAGTTCTTCGCCTTAACCCCGGAGAAGGCCCCGCAGCCTGATTCATGATTTAGAGCTTTACGCCAAGCAGTGCGAGTAAATTTTTCAACGCGGTGAGCAAAATAAAATCAGCCAGCCTGGGCTGGCTGATTTACCGAGTTTAATTATGCGATTCGCTGGCCTGCTTATGGAAAAGCTCCCGGAAGACAGGATAGATATCGTCCTGATCGCGAATGTGCTGCATGGCAAAGTTATCAAACGTGGCCTGCAGGTTTTCATATTCGCGCCACAGCGTCTGATGCGCGCGACGGGTGATTTCGATGTAGCTGTAATAACGCACCACCGGCAGCAGCTTCTTCGCCAGCAGCTCGTGACACAGCGGCGAGTCGTCCGCCCAGTTGTCGCCGTCCGAGGCCTGCGCGGCGTAGATATTCCACTGCGTCGGGTCGTACCTTTCCTTCACTACCTCATCCATCAGCTTTAACGCGCTCGACACTATGGTGCCGCCGGTTTCCTGCGAGTAGAAGAATTCGTGCTCATCCACCTCTTTCGCCTGGGTGTGATGGCGGATATAAACGACCTCCACATTTTTGTAGGTTCTGCTCAGGAACAGATAGAGCAGGATATAAAAACGCTTCGCCATGTCTTTGGTGGTCTGGTCCATAGAGCCGGACACGTCCATCAGACAGAACATAACGGCCTGGCTTGAAGGCTCGGCGCGTTTTTCGTAGTTTTTGTAGCGCAAATCGAAGGTGTCGATAAAAGGCACGCGGGCGATTTTCTCGCGCAGCTCGGCTATCTCTTTGCGCAGGCGTTCCTCTTCCAGCAGCTGCGCAGGCTCGCTTTTGCTGACGATCTCAAGGCTGTCTTCCAGCTCGTGCAGCTGCCGGCGTTTTCCGGCGGTCATCGCCGTACGTCTTGCCAGCGAGTTCTGCAGCGAGCGCACCACGGATATATTCGCAGGCACGCCGTTAGAGGTGTAACCCGCGCGGTGTGTTTTAAACTCGTTGAGCTGCCGGTGCTGGTTTTTCTTCAGGTTTGGCAGCGCAAGGTCTTCAAACAGCAGGTCGAGATATTCATCTTTAGAGATCTGAAAGACGAATTCATCCTGGCCTTCACCGTCCGGGCTGGCCTGGCCCTGGCCGCCGCCTGAACCGCCGCCGCCCTGCGGCCGCTCGATGCGGTCATTCTGCACAAAATGGTCGTTCCCCGGATGCACGCGATGGCGCAGGCCGCCGCGTCCCTGATGGAACATCGGTTCGTTGATATCTTCGCCTGGAATGGAAACGGACTCGCCGCTGTCCACGTCGGTTACCGAACGCTTGTTGATGGCCTCGGAAATCGACTGTTTGATTTGCGCCTTATAACGGCGCAGGAAGCGCTGGCGGTTAACCGCGCTCTTGTTTTTGCCGTTCAGTCGCCTGTCAATAAAATAGGCCATAGTTCCCCCAAACTTCTTTGCCAACTGCGCAGGGGTGCCACGGCTGTGGCACCCATTTGTGACTTAGACGTTATGAAGACTTACGTACCCGCAGATACCATTCGCACAGCAGGCGAACCTGTTTGCGGGTGTAACCTTTCTCCATCATACGATCGACAAAGTCATCATGTTTTTTCTGCTCGTCGGTCGAGGTTTTGGCGTTGAACGAGATAACGGGCAGCAGCTCTTCGGTGTTCGAGAACATTTTCTTCTCGATAACCGTGCGCAGCTTCTCGTAGCTGGTCCAGTTAGGATTACGTCCGTTGTTGTTGGCGCGGGCGCGCAGCACGAAGTTAACGATTTCGTTACGGAAATCTTTCGGGTTGCTGATGCCCGCCGGTTTTTCGATTTTTTCCAGTTCCGCATTCAGGGATTCGCGGTCAAACAGCTGGCCGGTATCCGGGTCGCGGTACTCCTGATCCTGAATCCAGAAGTCAGCATAGGTGACATAACGATCGAAGATGTTCTGTCCGTATTCTGAATAGGATTCAAGGTACGCCGTCTGAATCTCTTTGCCGATAAACTCGGCGTATTTCGGGATCAGATAGCCCTTCAGGTGTTCAAGATATTTCTCCGCCTGATCCTGCGGGAACTGCTCGCGCTCTATCTGCTGCTCCAGCACGTAGAACAGGTGCACCGGGTTTGCCGCCACTTCGATATGGTCGAAGTTGAACACCCGCGAGAGGATTTTGAAGGCAAAACGCGTCGACAGGCCGTTCATGCCCTCATCCACGCCGGCGTAGTCGCGGTACTCCTGGTAGGATTTCGCTTTCGGATCGGTATCCTTCAGGCTTTCGCCGTCATATACCCGCATTTTGGAATAGATGCTGGAGTTTTCCGGCTCTTTCAGACGCGACAGAATCGAGAAGCGCGACAGGGTTTCAAGCGTGCCCGGAGCGCAAGGCGCGTGGGACAGCTCGCTGTGATTGAGCAGTTTCTCGTAGATTTTGATCTCTTCGGAAATCCGCAGGCAATAAGGCACCTTGACGATGTAAACGCGGTCAAGGAAGGCCTCGTTGTTCTTGTTATTACGGAAGGTCACCCACTCGGATTCGTTGGAGTGCGCCAGAATAATGCCGTTAAACGGCAGAGCGGAGATGCCTTCCGTACCGTTATAGTTCCCCTCCTGGGTTGCGGTCAGCAACGGGTGGAGGACTTTAATAGGCGCTTTAAACATCTCAACGAATTCCATGATGCCCTGGTTTGCGCGGCACAGCGCGCCGGAATAGCCGTAGGCGTCAGGATCGTTTTGCGCGTGGTTTTCCAGCTTGCGGATATCCACCTTCCCGACCAGCGCGGAGATATCCTGGTTGTTCTCATCCCCCGGCTCCGTTTTAGCGATCGCGATCTGCGCAAGGATAGATGGCCAGACTTTCACCACGCGGAATTTGGTGATATCGCCGCCGAACTCCTGCAGGCGTTTTGCCGCCCACGGCGACATAATAGTGCCGAGGTAGCGGTTAGGCACGCCGTACTCTTTTTCAAGAATAGAAGCGTCTTCCTGAGGATTGAACAGGCACAGCGGGTGGTCGTTTACCGGGCTGCGCTCGCCGTTGGCGCTCAGGGTATAAATAGGCACGCGCTGCATCAGCGCCTTCAGGCGTTCCGCCAGCGAGGACTTACCGCCGCCGACCGGCCCCAGCAGATACAGAATCTGCTTCTTCTCTTCAAGGCCCTGAGCCGCATGTTTCAGGTAGGAAACAATTTGCTCGATGGCTTCTTCCATACCATAGAACTCTTCAAAGGCCGGGTAGCGGGAAATCACCCGGTTCGAAAAGAGACGGGACAGCCGTGGTTCTGTCGCAGTATCCACCATCACTGGCTCACCAATGGCCATCAATAGCCGTTCTGCCGCGTTGGCATAGGCACTGCGATCCTGCTTACAGATGGCAAGAAATTCCTGCAGTGTGAACTCTTCGTCCTTGGCAGCTTCATAGCGCTGGCGATAGTGATCGAATATATTCATGGCATGCCGTCCTTTCGTTTTTTAGCACAGGTTAGAGAGCCGAAGGTAATAGTAATGGGGGCTCCCGGAAGACGTATTCTGAGTACAGCAACCCTTATGCCAACTTATCTGTCGTGGTGCTTTCGGTACTGCCGTCAGAGTAATTCACCTTCTTAAAATAAAGCGTAGATGGCATTTGCAAAACTTGCATACGGTCGCAAACCAATTTCAATGACATATCAATAACTCATCCAAATAAATCTCCCGGCGCCTGCGGCAGACATCCGCCGCGTCATTCAATGGTCACAGAACTGAAAGCCTGTTGTCACAGGTCGCCGTAATGATGTTTTGTTGGGTTAATATTGCGGTCAGGTAAAAAGTTTGGGATGAAGAGCAAGGGCGGTTACACTTCTCTCGCTGATTATTTGATTTAAGGACTAAACGGATTGTGACCAAATTCAAAATTCTGACACTGGGCGTGCTTATCGCCTCTTCAGTAAGCACCGCAATCGCGGCAAATCAGTGGTCTGTTGGTGCCGGCGTTGGCGTAGTGGAGCGCCCGTATAAACAGTATGACCGCGATATCTATCCGATACCGGTTATCACCTATGAGGGAGATAATTTCTGGTTCCGCGGGCTGGGCGGCGGCTATTATCTGTGGAACGACCAGACCGACAAGCTGTCAGTCACGGCCTACTACTCACCGACCTATTTTAAACCGGGCGACAGCGACGACAGCCAGCTGCGCCGCCTGAACAAGCGCAAGAGCACCATGATGGCCGGGCTCTCATATGTCCACAATACCGAATACGGCTTCCTGCGCACGAAGCTTGCCGGCGATACGCTGGATAACAACAACGGCATTGTCTGGGATCTGGCCTGGCTTTACCGCTATACCAACGGCGGCTTAACGCTGACGCCGGGTATCGGGGTGGAGTGGCAGAGTGAAAACTATAACGACTACTATTATGGCGTCTCCCGCAGCGAGTCAAGACGCAGCGGTTTGAACAGCTATGACGCGGACGACGGCTGGAACCCGTACCTGGAACTGACCGCAAGCTATAGGTTCGCGGACGACTGGAGCCTGTACGGCACGGGCCGCTACACCCGTCTGAGCGATGAAATCAAAGACAGCCCGATGGTTGATAAATCCTGGACGAGCCTCGTTTCCGCGGGGATCACCTACAGTTTCTGATAGCGAGTTTCACCGGCACTTTTACACCACGGGGCGCTTGCGCCCCGTTTTCATTATGGCGGCGCGACCTGATAAGGAGGCTTTATGAGCGGTCAGATGCGTTTTTCTGCAGGCCAAAGTTTACCGGCTATTGGGCAGGGCACATGGTACATGGGCGAAAAGCCCCTGCAGCGGCGGGACGAAGTTCATGCCCTGCAGGCGGGTATCGATCTGGGCCTGAAATTAATCGACACGGCTGAAATGTATGCCGAGGGCGGCGCGGAAAAAGTGGTCGGTGAGGCCATTAGCGGGCGGCGGGATGAGGTTTTTCTCGTTTCAAAAGTTTATCCGTGGAACGCGGGCGGGCAGAGGGCTGTAGCAGCCTGTGAAGCAAGCCTTAAGCGTTTGCAGACGGACTGTCTCGATCTTTATCTGCTGCACTGGCGCGGAGATATTCCGCTCGAAGAAACCATCAGCGCCATGCAGCTTCTCAGGCAGCAGGGCAAGATCCGCCGCTGGGGCGTATCAAACCTCGACTATGCCGATATGCAGGAACTAAGCGCAATCGCAGGCGGCGAGGAATGCGCGGCTAATCAGGTGCTTTATCACCTGGCCTCCCGCGGCATCGAATACGATCTGCTGCCCTGGTGCCGGCAACAGAGCATGCCCGTCATGGCCCTACTGTCCGTTGGCGCAGGCGGGGCGTTTGCGTGAGGGATTGATGCAGCATCCGGCGCTGAACCAGCTGGCCGCAGAGAAAGGCGTAACCGTCGCGCAGCTGCTGCTGGCGTGGGTGGTCAGCCATAATGGCGTGATGGCGATCCCCAAGGCCGCAAGCGTGTCGCATGTGAAGGAGAACGCCGCGGCGCTCGATATCGTGCTGAACGAAGAGGACAGGGCGAAGATGGAAAAGGCGTTTCCGGCACCCGGCCGCAAAACGCCTTTAGACGTGGTTTAGTTTTTCTTCGCCACGCGCAGGGTCGCCGCCAGACGCGCCGGCTTGTCGGCTCCGGCCTTTTGTGACGTTGTCACGCAGGCGGTTTCCACGCAGACGAACGTTTTGTAGCCGTCATCCGGCATGTCGCCCATCGAGGCAGACAGCGCCGGGCCCGGATTCCAGCCCACGACGTTGCTGTGGTGGTGGTGCACAACGTCGATGGTGCGCTTCAGGCTTGCGTCGTGAATCACGCTGCATTCCTGCGCCGCCAGGTAAACGCGGTCGGTGCGGTCGGGGAAGGTTTGCACGCCATCGCTCAGCTCGCCTTTTTCGCCGTTAAGCACTTTATCAATATAGGCGTTGCCCAGGCCGCTTACTTTCACGTCGGCAATATCGCCCACGTTGAAGTAGGTGTGCAGGGCGCTGGTGACTTCAAACTCACCGTGCGCTTCCAGCTCCATCTCACAGGTTTTACCCAGCTTGTAACGGGCATACAGGGTGAAATCGTGCGGCCAGTAGCTGCGGGTTTCCTCGCTGCTTTGCAGTTCGAAGGTCAGCGCAACGCCGTTGGCGTCTTCGTTGTGCGCGCTTAGCGTCCACGGCAAATTACGGGCGAAGCCGTGAGCGGGCAGCGCCTTGTCTTCCGCCGGGCCGAACCATGGCCAGCAGACAGGTACGCCGCCGCGCAGCGCTTTACCGATTTTAAAAGGCGTGTTGTCGCTCAGCCACAGAACTTCTTCTTCACCGGCGGGTTTCCACGAGAGCAGGTGCGCCCCCTGTAAAGCCACGGAGGCGCGTACCTGTGGATGATCGATAACAATCACTTCCAGCTCATCAAGCTGACGACGGGAGATGACGGGGGTGATCTGTTCAATAACCGGAAGGGCAAAAATTTTAGTAATCATTGACTCAACCTATATATCGAAAGCGAAAAAAAAGGGCGACCATCGTCGCCCTCCTGGGATTAGTGACTCATCTCGGACTTATTTGGAGATGTGAGCAATCAGATCCAGTACTTTGTTGGAGTAGCCGGTTTCGTTGTCATACCAGGAAACCAGTTTCACAAAGTTGTCGTTCAGTGCGATACCAGCTTTAGCATCGAACACGGAAGTGCAAACTTCGCCGTTGAAATCGGTAGAGACAACGTCGTCTTCGGTGTAACCCAGAACGCCTTTCATTGCGCCTTCAGAAGCCGCTTTGATTGCTTTCTTGATTTCTTCGTAAGACGCTGCTTTTTCCAGACGAACGGTCAGGTCAACAACGGACACGTTTGGCGTTGGAACGCGGAACGCCATGCCGGTCAGTTTGCCGTTCAGCTCTGGCAGTACAACGCCTACAGCTTTAGCAGCACCGGTAGAAGAAGGGATGATGTTCTGAGCTGCGCCGCGGCCGCCGCGCCAGTCTTTGTGAGACGGGCCATCAACGGTTTTCTGAGTAGCGGTAGTTGCGTGAACGGTGGTCATCAGGCCTTCAACGATACCGAAGTTGTCGTTGATAACTTTAGCCAGCGGAGCCAGGCAGTTAGTGGTGCAGGATGCGTTGGAAACGATGTCCTGGCCTGCGTATTTTTCAAAGTTAGCACCGCGAACGAACATTGGGGTGTTGTCTTTGGAAGGACCAGTCAGAACGACTTTTTTCGCGCCGGCGGTGATGTGCTTACGAGCGGTTTCGTCGGTCAGGAAGATACCGGTAGCTTCAGCAACAACGTCAACGCCGATTTCGTTCCATTTCAGGTTAGCCGGATCTTTTTCAGCAGTAACACGGATGGTTTTGCCGTTAACAACCAGGTGGCCATCTTTCACTTCAACGGTACCCTTGAAACGACCGTGAGTGGAGTCATACTTCAGCATGTATGCCATGTATTCTGCGTCTAACAGATCGTTGATACCAACGATTTCAATGTCAGAACGTTCCTGAGCAGCACGGAAAACAATGCGACCGATACGGCCAAAACCGTTGATACCTACTTTGATAGTCATATATTCCACCAGCTATTTGTTAGTGAATAAAAGGTTGGCTGTAAAATTACAAAAACCTTACGCAGCGTCAAGCGGAATCGTGTCAATCATTGCGACAAATCAATCCTGTGGACAGCAATCGTACGATAAAACCGCTTCACGTTTCCCTTTTGGCCATAAGCCATATGGGGACGGTTTGTGGAATTTTAAAGGGCAAACTAAACAAAAATGTGACAACAGTCACAATTAATGCCGCGCCAGAAATTCAGGCCTAAGTTTAGAACAAAAATCCGCGCGGCGTTGTTAATTTTTTGTTAGAATCATACTGTTATCAGTCACTGCAACTATTGCCCGAGACGTACGCATATGGCTAACCACTTACCTCCTGATTCAGCGAAAAAAAACCTTAATGAGATGCAGTTTTACGTCACCCAGCAACACGGCACGGAACCGCCGTTTTCAGGGCGACTGCTGCATAACAAACGTGATGGCGTTTACCACTGCCTGGTGTGCGACGCGCCGCTGTTTATGTCCGGGTCCAAATATGACTCTGGCTGCGGCTGGCCGAGCTTCTACGAGCCGGTAAGCGACACAGCTATTCGCTACATCAAAGATTTTTCACACGGCATGGAGCGGGTGGAGATCCGCTGCGGCAACTGCGAGGCGCATCTGGGCCACGTATTCCCGGACGGGCCCGCAGCCGACAGGCGAGCGCTACTGCGTCAATTCCGCGTCGTTAAGCTTTATTGATGAGAAAAACGGCGAGCAGACGGAAGGTTGAAAAATCGATTCAGCAAATTATTCCACAGGGAGCAACCCGCATGACCAATCTGGATGAAATGTTGGCCGCTATGACGCCGGAAATCTATCAGCGTCTGATGACCGCGGTCGAGCTGGGAAAATGGCCGGACGGCGTGGCGCTGACGCCGGAGCAGAAAGAAAACAGCCTGCAGCTGGTGATGATGTGGCAAACGCGCCATAACGTCGACGCCCAGCATATGACCATCGGCACCGACGGCAACATCGTGATGAAGAGCAAGCAGCAGCTGAAGGCCGAATTCGGCATTGAGCCCGCGCCGATCGTGACGGTGAAGCTGTAGCCGCGTTCCCTCTGCGCCGGAGGGAACAGGCCGTGCTGGTTAATCCCCGTTTTTAATCCCGTGCGTTTCGGCCAGCTGTTTCGCCAGCTGGTTTTTATTTTCCGCGCCCGGTAATTAGCGCCAGGAAAAATCAGCCAGCGTCATCAGCTCCGCGCCCGCCACCGACATGTCCTGGAAAGCCAGCAGGCTGTCGTGCGGATGGATATTAACGCCGCGGCAGCCGTCGGTAATCACCGTAACGCCGTAGCCCAGCTCCAGCGCGTCGAGCACGGTAAATTTCACGCAGTAATCGGTCGCCAGGCCCAGCACGATCAGTTCGGTTACGCCGCGTGCGCGCAGCCAGGCGTCCAGCTCGGTTTTCTGGCGGTGCCCGTTGTCGAAAAAGGCGCTGTAGCTGTCGATAGCCGGGTTTTCACCTTTAGGAAAGACGGCATCAATATCTTTCGTATTGAGCAGCGGGTGAAGGGCGGCGCCCTCGGTATTCTGCACGCAGTGGGAAGGCCACCAGGTTTGCGGCAGGCCGTCCAGTGTTCCCTGTGTATAGGGTTCGGCGCCCTGCACGCTGGCAAAGCTGCCGTGGTTAGCCGGGTGCCAGTCCTGCGAAGCGACAACCGCCTCGCCGCGCGCCTTACTGCGGCTAATCAGTTCATTGGCCACATCGACGGTGCTGTCGCCTTCCGGCACGGCCAGCGCGCCGCCGGCGCAGAAATCGTTCTGCAAATCGACCAGTAACAGTGCACGCTTATTCATTGGCTCTCCTTACTCATCAGGCGTTAATTCACCGCGCAGGTTGCGCGACATGGCTTCGCGGATGGCCTGCACGTCCAGCCCCTGGCTTAACAGATAGTGCAGCTTGGTCAGCGTCGCCTCAACGGTCATATCATAGCCGCTGATAACGCCGGCCTGCGCCAGCGCGTTTCCCGTAGCATAGCCGCCCATATTCACTTTGCCGGACATACACTGGGTGAGGTTCACCACCACAATGCCGCGCGAAGTGGCTTCCTGCAGCTCCCGCAGGAACGCGCCGTGCTGGGGAGCGTTGCCCACGCCGTAGGAGCGCAGGATCAGCGCCTTGACCGGCTGGCGCAGGAAGTTGCCGACCACGTCCGCGGAAATGCCCGGATAAATTGTTACCACGCCGATGGGCTGCGGGGTAATTGGGTGAACGATCAGTTCGCCTGCGCCCTGCGGCGCGGCTGGCGTGTTCAGGCGACGAATATGAATGCCCGCTTCGAGCAGCTGCGGCAGGTTAGGCGAGGCGAAAGCGTCAAAACCGTCGGCATGGGCTTTGGTGGTGCGGTTGCCGCGGTACAGGCGGTTGTTAAAGAACAGGGTGACTTCGTTGATCGGGAAGTTTGCCGCCACGTACAGCGAGTTTAGCAGGTTGATTTGTCCGTCAGAGCGCAGTTCGGCAAGAGGAATTTGCGAGCCCGTGACAATCACCGGTTTGCTGAGGTTTTCCAGCATAAACGACAGCGCCGAGGCGGTGAACGCCATGGTATCCGTGCCGTGCAGAATGACGAAGCCATCGTACTCATCGTAGTGCGCTTTGATGTCGTCGGCGATGTGCTGCCAGTCTTCCGGCGTCATATCCGAGGAGTCCATCAGCGGCTGATATTCGTGAATAGTAAAGTCCGGCATCTCCTGGCGGTGGAATTCGGGCATCAGCGCCAGCTGGCGCTGCAGGTGGCCGGAAACGGGGATATAGCCATGTTCTGAACGCTGCATACCGATGGTGCCGCCGGTATAGGCAACGTAGATGGATTTTTTTTGCATGAGTGGGCCCGGAGCTTGTTACGTAATGGGGCGCAGTATAGTGGCGCGGAACAAAAAAATCAGCCCGATGGCTGCCGGGCTGAAGAGGTGATTATCGCACATCGCCACATGTGAGGCAGAAGGCGTAACGGTTTTGCGGATCGTTCATGGCGCCGAACTTATCGTTCTGGGCCTTCACCGCCAGCGCTGCGTCAGCCAGTGGCGCAGGCAGATAAGCCTGCAGCGCCTGCGGCAGCATGGCGCGTACCGAGCCGCTCATGCTGCTGAACACCATATCGATAAAGCCCGGCTCGTCCTGCCAGAACTGCAGATGCCAGTTTTTAAGCTTCGCAAGCTCGGCCGCTTTCGCCACCGCATCGTCGAAATCGCCCAGGCTATCGACCAGGCCGTTGGCCTTCGCATCCTGGCCCGTCCAGACGTGGCCCTGCGCGATCCGATCGATCTGCTCCGGCGTCCTGTTGCGGGATTGCGCAACCAGGGTGATAAAGCGCTTGTAACCGTTCTCGATGGTCAGCTGCATCATCTGCTGCACTTCCGGCGGCAGAGATTTGGTGACCGCAACGTCCGCCAGAGGCGAGGTAGAGACGCCGTCGGTATGCACGCCGAGGTAATCCAGCGAGCTCTCAACGGTATTGATAACGCCGAAGATGCCGATGGAGCCGGTGAGCGTGCTCGGGTTGGCGACGATGTAGTTGGCCGGCGTGGAAATCCAGTAGCCGCCGGATGCCGCCATGCCGCCCATTGAAACCACCACCGGTTTGCCCGCCGCTTTCGCCGCCGCCAGCTCCTCGCGGATGGTTTCAGAAGCCGTTACGCTGCCGCCCGGGCTGTTCACGCGCAGGATGATGGCCTTCACCTTCGGGTCCAGACGCGCTTCACGGATTTGCATGGCGGTAGTATCGCCGCCCACCTGGCCCGGCGTTTCTTCGCCGTCCATGATGGCGCCGTTAGCGAAGATCACCGCGATTGAGCCGCCTTGTTCAGCCGGTTTTTTCACCTGATAGTCGTACATGCTGGTATAGCTGAAGTCTTTATTCGCCTTGCTCCAGCCAAACTGCTTGATGAGGGCTTTATCTACCGTGGCGCTGGTGGCCAGTTCGTCGACCAGCTTGTTGTCGAGCGCGTACTGCGCCGTATCGCCGCCTAATTTTTGCAGGTTATCAAGCAGCGCCTGCGCGCCGGGGAACGCCTGCTGCGCGGTGATTTGACGGTTCGCGGCAATGGTGTCGATATAGTTCTGCCACAGCTCGCCGATCCAGCGGCTGTCCGCCTCACGCGCGGCGGGCGACATATCGTCGCGGATAAACGGCTCAACGGCGGATTTATAGGTGCCGACGCGGAAAATGTGCGTGGAGACCTTCAGCTTATCGAGCAGCGTTTTGTAGTAGAGCGAGTTGGTGGCGAAACCGTGCAGATCCACCGTGCCCTGCGGAGAAAGCCAGATTTTATTGGCGAAGCTTGCGAGATAGTACTGCCCCTGGCTGTAGCTATCGCCTGTGGCATATACCGGCTTGCCGCTGTCGCGGAATTCGCGCAGCGCTTTGCCGATATACTGCATCGACGGCTGGTCGGCCCCGGCGAACTCTTTCAGATCCAGCACGATGCCGGTGATATTGCGGTCGTCCTTCGCCTGGCGAATCGCGTCCACGATATCAAACAGGGAATTTTCCTGCAGGCGGTCGGAGCTGGCGCCCAGAAGCTGGCGGCCGATAACGCCGAGCTTATTGCTCACCGACGGCTTATCCACGACGACGCCGGTGATATCAAGCAGCAACGCGCCGCGCGCCGGCTCAGAGGAGCTGCTGCTGAGCTGCAGCCAAATGCCCACGCCCACCAGTATCAGCAGGATAAGGAACAGGTTGAGAATGAATTCCCGAATGAAATTAAGCCCACGCCAGGTCCACTTAAAGAAACCGGCAATAAATCGCCCAATGGTACGCATGTCTTCTCCGTAACCGTCAAAATCGCAAGCTGCCGTACGAAACCACAGCGAAAGTGAACGCTATCCTAATTAGCCCCAGGCTAAAAGTCAGCAGGAAATCCGCCCTATGCTGTAACAAAAACCTATGCTGTGTTAGTTTCGTGAATAAAAATCATTACCGGAGTTAATAAGATGGATGCACTCGACCTGTTGGTTAACCGCCGCAGCGCTTCACGCCTGGCCGAACCTGCGCCGGCCGGCGACGCGCTGGAAAACATTTTTCGCGCCGGCATGCGTGCGCCGGATCACGGCTCTTTGCAGCCGTGGCGCTTTATCGTCATCGAAGGCGAAGGACGCGAACGCTTCAGCAAGGTTCTGGAAAAAGCCGCCGTTGCCGAAGAGCTGGACGAAAAGGGCATTGAGAAAGCGCGTAGCGCGCCGTTTCGCGCGCCGATGATTATCGCCGTGGTGGCGTACTGCGATGACAATCATAAAGTTCCCGTCTGGGAGCAGGTGGTTTCCGCGGGCTGCGCGGTGATGGCGATGCAGATGGCGGCGGTCGCCCAGGGCTTTAACGGCATCTGGCGCAGCGGCATCTGGACCGAAAGCGAAGCCGTGCGCGAGGCGCTTGGCTGCCGCGAGCAGGATGAGGTCGTCGGCTTCCTCTACCTGGGCACGCCGCAGCTGAAGGCTTCCACCACCATCACGGTTCCTGATACCACGCCATTCGTGCGTCATTTCTGAACAAACCCCGCAAAGCTGTCTGGATTGTGAGCGAAAGCCGCGCAATTCAGACACGCGGACTTATCACCCTGCCATTTGAGCGCTACCATAGAGCCCTGAAAGCCCAATGACAGGAGTTGTCCATGAGTGAGCAAACCGTTCGTTTAACCCAGTACAGCCACGGCGCGGGCTGCGGCTGTAAAATTTCCCCAAAAGTTCTGCAAACCATCCTGCAATCGGAGCAGGCGAAGTTTGTCGACCCGAACCTGCTGGTGGGGAACGAAACCAGCGATGACGCGGCGGTTTACGATCTGGGCAACGGCACCTGCGTGGTCAGCACCACCGACTTTTTCATGCCCATCGTTGACGATCCGTTCGATTTCGGACGCATCGCGGCGACCAACGCCATCAGCGATATCTACGCCATGGGCGGCAAACCTATTATGGCGATCGCCATTCTTGGCTGGCCGATCAACACGCTGGCGCCGGAAATTGCCCGCAGGGTGATTGAAGGCGGGCGCTTTGTTTGCCAGCAGGCGGGGATTTCCCTCGCCGGCGGCCACTCCATCGACGCCCCGGAGCCGATCTTCGGTCTTGCGGTCACCGGCATCGTGCCGACAGAGCGCGTGAAGAAAAACAGCTCGGCGCAGGCCCGGCTGCAAGCTTTATCTCACCAAGCCGCTCGGCATCGGCGTACTGACCACCGCCGAGAAAAAATCCCTGTTAAAACCCGAGCACCTCGGCCTTGCGGCGGAAGTCATGTGCCAGCTTAACAAGCCCGGCGCGGAGTTTGCTGAAATCGAAGGCGTCACCGCGATGACCGACGTCACCGGTTTTGGCCTGCTGGGCCACCTGAGCGAGATGTGCCAGGGCGCGGGCGTGCAGGCGGAAGTGTGGTTCGATAAGGTCCCGAAACTGCCGGACGTGGAGGAGTACATTGCCAAAGGCTGCGTGCCGGGCGGCACGGGGCGCAACTTCGCCAGCTACGGCCACCTGATGGGCGAAATGTCCGATGCGCGCCGTGACCTGCTGTGCGATCCGCAAACCTCCGGCGGCCTTCTGCTGGCGGTGCGCGCTGACGCCGGGCAGGAAGTTGCCGCCGTAGCGGAAAAAAACGGCATCAAGCTGACCGCCATCGGCGAGCTGAAAACCGCTCGCGCAGGCCGACCGATGATTGAGATTAGCTGAGCTCATGCGGCTGTTTATTGCGGAAAAACCAAGTCTCGCTCGCGCCATCGCCGACGTGCTGCCGAAGCCGCACCGCAGAGGGGATGGCTTTATCGAATGCGGCAACGGCCAGGTGGTGACCTGGTGTATCGGCCACCTGCTGGAGCAGGCGCAGCCGGACGCCTATGACGGCCGCTATGCGCGCTGGAACCTTGCCGATTTGCCTATCGTGCCGGAAAAGTGGCGGCTGCAGCCGCGTCCCTCCGTCACCAAACAGCTTAACGCCATCAAAAAGCTGCTCTCGCAGGCCAGCGAAGTGGTGCACGCAGGCGACCCGGACCGCGAAGGGCAGCTGCTGGTGGATGAAGTGCTGGACTATCTGCAGCTGGCGCCGGAAAAGCGCCAGCAGGTGCAGCGCTGCCTGATTAACGATCTCAACCCGCAGGCCGTTGAACGGGCCATTTCTCGGCTGCGCGCCAACAGCGAATTTATTCCTCTGTGCGTTTCAGCCCTGGCCCGCGCCCGCGCGGACTGGCTGTACGGCATCAACATGACCCGCGCCTACACCATTCTTGGGCGCAACGCGGGCTATCAGGGCGTGCTGTCCGTGGGTCGCGTGCAGACGCCGGTATTGGGGCTGGTGGTGCGTCGCGACGAGGAAATCGAAAACTTCGTGCCGAAAGACTTTTTTGAAGTGAAGGCGCATATCGTTACGCCGGCGGATGAACGCTTTGTCGCCACCTGGATACCCAGCGAATCCTGCGAGCCGTATCAGGACGAAGAGGGGCGTTTGCTGCATCGTCCCCTTGCCGAGCACGTTGTGAAGCGCATCGGCGGGCAGCCCGCCATCGTCACCGCCTATAACGACAAACGGGAAACGGAGGTCGCGCCGCTGCCGTTCTCGCTTTCCGGCCTGCAGATTGAAGCCGCGAAGCGCTTTGGGCCTCAGCGCCCAGAACGTGCTGGATATCTGCCAGAAGCTGTATGAAACCCATAAGCTGATTACCTATCCGCGCTCCGACTGCCGCTATTTGCCCGAAGAGCACTACGCCGGACGCCATGCGGTACTGAAAGCTATCGGCGTTCACCAGCCGGATTTGCTGCCGCAGCCGGCGGTGGACACCGATATACGTAACCGCTGCTGGGACGATAAAAAGGTGGACGCCCACCACGCGATTATCCCCACGGCGCGCAGCGCATCCGTCTCGCTTTCGGAAAACGAAGCGAAGGTCTACAACCTTATCGCCCGGCAGTATTTAATGCAGTTCTGCGCCGATGCGGTGTTCCGCAAATGCACCATCGATCTGGATATCGCAGGCGGCAAATTTAACGCCAAAGCGCGTTTCCTGGCCGAGGCGGGCTGGCGCACGCTGCTTGGCAGCAAGGAGCGCGATGAGGAAAACGACGGCACGCCGCTGCCGGTGGTGGCGAAAGGCGATGAGCTACTGTGCGAGAAGGGCGAAGTGGTGGAGCGGCAAACCCAGCCGCCGCGCCATTTTACCGATGCGACGCTGCTTTCCGCGATGACCGGCATCGCCCGTTTCGTGCAGGATAAAGATTTGAAAAAGATCCTGCGCGCAACGGACGGCCTGGGCACGGAAGCGACGCGCGCGGGGATCATCGAGCTGCTGTTCAAACGCAGCTTCCTGACGAAAAAAGGGCGCTATATTATTTCTACGGATGCCGGAAGAGCGCTGATCCACTCCCTGCCGGAGCTGGCCGCGCGGCCGGATATGACGGCGCACTGGGAATCCACGCTTACGCAAATCAGCGAAAAGCAGTGCCGCTATCAGGACTTTATGCAGCCGCTGGTGAATACCCTCTATGAGCTTATTCACCAGGCGAGAACCACCCCGGTTCGCCACGCCTTTAAAGGAATTAAGGCGCCGGATGACAATAAAAAGTCCCGCAAACAATGGGCAAAAAAAGAGGGAAATGCCGATGCTAAGAAAAAGCCTGCTCGCCGCCGCCGTGATGCTGACGACGAGCCTGCCGACAATGGCGCAGCGCCACCAGCCTGACGTGGACGTTTCCGTGCCGCCGGAGGTGTTCAGCACCCAGGGCTCGCGTGCCGCGCCCTGCAATCAGTGCTGCGTCTATCAGGATCAAAACTATTCCGAAGGAGCGGTGGTGAAGGCGGACGGCGGCATACTGTTACAGTGCCAGCGCGATGAAAAAACGCTGGGCACTAATCCGCTGGTGTGGCGCCGGGTAAGGCCTTAAACGCCTCAAGCAGGGGAATATCCGCCGGAGCGAGGGCATACGCCAGCGCTTCGGCGGGAGAGCACCATACCAGCCCGCTGTGGCAGTAAGCCGTCATCTCACCGCGAAAAGCCGGCACGCGCCAGGCATGCAGGTGAATGGTTCGTCCGCACACCTCCCGTTTGTGGCTGGCGACATAGCCGCCCACCTCAGCTTCAATACCCAACTCTTCGCGCAGCTCGCGTGCCAGCGCCGCCGGCTGCGACTCCCCGGCCTCCACCTTGCCGCCTGGAAACTCCCACAGCCCCGGCTGATCGCCGCCTTGCGGCCTTTGCGCGAGTAAAATTTTTCCGTCGCGCTCGATAATAGCCGCGACGACATCAATGGATTGGATCATCATGTTCCGCCGGCGGGCCGGGGCTAAAGTTTAAACTGCGCCCAGACCGGCGCGTGGTCGGAAGGCTTTTCCATGCTGCGAATGTTGTAATCGATGCCCGTAGCGACGCAGCGCTCCGCCAGCGGTTTGCTTGCCAGCACCAGATCGATACGCAGGCCGCGGTTATCGTCAAAGCCTCTGGAACGGTAGTCGAACCAGGAGAACTTATCCTGCGCCTGCGGGTTGGGCCTGCCGGAAGGTATCGACCAGCCCCCAGTTCATCAGGCGCTGCATCCATTCGCGCTCTTCCGGCAGGAAGGAGCACTTGCCGGTGCGCAGCCAGCGCCTGCGGCTGTCTTCACCGATGCCGATATCCAGATCCGTTGGGCTGATATTCACATCGCCCATAATCAGCACCGGCTTGTCTTTGTGCAGCGCGTTTTCCAGGTAGTCCTGTAGATCCTGATAAAACTTCGCCTTCGCCGGGAATTTGGTCGGGTGATCGCGGCTTTCGCCCTGCGGGAAGTAGCCGTTGATGACCGTCAGATCGCCCAACGGAGAAGGGATTTCCGCCATGATGAGGCGACGCTGGGCTTCTTCATCGTCGCCGGGAAAGCCGCGGCGTACGGCAACGGGCGTCTCTTTGGTCAGCAGCGCGACGCCGTAATGGCCTTTTTGTCCGTGATAGAAGACGTTGTAGCCAAGCTTCGCCACGTCCTCAAGCGGGAACATATCGTCGTGCACTTTGGTTTCCTGCAGGCCGATAACGTCCGGCTGATGCTGTTCGATAATGGCTTCAAGCTGGTGCGGACGGGCGCGCAGGCCGTTGATATTAAAAGAGACAAATTTCATAAGTCGCTGCCGTGGTGACAAGTCAAGGTGGCAGGATGGTAGCAGAAAACCGCGCGAAATGCAGTGGGCCGCTTTTCGCCGCCTTTTGTGACGCGCGCGGCGCGCGGGCGCTGCGGATTGATAAGCAATATCTGCACCAAAAAGCCGCATGCCGCCCCGTTTTGGGGCGCGATCGGCGGGCAAATCCCGGTAGCGATCACAAATCCAGCATTATATTTTACGCTTGCATAATATTTCTTGTTTTCGTGCCGCAAACCCGCCCGACAGATAAAACTATGCACTTATTATTCACTTTAAATGCATATCACTGGTGCCTAACCTGTTGATTTTACGTTTCACCCCTTCCGTTATGCAATTTTACCTCTGGCTGGCACGAAGCGTGCAATCTACATTTACAGCGCAAACACTAAATTATTTAACAATTACATTACTTTTTATTTACCGGAAGAGGTCGCTATGCAGCAGTCAATAACACGCCAGAACTTCGACGAATGGATGATGCCCGTTTATGCCCCTGCGGCTTTTGTTCCGGTACGCGGCGAAGGTTCCACGCTGTGGGATCAGCAGGGCAAGGACTACATCGATTTTGCGGGCGGGATTGCGGTTAACGCGCTGGGCCACGCTAATCCGGATTTGCGCCATGCGCTGGAAACCCAGGCGGCTAAGTTCTGGCATACCGGCAACGGCTACACCAACGAGCCGATTTTACGGCTGGCAAAACAGCTTATCGACGCCACCTTTGCCGATAAAGTTTTCTTCTGTAACTCGGGCGCCGAAGCGAACGAGGCGGCCCTGAAGCTGGCGCGAAAATACGCGCACGATAACTTCGGCCCGCACAAAAGCGGTATCGTCGCTTTTAAAAACGCGTTCCATGGCCGCACGCTGTTTACCGTCTCTGCAGGCGGGCAGCCCGCTTACTCCCAGGACTTTGCGCCGCTGCCGCCGCAAATCAGCCATGCGGTTTATAACGACCTGCAGTCCGCCAGCGAATTAATCAACGAAAATACCTGCGCGGTAATCGTCGAACCGATGCAGGGCGAAGGCGGCGTGGTGCCTGCGGATCCCACCTTCCTGCAGGGGCTGCGCGAGCTGTGCGACCGCCACAACGCGGTGCTGATCTTTGATGAGGTGCAGACCGGCGTTGGCCGCACCGGCTCGCTGTATGCCTATATGCACTACGGCATCACGCCGGACGTGCTCTCCACGGCGAAAGCGCTGGGCGGCGGCTTCCCGATTGGCGCCATGCTGACCACCGATAAGTTCTCCTCGGTGATGGTGGTGGGAACGCACGGCACCACCTACGGCGGCAACCCGCTGGCGGGCGCCGTCGCCGGGCGCGTAATGGAGCTGATTAACACTCCGGAAGTGCTCAACGGCGTAAAAGAGCGCCACGCATGGTTTGTCGAGCGCCTCAATAAAATCAACCAGAAGCATCAGCTGTTTGGCGAAGTGCGCGGCCTGGGGCTGTTAATTGGCTGCGTGCTGCAGCCCGAGTACGCCGGCAAGGCTAAACTTATTCTGCAGGCCGCCGCGCAGGAAGGGTTAATGATCCTGATTGCCGGGGCCAACGTGGTCCGCTTCGCGCCGTCGCTTATCGTCAGCGAGGCCGAGGTGCAAAAAGGACTGGATCGCTTTGAGCGCGCCTGCGAACGCTTTCTTGCAGGAGAAAAATCATGATGGTCATTCGTCCGGTTGAGCGCGGCGATTTGCCCGGCCTGCTCCAGCTTGCGGGGAAAACAGGCGGCGGGCTGACCTCGCTGCCCGCCGATGAAAAAACGCTGGCGGAGCGCATCGATCGCTCGATAAAAACCTGGCAAGGCGGCCTGCCGAAGGGCGACCAGGGATACGTTTTTGTTCTTGAAGAGTCCGCCAGCGGCAAAGTGGTGGGCATCTGCGCCATCGAAGTGGCCGTCGGGCTCAACGATCCCTGGTACAACTACCGCTTTGGCACCCTGGTTCACGCCTCCAAAGAGCTGAACATCTACAACGCCCTGCCGACGCTTTTCCTCAGCAACGATCACACCGGCAGCAGCGAGCTTTGCACGCTGTTCCTCGATGCCGACTGGCGCAAAGAGGGCAACGGCTATCTGCTCTCGAAATCGCGCTTCCTGTTTATGGCGGCCTTCCGCGAACGCTTCAACGAAAAAGTGGTGGCGGAGATGCGCGGCGTGATTGATGAACATGGCCATTCGCCGTTCTGGGAAAGCCTCGGCAACCGCTTCTTTTCCATGGAATTCAGCCGCGCGGACTACCTGTGCGGCACCGGGCAGAAGGCCTTTATCGCCGAGCTGATGCCCAAGCATCCTATTTATACCGACTTCCTGTCGCCGGAGGCGCAGGCCGTCATCGGCCAGGTGCATCCGCAAACCGCGCCGGCCCGCGCGGTGCTGGAGGCCGAAGGATTCCGCTATCGCAACTACGTCGATATTTTCGACGGCGGCCCGACGCTTGAATGCGATATCGACCGGGTTCGCGCCATCCGTAAAAGCCGCATGGTGGAGGTGGCTATCGGCCAGCCCGCCACCGATGAACTGCCGGTTTGCCTGGTGGCCAACGAAAAATATAACACCTTCCGCGCGACGCTGATTAAAGCCAATCCTAAAGGCGATCGCCTGGTTATCGATGCTGCCACGGCGGATACCCTGAAATGCAGCGCGGGCGACAAAGTACGGCTGGTACGCCTGTGCCCCGAGGAGAAAAAAGTATGACCCAGTGGATTAACGGAACATGGACCGCCGGCCGCGGCGAAGCGATGCAAAAGCACAATCCGGTGAACGGCGATCTGCTGTGGGAAGGCGTGACGGCAAGCAGCGAACAGGTCGCTGAAGCCTGCGCCGCCGCGCGCGCGGCGTTTCCGGCATGGGCTAAAAAAACCTTTGCCGAGCGGCAGGCTATCGTCGAACGGTTCGCCGGGCTGCTTGAGGCCAACAAAGATGAACTCACCGGCACCATCGCCCGGGAAACCGGCAAGCCGCGCTGGGAGGCGGCCACCGAAGCCACGGCGATGATCAACAAAATCGCCATTTCAATAAAGGCGTACCATACCCGCACCGGCGAAACCCATACCGCCATGCCGGACGGCGCCGCGACCCTGCGCCATCGTCCGCACGGCGTGCTGGCGGTCTTCGGACCCTATAATCTGCCGGGGCATCTGCCAAACGGCCATATCGTTCCCGGCCTGCTGGCGGGCAATACCATCATCTTTAAACCCAGCGAGCTGACGCCGCGCATCGGCGAGCAGGTCATGCGGCTGTGGGAGCAGGCGGGCGTGCCGCGCGGCGTGCTGAATCTGGTGCAGGGCGGGCGAGAAACCGGCCAGGCGCTGGCGCAGCAAACCGATCTTGACGGCCTGCTGTTTACCGGCAGCGCCAACACCGGCTACCAGCTGCATCGCCAGTTTGCCGGGCAGCCGGAGAAAATCCTCGCGCTGGAAATGGGCGGCAACAACCCGCTGATTGTGGAAGACCCGCAGGATATCGACGGCGCGGTGCATCTGGCCATCCAGTCTGCGTTTATCACCGCCGGGCAGCGCTGCACCTGCGCGCGCCGCCTGCTGGTGAAGAAAGGCGGGCAGGGCGATGAGTTCCTGAAGCGGCTGGTGGAGGTCGCCTCGCGCCTGAAGCCGGGCCGCTGGGACGCCGAGCCGCAGCCATTTATCGGCGGCCTGATTTCCGCCCAGGCGGCAGAACGCGTGCTGGCCGCCTGGCAGGAACACCTGGCCCGCGGCGGCAAAGCTTTATTAACGCCCGGGCTGACGGAAGCCGGCACCTCCCTGCTGACGCCGGGCATCGTCGAGCTGACCGGCGTGGCGGACGTGCCGGACGAAGAGGTCTTCGGCCCGCTGCTGGCCGTTTACCGCTATGACAGCTTCGACGATGCGATCCGCATGGCGAATAACACCCGCTTCGGGCTGGCGAGCGGCCTGATTTCCCCCGATCGTGAGCAGTTCGACCAGCTGCTGCTGGAGGCGCGCGCGGGCATCGTCAACTGGAACAAACCCCTGACGGGAGCGGCCAGCACCGCGCCCTTCGGCGGCGTGGGCGCCTCCGGCAACCACCGCGCCAGCGCCTGGTACGCGGCGGACTACTGCGCCTGGCCGATGGCGACGCTGGAAAGCCCGGCCTTTGCGCTGCCGGAAACCCTCAGCCCCGGCCTGGATTTCAGCCGCGAGGAACAGCCATGAAAGTCCGCGAGGTCAACTTTGACGGCCTGGTGGGGCTAACCCACCATTACGCCGGGCTGTCGTTCGGCAACGAAGCTTCTACGAAGCACCAGTATCGCGTTTCCAACCCGAAGCTGGCCGCTAAGCAGGGGCTGCTGAAAATGAAGGCGCTGGCGGATGCGGGATTCCCGCAGGGCGTGATTGCGCCGCAGGAGCGCCCGAACGTGCCTGTGCTGCGCCAGCTTGGGTTTACCGGCAGCGACGCGCAGGTGGTTGAACGGGTCGCGAAACAGGCGCCGCAGCTGCTTTCTGCGGCCAGCTCAGCCTCTTCCATGTGGGTGGCGAATGCCGCCACCGTCTCGCCCTCGGCAGACAGCCTTGACGGCAAAGTGCATCTGACGGTGGCAAACCTGAACAACAAATTCCACCGGGCAAGCGAGGCGCCGACGACGGAAAGCCTGCTGCACGCCATTTTCCGTAACGAAGAATACTTTTCCGTTCATGGCGCGCTGCCGCAGGTGGCGATGTTTGGCGACGAAGGGGCGGCAAACCATAACCGCCTCGGCGGCGCGTATGGCAGCCCGTCCGTGCAGCTTTTCGTTTATGGCCGCGAAGAGGCGAAGGCCGGATTGATTCCGGCGCGCTATCCGGCCCGGCAGACGCTGGAGGCAAGCCAGGCCGTGGCGCGGATAAACCAGGTTAATCCCGAGCTGGTCGTTTATGCGCAGCAGAACCCGGCGGTGATTGACCAGGGCGTTTTCCATAACGATGTGATTGCGGTGTCGAATCGCCAGGTGCTGTTCTGCCACGAGCAGGCTTTTTTACATCAACACGAGCTTTATAAAACCCTGCGTGAGAAAGTACCCGGCTTTATGGCGGTGGAGGTTCCGGCTGAGCGCGTCACGGTGGCGGACGCCGTCGCGACATACCTGTTCAACAGCCAGCTGCTCAGCCGCGACGACGGCGGCATGACGCTGGTTCTGCCGGAGGAGGCGCGTCAGCACGCGGGCGTCTGGCGCTATCTTAACGAGCTGCTGGAAGCGGATAACCCGATTAGCGAACTGAAGGTGTTCGATCTGCGCGAAAGCATGGCCAACGGCGGCGGTCCGGCCTGCCTGCGCCTGCGCGTGGTGCTTACCGAGGCGGAACGGCAGGCGGTTAATCCGGCGGTGATGATGAATGATACGCTGTTCGCCACGCTTAACGGCTGGGTGGACCGCTGGTATCGCGATCGCCTGACGCAGGCTGATTTAGCCGACCCATTATTGCTGCGCGAAGGAAGAGAAGCGCTCGATGAGCTGACCCGTATACTAGACTTAGGGTCTGTTTATCCGTTCCAGTGCTAACAAGGAGGCACAATGTTTGATTTTCTGGCGCAGACCCTGCTGGGGAAAACGCCAAGGCAAACCGAAGGAAAAAACGACCATCTGCGCTGGCATCTGTGCGATGAAGGCATCTTAACGCTTACGCCGCACCAGCCGGTAGATAAGGCGCTGGTGCTGTCGGCGGGGATCCACGGCAATGAAACCGCGCCGGTAGAAATCCTCGCGCAGCTTATTGACGATCTGATCGCGGGCAAACTGGCGTTACAGTGGCGCCTGCTGGTTATCCTCGGTAATCCCGCCGCCCTGCGCAGCAATAAACGCTTTATGCACAGCGATATGAATCGCATGTTCGGCGGCCGCTGGCAGCAGTTCCCGGAAAGTATCGAAACCCAGCGCGCCTGCCGTCTTGAGCACGCGCTGGAGCTGTTCTGGTCGCAGGGGGATGAACATATTCTCTGGCATCTGGATCTGCATACCGCTATCCGCAGCTCGTATCATCCGCGCTTTGGCGTGCTGCCCGCGCGTCCTTTGCCCTATGACGAGGCGTTTCTTGCCTGGCTTGGCTGCGCGGGCCTGCAGGCGCTGGTGTTTCACAAAGAGCCCGGGGGCACCTTCAGCCATTTCAGCAGCGAGCACTTCACGGCGCTAAGCTGCACGCTGGAGCTGGGCAAAGCGCAGCCGTTCGGTGAGAACGATCTCAGCCAGTTTGAGGTGACGAAACAGGCGCTGCTCGCGCTGCTGATCGGTGGGGAAGTGCCCGTCGCCGAAAGCGAACCGCTACGTTATGAGGTGGCGCAGCAGATTACCCGCCTGTCCGAATCCTTCGTGCTGCACATGAGCGCGCAAACGCAGAACTTCACCGCGTTTCCGAAAGACACCCTGCTTGCGGAAGATGGCGACACGCGCTACGTCGTTAAAGAGAATAAAGAGTTTGTTTTATTCCCCAATCCCCACGTGGCGCCCGGGCTGCGGGCCGGATTAATGCTGCGCGAAATATAATTACCGTTAGCTTCCGTACGGGAGCTAATAAATTTTTTTCGTTTTTATATTTCTCCAGAATAATCTGAAGTTGCTGCTTTATCATGCGGCTAAATTACTATACACTCTCTCCATAATGTCTTCCAAATCAGTCTGTTGATATATTCTGTTGCAATTAACTCCGCCTTAATCCTTATTTTCTTCATAATTGCCGCAATAATGTTTTTTACACTTTCAATGCTTTACCAATACGACCGACTCCTTGACGATAGTCCCCGTAAACTCAATCTCGTCAACGCGACAGACCCTGTCGTAACAGAAATCAAGAAAGGAAAAACAATATGCGTAAATTAACAGCTCTCTTTGTTGCTTCAACTCTGGCTCTGGGCGCGGCGAACCTGGCACACGCGGCAGATACGACCACCACCGCGGCCAAAACCGATGCCTCAACGATGCATCACAAGGGCCCACGCGGCGGTCATCACGACATGATGTTTAAAAACCTTAACCTGACCGACGCCCAGAAGCAGCAGGTGCGCGAGATCATGAAAGAGCAGCGCGGCAAAATGGAACGTCCGTCGCTGGAAGAACGTCGCGCAGCGCACAGCATTATTGCCAGCGACAGCTTCGACAAAGCTAAGGCCCAGGCGCAGGTAGATAAAATGGCCGAGCAGAATAAAGCGCGCATGCTGGCGCATATGGAAACCCAGAACAAGATCTACAACATCCTGACTCCGGAACAGAAAAAGCAGTTCAATGCTAATTTTGAGAAGCGTCTGACAGAACGTCCGGCGCATGAAGGTAAAATGCCCGTAGATCAGGAATAACTGGTCAACCGACTTAAGACCGCCGCTCCTGTCCACAATAGCGTAATCGCCGTGGGCAGGACCGGCGGTTTTCTTTTATGCAATCTGCCGCGCGCTTGCCAGCATGGCGCGAATAAGCTGTTCAAGCAGCGGCTGCAGCCGCCCGGCCCGCTCTTCGCGCCAGCCGAACGGCGCTTCTTCATCCATATAGTTACACTGGGCCAGCTCCAGCTGCACGGCGTGAACGCCCTGAGCCGGGTTGCCGTAGGCCCGGGTAATGTGGCCGCCTTTAAAGCGTCCGTTGGCGACCCAGCTAAACGCCTTCTGGCTGGCCATGCACGCCACCAGATGCTCTTCAATCAGCTCATCGCAGCTTTGCCCGCCGTTGGTCCCCAGATTTAAATCAGGCAGTTTCCCGCTAAACAGACGCGGAATGCGGCTGGCGATGGAGTGGGCGTCAAACAGCAGCGCGTAGCCGTGCTCGGCTTTCAGGCGCTCCAGTTCCGTTTGTAACCGCTGGTGATACGGCTGCCAGACGTTCTCCAGCGCCCATTGACGCTGCTGCACGGAAGGCGTTTTCCCGGCCTGAAAGGCGGGGGCGCCGTCAAAAAGCGTATCCGGATAGAGACCCGTGGTGGCCGTCGCGTAGAGCGGCTTGTCGTCCGCAGGGCGGTTAAGGTCGATAACCATGCGGGAATAGTTGCCCACCACTACGCTGGCGCCAAGGGTATGGACAAAGTCATACAGTTTTGGGATATGCCAGTCCGTATCCGGAAGAGGGCGCGCGCTGTCGCTCAGCCCGGCCTCGACCTCGGGCGTCAGTTCCGTACCGGCGTGGGGGATGCTGACCAGCAGCGGCAGTTTCCCGGCATAAAATTCATAAGCTGCTTTCACGTTTGACCCCCTGATAGATAACGGTGCAAGGCAATTGTCCTCCTAACCAGTAGACAAGCTCCGCGGGACGCGCCACGGGCCAGTGCACGAAGTTGGCGATTTTGCCTGGCTCAAGGCTGCCGTGGCTGGCCTGGATGCCAAGCGCCCGCGCGGCGTGGATAGTCGCCCCGGCCAGCGCTTCTTCCGGCGTAAGGCCGAAAAGCGTGCAGGCCATGTTCAGCATCAGACGCAGCGATAAAGCAGGCGAGGTGCCGGGGTTGGCGTCGCTTGCGACCGCCATCGGCACGCCGTACCGGCGAAACGCCGCCACCGGCGGACGCTGCGTTTCCCGCAGCAGATAGAAGGCGCCCGGCAGCAGCACCGCCGCAGTGTTGCCGGCGGCCATCGCTCTGGCGTCTTCGTCCGTTGCGTATTCGAGATGATCGGCGGAAAGGGCGTTGAAGCCCGCCGCAAGGCTGCTGCCTGCAAGCGCGGAAAGCTGTTCGGCGTGAAGTTTGACCGGCAGCCCGAGATCGCGCGCAGCGGTAAAGACTTTGTCGATTTGCCGGGGGCTGAAGGCCAGATGTTCGCAAAAAGCATCTACGGCATCGGCGAGCTGCTCCTGCGCGACGCGCGGCAGCAGCTGTTCGCAGACCACGTCAATCCACGCATCGCCGTCGCCGTTAAATTCGGGCGGGATGGCGTGTGCCGCAAGGCAGGTGGCATAAACCTCCACCGGCTCGCGCTCGCCGAGCCTGCGGATAACCCGCAGCATCTTGATTTCGTTGTCGATATCCAGCCCGTAGCCGGATTTTATTTCGACCGTCGTCACGCCTTCAGCCAGCAGATGCTTAAGGCGCGCGCTTGCGCCGGCAAGCAGTTCATCCTCGCCTGCTTCTCTTGTCGCGCGCACGGTTGAGATTATCCCGCCGCCCTGGGCGGCTATTTGCGCGTAGCTGATGCCGTTGAGGCGTTTTTCAAACTCGGCGCTGCGGTCGCCGCCGAACACCAGGTGAGTATGGCAGTCGATAAAGCCGGGCATTACGATGCCGCCGTCAAAATGGTGGTGTTCGGCGGCGATAATGTCCGGCATGGCGTCTTTGGGCCCCAGCCAGATTATTTTCCCTTGCTGCACGGCGAGCGCGCCGTTTTCAACGGCGTGGTATTGCCCCTCTCGCATGGTGACAAAAGTGGCGCCGCTCCAGAGGCTGTCGCAGGAAACAGGAGAGGACATGAGGTTCTCCGCATCGGGTTGTATAGACAATGACAATCAACCTGGCACAGCATGCTAAATTCATCAACAGCCGTTTCTTATACAGGCAGCTTTGTTGCACTAATTTGTCGCCCGCCACACAAAATTTTCGTCCTCAAAGCCCGTGGGGATAAATTTCTTTTGCGTCGGCGCGGATTTGTCGCTAAATCATTGTCACCGTTAAAAGAAGGAACCGAAACTATGCCGGCATTTTTTGCACCGAGCGTGATGCTCCCGCAGGGCTGGGGGCACAATGTGCGTATTACCGTCAGCGAGCAGGGCACCATCTCGCGTATCGATGTCGGGGCAAGCGCGGAAGGGGCGACGCTGCTGCCGGGCGTGGTGATTCCTTCGATGGCAAATTTACATTCGCATGCTTTCCAGCGTGCGATGGCGGGCCTGACCGAGGTGGCGGGCAACCCGCAGGACAGCTTCTGGACGTGGCGCGATCTGATGTACAGCATGGTGCAGAAGCTTACGCCGGAGCAGGTTGGCGCCATCGCCACGCGTCTGTATATCGATATGCTCAAGGGCGGCTATACCCAGGTCGCAGAATTTCACTATTTACATCATGACGTTAACGGCAAACCCTATGCCGCCGGCGATATGATGCTACAGCAACTCGTCGTTGCTGCCGATAACAGTGGCATCGGGCAGACGCTGCTGCCGGTTCTCTACAGCTACGCCGGGTTCGGCGCCCGGCCGTCGCAGGCCGGGCAGAAACGTTTCATTCAGGATGTCGACCGCTATCTGCGCCAGCAGCAGGCGCTGGAGAAGGCGCTGCGCCACTATCCGCGCATTAACCAGGGGCTGTGCTTTCACTCCCTGCGCGCGGTCACCCAGGAGCAAATGGAAGACGTGCTTGAGGCCTGCGACTATCGCCTGCCGGTGCATATTCACATCGCCGAGCAGGAAAAAGAGGTTGATGACTGCCTGGCATGGAGCGGCCAGAGGCCCGTCAACTGGCTGTATAACAGATTTGCGGTGGATGAGCGCTGGTGCCTGATCCACGCAACGCATCTGGCAGCCGATGAGGTGACGCAGATTGTTGAAAGCCGTGCGGTGGCGGGCCTGTGTCCGACCACCGAGGCAAACCTTGGCGACGGCATTTTCCCGGCCGCAGATTTTATCGCCCAGGGCGGGCGCTGGGGCATTGGCTCGGACAGCCACGTTTCGGTCAATGCGTTAGAAGAGCTGCGCTGGCTTGAGTACAGCCAACGCCTCAGAGACCGCCGCCGCAACAGAATCGTTTTGCCCGAGCTGCCGCAGGTGGGAGAAGTGCTCTGGCGGCAGGCGGCGGTCGGCGGCGCGCAGGCCTGCGGCGTGCAGATGGGCGTCATCGCGCCGGGCTTCCGGGCCGACTGGCTGGTGCTGGAGCGGGACTCCTGGCTGGCGAATATCGCAGATTACGCGCTGATAAACCGCTGGCTGTTTGGCGGGCAGCAGGAACAGATAAGAGACGTGTGGGTCGCTGGAAGGCAGGTGATAACTGACAGGCAGCACCCGCTCGATGAGCAGAGCTTTACACACTTTGCGCAGGTGATGCGCAGCCTTCAGGAGTAGTGATGGAATTCTTCGATATACGGAAAGTGCCGGTCAGCTTGTGGCGCAACGGCGCCGGGGAAACCCGCGAGATTTGCTGCTTTCCGCCTGCAACCCGTGATTTTAACTGGCGCGCAAGTATCGCTTCGATCGCCAGCAGCGGCGAGTTTTCCGCCTTCCCGCAGATCGACAGGGTGATTACGCTGCTTGAGGGCGGCGACGTGATTCTTGATGCCGGGACAGCGTTTCGTCATACGCTCAGGCGCTATCAGCCGTTTTCATTTGCGGGCGAGCAGGTGGTGAAGGCCGAGCTGACGCACGGGATGTCGATGGACTTCAACGTGATGACGCGCCGCGACCGCTGCCAGGCGAAAGTACGCGTTGCCGACCGCACCTTTACCACGCTAGCGCCGCGCGGCGGCATCGTTTATGTGCTGAACGGCGAATGGCAGCTGGAAGATAAGCTGCTGTCGCCGGATCAGGGCGCATGGTGGCAAAACGGGCGCCACACGCTGCGCCTGCTGAAATCCGAAGGGCAGCTGCTGTTTAGCGAGATAACCTATCTGTAATCACTGCCCGGTAAAGCTGCCCACCAGCTGATAACGCGAGCCCGGATACAGCAGCCGGGCCACGGTTACCACCTGCGCATGGTGCCAGGTGCGCCGCTTAACCAACAAACACGGCTGCCGGGCCGTGACCTCCAGCAGCGCCTGCTGCGTCTCATCGGCCAGCACGGCTTCGACAATATGCTCCCCGGCCGTCAGCGGCGCCACCTGGCTTAGGTAGTGGTGCGGCGTGAACAGGCGAAAATCCTGGCGCAGGTAGTCTGCCGCAAGCGCCGGATTGACGTAGCGCGTCTCAAGCTGCACGGCCTCGTCGTTATCGTAATGCACCATCTGTGAGTAAAACAGCGGCTCGCCGGGCTGCACGGAAAACGCATGGGCGAGCTCTGCGCTGGCCGCAACCTGTTCTAAAGCCACCACGTAATTGCGGTAGTGGTGGCCGCGCGCGGCGATCTCCTCGGCGATGCTGCGCACCTCAAGCATCGCCGTATGGCCCTTCAGCTCGGCGACGAAAGTCCCCACGCCCTGCATCCGCACCAGCCAGCCTTCGCTGGTCAGTTCGCGTAGCGCGCGGTTGATCGTCATGCGGCTGACGTTAAGGGCGCTCACCAGTTCAGTTTCCGACGGCACGCGCTGATGCGGCAGCCAGGCCCCGCCGCGGATCTGGCCGATGATTGCCTGTTTCACCCGCTGATAAATAGGCGCGGGGAGATCGCTGATGGCGGAACGCAACTGTTCCAGAGGCTCTAATGCAGACATGTTTTGTCCTTAATCATTTGCGTGGTAAGCGCGATCCCGCTCACTGTTCGATAAAAATTACCTATGACCGACTGGCGGACGTTTTGGTTTATTAGTTAAGTTGTCTATACAACTCTATATGTTCCTATGAATTGCTGCCATCAGGATATAAACATGTCGATGCAAAAAAAGCGCTGTACCCTTAAGCCCGGCCACGTCTCGCTTGCCACGCTGCGCGATATTTATCATGGCAACGTCACGCTGGAGCTTGACTCGCAGGCTGCTGAAGCCGTTGAGCGCGCTCAGCAAACGGTAGAAGCCATCGTTAACCATGGGGATGTGGTTTACGGCATTAATACCGGTTTTGGCAAACTGGCGCAAACCACCATCGCGCGCGATCGTCTTGCCGAGCTGCAAAGAAACCTGGTGCTGTCGCACAGCGTGGGGCTGGGGGAACCGCTGCCCGATGACGTGGTGCGTCTGGTGATGGCAAGCAAGGTTATCAGCCTCGCCCGCGGCCATTCCGGCGTGCGGCCGCAGGTTATCGACAATCTGCTGCGCTTGTTTAACGCGGGCGTGATGCCGGTTATCCCGGAAAAAGGCTCCGTGGGCGCCTCAGGCGATCTCGCGCCGCTGGCGCATCTTTCGCTGATGCTGCTTGGCGAAGGCCCGCGTGCGCGTGAACGGTAAAGAAATGCCTGCGCCTCAGGGGCTGCAGCAGGCGGGCGTCGAGCCGCTGGTGCTCGGGCCGAAAGAGGGCCTGGCGCTGCTCAACGGCACCCAGGTTTCGACGGCGCTGGCGCTGCGCGGATTGTTCGAAGGCGAAAAAGTTTTTGCCGCGGGGCTGGTGGCCGGCGCGCTGTCGCTGGAGGCCATCAAAGGCTCGGTTAAGCCGTTCGACGCCCGCATTCACGAGGCCCGCGGGCAGAAAGGGCAAATCGACGTGGCCGCCGCGTTGCGCGCTTTGCTTGAAGGAAGCGAGATCGTCGATTCGCATCAGCACTGCGGACGGGTGCAGGATCCTTACTCCATCCGCTGCGTTCCGCAGGTGATGGGCGCCTGCCTCGATAACCTGCGCCACGCGGCGCGCGTACTGCAGATTGAAGCCAACGCCGCATCCGATAATCCCCTGGTGTTCAGCGACACGGGCGAGGTGATTTCCGGCGGCAACTTCCATGCCGAACCGGTGGCCTTTGCGGCGGATATTCTCGCGCTGGCTATCGCCGAAATCGGGGCGATTTCAGAGCGCCGCCTTGCTTTGCTGCTGGATACGGGCCTGTCCGGCCTGCCGCCTTTCCTCGTAAAAGAGGGCGGAATCAACTCGGGATTTATGATCGCCCAGGTGACGGCCGCGGCTCTCGCCTCAGAGAATAAATCCCTCGCCCATCCGGGCAGCGTCGACAGCCTGCCAACCTCCGCCAACCAGGAAGATCACGTTTCGATGGCCACCTATGCTGCGCGCCGTCTTGGCGCCATGTGCTTCAACACCGCCGCGGTGGTGGGCATTGAGGCCATGGCGGCGGCGCAGGGCATGGAGTTTGCGCGTCCGCTGCGCAGCTCCCCGCTGGTGGAAGAAATTTTCAGCGGCATTCGTCAGCGCGTGGCCTTCCTGGAAAAAGACCGTCTGCTGGCGCCGGATATCGAACGGATGCGCCAGTGGGGCGCAGGCGACGTCTGGCCTGCGGCCATCGTTGATCTTCTTCCTTCTACTTCGGCCTGAGACCGGGAGCCATAATGACTGAATCTGTAAAACAGGCGGTAGCCCGCACGGTACGCGCCCCGCACGGCGCGGAATTGCATTGTGAAAACTGGCTGATCGAAGCGGCGTATCGCATGATCCAGAACAACCTCGATCCGGACGTCGCCGAGCGGCCGCAGGATCTGGTGGTTTACGGCGGCATAGGCAAAGCCGCCCGTAACTGGGAGTGCTTCGAGCAAATCCTTGCCTCGCTACGTTCGCTTAAAGCTGATGAAACGCTGCTGGTGCAGTCCGGCAAACCGGTGGGGATTTTCCGCACGCACGCGGATGCTCCGCGGGTGTTAATCGCTAACTCAAACCTGGTGCCGCACTGGGCGAACTGGGATCACTTCCACAAGCTCGATCGGGCCGGGCTGATGATGTACGGCCAGATGACGGCCGGCTCGTGGATTTATATCGGCGCCCAGGGCATCGTGCAGGGCACCTTTGAAACCTTTGCGGAAGCGGGGCGCCAGCATTACAACGGCGATCTGAAAGGCAAATGGATACTGACCGCCGGGCTGGGCGGCATGGGCGGCGCGCAGCCGCTGGCCGGCGTGCTGGCCGGGGCGTCGGTGCTGGCGATCGAGTGTCAGGAGTCGCGCATTGATTTCCGTCTGCGCACCCGTTATCTGGACTACAAGGCCGCCACGCTCGACGAGGCGCTGGCCATGATTGCGGAGGCCAACGCGCAGAAAAAGGCCATCTCCGTAGGGCTGCTGGGGAACGCCGCGGAGATTTTACCGGAGCTGGTGAAGCGGGCGAAAGCGGGCGGCATCCGGCCTGATATCGTTACGGATCAGACCTCCGCGCACGATCCGCTGAATGGCTATCTGCCGGCCGGCTGGACGGTGGAGCGCTGGCAGCAGGAGCGCGCCGCGCAGCCGAAAGCGGTTGAGAAGGCGGCCCGCGCTTCCATGGCGACGCACGTTCGGGCGATGCTGGATTTCTGGCAGATGGGCGTGCCGACGGTAGACTACGGCAACAATATCCGGCAGGTCGCGTTTGACGAGGGCGTGGAAAACGCGTTCGATTTTCCGGGCTTTGTTCCGGCTTATATCCGCCCGCTGTTTTGTGAAGGCAAGGGGCCGTTCCGCTGGGTGGCGCTTTCCGGCGATCCGCAGGACATCGCCAGAACCGACGCGAAACTAAAAGAGCTCTTCCCGGACAATCACAACCTGCATCGCTGGCTGGATATGGCGCAGGAACGCATCGCCTTCCAGGGACTGCCCGCGCGCATCTGCTGGCTGGGGCTTGGCGAGCGTCACAAGGCCGGGCTGGCCTTCAACGAAATGGTGCGTAACGGCGAGCTGAAAGCGCCGGTGGTCATTGGGCGCGATCATCTGGACTGCGGCTCCGTCGCTTCGCCAAACCGCGAAACGGAGGCGATGCAGGATGGCTCAGACGCGGTTTCCGACTGGCCGTTGCTCAACGCCTTGTTGAACACCGCGGGCGGTGCGACCTGGGTAAGCCTGCACCACGGCGGCGGCGTGGGGATGGGCTTTTCACAGCATGCGGGAGTCGTGATCGTCGCCGACGGCACGCCGGAGGCCGACGTACGCCTGGCACGCGTGCTGTGGAACGATCCGGCAACCGGGGTAATGCGCCATGCGGACGCAGGCTATGAAAGCGCGACTGCCTGCGCCCGTGAGCATCAGCTACGGCTGCCGATGGTGAAGTAAGCTGCTATGAAGCGGTGGGGCGGGAAAGCTCCACCACTTCGTAATCTCCGCTTATTACCAGCTTGCACAAAATCTTATAGCCGTCGTTGTCGAAGCCTTTTGGCGGCGCGCCAAGCGTGTTCGCCTGCGCTAAACTCTCTACCGACCCCAGATAAAACCAGCTGTCGATGATGTGATACTGCGTAATGTCAGGGCCGGCCTCTTTTAGCCCGACCGGCCCCCGCCACGGCCAGCACATCACCCGGATGCGTTCCATCGCCGCCAGAAAACGCTCGTGATGCGCCTCGACGGTTTCTCTGCCGCAGCAGGCTCCCGCGCAGCGTTTTAGCCCGGCGCGGAAACAGGCCCGGCCGGCGCTCAGCGTTTCCAGCCCCAGCAGGCCATAGCAAAGCCGGTGCTCATCCGCCAGGGTTTGCAGCGTTTGCAGCGCGGCGCGGCGGTTCGCATACAGGCCGTATAACCCCGTTTGCTTTGAAAAATCGACGTCGCGGGCGTACACCACCTGGGGTTTGCCTCCCTCGAACTGCAGCGAGCAAAGCTGGCGGTTGCGGCGCAGGCGCTTGTTAAACAGCGGCTGCTGCTCTTTGATCATCTGCGCTTCCAGCAGAAGCGCGCCCAGCTCGCCCGCCGTGCGGATAAAGGTGATGCGGCGGGACTGGCGCAATAGGGCCGCTTCGTCTGGCGTGCGGAAATGGGACATTACGCGGCTGCGGATATTGACGCTCTTGCCGATATAAAGCGGCATAACGTCGCTTTCGCCATGAAAAACATACACCCCTGACGCTTTGGGGAGATCCTCAAGCCAGGGGCGGAGATGTTCGGGATATTCGTAAACTGCTGCTGCTTCAAACTGCATGCGCGGTGCGCTGACACGCCTTACCACTTCTTAGCTCCTGAGTACTGGTTGCCTGTACAGTCTATCAGGGAAGCGATGCGCAAAAAAGCCGCAATTTATCCGTGGCGGCGGGTGGCGAGCCAGCAGATCAGCGAGCCGGCCACCACCATCGCCACGCCCAGCCAGAAGGACCAGCCGGGGCGCAGGCCCCAGCCAGAGGCTGGCGATAAAGGCGGAAAGCACCGGCGTAAAGTAGGAGGCGGTGGCTAACAGCGTCATGTTTCCGCGCTGGATGCCAAGGTTCCATGCCGAATAAGCAATGGCCGTAGACACGCCCATAAACAGCAGCTGCAGCGAGGCGGAGAGGGTAAAGTGCAACGGCGCCTCGCTGACGAAAGCATATTTCCCCCACAGCACCAGCGCGGTGGCGCAAAAGAACAGCGAGACGCCGTTTTTCCCCTGGCTCCAGCGGCGGGTAAGGTTGCAGTAGAGCGCCCAGATTAAGGCGGCGGCAAACGCCAGGCCGTAGGCCGGAGGGTTATCGAGAACGTTGTGCCACATCTGCGCGGGCGACCAGTCGCCGTCCCCCTTCATCACCTGAATAATGCCGGCCAGAGAAAGCGCAAGCCCAGGCCACAGCCAGAGGCTCGCGCGCTGCCGGTTGATAAACAAAGCCAGAACGATAGTCAGGCTGGGCCAAAGATAGTTAATCATCCCCAGCTCCAGAGACTGGCTGCGGCCGTGCGCCAGCCCGATAGCTAAGGCGAGGAAGATTTCGTAGGTGACAAACAGCGCGCCGCCCGTCCACAGATAACAGGGCGGCATTTCGCGAATTCTGGGAAGGCCGCGTACCAGGCACAGGCACAGCGCGCTAAGGGTATAAATAAGAGCCGCCCCGCCAACGGGACCGAAGTGTTCGCTGATGCTGCGCAGCAGGCCGACGGAGGTGCTCCACAGAAGGATAGCCAGCAGGCCGAAAAGGGTCGCGCGTTGGGCAGAACTGTCCATGTGTCTCTCAAAAGCGGGGCGGATAAGCCTGCGCTATCCGCCCAAAAAGAACGCCTACTTTTTCCAGAAATCGTCAAACACGGTAATCGGCGGACGACGCTTGTGTTCCGTTTTGGTGTACCAGCCTTCGATGATGGCGCTGATGGCGCCGTCAAGCTGCTTGCCTTCCAGGTAATCGTCGATGTTTTCGTAGGTGACGCCAAGTGCCGCTTCATCCGGCAGGGAAGGGCGGTCGTCTTCTAAATCCGCCGTCGGCGCCTTCTGGTAGAGGTGTTCCGGGCAGCCCAGGGTTTTCAGCAGTTGCTTGCCCTGGCGCTTGTTGAGGCGGAAAAGAGGATTGATGTCGGTGCCGCCGTCGCCATATTTGGTGAAGAAGCCCGTTACGGCTTCTGCCGCATGGTCGGTGCCAACCACCACGCCTTTGGTCATGCCGGCGATGCTGTACTGGGCCTTCATGCGTTCGCGGGCTTTTTCGTTGCCGCGGACGAAATCGCTTAGCTCAATACCTGCATCGCGCAGCGCTTCTTCGCTGGCCAGCACGGCGGCTTTGATATTCACCGTTAATACCCGATCGGGCTGAATAAAAGCGATGGCGTCCTGGCAATCCTGTTCGTCGAACTGCACGCCGAACGGCAGGCGTACGGCGATAAACTGATAGCTCTCGTCGCCGCTTTCCGCGCGCAGTTCGCTGATGGCCCATCTGGCTGAGCTTGCCTGCGAGCGTGGAATCCTGGCCGCCGCTGATGCCGAGCACCAGCGTTTTAATGAACGGATAGGTTTTCAGATACGCCTTCAGGAAGTCGACGCTGACGCGGATTTCCTGCTGCGGATCTACCTGTGGTTTTACGCCTAACGCCTGAATAATCTCTTGTTGCAGAGCCATTTAACCCCTCCGGTTACGGTATACCTGCAACGCGCAGGCAGCAAAAAAACAGACAGGTTAAAACTAACCCTTTGCGGCTAAAACGACAAGGCTCATCGCCCCTGTACGGCTGCTGACCGCTGGGATTTAGCACAATTAACGGAGGGCGGGGCTACTATAGCCAATTGTCCTAATTTCCATTCATTTCCGCTAACAAGTTGAAAAATGTTCTTTTATATTCCAGGCTTATCTTACACGCGCAAGCAATAAGCGATAAAACGAGGATATAATATGAACAAGACATTCGCAGGAATTTTAAGTGCAGCGGCCGTAATGACTATGCTGGCAGGTTGTACCGCTTACGATCGTACTAAAGATCAGGTGGCCACGCCGGTTGTCAAAGACGTGAAGAAAGGCATGAGCCGTGAGCAGGTGCGTCAGGTAGCGGGCAAACCTTCGTCGGAAGTGACGATGATCCACGCTCGTGGTACCTGTCAGACCTACATCCTGGGCCAGCGTGACGGCAAAACCGAAACCTATTTCGTCGCGCTTGATGATACCGGTCACGTAATGAATTCCGGCTATCAGAGCTGTGCGGAATACGATACCGATCCGCAGGCCGCTAATAAATAATTTAATTTTAAAAAACCGCCTGTCCGCAGGCGGTTTTTTTATGCCCGTTTACGCTTCGCTATTAAGGCTGCGAAAGTAAAGAAATGTCTTTATTGCGCATAACGCTAAATCAGGCTTGCTTAAAAAATAGCATCGTGCGTTAATAGCGTTCTCGGTTTGTCCATCAGACCTTATGTAAAGCATTTTAGTAAAGCAGTTCTCAGTTCAAGCGCTATCCTCAGATACCTCTTCTCCGTGAGTCTTCTCCTAAAGCCCATAAGTTATTCTGAAACTCAGACCATGGTGCTACAACGTAGCGATAAAATTTTCTTGAGGAAGTATCTATGTCTACCCAACTGACTGGTTTAGTAAAATGGTTTAACGCTGATAAAGGCTTCGGCTTTATCACGCCTGATGACGGCAGCAAAGACGTGTTCGTACACTTCTCCGCTATCCAGAGCGACAGCTTCAAAACCCTCGAAGAAGGCCAGAAGGTGAAGTTCACCGTTGAAAACGGCGCGAAAGGCCCCTGCTGCTGCAAACGTGGTTGCGCTGTAATAACCGCTAAATAATGCGTTGCTGTGTTGCGTTACGATAGCGAAGATGGGTTAGCCCGGAGCAGTTAACGTACACAAAAAGAAAAGCCTGAATACGATTATTTCGTACTCGGGCTTTTTTTATTTCGGCATTAAAAAAATAAAAAATTAAAGTAGAGAAAAAAGGCCATAACCGCACAGGCTATGGCCCGTTTTTTTAGGCCGGAATATGGGCAACTTTATTACTGCGGTTCCAGATCCGGTGCGCAGCAAGTAATTTCAGGAATTCGCCCATAAAATTACCGGATGCGTCATCGGCTTCCACCACGCCTTCTTCACCCTGATCGTCAATGCCTAATTTCGCCTTAAACTTACGGGCGTCGCCGACAAGGCCGATAACCTTAAGATGCTTGTAGGCTTCCAGCAGATAATAAGCCGCGTCGCCGCTATCCAGAATTGAACTTAAGTCGCCGCCGGGGACTATTACCGCATCCACGGTTACGGAAGGAGAACCTTCAAACGTGGCTGAGATTGGCACGACCGAGCCGTCGTCCGCGGTGATCTGGCCCATTCTTGAGAACAGCAGCTTGGCGTGCACGCCCTGCGCTTTTAACCCCTTCACAATGTCCAGCACGTCCGCCGCTTTGCTGTTTTCACTTAACAGAACGGCCACGACTCGCCCTTTAACGGTGCCGGTCGGCACGGCATACAGGCTCAGGCTGGCATCTTTTTTCAGCCCGTTAACGTCTTTTGGCGGGGCGACATGCATTTGTTCATCGGAAAGCTCGATGCCAAGATTTTCCGCAACCTGCTGGGCCAGCGAAATATCTATATGGGTGAGATGGTCCACCACGCGTTCACGGATGTAAGGGCGCGCCACTTTGGAAAGCTCAAAGCTGAAGGCGCCGACGATATGCTGCTGCTCCACCGGCGTCTGGCTCTGCCAGAACAGCCGTGGATGGGAATAATATTCGCCGAACGACGGGCTGCGTTCGCGTATTTTATGCCCTTCAACACGTCCCTGATAGCTTTCGAAGCCGCCCCGTTTCGGACCCGGAGGCGTTTCGCGCGGCCAGTTGTCGTTGATCGAGTTCGGCTCATAGTTAGCCGGGTTGCTGTCGATATCCATGCGATGCATGCCGTCGCGCTGGAAGTTATGGTAAGGGCAAACCGGACGGTTAATCGGGATTTCGTGGAAGTTCGGCCCGCCCAGACGGCTGATCTGCGTATCGGTATAGGAGAACAGGCGACCCTGCAGCAGCGGATCGTTACTGAAATCCAGCCCCGGAACGATATGCCCCGGGTGGAACGCTGCCTGCTCGTTCTCGGCGAAGAAGTTATCCGGGTTACGGTTAAGGGTCATTTTGCCCACCAGCTGCACCGGAACCAGCTCTTCAGGGATCAGTTTCGTCGGGTCGAGCAGGTCGAAATCGTATTTGAACTCGTCTTCCTCAGGAATAAGCTGCAGGCCCAGCTCATATTCCGGGAAGTCGCCGGCTTCGATGGATTCCCACAGGTCGCGGCGGTGGAAGTCCGGGTCACGGCCCGTCAGCTTTTGCGACTCATCCCACAACAGTGACGCTTTGCCCGCGACCGGCTTCCAGTGGAAGCGTACAAAGGTGGCTTTGCCTTCGGCGTTGATCAAGCGGAAGGTGTGGATGCCAAAGCCTTCCATGGTGCGGTAGCTGCGCGGCAGCCCGCGGTCAGACATCGCCCACATCACGTTATGCAGGGTTTCCGGCTGGAGCGAGACATAGTCCCAGAAGGTGTCGTGCGCGCTGCCGCCCTGCGGGATAGCCCAGTGTGGCTCAGGCTTAACGGCGTGCACGAAGTCCGGAAATTTATGCGCGTCCTGAATGAAGAAGATCGGCGTATTGTTGCCGACTAAATCGAAAATACCTTCTTCGGTGTAAAACTTGGTGGCGAATCCACGGATATCGCGCACCGTATCAGCGGAGCCTGCGCCGCCCTGAACCGTTGAGAAACGCACAAACACAGGCGTGATTTTATCCGGGTCGGAGAGGAAATCCGCTTTGGTGATATCGGACAGGTTCTTATAGGGCTGGAAGAAGCCGTGGGCCGCGGAGCCGCGGGCATGAACAATACGCTCGGGGATACGCTCATGGTCGAAGTGGGTGATTTTCTCCCGCAGGATAAAATCTTCCAGAAGCGTAGGCCCACGCGTACCGGCGCGCAGGGAGTTTTGATCGTCGGCGATGCGCACGCCCTGATTGGTGGTCAGCGGGAAGTTTTCGCCGTCTTTACGGTGCTTATCGAGAGTTTTTAGCTTTTCGTTCGAGGTATCCGGGCTTTTGAAACTGCCCGCGGCTGTAGGCTGCGCGCCCGGCGCCGTGCGCTCCTGAGAGGGGCGGTGAGAGCCATCTTCCGGCGCAAGCGAATCCATGCCCGGTTTGGATTCACTGGCGTCATGAACAGGTGCGCTGTGACTAAGCGGTTTTTTATCTTGCTTCGACATTGAACTCGTCTCCTTTTCTGGCAGCTGTTTTACCAGGTTGTAATTAGAGTAAACCCCTCTAACTATAGAACAACGTGTTAACTCTGCCTGCGGAGGCGACGAGCGGCGGACGATCCGTTATCATAGTGATGTTATTCACTAACTTGCTTCGAACGTCTTGCCTATGAAACCACTGCGCCAACCCAATACACGCCCCGTCATAACCTATCAACCCCGCGTTGAACCTGCGCCGCCGTCGCACGCCTGGCGGGTGGAAGGATTCAAGGACGTATGGCTGCTGAAGAATAAGTATGTGGCTTTTGTGCTGGTAGGAGATGCGTTCCGTCAGTCGCCGGCTTTTACGCTGCCGGAGGCCGCTCAGCGGTGGGCGACGCAGGTTCGCCAGGAAAACGAAATATAAAAAAAGGCCGCAGAATCTGCGGCCTTTCTCTTTTTAGTCATCTTTAGCGATGGGCGAGCTCAATCTCTTCTTCGCTGTTCAGCATCTCTTTATCGGTCTGCTTCATTAACTGGCTGGTGATGGTACCGGCGGTCATGGAGCCGCTGACGTTCAGCGCGGTACGGCCCATATCAATTAACGGCTCGACGGAAATCAGCAGCGCCACCAGGGTAACCGGCAGGCCCATCGCCGGCAGCACAATCAGCGCGGCAAAGGTCGCGCCGCCGCCCACGCCGGCAACGCCTGCGGAACTGACCGTCACGATGCCTACGAGCGTTGCAATCCACAGCGGGTCAAGCGGGTTAATGCCGACCGTCGGCGCAACCATCACCGCCAGCATGGCCGGGTAAAGACCCGCGCAGCCGTTCTGGCCAATGGTGGCGCCGAAAGAGGCGGAGAAGCTTGCGATAGATTCCGGTACGCCAAGACGGCGGGTTTGCGCCTCCACGTTCAGCGGGATGCTTGCCGCGCTGGAACGACTGGTGAACGCGAAGGTCAGCACCGGCCATACCTTGCGGAAGTATTTCTGCGGGCTTACGCCGTTAACGGCAAGCAACAGCGCGTGAACGCCGAACATAATCGCCAGCCCCAGGTAGGAGGCTACCACGAAGCTGCCAAGCTTGATGATGTCCTGCAGGTTGGAACTCGCCACCACTTTGGTCATCAGCGCCAGCACGCCGTAAGGCGTCAGCTGCATAACCAGACGGACCAGCTTCATCACCCAGCTTTGCAGGGTATCGATAGCCACCAGCACGCGCTCGCCTTTCGGCGCATCGTCCTTAAGCAGCTTCAGCGCGGCGACGCCCAGGAAGGCTGCGAAGATAACCACGCTGATAATTGAAGTTGGGTTCGCGCCGGTCAGGTCGGCAAACGGGTTTTTCGGCACGAAGGACAGGATAAGCTGCGGCACGGACAGATCCGCCACTTTGCCTGCGTAGTTGGTTTCGATGGCGCTCAGGCGCGCGGTTTCCGCGGTACCCTGCACCAGGCCTTCAGCGGTTAAGCCGAACAGGTTGGTGACCAGCACGCCGACCAGCGCCGCAATCAGCGTGGTGAACAGCAGGGTGCCGATGGTCAGGAAACTGATTTTGCCCAGCGAAGAGGCGTTGTGCAGTTTCGCCACGGCGCTAAGGATAGACACGAACACCAGCGGCATAACGATCATCTGCAGCAGCTGTACGTAGCCGTTACCGACGACGTTAAACCACTGGATCGAATCTTTAAGCACCTGGCTTTCGGCGCCGTAGACGGCGTGCAGGGCGACGCCGAACACCACGCCGACCACCAGGCCGAGCAGTACTTTCTTCGCCAGACTCCACTGTTTATGGCGGGTTTGCGCCAGCAACAGCAGCAGAACAACGAACACGATAACGTTCGCTATAAGTGGAAAATTCATCCCCGTATCTCCTGATTTTTTGTAAGCGGATGGGCTTACGCCCACCTTTATGCCGCAAAGCGTATCAGATGAGACGACGATCACTTATATTCAAACGGAATTGATTATTACGAAATGCACTATTTCGTCTATTTATTGTTCCAGATGGTGATTTAATAATCCGTTAAAGGTGGTTTGCAGAGAATTTATCATCTGCGACGACCAGCGAACCGCACCGTTTTCGGGCAGGCCCTGCGGCATCCACACCGCTAAACCGAACAGCGCCATGCACAGGAACCTTTCCAGCTGGTTACCTTTTTGCGGCCTGACGATGGGGAAGCGGAAGCGCCAGCGGCAGGGCCACAGCAGCGGCACGCCCGCGGGCGTTAGCATATCGGCAAGAATATGGCTCAGGTAGCCGAGCACCATGCCCTGCAATGCATCCGCGGGAATGACCCAGCTTTCCGGCACCTTCAGATAGAAAAGGGCGAGGCCGGCAAACACGGCGAACAGGCTATGGGTAAAGCCGCGGTGGCCGCAGGCGCGGGCGATGGGTTTGGATATCCAGGGCAGGCGCTGGCCGAGAAAGGATTTGGGATGGTCGATGTCCGGCAGCAGGCAGGTCAAAATAGCAGACGGCACGATGTGCCACCAGTCGCCCTGCGCCAGCACGGGCGTGAGGTCGGCGTTTTTAGCGAATACCGCGCAGGCTACAGAAAAAAGCAGATGACCTTCCGCCGTCATGATACTACCTGGATGAGAACTGTCGATTCATCCAGTATAGGGTTTTTGTACAGTAGACGGAAGAGGTGACGCTGTAACATTTTATCACCGCCGGAAAAAACCGGTGGCAGTGCTTTTAGCGCGCAAGCCACCCGCCGTCAACGGCAATCGTGTGGCCGTTAATATAATCGGCTGCGCCTGAAGCAAGGAACACCGCCGCCCCCTGCAGATCCTCAGGTTTTCCCCAGCGGCCCGCGGGAATGCGGTCGAGAATTTCCTTGCTGCGCGCTTCGTCGTCACGCAGCTCCCGGGTGTTATTGGTCACCATATATCCGGGGGCGATAGCGTTAACGTTAATGTTGTACTGCGCCCATTCGTTAGCAAGCAGCCGCGTTACGCCCAGCACCGCGCTTTTCGATGCGGTATAGGACGGGACGCGGATACCCCCCTGGAACGAAAGCATCGAGGCAATGTTAATAATCTTGCCGCCGCCGCCTTGTTTTATGAACTGCTTTGCCACGGCCTGCGACAGGAAGAACAGGGATTTGATATTCAGGTTCATGACGTCGTCCCAGTCCTTTTCGCTGAACTGCAGGGCGTCTTCACGGCGAATCGTCCCGGCGTTATTCACCAGGATGTCGATTTTCCCCATGCGCGCCACGGCTTCTGCGACGAGGCCGGGAATAATATCCGCCTGGCTCAGGTCCGCCTGAATGGCGGTGAAACGGCGCCCGAGCGTCAGGACCTTTTCCGCGGTGTCGTGCGGAATTTTGCGATTCACGCCGATAATGTCGCACCCGGCTTCGGCAAGGCCGAGGGTCATTCCCTGGCCAAGCCCGGTGTCGCATCCGGTGACCAGGGCAACTTTGCCCTGCAAATTAAAAGCGTTGAGAATCATAGCTACCCCGTGGACGTTAAGCGCGCGCGGCGCGTGTTCCTTTAAGATAGGTAGCCCTAAGCAGAATTACAAATATTTCTGAAATGGCGTTTCAATATTTGGACGAGGCGGAGGTTTTGGCACGGGCGGAACGCTCCGCCCGTCGGATCAGCCAAGCAGATCGCTTGCCGTAAGGGCAAGCAGCGATTCAAGCTGCACATTGGCCAGGCACCAGCGCGGATCGCCACGGTTTTCTTCCGCCGGCACCACGATGGAGCGCATGCGAGCGGCCCTGGTGGCGATCATCCCGTTGACCGAATCTTCAAGCGTTACGCACGTCAAAGGATCGACGCCGAGCTTCGCGGCGGCATCAAGGTAAACCTGCGGGTGAGGCTTGCTGTAGGGCAGATGTTCCGCCGAGGCGAGGGCGTCAAAGTGCTCGCGCAAATCAAACATTTCCAGCACGCGTTCAAGCATGGGTAAAGGCGAGGCGGATGCCAGGCCAACTTTAAGCCCCTGAGCTTTACACAGCGCAATAGCTTCACGCACGCCCGGCAATAGCGGGCGGCGTTCTTCCACAAGGCTGATGGCGCGCGTAATAATGCGTTGGGTCACTTCCGCAACGGTCGGGCCGTTCCATGGCTGCTGGGCAAACCACAGATCGACGACCAGATCGATGCGCAGCCCGAGCGTATCGGGCAGCTCGTTGCGGCGCGTGATATCAACGCCGATGCCGGCCATCACCTCCAGCTCCGCCTCGTCCCACAACGGCTCGGAATCAATCAGTAAGCCATCCATATCAAAAATCGCAGCTAAAACCTGGCGCGTGTCGGCCATATCCGGACTCCTGTCAGCGTTTATTTTAAAAAGTCGCTCTTATCAATAGCGGGAAAAGCCGCCGGTTGCCACCGCTTTATGAATTTCGCCCGCAAAGCTCAGGCGAAATGGCGTGAGACAAGGTAGACTTTGTGCAGGTAAATTACGTCTAAACCAAGGGGAAAGAATGACGTATCAACAAGCTGGACGCATTGCTGTACTAAAACGCGTGGCCGGTTGGGTGATTTTCATCCCGGCCGTGATTTCAACGTTAATTTCACTGCTGAAATTCATGTATGAACACAGTGAAAAACAGCCGGGCATCAATGCCGTCATGCTGGATTTCTCACATGTGATGATTGAGATGATGCGTTTTAATACGCCATTCCTTAATTTCTTCTGGTACAACTCGCCGCAGCCGGACTTTCACCAGCAGCCGAACGTGCTGTTCTGGATTATCTACGCGCTGATTTTCGTCGCGCTTGCGCTGCAGGCTTCGGGCGCGCGCATGAGCCGCCAGGCGAAATTCCTGCGCGAAGGGGTGGAGGATCAGCTGATTCTGGAGCAGGCGAAAGGGGCGGAAGGGCTCACCCGAGCGCAGCTTGATGCCAGAATCGTGGTGCCTCGCCATACTATTTTGCTGCAGATATTCCCTTTGTACGTTCTGCCGGTGATTGTGATTATTGCGGGCTACTTCTTTTTCTCGCTGCTCGGCTTTATTTAACAGAAAGCCACTCCTGTTCAGGAGTGGCTCAATTTAAACCGCGAACTCAGGCGGCCAGCACGCGCTCCAGCGCTTTTTGCGCGTTGACCAGATGCTGTCCGCCGAACAAAATGGCGCGGTTTAACAGCGTATAGAGCTGATAGATTGGCTGGCGCTGCAGAAAACCGGCGGGAAGAGGGGAAACAGACTGGTAGCCATCGTAAATTTGCGGAGGCTGGTCGCTGTGCAGAGGCAGCATTGCCAGATCGCATTCTCTGTCGCCCCAGTAGCAGGCGGGATCGTAAATAAAGGGTCCGTCAGGCCCCAGCGCGCAGTTACCCGACCATAAATCGCCGTGCAGCAACGACGCCTGCGGCTGGTGCGAGGCAAGGGATTGATGAACAAAATCGACAATCATGTCTATATCGCCCAGCTGAATCCCTTTCTCCGCCGCCATTTCCAGCTGCCAGCCGATACGCTGTTCGGCAAAGAACGTCGACCAGCGGCGCTGCCAGGCGTTTGGCTGAGGGGTGGTGGAAAGGTCGTTGTCGAAATCGAGCCCGAACTGGGGCTGATCGCTCCACTGGTGCAAACGCGCCAGCTGCTGGCCCAGCAGGAAAGCGTTGTGCGCATCAAGCGGTTTAGCCGGCAGAAACTCAAGCAGCAGGAAGCTGTAATCCCGATCGCTGCCTACCGCCCAGACTTGGGGGACCCGTACGGTTTTGCTGCGGGAAAGCAGCTCAAGCTGGTCGGCCTCGGCGGTAAAGATGGGCAGCATCTCCCGACTGTCGCTTTTGACGAAAATCTCGTGACCTGCATAACGCAGCCGCCACGCCGCGTGGATCTCCCCGCCGGGAAGCTCGGTGCGTTGTTCAATTTCAGCCTCTCCCAGCTGCTCACTTAACAGACGACTGATGGCTTGCCACATGATATTTCCCCCCAGTTGCTCTGGTAGATCATTAGCTTGCACTTATAACCGGGTAAAAAACAGGAACCAACGCACATCCCGGCCAGGAATTGAAATGATTTGTCACCGCGGTGACTTTTCCCACTGCTCCCAGGTCGTGACGGCGACTTCCGGCTCGGCGCCAAGGGCAACCTGCCCAAGCCCTTTTGCCAGCTCGGCCACTTCCTGTTCGTCCAGCGCGCTTATCAGGCCAAAAGTATTGGTGCCCAGCTCGTGAACTTTCCCTTCGTCATCGCTCATCGTGAGCAAAAAACCGCCGCGAGTCAGGGAGTTATTAAGTTCATTGATATCGGTCAGGCCCGCCTCTTTATATTTAACGGTGATGACATAGCGCACAATGTCTCCGTTACTCATGGTTCACCTCATTGTTATCCCAAAGGTTTTAGCATAGTTCATCTGCCTGAAATGGCGACTTTTAGCCCGGCGGGATAAGAAAGCGAAAGGGCCCTCGCGAGGAGGGCGGAGTTTAGCTGCGCAGGTAATCGTAAATTTTATGCGTATTCTCCCGCGAGCACAGGCGGGTGCCCTGATTCAGCGTCGCGGCGCTGCCGGCGGCAACGCCAAATCGCACCATATCCAATAAAGGCGCATCTTCGGCGAGTTTTAAGGTCATCGCCCCGACCATGCTGTCGCCGGCGCCTACGGTGCTCTGGCTTTTTACCGGCGGAGGGACCACCTGCACGCAACCGCTGGCATCCACGCCCAAAGCGCCCTGCGGGCCGAGAGAGACGACGACGCGGCGCGCTTTTCCGCTCTCTACTATCTCCTGTGCGGCCTGACGCACGTCGTCAGGCTGGGTGAGATCGCGATTAACCAGCGCGCTGAGCTCTTTCTGGTTAGGTTTGATGAGCTCGATATTGCCGATATTAAGGGTGGCTTTTAACGCCTCGCCGGAGGTGTCAATAATGCAGCGGATGCCGGCCTTTTGCGCCGCTTTTACCAGCGAACAAAGCTTTGAGACGTCAATGCCCGGCGGCAGGCTGCCGCTGATAACCAAAATAGAGCCCGGCTCGATGGCCAGCACTTTTTCTTCAAGGCGGCGGAATTCATCATCGCTGAGCGTGGCGCCAGGCATCACAAAGCGGTACTGCTCGCCGGTAGATTCGGTATGTACATGCAGGTTTTGACGCGTCCAGTCATGGGTTTCAACGGTATCTATCGCAACTTTTTCATCAAGCAGCAGGGCGCAGAGATGTTCGCCCGTGGCGCCGCCCGCGGGAAAAATAGCGATAGCCTTTCCGCCAAGGTGCGAAATAGCGCGTGCGACGTTAATGCCGCCGCCGCCGGGTTCGAATACCGGCGCCGTGCAGCGTAATTTACCTTCCGGATAAATCTGTGGCGTCAGGGTGGCGCTGTCGAGAGAGGGAGCGAGCGTGAGCGTATAGATACTGGCCATGAATCCTCCTTTTTAATGAATAGTTAGAGCTTAGCACCATTCAGACAGAAGGATTTTTTAATAACCCCATGATTTTTCAATTGATTGCTAAAAAGCAAGCGCTGGCTATATATATGAAAATAAAGATGTTTTGAGAGGCTTCTTATTCAAAAAATGAAATAAGAATCCATTGCTATGTTATTCTGGCTTTTTTATAATTTGTAACCTTTCCTGGGAGATAAAGATTTGATCCTCAGGGAAGATTCCGGAACCTTGGTGGTTTCTTTTTTTGTCGTACGGATTAATAAATGAAGCTTGTTAAGACAGTACCGGCTGCAATTTTGCTGACCGGAAGTGCGCTATTGAGTCACTTTGCAGTTGCAGATACTACGGTTTTCACTGTCATGGATGACCCAAGCACCGCGAAAAAACCTTTTGAAGGCAATCTCAACGCGGGCTATCTCGCCCAGTCCGGCAATACCAAAAGTTCTACGCTGACCGCTAATACCAATATGACCTGGTATAGCACCTCCACCGCGTGGTCCATTTGGGGTAACGCCAACAATACCTCTTCTAACGACGAGCGCTCTTCAGAGACTTACTCTGCCGGCGGCCGTAGTCGTTATAACATGACGGACAGCGACTACCTGTTTGGGCAGGCAAGCTGGTTAACCGACCGCTTTAACGGTTATCAGGCGCGCGACATACTGACCGCAGGTTACGGTCGTCAGTTCTTAAGCGGCCCGGTGCACAGCTTCCGTCTTGAATTCGGTCCGGGCGTTCGTTACGACGAGTATACCGATGGCGGTCATGAAACCCAGGCTCTGGGCTATGCCTCCGGCATCTATAACTGGCAGCTGACGGATAACGCGAAGTTTATCCAGGGCGTTTCCGTGCTGGGTAGCGAAGATACAACGGTGAACTCGGAAACCGGTCTTGAAGTCGCCATCAACGCGCACTTCGGGCTGAAGGTGGCTTATAACGTGACCTGGAACTCCAACCCACCGGATTCCGCTCCTGAGCATACTGACAGAAAAACCGCGATTACCCTCGGTTATAAAATGTAATTTTCGAGCCGGGCCTGGTCCCGGCTTAATTTTAATGCGGCAACAGCGGTTATTTTTATCGGCTCTTTCATCTTATTTAAAATAAGATTAACCCTCTTTTATAATGGCTGCGGTAAAAGCCGCTTTGTATGCCGTTATGAGAAATGCATGGCAAGTAAAATAATCAAAATAGTCACCGCGGCAACGGCGACCAGCACCAACGGGTGCTTGCTCAGCCAGGCATTCCAGCGCGCTTCCTGACCGCCGACAGCCTGCTTATGGCGTTCATAAGACTCATCAAAAAGATCCATTAAATTTCCCTGCTGGTGGTAAACATAAAACGGGTAAGGCAAGCGAAAATATCACCGTTATGCCCCTCTGTCACATAAGACTGTTTATTGGCCTGCAGGCCTGAAAGAAACGTTTGTCTCCTTTATCCCTCCATCAATGACGTGTACTATTGCCGGGTGTAATCAGCAGGCGGATGCGGGTACGGCGAGTATTAAGTACACAGTTTGCAGAGTGAAGCATTCAACCCATCCCAACCGGCTGGTTTATTTAACCTCTATAAAATTGCATGTGATCTTACGTGTGGGTCACCACTGCAAATAAGGACTTATAATGCCTGTTATTACTCTTCCTGATGGCAGCCAACGCCATTACGACCATGCTGTCAGCCCGCTGGATGTGGCACTTGATATCGGCCCGGGTCTGGCAAAAGCCTGCATCGCAGGCCGCGTAGACGGTGAGCTGGTTGATGCCTCCGATCTTATCGATCGCGACGCCAGACTTGCCATCATCACCGTTAAAGATGAAGCCGGCCTGGAAATTCTCCGTCACTCCTGCGCGCACCTGCTGGGGCATGCTATCAAGCAGCTGTGGCCGCATACTAAAATGGCGATTGGCCCGGTTATCGACAACGGCTTCTACTACGACGTCGACCTTGACCATACCCTGACCCAGGAAGATCTTGAGCTGCTCGAAAAGCGTATGCACGAGCTGGCTGAAAAAGATTACGATGTCATCAAGAAAAAAGTGAGCTGGCACGAAGCGCGCGAAACTTTCGTCAACCGCGGCGAAAGCTACAAGGTTGCCATCCTTGATGAAAACATCAGCCATGATGACCAGCCTGGTTTGTATCATCATGAAGAATACGTTGATATGTGCCGCGGCCCGCACGTGCCGAACATGCGTTTCTGCCACCATTTTAAACTGCAGAAAACCTCCGGCGCCTACTGGCGCGGCGACAGCAACAACAAAATGCTGCAACGCATCTACGGCACCGCATGGGCGGATAAAAAACAGCTTAATGCTTACCTGCAGCGTCTGGAAGAAGCGTCCAAGCGCGACCACCGCAAAATCGGCAAACAGCTCGACCTGTACCATATGCAGGAAGAGGCGCCGGGTATGGTGTTCTGGCACAACGACGGCTGGACGATTTTCCGCGAGCTGGAAGTCTTCGTGCGCTCCAAGCTGAAAGAATATCAGTACCAGGAAGTGAAGGGCCCGTTCATGATGGACCGCGTGCTGTGGGAAAAAACCGGCCACTGGGACAACTATAAAGATGCGATGTTCACCACCTCTTCGGAGAACCGTGAGTACTGCATTAAGCCAATGAACTGCCCGGGCCCACGTGCAAATTTTCAATCAGGGTCTAAAATCTTACCGCGACCTGCCATTGCGTATGGCCGAATTCGGTAGCTGCCACCGTAATGAGCCATCAGGCGCGCTGCACGGCCTGATGCGCGTGCGTGGTTTCACCCAGGACGACGCCCACGTCTTCTGTACTGAAGACCAGGTGCGCGACGAGGTGAACAGCTGTATTCGCATGGTTTATGACATGTACAGCACCTTCGGTTTCGAAAAAATCGTCGTAAAACTGTCTACCCGTCCGGAAAAACGTATCGGTACCGACGAAATGTGGGATCGTGCGGAAGCCGACCTTGCGGTCGCTTTGCAGGAAAACGAAATCCCGTTTGATTATCAACCGGGCGAAGGCGCGTTCTACGGTCCGAAGATCGAATTTACGCTGTATGACTGCCTGGATCGCGCATGGCAGTGCGGTACGGTACAGCTCGACTTCTCCCTGCCTGCGCGTCTAAATGCGTCGTACATCGGCGAAAACAACGAGCGTCTGGTGCCGGTAATGATTCACCGCGCCATCTTAGGCTCCATGGAAAGGTTTATCGGTATTCTTACCGAAGAGTTCGCAGGGTTCTTCCCGACCTGGCTTGCTCCGGTCCAGGCGGTGGTCATGAATATCACCGACGGACAGTCTGATTACGTTAACGAATTGACCCGTAAACTACAAAATGCAGGCATTCGCGTAAAAGCAGACTTGAGAAATGAGAAGATAGGCTTTAAAATCCGTGAACACACGTTGCGTCGTGTCCCTTATATGTTGGTATGTGGCGACAAAGAGGTCGAAGCAGGCAAAGTAGCCGTTCGTACCCGTCGTGGCAAAGACCTGGGAAGCATGGACGTAAACGAATTGATTGAAAAGCTGCAGCAAGAGATCCGCAGCCGCAATCTAAATCAACTGGAGGAATAAAGTATTAAAGGCGGAAAAAGAGTTCAACCGGCGCGTCCTAATCGCATTAACAGAGAAATTCGTGCCACTGAGGTTCGTCTAACAGGTCTAGACGGCGAGCAGCTAGGTATTGTCAGTCTGAATGAAGCTTTAGAAAAAGCCGAAGAGGCTGGGGTTGATTTAGTTGAAATCAGTCCTAATGCCGAACCGCCTGTTTGCCGCATTATGGATTACGGCAAGTTCCTCTACGAAAAAAGCAAATCTTCTAAGGAACAGAAGAAAAAGCAAAAAGTTATTCAGGTTAAGGAAATCAAATTCCGACCTGGCACTGACGATGGCGACTACCAGGTAAAACTCCGCAGCCTGGTTCGCTTTCTGGAAGAGGGTGATAAAGCTAAGATCACGCTGCGTTTCCGCGGTCGTGAGATGGCTCACCAGCAGATCGGTATGGAAGTGCTTAACCGCGTCCGTGACGATCTGAGTGAACTGGCAGTGGTCGAATCCTTCCCATCGAAGATCGAAGGCCGCCAGATGATCATGGTGCTCGCTCCTAAGAAGAAACAGTAAGGCACTCAAGTAACGATACCGGCGGGGCTTACGCTTCGCTGGTTTTGTTCGCCTTCTGGTTCGTTTAATTAACAATGCGAAGTGGAAAGTAATTAAATGCCAAAGATTAAAACAGTACGCGGCGCCGCTAAGCGCTTCAAAAAAACCGCCGGCGGTGGTTTTAAGCGCAAGCACGCTAACCTGCGTCACATTCTGACTAAAAAGTCTACCAAGCGTAAACGTCATCTGCGTCCGAAAGGTATGGTCTCCAAAGGGGATCTGGGCCTGGTCGTCGCGTGCCTGCCGTACGCATAAGTTAACTTTTTAATAAATTTCAGAATACAGAAACAGGAGAGCTAAATGGCTCGCGTAAAACGTGGTGTAATCGCACGTGCTCGTCACAAAAAAATCCTCAAACAAGCTAAAGGCTACTATGGTGCGCGTTCTCGCGTATACCGCGTTGCCTTCCAGGCTGTTATCAAAGCTGGTCAGTATGCTTACCGTGACCGTCGTCAACGTAAGCGTCAGTTCCGCCAGCTGTGGATTGCACGTATCAACGCTGCAGCTCGTCAGAACGGTATCTCTTACAGCAAATTCATCAACGGCCCTGAAAAAAGCCTCTGTTGAAATTGACCGTAAGATCCTGGCTGACATCGCAGTTTTCGACAAAGTGGCATTCTCTGCCCTGGTTGAAAAAGCGAAAGCAGCTCTGGCGTAAGCCGGTTATCAGAGGGAGCTTGTCTCCCTCTTTTAATTTCTAACTCAATCAAATTATTGACATTTCGCGCCTGAGCCTTTTGAATACGCACAACGAATATCGTCAATTAAGGTAACTGCAAGCATGAATGCTGCTATTTTCCGTTTCTTTTTTTACTTTAGCGCCTGAAACCGGGGGCTTTGCGCGTAAGAAAAGAAACGAAAAACAGCGCCGAAAGCCTCCTTTGTGGAGGCTTTTTTTTTGCATATCGTATTGTGAATACAGACAAACTACCCCGGTAATTATGCCGGCATAAGAGGAATACCATGCCACATCTCGCAGAGCTGGTTGCCGTTGCCACGGCCGCCATAAACGAGGCCCAGGATGTTGCCGCGTTAGATAGCGTACGCGTCGAGTATTTAGGGAAGAAAGGGCACCTGACCCTCCAGATGACCACCCTGCGTGAACTGCCGGCGGAAGAGCGTCCGGCGGCAGGCGCGGTAATCAACGAAGCTAAAGAGCAGGTGCAGGAAGCGCTGAACGCGCGCAAAGCCTTTTTGGAAAGCGCCGCGCTGAACGCTCGCCTGGCGCAGGAGACCATCGACGTTTCTCTGCCTGGCCGCCGCATCGAAAACGGCGGGCTGCATCCGGTTACCCGTACTATCGACCGTATTGAGCACTTCTTCGGCGAGCTTGGCTTCACCGTGGCAACCGGCCCGGAAATCGAAGATGACTACCATAACTTCGACGCGCTGAATATTCCAGGCCACCACCCGGCGCGCGCGGATCACGATACCTTCTGGTTCGACGCCACCCGCCTGCTGCGTACGCAAACCTCCGGCGTACAAATCCGCACCATGAAAGACAAGCAGCCGCCGATTCGCATCATCGCCCCGGGCCGCGTATACCGTAACGATTACGATCAGACCCACACCCCAATGTTCCATCAGATGGAAGGTCTGATCGTCGATAAAAACATCAGCTTCACCAACCTGAAAGGCACGCTGCACGACTTCCTGAATAACTTCTTTGAAGAAAATCTGCAGATCCGTTTCCGTCCGTCCTACTTCCCGTTTACCGAACCGTCCGCGGAAGTGGATGTGATGGGTAAAAACGGCAAGTGGCTTGAAGTGCTGGGCTGCGGCATGGTGCATCCGAACGTGCTGCGTAACGTCGGTATCGATCCGGAAGTCTATTCCGGCTTCGCCTTCGGCATGGGCATGGAGCGCCTGACCATGCTGCGCTACGGCGTAACCGATTTGCGCGCATTCTTCGAAAATGATTTACGTTTCCTCAAACAGTTTAAATAAGGGCGGGATAGCCAATGAAATTCAGTGAACTCTGGTTACGCGAATGGGTAAATCCAGCCAACGGCAGCGAAGCGCTTTGCGATCAAATCACCATGGCCGGTCTTGAAGTTGACGGCGTAGACGCGGTCGCGGGCAGCTTTAACGGCGTAGTGGTCGGGGAAGTCGTTGAGTGCGCCCAGCACCCGAACGCGGACAAACTGCGCGTGACAAAAGTTAACGTGGGCGGCGATCGCCTGCTTGATATCGTCTGCGGCGCGCCAAACTGCCGTCAGGGCCTGAAGGTAGCGGTGGCGACCGTCGGGGCGGTCCTGCCCGGCGATTTTAAAATCAAAGCGGCTAAGCTGCGCGGCGAGCCGTCTGAAGGCATGCTGTGCTCATTCTCCGAGCTGGGTATTTCCGACGACCATAACGGCATTATCGAACTGCCTGCGGATGCGCCGATCGGTACGGATATTCGTGAATACCTGCAGCTTGACGATAACACCATCGAAATCAGCGTGACGCCAAACCGCGCCGACTGCCTGGGCATTATCGGCGTGGCACGTGACGTTGCCGTGCTGAACAAGCTGCCGTTAAACGAGCCGGACATGGCGCCGGTGGCGGCGACTATTACAGATACCGTCTCCATTCGCGTCGACGCCGCCGAAGCCTGCCCGCGTTATCTGGGCCGCGTCGTTAAAGGCATTAACGTTAAGGCGCCAACCCCGCTGTGGATGAAAGAGAAGCTGCGCCGCTGCGGCATTCGCTCCATTGACGCCGTTGTTGACGTCACTAACTATGTGCTGCTGGAACTCGGCCAGCCGATGCACGCCTTCGATCTGGACCGTATCGACGGCGGCATCGTTGTGCGTATGGCGCAAGAGAATGAAACGCTGACCCTGCTGGACGGCAACGAAGCGAAGTTAAACGCCGATACGTTAGTGATTGCCGATCATGCTAAAGCGCTGGCCATGGGCGGTATCTTTGGCGGTGAACATTCCGGTGTGAACGATGAAACCAGGAATGTCCTGCTGGAATGCGCCTTCTTCAGCCCGCTGTCCATCACCGGCCGCGCTCGTCGCCATGGCCTGCATACCGACGCCTCCCATCGCTATGAGCGCGGCGTGGATCCGGCCCTGCAGTATAAAGCGATGGAACGTGCGACCCGCCTGCTTATCGACCTGTGCGGCGGCGAAGCCGGGCCGGTTATCGATGTGACAAACGATGCGCATCTGCCGCAACCCGCCACCATTACCCTGCGTCGCAGCAAGCTGGATCGCCTGATTGGCCATCATATTGACGATGCGCAGGTTGGCGATATCCTGCGCCGCCTGGGCTGTGAGGTGACCGACGGTCAGGATCGGTGGACGGCCGTTGCGCCGAGCTGGCGCTTCGACATGCAGATTGAAGAAGATCTGGTCGAAGAAGTTGCGCGCGTCTACGGTTATAACAGCATCCCCGATGAGCCGGTGCAGGCAGGCCTGGTGATGGGCACCCATCGCGAAGCGGACCTGTCCCTTAAGCGCGTGAAAACCATGCTGGTGGATAAAGGCTACCAGGAAGTGATCACCTACAGCTTTGTGGATCCTAAGATCCAGCAGCTGCTGCACCCGGGCGAAGAAAATCTGATTCTGCCTAATCCGATTTCCAGCGATATGTCCGCGATGCGTCTGTCGCTGCTGACCGGCCTGCTGGGGACGGTGGTTTATAACCAGAACCGCCAGCAAAGCCGCGTGCGTATCTTCGAAACGGGCCTGCGCTTTGTGCCTGATACTCAGGCAGACCTCGGCATCCGTCAGGATCTTATGCTGGCTGGCGCCATCTGCGGCAACCGTTACGAAGAACACTGGGATCTGGCGCGCAATACCGTCGACTTCTATGATTTGAAGGGCGATCTGGAATCCGTTCTCGATCTGACGGGTAAGCTTTCCGACATCGAATTCCGCGCGGCGAGCAACCCGGCCTTGCATCCTGGCCAAAGTGCTGCCATTTATTTATATGGCGAATGCATTGGTTTCATTGGTGTTGTGCATCCGGAGCTTGAGCGTAAGCTTTCTCTCAATGGCCGTACGCTGGTATTTGAAGTGCTGTGGAACAAGGTCGCAGACCGCGCGGTGCCTGAGGCGCAGGAGATTTCGCGCTTCCCGGCCAACCGTCGCGACATCGCCGTGGTGGTTGCTGAAAACGTTCCCGCAGCAGATATTTTGGGCGAATGTAAGAAAGTTGGCGCAAATCAGGTAGTTGGCGTAAACTTGTTTGATGTGTACCGTGGCAAGGGCGTAGCCGAAGGTTATAAGAGCCTGGCCATCAGCCTTATCCTTCAGGATACCGGCCGTACACTCGAAGAAGAGGAGATTGCCGCTACCGTTGCAAAATGCGTAGAGGCATTAAAAGAGCGATTCCAGGCATCATTGAGGGATTGAACGTATGGCGCTTACAAAAGCTGAAATGTCAGAATATCTGTTTGATAAGCTTGGGCTTAGCAAACGAGACGCTAAAGAGCTGGTAGAGCTGTTTTTCGAAGAGATCCGTCGCGCTCTGGAAAACGGCGAGCAGGTTAAACTATCAGGTTTTGGTAATTTTGACTTACGCGATAAAAACCAACGTCCCGGGCGTAACCCGAAGACCGGTGAAGATATTCCCATCACGGCTCGTCGTGTGGTGACTTTCCGACCAGGTCAGAAGTTAAAAAGTCGGGTTGAAAACGCGTCGCCAAAAGACGAGTAACCTGAGTTAACCAAAAAGGCCGCATCCGCGGCCTTTTTCTTTGCTTGTCCTTGCGGACAAACTCCCCGTAAAATCAGTCGCCTGGCTGCGACTCTATGGACCCGTCTTCCGAATGCTCACTTTCGTCTCCCGACAACGCCGCGTTGAACGCTTATGGCTCATCATCCTGCTGGTGACGACGATCGCCATGAGCGTGCTGAGCCTGTGCGCGGGCGATCGCTGGTTTGCGCCGCAGCAGTGGCTGAGCGACGAGGCGCGGCTTTTTATCTGGCAGATACGTCTGCCGCGCACGCTTGCTGTTTTGTTAGTCGGGGCCGCTTTGGCTGTTTCCGGCACCATCATGCAGGCGCTGTTTGAAAACCCGCTTGCGGAACCCGGCTTACTGGGCGTTTCTAATGGCGCCGGCGTTGCGCTTATCGCGGGCGTGGTGCTTGGGCAGGGCATGCTTCCCGACTGGGCTTTGGGCGTGTGCGCCATCGTCGGGGCGCTGCTTATTACCCTTATTCTGCTACGTTTTTCCCGTCGTCATCTTTCCACCAGCCGTCTGCTGCTGGCGGGCGTGGCGCTGGGGATTATCTGTAGCGCGCTGATGACCTGGGCGGTCTATTTCAGCACCAGCCTCGATTTACGCCAGCTTATGTACTGGATGATGGGCGGCTTTGGCGGAGTGGACTGGCGGCAGTGGTGGCTGATGGTGTCGCTGCTGCCGGTGATGCTCTGGCTGTGCCGCAGCTATGCGCCCCTGAACCTGATGGCGCTGGGGGAAATATCCGCGCGTCAGCTGGGGCTGTCGGTTTGGCTATGGCGCAATATTCTGGTTATCGCCACCGGCTGGCTGGTAGGGGTAAGCGTTGCCCTTGCCGGGGCAATCGGGTTTATCGGGCTGGTTATTCCGCATATGCTGCGCCTGAAAGGGCTGACCGATCACCGAATTTTATTGCCCGCCAGCGCGCTTGCCGGAGCCGGCACGTTGCTGGGGGCGGATATTATCGCTCGCCTGGCGCTCGCTTCCGCCGAGCTGCCGATAGGCGTTGTCACGGCGACGTTAGGCGCGCCGGTATTTATCTGGCTATTGTTGAAGGCCAGCCGTTAAAGCCGCTGTAATAGCTGAAAACTACTCTGCCGGCGCCAGAAACATCATCGTTATGGAAAGCGTGGCAAAGCTCGTCAGCGCGATGGTCGCCCCGGCCGCGGCATACAGCTGGCCAAAGGCTATCGACCCTGCTATCTGTCCTGCGGCCAGCATAAAGAAAGCAACCGTCACCCCGGAGGCCGGCGATTTTTTCGCAGATGAGGTCGCGCAGACCAGCAGCACGCCGGACAGTACGACGTAGCCCGCTCCGCAGAGCGCTACCGCCGGAAATAACCACCATGAGAACCCCTGGCTGAAGGCGAACAGAACAAGCGGCGCCGCCATAAAGAATTGTGACAGGCGGTAGAGCTGCCGCATGCCGATGACGGCCGTCACGGGGCCTGTCAGCACGGCAAGAATTCCCGCTCCTCCGCTTATCATCCACAGCACGCCGGTAGTTGAGCTGTCCACGCCAGAATGATGATGCAGTATTTCTGGCCCGAAGCTCCACCATGCGGCGCTGGCCGTTCCGCTGACGAATGAAATAATGGCAAGACGCCGCATCGGCCTGCTCAAAAAGATTTCACGCCAGCTGTTTTTCTTCCCGCCGTCAGCAAGGCCGCGGCCGGGCAGGTAACGAATAACCGGCGCCAGGCACAGGAGCGCCATAACGCCAAAAATCACGCAGGCGATACGCCATCCGCCGGGGACAATAAGCAGGACAAGCACCGACAGTATGATGCCTGCGCTGGTTCCGGCATTGATAACGGTGTTCGCCAGCGTTTGCTGCTTTTCAGGAATAGCGCGGGCGACAGCGCCTGCCAGCGAAGGCGAGGCCAGCCCGGAGCTCAGTCCGGCAATAAAAAGCCCGCCGGCAAGCATCAGGGGAGAAAAAGAACAGGCGAGCAGAAACAGGCCGGCCGCCGCGCACAGGGTGGAAATGACGGCAGGCCATCGCGGGCCAAACCTTATCACGCAAAACGATGCGCCTGCCGTTGACAGGCAGTAGGCCGCATAACTGCAGGCGGCAATAAACCCTGCAACATAGGGAGAAAAGGGGACGTCCTTTACGATGGCCGGCATCATCAGCCCCCAGGAGAATCTCGCCATGCCGTAGGTTACGGCAATCAGCGAGAAACCGGCGAGGGCCGAGCGCAAAGGAAGCTTTCACGGCTTGCTCTCACCGGCGCCCATTAACGCGGCCGCTGCATGTTCAGCCTGGACGGCGGCATCGGGCCCCATAATCAGGGCGGAGGTGACGGCACCTTCGAACAGCATCCAGATAGCGTTAACCAGCCCTTCATCGAAAGGGCTATGGGAATGGCTTACGCAGGCCGCAACGTATTCGCGAAGCGCATAGCGGTAATCCAGAGCCTGAGCAGCCAGCATCATATCCTGCTGCGCATACTCACCCCAGGCTTTGGCAAAGAAGCATCCCAGCGCGCCCTGTTCCCGTGTCCATTGCTCAAGCACTTTAAAAAGGCTGCTCACCGCTTGCGGATGCCCGGCGGGCAGAAGCTGCGCGAAAAAACGTTCCTTGCGCGCTTCCATAACGCGCAAGGTTAGCGTTTCCCGGGAGGGGAAATAGCGATAAAAAGTGCGCGTTGATACGCCCGCCTCGCTGCATATCTGGTCGGTGCTGGTGGCGTGAAAGCCGTTGCGATAAAAAAGTCTTTCGGCGGCCTGCAGGATGTCTTGTCGTTTCTTCATCTTTACCAGGGTAAACCGATCGTTTTACCTTTGCAAATATTCAGTCGCCACGGCCTGCAGGCAGGAAAAAACGTTTAGGCGGAAACGGCCAGCTTCTGCAGGCGGGGCTGAACGATAAAGGTCATGGTGAAGCCTATGAGCAGCCCAACCGGTAGCGCCTTCAGGAACGCGGTGCCCCAGACCAGCGGCCAGCCTGGTTCAAACCCCCGCTGGGCGACGGTAATCGCAAACGAAATAATTCCTTCCATCATACAGGCGACGCAAACCGCAACCGCACAGCGAATGACAAAAACAGAGCGGCCTGTAAGGACGGTGCGCAGGCACTTCGCAACCAGGGGGATAAGCCGCAAGGCCAGCGGGATAATAATGAAGGCGACGAAAAATCCTTTCGTCCAGTTCAGGATAAATCCTGCCGAATAGCCGTAGTTGATAAGGGTAATCACTAAACTGAGCAGCAGCGCAATAGCGAACTGAATGCTCAACCTGAGCAGCATCAACGTCTGCCGGGTTTTATTTTTCATAAATATGCTTTGTTCCATAGGGTTTGTTGGCGGGGGAGAGTCGTAAATTGCGGGTTGGTCGGCCGCTAGTTTTGAAACGCAGCGACCATTTTTTCCAGGCTCAGTTGTAAAGTATGTTTCTCCTCGTCGGACAAGCCGCGCAGCATGTCGGCCGCGAGCCGGCTGCGGATATCTTTCAGGTGGGCATGTATCCGCCTGCCTTCCGGGGTTAGCGTCAGGCATTTGGTGCGCCAGTCCGGAGCGCGCGTGCTGCGCGCAACGAAGCCAAGGGTTTCGAGTTCCTTAACGGCGCGAGCTATCTGCGCCTTATCCCGGTCGGTGGCCAGCCCCAGATTAAGCTGCGAGATGCCGTGATTTCGTCCGATGATATTAATCAGGCGAGCCTGGAAAACCGTTAAACCAAAATCATTGCCGGCGATTTGCTCCTGCATGCGCTTTTGAAAAGCGCCGGAAACCGTACGCAGTAAATCGATCAACTCATTATTCATGCCGGTCACGATAGCATAAGGCGAGGTGAGTTGACAATGTCAACTCATCGCCTGACGGCTTAGCTAATGCCTGGCATTTTCGGTAACTGGTTGTCAGCCAAAAGATTTAGCATTTTGTTTCTTTATCTGGCTATTATTAAAGGCCGGGCGTCAGCCTTAGCAGGCTATGCTTATTTTTGCGCAAGACAACGCCGTACTTTTCCTTAAGGGGACGCTATGCAAGACATTCTGAATACTGAAATCAAAACCATCGACGGTGAGACCACCACGCTTGAGCGCTGGAAAGGAAAGGTGCTGCTGCTGGTGAACGTGGCGTCGAAGTGCGGCCTGACCGCGCAGTATGAGCAGCTGGAGAATATCCACAAGGCCTGGGAGCCTAAAGGCTTCTGCGTGCTGGCTTTCCCCTGCAACCAGTTCCTGGGCCAGGAGCCGGGCAGCGAAGAAGAAATTAAAACCTTCTGCAGCACCACCTATGGCGTCACCTTCCCAATGTTCAGCAAACTGGATGTGAACGGTGAAAACCGTCATCCGCTGTACCAGAAGCTGGTGGCCGCGGCGCCGACCGCGGTTGCGCCGGAAAGCAGCGGTTTCTACGAACGCCTGAGCAGCAAAGGGCGCGCGCCTTTATATCCGGACGATATTTTATGGAACTTTGAGAAATTCCTCGTCGGGCGCGACGGCCACGTTATCCAGCGCTTCTCGCCGGATATGACGCCGGAAGATCCGATCGTAATGGAAGCCATCAAAGTGGCGCTGGCGAAATAAGCCATGTCGCTTTTGCAGCTAAAGGATGTTTGCGTTGCGGAAAGGCTGGGGCCCATTACCGCCACGGTTAAGCCCGGCGAGCTGATTCATCTTGTCGGGCCTAACGGCGCCGGGAAAAGCACGCTCATTATGCGGATGGCGGGTTTGTCTGCCGGAGAAGGGCAGCTTAGGCTAAACGAGCTTGCGCTGGATGCGTGGCCGCCCTCCGCGCTGGCGCAAACCCGTGCCTGCCTCGCCCAGCAGCAGCTGCCTCCTTTTGCCATGCCGGTGTGGCATTATCTGCAGCTGCACCAGGCTGCGCCTGAGGCCGAAGCGGTAATGATGCGGATCGCGCAGGCGTTCTGGCTGACGGATAAGCTCAGCCGCCCGGTGAACCAGCTCTCGGGCGGCGAGTGGCAGCGGGTCCGGCTGGCTGCGGTCATCCTGCAGATAGATCCGGAGGTTAATCCGCAAGGGCGACTGCTGCTGCTTGATGAGCCGATGAACAGCCTTGACGTGGCGCAGCAGGCGGCGCTCGACGGGCAGTTAATCAGGCTTTGCGAAGCAGGCGTCGCGGTGGTCATGAGCAGCCATGATTTGAACCACTCGTTACGCCATGCCCATAAGGTCTGGCTGCTGCGCGCGGGAAAGATGATTGCCCAGGGCAGCCGCGACGAGGTGCTTTTACCGCAGCATTTGGCCGCCGCCTACAATATGCATTTCCGTCGCCTGCAGATTGAAGGGCACAGCATGCTGATTACCCCACTCTCCGGAGGGTAAAACTTGCATCAAATTAGGGGTAAGCGCTAAATTACTGCCAATAATAAAACGGGTGAGGATCCGCCTGAAAATGCGCGTATGGTTTATTGTAGTGGCATGTCTGATACTCGCAGGGTGTAGCCACCATGCGCCGCCGCCCAATCCCCGGCTTTCTGACTCCATCACGGTGATAGCAAAACTCAATGACCAGCTCAGCGGCTGGCGCGGCACGCCGTACAGCTACGGCGGCATGAGCCGACGCGGCGTTGACTGCTCCGGGTTCGTGCTCACCACCTTCCGCGATCAGTTTGATTTACAGCTCCCGCGGGAGACGCGCCAGCAGGCCAAAATCGGCACCGAAATCGATAAGGACGATCTGCTCCCCGGCGACCTGGTATTCTTTAAAACGGGCTACGGGGAAAACGGTCTGCACGTCGGCATTTACGATACCGACAATCAGTTTATTCACGCCTCCACCAGCAGGGGAGTCATGCGTTCTTCCCTTGATAACGTCTACTGGCGCAAAAAATTCTGGCAGGCGCGCCGCATCTAGCCTTCACGCTGGCCCATACGGGCCAGCCGCTCTCTTTTTTTCTAAAGCGTGACTCCCTTCCGCAATTCCGGGGTTAACCCAGGCGCCGTGCCGTATATCAGGTAAGATCAAAAAGTTGTTACCCGACTTTCCGTTAAGGATTTCCATGGTTACTCTGGAAGACGTTGCCGCAAGCGCAGGCGTATCCCGCGCCACCGTATCACGAGTGGTCAACGGCGACGCCAACGTTAAGGCCCAGACGCGCAGCAAGGTGGAAGCGGCTATCGCCGCGCTGGGCTATTCACCCAATCCGGCCGCCCGCGCTCTGGCCTCAAGTCAAAGCAACACTATCGGCCTGGTCACCACTTCCTACCGCGGCGGGTTTTTCGGCGCGCTGATGGATACCGTGCAGAGCGAAACGGAGCTGCACGGCAAGCAGCTGCTGGTCACCCAGGGGCGCAGCTTTGCGGATAAAGAGCTGAACGCCATGCAGCGGCTGTATAATTTGCGCTGTGACGGGCTGGTTTTGCATGTGCGCGCGCTGGAGGACGAAAAGCTGCTGCAGCTTGCCGGGCAGGAGCATAAATTTATCGTGCTCGATCGTGAAATTCCGGGGCTTGAACATCGCTGCGTGGTTTTCGATCACCGCGCCGCCAGCCGGCTTGCGACTCAGGTTTTTATCGACGGCGGACATACGGCAATCGCCTGTCTGCACGGGCCAGCTAACCGCGCTTCCAGCTTATTGCGCAGGCAGGGATTTTTAGAAGCTATGGCGCAGGCGGGCCTTGCGCCCGTCGCGGTGCTGGAGGGCGAATATGATATGCCAAGCGGCCATCTGCAGATCTCCGGCCTGCTTAAAAAATCGCGGCCCACGGCTATTTACTGCTGTAATGAAGAAATGGCGATCGGCGCAATGCTGGCTATTAACGAATGCGGCCTGCGCATTCCGCAGGATATATCCCTTATATGTTATGACAGTGGCGAACGCGCGGCCTTTGTGCGCCCGGCATTAACCAGCGTACATTTCCCGATTAGTGAAATGGCCAGATTCGCCACCCGCAAATTACTGGATGAAAATTGCGAGGTGGAAACTTTCACCCCTTTGATAATCCACCGCGACTCGGTGCGCGGCGTTCAGTAAAACTAGCCATAAAGAGGCTTCCAGGATAAGCTGAATAAATACCTTAAGGTAAATTTCACAAAGCTTCAGGGATGAAGGTGACATTAATGAGAGTAAAATCAATCCGGCTAACGCTGGGCGTTCATCGCGTGACGATGCCGTTCCCCCTTGTAGAATCACGGCTGGCAATATGATCGTCTCACTGGATATTGTTTATCGCGCGCATTTTTGCTTTCTGCCCGTGCGTTTGCCGCAAGGCGATCTTTTTGGCGTCGAAATAATCACAAATTTTGTCGGTGCCGATGCCCCGGTGCGTATTCCGACGGAGCTGGTGCTTCCTCATATATCCGCGGAACAGGAATTAACATTGTTCTGCGAAAAGTTATCATTACTTGAAAGCTGCCAGCATTTCTTTATGGCGCAGCAAATCCTGGCGTGGATAAATATAAACGAACATATCGCCGATGCTATTCTTTCGCAGCCGGACTTAATTACGCGCATCGGCCGGTTGCCCTTCATTGAGCTAATGGTTAACGAGAGTTTTGCCGATTTAAATCTTGGCGGCGACAATCCGCGCCTGCGGGAATTAGGCAAGCTTTTCCCGCTGGCGCTGGGCAACTTCGGCGCCGGCATCGCAACCACCAGGTCAATTTTCGACGGCTTGTTTGCCTCGGTCATGCTCGATAAAGGTTTTATCCATAAGCAAATCCACGAAAGCTCGTTTATTCCTTTTATGCAGGCCATTACGGATCAGATTTCACCGTTCTGCCGCGCCCTGCTAATCGCGGGTATTGATGATGAGGAGGCGCGGGCAAAGGCCCGCGTGCTGAGATTCACAGCCATGCAGGGCAACCTCTGGCCGGCGGTGCCCGCCGAGTCGTTAACGGATCTCCTGCTGCCTGATGCAGGGCTGTCGCCCTAAAGACCCTGCAACCGCACCGTATTTAAATAGCCGTGAAGCCACTACACTATCAGTCAGGGGGATCCATGACTGATAATTCCGTATTCAACTCCGTTGTGTTCAACAACAGCTGGCGAAATGAACTGCCCGGTTTTTATACCGAGCTTAAGCCCACGCCGCTGCACAATGCGCGTTTGCTGTATCACAGCCGCCAGCTTGCCGACGACCTCGGCCTGCAGGCCTCGCTGTTCGATGCCGCGCACGCCGGCATCTGGAGCGGTGAAACGCTGCTTCCCGGCATGCAGCCCCTGGCCCAGGTGTACAGCGGGCATCAGTTTGGCGTCTGGGCCGGGCCAGCTTGGCGACGGGCGCGGTATCCTGCTGGGCGAACAGCAGCTTAAAGACGGCCGCAAATTCGACTGGCACCTGAAAGGCGCGGGCCTTACGCCCTATTCACGCATGGGCGACGGGCGAGCCGTGCTGCGCTCCACCATCCGCGAGTTTCTTGCCAGCGAAGCGATGCATGCGTTAGGCATTCCGACCACCCGCGCGCTTACCATCGTAACCAGCGACACGCCGGTACAGCGTGAAACCACTGAACAAGGCGCAATGCTGCTGCGCGTGGCGCAAAGCCACGTTCGCTTCGGCCATTTCGAGCACTTCTATTACCGCCGCCAGCCGGAGAAAGTGCAGCAGCTGGCGGATTACGTTATCGAACATCACTGGCCCGAACTGGTGGGGGAGAAGGAACGCTACGAACTCTGGTTCCGGGATGTCGTCGAACGCACGGCGAGGCTGATTGCCCTCTGGCAGACCGTCGGTTTCGCGCACGGCGTTATGAATACGGACAATATGTCGATTCTCGGCCTGACGATGGATTACGGTCCGTACGGTTTTCTGGACGACTACCAGCCGGACTATATCTGCAACCACTCCGATCATCAGGGGCGCTACGCCTTTGATAACCAGCCCGCCGTAGGCCTGTGGAACCTGCAGCGTCTGGCGCAGTCGCTGTCGCCGTTTATTGCCGTGGAGAAGCTCAACGAGGCGCTCGATCATTATCAGTTCGCCCTGATGCGCGCTTTCGGCATGCAGATGCGCGCTAAGCTGGGGCTGAGTACCGAACAAAAAGCGGATAACGAAATCCTGACCGGACTGTTCGCCCTGATGGCGAAAGAACGCAGCGATTACACCCGTACATTCCGCATGCTCAGCCAGACGGAACAGCATGACGCGAACTCGCCGCTGCGCGATGAATTTATCGATCGCGCCGGCTTCGACAGCTGGTTTAAAGGCTATCGCGAGCGGCTGCAGACCGAACAGGTCGATGACGCCGAACGGCAAAAAGCCATGAAGGCGGTCAATCCTTCGCTGGTGCTGCGCAACTGGCTGGCGCAGCGTGCGATTAGCGGGGCCGAGCAGGGCGACATAAGCGAGCTGGCGCGCCTGCACGCGGCGCTGAGCCAGCCATTTGCGGAAATGGAAGGGGAGTTAACCCAGCGTCCGCCGGACTGGGGCAAGCGCCTTGAAGTAAGCTGTTCAAGCTGATTACCGCTGCAGCCAGATTTGCGGCGTCGGGTGTTCGGGATGGCTGAACACCTTTAACTCCGCCTGATACCAGCGCGTCAGCGTCTTTTCGCTGAGCACCTCCTGCGGCGAACCCTGCGCCACCACCTTGCCTTCGTGCAGCAGGATGATGCGGTCGGCCCACAGCGCCGCCAGGTTCAGATCGTGCACCACGACGCAAACCGAGAGCGTGCCCATCAGCGCCAGCCTGCGCAGCAAACGCAAAATATGCTGCTGGTGGTAAAGATCCAGCGCGGAGGTCGGCTCATCGAGAAACAGCCAGCCGTGCGGCTGGCCGCGCTGCCAGAGCTGCGCCAGCGCGCGCGCCAGCTGTACCCTTTGCTGCTCGCCGCCTGAAAGCTGGCAAAAATCGCGTCCGGCAAGCGAATCGCTGCCGGTTAGCGCCATCACTTCGCTGACGACGCGGCGGGTATCATTCGCCGGCCACGGCGCGCGTCCCATCGCGATAACGTCTTCAACCGCCCAGCTAAACGCCATGCCGCTGCGCTGGCGCATAACCGCGCGCTGGCGCGAAAGCGCTTCGTTCGTCCATTCATCAAGCGGGCGTTCCGCAAGGCTTACGCCGCCGCCGTCCGGCAGCTGATAACCCGTCAGCACCCGCAGCAGGGTTGATTTACCCGCACCGTTGGGGCCGATCAGCGCCACCACCTCTCCTGGGCTGAGCGAAAGGCTAACGTCGTTGAGCAGCACACGCTCTCCCGCCCGCAGCGAGACGCGCCGGGCCTGTAAAACATCAGCCATCGGTTTCCCTCCGTTGACGGAAAATCAGCGCTAAAAACCACGGGCCGCCGAGCAGGCTGGTCAGCAGGCCCACCGGCATTTCGGCCGGGGCGACCAGCGTGCGGGCGAGGGTGTCGGCAATCAGCAGCAGCATGGCGCCCGCCAGCGCCGAGCCTGGGATCAGCCAGCGGTGATCGGCCCCCAGCCACATCCTGACCAGATGCGGGATAACCAGCCCGACAAAGCCGATGACGCCGCTTACCGCCACCGCCGCCGCGACGAGCAGGGCGCTGAGGATCAGCAGCCGCTGCTGGGTACGCTTCACGTCCACGCCCAGATAATGCGCCTCTTCGTCGCCGAGCTGCAGCAGGTTGAGGCGCGAGGCAAGAAACGCAATGCCGAGCGAGGCGGGAAGAACAAATGACGCGGTGGCAAGCAGCGTCGACCACTGGGCCTGGCCGAGGCTGCCCATGCCCCATAAGGAAAGCTGCCGCAGCTGGGCGTCGTTGCTAATCCAGGAAAGTACGCCCACCGCCGCGCCGCACAGGGCGTTAATAGCGATCCCCACTAACAGCAGCCGTGAAAGACCCGGGCTGCCCTGGCGGCTGAGGAAAAAGATCGCCAGCGTCACCGTAAGGCTGCCGAGAAAGGCCGCCAGCATGGGCGCATACAGCGCCAGCACGGCGGGCAGGGCGAGCGGCAGCACGACGGACAGGCCCACCGCAAGCGCCGCGCCGCTGCTGATGCCGAGCAAACCCGGATCGGCAAGCGGGTTGCGAAACAGCCCCTGCATCACACAGCCCGACAGGGCAAGAGCGCCCCCTACCAGCGCCGCCAGCAGCACCCGCGGCAGGCGAATGTTAAGCCAGATATGACGCAGCGCCTCATCGTGCGCCTGCCACAGTACGGCGATGGAAAGCCGCATCGCGCCAAGGTTGGTGGCAACCAGCGCCAGCGCCAGCAGCGCAAGCCCAAGCAGCCACAGGGTCTGACGAGGCAGAGGACGTCGCATCACGGAAGCCGCTCCGCTTTTTTACGCAGCGTAAGAACGGCATCCGGCGTTTGCAGGCCAAAGCCCAGCAGCGCCATGTCGTCCACCACCAGCAGCTGATGGTTTTTACCCGCAGGCGTTTGCGCAAGGCCCGGCAGCGCCCAGACGTTGTTCTCTCCGCCCAGCGTTTTTACGCCGTCTTCCGTCACCAGCACCAGATCCGGCTGGCTGGCGATAACTCCTTCCTGGGAAAGCGGCTGATAGCGGTTAAACCCCCGCATGGCGTTTTGCAAACCGGCGGCGCGAATCGCGGCATCGGCGGCCGTTTGCTGCCCGGCGGCCATCGCCGACATGCCGCCGTGGCTCATGATAAACAGCACTTTTACCGGCAGCTGCCGCGTTGGAACCGAGGCCAGCTTATCGCCGATTTCTTTACGCAACGCTTCGCCCTGAGCGGTTTTACCCACGGCTTTCGCCACCGCCGCGATTTTGCTTTCAATGCCGCTGAGCGAGTTTTCCGCCGGAATCGTCACCACCTCAACCCTGCTTGCGGCAACCTGCTCCAGCGCCAGCGAAGGTTTCGCCTGCGCGCTCGCCAGCACCAGGTCCGGGTGCATGGCCAGAATGCCCTCCGCATTAAGCTGGCGCATATAGCCTATATCCGGAATCTGCGTCGCCGCCGCCGGATGCAGGCTGGTGCTGTCGCGGGCGACCAGCCGTTCACCCGCCCCCAGAGCAAAAACAATTTCCGTGACGTCGCCGCCGATAGCCACCACGCGTTCGGCCGCGTTGGCGAATAAAGGCAGCGCAAACAGCAGGGGCAGCCAGGCTTTCATGCCGCCAGCCCTTTGCCGGTCAGCTTCTCAAGCTGGGTGCGCCACTGCTGCTGCTCCGGCTGGCCTTCGGTGCGCTGGCCGTAAAGCTGGGCGATTTGCGTTCCGTCGGCGGCGAACAGCTCGAGGCTTGTGACAAACCCGTCGCCGCTGGGCTTACGGGTCACCCAGCTTTCGGCGATGGTATCGGCCATCAGGTGCAGGGTGAACGCCGGGTTGAAGATATTGATCCAGTTATCCATCGGCACAACTTTTTCCACCACGCCGGTGAAGATCTGCACGCAGCCGCGGTTGCCGACAAAAATCATGATCTCGTTTTTGTCCTGCAAAGCCTGCTGCAGCAGCTGTTCCAGAGCGGAGTTATCCACCTGCCGGGCCAGATCGTCCGCGACCAGCCGAAACGCCTGCTGGCGGGTAAGCTGATGGCGTTTAAGCAGGCCGAAGAACTGGTGAACATCGCGCATGGCGCGCCATTCAGCTTCTACCTCGCGGGCGTCCGGCGCCGGCGTCATCACGACTTCCTCCGCCGGCTTCAGCCGCAGGGGCGGATTGTCCGCATAAATAAACTTCGCCAGCATTTGTCCCCATGCGCCGAAATCGGTGTTGTCCGTGGCGTAAACCTTCAGCAGCGCATCGCCCTGATGGTCAAAGAACTGAATGCTCTGGCGCTCGCCGCGCGTGTTGGCTTCGCGAACGTGGAAGGCGCTTGCCCACTGGTGCAAAAACAGGCGTAAATCCAGCGCGCGCGGGTTCAGCACCAGGCCTGCGTGCCCCTCAAGGTGCTGGTTCTCATAGCGGCCGACCTGTTCATGCACCGCATATTCGTTACGGCAGATGGATTTGGTTTCGCCCACGCTTTCAAGCGACGCCAGAACGTCGCGGATTTCACCTTTTAAACGCCAGGCGTCGTGCCCGACGCGGGCGTGGGTCAGCCCGGCCTCGCTGATATTCATCAGCCTTGCGATGTCGCGGGCGTATTTTTTAGGGTGCTGCTGCCTGAGCCGCAGCCAGTCGTCATAAATTTGCGTCATGGGATGCTCCTTACCATTGATAGCTGACGAATATTTTGCCGTTACGGCCATCCTGTGGAAGGCCCTGAGGCGACCAGTATTCTTTATCGAAGGCGTTGCCGAACACCAGCGAGGTGGTCAGGCCGCGCAGCTGCTGCTGGCCGCGATAGCTGACGTAGAAATCGTTCACGCCGTAGCCGGGCTGCGCGCTGTAGCTGCTGCTGATATGCGTTGAGCGTTCTGCGAAGGTTCCCACCCAGCCGACGGAGAAGCCGCTTTGCGCGACCGGGATATCCAGCACGCTGGTGACGGTGTCGGGGTTCAGGCTTGAGATCCACTCGCCGGTATCCTGGTCTTTACCACGGGTACGGTTATAGGCCACGTCAAGGCTGAACAGATCGCTGGTGTATTTAGCCGTCATGTCCCAGCCCCAGATTTTGGCGTTCGGCACGTTATAGGACATGGTCGTGGCTTTGGCGAAGTCCACGGTGGTGGAAATGTAGTCTTTCGCGTTGGTATCAAAGTAGCTGGCCTTAAACTCAACGCCGTCGTTCGCCAGCATCAGGTCGTCAAAGCGCAGCCCGAAGCCGTACTCCTGCGTTTCGTTGGTTTCAGGACGCAGGTTCGGGTTCGGCACCCAGTAGTTGGTATAGAAGCTGCCGATAGAGAAATGTTTGGCGTCGTTATACATTTCGCCCATGGTCGGCGCGCGGAAGGCCTGCGCGTAGGAGCCAAACAGCATCAGCCAGTCGGCCGGCGTGACGGAAATCGCGCCGCGGGATGACCACCTGTCGGCATCAACGTCGTCGTAGCCGTCGCTGCTGCCGCTGTAGTTGTCATAGCGCGTGCCGGCGAGCAGGGAAACCGGAATATCGCGCAGGGTGATTTCATCCTGCAGCCAGCCGGAGCTGAAATCGATTTTCGCCTGCGGGAAGCCGGTGGTGTTGCCGCCGGGATGCTGCTCCTGGCGATAGTACTCCCCGCCGTAGGTCAGCAGGTGAGAAGCAAAGCTGTCGTTAAACAGGCGGCTGCGGTTTTCCAGCTTGCCGCCTTTGGTGGTCTGCTTACGGAATTCGCCGCCGTCGACCTGCGTCTGGGCGTTGATGCGCGCTTCTGACCAGTAGGCGGTGGCGTCGGCGTTGAGCAGGTCGTTATCCTGCGGGCCAAGATGGTATTTCAGCTGGGCATCGCGTTGAATGGTCGAGCGATTGGTCATTGGATTTGAATCGTTCGCGTCCGTAGTCTGCGGGTTTTTCGGCTCCTGCGCGTCGTTGTTGTAATAGCGCAGGGAGCCTGAAAGGGACTGGGCCGGGTCGATGCGCCAGGTGCCTTTGGTCAGGAAATTGCTGATATTTTCATCATTGGGCGCGGTTTCGCCGTCGCTCTGGCGAATATCCCCGCGGTCGCGGCTTGACCAGGAAACCACGCCGTCGAGATCGTCCGTGCGGCCAAAGGCGCTGGCGCCCATACCGATGCTGTGGTCGCCGGTTGCGCCGGTGCCGAATACGCGATAGCCGCTGTTCTGGCCTTCAAAAAGCAGATCGCTGGCGTCGGCGGTTTCATAAGAGATAACGCCCCCCAGCGCGCCGCTGCCGTAAAGCAGGGCCGCGGGGCCGCGCACGACCTCAATGCGCTTTACCAAAGCCGGATCGAGGAAGGTGCTGTTCAGATGCCCGGTATCCGTACCCTGGCGTACGCCGTCAACCAGCATCAGCACGCCGCGGCGGTCATAGCCGCGCATGGATATGTCCTGGCCGTTAGTGCGACCGGTGCCTGAAAGCGTGATGCCCGGCACCTTGCGCAGCATGTCCGCTGCGGAAGAAGAGGTTTGCCCTTCCGGCGTATCGGCGTCGACAACGCTGACCATCATCGGCGCTTCGAAGGTACTGCGAACGTTGCCGGTGGCGACCACGGTAACCTGGTCTTCTTTGGCGCAGGCGGGCAGGGCGGTGAACACCGCGATAGTCAGAATCGACAGGCGGAATCCGGCCGTGTGTAAAAATGGCATAGCGCAACTCTCCATAAGAAAAAACGAAAAGCGCTGGCTGCCTGGGGATAACCTGGGTGGCTTGCGAAAGCATTTTTGGTTTATTTGGTCAGGATAAGCTTCCCGGCCTGGGTCTGGCGTAACAGATACTGCTGGCCTTCGTGAACAATCACAACGCGGCCGTCAGAGCCCAGTAATGCCTTACTGTCGATCTGGCGGATTTCAGCCTTGGGCTGAAGGGCTGCAGGGGTGAACGGTTTATCCATACGCTCCACTCTGTGTACAAATAATAATTAAGGTAACAATGATAATCATTATCAATAAACTGTGTTTCAGCGGCAAGCGTTATTTGTGAGAAATTTGTGAATGGAGCGATTTTGCACTATGGGGAGTTCGCTCCTCCTCCGGCCGGAGAAGGAGCGGATTTTTAATTTGCGAAACGGCTGCCCGCGGCGTCGGCCAGCATCTCAAGCAGGGCTTCGGTATCTTCCCAGCTCAGGCAAGGATCGGTAATCGACTGGCCATATACCAGCGGCTGCCCGGCCACGATTTTCTGCGTGCCTTCGCGGATAAAGCTTTCCGCCATCACGCCGGCGATGGCGCGCGAGCCGTTGCGGATCTGGTTACACACGTCTTCACAAACTTCCAGCTGGCGGCGATGCTGCTTCTGGCAGTTGCCGTGGCTGAAGTCGATAACCAGCTGCTCCGGCAAATCAAATTCCTGCAGGTTATCGCAGGCCGCGGCGATATCCGTCGCGTGGTAGTTCGGCTGCTTTCCGCCGCGCATGATGATATGGCCGAACGGATTACCGCTGGTCTGGTAAATCGTCATCTGACCGTTTTTATCCGGCGAGAGGAACATGTGGCTGGCGCGCGCGGCGCGAATAGCGTCGATGGCGATGCGGGTATTGCCATCGGTGCCGTTTTTAAAGCCAACCGGGCAGGAAAGGGCCGAGGCCATTTCGCGGTGGATTTGGCTTTCGGTGGTGCGCGCGCCGATGGCGCCCCAGCTGATTAAATCGGCGATAAACTGGCCGACCACCATATCGAGGAATTCCGTGGCGGTCGGCACGCCCAGCTCGTTAACCTGCAGCAGCAGGCGGCGGGCTTGTTCAATGCCGTGGTTGACGCGGTAGCTGCCGTTCAGGTCCGGATCGGAAATCATTCCCTTCCAGCCGACCACGGTGCGTGGTTTTTCAAAATAGGTGCGCATCACGATTTCGAGACGATCGCCGTGTTTCTGGCGCATCGTTTCAAGGCGGCGGGCATAGTCCATCGCCGCATCGAGGTCGTGGATGGAGCACGGGCCAACGATTGCCAGCAGGCGGTTATCTTCACCGTTGAGGATTTTTTCAATGCGGCGGCGGGAGGCGATAACATTTTGCGCGACCTCCGGCGACACCGGCAAACGCGCGGCCAGTTCAGCAGGTGTAACAAGGCTGTCGATGCGCGCTGTTCGCAGTTCATCTGTTTTGTTCATGGTATGTCTCAGAAATTTTTGTCTTCTGCACGGCGAAAGTGCCGGGAAGTGATGGCGATCACGATAAACCAATTTATGTCGATTTCAACCACACAAAGGGTATAACGGCACCGCAATGCGCCTATCCTGACAGATAATATCCGCCTTGTGTACTAGTTTCTTAGTACATGCGGCGATTCAGGCCCATGATATCAAGGATTTTTGTGGCCATCTCTTCAACGGAATAATTGGTGCTGTTGAGGTAACGAATCTGATTTTTACGGAACAGCGCTTCGACTTCGGCGACCTCAAGACGGCACTGGCGCATTGAGGCATAGCGGCTGTTTTCCCGACGCTCTTCGCGAATGGCGGCGAGGCGCTCCGGGTTAATCGTCAGGCCGAACAGCTTATGCTGAAGCGGTTTCAGCACCGCCGGCAGCTGAATGTTGTCCATGTCGTCGGCGATAAAAGGGTAGTTGGCGGCGCGGATGCCAAACTGCATCGCCAGGTACAGGCTGGTGGGCGTTTTACCGCAGCGGGAAACCCCCAGCAGGATCACCTGCGCCTGATCGAGATTGCGCATGGAAATGCCGTCATCGTGCGCAAGCGTGTAATCAATTGCGGCGATCCTGGCGTCGTATTTAATTAAGTTGCCCGGATTAAGGCCGTGGGTGCGGTGGGCGACGGGCGTGGGATCCAGCCGTAATTCCTGCTGTAAGGGGGGCCACCAGCGCCTGCACGATATCCTGGCAAAATCCCTCGCTTTGCAAAATGATGTCGCGAACCTCGGGCAGCACGATGGAGTAGAAAACCAGCGGCCTGACGCCGGACTGCTGAAAAATGGCGTCGATCTGCTCTTTTACCGCTTTGGCGCGGCTTTCGTTTTCCACAAACGGCAGCGTGATGCTGTTGATTGACACCGGGAATTGTGACATCACCGCGTGGCCGAGCACTTCAGCGGTAATTGCGGTACCGTCGGAAATATAAAATACCTGTCTGTCTACGGCGTTATCCATTCTGGTTTCCTGCGGTTCAGGTTAATTTTATAAAGCATAAATTAAAACAACGCATTCCGTGATAGTCATTGTCGCAATTTCAAAATGAAATGACGTTTTTATTTTTAATGAACCGGGTGGTTCAAAAATATCCGCGCGGCAGTATCCCTCACGATGTTAAGGATTAAATGGATAATCAATGGTTTAGGTTTTTCGGGAAACTATCCGAAAAAATTATATTTTTATTTTGCTTGAACGATTCAACCGTTTCACTCAGCCAGCCAAATATGCCAGGCTAAATAAGAAGTCAGGAAATTCTTGTGCCCACTCATATTTCATAAAAGGATTGTTTCGATGTCCAATAATGGCTCGTCACCGCTGGTGCTTTGGTATAACCAACTCGGCATGAATGATGTAGACAGGGTCGGGGGGAAAAACGCCTCCCTGGGTGAAATGATTACCAACCTTTCCGGCATGGGCGTCAGCGTGCCGAACGGTTTCGCCACCACCGCCGAGGCGTTTAATCTGTTTCTCGACCAGAGCGGCGTAAACCAGCGTATTTATGAACTGCTCGATCAAACGGACATTGACGACGTGTCGGAACTCGCCAAAGCCGGCGCGCAAATCCGCCAGTGGATTATCGACACGCCTTTCCAGCCGGAGCTGGAAAAAGCGATTCACGATGCCTACGAACAGCTTTCCGCAGACGACGCGGAAGCCTCTTTTGCCGTGCGCTCCTCGGCGACCGCGGAAGATATGCCGGACGCCTCCTTTGCCGGGCAACAAGAAACCTTCCTTAACGTTCAGGGCTACGATGCGGTACTGGTGGCGGTGAAGCACGTCTTTGCGTCGCTGTTTAACGACCGCGCCATCTCCTATCGCGTGCACCAGGGCTACGACCATCGCGGCGTGGCGCTCTCCGCCGGCGTACAGCGTATGGTGCGCTCCGACCTCGCGTCGTCCGGCGTCATGTTCTCCATCGATACCGAATCCGGCTTCGACCAGGTGGTGTTTATCACCTCGGCCTTCGGCCTCGGCGAAATGGTGGTGCAGGGCGCGGTTAACCCGGATGAATTCTACGTCCATAAGCCGACGCTTGCGGCCGGTAAGCCCGCCATCGTGCGCCGTAACATGGGCTCGAAAAAAATCCGCATGGTTTATGCCCCAAGCCAGGAGCACGGCAAGCAGGTGCGCATCGAAGACGTGCCCGAGGCCGACCGCGACCGCTTCTCCATTACGCCTGAAGAAGTGCAGGAGCTGGCGAAGCAGGCGGTGCAGATCGAAAAACACTACGGCCGCCCGATGGACATCGAATGGGCCAAAGACGGCCATACCGGCAAGCTGTTTATCGTCCAGGCGCGCCCGGAAACCGTGCGTTCTCAGGGCCAGGTGATGGAGCGTTATCACCTGCATTCGCAGGGTAAAATCGTTGCGGAAGGCCGCGCTATCGGCCATCGCATCGGCGCAGGCCCCGGTGAAAGTGATTCACGACATCAGCGAAATGAACCGCATCCAGCCGGGCGACGTGCTGGTAACCGACATGACCGACCCGGACTGGGAACCGATCATGAAAAAGGCGGCCGCCATCGTCACCAACCGCGGCGGACGCACCTGCCACGCGGCGATTATCGCCCGCGAGCTGGGGATCCCGGCGGTGGTAGGCTGCGGTGACGCCACCGAACGCATGCAGGACGACCAGAACGTGACGGTGTCCTGCGCGGAAGGGGATACCGGCTATGTTTATCAGGATCTGCTGGATTTCAGCGTGAAAAGCTCTACGGTCGATACCATGCCGGATCTGCCGCTGAAAATTATGATGAACGTCGGCAACCCGGATCGTGCTTTCGACTTCGCCTGCCTGCCGAACGAAGGCGTAGGCCTGGCGCGCCTGGAGTTCATCATCAACCGTATGATCGGCGTGCACCCGCGCGCGCTGCTGGAGTTTGACCAGCAGGAGCCGAAGCTGCAAAACGAAATCCGTGAAATGATGAAAGGCTATGACGATCCGGTCGAGTTCTACGTGGGCCGCCTGACGGAGGGGATCGCGACGCTGGGCGCGGCCTTCTGGCCGAAGCGCGTGATCGTGCGCCTGTCCGACTTTAAATCTAACGAATACGCCAACCTGGTGGGCGGCGAGCGTTACGAGCCGGAAGAAGAGAACCCGATGCTGGGCTTCCGCGGCGCCGGCCGCTATGTGGCGGACAGCTTCCGCGACTGCTTCGCGCTGGAATGCGCCGCGATGAAGCGCGTGCGCAACGAAATGGGCCTCACCAACGTCGAAGTAATGGTGCCCTTTGTGCGTACCGTCGCACAGGCGAAAGCGGTGGTGGAAGAGCTGGAGCGTCAGGGGCTGAAACGTGGCGAAAACGGCCTGAAAATCATTATGATGTGCGAGATCCCGTCCAACGCCCTGCTGGCGGATGAGTTCCTGCAGTACTTCGACGGCTTCTCTATCGGCTCCAACGATATGACGCAGCTGGCGCTGGGCCTGGACCGCGACTCCGGCGTGGTTTCCGAACTCTTTGACGAGCGTAACGACGCGGTGAAAGCGCTGCTGTCGATGGCTATCAAAGCGGCGAAGAAACAGGGTAAATACGTCGGCATCTGCGGACAGGGCCCGTCGGATCACGAAGACTTTGCCGCCTGGCTGATGGAAGAGGGGATCGACAGCCTGTCCCTGAACCCGGACACCGTGGTGCAAACCTGGCTGAGCCTGGCCGAAATTAAAAAGTAAGCTTTCTCCCTCGCCCCTGGAGGCGAGGGAGTTTATTTATCGCCGTCCCGCCAAATCCTTCACGCCCGCCACCATCGCCTCGCACCATGCCGCATAATCATGTCCGCTTGACCACGGGTGGAAGCTAACCTCATAGCCTTTGCCGCGCAGCGCTTTTTCAAACTCCAGCGTGTTGAGATAAATGCCCCCGTCCGGTCCCTGCGTTTCAAAACGGCCGGCCTGCAGCCAGAAACGAACGGGCAGCCTGGGGGAGCGTTGATACTCGCGGGTCAGCCAGCTTGCCTCTTCGCCTTTTGGCGCCCACCAGTAAGAGCCGGAGAGGCTCAGCACGTTGCCAAAAACGTGCGGATAGCGCAGCGCGACCCAGGATGAGGCGATGCCGCCGTAGCTGGAGCCCGCAACGATGGTTTTCTGCGCGGGGGTAGAAATGCCCTGAGTTTTAAGCCAGGGTACCAGTTCGAGCGCCATAAAATCGGCAAAGGCGAGGTTCGGCGGCAGCTCTTTCTGGCGACGTTCGTTATCAAGGCTGTCGATAAATACCAGGTTCACGGCCGGCAGCGAGTGGCGCGCAATCAGCCCGTCTATTACGTTGGCAAGCCTGTAGCGATCCTGATAGGTCTTGCCGTCAAACACCAGCAGCGACCAGCGTACCGGCTGGCCGGTGCGCGGACGATAGACCACCACCTCCCGGCTGTTGCCGAGCTTTTTGCTGTCCACCCGGTAGCGAATCAAAGAGCCGTTGCGTAGCGGCTGGCCGGCTGCCTGCGGCGTGCAGTAACGGCTGGCGGCGAGATTCAGCAGGGAAAAGCGATTCCAGCGGTCCGCCTTTAACGCCGGGCTGGCTAAAGGATTAAGAGGATCGGCCTGCGCCGTTACCAGGATCGCCCGGCGCTGGTCACGGGCAGAACCGGCGATTACGGGCACGTCAGGCGCCAGCTTGTACTGCATCAGCGTATCCGCCGGCACCACATAGCTGCGGAACCAGACGTCGGACTGGCCGAGGCGGAACAGGGGATCGTGATCGCCCGCGGGCGAGCCCAGAATAAAAGCGTTGCCGCGCGCGCCGCGCCACAGGAAGGTTACGCGCCGGTGGGCGGCATCCAGGTTCTCTACCAGCGGAGTGCCTTCCTCCTGCCTCTGCTGCCAGAATTCGTCGGTGGTGCCGCCGTTGCGCAGCGTTTCCTGCAGCTCCTGTAAGATGGGGCTTACCGGCTCAAGCACCTGTTCTTTGGGCAGGGGACGGGTTTCACGAATCTGCCAGTTGAACTGCCAGCGGGCGCCGGGCTCGCCGCGCAGCAGCAGGGTCGATTCACGCTTGAACGGCAGGGCAAAAAGCAGATCGTGCCGGCCGTCCGCCGGGCCGTCTTCTACCAGCACACGCCACGGATAGCCCTTCGTATCCAGCAGCTTTGCATCGCGCGCCCCGACGAGGGTTGCGTGCGCATAGTTTTCACCCAGCGAGGGCAGGGAAAAGCAGATCTCCCCGCTGGCATCAAACTTCCCCTCCAGCTCTCCTTGCAAAGCGCGCGGCGTACACTCCGCGGCCGTCGCGCAGGCCGAACATAATCCCAACGTTAATCCTACCCAGGCTCGATTCATCAGCTTCCATCAGCAAGTGTTAAAAAAAGTTTAGAAACGCTAATGCAAATGGTAATGATTTGCAATAACATCCAGACCCATCACAATTATGACAAAACGTAACAGTTAATCTCAAAACGATTCATCGAACGGGCTTTCGACCCAAGGGGGACGGTAAGAAATGTATTTCAAAAATAATAAGATAACGCAGGGTCTGTGGCTGATGAATCTCACCGCGCTGGGCATGAGCGGCGGGGCATGGGCTGAAACGGCGCGCCCGGCCGAAGAGACGATGGTGGTAAGCGGAAAGGTTTCGGAAGAGCCGACCGCGCCGTTTAGCGGCATGGTGGCGACCAAAACGCTCTCCGCCACCAAAACGGCGGCGGAGCTGGTGAAAACACCGCAGTCCGTTTCGGTGGTCACCCGCGATCAGATGGATGCGCAGGACGTTACGTCCGTTGCACAGGCCCTGCGTTATTCCGCGGGCGTTTTCACCGAATATCGCGGCAGCTCCAACCGTAACGACGAGGTATTCGTCCGCGGTTTCAGCTACGTGCCGAAATATCTCGACGGCCTGAGCTTCGGTGCCACGGCGTCTTCGCAAACGGGCACCGTCGATCCCTGGCTGCTTGAAAGGGTGGAGCTGGTGCGCGGGCCTGCCTCGGTGCTCTTTGGCCAGGTGAACCCGGGCGGGCTGATCGGTATGACCAGCAAGCGCCCGACGAGCGAAGCCGTTCACAAGGTTGAACTGCGAACCGGCAATAATCATCTGGCCGAGGGCGCGTTCGATTTCGGCGGCCCGTTAAGCGACGACGGCCGCGTGCTTTATCGTTTAAATGGCATCGCCCGCACCCAGGACAACCAGGTTTCTGATTATAAAGAAACGCGCATGGCCATCGCCCCGGCGTTAACCTGGTATCCGCATGACCAGACGCGTTTTACGCTGTTGACCAGCTACCAGAAAGATCCCGATGCGGGCTACCGTAACTTCCTGCCGAAAGCGGGCCTCGTCACCGAAACCTCCGCAGGCTACATTCCTCTTGATTTCAACGTCAGCGACCCGAACTACGACCAGTCATGGCGGGAGCAGACGATGGTGGGCTATGAGTTTGAGCACGGCTTTAATGATGTCCTCACCTTCCGTCAGAACGCCCGCTACGCAAAAATCAAACAAAAGTACCGCTACCTCGTCTACGCCACATCTGTTAACGACCTGACGCTTGCGCGCCGCGCGCAGCATGAGGTTCGCGACACGGACGAGTTTGGGATCGATAACCAGCTTGAGGCCCAGTTTGATAGCGGCGAAATCGGGCATACGGTGCTCGGCGGCCTGGATTATAAATTAAGCAACGACAGCCAGCGGTTCTGGCGCGGTATGGGTTCTCAGTACGATATCTACTGGCCGAACCCGGCCTATGGCATCGACGTAGATGAAAGCACCTTTAGCCTGGTGACGGACGAGCAGCAGAACCTCGACCAGACGGGCGTTTACCTGCAGGACCAGATGAGCTGGAATAGCTGGCAGCTGCTGCTTTCCGGGCGCTATGACTGGGCGGAAGTGCGTACTAAGGACAATCAGAACGGCGCCACGGTGCAGCAGAACGACAGCAAATTCACCTGGCGCACCGGTTTGCTCTACGCCTTTGATTCCGGCCTTTCGCCGTATGTCAGCTACAGCACCTCATTCGAACCGAATCTGCAAACCAACCGCGCCCCGGACACCGCGCCTTTTGCGCCGACAACCGGGAAGCAAACCGAAGCGGGGCTTAAGTACCAGCCTGTTGAAAACATCTTTATGACGCTTGCGCTCTACGATCTGCGCCAGAGCAACGTGTCAACCTACAACAGTAGCCTGGGCTGGTTTGAAAACGCAGGTGAAGTGCGCTCGAAAGGCGTGGAGACGGAAATCCACGCCGCGCTGTTTGACAGCGTTAACCTGATTGGCTCATACACCTACACCGATGCGGAAAACGTCAGCACCACGGTGGCGGGAACCGAAGGGAAAACCCCGGCCCGCATCCCGACGCATATGGCCTCCGCCTGGGGCAGCTACACCTTCCAGGGCGGCGCGCTGAAAAACCTGACCGCGGGCGTTGGGATGCGCTATATCGGCACCAGCTATGGCGATGCGCAAAACACCTTTAAGGTGGCGTCGGTTGACCTGTATGACGCGATGCTGCGTTACGAGCTGGGCGAGATGAACGGCAGCCTGCAAGGAGCCGCCGTGCAGCTTAACGTGAACAACCTGGCGGATACGAAATACGTCGCTTCCTGCGCTTCCGACTCCGCCTGTTTCTACGGTATTGGCCGCACCATGACCGCCACGGTCAGCTATAGCTGGTAATATCCCCTTAATTATTCAGCCCGCCAATCTTGCGGGCTACTTACATTTTTATCGCCCGTGGATTTGCACCTCGTCACATTTATCAGAAAAAGCAAAAAATCATAATTTGTCTGGGCAATTCGACAATTGTTGTCTTTGCGTGAGTTAACCAATACTGAGTGCGGAAAATAAATGCCGCGAGATTGATGCGGAAAGTTGAACTATTTTGTGCCCTACAAATAAGGTCAATAATAATGAACGCCACTTCTGTTCTCAGTACCAAAGATAAAATTGGCTATGGCCTCGGCGATATGGCCAGCGCATTAGTCTGGCAAACCGCGACGTTATTCCTTGCTTATTTTTATACCGACGTGTTTGGCCTGCCGGCGGCTATCATGGGCACCATGTTTTTAGTGGTGCGCGTGGTGGATGCGTTTATCGATCCCTGTATCGGCGCCATGGTCGACCGCACGCAGACCAGACACGGCCGTTTCCGTCCCTGGCTGTTGTGGTTTGCTATTCCTTTTGGCGTAAGCTGCCTGGTGACCTTTTACGTGCCGGACGTCGGCCCGACGGCAAAAATTATTTATGCCTGTGCCACTTACAGCATTCTTAGCGTGGTCTATTCGGCGATAAACGTGCCCTATTGCGCAATGCCGGGCGCGCTGACCCTTGACCCACGCGAGCGGCATTCCATTCAGTCCTGGCGCTTTGCCCTGTCGTTTATTGGCGGGCTGATCGTCACGGTTATTGCGCTGCCGCTGGTAGACTGGCTGGGCGGCGGCAACCTGCAAAAAGGGTATTTCTACGCCATGAGTTTAATGGGACTGCTCGGCGTAGGGTTATTTTATTGCTGCTTTGCCATGACCAAAGAACGTTATTCTCCGCGTAATGACACCTCGGGCTCAATGGTCGGCGATTTAAAATTGCTGGCGAAAAATAGCCAGTGGCGAATTGTATTCGTGTTCAATATTTTACTTTTAACCGCGGTGGTAACCCGTGGCTCCGCCACCATGTATTACGTGAAGTATGTTTTATTACGCCCGGATCTGGTCTTTGCTTTTATCGTTTCGGGCATGATTGCCTCTTTGCTGGGCGCTTTGCTTTCAGAACGTTTGCTTGGCAGGTTCGATCGCGTGCGGGCGTACCAGTGGACTATCGTTACTTTTGTTATTTTCGGCACGGCGATTTTCTTTATTCCCCCGACGGCCATCTGGCTTATTTTTGCCCTGAACCTGGTGTTCAGCTTTATCCAGAACCTCACCACGCCGTTGCAATGGACGATGTTTTCCGACGTGGTGGACTATGAAGAGCACCGCACGGGCCGCCGTCTTGACGGGCTGGTGTTTTCCACCGCGCTGTTTGCCATTAAATTCGGTCTGGCTCTCGGCGGCGCGGTAGTGGGATGGATCCTCGGGATGGTCGATTATCTGCCCAACCAGGCGACCCAGTCGGCTTCGGTGCTGAGCACCATCAACGCGCTGTTCACCCTCATTCCTGCGGTGCTGTTTATCGCCATGGCTTTGCTGCTGCTTATCTACAAGCTCAACAGCCGCAAGGTCTACAGCATCGCCCGCGAGCTTGCCGCTAAGCGCCAGCTTCGCAATGACGAACCGTCACTGGCCCCCGTTACACAGGAGTAATGTATGTCTGTTATTTATAAGGATCCCCACCGCCCGGTTAACGAACGCGTAGCCGATCTCCTCTCACGCATGACGCCGGAAGAAAAGTTCGCGCAGATGCACGCGTACTGGCTGATTTTATCGAGCGACGGCAATCACCGTGAGCGAACCGACCTGAGCGATGAGTTTGCGGGCGTAACGGAACGGGCGGGGCTGGCCGAGCGTTTACAGCTGGGCGTCGGGCAAATTACCCGTCCGCTGGGCACGCACATCGTTGCGGCGAAAGAGGGCGTGCGGGCGGCCAATCGCCTGCAGAAAACCCTGGTTGAAGAGACCCGCCTTGGCATTCCCGCGCTTTTTCATGAAGAGTGCCTGGTGGGTTTGCTGTGCAAAGACGCCACGCTTTTTCCTTCATCCCTTAATTACGGCTCGACCTGGGATCCGGATTTGATCGAACGCGCCGCCGCCGCGATTGGCAGGGAAGCGCGCTCTGCCGGCTGCCATCAGGGGCTTGCGCCGGTGCTGGACGTTTCGCGCGACGTGCGCTGGGGGCGTACGGAAGAGACCTTCGGCGAGGATCCGTGGCTCGTGGGCGTAATGGCGACGCGCTATGTAAAAGGGCCTGCAGGGCAAGAATCGCGATCTGCTGGCGACGCTTAAGCATTATGTCGGCCATTCGTTCAGCGAAGGCGCGCGCAACCATGCGCCCGTGCATCTCGGCTTCTGCGAGCTGAATGACACTTTTCTGCTGCCGTTTGAAATGGCGGTGAAGCTCGCCAACGCCGGTTCCGTTATGCCTGCCTATCACGATATCGATAACCAGCCGGGACACTCCGACGACTTCCTGCTCACCACCGTCCTGCGCGAAAGGTGGGGGTTCGACGGGCTGGTTGTGGCGGACTACGGCGGCGTCAGCCTGCTTCATCAGCATCACGGCGTTTCGCATGATGCGGCCGGGTCGGCGGCGCTGGCGTTTAACGCGGGTCTGGACGTCGAACTGCCGAAGGATGACTGCGCCCGCCACCTGGCGCAGGCCGTCGGGCGCGGATTAATCACCATGGAAAAGGTGGATGAAATCGTCGCCCGCGTGCTGAAAGAGAAATTCCGGCTGGGCCTGTTTGAACGGCCTTATACGGATGAAAATCAGGTCGAGCTGCAAAGCGAGCCCACGCTGCAGATTGCGCGCGAAGTGGCGACCCGTTCTATTACGCTTCTGGAGAACGACGGCACTCTGCCGCTGAAAGGCAAGCCGCGCGTGGCGGTCATAGGGCCGACCGCGGACGATCCTCTGGCGCTGCTAAGCGGCTACAGCTTCCCGGTGCATCTGATCATCAGCGATATGCTGGAGCAAACCTCGCAGGTGGTCACGCCGCTTGCGGCCCTGCGCGAACGCCTTGGCCGCGACAGCGTTCTTTACGCCAAAGGCTGCCATATTATTGAAAAGCGCATGGCCGGCGCACCGGTCTTCCCCGGCGACAGCGGCGGAAAACCTATGCAGGAGTCGCCGGTTTCGCTCGATACGAGCCTGATCCCGGAGGCGGTAAAAACGGCGCAGCAAAGTGATGTGGTGGTGCTGTGCGTGGGCGATCTGGCAGGCCTGTTCCAGAGCGGTACGGTTGGCGAGGGTTCGGATACGGATAGCCTGGCGCTGCCGGGCGTGCAGCAGCAGCTGCTTGACGAACTGCTGGCGACGGGCAAGCCGGTGGTGGTGGTGGTGACCGGCGGCCGTCCTTATAACCTCGGCGGGCAGGAAGATAAGGTCGCCGCGCTGCTGCTGGCCTGGGCGCCCGGCCAGGAGGGCGGACACGCCGTTGCGGATGTGCTGATGGGGCAGGCGGAGCCCGAAGGACGTCTGGTGGTGTCGGTGCCGAAAAGCGCGGGCGCCATGCCTTATTACTACAACCACAAACTAAAAAGCGGCGGCACGCCGTTCGCCTTCCACTTCGGCTCACGCTACCCGTTTGGCTATGGCAAAACATGGACGACGTTCGACTACGGCGACTTAAAGCTGAAGGACGCCACGGTTGCCTGTCAGGGCGGGGATGTCTGCGCGACCATTACCGTAACCAACAGCGGAGCCGTCGCGGGCAGCGAGGTGGTGCAGCTTTATGTCCATGACAAAGTGGCCTCCATGGTGCGCCCGGTTCAGGAGCTAAAAGCCTTCCAGCGTGTCTGTCTTGAACCGGGAGAAAGCGCCAGGCTGACGTTTATCGTGCCCACCGATATGCTCAGCTTCACCCGCCGCGACGGGCAGCGCGTAGTGGAGCCTGGCGAGTTTGAGATACAAATCGGGGCATCAAGCGGGGACATACGCAGCCGCGGCATGGTAACCCTGAGCGGTGAGACGCAGCTTATCGAGGGTAAATGGCGCATGTTAAGCCACTGTGAAGTAAGGCTGTGATGTAAGTCGGGCAAGCGCTAAGCGCCGCCCGACCTGCCGTTTGTGGCAGCGCTTAGCGCCGTCCACCCGATGATAACGGGCGCTGCAGGCTTTAGTAGTCAATCCCGGCTTGCGCCTTCACGCCCGCGTCAAAAGCATGCTTCACCGGACGCAGTTCGCTGACCGTATCGGCCAGCTCGAGAATATCCCGGTGGCAGCCGCGGCCGGTGATAATCACCGTCTGCTGCGCAGGGCGCTGCCGGAGCGCATCCAGCACCTCCTGCAGCGGCAGATAATCATAGGCGACCATATAGGTGATTTCATCGAGGATCACCATATCCAGCGAGCCGTCCGCCAGCATGCGTCTGGCGTGTTGCCAGACGGCAAGGCACGCTTCGCTATCCGTTTCGCGGTTCTGCGTCTCCCAGGTAAAGCCCGTCGCCATTACCTGAAACTCCACGCCGTGCGGCTCAAGTAAATTCCGCTCGCCGTTCGGCCACTGGCCCTTAATAAACTGGATGACGCCGACTTTTTTACCGTGGCCGACGGCGCGGGCGGCGGTGCCAAACGCCGCTGTGGTTTTGCCTTTCCCGTTGCCGGTAAACACAATTAAAATGCCACGCTCCTGCTGGGCCGCTTCAATGCGGGCGTCAACTTTTTCTTTCTGGCGCTGGGCCCGCTGCTGGTAACGATCGTCGCTCATTCGGAAATTCCTGGTTTACGGTTAGGCTGGGCGTCAAAGCTCATGCCGGTTTTGCGACGGCTGTCGTCGCCCATCAGCCACAGATAGAGCGGCATTAAATCACGCGGCGTTTTAAGCTTTGCGGGATCTTCGGTTGGAAAGGCGCTGGCCCGCATTGCGGTGCGCGTACCGCCCGGATTGATGCAGTTCACGCGCAGGTTTTGCTGCTTATACTCTTCTGCCAGCACCTGCATCATGCCTTCGGTGGCAAATTTTGATGCGGCGTAGGCGCCCCAGCCGGCGCGGCCCTGGCGGCCAACGCTCGAGGTGGTGAACACCAGCGAGCCCGCGTCGGATTTCAGCAACAGCGGCAGCAGGGCCTGGGTAAGGAAGAAGGTGGCGTTGACGTTTACCTGCATCACGTTCTGCCAGGTTTGCGGATCTTGCTGGCTCATCGGCACCACATCGCCGAGGATGCCCGCGTTATGCAGCACGCCGTCCAGACGAGGCGCCAGGCCGGCGACCCTCTGCGCCAGCCGCTCACAATCCTGCGGGGTGGCGGTCAGCAGATCCAGGGTAAACCAGTGCGGCGTGCCGCCGGACTGATGTTGTAACTCTTGCGCCACGGCGCGCAGCTTATCTTCGTTGCGTCCGAGCAGGATAACGCTCGCGCCGTAGCGCGCATAAGTCAGCGCCGCTTCGCGGCCGATGCCGTCGCTGGCGCCGGTGACCAGGATAATGCGGTTGCGCAGTAAATCGGTTTTCGGTTGGTAATGCAAAATTCACTCCTCGCGCGATGCAGGCGGCGGCTCGCGTCTTATTTCTCGTGGTTTTTGGTACACAGGGCTTTATGCCTGAAAGGCAGGGGCATTTCAATCGGCCGCCGGGAGACATTCCCGCTGGTTAACATTTTGCAAAGGTTTCGCCGGTTTACATTCGTACCGCAGGCCGCCGCGCAGCATTTAGAGTTGCATGCAGACGCGAAGCGCCCGCTCGGGTACACTGCACCTTATGATTAATGCTCTGAAATTAAGGCGGAATACGTGGATTTTATTGCGAACTATGGATTGTTTCTGGCCAAAATCGTCACCGTTGTCGTGGCGATCGCGGCCATAGCTACTATTGTGGTCAACGTTGCCCAGCGTAAAAAGCATCATCACGGCGAGCTGCGTCTGAGCAACTTAAGCGAACAGTATCAGGAGATGCGCGAAGAGATGCAGGTCGCGCGTCTTGACCATCATCAGCAAAAGCTCTGGCATAAAGGCCAGAAGAAAAAGCACAGGCTCGAGGCAAAACAGGCTAAGGCGCGCGCTAAGCGCGGCGAAACCAGCAGCTCTGACAAGCCGACCCTCTACGTGCTGGATTTTAAAGGCAGTATGGACGCTCACGAGGTGACGTCTTTGCGCGAAGAGATAACCGCGGTGCTGGCGGTGGTTAAGCCTGAAGACGAGGTCCTGCTGCGCCTGGAAAGCCCGGGCGGGGTGGTGCACGGCTATGGTCTTGCGGCCTCGCAGCTACAGCGCCTGCGCGAGCATAAAGTGCGTCTGACCGTGGCCGTTGACAAGGTCGCAGCCAGCGGAGGCTATATGATGGCCTGCGTGGCGGACCGCATCGTTGCCGCGCCGTTTTCTATTATTGGCTCCATCGGCGTGGTGGCGCAGGTGCCGAACTTCCATCGCCTGTTAAAGCGTAATGATATCGACGTGGAATTGCACACCGCGGGGCAATACAAGCGCACCCTGACGCTGTTTGGCGAGAACACCGAGCAGGGCCGCGAGAAGTTCCGCGAAGACCTGAACGAAACCCATCTCCTCTTTAAGCATTTCGTGCATGAAATGCGCCCGGCGCTGGATATTGACGCCGTGGCCACCGGCGAACACTGGTACGGCCTGCAGGCAAAAGAAAAAGGGCTGGTGGATGAGGTCAGCACCAGCGACGATCTGCTGATTGGCCTGATGAAAAACCATGAGGTCATCGGCGTGCGCTTTACCCGTCGTAAAAAAATGATGGAAAGGTTTACCGGCAGCGCGGCAAACAGTCTCGATCGCCTGTTGCTCCGCTGGTGGCAGCGCGGCGAAAAACCGCTATGGTAAATAGAGGTTTAAAAAGCGGGGCCTGCGGCCTCGCTTTTTGTTTTAGTCCTGCAGATGGTATTTCTCGGACATCACGTGGGCGAGGTGCTTGAACATATTAAATACCGCCGTGCTTTTCGGGGTGGGCAGACCTTGTTCATCAAGGAAATACTCGCCGCGAAAGACCAGCACGCCACTCTTTTGCTCAACGCCCGTGGCTTCCATACCCTGGATAAAATCTTCATGTTCGCGAATGATTTTATTGGCCTCGGCCAGCAGCGTTTCGCGGTCGACAGGCTGAGTTGTAGTTTGCATGTTGTCTCCTCCAAAAAACTGGCGCTAGTGTACGTCCACAAGAGCCTCAGGGGCAATATCTCCTTGTAAACCGCAGGCCCACAAAAAAGTTAACCGTGCTGGCGGGAATGCGTATTGCATGCTAATAAAGTTGCGTATCGGATTTTATCAGGTAGAGTGTGACGCTTTCGCAAATCTGGCAACGGAATTGCTTGACATTCAACCAAACTTCCGTCGTGCTATGTCACCTGCACGAAAAACTCGGTAACTCAATCACCTGCGTTGGCGCGGCTTTCAGCCCGGTGTTTTGAAAAAAGAGTTGATCTCCTTTGATGCTGTCGCAATATAAAAAAAGGCGCACCGCAAGCGGGAGAATGAGACTGCGTGCGACGTATTCTGGATGAATTAAATTAGGTAAAGGTGAATATGGGTAAAGCTCTCGTCATCGTTGAGTCCCCGGCAAAAGCCAAAACGATCAACAAATATCTCGGAAACGACTACGTGGTTAAGTCCAGCGTGGGTCATATCCGCGATTTGCCGACCAGTGGATCAACCACCAAGAAGAGCGCTGACTCTGCCTCCGCCAAAACGACCAAAAAGGTCAAAAAGGATGAACGCGGCGCGCTCGTAAATCGTATGGGAGTCGATCCCTGGCACGGCTGGGAAGCCCAGTATGAAGTGCTGCCGGGCAAAGAAAAGGTGGTTTCAGAACTGAAATCCCTTGCTGAAAAAGCCGACCATATCTATCTCGCAACCGACCTTGACCGCGAAGGGGAGGCCCATCGCCTGGCACCTGCGGGAAGTGATCGGCGGCGATGATTCGCGCTACAGCCGCGTGGTGTTTAACGAAATCACCAAAAACGCTATCCAGCAGGCTTTTGAAAAGCCGGGCGAACTGAATATTGACCGGGTCAACGCCCAGCAGGCGCGTCGCTTTATGGACCGCGTGGTGGGTTATATGGTCTCTCCGCTGCTGTGGAAAAAAATCGCCCGCGGGCTTTCCGCCGGCCGCGTGCAATCCGTTGCCGTGCGTCTGGTCGTCGAGCGTGAACGTGAGATCAAAGCGTTTGTTCCCGAAGAGTTCTGGGAAATCGACGCCAGCCTGGCCACCCCGGCGGGCGACAGCCTTCCGGTTCAGGTTAGCCACCACAAAGATAAGCCGTTCCGTCCGGTCAACCGCGAGCAGACCATGGCGGCGGTCAGCGAGCTTGAAAAAGCCCGTTATACCGTTCTTGAGCGCGAGGATAAACCGACCAGCAGCAAGCCCGGCGCGCCGTTTATTACCTCCACGCTGCAGCAGGCTGCCAGCACCCGTCTTGGTTTTGGCGTGAAAAAAACCATGATGATGGCGCAGCGCCTGTACGAAGCGGGCCACATCACCTACATGCGTACCGACTCCACCAACCTCAGCCAGGACGCGGTGAGCATGGTGCGTGGTTATATCGGCGAGAACTTCGGTAAAAAGTATCTGCCGGCCGATGCTAACCAGTATGCAAGCAAGGAAAACTCACAGGAAGCGCACGAAGCGATTCGTCCATCCGACGTGGGCGTGGTCGCCGAATCCTTAAAGGATATGGAAGTTGACGCGCAGAAACTCTATCAGCTTATCTGGCGCCAGTTCGTGGCCTGCCAGATGACGCCTGCGCAGTATGACTCCACGACCTTAACCGTGGAAGCGGGCGACTACCGCCTGAAAGCCCGTGGTCGTATCCTGCGCTTTGACGGCTGGACGAAGGTCATGCCTGCGCTGCGTAAAGGCGATGAGGATCGCACGCTGCCGGCGGTCAATAAAGGCGACGTGATGTCGCTGATTGAACTGACCCCGGGCCAGCACTTTACCAAGCCGCCGGCTCGCTTTAGCGAAGCGTCGTTGGTCAAAGAGCTTGAAAAGCGCGGCATCGGCCGTCCTTCTACCTATGCGTCCATTATCTCCACAATCCAGGATCGTGGCTATGTGCGCGTGGAGAACCGTCGTTTTTACGCCGAGAAAATGGGCGAGATCGTCACCGATCGTCTGGAAGAAAACTTCCGCGAGCTGATGAACTACGACTTTACCGCGCAGATGGAAAACAACCTCGACCAGGTGGCTAACAACCAGGCCGAGTGGAAAGGCGTGCTGGACGAATTCTTCAGCGACTTCAGCGGCCAGCTTGAGAAAGCCGAGCAGGATCCGGAAGAGGGCGGCATGCGCCCGAACCAGATGGTGCTCACCAGCATCGACTGTCCGACCTGCGGGCGCAAGATGGGTATCCGTACCGCAAGCACCGGGGTGTTCCTTGGCTGCTCCGGCTATGCGCTGCCGCCGAAAGAGCGCTGCAAAACCACCATTAACCTGGTGCCGGAAAACGAAGTGCTTAACGTCCTTGAGGGCGATGACGCGGAAACCAACGCGCTGCGTGCGAAACGTCGTTGCGCCAAATGCGGCACGGCGATGGACAGCTACCTTATCGATCCTAAACGCAAGCTGCACGTGTGCGGTAACAACCCGACCTGCGACGGCTACGAAATCGAAGAGGGCGAGTTCCGCATCAAGGGCTATGACGGCCCGATCGTCGAATGCGAAAAATGTGGTTCTGAAATGCATCTGAAAATGGGGCGTTTCGGTAAGTACATGGCCTGCACCAACGATGACTGCAAGAACACGCGTAAGATCCTGCGTAACGGCGAAGTGGCTCCGCCGAAAGAAGATCCGGTTCCGTTGCCGGAACTGCCTTGTGAAAAATCGGACGCCTACTTTGTTCTGCGCGACGGCGCGGCGGGCGTCTTCCTGGCAGCTAACACCTTCCCTAAATCGCGTGAAACCCGCGCGCCGTTAGTCGAAGAGCTGTACCGCTTCCGTGACCGCCTGCCGGAAAAGCTGCGCTATCTGGCCGACGCGCCGCAGCAGGATGCGGAAGGCAATAAATCCGTCGTCCGCTTTAGCCGCAAGACTAAGCAGCAGTACGTTTCCTCAGAAAAAGAGGGCAAAGCGACCGGCTGGTCCGCCTTCTTTATCGACGGCAAATGGGTTGAAGGGAAGAAATAACCTTCCTTAACCACTGAAACCGGGGCCCGCGCTCCGGTTTTTTCTCTCTTCTTATATAACCTCTTTATTATTTTTTCTTCCCATCTATACAGAGAAGATATAACTGATATAGTGGCTTTAGCGCATATCCTTTTTAATCTCATAGCGTCTTACTCCCCGTACCGCCTGCGTTGGGGGCGTTTTGACCTGGATGGTAAGTCATGAAACTACAGCAGCTTCGTTATATCGTTGAGGTGGTCAACCACAATCTTAACGTCTCGTCGACGGCGGAAGGGCTCTACACTTCTCAGCCGGGCATCAGTAAACAAGTGCGGATGCTGGAAGATGAGCTGGGTATTCAGATTTTTGCCCGCAGCGGCAAACATCTTACCCAGGTCACGCCTGCCGGGCAGGAGATTATCCGTATCGCCCGTGAAGTGCTCTCAAAAGTCGACGCCATTAAATCCGTTGCCGGCGAACATACCTGGCCGGACAAAGGCTCTTTATACGTCGCCACGACGCATACCCAGGCTCGCTACGCGCTGCCGGGCGTCATCAAAGGCTTTATAGAACGCTACCCTCGCGTTTCGCTGCATATGCATCAGGGGTCGCCGACGCAGATCGCGGAGGCCGTCTCTAAGGGTAATGCGGATTTCGCCATCGCCACCGAAGCGCTGCATCTGTACGACGATCTGGTGATGCTGCCGTGCTACCACTGGAACCGCTCGATCGTCGTCACCCCGGAGCACCCGCTGGCGTCGAAGGAATCCGTCACCATCGAGGAGCTGGCTCAGTATCCGCTGGTTACCTATACCTTCGGCTTTACCGGCCGTTCTGAGCTGGATACCGCGTTCAACCGCGCCGGTTTAACCCCGCGTATCGTCTTTACCGCAACCGATGCGGACGTCATTAAAACCTACGTGCGCCTTGGTTTAGGCGTAGGGGTAATCGCCAGCATGGCCGTCGATCCCGTCTCCGACCCTGATTTGGTACGTATCGAGGCGCAGGGGGTGTTCAGCCACAGCACCACCAAAATCGGTTTTCGCCGCAGCACCTTCCTGCGCAGCTATATGTATGATTTTATTCAACGCTTCGCCCCGCACCTGACGCGTGACGTGGTCGATACCGCCGTGGCCTTAAGGTCCAATGAGGATATCGAAGCGATGTTTAAAGATATTAAATTACCCGCCAAATAATTCCATCTGGTATCTTCTCCGCCCGGAGAAGATACCGTTTTTAATCCCCGCGAATAAATAAGAATGACTCTCATCGCGTTTTATATCCGCCGCCCCGGCTTATCCTTATTATCACGATGGTTAATCTGTCTCTATTATGAGACAGGCGTAGATAATAATTAACCGCAGCGCAAATGTGACACTTCAATAATTTATTTCATGTCAAAAGATTAAATCTTTTCTTGTAAACAGTGAGCAAATTTGCTGGCTTTTGCGCTAGAGTTTCTTTAGGATTAATCCCAACGGACGATTGCTTATAACGATTGTTAACAAGTTTATGATAAGTGGTGTCGATTGTATGAGGTTAGCAATGCCTTCAGGAAGTGAACAACCGCAAAGGGATCCGGAGCTTAAACGCAAAGCCTGGCTGGCGGTATTTCTGGTCTCAGGCCTGTTCTGGCTGGTCGTTGCGCTAGTGGCCTGGCGCTATTGGAGCTAAAAATGGCAACGCCCGGGCAGGTCGTGCAGTCAAAAAAAATGTTTCACCAGGATGACAAGCCGGTTCAGAAGCTGCAAAGGGTTAAAACCCAGCCGCCGGCCCTCCTGGCAGCTGACTCAGCAGCAGCAGGATTTTATCGATTTGATGACCGTCGACGATCACAAAAAACAATAATTACTCATTTTATTTACGTTTAATTAACTTGCGGCGCATCACACTTTTTTATTAACCGCGGTTAACAACGTACTACTTAATAACTACGCACAGCAATACCCTTCGGGACTGATTATTTAGTCAGCCAGATTGCATATCGTAAATAAAGAGTAATGCTTATGATAAATCACTGCAGTATTAAATACTGGTCATGGCTCGGCGCTTTTACCGTTTCGGTAGTGTTCTGGGCGCAGCTGATCGCCACCCTCGTAAATTAATCTCAAAACGCCCCGTGCCTGATGCCGGGGCGTTTTTCATTTCCCTGCGTGCATACCCTCCTTTAGCGCCATTTATCAATTCGGGTTGTTATCAAAACGTTACGACATGTTTGTGTTATCTTTAACAGTGACCCTGAATTCAATCAGGGCATCGCTATCCCTGGAATTAAGGAGGAGCTATGTCGTTTACCCTACGAGAGGCCAGTAAGGACACGCTTCAGGCGCTGGATAAAACCTATCATTACTACAGCCTGCCGCTGGCATCGAAGGAACTTGGGGATATCACGCGCTTACCCAAGTCGCTAAAAGTCTTACTCGAAAACATGCTGCGCTGGCAGGATGAAGATTCCGTTACCAAAGAGGATATCCACGCTCTGGCCGGCTGGCTGAAAAACGCCCATGCGGATCGTGAAATCGCCTACCGCCCGGCGCGCGTGTTAATGCAGGATTTTACCGGCGTGCCGGCCCGTGGTGGATTTAGCCGCCATGCGCGAAGCCGTCAAGCGCCTCGGCGGCGACGTCGCCAAAGTCAACCCGCTGTCTTCCGTTGACCTGGTCATCGACCACTCTGTTACCGTCGACCATTTCGGCGACGACGACGCCTTTGAAGAAAACGTGCGCCTGGAAATGGAGCGCAACCACGAACGCTACGTCTTCCTGCGCTGGGGCCAGCAGGCGTTCAGCCGCTTTAGCGTAGTGCCGCCGGGCACCGGTATCTGCCACCAGGTCAACCTGGAATACCTTGGCAAAGCCGTGTGGAGCGAAATGCAGGGCGACGAGCTGGTCGCTTATCCGGACACGCTGGTGGGCACCGATTCCCACACCACGATGATCAACGGCCTGGGCGTGCTGGGATGGGGCGTGGGCGGTATCGAAGCGGAGGCCGCGATGCTCGGCCAGCCGGTATCCATGCTTATTCCTGACGTGGTCGGCTTTAAGCTCGACGGCAGGCTCGGCGAGGGGATTACCGCAACCGACCTTGTTCTGACCGTTACCCAGATGCTGCGCAGGCACGGCGTCGTCGGCAAGTTTGTCGAATTCTACGGCGACGGGCTGGATTCGCTGCCGCTGGCGGACCGCGCCACTATCGCCAACATGGCGCCGGAATACGGCGCGACGTGCGGCTTCTTCCCTATCGATGCCGTTACGCTTGACTACATGCGCCTGAGCGGGCGTACCGAAGACCAGATTGCGCTGGTCGAGGCGTATGCCAAAGCGCAGGGCATGTGGCGCAATACCGGCGATGAGCCGATCTTTACCAGCACCCTCGCTTTGAATATGAATGAGGTGGAGGCGAGCGTCGCCGGGCCGAAACGGCCGCAGGACCGCGTCCCCTTAGGCGAGGTTCCGAAGGCCTTTCACGCCAGCAACGAGCTGGAAATCAACGCCACGCAGAAAGATCGCGCGCCGGTGGATTACACCCTGGGCGGGCGTGAATACCAGCTTCCGGACGGCGCGGTGGTGATTGCCGCCATTACGTCCTGCACCAACACCTCTAACCCGAGCGTGCTGATGGCCGCGGGGCTGCTGGCGAAAAAAGCGCTCACGCTTGGCCTGAAGCGTCAGCCGTGGGTCAAGGCCTCGCTGGCGCCGGGGTCGAAAGTGGTTTCGGATTATCTCGCCAAAGCCAGGCTGACGCCTTATCTCGACGGACTGGGCTTTAACCTGGTCGGCTACGGCTGTACCACCTGTATCGGCAACTCCGGGCCGCTGCCGGATCCTATCGAGCTGGCGATTAAAAAAGGCGATTTGACCGTGGGCGCGGTGCTTTCCGGCAACCGCAACTTCGAAGGCCGTATTCACCCGCTGGTGAAAACCAACTGGCTGGCCTCGCCGCCGCTGGTGGTCGCCTATGCGCTGGCGGGGAATATGAACGTCAACCTGACAACCGATCCGCTGGGGCACGATCGCAAGGGCGATCCGGTTTACCTGAAGGACATCTGGCCGAGCAGCCAGGAGATCGCCCGCGCGGTAGCCAAAGTTTCTACTGAAATGTTCAACAAAGAGTACGCCGAGGTCTTCGAAGGCACGCCGGAGTGGCAAAATATCGCGGTCGACCGCTCGGATACCTACGGCTGGCAGAGCGACTCCACCTATATTCGCCTGTCGCCGTTCTTTGACGATATGGAAGCGGAGCCGAAGCCGCTGCAGGATATTCATGGCGCACGCGTGCTGGCGATGCTGGGCGATTCGGTCACCACCGACCACATCTCGCCTGCGGGCAGCATCAAGCCCGACAGCCCGGCGGGACGCTATCTGCTAAACCACGGCGTTGAGCGCAGAGACTTCAACTCCTACGGTTCGCGCCGCGGCAACCATGAGGTAATGATGCGCGGCACCTTCGCCAACATCCGTATTCGTAACGAGATGGTGCCCGGCTTGGAAGGCGGCATGACGCGCCTGCTGCCGGGGGACGAGGTGATGTCGATTTACGATGCGGCGATGCGTTACCAGGCGAAGGGTATTCCGCTGGCGGTGATTGCGGGTAAAGAATACGGGTCAGGCTCAAGCCGCGACTGGGCGGCAAAAGGGCCGCGCCTGCTGGGCGTGCGGGTGGTTATCTCCGAATCCTTTGAGCGTATTCACCGTTCAAACCTTATCGGGATGGGTATCCTGCCCCTTGAATTCCCGCAGGGCGTAACGCGTAAAACCCTGGGGCTGACCGGGGAAGAAACCATTGATATCACCGGGCTCAACTCCCTCAGCCCGGGCGCTACCGTGCCGGTGACGTTGTCACATAGCGACGGCCGGCAGGAGGTGATCGAGTGCCGCTGCCGTATCGATACCGGCAACGAATTAACCTATTTCCACAACGACGGCATTTTGCATTACGTCATCCGTAATATGCTGAAGTAGGAACAGCGACCGGCAACGGCATTCGGCAACGATAAAGGCAGAGCAATCTGCCTTTATTTTTTTAAGCTCGTTTAGCCCGTTAAACAGAATAGTGAAGCGTTGCTGTGGAGAGCCGCTTCAGGTTCGCACCTCTTTTAGCAAGGTCTGAATAACCTGCTCCTGCCTGGCATAATCTCCCTCGCCGAAAGCGGCGTAGCGCAGCTTGCCCTGCACATCGAAGTAATAGTGGGCGGGCCAGTAGCGGTTGCCGAAGGCGTTCCAGATTTGGTAATGGTTATCGGTTACCACCGCATACGGCAGCTGCCATTTATCGACAGCATTTTGCACGGCCCGCGGATTTTTTTCCCAGGGATATTCCGGCGTATGCACGCCAATCACCACCAGCCCGCGATCTTTGTATTTGTTCGCCCAGTCGCGCACGTGCGGCAGCGCGTGCTGGCAGTTAATGCAGTCGAAGGTCCAGAAATCAACCAGCACCACTTTTCCCTGCAGCGACTCGGGCGTGGCCGGCGTCCCGTTGAGCCAGGTGGTTCCTCCCGCCAGCGAAGGGATGGCGGCGGCAGGCGCGGGCTGCGCGACGGGCTGCAGCTTAGCCTCGGGATCCGCGGCGGGAGCGAGAGTCAGCAGCCTCTCTTCAAGCCTGTCCGCAAGGCCGTTTGCCCCCTGAAAAAGACCGTTCATGCCGGCGGCGTTGAAGGCAACGCAGGCCAGCATCACCGCTCCGGCGAGCTGGCGCAGCCGCGCCATAAACGCGCTTTTCGCCCGCAGGCGCGTCAGGATCCGCTTGCCGCACAGCCACAGCAGCGCCAGCATCACGACGCAGCCGCTGCCGTACGCGGCCAGCAGCAGCCCGGTGCTGGCCGACGCGTTGCCCGCAAGCGCCGGGGCGAGTATCGCTCCCAGAATCGGCCCGGCGCAGGGCGACCACAGCAGGCCCACGGCCAGTCCCGCCAGGAAAGCGGAAAGGGCGCCCTGCGCACGATAGCTCCGCTCATTGATGGCGTTGCCCAGCCGCACCGCCGGGTGCAGCAGCCGTGCGGCGAGGCCCGGGAAGATAAGCGCCAGGGCGGCGACGGCCAGCAAGGCCAGCGCCAGCCAGCGTCCGACAAGCGTGGTCCGGATAACCCAGTCGCCGGCTACGGTAATCAGCATGGCGACGGCGCTGAACATCGCCACCATACCCAGCAGCAGGGCGGCAAGGTGGCCTTTTCGCCCGGCGAAACCGGCAAACAGCAGGGGAATGACGGGTAAGGTGCAGGGGCTCAGCAGGCTGATGCCGCCGCCGAGAAAGGCAATCAGAAGAAACATAGGAAACCTCACGAACGCGGAATGGGTGAATGACGTTTACTGCGCTATGGGGCAGCGCTGTCATTACAACCGCCGGTTGTGTTCGGGATGTTTTGTGAAGCCGCCGGTTTGTCAGCGCGTTTATCCGCAGGGCGGCAGGATACACGGCGATACAATTATGCGGCCGGCAAGGTGACGTTGACCTGCAGCCCGCCGCCTTCGCGGTTGCTTAACGTCAGCTTACCGCCCGACTGGCCGACCAGCTGCGCAGCAATCGCCAGCCCCAGCCCGGTGCCGCCGGTGCTCCTGTTGCGCGAGCTTTCTATGCGGTAGAACGGCTGCAGCACCGCCTCCAGCTCATCTTGCGGAATGCCGGGCCCGTCATCCGCCACGCTAATGGTCACCGACCGGCTGTCCGGATGGATAAGCGTAATTTCAGCGCGGCCGCCGAACTTCAGCGCGTTATCCAGCAGGTTGGTCATCACCCTGCGCAGCGCCTGCGGACGCGCAGCCAGCGAGAAGGCGCACGCCGGCTGCGCAAAGCGCACATTTTTCCCCACGTCCCGGTAGTCGCAGGCAATGCTGTCGATAAAAGCATGCAGTTCGATGGGCACAAGCGGCTCTTCGAGGCTTTCTGACGAGCGCGCCCAGGCGATGCCTTCGCGCACCAGCTGGGTCATATTGTCCAGATCCTGCATCAGCTTGTCGCGCAGCGCGGGCTCTTCGGCCATCTCGATGCGCAGCTTCATGCGGGTGATCGGCGTTTGTAAATCGTGCGAGATGGCGGCGAGGATCTGCGAGCGCTGCCTGATATAGCCCTGAATGCGCGTCTGCATGGCGTTAAACGCCCGCGCGGCCTGCTGCACCTCCAGCGGCCCTTGCTCCGCCATGGCAGAGGGATTGCCGGCCGCAGGCTCCAGCGATTCTACCGCGCGCGTAAAACGCATCAGCGGCCGGACGACCTGGCGCACGGCAAGCCACGCGCAAAGCACCACCAGAATAAGCTGGATAGTAAAGACCACCGGCAGCCAGCGCGCAACGGGCGGCATATGGGGAATTAAATCGAGCGTCAGCGGCGAGCCGTCGCCCAGCACCATATGAGCCTGAATGTGCGAGACGGGGCCCGCTACGCTGCTGAACCTGAGCTGGTATTGACCGCCAAGGGTGGCGGTAAGGGAGCGGATGGCGTCCCGGGAACGTTTGTCCAGCGGCGCGCTGCCGGCAGCGCCCGGCCCAAGAATATAGTGATAATTTCCCCGGGCAAGCTTCGGCAGCCAGGCCGGGCGCTCTGCGGCGGGCAGCCTGTCGAGGATCGCCACGCTCGTCGCCACGTCGTACTCCAGGTTGCCCAGCATCACGCTGCGGGCGCTGCGCATTCTCTCAAACATCACCAGCGACAGGCTTAAGGCGTTAGCCAGCAGCAGGCCCGCCAGCACGATGACGGTCAGGCGGGCTAACAGCGAGCGCGGCCACAGCGTCACTCCCTGGCCTCTTTGATGACGACCGGCATGGAAAAGACGTAGCCTTCGCTGCGCACGGTTTTGATATACGCAGGCGTGCGGGCGTCTTCGTTAAGGCGCTGGCGCACGCGGCTGACCAGCAGATCTATTGAACGTTCAAACAGCTCGGCGTCACGTCCCTGGGTGAGGTTCAGGAGCTGATCGCGGGTCAGCACGCGCTGCGGGTGTCGAGAAATACGCGCAGCAGGCGATACTCCGCGCCGCTTAAGGCGACAATCACGCCGCGGTCATCAATCAAATGACGGGCGGAAGTATCCAGCCGCCAGTCGCCAAAAGCGATAATGCGCCCGGCTTCGGTTATCTGCAGGTTGGGGGGAAGGGTGCGGAAACGGCGCAGAATCGCTTTTATCCGCGCCAGCAGTTCACGCGCGACGAAGGGCTTAACGACATAGTCGTCGGCACCCATTTCCAGCCCCAGGATGCGATCGGTATCCTCATTGCGCGCCGTCAGCATCAGGATGGGCAGGTCCTTATGCCGGTCGCTGCGTAGCTGGCGGCACAGCGTCAGGCCGTCTTCGCCGGGCATCATAACGTCCAGCACCACTAAATCGACGGGCTGCTTTTCCAGCACGGCCCGCATCTCCTTACCGTTAGCGGCGCCGACCGCGCGATAGCCCGACTTGATCAGATAGTCGACGATCAGTTCGCGAATGTCCCGGTCATCGTCGACGACCAGAATGAGATCAATGTGCTCCACCGGCAACTCCTGAGCGTAATGGGAAAAGGTACTGAAAAAGCATAGCCGTTCGACCCTGAACAGCCGCGCTTCTTTTTATCTAAAGGTGGTCGGCATCCACCACCGCCTTCACGAAGCCCTGCGGCGCCTCCTGCGGCGGGTTGTGCCCCACGCGGCCGCTGAAGGTGCGTTGCTCATATTTTCCCGTAAACTGCCCGGCGTAGGGCCTGCGGCTGCGGATGCGGCGCGCCGTTTTCCTCGCCTTCGATGGTGATGGTGGGAACGCTGATTTTCGGCAGCGTCGCCAGCTTTTGCTCATAGCTAGCGTATCTGGCTTCCCCTTTTTCCAGCCCGAGGCGCCAGCGATAGTTGCTTAGCGTGATAGCGACATGGTCCGGATTATCGAGCGATCTTGCGCTGAGGTTGAAAGTGGCGTCGCTGAATTTCCAGCCGGGCGAGGCCTGGTTCCATATCAGCCGGGCGAAGTCGTGGGTGTTCTGCGCATAGCCGGCCGCGCCGCGCGGCGTGGCGAAGTAAAACTGATACCACCACTGCAGCTCCGCCTGTGGCGGCAGCGGTTTTTCACCGATTTGCTGGCTGCTGATAAGGTAGCCGCTGACCGAAACCAGCGCTTTAACCCGTTGCGGCCACAGCGCCGCCACGATATCCGCGGTGCGCGCGCCCCAGTCGTAGCCGGCAAACACCGCCTGCCTGATATTCAGGGCGTCCATCAGATCCACCACATCTTTCGCCATCGCCGAGGGCTGGCCGTTGCGCGGCGTGGAGGCGGAGATAAAGCGCGTGGATCCGAAGCCGCGGTTTTCCGGCACGATAACGCGATAGCCTTTTTTCGCCAGCGCCGGCGCAACGTCCGCGTAGCTGTGCAGATCGTAGGGCCAGCCGTGCAGCAGGATCACCGGCTGCCCGTCTTTCGGGCCGATATCCACATAGCCGACGTTCAGCACGCCGGCGTTAACGTGCCGGGGATGAAGAAAGGCGGCGGAGTAGTCGTTGCCAGCCGCCTGCGCCTGGCAGGCGAAAACGGTGGTTAAAGAGAGGGTTAAAGCCAGGGCTGAGGAAGCGAGTCTGGTAAACATTGCGATGTCTCCGAAAGGTGATGAAATGACCGGGACATCTCAACATCGCAATGTAGGGGGAATATGTGCAGAAGGACGCTTTTTGCAAGGCCTTGTATGAAACCCGTCGCCGGATACAGTGCGATACAAAAAGCGTCTGCGGGAAGGGCGGTGATTACTCTGAAAGCAGGTGGCCCATTTTGGCCGCTTTGGTATCCAGATAGTGGGCGTTCTTCGGATTGCGGCCCACGATTAGCGGCACGCGTTCGACGATATTAATCCCGGCCTCGCTGAGGATTTCTACTTTCTTGGGGTTGTTCGTCAGCAGACGAACCGCATCCACGCCCAGCAGTTTGAACATATCCGCGCACAGGGTGAAATCACGCTCGTCCGCGGCGAAACCCAGCTGATGGTTGGCTTCCACGGTATCGTAGCCTTTATCCTGCAGGGCGTAGGCGCGGATCTTATTGAGCAGGCCGATATTGCGTCCTTCCTGACGGTGATAAAGCAGCACGCCGCGGCCTTCTTCGGCGATATGCGACAGCGCGGCCTCCAGCTGGAAACCACAGTCGCAGCGCAGGCTGAACAAGGCGTCGCCCGTCAGACATTCGGAGTGGACGCGGGCCAGAACGGATTCATCTCCGCTAATATCGCCAAACACCAGGGCGACATGATCCTGTCCGGTTGCCAGTTCTTCAAAACCCACCATCAGGAAATCGCCCCATGGGGTTGGCAGTTTGGCTTCTGCCACACGTTTAAGCTGCATGTGATTCTCCACGTACTTATTTTTGACGCCCGCGGGCGCCTGCCAGCTTTCTGGCCTGTGCAATTATTATTGGCTATTTTGCCACAACGCAGAACGCTTCACCTAATTGGCTGGGCGGAAAGCTATTTTTACTCTTTGCTGATGCACCCGTTTATCCTCCCGTGCACTTTTTTAAGTTATCCTTGAGCGATTTCGTCTTTTAAGGAGGTGCGATGCGCGCTATAGCAAAACGAACCGCGGCAGGTGCAGGGCTGCTGTTAATCATGCCGTTAACCGTTTGGCTTTCGGGCTGGCAGTGGACGCCGGGCGGCCACGGCGCCTGGTTAAAAGCGATGTACTGGATAACCGAAACCGTTACGCAGCCCTGGGGAATCCTCACCCACGTTGCGCTGTGCGGCTGGTTTTTGTGGTGTCTGCGCTTTCGTCTTAAAGCCGCCGTGATGCTGTTTGTCATCCTCGGCGCGGCGATTCTTATCGGGCAAACCGCGAAATCGCTTATCAAGGATCGGGTACAGGAACCTCGTCCTTTCGTGGTGTGGCTTGAAAAAACGCAACATGTTCCCACCGATGAGTTCTACAATTTAAAGCGCAAGCAGCGCGGCGAATTAGTCAAAAGCCAGCTGGCCGAAAGTCGTGAGGTGCCGGTCTGGCTGCGTAAGCACTGGCAAAAAGAGACCGGCTTTGCCTTTCCTTCCGGGCATACGATGTTTGCCGCCAGCTGGGCATTATTGGGCGTTGGGCTGCTATGGCCGCGTCGACGCATGTTTACCATAGTTTTGCTGCTGGTGTGGGCCACCGGCGTAATGGCGAGCAGGCTCTTACTGGGCATGCACTGGCCGCGCGATTTAATTGTCGCCACGCTTCTGTCCTGGCTGCTGGTGACGCTTGCCAGCTGGCTGGCGCAAAAATTCTGCGGCCCGCTTTCTGTACCGCTTCGGGAAGCTGAAGAAATAGCCGAAAGAGACGACGAGCCTTGAGATTATTGATTTAAGCCCCATTTCTTATGAATTGGACGTCGCTAATGGATTCCCCGGACTCCCCGGAAATGGTAATTTATACCGTTGAACAGCATTAGGGCATAACCGTCGCGTACGACCACATAACGGGAAGTAATGTGAAATATTTATTCATTTTCTTACTGGTACTAGCGATCTTTGTGGTATCCGTCACTTTAGGTGCGCAAAACGATCAGGTAGTGAACTTCAATTACCTGCTCGCTCAGGGCGAATATCGGGTCTCCACGCTGCTGGCGACGCTGTTTGCTGCAGGTTTTATCATCGGCTGGCTCATCTGCAGCCTGTTCTGGCTGCGCGTGCGTCTCTCCCTTGCGCGCGCGGAGCGTAAAATTAAGCGCCTTGAGCAACAGATTGCAACGGATCCCGTCGTGCCGGCTACCACCACCGTTCCGGCCGTGAAGGAATAACCGGATATGCTGGAACTGCTGTTTCTGTTGTTGCCCGTGGCCGCCGCTTACGGCTGGTACATGGGCCGCAGAAGTGCGTATCAAAATAAACAGCAGGAAGCGAATCGCCTGTCGCGGGACTATGTCGCCGGGGTAAACTTCCTGCTGTCTAACCAGCAGGATAAAGCGGTGGATCTCTTCCTTGATATGCTCAAAGAAGATACCAGCACCGTTGAGGCGCACCTCACCCTGGGCAATCTTTTCCGCTCGCGTGGGGAGGTCGACCGCGCCATTCGCATCCACCAGTCCTTAATGGAAAGCGCCTCGCTGACCTACGATCAGCGCCTGCTGGCCGTACAGCAGCTGGGCCGCGACTATATGGCCGCCGGGCTGTACGACAGGGCGGAAGATATGTTCGCCCAGCTGGTGGACGAAACAGATTTCCGCATTGGCGCCTTGCAGCAGCTGCTGTTAATTCATCAGGCGACCAGCGACTGGCAGAAAGCCATCGACGTCGCCGAACGCCTGGTCAAGCTTGGCAAAGACAAACAGCGCACCGAAATCGCCCATTTTTACTGCGAGCTCGCCCTGCAGCTGATGAGCAGTGACGATCTCGACCGCGCGATGTCGCTGTTGAAGAAAGGGGCGGCGGCGGATAAAAACTGCGCGCGCGTCTCCATCATGATGGGGCGCATCTTCATGGCGAAAGGCGAATACGCCAAAGCCGTGGAAACCCTGCAGCGCGTTATTGACCAGGACAGCGAGCTGGTCAGCGAAACGCTGGAGATGCTGCAGGTTTGCTTCCAGCAGCTCAATAAGCCCGAAGAGTGGGAAGCCTTCCTTAAGCGCTGCGTGGAAGAGAACACCGGCGCCGTGGCGGAGCTGATGCTGGCCGGCATTCTCGAGCAAAAAGAAGGCGCGGACATTGCGCAGGTTTATATCAACCGCCAGCTGCAGCGCCATCCGACGATGCGCGTGTTCCATCGCCTGATTGATTATCATCTGCAGGAAGCGGAAGAAGGGCGTGCGAAAGAGAGCCTGATTGTGCTGCGCGACATGGTCGGCGAGCAGGTGCGCACCAAGCCGCGCTATCGCTGCCAGAAGTGCGGCTTTACCGCTTTTACCATGTACTGGCACTGCCCGTCCTGCCGGGCGTGGTCGACGGTTAAACCCATTCGCGGCCTGGACGGTCAGTAAGCAGCGCGCCGGCGCTGCTTTTTAAAAAGCCCGCACTTTAGTTACAACATACTTATAGCTTTTATTTCTTCCTCCGGTCAGGCATCGAGCGCTAATCGCCTGGCAGGGCGCAATAGCAACTGTAAATTTATCGGGCCGGCGGGTAGAATGCTGCCGTTTATCTTCGCGCCGCGCTGGTGCCCAACAGTCAGAAGGTTTAGTCATGAATTCAAGCGCATCTTCCTCCTCCCGTGTTGCCACCGATTCACCCATCGTCGTCGCCCTTGATTACGACAAGCGCGACAGCGCGCTGGCGTTTGTCGACCGTATTGATCCGCAGGACTGCCGCCTGAAGGTGGGAAAAGAGATGTTCACGCTGTTTGGCCCGGGGTTTGTTAACGACCTCCAGCAGCGTGGTTTCGATGTTTTTCTCGACCTGAAATTCCATGACATTCCAAATACTACCGCCCGCGCGATAGCCGCAGCGGCCGAGCTGGGCGTATGGATGGTCAACGTTCATGCCAGCGGCGGAGCGCGCATGATGACCGCCGCCCGCGAGGCTTTAAGCCCGTTTGGGAAGGATGCGCCTTTGCTGATTGCCGTTACCGTGCTTACCAGCATGGAAGCCGGCGATTTAGCCGATCTTGGCATCGACTTAAGTCCTGCGGATTACGCAGAACGCCTGGCGCGTCTGACGCAGAATTGCGGTCTGGACGGCGTCGTCTGCTCGGGCCCATGAGGCCGTACGTTTCAAAAATGAGCTGGGCCAGGCGTTTAAACTCGTCACGCCGGGCATTCGTCCGGCGGGCAGCGATGCGGGCGATCAGCGCCGCATTATGACGCCGGAGCAGGCGCAGGCGGCGGGCGTTGACTACATGGTTATCGGGCGTCCGATCACCCAATCGGCGGATCCGGCGCAAACGCTGCGCGATATTCGCGCCTCGCTAAAACAGGATGCATAAATAATGAAAGATGATAACAGCCGCCTGGTTTACTCCACGGAAACGGGGCGTATCGACGAACCGAAAACCGCGGCCGCACGCCCTAAGGGCGACGGCATCGTGCGCATCCAGCGGCAAACCAGCGGACGCAAAGGCAAGGGCGTTTGCCTGATCAGCGGCATTGACGCCGATGACGCCGGGCTTGCCGCCATAGCGGCCGAGCTGAAAAAGAAATGCGGCTGCGGCGGGGCGCTGAAGGATGGCGTGATAGAAATTCAGGGCGACAAGCGCGATTTGATTAAATCGCTGCTGGAAGCCAAAGGCATGAAGGTAAAACTGGCGGGCGGCTAAATCTGCCGGCGGCGCAAATAATCAGGCCACGGTATTCACCGTGGCCTTTTTTATAGCTGCTGCCAGAACTAAAAGTCGAAACGTTTTTAATTTATCAGGTCGCAGAAAGCTTTTGCAGGCGTCCTGCCTTATTTGCTGACCTGGTGCCCGATAATACCCCCGACAGCGGCGCCGCCCAGCGTACCCAGCGCGCTACCATCAGACAATACTGCACCACCTACGGCGCCGGCCCCGGCGCCAATCGCGGTGTTACGATCGCGTTTGGACCAGTTAGAGCATGCGCTCAGGGACATAGCAACGGTAAGCGCCAGCATAACAGCGGCAATTTTTTTGTTATTTAAGGTCATATTACTTTCTCCTGAATAATTGATTCACGGATACAAGTCTCCCTGTAAGTATAGTGGCTTAAGCGGAGTTGCCGTGAAACTTAGTGGCGATACAGACCTAAAAGATAACGCGGGTGATTATCACTTCCTGTTATATCGCTAATAAATATTCTAATTTTTGTCGGCGATTAAGACAGGTAAAAAGTCTTAATTACCGCGCAGGATAAATCTGATAGCAGAACCGTCTGCGTCGTTGGCAGACGGCCCTGAAAATAAAGAGGTTAGCTCAAAGGGAACTGCTCGACGATATCGACCAGCAGGCCGCTGTCGCGCAGCTGCTGGTGCGCGGTTTCGCTTAGTCCGTCATCGGTTATTATCCGGCTAAAGCGCGCGATGGGCCCAAGCGTATAGGGATGGGTGGCGCCGAATTTGCTGCTGTCGGTCAGGATGATAGCTTCGCTGCCTTTTTCCAGCACCGCATTCACCACGTCCGCGCGCATCATATCGCGACCGGTAAAACCCGTTTCCGGCAGAAAACCATCGATGCCGATAAAGGCCTTATTGAAATGCACCTGCTGAATAAATTGTCGGGTTAGCGGGCCGACCATGCTTTCGCTTTTTTTCTGGTAGATGCCGCCCAGTAAAATCACCTCGCAGTCCGTGTCCTTTAGCAGATGGGCGATGTAGCTGCTTACGGTAATCAGCGTAATGCGCTTATTTTCCGCCAGCGTGCGGGCGAGGAGGGCGTTGCTGCTGCCGTTTTCGATAAATACCGTTTCACCGTCGTTGACAAGCGTTGCCGCAAACTCCGCGAGCGTACGTTTCAGGGTGTAGTTATTCATCATGCGGGTTTCGACGTCGTCGCTTTCCAGCACAACGGCGTAGCCGTGGGCGCGGCGCAAATAGTTACGCTTTTCCAGCAGGTTGAGATCCTGACGAATAGTCACTTCGGAAACGCCGGTGGTTTTGGCGAGATCGGTCACGCTTATGCGCCCCTGATCGATCACCATCTGTAATATGATTTGTTGTCTGGAATTCATGTCAGCCAATTATCGGCGGCGGCCTTAGCCACCGCCAGAGTCGTCAAAGTGTGTGTTCTGTTCGGGCTATAATATCATCCTGCGCGTCCGGAGATAAGGCCGTAAAGAATGCCGAGTAACCTGCTACGCGTACCACTAAATCGCGATACTTATCAGGATGTTGTTTCGCATCTAACAGCGTTTCCCTTGAGACTATGTTGTATTGCACATGCCAGCCTTTGTGCGCCTCGAAGAAGGTGCGCAGCATAAACATCAGTTTTTCCCTGTCGCGCGGGTTATCAAGCGTGGAAGGATTCAGCTTCTGGTTGAGCAGCACGCCGCCCAGAATCTTGCTGGTTGGCAGCTTGCTAACGGAGCTGATTACCGCCGTCGGTCCCAGCCTGTCGGTGCCGGAGGCCGGGCTCGCGCCTTCCGCCAGCGGGGTCGTTGCTTTGCGTCCGTCAGGCGTCGCCATGGTCGCCGCGCCGAAGGGAACGTTAGCGGAAATTGATGACGTGCCCGCGTAATAGGTGCCGCCAATCGGCCCGCGGCCAAAGCGGGTATTGTGATACTGCTTAAGCTCGTCGATATAGGTCTGGTAGGCGCGGGGCCAGCAGCAGATCCACCTCATCTTCGTCGTTGCCGTACTTAGGCGCGCCGTTAATCAGACGCTGGCGTAACTGCTCGCCGCTAAGGCCTGCAAAATCATTCGCCAGCGCCTCAGCCAGCTGCTGTTGACCAATAGCGCCTTGCTCGAAGACCAGTTTACGCACCGCAGCAAGGCCGTTGCCGAGGTTAGCGATGCCCACCTGCAGGCCGGAAACCCAGTCATATTTCGCGCCGCCTTGCTTAATGCTTTTACCGCGTTCAATGCAGTCGTCCACCAGAGCGGAGCAGAGGATATCGTGGGCGTTCTCTTCCAGAACCGTATCCACCACGCACTCGATTTCGATGGATTTTTGCGTGTAGTAACGGATTTGCTCATCCCACGCGGCCATCACTTCATCGAAGCCGTTGAAATTACCTTGTGAAAGCGCCTTTTCCTGCGGCAGGAAAACCTTGCCGCTGGTGGCGTCGCGGCCGTGCTCAAGGGTTGCCAGCATCACGCGGGCAAAGTTGATAAAGCTCATACCGGTACAGCGATAGCCCCATTTGCCGCCGACGGCGGTTTCGATGCAGCCAATCGCCGCATAGTCATAGGCATCCTCGCGGCTTACGCCCAGGCGGATGAATTCGTCGATAACAATCTCATCGTTATTGAAGGCCGGCATGCCAAAACCGCAGCGAATCACCTGTACGCAGGCGTCGAGGAAGTCATTGCTCATCCCGGCGTGGTAACGCACGCTGAGGTTGGGCTGGGTGGATCGCAGCTGGCCGCAGGATTCCAGCACCGCATAAGAAAGCGGGTTCACCGCGTCAGTCGCCTCGCCGTTAAGCAGCCTTTGGCCGCCGATGGTCACGTTCTGGTAAAGCGGGCTGCCGGCGGACGCCCTGGAGTGCGAACCAGAGCGGATCTTGTTCACCTCCAGCAGCTTCAACCAGCAGCTTTGCAGCAGTTCAATCGCCTGGTCGCGGCCAAGCGTCTGCTCAAGCTCAACGTCGCGGCGATACCACGGATAGAGATACTGATCCAGGCGGCCGAACGAAACGGAGTGGCCGTTGGATTCAATCTGCAGCACCAGCTGCACGAAGTAACTCAGCTGCAGGGCCTGCCAGAAAGATTTTGGTGGCTGATGCGCAATGTGCTCGCAGTTTTCCGCCATCGCCAGCAGCTCATCGCGACGAGCCGCTCTTGTCTCTTTGCCCGCCATTTCTTTCGCCAGCGCCGCGTAACGCAGGATATGGTCGCTTAACGCTGCGAAAGTGATAGCGATGGCTTTCAGGAACTGCTCTTTGTGCAGATCGTCCCAGTCGGTGAGGTGCAGACGCTCGCGGCGATCGGCCACTTTTTCGCGCAGGCCGTCAAGCCCCAGCTCCAGCAGCTGCGGGAAGTTCACCGCGAGATGCGCGTCGCCCGACGTCATATTGCCTTCGGCTTTAATGATGCCGGTTGCCAGCAGCGCTTTTTGCTCGTCGGTAAACATGCCGTAGCAGCGATCCTGCACCGTCTGGCCGCGCCACCACGGGCAGATCTCATGCATCACGGCTTTATCTTCAGCGGTAATGGTAAAGCCCGCGCCCGGACGATCGCCAAGCTCGTCGATCTCGGTTTCAATCCATCCCACGGTATATTCCGGGAAGAAGGGCGCGCCGCGCACGTGGCTTGCCTGGTTGCCGATAATCAGCTCGTCGTGTTTGATCCAGATAGTGCGCTCGGCCAGGTGATGGGCCAGCGCCAGCGCGCGACGAACCGGCAGCGGCTTATCCTGATGCTGCTGATAAACGGCGGTGTAGTGCTGCGCGCGTTCGGTGCAAACCGGCGGCTTAACGATGTGGATCAGCGCTTCCTTATGGGCTTGAATGCGCGGGCTGAGAAAATTCAGGTTCAGTTCGGTCATGATGGTTATCCTCGAATCCAGGCGGTCATTCCTTTCTGGCTGGCGTATTGCCCGGCAAATTGCAGCAGCCCGGGCGCGTCAAGAGGCTGATGCGCCGCCAGATAGGGAACGTTCAGGAGTTTGTATTTGTTGATACCTAAGGTGTGATAGGGCAAAAAATGGATCGCTTTAGCGCCGATTTCGTCGGCGGCAAAATCGCTGATGGCGCGAATAGACTGTTCATCCGCATTAAAATCGGGGATCAGCGGGACGCGAACGGTCATTTCCACGCCGCGTGCGGCCAGCTTGCGGAAGTTATCCAGCACCCGTTCCGCGTGGCCGTCGGTCCATTGCTGAAAGCGCTGCTTATCCACATGCTTTAAGTCCGCAAGCAGCAGATCCAGATAGGGCAAAGAAGGTTCGATATACTTCCAGGGCACGTGCAGGCAGGATTCGACGGCGGTATGAATTCCGGCCTCCTTGCTGCGCTGCAGTAAAGTCCGCGCCATGTCGGGCTGCATAAAAGGTTCGCCGCCGGAAAGCGTAATGCCGCCGCCGCTGCGATCGTAAAAAGGTTTATCCCGCAGCACCTTTTCCATGATGGCGTCGGCGCTTTGCGTTTCGCCACAAACGGCCAGCGCCTGGGTGGGGCAGCAGTCGACGAGGGCACCCGCGTGGGCCGGGGTAAGCTTTTCGCGGGCGATAATCAGCTTTTCATCGAGACGAGAAATCATCTGTGGGGCCGCTTGCTGGCACAGATCGCAGCCCGTGAGGCAAAGCCGTTCGTCGAATAAAATATCCTGCGTGCGCGAGCGGCTCTCCGGATTCTGACACCAGCGGCAGCCGAGCGAGCAGCCTTTAAGGAACACCACGGTACGGATGCCCGGACCGTCATGCGTGGAGTAACGCTGGATGTTAAAAAGCATAGTCACGCCCTCATCTTTCTTTCGTAAATTAAATTACTTTCGAATGAAAGTTTTATTGATATCGATCAGCTAAAGATCGGAAGGCGAAGCTATGATGGCGACAATGAGATCTGACACGAATCTGGAGAGTTTATGGAACTGTATTTAGACACGGCCGACGTAGCTGCCGTTAAGCGCTTAGCCCGGGTACTGCCGCTGCAGGGAGTGACGACCAATCCTTCGATCATCGCTAAAGAGGGAAAATCTCTTTGGGAAGTGCTGCCGGCGCTGCGGGATGCGCTGGGCGGTGAGGGCAGGTTATTTGCGCAGGTTATTGCCGCAGGCGCCGACGAAATGGTGCGCGAAGCGCAGCTGCTGACCAGCCGCGTGCCGGGCCTGGTGGTGAAAGTGCCAACCACGGTGGAAGGCCTGGCGGCGATGAAACAGTTAAAAGCGCAGGGGATCCCTACGCTGGGCACGGCGGTGTACGGCGCGGCCCAGGGGCTGCTGGCCGCGCTGGCCGGCGCGGAATATGTCGCGCCGTATGTAAACCGCCTGGACGCCCAGGGCGGCGACGGCATCCAGATGGTGCAGGATTTACAGCAGCTGCTGACGCTGCACGCGCCGCATGCGAAAGTGCTGGCCGCAAGCTTCCGCACGCCGCACCAGGCGATGTCGTGCCTGCTGGCCGGCTGCGAGGCCGTGACGCTGCCGGTAGACGTGGCCGATCAGATGTTAACCACGCCCGCCGTTAACGCGGCCATCGCCACCTTTGAAAAAGACTGGCAGGGCGCGTTTGGCTCCCTGACGCTGTAGCCCGCTTTCGCAGGGTGGATAGGCGCCATCCACCCTTGTTTCAACGAAGCGCTTAAATTTCCCACGGCGATTTTTTCAACTCGCCGTCGGCCGTCTCTTCGCCATTGGCGATGCTCAATAACTCCGCTTTCAAAATTTCCAGGTTATTCATCGCCGAGGCCTGATCGCCGCCGACCAGAATATCCAGTACCGTATCAATACGCTTAGCGAGCTGCCGGGGGTCCACTGTAGCCATAATGCATCCTGTTAGAGTCAAAAACGAACGACGAAAGAATAATGCAAATTTTACGCATTTCCTCAGTAGATTATCGAACAACTTATAAATATTCATCAACCGGACCTGCGCCTTGCCCGCGCGTTAAGCAGCCTTTGGGCGAGGCGTAAATCAGTCAGCGCGTCGATATCGCGCACCACGCCGGCATCGGAGAGCGAAAGATCCAGCACCTTCCCGCGCAGCCGTGAATCCCGCACGATTTCGCGGGCGCCCGCGTCGCCGCGCAGGGCGGTAAGCGAAGCAATATATTCACGCCGGAACCCAACCGGGTGGCCCTGGCGCTGGCGGTAATGCGGCACAACGACGGGTTTTTTACTCAGCGCCTCGGCGACGCGCCGCAGTGAAGCAGGGCGGATTAGCGGCAGATCGGCGGGCAGAATAAGCCAGCCCGATGCGTTTGCGGTCGCCTGAACGCCCATCGCGATAGAGTCTCCCATGCCGCGGGTGCCGCCCTCGGGCTTCACAAGATGCCATGCCAGGCCGGATGATTTTACCGCCTGCAGCACGTGCCACAGCACGGGCTGGCCGCTGAGAAGCGCGTCCAGCTTGTGCGTCGTCGCCCCGGAGGCGAGAAACCTTTCTCCTTTCCCCGCCGCGAGGATAATGACCGCCGGGGAATCCATCAGCTCGTTTTCTCTTTGTCGCTCGTACCGCCGAGGCGCGTCGCTGCCACCTCGGCCAGAACAGAAAGGGCCAGCGAGTGCGCATCGCGCGCTTTGGGGAAAATCCCTATCGGCGCCCTGATTCGGTCGATGTCCTGTTCAGACCAGCCAAGCGCAGATAGCTTCTGCACGCGATCGCGGTGGGTTCGTCTGCTGCCCAGCGCGCCGATGTAAAACGGCCTTGCGGCCAGCGCGGCCTGCAGGACAGGCAGCTCCCGGTTAAGATCGTGATAGAGCAGGATGACCGCCGTATCTGAATCGATATCCGGGGACGAGGCTTGCAGCATGGTGCCGTCGCTGGCGTACACCTCATAGCCCGCGGCCCTCGCCAGCCCGGCGGTGACCTCTGCTTCGATAGAACGGCCATAAACGATGACGCGGGCGCAGGGCTGATAGCCGATTTCAAAAAACGCGTCGTTCCAGCCCGTTTGCGCAGCGGGCGTAACGCACTGCAGGGTTTGTAAACTGCGGTGATAGCGCAGGCCCGCTGAGCTGCGCCTTTCCAGAGCATCCAGTACGGCCAGCAGCGGCCGGGGGCTGCGTAGTTTGTGAATGCTCAGGGTAATGCTGCCTCCGCAGGGCAGGACGATGTCAAACCAGGGCGATCCCTTGCCGTAAACCACCATGCGGTCTTTTCCGGTGCTGATAACCGCCATCGCCTCGTAGGCGACGGCGGCCTCGACGCAGCCGCCGGAGACAAAGCCGCAGTATAAGCCGTCTTCTCTTACGGCCATCTGCGCCCCCAGCGCGCGCGCGCCGCCGCCGCGGATATCAACCAGCGTCACCAGGGCGACGGCGACGCCTGCGGCGGCGGCTTTGGCCGCGAAGCGCAGCACCTCAACGCTGTTGTCGGTTAAAAACGCCTGCCTGGGCGTGAGCAAATCGTCATCTGCCTGTTTGATCAGGGAAGATTGTTGCGCCATAGCTTATCTGTCCTCCGGTGAACTTTGGTTTGCTCCGTCAAATTTCGGTCGGCAAACCCTTCAGCAGCTTATCGAGCGTGATGGGATAGTCCCGGACCCGCACGCCGGTGGCGTTATAAACGGCATTGGCGATAGCCGCGCTTACCCCGCACAAGCCCAGCTCGCCCACGCCTTTGGCCTTCATCGGCGACGAAACGGGATCGGTATCGTCAAGGAAAATGACCTCCTGGTCTGGGATATCGGCATGAACCGGTACCTCGTAGCCGGCCAGATCGTGGTTGACGAAATACCCCAGCCGCGTATCGACAGACAGCTCCTCCATCAGCGCCGCGCCTACGCCCATGGTCATGGCGCCGATAACCTGGCTGCGCGCCGTTTTAGGATTAAGGATGCGGCCCGCGGCGCACACGGCCAGCATGCGGCGAACGCGGATTTCACCGGTCGCCACGTCCACCCCGACCTCAATGAAATGCGCGGCGAAGGTGGACTGCTGGTACTCCTTATCGAGTCCGCCGAATTCGATGCTGTCCTCAACGGTAAGCGTGCCGTCGGCGGCAGCCTGCATCAGCGGAGCGCTGCGCTCCCCGGAGCGAATCTGCTCATCGGCGAAAACCGCCTCGTTCGGGTCGAAGCCGAGCTTTTTCGCCGCCGCTTCGCGCAGCCCGACGCAGGCCGCATACACCCCCGCCGTTGAGGTGTTGGCTCCCCATTGCCCGCCCGAACCGGCAGAAACCGGGAAGTCGGAATCTCCCAGGCGCACCACCACTTTTTCCAGCGGCACGCCCATCATTTCGGCCGCGGTCTGGGCAATGATGGTGTAGCTGCCCGTGCCGATATCCGTCATGTCGGTTTCAACCGTCACCGTGCCCCGGGCGTCAAGATGAACGCGCGCGCCGGATTTCATCACCAGGTTGTTGCGAAAGCCGGCGGCAACGCCTGTGCCGATCAGCCAGCGGCCGTCCCGCACCTGCGCAGGCCTGGCGCTGCGGCTGCTCCAGCCAAATCGCTCCGCTCCCGTGCGCAGGCATTGGATCAGCTGGCGCCGTGAAAAAAAGCGCTCCGGATGGGCGGGATCGACCTGGGTATCGTTAAGAATTCGGAACTCGACTGGGTCGATTCTGGCCTTCTCGGCCATCTCGTCGATGGCGATTTCCAGCGCCATCAGGCCCGGCGTTTCTCCGGGGGCGCGCATGGCGTTGCCTTCCGGCAGGTCGAGCTGCGCCAGCCGCAGCCCGGTATGGCGGTTAGCGCCGGCGTAAAGAAGCTCGGACTGCTGAACCGCGGTTTCCGGCTCGCCGCCGGCAAGGTTGCCCGACCAGCTTTCATGGGAGATGGCGGTGATCCGCCCGGATTCGTCCGTCCCTATGCGGATGTGCTGGATGGTCGCCGGGCGGTGCGTGGTATTGTTCGGAATAAACGGCCTTTGCAGGGCAACTTTCACCGGCCTTTTCACCGCGCGGGCGCCCAGCGCCGCCAGAAGAGCGTCGCTGCGCAGGAACAGCTTGCCGCCGAAGCCGCCGCCGATATAAGGCGAAATCACGCGCACCTTCTCCACGGGCAGCTTCAGCGTTGCCGCCAGATCTTTGCGGCACCAGTCAATCATCTGATTCGAGGTCCAGACGGTCAGCTTATCTCCTTCCCAGACGGCCATTGAGGCATGGGGCTCCATGGCCATGTGGCTCTGGTCGGGCGTGGTGTAGACGGCATCAAGCCGCACCGCAGACGCCCGGAAGGCGCTGGCGAAATCGCCCGTCGATTTGTCCGGGGTGCTTTCAGGCGGCGTGGTGACGCTGGGTTTTTCCCGGGCAAGATCGTATGAGCCGTGTTCACGGTGATAATCGACCTGAATCAGCGCCGCCGCCGCGCAGGGCCCTGTTCGAAAGTTTCCGCGACGACCACGGCGATAGCCTGATGGTAGTGTTCAATTTCCGGGCCGCCCAAAAGGATCGCGGTGTTCTTTTCCCCTTTGCCGAGCGGACCGGCGTTATCGGCGGTGACGATGGCAAGCACGCCGGGCGCCTTGCGGGCGGCCTGCAGGTCAATGGAGCTGATGCGGCCCTTAGCGATGGCCGAACCGAGTATGTAGCCATAGGCCGCGTCGGGCGCCTCGTCATGCCATTCATAGGCATAGTGGGCGGTTCCCGTGGTCTTTAGCGGCCCGTCAATACGATCGTGAGGATGGCCGACGACCCTGAGCCTGTCGATTGGATTGTCTTTTGCGGGATTATCAAATTTCATCGCCTTAGGCCCTCGCTTCGGTCAGCACAGAGGCGAGCGTACGCTTCGCCAGCAGCAGCTTGTATTCGTTTTCCCGGGTTGGATGAGCATCTGCGAACAGCCGCTCATAAACCGCCTGGGCGCCTTGGGTCAGTTGCGCATCGGCCTCGTTAAGCCGCCACGGCTTGTGCGCCACGCCGCCCAGCGCCACGCGGCCGCTCCCGTCTGGCTGCACGATGGCGGCGACGGAAACCAGGGCGAAGGCGTAAGAGGCGCGATCGCGTACTTTGCGATAAATATGCGTGCCGCCTGAAGGAGGAGGCAGGGTGACGGCGGTAATCAGTTCGCCCGGCGACAGAGCGGTTTCGAGATGGGGCGTGTTGCCCGGCGCGAGGTAGAAATCGGCGACAGGAATTGCGCGCGCTTTCCCGTCCGGATTAACCGTCTCCACAACGGCGTCGAGCAGGCGCATGGCGACAGCCATATCGCTGGGATGGGTGGCGATACAGGCTTTGCTTGCGCCTACCACCGCATGCTGCCGGCTGAACCCCTCCAGCGCCGCGCAGCCGCTGCCGGGAAGACGCTTGTTGCAGGGCTGATTAGTATCGTAAAAGTAGGGACAGCGCGTGCGCTGGAGCAGGTTGCCGGCGGTGGTCGCCTTATTACGCAGCTGGCCCGAAGCGCCGGCAAGCAGCGCCCGCGAAAGCACGGCGTAGTCGCGGCGTATCCGCGGGTCGGCGGCCAGATCGGTGTTACGCACCAGCGCGCCGATCCGCAGCCCTCCGTCGTCGGCCGGCTCAATTTTATCCAGCGCCAGGCCGTTAACGTCGATCAGATGGGCGGGGGCTTCTATCTCAAGCTTCATCAGATCGAGAAGATTGGTGCCGCCCGCGATAAATTTCGCGCCGGGTGTACGTCGGGCGCTTGCCGCCGCCTCGGCAGGCTTTTTCACGCGTTCGTAGGTAAAGGCTTTCATGATTTCTGCTCCCCGGCTGCGTCTTCAATGGCGGCAAGAATGTTGGAGTAGGCTCCGCAGCGGCAGATATTGCCGCTCATGCGCTCACGTATTTCATCCGCCGTGGCCTGCGGGGGCGACACCAGATCGAGGGTGACATAGCTTGGAATGCCCGCTTCAATTTCTTCAAGCACGGCTACGGAGGAGCAGATTTGCCCCGGCGTGCAGTAGCCGCACTGGTAGCCGTCATGTTTTACAAACGCGGCCTGCATGGGGTGCAGCCTGTCCGGCGTACCAAGGCCTTCGATAGTGGTGATGTCGGCATCCTGATGCATTACCGCAAGCGTCAGGCATGAGTTGATGCGGCGGCCGTCCAGGATAACGGTACAGGCGCCGCACTGGCCGTGGTCGCACCCTTTTTTGGTCCCGGTAAGATGCAGATTCTCGCGTAGCGCATCCAGCAGCGTGGTGCGCGTATCGACTTCCAGCTGCCTCTCCTCGCCGTTTACTTTCAGCGTCAGGCGGACCATTTCAGGCGGCGTAACGGGCGTCTCGCCGGCGAAAGCGGGGGCGTGAGGCATAGCCGCCACGGCCGCCGTTGCCGCACCGGCTTTCACCAGCTCCCGCCTCGTCAGGCTAAGGGGATGCTGTTCAGCATCCTGCGCGTTGTTATTACCGTTCGTGCTGCCGCCCGTCTCTTGCAGGCGGCTTTTATTCGCTTTGTTGCCCAGGTTGCTCATACCAGGCCTCCAGTATTCTGAAAGTTAAACCAGTCAAAATGCGGACGCTTTCCGCTGCGCACCGCGCAAATTTTTATAACGAACATTTAATAATAGACGGCGCTGGCGCTGGGGTTATTCCTGTCGTCCGAATCCTGAGATGAAAGGCGTTCACTTACGGGAGGTCGCGGGATCCGTTCTGAACCGCTAACCGGCTGTTAGTTATTGAATCTTAACGCGTAACAGATCGCTAAAGCGGGTGGTGTAGGCGGGAGAAAGCATCTGGCGTTTCATTTGCCAGCTTTTTTGCACGACCTGGCCGCCAAGCCAGATCCGGCCTTTTCCGCTCTGGTTGATGTAATCCATCACCGCCATCAGCTGGCTGCTGTTGGCGCGCGGCTGGTAGTCGTCAAAGAAGTCAGGCTGCGCGATCCCCTCGCTGTAAAAATCGCCGAGCATCACGCCGCATTTTTGAAACCTGTAGCCCTCTTTCCATATCACATCCAGACAGCGGGTTGCGGCGGCTACAATATCGCGACTGTCCTGGGTTGGAATGGGGATATGAATGCCCGCCGTTTGGCCGTAGTAGCTTGCGCCGTGGCTATAGGGGCTGGTTTTAACGAATGCGCAAACGTGGCGGCAGTACTGATTCTCCCCGCGCAGTTTCTCTGCGGCGCGTGCGGCATGGTTGCAAATGGCTTCCCGTATCGGATCGTATTCGCTCACTTTGTCGGCAAAGGAGCGCGAACAGACGATCTGCTGTTTCGCAGACGCGGGCTCGTCTGACCCGAAGCAGGATTCCCCGCGCAGCTCCCGCACGGTGCGTTCCAGCACCACGCTGAAGTGCTTTCTGATTAACGCGGTCGGGGCATCGGCAAGCTGCAGGGCCGTCTCAATGCCCATCCCTTTTAGCCTTTGCGAAAGCTTCCGCCCGATTCCCCATACGTTACCGACGTCTACCAGGTTCATCAGCCTGCGTTGCCGTGCGACGAGCGACAGATCGACCACGCCGCCGGTTTGCGTCCATTTTTTTGCCGCATAATTTGCAAGCTTGGCCAGGGTTTTTGTCGGCCCGATACCGACGCCGACCGTGAGGCCCGTCCACTGAAGAACCCTTGCTCTTACCTCGCGCCCGAAGGCTTCCAGATCCCGGCCGCGGTTAAGACCCTGAAGGTTAATGAAGGCTTCGTCGATGGAATAGACCTCAACGGACGGCGCCATGGCTTCCAGAATCGTCATCACCCGCTGGGACATATCCGCATACAGGGCGTAATTGCTGCTGAAGATAACCACGTTATTTTGTTCAAACAGGGCGCGCATTTTGAAATACGGAACGCCCATGGGGATGTTGAGCGCTTTTGCCTCGCTGTTTCTGGCGATCACGCAGCCGTCGTTGTTGCTCAGCACGACAATTGGGCGTCCTTTTAAATCAGGACGGAATACCGTCTCGACGCTTGCGTAGAACGAGTTCACATCGACCAGGGCAAACATTACCGCAGGCCATTAATGCTGAAGGTCACCACGCCAAAAATCTCCAGCTCGTCGCCGCCTTCGCGCAGCACGACGGCGGGAAACGCCGGATTAAGCGCAAGCAGCTGAACGAAGGGGCGGGTGCACAGCCGTTTCACCTTGTACTCGCCGGCAAGGGACACGATGACGATATCGCCGTGTTGCGCTTGCAGGCTTCGGTCCACCACCAGCAGCGAGCCTTCGTAAATACCGGCGTCAACCATGGACATGCCCGTCGCCATGACAAAATAGGTTGCGGCAGGATGAGCGATGCAAAGCTCGTTGAGATCGATGCCTTTCTCAATGTAATCCTGCGCGGTATTACCATATGAACCCATGCTGGCCATTTGTCATCCTTCACTGAACCGCGGGAGAATCGCAGGGCTTTCAACTTCTGCGCGAGAGTTGGGTTAAGCATGGATTCTCACAATTTACTGTGTTTATATACAGTATCGTTGAACCCAGGAGGCGATCAAGCCGCTTGCGGGAAAATTCTTACAATTAGTTGAAAAGAATGAAAATATATCTGCAGTGCAGCAGTAACGTTTTATCAGGGGTCTGCGGATACGGGAAGAAAAGGGCAAATCGCATATTGGTGACAATGTCACTTTTAGGCGCTCTGCTTGCTATGTGCGCAAAAGGGGGGAGAATATGTTTTCGTCTAAAACCAGCCAGAAGTGTCCTGTGACCAATCTTGATCCTGTTTTCCAGCGCCTGGCGCGCTCCTCGTTTCGTATGCGTTTCCGCCTTGGCCCGAAGGAGCGGCAGTATTGCATCGATAAAGGCCCGGAAATTATTACCCGCCATGCGGAAGATTTTATCGCAAAAAGGCTTGCCCCCGCCGAGCCCAAAAACGACGGGAAACAAACGCCGATGCGCGGCCATCCGGTGTTTATCGCCCAGCACGCCACCGCCACCTGCTGTCGCGGCTGCCTTGCTAAGTGGCACAATATCCCGGCGGGAACGGCTCTTGGCGCCGAACAGCAGCACTATGTGGTGGCGGTGATTTATCGGTGGCTAAGCGTGCAGATGACGGGCGCTGCGGGATAGGCTTATCGCATCCAGGCGCTGCAGGGTGGATAAGCGTATGCGCGCTTATCCACCGCCACAACGGCTACGACTACTGGAACGTATAGCTCAAATTCACGCCCACGCCGTAATTGCGGCCCGGAGCCGGCTCGAAGAAGCGGCCGTTGCCTTCGTTGACGATGACCGAACCGACATAGCTGCGGTCGAACAGGTTATCCACGCGTCCCCAGACGTCCAGCAGCCAGCTTTGCTGAATGCGCAATTTATAGCCGCTGTTCAGCGAGGCGACGGTATAGGTCGGCGCGGTTGCGTCGTTCGCGTCATCGGCCTGAATATCGCTCATGTAGCGCACGTCGGCTCCGGCATAGAAACCTTCCTCCGGCGCGTATTCCAGCGCGGCGTAGCCCATATTGCGGGCGATGCCCGGCATGCGGTTGCCTTTGCAGCTCTCTTCGCCGCAGGCGTTGGTGCGGTAGGTCGCATCCAGATAGGTCCACGCCATTTTCACGCGCCAGTCCCAGGCGAACTGCTGGTCGAGGGAAAGCTCAACGCCGCGACGACGGGTTTCGCCGGCGTTTTTATAGGTCGTGCGTCCGCCGCTGCTCTGGTCGGTGACGATCTCGTCGTCGGTATCGGTCTGGAATACCGCGGCGGTGAACAGGCCGTTGCCGATGCGGGTTTTACTGCCCACTTCCACCGTGTCGCTGGTGGAAGGCTTCAGGCCGAAGTTCAGCCCGGACTGGCCGTTGTCGCGATAGGAAAGCTCGTTGATGGTCGGCGTTTCAAAGCCGCGTCCCGCCGAGGCGTAAAGGTTCCACGCGTCGGTTACCGCATACTTCAGCGAGGCGGCCGGCAGCCACTTGTGATAGCTTGCTTCGCCGCTGTCATCGCCGTTCGTGCCGGCAATGTAGTAGTCGTTGGAGTCGAAGTAAACCGAGCTAAAGCGCACGCCCGCGTCCAGGCTAAGTTTGTCGGTAAACTGCCACGCGGTTTGCAGATAGGGATCGACGTTCCACATTAGGTTGCGTTCGTTGCGGCGAATGTCGCCTTTTTCGCCCAGCACGGTGGCGCCGTTTTCCACCACAAAGTTCTCATAGCCTTTGCGTTTTTCGGACATGGTTTCGTAGTCAAGACCCGTCGTGAAGCTGACCGGCACGGAGAGCAGATTGCCGCGGTGCGTCCAGCGGGAGTCGATGCCCTGGTAGTGGCGTGAAAGCTGGATCACGCCGCCCGGATGGGTCGGGCTAAGCTGTGGCCCGACGGGGATCGACTGGTACTGCGTGGTTTCGCGCTCGCCGGCGTAAACCATCAGGCTCAGGTCGTCGCTGGCCGTAAGCTGGCGTTCATAATGCAGGCCCGCCTGGGTTTGCTTCGTGGTTTTACGCGTGTCGTACTGGTTCGCCCGCGGCGACTGGGTGGGGTTGTCGCGCCATTCATCTGCGGTTAATCCGCCGGGATCGTTGGCATCGATATCCACGCTGTTAAACAGGAAGGTCAGCTTGCTGGCGTCGTCGAGGCGCACGCCGAGTTTGGCGTTGCCGAGGTTTTTCTGGGCGCTGCTGTGGTCGCGATAGCCGTGCGTGGTAAAGCGCGAGGCGGAAACGGCATAATCCACGTCCCCGGCATGCGTGCCGTCGCCCGTAGCGCCCGTGGCTTTGACGCTGTTGCGCCAGCTGCCGAAGCTGCCGTACCAGGTGCTTGCCTCAAGGGTCGGCGGCTGAGTGCCGGTCGTGGTGTTGACGTTTACCACGCCGCCGGAGGAGTTGCCGTATAAGGCCGAAAACGGACCGCGCAGCACTTCGATGCTTTCGACGCTGTTGATATCAATATTGGACGTTTGCCCCTGTCCGTCCGGCATGGTGGCGGGAATGCCGTCCACGTACATCCGCACGCCGCGCACGCCGTAGGTGGAGCGCGAGCCGAACCCACGCACCGACAGCTGTAAATCCTGCGCATAGTTCTGGCGGTTTTGCACCTGCAGCCCCGGCACGCTGTTGAGACTCTCGGAAAGGTTCACGCGCGGCGCGGCCTGGCGCATATCCTCACCGTCGATCGTGCTGACGGCGGCCGGGGTATCCAGCTCTGATAGGCCGCCGGGCGTGGCCGTGACCACCATCGTCTGTTCATCAGATTTTGGCGTGTCCGCGGCGAAAACGGGCGCGGCCCATGGCGTCAGGGCAGGGATCAGTAAAAGGGGGAGCGTGGACTTTCCGTGTTGCGTCATTTTCATCAGGGCAATTTTCATCAGGTGAGAAGGGCGAGCGTCCAGACGAACCATCTGGAACATTTGCGCTATATGTTAATACTTATGTGTAAAGTTTGAAAACCGTAAAGGCACTTTACGTTAATGATAAGTGTTGGTGAAAGAACAACTAAGCGCAAGGAAGCGGGAGCGGGAGTTAGCTTGCTGCGACCTGCCGCCGGAGGAATTGGCTGGAGATTCAGGCCGTTTCGCAGCGGAGAAATTTTACGGGGCCGTTTGCTTTATCAGCGCCGCTTTAATCAGCGGCCGTTGCAGCTGGGCGACCATCCACGGGCTATAGGCCGCGGGAATTGCGTTAACGCCGGCTAACACCTGCTCAACGGGCAGCCAGCTGAAGTCCATGACCTCGGTTTTATTCGGCAGCGGCCCGGAGGCGGCGCGGGCGAAAAAGACCGGACAGTATTCATTTTCCACAATGCCGCTGGCGTCCGTAGCGCAGTAACGAAACGACTCGTCAACCAGCGTCGGCGTTTCGATGTTCATTCCCAGCTCGTAATAGCAACGGCGTATTACGGCGTCGGGCAGGGCTTCGTCCGGCAGCGGGTGGCCGCAGGCCGAGTTGGTCCAGACGCCCGGCCAGGCGACTTTGCCAATGGCGCGGCGCGTCAGCAGCAGCTCATTGCGGGCATTAAAAATGTAGCAGGAGAAGGCCAGATGGAGAGGGGTTGCTTTGGTGTGAACAAGCGACTTTTCCATGGTGCCTGAAATGTTCAGGTGCTCATCCAGCAGCAGGACGTATTCTTGTACAGCCGTCATAACAATTGTCCGGTAAAGAAAAAGGGGCGGATAACCCTGAGATTAACCGCCCTGTAGCATATTAACTATTACGAATCTCCACGTTGGCAGGATGTGCCTCTTCGTGGTGTTCGTGCACCTCGCCGGCGATTTCATGCACGCGTTTACGCGCCCCGAACCATCCCAGCACCAGCAGCAAGGCGATGAAAGGAATCGAGGCGATGGTCCAGGTGCCGTTCGGGTAGTCGAAGGCCATCAGCACCAGCACGCTTAACAGGAACAGCAGCGTGAGCCATGAGGTAAAGGGGGCGCCCGGCAGCTTAAAGCTGACGTCGTCCGCTTTGCCCTGCCTGATGGCCTGGCGCAGCTTCATCTGGCAGACCACGATAAAGGCCCAGGAAGCGATAATCCCCAGCGACGCGACGTTCAACACGATCTCGAACACCTGCGAAGGCACATAGTAGTTCAGCACCACGCCGATAACGTAAATACCCAGGGTGACCAGGATCCCGGCGTAGGGCACCTGCTGCCTGCTCATTTTCGACATAAACTTCGGCGCGGAACCGCCCATCGACATGGAGCGCAGGATCCGCCCGGTGGAATAGAGGCCGGAGTTCAGGCTTGAAAGCGCGGCGCTCAGCACCACCATATTCATAATATCGCCGATATAAGGCACGCCCAGCTTTGAGAAGAAGGTGACGAACGGGCTTTGCCCGGGCTGGTAAGCGTTCCACGGCAGCAGCAGCACCAGCAGCACCACGGAGCCGACGTAGAACAGGCCGATACGCCAGATAACGCTGTTAATGGCCTTCGGCACCATGTTTTGCGGATCTTTGCATTCGCCCGCCGCCGTGCCCACCAGCTCAATGGAGGCGAAGGCGAACACCACGCCCTGCACCAGCACCAGCGCGGGCAGCAGGCCGTGCGGGAAGAAGCCGCCGTTATCGGTTATCAGGTGGAAGCCGGTGGTATTTCCGTCGAGCATTTTGCCGCTGCCGAGAAACACCGTCCCCACCACCAGGAAGGCCACGATGGCCAGCACCTTAATCAGCGCAAACCAGAACTCCATTTCGGCAAACCACTTCACGCCAATCATGTTCATGGTGCCGACAATCGCCAGCGCGCCGAGGGCGAACACCCACTGCGGCACATCGCCGAACGCGCCCCAGTAGTGCATATAAAGCGCGACGGCCGTGATATCAACGATGCCGGTCATCGCCCAGTTAACGAAGTACATCCAGCCTGCGACGTAGGAGGCTTTTTCGCCAAGAAACTCCCTGGCGTAGGAGACAAAGCTGCCGCTTGAAGGGCGATGTAAAACCAGCTCACCCAGCGCGCGCAGGATAAAGAAAGAGAAGATGCCGCAGACCAGGTAGACCAGCGCCAGCGCCGGGCCGGCCATCTGCAGGCGGGCGCCCGCGCCGAGGAACAGCCCCGTGCCGATAGCGCCGCCGATGGCGATCATCTGTACCTGACGATTGCCCATCGCCTTGTGGTAGCCGGAATCATGAGAGTTGAGCCAGCGCCTTTTGGCGGCGCGGCGCTCAGCCTCGGTTTTGTGCGTTGTTTTCATTGATATTCCCGTGTTGTTTCTGCTTGCCTTAAATGTTTGCTCGCTGAAATCGCCTGTCCTGTAGTTTGTTAAATCGCGGACATGGCAAATTTCGGCGATGAATCCTGGCAGGAAATGAAGATCAACGCAAAGCCTGCCGTGCGTTCCGTGACGGCGCTGAAATCATCCGTTAAGCGAAATCGCCGCAGGGGTTGTGCTAACTTTGCCCTTTGGAAAAGAGCGAGGAGGAGAAATGACCGATGAAACGCGAAGCGCTTTTTACGGCCGTGCTTGAAAAATATCAGGTCGAGCCTGACTACCCGTGGCGGAAAAACAGCGACTACGCGGTGTTAAGGCATAAATTCAAAAAGAAATGGTTTGCGCTCGTTTATCGTATCAGCGCGCAAAAGCTGGGGCTTGAAGGCGACGCGCTGCTTGAGGTAATGAACGTCAAAGTTCAGCCGGAACTGCTGGGCTCGCTAAGAATGCAGCCGGGTATTCTGCCCGCCTACCATATGAATAAAGAGCACTGGGTGACGGTGCTGCTGGATAAGGTGCCGGAGGGCGACGCGCTCGATTTGATTGACGAAAGCTTCCGGCTTACCCGCTAGCGGCAGCGGAAAGCGGGCAGGCCAGGCCAGGCCTGCCCGGCAGGACTTAACGACGCGTCCAGCTCACCGCATAGTGATAATGTTGTCCTGCAAGCAGGTATTCCGGCGAAACGCTGGGGCTCCAGGAGTCGTCTCCGCCTACCCCCATATGGAAGCCGTCGATATTCAGCCAGCTGCCCGGCTCGGCGCACAGCAGATGACGGTGCGAGGTTTCACGCAGCTGCCGCTGGCCGTAGCGGCTGAGGTTGAAGTGGAATCTTCCGCGCCACAGGTTTTCGCCATACTCCAGCCTTTGCGTGTCGCAGCGCAGCCCGTTTTCCGTCGGGAAAACATAGGGCGTGTACATCTCCTCAAGCGGCCGCTCCCACTTATCGAACAGCGCGGATTGTTTGCGGTCCGGATAGTTTTCGTGCGGTCCGGCGCCAAGCCAGCCCACGGTCGGGTGAATCTCTGCCAGCTGGCAGGTCAGCCCGATGCGCCCGGGAGGCGGCGTGCCGTATGCAATCTCCACGTCAACGTCGATATGCAGCTCTCCCTGGTCATCGATGTGGTACGTTTTGCGGCTGACGAACAGCGTTTTGCGCTGATGCGTCCAGCGGTGAACCGTGCGCAGCAGCACCTCATTCGCCAGCGCCTGCGCCTCGCAGCCGTGCAGCTCCGCTTCCAGCTCATACATGCCGGCCGCTTTCCAGCGCTCAACCCAGGCGTTCGGGTCGATACGCGTGGCCTCGCTGACGCCGATATCGTTATCCAGCGGCGCGCGCGTGAACTGGTCCTGCAGGGGCGAAAGCAGGGCGGCGCGATCGTCTTTCCACCACTGCGTCAGCAGGCCCGTTTCACGGCTGAAAACCCAGCGGTGATTTCGCTGGCGGATCGTGAAGCTGTCGGCGGCGGCCTCCAGCCGCGGCGCTTCGCCGTCGGCGTTTTGCTCCGCCACGGCCAGCACGCCCGGCAGCTGCCACTGCTCCCATGCGCAGATGTGGCCTGCCTCGGACCAGGCGGTCGCTTCGATTTGCTGCACCTGCACCGTCAGCCATACGTCGCCGCCGCGCGTGATTTCCGGCAGCTCATCAAGGATGATGAGCTGTTTGCCCTGCGGGGAGATATCCAGCAGCGCTTCGCCGCGCGCCAGCCGGTTGCCTTCCTGTTTCAGCGTCCAGATCAGGCGCTCGTTATCGCTTGCGCGGAACAGGTATTCGCTGGTGACCTCGACTTTCAGCGGCGATTCGCGCAGCAAAGAGAACCGGAAGAACTGCTGCGCCTGCTGCGCCTCATACAGCGCCGGGTGCGGCGTGCGGTCGGCAGACACCAGGCCGTTCATGCAGAACTGGCGATCGTTAGGCTTATCGCCAAAATCGCCGCCGTAGGCGCTGAACGGCTGGCCGTTGCCGTCGCGTTTGATAAGCGACTGATCCACCCAGTCCCAGACAAAACCGCCCTGCAGCTTTGGATGCTGGCGGAAGGCCGCCCAGTATTTATGAAAGCCGCCAAAGCTGTTGCCCATGGCGTGCGCGTACTCGCACAGAATTAACGGACGGCTTTCATCCGGCATGCCGATCCATTTTTTGATTGACCACTTCGGCACCTGTGGGAAAGGCTGATCCTGGTCGACGCGGGCATACATCGGGCAAATAATATCCGTCGCCGCGCTGTTGGCGCCGCCGCCTTCATACTGCACCGGACGCGTGGGATCGTTGGCTTTTATCCAGCGGTACAGCGCATCGTGGTTGCTGCCGTGGCCGGATTCATTGCCGAGGGACCAGATGATTATCGACGGGTGGTTGCGGTCGCGCTGCACCATCCGCGTGACGCGCTCGGTCATTGCCGGCAGCCAGACGGGATCGTCGCTCAGACGGTTCATCGGCACCATGCCGTGGGTTTCTATATTCGCTTCGTCAACCACGTACAGGCCGTAGCGGTCGCACAGGCGATACCACAGCGGGTGGTTAGGGTAGTGGGAGCAGCGCACGGCGTTAAAGTTATGCTGCTTCATCAGCATAATGTCCCGGCGCATGGTGTCGATGTCCATCACCTGGCCATGTTCGGGATGATGCTCGTGGCGGTTGACGCCGCGAATCAGCAGCGGCTTGCCGTTAAGCTGCAGCAGGCCGTGCGAAATCTCTACCTTACGGAAACCCAGATCGCAGGCCTCGGCTTCAATCACCGCGCCATGCTTGTCTTTTAACACCACCACCACGCGATACAGGTTCGGCGTTTCGGCGCTCCATAACAGCGGGCGTTCTATGGCAATGCGGACCGTCGTGCGATCGTTGTAGGCGCCGCGTTCGTCGATGATATCGCCGCCGATGGGCTGCTGTTTTTCACCTTTTAACCGATCGCCCTGCCAGAGCTGGACGCCTATCTGCACGTCCTGCTCATCGCCCTGAACCACCGCCAGCGTTTCCAGCCAGGCGTGGGTAAAATCCTCATTGAGACGGGTGACCACGCGCATATCGCTGAGGTGGGTTTGCGGCTTATGCAGCAGCGTAACGTCGCGGAAAATGCCGCTCATGCGCCACATGTCCTGGTCTTCCAGGTAGGAACCGTCGCTCCAGCGCAGCACCATCACCGCCAGGCGGTTTTCACCGGGGCGCAGCGCCTGGCTGAGGTCAAATTCCGACGGCAGGCGGCTGTCCTGCGCGTAGCCGATCCAGCTGCCGTTGCACCACAGGTGAAAGGCGGAATTGACGCCGTCGAAGATAATGCGGCTTTGCCCGGCAGCGAGCCACTGCGCGTCAACTTTGAATGTGAGCGAATAACATCCTGTGGGGTTATCTGCAGGCACAAAAGGGGGATTCACCGGAATCGGGTAGGTGACGTTGGTATAAATCGGCGCATCGTAACCCAGCATCTGCCAGTTAGAGGGAACCGGCACGTCGTCCGCGCCGTTGAGATCCTGCGCAACCCAGCTTTCAGGAACGGCTTCCGGGCGGTTAAAGTAGCTGAATTTCCAGACGCCGTTCAGGCTGCGCACGCTCGGCGACTGCTCGTCTTCACGCGCCCGTTCGGGGGAGCGCCAGCTGGCAAAAGGCGGATGGGCGGCGAGCTGGTTCAGCTGGGTTACGGCGGGGTTTTCCCAGTCGCGCCGGGCCAGTACGGAGGCAAGAGTGGAAGCCTGGGTGCCTGCTTTGATCATATCTCAGATTCCTTGCTTGTTTTGCGATGCGCTCACAATATGAGGGTAATATGATTTTTTCAGCACGGGCTGTAAAGCAGCAGGACGGGATTAGGTGACGCGGCTCTCAAACCTGGCGCAGTCTTGCTACCTGGCGCGCGAGCACGGCCAGCGCATCGCCAAGCGCCTTAGCAGAAGGGGAACTCCCGCCGGGGGCCGCCGTGGTTTTACGTTCAACCAGGGCGACGGGCAGCACCTGCGGCTGCGGCTGGCCGTCGGGGTGATGAATCATCTCCACCAGGCGATTGACGCTCGCTTTGCCGAGCGTGCGGAAATCCTGCTTGATGGTGGTAAGCGGCGGGATAAAACAGGCGCTGTCTTCGGTATCGTCATAGCCCACAACGGAGACGTCCGCCGGCACCGCTAAACCTTCTTCCGCAAGGGCGCGCAGCGCGCCAAGCGCCATCTGATCGTTGGCGACGACGATCGCGCCGGGCGTTTTCCCCTCGCGCAGCAGCCGGGAAAGCTGCTCATAGCCTGAAAGCGAACTCCAGTCGCCTTCCATTACCGCCGCCGCCGTCAGTCCGTTTGCGGCCAGCGTTTGCTGCCAGCCTTCAAAACGCAGGCGCGCCGAAATGGAGGACCGCGGCCCGCAGAGCAGGGCGATGCTGCGATGGCCAAGGTTGATCAGGTGTTCCACGCCCAGGCGCGCTCCTGCGCCGGGGTCGAAAATAATGCTATTGGCCTCCAGCTCCGCGCAGACGTCCAGAAACAGCGTCGGCACGCTGCCGCAGGCGTTTTGTACCGCCTGCGCTTCTTCGTTTTCGAGAGGAATATTGATAATCAGCCCGTCCACGCGCTGTGACAGCAGGCTGTTCACCGCCGCTTTACAGGCCGCAAGCCCCGGCTGCTCAACCATGGAGATCATCACGTTGAAATTCATGCCCCCGGCCTGGGTTTTGATGGCGGCGGCAATTTGCGAAGGGGCGTGCAGCGACAGGTTGGTGGTGGCAAGGCCGATGGTCTGGCTGGGTTTGCCGGCCAGCTGCTGCGCCACGCGGTTGGGAACGTAGTTGAGCGCGGCCATCGCCGCCTCGACCTTCAGCCGAGTTTTTTCGGCAACGTGGTTTGCCTGGTTAATCACCCGGGACACCGTCTGATAGGAAACGTCGGCATACTCCGCCACATCGTAAAGCGTCACTGATTTGGGTTTCATGCCGGGTTTCCTTATCGCTCTTAAAGTCCGGGAGTATTCTACACTTAATCACTTTAGACCGGAGAACATCATGTACAAACTCTACGGTGCGCCGGGCTGCGGCTCGGCGATTGTTGAAATCATGTTTGTTTTGACAGGTGAAGCGTATCAGTGGAAAAACGTCGAGGGATTCGAAGATCCGGGCCCGCAACGCGATGCGCTGTTAACGCTCAATCCCCTCGGCCAGGTGCCGACGCTCAGGCTTGAAGACGGCTCGGTGATGACCGAAAGCGCGGCTATCGCCCTGATGCTGCTGGACAGGCATCCCGAGCTGGCGCCTCCCGCGGACACGCCGGAACGCCAGCGTTTTTACCGGCTGCTGGTCTGGTTTGTCGCCAACGTCTATCCCACTTTTACCTACGGCGATAATCCGGCGCGCTGGACGCAAAACGGCGCCGATGAGCTTCTCGCCAGCACGAATCATTACCGCGAACAGCTCTATGTATGGATGGAAAACCAGGTCGGAAGTGGCCCTTACATATTCGGAGAAAAGATCACCCTGCTGGATGCCTATCCCGCGGCGATGATTAGCTGGCGGCCGCGGCAGGCGTGGTTTGAAAAGCACACGCCGAAGCTGTTTGCCGTCGCGCAGAGGGTGCGCCGGCGTGAAGATCTACAGGAAGTGCTGCGCCGCAATGAAATGCTGTGATCGCACCATCGATCATATGGCGCTGGGGCAATCCATTATAGTGATATGACTTTCATCGCAACGGACTTCATCCTGTGGCCTTTGACCTGAACGCCTACTTCGCGCGCATTCGTTTTACGGGCGGCTACGCGCCGGACCTGCATACGCTGCGGCAGCTGCATTTGCTGCATACCTGCGCCATTCCTTTCGAAAACCTGGATGTGCTGTTAGAGCGCAAAATCCTGCTCGACGATGACAGCGTGTTCGGCAAGCTGGTGACCGCGGGGCGGGGCGGCTATTGCTACGAGCAAAACGCGCTGCTGCGCCGGGCGCTGCTGGAGATCGGCTTTCAGGTGGAAGATTTAGCGGCGCGGGTAGTGATGATGCGCCCGCAACAGATGCCTGCCCGCACGCATCGCCTGCTGCTGGTCACGCTCGGGCAGCAGCGCTGGCTGGCGGACGTGGGGTTCGGCGGCAAGACGCTAACCGCCCCGCTGCTTTTTGAAGCTGACGGCGAACAAACGACCCCACACGGCGTCTATCGCCTGACGCGCGTTGAGGACGATTATCTGCTTAGCCTGCGCGAAGACGGCGAGTGGTTGCCGCTTTACCGGTTCGATCTGCAGCCGCAGTATTTCGCGGATTACGAAGTCGCGAACCATTACGTTGCCACCTGGCCGGCATCGCATTTCCGCCATCATCTGATGCTCTGCCTGCACGTGAGCGACGGAAGATCTGTCACGCTGAATAACCGCCGTCTGACGGCCGGCGGCGAAAAGCAGGAGCTTGCCGACGCGGCCGCGGTTTATCAGGCGTTGCGCTCCCGTTTCGGTTTGCGCCTGGACTCGGCGAAGCACGGTATCGACTTTGAAACCTTTGCGGCTGCCTTTAACTTATTGCCCGAGCAGTACCTTCCCCGTTAATGACGATTTTTATTCTTACCAAGGAGAACACCGTGCCGCATATCACCGTTAAACATTTCCCGCGCGAGCTGACGGACGAGCAAAAACAGGCTCTGGCGGAAGAGCTGAGCGACGTTGTTAAAAAGCATTTCGGCTCGAAGGACGCTTCGCTTTCGGTGGCGTTAGTGCCGGTTGAACAGGATCGCTGGAAAGAGGACGTCTACGACAAAGAGATTAAACCCGCCTTTGATTCGCTGGCCAAAAAGCCGGGCTACAGCATGTAGCACTGGCCTTCGCCCATGCGTCAGCCGCGCATGGGCGTGGCGAAAGTTATCCACAAAATCGGTGGATAACTCTGTGGGATTCTATGTAGATCCCTGTGAGAAGCCGAATCTTTGACCGTGCTCACACCTTTTATGCTTTCCTTATGCCCCCGGCAGGGCGTGACGTTTTTATCGCCAGTTCTCTGTCTGCAATTAATCGGTTAATTAATTTTTATCCTCTGGGAAATAGAGGAATGGCTTTTTAAACGGCAACGTAAAGAAATGAAAAGGGCCGGCGGAAGGCAGGTAAAATATGGTACAAATTTGCCGTGTTTGACTACTGAGGACAATTTACTATCCGCAACCGATGAGAAGCAATACCGCGGATACGTTGTGAATATTATGGACATTATGTTTGCGAACAAGCTGTTCAAAACGTTATTAACAAACCATCCGGTTATTTTTCCTTCCGCTTTCTCCCTGTCCGGTGAACAACACTGGCGCAACGCGCTATAGTTCCGCTCTCCTGATCTCGCCGTCGCGCGCATCCCTTGCGCTGCAAGGCTATCCGGCTTTTTTTTCGGTTTTCTTATTCTTTAACGCATAAGACAAGCCGCCGTACCGTTATTTTCTCTGTCAGGAGAGAAACCATGATTTACTGGATTTTATTAGCTCTGGCTATTGCCGCAGAAATTATCGGCACCTTGTCGATGAAATGGTCAAGCATGAGTGATAATAACCTGGGTTATATTTTCATGCTGGCGATGATTTCCCTGTCCTATATTTTACTTTCGTTCTCCATTAAACGCATTGCCCTTGGCGTGGCCTATGCCATGTGGGAAGGCATAGGTATTTTATTTATTACGCTGTTTAGCGTTCTGCTGTTTGACGAGCCGATCTCAACGCTGAAAATTATCGGCTTAACCACGCTGGTGATCGGCATTGCGCTGATTAAATCAGGCACCGGCGCAAAGAAAACGCGTAGGGCGCAGCCGGGCCGGGGAGGTGATCATGCCGTCGTTTGAATGGATCCACGCCGCCTGGCTACTGGCCGCCATCGTGCTGGAAATTACGGCGAACATTTTACTTAAGCATTCCGACGGTTTCCGCCGTCCGCTGTACGGCGCGCTTTCTCTGCTGGCGGTGCTTGCGGCCTTCAGCGCGCTGGCGCAGGCGGTTAAAGGCATCGAGCTTTCGTTGGCTTATGCGCTCTGGGGCGGGTTTGGGATTGCCGCGACGGTCGCCGCGGGCTGGGTACTGTTTGGCCAGCGCCTCAATCGCAAAGGCTGGCTGGGGCTGGTCTTTCTGCTGGCGGGCATGATTATCATTAAAATTGCCTGAGGCTCAGGATAGCCCGGCCTGCGCCGGGCTACTGGCTAGCCAGCGCTTCTAAGCGATCGCGAAAACCGGTTACTGCAATGGCGCGGTTATCGGCGCGGTAGCGGTCTTTCGCCGCCGGCGCCGAGCTTTGTACGGCAATCAGCTGCCAGCCGTCTGCGGTTTTTAGCATCAACGGCGAACCGCTGTCGCCCGGCAGCGTGTCGCACTGGTGCGACAAAACGGTTTTTTGCGCCCAGCCGGTTATCACGCAGTCGGTATGCGTATAGAGATCGTCCAGATGATCCTCAGGATAGCCGGACTGCGTCACCTTGCGGTTTTGCGCTTTTAGCGCATCGGTCAGCGCCTCGCGATCGCCTTCAAATAAGGGAAGCGGCGTAATGCCCGAAGGCGGGTTATGCAAAATCACCAGGCCGAAATCGTGCGGCGCCGCGCCGGGCGGCACAATCCAGCCATCCCCGTCGGCTTTTAAACGTCGTCCAAGGGTGCTTTCCACCCGGCCTTCGATATCATGAATTTCGTAACGCCATTTTCCCTTCGAGGAGATAAAGCGTAGCGCGACGGCTTTGTCGGGTTTGCCCCGTGGAGGCTGCAGCAGACAATGTCCGGCGGTTAGGGCCAGATGAGGTGAAATTAAGGTGGCTGTGCATAAATTGCCGCTGGCGGTTTCCAGCTGGCCGATGGCGTCCCAGGGAGAATGAGCGGGATCCTTTACGTGGGTGCGGTCGTCGTTGCCAAAAAACAACGTTTTCACTTCCGCGGCGCTGTCGTCATCCGCGTGGGTCAGTGCCGGTAACAGACACAAAGCTCCTAACAGCAATACAACTTTTTTGCGCATATCACTCTCTGTGGGGCGATTAATTATGATTTTTGTATAAACCCGATGAATGGGGTAACTATAGACGGGTCGCGCCGAAAGTGGGAGTAAAAACAGCGTACTACGCCTTTAAATCCAGAAGCTGAAGGTAATAATGCCGCAAATAATCAGCAGCGAAAGGATGATTTCAAAACCGTAGCGTCGCAACATCACCCGGACTCCAGAAGTAAACGCCCGGCGAGTCGGGCGCGGGATGACTGACAATGATCGTTGCACCCCGGGTTGCGAAATAGCAACCTGTATCAACAATGGATGCCGTCTTCTGGTCTGCCCCAGACGCCAAAAAAACACGCTTTTGGGCGACTGTCATCAAACTAAACACCCGGCGAACCGGGTGTTTTTATTAAGACTTTAATGCCGGGGCGGCCCCCGGTCGCCTTATGCTGCCGGCTGTGCAGCTGGTTTGGTCGCAGCGTGGGTCGCTTTTTTGTGGTGCTTTTTAGCAGCCTGCGCTTTCTGTTCGGTCTGAGCAGGTTTTGCCGCTTCAGCTTTTACCGCTTTCTTGTGGTGCTTTTTAGCCGCCTGGGCTTTCTGCTCGGTCTGAGCAGGTTTTGCCGCTTCAGCTTTTACCGCTTTTTTATGGTGCTTTTTAGCAGCCTGAGCTTTCTGCTCGGTAGCGGCTTTTTTGTGTTTTTTGTGATGGGTGGTTTTAGCTGGCGCTTTAGCCGGAGCGGCAGCGGTAGCAGCAGGCGCTGGCGTCGCGGTAGTGTCAGCGGCGAAAGCAGCGGAAGACAGACCCACGAGCGCTGCAACAACCAGAGCTAATACTTTATTCATCTCGACATCCTCGAATTTGTTTGTGTGTGAACCCCACTGCGGGGCCGTTGAGATGAACTATAGGCTTGTCGCTCGCCGCCTTCAGTGAGTGATTGGTATCGGCGTGTAACGGAATGTACAAAGGGCGCGGGAAGCATGAAAGCGCCGGGAATCGCTATCCCCGGCGCCATGCATTACAGATAACGTGCTTCTAAATGTTTGCGGAAATACAGCGGGTTAAGGTCTTCGCCCGTGGCATTGACGATCAGCTGCGAGGTGCTAAAGCGGCTGCCGTGCTGCCAGATATTCTGGCTTAGCCAGTCGAACAGGGCGGCGAAGTTTCCTGCGGCGATGTCGCTTTCAAGCTGCGGTAGCGCAAGTTTCGCGGCGTTGAACAGCTGCGCTGCGTACATCGCGCCCAGCGTGTACGACGGGAAGTAGCCGAACGCGCCGTCCGTCCAGTGGATATCCTGCATGCAGCCGTTACGGTAGTTATCTTTGGTGGACAGCCCCAGCCAGCGCTGCATTTTCTCATCCCACAGCGCGGGAATGTCTTCCACCTCAATCTCTCCTTCAATAAGCGCCCGTTCGATCTCATAGCGCAGCACCACGTGCGCCGGGTAGCTCACCTCATCGGCATCCACGCGGATATAACCGCGTTCAACGCGCTGATTCACGGCGACGAAGTTCTGCATTTCGAAAGCGGGCTGCGCGCCGAAGCGGGCAATGATTTTTGGCAGCAGCAGGCTGAGGAACTCTTTACTGCGGCCAAGCTGCATCTCAAAGAACAGGCTTTGCGATTCATGAATCGCCGTGGAGCGGGCGTGGGAAACCGGCTGGCCCAGCCATTCGCGCGGAAGATTCTGTTCGTAGCGGGCGTGCCCGGTTTCATGAATCACGCCGAACAGCGAGGAGATCAGATCGTTTTCATCGTAGCGCGTGGTGATGCGAACGTCCTCGGGCACGCCGCCGCAGAAGGGATGCGCGCTCACGTCCAGACGACCGCCGTTAAAATCGAACCCGAGAAGCTGCATCACCTCCAGGCCGAGCTCGCGCTGAGTGGCGGTAGCAAAGGGGCCGGTCGGCACGATGGCCGGCTGCTTAGCCTGTTTTTCCACGACCTTTTGCAGCAGGTCCGGCAGCCAGCCGCGCAGGTCGCCGAACAGCACGTCGAGTTTGGCGCTCGTCATGCCGGGCTCGTAAAGATCGAGCAGCGCGTCGTAGCGTGAAATGCCTTTCGCTTCAGCGCGCAGCCTGGCTTCTTCGCGGCTAACGCGCACGACCTCTTTCAGGTTGGCCGCGAAGCCCTGCCAGTCGTTGGCCGGACGCTGCGTGCGCCAGCCGTGTTCGCAGCGGGTGCCCACCAGCGACTTTTCTTCGACCAGCGATTCGGGCAGCAGCACGGCCTCCTGATACTGGCGGGTCATTTCACGAAGGTTGGCGCGCTCGACGTCGTTGAGCTCTTCCTGCGCGGCGGCCTGCAGCAGCGTAGCGATTTTTTTATCGGTCAGAATTTGATGCTGCAGCACGCTCAGCTCGGCGAGCGCTTCACCGCGTGCTGCGCTGCCGTTCGGCGGCATGCAGGTAAACATGTCCCATCCGGCGATCGCCGAGAGGTGTCCGAAGCGGGACAGGCGCTGGAAGGTGCGGGTGAGATGGTTATAGTTTTGCTTTTCCATAGGGCCTCGTGAGTGTCGTTAACGCAGCGAAAATAGCAAAAAGCGTTAATAAAAACGAGGCCCGACGGCGGTTAACGTACGCGATGGTGCAGGCGGCTTCCGACCAGTAAAGCAACGACCAGCAGCGAGCCGATAAAGCCGGCGACGCCGTACCAGGCGAACCGGTGCCAGAACAGGCCTCCCAGCGTGCCCGCAAGGCTTGAGCCGAGGTAATAGCTGAACAGATAAAGCGAAGAGGCCTGGCCTCTGGCGCGTTTCGCGCGCGGCCCGATCCAGCTGCTGGCGACGGAGTGCGCCGCAAAGAAGCCGGCGGAAAACAGCAGCATGCCGGCGAAAATCACCGCCAGCGGCGAGAATACGGTGAGCACCAGGCCCAGCAGCATCACGCCGGTTGAGAAGATCATCACCGGGCCGCGGCCAAATTTCGCCGTCATCGCCCCGGCTTTTGGCGAACTCCAGGTGCCGGTCAGGTAGGCGACGGAAAGCAGGCCCACCACCGCCTGGCTTAAGAACCACGGCGCTTCCATCAGGCGATAGCCGATGTAGTTAAACAGCGTGACGAACGCCCCCATCAGTAAAAAACCTTCGGCAAACAGCAGCGGCAACCCCTCGTCGCGCCAGTGCAGCCGGAAATTAATAAACAGCGTCTTAGGGCGCAGCGAAGAAGGGCGGAAGTGGCGCGACTCCGGCAGAATTTTCCAGAACATCAGGGCGGAGGCGAGGGCAAAACAGCCAATCGCCGCCACCGCAACGCGCCAGCTAAAGAAGTCCGTGAGTACGCCGCTTAACAGGCGCCCGCTCATGCCGCCAATCGAATTCCCGCTGATGTACAGCCCCATAGAGAAGGCCACGACGCTCGGGTGGATCTCTTCGCTAAGGTAGGTCATGCCCACGGCGGCCACGCCGCTCAGGGAAAGGCCGATCAGCGCGCGCATCAGCAGGATGCCGTGCCAGCTGGTCATCATCGTGGAAAGCAGCGTGCAGCAGGAGGCGAGCAGCAAGGCCGTCACCATGACCGGCTTGCGGCCGACGGCGTCGGAAAGCGGCCCGGTGAACAGTAACCCCGTGGCGAGCATGGCGGTGGATATCGACAGGGAAATACTGCTGCTGGCGGGCGAGACGCCGAATTCATGGGAGAGCACCGGCAAAATGGGCTGCACGCAGTAAAGCAGAGCGAAGGTGGCAAGTCCGGCGGAGAAAAGCGCCAGGGTGACGCGCATAAACTGGGGCGAACCGCGTTTAATATAGGCGGCCGCTGCCGGCCTGACGGAAATACTGTCGTCAACGTCCGGTGCCGGAGCGGAGCTGACGGAGGATGTACGGCTCAAAATCAATCCTTAAAACGATGTGTTGTTGCCTGCGTTCCCCCAGAGTAGAAAACGGCGAATGTTCTGTCTAATATATTAATAATCTCAATTGATATGTTTAAAATATGAATATCGAACTACGGCATCTGCGCTATTTCGTCGCGGTGGCGGAAGAGCTGCATTTCGGGCGCGCCGCCGCGCGTTTGCGTATCTCTCAGCCTCCGTTAAGCCAGCAAATTCAGATCCTCGAGCAGCAAATCGGCGCCCGGCTGCTGGCGCGCACCAACCGCAGCGTGAACCTTACGGCGGCGGGGCAGCAGTTTTTGACCGATGCGCGCCAGATTCTCGGGCAGGTTGAAGCGGCGGCGGCGCGAGCCGGGCGGTTGCATCAGGGGGAAACGGGGGAGCTACGCATCGGGTTTACCTCTTCCGCGCCCTTTATGAAAGGCGTTTCGGACAGCCTGTCAACGTTCAGAAAACGCTATCCGGACGTGCATATTCAGATGCGTGAAATCAATACCCGCCAGCAAATCGCACCGCTCAACGACGGCGAGCTGGATCTGGGGCTAATGCGCAATACGCGCCTGCCGGATACGCTGGCGTGGAAGCTGGTGCTGCGCGAGCCGCTGCTGGCGATGGTGCACCGCGATCACCCGCTGGCCGGGCGTAAAGCTATCTCCCTTCAGGATCTGGCGCCCGAGCCTTTCGTGTTCTTTGATCCCCACGTCGGCACCGGCCTGTATGACGATATTCTCGGCCTGCTGCACCGCTGCGGTATTTCACCCTATATCACCCAGGAAGTGGGGGAGGCGATGACGATTATCGGCCTGGTATCCGCAGGGCTTGGGGTCTCGATTTTGCCCGCCTCCTTTAAGCGCGTGCGGGTCAGCGACGTCGTGTGGCTGCCTTTGCAGGAGCAGGAGGCGCGCTCGGAGATGTGGCTGGTGTGGCCTAAACATCGTGAGCTCTCAAACGCCGCGCTTCGTATCAGCGAGCTGTTAACCGAGGCGACTTGTGGGCTAAAATAAGCGTAAAACCAGTCTATTATGTGCGGTAAATCACAACCCTACGTAAATATTTGACTACCCCGCTTGAAGTGTTTCACCATAGCCGAAAGTTTATTTCGAAGCGCGAAAATAAAGGGAGTACCACGTGGTTGCTGACAGCCAACCGGGCCATATCGATCAGATTAAACAAACGAATGCGGGCGTGGTTTACCGCCTCATTGACAGCCATGGCCCGGTATCGCGTATCGATCTTTCTCGTCTGGCGCAGCTTGCTCCGGCCAGCATTACTAAAATCGTGCGCGAAATGCTCGAAGCGCATTTGGTGCAGGAGACGGAAATCCAGGATCCCGGCAGCCGCGGCCGTCCGGCGGTGGGGTTGATGCTGGAAACGGAGGCCTGGCATTATCTTTCGGTACGCATTAACCGCGGCGAAATTTCGCTTGGCCTGCACGATCTCAGCAGCCAGCTGATCGTCGAAGACACCCTATCCCTGCCGACCGAAGACCCGAGCCCGCTGCTGGAGCGTGTTATCAGCCAGGTGGACCATTTTTTTATCCGCCATCAGGACAAGCTCGAACGCCTGACCGCCATCGCTATTACCCTGCCGGGTATTATCGATACGGTGCGCGGTATCGTGCACCGGATGCCGTTTTATGACGTCTGCGATATGCCGCTGGGGGAAGTGCTGGAAAACCATACCGGCGTGCCGGTCTTTATTCAACACGACATCAGCGCCTGGACGATGGCCGAAGGGCTGTTTGGCGCATCCCGCGGCGCGCGCGACGTTATTCAGGTGGTTATCGATCATAACGTGGGCGCAGGAGTGATCACCGATGGCCGCCTGCTGCACGCTGGCAGCAGCAGCCTGGTAGAGATTGGCCATACGCAGGTCGATCCCTACGGCAAGCGCTGCTACTGCGGCAACCACGGCTGTCTGGAAACCATCGCCAGCGTCGAAAGCGTGCTGGAGCTGGCCCAGCTGCGCATGAACCAGTCGATGGGCTCAATGCTGCACGAGCAGCCCCTGACGGTGGAGTCCCTTTGCGATGCGGCCCTGCAGGGCGATCTTCTTGCCAAAGATATTATTCTGGGCGTCGGCGTAAACGTAGGGCGTATTCTCGCCATTATGGTGAACCTGTTTAACCCTCAAAAGATTCTGATAGGTTCGCCCCTTAACCGCGCGGCGGATATTCTCCATCCGGCCATTGCAAGCTGCATTCGCCAGCAGGCTTTACCGGCCTACGCCCAGCATATGATTGTCGAAAGCACCCAGTACAACCACCGCGGCACAATGGCGGGCGCGGCGCTGGTAAAAGACGCAATGTATAACGGTTCGTTACTGATTCGCCTGCTGCAAGGATAATCATTTTCATTGATCCACTAAAAATTGCGCTATCTCAATCTGGTCAATCCACTCTTCTTTTAGACTTCCGGAACTGAATTATTCAAATTTCTAACTAGTTTTTGTGTACTACCCCGGGAGTTACCATGCTTAAGCGTTTCTTTATTACAGGCACCGATACCGCGGTCGGCAAGACGGTGGTGTCTCGCGCCCTGCTGCAGGCGCTGGCCGCCAGCGGCAAATGCGTTGTCGGCTATAAGCCGGTAGCCAAAGGAAGCAAAGAAACGCCAGAAGGATTGCGTAATAAAGACGCGCTGGTTCTGCAAAGCGTTTCGTCGCTGGCCCTGCCTTACGCCGCCATTAACCCCATCGCCCTGAGCGAAGAGGAAAGCAGCGTAAACCACAGCTGCCCCATCAACTACACGCTGCTGTCCGACGGCCTGTCGCGCCTGTCGGGCCAGGCCGATCACGTCGTGGTCGAAGGCACCGGCGGCTGGCGCAGCCTGATGAACGACCTGCGGCCGCTGTCGGAATGGGTGGTGCAGGAACAGCTGCCCGTGCTGATGGTGGTGGGCATTCAGGAAGGCTGTATCAACCATGCGCTGCTGACCGCGCAGGCCATTGCCAACGACGGCCTGCCGCTGGTGGGCTGGGTGGCGAACCGCATCAATCCGGGCCTTGCCCACTACGCCGAAATTATCGACGTGCTGCGCAAAAAACTGCCTGGCCCGCTGGTGGGCGAACTGCCGTACCTGCCGCGCGCCGAACAGCGCGAGCTTGCGCAGTACATCGATTTATCCCGGCTCCAGATAGGCGTCACGGCTTAGGATTTCGTGAGCGGCGGGAAGCGAACGGCCGCAAAGCGAAAGGAGGATCCTGCGTATGGCAGGATCCTCACCGCTAATCAGACGCCTTTAATCTGGCCGGGCGATTTTTTCGCCGGCCCGCCGCGCCGTGGCAGGTAAAATACTGGCGATCGCCACGTAGCCATCCGGATCGATACAGCGGTCATGCGCCTGCGCCTGCTCGATAATGTCGCGATCCCAGTAAAGCGGTTTACGCCTGTCGCCGCGGGTGGTCAGGGTAGCCTCCATCTCACCATCAACGGCCCGGTAGCGCCGCCAGCAGCCGCCCGGCACCGATACAACGGAGCCTTCCACGGCGATAATCGTCACTTCCTCTTCCTGCCGGTTATAGGTCACCTCCAGCGTGCCTTTAAACAACATCAGCACCTGAACATCCGCACAGCAGTGCAGGCCGACGCGATGATCATCCTGAATACGCAGCCACTCTACGGAAAACCCGTGGGGGTTAACAATTGGCGGCGCGCTGTTGCGATCCTGCGAAATGCCAAAGCCGATAACCGGCGCCAGCTCCGCGCCGTGGCCGGGCAGGATAGCGTCCAGCAGCGCCTGGCTTGACCACTGCCGCTGCTCGCCGCTCACCGCTCGCCGCTTCATTTCGTCAACGGAGTAATCGCGCAAAGCGGCGATCTGTTCAGCAGCCAGCGGCTGCAGCAGCTCGCTTTCGGCGGGCCGGGCATCGCCGGCCTCCACGTCGATAAGCATATTGTCACGGCTCAGGTACAGGCCGTATTCGCGGGCGGCGTCAAGAATTGACGGGTGCCAGATAATGCCGCCGGTGTTGTCTCCGCCCAGCACGGTGAACACCATGCCGTTGGTTTCCTGCGGGCTGACGTTGGTAAAGCCGCGGAAAATCCACGTTGGAATCGACAAAATGGCCGGGGCGCTGAGCTCTGCTTCATGCTCGCCGTTGGCCCCCCAGCGAAAGCGCCAGCTTCCCTCATGAATCAGGAACACCTCGGCGGTAAAGTGCAGATGCAGGTTATTCGTCACGCCCTTAGGCATGGCGGCGGCGCCAATATTAAAGCCGTGCGCCTCGGGAATATTCACCACCTGCGACGCGGACTGGGTGACGCCGGGGCCGATAAAAGAGTAGTTCTGCTTGAGGTGCGAGCCCGGCAGCTTACAGTCAATAAAAGCCACGCTGCAGGAAACCCGGTCTTCCGGCAGCACCAGACGGCGGCGCGCTTCTTCCTGGGTCAGGGTTACGTATTGCATATTGATCCTCCTTTAATAGCCAGATGTGCCGCTGGCGGACGGTGTTTCACCGCGCGCCAGCGCGATAGCTTCGCGGGCGGCGCGGCCAAGCTGCATAACGTCATTGGCGGGGGTGACAAAACTGAAGCCCTGCGCCAGGCGGTCCGCCGCGGCCTGGCCGGAGGTGCAGAAGATCCCGGCGAGCTTGTTATGCTCCCGGCTGCGGGCCAGCACGAGCTCCACGGCGGCAAGCATCTCCGGATGCTGGGACTCGGCGCTGGCGCTGCCCGTCAGGGTTAGCGAGAGATCGTTTGGGCCAATAAACACGCCGTCCAGCCCGTCGGTTGCCAGAATCGCGTCCAGGTTTTCCAGCCCTTCGCGGGTTTCAATCATCGCCAGCGTCAGGATCTCGTCGTTGGCGTGTTGAGGATAATCTTTGCCGCCGTAGAGCAGCGCCCTCGCCGGGCCAAAGGAGCGGTTGCCCAGCGGCGGATAGCGGCAGGCGGCGACGAATTGCCGCGCCTGTTCCGCGGTGGAAACCATCGGGCAGATGATCCCCCAAGCGCCGGCATCCAGCAGGCGCATAATCTGCGCGGGATCGTTGCTGTTAACCCGCGCAAGCGGCAGGGCCGGCGTAGCGGAGAGGGCCTGCAGCATCGCCAGCGCGCTGGCGAAGTCAATCATGCCGTGCTGCATATCGACGGTGACCGAATCATAGCCCTGGTGCCCGGCAATCTCGGCGCTATAGCCGGAAGGGATGGCGAGCCAGCCGTTAATAATCGGCTGCCGGCGGCGAAAGGCCGCTTTTAAGGTGTTGCTTCTCACAAGAGTGTCTCCTTTATCCAGTTACGCAGGGCATCGGCCACCGTAAGCGGCGCTTCCAGGGGCAGAAAATGGCCGCTGTCCGGCAAGGTTATCCAGCGTGCGTGCGGCGCAGCTTCCGCCGCGGCAAGATGATGTTGCGGGGTGCAGATACCGTCGCAGCCGCCGTTGAGGATTAGCGTCGGCGCGCCGTATTGCGCCAGCGCGGCGCGGTTATCGGCGCGGGTGATGGCGATTTCCGTTTGCCGGGCAAAAGTTTCGCTCCCGCACTCGTCGGCCATCCGGGTAAGGGTGGCATGCAACGCCCGGTCATCAAGACGCGCCGGGGCGACATAGCGCGGCCACATCGTCGCGCTCAGCCAGTTGCCCGTTCCCTGACGGGCGGCATCCTGCACCGCGGCCCGGCGGCCGGCGGCGTTATCAGGCGCATCGCTAAAGGGGTTAACCGAAATCAGCGCCAGCCCGGCAAGACGCTGGGGCGCGTCCGCCAGCATCTGCAATGCGACGATGGCGCCGAGGGAAAAGCCCGCCAGGCAAAAACGCGGCGGCAGGGCGCTGAGCAGCTGCCGGGCCTGCGCGGGGGCGGAAGCGGCGCCGCTGAGGGTCAGGCTGCTGACGCTGCTGACGTTCAGCGCGTTAATAACCGGCTGCCAAAGGCGGTGGTTACACAGGGTGCCGCCCAGTAAAATCAGCGGAGCGCGTTGGTTATCCAGTAGCGGAAAAGCACAGGTGGATTCGCTCATGTTGCCGTCCATCCGCCGTCAACCAGCAGCGCGGCGCCGGTGATTAACGCCGCCGCCGGGGAGGCGAGAAACACGACGGGTCCCATCACGTCCTCGAGCGTTCCAAGGCGCCTGAGCTTGATATTGTCCAGCACGTAGCGGCTGAACGCCGGGTCGGACAGGCTGGCGCGCGAAAGCTCGGTGGCGATAAAAGTCGGACACAGGGTATTGACCCGGATGCCCGCCTCTCCCAGCTCCAGCGCCATGGTTTTGGTCAGCCCTTCGAGGGCAAATTTCGACGCGCAGTAAACGCTGCGCTCGGGGCCGCCGACGTGCCCCATCTGCGAAGAGATATGAATGATGGAGCCCGCGATACCGCCTGCCTTCATCCGGCGGGCAACCTGCTGGCTCAGAAAGAAGGTCGCCCGCAGGTTGAGCGCCATCACCGCGTCGTAATTTTCCTCGCTGACGTCCAAAAAAGGCTGATGGCGCGCCAGCCCGGCGCTGTTTACCAGAATGTTGAAATCCGGCAGCGTGCCCAGCTTCTGCCTGACCTGCGCGGTGTCGGTAATATCCAGCTCCAGGGTTTGGAGCCGCAGGCCGTCCCGTGCTGCAAGCCCGGCGGCTTCGCTAAGCTGCCCGGCGTTCCTGGCGGCTATCCATACCTGCGCTCCGGCGCGCGCAAGGGCCACAGCTGCGGCAAAACCTATGCCTCTGGAACCGCCGGTCACCAGCGCCCGCTGGTCATCCAGACGGAAATCAGGCGAAGAGGGAAGGGTAAGCATCAGCCGGCCTCTTTTACGTCGATGGCGAAGATCGAGAATTCGCGGGGCATTTTGCGTTTTTCGCAGCGGCGCGCGAAAATATCGCCCCGCTGACGTGCAGATAAATATTTATGACTTTTTAAATACTGCGCCATGATGTTCTCCGTTACTGGTATACGCGCGCCTTGCCCGCCCGAATAAACGGGAGGCGACGCTGTTAAATTAAATAAGGTCGGATTGCTTAGGCTTTATTGCCGTAATTCTGCGCCGCGGCTATTTTCCCCGTCGCCGTGGGGCAGGCGGCCATTTTATTTTGCCGTTGGTTTACGCTGCGAGCCGCCAGCGGAGTTAACAGCATCGCAATAAATGTCAGCACGCCAATTAATAAATAGCCCGAGGATAAATTAATATGCTGGAGCATCAGGCCCATTAATACCGGCCCGACAAACATGCCGCAGGAATAAATTGTCTGAAACAGCCCCATGCGCGTGGACTGCTCGTCTTCGACGGTATTCACCACGCTTAGCGACATAAATACCGCGAAGGCCATGCCGAACGAAAAACCGCCGACGGATTGCAGCAGATAAATAAGGTACATATTGCTGGTAAAGGGTACGCCGACGGTGGATACCAGCTGTAGGAAAATGCCGAGCACTGCCGTATTCACCAGCCCCAGCCGCTTATAGAACACCGAGCTGCACAGGGCGATAGCCAGCGCGTAGAAGATCAGATGCAGGTTGCTGAGCAGGGTAAGAATGCCCGCTTTGGCGCCGAGCTGCTGCGCATAGATTGGCGTTAAGGTGTCGCGAGTGGCGAAAGGCACCAGAATAACCACCGTGGCCAGCAGGCCAATAAGCCAGACGGAGCCGTCGCCCAGCTGGCGCTTTGCGCCGGCAATACAGGCTTTAAGGGTGGGCGCGCGGGCGGCATCGTGAATTTCTTTAATGCGGGTGGTGAGAATCAGGGCCAGCAGCGCGGAAACGCTGGAGACGAAGTAGCCAATGTTTTTGTCGAAAAAGTGGATCAGCGCGCCGCCAATACAGTTGCCGAGGAAGACGCCCAGCGGCCCGGCCAGCGCGAGCAGGGCGACGGCGGCGGGCGCGTCTTTCCTGTCGAAATAGCGAATAAACAGGATGTTGTACAGCACCCAAGTGGCGGCGGTGAAGCCATCCGCGGCTTTGGCGAGGTAGAGCGTGGTGGCGTTCGGGTGCAGATAGGCGATGGGCCAGGTGACCAGCGGCAGCAGCAGGCTGAACTGGATAAATATCTTCCGGCTCTTTACCACATCCGAAAGAATGCCAATCGGAAAGCGCACGAACAGGGTGGCAAGCCCGCTGGCGCCCATGATCATTCCCACCACCTCCGGCTGCATCCCTTCGCTAATCAGCATCGGGGCGAGGAAGGCGTCAATGCTGTGGATACAGATGTAAAACAGCACGCTGATGGTAAAAAAGAGTCTGACTTCGGATCGACGAAAAAGGGCACGAAACATGGTGGTGAACCTCTTAAATATTAATGGGTTATTACCAATCAAGTACGGCATTAACCGGCTGTGTTTTTAGGTCTGAACCCGCTGTCGCCGGTAAAACTGACGGTGTATTTTGTTTTCTATGCATACGTATTCAATCGTTGAAGTTACGAAAAGGTTTCAGTTTTGTAAAGGTAGAGTTTGTAAATGTGAAAAAAATAATTTTGGCTGTTGCATACGCATGCAAAGATGGTGTAAGTATAAAAAACAGACATTCCGGCGGGGGGTGAAAATGGCCGCACTGGTATTCCCCCCGCGGTCCGTTACACTGATGCAAGCCCCTGTTTTTATTTCAGATGTGTCATGACGGGAATGTTGATAAGGAACAGCGACAATGAAACGTAAGACTTTTGGGCCCGTGACCTCACAGCAGGTGGCGCAAATCGCCGGGGTGTCACAATCTGCGGTATCGCGCACCTTCACGCCGGGGGCGAGCATTTCGCCCGCCACGCGTGAAAAAGTACTGAAGGCCGCTCGCGAGCTTGGCTATCGGCCCAACGCTATCGCCCGCTCGCTGAACACCGCACGTTCGCGCATCGTCGGCGTGGTGATGTCCTATTTCGACAACCAGTTTTATCCGCAGGTATTGGAAGCGCTGGCGCAGAAGCTGGACGAGCTTAACTATCACCTGCTGCTGTTCGTCGGCGATCGCGACGGCAACGTGGACAGGATTTTTGACCAGATCATGCAGTACAGGGTCGACGGCATCGTGCTGGCCTCGGTGTCGCTGTCCATTGAGCTTTCCGAGGAGTGTCTGGCCGCGGGCATTCCGGTGGTGCTGTTTAACCGCAGCGAAGAAAACGGCGTGGCCTCAAGCGTGAATACCGATAACGAAGCCGCCGCCCGCCAGATAGCCGAATTTTTACTCGCCGGCGAGCATAAGCGCTTTGCCTATGTCGCCGGCCCTCGCGGACTCGTCGGTTAACCTGGCGCGGCAGAACGGCTTTGTGAACCTTCTGCGGGGAAAAGGCATTGAGGATATACGGGTGGTGCAGGGAGATTACGATGCGCAAAAAACCGCGCGCGCGGCCCGCCAGCTCTTTTCCGCGCCGCAGCCGCCGGACGCTATTTTTGCCGCCAATGACCATATGGCGCTTACCGTGATGGACGTTGCCCGCTACGAGTTTGGCCTGCGCATTCCGCAAGACGTATCGGTCATCGGCTATGACGACACCGGCCCGTCCGGCTGGCCCTCTTACGCTCTGACCTCCGCTTCGCAGCCGGTGGATGAGATGGTGAGCGCGACTATCGCGCTGCTGATGAAACAGATTGAAAGCGAAAGCATTAAGCCGGAGCAGGTTGTAGTGCCCGGCGCTCTGGTAGTACGCCATTCGGCCCGGCGTCCGCATTTTGGCGTGGTCGAAAAAGACGGACTGTCCGTGTTCCAGCCGCAGGAGGTTGAATGACCAGGTTGCCGGGCTTTAGCCCCCAGTTTGATTCAATACAGCAGTTTATTCTGACCCTGACCCACGTGGTGTGGGAGCAAAAAGACATAGGCCAGCTGGCGGACTTTTACGCCACGCCGGTGGTTTTCCACACCCCTGAAAAGCAGCTTAACGACCTTTCTCAGTTTATGCGGCTTACGCTTGAGGCCATGCACAGCTTCCCCCAGCGCACCGTGCTGACCGAAGATATTTTGTGCAGCCATACGCCGGGGTTTGAGTACTACGCCGCGCAGCGCACGCTGGCCTGTATTCAGCACCAGGGGGAAGGTTTTTTCGGCAAGCCGAGCGGTAAATCAGTGTGGGTTCGCACCTGGGCGGATCGGATCTGCGCCGACGGCGCGGTGCGCCAGGAGTGGCTTTTACAGGATCGCGCCGCAATAGCGACGCAAATCGGGCTCGACGTGCGTAATTTTGCGCAGCAGCTGGCGAACGCCCGCCGGGAGATCGGCCTGCAAAATACGCCCGCGGAAGAGCTTGACGCGCGCTGGGCGGGAGGGCCGGAAGGCGACGACGTCGACGGGCCGCTGGCGGGACTGGTGGAGCGCTACCTCTCCATGTGGGCGGGCGGTAACAGCGGCGTGGTGCCCGGGCTTTATCATCCCGCGGCGACCCTGCACGGGCCGGCGCACGTGCTGCGTACCGGCGAGCAGGATATCGGGGCGTTTTTGTCAGGCTACCGGGCCTCGTTCGCCGACTGCGAAACCCAGCTGCACCACCTGATTGTCCGTCGTGACGCCAACGAGCCCGTCCGGCTTTCGTTACGCTGGTCGCTGTTAACCTGGCATGACGGCTACGGCAAATTCGGCGCGCCGACACGCCGCCCCATTTCCATTACCGGCATCAGCCAGCTTGAATTACGCGACGGCTTAATTATTCGCGAATATCTCGGCATTGACGAATTAGCCATCTGGTCACAGATTTTTAATTAATATCAGGGGGGAGATCTTCCCCTCTGAAAAATAAATCATCTGATAAGGGTAATTAATTTATCAGGGGATCGTGCTGTCCGCATAAAAGAAAAGCATTATCGCCCGTTCCGGGCGAGGGGTAATTACATCCTAAATAGCGTGTGCCGGGTAATTCTCAGCGCATCCATAGAACGCAGGAGGTTATATGTCTTCAACTGAAACGACAAATAAAACGCCGGTAGTTTCTGAAAAAACCAATGCCAAATCCACCCGTGACGATCCTGTATTACAGGTGGAGCGCCGCGATTTTATCGACCTTGTGCCTGAAAAACGGCCGCGCGTGCAGTCATTACGCGGGTTTGATGATTGCTATACCGATATTGTCGATTATATCGTGCGCTGTACGCATAAAATATGGGATGAACGCGACGTAGGGTTAATTTATACCCACTACACGCATAACTGCGTTTTATATAACGCGCTGGGCACCATGTATAACCGCGAGCAGGTGGTGCAGGATACTTTGCAGCGCCTGATCGCTTTTCCTGAACGCCGCGGCATGGCGACCCAGGTTATCTGGAACGGCAATGACGTGGATGGCTTTTATACCTCGCACCTGGTGACGGGCAGCGGCCGCCATACGCAGTACAGCCACCTCGGCAAACCCACCAACCGCACCTTCGTTACCCGTACCGTGGCGGACTGCATGATCCACGAAAACAAGATCTACCGCGAGTGGGTGGTCAGCGACAATATGTCCATGATGCGCCAGCTCGGCCTTGATACCGACGCGGTGGCCTGGGGCATGGCGAAGGAGCAGTTCGATAAGGGCTTCCGCGTGACGGATATCGGGGAAAACCGCCGCATGGTGGGGCAGTATCCGCCGGAAATGGCGTGCGACGTCTCCATCGCCCACACCGATATCGAAGAGCAGTGTTTGCGCTGGCTGCACGAAATCTACAACCGCCGCATGCTGGGCAAAATTAAAGACGTGTACGCCACGAACGTGCAGTGGCACGGCCCGTTAATGAAAGAGCTGTACGGCCAGGCGGCGGTGATTCACCAGACGCTGGCGCTGATCGGCATGATCCCGGACGGGGCGTGGATGCCGCAGCATATCTGCTCTAACCCCTGCGAGGAAGGCGGAACCAAGGTTGCGGTGCGCTGGATTATGGAAGGCCATCATCTGGGCTACGGCGAGCTGGGCAAACCGACCGGCGAGCGTCTGTTCGTGATGGGCATGTCTCACTACCACATCGTGAACGGCAAAATCGTCGACGAATGGGTGGTTTACGATCATCTGGCGCTGCTGGCGCAAATTAAACTGGGTCAAATGGAGGAGTAAAGAATGGCCGCGATTAACGAAGGCGACGTGCAGTTTATCAAACGCCCGCAGGGGCAGGATACGCAGGCGGACCTGGCGCTGACGGACAAGGTCAGCGCTATTATTGACCAGGTGAAGGCGCAGGGCGACGCCGCGCTGCGCGACTTCTGCGCAAGGTTCGACAACACGGTGCCGGAGAACTTTGAGGTTTCCCAAAGCGAAATCGACGGCGCGCTGGCGGACCTTGATCCGCAAACGCGTAAGGACAGCGAATTTGCCATCGCCCAGGTGAAGCGATTTGCCGAGGCGCAGCTGGCGACCATGAAGCCGCTGGAAGTGGAGACCCTGCCCGGAGTGCATCTGGGGCACCGTATTATTCCGATCCAAAAGGTTGGCTGCTATGTGCCGGGCGGGCGTTATCCCATTTTGTCCGCGCCGGTGATGTCCATCGTGCCGGCGGTGGTGGCGGGATGCGATGAAATCATCGCCTGCCTGCCGCCGGGCGCGCACCCGGCGATGATCGCTATCTGCCATCTCGCCGGCGCCCATCGCATCTTCAAAGTCGGCGGCGCGCAGGCTATCGCCGCCATGGCCTGGGGAACGGAAACGGTGCCGGCGGTGGATAAAATTGTCGGGCCGGGGAACGCCTTTGTTAACGAAGCCAAGCGGCAGGTGTTTGGCAAGGTCGGCATTGACGCTCTCGCCGGGCCAAGCGAGATCTACGTGGTTGCCGACGACAGCGCGAATCCGCAAATTCTGGCCGCCGACCTGCTGGCGCAGGCGGAGCATGACATACACACCCGCGTCGGCATGGCGACCACCAGCCCGCGCATCGCGCAGGAAACGCTGGCCGAAATTGAACGGCAGCTGGAAAATCTTCCTACGGCGGCAACGGCCGGGGAGGCCTGGCGCCGGCAGGGGGAAATCGTGGTATGCCGCGATGAGGCGCAGCTCGTCGCCTGGGCCGATCATATGGCGACGGAGCATTTGCAGGTGCATACCCGGGATCCGCACGCCACCGCCGGCAGGATTCGCAACTACGGCTCGTTGTTTATCGGCCAGAACGCAAGCGTGGTGTTCTCCGATAAATGCTGCGGCACCAACCATACGCTGCCGACCATGGCCGCAGCGCGTTACACCGGGGGCCTGTGGGTCGGCGCCTACGTGAAGATTTGCACCCATCAGTGGATTGACGATCGCGGCATCGCGGCCGTTGCCGAGCCTGCCGTTCGCCAGAGCCGTACGGAAGGGATGCAGGCGCATCGTCGCGCGGCGGAAATCCGTTTACGTCCGCAGGATATAGCGGCGATTACGAGCGGTGCGAGGGATTAACAAAGAAAACCCATACTCGCGGCGAGTATGGGTTGTTTTTTTACGGCTGATGAATATTCAGCACGCGGCGCGTTTTGCCCGAGCTGAGGTAGTCGGCGATATAGTCCTGCGAAATCTCCCCGCTGTAGCGTCCTTCCTCGTCGGTAATCGGCATCCACACCATGTTGTGCTCGTAGAGTTTTGACAGCACGATGCGCAGGTTTTCCTCCGCGCGCCCGGTTACGCGGAACGGATGCAGCATGTCGGCACAAACTCCCGTCGCGCCGCGCGCCTCCCGGCGTTTCACAAAGCCCAGCGGCTTGCCCGCGCCGTCTACGACCGTAATCGAGCGCATGTCGTTGTCGTCCATGGTGGCGAAAGCCTCCGGCAGCGGGGTGGACTCTCGCGCCGTAATGGTCGGCTGCTGATCCGTCACGTCGCCGGCCTGCACCAGCAGCAGGCGCTTGAGCGTGCGGTCCTGGCCGACAAAAGAGCCGACAAATTCATTGGCCGGTTTCGCCAGCAGCTCGTCCGGGCTTGCGCACTGGATGATTTTACCCTGGCGGAAAACGGCGATACGGTCGCCCAGCTTCAGCGCCTCGTCGATATCGTGGCTGACCAGCATCACGGTTTTCTTCAGCTGGCGCTGCATTTCCAGAAACTCGTTCTGGATAACCTCGCGGTTGATCGGGTCGACGGCGCCAAAAGGCTCATCCATCAGCAGAACCGGAGGATCCGCGGCCAGCGCGCGAATCACGCCGATACGCTGCTGCTGCCCGCCGGACAGCTCGCGCGGGTAGCGATTCATATACTTAGTCGGATCCAGCGCGACCATGCTCATCAGCTCGGCGGCGCGCTCCTTACAGCGGGCCTTTTCCCAACCCAGCATGCGCGGCACGACCGTAATATTCTCTTCAATGGTCATGTTCGGGAACAGGCCGATTTGCTGGATAACGTAGCCGATGTTGCGGCGCAGCGTGACGGTATCAAGCTCGCTGGTGTTCTTGCCGTTAATCAGAATATTGCCGCCGCTTGGCGCTATCAGGCGGTTGATCATTTTAAGCGTGGTGGTTTTACCGCAGCCGGAAGGGCCGAGCAGCACGCACATTTCGCCTTCGGGCACGTTGAGGCTCACGTTATCAACCGCGTTAAAAGTCTGCCCGTTCTTCTGAACGAACTGTTTGGTGAGGTTTTCCAGTTTTATCATTATCGAATCCCCTTCGGTGTCAGTACCAGCTGCAGGCGATGAAGCAGCCAGTCCAGTACGATCGCTAAAACACAAATCATGACGGCGCCGGCAATCAGCATGCGAATATCGCTGCCGCCGATGCCGTTAAGTAACAGCAGGCCCCAGGCCGCCCGCGCCGATAACGGCGGCGATAGCCATAACGCCGATATTCATCACCACCGCCGTGCGGATGCCGCCGAAAATCACCGGCAGGGCCATCGGAATTTCAACCCAGCGCAGACGCTGCCAGAAAGTCATGCCGATGCCGCGTCCCGCTTCACGCAGGCCCGGCGGAATGCTGTCCAGCGCGGTGTGCGTGTTGCGCACGATCGGCAGCAGCGAATAAAGAAAGACGGCGGTGATAGCCGGCAGCACGCCGATTCCCTGCCCAATCAGCGAGAAGAGGGGAATCATCAGCCCGAACAGCGCGATGGACGGAATGGTCAGCACAACGGTGGCGATGCCCAGCACCGGCGTTGCCAGCCATTTATGGCGGACGATTAAAATCCCAAGCGGGACGCCGATAACAATCGCCAGGCCTACCGCCAGCAGCACCAGCCACAGGTGCTGAAGCGTCAGGCTGCCGAGATAACCAGCGTTATCAATCATGTAGTGCAACGTGTCCATGATGCCTCCTTAGAGCAAGCCTTTTTGCTGCAGGAATTCGCGGGCTACCTGCTGCGGGGATTCATGGTCGATATCGACCCTGGCGTTCAGGGTGGATATCACGTCGTTGTTCAGCAGGCCGGAGAGGGTGTTCATGGCCTCTGCAAGGCCCGGGTTGGCGGCGAGGGTTTCTTTGCGCACTACGGGGGTTACCGCATAGCTTGGGAAGAAGCCCTTGTCGTCTTCAAGAACTTTCAAATCAAAGCCCTTAACCCGCCCGTCGGTGGTATAAACCAAGCCCGCATCGACAAAGCCGTCGCGCACCGCGTTATACACAAGGCCGGGGTCCATCTGGCGAATCTGCGGCCGATCCAGCGGCATATTGTAGGCCTCCTGCAGGGGCTTCATGCCGTCGCTGCGCCCGGAAAATTCCAGGTCCAGGCCCAGCATCCAGTTCTTTTTCGGCTCGGTCTGCCGGATATGCTCGATTTTCGCTACCAGGTCCGACATGGTGTTGATGTTTTCCTCTTCGGCGCGCTTACGCTGCATGGCGAAGGCGTAGGTGTTGTTCATATCCGCAGGGTTAAGCCAGACCAGACCCAGTTTCGCATCCAGCTTCTTAACCGTTTCGTAGGACTCCTGAGGCGTCATGCGCTTGTTGATATGGTTAAAAATAATCAGCGAGGTGCCGGTGTATTCCCAGGACATATCGATCTGTTTATTGACCATCGCATTGCGGGAAATCACCGCGGCGATATTGGTCTTAGGCGTGACCTGAAAGCCTTTTTTACGCAGGTACTGCGTGGTCATGGCCGAGAGAATATGCTGCTCGGTAAAGCCTTTGGTGGCCAGCACGATAGGTTCCGCCCGGGCGGCGCCTGCCAGCAGCGTCGTGGCGGCCGCGAGGGCGGTCAGCAGACGTATAAATGGTTTCATTCAACGCTCCTTATTATTGTTATTTCGCGGTGTGCGGGCTTAAAAACCGGCCCAGCCCGGCTAACGCGATATCGAGAATCAGAGCAAATATGGCGGTCGCCGCCGCGCCGAGAATCAGCGTCGGGAAGTCATTCAAATAGATGCCCGGGAAAATAAGCTCGCCGTAGCTGCTCGCCCCAATCAGGAAGGCAAGCGGCGCGGTGCCGACGTTGATAGCCGTAGCGATGCGGATCCCGGACAGGATAACCGGCCAGGCGTTCGGGAATTCCACCTGGCGCAGACGCTGCCATTTGGTCATGCCGATGCCGTTCGCCGCTTCAATCAACGAGGCGGGAACGCCGCACAGCCCGGCGTAGGTGTTACGCACAATCGGCAGTAAGGAGGCGAGGAAGAGGGCGACGATCGCCGGCTTGTCGCCGATGCCGATAATCACCATCGCCAGCGCCAGTACCGCCAGCGGCGGCAGCGTATTGCCGACGTTAAAGATCTGCATCACGTATTCAGCCCAGCGGCGCGCCGCGGGGCGGCTTAGCAGAATGCCGCTCGGAATGCCGACCAGCAGCGCCAGCGCCATCGAGCTGAATACCAGAATCAGATGCTGTTGCCCGAGATAAACCAAATCGACCTGACGCGCCCGGATGGTTTCCGGTCCAATACCCCAGACCAGCAGCCCGAGCGCCAGTATCAGCGCCAGAGCACCCAAAAGGGTACGTTTTATGAAGGGTGCGTTTTGCATTGCGGTGTGTCTCCCTGTTGCACGTGTTATAGCCACCAAAGGGTCGCTCTGTTGTTATGCCTTGTGTCGGCAGGGTGTTGAAAGCTATAGCAACGCGCCGGGGAGGATGCCAGTCGGGGCAATCATTCATTGCCTAATGATTCATGGAATGAATTATTGACGGCCCTTATGCCGTCTCGGCTGACCGCGTATCGTAAAGAATTGTCTTAAAAATATTTTTCTCAGGTGACGGTGTAACTTATCGTCAGGAAATATGAGCGGAGAAAAGCGCACGGCAAGCAGGCCGGTGGATAAGCGAAAGCGTTATCCACCCGTTTTCAGTAATAAATTTCTTTCCCGGCAACCGGTATCAGCATGCCTTCGCGCCAGTCGGCAAGCGTCAGGCGAGTCAGCTCGCCCAGGCCCTGGTAGAAAGGGTGGCCGGCGTTTTGCGTAAACAGCTCAAGAAAGCGGCCGGCCCACGGCAAAAGATGCCAGGCGAGCAGTTCGTCGAGGCGCTGCCGCTGCCCTTGTTCCGCAAGCCATGCCGCCAGCATCAATAATATGCCTATATGATCGTCCGGCTCGTTTTGCTCCGGCTGGTGGGCTATGCCGTTCTCGCGCATCCACCGGCGCAGCTCAAGCATGGAGTCGCCAAACAGCACGTTTTCTTTATCAAGATAGACCGAGCCCCAGGGCGCAGCGGGCAGCGCGTGAGGCCCAACGAATAGCCGTTGATAAGCTTCGCTAAGCGGCTCCTGCGCATGCGCAATTCCCTCCGCCATGCGCCTTGCGATATCGGCAAGCTGCGCAGACTGCGCCGGCCATTGTTCGGCCCAAAGCGGATCCGCGAGGGCGGCATAGAGCGGCGCCGCGTCCTGGCCTTGCGGATCCTGACGGTACAGCACGCCCAGCACGCGCCCCGTGAGGGCGACAGACGCCAGCCTCTGGGAATGGTTAAATGACATTTTTCCACCTTATTTTATGCTGATAAAAGCCGCGCGGGCTTCCCCGCGCAGTTTATTTTAACCCGCAACCGCCATGCCGACGGTCATATGCAAACCGTAGAAGATACCGCGGCCGATTAACTCTGCGGTTACAACCAGCAGGAAACCAACCAGCAACCCGAGCGTTGCAGGCGGCGTGCGGCGAACCAGGGGACAAATCCAGCAGCCCAGACCCAGCGCCAGCAGCGCTATACGGCAGGCCTGGACAGACGCGTAATGCGGCAGCAAGGCGGCTGCCTGCTGAACGGAACTGCCAATACCCGCCAGGCTAAACGCCTGCAGGATCGCAAGGCTTATCGCGACGAACAATGCCAGTACGCTAAGGGTGGCGAGCTTTGCATTTTTAAGCGGAAAGCCGGCAGCGCGCAGCAAAAGCCCCCCCAGCAGCGGACCGCCAAGCAAGACGGTCAGGAAAAAGCCCGGCGTTGTATAGCTGTTGTACCAGGTCGGGACGGTATCAATCTGATATACCCGAGTCATGGCCCAGACAAAAATCAACCCGCATACCATTGTCAGCAGCAGCCAGATTTTACCCGGCGCGGCAGGCATTTTTTTCAGTATGGCTACAAGCCACCAGCATCCCCCCATGGCAAAGAACAGCGAGCCGCTGGCGATTTCATTACTGAGGGGGGAATGCCCGATACGGTTAAGAGAGTTAAATGCGCGCAGCGGCGAGCCGAGGTGCATGACTGAAGCAAGAAAGGCAATGCCCATCAGCGCCCACAGAAAGAACATCGACCGCACGATTTTGTTTTGCAGTTCGCTGTTGTTGCTCGCCGATAGCCATGCAAGTCCCATAACGATAAAACCGCCCGCCACGCACTGGCTGAGCACGGTAAAGACCATCAGCGGCCATTCATGCCATCCGTTACCCATCTCACACCTCCTTCGGATTGGCCAGATAGCCGGTTTTATCCCCGCAGGGACGGCTGTTGGCGTTGGGTTTAATAACGATGTTCGGCTTGGTGAAATGCGCCGCGGGAAGCGGGGCGATAGCGGCCTGGGCGCCGTACTTCTTGCGCAGTTCAGCGATGGGCGCCATATCCAGCGCGCGCAGCGGGCAGGACTCGACGCAGATCGGCTTTTTGCCGTCGGCGATACGCTCATGGCAGCCGTCGCATTTGGTCATATGGCCCTTTTCGGCGTTGTACTGCGGCGCGCCGTACGGGCAGGCCATATGGCAGTAACGACAGCCGATGCACACGTCTTCATCCACCACCACAAACCCGTCGTCACGCTTGTGCATCGCGCCGCTCGGACAGACTTTGGTACAGGCCGGATCTTCGCAGTGGTTGCAGGCAATCGACAGGTAGTAGGCGAAGACGTTCTGCTGATAAACGCCGTTGTCTTCCGTCCAGTCGCCGCCCGCATATTCATAAATACGGCGGAAGCTGACGTCCGGCCCCAAGTTTTTGTAGTCCTTGCAGGCCAGCTCGCAGGTTTTGCAGCCGGTGCAGCGGCCCGAATCAATATAAAATCCATATTGCGTAGTCATCAGCTACTCCTTACGCCTTCTTGATTTCGACCAGATTGGTGTGTTGCGGATTGCCTTTCGCCAGCGGCGAAGGGCGTTGGGTGGTGAGCGTATTCATACAGGAGCCATAATCGATACGATCGCCTGCCATATTGGCGTTATGCCAGGCGCCCTGGCCCATTGCCGTCACGCCCGGCATGATGCGCGGCGTCACTTTTGCTTCCACGCGTACTTCACCGCGTCCGTTAAGCACGCTGACCAGATCGCCGTCGGCGATACCACGTTTTTGCGCGTCTATTGGGTTGATCCACACCTGCTGGCGGCAGGCGGCCTGGAGTAAGTCGATATTGCCGTAGCTTGAGTGGGTACGGGCCTTGAAGTGGAAACCAAACATTTGCAGCGGGTAGGTACCGCGCTCCGCAGCGTCCCAGCCTTCGAAGGTGGAGGCGTAAACAGGCAGTGGGCTTATGGTTTCATCTTTTTCCAGCTCCCAGGCCGCAGCAATTTCCGCAAGCCTTGCGGAATAGATTTCAATTTTGCCGGAAGGGGTTTCGAGTGGATTATTCTCAGGGTCTTCACGAAACGCTTTATAAGCTACAAAGTGCCCGTTCGGATCTTTACGCTTGTAGATGCCCATAGCGCGCAGCTCTTCATAAGAGGGCAGCGCGGGATCCCTTGCGAGCATTCTCGCATACAGGTATTTGAGCCACTCTTCCTGCGTGCGGCCTTCGGTAAATTTCTGATAAACATCCTGACCCAGGCGGCGCGCCACTTCGCTGGTAATCCAGTAAATTGGCTTACGCTCGAACTTCGGCGCGGTGGCGGGCTGGATAAAGATCAGATAGCCCATATTCCCGGCGTAATCGTTCGGGATAATGTCTTCCTGCTCAACGGTCATCAGGTCCGGTAGCAGAATATCGGCATATTTTGCCGAGGAGGTCATGAAGTTCTCGATGACCACAATCATCTCGCACTTGCCGTCATCCTGCAGGATGTCGTGGGTTTTGTTGATATCGGAATGCTGGTTAGTGATGGTGTTGCCCGCATAGTTCCAGATGAACTTAATCGGCACATCCAGTTTTTCTTTACCGCGCACGCCGTCGCGGGTAGCGGTCATTTCCGGACCGCGCGTAATAGCGTCGGTCCAGCTAAAGCAGGAAATCTGCGTTTTAACCGGATTCTCCAGCACCGGCATACGCTCGATGGTGATGGTATAAGTAGATTCGCGCGCGCCGCTGTTGCCGCCGTTGATGCCAACGTTGCCGGTCAGAATCGGCAACATGGCGATGGCGCGGGAGGTCAGCTCGCCGTTGGCCTGGCGCTGCGGCCCCCAGCCCTGGGTAATATATGCCGGTTTAACGCTGCCGATTTCACGAGCCAGCTTGATAATACGATCGGCCGGAATGCCGGTAATGGCAGAAGCCCACAGCGGCGTTTTTTCCACGCCGTCATCGCCCTGACCGAGAATATAAGCTTTGTAATGGCCGTTGGCCGGCGCGCCTTCCGGCAGGGTTTTCTCATCGTAACCGACGCAGTATTTATCCAGGAAAGGCTGGTCGACCAGATTTTCGCTGATTAACACATGCGCGATACCGGCCACCAGCGCGGCGTCCGTGCCAGGACGAATGGGGATCCACTCATCTTCACGGCCCGCAGCAGTATCGGTATAGCGAGGGTCGATAACGATCATGCGGGCGTTGGAACGTTCGCGCGCCTGTTCCAGATAATAAGTTATTCCGCCGCCGCTCATGCGGGTTTCGGCCGGGTTGTTGCCGAACAGCACGACAAGTTTACTGTTTTCAATATCGGAGGTGCTGTTACCGTCGTTGCTGCCATAGGTATATGGCATCGCGCAGGCGATCTGCGCGGTGCTATAAGTGCCGTAATGGCTGAGGAAACCGCCGTAGCAGTTCATCAGACGAGCGACTAATGAAGCATAAGGCGAGGAGCGGGTGATGTTGCCGCCCACAATTCCTGAGGTGTAATTAATGTATACGGCTTCGTTGCCGTATTTTTCCACGGTGTTTTTGAGGCTTCTGGCGATGGTATCAAGGGCTTCATCCCATGAAATGCGCTCGAATTTGCCTTCGCCGCGAAGACCAACGCGCTTCATCGGATAGTTCAGGCGTTCAGGATGGTTGATGCGGCGGCGAATGGATCTTCCGCGCAGACAGGCACGCACCTGATGCTCGCCATAGCTGTCATGGCCGGTATTATCGGTTTCTACCCAGTAGACTTCGTTATCGCGTACGTGAAGACGCAGGGCGCAGCGGCTGCCGCAGTTGACGGAACAAGCCCCCCAGACGACTTTATCGGCGACCGGCTCAAGCGCGCTGCTGACAGCAGCGGCGGCGGGCCTTCACGCCAAAGGGAAGTGAAATTCCGCTGGTCGCCAGGGCCAGGCTTCCCAGTGCGGTAGACTTTACTAACGATCGGCGGCTGATCCCGCCCGAGGTATTAAGGTTCGACATAGCTCACTCCATGGCTTATTTTCCCCAGACGGGGTCCCGTTTGCGGGTGTTATGTTGGGCTTTTGCTTGCAGCTGAGGGATACGTATTGCCTTATTCATTACCAGGCAAATAATACCTCCCGGACTAAATTGTACTTATTTGGGGGTATGAATTATTAATACGTATCAATTAAGGAGCGATAAGCGAAGGTAAAGGAAGGGAGAGACAGGGCGCGCGGGGCGCCCCGTAGGCTACTGCTGCTGTTCGTTTGGCACAGCGTCCTGCGTAGCGCCGTTAGCGGCCGCTTCATTGCCGCTGCTGGTGCGGCTATAGAGGATTTTCTGCGTGTCGTTGCCGCAATGCCCAACTACCTGGGCATCAGGCTTATCAGCCTGATCGTTCGGCACAATCGTCAGCGTAAAGCCGGATTCGGGCACGCCGTTATTGATGATCTTTTGCTGAATGTCGGCCTTAACATTATCGCAAGAGGTCTGCGCGGCCAGCGCCGGCGCGCAGGTCGCCAGCAGCAGCGCGGTTACCCAAACGGATCTTTTCATCTTCTCTTCCTTATGTTGAGGATGTCCTCTAAGAATAGTACCTCTGGCGTAAACAGCTGTATTTGCTTATAACATGTCAGAACATTCCAGGACGAGACAGAACTAACGTGAAGAAAATCATTATCCTTAGCTCGCTGGTGGCGTGCCTTGCCGGGTGTGATAACAACGATGCGCCGCAGGCCTTTACGCCGGAGATGGCAAGCTTCTCCAACGAGTTTGATTTCGATCCGCTGCGCGGTCCGGTAAAAGATTTTAGCCAGACGTTAATGAACGAGAAGGGCGAGGTGGTAAAACGCGTTGCGGGTTCCGTATCGTCAGAAGGGTGTTTTGATACCCTCGAATTTCATGATATCGAGGCCAACACGGGCGCGACGCTTATCCTTGACGCCAACTACTATCTGGATGCGGTCAGCCGTGAAAAGCGGGTGAAGCTTCAGGGAAAGTGTCAGTTAGCGGAGCTGCCTGCTGCTGCGGTAACCTACGATACCGATGATAACGGCTTTGTAGTGAAGGCGCGCGGTAAAGAGGTTACGGTCGACTACCGGTATGACGCAGAAGGTTATCCGACGGACCAGACCACCACGGCAAAAGCCTCGACGCTTGCGGTGACCACGAAAACCGGCGCCGACAAAAAGAAAAAGCTGGATTACACCGCGATCGGCACCTTAAACGGTAAGCCGGTTGTGAAGACCATCCAGACCTGCGATTACGACTCGCATTTTAATCCGGTGTCTTGCGACTTAAAGGTGACGGACGACAGCGTCACTCCGCCTGCCACCGTGCGTTACGCCATTAAAAATACTATCGATTACTATTGATGAAACCCGCAGGCGGCCGCAGTTACTGCGCCGTCGGCTTCAGGATGGTGCCCGGCGTCCTGTGCGTATCCAGATACTGCTGCTGGAAAATGCACATGCGGATCGTGTTGCGGTACTCGCCGTTGATGAAAAACTCGTGGATTAGCTCGCCTTCCACCATAAAACCAAGCTTTTTATAAATGTGGATGGCCTTTTCGTTCTCTTTATCAACAATCAAATAGAGCTTGTAGAGATTCAGTACGGAAAACCCGTAATCCATGGCGAGTTTTGCGGCGCGCGTCGCCAGGCCCTTTCCCTGATATTCCGGGGAGATGATTATCTGAAACTCGGCTCGCCGGTGAACGTGGTTAATCTCCACCAGCTCCACCAGTCCCGCTCTGTCGCCTTCGCACTGCACCACAAAGCGGCGTTCGCTCTGGTCGTGAATGTGCTTGTCGTACAGATCCGACAGCTCGACGAAGGCCTCATAAGGCTCTTCAAACCAGTAGCGCATCACGCTTGCGTTGTTATCAAGCTGGTGAACGAAGCGCAGATCTTCGCGCTCAAGAGGGCGCAGCTTGATGTTGAGCTCGTTATTCATGCGGATTCCTTGCTGAATAAATGAGGCTTCCGCAACAGAAGCCTTATCGGACTGCGAAGAAGATTAGGGCGCGACTGCGCGGCCGGTACGACGATCGAGACAGCGCAGGGTATTTGGCTCCCAGTAAGCGTTAAGGTTGGCGCTTTTCTGGCAGTTGTCGCGGGCATCGAACGCCACATCGGCTTTATCCCACTCTTTTTCTACGCGGGTATTAACCTTATGACGCAGGGAGCGCGTGTCATTCCATTGCTCTTTTTCCATCGCGGCATGCTGGCGGGTTTGCGCGTTGTCGCCGGACTCGATAATCAGCCTGCTGGTTTCAGCGTGGGCGGTGTGGGTCAGAGCGAACGCGCCTAGCAGCAGCGCCACGGGCAAGAAGGCCCGGGAAAGACGTGTGCGAAGGATTGTATTCATTGCGGTTTCCTTTTAGGGTGAAGCACCACTTCAACCAGACACCTGGCCTTGTGAAGCCGGTGCGCCATTGGGTGCGCCTGTTAGTCACTATTATCTCAGATATAGTTCAATATGATCAAAACAACCTTACTGTTTTTTGCGACCGCGCTTGCTGAAATAATCGGCTGCTTTCTGCCCTGGCTGTGGCTTAAACGTAGCGGCTCGCCGTTATTACTGCTGCCGGCGGCGTGCTCGCTGGCGATATTCGTCTGGCTTTTAACGCTTCATCCTGCCGCCAGCGGACGGGTTTATGCGGCGTACGGCGGGGTGTATGTCGTTACCGCGCTGCTTTGGCTGCGCATTGTTGACGGCGTCAGGCTGAGCCTCTACGACTGGCTTGGCGCCGCCGTCGCTTTTTGCGGCATGCTGATTATCGTTGCCGGCTGGGGCCGCTCCTGATTTCTGACCCGCAGGTCTGTTTTCTTCCTCACTTTCTCAATGTTTCCCTCTGCAAAAGTCACACACAAAGTGTGACTCAGCCCGTCAAAATCATTTAAATATACTTGTATGGTAGATTGGTCAGAGGTAGTTTTATCCCCATTGTCGCTCCTGGAAATCATCCGTAGTAAGGAAAGCAGAATGAAAATTGTTAAGGCAGAGGTATTTGTTACTTGTCCCGGGCGTAACTTTGTCACGCTGAAGATCACCACCGACGACGGGCTGACGGGCCTGGGCGATGCCACCTTAAACGGCCGTGAGCTGCCGGTGGCCTCTTATCTGGAAGATCATGTCTGTCCGCAGCTGATCGGCCGCGATGCGCATCGCATCGAAGATATCTGGCAGTTCTTCTATAAAGGCGCCTACTGGCGTCGCGGCCCGGTAACCATGTCCGCCATTTCCGCGGTGGATATGGCGCTGTGGGACATCAAAGCGAAAGCGGCGGGCATGCCGTTATACCAGCTGCTGGGCGGCGCGTCCCGGGAAGGGGTGATGGTTTACTGCCATACCACCGGCCATTCCATTGACGACGTGCTGGAAGATTACGCGCGTCATAAAGAGATGGGCTTTAAAGCGATTCGCGTGCAGTGCGGCGTGCCGGGCATGAAAACCACCTACGGCATGTCAAAAGGCAAGGGGCTGGCCTACGAGCCGGCGACAAAAGGGCACTGGCCGGAAGAACAGCTGTGGTCCACGGAAAAATATCTCGATTTCACGCCAAAGCTGTTCGAAGCCGTGCGCAGCAAGTTTGGCTTTAACGAGCACCTTCTGCACGACATGCACCACCGTCTGACCCCTATTGAAGCGGCGCGCTTTGGTAAAAGCGTCGAAGAGCATCGCCTGTTCTGGATGGAAGATCCAACGCCTGCGGAAAACCAGGAATGCTTCCGCCTGATTCGCCAGCACACCGTCACGCCGATCGCGGTGGGCGAGGTCTTCAACAGCATCTGGGACTGCAAACAGCTTATCGAAGAGCAGCTCATCGACTATATCCGCACCACCATTACCCACGCGGGCGGCATTACCGGCATGCGCCGCATCGCCGACTTTGCTTCGCTTTACCAGGTTCGCACCGGTTCCCACGGGCCTTCGGATCTTTCGCCGGTTTGCATGGCGGCGGCGCTGCACTTCGACCTGTGGGTGCCGAACTTTGGCGTGCAGGAGTACATGGGCTATTCCGAGCAGATGCTCGAAGTCTTCCCGCATAGCTGGACGTTCGATAACGGCTATATGCACCCGAGCGACAAGCCGGGCCTTGGCATCGAGTTCGACGAGAAGCTGGCGGCGAAATATCCGTATGAGCCCGCCTACCTGCCGGTAGCCCGTCTGGAAGATGGCACCTTGTGGAACTGGTAAAACTATAAAAAAGTACGGCCAGGGACGGCGCTTAACTTAACCCTACAAAGAAAGGTTATAAAACTATGGTCAGTTCAGTTGATATAAAAAATGAAGTAGATAATACGCCTGTTATTCGACGTGTCGCTTCGGCCTCTGCAATCGGTACCGCAGCTGAATATTATGACTTCTTTGCCTATGGCACCGCGGCCGTCCTCTTTTTTGGCCACTTATTCTTTCCCAGCGAAGATCCGTTAATCAGCACCCTTGCGGCCTTCGCCACCTACGCGGTTGGTTTTCTCGCCCGTCCTTTAGGCGGCATTGTGTTTGGGCATATCGGCGATAAAGTCGGGCGGAAAAAAGCGCTGGTCATCACCATCCTGATTGTAGGGTTAGGGACGTTCTGCATCGGCCTTTTACCAACCTATGAAAAAATCGGCATCTGGGCGCCGGTGCTGCTTATTCTTATCCGCGTCCTGCAAGGCTTTGGCGTGGGGGGAGAGCAGGCGGGCGCCGTACTGATGACCGCAGAATACTCCGCTCCGTCGCGGCGCGGATTTTTTGCCAGCTGGGTGCAGATTGGCGCTCCGGTAGGCTTTTTATTGCCGCTGGCGCTGTTTGCCCTGCTTAACGCCACGCTGTCCCCGGAAGCGATGATGGATTACGGCTGGCGCATTCCCTTCCTGCTAAGCCTGCTGTTGGTCATCGTCGGCTTATTTATCCGCCTGAAAATCGACGAGTCTCCGGTTTTTGCGCAGATCCGCGAAACCAAAGCCGAAGAGTCGCGCCCGTTAATTGAGGTTATCCGCGATTTTCCCGGCATCGTGGTAAAAGGCGTCTGTGCGAAACTGATAGAAGCCTGCACCTTCGCCATGTTCACCGTTATCGTACTGGCGTACGGCAAGGCGAATAATCTGGACGCCAATATTTTAATGGAAACCATGATTGTCGCCATCATCCTTGAAATAATCGCCATTCCTCTGATGGGCGCGCTGTGTGACAAAGTGGGCCGCAAGCCCGTTTATATTATCGGCGCGTTATTGCAGGTCGTGCTGATTGTGCCGTTCTTCCTGGCGATTAATCAAGACAGCTTCTGGTTAACGCAGCTGGTGATGATCCTCGTGCTCAGCGTCGGCCACAGCATGTGCTACGCGCCGCAGGGCCCTCTTATTTCCCTGAGCTTTTCCCGACGCATATTCGCTGCAGCGGCATCGCGTTAATCTGGCAGATAGGCTCGTTAATCGGCAGCGGGGTGCTGGGGCTGGTGGCGGTGAAAATACTGCAGATGACCGGCGGGCATTATTACGGCCTGGCTACCTACGTCATCGTGCTGGGCATTATTTCGGTCATCGGCCTGCTTTCTATGCCGGAAACCGCGCCGCTGCGGCTGAAAAAAGAATATCAGGAATGGCATAAACATTAATACCTGCGGTTCGGTTTTATCCGCCCAGGTTAATATCAGGGGAGCTAAAAATGAAAAGCATCACCATTCAACAGCCGGGTATTTTGGTAATTGAAGATCGCCCGGAGTGTAAACCGCAGGCTGGCGAAGTGCGTATTCGTGTCGCAAGCGCGGGCATTTGCGGCTCAGACGTGCATATCTATCGCGGTCACAATCCGTTTGCGAAATATCCCCGCGTCATTGGCCACGAGTTTTTCGGCCATATCGACGCCGTCGGCGAAGGCGTGGACGCGTCGCGCATCGGTGAAAGGGTCGTAGGCGATCCGGTCGTGAGCTGCGGCAGCTGTTATCCGTGCGCTGTCGGGCGTCCGAACGTGTGCGCTGAACTGCAGGTTATCGGCGTGCATCGCGACGGCGGCTTTAGCGACTATGTCACCTTACCGGCTAAAAACGCCCATCGCGTGCCGGACAGCATTCCGGATAACGAAGCCACGATGATTGAGCCGTTCACTATAGCGGCCAACATCTGCAGCCAGATGAATCCCGGCCCGCTGGATACCGCCCTGATTTACGGCGCCGGCCCGATGGGGCTGACCACCATCCAGGCGCTGCGCGGCGTTTACGGCGTGAAAGAAATCATCGTAGTCGATCGTATCGAAGAGCGCCTGGCGATGGCAAAAGCCAACGGCGCGGACCGCGTGATTAATAATGCGCATCTCGACCTGAAAAGCGAACTGGAAGCGCTCAATATCCGTCCGACGTTGATTATAGACGCCGCTTGCCATCCCTCTATTTTGCCGGAGGCCATTCTCCTTGCCTCGCCGGCCGCTCGTATCGGCATTATGGGATTCTCAGCGGAGCCCTGCGTGCTCAGCCAGCAGGCTATTACCAGCAAAGAACTCACTATCTACAGCTCGCGCCTGAACAGCAACAGATTCCCGCAGGTCATCGGCTGGATGGCGGAACAAAAAATAAGGCCGGAGAAATTAATTACCCACCAGTTCCCTTATACACAGGTACTGGAGGCGATGGAGATATTCGAAAAGGATCAAAAGCTGTGCTGTAAGGTTTTATTAAAATTCTAAGCTTCAAATTCTGTAGCCAGATATTTGCTGTCCCTACAACGACAAATTCGAGAACAGAAATATGAACATACCTGAACAAATAAGTAAGGCGCAGCCTGAAAGAAGCACCGCCGATCTGGTCAAGGCGGCGGTATCCGGCTGGCTCGGCACCGCGCTGGAATTTATGGACTTTCAGCTTTATTCGCTGGGCGCCGCCCTGGTTTTTCACGAAGTATTTTTCCCGGAACAGTCGGCGGCCATGGCGCTTATTCTGGCGATGGGCACATACGGGGCCGGCTATATTGCCCGAATAGCCGGAGCATTCTTCTTTGGCCGCATGGGAGACACCATCGGGCGTAAAAAAGTGCTGTTTATCACCATTACCATGATGGGGGTCTGCACCACGTTAATCGGCGTGCTGCCGACCTACGCGCAAATCGGTATTTTCGCGCCATTATTACTGGTGCTGCTGCGGGTCATTCAGGGACTGGGAGCCGGGGCAGAAATATCCGGCGCCGGAACGATGCTGGCCGAATATGCGCCAAAAGGGAAACGCGGCATTATCTCTTCGCTGGTTGCCATGGGCACCAACTGCGGCACCTTATCGGCAACGGCCATCTGGGCGGTGATGTTTTTCTTCCTGTCGAAAGAAGAGCTGCTGGCGTGGGGCTGGCGCGTGCCGTTCCTCGCCAGCGTGGTGGTGATGATTTTTGCCATCTGGCTGCGCATGAACCTTAAGGAAAGCCCGGTATTCGAGAAAGTTTCCGATAACACGGAAAACGCCGCGGCGGCAAAGGCTGCGGCGGATAAAACGCATTCCCTGGGCGCCATGTTTACCAGTAAATCATTCTGGCTGGCCACCGGGCTGCGTTTTGGCCAGGCGGGAAATTCCGGTTTAATTCAGACGTTCCTGGCCGGCTATTTAGTCCAGACGCTGCTGTTTGAGAAAGCGATACCGACCGATGCGTTAATGATAAGCTCGGTGATTGGCTTTATCACTATTCCTGTGCTGGGCTGGCTGTCGGATAAAATCGGCCGCCGCATACCTTATATTATCGTCAGCGTTTCATCGATGGTTCTCGCCTGGCCGATGATCTCGATGATTGTTGATAAGAGTAACGATGTAAGCGTGATTATGGCCTCCATTATCATTATTCATAACGTGGCGGTGCTGGGGTTATTCGCGCTGGAAAATATCACCATGGCGGAAATGTTCGGCTCGCGTAATCGCTTTACCCGCATGGCGATTTCTAAAGAAGCAGGAGGATTGATTGCAGTAGGTTTTGGCCCCGTACTGGCAGGGATTTTCGTCAATATGACCGATGCCTGGTGGCCCATTGTGGTGATGATGATTGCTTATTCAGCAATCGGCTTGATTTCAGCCATTATGATGCCGGAAGTAAAAGACCGCGACCTTAGCGAACCTGAAGACGCAGCCGAAGTGAAACACGCTTCGGCCATAGTAAAAGGCGTGCGTAGCTATTAATTAAAATTCACCTGCTAATAAATTATAACCGTTGCTTTTCTTTATATGGCCTGGGTCCCTCAGGCTATATGAAATTAATTCTGCTCGGCAGAGTAATAAGGGGTTAGCATGAGTTTCATTAACGATAAATTTATGATCGGTAATGACGTTGGCGTTCAGCTTTATCTGGATGTGGCAAAGTCACAGCCTGTTATTGATTACCACTGTCATTTAAACGCTAAAGATATTTATGAAAATAAACCATTCAGGGATATCAGCGAGCTTTGGTTAGCGGGCGATCATTATAAATGGCGCGCAATGCGCGCAAACGGTATTCCGGAAAGTAAAATTACCGGCACGGCAAGCGCGGAAGAGAAGTTTCAGGCCTGGGCTGAAACGGTAGAGGCCTGTTTTGGCAATCCTCTTTATCACTGGACGCATCTTGAGCTAAACCAGTATTTCGCTTTTGAGGGCACCTTAAACAGTAAAAACTGGCGCGAAGTGATGGAGCACTGCAACAGGCTTTTGCAGCAGGATGATTTTAAACCGCGGGCCTTAATTACCCGTTCCCGCGTCGAGGTCATTTGCACCACGGACTCACCGCTTGATTCGCTGGAATACCACCGTCTGCTGCGGGACTCAGATTTCATCACCAAAGTGCTGCCGACCTTCCGCCCGGATGAGATTTTTGCAACCGAGCCTGGGGAGTTTACTTCGTTTATCAGCAGGCTTGCACAGCTTGCGGGCAGCGCGATTTCCAGCTTTACCGATTTTAACCAGGCGATAGCGCAACGCATCGACTGGTTCCACGAGGCGGGCTGCCGCATCTCCGACCACGGCCCGCTGGAGATCGACTACCAGCCGGCGGATGAAGGCGCCCTGGCGGCGATTTTTGATAAAAAGCGGCAGGGCGAGAAAACGAACGCTCTGGAACAGGCCCGTTTCGACAGCGCCATGTTCCTGATGCTGGCCCGTGAGTACAAGCAGCGCGGCTGGGCGATGCAAATCCATTTCGGCGCGATACGTAACAATAATACCGCGATGCGCGATGCGCTCGGTATCAATATGGGTTTTGACTCCATTAACGATCAAAGCCATCTGGCGCGCCATTTAAATGGCTTACTGGATGCCATGTGCCGGCGCGATGCCCTGCCAAAAACCATCATTTACAACCTGAACGCCCGTGATAACGACGTGGTGGCCAGCGCCATAGCCAACTTCCAGTCCGGGGAAGCGGGCATTAAATCACCCATTCAGTTCGGCTCCGGCTGGTGGTTTAACGACACGCGGCGCGGCATGGAAAACCAGCTAAACGCGCTTGCGGACCAGGGATTATTGATGAACTTTATCGGTATGCTGACCGATTCGAGAAGCTTCGTCTCCTATCCGCGGCATGACTATTTCCGCCGCATCCTCTGCAATCTTATCGGTAGCTGGGTTGAGAAGGGGGAAGTCCCCAACGATCCGGAAATACTGACCCGCATGATAAAAAATATCTGTCACGACAATGCCGAAAACTATTTCGGATTTTAATGACGCCTTTGCGAGGATTTGAATCAACATGGCTCGAAATAACAGAAAAATAACTATCCCGGTCGGGATTGGTTATGGCGTTACGGATATTATGGGCGGCGGAGCTTTTACCGTTATAGGCGCCTGGCTGCTGTTCTTCTACACCACCTTTGTGGGCCTGTCGCCGGTTGAGGCCGCGGCGATTGTCGCCATCGCGCGTATCGTTGATGCCATCGTCAGCCTGTTTATGGGCAGCTTCACCGACCATTTTTATAAAAATTATTTAGGCAAGAAGTTCGGCCGCCGTCGTTTCTTCCTGCTGATCGGCGCGCCGTTAATGCTGGTTTACTCTTTGCTGTGGGTAAACGGCATGAACTTTGGCTTTTATCTGGCGGTGTACCTGGCGTTTGAAATTATCGCGGCGATGGTGCTTATCCCGTGGGAAACGCTGCCTTCTGAAATGACCAAGGATTTTAATTCCCGCACCAAGCTTTCAACCTGCCGCATGTTCTTTTCCGCGCTGGGCACGTTTCTGGCGACCTTTATTCCAGGCCTGCTGATTAACCACTTCGGCGAACAGGATGCCAACGCCTATTTAATTAACGGCGTGGTCTTTGCGGTGCTGTTTATGCTGTGCGTGTTTATCTCCTGGAAAGTGACCTGGGAGAGGGAATTAATCCCTGCAATGTTAGCCGAGCTTGAAAAGCCGACGCAGACAACCACCCTGCTGGCCAAATTTGTTGCCTTAGGCCGCCTGTTTAAAGACTACGGCTCCACGCTTAAGGTCAGGGCGTTCAGAAAACATCTGGCGATCTATTTGCTCTCCTTTACCGCCAAAGATGTCTACAACACGGTGTTCGTTTTCTTCTGCGTGTACTGCCTGAACGTCTCTTCTTCTCTGGCCGGAACCCTGCTTTCAATGAGCATCGTCGGCCTGCCGGTGACGCTGCTTGCGGGCATGGCCATCATTAAATACGGCCCGTCTCGCCTGTACGTCTTTGCCTACAGCCTGATGATGCTGTGCCTGGTCGGACTGTTTATGGTTTATCAGTTCCCGGGCGACAACAAGGTCACGCTGCTGGTGATTCTGGCGGCGGTCTACCAGGTCGGCCGTTGCGTACTGGAGTTCACGCCGTGGAACGTCTTCCCGTTTATTCCCGATATCGACGAGATGATCACCCGCCAGCGCCGCGAAGGGCTGTTTGCCGCGGTCATGACCTTCTCCCGTAAAACGACGGTGGCCATTGCGACCTTTATCGTCGGCGTTTTGCTGCAGGCCGGCGGATTCGTTAAAGGCAGCCAGGCGCAGCCGGAAAGCGCGGTCAATATGATTGCCACGCTGCTGTTCGCCGGTACGGCTGGCCTGCTGATTCTGGCGCTGTGGCAGGCCCTGACGTTCCATCTCAACAAACGCACCCACAAGATTTTTGTCGATGAAGTCGAACGCCTGAAAGCGCACGGCGCGAAAAAAGACGTTGATCCGCAAACGCGCAATGTCGTTGAGGATTTAACGGGCTACAGCTACGACAGGCTCTGGTGCGAAGAGGAAGTCAACGCCCGGGGAGCCGCCAGCCCGTTACCACGCTTCAACGGCGAGGCGTAGGGCGTGAGTTGTCATACAACTTTTAATCTTGTGTCATACCAAATGACCGAAAGTTAACTTAAATCAACAAGCAGACTGCCGCCGCAGGTAGTCTGTGGCTGTCCTGACACCCTTTTAACAGCGAGTTTCAAAATGGAAAACAAACTCTTATCCGCAAAAGCTATTGTTCCTCACTATGACCGCAGCCGCCTTGTTCCGCGCATCGTGCATTTAGGCTTCGGCGCCTTTCATCGCGCCCATCAGGCGGTGTATGCCGACATCCTGGCCCAGGAGCAGGGCAGCGACTGGGGCTATTGCGAAGTAAACCTGATCGGCGGCGAGCAGCAAATAGCCGACCTCAGGCAGCAGGATAATCTTTACAGCGTGGCGGAAATGTCCGCCGACGGCTGGCAGTGCCGCGTGGTCGGGGTGGTGAAAAAAGCCCTGCATGCCCAGGTGGACGGTCTGGAAGCGGTATTTGACGCCATGACGCAGCCCGAGGTGGCCATTGTCTCTCTCACCGTCACCGAAAAGGGCTACTGCCATGCTCCCGCCACCGGAAAGATTCTGCTGGATCACCCGTTTATCGCGCACGACCTGGCAAATCCCCATCAGCCGCAGTCCGCGCCCGGCGTCATCGTAGAGGCGCTGGCGCGTCGTAAAGCGGCCGGCCTGCCGGCGTTCAGCGTCATGTCCTGCGATAACATGCCGGAAAACGGCCACGTCACCCGCAACGTGGTGACGGCCTATGCGGACGCCATCGACCCGGAATTAGGCGCCTGGATCAAAGCCAACGTCACCTTCCCGTCAACAATGGTCGATCGCATCGTCCCGGCCGTGACGGCAGAAACGCTCGCTCAGGTGGCGCAGGCGACCGGCGTTGCCGATCCGGCGGCCGTCGCCTGCGAGCCGTTCCGCCAGTGGGTGATTGAGGATAACTTTGTCGCCGGGCGTCCGGCATGGGAAAAAGCCGGCGCCGAGCTGGTGGCGGACGTTCTGCCTTATGAAGAGATGAAGCTGCGCATGCTCAACGGCAGCCACTCTTTCCTCGCCTATCTGGGCTATCTGGCGGGCTATCAGCATATTTCTGACTGCATGCAGGATGAACATTTCCGTCGCACCGCGCGGGCGCTGATGCTGCAGGAGCAGGCGCCGACGCTAAAAGTAACGGGCGTCGATCTGGGCAACTATGCGGATTCGCTGATTGCGCGCTACAGCAATCCGGCGCTGCGGCACCGTACCTGGCAAATCGCCATGGACGGCAGCCAGAAACTTCCGCAGCGCTGGCTGGACTCTATCCGCTGGCACCTGGCAAACGGCGGTCGCTTCGACCTGCTGGCGCTGGGCGTGGCGGGATGGATGCGTTACGTTAGCGGCGTGGATGAGCAGGGCGAAAAAATCGAAGTCAGCGATCCGCTTCTGCCCGCCATCCAGCAGGCGGTCGCCGCCGGCAAAGAAGGAGAAGGGCGCGTTCAGGCGCTGCTGGCGCTGAAAACTATCTTTGGCGAGGATCTGCCTGCCAACGAGCGGTTCGTTAAGCAGGTTACCGAGACTTATCTTGCGCTACGCGAGTACGGCGCAAAAGCTACGGTGGCGAAATACTAAACCGATGACGGCCTTCTCCTGACGCGGAGAGGGCCAAAACGGGCAGGCCGCCGGAGAAAATGTACGCTACCGGCAGGCCCGGGCTATTTGCCGGATGACCTGAGACGTTTTGGCAGGTATATTTTGCGCAACATCGCGACTCTTCGCGCCAACGTAATGAAGGTAAATTTATGGCAAAGCATCCTGTCGGCAAGCATCTGCGCGCGCCCGTCACGTTTAACGATAAGGCCGTGCTGGTTTATGTGGTGCGTGGTTCGCAAATTGAACATATGCCGGCGGATGAAGACGATGACTATCCGGGCGATATGCAAATGCTGATGCCGCAGCTGACAAGAGATTTTGATGCGGAATTAAACAGCGCCCTTGCGGAATGCGCGTCGGGGGATGTGATTGTCTTTATGTGCACCACGGATCTTATTTTCGAATATGGCTATTCTAAAATTAAAGCGCTGCGCAGCGCATAAAACTAAACCCCGGTATACCGGGGTTTGACAATGCCTAGCGGCGGTGGTGATGGTGCCCGCCGCCGTGATGATAGCCGTCGTGCCAGATGCATCCGCTTAAAGAAAAAACCATCATCAGGCTGGTCAGAATTAATGCACATTTTTTCATGGGTAAGTACCGTTTTTCAATATTAACCTGTCTGCAATTATCGGCAAACGGAAAAAGCGAACAACCAGAATAAACCCAAAAAATACCGCTTCACAATTTCTTCATTATTGCGCGTTAATTAATCCTGAGAGGATTCTGATATAAAAAACCACCGTCATAAAAATGCGGTGGTCTTATTTTTAACGCGGTTTATTAAGGTTATCAGTGCGCGTAAAAAATATCGCCCTTCATCGCCCGCAGGATCTTGCCTTCAGCATCGGTAATCAGCACATAGTTTCCGCCCATATACGTCCAGTGGCTGCCCGCTTCCGGGGGCCGGCAGGTGCCGGATTTGCCAGGCATCAATCTGGTAAGGCTTGGTACGGTACAGGTCCGGCGCGATATCGCCGATAGCAAAATGCTTATAGTCGGCGTAGAACTCTTTGAGTTCGTACGAGGCGTTGGCATCGCTTTGCGGGGCGGCGGCAGGCGCGGGTTCACTGTAAGCCTGCGCGGAAAAAGCGACGGGCAGTCCCATCAGCAGGACTGAGAGCAATACAACTTTCGACTTACGCATAACTTCTCCACTTGTAGAACCATCTTTGTAATAGCGCATAAACGTATCATTACCCAAAAGAGTCTGTCGAATGATGTGCAAACGTAACACGATAAGAATGGTTGCGAACGGCGCGTACCACAAGCCAGCCATGAAAACATATTTTGACGGCTTGTTTAAGCGGTGTTGAACCACAGGCGGCTATTTTGAGGCGTGATGAGACTTATGCCAAAGTAAAAGGCTTCAGCCCGCGGGGTTTCATTGACTGAATAATAAAAATCTATCCATGCAGCTTTCAACCGTCATCCACAGTGGCGGTTTTTTTTCGCCCGACGGCGCAAAAAAATGCCCCCCGGAGATTTACATCTGCGAGGGGCACGGTTGGCGGGGGTAGATCACCGTTCATCAGTCATCCCATTTGTAGCTTAAATAAGCGGCAAGAAATCCGGAAAAAACTATCAATCCCAGCACTGCCATAAATACGTTCATATTTCCCAGCATAATTACTCCTTGCGGTTGCGCATTTCGATAGAAATACCTCTCGTTAATTGAAATTGACTCATCAGAGTGGAAATATCATAGCGGACGAAAATTAAACAAAGGCTAACCGTCGGTAAATTTTTATTCCGGCGAGGTAAAAGTTTTACGATAAGCGGCGGGCGTGGTGGCGAGCTGCGTGCGGAAATGATGGCGCAGGGTGGCGGCGCTGCCGAACCCGACCTGTTCGGCAATCCGCTCGATGGACAGGGCGCTGTTTTCCAGCAGGTCCCGGCTTCTGGCCAAACGCGCGGCTAACAGCCATCTGGCTGGCGTGGTGCCCGTCGCGGTCGCGAAGCGCCGCAGAAAAGTGCGCGGGCTCATGCCGACGAATTTTGCGAGGGACGCCACGCTGTGCTCTTCGGCCAGGCCGGCATGCAGACGATCGAACAGCGGCCCCAGCCGGTGGCTCTCATAGGCGACGGGAACCGCCTGTTGGATAAACTGCGCCTGGCCGCCGTCGCGGTGGGGCGGAACCACCAGCCGGCGAGCGACGATGTTAGCCGCGGCGCTGCCGTAATCGCGCCGTACCAGGTGTAAACATAAGTCGATGCCCGCCGCGCTGCCGGCGGAGGTCAGCACGCTGCCGTTATCGATATACAAAACGTCCGCCGTGACCTGAATATCGGGATAGCGTTGCCGCAGCAAATCGGTGTACCGCCAGTGCGTCGTGGCCTGTCGGTTACTGAGCAGGCCCGCGGCGGCCAGCACAAACACCCCGGAGCAGATGGACATAATCCGCGCGCCGCGAAGATGCGCGGCGACCAGCGCATCGCAAAGCTCCGTCGGTACGGGCGCATCGGCGCCGCGCCAGCCCGGCACGATGATGGTTCCGGCCTGCGCCAGCAGCTCAAGACCGCCGTCCACCGCCAGCCGGATTCCGCCGGTAGCGCGAAGTTCGCCCTTATCGATCCCCGCCACGGCGAAGCGATACCACTCCTCACCCATTTCCGGACGCGCCAGCCCGAAGATTTCAACGGCAACGCCGAATTCGAAGGTACACAGCCCGTCATAGGCTAAAGCAATAACTAATGGATTCTTCACCGCGGCATCCGCAGGGCTGTTTGTCATGATCTGCACGCTATATGGCATTCCTGCCACCTGTCAAGCCGGCGACGCGGCTCTATAGTGGTGGCTCAAACACAGGGGATGACTTATGAGCTATGTAACCGACTACCCGGCCGCCGCGCCGGAAATTGCCGCCGCCCATTTTTTACAGCGCCTGAACCTTGAAACAGACTGCGATGATGTCCATTCGTCGATAAAAGAGGGGGAGATGGATTTTGTCCTGCTGCACGTGGTGGGATCGCCGGAAGCTTTTGCCCGTCGCCATCTTCCCGGCGCTTTGCATCTTCACCACCGCGACATCAACGAAGGGCGTATGAGCGAATGGCCCGCCGATACGCTGTTTGTGGTGTACTGCGCCGGTCCGCACTGCAACGGCGCAGACAGGGCGGCTTTAAAACTGGCGCGCCTGGGGCGTCCGGTTAAAATCATGATCGGCGGCATCACCGGCTGGGCGGATGAGGGGTTCAGCTTTGCCTGATTACCGGCGGCGCGGGGCGGCAGAATCGCATAAGAAAATCCCTCGGCAATAGGGTTACCGAGGGTTGCAGAGTGCAGTATAAAATAAGCGAATAAACACTAAGGCTAACTTCAGAGGAACGATTTTGAAGTTAATACATTGTTAAATATTTTTCCACCTTTTTGTAATAATTAAGGAATTTGCAATGTCATTGTATAGCGAAACCAAAGCGCAGTTCGTTCAGGGCCTGCACAATCTGAGCGCCATTCTTGAGAAAGGCTCGGTCTGGGCAAAGGAGCACGGCACCAGCGAAGCGGATTTACTGGGCAAGAAGCTTGCGGAAGATATGTTCCCGCTGGCCCGTCAGGTGCAGGTCACAGGCGATATGGCTAAGCGCGCGGTCGCAAGGCTTGCGAACGTCGAAGCGCCCGTAATGGAAGATACCGAAACGACTGTCGCTGAGTTACAGGCGCGAATCGCCGCAACGATAGCCTGGATGGAAAGCGTGACGGATGAACAGCTTGCAGGGGACGACCAGCGTCCGGTTGTGGTCAAAGCCCGCGAACACGAGCTGCATTTCACCGCCCGCAGCTTTGTTTTCACCTTTGCGGTGCCGAACTTCTATTTTCACTTCACCACCGCCTACGACATTCTGCGTCATGCCGGGGTGCCGTTAGGCAAGCGCGATTTTTTAGGCAAGATTAATTAAGCAGGTGTTCCTCCTCTCCTGAAGGAGAGGAGGAAACAGACGGCTACGACTTATCAGGCAACGCATAAGCAATAATGTAATCGCCACGGTCAGGAGACTGTCTTGCCCCGCCTGCGTTAATCACGATGTATTGCTTACCGGTTTTCGGCGATACGTAGGTCATCGGCCCGGACTGGCTGCCAACCGGCAGACGAGATTTCCAGATTTCTTTGCCGTTCGCGGTATCGAACGCGCGCAGATAGAAATCTTGCGTGCCGGCGAAGAACAGCAGGCCGGACTGCGTGGACAGCGACGCGCCCAGGGTCGGCATGCCGATCGGGATGGGCATATGCATACGGATGCCTAACGGGCCGGTATCCTGCACCGTGCCGACCGGCACCTGCCAGACAATTTTCCCGGATTTCAGATCGACGGCGGACATGGTGCCAAAAGGCGGTTTCTGGCATGGAATGCCCAGCGGCGACAGGAAGCGCTCGCGCATCGCGCCGTACGGCGTGCCGTCCATCGGCACTATGCCCATCTCAATGCCGCTTGCGTCTTTCGCCACGTTTGCGCGCGGCACCATATAGTTCGCAAGGCCCAGGCGCATATCGTTAACGAACATCAGGCTGTTGTTCGGGTCAACGGACACGCTGCCCCAGTTCATGCCGCCCAGCGAGCCTGGATACTGCAGCGAACGATCAAGCCCCGGCGGCGTAAAGACGCCCTGGTGACGCATCCCTTTAAACTCGATACGGCAGATCAGCAGATCGATCGGCGTCGCGCCCCACATATCCGATTCTTTAAGCGTTTCGTTGCCGATCGTTGGCATGCCGACGGAATAGGGCTGGGTTTTCGCATAGCGCTCGCCTTCGACGTTGCCCTGCGGCACCGGACGCTCTTCCACTTTCGCCACCGGCTCGCCGGTTTCGCGGTTAAGCATGAAGATCATGCCCTGCTTGGAGGTCTGAACCAGCACCGGCGTGGCGCCGCCTTTTCCGTCCGGCAGGTCATAAAGCAGCGGCTGCGACGGCAGGTCAAAGTCCCACAGATCGTGGTGGGTGGTCTGATAATGCCAGCGCACCCGTCCGCTTGCCGCGTCGACGGCGACGATGGAAGAGCTGTATTTATCATCTTGCGCGGTACGCGTGCCGCCGAAGAAGTCCGGCGTGGCGTTACCCGTTGGCAGATAGATCAGGCCCAGCTTCGCGTCATAGGACATCGCCGACCACACGTTCGGCGTACCGCGCGTATAGGTCTGGCCTTCCGGCGGTACGCCGGTAATCGCCGGGTTGCCCGGGTCCCACGCCCATGCCAGCTTGCCGGTGTGAACGTCATAGGCGCGCACCACGCCCGGAGGTTCGCCGGTGGAGAAGTTATCCGCCACGCGGCCGCCAACCACCACCACGTTCCCCGCCACCAGCGGCGTGGAGGTTTGCTGGTAATAGCCCGGTTTTACTTCGCCCATGCCGACTTTCAGATCCACGGTCCCGCGATCGCCGAAGTCCTCGCACAGCTTTCCGTTATCCGCGTTGATCGCCAGCAGGCGCGCGTCCGTGGTCGGCAGGAACAGGCGGCGAGGGCAGGCCACAGGCTGCGCCGGGGCGGCAAGCGTCGCGGCGGCCTGCTGGGTGGTTTCTTCGAAATAGCCTAAGCCGCGGCAACGCTGCCAGTTTGGCGCGGTGGCCTTGCTGTCAAAGCGCCATTTTTCTTTACCGGAATCCACATCCAGCGCCAGCACCTTGCTGTACGGGGTACAGACAAACAGCGTGTCGCCGACCTGGAGCGGAGTGTTCTGGTCTTCCGCGCCGGAGCCGTTGCTTTGCGGAATATCTCCGGTGTGCGCAACCCAGGCGACTTTAAGATCGGAAACGTTGTTTTTATTAATTTGATCCAACGCGGCGAAGCGGTCGCCATGGGTGGTGTTGCCCCAGTGCTTCCAGTCTTTTTGCGCTTCTCCGGCGGCAACAGGTTTAACCGGCACCTCTTCGGTCGCGGCGACCTGCACCTGCGGAACAAACATCCAGCCTGCGCTCACCAGCATACACACGGCCAGCACAGCGGCGATGCCGTAGGCCGGCGCTTTGTTTACCGCAGCGGCGTTACTGGCGGCACGCAGAACCGGCCAGGCGATAGCCGCGAGGAACGCCAGCACCGCAAAGGTGAACAGGCGTGAAAACAGCGGCCAGAAATCCATGCCCGCATCGCTGACGGCCCAGAAAACGGAGCAGATAAAGGCGAGAGCGTAAAGCGCCAGCCCGGAGACTTTTTTTCTGAAAATTAACACGGCGGAAATAAGCATCACGATGCCCATCAGCAGGAAATACCAGCTGCCGCCAAGCGAGACTAAATAAGCCCCGCCGATGCCGATGGCCAGACCAATGAGGGCCATTAATCCGCCGAGAACCCACAGCAGCGCCAGTGCGAAGCCGCGTGGGGGAGTATGACTTACCATAACGTTCTCCTGTCGGAACACGTTGTTGACCATGTTCCATGAACTACACATGCAACGGCGTCTCTCTTTGCCCGGAGATCGCCTTAATTTGTACCGGTTGGGGTAAACATGAACGCATCTGGCGCGTGGTTAAGCCACTTTCAGGCGAAAGTGAAAAGGGTAACGAACCAAATGGTGAATGCGGCAGCTATCATAATCCGTCATTATGATATTGCAAAGTTGTTAATGAGAAATCTCGCATTTATTGCGCATGCGTTGCCAGCAAGGGCGGGAAGGGCGTAAGCCGGGTGAACAGGCGCCACCCGACGCTCACTTTACGCAATACGGCGGGTTGGCGCACGGGCCGCAGGGCTGATTTTTACCGGCACAGATTTTGAGGTCGGCGTGCCCGTACCGTCGCCGACGCTTGCAAGAGGAACCAAAGGGTTCGTTTCCGGATAGTAGGCCGCGAGGTTGCCGCGCGGAATGTCGTACGGCACGATTTTGAATCCGCAGACCCGGCGCGTAATGCCGTCGTTCCACACCGTTTCAATATCCACCAGCTCGCCTTCGCGTAAACCGAGTTCAGCCACATCGTCGGGATGGATAAACAGCACTTCCCGCTGGCCGTAAACCCCGCGGTAACGATCGTCCAGGCCATAAATCGTGGTGTTGTACTGATCGTGCGAGCGCAGCGTCTGCAGGACAAAAGGCGCGTCCGGCTCGCCAGATAGCGAAACGGGAAGCGGCGCCGCGCTAAACTCTGCTTTGCCGCTCGGCGTGGTAAAACGCAGCTGCGCCGCAGCGTTACCCAGATAAAATCCGCCGGGCTTTTCGCATTGCTGATTGAAGTTCTGGAAGCCGGGAAGGGTCGCGGCGATATGGTCGCGGATCAGATTGTAATCACCGGCAAGCGCCAGCCAGTCAAGCTTATCCTTGCCCAGTACGGCGTCGGCGATGCCCGCCACAATGGCCGTTTCCGAACGCTGGGTGCGGGCAATGGGGTTGCCGATACCTTCGGAGGCATGCACCATGCTGAATGAATCCTCGACGGTAATAAACTGGCGGCCCGTGGCCTGCATATCCGCCTCGGTGCGCCCGAGCGTGGGCAGAATCAAGCCTTCGCGGCCCGGCACCAGATGGCTGCGGTTAAGCTTGGTGCTGATATGCACCGTCAGGCCGCAGCGGCGCAGCGCTTCTTCGGTGCGCGGGCTGTCCGGCGCGGCGGCGGCCAGGTTGCCGCCCAGGGCAATCAGCACCTTAACCTCGTCGCGCAGCATGGCGGCCAAAGCCTGAACGGTGTTGTGCCCGGCGCGGCGCGGCGGCTCAAAGGCAAAATGCCTGCCCAGGCTATCAAGCAGCGCGGCAGACGGCTTTTCGTCGATCCCCATAGTGCGGTTGCCCTGCACGTTGCTGTGCCCGCGCACCGGGCAAAGGCCCGCGCCCGGCTTGCCAAGGTGGCCGCCCAGCAGCTGCAGGTTGACTATTTCGCGAACCGTATTCAGGGAGTGCTTATGCTGCGTGATGCCCATCGCCCAGGTGCAAATCACGCGTTCGGGCCTGCTGCCAGACGGCGGCGGCCTCGCGCAGCTGCTGCTCGCTTAAGCCGGACTGCCGCGCGATCTGCTGCCAGCTCGTGTTATCAATTTCAGCGAACCAGCCGTCTACGCCATGGGTATGCTCAGCGATAAACCGCTCAGCGAAAATCCCTTTTTCACCGCGCGCCAGCCGCTCGCGATGGGTTTCCAGCAGCGCCTTCGCCATGCCGCGCACGGCGGCCATATCCCCGCCGAGATTCGGCTGGTAGTAGCGGGTGCTGATGGTGCCCGCAAGCGGGGTCACCACCTCCAGCGGTTTTTGCGGATCGGCAAATTTCTCCAGCCCGCGTTCGCGCAGCGTATTGAAGGTCACTATCTGTGCGCCGTTTTCCGCGGCGTGGCGCAGGCTGTGCAGCATTCGCGGATGGTTGGTGCCAGGATTCTGCCCGAACACAAATATCGCGTCGGCTCGCTCAAAATCGTCGAGCCGGATGGTGCCTTTCCCGACGCCGATGCTGCGTTTAAGACCGCTGCCGCTGGCTTCGTGACACATGTTTGAGCAGTCCGGGAAATTATTGCTGCCGACCATACGTCCGAAGAGCTGGTAGAGATACGAAGCCTCGTTGCTGGCGCGCCCGGAGGTATACAGCTCCATCTGATCCGGGTTATCCATCGCGTGGATATGTTGCGCAATCAGCGCCAGGGCCTCATCCCAGCCGATGGGCTCGTAATGGTCGGTGCGGGCGTTGTAGCGCAGCGGTTCGGTTAAACGGCCCTGGTACTCGAGGAAATAGTCGCTTTGCGCATACAGCTTGCTGACGCTGTGCTGTGCAAAAAACCGGGCGTCGATAAAGCGGCGCGTGGCCTCCCAGGTGACGGCCTTGGCGCCGTTTTCGCAAAAGCTGAAGGTGCTTTTGTTGTCGTCTCCCCAGGCGCATCCCGGACAGTCAAATCCTCGGGCTTTGTTCATGCGCATCAGGTTGCGCAAATTTTTCAGGGCGTGTTTGCTGTCGATAACAAAACGGGTGGTGGCTTCAAGCGAACCCCAGCCGCCGGCTGCGGCGCGATAGGGCTTAATGGCGGGTTTAAATTTCATCGTGCGGGCGTCTTGTTGCGCAAATAATTACATCCAGTTTACTCCTCTTTAACGAAAAGAGTACAAGCGCGGAGGACTGTTTCAGGAGATTGACGGCGGCGTCGGCCAGTCCGGTGCAGAACGAGCGGCTCCTGGTACGGCAATGGCGTATTACTCGGGCACCGGCAGGCCCTGGGCGATAAACCAGCGTTCGAGCTTTGCGAGCTGGCGAATATGGTAGCCAATGGCCAGCTCCTCATAAAGCGTACCCGGAGGCGCCTGAGGAGGGACCTCAGGGCGGGCGCTTAGTATCGCGCGCCTGGCCTGCTGCCAGGCCCGGCGTTTCATTTCAATTTCGTCCGGTCGGATTACCCGATGTTTCGCCACGGCTTACCTGTCCGTTGATTTTTTATGAGCACAATTATAACGCGCGAAAGTGACGTTAAGTCGTCCGATGTCCAGGGTATTAACCGACTGAATTTTACGCACCGGTCACCAGGGTGAAAATCAAAATGCCCGGACGTTTCATTATTTGTGATGCGCTTAACTTTCCGCAGGTTATTTGCTACTTAGCCCACACTTCTGCGTCTGCGCAATAAGGATTTGGTCTGCCGGGCCGATGAGCTTCCTACACTTCTTTTTTGCAAAGAGAACCCATCGACATGGCCACAAAAACACTTTCCCGGCATGGCGCAGTAAATTTCTGGCATCACATCCGCCTGGTCCCGTTATTTAGCTCCATTCTCGGTGGGATTCTGGTGTTATTTGCCCTGTGTATCGCGCTGGCGAGCTATTTCTTAATCCAGAGCGATAAAGCGTTACAGGACGTCACGGAAGAAATTCACGTGAGAATGGGACTCTCTGACAGCTCAAGCCACCTGCATACCGCACGGTTGAATATTATTCACGCCGGGTCGGCCGTCCGCGTCGGCGAAATGGATGATATGCGGCTTAATATCGCCGAGGCGGAAAAGCGCATCAAGCAGGCGCAGGAAGGATTTAACGCCTATATGGAACGGCGCGTTAAAACACCGGCGGACGAGGCGCTGGATGCCGATCTGCGCGCGCGTTTCGAGGCGTACATCAGTCAGGGCATGCTGCCGATGATCAAATTTGCCAAAAACGGCATGTTCGAGGCAATTATCAAGCATGAGGACGAAGCGGCGCGCAAACTCGATGCCGATTACAATGCGGTGATGCTCAAAGCGGTGGCCATTCGTACCGAAAGGGCAACGGCGTTAACCGCCGAGGCGCAGGCGCGCACCCGGCTGAGCGTCATCATTATGGCCGGCGCGTTTGCCGTGGCGCTGTTCATGACCATTTTTACCTTTGTGCTGCTGCGCCGGGTCGTTATCGGGCCGTTACAGCAGGCCGCCTCCCGCATCGAGCACATCGCCGAGGGGGACTTAACGCTTGCGCAGCAGCCCTGCGGACGCAGCGAAATCGGCAAGCTGAGCCAGCATTTACAGGACATGCAGTCTGCGCTGGTTAAAACGGTGGGGTCGGTGCGCGAAGGCGCCGAGGCCATTTACCAGGGAACCAGTGAGATCTCCGCCGGCAACACGGATTTGTCTTCGCGTACCGAAGAGCAGGCGGCGGCGCTGGAGCAAACGGCGGCCAGCATGGAACAGCTGACGGCGACGGTAAAACAGAACGCCGATAACGCCCACCACGCCAGCAAGCTTGCGGAAGACGCCTCGAAAAAAGCGAGCGACGGCGGGCGGATTGTCTCCGGCGTGGTGAAAACCATGAGCAATATCTCCACCAGCTCGAAAAAGATCTCCGAAATCACCGCGGTGATAAACAGCATTGCTTTCCAGACCAACATTCTGGCGCTCAACGCCGCCGTGGAAGCCGCGCGCGCCGGTGAGCAGGGCCGCGGATTCGCGGTGGTGGCAAGCGAAGTACGCACGCTGGCGCAGCGCAGCGCCCAGGCCGCGAAAGAGATTGAAGGTCTGATTAGCGAGTCCGTTTCTTTAATTGATTCAGGTTCCGAACAGGTGGTCCATGCGGGTGAAACCATGAACGGGCTGGTCGACGCGGTGCGACGCGTCACGGACATCATGCTGGAAATCGCCGCCGCTTCCGACGAACAAAGCCGGGGCATTCAGCAGGTCGGCCAGGCTATTAACGAGATGGACAACGTCACGCAGCAAAACGCCTCGCTGGTGGAAGAGGCTTCGGCCGCGGCCGTATCGCTGGAAGAGCAGGCTGCGCGCCTGACCGCCGCCGTGGGCATTTTCCGGATGCATTCCCACGCGCAGGCCCCGAAGCCTGCGGCAGCGAAAGTCATGAAGTTTAAACCCGCTGCGGCGGCGGAAAGCGACGATAACTGGGCGACTTTTTAATTTTCGGATAAATAGCGGCGAAGGAGAGGGCGGCATATCTGGCTGGCCGCCTTAAATACCTGTATAATAAAGGAATCTACGAATAAGCCGCCAAAAGTGAGGCTTATTCGTTTTTTCCGTCGTGGCCCAGGAAACTCAACGACACCTGCTAACAGGAACACGCTGTTGTGAGCATAATTCAAAATCTGATTAAAAAGGCCTTTGGGACAGAGAATGTCAACGAGGCGGCCAGCTTTTTAGCCAGCGCATGCAATCGTATGAAAAGCAGCAGCAAGGCCGAGATCCAGTATGAGATCGAACAGGCGCTGTGCGGGGTGAACCTTAACCGGCCCGGCAGCCATGACGTTGGGATCCTGGCGCGCCTGAAGGCTGCCGAGGCGGAGGCCATGCAGCTGCGCGCCGAACTAAAAGCCGCGGCCGGCAAAAGCAAAACGAAAACTGTTTATCAGGACAATCCTGAAACGCTCAGACGGCTGGCGGAGGTGCAGGGCGAGCTGGCCGCAGCGCGGCTAAATACCGTACCACCGGCTGAAATACAGCGCCTTTCGACGCGTATCGCCGGGCTACAAAAGAACCTTGAGAGCGAGCGTGAGCATCACTATCAGGAGCTGGCCCTGCTGCGCGAAACCCTGCAACGCAAAATGGAAGAGCAGGTTCTTCAGACGCCGGAAGGCAGGGTGAATCAGGAGCTGTCAGAACGCGTTCTCGACTTGCAAAAACTGCTCGCCGCGCAAAAAGAGACGCACAGTGCCGAGCTGGCCCAGCTGCATGAAACCATGCAGCAGGATATCGATAACCAACGCCAGTTACGCAGCGAGCTGGTCAAAAACGGCAACGCGCTGGTGGAAACGGTGCAGGGGCTGCAGGAGCAGATTGCCGCGCTTAAACAGCAGCTGCAGGAGACGGGCACGCAGGGCGAGACGGCGCGCGGAGCCTATGAACAGGCGTTGCAGGCGCATCAAATCTATATCAACGTGCTAAAAAACGAAATTAGCGAGCTTGCCCAAAAAAATAAGCTGCTGGAAACCCGCCTTACCGAACAACGCAGCGAGGCCGAGGCCAGCAGCCTGGCCGCAGCGGAGCTGGACCAGAAAATTCTCAGTCTGCATTGCTCTCTGGACGAGATGGCCGAAACCGCGCAGAATTACGCTCGCGCTAAAGAAAATGCTGAAGCCGCGGCCTCGCAGCTCCGTTCCGCGCTGGAACAGGCGCTCAGCGATAGCCAGCATAGCGCTTCACGCTGTGAAACATTGAGCCGTAAGCTTGAAGCTGCCGAAGCCGAGCTTAGCCGCTCGACGGGCGCTAAGGGCTTCATGCGCTGGATGACAGAAAAATAACCGAATCTCCGCAGGAACTAATTAATGAGTTATCGTTTCACCCTGACCGCACTCGCGGCTTTTTCTCTTTTAGGCTGTGCACAACCCGTTACCGGAGAGCCGACGGCGGACTTTACTACCGGTCCTACGCTCGTCACCGTTGAACATGCCTGGACCCGTACCGACGACGGCACCACCGTGTACATTACCGTCGACGGTAAAGACGCCGCGGCACTGAAAGTCGGCGAAACCGTTGCGCTTCGCCTGCCGGAAGGGACCTACCAGATTGGCGGCTATGCGAAATCTTTAGTCGGTAAAGTCAGCGTGGAGCCGGTGAAGCTGACCACCACGGCCGGCAGTGCGAAGGCGGTGGAATATGCCGTAACCAAGAGCAAGCCCCGCTTTAAAGAAGTTCAGCCTGACGAAGCAACCCCGCCTGCGGAACAGCCAAGCGTTTAACCCTTTCAAAAGTACCCGGCCAGTAATCCGGGTACGTTATCCCCGGCCTGCCGCGCCGCTTTGCCTTTAGGCACCTTCTGATACGATACCGGTCCGTGTTGATCTACTATACCCGTTGGTTTTTGACATGGAGGGGTTATGTTGACACCAGCTTTCCCGGCCTTACCGGCAACGACGATTGATGCTATTAACACCTTAGGGCAGTGGCTGGCCCGCGATGATTTCGCAAGGCCGCCGCAGGCGGATGACGCCGGGCTCATTGTGCTGGCAGGCAATGCGGTTATCCCCACCATTGACGCCGCGTGCGAACTTGCGGCGGGCAGCGAACTGCCGCTGTTGATTACCGGCGGCCTTGGGCATTCAACCACCTTTTTATACGGCGCTATCGCCGCCCATCCCCGTTATAACGTCCTGCCGACCACGGGACGAGCCGAAGCCGCCATCCTTAAGGACATTGCCACAACCTTCTGGAAAATCCCGGCGGATAGCGTTATTACCGAAGAGAAATCGACAAACTGCGGTGAAAATGCCCGCTTCGCAAAGCAGGTGATGAGCGAACGCGGGCTTACGCCGCAGCGGGTCGTTCTGGTGCAGGATCCGACCATGCAGCGCCGTACCGCGGCAACCTTTGAACGCGTATGGCAGGAAGAGGCGAGACAGCCTCAGTGGCGCAGCTGGCCCGGCTTCAAACCGGTGCTAGCCGGCGATGAGCGCGCTACCCGCTTTATCCCGGATGAAAAGGGATTATGGCCGGTTGCGCGTTATATTTCGCTGATACTCGGCGAGCTGCCGCGGCTCAGAGACGATGCGCAGGGCTACGGCCCAAAAGGCCGGGATTTCATCACCCATGTGGAGATACCCGCGCAGGTCACGCAGGCCTGGCAGCAGCTGCAGAACGACGCCGCGCTGGCGGAGTGGACGGGCGAACGCGGCCTGTAGGCTAAAAAACGTCCCTCTCCGCAACGGAGAGGGAAAGATCTCAGGCGAGTTTAAACACCGCCACCGTTTCGTTAAGCATCCGCGACTGCTCTTTGAGCGACATCGCCGCCGCAGAGGCCTGTTCGACCAGAGCCGCGTTCTGCTGGGTGACGGCATCCATCTGCACCACGGCCTGGTTAATCTGCTCGATGCCCGTACTTTGCTCGCTGGTGGACTCGGCGATATGTTCCATAAGCGCGGTCACCTCTTTAATCGCTTTGGAAATGCGCTGCATGCTCTCGCCGGCTTTATTGACCAGCGTGCTGCCATGGTTGACCTGCTCGCCTGAAAGCTCAATCAGATCCTTGATCTCTTTTGCCGCCACCGAAGAGCGCTGGGCAAGGTTGCGCACCTCCGAGGCGACAACCGCGAACCCACGGCCCTGTTCGCCGGCGCGCGCGGCTTCCACGGCGGCGTTGAGCGCCAGAATATTGGTCTGGAAAGCGATATCTTCAATAATGCTGATGATGCTGTCTATCTTGCCGGAGCTGGATTCGATATTGCGCATCGAACTGATTACCTCTTCAACGATGGTGTTCCCGTCGTTGGCGGCGATCAGCATCCCGTCTGCCAGGCTATTCGCCTGCCGGGAGTTCTCGGAGGTCTGCCGCACGGTGACCGTCAGCTGCTCCATGCTGGCCGCCGTTTCGCCCAGCGAGGCCGCCTGTTCTTCCGTGCGGGAAGAGAGATCGGTATTGCCCGCGGCAATCTCTTCGGAAGCGTAGGCGACCGTCTGGCTGGATTCGCGTACCTGGCCTATGATATGCGCCAGCGACTGGCGCATTTTCTCCAGCACCCGCATCATGTCGCCGATTTCATCGTTGGTGTTCGCCACAATCGGCGTATGCAGCTGGCCGCTGGCAATCTCGCTGCAGTGGTTCTTGGCATTGTCTAATTTGTTAAGCAGGCGGCTTTTCAGCAGCATATAGATGCCCGCCAGAATGGCGATAAAGAGTATCGCGAACAGGGCGATGACCAGCAGGCTGGAGCTGAACCTGGACTGCGCGTCCTTATTGAGCTGCTGGGCGTACTGCTCGCGGAAGGCGAGAAGTTTATCTAACGTAATTTCGTACTGGCGATCGAGCGCAGGGATGGTAAGGGTCACCAGGTCGTTCACGCGCTGTTTGTCATTGGCGGAGGCCCGCGTCCAGCAGCGGCTGCAAACCCTGGTCGCGATAGGCCAGGAACGCGGTTTTATAGGCATCGGCCAGCGGCTGCTCGCCCGGCTGTTTCGGCGCCTGCAGATAAGCCTCAAAGGCGCCGTTAGTTTTGCCCAGCACCGTTCTTGCGCCTTCGAGAGCCTGCTGCGCCTGTTCAGTACGGCCGCGCTGCATCTCTTCCATCGCCTCCAGGGCGCGCACGCGCAGGGTACGGCTATGGTTAATGGGATCGATAACCGACAGCACCACGCGAATTTCACGGTTTACATTATCCAGCGACTGGTTGCTGCGGGTAAGGGACCAGATGTTTGAAGCCGTGCTTGCTAAAAAGATAAAAAGTAACGTGCTGAAAACTAAAATAGAAAAACGCCTGGCTGACATGATAGATCCTTAGATCAATAGAACATTCTCGTTTACTAAGGCAGATGACCCCGATGAATCACTGCGGCTTACTACTAATATCGGCAGAAACAACGGAAGGTTTATTTATCTTGCAGGCTGCGGCCCGGGCGGCGTCATATTTATGTCACCTGTTTACTTTATAAAACGGAGTCTTCATAACAAAGGATGTGTAAAAACATGAAATTAAAACCACTAGCCCTTTTACTCACCTGCTTATGTCCTCTGGCGGGCCTTGCGGCCGAAGCTCAGGTTGATCGTTACGTTGTCACCTTTCCGCAGGGCGATCGCGTGGAGTATAAGGGCGCCTGGGCCGGTGAATTCCCGAACGGCTTACCGGTTGGCGTTGGCTCCGGTCTGCAGTTTGTCGGCAAAGACGGCAGCGATCTGATTTTTGCCACCGTCACCGACCGCGGGCCTAACGCGGATTCGCCAAAGGCGGGCGACAGAGAATCCAAGATTTTCGCTAACCCGAAATTTACGCCGCTGCTGATGACGATTCGCGTCGGCGACGGCAAAGCGCAGGCTACCGATGCGCACGCCCTGCATGATGAACAGGGGCCGATTAGCGGCCTGCCGCTGCCGGAAGGGCTAATTGGCGCCACCAATGAGATTGCGCTGGACGACGGGTTACGTACGCTGCCGGCCGACAAACGCGGTCTGGACACCGAAGGCATTACGCCGGACGGCAAAGGCGGCTACTGGCTGTGCGACGAATACGGCCCGTTTATCGTCAACGTCGATGCGCAGGGCAAGATCCTGAAGAAATACGGCCCGCAGGCGGAACAGGGCGAGCAGGGCGTTGCCGGCAGCCTGCCCAATATTATTAAGTGGCGTCAGGCAAACCGCGGCTTTGAAGGGATCGCCCGCATGCCGGACGGGCGCATTATCGCCGCGGTGCAAAGCACGCTGGATATCGACGGCAAGAGCAAAAACAGCGCCTTGTTCACCCGCCTGGTGAGCATCGATCCGGCAAGCGGCAAAACCGCGATGTACGGCTATCCCATTGACGCTGAGGCCTATAAAAAAGCTAAAGATGCCAAAATCGGCGATATCGTGGCGCTGGATAATAACCGCCTTTTGTTAATCGAGCAGGGCGGCGACAAAAATAAAGCGATGCGCAATCTGATTTACGTGGTCGATCTTTCCAACGCCAGCGATCTGAGCGGCTTCGATGGGGAAAAAGCCCCGGAGTTCGACGATGCGCAAGGCCTGAAGAGCCGCGGCATCAGGCTTGCCGGAAAAAAAGAGCTGCTTGATTTACGCAGCCTGGGCTGGCAGCAGGAAAAAGCGGAAGGGATGACGCTGATTGACGATCGGACCATCGCGGTGATTAACGACAACGATTTTGGCCTGCAGGCGGCGCTGGACAAGCCGGACAGCAAAGGCAAAAGCGCTGATGATTATGCGGTGGACGGCAAAGGCCATCTCACCGTGCAAGGCAAAGAGGTCGCCACTAAAATTGCGCTCAAACCGCTCGGGAAGCCGGAGGCGCTAAATGAGCTGTGGGTCATTACGCTTGCGGAAAAGATAAAGTAATCGCCGGATGAACGGATTGCTGGTTTTTTGAGCAGTCCGTTCGTGGTATCCTCGATCTGTTTTCATCATCAACAGACCGAGGATTGCAATGAATTCTGACATAACCCCCACCACGCTTGCATTTGAGTATCTCCGCCGGGAAGAAGAAAGCCTGACGCCAGCCCAGTACCTGATTCGCTTTAACCAGCTGAAACTGGAATTTGCCGACCTGATGGAACTGACTTCTCTTGAACTGCGCGAAGAGATCTCACATGCATACCGTCTCGGTATTCATTGATTTCTTTTGTGAATAAGCCATTGCCCAGGCAGTGGTTTTTTTATGCCTGCGCGAAACGCAACATTAGCGAGTTATAACAAACAGCGCTTTGCAGGCGGGGCAAAGCATCGCCTGACCGCGTTGGATTTTGCAGGCCAGCTGTTTAGATTTGCTGCCGCACTGCGGGCAGGTGACGGTGGTGGTGTTTTTGTCATTGATACGATTCAATGCATCAGCGAAGAATGACATGACCTTCTGGCCTCTTACGGGACGAACGCCATCATACCACGCATCTGGTTAAGAAATGCTCTCGCCGGACAGCAGATCCGCGCCTGTTGTTCAGTTCCTGCCGTGTAATCTCTGGTTATCGCGTAAAACATCGATCGCGGTCTGCATGGCGACCTTATCGTCGCGGCGTTTTTGCTGCGACTGCGTGACCTGCAGATACTCAAGCAGCGTGCGGGTATTGATCGGGCGGCCTGACTTGCTGACTTCGAGGATAGCGTTGCCAAGGATGATTTTGACCGGGGGGAGCTGGGCGGGATACCAGTCCAGCGTGTCGTCTGACTTCATGGTGAAAATTCTCCGGGAAGGTTAGTGTACCACATCGCGGCGTGCTCATCGCTATGCCTGCTGCGCCCGCAGCTGATCTATCATCCAGCGTCCCGCCGCGCCGGGCGGGACTTTGTTCGACCATATGGCGTCCACGTCAATAAGCTGCGGCCAGCCCGCGACGCTTAACTCCTGCAGCACGCCATGGCCGAACTGCTCCACCAGCCAGCGCGGCAAAATCCCCCAGCCGAAACCCTGTTCCGCCATTTCGAGCAGCATCAGCAAAGAAGGCGAGGACCACACCGGGCCGCTGGCCATATCAGGCGTCGGATCCTTATAGGTTTTCAGGCGCAGCTGGCGAAACGTGCGCAGCTTTGCCATTTCTACCGCCGGCAGGGCGGCCAGCTCGTGCTGCTTATGGATATAAATCGACATGTGCGCGCCCACCTGCAAGCGCGCCGCCGTCACGTCCACCGGATAACGCTCCTGCACCCGCAGCACGCCGACGTGCGCCCGCCCGCTTTGAATCAAATCGATAACGTCTTCGTCTTCGGCTATCAGGCATTCAAATTCAATATCCGGAAAGCGTTCCGAAAAACGCTTAAGAATAGATTCGTGGTGCGAGGTTTGCCACAGATCCGAAAGCACAAAGCTCAGCCGTGGTTCGATATTGCCGGCAAGGCGTACCGAGACCTCATCAAGCCGTTCGCCGGCGGAGATAATCGACCGCACGTAGGGCAAAACCCGCAGTCCCTGCGGCGTCAGCACCGGCTGGCGGCTTTGCCGGTCGAATAACAAAATGCCGAGATCCGCTTCCAGATTGGCAATGGCGGCGCTGATAGTGGACTGGCTTTTCTTCAGCCTGCGGGCGGCGGCCGAAAAGGAGCCGGTTTCCACGGCCTGCAAAAAGGCCTCCAGGGATTCGGGAGAATATCGCATACCTATCGCTTTTATAGATGGCTACTCGTTTCATAGTATCAGTAATTGCGATGAGAATAGGCCGGACAGAGACATTTTTGGAGTAAAGAACTATGCACCAGCAAAAAAGATCCCTTGTTGAACGCGTCCTGCATGCCGTCGGCTTTGAAATTATCGCCATCGGCATCTGCGCGCCGCTGGCCGCCTGGCTGATGGATAAGCCCCTGTTCCAGATGGGCGCGTTAGCTATCATGCTCTCGACCGTAGCTATGGTATGGAACATTATTTATAACGCCGGATTCGATAAATTCTTCCCGCTCGGGCGCAAACGTCGGCTGCCGCTGCGCGTGGCCCATGCGCTGGGATTCGAAGGCGGATTTATTTTAATCGGGCTGCCCCTTACCGCCTGGATGCTGGATATTTCGCTGCTGCAAGCGCTGATGGTGGAAATCGGTTTCTTTCTGTTTTTCCTGCCTTATACGATTATCTATAACTGGTGCTATGACGCGCTGCGCAACCGCCGCCTGCAGTATATCGCCAGCCGTTAAAGCGGCCCGGCGCCACTGAGTGAAGAGGCAAAGCACGGATGGCGAATTTTATGCTATAAATATAATGCATAATTATCTTTTTATAATTCATAAGACTTATGCATATTCCTTTTATATTGAAACGTCTGCTTCTGGCTGTGGCCTGCGCATTAGCCGTAGCCGCGGGCGTGTTAATTCTTTTTAGCGATGTCATCTGGTTCCACGATTTTGTCCGGGAAAACTCCTTCACTGAAATTGCCCAGGAAAGTATTCTGCTGATCCTCGCGCTGCTGTTTTTTGGCCATGCCAGAAAGGAGCCTTCACGGCGCCACAGCAGCGTCTTAATCGGCGGATTTTTCAGCTGTATGTTAATCCGCGAGCTCGACTTCGCCTTCGATGCAATCGCCCACGGCTCCTGGGTCTGGTTCGCCCTGTTTACAGCCTTTGCCTGCCTCGGCTATGCCTTTAGCAACAAAGAGAAAGCCCTGGAAGGACTGGCGGCGTTTATGCGCCATCCCGCCTACGGCATGATGCTTTCCGGCCTGCTGTGCGTGCTGGTTTTCTCGCGTCTGTTCGGGATGCACCAGCTGTGGCAAGGGCTGATGCTTGACGGCTACAACCGGCTGGTTAAAAACATGGTTGAGGAGGGCACGGAAATGTTTGGCTACGTCATTTGCCTGCTTTCCGGGATCTGGTATCTGTGCCGGCGTCCCGGGCGTTAAAAGCTCGCCTCGCGTTTAAACCGCCCGCCCGTTTGCAGGATCGTGCAATCATCAGACAGCATTGAGCTACAGGATCGGCACCGCCTCAGGCGACACTGAGGCGGTCAAACACATCCGGAGCTCACCATGAAAATCATCGATCAAATCTACCTCAACGGGCGCTTTGTCACCCCGCACGGCGAAGAACTTTTTGACCTTATTAATCCTGCCACCGAACAAATAAACGCCCGCGTGCGCCTTGCCGATGAGACCGATACCCGTCATGCGATTGCCGCGGCGAAAGCGGCATTCCCGCTTATGCGTGGCGCCAGCCGCGAACAGCGCATGGCCTGGCTACAGCGGCTGCACGATGCTGTAAAAGCCCGCGAAGAGGAGCTTATCGCCACCATGGTTGCGGAATACGGCTGCCCGCAGGGTTTTGCGGAGAGTACGGTAAAACGCTCTTCTTTAGTCTTTCTGCAAACGCGCGACGTGCTGGCGCGGTTCCCTTTCGAAAGGCAAATTGGGCATGCCCGCGTGGTGATGGAACCCCTTGGCGTGGTGGGGCTTATCACTCCGTGGAATGCCAACTACGGTTTTATCGCCACCAAACTTTCGACGGTCATCGCCTCCGGCTCAACCGCGGTGATTAAACCGAGCGAGCTGAGCGCGCAACAGACAGCGCTGTTCACCGAATGCCTGCACGCGGCGGGGCTGCCGGAAGGGGCGTTTAATATCGTCACCGGGCGCGGAGACGTGGTGGGCGCGGAGATAACGCGTCATCCGGACGTGGCTAAAATTTCCTTCACCGGCTCCACCGCCGTGGGTAAAACCATTGCCCGCGGCGCGGTCGAAACGATGAAGCGCGTGACGCTGGAGCTGGGCGGTAAATCCGCCAATATTCTGCTTGACGACGCGGACCTGGAGCAGGCGATACCCCTCGCGCTGCAGGTGATGTCCTGGAACAGCGGCCAGGCTTGTATCGCGGGCACGCGCCTGTTGGTGCACGAGAACCGGCTTGATGCGGTGAAAGAGCAAATTCTGAAGCATATTCATCAGCTCGTCTCGGGGCAGAACGTGGGCGCGGCGGTAACCGCCCGGCAATACCAGCGCGTGCAGGCGTATATTCGTCAAGGCATTGAGGAAGGCGCGCAGCTTTTATGCGGCGGCGAAGGGCGCCCGGCAGGCATGGATCGCGGCTATTACGTGCGTCCAACGGTATTCGTAAACGTGCGCAATGAGATGGCCATCGCCCAGCAGGAGATCTTCGGGCCCGTGCTGTCGGTCATCACCTGGCGCGATGACGAAGAAGCCATTAAGATCGCCAACGACACCGTTTACGGCCTGCAGGCGTATGTCAGCGGCAAAGATACGCGGCGCGTGCGGGCTATCGCCGAACGGTTAATTGCCGGACGCGTGTTTATCAACGGCGTTTACGATGAACCACACGCGCCGTTCGGCGGATTTAAGCAGTCCGGCCTGGGGCGCGAATTCGGCACCTTTGGGCTTGAAGGATATCTTGAACCCAAAGCAATTATGGGACAGTGATATGCCAGAGCATCAGCGGCCCGCGGGCCGCATTATCACCGAGCTTTGCGGGCACGCCGCGCGGCACTACCTGCTTAGCGGAACGGCCGGGCAGGATCTTTCCACGGCTTTGCCCTGGCTGAGCTTCGTGCGCATAAGCGAGCCTACCGTGCTTAACCGCGGCATGCTCAAGCCTTCAATGTGCATGGTGCTGCAGGGCGAGAAGAAAATGCTGATTGGTGAATGCGTCAGCGAATATGGGCCGGGCAGCTATTCGCTTGCGGCGGTGGACATGCCCGTTTCCGGTCAGGTAACCCGGGCCTGCGAAGACAAGCCCTATTACGGCGTGCGCATCGAGCTTAACAGCAAAGAGATTGCTGATTTGATAGTCGATCTGCAGATCAATTTACCGGATGGCGGCGGCAGCGACGCCGGCGCATGGGTAACCCATTCTGACGAAGCGTTGCAGGACGCCGTGCTGCGCCTGGTTAAGCTTCTTGATTCGCCACAGGATTTACCCGCGCTGTCCAGGCTTATCAAGCAGGAGATCCTCTACCGCCTCGTTACGGCTCCTGCCGGCGCCGCGTTCTGGAAACAGACGCTGGCCTGGTATCAGGGCAAAGGCGTGGGCGAGGCGCTGGCGTGGATCAAAGAAAACTTCGCTAAGCCGCTAAAAATAGAAGAGCTGGCCAGGCGCGTGGGCATGAGCGCTTCGAGCCTGCACCACCGTTTTAAAGCCTTAACCGTGATGAGCCCGCTGCAGTACCAGAAACAGATACGGCTGCTTGAAGCGCGCCGCCTGCTGCTGACCGGCGATCGGGACGTGGCGAGCGTCGCCTGGCAGGTAGGCTATGAGTCACCCTCGCAGTTTAACCGCGAATACCGCCGCTCGTTCGGCGCCGCGCCGCTGCAGGACATAGAAACGCTTCGCCGGCAGGGCGCATCGCTTTAGGCCCTGCGCGCCACGATAAACAGGCGCGGGAACAGCATCAGCACGTTGCCGTCTTTTTGCGTCGGATAGGCCTGCTGTAAAAGCTGATGATAACGCTGCAAAAAAGCCTCCTGCTGTATGGCGTCCATGCCGGCAAGGAAGGGCCGCAGGCCGGTAGAGCTGAGCCATTCGATAATGGCGTGGTGCGAAGGCATAACGTGGAAATAGGTGGTGCGCCAGATATCCACCCGGCAGCCCGCTCCGGTCAGCAGATTGTAATATTCGCCGGGTGCCAGCAGCGCTTCACGTCCTGCCGCCGGCTGACCCAACTCGCCCGCCGCCTGACGCATCAGCGCGTGCGTCGGCTCCTGCCAGTTGTCGGGCATCTGCACCGCCAGCACGCCGCTTTCCGCAAGCTGCGCGGCCAGATGGGGAAACAGATCGCGATGGCTGCCGAGCCACTGCAAAGAGGCGTTGGCGTAAATCACATCCTGCTTCACCGCCGGCCGCCAGCGGGCGATATCGGCCTGCTCAAACTGGCAGTCCGGCAGGGCCGCCCGCGCTTTTTCCAGCATCGCGGGAGAGTTATCCAGGCCGGTGATAACGGCGTCCGGCCAGGACTCATGCAGCAGGGCGGTGCTGTTGCCCGGGCCCGCAGCCCAGGTCAGAAATCTGTGCGGCAAAAGGATGATTGATACGCGCCGCCAGCTCGGCCGCCGGGCGGGTGCGTTCGGCTTCAAACTGCAGATAAAGCGCCGGGTTCCAGTCCTGCATGTTGTTCTCCTCGGGCTAAAATTGACCTAAGCATAGCCATAAATTCCGCAATTGGGATCGTCGGCTTTCCGGCCGGACTGCGGTAAATCCGGCGTGAACGATCGGGCAAGGAAATCCGGTATGAAAGTTATCCGCAAGCAAGAGCGCATAATACAACGCGTGCTGCAAGGCTGGCAGGATGAGGGGCATTACGCGGAGAAGATTTGGCGGCATGGCGAAGGACGCTAGCCGGTTGTTTATGTCGTTCCAGCCCGGCTACGGTCAATAAAAAAGGCGGCAAAATTGCTTTTGCCGCCCCGTTGAATCTTTTTAAATTAAGCGGTAACGATGCTGTCGATGGCCGCTTTTGCGTCGTTTTGCGCTTTCGAAGCCACTTCCGGACCGTAGGCGATACCTTCGGCAAACACGTAGTTCACGTCGGTAATACCGATGAAGCCCAGGAACAGGTTCAGGTAAGGCACCAGCAGATCGCTTGGGGTATCTTTATGGATGCCGCCGCGGCTGGTCAGCACAACGGCGCGTTTGCCGGTCACCAGGCCTTCTGGCCCCTTCTCGGTATAGCGGAAGGTGACGCCCGCGCGGGCTACCAGGTCGAAGTAGTTCTTCAACTGGGTAGGGATGTTGAAGTTATACATCGGCGCGGCAATGACGATAACGTCGTGTTCTTTTAGCTCGGCGATCAGCTCATCGGACAGGGCCAGGGCTTCCTGCTGGCGCGGAGTCAGGGCCGCGTCGCTTGGGCGCAGCGCGCCGACCAGCTCGCCGTCCAGCACCGGCACAGGATTCGCCGCTAAATCACGCACGGTGATTTGGTCAGCGGTATGCTCTTCACGCCATTGCTCAACAAAATAGTCGGAAAGCTGATTAGACTGGGAGTAGCCTGCGAGGATGCTGGACTTAAGAACTAATACTTTGCTCATGGGTGATTCCTTTGTTTTTGGTCATTCGGACAGATTGCCCGTTCGCTGACAGCTAATGTATTCACAATCCGATTACAGTGATAGCGCAATATATCGAACCCTATGTTCGATTTTATTGAACAAGGCGTCGGGGAAGACGATGTGGTAATCTACGGCCAATTCACGCAAAAGACTTTATCCGGCAGTGCTCTGCCATGACGACGACGCTATGCAAAATACAAAACCATCAGTCACCTCATTATCTTCCCGTTTAGAAAACCTGATGCTACGCGACCGCGTGCGTTTTTCACGGCGTATTCACGGCGCGAAGAAGGTGAAAAATCCTGAATCCCAGCAGGCGGTGTTCGACGCGCTGGCGCAGGAGATTGACGCCGCAGCCGGTAAAGTCCTGCTGCGTGAAGCGGCGCGCCCGAAGATTGTCTACCCGGAAAATCTGCCGGTCAGCCAGAAGAAGCAGGACATTCTGGCGGCCATTCGCGACCACCAGGTGGTGATCGTCGCCGGGGAAACGGGCTCCGGTAAAACGACCCAGCTGCCTAAAATCTGTATGGAGCTTGGGCGCGGCGTAAAAGGGCTTATCGGCCATACGCAGCCTCGACGCCTGGCGGCGCGCACCGTCGCCAACCGTATTGCGGAAGAGTTGCAAACCGAGCCGGGCGGCTGCGTCGGCTATAAGGTGCGTTTCACCGACCACGTCGGCGAAAACACCATGGTCAAACTGATGACCGACGGTATCCTGCTGGCGGAAATTCAGCAGGACCGCCTGCTGATGCAGTACGACACCATCATCATCGATGAGGCGCACGAACGCAGCCTGAATATCGACTTCCTGCTCGGCTACCTGCGCGAGCTTCTGCCGCGTCGCCCCGATCTGAAAATCATTATTACCTCGGCCACCATCGATCCGCAGCGCTTCTCGCGCCATTTCAACAACGCGCCCGTTATCGAAGTTTCCGGCCGCACTTATCCGGTTGAAGTACGCTACCGCCCGATTGTAGAGGAGGCGGACGGCACCGATCGCGATCAGCTGCAGGCGATTTTTGACGCCGTTGACGAGCTGGGCCGCGAAAGCGCGGGGGACATCCTGATCTTTATGAGCGGCGAGCGGGAGATCCGCGACACCGCCGATGCGCTGAACAAGCTGAATCTGCCGCATACCGAAGTGCTTCCTCTGTATGCGCGCCTGTCGAACAGCGAGCAGAACCGCGTGTTCCAGTCGCACGCCGGGCGCCGCATCGTGCTGGCCACCAACGTGGCGGAAACCTCGCTTACCGTGCCGGGCATCAAGTACGTTATCGATCCGGGCACCGCGCGCATCAGCCGCTACAGCTACCGCACCAAAGTGCAGCGCCTGCCGATTGAGCCGGTGTCCCAGGCCTCTGCCAACCAGCGTAAAGGCCGCTGCGGACGCGTTTCAGAAGGCATCTGCATTCGTCTTTATTCGGAAGATGATTTCCTGTCGCGTCCGGAATTTACCGACCCGGAAATCCTGCGCACCAACCTTGCGTCCGTTATCCTGCAGATGACCGCGCTGGGCCTGGGCGACATCGCCGCCTTCCCGTTTGTGGAGGCGCCGGATAAGCGCAATATTCAGGACGGCGTGCGCCTGCTTGAAGAGCTGGGGGCGATTACCAGCGACGAGGACCACAGCGTTTATAAACTCACGCCATCAGGCCGCCAGCTTTCCCAGCTGCCGGTAGATCCGCGCCTGGCGCGTATGGTGCTCGAAGCGCAAAAATTTGGCTGCGTGCGTGAAGTGATGATTATCACCTCCGCGCTTTCCATTCAGGATCCGCGCGAGCGTCCGATGGACAAACAGCAGGCGTCGGACGAAAAGCACCGCCGCTTCCACGATAAAGAGTCCGATTTCCTGGCCTATGTGAACCTGTGGAACTACCTGGGCGAGCAGCAAAAGGCGCTCTCGTCAAACCAGTTCCGCCGCCTGTGTAAAACGGATTACTTAAACTACCTGCGCGTGCGCGAGTGGCAGGATATCTACACCCAGCTGCGCCAGGTGGTCAAAGAGCTGGGCCTGGCTATCAACAGCGAACCTGCGGATTTCCGCTCGGTTCACTGCGCGCTGCTTACCGGCCTGCTTTCCCATATCGGCCAGAAAGATGCCGACAAGCAGGAGTATACCGGCGCGCGTAACGCGCGTTTCTCCATCTTCCCGGGCTCCGGGCTGTTCAAAAAGCCGCCAAAGTGGACCATGGTTGCCGAACTGGTGGAAACCAGCCGCCTGTGGGGGCGCATCGCCGCGCGCATCGATCCGGAATGGGTCGAGCCGCTGGCGCAGCACCTGCTTAAACGCTCATACAGCGAGCCGCACTGGGAGAAATCGCAGGGCGCGGTAATGGCTACCGAAAAAGTCACCCTTTACGGCCTGCCGATCGTTGCGGCGCGCAGCGTTAACTACAGCCAGATTGACCCGGCGCTGTGTCGTGAATTGTTTATCCGTCACGCGCTGGTCGAAGGGGACTGGCAGACGCGCCACGCGTTCTTCCGCGAAAACCAAAAGCTGCGCAATGAAGTGGAAGAGCTGGAGCATAAATCCCGCCGCCGCGACATTCTGGTGGACGACGATACGCTGTTTGAGTTTTACGACCAGCGCATCGCCCATGACGTGATTTCCGCCCGCCACTTCGACAGCTGGTGGAAGAAAGCCGGCAAAGAAACGCCGGATCTGCTCAATTTCGAAAAGTGCATGCTGATAAAAGAGGGCGCGGAGCAGGTCAGCAAGCTGGACTACCCGAACTTCTGGCATCAGGGCAACCTCAAGCTGCGTCTGACCTATCAGTTCGAGCCGGGGGCCGATGCCGACGGCGTCACGGTGCATATTCGCTGCGCTGCTAAACCAGGTCGACGAGGCCGGGTTCGAATGGCAAATTCCCGGCGTGCGCCGGGAGCTCGTCATCGCGTTAATTAAGTCGCTGCCCAAGCCGGTGCGCCGCAACTTTGTGCCCGCGCCAAACTATGCCGAAGCGTTTTTAGGCCGCGCCGCGCCGTTCGAGCTGCCGCTGCTGGACAGTTTAGAGCGTGAATTCCGCCGCATGGCGGGCGTCACCATCGACCGGGAAGACTGGCACTGGGAACAGGTGCCCGATCATCTGAAAATGACCTTCCGCGTGGTCGATGAGCACAATAAGAAGCTTAAGGAAGGCAAAGATCTCAGCGAGCTGAAAGGCGGCCTGAAAGATAAAGTTCAGCAGACGCTCTCCGCGGTGGCCGACGACGGTATCGAGCAAAGCGGGCTGCACATCTGGAGCTTCGGCGCGCTTCCGGAAAGCTATGAGCAAAAACGCGGCAATTACCGCATGAAGGCTTTTCCGGCGCTGGTGGATGAAAAAGAGAGTGTGGCGATCAGGCTTTTTGATAATCCGCTTGAGCAACAGCAAGCAATGTGGCGCGGGTTGCGTCGCCTTCTGCTGCTGAATATTCCTTCGCCGATTAAATATCTGCATGAAAAGCTGCCGAACAAAGCCAAGCTGGGGCTGTACTTCAACCCGTACGGCAAGGTGCTGGATTTAATCGACGACTGTATTTCCTGCGGCGTGGATAAGCTGATTGCCCAGGCTGGCGGCCCGGTGTGGACGGAAGAAGGTTTCGCCGCCCTGCATGAGAAGGTGCGCGCGGAGCTCAACGACACCGTGGTGGATATTGCAAAGCAGGTCGAACAGATCCTCACCGCCGTGTTCAACATCAATAAACGGCTGAAAGGGCGCGTGGATATGACCATGGCGCTCGGCATGTCGGATGTGAAAGCGCAGATGAGCGGGCTGGTGTACCGCGGTTTTGTCACCGGCAACGGCTACAAACGCCTTGGCGATACGCTGCGCTACCTGCAGGCGATTGAAAAACGCCTGGAGAAAATGGCTGTCGATCCGCATCGCGATCGCGTGCAGATGCTGAAAGTCGAGCAGGTGCAGCAGGCCTGGCAGCAGTGGCTGAACAAGCTGCCGCCAAAACGTCGTCAGGATGAGGACGTGCAGGAAATCCGCTGGATGATCGAAGAGCTACGCGTGAGCTTCTTCGCGCAGCAGCTGGGTACGCCGTATCCGATTTCCGATAAGCGCATTTTGCAGGCCATGGAGCAGATTGCGGGCTGACAAGCGGTGGATGGCGCAGCGCTTATCCACCCTACTTTTGTCGGTCGGGTAAGCGCTGCGCCAACCGGCGCAGCCGAATATTTTTCTTCGCTACTTAGCCTCTTCAGGGATCGGCGCGCTTACGAGGTATTCATCAACTTCGGACCATTGCTGCTGCATAGCATCACTCCTGCATTAGAATTAATCATGTCGTCGCAAAATTCCTGCCCGCTTTGCTTTACAACCCGCTCCAGCCCCCGCCAAGAGATCGGTAAAGATCGATCTGCGCCAGCAGCAGGTTATTTTTCACCTGTACCACGCTGAGCTGCGTAGAGAAAAGCGTGCGCTGGGCGTCCAGCTCATCCAGATAAGAAGAATAGCCGTTGCGATAGCGGTTCTGCGCGATGCGCAGCGTCTCTTCGGCCACGCCTTCCTGCGCCTGCAGCTCAACGAGCTGTTGCCGCAGGCGCTCAATGGCGTCAATGCTGTCGTTAACCTCTTTGAAGGCGTTGCGCACCGTGCTTTCGTAGGCGTATAGCGCCTGGTTGCGCTGCGACATCGCGACGTCAACCTGGGCATTCAGCGCTTCGCGGTTCAGCAGCGGTGCGAGAATGCTGCCGCCGATGCTCCACAGGCGCAGAGGATTGTCGATAAGCTGCGACAGCGTGCTGTCCTGCAGGCTGCCGGACGCCACAAGGTTAATCGAGGGCAGCAGCTGCGCGCGGGAAGAGGCAAGGGTTGCGTCGGTTGCCAGCAGCTGTCTTTGCGCCTGGACGATATCCGGACGGCGATTTAGCAGCGTGGACGGCAGCTGCGCGGGAAGCCGCAGCGGCGTGAGCCGATCGAATTCGCCGCCGCGCGCTACCGCGCCGGGATTTTTGCCGATCAGCACGCTGAGCGCATTTTCCTGCTGGGCGATCTGGTGCTGCAGCTGCGGGATCTGCGCGCGCGTGGCGAGGTATTCCGAATCCGACTGCATCAGCTCCAGCCGGGAGCTGTAGCCTGCTTCATACTGGCGTTTGGCGAGCCTGTAAGCATTCTCGCGAGCGGTGAGGGTGGCCCTGCGTCACTTTAAGCTGCTCATCCAGAGAAAGCAGGGTGACGTACCCGGAAGCGACGGATGAAGCAACGGTCAGGTTTGCCGCCGCCGCGGCCGCTTTCTGGGCTTCCAGACTGGCCTGCACGGCCTGCGTCGCGCTGCTGTACTGCCCCCACAGATCAACGTTATAGCTGGCGTTCAGGCTTCCTTTATAAAGATCGCCGTAGACCGGCAGGCCGGTGGCGGCGGACTGCGAGCGGCTGCGGCTGGCGTTCAGTCCGGCATCGAGCGTGGGCCATTGCGCGCCCTGCGCGCTTTGTACGCGGGCCTGATATTCGTTAACGCGCTCGCGGGCGCTCAGCACGTCGCTGTTAAAACGCAGGGCCTCATCCACGTAGCCGTTGAGCGTCGAATCGTGAAAGTTACGCCACCAGAAACCTTCCGTAGCAGACGCCGGACCGACCTGGTCGCGCCACTGCGCGGGGATCTCAAGGGTGGGTTTAGCCTGCTGAACCTGAGCGGAATGGCAGCCCGCCAGCAGCAGCGCGGCGGCAAGACAGGAAAGCTTCAGCGGGCTCATTGGTTTTTCTCCCGCGTGTCGATATGCACCTGAACCGACATGCCCGGACGCAGCCGCCTGCGTTTATCCGCCTCGCCGAGCACCTCGATGCGCACCGGAATACGCTGGGCGATTTTTACAAAGTTGCCGCTGGCGTTGTCCGGCGAGATGGCGCTGAACTCAACGCCGGTAGCCGGAGAAATGCTCTCCACGCGTCCGTCGAATTTCTCGTTCGCCAGCGCGTCCACGGTGAAGGTTACCGGCTGGCCGACCTTCATGTCCGCCAGCTGCGTTTCTTTCACGTTGGCGATAACCCAGTTATCGGGGGGAACCAGCGAGGTCAGGCGGGTCCCCGCGCTCACATAAGCCCCAAGACGCACGGCGATTTGCCCGAGCTGGCCGTCGCGCGGGGCGATAATCCGCGTGTTTTGCAGATCGATTTGCGCCAGCTCCAGCGCCGCTTTCGCGTTTTCCACGTCTGCTTCCAGCGAGCCGCGGTTAACGAGGGTGGTTTGCAGATCCTGGCGGGACATTTCCAGCTGGGCGGCGGCCTGTTCGATATCCGCATTGCCCTGCGCCGCGCTGGCTCTGGCCGCATCGCGTTCGCGCACCGAAAGCGAGCCGTCGGAGGTCAGGTCCTCCACGCGGCGTAAATCGAGCTGGGATTTCCTGGCCTGCGCCCGGGCGTTTTTCAGCGCGGCCTCGTTTTTCTTAATGACCGCGTCGGCGCTGCGGCGTTGCTGCTGGTTATTGGCCAGCGCGGCCTGCTTCATCGCCACCTGCGCCTGCGCCTGGTGAACGCGCTGTTTGTAAATACGATCGTCGATAGTCATCAGCACGTCGCCTGCTTTCACATACTGAAAATCCTGTACGTTTACCGCGGTGATATAGCCGTTCACCTGCGGGCTGATAAAGGTCGTCATGCCGCGCACGTAGGCGTTTTCCGTGGATTCAACGTGGCGCGTGAAGGGAGGCAGCTGCCAGGCGTAGAGAATCACCAGCACGCCAACGATGCCTATGGCAGCGGCGCTAAAAATTGACACTATGCGCAGGTTTTTTTGCTCCGGGCTTTGTTGCGGAGTGGTTCCTTGTTCGCTCATTGCGGCTCCATGGTATTTTTTAACTGTTTTCTGGCCGCAAGCTTCAGGCGCAGCAGGCGCACGAAAATCCACAGCAGGGTGCAGGTGGCGATAGCGGCGGTCAGGAGATAAGTATCGTTGTAAGCAAGCACGTTCGCTTCGTTGGTGGCGACGCTTTGCAGCTGCAGCAGCGCCTGCGTATTAAGCAGCGCGCCGTCATTAAGCACGCTGCTGTAAAGCTGGCTGTACTGATTGACGCGCTCGTTGACCAGCGGGTTAAGCAGCGTGAGCTGGTCGGCCAGCAGGCTTGAGTGGTACTTCTCACGCCAGGTCTGGAAGGTGCCGAGAATGGCGGAGCCCAGCAGCCCGCCGAGGTTCTGGCTCATGCCGAACAGCACCGAAAAACTCACCAGGTTGCGCGGTTCGGCAATGACGCTGCCAATCGCCGTCAGCATCGCCGGGGCGAGGAAGAATGAGCTGCTAAAGCCGAGCAGGAACTGGCTTAGCAGCAGCTGGGCCGGACGGGTCAGATTGTTGGACTGGCTGTCCATCAGCGAGGCGATAATCATCAGCACCAGCGAAATGACAATCGGCCGCGCCAGCTTTTTCATATCAATCGTCAGGCAGCTGGCCACGATGCCGCAGGCGATCCCGGCAAGGATGGCCCAGGCAAGGTTGGTCATCTGCTCATTTTGCAGGCCGATAAGCTGCAGATAGCCAATCACGCCGGTGTTCTGTTCCGCAAGAACGATGCGAATAAGCACCATGATAAGCCCGAGGCGCACGATGCTTCCGCTGGATAGCCAGCGCGTATTCAGCAGCGGATTGCTGCGGTTATGCTCAAAGGTAATGGCGGCGACGATAAGCACCAGGCCTGCCGCCAGCGACCAGCCGATCCACGGCGCTTCAAACCACCAGTCGATACGCCCAAGCGAAAGCACGCCGCACAGCAGCGCCATGCCCGGCGCAAACAGGATAAACGTCAGAAAATCCTTCTTCTCAAAGACCTTTTTACGATCGCTCGGCGGCAGTTTTAACGCCAGCACGCAGGCGAGGGAAACAAGAGCGAGCCCCAGCTCGAAGAAATAGAGCCCGCGCCATTCGTTGAGCTGCAGAAGCTCGGAGGAGAACAGGCGCGCCACAGGAATGGCGAGGGCTGAACCGGTAACGCCGATGGTTAACGCCTTGAGACGATGCTTCGCCGGCCCACGCCTGCACCTGATAGTAAATGCCCAGCGAGCTAAGCGCCGCGCTGACCATACCGTGGGCGGCGCGCACCATGATCGCCGAATTAAGATCGTTGACGAACAGGTGGAAAAAGGTGACCAGCACATACAGCACCAGGAAGCCTTCGGTAAACGCCCGCAGCCCGTACTGCTGGCGGAATTTCACCAGCAGCAGGTTGATGGAGGCGTTGGTCATCACATACACCGCCGGCAGCCAGGCGATTTCGTTAGACCAGGCGGCAAAGGTTCCCTGTAAATTGTTGAGGTTCGCCGTGACCAGCGCGTTGCCCAGCGCCCCGGTCAGGCACACCAGCAGGCCCACCAGACCGTAGGCGATACGTCTGCCCGGCGGGTGAATAGGGGTGGAAGGAGAGCCGAGCAGCGTCGGTTTCTCATGCGGCTGCCACTGTCGTTGAATATAAGGATCGCTTTTGGGCAGGCGCATTATTTCGTCTCGGCGGCTTTAAGCAGGCGGGTGAGCACGCTGCGCGTAACGGCCTGCTCTTCCTCGCTGATGGCGGCCAGCACTTCCTGGCGCAGCTCATCGGCCACCACCTTAACTTTCTGATACAGCGCCTGGCCCTGTTCGGTCGCCACCAGCAGGCGCACGCGTTTGTCTTCGGGGGTAAGAATGCGCCGCACCAGATTTTGCTCAACCAGGCGATTGATAAGCGGCACGAGCGTCGCGCCCTCAACGCCAAGCTGGCGAGCCAGCTCCTTTTGCGAAAGGGGCTTTTCGTTGCCGGCGATAGCCGACACCGCCACCCAGCTGGCCTGGCTCATGCCGAGCTCTTTAAGCCGGCGGTCAACGGCGAGCCGCCAGTGATGGGCGGTGAGATGGAGCAGGTGAGAAAAAGTAAGCTTTTCGTAATCCACAGCGGGGCGGCCAGTAGTTAGATATCTAACTAGTTTAAGGCCGCGCCCGCCTTTAATTCAAGTGAAGTTGAAAACGGATTGTTAATATTCGCCGTCACGGGTCTGCCGCCTAGCTCAGCTGATAGTGCCGGTTGGGCGTCAATTTCTGCGGCAGCTTATCCTCGCCGTTCATATCCCGCAGGTCGCGTTCGATGGTGTTGCAGATGGCATCGAGCGCCAGATCGTTGTCTTCCACGCCGAACGGGTCTTCCAGCTCTTCGGCAAGGCTGTCGAGCGAGATAAAAGTATAGGAGATAAAGACCGACAGGAACGGCGTCATATAGTGCAGATCCTGCACCAGCGCGAAGGGCAGCATGGTGCAGAACAGGTATACCGTGCGGTGCAGAATCAGGGTGTAAGCGAAGGGCAGCGGGGTGCTGGTGATGCGCTCGCAGCCGCCCGCCATCGCGGAGTGCTCGTTGAGATGATTATCCAGGCTGCGCCATAAAACGTCGGAAATTGTGCCGTTCACGCGCTGTTTTGACAGCCAGTTGCCCATCAGCAGCAGTATACGGTTGTGCGGCGCGTGGCTTGCCGCCACCCATGCCAGCTCGTCTTCACGCAGCCAGGGGCGCAGGGCGTCTTCCACCGGCAGCCTGCGCAGGGACAGGCGCAGGGAGTTGCAGAACGCCACCTGCAGATTGACGAAATAGTTAATCTCGTCGCTTTGCGCCGCGGGCAGGCTTTTCACCTCGCGCAGCAGGGAACGTGAAGTAATCGCAAGCTGTCCCCACAGCAAACGCGCCTCGTTAAAACGCGCGTAGCAGGCGCTGTTTCTAAAGCCGAGGAAGATAGCGATGGCCACGCCCAGGATACTGAAGGGCGCCATCGTCAGCCTGATGCCCAGCGCCTCATACCAGGGCAGGAAGAAAATCACCCCGACCGACAGCGCAAGGTTGAGCAGCAGACGCGAATAGATTTTTTCCAGAACGGAGCCGTGCCAGACGAACAGACGGGTAAACCAGTGCTTATGCGGGCGAACAATCATAGTGAGGAAGCTCAAAAACGGGACACCGTATTTAACGGCAGAGTGTGATGTAGATCAATATGTAAATTTACACGGTTTTAACAACATGAATTATTTTCATGCCCCGTGAATTTTCCTCGTTTGCCCGCCCGGCGGCGACATGGCATGCTCACCACAATAAATAGCCATCCAGATGGCTAAAAAATTCAAATAATGAACTATCACCCTGCTAAATCAACTGGCCGGGTCATCAGGAGAATTTACATGTCGCACCACACGCAGCAGCGTAATCACGCCCCGTTCCGCGCGGATATCGTCGGCAGCTTTTTACGCCCGGACGCCATTAAGGAAGCCCGCCTGCAGTTCGCCGCCGGCGACATCACCGCGCAGCAGCTGCGTAAAGTTGAAGATGAAGCCATTCGCGCTTCGGTAGAGCAGCAGTGCGCGTGCGGCCTGCACGTGGTGACCGACGGCGAGTTCCGCCGCGCGTGGTGGCACTTTGACTTCTTTGACGGCCTGCAGGGCGTTGAACGTTACGAGTCGGAGCAGGGCATTCAGTTTAACGGCGTACAGACTAAAACTCACAGCGTGCGCGTTGTCGGCAAAGTTGCCTTTGGCGAACATCCGATGCTGGAAGATTTTCGCTTCCTGAAGAGCGTCAGCGGCAACGCGGTGCCGAAAATGACCATTCCAAGCCCCAGCGTGCTGCATTTCCGCGGCGGTCGTAACGCCATTGACAGCAGCGTGTATCCCGATTTGAACGAGTATTTTGACGATCTCGCCACCGCCTGGCGCGATGCCATTCAGGCGTTTTACGCGGTGGGCTGCCGTTATCTGCAGCTGGACGACACCGTCTGGGCGTACCTGTGCTCAGACGCGCAGCGCAAAGAAATTCGCGAACGCGGCGACGATCCTGATGAGCTGGCGAAAATCTATGCCCGCGTGCTGAATAAGGCGCTGGAAGGCAAGCCGGACGATCTGACTATCGGCCTGCACGTCTGCCGCGGTAATTTCCGTTCAACCTGGATCTCCGAAGGGGGCTACGAGCCGGTAGCGGAGGTGCTATTTGGCACCGTGAACGTGGACGCCTTCTTCCTTGAATACGACAACGACCGCTCGGGCGATTTTGCGCCGCTGCGCTTTGTGCGTCCCGGCAAACAGCAGGTTGTGCTGGGGCTTATCACCACTAAAAACGGCGAGCTGGAAAACCCCGAGCAGATTCAGGCGCGCATTAACGAAGCGGCGAAATTTGTCGATATCAGCCAGATTTGCCTCAGCCCGCAGTGCGGCTTTGCGTCCACGGAGGAGGGCAACAGCCTGACGCCCGCCCAGCAGTGGGACAAGGTGCGTCTGGTCACCAGCATTGCTGAGAAGGTCTGGTAAGCGACAGGGCCGCTTTCTGGCTAAAAAAGAAGGCGGCCTTGCGTTAACGGCTAGGTACTCTCACACATCTCCGCGCTGATTTGCTCAAGGGATTTATCTTTTGTCTCGGTGACAAAAAAGACGTTCAGTAAAAACCACAGCAGGCAGCACAGGCCGTACAGGAAGAACGGGAAGCTGCCGTTAAATATCGCGTTCAGCGTTGCGCTGTTGGTTAACATGGGGAAGGTTTGCGAGACGATAAAACTGCCCGTCCAGATAAGAAACGTAGCCCAGGACATCAGTTTGTCGCGCAGAATATTCGGTGCCAGTTCCGGAATGATTATCCACAAAACAGGGCCGATGGTGCCGCCAAAAAACAGGATATAAATAATCATCAGCAACAGCATAAAGAGACTGGTCACCCCCATCAGGATTAATATACCCAGCAGCGTGATGGACACGAAGCAGACAAAAGATCCCATAATCAGCAGTTTTCTGCGGCCGTATTTCTCAACGTTATAGACGGCCCATACCGCCGCGGCAAAGAACGCGATGCCCACAACAATCTGCTGATAGTAAGCCGTTTTTTCACTGGCGATACCGATATTTTCAAATAAAACGTTGCCGTAATATAAAACGGCGTTAATACCGCAAAGATTAGCCAGCAGCGCCATGGCAAGAATAACAAAAGAGACGCGCCGGTATTTGCCTGTCAGCAGTGATTCTTTCGCTGCTGAGGTATTTGCGTTTCGGAAAGAGTGTTTTATTTCTGCGATGGCCTTTTTGCTGTCAAAATCTTTGCCATTAATGTGGTTAATAATCTCCTCGGCTTCGCTTTCTCTGCTTTTATTCATCAACCAGCGGGGTGATTCTGGCAGGAAGAATGCGAGGATCATAAACAGGCAGCCAGGAAGCGCCATGGCCCCCCAGCATAAAGCGCCAGGAATAGTTTGTTCCCCAGTCTGCATCCGTTATCCAGCTGGCAACCAGCGCGTTGACCAGATAAACGCTAAGAATGCCAAAGGCGATCATCATCTGATAAAAGCCCAGCGCCTTACCGCGAATTTTTTGCGCTGAAATTTCGCCTATATAGACCGGCGCGGTTGCAGAGCCTAACCCGACGCCAATACCGCCGATGATTCTGAACAGAATAAACATAGTGAAGTTGTACGGGAAGGCGGTAAAAATGCCGGCGATAAAGACTAAAAATCCGGTAATGATTAAGGACTTTTTTCGGCCCAGGGCGTTATTAATAAACTGGCCGCTGAAGGCGCCAATCATAAAGCCAAGGACAACCGAAGATACCGCCCAGCCGGTGCCCATCGCATCAAGAGAAAAATAGTTGCTGATATGCACTATTGCACCGGACACCACGGCGGAGTCGAAGCCGTACAGCAGCCCGGCAAGCGAGGCAATCAGCGACAGCCGGTAGCTTGTGGAATATGTCGTATTCATGGTTTACACCCGTCAGTGAGCTTTCAATATCCGTGGGGCCGCGTTGTGTTTAATCCTTTCGGATCTTTCTACGTACTCAGGAATAATTTTCATGGTGCTGTCAAACCAGGCGTCAGGATCGGTGCTGGCAACAAGGGCAAAATTGCCCCACGGCATCAGCGAGCCGGAACGAATAACGAACCTGGCTTTTTTATAAATATCCGCCACGAGCCGCGCGTGCGGAATTAAAGTAAAGTCCGTTCCGGAACCGGTAAAAATATCCGTTACCTGCGCCATAAGTACGGGGTTATTATCCGGAACCTCAGCGGCGAAAATAACGTTCTCAATAAAAATCTCCTGCCGTAAAACCCGTAATATTTCCAGCAGGTCCACGCTGCCGGCACAAAAAGCAAGATCGATTCTTTGCGTATCAGCAGGGATAGGCGCGCCAGCGTCGGTAACCAGCACAATGTCGCCGTGCCCGAGGCATGCGAGGGCGGCGGCAATTTGCGGATGCAATACTTTACCAGGTCTCATGATATTCTCCTGAGGGTTGCAGGGTGTGTTTTTATAATTTGTTATTCAGGTTTGTTAACTATTTAATGTGCATTTCCAGCTCTATTTCTTCGAGCGTTTTTCCTTTTGTTTCCGGCACCATCGCCAGCACGAAAATTAAGGCAATAACCGCTATGCCGGCGAAAATAAAGAAGGTGTTCGCAGCGCTTATATTTTCCACTAAAACGGGGAAGAACCTGGAAACAAAGAAGTTTCCGCCCCACAGGGCGAAGGTGGCAATGGAAACCGCAATGCCGCGTACGCTGATGGGGAAAATTTCCGAGATTATTACGTAGGCGACCGTGCCGTATGAAACGGCGAAGATCGCCACGTAGGCCAGAATCAACACCAGCAGCAGGGTGGTATGCGCTTCGGTCGAGCGGAAAAGCAACCCGATGCCGCCAAGCGTCGCGGCCATGCCGACAGAGCCAAAAATAAGCAGCGTGCGGCGGCCCGCCTTATCGATTATCCACATCGAAACCAGCGTCGAAACCACCAGCATCATGCCAATCAGCACGGTAAAGGACATCGCGCCGCTGACGTCCACGCCCGCCGTTTTAAAAATTTCCGGCGCATAGTAGAAGATGGCGTTGATGCCGGTGATCTGCTGGAACAGGGCTACGCCGAAGCCCACGATCAGCGCTTTACGCAGGCGAGGTTTGAGCAGTTCGCTCAGGCGAGAGGGATTCTCGCTTTGCAGAGCCGTTTTGATTGTTTCCAGCTGCTCTCTGGCCGCGTTCTCGTCAGGGTTAATTTTGCGCAGTACCGCAAGCCCCGCCTCATGGCGCCCTTTTCGAACCAGCCAGCGCGGGCTCTCGGGGACTTTTATCAGCAGAAAGAGAAAAACGATGGCCGGGACGATGCCGGCGGCGAAGATCGCCCGCCAGCCGTATTCAATGTTCCAGGCTTCGCTGGCGCTGCTTGCGATAACGGCGGCGATAGAGAAGATCGCCAGGTTGCCGACGCAGTTAAACAGCTGATTAAGCGAGACCAGCCGCCCACGGATATGGGCCGGGGAAACTTCCGCGATGTAGAGCGGGGCGATAGTGGTTTCAACGCCGATGCCGACGCCGACGAGAATGCGATACCACACCAGCATTTCAGCAGAGGACGCCAGCGCCTGGCCCAGCACCCCGAAGATAAAAATCAGCGCGGTCAGCAGCAGCACCTTTCTGCGGCCGATGGCGTCCGAAAGCGGGCCCGCCAGCGCAACGCCGACGATACAGCCGATAATAATAGATGACGTAACCCAGCCGATGCCGTTCGCATCAAGCGCGAAGCGGCTTTGCAGAAAGCCGACCGAGCCGGAAATACTGCCGTTATCAAATCCAAAAAGAAACCCGCCGACGGCGGTAACGAATGAAATCAACAGAACGTTACGCATCCAGGCATTTTTTGCAGTGACGTGCGCATGACTGACCATAGTACTCTCCGTTAACAGGCGAGTGGGCGTAGGGAATTACACGGCGCGAACCGTGCAACGTTGTTGTAATTCAGACAGTGAAATATCTGCGGCGAGACCCGCCGTCGGGCTTGTGGCGTTTGAAGCTCCGCAGGCGGCCGCAAGCGTGAGGTGATCTTTCCAGGCCGCGCCGGGCCGGGCGAGGAGGCTTGCGATGAGCCCCGCGCAGTAGGCGTCTCCGCTACCAACCGGACTTATGGTATCGACCACTGGCGGAGTGATTTCATAACTGCCCTCCGGGGTCAGCGCGAGCGTAGGCTCCCGGCCATCGGTAATAATCACGCATCGAACACCCTGCGCAAGCCAGGCCGCGGGAAGATTATTTCCCGACATCCCGCCGGCCTGCAGCAGCTCATCGCGGTTGATTTTTATGATGTCCGGCAAGGCTGCGGCGGACTGCAGCAGCGCCGTTCCGTGCGTATCCAGCAGGGTTAGCGCCCCCCGGTTTTTCGCAAGGGTTATCCAGCGGCCATACTCGTCCGGCATGATGTTTTTCGCCAGCGAGCCGGTACAGATAACGGCGCAGGGCCTGCTCCATCTCTTCGGCAAGCATTTCGTGCAGCCTGAAGAGCTCCTCCTTGCGCACTTCCGGCCCTGTGGCGTTATACACGCTGGCAGACTGCGGGGAAACCAGCTCGGTGACCACTTCGCATATCCGCGTGCTGGCGGCGGTCTCGCACCAGCGGCCGGGCAGCTTCTCCTGCGCCAGCAGCTCTCGGCAAAGGCGGCCCGTCGCGCCGCCCAAAAAACCTACCAGCAGCGGTGCAGGCGCCTTGTCCAGATGCTGACGAAGCTGAAGCAGCACTCTTGCCACGTTCACCCCTTTGCCCCCCGCCAGGGTTTTATCATCCAGCAGGCGGTGCACCTTTCCGGGCCGCTGGCTCTCCACGAGCAGCAAACGTTCTATGGCCGTATTCAGCGAAGCGATAATCACGTTCACAGTCGATTCTCCTGATTGGTGGCGATAAGCCAGCTTTCGCGGGCGATGGCGGCGGCGCCCGTGGCGACAGGTTCGGCAAGGTTGCTTACGAAAAGCGGCATTTCCCAACGGCGCCTGCGATGCTCAAGCATTTCAGCACGCTGGAATAGCGAGCCCATCAGCACCGCGTCCTGCGGGCGAATGCCGCCGATTTCACACATGCGATTGAGCAGCAGCCAGGTACGGTCTGCGATGTTGTTAAGCGTCGCCTGAACGAGGTCCGCCGGCTTCACGCCGGCATTTAAATGGTGCACAGAAAGCAATCCTTGTGCCTCATCTTCATCAATCGAAACCGCCAGTTCCGTCCTGCCGCCTTCGAGCAATAAGTCGCTAAATAACCTGTCGTAGTCACCTTCATAGAGCAGTTCCGCCAGCGTCTGAACGATCTTGCCGGAAGGGGTGGCGCAGCCCATCACATACTCGCCGGGCTGCCAGGTGCGTTCGATATCCACGCCCAGTTGCCAGGCGGTGGCGGTATCCGGGAAGCGCGGCGTGAGCACCATCAGATATTCGGAGGTGCCAATCGAGTCAAAAACGTGGGTGGGCTGGCGGCTTTGTACCGCCCAGGCGCCTACTATCTGATCGTGGCCGCCGGTAAACACGCAGGCCGCGGGACAGAGCGCGACGCCCGGAAGGCTCGTCGCCAGAATTTCGCCGCAGTGCTCTGCGGCGCCTGAGATTTTCGCGAAAAGCTCCGGCCACAACCCGAGTATCTCTAACGTTGGCTCATGTGGCCGCATGGACTGGAGATCGAAGCATTGAGAATGGGTGATTTGCGAGCTGCTGGCGCGCCATTCGCCCGTAAGCCGCCAGGCGACATAGCTGCCGAAATCGACCCACTGAGCAATCTCTTTCCAGATGTCCGGATGGTGCCTGCGCAGCCAGCTAAGGCGTTCCGGAGTCTGGTTTGGGCGCGAGCGCATGCCTGAAACAGCATAGTGCTCCCGGCTGTCCAGCCACCGATGCGTCTCTTGCGCAAGCGCCGTCTGCGGATATTTCTCCCACCATGCCAGAGAAGGGTAGATCACCTCGCCGCGGGCGTTGACGGCCACCGACTCCTCCTGGCCAAAGGTCCCGATCGATATTGCCGCCAGCGGGCCACAGGCTTTTGCCTCCTGTTGCGCATACTCCACAATTAATGTGGACAGGGTTTGCCACACCGCGCCTGCATCATGAAACGTCAGCCCGTCGCGACAAAGGACGGGCGTGCGGCACTTTTTCACCGGCAGCAGCGCGCCTTCCTGAGCGATGCCGATGATTTTTATATGGGTCGTGCCGATATCAATGCCGAGAAACCACATCGTGACTGCCCCCAGTTAAAGCCCCAGTTTGCCGGGATTAAGAATGCCGTTCGGATCGAGGGCGTGTTTTACCCGCCGAAGCAGCAGATGCGCCGAACCCAGCGACTCTCGCGCATACGGAGAGCGAACCAGCCCGCCGCCGTGGTGATGCGACAGTTCGGCCTTATGCTCAAGGCATACGCGCATGGTTTCGCGCCAGATAGTACGGAGTTTTTCTACCGCTGCCGTATCGTTTTCTTCGCGTCCAAGCAGGATCATGTACATAGATGTGCCCTGTGGATAGACGTGGGAGAAATGCGACAGCACCTCGCCGGCAAGGGGGTGCAGCGTTTGGGTTAAGTCATGATAGAGGCCGGCGATACCGTCCCAGGTATGAGCAACCTCAATGGTCTCGGCGAAGCCGCCATCGCTGTCGAGCAGTTTTTCCACCGTTGAAAAATCGAAGCGCCGATCCATCCATTTCAGCGCGCCTTCGCCGCCCAGCGATTTTCCGCCGTGACGTCTGCTGATAGCTAAGAAGGCGTCCATTTCCGCATGGGCCACGGCGTCAACGCCCTGGGTGCCGAGAAACATCACCGGTTTACCCTGGTCGGGGTTTTGCATGGCGTGGCGCGCCTCAGCCGTGTCGTACAGGCGCAGAAGGAAAGGACGCAAGCCGGCCATTGCCTGTTCGCGCATGATATTCAGTCCCGCCTCGACGGAAGGCAGCTCAAGGGTGTCGAAAAGCCGCGTCTGGGGCAGCGGGAACATCTTTAGCTGAACGGAGGTTACAACGCCGAGTGTGCCTTCCGCGCCGATGAACAGCTGGCGCAGGTCCGGGCCCATCGCAGCGCGGGGGGAGGCTTTCAGACGCACGCGCTCGCCGGTGGCGAGAATCACCGTGTATGCGGTAATTAAATCCTCAATGCCGCCGTAATAGGAAGAAAATTGCCCGGTTGCCAGCGTGGACAGCCAGCCGCCGACGCTTGACTGATAAAGCGACTGGGGAGAATGTCCCAGCGTCCAGCCCATCTCCTGCAGTTCGTCTTCAAGCCTGCCGCCGTTGTAGCCGGTGGAAACTTCCACCGTCATATTAGTGGTGTTGATTTCTCTGTTCTGCGCCATTTCACTGAGATCCAGCACGATTCCCCCGCGGGTCGGCAGCGGCTGGCCGGTCACGGAGGAGGCAAGGGCGCGCGGCGTCACCGGCGTATCGTTTTCGGTCGCAAGGGCCAGAATCTGCTGGATATGCCGTTCTTCAGTGGCCTTCACCACAACATCCGCCTGATAAGCATGGCAGCCTAAACGCCTGAGTTTGGTGGACAGCGGCCAGGTATCGTGGCTGGATGCCTGAAGCGAATCCGCATCCGTTAATACCTGCTTTTCAGGCACGATTTTTTTCAGTGCGGCAACCAGCTGCAAAACGTTGGACATACCTACTCCTTGTGCACAACTTTTAGAGGCTCCCCGCTGAATTTGTCAGGCAAAATCAGACGGGGCATAATTCATTGACATCGTGTTGAAGGCTAATATACGATCAATTTGCAGAAATCTGCAAATTGCATTTAACCGTTTTGACAACTTTGTGAAGGAGATCAACATGGATTCCCGCACCGGAAAAGCTGTTCGACTGGGTCGTATTTTACGTCCGGAAACAGGCTGCGCAGTGGTCGTCGCGGCATCGCACGGCGTGATGGCAGGCCCGCCATCCGGCCTGAAAACGCGCGGTGAAATTGAATCAGTCTTTACCCAGCTACGCGGTGCCGATGGGGTAATGGTGTCGCCGGGGATGATCCCGCTGGTTGAAAAGACTTACGTGGGCCGCGACCGGCCCGGCTTTGTCCTTCACCTGGACTGGAAGAACCATGCGCGCGGCATCTACACGCCGGGGAAGGACGGGCGATCGGAAGGCGTCCTGGCGCAGCTGGCGGATATTAGCGAAGTGGCGGCCTGCGGTATCGACGCGGTGATGACCTACATGTATCTGGGCCAGAAGGACACCGCGCTGGAGCAGGCGGAGATTGTCCGCAACACGCGCATTGCCCGCGACTGCGAACGGCACGGTATTGCGCTGATTATCGAGCCGCGTTCCGCGCTGGAAGGCATCGATCCGGACGCGCTTAGTGCGAAGGTGATGAGCATGTATTGCCGCATTGCGGCAGATATCGGCGCCGATCTGGTGAAGGCGCTTTGGCCCGGCTCCGTGGATGATTTTGCAGCGGTAACAAGCACTTGCTATACTCCGGTATTGCTTGCCGGCGGCGCAGGCGGTGAGGATCCGCAGGCTACGCTGCAGCTGGCGGCCGACGCCATGCGGGCAGGCGCGAAAGGAGTGATGTTTGGACGACGCATTTTCCGTGCGCAGCATCCCGCCGGGGTTCTCCGCGCGTTAAATGCGGTGGTGCATGAAAAGCAAAGCGTCGGGCAGGCGTCACGGCTTCTGGAAGGATAAGGGTTGACGGAAACAATGACGGTCATTACTGATAATGTTAAACAGCTTTCCCCGGTAGCCTTTATTGCCCGCACTATCATCTCCCGCGGGCTGGGTGGGCGTTTGCCCATCACCTCCTGGTTTCAGGAGGTGCTGGAAATAGGCTCCGGCACGGTGCAAAAGGCCCTGCAGGAGCTGAAAAAATCTGGCGCCGTCAACCTTGTTTCCCGCGGTCATCAGGGGACCTTCGTGGTCTCCTGGCATTTTTCCCTGCTCTGGGATGCGGCGCGTATGCCGCCGGTGCATATCCTTCTCCCGCCCCGCGGCTCCCGGGAGGCGACACAAATTGCCTGTGCCTTTGCGCAACAGTGTAGCCAGTGGGATGTGGTCGCGACGGCGAGCTACCTGCGCGGCGCGCATTCTCGTCTTGCCGCCCTTGAACGCGGTGCAGCGGATATCGTTTTGCTCTCTTCCGGCTCGGCGCAGATGCTGCTGGCGGATTCGCTGACGCAGTCCTGGGAAATGTTTGAGGTCGGCTGCGGCAGCTATTACCGGCCGGGAAGCCTGGTGGTTGTCGAAAGAGACGAGGGGGGTCGTGGTAGCCGTCCGCGCGTGGGGATTGACTGCCATTCAAGCGATCACCAGCGGCTCACGCGGGCGCAGTTCCCCGAACAGGAACACGAGTATGTGGAAGTCGATTTTACGCTGCTGCCCCGGCTGGTCTTTCAGGGAGAGGTGGATACCGGCGTCTGGCACCAGGAAACCTCCCTTATACCGCTTGATAAAGTGGGACTGTTGATTCATCCGCTGGATAAACCCGAATCGCTGGAGATGGCAGAGGCTATCTCCAGCGCCGTGCTGGTTGTGCGCTCCGCCTCGCCCGTAGCCCAGCTGTTGCGTCAGCTGGACTTAACTTTGCTCAGAGAACAGGCTATGGCGCCCGTGGACCACGACAGCACACATTTCAACAGCGTGCCCGTAGCGCTACGTTTTCTCTGAGATACGGTGATGGCGGCAAGCATCCTTGCCGTCCGCTATCAGAGGATTTACTTCAGCTTTCACAGGGCGGATAAGCGGCGGCGCCATCCGCCGATGGCATTGATGTTTACTCCAGCGCCAGCCTCGCAGCCAGCGCGGCAATTTCTCTACGCCACGCCAGCTGCAGGACCGGTTTCTGGTGTTTCTCCTTACGCGCCAGATCCTCAGCCAGCCGTTTTTCCAGCTCCACCAGCCGTTCCAGCAATAAATCCGCTTCGTTATTGATCGCTTTGTTTTCAGCTGACGGCTCGACAAGTGCCGCAATCCGTTCGCCGCTCTCTTCGAAGCTAAGCCGCGCATAAAGCTGTTCCAGATCGTGCCATTCGCTTAGCTCGCCGTTATCAATCAGCCAGAAACGGTTGCAGCTACTGGCGATGAGCGAGCGATCGTGCGTGACCAGCAGCACGCCGCCTTCGAAGCTCTGCAGCGCTGCGGTCAGCGCCTCTTTGCCCTCCATATCCAGGTGATTGGTCGGCTCATCGAGCATCAGCAGTGAATAGCGGGCAAGCGTCAGCCCGACAAACAGCAGGCGTGAACGCTCGCCGCCGCTCAGGGTACTGACGGTCTGCTGATGGCGCAGCCAGGGGAAACCGGCACCGATCAGCGCCAGCTTACGCTCCTGTTCGCTCAGCGATGCAAAAGGTTCGAGGGCTTCGGTCAGCGTGTCGTTATCCCGCAGCTGGTGCAGCGTCTGGTCGTAATAGCCCATCTGCGCACGAGAATGCAACACGGATATTCTCATCACTTTCCGGTTGCTGGTAATGCCGCCAGAGCAGGCGCAGCAAAGAAGACTTACCGCAGCCGTTGCGGCCGATTATCGCCACGCGATCGCCGCTTTTCACGCGCTGTAACGGCAGGTGGAATAGCGGTTCGGCGTCAGGTGCGGGGCGCACGCGCAGGTTTTCCATCTCCAGCAGCCGGTCGGCCTGGAGCCTTTCGCCATGCAGGACAAGCTGCCACGGATGACCGGCGCTCGGCTCTGTTTGCCCGTCCTTTAGCTTGTCGATGCGTTTTTCCATCTGCTTAGCCTTGCGCGCCAGATCCTCGTTATCGTATACGCGCCCCCATATCGCCAGCCGTTTCGCGCTGGCAGCAATGCGGTCGATCTCTTTTTGCTCTGCCTGGTGGCGATGGGCCTGCGTCCGGTCTCGCTCGTCAAGGGCTGCCCGCGCCGCGGAGCAGGACAGTTGGAAGAAGCTCAGCGTGCGGTCGCGCAAAATCCACGTGCCGTTGGTGACGTTGTCCAGTAGGTGTTGGTCGTGGGAAACCAGCACAAAGCTGCCGTTCCAGCCGCGCAGAAACCGCTCGAGCCACAGCAGCGTCGGCAGGTCGAGGTAGTTACTGGGTTCATCAAGCAGCAGCAGATCCGGTTCGGTTATCAGCGCACGTGCCAGCAGCAGGCGGGTATGCTGGCCGCCGCTTAGCGCGCCCGCGGTGAGATGCCGGTCCGCCTCGCTAAAGCCCATGTCGGCAAGCAGGGCTTCAGCACGCCAGCTATCGCCCAGGCGCGCTGGCTCGTCAATGCGCGCCAGCACCGCATCCAGCATGTTAAGGGGATGGAGCGATTCCGGAAGATGCTGCTCTACGCGCGCCATCAGGCACTGGTGCGCGCGGGTCACGCTGCCGCTGTTGGGCGAAATCGAGCCGTCGAGCAGCTTTAGCAGGGTGCTTTTGCCGCAGCCGTTATGGCCGATTAAACCCAGCCGGTCGCCTTTTTTAAGCGTAAAGTTAATGTCGGCCAGCAGCGGGCCAAAAGGCGTGTCGAGGCTAAGAGCCCGGGCGTTTAATAAGGTTGTCATAGTGCTTACTCAAGAGTTACAGGCGTAAAACGCCTTCGTCTATAAAACTGACGACAACTCAGTAAGCCTGAGGGAAGGGATAGTTTTGGTGATCTTCGCTCAAGCCGAAGTTATCGCAGCACGCTATCGATAACGCTTGAGCTATGACGATCGCCAAAAGTATGCGAACGGTTAAAGCGTTCACAAGACAGCATGGGATCCTCCTTATATTCAGCAAGTTGATGGGTGTGCGAATTGTAGGCATAAAACGGCCGACTGGCCACCTGTTAAATTTTGCCCGGGACGGCAGAGAGGTTGTATCAGGGCGGCAACGGAAAGCCGCTCGGGCCTGCGGATCTCTTCCTGTGCAAAGCGCTCGGTCTTTAAACCGATCCCCTGACCACCAGCTTCCAGTCAAGGATCTCATTTACCCTTTCCGCCTGCGGGTTATCGATTCTCTCCAGCAGCAGCTGCACGCTGCGCACGCCAAGCTGGTGCATCGGCTGTTCAACGGTGGTGAGCGGCGGGGTGGTGACCGCGCCAAAAGGCACGCCGTCAAAGCCCATAATCGCCACGTCTTCCGGTACGCGCAGCCCGTGCTCGTGGGCGTAATGCAGCGCGCCGCCGGCCAGCGCATCGGAGATAGCAAAAACCGCGTCCGGCGGCTCGGGCATGGTGAACAGCTCCGCCATGGCCTGCACGCCCGCCTGGTATTCCAGGCTGTCCGCATACACCACGGCCTGCCAGCCTAAGCCGCGGCCCGCCCGGTATCCCGCTTCGCGCTGCTGCGAATACAGATAGCGCAGGTCGCCGTTAATGAGCGCGATACGTTTATAGCCAGCGCTGGCGAGGTGATCGACCGCAGCGGCGGCGGCCTTGAAATTATCGATGGTTACGCAGGATGCGTTGAACGCCGGATCGCCTTCGCCGCACTGTACCCAGGGCGAATCGCCGATAAGCGTCGTTAAGCCCGGCAAGCAGCTGATGGCGTCCATAGTGATCACGCCATCGACAACCTTGCCGCTCAGCAGCTGCAGGTAGGCGGATTCGCGCGTCAGGCGGGATTCAGAATTACACAGCAAAATGTGGTAGCCGTGCTTCTCCGCTTCCTCTTCAATACCGCGAACCACGCGCGCGCAGAAGGGGTTGGTGATATTGGAAACCAGCACCAGCAGCATGCGGCTGCGGGCGGTGCGCAGCTGGCGGGCGAGGAGGTTCGGCTGGTAATCGCATGACTCAATGGCCGCCAGCACCTTCTCGCGGGTATCGGCCTTTACGCCCGGATTGCCGTTCAGCACTCTGGAAACGGTAGCGGTGGAAACCCCTGCAAGACGAGCCACTTTATCTATCGACATGCTGATCCTTTGGCCAGATTGATTATTTGTGAAGCACATTCCAGATCGCAATCAATAGTACCAAATAATTCCTCCGCATGATGGAAACCCCTCTGAAATCGATTACATTTTTAGTGAAGTGTTAATGTAATCGATTACAAAAATAACCTCTTACCCTTAATCAATACTCTGTCGCGGAGGATTTATGTCTTCTCACTCAGCCGTTGGGGCGCAGGTCATCACCCATAAATGGGTTATTCCACGCCTGTCGTTAATGATGTTTCTGGAGTTTTTCGTCTGGGGAGCCTGGTACGTTACGCTGGGCGTGGTGATGGGCAAATACGGCCTGAGCGCGGTCATCGGCGACGCGTACTCCACCGGGCCGATAGCCTCCATCCTCTCGCCCTTTGTGCTGGGCATGCTGGTAGACCGCTTCTTCGCCTCGCAAAAGGTTCTCGGCGTCCTGCATCTGGTCGGGGCCGCGCTGCTGTGGTGGCTGCCGGGCCTGTTCGAAAGCGGGCAAACCAGCCTGCTGTGGGTGGTGTTTGCCTATATGCTTTGCTATATGCCGACCATCGCGCTGAGCAATAACGTGGCGTTCCACAGCCTCGCGAACAGCGAGAAGGGCTTCCCGGTCGTGCGCGCTTTTGGCACCATCGGCTGGATTGTCGCCGGTTTAATCGTCGGGCTGAGCGGGCTTTCTGACAGCACCGGCATCTTTACCATGGCGGCCGTGGCATCGGTCATTCTTGGCATCTACAGCTTTACGCTGCCCAATACGCCGGCGCCGGATCGCGGCAAGCCGCTTTCGATGCGCGACTTGCTGTGCGCCGACGCGTTCGCCCTGCTCAAACAGCGCCACTTTATGGTGTTTATCATCTGCGCCACGCTGATTTCCATTCCGCTTGCCGCCTACTACGCCTACGCCGCGCCCTTTATCTCCGCGCTGGGCTTTGAAAACGTCAGCGGCGTGATGGCCTTCGGACAGATGTCTGAACTGCTGTTTATGCTGCTGATCCCGTTCTTCTTCCGCCGCCTTGGCATCAAAATGATGCTGCTGATTGGCATGCTGGCGTGGTTTGCGCGCTACGCCATGTTTGCCCTGAGCATCGCGGAGGAAACACGCTGGATGATTTACATCGGCATTATTCTGCACGGCGTGTGCTACGACTTCTTCTTCGTTATCGGCTTTATTTACACCGATAAGGTGGCGGGGGACAAAGTGAAGGGCCAGGCGCAGAGCCTGCTGGTGCTGTTCACCTACGGGCTGGGGATGCTGATTGGTTCGCAAATCAGCGGCGCGGTGTTCAACCGTTCGGTCACCGCCCAGGGCGCCGAGGCGCTGGCGCAGTGGCAGCAGTTCTGGTGGCTGCCGGCGATTGCTGCGGTGATCATCGCCGCCATCTTCTTCTTTACCTTCAACTACAAAGAAGGGGCGCGCGATGGCCGATAGGGCGCTGCGGGTGCTGGTCGTGGGCTGCGGCAATATGGGCGCGGCTCACGCTCAGGCCTATGCAGCGCTGGAGGCGTTTACGCTCTGCGGGCTGGTTGCCCGCGGAGCTTCCAAAGAGCGCCTGCAGGCACGGCTTGGCGAAAATATCCCGCTGTTCGAAGAAATGCACGACGCCATCAAACAGACCAGCCCGGACGCGGTCTGCATCGCCACCTGGCCTGACAGCCATGAGGTTTTAGCGCTGACGGCGCTCGCCGCAGGCTGCCATGTTTTTCTGGAAAAACCGCTCGCGACCACCCTGTCCGGCGCGAAGCGCGTGGTGGCGACGGCAAGGCTTGCGGGCAAACAGCTGGTGGTGGGCTACATACTGCGCCACCATCCCGCCTGGCGGCAGTTTATTGAGCTGGCGCAAAACCTCGGCAAGCCGCTGGTGATGCGCATGAACCTCAACCAGCAAAGCTCGGGCGGCGCGTGGCACACCCACAAAATGCTGATGCAGTCGCTGTCGCCAATAGTGGACTGCGGCGTGCATTATCTGGACGTGATGTGCCAGATGACGCAGGGCCAGCCCGCTTTCCGTCAGCGCCATCGGCGCGCGCCTGAGCGAAGAGATAGCGCCGCAGCAGTTCAACTACGGCCAGCTGCAGGTGCGTTTCGCCGACGGTTCCGTCGGCTGGTACGAAGCCGGCTGGGGGCCGATGATGAGCCAGACGGCGTTCTTTATTAAAGACGTTATCGGCCCAAAAGGATCGGCCTCGATCGTGGCGCGCGAAGCGGGCGGCGAAGGGCAGTCAGCAAGCGTCGAGGCGCACACGCGAACCGAATCCCTGCGCCTGCATCATTCACAGCTTAACCCGCAGGGGGAGTTTGCCTGTCAGGACGAGTGGATCTCCGCCGCCGACGAGCCGGACCACTTCGCATTGTGCCGCCTTGAGCAGCAGTTTTTTGCGCGCTCGGTCTTTGAAGACCTGGATTTAACGCTGCATCAGCAGCAGGCGATTGAAAGCCTGGCCGTGGTGCTGGCGGCCGATCTTGCGGTTCGCGAACAGCGCATGGTCAATATTAAGGAGGTGTTGTAATGAAAACCCTGAAAGGACCGTCTATTTTTCTTTCCCAGTTTATCGGCGAGCAGCCGCCGTTTAACTCGCTGGCAACGCTTGCGGCCTGGGTCGCAGGGCTGGGCTATAAGGCCGTGCAGATCCCCACCCATCTACCGCATATTTTCGACCTGCGCAAAGCGGCGGAAAGCCAGGACTACTGCGCTGAAATCAGCGGTACGCTTGCAAATTTCGGCCTGGAAATTAGCGAGCTTTCCACCCATTTACAGGGGCAGCTGATTGCCGTGCATCCCGCCTACGACTCAGCGTTTGCCGGGTTCGCTCCGCCGGAGCTTGCACACGATGCCGCCGCGCGTCAGCAGTGGGGCATCGCCTGCCTGAAGCAGGCCGCGCGAGCCTCGCAAAATCTGGGGCTAAAAGCTCATGCCACCTTTTCCGGCGCGCTGGCCTGGCCCTACTTTTATCCCTGGCCGCCGCGCAACGCGGCGCTTATCGACGAGGCTTTTAAAGAGCTGGCGAAACGCTGGCGGCCCGTTCTGGACAGTTTTGACGATGCGGGCGTTGACGTTTGTTTCGAACTGCATCCCGGCGAGGACCTGCACGACGGCGTCACCTTTGAGCGTTTTCTGACGCTCATTGATAACCACCCCCGCTGCAACATTCTCTACGACCCGAGCCATATGCTGCTGCAGCATATGGACTACCTCGGTTTTATCGATCTCTATCATTCACGCATTAAAGCCTTTCACGTTAAGGACGCGGAGTTTCAGCGCTCCGGGAAAAGCGGCGTGTATGCCGGTTACCAGCCGTGGACCGAACGTCCGGGGCGCTTTCGTTCGCTCGGCGACGGGCAGGTGGATTTTAAAGGTATTTTCAGCAAGCTTGCGCAGTACGACTATGGCGGGTGGGCTACGCTTGAGTGGGAGTGCTGTCTGAAATCGGGCGAGGCGGGCGCGCGCGAAGGGGCGAAATTTATCGCCGAACACATTATTCCGGTGGCCGATTACGCTTTCGATGATTTCGCCCTGCGCGGCGGCGAACAGGCGGCGCTACGTAAAATGCTTGGGCTGGAGGAGCAATGATGAAACGCATCCGGTTAGGTATGGTGGGCGGCGGCGAAGGTTCGTTTATCGGCGGCGTACACCGCATCGCCGCGCGGCTTGACGATCGGTTTGAGCTGGTCGCCGGCGCCTTTTCATCCTCGCCCGAAGTCGCAAAGCGCAGCGGTGAAGCGTTGTTTGTCGAGCCGGAACGCAGCTATGCAAGCTGGCAGGAGATGGCGCGGCAGGAGGCGGCGCGGGCCGACGGCATTGAAGCGGTGGCGATAGTCACGCCGAACTTTTTGCACGTGCCCATCGCCAAAGCGTTTCTGGAAAAAAAGATCCACGTCATCTGCGACAAACCGCTGGGCATTTCGCTTGCCGAAGGCGAAGAGCTGGCGCGCGTGCTTAACGCATCCGGCTGCCATTTTATTCTCACCCACAACTACAGCGCGCTGCCGATGGTACGCGAGGCGCGGGCGCGCATCGCCAACAGCGAAATTGGCGATATTCGCAATGTGGAAGTGGAGTATCTGCAGGGCTGGCTGAACGACAGGCTGGAACTCACCGATAACAAGCAGGCGAGCTGGCGCGGCAAGGCGCAGTTCGCCGGCGCCGGCGCGATTGGCGATATCGGCACCCACGCCTGGCAGCTTGCCGCCTTCGTGACCGGCATGGAACCAGAGTCGATTCGCGGTGAATTGCTCACGCGCATCGAAGGCCGCGAGCTGGACGATGAGGTCTACGCTGAAATGCGCTACGCCAACGGGGCAAGAGGACGGCTGTGGGCAAGCCAGGTGGCGCCCGGCTTTGAAAACGATCTGCGGATCCGCATCGTCGGCAGCCGGGGGAGCATGAGCTTTCGCCAGCAGCAGCCTGAAATTCTTGAAATTTATCCGCTGCACGGTAATAGTTACGTTGTCACGCGTAACGGCGTCAACAACCATGATTCCATCCGCCACCAGTGCCGCACGCCGGCCGGCCATCCCGAAGGTTATCTGGAAGGGTTTGCGCAAATCTACCGTGAGGCCGCGGTAAAAATACGCGGCGGCACTGCGCCGCTGCTGCCGGGGATCGTAGAAGGTTTGTCCGGCATGCGCTTTATCGAAACGCTGCGCGCCAGCAGCGACCAGCAGGGGGCATGGATGGAGTGGTAGCCAACTACCCGCTACGCTTACATAATCATTATTATCTTCTGAAAGGAATCCCATGCAGAGCTTTTACTCTCAACATGCCCGGTGCAGGGTTCGTTACCACGATTTGCCCGGCGGCGGCGTGCCTTTGCTGTTTATTCACGGCCTGGGCTGCGCTTCTTCTTATGAATATCCCCGGGTATTTGCCGATCCGGCGTTCGGCAACCGGCGCGGCGTGCTGATCGATCTGCCCGGCTGCGGGTTCAGCGAAAAGCCGGAAGAGTACTCCTACAGCACGAGCGACCAGGCATTAGTGGTGGCCGAACTGGTGGAACATATGGGGCTGCACCGTTTTTATCTGTACGGGCACAGCATGGGCGGCAGCATCGCAATCGAAGTCGCCGCGCTGATGCCGGCAAAAATCGCCGGTCTTATCGTCTCGGAGCCGAATTTCCACGCCGGAGGCGGCACGTTCAGCCGCAGCATTGCCGGGCAGGATGAAAGCGCGTTTGTCAGCCTGGGCTATGACGAACTGCTGGCTGCGGAACAGACATCGTGGGCAGGGAGTTTGCTCAGCAACGCCCCTTATGCCCTGTGGCGCGGTGCGGATAGCCTGCTCAAGGGCGTCGAGCCAGCTTGGTTTGAGACTTTCACCGCTATCCAGCTGCCGAAGTCGCTTATTTTTGGCGAAGCTTCTTTGCCGGACGCCGATTTCGACGCCGTGCAGGCCGCGGGCATAAACACCCTTGTTATTCCCAACGCCGGGCATGCTATGTCATGGGAAAACCCTGCCGGTCTCGCCCGCGCGCTGGCCAGCTGCTGCGGAAATCATTAAGCGTCGTCAGCCGCCTGCGGTGAAATAACGCACCCGGGCGCATAACGGCCTGCCCGAGTTGACCGTTTTCAGGAAGCCGCGCCTGAAACGGTCATCTCCAGGTCGTTTATCTGTAAATAAATCAGCTTCTTCCCGCCCATTTTATTGAGTGCCATCACAAAAAATGACCGTTTTGCCCGAATGGCGATTTTTGCTGCCTAAAGTGGTTACAAATATTTTACCTATTCATAACAACAGGCATTCACTCTGCACATACAGGAGTCGGTCATGACAGCACCCGTACAGCACCCAATGTATATTAACGGCCAGTTCGTTCACTGGCAGGGCGAACAGTGGATCGATGTGGTGAACCCCGCCACGGAAGAGGTGATTTCCCGTATTCCTGACGGCAGCGCCGCGCAGGCGCGAGAGGCCATTGACGCCGCAGCGCGGGCGCAGGATGCCTGGGAGGCGCTGCCGGCTATCGAGCGCGCGGGCTGGCTGCGAAAAATCGCGGCTGGCATCCGTGAACGCGCGGCGGCCATCAGCGCGCTGATCGTCGCGGAAGGCGGCAAAACGCAGCAGCTAGCTGAGGTTGAAGTAGCCTTCACCGCGGATTATCTCGACTACATGTCCGAATGGGCGCGCCGCTACGAAGGTGAAATTCTGCAAAGCGATCGTCCCGGTGAAAACATTCTGGTCTTCAAGCGCGCGCTTGGCGTTACCACCGGCATTCTGCCATGGAACTTCCCGTTCTTTCTTATCGCCCGCAAGCTGGCGCCAGCCCTGGTAACCGGCAATACCATCGTTATTAAGCCCAGCGAGTTCACGCCAAATAACGCCGTCGCCTTTGCGGAAATTGTTCACGCTATCGGCCTGCCGCAAGGCGTCTTTAACCTGGTGCTTGGCCGTGGCGAAACGGTAGGCCAGGAGCTGGCGGGCAACCCGAAGGTGGCAATGGTCAGCATGACCGGCAGCGTGGCGGCCGGCGAGAAAATCATGGCAGCGGCGGCGAAAAATATCACTAAGGTGTGTCTGGAGCTGGGCGGTAAAGCGCCGGCGATCGTGATGGACGATGCCGATCTGGATATCGCGGTGAAAGCTGTCGTTGATTCGCGCATGATCAACACCGGACAGGTGTGTAACTGCGCGGAACGCGTCTACGTGCAAAAGGGCATCTACGACGAATTTATCACGCGCCTGAGCGAGGCCTTTAAGCAGGTGAGCTTTGGCGATACCGGCGAACGTAACGACGTGGCGATGGGGCCGCTTATTAATGCCGCGGCCCTGCAGCGCGTAGAGCAAAAGGTGGCTAAGGCGGTGAGCGAGGGCGCGCGCGTGCTGACCGGCGGCAAAAAGCCGGATGGCAAAGGCTACTTCTATCCGCCGACGCTGCTGGTCGACGTGCGCCAGGAGATGGCGATTATGCACGATGAAACCTTTGGCCCGGTGCTGCCGGTCACCACTTTCGACACCCTGGAGCAGGCGGTGGCGATGGCCAACGACAGCGACTACGGCCTGACCTCATCCATTTATACCCGCGATTTAAACACCGCGATGAAAGCCATTAAGGGCCTGAAGTTTGGCGAAACCTATATCAATCGCGAGCACTTCGAGGCGATGCAGGGGTTCCATGCGGGCTGGCGTAAATCCGGCATCGGCGGGGCGGACGGGCGTCACGGGCTGAACGAATATCTGCAAACCCAGATGGTTTATCTGCAGGTATAGCTATTTTTTTACCCCCTCTGGCACAGAGGGGGTAAGCCGTGCGGTACCGCTATCAGAACGACATCGTTACGCCCGCATAATAGGCCCGGCCCGGCTCGTTGTAGGTCGAAGCGCCTTCGTTTTCACGGTAAATCTGCTTATCAAACAGGTTGCTGATGCCGGTATTGGCGCGCAGGTTTTTGGTTAGCTGATAGTTCAGCCCTACGCCCACGATGGAATAAGCGCCAACTTCTTTATCAGACATTGAGCCCGCTTCGGTGCGAATTTCCGCATACTGACGCGGTTTCTGGCGGCCATACATCGTCCAGGTGGTGTTGGCGGAAAGCTTATCCGTCACCTGCCAGTCAAGCATGGTATTCACGGTGTATTCCGGGATGATCGACAGCGGGTTGCCGGTCTTTTTGCTCTCGGACTTGATCATATAGGTGCCGTTGGTGCGCCAGTCCAGCGTGTCGCGAATAAGCGGCACCGTCAGGTTCGCTTCCAGGCCTTCCACTACCGCCTTGCCGCCGTTTTCCCAGCGCAGAACGTTATAGCCGTTTGAGGCGTAGCCGACGATGTCCGTGCCGGAAACGATTTTGTTTTTATAATCGTTTCTAAACCAGGTCACGCCCGCGTTATAGCCTGCCCGGGCAAACTCAAGGCCGATTTCTTTATTGATGCTGATTTCCGGGTCCAGATCGTCGTTGCCCAGCAGATAACAGCTTCCCGTCGTGATGGTGTTTGGACAGCCGTTGCCGCGGGTCGAAAGCAGATAGCCTTCGCTGGACTGATACAGGTTTGGCGCTTTAAAGGCGCGGGCGATGCCGGCTTTCAGCTTGAAGAAATCGCCCAGGCCCTGAGAAATATTGAGGCTCGGGCTCCAGTTGCCGCCGAACTGGTTGTGATAGTCAAAGCGCAGGCCGGGGATAATATAGGTGCTTTCGGCCGCTTCGATATTGTCTTCAAAATAAACGGCGCTGGTGCTGGCGCTATTTTTGGTGCTGCGCGAGGAGGGATCGCCCGAGACGCCGCCGATGTCCACGCCCGAGGCGGCCGTCGCGGTCATGGACGCCGGGTCGTTCAGCGCCTGGCGTTCCCACTCCGCGCCAAGCGTAACGGTCTGGTCGAACAGCAGGAATAACGGAACGTTCACCTCGGCAGTAGAGCGGTAATCCTCAAGGCGGCTGGTGTCGTAGGTGGTGTCGTTGATCATGCCTTCAACTTTGCCCGTAGAACCTTCTTTTAGCCGCGTGTTGTTGGTTTTCTCATAGTAGAAGCCGATTTTTGACTGCCCCCAGTCCCAGACGCCGTTGTGCGTAATCCCGTAGTTCTGGCGGTACAGACGGTTAGTTTCCTGGCCGTAAAGCTGCTCGATCAGGCCGTTCGGGCTAAGGTTCGCGTTGCTGTACTGCGTATCCCCCGCGTAGATATTGCCCTGGCGGCTGTAGCCGTACTCAAAGTCGAAAATCTGCGTTGGCGTGAGTTTCCAGGAAAGCACGGCGTTAATGTCTTTGTTGCGTACGCCCTCACGCCCGGCGGCATAGGAGCCGTTTTGCTGGGTGTTGATATCGTAAGCATCCGCGTCGGTTTTATTGATGTTGCCGTACAGGCGCATGGTGAGCGCGTCACCCGCCAGCGGGCCGCTCAGGTTAAAGTTAGCGCGCCTGGTGGCGCCTTCCTTGTCGTTTTCCGGCTGATTGGTATAGAGGGACAGTGCGCCATGCCAGTCGTTGGTCGGGCGTTTGGTGATGATATTAACCACGCCGCCCGCGGCGCCGGAACCGTAGCGGGCGGCGGCCGGGCCGCGCAAGACCTCAATGCGTTCGACCATTTCCGCCGGCACCCAGTTGCTGTCGCCGCGGGAATCCCTTTCGCCGCGCCAGCTGTAACGCACGGCGTTGCGCGAGGTGACCGGCACGCCGTCGACAAGAATCAGGGTGTTTTCCGGACCCATGCCGCGGATATCGATCTGGCGGTTGTTGCCGCGGCTGCCGCTTGCGCTGTTGCCGGTAAGGTTAACGCCGGGCATTTTACGAATGATGTCGGAGAGGTCGTTGACCGGGGGATCTTTTTTAATATCTTCGGCGGTGATAATCGACACGCCGGGCTGCTGTTTTAATTCCTGTTCAGCGGTAGCCTGTACCACCATAGTATCGCCGCCGTCCAGCATCGGCTCTTCCGCCGCCCAGACCCCGCTGCTGCAAAGCCCCGCCATCAGCACCGCCAGCCGACTCTTTGTGTAATTATTTTTTACATTCATGCGTGATATTTCCATATTGTGAAACAAATTAGCGCAGGGTTCTGGATAGTAATGATAATTGTTATCATTACAACCTCAGGCGGCAATCTTCATAATTTCCCCACATTTGACCCACAATCTTTACGTCTGAAAATTATTTTTCCATATTCATCAAATAATTATGATTATGTTAATTTGTTAATGATAATTATTTACTTTTGCTTGCAGATAATGATAATCATTACCACCTGAATGTTTGCCCCCCCAACAAGGAGATATATGTTTTCTTCAACGGAATTTGCAGCCCCGGCTAAACGCCGCGCTTTGCCTGTGCTTGCGCTCTCAACCCTGCTGTTTTCAGCTTCTCTATTCGCCGATACCAGCTTCACCCTCGATCGTAAACCGGTAGGCAAAGGCGCTTACGAGATGGCCGTTACCGGCGAGCCTTCGGCGCTGTACGTGGCGACTTCCCAGAGCCGCAAGCTGGACAAGGGCGGGGTGGTTTACCGTCTGGATCCGGCCACGCTTGAAATTACCCAGGCCATCCACAACAACCTGAAGCCGTTCGGCATGGCCGTGAACCGCACCACGGGCACGCTGTTCCTCGGCAACACCACCAGCAGCGCGGTGACCGCCGTTGATGTGAAGTCGGGCAACGTGAAGAAATCCCTGGTGCTCGACGAGCGTCAGCGTACAAAAGAAGTGCGTCCTTTCGCACCTCGCGAGCTGGTCGTCGATGAAACAACCAACACCCTTTACGTAGGCGGGCTGGGTCCGTCAAGCGTGCTGTGGGTGGTGGATGGCGATAGCCTGACGCTGCGCACCACCGTTGAAGGGCTGGGTAAAATGGCTACCGGCCTGGCTATCGACGCGAAGGCCGCCCGCATTTATATGACCAACGGCGATAATGAGTTCATCACCATCGATACCGCGACGAACAAAGTTATCGCGCGCAGCAAACTGGAAGAGGGTGAGCATTTCTACCTGAACCTGAGTCTTGATACCGAGAACCATCGCGCGTTCATCACCGACTCTAAATCGCCGCAGCTGTTGGTGGTGGATACCCGCAACGGCAAAGTGCTGAAGAAAATCGAGCTGCCGGTCTCGCTGGCCGTGCTGTATAACGCTCAGCGCAACGAGGTGTACGTCACCCACCGCGAAACGGGCAAGGTCAGCGTGATCGATGCGAAGACCTACCGGGTGCTCAACACCATTGATACCCCGACGCATCCTAACAGCCTGGCGCTGTCCGCCGATGGCCAGACGCTGTTTGTCAGCGTCAAGCAGCCTGGCTCGCGCGATAAAGAGCCGGCCAGCCCGGACGACGTAGTGCGTATTAGCTTTAAATAACCGCCTCTCTAAACAACCCTCAGCGTGAGGGTTGTTTTTTTACCTGCCGCCGTTAGCTAAAAATTAACTTAGCTTTGCCAGGCAAAAAGTCTATTCATATAAATATCGATTCTTTTAATTGTTAACATGCTGTTTCTATACTGCGGATCCACTTAACAATTAAGGGTACGCCGTTATGTCGATTAATGCTTCTCAGCCTGACAGTGAATTTCCTGACCTGACCATTCGCCGCGTTGCCGGGAATATCGGCGCCGAGGTTGTGAATGTTAAAATAACGCCGGATATCGATGCGCAAATATTTTCGCAAATAGAAGCGGCGCTGGTTAAATATAAAGTTCTTTTTTTCCGTAATCAGACGCAATTAACGGATGAAAGCCATCAGCAATTCGGCGCGCGCTTTGGCAAAATCGTGGCTCACCCTACCGTACCGTCGCCGGCCGGCACCAAACTCTTTGAGCTGGACGCGTCAAAAGGCGGCGGCCGCGCGGACTCCTGGCATACCGACGTCACCTTTGTTGAAGCCTTCCCGAAAATTTCTATTCTGCGCGGCGTGCAGATCCCGGCTTACGGCGGCGATACCGTATGGGCCAATACCGTTACCGCCTATGAAAACCTGCCCGCAGAGTTAAAACGCTTTGCGGAAAGCCTGCGCGCGGTTCACAGCAATGATTACGACTACGGCGCCGAGCGCGTGGTCGCGGAACAGCAGCGCCTGGATCACCATCGCAAAGTGTTCGTTTCTGCCGTGTATGAAGCCGAGCATCCCGTCGTGCATGTCCATCCCGTGAGCGGTGAAAAAGCCTTACTGCTGGGCCATTTCTTTAAGCGCCTCTCCGGCTTTAGCAGCCGCGAGTCCGCCCGTTTATTCGAGCTGCTGCAAAACCGCGTCATCCAGCTGGAAAACACCGTGCGCTGGCGCTGGCAGCAGGACGACGTGGTTATCTGGGACAACCGTTCGACGCAGCATTACGCCGTCAATGACTACGGCACGCAGCCGCGCCTGGTGCGCCGCGTAACCATTGAAGGCGAAGCCGCTGTTGCCGTCGACGGCAGCCGCAGCCGCACCATTGCCCGTCCCGAGCAGCCGTCTCCCGTCAGCGCCGTTGCCTGATTACCCATTCTAAAAAGGAACATAATGATGCAACGTCGAGATCTGTTAAAGGCGATGGCGGCCTTTGGGGTGTACGCCATGGTGCCGGCCTTTGCCCGCGGGGCAAACGGCGCAAAAAAATATGCTGGCGTGACGCTGAATGTCTCGACGTTTAGCACCGCTTACCCCACATTATTACGCCAGTGGCTGCCGGAATTTGAGGCGCTGACCGGCGCAAAGGTGAATCTTGATACGCCTGCTTTCCCGGTTTACAACCAGCGCGCGGATCTGGAGCTTTCCACTAAGGGAACGGCCTATGACGTGGTCAACGTCACCTTTATCTACAGCAGCCGCTGGATTAACTCCGGCTGGTTAACGCCGCTTGATGAGTTTATCGCTAACCCTAACCTGACCAGCGCCGACTGGGACGTGCACGATTTCCTGCAGGGCGGCATAGCGCCGGAAACCGGGCGCGACGGCAAGCTGTACGGCATTCCGTGGGTCGTGGAGGGCATGTTAGCGGGCTCATCGCGTTTTGATCTGGTGAGCGAAGCCGGCTTTACGTTCCCGGACACTACCGATGATTTAGTCAGGGTCCTGCAGGCGGTAAATAAAAAGCAGCGCGTTGCCGGCTACGTAACGGACAGCCACTACGGCTGGACGTTTATCCCTTATCTGCAGGCCTTTGGCGGCAACGTGTTCCGCAACCCGCCGGACGACCTGTTCCCGACGCTCGATACGCCTGAGGCGGTGGCGGCCGCGGATTACTTCGCCCGTCTGATTCGCGAGTTCGGGCCAAACGGCGGCCTGACCTATACCGCAGACCAGTCGACGCAGGCGCTGAAGCTTGGCCGGGTTAACTTCTCCGATTCAAGCCTGGCCTACCTTGCGCAGCTGGGCGATCCGGCCTCTTCCCGCACCCTGAAGACCGCGAGCTTCGGCCAGGTGGTGCAGGGGCCCCGCCGGACGCTTCCCCGGCATGGCGGTGCATGCGCTGGGCATACCGACCGGCTCGAAAAACAAAGAGGCCGCCTGGGCGTTTATCCAGTGGGCGCTTTCAAAGCAAACCACCCAGCGCGCCGTGCAGGCCGGGTACGGTTCGCCGACCCGCCGCAGCGATATCCTTTCTCCGGCCTATCGAAGCAAGCAGATCATCAACGGCGTGGATTTAGCCGGGCTATCGCTGAACGCCATGGAGCGCGCGGCCCAGGGCGGATATATGAAGTACCGCACGGTGGACGTCTATCCGCAGGTGGATCAGCAGCTTAACAAAGCTATTGCGCTGATTGTCTCCGGCCAGCTTTCGGCAAAGGAGGCGATGCAGCAGGCGCAGACCGCTTCCATTGCCGATTTGAAACGCGCGGGCGCGAAGATTTAAGGAGCGACTATGCACGCTAAGACCAGCTGGCGCAGCCAGCAGCGTAACGCTTACCTGGCGGGGCTGATGCCGTCGCTGGTGGTGCTGACGATTATTACTTTATTGCCGGCCGTGGCCCTGATTGTCACCAGCCTGACGCCGCTTAGCCTGACCAATCCCCAGGCGACATTTCAGTTTAGCGACCCGCTAATTAATTATCGCCAGCTGCTGGACGACCCGCGATTTATTCATTCCGTTATCACGCAATTAAAAATGTCGCTGGTCAGCGTGTTATTTCAGGTGGCTATCGGGCTGGGGCTGGCGTTATTACTTAACGGATCTTCGGCCTGGCTGCATACCGCCAGAACATTATTTCTTATTCCGATGGTATTGCCGCCCATTATTGTAGCGCTGATCTGGAAAATAATTTATACGCCTGATATTAGCCCGCTGCATCAGGTCTTAGAAATATGGGGCATTACGCTGCCCTCGCTTATTGCCAATCCGGCTACCGCGCTTTGGGCGATCGTGGCGGCGGATATCTGGCAGTGGTTTCCCTTTACCATGCTGATGGTGCTGGCCGCCCTGCAGATGGTTCCCAAAGATCCGCTGGAGGCGGCAAGCCTTGACGGCGCAGGTTCGGGCAATATTTTCCGCTACATCGTCTTGCCCTACATCAGGCCGGTGCTGGTGGTCTGCACGCTGTTCAGGCTTATCGACAGCTTTAAGGCCTTTCCGCTGATTTATGTGTTAACCGACGGCGGGCCGGGGTCGGTCACCGAGGTGACCAACTATTACGGTTTCATTCAGGCGTTTAACTTCTCGTACTGGGGCTACGGCAGCGCGATCGCGGTAGTCATTCTCGTCGGGGTGTTTGTGTTGAGCTATATCGTCGGCAAAGCGGGGTGGAGCGATGAGCGAAAAGCTAACGCTTGAGAGAATTAACGCGCAAGCGGCGCGCAGACGCAGGCCGTTTCGCCTGCGCGGCGGGCGGGAGGCGGCGGTCTGGCTGCTGCTGCTCGCCGTACTGGCTCCGTTTCTGTGGATGGTGATTATGGCCTTTCGCCCGGCGATGGAGGTATTTGATCTAACGCTGTGGTTCACGCCGACGCTTGAGGCGTTCCGCTCGCTGTGGCAGGGCAATTTCCTGCACTCCTTTGGCAACAGCCTGCTGGTCAGCACGCTTTCTACCGGCCTGTCGCTGGTTATCGGCGTGCCCGCCGCATGGGTTTTAACGCGCTGGCAGTTTCCGGGCCGTCAGCACGTAGCGCTGTGGATTCTGGTTACCCGCATGGCGCCGCCTATCGCCTTTACCATTCCGTTTTATCTGGCGTGGCGCTGGCTGGGCTTGCAGGACACGGTGCTCGGCCTTGCCATCGTTTACCTGACGTTCAACCTGGCGATCGTTATCTGGCTGATGCAAACCTTTTTCGCCGCGGTGCCGGCGGCCCTCGAAGAGGCCGCCTGGCTTGACGGCTGCCCGGTCTGGCGAACCTTCTGGAGCATCACGCTGCCGCTTGTGGCGCCAGGCCTTGCGGCTACGGCGATCCTCTGTTTCATCTTCTCGTGGAACGATTTCTTTTATGCCCTGATCCTGACGCGCACCCAGGCGGTTACGGCTCCGGTGGCAATCGTTAATTTTCTCCAGTACGAAGGCTGGGAGTGGAGCAAGATAGCCGCCAGCGGCACGCTGGTTATGCTGCCGGTAGTGGCGTTTACGCTGCTGGTGCGGCGCTATCTGGTTCACGGCCTGACCGCTGGCGGTCTGAAGGATTAAACAATGGCGACCATTACGTTAAGCAGTATCCATAAGCGCTATGAAGATAATGTGATTATTCAGGGGCTGGATTTAACCATTCGCGAAGGCGAGTTCGTCGCGCTCGTGGGGCCCTCCGGCTGCGGGAAATCCACCCTGCTGCGCATGATCGCCGGGCTGGAAAGCATCAGCGAAGGCGAAATCGCGCTCGACGGCGAAGTGATCAACGATATCTCGCCGCAGGCGCGTAATATCGCGATGGTCTTTCAGAACTACGCCCTGTACCCGCATATGTCGGTGGCGGACAACCTCGGCTTTTCGCTGAAGATGCAGGGGGTGAAAAAAGCGTTGATTGATGAGCGCGTCGCGCAGGTTGCGGTAACGCTCGGCTTATCCGCCTTGCTGAAACGCAAACCCGGACAGCTTTCCGGCGGCCCAGCGTCAGCGCGTGGCGATGGGGCGCGCCATTTTGCGTAATCCGCGCGTCTTTCTGTTTGACGAGCCGCTGTCGAATCTCGACGCAAAATTACGCGTTGAGATGCGAACGGAAATTAAAGCGCTGCACCAGCGCCTGAACGCCACCATGGTTTATGTGACCCACGATCAGGTTGAAGCTATGACCATGGCCGACAGGATTGTGGTGCTAAAAGACGGCGTTATCGAACAGGTGGGCACGCCGCTTGAGCTTTACGACCGGCCGCGCAATGCCTTCGTCGCGGGCTTTATCGGTTCGCCATCCATGAACCTGCTCAGCGGCAGGGTCGATCGCGAATCAGTGGTGACCGACGACGGGCTGCGTCTGCCGTTAATCAACGTTCCTGCCGAAATCCAGGGAAGGCGCGTGCTGTATGGCGTGCGGCCGGAGCATTTCGCCCAAGTGGCGCAGGGCGGCGTGGCGGCAGAGGTGAACGTGGTGGAGCCTACGGGCGCGGAAACGCAAATTGCCCTCAGCATCGGCAGGCAAAAGGCCATCGCGGTATTTCGCGACAGGGTGCAGACCAGCCCCGGCAGCGCGCTGCAGCTGCTGCCGGACGTGCGCCAGGCGCATTTGTTCGATGAGCACAGCGGGGCGCGCATCAACTAAGGTTCCAGGCGCTAAACCCTCTCCCTTTCGGGGGAGAGGGACGGGGCAAAGCTACTCCTTTGCCACGGCGTCAAGCACGCGCACCAGCTGCGTCACAAACCCGTATTCGTTATCGTACCAGGCAACGGTTTTCACCAGCTGTAAGTCACCCACCTCGGTGACTTCGGTCTGCGTGGCATCGAACACTGAACCAAAGCTGGTGCCGACAATATCCGAAGAGACGATCTCCTCATCGGTATAGCCGAAAGATTCGTTACCTTCCGTCGCTTTTTTCAGCGCGGCGTTAATTTCATCCACCGTCACTTTTTTCTCAAGCACGCAGACCAGCTCGGTGACCGAACCGGTGAGGGTTGGCACGCGCTGCGCGTGGCCTTTCAGCTTGCCCTGCAGCTCGGGGATAACCAGCCCGATAGCTTTCGCGGCGCCCGTAGTGTGCGGAATGATATTCTGCGCGGCGGCGCGTGAGGCGCGCAGATCCTTATCGCGCGGTCCGTCAACCAGCGACTGCGTACCCGTATAGGCGTGAATGGTGGTCATGGTGCCGAGCCTGATACCGAAGCTGTCGTGCAGCGCTTTCGCCATCGGCGCCAGGCAGTTGGTGGTGCACGACGCGACGGATAAAATTTTGTCTTCGGGGGTGATGGTGTTGCAGTTAACGTTGAAAACGATGGTTTTCATATCCCCCGCAGGGGCGGAAATCAGCACCTTCTTCGCGCCGGCGTCCAGGTGCGCGCTGGCTTTCTCCTGCGAGGTGTAGAAGCCGGTGCACTCAATCACAATCTCGACCCCGTCCTTGCCCCAGGGGATATTCTTCGCGTCTTTTTCCGCATACACGGCGATCTTTTTACCATTTACGACCAGCGCATCCTCGGTGTAGTCCACCGTGCCGTCGAAATTTCGGTAGCTTGAGTCATGCTTAAGCAGGTAGGCCCAGCACTTTCGGCGAGGTAAGATCGTTTATCGCGACGATCTCCACCTCGCTTTTCGTTTCCAGAACGCGGCGCAGCACCAGACGTCCAATGCGGCCAAAGCCATTAATGCCGATTTTTTTCATGACCGTTACCCCGTTATTCACAGTTGGAAGCAGCAAAAACCGTAATCATCACTAGTGATAGTTCATAAACAAGGGTGTCGCAAACCGCGGCGGCGGGGCGAAATATGAGGGGATTTGTGCAGATGTGAATGATTTTTTAAAGGTTTGCCGTTATCCTGGTGCCATCATTGTCACAGGGCAGATCCTTTAATGCGTAGCAAATACACTTCGTTACAGATAACGCTTCACTGGCTGGTTTTTCTTTTAATCGTCGGGGCCTACTGCGCCATGGAGCTGAAGGGCTTTTTCCCGCGCAGCTACCGGCCAACCATTAACGCCATCCACGTTACCTGCGGACTGAGCGTGCTGGTGCTGATGGTCGTGCGCCTGCTGGTGCGGATTAAATATCGCGCTCCGGCCATCACGCCGAAGCCCCATCCGGCGATTACCGGCCTTTCGCATCTGGTACACACCATCATCTACCTGATGTTTATCGTACTGCCGATCTTCGGCTTTCTTACCGTCTATTTCAAAGGCCACGACTGGTCGGTGCTGGGCATTCCCATGCCGCATGCCCCGGAATTAGATGAGGACCGGCAGTTTACCGTAAAAGAAATCCACGAGCTGATCGCCAACACCGGCTATTTTGTTATCGGCATTCACGCCTTTGCCGCGCTGTTCCATCATTACATCTGGAAAGACAACACCCTGCTGCGCATGCTGCCGGGGAAGAAAGATCGTCTGTAATAAACACGGCTCCCGCCTGCCGGCGGGAGTCTTCTACGCCACGCCGAAATAACGCAGCCCCGCGGTAATAAACGCCGCTACAAAAATTACGATAATCAGCGGCACCTTACGCCAGGCCAGCAGCACGGCGACGGCTACGCCCGCCACGCGCGCGATCCCCGCAAAATGCTCGTTTTCATAAAAAGTGGTCGCAACGGCGACGGAGAAAAGCAAAACGGTTGCCGCATCGGCAAGCAGCAGTTTTGAGGATTCAGAAAGCAGCAGCCGGTTGCCAAGTTTTGCGCCGGCCAGACGCATTAAATAGGTTCCCACCGACAACAGCGCCAGGCCGGCAATAATCTTCAGGGTTGCGGCCATTATTTTTTCCTCGCAAGGATGCCAAGCATCGACAGTAAAACCGGCATGCCGACCGGGGTAAAGGGTACGGCAAGCAGGGAGACGGCGGCGCCCGTTAATGAACGAAGCAGAGTGGTGCGATTTTTAAAGGCGGGGATAACCAGCGCCAGCAGAATGGTTGGAAATACCGCGTCCAGGCCGATGGTTTCCGGGGCAGGCAGCAGTTTGCCGACCAAGCCGCCGGTCACGGTGCCCAGCGGCCAGAAGAGCGCGACGCCGGTGCCGCACAGCCAGTAGGCGGCCTTGCGCGCCTGCGGCGTTGACTGGGATAAACCGAATACCACGCTTTCATCGTTCATGATATGGCAGCCGACGTAAGCCGCCAGACGCGAGCCGACAAACTCCCGAACCGCCACGCCGAACGGGAAATGGCGCGCATTGACCAGCAGCCCGGCAAGCGCGGCGGCAAAGGGGCTTCCGCCGCTGGCAATAATCGCGATAAACATAAACTCCGACGCGCCTGCCAAAACCACAATTGAAGAAACAACGGGCAGCCATAGCGGAAAACCATAAGCCACCGACAGCGAGCCATAGGAAATTCCGACGAAGCCTACCGCAAGACAGATCAGGAAAATGGCCTTTTTGGTTTCTGCCGGCACCGCCGAAAAACGCAGGTCAGACATAAAAATCTCTCATAACGAACACTTTGTACTTTATAATGAACAAAATGACATTTTTGATCAAGTCGAACGAAACGTTCATTATAACGAACGGTGCGTGCTTAAGGGGAGAGCCATGACACAGCCCATCAGCATCATTGCTAAAAGCCTGGCCAGGGAACGTGAACGCGCCAACCTGTCTCTGGCGGAGGTGGCAAGGCGCGCCGGCATCGCCAAATCCACGCTTTCACAGCTGGAGGCCGGTAACGGAAATCCTAGTCTGGAAACGCTGTGGGCGCTGTGCGTCGCGCTGAATATTCCTTTTGCGAAGCTGCTGGAGCCGCAGGGAAATACGACCCGGGTGATTCGTAAAGGAGAGGGCACAAAGGTGGCTTCCGAGCGCGCGGACTACCAGGCTACTTTGCTGGCGACCTGCCCGCCGGGGGCCAGGCGCGATGTCTATCTGCTGATGACCCAGCCCGGCGAAGAACGCCGTTCGCTGCCGCATCCGGCCGGTTCCGTGGAGCATATTATTATCACCCAGGGCAGAGCGCTGGTCGGCACGACAGAAGACGCGCAGGAGCTGAATACCGGGGATTACATCTGCTATCCGGCGGACCGGGAGCACCTGTTTAAGGCGCTGGAAGCCGATACCATGGCGATTCTGGTGGCCGAACAGAGCGCCTGAGTGCTGGATTTTAAAATAAGTTTACCGGGCCGAAAATGTTAGAGGTCAGGCTTGAACGTTAGGGAATTTCCAGTATGCATCAATATTGGATGTTGATGTTAAAAGGAGAGTAGGTCCTGCGCTCAGCCCGATAGATGTGCCAGTAATATATGCAATTAAATCAGTTAGTAACAATCGGATGAAATGGAAATCATTATCACCTAAGATAGGCTTCCGTATGTCACTTTTTAATAATTGAGGGCAAGATGGCTGTATCAAGAGAATTTCTTCTTAGCGTTTATGAAAGATGCAATGAACATCTTAGAGATCAGTCTACCAAGAGGGACCAGGCAATAGCCTTCTATCTTGTGGTTATATCCTTCTATTTTGGCTCATACAGTAACGTGACTAAATTTTTAACTGGCGTGTATGCTCCTGCTTTATTTAATGTGGTAATGGTGTTGATTAGCGGGATGACAATAAGAACACTGTCTGGATTACGTTCCTGGCATATGCAATACAGTAGCGCAATCTTGCTTTTGAACATGATTATAGCCAGAGATATTTTAAAGTTGAAAGATGTAAATCGAGTATCTGCAGCATTTTTTTCCAAAAAAGACAGGCTTAATTCAAAAATGGAAATTAAAGACTTATTCAAAGGAATTGAAAATAGAGTGGTTTTTGGGATGATTTTTATTTCAGGATTGCCGGCGGCAATGTTGATGAAAGAATTGGCAATAATTATGAAGATCCAAAGTAAGGATATTGCTTTTTTTATGGAAGCTTTATGCTATCTGACATATGTTTTTATATATCTAAAAAGTACTATAATGGTAATTCGTAGTTCGGCTAAACATAAAACGTGGATAGTAAACTTTGGAAACTAAAGTAATTGAAAATCAATACGTTATTGTTACTATGGGTGCTGATGGCTATGTGCGTATTGTTCAAAAGTCTGGCGGGGTAGTCATTGCGCCTTATTTTAACGAGAGCTACGCCTTAATTAAACATGCTCGAGGGGATGAAATATTGTTGGAGTTTCCCAGAGGATTTCTTGAGAGCGGTGAGTCCCATTTAGCTGGAGGCGAAAGAGAACTAAAGGAAGAGCTCAATGTTGTAGCTCAAGATATAGAGTTGCTTGGCGATTTACGTACAGATTCCGGTCTTATTAGTGATAATGTGAAAGCAATTAGATGCAAAGTAAAAAATCTCGATACGCTTATGGTGCAGGCAGAAGAAGGTGTGTTGTCTTGTAATTTATACTCAAAAGATGAGATCATCAATGCTGTAAGAGAAAACAAAATTAAAGACAATTTTACTCTATCAACTTTGATGCTCTTGATTGCAAAAAAATATATCTAACCATTTGGCAGCAGTGAACTAGTGCTGATTGAAGCGGCAGAAAAATATTTGCGTATGTATTCTTTCTCATATTGTATTAACTTAATTAATTATGGCCGGTGCGGTTTTGTTTGCTGAGACTGCATCGCCGCAGATTTCAGTTGGCATCTCATTATATAGTTCAATTAGATTTGGCAGTTCTTTCATCAAACAATTATTTGACTATATGGATGCGCCGGAAGCGATTGCTTCTTCCGGCGAGATAAATATTACATGATGTAAGTTACGTGAGGTTATAGTTTAATTGGTTTTGCTTTTAATATAAAGGCTTTCACTTTAACATTATTTTCGACTATGTGATAGCAAGCTGAAGCCATTAGTATATTAATAATGCCTATTATTAGCCATGCTTGCCATGTGGCCATGGATTCTAATATGGAATGGTTGTTTGTAATGTAAATCATTACAGGTAGTTGCATCAAATAAAAAGAATAGCTGATTTTTCCAAGATAAATAAATGGTTTTGCTATCCTGGTATTAGCGATATCCATGCAAGCTATGCAATAAATGAGAACCGCTGTAGCTGGGACAGTAATGAAATTGTTTTTCACCCACCCAATGTTATCTACAGGTGAGAGAATTAATAAAACTAAGATTGCAACAGGTGTCAATATTGGTAATGATTTTTTTAATCTCAAGCCGGAGCTATAGATGCATCCCAGAGCTACACCAATGACGAACTCAGGTAGTCTGTACATAGGACCTATATAAAGCAAGGGGAACCAACCTCTGTCGTTAATATTCATAGTCAAGGGTACCATTAATGAAGTGGCAACATAAGCAATGAAGATTGACAGGAAAGGATTTCTCTTAATTAAAGGTAGCAATAAAGGAAATGTTATATAGAAAAACATTTCAGTCGATACCGACCATGAGCCACTGAAGTGCCAGATGCTAAATGAAGAGGGAATCCAGGATTGGCTTGCAGTAAGATATAAAAATATGTAAGTCGTAATTTTTGCAAGGTCATAAGAGAAAATAAAAGGTAACGATATTATACCCATTGCAATATATGCTGGATATATACGCGCAATTCTGGATTTTAAATAATTTTCTCTTATGCCATCTTGATATGCCCATGCCATGACAAAACCTGAGAGTATAAAGAAAAATGACATGCCAATAGCACCGTTTTTGAAAATGGCAGCTAACCAAATAGAAACATCAGCTGGATATCTAAGATTGCAATGGAATATGAAAACGTAAAATGCAGCGATAAATCTAAATATTGTGAGGCCGTATAATTCATTACGCTGTGACATTTGTACTATTTCCTTTCTTTGCGGTAGGGCCCGCATTCTATCTTGTACTACGCCGGAAGCGAAGCAACAGGTACCCATTTGTACTGAAAAAAATCAGATTTAATATTTGGCGGACTAGGGACTAACCCCGGCATCTAACCTTTTCAGTTTTTTGCGACAGCTTCTCTGTCTGCTGAGAAGATAGACAGACTCTATGGTCAGGGATACGTACTATTTATTCGTAAGAATTTCAGCGTTGCACTCGTATGTATGACATTCGGCCCTTTATAAATTACGCGGCAAAGCATGTCTGGTTCTGGGAGGTCATACGAAGCAAGGGATTGCCAGTTCTCATTTCTTTGCTGATAGGGCAATGGAATGCAGGCAAAGAATGACCGAGGGACTCCCTGTTTCAACATGGTACAGATACTCCGATCTGCTGGTTGTCAGTTAAATGGCTCTAAAACACGTCCAAATTCACGGGCATTTTAGGGATAGAACACACCCAAAAATGACTTTGGGGGCAAATTTAGGGGCATTATAAACACTGTATATGGATCCACGCGTCCATTGCTGCTGCTCTTTAACCTGCTAATAAAAAAGAAAAATTCAATTTCACCAATCATCTGAAAATTAGGTTACAATACCCCCCTATAGTATCTATAGAGGCCGCTATGCCACATTCACCTGAAGATAAAAAACGCATCCTGACGCGGGTAAGACGTATCCGCGGCCAGACGGAGGCGCTGGAGCGCGCCTTAGAAAATGGCGATCCCTGCATCGCCATCCTGCAACAAATCGCCGCCGTGCGCGGGGCCGCCAATGGCCTGATGGGCGAAATGATGGAAATCCACCTGAAAGACGAGCTGGTCACGGGCGATACGTCCGAGGAGCAGCGCGCGCGGCGTATGGCAGAAGTCGGAAAATTAATTCGCTCTTATCTAAAATAACACTTATTCCCACCTGATAACGGAAGAAGAACATGAAATCACGTGCTGCAGTAGCATTCGGACCGGGCAAACCGTTAGAAATCGTAGAAATTGACGTAGCGCCGCCGCAAAAAGGCGAAGTGCTGGTAAAAATCACCCACACGGGCGTCTGTCATACCGACGCGTTTACCTTATCCGGCGACGATCCGGAAGGCGTGTTCCCGGCGGTGCTGGGCCATGAGGGCGGCGGGATCGTAGTTGAAGTGGGCGAGGGCGTCACCAGCCTGAAGCCAGGCGATCACGTTATTCCGCTGTACACCGCGGAATGCGGCGAGTGTAAGTTCTGTAAATCAGGCAAAACCAACCTCTGCCAGGCCGTTCGCGCCACCCAGGGTAAAGGTTTAATGCCGGACGGCACCACGCGTTTTTTCTATAACGGCGAACCGATTTACCACTATATGGGCACCAGCACCTTCAGTGAATACACCGTGGTGGCGGAAATCTCGCTGGCGAAAGTGAACCCGCAGGCGCCGCTGGATAAAGTTTGTCTGCTGGGCTGCGGCGTTACCACCGGCATCGGCGCCGTGCACAACACTGCAAAAGTGAAGGAAGGCGACACCGTCGCCGTGTTCGGCCTGGGCGGTATTGGTCTGGCGGTAATCCAGGGCGCGGTGCAGGCGAAGGCCGGGCGCATTCTGGCCATCGACACCAACCCGGAAAAATTCAGGCTCGCCGGCGAAATGGGCGCTACGGACTGCATCAATCCGAAGGACTACGACAGGCCGATTCAGGACGTTATCGTTGAACTAACGGACGGCGGCGTGGACTTCAGCTTTGAATGCATCGGCAACGTAAACGTTATGCGTTCCGCGCTGGAATGCTGCCACAAAGGCTGGGGCGAGAGCGTTATTATCGGCGTGGCGGGCGCGGGTCAGGAGATTAAAACCCGTCCGTTCCAGCTGGTAACCGGCCGCGTATGGCGTGGTTCGGCGTTCGGCGGCGTAAAGGGCCGTAGCCAGCTGCCGGGCATGGTAGAAGAGGCGATGGCGGGTAAAATCAATCTCGATCCTTTTATCACGCACCGCCTGCCGCTGGAGCAAATTAACGAAGCGTTCGATTTGATGCATGAAGGGAAATCGATTCGTACGGTGATTCACTTCGGCGAGAAGTAAGTTTACGGCGGAATATTTCGCCGCTGCCGCCAGCTACTGGCGGCAGCCTTCGCTTAGTGGGCGACGGATTTTGAGAACAGGTTAATCACCAGCACCCCAAGAACGATCAGCGCCATCCCCGCCAGCGCCGGCCAGTCCAGCTTCTGGCCAAGAAACAGCCATCCTACCGCCCCAATCAGCACTATGCCTGCGCCTGACCAGATAGCGTAAATCACGCCGGTGGGAATGGTGCGCATCGTCAGCGACAGACAGTAAAACGCCACGGCGTAGAACAGCACGGTTGCCACGCTCGGCCACAGGCGGCTAAACCCTTCTGAAAGCTTTAGCGAGGAGGTGGCGATTACTTCCGCAACGATAGCGATCGTCAGCCAGAGATAGGTCATTTTATGTTCCATAGTGAATAAATAAGGCGGCCTGTCGATAATATTCATAGCCGCAGGGCGTTGCAAACCCTAACGGCCCCGCGCCTGGAGTCGGCAAAAGCTGAACGGCCAGGGCGTAAATCACTATCAATCTCATCTTGTGGTAATTAATATCGCTGTTTGTGTTAAATCAAGTTTAATTAACCCGTTAATTTGTTAAATGCAGTCCTTATTGAGCACTAAATGCCGCTTATGGCGACATTATGTTCTTTGAAAATTAATTTAAAGTTTTTATGATACCGGTAACGTAAGAGGCGTAGCCTTACCTTTCCGGCTCGACCCCTTATGGATAGTGATTTTAATTCACGTCTTCTCAAGGGCGAGTTATGGACTGGCTGGTCGATTATTTCTCAACATATCTTTATGGCCTGAAAATAATGGCCATTTTTCTGGCAATCCTTTTATTTATTAGCGGCATAGACGATCTCTTTATCGATATCGTCTACTGGGCGCGCCGCTTCTGGCGGGCCACTACCGTCTATCGTAAACATACGCCTTTAGCCGGGCAGGAGCTTTATAAGCCAGAGGAGAAAGCGCTGGCGATGATGGTGCCCGCATGGCGGGAAAAAGGTGTTATCGGTAACATGGCGGCGCTTGCGGCGAACACGCTGGATTACGAAAATTACCATATCTTTGTTGGCACCTATCCTAACGATCCTGAGACCCAATGCGATGTGGATGAAGTCTGCTCGCTGTTTCCCAACGTGCATAAAGTCGTCTGCGCCCGCCCGGGGCCTACCAGTAAAGCCGACTGCCTGAACAATATTCTCGATGCGATTTTACAGTTCGAAGGTAACGCCCGGTTCAGCTTTTCCGGGTTTATTCTGCACGACGCGGAAGACGTGATTTCGCCCCTCGAACTGCGCCTGTTTAACTATCTGGTGGCGCGCAAAGATCTTATACAGATCCCGGTTTATCCTTTTGAACGCCCATGGACGCACTTCACAAGCCTTAGCTATCTGGACGAGTTCGCGGAACTGCACGGCAAAGATGTGCCGGTGCGTGAAGCGCTTGCAGGCCAGGTGCCGAGCGCGGGCGTAGGCACCTGTTTTAGCCGCCGGGCCTTACTGGCGCTGATGGCCGACGGCGACGGCATCGCCTTTGACGAGCAAAGCCTGACCGAAGACTACGACATTGGTTTCCGCCTGCGGCAGAAGGGCATGGAGGAAATTTTTTGCCGCCTGCCGGTGATTCACGACGAAAAGAAGCCCGTTTCCTTTGGCCAGCGGGCAAGAACCGCAAACGTCATCTGCGTGCGGGAATATTTTCCCGATACCTACGCCGCCGCGGTGCGGCAGAAATCGCGCTGGATAACAGGTATTGTCTTCCAGGGTTTTAAAACCCACCGCTGGAGCGACAGCGCGATCCTTAATTATTTCCTGTGGCGCGACCGCAAAGGGGCCATCGCCAACTTTCTCAGCTTCGCCGCCATGCTGGTGATGCTGCAGCTTGTGGCGCTGCTGATTTATCAGCATGCGGTGGAGGATGCCTGGCAGTTCCTGTCGATTTTTATCGGCGGGGCGTGGCTCACCACGCTGCTGTGGGTAAACTTCTTCCTGATGGTGAACCGTATTGCCCAGCGCATCATCTTCGTTACGGCGTATTACGGTTTGCTGCAGGGGCTGATGGCCATTCCGCGCCTGTTCTGGGGCAACCTGATTAACTTTATGGCTAACTGGCGAGCCATTCGCCAGGTGGTGCGGCACGGCGATCCGCACCGCGTGGCATGGGATAAAACCACGCACGATTTTCCAACAGTAACTATTAACCGCATTTTGCGTCCGCTGGGGCAAATTCTGGTGGAGAGCGGCGTCATTACGACCGCCGATCTGGAAGACGTTCTGAGCAACCGCACGCCGGGCTTAAAACTCGGCGGCTGTATGGTGCAGCGCGGCCTGATAAGCCCTTTGCAGCTGGCGCAGGCGCTGGCTGAGCAGGTTCATGTGCCTGCTCAGCCGTTTGATTTCCGCAAGCTTAACCCGGAGCTGATTCACTCCGTGCCGGCAAAAATAGCCTTACATTACGCCATTCTGCCGCTGCGCGTAGCGGACGGCACGCTGATTTTCGCCAGCGAAAGCGCCATCGATCCGGTCTCCCTTGCCGCGCTGTCGCGCAAAGTGAAAAGCAAAGTGGGCTACGTTATCGTCCCGCGTGGGCAGGTGGTGGTCGGGCTTCGCTACTGGTATGGCCAACAGCAGATTCAGCACAAGCGGCGGCTGCTGGAACGCACGGTGGCGGCGGGCTTCTTAACGCAAAGCCAGGCCAATAATCTTTGGGACGAGTACGTTGCCGGGCAGATCTTTTTTGCCGAAGTGCTGGTCAGCGAAAACAAACTTGATGAGGCGGTGCTCAGAGCCGTCCTGCTGCGCTACGAGCGCAGCGACATGCTGTTCGGCGAGTTTTTAGTGCAGCAGGGCGTTGTCGGCCAGCAGACGGTAAACGAGGCGCTGGCGCGTCAGCAAAAGCTTCAGCCCTCTTTACAAGGCCTGTTGCAAAAGGCGGGAATTAGCAGCCTGCAGCTGGCGTGTCTGATGGAGGGTAAGCCATGAGACGGCTCCTGACGCCGCTTGCCGCGCTGGTTTGCAGCGCGCTTATTTCCATGCCGGCTAATGCCGCCCAGGTCGTTACGCGCCAGCAGCTGGGCCTTAGCGACTACCGCTACTTTAAAGTCTATCCGCATCTGGCCCGCGCCCGCCAGGCCCTGAAAGAAAACAATGAAGCGCGGGCGATAGGGAGCTTTAAACATGCCCATGAAATGGCGCCGCAGAGCGTGCGGATAACGCTGTGGCTTGCCGAAGCGTATCGTCATTTCGGTCATGACGATAAAGCGCGAGCGCTGCTTGATGAGCAGCTGCGAAAAACGCCGAATGATAAAGACGCGCGCCTGGCCCGGGATGTTATTCCCTTGCCGGAGCAGAAGGTGGAAACCGCCGCTGCTTTACACGCGCAGCAAATCGCCTGCGACGCGAATCCTTCGCTTCAGTGCCGCAGCGAGGTAGGCAGAAACGCCATAAGGCTGGCGCAGCTTAACGTGGCGAAAATGCAGCTCTCCGACCTGGCGTTTCGCCATTCGTCCCAGGGCCGCGCGCTGGCCGATGAGCTGTCGCAAAGAGCGATTTTTCTGCAGCAGTGGCGGCTGGCCGATCAGAGCTTCGCCCTGCTTGATGAGCAGCAAACGCTTAGCGAAGCGCAGTACCAACAGTGGTTCGGTATTTTACTGTTTATGCAGCGCGATGAACGCATCCTCGACCTGCAACGCCAGGGCGTGATGAACACGCCCGCCATGCAGCTGGCTTACGCCCAGTCGCTGGCGCAGCGCAAGGCGATTAAGCCGTTACGGCGCTACCTTTCCCGACACAATCCGGTTTTTGCATCCGCAAGCGAAGAGCATAACTGGCTCGGATTATTAGCGACCTACGGTGAGAATCCGGGAAAAGCCGTGGCGAGCAGGGAGATAAAATATCCGCAGAACCGTCAGTACATACTGACGACGCTGCTGCCTGTCCGCATGCAGCAGAAGGACTGGCAGGGCGCTTCGCAGCTGCTGAGCGAATTCCCGCCGGACGCGGTGCTGGAGCAGCGTCTGGATCTGCACCTCGCGCAGCAGGATCGCCGGCAGAGCGTGCGGATGATTGAACAAATCAGCCGGAGCAGGCGGCTGTCCGCCCGGCAGCTGGACAGCTACAGCTTTCATCTGGTGACCTTCGGCGAAGCCCGCGCCGCCAGCGCGCTGCTGCTTGAATACTGGCCGTTTACGCACGCCGGGGGCCTGCAAAAAACGCTCGCCGACAGGCTGTACGCGCTGCTTGTCGCCCATCCGCAATGGCTGTCCGCTAAAGATAAGGCTCGCCTGGCGCAGCCGCTGCCTGCGGCAGAGCAGCGCATGCGGCAGGCGCGCCTGTTCACGGGGGCAGAAAACTGCGCCGTCGTCATGACTATGCTGGGTGATTTTGCGCAGGCTTACGATGCGCCGAGCTGGTCGCGCCTTGCGGAATGCTATCAGCAGACCTCGCCGGGGCTTGCGCTGTACGCCGCGCAGCGTGCCGTTGAACGCGATCCGACACCTTACTACCGGCGTCAGGCCGCCTGCCTGGCATTCTCCGTGGAAGATTACGATTTGGCGCGCGACTATTGGGCGAAAATCCCGGCGCAGAGTATGACTGATGACGACGTTGTGGCCGCTGCGCGTAGCGCCCGGCTGGCCGACGATGACGGCTCGCTGACGTACTGGCAGGAGATCGCATGGCAGCGCGCAATGCCGGAAATTAACTTTACTTCCGCTCCGTATCAGGATGATGCAGAAAAAGGCTTTGCGCTGCTGCGTGGCGGCAACGTTGCAGGCGCGCGCCGCGCGTTTGAAAAAGCGCTGCGTGCCAGTCCGGATTCGCCGGAAATCCTGCGCCAGCTGGCGTACGTCAATCAGCGGCTGGATGACAAAGCGCGGACGCGTTTTTACAGCAGGCGAGTGGTGGATGACATCGACAACGCCGCCGCGCCGCGCCAGGGGCTGACGGACGAGCAGAAAAAAGAACGCTTTGCCCTGCGCCGCGTTGACGAAGATACCGCCCGCCGCTGGACGTTTTCCTTCGACGCCTCGCCTGGCCTGACGAAAAGCTCCGGCGCCGGCAGCGGTTCCGATCCGCACGCGCCGCGGGATAAAAGCAATCGCAGCTACGGCCAGGCCGAGGCGGAATACCGCATCGGGCGTAATCAGCTTTTCGCCGGCGATTTGCTCTCAGCCTATGGCCGCACCTTTGCCGGCAGCGGCGGGCATACGAACATAGCGCCGGTTTACCAGCCCATGCTGGGCTTAGGCGTGCGCTGGCAGCCCCTTCACGAACAGATCTTTTACCTCGCGCTGGAACAGCAGCTGCCGCTGGACAGGCATGAGGCAAAGGCTGACGTCATGCTGCGGGCCAGCGCGTCGTTTCTCAACGGCGGCAAATTCAGCGACGACTGGCACCCCGTCGGCAGGGGCTGGTTCGCCCAGAATCTTTATCTGGATGCCGCCCACTATGTGAAGCAGGATTACCAGCTTTACACCGCGGATTACCGCGTGAGCTGGCATCACAAAATCAGCGACCACCAGACGCTTGAACCGTACGCCCACGCGCAGTACAACGCCGCGGTCAATACGCCTGATTACGAGAACGGCGACGGATCCCGCTTCTGTCGGGATTCCGCCCTCGAAGGCGCTGGCGTGCGGCTAAACCACTGGTTTGGTGAAACGCGCTATCAGGCCTTTCCGCATAAAGCGAGCCTGGGACTGGAGTATCAATACGTTTCCGCCGGCCATCGCCGCGAAACGAACGCGGAAAATAACCTTTTTCTGACGCTGGGAGTGCGCTGGTAATGAATATTTTGCTGCCGTTTTTTATCGCGCTAACGCTGCTGGTTTCGCCGTTCGCCCAGGCCGTCAACGCCGTGATGTATCAACCGCAGCTGCGCGATATGTCTGTGAGCGACGCGCAGTGGCAGGCCATGCTGCAACAGTTAAAAAGGCAGGGCATCGACACCCTGGTGCTGCAGTGGAGCCGCTATGGCGACGCCTTTCGCGACGGAGAGTCCCGCCGCTGGCTTGAACATAAGGCCAGCTTAGCGGCCGGGTGCGATCTGAAGCTGGTGCTGGGGCTGGCGGCGGACGAGCGCTTTTTCGAACGCCAGAAGCAGCCTTATGCGGCGCGGATAAACTATCTGCACCGTCTGCGCGCCGAAGATGTCGCCGCCGCTGCGCGCTGGGTAGAAGTGCTGGGCAAGGCTAAAATTGCCGGCTGGTATATCAGCAGCGAACTGGACGATCTGCACTGGCGCACGCCGCAAATGCAGCAGGGCCGCCCGGGACTGGCTGTTCAACACGAGGCATGCGCTGACGGCGGTAGCGGACAGGCCGGTGGCGGTGAGCAGTTTTTTCGCCGGCAATATGACGCCTGACGGCTGGGCGAAATGGGTCGCCATGCTCGGCGATAGCGGCGTAAGAATCTGGATACAGGACGGGGCGGGCACGCAAAAGCTGCCGACGGCGGCGCGCGCATTGTATTTGCACGCGCCGGCGGCCGGTCAGATAGTCGAGCTCTTCCGGCAGGATAAACACGCCGCGGGTTTTCAGGCTTCGCCGCTCTCCGGCGCTCAGCAGCAGCAATGGCTGGCAACGCCGTTGCCGGCCGGGCAGGACAGGGTCTATTTCTCGCTGCGCTATATGGATGTGGCGCAAGGCGTGCTGCCGCGTTGAGGCTTTGCCGCGCCTTGCGCCACGAGGTCAGGATTTAAACCCTGCTGCGTTCATCAGCAGCCGGAACACCATGCCCACCGCGGCCAGCGCCAGTACGCTGCCGCCCCAGAGCACCGCCATCCACAGCAGGCGTTTACTGAACTGCTTTATTTTCATCAGTGATAGCCCTCGCCATGCTGCACTTTTCCGCGGAACACGTAATAGCTCCAGAAGGTGTAGATCAGAATGACCGGGATAATAAACAGGGCGCCGATCAGCATAAAGCCCTGGCTCTGCGGCGGGGCTGCCGCCTGCCACAGCGTCATTGCCGGTGGAATGATACAGGGCCAGATGCTGATACCAAGGCCGCCAAACCCGAGAAACACCAGCGCCAGCGTCAGCACAAAAGGCGTGCTGTGCAGGCCGGTGGCCGAGCCGGCGCTTTGCCATAGCCACAGGCTGCACAGCGCTACCAGCGCCGGAACCGGCAGCAGCCAGTACAGATTGGGCAAGCTGAACCAGCGGGCGGCAATCTGCGGATGGGCGAGCGGCGTCCAGATGCTGATGACGGCCATGATAGCCAGCAGCGCCAGCAGCAGCGGCTTTAGCAGCCCGCGCATCTTATCCAGCAGCGGATCTTCGCTTTTCATCACCAGCCAGCTGGCGCCCAGCAGGGCATAGGCCACAATCAGCCCCGCGCCGCAAAACAGATTAAAGGGCGTCAGCCAGTCAAGCTGCGCCCCGGCGAAGGCGCGTTTCGCAACCGGGAAGCCGGAAATCACCGCTCCGACGACAACGCCCTGACAGAAAGTCGCAAGGATAGATCCGCTAAGAAACGCCTTATCCCAGAACGGGCGATGCGCCGGAGTGGCTTTAAAGCGAAACTCAAAGGCCACCCCGCGGAAAATCAGGCCAATCAGCATCAGGGTCAGCGGGATGGTCAGGGCATCCACAATCACCGCGTACGCCAGCGGAAAGGCGCCAAACAGCGCGGCGCCGCCGAGAACCAGCCAGGTTTCGTTGCCGTCCCAGACCGGAGCGACGGTGTTGACCATCACGTCGCGATCCTGGTTATCGCGGATAAAGGGGAAAAGGATGCCGATGCCCAGATCGAACCCGTCCATCACGATATACATCAGCGTGGAAAAGACGATGATCGCAAACCAGATCACGGAAAGATCGATGCCCATTAGCGTTTCTCCTCAAGGGATTCAGGGACTGCGGAAAGCGGGCGTGTGGGCCGGCCGTCGGTCGGGGGAGCGGTGTCGTCGAAGGGCTGCGGGCCCTTTTTGATTAACCTGATAAGGTAGCTGTAGCCTACGCCGAACACGGACATGTAGACCACGAAAAACGTCAGCAGGCTGATGCTCATCTGCAGCTCGCCGTGCGCGGAAACCGCGTCTTTGCTGCGCAGCAGGCCATAAACCACCCACGGCTGGCGGCCCACTTCGGTAGTGACCCAGCCGGCCAGAATGGCCACCAGCCCTGAAGGCCCCATCCATAACGCGAAATGCAGGAAGGGACGGCTTTCATACAGACGATGCCGGTAGCGCAGCCACAGGCTGGTTACGCCGAGCAAAATCATCAGCAGGCCGAGGCCCACCATGGCGCGGAACGACCAGAACACCACGGTGGAGTTTGGCCTGTCTTCCTTCGGAAATTCTTTTAGCGCCGGAACCTGTTTATCCAGGCTGTGCGTGAGGATCAGGCTGCCCAGCGCCGGAATTTCCAGCCCGTAGCGCGTGCGCTCCTGCTGCATATCAGGCCAGCCGAACAGCAGCAGCGGCGTCGGCTCGCCCGGCGCGTTCTCCCAGTGGCCTTCGATTGCAGCAATTTTTGCCGGCTGATGCTCAAGGGTGTTCAGGCCGTGTATATCGCCGAGCATGGCCTGGACGGGGGCGACGATCGCCGCCATCCACAGCGCCATAGAAAACATCGTTTTCACCGCCGGCGTTTTATTGCCGCGCAGCAGATGCCAGGCCGCAGAGGCGCCCACAAAAAAGGCGCTGCTGAGAAACGCCGCGATGGACATATGCAGCAGGCGATAGGGGAAGGACGGGTTAAACACCACGGCGAACCAGTCCACCGGCACCACCTGGCCGTTGAGGATGTCAAAGCCTTGCGGCGTCTGCATCCAGCTGTTGGAAGCCAGGATCCAGAAGGTGGAAATCAGGGTGCCAAGCGCCACCATACAGGTGGCGAAAAAGTGCAGGCCGGGCCCGACGCGCTGCCAGCCAAACAGCATCACCCCCAGAAAACCGGCCTCCAGGAAGAAAGCGGTCAGCACTTCATACGTCAGCAGCGGGCCGGTAATGCTGCCGGCGAACTGTGAAAAGCCGCTCCAGTTGGTGCCGAACTGATAGGCCATCACCAGCCCGGAAACCACGCCCATGCCGAAATTGACGGCAAAAATCTTCGCCCAGAAGTGGTAGAGCGCACGGTAAACCGGGTTTTTCGATTTCAGCCACAGTCCTTCAAGTACCGCCAGGTAGCTGGCAAGCCCGATGGTGATAGCGGGAAAAATAATGTGGAAGGAAATAGTAAAAGCGAACTGAATCCTCGCCAGATGAAAAGCGTCTAAACCAAACATACATAACCTCTGGGTACATAAAAGACCCGGCCATATTAGTCCGTCGCCGCAGTCAGGGTCAGAAACAGAAAAGGTTTAATTAGCTATAACAGTTAGTGAAAAAAGCGTATTTTTAAGGAGCTGATATAGTTACGGACAAGAGCAAAAATGAAAAAATACCAGCAGCTGGCGCAACAAATTATCGACCAGATAGCCCTCGGGATTTGGCTGCCGGGAGAGCGGCTGCCGTCGCTGCGCGAGCAGGTGACGCACAGCGGCATGAGTTTTATGACCGTCGGCCACGCCTATCAGGTGCTGGAAAGCCAGGGCGTAATAGTGGCCCGCCCGCAGTCCGGCTATTACGTTGCGCCGCGTCCGGTTGCGCGCAGCGCGCCCGTGCAGGTTAAGGTCACGCGCGACGAGTCAGTCGATATCAATACCTATATTTTTGACGTGCTGCAGGCGAGCTGCGACGCTTCGGTAGTGCCGTTTGGCTCCGCGTTTCCCGATCCGCGCCTGTTCCCGCTGCAGCAGTTAAACCGCTCCCTGGCGACGGTCAGCAAAACCGCCACCGCCATGAGCGTTATTGAAAACCTGCCCCCGGGCAACGAGGCCTTGCGCCACGCCATCGCACGCCGCTACGCGCAGCAGGGGATGCAGGTATCGCCCGATGAGATTGTTATCACCGCCGGGGCGCTTGAGGCCTTAAACCTCAGCCTGCAGGCCGTGACCGAGCCCGGCGACTGGGTCATCGTTGAAAACCCCTGTTTTTACGGCGCGCTGCAGGCGCTTGAAAGGCTGCGTCTTAAAGCGCTTTCGGTGGCGACCGATCCGCAAAACGGCATCGATCTCGCGGCCCTGAAACAGGCGCTGAACGACTATCCCGTCAAGGCCTGCTGGCTGATGACCAACAGCCAGAACCCGCTGGGCGTGACGCTGACGCCGGAGAAAAAACGCCAGCTCGTTTCGCTGCTGCAGCAGCATAACGTCACGCTGATTGAAGACGACGTTTACAGCGAGCTCTATTACGGCCGCGAACGTCCGCTACCCGCCCGGGCCTGGGATGAGCAGGGCATTACGCTGCACTGTTCGTCGTTTTCAAAGTGCCTGGTCGCGGGTTTTCGTATCGGATGGGTAGCGGCGGGCAAACACGCGCGGCGCATTCAGCAGCTGCAGTTGATGAGCACGCTGTCCACCAGTTCGCCCGTGCAGCTGGCGCTGGTCGATTATCTGGCGACCAGGCGCTACGACACCCATCTGCGGCGTCTGCGCCGAACGCTGGCCGAGCGCAAACAGAAGGCGTGGCAGGCGCTGCATACGCTCCTGCCCGCCGGGGTGAAGATTCACCACAGCGAAAGCGGCTACTTTTTATGGATTGAGCTGCCGGACTACATGGACGCCAGCCTGCTTAATGAGCGGGCCATCGCGCATAAAATCAGCATCGCGCCGGGAAAAATGTTCACCACCGGCCGCGCCTGGGATAACTACTTCCGCCTGAATGTTTCCTGGGCGTGGGGCGAAAGGGAGCAGCAGGCCGTAGTGACGTTGTCACGTTTAATTCAGCAGCAGATTAAGGAACAAGTGTAATGTGTCAGGCCGCGCGCCTGCTGCTTTGCCTATGGGCGCAAAACAAACGGCACGCGGTTTAGCGATGCCGTCCCGGCGAGTGGCCGATAACGCGTTTAAACGCCTTGCCAAACGCGCTCTCAGACTCATAGCCCAGCGATAAAGCTATGCGCTGGATGGCCTCGTCGGTATTTTTAAGCCGCTCGCAGGCCAGCTGCATCCGCCACTGCGTCAGGTAGTCGATGGGCGACATGCCAACCGTTTCCTTAAAGCGCCTGGCGAACACCGAGCGGGATATTCCCACCCGGGACGCGAGCATTTGCAGCGTCCAGCCATGCCCGGGGTCATCGTGCATGCAGGCGATGGCGGCGCTCATCTGTTTATCGGCAAGGGCGAACAGCCAGCCGACGCCGATGCTGGCGGCGTTGTTCAGATGCAGCCGCAGCGCCTGAATCAGCATCATATAAGCCAGCTGCTGCACTATCAGCACGCCGCCTGGCTGCGGGTGGCGCACCTCGTCGGCCATTCGCTCAAGCGACCAGCGCATGGCGGCGATATCACTCTCTTTGCGGATATGCACGATGGGGGGCAAGGCGCCTAAAAGCATCTGCGCAAGATGGCCGGAAAGCAGAAAATGCCCACCGACCAGAAAGCATCCGTCTTCTCCGCCGCCGTTCGCAAGGCTGCCCAGACGTCCTTGCGCCCGCAGTATGGCGAAGTCCACCGGGCTTGCCGCCAAATCCGTGCTCAGGCAAAAAGGCGGGCCGGGCGGCAGCAGATAGCAGTCTCCGGCGCTGAGCAAAACAGGCTGCTGTTCGCCTTCCACGGATAGCCAGCACTGGCCGGAAACCACGGCATAGCATTTGACGCCGTCATGCTGCGGCCATTGAATGGCCATCTCTCGCCGCAGGGCGACGCCGCCGGAGGCATAGCTCTCGGGCTTAAGCAAAGACAGCAGTTCGGAAAGCGGATCCATAGCACCTCGGGACGATGGGACGATAAATAACGACTTTACAGCATAGATCGTACCGCATGCAGAATCCAGAATGGTGGACACCGGGCGGCAGACAGCCCTTCATCCACGTACAGGCGACATCATCATGCGTATTTTTCTTACCGGCGCGACCGGTTTTATCGGTACGGCCGTTATTCGTGAGCTGCAGGCCTCCGGGCATCAGGTGCTGGGCTTAACCAGAAGCGAGCGGGGCGCGCAGGCGCTGGCGGCGGCCGGCGTCGAGGCGTTTTACGGCAATATCGAAGATCCGCAAAGCCTGCGTCGCGGGGCGGCCATGGCCGACGGCGTGATCCATACGGCTTTCAACCACGACTTTACGACCTTAACGGCGAACTGTGAAAGAGACGCCCAGGCTATTGAAGCTCTGGGTTCAGCCCTGCAGGGGTCGCAGCGCCCGCTGCTTATCACTTCTGGCGTCGGCATGGGGGCCCGCGGAAACAACGCCATGGCCCACGAAGATTATTTCAATCCCGATCACCCCAACCCGCGTAAGGCTTCTGAACTGGCGGGTATCGCGGTCGCGCAGCGTGGCGTGAACGTGTCCGTGATTCGTCTTTCGCAGGTGCACGATCCGCTCAAGCAAGGCTTAATCAGCCCGCTGATTGAGCTGGCCCGCGCAAAAGGCGTGTCGGCGTATGTCGGCGAAGGCCAGAATCGCTGGTCGGCGGTGCATCTGAGCGATGCGGCAAGGCTTTACGCGCTGGCGCTGGAGAAGAATATCGCCGGCAGCCGCTACCACGCGGTGGCGGAAGAAGGCATTGCGATGCGCACTATTGCCGAAACCATCGGCCGCATACTGAATATTCCGGTGCGGCGGATTAATGAGGAAGATGCGCCCGCCCACTTCGGCTGGATGAATATCTTTATCGGTCACGATATGTCGGCCTCAAGCGCGCTGACGCAGCAGCGTCTGGCGTGGCGGCCAACGGGGCCGGGGCTGATTGCCGATCTGGAGAGTATGCGCATCGATTAGGGGCGGCGAACCGCGGTCTTGATACGCTAACATCTGCGGCGCTCCTTATCCTGACCTTTCGCGGACAAACCGTTCAGGATAAGGAAGCGCGGAGCTTATTTCTTCACCGCCAGCAGAACGGAGGAAGCCTTAATCAGCGCGATTAGGCGGCAGCCATTCTTCAGCGCCATTTCATCGGCGGCTTCGTTAGTAATCACCGAAGTGATTTCTCCGCCTCCGTCAATGGAGACGTTTACCGTGGTGTTTACCGCGCCCCTTAGCAGGGAAAGCACCGTGCCGGAAAACTGATTGCGCGCGGAAAACTGATAGCCGCAGTCCTCGGTGGCGAGGGTCACCCAGGGCGCTTTAATCAAAGCAATAACCTCTTTACCGGGCTGCAAACCCAGCGCTTCCACGCTGCTGCGCGTGACGACGGCTATCAGCTTGCCTCCGCTGTTGAGGGTGATTTCTACTTCGTCATTTACCGCGCCGTCGGTCACCTGGCTGACTTTGCCCGTTAACTGGTTGCGAGAAGAGATGGTCATGTAGCCTCCAAAAAAATAAAAAGTTAGCCTTAAGCGTAGAACATCAGGATGTGATCTCAATCAGGTTGCCGTCCGGGTCGGCGATCGCCGCTTCATAAAAGCCGTCGCCGGTCCAGCGCGCGGCATGAACCAGCGCGCCCAGCGGCTCGAGCGCCGTGGCCAGCTTGTCCACGGCCTCGACTGAGCCCAGGCTTATGGCGATATGCGCCCAGCCGGTACGGTTGTCTTCGCGGGGCGGTTTATCCTCCAGCCCCGGCAGCGTCATTAACTCCAGCGCCGGGCCCTTTTCCAGGGTTACGAAGTGCGAGATAAAGCCCTCGCGCCGCTTCGAGCGGTAAGCCTCGCCCACCGTTGCATTAAAATGCTCGCGCCAGAAAGAGGCCGCCCGTTCAAGATTGTTGGTCCATAAAGCGATATGGGCTACCTGCATACTCTGCCTCCATCCATATGAAATTTCGATACTTACTAAAAACCGGCCGCTGGCGAAGCGGCGCGGTAATCCGCTGTCTACACTTGAAAAATATCCCCTTATGCTACCGCCGAGCGGCTAAATACGCGAAGCGGTCCGGCCAGTTTTACTGCGCGGTCTATCACAACCTGATGAAATTTACCGCCGCCGCCATGCTCGCCATATTGGCGCAGACTATTGTTTTTCTACGGGGATTTTTTCGCGGTTTCGGCACTTAGCAGCGTGCCGCCTTTATCTTTCAGACAGGAGTACACGAAATGCGTACAAAACGGGTTCTGTGGACCTTTTCCTCCCTCTGTTTGACCGTGCTTTCAGCGCAGGCGGCGGGGCTGCCCACTCAGGTTGGCGACGGCGAAGGGCAGCTGGATATCATCGCGTGGCCGGGCTATATCGAGCGGGGCGACACCGACAAGCAGTACGACTGGGTAACCGGTTTTGAAAAGGAGACCGGCTGCAAGGTGAACGTTAAAACGGCGGCCACCTCAGATGAAATGGTCAGCCTGATGGCGAAGGGCGGTTACGATCTGGTGACGGCGTCGGGCGACGCGTCGCTGCGCCTGATTATGGGCAAACGCGTCCAGCCGATTAACACTGCGCTTATCCCGAACTGGAAGGATGTCGATCCCCGCCTGCAAAAAGGCTCCTGGTTTAACGTGGACGGCAAGGTGTATGGCACGCCCTATCAGTGGGGCCCGAACCTGCTGATGTACAACACCAAAACTTTCCCGACGCCGCCTGACAGCTGGGGCGTGGTGTTTGTGAAACAAAACCTGCCCGACGGCAAAACTAACCAGGGCCGCGTGCAGGCCTATGACGGCCCGATTTATATCGCCGACGCCGCGCTTTACGTCAAGGCCACGCAGCCGCAGCTGGGTATCGACGACCCCTATCAGCTCACCGAAGAACAGTACCAGGCCGTACTGAAAGTGCTGCGCGACCAGCACGCCCTGATCCACCGCTACTGGCATGACACCACGGTGCAGATGAGCGACTTTAAAAACGAAGGCGTGGTGGCCTCCAGCGCCTGGCCCTATCAGGCCAACGCCTTAAAAGGTGAAGGCCAGCCCATCGCCACCGTTTTTCCGAAAGAAGGGGTAACGGGCTGGGCGGACACCACCATGCTGCACGCCGAGGCGAAGCATATGAACTGCGCGTATAAATGGATGAACTGGTCGCTTAAGCCAAAAGTCCAGGGGGACGTGGCGGCGTGGTTCGGCTCGCTGCCCGCCGTGGCGCAAGGCTGCAAAGCCAGCACGCTGCTGGGCGACAAAGGCTGTGAAACCAACGGCTACAGCTACTTCGACAAGATCGTGTTCTGGAAAACTCCGGTCGCGCAGGGCGGCAAATTCGTGCCCTACAGCCGCTGGACGCAGGACTACATCGCCATTATGGGCGGTCGTTAAGCCCGGAGGCCGCTATGTCTTACGCCGTTCAGTTTGATAACGTTTCGCGAGTGTATGGCGACGTGCGCGCCGTGGATGGCGTGACCATCGATATCGCCGACGGAGAGTTCTTCTCGCTGCTCGGGCCGTCCGGCTCGGGCAAAACGACCTGCCTGCGGATGATCGCCGGCTTCGAGCAGGTCTCCAGCGGCACCCTTTCCATCTTCGGCCGGCAGGCGCAGGACGTGCCGCCGTATCAGCGCGATGTGAACACGGTGTTTCAGGACTACGCCCTGTTTCCGCATATGACGGTGCTGGAAAACGTCGCCTACGGCCTGATGGTGAAGGGCGTTGATAAGAAAACCCGGCAGGCGGCGGCCCAGGCGGCGCTTGAGCAGGTCGCGCTGGGATTCGTTCATGCCCGCAAGCCTTCGCAGCTATCGGGCGGGCAGCGTCAGCGCGTGGCCCTGGCGCGCGCGCTGGTAAATCGTCCGCGCGTTTTGTTGCTGGACGAGCCCCTCGGCGCGCTCGACCTTAAGCTTCGCGAGCAGATGCAGGGCGAGCTGAAAAAACTTCAGCGCGAGCTGGGCATCACTTTTATCTTCGTCACCCACGATCAGAGCGAAGCCCTGTCGATGTCGGACCGCGTAGCGGTGTTCAACAACGGGCGTATTGAGCAGGTTGATACGCCGCGCCAGCTCTATATGCAGCCGCGCACGGCTTTTGTCGCCAGTTTTGTCGGCACCTCTAACGTGATTGCCCCGGCGCTTGCGCGCAGGATGTGCGGCGAGGAGCGGCTGTTTTCGCTGCGGCCGGAGCATATCGTTATCGACAGGCAAGGAGAGGTTCAGGCGGCCGGAACCATCCAGGAAATCCATTATCAGGGCGCGGCGACGCGTCTGGAGCTGCGCCTTGACGGCGGCGAAAAGCTGCTGGTCAGCGAGGCTAACCCCCAGCGGCTGGTAAGCGAGGAGCGTTATCAGATTGGGCAGCAGGTGACAGCGGCCTGGCCGCGCGCGGCGATGGTGCCGCTACACGGAGAAGGATGAGATGGATATGAGCCTTCCCGCGGCCCGCAATGACCGGCGGCTTATGCGCCGTATCACCACCTTTCTTTGGCAGCGCCCCACGTTCTGGCTGGCGCTGCTGTTGCTGCCGCCGCTGCTGTGGTTCGGCATTATCTACTTCGGCTCCCTGCTGACGCTGCTCTGGCAGGGGTTCTACACCTTCGATGACTTCACCATGTCGGTGACGCCGGACCTGACGTTGGCAAACCTGGCCGCGCTTTTCCAGCCGGCCAACTACGACATCATTTTGCGCACGCTCACCATGGCGATCCTCGTGACGCTGGCAAGCGCGGTGCTGGCCTTTCCGATGGCGTATTTTATGGCGCGCTATACCAGCGGCAGGCTCAAGGCGTTCTTTTATATCGCGGTAATGCTGCCGATGTGGGCGAGCTATATCGTCAAGGCCTACGCCTGGACGCTGCTGCTGGCGCGTGACGGCGTGGCGCAGTGGTTCCTGCAGCATCTCGGGCTGGAAGGCATCCTTAGCGCCGTTCTCACCGTGCCGGCGGTCGGCGGAAACACGCTTTCCACCTCCGGCCTCGGGCGGTTTCTGGTGTTTCTCTATATCTGGCTGCCGTTTATGATTCTGCCGATTCAGGCCGCGCTTGAACGTTTGCCGCCGTCGCTGCTTCAGGCTTCCGCGGATTTGGGCGCGCGCCCGTCGCAAACCTTTCGCCACGTTGTTTTACCCCTTGCGATCCCGGGGGTGGCTGCGGGGTCGATATTCACCTTTTCCTTAACGCTCGGCGACTTTATCGTTCCGCAGCTGGTGGGGCCGCCGGGATATTTTATCGGCAACATGGTCTATTCCCTGCAAGGAGCGATAGGCAATATGCCGATGGCGGCGGCGTTTACGCTGGTGCCTGTCGTGCTGATCGCCGTTTATCTGACGCTTGTAAAACGGCTGGGGGCTTTCGATGCACTCTGAACGCGCGCCGCTGCTGCTAAAAGTCGCCGCCTGGGGCGGCGTTATTTTCCTGCATTTTCCGCTGGCGATCATCGCGCTTTACGCCTTTAACACCGAAGAGGCGGCGTTCAGCTTTCCGCCGCAGGGGCTGACGCTACGCTGGTTCCACGTGGCGTTATCCCGCGGCGACATTCTTGAGGCCGTGACGTTGTCACTTAAAATTGCCGCGCTGGCAACTATAATTGCTTTACTCCTCGGCACGCTGGCCGCCGCGGCGCTGTGGCGACGTGAGTTCTTTGGTAAAAACGCCATCTCATTATTGCTGCTGTTGCCCATCGCGCTGCCGGGGATCATTACCGGTATCGCGCTGCTTACCGCGTTTAAATCGTTGAATATTGAGCCGGGGTTTCTCACCATCGTAATCGGCCATGCCACCTTTTGCGTGGTGATTGTTTTTAATAACGTCATTGCAAGGTTTCGACGCACCTCTTATAGCCTGATCGAGGCGTCGATGGATTTAGGCGCGGACGGCTGGCAAACCTTCCGCTATGTGATCCTGCCCAATCTTGGCTCGGCGCTGCTGGCGGGCGGCATGCTGGCGTTCGCGCTGTCGTTTGATGAAATTATCGTGACCACCTTTACCGCCGGCCATGAACGCACCTTGCCGCTCTGGCTGCTCAATCAGCTGGGCAGGCCGCGGGAAGTGCCGGTGACTAACGTGGTGGCGCTGCTGATAATGCTGATGACCACCCTACCGATTTTAGGGGCGTACTGGCTGAGCCGCGGCGGAGACGACGTTGCGGGCGGCGGGAAATAACTTGAGAAGGGTATCGCTATGCAAAGCCAATTGTTGATTAACGGCCAGTTAGTGGAAGGGCTGGGCGAAAAGCTGCCGGTTTATAATCCGGCGACCGGCGAGGCGCTGCTGGAGATAGCAGAAGCCACCGGGGAGCAGGTTAACGATGCGGTGAGCGCCGCGGACGCGGCCTTCCGCAGCTGGGGGCAAACCACGCCCAAAGAGCGCGCCGGGCACCTTTTAAAACTTGCCGACGCTATCGAGCAAAACGGCGAGGAGTTTGCCCGTCTGGAATCGCTTAACTGCGGCAAACCTTATCACTGCGTGCTGAATGACGAGATCCCGGCGGTGGTGGACGTATTCCGCTTTTTTGCCGGGGCAAGCCGCTGTCTGAACGGCCTGGCCGCCGGAGAATACCTCAGCGGGCACACCTCGATGATCCGTCGCGATCCGGTAGGCGTAGTGGCTTCTATCGCCCCCTGGAACTATCCGCTGATGATGGCGGCCTGGAAGCTCGGGCCCGCGCTGGCGGCGGGAAACTGCGTGGTGATTAAGCCTTCGGAAATCACGCCGCTGACCGCCTTTAAGCTTGCGGAACTTGCGAAAGACATTTTCCCGGCGGGCGTGCTGAACGTACTGTTCGGCCGCGGGCAGTCGGTAGGCGATAAGCTGACCGGGCATCCAAAAGTGCGCATGGTGTCGCTCACCGGCTCCATCGCTACCGGCGAGCACATCATCAGCCATACCGCGCCGTCGATTAAGCGCACGCATATGGAGCTGGGCGGCAAAGCGCCGGTTATCGTCTTTGACGATGCGGATCTGGACGCCGTTGTGGAAGGCGTGCGCACCTTCGGCTATTACAATGCCGGCCAGGACTGCACCGCCGCCTGCCGCATCTACGCGCAGCAGGGCGTCTACGACAGGCTGGTGGAAAAGCTTGGCGCGGCCGTCGCCAGCCTGAAATATGGCGCGCCGGAAGAAGAATCTACGGAACTTGGCCCCCTGAGCTCACAGGCCCATCTTGAGCGTGTGACCAAAGCGGTGAACGCCGCCAAAGCGCTGCCGCACGTACAAGTGATAACCGGCGGCGAGAAAGTTGAAGGGCCCGGCTACTACTTCCAGCCGACGCTGCTGGCCGGGGCCAGGCAGGAAGATGACATCGTGCAGCAAGAGGTTTTCGGTCCGGTCGTGAGCGTGACCTCCTTTAGCGATGAAGAGCAGGTGCTGGACTGGGCGAACGATTCTCCCTACGGGCTGGCGTCGTCCGTCTGGACGCAGGACGTCGGGCGCGCGCATCGTCTGAGCGCCAGGCTGCAGTACGGCTGCACATGGGTGAATACGCACTTTATGCTGGTCAGCGAAATGCCGCACGGCGGGCAAAAGCTTTCGGGCTACGGCAAGGATATGTCTCTCTTCGGGCTGGAGGATTACACCGTCATTCGACATGTGATGATAAAACACTAGCCTGCTACCCGGCGGCCGCAATATAAAGTTTTTATACCGCGGCCGCTTTTTTGTCTGCTATTCGCCGACGGGCTCTATCAGCTCCGGCCCCTGATTCTTCACGTTGCCCACGGCGCGCGTGACGGGATGCCAGATAAACTCATCGGCCGTTACGGCGCCGTCCGCGGCTATATCTTCGGCTTCCCTGCCGCCTGTATCCTGCCTCATCCACTCCCGCGCCGCCTCCGGAGCAAGAACCAGCGGACGCCGGTCATGGATATCAACCAGCCCGCGGTCGGCTGCGGCCGTCACTATCACAAATCCTTCGGCCTCATCTCCTCGCTCAAACGGCGTGCTGCCGATGGCCGCCATGAACACCGGCTGCCCGTCGGCGCGGTGAATAAAGTAGGGCTGTTTCTTCTCGCCTTCCTTTTTCCATTCATACCAGCCGTCGGCGAAGACAATCGCCCGGCCGTGCTGCCAAAGCGGTTTAAACATCCGGCTGGCGGCGGCGGTTTCAACGCGCGCATTAATTAGCGGCGCTTTGTCCCACCATCCCGGCGCGTAGCCCCAGACCACCGGGTCGAGATGCAGCCGGTCTGCTCGTTCGCTCAGCAGCAAAACCCTGGTGCCGGGCGCCACGTTGTAGCGGGCAACGGGCTGCGGATCGTAGGGAATCTCTCTTTCATCCTCATCAACGAGGTAAGTCAGATATTTTTCGCGCATCTGGAATTGGGCAAAGCGTCCGCACATACAAACCTCCGTCGATCGGACTTAAAGTATAGCTTTGGTTTATGCCCGCTTTTTTTGTCTGCCATGCGGCTGGCTTTGCGGACGGTTTTCACCCGCTTAAAAACTTGATCTGCGTCATAAAAAAAGCGCATAATTTGCCAACTTTTTTATCAATTTATAAAAATTTGTATGACGCTGTATCAACATATGTTGGTTTTTTACGCCGTAATGTCGTTAATCTCCGCCGTGATTACCTGGTTTCTCGCCCGCGATACTAAAAGAATCAAACTGTTAAGTTCCGTACTGGTCGGCGCAACCTGGCCGATGAGCTTTCCCGTGGCGCTGATGTTCTCGCTGTTCTGAAGAAAACGTTTCCGATGGCGCGGGCGAAACTGTGAGTCAGGTTTTGTTTCTTGCCGGATGACTGGAGTATGTTGAGCTCAGTATCAGCGATGAAACGGAGGTGACTATCAGATTGACTCAGTTCCGCAACAGTAACTTCAGTTAAAACGCTAAAGGCCATCTTCAGGATGGCCTTTTTTATTGCCGCAACACATGCGGTTTCGATTTTATCTTTTTGAAAGTGATGATTTTCCAGCTCGCAGGCGAGGTTAAAATGCCAGCAGCCAGTCTCGAACAGAGCGTTGATAACGCTCTAAGCCGCGCAGGGTGACAAATTCGTTTACGCCGCGGGCGTTGCCGCCTTCACCCAGCCCGCCAATCACAAACGCCGGAGCGACCGGGGCAAAAGCACTGGCGGGGACGCAATCGGGCGCCCACGGCCAAATCCGGGGCCTTGCCTGCTGCTGGTGATAGCTGGCCATCAGTTCCAGCACGCCCGCGTCTTCCTCGCTAAAGCGATAGCCGGGATAGGTGTCGTCCGGCTCCAGCGTTACGCCTGCAAAATCCGGGTGTTGCAGGCGCTGGCGAATGCGCCGGAGCAGGGCTTCGGCATCCATGCCGGGCGGCGTGCGCAACGCCAGTTCAGCGCAGGCCTGCCCGGGGAGTGTTTGCGGGCTGCTGGTAAAATCGGCAATGCTTAACACGGCGCCGGTCAACAGCCCGGACAGGCAGTTAAAGGTATCGCCGGTGACGATCGATTTTTCACCGCGCCTGAAACGAAGCTCATCGTGGTGATTAACGCTCCGGGCCAGATCCGCAAGCAGCAGGGCGGCTTCTTCATCCAGCGGCTGGCGGGACAGGACGCCGCTGGCGGGATCGGCAATCCACGCCACCATCCCGGCATGAACGCTAGCCGCAGACTCGTCCTGATTAGCGTCCCTGACGCACAGACGGCTCGTGCTCAGACCGTTAAAACCAAGGTAGATGCGCGGCGCGCCGTTGTCGTATTCGCACAGCGACGGGAACAGCACGGCCTGCGCCGGCTCAAGCGGACACGGGTTGCCCGCGAGGTATCGTCGCAGATGGCCGCTGCCCGTTTCGCCTTCGCCTTCGCCTTCAAGCAGAATTTCGACGTTGGCGTGCAGCTGGCCGGCATGATGAAGATCCCTTAATGCCATCAGCATGCCGGCCAGCGGACCTTTGTTATTTTCCGCTCCGCGCGCGATAAAAATATCGCCTTTATCCGCCCGGTGGGAGAAACCGCCGACGAACGGCTCAACTTCCCAGCCTTCCTCCCGCGCCGCGGGCATAACGTCGTACATGTTGTACAGCACCACGGTTTGCGGCGCGCCGATATCCACGCGCACGTGAACCAGCGGCGGGGAGGTTTCCGCAAGCTGGGCGCTTACCGGACAGACGACCTGCGCGTCGACTTCAGCCGCCAGCCAGTCTTCAAGCCGCTGAGCCAGCGCCTGCTGTTGCGACAGGTTGCCCGCCACGCTGGCAAAGGAGGTAAGCTCGCGGAGTAAATCCAGCGTAGCAAGAAGTTGTGTCATAACTGATCCCTGGATTGGGCAACATAGGCAGCAAACCAATCAATAAATTAACGATAACAAAGAGCAACGCCGTCGCCAGCCCTGCGGGCAGCCACGCTTTTGTCCGACCCGCCTTACGGCTCGCCCACTTTGGATAAGCTCTTTTAATCTCTATGCGTCGCTTTCAGCAGGTTTTCGTGCAAATTCCGCAACCACCAGCTTTACTTATACGGACAGGCGGAAAGATACGGCTGATTTACGACCCGATTGTTTCATTTATCGTCAATCTCTGCGTAAAGCGTCATCACGGACGCTTTTAAAAGTCAGCCTGCCAATTTCCGCCGGCAATATAAACGAGCAATGTCGAAGGCGTCATATATCTTATAAGTTCTGTTTATGCCAGGCCAGTTGTGAAACCACAATGTCAAAATATTTTTTCTGCCACAGGAAATAAACATGCTTGAGCTGGAAAAGGCCCAGAGAATGAGTTTAACCTCGCAGGTTGAGGCGCGCCTTAAAGGCGCATTAATAGTAGGCGCATTAAAACCCGGCGCGCGGCTGGTCACTAAAGATATTGCGGAGCAATTAGGCACCAGTATTACGCCGGTGCGCGAAGCGTTATTACGGCTGGTCTCTTCCGGGGCGCTGGATGCCACGCCAGCGCAGGCTTTTTTGGTCCCGGAGATCTCCCTTAGCCGCTATCATGAAATTAACGCTATTCGTAAAAATCTGGAAGCAATGGCGGTAGCCGAAGCCGTGCGCTTTATGAACGGCGAGTCGCTGGAGACGCTGCGCCGCTTGTATGAAGCGTTTCTCGGGGCGAAGGCGGCGGGGAACGTTGAGCAGGCTTTACAGGCTAACCGTGCGTTTCGTTTCCAGCTTTATGCGTATGCGCAGATGCCCACGCTGACCGCGCTTATTGAGCAGCTCTGGGTGCGTATTGGCCCCTGTTTTAACCATCTGTATCCGCAGGCCGGGGAAATAGCGCAGGGGTATCATAATTACGATGATTTACTGGCGGGGCTTGCCGAAGGAGACGTCAGCCGCTGCGTAAATGCTATCGTCAGGGCTATTGACGACAGCGCGACTATTGTGCGGGAGCAATATTTCGCTTAATAGTTAATTACGATAATTATCGTCATTAATGCGCGATTTTCCCTGTTTTAAAATGGCCTTTATCCGTTCGCGGATATTGTTACGCGTTGGAGTAAAGGCCTGCTTTTTAATCGCCGCTGCGCCCGGAGAATATATTTCCGTCACGCAGCGTATCATCCCTGATAATAATGTGGTTTTGGCTTGGCGGGCCAGATGCCTTATAAGCCTTACCGCAGCGCCTGCTGCAGGTCGGCCTGTAAATCTCCAACGTCCTCAATACCCACCGACAGGCGGATAAGCTGCGGCGTAATGCCGTTGGCCAGGCGCTGTTGCAGCGGAATAGAGGCGTGGGTCATGGTAAAGGGCTGGCTGACCAGGCTTTCCACGCCGCCCAGGCTTTCCGCCAGGGTGAAAAGTTTTAGCTTACTGATGATTTCAGCGGCCCGCTGTTCGCCGCCGCGCACCACAATCGAGATCATGCCGCCCGGCTGCGACATCTGCTGCCGGGCGAGCCGGTACTGCGGATGGGTTTCCAGCCATGGGTAGTAAACGTTTTCGATTTCCGCCTGCTCCGCAAGCCAGTGGGCGAGATGCAGCGCGTTGGCGCTGTGGCGCTCCATACGCAGGGCCAGCGTGCGGATGCCGCGCAGCGTCAGGAAGCTGCTGAACGGATCCAGAACGCCGCCCACGGCGTTTTGCAGATAGGCGGTTTTATCGGCCAGCTGCTGATTCGCGCCGACTACCGCGAGGCCCGCCACCACGTCGGAGTGGCCGTTCAGGTATTTCGTCGCCGAGTGCACCACGATATCAAACCCAAGCTCCAGCGGGCGCTGAATGGCCGGCGAGGCGAAGGTGTTATCCGCCACGCTAATCAGGTTATGACGGCGGGCGATGGCCGCGATGGCCGCGAGATCGGCAAGCTTCAGCAGCGGGTTGGTGGGCGTTTCCACCCAGATCATGCGCGTCTGCGGCCCAATCGCTGCCTCAAGCCCCGCCAGATCGTCCGGCTTTACCCAGCTTACCTGCAGGCCCGCGGTGCGTCGGCGCACGTTTTCTATCAGGCGATAGGTGCCTCCGTAGACGTCGTCGATGGCCACGATATGGCTGCCGCTGTCCAGCAGCTCCAGCACCGTGGAAATCGCCGCTAAACCTGAGGCGAACGCAAAGCCGCGGCTGCCGTTTTCCAGCGTGGCAATAGCGCTTTCCAGCGCGTGGCGGGTGGGGTTGCCGCTGCGTGAATATTCATAGCCCGTGTGCTGGCCGGGCGCGGGCTGTTCAAAGGTCGAGGTGGCGTAAATCGGCGGCATAACCGCGCCGTGAGCATCGCTGAAGGCGCCGCTGTGTACGCTATCGGTGGCAAATTTAGTCATTTTGTTTTCCTTGTTGGTGCTGTGGCGCGAGGCCCTGGTCGCTGAGCCATTCATCGTTAAACATTTTTGAAAGATATTTATTGCCGCTGTCGCAGGCGAAAGTGACTACGCGTTTAGGCTCGGTCTGGGCGCGGCAGTAGCGCAATGCTGTGGCGAGCAGGGTGCCCGTGGAAGAACCCGCCAGAATGCCTTCAAGCCTTAACAATTCGCGCGCGGTGGCGAAGGCCTCGCCATCTTCGATACGAAACGCGTGGGAGACGCCCTCGATCTGCGCCAGCGGCGGGATAAAATCTTCGCCAATACCTTCGACAAGCCAGCTTCCCGGCTGCCGGTGCGTGCCGTGTTCGACCACGTCGGCCAGAATCGAGCCCTGCGGATCGGCAAGGATAAATTCGGTTTGCGGGGAGCGGGTTTTAAAGAAGCTCTGCAGCCCGCCGAGGGTGCCGCCTGACCCAACGCCGACGACAATGGCGTCAATCTTGCCTGCGGTCTGCTGCCAAAGCTCGACGGCGGTGGTTTCTGCGTGGGCCCGGGGATTAGCCGGATTGGAGAACTGGTCGATGTAATAGCTGCCGGGAATATCCTGCGCCAGCCGGCGGGCGTAATCCTGGTAATAATCGGGGTGGCCTTTGGTGACATCTGAACGCGTCAGGCGCACGTCCACGCCAAGCGCTTTCAGATGGAAGATCTTCTCGCGGCTCATTTTATCCGGCACGACAAGGATCAGCGGGTAGCCTTTCTGCGTGGCAATCAGCGCCAGGCCAAGCCCCGTATTTCCCGCCGTGGCTTCTATTATCGTGCCGCCCGGCGCAAGCGCGCCGCTGCGTTCGGCGTGGGCTATCATCGCCAGCGCCACGCGATCTTTTATCGATCCTCCAGGGTTCTGGTTTTCAAGTTTCAGCAGCAGTTCGCAGGGGCCGGTATCAAGCCGGTTAAGGCGCAGCAGCGGGGTATCGCCAATCAAATCGAGGACGGAATTTACAATCGCCATGGTTTTCTCACAACATGAAAAGTGTTCATGTTGCAGATAATAGGACGGTGAAATACGGCCGCTAAAGAACTTAAAACCAGCCTATAGTGCTAAAAGTAATATAATCTGCTAAAGCAGCCGTAGGGAAGGAGAGCCGTATGGCGGTTTAGAAATATCGACGGCTAAACAAAGTCTGAAAAGGGCTAAAACGAGGGATTTATGCGCAATGCACGCTCGCGGAAATGCGCGCGCCGAAAATGCTTTGCCATAATTTGTCTATGGAAAACGGAACCTACTGCCTGCGTCTGTCCTGGATCCAGTCCTGAACCTCCACTACGAACTCATCGGGAGCTTTACGGTACACGCGGCGCGCCAGATCCAAAATGGTGTGCTGCGCCAGCGCCTCTTCCATGCGCTGCTGGGCGGTGTTCATTACGGCCCGAATGCCGCAAATACCTTCACAGGCCCCACGCGGGCGGGGTTTCACCGAATACGGCGAGGCGCTGGCGGATCTCTTTGCAGTCGAAGATGCTTTTCGGGCCGTCGATGGCGGTGACGATATCCAGCACGGTTATCTGCTCCGGCAGGCGCGCCAGCATAAAGCCGCCGCCTTTGCCTTCCGTACTGGCGACCAGACCGGCTTTGGACAGTTTGGTAAATATCTTTGCCAGATAGTCGTAGGGTACGCCCTGCAGCGCGGCGATTTCGCGCACGCTCATTTCGACGCCGTTACCTTTGTTATCCACCATGCATACCAGGCTGTGAATGCCGTATTCCACGCCCGCACTGTAAAACGCCATAAAACCCCCGATATGATTATTCCGAGTAATGTAGGGTCATCCCCGCCTGCTTGCAATGAAAATGGGCCGGGCGAATGGAATAAAAAATTTAACTACGAAAGATCTTGTCGGAGTTAACTGCGACAAGTATAGTCGCAGTTAACGGCCCGCTGGCGGCCTTATCTGATAAGGGCAGAATAGATGAAACAAAAGATCCTGATTCTCGGCGCAGGTTTTGCAGGAATGTGGGCCGCCCTGAGCGCGGCTCGTCTGGCGGCGCTGCATCAACGCAACGACGTGGAAATCACCGTGCTGGCCCCGCAGCCGGAGCTGCGCGTGCGTCCGCGTTTTTATGAGCAAAAGGTGGAGACGCTGGTTTCTCCGCTGCTGCCGCTGTTTGACGTGACCGGCGTGAAGTTCCTGCAGGGCGAGGCGCAGCGTATTGATGCGCAGGGGAAAAACGTGTGGTATCGCAATGCGCAAAACGAAAGCACCATCGAAAATTACGATCGCTTAGTGATTGCCACGGGCAGCTACCTGCGCCGGGATCTGGTGAAAGGGGCCGCCGAGCACGCGTTCGACCTCGACCAGCTGGAAACCGCGCTGCGTCTGGAACAGCATATCAGCCAGCTTGGCCAGCAGCCGGATTCGCCGGCGCGTAATACCGTCGTGGTGTGCGGCGGCGGCTTTACCGGTATCGAGGTCGCCACTGAGCTGCCGCATCGCCTGCGCGCCATTCTGGGCGCAGGCTGCGCCCCGCGTGTCATCGTCGTTGAACGCGGCAGCGTGATGGGCGGACGCTACAGCGAAGCGCTGCGCGAGGTGATCCGCGCAGCAAGCGATGAACTGGGCATTGAGTGGCGCCTGGGCGCCGAAGTTGCCGAAGTGGACGGGCACGGGATTACCCTCGCCGATGGCGAACGCATTCCATCCAGCACCGTTATCTGGACGGTTGGCGTGCAGGCAAGCCAGCTCACCGCGCAAATTTCGGCGCAGCGCGACGCACAGGGGCGCCTGCACGTAAACGAATTCCTGCAGGTGCCGGGCTACGACGATATTTTCGCAACCGGCGATGTGGCGCGGGCGGCAACGGATGACAAAGGCAACTTTGCGCTGATGACCTGCCAGCACGCCATCATGTTAGGCCGCTTTGTCGGGCATAACGTCGCCGCATCCCTGCTGGGCGTGGAGCCGCTGACCTATCGTCAGGTGAACTATGTGACCTGTCTGGATCTTGGCGGCTGGGGCGCGGTATACACCGAGGGCTGGGAGCAGGAGGTGAAACTCACCCGCGCGGAGGCCAAAAAACTGAAGCTTTCCATCACCAGCGAGCTTATCTATCCGCCGAAGGCCGATCGCAAAATTGCCTTTGAAACCGCAGATCCATTGGCGGCCTTTGTCTGAGCGCCTTATGATGCGCATCTTGAGCAAGACTTACAGGATGCCGTCATGAACGATATTACCTTTTTCCAGCGCTTCGAAGCCGACATTGTCGCAGGCCGTAAAACCATCACCCTGCGTGATGAGGCGGAATCGCATTTCCAGCCGGGGCAGCTTCTGCGCGTCGGGCGTTATGAAGATGATGTCTGGTTCTGCAATATCAAAGTCACAGACGTCTCTCCCGTGCTGCTGAGCGAACTGACGGAAGAGCACGCGCGCCAGGAAAATATGACCTTGCCCCAGCTAAAGGAAGTGATTGGCGAGATTTATCCGGGGCTCAACGAGCTGTACGTCATCTCTTTCGAACGGGCGGCAGCGTAATAAAAAGCCCTGTTCCACGGTTGTATGGAGCAGGGCTTTTATATGGTCGACAGCCTGCAATATTACGGCATGATTAAGAGGTAATTCGCCGCGAAGTTTCGTAACGCTTTTTCCAGTATTCATTTGCCAGAAAAGAAATCGTCACGCCTTTTTTGGTGGAGGCATGCAAAAATTTTCCGTTGCCGATATAAATGCCGACGTGACGCTGCCTTTTATTTATTTTAAAGAAGACCAGATCGCCGGTGCGTAATTGGCCTCTGGCGATAGACTTACCCAGAGCAATCTGCGCCGAGGTTGTTCTGGGTAAGCTTATATGCTTTTTTTTGAAAGCGCGCTGCGTCAGGGCGGAACAGTCAATTCCCCGCTTTGAGGAGCCGCCAGCCTTGTAGCGCACGCCTTTCCAGTTATGATAAAAATGTGAAATATCTGCGCGCGTTAAATTATTTTTGCTGCGAAAGCCGGCGTTTTCTGTTGCGAAAGCCTGCGGGGCAAACAAAGGCGAGACGATAAATAAAACCAGCAAAATAGATTTAATTAAAAACTTTAACACAATTAACACTCTGTTAGGCGTGTGCGGCATAACCGATAGAAATATTCCTCTGGATAAATCCTTACACGCGACGGCGCGCATCAAAATATAAATTTATGATGTGCGGCAATAATGGCGGACGGACGCATAATAACCAGATGAGGACACTTTATCTACAGTAGCAAATTCTTAAATAGCGCGCACTTTTGCTCCTGCGCATTTAAGCATATAAAAAACAAAGGTAAATATCGGGGCTATAAAAAAGAGTTTTAACAGGCGCCGGCGCAGAAGAAAAGGAAGGGCTGGCCCTTCCTCGCGACGTCTTACCGGCTGGCTTTCTGCAACATCTGGTAAAGCTCATCTTTCAGCCTTAGCTTCTGTTTTTTCAACTGGATAACCTTTTCATTGTATCCCGTACCCTGCGGGCCCTCCCGGCGCAGGATTTCGTGGTCGAGTTGATTGTGTTTGTCGAACAGGCTGAGAAAACGTGGGTTGGCGGATTTTAATTCGGCGATCAGCTCGCGGTATTCAGGAAACATTACAAACCTCCCGTAGACGGTGAAGCGGTGGATGGAGTGTTGCCAGGCATACTTCGCAAATGCCAAAGCCAGTGTAGGAAAGTGCCGGCGCGAAAGGGAAGCTTTGAAACGTATGGGATTGTCAATTTGCGATCCCGGTAGCGTGCTGGCGCAACGGTTAGATTTCATCCATTCACCGGCTTGATAAAAACGCATTTTGGTAAAGACAAACGTTTTGCCGTGTGCTAAAACATGTCTATGATATATTTTAAAGCCCAAAAAGAGCACGCTATGACCTTACAACAAGCCAAACCAAAATTACCAAAACGCGTTAAAAACGAGCTTAAGTTCCGTGAATTGACGGTTATAAGCAAAGAAAGAGTCGCCGGATGTTTCTATCGCATCGTCTTTGCCAGCGAGCAGCTTGCGGGCTTCTCCTCGCAGGGTTTTGACGACCACATTAAAGTCTTCTTCCCGGAAGGCGACGGCAAAGTTTCCCTGCCGAAAATTACCAGCGAAGGCGTCGTATGGGGCGACGGACCGCGTCCGGTATCGCGCGACTACACGCCGCTGGCGTTTGATGCCGGGCGCAACGAACTGACCATCGACTTCTACATTCACCAGGGCGGCGTGGCAAGCAGCTGGGCCGCCGCGGCAAAAGCGGGCGATACGCTGACGATCGGCGGCCCGCGCGGTTCGCTGGTGATCCCAACCGACTACGGCTGGCAGCTGTATGTCTGTGACGAAAGCGGCCTGCCGGCGGTACGTCGCCGACTGCTGTCATTACCTGAAAACATCACCGTGCGGGTCATGGTCAACAGCCATCACAGCGGAACCCAATCCTACCTTGGCGAGTTCGCCAACGCTGAGATTGAATGGCTCGACGGTGAAACCCTCGCTGAAAAGTTAAAAACGCTTACCGTGCCGCAACAGGATTACTTCGTATGGATAACGGGCGAAGGCGAAGAGGTGAAAAAACTCAGCGATAACCTGCAGGCCACCCAAGGGCTGGACGCTGATTACGTGCGCGCCGTGGCCTACTGGCACAATAAATAAACCGGAGATTAACAATGCGTATTCGACATTTGCCGCATGCAAGACATGAAAAACACGAAAGGCATGGCGTTCACGGTGGGCACGGGCACCACGGCGGCCGTGCCGAAGGGCGGGGACGTTCCCGTCGCGAAAGGCTGTTTGACGCCCAGGATATCCGTCTGCTGATCCTGAACTTCCTTTCTGCCAACAGCGCTCACGGCTACGAGCTGATCAAAGCCATTGAAGCGCTGGCCGGGGGCGAATATGTGCCCAGCCCGGGGATTATCTATCCTAACCTGACCCTGCTTGAAGAAATGGGCGCTATCCGCGCCGCAGACTCCCTGAGCGGTAAAAAAGTCTGGGAGCTGACGCCGGAGGGGAAAGCCTCTCTTGAACAGCAGCGAGACGAGGTTACCGCTGTCATCAGCCGCCTGGCCTCCCTTGGCGTGCTGGGCGATAACCGCCGCATTCCGGAAGTGCAGCGCGCGATTCAGAACTTTAAGATCGCGCTCAACACGAAGCTGGCCAGGGGCGATATCCCGCAGGAAACGCTGCATAAAATTATCGATACCCTCGATAAGGCGGCGAAAGATATCGAACGCAGCTAACTTTGCGACCCAGCCTGCCCGTCGTCCCGCATCCGGGGCGACGTTAAATCCGCGTAGCGCTTTTTTCTCACCTTAAGACCCCCCGCAGGCATAAAGTTTTCCCTTAAAGCGCCGACATACTCTGGGTATCTGTCGCAATAAGAATGGGAAAGCATGTTAAATCGTATAAAAGTGGTAACCAGCCTACTCTTTGTGCTGGGATTGTTCGGTATTTTACAATTAACATCTGGCGGTTTGTTCTTTAACGCCCTGAAAAATGACAAGGAAAATTTCACCGTACTGCAAACCATCCGTCAGCAGCAGTCCACGCTGAACGCCAGCTGGGTTGCGCTGCTGCAAACCCGTAACACCCTTAACCGCGCCGGTATTCGCTATATGATGGATACCACCAATACGGGCAGCGGCTCGACGGTAAATGAACTTATGCAAATCGCCAGCGCCTCTTTGAAGCGCGCCGAAGAGCAGTGGGCCATTTATGAAGACCTTCCTCGCGACCCGCGTCAAAGCGACGAGGCGAAGCAGGAGATCAAGCGTAACTATGATATCTACCACGGCGCGCTGGCCGAGCTTATTCAGCTGCTGGGCGCGGGTAAAATCAATGAGTTCTTCGACCAGCCTACGCAGAAGTACCAGGATGGTTTTGAACAGCAGTACGTTAACTATCTTGAGCAGAACGACCACCTCTATCAGCTGGCCGTTGATGATAATAACAGCTCCTACAGCATGGCTATCTGGATCCTGATGACGATCCTGCTTGCCGTACTGGCGGTTATCGTTATCGTCTGGCTGGGCATTAAATCCACCCTTATCGCGCCGTTAAACAGCCTGATTGCGAGCATTCGTCATATCGCCGGCGGCGATCTGGTGCGCAAGATTGAAGTGGAAGGCACCAACGAAATGGGGCAGCTGGCCGACAGCCTGAGAAACATGCAGGCGGAGCTGGTGAGCACCGTAGGCGACGTGCGTAACGGCGCAAACGCCATTTACAGCGGCGCCAGCGAGATTTCCATCGGCAATAACGACCTTTCTTCCCGCACCGAGCAGCAGGCGGCCTCGCTGGAAGAAACCGCGGCCAGCATGGAAGAGCTTACGGCGACCGTTAAGCAGAACGCCGAAAACGCCCGTCAGGCAAGCCAGCTTGCGTTAAGCGCCTCCGAAACCGCGCAGAAGGGCGGCAAAGTGGTGGATAACGTGGTGCGCACCATGAACGATATCGCCGGCAGCTCCAAGAAAATCGCCGATATCACAAGCGTTATCGACGGCATCGCCTTCCAGACCAATATTCTGGCGCTTAATGCCGCCGTTGAAGCCGCGCGTGCCGGTGAACAGGGCCGCGGTTTTGCCGTCGTGGCGGGCGAAGTACGTAACCTCGCGCAGCGCAGCGCCCAGGCGGCAAAAGAGATTAAGAGCCTGATTGAAGACTCGGTCAATAAGGTTGACACCGGCTCCACGCTTGTGGAAAGCGCGGGCGAAACGATGGACGAAATCGTGAATGCCGTTACGCGTGTGACCGACATCATGGGCGAGATCGCCTCTGCTTCCGATGAGCAGAGCCGCGGCATCGACCAGGTCGGTCTGGCCGTTTCTGAAATGGACCGCGTCACCCAGCAGAACGCCGCGCTGGTGGAAGAATCCGCCGCAGCCGCAGCCGCGCTGGAAGAACAGGCCAGCCGCCTGACGCAGGCCGTATCAGTGTTCCGCATTACGCAAGATGCCGTTAAAGAGAAACTCGAGCTGAAAACCCCGCAGCTTAAGACCTCTGCGGCAGCGCCGCGCAAGGCCGCACCGGCCAGCACCACGGATGAGAACTGGGAAACCTTCTGATTTTCCCGCCTGAAAATAAGGGCTGTCTGTGCAGCCCTTATCGTCTTAGCGCTTAAGAGCTTTTATATCGCTCTTAAATCTTTTCAACCCCTCGCCAGCGTCATTCCCTCATAAAAACTACGGCTATGCTTTGCCGTTTTTCAACTAACCAAATGTAAATTAATTGTTTCTCACCGCCTTCGCGACGCTTTATTAATGAACCCAGGTTAATTAAATCGAGTGCGTGATATGTCCTATAGAATCAGCCTGCTGGATAAAAGCCCGGTCGCTAAAAATGAAACGCCGGCGCAGGCGTTAAAACATACCCTGAGCCTTGCTCAACAGGCGGAGAGCTGGGGGTATCATCGCTTCTGGATTGCTGAGCACCACAACACTTCACGTCTGGCCAGCCCTTCGCCTGAACTCCTGATTGCCTGGATCCTGGGCCAGACCCGCCGTATTCGCGTCGGTTCCGGCGGGGTCATGCTGCAGCACTACAGCCCTTATAAGGTGGCGGAAAACTTCAACCTGCTGGCGTCGATTGCCCCGGGCCGCGTCGATTTAGGCGTGGGCAAAGCTCCCGGCGGCCTGCCGCTTTCCACCCGCGCGTTGCAAAGCGGGCTGCATCAGGATGAGAAGGGATCCTTTGCCGACCAGCTTGCGCAGCTTGATAACTGGCTGTCGCTGCCGGCGGCGGAAGAGGACGAAGAAGCGCTGCGCGCAACCCCTGTTCCTGAACATAGCGCAGGACGATTTTTACTGGGCGCCAGCCGGGAAAGCGCCCTGCTGGCGGCGCAGCTCGACTGGGACTTTGTATTCGCCGCCCACCTTAACGGCGATAAAGCGCTGCTGGGCGAAGTGCTGCGCACGTGGCGTGAACGCAGCCGCCGCGACGTGATTGTCGCGGTGCAGGCCATCGTCGCCGGTAGCGCGCAGGAAGCGGACGAGCTGGCAAGCCGGGTGGAAATCTGGGGCGTTGAGCTGGAAAACGGCCAGCGGGTGAGCGTGGGAAGCGAAGCCCAGGCCCATGCGTTCGCCCGTCAGGCGGGCAGCCCGGCCAGGCGTATCGAACGCCGCGAACCTTCGCTGCTTAAAGGCACCGCCGAAACGGTCCACGCGGGCCTTGCGGCTTTACAGCAGGAGTTCGGCATCGACGAATTCATTATCGATACGCCGATTGCCGAACATCAGGCCCGCAATCTTTCGCTGCGTTTGCTGGCGGGAAACCGCCCGACGCCGGCCGCCGCGGACTTTGTCGCTGAACATGAAGTCTGGTAAGGGAACGCATATGGCATTCGGGCAACAATTAATCGACTGGCGGCGCGAGCTGCATCAGCATCCGGAACTTTCCGGGCAGGAAACCGAGACCACCGGCCGTATCCGCCACTGGCTTGAAGGCGCAGGCCTGCGCCTGCTGCCTTATCAGCTCAATACCGGCGTGGTGGCCGAAGTGGGGCAAGGCGAGAAAGCTATCGCGCTGCGTGCGGATATTGACGCGCTGCCGATCGAAGAAGCAAGCGGCGTTCCTTTCCGTTCGCAGCGGGCGGGCGTTATGCACGCCTGCGGGCACGACGTTCACAGCAGCGTCATGCTGGGCGCCGCGCTGCTGCTTAAAGAGCATGAAAAGCAGCTGCCGGGCAGGGTAAGGATTATTTTTCAGCCGGCGGAGGAGAATTTTACCGGCGCCAAAGCCATCGTTAAAGCCGGCGCGCTCGAAGGCGTCAGCGCCATTTTCGGCATGCACAACGAGCCGGGCCTGCCCGTGGGCTCCTTTGCCACCAGAGGCGGCGCGTTTTATGCCAACGTCGATCGTTTTGTGATCCGCGTGAAGGGCAAAGGCGCGCACGCGGCCCGTCCGCATGAAGGCAACGATTCCATCGTGCTGGCAAGCCAGCTGGTGACGGCCCTGCAGTCGGTCGCCAGCCGCAATATCAATACTCTGGAGTCGGTGGTGGTGAGCGTGACGCGTATTCAGGGCGGCAATACCTGGAACGTGCTGCCGGAAAAGGTGGAGCTTGAAGGTACGGTGCGTACCCATCAGGCGGACGTGCAGCGCCAGGTCGAAAAGCGTATCCGTGAGCTTGCCGACGGGTTTGCCGCCGCCTTTGGCGCGCGGATAGAGGTGGAATGGTTCGCCGGGCCGACGACGCTGGTCAACGATGAGAAATGGGCGGCCTTTGCTGCCCGCGTGGCCCGGGACGTGGGGTATCAAACCCGGACCGCGGACGTACATATGGGCGGAGAAGATTTCGCGGTGTATCTCAAAACCGTGCCGGGCGCGTTCGTCAGCATCGGCAGCGCCAGCGAGTATGGCCTGCACCACCCGGCCTTTAACCCGAATGAAGCATTAATTGAGGACGCGGCGCGCTACTTTGCCTCGCTCGCTGAACAAGCCCTGCTCGAAAATTAACCTTTCGCCGTAAGCCTGGGGAACAACGCCCCGGGGATCGTGCGCCCTGAAGATGAGGATGAACAATGTCTGAACAACGTCAGCTACGGCTCGGCACTATATTGCACGGCGCGTCGGGAAATATGTCCGCATGGCGACATCCGGCGGCCGTTGCCGATGCGAGCATTAATTTTAACTTTGTTATAGAGACCGCCAAAAAGGCCGAACAGGGAAAGCTGGATTTTCTTTTCGTGGCCGACGGCCTCTATATTAATGAAAAATCCATTCCTCATTTCCTTAACCGCTTTGAACCGCTGACTTTATTATCGGCGCTGGCGAGCATCACCACGCATTTAGGCCTGGTGGGCACGCTTTCCACCTCCTACAGCGAACCTTTTACCGTGGCGCGCCAGTTCGCAAGCCTCGACCACCTGAGCAACGGCCGCGCGGGCTGGAACGTGGTGACGTCGCCGCTGGAAGGTTCGGCGAAAAACTTCTCCCGCGATAAGCATCCGGAGCACGCGCTGCGCTATCGCATCGCCGATGAATATCTGGACGTGGTGAAAGGGCTGTGGGATTCCTGGGAAGAGGACGCCTTTATTCGCGATAAAGCGAGCGGCAAATTCTTTGCGGCGGATAAGTTACACGCGCTTAATCATCACGGCGATTTCTTTAAGGTCGCCGGGCCGCTAAATATCGGCCGCACGCCGCAGGGCAGACCCATAGTCTTTCAGGCCGGCGCTTCAGACGACGGCAAAAAATTAGCCGCAAGGCACGCGGACGCCATATTTACCCATCATGAAACGCTGGAAGATGCGCAATATTTTTATCGCGATGTAAAAAGCCAGCTGGCCGGCCACGGCCGCCGGGCGGACGATCTGCATATCTTCCAGGGCGTAAGCGTGATTGTGGGCGCGGACGCGCAGGACGTGGAAAACCAGTATCAGACCACCGCCGCGCTGGTTTCCGTTGAAGACGCGCTTAACTATCTGGGACGCTACTTTGAGCATCACGATTTCAGCCGGTACGAGCTGGACGCGCCGTTCCCGGACATCGGCGATTTAGGCCAGAACAGCTTCCGCAGCACCACGGACGAAATCAAACGTCACGCCCGCGAACGGGGCCTGACGCTGCGCCAGGTCGCTCTGGAAGCCGCCTCGCCGCGTCCGCGCTTTGCCGGAACGGCTGAAGAGGTGGCGGACGGCCTGCAGCGGTGGTTTGAAAGCTTCGCCACCGACGGCTTCATCATCCAGGGCGGCACGCCTGACACCTTCCCGCGCTTTGTGGATGAAGTGGTTCCTCTCCTTCAGGCGCGGGGGCTGTTCCGCAGGGAATACCCCGGCACCACCCTGCGCGAAAGCCTGGGCCTGTCCGTCCCGGTTAACCAGTACGCACAACAAAAATAATCATAAGAGACTACGCTATGCAGAAATCATCGCTTATGTTGGCCATCGCTCTGGCGTTTGCGCCCGCGGCCGTCCTGGCCCAGCAGGTTACTATCAACGGCGCGGGCGTAAGCCTTGACGCCAACAAAACGCCGGTAAACACCGCGAAAAATTCGCAGGCTATCGCCGAATTACCCAAAAACTACCGCTTCGCCGTTCCGGGCAAGTTTACCGTGGCGGTAGCGGCGCTTAATTCGCCGCCGCTCACCGTTTTCGCCGAGGATAACAAGACGCTGCTCGGCAGCGAGGTGGACATCGCCCGCCTGGTGGCGGACAGCCTTGGCCTTGAGCTGAACGTGGTGCCCACCTCCTGGGAGGACTGGCCGCTGGGCGTCACCTCAGGCAAGTACGATGCGGCAATCAGCAATATTACCGTCACCAAAGAGCGCAAAGAGAAGTTTGACTTTGCCACCTACCGCAAGGATTCCCTCGGCTTCTACGTGAAGTCGACCAGCCCGATTAAGGCTATCGGGAAGGCCGAAGATATAGCCGGCCTGCGCATTATCGTGGGTTCCGGCACCAACCAGGAGTCCATCCTGCTGGCGTGGAACGCCGCAAACGAGAAGAAAGGGCTTAAGCCCTTTACGCCGGTTTATACCAAAGATGACGCCGCCCAGACGCTGGCGCTGCAGTCCGGCCGTGCCGACGCCTTTTTTGGTCCGAACGTCATAGGCGCGTGGATGGCGGCTGGCCGAAGGCGGCGCACATTGCGGTGACGCTGAAAAAGGGCGGCGGGCTGGTTGAGCCGGTGCAAACCGCGCTTAACGGCGTCATCAAAAACGGTGACTACGACAAAGTGCTGAGCCGCTGGGGAGAAAGCGTTGAGCAAATCCCTTCTTCCGAAATCAATCCGCCAGGCCTTGGCGACTAAGGAGAGCGCAATGAGCGAACGGTTTCGTGATGTTTCCCCCGAAGCGCCAGAACTGCAGCCGATCATCAGCGGCCTGTTTGGCGAATACGCGGCGCGCTACGGGGATTACTTTTCCCGCGATGCGGAAGTAGAGCTTACCGAGTGGTACCTGGCGCCGCAGGGCCTGTTTATCGTGCTGGAGCGCGACGGCGAGATCGTCGCCACCGGCGCCTATAAGCCCTTTGATAAGGATACCGCCGAGCTAAAACGCATCTGGACCCACTCCGCCCTGCGCAAGCAGGGCCTGGCCGGGCGGATAGTGCGCGAGCTGGAAAGAAGGGCGCTGCTGGCCGGGTACAGCAAGGTGTATCTCACCACCGGTTTTCGCCAGCCCGAGGCCGTGAAGCTCTATCTGGGCCAGGGCTATGAGCCGCAGTTTGATATTTATCGCGATCCGGAGGAGTACAGCATTGCGCCTTACGACGGACGCCTGCGCTTCACCAAACGGCTCGCGCTTGATAACCGCAAAACCGCCTGAGGAAAAGATATGACCACTCCCTCCACCATTAAAGTTGTGCCGGCGCGCTACCCGATGCGCACGGCCGGCGCCGTTGTGGCGCTGTTCGTGCTGGCGATTGTCATCCAGTCGGTGGCTTTTAACCCGCGCTGGGAATGGGGCGTGTTCGCCCGCTGGTTCTTTGACCCGGTCATCCTTGAAGGGCTGGCGCAAACGCTGTTGCTGACGCTTATCGGCACCGTGCTGAGCGTGGCGATCGGCGGCGTGCTGGCCCTGGCGCGGCTGTCTTCGTCGTGGCTGCTCAATGCGCTGGCGTGGAGCTATATCTGGCTGTTCCGCTCGCTGCCGCTGATTGTGGTGCTGATAATCCTCTATAACTTCTCCTATCTGTACGACACGCTGTCGCTCGGCATCCCCTTTACCAGCATTAGCTGGGGCAGCTATGAAACCATTAACGTCCTCGGGCAGTTTTCCACGGCGGTTGTCGGCCTGACGCTGGTGCAAAGCGCCTATACCGCCGAGATCATCCGCGGCGGTTTTTTGGGTGTCGATCACGGTCAGTATGAGGCGGCCGCCGCGCTCGGCTTGCCCGCCTGGCGGCGCACCCTGCGCATCATTCTTCCACAGGCCTTACGCACAATTTTACCGTCCGGATTTAACGAAATTATCAGCCTCGCCAAAGGGACGGCGATGGTTTACGTGCTGGCGATGCCGGAGCTGTTCTACACCATCCAGATGATCTACAACCGCACCCAGGAAGTGATCCCGCTGCTGATGGTCGGCGCGGCCTGGTACCTGGCGATCACCAGCGTTCTGTCGCTGATCCAGCATCTGGTGGAGCGCTGGCTTGCCCGCAGCGAACGGCGCTCGGCTATCAATCAACAAAGCCCGGCGCGCAGCCAGGCAACCCAGCCTGCATTGCAAACTCAGGAGGCGGCCCATGCACCCATCCCTTAATCAACCCGGCCATATTTCCATTACCGGGGTCAGCAAATACTTTGGCCGCCATAAGGCGCTGGATAACGTTTCCCTTGAGCTGCCGCCGGGTTCGGTCACGGTCATTCTCGGGCCGTCCGGCTCCGGGAAGTCTACTTTGCTGCGCGCCATTAATCATTTAGAGCGCGTGGATGAAGGCTTTATTCAGATAGACGGCGACTATATCGGCTACCGTTTGCAGGGCGACAGGCTCTATGAGCTTAAGGAGAAGGAGATCCTGCGCCAGCGCGTGAACGTCGGCTATGTGTTCCAGAACTTCAACCTGTTTCCACATCTGACGGTGCTGGAAAACCTGATTGAGGCGCCCATCGCCCACGGGCAGCTCAGCCGCAAAGCCGCCATCGAGCGGGCCTTTGAGCTGCTGGACGTGGTGGGGCTGCGCAACAAGGCCGACGCCTGGTCGCGTCATCTTTCCGGCGGGCAGCAGCAGCGTATCGCCATCGCCCGCGCGCTGGCGCTGCGTCCGCGCGTCATGCTGTTCGACGAGCCGACTTCGGCGCTGGATCCGGAGCTGGTTGGCGAGGTGCTGGACGTTATCAAGAAACTCGCCCGTTCGGGCACCACCCTGGTGGTCGTCACCCACGAAATTGGTTTCGCCCGCGAGGTGGCAGACAAGGTGGTGTTTATGGTCGACGGAAAAATCGTTGAGCAGGGCAGCAGCGACGAGGTGTTAAACCGCCCGCAGCATTCGCGCACCCGCCAGTTTTTATCGAAAGTACTTTAAGGAGCCGGGATGAAAACAGGAGTACTGGCGCTGATGCTGTTCAGCACGGCGGGCCTTGCGCAGGAAGGCATCGATCTTAAGGCCAACGAGCAGCCGATTCACACGGCGAAAAATCCTCAGGCCATCAGCAAGATCCCGCCGACGTATAAATTTATCGAGCCGGGCACCCTGACCGTGGCTATTTCCGCGCTTAATTCGCCGCCGCTGGCGATGCTGGCGAGCGATAACCGGACCCGCATCGGCAGCGATCCGGATATCGCGCGTCTGCTCGCCGATAGCCTGGGCCTGAAGCTTAAGCTTGTGCCAACGGCGTGGGAAGACTGGCCGCTGGGGATCACCTCCGGCCGCTATGACGTGGCGCTGGTGAATATCGCCGTCACCGAACAGCGTAAAGAGAAGTTTGATTTTGCCACCTACCGCGTGGATTCGCTGGCGTTTTCGGTAAAAGCGGGCAGCCGGATTAAATCCATCAGCAAAGCGGAGGACCTCGCCGGGCTGCGGGTGATCGTGGGCTCCGGCACCAACCAGGAGAAAATCCTGCTGGGCTGGAACGAACAGAATCAGCAGGCAGGGCGCAGGCCGGCGCTGCCGGTTTATCTGACGGACGACGCCTCCGGCAATCTTTATATTCAGTCTGGCCGGGCGGACGTGTTCTTCGGGCCGCAAAGCGTTTCCGCCTACAAGGCCGCGCTGACCGGGAAAACCAGCGTGGTCGGCCTGGGGCCCAAAAAGGCCTTTGTCGCCACCACGACGAAAAAAGGGAATGGCCTGGTCTATGCGCTGCAGGCCGCGCTGGAAGGCGCGGCGAAAAGCGGAGAATACCAGCAGGTATTAGCCCGCTGGGGAGAAAAGGGCGAAGAAGTGGCGGCTTCGCAAGTGAATCCTCCGGGCATTACCTACCCTTAGTCAGCCAGAGTAGCTGCCCCGGCGTGACGCCAAATCGCGTCCTGAAGGCGGCGATAAACGCTGACGTTCCCATCCCCGCTGGCGCTAGCCTGCCTCCGGCAAAGCGCCGGCGGCGATCAGCGCCTGAATAACGATTACCGCGATACCGCAGGCAAACACCAGCAGCAGTAGAGGCTTACCGCCGGCGACCCGGTAAGCGGAGGCGGCGTGGTTTTGTCGGCTTTTCCAGACCAGCAGCGAAGGAACGATCAGCGCCAGGATCGCCAGCGCCACGCCCGCATAGCCCAGCGCCATGACAAAACCTTGCGGATAGAATAAGGCGAAGATCAGCGGGGGAACGAAGGTCATCAGCCCTGTCTGCGCGCGGCCGGACGCTTTGCGGCTGCGCTGGAACAAATCGCCCAGGTAGTCGAACAGCCCCAGAGATACGCCCAGGAAAGAGGTCGCCAGCGCCAGGTCGGCAAACAGGTGTACCGCAAGCTCGACCTGCGGCGTCGCCACAACCTCACGTACGGCCTGCAGCAGACCGTTTAATCCGGCGCGATCGGCCAGCAGCGAATGGAAGACCCCGGAATCAATAGCCCCGAGCGTCGCCAGCTGCCAGAAAATATACGCCGCCAGCGGGATGGCGCTGCCGGTAATAAATACCCGGCGCAGCCTGCGTAAATCGCCGTTCAGATAGCTGACAATGCTCGGCACGCTGCCGTGAAAACCAAAGGAGGTGAAAATAACCGGGATCGCGGACAGCGCCAGGCCTTTCTCAAGCGGCAGGGATAATAAGTTCGTATGGTGAATATGCGGCATCATCAGCGCCAGCATGACCACCAGCAGAATAATCTTGGCGCTGAACAATACGCGGTTAAACATATCCACCATATGCGTCCCCACGCATACCACGCCGCCGGCAATAACCGTAAACAGCAGTACGCCCGCGGTCGCGGAAATGTTGGTGGCTAGCCACTGGCTAAGACTTGCGGCAAGTAATTCTCCGGCTCCGCTGATATAAGCGGCGGTAAGGGCGTACATTAAAAAAAGCATGCTAAAACCGGTCAGCCACTGGCCGGGGCGGCCGAGGTAACGGCGGGCGAGCGTGCCAAGCCCGGTGTCGGCAGGCACGTGCTGATAAACCTCCACCAGCAGCAGCGCCGTGTAGCACATTACTCCCCACAGGCCGAGGAGTAACAAAAACGTGACGCCAAACCCCACGCCCGCCGACGCCAGCGGCATCGCCAGCATTCCTGCGCCAATTGTGGTGCCGGCGACGATAAAGATACTGCCAAGAGTGCGATTCTTCACGCTTCCCTCTGTATTTATACTTTTAATAACGACATTGTGCCGCGCAGGGTAGGGGAAAACGCTATGCCCGTCAAATGAGGATTACGGCATGTGTAATATTAAGTTTACAGTAACCTGCGGCTCGCCGATCGCCGCCGCGGGCCTTAAGCCGCGGCCGTCTGGCTTAAAATAAAGGTTAAAAATAATGCGCCGACGGATTACGTTGCAGGGGTAAATAATTAAACGCGCCGCGCGATCTTTAAACGTGTTTTTAACTTCCCGCCAGCATTCAATCCCGAAAGTAGTAGAAAAAATTAGGCAAAAATATTTTTTAGATCCCATAATATTATTATCTGGTAGCCATGCCTTTAATCGGATGTTAACGTTTTGGTATTAATTAAGCGAGGGCGCTTTTAAGTTTTAATTATACGTTTAGTCAATAATACGAAAGTACTAATTTTATCTGGAATATATTTTAAGGCGCGCCACGGGCGCGTTCTGGCAGCATGCGCCGTCACGCGACGGCAATAAATTAATGATAATGCTTATTTCCACTCTGGCATAAGGATATAAGGGCAGCTATGTTCATCATTCATCGACATGCCAATTCGATAAGATATTTAAAGTCCGGAACCTGTTTATTTACCGTCTGTATTCTTTTACCGATGCAGGCCTATGCCGTTACGTCTGATTACGATGAATTAATAATGGAAGCGCGCGCGGGAAACCGGGCGCCTTTATTGCAATATCTGCAGGCGCAGGAAAAACAGACGGAGCTTACGGAGAATCAGGTTGCTGACTGGCTACAGGTTTCCGGCTGGGCGGATAACAATGAGGAGACGCTCAGGGTCTGGCAACGGTACCACAACCAGATTGCCATCCCGCCGCGCGGGCAGATTGCCGTTGCCCGGGCGTTACGCAATGAAAAGAAATGGGATGAATCGCTCTCCGTGTGGGAGAGCATTTTACGTGAAGAGCCGGATAACGCCGACGCGCGCACCGGCTGGATCATGACGCTTGCCGACGCGCGGCGCAATGAACAGGCCCTGACCGAAGCCAATAGCTGGGCGCAGCGCGAGCCGGGTCCCGACCGCGATGCGCTGGTGGCCTACGTATACCAGGCGCAGGGTAAAAACTGGGATGCGTTGCTCGCCGCCAGCCGCGCGCAGGACGAGGCGCCACAGAACAAAAATTCTCAGGCCACGCTTATCGCCGCGTTATCGGCTAATCGGGTGGTGGGCCCGGCGCTGGAGCTGTCCTCCAGTATTTCCAGCGCCGATCCGATGAAGCGCCGTCTTGAACTGGACGCCGCGGCGGAAACCGTTCGCGCCGCGTTTACGCCCACGCGTAACGAAGAAGAGCGGTTTATCGTCGCGGATAAGGCGCTTGCACGTTATGACCAGCTGCTGGCGGCCTGGAAAGATAACCCGGATGCGCAGGCGGACATCCGGCGCGCCAGGATAGATCGCATTGGCGCGCTGGTGATTCGCAAGCGTAACGCCGAAGCGATAGCGGAATATGAATCCCTCACCGCGGACGGCGGCGCGGTGCCTTCTTATGCCAAACGCTGGGTGGCCACGGCCTGGCTTAACGATGAACAGCCCGAAAAAGCCGAAGCGATGCTGATGAGCATCTATTACCCGAACGGCACCCTGCCGGCGGCCCCGCTTACCCCGGATGACCGCCAGGATCTGTTCTTCGCCCATCTTGATAACGAACGCTTCGACGCGGCGAAACGCCAGGCTGACGAGCTGGTCAAAGAGAGCCCCTACCTGCGGCGAGTCTATGGCTCGCCCACGCCGCAGCCCAACGACGCCTGGCTGCTGGGCCAGACGCTGCGCAACCAGTATAAAGTCGCCGTCAACGATCTGCCCGGCGCGGAAAAGCAGGCCGAGCATCTGGCGCGCACCGGCTCGGGAAACCAGGGGCTGCGCATTACCTACGCCTCGGTGCTTGAGGCCCGAGGCTTACCGCGCAAGGCGGAACAGGAGCTTAAGCTTGCCGAAGTCATCGAGCCCAGCAACCTGGAGCTGGAGCGCCAGCAGGCCTACGTCGCCCTTGATTTACAGGAGTGGAAACAGGCCGACGAGCTGACCGACGATGTGATTGCCCGCAGCCCGGACGACACCTCGACGCTGCGGCTGTCGCGCATCCGCGACGTTCACAAAATGTCAGAGCTGCGCATCAGCGGTTCGCAGGGCATAGCTTCCGACAGTCCGATCAGCGGCAAGCACGATTTCACCCTCGAGTCGGCGATTTACAGCCCGCCTGTCGACGATAACTGGCGGCTGTTCACCGGCTTCAACTTCGCCACCGGCGAATTTGAAGAGGGCAAGGGCATCAGCCGGGATCTGGCCGCCGGCGCCGAATGGACCTCGCGCAACTACTGGGCCGAAATGGAAATCTCCGGCCACAACTATGGCGACGGGCAAAAAATCGGCGGCCGCCTGTCGGCCTGGCACGACTTTAACGACAACTGGCGCATCGGCGGTTCCGCTGAGCGTCTCTCCAGGGATACGCCTCTGCGCGCGCTTCGCAACGGCGTCAGCTCTAACGGCGGCACCGGCTATGTCCGCTGGTATCAGAATGAACGACGCGAGTATCAGCTGTCGTTCGCGGCATCCCATTTCTCCGACGGCAACGACCGCCTTGAATACGGCCTGAGCGGCAAAGAGCGCCTGTGGACCACGCCGCGCTTTACGCTGGATTTCACGCCCGGCATTAGCGGCAGCACCAACAGCAAGGAAGACGTGCCGTATTACAACCCGAAACGCGATTTTGCCGTCGTGCCGGGGCTGAGCGCCGAGCACGTGCTTTATCGCCGCTACGACACGGTCTGGAGCCAGCAGATCACCGCCGCCGCGGGCAGCTACTGGCAGAAAAACCAGGGCAGCGGCGCTATTACCCAGCTGGGGTATGGCCAGAGGGTTCAGTGGAACAACGTCGTGGATGGCGGGGTGATGTTGACCTGGGATAAACGCCCGTACGACGGTAAACGCGAGCGAAATGTTTCGCTTGCCTTCGATTTGAACGTCAGGTTTTAAGGACAGCACATGTTTAAAAGATGGCTGCGAGCCGCAATTTTAATCGTCGGATGGATACTGATCACCGCCTGTGGAAGCGCACAATCACCACGCTACGTTTCGCCGGCGGACAGAGCGCCGCTAACGGCGGATAACGCGTGGCCCAAAAACAGCTTTCTGGTTATCGGCTACCACGACGTCGAGGATGGAGCCGCCGATCAGCGTTACCTCGCGGTACGCACCAGCGCCCTTAGCGATCAGATAGCCTGGCTGCGCGACAACGGTTATCACCCGGTCAGCGTGCAGCAAATTCTGGACGCCCACGACGGCAAAATCGTGCTGCCGGAAAAGGCGGTGCTGCTGACCTTCGATGACGGCTACAGCAGCTTCTACACCCGCGTCTGGCCGTTGCTGAAAGCCTATAACTGGCCGGCCCTGTGGGCACCGGTCGGCAGCTGGGTCGATGCGCCGGCCAACAAGCCCGTCGATTTTGGCGGCCTTATCACGGCGCGCAGCAAGTTCGCCACCTGGGATATGGTGCGCGAGATGGGAAAATCCCCGCTGGTTGAAATTGGGGCGCACACCTGGGCTTCGCATTACGGAGCGGTGGGCAACCCTCAGGGAAGCAAGCTGCCTGCCGTTGCCAACCGTGAATATGACGCGGTCACCGGCAAGTACGAAACGGACGAGCAGTTTTATCTGCGCGTGAATAAAGACGTCACGCTCATCACCAAAAAAATCACCGAGGTAACCGGCAAGCCGCCGCGCGCCTGGGTCTGGCCGTACGGCGCCGCGAGCGGAGTGACCCTGCAGCTTGCCAAAGAGCACGGCTACCGTATGGCGTTCACCCTTAACGAAGGGCTGGCTAACGCCGCCGATCTGGACGACGTCCCGCGCATCTTAATTTCCGACAACCCTACCCTTAAAGGCTTCGCAAGCCAGGTGGCGCAGGTTCGCGAGCCGCGGACGATGCGCGTGATGCATGTCGATCTGGACTATGTCTACGATACCGACCCGGCCCAGCAGCGGCGAAACATCGACAAGCTTATCCAGCGGGTTTACGACATGCGTATTTCGCACGTCTTCCTGCAGGCCTATGCCGATCCGAAAGGCGACGGCAATATCCGCGAGCTGTATTTCCCGAACCGCTGGCTGCCGATGCGCGCCGACTTATTTAACTTCGTCTCCTGGCAGCTGCAAAGCCGCGCCAACGTAGACGTTTTCGCCTGGATGCCGGTGCTGGCTTTCGATTTGGATAAGTCCGTACCGCGCGTCATGAAATGGGATCCGCAAACGGGCGGGAGTGCGGTAGACCCGCAGCAGTACGTACGCCTCTCCCCCTGGAGCAGCGAAGCGCGCCGGCGCATCACCGAGATTTATCAGGACCTGGCAAAACAGACCAGCTTCCGGGGAATTTTATTCCATGACGATGCCTTCCTGACGGATTTTGAAGATGCCTCGCCAGACGCGCTGGCGGCCTACCGCGCCGCCGGTTTCCCGGGCAGCCTCGCTCAGATCCGTCAGGATCCGCAAACCTTTGAGCGCTGGACGCGCTTTAAAAGCCGGGCGCTTATCGATTTTACCCTGCAGCTCACCCAGGCCGTACGGGCTATTCGCGGCCCGCAGGTGAAAACGGCGCGCAACATCTATGCGCTGCCGGTGATGGAGCCGAAAAGCGAGGCCTGGTTTGCGCAAAACCTCGGCGATTTCCTCGGCGCCTACGACTGGACGGCGCCGATGGCCATGCCGCTGATGGAGAAGGTGCCGGCCGACCGGGCCGATGCCTGGCTGGACAACATGGTGAATACCATTGCCCGGTATCCCGGCGCGCTGGATAAAACCGTGTTTGAACTGCAGGCGCGGGACTGGCGTAAAAACGAAAACAACGACGAAATCGACGGCAAACAGCTGGCCGGTTGGATGCGTCAGCTGAAGCTCAGCGGCGCCAATAACTACGGCTATTATCCCGACGATTTCATCAACGATAAACCTGAGATGTCAGAGATCCGCTCTACCTTCTCATCATACTGGTATCCGCAAAAATGACCGATCGCATCGTAGCTTTCCTCATCCTTTGCCTGATGTTCAGCCTGCCGTTAGGCATGGCCGCCATTTTTACCGGCGAAGTGATGCTGAATTTCGTCTTTTTCTGGCCGCTGTTTATGTCAGCGCTATGGATTAGCGGAGGACTTTATTTCTGGTTTTACCGGGAGCGCCACTGGCAATGGGGAGAGGGAACGCCGCCGCCGACGCTTGAGGGCAACCCGCTGGTTTCCATTCTTATCCCTTGTTACAACGAGGGGGTCAACGCAAGGGAAACCATTGAGGCCGCAAACGCGCAGCGCTATCAGAATATTGAAATTATCGCCATCAACGATGGGTCGAAGGATAACACCGGCGAGGTGCTCGACCAGCTGGCCAATGAATACCCGCGCCTGCGCGTGATTCATCTGGCGGAAAACCAGGGCAAAGCCGTGGCGCTCAAAACCGGCGCGGCGGCGGCCCGCAGTGATTTTCTGGTCTGCATCGACGGCGACGCGCTGCTTGAGCGCGATGCGGTGGCCTATATGGTGGCGCCGCTGCTGCAGTTCCCGCGGGTGGGCGCCGTTACCGGCAATCCGCGTATTCGTACCCGCTCGACGCTGATTGGGCGCGTACAGGTAGGCGAGTTCTCCTCCATTATCGGCTTGATTAAACGCACCCAGCGTATTTACGGTCAGGTGTTTGCCGTGTCCGGCGTCGTCGCCGCTTTTCGCCGCCGCGCGCTGTCCGAGGTGGGCTACTGGAGCCCGGATATGATCACCGAGGACATCGATGTCAGCTGGAAGCTGCAGCTGCGGCACTGGTCGGTATTCTTCGAACCACGCGCCCTGTGCTGGATCCTGATGCCGGAAACCTTAAAAGGCCTGTGGAAGCAGCGCCTGCGCTGGGCCCAGGGCGGGGCGGAAGTGTTTATCGTCAATATGCGCCGCCTGTGGTCCTGGGAGTATCGCCGCATGTGGCCGCTATTTTTTGAGTTCTGCCTGTCCACCGTCTGGGCCTTCGCCTATGCGGTGAGTATCCTGCTGTTTATCATCGGCTTTTTTGTGCCGATGCCGGACAGCCTCTACGTACAACATCTGTTCCCGCCGGCCTTTACCGGGCTGATGCTTGGCGTGGTATGTCTCCTGCAGTTCCTGGTCAGCTTGCTCATTGAACGGCGCTATGAAAAAGGGATTTCCGCCTCGCTGTTCTGGATAATCTGGTTTCCGGTGGTCTACTGGATGCTAAGCCTGTTCACAACCCTCGTGTCTTTCCCAAAAGTCATGCTCAAGCGTAAGCGCGGGCGGGCTCGTTGGGTCAGCCCCGATCGCGGTATTGGAAGGATTGAACCATGAACCAACCTCTGATATTTACCGAACTGCGTTTTTTCCCGCGGCTGATGGATATGATCCTCACGCTGGTGGCCTGGATTGGGTTTTCTTATCTGATCTATCACGGGCTGATAGTCGCGCTTGCGCATTCTCCCTTTATGGGATTGAGGCCCTTTTTTACCACCCTTAATACGGTGACCATCTATCTCCTTATCGCCCTGATAAACACCGTGGTGCTTATCGGCTGGGCGAAATACAACCAGCACCGCTTTCGCGTTGAACGGCGCAAGCGCAGGCCGGAGCTGGAAAAAAATGAGCTGGCGGCCAGCCTGCACATTAGCGAGCAGCTGGCCTTGCAGCTCAACCAGGCAAGGGTGCTGACGGTATTTCATCATGAAGACGGGGAGATAGACCGGGTCGCCGTTACCAAAGGCCACCTGGATAACCTGCTTCCGCCTCCGGCCGCGGTTGCTATGCTGCACGGGGAGCTGAATATGGCATCGGGCGTTGTCGTCTGAGACACTCAGGCCGGCAGGTCTGAGAATTAACCCGCCGTTATCCTTCAGATTTACTAATCTTTACAGGTAGGTCAATAAGATAATTTGCGCATAGCTGGCGCAGCCCATCTGGAAGAGCAAAGGAGACGGAAATGCAAACGCACCTTGCAACAGGGCGCCCGACACCGGTCGTGGCGCTTTATGAACTGCTAAATCCCATTCCTCTCGGTTTTTTTGTCGCCGCCTGGATTTTCGACATTGTGTATATGAAAACCTTTAGCCAGATGTGGACCGACGCGGCCAACTGGTTAATCGTCATTGGCCTGCTGATCGCCATTATTCCCCGCATTCTCAACCTGATATTTGTCTGGGCCGGGCCAAAACGCCCGCTGCATCCGGCGATAAAAACGCATTTCTGGCTGAGCCTGCTTGCCATCGTGCTGGCTATATTCAACGCCTTTATCCATAGCCGCGACGCCTATGCGGTGGTGCCGGCAGGGGTGATTCTTTCCACGCTGGTGGTGGTGATTATGCTGCTGGGTAACGTTCAGCTTGCCCTGCGCGAGCGCACGGTAATAAGGAGCAGCCTGCATGAAAATCCATAAGCGTGCGTTACTTGCCCTTCTTCTGGCCGCTTTACTAAGCAGCTGCGACGACGAAGCCCAGTTGGATCCGCAAAAGCAGGTGGGCGCCAACCCGGAACTCCCCAAAGCGCAAAACTTCCTTCTGCCGCCGATGAGCGTGCCGAAAGCGACGGCGTGGAAAAGCGGCGAAATGCCGAAGGTGGCCGCAGGGCTGAAGATTGAAAAAATCGCCGACGGGCTTAAGCATCCGCGCCAGGTTTACGTGCTGCCTAATAATGACATCCTGGTCGCGGAAGCAAACGGCCCGAAAAAATCGGCGCCGGCCCGGCCGAAAGAGATGATTATGGGCCTGGTGCAAAAGTCATCGGGTAAAGGCGGCGAGGGCGGCAACCGCATTACGCTGCTGCGTAACGTGAACGGTAAATGGGAAAAACACATCTTTATAGAACGCCTGAATTCGCCCTTCGGCATGCAGCTTACCGGCAATACCCTGTGGGTGGCCAACGCGGACAGCCTGGTGAAATACCCTTATCAGGAAGGCCAGACGGCAATCACCGCTCCAGGTGACGTTGTCACGGAATTGCCGGGCGGCCCCATTAATCACCACTGGACGAAATCCCTGCTGGCAAGCCCGGACGGCAGCAAGCTGTACGTCGGCGTCGGTTCCAACAGCAACATTACCGAGAACGGCATAGGGGCGGAAGACAGGCGCGCCGCCGTGCTGGAAGTGGACGCGGCCACCGGCTCCAGCCGGATCTACGCTAACGGATTGCGCAATCCTACCGGCCTGCAATGGGAACCCAAAAGCGGCAAACTGTGGGCTATCGTCAACGAACGGGATGAAATTGGCTCGGATCTTGTGCCGGACTACATGACGTCTGTACAGGACAAAGGATTTTACGGCTGGCCGTACAGTTACTTCGGCCAGCACGTTGACGAGCGCGTTAAGCCGCCGCGTCCGGATCTGGTCGCGAAAGCCATTAAGCCCGACTATGCGCTCAGCTCCCACGTGGCGCCGCTTGGTTTTCTGTTTTATACCGGCGACAACATGCCGCAGTATCGGGACGGCGCGTTTATCAGCGAACACGGCAGCTGGAACCGGAAGCCTCTGAACGGCTATCAGGTCACCTGGGTGAAGTTTGAAAACGGCCGGCCGGTTGGCTTACCGCAGCCCTTCGTTACCGGTTTTTTAACCGACGACAAGAAAGAGGTGCGTGGACTGCCGGTAGGGCTGGCGATGGATAAACAGGGCGCAGTGATTATCGCCGATGACGCCGGCGATGCCATCTGGCGCGTGAGCGCCGCGCAATAGCATCATGGACAGGGAAAAGGGCAGGAAACTGCCCTTTTTTGACGCTGCTGTGTGAATTCTGCAGTAGCGCTATGCTGCTGAATACTCAGAATTTACGTAGCGCTTCGTTTTTTGGTTTTTTTATATTAATTCAATGAATTACGCATACAATAACCTTCCTGCGTACTCAAATGTCATCCGTTGTATGATCGACGACAATTTCCAGCGTCTTGCGGATAATGTCGCTGGTGACGACATCATCAATAGATTCGAGCGCCTCTATTAACTTTAAGATAATGGCTTTATTCGTAAGATGCTCGCCGGAAGCCAGAATGCTGCGGATCACGGCTCCCAGTAAAGCGGACTCTTCTGCCAGCATATCGCCGGCGTTACGAAAGTATGCAGACAGTGCCGTGTCGGGCAGATATGCGTGAATATCTGTTTTTTGAAGCATCATCTGAGTCATTTAACTCTCACCGTTTCAGTTAGTAGTAAGTGGGGCAGTCAGTGCTTTTTGCCGGCGCCTGGCTGCTGATTATTAGCAAACAATGGATACACGTTGTCCTTGTTACCCGGACGCTTCTTGCGTTCACGCGTGGTGCGAATCATGGATGCCATATTGTTGTTACTGATATCAGCAATAACGTTGGCAATTGCCGCGCGTCGCGAAGGATCGGGTTCCGTAGCCTCCATGCTCTGCAGCCTCACGATGAGCGCCTGGGTGCTGACTGGCCCACGTTCGTGCAGCAAAGAAAGGGCGGGCCTCTCCGATAACAATATCTGTCAGGTATTCATCATCACTTCTGTTCATAACTGCGTCTCTAAGCGCCGCACCGTCCCGGAATGGAAAAGCGGCATAAAGTCAGTCCTCCGGTGAAGGAAGTCAGCTTAAGGTTGCCAGGCATTTACCGGCCTGAAATATTTCTCCCGCCAGAATTAACCCAGGTCATCTGTCCTTGTCGCCGTAATCTGTCCGATCTTAGCGTTCAAACAGCAGACCAATCAGCGTGTGGTAATGGTTTTCTTCCTGCTGGTCGGATGCCTGTTCGACGCGACGAAGCAGTTTGGTACAGATGGCCTTGCGGTTCAGGCTGCGGCCGTCGCTCAGGATCTCCACCACAATTTGTCCCAGGGTTTCCTGCTGGGAAGGCAGGGCGGCTTTATTGAAATAGCGGGTAATGGCATTCGCTGTATCCGGAAGGTAACCGTTCTGGTGCATATGTCACTCCTGTAAAGTCGTTGTAATCAGTAAAGTTGTGACTAAAGCTATACAAATATTAAAAACTTGTACATAAGAAGGTGTACAAATAGGCCATATACTTTGATCAAAAAGTGCTATTTGTTTTATATCAAAGGCTTATATTGTTCAAATGTAGAGGCTTTTTTTCGGAATCTTGTACAAGAACGGCGACAGGAAGTTTGATATGCAATCGTTTTGCCCGTGCGGCCGCAGGGTAAGGCGCTGCCTTGTAGAATATTTGTTAATTTCTGATGCGGTTTCACAGGACGTATAAACGTGCGTCTGCTAAGGTTGCCGCTGGACGCCCATTCTTCGGAAAAAACATGCTCACAACCATCATTTATCGCAGCCATATCTGCGACAACGTTCCGGTCAAATCGCTTGTAGAAATGGTCGCTACAGCAAATAAAACAAATGAGCAGGCTGATATAACAGGAATTTTACTGTTCAACGGCGCGCATTTCTTCCAGCTGCTCGAAGGGCCGGAAGAGAACGTTTTTAAAATTTACCGTCAGATTTGCAAAGATCCGCGCCACTATAACGTGGTCGAGCTGCTGTGCGACTACGCGCCGGCACGGCGATTTGGCAAGACGGGGATGGAACTCTTTGATTTAAGAGAGCATGACAGGGATGAAGTGCTGCAGGCGGTGCTTGATAAAGGCACCTCTAAGTATCAGCTAATCTATAACGATCGCGCGCTGCGTTTCTTCCGCACCTTCGTGGAATCGACGGAAAAAGAAAACTATTTTGAAATTCCGCCCGGCGACTCATGGGACTTTGTTGCCGACGACGGCGCAAAAAGCGCGCAAACCCTGATTGCCGATAACCAGGCGGACTGCAGCTTTGCCTTTCAGCCGATTATCGACCCGTTCGCCCAGCAAATTGTCTCCCTTGAGGCCTTGCTCCGTACGCCCGACGGCCAGTCGCCGCAGGCCTGTTTCGCGGGATTAACCGGCAACGAACTCTACGAGGCCGATCTCAGAAGCAAGAAGGTGGCGTTTGCTATGGCCGGCGCGTTAAAGCTCAGGGAACAAACGCTGTCGGTGAACCTGCTTCCGATGACGCTGGTTAAAGTTCCCGGCGCGGTGAGCTTCCTGCTGCAGGAAATAAAAGCCAACGGGCTGGTGCCGGAGCAGGTTATCGTTGAGTTCACCGAAAGCGAGGTTATCTCGCGCCTTGACGAGTTCACCGATGCGATAAGGCAGCTGAAAGCCGCAGGCTTAAGCGTGGCCATCGACCACTTCGGCGCGGGCTTCGCCGGGCTTTTGCTGCTGGCGCAGTTTCAGCCCGACAGAATCAAAATCAACCGTGACCTGATTCAGGACGTGCATAAAAGCGGCCCCCGCCAGGCTATTATTCAGGCGATCATTAAATGCTGCTCTTCCCTAGAAATAGCGGTTTCCGCCGTAGGGGTCGAGAAGGCGGAAGAGTGGATGTGGCTGGAGTCCGCGGGTATTTCGCAGTTTCAGGGCCACCTGTTCGCCAGCCCGTGTTTTAACGGCATCCCGCCGGTGACCTGGCCCGAAAAGAGAGCAGGGCACGATGCTTAGTTGTACAATATAAAATTATTTGTACAGCCTGTCAGGATTGTTTAGTTTGGACACGGACGTTTTAAGTGTGAGGGAATCAATGGCCTTTTACAGTATCGGCGAAGTCGCCGAACGATGCGCAATTAACCCCGTGACGCTGCGAGCCTGGCAGCGTCGTTACGGGCTGCTTAAGCCCCAGCGCAGTGAAGGCGGCCACCGCCAGTTTGATGAGGAAGACATTCAGCGCATCGAAGAGATTAAGCGCTGGATAAAAAGCGGGGTGCCGGTTAGCAAGGTCAAGGCGCTGCTGGAAGGCAGTAAGGTTACGGTGCATGACGACTGGACCTCGCTGCAGGAAGATATGATGGCCGTGCTGCGCTTTGTCCATCCCGCTAAGCTGCGCGAAAAAATTACCGCAATAGGGCTGGAATGCCCCGTTGACGCGCTAATCGATCATATTTTTATTCCCGTTCGTCAGCGGCTAAGCCGCGATCAAAACACCGCCCGCGCCATGTGCAGCATGCTCGATGGCGTGCTGATCGATTATGCCGTTCTGAGCATTGCCGATTCACGTAATAAAGAAGGCAAAGACGCGCTGCTCATCGGCTGGGACAGCGATGACCGCACGCGCCTGTGGCTCGAAGCCTGGCGTCTTTCCCGGCGCGGCTGGCGCATCGATGTGCTGGCGGAGCCGCTTGACTCGCCGCGTCCCGAACTCTTTCCCGGCCAGCAAATCTTTGTGTGGACGGGTAAAGGGCTATCGCGGCGCCAGCAGGAACAGCTGGAGCACTGGCAGGAACAGGGATTTGCTATCACTTTCCATCAGGCTTAGTCGTTACGGCAAACGATGGGCATGCGGACTTGTTCAGTTTCCCCATCGGCTTTTGAGATAGCCCACGGCTTCCCGGGTCTGCGGCTGATTGAGATAGTTCTCTCTGAACAGAATGGTGCCTTTGATTTGCGGCAGCGACTCGTTCAAATCCAGCTGTTTTTTTAGCTCCGGCACGCCGCCGTTTATCATCCAGTCCGGCTCGTTCTTCGATGGCATCCCCACTTTATACAGCGCAACGCCGATATAAAGGCGCGTGTTTGTCGGCTTCACCACCTCCGCCCACCATTTTGCGAGCACGTCATAGCGGGCCGCGTCGCGCGCGAAGGGCCAGTACAGCTGCGGGGCGATATAATCCAGCAAACCCTGCTGTACCCAGCGGCGGGTATCGGCATAGGATTCATCATATGCCGCAGCGCCTCGGGTATCGGAACCTGCCGCATCGTGCGAGCGGTTGCGCCATACGCCAGCAGGGCTGACGCCAAACTCCACGCCGGGTTTCAGCTGCCTGATAGTGCGGGAAACTTGCTCAATTAATTGCTGGGTATTGTGCCGGCGCCAGTCCGCTTTTGCGCTAAAGCCTGCGCCATAGGTTCTGAACGTTTGGGCGTCATTAATCGCCGAGCCGGGTGATTCGGTATAGAAGTAGTCATCAAACTGTACGCCGTCAACGGGATAGCGCGTAACCACTTCGGCCACGATGCTGGTTATCCAGTCTCGCACCTCAGGAATACCCGGGTCGAGCACGAAGCGCTCGCCGGACGTGCGTATCCAGTCGCGGTGCAGCACGAACACGCTGGGCGGCTGTAGCGTCAGGGTACGATTAAGTTCCGCAACGGTGGCAGGCCTGGTGTTAACGGAGACGCGATAGGGATTGAACCAGGCGTGGACTTTTATGCCGCGTTTATGGGCCTCGTCGAGCATAAACTGCAGCGGATCGTAACCTGGATCTTCGCCAATATGGCCGGTCAGCATATCTGACCACGGCAAAATTTTGGACGGCCACATAGCGGTGCCATCGGGCTTAACCTGGAAGAACACGGTATTGATGCCGAGGCTTTTCAAATTATCTAATTTATCTGTCAGCGCTTTTTGCTGCTGGCCAATGCGGCTGGCGGCGCCGTCGCCGTTAACTGACGCTACGGGCGGCCAGTCAAGGCGGGAAACCGTCGTCAGCCAGACGCCGCGCAGCTCTTCCTGATCCCGGGCCGCTTTACCCGGCGCAGGCTTAACGCCATGAGGAAGCGGAGTAACAAGCGACTGCGGCGGCGCAGAGGCGCAGCTGGCAAGTAAAAGCGCAGCGGCAAGAAGGGCGCCCGACTGCTTCACTTTGGCGATGCGCGAAAAGCGACAAGAACAGCTGATGATAGACTCCGTTTTTTCTGACCGACGCACTGAAAGAATCATTCTCTTATTATTCGCATTTTAGTCAATAAGCCAGGCGGGCAGGCTCGTGGATAAATGCGGGCGCCAGTATTTATATCCCCGGATATGCTTGATGGTTACGCTGAATCCGGAGCAGCAGTGCGGGCTCATTTACTGCCTTTCTATTTCGCTATTTTCTTAACCAGAATATCCCCAATATTGGACTGCAGCCAATCCACCAGCTCTTTAATTTTACTCGCGGCCTCTTCGCCAAGCGGCGTGAGGGTATATTCAACGTGGGGCGGGACGGTGTTGAAGGATTTCCGCACCAACATTTTGTTTTCTTCAAGCTGCTGTAGCGTTTGGGTCAGCATTCGTTCGCTGACACCCTGCACCTCCCGGCGAAGCTCGCCAAAGCGTTTGGTGCCATTTTTCAGTACTAACATCACCAGCAATCCCCATTTGCCCATTATCTGGTGCAAAATTTCGCGGGAAGGGCATTGTGAAAGCAACACATTGCCCACCATTCTGCCGTCTACGAAAAATTCTTCAGGGATCGTCTCGCGCAGCGCGGTTTGATTCAACTGATCGTGCATTTTCAACCCTTATTAAAAATAATCACTTACTAAAAAGAAGTTTAGTGAGTTCAGGGCCCGCCTACAACTAAAAACACAAAAACCCGTCAGAACGGTCTGTTTCTAAGACCAGATAACCGATTTCTATAAAACCCATAAAATTTATTTCATTGAAAATCAATCTGTTATGTGGAAATTGCAAATTACTCTCATGCTTACACTTTTGTATGTACTTCCTAAAAGTAAGTCTTGACCTATAATTAATCGCATCGCCGCCGAACGCTTCGGCAATCATTGAGTTTCAATTTATTTTTCAAAGGAAAACGTGATGAAAACTATCGCAGTCACAGGTGCAACAGGTCAATTCGGTGCAATCGCGCTGGCAAAATTGCAGGAAAAAGGGGCAAACGTAATCGCCCTTGTACGTAATCCGGCAAAAATTTCAGGGGCGGAAGCTCGGGCATTTGATTATTCAAAAGTGGAAGGGCAAGTGGAAGCGCTGCAAGGCGTAAATACGCTTCTTCTGGTATCAAGTAGTGAAGTGGGCCAGCGTGAAGTACAACATAAAAACGTGATCGAGTCGGCGAAAAAAGCCGGGGTGAAGCATATTATCTACACCAGCTTACTCGGTGCAACCAGTGGAAATACCGTTGGTTTACTGGCAGGTGAACACATTGCTACCGAACAGGCATTAAAAGCATCAGGACTCACTTATACGATTTTGCGTAACGGCTGGTACACCGAAAACTATACCGTTTCTGTGCAACCGGCATTAGCGTTAAATGCATTTTACGGCTCGGCAAAAGACGGGAAAATTTCCTCCGCATTACGTGCCGATTATGCGGAAGCCGCAGCAAATGTTGCATTCGGCGAAGGGCATGATAACCAAACTTACGAACTGGCCGGAGACAACGCCTACACCCTTACGGAATTAGCAGCAGAAATCAGCAAACAAACGGGTAGAGAGATCCCATATGTGGATATTCCCGCCGCAGATTACGAAAGCGCGCTGTTAAAAGCAGGTTTGCCAGAAGGCCTGGCGCACTTACTTGCTCAGGCAGATGTGGATGCCTCAAAAGGGGGCTTATTCTCAACCGACAGAACGCTTTCCCGTCTGCTCGGTCGCCCAACGCAGGATTTAGCTACTGCGGTTAAAGCAGCACTTTAATGCCATTTTGGGGCGTGTTCTGCACGCCTTTTTTATTTCTTAGCAGGCTTGTGCTGATTCTAAATTGAGAAACAATACAATGAAAAAATTCGCGACCTTTTTTACCTTTGGAATATTAGCGCTTGGGGGCGTGAATGTTATGGCTAGTGAACCGTCTGCTAACATGGATTCATTGCGTGAAATAATGAGCAAAATGCCACCGGTGAATACGCATGGCGTCACTCAAAAATGGCTTGATGTGCCTTATGCCAACCAGTCGAACGCACAAAAATTAGATATCTACCTGCCCAACAAAGGCAAAGCGCCATATCCGGTGATCGTCGCCATTCACGGCGGCGGTTTTATTTCAGGCGATAAACGCACTAGCGAAGTAGACGCCCCAATGACAGGGCTAAAGCGGGGCTATGCCGTAGTGTCGATCAACTACCGGCTGGCGGGCGAGGCGGCTTTCCCCGCGGCAGTGTACGATGTGAAAGCTGCGGTGCGTTTTGTCAAAGCGAACGCGGAAAAATATGGCTTAGATGCTAACCAGGTGGTGGCGTGGGGGGATTCAGCAGGGGCCAATTTAGCCTCAATGCTTGGCACAACGACAGGCAATCCTGCGCTGGAAGATTTAACCCAGGGCAATGCAGAGCAAAGTAGCCGCGTGAATGCAGTCGTCAGCTTCTTTGGCCCGACCGACTTTAGTGCGATGGATGCTCAATTCAAAGCCAGCGGTAAAAAGTCATTGCAAATTCACAATGCCGCGGACTCGGGGGAATCACAATATATGGGTGTGCAAATCAGTAAAATTCCCCATTTAGTAAAATTTGCTAATCCGCAGAGCTATATTTCCAAGGATACCGTTCCATTTTTTCTGATGAATGGTACGGAAGATCCCATCGTGCCAACCCAACAAAGCGAAAATTTTGCCGCAGCGTTACAAGCTATGATTGGTGAAGATAATGTTGCCTACGTTCAGCTTCAGGGCGCAGGACACGGCACAGCCGAATTTGAGGCGAAAGAGAATTTAGATAAAGTTTTCCAGTTTCTTGAGAAAAAGCTGAAGCGTTAAATCGATTATCTCCCGTATCCCCGAATACGGGAGAGGTTCAGAGTCTTAACCTGTGGCGAGGTTGATGGAAACTCAGAACGCATTGATACTTTTCATTGTTACAGAGGAGAAGGCTATAAGCGAGGGTTGGCTTTATGAAGCTACTTATCAGGATATGCTATTTAACATAATATACATTATGCGCACCAAGGTCATCATATCTGGCTGCGCTAAGGATTTGCCCACGTTGGTTGTGCTCATACAGCAATCCTCATGTCGGCTCGCATAACGATGATTTTCACTTTGGATGCAGCCTCCTGCGCCTTTCAACGATCGTCGCTCAATCAAATTGGCTTCGGCAGACTAAGCTGCATTGCACAGCGTGTTTCAGCCAGGAAGCCATGTTCTATTTCATGGAGCAGAATTTCTTTTAGCTGCGCAGACAGTTCATCTTTGTCTAGCACCTTAAATCCATTTCGTTCATAAAATCCCTGGTTCCAGGCTACATCCCGGAATGTAGTCAGCGTTATGGCTTGCCTGTGTTCCTGTTTTGCATCTTCAATCGCCCGGGAAAGCAATTGTGTACCGACTCCCTGACCCTGACAGCCTTGCTCAACAGCCAGCCCGAGGATGTGCATCTCGCCATCTTTACATTCTGCGCTAAGAAATCCGACGGGCGTATCATCCTGATCAACCGCGACGATGGAAAATCCCTCAGCAATCAATCTCCGGTGAGTTTCAACCGGCATTACCCCGTCGTTAGCCACCCAGGCCAGCGTCGGTAAGCTTAAAAAGGCGCGATCCGCCGAGCGTTCAATTGCAGCTAAACGCTCAATGTCTTTTTCATTAGTTTTTCGTATTTTCACGACTGCTGGTTCTTTTTGCCCTGCCAGTTTGCCCATGGGTTATCGGCTGGCGGCTCTTTTGGCGCGGATTTGTCTGACAGAGAATCAATATAAAGTTCTTCCACTTCCTTGCGCGCCCAGGGCGTGCGGCGCAGGAATTTCAGGCTGGATTTGATGCTCGGATCGCTTTTAAAACAGTTAATGTTGATACGCTTCGCCAGTTCTGCCCACCCGTATTTAGCCACCAGATCGGTCAGCAATGCTTCAAGAGTAACGCCGTGCAGCGGATCTTTTGAGGAATGTGTGGTCATGTTTTTTCCTGCGATACTTGAGAAATTGCGCACACCTTACTGACTCTAAAAGCCTTGTGCAATAAGCGGATTAGTCATCCAGTACGCAAACCATCTCCATACAGCGCAGGCTGGTTCCAGCCAAAGATGACGGATAAAGCGCCTCCTGAATAAGGGTAAAGCCGTTTCTTTCATAAAACGTGTAGGCGTTCGGCGTTGATGAAAGGGTTAGCTGGGTGAACCCTCGTTTTATCGCCTCTTCTTTTATCGCCTGCAAAATCCTGCTGGCCATCCCCTGCCCTAAAAATGCCGGCAGCGTGAAGACGGCCTCTACCGAACCGGAGGCCAGATCCAGAAAGCCGGTAGCAGCGGGCCTGTGGTTTGTGGGAGCGTCTACGACGAAGAAAGGATTATTCGCCACGGCGCGGGGAAAAGTTGCGGGCATTGCTTCAGGCGTCCAGGCCGCGATCGTCTCTGCCGTATAGCTTTCGCGACAGCCGTATCTTATCGCCTGGTTGCGGATATTCCACAGCGCGTGCGCCTCATGGGGTGATGCCAGCCTGACTTTCATGCTCTGCCTCCAGGGGAATAGTCCACCTCCTTAAACTGAGCGAAATTAAACTATTCTGCAACTCCCACGGCGCATTATTGACTGCTTAGCCAAACGGTAATGGTTCTTGCAACCCCGCGCTCGATGAACGATGAAGGCATGCTGAATATTCTGAACAAAACCAGGATAAAACCCCGGGCAAATTTCCTAAAAACCATTCAACCTGAATTTGTGGTTCCAATTATCCCGATGATGTAAGGACAATAGACGCAGAAATGAAATAAGGTTGAGGAGCTTAGGTAAATGAGTAAATATTTTTCACAGTCCATCTTTGGCATAGTTTTATCCTTTTCGACTATGAATTGCCATGGCCAATTAAATTCATCGACCATTATCAAAAACAAGGATGTGGATGCCTGCGCAGAAAAAAATGGTGATATTAATAGTGAATGCCTGAGCTCGTTAAGTAAGCGAACAGAAAAAGAATTGAATGACATCTATCAGGATAAATTAAAAGAAATTTCAAATTACGATTACAGCCAATGGTGGATGGGGGAACAAGAGCAACGTGAAGAGATGAAGAAATCTTTTATCCATAGTCAGGCGTTATGGCTTAAGTATCGTCAGGACTATTGTAAGGCAGCCAGCACAGGGGCTGAAGGAATTAATGGTTATGGATTAATAGCATTAAGCTGCCAGATCAACATGGGAAAAAGGCGCATAGAGGAAATCAGGATGGTGCATCCCGCTCTTTCAGATGGCTGAAGGTCTGCCTCCAGGGGAATAGTCCACCTCCTTAAACTGAGCGAAATCAAACTATTCTGCAACTTTTGCGGCGCAATATTGATTGCTTAGCCAAACAGGCATAGGGTAATGGCAATTAAAAAACGATCGGTCTAAATTCTGATGACAGACGCTGCAGTGATGAAACCCCGTCGGGGACGGCCCCCAAGAAGAGACAGAGAGTTTACGGATACCCGTGAAGCGCTGATCCGCGCCGGCGTGGCGATGGTCACCGAAAGCGGCTTTCTCTCTACAGGCATTGATAGCGTCGTCAAAACTGTCGGCGTGCCGAAAGGCTCCTTCTACCACTACTTCACCAACAAAGAAGCCTTTGGCCTGGCCGTGCTTGCGGCCTATCAGGTCTACTTTGCGCAAAAGCTCGATAAGCATCTGCTAAACGATAACCTGTCTCCCCTTGCCCGCATTGATGACTTCGTGCGTTCCGCGGGCGCTGGCATGGCGCGTTTTAACTTCACGCGCGGATGCCTGGTCGGCAATTTATTGCAGGAATCGCCGCTGCTGCCGGACACCTTTGCCGAAGTGCTCAGGTCTGTCCTTTATGACTGGCAAACGCGCATTGCCCGCTGCCTGCAGGAAGCCATCAGCTGCGGCGAGATCGCGGACACGCGGCCTGCCCCTGAACTGGCCATCACTTTCTGGACGGGCTGGGAAGGCGCGGTCATGCGCGCAAAGCTCTATTGCAGCACGGAACCGCTGGATGATTTCTGGGCGTTTTTCAAACGCGCCCTGCAAGCCAATATCTGCTAACGCCATTTAATGATTAACGAGGATAAATAATGAAAGCGATAGTTCTTGAGCAGGCCGAAGGTAAAACCCTGGCAAGCGTAAAACAAACCGCGCTTCCCGCTGCGGGCCCCGATGAGGTGCTGGTTGATGTCGACTGGTCCGGGCTCAATTATAAAGACGCGCTGGCGATTACCGGAAAAGGCAAAATTATTCGCAACTTCCCGATGGTGCCGGGGATTGATTTCGCAGGCGTAGTGAACCACAGCAACGACGAGCGCTTCAGCGCGGGCCAGCAGGTTGTCTTAACCGGCTGGGGCGTGGGAGAAAACCACTGGGGCGGCCTGGCGGAACAGGCGCAGGTGAAGGGCGACTGGCTGGTCCCTCTTCCCGCGGGTTTAACCGCCCGCAAGGCGATGATTATCGGCACCGCCGGCCTGACAGCAATGCTGTGCGTGATGGCTCTTGAAGAAGCAGGCGTGACGCCCGAATCAGGAGAAGTGGTAGTGACAGGCGCAAGCGGCGGCGTGGGCAGCACCGCGGTAGCCTTGCTCCATGCGCTTGGTTACCAGGTTGCCGCCGTAACGGGCCGTGAAAGCACGCACGATTACCTGCAAAAGCTTGGCGCCGCCCGGATTGTTCCGCGCAGCGATTTTGCGCAAACCCGTCCGCTGGAAAAACAGCTCTGGGCAGGCGCAGTAGATACGGTTGGCGGCGCGGTGCTGGCGAAAGTGTTGGCGCAGATAAATTATTCCGGCTGCGTGGCGGCCTGTGGCCTGGCCGGCGGTTTCGAACTGCCGACTACCGTTATGCCGTTTATTTTACGTAACGTTCGCCTGCAGGGCGTGGACTCTGTCAGCGCTCCTCTTGCCCGCCGTACCGCGGCATGGCAAAGACTGGCGGAAGTGCTGCCGGAAAGCTTCTATGCAGATGCGGCAACGGAAATTTCGCTCGAAGAAGCGCCTGCGGTTGCCGGGGCGTTTCTGAACAACGCAATCCAGGGACGAACGCTGGTCAAAATCCGTTAACCGGGCTAAGGACGACTAATGAAAACTGCAGCAGGCTGGGTTTTACCTCTCACGCTTCTCGCCGCCGCCTCCGTGACGGCGGCGGAACCCACGCTTCCTGCCCCGATTGCAGCTTTGCAAAAGCAGGGCTTTGAGCTTAAAGGCGAATTTAAAGCGCCGGGCGATCTTCAGGGCTATGCCATGCAGTACCAGGGGCAAGGCACCACCGTCTATCTGACCCCTGATAAGCAGCATGCGATTATGGGCAATTTAGTCGACGCATCCGGCAGGAACCTTAGCGATGAGCAGGTCGAAAAGTGGGTTTACGCCCCGATGGCCAAAGAGATGTGGCAGAAGCTGGAAAAAAACCGCTGGATAGCAGCGGGTAAAGCGGATGCGCCGCATATCGTCTATGCCTTTGCCGATCCCTACTGCCCGTACTGCACCCAGTTCTGGCACCAGGCGCAGCCCTGGCTGGCCTCGGGCAAGGTACAGCTGCGGGTGCTGATGGTCGGCATGCTGCGTCCGGACAGCGCCCAAAAGGCGGCGGCAATCATGATGGCCAGGGACCCGGTGAAAACCCTGGCGGATTATGAAAACAGCCAGGGAAAAATGGCGCTCACGGCCCCTGCGGCCGTCACCCCGCAAATTACCGAAGCGCTGAAAAACAACCTGGCGCTGATGGATGAGCTGGGCGGCAGCGCCACCCCTTCTATTTATTATCTCAATAAAGACGGTCGCCTTCAGCAGCATCAGGGTCTGCCGGACGACGAGGCCCTGCAGGCGATTATGGGCGATAAGCCTTAAGATAATGCGCCCTTTCGGGCGCTACATCCTCAGCATCGGTTTGCCGCGCCTTCCGGGAACGGCAAACGCTTCTAAAGCCTCGCGCCAGTTTTCCAGCGGAAACAAGCGTACTTCCGGCAGCCGGCTTACCGCTAGCATCTTCCACAAATCAATAAACCACCGCTGCCACTCATCGGGCGCGGTGACGGCGAGCGTATCGCGCAGATGGAAGCGCTGCGGATGAATGCTTCCGCCCGTTAGCTGATAAAGCCTGCCGCTGAGCAGGCCGTATGAAACAAACTCCGTGCCCGGCCGCATATGCAGCAGCAAAGCCGTTGCCAGCTCGCCGCCAACGGCGTCGAAGACAACGTCAGCCTGCCCGGCGGCCAGCCGCAGCCCGCTTGTATCGTCAATGCTGACGGGAATAATCCCGTCCAGATCAGGCGCCGCGCTTTGATTTTGCGGGCGATAAACTCCGAACACCGCTTGCGCTCCCTGGCTTATCGCCCACTGCGCCAGTAGCCCCGCGCAGGAAGATGTTGCGGCGCTCAGCAATACCTTTTTTCCGCGCACCGGCCACTTTCTGAGCATCACGTAGGCCGCTAACGGATTGATATAACCGCGCGCGGCAAGAACGTCGGGCACGGCATCAGGTACGGGCACCGCCCACAGGGGATCGCAGTCCAGCCAGCGCTGCCAGGTTCCCTCGCCTCGCAAAGGCAACACCCGCAGGCCAATTAACGCCGGATCGTCGGCGCCGGCCACCACCCCCACGCCTTCATAGCCGGCAACGCGAGGCGGAACAACACGATGGCGATAAGCGCCGGTAACGGGAATAAGATCGGAGGGGTTAACGGGGGAATAAAGCATTTGCACGCGAAGTTTACCCGCGGCGCGCGGCGTTAAAGCGGCATTTTCGAGGGCCAGCACCCGTTCGGGCTGGCCGAATTTGCGAAACCAGAGGGCGGAATTTTCCATGCGTACAGCGCCTGCCAGACCAAATGACAGGCACTATAACATGTAAAAATCAGCGGTAACGAGCCAGCGCCGCGCGCATGCCCCGGCTTTGAATCAGCAGCAGTTCCTCAGCGACCCGGTCGACTAAGCCCGGCACCTGGGTCAGGTCCAGCTCCCAGTGGCTGCTGTCGCTTAACACCCTGTGCGCCAGCTGCTGCATATTAATTTGCTGGTCGCGCAGATCCGCCCACAGCTGTTGATAAAGCACCAGCCAGCGCTCGTCGTCCTGCAGCGGATAGCTTTCGCCGTTACGCTCGCCCTGATAAAACGCAATCAGCGCGGCAAGAGCGAACGTCAGGCGCGGCGGCAGTTTGCCGGTGGCTTCAAGGCCCGCTAAAAGCTGCGGCAGAATACGCGTGCGGAATTTGGTCATGCCGTTTAGCGCGATGGATAAAAGCTGATGCTGAATGTAGGGGTTGCGGAACCGGCTGGTGACGGCCCGGGCAAACGACAGCAGTTCGTCGCGGGGTAAATCCAGCACCGGGATGATCTCTTCGCTGATGGTTTGCTCCACAAAGCGGCAAACTTCCGCATCTTTCATCGCCTCGCCGACGGTGTTCAGACCCGCAAGCCAGGCAACCGGCACCAGAGCCGTATGGGCGCCGTTCAGAATAGCGACCTTGCGCGCCTTATAGGGCTTAATGTCATCGACGATAAGCACGTTACGCGGATAACGATCGAGGCGCAGCTCTTTTGCCAGCCAGGCGGGGCCCTGAATAACAAACAGGTAGAAGTGCTCCGCGGTGTCCAGGAAAGCATCCTTATAGCCAAGCTGCGCTTCAATAGCGGCGGCCTCGTCGCGCGGGTAGCCGGTAACGATGCGGTCGACAAGCGTGGAGCAGAAGGTATTGGCTTCCTGCAGCCATTGGCTAAAGGTCGTCGGCAGCGCCCACTCCTGCGCATAGCGCAACACCAGCTCCCGCAGCGCTTCGCCGTTGTAATCAATAAGCTCGCAGGGAACGATCACCCATCCTTTGTCGGCTGCGCCATCAAAGCGGCAGAAACGTTCGAACAGCAAACGGGTCAGTTTGGCCGGATAGCTTGCCGCCGGCTTATCTTCAAACTTATCGCCCGCGTGGTAGCTGATGCCCGCTTCGGTGGTATTCGAAAACACGAAGCGAATATCCGGGTTATGCGCAAGTTGCAAAAACTCGTCATAGTCCTGATAAACGTTGATTTCGCGATTGACCGAACGGATAAGACGCGCGTCGCTGACGGCTTCGCCCTGCTCGTTCAGGCCGCGAATAATGGTGGTGTAAAGGCCGTCCTGGGTTGATAGCGACGGCGGAAAAGCGCTGTCGATGGGGCGTACAATCTCAATACCGGCATTAAGATCCGTGTGCTCATTAAGTAAATCTATCTGCCAGCCGATAAAGGCGCGTAAAAAGTTGCCTTCTCCGAACTGGATAATACGAGAGGGATATTGCGCGCCGGGAAAATCATGACGGTTTAGCGTATTCACTGTTATGTTCCTTCGTTAGCATCAGAGGTGACGAACCAGCAATCAGGTCCCGTCAACACTAGCAGAAGGAAAAAAGGTGAAACCCCGTTTTGATCAAGGAAAGTTGTTATACCAATTAAGGCGTTCCCGGCATGAGATGTATACCAAGTTTTTCACCTGACAGGTCAGTTCAGAAGAGCCTCGCCGTCCGTTAACCGGCGCTCTTTCTTCTGAATAACTAAAGATGTTTGAAATAGAAAGTGGTTGAGCAGAACGCGCCGTCAGGCATCAGGGCGTACTTAGGCAGATCCCCTACCCGTATCCAGCCAAGCTGGCGGTAGAAAATCTCCGCATCGCTTCCGGTTGCGGTATCCAGCACCAGCACGGATTTTCCGGCTTCCTGAGCGCAGGCCTCCAGCCGCTGCATCAACCGCTGTGCGACGCCGCGACGACGGGCGCGCGGGTGAACCAGCAGCTTCGCCACGTCGGCGCGATGAGGCTGGTTTTCCGGCTGGTCGAGAATCAGCTGCACGGTGCCCACTATCTGCTGAAGCTCATTTTCGGCGACCAGAACCACGCGCTGCTGCTTTGCTACGCCGCGGGCAACGCCCTGCCAGAAACTCGCGGCTTTCTCGCCGGAGAGCGGATGCATAAAGCTCACCGAAGCGCCGTCCGCCACGCAGCCGATCAGTACTTCATTGAGTTCAGCAAGGCGGGAGTCAAATTCAGAAAAAGGCAGCGGACGGATAAAAAAATCGGACATTTTGTAGGATCCAGAGCACCAGAGTGCTCTGTAATCTGGCTGACCTGCGAAAAGACGTCAATAAGGCGCGCCAGAGGAAATACTTATAGCGCTGGTATGGCCGATTGCGGCAGATAGCCGGCCGCCTTAAAAAATAGAGCGGCCGATGCGCTGCGCAAGAATCTCCAGCGCGGCGGTGCCGGCCAGAGAGTTCCCTGAGGCGTCCAGCTCCGGACACCAGACGGCAATCGACATCTCGTGCGGCACGATGGCAATAATCCCGCCGCCGACGCCCGATTTGCCCGGCATGCCAACGCGGAAGGCGAATTCGCCGGCCCCGTCGTACATTCCGCTTGTCGCCATCAGGGCGTTTATCTGACGCGTTTGCCGGGCGCTGATAACAGGCTCATCAAGCTGTAGCGCGCGCCCCTGATTGGCCAGAAAAAGAAAGGTTTTAGCCAGCTCAAGGCAGCTCATCTTCAGCGCGCAATAATGGAAATAGTTTTGCAGAACGGTGATGACGTCATTATCAAAGTTACCGAACGACTTCATCAGCCAGGCGATGGCCGCATTGCGGGCGGAGTGCTCAAACTCCGATTTCGCAACCCGCGTATCGTAAGCCAGATCCGTTTTGTCGGCGAGCAGGCGCACCACTTCAAGCATGCGCTGCCTCGGCGCGCTCAGGCGCGTTTGCAGCATGTCGCACACCACCAGCGCGCCGGCATTGATAAAGGGGTTGCGGGGCTTGCCCTGTTCAAGCTCCAGCTGCACCAGCGAATTGAAGGGCTGACCGGAAGGCTCTTTTCCCACCCGCCGCCAGATTTCATCTTCTTCGTAGCGGCCCATCGCCAGCACAAGGCTCAGCACTTTCGAGATAGACTGGATAGAAAAACGCTCCTGCGCGTCGCCGGCGCAGAACGTTTCGCCGTTAACGGTACAGACGGCTATGCCTAGCTTATCGGCGGGGACTTCCGCCAGCGCGGGAATATAATCCGCAACTTTACCCTGACCGATAAGCGGTCTGACCTGCGCCAGAATCTCTTCCAGCAATGGATTATCCAACAAACCTGGCACCACAATCTCCTGAGCGGCGGGGGCTTAAGGTCCCGGATTATATCAGAGTATCGCTCGCAGGCAGGTGAAAACGGGCCAGGGATGGCGTAAGAGACCGTCAGGCGCTGTTGGCCGTGGGTGGGCGTACCTTTCTTAATTCTTCGAGCAGTTCGTTAACGCAGTTTTTTAATTCAGCGATGTCCTTATCTTTTATCGCATCGATTTTTTCATGCAGCGCATAGAGTTCAAGATCGGTTTTAACGTTAACGTTGGATTCCATTTCCGTGCGGCGGCTGTCGTTAATATTCTGCCGTTTCTGGCTCATCATAATAGCCGGCGCGGTATAAGCCGCCTGGAATGAGAGAAACAGGTTTAATAATACGAACGGATAAGGGTCAAAGCCGCTTTTCCTGGAGAGCAGATTGTAGGTGGTCCAGACGATAATAATGGCGGTTTGCGCCAGGATAAAAGTCCAGGTGGCGATACCGCCGGTTATCACATCCGCCATTCGCTGCCCGAAGGTAGTTTCCGGTTCACAATCCGCAGGATCGGCGAGCAGCTCCTCGCGTTCCCGCTTGCCCTGCCTGCGTAATTCACTGAGTTGACGACGTGATTCTATGTCCATGATGTTGCATTCACAGCAAATAGAGGGTGAATAAAGCATGGTATAAAAAGGGTAAAACCGACAGGAATACGGCGCCGCGACGCCGTTAATATCCTCGATAAAGTTTTACAATGTGTAACGCTGCGGCGCCGGCAGATTAAAGCGCGCCACCGCGCTTTCCAGGCGAGATGATTCGTCGCGCAGAAGCCTTGATGAACCAGAGGTTTCGCGGATCAGCCGGTTGGTTTGCGTCGCCACTTCATTAAGCGCGGCAATACGTTTCGTTACGTGGTGCACGCTCTCTCCCTGATTGAGCGTGGCGGCGGAGATTTCACTTAGCAGGCCGCTGAGTTTATTCACCACGGCGATGACCTTCTGCAGATTTGTCTCCAGCACCGTTACCGCGTCCGAACCTTGCTCAACCCCCTGCACGGCGTCGTTGATCAGGGCCTGGATATTACGCGTGGACCGGCTGCTCTTTTGCGCCAGCAGCCCGACTTCTTTGGCCACCACCGCAAACCCTCTTCCGTGGTTGCCCGCATGCGCCGCCTCAATGGCGGCGTTAAGCGCCAGGATATTGGTCTGAAACGCCACGCCGTCAATCATCGCCACGATGCCGCGCATCTCGGAGGACTGCGTAACGATAGCCTGCATCGAGTCATTCACCGTTTGCATCATCCGGTCGCCGCCGGCGGCGATTTCACGGGCCTCGTCGGCGCGAAGGTTCGCAAGCCGTGCATAGTCGCTGTTCTCCTTTACACGCGAACCCAGCTCGGTGATGTGGCTGGTCACGCTCTGCAGCTCCTGCTCCTGCCGCGTGGACTGGCTGAACAGCTTCTGGTTCCCTTCCGCCAGCTGGTTGATGTTCAGCGCCATCGTCGCGGCGGCGTCCCGTACTTCCTCAACCAGATGCTGCAGCCCCTGCTGCATCGCCACCACGCTGCCGCCCAGCTGATTCACTTCCCGGTTCACGTGCGTTTGTACAGGCGGCGCGCGTGAAAGATCGCCTGCGGCAAGGACATCAATATGGGCGATCACCTCGCTGAGCGGCCTGATAACCCAGCGCGTCACGGCCAGCCAGACGCCGAGCGCTACCAGCATCAATACGCCCAGCGCGGCGATAAACATATTCTGAGCGTGGCCGAGACTCCGCAGCAGCGAGCCGCTGGCCGCACGAGTCTGCTGCTCGTTTTCATTCTGGAAACTGGCGTAGCGCTCGTTAAAATCGCTTTGAAACGCCTGCACCGGAACGGCGAAAAAGGCGTCGATGGCGCTGCTTTGCGCAAGGCCGTCCGCCTGCTCTTTCAGGCCGTCAAAAAATAGCCTGTAGCTGCCGACCAGCGCTTCGCTGTGCTGCTTTTCCCCCTCGCTGTTAGCGTCGCGCAGCCGTTGGTAGCGGTTAAAATCAGCGGCCGAAGCTTTGAGCGCTTCCTGCGCCTCGTCCAGCAGGCTGTTCCAGCTGCCCACGGAGCCCGTTTCTTTATCCTGCAGAAAATAGATGCCGGCCCGGTTTAACAGATCGCTTGCCATCAGCAGCGAGCTGCGCGCTTTATCCATAAATACCTGCTGTTCGTGCCGCCGATCGCTTGCGAGAACATCGCGCTGGGTATCGCGCAAAATAGCGGACAGGAGAAAGGTCGACATGATTTGTAAAACGGAAAACAGCGCGATAACGCAGACAACGCCGCTCAGGAGCCCAAAGGACCGGCTGGCTGGCTTCCCTGCCCTGAAAATTTTACTTATGTTCATGATTTTCTTCAGTAACACATTGAGGATGCCGAGTGTAGCTGGCGAAAATGACAGAACCATTTCAGATTTATGAAAGGGTGAATGACGCGGGCCGTCATCCACCCGGCGGTATTATCGGCGATCTTTCCACACGGTCTGCGCGTTGCAAAACTCATGCAGGCCAAAATGAGAAAGCTCGCGCCCAAAGCCGCTTTTTTTCACGCCGCCAAACGCCACGCGCGGGTCGCTGGCGCTGTAGCCGTTGATAAATACGCCGCCGCATTCCAGGCGTGCGGCCATCTCGCAGGCCAGATCGCCGTCCGCGGTAAAGAGGGTGGCGGAAAGCCCAAACTCGCTGTCGTTGGCCAGCTCAAGCGCATGTTCGGCATTCCGGGCCACGCTAATCGCCGCGACCGGGCCGAACAGCTCCTGGCGGAACGCCGTCATTTCCCGGGTTACATTACCCAGCACCGTCGGCGCGTAATAGTTGCCCTCTCCGACCAGTTTCTCGCCGCCTGCCAGCAGCGTAGCGCCCTCTTTAAGTGACGTTGTCACCTGTTGATGAAGCTCGTCGCGCAGATCGTAGCGCGCCATCGGCCCGACCTGCGTCGACTCAAGAGTAGGATCCCCTGTTTTTAACTGCTGCGTGGCCGCAAGAAACTTTTCGGTGAACGCCGGGGCAACGCCCTCCTCGATGATAAATCGTTTCGCCGCGGCGCAGACCTGGCCGGTGTTCTGAAAACGCCCGGCTACCGCCGCTTTTACGGCCTCATCCAGGTCCGCGTCGTTAAGCACGATAAAAGGATCGGAACCGCCAAGCTCCAGCACGCATTTTTTCAACGCCGCTCCTGCCTGCGCGCCAATTGCGGCGCCGGCTCGTCCGCTGCCGGTCACGGTGATGGCGGCAATATGCGGATCCTTTATCGCCCGGCTCACGCCTGCGGGCGTCACGTTGATGACTTCAAACAGGCCCGCCGGGAAATCCGCTTTAATAAACAGCTCTTCGATAAGCAACGCGCAGCCCATGACGTTCGGCGCATGCTTAAGCACGTAGCTGTTGCCCGCCAGCAGCACGGGAACCGCCCCGCGCAGCACCTGCCACAGCGGGAAGTTCCACGGCATTACCGCAAGAATCGGCCCCAGCGGACGGTATTCAATTACCGCCTTGTTCTCTTCTACCTGCGTGGATTCGGTGTCCAGCATCGCCGGGCCGTGCTCCGCATACCAGTCGCACAGGCTGGCCGACTTCGCGACCTCCGCCCGCGCCTGCACGACAGGTTTGCCCATCTCAGCGGCGATCGTCTGTGCCACAGCTTCGGCATTAGCGCGTAGTACCGTGGCCAGATCCCGGAGTTTTTGCGCGCGCTGCATAACCGGCACCTGCCGCCAGGCTGCAAAAGCGCTGTGGTTCCGCACCAGCGCCGCATCCAGCTGGGCGTCTGACGCATAAGGATAGGCGGCGAGCTGCTGGCCGGTCGCCGGGTTAACAGAGATCGCGTGGGTTTGCGCGGTAACAGAATGCATGGTGTCGCCTCATTAAAGAATGTGTAATTACCCTACGCTTGCGGTGAAGTGATGGAAAATGAATAATGTTGAGTCAGTTATTCACAAAATGAGAATGAATCATGGATCTTGTTCAGCTTGAGATGTTCACCACCGTAGCGGAAACCGGCAGCATCAACGCCGCCGCCCTGAAGGTGCACCGCGTGCCGTCTAATCTCACCACGCGCATTAAGCAGCTTGAGGCGGATCTGGGCGTCGACCTGTTTATCCGTGAAAACCAGCGTCTGAAACTCGCCCCCGCCGGCCACAGCTTTCTGCAGTACAGCAAACGCATCCTTGAGCTGGTGGACGAGGCGAGAATGGTCGTTTCCGGTCATGAGCCGCAGGGCATGCTGGCGCTGGGTTCGCTGGAAAGTACCGCCGCGGTGCGCATTCCCGGCCTGCTGGCGGCTTTTAATCAACGGTATCCTAAAATACAGCTTTCGCTTTCCACCGGGCCGTCCGGCGATCAGATAGACGGCGTGCTGGAAGGAAGGCTGTCGGCTGCTTTCGTCGACGGGCCGGTGCTGCACCCCGCGCTGGAAGGACTAGCCGTCTACGAAGAAGAAATGGTGATCGTAGCGCCGGCCGATCACGCTCCGATAACCGATCCGCAGCAGGTCAACGGCGCAAATCTTTACGCCTTCCGGGCGAACTGCTCCTACCGCCGGCACTTTGAAAGCTGGTTTCATCACGGCCAGGCGATTCCGGGGAAAATCCATGAAATGGAGTCCTACCACGGCATGCTGGCCTGCGTCATTGCCGGCGCGGGCCTGGCCCTGATGCCGCGCAGCATGCTTGAGAGCATGCCCGGCAGCCATCAGGCGAGCGCCTGGCCCCTGTCGCCCGACTGGCGCTACCTGAAAACCTGGCTTATCTGGCGGCGCGGCGCGAAAACCCGCCAGCTGGATGCGTTTATGAGCTTGCTGGATCGGGCCGTTACGCTTGATGAGCAGGCGGCGGAAAAAAACTGATTTTTCCCTTTCCGGCTTCGGTGTAATTTACTCACAAAGCAGAAAATAACTCGCAGGCCGGAGCCACTAATGAATACCAAAGCTCGCAAAGTCATGATTATCGGCACGGGAAACGTCGGCGCGTCCGCGGCCTATGCATTGCTCAACCAGAATATCTGCGAAGAGCTGATCCTCGTGGACCTGGACAAGCAGCGCGTCGAAGGCCACTGCCAGGATTTAGCGGACGCCGCGGCCTATATGCCCGGCATGATGAAAATCAGCACCCGCGAATCCCGCGACTGCGCGGATGTAGACATCGCGGTTATCGCCGTCTCCGGCGGCGCGCTGAAACCCGGCCAGACCCGTCTTGATGAGCTGACCAATACCGCGCGCATCGTGGCGAAAATTGTTCCGGACATGATGAGCAGCGGCTTCAACGGCATCTTTCTGATTGCCACCAACCCCTGCGACATCATCACTTACCAGGTGTGGAAACTCTCCGGCTTGCCGCGCAGTCAGGTGATCGGCACCGGCGTCTGGCTGGATACAACGCGCCTGCGCCGCGCGCTGGCCGAGGCGCTGGACATCGGCGCGCAAAGCATTGACGCGTTTATTCTCGGCGAGCACGGTGACACCCAGTTCCCGGTCTGGTCGCATTCGTCGGTGTACGGCTCGCCGGTCGCCGATGTGTATAAACGCAAAACGGGTCAGGCGCTGGATATGGCGAGCCTTGCCGAAAAAGTACGTAAGCAGGGATTTGAGATTTACAGCCGCAAGGGCTGCACCGAGTACGGCGTTGCCGGCACCATCGCCGAAATCTGCCGCAATATCTTCACCGGCAGCCACCGGGCGCTGGCGATCTCGTGCATCCTGGACGGGGAGTACGGCGAGTCTGACGTGGCGGTTGGCGTGCCCGCGGTGCTGGCGCAAAGCGGCGTGCAGCAGATTATCGAACTCCAGCTTGCCCCGGACGAGCAGCAGAAGTTCGCGCATTCGCTGACGGTGATTAAAGCGAATATTCAGCGTTTGCCGTAAATAAAAACGCCCCGCCGAAGGGCGCTTTATAGCTATTAACGCAGCAGCACTTTGCCAATCAGGTAAGTCGCCGCCTTGCCGCCGATCAGCACGCGATCCCCTGCCAGCTGGCAGCGTAAATCCCCTCCGCGTTCAGATACCTGACGGGCGAGCATCTGCGTCTTGCCCAGCTTTTCTGCCCAGTAGGGGATCAGCATACTGTGCGCGGAACCGGTGACCGGATCTTCCGCCACCGCTTCGCCAGGACAGAAGAAGCGGCTGACAAAATCATATTCGCCCTCGCCGGGCGCCGTGATACAGACCATTTTCTCCAGCGGGATCATGGCGTTAATATTCGCCCGCACCGCCTCGACCTGCTGCTGGGTTTCCAGCACGACCATATAATCGCGCGCCACGCGGACCTCTTTGCATTCGCTGATGCCCAGCGTCTCAAGCAGCAGCGGCAGCGGCATGACCGGCTCCGTGCCCCACGCCGGGAAATCGAGCGTCAGCCACTCGCCGCTGCGCGTAACGCTAAGCGGGCCGACAAAATGCGTGGAAAAGTGAATCGACGTCTCAGCGTAATCGAAGTATTCGAAGATAACGTGCGCTGCGGCAAGGGTCGCATGGCCGCACAAATTGATCTCGCCCTGGGTGGTGAACCAGCGCAGCTCAAACCCTTCGTCGGTGGTGATAAAGAAAGCCGTTTCCGACTGGTTATGCTGCTTTGCCATCTTTAATAAGGTGGCGTCCGGCAGCCATTCCGTGAGCGGACATACCGCCGCCGCATTGCCGCCGAAAGTGGTATCCGCAAAGGCGTCTACCATATAAAAGTCAATTGGTTGCATAGCATAAATCCCGTGTTGTTACTGGTGGCTGCGTGACCTCTACCATGCCATGAGAGACCCGGTATCCGCATGTGTTTTTTTATGCGCTCACAGTCGGGCAAAAAAATGAGACATAAATCACAAAATAGGTTGTATGCCCGGGTTGATGGTTTTATGATCGCCTCCTCTTCTGACTTTCCATTCACCAACGCGAAACTATTTTATGACACTAAGCACAGTCTCACGCCGGACAGCGTGGCTGCGGGTCGTTACCCTTGCTGTCGCGGCTTTTATTTTTAATACCACCGAATTCGTACCCGTTGGGCTGCTGTCGGATATTGCGGGCAGCTTCGGCATGGAAACCGCGCAGGTTGGCATTATGCTCACCATCTACGCCTGGGTTGTGGCGTTGATGTCGCTGCCGTTTATGCTGCTGACAAGCCAGGTGGAGCGCCGCAGGTTGCTTATCGGCATCTTCGTGTTGTTTATCGGCAGCCACGCGCTCTCTTTCCTCGCCTGGAACTTTACCGTGCTGGTGATAAGCCGCATCGGCATCGCCTTTGCCCACGCTATTTTCTGGTCGATTACCGCCTCGCTGGCTATCCGCATGGCCCCGGCGGGTAAAAAAGCGCAGGCGCTGAGCCTGCTCGCGACGGGCACCGCGCTGGCGATGGTATTAGGGCTGCCGCTGGGCCGCATCGTCGGCCAGTACTTCGGCTGGCGTACGACCTTCTTTGCGATAGGCGTGGTGGCGACCATCACGCTGTTCTGCCTGATGAAGCTGCTGCCCAGGCTGCCAAGCGAACATTCGGGCTCCCTTTCGAGCGTGCCCGAGCTGTTCCGTCGCCCGGCGCTGGTCAGCATCTATGTGCTGACGGCGGTCGTCGTCACGGCGCATTACACGGCCTACAGCTATATAGAACCCTTTGTACAGAACGTCGCCGGGCTGAGCGCTAACTTTGCGACCCTGCTGCTTCTGGTTCTGGGCGGCGCCGGTATTGTGGGCAGCCTTGTGTTTGGCAGGCTGGGTAACAAATACGCCTCGTCGCTGATAAGCGGCGCGATAACGCTGCTGGTGCTGTGCCTGGTCCTGCTGCTGCCCGCCTCCACCAGCAACGTTAACCTCACGGTGTTGAGCATGTTCTGGGGGATCGCCATTATGGTGATTGGGCTGGGCATGCAGGTAAAAGTCCTGGCGCTGGCGCCGGATGCCACCGACGTGGCGATGTCGCTCTTCTCAGGCATCTTTAATATCGGGATCGGCGCCGGCGCCCTGCTGGGAAATCAGGTCAGCCTGCATTTTTCCATGTCCAGCATTGGCCTGGCAGGCGCCGTGCCCGCGCTGGCGGCGCTAATTTGGTCGGTGCTGATTTTCCGCCGCTGGCCGGTCGCGCTTGAAGAGCAGCCTCATCACGGTTAACGGCGGTATTCACGCCGCCGTTAACCGTGGCAATGGCCGTAGCTCATCGGGCTAAAGCACGCGTTCCAGGTCTGGATTAAATTGTAAGCCGTTAAAATTTAACGGAGTGAATGCGGATGATAAGTTTGTCGCGGACCTGTCCGCCTCAAACTTCCTTCTCCAGATCCAGCAGCTCCTCAAGCGTCAGCACGTTATTGTGAATCACGTCCATCGCCTTATTAAGGCCCTGGTTATAAAAAAGCGGCGCGATTTTTTTTACCAGCTCATCAAGGAAAAACTCGGCCTCAAACTGCCCCAGCTGCAGGTCATGCTTGTCTTCCATATAGTCGACGATATGCGCGACGACGTTTTTATACTCTTGCTCAGGTAGCTTTAAATTCTTCATTCCCTTCCCTTATTTTGGCCAGGTCGTAATGATTTCCAGTACGCCGTTAATAATAAACTGCACGCCCATGCACACCAGCAGGAAGCCCATCAGGCGCGAGATCGCTTCAATGCCGCTTTTGCCGACGAGGCGCATAATAGCCCCCGAACTGCGCAGGCTGGCCCATAAAATCACGCTGACCAGCGCGAAAATCAACGGCGGCGCGACCAGCACAACCCAGGGAGTGAAATCCACGCCGTGTTTAATCGTCGACGCGGAGCTGACGATCATGGCGATGGTGCCCGGTCCCGCGGTGCTCGGCATTGCCAGAGGAACGAAGGCAATATTCGCGTCCGGCTCTTCGCTCAGCTCTTCCGATTTGGTTTTTGACTCCGGCGACTCGTGCGCTTTTTGCTGCGGGAAGAGCATACGAAAACCAATCAGGCCGACGATTAGCCCCCCGGCGATACGCAGCCCGGGAATCGAAATCCCGAAGGTGCTCATCACCACCTGGCCTGCGTAGTAGGCCACCATCATAATGATAAACACGTTTACCGAGGCCATCAGCGCCGTACGGTTACGGGCTTTGCTGTTCATATTCCCGGCAAGGCCCAGGAACAGCGCAACCGTGGTCAGCGGGTTGGCCAGCGGCAGCAGAACCACCAGCCCCAGCCCAATGGCCCTCATTAAATCCATCATTTTCTTTCCTTTCTCTGCGGTAGCGGCAATCCAGCCAAGTATAAGCATCAAAAGCATTAACTTCCCTTAAACGGCGCGCTGACTGAACCGTTTTAGCTATTTGTGGCATTCGCGTCCCGTCGGGGAAGCATCACGTTGACTTATACTTGCCCGGGCAATAATATCTCGCGTGATTAATCTACTTGCCTGGGCAACCATAGTGAAAAGCACAAGTGATCTCTTTAACGAAATGATCCCGCTGGGGCGCCTGATTCACATGGTTAATCAGCACAAGGACCGCCTGCTCAACACTTATCTCTCACCGCTGGATATCACCTCAACGCAGTTTAAGGTGCTGTGCTCCATCCATTGCGAAGTGTGTATTACCCCGGTGGAGTTAAAAAAAGTGCTGTCGGTCGACCTCGGCGCACTTACCCGCATGCTCGATCGTTTGCTTTGCAAAGGGTGGATTGAGCGCTTGCCGAACCCGAATGATAAGCGCGGCGTTCTGGTCAGGCTTACGCCTGAAGGGAAAATGTTGTGTGAGCAGTGCCACAGCCTTGTGGGGCAAGATTTGCACCAGGAACTGACAAAAAACCTGACGGCAGATGAAGTCGATACGCTTCATTACCTGCTAAAAAAGGTATTGCCGTAAACCTGAAAAGAGGTGAGACGATGTCCAGACGCAATAACGATGCGATAACGGTAAACAGCATTTTGGACTGGATAGAAGAGAACCTGGAAACCCCTCTCTCGCTTGAGAAGGTTTCGCAGCGTTCTGGCTACTCGAAGTGGCACCTGCAGCGGATGTTCAAAAAAGAAACCGGCCATTCATTAGGCCAGTACATCCGCAATCGCAAACTGACCGAGATTGCTCTGAAGCTTAAAGACAGCAACGAGCCAATTCTCTACTTAGCGGAACGTTATGGGTTTGAGTCGCAGCAGACGCTCACCCGCACGTTTAAAAACTACTTTTCCGTGCCGCCGCACAAGTATCGCGTAACGCACCTGACCGGCGACGGAAAGTATATCCACCCGCTAAACCATTAAGCTGTACAAGTAACATAACCGTCTGTGCAAACGGACGTAAACGAGGAAGTCATGAAACGCTTTGTCTGCGCGGGCCGCCGTGCTTTTAGCTCTGGCATCGGGCAATCTGTGGGCGGAACAACCGGGCAGCTTTAACGCAGCCCACGCCAACCAGGGCGGGATGATTATCCCCCCTTCCGACAGCCGCAGCGCGGCCAGCAATACCCTCAGCGATAAATCAGAACAGCTGGGCGCGCCCTATTACCACGGCCGCGAATAAAACACAGGCGTCGGGCAGCCTTAGCGCTTGCCCGCCCTAAGATCGGCCGAGCGCTGCCTTACGCACCCGCAGTCCAAACACGTTGATATACAACCCGGCCATGATCAGCGCCGCGCCAGCCAGCTGCGTGGCGCTGAGCTTTTCGTCAAGGATCAGCGCGGCGCTCGCCATGCCCACGACCGGCACCAGCAGTGAAAGCGGCGCCACGCGCCAGGTTTCGTAACGCCCGAGCAGGCTTCCCCAGATGCCGTAACCGACGATGGTGGCGACGAACGCCAGGTACACCAGCGATAAAATGGTGGTGAGATCGATAGCCACCAGGCTTTGCAGCATCAAGGCCGGGCCGTCCATCAGCAGGCTGGCGACGAAGAACGGGATCACCGGAATAAGCGCGCTCCACACCACCAGCGACATAATCTGCGGGCGGGCCTCGAGCTGCATGATTTTTTTATTGAAAATATTGCCGCACGCCCAGCTGAACGCCGCGGCCAGCGTCAGCATAAAGCCCAGCAGCGCCACGTGCTGTCCGCCAAGGCTGCCCTCGATAAGAATTAGTACCCCAATAACGGCAAGGGCGATGCCGGCTATCTGCTTTATCTGCAGCCGTTCCGCGAAAACAAAAACGCCGAGGATAATGGTGAAAAACGCCTGCGCCTGTAATACCAGCGACGCAAGGCCTGCGGGCATGCCGAATTTAATCGCGCAGAATAAAAAGGCGAACTGGCCGAAACTGATTGTCAGGCCATAGGCCGCTAACAGGCGAAAAGGGATTTTCGGGCGCGCAACAAATAACAGCGCCGGGAACGCCACCAGTAAAAAGCGCAGCCCCGCCAGCATCAACGGCGGCATATTGTGCAGCCCCATCTTAATCACCACGAAATTAAGCCCCCAAACTATCACCACCAGCATCGCCAGCAGCCCGTCTTTACGTGTCATACCCGCCCCTGTTTATTTTATAAATTTGTTAAAAGCTAAGCCTAAAAGCGGCGGATGAACAGATACAGATCGCAGTAAATCACAGCCATACAGATGCGTCATCCGGTGCACTGGCTAAAAGCATGGCCTGTACTTCACTGTTTCTTCATGATAAATCTGAGCGCTGTCTTCCACGCCCTGCGCAGATACCGATAACAATGGCAACCCTCGCGAAGTTATTTTCCGGCAAGCAATTATCAACAAGCGTTTTACTTATCGCCTCCCTGCTGCTGACCGTCGGCCGCGGTCTGACCCTGCCTTTTATGACCATCTATCTTTCGCGTCAGTACGCTATGCCGCTCAAAGAGATCGGTTTTGCATTAACCGCTGCGCTAACGGCAGGCGTTATTTTCAGCCTGTGGTTCGGTATTCTGGCGGACAGATTTGATAAGAAAAAATATATGCTGCTGGCCATCGCCATTTTTCTTGCCGGATTTATTGCCATACCGCTGGTTAATAATTCCGTCCTGGTAGTAATTTTTTACTCGCTTATTAACTGCGCCTACTCGGTATTTTCTACGGTGCTGAAGGGCTATTTTTCCGACACCCTGACACTGCACCAAAAACCCAAAATATTTTCCCTCAACTACACCTTTTCAAATATCGGCTGGACCGTCGGGCCGCCGATCGGCACGCTCGCCGTGCTCTACAGCACTAACTTACCTTTCTGGCTATCCGGGCTGACGGCGGTTATCCCTTTTATCTTAATCAGCCGCTATGTTTACAGCTCCCCTGTCAGCGCGCCCGGGCAAAGTGGAAACGTCGTGCTTTCCCCGCGCAGCATGCTCAAAGACAGGGCGTTGAGGTATTTCACCTTTTCCGCGTTTCTCGGCTCGCTGGTTTACGGATCTTTTGCCGCCTGCCTGTCGCAATACGCCATCGCCATTTCCGATTCCGGGCTTGCTGAAAAAGTGGTGGGCGTGGTGCTGCCGGTCAACGCCTTCGTGGTGGTGGTGTTTCAGTATCTGGTGGGCAAAAGGATCCGTGCGGACAACATTAAAAAGCTGATGCTCTGCGGCACGCTGTTTTTTATAGCCGGCCTTGCGGGATTCATGCTGTCCGGAAGCAACCTGCTGTTCTGGGGCCTTTCCGCCGCGGTGTTTACCGTGGGCGAGCTGATTTACGCGCCGGGCGAATACATGCTGGTCGATGGCATCGCCCCGCCGGGCCTGAAAGCGAGCTACTTCTCAGCGCAGCAGCTCGGCTGGCTTGGCGGCGCGTGCAATCCGCTGGTCACGGGTTTGCTGCTGACCTGGTTTGCGCCGTCGACGCTGTTTGTGGTGCTGATGGTCGCCATCGCGCTGGCTTATTTGCTGGTGGTTAAGGGAATGTCGGCAAAGCCACAGCATGCGTGACGAGCGCTCAATGCCTTAAGCCTGGCGGGTAAGATGCTTCTCCAGCCTCATAATCGTCGACCTTTTCGGGCTATCCTCGTCCGAGACCAGGTAATAGGTCAGCTCGCCGCAGTCCCACTGGTGATTTTCCATCGCGATGAGCGTGCCGGAATGCAGCTCTTCTTCAACCAGCACGCGCTGCGCAAGAGCGATGCCTTGCCCTTCCAGCGCCGCCTGGTAGGCCAGCGCCGAACTCTCCATCTCCTGGCGTCGCAGCAGCGTTTTCATATCCACGCCAAAGGCGTGACACCACAGCGACCAGTCGTCCGGCCTTCCGCGCACCATCAGCAGCCTGTGCTTTGCCAGATCGCTAAGATCTAACGTTCTGCGCGCTTGCGTCGGCCGGCACACAGGAACCAGTATGTTTTTCACCAGCGCCACGGCGCGGCTGCGCGGCCAGTCTCCCCGTCCCAGGCGAATGGCGGCATCGTAGTTCATCTCATCGTCCCATTGCGAAGCCGTAGTCAGCCGAACGTCGATATCGGCGTTCGCCAGCTGGAATTTAGCAAGCCTTGGGATAAGCCAGCGGGTGGCAAAGGTAGTAAACGAGTGCAGACGGATGACCGCGCGTCCGGCGCTGCGATCCAGTATCTGTCCGGCGGCCCGCAGGCCGTCAAAATGCACGCTGATTTGCTGGAAATAGGCATTGCCGGGCAGCGTCAGGACCAGTCCTCGCCCCTGGCGGCGAAAAAGCGCCGTACCGAAATGCTCTTCAAGCAGGCGAATCTGTCGGCTCACCGCACCCGGCGTTACCGACAATTTTTCTGCGGCGGCGCGCACGCTGCCGCTTCTGGCGACGGTTTCAAAAGCTAACAGGGCGTTTAACGGCGGGAGTTCGCGCATGGCTGACAATCATTTAGTTTTTCTCAACGGTTCAGCAATTTTAATCGATTGTGGGGAAAAAGCTAACGCCGCATCATAAACGGCGTCAAACGACCGCGGGTAAAAGGTTACGCGCCCGTCTTCCGTTCAGCATTACTTTTTAAGGAAGCAAGCCCAATGATTAAAGTGATTAACCCTGCGGATGGCACCGTTGTCGGCCAGGCCCCTTATATGTCCGCCGAAGAAGTGACAGCGGCCATTGACCGCACCTGTAATGCATTTCCGGCCTGGGCATCCAGGACCGCAAGGGAACGCGGAGACCTGCTGCGCAGATGGTACGATTTGGTTCGCGCGGATAAGCACCTTTTTGCCGAGCTGATGGTAAAAGAAAACGGCAAATGCCTGAGCGAAGCCATGGGGGAGATCGAATACGGTCTGGGATTCATCGAATGGTACGCCGAGGAGGCCAGACGCTTAAACGGCGAGATTATCCCTTCCCACGACCCGCACGCCTCGGTGCTGGTCGTGAAAGAGCCGGTCGGCCCGACGGCCGCCATCACGCCGTGGAACTTCCCGTTTATGATGATCACCCGCAAAATCGCCACCGCCCTTGCTGCGGGCTGCACCATGATTATCAAGCCCGCGGAAGAGACGCCGTTAACCGCCTACAGGCTGCTGGAATACGCCCGCCAGGCGGGCATTCCGCAGGGCGTGTTTGAGATGGTGACCGGCGATGCTAAAGCCATTGGCGAAGCCTTCACGCAGGATCCGCGCATCCAAAAAATCTCCTTTACCGGCTCTACCCGCGTGGGCAAGCTGCTGGCGAAAAGCTGTGGCGAAACGCTAAAAAAGATGACCATGGAGCTGGGCGGCAACGCGCCGTTCATCGTCTTCGACGACAGCCCCGTGGAAGAGACGATAAACGGCCTGATCGGCGCCAAGCTGCGTAACTCAGGCCAGGTATGCATCTCCCCGAACCGTATTTTCATTCAGGACGGCGTTTACGAGCAGTTTGTCAAACGCTTAGCCGCCGCGGTTGCCGAAATACCGGTGGATCAGGGGATGCAGCAGGAGTTTGTCGTCGGTCCGCTCATTAACCAGACGGCGCTGGATAAAGTCTCCTCTCTGGTAAACGACGCGGTACGAAAAGGAGCAAGCGTAAGGCTCGGCGGGAAAACCCATGCGAAAGGAGGCCTGTTCTACGAACCGACCATTCTTTGCGATCTGGATAATACTTTTGCCGTGCATAACACCGAAATCTTCGGGCCGGTGTTTGCGGTTTATCGCTTCAGCGAAGAAGAGAAAGTCATCCGCTGTGCGAATGACACCGAATATGGCCTTGTGGCCTACGCCTGGACCCGGGACCTGGGCCGCGCTTTCCGTCTGTCGAAACGGCTGGAGGCCGGCATGGTGATAATAAACTCCGGCTCTGTCGGCACCGCATCCGTGCCTTTCGGGGGCATCAAGCATTCTGGCTACGGGCGTGAAGGCGGCCATTACGGCATCGAAGAATACGTACATGTAAAATACGTTCTGATGGCGGGGCAAAACCGCTAAGCCGCAAGGGAGAGCCCCGGACGGCTGCTCTCCCGCCCCGCAATCACGCCATATTTTTACGGTACTGTATAAACCCGGATTTATCCGCAAGCTTGTCATAAAGCGTTTGCGCGGCCACGTTCGTTTCATGCGTGTGCCAGTAAACCCGCGTCGCGCCTTTTGCCTGCGCGTGCTGGTAAACCTCTTCGATCAGCGCCCGGCCAACGCCTTTGCCGCGTGATGCCGGCGCGGTAAACAGATCTTCCAGATAGCAACAATCGCCCGCGGACCAGGTGCCGCGGTGGTAGATCAGGTGCGCGAAGCCGAGGAGCTTTTGCTGCTCATCGAAGGCTCCCAGCGCGTACATCGGCTCGGCTTGCGACAACATGCGCCGCCAGGTCAGCAGGCTTACCTGCTCGCTGAGCTGAACATCATAAAACGTTAAATAGCCCTGCCACAGCGTAAGCCACGCGCAATAGTCGCTCTCAACAAGCGGGCGAACATCGAGGACTTTCGCCGCCTTCGCGCCGTTAGCCGCCCGCTCTTTGCGCAGGCTGGCCAGGCTTTGCACCTGCCTGCCCGCCGGCAGATTTTCATCTTTCAGCCAGGCCGCGAACGTAGCCTTTATAAGCGGCCAGTCGCCGTCGATAATTGAAAACCAGGCGGTATCGCGGCTGCGGCCTTTATAAACCACGACCTGGCGAAACAGCCCCTCGAAACGAAAGCCAAGACGCAAAGCGGCGCGACGCGACGGGCCGTTCAGGCTGTCGCACTTCCACTCGTAGCGGCGGTAGCCCAGCTCATCAAACGCGTATCTCATCAGCAGAAAATGGGCTTCGGTGGCGTGAAGGGTACGCTTGAGCTCCGGCGAAAAGGCCACGGAGCCCACCTCAATAACGCCGTTCGCCGGATCGATGCGCATCAGCGAAAGGGTGCCCAGCGCATGGCCCGATTTTTGGTCGATAACCGCATAGTGCAGCGGATCCGTACTCGCCGCGGCGGCGGCGATATAGTCGGCAAACTGCTGCTCGCTGCTAAAAGGGCCGGCGGACAGATAGGTCCAGTCGCGGCCGTCTTCCGCTTTGCTCCAGGCTTTCCACAGCGATTTTGTATGGCCTGCGGGATTAAGCGGCTCAAGGCGACAGTAGCGTCCTTGCAGAATCACACGCTGCGGGCGCGGACGAGGCTGCCAGTCAGGTAACGCAGCGCCAGTCGGCTGCAGGTATTCGTTTGTTGCACCAGTCAAAGCAAACCTCCGGGAAGGATACGAACGGGAGCCTTACTATAAGTCATGATGCAACCCGGCAAAAAGCGCCCGTTCGCCGGCAGGTTAAAAACTTTAAATCGCCACCAGGCCCCGAACCCCGTCCGCTTCCATATCCTTCCCCCTGCCACGCTGAATAACCGAACCTCGCGACATCACCAGATAGCTGTCCGCCAGTTCCGCAGCAAAATCATAAAATTGTTCGACCAACAAAATGGCCATATCGCCTTTTGCCGCCAGCTGCCGGATGACCTCGCCTATCTCCTTAATCACCGAAGGCTGAATGCCTTCGGTAGGCTCGTCCAGAATCAGCAGCTGCGGTTTACAGGCCAGCGCGCGGCCTATCGCCAGCTGTTGCTGCTGCCCGCCGGAAAGATCGCCGCCGCGACGGCGCTGCATCTCTTTTAGCACCGGGAAAAGCTGATAAATCTCCTCCGGCACCTGTTTTGCCTCGCTTCCGGAAAACCGCGAAAGCCCCATCAGCAGGTTTTCTTCAACGGTAAGGCGCGGAAAAATCTCTCGCCCCTGCGGCACATAGGCAATGCCGGCCTGCACGCGCTGGTGAGGTTTACGCGCGGTGATATTGTTCTGCTGCCAGCTCACGCTGCCGGACTTCGCCGGAATAAGCCCCATCAGGCATTTCAGCAGGGTGCTTTTCCCCACGCCGTTACGCCCCAGCAGGCAGGTCACTTCGCCAATTCTGGCTTCAAACGAGACGCCGCGCAGGATGTGGCTGCCGCCGTAGTACTGGTTTAGCTCATGGACCATCAGCATATTTTGCTCCTCCCGGCGCAGGGCGCTCTGCCCGTCCGCCTGTAAGTTCCTAACGCCCCAGATAAACTTCAATGACCTGCTCGTTAGCCTGCACATCGCGCAGCGAGCCTTCCGCCAGCACCTGCCCCTGGTGCAGCACCGTGACGTGGTCCGCGATGGTTTCCACAAAGCCCATGTCGTGCTCCACCACCATCAGGGAATGCCTGCCCGCAAGCCGGCGGAACAGCTCGGCCGTGTACTCGGTTTCCGCATCGGTCATGCCTGCCGCGGGCTCATCGAGCAGCAGTAAATGCGGCTCCTGCACCAGCAGCATGCCTATTTCCAGAAACTGCTTTTGTCCGTGCGACAGCAGGCCCGCCCGGCGGTGGCGCTCTGCGCCAAGGCGCAGCGTGGCCAGCATGTCGTCGATGCGGTCGCGCTGCTCAGAATCAAGCTTTGCCCGCAGGCTCGCCCAAACGGATTTATCCGCCTTTTGGGCGATCTCAAGGTTTTCAAACACCGTCAGCGCTTCAAAAACGGTGGGCTTCTGGAATTTGCGCCCTATTCCCTTTTTGGCGATCTCTGCGGGTTCAAGACGCAGCAAATCCGTGGACTGATCGTAAAACGCCCTGCCGCTTTGCGGCCTGGTTTTGCCGGTTATCACGTCCATCAGCGTGGTTTTGCCCGCGCCGTTCGGGCCAATCACGCAGCGCAGCTCCCCCACGCCAATGTTGAGCGACAGATCCGTCAGCGCCTTAAAACCATCGAAACTGACGTTGATGTTCTCCAGCATCAGCACCGGATCCGTCTGCTCGCGGTATCTGTCCGTCAGATGCTGACGGGTAAACAGCGGCTCGCCTGGTTGCATCATTTCTCTCCTTTCCGCAGCAGGCCTATGACCCCACGCGGCAGAAACAGCGTCACGAGGATAAAAATCAGCCCGAGGAACAGCTGCCAGTATTCCGGTACGGCCATGGTGAAATAGCTTTTTGCGCCGTTCACGAGGCCTGCGCCAAGGATCGGGCCAATCAGCGTGCCGCGCCCGCCAAGCGCCACCCAAATCGCCGCCTCGATGGAGTTGGTCGGCGACATCTCGCCGGGATTGATGATCCCGACCTGCGGCACGTAAAGCGCGCCCGCCAGCCCGCAGAGCACGGCGGACAGCGTCCAGACGAGGAGTTTGAATCCTCGCGGATCGTAGCCGCAGAAGACGAGACGGTTTTCCGCATCGCGCACGGCGGTCAGCACGCGGCCAAACTTGCTGCGCGCAAGAGCGGCACCAACGACAAGGCTCGCCGCCAGCAGTAACACCGTGGCGATAAACAGCCCGATGCGCGTGCCCGTCGCGGTAATGGGCATTCCCAGAATGGTGGTAAAGCCGGTAAAACCGTTATTGCCGCCAAAGCCGGTTTCGTTGCGGAAGAACAGCAGCATGCCGGCGTAGGTCAGCGCCTGGGTCATAATCGAGAAGTACACGCCCTTGATTTTTGACCGGAAGGCAAAAAAGCCGAATATCAGCGCCAGCAGTCCCGGGACGAGGACGACCAGCGCCATCGCCCAGGCGAAATGCTGGGTGCCCCGCCAGAACCAGGGCAGCTCGCTCCAGGACAGGAAAGACATAAATTCGGGAAGCCCGTCGCCCGCGGCCTGGCGCATCAGATACATGCCCATCGCATAGCCGCCGAGGGCGAAGAAAATGCCGTGCCCCAGCGAAAGCAGGCCCGCATATCCCCACACCAGATCCAGCGCCACGGCGACGGTCGCGTAGCAAAGGATTTTGCCGACCAGCGTCAGCGTATAGGTGGATAACGCCCAGGGGTGGCCGGCCGGCAGCAGCGTCAAAAACGGCAGCGTCAGCATCGCCGCCGCCAGGAGAATGCCCAGCGCGACGCTCAGGCGCGGCGCTTTGCGGGTCAGGGTTAACGTCAGCGGCTGGCTCATCAGTCAAGGATCCTCCCTTTTAGCGCAAACAGGCCCTGCGGACGCTTCTGGATAAACAGAATAATCAGCACAAGGATGAAGATTTTGCCCAGCACCGCGCCGATTTGCGGCTCCAGTATTTTGTTGAAAATGCCCAGCCCGAACGCGGCGGCCACGCTGCCGGCAAGCTGCCCTACGCCGCCCAGCACCACCACGAGGAACGAATCGATAATGTAGCCCTGACCCAGCTCCGGGCCGACGTTGCCAAGCTGCGAGAGCGCCACGCCGCCCAGTCCGGCAATGCCGGAGCCGAGGCCAAAGGCCAGCATATCCACGCGCCCGGTCGGCACGCCGCAGCAGGCCGCCATCGCGCGGTTTTGCGTAACGGCCCGCACGTTCATGCCCAGGCGGGTTTTATTGAGCAGCAGCCAGGTAAACAGCAGCACCAGCATGACAAAGCCCAGCACCACAAGACGGTTCCACGGCAGGATAAGGTTCGGCAGCACCTGCACGCCGCCGGAAAGCCACGCCGGATTCGCCACCTCCATGTTCTGCGCGCCAAAGGTCATGCGCACAAGCTGGATGAGCATCAGGCTGATGCCCCAGGTCGCCAGCAGCGTTTCCAGCGGGCGTCCGTAAAGATGGCGAATAACAGTGCGCTCAAGCGCCATGCCGATCCCGGCGGTAATGGCGAAGGCGACCGGCAGCGCCACAAGCGGATAGAAGGTCAGCCAGGCGGGGGCATACTGCTGAAAACCGGCCTGCACCAGCCAGGCCGAGTAGGCGCCGAGCATCAGCATTTCGCCGTGCGCCATATTGATAACGCCCAGCAGGCCGTAGGTTATCGCCAGTCCCAGCGCGGCGAGCAGCAGGATCGATCCTAAAGAAAGCCCCATAAACGCCTGGCCGAGGATGTCGCCGAGCATCAGCCGGTGCTGGATTTTTTGCAGCCCTTCGCCTGCCGCCTCGCGCACCTGAGCGTCGGCTTCGTTTTGCGCATCGGTCAGCGGCTTCAGCAACGCCTGGGTATCCGGATCGGCGGAATGGCCAAGAAGCTCGACCGCGCTGAGGCGCACTCTGGCGTCAGGGCTGGCGAGCTGGAGACGAGCCAGCGCCCCTGCAAGAGCGGCGCGCACGTCTGCGTCCGGCTCGGTTTTAAGCCTTTTTTCAAGCAGCGGAAGCAGGTCAGGTTCCGCATCCCGTTGTAAATCTTTTGCCGCCTGCAGGCGGACGGTGACGTTGTCACTTACCAGCCGATGGCTGGCCAGCGCGCCTGCGGCCAGAATGCGCAAGCGGTTGGTGAGACGCACCTTTTTCAGCTCCCCGGCTGGCGTACCGGCCGCGCCGAGAGGCGTAACTTTTGCATCCGTTTTCGCGAAGGCGTGATGCTGTTCGTCGGTATAGAGATTTTCCTGGCTAAGCGCGCTCAGCAACGGGAGGCGAGCCGGGTCAGGCGCGGCCGCCCAGCTTTGCAGCAGCTTCGCCTGGGCGGAGCGGTTAGCCGCAGCGAACTCCTCGGCGTCTCCGGCGCGGGCGAAGCACGGCAGCAGCCAGGCGACGATCAGCAGCCATCTTATGAGTTTCATGGGCTTCTCCTGCTTGCAGGGACGGAGGCGCAGGGGCTTACCCGCCCTGCGCGTCGAATTGCAGGACGGGTAAGCGTAGCGCCGCCCGCCGTCTGGTTTAGTTGCTGGCCGTCTTCACCGGCTCGTCAGACTTCTTGTCGTTCCCGGCAATAAACGGGCTCCAGGGCTGGGCGCGAACCGGCCCTTCGGTCTGCCACACCACGTTGAACTGGCCGTTGCCTTCGATCTCGCCGATCATCACCGGCTTATGCAGATGGTGGTTGGTGGCGTCCATCGTCAGGGTGAAGCCGGAAGGCGCTTTAAAGGTCTGCCCGGCCATGGCCGCACGGACTTTATCCACATCCGTAGTGCCCGCTTTTTCAACCGCCTGCGCCCACATGTGGATGCCGACGTAAGTCGCTTCCATGGGGTCATTGGTTACGACAGTATCGGCATTCGGCAGCTTGTGGGCCTTCGCATAAGCCTTCCATTGCGCGACGAACTGCTTGTTGGTTGGGTTATCCACGGATTCGAAGTAGTTCCAGGCGGCCAGGTTGCCCACCAGCGGTTTGGTGTCGATGCCGCGCAGCTCTTCTTCGCCCACGGAGAAGGCCACCACCGGCACGTCCGTAGCCTTCAGCCCCTGGTTGGCCAGCTCTTTGTAGAACGGCACGTTGGAATCGCCGTTAATGGTGGATATGACCGCCGTTTTACCGCCGGCGGAGAACTTCTTGATGTTGGAGACGATGGTCTGATAGTCGCTGTAGCCAAACGGGGTGTAGACCTCTTCGATATCTTTATCCTGTACGCCTTTGGAATGCAGGAAGGCGCGCAGGATCTTGTTGGTGGTGCGCGGATAAACGTAGTCGGTGCCCAGCAGGAAGTAGCGTTTCGCCGCCCCGCCGTCTTCGCTCATCAGGTATTCCACCGCCGGGATCGCCTGCTGGTTTGGCGCAGCGCCGGTATAGAAGACGTTTGGCGACATCTCTTCGCCTTCGTACTGCACCGGATAGAACAGCAGCCCGTTTAGCTCCTCAAACACCGGCAGCACGGATTTACGCGAAACCGATGTCCAGCAGCCGAACACCACCGCCGCCTTGTCCTGGCTTAGCAGCTGCCGCGCCTTCTCAGCGAACAGCGGCCAGTTGGAGGCGGGATCGACCACCACCGGCTCAAGCTGTTTGCCCAGCACGCCGCCTTTGGCGTTGATGTCAGCGATGGTCATCAGCGCCACGTCTTTCAGGGGCGTTTCGGAAATGGCCATCGTGCCGGAGAGCGAATGCATAATGCCCACTTTGATGGTATCGGCCGCCTGCGCGCTGAAGGCCAGCCCCATGCTGATAACCGACGCGGAAAGCGCAAAAGCTTTAATAAAGGTAAGACGTTGCATAATTCTCACTCCTGAAAGTTAAAGACGCTGTGTGTTTCGTGCCAGGTGCAACATATGAAGCGTTATCAAACGAACCTCTTTCTGACTTGCGGCTATATGGTCGTGTAAACGGGTCTGCGCCTCCTGAAGCTGTCGGTCCAAAACGGCGAGCAAAATCTGCCCGTGCTCGTGGTAAGTCGCGCTCACGCGCGGCCGCTGGGTAAAGTCCAGCCGCCGCACGATACGAATTTTTTCGGTGATATCGCGGTGCACCCGCGCCATCTCCGGGTTGCCCGCCGCCTCGACCAGCGTCATATGAAAAACCTCATCATGGCCTGCGACCTCCCCGCCGTTCTGCAGCCGCGGCGAATCAATCCAGAACTGTTTTAACTGCTGTAAGGGCAGCGGCCGCACCTCCTGCGGCCGCGCGCAGAGCCGTTTCACCGCCTCCAGCTCCAGCACAATGCGCAGATCGTAAAGCGATTCCAGGTAGTCGAAATCCACCGCTTTAATCTGCCAGCCGCTGCGCGGCTGTACCTCGACGTAGCCTTCCTGCTCCAGCGCATACAGCGCCTGACGGACCGGCGTGCGGCTCGCCTCCATACGCACCGCGACGTCGTTTTCGCTGAAGCGGTCGCCGGGCAGCAGCTGGAAATCGAAGATTTCCTGTTTGAGCTGCCGGTAAATGCGTTCGGCTATGCCTTCTGGTTTTTCAGTGATTTTCATTTATTCCCCGCGCTAATGGCGCCGCGCTTATCCGGTTGGTTACATCACATCCAGCCACAGCAGCGCGTCTCCGGGCCCAACCGGACGACCCTGCTGACAGCCGATGCGGAGAACGGTGCCGTCGCAGGGCGCGGAAACCATCAGCTCCATTTTCATCGCCTCCACCACGATAAGCGGTTCGCCCCGCTTCACCGTCTGGCCCGCAGCGACGAGGATCTTCCAGATATTGCCGTTCAGATCCGCGCTCACCAGATGCCCAGCCTGATCTTCACAAGCCTCCTCTTGCGCCAGCATGGCGCTTTCGACCGCCGCGCCTTCCTGCTCCTGCCAGTGAGCGACTTCGCTGTTAAAGGCGATTTTTTGCCGCTCGCGGAAGCGGGCGATGTCGTCGGCGTGTTGCGCGAGGAATGCGCTATAGGCGGCGAAATCAAACTCCACCTCTTCGATGCGAACCTGAGCCCGCCCTTCACGAAACGCCGTGCGGAACCCGGACAGCTCCTCTTCGGTAACCGGATAAAAACGTACCTGGTCGAAGAACTTCAGCAGCCAGGGCTCGTCGGCGAACTGCTCGTTTTTAAGGAATTTGTTCCAGATAGGCACCGTGCGCCCGACCAGCTGATAGCCGCCCGGAGAGTCCATGCCGTAGATGCACATGTACATGCCGCCGATGCCGACGGTGCCTTCGGCAGTCCAGGTGCGCGCCGGGTTGTATTTCGAACTAAGCAGGCGGTGACGCGGATCGAGCGGCACCGCGCAGGGCGCGCCGAGGTAAACGTCGCCCAGGCCCAGCACCAGATAGCTGGCGTCGAAGATTATCTGTTTCACCTCGTCGCGGTGCGCAAGGCCGTTGGTGCGCTGGATAAAATCGACGTTATTTGGCAGCCAGGGCGCGTCGGCGCGCACGGTTTCTTTGTAGCGCTCCACCGCCGCAAGCGTGGCGCTGTCTTCAAAGGCCATCGGCAGATGCACGATGCGCGAAGGAATTTTCAGCTGCGTCACGTCGCCCAGCTGTTTCTCAAGGCTCAGCAGCAGTGTCAGAAGCTGGGACTGGGAAATACGCTGGCTGTCATAGCGCACCTGCAGCGAACGCACGCCGGGAGAAAGCTCCTCGATGCCGTTCATGCCGGCCTGCCCGATGGCCTTCATCAGCAGGTAAATTCGCAGGCGCAGCGCCAGATCCAGCACGTTGTCGCCGTATTCGATCAGCACGTAGTTATCGCCCGCCTGGCGATAAACCACCGCCGGCAGCTCGCCTTCCGCGGCCAGCTCCGCCAGAATCGCCGCGCTGGAGGTGGAGCCTGGCGTTATCGCAGGATGCAGATCGGGCAGCGTGGCGACGTGCAGCAGATTGGTCACCGCCACCTGCTGGGCAATCTCCAGCGACTGGGCGTGCTCAAAGGTAATAGCGTGGAAGCGGATGCGGTCGCCGGGCTTCACCTGCCCGACTTTCCACAGTTCAGCTTTCGCAATGGTGACCGGGCAGACAAATCCGCCAAGGCTTGGGCCATCGCGCGTCAGAATTACCGGGAAGTCGCCGGTGAAGTTCACCGCGCCGATAGCGTACTCACAGTCGTGAACGTTGGAAGGATGCAGTCCGGCCTCGCCGCCGTCGGCGCGCGTCCATTCCGGCTTCGGGCCGACAAGCCTTACGCCAAGGCGGTTAGAGTTGTAGTGAACCTGCCATTCGGCGTCAAAAAACGTCTGCATGGATTCCGGCGTGAAGAAATCAGGCGCGCCGTGCGGTCCATACAGCACGCCGATTTCCCACAGATCGCCGTACTGCGGGATAACCGCAGGCTCCGGCGTTTGCGGCAGCGAAATCGGCGCGGGCGTGGTGCAGGCGGGCAGGCCGGGCTGGGAAATCGCCAGCACGTCCGCCACGCGCAGGGTGCGGCCGGCGTGACCGCCGAACTGCCCGAGGGCAAAGGTGGAGCGGCTGCCGAGGTAAACCGGCACGTCAAAACCGTTGCGCACGGCGAGATAAGTACGGCAGCCGGACGTCGCGCGGCCAAGCTTCAGCGTCTGGCCGGCTTTAACGATAATCGGCTGCCAGTAAGGCACTTGCGCATCGTCAAGGGTCGCCGGACAAGGCGCGCCCGTCAGCGCAATAGTGGCCGCGCTGTGAAAACGCAGCGTTGGCCCCTGCAGCGTGAACTCCAGCCCGGCGGCAGAAGGATGGTTGCCGACGATGCGGTTCGCCAGGCGAAAAGCAAAGTCGTCCATCGGCCCGGACGGCGGCACGCCGATATCCCAGTAACCCAGACGGCCGGGGTAGTCCTGCACGCTGCTCCAGGTGCCAGGATCCAGCACCTCGACGGCGTGCGCCTGATAGACAACGCCGTCCAGCAGGCGCGTCCACATCACGCCCGCTTTAAATTCGGCGAGTTGCACAATCTGACGCAGATAGTCGAGGTTGGTGGCGATGCCGTGCAAACGCGTGGCCGCCAGCGCGGCGTTCAGTTTACTTAACGCCTGCTGCCGATCTTCACCGTAAACGATCGCTTTGGCGATCATCGGATCGTAAAACGCGCTCACCTCGCTGCCGGTACTGACCCAGCCGTCCACGCGCACGCCGTCCGGAAAGGCGACATCGGTCAGCACGCCCGGGCTCGGCTGGAAATTTTTCAGCGCGTCTTCGGCATAGATCCTCACTTCGATAGCGGCGCCTTTGGGCGGCTGCGCAAGCCGCTGCCAGTCGAGAGGCGCGCCTGCGGCCACCTTCAGCATGCATTCAATCAGATCGAGCCCGGTGACCATTTCCGTTACCGGGTGCTCCACCTGTAAACGGGTATTCACTTCCAGGAAATAGAACGCATCGCGCGCGGCGTCGTAGATAAATTCCACGGTGCCGGCGCTGCGGTAATTTACCGATTCGCCGAGCGCGACGGCGGCTGCGTGTATCGCTTCGCGTGTGGACTGCGGCAGGTTTGGCGCAGGCGTTTCCTCCACCACCTTCTGGTTGCGGCGCTGCAAAGAGCAATCCCGTTCGCCCAGCGCCACAACCTTGCCTTCGCCGTCGCCAAAGATCTGCACTTCGAGATGGCGGGCGCGGTCAACAAAACGCTCGATAAACACGCCGTCGTCGCTGAAAAACTGCTGCCCCATGCGCTTTACGCTTGACCACGCCTCCAGCAGCGCGGCTTCGTCATCGCAGCGCGTAAGCCCTATTCCGCCTCCGCCCGCGGTGGTTTTCAGCATCACCGGATAGCCGATCTCCGCCGCGGCAAGCTGCGCTTCCTGCAGGGTCAGCAGCAAACCCGTCCCCGGCGTCATCGGCACGCCGGCCTTAAACGCCAGTTCGCGTGCGCGATGTTTAAGACCGAAATCGCGGATCTGATCGGCGCTCGGGCCGATAAAGACGATGCCCGCCTCTTCGCAGGCCTGCGCAAACTCAGCGCGTTCGGAAAGAAAGCCGTAGCCGGGAAAAATCGCCTGCGCGCCGCTCTCTTTTGCGGCGGCCAGAATCTTTGCCATGTCAAGATAGCTGTCCGCCGCCTTTTCGCCGCCCAGAGCGATGGCGATATCCGCGTCCGTAACGTGCTGCGCGCCGGCGTCGGGATCGGCATAGACCGCCACGCTGGCGATGCCCATTTTTTTAAGCGTTTTGATCGCACGGACGGCAATCTCGCCGCGGTTAGCAATTAACACTGAGCTAAACATACTCCCTCCTCAGGCGCTGTGGTGGCGGGCAAGCCAGGCTTTCCAGCCGCCCCAGGCGGTAATGTCCGTCGCATCGGCAAGCGCTGACGGTTCGCAAATAAATCCTTTCACGCTCTCGCCGTTTGCCAGCGTTAGCGTGCCAATCCCAAGCGGAGCCGGAATTTCGGCGACGAACTCGCCAAAGCGCGCCTGCGGAATATCCCAGAGCTCAACGACGATCGGCTGGCCTTCCTGGCCGCGGACAAGACCCGGTTTGGCAGGCTGGGTGTTCGCCAGGGCGTAAAGCCGATAGCAGGCGGCGGTGCGCGTCTCTTCGATAAACACCGCATTTCGCGCGGTGAGCTGGTGGTTAAGAGGCATGCCGCGCAGATGCGCGCCAACCACGGCGACGCGCACGTGATTCGGCGAAATATTTTCTGCGCCGGGCGCCGGAAGTAATTTGTCCGTTGCGCCTAACGGCAGATTGACGGCGGCCTGCCAGGCCGCGCCGAACCGGCTCAGCGCCTGGTCGTGCCAGGCCGGGGCCACCAGCGTGATGCCCGCAGGCAAACCGTCAGCGCGAAAATCGCCCGGCAGCGCCAGCGCGCAAAGATCGGCAAGGTTGGTAAAGTTGGTGTAGGTGCCGAACTGCGAGTTAAACCGTACCGGCTCCTGCGCCATTTCCGCGATGGTGTGAATCGTGGGCGATGTCGGCACCACCAGCGCATCAAAGCCCGCGAGCTGCGCGTTAATTTTCTGCGCCAGTTCGGCGCGGGTATATTCCGCCTGCCAGGCGTCGCAGGCCGTGTAGTTCAGGCCGTTTGCCACGATGCCGCGTACCGTTGGATCCATAGCTTCCGGCTGGCGGGCGAAAATCTCACCCACCGCCACGGTGCGCTCAGCAACCCAGGCGCCGTGATAAAGCTGTTCGGCAAGCTCGGTGAAGGCGGTGAAATCTATCGGCACCAGCTCCGCGCCCTGCTGCTCAAGGCGCGCCAGCGTGCTGGCGAAGGCGGTTTTACTCAGGCTATCGCCAAAAAATTCCAGCCTGTCAGGGATCGCAAAACGCGGCCTTTCGCTAAAGCGTGCCGGGGCGGTCTTTGGATTTTGCCGGGAGTAAGGATCCTGCGGATCGTAGCCGCCGGCCACCTCCGCCACGGCCTGCGCGTCGGCAACGGTCAAGGCGAACACGGAAACGCAGTCGTTCAGCCGACAGGCGGGCAGCACGCCTTTGTTGGATAGCCAGCCCCTGGTCGGTTTCAGGCCAACGATATTGTTAAAGCCGGCGGGCACGCGGCCGGAGCCTGCGGTATCCGTACCCAGGGAAAAGCAAACCAGCCCGCGCGCCACAACGGAGGCCGAGCCGGAGCTGGAGCCGCCGCTTACGTAAGCCGGGTTAAAAGTATTTTTTACCGCGCCGAACGGGGAGCGGGTGCCGACCAGGCCGGTGGCGAACTGATCGAGGTTGGTCTTGCCCACGACCACCGCCCCGGCCGCCTTCAAACGGGCGACCACCGTTGCGTCCTGTTCCGGCGTGAAGGTAAATGCCGGGCAGCCGGCGCTGGTCGGCATGCCTGCCACATCAATATTATCTTTTACGGCGAAAGGTACGCCTAATAACGGGAAATCGCCGACCTGTTTCTCGCCAGAATTGAGCGCGTGAAAAATTGCGGCTAATTGCGCCTCAATTTCATGGCGGCCGGCAATATATATCCAGGCATTATCGTCGCGGGATAAATTAGCCTCCAGGCGCTGATAGGCAGCAATGAGCCCTTCAGGCTGCCGGAGGTAATTTAAGATCCATTCGGACAGGGTGAATACTGACATAAACTGGCATCCCATCTGGTATACAAGATGGAGGAAATAAAGCAATTCCGGTGCCAGTTATTTAATTGGGATGCATTTCAGTGGGTTAAAATAAGTATAATATTTTCTTATTGTATATTTGCACCGCCGCGGCGCGGAACAGACGTAAATATTTCCGCGATGGTGCAAATGACGGATAAGCGAAAAGGCTATCCGTCATCAAGATGAAAAATAATTCAGGCTTTACCGCTGCGGCGTGCGGAAACCGTAGCCAGCGCCGCCCAGTCGAGATTTTCATCGCCGTGCGCCAGCGCATCGAGATAGTTATCGCGTAATACGCCCGCAATGCCCATCGGCACATGTTTGCTTTCCGCCGCCTGCTGCGCCAGACGCACGTCTTTTAGCCCCAGCTTCATGGTGAAGCCGGCCGGGGTATAGCGGTTTTCCGCAATCATCGCGCCGTAATTTTTATAGGCGGGCGCCGCAAACAGCGTGCTGGTCAGCATGCCGAGGAAGTCAGCGGGCGCGACGTCATAGGCATCCACCAGCGCCGCGGATTCGCCCATCGCTTCAATGGCGCTTGCCAGCATAAAGTTTGCCGCAAGCTTTACCGCCGCCGCCTGCTCGGGGCCGCGGCCCAAAGCGCCAGGTTTTGCTGCCCAGCACGTCGAAAAGCGGCTGCGCCTTAGCGAGCAAATCGTCGCTGCCGGCGGTCAGGATGTTCAGGTTTCCGGCCGCGGCGACGTCGACGCGCCCTAAAACCGGCGCGGCGATATAGCGGCAGCCGCGCTCGCTGGCTTTTTTCGCCATTTCCTCGGTGAAAGCAACCGAAACGGTCGCCATATTGATCCAGATAGCGCCCTGCGGCAGCGCGGCGAGTGCGCCCTGAGCGATGACCACCTCGCGGCTGATGTCGTCATCGGCCAGCATGGTGATCAGCACGTCGCTATCGGTAAAGTCGGCCGGGGCCGCGCAAATTCGCGCGCCCTGCGCTTTCAACGCTTCCACCGGCGCCGCCGAGCGGTTCCACACGGCGACTTCGTAGCCTGCTTTGAGCAGGTTTTCAGCCATTGGCTGGCCCATGCCGCCCAGCCCGATAAATCCAATACGCATAATCACTCCGGCTTGCTTACAAAATGGTGCCGCCCTTCGTCAGGGCCTGACGACGCTCTTCCGCCTCTTCTCTTTGATGATGGCCTTTGTGCACGATGGCATTGCGCAGGCGCTGCTGCTGGGCGTAACGATCTTCGCGGCTTAGCTGCGCATCGTCGCTCAGTTCAATCAGCAGCTCGTTCATGTGTTCGATAACGTTTTCGCTGATGGTTGCGTCTACGCGTGCGGTGACCTCGTCCAGATGTGCCATATGTTTCTCCTTTTTTAGCGGGCGGCGCCCCGTTTATCCATTCGGGATAAGTTAAACGCAGCGCCGTCCCGCGGGTTTTAATTCAGCTTAGCCTTTGAGAAATCGCTGCCGCTAAGGCTCACGCTGTATCCCGTCACGTTGCTGCGCGTGGCGTAGAAGGTTTTGCCGTTTGCCAGCGGGATCCACGGCGCCTGCTGGTAGAAGATCTCCTGCGCCTGCTCGTAGAGCTTAGCGCGCGCGGCCGGATCGCTGGTAAGCTTCGCCTTCTGGGTCAGCGCGTCATACGATTTATCGCACCAGCGCGCGGCGTTAGAGCCGCTTTCGATGCTGCCGCAGCCTAACAGGGTGTCGGCGAAGTTATCCGGATCGCCGTTGTCGGACATCCAGCCAAACAGCGCCGAGGAGTGCTCGCCTTTACGCATCCCGGAAAGATACTCGCCCCATTCGAAGGTTACGATTTTGGCGTTCACGCCCACTTTCGCCCAGTCCGCCTGAATCATTTCGGCAATGCGGCGGGAGTTAGGGTTGTACGGACGCTGTACCGGCATGGACCACAGATCGGTATCGAAGCCTTTTTCCAGCCCCGCCTGTTTTAGCAGCGCCTTAGCTTTTTCAGGATCGTAAGAGTAATCCTTCAGGTTTTTGTTATAGCCCATCATGGTCGGCGGAATCGGCGAATTCGCCACCGTGCCGGTGCCCATAAACACGGCGTTGATAATAGCCTTTTTATCCACCGCGTAGTTCAGCGCCTGGCGCACCAGCACGTTATCAAAAGGTTTTTTGGCGGTGTTAAACGCCAGATAGCCGACGCTCAGGCCGTCAACGGTATGCAGCGTAAGGTCTTTATTGGCCTTGATGGCGTCAAACTGTACCGGGCTTGGGGCCGGGATGATCTGACACTCGTTTTTCTGCAGTTTTGCCAGGCGGGTCTGCACGTTTGGCGTAATCGAGAAGATCAGGTGCTTAGTCGGCACTTCGCCGTTCCAGTAGTTCGGGTTCGCCACGTAGCGGATCAGCGAGTCCACCTTGTACTCCTGCAGAGCGTAAGGACCGGTGCCGATTGGCTGGGTATCCACCAGTTCAGGCGTGCCTTTTTTCAGCATGGCGTCGGCGTATTCCGCGGAAAGAATCGACGCGAAATCCATCCCCCAGTCGGCGAGGAACGCCGCATTCGGCTCGCTCAACTTAAACTCAACGTGGTAATCGTCGATTTTTTTCACGTCGGTTATCAGCTTGTCGAGGCCGACGTCGTTGAAGTATTCGTAGTTAGCCTGCGAAACCTTGTGATACGGGTTGTTGGGGTCCTTCTGACGCATTACGGAGAAAATCACGTCGTCGGCGTTGAAATCGCGCGTTGGCTTGAAATATTTGTTGCTGTTGAACTTCACGCCCTGGCGCAGGGTAAAGGTGTAGGTTTTACCGTCCGGGCTGATTTTCCACCCGGTGGCAAGTGACGGCACCGGCAGGTTGTCGCTCTGGCGAAAATCAACCAGGCGGTTATACAGCGTTTGCGAACTGGCGACAAAGGTTGGGCCCGAGCTTGCGATCTGCGGGTTGAAGGATTCCGGCGAGGCTTCGGAACAGTAGACGATGGTGCTGCCGGCCGCCGCCGTCGCAGCGCCTGCGGGTAGCAGGGTGCTAAGCAGCAGCGCGAGGAGTGTTTTCCCTGTGGTCATGGTTTTGCCTTTTATTTGCTTGCCAAATGGTTTGTGCACTTATTATTTGAGCATTAATAACAGCACAGCCAAAAGCCATCGGCAAATAACAAACGGCTATCATGTTATTCATTTTTAGCGAAATTTGCTCATTAAGACGGCGACTGCGGGATAAACGGCTGGCAGCCACCGCTTATCTCCGGCAAACCGTTCTCTGGCCGGGCCAGCGCAGATCAACGCGTCAGCTGCTCAAACCTTTGCAAAATGGCGCGCGAAAACGGCGTATCGCTGACGTTTGCCAGCAGCGCGTCCCGGTCTTTGCCCTTCATGGCGACCCTTTCGCTGCGGCTGGTGATGATTTTATTCATTACCGGCGCGGTAAATTCCGGATGAAACTGCACCGACAGCGCCGTCGGGGAATAGCGGATGATCTGGTGCGCATCGTGGCCGGAGACACCAAGCACCACTGCGCCGGGGGACGGCGTAATGACGCTTTGCTCGTGGCTAAGAAAGACGTCGAAGCTGTCCGGCAGGTCCTGTAACAGCGGGTCGCGCCGCGCCGCCGCGTTAAGCGAAACGGCAAGCTGCCCCACTTCGCTTCCCTGCGGATGGTAAGCCACCTCGCCTCCCAGCGCCCAGGCCATCAGCTGATGGCCGTAACATACGCCCAGCACCGGCACGCCGGCCTGCACCATTTCCCGCGTCCATTCGGCCGTGCGATCGCTCCACTCTTCGTGGTCGGTGACCATCGCCCAGGAGCCGGTAATCACCGCCGCACGGAATGTGCCTGCTGCCGGCAGCGGTTCGCCTTCAAACGGGCAAACGACCCGCACCGGGCACGCATCGCCGAGGGCGGCGCGAAACCACTGCGGCTGCTCGCCCACCGCCGCACGAATATCCGCGGGCGGATGCCCCATCTGAACCAGTAATAACGGGAGTTGATCTGTCATCTCTGCGGCGTCCTTTACATCGGGAAAGAGATTTATGATTAGCACAAAATCCAGCGTCGTTACCGCAATCCCCCAATAATTAGAAAAATTTGCCGTCTCTTCCGCCGTTTGCTTACTGCACGCGGCGGTAGAATGTAACGCGTGAAGATGGCTCGAAATGAGTCGTTACGGCAGGATGACTGAAGTGGCAAAAACATTACTGCGCAGCGGATGCCTGGATGATTTCCTGGCGCTGGGCGAAAACGGACAGACGGTATTCGATTCGGCGCTGCAGATACGCGAAACCTTACGCCTGCGGAAACAGCATGCGGTGGCGGAAAGCCTCGCCATTCCACAGCCTGACGATGAAGGCGACCGGGTCGACTGGTATGCGCCGTTTGAAGGCAGCGTGCTGAGCTGGGCCGCCGCAAGCGACGAACAGCGTAAAAAAGCGCTGCGCTATCTGGATAACTGCCAGGCGAACGTCGCCGCGCTTATTCAGCGCTGCCAGCAGGCGGAAAAAACCGCCATTCAGCTATTCGGCTCGCTGCTCGCCAACGCCCTGCAGTTTCCCGGCAGCCAGCATGTGTATCTGGTGGACGGCAAGCCGGTTATCACCTTCTGGGGCTTTGTAAACCTCAACCAGGGCGCGCGCGAAGACGTGCTGGACTGCCTGCGCGTCGCTGAGCCGGCGGAACCGGTAATTGCTTTTATTCCGGAACCAGCGCTGCCGGAAGCCGAACCTGTGCTGGCGCCAGAGCCTGCCGCGATAAAAGAGATCGTCCTTAGCGAACCGGACGAACCTCTTGTTTATACCGCCCAGCCTCGCGTGGTCGTGCCTGAGCCGGAAAGAAGAGTCGCGCAGGCTAATCCGGCGCCGCAGCCGGCTGCCCCGCGTCCGAAAGCGCGCCTCTGGCTACTGCCCGTGGCCGCCGCCGCGCTGGCGCTTATCGCCGCCCCCGTGGCTTACAAATACCTGGCGGCTCCCGCTGCGCAACCCTTAACCGTGGCGAAAGCGCAACCTGAACCAAAGCCGATTGAGCCCGCCGTCATTCAGGCAGTTAATGCCGCCCCCGTCGCCGCGGTTGAAAAATCGAAGCTGCCGTTAACCGAGGCCGCCGTGGTGACGGCTCCCGAGCCTGTGGTTGAAGCAGCTCCCGCCGCGCCGGTCAGCGTACCGAAAAACGCGCTGGTCCTGCCTGCCGACGCCTTAAAAGTCGGTTCGACCAAATTCCTCAACGGCGCATGGCGCGTAATGATTGATGTGAAAGATCCCGTGACCGGCAAGCCGCCAACCCTGCGCTATCAGATTGCCAACAATAAAGGCAGCGCGCGTCTGGTGCACGGCGACAACGTTGTCTGTAAGGTGGAGGTATTCTCCGGCCTGCAGCAGTCCGGTACGCTGATGATTAAAACCCGCGGCAGCGCGCGCTGCAGCGACGGCTCCCGCTACCCGATGCCGGAGATTTCCTGCAGGCCGGGCGATAACGGCGTGGCCGAGTGCAGCGGACGCTACGAAGGCGACACCGTGGTGCCGATGACGTTTAAAAAAGTGAGTGATTAACCCTATGCTTGCCAACCTGCTCCACTACAAGCCGAGCGTTACGCTCATTAAAGACAGCGGCATCCAGTTCCTGGACTTCGGCCTCGCTCCCCAGCCAAACGCCCCGCACACCGGGCGTTTTGTGCGTAAAACCGCTAACGGCCCGCTGCTGCGTCTCGATTACGACGTGGTGCCCGGTAAATTTACCCTCTCCGATACCGCAGGCGGCGCGCCGGAAGTGGTCAGGCCCGAAAGCACCCTGACCCTCGGCCACTCGCTGAAAGTGCTGGATAAAACCTGGCTGCCGCTGCCGTTCCTGCGCTTCAACCCGCCGCGCACCTTTGTCGGCGGGCCGGACAACTGGGCGCGGGTGCAGATCCGCAGCCTTGAAACGCCGGACTCCGCGGGCAACACGGTGCGCATCAGCATCGCGCTGGACACCAAAACTTACCCGGACGACAGCCCGGCGGCCCACCTTGCGCCGACGCAAAACGACGTGCGCAACGGCGCCCGCTTCGCTCTGGCCTGGCAGAACCAGGAGATCCACGATTTCCTCGATCAGACCTGGGTGGACGGCTGGCTGCGCGAGGTCTTCACGCAGTACGTCACGCGCCATGAATCGCGCAGCGAGCGCGAAATCGCCAGCGCCATGAAGATGTTCGAATACCAGGCGCACTACCTGAATATTCTTGAAATGCTGGGCGCGCAGCTCGCCGTGCCGGAAGTGAAAATTGTCGCCGCGACCCTGCAGTCCCCGGCGATCCCCGTGGATCTGGTGCTGGACGTGGGCAACACCCATACCTGCGGCGTGCTTATTGAAGACCACGGCGAAGCCAACGACGGCCTGCGCCAGACGGCGGAGCTGCAAATCCGCTCCCTGAGCGAGCCGCAGTTTATCAACGAGGCGATGTTTACCAGCCGCCTTGAGTTCTCGGAGGCCAAATTCGGCAAGCAGCATTTCTCGGTGGAAAGCGGCCGCGACGACGCCTTCGTCTGGCCGTCCATCGCCCGCGTGGGCAGCGAAGCGCGGCGCATGGCCAGCGAACGTCTTGGTACGGAAGGCGCCAGCGGCATTTCCAGCCCGCGCCGCTATCTGTGGGACGAAACCCCGGCAGGCCAGGACTGGCGCTTTAGCCAGATGGGGGTAAAAACCCAGCGCGAGCCGCTCGCCACCGCCTTCCCGCTGATGAACCTGATGAACGACGACGGCCAGCCGCTCTACAGCCTGCCGATGGAGGAACGTTTGCCGGTGTTCTCGCCGCAGTACAGCCGCAGCTCGCTGATGACGCTGATGCTCTGCGAACTGTTGTCCCAGGCGCTGATGCAAATTAACAGCGTCGGCTCGCGCCAGAGCATGGGCCACCTAAACGCTCCCCGCCAGCTGCGCAACCTGATCCTCACCCTGCCTTCCGCCATGCCAAAACAGGAGCGCGAGCTGTTCAGCCAGAGAATGCGCGAAGCCGTAGGCCTGGTATGGAAAGCGATGGAATGGCATCCGGCGGACGAAGGTTTCGACCTTGCGCGCGACAAAGAAAAAAGCGTCGTGCCGGTGCCGGATGTGCATATGGAGTGGGACGAAGCCACCTGCGGCCAGCTCGTCTGGCTGTATAACGAAGCTATTGTGAATTACGCCGGACAAAGCGGCGTCTTCTTCAAAAGCCTGGCGCGCCCGGATCGCCTGCTCGGCGAAGATGAACCCGCAGGAAAAACCCTGCGCGTCGCCTCCATTGATATTGGCGGCGGCACCACGGATATGGCCATCACCCAGTACCAGCTCGATGACGGCGTGGGCAGCAACGTGAAGATCGCCCCGCGCCTGCTGTTCCGCGAAGGGTTCAAGGTCGCCGGAGACGACATTCTGCTGGACGTCATCCAGCGCTGCGTGCTGCCGGCTCTGCAGGCGAAAATTCACCAGGCGGGGGTTGCCGACGTCACCGGCTTAATGACCACGCTGTTTGGCGAATCAGGACGCATGGACACCCGCGGTACGCTACGTCAGCAAACCGCCCTGCAGCTGTTTATTCCGCTCGGCCACGCCATACTTAACGCCTGGGAAAACAGCGATCCTGACGATCGCCAGGCGGGCCTTGAGGCCACCTTCGGCGAGCTGCTGAGCGCGCGCCCAACCGACAACGTTATCAACTACGTGCAGCAGGCCGTACAGCACGCGCTGCCGGCCGACGCTCCGGCGTTCGATCTGTTCAGCGTTCCGATGCAGGTGGAGTTTGCCTCTTTGCGCGAAGCGCTGATGGCCGGGCAGTTCACGCTCACCGCGCCGCTGCAGGCGCTGTGCGAAGTTATCGGCCACTACTGCTGCGACGTGCTGCTGGTGACGGGCCGTCCCGCCTGCTTGCCGGGCGTGCAGGCGCTGCTGCGCCATCTTCAGCCGGTGCCGGTAAACCGTATCGTCTGGCTCGATAACTACCAGACGCATGAATGGTATCCGTTCAGCCAGCAGGGGCGCATCGGCAACCCGAAATCGACCGCGGCCGTAGGCGCCATGCTGTGCAGCCTGGCGATGGATTTGCGGCTGCCGGGCTTTAACTTCAAGGCCGCTGATATTCAGGCCTATTCTACCGTGCGCTACCTCGGGATGCTCGACGGGAATAACGTGCTGAGCGAAGAAAACGTCTGGTATCGCGATATCGACCTCGACAATCCGAAGGCCACGCTGGACACCCGCCTGCACTTCCCGCTACGCGGCAATGCCTGCCTCGGCTTTCGCCAGCTGGATAACGCCCGCTGGCCCGCCACGCCGCTTTATACGCTGGCGATCAACTCCGCCTCCCTGGCCAAGTCCATCGCGGGCGACGGCGTGCTGAACGTGCGTTTGCAGCAAACGCGCGAGGCCGACGCCTTCGTGCTGGCGGAAGCCTGGCTGCAGGACGGCAGCAAGGTGCCGCTCAACCAGCTAAGTTTTAAACTCAATACCCTGGCCGGCAGCTACAGCGGCGCCAGCCACTACTGGATTGACAGCGGGAGCGTCTACCAAAAATGAATCTGCCAACCCCGAGCCGACAACAAGCGCTGCTGCATAAGCTGGCGGACTGGATCCAGGATACGCGTGCTCATGCCCCGCTATTAGACAACGAGGCCGACGGCCTTTTAGCGCAGCTGCTGCCTTTGCAGCGCCGCCAGCATCGGCTTGCGGCGTTGTCCGCCCGGCCGTTAACCCTGGGTTTATACGGGCATTCCATTGCCGGCAAGCACCATTTGCTCAGCGCGCTGCTGGCCAATCACGCCGGGCGCATTGAGGTTACGCTGGGTGAAAAAACCCTCGATTACCTGACGCATATTCATCCGGGGCACTGCGCCGCGACGCCTGCCGTGCGCTTTACCACGAAAGAGGCTCCGGCCGCCGAGAATTTCCCGCTGCTGCTGACGTTGTTTAGCGAAAGTGACGTGGCGCAGCGGCTAATCCGCGAATATCACGCGCAGCCGGAACCGCGCGTCGCGCAATCCAGCACCATAGCGGCGCGCATCGCCGAGCTGCAAAGCAGGCGCCAGGCGCAGGCCGTGGCCGGCATGTCCAGCCAGCAGGTCGCCGATATTGCCCGCTGTTATCACGGGCAGCTGCGTCGTCAGCACCATCTTGACGGCGCGCTCTGGCAGCAAATGGCCGACCTGCTCCCCTGGCTTACCGCCTCCGACCGCGTTTCGCTGCTGGCCATGCTGTGGGGCGATGACGCCAGCCTGACGGCCCGCTGGCAGCACCTTAGCGACACGCTGCACCACATTGGCGAAACGACGCGCTTCCTCGCACCCGCGAGCCTGCTGGTCGACACTTTCCTGCTGCCCGCCGAGGGTTTTCTGATCCCGGCCACGCCCGAGGAGCCGGAGCCGCAGGCCGACGTGATGATCTGCCCGCTGTCGGGTAACGAGGCGGGCTCGCCCGTAAGCCTCGCGCAGCAGGATTTGCTGGCGCTTTGCGCGGAGGTTTGCCTGACGTTAAGCAATGCCCCGGCCCTCGGCGACGTGGACATCATCGATATCCCGCTCGCGCAGCTTGACTACTATACCGACCGCCTGCTGCCGGATACGCTGCTGGTGTGCAACGCCGCTGCCGGGCGGGCGGAGGTGAAATCCGCGGGCAAAGCGCTTGCCCGCTGGGTAGATACGACCCAGGGCGCTCAGGCCACCCTGCCGGGCCTGATCTGGACGATCACCCCGTTCGACGCCCGTTTTACCAGCGGGGTAAGCATGGACGACGGCGTGCAGCGTTTAATCGGCCAGGCCGGAAAACGTTGGGGCACACTGCAGGCGCTGGACAGCCGTAATATGCATCGTCTGCTGGAGTGGCTGACCGATGCGGTCAACGGCGAACGCCGCGCCCAGCGCGCAGCGCTGCTGCAAAGCGAGCTTGAGGCGCAAACTCTTGAGGTCTTCTTGCGGTTCAGCGCGCCGGATGAGGTTACGCCCGAAACGGCGCGCCGGCGGGCCGAAGAGTTAGTGCGGGCGCTGCAGGCAAAAGCGGCGCTGCACGGCGAACTGCTGGCAGGCCTGGTGCCGGAGCGTCACGCCCTGCAGCAGCGCTGGCAGCGCCATCAGCAGCAGCTGGCGAAAAAGCCGGCCGGCTTCCAGCTGGATATCGATCTGTTTGCCGACGATGCAGGCGAAGATGCGGGCAACGTTCATACCCTGAGCTACGCCTCTGAGGTTCATCAGCTGTGGGTCACGCATCTGCGTCAGCTGGCGCAGCGGACGGAAGTCGCGCAGCTTTTCGGGCTGGATAACGCCCAGCTTCACGCCCTTTGCGATCTGCTGATCGTGACGAGCTACCGTCTGGATCTGCCGGGCGTGCTTGCAACCTCTTTGCAGGCCGGCGATGGAAGCATGGCCCAGGAAATCACCTGCGCCGGCAACGTGCTGGGGGACTTCGTCAACTGGCTCGGCTATGCCGGCGTTCCGCAGGCTGAGCGCCCGGCAAGCCGCGTGAACAAAGGCGCGGCGGTGTTTGCTCCGGCGGCCCAGGCGCAGGCGTCCAGGCGCCTGACGAAGCTTGGTGAAACGCCCGCGCGCGGCAACGCAAGCTACGTTTACGACTGGCTGGTGGCGCTGTATACCCGCGCGGTGGAGAATATCGGCTATCGCCATCCGCACGACGTCAGCGATCTGCATCGTGAGAAATTACGTGGGCTGCTGAGTAACGCTTCCGGCAAGCGCTGATCTCTAAACGCAAAACCGGGCACTGCGCCCGGTTTCTTTTTAGCCTGCAAACTACTCGCTTAATCCACGGTTTTTCAGCATCGGTTCGCTGTAAGGATCGTGCCCACGCCAGTCGCGATAAAGCTGCGCGAGATCGCTGCTGTTTCCCCGCGACAAAATCGCTTCGCGGAATCTCTGCCCGTTCTGCAGGGTTAAGCCGCCCTGCTCCACGAACCACTGATAGCCGTCGTCGGCCAGCATCTGCGTCCAGATATAGGCGTAATAGCCCGCCGCGTAGCCGCCGCCAAAGATATGCGCAAAATAGCTGCTGCGGTAGCGAGGAGGCACCTCCGGCAGGTTGATGCGCTCTTTTTCCAGCGCTGCGGTTTCAAAGCGCGTCACGTCGGTTACGTCCGCGCCCGGCGCCAGGCTGTGCCAGTTCATATCCAGCAGCGCTGCGGCCAGCAGCTCCGTCATGTCATAGCCTTTGTTGAACTGCGCGGCGGTGAAGAGTTTTTCACGCAGCGCTTCAGGCATGGGTTCGCCCGTCTGGTAATGACGGGCGTAGTTGGCGAAGACTTCGGGCTGGCGCGCCCAGTGCTCGTTGATTTGCGACGGGAATTCGACAAAATCGCGCGGCGTATTGGTGCCGGAAAGCGTGGCGTAACGCTGGGTAGCAAACAGGCCGTGCAGCGTATGGCCGAACTCGTGGAACAGCGTCACTACTTCGTCCCAGGAGATCAGCGCCGGTTCGCCGGCCGCCGGTTTCACATAGTTGCAGACGTTGTAAATCACCGGGGCGTTTTCAAACAGGGTCGATTGTTCGACAAAGTTGCCCATCCAGGCGCCGCCGCCTTTGCTGTCGCGGGCGAAATAGTCGCCGTAGAATAGCGCCATACCGCGCCCGTCGCGGTCGAAAATCTCCCACACGCGCACGTCAGGATGGTAGATCGGGATATCAAACCGCTCGACAAAGCTCAGGCCGAACAGCCTGCTTGCCGCCCAGAACACGCCGTTCTCCAGCACGCCGTTGAGTTCGAAATAGGGTTTGATTTGCGCCTCGTCGAGATCGTATTTCGCGCGCCGGACCTGCTCGGCGTAAAAGGCCCAGTCCCAGGCTTCGGCCTTAAATCCGCCCTGCTGCTCGTCGATAACCTGCTGAATATCCTTCAGCTCGCGCAGCGCACGGCTCGTCGCCGCAGGCACGATATTGCGCATAAAGGCGAGCGCGGCGTCCGGCGTTTTCGCCATCTGATCGGCAATTTTCCAGGCCGCGTAATTCTCAAAGCCCAGCAGCTGCGCCTGCTCCGCGCGCAGCGTTGCCAGCCTTGCCACTATGGCGCGGGTGTCGTGCTCGTCGTTGCGCTGCGTGCGTTCCCAGCCCGCATTAAAGAGGTTTTCACGCGTCTGGCGGTCGGTGAGCGACTGCAGAGCGGGCTGCTGGGTGAAGTTCAGCAGCGGGATCAGCCAGCGATCGGCAAGGCCCTTATCAACCGCCGCCTGTTTTGCCGCGGCGATTTCGCTGCTGCTTAAGCCTTCAAGCTGATGGGCGTAATCCACCACCAGCCCTGCGGCCTTGCCCGCCGCGTGCAGGCGGTTATTAAACTGGCTGCTTAGCTGCGCCGCTTCTTTATTAAGCTGTTTCAGACGGTTTTTTTGCCGGTCATTTAAGGTAGCGCCGGCAAGCTTGAACTGCTGCCAGACAACCTCCACAAGGCGCAGGGATTCGGCGTCCAGATCCAGCGCATCACGCTGCTGGTAAACCGCGTCGATGCGCGTAAAAAGCGCCTCGTTGAGCCGAATTTCATCATTAAGCTCCGCCAGTTCGCTGGCGAACTCTTCATCCAGCTGTTGCAGATAGTCGTTGGTGTGCGCCGCCGTCATGGCAAAAAAGACGCTGGTGACGCGCGCGAGCATTTGTCCGGTTTGCTCAAGCGCGAGAATAGTGTTTTCAAAGGTCGGCGCGTCAAGATTCTGAGTGATAAGCGCCACCTCCCCGAGCCGCCGGCGTTTCGCTTCGTCAAACGCCGGCCGGTAATGGTGATCATCGATCCGATCGAAAGGCGGGGCCTGGTACGGCAATAAACTGACGTGGTAAAACGGGTTGTCCGTCTGCATGCTTCACTCCCGAATAAGAAAAGTTTCCTTTTATAGCTTATGCCGCCCCCTGGTACACGGCAATAATCTCCGCCGCGATGGCCACGGCGATTTCCGCCGGCAGTTTTCCTTTGACATCGGGCAGCCCGACCGGGCAGCGCATGGTGCTTAATTGCCGGGCATCGATGCCTTTACCCGCCAGGCGATACTCGAAACGCTGGCGTTTGGTGCGGGAGCCAATCAGGCCGAAATAGCGGTAGTCGCCGCGTTTCAGAATGGCTTCAGCTAACTCTAAATCCCGCGGATGGTGATGGGTCATAACGATAAAATAGCTCTGCGCCGCGGCGGCGGTAACGGCATCCAGGGGATCTTCCACATGTAGCGCTTTAACGCCCGCCGGCACCTGGGTGAACTGCTCCTGGCGTTCGTCCACCCAGGTGACGTGACAGGGTAACGTTGCCAGCAGCGAGACCAGCGCTTTGCCGACGTGGCCTGCCCCGAAGACGATAATTTGCGGCTGCGGCTGAATCAGCGGTTCAAACAGCACCGCGGTCATGCCGCCGCAGCACTGGCCCAGACGGGCGCCGAGGTTGAAATGTTCGGTGCGCGGGGCGGCGCCATCCGCCAGCATTTCACGCGCTATGGCGATGCACTGAAATTCCAGGTTTCCCCCGCCAAGCGTCAGCCAGGCCTGTTCCAGCCCGACCACCATTTTTGTGCCGCCGTTACGCGGCACCGAGCCTTTATCCTCCAGCAGGGTTAACAGCACGCAGGGTTCGCGGCGCTCGCGCAGCTGCATCAGAACGCTAATCCACTCGTCGTTCATGTGGCCTCCTGGCAGCCCCAGAAGACGCGCTCCGGCGTAGCCGGCGCGTCCAGCAGCGGATGTTTCCGATAAGCGCCAACGCTGGCGACCGCGTCCTGCAGGGCGCACCACACGGAAATGCCTAACATAAAGGGAGGCTCGCCAACCGCCTTTGAGCGGTAGACCGTTTGCTGCGGATTGGCGTGGTTGGCCAGCAGGCTTACGCGCAGGTCTGGCGGCGCGTCGCCGATCGCCGGAATTTTATAGCTCATCGGGCTGTCGGTCAGCAGCCTTCCTTTCTCGCTCCACACCAGCTCCTCGCAGGTCAGCCAGCCTGCGCCCTGTACAAAGCCGCCTTCTATCTGCCCGATATCCAGCGCCGGGTTCAGGGAGCGGCCGACATCGTGAAGAATATCGGTACGCAGCAGGCGATATTCGCCGGTCAGGGTGTCCACTATCACTTCCGAACAGGCCGCGCCGTAGGAAAAATAATAAAACGGCTGGCCGCGCCCGGCGGCGCGGTCGTAGTGAACGCCCGGCACCTTGTAAAAGCCCGTCGCGGAAAGCGGCACCTGGTTAAGCCAGGCCATGTTGGCCACTTCAGCAAAGCTGAAATGATGTCCGGGCACCTTTATCACGCCGTTGCGGAACTGCACCTGTTCGGCCTCGCAGTTATGCAGCCGGGCGAGCATCTCGCTCAGACGCTCTTTAATGGTTAGCGCCGCGATTTCAGCGGCTTTCCCGTTCAGATCCGCGCCGGAAGACGCCGCCGTCGGCGAGGTGTTAGGCACTTTGCCCGTGCTGGTCGCGCATACCTGAATCTGCTCCGGCGCAATTTGCAGCACTTCCGCGACCACCTGCGCCACTTTGGTGTTCAGCCCTTGCCCCATCTCGGTGCCGCCGTGGTTGAGCTGCACGGTACCGTCGGTATAAATCACAATCAGCGCCCCGGCCTGGTTGAGGAAGCCTGCGGTAAAAGAGATGCCGAACTTGACCGGCGTCAGCGCAAGCCCGCGTTTCAGCACCGGGCTGCGGCGGTTGAACGCCGCAATCTCGGCGCGCCGCAAGGCATAATCGGCGCTTTGCTCAAGCTGGCGGGTGATTTCCGCCAGCAGGTTATGTTCGACCCTCTGATGGTAATGGGTGACGTTGCGTTCGCCGTCGCCATAATAATTGCGTTTGCGGACCTCCAGCGGGTCCAGACCCAGCTCGCGCGCTATGTGGTCCATGATCTGTTCAATGGCCATCATGCCCTGCGGGCCGCCAAAACCCCGGTAGGCCGTGTTGGAGGCAAGGTTTGTGCGACAGCGATAGCCGGTAATCAGCGCGTCCCCAAGGTAGTAGGCGTTGTCGGCGTGGAACATGGCGCGGTCGCAAATCGATCCGGAGAGATCCAGCGAATAGCCGCAGTTTGCCGCCAGATCGATAATGACGCCGTTGAGCAGGCCTTCGTCGGTAAAACCTACGTCGTAACGCACGAAGAACGGGTGCCGTTTACCGGTGATGCGCATATCGTCGCGCCGGGAAACACGCATTTTGGCCGGCCGTCCGGTCAGCGTCGCCGCCAGCGCGGCGTGACAGGCAAAGCTTGCGGCCTGGGTCTCTTTACCGCCGAAGCCGCCGCCCATGCGGCGCATATCCACGGTGACTTTGTTCATCGTCACCCCGAGCACCGAAGCCACCAGCTTTTGCACCTCCGTCGGATGCTGGGTGGACGACCAGACCAGCACGCAGCCGTCTTCGCCCGGCTGCGCCATGGCGATTTGCCCTTCCAGGTAGAAGTGCTCCTGGCCGCCGATATGGAACTGCCCGCGAATGCGGTGCTTCGCCACGGCCAGCGCATTTTTAGCATCGCCGCGCTGGTGAACGTGCGGCGCTTCAACATAGCTTTCGCGCTTTAGCGCCTCTTCGACGTCGAGCACCGGCTCCAGGATCTCATAGTCGATTCTGGCAAGCTGCGCCGCGGCGCGCGCGGCCTGCTGCGTGTCGGCGGCGACGGTCAGCACAACCTGCCCGTGGTACTCCACGATATCTGCGGCAAACAGCGGATCGCCGGGCGCCAGCGGCCCGATATCCAGCTCGCCCGGCACGTCCCGCCAGCTGAAGACGCGAACCACGCCGGGCACCGCCAGGCACGCGCTGATGTCGATATTCACTATTTTCGCGTGGGCGTGCTCGCTCAGCACCGGACACAGATGCAGCAGGCCGGGCAAGGTGGGCTTGTCGTCGATATATTCCGCCTTGCCGCTCACGTGCTTATCGGCGCTTTCATGCTTGCGGCTGCGCCCCGCGCCGCCGTTCAGCTGCCGGGAGAACTGTTCGATCAGTGCCTGCTCCGTGAGGCGGGCGGGGTTAACGGACATAGTCTTCTACCTCCAGCATCTGGCCGGTGTTGGTCTGCCGCAGCATCAGGCGGCGTAACAGATTTTGCGCAACGGCGAGGCGATAGCTTCCGCTGCCGCGAAAATCGCTCAGGGGCCGGAAGTCCGCCGCCAGCGCCAGGTTAGCCGCCGCCAGCGTCTGCTCGTTTAGCGGTTGCCCGGAAAGCGCCTGTTCACAGCGAACGGCACGCGCGGGCGTCGCGGCCATTCCGCCGAAGGCGATTCTCGCGCTCTTCACTACGCCTTCGCTGACGTGCAGGTTAAACGCGCCGAAGACGGTAGAAATATCGTCCTCCCGGCGTTTAGACACTTTCCATGCGGCAAATTCGTGTGACACTGTCACGCGAGGAATGATGATGCGGGTGATAAACTCCCCCGCTTCCAGAGCGGTCTGGCGATAGCCGAGGAAAAAGTTATCCAGCGGCAGCCTGCGGGTGGCATCGCCTTTGCGCAGCTCCAGCTCGGCATCCAGCGCCAGCAGCATCGGCGCGCAGTCGCCGATGGGGGAAGCGTTGGCGAGATTGCCGCCCATGGTTGCGTGGTTGCGCACCTGCCGCGAGGCGAATCGCTCCAGCGCTTTCGCCAGCGCGGGCAGCGCAGTTTCCAGCGCCCGTCCGCATTCCTGCAGCGTGGCCGCGGCGCCGATGCGAATTTCCTCCTCGCTGACGGCGATGGTTTTGAGCTCCTCAACCTGACCTAAGCCAATCAGCAAGGGAAGCTGCTGGTACTGCTGGGTGATGCTCAGGGCCAGATCGCTTCCGCCTGCCAGCAGCCTGGCCTGTGGATGCTGCGCGTAAAGCTGCGCCAGCGCCGGAAGGTTTTTTGGCAGCAGGCAGCTCCTGTCGGCGGCGGCTAAGGTTGCCGTATCGCGGCTGGCTATCTCTTTGAGGCGGGCGACGGTTTGCGGCTCGGCGCGGGTAAAGCGATCTTCGTGCGTATTGCAGGCTATGCCTGCGGCCTCGATAATCGGGCGATAGCCGGTACAGCGGCACAGATTTCCGCCAAGATGCTGTTCAATGTCGTGGCGTTCTGCCGCGGCCTGCGTTTTCTGCAGCGCGAAGACCGACATGACAAAGCCCGGCGTGCAGAAGCCGCACTGGGAAGCATGGCAGTCCGCCATCGCCTGCTGCACCGGATGCAGCTCGCCGTTTTCCTCAAGGTCTTCCGCCGTCAGCAGCTGCTTGCCGTCGAGCTGGCTGATAAGCGTGATACAGCTGTTTGCCGTGTCGTAGCGCAGCTTATCGCCGTCGACGCGGCCCAGCACTACGGTGCAGGCTCCGCAATCCCCGGAGGCGCAGCCTTCTTTACTTGCGCAGCGGTGTTCAGTTCCCCGCAGCCAGTTGAGCACGGTGGTGTTCGGATCGACATCGGCAAGGGTTTTCAGCGTTTGATTAAGCAGGAAGCGGATCATGCGGCCACCTCCAGCGCGCCGCGCTGCCAGACGCGTTTGCCATCTACCCACGTCTGCCAGATATTGCGGTCGTCTCCGAGCATCATCAGCACAAACAGCTTTTCGTAGATATCGCTGCTGTTGGCGTAGCGCAGCTTTTGCAGCGGCGTCACGGCGGGATCGATCACCACAAAATCCGCCTCTTTCCCGGCCTGAAAATTACCGATTTTTGCGTCCAGATCCAGCGCGTGCGCGCCGCCCAGCGTGGCATGGTAGAAGGCTTCGCTGGCGCACAGGCGGTAGCTTTGCAGCTGCGCGACCTTGTACGCTTCGGCCAGGGTCTGCAGCATATTGAAGGTCGTGCCCGCCCCGATATCGGTGCCGATCCCCATGCGCACGCCCTTCTGCCGGCAGCGTTTTAAGTTAAACAGGCCGCTGCCTAAAAACAGGTTGGACGTCGGGCAAAAAGCCAGCGAGGAGCCGGTGCGATGCAGGCAATCCCACTCGCACTCCTGCAGGTGCACGCCGTGGGCAAACACGCTGCGTTTGCCGGTAAGGCTGTAGTGATGATAAACGTCCAGATAGCTGTCGTGCTCGGGCCACAGCGCTTTCACCCACTCCACTTCGTCGCGGTTTTCACTCAGGTGCGTGTGAACCCAGATATCCGGAAACTCTTCCCGCAGCTTTTGCACGACGGCCAGCAGTTCCGGCGTGGAGGTCGGCGCGAAGCGCGGCGTTAAGGCGTAATTCAGGCGGCCGCGTTTATGCCAGCGTAAAATCAGCTCACGCGTCTGCCGGTAGCTTTCCTCCGGGGTTTCGGTCAGATAGTCCGGCGCATTTCTGTCCATCATCACCTTGCCGGCGATCATGCGCATGCCGATTTGCTCCGCCGCGTTAAACAGCGCGTCTACAGACTGTGGATGCACGGTGCCAAACACCAGCGCGCTGGTGGTGCCGTTGCTGAGCAGCTGGCTGAGGAAAAAGTCCGACATCCGCACGGCGTGGTCGTGGCTGACGTACTGGCTTTCCACGGGGAAGGTGTAGGTTTGCAGCCAGTCGAGAAGCTGTTCGCCGTAGGCGCCAATCATTTCCGCCTGCGGATAGTGGATATGGCAATCAACAAAACCCGGCAGAATGAGCCTGCCGCGATAATCGAGATAGTCCCTTTCGCTACGCAGCAGCAGGCGTCCTTCCTGCCACGGCACGAGCGCTGCAATGACGCCCTCATTCAGAAACAGCAGGCCATCGGCAATATGGCGGGCGCTGGCCGCCAGATTTTCCGCCGATGCGCACACCTGGGTAATATCGAAGAACTGCCCGCGTATCGCTTGCGTGTAATTAACCACCATCGCAGCACCTGTTTATAAATTCGGAAGGAGTTATTTAGTTATAGCAATGTTGATGCCAATCTTTGATTTAACTTTAAATCCTTAATAAACAATCACTTGAATACTTAAAGACGGCTATTTGCCCGCCGAAAGAAAGATTTGGCCGATGCAAACGGTTGCTTTTCTCAGCAATCGGTTGCCTGGGCGCATAAACATGGCCGAGCGAGAAATACGCTACGTTTGTTGCACCTGAAAGTGGCAATTTCGCCCTACCGCTGCACCAGAAGCGTACAGCGCGCGGCGCTTGCAACATCAGTGTTGTAAGTCCCGGCTAGCGTGCTAAGGTGTTACGACATAAAAGCGTTGAGGAACAGTGACATGATTATTATGGTAACCGGCGCCACCGCTGGCTTTGGTGAAAGCATCACCCGTCGTTTTGTGCAAAATGGTCATCAGGTTATCGCCACCGGCCGTCGTCAGGAGCGCCTGCGGGAGCTGAAAGACGAGCTGGGCGACAGCGTGCTGACGCTGCAGCTTGACGTTCGCGACCGCGCCGCTATCGAGCAGGCTATCGCACAGCTGCCGGCCGAATGGCGCAGCATCGATATCCTGGTGAATAACGCCGGCCTGGCGCTGGGGATGGAGCCGGCTTATAAGGCCGACCCCGACGACTGGGAAACGATGATCGACACCAATAATAAAGGCCTGGTGTATATGACCCGCGCCGTTTTGCCGGGGATGGTAGAACGCAACCGCGGGCACATCATTAATATTGGCTCCACCGCGGGCAGCTGGCCGTACGCCGGCGGCAACGTTTATGGCGCGACCAAAGCCTTTGTACGCCAGTTCAGCCTGAATTTGCGCACCGATCTGCATAAGACGGCCATTCGCGTAACCGATATCGAACCCGGCCTCGTCGGCGGCACCGAGTTTTCCAACGTGCGCTTTAAAGGCGACGACGGCAAGGCGGATAAAACCTATGAAAACGCCAATCCGCTGACCCCGGAAGACGTGACGGAAGCCGTCTGGTGGGTGGCGACGCTGCCAAAACACGTCAATATCAACACCCTTGAAATGATGCCCGTCAGCCAGACCTTCGCCGGCCTTAGCGTGCACCGCGAAGAATAACGGCCTTCCCATACCCGGCTGTGGCGTCCGGGTATGGGAGATTGGGTAAAAAAGTGTTAAATTTGCTTAGGTTTTTCTAAATAAGAAACAAAGTCATGCCTTCATCTTCGGTTCTTAACCCTACGCAGCCTGTTAACCAGCAAATTTATCGCATTTTGCGTAGTGACATTGTTCATTGTTTGATTCCGCCCGGCACCCCGCTTTCGGAGAAAGAAGTTTCCGTTCGCTTTGACGTCTCCCGCCAGCCCGTACGGGAAGCTTTTATTAAGCTTGCGGAAACGGGGCTGGTGCAGATTCGCCCCCAGCGCGGCACCTACGTCAATAAAATCTCCGTTACCCACGTGAAGAACGGCTGCTTTATTCGCGAAGCCATTGAGCGCGCCGTCGTGAAACGCGCCGCAGGCAGGGTGACGGACGGCGACCTGTATATGCTTGAGCAGTTGTTAAGCCAGCAGCGCGTCGCCATTGAACGCGCGCAGCTTGACGATTTCTTCCAGCTTGACGATGAGTTCCATGAGCGGCTGGCGCTGGTGGCCGACTGCCGCCTGGCGTGGGATACCATTGAAAACATTAAAGCGACCATGGACCGCGTGCGCTATATGAGCCTTGACCACGTTTCGCCGCCGGACATGCTGCTGGCGCAGCATTACGCTATTTTCGAAGGGCTTAAAAAGCACGATGAAAACGAGGCGGATCAGGCCATGCACCGCCATCTGCACGAGATCAGCCAGTCGATCCTGCTGATCCGCCAGGAAAACAGCGACTGGTTTAGCGAAGAGTAAATTGTCCGCGATATCCTCTGCCGGAAGCCAGGCTCTCCCTGGAAAGAGGATTAACGCCGCGTGTTTACCGCTACTTTTTCATCCACTGCCCGTTGATGCCGCGCACATATTCCCCCGGCGGCGCGCGCGTCACCAGCTTTTGTCCGGCGAGCTTCGCCACTTCATCCACCGAAATATTGTTGTTGTCGGCCAGCTGCTGATAGTGCGCCGCCCTTGCGTCGTTGATGCTTTTCACCAGCGCCAGCGTCTCTTTATCCTGCTTAATCGGCGCGATGTAGCCGCTTAGCGTTTCCCCTACCAGCCCCTGCTGGCGGGCCTCGTTTAGCGTAATGGCCAACAGCGGCTGGCTAACAAGCAGGGTCAAGGCCAGCGCGCCTTTGAGTAAGGTTTTCATTGCTTATTCCTCATCAGAACAGATCGCTGCGGCTTTTAAGCAGGCTTTCCACGTCCTTATCCACCTTGATATGAATTTCGTGCTCTATTTTCACGTTCATATTAATGGTGATGGGCTCTTTCGGCGCGGCGACCTCAATGCGCGGCGTGCAGCCCGAAAGCGTCAGCGTTGCGGCCGCGAGCCCTGCGGCGATAAAAATTTTCATGGTCTTTCCTCACATGCTTCGTCGGGTGTCTGACAGCGCGAACCGGGCAGCGCGGCGTGTTGTTCCAGCCAGTTCTGTAAATTGTCGCCAAAGCGCAGGCTGCGCCACAGCGTAAAAAGGTTTTCCTGATGGGTATAGTTGAGATTGACGGTATTTTTCTTGCCTTCCACGTGGCTTATCCCCGTTACGCTTGCGCTCATCGTCACCACGCCCAGATTATCCAGGTTAATTTTCGTCCACGAGCGCGAAATCTCCATGTAGCGCAGCCAGTTTATGGCCGCGCCCGCCGCCATATTATTGGCGACGATGGCGTCCGCCATATCTTTGTCCATGCGGAATGTCAGGGCGCCCGGGTTGGTAAGCCAGCCGTCTTTGATAATCCACTGCGGATGGTTCAGCCACAGCGGCAGCGCGCCGCTGACGCGTCCGGACATCGTAAACTGCTTGGGGTTCACCGCGCTGACCAGCTCGCTTGAGGAAATATCCTCAAGCCGGAGCAGCGCGGCGTCCCGCTGCGGCATACGCAGCTGCTGCATGATGATTTTGCCCCCCAGCACGTCAACGCTGACGTTGCTTAGCGTCAGCGGCTGCGTATCGCTCCACGGATACCAGCCTTCAAGGTCGGCGGTAATATTTTGCGCGGTGACCTGGTTTTTTACTTCGCCGATGCGCAGGGTTACCGGGCCGTGCGTGCCAAGATGCCAGGTTGAGTGGCTAAAACGAAACGGCAATACAAAATCAACGCCGTTGATCTGATTATCCGGCAGCCAGACGCTTGCGCCCTTCACTACGCCGTGCCCGCCGGCTTCAAAGCCCTGGTCGCCCGCGGCGGAAAAGGCGATCTGCGCATAGAGATCGCCGTCTTTCAGATCCATCTTCCAGTCAGGCGGGATCAACGGCTGGAAAACGGTCAGCGTCTGTTTCGGCCACCAGGCGTTGCCGCGCAGACGCTCTCCGTCCCAGCGGCCCATAACGCGCACCGGGCCAATGTCTCCCGCATGGAGGTCGCCCTTAAACTGAAACGAAGAGGGATTTTCGCCCTCAAGGCTGAACTTCAGGGTTGAGGCGGGTAAAACGCTGCCGCCGGTAAAGGTCGTGCTTCCTGCATCCAGCGACAGGGCGCCGCTAAATGAAGCCTGTCCCTGCGCCCGCTGCCAGCGCACGGGTTTTTCCAGCGCCAGACGCGGCTTGTTCATCAGCATGGAGCCGTACTGCAGTTTATCGAAGCCGGTTGACAGCGAGGTCAGTTCGATAACGCTGTCGCGCCATTCGCCTTTGCCACTCACGTCCCAGCGGGCGTTCATCGGCGTGAAGGCGCCGCTGCCCCAGTAGCGCCACTGCCACAGCCCCGCGTCAGGCAGAAAATTGTCGGCTTTGCCGTCAAGATGTAAGACAAAATTGCCCATTTCATTTTCATGAGCACGAATAATAGCCTGCAGGCGCCCGTCCACGCCCCTTTGCGTGAGCAGCACCCCCGCCAGCGGCCAGCGGATTTCGTCGATATCCAGCGAGTCAACCGCCCGCCCGCGGGAGCGCAGCAGCGCGCCCGGACGGAACAGCAGCTGCGGGTCGGTCAGGGCGCCGCTTAGCTCGCCGGGCAGTACCGCATAGAAAACGAGCGCGTCCTGCTTGGCTTCGCCGGTCAGCTGTAGCGGCAGCGCGCTGTTTGTCATGCTCAGCCTGCCCGGGCCGATGTTCAGCACCGCGTTGCCCTTGCCCGCTTTGCCCTGCGTCACCACGTTCATGCGTCCGCTGACGGTGGCGTTTTCCAGCCCCTGCTGCCAGTTATCCACGCGCAGGGCGATGCCGCCGCGCAGCGGGAAGCCCTGATACGGCCAGTACCACTGCCCGCCGTTAATTTCGAAAATCTGCTGGCTGAGGGTCCAGGGCAAAGAGACCAGCGTTTCGCCGTCGCCCGCTTTGCGCAGCGTTAAGGCGCCCTGGTCTTCATGCCAGTCAAGCACCGCGTTGATAAGCTCAGGCTCCTGCGGGATACGCAGCGCGGTAGTCACCCGCCCCTGCTCCGGCAAACCGTTCGGCACCAGCGGCAGCGTGAAGGTGCCGACCAGCTCAACGGGGTCCATGCCTTCAAAGGCGCCGATTTTCAGCTGCTGCAGCTCAAGCGTCTGCCCTTTTAGCTTCGCGTCAAGGCTGAGCAGCGGTCCGGAATAATGCACCTCCTGCTGGTCTGGCGTCAGCGAGACGCGCAGCCCACCGGCAAACTGCTGCCACGGCGTGACGTTCATTTTATCGATGGTCAGCAGCGTATTGGGCAGCATCGCCTGCCATTCGGCGAGCGTGCGCGGCGCGGCGGGGCCGGAACTGGCTGCGGGGATTTTGCCGATGCAGTCAGGATTCAGAGTGAGTTCGTTCACGTGAAGTCGCCAGCGGCTCGGGTGGCTGAGCGTCGCGTTTTTCAGGTTCGCCAGCTCGCAGTCCCCTGCCAGATAGCGCAGATCGGGGATAATAATCGCCCCGCGGCTCAGGCGGGGGCTGGCCTCCATGGCGATGCGCGTGCCCTGCGGAAGCCAGATACCGGCAAGCGTCGGCAGCCAGTGGGCGATGGTCAACAGCAGCGCCAGCGGCAGCAAAATAAGAATCAACGCGAGGGCGATAATGACTTTATATTTACCCTTCATGGGTGGTTAATATCCTGATTCAGCGACAATTTATGCCGAAGTATGCGATGATTCTGGCACGATTCGGGCCGGGCGTGAAGTCAACGCCATCGTCTAAGCTTAGATGAGCGATAAACAGCGGGCCTGCGCCGCTTGCGAAAACTATTTTTTAAGAATTGTAAGAAAATTTTAAGCGTGGTAATTTGACTCTAAAATCTTTCTGGAGAAAAGTCTTATGAAACTGGCCGTGTATAGCACAAAACAGTACGACAAAAAGTATCTGGAGAATGTTAACCATGAATATGGCTTTGAACTCGAATTTTATGACTTTTTGTTAACTGAGAAAACCGCCAAAACCGCACACGGTTGCGACGGCGTTTGTATTTTCGTCAACGACGACGGCAGCCGCCCGGTGCTTGAAGAGCTTAAAAACCAGGGCGTGAAGTTTATCGCCCTGCGCTGCGCCGGTTTCAACAACGTGGATTTAGACGCGGCGAAAGAGCTCGGCCTGCCGGTGGTGCGCGTGCCGGCCTATTCCCCGGAAGCGGTAGCCGAGCATGCCGTGGGCATGATGATGTGTCTGAACCGCCGCATTCACCGCGCCTACCAGCGCACCCGCGACGCCAATTTCTCGCTTGAAGGACTGACGGGCTTTACCATGTTCGGTAAAACCGCGGGCGTCGTCGGTACAGGTAAAATTGGCCTTGCGGCGCTGCGCATACTGAAAGGCTTCGGCATGCGTCTGCTGGCGTTTGACCCCTATCCGAGCGCGGCGGGCCCTGGAGCTGGGCGTGGAATACGTCGACCTGCCGACGCTCTTTTCGCAGGCGGACGTTATTTCCCTGCACTGTCCGCTGACGCCGGAGAACTACCATCTGTTAAACCGCACCGCCTTTGAACAGATGAAAGACGGCGTGATGATCGTGAATACCAGCCGCGGCGGCCTGATCGACTCGCAGGCGGCCATCGAAGCGCTGAAGACGCAGAAAATCGGCTCGCTGGGCATGGACGTGTATGAGAACGAACGCGATTTGTTCTTTGAGGATAAGTCTAACGACGTTATCCAGGATGACGTGTTCCGTCGCCTGTCCGCCTGCCACAACGTGCTGTTTACCGGCCACCAGGCGTTCCTGACGGCCGAAGCGCTAACCAGCATCTCCGAGACGACGCTGGAAAACCTGCGCCAGCTTGAAAACGGCGAACCCTGCGCAAACCAGGTAAACTGATAGCAAGCCTCACGCCGGTTCGCCTGACAGCGGATCGGCGTTGTTTTTAAGATTTACGGGCTTGTAGTCGGGCGCGGATTTTGCCACAGTGGCGCCAACTCATTGATGAAACGAATAACTTAAGGAGAAGAGATGAAAAAATTAGCCTCACTGCTGCTGGCGACCATGGTACTGGCCAGCTGCGCCCGGTCCGGCGACAGGGAAAACGTCACCGCGCAGGATCTGCAGCACCACCGCTACGTTTTACAAAGCGTGGACGGCAAGCCGCTGGCAGGCATCAAGCGTCTGCCGGAGCTGAGCTTCGGGGAAAATATGCATATTGCAGGCAGCATGTGTAACCGCTTTATGGGGCAGGCGACGCTTGCCGACAATACCCTGAAGGCGAAGGGGCTGGGCATGACCATGATGCTGTGCGTCGAACCGCAGCTTAACCAGCTCGATCGGATGATTAACGATATGCTGACCGCCGGCGCGAAGGTGAACCTCAGCCAGCAGCAGCTGACGCTGAAAACCAGCCAGCATACCCTGGTGTATAAACTGGCCGATCTGGTCAACTGATTGGTCTAGAAAGATCCGCAGGTTCCGGCGGCAAGCGCGTTTTCACTACAGCGTTTGCCGTTGGGCATGGCGCACATGCCGATCGCCGAACCGTCAAGCTGACGAGCCACGCTCAGCGTGCCCCCAATCATTGCACAACTCGCCTGCCCCTGATTTGACATAGCAGCACGCATGCCCGGCGGAACGTGAGCGGCGGTGGCCTGTTGAGGTGGTTCATTACTACTGCATGCCGATAACAGCGTTGTCGATAACAACAAGGCGGCAAAGCCTGCCAAAAACGCAGCGCGCATTACTCTTCTCCCCTCTGAACGTTGCAAACCCGAGGAATCATAAGCGCCCGGTCCGCGCTACGTCGAGGGGAACAGGCAAGAAAAAGTGTTTGTTTTTGCAAGCGGGATCACTTTTTGGAATAAATCTTCAGATAATTCCCAGCCGGCTGCCTTTACGCATCCCTTCCCCAGCACACAAAAGCGAAAATCGCCCATTCCGGGGTTTGCTAAACTTAAAACATAATTCTTCGGCTCACCGCTGTGATGTGAGTCTTTCATTTTGCGCAATGTAAGGGTGTCTTTATGATCGTTATTGACGGTAATGGTGCGGTTGCTTCCGTGGCGTTTCGCGCCAGCGAAGTTATTGCCATCTACCCGATTACTCCCAGCTCAACCATGGCGGAGCAGGCCGACGCCTGGTCCGGCGACGGACGCAAGAACGTCTGGGGGGATACGCCCCGCGTCGTAGAGATGCAGTCCGAAGCCGGGGCGATCGCCACCGTGCACGGCGCGCTGCAAACCGGCGCCCTTTCCACCTCCTTTACCTCATCGCAGGGCCTGCTGCTGATGATCCCCACGCTTTACAAGCTGGCGGGACAGCTCACGCCCTTTGTGCTGCACGTGGCGGCCCGCACCGTGGCTACGCACGCCCTGTCCATTTTTGGCGACCACTCGGACGTGATGGCCATTCGGCAGACCGGCTGCGCCATGCTTTGCGCCAGCAGCGTTCAGGAAGCACAAGACTTCGCGCTGATTTCGCATATCGCCACGCTCAAAAGCCGCGTGCCGTTTATTCATTTCTTCGACGGATTCCGCACCTCGCATGAAATCAATAAGATCGTCCCGCTGGCGGACAGCACCATTCTTGAACTGCTGCCGCAAAAAGAGATCGATGAACATCGTGCGCGTGCGCTCAACCCTGAGCATCCCGTTATTCGCGGCACCTCCGCCAATCCGGATACCTATTTCCAGTCAAGGGAAGCAACAAATCCGTGGTACAACGCGGTTTATGAGCATGTTGAACAGGCGATGGAAAACTTCGCTAACGTAACCGGCCGCCGTTACCGCCCGTTTGAATATTATGGTCATCCGCAGGCCGAGCGCGTGATTATCCTGATGGGTTCCGCCATCGGCACCTGCGAAGAGGTGGTTGACGAGCTGCTGACCCGCGGCGAAAAGGTCGGCGTGCTGAAAGTTCGCCTGTTCCGCCCTTTCTCAGCGGATCATCTGCTGGAAGCGTTACCGGAAAGCGCGCGCCAGATTGCCGTGCTGGACAGAACCAAAGAGCCGGGCGCGCTGGCCGAGCCGCTGTACCTGGACGTGATGACCTCGCTTGCCGAGGCCTTCAACCGCGGCGACCGCGAAACGCTGCCGCGCGTGATCGGCGGGCGCTATGGGCTGTCTTCGAAAGAGTTTGGCCCGGACTGCGTGCTGGCGGTCTTTAACGAGCTAAAAGAAGCGAAGCCGCGCCCGCGTTTCACCGTGGGCATCTACGATGACGTCACCAACCTGTCACTGCCGCTGCCGGAAAACACTCTGCCTTCCCGCGCGAAGCTCGAAGCCTTGTTCTACGGGCTTGGCAGCGACGGCAGCGTCTCGGCGACCAAAAACAACATCAAGATAATAGGCAACGCCACGCCGTTCTTTACCCAGGGCTATTTCGTTTATGACTCGAAAAAGGCCGGCGGCCTGACGGTTTCGCACCTGCGCGTCAGCGAGCATCCGATTAACGCCACCTACCTTATCGACCGCGCCGATTTCGTCGGCTGCCACCAGCTCCAGTTTATCGACAAGTATCAGATGGCCGAACGCCTGAAGCCGGGCGGCATTTTCCTGCTCAACACGCCTTACGGCGCGGACGAAGTCTGGCACCGTCTGCCGCAGGAGGTTCAGGCGGTTCTTAACCAGAAAAAAGCGCGCTTCTTTGTGGTCAACGCGGCGAAAATCGCCCGCGAATGCCAGCTTGGCGCACGTATTAACACCGTGATGCAGATGGCGTTCTTCCATCTCACCAATATTCTGCCGGGCGACAGCGCGCTGGCTGAACTGCAGGGCGCGATCGCCAGAAGCTACAGCAGCAAAGGCCAGGAGCTGGTCGAACGTAACTGGCAGGCGCTGGCGCTGTCCCGCGAACTGCTGGCCGAGGTTGCGCTGCAGCCGGTCTTCGACAGCAGCCCGCTGCGCCCGCCGGTGGTTTCCGACGCCGCGCCGGACTTCGTCAAAACCGTGACCGCCGCCATGCTTGCCGGTCTTGGCGATGCGCTGCCGGTTTCCGCGCTGCCGCCGGACGGCACCTGGCCGATGGGCACCACGCGGTGGGAAAAACGCAATATCGCCGAAGAGATCCCCATCTGGAAGCCGGAGATCTGCACCCAGTGCAACCACTGCGTCGCGGCCTGTCCGCACTCGGCGATACGCGCCAAGGTCGTGCAGCCGGAAGCGATGGCGGATGCGCCCGCCGCCCTGCAGTCGCTGGATGTGAAATCCCGCGATATGCGCGGTCAGAAATACGTGCTGCAGGTGGCGCCGGAAGACTGTACCGGCTGTAACCTGTGCGTTGAGGTCTGCCCGGCGAAAGATCGCCAGAACCCGGAGATCAAGGCCATCAATATGATGTCGCGCCTTGAGCACGTGGAGGAGGAAAAAGAGAACTACGATTTCTTCCTCAGCATGCCGGACATGGATCGCACCAGCCTGGAGCGCATCGATATCCGCACCTCTCAGCTGCTGACGCCGCTGTTTGAATACTCCGGCGCCTGTTCCGGCTGCGGCGAAACGCCGTATATCAAACTGCTGACCCAGCTGTATGGCGACCGTCTGTTAATCGCCAACGCTACGGGATGCTCATCCATCTACGGCGGCAACCTCCCTTCCACGCCGTACACCACCGACGCCAACGGGCGCGGCCCGGCTTGGGCCAACTCGCTGTTTGAAGATAACGCCGAGTTTGGCCTCGGCTTCCGCCTGACGGTGGATCAGCATCGCGTGCGCGTAATGCGCCTGCTGGAGAAATTCGCCGACCGGCTACCGGCCGAACTCAACGAGCAGCTGCACGCGGAAGCCACGCCGGAAGTACGCCGCGAGCAGGTCGTCGCGCTGCGTAAGCATCTGGCTGGGGTGGATGAAGCCGATGCCCGTCAGCTACTCACCGACGCCGACGCGCTGGTAGAGAAATCCATCTGGTTGATTGGCGGCGACGGCTGGGCCTACGACATCGGCTTCGGCGGCTTGGATCACGTGCTGAGCCTTACCGAGAACGTCAATATTCTGGTGCTGGATACGCAGTGTTATTCCAACACCGGCGGACAGGCGTCGAAGGCTACCCCGCTCGGCGCGGTCACCAAGTTTGGCGAGCACGGCAAGCGCAAGGCGCGTAAAGATCTCGGCGTCAGCATGATGATGTACGGGCATGTTTATGTGGCGCAGATTTCCCTTGGCGCGCAGCTAAACCAGACGGTGAAAGCGATTCAGGAAGCGGAGGCCTATCCGGGGCCGTCGCTGATTATCGCCTACAGCCCTTGCGAAGAGCACGGTTACGATCTGGCGCTCAGCCACGATCAGATGCGCCAGCTCACCGCGACCGGCTTCTGGCCGCTGTACCGCTTCGACCCGCGCCGTGCGGATGAAGGCAAGCTGCCGCTGGCGCTGGACTCCCGTCCGCCGTCAGACGCGCTGGCGGATACGCTGATGAAAGAGCAGCGCTTCCGTCGCCTAAACGCCCAGCAGCCGGAGGTTGCAGAGCAGCTCTGGAAAGACGCCGCCGAAGACCTGCAAAAGCGCTACGACTTCCTGGCGCAGATGGCCGGTAAAGCCGAAAAGGCCGGTAGCGAGTAACCCTCAGACCCCGCCGCCCGGCGGGGTTTTCTTTTGGCGCTTCTTTTGCCGGACATAGCGATGCTGAGCCCGCGACGCGCCGTTTTTTTTGCTACCCCCGTAACATATTCCCAACAACGCCATTGCGAAGAATATATTCATCCTCATCATGTCCTGTTGCCTTCCCTAATCGAGCAAAACGATGATTGCCGTTGCTTTAGTTGATGACCACGTTGTGGTGCGTTCCGGTTTCGCCCAGCTTTTGAGCCTGGAAACGGATATTCAGGTTGTCGGACAATACGGTTCAGCCGCCGAGGCCTGGGCTGCACTTACCAAAAATCCTCCGGACGTCGCCGTGCTTGACGTAGCTATGCCCGACGAAAACGGCCTCAGCCTGCTTAAGCGCCTGCGCCAGCAGCGCCCGGGCTTTCGCGCCATTATTCTGAGCATTTACGACACCACCGCGTTTGTGCAAAGCGCGCTGGACGCCGGCGCCAGCGGCTATCTTACCAAGCGCTGCGGCCCCGAAGAGCTGGTACAGGCCGTGCGCACCGTTGGCATGGGCGGCCACTACTTATGCGCCGACGCGCTGCGAGCGCTGCGTCACGCCGGGGAACCGGCGAAAGTTCTGGCGGGCTTAACGCCCCGCGAGCGGGAAATCTTCAATCTTCTGGTGAAGGGAGAAAGCGTCAAGCATATCGCCGATCTGCTCGCCCTGAGCCACAAAACGGTACACGTGCACCGGGCCAATATCCTCGGCAAGCTGCAGTGTGAAAGCACCGTCGAGCTGGTGCATTTCGCTCTCGACCATCAGCTGCTGAGTGGGCGCTAAATGCGGCGTTCGCGGCGTCATCTGCTGTTATCGCTGTTTATCGTTTTCGCCTGGGGGCTGGGCTGGCTGGCGCTGTGGACGGTCAGTTTTTATCTCACCGGCAACGGCCAGCAGGCCACCCTGCTTTTGCCTCAGGGCGTGCATCTTGCCCTGCTTATCCTGCTCACGCGCCGCTACTGGCCCGCTCTTTTTGTCCCGGTTATCGGCATGCTTTGCTGGCTGTGGCAGCAGCAGCTGATGACCGAACCGGTCATGCTGCTTTCACCCTTGCTTAGCGCGGCTCCGGCGCTGCTGGTGCAGGCTTACTGGCACCGCTTCACGCTTTACTGGCAGCGTCTTTCGCTGCTGATGGCGGCCATTACCGGCGATGCGCTGCTGCACACGCTGATGCTGGCGCCTTTTCTGGCCAGCTCCGCTTCGCAAATCTTGCTGGCCGCCTTTACCGGCGGGATCCTGCTGACGCCGTTTGTGTATCTGATTTATGAATACCTGCGCCAGCAGCATCTGGAAAGCCTGCTGGCGCAGGAAACGCCCAACCCTCCGCTGCGTGCTTCGCTGCTTATCTGGTGCAGCCTGTTTTTTATTATCGGCGTGGGCGCGCAGATAGTGCTGTCGCCGGAAATCGAGCGGCTGCTGCTGATTGTGGTGTTCCTGCCTAACGTGGTGATGGCGTATAAATTCGGCTGGCAGGGCGGCGTGCTGGCGGCGCTGCTCGGCAGCATGATGATTACCATTGCACGCCAGATCGGCAGCGGTTTTAACGGGCTGATGGAAATGGAGCTGTTTTTGTCGACCCAGGCCCTGCTGGGGATTGGCCTGGGCATTGCCATCAGCCGCCAGCAGCATCTGGCGAACAACCTTCATCGCTACCGCCAGCGGCTGGAAATCGAGCTGCAGGCCCGGCGCGAACTGATGGAGCAGCTGGTTCACGCCGAAGAGGATACGCGCAAAGATCTCGCCCGTGAGTTGCACGACGAGATTGGCCAGAATATTACCGCCATCCAAATCCAGTCCATGCTGGTAAAACGCACCAGCGGCGATGGGGCGGCAGCGGCGGCCGAACAAATCAACCAGCTTGCCCAGCGCATCCATCATTCCACTCGCCAGCTGCTGCGCCAGCTTCGCCCTCCCGTGCTTGACGAAATGTCCCTTGAAAAAGCCCTGTATCATCTGATGCAGGAATTTGCTTTTGCCGAGCGCGGCATCGTCTGCCGCTTTACTTACGATCTCCCCGGTCAGCCGGCCAGCGATACCGTGGTGTTCACGCTTTATCGCCTGCTGCAGGAGCTGCTGAATAATATCTGCAAGCACGCCGATGCAAGCCAGATCGATATTTCCCTTACCCGGCAGCCGCAGGGCGTGCGGCTTGAGGTGAAAGACGACGGCGTAGGCTTTAGCAGCGATATGCGTACCGGCTTTGGTTTACAGGGCATGGAGGAACGCATTCGCGCCCTGGGGGGAGATTTCGCGCTTGAGGGCCGGTCCGGAACGCGCGTAATTGTTAACCTGTCCACACTTTTTCAACAAAATCAGGGATAACCAGGAAAAAGTCTTAGCTGGCTAAAACCTTGTCTCATCCCCTGAGCGCCGCCGTTTTCTATAGTCGTCTTAACCCGGAGGAATCCCATGATTTCTGAGCAAACCATTGGCCGTGATTATCGTTACTGGCGTCCGCGTTTGCTGTTTTCAATGGTCGTGGGCTACGCCGCTTTTTACCTGACGCGAAAAAGCGTGAGCTTTGTTCTGCCGGCGATGCAGGTCGACCTTGGATTAAGCAAGAGCGATATCGGCCTGCTGGGCACGCTGTTTTATCTGGCGTACGGCCTGTCGAAATTCGCCGCGGGACTCTGGCACGACAGGCGCGGAGAGCGCTGGTTTATGGGCGTGGGCCCTGCTGGCCACCGGCGTGCTGAATATCCTGTTTGCCTTCGGCAGCAACCTGCCGGTGCTGCTGATTATCTGGACGCTGAACGGCTTTTTCCAGGGCTGGGGCTGGCCGCCCTGCGCAAGGTTGCTCACGCACTGGTATTCGCGCAACGAACGCGGCTTCTGGTGGGGATGCTGGAATACCTCCATCAACCTCGGCGGCGCGGCGGTCCCGCTGATTTCCGCCCTGATGGCGCTGTGGTTTGGCTGGCAGGCGGCGCTGCTGGTGCCGGGCGTTATCGGCATAGTGACCGGTATCTGGCTGTGCCGCCGCCTGACGGGCACGCCGGAAGAGGCAGGACTGCCGCCGGTGGGCGTCTGGCGGCATGATCCGCTGGAGATACGCCAGACGCAGCTAAGCCCCGCGATGCCGCTGTGGCAGATGTTTCGCAGCACGGTGCTGCAAAACCCGATGATTTGGCTGCTCGGCGCAAGCTACGTGCTGGTTTATCTGATTCGTATCGCGCTGAACGACTGGGGCAACATCTGGCTTGCGGAAAGCCACGGCGTGAATCTGCTCAGCGCCAACGCCACGGTGATGCTGTTCGAAGTGGGCGGATTGTTCGGTGCGCTGTTTGCCGGCTGGGGGTCGGATTTGCTGTTTCGCGGCCAGCGCGCGCCGATGATTTTGCTGTTCGCCCTGGGGCTGTTTATTTCCGTCGCCGCCCTCTGGCTTTCGCCGGTGCACCATTACGCGCTGCTGGCGATGTGTTTTTTCGCCATCGGCTTCTTCGTGTTTGGCCCGCAGATGCTAATTGGCCTCGCGGCGGTGGAGTGCAGCCACAAGCAGGCGGCGGGCAGCGTCACCGGGTTTTTAGGGCTGTTTGCCTATCTGGGCGCGGCGCTTGCGGGCTGGCCGCTGTCGCAGGTGATTGAGCGTTACGGCTGGTCGGGGATGTTTGTACTGTTAACCATCGCCGCCGCGCTGATTGGTTTTTTGCTGATGCCGCTGCTAATGGCCGGCATCAGCGCGCAGGACAGGAGTATTGGGGCCATGGACTCGGCCATCACCTTACCTCAGGATACTTAGGATAATAATATGAAACTGACCGTGCTCTCTTCTCTGGTCGCCGCGGGCGTGGCGCTGGCCACCCTTTCCGGCGCAGCCCAGGCCAAAGGCCGTCTGGTGGTCTACTGCAGCGCCACCAACGAAATGTGCGAAACGGAAACCAAAGCCTTTGGCGAAAAGTACGATGTAAAAACGTCGTTTATCCGTAACGGCTCCGGCAGCACGCTGGCGAAGGTGGATGCCGAGAAGAAAAACCCGCAGGCCGACGTGTGGTACGGCGGCACGCTGGATCCGCAGTCGCAGGCGGGTGAAATGGACCTGCTGATGCCCTATAAATCGGCCAACCTGGAACACATCATGCCGCAGTTCCGCGACCCGGCTAAGCGCAAAGGGAACTACTCTTCGGCGGTCTACGTCGGCATTCTTGGCTTTGGCGTCAATACCCAGCGCCTGCAAGAGAAAAACCTGCCGGTGCCAAAATGCTGGAAGGATCTGACTAACCCGATCTACAAAGGCGAAATCCAGATTGCCGATCCGCAAAGTTCCGGCACGGCTTATACCGCGCTGGCGACTTTTGCCCAGCTGTGGGGCGAGGATCAGGCGTTTGATTATCTGAAAAAACTCAACGGCAATATCTCCCAGTACACCAAGTCCGGCATTGCTCCGGCGCGTAACGCCGCGCGCGGCGAAACGGCCATCGGCATTGGCTTCCTGCACGATTACTCGCTGGAAAAAGAAAACGGCGCCCCGCTGGAGCTGATTTCCCCCTGCGAAGGCACCGGCTATGAAATCGGCGGCGTGAGCATTCTGAAAGGCGCGCGCAATACGGACAACGCGAAGCTGTTCGTGGACTGGGTGCTGTCGAAAGAAGCGCAGGAGCTTTCCTGGAAAAAAGGCAAGTCCTATCAGATTCTGACCAACACCACCGCGGAAACCTCGCCGCTTTCCCTGAAGCTCGACGGCCTGAAGCTTATCAATTACGACATGGATAAGTACGGCGCGACCGACATGCGTAAGGCGCTGATAAGCAAGTGGGTCAACGACGTGAAGATGGGTAACTAACCCGCCGGCAGGTGACAACGTCACGTCACCTGCTCCTCTCCTTTCTTTTGGCCGATGAGGCACTTATGTCAGAAACTTTACTTTTGCGCACCCCGCAAAAGCGGGACGCTATTATCTGGTGGGTGGCGCTGTGCTGGCTGGCTTTTGCCCTGCTGCCGAGCTGGAGCCTGGACTATGGCCTTGCTGAATCCACCTTTGATGAGATACTCGCGGCCTACGGCTGGTCCGGGGTCAACGTCAGCCTGCTGTGGTACATCCTGCCTTCGCTGCTGTTGCTGCGCCCGTTTAACGAAGCGGGACCTGAGAAAAAACAGCGCCACTATTTCGATGCCGGCTGGGCCTTGTTCTGTATGGCTTTCGTGGTGGTGAGCGCAACGATCGCCGAACGCGGCATGGGCTATGCCACCATCGTGCTGTTTATCGCGCTGGGCATGGTTATTACCCTTGCGCTGACGCGCCTGGAGTGGCTGGGCGGCGACCGCTTTGTGATAGGCTCGCTGGTCACCATTGTCGCCCTGATTAGCGTGTTTATCGTCTGGCCGAGCATCGCTATCTTTATTCCGATGTTCACCAACGACGCCGGAGATTTCGCGCCGCTGGCGTTTATGGCGGTACTCGGCCAGGCGCATATCGTGCAGGTGATTATTAACTCCATCGGCCTGTCGATCGCCGTGGGGATTGGCTGCACCTTCTTCGGCATGGTGCTGGCGATTTACACCACGCGCATCGCTAAACGCAGCGCCGTTATCGGCCGCATCTTCTCCATTTTGCCGATAGTTACGCCGCCGTTCGTGGTCGGGCTCGGGGTGACGCTGATGATGGGCCGCTCCGGCTATATCACCGAGCTGATGGTGGAGTGGTTCGGCCTGAGCAACACCAACTGGCTGTACGGCTTTACCGGCATCTGGCTGGCTCAGGTACTGGCCTTTACGCCAATGGCGTTTATGATCCTCGACGGGGCGATAAAAACCATTCATCCGTCGCTTGAAGAAGCTTCTTATACCCTGCGCGCCACGCGCTGGAAGACCTTTAAAAACGTGTTTCTGCCGCTGTTAAAACCGGCGCTGGCCAACGCCTTCCTGATAGTCATCGTGCAGTCGCTGGCGGACTTCAGCAACCCGCTGGTGCTGGGCGGCAACTTCGACGTGCTCGCCACGCAAATCTACTTCTACATCACCGGCTCGCAGCTTGATTATCAGGCCGCCAGCACGCTCGGCGCCTTCCTGCTGCTGTTCTCGCTGATGGTGTTCTGCATTCAGTACATGTGGATTGGCAAGCGCTCCTACGTAACGGTGTCCGGCAAATCCAACCGTGGCGACGTGCAGCCGCTGCCGGTGACGCTGGTGTGGGCGGTTATCGCTCTGCTGGCGGTCTGGGTGGCGTTTAACGCCCTGCTTTACGGCAGCATTTTCTACGGCAGCTTTACGGTGAACTGGGGCGTGGACTACACCCTGACGCTGGATAACTTTATCAAGCTGTTCGGCCAGGGCATGAGCGACGGCGCCTGGCCTTCGCTGCTCGATACCCTGCTCTACGCCGGGATCGCCGCCCCCATCACCGCCTGCTTCGGCCTGCTGATTGCCTGGGTCGTGGTGCGCCAGCAGTTCCGCGGCAAGAAGACCATTGAGTTCACCACCATGCTGTGCTTCGCGGTTCCGGGCACCGTGGCGGGCGTGTCTTATATCCTCGCCTTTAACAGCGCCCCGGTTTACCTGACGGGCACCGCCGCCATCGTGATTATGTCGATGGTGATGCGTAACGTGCCGGTGGGGATCCGCGCCGGGATTGCCGGGCTGGGACAGATTGACAAGTCCCTGGACGAGGCGTCCTTAAGCCTGCGCGCAGGCTCCATGCGCACCATTATCAATATCCTGCTGCCGCTGCTGCGCCCGGCCATTCTGTCAGCGCTGATCTACAGCTTTGTGCGCGCCATTACCACCGTCAGCGCCATTGTTTTCCTGGTGACGCCCGACACCCGAGTAGCGACGGCTTACATCCTTAACCGCGTTGAGGATGGCGAATACGGCGTGGCGATCGCTTACGGATCGATTCTGATCGTCGTCATGCTGACGATTATCTTCATTTTTGACTGGCTGATTGGCGAAGCGCGGATTTCACGCTCTAAAGCCAAAACCAACGCGTGATTACGGAGTAAACCATGACACAACCTCATTTTGTAGAACTGCGCGGCGTCACGAAACGGTTTGGCAATAATACCGTCCTTGGCGGCATTAACCTCGCTATTCCCAAAGGCGAAATGGTCACCCTGCTCGGCCCTTCCGGCTGCGGAAAGACCACGATCCTGCGCCTGGTGGCCGGGCTGGAAAAGCCGACCGAAGGGCAGATTTTCATCGACGGCGAAGACGTCACCCATCGCTCTATTCAGCAGCGCGACATCTGCATGGTGTTCCAGTCCTACGCCCTGTTTCCGCATATGTCGCTTGGCGATAACGTCGGCTACGGCCTGAAAATGCTGGGCACGTCGCGGGCGGAGATTAAAAGCCGCGTGAAAGAGGCGCTGGCGATGGTCGATCTGGACGGCTTCGAAGACCGCTTCGTGGACCAGATTTCCGGCGGCCAGCAGCAGCGCGTAGCGCTGGCCCGCGCGTTAATTCTCAAACCGAAAGTGCTGCTGTTCGATGAGCCGCTCAGCAACCTCGACGCCAACCTCAGGCGCAGCATGCGCGATAAAATTCGCGAGTTGCAAAAGCAGTTCAACATCACCTCCCTGTACGTTACCCACGATCAGAGCGAGGCGTTCGCCGTGTCGGATACCGTGCTGGTCATGAATAAGGGCGAGATTATGCAGATCGGCAGCCCGCAGACGCTGTATCGCCAGCCGGCCTCACGCTTTATGGCGAGCTTTATGGGCGACGCCAACGTCTTCCCGGCGCGCTTTGGCGGCGATTATGTCGAGATACACGGCTATCGCCTGCCGCGGCCACCGCAGCTGGAGAGCCCGCTTGCTGAAGGCACCGTCGGCGTACGCCCGGAGGCCATCACGCTTAGCGAACACGGCGAGGAAAGCCAGCGCTGCGTGGTTCGTCACGTCGCCTATATGGGGCCGCAGTATGAGGTAACGGTGGAGTGGCACGGCCAGGCGCTGCTGCTGCAGGTGAACGCTATGCGTCTGCAGCCTGATGTGGGGGATAATTACTATCTGGAGATTCACCCGTACGGGATGTTTGTGCTGGCGGATGCGGCTTAGGATTTTCTGCCTGAAACAGGTGGATGGCGCTTACGCTCATCCACCCTACCGTTTTGTAAGTCGGGTAAGCGAAGCGCCGCCCGACCTTTACCGCAGGTTACTTCAACAAACGCACCTTAACGGATTTGCCTTTAATTTTGCCCTGCTGCAGCTGCTTCCAGGCGTGGCGGGCAACGGACTGGCGAACGGCAACGTAGACGTGAATCGGATGCACGTCGATTTTGCCGATATCCGTCCCGTCCAGTCCCATATCGCCGGTCAGCGCGCCTAGAATATCGCCCGGGCGCATCTTGGCTTTTTTGCCGCCGTCGATGCACAGGGTCGCCATTTCCGCTTCCAGCGGCTTGATGCTGATGCCCGTTGGCGCCTGCTGCCAGTTCAGAGAAAGGTTTAGCATCTCCGCCAGCACGCTTGCGCGCTGCGCCTCTTCCGGCGCGCAGAAGCTGATGGCCAGACCGCTTTCGCCGGCGCGGGCGGTACGCCCGATACGGTGAACGTGCACTTCCGGATCCCAGGACAGCTCGTAGTTGATCACCATCTCCAGCGCTTTAATGTCCAGGCCGCGCGCGGCGACGTCGGTCGCCACCAGTACGCGGCTGCTGCCGTTGGCAAAGCGCACCAGCGTCTGGTCGCGGTCGCGCTGTTCCATATCGCCGTGCAGCGCCAGCACGCTCTGATTGCTTTCGCTCAGCGCGTCGCACACGGCCTGGCAATCTTTTTTGGTGTTGCAGAACACCACGCAGGAAGCAGGCTGATGCTTGCTGAGTAATTTTTGCAGCAGGCCGATTTTGCCGCCGCGGGAAACCTCATAGAACTGCTGTTCCACGGACGGGAGTTCGTCTACAGAATCGATTTCGATAGACAGAGGATCCTGCTGCACGCGTTTGCTGATGGCGGCGATGGCGGTCGGCCAGGTGGCGGAAAAAAGCAGCGTCTGGCGTTTAGCGGGCGCGTGGCTGATAACTTCATCGATGGCTTCGGCAAAGCCCATATCCAGCATGCGGTCGGCCTCATCGAGCACCAGCGTTTGCAGCGCGTCCAGCTTTACCGTCTCTTTTTTCAGATGATCGAGCAGACGGCCCGGGGTTGCGACAATGACGTGCGGCGCATGCGTCAGCGAATCTCGCTGCACGCCAAACGGCTGCCCGCCGCACAGCGTCAGCACTTTAATATTTGGCATATAGCGCGCAAGGCGGCGCAGCTCTTTGGCAACCTGATCGGCGAGTTCGCGCGTCGGGCAGAGCACCAGAGACTGAGTGATAAACCGGCTGGCATCAATGTGCTGCAGCAGGCCCAAGACCGAAGGCGGCGGTTTTGCCGCTGCCGGTTTTAGCCTGAGCCCGGACATCTTTTCCTGCGAGGATGGCGGGCAATGCGGCAGCCTGAACGGGGGTCATGGCGTGATAGCCCAGTTCGTTAAGGTTAGCGAGTTGTTCCGCAGGCAGAATGTTTAAGGTAGAAAAAGAGGTCACAATTATACTCTCGATAAATGGGCTGTCGGTCAGCGACTGGCGCGCATTCTAGCAGCTTCGGCTGGCAGGGTCATTTATCCCCTCATTTATCGCCGGATAAGGCGTTTATTACGCTACTCATTGCCTGGGTTGTTAATTCGGAGCGTTTGATTTTTTGATTCGCCAGCGAGGTGCGCAATACGCCAGCGATAACAATATGTTTGGGTTCCTGGCCCAGATCGCGCATCTCCAGCACCACCTTGCCTACCACGCGGCACATTTCCTGGTACAGCTCTTCATCTTTGGTCTGGTTTCCCATGCTCGCTCCATTTTTAAATTCGCCTGACAGGATAGCATCATGCCGGCGGGGATTTCAGCCGGGCCCTCTTTTATTGCCCCCGCATCACAATCTTCGCCGCTTCGTGACTTATTATGCTTCCCAGCCCATCGCCGATTATTTTTCCCTGCCGGCGCAGCTCATCAATGAGGTTGTCGCGATTGATTATGGTTCCTTCGGCTATCAGGCTGACCACCGCGGCCCCAATGGCGCAGCCTATCAGCTGCGCACGTTCTTCATCCTGGCTCATTCACCTGCTCTCTTTTTAATGCCCCTAGAAAAACTAGCACAATTTTTTAAGCGCGCCATGGCACAAGGCTATGAGCTTAGGCGAACGGCGGGAAGCGGGCCAGGGTAACCGGCCGGTTGCTTTGCGGGACGAGCCCGAACGTATCATTGGGTTTGCTGGCATCTGCGTGCGCACTCTCAACGGCGCGCTGACCAATAATCTGGGCTATAGATTTTCAACCGACGTCTGGGGGAAAGGAATTGCATGCCTGGCAAAAAGAAACAGCAGACGATCATCCGACATAGTCAGATCCGCAACGGTTTCTGACGCAAAAGCGGGCATTGCCTTTTTTACAGCTGAGCGAAAGCAAAAGGGCTACCCGCCAGGTAGCCCCTCAAAACTCGTTTATGGTGGAAGAGTGAGATGCTCCGCCCCCGGCGGCTCGTTAGCGAGTTTATCCACAGGGGATGCGCTTTTTGCTGTAAAAGCCTTGAGCAGCAGCTCGTCAATAACGGCTGAGGCCGTCAAAATAACTTTTTTATCAATAACAAACAGTTCACGCTCGTCTTTTACAAGCAGTTTCAAATAGGCCGAAAAATTCTTGTATTTGTCCATGTCCATGCCTGGCGCTCCCGAAAAAAGCCCACACAGATAATAGACCTACCGGATAGCCTCACACAGGATGGTTATCTCTATTGCTGCGATAACTAACCGCAGGTTCACCAGAGCCGGAGGCTATCGGTAACAGGATGGCTGGCTTAAACGTAACGGATTTTTTGCTGGCCGCACGCCTGTACCGGGATAAAAGCTAAAGCTCCTTGCCCTGTCAATGGGTTAAGCGCCCTTAAATTCACTACTCATTAAAAACGCACAAAAATATCAAATAATTAATCCTTGTCGCCAAAAAAATATTTTCACAAAGAAAAACAGCCGCTGCGTTTATTTATCCTTAACGAAGCGGCAAAATATTAAAAAGCAATAACCCTTTCATCTTCAACAAAATAAAATCAAAAAAAGGGTTAAGAGAAACCGCGGGTAAAAAATCATCCTGTTACAAGTAAACAATTTAATTCACATTTGCAACATATCGCAACCGGCGCAAAGCGCGACGCAAGATAAATAAACTTGCAGACCCCGGCGCAGGCGCTATATTTAATGACGCGGCAGCAATTTTTCATTATTTAAAGCTGCTTAATGTGAAATTTACAACTTAACGAAGAGGTTTATATGGCCGAACATCGTGGTGGTTCAGGTAATTTCTCAGAAGACCGTGAAAAAGCTTCTGACGCTGGTAAAAAAGGCGGTCAGCACGGCGGCGGGAACTTTAAAAACGATCCCGAACGCGCCTCAGAGGCTGGCAAAAAAGGCGGTGAAAACAGCCATGGCGGCGGACGCAAGTCATAGCAAGCCCGCCGTTTAAAGAGTCAAGATTAGTTTAATAGCCTTTCCTGTCATTATTCTGCGGGAGAGGCTTTATATTATTTGTTCTATGGTTATCGATATTCAGTTTAATAATTATCAGTTCCCCTTCCTTTAATCGGCCAGCAAAATACGCCGGTTGATAAACCGCCCCAGCCGATAAAAAGGCTAAATATTCGTCTGATTAACTCATAAATATTGAGCCAGCCCTCATTTTCCGGCAGGCAGCAGGAATAGTGTATGAGCAGTTTTCACGAGGACAGGTCCATGAAAAAACTACTCATATGTTGTCTGTTCGGCAATACCGCTAACGCGCTGGCAAAAAAGATGCAAAAAGCCGCCAATGAACATGGTTATCAGATGCTCATAAGCGCGGTAGGGTTAGATAACTTCGCAAGCGTCGCGCCGGCATTTGACTGCTTTCTGGTCGCGCCGCACGTTCAGTACAAGCTGGATGAACTTAAACAGGAGATTGGCGAGGCGCGTCCCATCGCTATTATCGAAAGCTACCCCTTCGCCTCGTTAGATGGAGAAAAGGTTTTACAGACCGCACTCAAGCAGATGCCTGAGCTGCTGAGCGAGATGAAAAGCAAAACAGACTAATGCGTAAACGTAAAAAGGCCACATCCGGTGGCCTTTTTTCATGCATGCCAACGATATTTAACGAGTCATAGCCTGACGCACGCGTTTATAGCTTCCCTTGCTAGCTAAGTTGTCGTTATAGATCCGATGGTGATGGCGATGGCTCGGCGTTGTGCCTGGCGCTGCCAGTAGCTGGTCAGGCGACCGGCCACGAACTCCAGCGGATCCTGATTGGCGATGTTCTTCACCAGGTTCATCGCGTTCCAACCTTCGTTCAGGTACGCGGCGCGCGCCTGCATGCTGGCGGAGGTGACGGACAGCGGCACAGCGATGTCGGTATACACGTCGTTCGAGTAGTTCGGCTCGATAGACGCATCCAGATCAACCCACCACGGGATCGTAAAGGTGTTGGACGGTGAAGCCAGCAGTGTGGACATGTCGCTGTTGTTAGTCAGGATGACCGACTCAAAGAACGCGGTACGCTCGGCGGTATTCACCTGCATATAGTCGCGCAGCTCGTCGCGGAATACGACGTCAGAAAGAATGGTTGGCATTGCTTAAATCCTTATTTAGATGCCTCATGCGCCGCTTTGAGGCGGGCATGCTCGGCGGGGTTATTTCGGCGAAGCTCAACGCGCTCCATGCCGGTTAGTTGCTCCCATGTTTTGGTAACCCGGTCACCACTTTTCGGCGCGGCCCGCCGCCGGCCTGACTACCGCACACGAGGGATGCGTAACGCGAAGCGTTTTCAAACTCTTTCTGAAGATCGGCGATACTGCTAACGGTGAGATTCCCTGAATCGTCCGTTACGCGTACCTGCCCTTCTGCCACCTTCAGGCGCCGGGCGATAAAGTCTTTCAGGATATCGGCGTTGTCGCCGTCAGCGATGGCCGTTGCAATGCGCGTGGCTGCGAGGTTGATATCGCGCTGCTCAATGCTGCGCTGCAGGTCAGCGCGACCCTGACGCTGACGCTCGAGCTCGGCCTGACGGCGGCGTTCCTGCTCCGCCTTCTTCTCGGCCAGCAGTCCGTCGCGCTGGCGCTTCAGGCCTGATACATCTTCCTGCTGAGGTAACCCCTCGATCTGGCAGATATAAACATCGCCCTGCAGCGCGTACAGCGCCTGTTTAGCCTCATCGAGCTGAGCGTATTCCTCAGCGGTAAGCTGATACTTAAGTGGCATACATTCTCCTGATGGATGTGGGCTGGCCCGGCCAGCTAGATAGATGTAAATTTATGAAGAAAATTAACGCATAAGGATTAAAAGCATGTCTTCTGGTCAAACAAATAACGGATGGGCTACTTTCTTTGGTGCATTAACAGGTGCCTTAGCTGCAATAAGTGGTGGCACATTAGCTGCTTATATAACAAGTAATCAGGCTGCAGAATCTGCTGACAAAGCTGCTGCAATCCAGATTCGCTCTTTGTGTATTCAATCTATTGCATCACAAGAGCAGAACCTCAGGTCTAACGCCGCCATCTTCTTAGGTAGTCTTGGTGCTTTTCGTAATTTAGTGGCTCACCCTCATCTATATAAAAATGAGGACTTCACAAAAAATATGGATTCCATAGTCGTGAACGGCTTACAGACCAGCGCTTACACAAGCACAGCCCTTTCAGACATAACAATTAAATTGTCTGAAAGCGTCAGGAAAATAAGCGAAGAAGGAAATATTTCTAATGAAGATGCGACGATCAAAGCTAATTCATTCAATCATTTTAGCGAAGCATGGTTAAAGCAATATCGCCTTGATTTAGAAGAATTAAAAAAAGAAAGAGAATTATGCAACGAAACTAGCTAAAGGCCTGTAGTTCGAGTTCTTTCAATTTCTTAAGGCTGTACTGCTCTCCAGACTCTCCGTCAACGAAGCGGTCAAGTGTCAAACAACCTTTTGAAAATAACCTGTAGCGCGCTGGGGCCGAACACCTCCTTCTGGAATGCTGTGGGCTGCCGCGCCAGCCACTCGCCGTAAGTGGTTTTGCTGCTGACCTGCTGCGTACCATCCGGACCGACCGCCGGGCGCCCTGCTTTTCGTGTGATACGCCCAGCGACGTTAACCGCCGAACGATCTGGCGCTGCGTTTCACCGAGCGAGTGGCCTATGCCAATCTCGCTGATGATGTCCGCAATTTTCTTGTCGCCGAACTGCGTCAGCGCGCTCGCTGCGCCATGGTGTTCTCCGTGGCACGAATAGCCGGGTGTCAGTTGTTCAGGCTGACATCCGGATGAGGACAGATAATAATAAATCACCGAAACACTTAAAGATTCCCATTAAGGGTTCAAAACATTAAGAAAAATTTATATTTTCAATATATATTTCATTCATTTCTTATACCTTTCCATAAATGTAGTACGTTTTTTGGTTATTTTATTATATTCATCTTTAAAATAAACCCTACAAAAGTCATTAATCTTTATCCTAATATTACTCCTAATTTCTTGTTTTTCACCTTCGCTAAGGTTTTTAAAGTAAACCACAATTGGCATTTTCTCAAACTTATTTTTAGTCATTAAATAATTAATAGTGGATTTAGAAATGGCAATTTTGTTTATCAAATCACTTATATAATCATCTTTTAAGTTAATAGAGAACACATTAAATATAGGTAAAAACTCCGAAGTTGGACCAATTATTACCCTTCCATCTTTCTTGCTGGCTTTTGTAATATGCTCAATACCCATATCTCGAACATCGCCAAATTTACCTTTAGGCATAAATGCTATAAATGTATCTTTAAATTGATGATCAATATAATTATCCAATGCTTCATTGCTAGCAATAATATCCCCGCCTTGCACTTCAAAATTAAGAGATTCGCAATATGGCTTTAATATATAATTAATTGAATCTGTTTTATCAATTTTTGTTAGAAAATCAATAGCACTTAACATAATCTCTGAATCCAATAAACTCCTTGTGATTATTTGACAATATTCTAACTTGGCATTATTGCTCGAGGGTTGATTTTTTATAAACTCAGCGGCATGGAATTCTTGTATTGATTTATGACTATATATATAACTATCATCCGAGTCTTTAGCTATAAGGGATGTAATATCAATTAAATCATGCATAAAATCATTAGCATATTTCCTTTGAGATACGCCCCTTTTGATAAATTCAGGATCAACTAATTCCATTGCTTCCATCAGTTTATCTTCTAATTGTTTCTCACTGAACGAAGTGATTTCATCGAATAGGCTCACAAAACATAGTGCGCAAAAGAAGTCGTATGATACTGTTCTTGTTATATCTTTTATTCTCTTATCTCTGTCGAGAAATCTTTTTGCTTTATCATGGGTTTCATACATAACATCGAAGATGCTTTTATAAAAATCTATTGTATCATTCGGGATGATATTCATAAATGGGAAGCATTTAATAAATAGCACCACTAAAATAGGAGTATTTAATGAATCCGCAAACCTTCTATTTAATGACAACGATCTTTCAACTGCCTTTATATCTAAATTAACACCACTTTTCTTTACAATCTCTAAAATATCGGAAAAATCTAAAGACGATACTTTATATTGAATAATACCGGCAGTGTCACAAATTTTAGTATCAGGTCTCGATGTGGTTATTAACTGAAGAGAAAAATCCTCATTTAATTTCATAACCTCCTTGAGTATCCCATCCCTTTTTGCTATAGGTAACTCATCAAAACCATCTAAAAAAACAATGATTTTTTCAGATTTTAATAATGCATCCATTTTCTTTTCATCTAATGAAAGTCCGATGCGCTCCATTAAGTTTAATAATTCAGATTTAATACTTTCATGTTGAATGGTGCTAAGATTCAAAAAAAATGGTAATTTTTCGCCGTGCTCAATATGATTTATTAGAATCTTTCTCAATATTGTGCTCTTGCCTTGGGCCTGCTGTTCCTGATATGTTGGTTATGTTTTTATCATTAATGAAAAAATCATCATTGATTAATACCATTTTAGATTCCGAGTCTTTCACAACTTTCTTTATTTTTATAGGGTGATAAATATCACTTAGATTTTTCTTTTGCTCAGGATCTAATATCGTATATGAAAAAAGGTACTTTGAAATGCAAATATCAATATATTTTAAATATGTCTTATCATTGTCAACTATATCATTGTAAATGGATTTACCTATTTCACTTCCATGTTTCCATTTCTGTTCTTTAATTTTTTTTACAAGGAGGTCTAGTGCGTTTTTAGTACCATGATTGATAACTGCCTTACCGACCAAAGCCATCGAAGATGTTACAACTGTCTCTAGCATCTTTATAAATCCTTTTAGGTTATAAGATTAACTCTTGACGATTTAAAATTTAATATGCCATATACTTATCGTTGCCTAAAGAAACCATAAGTGCATTAAACGATAGTATATCTTAGAAACTTTTTGAACTTCCAATGTTTTAATCCATGCTTATGCGCGAATCTGCTATACGCTGGCTCTGCTCTGAAACTCAATAAGCTGCGCCTGAATCTCATCTAGCGCGACGACGTCATCATCAAGACATTTCGCCAGTTCGTGGCCTGCTCTCACCAGTTCTCGATTATGTTCGTTGTTCATGGACGTGTGCTCCCGAAAATTTTATTTTCACTGTTCATCTGCGACTTCCTCACACGTCAGCGCCGGAGGCGTAACGGCGGCTTGGCTGTTTAGTGGTTGCGCTCTGCCGCGATGCATTGCACGCCTGCGTCTGATCGCATGGCGAAAAGTGGCCGTGCGTGAATTTCTGGTAGACGGTGCCCAAGGTGCCGAACCGGTTTTTCGTCACGATAATTTCCGCGAATGGCGCAGTCGGTGAGTCTTCGTTGTAGACCACATCCCAGTAGAGCATGATTACCATGTCCTGTCTGAGTCGCGCAGATCAGAGTTATTGGGACGTTTGTTAGGACGCAGCTCGACCTGCAGGGACAGCGGGAACAAGTACTGGCATGCTGATCTCTTTAGCTAGGCGTTTCAGGTTACCGGATACATGCTCCACGGTCAGGTCATGCCAATATCAATCAAGGTCAGGTAGTCGTGATAATCAGCGAGAGGCCTAGATGTTGCACTTTGTTTTCATGCCGCGGGTACGTAAAGGAGTACAGGCTCCGCACTATGCGCTGTCGTCCATTGGCGCCCGCTGGAACGCAGCTGTAAAACGTGCTGGCATTCGCCGCCGTAATCCGTACCATACGCGGCATACTTATGCGTACTGGATGTTATCAGCCGGGGCGAACCCATCATTCATAGCCGAACAGATGGGACATGAAAACGCCCGGATGGTCTACGACATTTACTCAAAGTGGATTCAGGACCTCAGCGGCGACCAGATCAACATGCTCAACGAGAAACTCGCATTGTAGGCTTTGCCCCTATAGTGTCCCCGAAAGAACAAACGACAAAAATATATGCAAGAAAATCAACAGGTTAATAAGAAAGAACAGTACAATCTGAACAAATTACAAAAACGTCTGCGCCGTAACGTTGGTGAGGCTATTGCTGATTACAATATGATTGAAGACGGCGACCGCATTATGGTTTGCCTCTCCGGCGGTAAAGACAGCTACACCATGCTGGAAATTCTGCGTAACCTGCAGCAAAGCGCCCCAATCAGCTTCAGCCTGGTGGCGGTTAACCTCGATCAGAAACAGCCCGGCTTCCCGGAGCATATCCTGCCGGCCTATCTGGAGAGCATCGGCGTTGAGTATAAGATTGTCGAAGAGAACACCTACGGCATCGTAAAAGACAAGATCCCGGAAGGTAAGACTACCTGCTCTTTATGTTCCCGCCTGCGCCGCGGCATTTTATATCGCACGGCCACCGAGCTCGGCGCCACTAAAATCGCCCTTGGCCCATCACCGTGACGACATCCTGCAAACGCTGTTCCTTAATATGTTCTACGGCGGCAAGATGAAAGGCATGCCGCCGAAGCTGATGAGCGACGATGGCAAGCACATCGTTATTCGTCCTCTGGCCTACTGCCGCGAGAAAGACATTGAGCGTTTCGCCACCGCGCGCGAGTACCCAATCATTCCGTGCAACCTGTGCGGCTCACAGCCTAATCTGCAGCGTCAGGTCATCGGCGAAATGCTGCGCGACTGGGATAAACGCTATCCGGGCCGTATCGAAACCATGTTCAGCGCGATGCAAAACGTGGTGCCTTCGCACCTGTGCGATACCGAAATGTTCGACTTCAAAGGCCTTCAGCACGGCGCGGAGGTCGTGGACGGTGGCGATCTGGCGTTCGATCGTGAAGAGCTGCCGATGCAGCCAATCGGCTGGCAGCCGGAAGAAGACGACAGCGAAACCCCGCTGCAGCGTCTGGACGTGCTGGAAATCAAATAAGCTTTCTCCCTCTCCGTAACGGAGAGGGAACCCTTTACATGTGCGGCGGCGGGTCGATGATAGGTTTCGGATCGGGGTCGACAGGTGGATCGGGTATCGGCTGCGGTTTTGGAATAGGGTCTGGAACCGGCACCGGATCGGTGGGAACCGGGTCGCTCATCAATATGCCTTGGTGATAGGTCATAAACTCCTCCTGTTTAGTTCTCCCTTTAAGCATAGACAACAAATCGCAGACAAAAAAAAGCCGACTGTTAAAGTCGGCATCGTACGAATCAATTGTGCTATGCAGTAATTCTAAAAAAAGGAAGTAAGACAATATGGAGCGCAACGCCCATCGCTTGACGTTGCATTCACCTGCAGGAGAGATATTGCCCCTAACGGCGCCAGAGTTTATTGACTTCGCTCAAATTAGACGGCCTTTTTTAGCCGCGCCGCTTTTAAAAAGACGAAATTTTACAACCATTTACTACGATGTAACCACCAGGCAACACCGCCAATAAGAACCACCAACATAATGCAGAACAGGCTGAAGCCGAAATGCCACGCCCCGCCCGGAATGCCGCCAAGGTTTACGCCGAACAGGCCGGTAAGAAAGGTGCTGGGTAAAAACACCATCGCCATCAGCGACATGGTATAGGTTCGCCGCCCCATCGCCTCCTGCATCACCTGCGCGATTTCGTCCGTCATAACCGCCGTACGGGCTATGCAGGAATCGATTTCATCCAGCCCGCGTCCTAAACGGTCTGAGATATCCTGCATGCGGCGGCGGTTATCATCGCTCATCCAGGACAGCCGCTCGCTTGATAAACGCGCGTAAACGTCCCGCTGCGGCGCCATATAACGACGCATCACGATCAGCTGCTTGCGCAGCAGCGCCAGGAAACCGCGCGGCGGTATTTGCTGATCGAGCAGGTTATCTTCGAGATCGATGATTTTGTCATGCAGCTGTTCGATAAATTCGCTGGCGTGATCGGTCAACGCATCGCAAACGTCCACCAGCCAGCTGCCGCAATCCGTAGGACCGGTGCCCTCATGCAAATCGTTAACCACGTCGTCAAGCGCCAGCACCTGCCGCTGACGCGTAGAGACGATAAGACGTTCGTCCATATACAGCCGCATAGCGACAAGCTGGTCGGGGCGCTCATCGGTGCTGCCGTTAATGCAGCGCAAGGTGATTAATGTGCCTTCACCGACCCGGGACACGCGCGGGCGCAGGCTTTCCCCCGCCAGCGCATCCCGTACATAATTTGGCAGCAGCGGCGTCGTCGCCAGCCACTCTGCGCTGTCACGATTGGTGTAATTGAGATGCAGCCAGCATGGATGCTCGCGATCGATGACGGTGTCGCTTGCAATCGGTTTTACGCCGCCCTGCCCGTCCAGCTGCCAGGCGAATACGGCATCAGGCACATTGAGCTCGGACCCTTTCATCACTTCCACTTCTTTTCCCCCAACCAGACAAAGACCTCCTGTCAGTCTAGCCATCTTGTTTTGTTAATCAACCTGCATCTGTAAGCAAACGTGCTGAATTAATTAAAGAAAAGGCATTTACTCCCGCTTCACCATTAGACAAGATAGCGACACAGGCTACAGTTAATCGCAAAGCGATATCTCTTATTTACGCGGTTCAGGAGAAGAGTTTGTCAGACAGACGTAAAGCATGCCCCGATTTTGACTTGCGCCTCAGCATGATACGCCAGCACGCGATCAACGTAAGCGGCATCTGGTTTCTTTGGGTGAATATCCTGTTTTCTGCTTTTATCCTTGGGCGAAATTATTTTTCGCCGCAAAGCCTGGCCGCCGGACCGCACCATCCCCGGCACCTGCTGGAAGTTTCAATGGTGCTGGTGCTGGCCATCTCCGCGGCGGTTATATTTATTCTGCGCATGGCACCCGACCAGCAGGCGCCCTGGCTGAGCAAACTGACGCACGGGACGATGATGTGCCTCAGCGGGCTCTGGGCGCTGTGTTTCTACGTCTTTATCGCCAGCGGCGACGTGAGGATTGTTTTTCCGTTCTCGGCGCTGCTTATTTTTACCGCGCTGATTTCGCTGTACTTTGACGGGCGCGTGCTGCTCAGCTTTACCCTGCCGATTTGGCTGGTGATTCTGATATGTAACTTCGTCTATCCTTCCACGCTCACCGCTTTGAACGCGATCTTATACGTGCTGATGGCGGCGCTGTTTGAGTCAGGAAGGCGAACGCTGCGCAGCTGGTTTGTGCTCGCCATTCGTCGCGAGCAGGAAAATGTCGACTTAATAAGCCAGCTAAAGCTGCTGGCCAACCGGGACCCGCTGACCGGCATCGCCAACAGGCGCGCATTCCAGCTACTGCTGGATAAAGAGATTCAACGCCTGCAGCAAACCCATGCTGAACTTGCGCTCATCATGCTCGATGTCGACCACTTCAAGAAGTACAACGACAGCTACGGCCATCAGGCGGGAGATGAATGCCTGATAAAGGTTGCGCGCTGCCTGGAAAGCGCGGCGCGCAACGGTCAGGATATGGTGGCGCGTTTTGGCGGCGAAGAGTTCATTATGCTGCTGCCGGACACCTCACGACAGCAGGCGGAGGCGATTGCGGAACGAATAAAAATGAACCTGCAGGAGCTGGGTATGGAGCATAAAAGCTCTTCCGTCTCTCCCTTCGTAACGTTAAGCCAGGGCATCGCCAGCGGCGTGCAGGGCTCCTCGGCCATTCGGCTTATCGCCGAAGCCGATGCGGCGCTCTATCAGGCAAAAAATGCGGGGAGAAACCGCTGGCATTATTATTCCGGCTAGCGCAGCTGGCTGTCTTTCGAGCCGCGGCGGTTATAGCCGGAGAAAGTGGCCCTGCGGGCGTCCTCTTCCTGCTGGCATTTTACGCACAGCCGCACGCCGGGAATCGCTTTACGACGTTGTTCAGGGATAGGCTCCCCGCACTCTTCGCAGTGCGTGAGGCTTTCCCCTTTTGGTAATTCGCTGCGCGCGCGGGCAACGGCATCGTCTATCGTGCTGTCAATCTGCTCCTGCACCGCGTCGTCATGTGCCCAGCCTGATGCCATTTGTCACCTCGTGTGGCTATCAAAGGGATTAAAAGACAATTATAGCCTTTCCTGGCGGGGTTCTTTAGTATGCTCCGTTAATCACACTCAGCCCCTGAAGGAAAAAATGAAAATAGGCATCCTCTTTCCGATAGCGATTATCATCTCGGCGATTGTTTTTATTACCTGGTTTATTGTTGGCGGCTATGCGACGTCGGCAGGTTAAAAGGCTCATGTAAAATTACATGAGCCCGGGGAGGTAAAAATTTTATGCCTAGTGCGCCAGGATATACATCGTGCGGCTGTAGGCCATATCTTCCGGGTTGTTGATCGGATACCCCTTCAGCCACGGCTTGATCAGGCGGCCGTTGGTGTACTGATAAACCGGGGCGATAGGCGCCTGTTCCTGGATGATTCTTTCCGCCTGGTTATAGTATTTATTGCGTTCAGCCTCCGACACCTGCTGGCTTGCCTGCGTCATTACCTTGTCATAGGCCGGTGAATTAAAGCGCGCGATATTGCCGCTGTGCGTTGAGGTCATCAGCGACAGGAAGGTCGAAGGCTCGTTGTAATCCCCTATCCAGTTGGCGCGAATCACATCGAAATTGCCGCTATGCCGGCTGTCGATATAGGTTTTCCACTCCTGGTTTTGTAATTTCACCTCGACGCCAAGGTTTTTCTTCCACATGGAGGCCACCGCAATGGCTATTTTCTGGTGGTTTTCCGAGGTGTTATACAGCAGCGAGAGCTTAAGCGGCTTACTGGCGTCATAGCCTGCCGCGCGCAGCAGCGTCTTCGCCTGCGCGTTCAGCTCCGCCTGGCTCATCTGCTCAAACGGCGAAGGATCGGGCTTAAAGCCCGCCGTGACGTCCGGCGTAAAGCGCCAGGCTGGTTTTTCGCCGGTCCCCAGCACCTTCTCCGCCAGCAACCTGCGGTCGATGGTCATGCTCAACGCAAGGCGGACCCGCGCATCCGCGGTGGGGCCTTTTTGCGTATTGAAGGCGTAATAATAGGTGCCGAGCTGCTGCGGCGTGTAAACCTGGTCGGGAATATCCTTCTTCAGCTTCTGGTACATGATTTTCGGGAAGGATTCCGTGATATCAATGTCGCCTGCCAGGTAGCGTTTGGTTGCCGCGGTTTCCTGGTTAATAGGGATAAAGGTTACTTTGGTCAGGACGGTCTTGCCGTTATCCCAGTAGCTTTTATTCGGCGTTAATACCAGCTTTTCGTTTACCACGCGCTCGGCCAGGGTAAAGGCGCCGTTGCCAACGAGATTGCCGGGCTTAATCCAGTCCGGCCCCAGCTTTTCCACCGTGGCTTTGGGAACCGGATAGAGCGAGAAGTTCGCCGTCAGGCTCGGAAAATAGGCTACCGGCCTGTCGAGCTGAACGCGCAGCGTGTGGGCATCGACCGCCGTTACGCCCAGCTTATCCGCGGGCATTTTGCCATCGATGATGGCCTGGGCATTGGTGATGCCCGCAAGGTCCGCAAACCAGGCAAACGGAGAGGTATTTGCCGGATCGACCAGGCGCTGCCAGCTGTAAACGAAATCCTCCGCGGTGACCGGGGAGCCGTCAGACCAGCGGGCATCGTCACGCAGGGTAAAGGTCCAGGTGCGGTTATCATTACTGCGCCATTTTGTCGCGACCCCCGGAATCAGTTCGCCTTTCTCATTCTCATTCACCAGGCCTTCGAAAAGATCGCGGATGACCTGGATTTCCGGCAGGCCGACCGCTTTAGCGGGATCTAATGACGCAGGCTCATCCTTAATATGACGCACCAGCTCCTGATTGGGCGCAAGCCGGGTCCCGGCAGGTACGTCCGCCGCCCGGGCCGTCGAAAAAGTGCAGGCTACGGCCAGCGCGCAGCAGGTAATACGAAAAGTTTTTTTCATCAGTTACCTTAAGAGTACTTTCGGCGTTAAGCGCACGCCTGTCATTGAGAGGAAATGAAGCGCAATTGCTTGTTTTGACAATCAGAAAAGCAAACAACATGCCGCAATGCAACCGCCGGAGCCAATTAAATTCTTATAACTTGAGCGCGGTCATCGTCACCGGACGCTCGGGCCGGTGAACGACAAGGCAGCCGGTTGTTTCAGATGAGATTTTTGCTAAACACTGCTATTAATGTTGCAACCATTCGACTTGTATAAGGATTTCTATGCCAGGTCATCGCCCTCGCCCACAGCGCGGTCATCTGCCTTCGGGCAGCGAGCGCTACGGTAAGTCTGTTTTTGGCGCGCCTTTGCTGTGGTTCCCGGCAAGCCCGAGCGAGACGCGCAGCGGTTTGATCATTGCCGGAACGCACGGTGATGAAAACGCGGCGGTAGTCACGCTTTCCTGCGCACTGCGCACGCTTGAGTCAAAATACCGCCGTCATCACGTTGTGCTGGCGGTCAATCCGGATGGCTGCCAGCTTGGCCTGCGCGCCAACGCCAACGGCGTCGACCTGAACCGTAATTTTCCCTCGGCAAACTGGAAGGCGGGCGAAACGGTCTACCGCTGGAACAGCAGCGCCGAGCAGCGCGACGTGGTGTTATCGACCGGCGAAAAACCCGGCTCCGAGCCGGAAACCGCGGCCCTGTGCCGGCTGATTCACTCGCTGCAGCCGGCCTGGGTCGTTTCCTTTCACGATCCTCTCGGCTGCATTGAAGATCCCGCTAATTCTCTGCTGGGCAACTGGCTGGCGCAGGCCTTTGCGCTGCCGCTGGTAACGAGCGTCGGCTATGAAACGCCGGGCTCTTTTGGCAGCTGGTGCGCGGATCTTAATCTGCCGTGCATCACGGCAGAATTTCCGCCCGTTTCGGCCGACGAAGCCTGCGAGCGTTACCTTGACGCGATGATGGGGCTACTGCACTGGCATCGATAGCCGTCCGTTAAGGATAAAGTTTTCCATTTTCGAAATGCAGGGCCGGCTCGACATCCACCGCCAGCCACGTCGGCCCATCCAGGTCGGCGAAGCGGACAATCGCCGCCAGCGGCAACGCGGCGGCGATGGCGCGGGAAGTACAAAGCATGCAGCCAAGCATCACATCAAAGCCCTGCTCGCGCGCCGCCTGCGTTAAAGCCAGCGCCTCGGTCAGGCCGCCGGTTTTATCCAGCTTGACGTTCACTATTTCATAGCGCCCCTTCAGCGCGGCCAGGCTTTCACGCGTGTGGCAGCTTTCATCAGCGCAAATCGGCAGCGGATGGATGAAGTTTGCCAGCGCGCTGTCCTCACCGGCGGGAAGAGGCTGTTCGAGCATCGCAACGTTTAAATCGGCCAGCAGCTGGCAGCGCGCGGCTAAGCCTTCGCTGCGCCAGGCTTCGTTGGCGTCGACGATCAGCACGGCTTCCGGCACCGCGGCGCGAATGGCCACCATGCGTTCGGTAATCAGACGATCGTCGAGCTTCACCTTCAGCAAACGTGCGCCCTTGCGCCACAGTAACGCGGCGGCGTCGGCCATCTGTTCAGGTGAACCAATGCTCACCGTCTGCGCGGTGGTTATCATCTCCGGCAGTTCGATGCCGGCAAGATGTGAAACGGAAGCGCCATTACGCCGCGCTTCCAAATCCCATAATGCGCTGTCCACTGCGTTACGCGCGGCTCCCGCCGGCAAGGCCCGCTGCAGCTCTTCGCGCGTCATCCCAAGCTCCAGCTGCGGGATTAGCGTAGCGATCTGCGCCAGCACCGAGGCCTCGCTTTCGCCGTAGCGCGGATAAGGCGTACATTCCCCGACGGCTTTGATGCCGTCTTCTTCGAGTTCAACCACCACCACGGCCGCCTCGCTGCGCGTGCCGCGCGAGATGACAAAGGGCGTATGTAACGGCCATGCTTCCTGATAAACCTTAACTGTTCTCATTATTAACCTTGTCAACGGGGGTTTTTGCTCAGTATAGGAGTGAACACTTTTACGTGCAGTATCAGTTTTTTATATTCAACCGGTGAATCCTGGAATACACTGCATGCGGCGTTAATTATATGTAAAAAGGAAAATCAAACATGTCACAACTCGTTCATTTCCAGGGCAACCCGGTTGCGGTTGCAGGTCAAATCCCACAGGCCGGCAGCAAAGCCGCGGCCTTCTCGCTGGTCGCAAAAGATCTCTCTGACGTTGCGCTGAGCCAGTTCGCGGGCAAACGTAAAGTGCTGAACATTTTCCCAAGCATCGACACCGGCGTTTGCGCCGCGTCCGTGCGTAAATTCAACCAGCTGGCGACCGAGCTGGATAACACCGTGGTTCTGTGCGTCTCCGCCGACCTGCCGTTCGCCCAGTCCCGCTTCTGCGGCGCGGAAGGCCTGAGCAACGTTATCACCCTGTCCACCCTGCGTAACCCTGAGTTCCAGCAGGCTTACGGCGTAGGCATCGCCGAAGGCGCGTTAAAAGGCCTGACGGCTCGCGCGGTCATTGTGATCGACGAAAAGGATGAGGTGGTATTCAGCCAGTTAGTGAACGAAATTACTAACGAGCCGGATTACGCCGCGGCGCTGGAAGCCCTGAAGGCTTAAGGTGTGAATGTCCCCCTTACGGGGGACATTAAAAGGATTACTCTTCGGTTTTACGCTGGCTCAGGCCATATTCCCGCAGCTTATTGGCAATCGCCGTATGGGAGACGCCAAGTCGTTTTGCCAGCTTACGCGTGCTTGGATAAGTACGATAAAGCTGGGTCAGCACCGAACGCTCAAAGCGGCGCGAAATATCATCCAGCGTCCCCTCCATCGCTTCTTCCCCGACGGCCAGGCTTGCGGTATCAAAATCGGGCAGCAGGATATCCTGCGGACGCAGCTCGTAACCTTCCAGCTGGGTTAACGCGCGGTAAATAGCGTTTTTCAACTGGCGTACGTTGCCGGGCCAGCCGTAACGCGTTAATACGTTGCTCAGATCGCCGGCCAGTTTCGGACGCGGCACGCCCTGTTCATCGGCAAAGCGCGCCACAAACAGTTCGGTAAGCGGCATAATATCCTGCGGACGGTCGCGCAGCGGCGGCAGATTGAGCGTCAGCACGTTGAGGCGATAATACAGATCCTCGCGGAACTCGCCTTTTTGCACCAGCTCCACCAGGTTTTTCTGCGTCGCGCAAATCACGCGCACATCGACATGAACCTCATGCTCTTCCCCCACGCGGCGGAAGGTGCCGTCGTTGAGAAAACGCAGCAGCTTGGTCTGCATGCGCGGCGACATTTCGCCGATTTCGTCAAGCAACACCGAGCCGCCGTTCGCCTGCTCGAAGAAGCCTTTTTTCCCTTCGACGGCGTTAGCATAGGCCCCCGGCGCGTGGCCGAACAGCTCGCTTTCAACCACGTCATCCGGCATCGAACCGCAGTTAAGCGCCAGATAGGGTTTTTGCGCGCGCGGGCTGCTGAGATGGCAGGCATGAGCGAGCAAATCTTTACCGGTGCCGGTATCGCCGACGATTAACAGCGGAGCGTTCAGCAGCGCCAGCTTATGCGCCTGCTCGACGACGTGGCGCATTTTCGGGCTAACGGCGATTATCTGGCTAAACGCGCTGGTGTCGGCCTGGGTGATATTTTGCAGCTGGCGGCCCATACGCACCGTGGAGCGCAGCATCACCACCGCGCCCACCAGCATCGGCTGATTATTTTCGCCGTCCAGATGCACCGGCGTGATTTCCATCAGGAAATTCTGCCCGTTGATGACCACATGTTCGGTGTGAGAGTCCGCCGGCGCGCCTTCCAGCCAGCGCATAAAATTGAAGCCGTTGATCAGGCTCGCCGCGTTGTGGTTGCGCAGCTTATCCTCGCCCTGTCCGAACAGCGCGCAGCTTGCCGGGTTGGCCAGCTCGACTTTGCTTTTCATATCCAAAGACAGCACGGGTTCGGGCAAGGCTTCGAGCAGCGCGCTCAGCGCCCGATGCTCGCGTTCGGAAGGCATCCACGGCACGGTGCGAACGTCCTTCACGCCCGGGATGCGACGAATCTCAGCCATAAGGCTGCTGAATGAGTCGAACTCAAGCGTTGAGAAATTCAGGTAAATGAGCCCAATCGGGTCAATTTCAATGCCTCGTAAATCGATGCCACGCAGCACTAATAAATCGAGTAATTCGCGTGTCAGACCAAGGCGGTCTTCACAAAAGACTTCCAGACGCATGGAGGTGACCTTTCTTCGCTTTAGAACGGAATCATTGGGTAGAGTGATAATACTCCAGATACCTGCCGGTCAGAAGAGATGTGTGAAGAAAAGTTGACAGATAAGTGTATGAATGCGGGCGATGCCGTAAAGCCAGACGGTCACGGCATCACCCGAGTGTCAGGAAACGGGCTTAGTTTTGCTCTTGCTTATCGTTTCTTTGAGCTGCACAAGCAGCTGGCGGCGGAAATCGCCAAGACGGGGCTTATCGTCGTCCATCCACGGCAGTGGACGGCAAAGCTCCATGGCTTTGATACCAAGGCGCGCGGTGAGCAGGCCTGCGCCAATCCCCTGCGCGGCGCGCGCCGACAGGCGGGCGGCAATATCCTGTCCTACCCAGTCCATTCCCACTTCGCGCACCAGTTCGCTGGCGCCGGCAAAGGCGATATTCAGCAGCACCAGGCGGAACAGGCGAATGCGGCTGAAATAGCCCAGCTCTATGCCGTACAGCGTGGCGATGCGGTTAATCAGGCGCAGATTGCGCCAGGCAATAAACGCCATATCCACCAGCGCTAGCGGGCTGACGGCGATCATCAGGGTGGATTCCGCGGCGGAACGGCTGATTTCGCGGCGGGCCTGGCCGTCGAGCACCGGCTGCACCAGCTGCGCATAAAGCGCGACGATTTCACGGTCGTTTTGCGTTTCGTGAATCGACGCGTACCAGCGCTGCAATGCCGGATGGCCCTGGTCCAGCCCGGCCTGGCGCGCCAGCTTCTCGCAGAAGGCGCGGCCCTTGCCGATGCTGTGGCTGCTGAGCAGCTCCCGGGCTTCGTCACGCTCTTCGGCGCGCTGGCGCAGACGCCACAAACGCCGCCATTCCGTCGCTAAAGAGCCGACGCCGGCGGCGACTATTAGCCCGCCGGCGATGCCGCCGCCGAGCGCGATCCAGTCGTGAGTGACGAAGGCGTTGTGCGTCCACTGCGCGCCCTGAGCGATAACGCTAAGCCCGAAAAGCCCAAGCCCGGCGGTGACCATACGGCGCCAGATGCTGCGTTTTGGCCGCAGCGCCGCCTCCACCACCGCTTCGGCCTGGCTTTCTTCTTCCGCTTCATCAGCAACCGTCAGCGCGGGGGTAAACTTCCCGGCTTCCGATTCGCTAAAGGCCTGGGCCGCCTTGTAGGCCTGTTCGTTTTCCACATCCAGCGGCTGTGCGAAGTCGACGCGCGGTTTTAAAGGTTCGTTCATCGCAGTTTATCCCCTATTAAAAATTCCAGCGCCGCATCCAGCCGAATATGGGGCAACGGCCTGTCGACATCCATTACCTGCGGGCGGAACTGTTCAAACTGAAAGCCCTGCTTTTCCCAGAAGGCGCTGCCCGGCAGGCGCGCAGGCACTTCTCCCGGATATACCGTCAGCGGCGCGCCATCGCTTAAGCGGTTTCCCCGCAGCGCAGGAATTTGCTCGCCCTGCACGTCCACCAGCCCGCTTTGCGTTGCCTGCACCGAGGCGATGCCCATGCATTCACGGGCTATGCCTTCGAACGCGGCGTTCTGCCAGGCGTCCTGCACCAGCTGCTGCAATAAAGAAACCATATTGGCGTGCTGATCGACGGTCACGTGATCGGCTTTGGTGGCCGCAAACAGCAGCTTGTCGATAACCGGGGAGAAAAGCCGGCGGAATAAGGTGCGCTGCCCGTACTGGAAGCTCTGCATCAGCTGGGTCAGCGCAAGGCGCATATCGTTGAACGCCTGCGGCCCGCTGTTAAGCGGCTGCAGGCAGTCCACCAGCACGATTTGCCTGTCGAAACGCAGGAAGTGATTCTTATAAAATCCCTTCACCACCTTTTCGCAGTAATAGTCAAAGCGTGAGCGCAGCATGCCGAGGTTGGTGGTTTTATCGGCCTGGGCGAGCCTGGATTCGCCAAAGTTATCGACGTCCGGCCAGGGGAAGAACTGCAGCGCCGGCGCGCCGGCCATGTCGCCCGGCAGCACAAAACGGCCCGGCTGAATAAAGTGCAGCCCTTCGCGCTTGCAGCGCAGCAGGTAATCCGTCCAGGCTTCCGAAATGGCCGCCAGGCGGTTTTCATCGGCCGGAGCGTGGGGATCTAATCCCGCGCATAATTTACGCCACGCGGCGGACCATTCGGCGCGGTCGCCCTGTAACAGGCCGGTCATCTGGCGCGACCAGCTTAAATAATCCTGCGCCAGCATCGGCAGATCCAGCAGCCATTCCCCCGGATAATCCACGATTTCCAGGTACAGGGTTGAGGTGTCTTTGAAGTGGCGTAGCAGGGAATCATTAGAGCGGTAGCGCAGCGCAAGGCGCATTTCACTGACGCCGCGGGTCGGCGTCGGCCAGGCGGGAGGAGTGCCGTAGAGCTGCGCCAGGCCCTCATCGTAAGTGAAACGCTGAATGCCTAAGTCGCGCTGCGGCACGCGCTTAACGCCCAACAGGCGCTCTTCGCGCGCGGCGCCAAGCATCGGCAGGCGAGCGCCGTTGTTGACGCTCAGCAGCTGGTTAACCATCGCGGTGATAAAAGCGGTTTTGCCGCTGCGGCTGAGGCCAGTGACCGCAAGCCGCAGGTGCCTGTCCACGCCGCGGTTCACAAGAGCGTTCAGCTCATTCTTGATTCTGTTCATCTGCGTCCTTGTTGCGCCCGTTCGTTACTACGGGAAAGATGGCTTCACCGATTGTAATAAATAAGGTTTGTGAATAGCGAATCAAAGAGGAGGAAAAAGAATCAGCACGAAGAGGTTACTTGGTTATTTTTCCGTTATAGCGTGCGGACACTTTGCGCAGCAGGCGCGCTAACAGCGGCTCGACGGCCAGCCCCAGCAGCATTTTCAACGGACGACGCGCAACGGATTTCACCGCCCATCCCGCAACTCCTGCCGGGCCGTAACGTAAGGCAACGAGCAGCGCCAGTTTGCCGGCGATTTTAAGGCCCGGTTTGGCTTTCTGGCTCGCGGTGCGAAATGTGGTCATGGTTTCTCCTGATGCTAAATAGAGTCGTAGGGTGGATAAACGAAGCGTTATCCACCCACGAAGAAAGGTGCCAGCTTATCCGCCCTACAGGTTGGTTATAGCTGGCGGAACCGGCTGCGTAAAGTGAAGGTGTCTGATGTGATATAGCGTTCCATCGAACGCAGGCGCTGCTCCCCTTCCGCCAGCTGCGCATCCACTTCATTAAGCAAGCCGCGGCTGCTGGGCGGGATCGCTTCGCCCTCGGCGCCGTGCGGCATCGGATCGAGAATAAACGTCAGGGCGATATAGGCCACCAGCACAAAGAAGAACAGGCCAAAAATCATCGATAAAACAACGATCAGGCGGATCAGTTTTACTGGTACGTCCAGGTATTGCGCAATGCCTGCACAAACGCCCTTCAGCATCCCTTTCTCAGGGATACGCCATAACTTACGACCGGAAAATGAATTCACCATTATTTGTCTCTCCAGTTCGGGTGCTCAGCATCGAGGATCTGCTCAAGCGTCTGAATGCGGTCACGCATACGCTTCGCCTCTTCGGTGAGCTGCGCCAGCCGCTGTTGTTCGCCCTGTGAAAGCTGCCCGCCGTTCGCGGAGCGGCTGTTGTAATGCAGCCACAGCCAGACGGGGGCGACAAACAGCACGAAAATCGTTAACGGTATGGCCAGAAAAAGCGCGCTCATGTGTACTCCTTACAAGTCAGTCGACTGCGGCGTGCCGCGCACGGCCGCAGTTCGAAAAATTAACCGCGATCCTGGGCGTTCATTTTTGCTTTCAGCGCCGCCAGCTGCTCGCTGATTTCATCATCCGCCTTCAGCTCGGCAAACTGGCTATCAAGGTTTTTCTGTTTGCCAAAGGCGTGGCTTTCGGCTTCAGACTCCATCTGGTCGATGCGGCGTTCGAAAGATTCAAAACGAGCCATTGCCTCATCCAGCTTACCGCTATCCAGCTGACGGCGCACGTCGCGGGAAGAGGAAGCGGCCTGATGGCGCAGCGTTAACGCCTGCTGGCGCGCGCGGGTTTCGCTGAGTTTATTTTCCAGCTCGCCGATCTCTTTTTTCATACGCGCCAGGGTTTCATCGACGTGCACCACTTCGTCTTCCAGGGTGGTGATCAGGTCGGTTAATTTCTGTTTTTCGATCAGCGCCGCACGGGCCAGATCTTCTTTATCTTTACGCAGCGCCAGCTCCGCTTTTTCCTGCCATTCAGCCTGCTGGGCCGTCGCCTGCTCTACGCGGCGGGAAAGCTGTTTCTTTTCAGCCAGCGCGCGAGCCGAGGTGGAACGCACTTCAACGAGCGTATCTTCCATTTCCTGAATCATCAGGCGCACCAGCTTTTGCGGGTCTTCCGCTTTTTCCAGCAGCGAGTTGATGTTGGCGTTCACGATGTCGGCAAAACGAGAAAAAATACCCATAATTCAATCCTCTTTAGTCATTATTTCAGGTGCCAGGCACCCTGCACGTATGGAATAATACAATTACCGTGCCAACTTTTTATCTGTTTGATTTTTAAATAAATGGTTAAGTTTGACTCCCGCCGCACGCGGACTATAGTGGTTAAATTCACTAACAGTTGGTTAATTTCATCATGGCAGAACATAAAGATAACCTGATCGGCGAGGCGAACAGCTTTTTAGAAGTGCTGGAGCAGGTTTCGCGCCTTGCGCCTCTTGAGAAGCCCGTGCTGGTGATCGGCGAACGCGGGACCGGCAAGGAGCTGATCGCCAACCGTCTGCACTTTCTGTCGCGCCGCTGGCAGGGGCCTTTTATCTCGCTAAACTGCGCCGCGCTGAACGATAACCTGCTTGACTCCGAGCTTTTCGGCCACGAGGCCGGCGCCTTTACCGGCGCGCAAAAGCGCCACCCCGGCCGCTTTGAACGCGCGGATGGCGGCACGCTGTTTCTTGATGAGCTGGCAACCGCGCCGATGATGGTGCAGGAAAAGCTGCTGCGGGTGGTGGAATACGGCGAGCTTGAGCGCGTCGGCGGCAGCCAGCCTTTGCAGGTCAACGTGCGGCTGGTGTGCGCCACCAACGCCGATCTGCCCGCCCTGGCCGAGGAAGGCAAGTTCCGCGCCGACCTGCTCGACAGGCTGGCTTTTGACGTCGTCACCCTGCCGCCGCTGCGCGAACGGCAGCCGGATATCATGCTGATGGCCGACCATTTTGCGATTCAGATGTGTCGGGAGCTGCAGCTTCCCCTCTTCCCGGGCTTTACCGAAAGAGCGCAGCAAATTTTGCTCAACTACGCCTGGCCGGGAAACATACGCGAGCTGAAAAACGTGGTAGAGCGCTCGGTTTATCGTCACGGCACCAGCGATGAACCGGTTGATGAAGTGATTCTCGATCCTTTCGCCCGCCGCGCTCCCGTCGCCGCCGTTGAATCATCAGCGCTCCCCGCTTTGCCTGTCGATCTGCGGCAGTGGCAAAACGATCGGGAGAAACAGCTGCTGGAAAACAGCCTGCAGCAGGCGAACTATAATCAGCGCCGCGCGGCCCAGCTGCTGGGCCTTACCTATCACCAGCTGCGCGCCATGATGAAAAAGCATCTTATTCAGGCGGGAAATATGCCCTGAAAGGAAGGCGTGGCGGCGCTTTTATCATCACTCTGTCCAGAAAACTGCCAATCATCACCACTTATTTTGGGGGGAAGGCCAGAGTGCGATACACTTTGCCTATCACCTTTGAAAACTCAAAAACTTATGCGCGGAATTATCCCCTCCCTCTTACTGAGTCTGAGCTGCCTGAGCAGCGTGGCGCTGGCGGCTACGCCTGACCAGAAGCCTGACGACATTCGCAAGAGCGGATTTGTTTATTGCGTTAACGGCCAGGTCAATACCTTCAACCCGCAGATGGCGAGCGGCGGCCTGACCGTGGACACCCTTGCCGCACAGCTGTATGACCGTCTGCTGGATGTCGATCCTTACACCTATCGTCTGGTGCCGGAGCTGGCGCAAAGCTGGGAGGTGCTGGACAACGGCGCCACCTACCGCTTCCATCTGCGGCCGAACGTGCAGTTCCAGACCACGCCGTGGTTTAAGCCGACGCGCGCGCTGAACGCCGACGACGTGGTGTTCAGCTTTCAGCGGGTGTTCGATCGCCACCATCCCTGGCATAACGTCAACGGCGGAAACTATCCCTATTTCGACAGCCTCCAGTTCCCGGACTCGGTAAAAAGCGTCCGTAAACTCGATAACAATACCGTTGAGTTCCGCCTGGAAAAGCCGGACGCCTCCTTCCTGTGGCACATGGCGACCCACTACGCCTCGGTGATGTCGGCTGAATACGCCGCGCAGCTGACCAGAACAGATCGTCAGGAATTAATGGATCGCCAGCCGGTAGGCTCCGGTCCGTTCCAGCTAAGCGAGTACCGGGCCGGACAATATATCCGCCTCGCCCGCAATGCTAAGTTCTGGCGCGGCGTTCCGCTGATGCCGCAGGTGGTGCTGGATTTGGGCTCGGGCGGCACGGGCCGCTTATCGAAGCTGCTGACCGGCGAATGCGACGTGCTGGCTTACCCTGCCGCCAGCCAGCTAACCATCCTGCGCGACGACCCGCGCCTGCGCCTGACCCTGCGTCCGGGCATGAATATCGCCTACCTGGCTTTTAATACCAATAAGGCGCCGATGAATAACCCTGAAGTGCGCCACGCCCTCGCTTTGGCGATTAACAACCAGCGCCTGATGCAGTCTATCTATTACGGAACGGCAGAAACCGCCGCGTCGATTCTGCCTCGCGCTTCCTGGGCGTACGACAGCGATTCTAAAATTACCGAATACAATCCGCAAAAAGCGCGCCAGCGTCTTAAAGCGCTGGGGGTGAATAACCTCGAGCTGCGCCTGTGGGTGCCGACCAGCTCCCAGGCCTGGAACCCAAGCCCGCTGAAGACCGCCGAGCTGATTCAGGCCGATATGGCGCAAATCGGCGTGAAGGTGATAATCGTGCCCGTGGAAGGCCGTTTCCAGGAGGCGCGTCTGATGGACATGAATCACGATCTGACGCTGGCCGGCTGGGCCACGGACAGTAACGATCCGGACAGCTTCTTCCGGCCGATGCTGAGCTGCGCGGCGATTCGTTCGCAAACCAACTATGCCCGCTGGTGCGACCCACAGTTCGACCGGGTGCTGCAAAAAGCGCTGGCTTCCCAGCAGCTCGCCTCGCGCATCGAGGCCTATAACGAAGCGCAGGATATTCTGGCAAAAGAGCTTCCCGTGCTGCCGCTGTCCTCTTCGCTGCGCCTGCAGGCCTACCGTTATGACATTAAAGGCCTGGTGCTGAGCCCGTTTGGCAACGCTTCTTTTGCCGGCGTATCCCGTGAAGACGTAGAGGTGAAAAAACCATGATCATCTTTACCCTGCGGCGTTTGCTGCTGCTGTTGATTACCCTGCTGTTCCTCGCGATGGTCGGCTTTAGCCTGAACTACTTTACGCCGCACGCGCCTTTGCAGGGCGCGTCGCTGTGGAACGCCTGGGTGTTCTGGATTGAAAGCCTGCTGCACTGGGATTTTGGCGTCTCCAGCATCAACGGCCAGTCCATTAACGAACAGCTGCGCGACGTTTTCCCGGCCACCATGGAGCTGTGCCTGCTGGCCTTTGGCCTGGCGCTGCTGATTGGCATACCTGCAGGCATGCTCGCGGGCATTACGCGCAATAAATGGCAGGACAAACTGATTGGCGCCCTGGCGCTGCTCGGCTTTTCCATTCCGGTGTTCTGGTTCGCCCTGCTGCTGACGCTGTTTTTCTCGCTCACCCTTGGCTGGTTCCCCGTTTCCGGGCGTTTCGATTTGCTCTATGAAGTGAAGTCCGTGACCGGCTTTGCGCTGGTGGACGCCTGGCTTTCCGACTCGCCTTATCGTCAGGAGATGATCATGAGCGCCGTGCGCCATATAGTGCTGCCGGTGATTACGCTTGCCGTCGCCCCGATGACGGAAGTCATACGCCTGATGCGCCTGAGCACCAGCGAAGTGTTCGACCAGAACTATATTAAGGCGGCGGCAACGCGCGGTTTATCCCGCTTCACAATTTTGCATCGCCACGTGCTGCACAACGCGCTGCCGCCGGTGATCCCACGCCTTGGGCTGCAGTTTTCCACCATGCTGACGCTTGCGATGATCACCGAAGTGGTGTTTAGCTGGCCGGGACTTGGGCGCTGGCTCATTAACGCTATTCGTCAGCAGGATTACGCGGCCATCTCCGCGGGCGTGATGGTCATAGGTTCGCTGGTCATCGTGGTGAACGTGATTTCCGATATTTTGGGTGCTATGGCTAACCCGCTGAAACATAAGGAATGGTATGCCTTACGATAGCGTCTACCGCGAAAAACGGCCGCCGAGCACGCTGCGCCTGACGTGGCGCAAATTCTATGGCGACACCTCGGCAATGGTTGGCCTTTACGGCTGCGGCGCGCTGGTGCTTTTGTGCGTGTTCGGCGGCCTGTTTGCCCCTTATGGCCTCGATCAGCAGTTCCTTGGCTATCAGCTGTTGCCGCCTTCCTGGTCACGCTATGGCGAGGTTTCTTTCTTCCTCGGCACCGACGATTTAGGTCGCGACGTGCTGAGCCGTCTGCTGAGCGGCGCGGCGCCTACCGTGGGCGGCGCCTTTGTAGTGACGCTTGGCGCCACCGTCTGCGGCGTGGTGCTCGGGGTGATCGCCGGCGCGACGCACGGCCTGCGCTCCGCCGTGCTTAACCATATCCTTGATACGCTGCTTTCCATTCCTTCGCTGCTGCTGGCGATCGTCGTGGTGGCTTTTGCCGGCCCGCACCTCACGCACGCGATGTTCGCCGTCTGGCTGGCGCTGCTGCCGCGAATGGTGCGCTCGGTGTACAGCGCGGTGCATGACGAGCTGGAAAAAGATTACGTCGTTGCCGCTCGCCTCGACGGCGCCTCGACGCCTAATATTTTATGGTTCGCCGTGATGCCGAACACCGCCTCAGTTATGGTCACGGAAATTACCCGCGCCCTGTCGATGGCGATACTGGACATCGCCGCGCTCGGTTTTTTGGATCTCGGCGCGCAGCTCCCTTCTCCGGAATGGGGAGCGATGCTCGGGGACGCGCTGGAGCTGATTTACGTTGCGCCCTGGACCGTAATGCTGCCGGGCGCGGCGATTATGATTAGCGTACTGCTGGTCAATCTGCTGGGCGACGGCCTGCGCCGCGCTATCAACGCGGGGGTGCAATAATGCCATTACTTGATATCCGCAACCTGACCATCGAGTTTATGACCGCCGAAGGCTGGGTAAAGGCCGTTGACCGCGTCAGCATGACGCTCAACGAAGGCGAAATCCGCGGCCTGGTCGGCGAGTCCGGCTCGGGCAAAAGCCTTATCGCCAAGGCCATTTGCGGCGTGACCAAAGACAACTGGCGCGTGACCGCGGACCGCATGCGTTTTGACGATATCGACCTGCTGCGCCTTAGCGCGCGCCAGCGCCGCCGCCTGGTCGGCCATAACGTCTCGATGATCTTTCAGGAGCCGCAGTCCTGCCTTGATCCCTCAGAAAAAGTCGGGCGCCAGCTTGCCCAGAATATCCCGAGCTGGACCTATAAGGGCCGCTGGTGGAAACGCTTCGGCTGGCGTAAACGCCGGGCCATCGAGCTGCTTCACCGCGTGGGGATCAAGGATCATAAGGACGCGCTGCGCAGCTATCCCTATGAGCTGACCGACGGCGAGTGCCAGAAGGTGATGATCGCCATTGCGCTGGCCAACCAGCCGCGCCTGCTGATTGCCGATGAGCCGACCAACGCCATGGAGCCGACGACCCAGTCGCAAATTTTCAAGCTGCTGACCCGGCTTAACCAGTACAACAACACCACGATTTTGCTTATCAGCCACGATCTGCAGATGCTCAGCAAGTGGGCGGACAGAATCAACGTGATGTACTGCGGGCAAACGGTGGAAAGCGCGCCGAGCGAAGAGCTTATTGCCACGCCGCACCATCCGTATACCCAGGCTTTGATTCGCGCGATCCCTGACTTCGGCAGCCCGATGCCGCATAAAAGCCGCCTCAACACCCTGCCGGGGGCGATTCCCCTGCTCGAACATCTGCCGATTGGCTGTCGCCTTGGTCCCCGCTGCCCGTATGCGCAGCGCAAGTGCATTGAAACCCCGCGGCTTACCGGGGCGAAAACGCATCTTTACGCCTGTCATTTCCCGCTGAATATGGAGCGTCAGTAATGGTCGAAACCTTGCTGGAAGTTCGCAATTTAAGTAAGACGTTTCGCTACCGCACCGGGCTGTTTCACCGTCAGCATATCGAGGCCGTCAAGCCCTTAAGCTTCACCCTGCGCGAGAAGCAGACGCTGGCGATTATCGGCGAGAATGGCTCAGGCAAATCGACGCTGGCGAAAATGCTCGCCGGCATGATTGAACCCACCGGCGGCGAGCTGCTGATTGACGACCATCCGCTGCACTTTGGCGACTACTCATACCGCAGCCAGCGCATCCGCATGATTTTCCAGGATCCGAGCACCTCGCTGAATCCTCGCCAGCGTATTTCGCAGATTCTGGATTTCCCGCTGCGCCTGAATACCGACCTGGAGCCGGAGGCGCGCCGCAAAAGGATTGTCGAAACGCTGCGCCAGGTAGGGCTGCTGCCGGATCATGCCAGCTATTATCCCCACATGCTCGCCCCGGGTCAGAAGCAGCGTTTGGGTCTGGCGCGCGCGCTGATCCTGCGCCCGAAGGTGATAATCGCCGACGAAGCGCTGGCCTCGCTGGATATGTCGATGCGCTCGCAGCTTATCAACCTGATGCTCGAACTGCAGGAGAAACAGGGCATCGCCTACATCTATGTGACGCAGCATATCGGCATGATGAAGCACATCAGCGATCAGGTGATGGTGATGCATCACGGGGAAGTGGTCGAGCGCGGCAGCACCGCAGACGTGCTGGCCTCTCCTCTTCACGAGCTGACCAGGCGTTTAATCGCCAGCCACTTTGGCGAAGCGTTGACCGCGGACGCCTGGCGCAAAGACCGCTAGCACAGGCACGACCTCTGGCGATGCGATAGCCACTCGGCCCCGGGCTGGAAAAATAACGTGACACAACCCGGCGTGAGTGGGATATAATTTCAATTTAGTGTTGAATAATTGTGACTAATCATTGGTAACCCTATGATTATACGGCCACAAAATTAGCAGAAACTATAAGGATTCAAAGCTATGGGTTTTCTTACCGGTAAACGCATTCTGATCACTGGCGTTGCCAGCAAACTGTCCATCGCCTACGGTATCGCGCAGGCGATGCACCGTGAAGGCGCGGAACTGGCCTTCACCTATCAGAACGAAAAACTGAAGGGCCGCGTGGAAGGTTTTGCTGCCGAACTGGGCTCTTCTATCGTTCTGCCGTGCGACGTGGCGGAAGATGAGAGCATCGACGCGCTGTTTACCGAACTGGCGAAAAGCTGGCCGAAATTTGACGGTTTCGTACACTCCATCGGTTTCGCGCCGGGCGATCAGCTGGACGGCGACTATGTCAATGCCGTTACCCGTGAAGGCTTTAAAATCGCTCACGACATCAGCGCCTACAGCTTCGTGGCGATGGCTAAAGTGTGCCGTGAAATGTTGAACCCGGGCTCCGCCCTGCTGACCCTTTCCTACCTGGGCGCGGAGCGCGCTATCCCTAACTATAACGTTATGGGCCTGGCGAAAGCGTCTTTGGAAGCTAACGTGCGTTACATGGCGAACGCGATGGGTCCTGAGGGCGTGCGCGTTAACGCCATCTCCGCGGGCCCAATCCGTACCCTGGCGGCAAGCGGCATCAAAGATTTCCGTAAAATGCTGGCGCACTGCGAAGCGGTTACCCCGATTCGCCGTACCGTGACTATCGAAGACGTGGGCAACTCCGCAGCCTTCCTGTGTTCTGACCTGTCCGCCGGTATCTCCGGTGAAGTGGTCCACGTTGACGGCGGTTTCAGCATCGCCGCCATGAACGAGCTGGAACTGAAAGACTAATTGCGCTCGTTTCGGGGTGGGCGCCTGCCCGCCCCGTTCACCTTCTGCGCCACCTGCCATATACCATTCCGATATTTATTATCACCGATCATTCTTTTGTCACCTCCCGCGCTTGCGCCAGGATAAAGCAGCGAACCAGGCCTCCCGAATCCCTCGGCCTGTTAACTCTTTGACCAAGGAACGACCATGGAACAACGCCATTTTTCCGGCAAAAGTCACTGGTATCATGAAACCCAGTCCAGTCTCTGTCCGGCAGATGTGCTGCCTTTAGTTCCCGAAGCCGCGCACGCAGACCGCTTTTTAATCGACCTGAAGTTAACGCCAGAACAGCTCAGCGAAGAACAGACGTGGATAGCGGCGGCGCGCAGCGCAAGCGAAACGCTGCTGCCGGAAAGCGTCAACGTGACCCGCATGCATACGCTGAGCAGTTACGACCGCCTGAGCACCGCCCTTACCGTCGCTCAGGTTTACGGCGTGCAGAGGCTTTGCAACCACTATGCGGCGCGCCTGGCGCCCCAGCCGGGCCCCGACTCTTCGCGCGAGAGCAACCGCCGCCTGACGCAAATCACCCAGTACGCCCGCCAGCTCGCCAGCCAGCCGACGCTGATTGATAACAATTCGCGTACCCAGCTCGATGAGGTTGGGCTGTCGGTCAACGACATCGTTACCTTCAATCAGCTGATTGGCTTTATTGGCTTCCAGGCTCGCGCCGTGGCCGTCTGGCAGGCGCTGCAGGGACTGCCCGTGCGCTGGCTGCCAGGACTCGATATGCTGCAGGATGCGCCGGCGGAGCTTTTTAGCGCCGAAGGCGCAGCCTGGGCTGCGGATTTACCGCCGGTGGAGCTGCGTTACGCTCAGGCCGAACAGCTTGAGGCGCTGAGCGTAAGCCAGCCTCTTCGCCCGCTGCACGGCATGGGCTGGCTGCTGGCGCATGACGCGCCGGCGCTGGCCGCCCTAAGCCAGCTTATTCGCCTGTTCTGGCAGCCGGCGCCGACGCATACCGACGACCAGACCCTGGTGATGCTGCTTTCCGCGCGCATCAACGGCAGCCCCTCCTGCTTCGCCGAAGCGGCGCAGCTGTGGCGCGGCGACAGCAGCCTGCCTGACGCGGTGCGCAACGGCGAAAGAGCGCTGCAGGCGTGGAGCCATAACCATCCCCGCGAGCGGGCCATCATTCAGGCCGTTCAGCTGCTTACCCGCGCGCCGGACAGATTCAGCGCCGCCCATGTCCAACCCTTGCTGGAGCAGGGTTTTTCCGCCTCCCAGGCGCTGCGGCTGCTGGTCAGTTCGGGTCTGTTTGGCTGGCTCAACCGGCTGAAAGTAGGGCTGGGAAGCCAGCCGTAACCTGTGAATTCGACGTGCTTTTGCGGCAAACAGCGCTTGCCGCGCAGTACGGATTCGCGTAAAACTGTCAGCCGCTCTTTTGGCCACGAAAACTAAACAATATGTTTCAGGATAACCCGCTGCTCGCGCAGCTTAAACAGCAACTGCATTCCCAGACTCCTCGCGCCGAAGGCGTGGTAAAAGGTACTGAAAAAGGCTTTGGCTTCCTCGAGGTCGACGCCAATAAAAGCTACTTTATTCCGCCTCCGCAGATGAAAAAAGTGATGCACGGCGACCGTATCAGCGCTGTGATCCACAAGGATAAAGACCGTGAGACCGCTGAGCCAGAAGAGCTTATCGAACCGTTCCTGACCCGCTTCGTGGGCCGCGTGCAGAAGAAAGACGACCGTCTTTCCATCGTGCCGGATCACCCTTTATTAAGAGACGCGATTCAGTGCCGTGCCGAACGCAGCGTCACGCATGATTTCCAGAACGGCGACTGGGCCGTGGCGGAAATGAAACGCCACCCGCTGAAGGGCGATCGCGGTTTTTACGCCGAGCTGACCCAGTTCATCACCTTTGGCGACGATCACCTTGCGCCGTGGTGGGTCACCCTGTCCCGCCACAACCTGGAGCGCGAAGCGCCAAACGGCGTCGCCACCGAAATGCTTGACGATGGCCTGGTGCGTGAAGATTTAACCGCCCTGAACTTCGTCACCATCGACAGCGCCAGCACCGAGGATATGGACGACGCGCTGTTTGTGGAAGAGCTCGCCGACGGCAAGCTGCAGCTGACCGTTGCCATCGCCGATCCTACCGCATGGATCGCCGAAGGCAGCAAGCTCGACGGCATCGCTAAGGTCCGCGCCTTCACCAACTATCTGCCGGGCTTTAACATCCCGATGCTGCCGCGCGAGCTGTCTGACGACCTGTGCTCCCTGCGCGCGAACGTTACCCGCCCTGCCTTAGCCTGCCGCATGGTTATCGAGCAGGATGGCGCAATTGGCAGCGATATCCACTTCTTTGCCGCCACCATCGAATCAAAGGCCAAGCTGGTCTATGACGAAGTCTCCGACTGGCTGGAAGAGAAAGGCGAATGGCAGCCGCACAACGACGAGATTGCCCGTCAGATCCGTCTGCTGCAGCGCATCTGCCTGAGCCGCGGCGAGTGGCGTCACACCCACGCGCTGGTCTTTAAAGATCGTCCGGACTACCGCTTCGTGCTGGGCGAGAAAGGCGAAGTGCTGGATATCGTCTCCGAGCCGCGCCGCATCGCTAACCGCATCGTTGAGGAAGCGATGATCGCCGCCAACGTCTGTGCGGCCGTCGTTCTGCGCGACAAACTCGGCTTTGGCATCTACAACGTGCATACCGGTTTCGATCCGGCCAATACCGAACAGCTGGCGAACATGCTTGCCGGCCACGGCTTTACCGTAGACGCGCAGGAAGTGCTGACCCTTAACGGCTTCTGCAAGCTGCGCCGCGAGCTCGACGCCCAGCCGACAGGTTTCCTGGACAGCCGCATTCGCCGCTACCAGTCCTTCGCGGAAATCAGCACCGAGCCTGGCCCGCACTTCGGCCTGGGTCTGGAAGCCTACGCCACCTGGACCTCGCCGATTCGTAAATACGGCGACATGATCAACCATCGTCTGCTTAAAGCGATTATTAAAGGCGAGTCCGCCGCGCGTCCGCAGGACGAAACCACCGTCCAGATGGCGGAACGCCGCCGCCTGAACCGTATGGCGGAACGCGACGTGGGCGACTGGCTGTACGCCCGCTTCCTGAACGATAAAGCCGGCACCGATACGCGCTTCGCCGCTGAGATCATCGACGTCAGCCGCGGCGGAATGCGCGTGCGTCTGGTGGAGAATGGCGCAGTAGCCTTTATCCCCGCGCCGTTCATCCACGCCGTACGCGACGAGCTGGTTTGCAGCCAGGAAAACGGCACCGTGCAGATTAAAGGCGAGGTGGCCTACAAGGTCACCGACGTGATTGATGTGACCATCGCCGAGGTGCGCATGGAAACGCGCAGCGTTATCGCCAGACCGGCGGCGTAAATCGTAATAACTACCCATAAAGGCTGAATAAATTTTCAGCCTTTTTCTTTTGCCTTGCTCTAAACTTGCTCTTTTCGCGCTCTCTTTTTCGCCGTTTGTCATTCGCCTCTATCAACAACCTATTGCTTTAGTTATAATTTCAGCGGTAAACCAATAAGAAACGCTAAAAATTTCTATCGCTTCGCGATCTTAACGTTTTCAGAAATTATGCAAGTTATCTTCATTTTTCTGACGGTTAACATATATCTGCAGGTTTTTAACTGTCGCCGCTTGTTTAACACTGGCTTTATGTTGCTAATATAAATAGTAAACTGACGCGCCATGCACCGGTTCAGGAGAAAGCATGAAAGACGAGTTGGAGCAGAACCTGCTTTACCGTTATTTAGGGACAACCAGCCCATACTGGCGTTTGCCTTCCGACAGCAACGCCCTGCAGCTCGCCGCCGACGAAAGCTCAGACACCAGCCAGGTGATTGCCCTGAGCCAGGAACAGGCGGATGAAATTCGGCAGATGACGGTGATCACCTCAAGCATCACTATGTCGATATCTTTGTTTGGCAGCGAGGTTCCCGTCCATCTGGTGGGACGTAAAGTGTCGAAACGCGAATGGGCCGGAACGGCATCGGCGTGGCACGACACCCCTTCCGTCGCGCGCGATCTCGTGCAGGGGCTCTCTTTTGCCGAACAGGTGGTTTCGGAGGCGAACTCGGTTATCGTCATCCTCGATCGCCAGGGCAACATTCAGCGCTTTAACCGGCTTAGCGAAGAGTACACCGGCATTAAAGAGCATGAGGTCATCGGGCAGAACGTTTTTAAACTCTTTATGAGCCGCAGCGAGGCCGCCGCCTCCAGACGCAATATCAGCGGGTTTTTCCGCAACGGCAACTCCTACGAAGTCGAACGCTGGATTAAAACCCGCAAGGGCCAGCGCCTGTTTTTGTTTCGCAATAAGTTCGTCCACAGCGGCAGCGGCAAAAACGAAATCTATCTGATCTGTTCAGGTACGGACATTACGGAAGAGCGCCGCGCCCAGGAGCGACTGCGCGTGCTGGCCAACACCGATACCATCACCGGCCTGCCGAACCGCAACGCTATACATGATTTGATCAGCACCGCCATAGAAAATCGCGGCGAAACCCAGGTGGGTATTGTCTATCTCGACCTCGATAACTTTAAGAAAGTAAACGACGCCTACGGGCATATGTTCGGCGACCAGCTACTGCAGGCCGTTTCGCTGGCGATCCTCAGCTGTCTTGAAGAGGGCCAGGTGCTGGCAAGGCTTGGCGGCGATGAGTTTATCGTGCTGGCGACCGACACCTCACAGGCCACGCTTGAAGCCATGTCTTCCCGCATTCTCACCCGCTTAAAGCAGCCTTTCCGCATTGGCCTGATTGAGGTGTATTCCGGCTGTTCACTGGGGATTTCTCTCGCCCCGCAGCACGGGGAAGACCGGGAAAGCGTGATCCGCAATGCGGATACCGCCATGTATACCGCCAAAGAAAGCGGCCGCGGCAAGTTTTGCGTCTTCTCGCCGGAAATGAACCAGCGCGTCTTTGAATATCTGTGGCTTGATACCAACCTGCGTAAGGCGCTGGAAAACGATCAGCTGGTTATCCATTATCAGCCCAAAATTACCTGGCGCGGCGAAGTGCGCAGCCTGGAAGCGCTGGTGCGCTGGCAGTCGCCGGAGCGCGGCCTGATTCCGCCGCTGGATTTTATCTCCTATGCGGAAGAGTCAGGGCTGATTGTGCCGCTGGGGCGCTGGGTGATGCTAAGCGTGGTGCAGCAGGTGGCGAAATGGCGCGACAAAGGCATAAACCTGCGCGTGGCGGTGAACGTTTCCGCAAGGCAGCTTGCCGATCAGACTATTTTTAGCGATCTCAAACAGGCGCTGAAAGATTTAGGTTTCGAATATTGCCCTATCGACGTCGAGCTCACCGAAAGCTGCCTGATTGAAAACGAGGAGCTGGCGCTGTCCGTTATCCAGCAGTTCAGCAAGCTCGGCGCGCAGGTTCACCTGGACGACTTCGGCACGGGTTATTCGTCGCTGTCGCAGCTGGCGCGTTTCCCTATCGACGCAATCAAGCTCGACCAGGCCTTTGTGCGCGATATCCATAAGCAATCCGTTTCGCAGTCGCTGGTGCGCGCAATCGTCGCCGTGGCGCAGGCGCTCAATTTACAGGTGATTGCGGAAGGGGTGGAAAGTCAGAAAGAAGACGCCTTTCTGACCAAGAACGGCGTCAACGAACGGCAGGGCTACTTATTTGCTAAACCCATGCCCGCTGCCGCATTCGAGCGATGGTTAAAACGGTATCAGGTCAGAACGGCGCGCTAGCTGGCTTTCCGCAAAGCCGTCGAGGTATGACGGTTTTGCAACTGCACCAGCCTTTCCATATAGGCAATATCCTTCGGCAGCAGGCAGAATGCCGCCTCCACCCAGTCCTCGGTGATATCCATCAGCTCCGCGCGCGGCAGCTGCAGCACGCGCTGGCGGGCGCGCAGCATGGCGCGAACGCCGTTCAGCTTGGGTTGCAGAGTATCGATAAAGGTGCGGGTAGCGACATAGCCCTGATCGGGTTCAAATAATAAATCCACCAGCCCATGCTGTTCGTGCCATTCCGCGGTGTGCGACTCCCCTTTATAAATTAACTCCTCCGCAAGCTTCATGCCTGAACGCCGGGCGACCAGCGAATAGCCGCCCATTCCCGGGAACAGGTTAAAAGCTATTTCCGGGAAGCCCATGCGGGCATCGCGCTGCGCCAGCACGAAATGGTGCGCAAGCGCCGCCTCGAAGCCGCCGCCCAGCGCGCTGCCTTCCACCATCGCCAGGCTGATGGCGCCGGTGTCAAACCCGCGGGAGGCCGCGTGAACGCAGTCCACGCAGGCCCCGCGCATAGGCGCGTAGCGCCTCGCGCCGTCCCTGCTGTATGGTTTCCACGAAAAAGCCCAGATCGCCGCCGGTGTTGTACATCCCCGGGACCAGCGAGCCGGTTACCCAGAAATCGACGGCAAACCCCGAACGCTGTACCAGATAACTCATGTTCATGATCTCTTCGATCAGCACATGGTTAAAGCAAGGGCGAGGCTGGGCGCGAAGCATCATCCATACCGTGCGGCGTTCTTCTTCGTAATAACCCGACAGCTGGGTGAAGCGTGCAGTATCGGTAAACAATTTGCAGGTTGGTTGGTTTATCACAGTCATCTTTTTATCCTGGGTTTCAGGGTGAGAGAACGATCTAAGGAGTCTTAGATCGCGTTGCAAAGCAGTGAATTACCGCAGTGCATGCGCAAACTTTAGATAGTGTTTGCCGCCGCTTGCGGTAATTTTTTTGCCCTACTAATTTCCCACAGCTTGTTCGACCAGATGACAAAACTCATAGATTATTTATCTATGTCTTAACCATGAGGCATAAAAAAACGCCTGCTGTAACAGGCGTTTAAAAATCGATCGATTTATGCACCCTACGGCCCCGTCGACGCGAAGCCCGTTGCTGCGGTTACCTTTTCGCTTTTTTCGGCAGGGTTTTCATCAGCTCGTCCGGGCTGATGGTCGCCACGATGCTGCCGGGCAGCGGCATCTTCAGAATGTGGTTTTTCATTTTGCCGATAACGTGCATTTCACACGGCCGGCAGTCGAATTTCAGGGTCAGCACTTCGTCGCCGTGAACCAGCTGCATCGGCGTGGCGCGCCAGCTTTTGATATTGCCTTTCGCCTGCTTTGGACACAGGTTAAAGGCAAAGCGCAGACAGTGTTTGGTGATCATCACCGGCACTTCGCCCTTCTCTTCGTGTGCTTCATAGGCGGCATCAATAAGTTTTACGCCGTAACGCTGGTAGAACTCACGCGCCTTATGGTTGTAGACGTTCGCCAGGAAAGTGAGATGCTCTTCCGGATAAACGGGAGCGGGCACGCGGACGGCTTTACGCGTTCCGCGCTGATACTGCTGCAAACGCGCTTCGGTAAGCGCGTCGATTGCGTCACGGCGCAGCTGGTTTAGCTGGCCGTTAGGCACAAACAGCGGCGCCGGCAGCGCGATATTAACCGCCCGGGCGCAGTACATCGTCTGGCCCAGCTTCACCAGGCCGTCGCGCAGATTGTCATAGGCCTTCTGCGGGTTGTTCGCCACGTCAAACCGGCCTTCGAGCGTTTGCGTTACGCTGATGCCGTCTTCGCAGGTAAGCGTCAGCACCAGCTGCTCTTCCCAGCCGCTAAGCTCCATATCCACCGCCACGCGGCGCTCGCTGGAGGTTTTCAGCAGCGCCTGCTGCCAGTTGTGGTCAAGGTTGCGGTTAAGCGGGTGATGCGGACGCACGTTTTTTAACGTATCCGGCATCTCATTTGGCCACACGCGGTACTGATTTTTACCGGTTTTCTCCACGGTATTGGCGCGGAAGCCGACGATTTCGCGCTTGATCAGCACGTTGAGCCCGTCGCCGTTGGTCAGCGTATTCGCTTCGGTAACGGTCACGTCGAGATGGTCTTTAGCCACCTTCAGCACTTCCCCCACCGGCAGGCCAACGAACTTCGGCGAATCGAACGCGCCGATATCGATCTTGCGCTCGTTAACGAAGTAGTCCGTGCTGCCGCGGTGGAAGGTTTTGTCCGGCGAAGGAATAAAGAAATGCGAGGTCACGCCCGAAGAAGCGCGCTGAAGGTCCGTGCGGTTTTCCATCAGCTCATCGAGCAGCTGGCGATAGTATGAGGTGATGTTTTTCACATAGCTCATATCTTTGTAGCGCCCTTCAATCTTGAAGGAGCGCACGCCTGCCTCCACCAGCGCCGCCAGGTTGGCGCTCTGGTCGTTATCCTTCATCGACAGGAGATGTTTTTCGAACGCCACTACGCGGCCCCGATCGTCCTTTAAGGTATAAGGCAAGCGGCAGGCCTGGGAGCAGTCGCCGCGGTTGGCGCTGCGGCCGGTCTGGGCGTGGGAAATATTGCACTGGCCGGAATACGCTACGCAAAGCGCGCCGTGAATAAAGAACTCAATAGTCGCGTCAACGTTCTGGTGGATAGCGCGGATCTGCTCCAGATTAAGCTCGCGGGCCAGAACAATCTGCGAGAAGCCGACGTCGGAGAGGAACTTCGCTTTTTCCACGCTGCGGATATCGCACTGGGTGCTGGCGTGCAGCTCAATTGGCGGCAGATCCATCTCCAGCACGCCCATATCCTGAACGATCAGCGCGTCGACGCCCGCCTGGTAAAGATCGTGAATCATCAGCCGCGCGGGTTCCAGCTCGTTGTCGTGCAAAATGGTGTTCAGCGTGACAAAGATTTTGGCGCCGTAGCGATGGGCGAAAGGCACCAGTTCGGCCAGGTCGCGCAGGCTGTTGCCGGCGTTATGGCGGGCGCCAAAACCCGGACCGCCGATATAAACGGCGTCGGCGCCGTGCAAAATGGCCTCGCGGGCAATATCGGTATCCCGGGCGGGGCTGAGTAATTCAAGATGGTTAGCGTGCAGGCGCATAGTTCGTTATTTTTAAGTAGACGGGCGAAAGGCGGCTATTGTAGTCAGAAAGGTCGGGTAAAAACAGAGCGCGTTTTGAAGTTGCGGTTTTTCGTGGCTCTCAGGCGGCCCTCACCGCCGAACGCGATGAGGGCTGAAAATCAGATTACCCGAAAACCGTGGGTGCCATCGCGTTCAAGCTGCGCGACCAGGCCATATTCCCACTGCAGATAATCTTCCATTGCCTGGCGTGGAACCCCGGTGCCCTCATACGGGCGGCGATAGCGGTCTTCCGGCAGATGCAGCTCGCCTTCCGGCCCCGTAGCCAGCGGTTTTTCCCCGGCAATCCAGGCCAGGGTGCCGCCCTGCAGCACGTAGACCGGCCGGTCGGAGAGGGCCTGCAGTTCCGGCACCACAAACCTTGCCAGCGCGCTGCTTGCGCAGGTTACCACCCAGCGTTCAGGCTCCGGCAGAGCGGCGACGGCTTCGCTCAGCCGGCTGCGGCTAAGCCATTTCGCGCCGGGAATATGGCGCGCGCGGAAATTTGCCGAGGTGGTGAAGTCCAGAAGCGTGGTGCCGGACTGTTCTAACCACGCGGCCAGCGTTTGCGGCGAAATTTCGTCCGCCTTCGGCGCCGCCGGCACGGGAGCCTGCCAGTCGCCACGTTCGGTAAACAGTTCGCGAGAGGCCTCCAGCACCGCCACCTCCCAGCCCATTTGCGCCAGCCAGGACGCGGCCATCGGCGCGCGTATCCCGTCATCATCCGCCAGGACGATCCTTCCGCCCCGCACCGCCGCATAGTGATCGGTTTCCTGCACCAGCTGCCCGCCCGGCACCGATCTGGCCCCCGGCAGATGACCCGCCCGGTATTCTTCCGGCGAACGCACATCGAAAAGCCAGGTGTTGCGGTCGCCGTTTTGCTGCCAGATTTGCCAGTCGCTCCACGCCACGAAGCTCACCCCGGCGCTGGTCGCCAGTTCCCAGGCCGCGATGCGATCGGCCTCCTCGCCCGCGCTTTCCTGCGCCTGACGCTGCTGGTCGTGCTCCAGCTCCTGTCCCGCCAGCGTCCAGCCGATGGTGCCGTTACGCAGGGCGGCAACCGGATTGCCGATGCCCGCGTTAATTAACGACTGCGCCGCGATGATGCTGCGCGTGCGTCCCGCGCAGTTGACCACGATCTGCGTGTCCGGACCGCTGACCTGCGCGCGCGCTTTAAGCACCAGATCGCCGCCGGGCAGGCTGACGCCGCCCGGAATACTCATGGTCTGGTATTCGTCAAAACGCCGCACGTCCAGCACCACCAGATCGGCCCCCTGCCGCTGCAGTTTTTGCACCTCTTCGGCGCTTAGCGAAGGCGTATGCCGCTTCGCTTCCACCAGCTCGCCGAAAGCTTTGCTCGGCGCGTTCACGTCGATAAACAGTTCGCCGCCCGCCTCCTGCCAGCCCTGTAATCCTCCCGCCAGCAGCGCTACGTCCCTGTAGCCCAGCTGTTTTAGTTTCTCGACGGCTTTGACGGCCAGCCCTTCGCCGTTGTCATAGACGGTAATCGGCGTAGTGCGGCGCGGAATGCGCGCGAACGCCTCCAGCTCCAGCTTGCCGAGCGGGAAATTTGCCGCGAATAATGGATGCCCGGAGGCAAACGCAGCCTCTTCGCGCACGTCGATTAGCGCCAGCTCTTCTTTATTGATTAGCGCTGCGCGCAGCTGTGCATAGTGCCGTAATTCACTCATATCGCCCTCTCTTTAGACAGGTCCCAGATGTTCGGCAAAAAAGCGCCCGAATAACCGGAAATAAACGGTTTTTCCTCGCCGTCGGCAGTGAATACCCGACGATGAACCGCGCCGATATTGGCGCCGTATACGTGAATGCTGATGGAGATCCGATCGTCAAAAGCGTTGCTTACCTGATGCACGTCCTGCGCATTGGGGGAAACCGTCTCGATCTCCCCCGGTTTTAGCATCGCCGCCTCGCCCTCCGGCACCCATTTGCCGTTGACTTTGGCGTAGAACTGGCTGCGCTCGCCGCCGCGCAGCATGCCGATAAGCCCCCAGACGCCGTGGTTATGAATCGGGGTTTGCTGGCCCGGCCCCCAGACAAAGCTCACCACCGAGAAGCGTCCCTGCGGATCGGCGTACAGCAGATGCTGCTGATAGCGCTGAGGATCGGCAAGGGCTGCGGACTCGGGCAGCCAGTCGTCGTGGCGCACCAGCTCGGACAGGAGCCGGCGGCCTTTCTCCAGCAGCGGTTTTTCCTGATGAAAATGTTCCACCAGCCGTGAGAACTCGGTAAGGAAATGGCGTAAGCGCGCGTAGTTTGGCGCGGATGGCGATGCGGACATAGCTTGCTCCAGGTCGTCCTGAAAACCAAAGACTACCAGCGTCTGGCGGCGCGCCAAATGCCGGAAAAGCAATTGGTTATCCGTATTCCGGCATAGCTTAATCCCGGCAAAGCATAGCCGGAATTCGCATTTCGGCGCGGCCCCGTCGCCCGCTATGGTGGGCAAACCAACAACGATAAGGAACCTGCAATGAGCATTCAATTTCTCGGCATGATAGGCCATCGCCTGGCCTCGGAAATCCTGCCCGCTACCGGGCCGATTTTCGACAAAGACTATATCGCGCGCTTTGCCCGGGCTCACGAAGACGCGGGCTTCGACCGCATTCTGGTGGGCTACTGGTCGGATCAACCGGACGGCTTTCTGGTCACCGCTCACGCCGGAGCCAACACCACGCGCGTGAAGTTTCTGCTGGCCCACCGTCCGGGCTTCGTGGCCCCGACGCTTGCGGCGCGTAAGCTCGCGACCCTCGATCAGCTACTTGATGGCCGCCTGGCGGTGCATATCATCAGCGGCGGCAGCGATGCCGAGCAGCGTAAAGACGGCGACTGGCTGAATAAAGAAGAGCGCTACGCCCGCACCGACGAGTTTCTGACGGTGTTAAATAACAGCCTGCACGGCGAAGAGCCCTACGATCATACCGGCGGATTCTTCCGCGCCGAGCAGGCATTTTCCGCTATCAAACCCGTGCAGCCTCGCCTGCCGATCTACTTCGGTGGCTCATCCGAAGAGGCTATTGAGGTGGCGGCAAAGCATGCGGATGTCTTTGCGCTATGGGGCGAACCGCTGGCCGGGGCGCGTCAAACGGTGGAAGCCGTTCGGGCGGCGGCGAAACAGCATCGCCGGGATATCAGCTTTAATATCTCCTTCCGTCCAATCCTCGGCAAAACCGAAGCCGAGGCCTGGGAAAAAGCGGAGCATATCCGCGAGACGACCCGCAAAAATCTTGCGGAAAATCACCACACCTACGGGCTGAAGAAACCGCAGAGCGTGGGCGCCAGGCGCCTGCTGGACGCGGCCCACCAGGGCGATCGCCTGGACACAAGGTTATGGACGGGCATCGCGGCGCTGGTCGGCGGCGGCTATAACTCCACCGCGCTGGTCGGCACGCCGGATCAGGTTTCCGACGCCCTGCTCGACTATTACGATTTGGGCATCGACAGCTTCCTGATCCGCGGCTTCGACCCGCTCAATGACGCCGTCGAATACGGTAAAGAGCTTATTCCGCTGACGCGTGAAAAAGCCGCCGCCCGCCATCGCCTTGCAAGGAGCGCCTGATGAAAAAGTGGATAACCGCCGGGCTGGCCCTGGCGATGTGGAGCGCCTTTTCACAGGCGGAAGTGACGCTGCATGTCGGGGATCAGAAAGGCGGCATGCGCTCGCAGCTGGAGGCGGCAAACAAGCTTGAAAACCTGCCGTACAAAATCGAATGGTCCGAGTTTCCCGCCGCCGCGCCGCTGGCCGAGGCGCTGAACGCTGGGGCAATCGACGTGGGTATTATCGGCGACGCGCCCCTGCTGTTTGCCGTGGCCGCGGGCGCACAGGCGAAGGCGATTGCGGTAAGCAAGTCGGATCCTTACGGCACGGCGCTGCTGGTGCGGCCGGACAGCCCCATCAAATCCGCCGCCGATTTAAAAGGCAAAAGCATCGCCACCAACCGCGGGTCAATAGGCCATTTCGTGGCGCTAAAGGCGCTGGAATCGGCAGGGCTTAGCGCAAAAGACGTAACTTTCCGCTTTCTGCCGCCGAGCGAAGCCAAGCTTGCGCTGATTCAGGGCTCGGTGGACGTCTGGGCGACATGGGAACCCTATACCGCCTATGCCGAAAGCGTGGATAAGCTACGCGTGGCGGTGAACGGGCGCGGATTATGGTCGGGCAATACGTTTCTTGCGGCAACCGACGGCGCGCTGGCGGACGGCGAGAAAAAAGCCGCCATCGCTGATTATCTGCAACGTCTGAACGCCGCGCAGATATGGGCGAACCAGCATCCGGACGTGTACGGCAAAACCCTGGCGAAGATTATCGGCTTCCCGGAAGACGTGGCCCGTTTGTCGTTTGAGCGCCGCCATTCCGTCTGGCAGACCATCAACGACGCCACGGTAGCCCAGCAGCAGCAAACCGCTGATTTCTACCATGCCAGCAGCCTGCTGCCCAAAACGATTCAGGTCACCCCGACCTTCAGCCACGCCTTTCAGGTGGCGCATCAGGGATAGTGAATCAGCGAATGGAAATGCGTTCGCGCCTCACCAGCGTTGCGATAGCTGTGCGCTTCGTCACCCGCGAAGCGCAACCCTTCTCCCGCCCTTAGCGTGCGCCACTGCCCCTGAATCCGCATATCCAGCTCGCCGCTAATAACCGTGACGTGCTCAATGACCCCGGTATCGTGCGGGGATGATTCGCTCAGCGCTCCTGGCGCAAGGGTGATGGAAAACAGATCAAAACGCAGCTGCTCGTCATAAGGGAAAAGCGCAACGACAACCATATCGCTGTTTTGCGGATCGAATGCCGCCCGCTCCGGCGGTTCGCCCGAGGCAAGAAATACCGAAAACGGCACGTTCAGACCGGTGGCTATTTTCCATAAGGTGGCCACCGTCGGGCTGGACTCATTACGTTCTATCTGGCCGAGCATGGCTTTCGACACGCCGGTTTTCTCGGCGGCAAGCGTCAGGCTCCAGCCTCGCGCCTGGCGCAGCGCCTTTAGCGTGGCGCTTAAATGGGCGGCAATATCCATCTTTTTCTCCTTATCAGCGGCCGGAGTATAGCGCCTTGTGCGCTATAACGCACGATGCTATAGTCCGACGGACGTTATAACGCACAAAGGGGATTCTATGCGCGCCTTTTCGCTTCCGTTGCCTGCGGTGCTTGCGGGTTTTGTCGCCGTTCTGGTGGGTTACGCCAGCTCGGCGGCGATTATCTGGCAGGCTGCCGAGGCCGCCGGCGCGAGCGCGCCGCAGATCGCCGGCTGGCTGACCATGCTCGGCATCGGCATGGGCGTCAGCACGCTTGCGCTGACGCTGTGGTATCGCGCGCCCGTGCTGACCGCCTGGTCCACACCCGGCGCGGCGCTGCTCGCCACCAGCTTACCCGGCAGTACGTTAAACGAAGCCGTTGGCATCTTTATTTTCGCCTCGGCGCTCATTTTAATTTGCGGCGCAACCGGCCTGTTCGCGCGCCTGATGCGCCTTATTCCGCATACCCTGTCGGCCGCGATGCTGGCGGGGATCCTTCTGCGCTTTGGCCTGGACGCCTTTACTTCGTTACAGGGTCACTTTTTACTGTGCGGGACGATGCTTGCAGGCTGGCTGCTGGCAAAGATTTATGCCCCGCGCTACGCGGTGGTCGCGGCGCTGGCCGCGGGCCTGGTTATTTGCCTGGCGACGGGAGAATTTAAAAGCGAAGGCGTGCCGATGGCCGGCGTGGCGTTACCGGAGTTCACCGCGCCGCATTTCGCCTTCAGCAGCCTGTTGGGCATCGGGCTGCCGTTTTTCCTTGTCACCATGGCGTCGCAAAACGCGCCCGGCGTGGCGACCCTGAAAGCCTCCGGCTATAACCTTCCCGTTTCGCCCCTGATGGTGGTTACCGCGGCCATCGCCCTGCTGCTTGCGCCTTTTGGGGTATTTTCCATCTGCATTGCGGCGATAACCGCTGCGATATGCCAGGGGAGCGAAGCGCATCCGGATCCGGCTAAACGCTGGCTGTCTGCCGCCGCGGCCGGTTTTTTTTATCTGCTGGCGGGGATCTTCGGCGGGTCGATTTCAGCGTGGTTAACCGCCCTGCCGCCGGCCTTTATCCATACCCTTGCCGGGCTTGCGCTGCTGGGCGCCATTGCGGGCAGCCTGCATCAGGCGCTAAACCATGCGCAGGAGCGCGACGCGGCTATTGTGACTTTTCTGGTTACCGCCTCGGGGCTTACGCTTGCGGGAATAGGTTCGGCTTTCTGGGGGCTGGTGGCCGGCGGGCTCTGCTACGCCGCCTTCTCACTGGCTCGCCGCGCGTAGCTGCGAAGGCGTTATGCCGATGGCCGCCTTAAAGCGGTTGCTGAAATGGCTGGCGGAGCTGAATCCGCAGGACAGCGCGATCTCCGTCAGCGCAAGCGTGCTGTGGCGCACCAGCGCTTCGGCCCGCGCCATACGCCGCTGCATAACGTACTGATGCGGAGCCAGCCGGGTCGACTGCTTAAACATGCGGGCGAAATGGAATTCGCTTAACCCCGCCTCGAGCGCCAGATCCGCAAGCGTCAAGGGTTCGCTTAGATGCTGCTCTATCCAGGCCTGAATATTGCGCAACACCACCGGAGCCAGCCCGCCGCGCACCGCAGGCAGGCGCCACTGCACGCTGCTGTAGTTCTGCACCAGATGGGTCAGCAGCAGCGTCGAGGCGGTGCTTAACGTCAGATGACTGGCGCTTTGCTGCCAGCTGCTGCTCAATAAAAAGTGGCGATAAAGCTGCGTGATGCGCGGGTCCTCGGCGAAAATCTTTTCGTTGACCTGCAGGCTTGCCGGGCTGCGATCCCAGACCTGCTCCGCGATATGGCGCAGATGCGCGTCCGTGCAGTACAGGTGCACAAACGAGAAATCGTTACGGATATCCCAGGTGGTTTCGCTCTCCTGCGGCATCAGGCAGAACCTGTCCGGGCCGCCGCCGTTTTTCCAGCCGCTCGGCGTTTTCTGGTAGGTTTCGTACCCGTTATTGATATACAGGCTAAGCGTATGGTGATCGCTAAGCTGGGTGACGCGATCGTGATGATTTGACCAGGCCGCCAGCTGAATACCCGAGCCGAGCCGCACGCTGTCGTTCAGACGGGCGTTGTGCTTACGCAGATTTTCAAAGGCAAGATACTGGGTCATAGGTCGCATATCGCTTAAGGGGCCGGAAAGCTAGTGTAAGTAGAGGCGCTGCGGGTTACCAGCCATTAACCTGACGGAAACAAAAAAATGCGCAAGATTATGCAAGTCGCGCAGGGCTGTGAAAGCCGGGGCTTATAGTTACCAGCAAACTGAAGCCTCTGTTTGACGGTAGGATAACTTTATGAACGCGGTACTTTATATTCTGGTGGTGGTGATTTGGGGAACGACCTGGCTTGCTATTTATATGCAGCAGGGCGTGGTGTCGGCGCCGGTTTCGATTTTCTGGCGCTTTGCCGTAGCGGCAGTGGTGATGCTGGTAGCGCTGCTCGCGCTGGGGCGTTTGCGTCGTATCAGCCTGCGCGATCATCTGTTTTGCCTGCTTCAGGGCGCCTGCGTGTTCGGCTTTAACTTCCTGTGCTTTTACCATGCCGCGGCGTACATCAGCTCGGGGCTGGAGTCGGTTATCTTCTCGATGGCGGTGCTGTTTAACGCCTTCAACGGCATGCTGTTTTTCCGCCAGCGTCCGCATGCGAACCTGCTGCCTGCGGCGGCGCTCGGCATTGCCGGCGTTATCGCGCTGTTCTGGCGCGACCTGGCGGCAACGCAGCTGGCGCCGGAACTTCTGCTGGGCATCGGGCTTAGCGCGCTGGGAACCTTCGGCTTCTCGCTGGGCAATATGATCAGCGCGCGGCACCAGCGCCGCGGGCTCGAAACCCTGTCGACCAATACCTGGGCCATGTGTTACGGCGCGGCGATTATGGGCGCCATTGCGCTGATCCGCGGCGACTCTTTTATGCCTGAATTTACCGTCCGCTATCTCGGCTCGCTTTTCTATCTGGCGATATTCGGATCGGTCATCGCATTCGGCGCTTATTTCACGCTGGTGGGACGCATCGGCGCAGGCAAGGCGGCATACAGCACGTTACTTTTCCCGCTGGTGGCGCTGAGTCTGTCAACGATTTACGAAGGCTACGTCTGGCACGCTAACGCGGTCACCGGCCTTGCGATGATTCTGGTCGGCAACCTGGTGATGTTCTCAAAGCCCGGAACCTTCAGATTCATAAAGTGGCGCAGACGCGCAGCCTGAAGATAAAAAGGGAGCCTGACGGCTCCCTTAACAGATAAAGAATCAGTTGATATCAAACATGGTGGCGTCCGTCGCCATGTCATCTATCACCTGTTTTAGCGTTTCGACGGCGATCGGCGTATTTTCGTTACTTACCGTTTTGCCTTCGCCTTTACGCACGACCTTCATGACGGGTTTATTGGTCGCCACGTCAATCAGCTCCCCTTCAAAATACAGGCTGGTGTCCATGGTACGGTGCCCCGTAGCCATCTGCGTTCCCGCCACAACCAGCGCTACCGGAACCACCTCATAGAATTGCAGCCCTTCTTTACTGCTGTCCACGCCGGTAATCGCGCCGCGGAAAATCAGGCTGCGCGGGCCAGGCGTAGCCACCAGCGGTTTACGCTGCGCCGCCGCCGCTTTCAGTTTGCTATTGGTGTAAACGAGGATCTGATCCAGCGTTTGCGCGCCAAGCTGGGTAGTCGGTTTGGGGATGGGGTAATAGGTTACGGGGTTATAGACCAGGCTATCGTAGTTAGCGCTTTTAAAATCGGGATCGACCCAGCGTAAAACAGGTTTACCGGTCGCGGATTTTGTTTCCTGCAGGCCGGAGTAATCCTTTAAAAAACCAGAGTATTTTTCCGGAGCCGTCACGGATGAAGAGCAGCCCGCAAGCGCAAGCAGGCCGGTCAGGCACGCTGCCTTAAAAAGAGTGGAGGTACGCATTTTAAATCCCTGTGATTTGCATAGGAGCCTTTCAGTTATAGCAAACCAACCCTGGCTAAACCATGTGGCGATATCAAATAGTGTTCGGTTGAGATTTTTAACGGGCCCGCGACCGCACGCCGAGCTAATCAACTGCGCTAAGAAGCAGCGATCCGGCATGTGGGGCAATAATAAACTGCTGCCCAAAACCACCCCAACGCTTTTGGCGATTTTGCTGATACGAAAGTTGCTGTCCATAAAAAGCTCCCTTTATCGTATGGATTGACATGACAATTACTTAACATCTCCATTAACTTATTATCATTTCAGGCTTAATACCCTGTCCCGCCTGAAGATGTTTTAACAATAACAAACAGATAAACTTTAGCGCCTTAGGATCTTTGGCCGATACCTGAGATTTATCTTAGTAAATTGTTGTAAGTAATTATTTTTGTTGTGAACGAAATAAAATGATTTAAATACCGCGACCGCACAATTTGCCTCTCTTTATCCAGGAGTTTTCTTATAATCCCGTCCCATATTCTGAGTTGCCTGAATCCGGCCTTCAGGTTATTTATATTTAGAGAGAATTGTTTACAAGGTAAGGGAATATGGTCGTCGTCCTGTCCTCCTGCGAGTATTTCAGAATGGGATTCTGTATGCTCGCTGAAGATATAGTTAAAGAGCATCATACGTTTTCAGAGGTTGTTTTCGTCAAAGAAGCCCGCGGCATTGACAAGAAAATAGTAGAGAAATCAAAAGCCATAGTCGTCGATTATTGTCAGCCCGACATTCAGACGCTGATTAATCTGATGGAGATTAAATTAAAAAACCCCGGCAGCTATTTTATTTTTATTACAAAAGATAGCTGTTTTGATAACACCATAGACAACATTCTCATCAATACGGTTTCCGATTTCACCATCGACTGTATTTATGCGCTAAAAAAATTAAAGAGCTGCCTGATTTATCTTCATTCGGGAAAGCAAGCGGTCACCATTACTAAAAACATGCGCTGGTACAGCACCGAAAAAGAGAAAAAACTGACCCGCCAGGAGTCAATGGTTTTGCCTTTCATCATTTCCGGTAAAAAGAATAAAGAGATCTCCAGGTATCTGGACCTCAGCGGAAAAACGATCAGCCATTACCGACGGAATATTTATTTAAAATTCGACGTGACGACCCTTGCCGGTCTTTATCACGTATTTGAACGTTAACCGATCGCTATTTATCGCCCGGCGCTTATCACTTAGCCAGGCTTTCACAGATTAAATCAATCATCAGCAGATAGCCGTAGCGGGCATCCATGACCGGCAGCAATATATCCTGCTGCTGAACGAGCGCGCCCGCCTGCTGGCCGATAATAACGATATCCGCTCCTTTGCGCCGCGCCTGATGCACCGCGGCCAATAAGGCGTTTTCCGCTGCGTGGGCGCAAAAAATCACCAGCGCCTGCCCTGTTCCCAGCATTGATGCGGTAATAGCCATCAGCGCGGCGTCCTGACAAAGGTTGGCAGGATATCCCAGCGTGAGCAGGCGGTACTGCAATTCGCCGGCAAAAGGCGTATCTGCCGCGCCGGCGCTGAAAATATGCGTTGCCGCGGCCCGTTTCAGCACCTGCGCGGCCCGCGCAAGCGCCGCCGGGGAAAGCTCGCTCAGCTGTGAATTCAGCGCGCTCTGCACGCCGTTAAGCTTTTCCCGCCAGGGTTCCGGCAGCGTTCCTTGCGAAGCGGGCTGGCTGGACTGCGCAAGCTTCATGCGCAAATCGCGGATATCGTCGCAGCCCGCCGCTCGCGCAAAGCGGGTAATAGTCGCCGGGCTTACGCCCGCAGCGGTCGCCAGCTGATCGATAGTTGCCGAAGCGGCAAACCCCACGTCGTCAAGAATGGTTTGCGCCACCCGGGACTCCTGCTGGCTGAACTCATTCAGGCGCGCGCGTATCTGGCTGAGAATATCGCCGCTGCTCTCTTTGCCGGTGGAGTGGGAAAACCTTTCCACGATATCGCGGCCGATTCCCGCATGGGTCGCCAGCTTTTGCAGTTCACCCGGCTCAACCCAGGTGGCATCGCCCAGAATTCCCGTCGCGCCAGGCCAGGCCTGAGGACTGCTCTCCTGCTGCTGGTAACGGACTTTGCCCAGAAAATCATTGATGTCGTCGCAGCCGATGCTGCGGGCGAAGCGCTGCAGCGTGGCGGGACTGACTCCCGCCCTGATCGCAAGTTCTTCCATGGTCGACTCGGGGATCTGCGCGAAATTCTCAAGGAAAAAGCGCGCCAGCCGGGATTCCTGCGCGGGCAGGCCGGACATGCCCTGTACCAGTTGATAAACGATATCCATAACGGGTTGCTCCCTTTAGTCAGCGGCGACGGCTCGTGTCATCATCATAGATTATTGAAATTATTTTTCAATCAGCCGCCGCTCAGGGCTGCTGTTCTGCAGCGTTGCTACCCCGCCAAAATTCTATTTTCCCGCTGAGATCACATTTTCTGACGCCTGTCATCCGCTTTTGTGATAATCCAACGGCGATCACACTCATGAAAATAATTTTCATACATGCTGCGCAACAAGGCTAATGTATGAAATATGTTTTCAAAGAGAAAAGGAGCTGTTAATGAAAAAAATCATGTTGTGCTGCGCCGCCGGGATGTCCACCAGCATGCTGGTGCAGAAGATGCGGGCGGAAGCGGCGAAGCGTTCGCTGGCGGTGGAAATTGACGCTTACCCGGTCGCCGAAATTGAAAGCCAGCTGCGCCACGCCGACGTGGTATTGCTGGGGCCGCAGGTGCAGTTTGAGCTCCAGCGCCTGCGCGATCTGTCCGCGCCGCTTGGCAAGCCGGTAGCGGTTATCGACATGATGGATTACGGCACCATGCGCGGCGATCGCGTGCTGGATAAAGCCATCGCCCTGATGGCCTGAGGCAAACGGAGAGCATAATGAAAATTACCGTCGTCGGCGGGGGAAGCAGCTATACCCCGGAACTGATAGAAGGCCTGATCGAACGCCACGCAACGCTGCCCTTAACGGAGCTGGCGCTGGTGGACGTGGAGGCGGGACGCCAGAAAGTCGAGGTTATCGCCCGCCTCGCGCGGCGCATGCTGGACCGCAACGGGCTGGAGGCGGTGAAAGTCTCCGTGCATTTTGACGCGGACGAGGCGATTGCCGGCTCCAGCTTCGTGCTGACGCAGCTGCGCGTCGGCCAGCTTCCCGCTCGCGCCGCAGATGAACGCCTGGGCCTGAGCCACCGGCTGCTGGGTCAGGAAACCACCGGCGTCGGCGGCTTTGCTAAAGCCCTGCGCACCATTCCGGTAATGCTGGATATTGCACGACGCGTGGAGCGCCTGGCGCCCGAGGCCTGGATCATTAACTTTACCAATCCGGCCGGGATCGTCACGGAAGCGGTGTCCCGCTACAGCCGGGCGAAAATCATCGGCCTGTGTAACGTGCCGGTCACCATGCACCACACCATCGCCGATATGCTGAAGCTTCCGCACTCATCCGTTTCGCTGCGCTTCGCGGGCCTTAACCATATGGTCTGGGTGCACAAAGTGCTGGCCGATGGACGCGACGCTACCGATGAGGTTCTGGAAATGCTCTGCGACGGCGAGCAGCTTTCGATGAACAATATTAAGGCCATACCCTGGCCTGCGGATCTGCTGCGTGCGCTGCGCGCCATTCCCTGCCCTTATCACCGCTATTTCTGGCAAACCCGCACCATGCTGGAAGACGAACTGGCTGACGCCGACAGTAAGGGAACCCGCGCAGAGCAGGTTATGCAGGTGGAAGAGGCCTTATTCAAACTTTACGCCGACCCGGCGCTGGATAAAAAACCGCAGGAACTCAGCCAGCGCGGCGGCTCGTTCTATTCGGAGGTGGCGGTTGAGCTCATTAACGCGCTGCATAACAACCTCGGCGTTGAAATGGTGGTGAATACCGCCAACAATGGTGCTATTCAGGGCCTGCCGGACGACGCGGTTATCGAAACGAACTGCCTGATTGACGCGCTGGGCGCGCATCCGCTGGCCTTTGGTAAGCTGCCGCCGCTGATGAACGGCCTGACGCAGCAGGTGAAAGATTTCGAACGCCTGACCATTGAAGCGGCCGTGCACGGCGATAAGGGCAAAGCCCTGCTGGCGCTGGTGGCCAATCCGCTGGTGGCGGATGTGAACCTGGCGTCGGCGCTGGTCGAAGAGGTGCTCAGCATCAATAAAGCGTGGCTGCCGCAGTTTAGCGGCTAACCACGCTCCTGGCGCGCTGCCCGTCTACGGGCGGAAATAACAAAAAACGATAATACCCGGTCGGCAGGCTCTGCCCCGGGCAGGGGGTGTCTGTGTCAGTCAACAAATCCATCATTGAAAAATACGTGCTGCCCGCCGCGCTTAAAATAGCCGGGCAGAAGCATGTCCTGTCCGTGCGTGACGGCATCATTCTTAATATGCCGTTTATGCTGATCGGCTCGTTTTTCCTTATCTTCGCCTACCTGCCGGTGCCGGGCTACGCGCAGATGATGAGCAGCCTGTTCGGCCCCGCCTGGCAGGAGAAGGTGCTGTATCCGGTTAAGGCCACCTATGACATCATGGCGATAATTTCGGCCTTCGGCATCGCCTATCGGCTGGCGGAAAAATACCGCACTATCGACCCGCTCACCGCCGGCGCCGTCTCGCTGGTGGCGTTTATTATGACCATCCCGCAGCATATTATGTTTACCCCTGCGGAGGGCGGCGCGGCGCAGTTTGTCAAAGGCGTGCTGCCGATGGGCCAGATCGGCAGCCAGGGGTTGTTCGTCGCTATTCTCATCGCCCTGCTTTCCACTGAAATTTATCGCTTTATCAATAACCGCAACCTGGTTATCCGCATGCCGGAAGGGGTGCCGCCGGCGGTGGCGAAATCCTTCCTCGCGCTGATCCCCGGCTTTTGCGTGCTGGCGGTGGTGCTGGCGCTGCGCCTGCTGGTAGAAGCCACGCCGTTTGGCGATATCAATACGCTGATAACCGAGCTGGTGGGCATCCCGATGAGCCACGTCGGCGGCTCGCTGCCGGGAATGATTATTTCGGTGCTGCTGATTGGTATTCTGTGGATGCTGGGCCTGCACGGCGACACCATAGTGCTGGTCTTTATTCGCCCGGTCTGGCTGAGCAATATGTCGGAAAACCTCGAGGCGTTTCAGAACGGCCTGCCCATTCCGCATATCATTACGCAGCAGTTTTATGACCTGTGGATTGCGCCAGGCGGCACCGGCGCCCTGCTGGGGCTGGTTATCTTTATGCTGATCCGCAGCCGCAGCGCGCAGATGAAACAGCTCGGTAAGATCGCCGCGCCCGGCGGCCTGTTTAACATCAGCGAGCCGATGGTGTTCGGCATTCCGATCGTGATGAACCCGTATCTGGTTGTGCCTTTTATCCTCACGCCGGTGGTGCTGGTGATTGTCTCTTACGTCGCTATGACCACGGGCCTCGTGGCGAAGCCTGCGGGTATCGCGCTGCCGTTTACCACGCCGATTGTGGTCAGCGGCTATCTTGCCACCGGCGGCCATATCTCCGGCTCGGTGCTGCAAATCGTCAACCTGGGCATTTCGCTGGTGATGTATTACCCGTTCTTCCGCATCTGGGATAACCTGAAATACCGCGAGGAGCAGGCGAGCCGGACGGCGCCGGAAGCTGAAGCGCAGGCCGTAACGGAACGCAGCCCGATTTAAATCGCCCATGAAAAAGCCCTGTCTTTTTACGCGGCAGGGCTTTTTGCTTTTTGCAGTAGGGATCAGCGCTGGTAAACCGGCTCGGCGATGTCGCTCTCCTTGTCTTGCGGCGCGGGTTCCGCCCCGCCAGCACGCCGCAGCGCAAGCAGACGGCTAATCTCCGCGTGCTTATCCTCGGTAAAATCAAAGAACCACATAAAGCCGATGCGGATCAGCGAACCTATAGCCGGCAGCAGGCTGATGCCGAAAAACAGCCCGTTGAGCACGCTTTCGGTCTGGGTGGCCGCCTGCGGCACGTAGCCTATCGCCGTGAGGTAGACGCCGATCAATCCCCCGCCCACCGCCACGGACATTTTCCCGGTAAAAGTCTGGCCGGAGAAGGTAATGGCGGCGCAGCGCTTATTGGAGTGATATTCCGCATATTCGATAGTGTCGACGATCATCGCGGAGGTAAACAGGTTGCTCATCATCACAAAGAGCGAGCTTAGCCCCAACAGGATAAACAGCACGGTCAGGCTGTGATAGCCGGCGAACCACAGCACCACCCTGACCAGAATATCCAGCGCGCAAAGGGCGATAAATAAAGTGCGTTTTTTATAACGCCGCGTCAGTATCGGCGCTAGCAGGCAGGCAAGCGCGGCAATAATGCCGATGATCCCGATCGCCGCCTGCAGGCCGCCGTCGCCCATATTGTAGATAAAGAAATAGATATAAATTCCGTTGGCGATATTGTGCAGCACGCAGAAGAAAAAGGCGGCCAGCACGAAAAATAACGGTTTGTTATGCCGCAGATTGCGGAAGGTATCGCGGATGGTGACTTTTTCATGGCTGGGCGGTACGCGTTCTTTAACGTTAAAGAAGCCGTTAATCATTAACAGCATGCCGATAACCATCATCACCAGCACCGCCATAAAATAGCCGTGGTCGCTGGAGTAAGGCGCGAAGAAGGTCGTCAGCCGCGGGAAGAAGATATTTGCGCAGGCGATGCCCGCGTTGACGCCGAGCACCGCCGCGGTTACCGCCTTCGTCCTTTCGCGCGGCTCGCTGCTCATGACCGACGACATCGACCAGAACGGAATATCGGATATCGCATACAGCGTGCCCCATAATATATAGGTCACCCCGGCATAAATAATTTTGGTGCTCGTCGGCGCGTCGATATTATAAAACGACGCCAGGGTCATGACCGTAATCAGCAAAGGCGCCAGCAGCATAAAATGGCGGAATTTACCGAAGCGCGAGTTCAGGGTATCCATAATGCTTGCGAAGAACGGATCGTGAATCGCGTCCCACGCGCGGGCAATCAGAAAGATGGTGCTCGCCGCCAGCGCGGAGATCCCCAGCACGTCGGTATAAAAATAGTTAATAAAAGAACCTACCAGCCCAAAGCTAAAACACTGTCCTAAACCATAACCAAAATAAGACCATAATTCCCGTCCGGGAATTTTCATTGCCATTGTCATCGTAGTAGCCTCTTATTCCCCGGTAGCGGATACCGGGGTGAACATTATTATGATGAAGCATGCGATCGTTATTTAGCCGCGGGGATGCAGCCCTGTCCTGCTCAGACGCGACACCAGCTCCATCTCCGCGCGGCGGAATGGAATGCCGTGTTCGTCAAATACGTCATGGAACCAGAGGTGGGCGTAATCTTCGCGCCTTTTCAAATAAATCGGCCATGGCAGGTAGGTTTGCGTTTTGCCGCGCACCAGCCCCCACTGATAAGGCACAACGTTGCACGCGTGCATCAGGGGCAGCTGTTCTTCGAAATTGCCGCCGACGTGCCTTGCCAGCCACTCGGTACACATAATCGGGCGGCCCCAGCTGTTCCATCACCCTTATCGCCCGCACCATTTTCGCCGTCGGGACATAGGCGTGATAGCTGACCACATCGGATAGCCGCAGCGCGGCCTGGTCGATAGGGTGCTGGAAGAACGTATCTTCCGGCTGATCGTTATCGATAAGGTTTAAATGCCAGGCGCCGACGGTCAACGGCTGGGAAGGATTTTCATCGCGGGCCCACGCGAAGGATTTGGTCATTAACTCCAGCGCGAACGACTCCAGCTTCTCATCATAAAGCACCTCTTCAACGCCGGTTGCGAAGGTGCCGCGGTTGCCGGGTTCGTTATACAGATCCCAGACCAGCACGCGCTCATCGTTAGCAAAAGTTCGCACGACGTCGCGTACATAGCGCTCCACTTCCGGCCACACGCTGCGGTCGCAGACTTTATCCCGCCCCGGGCTTGCGGCCGCCTGGCTGTTATGTTTGCCCGGCACCGGCGCTTTCTGCTCACCAAGGTACGGCTCGTCGCCGGAAAAACCGCAGTCGTCCATCAGCGTGAGCATCACGCGAATATTGTGCTTTTTCGCAATACTCAAAAAAGCGTCAATGCGATCCATCAGCCCCTGCCGGTCGTGCTGCCAGACGATAAAAGGCAGATTGGTGCGCAGCGTGGTGTAGCCCACATTCCGCGCCCATCCCAGCTCCTCATCGATGGTGGCGGCGTCAAAGGTTTCCGCCTGCCAAAGATCCGTCCAGTTCACCGCCGTGCGCGGCAGATAGTTAAAGCCGCACAGCCAGCCCTGCTGCTGCTGCCACTCGTTTGCCTGCTGTTTAGTCCACTGCTGTCCCATAGTTCCTCCGTTTAACTCACCACTAATATTATTAGCTAATATTTATTAGCAAGGTTATCCGGCGCAAGCTCGCGATGCGGCAAATGCAGGCGGGATCACACTCCGGCGATTCCCGCCCCGGCGCAACGTGACTGACGGCACGCTGTGGTATAGTGCCCGCGGAAAGGCAGCAGACGGCTAAGGCAATGGAAAAGAAAAGCAAAATTACAATGACCGACGTCGCTCGCGAGGCGGGCGTTTCCCAGGCGACGGTATCGCTAATTTTAAATAACGCGCAGAGCATTAAGCTCAGCGAAGAGACGCGCCAGCGCGTTATCGCGGCGGCCCACGCGCTGGGCTATAAAAAAATTCCCGCGCCCCATAAGCCAGAAGGTCAGGAAGAGATCGCGGTGCTGATAAACGCCATGCCGAGCTACGATCCCTTTGTCGACGCGCTAAGCCAGGCCCGGGATGCGGCCTGGCGCCACGACGCCCTGCTGACCATTTACGACTATGGCGATGATAACGAGCTGGCGCTGCGCATCATCAAACAGCTGGAACAGCGCCGCTGCGCCGGAATTATTCTCGCCTCGCCCATTACCAGCGCCATCGACTTTTCGGTCTTTGACAACTGCACTTCGCTGCCTACGGTATTGCTCAACGTTTATGACCGCGCGTACCCTCTGCAGCCCACTTTTCTGCCCGATGACTACGCGAACGCGCTGCAGGTAACCCGGCATCTTATCGATCGCGGAGCCACGCGCATCGCCCATATCACCGGCGACGACTGGATGGACGCCTCGCACCAGCGCCTTGCCGGCTACAGGGCGGCGCTTGAACAAGCCGGCCTTCCCTTCGATCCGCAGTTGGTTATCAAAACCAACTGGCAAATCGATGAAACGCTGCGCGCCACCCGCCAGGTGATGCAGCTGCCGACGCCGCCGGACGCCATTTTCTGCGCCAGCGACTGGATGACGCTGGGCTGCTATCAGGCGCTGGCCCAGCTCAGGGTGCAGGTGCCGCAGCAGGTGCTGGTAGCCGGTTATGACGACCAGCGCATCGCCGATCAGCTAACGCCAAAGCTCACCAGCGTGCAGCTGCCCTATACCGAACTCGGGCGCATGGCCGTTGAGTATCTCTGCCAGGGAGAAGACAACGCGACGCACGTGACGATGGCGGGAAAATTAAAGATTCGCGGCTCCACGCAGCGCTAAGGCCCGCAGCATAAAAAAAGCCCTGTCGCGCTATGCCACAGGGCTTTTTGCCGTCGGGAAAAGTTACTTCACGTCCACCTGATAAAAAATATGCTTCCCGAACGGATCGATTTCATAGCCGGTCACCTCTTTGCGCACCGGTTCGAAAATCGTCGAATGGGCAATCATTACCGCCGGCATCTGGTCGTGCATCACCTGCTGCGCCTGCTTATACAGCGCCGCGCGCTTGTCATGATCCCCCTCGGCGCGGGCCTGCAGAATCAGCTTGTCAAACGGCTGGTAGCACCACTTCGACGAGTTGGAGCCGCCGTTTGCGGCCGTACAGGTAAACAGCGGGCCGAAGAAGTTGTCCGGATCGCCGGTGGCCGTCGTCCAGCCCATCAGGGCGGCCTGGTGCTCACCGCTTTTCACGCGCTGGAGGTATTCGCCCCACTCATAGGTCACGACTTTCGCCTTCACGCCCACTTTTGCCCAGTCCGCCTGAATCATCTCCGCCATACGTTTGGCGTTCGGGTTATAGGGACGCTGAACCGGCATCGCCCACAGGTCGATGGTCATGCCGTTGGCAAAGCCCGCCTCCCTGAGCAGCGTTTTGGCTTTTTCCGGATCGTAAGCGTAATCTTTCAGCTGGTCATCGGCGCTCCACACCCCCGGCGGCAGCAGGTTTTTCGCCGCCGTACCCGTGCCGTGGAAGACGGCTTCGATAATCGCCGGTTTATTGATAGCCAGCGCCAGCGCCTGGCGCACCTTCACGTTATCCAGCGGAGGCTTTTGGGTGTTAAACGCCAAAAAGCCGGTATTAAGCCCCGCCTTTTGCATCAGGTTGATGTCTTTATTTTCCTTCATGCGCGGCAGATCCGCCGGGTTCGGGAACGGCATCACCTGGCATTCGTTTTTCTCAAGCTTCGCGTAGCGCACCGAGGTGTCCGGCGTGATGGAGAAGACCAGGCGATCGAGCTTCGCCTTGCCCTGCCAGTAGTCCGGGAAGGCGGTATACAGGATGCGCGAATCTTTCTGGTACTGCCTGAGTTCAAACGGCCCGGTGCCGATGGGATCCATATCCACGCGCTCTGGCGTGCCGGCCTTGAGCATCGCATCGGCGTATTGCGCCGAGAGGATGGAGGCGAAATACCAGCCTAAATCGGCGATAAACGGCGCCTCCGGATGGGCAAGCGTAAAGCGCACCGTATTGTCGTCCACCTTATCAATGGCGGTGATCAGCTTGCCGAATTCGAGGCTTTCGAAGTTGGAATAGTTGCCGTTGGAAACGTTGTGGTAAGGATGCTTCGGATCTTTCTGGCGCATAAACGAGAAAATCACGTCATCGGCATTAAAATCGCGCGTCGGTTTGAAATACTTATTGCTCTGAAACTTCACCCCTTTACGCAGATGGAAAGTGTAAACCTTCCCGTCTTCGCTGACCTCCCAGCTTTGCGCAAGGCTCGGCTGCAGTTCGGTGGTGCCGACCTTAAAATCCACCAGGCGGTTATAAACCGGCACCGCGCTGGCGTCGACGCTGGTTCCCGAGGTGTACAACTGCGGGTTGAAGTTCTCCGGCGAACCTTCTGAACAATAGACCAGCGTGTTTGCCGCAGCGCCCGCGCTTGCTGCAAGCGCGGCCACGGCCAGCGCAAGCGTGGTGATTTTTATTTTCATCGCTATCTTCCTGTTGGTTATCCTGCCCCTGAACGAATAAAGCTTGTACTCAGCGTCCTAATAAATAACATTAAATTAACAATGCCAACAGACAACATTGAACAATAAGGAAACATTATGTCCTCACCGCTCTCTAAGCAGCTGACCGAACGTTTCTTCCGCTACCTGGCCGTCACCAGCCAGAGCGACCCTCGCGCCGGCACGCTGCCAAGCACGCAAGGCCAGCATGAGATGGCGAAAATACTGGCGGCGGAGCTGCGCGAGCTGGGGCTGGAGAAGGTGCTTATCGACGAGCACGCCACGGTTACGGCGGTGAAAAAAGGCAACGTGCCGGGCGCGCCGCGGATAGGTTTTATCACCCATATCGACACCGTTGACGTCGGCCTGTCGCCTGATATTCATCCGCAAATCTTACGTTTTAACGGCGAGGATCTGTGCCTGAACGCGCGCGAAGACATCTGGCTGCGCACCGCCGAGCATCCGGAAATCAACGCCTATCACGGCGAAGACATTATTTTCAGCGACGGCACCAGCGTGCTGGGCGCCGATAATAAAGCGGCGGTGACGGTGGTGATGACGCTGCTGGAAAACCTCGCTGCGGAGGATAAACACGGCGATATCGTGGTGGCATTCGTGCCGGATGAAGAGATCGGCCTGTGCGGCGCGAAAGCCTTAGACCTGGCGCGTTTCGACGTCGATTTCGCCTGGACCATCGACTGCTGCGAGCTGGGGGAAGTGGTGTATGAGAACTTCAACGCCGCCCACGCCGAGCTGCGCTTTACCGGCGTAACCAGCCATCCTATGTCCGCCAAAGGCGTGCTGGTTAACCCGCTGCTGATGGCGATGGACTACATCAGCCATTTCGATCGTCAGCAGACCCCGGAGCACACCGAAGGAAGAGAAGGCTATATCTGGTTTAACGGCATGCAGGCCACCCAGAGCGAAGCGCTGCTGAAGGCCAATATCCGCGATTTCGACCTTGCGAACTTCGAGCGGCGTAAAAAACAGATTGGCGAAGTGGCGCGCAAAATTGCCGCGCAGTACCCTACCGCCCGCGTGGATTACCACATCAGCGACACCTACAGCAACATCAGCAACGCCATCACCGACGACCGCCGGGCGATTGATTTGATTTTCGCCGCCCTCGACGAATTAAACATCGAGCCGAAGGTTATCCCGATGCGCGGCGGCACCGACGGCGCGGCGCTGTCGGCAAAAGGATTGCTGACGCCGAACTTCTTTACCGGCGCGCATAACTTCCATTCACGCTTTGAGTTTTTGCCGCTGAAGTCCTTCGAGGCTTCTTATCACGTGGCGCTGAAGCTGTGTTTGCTGGCGGCTAAATAATCAGGCAGCCCTTGCGGGCTGCTCTGCTTGACGCCTTACGCCTTACGCCTTACGAGCCAGCAGGGTCGCAAAACGCAGCTTGATACGCTGACCTTCGGCGTCGGTTTTGTGCAGCTGGCCGACGTCTTCATTGTATTTAATCAGCTCCCAGCCCTGGTAATAGCCGCTCAGCTCGCCCGCCCGGAAAGCAAAGGGGAAACCGACGTTGCACGGGTAATCTTCGGTATCCATCGCCGCCACAATTAAGTTATAGCCGCCCGGTTTGGTGCAGCGCTGCATATTGCCGATCAGGCCCGGAATGGTGTCGCGCTCAAGGAACATCATCACGACGGTTGAGAGAATAAAATCGTACTCGCCGTCAAACTTCAGTTCATTCAGGTTAACGATATCGGTAGTGATACCTTTTAACCTTTCCGCTTCGATAATCCGCTGCAGATTGCTAATGCTCATCGGGTTTTTATCCCAGGCGGTGACGTCGAACCCCTTCTGGTTGAGATACAGGCTGTTGCGGCCGTTGCCGCAGCCCAGATCCAGCGCTTTACCCGGCGCGACGATGGTCGCGGCGTTGAGCACCTCAGAATGGGTCGGGGTTAAACCATATTTTTCGCTGTAGTAGTTTTCAGACTTTAAGGTCATAGCAGTTCCTTTTTCACGGGCCTGGCGGTACGCACGATCAGCTTGCCCTGCATCAGCAGGATAACCGTGCGCACCAGCAGCAGGCCGATAATCACATTAGTAAAGATAAACAGCGGCACCGCGATAACGGTAAAAATACCGCCCTTGCTGCCGTGGCTGAGATGCAGCGCGGTGGTCGCCAGCGCTGAGATACCGAACGAGAAGCTCCAGAACGAGGCGTTGAACGGCTGTGCCATATACCAGGGCAGCAGCCGCAGGGTGAACAGCAGCTGGAGCAGCCCGTAGCCAAAGAGCATTTTGGCGAAGAAATCCGTCTGGCCGCCGTTGACGCTCAGGTAAGCGCTGCAGGCCACCAGCGCGGGGGCAAGCTGGATGCCAAGCGAGGTGCGAACCGGCGCGGGCAATTCTCCGGCGCTGCGCAGGCGGTGCAAAATCGCCGGCTCCAGGCTCAGCCAGGAAAAGACGCCCGCCCCTAAAAACAAAATGCCGAGGTCGTGATAGCCGAGCGCGCCGCTGGCCATCGCGCTGATAAAGTTATTGGCAACCGTCGGCAAATATAAACCCGGCGTGGTGGCCGTCTGCGGATGGTTTCCGCGCCATAAGCCCGCGCTTTGCCAGGCGGCGTAGCTGAGCTGAGCCGCCACGCCAAAGACAAACATCGCTACGGCCAGCGGCCGCAGATAAGGCGCAAGCGCGATAGCCACCAGCATGGTCGTCGCGGGAAACAGGCTGACAAAGCTGCTCATTAACGGATGAAGAATTTCCTCCTTCACCGTTTGCGGATATCTCACCAGTCGGTACACAAACGCCAGCGCCAGCAACAGCCAGACCGCCGCCGCAAGAATTTCCAGCGCCTCGCCGGGCAGCGGGCTTACCGCCCAGACGACGGCGGCGTAGCGCCAGGCGAAACCCATCCCTATAAGCCCGAGCACCATGCCGAAATAACCCGACGGCAGGTTGATGATGGTGGACGCCTCTGATTTGCTCATTTTGTTTATTTTTTAAAATGTATTTGAGATGCATTTTATGCGATTCCCCGCCGGAACGCCACGCCGGCTATTTACCTGCTACGTTTTAATCAGGGGCTTAAAGGGGCGGAATGCATGAATAAGTATGAGTTAACCGGGGATTCACAGCTTCATGACTACCTGCTCGACGGCGAAAAGCAAAAGGTCAGGCTCTGGCAAATCCGCGCGCTTCGGGACTTCAGCGATGTCAAAGCCGGACAGGCCGGCGGCTGGGTGGAAAATGAGGCCAACCTGAGCCAGCAGGGCGACTGCTGGATTTACGATAGCCAGAGCTACGTTTTTGGCGGATCCGACGTTACAGACGCAGCACGGATCCGCGGCGCTTCCACGCTCTGCCATCAGGCTCACGTAGCCGGCAACGCCGTCGTGGAAAATTCGCTAATCAGCGGAGAATGCTTTGTTCGTGACAAAGCCCGCGTGCTGAACGGCAGCCAGGTTATCGCCGTGCGCGGCCTGACGGCGGATCGCGACCAGCTTCTGCAGATTTATGGTAACGCGGTGGTCAGCGCTTCGCGCGTGGTGCACCAGGCGCAAATTTACGGCGACGCCGTCGTCAGCAACGCCTTTATTGAACACCGCGCCGAGGTGTTTGGCCACGCCGTGCTGGAAGGCAACGAGGATAACAACGTCTGGATTTGCGACTGCGCCCGCATCTTCGATAACGCCCGCATCGTTGCCGGTGCTGGTGAAGATCAGATCCCAACCATTCGCTACTCCTCGCAGGTTTATGGCAACGCGGTGATAGAAGGCGACTGCGTGTTAAAACATCACGTGCGCATTTTTGATGATGCCACGCTCATCGGCGGCCCCGTGCAGCTCGATAACCACGTGCAGATTTACGGCAGCGCGCGCGTCACCGGCAACGTGCTGATTGAAAATAACGTGCAGGTCTACGACCGGGCGGCGATAGACGGGCTTGACGGGGAAATGATCCATATCCGCGGCATCAAGGATATTAACGGCGAACAGCGGGTAAGCAGAACGCCGTTTTACGGCGTGTTTTAATCATTCAAGGATGCGCGCGTAGATGTTCTGGTCATGGAACTCGCCGTTAAGAAACTCGGCCTGCCGTAAGCGGCCCTTCGAGGGTGAATCCGCAGCGTTGCGCCACCCGGTTGCTCGCTTCGTTTGTCACAATGCATTTGATAACAAAACGGCGGACCGCGCCTTCGCCCGCATATCTGGCGATAACGGCCTCAACCGCCTGCGAAATGATGCCCTGCCCCTGAGCGCCCTCGTCCAGCCAGTAGCCGATATAGGCCGTCTTGTTGGTGGGCTCAATCTGGTTAAAAGAGATGACGCCCACCATTTTTTCCTGCTGGTAAATCAGAAACATTTTCGCGTAGCCCCGGTGGTGCAAAATGTAGTTTCCCTGCGCCATTTTGAGGGTTTCCTCAACCCCGGTTACGTACTGCGGCCACTCCATCGCCTTTTGCAGCCAGGCTTTATTGCGCACCACGAGGGCGAACAGCTCGTCGACGTAGCGTTCGTGAATGGAATGCAGCCTAATGTTTTCGTTAACGGTAATGGCGTCATCCTGCCAGTTTTCAGCCTCTTGCAAAGTGTTTCTCCGGGTCGTGGACGTATTGTCTATAGTTAGCACAGGCTTTAAGAAGGGGAAAGCATATGTCTCGCGTCGTCGCAGTCGATCACCTGGTGATTTCCGTCAGCGATTTCACCGTCTCGCGTCGTTTCTACTCCGGACTGATGGCCTTTCTGGGCTTTGAGGTGCTTGATGAATATCCGGACATGATGGGCTGGACCAACGGCGCCACCCGCCTGTGGATCAGCCAGGCGGATAAAGAAGGTTTACAGCATCCCTACCGCAAAGGCGACCCCGGCTTTCATCATTACGCCTGGGGATTGCGCAGCCGCAAGGACGTGGACGATCTGCAAAAATGGCTGCAGGAGAATAAGGTGAAGATTTTCGATCCCGCCGGCGAGTATTACCCCGATTATTACGCGGTCTTTTTCCTCGATCCGGACGGCATGAAGCTCGAAGGGATGTTTTATGGTGCAGAAAAATAGCGCTGCACCCTTTGGGCTCCCCAAAACTTAGCATCCCTCCGCCGCACGTCTAAGAAACTATCGTTTCACCCACGTCATTTCTGACCCGAAAGTTCTGGTACGAATGTTGCTTCACCTCTGTGTAACCATAAGGAGACAGAGATGAAAGCGTTAATTATAGGCGGCGGCATCGGCGGACTCTCAGCGGCCATTGCTCTGAAGCGGTGCGGTATTGCGACGGAAGTCTATGAGGCGGTCAGGGAAATTAAACCCGTGGGCGCGGCGATCTCCGTGTGGCCCAACGGCGTGAAGTGCCTGAACTGGCTCGGCATGAAGGAGCCGCTGCAAAAGCTTGGGGGAGCGATGGAGTATATGGCCTATCAGGAGCATATCCGCGGCCAGACCATGACCCGCTTTAGCCTCGACCCGCTTATCCACAGCGTGGGCGAACGCCCCTATCCTGTCGCCCGCGCCGAACTGCAGGACATGCTGATTGATACCTATGGACGCGAAGATATTCAGTTCGGCAAGCGCGTTACGCACATAGAGGATTTCGGCCGCGGCGTGCGGGCTACTTTTGCAGACGGCCACGTCGCCGAGGGCGATGTGCTGATAGCCGCCGACGGCACCCATTCCGTTATTCGCCCCTGGGTGCTTGGCCACCAGACCGAGCGCCGCTACGCGGGCTACGTGAACTGGAACGGGCTGGTAGAGATTGACGAAGCCATCGCGCCGGCTAACCAGTGGACGACATTCGTGGGCGAAGGCAAGCGCGTGTCGCTGATGCCCGTCGCCGGCAATCGCTTCTACTTCTTTTTTGACGTGCCGCTGCCAAAAGGCCTGGCGGAAGACCGCACCACGGTAAAAGCCGATTTGTCCCGCTACTTCGCCGGCTGGGCGGCGCCGGTGCAGAAGCTTATCGCCGCTATCGATCCCGCTACCACGAACCGCATAGAAATTCATGATATTGAGCCATTTATGCAGCTGGTACGCGGACGGGTCGCCCTGCTTGGCGACTCCGGGCACAGCACCACGCCGGATATCGGCCAGGGCGGCTGCGCGGCCATGGAAGACGCCGTCGTGCTGGCCATCGCCCTGCAAACCAACTCCCTCGGCGTTGAGGACGCCCTGCTGCGCTATCAGGAAAAACGCGCCTATCGGGTAAAAGAGCTGGTCCTGAAGGCGCGTAAACGCTGCGACGTCACCCACGGCAAAGACATGGCCGTTACCCATAGCTGGTATGAAGAACTGCGAAGCGAAACCGGTGAGCGGGTGCTGTCCGGGATGCGGGAAACTATTATGGGCGGACCGCTGGAGTAATGTGCAGACGCGATAAAAAAGCCCCGCGGTTTAGCCTGCGGGGCTTTTTTTTATTTCATGACGCGGTCATCGACGTAGTTACGCTTGTCCGCGGCGGGAGGGAAATACTGATACAGCCAGGTTTCGCTGATCGCATCGCCCTGGCAGCGCAGGAACATACGCATGTCTACCGGCCCGGTGGAATCGTCGGTCGGATACCAGTCGAACAGAATGCGGTAGCCGTCGAACGGCTCTACGTAGAGGATTTCGATCTGCTTAGCTTCGCCGCTCGACAGGGTGATAACCGGCTCGATGCCTTTCGGCGCCGCGTCTTTCAGACTGCCGCCTGTGAAGTCGATGGCGAAACGGCGCGACCACCTGTCCGGGAAGTGCTCGCCCGGCGCCCAGCCTTCCGGGAAGCCGCCCATGCCGGTGCGCGTCGCATAGACGCGTGCCAGTTCGGTGGTGACCGGCGGCAGCCCGCTCCAGTACAGACGGTATTTAAACTCCAGCTCATCGCCCGCCTTCACCGGCTTTTCCGGCTGCCAGAAGCAGACGATGTTATCCAGGGTTTCGCCGGTGGTGGGGATCTCCATCAGGCAGACGTTGCCCTTGCCCCACTTGTTGCGCGGCTCCACCCACAGGCTCGGACGTTTGTTATACCAGCCCATAATGTCCTGGTAGTTGGCGAACTCATGGTCGAGCTGCAGCAGCCCAAAGCCTTTCGGGTTATCGTCCAGATAGGCGTTGAACTGCAGCCTCTGCGGGTTGTTCAGCGGACGGGCGATCCATTCGCCGTTGCCGCGCCACATCGCCAGGCGGTCGGAGTCGTGAATCTGCGGATGAATGGTGTCGCACATGCGGCGTTCGTTATTGCCGCAGGCGAACATGCTGGTCATCGGCGCGATGCCCAGCTGCTTGATGTCTTCACGCGCGTAAAGGTGGTTATCCACCTCCATCACCACGCGTTTTTCTTCACAGCTGATAATAAATTTATACGCGCCGGTCACGCTCTTGCTGTCCAGCAGCGCGTAGACCACGAACGTCGTGTCGCCGGCTTTCGGCGTTTCAAACCAGAACGCGGTGAAGTCCGGGAACTCCTCAAGCTGGTCGGTAAAGGTATTCACCGCCAGGCCACGCGCGGATAAACCGTACTGGTAAGTGTTATCTACCGCGCGGAAGTAGCTGGCGCCGAGGAAAGAAACCACGTCGCGGCGCGCAAGCTCCGGCGCCTTAAAGGCTTTAAACCCGGCGAAGCCGAGATCCATCTGCCCTTCGAGCTGTCTGGTATCAACCCCCGCATCGTTGTAGTTAAATAATTCCGGACGGAAGTGAATTTCACGGGACAGATGCGTGGCCGGATCGACGGAGAACATGCGCACGCGGCGTTTAAACCCCATGCCCACGTGGAAGAACTGCACGTCCAGCTGGCGGTTATTCAGGCCGTTCCACAGCGAATGTTCCGCATCGTACTGAATGGCGTTATAAGCCTGCGGCGTAAGCGTCGCCAGCGTATCCGGCAGCGGACGGGGCGTACCGCTCCAGGGCTTTTTCGACAGGTCATGGGCCATCGCCTGCAGCACGGAAAAATCAAACTCGGTGGTGCGGCCGTCGGCGATATCAGATTCGGCGGCAAAAGCTGCGCGGGAAAAGAAAGTGGCCAGTGCCGGAGTGCCGCAGGCTGCGGCGAGAGCCATAGAGGCCTTAATAAAACGTCTGCGGTTCATGCCTGAGAAATCGTCCTTTTATGTCGATGTATTTCGTCCCGCTTTGCAAGCAGAACTACGGCAAGCTGTTGCAACCCTTAAGACCGCACACTCTAGACAAAATTTGCCGCTAATCCAATGGTTGTCGGCCCGGATTTGGCTCAGGAACGCAGTTTTTTTATTTGAACCGGAATGAACTGAAAAATGACAGGAAATGTCCCTCTCCCGCTACGGGAGAGGGATAAGCAAGGTTACTTCACGCTGACATCAATGCCGGGGAAGTATTTCTTCGCAAGCGTCGTTACCGTGCCGTCGGCCTTCACTTTCTCAATCGCCGCATCCAGCTGTTGCTTCGTCTGCGCGTCGCCCTTACGCAGGCCAAAGCCAATACCGCTGCCGAGGATGGTATCGTCGCTCACCGGCTTGCCGATAAAGCCAAAGCCTTTCCCCTGGGGCTTGCTCAGAAAACCCGCCTGTCCGGCGGCGGACATCACCAGCGACGCATCGATTCGGCCGTTGAGCAGGTCGCCCCAGGCCATATTCTGATCCTTATAGGAAACGACGGTGACGCCCTGCTTTTCCCAGTGCTCCTTTGCGTAGGTTTCCTGGATTGAGCCCTGCAGAACGCCGATGGTTTTGCCCTTCAGCCCTTCCGGCGTTGCGTCCACGGCGCTGCCGGCTTTCCCCACCAGCTGCGAAGGAATGCGGTAAATCGGCTGGGTAAAATCGATGCTTTTACGCCGCTGCTCGGTGATATTCATCGCCGAGTTGATGGCGTCGAATTTCTTTGCCATCAGGCCCGGAATCAGCGCGTCGAAAGAGGTTTCAACCCAGGAGCACTTAAGGCTCGCCGCCTTGCAGATGGCGTTGCCCAGCTCGATATCGAAACCTTCCAGCTCGCCGGCAGAGTTACGGCTTTCAAACGGCGGATATTCCGCCTCAACGCCGTAGCGCAGTTCGGTGGCGGCCCAACCCGGAGAAAGTTGCGAACATGCCGACGGCTAACGCGCCGTAGCGCAGTGTAGCCGCGGCCGAGCCGGAGAAAGTAGTGAACGTCCCAACAGCCAAACCTGGCGCATGGATTTTTTTCATGGCGACCTGCCCCTTTTTCAACGTGGCTTCAGCTGGCAAAGCGCCCGTGCGCCCGCCCGTAACGTGGCTTCGTCTTTGGCAAATGAAAGACGAATGATTTTATTGTCCGTGCCGTCGGTGTAGAACGCGGACAGCGGAATGGTCGCGACCCCCTGTTCGGTAATCAAACGCTTCACCATCTCGCTGTCGGGCTCGTCGCTGAAATGCCCGTAGCCGGCGAGCAGGAAGAACGACCCCGCGCTCGGCAGCAGTTTAAACGGCGAGTCCGCCAGCAGCGAGCGCATCAGATCGCGCTTGCGCTGGTAAAAAGCCGCCAGCGACAGATAGGTTTGCGGATCGCTCATGTAGTCGGCAAAAGCGTACTGCATCGGCGTATCGGCAGAAAACATTAAAAACTGATGCACCTTGCAAATTTCATCCATCAGCGCCGCCGGCGCCAGGCAGTACCCCACGCGCCAGCCGGTAACGTGGAAGGTTTTGCCGAACGAAGAGACGATCACGCTGCGTTCGGCAAGCTGCGGATGCGTCGCCATGCCGTGGTGGCGCTGGCCGTCAAACACGATATGTTCATAGACCTCATCGGACAAAATGACGATATCCGTGTTGCGCGTCAACGCCGCCAGCATCTCCAGATCGTGCGCGCTGAAGATCTGCCCGCTCGGGTTGTGGGGCGTATTGATAATGATCATGCGTGTACGAGGCGTGATGGCCGCCCGCACCTCGTCCCAGTCGACGGTGAAATCCGGGAGCGCAAGCTTCAGGGCAACCGGTCTGGCGCCCTGCAGGCGAACGATAGGCGCGTAGCTGTCGAACGAAGGCTCAAAATAGATAACCTCATCGCCCGGATGCACCAGCCCGCTGATGGCCGAATAGAGCCCTTCGCTGGCGCTGGCGGCGATCAGCACCTCGTCGTTTACGTCGTAGCGCGCGCCGTAAAGCGTTTCCACCTTCCCGGCGATAAGCGTTTTGAGCGAAACGAGGCCGGTCATGGCCGCGTACTGGTTATGATTATCCAGCATGGCTTTGGTCACGCCGGCGATTAATTTGGGATCGGGTGAAAAGTTTGGCGCGCCCTGGGAGAGGTTTATGGCGTTATGCTGCGCCGAGAGCTGGCCGATAACGGTAAAAATGGTGGTTCCCACATCCGGCAGTTTTGAACGATGTTGAACCGGGGTATGAATAGTCATGGCCGCTCCTGTTAAGACTCGATTTGCATAACTATTCAATCCGGATGCGGTTGCCACGACAAACGAATTGTTGTCATAATAGCCATGCAAAAAATGCATGGCTCAGCGGAGAGCGACATGGCGCGGCATAATTTTCCCCTCAATACTGTTGATGCGTTTCTGGTCACCGCCAGGCATCTCAATCTTACTCGGGCGGCAAAAGAATTGTGCCTGACGCAAGGGGCGGTTAGCCGGAAGATTGCCACCCTTGAAGAGTGGCTGGGCTTTGCGTTGTTTGAACGTCATGCGCGGGGTTTATACCTTACCCCTCAGGGAAGCGCCCTGCTGCCGGATTTGCAAAACGCCTTTGCGAAGCTGCTGGACGTCGCCGACCGCGCCTGCCATAAGCCGAGCGTGATACGCCTGAAGGCGCCGACCTGCGCCATGCGCTGGCTGGTGCCGAAAATCATCCAGCTTGAGCTGCGCGCTCCGGATATCCAGGTCGCGCTCACCACCACCGTCGACCACGGCGTGAATTTCAAAAATGAACCCTACGATGTGGCGATTGTTTTTGGCCCGCATGCGAGGGCCGGCACGCTGCTTTTTGAAGAGATCCTGACGCCCGTCATCAGCCAGAGCCTGATGCCCGCCGGGCCGCTGTCGGCCGAAGCCCTGCATCGTTTAACCTTCCTGCACCCCACCCGCGACCGTACGGACTGGTCGCTGTGGCTGGCCGACTATCCGGCGGCAAAACCCGCGATGCTTAAGAACCAGCACTTCGACACTATGGATCTGGCGATTAGCGCGGCCATTCAGGGATTCGGCATCGCCATCGCCGATGAAACCCTGGTGGCTGAAGATCTGCGCATGGGCAGGCTGGTGCGCCCTTTCGAACACAGCGTGAAAACGGGCGCAAGCTACCGCCTTACGCTGCGTCAGGGAAGTGAAAAAACCGCCGGGCTGGAAACGTTCTGCGAGAGTTTGTTGGCGCTAAGCTGATGGGGCGCAGCCTTAGCTGCCTTCCACCTGTATACATTTCGCTCCCGATGGCCCCGGAACGCTGCCGTAATTCAGATCCGGGCTGATCCCCTTCACCACTTCCGCCAGCGTGAGGTTGCATATTTCCATGCTGGGCATCGGCGTGACGTTCCATGAGACGTTTGAGCCGTAGCCGGAAGCCAGAAGCAGATAAAAATAGACCGTTGACACCTGATAACTCCAGAGCATGCATTGATACGTGGTTTAAAGACGGCGACATTATCCTTAAAACTAAAACAATCTTATAAATGAATGAGATGACAAAGGTGCCGGCCATTCGTTGAATGGCCTTACTGGCCTAAACTTAATCCAGGCTAACCTGGTGCTTCATTACGCGTTTAAACAGCTGCATGCGGGTTCGCATAAAGCGATTGATTATTTTGAACCGCGCCTGTTGATTCACGCCCAGCAGCATCGTTCTGTCTTTGCGCCGCGTGCAGGCCGGCCAGCGTAGCTCGCCGGCAAGCTGTTCGCTTTGGGACGTCGCCGCGCGGGCAAACTCCGCCCAGTAATCGCAGACTTTGGCGCCGAAGGCGAGATCCCTTTCGTTCACGTACCCGCAGGCCGGCGGAGTAAGCAGCAGCGTGTTGAAGACATAAGGCACTTCGTTGCCGTGCCAGGTGCCGTTGGCGTAGGTTTTGCGCTCGGCCTCGGCGACATAGTCGAAGTAATAGCGCCAGCAGGGCTGCCCGATGCGCTGCTGCGCCTGCATCACCACAAAGCCCATGGTGGTAAACGCCATATCGCGGCATACCTGGCGCCCCAGTTCGCTATCGCCTTTTACGCCGGGATAGAGCAATTTTATCAGCCCCAGTCCGAAGCGTTTCTCACGGCGCAGCCGCTCGATCTGTCCGGCGAGGTCGATGCCGAAATAGCTCAGCACGCTCGCCTCATCGCTGTTGCTGCCGATCATTATCGGCATCGGATGCTGCCTGCCCGCGAAGAAGGTATCGAGCATCGGCTCAGGCAGCACGCGGTCGCCGCAGATGGGCGCGGGCCCGATGTTCAGCGGCGCCTCTAGCTGCCAGAATACGTCGGCCGGCAGCTCGCGCAGCTGTTCCGCCGTCGCGTCCTGCAGCCCGAAATGACGCGCCAGCGAAATCCCTTTTCTCAGCGCCTGGCTACGCTCGACGTCCGGCAGGGTGTAAGCGCTCTGGACGATCGCTTTATGGAATAGCCCGCCGGCAAGCGGCGAGGCTAAAAGCGAAAGAACGCTGCGCGCCCCGGCCGATTCGCCAAACAGCGTTACGTTACCGGCGTCGCCGCCAAAGGCGCGAATATTTTCCCGCACCCATTGCAACGCAAGTATCTGGTCCATCAGGGCAAAGTTATATACCGGGCCTGCGGCGTCTTCCCCCTCAAGGGCGGGATGCGCGAAAAAACCCAGGTGTCCGAGCCGGTAGTTGACGGAGACCAGCACCACGCCGCGCGAGGCGAACCCGCGGCCGTCATACGGCGTTAGCCCGCCGGCGCCGATGGTGTAACCGCCGCCGTGCAGCCAGACCATCACCGGAAGCGGCTCCTCGCCGCTCGTTGCCGGAGCCCAGATATTCAGATAGAGGCAGTCCTCAGAAAACCGCCCCGGATCGCCGCCGCCCACGGCTTTGCAGTATTCCAGGCTTTGCCAGCTTGCGCAGGAAAACCGCGTGGCGAGCCTGACGCCCTCCCAGCCTGCCGCGGGAACGGGCGCGCGCCAGCGTAAATCGCCGACGGGGGGTGCGGCGAAGGGGATGCCGCGAAAGACGACGCATTCCCCTTCCGTGGTGCCGGCAAGCGTGCCCTGCGCCACTTCAACCAACGGCATTTCAGGCTGTTCCATCTGCGGTTCCTTGCTGTTCAATCCTTTACAGTAGCGCGTTCAGAGCAAACCGCAACGCCGCCTGCTGCGGTCTTCGGCCTGCTGGTAAAGCTCAAACTCGTTGGCGACCGGCGCGCCGAGCGCCTGCTCAAAGGCCTCGCGGCTGGCATGGCCGTGGCTGCGGGCGCCGCCTTCGCCGCCCAGATTAGACTGGAAAATCCCCGCGGCGCTCACCGGCAGAAAATCTTCATAGGTTATAGGCTGCGCCACCAGCCAGCCGCGCTCGATTAACAGCTGCGGATCGTCGCCGGGCTTTATCCCCGAGCGGTGCATCTCCCCGGTTGGCGTTAAGCGATAGCGGAAATAGGCCAGCGCCTGGCGACGCAGCAGCGTATCGCTGTCCGGCAGGCGGCTGAACACCTCCTGCAGGTGGTGCTGATGGCTGAGGTTGTCCTTGCCGTTGCCCGCCGCGAGCAGCAGTTCGTCATACAGGGCGCGTCCTTTCGGCGTTAACGCCACGCCCCGCTGTTCGATTTCGCCAAACCGTGCCGTGTGCGTTCCGTGATGCTCACCGGCAAATAAAATCGGCTCCTCCAGCGCCTTAAAGCTGGTCTGGCGCAGCAAAATCGGAAATTCGCGGCGCGGCGGCCCTTCAATTATCGCTTTAGGCGAGATGCCGTATTCCGGCATCAGCGCCTGCACGCGGTCAATATCCAGCGTTCGCGGCGTCAGGTGATTGATATGGCAGCCCTGAAAACAGACCACGTCGGCTATCAGCCGGTGCTGATCGTGCAGCGCCTGGTAGGTCTGCGCATCAACGGTCGCATGGCTGTGCCAGCGAAACGTCTCCAGCGCCTCCTCGACAAACTCGCAGGCCTGGGCTTCATGCAAACCGCCCTGCCGATCATAAATATCAAGCAGCGCCCGGCAGCGCGGGGTGAAAATATCTCGTTTCGCGAGGATGGCCGCCGCTTTCTTGCGCAGGGATACGTCTTCAATAAGCTCAAGGCGCAGCAGCGAAGTGAACACCCGGAAAGGGTTACGGGCCAGCGCAGTATCCTCTATCGGGCGAAAGGCGGTGGAGTGTACCGGCACGCCCGCCTGCGAAAGATCGTAATAGCCGACCGGCAGCATGCCCATAACGGCAAAAATCCGGCGCAGGGTCGCCAGCTCCTCCGCTTTGCCGACGCGAATCGCCCCGTGGCGTTCCACGTTAAGCCTTGCCAGTTCGTCAGCGTTTTCCAGCTGTTGCTGCAGCTCCGGGTCGTTTTCCAGAACCGCGAGGTTCACATCGGCGACCAATTCTAACAGCGTGCCGTACTGAGGCACCTCTTGCTGGTACATCGCCGACATTGCGTGCGAAAATTTTTCCCGAATCTCATCAGCCGTGATGTTGTTCGCCATGATGTCGTGTCTCCAGTGGATATTGCTGAAAGCGTAGAGTCTGGGAAGGCACTCAGGGCGAAGAATTTGCGTTTTGTGATCTGCTTTACAGCGGTGCGAAATCAGTAATGCTAACCGCGACTTAAATAAGCTGCGGCGCGATAAAGCCGGCGGGCTATATTGCGGAATTGTTAACATTATTTTGCTAGCAAGTTATCATAATTAAACAACTTATCTTGTCACCGCCTGCGGTCTGTTTTTAACATCGCTTATGGAAAAAAATGGTCTTTTCAGTCAGCGCATTCGCTTGCGCCATCTCCACACTTTCGTAGCCGTCGCTCAGCAGGGAACACTGGGGCGGGCGGCTGAAACCCTTAATCTGAGTCAACCGGCGCTCTCCAAAACCCTTAACGAGCTGGAGCAGCTGACCGGCACGCGCCTGTTCGACCGCGGGCGGTTAGGGGCGCAGCTTACGCTGATGGGGGAGCAGTTCCTCACTCACGCCGTCAAGGTGCTTGACGCGCTCAACCACGCCGGGCAGTCCCTGACCCGCAGAGATGACCAGCCCTGCTCCGTGGTCAGAATCGGCGCCTTGCCTACCGCAGCGCTGGGCATCCTGCCCGCGGTTATCGGGCAGTTTCACCGGCAGCAAAGCGATGTCACGCTTCAGGTCGGCACCATGAACAACACCATGCTGCTGGCGGGGCTGAAATCCGGCGAGCTGGATTTGGGCATCGGCCGCATGTCCGACCCGGAGCTGATGACCGGGCTGAATTACGAGCTGCTGTTCCTCGAGTCGCTAAAGCTGGTGGTGCGTCCGGGCCACCCTATCCTGCAGGAAAATATTACCTTAAGCCGGATAATGGAGTGGCCGGTGGTGGTTTCCCCGCAGGGCACGGTTCCACGCCAGAATGCCGAAACGCTGCTTGCAAGCCAGGGATGCAAGCTCCCGGCAACCTGCATCGAAACCCTGTCCGCCTCGCTTTCGCGCCAGCTGACGGTGGATTACAACTACGTCTGGTTTGTGCCCTCCGGCGCGGTCAAAGAGGATTTACGCCAGGGCACGCTAACGGCCCTGCCGATTGCCGCACAGGGCGCGGGAGAGCCGATTGGGATCCTGACGCGCGTGGATGCCACGCTATCGCCGGGCGCGCAAATTCTGCTGGCTTCGATTCGGAAATCTATGCCCGGCTAACGGCTGCGTTTCGCGTGGCGCTCCCGGTTTTCAAGCCTGGCCTGAGGCGATTTTTTTAGCGCCACGTAGCAGGCGCCGCTGCCGCCGTGGTGCGGCATCGCGCTGCAGAAAGCCTGCACTTCATCAAATTCCGGCAGCCAGCGCGCCAGATAGCTGCGCACAATATTGGCGTGGGAGCGATCTTCGCGGCCTTTGCCGTGAACGATGAGCAGGTTGCGCAACCCTTCCTGTTTCGCCTGCTGCAGCCAGGCAAACAGCATCTGGCGGCACTGCTCAACGGGCTGGTGCAGCAGATTGAGGCTCGCCTGCTGGCCGTATTTACCCAGGCGAAGCTTGTCGAGCACGCCGGTTTGCAGCCCTTCGCGTTTAAACTCCAGCGGCGTGCCCAGCGGCACGATATCCAGATAGTCGGTGGTCAGAAAGTTATCGAGCTGCACAGCGTCGATTTTTTGCAGGGGTTTTGCTTTGGCAGGTTTGAGCCACTGGCTGCTGGTACAGTTTTTCAGCGGTTTGACATCCTCCATGGCGTCGAGAAACAGCGCTTTGTCGTCAAGGTTCATGGAAAGTCCTCCAGGCTCGTCTTCGCTGTGTACTATAGCCGCCGAACTGCCGTGGCTCAATATCAGCGGCCGCGGCAATGGCTGCCCGACACGGGCAAATAATGCTCAGCAAGGTTATTTTTATTTCACTTGTTAATAAGAAATATATTGCATATGCAAAAGCGTGAAACTAATCACCTGGATAACCATGCATTTTTTTCAGAAATGGCTATAAATAACAGTAGCCCGAAACAGGAATATAACAGGGTCTAAACAGGAAGCATTGCTGTGTGTACTGGGGTCAGACTGATGTCGTCTGGCCCCCTTTTTTTAACGGCGAATGGATATATTTTATTCTTGCTTTTCGCTTAGTTATCAGCCGCGCCCAAACAATTAACCCTGCTGACGACAAAATGAGCGCCCAAATAGAGCGGGCGGGAAAATACTGCGCAAAAAACGATCGAATATATCTTTTCATCATCAATCGTTATGCCGGCGCCTATTTAAAATAGCTGCTTTATAAATCGTTATTTTCCGTCTTATTTAAACATTGTTCAAAAAATGAATATTTTGTCGAGCGGACCTACGCGGCAAATACCACAAAGTTTTAAAGGCTTCCCTACCCTTTTTGGGTGTCTGGCGGCTTCCGCTGACGGCATGGTATCTTAGCGGCCGGTGGGGTTTACCCGCGCGAGGATGAACAAGGAGCGCATAATGCTGACACTGCTTGAAGACAAGATTGCCACGCCGCTTGGGCCGCTATGGATACTGTGCGATGAGCAGTTCAGGCTGCGCGCCGTGGAGTGGGAAGAACACAGCGACCGTATGGTGCAGCTGCTGAATATTCACTACCGGGCCGAAGGTTACCAGCGCGTCGGCAGTCAAAATCCCGGCGGCATGAGCGACAGGCTGCGCGACTACTTCGACGGCGATTTGAGCATCATTGAGGATCTGCCGACCGCGACTGCCGGCACGCCGTTCCAGCGCGAAGTATGGCAAGCGCTGCGCGCCATACCCTGCGGACAGGTCATGCACTATGGACAGCTGGCGGAGCAGCTTGGCCGCGCGAGTGCGGCGCGGGCCGTCGGAGCGGCCAACGGCTCTAATCCGGTAAGTATCGTGGTGCCCTGCCATCGCGTTATCGGGCGCAACGGCACCATGACGGGTTATGCCGGTGGCGTAACCCGTAAAGAGTGGCTTTTGCGGCATGAAGGCTATTTGCTGCTGTAGGCAAGCGGGTTGTTTTCAAAGCGGGAATTAAGCCATAAATGCGGTGGCAATTCGCGAGCTTAATCAGATAATAACTGTCTTATCAATAAGATGGCGATGAAAATTACATTTTGAATACCATTATATTCTCAATGGGGTTTCGCCATACTTACCTGCTCAGCAAAAAGATGTTAAAATTGACCAATATCAATTACGGCCTGAGCATATCTATGATCCCTGAAAAGCGAATTATTCGACGCATTCAGTCTGGCGGTTGTGCTATCCATTGTCAGGATTGCAGCATCAGCCAATTATGCATCCCTTTTACGCTCAACGAGCATGAGCTTGATCAACTTGATAATATCATCGAGCGTAAAAAGCCTATCCAAAAGGGACAAACCCTGTTTAAAGCGGGTGACGAACTGAAATCGCTGTACGCCATTCGTTCAGGGACCATTAAAAGCTACACCATCACCGAACAGGGCGACGAGCAAATTACCGGCTTCCACCTTGCCGGCGATCTGGTCGGCTTCGACGCTATCGGCACCGGGCATCACCCAAGCTTCGCCCAGGCGCTCGAAACGTCCATGGTTTGCGAAATTCCGTTCGAAACGCTGGATGATTTGTCCGGCAAGATGCCGAACCTGCGCCAGCAGATGATGCGTTTAATGAGCGGCGAGATCAAAGGCGATCAGGATATGATCCTGCTGCTTTCCAAGAAGAATGCGGAAGAGCGTCTGGCGGCCTTTGTTTATAACCTTTCGCGTCGCTTCGCGCAGCGCGGCTTCTCGCCTCGCGAATTCCGCCTGACCATGACCCGCGGCGACATCGGTAACTATCTTGGCTTAACCGTGGAAACCATCAGCCGCCTGCTGGGTCGTTTCCAGAAAAGCGGCATGCTGGCGGTTAAAGGCAAGTACATTACGATTGAAAATATCGAGCTGCTGTCGCAGCTTGCTGGTCAATCGCGTAGCGTCGCCTGATAAACCCTGACCTTTGCCGGATCGCTAATATTTTCTATGTTTTTGATCCGGCAACGGCTTCTCACCTGTTTCATTCTCTTCTTATAGGTTAATCTTACTTAACAGACTGTGGTTAAGCAGTTGTAAGGAGACCTGTATGGCAAAGTATCAAAACATGCTAGTCGTGATTGATCCCAATCAGGACGACCAACCTGCCCTGCGGCGTGCCGTTTATTTGCACCAAAGGATTGGCGGCAGAATTAAGGCGTTTTTGCCTATCTATGACTTTTCCTATGAAATGACCACCCTTCTGTCGCCGGATGAACGCACCGCTATGCGTAAAGGCGTGATCAGCCAGCGTGCGGCCTGGATTAAAGAACAGGCCCAGTATTACATCGAAGCCGGCGTGCCCGTTGAAATTAAAGTGGTATGGCATAACCGACCTTTCGAAGCCATTATTCAGGAAGTCATCAGCGGCGGTCACGACCTGCTGCTGAAAATGACCCACCAGCACGACAAGCTTGAGGCGGTGATTTTCACCCCGACCGACTGGCATCTGCTGCGTAAATGCCCATGCCCGGTGTGGATGGTGAACGAGAAGCCCTGGCCGGAAGGCGGCAAGGCGCTGGTCGCGGTAAACCTTGCCAGCGAAGAGCAGTATCATAACGCCCTTAACGAGAAGTTAGTCAAAGAAACCCTGCGCCTCGCGGATGACATCAACCACACTGAGGTTCATCTGGTCGGCGCCTATCCGGTTACCCCTATCAATATCGCCATCGAACTGCCCGATTTTGATCCAAGCGTCTATAACGACGCCATTCGCGGCCAGCACCTGGTGGCGATGAAGGGCCATCCGTCAGCAGTTCGGCATCGATGAGAAAATGACCCACGTCGAAAAGGGGCTGCCTGAAGAGGTTATCCCGGATTTGGCGGAGCATCTGCAGGCCGGGATCGTCGTGCTGGGAACCGTAGGACGCACCGGGCTTTCCGCCGCGTTCCTCGGCAACACCGCAGAGCAGGTTATCGACCATTTACGCTGCGACCTTTTAGTCATCAAGCCTGATGAATATCAGACCCCCGTTGAATTAGACGATGATGAAGACGATTAACGCGCCGTCAGAATAAATAAAAGCCCGTCGCTGGCAACGCCGATGGGCTTTTTTATTAATGAACGAGCGGAGCTATTTTTTGGCTTCGGTATCCGGGGCGTTTGAACGGACCATAAACTGCTCCGTGACGTCTGCAAGGTGCGTTATCGCCCATTCGGCCATCGCTTTTTCCTGTTCAAGGATTTTGGCGAAAACCGCCGCGCCGTCGTGGTCGCCCGCAAGCTTAGCCGCGGCGATTAGCGAGGTATAACAGGCTATTTCAAAGTGCTCAAAGACGTAGCCGCTGATGGCCCCTTTAACCACTTCGTCCGGGGTCATCATCCCGCCCATAGCCTGCCCGAAGGCGGCCATTTTGCTTACCGCGTCTTTCACTATCGAGCTGGAGATGCCGTTTCTGTCGATAACTTCATTGAGGAGCTGCTGCTGCTGACGGGTTTCAATAATATGCTGTTCAATGCGTGCTTTAAGATCGGGATAATGCTCAAGGCGCGACGCCATTTTTTCAAGCATCGATTCTGCCTGTTTTTCCATGGCATGAGCGTCACGTAACCAGTCATGATAATTTTCGGTGTAATTCATTTGGGCTTCTCCTGTATTCAACATTTGGTTAGCCAGACAGATAAATAAATCCTGCAGTCAGAAATAGCGCTATACAGGAATGCAAATTGATAAAGTTAATCTTTGTTATGCGGCCAGAAAAAATTACGCTTTCCCAGGCTGCAGGCTAAAAAAAATAAACCGCGAAGCCAAAGCGCAGCCTCTTTTATTAACCTGCATGCTGCCTGATAAGCGACGTTTTACCTGATTCCGCCAGAACATAAGTATGATACAAAATCCTGAAAAAGCTTTTTTATTCTGCACAATAAGCTTTATCTGACCCGCGCAAATAGAATCCAGGCTACATTTTTAGGGTCGCTCCGCTATTAATTACGTTTGAGAGGATGAAGCCAACTTATGAAAGCACTTACTTATCATGGCCCTAAGCATGTTAGCGTAGACAACATGCCCGACCCCATCATCGAAGCCTCTGACGATATCATCCTCAAGGTCACCGCAACGGCAATTTGCGGCTCTGACCTGCATCTGTACCGGGGAAAGATCCCGGGCACCCATCACGGGGATATTTTCGGTCATGAGTTTATGGGCGAAGTCGTTGAAACGGGTTCTGACGTAACGGCGGTAAATAAAGGCGACAGGGTCGTTATCCCTTTCGTTATCGCCTGCGGCGACTGTTTCTTTTGCCATATGCATCAGTATGCGGCTTGTGAAACGACCAATACCGGTAAAGGCGCGGCGCTTAACCGCAAAACAATTACGCCGCCTGCCGCTTTATTTGGCTACAGCGATCTTTACGGCGGTATACCCGGCGGCCAGGCAGAATATGTCCGCGTGCCGAAAGCCAACACCGGCCCTTTTAAAGTTCCCACAAACCTTGCCGATGAAAAAGTTTTATTCCTTTCGGATATTTTGCCTACCGCCTGGCAGGCCGTTAAAAATGCCGAGGTAAAACAAGGCTCAAGCGTGGCGATATTCGGCGCCGGCCCCGTGGGACTGCTGAGCGCCGCCTGCGCCCGCCTGGCCGGGGCCGAGAAGATATTTATTATCGATCATCATCCTTACCGGCTCGCTTTCGCCCAGCAGCGCTACGGCGCGATCCCGATTAATTTCGATGAAAACGACGACGCCGCGGCCTGGATTATTGAAAACACCGCCGGAAACCGCGGCGTGGACGCGGTCATAGACGCGGTGGGCTTTGAAGCCAAGGGCAGCATAACCGAAACGGTGCTCAGCAACCTTAAGCTTGAAGGCAGCAGCGGGAAAGCGTTGCGGCAGTGTATTGCCGCCGTACGCCGGGGCGGGATCGTCAGCGTGCCGGGCGTCTACGCCGGCTTTATCCACGGCTTCCTGTTCGGCGACGCCTTCGACAAAGGCTTAACCTTCAAAATGGGGCAAACCCACGTGCATGCGTTTTTGCCGGAGCTGCTCAAGCTGATTGAAAGCGGCCATCTGCATCCGGAAGAAATCGTCACCCACCATCTTCCTCTTGAAGACGCCGCCCGCGGCTATGAGATCTTTGAAAAGCGCCAGGAAGACTGCCGCAAGATAATCCTTGTCCCGGGCCTTAACGCCGCGGCCGCGACGATCTGACGCCGGCTGTTTTCTGGCAATAAAAAACCGCCCCTGGAGGCGGTTTTTTAGCGGCCCGTTAAATCAGAGCGCTTTAAGAATGGCTTCCACGCTTGCTTTGGCATCGCCGAACAGCATTTGCGTATTGTCTTTAAAGAACAGCGGGTTCTGCACGCCGGCATAGCCGGTGTTCATCGAACGCTTAAAGACGATAACGTTTTGCGCCTTCCACACTTCCAGCACCGGCATGCCGGCGATAGGGCTGCGCGGATCTTCCTGGGCGGCCGGGTTGACCGTATCGTTAGCGCCGATGACCAGCACGGTGTCGGTATCGCTGAAATCATCGTTGATCTCATCCATTTCCAGCACCACGTCGTAAGGCACGCGCGCCTCGGCCAGCAATACGTTCATATGGCCCGGCAGACGGCCCGCAACCGGGTGAATACCAAAGCGTACTTTGATCCCGCGAGCGCGCAGCTTCTCGGTGATTTCCGCCACCGGATACTGCGCCTGCGCAACCGCCATCCCGTAGCCCGGGGTGATAATCACCGAGCTGGAGCTCTTAAGCATTTCTGCCGTTTCTTCCGCGGTGATTTCACGGTGCTCCCCTGCCTCGTCGGTTTCGCCAGTAGACGAGCCGTCGGTGCCGAAGCCGCCTGCGATAACGCTGATGAACGAGCGGTTCATCGCCTTACACATGATGTAAGACAGGATGGCGCCCGAAGAACCCACCAGCGCGCCGGTCACAATCAGCAGGTCGTTGCTGAGCATAAAGCCCGCGGCCGCCGCGGCCCAACCGGAATAAGAGTTGAGCATTGAAACCACCACCGGCATATCCGCGCCGCCGATAGACGCCACCAGGTGCCAGCCGATAGCCAGCGCGATAATGGTCATCAACAGCAGCGCCATCACCTGCAGGCCAATGCTTTCGGTACGGACAAAGACGATCAGCAAGGCGAAGGACACCACCAGCGCCGCCAGATTCAGCTTGTGACGATTCGGCAGCATCAGCGGTTTAGAAGAGATCTTGCCGCGCAGTTTGCCAAAGGCCACGATTGAACCCGTGAAGGTCACCGCCCCGATAAAGATGCCGAGGAAAACTTCCGTTAAATGGATGTTTTCCATCACGGGCTCGAGGCCCGGCGCATGATCCAGATAGCTGTTAAAGCCAACCAGAACCGCCGCCAGACCCACGAAGCTGTGCAGAATCGCCACCAGCTCCGGCATCTCCGTCATTTCGACTTTCTTCGCAAGGTGCATGCCGATAGCACCGCCGATAACCATCGCAACGATTATCCACACGACGTTGCCCGTTTCCGGCCCGAAGATGGTCGCCACAAGCGCAATCGCCATCCCGGCCATGCCGAACAGGTTGCCCTGCTTCGAGGTTTCGTGCTTTGACAGCCCGGCCAGGCTGAAAATAAACAGGATCGCGGCAACAATGTATGCAGCTGTAACTAATCCACCAGACATTTGTTACCCCTTAGTTCTTCCGGAACATTTTCAGCATGCGCTGAGTGACGGTGAAACCACCAAAAATATTGATGCTGGCAATCAGCACGGCGATAAAGCTCAGGAAGCTGACCCAGCCGCCGTGCCCAATCTGTAAAAGCGCGCCGACCACGATGATCCCCGAAATAGCGTTGGTCACCGACATCAGCGGCGTATGCAGCGCGTGCGAAACGTTCCACACCACGTAGTAGCCCACCACGCAGGCCAGGGCGAACACCGTAAAGTGGCCGAGGAACTCTTTCGGCGCGACGTCCGCAAGCCAGCCGAACAGAATAATCGCCAGCGCCATCAAGGCGTATTTGCGCCATGGGGATGCCGGTTTTTTCTCTTCTACCGCAGCGGCAGCTTTCGGCTGCGCCGCCTGAGGCTGCGCGGAAACCTGAATCGGCGGCGCAGGCCAGGTGACTTCGCCTTCGCGAATAACCGTCACGCCGCGGATAACCACGTCTTCAAAATCGACGTTGATATTGCCGTCTTTTTCTTTGCACAGCAGTTTTAGCAGGTTCACCAGGTTGGTGCCGTACAGCTGCGAGGACTGGGTCGGCAGGCGGCCCGGCAGATCGGTATAGCCAATGACGCGCACGCCGTTTGGCGTCACGGTAATTTTGTCGGCCACGGTGTATTCGCAGTTGCCGCCGTTTTGCGCCGCCAGATCGACAATCACGCTGCCCGCCTGCATGGAGTCCACCATTTCACGGGTGATGAGCTTCGGCGCCGGCTTGCCCGGGATCAGGGCGGTGGTAACGATGATGTCGACCTCTTTCGCCTGCGCGGCAAAGAGCTCCATCTCGGCTTTGATAAAGGCTTCGGACATCACTTTGGCATAGCCGTCGCCGCTGCCCGCCTCTTCTTTAAAGTCGAGCTCAAGGAACTCGGCGCCCATACTCTGCACCTGCTCTTTTACCTCAGGGCGGGTGTCGAAAGCGCGCACGATGGCGCCAAGGCTGTTTGCCGCGCCTATCGCCGCAAGGCCTGCTACGCCCGCGCCGATGACCATTACCTTCGCCGGAGGCGCTTTGCCGGCCGCGGTTATCTGTCCGGTAAAGAAGCGGCCGAATTCATGAGCGGCTTCAACGATGGCGCGATAGCCGGCAATGTTGGCCATTGAGCTCAGGGCGTCAAGAGACTGAGCGCGCGAAATACGCGGCACCGAGTCCATCGCCATGACGGTTACGTTGCGGGCGGCGAGCTTCTCAAGCAGCTCGGCGTTTTGCGCCGGCCAGATAAAGCTCACAAGCGTTGAGCCTTCACGCATCAGCTCGATTTCATCGTCCTGGGGAGCGTTAACCTTCAGGATGATATCGGATTGCCAGACATCGGCAGTGTCGGTAACGGTGGCTCCCGCCTGCGCAAAAGCTTCATCATCAAAGCTCGCCAGATTGCCCGCGCCACTTTCAACGGCGACGGTAAATCCCAGCTTCAGCAGTTGTTCCACGGTTTTCGGTGTGGCAGCCACGCGGGATTCACCGGCCCACCGCTCTTTTGGTACACCAATACGCATAGTATTCCCTTCCATCTGTTTATTATGATGGTTTGTCAGACGTTGCCGCGGCCAACCGTATGCCCGTTGTCTGTACCCCTGACAAACGTCATCTCCGTTACCACTTCAACAAAAAATACATCTGTAACAAACTTTTTATAACCTACTGAAAATAACGCCTGTGATCCACATCGCGATCGCAGTATTTGTATCTTTACCGCAAAATCTCAGTGTCCAGACCTTAAACTAGCTATTTTTAACTAAAATTCATCGCTGACACCTGATAATACGCTTAAGCGAAGCGGGAAAACATGATTCTGCGCCGCGTCAAAAGCCAGTTTTAACATTGTATTAACTAAATAAGTCGTAAGCTTTATCACTTTTACTGGTCAAGCGGGCAAATTCAGGAGATATAATTTTTAGTTATGGAAATTCTGCCGCGGCAGGTTAACGCTTTGAAAAATGCCGCAGACAGTAGCCCTCATTCGATGCATAATCTGCCGCTTACTGGTAACTTTCAGAGAATGCGGTATTAGTATTCATTTTGCGCAAGGCGAAGGATTATTTTTATGAAGCTCAAGAACACCCTTCTGGCGTCAGCACTTATCTCCCTGACGACGCTGTCTGCCCAGGCAGCGCAGGAATTGACCCCGGAGCAAGCGGCCTCTCTTAAACCTTTTGATCGCATCATCGTAACGGGTCGTTTTACGGCGATCAGCGATGCGGCTAAAGCCGTCTCTCGCCGCGCTGACGACGCCGGCGCCGCTTCTTTCTATATTCAGGATCTGAACGACACCGGCAACAGCGGCAACTGGCGCGTGGTGGCGGATATTTTCCATGCCGATGCGCCGAAAGCCGCAGCCGAAGGCAACCGCGTCATCAATGGCGTGATGGAGCTGCCAAAGGATCAGGCCCTACCTGCTTGAGCCTTTCGACACCGTTACCGTACAGGGTTTCTTCCGCAGCCAGCCGGAAGTGAACGACGCCATTACCAAAGCGGCCAGGCAAAAAGGCGCCGCCTCTTACTATATCGTGCGCCAGGTTGATGCAAACCAGGGCGGCAACCAGCGCATTACCGCGTTCATCTACAAAGCCGATGCGAAAAAGCGCGTAGTGCAAAGCCCCGACGCCATTCCTGCAAACTCTGAAGCCGGTAAAGCGGCGATTGCCGCCGGTGGCACAGCCGCCGCAAAAGTTGAAATCCCAGGCGTTGCCACCTCTTCTATGCCAAGCAGCGACGTGGGCCGCTTCTTTGAAACCCAGTCATCAAAAGGCGGGCGTTACACTGTCACCCTGCCGGACGGGACTAAGATCCAGGAGCTTAATAAGGTTACCGCCGCCCAGATGGTGCCGTTCGACAGCATCAAGTTTACCGGCAACTACAGCGGCATGACCGAAGTGTCGTACCAGGTCGCGAAGCGCGCCGCCAAAAAAGGGGCGAAGTTCTATCACGTGACCCGTCAGTGGCAGGAGCGTGGCGGCAACATGACCATCAGCGCGGACCTCTATAAATAAACGTTAAAAATTTCCCGGGGCAGCCTTCGCTGCCCTTTTTTATGTCCTCTTTTTGCGCTGTTGGTCCAATTTCCGGCGCATCTGATTGCAAGCAGTGGCGACACTCCGTAAAATTCCGCGCCTTAGCGTGATCCACCATTTTTATGCGTCAAAGCATAATAATTATTCTGGATCCTGGCTCACCTTTACTGGACACCTATGGAAAAGAAACTTGGCCTCGCCGCGTTAACCGCACTGGTCCTCAGCTCGATGCTCGGCGCCGGGGTATTCAGCCTGCCGCAAAACATGGCAAGCGTAGCAAGCCCTGCGGCGCTGTTGATCGGCTGGGCTATCACCGGAGCGGGCATTCTGCTGCTGGCGCTCGCCATGCTGGTGCTGACCCGTCTGCGTCCGGATCTCGACGGCGGAATCTTCACCTACGCACGGGCAGGTTTCGGTGAATTAATCGGTTTTTGCTCCGCCTGGGGCTACTGGCTGTGCGCGGTCATCGCTAACGTCTCTTACCTGGTTATCGTCTTCTCGGCGTTAAGCTTCTTTACCGATACGCCCGAGCTGCGCCTGTTTGGCGACGGCAATACCTGGCAGTCTATCGTCGGCGCCTCCGTCTTGCTGTGGATGGTTCACTGGCTGGTGCTGCGCGGCGTGCAAACGGCCGCCAGCATTAATCTGGTCGCCACCCTCGCCAAACTTCTGCCGCTCGGGATGTTTATCGTCCTTGCAGCCATGGCTTTCCGGCTTCCTACCTTCAGCCTCGACTTTTCCGGCCTGCAGCTGGGCGTGCCGGTCTGGGAGCAGGTGAAAAACACCATGCTGATTACGCTGTGGGTGTTTATCGGCGTTGAAGGCGCGGTGGTGGTTTCCGCGCGCGCGCGCAATAAAAAAGATGTCGGCCGCGCAACCTTGCTCGCCGTGATTGCCGCGCTGGGCGTTTATCTGCTGGTGACCCTGCTTTCTCTTGGCGTGGTGGCCCGCCCTGAGCTGGCGGCGATGCGCAACCCGTCCATGGCGGGCATCATGGTGGAGATGATGGGCCCGTGGGGCGAGGTGATCATCGCCGCGGGCCTGATCGTTTCCGTATGCGGCGCCTACCTGAGCTGGACGATTATGGCCGCGGAAGTGCCTTTCCTCGCCGCCACGCATAAGGCTTTCCCAAAAATTTTTGCGCGCCAGAATAAAAACAACGCGCCTTCGGCGTCGCTGTGGCTGACGAACATCAGCGTGCAGGTTTGCCTGGTGCTGATCTGGCTTACGGGCTCCGATTACAACACGCTGTTGACCATCGCTTCAGAGATGATCCTCGTGCCCTATTTCCTGGTGGGCGCTTATCTGCTGAAAGTCGCCACCCGACCGCTGTATCAGGCCATCGGCCTTGGCGCATGCATTTACGGGCTGTGGCTGCTCTACGCCTCCGGCCCGATGCACCTGCTTCTTTCGGTGGTACTGTATGCCCCGGGGCTGCTTGTTTTCATGTACGCCCGCAGCACGCACAGCCATGAAATCAAGCTCAACGTGCAGGAAAAAGCGATTATCGCCGGGATACTGGTCGCCGCGTTCCCGGCGACGTGGATGCTGGTGAGATAACGCCCGAACGCAAGCAAGGAGAAGCCCCTAATGGATAAAGCGTGTTCCACCCGGCCGGTGCTGATTACCGGCGCCGGCCGCCGTATCGGTCTTGCGCTGGCGAAAGATTTTCTGGCTCGTCAGCAGCCCGTTATCGTCAGTTTCAGAACGCGCTACGCCTCCATTGACGAGCTCGAACAGGCGGGCGCGCTTTGCCTGCCGGGCGATTTCTCTACCGATGAGGGGATCAGGACCTTCGCTGACAGCGTGCTGGCGCGCTGCGACGGCCTGCGCGCCATCATTCACAACGCCAGCGCCTGGCAGGCTGAATCCTCCGCGGTTGCGCACGGCGAAACGCTTGCCGCCATGCTGCAAATCCACGTCCATGCTCCCTACCTGTTAAACCATCTGCTTGAGCCTTTGCTGCGCGGGCGTGGCCACGCCAGTGCGGACATTATTCACTTCACCGACTACGTGGTCGAACGCGGAAGCGACAAACATATCGCCTACGCCGCCAGTAAAGCCGCGTTAGATAACCTTACGCGCTCTTTCGCCCGCAAGCTTGCTCCCGAAGTGAAGGTCAACGCCATCGCCCCGGCGATGATTTTATTTAACGAGCATGATGACGCCGGTTACCGTAAAGAGGCGTTGAATAAATCACTGATGAAGATCGCGCCGGGCGAAGAAGAGATAGTCTCGCTGGTGAAGTATCTGCTGGCGAGCCGGTACGTTACCGGGCGTACCCATGCGGTGGACGGCGGCCGCCCTCTTCGATAAATCTGTTTACCAGCGATTTATGGCGTAATAGATTCGCTCGGTGTATGTTTCCTCTTTTACCTGACATGCCGGGTTATGAACAAAATCGTATATGTGGAAGACGACCCCGAAGTGGGCGCGCTGATTGCAGCCTACCTGGGTAAACACGACATTGAAGTGATCGTCGAAAGCCGCGGCGACCGCGCCGAAGCGGTGATTAAACAACAGCAACCCGACCTGGTGCTTCTGGATGTGATGCTGCCCGGCAAAGACGGCATGACGCTGTGCCGCGATCTGCGTCCGCAGTGGGATGGCCCTATTGTTCTGCTCACCTCGCTGGACAGCGATATGAACCATATTCTGTCGCTGGAAATGGGCGCGAACGACTATATTCTGAAAACCACGCCGCCCGCCGTGCTGCTGGCGCGTTTGCGCCTGCATTTACGCCAGCGCATTTCGGCCCAGCACACCGTTGAAACCACGCCGGCTGCGTTAAAACCGCATAAGGCGATGAGGTTTGGCGCGCTGTGCATCGATCCGCTCAATCGGCAGGTCACGCTCGGCGACGAGAATATTGCGCTTTCGACGGCGGATTTTGATTTGCTCTGGGAGCTTGCGACCCACGCCGGGCAAATCATGGACAGGGACGCGCTGCTGAAAAACCTGCGCGGCGTAAGCTATGACGGCATGGACCGAAGCGTGGACGTCGCCATCTCCCGGCTGCGCAAAAAGCTCTACGACAGCGCGACCGAGCCCTTCCGTATTAAAACCGTGCGCAATAAGGGCTACCTGTTTGCTCCCCATGCCTGGGAGAGTTAAGCCTGAAAAAATGCCGCCTCAGGGCGGCATTAATTTCGTTAATGGTGCAGCATTTCGTCCACTATCTGCGCTTTCGTCATGTTGTAGGGATAAAACGTAGGCCAGTTGTCCATTTCTTTTAGCAGCGCGTCCTGTGACGCGTTGCCCATAAATAGATGGAAATGCTGGGAGCTGCGCGGGCCAATAATATGATCGCTAAACTGGACGTATTTCGGCGCCTTTGACTGGCTGTCCGGGCAGGTAAATAAATAGCGGACGCCTTTCTTCCCGGAGACATAGTTGAGGATTTTAAACCCCTGGTAGCTATACTCGCACGACCTCACCTCTTTCCCGACGTGGAACTCCATAACGTTGTTTTCAATGCCAATGGTTTCGATATCGGTCGCATAGCCCTTTTGGTAATAGGCTTCCAGCTCGGCAATGGATTTCCCGCTCTTTTTCGCCTTTTGTTCCAGAACCGGCGTCAGGTCGCCCTGTAATAAATACGGGTTCAGCGACTGCCAGATGCCGTCCCAGTCGCTCAGCGCGCGGTCCTTGACGTTTTTATCGTCAAACACGCCTTCACTGGCTTTCTGTTCCGCTTGCGTCAAAGGCTTTCCGTGGTGATGCGCATGCGCAAAAACCTGCGGGCTGCCAAGCAGGGCTCCCAGCCCCAGTAAAATAGCGGCGTTCTTCATGATCGTTACTTTCTCCTGTATGTCCCTTTGCTCGAATTGTTACGTTATAACATAATAAATCCGAGATTCAACCCTGGCTTGTGTCAGGCCATAGGGATGGCAGAAGGAGGAACGAATGTTTTAACCGCGGGGTCATTTTTGATAAAAAAGCCGCTTCTTCAGCTTTAGCGGCCGCAGAATATATGACAGATATAAAAAACCCCGGGCTCAGCCGGGGTCTGCGCTAGTGGAATCCCAGCCATCTGAGGAAACCTTTGACGCTTTTTGCGCGCCGGTTGTAGTGCGAGACGCACTCGGCGATGACATCCTGCGAGGTGATGCTGCGAAGAGACTTAACGCCATCTTCGACGGGCTGCCTGCTGGCCAGATTGAAAATGCGAACGCTAAAGGCATCACCTGTTTTCTGAATATCATACCGGTAGGTGATGTCGTTAACGCCGCCGACGTAGAGCTGAAAGTTTTTCATGATGGATACTCGGATTTACCTTAGGCGGCCATTTTACACAAAAATTGAGCAGAAATAATGAAGCCGGCGCAAACCAGGCGCGCATCGCGAAACGGATGGCTAATGAAAATGCTGAAATGGTTTACACCGTTTGCCCGGCGTGGGTAAATGCACCTGCGGCGATCGGATTACGTTCCTGAATAAGCGTATTGGCGGATACGGTCATCCCCCGTAATGCCCCGGCCGCCCAGGGTCAACTAATTAATTCGTTGTTTTATCGGTGATATTGAATGAAAAAGCTGTTTATTCAGTTTTATCTCCTGCTGTTTGTCTGCTTTCTGGTGATGACTATGCTGGTCGGGCTGGTCTATAAATTTACCGCCGAGCGCGCGGGGCGACAGTCGCTGGACGACCTGATGAAAAGCTCCCTCTATCTGATGCGCAGCGAGCTGCGGGAAATTCCCCCCCGCGACTGGAATAAAACCATCAACGACCTCGATCTTAACCTTTCGTTTAAGCTGAACATCGAGCCGATGAGCAAATTCAAGCTTGATGAGATGACCGCGCGCCATCTGCGCGAAGGCGAAATCGTCGCCCTCGACGATGAATATACGTTTATCCAGCGCATTCCCCGCAGCCATTACGTTCTGGCCGTCGGCCCTATACCCTATTTATTTTTCCTGCATCAGATGCGCCTGCTTGATATCGCGCTGATGATTTTTATCGCCATCTCCCTCGCCTTCCCCGTTTTCATCTGGATGCGCCCGCACTGGCAGGACATGCTGAAGCTGGAAACCGCGGCGCAGCGGCTTGGCAAAGGGCATCTGGACGAGCGCATTCATTTTGACAGCGCCTCCAGCTTTGAACGCCTGGGCGTTGCCTTTAACCAGATGGCGGACGACATTAACGCGCTGATCGCCAGTAAAAAGCTGCTGATCGACGGCATCGCCCACGAACTGCGTACGCCGCTGGTTCGCCTGCGCTACCGGCTGGAGATGAGCGATAACCTTACCGACGAAGAGTCGCAGGCCCTTAACCGTGATATCGGCCAGCTCGAAGGCCTGATTGATGAGCTGCTGACCTACGCCCGCCTCGACCGTCCTCAGACCGACCTGCACCTTTCGCAGGTTGACCTGCCGGACTGGCTGCGGAGCCATATTGCCGACGTCCGCCTGATTCATCCCCATCGGCATATCGAACTGGAGTGCCCCGCCGCCGGCATTTTCGGGCAGATTGATCTGCGCCTGATGGAGCGGGTTATCGATAATCTGATCAATAACGCCCTTCGCTACAGCCGGCAAAAGCTGCGCGTCAGCCTGTGGCTGGATGCGCAGAGCGCCGTTTTGCAGGTCGAAGACGACGGGCCGGGCATTCCCGAGCAGGAACGCGAACGCGTTTTCCAGCCCTTTGTGCGCCTGGACCCCAGCCGGGACAGGGCCACCGGCGGCTGCGGCCTGGGGCTGGCGATTGTTCACTCCGTTGCCGTAGCCATGGGCGGGGCGGTCAGCGTGGATAGCGGCGCTCTGGGCGGCGCCCGTTTCCGCTTTAGCTGGCCCGTCACGCTTTCCGGCGCTCCGTCCCTGCCTGCTGCCTGAGGCCCTTTTTAACCTGCCTGACCGATGGCGACGCTGGTGGTCAGGTTATATTTCCTGTGTTATAACTTATAAGTATGTTGTAACTAAAGTGGGCGCGCGATGACTGACTACGACCTGATTGAACGACTGACCACCACCTTCCGCGAGCTGGAGCGGGATCTGCACCAGTTGCAGGAACAGCTGGCGGCCTGTCGCCTGCTGGTGGGCCGCGTGTTTACCCTGCCGCTAATAGAGAAAGGTCAGGAGCACGAGCCGCTGACGCAGATTGAAGTCAGGCAGCTGGTCGGCAAGGAGGCGCATGAGAAGACGCTTGCGCACTTTACCCGCCTCTTCATCCAGCAGCAGTCGGAAAAAATCAGCAGCAAGGCCGCGGTGCGCCTTCCCGGCGCCGTTTGTTACGACGTAAGCGCTGAGCAATACCGGGAGATCAATGACCTGATCGCCTGCATAAATCAGCGCAAACTCGCGCTGGAGAAGATTATCAGCGTTGATTCGGGCCTTGCGAGCGTGCAGCGCTTTGAGTGGGTGCACCGCCATCTTCCCGGCCTGATTACGCTCAATGCCTACCGCGCCATTTCCCTTATCGATAATCCCACCACGCTGCGCTTCGGCTGGGCCAACAAGCAGATAATCAAAAATCTGACCCGCGACGAGGTTATGGCGATGCTGGAGAAAAGCCGCAAGGCAAACCGCGCCGTGCCGCCTTACACGCGCGAACAGTGGGCCGCGCAAATCGAGCGGGAGATGAATAACGTCGCCATGCTCTGCGCGGGCGCGAAGCTGAAAATCAAGCGGCCGGTGAAGGTGCAGCCGGTGGCGCGGGTGTGGTATCAGGAACGGCAAAAGCAGGTGCAGCTCGCCTGCCCTTCGCCCCTGGTCGTGCTGTGCCAGCGCGATAAAGGCGAGATGCCGCCGGAGACAGGCGAGCTGTTAAATTATGACGCGGAGAATATTCGTCACCGCTACAAACCCGAAGCGCAGGCGCTGCGGTTACTGATCCCGCGTCTGCACCTGTATTGCGAGCAATAAAAAAGCGCCTCCGAAGAGGCGCTCAGGCTCCAGGGTCAGGACTTCATGCTGCCGACCATCTCTTCCGGCCGTACCCAGGCGTCAAACTCCTCTTCGCTCAGGTAGCCCAGCTTCAGCGCGGAGGCCTTCAGGGTCAGCCCCTCTTTATGCGCCTTCTTGGCGATTTCCGCCGCTTTGTCGTAGCCGATATGCGTATTCAGCGCCGTCACCAGCATCAGCGATTCATTCAGCAGCTGGCTGATGCGGTCGCGGTTCGGCTCGATGCCGACGGCGCAGTGCTCGTTAAAGCTCTCCATGCCGTCGGCCAGCAGGCGAATCGACTGCAGCACGTTGTGGATAACCATCGGGCGATAGACGTTCAGCTCAAAGTTGCCGGATGCGCCGCCGATGTTCACCGCCACGTCGTTGCCCATCACCTGGCAGCACAGCATGGTCATGGCTTCACACTGGGTCGGGTTTACTTTGCCCGGCATGATGGAGCTGCCCGGCTCGTTTTCAGGAATGGCGATTTCGCCGATGCCGCAGCGCGGGCCGGACGACAGCCAGCGCACGTCGTTGGCGATTTTCATCAGCGACGCGGCCAGACCTTTGAGCGCGCCGTGCAGATGGACCAGCGCATCGCAGGTGGCCAGCGCCTCGAATTTATTCGGCGCGGTAACGAAAGGCTGACCGGTGATGTCAGCCAGCTCCTTCGCCACCCGTACGGCGTATTCGGGATGCGTGTTCAGCCCCGTACCTACCGCGGTGCCGCCAAGCGCCAGCTCCGCCACGTGGGGCAGGCTTTGTTCGATATGCTTAAGGTTGTGCTCAAGCATCGCCACCCAGCCGGAGATTTCCTGGCCGAGCGTCAAAGGCGTGGCGTCCTGCAGATGCGTGCGGCCGATTTTGACGATGTCGCGGAAGGCTTCCGCTTTGTCCTGCAAAGTGTCTTTGAGCACCCTGAGCTGCAAAATGAGCTGTTCGCGTACCGCGATAACCGCTGCAACGTGCATCGCCGTCGGGAAAACGTCGTTGGAGCTCTGGCTCTTGTTCACGTCATCGTTGGGATGCACCAGGCGTTCCATGCCGCGGGCTCCGCCCAGCAGCTCGCTTGCGCGGTTCGCCAGCACTTCGTTCATGTTCATGTTGCTTTGGGTGCCCGAGCCGGTCTGCCAGATGGCGAGCGGGAACTCATCAGGATGCCTGCCTTCCAGCACTTCGTCTGCGGCGGCCAGTATCGCTTTCCCGCGCTCCGCCGCCAGCAAGCCGAGATCCATGTTCACTTTGGCCGCCGCACGCTTGGTCAACGCCAGCGCCTGAATCAGCGCTACGGGCATTTTTTCCGTAGAAATGCGGAAATGCTCGAGCGAGCGCTGGGTTTGCGCCCCCCAGAGCCGGTCTGCCGGAACATCAATGGGTCCCATGGAATCTTTTTCGATACGACTGGATGCCATTTGTCTCTCCTTTTGAGCTTAAAAAAGCGTCGGCGCGCGCGGTTTCAGTGGTTTATTTCACGCACCTTGTACACTGCGAGGCGTGTATTTTCTGGAAGAAGTCGTTGCCCTTGTCATCCACCAGAATAAAGGCCGGGAAGTCCTCTACTTCTATTTTCCAGATGGCTTCCATTCCCAGCTCCGGATATTCGACGCAGGTCAGACTCTTAATGCTTTGCTGCGCCAGCACCGCCGCCGGGCCGCCAATGCTGCCCAGATAGAAGCCGCCGTGCCTGTGGCAGGCGTCGGTCACCTGCTGGCTGCGGTTGCCTTTCGCCAGCATAACCATGCTGCCGCCGTTGGCCTGCAGCAGATCCACATAGGAGTCCATGCGCCCTGCGGTGGTTGGCCCAAGCGAACCGGAAGCATAGCCGTCCGGCGTTTTTGCCGGGCCGGCGTAATAAATCGGGTGATCCTTCACGTACTGCGGCAGGCCTTCACCGCTGTCGATGCGCTCCTTGAGCTTAGCGTGAGCGATATCGCGTGCCACAATAATAGTCCCGCTCAGGGAAAGACGCGTAGAAACCGGATACCCTGAAAGCTGTTTGAGGATTTCACTCATCGGACGATTGAGGTCGACCTTAACCGCCTCGCCTTCCCCCGCCTGGCGCAGCGCCTGCGGAATAAATTTGCCCGGATTGTGCTCCAGCTTTTCCAGCCAGATGCCGTCGCGGTTGATCTTCGCTTTGATGTTTCTGTCCGCGGAGCAAGAAACGCCCATGCCGACCGGGCAGGAAGCGCCGTGTCGCGGCAGGCGCACCACGCGAATATCGTGCGCGAAGTATTTGCCGCCGAACTGCGCGCCAAGGCCAAGGTTCTGCGCTTCTTTTAACAGCTCTGCTTCCAGCTGAATATCGCGGAACGCCTGGCCGTGCTCGTTACCTTCCGTCGGCAGGCCGTCGTAATATTTAGTGGAGGCGAGCTTGACGGTTTTAAGCGTGGACTCCGCCGAGGTGCCGCCGATAACAAAGGCGACGTGGTACGGCGGGCACGCGGCGGTGCCGAGGCTGCGCATTTTCTCCACCAGATAATCCTTCAGCTTGCCCGGGCTTAGCAGCGCCTTGGTTTCCTGATAGAGATAGGTTTTGTTGGCCGAGCCGCCGCCTTTGGCGATGCACAGGAATTTGTACTCCGCGCCGTCCACGCTGTAGAGATCGATTTGCGCAGGCAGGTTGGTGCCGGTATTCACCTCGGTGTACATATCCAGCGCGGCGTTCTGGGAATAGCGCAGGTTGTCTTCGATGTAGGTGTTATAGACGCCCTGCGACAACGCGGGCCTCGTCGCCGCCGCCGGTCCACACGCGCTGGCCTTTTTTGCCGACGATAATGGCCGTGCCGGTATCCTGGCAGGTAGGCAGAATGCCTTTGGCGGCTATCTCTGAGTTGCGCAGGAACTGCAGCGCGACGTACCTGTCGTTTTCGCTGGCTTCGGGATCGCTAAGGATGTCGGCAACCTGCTGCTGATGGGCCGGGCGCAGCATAAATGAGGCATCGTGGAAGGCGTGTTGGGCGAGAAGGGTCAGGGCTTGCGGGTCAACTTTCAGGACTTCCTGCCCTTCGAACTCACCGACGGAAACATAGTCTTTGCTCAGCAGGTAATAGTCGGTTTCATCTTTTTTTAACGGGAACGGCTCTTGATAATGAAAGGCTTTGTTCGGCATTGTTCTCTCACTTACGACATCAGCTACGTTAATTATTTTGGCTTCGGGCGCCATCTTGCGCCTTGTTAAAAATCGAATCACGACATGCTACACAATTTTTTAACAAAAACTGAGACTAATACGACTTTTTGCTGCCCTGGTTACTTCCCCACGGATAATTGGTTTAATAGCCGGAATCTTATCTACATTAGAACAGGGCTTGATAATGCAAAAATTAATCAACTCGGTGCAGAACTACGCATGGGGAAGTAAAACCGCCTTAACGGATCTCTACGGCGTACAGAATCCTGAAAACCTGCCGATGGCGGAACTGTGGATGGGCGCGCACCCTAAAAGCAGCTCGAAAGTGCTGGAAAACGGCCAGCCGCGCGCCCTGCGCGAGGTGATTGACGCCGACCAGAACGCCGCCCTCGGCCAGGCCGTCGCCCGGCGATTTGGCGAGCTGCCGTTCCTCTTCAAAGTGCTCTGCGCCGATCAGCCGCTCTCCATTCAGGTACACCCGAACAAAAAAGCTTCTGAAATCGGCTTTGCCAAAGAAAACGCGGCCGGCATCCCCCTTGACGCAGCCGAGCGTAACTACAAAGATCCTAACCACAAGCCCGAGCTGGTCTTCGCCTTAACCCCGTTCCTCGCCATGAACGCCTTTCGCGAATTTTCTGAAATTGTTTCCCTGCTGCAACCGGTATCCGGCGCGCACGGCGCCATCGCCCACTTCCTGCAGGAGCCCGGTGCCGAACGCCTGGCCCAGCTGTTCGCCAGCCTGCTGAATATGCAGGGCGAGGAAAAATCCCGCGCGTTAGCCATCCTGAAAGCCGCGCTGAACGGCCAGCAGGGCGAGCCGTGGGAAACCATTCGCGCGATCGCCGAATTCTATCCCGACGACAGCGGCCTGTTCTCCCCGCTGCTGCTCAACGTGGTTAAACTTCAGCCGGGCGAAGCCATGTTCCTGTTTGCCGAAACGCCTCACGCCTACCTTAAAGGCGTGGCGCTGGAGGTTATGGCGAACTCGGACAACGTGCTGCGCGCGGGCCTGACGCCGAAATACATCGATATTCCGGAGCTGGTCGCAAACGTCAGGTTTGAGCCCAAGCCCGCGGACGAACTGCTGACGCAGCCGCAGCAAAACGGCAGCGAGCTGGACTTCCCTGTTCCGGTGGCTGATTTCGCCTTCTCCTTACACGATCTGAACGCAACGCCTGCCGAGCTGGCGCAGGATAGCGCAGCGATTATCTTCTGCGTGGAAGGCGAAACCGTGCTTAGCAAAGGCGAGCAGCAGCTGGTACTCAGGCCCGGCGAGTCCGCCTTTATCGCGGCCAACGAATCTCCGGTTTCCGCAAGCGGCGTAGGCCGTATCGCCCGCGTGTACAACAGGCTCTGATTTTAAGTAACTTACTGATCTTTTACGTGTGGATTGCTAAGCTTAGAGCGATAGTTTTCTAAAACGCCCGCGGGCGTTTTTCATTCGGCGGTCAGGGGATGTCTGACCGCCGCTTCAAAATGGACAGGACACGATGAAAAAATCACTGGTTGCGGTAGGTGTAATTGTTGCGCTGGGCGTGGTGTGGACGGGCGCGGCCTGGTACACCGGTAAACAGCTTGAAGGACGCATGGCTGAGATGATTGGCAATGCCAACGCCGAATTAAACAGGACCTCGCCGGAAGCCGGCCTGACGCTGAGCTATCAGGATTACCACCGCGGCCTGTTCCACAGCAGCATGCAGCTGGTCGTTAAGCCAACGGCGGGCGCGCAAAGCGCGCTTCTGAAACCCGGCCAGAGCGTCGTGCTCGCGGAAACTATCGACCACGGTCCCTTCCCGTTTGCCCAGCTGAAAAAATTCAATTTGCTTCCCGGCATGGCCTCCATCCGTACCGTGCTGGTCAACAACCCCACCACTAAGCCGCTGTTTGACATTACCAAAGGCCAGTCCTTTATCGATGCGCAAACCCGCGTGGGCTACAGCGGCGCGACGGCATCCGATATCAAGCTGCTGCCGCTGAGCTATCAAAACGGCGAAGAGAAAATGGCCTTCAGCGGCGGCCAGTTCACCGCGGACGTTGACGGCGAAGGCAATAAAATCTCCGTGTCCGGCGAAGCCCAAAGCGGCCTGGTGAATACCGTTAACCAGTACGGCCAGCACGTTCAGATGACGTTCAACGGCGTGAAAACCGACGGCAACAGCGAACGCAGCGAATTTGACGAGCGCGTGGGCGAGCAAAAAGCCTCGGTCGAAAAACTGGCCGTTGCCGTGGAAGGCAAGGAGCTGGCGGTGCTCGAAGGCCTGACGCTTAACGCTAAGTCCGACGTGCAGGATAAAAAGCATCTCTCCGGCCAAATCGATTACGCCATCGATGCGCTGAAGGTGCAGAATCAAAATATGGGCAGCGGCAAACTGACGCTGAAAGTCGGCAATATCGACGGCGCCGCGCTGCATCAGTTCAGCAAAATTTATAACGCGCAAACCCAGCAGCTGCTGGCCGACCCGGCGGTGGCGGAAAATCCGGAAATTTATCAGCAAAAAGCCATCGAAGTCTTTGCAGCCAACTTCCCGCTGCTGTTAAAAGGCAGCCCGGTTGTGACCGTTGCGCCGCTGAGCTGGAAAAACGATAAGGGCGAAAGCACCTTTAACCTTTCGCTGTATATGAAGGATCCCGCAGGCGCAACCGGCCCGGCGAACTCTCCTGAAGAGCAGCTTGACCGCTATGTGAAATCCCTCGACAGCAGGCTGGTTATCCCGATGGATATGGCTACGGCGTTTATGACGCAGGTCGCGCAGCTTGAAGGCTATAACGCTGAAGACGCCGCTAAGCTGGCCAGCCAGCAGATCAAGGGCCTTGCGGCCATGGGCCAGATGTTCCGCGTGACCAAAGTTGAGGACGATAGCATCACCACCAGCCTGCAGTACGGCAGCGGCAAAGTGTCGCTAAACGGCGAGCAGATGTCGCTGGGCGAACTGGTAGGGATGTTTGCCCTGCCGGGAATGGACGTCGCGCCTCCGGAGCCTGAAGCGCCGGCGCCGGCCGTGCCGCCTGCGCAGTAAGTAAAAAAAACCTCCTTCGGGAGGTTTTTGCTTTTCAGCCTTAGCTATTGCGCACCACCAGCCGCGCGGGCATTATCTGGCTGCGCATTTCCTCCTCGCCGTTCTTCGCTCGCGCCAGGATGCGCTGCCCCGCGCTGCGGCCGATTTCTCTTGCCGGCGTCGAAACCCAGGTCAGCGGCAAATCGTCCAGCTCGTCATCCATCACCTCCGCAAAGGCGGCCAGGGCGACGTGACGGTCGTAATAGCTGTCCAGGCTCCCCTCTCCGCTTTGTCTGCCCGCGCGCAGCAGGCCGAACCACGCGCCCATGGCGATGGTGCTGTTGTGGCAAAGCACGGCCGTAATGGTGGGGTTGTGATGCAGCAAAGTGGTGATGGCATCCGCCGCCTGTTTCTGGCTGGACTCGCATTCGATTATCCATTCGCTGTGGAAAGGCAAGCCGAATTTTAACAGCGTCGCGCAATAGCCTCCCAGGCGTTCTGCCCGCGTCAGCGACGAGCCGCGGCCGCCGATCCAGGCGATGCGCTGGTGCCCCCGCTTAATTAAATGTTCCGTCACCAGCTGCGCGGCCTGCATATTATCCGGGCGAATGATATCCGCCTCGTCGAGGTAGCTGGCGCGGGAGGCAAAAACCAGCGGCAGATTTTTTTGCTCCGCTAATTCCCGCAGCTCCGCGCCCTGTCCCGCCGCGCCGGCGATAATAATGCCGTCCACGCCCTGGGCCCAGCAGCGTATCGAAGCAGCGCTGCATATGCTGGCCTTGAGCGCCGCTTTGGGTAAGGAACAGCAGTTTGCCCTGCTTTTCCAGTTCATCCGTCAGCCCGGCGGTCAGCTCCGCATAAAAAGGGTTGCACAAATCGCGGACGATCAGCCCGATGACGCCGCTTTGTCCGCCGCGCAGCGACGCCGCCTGCCGGTTGCGTACAAAACCGAGCTTTTCGATGGCTTCATTGACGCGCGTACCGGTAGCCGCAGAGATCCTCCCTTTGCCACTCAGCACGAGCGAAACCGTCGTAACCGAGACGCCTGCGGCGTCGGCCACGTCGTTAATGGTGATTTTCTTTGCCATCGTGCTCATAGCCAGTACAGCTCCTCCGTGAATCAGTTGTGGCACAGGATAAAACGTTTTACCCAAACTCGTATATCAGGCGCGCAGCTCTCTTTTTAAACTGTGAACTGTCGCGCACTATAGTTTGGTAAAACGTTTTATCATCCGCGCTGTTTCGCACCGTTACTGTCTTTTAACCCCGGTACAGGAGTCGTTATGGCGGCTAATACATCACAAAAAGTCACGCTGTGGGAATTTTTTCAAAACCTTGGCAAAACCTTCATGCTGCCGGTGGCGCTGCTGTCATTCTGCGGCATTATGCTCGGTATCGGCAGCTCTTTAAGCAGCCATGACGTCGTCACCTTAATTCCTGCGCTGGGCAATCCGGCGCTGCAGCTGATCTTTGTCTGGATGAGCAAGGTCGGCTCTTTTGCCTTCAGCTTCCTGCCGGTTATGTTCTGTATCGCCATCCCGCTGGGGCTGGCGAGCGAAAACAAAGGCGTGGCCGCCTTCGCCGGCTTTGTCGGCTACGTGGTGATGAACCTCGGGGTTAACTTCTGGCTAACCGCCAAAGGTATTTTGCCGACCACCGATGCCGCGGTGCTGAAAGCGAACAATATTCAGAACGTGCTGGGCATTCAGTCCATCGATACCGGCATTCTTGGCGCCGTGATCGCCGGCGTTATCGTGGCGATGCTGCATAAACGCTTCCACAATATCCGCCTGCCGGACGCGCTGGCCTTCTTCGGCGGCACCCGTTTCGTGCCGATTATCACCACCGTGGTGATGGGCCTGGTGGGCCTGGTTATCCCTTTAATCTGGCCGGTATTCGCAGCCGGCATCACCGGCATCGGCAACCTGATTAACAGCGCCGGCGTGTTCGGCCCGATGATTTTCGGCACCGGCGAGCGCCTGCTGCTGCCGTTTGGCCTGCAGCATATTCTGGTGGCGCTGATTCGCTTTACCGAAGCTGGCGGCACTATGGACGTCTGCGGCCACAGCGTCAGCGGCGCGCTGACCATCTTCCAGGCGCAGCTGAGCTGCCCGACGGTGCACGGTTTCTCTGAAAGCGCGACCCGCTTCCTCTCGCAGGGTAAAATGCCGGCCTTCCTGGGCGGCCTGCCCGGCGCGGCCCTGGCGATGTACCACTGCGCCCGTCCGGAAAACCGCCACAAGATTAAAGGCCTGCTGATTTCCGGCGTTATCGCCTGCGTGGTGGGCGGCACCACTGAACCGCTGGAGTTCCTCTTCCTGTTCGTGGCTCCGGTGCTGTATCTCATCCACGCCCTGCTCACCGGCCTCGGCTTTACCATGATGGCGGTGCTGGGGGTGACTATCGGCAATACCGACGGCAACGTTATCGACTTCGTGGTCTTCGGCATCCTGCACGGTCTGTCGACCAAATGGTATATGGTGCCGGTGGTGGCCGCGGTTTGGTTCGCGGCGTACTACGGCATCTTCCGCTTCGCCATTACCCGCTTTAACATCAAAACGCCCGGTCGCGATATCGACACCACCAGCAGCGCGGAAAAAGCGATCGCCGGCCAGGTGGGCAAATCCGGCTACAACGTTCCGGCGATGCTTGCAGCGCTTGGCGGCGCGGAAAATGTCGTCACGCTGGACAACTGCATTACCCGCCTGCGGATGACGGTGAAGGATATGTCGCTGGTGGACAGCGCCGCGCTGAAAAACCTTCGCGCCATCGGCGTTGTGCAGCTAAACCAGCACAATCTGCAGGTGGTTATCGGGCCGCAGGTCCAGTCGGTTAAAGATGAAATGGCCAGCCTGATGAGTACCGCGCAGGCGTAAACCACAAAGGGCGCGGCGGCGCCCTTAAGGTTGATGACAAACGACCGAAAAGCGTGGTTTTCGGTCGTCCGGGATAAACCAGAAAATATTATCCCTGATTTTATCAGTCATGATTAACTCCCCCTTAAGCACGATAATGCTTTATCAATGTCTCAGGGGCGCAGCGGCGCCCTTTGCTGTGAGGTTCTATGTTCGATTTTTCTGTTCCGGTCGATCGCCACGGCACGTGGTGCACCCAGTGGGATTACGTGGCGGACCGTTTTGGCGCGGCGGATCTGCTGCCCTTCACCATCTCCGATATGGATTTCCCCACCGCTCCGGTTATTCTCTCGGCGCTGCAGCAGCGCCTTACGCACGGGGTGCTTGGCTACAGCCGCTGGAAGAATGACGATTTTATCGGCGCCGTTGCGCACTGGTATCAAAAACGCTTTAACAGCGCTGTCGATGCTGAAAGCCTGGTCTATGGTCCGTCGGTTATCTATATGGTTTCGCAGCTGATCCGCCTGTGGTCCGCCCCGGGCGACGCGGTGCTTATCCATACGCCTGCCTACGACGCCTTTTATAAAGCCATCGCCGGCAACGATCGCCAGGTATTCAGCGCCCCGCTGCGCAATACCGCCGCGGGCTGGCTGTGTGATATGGCCGCTCTTGAAGCGCAGCTTGCAAAACCTGAATGCAAAATCATGCTGCTGTGCAGCCCGCAAAACCCGACGGGCAAAGTCTGGACGCGTGCAGAGCTGGAAACCATGGCGGAGCTGTGCGAACGCCATAGCGTGCGCGTCATCAGCGATGAAATCCATATGGACATGGTCTGGGACGGCCATCGGCACACGCCGTGGTGCGAGGTGGGCAAAGGGCGCTGGGCGCTGTTTACCTCCGGTTCGAAGAGCTTCAACATTCCCGCCTTGACCGGCGCATACGGGCTGATTAGCGATGAGCAGGATCGGCAGGCCTATCTGGGCGTGCTCAAGGGCCAGGACGGGCTTTCCTCGCCTGCGGTGCTGGCGCTGGTGGCGCATATCGCAGCCTATCGTGAAGGAGAGCCCTGGCTTGAGGCCCTGCGCGCCTACCTGCAAAGCAATCTTGAGTACGTCGCCAGTACGCTGAACGAGGCGTTTGCGCAACTTAGCTGGCGGCCGCCGCAGTCGACCTATCTGGCGTGGATCGATTTGCGTCCGCTGGGCCTGGATGATAAAGCTCTGCAAAAAGTGCTGATTGAGCAGCAAAAGGTCGCCATCATGCCGGGATATACCTACGGCGCTGAAGGAAACGGTTTTATCCGGCTCAACGCCGGCTGCCCGCGGGTGAAGCTTGAAGAGGGCGTCAAGCGCCTCATCGCCGCTATCCGATCGCTGCAATAAAGCAACGGGGAGGCCGCCGCCCTTTTATTTGCGCAACTTATTGCTGCCGGCAGATAGCATTTTGGCTATGAATGTTTTTATAATGTGTCGCACTTTAATCAAAAAAAGAGTGCGACCATGATTGATACCAGCCTGCCGTTAACCGATTTGCACCGCCACCTTGATGGCAACATTCGTGCTCAAACTATCCTTGACCTGGGCCGCCAGTATAATTTGCCGCTTCCGGCAACCACCGTTGAATCCCTGATCCCGCACGTGCAGGTGGTGGAAACCGCGCCGGACCTGGTGAGCTTCCTGTCGAAGCTGGACTGGGGCGTGAAGGTGCTTGCCACCCTCGACGCCTGCCGCCGCGTAGCCTGGGAAAATATTGAAGACGCCGCCCGTAACGGCCTGCATTACGTTGAGCTGCGCTTCTCGCCGGGCTATATGGCGATGACGCACGGCCTGCCGGTTGCCGGAGTGGTGGAGGCCGTTATCGCAGGCGTGCGCGAAGGCTGCCGTGATTTTGGCGTCGAAGCCCGTTTGATTGGCATTCTGAGCCGCACCTTCGGCGAAGCCGCCTGTCAGGCCGAGCTGGAAGCCCTGCTTGCCCACCGCGATCGGATAACCGCGCTGGATCTGGCGGGCGATGAGCTGGGCTTCCCCGGCAGCCTGTTCCTTAATCATTTTAACCGCGCGCGCGACGCCGGCTGGCGCATCACCGTGCACGCGGGCGAAGCGGCCGGGCCGGAAAGCATCTGGCAGGCGATTCGCGAGCTGGGCGCCGAGCGCATTGGTCACGGCGTCAAGGCGATTGAGGATCCTGCGCTGATGGATTTCCTGGCGGAGCAAGGCATCGGCATCGAATCCTGCCTGACATCCAATATCCAGACCAGCACAGTGGCGTCGCTGGATAAACACCCGCTGGTCAAGTTCCTCAACCACGGCGTGCTGGCGACCATTAATACCGACGACCCGGCGGTTCAGGGCATCGATATCGTTCACGAATATACCGTTGCGGCGCCGCAGGCGGGCCTGAGCGCGGCGCAGATCCGCACCGCGCAGGAGAATGGTTTAAAAATCGCCTTCCTTAGCGAAGCTGAAAAGCAGGCGCTGCTTGCTAAAGTGCGCGCTGCTTAATAGCGCCGGCGGCGACTCGGGTCAGGAGGCTGACTCCAGCTGCCGCTTCTCTTTTGCCGTCTTACGCGCATAGCGCTGGGCCAGGACCGCGCACACCATCAGCTGAATCTGGTGGAAAATCATCAGCGGCAGCACCATCATCCCCACCGCGCTCGCAGGGAATAAGACGTTCGCCATCGGCACGCCGTTGGCGAGACTTTTCTTCGAGCCGCAGAAGACAATGGTAATCTCATCGGCGGTGTTAAAGCCCAGCAGCCGCGCAGCCCAGGTATTAATCAACAGCACTATCGCCAGCAGCACCACTGAGCATGCCAGCACGCCCAACAGGGCGTAGCCGTCAACCTGATGCCAGATCCCCTGCACCACCGCTTCGCTGAACGCGACGTACACCACCAGCAGAATGGAGGAGCGATCCGTCAGGCTGATGAGTTTTTTATGCTTATCCACCCAGCGGCCAATCAGCGGGCGCGACAGGTGGCCAACCACAAAGGGCACCATCAGCTGCATGATAATTTTGCCAATCGCATGCAGGGTATCCGTCGACCCTTCCTGGGTATTCATCAGCGCGCCGACCAGCACCGGCGAGAGAAATATCCCCAGAATGCTGGATGCCGAGGCGCTGCAAACCGCCGCCGCCACGTTCCCGCCCGCCACGGAGGTAAAAGCGATGGCCGACTGCACCGTCGCCGGCAGCGCGCAGAGATAGAGAAAGCCCATGTACAGCGGCTGGTTAAGCACGGCGGGCGACAAAAAGCCCATCGCCAGGCCAAGCAGCGGGAAGAGCGCAAAGGTGCTGAGAAACACCACCAGATGCAGCTTCCAGTGCCCTATCCCCGCCACGATCGCGTCGCGGGAAAGCTTCGCGCCGTGCATAAAGAACAGCAGCGCTATGGCAACCGCGGTCAGATATTCAAACCCCGTTTTGACTACGCCTTCGCAGGGAAAGAGCGAGGCCACCACCACCACCGCAATCATCACCAGTAAAAATTTATCGATTTTCAGACGCTGCAACCAACCCATGTCCTGTCCTTCATTAACGTTTCGGGAACTTCATTTCCTTACTTTGCATCAAATTTATTAAAGTTGCGAGCAATGGGAAACCCACGAAATTTAAGGGGAATTTCAAAGCATATATTCTGTATTACCCGCTTCGTTCGGTAATTTAATATAAAGCACAATGTCTCTTTTAAGGTCATGCAATTTTCTCCTTAAGAACATTCTCAATAACAAAAATCATGCAGCTTAGCCAGCTGCCTGAATGTAATAAAACAACCACTCTAAAGTTTATTATAACTCATTGTATTTTATTGGATTAAATATTGGAAATTAATTCAAAATTAACTACCAATAAAAACAAAGGCGATCTCGTCGTCATTTATTAACCTTTTATGAAATAATTTTATCGCGCCAATGGCGGTGATGAAAAATTAACTTACAATTATTATTACGCCCTCTGGCGTTCTATTCTGTGGAGTATGATTATGCGTTCAAATAACGTTGGCCACCTCAGCGCGGTTGCGGTGGTAGTACTTCTTGCACTTTCACTTTCCGCCTGTAGTGGAAGCGGCGGCGGCTCGCATAATACGGCGAAAAACAATCCGGCCCACCGGCAGTAACGCCGGTTCGGGCGCCGGCTCGGATGGAGGAACAGGCAGCGGTGATGGCAGCACCGCCGGTAACGGCAGCGATGGCAATGGGGATGGCGCAAACGCAGGCAACGGTAGCGGCAATAACGGCAACGGCGCAACCGCAGGTAACGGCGGTACGGGTTCAGGTTCCGGAAGCAATGGCGGCTCCGGCGCAGGCGCCGGTACCGGTAACGGAGGCGGAAACGCCGGCGGCGGCACGGGTACGGGAGGCGACGGCACCGGCGGAGGCGGCGATGGCGGGGGCACCAGCACCGCGTCGAATAACTCGGCCGTAAATAATATCCTCAAAGATACGGGAAATGCCGGCAGCGGCCTGGGCTCCACGCTCACCGACGTCGGCAGCCAAATCCCACTTAGCAATAATCCCGTTACCTCAACCGTGTCCCTGGCCGTTGAAGGCGCGGGTACGGCCGTGTCCACCGTGAGCAATGGCATAACCCAGGGGCCCGGCAACGCTAATAATCCCAACGGGCTGGGAACGGCGCTCGCCGGCACAACCGGGACGGTGTCCGGATTAGGCACGACCGTTTCGGCTATCGGGACCAACCTTGCCAGCACGACCTCAGGTACGCCGGTTAACGGCGCGACGGGCCTCGTGGGCGGCGTAGTCGACTCTACCGGCAGAGTGGTTACCGGTACGGGCAACGCCCTGACCTCGGCCGTACAAAGTGACGGTGTCACAAGGTTGACCACCGCGACCACCGGGGCGGTAAATACCGCCCTTACCGATACCCAGAAAACCACCCAGGCCGTGGGCGGCGCGACGGGACTTGGCGCGCCGGTCAATAACCTGCTGACGACGGTAGGCACCGGCGTCAGCGGCGCTGGCGCCCGGGTCAGCGAAAGCGCGCCTGCGCTCAACGGTACCGGGCAGCTTGTGCAAAACGTAGGTCAAGTGGTGACGGATACCGGCGGCCTGGTCAAGCCGGCGCAGGGTTCAGGAAGCTCCGGCGCAGGCGGCATATCAGCGGGGGCCGATGCCAACGTCGACGTGGGTAAACAAGGGCTGGCTGCAAACCTTGGCGCAACCGTTAATGGCGTAACCACCGGGCTGACAGCCGCTTTGACGACCAATACCGCTACCACCAACAATGCTGCTGCCGGGAGCACAGGCGGCCCGGTCAGCGGCCTGACTACCACCCTGGGCGGCGTTCTGACGCCTAAAAAATAATATTGATAACGGCACGCATGCTCCCGTATTAACGGCGGGAGCATACATTTTAAAGCTGATTTCAGCGCGTGACGAAGGACCTGCCGATGAAGCATCGAATTAGCGCCGTGCTGCTTTATGGTGCCACCGCGTGCGTAAGCTACGCGGATACGGCTCCCGCCCTGATAGACCCGGAAAACCCGGCCAGGCCCTCGCAAAATATGCCCGTCAGCTCTACAAAGCAAAACGCCGCGCCGCGGGTGACGGTTGCGGTTCAGCAGCCAAAGCTGACCGCGCAGACGCTGGTTGCGGTACGGCATGTGCAGTTTATCGGCGGCACGCGCTACCCGCTGCCGGAGCTTGTCGCCCCTTTTCGTCCTCTGATCGGCAAAAAGGTGCCGCTGGGGGAGATCGTTTTGCTGACGAATGCGATTACCGAACGCTATAAGCAGGACGGCTATCCCCTCTCTTATGCCTTCCTGCCGCAGGATAACTTTCGCCAGGACACGGTTCGCATCGTGCTGGTGGAAGGCTATATCGCCCACAGCTTTATAAAGAGTGAAAATGCGGCCGCCGGCGTGCGGTTAAGCCGTCTGGCGCAGCATATGATGACGGAAAAGCCGCTGACTCAGGCAAGGTTCGACCGCTACAGTTTGCTGATGGCCAGAACGCCCGCCACCGTCGTGGAGGCAAACGCCCGCCTGCCCGATAACATCTACGGGGCGGCGACGATGCAGGTTGACGCAAAGCAGCCGCATAGCTGGGATCTCTCCTCGACGATGGATTTTCGCAAGGGGCAAAACCTGGCGCTGGTAAACGGCACGCTGAGTAATCTCACCACGCACGGCGATCGGCTGGGGCTGGCCACGCTTATTCCGCTGGATAAGGACACGCGTAAAACCTATCTTGGGGCAAACTACCAGCAATACCTCACCGACGAGGGATTGCTGCTGCAGCTTAAAGGCAGCTTCTACCGGGAAGACCCGCGCGATTACAGCCCGCTGCTTTATCTGCCGGAGGGCGTATCCATCGACGCCCGGCAAAAAACGCAGCAGTATACCGCCGGCGCCTCGCTCAACTATCCGTTGATCCTTGAACGTAAGAAACAGCTCAGCGTCAGCGGCGGTCTGGATTATGTGGACAAGCGCAACGATTACCGGCTGCGCGCGCAGGGCTTTGGCAACACCCTGGATCTGCCTTCGGTACATCAGCACGCCCGCTATCCGGCGGCAGAAGTTTCGGTTAACGGTTCCCGTGAATTTGCTACCGCAAGCCTCGTGTCGCGCCTGACGTTGCGCCAGGGTATCGATGCCTTCGGCGCAGACGCCTCGCCCGCTGAAGGCAGCGACCTGAACTTCACACGCTGGAAAGGAAACCTGGAGGCGGGCTGGCTGTTTATCCCAAACTGGCGGCTGAGCACCGCCCTTGAAGGCGACTGGTCGGATAATGACCTGCCCGAGGCCGAGCGCGTCACCTTCGGCGCCCAGCGCTTCGGTCGCGGCTATCCCGACGGCGAGGCCAGCGGTGATTACGGCTACGGCGGGCAGCTTGAGCTGCGCTATCTCCACGCGCGGCCGGAAGCGAGATGGCTTAAAAGCGTGCAGCCCTACGTGCTGCTTGACAGCGCTCAGACCTGGTTTAACCAGTCCGGCTACCGCCATCAGCGGCTTGCCTCAGCGGCGGCGGGGGTAATGTTAGGGGACGATAAGCACTATCGGGTAACGGTGGAAGGCGCCCGGCCATTGGCCGACAGGCCGGGCGACAGTGATAAGCGCGGCTGGCGTTTTAGCCTGACGTTTACCTACAATTTTAACAATTTATAGCAACAGACGCCGGGGCTCCGTTTAAGCCAGATTCAGCGTCGCGCGCTTTTTCGCCGACTCAATGCCCAGTTCGATAAGCTCCATGACCTGGATCGCCTGCGCGGCCGGCACCGGATTTTCACCGTGGCCGGTTAACGCGTCGCGAATCGCGGCGTAGTAGGCCGGATAGTTGCCCGGAACGGTCAGCAGCGTCTGCTCGGCCATCACCTCGCCCACGGCCTGGGTCAGCACGCCGTCGCGCATATCATAGCCCCAGTCCTCCTGCGGCAGTCTTTCGCCCGCCTTCAGGCGATCCTCCTGCGGATCGAGGCCATATTTAATGTAGCTGCCGCGGGTGCCGTGCACGATATAACGCGCGGATTCAGCGGCGGCCAGCAGGGAACCGTGCAGCACAACGCGACGCTGCGGATAGGCCAGCACGGCGTGGAAATAGTCCGTCGCCTGGGCGCCCGGACGAAGCTGGGCGAGATCGACGGTTAAGCTCACCGGCAGGCCGAAGAGGTTAATCGCCTGATCGAGAAGGTGCGGCCCCAAATCGTACCAGATGCCGCTGCCGACGCCCGCCTGCTCGCGCCAGCGGTTACGCACCTGCGGGCGGAAGCGGTCGAAATGAGATTCAAAATAGGCCACCTCGCCGAGCGTGCCTTCGGCCAGTAGCGCCTTTAGCGTCAGAAAATCGCTGTCCCAGCGGCGGTTATGGAACACCGAAAGCAGCTGGCCGCGGCTTTTCGCCAGCGCATCCAGTTCGCGTGCCTGTGACAACGTCACGGTAAACGGCTTGTCGACCACCACGTGTTTGCCGGCCTCCAGCGCGGCTTTCGCCAGCGGGAAGTGGGTATCGTTGGGGGTGGGAACCACAATGAGATCGATAGATGGGTCGTTAAACAGATGGTGTGGGTCGGAAACTACCGGCATCGTCGGCCAGTCCGCATGGACCTTTGACTCATCGCTGCTGGATACCGCCGCAAGCTCCATTCCCGGCGTGCCAACGATGAGCGGCGCATGAAAAGTCTTACTGGCGTAACCGTAGCCGATTAGCCCGACACGAATGTTATCACTCATTTGTATTCCTCACTTTTATGGACGCCCTCATTTGACATCATCCTGTTTAGTGTAACAACAGCTGCTTTAATTGTTACGTGCTGGTTGCACACTTGCCAGGCGTTAGCGCGTCCGGCGGCAAAAGTGATTCAGTTCGCAAATATGAAACCGGTTTCGGAAACCGGTTGCGGCCATCTGGCCGCCCTGCCTACACTGCCGGGGTCGAGTCAACTCAAGGAGCCTGGTCATGTCAGCTTTTCCGCAACACTTTCTTTGGGGTGCCGCTACCGCGGCGTATCAGGTTGAGGGCGGCCATGATGCCGATGGCAAAGGCCCGTCAATCTGGGATGTCTTCGCCCATCAGCCGGGCGCCACCTTCCAGGGCACCAACGGCGACGTCGCCGTCGACCACTACCACCGCTTCCGTGAAGACGTGGCGCTAATGGCCGAACAGGGATTGCAGAGCTACCGATTTTCGCTTTCCTGGCCGCGCCTGTTCCCGCAGGGGCGCGGGGAAATTAACGAGGCCGGGGTGCAATTCTACAGCGAGCTGATTGATTGCCTGCTCGAAAACAATATTGAACCCATGATCACCCTTTATCACTGGGATCTGCCGCAGGCGTTACAGGATGAGGGCGGCTGGGAAAACAGAGCCACCGCCGAGGCCCTTCGTGGATTACGCCCGCCTGTGCTATGCCCGCTTTGGCGACCGCGTGAAGCTGTGGTCAACCTTTAACGAAACCGTGGTATTTATCGGCCACGGCTATATCACCGGCAGCCACCCGCCTTCGGTGCGCGATCCCGCCCGCGCTATTCAGGCCTGCCACCACGTCTTCGTGGCTCATGCCGGGGCGGTGAAAGCGTTTCGCGCAGGCCAAATCGCGGGCGCCATCGGCTTTGTGAACGTTTTGCAGACCCATACGCCGCTAACGGACTCGCAGGAAGATAAGCAAGCCGCAGAGCTGGCCGACGGCATCTGGACCCACTGGCTGTACGATCCGGTGTTAAAGGGCGAGTATCCCGCCCGGCTGTTGGCCAGGGCCCGGGAGCTGTGGAACGTGCCGCAATTCGCCGCCGGCGACGAGCAGCTGCTCAAAGAAAATATCTGCGACTTTATCGGCCTTAACTACTACAAACGCGAAACCGTTGCCGCCAATAACCAGCAGACGCATTTGCAGGCCAATCACAGCGGCGAGCGTAATAGCGGCCACGAATTTGGCTTTAAGGGTTTATTTAAATTTGTTCGTAACCCCACCGGCGTTTATACCGACTGGGACTGGGAGATTTACCCGCAGGGGTTAACCGAAGGTATTTTGCAGATTAAAGCGCGCTACGGCGATATTCCCATGTATATCACCGAAAACGGCCTTGGCGCCAAAGATCCCATTATCGACGGCGAAGTCGTTGACGACCCGCGCATCGACTATTTAAAAATACATATCGACGCCATCGAGGCCGCCATGCAGCAGGGCGCCGACGTGCGGGGCTACTACCCCTGGTCGTTTATCGATTTGCTAAGCTGGCTCAACGGCTATCAGAAGCAGTACGGCTTCGTTTATGTGGACCATCAAAACGGGCTGGCGCGCAAGCGCAAGAAAAGCTTCTTCTGGTATCAGGAGCTGATCGCCAGCCGCGGCGAAAAAAGGTAGCCAGGTTATCCCAATCAGGCCCGGTTAACGGGCCTGATTTATTTCCGCCGCAGATTGATGAAAAATCTTAAATAATCAGTTATTTGACAATTGCGCTAAAGGGAATGCCGGGCAGCGTTTATTATTCGCCGCAGGCAGGCGGCAGACGCCCTTTCAGGTATGGATACCCAACGCTATGACAGTGCAAGATTATTTAATTAAGTTCAGGAAAATCACCACGCTGGAAAGCCTGGAAAAACTGTTCGATCACCTCAATTATCGCCTTACCGACAGCCACGAGATTATCAATATGTACCGCGCCGCGGATCATCGCCGCGCCGAGCTGGTTTCGGGCGGCCGGCTTTTCGATCCCGGTCGCGTGCCGAAATCCGTCTGGCGTTACGTCGTGTAACCGCTTGCGGGTAGCATTACGCGTAAAAAGTCTTATAATCCCCCCGCCTTATGTCACACATAAGAAACGCATTTCGTTATTTTGCATTCGGGAGGCTACATGACTACCACGCAAGCGCCGCGTATTGCAGGCTGGCTTATTGCCCCTCTCGCCTGGCTGCTGTTGACCCTGCTTAGCAGCTCCATTGCGCTGGTCATCTATTTGATGATGCTCATCTCTCCTGAAAGCCATCGCCTGATGAACGCCCAGGGGCACAACATGGTGCTGTTCTGGTACTTCTCGGTTGCCTGCGCCATCGCCATGTGGGGCTACACGGTATGGCTGACCGTGGCATTTTTTAAACGCCGCAAAAAAACGGTGCGTCACTATATTCTCTGGCTGCTGATTTCGGTGCTGCTGGCGCTTAAAGCCTTTGCCTTTTCTCCGGTCAGTGACGAACTGGCGCTACGCCAGCTTCTGTTCCCGCTGCTCGCCGCCTCTTTGCTGGTGCCCTACCTCAAACGCTCGCAGCGCGTGAAGCAAACTTTTATTAATCCGTAATAACCCTATAAATACCCTGTTGTCGTCGATTATTTTTTCGCCGATAATGGACGGCTTTTTTCGTTTCAGGTTAGAAAATGACAGATTACTTGCTGCTCTTTGTTGGTACGGTGCTGGTCAATAACTTCGTGCTGGTGAAGTTTCTCGGCCTGTGCCCGTTTATGGGCGTTTCCAAAAAGCTGGAGACGGCCATCGGCATGGGGCTTGCCACCACCTTCGTCTTAACCCTGGCCTCGATTTGCGCCTGGGTGATTAACGACCTGATCCTGATCCCGCTGGATTTGGTCTATTTGCGCACCCTTGCTTTTATTCTGGTTATCGCCGTGGTGGTGCAGTTCACCGAAATGGTGGTGCGCAAAACCAGCCCTGCGCTTTATCGTCTGTTAGGCATATTTTTACCGCTTATCACCACCAACTGCGCGGTGCTGGGCGTGGCGCTGTTAAACGTCAATCTCGGCCACAACTTTTTGCAATCCGCGCTGTACGGCTTCTCCGCGGCGATCGGTTTTTCGCTGGTGATGGTTCTGTTCGCGGCAATTCGCGAACGCCTTGCCGTGGCCGACGTGCCGGCGCCCTTCCGGGGCAACGCCATTGCGCTGATTACCGCAGGCTTGATGTCTCTGGCCTTTATGGGCTTTAGCGGGCTGGTGAAATTCTGATGAGCACCGTGTGGATTGCCGTTGCCGCGCTGACCCTGATGGGGCTGGCCTTTGGTCTGATCCTGGGGTATGCCTCGCGCCGCTTCGCCGTTGAAGAAGACCCTATCGTCGAGAAAATCGAAGAGCTGCTGCCGCAAAGCCAGTGCGGCCAATGCGGCTACCCCGGCTGCCGTCCCTATGCCGAAGCGGTGGGCAATAACGGCGCCAGGATAAACCTCTGCGCCCCCGGCGGCGAAGCGGTCATGCAAAAAATCGCCACCCTGCTGAACGTCGATCCGCAGCCTATCGAAGGCGATGATTCAGCGCTTGCTCCCGCGCGCATGCTGGCGGTTATTGATGAAGCCAACTGCATCGGCTGTACGAAATGCATTCAGGCCTGCCCGGTCGACGCCATTGTCGGCGCAACCCGTGCGATGCACACCGTGATGAGCGACCTGTGCACCGGCTGCAATCTGTGCGTGGACCCTTGCCCGACAAGCTGTATTGAGCTGGTGCCGGTCGCCACCACCACTGAAAGCTGGAAATGGGATCTGCAGACGATTCCGGTACGTAATATTCCGGTGGAGCAACATGCTTAATTTCTTCAAACGTTTTCATAAAGATCGTATCTGGGACTTTGACGGCGGCATTCATCCGCCGGAGATGAAAAACCAGTCCAACGGCACGCCGCTGCGCCAGGTTACCCTGCCGAAACGGCTTATTCTTCCCCTCAAGCAGCATATCGGCGCCGAGGGCGAACTCTGCGTGAAAGCCGGAGACTTCGTGCTGCGCGGCCAGCCCCTGACCAAAGGACGCGGCAGAATGCTGCCGGTTCATGCGCCCACTTCAGGTACGGTTACGGCGATTACGCCCCACTCCACGGCTCATCCTTCAGCCCTTGCCGAGCTGAGCGTGATTATCGAGGCCGACGGTAAGGATACCTGGACCGAGCTGGACGGCTGGGCGGATTACCGCTGCCGCAGCCGCGAAGCGTTAATCGAACGTATTCACCAGTTCGGCGTCGCCGGCCTGGGCGGCGCGGGCTTCCCGACCGGCAACAAGCTGCAGGGCGGCGGCGATAAAATCGAGACGCTGATTATTAACGCCGCCGAATGCGAGCCGTACATCACCGCGGATGACCGCCTGATGCAGGACTGCGCGGCGCAGATTGTCGAAGGCATCCGCATTCTTGCGCATATCCTGCAGCCGCAGCGGGTGTTAATCGGTATTGAAGACAATAAACCGCAGGCGATTTCCATGCTGCGCGCGGTGCTGGTCGATGCACACGATATTCAGCTACGCGTGATCCCAACCAAATATCCGTCCGGCGGCGCGAAACAGCTTACGCAAATCCTCACCGGCAGGCAGGTTCCGCACGGCGGGCGCTCGTCGGATATCGGCGTACTGATGCAGAACGTCGGTACGGCCTATGCGGTAAAACGCGCAATCATCGACGGCGAACCGCTGACCGAACGCGTGGTGACCTTAACGGGCGAAGCCGTCGCCCGGCCCGGCAACGTCTGGGCGCGTCTGGGCACGCCGGTTCGTCACCTGCTGGATTTCGCCGGTTTCCGCCCTTCCCAGGATCAGCAGGTCATTATGGGTGGCCCGCTGATGGGCTTTAGCCTGCCGTGGCTCGACGTGCCGGTGGTGAAGATAACCAACTGCCTGCTCGCCCCTTCGGCAAACGAAATGGGCGAGCCGGGCGAAGAGCAAAGCTGTATTCGCTGCAGCGCCTGCGCGGACTCCTGCCCGGCGGATCTCCTTCCGCAGCAGCTGTACTGGTTCAGCAAAGGCCAGCAGCACGACAAAGCCACCGCGCATAATCTTAAGGACTGCATCGAGTGCGGCGCCTGCGCTTACGTTTGCCCGAGCAATATTCCGCTGGTGCAGTATTTCCGTCAGGAAAAAGCGCAAATCCGCGAAATCGAGCTGGAAGCGAAGCGTACAGCCGAGGCCAAAGAGCGCTTTGAAGCGCGCCAGGCGCGCCTTGAACGCGAAAAAGCCGCGCGCCTTGAGCGTCATAAGCAGGCCACGGTTCAACCTTCAGCCAAAGACAGCGATGCGATTCAGGCGGCTCTTGCCCGCGTGAAAAGCAAAAACGCCGCCGGCAGCGAGCCGATTATCGTGCAGGCTGGCAGCAAGCCGGACAACAGCGAAATAATCGCCGCGCGCGAGGCCCGCAAAGCGCAGGCGCGCGCAAAACAGGCGGAAAAAGCGCAGCAGGCAGAGGCTACGGAAACCACAGCTGCCGATCCGCGTAAAGCCGCGGTCGAAGCGGCTATCGCCCGCGCCAAAGCGCGTAAAGCGGCTCAGGCGGGTAACGAAAGCGAAACCGTCGCCCAGGCCGCGCCTGTCGAACCGGTTGACCCGCGTAAGGCAGCAGTCGAAGCGGCTATCGCCCGAGCCAAAGCGCGTAAAGCGGCGCAGGCAAACAGCGAACCTGTCGCAGATGCCGCGCCTGCCGAGCCGGTTGATCCGCGCAAGGCCGCCGTCGAAGCCGCTATCGCCCGCGCCAAAGCGCGTAAAGCGGCTCAGCAGGAACAGGCCGTTGCAGCAGGTTCCACAGAAGAACAAGACCCAAGAAAAGCGGCTGTCGCTGCGGCCATCGCCCGCGTACAGGCACGTAAAGCCGCTCAGCAGATGGCGCCAGAGGATTAAATGGTTTTTAAAATCGCAAGCTCTCCCTATACCCACAACCAGCGCAGCACCTCAAGGATCATGCTGCTGGTGACCTACGCCGCCCTGCCGGGCATCGCAGCGCTGTGCTTCTGGTTCGGCTGGGGTAGCCTGATTCAAATCGCCCTGGGCATTCTCAGCGCGGTGGCGGCTGAAGCGCTGGTGGTCAAGCTGCGCAAGCAGTCGCTGCGTCTTACCCTTGGCGATAATTCTGCCGCGCTGACCGGCCTGCTGCTGGGGATCAGCCTTCCCCCGCTGGCGCCCTGGTGGATGATAATTCTCGGGACGGTTTTTGCGGTGATTATCGCAAAACAGCTCTATGGCGGCCTGGGCCATAACCCCTTTAATCCGGCGATGGTTGGCTACGTTGTGCTGCTAATCGCCTTCCCGGTGCAAATGACCTCATGGCTGCCGCCGCAGTCTATCGCCGCTACGGTGCCGGGCTTTACCGACGTGCTGCACGTTATCTTCACCGGCAGCACGGCCGCGGGCGATACCATGACGCAGCTGCGCATCGGCGTGGACGGCATCAGCCAGGCTACGCCGCTCGATACTTTTAAAACGGGCATTCACGCGGGCCGTCAGGCTGCGGATTTGCTCAATACCCCGATTTACGGCGGCGTGCTGGCAGGACTTGGCTGGCAGTGGGTTAACGTGGCGTTTATGGCGGGCGGCGTTTTCCTGCTGTGGCGCGGCACTATCCGCTGGCATATTCCGGCCAGTTTCCTGCTGACGCTGACCCTTTGCGCCACGCTCGGCTGGCTGCTTGCGCCGGAAAAATGCGTTTCGCCTGCGGTGCATCTTTTCTCCGGCGCGACGATGTTCGGGGCTTTCTTTATTCTTACCGACCCGGTTACCGCCTCGACAACCAACCGCGGGCGCCTGCTGTTTGGCGCGCTGGCCGGTTTGCTGGTCTGGCTGATCCGCACCTGGGGCGGCTATCCCGACGGGGTGGCCTTTGCGGTGCTGCTGGCGAACATCACCGTGCCGCTAATTGACTACTACACTCGTCCGCGCGTCTACGGCCATCGTTAAGGAATCGTCATGCTGAAAACAATGCAAAAACATGGCGTTACGCTGGCGATTTTCGCCGCGCTGGCCACCGGCCTCACCGCGGTGGTTAACGAGCTGACCAAACCGACTATCGATCGCCAGGCCGCGCTGCAGCAAAAATTATTGTTCGATCAGGTTTTACCTGCCGACATGTACGACAACGACATCCAGCAGAGCTGCGTCCTCGTCAACGACCCGCAGATCGGCGCGGGCGACCGCCGGGTATACGTGGCGCGTAAAGGCGATGAGCCCGTCGCCGCGGTGATGGAAGTTACCGCTCCCGACGGCTATTCCGGCGCAATCCAGCTGCTGGTGGGCGCCGATTTCAACGGCAAAGTGCTGGGCACCCGCGTGACCGAACATCATGAGACGCCGGGGCTTGGCGATAAAATCGAACTTCGCCTGAGCGACTGGATAACCCATTTCTCGGGCAGAACCATCCAGGGCGCGGACGACGCCGCCTGGGCGGTGAAGAAAGACGGCGGACAGTTCGATCAGTTTACCGGCGCGACCATTACGCCGCGCGCGGTAGTCAACGCCGTTAAGCGCGCGGGGCTTTTCGCTGAAACGCTGCCGCCTCGTCTGGCGCAGTTCCCCTCCTGTGGAGCACAACCATGAGCGATGTAAAAGACGTTATCGTACAGGGGTTATGGAAGAATAACTCCGCGCTGGTGCAGCTGCTGGGCATGTGTCCGCTGCTGGCCGTCACCTCGACCGCCACCAACGCGCTTGGGCTCGGCCTTGCGACCACGCTGGTGCTGACGCTGACGAATGCTGCCGTCTCGGCTATTCGCCGCTGGGCGCCGGACGAAATCCGCATTCCGATTTACGTGATGATCATAGCCTCGGTTGTAAGCACCGTGCAGATGCTTATCAATGCTTATGCCTACGGCCTTTATCAGTCGCTCGGCATTTTTATTCCGCTCATCGTGACCAACTGTATCGTAATTGGAAGGGCGGAGGCCTTCGCGGCAAAAAACAGCGTGCCTATGGCGGCGCTTGACGGCCTCGCTATCGGCCTTGGCGCGACCAGCGCCATGTTCGTGCTGGGCTCAGGGCGTGAAATTATCGGCAACGGCACCCTGTTTGACGGCGCGGACGCTTTGCTCGGCAGCTGGGCTAAGGCGCTGCGTATTGAGGTGTTCCACACCGATACGCCTTTCCTGCTCGCCATGCTGCCGCCCGGGGCCTTTATCGGTCTCGGCCTGATGCTGGCGGTGAAGTATCTTATCGATGAAAAAATGAAGGCTCGTCGCGCGGCTAAAAGCGCGGCCGTGAAAGGAAATGTCCAGCAAATATAAGGAAGCCCGATGAACAAAGCCAAACGCCTGGAGATCCTCTCGCGTCTGCGTGCCGACAACCCCAGCCCCACTACCGAGCTGCAGTTCAGCTCGCCTTTCGAGCTGCTGATCGCCGTGCTGCTTTCAGCGCAGGCGACGGACGTGAGCGTAAATAAGGCCACGGCGAAGCTCTATCCGGTAGCCAACACGCCGCAGGCGATGCTGGATTTGGGCGTGGAGGGCGTGAAGTCTTATATCAAGACCATCGGCCTGTTTAACAGCAAAGCGGAAAACGTCATTAAAACCTGCCGCATGCTGCTGGAGCTGCACCATGGCGAAGTGCCGGAAGACCGTGCGGCGCTGGAAGCGCTGCCGGGCGTCGGCCGCAAAACGGCCAACGTGGTGCTGAACACCGCCTTCGGCTGGCCGACAATCGCCGTGGATACGCATATTTTCCGCGTCTGTAACCGCACCAACTTTGCTCCGGGCAAAAACGTGGAGCAGGTGGAAGAAAAACTGCTTAAGGTCGTTCCTGCGGAATTTAAAGTCGACTGCCACCACTGGCTGATTTTGCATGGCCGCTATACCTGCGTCGCCCGCAAGCCGCGCTGCGGCTCGTGCATCATCGAAGATCTGTGCGAATATAAAGACAAAACCGAGTTTTGATCTCCTCTCTTCCCGCCAGATAGCTGGCGGGGCCGTCGCCCCATCCTTAATCCCTACCGTAAATACGCCATTTAACAACAATTTATTCCATAAATCCCCGCCATGATGCTTATAAGCTGTGGTTGATAATCGCTTCAGCAGGTTAATCATTTTTTTACGATGAGAATTTTCTATAAATTTGTGATGCAGATCACTTTGATAACATGACGTTAATTTTTGGTCACTTTTTTGTCGATAACCCTTTGCGATCTTTAGCGATACACGATCTTAACCAATACATTAAACTGGATGTTTCTTAATGAATGGTCCATATCACTGCTTTTTTGGCTAAACAGCAGGATATATGCCCAAACGAGCTTCGCCTGCGCGTCCGGAAAGATATTTAGTCGGTAAAAATTCGATTATTAAAATTTAACGCTGAATAACAATTGCGTCTAAAGGGCATTATCCCGCCGCAGATATATGTAACAGGGTATTACAAACCCCTTGCCTGACGCAGCCAGATAGTGAACATTACCCGCCGTTTCCCCCTCCCTTAATAACAATAAAGTGAATGCCAGCGGGCATCACGCTTATAAAACTCCTGTTAAATTGGGATGTAAAAAAAGAGGTATATGTGTCGACTGCAAACAATAAACCAGCAGAAAGCGTTAGCCTGAACGCTTTCAAACAACCGAAATCGTTTTATCTGATTTTCTCAATCGAACTTTGGGAACGTTTTGGTTTCTATGGCCTACAGGGCATTATGGCCGTGTACCTGGTCAAAATGCTTGGCATGTCCGAAGCGGACTCCATCACGCTGTTCTCATCCTTTAGCGCGCTGGTTTACGGCATGGTCGCTATCGGCGGCTGGCTGGGTGACAAAGTTCTCGGCACCAAACGCGTCATCGTGCTCGGTACTATCGTACTGGCCGTTGGCTACGCGCTTGTCGCTTTCTCCGGCCACAATGCCGGCATCGTTTATATGGGTATGGCGACTATCGCCGTAGGTAACGGCCTGTTTAAGGCTAACCCTTCCTCCCTGCTTTCCACCTGCTATGAGAAAGATGACCCGCGTCTTGATGGCGCCTTTACCATGTACTACATGTCCATCAACATCGGCTCCTTCTTCTCCATGCTGGCGACGCCGTGGCTTGCCGCGAAGTTCGGCTGGAGCGTCGCATTCTCGCTGAGCTTTGTGGGCATGCTGATTACGCTTGTGAACTTCATGTTCTGCAAAAAATGGGTTAAAGACTACGGTTCCAAACCTGACTTTGAGCCGGTTCACTTCGGTAAGCTTGCTGCCACTATCGCCGGCGTCGTTATTCTGGCGACCGTCGCTACCTGGCTGCTGCACAACCAGGGCATCGCGCGCATGGTGCTGGGCGTGGTTGCGCTGGGCATCGTGATTATCTTCGCGAAAGAAGCTATCGCCATGAAAGACGCCGCGCGCCGTAAGATGATCGTAGCGTTCGTACTGATGATGCAGGCCATCGTTTTCTTCGTGCTCTACAGCCAGATGCCGACGTCCCTGAACTTCTTTGCTATCCGCAACGTTGAGCATGCCATTTTAGGCATCACCTTCCAGCCGGAGCAGTTCCAGGCGCTGAACCCGTTCTGGATTATGATCGGCAGCCCTATTCTTGCCGCTATCTATAACAAGATGGGCGACCGTCTGCCGATGCCGCACAAGTTCGCTATCGGCATGGCGCTGTGCTCCATGGCGTTCCTCGTGCTGCCGCTGGGCGCAAAATTCGCCTCCGAGGCGGGTATCGTTTCCGTAAGCTGGCTGGTGCTGAGCTACGCGCTGCAGAGCATCGGCGAGCTGATGATTTCCGGTCTGGGTCTGGCAATGGTTGCGCAGCTGGTTCCGCAGCGCCTGATGGGCTTCATCATGGGCAGCTGGTTCCTGACTACCGCTGGCGCTGCCATCATCGCCGGTAAGGTCGCCAACCTGATGGCCGTGCCTGAGAACGTTACCGATCCGCTGCAGTCGCTTGCCGTGTATGGCCATGTCTTTATGCAGATTGGTATCGCGACCGCCGTTATCGCCGTGCTGATGTTTGCCATCGCGCCGAAGCTGAACCGCATGACGCACAGCGAAGAGATCGAAACCGCGAAGAAAACCGTCACCGCGTAATGTAGCGGGAAACATTTGATTTTCAGCCGTTAGCTTCACCGCTAACGGCTTTTTTTTTACCTGTATGAGGACTACCATAGGTTATCTTAGCGCCCACAGGAGTTTAGAAATGAAACTGTATTATAAAGCCGGTGCCTGTTCCCTTTCCCCCCACATTATCCTGCGCGAAACCGGCGTTGATTTTTCACTGGTAAAAGTCGATTTAGCGGCCAAAAAAACGGAAGCGGGCGACGACTATCTGGAAATTAACGCCAAGGGCCAGGTGCCGGCGCTGGTGCTTGATGACGGGTCGCTGCTCACCGAAGGCGTCGCTATCGTACAGTTCCTTGCGGATAAGGTGCCCGACCGCCAGCTTCTCGCCCCCGCCGGCAGCATGACGCGCTACCACACGCTGGAATGGCTGAACTACATCGCCTCCGAGCTGCATAAAGGCTTCAGCCCGCTGTTCAACCCGGCCACCCCTGACGAGTACAAGGCGATTGCCCGTAAGGCGCTTGAGAAGAAGCTGCAGTATGTGAATGAAGAGCTCAACGATAAGCAGTGGCTGATGGGGCTGCGCTTTAGCGTGGCGGATGCCTACCTGTTTACCGTACTGCGCTGGGCATACGGCGTTAAGCTTGAGATGAGCGGCCTGAGCAACATCGAGGCGTTTATGGAGCGCATAAAGGCGCGTCCTGCCGTTGCGGCGGCGCTTGCCGCGGAAGGTTTATAGTAAAACGCCCTCGATACGAGGGCGTTATTTTTACAGCTTAACCGCCGTAAAATAGTGTTCAGGCTTCGCAATGCCTTCCTGAGCCGCCACCAGCTGCAGCTCGTACTCGCCCATTTTTTTAGTCATCGCCATCACGTCGTATACCGCGGCGGTAACGTGCTCCAGCGCTTCGCGCAGCGTGGCGCCCTGCAGCAGCTTAACCAGCAGCAGGCCGCTGGTGACGTCGCCCACGCCCACCGGCTGGCGCTCGCCAAAGTCCACCAGCGGACGATGGATATGCCAGGCTTCCTGCGCCGTCACCAGCAGCATTTCAAAGCGATCCTGCTGATAGCCCGCTCGCGCCAGGTGTTTCACCAGCACAATTTGCGGCCCCCGGGCGATAAGCTCGCGTGCGGTGCTCACCGCTTCGTCAACCGAGTTCACGGCGTGGCCGCTTAAAATCTCAAGCTCCAGCAGGTTAGGCGCGATAATGTCGCTTGCGGGCAAAGCGCAGCGCGTATGAAACTCTGCGACGCCCGGCGCCACGATGCAGCCTTTTTCCGGATGCCCCATTACCGGATCGCAGAAGTACTTCGCGTTCGGATTCGCCGCCTTCACCTGACGAACGATGGACAGGATATGCTCGCCCTGCTCGGCCGAGCCCAGATAGCCGCTCAGCACCGCATCGCAGCGCTGCAGCTGACCGATATCCGCAATCCCCTGTACGATGTCGCTGAGGTGGCTGGCAGGCATCACGCTGCCGGTCCACTTCCCGTACTGGGTGTGATTGGAAAACTGCACCGTATTCAACGGCCAGACGTTGGCGCCCAGCCGGCGCATCGGGAATTCGGCGGCGCTGTTGCCCGCGTGACCGAATACCACATGAGACTGGATGGCAAGGATATTTTTCATTTCTAATCCGGATGGAACAACAGCTGTTGTGTGTGGCAAAAATAAAGGGCGCGGATTGCAGTCCGGCGCCCTTCTGGTCTTTCTTAATTACTTCCAGCAGACGAGGCAGTAATTTTTCTTACCCCGGCGCAGCAGGGTGTAACGGTTGAACAGAATATCGCCCCCGGCAAAGGTGTATTCCGGGTCCGCCTGCTTCTCGCCGTTGATGGTAATAGCGTTCTGCGCGATGGTTTTACGCGCCTGGCCGCGCGACGGCTGCAGTTCGGAATCAACCAGCGCCTGCTGCAGATCCGCGCCGCGCTCGAGCTCGACCATTGGCACGCCGTCCTGCGCCAGCTGCGCGAAGTCAGCTTCGGTCAGGTCGCTCAGGTTGCCGTTAAACAGGCTGCTGGTGATGCGCTTAGCCGCCACCAGGCCCTCTTCGCCGTGCACCAGGCGGGTAACCTGCTCGGCCAGCACGTACTGGGCGCGAGGGGCGCTACCGCTGTTTTTGTCCTCTTCTTCCAGCGCGTTGATCTCTTCAAGGCTCATGAAGGTAAAGAACTTCAGGAAGCGGTAGACGTCCGCATCCGCGGTGTTGATCCAGAACTGGTAGAACTTGTACGGGCTGGTTTTCTTCGGATCCAGCCAGACCGCGCCGCCTTCGGTTTTGCCGAATTTGGTGCCGTCGGATTTGGTGATCAGCGGAACGGTCAGACCGAACGCCTGCTGCTGGTGCAAACGGCGAGTCAGGTCGATACCGGAGGTGATGTTGCCCCACTGATCGGAGCCGCCGATTTGCAGCACCACGCCGTGCAGCTTGTTCAGGCAGGCAAAATCGTAGCCCTGCAGCAGGTTGTAGGAGAACTCGGTAAAGGAGATGCCCACGTCATCGCGGTTCAGACGCTGTTTCACCGCTTCTTTATTAATCATCTGGTTAACGGAGAAGTGCTTGCCGATATCGCGCAGGAAGGTCAGCACGTTCATGTTGCCAAACCAGTCGTAGTTGTTGGCGGCGATGGCGGAGTTTTCACCGCAGTCGAAATCGAGGAAAGGCGCAACCTGACGGCGAATTTTCTCGACCCACTCCTGCACCGTATCTTCGGTATTGAGCTTGCGCTCAACGGCCTTAAAGCTCGGATCGCCGATCAGGCCCGTAGCGCCGCCCACCAGCGCTACCGGCTTGTGGCCGGCTTCCTGGAAACGTTTCAGACACAGCAGCGGAACCAGATGGCCCAAATGCAAGCTGTCAGCGGTAGGATCGAAGCCGCAATAAAGCGCGATTGGCCCTTGCGCCAGACGCTGCGCCAGCGCTTCTTCATCCGTTACCTGAGCCACCAGGCCCCGCTCTTGCAATTGTTTTATCAAATTGATGCTTGCCATCAAATTCTCCATGTAGTTACGACTGCACCTTTGCCGGTACACGGCTTTTCGCCCTGTGGCGAAAGGAGTTAATTTCTGAGGGGACATAGAATAAAGCGCCAGCCCACGGAGTGCCAGCGCTTAACGCAATAATTCCTCGGCGTTACGGGGCAAGGCGGTCTATTTTCCAGGCGTCGCCTTCGCGCTGGTATAAAAAGCGGTCGTGCAGGCGATGTTCGCCGCCCTGCCAGAACTCCATCTGCTCCACGCTAACGCGGTAGCCGCCCCAGAAGCTCGGCAGCGGAACGTCGCCCTGCTGGAATTTTTGTTTCAGCTCGAGGAATTTGCTTTCGAGTATGCCGCGCGCGGAAATGCGGCTGGACTGCTTAGAGACCCATGCGCCAATCTGGCTGTCGCGCGGGCGGCTGTGGAAGTATTTCATCACCTCAAGCGTCGACAGGCGTTCCGCGGTGCCCTGGACCATCACCTGCCGGTCCAGCATATGCCAGGGGAAGTGCAGGCTGATGCGCGGATTGTTTTCCAGATGACGGGCTTTACGCGAGCCGAGGTTGGTGTAGAACACCAGCCCGCGCTCGTCGAAATGTTTTAGCAGCACGATGCGCTGATACGGCTGTCCGTGCTCATCCACCGTCGCTACCACCATGGCGGTGGGATCGGCAAGTTTCGCGTCGCACGCCTGGCCAAGCCAGCGTTCAAATAGCTCAAGAGGCCTGTCGGTGAGATCGCGGCGGCGCAGGCCCGCCCTTGGTGTATTCGCGGCGCAGATGCGCAATCTGTTGCAAAGAGTCGTTATCAGACATGACGTTACATCAGGCTAGGATCGGGTGGAACTATTGTGCGCTCCACCTTGATAAATCTCAACGCTTAGGATTTTGTAGCTGGCAGTTGTTGAGCACAACGGTGTCTTTGCGGTAAACGGTGGCGCTGTCGCCTTTGGACCAGAAGACGTAAACGCCGTCCGTATAACGCGCGCCGGAGGCGGACAGCCCCTGGGTCAGCGACAGGTAGTCGTTGTTGTAGACAAAGTTGACCATCTGCTTGTTGTTATTAAGCTTTACGGTAAGCGGCTTTTCATCACACTGGTATTGCAGCGTGTCGGTTTGCATCCGTTCAACGAAGGCGTTGTAGTAGCTGCAGCCGGACAGCAGCACTGGAATGATGGCAACAAGTAATTTTTTCATCTGCATACCCTGAAGATCTTCTTATCCCTGGAGGGGCTCGGCCCTCCCTTTTCTTTGTCAGTGTAGAGACTGTGGGATGAAGATAATTTCAGTTAACTCTGATTATGCAGCGGGTTGGCGGGAAAAATCGCCCCCAGCACGCTCGCCTCGCACGCCCCGGTTACGGAAGGGAGATTGCCCGGCAGGCCGGAGAGGGTGCGGTAGGCAAGCCAGGCAAACGCCAGCGCTTCCATATCGTCGCCGCTGATGCCCGCCTCGTCGGTGGTGCCTACTTCCGTGCCCGGCAGCAGCCCTGCCAGGCGCGCCATTAACAGCGGGTTACGGCTGCCGCCGCCGCATACCATTAAACGTTCGCATCCGCCGCTTAGCAGAACCTGCTCGGAGATAGTCACCGCGGTCAGTTCGGTAATCGTCGCCTGCACGTCTTCGCCGGCAAGCCCCGGAAAGACGCTAAGCTGACGCTCAAGCCAGCCTAAGTTGAAATACTCGCGCCCGGTGCTTTTCGGCGCCGGAGCGGCAAAGTAAGGATCGCTTAGCATCTGCTGAAGCAGCGGCAGAATGACTTTGCCGCTGCTTGCCCACAGGGCGTCTTTATCATACGGCTTGCCCTTTTGCCGCCAAATCCACGCATCCATCAGCATATTGCCGGGCCCGGTGTCGTAGCCTTTCACCGGCTGGCCGGGAATCAACAGCGAAAGATTCGCGATGCCGCCGATGTTGAGCACCATGCGGCGTTCCGTGGGGTGCGCGAGCAGCGCATGATGGAAGGCCGGAACCAGCGGCGCGCCCTGCCCGCCCAGGGCCATATCACGGCGGCGGAAATCGCCCACTACGGTCACGCCCGTTAGCGCGACTATCTGATTATTGTCGCCGATTTGCAGCGTATGCGGCGCACAGCCTTGGGGTTCGTGCCAGACGGTTTGCCCGTGGCAGCCGATCGCCGTCACGTCCGCCCGCGTCAGGCTTTGCTGCTGCATAATAATTTGCACGGCCTGCGCAAAGAGTTTGCCCAGCCGGTTATCAAGCTGGCCGAGCTGGGAAAGGGTAAGCTGCTGGCCCTGGCAGATGGCCAGAACGGCGTTTTTTAAATCCAGGGGAATGGGATGCGTGTAGCTGGCGAGCTGCACGACCAGATGCTCATCGATAGCCGCTAAAACCACATCTATGCCGTCGAGACTGGTGCCCGACATCACGCCGATATAACGACCAGATTTCATCTGCTACTCCTGTAAAACACGCCGGTTAGGGGAAATACTCCACCATAAACTAGCACTCAATACGATGATTTATTAATATTTTTTAACAACATCGCGATCTTAAGCATGCTTGCTTTTCGGCCTGCGCCCAATAAGATTGCCGTTTACTTATGGTTAAGCACGGCTCATATATTATTTTTACATTCACCGCGCTGAACTAAAATGAAATTTTGCATCTAAATACCATATAATTTACCCATGAAGGATGCTCGCTTGGGCGTTTCCAGATGAACAGGAGATTCATAATGATTTCACGCGTATTGGTTGTTTCGCTCGTTGGCTTATCTTTGGCTGGTTGTGTCAATGACAGCTCGCTTTCCGGCGATGTGTATAAAGCTTCTGATGCAAAACAGGTTCAGAGCGTCACCTACGGCACCGTGGTCAACGTTCGTCCGGTTCAGATTCAAGGCGGCGACGACACCAACGTAATCGGCGCCATTGGCGGCGCGGTGCTGGGCGGCTTTTTGGGCAATACCGTCGGCGGCGGCACCGGGCGTTCCTTAGCCACGGCTGCCGGCGCGGTGGCCGGCGGCGTAGCGGGCCAGGGCGTTCAGGGGGCGGTTAACAAAAGCCAGGGCGTCGAGCTGGAAATCCGCAAAGACGACGGCAACAGCATCATGGTGGTCCAGAAACAGGGCACCAGCAAATTCTCTGCCGGACAGCGCGTAGCGATCGCCGGCAGCGGCAACCAGCTGACCGTTTCCCCACGCTAAAAAGAGTTTTATGAAGAGGCCTGTTTAGCAGGCCTCTTTTTTTTGCCTGCCGGCTGCGCAATAAAAAAGCCCCACTTCGGTGGGGCTTTTTTCGGTCGGCTCTCGCTTAGTCCCGCGCCTGGAGATCGATAATATTTTGCTCAAGGCGGCTGATAAGATTCATCAACAGCTTTAGCTCATCCGGGCTGATGCCGGATAAAATTTCTCCACGCGTTTTATCGATCACGTCTTCCATCTCGGTGATGATCGGCGTGGCGCGTTCGGTAAGCTTAATGCGTTTTGCCCGGCGGTCGTTTGCGCAGGTTTGACGCGATATCAGGCCTTTTTCTTCAAGCTGATCGAGCGTTCTGACCAGTGAAGGTTGCTCGATGCCAATCGCTTTGGCCAACTGAATCTGTGACTGCTCGGGCGGCAGCTGATGAATGTTATGCAGCGTTACCCAGTGTGTCTGTGTCAATTCCAGAGGTTTCAGGCGATGGTCAATCAGAGCACGCCAGATGCGTACCAGGCGGGCCAGATCTGATCCTAATGGCGTTTCCAATTTCATCTCCTTATAATTAGCTTGCTAACTTATTATACTGATTTTAGACTATTGTGCAGGCTTTAATTTTTAAAAACAAATTCCTTACTTTTGCTGATGTTATGCGAACAGCTACACTTTAATACCACAACGATGCCCGGGGAAACGGCAGCCGGCCCCCGCTATTTAAAGGATTATCCAACGTGAGCTTCACATTTACCGCCTCGGGCCTGCCCGTCCAGGATTTAATACTAGGCGCATCCATCTACTTTCCCCCGTTGTTTAAAGCGGTGATGCTGGGCTTTTTTATCTGGCTGGTGCTGCATCGTCTTTTACGCGACTGGATGTATTCAGGGGAGATATGGCACCCCACGCTAATGGATTTATCGCTTTTCGCCCTGTCGGTGAGCGCAGCTCTTGTCATTCTGGTCGCATGGTAACAACATGAATTTTAAAACCTTAAAGTACTTTTCCACCCTGCTGGTTTTCGCCGCGGCGCTGATCGTCGGCTGGCTGCTGTGGAATTATTACATGCAATCCCCCTGGACGCGAGACGGCAAGGTTCGCGCCGAGCAGGTCAGCATCACGCCGCAGGTTTCCGGGACCATCACCAAACTGAACGTGACCGACAACCAGTTTGTGAAAGCGGGCGCCGTTTTATTCACCGTTGACGCCACGCCGTACCATATTGCCGAGCTCAACGCCCAGGCGCAGCTCGCCCAGGCGCAGTCAGAACTTGCAAAGGCCAGCAACGAGGCCAGCCGTCGCCATAATCTGCCGCGCAACTACATTTCCGCCGAGGATATGGACACCGCGAATATCAACGTTAAAGCCGCGCAGGCGGCGGTCAAGGCCGCCCAGGCGACGCTTGAACAGGCGCAGTGGCAAATCAGCCAGACCACGGTCAGGGCCCCGGTAGACGGCTGGGTCACCAACCTTTCAACCCGCAGCGGAAACTACGCCACGACCGGCCAGCCCGTGTTTGCCCTGGTGGACAGCCACTCGTTTTACGTGGTGGGATATTTCGAAGAAACCAAGCTGCGTCATATCCAGCCCGGCAACCTGGCGAGCATTATTCTCTACAGCGGCCACCAGCCGCTGTCGGGAAAAGTGGAAAGCATCGGCCGCGCTATCTACGACCAGAGCATTGAAAATGAAAGCGATCTGGTGCCGGACATCAAGCCTAACGTGCCCTGGGTACGCCTCGCCCAGCGCGTGCCGGTACGCATCAGACTCGACGCTATCCCGCAGGGCGTGACGCTGGTTTCCGGCACCACCTGCACCGTCACCATTACGCACTGAGCCCGGCGATGAAACTAAGCTGGCTTGAATGGCACAACACGCCGTGGGGAAAGGCTAACGTCGGGCAGTGGCGCTATGCGCTGCGCAACGCTATCGCGATGTGTCTGGCATTGACCATCGCCTATTATCTGAACCTCGATGAGCCTTACTGGGCGATGACCTCCGCCGCGGTGGTCAGCTTCCCGACCGTCGGCGGCGTGGTCAGTAAAAGCCTCGGGCGTATTGCAGGCAGCTTTATTGGCGCAATCGCGGCGCTGATCGTCGCCGGCAACACGCTAAACGATCCCTGGCTGTTTATCTTTGCGATGGCCGCCTGGCTTGCGCTGTGCACCTGGCTTTCCAGCCATTTCCAGAATAACGCCGCCTACGCCTTTATGCTGGCCGGGTACACCGCGGCCATCATCGCCTTTCCCATGATCGATACCGTTGACTCTACCGGGCTGTGGGATATAGCCCAGGCGCGCGTTTGCGAGGTGGTGGTCGGGATACTGTGCGGCGGCTTTATGATGATGGTGCTGCCCAGCACCTCCGACGGCACGGCGCTGCTCGCCGCGCTCAGAAATATGCACGCCCGGCTGCTCGAACACGCCAGCCTGCTGTGGAAGCCCGAAACCACCGACGCCATTCGCACCGCTCACGAAGGGGTGATTGGCCAGATTCTGACCCTGAACCTGCTGCGCATCCAGGCCTTCTGGAGCCACTACCGCTTTCGTCGCCAGAACAACCTGCTCAATTATCTGCTCCACCAGCAGCTGCGGCTGACAAGCGTGATTTCGGGCTTACGCCGCATGCTGCTGAACTGGCAAAATCCGCCGGAGCGGATCTGGCCGTTGCTCGAAGAGCTGTTGCAGGAGCTGGCGCGCCCGGATACGCATAAATACGACGTTGCACGACTTTTGCAGCAGCTCGCCCCGGTCGATCGCAACGACTATCGCCACCAGGCGTTCTGGCATCGTCTGCGCTATTTCTGCTGGCTGTATCTCGACGGCAGCCGCTGGCTGCGCGAGCTGGAAAACGCCACGCCGGTTTCGGTCCTGACGCCGCCCAAAACGCCCTCGCTTGCGCGCAATACCGATAACGCCGAAGCGGCGTGGAGCGCGTTGCGCACCTTCTGCGTGATAACGGCAACCGGCGCCTGGGGGATCGGCACCCAGTGGGAAGCCGCCGGCGGCGCCCTGTCGCTTGCGGCCATCAGCTGCGTGCTTTATTCGTCCGTCGCCTCGCCGCTTGGCTCTTTAACGCTGCTGATGCGCACCCTGCTGTGGCTGTCGTTGTTCAGCTTCCTGGTCAAATTCGGCCTGATGGTGCAGATAACGGATTTATGGCAGTTCCTGCTGTTTTTATTCCCCTTGCTCGCCACCATGCAGCTTATGAAGCTCCAGCAGCCGAAGCTTGCCGGGCTGTGGGGCCAGCTGATTGTGTTTATGGGTTCGTTTATCGCCGTCACCAACCCGCCGGTTTACGATTTTGCGGATTTCCTTAACGATAACCTGGCAAAAGTTATCGGCGTGGGCCTGTCGTGGGTGGCCTTTTCCGTTCTGCGCCCAAGTTCCGATACGCGCAAAAGCCGCAGGCATATCCGTTCGCTTCGGCGCGGCTTTGTCGACCAGCTCAGCAGCCGGCCGCAGCGCAACGAAAACCAGTTCGAGTCGCTGGTTTATCACCATATCAGCCAGCTGAGCAACAGCAAGGATGAAACGGCGCGACGCTGGCTGCTGCGCTGGGGCGTGGTGCTGCTGAACTGTTCGCACGTGGTGTGGCAGCTGCGCGGCTGGGGATCCCGTTCGGATCCGCTGTCGAACGTGCGGGATATTTGCCTGCATACGCTGCGCGATGTGATGAGCGAACGGGGCGTACAGCAACGCCCGCTTGGGGAAGCGCTGCGGGAGCTGCAAAGAATATGCGATAGCCTGTCCCATCATCATAATCCCGAGGCGCGGGACCTGGCGGGTATTATCTGGCGGCTTTACTGCTCGCTATCGCAGCTGGAGCAGGCGCCGCCTGCCGGTACGCTGACAGGCGGCAAATGATTTATTTGATCACGCCACAGGCGTAGCGCTCGCCTCCGCCGCCAAGCGGTTTCGGCTGATCGGACATATTATCGCCGCCAACGTGGATCATCAGCGCTTTGCCCTTCACCTCAGCAAGGGTTTTCAGACGCGGCGCGGTGACGGGCTCGGTGGCTTTACCGTCGTTATTCACAACCAGTACCGGCAAATCTCCCAGGTGTCCGGCGCCTTCCGGCCCTAAGTGTTTGCCGCTGTGTGCAGGATCGAGGTGCCCGCCTGCGGCTTCCGCGGCGGAGGGTTTGCCATCTTTTAAGGCGGGTTCACAGGTGCCGTTGGCGTGAATATGGAAGCCATGCTCGCCTGGGGGCAGCGTGCGCAGGTCGGGAACTAACTCCAGGCCCTTATCGGTTTCATTAAGGGTTACCTCGCCGACGGAGTCGCCGATACCCTGCGGGGTGACGAGATTCATTTCTACTTTTTCGCTTGCCGCCTGCGCCGCAGCGCAGGTGAAAAGCGCTAATAAAGCCAGATTAAAACGCTTCATGCTACCTCCCGGGTTATCTTTTCGCCTGTTAAGCATAGGCCACAAGCGCAGTTTTCACCGGGAGGCGAACGTTTTTCAGGATTAAGGCACGTCGTAACCCAGCGCCGCTTTACGAATACGGAACCACTGCTGACGGCTCATTTCCACAGACAGGGAGTGGATGGCCGAACGCACGCGCTCGATTTTGCCGGAGCCGATAATCGGCAGCGGCCGCGACGGCAGGCGCATTACCCAGGCGTAAACAACCTGCTCGATGGTTTGCGCGCCGATTTCATCCGCCACGGCCTGCAGTTCGTCACGCAGCGGCTGGAAAGATTCGTCGTTAAACAGGCGGCCGCCGCCGAGGCAGGACCAGGCCATAGGGCGAATGCGCAGCTGCTGGCACTGATCCAGCGTGCCGTCGAGAATTGCCGGCTGGTGAACCGGGGAAATCTCAACCTGGTTGGTGGCAAGGGTAAACGGCAGGCGCGACTGCAGCAGCGCAAACTGGGCGGGCGTAAAGTTAGAGACGCCGAAATGACGCACTTTTCCGCTCTGATGCAGCGCGGTGAAAGCTTCGGCCACTTCGTCAGCGTCCATTAACGGATCCGGGCGGTGGATCAGTAGTAAATCCAGGTAATCGGTAGCCAGTTTTTGCAGCGAGGCTTCGGCGCTGCTGATGATATGGCTGCGATCGGTAATATAGTGTCCCAGAGCGTGAGCCGGATTGGCGGTGGTGGCAATCCCGCACTTCGTCACGATTTCCATTTTCTGACGCAGGTGCGGCACCAGGCGCATCGCTTCGCCGAAGGCCGCCTCGCACAGATAGCCGCCATAAATATCAGCGTGGTCGGCCGTGGTTATCCCTAATTCGACATGCTCTTCAATAAAACTCGCAAGCTGGCGTGGCGACATATTCCACTCCATCAACCGCCAGTACCCCATTACCAGACGTGAAAATTCCGGCCCCTGCGGGGAAATCGTAATGCGCTGTACCATAAAGCATGACCTCAATAATGGATAAATTCTGCGACGGAGTATAACGAGGTTAAGCGATTAAAAAAGTGAGGGTTGCTGCGGTTCTTCGGATGCGGAGGTATGGTTTGCTCGTAACCTGCGCAAAAAACGCTGGCGGCAAAGGCGCAGCACCTCCTGTTTCTGTGCGTCGCTCATTTGCTGCCAGTTAAATCTCTCGTCCCGGCTGCGCATGCAGCCGCGGCAAAAGCCGCGCTCGTCCGACTGGCAGATGCCGCGGCACGGACTTTGAATTGGAAAAAACTCAAGCTGTTCTGGCACTCAGGTTCCCCGTTATCAACCTTCCTACAATTGAAGACCGACAATCGCAGTGTTGCAAGCGAGAGCGGCGATTAATGCCGCCCGCTCTGCCGTGCGGACAAATATTCACGCCCGCCGGTAAATTAAGGTTCCCCTAATCTTCATCCATTAGGCTGTGCGCACGTTCAAAATTAGCAAAAACGATTATGGCCTTCAGCAAAAAGTTACACTGTAACGATGCAAAGTTTAATCTTTGCTGCGCATTCTTCTTCACGTTAATTAACGCGCTCTTTATTCAGCGCAGCTGGCAGATCATCGCTCCCCACTCCCTGCACAACTGGCTGTTTGCGGCCTCCGTTCCCGTGGTGCTGTTCTGCGCCTGGCTGACGATTTTCAGCGTAATCAATATTCCATGGCTGCGTAAGCCGATGCTGGTGCTTCTTGTACTGGGCTGCGCGGCGAGCAACTACTTTATGTACACCTACGGCGCCGTCATCGACAAAAGCATGATGGTGAACGTATTTGAAACCGACTCGCAGGAAGCCGCCGCCCTGATTACCCCGCAGCTGATACTTTGGTTATCGCTGGCCGGTTTAATCCCCGCGCTGATTCTCGCGGCGATTAAAATTAAGCCCGCGCGCTGGTGGCATATTTTTCTCACCCGCGCGGTGGGTGTTTTAGCCGGGCTGCTGGTGATTATTCTGGTCGCCTCCGTCTTTTATAAGGATTACGCCTCGCTGTTTCGCAATAACAAAGGCGTGGTGAAGATGGTGACCCCGGCCAACTACATCAGCGCCATTAGCCGCTACAGCAAAGAGCGCTGGTTTACAGGAGACGAGACGCTGCTTCGCCTCGGCGAAGACGCCCGCAAAGGCCCGCTCATCAGCGGGCAGAAAAAGAAAACGGTGGTGGTGCTGGTGGTTGGGGAGGCGTCCCGCGCGGAAAATTATTCCCTCGGCGGCTACGCCCGGGAAACGAATCCGCAGCTGAAAAAGCAGGGGGTGATTTACTTCCCTGACGCCACCTCCTGCGGCACCGAAACCGCCGTTTCCGTGCCCTGCATGTTCTCGGGCATGCCAAGGAAACAGTACGATGCCGATCTCGCCCGGCACCAGGAGGGCCTGCTGGACGTGATGGCCCACGCCGGAATCAATCTTCTGTGGCGTGAGAACGACGGCGGCTGCAAGGGCGCCTGCAACCGTATTACGCACACCGACATGACGCAGTGGCGGCTGGCCGACCTGTGCAAGAACAAATCCTGCGTCGATGACGCCCTGCTCTACCGGCTGGATAACGTGCTGGACGGCGTGCGGCAGGATTCGGTGATTGTCCTGCACCTGATGGGCAGCCACGGCCCGGCCTACTATCAGCGCTATCCGGACAGGTTCCGCCGCTTCACGCCGACCTGTGACAGCAACCAGATCCAGGACTGCGACCGCCAAGCGCTAATCAACACCTACGACAACACGATTTTGTATACCGACGATGTGGTCAGCCGCACCATCGATCTGCTGAAAGCGCGTGCGGATAAATTCAACACCGCGCTGGTTTACCTCTCGGATCACGGTGAATCCCTCGGCGAAAGCGGCATTTATCTGCACGGCACGCCTTATATGCTGGCGCCTTCCCAGCAGACGCATATCCCGTTCCTGTTCTGGCTGTCGAAGGATTATCAGCAAAACTTCTCGCTCAGCAAGGACTGCCTGATAAGCAAAACGGCGGGCGACAAGGTTTCGCAGGATAATATTTTCTCGACTTTGCTGGGGATGATGGATATTAAAAGTTCCGTATATCAACCGGATATGGATGTTCTGGCCAGCTGCCGCAAGGCATAACCGCCGGGCGGACGCTAAAAACGTTCGCCCGCATCTTGCGCCAGACCGATCGGTCTATTACAGTGATCGCCATGAACAGAAATCCTGCACATGACACTCGTGAACACCTCCTTGCCACCGGCGAGCAGCTTTGCCTGCAGCGCGGCTTTACGGGCATGGGATTAAGCGAACTGTTACGCACCGCGGAGGTGCCGAAAGGTTCCTTCTATCACTACTTCCGCTCGAAAGAGGCGTTTGGCGTGGTGATGCTGGAGCGCTATTACGAAGGCTACAACCAGCGGCTGCATGAGCATTTCTGTCAGGGCGGCGGCAGCTACCGTGACAAACTGCTGGGCTGGTATCAGGAAGCCCTCACCTGGTTCTGCCAGCACAGCCGTTTAATCAGCTGCCTGACGGTAAAACTCTCGGCCGAGGTCTGCGACCTTTCCGAAGATATGCGCGCCGCGCTGGACAAAGGCGCCGCGCAGATAATCAGCCAGCTGGCCAACGCGCTGGAAAAAGGCCAGGCGGAAAAAAGCCTGGTGATTGAGGGCGATACGCTAAGCCTTGCCCAGACTATTTACGCCCTGTGGCTGGGCGCCAGCCTGCAGGCGAAGATTTCTCGTAGCGCGGTGCCGCTGGAAAGCGCGCTTATCTATGTGAATCGTTTAATAGCGGAGCCTGTCTCCTGACGGGCTTTTTTATTTCACCCATTACTAGACGACCGGTCTACTCAAGGATATTACATGTCAGCAGATAAATTATTCACCCCGCTGAAAGTGGGCGCGATTACCACGCCAAACCGCGTATTCATGGCTCCGCTGACGCGTCTGCGCAGCATCGTGCCCGGCGACGTTCCCACCCCGCTGATGGGCGAGTACTACCGCCAGCGCGCAAGCTCCGGGCTTATCATCAGCGAGGCGACGCAGATTTCCGCGCAGGCTAAAGGTTACGAAGGCGCGCCCGGCCTGCACAGCGCCGAACAGATCGAAGCGTGGAAAAAAATCACCGCCGGCGTGCATGCTGAAAATGGCCGCATTGCCGTACAGCTCTGGCACACCGGGCGTATCTCCCACTCCAGCCTCCAGCCAGACGGCCAGGCTCCCGTAGCGCCATCGGCTATTTCTGCCGGCACCCGCACCTCGCTGCGTGACGAAAACGGCAATGCGATCCGTGTCGATACCTCCATGCCGCGCGCGCTGGACATCGAAGAAATCCCGGGCATCGTCAACGACTTCCGCCAGGCGGTAGGCAACGCCCGCGACGCCGGTTTTGACCTCGTTGAGCTGCACTCCGCGCACGGCTACCTGCTGCATCAGTTCCTTTCCCCGTCCTCTAACCACCGTACCGACCAGTACGGCGGCAGCCGCGAAAACCGCGCCCGTCTGGTGCTGGAAGTGATTGACGCCGTGAGCAAAGAGTGGAGCGCCGATCGCATCGGCATTCGCGTTTCGCCGGTCGGCACCTTCCAGAACGTCGACAACGGCCCGGACGAAGAAGCCGATGCGCTTTATCTGATTGAAGAGCTGAGCAAGCGCGGCATCGCCTATCTGCATATGTCCGAGCCGGACTGGGCCGGCGGTAAGCCTTATAGCGAAGAATTCCGCCGGAAGGTGCGCGAGCGCTTTAACGGCGTCATCATCGGCGCGGGCGCTTATACGCCTGAAAAAGCCGAAGATTTAATCGCCAAAGGGTTAATCGACGCGGTGGCCTTTGGTCGTGACTACATCGCAAACCCAGACCTGGTTGAGCGTCTGCACCGCAAAGCCGAGCTTAATCCGCAGCGTCCGGAGTCCTTCTACGGCGGCGGCGCGGAAGGCTATACCGATTACCCAACTTTATAACCCCTTCCATTGATAGCGGCGCGCAAACGCCGCTATACTTATCCCACATTTAAAAAACGTTTTGCGTCTTTAAACGTTTAATTCTAAGAGGATTTTATGCGCTTACTTCACACCATGCTGCGTGTTGGCGATCTGCAACGCTCCATCGAGTTCTACACCAAAGTGCTGGGCATGACCCTGCTGCGTACCAGTGAAAACCCGGAATACAAATACTCCCTGGCGTTCGTCGGCTACGGCCCGGAAAGCGAAGAGGCGGTGATCGAACTGACCTATAACTGGGGCGTGGAAAGCTACGATGCGGGCAACGCCTATGGCCATATCGCCCTGAGCGTGGACAACGCAGCCGAAGCCTGCGAACGCATTCGCAACAGCGGCGGCAACGTCACTCGCGAAGCGGGGCCCGGTAAAAGGCGGCAGCACCGTTATCGCTTTTGTTGAAGATCCCGACGGCTACAAAATTGAACTCATTGAAAGCAAAGACGCGGGCAAAGGCCTGGGCAACTAATTTCCCGGCGGGCGCGTTGTGCGCCCGTTAGCTTCCCTTCCCGAAATTTGCCATAATGCGCGCTGCATTTTCCCCGTATTAAGAGATCCTGATGTCTGACAACACGCAATTGCCTGGCCTGTGCGACCGTTTTCGTGGTTTTTATCCGGTAGTCATTGACGTTGAAACCGCAGGTTTTAACGCCAAAACCGACGCGTTGCTGGAAGTGGCCGCCATTACGCTGAAGATGGATGCGGAGGGCTGGTTGACACCTGATGAAACGCTGCATTTCCATGTTGAACCTTTCGAGGGAGCCATCCTCGAGCCGGAAGCGCTGGCCTTCAACGGTATCGATCCTCACAACCCGTTGCGTGGTGCCGTCAGTGAGTACGAAGCCCTGCACAGCATTTTTAAAATGGTGCGCAAAGGCATTAAGGACAGCGGCTGTAACCGGGCGATTATGGTGGCGCACAATGCCACCTTCGACCACAGCTTTATGATGGCCGCAGCGGAGCGCGCCTCCCTGAAGCGCAATCCGTTCCACCCGTTTGTGACCTTTGACACCGCGGCCCTTAGCGGCCTGGCGCTGGGTCAGACCGTGCTGGCGAAAGCCTGCATCACCGCGGGCATACCTTTCGACAGCAGCCAGGCGCACTCCGCGCTGTACGATACGGAGCAAACCGCCCTGCTGTTTTGCGAAATCGTTAACCGCTGGAAGCGGCTTGGCGGCTGGCCGCTGCCGATGCCGGAAGCGCCGGCGCCTGAACAAAAGCTTTAAAAAAAGGCCGCTTAACGCGGCCTTTTGTTTGCCCGAACCTGATCGGCGCGGCGATTGTCAGCTGGGCCCGCAGGTGGAGAAAAGTTGCGGCTTAACTGCCGTAAACGTTAATGGCGCTGCTTAGCCGTACCGAGCGCAAATTGAGGTTCTCCACCACGGTTCCGGCGTGAACCACCATCTCAGCATTGTTTTGCGTCATAGTACCGATCCGCTCAACGGAGCTGTTGATCAGCGCCAGCGCGCTGGTCTGCTCGCGGGTTGCGTCGCCGATCTCTCTGATTAGCTCCGTCATGCGTACAATTTCCGCGGTCATTTCACTGATATGCCTTTCGGAGCTTTGCACCATGCCGACGCCGGTGCTGATATTCTCCACGTTGCTGTCGATAAGATTTTTTATCTCTTTCGCAGCCGTTGCCGAATGCTGCGCCAGCTGACGAACCTCCGCCGCAACCACGGCAAATCCTCGCCCGGAAACGCCTGCCCGCGCCGCTTCAACCGCTGCGTTAAGCGCGAGAATATTAGTCTGGAAGGCAATACGGTCAATCACGCTGATGATCTCGACGATATGCTGGCTTGCCTGCGCCATCGACTCCATCATGCTCAGCGTATTCTTCATCATCTGCTCACCTTTCACCGCCATCGAGCTTGCCTGTATGGCCATGCGCGTAGTTTCCGCTGAGGTGTCGGCGGTCTGCTTAACGGCGACGGAAATAGCCTCGATGGCGCTTACCGTCTGCTGCAAGTCCGCATAGGTTTCGTCGGTACGCTCGCTCATCGCTTTGCTGCTGGTCGCCAGCTGGCGGGTAATATGGCCGATGCCGCTGATTTGCGTGCTGACATCGTCCACCAGCGACCGCAGGTTCAGCCCTGACTGATTGACCAGGCGCATCATCATGCCGATATCGTCCACCCGGTTAAAATGGAGCAGCTCCGCTTTCTGACCGGAAACAATCTTCTGCATCTGCTGCACGATGGTTCTCACCGGCTTTGCGACCTGGCGCTGCAGGAGTGAATTCATGGCGAGAAATAATCCAGCCGCTATCGACGCCTGCGCAACCGCCCCCAGCCCTGAAAACGGCAGAGCGATGGTGACAAGCGCCGGCAACAGCAGCGTTCCGGCCAGGCGGTTTGAAAGGGACAGGCGCTGAAATAGCGAAAGCGCGCTTTTCCAGCCGCGGCGGACAACCAGCCCTTTATAAAACCGCAGATGCCCGGCCCGCTTTTCCCTTACGGCTTTATACAGCTCTTCGCTGGCCTGTATTTCTTCCCTGCCCGGCACGGTGCGTACCGAGATATAGCCCTTGAGCCGGCCATCCTGATAAACGGGCGTAACGTTCGCCTGCGTCCAGTAATGATCCCCATTTTTACAGCGATTTTTGACCACGCCCGTCCAGCTGTCTCCCTGTTTTAAGGTTGACCACATATCGGCAAAAGCTTCCGCGGGCATGTCTGGATGGCGAATAAGATTATGGGGTTCGCCCAGGAGTTCTTCTTCGTTAAACCCGCTGACCTTAATAAAAGCGGAGTTTGCGTAAGTAATATGGCTGTCGATGTCGGTAGTCGACATTAAAGCCTCGCCTTCATCCAGAAGGAGTTCACGCTGGGAGACGGGGTTATTGGTTCTCATGCAACCCCCGCACGGCTATCCGCGATCGCGCTACGCGCCCGGGGTTATTGCTGAAAATGCTGTCGGTAACGTGGCCGAAAAAGCCGTTGATGAAGTTATTGCCAGCACCGTTTAACGCCGATCGTTCAAAAAACACGGCCGCCTGAGTTAAGTTCAAAAAATACATAAATACCCAATGTTAATATCGGTGCAGCATCCTGAAGCACACCAGATAATCCTTATCGATAATTTATATATCGGTTCAAACGCCGTTATCTGAAATAGTAACGCAAAAAAAATGAAGGGTCAGGAGCCTAAGCCGCGGTTAAAAAAGGGGCGGATTTATGGCTAACTTATTGAATGTCGGCAGGCAAAGCCACAGCTTAAGAAAAAAGCATCAACCGCCTGTCGGCAGCCGTAGTGGGGAGAGGGCATAAAAAAAACCAGCCCCGTAAAGGGACTGGTTTTCAATCAGCTTGCGCGACTTATTCAGCGTCAGGCGTTTCTGACTTGTATTTCTCGGCGGTTTCTTTAATCAGCGTCTGCAGTTCGCCGCGCTGGTACATCTCGATAATGATGTCACAGCCGCCGACCAGTTCGCCGTCAACCCACAGCTGCGGGAAGGTCGGCCAGTTGGCGTATTTTGGCAGTTCTGCGCGGATATCCGGGTTCTGCAGGATGTCCACGTAGGCAAAACGCTCGCCGCAGGCGGACAGCGCCTGTACCGCCTGGGCTGAGAAGCCGCAGCTTGGCAGCTTCGGCGAGCCTTTCATATAGAGAAGGATCGGGTTCTCTGAGATCTGGCGCTGGATTTTTTCGATTGTGCTCATTGTCTTGCTTCCTCAAACCTTTTTACGGCAGTAGCCTGCCATTGTAGCGAGTTGCGCCCCCGGCAGAAAACACCAAATTTCGCATGGTTATTCCCTGACTGCAAAGGCGGCTAAACATGTTTTAAGAATAACACTTTTCACCAGCAGGCAAATCTTCAAAATGCCCCATCTTCGATCAATAAATAGTCTTATAAGCAAATAATTGGTTAATTTTTTTGCGCCTGATAACGAAACCTTATGTCGCAGAGTAAAAGGCTATTAACTTTATGGCTTCTTATAGATTAGAATCGGCTGGTTTCAAAAAATCATACGCAGGCATGGTGGCGTTCACCCTGCCTTCATTTTATCAGGGGATTGTCGAGTGGCGCGGATAACAAAAATCTCTATCACGCTCTGTGCTCTGCTCTTTACCTTGCCTTATACACCTTTGACGCAGGCCTCCGGGCACGCGCGACCTGTTGCCACGCTTAAGGCTCCGGCAGCGAAAAGCCCAACAAAAAGCGCAGCGAAAACCAGCAAGAGTAAAGAAAAGACCAGTTCCATCTCCACCAGCAAGTCCAGCAAGAAAACGTCCGCTCCGGTAAAGAAGAAAGCAGCGGCCGCTAAAAGTAAAACCCTCGCGAAAAACACCAGCAAAAAATCTTCTGTGAAAGGCCTTCAGGCCGCTAAAGTTCAAAGCCCCGTATCCTCCCGGCAGTGCACGAAAGCTCGTAAAGGGCATAAAGCGAAGTGCGTGGCGCTGCAAGGCGACAAAAACCTGACTATTGCCCAGGCGCACAAAATACGGGTGCAAAAAGCGCAGAAGACGGCGATGAATAAGCTGATGGGTCAGATTGGCAAGCCGTATCGCTGGGGAGGCACCTCGCCGCGCACCGGCTTCGACTGCAGCGGGCTGGTTTATTTCGCCTATAAAGATTTAGTTAAGTTCCGCATTCCGCGCACGGCAAATGAGATGTATCACCTGCGTGATGCGGCTTCCGTCGATCGCGGCGAGCTGGAAAGCGGCGATCTGGTGTTCTTCCGCACCCGCGGGCGCGGCGCGGCCGATCACGTTGGCGTTTACGTAGGCAACGGCAAGTTTATCCAGTCTCCTCGCAGCGGTCGCGATATCCAGATTACCTCGCTGAGCGAAGATTACTGGCAGCGCCACTACGTTGGCGCCAAACGCGTGATGACGCCAAAAACCATTCGTTAATTGCGCGTGGGATAAAAGACAAAGGGGGCCGCATGCGGCCCCTTTTAATTAGTGCATTACTGCTGTTAAAGCACCTGCGACAATCAGGCTTAGTACAACTACCGTGGTGATAACGGAAAATTTCAGATCGGTATTCATCAGCAGCTTCCTTTTATTACGCTAAGAATATTACCCTACAAAGAGTATGTGCGAATGATTTTCCCACAAACGGGCGCAAAAATCCTCCTGGATTTAGGATGATATTGGTTTTCCCTCTTCCACTTTGCTAAAAGATAAGCCAAAATCCCTCGCTAATTTACTGCGTGCTATCAATTCAACGCCCTCCTCCCGTTTTATGTCGCATTCCCGACATGCAGCAGCCCAAAAGTTGCCCCAGGAGTCAGGGAACGCAAACGTTTAACAGCCGGATTATCAGGAGTTTACGATATGGCCTGGAGTGACATCTAATGGCAACAATTAAGGACGTGGCGAAGCGCGCAAACGTTTCCACCACAACCGTGTCACATGTTATTAACAAAACGCGCTTTGTGGCGGAAGAAACCCGCAACGCGGTCTGGGCGGCAATCAAAGAATTACACTATTCGCCAAGCGCCGTGGCGCGCAGCCTGAAAGTTAATCACACCAAGACGATTGGGCCTGCTCGCTACCTCCAGCGAAGCGCCCTATTTCGCCGAAATTATCGAAGCGGTAGAAAACAGCTGCTTTGAAAAAGGCTACACCCTGATTCTTGGCAACGCGCATAACAATTTTGAAAAGCAGCGCGCCTATCTGTCGATGATGGCGCAAAAGCGCGTCGATGGCCTGCTGGTTATGTGTTCTGAATACCCGGACACGCTGCTGACCATGCTTGAAGAATACCGCCATATTCCCATGGTGGTGATGGACTGGGGCGAAGCACGAGCCGACTTCACCGACTCGGTGATAGACAACGCTTTTCGCGGCGGCTACCTCGCAGGCCGCTATCTTCTTGAGCGCGGGCATCGCGAGATTGGCGCCATTCCGGGACAAATGGAACGCAACACCGGCGGCGGCCGTCATGCCGGCTTTATGAAAGCGCTGGAAGAGGCGAATATCACCGTGCCCGAGAACTGGATCGTGCAGGGGGATTTCGAACCGGAATCCGGCTATCGCGCCATGCAGCAGATTTTAAACCAGCCGCATCGTCCAACCGCCGTCTTCTGCGGCGGGGATATTATGGCGATGGGCGCGATTTGCGCAGCGGATGAGATGGGCCTGCGCGTGCCGCAGGATATTTCCATTATCGGCTACGACAACGTGCGCAACGCCCGCTACTTCTCCCCGGCGCTGACCACCATTCACCAGCCGAAAGACTCGCTGGGCGAAACCGCGTTTAGCATGCTGCTTGACCGCATCGTTAATAAACGCGAAGAGTCGCAGACCATTGAGGTGCATCCGCGCCTGATTGAACGCCGCTCGGTCGCCGACGGCCCGTTCCGCGACTACCGCCGTTAAGTTGTAGCCTGAGCCTGGGGATCTTCTTCAGGCTCCCTTAGCCATTCCTGATTCATCGTCTCGCTGTCCCCCAGATACTCCAGCAGCCAGCTTAACGCCGGCGACGCATCGTTTTGCCGCCACGTCAGGCAGCAGGCCCGCGTCCGGGAAGGGATTCTCAAGCGCCAGCTCGCGCCATGCCCCGGCCGCAAGCCAGGGTCTGGCGATGTGCGACGGCACCATACCTATGCACAGGCCCGCGCTCAGGCAGTCCGAGCCGGACTGCCAGTCCGGCACCACCACGCGATGCTGGTTATCCAGCAGCCAGGTAATACGTTTGGGCAGCGAGCGGGAGGTATCTTCCAGCACCAGCGAAGGCCAGGCGCGCAGCTCTTCGTCGCTCAGGGCCCCGTCACGTTGCGCAAGCGGGTGCGCTGCGGCCACCACGCAGCGCCAGCTCAGCACGCCCATATCGCGAAACGCATAGCGCCCCCCGACGGGAATAGCCTGCGTGGCGCCAATCGCCACCTCCACCCGCCCGTCCGCCAGCGCGTCCCACACGCCGTTAAACACCTCCTGAAAAACGCGCAGCTCGATGTCCGGGAAATGACGATAGAAATCCAGCACCAGCTGCCGGGTTCGCTCGGGCTTAACGATATTGTCCACGGCGATGGCCAGATGCCCGCGCCATCCATTAGCGATCTGCTGGCACTGCTGCCGTGTCGTCATCATTTTTTTGATAACAGAACGGCCTTCTTTCAAAAAGAAGGCGCCGGCGGGCGTTAGCTCAACGTCCCTGTGGCGGCGTTCAAACAGCGGCACCGCCAGCCAGTCTTCCAGCTGCCGCACCGTATAGCTGATGGCGGAAGGCACCCGGTGCAGCTCCTGCGCCGCTCCGCTAAAACTCCCGTTGCGCGCCACCGCGTCTATGACTTCCAGCGAATATTCAGACCACATATTTGTGCCTGCAAAAAATTTGAATGCAATCTACAAATATTAGCGTTTCACAAGCCACTTTGCACTCCGTAGACTCTCGCCGCTGAAAACCTGCGAATAATTCAAGAGAAAACTATGCAACCATCAAAAGGATTTCTTATCTGGCTGGCTGGTCTGAGCGTGCTGGGCTTCCTTGCCACCGATATGTATCTGCCGGCCTTCGCCGCTATCCAACAGGATTTAAACACCGAGGCCTCCGCCGTTAGCGCCAGCCTGAGCCTGTTCCTGGCGGGCTTTGCCTTTGCGCAGCTGATGTGGGGGCCGATGTCCGATCGCTTCGGCCGCAAACCGGTCCTGTTAGCCGGATTAAGCATTTTCGCGGCAGGCTGCCTCGGTATGCTGTGGGTTGAAAGCGCGACGGCGCTGCTCGCGCTGCGCTTTATTCAGGCGGTGGGCGTGTGTTCCGCGGCCGTAAGCTGGCAGGCCCTGGTGACGGATTACTATCCGGCGAGCCGCGCTAACCGCATCTTTGCCACCATTATGCCGCTGGTGGGGCTTTCTCCGGCGCTCGCCCCTTTGCTGGGAAGCTGGATCCTTAACCATTTCGACTGGCAGGCCATTTTCGCCACGCTGTTTGTCATCACCCTGATCCTGATGGTGCCGACGCTGCGTTTGCGGCCCCGTACACAGCATCACCCGCAGACCGACGACAACCGGGTAAGCTTCCTGTCGCTGCTGCGCTCGCGCGTCTACGGCGGCAACGTGCTGGTTTACGCCGCCTGCTCGGCAAGCTTCTTCGCCTGGCTTACCGGCTCGCCGTTTATCCTTAATGACATGGGCTACAGCCCGGCGGCTATCGGCCTGAGCTATATGCCGCAGACCATCGCCTTCCTGATCGGCGGCTACGGCTGCCGCAGCGCGCTGCAAAAGTGGCAGGGGAAACAAATGCTGCCCTGGCTGCTGGCGCTCTATACCCTGAGCGTATTCGGCACCTGGGCCGTCGCGGTCAGCGGCCATGCAAACCTGACCCTGCTGCTTATCCCGTTTTGCGTCATGGCGATGGCGAACGGCGCCATTTATCCCGTCGTGGTCGCCGCGGCCCTGCTGCCCTTCCCGCAGGCGACCGGCAAGGCCGCCGCGCTGCAAAACACGCTGCAGCTTGGCTTATGTTTCTTCGCAAGCCTGGTGGTTTCCTGGCTGGTCGCCACGCCGTTGCTGACCACCACCAGCGTCATGTTAGCCACCGTCGCCATGGCGATTCTGGGCTATCTGCTCCAGCGCCGCAGCCGCGCGCGAAACTGGCAGGCGGCGCAGGCCTCCTCCTCGCGGATACGGTAACCCGGGCGATAATGTAAAAAAAACGTAATTAGCTTGCTAACGATAAAGCATTGAATCATCAGATTTACAGGCATATACTCGACAGCGGCTCGATTATTATCACTATAATGAATGTATTAACGGGAGCCTGCGTGCTCCCGTTTGACTTTGGATAGTCATTATTACGGGCGCCGGCCCTTTTCTCTGTTCTACGTCGGATATCAGGCACACGGATTTTTCCGTGCGATTTCTCACATACCCGAAATAGCGTCTACGCTGTTTTAAGGTTCTGGTCACTCTGTGATGGAGAAGCTATGAGTTCATCGTGTATAGAAGAAGTCAGCATACGAGATAATGAATGGTATCGTATCGCGAACGAAATGCTCACCCGGGCGGGGATTACTATTAACGGCCCTCACCCTTTTGATGTTCAGATTAAACATCCCGACTTTTTTAAACGCGTCCTGCAGGAAGGCTCACTGGGTTTAGGTGAGAGCTATATGGACGGCTGGTGGGATTGCGAACGTCTGGATATCTTTTTTTGCAAAGTGATTCGCGCCGGACTGGAAAAACAGCTCCCGCATCATTTAAAAGACACACTGCGTATCGCGGCCGCCCGGCTCGTTAATCTGCAAAGTAAAAAACGCGCCTGGATTGTAGGCAAAGAGCACTACGATCTGGGCAACGACCTGTTCAGCCGCATGCTTGACGAGCATATGCAGTACTCCTGCGGCTACTGGAAAGACGCCGCCACCCTCAGCGAAGCGCAGGACGCCAAGCTTAAGATGATCTGCGATAAGCTGCATATGGAGCCGGGCATGACCCTGCTCGATATCGGCTGCGGCTGGGGCGGGCTTGCGGCATACGCCGCGCGTAACTACGGCGTGACGGTGCACGGCGTCACCATTTCCGCCGAACAGCAGAAAATGGCGCAGGAGCGCTGCGCAGGGCTGGACGTCACCATTTTGCTGCAGGACTACCGCGATCTGGACATGCAGTTCGACCGCATTGTGTCGGTAGGCATGTTCGAACACGTCGGCCCGAAAAACTACGCTACCTATTTTGAAGTGGCCGACCGCAACCTGAAGCCCGACGGCATTTTCCTGCTGCACACCATCGGCTCGAATAAAACCGACAACAACGTGGACCCGTGGATAGATAAATATATCTTCCCCAACGGCTGCCTGCCCTCCATCCGCCAAATCGCCGACGCCAGCGAAAGTCATTTCGTGATGGAAGACTGGCACAATTTTGGCGCGGATTACGACAAAACGCTGATGGCCTGGCACGAGCGCTTCCTCGCCTGCTGGCCGGAAATCGCCGATAACTACTCTGAGCGTTTCAAACGCATGTTCAGCTATTATCTCAACGCCTGCGCCGGAGCGTTTCGCGCCCGCGACATTCAGCTCTGGCAGGTGGTCTTTAGCCGCGGCGTTGAAAACGGCCTGCGCGTGCCCCGCTAATACTGTCCCCCCGCAGCGTCGGGGGAACAGCTTTTCTTCCGCTGTAGCGCAAGCTGAATAAAACGTGATTTTCTTCACGTTTCAAAACGCCTTCCCGTCACGATGTTGATCTCGCTAGCAGATATCCATTTCGCCATTGGAAACCGGTTTCCATTTTGTTTCACAATCGGGCTACTTATCGGGACAATAGCAAGGATATCGCCATGAGCATGTACCAAAAGATGGTCAATGTGATTGAGCAAAAAGTGACGCCAATGGCGGGAGTGATGGGTTCGCAGCGTCACGTTATCGCCATTCGCGACGGTTTTATCGCCGCCCTGCCGTTTATGATTATCGGTTCTTTCCTGTTAGTTTTTATTTTCCCGCCTTTCTCGCCGGACAGCGGCTGGGGTTTCGCCCGCGCGTGGCTAAACTTTTCGCAGACCTACCGCGAACAGCTAATGCTGCCGTTTAACCTCAGCATGGGGGTGATGACGTTCTTTATCTCCGTCGGCATCGGCGCAAGCCTCGGCAAGCACTACAGGCTCGACCCGGTGATGACCGGCCTGCTGGCCTTTATGGCCTTCCTGCTGGTGGCCGCTCCCTATAAGGACGGGCAGATCTCTACGCAATACTTCTCCGGCCAGGGCATTTTCACCGCGCTGATTACGGCTATTTACGCCAGCGAAATGTACGCGCTGCTCAAACGCCACAATATAACCATCCGCCTGCCAAAAGAAGTGCCGACCGGCGTGGGCCCGCTCTTTTGAGATCCTGATTCCGGTGGTGGTGATTGTTTTCACGCTTCATCCGCTGAACCTGCTGATTGAGTCCGCAACCGGGATGATTCTGCCGGAGGCGATTATGCACCTGCTCGCGCCGCTGGTTTCCGCCTCCGATTCGCTGCCGGCCATACTTATCTCCGTCTTTATCTGCCAGATCCTGTGGTTCGCAGGCATTCACGGCGCGCTTATCGTCACCGGCATTATGAACCCCTTCTGGATGGCGAACCTTTCCGCCAACCAGAGCGCCCTGGCCGCAGGCGCCGCGCTGCCGCATATTTATCTGCAGGGCTTCTGGGATCATTACCTGCTGATTGGCGGCGTGGGCTCAACTCTGCCGCTGGCCTTCCTGCTGCTGCGCAGCCGGGCGGTACATTTGCGCACCATCGGCAAAATGGGCGTGGTGCCGAGCTTTTTCAACATCAACGAGCCTATTCTGTTCGGTACGCCGATCATCATGAACCCGGTGTTTTTCCTGCCCTTTACGCTGGTGCCGATGATTAACGCCACGCTGGCTTATATCGCCACCAGGCTCGGCTGGGTCGCACAGGTCGTCTCGCTGACGCCCTGGACTACGCCGGCGCCAGTAGGCGCTTCCTGGGCCGCAAACTGGGCGGTAAGTCCCGTAATCATGTGCCTGATTTGTATGGTGATGTCAGCTGTGATGTATTACCCCTTCCTGAAGGCCTACGAGCGCACCCTGCTCAAACAGGATGAAGAGCGCAGCGCGCAGGAAAACGAAAGCCCGGTGATAGTGAATTGAACATTTATTGCCTGCCTGATGGCGGGTACGTCAAACGAGGAAAAAGAATGAAATACGCATTTCCCGATAACTTCTGGTGGGGCAGCGCCAGTTCCGCGCCGCAAACCGAAGGCGAGACGCTGGCCTTCGGCAAGTCCGCCACCATCTGGGACCAGTGGTTCGCCCTGCAGCCCACGCGTTTCCACAACGGCGTCGGCCCGACGGATACCTCAACCTTTTATCAGCACTGGCAGCAGGATATCGCGCTGCTCAAGGCCCTGAACCACAATACTTTTCGCACCTCCATCTCCTGGGCGCGCTTAATTCCGCAGGGCCGTGGAGAAGTCAATCAGGAGGCGGTGAAATTCTACAGCCAGGTGTTTGACGAGCTGCATGCTCAGGGCATCACGCCGTTTATTAACCTGTTCCACTTCGATATGCCGATGGCGATGCAGGAGCTGGGCGGCTGGGAAAGCCGTGACGTTGTCACCGCTTATGCCGACTACGCCAGAACCTGCTTCGAGCTGTTCGGCGATCGCGTTGAGCACTGGTTTACCTTTAACGAGCCGGTAGTGCCGGTCGAGGGCGGCTATCTGTACGACTTCCACTATCCGAACGTGGTGGACTTTAAGCGTGCGGCAACGGTCGCTTACCACACCATGCTCGCCCACTCGCTGGCGGTGCAGGCTTATCATGAGCGTAACGACGGCGGCGAAATCGGGATTATCCTCAACCTAACGCCTTCCTACCCCCGCTCGCAAAACCCGGCGGATGTGAAAGCCGCGAATATTGCCGACCTGATGTTCAACCGCAGCTTCCTCGACCCGGCGCTGCGCGGCGAATATCCGCAGGAGCTGGTCGCGCTGCTTAAAGAGCATGGCCAGCTGCCGGCGTGCCGGCCGGAAGATAAAGCCCTGCTTGCAGCAGGCGTGGTGGATTTGCTCGGCATCAACTACTACCAGCCGCGCCGTATCAAATGCCGCGACTCGCAGGTGAACCCGGACAGCCCGTTCATGCCGGAATGGTTCTTTGAGGCCTACGAAATGCCGGGCCGCAAAATGAACCCGTACCGCGGCTGGGAAATCTACGAGCAGGGCATCTACGATATCCTGACCAACCTGCGCGAAAACTATAACAACCCGCGCTGTTATATCTCCGAGAACGGTATGGGCGTGGAAAACGAGCAGCGTTTCGATGAGAATGGGCAAATCCAGGACGATTACCGCATCGATTTTGTCAGCGACCATCTGAAATGGCTGCACAAAGGCATTAGCGAAGGCAGCAACTGCCTCGGTTATCACATGTGGACCTTTATCGATAACTGGTCCTGGTGTAACGCCTATAAAAACCGCTACGGTTTCGTGTCGCTGGATCTGGCGACGCAGAAGCGCACCATCAAGAAAAGCGGCGAATGGTTCCGCGAGACGGCGGCAAAAAACGGTTTTGACGACCGGCGGTAAGGTAATTAAGCGGGCCATTTCGGCCCGCTTCTGGCAGTGCAGGAAATCACCATGTCAAATATTAATGATGTTGCGCGTCTCGCGCAGGTCTCGAAAGCCACCGTTTCCAGGGTGCTGAGCGGCAGCCGCGGCGTCAAGGATGAAAGCCGCCTCGCCGTGCTGCGCGCCGCTGAAATCCTGAACTACAAGCCCAACGCCATCGCCCAGTCCCTGAGCAGCCAGACGACAAACTGCGTCGGGGTTATTTGCGCCACCGAGCATATTCAGCAATCCACCGGTTACCTGCAGGCGCTGGAGAAACAGCTCAGCCAGCACCGCAAACACCTGCTGCTGCGCTTCGCCAACGACGCTGAAAGCGTCGCCCACGCGGTTCAGGAACTCTCCAACGGCATGTGCGACGCGCTGGTCGTCATCGGCGCGCGTTTCCCGCTGCCGGTGCTTGCCCAAGAGGTCGTGCTGATTGACTGCCTGAATCCGGCAGGCGTTAACAGCGTCCAGTGCGACCGGATCTTCGCCGCCGAAACCGCCGTCCACTATCTGTGTTCGCAGCATCGCCGGCATATCGCGCTGGTTAACTTTCCGGGCGGCGAGGCGGCAGCCCTGACCATGGATGGCTACCGTCAGGCGCTGCACAACTACGTGGTGCCGTTCAACCGCCAGCTGGTCATTGAGAACGAGCCGTCGCTGCGCATCGCGCTGCAGAAGCTGATTAACAGCGGCGTGAAGTTTACCGCCCTGCTGGTTACCGACGACAGCCAGGCGCAGGAAGCGGTGATGATGCTCAATCAGTATCAGCTATCGGTGCCGGAAAAAGTGATGGTGTTCAGCCTCGATGGTTCGACTCGCCTGCCCGGCGTCAGTACGATCCCGGCCATTGAATATCCGCTGGAAAGCATTGCCCGCCGCGCGATGGAGCTCCTGCTGGGGGAACGCCATAGCGGCGATTTAGTGCGCGGGAGTTTGCTGATTGCCTGAATGAACGACGGGTGAGCGGCCCACCCGCCGCCGGAGGTTATTCCTTCGTCAACGCCGCGGCAAGAGTCGCTTCGCGGCTTGCCAGCACGCGTTCAACGGTATCGACGATAGCCTGGGTTTGCGGATCGATTTCAATATTGATGCGGCTGCCCAGCTTTTTACTGCCGAGGGTGGTGCGCTGCAGCGTTTCGGGAATTAAGTGCACACAAAAACGGCTCGCCGTCACTTCGCCTACCGTCAGGCTAATACCGTCAATGCCGATATAACCTTTGTGCAGGATATATTTCATCAGGCTTTTGTCGTGAATTTTAAACCAGATCTGGCGGTTATTTTCCGAGGTGAGGATCTTTGCCACTTCCGCCGTGGTCATAATATGCCCCGACATTAAATGCCCGCCGATTTCGTCGTTAAATTTCGCCGCGCGCTCCACATTTACGCTATCGCCTACGGCTAATTCCCCGAGGTTGGTGATGCGCAGCGTCTCTTTCATCAGATCGAAGCTGACGCGGTTGCCATCGATTTCCGTGACCGTCAGGCAGCAGCCGTTGTGCGCCACGGACGCGCCGGTTTCAAGGCCGGGCAGCATGGCCTCCGGCATCTCGATAACGTGGGTGCGGAAGTTAGGTTTTTCATCAATGGAGACCAGGGTCGCGGTGCCCTGCACTATACCTGTAAACATCCTAAAGCTCCTGACGATTTAATAAGTGCCACCGGCATCCCCGACGGGGCATGCCTGTATCTGTGTGCGGCACTTTAACAGTTGGAAAAAAAGCTTGCCAGTCATCATCGCGGCCCCGCTATTATTTGGCTGGCGATTTAATTAACTCTCGCTACAATAGTCTGGCTCATTCCCCTGCAATTTCTTCTTGCTGCCACAGACGGCGGCGTCTTTGTGTTTCTTATAACTAATAATAATCAGGTGTCAGTATGCAGAAGTACTTTATTGAGGCCCGCCAGTTGTTAGCTCTGGCGATACCCGTGATTCTGGCGCAGGTCGCGCAAACCGCCATGGGCTTTGTCGATACCGTCATGGCGGGCGGCTACAGCGCTACGGATATGGCCGCGGTGGCCATCGGCACCTCCATCTGGCTGCCCGCCATTCTGTTTGGCCACGGCCTGCTGCTGGCGCTGACGCCGGTGGTGGCGCAGCTTAACGGCTCCGGACGGCGCGAGCGCATCGCCCATCAGATTCGTCAGGGTTTCTGGCTGGCGGGTATGGTGTCGCTGCTGATCATGGTCGTGCTGTGGAACGCGGGCTATATCATAGGCTCCATGCACAACATCGACCCGCGGCTTGCCGAAAAGGCGGTGGGCTACCTGCACGCGCTGCTGTGGGGCGCTCCGGGCTATCTGTTCTTCCAGGTCGCGCGTAACCAGTGCGAGGGGCTGGCAAAAACCAAACCCGGCATGGTGATGGGCTTTATCGGCCTGCTGGTGAATATTCCGGTGAACTACATCTTTATCTACGGCCATTTCGGCATGCCGGAGCTGGGCGGCGTCGGCTGCGGCGTGGCGACCGCGGCGGTTTACTGGGTAATGTTCTTCAGCATGATCTCCTACGTGCGCAAGGCGCGTTCCATGCGCGATATTCGCAGCCCCGCCGGATTCGGCGCGCCGGACTGGAACGTGGTGAAGCGTCTGGTGCAGCTCGGGCTGCCCATTGCGCTGGCGCTGTTCTTTGAGGTGACGCTGTTCGCGGTCGTCGCCCTGCTCGTCTCGCCGCTGGGCATCGTTGACGTGGCCGGGCACCAGATTGCGCTTAACTTCAGCTCGCTGATGTTCGTCATTCCCCTGTCGGTGGCCGCCGCGGTCACTATCCGCGTCGGCTTCCGGCTCGGACAAGGTTCCACCCTTGACGCGCAAATCGCCGCCCGCACCGGTATCTGCGTAGGGATTTGCATGGCGACTATTACCGCGCTTTTCACCGTCACCTTCCGGGAATACATCGCCCTGCTGTATAACGATAATCCGGCGGTGGTCGCGCTGGCCGCGCACCTGATGCTGCTGGCCCGCGGTCTACCAGATTTCCGATTCGGTGCAGGTTATCGGCAGCGGCGTGCTGCGCGGCTACAAAGACACGCGCTCGATTTTCTTTATCACCTTTATCGCCTACTGGGTGCTGGGGTTACCGAGCGGTTACGTGCTGGCGCTTACGGATCTGGTGGTTGAGCGCATGGGGCCTGCGGGATTCTGGATGGGCTTTATTATCGGCCTGACCTCCGCCGCCGTTATGATGATGCTGCGCATGCGCTGGCTGCAGCGTCAGCCTTCAGCGACTATTTTGCAGCGCGCCGCACGATAAAACGCCAACGGCCGCCTTGATGGCGGCTACTTTTTCAGCGTACTGCGCAGTTGCTCAGCAATTGCGTGAAATCTTAGAGAAAATTGCGGTTTTCCCCTTGCAAGGCTTCAAGGCTGCCGCTAATATTCGTCCCCGTTGTCGCCAGACAGCTTGATGCGTTCATAGCTCAGTTGGTTAGAGCACCACCTTGACATGGTGGGGGTCGTTGGTTCGAGTCCAATTGAACGCACCATTTTAAGTTTTACCCAGTGCGTCCGTAGCTCAGTTGGTTAGAGCACCACCTTGACATGGTGGGGGTCGGTGGTTCGAGTCCACTCGGACGCACCATTTCTTATGCCGCAGACATGCATAAATGCCGGCAGTCCCTTGAAAAACGTTAAAATCCCACGCTTTATCTTTCCGTCAGGCTCCACGCTGTTTCGCTTTTATCTGTCGCCCAAACCTCCCGCCGAGAATAACTCTTCCTTTTGTCGTCACCCCTTCCGGAGACGGCTAAGCAGTTCGCATTCCCCCTGGCGCTGGGCTATACCTTAGGCATGTTCATTCTCGGGGGAAGGGTCATGACGGGCAAAAAGATTCTGATGCTGGTCGGCGATTACGCCGAAGATTACGAAACCATGGTGCCGTTTCAGGCGCTGCAGATGATTGGCCATCAGGTTGACGCGGTCTGCCCGGACAAGGCGAAGGGCGACTACATCATGACGGCGATCCATGATTTTGACGGTGCCCAGACCTACAGCGAGAAACCCGGCCACCGCTTTACGCTCAACGCCGATTTCGCCGCTGCGAAGGAGCAGGATTATGACGCCCTGTTGATTCCGGGCGGACGAGCGCCTGAATATCTGCGCTTAAATGACGAAGTGATCAAACTGGTGCAGGCGTTTGACGCCGCGCGCAAACCTATTGCCGCCGTTTGCCACGGCCCGCAGCTGCTGGCCGCCGCCGGGATATTGAAGGGGCGAACCTGCAGCGCCTACCCGGCCTGCGCGCCGGAAGTGCGGCTCGGCGGCGGGCACTATGCCGACATCGGCATCGATCAGGCGCACGTTGACGGCAATCTGGTCACCGCCCCGGCCTGGCCCGCGCATCCGCAGTGGCTGGCGAAATTTGCCGAAGTGCTGCAGCAGTAAGCTTTGCACAAGCGGCCGCCAAATCGAAAGCTTAACCTCAGCGGCGCGGTGTGTGTTTACTGACTGAACGCCGGACCCGATCCACCACGGGGCACGCAAAATTACCCCTGAGTGGATTTTCTGATCGACAGTTCAGGCATCGCCCCGCTGCTTCCTTTCACCTTATGCCCGGCCAGCGCCTCGAACAGAAGCGTGACCGCCTGACGGGCGACCTCATCCAGATGCATATTCACCGCCGTTAGCTGCGGCCGGGATTCCCGCGCCCGAATGCCGTCGTAGCGGGTAACCAGCCGCATCCTTTGCGGAATAGCGGTTCCGGTTTCATGAAAGGCGCGCACGGCTCCGCTGGCAAAGGTGTCGACTAAAACCAGCAGGCCATCAACTTCCGGCTCGTCCTGTAATAGCCTGAGTGCGGCCTGATAGCCGGCCGTTTCGCCTTCGTTTTCATCAAGATAATAAATAACCGGCGCCTGGCGCCCTTCGCACCAGCGCCGATAGGCCGCTTCCGTTTCAAGCGTGGAGGTCCGGCGGGTCGTAGCGATAAAGAGTGCGCATTTGCCGGCTCCCGCAGCCCGCAGATGCGCCAGCAGCAGCTCAGCCGTTGCCCCCGAATGCAGATCGACCCAGGGAACCGGCGTCGCCGTTCCCGGCGTGCGGCCAATGGTGACGCAGGGAATGCCCGCCAGCTCAAGCGCCTGCAGCTGCGCATCGTTTTCTGCGGGCTCAATCAAAATCGCGGCATCGAAGCTCACCGTCTCCAGCGGGCTTTCGCCCGGCGGGACAAGAATCAGCGCGTGCTGCTTTTCCAGGGCCATAATCGCCGCCGTTAGCGCCACCTCCATCATAAAGCCAAGCTTCGATGCGCCTGAGGCGATGCTCAGGGGAACGGAAGAGAGCAAGGCGATGGTATTGGTTTTTCCCGTGCGTAGCTGGCGGGCGCGAATGTTCGGCGTGTAGTTTAGCGCCTGAATGGCCTCTTCAATGCGCCGCCGCGTCCCGGGCTCAACAAAGCGGGTGTTGTGCAACGCGTTCGATACCGTGCCGGGCGATACGCCGGCGTGGCGGGCGACATCAACTAACCTGGCGCGTTTTTTATCCTGTGCTGGCATGGGCTAAGCGGTCTCCTGATCTTTCCGCTTAGGGTAGCATACTGTTCAATATATTAATTTTGTCTCTAAGGCATAACAAAATCATATTAAAAAGCGCCTGATTACAGTAGCCCTGCGTGGGTCGGACATATTACATTCGCCGCATTAAAACGTTTTAATGCGATTTTTTAATCGGGAGGCAAAAGTGTCAGACTCAACACAGAATGCTGGTTTCACCCTTGGTCGTCGTGCCAGCGGGCTGACGCTGGCGATAGCGGAAAAAAGCTTCGGCGGCTATACCCTCTTCGCACCGCAAACCGCCGCAGGCCGGGTCTATCTGGTCGACGAGCGGGGAGAAGTGGCGCATCAATGGCAGCTACCGGTCCGCGCCGGCCGGGATGCGGTTATTCTGCCCAACGGCAATCTGGGTTATAACGGCAGCCATCCTACCTCGGCGAACCTTTATCCGGCGTGGGATCTCTGGCACGGCGGAGACTTCTATGAGGTCACTCCGGATAACGAAATCGTCTGGCGCTACGAGGATATTTTCCATCACCATGATGCGCAGTGGCTCGCCAACGGCAATCTGCTGTATACCGCCGCCGCGCCCTTGCCCGCGGAGATTGCCGCACGCGTGACCGGCGGCGATCCGCGCCGGGATGCGCCGGACGGCATTATTTACAGCGATGTGGTTAAAGAGGTTAACCGCGACGGCGAGGTGGTATGGGAGTGGCGCGCCTGGGAACACCTGGCGCCGGAGGATTTTCCCGTCCATGAGATCTTCGACCGTCGCCACTGGCCAATGATTAACGGCCTGTCCGTCACGCGTGACGGTCTGGTGTTGATGAGCCTGCGCACCACCTCCGGCGTGATTGCCGTTGACAAAGAAAGCGGCAAGGTTGCCTGGCACGCGGGTCCGGACGTGGTTGCCCAGCAGCATACGCCGGTTGAGATGGAAAATGGCACGATTCTGGTGTTCGATAACGGCAACCTGCGCCCCGGGGTGACTTCGCCGCACTCAACGGTGCTGGAGTTCGATCCGCAGACTAAGGCCGTCACCTGGCAATACCGCGATATTTTCCCGCCGGCCTTTTTCTCGCCCTATATGGGCAGCGCGCAGCGCCTGGCTAACGGCAATACTTTTATCTGCGAATCGGCATTCGGCCGCCTGTTTGAAGTGACCGCGCAGGGCGAGACCGTCTGGGAATACATCATTCCTTATTTCAATGAATACACGGACCATTTAAGCAAAACCGTGATCCCCGGTAAGCATAACAGCACCTTCCGCGCGCACCGTTATCCTGCCAGCGCGGTTCCCTGGCTGAAATAATCCTTCTCCGCCAGCGCGGCTGGCGGCTACTTTCTGACGTCCCGGGAGGCGTAACATGTCGCAAGCTGGCTCCGCAGTGTCCGATAACGAAGCCTTGTCCTGGCATACCAGGCTGTTGCTGGCTGTTCAGCACGTTCTGGTCGTCGCCGCGACGCCGATCACGGCGGTATTTCTTATCGCCAGGGCCCTTCACTTTTCCGAAGCGGTCACCACTTCTGTATTAAGCGCAACTTTTCTGATGTGCGGGCTCGGGGCCATAGTGCAGAGCCTCGGCATCGGTAGTATAGGCGCGCGCCTGCCGTTTATTATGGTGCCGGGCGGCGCGCCGATTGCGATTTTCGTCGCTATCGCTTTGCAGACAGATATCCAGACGGCGGTCGGCGCGGTGATTCTAACGTCGCTGTTCTACTTTATCGCCCTGCCCGTTTTCCGCCGCTGCCTGCATCACTTTCCACCTTTTATCATCGGCATCATGCTGCTGCTGGTCTCCGTTAACCTGATTCGTCTGTATGGCGGTTTAATTACCGGCCAGCCCGGCAGCCCCCACTTCGCGCCGCCGGACAGCATTGCCCTGGCGCTGGGAACCATCCTGATAACCCTGATCTTCGCGCTTGCCTTCACCGGCATCCTGCGTCAGCTGTCGGTACTGTTCGGCCTGCTCGGAGGCACACTTCTGGCGATAGCCGCAGGCAGCGCCGATTTCAGCGCCGTCAGCCACGGCCCCTGGTTCAGCGCCCCGCAGCTGTTCCCGTTCGGCTGGCCGGTCTTTAACCTTTCGGCTTCGCTGCCGTTGCTTATCTACGCGGTTATTTCTATGGCCGAAGCGGCCGGGCAAACGATCGCCACAGCGGAGATCGTCGGCTCGACGCAGGACGTTCATAAGACGATCCCACGCACTATTCTTGGTGACGCCATCATGTCGCTGCTGGGCGGAATGTTCGGAACCTCCCTGATCATTACCTCCGGCGAGAACATCGGCGTGGTGCGCACAACCAACGTGAAGTCGCGCCACGTCACGGCAATAGCAGGCGCGCTGTTAATTCTGATCGCGCTGTTTTCGCCCCTGGTTCGCCTTGCGATCTGCCTGCCCGGCCCGGTTGTTTGCGGTACGGCGGTCATCGTCTTTAGCATAATCGGGGTTATCGGCATTGATATGATTGCCCGTGAACCCCTGCACGCGCCGGGGAAAACCTATGCCTTAGCCGCGGGGCTGGTTATGGGGATGCTGCCAATCCTCGTGCCGGGGCTGTATCAGAATTTCCCCGCGCTGGTGCAGATGATCTTTGGCAACGGGATGGCGGCAGGAACCCTGACGGCCATAATAGTGAACTCTTTATTTCTGTTCGGTGAAAAACGTATTTCCTTGCGGGAAAAGAGCTAGCGACGCTCGCTCCCCTTCACGTTGCCCTGGCGACCGAAGAAGGGGAGCAGTCAGCTTCCCTTCGCGAAACATTTCCTGCCAGCGTCATCACATCACTTTCCCACGAAAAACCCAGAAGACCCAAGTATGGTAGGCAAGCGTGAGGGGAATAATGACCGCGCTGCCGCCCAGGACCACTAACTGCGTCGTTTTTGATGCAGCGTGGGCGGCAAGGCTCGCTACGCTATTCGCCGCCAGCCCGTAACATCCCGTCGCCATTAAAAGCACTATGGCCGTCATTAACGCCAGGGTAAGCATCAGCTGTAGCAGGCCCGACCCGCGACTTAGCGCTGCCGCCATGACCGGCAGGAGCAATAAAATCGCCAGCGATAGCGCCTTGCCCGCCGGGTAAAGCCACGCCTGGCGCCAGGGAAGCGGTTCAACAAGCATGACGGCGACGCACAGCGCGCAGCACAGGAGGAAAAAATAGCCGCTAAGGCGCCGTGCCCTTTTGCCCACCTCCTCACCGATTCGCCAGCCTATCCAGCCGCAGCCGAGCAAAATATAGATCGACATTAAGCCCAGGCCGCACAGGACCGGGAAAATATCAAACCACCTCACGTCGTCGTGCAGCAGAAAATGGCTCACCAGCGTGCCGGCGCAGGCGCCCTGGCTGAACGCCGCCAGGCAGGATGCCAGCGGCAGGATAAGGTCGAGCACCAGGCGCGCGCGTTTGCTGGCGGAGCTTCGGTACTCCAGCGCCATAGCCCGCAAAATCAGGCTAAGCGCCATCAGAAAAATGGGGAGATAAAGCAGGCTTAACGCCCGGGCATAAATATCGGGAAACAGCGCCAGCGTTCCCCCGGCCAGCAGCACCAGCCAGGTTTCATTCGCATCCCAGATGGGCAGCACGGAGTGCGCCATCCGTCGCCTGGGCTCTTCTTCCTTTATCAAAAAGAAGAGCATGCCGACGCCGAGATCCGTGCCGTCAAGCATCAGGTACATCAGCAGGGAAAAGAGCATGGTCGCAGCCGATAAATTCGCTAATCCTTCCATGACGATCTTCCCCCCGGTACCGTGGAAATTTTCGTGCTTACCACCTCGCCGCTGGGCAGCGGCGCGGCGACGTAGCGCAGGAAGTGGCGCATGCCGTAGCTGAAGACGGCCGCATACACCGCCGCCACGCTGCAGCAGGAGATAATGAGCCATTTCAGCGGCAGTGCCGAAACGCCCTCGGCGGTACGTACCAGCCCCTGCACAAGCCAGGGCTGCCTCCCCATTTCGCTGACCACCCAACCGGCAAGCAGGGCGATAAAGCCGGCCGGCGTCAGGATCGTCATCGTCCAGAGTAAACGGCGGCAGGTGAAAAGCCTGCCGCGCAGATGCTGCACCACGGCGATAATTTGCGCGGCGAACATCAGCAGCCCAAGCCCGACCATCATGCGAAAAGCAAAAAAGACCGGCAGCACGGGCGGAAGCTCGGCGGCAGGAAACTCGCTCAGGCTTTTTATATGGCCGGTTAAATTGTGGCGTAAATAGAGCGAGCCGATATCGGGAATAGCCAGCTCAAAATGGTTAAGCTGCGCGCGCTGGTCGGGTATGGCGAAGATACGCAGCGGCTCTCCCTCGCCGGCGGACGGCGGACGCCAGGCCGCCTCCATTGCCGCAAGCTTTGCGGGCTGGTAGCGCAACGTATTTTCGCCATGCTGGTCACCCGTGACAAACTGTACGGGCAGCGCCACGGCGGCAAACCATATCGCACAAACCAACATGCAGCGTGCCGCGGATTCATCAGGGCGATGCAGAAGGCGCCAGGCGGCGATACCCGCAATCATCACGGCTGCCGCGATATACGAAGCCAGCACCATATGCCCAAAACGCCAGGGAAACGAAGGCGCCGAGATAAACGCCAGCCAGTCGGCGGGCATAAAAGCGCCGCTGCCATTGCGCAGATAATTCACCGGCGTTTGCATCCATGAATTTGCCGCCAGGATCCAAAAAGCGCTGACTAAAGCCCCGAACGCCACCAGGCAGGTCACGACAAAATGCACGCGCGGGCGTATTTTACCCATGCCGAAGAGCATGACCCCGGTTAGCGCCGACTCCATGAAAAAGGCCACCAGCACTTCAAAAAAGAGCAGCGGCCCGATAAAACCGCCGGTTTTTTTCGAAAACGGCGCCCAGTTAGTGCCAAACTGAAACTCCATCACCACGCCTGTTACGGCGCCCACCGCCACCGTCAGCGCAAAGATTTTTATCCAGAAGTGCAGCGCCTGCCGCGCGGCGTCCCGCCCGCCCCACAGCCAGCGCGCCTCGAACCACACCAGAAAAGGAGCCAGACCAAGCGTCAGGGCCGCAAGCGTGATGTGCATTCCCATAGTGAGCGCAAACTGCCCGCGCGAAAGGAGCAGGACCCATTCGGCATCAGTCATTACCAGTCCCCACGGCAAATAATCTTTTATTCTTCAGCATTTAATACCCGGCTATTTTGATTCCCCGCGGCGCGAAAACTGCCGGGGGATAGCACGGGTCGTTAAAGCTAAACAGCGCTGCTTTTTCCCGGTCATTTGTTATTAACAGTAGCCGAAATATGGGCTTAAGCGAGCAGAAAGAACGGGTTACGACTACCATATTAGGGTTATAAATCATCAGCGCACCGCGGGCGGCTGGCAATGCTACAAAAGTTTGATCGTTGCGAAATTGGGATCGAGGAATTTAACTAAGGGGCGCAGATGAAAAGCGACTGGTATAAAAATGCGATAATTTATCAAATTGATACGGCACTTTTTTTTGACGCAAACGGCGACGGCTGCGGCGACCTGCAGGGGGTCACTCAACGGCTCGACTATATTCGCGGCATCGGCGCCACCTCCGTCTGGCTAAGCCCCTTCTATCTCACCCCTTTTCGCGACGGCGGGTATGATGTCAGCGACCATCTGCGCGTCGATCCCCGCTTCGGCGATATCGCCGATATGGTTATGCTGGTCGAAAGGGCCGAGGAGCTTGGCCTGCACGTAATTATTGAACTGGTGCTTCAGCACACTTCAAGCGAGCATTTTTGGTTCCAGCAGGCGCGAAGCGACAAAAACTCGCCCTACCGCGACTATTATATCTGGGCCGATAAGCCGCCGAAAAAAGACGATGCGCCCATGTTTCCCGGCGTTGAAAAAAGCGTCTGGAGCTGGGACGAAGAAGCCCAGCAGTATTATCGCCACATGTTTTATCGCCACGAGCCGGATTTAAACCTCTCCTGCCCGCAGGTCGTTAAAGAGATAGAGCGAGTGATCGTTTTCTGGTTAAGAATGGGCGTTTCAGGCTTTCGCTTTGACGCGGCCTCGCATATGGTCAAGCAGGCGGGGGAAGGCAAAGAAGAGCACGGCTTTAGTTTACTGACCCACCTGAGAGATTTTATCTCCCGCCGCCGCCCTGAAACCCTGCTATTAGGCGAAGTGGACGTGGATGCCAGCCGGTACCGCCATTATTTCGGCGATAACAATCGTCTGTCGATGCTGCTCAGCTTTAACCTGAATAAAAAATTTTATGTTTCCCTCGCCCGTAAGAATGCCACCGCTTTATTGCAGGCCCATCGAAGAGCTGCCCGCCCCGCCTTTCAGAGCCTGCTTTGCTAACTGGCTGCGCAACCATGATGAACTTGACCTGGACGGCCTGTCGCAAGCGGAAAAGCGAGACGTGATGAAGAGCTTCGGCCCGGATAAAAATATGCATGTTTATCAAAGAGGGCTGCGGCGCAGGCTAGCGCCGATGCTCAAGGGCAATATAAAACGCCTGGCGATGGCCCACGCGGTTCTCTTCTCTTTACCCGGCACGCCGGTATTGCGCTATGGCGATGAAATAGGCATGGGCGACGATCTGCAGCTTGAAGAACGTAACGCCGTCAGAACGCCGATGCAGTGGTCAGACTTAGCGGGCGCGGGCTTTTCCGAGGCTGAACCAGAAAAATTTATTGCGCCGGTCATCGATACCGGGCCATACGGCTATCAAAAAGTTAACGTTAACGCCTCGCTGATAAAAGACGACTCTTTATTGCATCGCGTGAGCAAAATAGCCAGGGCGCGGCTGGGCCTGAACGCCATTGGTTCAGGCATTTATCAGGTTATTAAAACCAGCAACCCGGCAATCTTTGCCGTGAGATATGACTATGGCAATAAGGGCCTGCTGCTGTTAGCTAATTTTTGCAGCAGAAAAGTGACGGCGGACATAAACGAGGCTGATATTGCCGGGCTAACGGAGTGCCTCGCTGATAAGGAATATCAGGAGTCCGGATCCCTGACGGCACCCTTTTCTCTTACTATGAATGGCTATGGCTACCGCTGGTTTTCCATTATTAAAACCCACGGCTAAAAAAGCCCGCCGCAGGCGGCCCGATGGCAATTTATCTGCGGCTAATTTTTTTACGCCGCAGCCGGCGCTTTTTAAGGAAGAGTAAAGCGCCTAAACCCGCCGCGGCGAAAATCACTCTCACCGGCGTGGCGGCGTTCATACTGATTACGCTTTCTTTTGCTTCATGAGTGAAATTTCCCCTGCTCTGATGCTGTCCCTCTACGGAGTTAAAAAGGTTATCCGGACGGCGTGAGAGGTATTCATAGCCTTCCATTTGTCCGGACCAGGCTTTTTTAGCCAGCATCTTGTCCAGCCAGTGCGGAAAAACATAATTCCCCAGAATGGACTGCACGGTGGCTTTCCCGACCCACATTTCCCGCGGCGCGCGCGCGGCGGCGTCAAAAATGGCTTTTGCTACCGCTTCCGGCTGATAAACAGGCGCCACCGGACGCGCGGGCCGTCCCAGCTTGTTACGGGCCCAGCCAAACTGCGGGGTATTGGTGCCCGGCAGATGGACCATTGTCAGGCGTATGGCGCTGCGTTGATGAATAAGCTCGCAGCGTAAGGCGTCCGTGAAGCCGCGAATCGCCGCCTTCGCGCCGCAGTAGGCGGACTGTAGCGGAATAGAGCGGTAAGCCAGCGCGGAGCCTATCTGCACTATAGTGCCCGCACGGCGCGGCTCCATCAGGCGCAGCGCCTCTCGGGTGCCGTTTACCACGCCGAGATAGGTCACCTCCGTCACGCGTTGGTATTCGTTGGGATCGATATCCTCAAAGGGCGACATAATGGTACACATGGCCGAGTTGATCCAGATGTCGACCGGGCCGAGCTGCTGCTCTATGCTGTCCGCCGCTTGCGCCATTTGCGCAGCGTCTGCCACGTCGGCGCTGAAGGCGGCCGCACGGACGCCGGTTTCACGCAGCCCGGCCACCGTTTCCCGCAGGCCCTGCTCGCCGCGGGCAATGACCGCGACGTCATAACCTTCTTGCGCAAAACGCAGCGCGACGGCTCTGCCTATCCCCGCCGTTCCTCCTGTAATCACAACGACAGCCATATCTTTCCTCCCCTGTGCGTAGCAAGACATCCCCTGACCCGCAAAGCCGTTAGCCCGGCGGGTAACTTCATTTTTATAGCCGCGTTAAAGAAAAATGCCAGGCCGGGGCGCGTAGTACCGGTTTATAGCGGATAGCCTGAAAATATCGCTAAAAATCAAAAAGGCCGCTCAAGCGGCCTTTAAACGGTTATTTTTTATCGGGTTGTGGTTTCTTATCCCCGGATTCAGGTGCTTCCGTCGGGTCGTCTTTTTCAACAAATAACATAATCGCCTCCAGTGTGTCTTTCGTCTGAACGGCTGATAAAAATGACTACTGAGTCACTTTTCAGCCCGATGCGCGAGGCCTGCAAATCAATCACATAGTAACAAGACTTCGTTACCGGCCGGCCCGCGGCTGCTATTTTTTCTCTACGACTTTTAAATACTTATATTCAAGTTTTAGCCAGTCTCGTGGACGATAAAGCGCACCGCCGTTTTTAAGCAATAAACACAGGGTGTTTTTGAATAAAAATAACGTAAACTCACCTTTCACATTCCCTCGTGAATGTTTATACCACACCATAATTATCTCCCGACTTTTAAGGTACAGCACCAAATAAATATAATGAGCTAACGAATTAAAACAAATAAATTTACTGCTTTAAGATTATTCTTAGTGCTTGATTTTATATAGCTGCGCCCCCGTTTTTTCCTTGCAATAGATAAACCCTCTACTACAATTTTTAGTCACGCGGCAAGAGTAATGCTGCGTGAAGTATTACCCTAATCAACCAAAGTGAGGAGTAAATTATGACTCAGCATCGAGGCGGTTCAGGTAATTTTGCACAGGATCGTGAAAAAGCGTCGGAAGCAGGCCGCAAAGGTGGTCAGCACAGCGGCGGAAACTTTAAAAACGATCCACAGCGTGCCTCAGAAGCAGGTCGTAAAGGTGGCGAAAATAGCCACGGGGGCGGACGTAAATCCGGGTAGTTAACCTGAACGGACAGGACTGAAACCTCATCGATATGGGTAAATTTGCATCGGCGGATTTACCCATATCGCCTGATATAAAATAAAGAGCGCATTCTGGAGCGATCATGCAGATTAAAACCATTGAAGACCTTTTTGTTCACCTTCTGTCAGATACATACAGTGCTGAAAAACAATTAACCCGCGCGCTGCCTAAGCTTGCCCGCGCTGCGGAAAACCCTAAGCTCAGCGAAGCTTTCACCGCCCACCTTGAAGAAACCCGCGGCCAGGTGGAACGCATCGATCAGGTGGTGGACAGCATTCCCGATTTCCGTTTAAAACGCATGAAATGCGTGGCGATGGAGGGGTTAATTGAAGAAGGCCAGGAAGTGATTGATAGCGTTGATAAAGGCCCTGTACGCGACGCAGGTTTAATCGCCGCGGCGCAAAAAGTGGAACACTATGAAATAGCGTCTTACGGCACCCTGTGTACGCTGGCGGATATGCTCGGCTATAAAGAAGCCAAAACGCTACTTGGGCAAACCCTTGAAGAAGAAAAATCAGCTGACAATAAGCTGACCACCCTCGCCGAATCAGGAATTAATCAAAAAGCGAAGCAAAAAGGCTAAAACCCGGCCCGGCTTAAAACGCCGGGCTATTTTTTTACTTATATTTATTCTTCCCCTTCTTTATTTTCTCGCCTTGATTAATAAAAACCACCGTTATTAAAAATAACTCCTGCGAAATCAACCGAAAAATAGCGGCTGTAAAATTTAGAGACAATAATTTACACTATCTTTACCGTTGATTTACAAAGCCTTTTATAACTTAATTCGCTTCGCCTGCGCTTTGCCCTCCTTTTCTGCGCTTTCCTTCATATGCTTTAGTCATCTTCTTTAACCGGTGAAGTGGCATAATGAAAAAAACTTTATTTTCATTAGTTTCTGTAACAGGGATAGTAGTGGCTCTGCTTGGCGTAACCTACCTCGCCTTAGGGGGCTGGCTGGCGGCGCTGGGCGGCACGCCGTGGTATCTGCTGTTCGGCGTCGGCTTTTTAATCAGCGGCATTTACCTCGTTCGTTATCGCAGTGCGGGCATCGGGCTGTACCTGCTTACCTTTATCGCCTGCGCCGTATGGTCGCTAAGCGAGGTGGGGCTCGACGGCTGGCAGCTGATGCCGCGTTTATTCGGCCTTGCCCTCCTCGGCGTCTGGATAAGCATGCCGTGGATTACCCGCCGCCTCGTGGCGCGCGGAAATCCTTATTACCCAGGTTTACTTACCGGCTGTTTCTATCTTGCGGCTATTGCAGGCATCTTCTATGCGGGCTGGCATATCAGCGACTCACGTTTTGTTCAGCGCCAGCCGATTCCCGCCGCGCAAACGGAGGCCGCGCCTGCGCAGGAAGCCGACGCTAACGACTGGCATTTTTATGGCCGCACTGCCGCCGGCCAGCGTTATTCGCCGCTGGAACAGCTGACCCCCGCGAACGTCAGCAAACTGCAGCCTGCCTGGGAATATCATACAGGCGATACCCTGCGCGAGGGGGAGGATAAAGCCGGGCGCGAGTTTAATTTTGAAGTCACGCCCATCAAGGTTGGAAACGTGCTCTATATCTGCACGCCGCACCGCCAGGTGATTGCCCTTGATGCCACGACCGGCAGGCAGCGCTGGCGCTTTGATCCGCACCCGGACACCTCGGCAAATGAATATCTCGCCTGCCGCGGAGTGGCCCTACAGCAAAGCGGTTGAGGATAAAAGCTGCCCGGAAAAAATCATTACCACCACCAGCAACGCGCAGATGGTGGCTCTGAATGCGCAAACGGGTAAGCCCTGCCCGGCGTTCGGCGAGCAGGGCTTTGTTAGCCTGACCGACCAGATGGGCGAAGTCCCGCCTGGTTTCCATTTCATCACCTCGCAGCCTCTGATTATGGATAACCGCATCGTGCTTGGCGGCTGGATATACGATAACCAGGCCACCGGCGAGCCCTCCGGCGTGGTGCGCGCCTATGACGCCGCCTCCGGCAAGCTTGCGTGGAGCTGGGATATGGGCAGGAACCCGCAGAATGGGCGGTTAAAACCAGGCGAAGAGTACACGCGCGGAACGCCTAACGGCTGGGGAACCTATACCGCCGATCCTGAGCTGGGCCTGGTCTATATTCCCCTGGGCAACGCTACGCCGGATTATTACGGCGCGAAAAGGCGCCCCTTTGATGAAAAATATTCCAGCGCGCTGGTTGCGCTGGATATCCATACCGGCCAGGAACGCTGGCATTTTCAAACCGTCCATCACGATGTCTGGGACTACGATCTTCCCATCGGCCCGACGCTTGTGGACTTGCCAGGCGAACAGGGCGGCACCCTGCCGGCGCTGATTCAGACAACCAAAATGGGACAGCTTTTTATGCTGGACCGCCGCACGGGCAAAGCGCTTGCGCAAATAGAAGAAAAGCCCGTTCCTGTCTCTCCCGTCCTGCCCGGGGAACACCTTTCTCCGACGCAGCCGGATTCAACCGGCATGCCAAACCTGGCGCCGCCGGATCTGAAAGAGACGGATATGTGGGGCGCCACCCCCATCGATCAGCTCTGGTGCCGGATCCAGTTCCACCGCTACCGCTATCAGGGCCGCTTTACGCCACCGGCTGAGGGCACGTCGATCGCCTATCCGGCTTTTGACGGCGTGATGGACTGGTACGGCGCCTCGGTCGATCCTCTGCGGCACGTGCTTATCGCCAACACCAGCTACATTCCCTTTACCATGCAGCTGCTGAAATCCGGCGAGGCGATTAAGCAGGGGCTGATGCAGCGCTGGGCGGGATGGGGAAGCAAAGAGGCCTATCCCAAACCCAAAGAGTTTGCCGTCGGGCCGCAGTACGGCACGCCATGGGCCGCGGTAGTCAAACCCTGGCTGACGGCGTTAGGCGCGCCGTGCAGCGCGCCGCCGTGGGGAAAACTGGTGGCCATCGACCTCACAACGCGCAAAATCGCCTGGGAACGGCCGGCGGGTACAACCCGGGATATGAATATCTTCGGGACGCACGCCAACGCGCCTTTGCCCACCGGCATTTTTATGATTGGGGGAAATATCGTGACGCGCAGCGGCCTGATCTTTATGGGCGCTACGGCTGATAACTACCTGCGCGCCTTTGATGAAACCAACGGCAAAGAGCTCTGGCGCGCGCGCCTGCCGGCCGGCGGGCAGGCCACGCCGATGACCTATATGGGCGCCGACGGCAGACAGTATGTGGTGATAGCCGCAGGCGGTCACGGCGGTCTGGGAACCCGCTCCGGGGACGCGCTGGTCGCTTATGCCCTGCCCCGGCGCTAGCCGGCACCGCAACGGCAAAGACCATAAAAAACGCTCGGGAGGAAAGAATTTATTAGTTAAATGTGCGACTTCGCCTGATTATATGCAGGAATGTTTTAGTTACAGTGACGGCTGAATGTCAAGCGAGGGTCGGTTATGAAAAATATCATCATCAGTATGATTGCCAAGATTTCAAAGATGGATGCGGAAGCAAAGTTACTGACCGCTCAGGTGGAAGCTCAGTCTCTGTTACTGAGCGCGATGCTGCTCGCGGTGGGGAAGGAAGGCGGTCTGGAGCACATTGTTGAAAGCGTTAAAAAAGCCATCAACACCGCGCTTGAAGCCTCGGATAACCAGTTAAGAAGCGATACGGAGCTTTTGCTAAGCCAGTTTAACGAGCTGCTTTCGTTAACGCGGCTGCTGGCAAAAGCGGATACGGAGATTGACGTAGAAGCGTTGCGCGAGCCGCCGGCGCCCAATTTGTAGTAAAAAGTCTTAAATAACGCCAATAAAGGGCAGACCCGGACAGGTTTCTAACGAGACCGCATATCTTGACTATACTTATCGGTACATTCGCATTAAAGGAGAGTGAAATGTTTGAAAAAGCAGAAGATAAGGTCAATGAAGCGGCGGGCAAAGCTCAGGAAGTATTTGGTCGCACCACTAACAGTCCTGAAGACACGGTAAAAGGCATGGCGCAAAAATATGCTTCCCAGGCAAGCAGCGCTACCCGCGATGCTACCGACTCGCTCAGAGATCAGGTTTCAGCTAATCCTATCGGCGGACTGGCGATAGCCGGCGCCATCGGCGTGGTTATCGGCTATCTTCTCGGCCGTAAATAAGCGCTCGTCGCCTGCTCCGCTAAAGCTTCATCAATGCAGCAATAATTATCGACCCGCATTTTTTGCGGGTCAGAACGCTGATGCCTCTTATTGACACCAGCAGCGTTAGTCTGTAGATTATCCCGGTATTAGTCATACAAAACGCTTAATAATCAAGCGGTTAATTTGCATAAGCTTTCCTGATGCGTTCATAGCTCAGTTGGTTAGAGCACCACCTTGACATGGTGGGGGTCGTTGGTTCGAGTCCAATTGAACGCACCATCCTTATACCCTTTTCTTATTATTATACTTTTTAATATTCCCCTAACCCGGCGATAACAGTCGCTGTAAATCTGTACACTTCGTTAGCCAAAAAAGCGCTTTTAATTCCTTTCCCGGCAACTTGCCCCTATAATACGCGGGTTCCTAACTTGAATGGTTTCAGCGCATTGGACTGCCTTTATAATAGACAATTATGCACTTTCCCCCGGCTGGCTGAACCGCAAGCATACTTTCCTCTGCACGCTTTATTTCTGTCACCTATCCTTACCAGGTGTCGATTTTACAATACCAGCTTCAATTTCCGCTCCGGCGACAGTGTCCACCGGAACCGAGTTTTAACAATCCTTCTCAACTTACAGATAAGACTGTCATGAAAAAGACTAAAATTGTTTGCACCATCGGTCCGAAAACCGAATCCGAAGAGATGCTGACCAAAATGCTCGACGCGGGCATGAACGTTATGCGTCTGAACTTTTCCCACGGTGATTACGAAGAGCACGGCCAGCGCATCAAAAACCTGCGCAACGTTGTCAGCAAAACCGGCAAAAAAGCGGCCATCCTGCTGGACACCAAAGGCCCTGAAATCCGTACCATCAAACTGGAAGGCGGCAACGACGTCTCTTTGAAGGCAGGCCAGACCTTCACCTTCACCACCGACAAAACCGTTGTCGGCAACAGCGACATCGTTGCTGTGACCTACGAAGGCTTCACCAACGATCTGAGCGTGGGTAACACCGTGCTGGTTGACGATGGCCTGATCGGTATGGAAGTCACCGCTATCGAAGGCAAGAACGTTGTTTGTAAGGTGCTGAACAACGGCGACCTGGGCGAGAACAAGGGCGTTAACCTGCCTGGCGTGTCCATCGCGCTGCCGGCGCTGGCTGAAAAAGACAAGCAGGACCTGATCTTCGGCTGCGAGCAAGGCGTTGACTTCGTTGCCGCCTCCTTCATCCGTAAGCGTTCCGACGTGGTTGAAATTCGCGAGCACCTGAAAGCCCACGGCGGCGAAAATATCCAGATCATCTCCAAAATCGAAAACCAGGAAGGCCTGAACAACTTCGACGAAATCCTCGAAGCGTCCGACGGCATCATGGTTGCCCGCGGCGACCTGGGCGTGGAAATTCCGGTTGAAGAAGTTATCTTCGCGCAGAAAATGATGATCGAGAAATGCGTTCGCGCACGTAAAGTGGTTATCACCGCGACCCAGATGCTCGACTCCATGATCAAAAACCCGCGCCCTACCCGCGCTGAAGCAGGCGACGTGGCTAACGCCATTATCGACGGCACCGACGCGGTAATGCTCTCCGGCGAATCCGCTAAAGGTAAATACCCGCTGGAAGCCGTGACCATCATGGCGACCATCTGCGAACGTACCGACCGCGTCATGACCAGCCGTCTGGATAACAACCACGACAGCCGTAAACTGCGCATCACCGAGGCCGTGTGCCGCGGCGCGGTAGAAACCGCTGAGAAACTGGAAGCGCCGCTGATCGTTGTGGCAACCCAGGGCGGCAAATCTGCTAAAGCCGTGCGTAAATACTTCCCGAACGCGACTATTCTGGCGCTGACCACTAACGAAGTCACCGCTCGTCAGTTAGTGCTGAGCAAAGGCGTGGTTCCGCAGCTGGTTAAAGAAATCGCCTCTACCGATGATTTCTACCGTCTGGGCAAAGAAGTGGCTTTAGAAAGCGGCCTGGCGCGTAAAGGCGACATCGTGGTGATGGTTTCCGGCGCGCTGGTTCCAAGCGGCACAACCAATACCGCATCCGTTCACGTTCTGTAATTTATACGTTGCGAACGAATATTTTGTTAAAAAGCGCCCGCGGGCGCTTTTTTTATTGCTTTAATAGACAGTATTAATAAAAAAGCAAATCGGCTAAAACTATTTAAGCTAAATTTTATTAAGATGAATCCGATGAAAGCGCCCTGTTTTCTCAGTTTTTTTTAACTTATCGCCCCGGTTCGGTGTTTCTTTGAGCGAACGATCAAATTTAAGTGCATTCCCATCAAAAATTTATTCTCAACTCAAAAAACTTTGTGTAATACTTGTAGCGCTACATGGAGATTAACTCAATCTAGAGGGTATTAATAATGAATCGTACTAAACTGGTACTGGGCGCGGTAATCCTGGCTTCTACTATGCTGGCAGGTTGTTCTTCTAACGCTAAAATCGATCAACTGTCTTCTGACGTTCAGACTCTGAACGCTAAAGTTGATCAGCTGAGCAACGACGTGAACGCAATGCGTTCTGACGTTCAGGCTGCTAAAGATGACGCAGCTCGCGCTAACCAGCGTCTGGACAACCAGGCTCACTCTTACCGTAAGTAAGAGTTACTGGAATAAAATGGCGCACATTGTGCGCCATTTTTTTTGGCCGTCTGCCGGACCCTGCCTGTCCCTTCTTTACCCTTTCCCTGTATTCCTTCCCTAACGCATCACTACGCTATTTTGATCGCTAACGGCTGTTCCTGTCGCCTGAGTGACCGGCGCGGCTCCTGTGGCTGCTCTGACGCTCTGTACGGGGGTAATATTCACCGGCTGCGAAGGCACGCCCTGCGGCGCGTTAATCAATACCGGATAGCCTGCGCGACGCGCCAGGGCGCTATCCACCTGCGCTTTATCGCTCAGCGGGTTATCGATAAAGGACCCGAATGAAGCGGAAATCGCAATAGGCACGGTTTGCGGGTTCTCCCAGTCGTTGCGCGACAGCGGCTGATGCACCTCCACATAGCGTTTTCCGTCCGGCTCGGTGGTGTACTTCACCGGCTCGTTAATAATCTCCACGCGGGTTCCCCAGGCCACCTGGCTGAACAACGCTTTGATATCTGGCGCGCGCATCCTCATGCAGCCGGAGCTCACGCGCAGTCCGATACTGTTACGCGCGTTTGTGCCGTGAATCAGATACTCGCCGCCGCCTTTTTCCAGACGCAGCGCATAGCGTCCCAGCGGGTTATTTGGTCCGGCGGGCACGACGGCGGGCAAATTAATGCCCTGGGCTGTGGAACGAGCGCGAATATTGGCGGTTGGCGTCCAGGTTGGATTGGGGATTTTCTGGCTGATGCGCGTCACCATCACCGGCGTTTCACGCCCCAGCTGGCCAATGCCTAACGGATAGACCTCCACGCGATTTTGCCCGGGCGGATAGTAATAAAGCCGCAGCTCGGCCAGATTAATAACGATGCCCTCGCGCGGCGTATCCGGCAGGATCATTTGCGAAGGAATAATTAATTCACTGCCCGGTTTTGGCAAAAAGGGATCGACGGTATTGTTCGCCTCCAGCAGTAAAAGCACGCCGGTGCTGTATTTAGCGGCTACCGCTTCAAGGTTTTTACCGTCATTGGGAACAATATACGTTTTATTTTCGCCAATTATCCGGCTGCCCGGCGGCGGTAATAAATAGTCAACGGCCCACGCCGACTGGCTGGCCGCCAGGGTGCTGATTAAAAGAAAAGTTATTTTAGTGAACGCGCATTTCATATTGTATTCCTGTATTCACCGACAGAACGTCGGAATGCTGAAAGCCCGGCGAGGCAATGAACTTACCTCGCGTTAACAGGATGAAAGCTGTTCTTTTAGTTTAGCTAAGATTGGCGGCTTTGGCGCGGATAGAACGGATCATGGCTTCCAGCCCCTGCGAGCGGGAAGGCGTAAGGTGCTGGGCCAGCGCCAGCTTCTCAAACCAGGGACGCACGTCAAAGGCGACGATGTCCTGCGCGGTCATCTGCTGGTAAAGAATAAAGACCACGGCGATAAGCCCTTTGACGATCGCGGCATCGCTGTCGCCCTCAAGCGTAATCACGCCGTCCGGCTGCTGGTGCATCACAATCCATACCTGACTCTGGCAGCCCTGAATGACATTTTCCGCCTTGTGCTCCGCATCTGGCAACGCGGGCAGACGTCCGCCCAGCTCAATGATATAGAGATACTTCTCTTCCCAGCTGGCGCAACGGCTGAAGTTTTTCAGCAGCTTTTCTTTATCTGGCAACGTGGCCATAACCTTCTCCCTGTTAGCCTAACAGACGGTGGATGCGTTGCAAACCTGCAACCAGACGATCCACCTCTTCTTCGGTATTGTACATGGCAAACGAGGCGCGGCACATCGCCGGAACCTTGTAGAACTCCATCAGCGGCATAGCGCAGTGGTGGCCCGTACGTACGGCGATGCCGTAGTTATCGAGGAAACTTCCCACGTCGTAAGCGTGATGCTTGCCGAGGTTAAAAGCGATTACGCCCAGGCGATGTTCCGGGCCGTATATCGTCAGGTCAGGAACGGCCTGTAACGCCTGCTGAGCGTAGCGCATTAGCGAATGCTCATACTCGCCTACTTCCTGAAGGTTGAGGCTCTCGATATAGCTCAGAGCGGCTCCCAGGCCGATAATGCCGGCGGTATTAGGCGTACCGGCTTCGAAGCGCCAGGGCGCCGCCGCGTAGGTCGTCCCTTCCGTCAGGCTGACGGTGGCGATCATCGAGCCGCCCCCTTCCCATGGCGGCATGCGCTGCAGAATTTCTTCCCGGGCGTAAAGCACGCCGATCCCCGTCGGGCCGTAAATCTTATGCCCGGAGAAGAGATAAAAATCGCAGTCCAGCGCCTGCACGTCGATTGCGTGGTGCATGATCGCCTGCGCGCCGTCGACCAGCACTTTCACGCCGGCCTGATGGGCGGTGGCGATCATCTCGCGCACCGGGTTTTCCGTGCCGAGCACGTTTGACACCTGGGTGATTGCCAGCAGTTTTGTACGCTCATCGATAAGCGTCGGGAAGACGTCAAGCTGCAGCGTCCCGTCTTCATTGAGAGGAATAACCCGCAGCGTAGCGCCGGTTTGTTCGCAAAGGATCTGCCAGGGCACGATATTCGCGTGGTGCTCCATCGCAGAGATAATAATATTATCCCCGGCCTGGAGGCTGGCGCGCCCCCAGCTGTTGGCGACCAGGTTGATGCCTTCGGTCGTACCACGAACAAATACAATTTCTTCTGGCGTACGCGCGTTGATAAAACGTGAAACCTGATTGCGCACGTTTTCCATAAGCTGCGTAGCTTCGGCGCTAAGGGTATGAATGCCGCGATGCACCGCGGCATAGCCGTGACGGTAAAAGTCCAGCTCGGCGTCGATCACCGCCTGCGGTTTTTGCGCGCTGGCGGCGCTGTCGAGATACACCAGCGGCTGCCCGTTCACTTCCCGGCTTAAAATTGGAAAATCAGCCCGTACCTGTTCTATGGAAAAACTCATGCCTCGCCCCCTGCAAAGCGCTGGCCGATCCTGGCCAGCACCTGCTGTTTTAATGCCTCGTCACGAATGCTTTCCGTAAGCTCAGCGGCAAAGGCATAGATAATCATCTGTTGCGCTGCCTGCTCTTCGATACCGCGTGAACGCAGGTAGAACATTTGCTCATCGTCGATACGGCCAATGGTGGCGCCGTGGCTGCATTTTACGTCGTCGGCATAGATTTCGAGCTGCGGTTTGGTGTCCACTTCCGCCAGGCGCCCCAGCAGCAGGTTGTTGTTGGTCATCTGCCCGTCGGTTTTAATCGCGTGCTGCGCCACTTTAATCATGCCGTTGAACACCGCGCGGCCCTTATCGCGCACGATAGTTTTATGCAGCTGGCGGCTATTACAGTAGCCCTTGTTATGTTCAAGCCAGGTGCGGGTATCGCACACTTCGTTGTTGACCGGCAGCGCCAGGCTGTTCATGCGCAAGGTGGTATTTTCGCCGTTAAGCTGCGTGCTGGTGTTATGCCGCAGCACCGCTGCGCCCAGAAGGAAGCTGTTGCTTTCAACCGTTGCGTCCTGGCCGATAACTAAATCGTTATGCGCGAAGTGGTAGCTGCGCGCGTTTTCAAACGCCAGCTTGAAATGGCGCAGCTGGCTGTTCGCCGCCGCCTCGGCTGTAAAACGCGCGCCGGTAAAATGCGCATGCTCGTCGAAGCTAACGTAATGCTCAACCACCGTCGCCCGGGCGCCTTCGCCAAGCGTCAGGTGGTGGCGATAATGCGCGGTGTTCATTTCATCCTGCGCGCTGCCGCGGCTGATGTGCATCAGCAGCAGCGTTTTCGCCGGGCTGTGGTTGCGCGCCACGCGAATATGCGTGACGGTTTCGGCCAGGCTTTCTGTCAGATGCAGGAAAACTTCGCTCTGCACCGCAGCGGGCAGCGACTGGCGCTGTTCATCCACCGTTATTTCAAAACCGCTGTTGGCGAGATCGTCGCTCAGCTCGGCGCTAAAACGCCCATCGACGAACACTAAACGCCAGGCGTCAATGGGCAACGCCCGCTCGTCACGCTGAATTTCACTAAGAGCTTCCGGCGCCGGGGCGACGAACTGATGGTTTAGCAAGCCATCAAGGGGCGTATATTTCCAGTTCTCATGCTTGCGGGTCGGCAGCCCCAGGCGCAGCATTTGCTGCATATGCTGCTGGGCCTCTTTGGTGCGCTTTATGCCCTGCGCTTCAAACAGGTGATGCCACTGCTGCAGGGCGTTGCCGTTACTGCTGTTCGGTAAGCCAGCCATAGCCCTGCTCCTCCAGTTGTTTCACCAGGCTGAAATCGCCGGATTTGACGATCCTGCCCTGATACAGCACGTGTACAAAATCAGGCTTGATGTAGTCGAGAATGCGCTGGTAGTGCGTGACGATAATAAACGAGCGGTTGCCGTCGCGCAGGGAGTTCACCCCTTCGGCGACGATTTTCAGCGCGTCGATGTCCAGCCCGGAATCCGTTTCATCAAGGATGCACAGCTCCGGCTCCAGCACCGCCATTTGCAGAATATCGTTACGCTTTTTCTCGCCGCCCGAGAAGCCGACGTTTACCGAACGGGTCAGCAAATCTTCCGGCATTTTCAGCAGCCTGATTTTCTCTTCCATCAGGTCCTGGAAATCAAAGCGGTCGAGCTCTTCCAGCCCGCGATACTGCCGCACCGCGTTCAGCGCGGTTTGCAGGAAGAACTGGTTGCTGACGCCGGGAATTTCCACCGGGTACTGGAAAGCCATAAAGATGCCTTCGCCTGCGCGATCTTCAGGCGACAGCTCCAGCAGATCTTTGCCTTTAAAATGAACCTCGCCGCCGGTGACCTCATAATCATCGCGTCCGGCGAGGGTGGCGGAAAGCGTACTCTTACCCGAGCCGTTCGGGCCCATAATGGCGTGCACTTCCCCGGGTTTGACTTCCAGACTCAAGCCACGCAGGATTTCTTTATCCTCAACGCTTACCTGTAAATCTTTAATGCTTAACATAGTTTTCCCTTAATGCTTAACCGACGCTGTGTTCGAGGCTTATCGCTAATAGTTTTTGTGCTTCCACCGCGAATTCGAGCGGCAGTTCAGAGAACACGTCTTTACAGAAGCCGTTGACGATCATGGATATCGCATCGTCCTGGGCAATCCCGCGCTGCAGACAGTAGAACAGCTGGTCTTCGCCGATGCGTGAAGTTGTCGCCTCGTGCTCAAGCTGAGCCGTATTGTTGCGGCATTCCACATACGGGAAGGTGTGCGCGCCGCTGTCCGGCCCGATAAGCATCGAGTCGCACTGGGTGAAGTTACGGGCGTTAGTCGCGGTAGGCATGATTTTGACCAGCCCGCGATAGCTGTTCTGGCTGTGCCCGGCGGAGATCCCCTTCGAGATAATCGTCGATTTGGTATTTTTACCAATGTGGATCATTTTGGTGCCGGTATCGGCCTGCTGATGCCCGGCGGTGAGCGCCACGGAGAAAAATTCGCCGATGGAGTTATCGCCGCGCAGGATGACGCTTGGGTATTTCCAGGTGATGGCGGAGCCCGTTTCCGACTGGGTCCAGGACATCTTGCTGTTCGCCCCTTCGCACAGGGCGCGCTTGGTCACAAAGTTCAGGATCCCGCCGGTGTTGCCGTCGCCCGGGAACCAGTTCTGCACCGTGGAGTATTTCACCTCCGCGTCTTTGTGGATGATGACTTCCACTACCGCCGCGTGAAGCTGATAGCTGTCACGAACCGGAGCCGAACAGCCTTCGATGTAGCTGACGTAGCTGCCTTCATCCGCCACCAGAATGGTGCGCTCAAACTGACCGGTCTTCTCGGCGTTGATGCGAAAGTAAGTGGAAAGCTCCATCGGACAGCGCACGCCTTTCGGCACGTAGATAAAGGTGCCGTCGGAAGCCACGGCGGCGTTCAGCGCGGCGAAAAAGTTATCGTTGCTCGGCACCACGGTGCCAAGATATTTTTTCACCAGCTCCGGGTATTCGTGAATCGCCTCGCCGAAGGAGCAGAAGATAATGCCCTGTTCGGAAAGCTTTTCGCGATAGGTGGTCGCCACGGAGACCGAGTCAAAAATCGCATCCACCGCCACTTCGGAGCCTTCGCGCACCGGAACGCCGAGCTGTTTGAAGGCCTCTTCCACCTCGCCCGTCAGATAAGCGTTGCTGCCGGGCTGCTGCACGGCGCCAGGCTGGGATTCGCAGTTATCGTCGCAGCTGCCGCAGGAAGGCGCGGAGTAGTAGCTGTAATCCTGATAGTTCAGCTTTTCATAGTTTGCCTTCAGCCAGTGCGGCTCTTCCATCTCAAGCCATGCGCGGTAGGCGCTCAGGCGAAACTCCAGCATCCACTCCGGCTCGTTACGCCGCGCGGAAATTGCCCGCACCACCTCTTCATTGATGCCGTGAGCCATTTCGTCGGTTTTAAGCTGGGTAAAGAAGCCTTCTTTATAGTGATGGCTGCCGGCCCAGGTTTGTACTTCGTCGGACGTTTCAGTATTACGTGACATAATCCCGCCTACACCCCAAAGCTTTCACCGCAGCCACATTCGTGCTGCGCTTTCGGGTTGTTGAATTTGAATATCTCGTTTAAGCCTTCGCGCACATAGTCGACCTCTGTGCCGTCGATAAACGGCATGGCCGATAGCGGAACCCAAAGCTTTGCGCCGTTCGTTTCGAACAGGAGATCGTCTTTATGAGGCTCTTTCACGGTATCCAGCACGTAGCCAAAGCCCGCGCATCCGGTCTGCTTAATACCAAGGCGCACGCCGAGCAGTCCCGGCTGCTGGCTTGTCAGCTTACAAATATGCGCGGCCGCGTCCGGGGTTAGCGTCAGACCCCGCCAGGCGAATTCATTGGGATCGAAGCTACCAGTTTGCACTTCCATAGTTCACCTCTTATGTGTTGCCGCCCAAAGGCCAATGCCCCTATGTTAATGATAACAATTATCAATACAACATCCTGATAACAGGGGTATTCACGAAATGCTGCTTTTTTGGGCGTCTTTACTAAGGATAGACCCTGCTGAAACTCTTGCAGATGGCGAAAAGAGCTATTTAAGCCGCTGAAATAGAGAGATTTTAGCCGCGTACTGGGGCGCTGGACGATAGAAAGCAAAAGATGTATAGAGAATATCTATTTAAGTGAGAGGCGGAGGTTAAAACAGGCGTTTCTGGAAAATACGCTAACCCCATCCCGAGCCTTTTCTAAAATCGGGCTTTTGCTGGATGGTGCCCGCAGGCTTAACCCGGGCTATTCCCTTCAGAGTTGTGTTCCTTAAACGCTATCTGTTTATGCGTTAGCTAGCGAAAGGATGTGCCGATCCGGGGGAAAGCATTATGCCCCTCGGTTTTACAAACCGGTTACGACCCCGTTTAAATCGATAAAAAATTCATATCGGTAATCAATATTATTCATCGTATATAGCAGCCCATATTTGTACCCGGGCTTTAAAGCTACCTTGATGCAGGTATCAGGATAAGAAAGATGAAGCGGATGGTGACCCGACATTAAAATTGACTTCCTGTAGCCATCTTCACTGGAAGATAAATAATAATAGCTCAGCACATCCCTTTTATTCACGCTCAGGCAAATCCTGTTAGCTTCGATGATGGCAGCGCCTGCGTTGGCAAAAGCCAGCTTGTCCGCTTCGCTTTGACAGGCGCATAAAAGGAAAACCCAGAGACAGAAAAATATTTTTTTCATAAATAAAACCCCTTTAAAACTTTTTTATATAGCCTGGAAAGAATGTGCCGATGGGGGGAAGCATACATAAGCTTTTCAAATCACCTGATGGAAAAACCTGAGGGCTATGAAGCCTTCCCCACTACGTCTACCTCGCTACTACCCGTGCTCTGATAACGGCCTTACTCTTTTCCTCTTCTGATATCGAACACTCTGCCATTAAGATCTATAAAAAACTCGTAGCGAAAAGTGTGCGAATTCATTTTATAAAGAAGAACATATTCAAATCCATTTTTTAACGGGGCGCTAAAACACGTTTTAGGGTATCGATATTGAAGCGGAGTATCTCCACTATTCACCAACTCTTTTTTATAATTATTTTCTGATGAGGAAATACTATAAAAGTCCAACACATCTTTCTTATCGACACTTATGCAAATTCTGTCACCATAAATTATGGCGCTGCCCTGGTCAGTGAATGGAAACTTTTCCCCCAGCAGGCAACCACTCAGGCAGAAACACATCCCAGCAATCATAACCTTTCTCATAACGGGAATCTCCTTAATATTTTCTTATATCTTCCAGTCAATTGTTTTTCTGATTCCATAAAATTATAATCTTGCAGATTCACATTCTGCATATGGCCAGAAAACCCTGATTAATTAATAACCAGTAATCGCTAACGAGGCTTGCTTGCTGCTCCATACCATATTCATTTAAATTCTCTTTATCCAATCTGTATTGATAATTCACGACCCATGAAAACGCGCCTCTGGCCTTAACAAACATTCCCCGTTGAAACTGATATACGTGCATCATTTCATGAAGGAACATATGTTGACTGGAGTAATCGCTACTCGAAAGTCCGGCCTGTACACCCCCTCCTGAAACCCTACCTCACCATTGGGCGTCATGGCCGTATTTCTGCTCTGCAGATTAAAAGGAAGATAGCTGCCTCGGTGAATCCATACTTTGTTATAGCTGACAGTGTGGCCGAACAGCGTAGCGGCTAAATTTATCTCACCGTTGGTTAGCCTTCTTAAACCGCCGACAGCGATAGCTTTTTTAAGATCCGTTTCAAAACTCATAAAGTTTTCTCCTTGCTGAAAATATCAATATATCACTGAGAATTGAGCCGGCAATTATTTAGTTTATGAATAAGTCGACGCTCATGCATTGACACAACAGGCAGGGATTTATCGTGACAGAAAAAAATAAAAAATACCCACCAGAATAAATCAGCAAGTGCTGAAAAAAGCTCTAATAAAAAGTGCAGATGAGTGCCTTAATATAAATTCAGAAAATATTAATTTGAGAATTTTTTCCCCGGGCGCTGCGCTTATTTTCGCCCTTAAAACGAAAACGGTGGATGACCGCCAGGTCACCCACCGTTCATTTTATCGCTGCTTAAGTTCAGCCGGCTTTAAACCACCGCCGTCGTCAGCCGAGAAGTACAGCAAAGCCGCCCCTGTTCGTCGCTGATTTCAATCAGCCATACCTGATGACGGCGGCCGACGTGCACCGCCTTACAGACCCCGCGCACTACGCCTTCTCGCGCAGAACGAACGTGGTTGGCATTGACTTCGAGGCCGACGACCTTTTGCTCGCCCTCGGTGCACAGGTAACCTGCCACCGAACCGAGCGTTTCAGCCAGCACGACGGAAGCGCCGCCGTGCAGCAGGCCATAGGGCTGGCGGGTGCGGTTATCCACCGGCATGGTGGCTTCCAGTTCGTTATCGCCAATGCGGGTAAATTCGATACCAACATGCTCGACCATATTCCCGGCGCTCATGGCGTTAAGCGCCGCAAGCGTGGTTTCACGTCGCCAGATCATCCCATAATCTCCAGTAGCGCCTGTAACGGATGGCGCACGCCGTTGCCTTCCACGCGCTTGACCTGGCTGCGGCAGGAATAGCCGGTTGCCAGACAGCGGCCGCGCGGCAGGCGCTGCATCGCCTGATGCCAGGAAAGCTCATAGATACCGAGGGAATTGGCGTGATTTTTGACCTCATGTCCGTAGGTGCCCGCCATGCCGCAGCAGCCGACGCTTACGTTCTCAAGCTTCGCCCCGAAGCGCGCAAAAATAGAAGCCCACTGGTTCGGCGCGGTTGGCAAGGCGGTCACCTCGGTACAGTGGCCGAATAAATACCAGGATTCGCCGCCGACGGCGGTCGTTTCGCGATCTGCCAGCACGCCCGGCAGCCATTCGTGAACCAGCTGCACGTGGAAATCTCCGCGCTCCTCGCCCAGCGTTTGCCTGTACTCGTCGCGATAGCAAAGCACCAGCGCCGGGTCGACGCCCACCATTGGCATACCGAGCGCCGCGACGCGGTTCAGGAACTCGGAGGTTTTACGCGCCGTGCGGGCGAATTTTTGCAAAAAGCCTTTGATGTGCTGAGCCTTGCCATTCGGGGAAAACGGCAGCACAACGGGCTCGAAACCAAGCTTTTCCACCAGGCGGACGAAATCTGCAACCACCTGCGCATCGTAGTAGCTGGTGAAGGGGTCCTGCACCACAAGTACGGTTTTAGCGCGCTGTTCCGCGCTGTAGCCCTCAAGCTGCTCAAGCGTGGCGTTTGCCGAACGATGCCCCACCAGCTGCTGCTGGAGCGTTGGCGTGGAGAGCAGCGGCAAATCAACCATGCCGATGTGCTTTTGCGACAGATTGCGCACCCACGGCTGGCTCATAAAGAAATTAAACGTCTTCGGCGCGCGCGCCATCAGCGGCGCATAGCTTTCGACCGTGGCTACCAGATGATCGCGCATCGGGCGCAGATAGCGGGTGTGGTACAGCTGCAGGAAGCGCGAACGGAACTCCGGCACGTCGATTTTAATCGGGCACTGCGTGGAGCACGCTTTACAGGCCAGACAGCCGGACATCGCCTCTTTCACTTCGTGGGAGAAATCGTATTCGCCTTTGCGCGCGTGCCAGGAGTTGCGGCTTCGCTCGATAAGGCCCCGCAGGCTGGCGCGCTGCTGCGGCAGCTGCTTTTCCAGCGCTTCAGGATCCACGCCGCGATCGGCCAGCAGGCGCAGCCACTCACGGGTTAAGGTGGCGCGGCCTTTCGGAGAATGAATGCGGTTGCTGGTTATTTTCATCGACGGGCACATCGGGCTTTTCACATCGAAGTTAAAGCACAGGCCGTTGCCGTTGCACTCCATAGCGCCGCGCCATGAGGTGCGAACCGCAATAGGAATTTGCCGGTCGAAGGTGCCGCGCTTCACCGCGTCCACCTGCATCATCGGATCGTCCACGCCGAGCGGCGGGCAGATTTTACCGGGGTTCAGGCGGTTATCCGGATCGAACGCGGCTTTAATGCGGCGCAGCTCCTCATAGAGCGTTTCGCCAAAGAAGGCCGGACTGTATTGCGCGCGGAAGCCTTTGCCGTGTTCGCCCCACAGCAGGCCGCCGTATTTAGCCGTCAGCGCCACTACCTCGTCGGAAATACGCGTCATCAGCACTTCCTGATGCGGATCGCACATGTCCAGCGCCGGGCGAACGTGCAGCACGCCCGCATCCACATGGCCGAACATGCCATAGCTCAGATTATGGCCATCCAGCAGCGCGCGAAATTCCGCAATATAATCCGCCAGGTGATGCGGCGGCACGCAGGTATCTTCGGCAAAGGGAATAGGCTTTGCCTGCCCTTTTGCATTGCCCAACAGGCCGACGGCTTTCTTGCGCATGCCATAAATACGTTCGATGCCCGCCAGGTCGCTACAAATCTGCCAGCCGATAACGCCGCCCTCGCCTTCGGCTATCAGCGAATCAAGACGCGTACACAGCGCGGCGACCTGGCTTTCGATGAGCTCAAGGTCGTCTCCGGCAAATTCAACGATGTTCAGGCCGAGCATCTCTTTATCCGGCACGTCGGTAATCAGTTCGCTCACCGAGTGCCAGACGATATCTTCCCGCGCCAGGTTCAACACTTTCGAATCCACCGTTTCCACGGACAGCGCACGGGCCTCGACCATAAAAGGCGCGTTGCGCAAAGCGGAGTCAAAAGAGTCATACTTCACGTTCACCAGCCGACGCACTTTCGGCAGGCGCGTAATATCCAGCTTCGCCTCGGTGATAAACGCCAGCGTGCCTTCGGAGCCTGTCAGAATGCGCGTGAGATCGAACTGTGAAAGATCGTCGTTAAAGACGTGGCGCAGATCGTAGCCGGTAAGGAAACGGTTGAGCTTCGGGAATTTATCGATAATTAGCTGGCGCTGTTCGCGGCAGCGTTCAAGCACGGTGCGATAAATTCTCCCGGTAGGGCTTTCATCGCGCCCCAGATCTTCCGCCAGCGCCGTGGACATCTGGTGGGTATCCAGAATATCGCCGCCCAGCAGCACGGCGCGCACGCCCATTACGTGGTCAGAAGTTTTGCCGTACACCAGCGAGCCCTGCCCGGAGGCATCGGTGTTTATCATCCCGCCGAGCGTTGCGCGGTTGCTGGTGGACAGCTCCGGGGCGAAAAAATAGCCGTAAGGTTTTAAATACTGGTTGAGCTGGTCTTTAATTACCCCCGCTTCCACGCGCACCCAGCCCTGCTCAGGGTTGATTTCAATGATGCGGTTCATGTAGCGCGACATATCGACCACGATGCCGGTGTTCAGCGCCTGGCCGTTGGTGCCGGTGCCGCCGCCTCTGGGGGTAAAGACCAAAGATTTGAAACGTTCTTCGGAGGCCAGGCGGGCAAGGAGCGCCACGTCGGCCGTTGAACGAGGGAAAAGCACCGCGTCCGGCAACAGCTGATAAATGCTGTTATCGGTTGCCATAGTCAACCGGTCAGCGTAGCTGGTTGCGGTATCGCCGGTGAAACCCTGCTGCTCCAGTGCCTGCAAAAAATTGAGCACCAGTTGAACAAGCCCCGGCGCCTGAGAAATTTGTGGGATCATTGACTGTCGACCCTGCCTGACGTTATTTAAGTTGTGAGTTATCGTTTGCGTATACTGCCTTTCGTTTTTAACACATTTTTTTCAGACAAGCGCGTCTGTTTTGCGGCTGTCAAAAAGCGAGGAAATACATCATCATTATGTTATCCGCTTCGCGGTTTTAACGCAGGCAATTTGCCCGTTATCTTTTTTTAAGGTGATTATTTCTATGGTCAAAGTAAGTCCGCCAAAGGATCTGCTGCAGATCTTGCTTTCAGTGCTGTTTATCTCGGTAATGATTATTGCCTGTCTGTGGATTGTACGGCCCTTTATTCTCGGCTTTGCCTGGGCTGGCACCGTCGTGCTTTCCACCTGGCCTGTAATGCTCAGGCTCCAGCGTTTACTGTGGGGAAAACGCTCGCTGGCCGTAATGGTCATGACCTTTTTACTGCTGATGCTCTTTGTGATTCCCGTCGCCCTGCTGGTGAACAGCCTGGTCGATAACAGCGGGCCAATCATCCGCTGGGCGACCAAAGGCAATATGGCCCTGCCGACCTTCGAATGGCTGCATGCTATTCCGGTGGTGGGCGATAAGCTTTATGTCGGCTGGAATACGCTGGTCGAAAGCGGCGGCAGCGCGATTATGGCGAAAATCCGCCCTTATATCGGCACCACCACAACCTGGTTCCTGGGCCAGGCGGTGCATATCGGCAGCTTCCTGATGCACTGCGGCCTGATGCTGCTGTTTAGCGTACTGCTGTATGCGAAAGGCGAAACCCTCGGCAACGGGATACGTCATTTCGCATTCCGGCTGGCGGGTAAACGCGGCGACGCGGCTATTCTGCTGGCGGGCCAGGCCATTCGCGCTGTCGCTTTGGGCGTGGTGGTAACCGCGCTGGTGCAGTCGGTGCTCGGCGGTTTTGGTCTGGCGGTTGCCGGCATTCCGAATGCGACGTTGCTTACCGTCGTGATGATGCTGTGCTGTCTGGTACAGATTGGCCCGCTGCTGGTGCTTATCCCGTCCATCGTCTGGCTCTACTGGTCCGGCGATACGACGTGGGGCACCGTGCTGCTGGTCTGGAGCTGCGTAGTGGGCACCATGGATAACGTTATCCGCCCTGTGCTAATCCGTATGGGCGCCGATTTGCCGATGATTCTAATCCTCTCCGGCGTTATCGGCGGCTTAATCGCCTTTGGCATGATCGGCCTGTTTATCGGCCCGGTGCTGCTGGCGGTCTCCTATCGTCTGATTTCAGTCTGGATGCATGAAGCCCCGCTGCCGCAGGACAACACCGACGAAATCGTTGAGCTGCTTGAAGAACAAGAAGAAAACAGCGTGAAGTAATCCGCCGCTCCCTCACCCGTGGGGGAGCCGTTAAACCATTGGTTAACGCACCTAATCAGTCTGCTGCTTTTTATCCTCCATTAACCCCTTTGATTTGGCTAACGCGCGATAATGTGATGTTAATCGTTAACCTGTCGTTAACTATTGAGACGAATCTGAGAGACTCCTCCGGCGCGGATGCCTACTATTATCACACGGTTATGAATCAACACATTGATTTATAAGCATGGAAATCCCCTGAGTGAAACAACGAATTGCTGTGTGTAGTCTTTGCCCATCTCAACGATGGGCTTTTTTTTCGCCTTTTTTGCTGACCAAAAGGCCTGTCTGCCGCACCTGGTACAATCATGCCTGTTCTTCCTATTAATAGTGTTCGTTTTTTTGGCTGAAAATCTTTTTCCCGTAAACGGATATTAATGCTTTTTGACAGGCTGCTTAGGGTTAACGACACTGTTTTGTGAAATATTACAACCACCATTCATTCACCAACTAAATAATTGATTATTAATCACATAGTGCTAGCATAGCCTGCTATATTAAGGAGGGTATATGCATCATAATCCGGTGAAATACGAGCCCATTAAAAAGGACGGCCTGAGGCTATTAACGCAGGGATAAATCAATCTTGCCGGTTCTCTTTATAGCTATTAAAAAGACATGGTTTCGCTGACCATAGCACCCTCTATAAACTCAGAGACTATGATCCTGCTGAGCCCGTATTAAAGCTGTTAGCAAGGTATAAAAAGTTATTAAGGAATTTCCCATAATGAAGAGGATATTGCTACCTTTATGCATCCTACTGACAGGGTGTCCCAGCGGAGCAGACAGGCTCGCTTATGGCAGGTGGGGCTGGCTGAGCGTTGACAGAGAAAGAGTGTGCTACAGCGTAAATAAGAATGATATTTTAGATTACTACTATCTATCCTCCAATAAAACAACCAGGTTAAGGAACTATTGGTTGCACAATATAAACCATTAAATCTTTCATTCCCTGACACCTGTATAAAAATCAAACTAGAAAAAGGCTATCAATATTACTCAAAATACACCTTAAACGGCATTAATTATCGTTATAATTTCTTTATAGATAACAACTGGAATATTATGAGTTTAGAAGGAGCACTCTAAATAACGTTTCCAGAATAAAGTATTTATCCGCTACGGAACGAATGTTACGAAAGAAGAACATATATCAAAAAAAGCAGAGGCTACGGCAGTAATCAACAGCAGCTATAGAGAGGGTATCTCAAGTAGCAATTAAGCCCCTGATATGTTCTGTCCAATAATATCGGTCCAGTCCAGACAAGGGGCTTTATACAATCGATTGAATCTTTAGCTGTTTCGCCCGCCGGGACGACGACCGCCGCCGGTGACCTGCGTGTGACGCTTAACAGCGCGACGAATCTGGTTCGCCTTCATACGACGACGATCTTTTTCCACCGCCACTTTACTTGCCGTTTCGGGCGGCAGCTCTACCAGCGTGCGCAGATAGTTGGTCTGCGCCAGATCTAACTCGGTGTAACCACCGCGCGGCAAACCTTTTGGCAGCTGAATATCGCCGTAGCGGACGCGAATCAGACGGCTGACCTGCACGCCAACCGCTTCCCAGAGACGACGAACCTCACGGTTACGGCCTTCGGTCAGCGTCACGTTGTACCACTGGTTGATGCCTTCGCCGCCGGTGAATTTGATGGTTTTAAACGCCGCCGGACCATCTTCAAGCTGAACGCCACGCGCCAGCTGTTTCACTTTGTCATCGTCAACCTGACCAAACACGCGCACGGCGTATTCGCGTTCAACTTCACGGCTTGGGTGCATCAGACGGTTAGCCAGTTCGCCATCGGTGGTGAACAGCAGCAGGGCCACAGGTATTAACATCCAGACGGCCCACGGCAATCCAGCGCGCGCCGCGCAGCTTCGGCAGGCGATCAAACACCGTTGGACGGCCTTCAGGATCGTTGCGGGTGCACAGCTCGCCTTCCGGCTTGTAGTAAGCCAGCACGCGGCAAATCTGCTCGGCGGATTCTTTAATAGAGATCAGGTGGCCGTCGATACGAATTTTCAGGGCCTGAGTCACTTCAACACGGTCGCCCAGCGTGGCAATTTTGCCGTCGACGCTGACGCGGCCTGCAGAAATAATGGTTTCGATTTCACGGCGTGAACCGTGGCCGGCGCGAGCCAGCACTTTTTGTAACTTTTCGCTCTTATCGCTCATTGAGCTTCCTCGGGTGTCGCCTTCACAGGCGTCTGATATACTTTATGAAACAATGAGTTAACACCAAAAGTAAATTAACTCACTGATATGTAACTATTTCATTGCACACAACATGTCATGCAGGCCGTCACGCACAATGGTTCGTGGGCGGGACATACTACACGAATTTTAGATTAAATGGTTCATCAAGTTTGATGCGTATTTTTTCAGAGGCCCTGTGGCAGGCCAGAGGGACTTTCTTATCAGGCGAGACAGGACGGCAAAATCAGATTTTGCTAAATCAATTTCTGTTGCCCTGAAACGTGCTGCGCATAAACTATCCAGACACGCGGATATAACACCTAAACCATGGTTTGGCTGTTATCAACAGGGAAAGTTTTCTGTATGGATATTGCACTGCTTAACAAAGGGTGGAACAGAAGCTGGTCAGATACGATGGTCAATCTGGAAGCCCGAAAACTGGTCGAAACGGCAAACAGGCTGTCAGCTTTTCATCTGCATAATGGCCTGATACGCATAAAGTTTGTCGAAGAGATAAAACAGGTCGTCGAACACCAATTCGCCGCGGCACGACGAGCCAGAACAGACGAGGAGTGCATGATATGCATCAGGAATCTGCGGGCTGAAACGGAAAATCTCCGGGAACAGGATCGTCTGTTAAGAACCAGAGCCGCGCAGCTTTATGCGAAGGTGGAGTTTATCCGGGAAAATAACAAAATCGTCGGCTATGTGATTTCAGCTGTAAATGTGGCGCTATCAGGTTTGGTACTCTTTGGTGGGTTTGTGATGCTATCCACAATGGGACCAACAGGCGCACTAGCTGGCGCTGTCCTGATTATTGATGGAATTAACGGATTAACCAGGGAGGCGATGAACTTTGAACAGCCACCGGGTCATATACCTTCACAGGGTATTGTTGCAGATTCAGTAATGCAAACGGCCCGGTTTATGGGATTCAGTCCCCAAAATGGTCTGGCTTTTTATAATGCGGTCACACTCAGTGCCAATATCTATAGCATCATTGGTCTCACACGAAAACCGGAAGCATGGAGGTTATTTAAATGGATACCTCATGATTATTACCGTAAGGTCAACACGATGAGCAGACCTAAGCTAACAATGAAGATTGCGGGTCAGGGTGTAAAAGCAAAAGTGATTTTCGATCTTTTAACGATGGATAACGAAAACAGTTAATCCTTGCTAATTTTTCGGTAACGCCAGGACTTGTATGAAAGTATTGGCGGCTGCGCGAGCGACATTATTATAATCCCCACAAAAATCGCCAGCCCCCACGCTAATGCTCTGACAGGTGAACTGAATACGACAAGTAGCAATAAGATTGCGATACAAACAACAGAAACCCAGAGTAGCGTACTAAATCGCCGGGCGAGATCATTGATAGCTTCCTCAAGAGTCCCGCCATAGCTCTCTATATTATTTTTTATCTTTTGCAAATCCGACGGCGTGAAGCCAGAATCCAACAAAGCCGCCTCAGTAACAATCATGCTCTTGCTTCCTTTATGCATAAAACAGGCTTCCCGGCTGCCGATTAACTGCACGATCATACTAATGAATTTTCACCTGTTCCAGGCAAAATCCTTTCCGTGATTCTGAAAAAGATAGCCGTGCACATTTTTATTACCCGACCGTTCCCAGCAAGCGTGGATAGTTAAACCTGATGATTAAGTGGAATAATGGGGCTTGCACCCCATTTTGGACCGCGGTTATAAGAAAGGTTTAACGTCGCCTACCCCTTCACGCACCACGACCGGAGAATCATCCGTTAAATCGATGACCGTCGTTGGCTGCTGGCCAAGATAGCCGCCGTGGATCACCAGATCGACCACCTTTTCGAGGCGATCTTTAATCTCTTCCGGATCGGACTCGGTAAACTCGCTGCCCGGCAGCATCAAGGAGGTTGACAGCATCGGTTCGCCAAGCACCTCAAGCAGCATCAGCGCTATTGGGTTAGACGGGACGCGCAGGCCGATGGTTTTACGCTTTTCCTGCAGCAGGCGTCGCGGAACTTCCTTCGTGCCTTTAAGAATAAAGGTGTAGTTGCCCGGCGTGTTGTTTTTAATTAAGCGAAACGCCGAGTTATCGACAAACGCATAGGTCGAAAGCTCGGACAAATCGCGGCACATCAGCGTGAAGTTGTGCCCGTCCGGCAGGTGACGAATGCGGCAAATGCGTTCCATCGCCGCTTTATCTTCCAGCTTGCAGCCCAGCGCGTAGCCGGAATCGGTCGGATAGACAATGACGCCGCCCTTGCGGACGATTTCCACGGCCTGGTTAATCAGGCGCTGCTGCGGGTTATCCGGATGAATATAGAAAAACTGACTCATACTGCCCTCTCTTTTGCGATGAGGCTGTTTCCCCACTCTCGCCATACTGGCTCAACGCCCGCTGGCAACCATAGCTTGCGTCCCAGCTCTATCCACGAACAGGGCTGATGGAAATCAGAGCCCTGCGAGGCCAGCAGGTTAAACTGCCGGGCATAGCCCGCAAGTACGGTTCTTTCGTTGGGGGCTTGCTGACACTGCGCAACTTCCATGGCATCGCCACCACTTTGCGCAAACTGCGCCAGCAATCTTTTCAGCCATTTTGCGGTCAGGTCATAGCGGCCTGGATGCGCCAGCACCGCCTGCCCGCCGGAATGATGAATGACATCAATAGCTTGTTCTATTGTACACCACTGCGGCGGAACGTATCCGGTTTTCCCTTTCGCAAGGTACTTCTTAAAGACGTCCGCCATCGTACCGGCTTTACCGCATTCGACCAGAAAACGTGCGAAATGCCCGCGAGTTATCGCCCCGCCGTTCGCATGACGCAGCGCGCCCTCAAGCGCGCCGGGAATACGGGCTTTATCGAGCCTGTCGGCAATCATTTCAGCACGCAGGTTACGGCGCGCGTTTTGTTCCGCCAGCAACGTCACCATTTCCGGATGATGTTCATCAATGCCCAGGCCGACGATATGTATCTCGTGATTCTCCCAGACGGTTGATATTTCCACGCCGCTGATCAACCGTAAGGGGAGCTGTTTATCAGCGATTTCAGCCCGCGCCGCCGGCAGGGCCCGCTACGGTGTCGTGATCGGTAATGGCAAGAATGCCGACGCGATTATCCACCGCACGCTGTACCAGCGCCTGGGGGGTTAAAAGGCCATCTGAGGCGGTGGTATGGCTGTGCAGGTCGTAAATCACCGCAAGGGTAGGTTCGCTCAAATTGGCTCCGGAACTGTTAAAAAAATGAAAAACACCGTTCATGATAGCGATATTCGCCGCTAACTAAAAATCGCTATTGACTTTATATCCATGAACCAGTTAACTAGTACGCAAGTTCACGCAAGAAAGGTATCTGAAAATGAAAGCGATTCTCAACCTGCACAACAGCTGGTGGCGCACTTCCTGAAACGGGCAGTGTCATCGCTATGGCTGTTAACCAGCCCGGATACCTGGCCCGCCATCGAAGCGGGCTTTTTTTTGAACAAAATAACTGAGAGCAAACCATGCACACACAAAAACCAGCGCTCGAATTACTGACCAAAGACGCGCCGTACCGGGATAACCCTACCGCCGTATTCCACCAGCTGTGCGGCGCACGCCCGGCGACGCTGCTGCTTGAGTCTGCCGACATCGACAGCAAAGATGATTTAAAAAGCCTGCTGCTGGTAGACAGCGCGCTGCGTATTACCGCCCTGGGTGACACTGTCACCATTCAGGCGCTCTCAGACAACGGTTCCGCCTTGCTGGATTTGCTGGACGCCGCGCTGCCGGCTGGCGTACAGAACGAACGTCTGCCGCAGGGCCGCGTACTTCATTTCCCTGCCGTCAGCCAGCTGCTGGATGAAGACGCGCGTCTGTGTTCGCTTTCCGTGTTCGACGCCTTCCGCCTGATGCAGGAGCTCGTCAGCGTGCCGGAAAACGAGCGCGAGGCGATGTTCTTCGGCGGCCTGTTCGCCTATGACCTGGTCGCAGGCTTTGAAGATTTGCCCGCCCTAAGCCAGGACAACCGCTGCCCGGACTACTGCTTCTACCTGGCTGAAACGCTGCTGGTTATCGATCATCAGAAAAAGCAGACCCGCATTCAGGCAAGCCTGTTCACCCCTTCCGCATCAGAGAAAACGCGCCTGCTGCAACGCACCGAGCAGCTGTGCCGTCAGCTGCAGGAAGCGCCTGCCGCGCTGCCGGTGCAGAAAGTTGAGCATATGAGCTGCGAATGCAATCAGAGCGACGAAGAGTACGGCGCCGTAGTCCGTCATATGCAAAAAGCGATTCGCGCCGGAGAAATCTTCCAGGTGGTGCCTTCCCGCCGCTTCTCGCTGCCTTGCCCTTCCCCGCTGGCGGCCTATCAGACGCTGAAGAAAAGCAATCCAAGCCCTTATATGTTCTTTATGCAGGACAATGATTTTACTTTGTTTGGCGCATCGCCTGAGAGCTCGCTGAAATACGACGCCGCCTCGCGCCAGATCGAAATCTACCCCATCGCCGGCACCCGTCCTCGCGGCCGCCGCGCGGACGGCTCGCTCGACCGCGATCTCGACAGCCGTTTTGAACTCGAAATGCGTACCGACCATAAAGAGATGTCCGAGCATCTTATGCTGGTAGATCTTGCGCGTAACGACCTGGCGCGCATCTGCACGCCGGGCAGCCGCTACGTTGCGGACCTTACTAAAGTCGACCGTTATTCATTCGTCATGCACCTGGTTTCACGGGTGGTGGGCGAGCTGCGTAACGATCTGGACGTGCTGCACGCTTACCGCGCCTGCATGAACATGGGCACGCTTAGCGGCGCGCCGAAAGTTCGCGCGATGCAGCTGATTGCCAAAGCGGAAGGCGTGCGCCGCGGCAGCTACGGCGGCGCGGTGGGTTATTTCACCGCCCATGGCGATCTGGATACCTGCATCGTGATTCGCTCCGCCTACGTAGAGGACGGCATTGCCACCGTTCAGGCTGGCGCTGGCGTGGTGCTCGACTCCGTACCACAGTCCGAAGCGGACGAAACCCGTAATAAAGCCCGCGCTGTACTGCGCGCTATTGCCACCGCGCACCATGCAAAGGAGATTTTCTGATGGCTGACATTCTGCTGCTCGATAACATCGACTCATTTACCTATAACCTGGCAGATCAGCTGCGCGCCAACGGGCACAACGTGGTTATCTATCGCAACCATGTTCCGGCGCAGACCTTAATTGAACGCCTTGAAACGATGGATAACCCGGTCCTGATGCTCTCTCCGGGTCCGGGCGCGCCGAGCGAGGCCGGCTGCATGCCGGAACTGCTGACCCGTCTGCGCGGCAAACTGCCGATCATCGGCATCTGCCTGGGCCATCAGGCGATTGTCGAAGCCTACGGCGGTTATGTCGGCCAGGCAGGAGAGATCCTGCACGGCAAAGCCTCGACCATTTCTCACGACGGCGAAGCCATGTTTGCCGGCCTGCCGAATCCGCTGCCGGTCGCCCGCTACCATTCGCTGGTCGGCAGCAATATTCCCGCGGGCTTAACCATCAACGCGCATTTTGACGGCATGGTGATGGCCGTGCGTCACGACGCCGACCGCGTGTGCGGCTTCCAGTTCCACCCGGAATCCATCCTGACGACCCAGGGCGCACGTCTGCTGGAGCAAACCCTCGACTGGGCGCTGCTGAAGTTAAAACAAACCAATACGCTGCAGCCGATTCTGGACAAGCTGTACCAGGCGCAAACGCTGAGCCGCGAAGAGAGCCATCAGCTTTTCTCGGCCATCGTGCGCGGCGAGCTGAAGCCAGAACAGCTGGCCGCCGCGCTGGTGAGCATGAAGGTGCGCGGCGAGCATCCGAATGAAATCGCCGGCGCCGCATCCGCCCTGCTGGAGGCCGCAGCGCCGTTCCCAAGCCCGGACTACCCCTTTGCGGATATCGTCGGCACCGGCGGCGACGGCAGCAACAGTATCAATATCTCTACCGCCAGCGCATTTGTCGCGGCGGCGGTAGGAATGAAGGTGGCGAAACACGGCAACCGCAGCGTTTCCAGCCGCTCGGGCTCTTCGGATTTGCTGGCGGCCTTTGGCATCAATCTGGATATGAGCGCCGAAACCTCCCGCCAGGCGCTGGATGATTTGGGCGTGTGCTTCCTGTTCGCTCCGAAATACCACACCGGCTTCCGCCATGCCATGCCGGTGCGCCAGCAGTTAAAAACCCGCACCCTGTTTAACGTGTTAGGGCCTCTGATTAACCCGGCTCACCCGCCGCTGGCGCTGATTGGCGTTTACAGCGCGGAGCTGGTGCTGCCGATTGCCGAAACGCTGCGCGTTCTGGGTTACAAACGTGCGGCCGTGGTGCACAGCGGCGGCATGGATGAGGTTTCATTACATGCGCCGACGCAGGTGGCGGAACTTATCGACGGCGATATTAAAAGCTATCAGCTGACCGCCGAAGACTTCGGCCTCCCGGCCTACCATCAGGATCAGCTTGCGGGCGGCACGCCGGAAGAAAACCGTGACATTCTCACCCGCCTGCTACAAGGTAAAGGAGAGATGGCCCATGAGTCAGCCGTGGCGGCGAACGTAGCTATGCTTATGCGCCTGCACGGCAAGGAAGATCTCAAAGCAAACGCACAACAGGTGCTGAACGTATTGCGCAGCGGTGCGGCTTATGACCGCGTTACGCTACTTGCAGCAAGAGGATAAGAAATGCAGGACACCGTATTAACGAAAATCGTCGCGGATAAGGCGATTTGGGTTGAAGCGCGTAAAAAGCAGCAGCCCCTGGCAAGTTTTCAGAATGAAGTCACCCCTGCCACACGCAGCTTTTATCATGCGCTGCAGGGCGCGCGTACCGCGTTTATCCTTGAATGCAAAAAGGCGTCCCCTTCTAAAGGCGTAATTCGCGATGATTTTGACCCGGCGCGCATTGCCGGTGTTTACAAACACTACGCCTCCGCGGTTTCCGTTTTGACCGACGAGAAATATTTTCAGGGCAGCTTTGATTTTCTGCCCATCGTTAGCGGCATCGTGACCCAGCCGGTGCTGTGCAAAGATTTTATTATCGACGCCTACCAGATTTACCTGGCGCGTTTTTATCAGGCCGATGCCTGCCTGCTGATGCTTTCCGTGCTTGATGACGACCATTATCGCCAGCTTGCCGCCGTGGCGCATAGCCTGAATATGGGCGTGCTGACGGAGGTCAGCAACGAAGAAGAGCTCGAGCGGGCCATCGCGCTGGAAGCCAAAGTCGTCGGCATTAACAACCGCGACCTGCGCGATCTGTCCATCGACCTGAATCGCACGCGCCAGCTCGCTCCGCGCCTTACGCACGGCGTGACGGTGATTAGCGAATCCGGCATCAGCACCTACGGTCAGATCCGCGAGCTGAGCCATTTTGCCAACGGATTCCTGATAGGCTCGGCGTTGATGGGCGAAGACGATCTTAACGCGGCGGTACGCCGCGTCACGCTCGGCGAAAACAAAATTTGCGGCCTGACGCGTCCACAAGACGCTCGCGCGGCGCATGAAGCCGGGGCGATTTACGGCGGGCTGATTTTTGTGCCGACCTCCCCGCGTTTTGTCAGCGATGAAGCAGCCGCGTCGGTCATGGCCGCAGCTCCGCTGCGCTACGTGGGCGTCTTCCGCAATGCGCCGGTTAGCGAAGTAGCACAGAAGGCCGCGCGTTTTACGCTTTGCGCGGTGCAGCTTCACGGCGACGAAGACCAGCCGTACATTGACGAACTACGCGCTGAATTAGCGGATAACGTACAAATCTGGAAGGCGCTGAGCGTGCAGGAATCTCTGCCCGAACGCAATTTAAACCACGTCGATAAATACGTCTTCGACAACGGCCAGGGCGGCACGGGCCAGAGTTTCGACTGGTCGCTGCTGGCGGGCCAGAAGCTCGATAACGTGCTTCTCGCCGGCGGCCTGGGCGCCGACAACTGCGTGGAAGCGGCTAATACCGGCTGCGCGGGACTGGACTTCAACTCTGGCGTGGAAAGCGCGCCGGGCATTAAAGATGCTAACAAGCTGGCGGCCGTGTTTCAGACGCTGCGGGCTTACTAAGGAAAAATAATCATGACGTTACTTAACCCCTATTTCGGCGAGTTTGGTGGCATGTATGTGCCACAAATCCTGATGCCGGCCCTGCGCCAGCTGGAAGAAGCCTTTGTGGCGGCGCAAAGCGATGCTGAGTTCCAGGCGGAGTTTAACGATCTGCTGAAAAACTATGCAGGTCGCCCTACCGCGCTGACGAAATGCAAAAACATCACCAAAGGCACCAGAACCACGCTGTACCTTAAGCGTGAAGATTTGCTGCACGGCGGCGCGCATAAAACTAACCAGGTGCTCGGCCAGGCGCTGCTCGCTAAAAAAATGGGCAAAACCGAAATCATCGCGGAAACCGGCGCCGGCCAGCATGGCGTAGCTTCCGCGCTGGCGAGCGCCCTCCTCGGCCTGAAATGCCGCATTTATATGGGGGCGAAGGACGTTGAGCGCCAGTCGCCAAACGTGTTCCGTATGCGTCTGATGGGCGCAGAGGTTATTCCTGTTCACAGCGGTTCCGCCACCCTGAAAGACGCCTGTAACGAAGCGCTGCGCGACTGGTCCGGCAGCTACGATACCGCGCACTATATGCTTGGCACGGCGGCAGGCCCGCACCCGTTCCCGACCATCGTGCGTGAATTCCAGCGCATGATCGGTGAAGAGACGAAGGCGCAAATCCTCGAAAAAGAAGGACGCCTGCCGGATGCGGTTATCGCCTGCGTCGGCGGCGGTTCAAACGCCATCGGCATGTTCGCTGATTTTATTAACGAAACCAACGTCGGCCTGATCGGCGTTGAGCCTGCGGGCCACGGCATCGAAACCGGCGAGCACGGCGCGCCGCTAAAACATGGCCGCGTGGGGATTTACTTCGGCATGAAGTCCCCGATGATGCAGACCGATGAGGGCCAGATTGAAGAGTCCTACTCTATTTCCGCAGGCCTGGACTTCCCGTCCGTTGGGCCGCAGCATGCGCATCTGAACAGCATTGGCCGCGCGGACTACGTGTCCGTTACCGATGACGAAGCGCTGGACGCCTTTAAGCTGCTGTGCCGCAAAGAGGGGATTATTCCGGCGTTAGAGTCTTCTCACGCGCTGGCCCACGCGCTGAAAATGATGCGCGAAGATCCTGAAAAAGAACAATTGCTAGTGGTGAACCTCTCCGGCCGGGGCGACAAGGACATCTTCACCGTTCACGACATTTTAAAAGCACGAGGGGAAATGTAATGGAACGTTATCAGCACGCATTTGAGCAGCTGCAGGCACGCCGCGAAGGCGCGTTTGTTCCCTTTGTCACGCTTGGCGATCCGTCGCCTGAACAATCGCTGAAAATTATTGATACGCTGATTGCGGCGGGCGCCGACGCGCTGGAACTGGGTATCCCCTTCTCCGACCCGCTGGCGGACGGCCCAACCATTCAGAATGCCGCGTTACGCGCTTTCGCCGCAGGCGTCACGCCGACCCAGTGTTTTGAAATGCTGGCCGCGATTCGCCAGAAGCACCCAACCATTCCCATTGGCCTGCTGATGTACGCAAACCTGGTCTACAACCGCGGCATCGATGAGTTTTATGCGCTGTGCGCCAAAGTGGGCGTGGATTCGGTGCTGATTGCCGATGTGCCGATCGAAGAATCCGCGCCGTTCCGCCAGGCGGCGATGCGCCATAACGTTGCGCCGATTTTCATCTGTCCGCCGAATGCCAATGACGACCTGCTGCGCGAGATTGCCTCTCACGGTCGCGGCTATACCTACCTGCTTTCTCGCGCTGGCGTAACCGGCGCCGAAACGCGCGCGCAGCTGCCTCTTTACCATCTGGTGGAGAAATTAACCGAATATCATGCCGCGCCTTCGCTGCAGGGCTTTGGCATCTCCGAACCTTCCCAGGTGCGTGACGCCATTGAAGCCGGCGCCGCCGGGGCCATTTCCGGCTCGGCCATCGTAAAGATTATTGAGAAGAACCTTAACGATGAAGACGCCATGCTTGGCGAGCTGAAAACCTTTGTGCAGGCGATGAAGGCGGCGACCAGAGGTTAATTTTTGACACAAAAGGCCGGCGCTATTCCGGCCTTTTGCTGAGCTTTTTTTCGTTTTTCTTTCATCTAAAAATTGCTTTTGGCCTGACAAGAAAAAATCGACATATTCTGGTATGGCGCTTAACAGCTAAGATCCACAAGCTAAAAAACCCCACCGACTAATAGCCAAAATGTAGTCAACATGTTGTGCTTATGCGTGGCTGAATCAGCTGCCGTGAAAAAATTGCTTATAAAATAACCGGTCACTTCACTAGCAAACCTAAAAGATAGTTCTCTGCTCTTAGCAGATGATATAAATAGCTGCGGCTTACGCCAGAATTAATTGCCGTGCGAAATTATTAACAAAACCTGAAGGGGATAGGACTAATGAAGAAGTTTTTCAAATGGATATTTTATATTTTCGTGGCGCTAATCATTCTGGGATATATTTCCAGCAAGAAAGAAGATTCCACGAGTGATTCTGCTGGCAACACCAGCTCAGCGAGCACCGAAACCCGTCAGGCTCCGCCAGAAAAACAGGTCTTCCAGACCACTGCCCGTCAATTAGCCGCTTCCTATGAAGAAAATGAAGTGGCAACTGATGAGAAAATGAAAGGACAGCTGGTCGCCGTGAAAGGTGTCGTTCAGTCGATCGATAAAGATTTTGCCGACTCCATTATTATCAGCTTCAAAACTGATAATCAGTTCATGCCAGCAAGAATGCAGATGAAAGACTCAGAGAAATCGATGGCCATTTCCCTGAAAAAAGGTCAGCAAGTCACCGTTGTATGTGAACGTATGTCACGCGTTGTTGGTTCACCTTCCGGACGCTCCTGCTCATTTAATTAAAAAATAAAAGCTGGTCATGTTAAATGACCAGCTTTTATCATCGTTTATCAGAAGCGGTAACCCGCAGAGAACATAAACACCCATGGATCGATACGGGTTTTAATATTCTGCTGCTCGCCGCCCGCTTTAAACTTCACTTCGGTGTCGATATCCATATACCACACCGACATATTAAGCAGCCAGTCCTGGTTGACCATATAGTCCAGCCCCACCTGGCCCGCGGCGCCCCATGAATCCTTTACGCTCAGATCGGTTAGACCTGCGTCTTTGCCCGTCTGGTTGAAGTCCGTGTCAAAGAAAGTTGTGTAGTTGATACCGGCGCCAATATACGGGCGCGCTTTGCTTTTCGCATCGCCGAAATACCACTGCGCCATCAGCGTAGGCGGCAGCTGCTTGACCGTGGCCAGATCGCCCGTTGCGCCCAGGCCAACTTTATGGCGGAACGGGGTGGCGGCAAGCAGTTCGATACCGAGATTGTCCGTCACCATATAATCAAAGGTCAGTCCCAGCTGGGTATTGTTACTGACGTTAAAACCGCCCATCCCGAGCACATTGTCTGAACCTTCTGTAGGACGAACCGTTGCCGTACCGGCACGCATAAAGAATTCGCCCGCCTCATGCGCTAAAACTTCACCTGATAAACAGCCCAGCGCGAGTATTGCTACAGATAATTTTTTCATAGCCCTTCCCTTGTTATGGTTTTATAAGCGGGGCTGAATATACTCACTTTTAGGTACAAAGTGATCCGGCATCGATCACACTTCATTAGCTAATTTAACATTCAATGATCTGGATTAATTTTTGCCGACAATGCAAAAAGACCTTTATTGATCCGGAGTCAATTTTTACCACCAACCCGGATTTTAAAATCTTTACGTTCCGCTTTTGCGCAAAAACGCACCGCTTGCTGGAGCATTTTTATGCATAAGCCCGCTCAAAGAGCGATTTCTCGATTTACCGGAGCGGACGTGGTTTTTTCCGCGCGGCCTTAGTGGTGCCACAGCTCGCGCTTTCGGGGTACAATTGCGCGCTAAGGTATATCCGGGCAATTTCAAAGGAGAGTGCATGTCTATCACGGCGGGTTCTGTGTACCGTGACACGGGGAATTTTCTACGCAATCAGTTCGTTACTATTTTACTGATCGCATTACTTTGCGCCTTTATTTCGGTGATTATCGGTCACGCGTTTTCGCCCAGCGATGAACAGATGGCCATTCTGAGCGAAGGCGACAACCTAGCAGGAAGCGTTGGCCTGTTTGACCTTGTGCAAAACATGACGCCTGAGCAACAGCAGGTGTTACTCAAAGCTTCTGCGGCATCGACGTTCTCCGGGCTTATCGGCAACGCGATTCTGGCCGCCAGCATGCTGGTGTTAATGCAGATGGTTTCAGCCGGGCATCGCGTAAGCGCGCTGCGCGCGGTAGGCGCTGCGGCGCCCGTATTGCCAAAAATGTTTATCCTGATGTTTCTGACCACCTTTCTGGTGCAGATCGGCATTATGCTGGTTGTGGTGCCGGGAGTTTTGTTAGCCATTGTGCTGGCCTTCGCGCCGGTGATGCTGGTGCAGGATAAAGCGGGTATTTTTCAGGCCATGCGTAACAGCATCCGTCTGACGTGGAGCAATATGCGTCTGGTCGCGCCGGCGGTGATCTCCTGGCTTGCGGCGAAAACCGCCCTGCTGCTGCTCGCGTCTTCCTTTGCTGCGCTGTCTCCGGCAGTTGGCGCGACTATCGCCAACACGATAAGCAACCTTATTTCCGGCGTGTTGCTCATTTATTTATTCCGTTTATATATGCTTATTCGCCAGTAACCTTCATCCGCTCCTGACTGCGGGTTATAGTCAGTCAGGAGTTCTCTCATCTTACGGAAAAAGTTTATGAAGCAGTTTCTCGACTTCCTGCCCCTGATTGTCTTCTTTGCGTTTTACAAGATGTACGACATCTACGCCGCCAGCGGCGCGCTGATTGTCGCTACCGCCCTGGCGCTGGTTTACAGCTGGTACAGATACCGCAAGCTGGAAAAAATGACCCTTATCACTTTCGTGATGGTTGCGGTGTTCGGCGGGCTGACCCTGTTCTTCCATAACGATGAATTTATCAAATGGAAAGTCACGGTGATTTACGCGCTGTTCGCCATTGCCCTGCTGGTCAGCCAGCTGGTGATGAAAAAACCGCTTATCCAGCGCATGCTGGGCAAAGAGATTACTTTGCCGGAACACGTATGGGCGAAACTTAACGTGGCGTGGGCGCTGTTCTTTATCATCTGTGGCGTGGCGAATATTTATATCGCCTTCTGGCTGCCGCAAAACGTCTGGGTTAACTTTAAAGTGTTCGGCCTGACCGCCGCCACGCTGGTGTTTACCCTGCTCAGCGGTGTTTACATTTATCGCCATATGCCGCAGGAAGAGAAATAGCCGCCGCAGCTGTTAATTACTCATCGACGTCTATTAAACAAAATCCCCGCCTGGGCGGGGATTTGCATTTGGATAAAGAGCCGTAAGCGTCCGGCCGGGCCTACTTCTCTTTATACGGATCTTTTTTATCATGATCGCTGTCGTCGCGCGTACGGGGAACCTCGCCTTGTTTTCGCGGCTCCTCTTTGACTTTGTGCTCATCCTCTTCGTAAGCGTTAGCGGAATGAGGAGCCGTCTCTGGCAGGCCTTTATTAACCTCACCCTCTTTTCTTCGCTGTTCGTTTGAGTCAAGTTGTGACATTAGCTTCTCCTTTTTGCTTCCGGAATGCTAAGTCTAGACGAAAGCCCTGGTTAATTCCTTGCCGGGCCTTAGAACAGCGGTTGAGAAGGGAGAAGAATCTGGTGCCGACTACCGGAATCGAACTGGTGACCTACTGATTACAAGTCAGTTGCTCTACCTGCTGAGCTAAGTCGGCGTTGGTCCGCCACCGGAGCCTCGAACCCCGTACTACAACGCTAAGGTTGCCGCTCTTCCCGATGAGCTAGTGGCGGTTTGTGGGAAGGTAAATCAGGGAATTTACCGGGCGCAGAGGATAAGTAAAGACCCTACCCGTGTAAAGGATAATGATTTTTCAAAATATGTCTGTCGCCCGGAACAGACAAGCCCGTATACGGCTTTTCACTGGCCTATCCCCGTCCCTGCGTCATCCGTTTGCCCATAGCCATGTTTTGGCAAGCAAAATAAAACGAGTTCAATTATGATGAAGTCCAGCACTATTTTTCAGGAAGAGAGATGAATCAGAGCACGCCCGGCGGTGAGCTGGTATTGCGAACCCTTGCAATGCCCGCCGATACCAACGCAAACGGTGATATTTTTGGCGGCTGGCTGATGTCGCAAATGGACATGGGCGGCGCCATTCTGGCAAAAGAGATCGCCCACGGTCGCGTGGTAACGGTCCGCGTTGACGGCATGACTTTCCTCAAGCCCGTAGCGGTAGGCGACGTGGTGTGTTGCTACGCCAGCTGCGTAAAACGCGGCAACACCTCGGTGACTATCAACGTGGAAGTATGGGTAAAGAAAGTGTCATCGGAGCCGATCGGGCAGCGTTATAAAGCGACGGAAGCTATCTTTATTTACGTCGCCGTTGATAACGACGGAAAGCCCCGTCAGCTACCGCAGCAGGCCTGAAAAAAACCTCCCGAACGGGAGGTTTTTTTATTCCATCGACGCGCCGCCGTTAATGCGGAAGACGATATTCACAACCAGCCCCTGTCCGGGCTTGCCGCTTTCGTAGCGCCACTTCTTCATCGCCTGCTTTACTTCTCGCTCAAACATATTGGCAGGCTTCGCCGAAAGGATAGTTACGTTGCTGACGCTGCCGTCGGCGGCGACGTCAAACTTCACGCGAACGTTGCCTTCCATGCGTAATGCAAAGGCGCGGGAAGGATACTGCGGCTGGTTACGGCTGAGCGCGCGGGGTCCTGTAGCCACTGGCGCGACGTTGGTAGCCGGCGCAGGCCCTCGCCGTCGGTGCCGCACGCACGGGCGCGGTATTCTCAACGGGCGCTGCCGGACGCGGTTCGACAGGTTTCGCCTCGCGCTTCGGCTGCTCAACCTTTTTCACCGGTTTCGGCTTAGGTTTTGGTTTTGGCTTGGGCTCAGGCTTATGAATAACGACCGGCGCCTCTTTTGGCGGCTCGGGGATCGGTTCTGGCTCCGGCTCAGGCTCCGCGACGGGTTCCGGCGGCGGCTGCACAACTTCTGGCTGCGGCGGCGGTTCAAGGTCGACAGGCGCAACCATGGTGACGCTGATAGGCTGTGCGGGCGCAGGCATCTCAATAACCTGATGTACCGAGGTATAAAGTAACCCCGCCACTACAGCACCATGCAACACGACGGAGAGCGCGGTCGGCCACGGGAAGCGGCGAGGTAAATCAATGGTCATTGACGTCATAATGGCTTCGATATCTTAAACAGGCGGTAATTTTAAATGCAAATAGCAATCATATTCAATAACGCATTGCCTGCAGCGCTGCTTTTTCTCCACAAAGCATCCTTTTTCCGGCATCTGCGTCAGGGATTTAACATCTTGTTTATGTTTCAATTGCAGTCTGAGCATCATTCACTTACGGTATTTTACATCCCCATTTAAAAAGGAGTCCTGCCCGTGCTGTATGTCATTTACGCAGAAGATAACGCCGATTCGCTTGAAAAACGTCTGGCCGTGCGTCCCGCCCATCTGGCGCGCTTGCAACTATTACGTGATGAAGGCCGCCTGCTGACTGCCGGCCCGATGCCTGCGGTCGACAGTAACGATCCCGGCGCCGCGGGCTTTACCGGCTCAACGGTGATCGCGGAGTTTACCTCTCTGGAAGAAGCTCAGGCCTGGGCGGAGGCCGATCCTTATATCGCTGCGGGGGTCTACAAGCAGGTAGCGGTCAAACCCTTTAAGAAAGTTTTCTGAAACGGAAATGACGGGGTGAGAAATATTTTGGGCACCGGCTGGCGGTGCCCTTTTCTTTACGCCCAACGATCGTGAATGGCAAACAGCAAAGAGTTACGCTGCTTATTGACCTGGCACTTTCTGATGACGTGAATGCGCATATTACGACGCGACTGACCTTCCAGCCAACGCGCTTTGCGCCGTTGCGCCTGACGCTGCATTCGCCAGCGTCCGACCTCGGTTCTACTACGCCTCATTTTTACGACTCAACTTTAAAACAGACGAGTCATTATAGAGGCTTATTGCCAGCAGACCAGCCGTTTTACGACTAGTTTTATTGTGAACAAGCGGCGGTTATGCGTAAACTCGAAACCATACGATTTCAAAAGGATTTTTAGGGTATGACAACCTTCTACACGGTGGTTAGTTGGCTGGTCATTTTAGGCTACTGGTTGCTTATAGCCGGGGTTACGCTTCGTATTTTAATGAAACGCCGGGCGGTTCCCTCCGCGATGGCCTGGCTATTAATCATTTATATTCTGCCGCTGGTAGGGATTATTGCCTACCTCTCCTTCGGCGAGCTTCATTTGGGCAAGCGCCGCGCCGAACGCGCGCGGGCCATGTGGCCGTCCACGGCCAAATGGCTGACCGATCTTAAAAGCTGCAAACATATCTTTGCCGAAGAAAACAGCGCGGTCGCCACCTCCTTGTTCCAGCTTTGCGAGCGTCGCCAGGGCATCGGCGGCGTAAAAGGCAACCAGCTGCAGCTGCTGACCACCTCCGATGAAACCATGCAGGCATTAATCCGCGATATCCAGCTTGCGCGCCACAATATTGAGATAGTCTTCTATATCTGGCAGCCGGGCGGGATGGCCGACCAGGTGGCGGAATCGCTGATGGCGGCGGCGCGGCGCGGCATTCACTGCCGCCTGATGCTCGACTCCGCGGGCAGCGTGGCGTTTTTCCGCAGCCCGTGGGCGAATATGATGCGCAACGCAGGCGTGGAGGTTGTCGAGGCGCTGAAGGTAAATCTGATGCGTGTCTTCCTGCGCCGCATGGATTTACGTCAGCATCGCAAGATGGTGCTGATCGACAACTATATCGCTTATACCGGCAGCATGAATCTGGTTGACCCGCGCTTCTTCAAGCAGGATGCAGGCGTCGGGCAGTGGATTGATTTAATGGCGCGTATGGAAGGCCCGGTTGCCACGGCTATGGGTATCGTCTATTCGTGCGACTGGGAAATCGAAACCGGCAAGCGCATTTTGCCGCCGCCGCCTGACGCCAATATCATGCCTTTTGAAGAGGCCAGCGGCCACACCATTCACACCATCGCCTCCGGCCCGGGGTTCCCTGAGGATCTGATTCACCAGGCGCTGCTGACTGCCGTTTATGCCGCGCGTGAATATCTGATAATGACCACCCCCTATTTCGTGCCAAGCGACGATCTTCTGCACGCCATCTGTACCGCCGCGCAGCGCGGCGTTGATGTGAGCATTATCATACCGCGCCATAATGATTCGCTGCTGGTCGGCTGGGCAAGCCGCGCTTTCTTTAGCGAGCTGCTGGCGGCCGGGGTTAAAATCTACCAGTTCGAAGGCGGACTGCTGCATACCAAGAGCGTGCTGGTCGACGGCCAGCTCAGCCTGGTGGGCACCGTGAATCTTGATATGCGCAGCCTGTGGCTTAACTTCGAGATTACGCTTGTGATCGACGACTCCGGATTCGCAGGCGATCTGGCCGGCGTGCAGGACGACTATATCTCTCGTTCAAGGCTCGTGGATGCCCGCCTGTGGGCGAAACGCCCGATGTGGCAGCGCGTGGTTGAGCGACTGTTTTACTTCTTCAGCCCGTTGCTGTAAAACGTGGCGATCGGCACTTGATATGTGGATGTAAAAATGGAAATGGATCTGAATAACCGCCTGACAGAAGACGAAACGCTGGAACAGGCCTACGACATTTTTCTCGAGCTGGCGGTAGATAATCTCGATCCGGCAGACGTGATTTTATTTAACCTGCAGTTTGAAGAGCGCGGCGGTGCCGAACTGTTCGATCCGGCGGAAGACTGGCAGGAGCACGTAGATTTTGACCTGAATCCCGACTTCTTTGCCGAGGTGGTGATTGGCCTCGCCGATACCGACGGCGGAGAACTTAACGATATCTTCGCGCGCGTTCTGCTGTGTCGCGAAAAAGATCATAAGCTCTGCCATATTCTCTGGCGCGAGTAATAAAGAATAAAAAGGGCAGCTCAGGCTGCCCTTTTTTATAGCCGTGCAAGCTTAAAGCGGATCCACCTTCAGACAGGAAACCGCATGGCGGAAACTGCCTTCCAGTACCGGACGGGTTTTCGCACATTCCGGCCCGGCTATCGGACAGCGGGTGCGGAACACGCAGCCGGACGGCGGATTGATTGGCGACGGCAGCTCCCCTTCCAGCAGCTGGATTACCTTGTTTTTCTCCAGATCCGGATCGGGGATCGGCACCGCGGACATCAGCGCTTTGGTGTAAGGATGCAGCGGGTTGTGGTACACCTCGTCATAAGTGCCTAACTCCACGGCGTGGCCGAGATACATCACCAGCACGCGATCGGAAATGTGCTTCACCACCGCCAGATCGTGCGCGATAAAGATCAGCGACAGCCCCATCTCACGCTGCAGCTTTTGCAGCAGGTTAACCACCTGCGCCTGGATAGAGACATCCAGCGCCGAAACCGGTTCGTCGCAGATGATCAGTTTCGGCTCAAGAATCAACGCGCGCGCAATGCCGATACGCTGACACTGGCCGCCGGAGAACTCGTGCGGATAGCGGTTGATAAGGTTAGGCAGCAGCCCGACTTTCATCATCATGGCTTTCACGCGGTCGCGAACTTCCTGGCGCGGCATTTTCGGATGATAGGTACGCAGCGGCTCGGCGATGATATCGCCGATATTCATACGCGGGTTAAGGGACGCCAGCGGATCCTGGAAAATCATCTGGATATCGCTGCGCACGTCGCGCCACTCTTCCTGTTTCATGCCCAGCAGATCTTTGCCAAGCCAGGCCACGCGGCCGTCGGTTGCTTTCACCAGGCCGATAATAGCGCGGGCAAAGGTCGATTTACCGCAGCCGGACTCGCCCACCACGCCGAGGGTTTCCCCTTCGTACAGCCGCAGGGTGACGCCGTCGACCGCCTTGAGGGTTTTTGACGGCTGCCAGAACCATTGTTTACCGTCCTTAATGTCGAAATGGACCTTAAGATCGGCAATTTCCAGCAGGACCTTTCTCTCTTCTGTCATGGCGTTCATACCAGCTCCTCCACCGGCTTAAAGCAGGCGCGCAGGCGGGCCTTCGCCAAAGTGCTCCAGCGGCGGCGCGGTATTGCAAATTTCCATGGCGTACGGGCAGCGCGGCTGGAACGGACAGCCTTTCGGCAGGCGCAGCAGGTTCGGCGGGTTGCCCGGAATGGTTAATAAGGATTCGCCTTCCGCATCCAGACGCGGCACCGCGTTTAGCAGGCCGATAGAATAAGGATGAACGGGTTGATAAAACACGTCCCGCGCCTTGCCGTATTCCATGGTGCGTCCGGCGTACATCACCAGCACCTTGTCGCAGATCCCGGCAACGACGCCCAGATCGTGGGTGATCATGATAATGGCGGTATTAAACTCGCGCTTAAGCTCGTTTAACAGCGTCATGATCTGCGCCTGAACGGTAACGTCCAGCGCGGTGGTCGGCTCATCGGCAATTAGCAGCTTTGGCCGGCACAGCAGCGCCATGGCGATCATCACGCGCTGGCGCATACCGCCGGAGAACTCATGCGGGAACATGCGCATGCGCTTGCGCGCTTCCGGCATTTTCACCGCGTCGAGCATGCGCACGGATTCTTCGAACGCTTCCGCCTTGCCCAGTTTCTTATGCAGCATCAGAACTTCCATCAGCTGCTCTCCCACGCGCATATACGGGTTAAGAGAGGTCATCGGGTCCTGGAAAATCATCGAAATCTGTTCGGCGCGCAGGCGGTTTAGCTGGTTTTCCGGCAGGTTGAGAATCTCTTTGCCGTTAAACTTCGCCGAGCCGCCGATGCGGCCGTTAGCCGCCAGCAGGCCCATCAGCGCAAACGCCGTCTGGGATTTCCCCGAACCCGATTCGCCGACGATACCCAGCGTTTCGCCGGCCCGCAGGCTGAAGTTCAGATCGTTGACCGCGGTAACATCGCCGTCGGGGGTGCCAAAGGTGACGCGCAGATCTTTTACGTCAAGCAGCGCGGCATGCTGGCTCAGTGGAGTGACCACCGCAGGATTTTCAATTGTGCTCATCGCGGCACTCCTTAACGATCTTTCGGGTCGAGGGCATCACGCAGGCCATCGCCGATAAAGTTGAAACAAAACAAGGTGATGACCAGGAAGCCCGCAGGGAACAGCAGCAGCCATGAGGAAACCTCCATGGAATTGGCGCCGTCGCTTAACAGCGCGCCCCAGCTGCTCAGCGGCTCCTGGGTTCCCAGACCGAGGAAGCTCAGGAAAGATTCGAACAGGATCATGCTTGGCACCAGCAGCGAGGCATAAACCACCACCACGCCCAGCACGTTCGGCACGATATGACGCACCACGATGCTGGCGGTAGAGACCCCGCCCACCTGCGCCGCTTCAATAAACTCTTTACGTTTCAGGCTCAGCGTCTGGCCGCGCACGATACGCGCCATATCCAGCCAGGAGACCATGCCGATGGCCACGAAGATAAGCAGAATGTTTTGCCCGAAGAAGGTCACCAGCAGGATAACGAAGAACATGAACGGGAAGGAGTTAAGGATTTCCAGCAGGCGCATCATCACGGAGTCGGTTTTGCCGCCCAGATAACCCGCCAGCGAGCCGTACAAGGTGCCGACGATAACCGCGACCAGCGCCGCGGCGACGCCCACCATCAGCGAGATACGCCCGCCGATAGCCACGCGCACCAGCAGATCGCGGCCTGAAGAGTCGGTGCCGAAGTAGTGGCCGGATTCGATATCGGGCGCCGCCGACATCATGCCCCAGTCGGTATCGAAATAGGTGAACTGCGACAGCATCGGCGCAAAGGTCACAAAGAGCGCAATCAGCGCCAGCACCAGCAGGCTGGTGACCGCGGCGCGGTTATGCATAAAACGACGACGCGCATCCTGCCACAGGCTGCGGCCTTCAACCTCAAGCTTTTCACTGAAGTTTTCCAGCGCCTCGCTGTTTTTCTTACTCAACATCATGGCGAACTCCAGTATCAGTAACGAATTTTCGGATCGATAACGGCATACAGCACGTCAACAATCGCGTTAAACAGAATCGTCAGGGCACCCACCAGAATGGTGAGGCTGAGCACCAGCGAATAGTCACGGTTCAGCGCGCCGTTTACGAACAGCTGGCCGATGCCCGGCAGGCCGTAAATGGTTTCAATAACCATCGAGCCCGTAATGATCCCCACAAACGCCGGCCCAAGATAAGACAGCACCGGTAACAGCGCGGGCTTCAGAGCGTGACGCAAAATAATGCGGCGCATCGGCAGGCCTTTTGCGCGTGCGGTACGGATAAAGTTGGAGTGCAGCACTTCAATCATCGAGCCGCGGGTAATACGCGCGATACTTGCGATATAGGCTAATGACAACGCGACCATCGGCAGGATCATGTACTGCAATGCTCCGCCGTTCCAGCCTCCTCCCGGCAACCATTTAAGGGTGATGGCAAATATCAGCACCAGCAACGGGGCGACCACGAAGCTGGGGATAACCACCCCGGTCATGGCTATGCCCATTACCGCATAATCCCATTTGGTATTTTGATTCAGCGCTGCAATAACCCCCGCCAGTACGCCCAGCACCACGGCGAAAATAAACGCGGCCGCGCCTAATTTAGCCGATACCGGGAAGCTTGAGGCCACCAGATCGTTCACTGAATAATCTTTATATTTAAATGACGGTCCAAAATCACCGTGCGCCAGCTGCTTCAGATAGCTGAAATACTGGGTAGTTATCGGATCGTTTAAATGATATTTAGCTTCGATGTTCGCCATGACTTCCGGCGGAAGCGCGCGCTCGCTGGTGAATGGACTGCCCGGCGCAAGACGCATCATAAAGAAGGAAATTGTTATAAGAATAAAGAGTGTCGGAATTGCTTCCAGACAACGACGTAGAATAAATTTCAACATTGCCCATACCTTCTGGCCTGTGCCTTTAGAGTGCGATGAAATAAGACACGATGGGGCAAGGCCCTTCGCCCTGCCCCACGAATTGCCATTAATGTTTGATGATGTACATATCTTTAGTGTAGATATTATCCATAGGGTCTTTGCCGGTATAGCCGCCGACCCATGGTTTCACCAGACGGGCGTTCACATAGTAATAAACCGGAACGATCGCAGAGTCTTTGCCCAGCTGCTGTTCGGCCTTATCGTAAGCCGCGCTGCGTTGAGCATCATCCGTGGCTTTCAAAGACTCCGCCATAATGGCGTCAAACGCCGGGCTCTTATAGTGCGCGGTGTTCATGGAGCTCGTTGAGAGCATGGTGTTCAGGAACGAAGTAGGTTCGTTGTAGTCCGCACACCAGCCGGCGCGCGCCACATCGTAGTTACCCTGATGACGGGTATCGAGGAAGGTTTTCCACTCCTGGTTCACAAGCTTGACGTTCACGCCGAGGTTTTTCTGCCAGATGGATGCCGCAGCGATTGCCAGCTTCTTGTGCAGATCGGAGGTGTTGTACAGCAGGTTGAAGGTCAGCGGCTTGTCTTTGGTATAGCCCGCTTCAGCCAGCAGCTTCTTCGCTTCTTCGTTACGTTTTTCCTGGGTCCAGGAGAACCACTCAGGCTTGGTCAGCCTGGCGCCATCGGCGTAAGGAGGGGTGTAGCCATAGGCCGGCAGGTCACCCTGCGCTTTCACCTTATTCACAATGATGTCGCGATCCAGGCCCAGCTTCAGCGCGGTACGCACGCGCTCGTCGGTAAACGGCGCTTTCTGGTTGTTGATTTCGTAATAATAAGTGCACAGGTATGGGTCAACATGCACTTCCGCCGGGATCTCTTTTTTCAGTTTCTGGAACAGTTCGATCGGCAGGTTGTTATAGGTCATGTCGATTTCACCGCTGCGGTAGCGGTTAACGTCGGTCACTTCTGAAGAAATCGGCAGATAGGTAATCTGGTCTACGACGGTTTTGGCGTTGTCCCAGTAATTGGTATTACGCTCCATCACGATGCGTTCGTTAACCACCCAGTCCTTCAGCTTGTAGGCGCCGTTGGAAACGAGGTTCGCAGGCTGGGTCCACTTCTCGCCAAACTTCTCGATGGCGGTTTTGTTCACCGGGGACATCGCCGGGTTAACCAGCAGCTTATAGAAGTATGGAACAGGCTCGCTCAGGGTGACTTCCAGCGTGTGGTCGTCGATAGCTTTTACGCCCAGCTCGCTCGGTTTTTTCTTGCCGTCGATTATCTCATCAACGTTGACGATATGGCCGTACTGCGGATAGCTCGCATAAGGAGAGGCGGTATTAGGATCAACCAGACGCTGCCAGCTATAGACGAAATCTTGCGCGGTAACAGGATCGCCGTTGGACCATTTCGCATCTTTGCGCAGATGGAAAGTCCAGACTTTAAAATCTTTATTATCCCAGGACTCCGCTACGCCCGGAATCGGGTGGCCGTCGGTCGGAGAGGTAATCAGCAGACCTTCAAAGAGATCGCGGCTGACGTTTGCCTCAGGCACGCCTTCAATTTTGTTGGGATCCAGAGACTGCGGCTCGGCGCCGTTGTTACGAATCAGCGTTTGCTTTTCTGCCAGCTGGACGCCTGCCGGCACGTCTGCCGCATGGGCCACGTTACCCGCGATTAGCGCGGTAAAAATACTTGCTGCTATCAGACTTTTTTTTGTGATGATGGACATTGTGTTGATACTCCACTCATTATAATTACCGGCCCGAAGGCCAGCCTCTTCCCCTTGGGGTTCCTTTACAGCGCGGAGCGTTAAGCGACTGTAAGGAGTACTGCTTTATCTGCACTTCTTGCTATCAACGACTTTATTTGTGGGAGGCTCTTAATGGCATCCTCTTCCGTCGATTCTTTCCAGCCTGCCCTGTAACAGGCCGGGTTGCGGGATAAATCATGTTCCAGAGGAATATGATTTCATACGGAAATCAAACTCCTCTGAAAATGAAACGTTTTGCAGCGAATTGTTTTGTCCGGAAAGTATCAAAAGCACCCAGGCGCCGCCAATACAATTTGCAAATTTGTTAACCATTTCTCTTTTATCAATTGCAGCGTGGATTTATTGCGGCAGGACAGCGGGCGCTGTAGCTAATTTTTAGCAATCTAAATCAACTACATAGCTAAAGGAAGATCGTTTGAATGGCGGAAACGTTCTGCGCTCGCACTGCACCAACAAAAAATTAACAATTGATTATTTTTTAGCACATTCCTCTACGGGAGCGCTTGAATTACTAATATCATCTCAATAAAGCGGCAGCAAGTGTCATTGTGTAGTGTGAGTTAAATAACAGCGCGACTGTAACTTTTCTGTACAGCAGCTCTTTGTACCCGCAGTTAATTAGCGGTTGCCAAAGTAATTTCTTATGGATGATTTTCTTATGACCTGCGCCATAAAGCGCATTTGCAGGGAGGATTTGGGGTTTTATTAACAAAAAAAGCAGAATTGATATTCTGCTTTTTCATATGAAAGATGCAGAACAACTAACTTAACAGCCCCGGGAAAATGGCCTTCAGGCCGGTGACGATAAACTCTATCCCCAACGCCATCAGTAACAGACCCATTATACGGGTAATAACGTTGATGCCGGTTTGGCCCAGCAAACGCACCAGCCACGGCGCAATGCGGAACACCATCCAGCAGCTGAGGGCAAAAAGCGCAATGGCGATGGAGAAGCCAAACAGGTGTCCCCAGCTGTGATATTTCGTTCCCCAGACGATGGTAGAACTGATGGCCCCCGGCCCGGCCATAAGCGGCAGCGCAAGCGGCACGACGCCCACGCTTTCGCGTATCGCGCTTTCTGATTTCTCTTGTTTGTTCTGCTTATCCTCGCCCAGCTTACCGCTGATCATCGACATCGCAATGGTGACCACAAGGATGCCGCCGGCGATGCGGAAGGAATCAATAGAAATGCCGAATACCTGCAGGATGCCGTCGCCGAGGAACAAAGAGGTCCATAAAATAATGGCTACGGAAAGGTTCGCCGTGAGGTTAGTTTTATTTCTCGCCGCGGCGGTCTGGTAGCTTGTCATGCTGATAAAGACGGGAATAATGCCTACCGGGTTTACCAGAGCAAAAAGACCAATAAAAAATTTAAAATAGGTGGGCAAATCAAACCAGGATTGAGCCACGCGAAACTCCGCAAGTGAAGATAGCAAACGCAGGCGTAATGTAATGGAAAAGCACTGCCAGCGCTACGGCATTTCACAGCATAGATCGCTGCTAACGGGCTTTATGGCGAGATTAACCAATATTGTTATCCGTATGTTGGAAATATGGTAGTTTGATTTGTCCTCGCTGTGACTAAAATTTTAAAGCCTTTTCAGGCACATAAATAAGGCTGGCTGAAAGGAGTCAGCATTGAAATTATGTGATCCAGATCATGAAATCGCTACTCAGAAGTGAGTACCCTTGGTTACACCTGAAGAGCAAGTTATTCATCACACGAATTTACCTGCCAGGTAAGGCTCTTTTAGTAAATCAGCGAGACGTTAGTGTAAGTTTTTGCATAGTCATGTCCCGTCATTTACCCAAGCTGTTGCCCGCTGACTATACTGTACTGTCGACTCGAGCAGCTGATTTACTAAAAGAGTTTAACATTATCAGGAGAGCATTATGGCTGTAACTAATGTCGCTGAACTTAACGCACTCGTAGAGCGTGTCAAGAAAGCCCAGCGTGAATATGCCAACTTCACTCAAGAGCAAGTTGATAAAATCTTCCGCGCCGCCGCCCTGGCTGCCGCCGATGCTCGAATCCCTCTGGCGAAACTGGCCGTTGCCGAATCCGGCATGGGTATCGTCGAAGATAAAGTGATCAAAAACCACTTTGCTTCCGAATATATCTATAACGCCTATAAAGATGAGAAAACCTGCGGTGTTTTGTCTGAAGACCAAACCTTCGGGACCATCACTATCGCTGAGCCAATCGGCATCATTTGCGGTATCGTGCCAACGACTAACCCGACGTCAACGGCTATCTTTAAGTCTTTGATAAGCCTGAAGACGCGTAACGCGATCATCTTCTCTCCACACCCACGTGCAAAAGACGCCACCAACAAAGCGGCGGATATCGTCCTGCAGGCGGCGATCGCGGCCGGCGCGCCTAAAGATTTGATCGGTTGGATCGACCAGCCTTCTGTTGAGCTGTCTAACGCCCTGATGCACCACCCGGACATTAATATGATCCTGGCAACCGGCGGCCCGGGCATGGTTAAAGCGGCCTACAGCTCCGGTAAGCCAGCAATCGGCGTAGGCGCAGGCAACACCCCTGTCGTGGTTGACGAAACCGCCGACATCAAACGTGTTGTTGCCTCCATCCTGATGTCCAAAACCTTCGACAACGGCGTTATCTGTGCTTCTGAACAGTCCGTTATCGTTGTGGATTCCGCCTACGACGCAGTTCGCGAACGCTTCGCTACCCACGGCGGCTACATGCTGCAGGGCCAGGAGCTGAAGGCCGTGCAGGACATCATCCTGAAAAACGGCGCGCTGAACGCGGCTATCGTGGGTCAACCGGCGACTAAAATCGCTGAGCTGGCAGGCTTCACCGTGCCGGCAGACACCAAAATTCTGATTGGCGAAGTTAGCATCGTTGACGAATCCGAACCGTTTGCTCACGAAAAACTGTCGCCGACTCTGGCTATGTATCGCGCCAGCAGCTTCGAAGACGCCGTTGTTAAAGCTGAGAAACTCGTCGAGATGGGCGGCATCGGTCACACCTCCTGCCTGTACACCGACCAGGACAACCAGCCAGAACGCGTTAAGCACTTCGGCGACAAAATGAAGACTGCACGTATCCTGATTAACACCCCTGCATCTCAGGGTGGTATCGGCGACCTGTACAACTTCAAACTCGCACCTTCCCTGACTCTGGGTTGTGGTTCATGGGGTGGTAACTCCATCTCTGAAAACGTTGGTCCTAAGCACCTGATCAACAAGAAAACCGTTGCTAAGCGAGCTGAGAACATGTTGTGGCATAAACTTCCGAAATCTATCTACTTCCGCCGTGGCTCCCTGCCAATCGCGCTGGACGAAGTGATTACTGATGGTCACAAGCGTGCGATGATCGTTACCGACCGTTTCCTGTTCAACAACGGTTATGCGGACCAGATCACTTCCGTGCTCAAAGCGGCCGGCGTTGAAACCGAAGTCTTCTTTGAAGTTGAAGCTGACCCTACCCTTTCCGTAGTACGTAAAGGCGCCGAGCTGGCCAACTCCTTTAAACCAGACGTGATTATCGCGCTGGGCGGCGGCTCCCCGATGGATGCTGCGAAAATCATGTGGGTAATGTACGAACATCCGGAAACCCACTTCGAAGAGCTGGCGCTGCGCTTTATGGATATCCGTAAACGTATCTACAAGTTCCCGAAAATGGGCGTGAAAGCGAAAATGATCGCCGTCACCACCACTTCCGGTACCGGTTCTGAAGTAACGCCGTTTGCGGTTGTAACCGACGACGCTACCGGTCAGAAATACCCGCTGGCTGACTACGCGCTGACTCCAGATATGGCCATCGTTGATGCCAACCTGGTGATGGATATGCCTAAGTCCCTGTGTGCGTTCGGTGGTCTGGATGCGGTAACTCACGCCCTGGAAGCTTACGTTTCCGTACTGGCGAGTGAGTTCTCTGACGGTCAGGCTCTGCAGGCGCTGAAACTGCTGAAAGAGAACCTGCCGGCGTCCTATAACGAAGGCGCAAAAAATCCGGTTGCCCGTGAGCGTGTTCATAACGCCGCGACTATCGCAGGTATCGCGTTTGCGAACGCCTTCCTCGGCGTGTGCCACTCAATGGCTCACAAACTGGGTTCTCAGTTCCACATTCCTCACGGTCTGGCGAACGCCCTGCTGATTTCCAACGTTATCCGCTACAACGCGAATGACAACCCAACCAAGCAGACCGCTTTCAGCCAGTATGACCGTCCACAGGCGCGTCGTCGTTACGCTGAAATCGCAGACCATCTGGGTCTGAGCGCGCCGGGCGACCGTACCGCGGCTAAGATCGAGAAGCTACTGGCATGGCTGGATAGCATCAAGGCTGAACTGGGTATTCCTAAGTCCATCCGCGAAGCTGGCGTTCAGGAAGCGGACTTCCTGGCACACGTTGATAAGCTGTCTGAAGATGCGTTTGATGACCAGTGTACCGGTGCGAACCCTCGTTACCCGCTGATCGCTGAACTGAAACAGATTCTGATGGATACCTACTACGGCCGTGAATACGTAGAAGGCGAAGTTGCCAAAGAAGCTGCGCCGACGGTACTGAAAGCTGACAAAAAAGCGAAAAAAACCGCTTAATTGCCGGTCCTTAATAAAAAACCCGCCTCGGCGGGTTTTTTTATGGCCTGAGAAAATATTTGCTCAAACGGCCTGTGCTGCCCTGTGAGCGTCTATAGGGCTTATCCCCTGGCAGCGGCGTTAAACGCGCTGTATGGCCTGCAGAGAGCCTTTTTGCAGCGCCTCTTTATAATGCTTACGGCAAACCGAGACATAGCGCTCATTGCCGCCGATCACCACCTGCTCACCCTGATTATAAGGACGCCCCTCGCTATCCAGGCGTAAAACCATGCTGGCCTTACGGCCGCAGAAACAGATGGTTTTTAGCTCGACGAGTTTATCTGACCATGCCAGTAAATACTGGCTGCCGCCAAACAGCTCGCCGCGGAAATCGGTACGCAGGCCGTAACACAGCACGGGAATATCTAATTCATCCACCACGTCAGATAAGGCATGAACCTGCTCGCGCGTAAGGAACTGGCTTTCATCAACCAGAACGCAGTGTACGGGCTCACGCTCGTGCTCATTACGAATATCGTCGAACAGCGACGTGGAGGAGTTATACAGTTTCGCCGGCGACGACAGGGCCGATACGGGAACTCACCTTTCCTGAACCATATCGATTATCAATTTCGGCGGTATACACCAGCGTGCGCATACCTCTTTCCTGATAATTGTAGGAAGACTGAAGTAACGCCGTAGATTTTCCGGCATTCATCGCCGAGTAGTAGAAATAGAGTTGCGCCATTCGCAGATAACCTAAGTCAAAGTGTAAATATTGTTAACGAAAGGATTATACCATAAGCCGCGGCCTCAGCCTGTGCCGTAGCGCGCGCCCGGAACATTAGCTTTACGCGCCGCGATATATAAAGCCTTTCTAATAGTCTCAACGCCATATAAGCCTGTCAGCGGCGGCATGAACGCACTGTAACACCCGGAGTTTTCAGCCTTTTTAATGCGCGTGCTTAAATTAATACATCAATAATTAATATTAACTTGTTAAGAATATTCGCTGGTTAGCGCAATAATACCAAAGGCGGATATTTAGCCATTGATGCTACCTGACCGCTGTTTTCCTAAGTTCGGCAATCCCTGTTACTCCCAGGGTTGTTGTCGAAAAAGTGAGTGGCTCCTGTTTTTTTGTGAGTCACATCAAGCCAAATTTAACTTAGCGAACTTTTATAAAAGCGGTAAATAACCTGAAATTTTGGATTCCTTACATTCCCCCCTATTGCAGAACCTAATTTAAGGCTCTATTATTACACCAACAAGCCACCTAATATAAGTTTGAGATTACTAAAATGAGCGAAGCACTTAAAATTCTGAACAACATCCGTACTCTTCGTGCACAGGCAAGAGAATGCACTCTCGAAACTCTGGAAGAAATGCTGGAGAAATTAGAAGTTGTAGTTAACGAACGCCGTGAAGAAGAAAATGCACAGGCTGCGGAAATTGAAGAGCGTACCCGTAAACTGCAGCAATACCGTGAAATGCTGATTGCAGACGGTATCGATCCTAACGAATTACTGAACAGCATGGCTGCTGTTAAATCCGCAGGCAAAGCCAAGCGCGCTGCGCGCCCGGCTAAATATCAGTACATTGATGAGAACGGCGAAACCAAGACCTGGACCGGTCAGGGCCGTACTCCTGCGGTAATCAAAAAAGCAATGGAAGACCAGGGTAAAAAACTGGAAGATTTCCTGATTGCCTGAGTCTTACACTTTAAGTGTGCTGCTTATTAAATCCCGCTGCGGCGGGATTTTTTTTATTGCGCGCAATAAAAAAGGAAGCCTGAGCTTCCTTTTTATCCGCATTAACTTACCTTATAGAAGGTTTTATACCATTCAACAAAACGCGCCACGCCGTCTGCGACAGAGGTTTGAGGCTTAAATCCTATAACCTCATATAAGGCGCGCGTATCGGCGCTGGTTTCCAGCACGTCGCCCGGCTGCATCGGCATCATATTCTTCTGCGCCACCTTACCCAGCGCGGTCTCCAGCGCGGTTATATAGTCCATCAGCGTCACCGGATCGCTATTACCGATGTTATATACGCGATAAGGCGCAGAGCTTGTAGCAGGCGATCCCTGCTCTACAGTCCATGAAGCATCGGCCTGCGGAATGTTATCCTGCAAACGCACAATCGCTTCGGCAATATCATCAATGTAGGTAAAATCGCGGCGCATTTGTCCGTGGTTGTATACATCAATGCTATTACCCTCAACAATTGCGCGGGTGAATTTAAATAACGCCATATCCGGACGGCCCCCACGGGCCATAAACCGTGAAAAAGCGCAGCCCCGTCGTGGGCAAGCCATATAAATGCGAATAAGTATGCGCCATCAACTCATTGGCTTTTTTAGTTGCCGCATATAAAGAGACCGGGTGATCGACAGAATCATCGGTAGAAAACGGTAGCTTGCGGTTTAAACCATACACGGAGCTGGAAGAAGCGTACAACAAATGCCCCACTTTATTATGGCGGCAGCCTTCCAGCACATTCAAATGCCCAACAAGGTTTGAATCGGCATAAGCATGGGGATTATCGATTGAATAACGTACGCCTGCCTGAGCGGCAAGGTGGATTACGCGGTCGAACCGTTGCGTGGCGAATAACTGCTCCATCGCGCCGCGGTCGGCAAGATCAATTTTTTCGAACTGGAAGTGAGAATGTGGTTTAAGTAAATCAAGGCGGGCGAGCTTGAGGTTGACGTCATAATAGTCATTCAGGTTATCGATACCGATAACCTGGTGACCGGCAGCAAGCAGGCGCTCGCTAACATGAAATCCAATAAAGCCTGCTGCGCCGGTAACCAGAAATTTCATACAACCCTCATTTATTATGCAATATTGATGGACGCTCCGCGGCCGATTGCATAATAAACAAAGCCGCGTTTGCTGAGTCTCTCAGGATCATACAGGTTACGGCCGTCAAAGATAACTGGTTGCTTCAGGGAACTTTTAATGACGTCAAAATCCGGTACGCGGAAGTTTTGCCATTCGGTGCAAATCACCAGCGCGTCAGCGCCCTGCAGCGCGGCCTCCTTGGTGCCCATCAGCTTCAGGTCGGTACGGTGCCCATAGATACGCTGGGTTTCGTCCATCGCTTCAGGATCAAACGCCTGTACCTGAGCGCCGCGTTCCCACAGCGCTTCCATCAGGACGCGGCTTGAGGCTTCGCGCATATCGTCGGTATTGGGCTTGAAAGAAAGCCCCCACAGCGCGAAGGTTTTGCCCAGCAGGTCTTCACCAAAATGACGCTGGATAAACTCAGGCAGCTTCATCTTCTGTGCTTGGTTAACCTGCTCAACCGCCTGCAGCAGGCGCGGCTGATAGCCAATTTGCTCGGCGGTGCGGATCAGCGCCTGTACGTCTTTCGGGAAGCAGGAGCCGCCGTAGCCGCAGCCGGGATAGATAAAGTGGTAGCCGATACGCGGATCGGAACCAATACCCTGACGCACTTTCTCAACGTCCGCGCCCAGCAGTTCCGCCAGGTTCGAAATCTCGTTCATAAAGCTGATTTTGGTCGCCAGCATGCAGTTTGCGGCGTACTTGGTCAGCTCGGCGCTACGGATATCCATCAGGATCATACGATCGTGGTTGCGGTTGAACGGCTCGTAGAGTTCACGCAGCAGATCCACCACATCTTCGTTATCCGTACCAATAACGATGCGCTCAGGGCGCATGCAGTCGGAAACCGCGGCGCCTTCTTTAAGGAACTCAGGGTTTGAAACGACGTCGAACGGGAGGTCAACGCCGCGCTCTTTAAGCGTTTGCGCCATGACGCTGCGGACTTTATCTGCTGTACCCACCGGAACAGTAGATTTATCCAGCACCACTTTATGGGAAGTCATATGCTGTGCGATGGTGCGGACAACCGCGGTGACGTATTTCAGATCCGCGGAACCATCTTCGTCTGGCGGCGTGCCCACGGCGATAAACTGCATCTCGCCATGCTGAACGCCCAGCTCAGCGTCGGTGCTGAACAACAGACGTCCTTCTTCGTAATTTTTCTTCACCAGCGGCGTCAGGCCCGGTTCAAAAATCGGGATCACGCCGTTTTTCAGGTTTTCAACCTTCTGGGCATCGACATCAATACACATGACCTCGTGGCCAACTTCTGCAAGTACGGCGGCCTGTACAAGCCCAACGTAGCCGATACCAAATACGGTAACTTTCATCTTTCTATCCTGCCTTGAATGGAATTACTTGCCAACGGTCTCTTCAAGCCAGGCTTTAAAATCTTCGCCAAGCGTCTTGTGACGAATGCCGTATTCCACAAACGCCTGCATGTAGCCCAGTTTGTTACCGCAGTCATGGCTCACGCCTTTCATGTGGTAGGCTTCGACGGTCTGTTTTTCCATCAGCATTGCGATGGAGTCGGTCAGCTGGATTTCGTCGCCCGCGCCCGGAGGCGTTTTGGACAGCAGCGGCCAGATGTCGGCGCTCAGGACATAGCGCCCTACCACGGCGAGGTTCGATGGCGCGACGTTAGCTTTAGGTTTCTCAACGATGCCGACCATCGGCACGCTGTCGCCTTCGCTTAGCTCAACGCCTTTACAGTCAACGACACCATAGGCGGTCACATCTGCTACAGGCTCAACCATAATCTGGCTGTGGCCGGTAGCATCAAAACGTTTAATCATCTCTGCCAGGTTATCCTGGGAAAGATCGGATTCGAATTCGTCGAGAATCACATCGGGCAAAATAACCGCGACGGGCTCGTCACCTACAACCGGATGAGCGCACAGCACCGCGTGCCCCAGGCCTTTGGCCAGCCCCTGACGGACCTGCATAATGGTGACGTGCGGCGGGCAAATCGCCTGAACTTCTTCCAGCAGCTGACGCTTGACGCGTTTTTCCAGCATGGCTTCGAGCTCGAAGCTGGTATCGAAGTGGTTTTCGATGGAGTTTTTCGAAGAGTGAGTTACCAGAACAATTTCAGTAATTCCTGCCGCAATACATTCATTCACGACGTACTGAATTAATGGTTTATCTACCAGCGGCAGCATCTCTTTCGGAATTGCCTTAGTAGCAGGCAACATACGCGTTCCCAATCCCGCAACAGGGATTACTGCTTTTCTAACTTTAGAATTAATGGCAGCCATTGAAAAACCTCCTGGACTGTTCAAGTGTTAAACTTGCTCGTCAATTTAAAAACGCGTTCGAGTATATCAGCTTAAAATCTAAATCTGCCGCTGTTTACCCGCTGCGTTGGTAATTTAAGACTAATACGAATCGGTATGGCGCAATATTACCACCAGCCCAGGGGGGGGAGAAAAGCTAAATGTAATCAGTGATTCAGGTGCTCATTCCGCAGACAACATTAAGCGTAAACGGCCACCCGCGCCCCACACCTGGCACTGCCAGGCGTCGCAACGCTGGCTGATTTGATTCAGATAAGTATTGCCCAAAGTGCCCAATGGCACACCGTTACTGACTTGAATTTGATGCTCTCCGGTATTTAACGTTGCATTAAGACCGGCGGAGACCAAAATGAGGTTTTTTAATGCGCTGTGGTAATAGCCGACGATGAGCGGAAATTGCCCGGTCAGATTAGCCTGACGCAATAACTGGTTCACTTGTTTAAGTAAATTACCTAATTCCGGCAAGCGCTGACGCTGATGGGAAAGCTGCTCCTGGAGCAGGCCGTTAAAAAGCGCGCGCAATAATAAAGCAGCCAGCACGCCATTATCTCCGGCACGCGTGACATCAAGACAATAAAAGGCGAGATCGTTTTCTGATAGCGGCGCGATATCAAGCACCAGCCCAGGCTGATCGGCGGCGACAAGCTGGCGGTAGTTAACGCGGCAATGGGACATCACCTGCTGGACCGGCGGCTGCAGCTCCTGCAGCAGTTTTGCGGCGGCCTGCGGATCGCTGACCAGCGCATCCCAGTCCTGGAAAAGGCGCTCTTCCTCTTCGACACGGGAGTTAAACATCGTCGGATAGAGGCAGGCGAAAACGGTTTCACGCAGGCGATTGAGATCTTTTATCGGCTTTAGCAGCACGTCCTGCACGCCCAGGCGCAGCGCTTTTGCGATATCCGACATATTTTCCGTCGCAGAAATCACAAGAATGGGCGTCTGATTGCCCTCGTTACGGATATGCTCAACCAGTTTTAAGCCGTTCATGCGCGGCATGGCAAGATCGCAAATCAGCAGGTCGGGGGACACGCTCGACATTTTTTCCAGCGCATCAATACCGTCCCAGGCTACAGTGGTGATTGCCCCAAGCGAGGAGAGATAGCTATCCAAAAGGGAGCGAAAAACGGGCTCATCCTCAACGATGAGAATCTGTTTTCCCGCGAGTGGCTGTGTCATGCTCTCTCCTCTGACTGGCAATAAGTAAATAGTGGCATGGTATGGCTTTGAGCGCCTGTCAGAATTACCCGAAGATGTATAAAAACCCAATACTCAGTCATGGGTACGGACCAGTGGTAACAGCTCATCCATCTTTTTTTCAACCGCCTGCGTTCCGGCGGTAATGGCTTCAGCGGCACGATGGAAATCGAGCGTCGAGATTTGCGGACAGAATGGCTGGAGTAAAATATCCGGCGGATCGCCCGCCATACGGTTGCGTTTTAAGCGATTTTCCAGCACCTGAATCGAGGTGGTCATGATTTCCATCGCCGTCGGCGTCGTAAAGGCGCGCCGATTTTTCATTTTCCCCAGCTGCTCGCGCAGGCGGCCGCGCCAGGTGGCGGACTGCCCAACCTCTTCCGTTGCCGGCCCGGCCATATTCACGGACAGCAAATCCTGCTGCATCAGATGGGCGTCGTGCTGCAAATCTACGGCGATAACTATATCGGCCCCCAAAGCACGCGTTAACGAGACCGGAACAGGATTGACTACCGCGCCATCCACCAGCCAGTAGCCGTTGTAGCCCACCGGTGAAAGCAGGCCCCGGCATGCTGCACGAGGCGCGCACGGCCTGATGCAGGTCGCCGTCGGTAAACCAAAGCTCACGACCGGTGCTCAGGTTGCAGGCCACGGAGCCAAAGCGCAGATGGCAACTTTCGATTGATTCTTCGGGAATAATTTTGCGAACGTTGTTAAAAACCCTTTCGCCGCGCAGTAAACCTCCCCGGCGCCAGGAAAGATCCATCAGGCGTAAAACGTCCCAGTAGCCAAACGATCTTACCCAACGTTCCATCACGGGTAACCGATTACAGGCATAAGCGGCGCCAACCAGCGCCCCTACCGAACATCCCGCTACGATATCAATCTGAATGCCTGCTCGCTTTAACGCGTTGATAACGCCAATATGTGCCCAACCTTTCGCTGCACCCGACCCTAACGCCAGGCCGATTTTTACCTGTCTCATTCCGCCTCGGTCAATCTTTACAGGATTTGCATCCCGTGGCGTCGTCGCCACTGCTCAGTTAACATAGCGCTGCCTGGCGCCTGCGCCGTTTATTCATTTTAAGGAGTTACTGTGGCGCAACTTTGTCCTTGCGGCAGCGGTTTGGAGTATAGCCTATGTTGCCAGCCTTACCTACGCGGTGAAAGCCTGCCTTTGACGCCAGCACGGCTTATGCGCTCACGCTACAGCGCATACGTGATGCACGACGCAGATTATCTGGTCGCCAGCTGGCATCCGCAGATGCGTTATGAAACGCTAAAAGCGGATATCGCCGCCTCTTTTACCGGCACCCAGTGGCTGGGTTTAACCGTCTTTGAAGAGGCCCATGGGCGAGATGATAACGAAGGATACGTCAGTTTTGCTGCCCGTTTCAAAGACCAGGAGCGCGAAAGCGCCATTATCGAACGTTCCCGTTTCTTAAAAGAATCCGGTCAGTGGTACTATGTCGAGGGTACGCGCCCTCAGCTGGGTCGTAATGACCCCTGCCCCTGCGGCTCCGGGAAAAAATTTAAAAAATGTTGTGGGCGGTAAGCTTCAGCCCCGTCACCACACTCTTGTTTAGCAAACACAGTTCACAGGATTTACCAAGCGATGCAAGCACTGCAACGAAAAGTACTTCGTACTATCTGCCCTGACGCAAAAGGTCTGATCGCCAAGATCACCAACATCTGTTACAAGCACGAATTGAATATCGTGCAGAACAACGAGTTCGTCGATCACCGCACCGGCCGTTTTTTCATGCGTACCGAGCTTGAAGGGATTTTTAACGACGCCACGCTGCTTGCCGATCTGGACGGAGCGTTACCCGAAGGCTCCGTGCGTGAACTGACGCCCGCAGGCCGCCGCCGGGTCGTTATTCTGGTCACCAAAGAGGCGCACTGCCTGGGCGATTTGCTGATGAAGGCCACCTACGGCGGCCTGGATGTGGATATTGCCGCCGTTATCGGCAACCATGACACGCTGCGCACGCTGGTTGAACGCTTCGATATTCCCTTCCAGCTCGTCAGCCATGAAGGCATGACCCGCGAAGAGCACGATACGCAGATGGCGGATGCTATCAGCGCTTTTGAGCCAGACTATGTCGTGCTGGCGAAATACATGCGCGTGCTGACGCCTTCGTTCGTTTCACGCTTCCCCAATCAGATAATCAACATTCACCACTCGTTCCTGCCGGCATTTATTGGCGCACGTCCTTATCACCAGGCGTACGAGCGCGGCGTGAAGATTATCGGCGCCACGGCGCACTACGTGAATGACAATCTGGATGAAGGCCCAATCATCATGCAGGACGTTATTCACGTCGATCATACCTACACCGCAGAAGATATGATGCGAGCAGGCCGCGACGTGGAAAAGAACGTTTTAAGCCGCGCCCTGTATCAGGTGCTGGCCCAAAGGGTATTCGTTTACGGCAACCGCACCATCATTCTGTAACGCAGCGGGATGAATCGTTGAGCTTTACGACGTTAAGCGTAAAAAAACGGCAAACGATTCATTTTCTTACAGCGAAAGCTTTACAGCGGCGCTTCATTTGATATGATGCGCCCCGCTTCCAGCCGAAGGAAGCAGGCCAGTAAATGTCATACCCCGTGGTGGGGTTCCCGAGCGGCCAAAGGGAGCAGACTGTAAATCTGCCGTCATCGACTTCGAAGGTTCGAATCCTTCCCCCACCACCATCTACAAATTTCAGTACCACAGTAAACCAACACCCCTGGTGGGGTTCCCGAGCGGCCAAAGGGAGCAGACTGTAAATCTGCCGTCATCGACTTCGAAGGTTCGAATCCTTCCCCCACCACCATCTTTTAGTAACTCTCAAATTTTCAAAACGCACACTTTTCCAGATCCCCGTTGGGGAAGGATGAGAAGCTTCGACTAAGGTTCGACTCACGTCAGTGAGAACGCGCGCTGCGCGGTCATCCTTCCACCACCATCTTTTAGTAACTCTCAAACTTTCAAATCGCACACTTTTCCAGATTCCCGTTGGGGAAGGATGAGAAGCTTCGACTAAGGTTCGACTCACGTCAGTGAGAACGCGCGCTGCGCGGTCATCCTTCCCCCACCATATTTTAGTAACTCTCAAACTTTCAAAACGCACACTTTTCCAGATCCCCGTTGGGGAAGGATGAGAAGCTTCGACTAAGGTTCGACTCACGTCAGTGAGAACGCGCGCTGCGCGGTCATCCTTCCCCCACCACCATCTTTTAGTAACCCTCAAATTTTCAAATCGCACACTTTTCCAGATCCCCGTTGGGGAAGGATTTAACCTGTCTGACTCGCCCAACTTTTCGGTGGATGGCGCATCCGCTTATCCCTCCTGCGCGTAACCGTGCATGCAGCATTCGCTTACCTGCCCTGTCATCCATCGGGTCAGATTTTGTAGGGCGGGTAAGCGCAGCGTCACCCGCGCCGGGCTAAACGACAGGCAAAAAAATACCCGGCCGAAGCCAGGTATTTATCAAACGTCATCAACCATCAGCGACGCGCGCGTACCACCTGGTACTTACGCGTCAGATATTCAACCGGCGCGCTCCAGATGTGCACCAGACGGGTGAACGGGAAGAGTAAGAACAGCGTCATGCCCAGCACCAGATGCACGCGGAAGATAAACGCCACGCCGTCCAGATGCTCAGATGCGCCGCCCCGGAAGGTCACCACCGACTGCGCCCATCCCACCAGTTTCATCATCTCGCTGCCGTCCATATGCTGTGCCGAGAACGGGATAGTCAACAGGCCCAGCGCGCACTGAATCACCAGCAGGCTTAAGATCAGAATATCGGCCACGGTCGAGGTCGCGCGAATTCGCGGATTAAACAGACGGCGTTTAAGCAGCAGCAAGCCGCCCACTAACGTCAACACGCCGCACGCGCCGCCGGCGAACATCGCCATTTTCTGCTTCACGTCGATTGGCAAAAATGACTCGTACATCCAGTGCGGCGTCAGCATGCCGAGGAAGTGGCCTGCAAAAATACCGAGGATACCGATATGGAACAGGTTTGATGCAAGATTCATCCCTTTTCTGTCGAGCATCTGGCTGGAGCTTGCTTTCCAGGTGTACTGGCCGTAGTCATAGCGCAGCCAGCTGCCCAGCAGGAACACCGTGCCGCAAAGGTACGGATAGATGTCATAGAAGAACACATTTAGAAAATGCATCATCACTTTCCTCCAATATTCAGATACTGCGGAGCCACGGCCCCGGCAAAACGACGCTGGTGGCTGGTAATTTCAGATTCACCGCAGCCCTGGTCGGCAATAAATTTCACCTGTTCTTCTTCCCACACCGCGTCCAGCGCCTGTGGCGTATCATCGCGGGCTTCGTCAGCGATTTGCTGGCTTACGCTCTCAACCGCCACGTTGCTTTCAGACAGGCCAAGCAGCACGTCAAACAGCGCGGCATAATCGCTTTCACGCTGCTTCAGACGTGCGCTCAGCAAGGCCAGAATCGGGGCGACATCCTGCAAGCCTTCGCGGGCGTCCGCCGCCGGCCGCTGAGACAGATATTCCAGATACAGCGGCAGATGATCGGGCAGCTCGCGGCTGTCGATTTCCATACCGGCCTGCTCGTACTGCCCCATCAGGTTGACCATCGCCTGGCCGCGATCGCGCGACTCGCCGTGGACGTGCTCAAACAGCAGCAAAGACGTTGCGCGACCGCGATCGAACAGTTCGCTGTAGCTTGCCTGCGCGTCCAGCAGGTCGCGACCGCACAGCTTAGTGATAAATTCATTCAGCAGCGCTGCCTGCTGAGCATTCAGCGCGTCACCTTCGGCCAGCGCGTCGCGTACTTCCTGTTGATGCTGCCACAGGGCAGCATCCGGGTACTCAAGCAGGCGTGAAATAACCAGAAGTTCAATCATGGATGCGGCTCCGTTTTACTGGTCACATCGATAGCGTCGATACGTTTGCTATTGAACAGATTGAACTTGCTGTCGCTGCCGTGGCAGCCGTCGCCGAAGCTGAAGCCACAGCCGTTACGCTCAGGGAAGGCGTCCGCCGCCAGTTCGCGATGGCTGGTTGGGATAACAAAACGATCTTCGTAGTTAGCGATGGCCAGATAGCGATACATTTCCTGCGCCTGCGCCTCCGTCAGACCCACTTCTTCCAGCGCGCTGATATCGTGCACGCCGTCGACGGTTTCGGCTCGTTTGTAGTGGCGCATCGCCATAATACGTTTAAGAGCGCTCAGCACCGGCGCGGTATCGCCCGCGGTCAGCAGGTTCGCCAGGTATTCAACCGGTATACGCAGGCTTTCGATGTCAGGAAGAATACCGGTATGCGGCAGCTGGCCCGCGTCCGCGGCGGACTGAATCGGCGATAAAGGCGGCACATACCACACCATCGGCAGCGTGCGGTATTCCGGGTGCAGCGGCAGCGCCAGCTTCCAGTCGATCGCCATTTTGTAAACCGGCGACTGCTGAGCGGCATCAATAACACTCTGCGGCACGCCGTCTTTCAAAGCCTGTTCGATAACGGCCGGATCGTTCGGGTTCAGGAACACGCCCAGCTGGCGCTCGTACAGATCTTTTTCGTGCTCGGTGCTTGCGGCTTCTTCGATAGCATCCGCATCGTAGAGCACCACGCCTAGGTAGCGAATACGGCCCACGCAGGTTTCGGAACACACCGTCGGCATACCCGCTTCGATACGCGGATAGCAGAAAATGCACTTCTCGGATTTGCCGGTCTTCCAGTTAAAGTAGATTTTTTTGTACGGGCAGCCGGTCACGCACATACGCCAGCCGCGGCACTTGTCCTGGTCGATAAGCACGATGCCGTCTTCTTCACGCTTATAGATGGCGCCGCTCGGGCAGGTCGCCACGCAGGCCGGGTTAAGGCAGTGTTCGCACAGGCGCGGCAGATACATCATGAAGGTGTTTTCAAACTGGCCGTACATCGCCTTCTGCATGTTTTCGAAGTTCTGGTCTTTGGCGCGTTTTTCAAACTCGCCGCCGAGGATCTCTTCCCAGTTCGGACCCGCTTCGATTTTATTCATGCGCTGGCCGGTGATCAGCGAGCGCGGACGCGCTATCGGCTGATGCTTGCCTTCCGGCGCGTTATGCAGATGCTGATAGTCGTAATCAAACGGCTCGTAGTAATCGTCGATGCCCGGAAGATGCGGGTTAGCGAAGATTTTACCCAGCAGCATGGCACGGTTGCCCATGCGCGGCTGCAGCTTGCCGTTGATTTTACGGATCCAGCCGCCCTTCCATTTTTCCTGGTTTTCCCAGTCGTTCGGATAGCCGATACCCGGTTTGGTTTCCACGTTGTTAAACCACGCGTACTCCATCCCTTCGCGGCTGGTCCAGACGTTTTTACAGGTCACAGAACAGGTGTGACAGCCGATGCACTTATCAAGATTCAGCACCATGCCGACTTGTGAACGAATTTTCATTTTACGCTCTCCTGTTTCTGGTCATTGCCTTCACCGTCTAACCAGTCAATATTTTTCATCTTACGAACCACCACGAATTCGTCGCGGTTTGAGCCCACCGTGCCGTAATAGTTAAAGCCGTAGGCCAGCTGCGCATAGCCGCCGATCATATGCGTCGGTTTCGGGCTGATGCGGGTGACCGAGTTATGAATACCGCCGCGCTGGCCGGTGATTTCAGAACCCGGCAGGTTCACGATACGTTCCTGAGCGTGGTACATCATCGTCATGCCTTCCGGCACGCGCTGGCTGACTACCGCACGCGCGGTAAGCGCGCCGTTTTTGTTGAACACCTCGATCCAGTCGTTGTCCTCAATGCCCAAATCTTTGGCGTCGATTTCACTCATCCATACGATCGGACCGCCGCGGGAAAGCGTCAGCATCAGCAGGTTGTCGCTGTAGGTTGAGTGAATGCCCCATTTCTGGTGCGGCGTCAGGAAGTTCAACGCTTTTTCCGGATTGCCGTTGGATTTTTTACCCATTACGCCTTTCACGGAGCGGGTATCAATCGGCGGACGGTAAACCAGCAGGCTTTCGCCAAAATCACGCATCCACTGGTGATCCTGATACAGCTGCTGACGACCGGAGAGCGTGCGCCATGGAATCAGCTCATGCACATTGGTGTAGCAGGCGTTATAGGACACGTGTTCATCTTCAAGGCCGGACCAGGTCGGGCTGGAGATGATTTTGCGCGGCTGGGCCTGAATATCGCGGAAGCGAATCTTTTCTTCCTCTTTAGGCAGCGCAAGATGCGTATGGTCGCGTCCGGTAAACTCGCTGAGCGCAGCCCAGGCCTTCACCGCCACGTTGCCGTTGGTTTCCGGCGCAAGGGTCAGAATCATTTCCGCGGCGTCAATCGCCGAGTTGATCATCGGCTGACCTTTTGCCGGGCCTTCTGCCTTGGTGTAATTCAGCTTACGCAGCAGGTCCATTTCGGTCTGGGTGTTCCAGGAAATACCTTTCCCGCCGTTGCCGATGGTATCCATCAGCGGACCGACGGAGGTAAAGCGCTCGTAGGTCGCCGGGTAGTCACGTTCAACCGTCATCAGGTGCGGAGCCGTTTTGCCCGGGATCAGGTCGCATTCGCCTTTTTTCCAGTCCATGACGCCAAACGGCTGCGCCAGCTCTGCTGCGGAATCGTGCTGGATAGGCAGCGTCACCACGTCGGTTTCTTTACCCAGATGGCCGACGCAGACTTCGGAGAATTTCTTCGCGATGGCTTTATAAATTTCCCAGTCGCTTTTTGATTCCCACGCCGGATCGACGGCGGCGGAAAGCGGATGAATAAACGGATGCATATCCGAAGTATTCATGTCGTCTTTCTCATACCAGGTGGCGGTCGGCAGGACGATATCGGAATACAGGCAGGTGCTCGACAGGCGGAAGTCCAGCGTCACCACCAGATCCAGCTTGCCGTCGAGGCCGTTGTCCACCCACTCCACTTCTTCCGGCATCACGCCGCCTTCTTTACCCAGGTCTTTGCCCTGAATACCGTTTTCGGTGCCGAGCAGATACTTGAGCATGTACTCATGGCCCTTACCGGAAGAGCCCAGCAGGTTTGAACGCCAGACGAACAGGTTGCGAGGATGGTTATTGCCCGCATCCGGCTGCTCGGCCGCAAAGCGAATATCGCCGTCTTTCAGCTGCTGAACGGTGTAGTCCGCAGGGGACATGCCTGCCGCTTTCGCCCGGGCGGCGATGGTCAGCGGGTTGACGCTCAGCTGAGGCGCGGACGGCAGCCAGCCCATGCGTTCGGCACGCACGTTAAAGTCAATCAGATGGCCGCTGTAGCGGGATTTATCCGCCAGCGGGGAAAGCAGCTCTTCCGCCGTCAACGACTCGTAGCGCCACTGGCTGGAGTGGTTGTAGAAGAAGGAGGTGCTGTTCATATGGCGCGGAGGACGCTGCCAGTCCAGGGCAAACGCCAGCGGCGTCCAGCCGGTTTGCGGACGCAGTTTTTCCTGGCCCACGTAGTGCGCCCAACCGCCGCCGCTTTGACCGACGCAGCCGCAGAAGATCAGCATATTAATCAGGCCGCGGTAGTTCATGTCCATATGGAACCAGTGGTTCATACCGGCGCCGACGATGATCATCGAACGACCATGGGTTTTATCGGCGTTTTCTGCGAATTCGCGCGCAATACGCACGATGTTCTGCCGGGAAACACCGGTAATTTGCTCGGCCCACGCTGGGGTATACGCTTTTACATCGTCGTAGCTGGTTGCGCAGTTATCATCGTTCAGACCGCGCTCTAAGCCGTAGTTCGCAAGCGTCAGATCGTAAACGGTGGTGACTAAAGCGCTTGAACCATCCGCCAGCTGAATGCGTTTTGCCGGCAGTTTGTGCATCAGCACGTTATCAAGCTTAACGTTGCTGAAATGTTCGCTGCTTTCGCCGCCGAAGTACGGGAAGCCGACGTCGGCCACTTCATCATGGCTGCCCAGCAGGCTCAGGCGCAGCTCGGTTTCTTCGCCGCTGGTCCCGTCGCGCTGCTCCAGGTTCCACTTGCCCTTCTCGCCCCAGCGGTAGCCGATGGAGCCTGTCGGCGCCAGCAGCTCGCCGCTGCGGTCGTCTAAGGCTACGGTTTTCCACTGCGGGTTGTTTTCCTGGCCCAGGCCGTCCACCAGGTCGGATGCGCGCAGCATGCGGCCGGCGGCATAGAAGCCGTCACGCTCTTCCAGCATGACCAGCATCGGCATGTCGGTATAGCGACGAACGTAGTCGGTGAAGTACTGGCTTGGGTTGTCCAGATGGAACTCACGCAGCATTACGTGCCCCATCGCCAGCGCCATTGCGGAGTCGGTACCTTGTTTCGGCGCCAGCCACTGGTCGCAAAGCTTGGCGATTTCCGCGTAGTCCGGGGTGATGGCTACGGTTTTGGTGCCTTTGTAACGAACCTCTGTGAAGAAGTGCGCGTCCGGCGTACGCGTTTGCGGAACGTTAGAACCCCAGGCCATGATGTAGCTGGAGTTGTACCAGTCTGCGGATTCCGGCACGTCGGTCTGTTCGCCCCAGGTCATTGGCGACGCAGGCGGTAAATCGCAATACCAGTCGTAGAAGCTCAGGCAGGCGCCGCCAATCAGGGAAAGGTAGCGTGCGCCGGACGCGTAGGAAACCATCGACATGGCAGGAATCGGTGAGAAGCCGGCGATACGGTCAGGGCCGAAAGTTTTTGCGGTAAAGACGTTGGCCGCAGCAATCAGCTCGTTTACTTCCTGCCAGCTTGAGCGGACAAAACCACCGCGACCACGGGCCTGTTTATAGCTTTTCGCTTTTTCCGGATCGTTGATGATTGAAGCCCAGGCGTTAACCGGATCGGCATGCTGGGTTTTCGCTTCGCGCCACAGTTTAATCAGGCGCTTACGCATCAGAGGATATTTCAGACGGTTAGCGCTGTAGAGATACCAGGAGTAGCTGGCGCCGCGAGGGCAGCCGCGCGGCTCATGGTTTGGCATATCAGGACGGGTGCGCGGGTAGTCGGTTTGCTGGGTTTCCCAGGTCACCAGGCCGCTTTTGACATAAATCTTCCAGCTACAGGAACCGGTGCAGTTTACACCGTGGGTGGAACGCACGACCTTATCGTGCTGCCAGCGCTGGCGGTAGCCTTCTTCCCAATCGCGATTGGTATCGAGCAGTTGGCCATGCCCATCGGCAAAGGTTTCACCCTTCTGTTTGAAGTAACGAAACCGGTCAAGAAACTTGCTCATCGGGGTTCTCCTGATGTGGAGCCTTGAGGCTCTATCTTATGAAATCGACATTGCTGATTTGGCTTGCACGGTAGCGTGCTCATATGCGGGGATAATTGATAACGATCAACAGACTAAAAATTGTTTGTCGGACAAAATGCGCCATATACCACCAAAGTGTAATCCCTGACGAATTCTTAATTTATTGATTTTTAAATACTTATTTCTTATTTCAATTTGTAGTGAGTATAAAAATTCGCTCCGGAGGTATTAAGGGGTAGGTACTGCGTAGCCCCCTGCTCTGATGCCAGAGGTAGGGAGCCGACTAATGTTTTAGTATGTTGTAACTAATGGAGGATAAAAAAAAGCGCAGCCGAAGCCGCGCAAGGGATAACCAAAAGGTCAAAAGGTTACCGGGATGATTTACGGCCATAGACGGCCCAGGTAATCACCACGCAAAGAATGTAAAACACCAGGAAGACTTTCATCGCGTCCGCCGGAGAGCCGGTCAGCGCCAGCGAAGTGCCGAATGCCTTAGGAATAAAGAACCCGCCAATCGCGCCAATCGCCGAGATAAAGCCCAGCGCTGCCGCGGTGTCCGTCGCGGCTTCGCGCATCGCCTGCTCTTCGGTACCGCCTTTAGCCTTCACGCTGTCCATAGTCAGCTTACGGAAGATGACCGAGATCATCTGGAAGGTGGAGCCGCTGCCCAGGCCGGCGGTCAGGAACAGCATCAGGAACACGCCGAAGAAGGCGATGAAGTTTCCGCCCACGCCGTCATGCGGCAGCGTGGTAAACAGCAGCGCGCTGAACACGGCCATAAATACAAAGTTAATCAGCGAAACCCTGGTGCCGCCCCAGCGGTCGGAAATAGCGCCGCCCGCAGAACGCGCCAGCGCGCCAAACAGCGGACCAAAGAAGGCGAAGTGCAGAATATCCACGTCCGGGAACTGGGTTTTCGACAGCATCGCAAAGCCGGCGGAGAAACCGATAAAGGAGCCGAAGGTTGCCAGGTACAGAAGACCCATAATCCACAGGTGCGCGCGCTTGAGTACCGGCAGCTGCTCGCGCAGGGAGGCTTTCGAAGCGGAAAGATCGTTCATGCCAAACCAAGCGGCAAGGGTGAGGATCACCAGGAACGGCACCCAGATCCAGGCGGCGTTTTCCAGAAACAGCATAGTGCCGTCTGCCTGCGCCACGCTGGTTCCGCCAAACACGGCGAACATTGACAGCGAAATGACCAGCGGAGCAACAAGCTGCATCACGCTTACGCCCAGGTTGCCCAAACCGCCGTTGATGCCCAGCGCCCCGCCCTGTTTTGCTTTAGGGAAGAAGAAGCTGATATTGGCCATGCTGGAGGCGAAGTTTGCTCCGGCGAAGCCGCACAGCAGGGAGATGATGATGAAAGTGCTAAACGGCGTGCTGGTATCCTGTACCGCAAAACCCAGCCAGACGCAGGGGATAATCAGAATGCCGGTGCTAAACGCCGTCCAGCGACGGCCACCGAAAATGGGCACCATGAAGGAGTAAGGCACGCGCAGCAGCGCGCCGGAAACGGAAGGCAAAGCCGTCAGCATAAACAGCTGCTCGGTGGCAAAATTAAAGCCGACTTTATTCAGATTGACCGCAACCGCGCTGAACAGCATCCAGACACAAAACGCCAGCAGAAGGCTGGGTACAGAAATCCACAGATTGCGGCTGGCAATACGATGACCTGTGTTTTGCCAGAAAGCAGGCTCCTCCGGACGCCATTCCGTAATAAGCGGACCCGCTTTCTGCCCGTTGGCAGATGACTGCGACATAAACACCTCAAAGTTAGTAGGAGTAATGGCGGTCACATTAGGCAGTATTGATGATTCTAATTTGATATAAATCAAGGGATAACCGAACAGAATAACGCTCAGAAATTAACCATGATTCTTTATGAGTAATGGCCGCGCGTAAAAAAAACGTGGTTTTTCACATGGCTGCTATGGATTATGCTTACAATCGATAAGGGTTATGCCACCTACGGCAATTAAGGAGTAATCATTAGGGGGTATGGGTATACTCCGGTGGATAGCTGAGAATGTCCCTCTGTTTTTTACGTCAGGCCCTTAACCGGAGCACGCTCTTTTATGTTGAAACGCCTGTTTTCCCCGCTAACGCTCGTTAACCAGCTGGCGCTTATCGTGCTGCTGCTGGCGACGTTAGGCATTGCGGGAATGAGTCTTGCCAGCTGGCTTGCGCAGGGAATTCAGGGTAACGCTCACGCTATCAACAAGGCCGGTTCGCTGCGCATGCAAAGCTACCGTCTGCTGGCCGCTATTCCGCTTGCCGCAAAAGACAATACCCTGTTTAGCGAAATGGAACAAACGGCCTGGAGCGAAGATTTACAGCAGGCGGCGCGCCGCGACGGGCAGCTGGCGCAGCTTAACGAAATACAGCAGTACTGGCGCAACACGCTCGAACCGGCGATAAAAAACGCTAAAAATACGCAGCAGGTTACACCGCACGTTGTTCAGTTTGTCGGGCGCATCGACCGGTTAGTCAGCTCATTCGACAAAACTACGGAGCTTCGCCTGCACCGCGTCATTCTGCTGCAGCAGGGCATGGCGTTATTTATGGGCCTGCTGCTGGTGTTTACCGTAGTCTGGCTGCGTAAGCGCCTGCTTCGTCCCTGGCGACAGCTGTTGGTGATGGGCCTCCGCCATCGGGCAAAAAGACTTCACCCATCGGGTAGCTATTAACGGCCGTAACGAAATGGCGACGCTCGGCATCGCGCTTAACAGCATGTCAGCGGAGCTGGCAGAAAGCTATGCCGTACTTGAACAGCGCGTGCGTGAAAAAACGGCCGGTCTTGAGCAGAAGAACCAGATTCTCTCTTTTCTTTACCAGGCCAATCGTCGGCTGCATTCGCAGGCGCCGTTGTGCCAGCGCCTTTCCCCCGTGTTAAGCGAGCTACAAAAGCTCACGCCGCTGCGCGACATTGAGCTGCGCGTTTATGAATACGAAGACGAAGAAAATTACGACGAATACACCTATCAGCCGGACAGCAGCTGTGAAGAAAAAGGCTGCCATTTGTGCCCGCGAGAGCCGGCGCCCGCGCCGGTTGAGTCCACCGCGCTGAAATGGCGATTAACCGATAACCATATCCAGTATGGCCTGGTGCTGGCGCAGCTGCCGCAGGGCTGCAGCCTGACCGTTGACCAGCAGCAGCTGATCTTAACGCTAATCGAGCAGTTCACCGCCACCCTGGCGCTGGAAAGACAGTATGAGCACCAGCAGCAATTAGTGGTGATGGAAGAACGCGCGGCCATCGCTCGCGAACTGCACGACTCCATCGCCCAGTCGCTCTCCTGTCTGAAAATGCAGGTCAGCTGCCTGCAAATGCAGGGTGCAAGCCTGCCTGAACAAAGCCGTGATTTGCTGGGCCAGATGCGCAATGAGCTAAACACCTCGTGGCGACAGCTGCGCGAGCTGCTGACCACTTTCCGTCTGCAATTAATTGAGCCGGGGCTGCGCCCCGCCCTTGAGTCAAGCTGCCTGGAATTCAGCGAAAAGCTCGGCTTTACGGTGCAGCTGAACTACCAGCTGCCGCCACGCCTGGTGCCCTCTTATCAGGCCATACACCTGGTGCAAATTGCTCGCGAAGCGCTGAACAACAGCCTTAAGCATGCCCGCGCTTCAGCGTGCGGCGTAAATGCCGTGTACCAAAATAAACAGGTTACACTCACCGTATGGGACAACGGCTGCGGTATTCCGGATAACGGAGAGCGCCGAAACCATTACGGACTGATCATTATGCGAGACCGCGCGCAAAGCCTGAAAGGGGATTGCCAGATACGGGCTCGTGCAGGTGGCGGCACTGAAGTGGTCGTCAATTTTATGCCCGAAGCGCATTTGCCTTCTGCCACAGGAGTAAACGATGAGTAGCCCGAACCCGGAAGCAGCAACTATATTGCTGATTGATGATCACCCCATGCTTCGCAGCGGCGTCAAGCAGCTAATCAGTATGGCGCCCGAACTTGCGGTCGTCGGTGAAGCCGGAGACGGCGCTCAGGGCGTTCAGCTTGCGGAATCCCTGGATCCGGATCTGATTCTGCTCGATTTAAATATGCCCGGCATGAACGGTCTGGAAACCCTCGACTGCCTGCGCGAAAAGGCGCTGTCCGGCCGTATCGTGGTGTTTAGCGTATCGAATCACGAAGAAGATGTGGTGACCGCCCTAAAGCGCGGGGCAGACGGCTACTTGCTCAAAGACATGGAGCCGGAAGACCTGCTCAAGGCCCTGCAACAGGCCGCTGCCGGTGAAATGGTGCTAAGCGAAGCGTTAACGCCGGTGCTGGCGGCAAGCCTGCGCGCCAACCGCACCACGTCCGATCGTGACGTTAATCAGCTAACGCCGCGCGAGCGCGATATTCTGAAGCTTATCGCCCAGGGCCTGCCGAACAAAATGATCGCCCGCCGTCTGGATATCACCGAAAGCACCGTAAAAGTACACGTGAAGCACCTGCTGAAAAAAATGAAGCTCAAGTCCCGCGTTGAAGCGGCGGTGTGGGTGCATCAGGAACGTATTTTCTAAGGGAATGCCCCTTCCCCCGGCAGCAGATCGTAACGCGGGTCTTTTGCCGGGTTGGCCAGCAGCGGCTCCGCCTGTTTAAGCGTGATCCAGTTCGAGGTCACTTTCTGCCCTTTATCATCCTCAATGATCACCGAGAGACGATATTCGTTCGGGCCGCCCTCTTTCCAGGCCGGCATGATTACGCTCCAGCCCTCTGCACGCCTGCTGTTAGCCGGCGGCGTAAGGCTTAACGCCTGCGTATCCCCCTGCCAGGCGATATGGCGAATTTCATGGCTTGCGCGCACCTGCAGCTTCAGCTCCACCGTCTCTGCGGGATGCAGCTCCCACGGGGGCGTGGCGAGGAACACCGACAGGGTTTTACGCTGGCGATACTCCATAACAGGCAGATTGTCGCGATCGACGTTATCGTAACGGCTGCCGCGCAGCGAACTGGTAGTCGCCACCTCGCCTGCGGAAAGCTGTTTTCCCAGCGGCACGCCGAAGCGGTAATTGAGTTTCAGGCCAAGGTTTTCCTGCGCCACGCCGTTTTCGCCCTGTTTATGCTGAGCGGTTAGCGTGACAAGCGGAACCGGCGTGTAGTTCAGCCCCATGGTCACCGCGACGGGGTTACGGTAGCCCGTTCCGCTGTCGAACAGGTCGACGCGATCGCCGAAGTACTGCTCAAGGCTGACGCTGGTATTAATATGGCGATAGAACGGCAGCCAGGCCTGGGCGGTAACGTCATATCCCCGCGCCAGCCGCTGTTCCAGCGTTTCCGTTTCGCCCTGCCAGCCGTTAAGCGGCTGATAGTAGTTTGCCGTCAGCCGCAGGTATTCGCCCCACGCTTCGGCGCCAAACCCGGCGCGCTGAAGATTGCTGGCGAGCTGATTATCGTAAAAGGTGTTGTAGCCAAGCAGCCATTTTCCCGCCACCCAGCGCTGCCCGGCGCCGGCGTTGCCCACCAGGCCGTTATCCTGCTGAGTAAAGCCCAGCTGGCTCCAGGTGAGATAGCGATCGTTGTCGGCCCAGGGCGTAAACATCGAGCCGCTGCTGCCGTTCCAGTTACCGCGCTCATCCACGTTCAGGTTAAAACTGGCTTTGCCCCAGGGCGAAAGCAGCGTTTCCGCCTCGTTGGTCACTTTATCGGTCAGCACGTCGCGCAGGCTGGTAAAGGCGAACAGGCGGGCCTGCTCGCCGGTATCCAGACCGTTATCGGTCATGCTGGGCCTCGCCGAATTTCTTCGCCATCTCGGCAATGCGTTTTGCCGCGGCGTCCGTTTCAGGGGCAAGCCCCATGTCGGGAAGCTCGTTCGGCGCGGCGGCAAAAGGATTTTCGGAACGTTCGATAAAAGTCTGGCGGGCGCCGGCGGCCCCTCCGGCGGAGAGGAGCACGTAAGAGAGGGTAAACAGCGGAACAGCTTTTCTTAACATTGGGAAATTATAACATATCGCGTTTTTGCATTTCAGCGCTACGCTTAAAGCTCCTGCCTTTCGAGCATTCAACTATGAAAACCTCATTACGCTGTTTATCCGCCGTTCTCCTGTTCGGCTGTTTTGCGGCACAGGCTGAAGGATTGTTTATGCTTCAGTCACCCGACTTTACCGATAACGCCATGCTGAATAAAAAATTCGCCGGCAACGCGAAGGAAAACCCTAACTGTACCGGTGAAAACCTTTCCCCCGCGGTGGTGTGGAGCAATGCCCCTGCCGCCACGCAAAGCTACGCGTTAATAGTCCACGATCCCGAAGGCGCAAAAGGCCTCGGCGTGACCCATCTGGTTGCCTATAACATTCCCGCAAGCGTCACCGGCTTTGCCACCAACGAACTGCGCGACGGCAAAGGCTTCACCGGCGGTAAAAACACTCCCGGCACGAGCGCCTGGTATGGTCCCTGCCCTCCGCCCGGCAGCGGCGCGCATCATTATACCTGGACGTTAATCGCCACTGACCTACGGGCGGACGCTCTTCCTGCCGGCCTGACGCGCGTCCAGCTGTTTGAAAAAATTAAGGATCACACGCTGGCGGCGGCCGGTTTAATTGGTCGATTCGGCCAGTAAGACCTTTCCCCTGCGGCCAGGATGGATTTAACATATCGTCTCAACGACAAGGAGCACCAAATCATGCAAAAGATCGTCATTATTGCCAACGGGGCTGCCTACGGCAGCGAATCGCTGTTTAACAGCCTGCGCCTCGCTATCGCGCTGCTTGAACAGCCGCAGCCACCGGAGCTGAAACTCTTTTTAATGTCCGATGCGGTCACCGCGGGATTACGCGGCCAGAAGCCGGCCGAGGGCTATAACATCCAGCAGATGCTGGAAATCCTTACCGCGCAGGATGTGCCGGTGAAATTATGCAAAACCTGCACCGACGGCCGCGGCATCACACAGCTTCCGCTGGCCGACGGCGTGGCGATAGGTACCCTGCCGGAGCTGGCCGGATGGACGCTGAACGCGGATAAAGTATTAACATTCTAATAATTGCCCGACAGTAATATTATTTACTTATACCCCACCCCGCACCATCAAGTTTCCTGCTGTGTTTGCCGATATTTCTGGAAACAACACAGCAGGAAAATATCATGTTCAGGTCGATACGCGCTCGGATTATTTGTGTGACGGCAGGCTGTTTGATTGTCGCACTTCTTCTTAACACCGTTATTAACTACCAGGTGACACGCAAAGACAATCAGCAATCCGTGGATGAAACGCTAAAAAGCACCAGTGAAAGCCATGCGGTAGCCATCACCGAGTGGGTAAACAGTAAAATGGCAATGATTCATTCGCTGGACGGCGTGGCGCTGTCCGAAGATCCGGTGCCCATTTTTCGCCAGCTGGCCGCGGCGGGCGGCTTCAGCAATGTCTATGTCGGCTATGCCAGCAAAACGGCAAAGTTCTCCGATCCTACCGGCGTTCCCGCCGATTATGATCCAACGGGCCGTCCGTGGTATCAGCAGGTTGTAAAAGAGAAGGGCCCGATTGTCACCGCGCCTTACGTGGACGCGGGCACCGGGAAACTGGTGGTTACTTTTGCGGTGCCGGTTTCCGAAAACGGCGAGCTGAAAGCGGTTGTCGCAGGTGACGTGACGATGGACAGCGTCGTCGCGAACGTGCGCAGCATACACCCGACGCCCAACAGCAGCGGGATGCTGGTTGACGGCGACGGCTCGGTTATCGCGGCATCGGACCCTGCCTTAACCCTCAAGCCTTTCAGCGATGCGGTAACTGGCACCAGCTTCGATCGGCTGCTGGAGGGCGATCACCGCGCAACGGGCAGCATCGGCGATAAATCCAAACGCCTGCTTGCCACGCCGGTTCCCGGTACGCACTGGTTCCTGATTGTCGCGCTTGATAACGGCGACGCGACCTCGGGTATGAAAGCTTTGCTGAAGGCCTCGGCCATTGCGCTGGTCGCCCTGGTGCTTATCTCCGGAGCCGTGGTGCATTTGCTGGTGGCGACGGTGCTCAGGCGCTTGAACACTATTCGTGATGCGATGCGCGCCATCAGCTCCGGCACCAACGATCTTTCGCAGCGCCTTCCCGAGGAGGGAAACGACGAGGTGGCGCAAATCGCCCATGCCTTTAACGCCTTCAGCGATAAACTGGCAGTGGTGATGGTGCAGCTGCGCGACGCCAGCGCGTCGGTAAAAGTCGCCGCCAATGAGATTGCCGCGGGGAACCAGGACCTGTCAGGACGTACCGAGCAAGCCGCTTCGAGCCTGCGTGAAACCGCCAGCGCCGTGGAGCAGATTACCGCCTCGGTTGCCAACTCTACCGAAGCCGCGGCGCAGGCCAATCTGCAGACCACCAGCGCTACCGAGGCCGCAGAACGCGGCGGGCGCGTGGTTTCGCAGGTGATTTCCACCATGCAGGCCATCGAAACCGCATCGGGGAAAATTGGCGATATTACGGGCGTTATCGACGGCATTGCCTTCCAGACAAATATCCTGGCGCTGAACGCCTCGGTAGAGGCTGCTCGCGCCGGTGAACAAGGCCGTGGATTCGCGGTGGTGGCAGGAGAAGTGCGCAATCTTGCCCAGCGCAGCGCCCAGGCGGCGAAAGAGATCAAAACGCTTATCGACTCCACCACGCAAAGCGTCTCGAACGGCTCGAAGTATGTGCGCCAGGCCGGTGAAGCGATGGATGAGATTGTCACAAGCGTCGGCAGCGTTTCCGGCATCATGCGCGAAATCACTATCTCTACCAGCGAACAGATGAAAGGGATTCAGGAGATTAACCACGCGGTAACGCACCTGGATAATATGGTGCAGCAAAATGCCGAACTGGTGGTGCAGTCCGCCGCCGCCGCGGGCGCGCTACAGAGCCAGGCGGGCGAGCTGGCGGAAACCGCGGGGCATTTCCGCATTTAGAAAGAAAGTGAACTACTGGTCGCCCTCTTGATGGGAGGACGGCCCGTTTAACGGCGATAAAAGAAGTCAGGCAAAGCCTGGTTCAAAGCCTGCGCCGTCTTGCTGCGGTTTTTGCAGCCAGGCGCGCACCTGGTTTACCAGCTCGTCAAGGCAGTCATCATGCATGCCGTGCTTTTTCAGCTCGCTTTCCAGAGAGAACAGGTACTGCGCGTTGGTTCCCAGCGGGCCGCTGGCCGCGGCGATCAGCGGGGCGATGGTTTGTGCGCGGGTGTCGGCTTCATACAGCGGGTGACGCGGATCCATGATAAAGACCAACGCGTTAACGGTGCGGCCGTCGTCCAGCGCCAGCCTGCACCAGGTGGGCAGATAGCAGCCGGTTATCATCTCGCGCTTCCACAGCAGCGTCAGCTCATCTTCAAGCTGCGCTTCCGGCAGGCGATAGGCAAGACCCGTCGTGCGCCCGCCCTCTTTTAGCGCCAGCATTCTTCCCGGCCGGCTGGCGGTGCCGCGCCCGGCGGTTAGCCGCAGACAAAACGCCCGATGCCAGCCCACCAGGGTGCCCGGCGCGGACTCGTCAAATTCGAAGGCCGGGTTCCACATCAGCGAACCGTAGCCGAATATCCATACCGGGCTTAGATCGGGCCGACAGGCAAGGGTCGCCGCAAGCGAGGCTAATCGCTGTTCGGGCGTCCATAACAAAGATTCCTCGATGGAACCAAAAGCCGTCCTGCAATCCGCCTTCATTAAGAAATCACGTGTTAACACCCTACCCTCCGCCACCGCATACTTCCCTGTGACTACGTCAACTGCGCCTTCCCGGGCCGTGCCTGCTCATTTATAAAGCAGCATAGCGGTGACGATAAGCAATTAGCGGGGCGCTGGCAAGTTTGATGACCATCACAAAAAGGTATAAATGTCATTTTCACCTGCCAGACCGGGCGGAAATGGACGGCGTCTGAAAGGATAACGCTATCTTAAATAAGGTTATTTTTTCTTATGCCATTTATCATCGTCGCCTTTCTGATACTGATGCTTCACCGCAGCCCAGGCGACCTTGTGGGCCGTTTCTTCCCGGCTGGCGTCGCCTTTGCGGTCTTCTTTATCCTTGTATTCATCCCAGGCGCTGTTGAAAGCCTCTTTGTAGATATCCTGCGCATGGGCAGGCAAAACATTTTTCACGTTGTCCGGCAGATCGCTTTTGCTTTTATAGGGCATAGATTAATCTCCTTGATGGGTGACTCTTAAGTGTGAGACAAAGATACCCGGGCCGCCAGAAATTCGAATATATTGCTTTTAACTCATAATAATACGTTGTTTTTGAAGCTAAAAATGAGGATAAAATCTGTTTTTACGCAACTAACGTGCTAACCACATAAAAGCCGTAAAATTAAGTAAATATTTCCGAGTGGTCGCCCTTTTTTTGCTATTTTATCAGGGTTAAAAATCCTGACTATAATGAAGAATTAGCTTATCAATTGCGTTGATGGAGAAACACAATGCCAAAAACACACCCGGAGGCGGTAAAAACCCGCCATAAGGAGAGTTCCCTCATTTTCCCGGTACTGGCGCTGGCCATACTGGCTATGTGGGGTTCCAGCCAGTCGTTGCCAGTGGTAGTCGGAATTAACATTCTGGCGTTAGTGGCTATTTTAAGCAGCGCCTTTAGCGTAGTACGCCATGCAGATGTGCTGGCACACCGTTTAGGTGAACCCTACGGCTCTTTAATTCTCAGCCTTTCCGTTGTTATCCTTGAAGTCAGCTTAATTTCCGCCCTGATGGCGACCGGCGATGCCGCGCCCACCCTAATGCGCGATACGCTTTATTCCATCATTATGATTGTCACCGGCGGTCTGGTGGGCTTTTCGCTGCTGTTAGGCGGGCGTAAATTTGCCACTCAGTATATGAATCTGTTTGGTATTAAACAGTATCTGATAGCGCTGTTCCCGCTTGCGGTGATCGTGCTGGTGTTTCCTACGGCCCTGCCGGAAGGCAATTTCAGCGTCGGCCAGTCGCTGATGGTGGCCGCTATTTCCGCCGCGATGTATGGCGTATTCCTGCTAATCCAGACCAAAACGCACCAGAGCCTGTTCGTGTATGAACACGAAGACGAGGCGGATGACGATGACCCGCACCACGGCAAGCCGTCCGCGCACAGCAGCACCTGGCATGCAGTCTGGCTGATTGTGCACCTGATTGCGGTTATTGCCGTGACAAAAATGAATGCCAACCCGCTGGAATCACTGCTGAGCACCCTTAATGCGCCGGCGCAGTTCACCGGCTTCCTGGTGGCGCTGCTGATTCTCTCGCCGGAAGGCCTGGGCGCGCTGAAAGCGGTGCTGAGCAACCAGGTGCAGCGCGCTATGAACCTGTTCTTCGGTTCGGTGCTGGCCACAATTTCTCTGACGGTGCCTGCGGTAACGCTGATTGCGATGCTGACGGGCCACGAGCTGATTTTCGGCCTCGGCAAACCTGAAATGGTGGTGATGCTCACCTCGCTGGTGCTGTGCCAGATTTCATTCTCAACCGGGCGCACCAACGTGCTTAACGGTACCGCGCACCTGGCGCTGTTCGCCGCCTACCTGATGACGATATTCGCCTGACGTTTCGCCGGCATAAAAAAAGCCCTTATTGTTTGATAAGGGCTTTTTGCATTTAAGCGCTAAAGAAGCTTAGTGGCTGGTATCCAGCGGCTCAAAACCTTTTACCAGATCGTCAATCGCTTTGATCTGCTTAAGGAAAGGTTCCAGTTTTGCCAGCGGCAGCGCGGACGGGCCGTCGCAGCGCGCGTTGTCCGGATCCGGATGCGCTTCGATAAACAGACCGGCAAGGCCCGTCGCCATACCGGCGCGAGCCAGTTCGGTAACCTGAGCGCGACGGCCGCTGGACGCGGCGCCAAACGGGTCGCGACACTGCAGGGCGTGGGTTACGTCAAAAATAACCGGCGCGCCGTTAGAAACCTGCTTCATCACGCTAAAGCCCAGCATATCCACCACCAGGTTGTCGTAGCCGAAGTTTGCCCCACGGTCGCAGAGAATAACCTGGTCGTTGCCGCCTTCGTGGAACTTATCCACGATGTTGCCCATCTGGCCGGGGCTTACGAACTGAGGTTTTTTCACGTTGATGACGGCACCGGTTTTCGCCATAGCTTCAACCAGGTCAGTCTGACGCGCGAGGAACGCCGGCAGCTGAATGACGTCCACCACGTCGGCAACAGGCTGCGCCTGGCTTGCTTCATGAACATCAGTGATGATTTTCACGCCAAAGGCTTGCTTCAGCTCCTGGAAAATCTTCATCCCCTCTTCAAGACCCGGCCCGCGGTAAGAGTGAATGGATGAACGGTTGGCTTTATCAAACGATGCCTTGAACACGTAAGGGATGCCCAGCTTCTGCGTGACGGTGACGTAATGCTCACAGATACGCATCGCGAGATCGCGCGATTCCAGCACGTTCATGCCGCCAAACAGCACAAACGGCAGATCGTTTGCGACTTTGATATCGCCAATGCTAACCACTTTTTGTTCCATCTTTCAGATCGCCTTATCAGGTGTGAATCAAAAATTTTGCATTAATGCAGGGTGACCTGCTTATGCGAAATCGAATTAATTTGCGCTTTAATCATTTCGCTGATCGGGTCTTCCGGGCACTGCTCGACAAAATAGCTCAGATCGTTAAGGGCCACATGTTCGCAATCAAGCTGCGCATAGATAAGACCGCGATCGCGGATTTCGTACGGATCTTCCGGATTGAACTGCAGCAGGGCTTCGCTGGCGCGCAGCGCCAGCTCCATCTGCCGTTCTTCCATCAACGCGGATTTTAGCGTGTCCAGCAGTTTGCGGATGACCTCGGCGTTGTCGGACTCATCAAGGTCCTCTTCGAAAAGCTCGGCGGAAGGATTGATATTGCCCTTCAGCCACACCTCAAGCGTATGCTCGTCGAGGGTGTCGCCGTTAAACGGGTTAATCAGCCACATCTCTCCATCCATCCAGTCCCCGCGCAGAATAAGCTGCGTCGGGAAGATAACCGGCATCAAAGGAATATCAAGACGTTCAGCCACCCACAGCAAAATCGCCCCAAGGGAGACCGCGCTGCCCTGGCGGTTCTTCAGCACGTTATCCAGCCACAGGGCGTCCGACAGACGGTATACGCCGCCGGCGTCTTTGAATCCCCATTCGCCGTAAAACAGTTCAAGAAGCTTTTCTAACTGCTGATCGGAGTGATCGGCTTCGCAGATATCTTCGCGAGCCTGGCTGACCAGCCGTTCAAGTTGCGCGCGCACTTCCGCTTCCGGAAAATCATCGCGTATCAGTTGCGAGACTAAAATCATCCCTTCGCACAGCGGTGCCTGATTAAATTGGAAATCGGCTAACGACCTCATACAAACCCCAATAACGGTATTTTTGTGGTGGCGAGTTTAACGATGATGAAGAGCACCACCAGCGCCAACAGAAAGGCAAACCACCGTACCTGTTGGCTGCGCGGGCGTCGGCCCCAGCACGATAAAACCCAAAACGATGTAGATGATAACGCCAAATAGTTTTTCAGTCAGCCATGTTCCCTGCGGGGTAAACGGGTAAAAATGCGTCATCATTACCAGTATAATGCCGCAGACCAGCAGAAGGGTGTCGTTGACGTGCGGTACGATGCGCACCCAGCGCTTGTCTGACATGGCTGAATTACGGTACTGCCACCAGTAGCGTAAAATAAACAGACTCACGGAAATGACGACCGTCAAAATATGCAAGTTTTTGACTGCAAAGTAAGTTGTCAACTGTTCCGTTCCTTATGGTCAGAAGTAACGTCCTATGGTCAGGCGATCGTTGCCGCCGTAGTCCTGACAGGTCTGAACCTCAACAAAACCGGCCGCGGTGAACAGCTGCTGCACCTGCCGCGCCTGCTGCCAGCCGTGCTCTAAAAGCAGCCAGCCGCCGGGTTCGAGAAACCGCCCCGCGTTTTCAATCAGCCTGTGTATATCCGCCAGTCCAAGATTGTCGGCAACCAGCGCGCTGCGCGGTTCAAAACGCACGTCCCCCTGCGCCAGATGCGGATCGTCGCGATCGATATAGGGCGGATTGCTGACAATAATGGAAAAACGCTGGCTATTGAGCGCACTAAACCAGTCGCTTTGCAAGACCTTAACATTGGTAATGCCAAGTCGGTCGGCATTGCTGCGGGCAAGCTCTACGGCTGCGGGGATAAGATCCAGCGCGGTAATTTCACAGTCCGGGCGTTCGCTGGCGATGGCCAGCGCAATGGCTCCGGTGCCGGTGCCTAAATCGAGCACGGAGCAGGGTTCGGCAGGCATGCGCGCCAGCGCCTGCTCTACCAGGCATTCGGTATCGGGACGCGGAATAAGAGTTGCCGCAGAGACGCGCAGCGGCAGCGACCAGAACTCGCGCTCGCCGACAAGATGGGCGACAGGCTCACCGCGCACGCGGCGAGCCAGCAGCGCCTCAGCCTGCTGCAGCTGCGGCGCCGTAAGCTCGGTTTCGCCAAACGCGAGGATAAAAGTTCGCGCCTTGCCGGTGACAAACCCCAGCAGGATCTCCGCGTCGCGACGCGGGCTTTCGCCGTGCTGCAGCCGGGCTATCGCCTGCCGTAACCAGTGCTGAAAATCCATTAGTCCTGCTCGGACAGCGCCGCCAGCTGGTCGGCCTGGTATTCCTGCACGATAGGCTCGATCAGCGCATCGATTTTGCCTTCCATCACTTCGTCCAGACGATACAGGGTGATGTTGATGCGGTGATCCGTGACGCGGCCCTGCGGGAAGTTGTAGGTACGGTTGCGGTCCGAGCGCTCGCCGCTGCCTAACAGGTTGCGGCGGGTAGATGCCTCTTCCTGCTGGCGCTTCGCCATTTCGGCCGCGCGAATACGGGAGCCCAGCACGGACAGCGCCTTCGCTTTGTTTTTATGCTGTGAACGCTCGTCCTGGCACTCCACCACGATGCCGGTTGGCAAGTGGGTGATACGGATCGCCGAGTCGGTGGTGTTGACGTGCTGGCCGCCCGCGCCGGAGGAGCGGAAGGTGTCGATACGCAAATCGGCCGGGTTGATATCCGGCAGTTCCGCTTCCGGAATTTCCGGCATCACCGCGACGGTACAGGCAGAGGTATGAATGCGCCCCTGTGACTCGGTCGCCGGCACGCGCTGCACGCGATGGCCGCCGGACTCAAATTTCAGACGGCCATAAACGCCGTCGCCGCTGATTTTGGCGATCACCTCTTTGTAGCCGCCATGCTCACCTTCGTTGGCGCTTATGATTTCCACTTTCCAGCGGCGGGATTCGGCGTAGCGGCTGTACATGCGGAACAAATCGCCGGCAAACAGCGCCGCTTCATCGCCGCCGGTGCCTGCGCGCACTTCCACGAAGGCGTTGCGTTCGTCGTCCGGATCTTTAGGCAGCAGCAGAACCTGCAGCTGCTGCTCCAGCTCTTCGCTGTCGCTTTTTGCCTGATTCAACTCTTCCTGCGCCATTTCACGCATTTCCGGGTCGTCGAGCATGCTCTGTGCGGTTTCAATATCTTCCTGAACCTGACGCCATTGCAGGAAGCAGCGTGAGACATCGCTCAGCTGAGCGTATTCGCGGGAAAGCGCGCGGAAACGATCCTGATCGGCGATGGTGGCTGCGTCGCCAAGCAGGGCCTGAACTTCTTCATGGCGCTCCTGCAGGGCTTCCAGTTTGGCAACAATAGAAGGCTTCATTGGTGGGGTATCACCTTGTAATAAGAGTTGTTGTGCTAATCCAGCCCGAGGCTGTTGCGCAGAATCTGCAGGCGTTCTTCATCCCCGTCACGGGCAGCCTGCGTAAGCGATTTGGTTGGTGCATGGATCAGGCGGTTGGTTAATTTCCAGGCCAGATCCTGAAGAACGGTTTCGGCGTCAGCGCCCTGAGCCAGGGCGGCGAGCGCTTTGCCCGCCAGGTCATCGCGAATAAGCTCCGCCTGGCTGCGATAGTCGCGGATGGTTTCGGTTGCGCTTTGGGCGCGCATCCAGGCCATAAATTCGCTGCATTCCTGCGCGACTATGGTTTCAGCCTCCGCCGCGGCGGCTTTGCGCTGCGCGAGGTTGTTCTGAATGATGGCGTGCAGGTCGTCCACGCTGTAAAGGTAGGCGTTGGCAAGCTTACCGACTTCCGGCTCCACATCGCGCGGAACGGCGATATCCACCAGCAGCATAGGCTGGTTACGACGCGCTTTCAGGGCGCGCTCCACCATCCCTTTGCCGATAATCGGCAGCGGGCTGGCCGTGGAGCTGATAATAATATCGGCATCTTTCAGGCGCTCGTCGATATCGCCAAGGCCGATGACTTCCGCGCCCACTTCGTCAGCCAGCGTCTGCGCCCGCTCGCGGGTACGGTTAGCAATCAGCATTTTCTGCACGCTGTGTTCGCGCAGGTGGCGAGCAACCAGCTCAATGGTTTCGCCCGCGCCGACGAGCAGAACCGTCACGGTAGAAAGGGATTCGAAGATCTGGCGAGCCAGCGTGCAGGCGGCAAAAGCTACCGACACGGCGCTGGCGCCGATGTCCGTCTCGGTGCGGACGCGTTTAGCGACGGAGAAGGACTTCTGGAACATGCGCTCCAGCTCGCTGGAGAGCGAATGGCCCTTCTGGGAATCGGCAAAGGCTTTTTTCACCTGCCCTAAAATTTGCGGCTCGCCGAGCACCAGCGAGTCCAGACCGCTGGCGACGCGCATCAGGTGGCTGACGGCGTCGTTGTCATGATGCCAGTACAGGCTATTACGCACTTCCTCTTCGTTAAGGTTGTGGTAATCGCACAGCCAGCGCACCAGCCTTTCGTGCAGGTTATCCTGCTCTTCAACGCTCAGGTACAGCTCGGTGCGGTTGCACGTAGAAAGCACCACGCCGCCCTGCACCATCGGCTGTTGCAGCAGGCTGCCCAAAGCCTGGTCGAGCGTGTCCGGCGAAAACGTTACGCGTTCTCGCAGCGATACCGGAGCCGTTTTATGGTTGATGCCTAGCGCTAACAGGGTCATTGAGCGGTCTGAATAATACCGATGTTGATAAGAATTGACTTGGCGCATCATACAGGATGCGGGCGGTCAATAAAAGAGAGCCCCCCTTGCGGAGTAGCAGGTTAATTTATGATTTAAGATAACTTGACCGTAGACGATCCGCCAACGCACCGCTAGCATGAACGGTTAACTACAATAAAGATTGCTAAGGATTTACTGCCGCTATGATTATGCCTAAAGCCCGTCTGATGCGCCTTCTGCCCCTTGCAAGCCTGGTTCTGGCCGGCTGCGCCGTCAACCAACCGACCGGTCCTGGCAAAAGTCCGGATTCGCCCCAGTGGCTGCAACACCAGCAGCAGGTGCAAAAAATCACCCAGTATCAGACGCGTGGTGCTTTCGCTTATCTTTCCGATAGCCAGAAGGTATACGCGCGCTTTAACTGGCAGCAAACCGCGCCGGACCGCTATCGTTTATTGTTGACCAACCCGCTTGGCAGCACCGAGCTTGAGCTCAATGCGCAGCCGGGCAAAGTGCAGCTGGTTGACCGCAACGGCAAACGCTACGAAGCGCAGGACGCCGAAGATATGGTGGGCCGTCTGACAGGCATGCCGATTCCGTTAAACAGCCTGCGCCAGTGGATTCTCGGCCTGCCGGGCGAGGCAACCGACTATAAGCTCGACAGCCAGTATCGCCTGAGCGAGGTGAACTACACCCAGAACGGCAAAACCTGGAAAGTGGTGTACAGCGACTATAACGACAAGGTACAGCCCGCTCTGCCGTCGAATATGGAGCTGCGCGAAGGCGACCAGCGCATCAAGCTGAAAATGGATAACTGGATCGTTAAATAATGATTACCCGCTGGCCATCTCCGGCAAAACTGAATCTTTTTTTGTATATCACCGGCCGTCGGGCAGACGGCTACCATACTCTGCAGACGCTGTTTCAGTTCCTTGATTATGGCGACACCATTGCTATCGAACCGCGCCGGGACGGCGTGCTTCAGCTTCTGACGCCCGTTGAGGGCGTCGCGCAAGAAGAAAATCTGATAGTCCGGGCCGCGCGTTTGCTGATGGCCGAAGCTCAGCGGCTGGGCACGCTGCCCGCGGGCGCGGGCGCGGATCTGGCCGTTGAGAAACGCTTGCCGATGGGCGGCGGGCTGGGCGGCGGCTCTTCCAACGCGGCGACGGTGCTGGTGGCGTTAAACCATCTGTGGCGAACCGGCCTTAGCGAAGACCAACTCGCTGCGCTGGGCATAGCGCTGGGCGCGGACGTGCCTGTTTTTGTTCGCGGTCACGCCGCCTTTGCCGAAGGCGTGGGGGAGATTCTCACGCCTGCGAAACCGGAAGAAAAATGGTACCTGGTCGCGCATCCGGGCGTGAGCATTCCGACGCCGGTTATTTTTAAAGATCCCGAGCTGCCGAGAAATACTCCGCCTCGCACAATTCAGACGTTACTGGATTGTGAATTTAGGAATGATTGTGAGGTTATCGCAAGAAAACGTTTTCGTAAGGTTGATGAGCTGCTTTCCTGGCTGTTAGAATACGCGCCGTCGCGCCTGACTGGCACCGGCGCTTGCGTGTTTGCTGAATTCAACACCGAGTCCGAAGCCCGCCAGGTGCTTGAGCAAGCCCCGGAATGGCTGCACGGGTTTGTTGCGCGAGGCGTTAATCTCTCCCCGCTGCATCAGGCCATATCCGGGCAAGCTGAGTATTGGTGACAACGTCACCTTGTTTCAGACGTTGCATCAAGCTCTTTATACACCGCCTGGATGGGTGTTGCCCCACCCGCCTTCCGCACTGTTGCGGTAGCAGCCATCCGCCACTGGACGCATGCCTGAGGTTTTTCTCGTGCCTGATATGAAGCTTTTTGCTGGTAACGCCACCCCGGAACTAGCACAACGTATTGCCAACCGCCTGTACACCTCTCTTGGTGACGCCGCCGTCGGTCGTTTTAGCGACGGTGAAGTAAGCGTACAAATCAACGAAAATGTACGCGGTGGCGATATTTTCATCATCCAGTCCACCTGTGCACCAACCAATGACAACCTGATGGAACTCGTTGTTATGGTCGACGCCCTGCGCCGCGCTTCTGCAGGTCGTATTACCGCTGTTATCCCCTACTTTGGCTATGCTCGTCAGGACCGTCGCGTGCGTTCCGCCCGCGTGCCGATCACCGCGAAAGTTGTTGCTGACTTCCTCTCAAGCGTTGGGGTTGACCGCGTTCTCACCGTGGACCTGCACGCAGAACAGATCCAGGGCTTCTTCGACGTCCCGGTAGACAACGTCTTCGGCAGCCCAATCCTGCTGGAAGACATGCTGCAAATCGGCCTGGAAAACCCAATCGTGGTTTCTCCGGACATCGGCGGCGTAGTGCGTGCCCGTGCTATCGCCAAGCTGCTGAACGACACCGATATGGCTATCATCGACAAACGTCGCCCGCGCGCTAACGTTTCCCAGGTTATGCACATCATCGGCGATGTAAGCGGCCCGTGACTGCGTGCTGGTTGACGATATGATCGATACCGGCGGCACCCTGTGTAAAGCTGCGGAAGCGCTGAAAGAACGCGGCGCTAAACGTGTATTCGCCTATGCAACCCACCCGATCTTCTCCGGCAACGCGGTTCACAACCTGCGTAACTCGGTTATTGACGAAGTGATTGTTTGCGATACCATCCCGCTGTCTGATGAAATTAAAGCGTTGCCGAACGTCCGTACCCTGACGCTGTCCGGCATGCTGGCCGAAGCAATTCGCCGTATCAGCAATGAAGAATCAATCTCTGCGATGTTCGAACATTAATTGAATGCGCATTAAAGACCCGCTACGGCGGGTTTTTTCGTTTTCAGACCCTATTTTCAGCATGGCCTCCTTCACCTGCCATTAATGACAGATGATGCGCTCACGGATGGAATCAATGTGAAAAACGTATCTTCTCCTGTTATGCCTTTTCGTGCCCTGATAGACGCCTGCTGGCGCGAAAAGTACACCCTTTCTCGTTTTACCCGCGATGCTATTGCTGGTATTACCGTCGGGATTATCGCCATTCCGCTGGCGATGGCTCTGGCTATCGGCAGCGGCGTTGCGCCGCAATACGGGCTCTACACCGCCGCCGTCGCAGGCATAGCGATCGCCCTGAGCGGCGGCTCGCGCTACAGCGTTTCCGGACCAACCGCCGCTTTTGTGGTGATCCTGTACCCCGTGGCCCAGCAGTTTGGCCTGGCGGGCCTGCTGATCGCCACTTTGATGTCCGGGCTGTTTCTTATTTTGTTTGGCCTGGCGCGTTTTGGCCGCTTAATCGAATATATCCCGCTGTCCGTGACGCTCGGCTTCACCTCGGGGATCGGCATTACCATCGCCACCATGCAGGTGAAGGATTTCTTTGGCCTGACGCTGGCAACCGTGCCGGAGCACTACCTGAATAAGGTCGCCGCGCTGGCGATGGCCATGCCGACCCTTAATTTTGGCGATGCCGCGATTGGCGTAGTTACGCTCGCCGTATTGATTCTCTGGCCGCGTCTGGGCATTCGTCTGCCGGGGCATTTGCCTGCGCTGCTGGCAGGCTGCGCCGTCATGGGCCTCGTACATTTAGCCGGCGGCGACGTGGCGACCATCGGTTCCCGCTTCCACTATGTGCTGGCTGACGGCACGCAGGGCAACGGCATCCCTCAGCTTCTGCCCCAGCTGATGCTGCCGTGGAATATCCCGGCGTCAAACTTTATCCTGAGCTGGGATTCGCTGACCGCCCTTTTGCCCGCCGCGTTTTCTATGGCGATGCTTGGCGCCATTGAGTCGCTGCTGTGCGCCGTAGTCCTTGACGGTATGACCGGCACTAAACACAACGCCAACAGCGAGCTTATCGGCCAGGGGCTGGGCAATATCATCGCGCCATTCTTTGGGGGCATTACCGCCACGGCGGCCATCGCCCGCTCGGCGGCGAACGTTCGGGCCGGCGCAACTTCCCCGGTGGCGGCCATCATCCATTCGCTGCTGGTGATTATGGCGCTGCTGGTGCTGGCTCCTCTGCTCTCCTGGCTGCCGCTTTCCGCCATGGCCGCGCTGCTGCTTATGGTCGCCTGGAACATGAGCGAGGCGCACAAAGTTATCAACCTGCTCAGGCGCGCGCCGAAAGATGACATCATCGTGATGCTGATTTGCATGTCGCTGACCGTGCTGTTCGATATGGTGATCGCCATTAGCGTGGGGATTGTGCTGGCTTCGCTGCTGTTTATGCGTCGCATAGCAAGAATGACCAGGCTGGCGCCGCTGAATATCGCCGCGCCGGAAGAGGTGCTGGCGCTGCGCGTCACGGGCCCGCTGTTTTTTGCCGCGGCGGAAGGACTGTTTACCGACCTGCAACAGCGCATAGAGCAACACCGCATTATTATTCTGCAATGGGATGCCGTTCCGGTGCTGGACGCCGGCGGGCTTGATGCGTTTCAACGCTTTGTGGAAAAAATGCCGGAGGGCTGCGAGCTGCGCGTAACCAACCTGGAGTTTCAGCCGCTCAGAACGTTTGCCCGCGCCGGCGTGAAGCCGATACCCGGGCGTCTTGCCTTCTTCCCTGACGTACAGGCGGCGCTGGCAGGCTAAAACAAAAAAGCTCCGCATCTGGCGGAGCTTTTCAAATCTGCCGGCTGGTTAACCGTGGTGATGATGTTCGTTGCGGCGACAACGCTTGTCATAGTGGCGTACCCACCAGTAGCGGTCGCAGACCTGCTCGCGTCCGCCTACGCGCGCTCCGGCAAGCCACAGCACGGCCCCAACGAAAATACTGAGCACGGCGCCGTGAGCAAAAAACTGAGGTAAATTGAACTGAGGCAGCTGGTTTAAAATGGAATAACCCACGCCAACCACCATAACTATCAATCCCACCCCCATAAGAATATTACCGAGTAACGAAGCGTTTTTGCGTTTCATCTGTCACCTCCGGATGTTTCCTGGGTCGGCGGGGAATATCCCCTCTCCTTGTGTGTAAAGTATAGACACCACCCTTTGGCTTCATGTGCGCCAGCGATCACAATTACGCATGAAACTATGACAAAAATTTACAAATAAGCTGCTGAATACCATGAAATTCTAATGGTTCACAGATTGAACTATTCAATAGTTCGGCTAGCGCCGCATTGCGCTTTGTCATCGCGCCGGCGGCACAGTAAACTACGCGGCTTGAGTCTGCTTTCAGGAAATAAAACGTGAGTATTAAATTAATCGTCGGCCTGGCCAACCCGGGTGCGGAATATGCGGCAACCCGTCATAACGCCGGTGCCTGGTATGTGGATTTGCTGGCCGAACGCCATAACCAGTCGTTAAAAGAAGAAGCGAAATTCTTCGGCTATACCGCGCGCATTAATCTTGCCGGTGAGGATGTCCGCCTGCTGGTGCCGACCACGTTTATGAACCTGAGCGGCAAGGCGGTAAGCGCCATGGCCACCTTCTTCCGCATCGCGCCGGACGAAATCCTCGTTGCCCACGATGAGCTGGATCTGCCTCCGGGCGTGGCGAAGTTTAAGCTCGGCGGCGGCCACGGCGGACACAACGGCCTGAAGGATATTATTAACAAGCTGGGCAATAACCCTAACTTTCACCGCTTACGCGTCGGCATCGGCCATCCGGGCGATAAAAACAAAGTTGTGGGCTTTGTGCTTGGCAAGCCGCCGCTCAGCGAACAAAAGCTGATTGATGAAGCGGTGGACGAAGCGGCGCGCTGCACCGAGGTCTGGCTGAAAGAAGGACTGACGAAGGCGACTAATCGTCTGCACGCTTTTAAGGCGCAGTAGCGCCCGCAGGGGGCGTGCGGGCCTATTTCCCCGCCCCTTATAAACGGTTTACGTGTATAATAGGCAAAGTTATCTACATTTTTTCATTGAGTTAAGGTTAACTCTTTGATTATCAAGCAATTAAGGTGATTTAAACCATGGGATTCAAATGCGGTATCGTCGGCTTGCCGAACGTCGGTAAATCCACCCTGTTCAACGCGCTCACCAAAGCGGGAATCGAAGCTGCAAACTTCCCGTTCTGTACCATCGAGCCGAACACCGGCGTCGTGCCAATGCCGGACCCACGTCTGGATAAGCTTGCCGAAATCGTAAAACCTCAGCGAATTTTGCCAACGACCATGGAATTCGTGGATATCGCGGGCTTGGTTAAAGGCGCGTCCAAAGGCGAAGGCCTGGGTAACCAGTTCCTGACCAACATCCGCGAAACCGAAGCTATCGGCCACGTGGTGCGTTGCTTTGAGAACGACAATATCATCCACGTGAACAACAAAGTGGATCCGGCTGACGATATCGACGTTATCAACACCGAGCTTGCGCTCTCCGATCTGGACACCTGCGAACGCGCCATTCACCGCGTGCAGAAGAAAGCCAAAGGCGGAGATAAAGACGCGAAAGCTGAACTGGCCCGCGCTGGAAAAATGCCTGCCGCAGCTTGAGAACGCGGGCATGCTGCGCGCGCTGAAAACCCTGACCGATGAAGACAAGGCCGCTATCAAGTACCTGAGCTTCCTGACGCTGAAACCAACCATGTATATCGCAAACGTCAACGAAGACGGCTTCGAGAACAACCCGTACCTCGATAAAGTGCGCGAAATCGCCGCTGGCGAAGGTTCCGTGGTGGTTGCCGTTTGCGCGGCCGTTGAATCTGATATTGCTGAACTCGACGACGCCGACCGTGACGAATTCATGGCGGAGCTGGGTCTGGAAGAGCCGGGCCTTAACCGCGTTATTCGCGCCGGCTACGAGCTGCTGAACCTGCAAACCTACTTCACCGCCGGCGTAAAAGAAGTGCGCGCATGGACCATTCCAGTCGGTGCCACCGCTCCGCAGGCGGCAGGTAAAATCCACACCGACTTCGAGAAAGGCTTTATCCGCGCGCAAACCATCGCCTATGAAGACTTCATCACCTACAAAGGTGAGCAAGGCGCGAAAGAAGCGGGCAAAATGCGTGCGGAAGGCAAAGACTACATCGTGAAAGATGGCGATGTGATGAACTTCCTGTTCAACGTCTAATAGCCATTTTTTTCTCATGAGGTGTCAGCCCATCTCATGAAGATCGCAAAGCCAGTAAAATCCACGCGCCCGCGTGGATTTTTCTTTTCATAGCCTTTCTGTTCCCTCCCTGTAAACCTTCCTGACGGCTTTCTCCGCATAACCTGTTAATTGCGAACTATCCTTAACGACGGCTTACTTTTTTCGGTTAGGGGAAAACGATGACAAAAATGACCAGCGACTTTTTCATTGAACGACTGAAAGCCTGGGGCGTCACCCGCATCTATGGCTATCCCGGTGATGGCATCAACGGTGTGCTCGGTGCCCTACAACGCGCGAATAAAGCGGGCGAAGGCATCGAGTTTATTCAGGTGCGTCATGAAGAGATGGCGGCGTTTATGGCCGCGGGTCATGCCAAATTCACCGGCGAGCTGGGGGTATGCCTCTCTACTGGCGGCCCCGGCGCCACCCACCTGCTGACCGGCCTGTATGACGCTAAGCTTGATCACTCCCCGGTGCTGGCGATAGCCGGCCAGGCGGAAGTCACGGCGCGCGGAGCGAGCTACCAGCAGGAATTAAACCTCGACCGTATTTTTGCGGACGTGGCGAACTTTGTGCAGGAGGTGGCCTCTCCCGGCCAGCTGCGGCATCTGGTGGATCGCGGCGTGCGTATCGCCGTAGCGCAAAACGGCGTGACGGTACTGGTGTTGCCGAAGGACATCCAGGACGAACCCTGGCAGGCGCCGCCGCATACCCACGGCTTCACCCATTCGGGAACGGGATACCAGAAGCCAAAAATCATACCTTATAAAGCGGATCTTCAACGGGCGGCGGACGTCCTTAACGGCGGGAAAAAGGTAGCGATTCTGGTAGGCGCCGGGGCGCGCAGCGCCGCGCTGGAAGTGGTGCAGCTGGCCAACGTTCTTGGCGCGGGAGTGGCGAAGGCGCTGCTGGGCAAAGATGTGCTGCCGGATGACGCGCCTTTTATTACCGGCTCGATTGGCCTGCTGGGCACCAAACCGTCTTATGACATGATGATGAACTGCGATACCCTGCTGATGATCGGCACCGGCTTTCCGTGGACGGAATTCCTGCCGCAAGAGGGTCAGGCGCGCGCCGTGCAGGTGGATATCGACCCGGCGATGCTTGGGCTGCGCTATCCGGTGGAAGTCAATCTGCACGGGGACGCGGCGGAAACCCTGCGCGCCCTGCTGCCGCTGCTGCAGCACAAAACCGATCGTAGCTGGCAGGAAGAGATTGCCCTGGGCGTGAAAGAGTGGTGGCAGACGCTGGAAGAGCGGGCGATGGCCGCGGCCAACCCGGTCAATCCCCAGCGGGTGGTATGGGAAATGTCGCCGCTGCTGCCGGAAGACGCTATCGTTACCTCCGATTCCGGCTCCTGCGCCAACTGGTTCGCCCGTGACTATAAGGTGAAACAGGGACAGCGCGCCTCCCTTTCCGGCGGCCTTGCCTGCATGGGCGCGGCGGTGCCTTACGCCATCGCCGCCAAATTCGCCTATCCGCAAAAAACGGTGGTGGCGCTGGTGGGAGACGGAGCGATGCAGATGAACAATATGGCCGAGCTGATCACCATTCAGAAATACTGGCAGGGCTGGAGCGATCCGCGCCTGATCGTGTGCGTATTCAATAACGAGGATCTTAACCAGGTCACCTGGGAGCAGCGGGTGATGGAAGGCAATCCTCGGTTTGGGACGACCCAGGACATTCCCGACGTCAGCTATGCCCGGTTCGCGCAATCGCTGGGGCTGAAAGGTATTTTCGTTGACGACCCGGAGAAGCTGCAGAGCGCCTGGCAAGAAGCGTTAACGGCCGACCGCCCGGTAGTGCTGGAAGTAAAAACCGATCCGGAAGTCGCGCCGCTGCCGCCGCATATCACCCTGAAACAGGCGAAAGCCTTTATGGCCTCGATGGCTAAAGGGGACCGCTCCGCCGGGAAAATTTTCGCCGACACCGCCAGCCAGATCATGAATGAGATATTGCCGGGTAAAAAATCATAACGGCATGCGCGCTCGGGCATAGCCAGGCAACGCTTCGATCGTCAGGGCAAAACCAGAGAAATAAAACGCCCGTTAACATAATGATTAACGGGCGATGAAGGAAGTAAACATAAGGTTTAAGGCCGGGCGCTATAAACCTCCAGCCCCGTATGACGCTTTATTATTGCGACGGCAACAGCTCGGTTTTGATCCATCCCGGCTGGCGCTTATCAAAGCTTTCGTAGGCGGAGACCACATCGGATAACGGCTCCACCTGGGTCAGTACCTGAGTCGGGTCGATTGTGCCCATGCGCACCAGTTCCAGCAGATGCGGGATAACGGTGTGATGGTTGCAATTGCCCATCTTCATGGTGAGGTTTTTATTCATCGCCATACCGATGGGGAAAGTTCGGGCGGCGGGAGGATAAACTCCGATAATACTCAACGTGCCAGCTTTTTTCAGCGCCTGTATCGCCCATTCCAGCGCCTGAGTCGGGGCGTCGCCCGGTATCCAGTTTCCGTTGTGCGCATGTTGATGCTCAGCATTTTCCGGCGCTACTTCCTGTACTTCCTTGCGGTATTGCTCCTTTTTCTGTTCGGCCTGTTGCGCCGCCGGGCCATGGTGGGCGTGCTGGCTGTCAACGCCCACGGCGTCAATGGCGATATCGACGCCGGTGCCGCCGGTAAGTAATTTGATGGTTTCCAGCGGATCTTCTTTTTCAAAATTGACGGTGAAGGCTCCCTGACGACGGGCCATTGCCAGCCGATCTTCATGTGGGTCGACCGCGATCACCCGACCGGCTCCCATTAACAGCGCGCTGGCGATAGTAAACTGACCGACCGGGCCCGCAACCGAACACCGCTACGGTGTCGCCGCGTTTGATTTCCGCCATTTCCGCGCCAAACCAGCCGGTGGGGAAAATATCGCTGATTAGAATCGCCTGTTCATCGCTGACGCCCTCCGGCACCTTTACCAGAGTATTAGCGGCGAAGGGGATACGCGCTTTTTCCGCCTGCAGCCCGTTGATCGGACCGGTAGCTTGCGGACCGCCAAAAAAGCAGGTGCCGGCCTGCGGGCCGTTCGGGTTGGCATTATCGCACTGCGCGGTATTGCCGCTGCGGCAGGGTGGACAGTAGCCGCAGGAGAGCGTAGAGCAGACCACCACCCTATCGCCGATATCGAAATTCCGCACCCGATCGCCCAGTTGCTCAATAATGCCGACCCCTTCATGGCCGAGAATAGTGCCCTCTTTCATATCGCTGAAGGTGCCGCGAATAAAATGAAGATCGGTACCGCAAATCGCTGAGGCGGTAAGCCGAATAACCGCATCGGTGGGTTGTTCAATCTGCGGCTCGGCGACCTCATCAAGACGGATATCGCCAATAGCGTGCCAGACGAGAGCTTTCATACTGTCTCCTCTTTTCAGTAACAGAAAAGGCCTTATAGCTGGCTGTTAATGCCCGCTATGACAGCCGGTAATAACGCAGGGAGGAAAAAGTATAGTCAGCGATCGGATAAGCCGCGGGCGACGGTCACCATCCAGGTAGCTTTCGGCGGTGAGAAGATGTAAGGGAAGGTGTCCATATCAGGCCTCAATTAAGCGGCCCGACTAAAATATATCATCCCGTACCAAACTACTGTTCATCAATTTGATACGGTGAGCGGTAATGATTTTCCCAGAAATTATTCATGTGCTTTTCTGTTTTGCTCCGATGTTCCGAAATGCGCGGTTTCGCCTTGAGCATGCTCACCAGAGCCATACTCCCGCCTGAGCTGAATAACCTCGCCTCGCCGCCACGCGTCGGCACCTTCGGCAACAGGATGCGCCACCAAATCTTCGCGCTCGCGTTTGACGGCCTTCGTATTCACCCCAAAGCGGCGATCTCTGTCTGCCAGCAGAGCCGGATCAAGCTGTCCTTCACCGGTAAAACCCATCATCAACGCCGGAATGCCGAGCGGCAGAGACTTATCGCGATCGGTATGCCAGGTATGCCAGGTTTTTCCATAGGTATTAACAATCTTGCTCATCAGCGCTTTGTCGGCCACCGCGGGCAAGCCGGGGGCGATGAGACTTCCGGACATCACCTCATACTGATGGCTGTGCCAAAGTTTTTTCTCCTGCGGCGGCAGCGTTTTAAACAGACGTTCGCTAATGATGTATTCAACGCCCATCAGCCGGGCGTCTTTTGTGTTGCTGTCGTAAATCACCGCCTGCATGACATCGTCATTAAGTACCGTCACGTAGTGATGGGCTTCCATCTGGCCATTTTTATCACCGTTATAAAAATGAAATCCGTCAAGATACGCGCTTATGGCGTCAACGGGCGGGCGGGACTGGATGAGCTGCGCGCCGGTTTCAAGCGTTCGCATTTGGGCCGAGGTTTTTTCGCCGGGAACCGGCACTTTCGGGGAAGTGTTATTCGCGCCGCAGCCCGACAATGTCAGGCTTGTTAAGATTAAAAGCGATAATGGTTTCATTTGCTCTCCACGTCAAAGCAACCCTACTGAACGTAGTACATTCATGGAGATTCGGCAGCCGAAGTCTTACTCTGTGTGGTTTGTTCAAACCACTATCCCTCTAAATACACCTATTGCAATGCGAATGACTTCAGAACTGCAACAAGACGCCTGGGATATGAACTTTGAAAGCATCCCTGAACATCGTACGCCTGCGTGAATTTTTTCTCAGCATCATGGTGTCGGGACACGAATGCCTTAATCGCCAACAAACCGGGCGTTCCTTTGCCCGGTGCGCCCCAGCCCTGAATGGCGCAGTATATTGCGACGATAACAGGTTAAAACCAGCCAGGGCCTGCGGCGTAGTTCTCAGCGCGCTCGGGAGGACGTACCTCTACCGGCCGCGTGGAGAGATGCGTTGCCCAAAGGCCTGCGATCCACTTGACGCCGCGCGCGGTAAAGCGCGCCTGGGCCCAGGTATGCTTGTTCTCGCCGGTACCGCTATGCACGGTGAAATAGCCCGCCTGAACATAAGATTGCGAAGGCATCAGCACGCCGCTTGCGCGGGTCATGATGTTGCGCTCCAGCAAAAACTGCCGGAATTCGGGCTCTTTCACCTTCAGCATTTTGCAAAGCTGGCGGAAGCCCAGCGAATCATTGACCTTAACGTACCAGTCAAAAAACTCTGCCTTTGGGGCGATAAGAGCAAGCTGCTCCTCCGCCCGCTGGCGCTTTTCATACTGTTCGGCCCAGGCGTGCGCCGCGACGGCAGGATTGGTAAAATCCGGCAGGCTGACGCTCTTTTCACGCTCCTGCCAGCGATCCAGCACTTCTACCGTAAAGCCCGGCGATACGCTGGCAACGGTCAGCAGTGAGTCCCGCTTGTTAAGCAAAAACTCCTGCCGAACCTCGCCTTCCTGCTCATACTGGCTAGTGGTAACCGACTGCGACAGACGCTGCGCCGTTTCCAGGCTTTTGACCATGCGCTTCACTTCTTTATGAGCGATGCCCGTAAGCCTTGCGATTTCACGACTGCTCATGATGGGAGACCGATCGTGCGAACTGAAACTTTCCAATGGAATCACCATACTTCCCCCTAACCAGTACTATTAACGAATAACTTACCGAAATAGTATACAAATGCCTGGTTAAATATCCAGTATTTTTTTTGAGCAATAGCAACTCTTTGAGATACTTATTTTTATTCTCTTTTACGCCATCTGGCGCAGGCGCAGGGCTGCTCCGGCACGACGAATGATCCGGCGATAAGGCAACAGCGGCATGCTATTTCCGATCCTCAGGAAGCTGTGCCCTGAAGTGCTGATAAGCCTTAACAAAGTCATGCGCCCGGCTGCGAGTGCGCGTCACCATTTGACCCGCGCGATACAAATCGCCGCCCAGTCCAGCGCCAGCACAACCGGCCTGGAGCCAGCTGCCAAGATTTTCGGGCGTCACGCCCCCTACCGCCAGCACCGGTATTTCCGGCGACAGCACCGCCTTCAACGCTTTAATATAATCGGGGCCGAAGCTGGCCGAAGGGAAGATTTTCAGTATTTGTGCACCAGCCTCCAGTGCAATAAAGGCTTCAGTCGCCGTAGCACAGCCGGCGCATACCATCATGCCTTGCTCTACGCCACGCCGGATCACCGCCGGATTAGCGTTTGGCGTCACCAGCAAGCGTCCACCGAGCGCCGCCAGGGTATCTACCTGCTGCGGGTGCAATACCGTTCCAGCACCAAACAGGCCGCGATCGCCAAACTGCGTTACCATACTGGTGATGCTCTCCTGCCAGCGTGGCGAGTTGGTGGGGATCTCAACCGCCGTAAAACCATTCTCCAGTAATATAGCGACGTGCTCCAACGTCTCTTCTGGCTGGATCCCACGAAGTATAGCGATCAATGGAATATCAATTTGCCAGTTCATTTACTATGCTCCTGATCCCCTGTTGAAAAGCGGTATCACCCGCCACAATTTCCGCCGTAATGCCGATCAGGGCCAGCGCCGACTGATAGCGCGCCGACAGCTGCGGACTGCCGACAATAGTCACACATTGCCCGGTCAACGAGCCGTACACACGGCACATTTGTGCTACTTCTGCGCCGATTAACAACCCTGATAGCTGTTCACTTACCGATTCCTGCGCCAGCCGACCCAGAATATGTGCAGCGCGTACTTCAAACAGCAGCGGCAAAATATCACCTTCCTGCAGACCGCATTCTAACCCTGCAATAAACGCCTGTCGGTCGGCGATCTGCGGTGGTAAACCGGCACCAATTAGCGAATGGTTAAGCAGCAGGTGATGCATTTCGCCAGCAATGACGGTTTTAAAACGCAGCAACCTGCCCTGTTCTACCTGCACCCATTTGCAGTGGGTGCCCGGGAGTATGTACAGCGAAGAGGGACGCAGTTGCCAGGCGCCTGACAGCTGCGTCTCCTCACCACGCATGATATTCACGCCGCTTTCATCGTTAATGCTGACACCCGGCACGATCCAGGCCAAATTCTCAATGGGGGTCAGATGCCTGGCCAACTGGTTCAGCTCCAGCGGGCAAGGGAGATAAGGCACGTTGCGCCAACCTGCATTACTTCCCACCATACCCGCCATAATCACTGGCACCTGCTGGGCCTGCCAGCGTGCGATGATGGCCTGAAAGATATCGCGCGGATGACGGCCCTGCCAGGCGAGTAATGCCTGCTTCCATTTTGCAACTGTCAATACACTGTCCCTGCTGAAAGCGCCAGGCGCGTAAATGAGTGGATCCCCAGTCGAAGGCAATATAATCGTCACTCATAACGATTTTTACTCCTGCACGAAGAAATTAACCGGCGTTAAAACCGGTTGGCCGCGGCTGAACGCCAGTAAATTTTCAATTACCAGATCCGCCATTGCTTTTGATGTTTCTTGAGTGGCGCTGGCGATATGTGGTGTCAATACCACATTTTCCGCCGCTATCAGTTCATCGCGTACTTGCGGTTCATGTTCAAATACGTCCAGTGCCGCTCCGGCAATTCTGTTATCCAACAAAGCAGAAACCAACGCACTTTCATCAAGGAGAGTGCCGCGTGATACATTAATGACATAGCCATCTGGTCCAAGTGCATCCAGCACCTGCCGGTTAATCAAATGGCGGGTAGCCGCGCCGCCGGGAAGCGTCACTACCAAATAGTCCGCGGCCTGAGCCAGCGAAACCAGATCGGCATGAAAGGTATAAGGAACATCTTGCCTGGCCGTACGATTGAAATAATGGATCTGCATACCAAAAGCCTCAGCGCGGCGGGCGACGGCACGGCCAATATTGCCGAGACCAGCAATGGCGCACGCTTTACCACTAACCTTTTTCCCGGCAGGAAACTTGCCCTGCGTCAACCATTTTCCGCTACGCAGATAGCGATCCGACTCGCTCAGGCGACGTGAGATATCCAATAACAAAGCCATGGCATGATCGGCGACACAGTCATTAAGCACCTCCGGAGTATTAGTGACGACAATATTACGCTGCTGCGCCGTGACGAGATCAATAGCATCATATCCGACCCCGTTACTGGCAATAATTTTGAGCCCGGGCATACGGTTAATTAAATCACCGCTGGCACCTACAATACCATTAGTGAGAATAGCGCTAACTTTTCTCCCCTGCTGCTTAAACCATTGCTCGTCATTTATTACATCAGATAAGCTAACGGCGTTAAAATAATTATTCACCTGGTGCAGAAGATAAGGTGGAAGATTATCCGGCACTACCAATAACATAATTTCACTCATATTAACCGCCTCATCGCGAAGGTAATTTTATTGAGCTAAATTTAGCAAGCGCGCAAAAAAATTATAACAAGCAGGTACCCTGGGTAATCACACCATAAAAACCGACGGAAGTTCTCTGTTTATCGGAGTAGTAAATTAGCAGAAAATTATACAGGCGCAGCATCTGCCGTCAGAAATTCCGGAATAGTGAAAACCCGGGTAAAAAAGCACGCTTACAATTTTTAAAAAAAACCAACAGAAAAATTCGCTTTGCCAAAGATGATTTAGGGTTAATTTCCTTCTCATTAATATTTTCATTCGCCACCTTTTCGGTGGCGACAGAGAGCGTTAAATATTATTTTTAAAAAATGCTAAAGCGTCACGATTAATTTCGATACCTAATCCTGGCGCCGTCGGAATCTGAACCACACCATTATGATGCACGATCGGGGTTTCCAGAATCGCCTGACGAATCGGGTGTTCAGTCTGATCGAACTCCAGCAGTGGCTGAGTGGGTGACAATGATATCGGCGTATGGGTTGGCACCAGCGCCATCCATTGCAGTGAGGCGGCGATACCGATGCCGCTGCCCCAGACATGCGGGTTGGTACGTATGCCAAATGCCTGCGCCATATCCGATATCTTTTTACATTCCGTCAGGCCACCCGCAGCGCAGATATCCGGCTGAATAATATCCATCGCACCTGCGCCAAGAACGTTTTTAAAACCGTAGCGCGTAAATTCACATTCCCCACCTGCCAGCGGAATGCAAGTGGCGGCCTTAACCCGAAGATAACCATCAAGATCTTCTGGCGGCACCGGCTCCTCGAACCAGGCGATATCGAGATGTTCAATTTTATGCGCCAGCTTAATTGCCGCAACCGCGTCATAGGCATGGTTGGCATCCACCATCAGCATAATATCGTCACCAATAGCGTCACGAATGATTCGGGTAAGGTCATAATCTTCATTGACACCGAAGCCCACTTTCAGCTTCATGGCTTTGAAGCCCTGCTCGACGTAGCAGGCAGCCTCTTCCGCCAGATATTGCGCCGCATCACCATTGTCGCGACGATAAAGGCCTGTGGCATAGGCCTGTACCTCATTGCGCATCTGCCCGCCCAATAACCGGTAAGCCGGAACGCCAAAATATTTACCCCGAATATCCCATAAGGCAATATCGATACCGCTTAACCCTTCGATTAACAGCCCTTTCTGGCCATGGTCGCGCAGGCGTGCATACAGATCCTGCCAGATAAATTCGCTGTTGAGCGCATCACTGCCAATAATCATACTGCCCAGTTCATCGACGACCGCTTTGGTTATGCGCGCCGGACCATAACACTCCCCCCAACCGCTAATACCCTCGTCAGTTTCAACTTCCACCAGCATCGCGGTACGGGTATCGTAACGCGCGCGCGAGTAAGAAAAGGGTTCGCTTAATTTTGCCGTCAGTAAATGTGTGGTTACGCCAGTAATTTTCATAGTATCCCCTTAGCTGTTTGGCAAAATCAGATCGTGCATTACGCGGCCATCCAGGGTATCCAGCGGTAATTCGAGTAAATGGGCAATTGTCGCTGCCGGATCGGTCATATGGTAAGGGCCGAGTTTCTGGCGATCTCGATAATATCCCTGACGCACGCCCGTGCCATACATCAGCAACGCACCATAATTATTGGACATTGTTGTTTCGGCCGTGGGTTTTTGCGGACCGTGATTGGCGCCAGGCATTTCTACCGGACAAATATCTTCTCCGCCCTGGCTGACACCCCAGACAAAACCTGAGTTATAGGCAAAGATAATATCGCCTGCGCATTCACCCCAAAAACCAATGCCGACCGCATCCGCTTTCAGTAGCGCCAGACTGACCGCATTGCGCGCCACGCCGTTCTCTTCCACCTGCCAGCTACCGAGAGCCAGTAATGTACGGGCGCATACCGCATCGTATTCCTGTGCGCTGACGATGCCAGCGGCTTCTCGCCCGGCGAGGTTGACGAAGATCTCCAGACCGCCGCGCTCATCTTTTAGATATACCTGGCTGCGTGACATATCGGGTAGACCCTGGGCATCCAGCGTAACCAGCCGTTGCTTAGCAAGGTAGCGATAGATATCGCACATATAAGCATTGGGCACGGCGCCGTGGTCAGAGGCCAGCATCAGCACCGTATCGTCGTCCATCTCCTGCATTAATTTGCCCATAGTGCGATCCAGCACCTGGTAGCAGTCGCGCATGACGTCGTCATACCTTTCGGCCTGCGATGCATCATAGAATGGCGAAGCGGGGTCGCACTGACCAAGGCAGTTATGATGGGATTCATCCACCAGACGATGCACGGTCGCCCACAGCGCGAAATTTTTTCGCTGAGTCAGCTCTAATGCGCTTTCCGCCAGCCACAGTGACTGCTCTTCCGCTTCCTGAAACGTTGCTTGAGGATAATCCTCCTGCGGTGATGCTTTAACCACCCATTTACTATAAAACGGACCGTAAGCCTTTAAGAGGCTGCTGGCGAGCTGCTGGTCCTCCGCCAGGCGTTGACAGTCGGTTACCTGACTTTGAAGGATTTCCACTTCATCAGCTTCCGGGTTAAAGCTGCCGATAAAGAAACGTACGCTGCCCGCAATATCGGCATTCTGCAAAGAGATCCAGTCGCTCCATTTACCCACCTCAAGCTGAACCAGCTGCCCTGCCAGTTGTATCATGGGTTTCCCGTGTTGGTTGACCAGAGTTGCGCTAAGCGTTTCACCGTTATTGCCGTTCATGGTTATCTGATAACCTTCCTGCAGCCGCGTTAAGGGTTGCCACGCCCCTTTATCGTGATAGGCAAGTGCGGACGTGGGTGGCCAGCCCAATTTTTGCTGCTTGATCCGTTTATTGCCGGTACGGGCACTATAACGAGTGGTATGACCCATAGGTTTAAAGATTTCGCCAGGCCAGGCTGCACTTCTGCCCCAGTAAGGGGCGAAACTGAAATGTTCTTTATCGGCTACAACACTCTCAGGGAAATGCACCAGCGAGGCGCGTAAACTGTGTTTACTCATCTGTTCGAGCAAATTACCGGTGCGTACATTGTCCGGCGGCATTCCCTGCCCCAGCCATGAGGTGCCTACCGCCTGGCCGCTGAGAAACGTCACCCAGTTAATATCTCCCCACGCCGAGATAAACGGCAATAGCTCAGTGGCGGCGCCACGGTCCAGCATCCGCGCAATATGGGGAAGATCGCCATTTTGTACATAGCGTTTTAACAATGGCATTGATAAGCCGTCCACGCCAAAAACAATAACTTTACGCATTCCAGGATTCCTCATGAAATTTCATTTATCCATCACTGCGTGAGGGAGATTGATAACTTTCTGATAATCAACTTTATTTTCAATTAAGCTTTGTAACAGACTATCCAGGCTGCTTCTGATATGCTTGCGCATCAACTCTTCTGCGAGTTCACCATCCCTTGCTTTGAGCGCAAAAAATATTTCCTTGTGTTCGCGCCATGACTGATATTTCCGGCCGGGCAAACTGCTGGTTATAAGGTGGAACATCTGTAAACGTTCAAGGTGAATACTCATCACTTCATTAATCAGTGCATTGCTGGAAAAGCGAAATATAAGGCTATGTATCGAGTCACCCGGATCGTCGACCGCCTCTTCATTTTCTTCCAACAAACTTTCCAACGAATCCAGATAGTTCTCCATTTTTTGTAACTCTTCATCACTGATACGTACCGCCGCATGGCGCGCAGAAATACCCTCAAGCGCCTCGCGAATGACAAATAGCTCCTGAATATCACGCAATTTTATTTCACTGACAAACCAACCCTTTCTTGGCGCCAGTTCGACAAAATGTTCCTGCTGCAGACGGTAAAGCGCCTCGCGAATCGGGGTACGACTCATTTGCAGCCGGTCAATTAACCACATTTCCGTCAGCGAGCTACCCGGTTTCAGGGTTAAATTAAGGATCATGCTTTTTATTTCGTCATAGGCGACCAGGCTCAATGATTTTTTTATTTCTGACGCGTCGATGGTTACCATAATGCATTTCCAACCTTGAAGTATGAAGTTGCTTATTTAAGGACAAAACGTTGAATTTTTCCGACCATAAATAAATAGAGAAAAATAACCATTACCGCATGCGCGATAACAAACCACAGCACGCCATTAAAGGAACCGGTGATACTCAGAATATAGCCGGTAATAATCGGCGTGGTGATACTGGAAGCATTACTAAAGGTATTCAACATGCTGCCAGAGAGTCCTGCAATTTCTTTCGGCGCGGTATCGGTATTAATAGTCCAGCCCATGCCGCCAATGCCTTTGCCCAAAAACGACAGTGCCATGATGGCAATCACCGCCGCTTCCGAGTTGGTATAGTTACAGAGCACCATCACGCAGCAGAGCGTCATACCGCCGATAATCGGAATTTTACGCGCCACCGACACAGAGATGCCTTTGCGGATCAAGAAGTCAGAAAAGAAGCCGCCGATTAAACCGCCCAGGAATCCACAGATTGCCGGAATGGCAGCGACCATACCCGCTTTCATAATCGACATATTCTTTTCCTCGACCAGATAAATCGGGAACCAGGTAATAAAGAAAAAGCCAATGGCGTTCAGACAATATTGTGCCAGATAGGTCCCAAGCATCATGCGGCTGGTAAGCAGCTGCGTCAGATAATGCAGCTTCGGATCTGCCGTTTTTGCCTGACCCTCTTTTCTCTCGTCGAGATTAACAAGGGCGCCGCCCGCAGCAATATACTCCAGTTCAGCCTCGTTCACTGACGGATGCATCTTCGGACTTTTCACGATTTTGCGAAATAAAGGTAAAAAGGCGATCCCCAGCAGTCCGAGCACGGTAAATACCGAATGCCAGCCATAAGTATGCGCCAGCCACCCCATTAGAGGAGCAAAAAAGACCGTAGATCCATACTGTGCCGAGTTAAAAATGGCGGCTGCCGTTCCGCGTTCGGAAGAGGGGAACCACGAAGCGACTATGCGACTGTTAGCAGGAAATGAAGGAGCCTCAGAGGCACCGACCAAAAAGCGCATCGCAAAAATAAAAGCGACTGCTGTGGCACCGGTAACAAAGCCTGCGAGACCGGTCATCAGTGTAAACAGCGACCAAAAAAAGATGCTTAAACTGTAAATCAGTTTTGAGCCAAATTTATCCAGGAGCCAGCCACCGGGCAGCTGAAATATCACGTACGCCCAGCCAAAAGCGGAGAAGATAATCCCCATATCTACCGGATTCAGACCAAGCTCTTTTGCCATCTGCGGCCCCAGCAAGAGAGATTGAGGAACGGTCGGCGTAATTGATTAGCGTCATAAAAAATAACATCGTAACCACCAGCCAACGCACGTTGGTTTTTTTCATCATATTGGCTTTATCGCGCAAGCCGGATGTTTCTGAAGTTTCCAGTTGCATTGCAGCAGACCTCTCTGGTTGAAGATATTAGTTGCTACGTATATCCGAGCGAGAATGAATTTCGACCGAGTTATTTCTGTGAATTAGCTTAAGCGCATAGATGAAAATTCATTTCTGAATATTTTATTACGGATAAATATTTTTGCGCCGCATTGTATACAATACAAATACACTAGCTTTAATGAACGCCCATCGTCCATTGCCTTTAAAAGATTTTATGATGCAAATCACATAGGGTTTACAGGAAAACCACTTTTCTTTAACAAAGAAAATGCATTAATCAATTGATTTATATACAATTAGTATTAATACCACTTTAATAAAAAACAGAAAAAATATTTCCTTTTTTAAAATAAAAAAAAATGCAAGTAATCTTACTTAATGTACGTGTTTTATTTATATAAGAGGACATATTGTTTTAAATCTGGTACATATTGTTCTGAAATAAGAACAATATGTACCGGATTTAATTGCAAAATATCACTGCACTCTAAATTATTAAAGTATGCCCAGGCTCAACGTCTGCCCCGCCTCCCTTCTTCAAAGCGTAAAAAAAGCCGATAACTCAGTTATCGGCTTTTTATATTTCCATGTCAGGAGAAAAGATTAAGTGCTCAGCAATGGCTGCGCCGTTTTCTCCACCAGCGCCAGCAGAACTTTAATATCTTCCAGGCTGACCGTAGGGTTTAGCAACGTCAGCTTCAGACAGGTAACGCCGTTAAACTCGGTTACCCCAACGTTTGCACGTCCGGACTCCAGCAAGGCATCGCCAATCTTTTGGTTTAATAACGCCACCGCCGCATCGCCGGTGGTAGCCAGCTGCTGCGGACGATAGCGGAACAGCACGCTTGCCAGCTGCGGCTGCATCACAAGCTCAAGCGAGTCCTGTTCAGCCACGTATTGCGCAACCTGCTGCGCCAGGGTGACGCCATGGTCGATAATGGCGGCATACTGCTTCTGACCTAAGGCTTCCAGACCCATCCACAGCTTTAACGCATCAAAGCGGCGCGTGGTCTGCAAAGATTTAGACACCAGGTTCGGCACGCCCTGAGCCTCATCGAACTCGGAGTTCAGGTAGGGCCGCCTGATAGCGCATCAGCTCATAATGGCGGGCTTCTTTTAACAGGAACGCGCCGCAGCTGATGGTCTGGAAGAATTGCTTATGGAAATCCAGCGTGATGGAGTCCACCAGTTCAAGACCGTCGAGATAGTCGCGGTACTTCTCAGAAAGCAGCAACGCTCCGCCCCATGCCGCATCAACGTGCACCCAGATATTGTGCTCTGCCGCAAGGGTAGCAATGGCGCGCAGAGGATCGATGGCGCCCGCGTCCGTCGTGCCTGCGGTCGCCACAATCGCGAGGATCTGCTCGTCGTTAGCCTGCGCCTGCGCCACTTTCTGTGCTAAATCATCCAGATCCATACGCGCGAAGCGGTCGGTTTTCACCAGCGTAACGGACTGGTAGCCCAGGCCAAGCAAAGCCATGTTCTTTTGCACCGAGAAATGGGCATTTTCAGAACATAAAACTTTAATCTTCTTCAGGTTACCTGTCAGGCCATCCTGCTGGATAGAGTGTCCCTGACGGGCGAAGAAGGCGTCGCGCGCCAGCATCAGCCCCATCAGGTTGCTCTGGGTGCCGCCGCTGGTGAATACGCCCGCGTCCCCTGGCTGATAGCCCACCTGGGCGCGCAGCCATTCGATAAGCTTCATCTCGATGATGGTCGCCGACGGGCTCTGGTCCCAGGAGTCCATGCTCTGGTTGGTGGCGTTAATCAACACCTCAGCGGCCTGGCTTACCACCAGGCTCGGACAGTGCAGATGCGCGACGCACTGCGGATGATGCACCGACAGGCTGTCCTTTAAGAAGTATTCAATCGCGCGTTCAATCGCCGCCTGGTTGCCCAGGCCCTGCGGATTAAAATCCAGCCTGATGCGCTCGCGCAGTTCGGCAACGGTTTTTCCCTGATACATCTCAGGTTGCTGCAACCACTGCACTACGGCCTGGCTGCTCTGCGCAATCGCCTGCTGATAGGCCTCGGTGCTCTGCGCTGAGGCCGCAAGAATCGGGTGTAACTCGGACATCGCGGTTATTGCTCCGTTCAGACAGGTTTGACGCCGGCCGCTAACAGGGCCTGCTCAAATTTATCCAGGAAAATGCCCAGCTCATCGTTAGTGATAAGCAGTGAAGGCAGCAGGCGCAGCACGCAGCCGTTACGGCCGCCGCGCTCCAGAATCAGCCCGGACTGGAAGCATTTTTTCTGCAGCAGCGCGGAAAGCTCGGCGTCGGCCGGGTAGCAGCCCATATGATCCTGCGCTTCGTTCGGCTTGACGATCTCAATACCGATCATCAGGCCCAGACCGCGCACATGGCCAATAACCGGGTAGCGCTTTTGCAATTCAGCCAGTTTGCCTTTGAGCCATTCGCCCTGCGCGGCCACTTTGTCCGCGATGTTGTGTTCTTTCAGGTGTTTTAACGTCGTCAGACCGGTGGCCATAGCCAGCTGGTTGCCGCGGAAGGTACCGGTATGGTGGCCAGGCTCCCAGGCGTCGAACTCTTTTTTGATGCCCAGCACGGCCAGCGGTAAACCGCCGCCAACGGCTTTTGACATCACGATGATGTCCGGCTGAATGCCGGCGTGTTCAAAGGCGAAGAATTTACCGGTACGCGCGAAGCCTGCCTGGACTTCATCAATTATCAGCAGGATGCCGTGTTCCTGAGTCACTTTGCGAATGCGCTGCAGCCACTCAACGGGAGCCGGGTTAACGCCGCCTTCGCCCTGAACCGCCTCAAGGATAACCGCCGCAGGTTTGCGCACGCCGCTTTCAACGTCGTTAATCAGGTTTTCGAAGTAATAGGTCAAAGCCTTAACGCCGGCCTCGCCGCCAATGCCCAGCGGGCAGCGGTACAGGTGCGGATAAGGCATAAACTGTACTTCCGGCATCATGCCGTCGACCGCTTCTTTCGGCGACAGGTTGCCGGTAACCGACAGCGCGCCGTGGGTCATGCCGTGATAGCCGCCGGAGAAGCTGATCACGCCTGAACGGCCGGTGTATTTTTTTGCCAGTTTCAACGCCGCTTCAACCGCATCGGCGCCGGACGGCCCGGTGAACTGCAGGCAGTAGTCTTTGCCCTGCTCAGGCAATAAAGAAAGCAGATATTCGGAGAAGCGATCTTTCAACGGCGTTGTCAGATCCAGTGTATGTAACGGCAAGCCGCTGGTAATGACATTTTGGATGCTTTGCAGCATGTCAGGATGATTATGCCCGAGAGCCAGGGTTCCCGCTCCCGCCAGGCAGTCAAGATACTGATTATTCTCGACGTCTGTTATCCATACGCCTTCGGCTTTGGCGATTGCCAGCGGCAATTTGCGCGGATAGCTTCTGACATTTGATTCAAATTCAGCCTGTCTGGCTAAATAAGTCTCGTTGTTGCCTTCTAATGAATTCGCACCAAAAGTATCAATACGGACTTTATCCGTCATCATATCACTCCTACAACCGGGGTTATGGACCGCGCCACGGTTGAATAATTGAAAGGAAAATAGGTAGCCTGTGAAAAACGCGGCCAATATAGGTTTTTTTAGCGCGCTACTCAATAATTTATTTCAACGGGAAGCGTTTATATTTTGTCATAATTATCAATATATTAAAACGATTTAAGTTTTTTGTTCTGCCATATCGCTATTTGGTAGATATTTGCACTGCACAGGCGGCGCTTCGTTAACGGCGGTGCATCCTCTCTGCCCGCTTCCCGTCGCCGAACGGCTTAATTCCGCTATCAGGCATATTGGATACATGTTCATTAATTGGGATACAGGCCTCCCTGCCGGCGTCTTTTTTATCTGGCCGGCTGACGCACTTTATTCTTGTGCAGAATGTTCATTCAAAAATTCTTTATCGAATCGGGCATGGGCGACCCGTTAAAATAGCGGCTTCGCTGCGGCCCGAAACAATACCGGCCGCCAGTAAAGAGATATCTCTGATTTAAGATTAACCTCAGTTAAATCCTTTCAGCCTGCTTTCTTTTCGCGGCGGCGAACGTTGCCCCGCCTGGACCAATCCTAATTTAATACAATAAATTCAATAAGTTAAATTAAGCCCATTGATTGAAAGACTTTTTCTTAAGCTGGCTTTACGGGGTCATCATCTGCAGGCCACATCGGCAAGCGCCCCTCTTCTTTTATGTCTGCTTCGTTTAATGTTGTCCGCAGCTTATCTCACCATTGAATTGTTATTCAGGCTATGTAAAATCACGGCTACTATGCTTAACCCATGCGTATAATTTTGCTATTCCGACCGGGACGTTTCCTGCTCATAAGGTAAAATGTCGATGGGCATTTCCTGCTCCATGGACTATTTTTTCTCTGCGGCACTCGCACGCTCCACGTCAGTCGGGTCTAAACCATTTTTTCAGGGAAAGTCACAATGAAATTGCGAAATCTGTTAGCCCTTCTTGTGGTCACAAGCGTAGTTGGATGTAAAGCACCGCCCCCGAAAATGACGGACGATACCCTGGTAACCAGCGAGGTTAACGGCGTAACCTTGACCCACCGTTACGCGGTAGCCGCGCCGAGCGAATTTACGCCGATCAACGCCAGCTATCGGGCGCTCTACCCCGGCTCCATCATGAGCAAACCGGACTTTGGCGGCAAGGTCATCAGCCAGCTTGAAAACGGCCAGACCTATACGGTACTCGGCCAGGTGGAGCACGCCTGGCTTGCGGTCGCCGAGCAGGACAAAGAAGAAATGCTGGGCTATGTGCCGATGCGCGCGCTGGTCAAAAGCGAGCTTTATGACCAGACGCTGAAAAAAGACCGGCCGCGTCCGCGCAAGGCCTCGAAGAAAGCCGCCTCCACCTGTGTGGCCGTCGATAACGACAGCAAAGCGTGCCAGAACGCCAACAGCGGAACGTGGATTATTGATTAACCGGCCGGGGCGCAGGCGAAAGTAAATATTTAAAACAAACAGTTACCATGAGAATATAGGGGCGTGTCCGACATCAACTTCTGCTTGATGCGGCGCCCCGCTCATCATTATTCATTTTGGCTTTCAAGGAATTTTATGAAACTCTGGCTCTGTGGTGTGGCATTGCTACTGGCATCTACAACCGTGTTGGCAGGGAACTATCGTCTTGTGCAATCCCCTTCGCTGAAGCTGGATGTCTGGATAGATAACATCAAGAATAACTCTCCGCAAAGCTGGTGCGACACGGAGCTGCCGCTGCGTATTGTCGCCAACGGTGATAAAAATCCTTCCTTACTGAATACCTTTATGCCCCGTCTTGGCACCCTGCTGGAAAACCAGTGCGCAAAAATCGAAAGCGTCAGCTGGCGGATGGAGGATGACCGGGGCGATACGCTGGCCTACGGCACCACGACGAAAAGCAGCGACTGGGCGGTGACCATCGCCCCGGTCGTTGCGGGCACGGTAAACTCCGCTGAACGCGCTGAAGAGATGTCTCCTCCGGCCGACCGCACGCCGTGGCAGGAGTTCACCCTGCAGGACGGCTGCCATCTGCGCACTTTCTGGCAGGGGGACGCGGAGACTTCCGCCCTCTTTATTCCTGACGGCAAATGCGAAAAAGGCGGCTGGCTCAACGGGCGCAGCGAAATCATTCAAAGCGGCAAAAACGGCGAAAAACGCCTCGCCATGACTTTTGTGCACGGTTTCCCGGTCAGCGGTTTAAACAGCAACGCCAACGCGGACAGCCTGCTTATTACCGGCCTGAATAATGAACGTATGGTGGTCAGCACGGAGCACGCTCCTCTAAGCTGGATGATTCTGCCTTATAAACCCGAGCTCAACGGCTGGCAGGCCAGCGGTACTATTGCCGTTGAAGTGCCGCGCGAAATGGCGCTTGACGAGACCCGCCTGCAAACCCGGCTTAACGAGGTGCGTAAAGTCTGGTCCGGCTGGCTTGAGCCCGACGCCAACATAACGCTGTTATTGATTGATTCCCTGCATCCGCAATTGCGCGATCCGGCAGTCGGTGCCTGGCGTGCCCAGAAATAACCCTGAATATTCGTCAATTTTCGAGCACATAAGGCCATGATGACAGATAACGACTACACCCCAAGGATCCCCGACGCTCTGCCGCCCGGTTATCGCTTCGACGAGTTTGAAATTCAGGAAGTCATTGATTCAACCAACGCCGGCATCATCTATCGCGCCTGGGATCACCAGCTTGAACGCCCGGTCGCCATCCGCGAATTTATGCCGCGAGCCCTGACGGTGCGCAGCGATAATATGCGCCTGGTTTTGCGCAGCAAGCAGGACAGCGCCGCGTTTAACGCCGGCCTGAACAGCTTTATCCAGGAGGCGCGCCAGCTCGCCCATTTCAACCATCCGAATCTGCTGCAGGTGCTGCGCTTCTGGACGTTAAACGAAACCGCCTATACCGCCACGCTGTTCTACAGCGGCATTTCCCTTGCGGAACTGCATCAGCAGCAGCCGGAAATTATTGATGAAGCCTGGATAAGGCGCATGCTGCCGATGTTGTGCGGCGCCCTCGCCGCGCTCCATGAGGGCGACTATATCCATCGCGATCTGTCGCTTAAAAGCATTCAGATTCAGGACAACGGCATCCCGCTGCTGCTTAACTTCGCCGCCTCGCGCCGCAACGTAAACGGCCTGAGCGACGAAAGCAAAACGCTGCTGCATCCCGGCTTCGCCCCGCTTGAGCAGTACACCGAGGACCTGGAAAACCAGCTTGGTCCGTGGACGGATATTTATGCTTTAGGCGCGGTGATCTACACGCTTATTACCGGCGCCAGCCCGCAGGCAAGCGTTGCCCGCAGCATCCAGGATACCTGCGCGCTTCTTGCAGAAACCCAGCCAAAAGGCTACTCGCAAAGTTTGCTGCTGGCGGTGGACCGCGCGCTGGCGCTCAAGCCCGAAGACCGTCCGCAGTCCATTGCAGAATTTGCGGCCCTGGCGGAGATCCCGTTAGGGGACATCGGTGAGCTTTCCGGCGCTAAAAAGCCCGGCACAATGCTGGTCGCGGTCGAGGAAGAAGAAACCGGCGCCGGCGTATTGCCGCTGTGGAAACGTTATAAATCCCCGCTGCAGATTGCCGCAGGCGTTCTGGTGGGGATTATCGTCGGCGCAGTCATATTTGGCAGAGCGCCGCAGACGCCTGCCGGTGAGCCGGCACCGGCCAGCGAAACTTTGGCTGCGAAGGGCAAAGCCGATTCTGCGGCCGCGCCGGCCGCCGCGCCCGCCAGCAGCCCGACGGCCCGCGTTTATATTCGCATTGAAGATGGCGAACAGATGGAGGTTAACGGTAAGCCGCAAAAAAATATCCCCATCACTAATGGCTACGGCGTTCTGCAGCTCCCCGCGGGGAAATATACGGTTACGCTGCTTAACCAGGGCCGCTCACGCAGCGTAACGCTATCCGTGGATAAACCCGGCACCTGGCTTTTAAATCCACAAGAGTAAAACTTAAGTGGCGGAGGTAATTTATCTGCTTTCGTCACTTTTGCTACATCCTGCACACAGGCTCGTTCAAATTCGTCTAAGGTTTTCATATGGTTGATCGCGGTAAACTTTTGGCTGCGATCCTGCAAAGGAGAACATTAGATGATAAATCCTGTTTTGCGCCGTCCGCGAGCGCTGCTGCTTGTTGTCCAGATGGCGCTTGGATGCGCCTTCGTTACTTTCACCCTTCCCGCCGCTGCCGATGACACTTCACAAATCCGTACCCAGCCGCAGCCGCCGGACGCCCTGCTCGGGCCGCTATTCACCGATGTGCAGTCCGCGAAGCTTTTCCCGGATCAGAAAACCTTTGCCGATGCGGTGCCGAAAAGCGACCCGCTGACGATCCTGGCTGATTACCGGATGCAGCGCAGCCAGTCCAGCTTTGACCTGAAGCATTTTGTCGAGGTGAACTTCGTCCTGCCGAAAGACGGTGAAAAATACGTTCCCCCCGCGGGGCAATCGCTGCGCGAACATATTGACGGCCTGTGGCCCGTTCTGACGCGCACGACGGACAGCGCCGGCAAATGGGATTCCCTGCTGCCGCTGCCCAAACCTTACGTGGTGCCGGGCGGCCGCTTCCGCGAAGTCTATTACTGGGACAGCTACTTCACCATGATGGGCCTTGCCGAAAGCGGACACTGGGACAAAGTGCAGGACATGACCGATAACTTTGCCAGCGAGATTGACACCTGGGGCCATATTCCCAACGGCAACCGCAGCTATTATCTGAGCCGCTCGCAGCCGCCGTTCTTCTCGTTTATGGTCGAACTGCTCGCCGGCCATAACGGCGACGAGGTTTATACCAGATACCTGCCGCAGCTTAAAAAAGAGTACGCCTACTGGATGGAAGGCAGCGATAGCCTGGCGCAGGGCGAGGCGAACAAGCGCGTGGTGAAGCTTAAGGATGGTTCGGTTCTGAACCGCTACTGGGACGATCGCGACACGCCGCGTACCGAATCCTGGCTTGACGACGTGACCACGGCAAAAAACAACCCGGACCGCCCGGCCACGGAGATTTACCGTGACCTGCGCGCGGGCGCCGCATCGGGCTGGGACTTCAGCTCGCGCTGGATGGACGATCCAAACCAGCTGGGCTCCATTCGCACCACCTCTATCGTGCCGGTGGATTTGAACGCGCTGATGTACCAGCTTGAAAAAACCCTGGCGCATGCCAGCACCGCGGCGAAAGACGACGCGGCGGCGAAAGAGTATCAGCAGCTGGCGGACGCGCGCCAGAAGGCCATTGAAGCGAATATGTGGAACGCCAAAGAAGGCTGGTATGCGGATTACGATTTGAAACGTAACGCCGTAAGAAACCAGTTAACCGCGGCGGCGTTGTTCCCGCTGTATGTAAACCTGGCGTCAAAGGATCGCGCTGACAAGATGGCCGGCGTTACCCGCGCGCAGCTGCTGAAGGCCGGCGGGCTTGCGACCACCAATGTGAAAACGGGCCAGCAGTGGGATGCCCCGAACGGCTGGGCCCCGCTACAGTGGGTAGCCACCGAAGGTTTGCAGAACTACGGCCATAAAGACCTCGCGATGGAGGTCACCTGGCGTTTCCTGACCAACGTTCAGCACACGTATAACCGCGAGAAAAAACTGGTGGAAAAATATGATGTGACGAGCACCGGTACGGGCGGCGGCGGCGGAGAATATCCGTTGCAGGACGGCTTTGGCTGGACCAACGGCGTAACGTTAAAAATGCTCGATATGCTCTGCGGCAGTGAAAAACCGTGCGATTCAACGCCGGACAAGCTTCCTTCCGCAACGCCCGGCCCTGCGACCTCCACAACGCCTGAGCAAGCGCCGCAGCCTTCCGTGGCGCAATGACAATGATTAAGGCGGGTTAGCAACCTTATTCAATCCGGCGGGTAGCGCCATGCTTACCCGCCTTCTTCACCCTTCCCGGTCGCAAAAAACATCCTTTTTATCATGGTTTTTTAATCTTCTCCCCGCCAGATTCCGCACTTGAAACCGCTAACAATAACGATAATAATTCGCATTCCATATGCAGTGGCAGCCCCAGACGCCTGGCGGCCTTGATGGCTTACGGCGTCCTTATGTGATTCCAACTCTACCTTCACGGGAAAATAAGAAAATGAAACTGGCATTCACCGTAAAGCGCTCCGCTTTACTCTGCGCGCTTGCGCTTGCCGCTCCGGCATACGTTATGGCCGAAGACACGGTCGTCGTCACCGCCAAACCGGCGGAAACCGCCACCAGCCAGACCCAGGGTTACACCGCTCCCGTCAGCCGCGGGGCGACCAAAACCGATAAGCCTCTTATTACCACCGCTCAGTCCGTTTCGGTAGTCACTCGCCAACAGATTGAAGATCAGGGCGCCTTGTCCGTCAACAATGCGCTTAACTATACGCCAGGGGCCTTTACCGGCTTCGCTGGCGGCGCAACGCGTTATGACACCGTCGCCCTGCGTGGCTTCCACGGCGGCGACGTGGACAACACCTTCCTGGACGGCCTGCGTCTGATGAGCGACGGCGGCAGCTACAACGTGGTGCAGATCGATCCCTGGTTCCTCGAGCGTATCGACGTTATCAAAGGCCCCTCCTCCGCGCTTTACGGGCAAACGGTTCCCGGCGGCCTGGTAATGGAAACCTCCAAACGCCCACAGTTTGTCGAAGAAGGCCACGTGCGCGCCCAGTACGGTAATAACAATACCAACGGCACGGCATTCGACTACACCAATGCGATAAACGACGACTGGGCCTGGCGTCTTACCGGTATGACGAAAAATACCGACACCCAGTATGAGCACACTCGTGAAGAGCGTTACGCGATTTCGCCTTCCGTCCTCTGGCAGCCGGACGAAAATACATCCCTGCTGCTGCGCGCGTATCTGGAAAAAGATCCGTCCGGCGGCTTCCACGGCTCCGTTCCCGCCGACGGCAGTATTTATTCCAGCACCGGGCGTAAAATCAGCACCGGTTATTCTGACGTAGAGCCCGGTAACGATGAATTCAAACGCCATCAGCAGATTTACAGCTATGAGTTTGCCCACAGCTTTAACGACGTCTGGGCGTTCCGCTCCAACGCGAGCTATACCCACTCGAACGTAGACCTGAAGCAGGCTTACCAGATCGGCTGGGCGGATACGGCGCACGACGAGCTGATGCGCTATTACAGCGGCGAAACCTCCTCCCTTGACGCCTGGGCAATCGATAACCAGCTGGAAGCTGATTTCGCCACCGGCGAGCTGGAGCATAAGGTCGTGCTGGGAGGCGAATTCCATAAATACAGCAACAATCTTTCCGACGACTCCGCTTATACGACAAACCTGAATCCGTGGACCGGCGAGTCCGGCGGCGCGGGCGGTTTTTATTACTACGATCCGCGGGATCCCACCTACTCCACTATCAATCAGGGTCTGCTGACTAAGTCCGGCAAGCGCCAGTATGAGCAAAGCGGCGCCTATCTGCAGGACGATATGCAATGGAATCAGTGGCACATGACGCTGTCCGGCCGCTACGACCATATCGTCACCAAAAGCCATATCGTTGCGCCAGCTATCGCAAGCGACGTTACCGATAACCGCACCGACGACCATTTCAGCGGCCGCGCTTCGCTGCTTTACGCGTTCCAGAACGGTGTTTCTCCTTACGTCAGCTACAGCCAGGCAATCACCCCGCAGGTACTGCCGGGCGCCGACGGCAAGCTGCTGAAGCCCACGACCGCCGAGCAGTACGAAGCGGGCCTGAAGTACCAGCCCGTGGGCACGGCGGATATGTACACCGTTGCGCTATACGATCTGACCCAGAAAGATGTGGGCAACCGCGTTGTGCAGGGCAGCTACTACGAGCCTGCGGGTAAAGTGCACTCGCAGGGTGTCGAGCTGGAGGCCCGCTCGCAGTGGAACGATCGCTTCTCGACTATCGCGGGCTATACCTGGAACAAGGTCCGCTTTAAAGACGCCATCGACGGCAACGACGGAAACACGCCGTACGTAACGCCGGATCAAATGGCGAGCCTGTGGGGCAGGTTCAAAGCCGATTTCGGCATCAGCCTGGGCGCCGGGATACGCTACATCGGCAAACAGTGGGCGGATAACGAAAATACCCTGCGCGTGCCTTCCGTAACGCTGCTCGACGCGATGGTGCGCGCCGATATGGGCGCGTGGACGCCGGCGCTGAAAGGCGCCTACGTGCAGCTGAACGCCACCAATCTGACCGGGCGTGATTACGTCGCGGGCTGCTACGGCACCGGCTATTGCTACTGGGGCGCCGAGCGTTCGGTCATCGCCACCGTGGGCTACGATTTCTAATCGATTTCTAATCGATTTCTTCCACAGCCCTGCTCTTCGAGCCGGTCGGGTAAAACTGACCGGCTTTTTTTATCGCTACCTCAGACCGCGCATAAATAAATTAAGGAGTAAAGAAAGCGGCGAATACCCACTCCTGGAAGCTAACTCTTTGGGGGCAAAGTTTTGGCGAAAAGTAATTCATGGTGAATATATCCGCGCCAATATTTAACAATATTGCCCTTTTTTAACGCAGCAGGCCGGCCTCCTGATTCTTACAGGGGGTATTCAGCCTGACCATTGTTACCCCCTGAGCATCCCGGCTGCGCGTCTCTTTTTTGCTAAGGTGCCCGCCTGAATTATCGGAGAACCGATCTTTTACTCGTCATTCGGGCAGTGAATTAATGAAACAGAATGCTGAAGGTATCCGCGATTACCACGGCGCGGCAGGCGGCTGGGGCGCGGTTAAAGCCGTTGCACAGGCGGTACGTGGGCAAAAAACCCTGCGCCGCGGGGTAATTGCAATTTTCAGGATGAACCAGGTCAAAGGGTTTGATTGTCCAGGCTGCGCCTGGCCTGACCCCGAGCACCGCTCGCCAATGGAACTGTGCGAAAACGGCGTAAAGGCCGTGTCATGGGAAGCCACAACGAAAAAAGTGACGCCAGAATTTCTCGCCGCGCATCCGGTAAGCGAACTGTGGAACTGGAGTGATTTCAGGCTTGAAGACGAAGGGCGTTTAACCCATCCCGTTAAATACGATGCGCAAAGCGATACCTATCAGCCCATCAGCTGGGAACAGGCGCTGCAGGAAATCGGTGAGCGCCTGCGTGATTATAACGATCCCGACAGCGTAGAGTTCTATACCTCCGGGCGCGCCTCCAACGAAGCGGCATTCCTGTATCAGCTGTTCGCCCGCGAGTACGGCACCAATAACTTTCCCGACTGTTCAAACATGTGCCACGGCCCGACCAGCATCGGCCTGCCGCAGTCCATCGGCATCGGTAAAGGTACCGTGGCCTTAGAAGACTTTGAGCACTGCGATCTGGTTATCTGCGTCGGCCATAATCCGGCCACCAACCATCCGCGCATGCTCTCCACGCTGCGGGAAGCCGCCCTGCGCGGCGCAAAGATCGTCACCATCAATCCGCTGCGCGAGCGCGGGCTGGAAAAATTCAGCTTCCCGCAAAGCCCGGTTGACATGCTGACCAACGGCTCGACGCAGCTTAGCAGCGCTTTATATAACGTGCGCGTCGGCGGCGATGTGGCGCTGATAAAAGGCATTATGAAGCTGCTGCTGGAGCATCAGCTGGCGGCGGAAATCCACGGCAAGCCAGACGTTATTGATAAAGCTTTTATCGCCGAGCACACCACGGGCTTCCGGGAGCTGGCAGAAGATTTAGCGAAAACCACCTGGCAGAGCATTATTTCGTCCTCGGGCTTAAGCTTCCAGCAGATCGCCGAGCTGACGCACTGCTACGAAAGCGCCAGGGCCACCATTATCAGCTACGGTCTGGGCATCACCCAGCACGAAAACGGTTCGGAGAACATTCAGCAGCTGGCTAACCTGTTGCTGCTCAAAGGGAATATGGGGCGTAAAGGCGCGGGCATTTGTCCGCTGCGCGGCCACTCCAACGTGCAGGGCGATCGGTCCGTAGGGATTAACGAAGCGCCGAGCGAGGCCTTCCTGCAGGCGCTTGAAAGGCGCTTCGGTTTTCGCGCGCCGCGTAAACACGGGCACTCGGCGGTAGAGAGCGTCAGGGCGATTCGTGACGGCCGTTCTAAAGCCCTTATCTGCCTCGGCGGTAATATGGCCGTGGCGATGCCGGATCCGCTGGTGACCTACCCGGCAATGCGCGGGCTGGATTTAGCGGTGCATATGACCACCAAGCTTAATCGTTCACATCTGCTGACGGCCCGACACAGCTACATCCTGCCGGTGCTGGGGCGTACCGAACGCGATGTGCAGGCAAGCGGCATACAGAGCGTCACCGTCGAAGACTCCATGTCTATGGTGCACGCTTCCTGCGGCTCGCTAAAACCGGCGTCGCCTCACCTGCGCTCGGAGCCGGCCATCGTCGCCGGGCTGGCGATGGCCACGCTCCCGCACAGCAAAGTGAACTGGCAGGCAATGGTGGACGACTACCGTCTTATCCGCGATGCCATTGAGGACGTGGTGCCTGGTTTTACCGATTACAACCAGCGCATCGAACAGCCGGGCGGATTCAGAATGTGGAACGGCGCCTCGCGCAGGATCTGGCTTACCGACAGCGAAAAAGCGAACTTCCTCGTCTGCCAGCTAAAAGCAGGCGCTGAAAGTTGGCTGCCGGAAAACACGCTGATGCTGACCACCATGCGCAGCCACGATCAGTACAACACCACTATTTACGGCATGAACGATCGTTATCGCGGCATTACCGGGCGCCGGGACGTGATGTTTATCAGCGAAATGCAGGCCAAAAGCCTGGGCCTTAGCGCCGGGGATATCGTCAACCTGAAAGCCGTCGGCCGTGAAGGTATAAGGCATGACCGCATGCTTGCAGGGCTGACGGTGGTTATTCATGAAATGGCCGCGGGCGCGGTGGGGGCTTATTACCCGGAAGCCAATATTCTTATCGATTTGGAGCATCACGACAGACAAAGCGCTACGCCTGCGTATAAAAGCGCGCCGGTGATCGTAGAGGCGGTAACCCGCAGGCTGAAGGTGTCATAAAGGACATGACGGAGGGAGTTTAAAATGGCTGCTTTATTTACGCTGCTTACGGTGAGCTTTATTAACCTGCTGCTGGCGCTTGCCGGTCGACATCGTCGCCTGCATTTGTTTATCGCCGGCGGCTGCCTGATGGGGCTTGGGATAATCATCTATCCCGCGACGTGGTAGCCATGCACGGAAGCTAAATAAAAAGCCAGCCCTGAGGCTGGCTTTTTAAGATCAAAAATCGTGCGGAAAGTTAACGGCGAACCATACGGAAAATCGCCAGCACGACGATGGCGCCCACGACCGCCACCAGGAAGCTTGGCAGGTTAAAGCCCGTTACCGTGCCGCCAATATGGAAGAAGGTCGCTAACCATCCGCCCACCAGGGCGCCTACAACGCCCAGAATACAGGTCAGAATAAAACCGCCGCCGTCTCTGCCGGGCATGATGAGTTTGGCAATAACACCCGCAATTAAACCGAATACAATCCAGGCAATGATACCCATTTTTGAAAGTCCTCTTCATTATTGTGTGTAGTAACAAAGCCGGGCCGCTGCACCACGCAGGGTTCCGACTGTCGGTACGCTAAGTATAATCAAGCCATAGGAAAACGTGACTGGCATCACTAGTTTACTGGAAGATCGCTGGAAATATTGCGCTAACTTGCTGAGATTTATCTTAAGTTTCTTTTTCTGCTGCCGATAATCTGCCTTAACATCATCTCAGAACATCACAAGGGCCAGGGCCTTGAGTAACTATAACGAGCAGTTTCTGAAGCAAAGTCCTCTCGCCGTTTTAGGCGTGTTGCGCGACCTCCATAAGCACCAGGTGCCGGTACGCCTTAGCTGGAACACGGGACAATTTATCAGTAAGATTCTGGACGTTTCCCCGGCGCAGATGGTGATGGATTTTGGCAGCCAGAACCAGGAAAACCTGGCGGTGCAGAAAGCCGTCGATATTCAGTTCACGGCGGAAACCCAGGGGGCGAAAGTGGAGTTCACGCTGCCCGGGCTGCAGGCCGTGAATTACCTTAACCTGCCGGCCTTTAGCGCGCCGCTGCCGCAAACGTTGTGGTTCGTGCAGCGTCGGGAGTATTTCCGTATCAACGCCCCGCTCCATCCGTTTTATTTCTGCCACACTACCCTGCCTGACGGCGCTCCTTTCGATTTCAGACTGTGCGACTTATCCCTCGGCGGCATGGGCGCTTTGGTCAACGGGCCATTGCCCGACGGGCTTTGCGCCGGCATGCGCTTTGCGCAGGTGGAAATCGATCTTATGGAGTGGGGGAGATTTTACGTTGATATGCAGCTGGTGATGCTTTCAGAACGCCAGGTGGTGGACAGCAAGAATCAGACCATCGTCACGCCGCGCCTGAGCTTCCGCTTTCTGAACGTCAACCCGGCGGTTGAGCGGGAATTACAGCGGATTATTTTCTCGCTGGAGCGGTCGGCCCGGGAAAAGGCCAACCGCGTTAAATAGGATTTATTTGCCCGCTACATCGCTTCCATGGCCCGCGATACTTTATATAAGTAGCGTGGCGCCTGAGCGGCAGGATGGTTCTTCGCGACGTATTGCCAGAACTCGTCAGGACTCAGGTCGTTGATTTCGCTGATGGCTTTTTTGCGGTCCGCGGAAAACGTCCTGAGCAGCGCTCCCGCCCCATTCGCATAGGACACCAGCAGCGCGTACTGCATGGTTTGCGGGTCCTGAATGCCGGCGAGGATGCCGTGCTCCATAATGCTGAGGTAGGCCGTCCCGATAGAGATATTACGCGCCGGATCCTTCAGCTCGCTGGTGGACGGTTGCCCGCTCCATCCCAGATGGCGATAAACGTCGGCGCCTGCGGTTGAAGCTTTAATCTGCATCAGGCCGACAGCGTTAGATTTACTGACCAGCGCCGGATTGCCGCCGGACTCCACGGCGATGATCGCCGTAATCACCCGCGGGCTCACGCCCCACTCCTGACCCGCCTGTTCGGTTATCGGCATCCAGGTAAGCGCGCGCTGAACCGGTTTCGTCGCATCCCATTCCGGTTGTTTAGCGGTGTGACTGGAACACCCTGCCAGAAACAGAACCAAAACAATCAGCCATCTTATTTTCACGCCATCTATCCTTATTAAATACTTTGCTCGTTATTACGCCGTTTCAACGCCGCCGGGCGAGTGACAACCGCTCCGGATAACGGCATCATAACTAATTACCCCACGGCCAGGAAATGCCATGTCTCTGATTCGTTTGATTGCCCCTTCGGGCTATTGTGTTAACCAGGCGGCGGCGGCGCGCGGCATTAAGCGTCTGCAGGATGCCGGGCATCAGGTTGATAATCAGCAGGCGGTAGGCCGGCGCTTTCAACGCTTTGCCGGCACCGACGAAGAGCGCCTGGCCGATATCCACCAGCTCGCCTCGCTTTCTCCCGAGTGCGATATCGTTCTTGCCGTACGCGGCGGCTACGGGGCCACCCGCCTGCTCGATCAGATTGATTATTCCCGCCTCGGCCATGCGTTACGGAGCCGTACGCCCGTGATCTGCGGCCACAGCGATTTCACCGCCATCCAGCTTGCCCTGCTGGCGCAGTGCGGCGTCATCACCTTCAGCGGGCCGATGCTTGCGGGAAATTTCGGCGCAGAAGAGCTGGACGGCTACACCTGGCAGCATTTCTGGCGGGCGATTACCGAGCCCTGCTTTAGCGTAAGCTGGCAAAACACGGCTCCGGCCTGTTCGGCTGCCGGCACCCTCTGGGGCGGCAATCTCGCGATGCTGGTTTCGCTGACGGGCTCGCCGTGGCTGCCGGCAATCGACGGCGGAATTCTGGTGGTTGAGGATATCAACGAGCATCCTTTCCGCGTTGAACGCATGCTGCTACAGCTGCACAACGCGGGAATTCTGCGGCGTCAAAAAGCGCTGATTCTCGGCAGTTTCAACGGCACGACGCTCAGCGATTATGATGCGGGCTATGATTTTAACGAAATGTGCAAAATGCTGACGGAAAGGCTCGCCATTCCCGTGCTGCCGGGCCTGCCGTTCGGGCATGAGCCGCAAACGGTGACCCTGCCGCTCGGCGCTTTTGGCGAATTAAAGCACAACGGAGACGAAAGCGTGCTGACGATCGGCGGCCATCAGGTTATTAAATGAAAAAAGCCTGCTTTTCGGACGTTTAAGCAGCCACTTCCGTGTTAACATTTTGCAACGATCACAGCGGCTCTCACAAAGGAGAATGATAATTTTGGACGCGGGTGCGATAATTAGTCTGTTTATTTTAGGTTCCGTACTGGTAACTTGTAGCATCTTATTAAGTTCTTTTTCCTCCCGTCTTGGTATCCCCATCCTCGTTATCTTCCTCGCCATCGGCATGCTGGCGGGTATTGACGGCGTAGGCGGCATCCCGTTCGATAATTATCCTTTTGCCTATCTGGTCAGCAACCTTGCGTTAGCGGTGATCCTGCTTGATGGCGGAATGCGCACGCAGGCCAGTTCGTTTCGCGTTGCGCTGGGCCCGGCGCTTTCCCTGGCCACCGTGGGCGTGCTTATCACCTCCGGCCTCACCGGCGTGGCGGCGGCCTGGCTGTTCAACCTCGATTTGATTCAGGGCCTGCTTATTGGCGCCATCGTCGGCTCTACCGATGCGGCCGCGGTGTTTTCCCTGCTGGGCGGCAAAGGGCTTAACGAGCGCGTGGGCGCAACCCTTGAAATCGAATCCGGCAGCAACGACCCGATGGCGGTATTCCTGACCATCACGCTTATTGAGATGATCGAGAAAGGGCAAAGCGGCCTGAGCTGGATGTTCGCCTTCGATATCCTGCAGCAGTTTGGCCTCGGCATCGTGCTTGGTTTAGGCGGCGGCTATCTGTTATTGCAAATGATTAACCGTATTACCCTGCCGCAGGGCCTTTATCCCCTGCTGGCGCTGAGCGGCGGGATCATGGTGTTTGGCATCACCACGGCTCTTAACGGCAGCGGCATTCTGGCCGTTTACCTGTGTGGCTTCCTGCTCGGCAACCGTCCGATCCGCAGCCGCTTCGGCATACTGCAAACCTTTGACGGCCTGGCGTGGCTTGCGCAAATCGGCATGTTCCTGGTGCTCGGCCTGCTGGTAAATCCGACCGATCTGTTAGCCATCGCCATTCCGGCGCTACTGCTTTCCGCGTGGATGATATTCTTCGCGCGCCCCCTGTCCGTGTTTGTCGGCCTGCTGCCGTTCCGCGGCTTTAACGGACGTGAACGCATTTTCATCAGTTGGGTGGGACTGCGCGGCGCGGTGCCGATTATCCTCGCCGTCTTCCCGATGATGGCGGGCCTGGATAACGCAAGGCTGTTCTTCAACGTCGCCTTTTTCGTGGTGCTGGTCTCGCTTCTGCTGCAGGGCTCGTCCCTGAGCTGGGCGGCGAAAAAGGCCAAAGTGGTGGTTCCGCCAGTCGGCTGGCCCGTGTCGCGCGTCGGGCTGGATATTCACCCGGAAAACCCGTGGGAGCAGTTTGTCTACCAGCTAAGCGAAGACAAGTGGTGCGTGGGCGCCGCCCTGCGCGATTTGCATATGCCGGAAGAAACGCGCATCGCCGCCCTGTTCCGCGACAATGCTCTGCTGCACCCTACCGGCAGCACAAGGCTGCGCGAAGGCGATGTCCTGTGCGTAATAGGCCGCGAGCGGGATCTGCCGGCCCTTGGCAAGCTCTTTAGCCAGTCGCCTCCCGTTGCCCTCGACCAGCGCTTCTTTGGCGACTTTATTCTGGAAGCCAACGCGCAGTTCTCGGATGTGGCGACAATCTACGGCCTGGACCTGGATGAAGCCTTCAACACCCAGCAAACCCTGGGCGAGTTCGTGCTGGGCATGCTCGGCGGCGCGCCGGTAGTGGGCGACCAGGTGGAGTTCGCCGGCATGATCTGGACGGTGGCCGAGAAAGAAAATAATCAGGTGCGCAAGATAGGCGTTCGCGTGGCCGACCAGCAAGAAGAGTAAAGCCGCAAGCTCCCTCTTCGCACGGAGAGGGAGAAAGAAGAGTCAGGACTGCACCACGACCGGCACCCGCGGCGCCAGAGCGCACATTAGCTCATAGCCTACCGTTCCCGCGGCGCAAGCGACGTCGTCGATTTTAACTTCATTACCCCACAGCTCTACCGGGCTGCCGATTCCGGCGTGCGGACAAGGCGTTAAATCTACCGCCAGCATATCCATGGAAACCGTGCCGACGGTGCGGGTTAACGCTCCGTCGACGTGTACCGGCGTGCCGTCCGGCGCATGGCGCGGATAACCATCCGCATAGCCTCCCGCCACGATGCCGATACGCTGTTCGCCCGCTGCGCGATAGCGGCTGCCGTAGCCCACGGTATCGCCCGCCTTCAGGTTCTGAATGCCGATAATTTCGCTGCGCAGCGACATTACCGGCCTCAGCCCACTGTTGGCGATATCGCACCACTGCCCGCTCGGCGAGGCGCCGTAAAGAATGATGCCCGGACGCACCCAGTCGTAATGCGCCTCCGGATGCCACAGGGTCGCGGCGGAGTTGGAAAGCGAACGCGCGCAGTCCAGCCCTTCGGCCGCCTGCTCAACGCGCGCTAAAGGTTCAGTAATCCCCTCCGGCCGCTCGGCATCGGCGAAGTGCGCCATCAACGTCAGCTGGCCGACGTTGGCGATGGCGCGCAGCTGCTGCCAGATGGAGTGGACGCGGTCGGCGGTAAAACCGAGGCGGTTCATGCCGCTGTTCATCTTCAGATAAACGTCAAGCGGCGCGTTCAGCCGGGCGTTAGCCAGCGCCTTCACCTGCCAGTTGCTGTGCAGGCTGGTGGTGAGGCGATACTTATCGAACAGGGGTAATTCATCGGCGTTGAAGAAGCCCTCAAGCATCAGGATCGGCCCTTTCCAGCCGCGTTCGCGCAGCAGAATCGCCTCTTCAAGATTGAGCAACGCGAAGCCGTCGGTATTCCCCAGCGCGGACCACACCCTGTCGATACCGTGGCCATAGGCATTGGCTTTTACCACCGACCAGACGCGGGAGCCGGGCGCGGCCTGACGCACCACCTGCAGATTATTGCGCATCGCGCCGAGATCGAGCGTTGCCACAACGGGACGAGACATGACTACTCCTTTTTTAGCGCCGGTCAATTATGGGCGCTGTGTAACCTTTGCGAACCCGCTGGGGAAAAGCCCGGCAGATAACGAGCGACGGACAGATCGTCAAAAGGTATGGCAGGCGTTCTGCCGGACATTAAATCGCTGAGCATCTGGCCGGAGCCGCACGCCATGGTCCAGCCCAGCGTGCCGTGCCCGGTATTGAGCCAAAGATTTTTGAACGGCGTGCGGCCGACGATTGGCGTACCGTCCGGCGTCATCGGCCGCAGCCCGGTCCAGAAGGTGGCCTGTTCAACGTGTCCGCCGCGCGGATAAAGATCGCGAACGACCATCTCCAGCGTTTCGCGACGCGGCTGCAGCAGGTCGGTGTTGTACCCGACGATTTCCGCCATGCCGCCTACCCGAATACGCTTATCAAAGCGGGTAATGGCGATTTTGTACGTTTCATCGAGAATAGTGGAAACCGGCGCGCCCTGCTCGTCGGCGATAGGAATGGTCAGCGAGTAGCCTTTTAGCGGATAGACCGGAATATCGACAATATTTTTTAGCAGCCCGGTGGAGAACGAACCAAACGCCACGACGTAGGCGTCCGCTTTTACCACCTCTTTGCCGCACTGCACGCCATAGATGCTTTGCCCTTCGTAAAGCAGGCGGTCGACCGGCGTATTAAAACGGAAATTCACGCCCGCCTCCTGCGCCATGCGCGCCAGATTCTGGGTAAAAAGCTGGCAGTCGCCCGTCTCATCATTAGGCAAACGCAGGCCGCCGGTCAGCTTATGCGCCACCTCGGCAAGCGCCGGTTCGACCTGGCCTAGCTGGCCGGCCTCCAGCAGCTGATAAGGCACGCCGGCCTCCTGCAGCACGGCGATATCTTTTGCCGCGTTTTCATACTGCTGCGCGGTACGGAACAGCTGCAAAGTGCCGCCCTGGCGGCCTTCGTACTGGATGCCGGTGCTGTGGCGCAGCTCTTTTAAGCAGTCGCGGCTGTATTCGGCAAGGCGCACCATGCGCCCTTTGTTTTCCATATAGTGGCGCGTGTCGCAGTTGCGCAGCATCTGCAGCATCCACTTAAGCTGAAAGCGGGTGCCGTCAAGGCTGATAGCCAGGGGCGCATGACGCTGGAACATCCACTTGATTGCCTTGAGCGGCACGCCGGGCGCCGCCCAGGGCGCGGCGTATCCCGGAGAGATTTGTCCGGCGTTGGCGGCGCTGGTCTCCAGTGCGGGACCCGCTTCGCGTTCGATAACCGTCACTTCGTGCCCTGCCTGGCGCAAATACCAGGCGCTGGCGACGCCGACAACCCCACTTCCCAGCACCACTACATGCATATCCGTTCCACCCTTGAGCTAAAAGAATAATCTTCTGATTACAAATTGATAACCCAGATGAAAATGTTATTCAACATATGGCTTTATTATGGTGAGCATCCTCACAACCTGGCCCATTATGACTGGCATGACATAATCAGGATCTCCTGCGATGGAAGATATTTACCGCGGTATAAAATACTGCGCATCGGGCAAAAAGCGGCGGCTGAAAATCACGAAATCATGCGGAAATTATTTTTCTTCTCGCCGCTAAGTTTGAGGAGTGTTCTATTCTTTGTGTGAGGCTTTCCATCCAGAGAGAGCCGCCAACAATGAGGGCGCGCTGATGGCTACTGTTGATCTTTCCGCCACAAAGGATTCCAAACGTCTGAGTGATGGACCCGACTGGACGTTCGAGCTGCTGGACGTCTACCTCGCTGAGATAGACCGCGTAGCGAAGCTGTATCGCTTAGACACCTATCCACATCAGATAGAGGTCATCACCTCTGAGCAGATGATGGACGCCTACTCCAGCGTCGGTATGCCGATAAACTACCCGCACTGGTCGTTTGGTAAAAAATTCATTGAAACCGAGCGGCTGTACAAGCACGGGCAGCAGGGCCTCGCCTACGAGATTGTGATTAACTCCAATCCCTGTATCGCTTACCTGATGGAAGAAAATACTATCACCATGCAGGCGCTGGTCATCGCGCACGCCTGCTACGGGCATAACTCCTTCTTTAAAAATAACTATCTGTTCCGCAGCTGGACGGATGCCAGTTCGATCGTCGATTACCTGATTTTCGCCCGTAATTACATCAGCGAATGCGAGGAACGCTACGGCGTGGTCGAGGTGGAACGGCTGCTGGACTCCTGCCACGCGCTGATGAACTACGGCGTCGATCGCTATAAACGTCCGCAGAAAATCTCCCTGCAGGAGGAGAAAGCGCGGCAGAAAAGCCGCGAAGAGTATCTGCAAAGCCAGGTAAATACGTTATGGCGCACCCTGCCGCGTCGTGAAGAGGAAAAAACCGTCGCGGAAGCGCGCCGTTATCCTTCCGAGCCGCAGGAAAACCTGCTCTATTTCATGGAAAAAAATGCGCCCCTGCTCGAACCCTGGCAGCGTGAAATCCTGCGTATCGTGCGTAAAGTCAGCCAGTATTTCTATCCGCAGAAGCAAACCCAAGTGATGAACGAAGGCTGGGCGACGTTCTGGCACTACACCATCCTTAACCATCTGTATGATGAAGGCAAAGTGACCGAACGCTTTATGCTGGAATTTCTGCACAGCCATACTAACGTGGTGTTCCAGCCGCCGTATAACAGCCCGTGGTACAACGGCATCAACCCTTACGCGCTGGGCTTTGCGATGTTCCAGGATATCAAACGCATCTGTCAGAATCCTACCGAGGAAGACAAATACTGGTTCCCGGATATCGCCGGCGCCGACTGGCTGGACACGCTGCATTTCGCGATGCGCGATTTTAAAGACGAGAGCTTTATCAGCCAGTTCCTGTCGCCGAAGCTGATGCGTGATTTCCGCTTGTTTACCGTGCTCGACGACGATCACAACAACTACCTGGAAATTTCGGCTATTCACAACGAAGAAGGCTACCGTGAAATTCGCACCCAGCTTTCCGCTCAATACAACCTGAGCAACCTGGAGCCGAATATTCAGGTGTGGAACGTGGATTTACGCGGCGACCGTTCGCTGACGCTGCGCTACATCCCGCACAACCGCGCCCCGCTCGATAAAGGCCGTCGCGAAGTGCTCAAGCACGTGCACCGCCTGTGGGGTTTTGACGTGATGCTGGAACAGCAAAACGAAGACGGAAGCGTTGAGCTGCTCGATCGCTGCCCGCCGCGGATGAACAGCCTCTGAAAACAAAAAGGCTTCCCTCGGGAAGCCTTTTTTAACAGCTGACGGTTAACGGCTGTGCATCGCCAGATCGCCCGGCAGGTTTTTCTGCATGCGGTGCCAGATTTCCCCGCTTTCGCGTCCGTAGGTACGAACGGTATCGAACACCTGCTCATACAGGCCTTCTTTGCAAATGCTGCCCAGACGATGGTAGAAGCCTAACGCCAGGCTGCGCGCTTCGGGGCTTGAGAAGTAGTGACGCCCGATGCGGGTGTACAGCCCTTTCATGCCGTTCAGAATCAAACCGTAAATAGGGTTGCCGGAGGCAAAGGCAAGGCCGCGGAAAATGCTGTAATCAAGCTCGGCAAACGCGTCGGCGTGGTCTTCCACACGATCGGCCGTGGCTAATACTTCCTGCGCTTTTTCCGGATGCTGGCGAATCGCCGTGCGGATAAAGATAGTGGCGATGTTGGTGCGCACGGATAGCAGATTGTCGATAAGCTGCGGCACGCTGTCGTGGTCGAGGCGCGCCAGGGTTTCCAGAATATTTAATCCTGAAGTTTCCCAGAAATTGTTAACTTTGGTGGGCTTGCCGTGCTGAATCGTCAGCCAGCCGTCTCTCGCCAGACGCTGAAGCACTTCGCGCAGCGTGGTGCGGGTCACGCCTATCAGCTCGGACAGTTCGCGTTCGGCAGGCAAAATGGACCCCGGCGGGAAGCGGCTATTCCAGATGCTTTCAATGATGTACTCTTCCGCGAAACCCGCTGGGCTCTGCGCCTTAATGACCATAGTATGATTTCCATTACACAGGTTTAGCAAATATCACTCATCATACCAGATGCACCACGCTCCAGATAGCAGACCAGCCCGCCATTTACGGGATCGGCGTTTAAATTTTCTGAAATAGCGAGGCAGGTAATATTTTCTGTGCCTTGATAGTCATGCAGGGCGCGAGTACCCTGAAGGCAACCTGTTGTAGTCGTCACAATAATCTTGCGGAGAACGATTATCCCACCATGGAAATTTCCACTGGCCGTGCCCTTTATCGCAATTTTTTAGGCCAGTCGTCCGACTGGTATAAAGTAACCATCCTTTGCTTTCTGGTGATTAATCCACTGGTTTTCTGGTTCGTCAGCCCCTTCGCCGCAGGCTGGATGCTGGTCGCTGAATTTATCTTCACCCTCGCCATGGCGCTGAAATGCTATCCGTTGCTGCCCGGCGGCCTGCTTGCCATCGAGGCGGTGCTGGCTGGCATGACCAGCGCGCAACACGTGCGTGACGAGGTCGCAAGCAACCTGGAGGTTTTACTGCTGCTTATTTTTATGGTGGCGGGCATCTATTTTATGAAGCAGCTGTTGCTGCTGGTATTCACCAAACTGCTGCTGGGGATCCGCTCTAAGGTTCTGCTCTCGCTGGCGTTTTGCCTTGCGGCAGCTTTCCTGTCCGCCTTCCTCGATGCGTTAACGGTGGTCGCCGTGGTGATAAGCGTGGCGGTGGGCTTTTACGGCATTTATCACCGGGTCGCCTCGCAGGGCAGCGATGAAAGCGACATTCAGGATGACAGCCTTATAGCAAGCGACAACCGCGCCGTCCTCGAACAGTTCCGCGCCTTCCTGCGTAGCCTGATGATGCACGCGGGCGTGGGGACGGCCCTCGGCGGCGTCATGACCATGGTGGGAGAGCCGCAAAACCTGATTATCGCTAAAAATGCGGGCTGGCATTTTGGCGATTTCTTCCTGCGCATGGCGCCGGTTTCCGTCCCTGTGCTTATCTGCGGGCTGCTGACCTGCGTACTGCTGGAGTACAGCAAAATATTCGGCTACGGCGCGTCGCTGCCGGAAAAAGTGCGCGGCATCCTGCAGGATTTCGATACGCAAAGCGCCCGCAAGCGCAGCAGGCAGGACAACGTTAAGCTTGCCGTACAGGCCATCATCGGCGTCTGGCTAGTGGTGGCGCTGGCGTTGCACCTGGCCGAGGTCGGGCTGATTGGCTTATCCGTTATTATCTTCGCCACCTCTTTGTGCGGCGTGTCGGACGAGCACGCGATCGGCAAAGCCTTTACCGAAGCGCTGCCGTTTACCGCGCTGCTGACCGTATTTTTCGCGGTGGTGGCGGTGATTATCGATCAGCAGCTCTTTACGCCCGTTATTCACTTCGTCCTGCAGGCTGAGCCTCACGCCCAGCTCTCGTTGTTCTATCTCTTTAACGGCGTGCTCTCGTCCATTTCCGATAACGTGTTTGTCGGCACGGTTTACATTAACGAAGCCAAAACCGCGCTGGCAAATGGCGCCATTGATATTAAGCAATTTGAGCTGCTGGCAGTGGCCATTAATACGGGGACGAATCTGCCGTCGGTGGCCACGCCAAATGGCCAGGCCGCGTTCCTGTTCCTGCTCACCTCCGCCCTGGCGCCTTTAATTCGGCTCTCGTATGGCCGTATGGTGCTGATGGCGCTGCCGTATACGCTGGTGTTAACGCTGGTCGGCCTTTTGTGCGTGGAGTTTACGCTGGTACCGGCGACGGACTGGATGCTTCATGCGGGATGGATTTCGACTCCGCTCGCCGGCGAGCTGCCGCACTAAGGTCATTTTACCGGCAGCTCGCTGCCCAGGAGATTATTTGGCCGTTAAACATCCGAATAATCACATATTTTTCGCGGTGCTACTGGCGCAAAAAACGAATTCGTTTACACTGCCGAATCACCGCAAATTGCAGGGAAACAGATTATGTTGCGATATTTAAACCAATGCTCACGTGGGCGCGGCGCCTGGCTGTTGCTGGCCATCACCGCTTTTGCTCTGGAAATGGTGGCGTTGTGGTTCCAGCACGTGATGCTGCTGAAGCCTTGTGTCATGTGTATTTATGAGCGTTGCGCCCTGTTCGGGATTATGGGGGCGGGGATCGTGGGCGCCGTTGCGCCTAAATCGCCGCTGCGCTATGGCGCGCTGGCCATCTGGCTGTACAGCGCAGGCAAAGGGGTTCAGCTGACCTGGGAGCATACCATGCTGCAGCTGCATCCTTCTCCTTTCGTCACCTGTGACTTCGCCGCGCGCTTCCCGTCCTGGCTGCCGCTGGATAAATGGCTGCCGTCGGTCTTTGTCGCCACCGGCGACTGCTCCGTACGCCAGTGGGAATTTCTCTCCCTGGATATGGTGCAGTGGCTGTTAGGCATTTTCGCCGTGTTCCTGATTATTGCCGTGCTGGTGCTGATTGCGCAGCCGCTCAAACCGAAACGCCGCGATCTGTTTGGCCGCTAAGGTCGGCAGATGAACGTCAGAAAGTAAAAAACCCGCCATGGCGGGTTTTTTGTTATCAATGGTCGCGACGGTACAGCTTCCATTCGTCGATGCGCTCACCGCCTGGCAATATGCAATCGCCGCGCTCGCCCAGATCCGTTTTTACCACCCGCAGCTCGCCGCCCTTATCTTTGCAGTAAACTGACGCCGGGTTCGGCGTACCGATAACCCGAGGGGGTTGTGGCGTGATGGGTTCAGGCGACGAACAGCCGCTGAGAATAAGTGCCCCAAGCAGTAGCGTTATTTTCTTCATTATTCCTCCTGTTATGGAGGCTGAATGTTAACAGTGCAGGCATGGGGAACGCAAAAACAGCGGGATAAGCTCTTAGCGGGCAGCTACGTTATATTGATGGATCGCACTCATCGGACGATGTAGAGCATGCATCCCTGATTTACAGAAGATACAAACAGCGCCATGAGGATTTGTGTCTCGGACATCGTAGGGGGAGGTGCGATACTGTGAACCGCCACATGACGGACACTTGAATGTTAAGTACTGGATAAAAGCCTTCTTTTACTTGTTATTGAAAGTACACCGTATCACAAAGTTTTCGCTTTGTACGATTTATTTTTGCGTACTTTCACTATGCTGGACGATCAGTCTGCCCATTCAGGTTTGTTAAGGATATGATCCTGCCAGTCGCGCACTTCGGACTCTTTTACGGCGATATGGCGTACGGAAATGCGTTCGCCGTGCATGGCGGCCTTAGAGCCAGTCAGCAGCGGATGCCAGTCCGGCAGGCCCTTTCCTTCGGCCAGCAGGCGGTACGCGCAGGTATGGGGCAGCCATTCGAAAGTCGGCAGATTGTCGCGCGTAAGCTTGATGCAGTCCGGCTCGTATTCAAAGCGGCGTTCGTAGTTTTTACACTGGCAGGTTTTAATATTCAGCTGTTTGCAGGCGACGTTGGTGAAGTAAATTTCATCCGTGTCCTCGTCCATCAGCTTATGCAGGCAGCACTGACCGCAGCCGTCGCAAAGTGATTCCCACTCCGCGTCGCTCATTTCATCGAGCGTTTTACTCTGCCAAAAAGGTGCCTGTGTCATATTGATGCCCGCATTTGAAAAACAAGCTGCACCTTATAAACACTATGGATAAAAGATGCAAGTATTGCCGCCCTGGGGCGGCATATTCATTATAGTACGCGGGTAGTCAGGCTACGTCCGTCGAAGCTCACTTCCAGATCGTCGCCGCTGGCAAGCGGTCCTACGCCTTCGGGAGTGCCTGTCAGAATCACGTCCCCTGCGCGCAGGGTAAAGAAGCGGCTCATATAGGCTATCAACGGGACAATCTTGTGGATCATATCGGAGGTTGACCCCTGCTGGCGGGTCTCGCCGTTTATCTTCAGGGAAATGTCGGTATTTTGCGGATCGCCTGCAAATTCAGCCGCCGGGATAAAACCAGAGATTGGGCAGGAGTTATCAAAACCCTTCGATTTTTCCCAGGGCTGCCCTGCCTTCTTAAGCCGTCCCTGCACCTCGCGCAGGGTCAAATCCAGCGCCACGCCATAGCCGGCGATCGCTTTCGCTACGTGCTCTTCGGTCGCCTGCTTGAGGGTGGAACCGATTAAAATGGCCAGCTCGACTTCGTGGTGCACGGAGCCTAAGCCCTGCGGCAGGGCCAGCGGCTGGCGAATATCGCATAACGCGCTTTCAGGTTTAATAAACAGCACCGGCTCTTCCGGCGTGGCGCTGCCCATCTCTTTAATATGCTTTGCGTAATTGCTGCCCACGCACACTACTTTGCTGACCGGAAAATCCAGCAGCGCACCCTGCCAGTTATGATGTTGATACATGCCTTTCCTCTGCGTCGTTGTGTTAACTGCTTTTGATACTAGATAAAAAAATCCCCGGTGAATACCGGGGAGCGCGCGTTATTGTGCGATTGCATCGGCCATCGTACCGATGCTGATGGCGAAGTACGAGGAGCGGTTCCAGTGCATGATGGTTCTGAAGTTGTTATACACCAGGAAGGAGCGTCCCTGATTATCGTCCGGCGTCACTATCCAGGCCCGTTCGCTGGACGCCGGCAGCCGTAGCCCGTCCGGTAAGGTAACGCCCAGCTTTTGCCATTGCGAAACCGTTTTTCCCTGTGCCGTTTTGGTGCCGGCGAGGTCCGCGTTAAATCCTGCAGGCAGCTTCACTTCCGTTCCCCATGCGCCGCCCGCCTGCCATCCTTCGGTGGCGAGATAATTAGCGGTTGAGGCGAAGACGTCGCTGACGTTAGACCAGATATCGATCTTGCCGTCGCCGTCGCCGTCTTTTCCGTAACGCAAATAGGAGCTCGGCATAAACTGGTTCTGCCCCATCGCGCCTGCCCAGGAACCTTTCAGCTCATCCGCCGCAACCTGCCCCTGGTCGAGAATTTTCAACGAGGCCATCAGCTCACTGGTAAAGAAGGCTTCACGTCGGCCTTCAAAAGCAAGGGTGGAGAGCGCCGAGACGATATCTTCCTTACCCTGAATTTTGCCGAAGTTGCTTTCCATCGCCCACAACGCGACGATGTAGTTGCTCTGCACGCCGGTTTGCGCGCTCACGGGAGCCAGCTGCGGCTGATACTGCTGATAAAGCGTTCTTGCCTGCGCAATTTTCGCCGGGGTAATGACGCGCGCGAGGTAATCATCCAGCGTGGTCTTTTTCTCAAGCTGGTTGCGGTCGGATTTAATGACCCGATCGACGAAATGAACGTTGGCGAACGCGCTGGCGATGGTGGCCTCGCTGATGCCGCGGCTGCGGGCCTGTTGCTTAAGCTCTTCTACATAAGCGGGAAATTCGGCGGGGTCGCGTCCTTGCTCGGCAAGCGTTGTCGCGCCGCCTGCGGCGGATGGCGCTTCAGGCTGGACGGCGGCGGGAGGCGCGGTGGGCGTCACCGCCTCCGCGCCGGGAGACTTTGCGGCACAGCTGGCAAGGAGTAACGTGCTGACGGTTAAACAGATTGCTGAAGTATTCATCTACCCTCTCACGATTAGTTTGCTGCTGTTATGTTCCTCCTTTATGTATAGGAAAGATTTACCGCTAGTCTGAAACTTATTTTTTCGGCGTTTTTTCCAGGTGCATTTTTAACAAACTTTCCGGCGGTGGCGGCAGCTGTAAATAATAGCCGTCGTCCTTGAGCGCTTGTTTTACTTTATCAAAATCTGCGTTCGCCAGTTTTTTACTGCCGTCGAGCGGTAATACCATCGCCAGCCGGGGCTCGCCAAAGCCTTTCATCAATTCTTCAGGCACGCGGGAGAAATCGTCTTTTTTTTCGACATAAAGATAAGTCTGGTCACGCTTGCTACTTCTGTAGATCACACAAAACATTTTTTTTACTCTATTTTCGCCGGATGGTGGCTTGCCTGAATATACCTGTGACTATACCATGCTTAATGTGCTTCGGAATATCGTCCCACAAGCCGTGGGGATTGAAACTGAATTGAGTAAGGCCAGGATGTCAAACACGCCAATCGAGTTAAAAGGCAGCAGCTTCACCTTATCCGTTGTTCATTTACATGATGCTCGACCCGAGGTTATTCGCAAGGCTCTTCAGGATAAAATCGCCCAGGCGCCTGCGTTTCTTAAAAACGCCCCGGTTGTTGTAAACGTTGCCAGCCTCGATGGTTCAGTGAACTGGAAAAAAGTTCAGCAGGCGGTCATTTCTACCGGCCTGCGCGTGGTCGGCATCAGCGGCTGTAAAGACGAAGCCCTGAAGGGGGAAATCGAACGCGCCGGCCTGCCGCTGCTGTCGGAAGGGAAAGAGAAAATTTCTCGCGCCGTACAGGAGACGGCCCCGGAGCCGGTCACCATCGCTGAGCCTGTTGCCGTGCCGGTCACAAAAACGCGTTTGATTGATACCCCGGTGCGCTCCGGCCAGCGTATTTATGCGCCGCACTGTGATTTAATCGTCACCAATCACGTCAGCGCCGGCGCGGAACTTATCGCCGATGGCAATATCCATATATACGGCATGATGCGTGGCAGAGCCCTGGCCGGTGCCGACGGTTCTCGCGACGCGCAAATTTTTTGTACCAACCTGGTAGCTGAGCTGGTCTCAATAGCGGGTGAATACTGGCTGAGTGATCAAATACCGGCCGATTATTATGGGAAAGCGGCGCGCCTGAGTCTTACGGGCGGTGCTCTCTCCGTTCAACCTTTGAATTAAGCCCTTTTAACAAGGAATTCCTTTATGGCACGCATTATTGTTGTTACATCGGGTAAAGGGGGCGTTGGTAAGACCACGTCCAGCGCGGCCATCGCTACGGGTTTGGCCCAGAAGGGAAGAAAAACCGTCGTCATCGATTTTGATATCGGCCTGCGTAACCTGGATTTGATCATGGGTTGCGAACGCCGGGTAGTCTACGATTTCGTGAACGTGATTCAGGGCGATGCGACCCTTAATCAGGCGCTTATCCGCGATAAACGTACCGAGCAGCTCTATATTCTGCCGGCATCACAAACCCGCGATAAAGACGCGCTGACCCGCGAAGGCGTAGCCAAAGTGCTCGAAGATCTGAAAAATATGGACTTCGAGTTTATCGTCTGCGACTCTCCTGCCGGCATCGAAACCGGCGCGCTGATGGCGCTGTACTTCGCCGATGAAGCAATTATCACCACCAACCCGGAAGTCTCTTCCGTACGTGACTCCGATCGCATCCTCGGCATTTTGTCTTCCAAATCCCGACGCGCTGAAAACGGCGAAGATCCGATTAAAGAACATCTGCTGCTCACCCGCTACAACCCTGGCCGCGTAAACCGCGGCGACATGCTGAGCATGGAAGATGTGTTAGAAATTCTGCGCATTCCTCTTGTGGGCGTCATTCCAGAAGATCAGTCCGTGCTGCGCGCCTCTAACCAGGGCGAGCCCGTTATCCTGGATGCGGAAGCAGATGCAGGCCAGGCCTACGCAGATACCGTTGAACGCCTTCTCGGAGAAGAACGCCCTTTCCGCTTCATTGAAGAAGAGAAGAAAGGTTTCCTCAAACGCCTGTTCGGAGGATAAGTTATGGCATTACTAGACTTTTTTCTCTCACGGAAAAAGAACACTGCGAACATCGCTAAAGAGCGACTGCAGATTATCGTCGCCGAGCGCCGTCGCGGCGACCGCGAGCCGCACTATTTGCCGCAGCTAAAACGCGACATCCTGGAAGTTATTTGTAAATATGTGCAAATCGATCCGGATATGTTGACCGTCGTGCTCGATCAGAAAGGCGATGATATTTCCGTTCTGGAACTTAACGTCACCTTACCGGAGACGCAGGAAACACCAAAGTCTGCCTGATAAATTTAAAACCCCCGGCTTTATGCCGGGGGTTTTATTATATTGGCCTTACGCCTGCGATATTTATAAAGCGGCTTACGTTAACTAGCCTTTTAAATTTCTTTATTACTCTCGCCTTCACTGTGTTTATTTACAGGCTTTTGCTGATTATCAATAATCCGCCAGCAGCGTTTTAAGCCTGTCGCCCAGTAATTCGCCACGCCAGCCGCTGATTAATTCCGGCGCCGTCGTGCGGGTTTTTAATTGCCAGTGCCAGTTAAGCAGCTGATTAATCTGGCGACGCGAGGCCAGTAATTCCGCGCTCAGGCCGCTGGTTTCGCTGATTTCCTGCACCAGGGCTTTAATGGCTTTAAACACTTTACGGTAGCCGGGCATATCCACCAGGTTGCTCAGCGGCGCAGGCCACTGCGCTTCGGGCAGGGCCTGCGCCTCGGCGACTAACGCCAGCAGCGTTTTGCCGTGGAAGCGAATTTCACTGCCGCTCAGGCCAAGGCTTTCCAGCTCGCCCAGCGAACCTGGCATATAGCGCGCCACCTGCCACAGATGCTCTTCACGCACGACAAAGTTGACCGCCATGTCGCGCTCGCGCGCTTTGCGCAGCCGCCAGGAGGCCAGTTTTTTCAGGCAGGCAAGCTGGCGGGTGCGCAGCTGCCAGGCGTTGCCAATCTCACGCCATGCTTCTTCCGGATCGAGAATCTCCCCGCGGCGACTGGCCATCAGATTGCACTCGTCCAGCGCAGCGTTCATCCAGCCCGCCGTCTCGGTCTCTGCCATCAACTTGTGGGCGATAGGCAGCAGATAAAACACGTCAGCCGCCGCGTATACACACTGGCGCTCGGTCAGCGGACGAGCCAGCCAGTCGGTGCGCGACTCACTCTTATCCAGGGCGATGCCGGTGTACGCTTCAACGATGGTGGCAAAGCCGCAGGAAAGCGCCCTTCCGCTGAAGGCGGCAAGGATCTGCGTATCGATAAACGGATCCGGCAGCGTACCGAAGGTATTTAAAAATACCTCCAGATCCTCGCTGCCCGCATGCAAAAACTTAATCACCTTGTCGTCCTGCAGCAGGGCCTTAAACGGCGACCAGTCGGTGATGGTCAGCGGATCGATAAGGGAAACCTGCGCGCCGTCATACAGCTGGATCAGGCCAAGCTGCGGGTAGTAGGTGCGCGTGCGCACAAATTCGGTGTCCAGCGCCAGGGCCGGCACCTGACGAGCGGCCAGGCAAACTTCAGCCAGGGGCCTCATCGGTAGTAATCATATGGTAAGTCAAATTCGGTTCTCTTAGGTTTGCGCCCATAAAAAACGCCGGCTTACCGGCGTTTCAGAACGCTGAATAGATTCACTGTTCTTAACAGTACCTAACAGGACCAGTAAAAACAAAGAATGAGATCTTCTGCTTTGCCCCAAACGGCCGGAAATTACGGTTTTCGGCCGTCGTCAGCGATAAAAACGCCGGATTCCCGGCGTCGGGGCGACTGGTCCGCAGCTCGGGCTTTATTGTTGATCGGCCCTGGCTACTTCGTCACGCAGTTCTCGTCGTAAAATTTTTCCGACGTTGGATTTTGGCAGCTCTTCGCGAAACTCGATCAGCTTCGGCACCTTGTAACCGGTGAGGTGGCGGCGGCAGAACGTCACCAGTGATTCTTCGCTAAGGGAGGCGTCTTTTTTGACCACGAAGATTTTCACGGTTTCACCGGATGCCCCGCCCGGCACGCCCACGGCGGCGACTTCAAGCACCCCCGGATGCTGCATCACCACGTCTTCGATTTCGTTCGGATAGACGTTAAAACCGGACACCAGGATCATATCTTTCTTGCGATCGACGATGCGCATAAAGCCCTCTTCGTCCATCGTGGCGATATCGCCCGTGCGCAGCCAGCCATCATGCATAATTTCATCGGTGGCATCCGGACGCTGCCAGTAACCCAGCATGACCTGCGGCCCCTTCACGCACAGCTCGCCCGGCTCTCCCGGCGGCACTTGGTTACCTTCATCGTCGATAAGCTTCACTTCGGTCGAGGGCACCGGCAGGCCGATGCTGCCGCTGTGGTAGTCGATATCGTGCGGATTGGCGCTCACCAGCGGCGCGCATTCGGTCAGGCCGTAGCCTTCCAGCAGATAGCGTCCCGTGAGTTTTTCCCAGCGTTCCGCCACCACGTGCTGCACCGGCATGCCGCCGCCGGCGGACAGATGCAGGCTTGAGAAATCAAGCTGCTGGAACTCTTTATTATTGAGCAGGGCGTTAAACAGCGTGTTGACGCCGGTCATTGCCGTAAATTTGTATTTGCTCAGCTCTTTCACCAGGCCCGGAATATCGCGCGGGTTGGTAATCAGCAGGTTCTGGCCGCCTAAATCGATAAACAGCAGGCAGTTCATGGTCAACGCAAAGATGTGGTAAAGCGGCAGCGCGGTCACCACCAGCTCTTTGCGTTCGTACAGCAGCGGGCTGTAGGCCGCTCGCACCTGCTCCAGGTTTGCCAGCATATTGCGATGGGTCAGCATGGCGCCTTTCGCCACGCCCGTCGTGCCGCCGGTATATTGCAGGAACGCCAGATCGGTGCCGATGACTTCCGGTTTTATGTACTGCAGCCGGTAGCCATTGTGCAGGGCGCTGCGAAAAGAGATGGCGTCCGGCAGGTGGTATTTCGGCACCAGCCGTTTGATGTATTTAACGACAAAGTTCACCACCGTGCCCTTTGCCGCCGAGAGCTGATCGCCCATGCGGGTCAGGATGACGTGCTTAACCTGAGTTTTATCAACGACCTTTTCCAGCGTATGGGCAAAGTTTGAAACGATAACGATAGCGCTCGCGCCGCTGTCGTTGAGCTGATGCTCCAGCTCGCGCGGGGTATAAAGCGGGTTGACGTTAACCACCACCATCCCGGCGCGTAAAATACCGAACAGCGCGACCGGGTATTGCAGCAGGTTTGGCATCATCAGCGCCACGCGGTCGCCTTTTTGCAGACCGAGCCCCTGCTGCAGGTAAGCTGCGAAAGCGCGGCTGCGCTCTTCGAGCTTACGGAAAGTCATCACTTCGCCCATGTTCACAAACGCGGGCTGATCCGCATAACGCGTTGTCGCCTGCTCAAACATATCAACCAGGGATTGATAACGATCGGGATTAATCTCAGCCGCAACGTCGGCCGGGTAGCGGTTAAGCCAAACCTTCTTCAAGGATTCACCTCTGAATTTATTATTTGTCGTCATCACAGCCCCAACCAATACACATATCGTTAACATAATATTAACTCAGCGTACCAGTTTATTAATTAGCCTGATTTAAGGTTGCGAAGCGCATCACTAAATTTTTTTATTCCGTCCTGGAAATAAATAAACAGCGGACCGGCCGCTGTTTAAGATTGCTTTTAAAACAATAAGTTATTCAGTTACGATGGTCTGTACCTGAGCGGGACCGGGCGCGTACCAGCCGCCCCACGCGCCGTATCCGCCGTAGGGATAGTGCCCGTGACGCGCATAAGGCCCGCCCCAGAACCAGGGATCCATCGGCTGCGGCGGCATTACCACCTGCTGCACGACGTTCCAGCGTTTATAGCCGTTAGCCTGCATCAGCATGAACTTATACGGCGTCTCGCCCACTTTTCCTTCGATGGTGCCTTTAACAGGCCCGACGACGGTCACCAGCTGGCCACGAAAATCGACCGGGTCGAGGAAGCCGTTTACGTCGGCATAAATACGCCCTTTCGACGGTTCGCCAAGGCGCGGACGGGCGCCCTCATCCAGACTCACCGTAGCGATCTCGAGACGGGTTTTGCCCGCCTGGTTGTCGATGTTTACCACTCGCCCGCCAAAGCGCGCCTCCTGGCCGACATACAGCTCGGGCGCGCTCATCACCTGCACCAGATTCTGCTGCGGCGTCGCGCTGGTGCCTTTGATGGCGTCCGGCACCGTTACGCAGCCGCTGAGAAACAGCGTGGCGATAAGGGTCGATAAGCCACCGTACTTCCTGAAACCTGCCATACCCTTCTCCTTATACCGCGTTACGCACCCTGGTAACGCTGAGTATCACTCTTTGCCGGGAAGCTTCTTCCATGTCACTTCGTTGCGCAGATAGACCGGCTCCGCATGTTCAACGGCCACGGTGCGGTTGGCATTAAGCGCCTGCATGGCCAGCGGCAGCATGTCTTCCGCGGCGGGCAGAGTAACCTGCCCGTCACGCGTGGTCACGCCGCTGTCCGCGGCCATATCAGGCCACGCCTGCCAGCCGGTGCCGACTGTAGCCCAGTCGCCGTCAAGTTGCTTCAACCGTTCAGCAACCGCTTCCGGCTTTAAGACGGCTTCGGTTTCTTCGCCGTGCCACAGGCCCTGCTCGTCACGCTGATACTCGGCCCAGTAGACCTCGCCCATGCGCGCGTCGATAGCGGCCAGCACGCGGGTCGCGCCGGACAGCCGCCACGCGCCCTGCGCCATGGTCGCAAGCGTTGAAACGCCAATCATCGGCAGCCCGGCGCCTAAAGCCAGCCCCTGCGCAATGCCAATCCCAATACGCACGCCGGTGAAGCTGCCCGGCCCCCGCCCGTAGGCGAGCGCGCTAAGCTCAGACAAAGAAAGGCCGCCCTGGTTCAGGATGTCCCGCACCATAGGCAAAATACGTTGGGTATGTTCGCGCGGGCAGAGTTCGAAATGGGCACAGGCAGTGCCGTCGTTATACAGGGCAACCGAACAGGCTTCTGTCGCGGTATCGATGGCTAAAATTCGCATGGACTTGCCAACCTCTGGCGGGAGTTTAAGGTCAAAAATCGGCGCGCATCATACCATAGCCTGGCACAAATTACTGCGTCGGTGGGGAGTTAAGAAACTCGACTGCCCGATTTATGTCCCGCGTGCGCGGCGTCGGCGGCAGGCTGTTGAGGAATACCGCGCCATAGGGCCGCATCACCAGACGGTTGTCGCAAATAACCAGCACGCCCCGGTCGTCCACGTCGCGAATCAGGCGGCCGACGCCCTGTTTAAGGGTGATAACCGCATCGGGAAGCTGCACGTCGTCGAAAGGATCCCCGCCGCGGATCCGGCAGTCTTCCATACGCGCTTTTAGCAGCGGATCGTCCGGGGAGGTAAAGGGCAGCTTATCGATAATGACCAGCGAGAGCGCGTCGCCGCGCACGTCCACTCCTTCCCAGAAGCTGCTGGTGGCAACCAACAGCGCGTTGCCGGCGCTGACGAACTGCTCCAGAAGCTGGCCTTTGCTGGTTTCGCCCTGCAGCAGCACCGGCAGAGTCATGGTGGCGCGGAACTGTTCCGCCAGTTCACGCATCATCGAATGCGAGGTGCAGAGCATAAAGCAGCGGCCGTTGTTGGCTTCAATCAGCGGCTGCAGCATGCGGGCTAAATGGCGCGCGGCGTGGGGCTGATTCGGCGCGGGCAAACCGCGCGGCACGCACAAAAGCGCCTGGGAGGCGTAATCAAACGGACTGGCCAGCAGCAGGGTACGGGCATTGTCGATGCCTAAACGGTCGGTAAAATGGCTGAGCCGGTCGTTCACCGAAAGCGTTGCCGAAGTAAAAATCCACGTCCCGGCTTTCTGGGCAATCACCTCTTTGAATTTGTCGGCGACGGAAAGCGGCGTTAGCGCAAGGGTGAAATGGCGCGAGTTGCACTCATACCAGTAGCTGTAGCCCGGCTGGTCGACGTCTTTCAGGCGCTTGATGCGGCCGCGGTAAATCACCGCGCGCTCGAAGGCGGCATCCAGCAGCGCGGAGCGGCCCAAGCGAGAGTTTCGCCACGTCGTAGCAAAGCTCAAGCGCGTCGTCGAGCAGTAACAAAGCGCGCTGAATAGCCGGCTGAGCCAGCAGCTCGCGCAGGTTGCCGCGATAGCCCGGATCGCCAAGCTGCAGACGGAAATCCTGGGTGCTTTGCGCCAGGCGGTCGGCACTTTTCTGCAGCTGCTGGGCGTCGCGCACTTCGGTGCGGTACGCAATGGAAATATCCCTGGCGAGATCCAGCAGCTGGCGGCTGGAAACGGACTGGCCGAAATACTGGCTGGCGATATCCGGGATCTGGTGGGCCTCATCGAAGATCATCACCTCGGCCTCCGGAATAAGCTCCGCAAAGCCGCTCTCTTTGACCACCATATCGGCAAGAAACAGGTGATGGTTAACCACCACCACGTCCGCTTCCATCGCTTTTTTGCGCGCTTTAACGACAAAGCAGTCCTTATACAGCGGGCAGTCCTGGCCCAGGCAGTTGTCGTTGGTGCTGGTGACCAGCGGCCAGACGGAAGAGTCTTCCGCCACGTTGGTGCAGTTGCTGATATCGCCGTCGGTGGTCTCGATGGCCCAGTTGCGCAGCTGGATCACTTCGCTCAGGGTTTGCACCGGTAAATCTCCGCCCGCCAGCGCCTGCTGCTCAAGGCGCTCCAGGCACAGATAGTTTGAGCGGCCCTTCAGCAACGCCAGGCGTCCTTTAAAATCAAGCGCCTTCGCAACGGTAGGCAAATCGCGGGAATAAAGCTGATCCTGAAGCGCTTTAGAGCCGGTGGAGATAATCACCTTTTTACCGGAGCGCAGGGCGGGCGCAAGATAGGCGTAGGTTTTACCGGTGCCCGTCCCCGCTTCGACCACCAGCTCGCGGCCGTCGGTAATGGCTTTGGCGACGGCCTGCGCCATCTCGCGCTGTGGTTCACGCGGTTTAAAGCCAGGTATCGCCAAAGCGAGCTGGCCGTCTGCTGCAAAATCGTCCGTCACATTACCCCCAGGATTCGTGCCCGCGATTATGTCAGCCCTGACGTGGTTAATCCAGCAAGCAGGTGGAAGGCGAACCGCGATTATGGCAGTCTGTTGGCAAAATTAAGCCAGTCGATAAGGAAAGAGTCATGAGTATTGTGCGTATAAAACCAGAAGCCCGTATGTCCGATGCGGTTATCCATAACCAGACGCTTTACTACACCGGCGTGCCGGAAAACCTCGATGCGGATGCCTATGAACAGACCGCCAATACACTGGCGCAGATCGACGCTTTGTTAGCAGAGCTCGACAGCGATAAGACGCGCGTTCTGGACGCGACCATCTTTTTGCCGAACGGCGAAGATTTTGCCGCGATGAATAAAGCCTGGGATGAGTGGGTGGTGGCGGGACAGGCGCCCGTACGCTGCACCGTACAGGCGAAACTGATGAATCCGCGCTACAGGATTGAGATTAAGATTATCGCGGCGGTGTGATCGATATAAGTCGGGTGGCGCTGCGCTTACCCGACCTACGCAAGCTAAAAAGTTAGTCGTCTTCCTGCTCTTCGTCCGGCCCGTAGCCGCGATCCTGCTGATACTCCTGCGCCTGTTCTTCATCATTATCATCTTCATCTTCATCTTCAAAACGGGCGACGATCATCTCCCCGGTATGGGATGCGCGGATCTCCGCCGCCACGACGGTAATGGCTTCTCCGCTGCTCATTCCCTGCGACATCAGTTCCTGAATACGCTCAACGGCCTGCTGCTGCTGTTCATGGGACAGTGCTGGTAAACCTGAAATCATCGTAGACTCCTGTTACATTGCTGTAAGTTAATTATAATTGCCGCATCAGTTGATGCCTGAAGAGCGATTTTGTGGCAGGCTGGCGGCTTTTGTTTCAGGTTGTGGTTATGACGTTGCAAACTCCCGCTTTTCGCACCCTTCCCTGGCAGCCAGACGCTGTTCAACGCTATTTTGCGCCCCTTGCCGACGAGCCCTGGGCGATGCTGCTGCATTCGGGATTCGCCGATCATCCCCATAACCGTTTTGATATTCTGGTCGCCCGGCCCCGCGCCACGCTGGTTACCCGCGGCCCGCAAACGACCTGCGTGCGCGATGGCGCAACCTCTGAGCATCATGGCGATCCGCTGACTTTACTGCAGCAGACGCTGGACGGTTTCGGTTTTGCGCCGCAAAGCCATGCGGATTTACCTTTCTCAGGCGGAGCGCTGGGGTTATTCGGATACGACCTGGGCCGTCATTTTGAAAAAATCCCGCTTCTGGCGCAAGCCTCCGCGCACACGCCGGATATGGCGGTGGGGATCTATGACTGGGCGCTGATTGCCGATCATCAGCAACAGCGGCTCACGCTGCTAAGCTGGGGCGATATTTCAGCCCGCCTGCAGTGGCTGGAATCGTTAAGCGTGCCGGCCCGCGAACCCTTCCGCCTGACGAGCGGCTGGCAGTCGAATATGACCCGCGAGCAGTATGGACGTAAATTCCGCCAGGTACAGGAATATCTTTTAAGCGGCGACTGTTATCAGGTAAACCTTGCCCAGCGTTTCAGCGCTTCCTACGTCGGGGATGAGTGGCAGGCGTTCGTAAAGCTCAACAAGTCTAACCGGGCGCCCTTTAGCGCGTTTCTCCGCCTGCCGGACAGCGCGATCCTGAGCCTTTCTCCGGAGCGCTTCATTTTACTGCAAGGGAAAAGGATACAGACTCGTCCGATCAAAGGCACGCTGCCGCGTCTTGCGGACCCGCTCGAAGATGCGAAGCAGGCCGCAAAGCTGGCTCATTCCCCGAAGGACCGCGCCGAAAACCTGATGATTGTCGACCTGCTGCGTAACGACATCGGCCGGGTCGCCGTTCCCGGCAGCGTGCGCGTACCGGAGCTGTTTGTGGTGGAGGCTTTTCCGGCGGTGCATCACCTTGTCAGCACCATTACGGCAACGCTTCCTGAAAGGCTGCAGGCGACAGATTTGCTACGCGCGAGCTTCCCGGGCGGCTCCATTACCGGCGCGCCCAAAGTGCGGGCGATGGAAATCATTGAGGAGCTTGAGCCGCAGCGCCGCAACGCGTGGTGCGGCAGCATTGGCTATATCAGCTTCTGCGGCAATATGGACACCAGCATTACCATCCGCACCCTCATCGCGGAAGACGGCAAGCTTTACTGCTCCGCCGGCGGCGGCATAGTTGCCGACAGCGCTGAAGCGGCGGAATATCAGGAAACTTTTGATAAAGTTAACCATATCCTTCCCATTCTGGAGAACTGATGCATGCCCGCCCCGTCCCTGACGCTAAATGATTTTTTGTCACGCTTCCAGATGCTGCAGCCGGCCAACGTTCGCCTGAGCGGCAATAAGCGCCAGGCCGCGGTGCTGGTGCCCGTTGTGCGGCGTCAGGAGCCCGGCCTGCTTCTGACGCAGCGTTCGCCGCTGCTGCGCAAGCATCCCGGCCAGGTCGCCTTTCCCGGCGGAGCCGTGGACAGTACGGACACCTCGCTCATCGCCGCAGCCCTGCGCGAAGCGCATGAAGAGGTCGCGATACCGCCCGAAGCGGTAGAAATCATCGGCATGCTTCCGCCGGTGGACAGCGTAACGGGCTTTCAGGTCACCCCCGTCGTCGGCATTATTCCTGCGGATCTGCCCTACCGCGCCTGCGAAGACGAGGTTTCCGCCGTGTTTGAAATGCCGCTAATGGAAGCGCTGAGCCTCGGCCGCTATCACCCGCTGGATATCCACCGCCGCGGCAATGCGCACCGCGTCTGGCTTTCCTGGTATCAACACTATTTTGTCTGGGGAATGACCGCCGGCATTATCCGTGAGCTGGCCTTACAGATAGGTGTGGAACCTTGATCACCCTTTAATTCTGCCAAAGAGCCTATATTTAGTAGAGAGTCTTGCTAAGAACCGGCTGATATTAGGTGTTTTATCTTTAATCATTAGTTTAATTCATGTGAATAGTTTACTCAGGTGAGCAATAACTTTTTAAACTAGCGACCAGCCATTTTTTAGCATCATATTTTACAAACGCGGTGCCTCAGAGGAGTTTTAGTGTGATTAGCATATTCGACATGTTCAAAGTCGGCATTGGGCCCTCCAGCTCCCATACCGTCGGGCCGATGAAAGCCGGTAAGCAGTTTGTCGACTCGCTGGTCGAAAAAGGACTGCTTGAGAGCACCACGCGCGTGGCGGTGGACGTCTACGGCTCCCTGTCGCTGACGGGCAAAGGCCACCACACCGATATCGCCATTATTATGGGCCTCGCGGGCAACCAGCCGGACACCGTAGATATCGACGCCATTCCCGGCTTTATCCGCGACGTTGAAACGCGCGGCCGCCTGTGGCTGGCGCAGGGCCGCCATGAGGTCGACTTCCCGAAAGACAACGGCATGCGCTTTAGCAGCGACAACCTGCCGCTGCATGAAAACGGCATGACCATCCATGCCTGGAACGGCGACAAAGAGATCTTCACCAAAACCTATTATTCCATCGGCGGCGGTTTTATCGTCGATGAGGAGCATTTTGGCAAAGACGCCGTCGATGAAATCATCGTGCCCTACTCGTTCAACTCCGCGCAGGAAATGCTGCAGCACTGTAAAGATACCGGCATGTCCCTGTCGGGCGTGATCATGCAAAACGAGCTGGCGCTGCACAGCCGTAAAGAGATCGAAGAGTATTTCGCCAACGTATGGAACACCATGCGCGCCTGTATCGACCGCGGCGTAAATACCGAAGGCGTGCTGCCCGGCCCGCTGCGCGTACCGCGCCGTGCTTCCGCGCTGCGACGTTTGCTGGTCTCCAGCGACAAAAACTCTAAGGACCCGATGAACGTCGTTGACTGGGTCAACATGTTTGCGCTGGCGGTTAACGAAGAGAACGCCGCCGGCGGACGCGTCGTGACCGCGCCGACCAACGGCGCCTGCGGCATCGTCCCTGCGGTGCTTGCCTATTACGATCACTTTATCGAGTCGGTAAGCCCGGACACCTACATCCGTTACTTCCTGGCTGCGGGCGCGATTGGCGCGCTGTACAAAATGAACGCGTCGATTTCCGGCGCCGAAGTCGGCTGCCAGGGCGAAGTGGGCGTGGCCTGTTCGATGGCGGCGGCGGGCCTTGCGGAGATTTTAGGCGCAAGTCCTGAGCAGGTCTGCGTCGCCGCAGAAATCGGCATGGAGCACAACCTCGGCCTGACCTGCGACCCGGTTGCGGGCCAGGTGCAGGTGCCCTGCATCGAACGCAACGCCATTGCCTCGGTAAAAGCGATTAACGCAACCCGCATGGCGATGCGTCGCACCAGCGAGCCTCGCGTTTCTCTCGATAAGGTTATCGAGACGATGTATGAAACCGGCAAGGATATGAACGCCAAGTACCGCGAAACCTCGCGCGGCGGGCTGGCCATCAAAGTACAGTGTGACTGATCCCTCACGGCGCCTTCTCAGGCGCCGTTTTTACTTTATAAGCCGCCGTTTTTTCTCGTCGCAAATCCATTCCGCCACTACACTTTGAATGTTCTGTGTGCCGTTTCTGGTCGCAGTGCTCAGCAAAGGTGACCATGGATGCAGACCGCGCAACGCATAATTAAAGGGTATCGTCGCAGACGCTTTACCGTCTGTGCAGCTATGGGCCGTGCTGGTCCTCTTCCTGACGCTCAGCGTAAGGTACGTCGCGGAACGCAACCTTAACGAACAGCGGATGCTGGCGTTTAATACGCGAGCTATCACCACGCTTGAGAGCATCCTCGCGCCGCTTGACGTGATCGGTACGGACGTCATCCAGCTGGTCGGCACGCCCTGCGAAACGGCGCAGCTCAGGATCCGCGAGCACGCGGCGCGCCTGCAGACCTTAAGATCCATCACCCTGATTAAAGACGGCGTGCTGTACTGTTCGAGCATATTCGGCTCCCGCAACGTTCCTGTTTCGCAGCTGCAGCCCGGCCTGCCTTCCGCGTCGCCGCTTCTGCTGCTTTCCACCGACAGCTCATTGCTTAAAGGCACCCCCGTTCTGGTGTCCTGGCATCCGCTGGCGAACTCCAGCCTCGACGGCGTGATGGAAATCATAAACATTGAGATGCTGACGGGTTTGATGCTGGTACCCGAGCGGCCCTGGGTTTCGCGCGCCGTGCTCAACGTCGCCGGCTCGCACCTGGAATACGGGAAAGGTTTACTCGCGCGCGTGAGCGTGGATAACGGCCTGGTGAGCCACGAAATGGTTTCGGAGAAATTCCCGTTCTCCATTACCACCATTGGCCCTTCCGCCGGAGACCTGGCGCTAAAAAATTTGCCGACCCAGTTCCCCCTGGCATTGATCCTTAGCATGCTGATCGGCTATATCACCTGGCTTGCCACGGCCAACCGCATGAGCTTTTCCTGGGAGATTAACCTCGGGCTTGCGTCGCGCGAGTTTGAGGTATTCTGCCAGCCGCTGCTAAACGCGCTGAATCTGCAGTGCGTGGGCGTGGAACTGCTGCTGCGCTGGAATAATCCACGCCAGGGCTGGATATCGCCCGAGGTCTTTATTCCACTGGCCGAACAGCAGGATCTTATCGCGCCGCTGACGCGTTTTGTGCTGGATGAAACGGTGCGCCACATAGATATGTTCCCGAAATCCCGCGAATTCCATATCGGTATTAACGTGGCGGCCAGCCATTTTCACGATGGCGAAATTACCGACGACCTGAAGCGCTACTGGTTCCCGGCCGACCCTAAGCAGCAGCTTATTCTGGAGCTAACCGAGCGTGATGCGCTGCCGGACGTCGACTATCGCGTGGTGCGTGATTTGCACCGGCTGGGGGTCAAACTGGCCATTGATGATTTTGGCACCGGCCAGAGTTCGCTGGCCTATCTGGAGACGCTGAATCCCAACGTATTAAAAATTGATAAATCCTTCACCGCGGCGATAGGCACGGATGCGGTTAACTCAACGGTGACGGATATTATCATCGCGCTGGCGCAGCGCCTGGGCATCGATCTGGTGGCGGAAGGGGTGGAGACGCCGGAGCAGGCGGAGTATCTGCGCAACCACGGCGTGAATATCCTGCAGGGCTATTTGTACGCGCGGCCGATGCCGTTAAACGAGTTTCCGCGCTGGCTCGAGGGCCGCAATTCGCCGCCCCCTCGCCATAACGGTCACGCAGTTCCTCTGCTGCCGCTGCGCTGATTACTCTTCTTCATCCTGGTGGGGATCGCGCTCTTTTACGACGCGAACCAGGTCCACGCGGTAGTCGTTAGCTTCCAGGATCTGCACGCTAAGCGGAGCAACCTCAATCACATCGCCCGGTTTTGGAATCTGGCCGTTAACCGCGATCACCAGCCCGGCGATAGAGGCGATATCCTCTTCGTCATTGACCAGCGTGTTGATATCCAGATGCTGCTGCAGGGCGTGCAAATCGGTTGAGCCTTTCACCAGCCAGCCGGCGCCGTCGCGGATAATTTCCGGCGTTTCGTCAGCGTCCGGGAATTCCCCGGCGATAGCTTCCAGCACGTCCAGCGGCGTGACCAGCCCCTGCACCACCCCGAACTCGTTGTTGACGATAACGAAGCTGCCGCGAGCGCGGCGCAGCACGCCCAGCAGGTTTATCGGATCCAGGGTTTCCGGCACGACGATTGCCGGCGTGCGGGAAGCAATAGCCGTGACGTCCGCACCTTTGTCCAGCGCCACCAGCAGCTCTTTGGCCCGCACGATGCCGATAATCTCATCCAGCTCGCCGCGGCACACCGGGAACAGGCTGTGCGGGGATTCCAGCAGCTGATCGCGAATTTCCGCAACGGATTTATGCGCGTCTACCCAGGAGATTTCGCCGCGTGGCGTCATGATGCTGCGCAGCGAACGTGAGGCGAGCGTCAGCACACCGTTAATCATGTAGCGCTCTTCAGCCGCAAAGGCTTCCGCTTCAATCGGGGTGATGGTTTTGCTCTCATCGCGCTCCGCCCGTTCCTGGCGTTTGCCGTTCATCAGACGCAGGATCGCATCAGCGGTACGGGCGCGTAACGGAACGTTCGACTGATGGCGAATAAAGTTGTGCCGCGCAATCTGGTTAAACAGCTCGATGATGATTGAGAAGCCGATGGCCGCGTACAGGTAGCCTTTAGGGATATGGAACCCGAAGCCTTCCGCCACCAGGCTAAGACCAATCATTAACAGGAAGCTAAGGCAAAGCACCACCACCGTAGGATGCTGGTTGACGAAGTTGGTCAGCGGCCTGGACGCCAGCAGCATCACGCCCATGGCGATAACCACCGCGGCCATCATTATCGGCAGATGGTTGACCATCCCCACGGCGGTAATAACCGCATCCAGCGAGAATACCGCGTCCAGCACGACAATCTGCAGCACCACCACCCAGAAGCTGGCATAGCCTTTTCCGTGTCCGTCGCCGTGCTGGCGGTTTTCCAGCCGCTCGTGCAATTCCGTCGTCGCTTTAAACAGCAGGAATATCCCCCCGACCAGCATGATTAAATCGCGTCCCGAGAAGGCCTTGTCCATGACGCTAAACAGCGGCTGGGTCAGGGTCACCAACCATGAGATTAACGACAGCAAGCCGAGTCGCATCACTAAAGCCAGGGATAAACCGATAAGTCTGGCTTTATCGCGTTGTTTTGGCGGCAGTTTATCAGCAAGGATGGCGATAAATACCAGGTTATCGATACCCAGTACGATCTCCAGCACGACAAGCGTCAGCAGGCCGGCCCAGATTTGCGGGTCCATTAAGAATTCCATGACAAACTCCGGCTGTTGCAATAGCTAAACGGCACCACACAATGCGCGGGCGCAGCGCTGTTAACGGTATGGGTAAACGGACGGGAAATGTCGCGTTGCTGGACTGAGGCTTGAGTCCGGGAAGTGAAAAGACGTCGGTGACGGTCCATACGGCGGGCTGCTGCCCTCTACTCCTTGGAAATTAAACAGGAGCTCAACATTATCAGAGCAAAATACCCTTTTGCAAAGATTTACCTGTCTTTGCAATTTAAATGTCACTTAATCAGGTCATATTTTGCACTTCAATTCATTGAAAGCATAACAAAGTTAAATTACGGATCTTCATCACATAAATTATTTTTTCACTGTCTAAAATAATTCCGGTAAATGATTCAACTTTTCTTAACCCCTTATCTGAATCGATTCATGCGATCGGTTCAGATCTAAAGAAACATTCGTAAGGATGTTGCAATGACAAACTCAGGAGGTAGCAAGTGACTATTGCTATTGTCATAGGCACGCACGGCTGGGCGGCGGAACAGCTGCTGAAAACCGCCGAAATGCTATTAGGCGAGCAAGAAAACGTTGGCTGGATAGATTTCGTTCCCGGTGAAAACGCCGAAACGCTGATTGAAAAGTACAACGCGCGGCTGGCGAATCTGGACACCGGTAAAGGTGTGCTGTTTCTGGTCGATACCTGGGGCGGTAGTCCTTTCAATGCGGCAAGCCGTATTGTCGTCGACAAAGAGCATTACGAAGTCGTGGCCGGGGTCAACATTCCGATGCTGGTCGAGACGCTGATGGCGCGTGATGATAACCCTTCCTTTGATGAACTGGTGGCGCTGGCGATAGAAACCGGCCGTGAAGGGGTTAAGGCCCTGAAAGCTCAGCCCGTTGAAAAAGCAGCCCCTGTAGCGGCAGCGCCAAAAGCGGCGGCGCCGGCTAAGCCAATGGGTCCAAACGACTATATGAACATTGGTCTGGCCCGTATCGACGACCGCTTAATTCACGGCCAGGTCGCTACCCGCTGGACTAAAGAAACCAACGTCACGCGCATCATCGTCGTCAGCGACGAGGTCGCAGCCGATACCGTACGTAAAACGCTGTTAACCCAGGTCGCACCTCCTGGCGTTACCGCGCACGTGGTGGACGTGGCGAAAATGATCCGCGTCTATAACAACCCGAAATATGCAGGCGATCGTGTGATGCTGCTCTTTACTAATCCAACCGACGTTGAGCGCGTGGTGGAAGGCGGCGTGAAAATTACTTCGGTCAATATCGGTGGTATGGCGTTCCGCCAGGGCAAAACCCAGGTGAACAACGCTATTTCAGTCGATGAAAAAGATATTGCGGCCTTTAAGAAACTGAACGAGCGCGGCATTGAGCTTGAAGCCCGTAAGGTCTCAACCGATCAAAAACTCAAAATGATGGATCTGATCGCGAAGGTGAAAAGCTAACCGCTGCCGAATTTGCCTGATTCTACGTTTTGCTCAGTTTTTACACTTAAGTCATACGTTTAAGGAGAAGTACAATGGAGATTACCACTCTTCAGATTGTGCTGGTGTTTATCGTAGCCTGTATTGCCGGTATGGAATCAGTCCTTGATGAATTTCAGTTCCACCGTCCGCTTGTCGCCTGTACTCTAATCGGTCTTGTACTGGGTGATATGAAAACCGGTATTATTATCGGCGGTACCCTCGAAATGATCGCGCTGGGCTGGATGAACATCGGCGCCGCCGTTGCGCCAGATGCCGCTCTCGCCTCCATTATCTCAACCATTCTGGTTATCGCCGGCCATCAGGGCATTGGTTCCGGTATCGCGCTGGCCATCCCGCTGGCCGCGGCAGGCCAGGTGCTGACCATCATCGTTCGTACCATTACCGTTGGTTTCCAGCACGCGGCGGATAAAGCTGCCGAAAACGGCAACCTCTCAGCCCTTTCCTGGATCCACGTCTCCTCCCTGTTCCTGCAGGCGATGCGTATCGCGATCCCGGCGGTCATCGTGGCGATTTCCGTCGGCACCAGCGAAGTGCAGAACATGCTTAACGCCATCCCTGAGGTGGTAACCAGCGGTCTGAACATCGCCGGCGGCATGATCGTTGTTGTTGGTTACGCCATGGTTATCAACATGATGCGCGCAGGCTACCTGATGCCGTTCTTCTACCTGGGCTTCGTAACCGCCGCGTTCACCGAGTTCAACCTCGTTGCGCTGGGCGTGATTGGCGCCGTGATGGCCATCCTGTATATCCAGCTTAGCCCGAAATACAACCGTTCCGCGGGTGCCCCGGCGCCGGCAGCTGGTTCTAACGACCTCGATAACGAATTAGATTAATAGGTGAGCGAAATGGTTGATACCACCAAAACAACGACTACCGAGAAGAAACTCACCGCTGGTGATATTCGTGGCGTGTTCCTGCGTTCGAACCTCTTCCAGGGTTCCTGGAACTTCGAACGTATGCAGGCGCTGGGCTTCTGCTTCTCGATGATTCCGGCGATTAAACGCCTGTATCCTGAGAATAACGACGCGCGCAAACAGGCGATTAAACGTCACCTGGAGTTCTTCAACACCCATCCTTACGTAGCGGCGCCCGTGCTGGGCGTAACGCTTGCGATGGAAGAGCAGCGCGCCAACGGCGCGGAGATCGACGATGGCGCCATTAACGGCATCAAAGTTGGTCTGATGGGGCCGCTGGCGGGCGTAGGCGACCCCATCTTCTGGGGCACCGTGCGTCCCGTCTTCGCAGCCCTGGGCGCCGGGATCGCCATGAGCGGCAGCCTGCTGGGTCCATTGCTGTTCTTTATCCTGTTTAACGCCGTGCGTTTGCTGACCCGTTACTACGGCGTGGCCTACGGTTACCGTAAGGGTATTGATATCGTTAAGGATATGGGCGGCGGCTTCCTGCAAAAACTGACCGAGGGGGCGTCGATTCTCGGCCTCTTTGTCATGGGGGCGCTGGTTAACAAGTGGACGCACGTTAATATCCCGCTGGTGGTATCGAGGATCACCGACCAGACCGGCGCGGTTAAAGTCACCACCGTGCAAACCATCCTCGATCAGCTGATGCCGGGCCTTGTGCCGCTGCTGTTGACCTTCGCCTGTATGTGGCTACTGCGTAAGAAAGTGAACGCGCTGTGGATAATCATGGGCTTCTTCGTCATCGGTATTGTCGGTTATGCTATCGGGCCTGCTGGGCCTGTAATTAAGCTGCTATGCAAACCGGGGCCCTGCCCCGGTTTTTTATTTCAGAAGGAAGATTAAGACGTGATGACGTTAACGGATGTGGTGCTGCTGGTCTTTATCGCCGTCCTGCTCGGCTGGGCGATTTATAACGAATTTATTATGGATAAGCTCAAAGGCACCACGCGCCTGGCCATTCCCCTTCTGCGGCGTAACCGCATCGACAGCACGATTTTTGTCGGCCTGGTGGGGATCCTCATTTACAACAACATCACCGCTAACGGCACCGCGTTGACCACCTGGCTATTATCTGCCCTGGCGCTGGTCGCTATTTATCTCTCATGGATTCGTCAGCCCAGGCTGCTGTTCAAAAATGAAGGTTTCTTCTTTGCCGGCGCATGGATCCTCTATTCCCGTATAAAAGAGATGAATTTATCCGAGGACGGCGTTCTGGTGATGCAATTAGAGCAGCGGCGTTTGCTTATCCGCGTCAGGAATATAGACGACCTGGAAAAAATTTATAAACTTCTCGTTGTCACTCAATAGCTTAAAAACATAGCAATACCTATATTTTTTGACCAGTTTGCGGGTTTTAAAAACATAGCCAAAGCTATTTCCGGCTATTTTGCGCGCTTATTTATTAACGGTTTGATAACCTTTTCAATTAAATGAAAATCGTTATCATTTGCGCAGTTAAAGGTCAATATCAAATATTGTTTTAACTTCAAAAAATATGTTAAGGTTGCGCCCGTCGTTGGGGAGTAGCCGATTTTCACTTCCGTGAAAATGTACATGTCAACATACTCGTTCTAAGAACGTGGCGTGTACGACTCAGATAGAGTAGGCGAGACCATAGGCACGTAACCATCGAACGTTGGGGATGGGTGACGTGTATATGATCTTCCCAACTGAGGCGCCGTAATGAATCTCTCCGCAACTCTTCTCCTCGCCTTTGGCATGTCGATGGACGCTTTCGCCGCATCGATAGGTAAAGGCGCCTCGCTGCACAAACCCAAATTTTCCGAAGCGCTGCGCACCGGGCTTATTTTCGGCGTTATTGAGGCTATTACCCCGCTTATCGGCTGGTGTCTTGGCCTGCTGGCAAGCCAGGTGGTGCTGGAATGGAACCACTGGGTGGCCTTTGTGCTGCTGGTGTTCCTTGGCGGCAGGATGCTTATCGAAGGGTTCCGCGGCGGGAATGAAGAAGAGGCGCCGAAGCTACAGCGACACGGCTTCTGGCTATTAGTCACCACCGCCATCGCCACCAGCCTGGACGCCATGGCGGTAGGGGTGGGCCTGGCGTTTTTAAAGGTCAACATCATTGAAACCGCGCTGGCGATTGGCTGCGCCACGATGATTATGTCCACGCTGGGAATGATGGTCGGCCGCTTTATCGGCCCGATGCTGGGCAAACGCGCCGAGATCCTCGGCGGCCTGGTGCTGATTGGCATCGGCTGCCAGATTCTGTACAGCCATTTTCACCCTTAAGCTACGCTTCGCGCCGCCAGACACGCACCACAAAATCGGTTTCGCAGGCAAACGCCGTTTCCGCTTTCAGCGCTTCCCACACTTCAGGACGCGCGCGCCAGGCAAACGGCGTCATTTGCAGCAGCGCCGCCGCTTCCTCTCCATTAAGAGTCATGGCCCAGCCGATCCGCTGCGTTTGCTCCTCAACGAAGCCGGGCAGAGATTCCACCTCTTCCGAATGCAGTAAAACTTCCTGGTAAATTAGCCCCTTTAGCTGCATCAGATGGCGCGGCCCCGGCGTGGCGGTAATTACCACGCCGCCTGGTTTGACGACGCGCGCCAGCTCCTGCGCCTTGCAGGGCGCAAAGATTCGCACCACGGCATCCAGACTGCCGTCGTCGAACGGCAGCCGGTGGCTGGAGGCGACGCAAAACTGCACCTGTGAATAGCGCTTAGCCGCATAGCGAATCGCGACTTTCGCCACGTCGAGCCCCCAGATATTTTCCGCCCGGCCCTTTAGCGCTTCGGCAAAGCCCGCGGTGTAATACCCTTCCCCGCAGCCAATATCTAATACCGCCGCCGGCGCATGCTCGGTCAACATCCGGCTGATAGCGTCGCGCAGAGGCTGGTAATGCCCCGCGTCCAGAAAAGCGCGGCGGGGCCTGCATCATCTCAGCGCTGTCGCCCGGATCCTTAGAGCGCTTGTGCTGCACCGGCAAAAGGTTCACGTAGCCCTCTTTCGCCTCGTCGAACCGGTGTCCCTGCGGACAAAGAAAACTTTTTTCCTGCGCGGCAAGGGGGGAATGGCAAAGCGGGCAGAGATAGGACATGGTGACTCCGGATAGCTGTAGAGGGCGCAAGTGTAACCCTTACGCCCGGTGACGAAAAGCGGCTACGGCGCCGGAGCCGTCGGGTTTGCCTTATTAAGCATCACCAGACGCTCATCGCCCGGCGGTAAACCATCCGGTTCGATATTCTCCAGACGCAGCACGTCGCCCATAATCTGGCTAAATACCGGGGCTGAAACCGCCCCGCCGTAATAATCGCCGTTAGAAGGATCGTTAATAACCACGGCTAAGGCAAAACGAGGGTTGCTTGCGGGCGCAACGCCTGCGGTATAGGCCACGTACTTATCGATATATTTGCCGTCATCGCCGATTTTCTTCGCCGTCCCGGTTTTTACCGCCACGCGGTAGCCGCGCACGGCGGCCTTAACGCCGCCGCCGCCCGGCAGCGCCACGCTTTCCATCATATGTTCAACCTGATGGGCGATCTCAGCGGACATCACCCGCTGCCCGACCACGGGCGGATCCACTCGCGTAATGGAAAGCGGTCTGGAAATGCCGAAGCTTCCTATGGTGGCGTAGACGTGCGCCAGCTGCAGCGGCGTTACCATCAGCCCGTAGCCAAAGGAGAAGGTCGCGCGATCCAGCTGCCCCCAGCGCTGCCGATGCGGCAGCAAGCCGCTGCTCTCCCCCGTCAGCCCCAGGCCGGTCGGCGTTCCGAAGCCGAAGTTTTTATAGGTATCGAGCAGCGCCTGAATCGGCATGGCAAGGGAGAGGCGAGAAACGCCGGTATCGCTCGACTTTTGCAAAATGCCGGTGAGGGTGAGCTGAGGATAAAAGCCCACGTCGCGGATCCGGTGCCCGTCGAGCATATAGGGATGCGTGTCCACCACGCTGTCGGGCTGCACGATGCCCTGCTTCAGGGCGCTCATAATAACCATGGGCTTAACCGTGGAGCCGGGCTCAAAAGTGTCGCTGATGGCGCGGTTACGGAAGTCGTCTAAGGTCGCCCCGTCGCGATTGTTCGGATTGAACGTCGGGTAGCTCGCCATCGCCAGCACCTCGCCCGTATTCACATCGATAATCACCGCCGCGCCGGACGCCGCTTTATTCCAGGACACCGCGTTGCTCAGCGCATCTTCCGTTACCGTCTGCAGGCGTTCATCGATACTCAGGATAATGTTGTGCGCCGGGCTGGGCGGCGTCTCCGTAATATTCTCAATCACGTGTCCATAGCGGTCCTTACGTACCAGCCGTTCGCCAGCCACGCCGGTTAACTGGCGATTAAAGCTCTTTTCAATGCCTTCAATGCCCTGATCGTCGATATTGGTGAAGCCCAGCAGATTGGCGGCTACGTGCCCGGCGGGATAAAAGCGGCGGGATTCCTCACGCAGGGAGATACCCGCAATATTGAGCTTGTCGATCCAGGCCGCCTGCTGCGGGTCGAGCTGACGAGCAAGGTAGATAAAACGGCTCTGGTCGCTGCGATGGATGCGCGCGGCGATGTCGCTCAGCGGCGTGTGCAGGGCGTTAGCAAGCGCCTGCCAGCGGCTGTCGAACTGAACGCCGCCTTTTTCCATAATGACTTTAGGATCGGCCCATACCGCCTTGACCGGGACGCTGACCGCCAGCGGACGTTCATCGCGGTCCTCTATCATGCCGCGCGGCACCACGATGGTTTTTTCACGCAGGGAACGCATATCTTCCTGTTTGACCAGGTTATCAGGCGAGACTATCTGTAGCCAGGCGACCCTGCCCAGCAAAAACAGCAGGCTTAGCAGGATAGCCAGACAAAGCAGCCCGAAACGCCACTGGATGAAATTGCCCATCAACGACGGGGAAAGTTTCCGCACAATCAATCCTTATCAAAACTTAAGCGATTGAAAATTTAAACAGATATTGGCAACGGCGCGGACGAAAGGAGTGCTACATCCTTCACAGGATTGCAACAAGAGGCAACGCGGAGAGGCGTCTGGTCATAATTTGAAAAATATTGAGTTTATTTCAGCCATTAAAAAGCCCCGCGTGAAATGCGAGGCTTTTAACTCAATTAGGCGTTTTGACGCCTGAGCCTAATTCAGCTGAATTAGATGGCAGTCACGTTAACTGCAGCAGGGCCTTTCTGGCCGTCCTGGATTTCGAACTCAACGTTCTGGCCTTCTGCCAGAGTTTTGAAGCCGTTACCCTGGATTGCAGAGAAGTGTACGAACACGTCTTTGCTGCCGTCAGCAGGAGTAATGAAGCCAAAACCTTTAGACTCGTTGAACCACTTAACTTGACCTTTAATCTTTGCCATTTTGCAAATTCCTTAGATAGTTTTCTTCGCCCGCAGGCATTACTTAGATAAAACAGAGACGTTACTGCTTGAGGCACTAATATAAGGTTCGGCAGAGAAGCGGTATTCAACGACAACGTGTTTACTCAGAACTTCTTTACTGAAAATGCCATACATAGACAGAACTGTACCTCGTTTGACCCAAAGTGTTATCACATACAACGTAAACAATGGCAAGCCATTTTTAAGCACGTATCGATCTGCCGCACAGATTCAAAAACTGCCCGTTTGTTCAGAGAAAACAAACGTGGATTGATGAATAAACACTTAACAGGCTTTCGCCCGTCGCCGCGCCTGCAACAGCATGAATCAGACAACTTTTTTACCATAGCTCAAAGGCTTCACTTCGTCCAGGCGAAGTCTGAAAAAGTCGCCTCGCCAGGCGTTATGCTTATGATTTATGCTGCATAACTATGCAAAAAATGTGCAATGCAAAATGCCTGTATCCCTGTGCGGGCGGCGAAGCTTTAAAGCAGCGGCCAAATAGAATAAAGCTTGAACAGTTAAGCTGTAATATTGCACCAAAATAATGAAAGTTTAATGACAATGTGCTTCATGACGAGGCAATAAAAACGTTTCGCTATAATATAGTTCATAAAATACGTATCTTTTTTTCAAAAAAATAAATCGCTAAAAAGACGGGGGTAATAATTAATTCGTATTTTTAAATAAGGCGACGCTTTGACCAATGACAAACGGCGTGAAGCCTTCCTGCCGTTCTCCGGCATCCTTCAGGGCCGCCAACAGCTCCTGCGGCGGCGAATCCAGCGGCTCGTCGGCAAGCTCAAAGACGCCCCAGTGAATAGGTATCGTCACCGGGCGGCCAATCTGCTGCCATAACCTGACGGCCTGCTGGGGATCCATATGGTGATTGCCCATAAACCAGCGCGGCGCATAGGCTCCTATCGGGATAGCGGCGGCGTCCAGCGGGCCCGTACGCAGCGCAATATCCGCCAGATCGCTTGTATAGCCCGTATCGCCGCTGAACCAGAAGCGTAGCCGCTCGGTTTCAACTATCCATCCGCACCACAGGCTGCGGTTGCGATCCCATAGCGAGCGCATGCTCCAGTGCTGGGCGGGCACGGCGGTAACCGCCATTCCCCGCCAGGTTAACGCCTGCCACCAGTCAAGTTCGGTTACATGGCGGATACCGCGCCTTGTAAACCAGTTTTTTAATCCAAGCGGCACGAAAAAATGGACCTTCGGGAAACGTCTGACAATCCGGCGCACCGTGGCGCTGTCGAGGTGATCGTAATGGTTATGGGAAATAAGCACCGCATCAAGCTGAGGAAGCTCGTCAACGCTTAATGAAACCGGCGTTTTACGCAGGGGGCCTGCAAAAGGAAAAGGTGAGGCGCGCTGAGAGAAAACCGGATCGGTAAGCAGATACTGCCCCTGCAGACGTAGCAGCAGGCTTGCGTGCCCCAGCCACCAGGCGCGGTCATCGTCGCCCGCCAGCCGGGCCTTTTGCCACCAGCGATCGATAAAGGCCGGATAGCCGCCGGCCGGAGGGTGCGGGAGCCCCTGCGCTTTTCGTTCTTCACGCCAGCGCTTAACGTCGCCCGGCTGGCGTTTCACAGAGTGCAGGTTGCGAAAACCATCGGGGAGATGGTGCGGCAGCTCGGGATCGAACCAGGGATTTTTCCAGGGCATACCGGCTCCTGAAGAAAAAGCGGTGAACCGCCCGACAGAGAGTTACCGCTCTGCGACCAGGCGGACGAAATCGTCTTCTACATCGTCTTCATCCTTCACGGCCGTCGCTTTTTTCTCTACTTCCGGCTCGTTTGCCTCACATAAGCGGCGCAGCAAAGCGTTCTGGCGCTTTTGCTGATCGAGCAGCTCTTCAAGCAAGGCGATTTGTTCGTTTGCGCGGCTGCTGGCGCGATTAACGAAGAACCACAGTACCAGACCGATCAACAGCACAACCAGGGAGACTGCCAGGGACGCAATATTAAAAATGCCAACGTTCAGTTCGTTCATCTTACCACCTCAACAAAACGCGTATTCTACACCTGCCCGGGCGCAAGGAGATCATCATATCGACTAAAAATACCCTACCAGGGGATAAATTTATTGATTGTGCAGATGCCGCTGAAAAACTGTACGTCCTGATCGCACATCACGTTAAACATCTGGGTCCATAAAAGCAGGCAGGCGATAACGATTGCCGCCAGAATCACCCATCGGTACTTTTTCACTCATCTCTCCACTTCATTACTGATCTTCCTCAAGCCTACCACCGCTAAATTAAACCTGGCTTAACCGTCCCTGCATTTAACGATTTAGGAATCTTGATATTGTTTGCGCAGAACAATCCGCTACGCTTAGAGGCAGAATTCACAGCAAAAAATGAGGTTTCCATGCGTATGGTGATCCGCACCATTATTGTAATAGCTCTTTTGTGGATCGGTTTGCTCTTATCGGGCTATGGCGTTTTGATTGGCAGCAACGAGAATGCCGCAGGCCTGGGGCCTGCAGTGTAAATATTTAACCGCCCGAAATATCGTCACCGCCCAGTTCGTTCACACCGACAGCGGCATTATCGGCCTCACCAACTGTCCGGTTCTGCGCAAAAGCACCACCGTCATCGACGACGGACAATAAAAAACGCCGCTAAATGCGGCGTTTTTTTCTTGCGTCTAATCAGAACGGATAATCGTGATAACCCATTTGTTCCGAAATAGTTCGCGCGGCGTTGTGCAGCATCTTCACGTATTCGTGCAGGCGGTCTTCAGAGAATCGCAGGGTTGGGAAAGAGATGCTCAACCCGGCGATGACGACGCCGAAACGGTCAAATACGGGAACGCCGATACAGCGCAGCCCTTCTTCCTGCTCCTCGTTATCTTCTCCGTAGCCCTGCTCGCGAACCTTATCCAGCAGCGGAAGCAGCTCTTCGGTGCTGGTGATGGTGCGTTCGGTGCTGCGCGTATACTCCACGCCCGCCAGAATCTCTTTCACCTCTTGCGGATCGCGCCACGCCAGCAGCACTTTACCAATCGCGGTGCTGTATAACGGATTGCGACGCCCCACGCGGGAGTACATACGCAGGTTATACATGGAGTCGATTTTATGGATATAGACGATGCTATCTTCATCCAGAGCGCCCAGGTGAATGGTCTCTTTGGTCAGGCGCGACAGCTCGCGCATCTGGATGTCCGCGCTGCGAATCAAATCGACGTTTTGCAGCGCGCGGGCGCCCAGCTCAAACAGCTTCAGCGTCAGGGAATATTTCTCGGACTCGCCTTCCTGGGCGACGTAGCCCAGCGACTTCATGGTTTGCAAAAAGCGATAGACGGTGCTTTTTGACATCATGACGCGTTGCGAAAGTTCAGTGATACCAATTTCACGTTCTTCGCCAAGGGCCTGCAGGATGCCAAAAACTTTCAGGACAGAAGAGACAGAATCAGGTTGTTTATCCAGATCTGCGATTGCCATTAATCACCTCGATCGCACGTGTTTTATAAAAATCAGAACCGGTTTTTAGTATAAATTGACGCCCGGTCTACCGCAATGAATCAATGCTATTTCGTTACAAATCTGCGACATATCACAGAAATATCAATGCTAAAATAACGACTCATAAAATAATACCCATAAAGTCACACTACTCCTATGGATAAATCTTTCCCCGACGGGTTGCCGACGCCCCAGCGTTATGGCGCCATCTTCGCCATCGCCCTGGGCATCACTATGGCGGTGCTTGACGGCGCCATTGCGAACGTCGCGCTCCCGACCATCGCCCGCGATCTTAACGCCAGCCCGGCAGAATCGATTTGGGTGGTAAACAGCTACCAGATAGCCATTATCGTTTCGCTCCTGTCGATGTCGTTTTTAGGCGATCTTTTTGGCTATCGCCGGATTTATCAGTGCGGGCTGGTGCTTTTTTGCCTGACGTCATTATTCTGCGCCCTTTCCCCTTCGCTGCCCATGCTCACCCTGGCGCGCGTTCTGCAGGGCTTCGGCGGCGCCGCGTTAATGAGCGTAAACACCGCGCTGATCAGGCTTATTTATCCGCAGCGTTTTCTGGGGCGGGGAATGGGGATTAACTCCTTTATCGTCGCCGTCTCCTCGGCCGCCGGGCCGACCGTCGCGGCAGCGATACTCTCTGTCGCCTCCTGGCAGTGGCTGTTCTTAATCAACGTGCCCATCGGCATTATGGCGTTTCTTTTAGCCGTGCGTTATTTGCCGCCGAATCAGCAAAAGGCTCAGGGCCAGCGGTTTGATATTCCGGGCGCCATTTTGAACGCCCTGACTTTTGGCCTGCTGATTTCCGCCATCAGCGGCTTCTCGCAGGGACAGCCGGGCGCCCTGATTATCGGCGAGCTGGTCGCGCTGGTGGTCATTGGCTATTTCTTTATCCGTCGCCAGCTGGCGCTGCCGTTCCCGATTTTGCCGGTCGACCTGCTGCGCATTCCTGTTTTTTCACTCTCGATGGGCACCTCCGTCTGTTCGTTTGCGGCGCAGATGCTGGCGTTTGTCTCCCTGCCCTTCTTCCTGCAGACCGTTCTTGGCCGCAGCGAGGTGGATACCGGGCTGCTGCTGACCCCGTGGCCGCTTGCGACTATGGTGATGGCGCCGCTCGCCGGCTATTTAATCGAGCGCGTCCATGCGGGATTATTAGGCGGAGTTGGCCTTGCGGTAATGGCTGCCGGGCTGTTCGCCCTGGCGCTGCTGCCGCCTGACCCGAGCGATATCGATATCGTCTGGCGCATGATCCTGTGCGGCGCAGGCTTCGGGCTGTTCCAGTCTCCTAACAACCATACGATTATCTCCGCCGCGCCGCGCCACCGTAGCGGTGGAGCAAGCGGCATGCTGGGTACGGCGCGCCTTCTGGGACAAAGCTCCGGGGCCGCCCTTGTAGCCCTGATGTTCAATATGTTCCACGAACACGGCACCCACGCCTCCCTCCTGCTGGCCGGTAGTTTTGCGACGCTTGCGGCGATCGTCAGCAGCTTACGCATGTCGCAACCCCGCGTTCAGGCATAAAAAAAGCGTGCCGATAAGGGCACGCTTTTTTCGTTTTAGCTTCTTACTTCAGGTAGTCGCCGTTACGCAGCGCTTCAATACGCTTGTCCAGCGGCGGGTGCGTCATAAACAGTTCGCTCATGGATTTCGCTCTGCCGTTGATACAAAACGCCATCATGCTGCTGGCTTCCTGCGGCTCATAGCTGGTTTTCAGGCGCTGCAGCGCCGCAATCATCTTTTCACGGCCAACCAGTTTTGCCGAACCCGCGTCAGCGTGGAATTCGCGGTGACGGGAGAACCACATGGTGATAATGCTGGCGAGAATGCCAAACACCAGCTCCAGTACCGTCGCCACGGCAAAGTACACCAGCGGGTTGCCGTTGCTGCTTTCGCCTTCGTCACGGTTGCCGGACAGGAAGCCTGAGGCCACCTGCGCGATGATGCGGGAGATGAAGATAACAAAGGTGTTCACCACCCCCTGAATCAGCGTCATGGTGACCATGTCGCCGTTGGCGATGTGGCTGATTTCGTGAGCGATCACCGCCTCAGCCTCATCACGGCTCATGTTCTGCAACAGACCGGTGCTGACGGCCACCAGCGAAGCATCGCGGCGGGCGCCCGTTGCGAACGCGTTGATGTCCGGCGCATGGTAGACCGCCACCTGCGGCATGGCGATACCCGCCTGCTGCGCCTGACGGCCGACGGTTTCCATCAGCCAGCGTTCAGTTTCGTTGCGCGGCTGCTCAATAACTTCCCCGCCCACCGAACGTAACGCCATCCATTTCGACATCAGCAGTGAAACGATTGAACCGCCAAAGCCAAACAATACCGCCATGATCATCAGACCAGAAACGCTGCTTGACTGGATCCCCGTCAGGCTTAGCACAAGCCCAAAAACGACCATAACCGCAAGGTTGGTCAGCAGGAAAAGCCCGATACGCATCATAATTTTCTTTTTACCTCGGTTAAAAATACGCACTGTGCGTTACCCCACATCGTAGGGGCAAGCCTGCCATTTTCAAGCATCCGGGCACCACAAGTGGTTAATAATACATAACTTTACACTTTACAGAGGCGGGGCTGACCTGACTTGAGGGAGGCAAAAAAACGGGCACAATTTCTTGTGCCCGCTGGGGGATTACTTCGCGGCGGCTGGCTGCTCTGCCGGTTTGTCCTTTTCCATTTTCGCAAGGTCCAGGGCAATGTGAACCGTTTCATCGAGATACGGATCCGGCTCCTGGTAATCCTTAGGTAGATCGTCGAGTTTTTTCAGCGGCGCTTTGCCTTCACGCTTGAAGCGGTCGTTGATGCGCGCCAGCCGCGTAGCATCTTCTTCCTGGTTTTCTTTCTCACGCTGGGCGAGGTTCAGGGAGACGATGTTGCGTTTTTCTTTCAGGGCATTGAAACGCGCAATGTCCTTCATGATGTACTGGAATTCCGGGTCCGCAGCGATGCGGTCCTGGTGCAGCTTCAGCAGCTCCGGCTCAAAGGGCGCCAAATCCCCCGACTTCACGTAGGTAGCGGCGTTAATGCTGTCCCACGGTAAGGCGTTGTCTTCGAACTTCTCACCGGTTTCGGTCTCTTCCGTGCCGGTTGGCATCGTAATGTCCGGCGTGACGCCTTTACGCTGGGTGCTGCCGCCGTTGATGCGGTAGAACTTCTGAATGGTGTACTGCACGGAACCCAGCGCAGGCCATTCCGGACGCAGCATCTGGTCGTAAATACGATTCAGCGAACGATACTGCTGCACGGTGCCTTTACCGAACGTCGGTTCGCCGACGATCAGCGCGCGGCCGTAGTCCTGCATCGCGGCGGCAAAGATTTCCGAGGCGGAGGCGCTGAAGCGGTCAACCATCACCACCAGCGGGCCTTTGTAGTAAACCACGCCGTCGGTATCGCTATCTTCACGGACCTTGCCGTTGTTGTCGCGAACCTGCACCACCGGGCCGCCTGGAATAAACAGGCCGGACAGCGACACGGCTTCGGTCAGCGCGCCGCCGCCGTTAGAACGCAGATCGATGATCACGCTCTTCACGTTCTGTTTTTCCAGCTTCTGCAGCTGCACCTTGACGTCATCCGTCAGGCCAACGTAGAAGCCAGGAATATCCAGCACCCCGACCTTATCTTTGCCCACGGTTTTCACCGTCAGCTTCACGGCGCGGTCTTCCAGACGTATGCGCTCGCGCGTTAAGGTGACGATGCGGGTTTTGGTGCCTTTGCCGGCAGGCAGGATTTCCAGGCGCACCTTGCTGCCCTTAGGTCCTTTAATCAGCGCAACCACATCGTCCAGACGCCAGCCGATGACGTCTACCATCGCTTTGCCCGTCTGGCCGACGCCGACGATACGATCGCCGACGGTAATCGCCTTGCTTTTCGCCGCCGGGCCGCCCGCCACCATGGAGTTGATAACCGTGTAGTCATCGTCCATTTGCAGCACGGCGCCGATGCCTTCAAGCGACAGGCTCATTTCGGTGTTGAACTGTTCGGTATTGCGCGGAGAGAGATAGTTAGTGTGCGGGTCAATCTCATGGGCAAACGCGGTCATCGCCAGAGAGAAAACGTCTTCGCTGTTGGACTGCGCCAGACGGCGAATCGCAAACTGATAGCGCTTGGTCAGCGTTTCGCGAATTTCCTGCTCGCTCTTGCCGGTGAGCTTCAGGCTGAGCTCGTCATATTTGACCTTGCTGTCCCAAAGCTGGTTTAGCTCCTCAACGCTGGTCGGCCATGGCGACTTGCTGCGGTCAAGGTTAAAGGTGTCGTTACCGGTGAAATCCATCGGTTTTTCCAGCACCTTTAGCGCATACTCGTAGCGTTCAAAACGGCGCTTTTGACCCAGGTTATACAAATCGTAAAACACATCCAGCTTGCCCGAACGCAGCTCGTCGCCAATCTGGTTTTTCCTCGCGGCGAACTGCTCAACGTCGCTGGCGAGCAGCACGTTGTGGCTGAAATCGAGCTGGTTCAGATAGCGGTCGAAAATTTTGGCGGAGAAGTTCTGGTCGAGGTCGAACTGGCGGTAATGCGAACGAGTAAAGCGCGAGGTTACGCGCTCACTCACCGTGGCATGCTGTGCTTCTTCCTTTAACTGCGGGATTTGGTCAGCACGCGTGATGTTCTCAACGGCCAACGCGCTGCCTGTAAGAAACAACAGGCTAGCGACGGCCGTAAGCTTAAAGAGTTTGTTCATGCCCGGGTCTGGCCTCCGTTTCAGAACTGCAAGTGTTCTGCGCGTACAATCATTGCCATACCAGAAGTCAGCTGTACACGAACGCCATCTTTGGTAATTTCCAATACGGTGGCATCCATCGCGTTGTTACCCGCTTTGACTTTAATTGCCTGTCCAACCTGCAGAGCTGAAATATCCGTAACTGGCGTGCGTTTTTCTTCGCGCGGCGCCTGGGCGGCCGGCTTATCGGCACGAGGTTTGCGTTCTGATGTTTCTTTACGACGCGCAGCCTGGGCCGGGCGCGGTTTACGTTCACGACGAGGTTTGTCTTCGACAGTCTCGCCGTTCGCAATTGCGGCTTCGCGTTTTTTCGCCTGCTGTTCGGCACGCTGGGCCTGAACGCGAGCTTTGGCTTCTTCAAGCTGCTTGCGGGCATGTTCGACGTGCTGCTCATCGAGCTCACCGCATGGGTTGCCGTCAAGATCGACACGCACCGCGCCGACTTTGATACCGTACAGGTAGCGCCAGCTTGAAGTATAAAGACGTAGCGCGGAGCGAAGCTGAGTTTTACTGAGGCTCATTTCGCCTTCAACGCGCGCGACCAGATCCTGAAAGATTCCAATCTTCAGGGGGCGAGCTTCGCCTTCAGCGCTAAAGCACTGCGGGAAACGCTCAGCCAAAAAGGTAATAACTTCTTTGCTGCTATTCAACTTAGGTTGATTTTCCATGAAATTTCCTGATTACAACGGAGTTGCCAACAAACCGCGGCATGAACAGGCGACATTATAATGACGCTATCGGCAAATGCCACGTTATCCGTTGCTTATCATGCTATCGAGTGAAGAATTTTTTATAATCCGTAGCGGTTATGAGCTGTGAAAGCTGCGTAACCAGTTGGGATAAGCCCTGTTGGTCTTCCGGCGTGAAGCGCCCGTATTCGGTGCTGTCGATATCCAGAACGCCAATCACCTCGTCATTTACCACCAGCGGAAAGACAATTTCGGAATTGCTTGAGGCGTCGCAGGCGATATGGCCGTCAAAAGCGTGCACATCTTCTACGCGCTGCACTTCACCGGTGGAAATCGCCGTGCCGCATACGCCTTTACCAACAGGAATACGCACGCAGGCAATTTTGCCCTGGAAAGGTCCCAGAACCAGAGTATTGCCTTCCAACAAATAAAATCCCGCCCAGTTCACGCCGTCAAGACGCTCAAAGAGTAGCGCGCTGGTGTTCGCGAGGGTTGCCAGAAAACTTGTTTCACCTGCCATTAACGCACTGAAATCGCGGTTTAAATCCACGTAAAATTGTTCTTTGTTCATTGAATAACCATTTTGTTGTCTGACTCTACTGCCCTGCATATTAAAATAAGCACTAAATGCGCCCTGCCACAAGGTGTATCATTTTATGAATTACTATAGGCTTGAGTGAAATTCAATTTACAGCGAGATACAACATGCCGCACGGGTATTTCTGGCCGACGACGAAAAATGAAAATATACGCCATTAGTCAGGTTTCGCCGCAGGCACGTTATCAGCGTTGTCCCCAATGCGATACCCTTTTCTTTTTGCCCGCGGTGAAATCATCCGAAAGTGCCTATTGCCCTCGCTGCGACGCTAAAGTGCATCACGGGCGCGACTGGTCTTTAACACGCCTCGCGGCCATGGCCACGGCCATGTTGCTGCTAATGCCGCTGGCGTTCTCCGAACCCCTGCTGCGCATCTATCTGCTGGGGACGAAAATTGACGCCAACGTTTTTCAGGGCATCTGGCAGATGGCCCGGCAGGGCGACCCGGTTACCGCTGCGATGGTGCTGTTTTGCGCCGTAGGCGCGCCGATAACCCTGATCGCGGCAATTATCTATCTCTATTTCGGCAACATACTCGGCATGAATTTACGGCCGGTCCTGCTGATGCTCGACAGGCTGAAAGAGTGGGTGATGCTGGATATTTATCTGGTGGGCATCGGCGTGGCCTCCATCAAGGTCAAAGAATATGCCTTTATGCAGCCCGGCGTTGGCCTGGTAGCCTTTGTCGCCCTCGTGGTGCTGAGCCTGCTGACCATGATTCATCTGAACGTCGAGCAGCTGTGGGAAAGATTTTATCCCCAGCGGCCTCCTCGCGCCTTCAATGCCCAGCTACGCGTGTGCCTCGGCTGTCATTTCACCGGCGTACCCGACATTCGTGGCCGCTGCCCGCGCTGCCACGTGCCGCTGCGCCACCGTCGGCGCCAGAGCCTGCAAAAATCCTGGGCCGCGCTGATTGCATCTTTAATGTTTCTGCTGCCCGCCAACCTGCTGCCCATCTCGGTGATTTATGTCAACGGATCGCGCCAGGAAGACACCATTCTCTCCGGCATTATCTCCCTTGCCGGCAGCAATATCGCCGTCGCCGCGGTGGTATTTATTGCAAGTATCCTCGTCCCCTTTACTAAAATAATCGTGCTGCTTACGCTTTTGCTCAGTATCCACTTTAAGTGTGAAAGAGGGCTACGCACGCGCATCCTGCTGCTGCGATTTATTACCTGGATCGGCCGCTGGTCGATGCTCGACCTGTTCGTGATTGCACTCACCATGTCGCTGGTCAATCGAGACCAGCTGTTGGCATTTACTATGGGACCCGCCGCGTTTTATTTTGGCGCAGCGGTAATTTTAACTATTCTTGCTGTCGAATGGCTGGATAGCCGACTACTTTGGGACGCACATGAGTCAGGAAACGCCCGCTTCACCGACTGAAGCGCGAATTAAAACAAAACGCCGGATTTCCCCCTTCTGGTTGCTGCCGATTATCGCCCTGCTGATTGCCAGCTGGCTTATCTGGACCACCTATGAAGAGCGGGGCACGACGGCCACCATTGACTTCACCTCCGCCGACGGCATCGTTGCCGGACGCACGCCCGTACGCTATCAGGGCGTCGAAGTGGGGACCGTGCAAAGCGTCAGCCTTGGCGACAACCTTAATAAAATCGAGGTCAAGGTCAGCATTAAAAGCGACATGAAAGATGCGCTGCGCGAGGAAACGCAGTTCTGGCTGGTGACGCCTAAAGCGTCCCTGGCGGGGGTTTCCGGCCTGGATGCGCTGGTCGGCGGCAACTATATCGGCATGATGCCCGGCAAGGGCGAGCCGAAGGAACACTTTGTTGCCCTTGATACGCAGCCCAAATATCGCCTGAACAACGGCGATTTGATGATTCATCTTCACGCCCCGGACCTGGGCTCGCTTAACAGCGGTTCGCTGGTTTACTTCCGCAAAATTCCCGTCGGCCGCGTTTACGATTACACCATCAGCCAGAATAAACAGGGCGTGACTATCGACGTGCTGATCGACCGCCGCTTCACCAATCTTGTGAAGAAAGGCAGCCGCTTCTGGAACGTCTCGGGGGTGAAAACCAATATCAGCCTCAGCGGCGCGCAGATTCAGCTCGAAAGCCTCGCCGCGCTTGTTAACGGCGCCATCGCCTTCGACTCGCCGGAAGGCTCGGAGCCCGCCAAAATCGACGATGAGTTCGGCCTCTACGAGGATCTGGCCCACAGCCAGCGCGGCGTAATAATAAAACTCGATTTGCCGGGCGGAGAAGGCCTGAAGGCGGGCTCAACGCCGCTGATGTATCAGGGGCTGGAGGTCGGGACGCTGACCCGGCTTAATCTGGTTCCGGGCGGCTCGGTAACCGGTGAAATGACGGTGGATCCGGGCGTGGTTAACCTTATGCGCAGCGGCACCCGCATTGAGCTACGCAGCCCGAAAGTTTCGCTAAGCAATCCGGACGTCAGCAGTCTGCTGACGGGCAATACCTTTGAGCTGGTGCCGGGCGAAGGCTCACCGCAGGATCACTTTGTGATTCTGCCAAGCGACAAAACTCCGCTGCAGCAGCCTGATGTGCTGACGCTCAGCCTGACGGCGCCGGAAAGCTACGGCATCGACGCGGGCCAGCCCGTTATTCTGCACGGCATTCAGATAGGCCAGGTGCTGGAACGGTCGTTAAACGCCAAAGGGGTGAGCTTCGCCGTCGCCATCGAGCCGCAGTATCGTCACCTGCTGCAGGGCGACAGCAAATTCGTCGTCAACAGCCGCATCGACGTGAAGCTGGGCATGGACGGCGTAGAGTTCCTTGGCGCCAGCGCCAGCGAATGGATAAACGGCGGCGTGCGGGTTATTCCCGGCAGCAAAGGCGAGATGAAAGCCAGCTATCCGCTGTACGCCAATCTGGAAAAGGCGGTCGAAAACAGCATCAGCGATCTTCCTACCACCACCTTAACGCTTACCGCCGCCAGCCTGCCGGATATCCAGGCAGGCTCCGTGGTGCTGTACCGTAAATTCCAGGTCGGCGAAATCATCACCGTGCGTCCGAAAGCCGACAGCTTTGATATTGATGTGCATATCAAACCGGAGTATCGCAAGCTGCTTACCTCCAGCAGCGTGTTCTGGGCCGAAGGCGGCGCGCGCGTGCAGCTGAACGGCAGCGGCTTAACCGTGCAGGGCCTCCCCGCTTTCTCGCGCTTTAAAAGGGGCTATCAGCTTCGATAACCTTACCGGCGCGGGCGCGGGCTATACCAAAGGCGACAAACGCGTGCTGTACGCGTCGGAAACAGCCGCCCGCGCGGTGGGTAGCCAAATCACCCTGCATACGTTTGACGCCGGCAAACTCTCCGCCGGCATGCCAATCCGCTATCTGGGGATCAATATCGGCCAGCTTGAGTCGCTGAATCTCACCGAATCGCGCAGCGAAGTGGAAGCCAAAGCGGTGCTGTACCCTGAGTTCGTGTCGACATTTGCCCGCGGCGGCACGCGTTTCTCCGTGGTGACGCCGCAAATTTCGGCGGCGGGCGTCGATCATCTGGATACCATCCTTCAGCCGTACATCAACGTGGAGCCCGGCCGCGGCTCGCCGCGACGTGACTTTGAGCTGCAGGAAACCTCCATTACCGACTCCCGTTATTCCGATGGCCTGAGCATCGTGCTTGAAGTACCTGAAGCCGGCGCGCTGAGCATTGGCACGCCGGTGCTGTTCCGCGGCGTGGAGGTCGGCACCGTAACGGGGCTGACGCTTGGCAACCTGTCCGATCGCGTGATGGTCGGCCTGCGCATCAGCAAACGCTTCCAGCACCTGGTGCGCGACAGCTCGGTCTTCTGGCTGGCCTCCGGCTACAGCCTTGATTTCGGGCTGACCGGCGGCGTGGTGAAAACCGGCACCTTTAACCAGTTTATTCGCGGCGGTATCGCCTTTGCCACGCCGCCGGGCACGCCGCTGGCGCCGAAAGCCGAGCCGGGCAAACACTTCCTGCTGCTGGAAAGTGAACCGAAAGAGTGGCGTCAGTGGGGCACCGCCCTGCCGCGTTAAATAAAGCGCCCCGGTGCTCAGCCGGGGCGCTTTATGCTACACTGCGCGCCTTATTTTTCCGTGGAATTCCCCAGTGGCCCAAACTCACTCCGCTTATCTGCCGCAGCCTTTTCTTGATGTTATGCGCGATGCCCTGCCCGCCGGGCAAACGCTCGAAAGCTTTATCGACTACTGCCAGCGCCCGCTGCGCCGCAGCCTGCGCGTCAACACCTTAAAGATTTCGGTTGCCGACTTCCTTGAGCTCGTCGCTCCCTGTAACTGGCAGCTCACGCCCGTTCCATGGTGCGAAGAAGGATTCTGGATCGAGCGCGAAGATGAAGAAAGCCTGCCGCTGGGCAGCACCGCCGAACACCTGAGCGGCATGTTCTACATTCAGGAAGCAAGCTCCATGCTGCCCGTCGCGGCCCTGTTTGCCGACGGCCGCCAGCCGCTGCGCATTATGGACGTCGCCGCCGCTCCCGGCTCCAAAACCACGCAAATTGCCGCGCGCATGGGCAACCAGGGCGCCATTCTCGCCAATGAATATTCCGCCAGCCGGGTTAAAGTGCTGCACGCTAACATCAGCCGCTGCGGCATCAGCAACGTCGCGCTGACCCACTTTGACGGCCGGGTCTTCGGCGCCGCGCTGCCGGAATGCTTTGATGCGATTTTGCTTGATGCGCCCTGCTCCGGCGAAGGCGTGGTGCGCAAAGATCCCGATGCGCTACGCAACTGGACGCCGGAAAGCACCTCGGCCATTGCCGACACCCAGCGGGAACTTATCGCCAGCGCCTTCCACGCCCTGCGCCCCGGCGGCACCCTGATTTATTCCACCTGCACGTTAAACCGCGAAGAAAACCAGCAGATTTGCCGGTGGCTGCTGGATGAATGGCGGGATGCGGTTGAGATCGATCCGCTCAACGATCTTTTCCCCGGTGCGGACAAAGCCGTCACGGAAGAAGGTTTTCTGCACGTCTTCCCGCAGATTTACGACTGCGAAGGCTTTTTTGTGGCGCGCCTGCGTAAAACCGCTTCCGTCGCGCGGCTGCCGGAACCCGGCTACAAGGTCGGCAAGTTCCCGTTTGCTCCCCTGCACGGACGTCAGGCTGCGGATGTCGTTACCGCAGCCGCAAAGGCGGGCATCAGCTGGGGCGAAGAGCTGAAACTGTGGCAGCGCGACAAAGAAATCTGGTTGTTCCCGGCGGAAATCGTTCCGCTCATCGGCAAGGTGCGTTTTTCGCGCATCGGTCTACGCCTTGCGGAGCAGTACAACAAGGGTTACCGCTGGCAGCACGAGGCGGTCATCGCCCTCGTTAAAGGCAGTACGCCGCTGGCTTTCGCTTTAACGGAGCACGAAGCCGAAGAGTGGTATCACGGACGTGATATCTATCCGGAAACGACGCCTTCCGGTGACGACGTGGTGGTCACCTATCAGGGGCAACCGCTTGGGCTGGCGAGAAAAATCGGTTCGCGCCTGAAGAACAGCTACCCACGCGATCTGGTTCGCGACGGCAGGCTTTTCGCCGGCGGCCGTTAGTTCGCTTTAAAAATAATCGTTTTTTATTTGGCACTTTTTGCACCATTGACTAGGCTCAAGTGTGGGTGGCCGTACTGGTCATACCACATCAGGTGCACCAAAGGAGAGCGAGATGACGAAAACTAACGTACGAATAGGCAACTTCGAAATTGAAGATGCTGAATTACACGGCGAGCAGCAAGGCGAACGAACGTTAAGCATCCCTTGTAAATCAGACCCTGACCTGTGCATGCAGTTAGATGCGTGGGATGACGAAACCAGCATTCCCGCCGTACTGGATGGCGAACATTCCGTACTCTACCGCCAACGTTATGACCAACAGTCCGATGCATGGATCATGCGCCTTGCCTGATTCCAGATGAACCCGTCCGTCAGACGGGTTATTTACCCCACGGTTTTCCCTCTTCCCGCTATCTCCCCTACAATTAAGCAAAACGGAGCGGTTAAGAGGCGCTAATGTTTGCTTTGGTTTTATTTGTTTGTTACCTGGACGGCGGCTGCGACGATATTGTGGTTGAGGTGTTTAATACCGAGCAGCAGTGCGTAACCGCCATGGAAGAGCAACGGATGCGTCACGGCGGCTGTTACCCGGTGGAGGATTTTATCGATGGCTTCTGGCGGCCGGCGCAGGAGTACAGCGACCTGTAACACTCACTGCACCTGAACCAGCGTGAGCTTATTGCCGAAAACCGCGCCGGTATCGATATAGTGCTGGTTATGGTAGTGCGCGGCTTCTTTTAGCGGCGTATGCCCAAAGTAAAAATGGTCGGCCCCGGTAATATTCTCGCCTCTTCCCAGCATATTTTGATTCAGCCGCTCGCGGCTCCACACCAGACGATGCTCGTCGACCGGCTTATTCCAGGCATAGTGGGAAGAAGGATAGTCCGCATGGGCAATCACAAAGGTTTGATTGCGCGCGTGCAGTTCAATCACCAGCGGCAGCTCGCGGCAATGCAGCAGCGCGTCGCGCACGCTTTGCCGGCGCGCTTCCGGCAGCCCACGAAACCAGTCGCCGCCGTTCATCACCCACAGCATTCTGTCGCCCAGCTCGAGCGCGTCTACGGCCATCTCTTCATGATTGCCGCGCACCGCTTTAAACCAGCGCTTGTCCAGCAAGGCCAGGCACCCCGGACTATCCGGGCCGCGGTCAATCACATCCCCGACGGAAATGACTAAATCCTGCCAGGGATCGAAGCGCCGGGCCTTAAGCTGCGCAACCATTTTCGACAGGCAGCCGTGCAGGTCGCCCGCGATATAGATGTGCCGCCAGTTTTCACCGTCGATACGCTGATACATAACGCCTCCTGCGGCTCATACCCGATACTAAGTATAGGCCAGCGGCATGGGCGCTATCAGGCAGGCTGGCGGATGAGCATTTGCACCTGTTTATCGTGATAGTCGACAGCATGCTGGAACTGAAAACCAAAGCGCCCGGCGAGCCTTAAAGAGCGCTGATTGTCGGCGTCAATAATGCAGCACACCGGGCCTTTAAAGGCGTTATCGGCCCACTTTAAAATAGCCGCCAGCGCTTCCGTTGCGTATCCGCGGCCGTGTACCGCAGGAATCAGCGACCAGCCAGCCTCCGGGTAGGGCCAGCGCGGGCGTAATCTCGCGATGGGCATCCTGGAAACCCAGCGAGCCAACGTAGCGGCCGGAAGCTTTTTCAACCACCGCCCAGTAGCCATAGCCCAGCGCCTGCCAGTGGCCAATATAGCGCAGCAGGCGGCCCCAGCTCATCTCGGCGCTTTGCGGCTCGCCGCCGCCGAGAAACTTCACCATTTCCGGGTCGGCCCAGCAGGCCGCCAGCTCATCAAAATCATCCAGCGTAATCTGACGTAATATCAGACGCTCGGTTTCAAGTGTGGGCGCTTGCGTAACCATTTTTATCCCCTTCTTATCGTTATCATTTTACCGTCTTATTCGCGGCGAGCTAAGCTAAGTGGTTAAAGAGTAATAAGATTTTTCCGCAATGTCCGCAACGATAAATTGACAGGAAGATTGGATTCGCCAATTTGTAAGTTGCAGGGCGGCTGCGGCAGAGAAATATAGGGCACCTGCGCGAGCAGAGCCGCAAAATCTGGTGATTAATGCTGAAAAGCCGGTAACCTTTGCAGGTTGCCGGCCGAAGCTTTTAAAGCTTGCCGCTGAGCCGCTGATGGAAATCAGCGCTGCGAATATCAAGCCCGACGATGTTTACCTTAGCGTCATAGCGCTGATAACGCGTTTCGATGGCGTCCAGCACCGCGACCGTCGAGGCATCCCATATTTGCGCCCGGGAAAGATCGATTATCACGTTCTGCGGATCGTCGGCGTAATGGAAATGCTCAAACAGATCGTTGCTGCTGGCAAAAAAGAGCGGACCCGTTACGGTGTAACGTACAGACTGGCCGTCTGCCAGAAGCTGGCGCTCGGCATGCACAACGTGGGCGATACGGCGAGCGAACAGCATCATCGCAAAAATCACCCCGCCGGCCACGCCAATTGCCAGATTCCCGGTAAAGACCGTGGCCCGCGACGGTAACAACCATCACCAGCGTTTCCGGGAGGGGCATGCGTTTTAACGTTGCGGGCGCAAGGCTATGCCAGTTGAGCGTTTTCACCGCCACGATCATCATAATGCCGGCCAGCACCACCATCGGTATTTTAGCCATCAGGTCGCTTAATACGGTGACCAGAAGCAGCACCACCAGGCCCGCCGCAAGGGTAGAAATACGCGTGCGTCCTTTGCCTAACTCTACGTTGACGATGGTTTGCCCAATCATGGCACAGCCCGCGATGCCGCCGTAGAAACCGGCGAAGATATTAGACAGCCCCAGCCCCCAGCATTCACGACGTTTGCTGGATGGCGTATCCGTCAGCTCATCAACCAGTTTCGCGGTTAATAAAGACTCCATCAGGCCGACGAAAGCGATACTCAGCGCGCACGGCCAGACGATGCGTAGCGTCTCAAGATTCAGCGGCACCAGCAGCTCGGTGAGTCCGGGCATTCCCGCCTGCATGGGGCCGGTATCGCCTACGGTGGGAACCGAAAGCCCCATACCTGTACTGGCGGCGGTGATGACTACGATAGCCACCAGCGGCGAAGGGATCGCTTTCACCACCCGCGGCAGCAGCAAAACAAGGGCGAGCGTTAACGCAAACAGCCCCCAGACCATCGGGCTATGCCCCCAGATATGCGGAACCTGGGCGAAGAAAATAAGAATGCCTAAAGCGTTCACAAATCCCGTCATCACCGATAGCGGAATATAGCGCATCATGCGCGCAAGCCCGGTTACGCCGAATAAAATCTGAATCAGCCCGGCGAAAATCACCGCGGGCAGGATGTAACCCACGCCGTACTGATGAACCATTGGTCCGATAACCAGCGCGACCGAACCCGCCGCCGCGGTCACCATCGCGGGTCTGCCGCCTAACAGGGACATCGCCAGGCAAAGCACGACAGACGCCACCAGGCTCACTTTTGGATCAACGCCTGCGATAACGGAAAATGAAATGACTTCGGGGATTAGCGCCAGCGCGGTAATCGCTCCGGCGAGCGACTCCCGGACCAGCAGGCGCGGCGAGTGCAGGACATAGCGAAGAGAGTTCTCCCGCGCGTGCATCTGGGTTTGAGTGGTTGTCATAGTTTCGTCTTTGCAGGTTTATTTTTTTTATCGCCGCGCCTTCAGGACGCGGCGGGATCGGGCCGGGCGTGATTGTACTGGCAGATTAGTGAGGATGCTAATGAATGCGACGCGGATCGCAGCCGCGGGCGGTCTGCTAACCTGTTATCGCCCGCGATGACGTAACGTTACTCTTCTGAAAGCCCGGGCGGATTGCTTTGTCCCAACAGCATCAGCATGCCGGCCAGGGCGTATTCCGCGGCCTGCACTATGACCGACCGGCAGTCGCCTTTGAAATGCGCTGATTTTATATAGGTTTCCGCATCAGGCAGCTGCCATGCAAACCATACGGTGCCTGCCGGCGTGCCGTCTTCTCCCCCTTCCGGGCCGGCATAGCCGCTGACCGCGATACTCGCATCGGCGCCCGAAAGACGTAACGCGCCGGCGGCCATTTCCGTCACCGTCTGGCCGCTGACCGCGGTGTAGCGATCGATAGTTTCAGGCCGCACGCCCAGCACCTTTTTTTTGGCATCGTCGTTGAAGGTGACAAAGCCTGTCCCATAAAAATGGGGGGTATCTTCCACCGCGCACAGGGTGGATGCGATGTGCCCGCCGGTGCAGGATTCGGCGGTAGTCAGAAATAACTTTCTTTCGATCAATAACTTGCCCAGCTCATTAGCTACTGACGGCGAAGGCTCTTTCATGGCTGCCTCCCCGCATCTTTAACTTTGCACAGAAGTGAAAAGCCGCCGGCATGAATGCCATCCTGCAGATGTGCTTTTGGCGCGAGATAAGATTCCAGACTATCGCCCACGCTTGTGGAAACGAATGTGCTCTGATCTTCCATCTCGCGGGCATCACTTAACCAGCCATGATAATTTGCAAAATAAGTCGCCATGAATGTTTTTCCTTTGCTAACGGTTTACCGGGGCCCTACGGCAAAGCAAGCCCGGAGCCTGGCATCAAAGAAGATTTACTGCCGTTCAGCAGGCAGACAGTCTGTACGGGAATAATAAAGAATAGCCAGGAATGGCGGCGTAAGGAGCGTTTAAGCCGCGCCTGACGGTAACGACGGCCACAAAAAAGGCCGCCGCAGCGACCATTTTAGACAAAAGTTATATGAGTTTAATTTTTACTTCATAGCCCTCAAGGCCGGCCATGGTTTCGCGAGGCGTAAGTTCGATTTCAGAGACTTCCATTCCCGTTTTTTTACGTAATTCAGCGATCTTTTTTGCGATCAGAGCGGAGATCTCCGCTTCGGCTTTTCGCTTGTGTTCTTCAATACTCATTTTTACCTCGTCTGGTTTCTCAAACGCATCAATGCGCCAGTAAGGTGACTGCAGATAGTGTGCTTCACGCGGGCATAACTAACTATAAATAATAGACTATCTCAGATATAACCGCCCGGCAATTATCTCCCGCACGGCTGCGAAGCGCTGATTCCAGACTACTCCGTAGCTTAAAGCGGAAGAGGTTTTGACCGTGCCCGACACCCTAAAAGGCGATGGGTAAGGTCGGTACAGAGCAGAAGATGAGATGGCAAGGATAGGGCAAGGAATGGCGCAGCGAATAGCCGGACACAAAATTTAACAACGATCGAAAAAATACCTGGACGAGCGCCGTGCTGAGTATGTTATGGTTTAAAGCAAATACGAGGCCTGCAGCACTTTGCCAAGGTTAGGGATAACGTAAAAACGCCTTGTATTTCAATAGATAAAAAAAGACCGAATACGATTCCTATATTCGGTCCAGGGAAATGGCTCTTGGGAGAGAGCCGTGCGCTAAAAGTTGGCATTAATGCAGGCTAAGTCGCCTTGCCCCTTAAGAATAGATTACCGACGCAGGTTTTCCAGTCCGGCACAAAAGTGTTCAGAAAAAAACCTTGCTTCAGGTGATTATTACAGCGAAAACAGCAGTAACCGCTTGACGGTTATTGCTGTTTTTTTTGAACTGGAGTAAAGCGCAGGCGGGATTTAGTTACACAACTGCCCGGCGCGCTCGATAAAGGGCGCAAGGCTCTTTTTTTTACCCGGCGCGTTCGGGTCGTCAATCTGTATTACTGAGATGGGCTGTCCTGTCGTTTTGCCGCTTGCTACCTGCTGCTCCGCTTCGGCATTGAGCGGGTACTGCATCAGGGTGCTGGGATTAATAGCAAACAAGGCGTGATTCGCCCGACAGCTCAGCATGACCTCCTCGCGATCGAAGGCCCATTTGTCTTTGCCCATTTCAAAACGGCTGACCGTAATGATTTGTGATGCCGCAAGGGCCGCGCCGCTGCAGGTCAGCAGTAACAGCGCCAGGATACTCTTTTTCATGACTCTCTCTTAGATCTGTATGCCGCTAAAACGGCTCCCAGGTAGCAAAAGCGCTCACCGCGAGAAGCACCGCCACCGACAAAATCAATTCCAGCCAGGTTAGCTGAATAAAACGTTGCTGCGCAGCCGTCGCCGCCGCACGGGTAAACCGCGGCACCAGCAAATAGCGATTGATCAGCGCTATTGCCACCATCACCGCGACCAGAACAACTTTCACCAGCAGCAATTGTACATAGCTGCTTGCAAGCGGCAAAGTCCCGCCGAGGATCAGCACAGCGTTGGCGACGCCTGTCGCTATCACCGCCGCGACGGCAAGATGCCCATAGCGTGAAAAACGCATCATCGCCATGATGGCCGCCTGTCGCCAGCGCGGCCTGCGCGCCAGCCGCATGCACATCAGCAGCGGTAACAAGCCTCCGGCCCACCATGCGGCGCTAAGCAAATGCACCGCGTGATTCAGGCGCTGGAAACCGCCCGGAATGCCCTCGCGCATCGCCGCATGCCCTACGCCCGCCAGCAAAATTAACTGCGCGGCGGCAAGCAGCAGCAATACGTTCTGCAGCGCACGCGGCCTGATTAAATAGACCGCAGCGGTGACAACGCTAAGAAAAATTTGCCACAGCCAGACCGCGCCGAATTGCGTTCCAGCCACGGCAAGCCAAACCTGCGGGTTGAGGGTATCCGCCCAGCCGCTGCCCATTAAGCCAGCCTGTACCGCAAGCAGCAGTACGGCGCTTAGCAAAGACAGCCACAGGGCGCAGCGCCACTGTTTCTCCAGCCGCCGGCCCAGTACGGGTTTAAACGCCTGCGGCACAAGCAGCACGCTGCAAACGGTGCTGCCAAACAGCACCATCAAAGCGGCAAAATGGATAAACCGCAGCGCGATATACAGCGTTGAGAGCATCTCGCTTTATTTCACGCTGAAGCGATAGTTCCCTTTGGTTTTATGCCCGTCAACGGACACCACGTGCCAGTCAACCAGATAGTCGCCCGGCCTGAGCGACTCTTCCAGCGGTACGATAAGCTGTTTGCTGTTCTTCTCGTTGCGTTTAACCGCCCCGGTTTTTACCGCCGCCTCTTGCGGACCGGTAATTTTCACGCCGCTGAAATTTGGCTCGATCCCCTCAGAAAAATCGAGCGTCAGGGCCTGCGGCGCAGCCGTTACCGCAGCGTTCGCCGCCGGGTACTGGTTTTTAAGATGCGCGTGTGCGAAAACAACAGGAGAAGCGGAGATCGCAGCGAAAAATGCTGCTGCGGCCAGGATACGCGGGAGGGTGAAAGCCATATCAACTATTCCTTTTTATTATGTGAGACGGCGAAAGGATAACGCCGAGTGTTAACTAAGTCGAATTGAGAACGGCTATCAATGCAGGTAAAAACTTGTCATCGGGTTCATCACGCAGTACCTTCTGCCGTGACAAAAACGGAGGACGCTATGAACTACAATCTCGCCGACTTACCCCAGGATGAAATGGACAAAGTAAACGTCGATCTCGCCGCCGCGGGCGTGGCCCTTTAAAGAGCGCTACAACATGCCGGTTATCGCCGAGGTCGTCGAACGTGAACAGCCGGAAAATCTGCGAAACTGGTTCCGTGAAAGATTAATTGCCCATCGTCTGGCTTCTGTTCACCTGTCCCGCCTGCCTTATGAGCCAAAGATAAAATAATTGCGTTTTCCTTAATCATTCTTACAAAAGTGATGCTAAGCTTTTTACCGTTCAGTTGACCATGAGTACAGCTCGCCTGTCACGGCCCGGGATGGGCCGCTGAGGTGGATTGATTAAGGAAGAAATGATGCCTGCATGGAACGTTGCCGCTGCGCAATATGGCGCCCGTCCCGGAGACCTCCGGGCCAATATCTCTCACCATTTAGATTTTATTCATCGAGCCGCCGCCGAGCAGATTGATTTACTTATTTTTCCCGAGCTTTCGCTAACGGGCTACGACCTCGAACAGGCCGCTTCCCTCGCCCTTCCCTTTAGCGACAGCCTTCTTTGCCCGCTGCAGGAAGCGGCTATCGCCCACCAGATGACCATTATCGTCGGCATGCCCCTGCGCAAGGGGAAAGCCGTTGCCACGGGTTTCGTTAGCTTTTTACCGGAAGGTTCGCGAGTAGCCTGCTGCAGGCCGCGACGTAGCGACATCGCAGGCCAGGAAAATACTGCGCCGCTGGTCAGTCATCATCATCGCAGCATTGCGATTAGCCTGAATGCCGCAAGCGATGAAGAAACCGGGCCGCACAGCGCCGCGAACTCGGGCGCCGATCTGTATGCCACCGGCAGGTTCGTCAATGAAATCAGCTATCAGCATGACGAAATGTATCTGCAGCGCTGGGCGCATAAATATCGGCTGCCGGTGCTGCTCGCCAACCACGCTTTTTCTTGCGGTCAATATCGCACCGCCGGGCGCAGCGCCTGCTGGGACGCTTACGGCCAGCTGGTGGTCAGAGCCGACCATGGCGAGCTGCTGACCATCGGCCGGCGCGATGAGAAAGGTTGGCATGGCGAGGTCATTCCTTTACGCTAGCGTTTTGAGTAAGCGCTCGATGGCAATCTGGAGTAATTATGCTGCGCGTTATAGATACGGAAACCTGCGGGCTGCAGGGCGGCGTGGTAGAGGTGGCGTCCGTTGATATTGAAAACGGAAAGATAGTCAACCCGATGAGCGACCTGGTTCGTCCGGATCGCCCGATCGGCCATCAGGCGATGGCTATTCACAAAATCACCGAAGAGATGGTGGCGAATAAGCCGTGGATTGAAGAGGTTATTCCCCGCTATCACGGCAGCCCCTATTACGTTGCGCACAACGCCAGCTTCGACAGCCGCATGCTGCCAGATATGCCCGGCGAGTGGATTTGTACCGTAAAGCTGGCCCGCCGTTTATGGCCGGGCATCAAATACAGCAATATGGCGCTCTACAAATCCCTGAAGCTGAGCGTAGAGACGCCGGCAGGCCTGCACCATCACCGCGCCCTTTTCGACTGCTACATCACCGCGGCCCTGCTGATTCGCATTATGGATGAATCAGGCTGGACGCCGGAGCAGATGGTTACCATTACCGGGCGGCCCGCGCTGGTTAACACCATGATGTTTGGTAAATACCGCGGTAAAAAAATTGAAGAGATTGCGCAAGACGATCCGGGCTACCTGCGCTGGATGTTAAATAACATCAAGGAGCTTACCCCGGATCTGCGCATGACGCTAAAGCACTATCTGGAAGCTAAATAACGCTACCCCGCCCGCCCTGGCAATGTCCCCTGCGCCAGGGCAATCAAAAAGGCGTACTCCAGCGCCACCCCTTCATAAGATTTAAAGCGCCCGGATTTCCCGCCGTGCCCGGAATCCATATCGGTACACAGCAGCAGCAGGTTGTCGTCCCGCTTGGTATCGCGCAGTTTGGCCACCCATTTTGCGGGCTCCCAGTACTGCACCTGGGAATCATGCAGGCCCGTGGTGACCAGCATATGCGGGTAAACCTGTTCACAAACCCGATCGTAGGGGCTGTATTGCTTCATGTAGAAGTAATACTCCTCGTTCTCCGGGTTCCCCCACTCCTCAAACTCGCCGGTAGTCAGCGGGATGGATTCATCGAGCATGGTGGTGACCACATCAACGAAAGGCACCTGCGCGATAACGCCGTGGAACAATTCAGGACGCATATTGATCACCGCGCCCATCAGCATGCCGCCCGCGCTGCCGCCCATGCCATACAGCAGGTTCGGATCGCCATAGCCCTGCTTTAAAAGCGCATCGCAGACGTCAAGATAGTCATTGAAGGTGTTCATCTTCTTAAGGTATTTACCGTCTTCATACCACTGTTGGCCCAGTTCGCCGCCGCCGCGCACGTGGGCGATGGCAAAGACAAATCCCCTGTCCAACAGGCTAAGACGGCTGCTGCTGAAATCGGCATCCATGCTGCTGCCGTAGGAACCGTAGCCGTAAACCAGCAGGGGATTTTTCCCGCGCTGGAAGTGCTTGCGGTGGTAAACCAGCGAAACCGGCACCTGCACGCCGTCACGCGCGGTCACCCAAAGGTGTTCGCTGCGATAATCGGCGGAATCAAAGCCGGAAACCTCGGTTTGCTTAAGAACGCGGCGTTCGCCGGTGTTCATATCCAGCTCAAACAGGGTGTCCGGCATGGTCATGGACGAGTAGCCATAACGCAGCCGCGAGGATTCAGGCTCCGGATTGTAACCAAGCCAGGTGACGTAAGCCGGATCGTCAAACGCGATCCCGGTTACTTCGCGGGTTTTGCGGTTGATCTGCCGCAGGCTGGTCAGGCCGCGCTGGCGCTCCTCAACCACCAGCCAGTCGGTGAACAGCGTAAAGCCTTCCAGCATGATGTGTTCACGCGCGGGGATAAGCACCTCCCACTGGTTTTCATCGCGGACTTTGCTGCGATATAAACCAAAGTTTTTGCCTTCCCGGTTAGAGCGTAAATAAAAATTATGCTGGAAGTGATCGAGGGTGTATTCGTGATCTTTGCGGCGCGGCGCAAAAACCTGCGGCTCCGCATCCAGTAATTCCGCATCCAGCAGCAGCACCTCGCTCGTCGTGGCGCTGCCGAGGTAAATCAGAATGTAGTGTTGCGAGGTCGTTTTATGCACGCTGACGTAGAAGGTATCGTCTTTCTCTTCGTACACCAGCTGGTCATCCGTTGAGGGATGCCCGACTGTATGACGCCACACCTGGTAAGGCAGCAGCGTTTTAGGGTGCTTACGCACGTAGTAAAGCGTGGAGGAATCGTTCGCCCAGACAAAGCTGGTTGAGACGTTGCTGAGCACCTCGGGATACCAGTTCCCGGTTTCAAGATTGCGAAAACGCAGCCCGTACTGACGGCGCGACAGGTAATCTTCCGCCAGCGCCATAATCGTATTATCCAGCGTAATCGCCATCCCGCCCATGGTGTAAAACTCACTGTGGGCCGCGCGTCGGTTCGCATCGAGCAGGGTATCCCACTCGTCCCATTCCGACAGCACCACCGACTGGCGCTGGTAGATAGCGTATTCGTTGCCCGCCTCATACACCTGCCGGTAGCGGTAGCCGTTTTGCGTGTAGGGCGCCGAAACGTCATGCTGGGGAATGCGATCGACCATCTCTTTAAGCAGGCGCTCCTGAAGCGCCTGCTGAGTGGCCATGACCCGCTGCCCGTAGTCGTTCTCTTCGTGCAGATAGTTGAGGACATCCGGGTTATCACGGTCGTCGTCACGCAGCCAGTAATAGTTATCGATTCGTGTGTCACCATGCTTATGCAGGGTGTGGGGGATCTTTTGCGCTTTTGGTGGCATGTCATTATTCATTTTTAGTTAACACCCTGTAAGGGTGGCAAATTCAGACAGGCTTGCAAGCGCAACGAGAGCTTTTGAGGAAAAAGCCGGGGTTAACCCGGCAGGCTTAGCTTCTGTTTTTTGAGGTCCTGCTCGATGCCTTCACGCACGTCCTGCGGGATCTTCAGCTCATCGCCTAAGGCGTTGAGATAGCTGCGCTCCATGAAATGATCGACGTCGATCGCCGCGCAGCTCAGGAAATAAAGTTCGAGGGCTTCCTCCTCGTTTTTTACATCCTGCGCCAGGCGTTTTGGATCGAGAGGCATTTCGATGGCTTCCTGAATCAGCGTGCGCCCCGGCCCTTCGATATCGGCATCCCGCAGCTGCTGTTCAATCGCCTGACGCTCTTTGTCATCGATGTGGCCGTCGCTTTTCGCGGCGAACACCAGCGCCATAATCAAGCGCCGGGTGCGCACGTCCACCGGCGACTGCTGCTGCCCAAACTGCGGCTCGTCCTGATGCGTCTGGCGGATACGATCTTTATATTTATTCCATAAAACGCTGCCGGCGACGGCTCCGCCGCCCACCAGCAGCGCGCTGGTGCCGTACCTGGTTAATAATTTGCGGGAAGATTTGTTCGCCAGCAGCAGGCCGGCAAGGCCGCCTAACGCGCCGGGCACCAGCAGTTTGCTGAGCCCCTGATCCGCGCCGGACGCGCCGTTTTGCTGCGTTTGCGGGCCGGGAAGGCCGGTCTGGCCCAGCATGGACTGGATCTGTTGTAACCAATTACTCATGAGACACCCCTTGGGTTATCGCTTAACTGACTGAGAGTAAGCAAACGGGCGTCAAGAACTGTCTGATAAGACTAAAGATGAGAAAATAACCACGCCGGGCAAAACCCGGCGGGAAGATCAGGACTGGTAATCCGCGGTTCCGGCTTTGCAATCCACCACCACGGTGTAATGGATATCCCTGTTCATGCCGCGCACCGTAAGCGGCACCTTCCACTGGCCGTTTTTGCCGGTGATCTCTTTGCTGTTCACCCAAACGACGGGGTCGGCCTGGCCCAGCTTTTCGCGCTCCTTCGGCCAGCGCACGATGCGGTTTTGTTGATAGTCGTTCTTCACGCTATCGCCAACGGCATCCGCATCCAGCCCTTCGCAGCGGGGAAACTTAACCTTGTTAGACTCCGCCGCGCAGGCGAGAAAGCTGGTGAGAAAACAGGCCGTACACAGCACAATACCGATTTTGTTCATAAGGCTCTCCTGATGCCTGGTTATCAGAAAAAGCCTGGTACAAAACCGGTATTGCGCAAGCGTCTAAGCGAACCTACGCCGCCTTAGTGCGTTTACGGCCGGGATGCTCGGTAACGTTATCTTCAGCCGACGCCTGTTCAGCGCTGTCCGCCGCGGCTTGCGGTAGTTTACCGCTTTTTAATACCGTAGAGAGCGCGTCTTTGTTTTCGGCCAGCCACATCGCCAGCACGTCGCTTTGGCCTTCTTCGAAGGCGACCGGGCTTTGCTGCAGCCAGTCGCCTAACACCTCGGCCAGGTCGAGCATTTTGTCATAGGCATCCGCATCTTTTTTACTGGCAAAAGACATTTTTTCCTGCCCCTCTCGCACCACAACGTATTTAATTTCAACCGCCATATTTGCAGCTCCGTTTAACTGTGTATTTATACAGTATAAGTCCATTTCCCCTGCTCCGCAAGCGGGAAAGACGCTGCGTACGCAAACGTTTTCGTATATACTGCGGCCGTTTATTTTATCACATCGGGTAGGCGGATTATGTCAATGTTGGGAACGGCCCTGCGTCCAGCGGCCACGCGCGTTATGCTGTTAGGCTCGGGGGAATTAGGAAAAGAAGTCGCCATTGAATGCCAGCGTCTGGGGCTGGAAGTCATCGCGGTCGACCGCTATGCGGATGCGCCGGCGATGCACGTGGCGCACCGCAGCCACGTCATCAATATGCTTGACGCAGCGGAGCTAAAAGCGCTGGTGCTGGCGGAGAAACCTGATTTTATCGTTCCCGAAATCGAGGCTATCGCCACCGATATGCTGATCGAGCTTGAGCAGCAGGGCCAGCACGTCGTGCCGTGCGCCCGGGCAACGAAACTCACCATGAACCGCGAAGGCATTCGCCGTCTGGCTGCCGAAGAGCTGTCTCTTCCCACCTCAGGCTACCGCTTCGCCGACGCTGAAGCTGATTTCCTGCAGGCGGCGCAAGAGATTGGCCTGCCCTGCATCGTTAAGCCGGTGATGAGCTCCTCCGGCAAAGGCCAGAGCTTCGTGCGTACCCGCGAACAGCTGGCGAAAGCCTGGGAATATGCGCAGCAAGGCGGACGCGCCGGCAAAGGCAAAGTTATCGTCGAAGGGGTGGTTAACTTCGATTTTGAAATTACCCTGCTGACCATCAGCGCCGTGGACGGCGTTCATTTCTGCGCGCCGATTGGCCATCGCCAGGAAGACGGCGACTATCGCGAGTCATGGCAGCCGCAGCAAATGAGCGAGCTGGCCCTTGCGCGCGCGAAAGACATCGCGCAGAAAGTTGTGGTCGCCCTCGGCGGCTACGGCCTGTTTGGCGTGGAGCTGTTTGTCTGCGGCGATGAAGTGATTTTCAGCGAGGTCTCCCCTCGTCCCCATGACACCGGCATGGTCACGCTGATTTCGCAGGATATGTCCGAGTTTGCTCTCCACGTGCGCGCCTTCCTCGGCCTGCCGGTTGGCGATATTCGTCAGTACGGCCCGGCGGCATCCGCGGTTATTTTGCCGGAGCTAACCAGCGATAACGTGAAGTTTGGCAATGTCCATGCGGCGGTAGGTGCGGGTTTGCAGGTGCGTTTGTTCGGCAAGCCGGAAATCAGCGGCAAACGTCGGATGGGCGTAGCGCTGGCAACGGGCAGCGATATCGAAAATGCGGTAGAGCGCGCGGTTCAGGCTGCGGCGGCGGTGCGGGTAGAAGGTTAAAAAACCTCTCCCGGAAAGGGAGAGGCTTCGGCGGATGGCGCTGTTGCCGTCCGCCCTACGCAAAGGCCAGTCTGAATCAGGCTTTCGCGCCTTCAACCGCTTCGCGAGCAAGCTTAGTGATGCGGTCGTAATCGCCGGCTTCCAGCGCATCCGCCGGCACCAGCCATGAACCGCCGATGCACAGCACGCTTTTCAGCGCCAGGTAATCGCGGTAGTTGGCCGGAGAGATGCCGCCGGTCGGGCAGAAACGCACGTTGGCGAAAGGCCCTGCGATGGCCTGCAGCGCTTTGGTGCCGCCGTTAGCTTCCGCCGGGAAGAATTTGAACTCTTTCAGGCCGTAATCCATGCCCAGCATCAGTTCAGAAACGGTGCTGATGCCCGGAATCAGAGGGATAGTGCCTTCGGTCGCGGCTTTCAACAAAGGCTCGGTCAGGCCCGGGCTGATGGCAAACTGCGCGCCGGCTTCGGTCACTTCGGCCAGCTGCTGAGGATTAAGCACGGTGCCCGCGCCAATGATGGCTTCCGGCACTTCTTTGGCGATGGCGCGGATAGCGTCCATCGCGCATGGCGTGCGCAGGGTCACTTCCAGCACGCGCACGCCGCCTGCGACCAGCGCTTTCGCCATTGGCACAGCGTGTTCCAGCTTGTTCACTACGATAACAGGAACGACCGGACCCGTTTTCAGGATCTGTTCCGCGGTGGTTTTCCAGTTTTTCATCTCAGAGCCTCTTAAGCCAACTTTATAATCTGTTACCGCCGCGGCGCTCGCCGCGGGGGTGCTTAAAATTTAATGCAGGTCGCGCCCTGTTCCGCACCTGATAACTGCTCACGCAACGCGCCGAAGAGCTCACGACCCGTCCCGACGCGCTCGGCGCTCAGGTCGGGATGGAAGGCGGTGCGTTTCTCAAGCTCGGCCTCATCGACCAGGAGCGTCAGTTCACCCGTCTGGCCGTTGACGCGAATCATGTCGCCATCCTGAACTTTTGCCAGCAGCCCGCCGTCATAGGCTTCCGGCGTGACGTGGATAGCGGAGGGTACCTTACCTGAAGCACCCGACAGGCGTCCATCGGTGACTAACGCAATTTTGAAACGGCGGTCCAATAATACCCCAAGCGGCGGCATAAGTTTATGTAATTCTGGCATGCCGTTCGCTTTAGGCCCCTGATGGCGCACAACGACCACGCAATCCCGGTCAAGGAGGGCCCGCTTCGAAGGCCGGAACAACGTCATGCTGGCTTTCAAAAATCACCGCCGGCGCTTCGATAATCTGGTTTTCCGCCGGCACGGCGGAGGTTTTCATTACCGCGCGGCCAAGGTTGCCGCTCAGCACTTTGGTGCCGCCGTGCTTAGAGAAAGGTTTATCGAAGCTGGCGATGACTTCGCTATCCAGCGCCGTTTCGGCGCCTTCACGCCAGGCCAGCCGGCCGTTATCAAGCCAGGGCTCGAGGGTGTAATGATGCAAACCGAAACCGGCAACGGTGTTGACGTCTTCGTGCAGCAAGCCGCCTTTAAGCAGCTCGCGCACCAGCACAGGCACGCCGCCCGCGGCCTGGAAGTGGTTGATATCAGCCGGGCCGTTTGGATACAGGCGCGCCAGCAGCGGCACCACGTCAGAAAGGTCGGAGAAGTCATCCCAGTTAATGATAATGCCCGCCGCGCGCGCCATCGCTACCAGGTGCATGGTGTGGTTGGTGGAGCCGCCCGTCGCCAGCAGGGCAACGATACCGTTCACCACGACCTTCTCGTCAATCATCCTGCCTAACGGCATCCACTCGTTACCGTTGCCGGTCAGGCGGGTCACCTGGCGCGCGGCGGCGGCCGTCAGCTGCTGGCGCAGCGGCGCGTCCGGATGAACGAAAGAGGAGCCCGGCAGCTGCATGCCCATAAACTCCACCACCATTTGATTGGTGTTGGCGGTGCCGTAGAAAGTACAGGTGCCCGGCGCATGGTAAGAGGCGGCCTCTGACTCCAGCAGCGCGTTGCGGTCAACTTTACCTTCCGCGTAAAGCTGGCGGATGCGCACTTTTTCTTTGTTAGCCAGGCCGCTGGCCATCGGGCCTGACGGCACGAAGACCGCCGGCAGATGGCCAAAGGACAGCGCGGCCATGGTCAGGCCGGGGACAATTTTGTCGCACACGCCAAGATACAGCGCGCCGTCGAACATGTTATGCGACAGGCCGATCGCGGCGGACATCGCGATCGCTTCGCGGCTTAGCAAAGAGAGCTCCATGCCGTCCTGCCCCTGGGTCACGCCATCGCACATTGCCGGAACGCCGCCCGCAACCTGCCCCACCGCGCCCACGCTATGCAGCGCCTTGCGGATCTGCTCCGGATAAGACTCATAGGGCTGATGCGCCGAAAGCATATCGTTATAGGAGGTAATAATGGCGATATTGTTACGCAGCATGCTTTTCAGCGCTGCCTTATCTTCCGGCTGGCAGGCGGCAAAGCCGTGGGCCAGGTTACCGCACGCCAGCTCGGAACGATGAACGGTGTTGCTCTTCGCTTTTTCGATGCGCGCCAGATAGGCGGCACGGGTTTCTTTCGAGCGCTCAACGATGCGCTGTGTTACGCGTAACAAATTCGGATTCATAAAGGGACCTCATAAAGTGGCTGCCAGCGCAGCGCGCAGGAGGAATAAATCACCGGCTGTTTTATTACTGAAGCAGCCGCTCTCCATGGCATTCGGGCAAAATCGCTTCAGCTAGTGTAAATAAAAAAGCCCCGCTGGTGAATCCAGTCAGGGCTTTTAATGATAAAAATTTCTACCACGTCTGAGTTAGATCATGTTACCGGTAAAATAAATTCCCTTTTCCAGCGGTTTTGCACTTTCCGCCTACTCGAATTCATTCCATGAACGGCCGTCGCGGGTGATCATCGCCACGGATGCCACCGGTCCCCAGGTTCCCGCCTGGTACGGTTTCGGCGCGTCGTTGTCCGCAGCCCAGGCTTCGGTGATGGAGTCGACCCATTTCCAGGCCTCTTCCACTTCGTCACGGCGCACGAACAGCGCCTGAATCCCGCGCATGGTTTCCAGCAGCAGGCGCTCGTAGGCATCCGCCAGATGGGACTCGTTAAAGGTTTCCGAGTAGCTTAAATCTAATTTGGTGGTCTGCAGGTTGTGCTTGTGATCCAGACCCGGCACCTTGTTAAGCACCTGGATATCCACCCCTTCGTCCGGCTGCAGACGAATGGTCAGCTTGTTCTGCGGCAGATCCTGCCAGGAATCTTTGAACAGGTTCAGCGCCGGGCTCTTAAAGTAGACCACAACTTCTGAACATTTGGCCGGCAGGCGTTTGCCGGTGCGCAGATAGAAAGGCACGCCCGCCCAGCGCCAGTTGTCGATATCAACGCGGATAGCGACAAAAGTTTCGGTGCTGCTCGACTTGTTAGCGCCCTCCTCTTCCAGATAGCCGGGCACTTTTTTGCCCTGCGCGAAGCCGGCGGTGTACTGGCCGCGCACCGTTTTCTCACGCACGTTTGAGCGATCGATACGGCGCAGGGATTGCAGCACTTTCACCTTCTCGTCGCGGATATGGTCCGCGGTGAGATCGGAAGGCGGGGACATGGCAATCATGCAAAGGATCTGCAGCAGGTGGTTCTGAATCATATCGCGCATCTGGCCGGCCTGGTCGAAGTAGCCCCAGCGGCCTTCGATGCCCACTTCTTCAGCGACGGTGATCTCCACGTGATCGATAGTTTTGTTATCCCAGTTGTTGGCAAACAGGGAGTTGGCGAAACGCAGCGCCAGCAGGTTTAGCACCGTCTCTTTACCCAGATAATGGTCGATGCGGTAAACCTGGCACTCCTCAAAGTACTCGCCAACCTGATCGTTGATTTCCTGAGAGGTGACAAGAGAGGTGCCCAGCGGTTTTTCCATTACCACGCGGGCCGGTTTGGCATTCAGCTTCGCTTTGCCCAGCCCCTTGCAGATGGCGCCGAAGGTGCTTGGCGGCATCGCAAAATAGTTGATGGTGACGCGCTTTTGCTGGTCGAGCATTTTACCCAGTTTGTTAAAAGCCGCGGTGTCGTTGACATCCAGGTTGCAGAAATCAAGACGGCTGCTCAGCTTGTCCCACAGGCTTTCGTCAATCTTCTCTTTCATGAAGGTTTCGAGCGCTTCGCGTACCACTTTGGTGTACGCCTCTTTGCTCCAGTCAGCGCGGCCAACGCCCAGGATGCGCGTTTCCGGATGGATCTGCCCCGCTTTTTCCAACTGATACAGGGACGGCAGCAGTTTTCGACGCGCAAGGTCGCCTTTTGCACCGAAAATCACCAGGTCACATGCCTGAGCTGTCTGTGTTACCGCCATGTCGTTCTCCTCGTTTCGGGTATCTTGTACCAGGTCGCTCTTGTAATTTAATTACAAGGCAATGTAGCGCCTTTTATGAATTTACGTAAACGATCGGGGGTTGTCCGATCGTGCTCAGGACGGAAAGCCCGCGACGGGCGGGCCGCTTCCATCCCTAAGTGAAATTTAATGACGTTTTTTTGCTTAGCAGGATCTTATCTAAAGTTAGACGCCGATCATGTAATGAAAAAAAACAACAAATTCAAACCTATTTACTTGCCCTTTAGGGGTACGGCAAGCGTATATTCTTGCTAAAACCTGTCTCGATTTCTTCGTTTTCTGAAATCGACAAAATCCATGAGCGCCTGTTAACTATGAATATGCTGGAAAAAATCCAGTCACAGCTGGAACACCTTAGCAAATCAGAGCGTAAAGTCGCAGAAGTGATTCTCGCCGTCCCGCAGGACGCCATTCACTCCAGTATCGCCACCCTTGCCCGCAACGCCGACGTCAGTGAACCCACGGTCAACCGCTTTTGCCGCCGCCTGGAAACCAAAGGCTTCCCTGATTTTAAATTACATTTAGCGCAAAGTCTGGCGAATGGAACGCCTTATGTAAACAGGAATGTTGACGAGGACGACAGCGTTGAATCCTATACCGGCAAAATCTTCGAGTCGGCGATGGCAAGCCTCGACCAGGTGCGGCAAACCCTTGATATGGCCGCGGTAAATCGCGCGGTGGATTTGCTCACCCAGGCGAAGAAAATCGCCTTCTTTGGGCTGGGCGCCTCCGCCGCCGTCGCCCACGACGCGATGAACAAATTTTTCCGCTTTAACGTGCCGGTTTTCTACTCAGACGACGTCGTGATGCAGCGTATGAGCTGTATGAACTGCAGCGAAGAGGACGTGGTGGTGCTGATTTCCCATACCGGCCGCACAAAGAATCTTGTTGAGCTGGCGCAGCTGGCGCGCGAAAACGACGCCATCGTGCTGGCCATTACTTCGCAGGGGTCGCCGCTCGCCCAGGAAGCGACCCTTTCTTTATTGCTCGATGTCCCGGAAGACACCGACATCTATATGCCGATGGTGTCGCGTCTTGCACAGCTGACCGTGATTGACGTCCTGGCAACCGGTTTTACTTTACGCCGCGGCGCGAAATTCAGGGATAACTTGAAGCGAGTCAAAGAAGCGCTCAAAGAATCGCGTTTTGATAAGGGGCGCTTTGCGCCTGGCGATAATCACTAAGTTTTAATAACAAAGCTGTAACTTTTTAGGTCGTTCGGTTAAGTTGTCCCTTTGCGCGGTTAAGCGCCCCTGACTAACCGAGTTTTTTGTTCACGCAACACCAAAGTTGTTTCAGTCAACGGAGTAATACATGTCCAGACGGCTACGTAGAACCAAAATCGTTACCACCCTCGGCCCGGCAACCGACCGCGACAATAATCTGGAAAAGATTATCGCAGCCGGCGCTAACGTGGTGCGAATGAACTTCTCCCACGGTACAGCGGAAGATCACCAGCTGCGCGCGGATAAAGTTCGTGAAATTGCCGCGAAACTGGGTCGCCATGTCGCTATTCTGGGCGACCTGCAGGGTCCTAAAATTCGCGTCTCCACCTTCAAAGAAGGCAAAGTTTTCCTCAGCATCGGCGACAGGTTCCTGCTCGATGCCAACCTCGGTAAAGGCGAAGGCGACAAAGAGAAAGTGGGCATCGACTATAAAGGCCTGCCTGCCGACGTCGTGCCCGGCGACATCCTGCTGCTTGACGATGGCCGCGTGCAGCTGAAAGTGCTGGAGGTCCAGGGGATGAAGGTGTTCACCGAGGTTACCGTCGGTGGCCCGCTGTCCAACAATAAAGGCATCAACAAACTCGGCGGCGGCCTGTCTGCGGAAGCGCTGACCGACAAAGACAAAGCCGATATCGTCACCGCGGCGAAAATCGGCGTCGATTATCTGGCCGTCTCCTTCCCGCGCTGCGGCGAAGACCTGAACTACGCCCGCCGCCTGGCGCGCGACGCGGGCTGCGACGCTAAAATCGTGGCGAAGGTGGAGCGTGCCGAGGCCGTTTGCGATGAGGCGGCAATGGATGACGTTATCCTCGCCTCCGACGTGGTTATGGTTGCCCGCGGCGACCTTGGCGTTGAAATCGGCGATCCGGAGCTGGTCGGCATTCAGAAGACCCTGATTCGCCGCGCGCGCAAGCTGAACCGCGCCGTGATCACCGCAACCCAGATGATGGAGTCGATGATCACCAACCCGATGCCAACCCGCGCCGAAGTTATGGACGTGGCGAACGCCGTGCTTGATGGCACCGATGCGGTCATGCTCTCTGCGGAAACCGCCGCGGGCCAGTATCCGGCCGAAACCGTGGCGGCGATGGCCCGCGTTTGCCTGGGCGCGGAAAAAATCCCAAGCATCAACGTTTCCAAACACCGTCTGGACGTAGAGTTCGACAACGTGGAAGAAGCGATCGCCATGTCCGCGATGTATGCGGCAAACCACCTGAAAGGGGTTACCGCGATCATCACCATGACCGAGTCTGGCCGCACCGCGCTGATGACCTCACGTATCAGCTCCGGGCTGCCGATTTTCGCCATGTCCCGCCACGAGCGTACGCTGAACCTGACCTCTTTGTACCGTGGCGTAACGCCGGTGTATTTTGACAGCCAGAGCGACGGCGTAGCCGCCGCCAGCGACGCCGTTAACCTGCTGCGCGACAAAGGCTACCTGGTGTCCGGCGACCTGGTTATCGTCACCCAGGGCGACGTAATGAGCACCATCGGCACCACCAACACCACGCGCATCCTGTGCGTTGAGTAAAAATCAGCGTGATGAAAAAAGGGGCCGAACGGCCCCTTTCTTATTTTTTAGGAAACAGCTCTTTGCGGCGATAGGGCTCGGTTTCCCCCTCTTTACGCGTTTTCAGCAGCTTCAGGATCCAGGTATACTGCGCAAGGTTCGGACGGACAAAAATCTCCACCTCTTCATTCATGCGCCGGGCGATCCTGCTGTCATCCGCGTCAATCAGATCGTCCATCGGCGGGCGAATAAAAATATCCAGCCGGTGGGTTTTACTGTTATACACCGGGAAAAGCGGCACCACGCGGGCGCGACAGACTTTCATCAGGCGGCCAATCGCCGGCAGCGTCGCTTTGTAGGTGGCAAAGAAGTCCACGAACTCGCTGTGCTCGGCGCCGTGATCCTGATCCGGCAGATAGTAGCCCCAGTAGCCCTGGCGTATGGAGCTGATAAAGGGTTTGATGCCGTCATTTCGCGCGTGCATGCGGCCGCCGAAGCGGCGGCGCACGGTATTCCAGACGTAATCGAACAGCGCGTTGCCCTGGTTATGGAACATCGCCGCCATCTTCTGGCCGTCAGCGGCCATCAGCATCGCCGGAATATCCACGGCCCAGCCGTGAGGCACGAGGAAGATAACGTTCTCTTCACGGGCCTTAAGCTCGTCGACGATCTCTTTCCCGTGCCAGTCAACGCGCTGCATCACCTTCTTCGGATCGCGCAGGCCTAATTCCGCCATCAGCACCATTGCCTGCGGCGCGGTAGCGAACATCTCGTCGATGATGGCCTCGCGCTCGGCTTCCGGCAGCTCGGGGAAACAGTAGAGCAAATTAATCTGCGCGCGGCGGCGCGCGCCCTTGCCGAATCGCCCGGCGATGCGCCCAGCCTTGCCTAATAGCGGGTCGCGCAGCGACGGCGGCAATAAGGCAAGCCCTGCAAAAGCGCCAACGCCCAGCCAGGCTCCCCAGTAGCGAGGGTGCCAGAAGGCCTTCTGGAATTCGGGGATAAATTCGCTATGACTTTTTTTTGCTTTTTCCATGCAGGTTCTCAGTACAGCATCAAATCATTGATGTCATGAATTTAGCCGTAGTTTAGCGGGGCAACTGCTGCCAGACAAAAGAAAAAGCCGGCGCCCGGGCGCCGGCTTTCGTTTTATGCGCGTTGTGAAGGATTAATCAAAGCGCAGCTGCGGAACAACTTCACGCACCTGGGCCAGATAATCACGGCGGTCAGAACCGGTCAGCCCTTCGGTACGCGGCAGCTTCGCCGTCAGCGGATTTACGGCCTGCTGGTTAATCCACACCTCATAGTGAAGGTGCGGGCCGGTAGAGCGGCCAGTGTTACCGGAAAGCGCAATGCGGTCGCCGCGCTTCACCTTCTGGCCTGGTTTTACCAGCAGTTTTTTCAGGTGCATATAGCGTGTGGTGTAAGTACGTCCGTGACGGATGGCAACGATAAAGCCCGCCGCGCCGCTACGTTTTGCCATCACCACTTCGCCGTCGCCCACCGACAGCACGGGCGTTCCCTGCGGCATCGCAAAGTCGACGCCTTTATGCGGCGCAATGCGTCCGGTTACCGGGTTAAGGCGACGCGGATTAAAGTTCGAGGAGATACGGAACTGTTTTACCGTCGGGAAACGCATAAAACCTTTCGCCAGGCCCGAGCCGCTGCGATCGTAGAACTTGCCGTCGTCGCCGCGAATCGCGTAATAGTCTTTGCCGCTGCTGCGCAGACGAACGCCCACCAGCTGGCTTTGTTCACGCTTGCCGCCCAGCATTTCCCGGGACATCAGGACCGAGAATTCATCGCCTTTCTTCAGCTTGCGAAAATCCATCTGCCACTGCATCGCTTTGATAACGGAGCTGATTTCAGCGCTGGTCAGGCCTGCGTCCTTCGCGCTGCTGACGAAGCTTGCGCCAACGGTGCCTTTGAGCACGCTGTTGACCCAGTCGCCCTGCTGCATTTCGCTGCTGAGCTTAAAGGTATTGCCGGAACGGTCATAGGTACGGGTTTCGCGGCGGGACATCTCCCAGGTCAGGCGCTGCAGCTCGCCGTCCGCGGTCAGCGTCCAGGAGATCTGCTGGCCGATTTTCAGGTTGCGCAGGTCTTTATCGACGGTGGCCAGCTGGCTGATGTCGCCCATATCGATGCCGTACTGATTCAGAATGCTGCTGAGCGTATCGCCGGTGGAAACGACGTATTCATGAACGCCCGCCTCATCGGAGGTTTTATCGTCCAGCTCATCCTGCGGGAGAGCGTCGTCGCCTTCGTCAAGCGTCGGCTGGTCGATGGGTTCACTGGCTTCCGGCAGCAAAGAGCGGATTTCTTTCTTTTCAAGCTCGATGGTTTTGATGACGGGGCTGGCTTCCGGGTGGTAAACATAGGGCCGCCAGACGGCGACCGCTAAAGTAAGAACCGTGAGCGACCCCAGCATAACGCGATGGGGCCGGGACAGATTGTCAAATGCCAGGGCGACAGAGCGGGCTATCTGTTGCACGTATTCACTTCCTCGTTAATCTCCTTTCAGGCAGCTCGCATACTGATTCGCAAGGCCGGTCAAAAACTGCATATAGCTGTCTTTACCCGGCGCGATACCGATACCCAGCGGATCTAACGAGCCGGAACGGACGTTAGTACCACGGGCGACGGCGTTAATTACCGCTGGCCTGAACTGTGGTTCAGCAAAAACGCAGACCGCTTTATGCTCAACCAACTGTGTTCTGATTTCATGTAAACGCTGCGCACCGGGTTGGATTTCGGGGTTGACGGTAAAGTGGCCAAGCGGCGTTAATCCGTAGTGTTTTTCAAAGTAGCCATAGGCGTCGTGAAAAACGAAATACCCTTTTCCTTTCAAAGGTGCCAGCACGCTACCAAGCTGCTTATCGGTGCTGGATAATCCGGCCTCGAACTTCTGCAGATTGGCGTCAAGTTGGGTTCTATTTTGGGGCATAAGTTCCACTAATTTATCGTGGATTGCAACCGCTGACAGGCGCGCTATCTCAGGCGAGAGCCAGATATGCATGTTGTATTCACCATGATGGTGATCGTCATCACTGTTTTCCGCGGAATGGGCATGTTGCGCATGCTCATGTTCGTCGTCATCGTCGCCTTTCATCAGCAAAGGCTTCACTTCTTTTAACGCCGCAAGCGCCAGCTGTTTTTGCGGCGGCAGCTGGCTGACGGATTTTTGCATGAAGGCTTCCATCTCCGGCCCGACCCAGACGACTAAGCCCGCGCCCTGTAAGCGTTTTACATCAGAAGGCCGCAGCGCATAGTCATGTTCGGAGGCGCCGTCGGGAAGCAAAATTTCGGTAGGGGTCACGCCGTCGGCGATGGCAGAAGCGATAAAGCCCAGCGGCTTGATGGACGCGACCACCGCGGCCTGGGAAGGCTGCACGGCTGCGCCCCAAAGAGCGGCTGAAAAACCAGCGAAAAGAAGTGTGTTTTTATGTAACATAATGCGACTTATCATCGTTGTGAATATGAGAAGTGTGATATTATAACATCCGCTAACTTCTGCAACCCCTGAAATGTCATGACAAATTTAGTTTCACTGGAAAATATCTCCGTCTCGTTCGGGCAGCGCCGCGTGCTGTCTGATATTTCTCTCGATCTAAAACCGGGGCGCATTCTTACTTTGCTGGGGCCGAACGGCGCCGGAAAATCCACCCTGGTGCGCGTAGTGCTGGGGCTGGTAGCACCCGACGCCGGCGTCATCAAGCGCGACCGCGGTTTACGCATCGGCTATGTGCCGCAAAAACTCCATCTTGACGCCACGCTGCCGCTGACGGTCAATCGCTTTATGCGCCTGCGTCCCGGCGTGAAGAAAAGCGATATCCTGCCTGCGCTAAAACGCGTGCAGGCGGCGCATCTTATTGACGCGCCCATGCAAAAACTTTCCGGCGGCGAAAACCAGCGGGTTCTGCTGGCGTGCGCCTTGCTCAACCGTCCGCAGCTGCTGGTGCTTGATGAGCCGACCCAGGGCGTGGACGTCAACGGCCAGCTGGCGCTCTATAACCTGATTGACCAGCTGCGTCACGAGCTGGACTGCGCGGTGCTGATGGTCTCCCACGACCTGCATCTGGTGATGGCGAAAACCGACGACGTGCTGTGCCTGAACCATCACATCTGCTGCTCCGGCACGCCGGAAGTGGTCTCCATGCACCCGGAGTTTATCTCCATGTTCGGCCAGCGCGGCGCTGAACAGCTGGGTATTTATCGCCATCATCATAACCATCGTCACGATCTTACCGGACGCATTATTCTGCGCAGAGGGAATGGCCAGCCATGATTGAACTGTTGTTGCCCGGCTGGTTTGCCGGGATATTGCTTGCCTGCGCCGCGGGTCCGTTGGGGTCGTTCGTCGTCTGGCGCCGGATGTCCTATTTTGGCGATACCCTCTCCCACGCCTCTTTGCTGGGCGTGGCCTTCGGTCTGCTGCTGAACGTGAATCCTTTTTACGCGGTGATCGCCGTCACGCTGGTGCTGGCGCTGGGGCTGGTGTGGCTGGAAAAACGTCCGCACCTGGCGATTGACACCCTGCTGGGCATTATGGCGCACAGCGCCCTGTCGCTCGGTCTGGTGGTGGTCAGCCTGATGGCCAACGTGCGCGTCGATCTGATGGCCTACCTGTTCGGCGATTTGCTCTCGGTTACCCTGCCGGATCTTATCTCTATCGGCCTTGGCGTTGCCGTGGTGGTTGGCGTGCTGTTATGGCAGTGGCGTAATTTGCTGTCGATGACCATCAGCCCGGATCTCGCGCACGTGGACGGCGTCAACCTGCAGCGGGTCAAAATGCTGCTGATGCTGGTGACGGCGCTGACCATTGGCGTCGCCATGAAGTTTGTCGGCGCGCTGATTATCACTTCGCTGTTGATTATTCCGGCGGCGACCGCCAGGCGCTTTGCCCGCACGCCTGAACAGATGGCGGGCTTTGCGGTTATCGTGGGCATGATTGCGGTAACCGGCGGACTGACCTTCTCGGCGTTTTACGATACGCCGGCCGGGCCTTCGGTAGTGCTGTGCGCGGCGGCGCTGTTTACGCTGAGCATGGCGAAGAAGACTGCGGCATAAAAAAAGGCGCCTGAGGCGCCTTTTTTACGGCATCGCCGGAGGCACAATCCCGAAGTGGGTCCAGGCTCTTGGCGTGGCGATGCGCCCGCGCGGGGTGCGCTGCAGGAAGCCCTGCTGGATCAGGAAGGGTTCGAGCACGTCTTCGATGGTTTCACGCTCTTCGCCGATGGCCGCCGCCAGGTTATCCAGCCCGACCGGGCCGCCGAGAAACTTATCGATGACCGCCAGCAGCAGCTTGCGGTCCATATAATCGAACCCTTCCGTATCCACATTGAGCATATCCAGCGCCTGGGAGGCAATGTCGGCGCTGATGGTGCCGTCGTGGCGTACTTCGGCAAAATCACGCACGCGGCGTAATAAACGGTTAGCGATACGCGGCGTACCGCGCGCGCGTCTGGCCACTTCCAGCGCGCCGTCTTCGCTCATCTCAAGCCCCAGCACGGCTGCGCTGCGCCCGACGATGTGCTGCAAATCCGCCACCTGATAAAACTCCAGGCGCTGCACGATGCCGAAACGGTCGCGCAGCGGCGACGTTAAGGAGCCGGCGCGCGTCGTTGCGCCAATCAGGGTGAACGGAGGCAGATCGATTTTGATTGAGCGGGCCGCCGGGCCTTCGCCAATCATAATATCCAGCTGGTAGTCCTCCATCGCCGGATAAAGCACTTCTTCCACCACCGGCGAAAGGCGGTGAATTTCATCGATAAACAGCACGTCGTGCGGCTCGAGGTTGGTCAGCATGGCCGCCAGATCCCCGGCCTTCTCCAGTACCGGGCCGGAAGTGGTGCGCAGATTCACGCCCATTTCATTGGCAACGATGTTGGCGAGCGTGGTTTTACCCAGCCCAGGCGGGCCGAAAATTAACAGATGATCGAGCGCGTCCCCACGCAGTTTCGCCGCCTGGATAAAAATCTCCATCTGCGAGCTGACCTGCGGCTGGCCGACGTAATCCGCCAGAAAGCGCGGGCGGATGGCGCGGTCAATTAATTCATCCGGGTTGATGGTGTCTGGCGATACCAGACGGTCTGCTTCAATCATCCTTTACCTCAAAGTGCGGCGCGGAGGGCTTCGCGGATCAGGGTTTCGCAATCGGCGCCCGCGCGGCCCACTTTACTCACCATACGACTGGCTTCCTGAGGTTTATAGCCCAGGGAAACCAGCGCGGCAACTGCTTCCTGCTCCGCATCGTCCGCGGCGCCGTTATCCGGCGAGCTGAGCACCAGGTCCGCCGCCGGCGTGAACAGATCGCCATGCATGCCCTTGAAGCGGTCCTTCATCTCGACGATTAGGCGCTCGGCGGTTTTCTTGCCTACGCCCGGCAGCTTGACCAGCGAGCCGATCTCTTCGCGCTCTACGGCGTTCACGAACTGCTGCGCGGACATGCCCGAAAGGATAGCCAGCGCAAGCTTGGGCCCAACGCCGTTCACCTTAATCAGCTCGCGGAACAGGGTGCGCTCCTGCTTATTATTGAAACCATACAACAGCTGGGCGTCTTCACGCACCACAAACTGGGTAAACACTACCGCTTCTTTACCGGTTTCCGGCAGTTCGTAGAAGCAGGTCATCGGCATATGGACTTCATACCCTACGCCGCCCACTTCCATTAATACCAGCGGCGGCTGTTTTTCCAGGATGATGCCTCTGAGTCGACCAATCACGTTGTGCTCCTGCGTTTAGCGGTTGTGCCAAAAATTGCGCTTATCATATAAAAAAGGCTGGATACATATCCAGCCTTATCTTCCTGACCCGCGCAGGTTATTTTAATCGTCCCCGCGCCAGATTGAGTCTTGATTCGCTCATCTGCATCGAGTTTTGCGTAACGTGGCAGTGGGTGATGGCGATGGCCAGCGCATCCGCCGCGTCCGCCTGCGGATTGGCGGAAAGCTTCAGCAGGGTGCGCACCATGTGCTGCACCTGGCTTTTCTCCGCGCTTCCGATACCGACCACCGTCTGTTTCACCTGACGGGCGGCGTATTCAAACACCGGCAATTCGTGGTTAACCGCCGCCACGATCGCCGCGCCGCGCGCCTGGCCGAGCTTTAAGGCGGAATCAGCGTTCTTCGCCATAAACACGGATTCGATGGCGAAATAATCCGGCTGGAACTGGGTGATGATTTCGCTCACCCCCGCGTAGATAAGCTTCAGACGCGAGGGCAAGTCGGTGACCTGAGTACGGATACAGCCGCTGCCCAGATAGGTGAGCTGCCGTCCGGCCTGGCGAATCACGCCGTAGCCGGTGACGCGCGATCCCGGATCGATGCCGAGAATAATGGTCATCGCGCGTCTCCCGTAAACACAGGCAAGCTGCCGGACAACGCCATTACAGGGTTGCCGCCACCTCGTCGGAGATCTCACCGTTGTGATAAACCTCCTGCACGTCGTCGCAGTCTTCCAGCATGTCGATAAGGCGCATCAGTTTTGGCGCGGTTTCCGCGTCCATATCCGCTTTGGTGGAAGGGATCATGGAAACTTCTGCCTCATCGGCTTTCAGGCCGGCGGCTTCCAGCGCGTCGCGCACGGCGCCCATCTCTTCCCAGGCGGTGAACACGTCGATTGCGCCGTCATCGTAGGTCACAACGTCATCGGCGCCCGCTTCCAGCGCGGCTTCCATCACCGTGTCCTCGTCCTTGCCCGGGGCATAGGAGATAACGCCTTTTTTGGTGAACAGGTAGGCCACGGAGCCGTCGGTTCCCAGGTTGCCGCCGCATTTATTGAACGCGTGGCGCACTTCCGCCACGGTGCGGTTACGGTTGTCGCTCAGGCACTCAACCATTACGGCTGAACCGCCAGGACCGTAGCCTTCATAAATGATGGTTTCCATGTTGGCGTCTTCATCGCCGCCCACGCCGCGCGCAATCGCCCGGTTTAAGGTGTCGCGCGTCATGTTGTTGGACAACGCTTTATCGATAGCGGCGCGCAGACGCGGGTTAGAACCGGGATCGCCGCCGCCCAGACGGGCTGCGGTGACCAGCTCACGGATAATCTTGGTGAAAATTTTACCGCGCTTGGCATCCTGTGCCGCTTTGCGGTGTTTCGTGTTGGCCCACTTACTATGACCTGCCATAACAATCTCCAAAAGCGCCTTTTTCAGGCGGCATCAATTACAAACTCTTCAATCGCCTGCCGGTTGCTCCATGATTTGGTCATGGACGCCGCCGTTCTGGCGTCGACCCACTTCCAGGCCAGATGCTCCGTAATGGTTATCTGGCGCTCATGAGGCAGCGCAAGACAGAACCAGGATTCCGTATTACGCATGATTCCCGGCGCGTAGCGATGACGCAAATGAGTAAAAATCTCGAACTCCACACAACGCTGACAGTCGACTAAGGCCAGCTGCTCGTGAGCAACATCAATGGCGACCTCTTCCTTTACTTCGCGAAGTGCGGCATGCAGCGCGTTTTCCCCCTCTTCCAGGCTGCCGGTGACCGACTGCCAGAAATCCGGATCGTCGCGCCGCTGTAGCATCAGCACCCGTCCGGTATCCTGCGCGAAAATCACTACCAGTACCGAAACGGGACGCTTAAAGGCCATGTTATTCTTTCTCAGCCTTTTTAATCACCGCCACGCCCAGCTCGGCCAGCGCCTGAGGGTTGGCGAAGCTTGGCGCTTCGGTCATCAGGCACGCCGCGGCGGTGGTTTTCGGGAACGCGATAACATCACGGATGTTGTCGGTGCCGGTCAGCAGCATGGTCAGGCGATCCAGACCGAACGCCAGGCCCGCGTGCGGCGGCGTGCCGTATTTCAGGGCGTCTAACAGGAAGCCGAACTTCTCGCGCTGGTCTTCTTCGTTAATGCCCAGAATGCCGAACACGGTCTGCTGCATCTGGCCGTTGTGGATACGTACGGAACCGCCGCCCACCTCGTAACCGTTGATAACCATGTCGTAGGCGTTAGCCACCGCCGCTTCCGGGTCGGCCGCCAGCTGTTCAGGCGTCATATCTTTCGGCGCGGTGAACGGATGGTGCATCGCCGTCAGGCCGCCTTCGCCGTCGTCTTCAAACATCGGGAAGTCGATAACCCACAGCGGCGCCCAGGCGCTTTCGTCGGTGATTTTCAGATCCTTGCCGATTTTCAGACGCAGCGCGCCCAGCGCGTCGGCAACGACTTTTTTGCTGTCGGCGCCGAAGAAGATCATATCGCCATCCTGCGCGCCGGTGCGGGCGAGGATTTCTTCCACGATGTCGGCGTTCAGGAACTTAGCAACCGGGCTGGTGATGCCTTCGATGTCCTTAGCACGCTCGTTCACCTTGACGTATGCCAGCCCTTTCGCGCCGTAAATTTCAATGAACTTGCCGTAGTCGTCAATCTGTTTACGGCTGATCTGTGCGCCACCCGGCACACGCAGCGCGGCTACGCGGCCTTTGGCGTCGTTGGCCGGGCCGGAGAAGACCTTAAACTCAACGTCTTTTACAAGATCGGCTACGTCCACCAGCTCCATCGGGTTACGCAGGTCCGGCTTATCGGAACCGTAGCGGCGCTCGGCTTCGGCGAAGGTCATCACCGGGAAATCGCCCAGCTCGACGTTCTGCACGTCCAGCCACAGTTTGCGCACCAGCTCTTCCATCACTTCGCGCACCTGCGGCGCCGTCATAAAGGAAGTTTCCACGTCGATCTGGGTAAATTCAGGCTGGCGGTCAGCGCGCAGGTCTTCGTCACGGAAGCATTTAACGATCTGATAGTAGCGATCGAAGCCGGACATCATCAGCAGCTGCTTGAACAGCTGCGGGGACTGCGGCAGCGCGTAGAATTTGCCCTTATGCACGCGGCTCGGCACCAGATAATCACGCGCGCCTTCCGGCGTTGCTTTGGTCAGCATCGGGGTTTCGATATCGAGAAAACCGTGGTCATCCATAAAGCGACGCACGAAGCTTGTGATTTTAGCGCGGGTTTTCAGGCGGTTCGCCATTTCCGGACGGCGCAGGTCCAGATAGCGGAATTTCAGGCGCGCTTCTTCGGTGTTGACGTGGTTGGAGTCAAGCGGCAGCGATTCAGAACGGTTGATGATGGTCAAATCGGTAGCGAAGACTTCCACCGCGCCGGTTGCCATATCTTTGTTGATGTTTTTCTCATCACGCGGGCGCACGGTGCCGGTGATTTGAATGCAGAACTCATTACGCAGTTCAGAGGCAAGCTGGAACGCGTCCTGACGGTCCGGGTCGAAAAACACCTGCACGATGCCTTCGCGATCGCGCATATCAATAAAGATAAGGCTACCGAGGTCACGACGACGATTGACCCAACCACACAGCGTTACTTGTTGTCCCACATGGGATTGATTGAGCTGCCCGCAATATACTGTACGCATGAGATATCCCTTAAATTAGCCGCGCGCTGTTGGTTACCCGCTACTCAGGCAACACGTTGGCAGCTATTTTTGTCTGTCACAACTGGATGAAAAAAGGGGGCTATTATACTGGAAATAATGCCCGGCGATAAGCCCGATACGACCGACTGACGCGTTTCAAAGCGCCTTGTTTCGTCAAAACTCACAAAAATTAACAAAAAGAGTAAACTGCGTAACCTGTGTTCCATCGTAAGGTATCAGCCGCCAACCACTTTTGAACCGGAGTCACTATGTTTGAACTGAACGCTTCCCGCACCGCCCTGGTAGTTATCGATCTGCAGGAAGGTATCCTGCCGTTTGCCGGCGGCCCGCATACCGCTGAGGATGTGGTGGCCCGCGCCGCTAAGCTCGCAGAAAAATTTCGCGCCCAGGGTTCGCCGGTGGTGATGGTGCGCGTGGGCTGGTCAGCAGACTTTGCCGAAGCGCTTAAACAACCGGTAGACCTGCAGCTGCCCGCCCACGCCCTGCCGGATAACTGGTGGCGATACCCGGCCGGGCTTGGCAAACAGGAAAGCGACATCGAAGTCACTAAACGCCAGTGGGGCGCGTTTTACGGCACCGATCTTGAACTGCAGCTGCGCCGCCGCGGCGTCGATACCGTTGTGCTTTGCGGGATCTCAACTAATATCGGCGTTGAGTCCACCGCCCGCAACGCGTGGGAGCTGGGTTTCAACCTGGTGATTGTCGAAGACGCCTGCAGCGCGGCCAGCAGAGAGCAGCACCAGAGCAGCATGACGCATATTTTCCCGCGCATTGCCCGCGTGCGCAGCACCGAGGAGCTTCTCTGCGCATTATGATCTACTTAGGCCTTCCACAGTGGTCGCATCCTAAATGGGTGCGCCTGGGCATCACTTCTTTAGAAGACTACGCTCGCCACTTTAACTGCGTGGAAGGCAACACTACGCTCTACGCGGTCCCCAGCGCGGAAACGGTGTTGCGCTGGCGCGAAATGACCGGCGACGACTTTCGTTTCTGCTTTAAATTTCCGGCCACCATTTCTCACAACGCCGCGCTGCGCCAGTGCGGCGATCTCACCGCTGATTTTTTGTCCCGCATGTCGCCGCTTGCCGACCGCATCGGGCAATACTGGCTGCAGCTGCCCGCCGCCTTCGGGCCGGAAAATTTGCCCGCGCTGTGGAATTTTCTCGACGCCTTGCCGAAGGATTTCACCTACGGCGTCGAGGTCCGCCATCGCGCCTTTTTCGAAAAAGGCGCCGAGGAACAGGCGCTCAACCGCGGCCTGCATGAACGCGGGGTAAATCGCGCGATTCTCGACAGCCGCCCGGTGCACAGCGCGATCCCGGACAGCGAGGCCATCCGCCAGGCGCAGAGTAAAAAACCCAAGCTGCCCGTTCACGCCCTGGTTACCGCCGGCAATCCGCTGGTGCGCTTTATCGGCAGCAACGACATGCAGCAAAACCTGGCCATGTTCGCGGTATGGCTGAAAACCCTGGCGAAGTGGGAAGAAACAACCACGCCTTACCTCTTTTTGCATACGCCCGATATCGGCCAGGCACCGGAAATTGTCCACACGCTCTGGCCTGGCCTGCGGCAGGCTTTCCCTGAGCTTGGCGACGAACCGGCCATTCCGCAGCAAAACTCCCTTTTTTAGGGATAGCGACAGCCCACCGTTTGCACTGCTATTATAGGCGCCGTGCTGTTGACTCTATAGGATGCGAGAATGGTAAGCGCGCTCTACGCCGTGCTGGGTGCAATACTGCTGATTAAGTTTTCCTTTGATGTTGTTCGTATGCGTCTGCAATACCGCGTCTCCTACGGCGACGGCGGTTTTACCGAACTCCAGAGCGCTATTCGCATTCACGGCAACGCGGTGGAATATATTCCCATCGCCCTGCTGCTGCTATTGCTGATGGAAATGAACGGTGCGGAAACCTGGATGGTGCATATCTGCGGCATTCTGCTGATTGCCGGACGCCTGATGCACTACTACGGTTTCCACCACCGACTGATCCGCTGGCGCCGCTCCGGCATGAGCGCCACCTGGTGCTCGCTGTTGCTAATGGTGCTGGCGAATCTCTGGTATATGCCGTGGGAGTTGGTTTTCTCGCTGCATTAACGCAAAATACGCCCCTTTCGAATTTCCGGATTTAACGTTATGTCTGACCGCGATACGCTGTTTTCCGCCCCTATCGACAAACTGGGCGACTGGACCTTTGATGAACGCGTGGCCGAAGTGTTCCCCGATATGATCCAGCGCTCGGTGCCCGGTTATTCCAACATCATTTCGATGATTGGCATGCTGGCCGAACGCTTTGTGATGCCGGGCAGCCAGGTTTATGACCTCGGCTGTTCGCTGGGCGCGGCGACGCTTTCGGTACGTCGTAACGTTCGCCATGACGGCTGCAAAATCATCGCCGTCGACAATTCCCCGGCGATGGTTGAGCGCTGCCGTCGCCATCTCAACGCCTTTAAAGGCCAGACGCCGGTCGAGGTGATTGAGGGCGATATCCGCGATATCGTCATCGAAAACGCCTCGATGGTGGTGCTGAACTTTACGCTGCAATTCCTTGAGCCGGACGACCGCCAGCGGCTGCTGGAGAAAATCCATCAGGGGCTGAATCCGGGCGGCGCGCTGGTGCTGTCGGAGAAATTCAGCTTTGAAGACCGGGAAGTGGGCGAGCTGTTATTCAACATGCATCACGATTTCAAGCGCGCCAACGGCTACAGCGAGCTGGAGATCAGCCAGAAGCGCAGCATGCTGGAAAACGTTATGCTCACCGACTCCGTGGAAACCCATAAAAAACGCCTGAAAAAAGCCGGCTTCGATCACGCAGAGCTGTGGTTCCAGTGCTTTAACTTTGGCTCGTTAGTCGCTTTGAAAGCAGGAATCCCGGCATGATTGACTTTGGTAACTTTTATCAGCTTATCGCCAAAAGCCCGCTTGCTCCGTGGCTGGAAACGCTGCCCGCGCAAATCGCCACCTGGCAGCGCGAAAACCTGCACGGCCAGTTCAGGCACTGGTACAACACGGTTGAATACCTGCCGGAACTTACGCCGCATCGTCTTGACCTGCTGCACAGCGTCACCGCCGAATCGCAGGCGCCGCTAAGCGAAGGCCAGCGGCTGGGGATTGAAAAGCTTCTGCGCAACCTGATGCCGTGGCGCAAAGGTCCGTACTCCCTCTACGGCGTGGATATCGACACCGAATGGCGTTCCGATCTGAAATGGGATCGCGTACTGCCGCATATTTCTCCGCTTGCCGGGCGCACCATTCTGGACGTCGGCTGCGGCAGCGGCTATCACCTGTGGCGCATGGTTGGCGCCGGCGCACAGCTGGCGGTAGGCATCGACCCGATGCAGCTGTTCGTCTGCCAGTTTGAAGCCGTGCGTAAGCTGCTTGGCAACGACCAGCGCGCCCACGTGCTGCCTTTGGGTATCGAGCAGCTTCCGGAGCTGAAAATCTTCGATACCGTCTTCTCGATGGGCGTACTTTATCATCGCCGCTCGCCGCTGGACCACCTTTACCAGCTGAAAAACCAGCTGGTTAAAGAGGGCGAACTGGTGCTGGAAACCCTGGTGGTGGAAGGGGATGAAAATACCGTGCTGGTGCCGGGCGAGCGCTACGCGCAGATGCGCAACGTGTATTACATTCCTTCCGCGCCGGCGCTGAAAAACTGGCTGGAGAAGTGCGGCTTCGTGGACGTGCGCATCGTCGACCACTGCTACACCACCAGCGAAGAGCAGCGCCGTACCGGCTGGCTGACCACCGAATCGCTGGCCGATTTCCTCGACCCGAACGACAGCACGAAGACTATCGAAGGCTACCCTGCCCCGCTGCGCGCGGTGCTGGTAGCGCGTAAGCCCTAGCCCGGGGCATAAAAAAAGCCCCAGCAAAGCGCCGGGGCCTGGTACGAGCAAACATCACATTGGGCGACATGATGCGCGGTTAAAAACTGTTGTCGTCTCAGGCGGCCGTTTTTGCGGCAGCCAGCACGGCTTTCATTGCTGCCACCACGTCGCCATCAACGCAGTAGCGGTTAAACTCATCGGCTTCGGCATCGGCGCTCATCGACACGCCTGCTTTACGGTAGCGCATCATGGATGCGACGCTCTGGCCTGCGGAGCTGTGCACCTCGTCAATCCCGGCTTCAACAAACTTTTGCAGGTTGCTTAAACGCACCCCTGCACCCGCCATAATGATTGGAGCACGGGAATGCTGTTTTAGTTCCCTAAGGAGTGAAAGTCCTGCTTCAGCATTCTGCTGCTGCCCGGAAGTCAGGATGCGCGCAACGCCCAAATCGGTTAGCTGCTCAAGGGCCGCAACGGGGTTGTGGCACATATCGAATGCGCGGTGGAAGGTCACCGCCATGCCGCGGCTGGCTTCCATGACCTGCTCCATACGCGGCATATCAATATGCCCTTCCTCATCCAACATGCCGATCACCAGCCCGGCGTAACCCAGCTCGCGCACGAAGGCGATGTCTTCGAGCATCGAGGCGAACTCGCGCCCGGTATAGCAAAAATCCCCGCCGCGCGGGCGAATAATAGGGTGTACGGGAATCGAAACCAGCTGCTTTACTTTTCGCAGCACGCCTGCTGAAGGCGTCAGCCCCCCTTCTTTTGGCGCCGCGCACAGCTCAATGCGGTCCGCCCCGGCCCGTTCAGCCGTCAGGGCACAGTCGATGCCATAACAGCATATTTCCAGCTTAGCCATTGATTACTCCTTAAAAATCTTCTGCTTTGCGGTTGTGCCATGGGATCAGAGTGATAATCTGAAACGATGTTCACACAGGGGTAAACTATCATGACATTCAATTTCGACGAAGGGATCGACCGGCGTCACAGCGACAGCGTGAAGTGGAACAAATATGGTCACGACGTGCTGCCTATGTGGGTGGCCGATATGGACTTTCGCTCGCCGCCCTGCATCCTGGAGGCCCTCCACCGGCGCGTCGGGCACGGCGTTTTCGGCTATGGCGACAGGCCCCATGAGCTCATCGACGTCGTTATCGAACGCATGGCCAGCCGCTACCAGTGGCAGATAAAACCAGAATGGCTAGTTATCCTGCCGGGCGTAGTGGCCGGGTTAAACCTCAGCGTTCGGGCCTTTACTGACGCAGAGGCGGCGACGATTGCCCCCACGCCGATTTACCCACCCTTTAAAAAATCTTCCGCTTTTGCCGCGCGCCCGCAGCTTAGCGCCCCGCTGCAGCTCGACGACGGCCGCTGGAAAATAGATTTAACCTCGCTTAGCGCGTCGCTGAGCGGCAAAGAAAAACTGCTGATGCTGTGCAACCCGCAAAACCCCGGCGGCACCGTCTATCGGCGCGAAGAGCTTGAGCAGCAGCTGGCCTTCGCCCGGCGTCACGATTTGCTTGTCTGCTCCGATGAAATTCATTGCGACCTGCTTCTTGAACCCGGCGTAAAACATATTCCCTTCGCCACCTTAAGCGCCGATGCCGAACAGCGCTCCATTACGCTGGTTTCGCCGTCCAAGACGTTCAATATTGCCGGCCTTGGCGCTTCAGTCGCTATTATTCCCAACCCTGAGTTGCGCAAGCGCTTTAACAGAACGCGCGACGGCATTGTACCGAGCGTTGACGTACTGGCCTTAACCGCGGCAACCGCCGCCTGGCGCGACGGCGAGCCGTGGCTACAGGAACTGCTGCCCTACCTGCGCCGCAACCGCGACAGGCTGGCCGGGGCCGTTAATAGTCTGCAAGGCCTGCAAATGACGGCGCCGGAAGCGACCTATCTGGGCTGGGTGGACGCAAGCGGTTTAGCGGTAGAGAACCCGACGCTGTTCTTCCAGAAGGCGGGCTTAGGCTTCTCGCCGGGCGCCGATTTTGGCGAAGCGAAATTCGTGCGGATAAACTTTGGCTGCACTTCGGCGACGCTTGAGGAGGCCATCAGTCGGATGACGGCGGCGGTTAACGCCCGGTAAGCGCGTCCCGCCGCGCGAAATTATTCCTGCTCGCTGGCAACGATCTCTTCAATGCTCCAGGGATGGAATTTGATAGTGACTTTACCGTCGGTGACCGCAAGCGTTGGGTTGGGCAAGCGTTCGCGCTCCCCTTTTGGCGAGCTGGTTTTCACGGAGATGCCCGTCTGGCGTAAGCCGGCGTCGGACATCAGCTCCAGCGCCCGCGCGTTAAGCTTTTGCGGGTCGCCCGGCAGCACGATTTCAACATGCTCCCAGCCTTCGTGCGGATAGCGCTTTTCGCCCGGCCACGGCAGCTCGACGATGGTGAACCGCCAGTGCTCAACGCAGACCGGCTCGTCGAGACGGAACAGGCAAATGGGCCGATCGTTGATGATATTTTCCGACAGCAGCGTACCGCATTTTTCAAGGCCGTTGCGCCAGCGCTCGGCGGTTGCGTTCTGATGGCAGCGCAGCGAAATGTGATCGGCATCAAGAGTTGCGATCTCCAGATCCAGGCGCGCGGCAAGTTCGCTTAACGCTTGTGTAAAACGCGGGAGATCCGCTGAAATATCATTCAGTTCTGCAATTGTCTGCCAGTTGGCCATGGCGTCGTCCTCTTAGCTAACGAAGGGGGCTAATCTACCTGTTTACGCAAGCCGCACCAACACCCCCCGCGCGCGAAATGGAATGAATGGTTATTCACTATACCGTTGATATTAGTTCAGGGCGCGCGGGGCAAGGCTTTTGCTGACGAAGGCGAATAAATAAAGTTATACTTACGCCCTTATTTTATCCCCCACGATACGGCTGTCGTAACGACACGGCGGCCCTTAGCAAAATGTAAGGTATCCCCGGTGAATATTCAGGCTCTTCTCTCAGATAAAGTCAGTCAGGCGATGGTTGCCGCAGGCGCGCCTGCGGATTGCGAACCCCAGGTTCGTCAGTCAGCCAAAGTCCAGTTCGGCGACTACCAGGCCAACGGCGTGATGTCCGTTGCCAAATCCCTGGGCAAGCCGCCACGACAAGTCGCAGAGTCCGTTATCGCTAATCTGGATCTGACCGGGATCGCCTGCAAAGTTGAAATCGCCGGGCCTGGCTTTATCAATATCTTCCTTGACCCGGAGTTTCTGGCTAAAAGCGTCGATGCCGCCGTCGCCTCCGAGCGCGTCGGCGTAAATACCGTTGCGCCGCAAACCATCGTCGTTGACTACTCCGCGCCGAACGTGGCGAAAGAGATGCACGTCGGCCACATCCGCTCCACCATCATCGGCGATGCGGCGGTGCGCACCCTGGAATTCCTCGGTCACAAAGTTATCCGCGCCAACCACGTCGGCGACTGGGGCACGCAGTTCGGCATGCTGATTGCGTACCTTGAAAAGCAGCAGCAGGAAAACGCCGGTGAAATGGCGCTGGCCGACCTGGAAGAATTCTATCGCGCCGCGAAGAAACACTACGACGAAGACGAAGCCTTTGCGGAACGCGCGCGCGGTTACGTCGTCAAGCTGCAGGGCGGCGATGAATACTGCCGTGAGATGTGGCGCAAGCTGGTCGACATCACCATGGCGCAGAACCAGAAAACCTACGACCGTCTTAACGTGACGCTGACCCGCGACGACGTCATGGGCGAAAGCCTGTATAACCCAATGCTGCCGGGCATAGTAGCGGACCTGAAGGAAAAAGGTCTGGCGGTGGAAAGCGAAGGCGCAACCGTGGTGTTCCTGGACGAGTTCAAGAACAAAGATGGCGATCCGATGGGCGTTATCATCCAGAAAAAGGACGGCGGCTATCTTTACACCACCACCGACATCGCCTGCGCGAAATACCGTTATGAGACGCTGCACGCGGACCGCGTGCTTTACTTCATCGACTCCCGCCAGCACCAGCACCTGATGCAGGCGTGGACCATCGTGCGTAAAGCCGGCTACGTGCCGGATTCCGTCACCCTGGAACACCAGATGTTCGGCATGATGTTGGGTAAAGACGGCAAGCCGTTTAAAACGCGCTCCGGCGGCACGGTAAAACTCACCGATCTGCTGGATGAAGCAATGGAGCGCGCGCGTAATCTGGTGGCGGAGAAAAATCCGGACATGCCGGCCGCCGAGCTGGAAGCCCTGGCAAACGCGGTCGGCATCGGCGCGGTGAAATACGCCGACCTGTCGAAAAGCCGCACCACGGACTACATCTTCGACTGGGACAACATGCTGGCCTTCGAAGGCAACACCGCCCCGTATATGCAATACGCCTATACCCGCGTGCTTTCCGTCTTCCGTAAAGCCGCGCTCGATGAGGCCGAGCTGCTTAAGGCGCCGGTGGTGATTACTGAAGATCGCGAAGCGCAGCTTGCCGCGCGCCTGCTGCAGTTCGAAGAGACGCTGAACGTCGTCGCCCGCGACGGCACCCCGCACGTCATGTGTTCTTATCTGTACGATCTGGCGGGTCTGTTCTCAGGCTTCTATGAGCACTGCCCTATCCTTACCGCAGATTCTGAACAAGCCCGCAACAGCCGCCTGAAGCTGGCGCTGCTGACGGCGAAGACCCTGAAGCTGGGTCTGGATACGCTGGGTATCGAAACCGTCGAACGCATGTAACAGCAAAAGGCCCGTTCGTTACCGACGGGCCTTTTTTCATTCGGCTTAGCGAATGATCCCCCGCACCGAACGCGCAAAGAACCCGTCAAAAAACGCCATTACCGGATAGTCACTCGCCATCAGCATCAGCGCCTTTTTAACTTCGTCTATCGCCCGCGACTGGTGATAGAGCATTTCATAGAACGTATAAATCAGATCCTGCTGGTACTTTTCTAACGCGAGAAAAACGTTCGACTGCTCATTAACGCCCGTCGGTACCGCGCGGTTACCGGCGGCCATCACGAACGGCGGCACGTCCTGCACAACCGCGGACTGGTTGGCGATGCGGGCATTCGCCCCCAGCACGCAAAACTGGTGGATGGCGCACATAAAGCCAACCTGCGCCCTGTCATTGAGCTCCACGTGCCCGGCAAGGCCGCTGTTATCGCCAATCAAGGTGCCGTCGCCAACGATACAGTCATGGCCGATGTGTACGCTATTGCGAAAGCGGTTATCGTGGCCAACGAGAGTGGCGTTCCTGCCCTGAACCGTCCCCCGGTGAATGGTCGCGTTTTTACCAATCTGGTTTCTGTCGCCAATCACAAGCGTCGTGGGTTCGTTTGCGTATTTAAGATCCTGATTCACTTCGCCTACGGAGGCAAACTGGCCGAAAGTATTGTCGCGGCCGATGGTCGTCAGGCCGTTGATTACCGAATGGGAGGCGATAACCGTGCCCTCGCCGATAACAACGCCTGCGGAAATCACGCAAAAAGGGCCGATGATGACGTGCGCGCCGATAACGGCGCCGGCTTCCACCAGGCTGCTGCCGGCGATTCGGGCTAAGGAAGAGATGGACATCGGGCAATCCTGAAGAAGGTGCAAAAGGAGAGAAAATAACCGGCAAGAGGCCAATTGAGTCGCACAAGCATATTGAAATAGCGCCGCGATTACGTCTTATATATTTTCTTTATTTTTTGAACTTAACCGGGAAGGTCGAATGTCGGGCGGCGCTCACGCCTGCCCGACCTGCTGTGAACCGAAGGTTTTATAGGGTGGATAAGCGAAAGCGCCATCCACCGCTACGCCTACAGGTAAATGCGCAGATACTCGCCCAGGCACAAAATCGCCATCGCCTGGCCGTAGGGCATGGAGGTCAGCGGGATCTGACGATAGAAATCCAGATCGCCGCCCATGCCCGTTCCGAACGATACCTGCAGCAGCTCGCCTTCCGGCGAGATATTCTGCACGATGCCTTTCATCGCCTTTTCAGCCGCTTCTTTATACTGCGGGCCGAGGTAGCGCTTGCGCATGCCTTTCAGGATGCCGTAGGCAAAGCCGGCGGTTGCCGAAGCTTCCAGATAAGAATGCGCATCGTCAAGCAGCGTATGCCACAGGCCGCTGTCGTCCTGGCAGCGGACCAGCGCCGCCGTCTGGTTTTCCAGCACCTGCAGCAGATAACGGCGCACGGCGTTATCCTCCGGTAAATCCACCAGCTCAAGGAAATCCGGGATCGCTATGGTCAGCCAGCTGTTGCCGCGCGCCCAGCGGGCACGGGCAAAGTTATGGTTGCCCTCATAGTTCCAGCCGTGAAACCACAGCCCGGTTTCCCTGTCCATCAGGTTCTGCACGTGCAGCAGGAACTGGTAGGTGGCCTCCTCGACGTAGTGCGGACGATTGAGCAATTTGCCGATCTTCGCCAGCGGCAGCACCGTCATCATCAGCGTGTCGTCCCACATTTGCTGATGGTTCTCTTCTGCCAGCGTAATATGCTGCATGCCGCCGTGCTCGGTGCGCGGCATCTCATACATCGCCCATTCGGCCCAGCTTTCCAGCCACGGCAGCCAGGACGGATCGCGCGTTTCTTCATAGCGGTACGCGAGCGTCAGAAAGGGCGCCATGGTATTGACGTTTTTGGTGGTCGCGCCTTCGGCGAAACGGTCGGCGAACCAGCCGTCGATAATCTGCCGCATCTTCTCATCGCCCGTCTGGCGATAGTACTGATACATGCCGTACAGGCCCACGCCGTGCGTCCACTCCCAGCCGGCCCAGCCTTTGGTGTCGATCACGCGGCCGTCGTCCAGGCGCAGCAAAAACTGGCCGGTTTCATCTTTGATATTGATCAGGTTGTCCGTCACCTTGTGGATCAGGCTTTTTAATTCATCCCGGGCAATAAAGCGCTCCGGCTGGCGTAGTTTAGGGCTGTGCCTGACGGGGTAAATAATCATTAGCTTAACCTCTGAGTAGCGTTCGAATTCGCGTTCATCGCCGCGGCCTGTTTCAGGGTCGGCGCGGCGGGTTTGTGGTGGTTGAGGTAACCGATATTGTTGTTACCCCAGAGATTTTCATAAGGCATGCCCGCCAGCATTTCGACGGTGGCGCGAGCCTGCGGCGTAATGTCTTCCGGCACCGCGCGGTTGGCGAGGCGCATTTTGGCGGTCTCTTCGCGCAGCACGCTATGGGTTTGCAGGTTGAGCCTGAAGCGCAGGGAAATCAGGAAACCGCACGCCAGCACGCCGACGGTGCCAAAGCTCAGGATCATCAGGATGGTGTGGCTGACCGCGGGCGGCTGCGTCGCCTGGCCGGAGACAAAACCGGACAGCTGCATCACGATACCCACCAGCATGACCGCGCCGGCCTGCGAAGCCTTACGCGTAAGCGTCATGATGCCGGCAAAGATCCCCTCACGGCGCTGGCCGGTAATCACTTCATCCACGTCGGCGATATAGGTGTAGGTGTTCCACGGCACGTAGTTGATGCCGCCGCGTCCCAGACCGGCGATAGCGGACACCAGCAGCAACAGCGAGAACGCGTCGCCCAGGCCCGCGTAAAACAGCACGGCGTAAGAGATGGAGCTCAGGCCGAACAGCACGACGACCATGCGATACGACGGCGCCGGGCCGTATTTGATGCACAGCGGGATCATGCCGATAACGGAGATAAACTGCAGAATCGCCATGGTGCCCAGCAGGCTGGAGGCGGTGGAGGCGCTGTGCATCAGCACGAACACCACATAGTAGGTAAAGACGGCGTTGAACACGTCCTGCGCGATATAGCCGCCCAGGTACATGCCCAGGTGCTGACGGAAAATCTTGATTCGCAGCGTCGAGGTCAGCTCCACGTTCAGGCGCTTCATGCTCTGGGCAAAGGTCAGGCTTTTCTTCTCTTCTTCCGCGCGCAGCGCGGCTTCCGTCCACTCGGCACGCGGCCGCTCCCAGGTGAAAAGCCACACCAGGGTCAGCACGATGGCGCACAAAGTCGCGAACACCAGGCTTGCGTAGAAGAAAGATACCGCGTTGTCTTTGCCGAAATGGTTCAACAGAATGCCCGGCAGGAAGGCCGCAAGGATCGCCGAGAGCTGCGCCATAGAAATACGCGCGCCGGAAAATTTGGTTTTCTGCTTAAAGTCATCGGTCATTTCCGGCACCAGCGTTTCGTAAGGCACCAGAATCATGGTGTAGACCACGTCAAAAATCAGGTAGGTTACCAGGTAATACCAGTAGCTCATCTCCCCTACCCACATAAAGCTGTAGCTGAAAACCAGAGGTATCCCGAGCAAAATAAAGAACTTACGCCGGCCGAAGCGTTTTCCGAGCCGGGTCGAGCCGAAGTTATCGGTTAAAAAGCCCATCAAAGGGCTGACCACGGCGTCAAGCACCCTCGCCAGCGCAAAGATAAAGGTGGCCTCGATGGGCGTCAGTCCGCAGAAGGTAGTATAAAAGTACAGCAACCAGGCCGCGGTCAGCGCTGTGGTTCCGGCCCCCAGGAAGTCGCCCGCCCCGTAGGCGAGATAGTTCGCCAGCCCAATTTTACGTTTTTTCATCGCCGTCAACCCCGTTGCTTTTGTTATGGGAGATTGCACCTCACGGCCCCGGACGGGCCTGCGAGAAATCTGTCACGGCTAAAGTAAAAGTATGGGGCGCGAGAAACCTTTTCGTTTTTGCCACCCCTTTGCCGATGCTGGCAAAATTACAAAGAGTCTCGGCATCCGCATCCCGATTTATAAAACACGGGTTTATTTTTATCAAAAGCGGGAATTAAAAATGAGAGGTAATGACGGGAATGGCGCAACAACCGTGCGCCCTTTATTGGCGGTGCCGGATGAGATTTACGGGGGTAAGCGAAGCGTCATCCAGGGGACCGCCCACTCAGCGATAGTTCACGATCACCTGGTTGCTCTGCACGCGCAGCGGCGGGAAAAGCTTACCTCCGCCCGGCACTTCCCAGATAAACCGCAGCGGCTCGCCGGCGGCCACGTTGGTTAAGCCGCGCGTCGTGCCGCTCTGCCCTTCAATCGGCACGCAGCGCGTCGTTGAACAAAGCCTGACCAGCAGCCCGCCGGGCGTGGGGCCATTGAGCTCGTAGCGCCAGGCGACCAGCGTCATCACGCCGCTGCCAACCGGCTGCGACGGCGCCAGCGCGCGGGACGAGGCGGCAACGCCGCGATTGCCAAGAGTGACCCCTGGGCCGCTGGCCTGCCAGCTGCCTTCACCGGCGGCCTGGGCGAACAGGGGCAACAGCACAAGCGCCAGCAGCGTACGCATTATTTCGCTCCTATCGTCGCGGTCATACGGATATTGCGGTTGTCCGACAGCTCAAGGCTTGACAGCACAACCAGCTGCGGCAGGGTGCGGCGCAGGAAGCGAGCCAGCAACGGACGCAGCGCGTGGTTAACCAGCAGCACCGGCGGCGCGCCCAGCATTTCCTGACGCTGCAGGGCTTCCTGGCTTTGCTCCAGCAGGCGGTCCGCAAGGCCTGGCTCCAGCCCGCTGCCGCCCTGCAGCGCCTGCAGCAGCAGACGCTCAAGGGCGGTATCCAGCCCGATAACCTGCACTTCGCCCGTGCCCGGGAACCACTGCTGGGTAATGGCGCGGCCGAGGGCCACGCGCACCACGGCGGTTAATTCATGCGGATCGCTTTGTATCGGCGCATGCTCCGCCAGGGTTTCCAGAATGGTGCGCATATCGCGGATCGGCACTTTTTCGGCCAGCAGGTTCTGCAGCACCTTATGCAGCGTGGTCAGCGTCACGACGCCGGGCACCAGATCTTCGGTGAGTTTCGGCATCTCCTGGCTGACGCGGTCGAGCAGCTGCTGCGCTTCCTGGCGGCCAAACAGCTCCGGCGCGTACTGGCCAATCAGGTGGTTCAGGTGCGTCGCGACAACGGTGCTCGCCTCAACGACGGTAAAGCCCTGGATCTGCGCCTGTTCTTTCAGCGCGCTTTCAATCCAGGTCGCCGCAAGGCCAAAGGCGGGATCGATTGTCGCCTCGCCAGGCAGCGTTCCGGCTGCGGTGCCCGGGTTAATCGCCAGCCAGCGCCCCGGATAAGCTTCGCCGGCGCCGATTTCCACGCCCTTCATCAAAATACGGTAGCGTGCGGGCGGCATGTCCATATTGTCGCGAATATGCACTACCGGCGGCAGGAAGCCCATATCCTGCGCGAACTTCTTACGAATACTGCGGATGCGGCCGAGCAGCTCGCCGTCCTGCTGGAAATCCACCATCGGGATCAGGCGGTAGCCCACCTCCATTCCCAGCGAGTCTTCAAGCTGCACGTCGTTCCAGGTCGCTTCCACCGCCTGCGGATTCTCCGGCATTTTTACCGGCGCCGGCGCCGCAGGGGCGGTCATCTGGCGTCCGCGCATCCACCACGCGAGGCCCAGCAGCGCGGCGGTAAACAGCAGGAACACAAAGTTCGGCATGCCCGGCACCATGCCGAGCAGGCCCAGCACGCCTGCGCTTAACAGCATCACGCGCGGGTTGTTGAACAGCTGGGTCACCATCTGCTCGCCGACGTCCTGATCGGTCGCCACGCGGGTTACGATAACGCCCGCCGCGGTGGAGATGACCAGCGCCGGTATCTGCGCAACCAGGCCGTCGCCGATGGTCAGCAGCGTATAGCTTTCCGCCGCCGCGCCCACCGCCATATCGTGCTGCAGCACGCCGACCAGCAGGCCGCCGATGACGTTAATCACCATGATCATCAGCCCCGCCACGGCGTCGCCGCGCACGAACTTGCTCGCCCCGTCCATCGAACCGTAGAAGTCCGCTTCCTGGGTGACTTCAGAACGGCGTTTTTTCGCTTCGTCTTCGCCAATCAGCCCGGCGTTAAGATCCGCGTCGATCGCCATCTGCTTGCCCGGCATCCCGTCGAGCACAAAGCGCGCGCCGACCTCTGCGATTCGTCCGGCGCCCTTGGTGATAACCATAAAGTTGATGATCACGAGGATGATAAACACCACGATGCCGATGGCGAAGTTGCCGCCCACGAGGAAGTGGCCGAAGGCCTCAACCACGCGCCCGGCCGCGCCCGCGCCGGTGTGGCCTTCCATCAGGATGATACGCGTCGAGGCCACGTTCAGCGCCAGGCGCAGCAGCGTGGTAAACAGCAGGATGGTCGGGAAGGCGGCGAACTCGAGGGTCTTCTGGGTAAACATCGCCACCAGCAGCACCATGATCGACAGCGCGATGTTAAAGGTGAACAGCAAATCAAGCACAAACGCCGGCAGCGGCAGCACCATCATTGACAGGATCATCAGGATAAGTATCGGCCCGGCAAGGATTTGCCATTGCCCGGATTTCATGTTGCCAGGCAGACGCAATGTAGCGAGCAGATTAGCCATCGGTGTTCTTCTCATTCGCAAAGTCCAGTGCTTCTGGCACCGGCAGGTTTTCAGGTTTTTTCGGGATCAGTCCGCCCGCCACGCGCCAGCGGCGCAGCTGCCAGACCCAGGCCAGCACCTCCGCCACCGCGGAATAGAGCTGGCCGGGTATTTGCTGGCCAATTTCAGCGTGCCGGTAAAGCGCGCGGGCAAGCGGCGGCGCTTCAAGCACCGGAATACGGTTTTCATTGCCAATTTCGCGAATGCGCAGCGCAACCAGGCCGGCGCCTTTGGCCAGCACCTTTGGCGCGCTCATTTTTTTCTCATCGTACTGAAGCGCCACCGAATAGTGCGTCGGGTTGGTGACGATCACGTCGGCCTTCGGCACATCATTCATCATGCGGCGGCGGGCAATCGCGCGCTGCTGCTGGCGGATACGTCCCTTGACATGGGGATCGCCCTCCTGCTGCTTGTATTCGTCGCGAATATCCTGGCGGCTCATACGTAATTTTTTGATATTGCTAAAGATCTGGAAAAATACGTCAAAGCCCACCATCGGCACCAGGCCCAGCACGATCAGCAGGCCGCAGGCCGCCACTATATTCAGCGCGTGGCGCAGCGCGGCAACGGGCGGTTCGCTCATCAGCCGCATCATCTCCGGCCAGTTGTGCAGCAGATACCAGGCGGTGACCGTCCCTACCAGCGTTGCCTTCAGGAAAGCCTTTAGCAGCTCGGCGCCCGCCTGGGCTGAGAACAGGCGTTTGAGGCCGGGCAGCGGGTTAAGCTTGCTGAACTTAAAGGAGATGGATTTACCGCTAAACAGCAGGCCGCCAAGCAGCATCGGCGCGGCTATCGCCACCAGCACCAGCCCGCTCATCAGCGGCAGCAACGCCCACACGGCCTGCTTAATCAGCAGGCTTATCTGATTCACAATCAGCCGCGGGTCGTTAATAATTTTGTGATCGAAGTGCAAACCGGCGGACAGCATGGCGGCAAGATGGCGCGCCAGCGGCTCGCCCCCCATCCAGATAATGCTTAAGCCGGCCAGCACCATCAGCAAAGAGGTTAATTCGCGGGAACGGGGAATCTGCCCGTCTTCACGCGCTTTCTCAAGCCGGTGGGGCGTGGGGGCTTCTGTCTTTTCCTGGTCGCTCTCTTCAGACACCGCATCAGTCTCATGGCCGCAATTTCTACGACAGCATGCCAGAGCGCCGTTGGGCTAATGCAGGGAAAATAAGGGGATTTATGCGTCTGTTTTGGCGTTAAAACCAGGCCACCCTCTTAAGCATGGCAAAAGAGGGTGACGAGATTTATCGGGTGGCTCAACGCCGGCGCCGTCCGCCGCCGGGTTAAAATCCTAAGCTGTCCAGCAAGTCGTCAACCTGGTCCTGGCTTGCGACCACGCCCGCGGCGGTAACGTCCATCTGCGGACCGTTGAGCAGGCCGTCGTTAACGCGTTTAGCGCGCGCGTCCGGCTCCGGCATATTTTCCAGCAGCACCATTAACAGCTGGCGCTCAATCTCCTGGATTACGTCCATCATGCGCTTGATAACCTGACCGGTCAGGTCCTGGAAATCCTGCGCCATCATGATTTCCAGCAGCTGCGCGTTGGTAAAGCTGGTGTGCTCCGGCACGCCCGAGAGGTACTTGCGGGTATCGGTCACCAGCTCTTTCGCATCGCTTAGCTCAATAGGATTTTCGAACCAGGCGTCCCAGCGTCCGGTCAGGGCTTTCGCGCCGGACTCCAGCTTGTTCTGGTGCGGCTGAGAAAGCTCAACGCAGTTCAGCGCGCGCTCGGCGGCCTGCGCGGTCATCTGCACCACGTAATCCAGGCGATCGCGGGCGTCCGGAATGGCCTCCGCCGCTTCGGCGATGGCCTGATCCAGACCGAGCTCGCGCAGGCTGTCGCGCAGCATGCGGGTCAGGCTGCCAATGCGCGCAATGATATCTGTAGGCGACTGATGTAGCTCCATCGCCGGGTTTGTCGATGAGTGCATATGCCCCTCCTTACATGCCAAGCTTTTCGAAGATCTTGCCCAGCTTCTCTTCCAGGGTCGCGGCGGTAAACGGCTTCACAACGTACCCGCTGGCCCCGGCCTGTGCTGCGGCGATGATGTTCTCTTTTTTCGCTTCCGCAGTGACCATCAGTACCGGCATCGCCGCCATGGCGCCATCGGCACGAATGGTTTTCAGCAGCTCAAGGCCGTCCATGTTCGGCATGTTCCAGTCGGAGATGACGAAACCAAAACCGCCGGCCTGCAGCTTGTTCAGCGCATCCACGCCGTCTTCCGCTTCCTCGACGTTGTTAAAACCCAGCTCTTTCAGCAGGTTACGTACGATGCGACGCATGGTAGAAAAATCGTCTACCACCAAAAATTTCAGCTCTTTGTCGGCCATAAAATCCGGGCTCCTTTGTTAAATACGTATTGCCTGTCCGGCACTAATTTTCGCCAGCATTTGCTGGCTTACCTGGCTTAAATCGACCACTTCGCTGACGCCACCGCTATTGATGGCCTCACGCGGCATGCCGAACACCACACAGCTTGCTTCGTTTTGCGCCAGGGTCCAGGCCCCGGCCTGGTGCATCGCCAGCATCCCGGCGGCACCGTCATTACCCATTCCGGTGAGGATCACGCCCACGGCGTTACGCCCGGCAAATTTCGCCACCGAATGGAACAGCACGTCCACGGCCGGGCGATGCCGGTTCACGGGCGGGCCGTCATGTAATTTGATTTGATAGTTCGCGCCGCTGCGCGACAGCTCCATATGCTTATCACCGGGCGCGATATAGGCGTGGCCGGGCAATACGCGCTCGCCGTCTTCTGCTTCTTTCACCGAGATCTGGCACAGCTTATTTAGCCGTTCGGCGAAAGAGCGGGTGAAGCCCGGCGGCATATGCTGCGTAATCAACACCGCCGGGCTTGAAAGCGGCAGCGGCTGCAGCACGTGGCGAATAGCTTCCGTGCCGCCGGTAGAAGCGCCGATGGCAATCAGCTTTTCGGAACTGAGCAGCGGACCGGCTTTAAGCTGCGCGGGCGCCGCGGCGGGCGCCGCCAGCTTCGCCTTCGCGGCGGTACGAACCTTCTCGGCGATGGTTTCGCTGTAGGCGAGCATCCCTTCGCGAATGCCCAGCTGCGGCTTGGTGACGAAATCTATCGCCCCCAGCTCCAGCGCGCGCAGCGTCACCTCCGAGCCTTTTCCGGTCAGGGACGACACCATCACCACCGGCATCGGACGCAGGCGCATCAGCTTTTCGAGGAAGTCCAGCCCGTCCATGCGCGGCATCTCCACGTCCAGCGTCAGCACGTCCGGGTTAAATTTTTTAATCAGATCGCGGGCAACCAGCGGGTCCGGCGCCGTGGCAACCATTTCCATGTCGCTGTGGCTGTTAATAATTTCTGTCATGATCTGGCGCATCAGGGCGGAGTCATCAACGGACAGCACTCTTATTTTTGTCATGATCTTTCCTTACTCAGCCCGTAAACCGTCTGGCCACGCAGCCAGAAATCACGACTGAGGTTGCTGAAGTTCTCTGAATGTCCGGCAAACAGTAACCCGCCCGGTTTTAACAGGGGTACAAAGCGGCTTAAAATGTCCTGCTGTGTCGTTTTATCAAAATAAATCATAACGTTACGACAGAAAATCGCATCAAAGGGGCCCGGCACCGGCGCCTGTTTATCCAGCAGGTTGATGCTGGCGAATTCAATGTGGCTGGCCAGTTCGCTCCTGACCCTGACCAGCCCTTCGTGCGGGCCGGTTCCACGCATGAAATAGCGCTGCATCTGCTGCGCAGAGAGCGTTTTCAGCTCCTCCTGGCGATAAACGCCGCTTTGCGCCTTCTCTAACACCTGGGTGTCGATATCGCTGGCAAACACCTTCCAGCGCCCCGGCGCCATGCCCAACACATCGGCAAGCGTAATCGCGATAGAGTACGGCTCTTCCCCGGTGGAAGCCGCGGCGCTCCAGATGCGATACTCGCCGTTGCGCTTGCGCGCATGGTCCGCGAGCACCGGGAAATGGTGGCCTTCGCGGAAAAACGCCGTCAGGTTGGTGGTCAGCGAATTGACGAACGCCTGCCACTCCGCGCTGTTGGGGTTGGACTCCAGCATGCCCAGGTAGCGCCCAAAGTCATCAAGCCCTAAGGTGCGCAGGCGGCGAACCAGGCGGTTGTAAACCATATCCCGCTTGTGGTCCGCCAGCACAATCCCTGCGCGTTGGTATATCAATTGACATATCCGACGAAAATGCGTGTCGGACAGCGGTAGACGCTGTGTCATCTGTAACATTAATGACGTTTGTCCAAAGGACTGGGGTGATGTCATAGCGCCTTCTCAGTCACAATCATGGGGTGGCCAGCACCCCGGAGGTTTCGATTTCCCCGGTTTCACGTTGATCTGCAACGTTTGCCAGTTTAAACACAGAGACTACACCGGTTAAGTGTTCAGCCTGGTTGGCCAGGGCATCGGTTGCGGCTGCCGCTTCTTCTACTAAGGCGGCGTTTTGCTGCGTAACCTGATCCATCTGGCTTACTGCCTGAGCGACCTGCTCAATTCCCCGGCGCTGCTCGTCCGACGCCGAAGCAATTTCTCCCATAATGTCGTTCACCTGCGTTACGGAACGCACGATTTCAGCCATAGTCGTGGCCGCCGAATCCACCAGCTGCGAGCCCTGCTGCACCCGGTCGACGGACTCTTCGATCAGCACTTTGATCTCTTTTGCCGCCTGCGCGCTGCGGCTTGCGAGGTTGCGCACCTCACCTGCCACCACCGCAAAGCCGCGCCCCTGCTCGCCGGCGCGCGCGGCTTCTACCGCGGCGTTCAGCGCCAGGATATTGGTCTGGAAGGCAATGCCGTCGATAACGCTGGTGATATCGCCAATTTTCTGCGAGCTGCCGGCGATTTCATGCATGGTGCGGGCCACGTTCGCCGCCTGCTGTCCGCCCTGCTTCGCCGTATCCGCGGCGCTGCGGGAAAGCTGCGCGGCCTGACGGGCGTTATCGGCGTTCTGGCCGACGGTCGCCGTCAGCTGCTCCATGCTGGCGGCGGTTTCCGCCAGCGAAGCGGCCTGCTGCTCGGTACGCGCCGAAAGATCGTTGTTGCCGGCCGCGATTTCGGCGATGCCGGTATGCATGGCGCTGCTGCCGGCACGCACTTCGCTCACCGTCCCTTTGAGCGACTCCTGCATATTTCTCAGGCTGTGAAAAATCTCCGAGATTTCGTTACGCCCGAAGACGGCGACGGGCTTCGCCAGATCGCCTGCCGCAATGCGGTCAAAGTGGTTACGCACAATCGCCAGCGGCTGTACGATCATCTTGCGCGACCAGGCAAGGGAACCCAGCAGCATCAGGATGGCAATCACCGTCACGCTGCCAAAAATTACCGCGGAGATATGATAGTTTTCCTGGCTGTCGCCGCTGGCCTCGGCCACGATATCGTTGATGCTTTGCTGCCAGGCGTTGAAGTTGGCGTCAAAAATATCCTGCGACTTCTGCACCGGCGCGCTCAGGAAATCGGAAAGCTGATTGCTCTCAAGCCAGGTGGACTGATGCTGTAAATCATCGCGATAGGCGGCGTAGCTCTGCTTCGTTGACGCCATCATCTCCTCGCCTTCTTTGCTGGTCGGCGGGATTTCCATAAACTGGTTGAACAGCATGTCCGCCTGCTTGAGGCTGCCGCGCGCGTTCGCCATCAGGCGCTTAATATCCTCCGGCGGATAGCTCAGGGCGGTCAGCGTACCGGCGCGGCTTAAGGCGGTGCTGGCCTGCAACAGGGCCGCCCGGCTTTGGGTTAACGTATCCCGCTGTTGATTACTCGCCTCGACCATCCTGAGGTTTTGAAAATCATTACGAAAAGCCCAGAAGGACAAGCCATTACTGCCAATCTGCAGCAGGCCGCAGAGGATCAAAATCAAAAACAGACTGGTCGAAATTCGGATACGGTTTAACATCAAAGCTTCCCTCGGCCGGCACGTCTGCCGGCGTTCATTAGTGGTCAGAAAGGGTGATTAGAATGTTTCCCAGTTATCGTCCCCGCCGGCGACGGCTGGTTTGCGCACGGCAAGGTTCGCAGCGCCGGCCGTAGCGACGGCTACAGGCGCGGCGGTAACCCGCGGCCCGGCGCCTTCGGTCTCCAGACGAAAAGCGGCGACGGACTGGGTAAGCAGGCTGGCCTGCTCTTCCAGCGCCGCCGCGGCAGAGGCGGACTCTTCCACCAGCGAGGCGTTCTGCTGGGTTACGCGATCCATCTCTGAAACGGCAAGCGCCACCTGGTCGATGCCGCGGCTTTGCTCATCGGAAGCGGAAGCGATTTCACCCATGATGTCGGTGACGCGCGTTACCGCGCTGACGATATCGCTCATGGTTTCCCCGGCGCTTTCCACCAGCACGGAGCCGGTATCCACGCGGGAGACGGAATCTTCAATCAGGGATTTGATTTCTTTGGCGGCCTGCGCGCTGCGGCTTGCCAGGTTGCGCACCTCTCCTGCCACCACCGCAAATCCGCGTCCCTGCTCGCCGGCGCGCGCGGCTTCTACCGCGGCGTTCAGGGCAAGGATATTGGTCTGGAAGGCGATGCCGTCGATAACGCTTGTGATATCAGCGATTTTCTTCGACGAGCCGGCGATTTCGTGCATGGTTTTCACCACGCCGTCGACGACCTTCCCGCCGCGAGAAGCGGTTTCGGAGGCGCTTAACGCCAGCTGCGAAGCCTGGCGGGCATTCTCGGCGTTCTGCTTCACGGTGGCGGTGAGCTGCTCCATGCTGGCGGCGGTTTCCTCAAGCGAGGCGGCCTGCTGTTCGGTGCGCGATGACAAATCGTTATTGCCCGCGGCAATTTCGGTCGCGCCGCTGTAAATGGCGTCGGAACCTTCGCGCACGCTGCCCACGGTGATAATCAGCTCCTGCTGCATATGCCGCACGCTTGCCGTAAGCTCGCTTATCTCGTTGCGGCCCTGCGCGACGATATTTTCCGTCAGGTTGCCGCTGGCGATTTCACGGATATGGCCGATGACGACGGACAAAGGTTTCAGCAGAATATTGCGAATGCCGAACCACACCAGCACGATGACCGCAGCAAGGGCTAAGGCGAGGCCGCCCATCTGCCATTTGGCGAAGCTGTAATCGGCGTTGCTGGTGAGATAAGTCTGCTCGTAGTTGCTTTCATTAAGGGCCAGATACTGCTTGAAGACTTTCTCGAGGGCGTTTTGCAGCCCCTGGGTAGGCTGGGCGAAATAGGCGTCCAGGTTCCCGCTTTCCAGATAGCCAATCAGCTCGCTGAGCGCCTGATGATAATTCTGGTAATCGACATCGATGCTTTTCACCACCGCGTCCATTTCCGCCGACACCGACGGAATCTGCCTGAAGGCCGCGTAATGCTTGCCTGATTCAGCAAGCGTCGCCTTCGCGGTGTTGAGCAGATCGGTTTTGGCCGCGCTCTGGCCGTTGCTGGCGTCCAGCAGGGCGCGAGCCGACGAACGGCTGAGGTTAATGCGCGTTTGCAGCATCAGGTCCCAGGCAAAGTGCAGCTCGGATTGTTGAACCCGTAACTCACGGGTAATTCTGGAGTTATCGTTATTATCTTTTAAAGCGTTAAAAAACATTCCGCCCGACATGAGCTGCAGCAGGGCAAACACTACCAGCACCATCATCAGCATGGTGACAACGCGAATACGGTTCAACATATAACACCCTATGAATGACTTGATATCAGGGTTATCGGCATGCGCCAGGGGAACTTTACGTGAAATTAGGATGAGTCTTATTGGTTCAATAAAGCGGTAAAAACAACAAAGACAATAAAAAGTAAAAAATTGTTGAATCTGCCGGCGCTTTGCTTCAGTTTATGCCCTGCACATTTGTTGGACAATTATAAAAAAAGCATAGCGCTCAACAAGTTGCGTATTTGTTAATCTTAATCATCACAGGGGTTATTACGTAAGTGGCAAGCTCAAACAAACTCACGTTATTCATTATCTTATTTATGATCGCGGGCATTCTTAGCGGGGCGGCAATTCATGAATACGCCGCCGCCGACACCGTTAAAAACTACGCCGACAACATCACGCTGTTCACCGATATTTTCCTTCGCCTGATTAAAATGGTTATCGCCCCGCTGGTCTTCAGCACGCTAACCGTCGGCATTATGCGCATGGGCGAAACCGCCACCATCGGCCGCGTAGGCGGCAAAGCCATGGTGTGGTTTGTCTCTTCTTCGGTGCTGTCTATCCTCGTGGGGCTGTTTATCGTCACGCTGCAGCATCCCGGCGCCGGCATGAATCTGCAAATTCCGCAGGGCGACGTGCAGACCGGCCTTGCGGTCAGCGGCATGTCGCTAAAAAGCTTTATCGCCCATACCTTCCCTACCAGCATCGCCGGCGCGATGGCAAACAACGAAATTTTGCAGATCGTGGTGTTCTCGCTGTTCTTCGGCATCGCGGGCGCATCGCTTGGCGAGAAGTTTAACTCACCGCTGGTCGCCGCGCTGGACGTGGTTTCGCACATTATGCTGAAGGTGACGGGCTATGTGATGTATGTCGCGCCGCTGGCCATTTTCGCGGCTATCTCCTCGGTTATCGCCACCGAAGGGCTGGGCATTTTGCTTAACTACGCCTCCTTTATCGGCGGCTATTACCTGGCGATAGTGCTGACCTGCATGGTGCTGATTAGCGTCGGCTATATGGTGCTTAAGGGCGATATCTTCCGCCTGCTGGCGATGCTAAAAGATCCCGTGCTGGTGGCCTTCACCACCAGCAGCTCCGAAGCGGCCTACCCTAAAACGCTCGATCAGCTCACCCGCTTCGGCTGCTCGCGCAACATTGCCTCGTTCGTGCTGCCGATTGGCTACTCCTTCAACCTGGTCGGGTCGATGGTCTACTGCTCGTTTGCCTCGATGTTTATCGCCCAGGCGTACAATATCCACCTCTCCTTCTCGGAAATCCTGGTGCTGATGTTAACCCTGATGCTGGCTTCCAAAGGCATTGCCGGGGTGCCGCGCTCGGCTTTAGTGGTGCTGGCGGCGACCATTCCGAGCTTTAACATTCCCGTGGCGGGGATTTTACTGCTGATGGGCATCGACCATTTCCTCGATATGGGCCGCTCGGCGATCAACGTGCTGGGCAACGGCGTCGCCACGGCGATGCTATCGAAAAACGAAGGTTTGCTTGAAGAGACGGCTGCGATTGGGGAAGAAATAGAGGCTTAACTGCGGGATTTGCAGGGCGGATGGCGCAGGCCCTGTCCGCCCTGTAAGAAATGCAGGGTGGATAAACGAAGCGCTATCCACCGCGAAAGTTACTTAAGCTACGCGGCTGGCCGCCACGTCGACCAGCGCCATTTCTTCGCTGTTCAGCAGCTTCTCAATGTTCACCAGAATCAGCATACGGTCGCCAAGCGCGCCAAGGCCGGTCAGGTATTCGGTAGAAAGCGTGACGGCGAACTCCGGCGCCGGACGAATCTGCTCGGCGGTCAGCGACAGCACGTCAGAAACGCCGTCCACCACTATGCCTACCACGCGCTGGCCGAGGTTGAGCACGATAACCACGGTGTTTTCGTTGTACTCAACGTCGCTTTGCGCGAACTTCACGCGCAGGTCCAGGATCGGCACTATTACGCCGCGCAGGTTGGTGACGCCCTTAATGAATGCCGGAGTGTTGGCAATACGGGTAACCTGGTCGTAGCCGCGGATCTCCTGCACTTTCAGGATGTCGATACCGTACTCTTCGTCGCCGAGAGTAAACACCAGGAACTCCTGACCGGACGGCTCGCCGGTCAATTTTGTCACATTGGTTAATGCGTTCATTTGCGTACCTATTTTTATCTTGCAGGATCAGGCGGCGGTGCCGGCCAGACGTTGTTCACGGTTTAAGTTTTGCAGCGCGGACACATCAACAATCAGCGCGACGCTGCCGTCCCCAAGAATGGTGGCGGCAGAAATGCCCGGCACTTTGCGATAGTTGCTTTCGAGGTTCTTGACCACAACCTGATGCTGCCCAATCAGCTGATCGACCAGCAGCGCGTAGCGGCGGCCCGCGCTTTGCAGGATAACGACGATGCCCTGCGTGGCCTGGGTTTTCGCCCCTTCCACATCGAAGAGTTTCCACAGCTCGACCAGCGGCAGGTATTCGCCGCGCACCTCAAGCACGCGCTCGCCGCCCGCTAGCGGATGCAGATCGTCATCTTTCGGCTGCAGGGATTCCATGACCGCGTTCAGCGGCAGGATAAACACCTCATCGGCGACCTTGACGGACATGCCGTCAAGAATGGCCAGCGTCAGCGGCAGCAAAATGCGGATGGTGGTACCACTGCCCGCTTTGGACTGGATCTCAACGTGGCCGCCCATTTCCTGGATGTTTCTTTTCACCACGTCCATGCCCACGCCGCGGCCGGAAACGTCGGTCACCTGCTCGGCGGTGGAGAAGCCCGGCGCGAAGATCAGCATGCCGACCTCGTCGTCAGACATGTTTTCGTTCACCGCCATCCCCTGCGAAAGCGCCTTCGCCAGGATGCGTTCGCGGTTCAGGCCGGCGCCGTCATCAATCACCTCGATGCAGATATTGCCGCCCTGGTGCTCTGCGGATAGCGTCAGGTTGCCGACTTCAGACTTACCGGCCGCGCGGCGTTTTTCCGGCGACTCGATGCCGTGATCGAGGCTGTTGCGCACCAGGTGCGTTAACGGATCGATAATGCGTTCAATCAGGCTCTTATCCAGTTCGGTAGAGCTGCCCAGCAGGGTCAGTTCCACCTGCTTGTTGAGTTTACCGGCGAGATCGCGCACCAGCCGCGGGAAGCGGCTGAAGACGTACTCCATCGGCATCATACGAATCGACATTACCGATTCCTGTAAATCACGCGCGTTGCGCTGCAGCTGCCCCATGCTGGTGATAAGCTCGCCGTGGTTAACCGGATCCAGCTCGTTAGAACGCTGGGCCAGCATCGACTGGGTAATCACCAGCTCGCCTACCAGGTTAATCAGCTGGTCGACCTTTTCCACCGCCACGCGAATGCTGGTGGACTCAGCTACGCGCGCCGCAGGTTTTTCCGCGCGGGCGACAGGTTTTGCCGCCGGTGCCGCCACTTCCGCTACCGCAGCGGCCTGGGCCGCAACGGCTACCGGAGCCGTTTCCGCAACCACTTCCATCACCGCAGCGCTCGCCGCCAGCGGCAGGAACGCAATCTGCTCGGGTTCAATGACAAAGCACAGCACGGCGGTGATGTCATCGGCGCTGACGCTGGTTTCAAGCGTCGCGGTAACCGAGCTTGCGCCTTTTTCGACGTCGCTAAGGGTACCGAGGTTTGAGAGCTCTTCGAGCAGCAGATCGCGCTCGCTTTCCTTAAGCCCGCTGATGGCCACGCGCAGCCTGCCGTCGTTCGCAGCGGCCGCCGCCTGGGCCGGCGCCTCGTTTTCAACGACGGTCAGCTTCGCAGGCGCGGCGGCCGCTTCGCCTTTGGCCTCAAGAGCCAGCTGGCGCAGCGCTTTACAGATATAGTCAAAGCTCTGAGCGTCAGGTTCCGTTGAGCTTTTATAGGCATCCAGCTGTTCTTGCATAATATCTTTGGTTTCCAAAAACAGGTTGATAATGTCGGTATTAAGTTGCATTTCGCCGCGACGGGCCTCGTCGAGCAGGTTTTCCATTAAATGGGTGGTTTCCTGCAAAACGGAGAAGCCAAAGGTGCCGGCTCCGCCTTTTATCGAGTGGGCCGCGCGGAATATGGCGTTCAGCTGCTCTGAATCTGGCGCTTCGGGAACCAGGTCCAGCAGGTGTTGTTCCATATCAGCCAAGAGCTCGTCGGCTTCGTCAAAAAATGTCTGGTAAAAATCGCTGATATCCATGCTCACGCTATCACCTCGTACCTGGTTGTGGCGGTAAAGTGGACTGCGCCGGAGCCACGGCAGCAGGTTCTTTCAGAGTGCTCAACGGTTGATTGTCGCTCTCTGCGTTTTCATGCACGATGGCTTGTTCGGCTTGTTTATTTAGCACCAGCAAACTGATGCGACGGTTTATGGCATCTTCCGGCCCGCGGTCGGTTACCCGCATCGTGGAGGCCATGCCCACCACGCGCAGCACCTTGCCGTCGGCCAATCCGCCGTATATCAGCTCGCGACGGGAAGCGTTCGCGCGATCGGCGGAAAGCTCCCAGTTGCTGTAGCCGCGTTCGCCCATGGCGTACGGCAGATCGTCGGTGTGGCCGGAGAGGCTAATCTTGTTCGGAATATCATTGAGCAGCGGCGCGATGCTGCGCAGAATATCGCGCATGTAGGGCTCGACTTCCGCGCTGCCGTTTTTAAACATCGGGCGGTTCTGGCTATCGATAATCTGAATGCGCAGCCCCTCCTGCACCAGGTCGATTTGCAGATGCGGACGCAGCGCCCGCAGCTTCGGATCGGCCTCGATAAGCTGATCGAGCTGGTCGCGCAGGCGTTTCAGGCGGCTGGTCTCCATGCGTTTTTTCAGCTCGTCGATATCCGGATTTTTTTTCACTTCGCCCTGCTGCTGGGTGACGTCATCGCCGCCGCCGGGAATCGGGCTTGAGCTGTCGGCGATGCGCTGTCCGCCGGTTATCGCAGCGCTTAGCGGGGTTTTAAAATAGTCGGCAATCTGCGCCAGCTCTTTGGGGCTGGAGATGGAAATCAGCCACATCACCAGAAAGAACGCCATCATGGCGGTCATAAAATCCGCGTAGGCAATCTTCCAGGAGCCGCCGTGGTGTCCGCCGCCGTGGCCTTTGTGCTTGCGCCGTCTTACGACAACGATGGGATGGGCCTGATTCTTCATACTTCTTCTTCCGTGGCGCGCGCCTGGGCATTCGGAGAGCGGACGGCACGGACGTGTTCTTCAAGCTCGACGAAGGAGGGGCGTTCGCTGGAATAGAGCGTTTTACGGCCGAACTCGACGGCGATTGGCGGCGCGTAGCCGTTAAGGCTTGAAAGCAGCGTTACTTTGACGCACTGCATCATCTTGGTGGTTTCCGCGCTTTTCTGACGCAGCACGGTTGCCAGCGGGGAAATAAACCCGTAGGCCAGCAGAATGCCGAGGAAGGTCCCCACCATCGCATGAGCAATCAGCCCGCCGAGTTCGGCCGCCGGCCTGTCGGCTGAGGCCAGAGCGTGCACCACGCCCATCACCGCCGCGACAATACCGAACGCGGGCAGCGAATCGCCCATTAGCGCGAGGCTGTTTGCCGGTATTTCCGTTTCGCTTTCGTGGGTTTCAATTTCCTCATCCATCAGGGCTTCGATTTCGAAAGTATTCATATTTCCGCTGATGATCAGACGCAAATAGTCAACGATAAAATCAAGCATCGTGGCGTCGGCTAAAATACGCGGATAGCTGGCAAAAATTTCGCTTTCTTTAGGATTTTCAATGTCGCGCTCAAGAGAAAACATTCCCTGCTGACGAGATTTCGCCATCAGGCGATAAAGCAGCGCCATTAAATCCATATACATGCTTTTGGTGTATTTCGAGCGGCGAAACAGCAGCGGCAGCGCCTTAAGCGTGCTTTTTATCGCTTTACCATTGTTGCCCACGATAAAGGCCCCAATACCCGCGCCACCTATAATGACAAACTCCGCGGGCTGATAGAGCGCCCCCAGGTGACCACCGGTCATCATATAGCCGCCGAATACTGTCCCGAGTACAACCAGGTAACCTATTAATATCAACACGAGTCAGTCCTTCTGCTGTGGTGTGTGGCGAGGACTTACAGGAAGGCGGCCTCAAAGGGGCCTTGCACAGGGCAAAAAAAAGCAGCGGTAATCGCTTACCGCTGCTGGAATGCTCGTACACACAAGGCCTGTTAAATGGCCTGTTCTACCTGTTCATCCAGCAGTTGTGGAATAATATCGGCAGCGTTTGCAGAAAGTTTACGTCTTTTTACCGCTCGTGATGGCGGCTGGCACAAGCTACAGGCGAAGCTGCCCGGCGGCTGGTGGGCATGGGTAATAAAATTGCCGCCGCAGCAGTTGCAGCGGCTTAGCTGGAGCATTCCGCTTTCAACAAACCGCACCAGCGTCCAGGCGCGGGTCAGCGCCAGAAGCGGGCCGTCGGCCTGCGAAGGACACTGTTCCAGGTACAAACGGTAGGCTTTAATAACGGCGTCGACGCCGCCGCATTGTCCGCTACGCAACAGGAATTGCCATGCGTTACAGAACATCGACGCGTGGATATTCTGCTCCCATGTCATAAACCAATCCGTGGAGAAAGGCAGCATCCCCTTCGGCGGTGGACTGCCGCGCAGCTCTTTATAAAGTTTGATCAAACGACCGCGGCTAAGCTGCGTTTCGCTTTCGAGCATCTGCAGCCTGGCACCCAGCGTGATAAGCTCCATCGCTAACTGTATGTCGCGCGCTTCCTGGACAATGCTTTTTTCGCTCATTTTGTTACGCCCTTTTTTTCTTAGGTGCCTCGTCGCTGACTGACACCTCATTTAATAAGCGGGTGGATAACAAAATACCCGTATGAATTTGTTGTAAATCATCCACACGCGAGTCTTGCGTTAAGCGAGTAATAGTCTGGTTATCACTAAAACGGAACTGACAAATCAGCTGATTGGTCTCCGCTAATTTCACCATTTGTGGCAGCGTTAATTCCCTTAAGGTGTTAGCCATATCTTCGCCAACCCCTAAACGAAACATCGCCGAAGCTTTATCTTGACTAATAAGCCTTTGTGCAAGCAGTAAATAAGACAAATTAATGTCGTAAATATGTTTTAGCAACTCGGATGTATGCATTTTTCCCATCCAGAATAACCAACTATTATTGTATGCGGTTGAACCGCACCCCGTGATGTCGCCGGGTAAACCCGGTAAAAGTGAAGCAAACGTTAAGGCCAAAAATGCATTAGTTGATGTCGTGCTCCGCCGGCGGCCCTGCCAGGTAAAACCACAGCCTGAAGCTGTCAGAATGCGTAACGTCTTTCTCAGCTTTCTTACAAAAAACTAAGATTTTTCCTAATTCGCGCAAACTCTACTCGTAGCACATAGCACATACAATGCGGCCAGCCGCGATTTTAGAATTTATGTGACGTGGATCACATAAATTTACCCTATATATCGGGCAAAACCATCAGCCAGGCTTTTCAATTGAGCGTTTTTTAAGCAAATCAGGAATTTCCGACGCTGCGGCCGGGGAATAGCTTCACTTTTGAACAACAATTTGGTGACTTTTCAACTAGTTCCTTTTTTCTGCCAACTGCAAAAGTGTTAAGCGGATCACGCTTCGTCGGCCAATAAGCGATTAAAGTTATATTTATCAAAAGGTTAAATTAAATCATTTTTGAACTTTAACTGCTAATGACTATTACAGATGCGCTGGTTTACCCAGGTTACTATCGCATTTTGGCATTAAAAATAATTCTAAAGTTGGATGGTTTATTGGCGCTTTTCTGCTAGCTGGATATGTTGCAAATTCATTACATAAGAATAACTGAACTATTTTCATGAGCAGACTCACATTTCTTACGGTTACTGTCGTTGCGCAGATGTTAAAACTAAGGTATGAGATGCTTAAGCACAGGGTACCGGGAGCCACAGGAGGTTGAGATGAGTTATACGCACGTGTTGGTAGCCGTCGCCGTCACGCCGGAAAGCCATCGGCTGGTACAAAAGGCCGTTTCGATAGTTAAACCCGTTAACGGGCGTATCTCACTGATAACGCTGGCTTCCGATCCGGAAATCTACAACCAGCTCGCCGCGCCGATGATGGAAAACTTGCGCGAGCTGATGCTCGAAGAGACGCGGATTTTTCTGGACGAACTGACGGATAAAGCGGGATATCCCATTGAGAGCACCGTGATTGCGACGGGCGAACTCAGCGAGCATATTCTGGCGGTGTGTGAGAAGCAGGATGTGGATTTAGTGGTCTGCGGCAACCACAATCAGGGCTTTTTCAACAAAGCGATTTGTTCTGCAAAAGCGGTGGTTGCGTCGAGTAAAATTGATGTGCTGCTGGTGCCGCTGGTTTGAGAAGCGACGGCGGTTATTAACGCTTATCTCCTGCTAAATATGACGTAAAAACGGGTAGCCTTATCGCTACCCGTTATTTATAACATCATGCCAGTTTTGGAAAAGTCGCCACTTTCTGCTGCAGGTGCGACGCATCGCTACGCGGCGTTACCTGCTTTAAATCGTCCACGAACCTCTCCTGCCAGTGGTTAATGTCGTTGCGGCAAATCACTTCCATCATTTCGCTGTGGCGCGAAATTCGTTCGGCTAAAGGCATGGTTAACGCCCTGTCGAGCGCGCTTGCCACGTCGTCCCGATCGTAAGGATTAACAATTAGCGCCGAGGTCAATTCATTAGCCGCACCGGCGAATTTCGACAGCACCAGCACGCCGGGGTTGGCCGGATCCTGGGCTGCAACGTACTCTTTTGCCACCAGATTCATACCGTCGCGCAGCGGCGTAACCAGCCCGACTTCGGCATAACGGAAGACCTTCATCAGCAGCTTGCGGTCAAAGTGCTGGTTGAGATAGTAAAGCGGCGTCCAGCCCAGCTGTCCGTATTTGCCGTTGATGCGTCCGGCTTCGGTTTCCAGCTGGTGGCGGATATCCTGATAGGCCTGCACGTCGCCGCGGGAGGTGGGCGCAATCTGGGTGTAGCGGATTTTGCCGTGGTGCTGCGGGTAGTTCTCCAGCAGCGCCTCAAAGGCGAGAAATCGCTCCGGCAGCCCTTTGGAATAATCCAGACGCTCGACGGAGAATATGTTCTTGATATTGCCCAGCTCCGCCTTAAGCTGCACCAGCTTCGGCGGCAGCGGCCCTTTGGCGTTCTGCGCGATCTCTTCCGGCTCGATACCGATAGGATAAACTTCCGTGCGGAAGGTTTTGCCGAAGGCCTGATGCTGATGCTTACCCTGGTTCCCAAGGCGCGTCATGCTCGCCACGCAGTCGAGGAACGCCAGGCGGTCGTTTTCGGTCTGGAAGCCCAGCAGATCGTAATCGCACAGCGCTTCAATCAGATCTTCATGCGGCGGCAGCGCGTTAAACACTTCCGGCGTCGGGAAAGGAATGTGCAAGAAGAAGCCGATGCGGTTATTAAGCCCCTGCTTGCGGCATTCCGCAGCAAACGGCAGCAGGTGGTAGTCGTGAATCCACAGAATATCGTCGTCTTCCACCAGCGGCTTAAGCTTGTTCGCCAGCAGGGTATTTACCCGCGCATAGCCTTCCCAGGCTTCACGCTGGAAATCCACCAGATCGAGGCGATAGTGGAAAGCCGGCCACAGGACCGCGTTAGAAAACTGCAGATAATATTGTTCGTAATCTTGCTCACACAGGTTAAATGAAGCCCATGTGATGTTGCCCCGCGTGACCTTTTGCAGCGGCGCATCGGGATCGCCGATCTCCCCGCTCCAGCCAAACCACAGCCCGCCCGCGGCCTTAAGGGCGCCTAAAATACCCACCGCCAGCCCGCCGGCCCCGGCTTTCTTGTCATCTGGTGGTGCAATGCGATTAGAGACTACTACTAAGCGACTCATAATCTTCTCCCCGTAAAGTTTCTGTCTTTTGTTGTTGTTCTATATGGTGCGTAAGCTTGCCCAGCCAGTGATAAACCATCCTGACATTGGCGAGGCGATATGTTGCAAGGGTGTCTCCCGCACCGACTTTGACCGTCACTCCTCCCAGAGCGTTAACCTGCTTAAATCCGGCCTCGTCGGTAAGGTCATCGCCAATAAAGACCGGGGTGCGGCCTTTAAACGGCGCTTCTTGCATAAAGGCCCGAATAGCGGCCCCTTTATTAATGCCCAGCGGTTTGAGCTCCACGACGCATTTCCCCGGCTGCAGAGCCAGCTCCGGGAAACGTTCGGTCAGCCTTTGCGCCAGCCACATGATTGCCTCTTCCGCCTCCGGCGCCTGGCGGTAGTGAAGCGCGAAGGCCATGCCTTTGGCTTCAAGCTCGGTGCCCGGCAGCAGCGCCAGCGCTTCGGTAAGTTCCTGATGCAGGGTTTTAACCAGCGGTGCCGGCAGCGTCACGACATGGGTTTTATCATTGATATCGCGGCGCTCCGCTCCATGAACCCCCGCAAGAGGGAAATGGAATGGCGTGGCGAGCTTGTCCAGCTCGGCCATGGAGCGCCCTGAGATCAATGCCAGCGCCCCATCACTCATCACGGACATTTTCTGCAGCAGGGTGCGCACCGCGGCCGGAATGTAAACCTGGTCCGGGTGCGGTTTGATTTCAGCCAGAGTACCATCGAGGTCAAAGAAAAAGGCAAGATTGCCGGAAAGTAAAGGCGGTACAGATACGACTTCAGCCACCTGTGGCTCCTCCTTAATAGGTGAAAATATTCACCGATCCGATAACTTAAAATTAATATTAGCCATGTAAGTATAGACAGGCAGAGCAGTGTGGCAATTTTATAAGATAAATCGCCAGCCCTTATGGGGACTGGCGCTGCGATTAGGAGGAGTCTGAAGCGAACGGTGAAAAAACGTTATACGCTGCGTTTGGCCTTCTGTTTGTAGCGGTCGAAAATCACCGCCGCCAGCAGGATCATGCCGCGCACCACGTACTGCGAGAACGGGGAGATATTCAGCAGGTTCATGGCGTTTTCCACGGTGCCGAGAATCAGAATGCCCGCCACTACGTATGAAATTTTGCCGATGCCGCCCTTAAGCGAAACGCCGCCCAGCACGCAGGCTGAAATCACGATCAGCTCATAGCCAATCGAGGTCATCGGCTGGCCGCTGGTCATGCGCGAGGCGAGGATAATACCCGCCGCTGCCGAGACCAGGCCCGACAGCACGAAGATAATAATCTTGGTGCGCACAACCGGCACGCCCGCAAGCCGCGCCGCTTCCTCATTGCCGCCAATCGCCAGCGTGTTGCGCCCGAAGGTCGTTTTATTAAGCAGGAAGCCAAAGATAATCAGGCAGCCCACCGTCAGCCAGATTGGCGCAGGCAGGCCGAACCAGTTGGCGTAGCCAAGCGTAAAGAAGCGCTCGTCCTCGATGCCCACGGCTTTACCGTCAGAGATGATATAGGCCAGGCCGCGCACGATTTGCATGGTGGCAAGGGTCGTTATCAGCGCGTTTATTTTCAGCCGGGCGATAACAAAGCCGTTCACCAGGCCGCTTAACACGCCGAGCAGCAAGCCTGCCGCGACGCCGATCCACAGGCTTTCGGTCATGTTGATGACCACGGCGGTGGTTACGCCTGCGCAGGCTATAACCGACGCCACGGAGAGGTCGAAATCCCCCGAGGCCAGGCAGAACAGCATGCCGCAGGCCACCATGCCGGACATCGAAATGGCAAGCCCCAGCCCCTTCATGTTGACGAAGGAGGAGAAGTTGGGCACGAAGATCGCACAGCCGATAAACAGCACCGCGAACACCACCAGCATGCCGTAGTTATCCCAGATGCGTCCCAGGCTTAACGTCGACCTGCGCGCGCCGCCTGCCGTTCCCGGCGCGTCGGATTTAGTTAATGATGACATTTTGTTCCCCTTACTCATGCTGCACTCGCACTGGTTTTAGGCATCGCCAGACTCAGCGCCTGCTGCTCGCTGGCCTCGCCATGCAACAACTCGCCGGCAATTTCCCCTTCGCGCATCACGATGATGCGGTCCGCAAGGCCCAGCACTTCGGGCAAATCGCTCGACGCAAACAGCACCGCCACGCCCTGGGCCGCGAGGGCATAAATTACGTTATAAATTTCATGCTTCGCGCCCACGTCGATGCCGCGCGTAGGTTCGTCAAGCAGGCAGATTTTCATCTCTTCGGACAGCCAGCGCCCCAGAATGGCCTTTTGCTGATTGCCGCCGGAAAGGTTCATTATCAGCTGCTCCGCAGACGGCGTTTTAATATTCAATGAGCGAATGTGCGCGGCGGCGTTCTCACTCTCCCACTGGTTATCGATCAGACAGCCCGCGCTGATATGCTTGCGCCGCGCGCTGATATTGATATTGTCCCGCACCGAATGGACGGGGATGATGCCGTCGGCCTTGCGGTCTTCCGGACAGAGCATCATTCCGGCGCGAATGGCGTCGCCGGGTTTATTAATGGCGACGGCTTCGCCGTCAATCCACACCTGCCCGCCCGTGATGCGCGTGCCGCCGAACAAGCCTTTCATCAGTTCGCTGCGCCCGGCGCCCACCAGGCCAAACAGCCCGACGATTTCGCCGCGGCGCACGTTAAGGGAGATCGGCATGCGCACGCCCGGCGCCTTCACCTCATCCAGCCGCAGCCGTTCCGGCCCCTGCTCGCGGGGCTGCCAGCCGTAGATATCGCCGAGGTCGCGCCCGACCATGGCCTGCACCAGCGAATCGTGATTCACCTGCTGCATATCATCGAAGGTGCGCACGTAGCGCCCGTCTTTAAACACGGTGATCGCATCGCTTAGCGCAAAGATCTCCTCCATGCGGTGCGAGACATAAATAATCACCCGCCCTTCCGCGCGCAGTTCGCGGATGACGCGGAAGAGATTGTCGATTTCACGCCGGGAGAGCGAGCTGGTTGGCTCATCAAAAGCGATGACCTTCGCGTTGCGGGCAAGCGCCTTGGCGATTTCCACCATCTGCCACTGGCCGATAGAGAGGTACTTAAGGGGCGTTTGGGGATCGATATCCAGCCCAAGGTGCTCCAGCTGCAGCCGCGCTTCGTAATTGAGCAAAGAGCGGTTCACAAAGCCGGCCCGGTGCGGGATCTGGCCGAGGTAAATATTCTCGGCAACCGACATTTCCGGCACCAGATGCAGCTCCTGATAGATGATGGCCACGCCTGCGTTAAGCGCCGCGGTGGTGTCGCTAAAAGCGACCTCTTCGCCGCGTAAAACGATGCTGCCCTGGCTCGGAGCATAGTTTCCGCTGAGGATCTTCAGCAGCGTGGATTTACCCGCGCCGTTTTCTCCCATCAGCGCGTGCACCTGCCCGGCATAACAGTCGAAGCTGATATCCTGGAGCGCTTTCACGCCGGGGAAAGTTTTGCCGATACCACGAAAAGAGAGATACGGTGTTTGTGGTTGCATGATTTACCCTTTACCTGATGTCGGGCGGCGGCCTGCGCTTGCCCGACCTGTGTTCCGGATTGAGGAATGCGGTATTGGGGTGGATAAGCGCACGCGCCATCCGCCGTATTGATTACTTACCGCCGAGCCCTTTTTTCGCCAGCTCTTCTTTAAAGTTATCCCGCGTGATCAGCACCACGTCGGTTACCTCGGTGAATTTCGGCGGCTCAGCGTCTTTGGTCACCCAGTTGTAAAGCATTTCGCTGCTCTTATAGCCGTGTACGTCCGGGCTTGGCAGCAGAGAACCGTAGAAGCCGGTGGCCTGGGCTTTTGACAGTTCGCTTACCGCATCCACGCCGTTAATGCCCACGCCTATCACGTCCGGCGCCTTAAAGCCCTGGCCTTCGGTAGCGCGCACGCCGCCCAGCACGGTGTTGTCGTTCATGCCGACGATCAGCCAGTGCTTCACTTCAGGATGCTGAACCAGCATGGAGTTGGCGGCGTCAAACGCCCCGGGGATATCGTTCGATTTGGTTGGAACCTTGTAGATCTGTTTTTCCGGGAAGCCCGCGACCTTCAGGGCTTCCATCGAGCCGGAGGTGCGGCGACGGGCGGTATCCAGCTCATCGGCGGTAATCGCCATCACGGCGGAGTCTTTTACCTCCCAGCCGCGTTTTTGCATCTCTTTATACAGCTCCTGGCCCTGACGCTCGCCGATTTTGGTGGCGGCCATCATAACCAGCGGCACGGTTTCCATCGGCTTGCCTTTCGCGGTGACGAACTGATCGTCCACCGCAATCACTTTCATGTCGTAGCTTTTGGCCTTCGCGATAATCGCCGAGCCCAGTTTTGGGTCCGGGGTGCAGATAACAAAGCCTTTAGCGCCGCTGGCGGCCAGGCTGTCAATAGCGTTGAGGGTTTTTTCGCCGTCCGGTACGGCAATCTTAATCACTTCAAAGCCGAGGTCCTGGCCGGCCCTTATCGGCAAACTTCCATTCCGTCTGGAACCACGGCTCTTCAGGTTGTTTGACCAGGAAACCTAATTTCATGGTCTCGGCGATAGCGGATTGTGACATAACCGCCGCGAAGCCGATGGCCGCCAGCGTTTTAGTAAATTTGTGCATGCGTACTCCAGATCGATTTTTTTATTCGTAAGGTAAGGTCGATGTAAAACAAGCTTTTAGCATCAGCGGTTTTTACAACCCGAGCTGGAGATAGTTTTAGCGGGAAATTAATCATCCATAGGAGAGCGAAATCACACCGCAGAATTACAGTAAAGACGTGCATAGATTCAGCAATTTAAGCCATAAAACGGGCGGGATATGTATGATGAATGCTTTATTGATTAGCTGATTTGTCCATAAGGTTAGCCAGCGCGTCCCTGCGGCCTGGCTACGGCTGCCACAGCGTATTGATGCCTTCGCCAGGGCCGGTTACCGGATCCCGATCGGGCCTGGGAACCTTAGCGATATTTGCCTGTACCTGCGCAAGCTGCCCCGGCTGGTCAAGGTACTTATCCGGCGAAAAACCGTCGGGATAAGCCCCCACGCACATAAAATCTTCCGAGGCGTCGATTTGCTTATGCCCCACGCCCGCCGGTATCAAGACGGCGTTTCCGCGCGAGATATCGACCACCGGGCCGGTTTCGCCGCCAAACTGAATCTTCGCGCTGCCCGCGAAAACGCCCAGCACTTCGTGCGTGTTGGAATGAAAGTGCGTGTAGGTAAAGACCGGATAGCGCCAGCGCGGCGGCCAGCCGTTGCTGGCGAAAAGACGCTCAAAAGCTTCGGCGAGGTTTTCTTCGTGGGAGACGTGATGATAAAGCACGAGCGGCAGCGCGCTGTTTGGCACGCCGCCGCTCGGCTGGTTCAGGGCCAGAGTTTCCAGTTCAGTCGCCATTTCTTTCTCCTCGGTAAAAGAGTAAGTATAGAAACGACCGCACCAAACGAGTTATTCATCGCCAGGGATAGTAAATATGCTGCGCGTGATCGCAGGCGGCAGCCTCATCGCCGTTAAGCCTTGCAGCAACGGTGAGGGCGAAATCAAACACCTTCCCAAGCCCTCTGCCGCTGATTAAATTTCCGTCCTCAACCACGTCGGCATCGCTATACACGCCGTCCGTCACCTGCTGCCATAAGTCCCCGGAACAGACGTAGCGACGGCCTTTGAGCAGCCCGTTGCCGCCCAGCACGCGCGCGGCGGCAGAACAGATGGGGCAGATAAACTTGCCCTGCTCGTCGTGGCGGCGAACAAACGCGATAACGCTGGCGCTTCGCGCGAGAAACATGCTGCCCTCCGGGCCGCCGGGCAAAACAACGGCGTCAAACGTGCTGTCGAAACTTTCGCTCAGAACGGCGTCGGCCACCATCGGGATGCCGTGATAGCTCACTACCGTGCGGTTATCCACGCACGACAGCGTTTGAACCTGAATATTCAGACGGCGCAAAATATCAATGGTGACCACGGCCTCCGCCTCTTCAAAGCCGGGCGCCAGCAATACGGCAACGCTTTTCATCTCCGATCTCCTTTGTACAGCAATTCACCAGTAGGGATACCAGACCTGACGTAAACGCGCCAGCGCCTCAAGGTAGAAGTAATCGCCCCAGCTACAACACTGATCGACCCCTTTGCCGCTCGCCATGTGATAAACCGAATGCTGCAGCAGCCCTTCGGTGGGATCCTCGTCCCGCGCCAGATAGTTTTCGGTAAGCGACAGCACGATGCGCAGCGCCATCTCTTCATAGTGCGCGCGGTGTTCATCCAGCGTCGGCAGAGCTTTCACCAGCTCCAGCAGGCCGCAGGCCGCGATGGGCCGCCGCCGAGCTGTCGCGCACCGCATCGGTTCCCAGCAGCGCCAGATCCCAGTGGCAAACGTCGTCTTCCGGCAGGCGGTTGATAAAGTAGTGGGCAAGGCTGCGCGACAGCTCCACCATTTTTTTATCGCCGGTATGCAAATAGCTGAGCAGGAAACCGTAGATGCCCCACGCCTGGCCGCGCGACCAGCAGGAGGTGTCGCTGTAGCCCTGATGCGTATTGCCAAAGCGCGGCTCGCCGGTTTTCACATCCATATAAAAGGTGTGCCAGGTCGACGAGTCCTCGCGGACGATATAGTTCGCCGCCTGTTCCACGTGCGCCGTCGCCGCCCGCGCGTAACGCCGATCGCCCGTCTGCTCGCTTGCCCAGTACAGCAGCGGCAGGTTCATATTGCAGTCGATGATCATTCTCCCCTGCTGTTCCGGGTCGTTCAGATCGCCCCACGCCTGGATAATTTTCGCCACCGGGTTAAAACGTTCCATCAGCGTTTCAGCCGCCTGCAGCGCCGATTTTCGCGCGGCCTCGTTGCCGGTCAGCCGCCATGCGCTCACGCAAGAGAGTGAATATAAAAAGCCGAGATCGTGCGTCGCGGTATCAATACGTTTTTCGATGCGCTCGGCGAAAGACGGCAAATAGCGCTCGGCGGCGGCGCGGTACTTCTCATCCCCCGTCATCTCCCACGCCAGCCATAGCTGCCCCGGCCAGAAACTGGTGGTCCACTCCACGTTAGCGGTGCGCGGCCAGACCCCGCTTTCACAGGCCTCGCCGGGGAAGCGGTCGCCAAATGCGACGATATTTTTATCGAGCTTGCGCGCGGCGCGCGCCAGCGCCTCGTCGAGCTTCTGGCGAAGCTGGTGCCTGTCGACCTGATGAAGCTCAATGGGGCGCAGGGCTTCGGTCTTCACTGTCCTGGTCATAACCACTCCTGAATTAGCGTTTGGCCGGCTCAGCCGGGGCGGCTTCTAAAGCCGGGGAAAGAATGCGGGACTCATCGCGTTTCGCCTGGCAGCGTGAGAGCGTAAAGGCGGAAATAAAGGTAAACAGCAGCGCGCAGCAGCCCATCATCAGGTAGGTGTGCTCGAAGCCTATTTTGTCGTACAGGTAGCCCGCGGGAGGCGCCACCACCACCGAGCCGACGTAGATCATCGCCTGATAGCCAAGCAGGTACATGGTGGCGTTGATTTTCTTATGGAAATGCTCGGCGATGTATTTAAAGACGGAGATCAGCAGCAGCGAAATTTCGATGCCGTAAAGGGGCTTAATAATCGAAATAATGACCGGGTCGGTGGTAAGGCCTGAGGCAATCAGACGAGCCCCCACCACGCAGCCGCACAGCAGCAGCCCGCGCTTTGCGCCGTAGTGGTTAACCAGCAGCGGGATAAACATCATCATCACGAACTCGGTCCCGGACTGCACGGTGCTCAGGTAGCCGTACCAGGCGTTGCCCTGCTCTTTGGTTTCAAAGAACGAGACGAAGTAGCGCGGAAACTGCTGCTCGGCGACGAACATCATCCAGGCCACGCCCGCAACGTACAGGCTGAACATCCAGAATTTGCGGTTTTTCAGCAGCGTCAGCACGTCGGCAAAGACGATTTTGTTGGCGGAGATAACGTTGTTTTCGCGCAGCCGATCCTCACCGATTTTCAGGCTAACCAGCACCAGTAGCATCAGCACCGAGGTGGCGCTGCTGACCAGAAAGTTAGCCAGCGGCGTGAAGTTAAACAGCAGGCCGGAAACCGAGGCCGCCATCGCCCAGCCGAGCGATCCCCACATACGAATGCGGCCAAACTCCAGCCCGTAGAGGCGGCTAAAGCGGTCGGCGTAAGATTCGGAGGCGGCAACGCCCGCATACCAGCCGAGGCTGAGATAAAGCGCGCCTGCGACTATTCCAACTGTGGTGTGGCTTAGCAGCAGCGGCTGATAGACGGTGACGAAGAACGGCGCCATCAGGGCCGACACGGCGCAGACGAAATAGAGCAGCCGCTTGCTCATGCCGATTTTGTCCATGATGTAGCCATAAACCGGCTTTAGGATCACGGCGAACACGCCGTTGACGGCGAAAACGCTGCCGATGGTGATGCTATCAAGGCCCACCTTTTGACTCAGCCACAGCGCGTAAAGCCCAAAGCTCGACGACCAGGTAAAAAAGTAGAGGAAGATAAAAGCGCTCATTTTTATCTGCGCGTTACGTACGGGCGTTGTGGTCGTCATACGGAGATCTCCGGCAAGGCGGTCAGGGTCAGACATTTTTCATGGTGAGCCGTCACAAGGCGTACAACGTCATCGCGAATGATGGCCTGCGGGCAAAGCTGCGCGCTAAAATCGGCCGCATTCCCCGCCCAGACGGCGCCGATCAGCAGATTTTTTCCCTGCGCCAGCTCTGCGCGCAGCAGCGGAACGGCCGCCCGCTCGGCAAACAAAAGGTTGCTGTTTGGCGGCGTTAAGACCTGTTCGCCGCGACGAAGCGCGGGGCTGAGGCAAAAGATGGCGCTGATATCTGAAGGGGTAGCGAGCCGGCAGCGGCCCGGACCCGCCTCGACCTGCGGCAGCGGACGATTCGGCACGCTGAAGCCGCCCTCCGCCGCGTCGAGATCGCGCGCCGAATTGATGTGGTGCACGCGCAGCTGCCATTCGCCAAGCGGCAGCAGCCAGGTGTCGATAGTCACGTCGTGCCAGGGCTGCCAGCGGCTGTAAATCATCCCGTCCGCGGTTTGCACACAAACGCAGTCGCGGCGCCCGCGCCAGTAGTTATCCTTTTCGGACAGCAGCAGCATGGAATCCGCCGCGGCGTGCGCCAGCCCGTAGCGGCCGCGCTCGACGGTAAAGCCATAGCGGGTTGAATAGGCGAACTTGCAGTATTTGGCTTCGGTATTGACGAAGTTGTTCAGCTCAAGCTGGCCGGAAGTCAGCATCCACAAATGATCGGGCTGGTGCACCAGAATCTGATCGGCATGAGGAATAGCGTGCTCGGCTTCAGGCTGCGGCAGCGGCAGCTCTTTTGCCTGCCAGAAAGCGTCGTCCCCGGCAAGCGCCAGCACCAGCATGGTTTTCAGCCCCCAGTACGGGGAGCCCGGCGCGTTGTAGTCTTCGGCCATAATCAGGTTCGGATAGCTATACCCCACGCTTAATACCCCGTCCCTGTCGAACAGCGGCTGCTTCATCCACCAGCGTAAATGCCGCAGCACTATGCCTTTAACGACGCCCGGGGAATAAACCTCCAGGCCTGCAAAGGCGGCGGCGCTCCAGAATGCCGCCTGGGCAAAGCGATAGGTCAGGCTGCGGCCAAACGGAACGGCAGCGCCGTCCCCGGCGAAGAAATGAATAAAGTCGGCGGCGAACAGCCGGGCGCGGTTTCGTAACTCAGCGCAGCGTTTGGGATCGGCCTCTTCCATCAGCTTCGCGTAAATCAGGCCGTAGAAGTGAAAGCCCATCGAGATGTAATAATCGCGCGGACGGCCCGGCCCGTCGGAGTACCAGCCGTCGCCAAGGTAATAGCGCTCCATGGCGGCAAAATGTTTTTCCAGCGCCTGCGGGCTGGTTTCCATGCCCGCCTTATGGAAACCGACCTGCACCAGAATCGGGAAGAAATGCCAGTTGTTGTCCGGAATAGCCTGGCTTTCGCTCTGTTTTAACCAGCGCCAGAGGTTGGTTTTTTCCTGCTCGTTGAAGTGCGCCAGCACCCTCTCGTGGGCCAGCGCCAGCAGCAGGCCGTAGGCGGCCATTTCCACGATGCGCTGATCGTACGGCTCCGCTTCTCCCCAGTAATCCGCATGCTGCGGGCAGGTGCCGTTTTTTATCGCCTGTATATAGAAAGAAAACTGCTCCGGCTCGCTGCCGCCGGCGAGTAAAGGCGTAACGCCCCACAGCAGGCGCGAAAAGGTTTCCATATTCGCCACCCGCTGACCGTAATGCGCCGTGAAGTTGGCAAGGTCCACGCGGCTGGCGTCTTTTTTAAAGAATGGCGTTACCGCATTAAGTAATTCATTCACCAGCTGCCGGAGGTCGTTTCGGCAGCGCAAGGGATTGGTGAGCGTAATATTTTCAGGTTGCAAGATGTCCTCCCGTCAATAACGAGAAACGGATAAGTTATTGTTATTTAGCTCTTCTACAGCAGTGCAGGCGCTGACGAGGCAAAGAGTAGCCCCTTTTAAACCCGGCGCCGAGTGAGCGGGTTCACATTTTTAAACCGGTATTTCATTTTTACTGGATTTTTCGCCGCGCCGCGGTAATAAATTGCAAACCGTGGCGTAAAAATTTAAATCTATTGTCCTGGGGAAAAATGAGCGAACCGCAGCTGCTTGAACGAATCATCCTTGACGATCGGGTTATTTCCTTCCACCGCAGGTGGTCGTCGAGCGCGGCCTACTACCACTGGCACCAGTGCGTTGAGCTGCTTTATATCTCGAAAGGCTACGGCATCGTGGTGGTGGACAATCAGCATTACACCGCGCGCCCCGGGCGCCTGTTTATCTTTCCCCCCTTTCGCCTGCATAAAGTTCACGTCGACGAAAGCGAGAAAAATCAGTACCACCGCACCACCATGCATATTGAACAATCGGCGGTGGAAAGCGCGCTGCAGGGCTTTCCTCGCCTGCAGGGTCAGTTTGCCGCCCTGGCGGCAAGTAACGTTCCCGCGCAGATCTACGATTTAAGCGAGCGGGCGGCGTTTATGGAGGCGATCCTGGCGCAGTTCGACGCCCTTGAGGCTAACAGCCAGACGTCCGCCAGCGAGGTCGCTTTCCTGGTGATGCAAATCATGGCCTTTCTGCCCGCCCGGCCGCAGCCTTTCGCGCCCACGCCGCAGACCGCCGCCTCGCGCATAATGAGCTGGATCGAAGCGCATTATGCCGGGAAGTTTTCCTTAGACGAGCTGGCCCGGGCGATGGGGCTTTCGCGCAGCTACACCTCACGAGTGTTCCGCCAGCAGACCGGCGGCAGCATTCACGAGTATCTGCTGACCAGAAGGATAAAACGCAGCTGCGATCTGCTGCGCACCACGGCGGACAGCGTGGATGAGATTGCCCTCGCGGTAGGCTTCAGCGAGGTGACCTACTTTATTACCTGCTTTAAAAAATTGATGAGCCAGACGCCGTTGCAGTACAGAAAGGCAAGCCGACAGCGTTAACGCCGCCCCATGCGGATCAATTTTTCACATAAACCCATGCCAGGCCGATAAAGCGAAAATTGATGCAAAACAAATATTCCCAGTTTCAGTATTTATTGTATATGCGCAGAATATAACTCCACATTAACTTAGAAAAACTTGCATTGAATAAATTAACGCAATCTCTTCAAAGAAATATTTTCCTGAGCGATAAGTTGTAAAAATTAGTAAAACGGCAAAATTAGACGTTTGCTACCTACTCCAAAAGGATTATTCTTTTTAATGATTCAGGGGCTAATTACGCGCTGAACGTTATTCAAATTGGAACCGGCCAACTATTGTGGCGTCATTCACGAAGACGTGTTTATTTCGCACGTCCGTGGTAGTGCAGTTGAACATATATGGAGATTATTATGGCAGTTACGGAAATGGTTCAAAAACTCAACAAACAAGTAAACAGTGAATTTTACACGTCCAATCTTTACCTGCAGCTTAGCGCCTGGTGCGCGGAAAATAACTTAACCGGCACCGCGACCTTTTTACGTCACCAGGCGCAAAATAACGTTACGCAAATGATGCGCGTATTTAATTTTATCAAACAGTCAGGCGGCAATCCTGTCGTCGGCGAAATAGAAACGCCGCAAAGTCATTGCGACTCCCTGGAAGCTTTATTCCAGCAAACCCTTGCCGATTACCAGCAGCGCAGCAGAACCCTTACGCAGCTTACCGATGAAGCCAAAGCCATAAACGATTACAGGACGCTGCTCTTTTTACAGTCCGTCAAAAACGAACAGCTTCAGGACGGCGCGCTGCTCAATATACTCCTTGACGAAGTGCGCAACGCGGACAAAGCAGGCCTGTGTATGGCGCAGACCGACCAGTATCTGACTAACCTGGTCAACCATCAGCGGCACTAAATAATCCCTTTCTGAGTAGTGCTTTACCCGGCTCCGCGCCGGGTTTTTTCTTTATCTGAACCCGGCGGTAAGCTTTTTTGCACCATAGCAGACGCCGGGGCGCTTAGCGCATTGTTAACAAAATGTTATATCCAACTGTTTTTATTAAGTTTTAACAAATCAGATCTGGGTCTCAATGAGTAACCTTACAATTTGCAATGCTTTGCGGCATGAGCAAACTTTAAGGGATTACCATGATAGCCATTGAATTCATCGTCATCATTTTGTGTCTGCTGGTTGGTACCCGCTTTGGCGGGATGGGGCTGGGGTTAATCAGCGGTATCGGTCTGTTTATTTTGACCTTTATCTTTGGCCTCGAGCCGGGCAAGCCGCCGGTTGACGTGATGCTTACCATTCTTGCCGTCATCGGCTGCGCCGCCACGCTGCAAACGGCGGGCGGCCTGAACGTGATGATGCAGTTTGCCGAGCGCCTGCTGCGCAAACACCCTCAGCACATCACCCTGCTCGCCCCCTTCACCACGTGGACGCTCACGTTTCTGTGCGGCACCGGGCACGTGGTCTACACCATGTTCCCGATTATCAGCGATATCGCGCTGAAAAAAGGCATTCGTCCCGAACGCCCGATGGCCGTGGCTTCTATCGCTTCGCAGATGGCGATTACCGCCTCTCCCGTGTCCGTTGCCGTGGTTTCACTGGTCTCTATTCTGGCCGCGGGCCATGGGATTGGACGCGCGTGGGGGATTCTTGAAATTCTCTCGGTCTCCGTTCCCGCATCGCTCTTTGGCGTGCTGATTGCCGCGCTCTGGAGCCTGCGTCGCGGTAAAGATCTGGCTGACGACCCGGAGTTTCAGGCAAAAATTGCCGATCCAAAACAGCGCGAATATATTTATGGCAGCAGCGAAACGTTGATGAACCAGACCTTCCCGAAACAGGCGTACTGGTCAACGTGGATTTTCTTCGCCGGGATTCTGGTGGTGGTCTTGCTGGGCGCGGTGCCGCAGCTGCGACCCGCCTTTGAGGTGAAAGGCGCCATGGCGCCGCTGTCAATGAATCTGGTTATCCAGATGATGATGCTGATCGCCGGCGCGGTAATGCTTATCCTGTGTAAGGTAAACGCGACGGCCATTTCAAACGGCGCGGTATTTAAAGCCGGGATGGTGGCGATTTTCTCCGTCTTCGGCGTAGCGTGGATGAGCGATACGTTTTTCCAGGCGCACCTCGACGAGCTGAAAATAGCCTTGCAGGGCGTGGTGCAAAGCCACCCGTGGACGTATGCCATCGTCCTGTTCCTGGTATCAAAACTGGTTAACAGCCAGGCCGCGGCCCTGACGGCGGTCGCCCCGATGGGCCTGATGCTGGGCGTGGAGCCTAAAATGCTTATCGCTTTCTTCCCCGCATCCTATGGCTACTTTGTGCTGCCGACCTACCCAAGCGATCTGGCCTGTATCGGGTTCGACCGCTCGGGCACCACGCGTATCGGCAGGTTCATTATCAACCACAGCTTTATCCTGCCGGGTTTAATCGGCGTAAGCTGCGCCTGCGCGGCGAGTTACCTGTTGGTAATGACGTTCTTTTAATGGCGGATAACGACGCCTGCGCTTATCCGCCATAACGTTACTGAATCAATGCGCATCCTTCTGCGGCGTAAACTTCAGCTCAATCAGCGCAATCGCCTTTTGAATCGCGCGGCGGGTCACCGGGTCCGCTGCGGCAGGATGGGTGGCGAAATCAATCGTTTTTAGCTGGCTGGCCATTTTGTCGCGCACCTCAACCGGGGCAATAACGTCAATCACGTCCAGAATTTGCTTGATCACCAGCTGGCAGGCGACCACGTCGGAAACCAGCTCCTGGTCGGCGGATAGTTGTTCAGACATCTTGTTCTCCTGTTTCATATTGCGCGCCATAGTACATGCGGCGTGAATCACGAGGCAACACTCCTTTCCGCTCCCCTCCTGCGAGACGCCAAAAGGGGAGTATTGCGGACACAAAAAAACCTGCCGCGGCAGGTTTTTTTCATCAGCAAACTTTCTTAGAACATCGCGCCTGGCGGTACGTCTTTGAAGGTTTTGCAGTAGTTTTCAAACATACTTTTCAGGATTTTGCGCAGTTTCATCTTCTACTCCGGTTTTTATTTGTGCAGGCGTTGCTCGTTATGCGACCTATAATATGACTTCCATCACATAAATCAATAGATTTGTGACACATATCACACAATGTGCGTATGGATTTTTCCGCCCGTTTATATAAAACCCGTTGCAAATCCATCATTTAACTGATTACCTGTCCTGGTAAATTTTTAAAACATTATTTTAAATTCGAGCGACAACATGTCTGACAAGGTATCTTTTGTGCAAAAACGCGGCCTTTCCCTTACCGCGTTGCTGGTCGCCGGCGCGTTTTTTATGGAGTTTCTCGACGGGACGGTGATCGCCACCGCCCTGCCGCAGATGGCGCGAACCTTCGGCGCGGAGGCGGTGGATCTGAACATCGGCATGAGCGCCTATCTGCTTACGCTTGCGGTGCTGATCCCCGCCAGCGGCTGGATCGCCGACCGGTTTGGCGCGCGTAAAGTCTTCACCCTGGCGCTGGGTGTTTTCACCCTCGCGTCCGTACTGTGCGGCCTTGCCAACAGTCTTGAACAGTTTGTCGCAATGCGTGTTTTACAGGGCGCTGGCGGCGCGTTAATGGTGCCGGTAGGTCGCCTGGCGGTATTAAGAACGACGCCGAAACACCAGCTAATCACCGCCATAGCGACGTTGACCTGGCCTGCGCTGGTCGCCCCGATTATCGGGCCGCCGCTGGGCGGATTTATCACCAGCTATGCTTCATGGCGCTGGATCTTTTATATCAATCTTCCGCTCGGGCTTGCCGCTATGGCGCTGGCCTGGCGGCTGATACCGGACGTGCACGATGACGAGCGCCGTCCGTTTGACGGCATTGGTTTTGTCAGCACCGCCGTCGCCATGGTTTGTCTTGTGTACGGGCTGGAAAAGCTCGGCGAGGCAAATATTGACGCGGTCGCCACGTCAGTCCTGCTGACGGCGGGAGCGGCTGCGCTGTGGTTTTCCCTGTGGCATTTTAGACGCGCGCCGCATCCAATGATTCGGCTGGACGCTTTAAAGGTGCAGACTTTCGGCGTCACAATGTACGGCGGCTCGCTTTTTCGCACCTCAATTAGCGCCGTGCCCTTTTTGCTGCCGCTGCTGTTTCAGGTGGGATTTGGCATGGATGCGTTTCACTCGGGCCTGCTGGTGCTTGCGGTATTCGCCGGCAACCTGACGATGAAACCCGGCACCACGCCGCTTATCCGCGCGCTTGGTTTTAAAAAATTACTCATCGTCAACGGCCTGCTGAACGTTATCGCCCTGCTTGCCTGCGCTTTTCTTACGCCGCACACCGCGACCTGGGCGACCGTCGTGATCCTGTTTCTTGGCGGGCTGTTCCGTTCGATGCAGTTTACCGGCATCAGCACCCTCGCCTTTGCGGATATTCCCGCACAGCAAATGAGCTACGCTAATACGCTGTTTAGCACCGCCACGCAGCTTTCCGTGGGGCTGGGCATTACGCTTGGCGCAATCGGCATCAGGCTGGGAGAAAAAATCAGCGGGTGGCTGCATCTGACCGACGTTGCCGGCATCAGCATTAAAATCTCGTTTGTATTAATTACGCTTATTTGCCTGGCGGGGCTTTTCGATCTGCTGCGCCTGCCGCGAACGGCGGGCAGCGCGGTTTCAAATAAGAAGTGATGTCGGAAAGGCGTCGGTGATAAACGGCCGGTAGCTGTAGTTACCGACCGTTTTTTCAATCAGGCGAGGATTTCGCGCACGAAGGCTTCGATCTCTTTATTCTGACAGTTTTCAAAGAAGCACTGCTGGAAGCGTTCGCCGGACACGGCCGTTTTCACCAGTTCGGGATCGATAGCACGCAGCGTGTCGAGATAGTTCTCTTTCACCACCGCCGCCTTAACCTGGTTGAGGATACCGGCGTTACGCACCTGCGGCTCTTTGCGCTCAACCGGATAGCCTTCGCCCTTGCGGCCGGTAAAGGCTTTTTCGAAGATGAAACGCACATTCAGCTCGGCGCCCCAGCCGAAGCCTTTAGCGAACGGCAAAGACAGCGCGTTGCCGTTGTTAATCTGCGCAAACAGGAACGCGTCCGCAGGATCGATGCAGTAGCCGCACACCACGCCCGGATGGATGTTCAGGGACATCAGCGCGCCCTGGCCCGTACCGCAGCCCGTGACCACGAAATCAACCGCTTTAGCGTTCAGCAGAATGCTCGCCATAATGCCCAGATGAATATAGGTCAGATGATGATCCTGCTCATCGCTCATGCCGACGTTATAAACCGGATACTCTTTCTCAGCCGCCACGGCCTGCAGCTCTTTAAGGATGATGGCGTTTTTGCCAGCCTGACTGTTTTCCATCATCAGCGCAATTTTCATTCTTTCGTCTCCTGATTAGGTCACGGACATTTCGCTGTGAAAGACCGTGATGAATTGTCGTCGTGAACCGCCCGTATCGGCTAACCATACTATCAGACAAACATACTTTCAAATTTAATGAAAAATTGTTTTAAAAATTAAAGATGCGCTCACATTTCTCCCACCCGCCGCGCAGGCGTGGAACGCTCGGGGACTACAGGATGTGTGCTGAAAACCTCTGGTAAAACCGCCCGGCTGTTACGGGAGAAATTTGCCTTAGAGACTCATTTTCACGCCATTTAAAATGAAATTTTTTAGCTTTGTGCTGCGGGCAACGCCCGGAATTGCAGATGTGCTAACATACAAAAAAGTGCCGGCTGAGGCTTTCCGTTATGCATCGTTCTTCTTTATTTATTGCGGTCCTCGTCTTGAGCGGCTGCAGCTTCAATAAAACCCCGGAGCCGGTAAAAGGCAGCGAAGTCGCGGGCGTAGTACGTCTTGGCTTCGATCTCGCGCCTTTGCAGACGGCGAAGGTTGATACTTATATCGCGCAGACCACCGCCAGCCATCAATGCCAGCAATGGGGATATATCGCCGCCTTCCCTTACGGCGAGCCGATAAAAACCTGCACCCTGAGCAGCGGCGCCTGGTGCTTAAATCAGAAGGTCACACTTGAGTATCAGTGCCGCGGAGTCGGTATGGAAAAATATCTGCGCGATGAAATAGTGGTGCAGTAATATTCTGTCGCTATTTATATTTAATGATAAAAAAGAATAATATTAGCAACCATTCTCATTACAACAAATTAATTAACAATCTATTTGCATTATTGAAATTAAAAAAATAGAGTAGCGCCGTTAGCGGATTTTAATTTAATGGAGCGCACGATGCTGAAAGCAGAAATGGTCGAAAAACTTAACGAGCAAATGAACCTGGAGCTGTATTCCTCTTTGCTTTATCAGCAGATGAGCGCATGGTGCAGCTACCATAGCTTTGAAGGCGCCGCGGCCTTCCTGCGTCGCCACGCTCAGGAAGAGATGGAGCACATGCAGCGCCTGTTCGCCTACCTGACCGACACCGGAAATATGCCGTGCATTAACGCCGTACCGACGCCGTTTTGCGAATATCCATCGCTGGATGCTTTATTCCAGGCGACTTATGAACACGAGCAGTTAATTACCGGCAAGATTAATGAACTGGCCCACGCGGCAATGACCTCGCAGGATTATCCGACCTTCAATTTCCTGCAGTGGTACGTTGCCGAGCAGCATGAAGAAGAGAAGCTGTTTAAATCCGTGCTGGATAAACTTAGCCTGGTCGGTAAAAGCGGTGAAGGCCTCTACTTTGTGGATAAAGAACTTTCCACGCTGGATACCCAGGCCTGATTTGACGCGCTAAGCATTACGCCAGGCCGAAGCGGTTTTGCGCTTCGGCCTGTTTTAGCTATTAATGTAATTCTGAGTGCTGCCTGTTGTGCCAGTATGCAAATACGCTCAGCGCGGCAGGTTTGATATCCTCAATGCTGTCGATGAACACCTCGTGCGACAGGCTGTCAAGCTCATCGAACTTCTCTTCCAGCCCGTGCAGGGCAATCGGCTTAAGCATAGCGCGCAGCTCTTCCGGCAGCGGATCGACTTCCCACAGCATAACGCCGCGCATATAGCCAAAGCACCACTCTTCCACAATGGTGAACTCCTGCTCTTCAACGGTGCTGGTGCCGAACAACGGCTCGTATTGTTCCGGGTAGCCGCTCAGGCGCTCCGCAATATCGTTCACGTGCTTGAAGGTAAGCTCAACGAACTTTTTCAGCTCGTCCTGCGATTCCCACAGCGGCTGATCCCCTTCGCCGCCCCAGAACGCGGCAAAGGTCGCCTCCGGTCCCAGCTCTTTTGGCCCGGAAAGGATCGCCGTCAGCATGCCGTCCATTTCGGCGACGTCCATAATAGAGCGCTCGGTGGCGTGCTTTAGCAGCACGTCATCAAGCCATTCAATCTCTTCTTCGGTTAATGGTCCCTGGTGCATAAGCCGGACTCCTGTAGTGAATGGGGTTCACGCGCTGTCGGTGAATATTAGAGAATAGCAGGTAAGAGGGTGAGAAAGGCATTACGCAGGCAATAAAAAACCACCCGAAGGTGGTTTACACGACACTGCTTATCATTGATTTTATTCTTATTTTCCCATGGTGCCCGGGGCGGGACTTGAACCCGCACAGCCATAAGCCGAGGGATTTTAAATCCCTTGTGTCTACCGATTTCACCACCCGGGCTCGGGAAGAAAGTGGAGGCGCGTTCCGGAGTCGAACCGGACTAGACGGATTTGCAATCCGCTACATAACCGCTTTGCTAACGCGCCAAAACTTTTTGCCTTTGCAGGCCGTAACAGCTATTTCTGCTACCTGAATCTGGAGCGGGAAACGAGACTCGAACTCGCGACCCCGACCTTGGCAAGGTCGTGCTCTACCAACTGAGCTATTCCCGCAAATTTGTACAAGTGAGGTTGGTTAATCACTTGATTTTATTATCTTCCGACAAGCCATGCCGCCGTTCGATGCGTTGCATTCTACTTAGATGGCGCAGTGAGTCAATGAAATTTTCCTGCACCTCGTTTCGTTTGCTGAATTTTGCGCCGCTTAGATCACGGTTCGAGCAAATCACCGCGCGCGGCGGCCAGATACTGGAACATTGACCAGAAAGTTAACACCGCGGCGATAAAGAACAGGCCGATGCCGGCGTACTCAATCCACATGTTCGGACGCCACAGCATGCCAATCAGCGCCAGCATCTGCGCCATGGTTTTAGTTTTGCCAATCCATGACACGGCAACGCTGCTGCGCTTGCCGATTTCCGCCATCCACTCACGTAGCGCAGAGATAATAATTTCACGGGCAATCATGGTAGCCGCCGGCAGGGTCACCCACCAGGCGTGATAATGTTCGGCCACCAGAACCAGCGCCACGACCACCATCACCTTATCCGCGACGGGATCGAGGAAGGCCCCGAAGCGGGTGCTTTGGTTCCAGCGGCGCGCGAGAAAACCATCAAACCAGTCCGTTATGGCTGCCAGCCAGAAGATAAAAGCGCACAGGAATGGCGCCCAGATGAACGGCAGATAAAAAGCCAGCACAAAGAATGGGATAAGGAAGACACGAAACAGAGTAAGCAACGTTGGGATATTAAATTGCATAGTGCCGGATAACTGTCTGTCGTAAGTGGAAATTGTCTCTATGTTGCTACAGCGGCCTCAATGTTTCAACGAGTAGAAGATCTTTTCTGCCAACTGCTGCGAGATACCCGGCACTTTTGCGATTTCCTCAACGGATGCGTTCATTAACGGTTGCAATCCGCCCATATACTTCAACAACATCTGGCGACGTTTTGGCCCGATGCCTTCAATGGTTTCCAGCGAGCTGGTATTTTTCACCCGGGCGCGTTTTTTGCGGTGTCCGCTAATGGCGTGATTGTGCGAATCATCGCGGATATGCTGGATAACATGCAGCGCCGGGGAGTCCGGCGGCAGGGAAAAACCTTCCCCTTCCGGTTGAAAATAGAGCGTCTCAAGGCCCGCCTTGCGATCCGTGCCTTTGGCCACCCCCAGCAGCAGCGGGTGATGTTTATCCCAGGGAACCTCCAGTTCGGCAAACACCGTCCTGGCCTGGCCCAGCTGCCCTTTCCCACCGTCTATTAAAATAACATCCGGGATTTTGCTTTCTTCAATGGCTTTGCCATAGCGACGGCGCAGCACCTGGTTCATCGCCGCATAGTCATCCCCGGGCGTAATGCCGGAAATATTGTAGCGGCGGTATTCCGCGCGCACCGGGCCGTTGGCGTCAAACACCACGCAGGAAGCCACCGTCTGTTCGCCCATGGTGTGGCTGATGTCGAAACACTCCATGCGTTTAATTTCCGGCAGCTTCAGCACCTGCGCCAGCGCCGCGAGACGCTGATGGATGGTGGATTGCTGGGAAAGACGCGTGACCAGCGCCGTGGCGGCATTGGTGCGTGCAAGCTTCAGGTAGCGCGCGCGATCGCCGCGCGGTTTGGTTTGCACGTTAACGCGCCGCCCGGCCATTGCGGAAAGGGAGTCTTCCAGCAGCGTTTTATCCGGCAGCGTGAAGTCGAGCAGAATTTCTCCCGGCAGGGTTCGCATCTGGCTGCCCTGCAGGTAGAACTGGCCGACAAAGGTTTCCACCACTTCCGCAAGCTCGGTGCCGCCCGGCACCTTCGGGAAGTAGCTGCGGCTGCCGAGCACTTTGCCCTGGCGGATAAACAGCACGTGCACGCAGGCCATGCCGTTGTCGAACGCCACGCCGATAACGTCCAGATCGTCACCGCTATTGGAAACGAACTGCTTCTCCGTTATACGCCGCACGGCCTGAATCTGATCGCGGATACGCGCCGCGGCTTCAAACTCAAGGTTTTTGCTCGCCTGCTCCATGCGTTCGATAAGCTGCGTCAGTACCTGGTCGTCTTTGCCGGCGAGGAAAAGACGAACATACTCCACCTGCCGGGCGTAATCGTCTTCGCTGACCAGCCCGGCCACACAGGGCCCCAGGCAGCGCCCAATCTGGTACTGCAGGCAAGGACGGGAGCGGTTGCGATAAACGTTGTTCTCGCACTGGCGGATAGGGAAAACTTTTTGCAGCAGCGCAAGGGTCTCTCTGACGGCATAGCCGTTCGGGAACGGGCCAAAGTATTCGCCTTTGGCGTGTTTAGCTCCCCGGTGCAGAGCAAGGCGCGGATGGGTGTCGCCGCTAAGAAAAATAAACGGGTAGGATTTATCATCGCGCAGCAGCACGTTGTAGCGCGGCTGATAAAGCTTGATGTAGTTGTGTTCAAGCAGCAGCGCTTCGGTTTCGGTATGGGTGACGGTGACGTCTATATGATGAATAAGCGCCACCAGCGCCTCGGTTTTTCGGCTCGACAGATTGCTTCTGAAGTAGCTCGCCAGACGCTTTTTTAAATCTTTGGCTTTACCGACATAAATAACCGTGCTGCTGGCATCGTACATGCGGTAGACGCCAGGTTTGCTGGTAACGGTTTTAAGGAAGGCCCGGGAATCGAAGGTTTCACTCACTACTGATTAACGTCTCCGCGTTGAAGAGCCCATGACGAATTGCCAGGTGCGTCAGCTCAACATCGCCACTGATATTCAGTTTACTAAACATGCGGTAACGGTAGCTGTTGACCGTTTTCGGGCTCAGATTAAGCTGCTCAGAGATCTCATTGACCTTCTGACCTTTAGTTATCATCAGCATAATCTGTAATTCGCGCTCAGACAAACTGGCGAACGGCGTTTCCGTTTTTTCCGGTTCTATCAGGCTTTGCGCCATCTGCTGGGCAATATCTGAAGCGATATACCGCTGTCCGGCATTGACCGAACGAATAGCGTTAACGACATCCTGGGGAGCGGCACCTTTGCTGAGGTAACCAGAAGCACCCGCCTGCATAACCTTTGCCGGCAGCGGATTTTCCGTATGGATGGTCAGCATAATGACTTTGATGTCTGAAGAGTAGCGCACGATTTTACGCGTGGCCTCAAGGCCGCCGATGCCGGGCATATTCATGTCCATTAAAACCACATCGACCGGGTGAGCGCGACACCACTTTACGGCGTCCTCACCGCAGTTTGCTTCACCTGATATCTTGATCCCTTTGATATCTTCAAGAATGCGTCGTATCCCTGCGCGCACCAGTTCGTGGTCATCAACAAGAAGAACGTTGATCAAAGGATAACTCTCCAGAAAAGGGATAACGCTGCTAAAAACTCAGGCGTTCATATTAACGGGTTTTCCGGGAACTTTAAAATGCAAAGAATGGATAAATCGGCATTACTCGCAATTTTCGGAAATTTAATTTTACAGTGTTCAGTGGAAAGAACGCCTGGCGAATAGCCTGTTTACTAAGGGGAACAAAAAAGTAGCGGGCGGTTAAAAAATGCCAATAAATCTTCGACATAAAATGTCCTGGCCCCGCCTAAGCCGCACTATTTATTAACCTTTAATAAACGAATCATAAACATTTGTGCATTAAAGCCCGCCAGTGCGCTTATTATTGCTTTACAGCCGGGGCGGCAGAAAAGAAAGCGCGGGTAGCCGTAAAATCCGAAGTCTGGCGTAACCACTAATAAAATGGTCAGCCACTATGCTATACTCCGCCGCCTTACAAAACCGTTGCGCCGAATGACGGTGTACTAACCGAGACTTGAGGAAAATAAATGAGCACTCCTGATTTTTCCACCGCTGACAACAATAGCGAACTGGCTATTGAAGTCACCTGCCTGAAGGCGATGCTAACCCAGATGCTTAAAGCGATGGGCCAGGCGGACGCAGGTAAAGTTATCATTAAAATGGAAAAGCAAATCGCTCAGATGGATGACACGGCGCACGCTGAAGTGTTCGGCAATACCGTTAAGCAAATTAAACAGGCTTACCGTAAGTAACAGGTGGGTGACGGCGGAATGAACTTAATATTCATCCGCCGTTTTGTTAGCTGACATGAAAAACCCGCGGTCGATCAGATAATTCCAAGGGCCGCCGCGTAACAGGCGATTTGTGTTTTATTCGGCGCGTTAAACTTCTTCTGCATATTTTTCTGATGAAAATTAACGGTATTTTCGGATATCGATAAAATCATGGCGATCTCCGCCGACGTTTTCCCCTCCCCCGTCCACTGTAAAATTTCCAGCTCGCGTTTACTGAGTTTCATGGTCATCGCATCCACAGAGGGATCTTCGAGCCGCGCAAGCGTCATCAAACTGAGTTCGGCTATATACTGCAGACGCGCGTTCAGCTCATCAGCAGGCAATACTTTCCCCTTCAGCGACGAGCACGATACCGAAAGCAGCCCCGCAGCCCGGGAAGGTGATATCACGCACTGCGTCGCCCCAAGGCGTAAACCGTGATCCCGCGCGGCATCCCACAGCTGCGGCGTACCGGCAAACAGTTCGTCATTCCACGGCAGATAGCCGCGCATGAAATTCACCGGCTTAAGCACCGGATCGATGGCGAAATAGTTCTCAGCGTAATAATGCTCAAGCCAGGCCGATGGATAAGTCGAAATCACCGATGTTTTAGGGCGGGTAAAGGGTACAGGGTGGCGAACGCAGAGCGCAAAATAATCAAATTCTAACGACTGGGTTTGTTGGTGAAGCACTGTGGTTATTTCTTTGGCCTGGGTAATAGACTGAAAAATATTAAGCACTTCCCGTCGCCAGCTTAAAAAGTCGCAATCCGGCATTAGTCTGGCGTCTCTCCTGAAACTTAAATCATTCAAATTCTGGATATGTCACGCGAACATATAGGATAAACACATTTGTATGGGTTATCGACCGACCAGCCTGTTTCTTTAACCAAAATTTCAAATAAACATGCCGGGCGCGCGTGGGTTATGCAGGTGCTAAAAAGAGTGGTCAGGCGGATGAGCCAAGCCCACCCGCCTTGACGGGCTACCGGGTCAGAAACTTCTCCAGGAACTGCCTGGTGCGCGGATGCTGAGGATTAGCAAACAGCTCGCGGGCCGGTCCCTGTTCGACGATGCTTCCCTGATCCATAAAGATCGCCCTGTCCGCCACGTCACGGGCAAAGCTCATTTCATGGGTCACGATAACCATGGTGCGTTTTTCCTGGGCCAGCTGACGGATGCTGCTTAGCACTTCGCCCACCAGCTCAGGATCCAGCGCCGAGGTGGGTTCATCGAACAGAATAACCTCCGGGCGCATCGCCAGCGCGCGCGCGATGGCCACACGCTGCTGCTGCCCGCCGGAAAGGCGCCGCGGATAGCTGGTCTCTTTGCCGGTCAGGCCGACCTTTGCCAGCAGCTCACGCGCCCGCTTCGCCGCCTCTTCTTTTGGCTCGCCTTTTACGATGACCGGTCCTTCAATAATGTTTTCCAGCACCGTACGATGCGGGAACAGATTAAAGCTCTGGAAGACAAAGCCGACGTGCTGGCGCAGCTCGCGCACGCGGTTTTTCTGCTTGCTCAGGGAAACTGCGGCATCGATAGTGATATTGCCAACCTGAATGGTTCCGGACTCGGGCTGTTCGAGCAGATTAATGCAGCGCAGCAGCGTGGTTTTACCCGAGCCGCTTGGCCCGATGATGGCGACCACCTCACCGGGCTTCACTTCCAGATCGATACCGTGCAGCACCGTCTGGCCGTGGAATTTTTTCACCAGTTTTTTTACTTCGATGGCACTCATTTTGGCTCCCTGTCCTGGCGGTTCAGCTGGTTTTCAAAGTAGTTTTGCAGGGCGGAAAGCACCGTTGCCATTACCCAGTAAATCAACGACGCGGCAAGATACATGGTAAAGACCTCAAGCGTGCGCGAGGTAATCAGCTGCGCCTGACGGAACAGCTCCGGTACCTGAATAGTCGCCGCAAGCGACGTATCTTTTACCAGGCTGATAAAACTGTTGCTAAGCGGGGGCAACGCAACGCGCGCCGCCTGCGGCAGAATAGCGCGGCGCAAGGTTTGCCACGGCGTCATGCCGATGCTGGCCGCAGCCTCCCACTGCCCTTTCTCGATCGAGGAGATGGCCGCCCGCAGCGTTTCAGAGGCATAGGCCGCGGTATTGAGCGACAGCCCGATCATCGCCGCCGGGATCGGATCGAGTTCGATACCAAACTGCGGCAGGCCGTAATAGATCATAAACAGCTGCGCGATAAGCGGCGTGCCGCGGAAGACAGACACGTAAAAACGCGACAGCAGCGAAAAAGGCCAAAACGGCGACAGGCGCATCAGCGCCAGTAAAAATCCGAGGAGTAAGCCGAAGAACATCCCGCCGAGGCTAAGCTGCAGCGTGAACACGGCGCCCTTGAGCAAATACGGCGCCGAATCCAGCACCAGTTGAAGGCTTTCTTGCATACTTAAATTACACCCTGTCTTTTTTTATTATGAATCACAATCACACATGCGGATGGTAAGCGAACAGCGCGGGCGCCCCACCGGTATGCACAAAAATTATCGGTCCTTCGTCTTTAAAACGTTTTTGCGCCACGCCGTCAATCAGGCCGGCCATCGCTTTGCCGGTATAAACCGGATCGAGCAGGATCCCTTCCAGCCGCGCCAGCAGCTTGATAGCCTCCAGCCCTTCTTCGTTAGGCGTGCCGTAACCGGGCGCAAAATAATCATCCCAGAGATGAATGGGCGCGGATGCGGTTAAATCCAGAGAGTGCGCCACGGCCTTTTGCAAAGCTTCCACTTTCGGCAGCTGTTGGGCGACGGTGCGGGAAACCGTCACGCCGATAAGATCGACATCCGGCATCACCTGTTCAAGCCCGACGGCCAGCCCCGCGTGCGTGCCGGCGCTGCCGGAGGCCACAACAACGGATGAAACGCTCACCGCTCCGGTGCACTGCTGGGCTATTTCCAGCGCGCTTTCCACATAGCCCAGCGCGCCAAGCGCGTTCGAACCCCCAACCGGGATGACATAAGGACGGAATCCCTGCGCTTCCAGGCGCGTGGCGACATCCTCAAGCTGCTGGTCGGGCGCGTGCAGCGCATCGCACATTTCGATTTCAGCATCGAAGAGATCCAGCAGCAGGCGATTGCCGTTGCTAAGGTAGTTGTCCGCACGGGTGGCGATTGGATTTTCCAGCAGGGCCACGCATTTAAGGCCAAGCTTTGCCGCAACCGCCGCCGTCTGACGAACATGGTTCGACTGAATGGCGCCTGCGGTCACCAGCGTGTCGGCGCCTTCGCGCAGCGCGTCGGCTGCCAGAAACTCCAGTTTGCGCAGCTTATTGCCGCCCATCGCCAGCGGCGTGGTGTCGTCACGCTTGATGTAAATTTCGCGACCCAGGTAATCAGAAAAACGCGGCAGGTACTCAAGCGGCGTAGGACCGCCGATAAATTCCAGACGCGGAAAACGTGTCAGGTTGTGCAGTGACATGAGCGACTCCATTAAAACCGGAACGAAAATTCCCCATCCCTTCATTATGTACCAGCACGGATAATTCCCGGCAAATACAAATAAAAAAAGGTGCTGTTATCAGCACCTTTCAGGCGTAGCAAAGGGATTATTTGGTCACGTCAGCGCCAAACCATTTTTCGGAAAGTTTTGCCAGCGAGCCATCTTTTTGCATATCGGCAATGGCTTTATTCACCGCCTCAACCAGATCGTCGTTGCCTTTACGAATCGCCACGCCCGCTTCCTGACGGGAGAACGGCTCGCCCGCGACGGCCAGGGTATCTTTGGTTTTCTTCACCAGATCGAGAGCGGCGAGGCGGTCGACCAGGATAGCGTCGATGCGGCCCAACGCGCAGATCCTGATATTTCGTTGGGTCATCGTCATAGGTACGAATATCCACGCCCTGCACATTTTCGCGCAGCCACTGTTCGTAGTTGGTGCCAAGGCCTACGCCAACCTTTTTCCCTTTCAGGGAGTCCGGCCCGGTGATGCTGCCTTCGTTACCTTTTTTCACCAGCGCCTGAATACCGGAAACGGTATACGGCGTAGAGAAATCGTATTTTTTCTTACGTTCGTCGGAGATGGTGACCTGGTTAATCACCACGTCAATACGTTTGGAGTCCAGCGAGGCCAGCATGCCGTCCCATTTGGTCGGTTTCAGCGCCGCTTTAACGCCAAGGTGCTGAGCGAGCTGCTCGGCAAACTCAACTTCAAAACCCGTTAGCTTACCGTCGTCGCCCTGGAAGCTGAACGGAGGATAGGTCCCTTCCAGCCCTACCAGCAGCGTGCCGCGCTCTTTGACTTTATTGAGTAAATTTTCCGCCGCGAACGTTTTTACGCTCGCGCCGGCGACCAGCGCTACCGCCAGTACGCCCATCAGCGCCTGACGTCCCACCAATGCTAATTTCATAGTTACCCCAGCTATTAATAATTTTGTTGTAGTGTAGCGAGTTAGCTTGCACCGTCAAAACCAGTCCGCTACAACTTATTCCATATTAATATATCGGAAGTTATATGGCTTCCTGCCAGGCGGAAGACGTATCTGTGAGCTGTGCCTGAAACTGCCAGTATTTGCGCAGCGCGATGCGGTAGTTATTGGTGCTGGTGCGCGGAAGCCAGTTATCCAGCGAGTCATCAAGAAGGCACTGTAAAGAAGAAGGCGCAGGAATGTCCTGCTCGGAAAGATGGTTCCCCAGACGACGCAGGCGCACGACATACTCACGAATGGTGCCGTGGCTCATTTCGGTCTGCTCGAATAAATACTGCTTAAAGCCGATGATGTCGAAGTAGTTGCCCTGCTCTTTGCAATGCAGGTCGCCGCAAAAACGACACAGCGCCATCCACTCCTGTTTTTCCACCTGCCAGGTGGCGTCGTCAATAAGCGTATCAAGCTGCGCGATAGTTGTTTTATTCACGATTTCACCGCGGCAGGTAAGCGTAATGCGATCCAATTGCTTACCGCAATGCGCGCAGTGGGTCTGTGTGTGTTTAAAATCTTTAAGGTAGCGGCTTAGTGGCCGTCTTTTTGGTTGCTGCACCGTCATGATAATTTCCAGGTGGTGAGATAATCGTGCGGCACTCCCTACAACTTACCCAGCTTGGTGCGTAAGCGTTTTATCGCCTGGCTGTGCAACTGGCTCACCCGGGATTCCCCCACTTCCAGAACGGCGCCGATCTCCTTGAGATTCAGCTCTTCCTGGTAGTACAGCGTCAACACCAGCTGCTCGCGTTCCGGCAGCGCTTCAATCGCTTCCATCACACGGCTGCGCAAATTACTCTCCAGCAGGTGCTGTAGAGGATTCGCCTGCTGATGCTCCTCGGTGACCAGTTCGATACTGTCGCCATGCTCTTCACGCCACTCGTCATAAGAGAAGAGCTGGCTGTTATTTGTGTCGAGCAACATCTGGCGGTATTCGTCGAGCGGGATATCAAGCCTCGCGGCCACCTCGGTTTCGGTGGCGTTGCGTCCCAGCTCTTGCTCCAGTTGACCAATCGCTTGCGCGACGCCGCGGGCGTTACGCCTGACGCTGCGCGGCACCCAGTCACGGCTGCGCAGTTCATCAAGCATCGCCCCACGAATGCGCTGCACCGCGTAGGTAGTAAATGCCGTTCCTTGCAGGGCATCATAGCGATCGACTGCATTTAATAATCCGATGCCACCCGCCTGTAGCAGATCGTCAAGCTCCACACTCGCCGGCAGACGAACCTGCAGGCGCAACGCTTCGTGACGCACCAGCGGAACATAACGCTGCCACAGCGAGTGTTTATCCATCACACCTTCAGCGGTATACAGTGAATTCACGATAAACAGCCCTGCGTTAGTTGAGTTATCGGCATGATTATCCGTTTCTGCAGGGGTTTTAATCGTCAGAATAGTGGACTAAATGGGGGGTTATTTGGGGGTTATGGGTAACAATAATAAGAAAAAACCCCGCCGGAGCGGGGTTGGTCAGGCAAAAGGCGATTAGCCCTGCAGCAGAGACAGAACCTGCTGTGGAACCTGGTTCGCTTTCGCCAACACGGAGTTACCGGCCTGCTGGATGATCTGCGCTTTAGACATGTTGGACACTTCGGTCGCATAGTCGGCGTCCTGAATACGGGACTGCGCTTCAGACAGGTTAGTCGTGGTGTTGTTCAGGTTGGTGATAGCGGAATCCAGACGGTTCTGCACGGCACCCAGGGAAGAACGGAATTTATCTACCTGAGCGATAGCGTCGTCCAGTGCTTTCAGCGGGTCAGCGGTTTTGGTTTTCGCAGACAGATCGGCCTTATCGCCTTTGGTTACAGCGCCATCATCAGCGATCTCAGCTTTGTAGTAATCAGCGCCGTCTTTCACATAATAAACGCCGGTACCTTTACCTGCAGCATCCTGAGCTTCGAAGACGCCATCACCAGTTTCGCCGGTTAAGGTTGTTCCGCCAGCAGCAGGAGTTTGTACATAGGTTGCCACCGCAGTGTCAAAATCAGCGATGTCACCAGCAGCGACTTGAGAACCTGTATCACTTGAATCAAAATCTGCCACACCAGTAGTAGCATTATATGTAGCCGTATAATAATTCGCGCCTACTTTCACTGCATAATTTGTACCATCAGTGAAGAGACCGTCTGCTGTCGCTGGAGTAGCAGATCCATCAGTAAGCGTAACTGGGGCGGTAACAGCAGGTGTACCACCAATAGAGGTAGTTGCAGTAGTAGCCAGGGTCGTTGCAGCAGTATTGGCAACGCTAAAATCTTTCAGATTAAGCGTAGTGGAATCAATTTGTTTCAGATCGATGGTGATGGTCTGGCCATCATTTGCACCAACCTGGATGGCCATTTTGCCATCTTTAGCCAGCACGTTCACGCCGTTGAACTGGGTCTGACCGGATACGCGGTCAATTTCTTCCAGACGGGATTTAATTTCGTCCTGGATGGAAGACAGGTCGGAATCGGAGTTGGTGCCGGTAGACGCCTGAACGGTCAGCTCACGAACACGCTGCAGGTTGTTGTTGATTTCAGACAGCGCGCCTTCGGTGGTCTGCGCCAGAGAAATACCGTCGTTGGCGTTACGTGCAGCCTGGGTCAGGCCCTTTGATGTTAGAGGTGAAACGGTTAGCAATCGCTTGACCCGCAGCGTCATCTTTGGCGCTGTTGATACGCAAGCCAGAAGACAGACGCTCGATGGAACTAGACAGAGCAGACTGGTTCTTGTTGATATTGTTCTGAGTGATCAGCGAGAGGCTGTTGGTATTAATGACTTGTGCCATGATGTATTTTCCTGTGTTCAAATCTACGGGTTACGTGATTGGGCTTCCACCCTTCGGCTTCGTCGCCGTTAAACCTGTTATCGTCTGGTCACCCACAACCTTTAGAATTTTTTTCAGCTTGCCGAATATTTTTTAGCGGCGGAAATACTCTTACCCCACCCCGCTATTCCCGCCATTAAAAAAAACAAATTAAACGTAAACTTTGCGTTATTCAGGCCGATAATCCCGGTATTCATTTTATGCGTCGATAAATTAAGGAATATATATGGCAAGTATTTCAACGCTGGGAGTAGGTTCGGGCCTGGATCTGAGCAGCATTCTGGACAGCCTTGAAGCGGCAGAAAAATCCACATTAACGCCGATTTCGACTCAGCAGTCCTCCTATACCGCCAAACTGAGCGCTTACGGTACGTTGAAAAGCGCGCTGGAAACCTTCCAGACCGCCAATACCGCCCTGAATAAAGCCGACTTATTTACCGCCACTTCGACGTCAAGCAGCAGCACGGCGTTTAGCGCCACCACCAGCGGCAGCGCGATCGCTGGAAAATATACCATTAGCGTGTCGCAGCTGGCGCAGGCGCAGACGCTGACCACCAAAAATAGCCAGGCCGACAGCAAAACGGCTATCGCTACCAGCGACAGCGTGCTGACTATCCAGCAGGGCGGCGGCAAAGACCCGGTAACCATTGATATCAGCGCGGCCAACTCCTCGCTGAGCGGCATTCGCGACGCCATCAACAATGCCAAAGCCGGCGTCAGCGCCAGCATTATCAACGTCGGCAACGGTCAGTACCGCCTGTCCGTGACCGCTGACGATACCGGCAGTGACAACGCCATGTCCCTGAGTTTTAGCGAGGACAGCGACAGCGCCCTGCAGGCCCTTTATGGGCTACAACGGCACCAGCACCGACGCCGGCAACGGCATGGAAGAAAGCGTTACCGCGCAGAACGCCAAACTCAAAGTTAATAACGTCGATATCGAAAACAGCAGCAACACCATCAGCGATGCGCTGGAAGATATCACCCTCAAGCTAAGCGATGTCACTACCGGCAACCAGACGCTGACCATTACCAAAGATACCTCGAAGGCCGAAAGCGCTATCAAAGCCTGGGTCGATGCCTATAACTCTCTGCAGGACACCTTCAGCAGCCTGACTAAATATACGGCGGTTGACGCTGGAGCAGATACGCAAGACACCAGCAACGGCGCGCTGCTTGGCGACACCACGCTGCGCACCATCCAGACGCAGTTAAAAGGCCTGCTCAGCAACACGTCGGGCAGCGCGACGTTTAAGACGCTGTCACAGATTGGTATTACTTCAGATCCGAGCACCGGGAAGTTAGAGCTGGATACCGACAAGCTGGAAACAGCGCTGAAAAAAGATGCTTCCGGCGTCAAAGACATGATTGTCGGCGACGGTAAGGCCAGCGGTATTACCACCGTGATTGGCAAGAATCTGACCAGCTGGCTATCCACCACCGGCATTATCCAGGCGGCGAAAGACGGCGTGAGCAAGACGCTCAATAACCTGACCCAGCAATACAATGCGGCCAGCGACCGTATCGACACATTAATGGCGCGTTATAAGGCGCAGTTTACGCAACTGGACGTACTGATGAGTTCGCTGAACTCCACCAGCAGCTATCTGACCCAGCAGTTTGAGTCTACCAGCACCAGCAGCAGCAAATAATTAATTCAGGAGAAGACATGTACGGCGCAAAAGGCACCCAGGCCTATGCAAAAATCGGGATCGAAAGCGCGGTCATGAGCGCCAGCCAACAGCAGCTGGTCACCATGTTGTTTGATGGCGCGCTCAGCGCGTTAGTACGCGCCCGTCTTTTTTTGCAGGATGGCAACCTGGAAGGGAAAGGCCTTTCCCTGTCCAAAGCCATAAATATTATCGAAAACGGCCTTAAAGTTGGGATCGATGAAACAAGCAGCGATGAGCTGACGCAGAATCTGTTCGCACTTTACGCTTATATGGTGCGACGCCTTCTTCAGGCCAACTTACGTAATGATGTCAGCGCGATCGAAGAGGTCGAGAACCTGCTGAGAAACATTGCCGATGCCTGGAAAGACGTCGCTCAGATGCCTAACCGGATTCAGGACGTAGTCTAATGAACCATGCACCGCAACTGTATACCCTCTATCAGCAGTTATTAGAGCAAAGTAAGGTGATGCTGCAAAACGCCCGTGCAGGACTATGGGATGAATTGATCGCCAGTGAAATGGATTACGTTAATGCGGTGCATGAACTGACTGAATTCATGCGCGACAGCAAGCCCTCAATGCATATGCAGGAGCAGCTCCGCCCGATGCTCCGCGCCATTCTGGACAATGAAAGCGAAGTAAAGCTTTTGCTGCAAAGGCGTATGGATGAACTTGCAAAGCTTGTGGGGCAATCCTCCATACAGCAATCGGTGCTAAGCGCCTATGGCAAACAGGGAGGACAAATCCTGGCGCCGCAGGACAATCTGGATATTATCCCGTGATTCATTGAGGTGCGGCAAAGAAGGATCTTTTTCGCACCAGGCATTTTCAGGCATATCATCCATAATTGAGATCCTTGTTTCATGGAGCTTGAATATGCGTAATCCGACTTTGTTGCAATGCTTTCATTGGTACTATCCCGGCGGCGGCGCGCTCTGGCCTGAAGTTGAAGCATTGGCTCCCAATCTCAATGAAATCGGCATCAATATGGTTTGGCTGCCTCCTGCCTATAAAGGCAGCTCCGGCGGATACTCCGTAGGCTATGACGTTTACGATCTGTTTGATCTTGGGGAGTTCGATCAAAAAGGCGGCGTCGCCACCAAATACGGCGACAAGGCGCAGCTTCTTAAGGCTATTAACGCCCTGCAGCAAAACGACATCGCCGTATTACTGGACGTGGTGGTGAACCACAAAATGGGCGCGGATGAGAAAGAAAAAATTCGCGTTAACCGCGTTAATGAAGAAAACCGCAATGAAATCGATGACGAAGTTATCGAGTGCGAAGCCTGGACCCGCTATACCTTCCCCGTCCGCGACGGCAAATACTCCCGCTTTATCTGGGACTACAAATGCTTTAGCGGCATAGACCATATCGAAAACCCCACCGAAGACGGCATTTTTAAAATCATTAATGACTACACCGGCGAGGGCTGGAACGATCAGGTGGATAACGAACTGGGTAATTTCGATTACCTGATGGGTGAAAATATCGACTTCCGCAACCTCTCCGTGGCGGAGGAGATAAAATACTGGGCGCGCTGGATTATGGCAGAAACCGGCTGCAACGGTTTTCGCCTGGACGCCGTCAAGCATATCCCCGCGTGGTTCTATAAGGAATGGATAGAGCACGTGCAGGAAGTGGCTGAAGAACCGCTGTTTATCGTCGCCGAATACTGGTCGCACGAGGTCGATAAGCTGCAGGAATACATCGCTCAGGTTGACGGCAAAACCCTGCTGTTCGACGCGCCGCTGCAGATGAAATTCCACCAGGCCTCACGGCAGGGCCGCGATTACGACATGAGCCAGATCTTCACCGGCACGCTGGTGGAGGCCGATCCTTTCCACGCGATGACGCTGGTCGCCAACCACGATACCCAGCCGCTGCAATCGCTGGAAGCCCCGGTAGAGTCATGGTTCAAACCCCTCGCCTACGCGTTAATTTTACTGCGTGAAAACGGCGTTCCGTCCGTGTTTTATCCCGATCTGTTCGGCGCAAGCTACGACGACGAAGGCGGCGACGGCGAAACCTATCACATTGATATGCCGGTAGTTGAACAACTCGACGATCTGATTCACGCCCGCCAGCGCTTCGCCCACGGCGTGCAAACGCTGTTTTTCGATCACCCTAACTGCATTGCGTTCAGCCGCAGCGGTACCGATGAAGACCCCGGCTGCGTGGTGGTGCTGTCAAACGGCGATGAGGGCGAAAAAACCATTGAGCTTGGGGAAAACTACGGCAATAAAAGCTGGCGGGACTACCTGGGCAACCGGGAAGAAACCATCGCTACCGATGAAAACGGCAGCGCAACCTTTACCTGCAACGGCGGAAGCGTGAGCGTGTGGGTGATGGAAGAGGTGCTCTGAGAGTATTTACCGTCCTCTCCCGCCAGAGAGGACAATTTCGCTGTACCCTACGAAGCCGCAAAATTTACTCTAAGCTTAAATTCATGTATCAGGCCTTTTTGCGGCTGAAAAATGAATTTAACGAGAAACCTGTAGATGAATTTTGTGACCTGGACCGCCGCGTCTGGCGCTTTGCTGTTATTGATGTCCCTAAGCTATGGCTGGATCAGCCGCAGCGTCGTTCCTCTTTTCGGGCTCTACCTGCTGGTCGGCATCGTCTGCGGCCCGTGGGTTCTGAACCTGCTGCACATTGATATCGTCAGATATTCCACCATCATCGCCCACGTTTCCGAAGTGGCGATGGCGGCCTCGCTCTTTATGACCGGCCTGAAAATCCGCATGCCTTTTAAATCGGCAGGCTGGAAAATGGGGGCGCTTCTGGCGGGTCCCGCCATGCTGCTGACCGTCGGCGGTATTATGCTGGCCGCGCATTACCTGCTGGGAATGAGCTGGCCCATCGCGCTGGCCTTCGCGGCCATCATCGCCCCAACCGACCCGGTGCTGGCCAGCCTGATAGCCATTAACGATGCCCGTGACGACGACAGCCTGCGCCTGTCGCTTTCAACCGAGGCCGGGCTGAATGACGGCACCGCCCTGCCCCTGCTTGCGCTGGCGCTGATGCTGTCTAACAGCGGCGACGGCATAACCGCAACGGAGCTCGGCCACTGGTTTACGATAGAAGTGATATGGGCGCTGATAGCCGGGGTCGGTATTGGATATATGCTGGGGCACGCCGTCGGGCTGATGGCGACCCATTTTCGCTATACCCAGCGCGAGTTTGCCTCAAGCGATTTTATTGCCCTGTCGCTGATAGCCCTTAGCTACGCCATCGCCCTTTCGCTTGGCGCCTCAGGCTTCCTCGCCGCCTTTGCCGCAGGGGTTGGCCTGAGACGGGCGGAAATTAACGTTCAGCGCCATTTCCCGGACGAAAGCGAGGAGAAAGACGGTGCGGCGCTGCCGGCCGAAATCATGGTCAACCCTCATCAAAGGCATGAGTTTGCCGAAACGACCCGGGTAAAATCAATGGGCCTGGTGATTGGCGACGCCCTTTCTTTTGGCGACACCGTCGAGCGTATTTTTGCCGCCACGCTGATCATTATCCTCGGCATCACCCTTGCCCAGCACTGGCAGCCGGATGGGCTTTTGATGGCGGCGCTGCTGTTTGTGATTATTCGTCCGCTGGCGGTGTACGCGGTAACCTGGGGCATTTCGACGCCCGCGCACCAGCGCGTCGCTATCAGCTGGCTGGGTATACGCGGCATCGGGAGCCTGAACTATATCGCCTTTGCCTGGATGCACGGCATGCGCGGCGACGAGGCTAACTATATGATGGACTGCGCGCTGACCCTGGTCGTGGCAAGCGTGATAGTGCACGGTATTTCCGTTAATCCGCTGATGGCGTTACGGCGCAAAAAGATGCAGTAGGCTGCGGGAAAACTGTGGAGATATTCCCCTGCGCGGTATATCCGGCTCAGGGGAAACATAAAGCTAGCGAAGCGGGGTTGGAAGCGGATTTTTTTCGAGGTAATCAGCGCATTCCTGGGTCGGACGATCCACCCGTTTAAGCGTCATGCCGGCGTACTCCAGCGTCTCGCCTTCACGTTCTACATCGTAGATCTCGCGTTTTGCCGTAACGTTATACAGCGAGTCAGAGCGCAGCATCAGCTTGCCCGGCAGGGCAATAACGCGCTGCCACTGACGGCAATCCAGAGTATCCCCTGCGGGCGTGACCACCAGCGTGGCGATCGCTTCCGGACTCACCATCTCGCTTTGCGGCCCTTCAGACTGCCAGTAACCTGCAAGCCCGGCCGGCGCCGGCGCCTTCACCACTTCCCGGTAATCATCGACCTGCACGCACCCACTAAGGGCCAGCAGCGCCGCTAAAACTGCAACCTTCTTCATCGTCTGTCCTGACTGCGGAGAAAAAATAATTTTGGCATTAAAGCATTTAGCCCGCCAGTGTTGCAAAGGAAACAGTAACCGCGGCGGATGTACCTCGTTATGGCTAAGCCCTCTGCCCGTCCGTTTGACCAGAATCATAAAAAGAAGCAAGTTTTCACGATGTGCGCGCCCGGACGTTTGGACGGGAGGAGAAAAATGATTTAATACCCGCCTTCTTTCACCTCCTTCTGAGTTCAGAGGCGGCCTATGTCCTGGCAACATTTCAAACAGCAGTACCTGATCAAATTCTGGGCGCCGATGCCTGCGGTTATCGCAGCCGGCATCCTTTCCACCTACTATTTCGGCATTACCGGCACCTTCTGGGCCGTGACGGGGGAATTTACCCGTTGGGGCGGGCAGCTGCTGCAGCTTATGGGCGTGCATGCCGAAGAGTGGGGCTATTTCAAGCTCATTCATCTGGACGGCAGCCCGCTTACGCGCATCGACGGCATGATGATCATCGGCATGTTCGGCGGCTGCTTTGCGGCGGCGCTGTGGGCCAATAACGTTAAGCTGCGCCTGCCGCAGCACCGCATCCGTATCATTCAGGCGGTAGCCGGCGGGATTATCGCCGGGTTCGGCGCGCGGCTGGCGATGGGCTGCAACCTGGCGGCATTCTTTACCGGCATTCCGCAGTTCTCGCTGCACGCCTGGTTCTTCGCGCTGGCGACGGCGTTAGGCTCATGGTTTGGCGCGCGCTTCACGCTGCTGCCCATCTTCCGCATTCCCGTTAAGCTGCAGAAAGTCTCTGCCGCTTCGCCATTAACCCAGAAGCCCAATCAGGCGAAGCGCCGTTTTCGCATCGGCATGCTGGTGTTTATCGGCATGATTGGCTGGGGCGCGCTGACCGCGATGAACCAGCCCAAACTGGGGCTGGCGATGCTGTTTGGCGTAGGCTTCGGCCTGCTTATCGAACGCGCGCAAATCTGCTTTACCTCCGCGTTTCGCGATATGTGGATAACCGGCCGCACGCACATGGCGAAGGCTATTATTCTCGGCATGGCGGTCAGCGCCATCGGCATCTTCAGCTATGTGCAGCTCGGCGTAGAGGCAAAAATCATGTGGGCGGGACCGAATGCGGTATTGGGCGGCCTGCTGTTCGGCTTCGGCATCGTGCTGGCGGGCGGCTGCGAGACGGGCTGGATGTACCGCGCCGTTGAAGGCCAGGTGCATTACTGGTGGGTCGGGCTGGGTAACGTTATCGGCTCCACTATCCTTGCCTACTACTGGGACGCGCTCTCTCCTGCCCTCGCCACCCGCTGGGATAAAGTAAATTTGTTAAATACCTTCGGCCCGCTGGGCGGCCTGCTGGTAACCTATCTGATGCTGCTGGCGGCATTTTTACTGATGGTTGGCTGGGAGAAACGCTTCTTCCGCCGCAAAAATATCACCGCGGTTCAGAGCCTTGAGGGGAACCTATGAGCCAGAATATCGTACCGGATTTTCGCCTGGATATGGTCGGGGAGCCCTGCCCTTACCCGGCGGTCGCCACGCTTGAAGCCATGCCGCAGCTAAAAAAGGGGCAGATTCTTGAGGTGGTCAGCGACTGCCCGCAGTCCATCAACAACATCCCGCTGGATGCGCGAAACCATGGCTATACCGTGCTGGATATCCAGCAGGACGGCCCGACGATTCGTTATTTAATTCAGCGATAGCGGTGAGGGGGAAACCCCTCATCTTCTTTCTGCCGCTTACCGGCGGGACTACACCTGCATGTTCATGATTTCGGAATAGGCAGAGACCAGCTTGTTACGCACCTGAATCCCCATCTGCAATGAAACGGAGGATTTTTGCAGATCGACCATCACATCGTTTAGCGCCACGCCCGGCGTGCCGAGGGCAAATTTTTCCGCCTGGGTGCGCGCTGCGTTCTGCGTATCGCTGATGCGGCCCAACGCCGCCTGCAGTTCACCCGCAAAGCTCACCTTTGGATCGCTGTTTTGCACCTGGCTGCCCGCGGAGAGCGCGGTAGCCTGTAGCTGCTGAATAACCCCTTCAATCCCCTGAATTGCCATTTTCCTGCCCCAGTTTTATTAAACGCGGCAAGATTATCACCTTGTCAATAGGACAAAGGCGTTAAATAGACGTAAAAAATAGAGCTAATTCGACCATCGAAAATTCCTGAAAAGAAAATAATGACTGCGCCATCTATCTGGAACTTTTGTCGTGTTTGTCGACCCGGGAGCTCGTTTTGTCCACTGTTTATACGAATTATTCTCTCTACGCTAAGCCGCGGGGTGCGCAATGACTGCAGCAGCGGCCCCGGCGCAAACACCGCCGAACAAAACCCAGGAATGGCTCACGCGCCTGCGCGCAAATCCTAAAATCCCCTTAATCGTCGCGGGCGCGGCGGCTATCGCCATCATTGTGGCGCTGACCTTATGGGCCAAACAGCCTGACTATAAAGTGCTGTACAGCAACCTGGCCGATCAGGACGGGGGGGCGATTGTCACCCAGCTGACCCAGATGAATATCCCTTATCGCTACTCCGACAACGGCAGCGCGATCGAAGTCCCGGCGGATAAAGTTTATGACCTGCGCCTGCGCCTCGCCCAGCAAGGCCTGCCCAAAGGCGGCGCGGTAGGCTTTGAGCTGTTAGATCAGGAAAAGTTTGGCATCAGCCAGTTTAGCGAGCAGGTGAACTACCAGCGCGCGCTGGAAGGCGAACTGGCCCGCACCATTGAAACGCTCGGCCCGGTGAAAAGCGCTCGCGTTCACCTCGCCATGCCAAAACCTTCTTTATTTGTTCGTGAACAAAAGTCCCCTTCCGCCTCCGTTACGCTGAGCCTGCAGCCAGGACGCGCGCTGGACGAAGGGCAGATCAGCGCCGTGGTGCATATGGTTTCCAGCGCCGTCGCCGGCCTGCCGCCGGGCAACGTTACGCTTGTGGATCAGGGCGGCCATTTGCTGACCCAGTCCAATACCGCCGGCCGTGATTTGAATGACGCCCAATTAAAATATTCCGCTGACGTGGAAAGCCGCTACCAGCGCCGTATCGAATCCATCCTTGGCCCAATCGTCGGCAACGGCAACGTTCACGCCCAGGTTACCGCGCAGATCGATTTTGCCAATAAAGAACAAACCGAAGAGCAGTATCGTCCGAATGCCGATCCGGCCCAGGCGGCGATCCGCTCGCGCCAGCTGAATCAGAGCGAGCAGGTTAACGGCCGCAATCCGGGCGGCGTGCCGGGCGCGCTGTCTAACCAGCCTGCGCCGCCGAACAACGCGCCTATTACTACGCCTGCGCAGCAAAACCCGGCCAACGGACAGGCTGCCAGCGCCGGACAGACCCAGTCCACCTCGACCTCTGCGCAAACGGGCTCCAGCAATACCCAGCGCGACGAGACGACCAACTACGAAGTAGACCGCACCATACGCCATACCAAACTCAACACTGGCGATATTCAGCGCCTGTCCGTTGCGGTGGTGGTGAATTACCGCCAGCTGGCCGACGGCAAGCCGCTGCCGTTGACGAACGATCAGCTCAAGCAAATCGAAGACCTGACGCGCGAAGCGATGGGTTATTCGGAAAAACGCGGCGATACGCTCAACGTGGTCAACTCGCCGTTTACCGCAAGCGAGGAAACCGGCGGCGAGCTGCCGTTCTGGCAACAGCAGTCGTTCTTCGATCTGCTGCTGTCCGCGGGCCGTTGGTTAGTGGTGCTGATTGTCGCCTGGCTGCTGTGGCGCAAGGCTATTCGCCCGCAGCTGCAGCGCAAGGCTGAAATCCAGAAGGCCCAGACCGAAGCCGTACGCCAGCGCGAAGAAGAAGATGAAGCCGTGTCTGTTCGCCTGAGCAAAGACGAACAGCAGCAGCAGCGTAAAGCCAACCAGCGCCTGAGCGCCGAAGTGATGAGCCAGCGTATCCGCGAAATGTCTGATAACGATCCGCGCGTCGTTGCGCTGGTTATCCGCCAATGGATGAGTAACGAACTATGAGTATTACCGGCACCGAAAAGAGCGCCATCCTGTTGATGACTATTGGCGAAGACCGCGCCGCTGAGGTGTTTAAGCACCTCAGCCCGCGAGAAGTGCAGCACGTAAGTGCGGCGATGGCGAACATCCGCCAGATCTCCAACAAGCAGCTGACCGACGTGCTGGCCGAGTTTGAGCAGGAAGCCGAACAGTTCGCCGCGCTGAGCATCAACGCCAACGATTATCTGCGTTCGGTGCTGATCAAAGCGCTGGGCGAAGAGCGCGCCTCAAGCCTGCTGGAAGATATTCTCGAAACGCGCGAAACCACCTCGGGCATGGAAACGCTCAACTTTATGGAGCCGCAGAGCGCGGCGGATCTTATCCGCGACGAGCATCCGCAGATTATCGCCACCATTCTTGTGCACCTCAAACGCGGTCAGGCAGCCGACATTCTGGCGCTGTTCGACGAGCGTCTGCGCAACGACGTGATGCTGCGTATCGCCACCTTCGGCGGCGTGCAGCCGGCGGCGCTGGCAGAGCTGACCGAGGTGTTAAACAACCTGCTCGACGGTCAGAACCTCAAGCGCAGCAAAATGGGCGGCGTGAGAACGGCGGCCGAAATCATCAACCTGATGAAAACGCAGCAGGAAGAGGCGGTTATCACCGCGGTTCGCGCCTTCGACGGCGAGCTGGCGCAGAAAATTATCGACGAGATGTTCCTGTTCGAAAACCTGGTGGAAGTGGACGACCGCAGCATCCAGCGCCTGCTGCAGGAAGTGGAGTCCGAATCGCTGCTCGTTGCCCTCAAAGGCGCAGAACAGCCGCTGCGCGAGAAGTTCCTGCGCAATATGTCGCAGCGTGCGGCCGATATCCTGCGCGACGATCTCTCCAACCGCGGCCCGGTTCGCCTGTCGCAGGTGGAGAACGAACAGAAAGCCATCCTGCTTATCGTGCGTCGTCTGGCCGAAACCGGCGAGATGGTGATTGGCACCAGCGAGGACACCTATGTCTAACCAGCTGCCATGGAAAATCTGGACGCCGGACGATTTGATGCCGGCCTCCAGCCCGGCGTTTGAAAGCCTGATGCCGCAGGAGATTTCCGCACAAGAGCCCCCGGCAGAAAGCGAGCCGGATTTACAGCAAACCCTGGCGATGATGCAGATGCAGGCGCATGAGCTGGGTCATAAAGAAGGCTATGCGGCCGGATACTCGGCAGGCGTTGAAGAAGGCCGTAAAGCCGGTTTTCAGCAGGGAATGGAACAGGGCGTCAACGAGGCCAAACAGCAGCAGGCTCCGGTGCATGCCCGCATGCAGCAGCTGGTCAGCGAGTTTCAGCACACGCTTGATGCCCTGGATAGCGTTATCGCTTCGCGCCTGATGCAAATGGCGCTGGAGGCGGCGCGCCAGGTCATCGGCCATACGCAGGGCATTGATAACTCGGCGCTGATTAAACAAATTCAGGGGCTGCTGCAGCAGGAGCCCTTGTTTAGCGGCAAACCGCAGCTGCGCGTCCACCCGGATGATTTACAGCGCGTGGAAGAGATGCTGGGCGCCACCTTAAGCCTGCACGGCTGGCGTTTACGCGGCGATCCGGGCCTGCACCAGGGCGGCTGCAAAGTCTCCGCCGATGAGGGCGATCTGGACGCCAGCGTCGCCACCCGCTGGCAGGAACTCTGCCGCCTTGCGGCTCCGGGAGTGCTGTGATGACCGCCCGGCTAACGCGCTGGCTTAACTCGCTGGACAGTTTTGAAGAGCGCATGGCGAAATTGCCCGGCGTGCGCCGCTACGGCCGCCTGACTCGCGCAACGGGTCTGGTGCTGGAGGCGACGGGCTTACAGCTTCCCCTCGGCGCCACCTGCATCATCGAGCAGCACACCCGTGAAGTGGAAGCCGAAGTCGTGGGCTTTAACGGCCACAAGCTGTTTTTAATGCCGCTTGAGGAAGTGGAAGGCATTTTGCCCGGCGCGCGCGTTTACGCGCGTTCGTCAAGCGAGGACGGATTACACAGCGGCAAACAGCTGCCGCTCGGCCCGGCTTTGCTGGGGCGCGTGCTGGACGGCAGCGGCCGCCCTCTGGACAGCCTGCCCGCGCCGGAAAGCACCACGTTCGGCGCGCTGGGCGCCGCTCCTTTTAACCCGTTACAGCGCACCCCTATCGAGCATGTCCTTGATGTCGGCGTGCGGCCAATCAATGCCCTGCTCACCGTCGGACGCGGGCAGCGTATGGGCCTGTTTGCAGGCTCCGGCGTCGGTAAAAGCGTGCTGCTGGGCATGATGGCCCGCTACACCCAGGCCGACGTGATTGTCGTCGGGCTGATTGGCGAGCGCGGCCGCGAGGTAAAAGATTTTATCGAGAACATTCTCGGCCCCGAAGGCCGGGCGCGCTCGGTGGTGATTGCCGCTCCCGCGGATGTTTCCCCGCTGCTGCGAATGCAGGGCGCGGCTTATGCCACGCGCATCGCCGAGGATTTCCGCGACCGCGGCCAGCACGTGCTGCTGATTATGGACTCTCTGACCCGCTACGCCATGGCGCAGCGTGAAATCGCGCTGGCGATCGGCGAGCCGCCGGCCACCAAAGGCTATCCGCCTTCCGTTTTCGCCAAGCTGCCCGCTCTGGTGGAGCGCGCCGGCAACGGTATCCACGGCGGCGGCTCGATCACCGCGTTTTATACCGTGCTGACCGAAGGGGACGATCAGCAGGATCCCATCGCGGATTCCGCTCGCGCCATTCTTGACGGACACATTGTTCTCTCCCGTCGTCTCGCCGAGGCGGGGCACTATCCGGCGATCGATATCGAGGCATCCATTAGCCGCGCCATGACGGCGCTGATCAGCGACCAGCACTATGCGCGGGTGCGCAATTTCAAACAGCTGCTGTCCAGCTTCCAGCGTAACCGCGATCTGGTGAGCGTTGGCGCCTATGCCAAAGGCAGCGACCCGATGCTCGACAAAGCCATTGCGCTCTGGCCGCATCTGGAAGCCTTTTTGCAGCAGGGAATTTTTGAACGCAGCGGCTGGGAAGATGCCTGCTCGGCGCTAGAGCTTATCTTCCCGACGGCTTGATGAGAGGTAACCATGAGCCAAAGCACAGCACTCGACACTTTGCACGATCTCGCCGAGAAAGAGGTGGAGAACGCGGCCTTACGTTTAGGCGAAATGCGCAAAGGATTCCAGCAGGCGGAAGAGCAGCTCAATATGCTGATTAACTACCAGTTTGAGTACAGCACTAACCTGAACAACAGCATGAGCCAGGGCATTGCGAGCACGCGCTGGCAAAACTATCAGCAGTTTATCCAGACGCTCGAAAAGGCCATCGATCAGCACCGCCAGCAGCTGAGCAAATGGACTAACAAAGTCGATCAGGCCCTGAGCTGCTGGCAGGAAAAACAAAAAAGGCTGCAGGCCTGGCAAACCCTGCGGGAGCGTAAAGCCGCCGAAACCCTGCTGGCGGAAAACCGGCTCGATCAGAAACAGATGGATGAATACGCCCAGCGGGCATCAATGAGGAAAGGCGAATGATCAAACTACCTCTGGTAAACACCACGCCCGATATTGACAGCGGCCAGGCCGGCGCAGCGCCTGGCGCGGGTGAAAACGGTCTGAGCGAAGAGTTCCAGAATTTATTCAGCAAGGCGATATCAGGCGAGCCAGCCGTTGAAGACGGTAAAACGCAGCTGCTCGACGCGGCGCTGGCTAAAGTCGCGGGCCAGGATCTTAATGCGCAGGATATCAGCGCCGCGCTGGGCAAAGCCGCAGGCCAGGAGCTCAATGCGCAGGATATCAGCGCCGCGCTGGGCAAAACCGCAGGCCAGGATCTCAGTGCGCAGGACACCAGCGCCGGCAAAACCAAGCTCGCGGACCTGTTTAACAAGCTGGACGCGGATAAACCCGCGGCCCTTTCCGCCCTGCTGGCAAATATTGGGAGAGCTACCGGCGCGGATAAAACCGCGCAGGCTGACGCAGAGAAAGAGGCCACGCATAATCTGAGCACCGCGGATATGCAGGCGCTGAGCGCGCTCTTCGCCATGCTGCCGCAGCAGAATACCGCAACGCCTGCAACGGCCCTGACCGCGTCGGCCGGGAAAGATAGCGATGAAACCTCATCCTTAAGCACGCTGCTGGCGGGCGGCGGAGCGCAGCAAAAATCTCCCGCTGGCCGCGCCGACAGTAGCCAGAAAGCCGCAGACAAGGCCCAGACAACCGATACCGCCTTTGGCGCTAAACCCGTTGGGGCAACAGCAAATCAGGCCGCAGATAACAATGCGTCCCCGGTGGTAACCCTTGATAAAGACGGCCGCGACAACGCGGTCAGCAATAACGTCACGCCGACGGTCAGTACGCCGACCATCAGCAGCGCCACCGTCAGCACGCCGCTAAGCACGCATGTCGCAACGCCGGTTGCCCCGCAGATTAGCGCCCAACTGGGAAGCCAGGAGTGGCAACAGGCGGTCAGCCAGCACGTGACGCTGTTTACCCGCCAGGGTCAGCAAAGCGCCGAGCTGCGCCTGCATCCTGAGGATCTGGGACAAATCCAGATAAGCCTCCGGCTTGAGGATAACCAGGCCCAGCTGCAGATGACCTCGCCGCACAGCCACGTGCGCGCCGCGCTGGAAGCGACGCTGCCCGCGTTGCGCACCGCCCTTGCAGAAAGCGGCATTCAGCTCGGCCAGAGCAGCATCAGCAGCGAAAGTTTTGCCCAGCAACAGCAGCAGTCGGGCCAGCAGCAGCAGCCTTCATCACGCTCAGCGGGCAGCTTCCCTTCCCCGGCCGGCGAGGCTGAGCCCCTCGCCGTTCCTGCCAGCGTGCAGCGCCTCGCCTCGGGGAATAACGCCGTGGACATTTTCGCCTGATAATTGCAACAAGGTGTAAACGGCAGAGGTAACAACAAATATCCCGTGTTTTCCAGGCTTTGATAGTCGGGCAACGCGGGATAATCGCCCCATAAAGCAGTACCGATACAGGAATAAAGCGTGATATGACCGACATAGCTCAGACCAAAGGCCGCAAGCGCTCCATCTGGATGCCGTTACTGGTCCTGATAACCCTCGCCGCGTGCGCTACCGCAGGTTACAGCTACTGGCGGATGCAGCAGCAGCCCACCGCCACCCAGGCTGACAAACCAGAGCCGCCGCCTGCGCCGGTCTTTTTCGCGCTGGATACCTTTACCGTCAATCTTGGCGACGCGGATCGCGTGCTGTACGTCGGCATTACGCTGCGCCTGAAAGACGATGCGACTCGTCAGCGCCTGAGCGAATTCCTGCCGGAAGTGCGCAGCCGCCTGCTGCTGCTGTTTTCCCGTCAGGATGCCGCGGCCCTTGCGACAGACGAAGGCAAGCAGAAGCTGGTAGAAGCGATTAAAAACACGCTGGCGCCGCCTCTGGTTGCCGGTCAACCTCAACAGGTAGTCAGCGACGTGCTGTATACCGCCTTTATTTTGCGGTAAATCATGGCCGACAGCATTCTTTCACAGGCCGAAATTGATGCGCTGTTAAACGGCGACGCCGAGAGCAGCGACGAACCGAAAGCCGGGGCGGCGAGTGAAACCGACATTCGCCCCTACGATCCTAATACCCAGCGCCGCGTGGTGCGCGAACGCCTGCAGGCGCTGGAAATTATCAATGAACGCTTTGCCCGTCAGTTCCGGATGGGGCTGTTTAACCTGCTGCGCCGCAGCCCGGATATTACCGTCGGCGCGATTCGCATCCAGCCTTATCATGAGTTTGCGCGCAACCTTCCGGTGCCGACCAACCTCAACCTGATGCATCTTAAACCGCTGCGCGGCACCGGCCTGTTCGTCTTTTCGCCAAGCCTTGTGTTTATTGCGGTAGATAACCTGTTTGGCGGCGACGGCCCGCTTCCCAACCAAGGTTGAAGGGCGCGAGTTTACCCATACCGAGCAGCGCGTTATTAACCGCATGCTTAAGCTGGCGCTTGAAGCTTACAGCGACGCATGGAAAGCCATTTATCCGCTTGACGTGGAGTATGTGCGTTCCGAAATGCAGGTGAAATTCACCAATATCACCACCTCGCCAAACGACATCGTGGTGAATACGCCTTTCCATGTCGAAATCGGCAACCTGACCGGCGAATTCAATATCTGTCTGCCGTTTAGCATGATTGAGCCGCTGCGCGAGCTGCTGGTGAACCCGCCGCTGGAAAACTCCCGGCAGGAAGACCAAAGCTGGCGCGACACGCTGGTGCGCCAGGTGCAACATTCCGAGCTGGAGCTGGTGGCGAACTTCGCCGATATCCCGCTCAGGCTGTCACAAATACTGAAACTAAAACCTGGCGACGTGCTGCCAGTCGACAAGCCGGATCGCATTCTCGCACACGTCGACGGCGTACCGGTGCTGACCAGTCAATACGGCACGCTAAACGGCCAGTACGCCCTGCGCGTCGAACACTTGATCAACCCGATACTGAATTCGCTGAATGAGGAACAGCCCAAATGAGTGATATTAATCAACCGTCCGACGACAATGCAGGCTCCGTGGACGATCTGTGGGCTGATGCGTTGAACGAACAAAAAGGCTCCGGCAAGAGCTCCGCCGACAGCGTGTTCCGCGCGCTGGAAAACAACGATATCGTAGGCTCGATGCAGGATATCGACCTGATTATGGATATCCCGGTCAAGCTGACCGTGGAGTTAGGTCGCACCCGCATGACCATTAAAGAGCTGCTGCGCCTGTCGCAGGGTTCCGTGGTGGCCCTTGACGGCCTGGCCGGCGAGCCGCTGGATATTCTGATCAACGGCTATCTGATAGCCCAGGGCGAGGTCGTGGTCGTGGCCGATAAATACGGCGTGCGCATCACCGATATCATCACGCCGTCGGAACGTATGCGTCGCCTGAGCCGTTAACAGCATGAAAACCCAGACCACCGTCCAGCAGCAACCCGCCGTCAGTTCCGGCTCGCCTTTAGTGCAGGTGAGCGGAGCCTTAACGGCGATTATTTTGTTTATCCTGCTGGCGGCATGGCTGGCTAAACGCTTTGGCCTCGCCGGCAAAACCGGCTCCGCAAAGGGACTTAAGGTCAGCGCCAGCTGCAGCCTTGGCCCGCGCGAGCGCGTTGTGATTGTCGATGTGGATGACGCCCGCCTGGTGCTGGGCGTTACCGCCACGCAGATCGCGCATTTACACACTCTTCCGCCCGCGCCGGCGGAAGCTGCTCCTCAGCCTGCCGAACAGGCGGATTTCCAGAACCTGATGAAAAACCTGCTTAAACGTAACGGGAAAGCCTGATGAAACGTTTTCTCTCCTTCTCGTTAATGGGCCTGCTGGTCAGCCTGCTGTTCGTTACCCCGCAGGCGCTGGCGCAGCTGCCGGGGCTGGTAAGCCAGCCGATGCCGAACGGCGGCCAGAGCTGGTCGCTGCCGGTTCAGACGCTGGTGTTTATTACCTCGCTGACCTTCCTGCCCGCGATTTTACTGATGATGACCAGCTTTACGCGCATCATCATCGTATTCGGCCTGCTGCGAAACGCGCTGGGCACGCCTTCTGCCCCGCCAAACCAGGTGATGGTCGGCCTGGCGCTGTTTCTGACCTTTTTTATTATGTCGCCGGTATTCGACAAGATTTATACCGACGCCTACCAGCCGTTTAGTGAAAACAAAATTGAGATGCCGGAAGCTATCGATAAAGGCGCCCAGCCGCTGCGCGAGTTTATGCTGCGCCAGACGCGCGAAGCGGATCTGGGCCTGTTTGCTCGTCTGGCAAATACGCCTGCGATAGAGGGGCCGGAAGCGGTGCCCATGCGTATTCTGCTGCCGGCCTACGTCACCAGCGAGCTGAAAACGGCTTTCCAGATTGGCTTTACGGTGTTTATTCCGTTTCTGATTATCGACCTCGTCGTCGCCAGCGTGCTGATGGCGCTGGGGATGATGATGGTACCGCCTGCGACCATCGCCCTGCCCTTCAAGCTTATGCTCTTCGTGCTGGTTGACGGCTGGCAGCTGCTGGTGGGCTCCCTTGCGCAAAGCTTCTACAGTTAAGGTAATAAGATGACGCCTGAATCGGTCATGATGATGGGCACCGAGGCAATGAAAGTTGCCCTGGCGCTCGCGGCACCGCTGCTGCTGGTTGCGCTGGTAACCGGCCTGATTATCTCCATGCTGCAGGCGGCGACGCAGATTAACGAAATGACGCTGTCGTTCATTCCGAAGATCCTCGCCGTCTTCGTCACCATGATTGTGGCAGGGCCGTGGATGCTTAATCTGCTGCTTGACTATATGCGCACGCTGTTCACCAATTTGCCGACGATGATTGGATGATCCACGTCGATAGCGACCAGTGGCTGAATTTACTGAGCATGGGCTTCTGGCCCTTTTTGCGCATTATGGCGCTTATCAGTACCGCCCCTATTCTTAGCGAGCGTTCCATCTCCAAAAAGGTAAAAATCGGCCTTGCGCTGATGATCACCTGGATTGTGGCCCCTACGCTTCCCATGAGCGGCGTGACTATTTTCTCCCCCTCGGGCTTCTGGCTTGCGGCGCAGCAAATATTAATCGGCATTATGCTGGGCTTTACCATGCAGTTCGCCTTCGCCGCGATTCGTACCGCCGGTGAGATTATCGGCCTGCAAATGGGCCCTCTCTTTCGCCACCTTCTTCGACCCCGGCAGCCACCTGAATATGCCGGTGCTGGCGCGCTTTATGGATATGCTGGCGATGCTGCTGTTCCTGACGTTTAACGGGCATCTGTGGCTGATTTCGATGCTGGTGGACACTTTCCATACCCTGCCCATCGGCGGCGATCCCGTTAACAGTAACGCATTTATGGCGCTGACCCGCGCAGGCGGACTGATTTTCCTCAACGGGCTTATGCTTGCCCTGCCTTTAGTCACCCTGCTGCTGACGCTTAATATCGCGCTCGGCTTGTTAAACCGCATGGCGCCGCAGCTTTCCGTATTTGTGATTGGTTTTCCGGTCACGCTCTCTATTGGCATGCTGGTTATGGCCGCGCTGATGCCGCTGGTCGCGCCTTTTGCCGAACACCTATTTAGTGAAATATTTGACCTGCTGGCGGATATAGTGAGCGAAATTCCCGCCAATTAACCCCCAGCCTTTATAATGCCTCTCTGAGGTTATTCCTAAAATGCATTTCAAATAACATCTACCAGGATAACTCCGACGCGGGATATATGTTTTTACTTATCTCACAGTTCACAACATTTACTTTACTTTGAGAACTTTCCTGGCAAATTATACATAACTTTACGGGATAGTAATCCCGCCTGAAAATACTTCCGTATGGTCAGTTAACTGCAGCTCAAGCCAATGGCTGGCAAGCATTTTCCCCCGCCATGCTGCTTGAATGGAGGGGATGTCCGGAAGTGCTGGCAGGGATAGTTTCGTAATGGGGAGGCGCTAACAAAGCGGCCAACTGATATCGTTGCTGAACAGATAATACACTTAGTGAGGGTTTGCTATGTCAACGATTATTATGGACTTATGCAGTTATACCCGGCTGGGGCTAACCGGCTATCTGGCTAGCCGCGGGATTAGAAAACGGCAGATTACCGACGTTTCAGACGTAGAAGAGCTGGCGCAGGCGTGCCAGTCGCAGGCGCCCAGCGTGGTGTTTATTAATGAAGACTGCTTTATTCACGACCCGCAAAGCAGTCAGCGCATAAAGCAGATCATTAATCAGCATCCCGGCACGCTGTTTTTGGTTTTCATGGCGATTGCTAATATCCATTTCGATGAATATCTGCTGGTGCGAAATAACCTGCTTATCAGTTCGAAATCCATCAAGCCGGAGTCGCTAGACGAAATTCTCGAAGAGTATTTAGCAAAAAATGCGCAATGCATCGGGCATATTAATTTACCCACGCTGTCATTAAGCCGTACCGAATCGAGCATGTTGAAAATGTGGATGTCAGGCCAGGGGACGATTCAGATATCCGACCAAATGAACATCAAAGCCAAAACCGTGTCATCGCACAAGGGTAATATCAAACGCAAAATAAAAACGCATAATAAACAGGTGATATATCATGTCGTGCGCCTGACGGATAATGTCACCAACGGGATTTTTGTTAACCTGCGTTAATTTTTAACCTGCTTCTGCCCTACTCTTATTCAAAGAACAGCCAGGATGCCCTCGGTATTCTCCAGCATCAGTGGAGAAGACCGGCGTGAGGGCGATCCGTGCGGGCCTGGTGGCTACTGTTCCATCTGCTCGACAAAAATTCCGTCGGGATGCCCCGTCTCGTTAAAGAACCAGATACCCAGCGGATAATCCTCAAGGGAAACCAGATACATGGTGCCCTCGCTAAACTGCTCTACGGCCAGCACTACACCCGCACGGCGAGGACCGCCATCGGTCTTTACGGTTACGCGATCGTTGATATTCATCACAAAATCCTCCCAGATTCTTTGTGCCCAGTGTAGATCAAAAACGTCTCATTCGCATGACGCATGCGCCCTTTGCGAAGCATTTTGGCAAGGCGTCTATACTTAAGGCTGGCAAGCTGCAGGAGGAGATGACATGAAGACCGCAAAAGAGTTCAGCGAAACGGCGCATCGCGAGGTCAACATCGACGTTGATGCCCTGCTGGCGGCGATCAACGAAATCAGCGAGAGTGAAGTAAGGCGCGCAGATAGCGAGGAAAATCCGCAGCGGGTCAGCGTCGATGGCCGGACATGGCATAGCTATACCGAGCTTGCGGAAGCCTTTGAACTGGATATCCACGATTTCAGCGTCAGTGAAGTGAACAGATAAAGGAAAAAGCATCCCGGCCGGGGAGCCGGGATGTAAAAGCATTATTCATGCAAGAAGCATTTGAAATTCGCTACATCAGGAAATCTGATGTCGCTATTCACCTTACTGCAAATTTTTTGTAAAACAAGGATATATTTCTTACATGAATGATTACCATTCCACACATTCACCACATAATTCCTTCATCAATCCCCGATGGAACAAGCCTTGCGGTAACGATCCCATTATACCGAAGCGATAAGCTTGATAATTAATTGAGAGTAATCCTAACGAGGAAACCCAATGCCACATCTGCACGACTCGCTCCTTATTGTCACCGATCTTGACGGTACCCTGCTGGACCACCACACCTACCGTTGGGAAGCTGCGAGCGGCTGGCTGGGCGTCTTTAAACAGCACGACGTCCCCGTGGTGCTGTGCAGCAGCAAAAGCGCCGCCGAGACTATTGAGTGGCAAAAAGAATTAGGCATCATCGGGCAGCCTTTTATCGCTGAAAACGGCGCGGTGATACAGCTCGACGAGCGCTGGAGCGACAGCGACGGCTTTCCGCGGCGCATCGCGGGCATCAGCCACGATGAGTTAATGCCTTTGCTGAACAATCTGCGGGAGCAGCACGGCTTTAAATTTACCTGCTTTGCGGACGTGGATGAAAAAACGCTTATTGAATGGACCGGGTTAACGCACCGACAGGCGGTTCTGGCGCGGCTCAGGGAAGCATCGGAAGCCTTTATCTGGCGGGATTCGCCGGAGAGGTTCAGCGCTTTTGCCGACGTCGTAGCGCAGCAGGGTTTGCTGCTGGCTCAGGACGGCCTGTTCTGGCACGTTTCAGGCGTGCAGAGCGACAAAGGCCAGGCGCTGCGCTGGCTGTATCAGCAATACCAGCGCAACACGGGGAAAAACTATATCACCATAGGCCTGGGCGATGGCCCGAACGATGCGGTGCTGCTTGATAACGTTGATTACGCGGTGGTGGTAAAAGGCTACAGCCGCGAACCCGTTATTTTACGCAGTGACAACCCCGCGCGGGTTTACCATAGCCTCAACTATGGTCCGCAGGGCTGGAAGGAAGGGCTGGATCATTTTATTCCGGCCGAATAACGCGGGCTAGTGACGGATACAAACCTGATTGCGCCCGGCCTGCTTGGCTTTGTACAGCCGCTGGTCGGCGCAGGATTGCAGGCGCTCGAAATTATAGTCGCGCAATTCCTCAGCGCAGCTCACCCCAAAGGAAGCGCTGATTTTCACCGTATTGCCCTGCTTTAGCAGCAGCTCCTTGCTGCTTATGCGCGCTCTTATGCGCTCGGCTATCTGCGCTGCCTCATCAAGCGTGGCTCCCGGAAGCACAACGCAAAACTCCTCGCCCCCCACGCGTCCGGCCACATCTTCCGCTCGCAGGGAGCCCGCTAGAATCGCCGCCGCATGGGCCAGCACCTTATCGCCGCCGTGGTGGCCAAAACGGTCATTAACGCTTTTAAAGAAGTCGAGATCCATCTGGATAACCGCAAAAGGCCGCGCCTGTTGCTCACACCGGGCAGCCAGACGATGGGCGATATCAAAAAACGCACCGCGGCTGTATAAATTGGTCAGCGTGTCGTAATCGGCGCGCCAGCTCAGCTTGCGCTGGAGCTTAAGCATATTGCTCACCAGCCGGCGGATGACCAGCCAGGAAGCGGCCAGCATCAGGGTAAACAGCAGCCATAAGATGCTCAGCACGATGCTGATGCGGCCAAACTCGCCCCGCATGCTCTCTTCAAGCGTATGGACCTTAATCAGCAGGCCGTCGAAATTATTGAGTTTCGACCAGGTGATAAAACGGCTGTCCATACGCAGCTCGCCCTCGTCGCCCCGCTTCGCGTTGTCCATATGCATGGCTATTTCAGCCTGCTGCGCTTGCGTAAACAGGGCCTGACGAGGCGGTTTATCGTCCGAGCTGGCGATAAGCGTGAAGTGCTTGTCGACCAGCAGGACGGTGCCTTCCCGTTCGCTATGGCGCGCCTCGCTTAAAAATTTATTCATCGATTCAATGGGGAAGTCCATCGCCAGTACGCCATACCAATGATTGTTATCGTCAAGCGGAACGGAGGCCGTAATGATTTGCCCGTTTTCCGTATTCGGGTCGCAGGCGTGCGTCCATTGCAGCCGGCGGCCGGGATTATTAAGCGGCGACTGGGAAGAAAAATAGGGTTGGGTCACCAGCCGGGAATAGAGGGAAATGATTTGCGGATCGTTGTTCGGCGGCGTGTTGGCCAGGAAAAAACCGGCCCTGGAAGCATAGAAAATATGGCGTTGCAGATCCCTTGTGCGGTCGGAATGCTGCATGATGTAGCTAAATTCCAGCGCCGCCTCCAGCTCACCGTGCATCCTCTCTTCATGACGGCCAAGCAGGGCATTGCCGTTCACGAACTCATCGGAAACGCCGCTGATCGGCAGGCTGCGGCTGGTATCAAGGCGCAGCTGCCAGAACGGCTGCGTGCGGCTGTTTTCGAAGGCGGCCAGCGCCCTGCGCGACTTATCGGTAGAAATGGGCGACTGGAGCGCGTAATGCATGGTATTGCGATAGAACAGCAGGTTATCGATGTTGTACTGCAGCTGCCTGTCCAGCGCGGTAGTGACGTTATAAAGGCTGTTTCGCTGGTTGGCGACGTAGGCGTTCTCAAGCACCACCACTTCCCGCCAGGTCAGCATGGTTGAGAAAATAAACACGATGATAAAACAGAGGTTAACGACTCTCTGAGGTCTTCTGAAGCGGCTGATGACCCTCTGTATCGCATTCCCTGTCACGCACCACGCTCCCTGACTGCAGCTTAATTTGGAAAACTCAGTGGCCGGAGATTTTTATCCCCCGGCACCAGCCGGGTATTATGCATAAATTAACAGGCTGACACCCAGGAAAAGTCTTAAGGCGGGTTTTAAAGCGGGATTTTTATGAGGACGCCGCTGAATTCGCACAGGCCTTAACCGCCTGGCCGGACTACGGAAAAGAATCAGTCGGCCGCAGGCAAAAAAATACCCGGCGCACGGGGGCCGGGTATTTCTGCCGTTATCCTTGCGTCTGCTCCCTCATCGCCGTAGGCGCCAGGTCATCCTCGCGGAAGGCCTCGCGTTTTACGCCATATCCGTCATACCAGCGACACTCCACCATACCGCTGGAAAACCCGGTAACGATCATCCTTGGGCCACCATTTTTAGGCTGGACTTCATCGCTGACCACATAGACCATAACTGCCTCCTGTATCAGGGGTGAAAACTTTTACAGTTATAGTCAAAAAGCAGCATTTTTGCCCAGCTTGCGGCGCAAATTTATGCAAATTCTTAGTGGGCAGCCCTGCCGCGCAGATGGTTTATGCCGTTTACCGCCGCTAAAACTAACGCCCCGACGATAAAGCCGAGCACCACGTTGACCAGCGTCGGCGCGAGCAGATGCACCACCCCGCCCGCCTTTGCGGTCCAGTTTTCAATCGCGTGGTGTAAGGCGGGAATGCCGTGGACCAGAATCCCGCCGCCGACAAGAAACATCGCCAGCGTGCCGACGACGGAGAGAAACTTCATCAGCCACGGCGCAAGCACCAGCAGCGCCTTACCCAGCCCCTGCGCTATCTTCGAGCCTTTATCCGCAAGCCAGTAGCCCAAATCGTCCAGCTTGACGATCATGCCCACCAGGCCATATACGCCCACGGTAACCAGAATCGCAATGCCGGCTAATATCAGCACCTGGTTGAGCAAGGGCGCATCGGCGACGATACCGAGCGTAATAGCGACGATTTCGGCAGAGAGAATAAAATCGGTGCGTATAGCGCCTTTGACCTTATCCTTTTCATAAACCATCGGATCCTGCGCCCTCACCGCATCAAGACGCGCTTTCTTTTCCTCCGGCGTCTCTTTGTGTTTGCGCGCCTGAAAACTGTGCACCACCTTCTCTACGCCTTCAAAGCATAAAAACGCTCCGCCCACCATTAACAGCGGCGTTATCGCCCAGGGCGCAAAAGCGCTGATCACCAGCGCCAGCGGCACCAGAATAAGTTTATTAAGAAAAGAGCCTTTCGCCACGCTCCATACCACCGGCAGCTCGCGGTTGGCGCGAACCCCCGACACCTGTTGGGCGTTGAGCGAGAGATCATCCCCGAGTACGCCAGCGGTTTTTTTTGCCGCCACCTTGCCCATCATCGAGATATCGTCCAGCAGCGTCGCGATATCATCAAGAAGCGTTAGTAAGCTACTTCCGGCCAAAATCATCATCCTTTTTTGTTGGTTTGCTTTTTAGTATGGAGCAAAACCCGGCGCGCGAAAATCAAAGTCATATGTCAACGAAAATTAACAAGACAATAACAAGTAAAATACTCGCCAGGCTGATAGTTTTGACGTTAACTATTATGCTCGTCAAAGAAAAGCCGTGAGGAAGTATGCGCGTTCGTTCAGGTCAACTATTACCGCTGATAGCGGCGCTGTTTGCGCTGTATATCATCTGGGGCTCGACTTATTTTGCTATCGCCATCGGGGTAAAAAGCTGGCCGCCGTTTATGATGGCAGGCGCGCGCTTTATGAGCGCGGGTGTGCTTTTGCTAAGCGTGCTGTTGCTGCGGGGCCATAAGTTACCGGCAATAAAGCCGATGCTGAATGCCGCGCTGATTGGCGTGCTGCTGCTCGCCGTGGGCAATGGATTTGTGACCGTCGCGGAGCATCAGCACGTTCCCTCCGGCATCGCGGCGGTGATGGTCGCCACCGTGCCGCTGTTTACCCTGTGCTTCAGCCGCCTGTTCGGCATCCCCACGCGCAAGCTGGAATGGCTGGGCATCGCCATTGGCCTGGGCGGCATCGTCCTACTTAACAGCGGCGGCAACCTGAGCGGCAATCCCTGGGGCGCGGGTCTGATTCTGATAGGCTCGCTGAGCTGGGCATTTGGTTCCGTCTACGGCTCGCGCATCGAGCTGCCAAAGGGCCTGATGGCCGGTGCGATTGAAATGCTTGCTGCCGGCCTCGTGCTGCTTTGCGCCGCCGCGCTGTCAGGGGAACGCCTGACGGCGATGCCGACAGCCGCAGGTTTGCTGGCGGTAGGCTATCTGGCGCTCTTCGGCTCGATTATCGCCATCAGCGCCTACATGTACCTGATTCGCAACGTCGCACCGGCGGTGGCCACCAGCTACGCCTACGTAAACCCTGTGGTGGCGGTGCTTCTCGGCACGGGATTCGCCGGCGAAAGCCTCTCCCCCGTGGAATGGCTGGCGCTGGGGGTGATTATTTTCGCCGTCGTGCTGGTGACGCTGGGGAAATATCTTCTGCCCCCAAAGCCGGTAGTAACGGTATGTGAACCAGAAAAATAGTCAGCATGCGGGTGGCGTTTGCCACCCTTCGTCGCCGAGCTCGTGAATGCCGAGCGTATCGATCTCAGCATGGTGGCCGCCGCTGCAAATCCACTCTTCCAGCCTTTCCGCTAACGCCTCGTCGCTGAGTTTTTGGCGCCCTCTTAGCGCGCATTCCCACACCAGCAGCACGCGCCAGCCTTCCCCCAGCAAACGACGCATATCGCGCCGGTCGCGCTCAACGTTCTTGCCGATTTTCTCCAGCCAGAATTCGGTGCGCGTGGCGGGAACCTTAAACAGATAGCAGCCGTGGCGATGCCAGAAGCAGCCGTGGGTAAAGATGATGCAGCGATGGCTATCGATAATAAAATCGGGACGGCCGGCAAGCTGCTTGTCCTGAGCGCGAAAATCGAAACCGCACCCGGCCAGCAGGCCCGCCAGCCGCTTTTCAATGGCCGTATCGCGTGTGGCAATCGCGCGCATATTTTTGCTGCGCACTGCTTTGCTGTGGACATCGGCCATCTTTCCCTCCGTTTAGCGCTTTTTCACGGCCAGTTTTATTTTCTCTTCCAGAAGCTTAGCAACGGCGGCGAAGGCCGGCACCACAACCGAGTTACCAAACTGGCGGTAAGCCTGGGTATCAGAAACCGGAATGCGGAAGGCTTTTCCCTGCACCGCCTCAAAACCCATCAGCCGTGCGCACTCTCGCGGCGTTAAGCGACGCGGGCGACGCAGCTGGTTTTCCGCATCGTTGAAATCAAGCTCGCCAAGCGCTTTATCCCATCCGCGGTCAATCAGGATCTCCGCGCCGTCTTTGTAATAGCGCGCCGACAGCGTTCTTGCCACGCTCGCCGGATTGGTCGGGTCTACCAGACCATAGCCAAAGCCGTTACCTTTCGCCTGATGCTTCTTCGCGTAGTTATAAAGATATTTCCACAGCACCGGGGTGAGGACGTATTTAGCCTCGACCGTGGGCTCAAGCAGTTCGCCGAAGGTTGGGCGGCGCGACGGGTATAAGGCATTTAGCGCCCGCAGCGTGAAGTCCTGATGCAGGTTGAGATCGCGGCGGAAACCCACCAGCACGATACGTTCGCGGTGCTGGGGTAAAAAATGCTTTCCGTCGATGATTTTCGGATCGTTTGCGCCCGCGGCGGCGGCATCGGCCACCTCATAGCCCAGGCTATCAAGCGTTTCCATAATGATGCGGAAGGTATTGCCCTTATCATGGCTTTTGAGGTTCTTGACGTTTTCCAGCACAAAAATCGCCGGACGTTTGGCATCAATAATGCGGGCGACGTCGAAAAACAGCGTGCCCTGAGTTTCACAGGCAAAACCGTGGGCGCGGCCCAGCGCATTCTTTTTGGATACGCCGGCCAGGGAAAACGGCTGGCAAGGGAAGCCCGCCAGCAGAACGTCATGATCCGGCAGCGTCGCCCGGATATGCGCCGCGGCTTCCTCATCGCTAAGATCCGTGCGGTGGCTTTGCGTGATATCGCGAATATCTTCGTTGAACTGATGCTGCTGCGGGTCGCAGTACCAGTTGGCTTTGTAGGTTCTTACCGCGTGTTTATTCCACTCGCTGGTAAACACGCACTGCCCGCCAATCGCTTCAAATCCGCTGCGGATACCGCCGATGCCGGCGAACAGATCGATAAAGCGAAACGCGTATTGCGCGTGGTGGGCAGGCGGCGAAGGCAGCATGCTCTTTAGCATTTTGATTTCAACATCGACCAGCCGTTTGTTGGTCATTTTGCCGTTTACCCAGCGATTGATGGTTTCACGCGTCCAGGGACTTCCGCTGACGGCACGGAGTACCTCTGCCACCACCTTTTGATCGTAGATCTCGAGAACCTTTTTCAGGAGGCACAACTCTTCTTGCCTGTGTTTATCTGCGTTCCGTGACTGCTCAATAAGTTCATCAATGACCGGCTGTAACGCTTGCATGCTAGCTCCATCTGGGTTGAATGTGTGATGATCAATCACGGATTCAACCCTAACATAGCGATCTGCTTATGTATACGTTACGCCTGTATTCCAAAGCATTAAAATTACGAGCCTTTTAATCAAAACTGACGCTGGATTAAAGCTATTTTACGTTTACGCCAGGCCCGCAGCTTAACGCCTTTTTCAATAAATCCGGCCAAATGGCGGCCCAGTCAGAGTCGTGAGCCATAGCGGGCAATGTCTCAACCTGCGCGCACCGTGTTCCTGCCGCGCGCTGAAAACGTTCGGCCACCGCAGGCGGCACGGTAGTATCCGCACCACCGCTGAAATGAATTTGCGGCATCCCGGCAAGCTTCGGAGCAACAGTGATGGCGTTTATGGCGTCAGGCATCGCTGAAACCCGGTGCAGCGTATTGACATATGCTACGTCAAGATTCCCCGCGACCGTGCGCAGCGAATGTACATCGCTTCGCCGGGCTGCCAGCAGTGCGGCAATATTTCCACCGCCGGAGTACCCCACCAGTTCAATTTTCGCCCCAGGATAGCGCCGCATAACCAGACTGAGCGCGTTATTCATCGTCTCAATGACCAGGGGCGAAAAACGCTTATCGGTCCACCAGGAGGGCGTACAGACGGCGGGCAACGGCTGCCCCGTAAACTGGCAGGGACGCGCCAGATAAAGTACGTTGGGAGAAGGATCGGCTGCCGCCAGCATCAGGCCAACAGGATTATGCGGCGTGGGCTCGTCTGACGGACGCGAGCGGCTCTTCCAGGCAAACCCATCACCCTCAATGTAGACCCGCAATAATTTTACCGGCGGAGCGATCCGCTGCCAGGTGGCAAGCGTGAATCTTTCCGTTTGTAAATTTTCACCGATCAGCCTCTTTTCTTTCGCAAATGTGCTGCCGCGCACAAAGGGATCCTGACCCGTACAGCTACTAATGAAAAAAATTATAACAATCAATAAGCAGCCGCTAATTAGTTTATTGAAAAGCCGCATTTAAGCGCCTCAAAACGTGACGCACATCGCTACACGCTTAAAATTTAATGATACCCAAGAGAAATAATTAAACAGAGCTTATTGTTTTTTGCAACCAAATGTATATTCTTCGCCCGAATGGTATCAGATTAATCCGATCCCAGCTCAAAACCGCACATTAATTGTTAAGCAACATCGCGACGGTATCCATGAAGAAATCACGTATCAGCCAGCATGGCTCATTGCTGGTGGCATTAACCTCTGCGCAGGGATTGCTGGCAGCGCCAGCCCTCGCGGTGAGCGACTATACCATAACCAACTCGCAACCAGACGTTCAGATCTCCACCTCTTATGATGCCGTTTACATAACCGATCAGGGTACCGTTACCGGCACTCAGACGCATGCTCTTTCCGTCATTCAGGGCGTACTCGTCGGCACACTGGAAAACGCCGGTATCATTACCAGCACGGATTATTACGCGCTGAACATTGACGGAAGCATTAACAATATTAATAACCTGGGCGTGATTGAAAGCAGCGGTGACGCCGCCGATACCGTTCATCTGAGCGCAACAAGCCACATCGGTACCCTGACGAATAGCGGTACTATCTCTGGCTCAGCAGGCGGCTTTTATCCCGGGTTCAGCGGCGCTACTATTAACAACGCCGGTGTGATTAACACCCTGACGAATACGCAAAACGCTACCATCGGCGGTCATACAGCGATCAATAACACCGGGCAGATCGACGAACTGAATAACGCGGGCACTATCCGTATGGATAATAATAATTCCGGTTATTACTACGCCAATGCCGCCGTTTTAAACCAGGGAGCGATCGGTACATTCAATAATACCGGTTTGATCGACAGCGGTTCTTCAAATACCGGCTATAGCGAATCAGCCGTACTTAATCAGGGCACTATTACTACTTTCATCAACGACGGCACCATCAACAGCAATTACATTGCCTTGCAAAACCAGGGGGCGATTGATACGTTCACCAATAATGGTGAAATCAGCGGTGCTATCGTTGGTGTTTATAATAATTATTTCACTAACAGCAATTCTACTGTCGCTAACGGCAATATTGTTAATAACGGGCTTATCAGCAGTAACATCTATGCTATCTATAGCATTAATTACAATAATACGAATTCATCAGTTAATATCGTTAACTCGGGCAGGATCACCGGCAATAGCTACGCTATCTACAATAATGCTTACGGTAATAGTCTCACGACTACGATGACAATTGCCAACAGCGGCATTATTGAAGGTAATATTTTAAATAACAGTTCCTCGCCATTAATCATCGAAGGCGGCAACGGAAGTACCGGTATTCTGACCGGTATTAACGGCGTTGGGCAAATCGAAACCCCAAACAGCGATGTAATTTTCAGCACGGGCCGCCTGCTGCTTGATGACAATATCTTGACCAACGGCATCGCCAACAACGATGCGGCCTCGCTGCAAATCAACCATACGATTGAAATTACCGGTAACTACCATCAGGGCAGCAACGCGGAACTGATCGTCGGCGTGGCTGACGGGGCGATTGCCGAGGGCCGCTTCTAACGATACCGGCTATGGCCGTCTGGTAGTGAACGGTTCTGCGACTATTGACGCAGGTTCAGGCGTCAGCCTGGCCCGAACTGGTAACACCTACCAGTTCGCCGCCGGTCAGCGCTACGTAGTTATCGATGCCAACAGTACCGATACTAATTACAACGTGGACAGGTTACGCTACCAGGCCGCAGGTTATACCGGCGCAGCCACTGGCTCAACCTATGATGAAAATGGTCGTAGCGCGCTGGTCGTTACGCTGCAAGAGCCTGTCACGCCGCCGCCAACGACGACGCCGACGAATCCGACAACGCCAGTGACGCCGACTCAGCCAAACCCGGACCCAACGACGCCGGTGACGCCTGAACCAGTTCCGACAACGCCAAATACCCCGACAACGCCGGTAACGCCTGAACCAGTTCCGACCACGCCAAATACCCCGACGACGCCGGTAACGCCTGAGCCAGTTCCGGCAACGCCGGTGACGCCTGAGCCGGTCCCGACAACGCCAGCGGCGCCGGAGCCAACCACCAAACCGGGTTGGGCAACCATTCCGAACGCCACGGCAGCACTGGGCGGTCTGGGACGCTATTCAGGCATTTCGCCACGGCTGCTTGAGCTGTATAACGCCTCGCTGGCGATTACAGATCAAAAAGAAGCAAACCGCGTGGGCGAGCGCCTCTCCGCGAGCCAAAATATTAACGCAGGCACCGCGACAAACGTTGCCACCATGACGGCCATGTCCGTTGTTACCACCCACCTGGATACCGTTCGCAACGCGCAAACGGCAGGCGTAAGCGGCGTATCAACGGGGGATGCCTACAGCGACTGGCACCTCTGGGGTCAGCCATTCGGTGGTTATGCCCGCCAGGACAGCACCAGCAATATCAGTGGTTATAGCGCGAAATACGGCGGCCTGATCATCGGTGCTGACCGCGCGCTGGGCGAAGGCTGGCGCGTGGGCGGCGCCGTTAACTACAGCAACACTTCCGTTCACGGTAAAGATAACCTGAGCGGCAACACCTCTACCGCCGACAATTACGGCCTGATTAGCTATGCCGGCTACACCGGCAATCCGTGGTATATGAATTTGTCTGCCGGGGTCAACCGCCAGAATTATGACTCTACCCGCCGTGCAGACTTCACCGGTTTTTCCGGTAATGCGCAGGGTAAATTCAACGGTCAGTCTGTTACGCTGCAAAGTGAATTCGGTTATCCGCTCAGCCTGCCTGCTGGCCTGGTTGCCACGCCGCTGGCTGGCCTGGCTTATAGCTATCAACATGTTGACGGCTACAAAGAAACCGGTGGCAACGGCATGGCGCTGGACGTGAGTTCAAACCATACGCAGTCTGTCGTGAGCAATATTGGCGGGCGGCTGGAAAAAACCTTCGACACCGGTCTGGGTAATATGACGCCATTCGTTCAGGCGTCCTGGATCCACCAGTATGACACCAGCGAGACCAGCAGCACCGCAACCTACGCTGCCGACGCCATTGGCGAAACGAGTTTCACTTCCAGAGGCGTCGCACCGGTTAAAGATATGGCAGGCGTGGCTATCGGCAGCACGCTGTATGACGCTAATGATTTAAGCCTTGATGCGCGTTACGATCTGCAGACGGGCGAGCGTTATCAGGCGCATACCTTCAGCCTGCGTTTACGCAAGTTGTTCTAAAACAATCGATTAACGATAATACGCAACGGGGCTTTAAGGCCCCGTTTTTTTTGCTCATTTGAATTTCTACCGTATTCGACAGATAGTGAGGGTTTCGGCGACATGTGAACCCTTATGACCTCTACCCTTTTAAAAAGCGCAGCGCTGGTTTTGTTGGCGATTCTCATCTGGACCGGCATCAATGCCGCGGACAAAACAACCTGGCTGATGGAAGTCACGCCGGTGCTGATCGTCGTGCCCTTACTGTGGGCGACATATGCGCACTATCCATTAACCCCTGTGCTTTATACGCTGATATTTTTTCACGCCATTATTCTGATGATTGGCGGTCAGTATACCTACGCCAAAGTGCCGATCGGTTTTGACGTACAGGCCTGGCTTGGGCTGAGCCGCAATCCTTACGATAAACTCGGTCACTTTTTCCAGGGGCTGGTTCCGGCGTTGGCAGCCAGAGAAATCCTTATCCGCGGCCAGTACGTACACGGACGCAAAATACTCGGTTTCGTGGTGTGCTGCATTGCGCTGGCGATAAGCGCCCTTTATGAACTTATCGAATGGTGGGCGGCGCTGGCCATGGGCCAGGACGCTGAACTTTTCCTGGGTACCCAGGGCGATCCGTGGGATACCCAGTCGGATATGTTTTGCGCCCTGCTGGGCGCGCTTACCTCGGTGATCTTTCTGGCGGGTTATCACCAGCGCCAGCTTGTTAGCCGCTTACGATAATACGTTTAGCGCCCGGGAGAAAACTGCTCAATCACCTCGTTGTCGAGATGGTGGTAGTCGCCTTTGAGCTCGGCGCACAGCTTCGCCATATAATGCACCAGAAAATCGGCGTTATGGCGCGCCAGCTCCCGGCCCGCTTCGGTTTGCATCGTTGCGGGAAGTTTCAAAAGCTTTTTCTGGAAGTGGTCGAGCGCGTAAGTGGCGTCGTCCAGCTCCCTTTTTCCGGCAAGCGGATCCTCGCTGTCAAACAAGGGCCGTCCCAACGCGCCGGAGGTATAGAAAACCCGTGCAAGGCCTATCGCGCCTAACGATTCAAGCCGGTCGGCGTCCTGAACGATCTTAGCTTCGAGCGTTTGTGGCTCAATGCCGGCGCTGAAGCTGTGCGCACGAACCGCATGCGCTACGGCGTCATACAGTTCGTGAGGAAAATCGGGGAAGTGGTTATCAAGGATGCGCAACGTTTCGACCGCGGCCTGGCCAGAAGCCAGATGTCGCTCCGGGTGGTTTTTCGGCAGGTTGACGATGTCATGGAAGTAACAGGCGGTTAGCACCACCAGGCGATCGGCCTCCGTTCCCGCCATCATCCGCTGCGCGGTTTTCCAGACGCGATGAAAATGCGCCACGTCATGGGCCTTATCATCCTGCAGCCAGTTGCCGTGCAGGTACTCTTCAAAACGCGCTTGCCAGTGGGCTATCGGCATACGTACTCCTCGTTTCGTTGCTAAACCCCGTACCTAATATGAGTACAGGATCACAAAATTAGCAAGAAAGAGTCGGCCACCGGCAATGCTTTAAAACCTCACTGCCGATGAAAATCGTCGCGCGGCCGCGTGTACCAGGCAATCCAGCCAAGCACGGCCGCCACCGAACCCAGCACCAGCAGCCCCATTAACGCCCCGAGCAGTTTTCCGCCTAACGAGCCCATTTCTCCGCCGGTCACGCTGCTGACCACCCAAAAATAACGCACCATCGCCCAGACGATATACAAACAAAATCCATAAAATAGCCACAGGGCTATTTTGCCGCCCGGCGTGCGGACAGGTTTCTTATCCTTAACGTTCGACATAGCCATCTCAACTCAAAAGCATGGGTTTTACGGTAAAACCACCGTCCTTAGGATGTGATTTTTATCACATTTTTATCGGTTGTTAACAGCCGGAACGCTGTTTTTTGCCCGTAATCCTTCTTTAAAAGGTCAACTGGCGAATTAACAAACGCCGCGGAAACAGGCGTTTTACCTGCTCATTCGCCAGCGTGGCTGCCTCAGGTCGCCCGGGCATATAAATTATGAATACAATTGAGTTAAAAATAGCCATAGTAAATAATTGCGTCGACTCAGCTCACTTGTGACCCCTGTCGTTGAAGTGATTTTCATTAAGTGCTTGAATAATGGCGACGAGAGCAATCGCCCCGGTATTTTCAGTTCTGTTCAAACGATGACTTTGCGAGCAAGAAAAATGATTAAGTGGCCCTGGAAAGTAAGTGATTCATCCACTGTCCCGGCTTTACCCTGGGAGGAGGCTTTAGCTATTCCCGTGCTGGCAGCGCTCACCCCCGTTGAACAGCAAAAGCTGATTCGTCTTGCCGAGCGTTTTTTACAGCAAAAAAGGCTGGTCGCGCTGCAGGGCTTCGAGCTCGACGAGCTGAAAAGCACCCGTATCGCGCTGCTGTTCTGCCTGCCGGTTATGGAACTTGGCCTGGAGTGGCTGGATGGTTTTCATGAGATCCTCCTCTACCCTGCCCCCTTTGTCGTGGATGACGAGTGGGAGGATGACATTGGCCTGGTGCATAACCAGCGCGTGGTGCAGTCGGGGCAAAGCTGGCAGCAGGGGCCTATTGTGCTGAACTGGCTGGACGTGCAGGACTCCTTCGACGCCTCGGGTTTCAACCTGATTATCCATGAGGTCGCCCACAAGCTGGATATGCGCAACGGCGATCGCGCAAGCGGCGTGCCGCTGGTTGCCCTGCGGGACGTTGCGGCATGGGAGCACGATCTGCATGCCGCGATGAGCAACATTCAGGACGAGATCGATCTGGTAGGCGAAAACGCCGCCAGCATCGATGCCTACGCCGCCACGGAGCCGGCGGAATGCTTCGCGGTGCTTTCAGAGTATTTCTTCAGCGCGCCAGAGCTGTTCGCGCCGCGCTTCCCGTCCCTTTATCAAAGGTTTCGCATGTTCTACGGCCAGGATCCGCTACAACGCCTGCGCAGAAGTGAAAACCCCCATGAGCCAGAGGGTAAAACGGTGCATTAATTCAACAAGTTGATTTTAATTTGCTCATTTGAATCAATACGTTATTTTATGCATTGACTCTTTTTAACCGCGAGGCTACTATTCGCCTCGTTCAAACGATTCCTCTGTAGTTCAGTCGGTAGAACGGCGGACTGTTAATCCGTATGTCACTGGTTCGAGTCCAGTCAGAGGAGCCAAATTTAAGAAGCCCGCTTAAGGAAACTTAAGCGGGCTTTTTGCTTTTCAGCACTTTTACTTTGCCGGAACAATCACCAGTTTGCCGGTTACATGCCCACCGGCGCTGACCTCATGCGCTTCTGCCGTCTTCTCAAGCGGATAGGTTTTTTCGACAGGGATGGCATACCGCTCATCACGGAAAAGGCGGTTTATCTCTGTGAGGACGCCGTCAGGATCCTCCGGCGGACCTTTGGAGAAGCGGGCGCCATATTGTTCCGCAGAAAAATCGGCGACGGAGACAACCCGCGACGGTATGCCAGCGATGGCGATTAGCTGCGGAATGATGCCTGAACCGGCAACGTCAAGGGCCGCGTCAACGCCTTGCGGAGCAAGTTTGCAGACTCTTTCCCTGAGGCCCGGGCCATAGGTCGTGGGGGTAGCACCCAGCCTGCGAAGGTAATCGTGGTTCTTTAAGCTCGCGGAACCAATTACGTTAATTCCGCGGGAGCGGGCGATCTGAACGACGGCCGTGCCGATACCTCCTGCGGCGCCGCTGACAAAAAGCGTCTCTCCCGGCTTAAGCTGAAGATCGTCAAGGCTTCTTAAAGCCGTCTCGGTGACTACGGAAATGCTTCCGGCCGCTTCAAAAGACATCTGCGCGGGTTTGTGTACCCAGTGGGTAAGGATGGCGTATTCGGCCGCGGTGTTTCTGCCCAGGCCGAATACCGCGTCTCCCGGCAGCACGCCCTGAACGCCTGCGCCGAGCTGGTCGACGATACCGGACGCCTCAACGCCTAACCCCGCAGGAAATTCAACCTCATCAAAATCACGGTACATTCCGGCTCTTCTTTTCCAGTCGGACGGGTTAACGCCCGCGGCGCTGACCGTAATTCTTATTTCGCCGGCCTGCGGAGCAGGCATGGCAATATCGGTTATATACATCACTTCCGGACCGCCATATTCGCTGTACCTTACGGCTTTCATCAATCTTTCCTCCTGTGGGTTTTATATGCTGAGCGTGGAAATTGCAGGCTTTTATTTCCCCGCCTTTTGATGGGTTGTATTTATTCGAATACCGTACAGCACCAGCGGTACAGCGATAATATTGACGGCCGCCGCCGCAAGCCACACCGCCCCGGGCCAGCTATTGCCCACTGAGAAATAAAAAGCAGAGAAAAAAAGCGGGGCGATAACCGATGACAGGCTGACGGCCGATGACAGAAGGCCCTGAAGCTGGCCCTGGAGATCGCCGCCGGCCTGGCGGCTGGCCAGAGCCTGCAGGGCCGGGGTGCCAACGCCGCCAAGCGCGAAAACAGGCATCACGGCAAAGATCATCCAGCCTTGCGTCGCGAAGGCCATGCAGCAAAGGGCCAGACATAAAGCGCCAATGCCTGATAAAACGGCGCCCCGCTCGCCCAGAAGATTTGTGGCCGGGCCTGGCAGGAAGATCTGCGCCAGGGTCTGGAAAAGACCAAAGGCGCCCAAAGATATTCCCACCTGAAAGCCATCCCAGCCGAAAGCAGCTTTTCCCCACATTGCCCAGCAAATACCGCTCGCCTCTCCGGCAAAGCTAAGAATAAAAAAAACGAACGCTACAGGGGCGATACGATTTTTCAGCAGCAGGCGACGCAGCGGCTGCAGAGGATTAAAGGTCGTCAGACGAAATGCTTCCCGCGTTCCTTTGCAGGTTTCAGGCAGCACAAGCAGCACCAGCAGGAAATTGCCGGCGTTAAGCAACGCGGCTATCAAAAAAGGCAGACGGATCCAGTATTCGCTCAGCAGGCCGCCGAGCACGGGGCCAATGATAAAGCCAATACCAAACATGGCGTTGAACAGGCCGAAATGCCTTACCCGCTTTTCCGGCGCAGATAAATCAGTGAGGCAGGCCATCGCCACCGGCAGGCTGGCCCCGGTGATACCAGCAATGAGACGGCCCAGAATCAATAAGGGTAAGGAGGCGGCAAAAGTCATGAAAATATAGCTGATGGTTGCGCCGCCAAGGGCGCACAGCAGAACGGTCCGGCGCCCAAGCCTGTCGCTTAACGCGCCTGCCAGCGGCGAGAATATGAACTGCATCAGGGCGTACAGCGTGGTGAGGATGCCGACGAAAAGGGCTACATTCTGAACATGCGTAATATCCTTAAGCAAATCGGGCAGCACGGGGAAAATAATCCCAAGTCCCATAGCATCAAGGATAACGGTAATAAAAACGGCAATAAGGGGGTTCTTCATTCAGCGTTCCTGTCGATAATCAGTCCAGACGCAGATTGCGCTGAAGGCTGATAACAAAGCCGCGATGATTTCGTGCGGCTTTCCGGATACGCTGACCGCGTGCGTGTTGCACAGGGTGTATGTGGCGACCACCTACGGCAGTCGCTTTTTCGCGAGGTTAACAATACAGGATAACGGCCAGGCTGCCTGGTTGTTCACAATAAACGAAGGCGTCTGATCCTTTACCCGGCGCCATTATCCTTTTCGTTTATGCTCTTGTAAACAGTTCCCAGAATATCGCTGCCGTCGGTGAAATTCCGCTGCGCATGGAAAGATGATTGCAACGTTTCCAGCAATACCTGAGCCGCCGTCGATAGCAGTAAAATACACGTAACGCATAAGTTATTTCCTGTGTCGATGATATGTGGTCAACAATAGGCTAGCGGCAATAAAATGCAGCAGCGAAGGAAGGCCCGCAGGCCTTCCCTTGCGGAGCTACTTTAGCGCAATGCGCGCCACGCTATCCGGTCCTTTAGTCGAGCTGTCTTCGTTAAAGGCCTGTTTCAAAGAAACGTACAGCGTTTCGCCGTCCGCTGAAACCAGCAGGCTGTTCGGGCTGGTCTCGAACGACCAGCTGTTTTTTACCGCATAGCTGGTGGCATCCAGCTGCAGCACTTTCTTCGACTCGCGCTGGCTGATGTAGATCTCATTGCGTCTGGCGTTAAACTTGATGCCCAGCGCATCCCCTTCAATACGTTTAATGACCTTGCCCGTATGGATATCCAACACCAGCGTGGTTTTAGCTTTGGAATCGTCGGTGACGAACAGGCGGCCGGTGGCCGGATCTTCTGCCATATTCAGGAACAGATACTCTTTGCCGTCGCCCGGCGTCCAGCGCTGCTCGATTTTATGGCTGCGCGGATTAATGACCACAATCTCTCCGCCGCCGTTGGCGGCATAAACGCGCCCGGTCAGCGGTGAATAGATAATGCCCGTCACCCATTTGCCGGCGTTTTTAATGGTGGCTTTGACCTTAAACGTTTTGGTGTCGATAACGTTAATGAAGCCGGGATCGGCCACGCGCCCGACGTACAGCTCGTCGCCGTGCAGCAGCATCTCGCGCGCGCCAACCGCATCGCCGTCTTTATCCTTACCGCCGCCCAGCGCCAGGCGTTGCAGCACCTTGCCGCTTTGCGCATCCACTTTGGACAGGGTGCCGTCCAGCGAATTGGTGACGTAGAGAATATTGCCTTCGTCATCGATCGCCATACCGAAGTTTTTCAGATCGGTATGGGTCTCGCCTTTGGTGGCAAGCGTAGCCGGGTCGAGGCGATACAGCACTCCGCCGTTCACGTCTTTAAAGCCCTGCGCGCTGGCAACATACAGCGCGTGGGCGGCAGGTGAATACGCCATTTCATACAGCCCATCGCCTAATACACGCTGCGTCACCGCCTGCGCAACCGCCGGTTTCGCCGCCGCCGGAGCTTCAGCTTTTTTGGCAGGCGCCTGACAGGGCCGTCAGGCTCAAGGCGGCGATGACCGCTGCGGCAAGCGCGGCTTTACGCGAACTGAAAAACGATTTCATTCTGAACTCCATCAAGGGATGAACGGTTCCCGCGAGGACTGGCCGCGCGGGAAGGTAGAAGAAAGAATGAGAATCATACGCATTAACGAAAACTAAGCAAATCAACGCCGATGGACGCCGCGACGGGACGCCCGCGTCGACCGCGGAAAACGCTCTGTCCTTCATCGCTGCCGCTATTTTTCGCCCGTTTTTCACGCTTATAAAACCAAAGCTTCACTAATCAACCGGTCAGTATTATGTGTAATCATATGATTAATATCGTATTTACAAATATTTACATATTTGAATGAAACCTTTTTAGAATTATTAAAGCAAATGATTATCATTAGCCTTCTCAATTTATACGCTTCTCTCTTTCATGCGCTGCGCGACGGCAGATTTTCTGCTGCTGTTTCCGTACCGCGCGTCCATAACAAAAGAAGCGATACCACAGCAGAGCACGCTCATTTTCACGGGAAATATTATGTCTTTGAATCGCAGGGAAACTCGCGCAGAAGCACCTGCTTCTGGCATCCGTAAAACGTTTACGCTGTCGTCATTGGCGATGATCATACACGCCCTGCTCAGCCCGCTTCCGGCGCAGGCAAGCGAAACCGGCACCGCTTCGGCTAACGGTAATAGCCCGGAGGTTATGGTGGTGGACGCCGCCGCCAGCGGCGCGGCCGAAGACGAGCAGCAGGACTACCAGATCAAAACCACGCGCGCCGGCACCGGGCTGCTGCTGACCCCGCGCGACGTGCCGCAGTCGGTCAGCGTGGTGACCCAGCAGCGTATGCAGGATCAGCAGCTGCGGAGCGTTACCGATGTGCTGAATAACACCACCGGCATCACCAGCAACCTGGTCGACAGCGAACGCTCCGAGTACTACTCCCGCGGTTTCAAAATCACTAACTTCACCTTTGACGGCATCCCCACTTCGGTTGGCGACTCATGGAACTACGGCGATGCCGCTTCGGACACGGCTATTTATGACCGTATCGAAGTGGTACGCGGCGCCACCGGCCTGATGACCGGCGCGGGCAGCCCATCAGCCTCGGTTAACATGGTGCGCAAACACGCGGACAGCAAGGTGTTTACCGGCAACGTCAGCGCCAGCTACGGCAGCTGGGACAACCAGCGCTATGTCGCCGATGTCGCAGGCCCGCTGAACGGGGACGGTTCGCTGCGCGGCCGCGTAGTGACCGGCTATCAGGACGCAGACAGCTGGCTGGACCGCTATCATAAAAGCAAAAAATTCATCTATGGCGTGCTGGATGCGGATATCACCGAACGCACAACCTTGTCGCTGGGCTACGACTATGAAGACGCCGACACCGGCAACCCCACCTGGGGCGGCCTGCCGATGTTTTACAGCGACGGTTCGCTGACCCACTACGACCGCAGCCTGAACTCCTCCGCCGACTGGACCCGCTATCACACCAACGCGCGTAAAGTGTACGCCGACCTGGTACATAATTTTGATAGCGGCTGGAGCGTCCACCTTAACGGCACCCACGCGGAAAACACCTTTAGCGATAAGCTGCTGTACGTTATGGATTATCCGGACAGGAGCAGCGGCGAAGGCGTGACCGGTTACGGCAGCATGGACCGCGGCAAGCGTGAACTCACCTCGGTCGATGGCTACGCCAGCGGCCCGTTCAGCCTGCTGGGCCGCCAGCATCAGCTGATGGCCGGCGTCAGCTACAACCGCCAGCATAACGCCACCTACAGCCAGGACGGCATTACCGATCCTGATAACTACAACATCGCCGCCGGCGATATGGGCGCCTTTAACAATAGCTGGAATGGCGATATTGCCGAGCCGCAGTGGCAGGGCTGGTACAGGAACGCGAACGATGTGATCCGCCAGAAATCCGCCTACAGCGCCGCGCGCTTCTCGCTGGCCGACCCGCTGTCGCTGATTTTGGGCGCGCGTTATACCCAGTGGAGCACCAACGGCAGCAGCGGCGATATGGAAAAAAACAACGTCACGCCGTACGCGGGCCTGGTGTATGACATAAACGATACCTGGTCGGCCTACGCCAGCTATACCTCCATCTTCCAGCCGCAAACCTATCGCGACAGCGCCGGCGGCTACCTGTCGCCGGTTACCGGTAAAAGTTATGAAACCGGCCTGAAGTCCGCCTGGCTCGACGGCCGTCTGACCGCCACCGTCGCGGTGTTCCGTATCGAGCAGGACAACGTCGGCAGCGAAGAGAACGGGGTGTATGTTAACAACAGCAGCGAGCAGGGCCTATTACGCAACCAAGGGCGCGCGGAGTAAAGGAGCGGAGTTTGAGCTCAACGGCGCGCTTACCGACAATCTGCAGCTGACGTTTGGGGCGACGCGCTACGTCGCGCGTGACAAGGACGGCCGCTACAACCCGGACCAGCCGCAAACCGACTTCAAGCTGTTTAGCCGTTACCAGGTGCCGACGCTGCCGGAGCTGGCCATTGGCGGCGGCATCAACTGGCAGAACCGCGTGTTTGAAGACGTCAGCGCGCCGGATGGCAGCACCCGGCGCGTTTATCAGGGCAGCTACCCGCTGGCCAGCCTTTTTGCCCGTTACCAGGCCACCAGACAGATAGCGGTGCAGGCAAACGTCAATAATCTGTTTGACCGCTCCTACTACACCTACATGAATAACTATGTGTACGGCGAGCCGCGTAACTTCTCGGTGAGCCTGTCCTATCAATTCTGACGGTCAGCCGCCGCGTTTTGGATGAACAGGATGCGGCGGCTGAGAACGGCGGGCAAGTATTCACTTCCCCGCCCTGCTCATCAGTACCGGCCGGCAAGCGTTGCTTCCAGGCGGAATACTTTTACCATTTCGCGCAAGTGCTGCGCCTGCTCGTTGAGCGAGGCCGCCGCCGCTACGGACTCCTCCACCAGACAGGAGTTCTGCTGCGTGGTGGTATCAATCATGCCGATAGCGGTATTGATCTGCGAAATGCCCTCCGTCTGCTCCTGGCTTGCCTGCTTGATCTCGCTGAGGATGCCGTCCATCTCCTCAACGTTGCTGACCATGCCGGTAATCTGCTGGTTTGCCGTCTGCACCAGGTCCATCCCCTCCCGCGTTTGCGAAGTCGAATTTTCAATCAGGCTGCGGATCTCGCTGGCGGAGGAAGCGCTTTTTTGCGCCAGCTGGCGTACTTCGCCGGCTACAACGGCAAAACCTCGCCCGTGCTCGCCGGCGCGTGCCGCTTCAACCGCGGCGTTCAGCGCGAGGATATTGGTCTGGAAAGCGATGGAGTCAATCAGGTTGATAATGTCGGACATGCGGTTAGAGGTGTCGTTAATCAAACGCATTTTACTGGTCACCTGAGACATCATCTGCCCGTTTCTCTTCACCACGTTTGCTACATCCGCCGAAAGACGGGTGGCGACGTTGGTGTGATCGTAGGTGTTTTTCACCGTTGAGGTAATCTGCTCCATAGAGGCCGCGGTTTCTTCAACGGAGCTGGCCTGTTCTTCGGTACGCGCCGCCAGATCGTGGTTGCCGGCGACAATCTGCGCCGCCGCCGTAGAGATGTTTTCCGAGCCTTTTTGCACCTCGCGCACTATCTCCTGCAGACGCATCTTCATTGCCATCAGCGCGCCAAGCAAAACGCCCGTTTCATCGCGATGATGGGCGTCAATGCTGTGGGATAAATCACCTTCGGCAATCGCCTGGGCAAACTCAACCGCCTGGCCCAAAGGCCGGGTGATAGAGCGAACGATAAACCAGCCGATAACCATTGCCAGCACGATGCTCAACAGCGTAATCAGCACCAGCAGCAGGCGATTGTTACGGTAATCCTTTTCCACCTCCGCCCCGGCGGCCCGCATTTGCTCATTCTGGATGGCGATTAGCGCCTGGACTTTCGCCTTATATTTTTTCTGCACCTCAACGGTGGTGGACATCATCTCATCAAGCGCCGCCGCCCGGTCGTTAAGCTGTACCGCCTGCAGAATACGGAAGCGGGAATCCAGATACTCTTTGCGCACCGCGGCAATCTCATCAAGCACCCGGCGCGATTTTTCGTCCTGGCGGGCCTTGTTAAGGTTATCAAGCAAGGCGGTAATGCGCGCGCTAAGCTCGGTCAGCCGCTTCTCAGAGGCGGCGCGAAAAATCCCTTTATCGTCGAGCAGCATCAGCTGCTGCACGTTAATAAAGTCCTGGAAATTCTCAATAAGCTGATTGGCTTTTACCGTGGTGGGGTAGTCGACCGTAATAATATTTTGCATCCCGTTATTTGCCTTGCTCAGGCTAAGCAATGAGAGGCCGGAGGTGAAAATTATCAGCGCAATAAAGAAGGCGAAAGCCAGGGTTAATTTGGTGCGAATTTTTACGTCATGTAAAGACATAGCTGCTCCCTTCGGGTGAATTATCCTTATCAATAGAGGCCATCAGCCGCTGTGTTATCGATGAGGCGAACAAAAAGAAAAACGAACGCGGAGAAACCGCTGAAGGACATATCGGACGCTGAGGGAGTAACTTTATGAATTTGATCGGTTTTGTTTTACAAAAAACAAATTTCGATAGTTAATAACTATTAATTTACCTTAATCGATCGATGATTAGAAATATTGAACACTTTTGCAACCTTAATCTTTCCGGCCAGCAAAAAAACGCCCAGCTTATATTCCCGAATCAAAAAAGCTTCAGAAATATAAGCTGGGCGCTGCGAGCTGAATTTAATAAATAATTAACATCGTTAGCCGTTTTTCATTACAAACGTCGCGCTAAATCTGGAAATCGATAACTACCTCATCCGACTCCAGCGCCAGACGCTTAATTTCATCCACGGAAAGCTCAGGGTTGCATAATTCAATAAATCGCCAGACGTAGTTTCGCTGCAGCTGCCCGCGCTTGAGCCCAAGCCACACGGTATTGGCGTCAAACAGGTGTCGCGTATCAAGGCGGACCAGATTTCCCTCTTCGCCGCTTGCCTGATCGGCCACCAGACCAATGCCCAGGCCCAGCTCAACGTAAGTTTTCACCACGTCGGAATCCTGCGCGCTAAGCACCACATCCGGCGTTAAGCCGCGGCGCGCAAACGCCTCGTCGATGCGTGAGCGCCCGGTTATTCCCTGGCGATAGGTTATCAGCGGCCAGCGGCTGATGTCATCAAGGGTCAGAGGGCTGGCGTGGATCAGCGGATGGCCGTTTGGCACCAGCAGGCTGTGATACCAGCGGAACCACGGATAGGCGACAAGGCCAGGATCGGTGCTCAGACGCTCGCTGGCGATACCGATATCCGCCGTACCGCTGTGCAGTAGAGATTCAATCTCCTGCGGCGTGCCCTGGATAAGCTCAAGGCGAACCTCCGGGAAAAGCGCGCGAAAAGCTTTAATAACGCTGGGCAGGCTGTAACGCGCCTGGGTGTGCGTGGTGGCGATAGTCAGCACGCCGCTTGCGTCGTTGGTAAACAGATCGGCAAGCCGACGGACGTTGCTGGGCCTCGTTGAGAATGCGCTCGGCGATCACCAGCAGCGCTTTGCCCGGTTCGGTCATCCCCAGCAGCCTTTTGCCCCGGCGGATGAAAATCTCAATGCCGAGCTCTTCTTCCAGTTCGCGGATATGGCGGCTGACGCCGGACTGCGAAGTAAAAAGCATATTGGCGACCTCGGTGAGATTGTAATCCCGCCGCGCCGCCTCACGGATGATCTTAAGTTGCTGGAAATTCACGTTGCCCCCGGGAGCATTACTGTTCTTTACACCATTGTTAAAGTCACAGCGCCCGCGGAACAAATAATAAAAACCAGCAACTTATTCCTTTTAGCAATAAGCCGCGCTTAGCTGACCAGCATCAGCTCTCTGTTTTCCACCGCCGGCTGGGTGACGACGGACATAAGAATATCCTTTACCGCCTGCGCCTGCGGGGTCAGCGGCAAACGGGCCGACAGGTTAATGGACAACGGCAGGTTGAGCGACGGGCTGGTGATGCGGGCCATCCAGCCGTTAGCGGAGCCGCACAGGGAACGGGCCGCGGACTCGGGCAGCACCGTTACGCCCATCCCGCTGGCGATGGCCGCGGTCAGGGTGGAGATGGATTCGATTTCACCGATGATTTTCGCCGTCAGGCGACGCAGGGAAAAAGCTTCGTCCACGCGTTTGCGCACGGCGCTGTAGTCACGCGGCAGGAACAGGTTCATTTCGGCTACCGCCGCGAGATCGACCGTCTGGCCCGGACAGTCGCGGGTGCCGACCAGAAACAGCTCCTCTTTCAGCAACGGCTGGCTGATGATGCCCGCCACCGGCGTGCGGTCATACAGCACCGCCATATCAAGCTGGCCGTTTAACAGCCTGTCGTTAAGGGAGGAGCCGCTGTTTTCATGCAGATAAACCAGCACGTCCGGCAGCTCCGCACGCACCGTCTGCAGCAACGGCATAATCACTGAAGAGGCCGCGGTTCCGGGCGCAAGCCCGATTGAAACCTGGCCGCCGAGCGTCTGTCCGACGTTGCCGACCGCCAGTTGCGCCTGTTCGCACTGGCGTAGAATGGTTCGCGCATGGGTATAAAGAATCTTTCCGGCTTCCGTCGGCGTCACGCCGCGTTTGGTGCGGATTAACAGCTGCTGATTCAGCTCCCCTTCCAGGGTGGCGACCTGCTGGCTTAACGCCGGTTGCGCAATATGCAGCACTTCAGCGGCCTGGGTCAGGCTACCAATATCGACGATTTTTACGAAATACTTCAGCCGTCTTAAATTCATTTTGCCCCCTTCACGGAATGCCAGTGCCAGTCTCGGCGGTAATGTCGTAGAAGGAATTGCAAGATGCTTGCCACTTTTGATAAAGCCGGACCAGATGGTCTAACCAGCTGGATTATAAGAGAAACTGATGCGCAGGGGTGATTGCATTACTGAAACAGCGGTTTGCTTATGCCCCAAAAGGGGTATAAGCGCACCAATGCGGTGCGCGCAAATACGAAAAAACGATTACTACCTCTGCCCCATACGGCCAAAAATTTAAAACCGCGCCGCAGTCGGTTAACGCCTGTCGGAAAACGGTCCTTAATAAGGGAATGTCTTTATAGCTTTTGCGCCGTTTGCTTGTTTTATCAGCAAACGAACCAACAGCGTTATTTCAGCCTTTGACAAGGCCATTTCACCCCGTTAATATGCGCCCCGTTCACACGATTCCTCTGTAGTTCAGTCGGTAGAACGGCGGACTGTTAATCCGTATGTCACTGGTTCGAGTCCAGTCAGAGGAGCCAATTTCCTGTTTTCATGCATCTTTGCGAATCCCTGTATGGTTTTGATTCAATAAGCTAGCGTGAAAAACCTTCCCGATACGTTTTCAATATTCCCTCTGCATCGGCAAGAATTCGTGGTCATTTCAGCCAGATGATGGCGTGACCACAGCTCAGCCTTGATCAGATGTTTAAAGCCACTTTCCCGCGCGCCTTATTAGATATTCCCACGAATAAAACACGACAAGAACGGCGGTTCTGTCCGCGCTAAGCATTAAACCGACATTACCGGATCGGCAATGTCGGATGCTTACTGTTATGAATCCATTTGCGTCACGATAAAATCTCTTTATCGTTTCTCTTCTGACCTCTGCCGCTTTGCCTGCCGTTGCGCTGTTCCCCGAACTATTACGCCACCGTTGCGCGCAGGTATCCTCCGCCGCGAGTAGCGAAACTCAGAATTCAACGCTGGCACTAAGAACCCCGTTCAGCGACGCACCTTCTTCTACCCGCAGATTGCCGCCACTGGAGGTATAGTAGTGCTTGTTAAACAGGTTATTCAGGTTCAGCTGCAGATGCGTTTTTTTACCCAGTAATTTATTGTCCCAGGCAACAAAACTATCCGCAACCGTATAGGCTGGCAGCGTGAAACTGTTATCCGGATCGCCGGCACGGGTACCCACATAACGTATTCCCCCTCCGACACGGAAGTTACCTGGGAGCGCGTGGCTTAGATACACAGCACCGGAATTACGTGGCGCATTCTGCAGGCGGTTGCCATTATTGGAAGAATCATTCCGATCGTCGGTAATAATTGCCTGGTCATAACTGTAATTGGCACTTAGTTCCCAGCCGCGGTAAATCTCACCGTTAATTTCGGCCTCCACTCCGCGCGAACGGGCTTTGGCCACAGCATAAGTGGAGCCGTTGAGCGATAGCGAAATATCTCTTTCATCAATATGATAAAACGCCAGAGAAGCAAACAGTGATGGCGTCAATTGCCATTTGCTCCCGACCTCGTAGGTCGTGCCCTGCTCCGGCTTACCAACATTCCCTTCATCGTCGACACTGGTTGACGGAGTGAAGGATTTGCTCATGGTGCCATATAAGGATATATCCGGTGTTAACTTATAGATTAAACCGGTCTGCGGCAGGAATTTATTGCCAATATCATTATAGCTTTCAATGACAGGATCAAAACCGCTCGACTCACGTTGCTCGTAATGCTGGTAACGTCCCCCCAACACCGCCGTCCATTGAGAGGTTAAATCAATACTGTCCTTCGCATAGACCGAACGGCTGTGAATACGGTTCAGCAGATTCGCAGTCGAAACCTTTTCAGTACTGCTGTCGGTAACAGTAGGTAGACCATACACAGGGTTGCTCAGCGTATATGAAGTATCGGCCTTGCCGGTATAAGCATGAGCGCGATAAGTCTGCGCCATTTCGTAATCCGTACCGATAACAATATTATGGGCCATGCCTGCAATGTCAGGGGTGCCGATCATATCCCATGAAATATATTTGGTTTTATGGTTATAGCCGCGGTTAGCATCTGCCCGCCGGGTCACTACGCCAGTGGTTGGATTAATCGCCGTCACACGCACCTCATTGTTACTGTACTGACGCTGATTCATCCCAAAAGTTACCCGGGTATTCCAGGTATCATTAAACTGATAATCCCAGTGGCTATTAAAGGTTTGATTACGACCCCAGGCATGATTGCTGTAGTCATCCAGCCGGGTTTTATAATCTATAGCCACCGGCTTGCCGTTAATAAAAGCGGTGCCGCGATCGTAAGGAATATCATACTGAAAGCTTTCATAACTGATATCGAAGCTGGCTTTATCACCTATCCACTGCAACGACGGCGCAATCAAATTGTGCTTATCATTACCGAAACCACGCCAGTAATTTTGCGTCTGTTTTTCAGCAATTAAGCGAAAAGCAAAACCGTTCTCCAAAGGGCCAGTAATATCAATGCCCCCGGCACCGCCGCCTGTGCTGTTATAATGACCGAATAGGGTAGTGCTCCATTGATATTGTGGTTTTTTACTGATGATATTAATCACCCCGCCCGGGTTTTGAATACCATATAACAACGATGCCGATCCTTTCAGCACCTCCACTCGTTCGGTGGTTGCATTCAGATTCAGTCCCTGGCTGCTGCGTATACCGTCACGATAAATTGAACCATCAGAGTTGCTACCGAAACCACGCCGCAAAATACCATCTTCGGTTCCCGCCAGATTATTGCTTTGTGCCACTCCGCTGACAAAACGCAGCGCATCCGTCAAATTAGTGGTTTGATAATCGTTTAGCTGTTGCTGCGTCACAACGCTGACAGACTGAGATTCATCTAACCTTGACGTCGGCGTTTTGCTACCAACGGAACTGGTCGGGCTGGTATAACTGCTTTCGGCCTTGTTTACCTGTTCTGTACCCGTAACGATAATAGTATCGTTACTTTCGGCCGCGGAGGCGATTGCCGGAAATATAAATGCGCCGCCGCAAACGGTAATCATTAAATTCCGCGATGATTTGTGGCGGCGAAAATTCCGCTTATCTCTGCTCATTTCTGCTGTGTGATCCTGCCAGTTAATTAAATTGTTAGCTTGCCCGGGAGAAAAAGTTTTCTGCTGCGCGGCCCGCCCAGGTTTATGCGCTTTCTTCATTTGCGCAACGGACATGCCCGGTGAGCCCACACAAAAAACGATGATATTTTCCAGGCAAAACGCGAACGCTAATGTAATTGAGAATTATTCAAACACAACAAAATGTAGTAGTAAACTTAAAAACAAATTTATCGACTACGCATGAACCTGCTGATTCAGAAAACCTTTCCGGATGCATGGAATAATTATAAGCACATGAATAAAAACAATAAAAATACAAAACAGGATTGTATTCATACACATTATGAAGAAGCAGGAGATAAGAAAAACAGGCCATACGCTTCACTTGACTACTACATTTCATTCGCGCAGAATCACAAAGGATAATGATACTTATTACTATTTATTAAGATTATGACACTCGATAAATACGGATTTCGGTGCTGGAGTAAAATGCCGCAACAAGATGATCACAAAACGGATGAAAGCGGTTTACATATTGAAACCCTGAGTACCGGTTATCAAAAAAATATCATTATCGATGGTATCAGCCTGACCATTCCATCCGGCAAAATGACGGTGCTGGCAGGAGCAAATGGTTCAGGAAAATCAACGCTGCTCAATACCATTGCGCGGATGATTACCCCGTTTGCCGGTAAAATTATTCTTGATGGTAAAGCTATTCATCAGCAGCCCACCAAACAGGTGGCTCGCCAATTAGGGCTCCTGCCGCAAAACCCGCTGTTGCCGGAGGGGCTAACCGTTTTCGAACTGATTAGTCGCGGGCGCTTTCCGTGGCAGGGATTTTTACGCCAATGGTCAGAAGCGGATGAACAGGCCATTGAACAGGCTTTACGCTTAACCGGCACAGCAGATTTAGCCCACCTACCGGTAGAAAGCCTGTCCGGAGGCCAGCGTCAGCGCTGCTGGATAGCGATGACGCTGGCTCAACAAACCCCGATTATCTTACTGGATGAGCCGACCACTTTTCTGGATTTACGTTATCAGGTAGAAATTCTCGAATTACTTCGTGATTTAACATTACACCATAACCACACGGTAATAATGGTCTTGCATGACCTGAATTTTGCGATCAACTATGCCGACACGCTGGTATTTCTTAAACAAGGTAAGTTATCCGGCATTATCGATAACCCTGCGGATTGCACACCTGAACTGATCCGCTCAGTATTTGATCTGGACGTTTATATGTCGGTCAACCCGCATACTGGCAAACCCTTTTTCATGCCCTTTCCGGCTATGACGGGCGGCATATAATGCAGCAGGCAGTTTCGTTATTTAGCCGTAGCAAATCCCGTTATCTGACCCGGCTACTATTGCTATTACTGATGGTGATAGTTTGCGCAGTTTTTGACTTGGCCATCGGCGCAAGCTACATCGCACCCCGTACGGTGTTGCAGGCGCTCTTTGATTACGATCCGGGAAATTTCAGTCACCGCGTTGTTATCGAATTACGCTTACTGCGGCTGGTAGCGGCATTGCTGATTGGTACCGCATTAGGGGTAGCTGGTTTGCTGTTACAGTCAGTTATCCGTAATCCATTAGGCGAGCCTCATATTTTGGGACTCAACGCCGGCGCGGCTCTTGCCGTGGTACTGAGTACTGCCAGTGGAGCAGGCTGGTTAATCTCCCCCGCCGTTCGCCCGCTGGTCGCAGCCGCAGGAGCTGCGTTACTGTTTAGCCTGGTGATCACGTTTTCTTCCGCCGGCCGTAGCGGCTTAACGGTGGTTAAAGTGACGCTATGCGGGGTGGCTCTTTCCGCCTTCGCTTCCTCTCTAAGCGCTACCGTGCTGATACTGGATGAACAAACGCTTATGGACATGCGGACCTGGCTGGCAGGAGATCTAGCCGGTTTGAGCTGGCCGGTGATAACCGCGGCCGCGATATTGACTGGCATCGCCATGCTCCTCGCCACCTGGCAGGCTCCTTCACTGAATATGCTGGCGTTAGGAGATCATCTGGCGCGCGGGCTGGGTGTTAACCTGCAACGTACCCGGCTGTTCTCCATTATTGCAATCGCATTGCTCAGCGGAGCCGCAGTTTCTATTGCAGGGCCGATCGGTTTCGTCGGTCTGATAGTCCCTCATATCATCCGCCGGCTGGTCACCGAAGATCTGCGCAGGGCGCTCCCCTGTTGTGCGCTGGGGGGAGCGCTGGTGCTGCTTGTTGCAGATATTGCCGCCCGAACCCTGATAGCACCGCAGGAACTGGCCACCGGCGTGATGACGGCTCTGGCAGGGGCACCGGTATTTATCTTTATTGCCTCAAGGTTTTTCAAATGAGTCGTCTGTTACACCAGGCCGGACGGGTGGCGCTGCGAAAAGGCAGGCTATCTGTGTTACTGCGTCCCGCCATGCTTTATCGACTGTTTTTTTTTCTACTGCTGATTCTGGCGTTACTTGTCTTCGGCGTTTGTCGCGGCAGCTTGCCGGTTCCCGTATCCGCTATAGCTAAGGTCCTGTTTTATCCGCAGAGTCTGAACGATCCTTCCGTCTATATTGTCCGGGATGTACGACTGCCGCGTCTGCTGATGGCCTTATCTATCGGGGCTATGCTGGGAATGGCCGGGGCGGCAATGCAATCTATTACGCGTAACGGACTGGCCGATCCTGGCCTACTGGGCGTACGAGAAGGCACCAGTATCGTGGTTCTGACGCAAATATTATTTTTCCCGACGCTCAGCGTACTCTGGCAACCGATCGCAGGGATGGCTGGCGGTCTGTTAGTGGCGCTACTGGTTGTCGTCCTGGCGCGCGATTTTTCCCGGCCACGATTTATTTTAATCGGGATTGGTATTTCCTGGATTTTCGCGGCCGCCATCGGGGTATTTATGACTACTGCCGATGTCAGACAGGTGCAAACCGTCATGCTGTGGATGGCCGGCAGCCTGAATACCGTTAGCTGGCCGTTGTTGCTGATGGCGCTGTGCTGGGGAATCCCGGCATCGCTGCTCCTGTTTCTAACCGCCCGGGCGTCCGATGTCGCTTTGCTGGGAAATCCCACGGCAACCGGTCTGGGGGTTCGCTTATCACAACTGACGTTGCTGCGTTTTACCGCCCCGGTAATTTTGACCGCCACCTGTATATCCTGCGTTGGCAGTATTGGTTTTGTCGGCCTGATGGCTCCTCATCTCTCACGGATGCTGTTTCGCGGCGGGCAGGCCGGATTATTGAGTGGCAGCGCGGCATGCGGGGCTTTGCTGGTGCTGCTGGCTGACACCCTAGGGCGCCTGGCGTTCTCCCCGCTGCAATTACCCGCGGGCATTATTATTTCACTGCTGGGCGGTCCCTTTTTCCTGTTACTGCTCTGGCGACGTCGGGATAGTTTCTGACCGTTAAGGATTATTATGCGCATCCTCTCTATTCTACTGCTTTGTACCAGCTTCTTTGCCATGGCAAACCCGCCAGCACAGCAATTTACCGACGACCTGGGGCGTACAGTGACGGTGCCTTTGCACCCCAAACGTATTGTCTCGTTGCACGATCTGGACATCACTATCCCGCTGATTGAACTGGGTATCCTTCCGGTCGGCAGCCATGGCCGGACGCGGCCGGATGGCAGTCACTTCCTGCGTTCGGCCCGCCTGCTGACAGGGATCGATTTTGATAACTCGGCCATTCAGTTTATCGGCACCGCCGATATCGATATTGAATCCATCGCCGCGCTGAAGCCCGATTTAATTATCACCGAACCAAGCCGCAATGTTTCAGTGACACAATTAGAGAAAATTGCCCCCACCGTCAGCATCGATCATCTTAACGGCGGCGCTCCGCGGATCTATAGCAAACTGGCGCAATTGACCGGCAGCGAGGCACGGCTGGCGCTGCTTGAAGCGCGTTATCAGGAACAGATCAAACAGCTCAGACAAACCATTGATAACCGAAAAATCACCGTGTCGGTGATCCAGGCAAATAACGGTAAGGTGGCTGTGATGTACAGCTATCACTCTCTGGGCAAAGTGTTACGCGATGCAGGCTTGACCTTCCCCGCCCTGATTAACAATATTCCGCAAAACGGACGCATGAATGTCAGTGCGGAAAGGTTGCCGGATCTCGATGCTGATTTCGTATTCGCTACCTGGCGCGGTGATACCGGCGGCAAACCCGTGGATGAAATCGCCGCCATGAATGCGTTAATGCCGGGCTGGTGCCATTTCCTGACCGCCTGTCAGAAAGGACATTATGTGCTGGTTTCCCGCGAAGAAGCGATTTCGAACTCGTTTGCCGCCCTCAGTCTGATGACCGCTGTAGTGCAGTCTCATATTGCCGGGCTGGATCTGTCTGGCGCGAAATAACCGGAGCTAAAGATGACTGACCATAAAAAAAATAAAAACAGAGTGGACGTATACGGTGAACGTTTGCGCAGCCGGGCACCCCAGCTTTCAGCCGGTTTACAGACCGTGTTGCACTACATTAACGAAAACCGATCGGCGGTACTGGAATCCACCGCGCTTGAAATCGCCTCAGCGACCAATACCTCGGATGCTACCGTGGTGCGGGCAGTCCAGGCATTAGGTTTTGCCGGATTACGCGATTTGAAAAAAACCCTTGAGCTATGGTTTGAACCCGTGATGACTTCCACTGATAAAATGAGCATCACGCTAACGGAATTCACCGGTGACGTTGATTCAAGCATTAATTTTGTCCTGGAAGGACATAAGCGCGCCTGTGAGGTTTTATCCTCGCCGGCGAATCGTGTTGCCCTGTCACAGGCCGTATCGCTGCTGCTGGACGCCCGTCAGGTGGCTATTTTCGGCATTAATGCTTCGGGCATCCTGGCGGAATATACTGCGCGATTGTTTAACCGCATAGGGTTGCCTTGTGCGCCACTCAACCGCTCAGGCGTCGGCCTCGCCGAACAGCTACTTACCCTGCAGCGGGGAGATGTTCTGGTGATGATGGCTCAAAAATCAGCCCACCGGGAGGGGATGACGACCCTGCGTGAAGCTAAACGGTTAGGCATGCCGGTCATACTGCTGACCAATGCCTTAGATTCACGCTTTGCACAGGAAGCCGATGTAGTGATTCAGGTCCCCCGAGGCGGAGAAAATGGCAAAGTCCCCCTGCATGGGACCGTGCTTATCTGTCTGGAAATGCTGGTGCTATCCGTCGCTTCTTCCGCGTCACAGCGCACGATAAAATCAATGAAACGGATGCAGGAATTGCATCGCGGCCTGAAAACCGGCGGTCATAAACGCCAGGAGAAACCAATGTGAGGACGGGCAAAAACCGTCAGGCCGACCTTTTTTGAGCCAGCCCCGCCTCGCGTTACGTCGCCTTAACGCTATTTATGATTGACAATCTGCCTGTAAATACGGTACCAAACAAGTACCATATTTACAGGTCGGCCTGTAGCACATCTATGCGCGGGAAATAATAAGGAAAATAATATGCCATCACGTCGGGAATTTTTGATCATGAGCGCCGGGACGCTTCTGGCAATCAGCGTGCCCGGTTTCGCAAGAAACGATCTCCCGCATGTCAGAAGCGCCACCGCGGTTACTCAGGTGTTCGGTGATGGTATCCGCCTGGCGGCCGTTGCCGTGGAGTATGACGCGCCGGTACGGGGAGCAGAGCTTAGCGTTGCCGGTTTTCGCGTCAAAGACCGAACCGTTACGGGAGCTTTTACCAGCGCCTCTGCCGATCCCCGCGATCGGGCGGCAATGGGGCGCTTTGTTATCGTGACTCTGTCGCCAGAAGATGATAACGCCCTGCTTGCCGAAAAGGTGCCGCCGAAAAACGGCGCTCGGACGTCCCCTTCTGCCGGAGGAGGGCCGGGTAAAGCAGGCGATATTCCGCCTTATGACACGGTTTACAGGCATCCCGAAGCTACCATCATGCAAACAGGCTCAGTCAAGATGAGCAACGGCCATACCCTTCCCCCGAGCCAAACCGCCCTGACTACGACAAAGGTCAAAAACCCAGTCGTTGACGATTTTCAGGCTCTGGAATTCCACGATCCCAAAACGGGTAACATACTGCGCTATAACCTCTATGTACCGAAGGGGTATGACAGGGAGAAATCCTGGCCGCTGGTACTGTTCATGCATGATGCCGGCGCGACCAGCGACGTAACACGCACCACCCTGTATCAGGGTCTGGGCGCGGTGGTCTGGGCCAGTCCTGAAGATCAGGCCAGCCGCCCCTGCTTTGTCCTTGCGCCTGAGTATGCGGAAATTATCGCTGACGATGACTCGCGCACCTCCGGCATGCTTGATACCACAATAGATCTGATTCGTGCGCTGTCAGCGCAATACTCTATCGATCGGAACCGTCTCTACGCCACCGGCCAGTCCGGCGGCTGCATGATGTCGATCGCTATGAATATTAAGTATCCGGACTTTTTCGCCGCCTCCTTGCTCGTTGCCGGGCAGTGGGACCCGGCGCTGGTGAAGCCGCTCGCCCGCCAGAAACTGTGGATACTGGTTTCGCAGGACGACAACAAGGCCTGGCCGGGACAAAACGCCATTACCGCCGCCCTGGAAAAAGAGGGCGCGAAAATCAGCCGCGCCACCTGGGATGGAACCTGGTCGCCGCAAGAATTCCAGACCGCTTTCAATAAGATTGATGCCGAAGGCAGCCCGATCAACTATGTCTCCTTCCGAAAAGGCACCGTAATTCCGCCCAACCAGTCATCAGAAGGCGCCAGCGGCCACCGGAACACCTGGCGTATTGCTTACGGCATCGAACCTGTCCGGGAATGGCTTTTCCGACAGCATGGATAAAAATATCCTGCGCCTCGACAGCCAGATTGATACGCTGACGCTATGGCGGGCCACTGGTTAACCGGCATACGTAGATAAAAGCCGCGGCATGTATAAGCATGTGGTGGCTTTTGGCTCGGATAATACTTTCGCCAGTATTGTTTAAGTGGCGGAATGGATACCACGCAGAACGATTCGTATTCTTTTTTTTATGGTTTCCAGTTGATGCACGCGCCCTTTCGCATCTAACTGTCGTTCCCCTTCCGTCTCTGATACCCATTTTCTCGGGATAAGGGCGCCAAAAACAATATCCATCAGCATGCCGGCACAAACCCCGGGTTCTTCGACGTTAAGCCTTCCTTTTTTATTCTCGCTTTCAAGCCATTCCATCAACAGCTCGCGGGAATGGATAGCTTTGCTTTCATACAGATAATCCGACAGCTCGGGGAAAAAAACGGCCTCTCTTGTCATCAGTTTAAGAATGGCTTCTCTTTCCACTGCCTCATGTTCACTGCTGTCCAGCCGGAAAATGCGAAACAGCGTTTCTTCCAGAGACAAACGTTCATCTACCGGACGCGGCAGCGCCATAAAAAGATAACGATGTTCTTTAATAACGGTGGCAAAAATATCCATCTTATTGGCAAACACTTCATAGATTGCACGTTTTGACACTCTTGCCCGGCGGGCGACTTCAGCGGTCGTAGTCTGCGCAAAACCCAGTTCAAGAAAAGCGCTGTAAGCGCCCTGAATGATAGCTTTCCGTCGCTCTTCATACTCCATAACTTTTGGCCGTCCCCGCCGGGCGGTTATGGAGTTATCTTTTTTGCACATAGCGCTTCCTTTGAATGTAACAGCCAACTTTATGGTACTTGACTGGTACCATAAAATGGATAACTATGATTATCAACGTCCACCGACAGCCACGCCAGTCGCAGTATGGCATTAATCCCACTGCCGATTAGCCGTAAGGATAACCATGAGCCATAAAAACACAGCGCCCTCTCCCATTCGCGATCCGCAAATATTACAGGTGCTGGAACGCATGAATGCGGAGCGTAAACGTCCCTCTGCGGAAGCGTTTAGCGGGCCTGACGCCCACGATCCTGAAAAATTTGCCGATTATGGTTTCTCTATTCATCCGGAACAAGGGGATCTGATTTACCTGCTCTGCCGGGCGATGAACGCCACACGCGTTATTGATTTTGCCACATCAGTCGGCATGTCAGCCGTTTATTTTGCCGCCGCCATGCGGGACAACGGCGGTGGACAGGTTATTGGCGCCGAGCTGGTTGCCGCCAAGGCGCAAACCGCCCGTCATAATCTGACGGATGCCGGGCTGTCGGACTATGTCGACATCCGCATCGGTGATGCGCGGGAGACGCTGAAGGACGCCGGCGGGCCTGTCGATTTTGCGCTGATTGACGGCTGGCCGCTGGCTGAAGGACCGACCCTTGCGCGTCAGATCGTTGAAATTGTGGCTCCTCAGCTACGTATCGGCGGATATATACTGAATGACAATGCAGAACCCGATTTTCTTACATGGATCCGTGATCCGATGAACGGATTTATTTCAGTGACGCTTCCTGTTAAGCGAGGAACGGAACTGGCAGTGAAAATCAGGTAACTAATATGCAGTCACGACGCGCTTTTATATTGTCTGCTCTTGGGGCAGCGGCAGCGGCATGCTTTACCCGGACTGCCTGTGGTCTGGAAAAATCCGGGGCTTCATTCAGGGCAGGAGCAGGAAAAGCATGGGTAACTTTTGCGGGGCTGAATTGGCCGGTTGATGGTTTTTCCGGTCAGCATGACCCTCTGGGGGTGCGCGTACTTTTGCTGGAATTCGCCCGGACCAGATTTTGTATCGTGGTGGTTGATCTCACCTCTTTGTCCGAAGAAATAATTAACGGCATGAAGAGGCTCATCCATGAAAAAACCCACGCCCCACTGGAAAATATTCTGCTTTGCGCCAGCCATACCTTCTGCGCCCCCCATATATTCCCGGACGGGCATACACCGCCAGGCACCGACAAACGTCAGAACCAGCAAATGCTTAACCGCTTTGAAACGGCTCTTTTAACCGCAGTTACCCAGGCGACAGTGCGGTTACAGCCTGCCCGGATCGGCTTTGGTTCAGGATCCTGTCGGGTAAATATCAATCGCGACCAGCCCGGCGAAAATGGCTGGTGGCTGGGTATGAATGAAGATGGTTTTGCCGATCCCTTTGTGGGGGTTATCAGGATCGATAATCAGCATGGCCAACCGCTGGCGGCATTGTTTAACTACGCCGTGCAGTCTTCTGTCACCGAGGATTTTCAGGAGTCAAACGGAGGCAAACAGATTTCCGCAGATCTGGCGGGGGCCGCGGCGCGTTACATCGAGGAACATGCTGCTGTCGATGCTGTCGATATGGTGGCTTTATTTCTGGTGGGTGCGGCAGGCGATCAGGCCCCGCTCTTTCAGGCAGTACAAACGGTGGTGGATGACACAGGGACAGTCTCCCGCATCAGCAGTTCTGCGCACGCGTTTGAGATGTTGAATCTGCTTGCTACAGGCCTCGGAGAGGCGGTTGCTCAGATTCTGAAGACAATCAGGACTTCAACGCCTGCCGTGTTGACTATCAGGCGCCAGCGGATAACCGTTCCGGCATTAACCTTCTCCCCCCAAAACGCTCCGCAAGGGCCGGTGAAAACTTTCCGTTATCAACCTGCGGGGAACAGCGAAGTTCCGGTAACGGTGATGCAGCTGGGAAATATCATCTGGATAGGATTACAGGCTGAACTCTCAGCCATCACCGCTGCCCGAATCCGTGAACTGTCGCCATTTCGTCATACTTTTGTCTCAACCATGGTGGATGGCGCAGCTAAATATATGCCGGATGAACAAAGTTATGACCGGTTCACCTATGAGGCCAGAAGTTCGCCGTTTGCCCGTGGCGCCGCTGAACTCGTTGCCGCGACCCTCATTAAGCAGTTAGAAAAATTACATGCAGAAACCGGAGAAAAGCGGGCGTAACGGGATTCTGACAGGTTTCCCGACGCAGCCGCTTATGGCATACCGGGAACCCACATCTTCATTACCGGGTATCTCATGTAATTCTGTCATACAGAATCAGAGATGCCCTTCCGTTCTCCCTCGTCCATGACATACTAGCTTTACCCGCATCGCCACCGGCATGCCCGGCAGAAGGAGAAATAATGAACAATGACGCTACCCGCCAGGGGCTAACGCCCGAGCAGGCGCTTGATAAGCTCGAATCCCTTTTTGATGATGCAGTGAACGCGCTGCGTGACGCCATCGCCAGCTACGCGCGGGATGGCTCGTTACCCGACACCCTTGCCCGGTCGTCAGGGCTGTTCGTGTACCCCGAACTGCGCGTCAGCTGGGACGGCGGCGCAAGGACGCCGAAGAAAACCAGGGCCTACGCCCGCTTTACCCACGCCGGCAGCTACACCACAACCATCACCCGCCCTTCGCTCTTCCGCGCTTATCTCACCGAACAGCTTTCCCTGCTGTATGAAGATTACGGCGCCCGCATTGAGGTTGGCCCATCGCAGCATGAAATCCCCTATCCGTACGTTATCGACGGTTCCAGCCTGTCGCTGGATCGCTCAATGAGCGCGGATCTGGCCCGCCACTTCCCCACCACCGAACTGGCGCAAATCGGCGACGAAACGGCGGACGGCCTGTTCCATCCCACGGAGTTTTATCCGCTCTCCCATTTTGACGCGCGCCGGGTGGACTTCTCGCTGGCGCGCCTGCGGCACTATACCGGCACCCCGGTGGAGCACTTCCAGTCGTTCGTCCTGTTTACCAACTACACCCGCTATGTGGATGAGTTCGTGCGCTGGGGATGTCAGCAAATCCTCGATCCGGAAAGCCCCTACGTGGCGCTTTCCTGCGCCGGCGGAGCCTGGCTGACCGCCGATACGGAGGCGCCGGAAGAGGCGATTTCCGATCTGGCATGGAAGAAACACCAGATGCCGGCCTGGCACTTAATCGATGCCCAGGGCTGCGGTATTACGCTGATTAACATCGGCGTCGGGCCGTCGAACGCCAAAACCATCTGCGACCACCTGGCCGTGCTGCGCCCGGACGCCTGGCTGATGATCGGCCACTGCGGCGGGCTGCGCGAAAGCCAGTCCATCGGCGATTATGTGCTGGCGCATGCCTACCTGCGCGACGATCACGTGCTGGATGCCGTACTGCCGCCGGATATTCCTATTCCAAGCATCGCCGAAGTGCAGCGCGCCCTTTACGACGCCACCAAGCTGGTGAGCGGCATGCCGGGCGAAGAGGTGAAGCAGCGTCTGCGTACCGGCACGGTGGTCACCACGGACGACAGAAACTGGGAGCTGCGCTATTCCGCTTCGGCGCTGCGCTTTAACCTGAGCCGCGCGGTCGCTATCGATATGGAAAGCGCGACCATTGCCGCTCAGGGTTACCGCTTCCGCGTGCCGTACGGCACGCTGTTGTGCGTTTCGGATAAGCCTCTGCACGGCGAGATCAAGCTGCCGGGACAGGCCAACCGCTTCTATGAAGGGGCGATTTCCGAGCACCTGCAAATCGGCATCTGCGCCATTGATTTGCTGCGGGGCCGAAGGCGAGAAGCTGCATTCGCGCAAGCTGCGGACCTTTAATGAACCGCCTTTCCGTTAACGTCGGCATGGCTGGCTAACGCGCAAAGGGCCGTAAAAAAACGGCCCTTTTTAAGGATTTGCTGCAAAAATCCGCAATCAAACGCAATTAGCCAAAACAGCCTTTGACAACCCAGGTGCGCCTCGTTACTATGCGCCCCGTTCACACGATTCCTCTGTAGTTCAGTCGGTAGAACGGCGGACTGTTAATCCGTATGTCACTGGTTCGAGTCCAGTCAGAGGAGCCAAATTTCTGTTTTTATGCCGCTTTGCGAATCCCTGTATGGTTTTGATTCAATAAGTTAGCGTGAAAAATCTTCCCGATGCATTTTGATTTTACCCTCCGCATCGGGAAAAATGGGTCGTCAAAGCCGGGGTCAGGTTGGTTCGATACTCGAGTGCCCCCCTATGCCCCTTACCGATACGAAACTCCACAGCCTTAAGCCTTCTGATAAACCCTTTAAAGTTTCCGAACCCGGCGGCTTCCGTCACGGGTGTCTCGATGGACAAGAACCGCCCCCGTTGAATCAGGTACAGTCCGCGGTAACAGCCCAACATTCTAGTGTACCAGCAAATCATTGAGAAAACGCCTCGCGCGTGGATGCTGCGGCGCGGTGAAGAATTTATCCGGTTCGGCCTTTTCCAGTATTTGCCCCTGATCCATAAACCAGATCGTATCGGCGACGTCGCGGGCAAAATTCATTTCATGGGTGACGCACATCATGGTCATTCCTTCCTGCGCCAGCCCGCGCATCACGCTCAGCACCTCGCCGACCATCTCCGGATCGAGTGCGGAAGTCGGTTCATCAAACAACATGACCGGCGGCTTCATCGCCAGCGCCCGGGCGATAGCCACCCGCTGCTGCTGGCCGCCGGAAAGCTGCGCCGGGTAAACGTCGGCCTTGTGCGACAGCCCCACCCGCTCCAGCAGCTCTCCGGCATGGCTTCGGGCTTCAGAGCGCTTCACGCCGAGCACTTTCACCGGCGACATCATAATATTCTCCAACACCGAAACGTGCGGAAACAGGTTAAAACTCTGGAAGACGAAGCCGATTCGCGTTCGCAGCTGGTTCAGCCGGGTGCTTGAGCCATGAATATCGACGCCGTCAAACAGGATCTGTCCCTGTTCGATGGGTTCAAGACGGTTGACCGTCCGGATTAGCGTCGATTTCCCGGATCCGGAAGGGCCGCACACCACCACCACTTCACCGCTTTTGATTTCGGCGCTTACGTCGGTCAGGGCCTGATATTCCCCGTACCATTTATTCACCTGATTGAACAGAATCATCGGTCGCATGGTTGCTCCTTATTGAGTTTGTGATGGCGACGGGTCGAGGACCAGCGGCGTGATCGGCTTTCCCGTAGCGGACTGCGCGCCTTGCCTCCTGCTGGCGATACGCAGCTCCAGGCGATTGGCCAGCCATGTCAGGCTAAAGTTAATGATGTAATAGCTCAGCGCCACGATGGCAAAGACCTGGAACGGTTTCGTCAGCAGTTGGTTACTGACCTGGTTGGGCCGCATAGGTCAGTTCCGGCACGTTAATTACGTAGCCGAGGGTGCTATCTTTGATAATCGACACCAGCTGGCTTACCAGACTCGGCAGCGTGTTGTACAACGCCTGCGGCAGAATCACCAGGCGCAGCGCCCGGAGATGTCCCATCCCCATTGCGCGGGAAGCTTCATATTGACCCGATGGCAGCGCCTGGATCCCGCCGCGCACTATTTCAGCGATATAGGTGCTCTCGTAGACGATCAGCGTACACAGCATGGTGCTAAAGCCGCTGATGTTGTGGCCAATCAGCAGCGGCACGCAGAAATAGGTCCAGAACACTACCATCATCAGCGGAATACCGCGCAGCAGATAGATCCAGCAGGTTACCGGCCAACTCAGCCAGCGCCACGGCGAGATACGGGCGAGGCACAACAACACGCCGACCGGAAAAGCGAACAGCACCGCCAGCAGCGATACCAGTAAGGTACACAGCACGCCGCCCAGCGGACCGTCAGGATACTGCCCCATCAGCAACAGCAGGCCGTTATCATGCAGAATGGTGAAAAAATCAGACATACAGATTACCTCGCATACGCGCGCTGAAAGCGACGGGCCAACAGCGCTCCCATTCCCATCAGCAGCAAAGAGAAGGCCAGATAGCCTACCGTCGCTACCGTATAAGCTTCGAAGGTGCGGAAGGTCTGGTTTTCAATATCGCGCGTAACGTAAGTCAGCTCGGCGACGCCAATGACCATGGCAAGGCTGGTATTTTTAAACAGCAGCACGGTGTGGTTAATCACCGACGGCAGCGCGTTACGGATCCCTTGCGGTAGAATCACCAACCGCATGGCGCGCAAATACCCCATTCCCAGCGCCCTCGCCGCTTCATTCTGCCCATCGGGGATGGCGCGCAGGCCGCTGCGGATATCTTCAGAGAAGTAGGCTGCCTGGCACAGCCCCAGCGCGATCAGCGAGAACAGAAACTCCGCATTCATCTCGTTAACCCACATCTGCAGCGACTCGGGCAGCAGCGTCGGAATCGCGAAATACCACATCATCAGCTGAATAAGCGTCGGTACGTTGCGGTGGTAGGACACGTACGCCGCCACCAGCAGCTGCGCGAAGCGCTTGTTGCTCAGGCGGATCATCACCAGCACCAGCGCAATAAACATGGCCAGCAGCCATGCACCCAACGCCAGCTCCAGAGTGACGACGCTGCCATCAATGATCGTCTGGCCGTAGTGGCCAGTCATCACGTTACTGAAGTCGAGTGCCATATATCCTCCTCGTTTGCCGCCATTCAGGACTCGCGGTCGCCGGGACGCATCGTGGATAGCCCACCGGGTACCTGCAGCGTCGGGGTGATCTCAATATTGCCGATGTTGACCGCCACCGGCGCGGCGAGCGCAAAGGCCACGCAGTCGGCGATGTCTTTTGCTTCCGGCAGCTCGAAACCATCGATAAAGCGACGGCGCGCCTCTTCGTGATCGCCGGAAACATTACCGAAAATCTCCGTCGCCACCCGACCCGGGCAAATTTCGGTAATTCGCACCCGCTTGCCGTAGCAATCGACGCGCAGCTGGCGCGACAGAGCGTGCACCCCCGCTTTGGTGGCGTGATAGATGGAGTTGCCGTTGAAGTTATAAATCGCGGCGATGGAGGTAATATTAATGACGTGGCCGCAGTCGCGCGCCACCATTCCCGGTACCAGCAGACGACACAGGTGCAGCACGGCACGCAGATTGACGTCCAGCTGGATGTTGATCCAGTCGGCCTCGGCATCGAGAATCGATCCCGGATGGGAAACGCCGGCGTTGTTCACCAGAATATCGACCTGCAGATCGCAGCACAGCGCGTTCAGCGCCGACAGATCGCCGACGTCGACGGCGTGGGGAATGCAGCCGGTTCTGTCCGCCAGGGCGGCCAGCTGTTCATGACGACGCGCTACCGCGTGGACCACAATCCCTTCCTGACAAAGGCGTTCGACAATCGCTTCACCCATCCCGGCGGAAGCGCCGGTTACCAGGGCCACCTTATAATCTGAAAATGGCATATGTGTCTCTCCTGTTGCGGCAGACCGATCTGCCTTTGACGTTGTTTTTCTGACTGTATGCAGTTATGCCCAACGGGGATAAGACATAAATAGTTTGGCCCGATAAGGGGCCCTTATAACTTCGCGCAGGCGGCGTCCACAGGCAGCAACAGCGCGATCGTGCTGTCGTACTCCAGCACGCTCCCCGCCGTCGCGACAAGGCTTTTGAGCGTCCCGGCCCACCGGACTGCGCACCGGTAAATAGAGCGGCCCAACCTGCACCAGCGCGAGGATATCGTCCGGCTCAACGCGCAGCCCCTCGCTGACGAACGCCTCGCCGTGGCTGGGGTGGCTTAGCAGCAGGCGTCCCGGCATGGGGGAACACACCGGCAGCAGGCTGGTTTCGGCCACCGTCGGCGGCAGAGGTGGAGGCGGGGGTGGGGGTTCGGCTATCGTTTTACCGCCGGGATAGCGCAGGCGAACCGACCAGTCCGCGCCGCGCCACTCAATCTCCCGTAATCCGGCGTTATGCATCTTCTGCGCCAGCTGGCGCACGTCCTCAAAAGCTATCAGTTTTTTTTCCATCATGATTCCATCGCGCAAGGGTCAGATCACGGCAGCGCCGCGCGCCAGAGTCGTGACTCTAGCGCGGATACCGGGCGGGCTGATAAGAGGGTTTCGCTTTGAGGCAATAAGGGAGACTTATTATCCCACGAGGGTTAGCGGCCGGTTGTCCTCGGTCCGCTGCGCCATCAGGGAGAGCAAAATGCCCTTCACCACCTCCGCGGGCTGCGAAAGCGGCAGATGGTCGGACATACAAAAAGAGAGCGAGGTGAGCACATTGGGTTCGACAATTCTCGCCATCCAGGCATTGGCGGGCTGGAGCATGGTGCGCGCCGCGGACTCCGGCATAATGGTGCCGCCGAGTTCCGCCGCCAGCGCGGCGTTAAGCGTGGACTGCGATTCAATCTCGCATTTCACCCGGTAGCTCAGTCCGGCCAGGGTAAAGGCGTCGTCCGCGGCTTTACGCATAATGTTATAAATGCGCGGCAGGAACAGATCGTAGCGGGCGACCTCCGCCAGGGCGATTTCGCGCCGGGGTTCCCCTAACGCGTGCGGACAGACGAAAAAGAGCGCCTCTTTCATCAGCGGTAGAAAACGCAAGCCGTGAATATCCCGGTCGCCGTAAATCACCGCCATATCCATCCGCCCGCTCATGATTAATTCGCTGAGGGTCATGCCAAAGTTTTCATTGAAATAGAGCACGATCCCAGGATGCTGGCGCTGCACTTCGGTCAGCAGCGGGATCGCCAGCTGCTGGGCGGCGGTGCCCGGCGCCAGGCCGACGGAAACCTGGCCGCTCAGGGCCAGGCCCGCGCCGTCGATGGCGCTCTGTGCCTGCGCGCACTGGCGTAAAATCGCCTGGGCATGGGTATAGAGAATTTTTCCGGCATCGGTCGGCGTAACCCCGCGTTTGGTGCGTATCAATAGCTGCTGATCGACCTCGCCTTCCAGCGTCGCCAGCTGCTGGCTGAGCGCCGGCTGGGCAATATGCAGAATGTCGGCGGCCTGCGTCAGGCTCCCGACGTCGACAATTTTGATGAAATATTTCAGGCGGCGAAGATTCATAGCTGCAGTCCCACATCAAGACGTATCTCTGATGACAAGCAAGATCGATGCCAGTACCTGAAAGCCCCGCAGGCCACAAATCTCAGCGCAATTTCGGGCAACCCGCTCTGCAACGCTCCCGCATTTGCACCGTCGGAGTGCACCGGCGCATATATGCGGCCCTGCCCTCCAGTCATCGCATTGCGTTATGTCCCCACAACAAAGCGCTATTAGCTGGCCGCCTTTGCCCCCCTCTATGCTGGTTGACGTGTATTGACCCCCTCTCGCCGCACGCGGGGGATCGTTCTGCGCCGCGTGCGGGTTTGCTGAACTTATAACCAGGAACCGCAGCCCCATGCCTGATATCGCCGATCGTCTCAAAAATGTTACCGTCTCCGCCTCCGTCGCCATGACGCAAAAAGCGCGCGATCTCGCCGCGCAGGGAATCGACGTCGTCGGTCTCTCCACCGGCGAACCGGACTTTCCCACGCCGCCCCACGTGATCGATGCCGCCTATGCCGCGGCGTGCGCCGGGGATACCCGCTACCCGCCGACGGATGGCACCCCCGCGCTGCGCGCCGCCATTCAGCGCAAGTTCCTGCGCGATAATGAACTGCGCTACGACATCAGCCAGATCCTGACCGCCGGCGGCGCCCGACAGATTATTTTCAACGCCATGATGGCGACCATTAACCCCGGCGACGAAGTGATCATCCCCGTGCCGTCGTGGATCAGCTACGCCGACATCGTGAAATTCGCCGGCGGAACGCCGGTGCCGGTGCCCTGTCACGAAGAGTACGGCTTTAAACCGCTGGCGCAGGACGTCGAAGCGGCGATCACGCCGAAAACCAAATGGCTGCTGCTGAACTATCCCAGCAATCCGACCGGCTCCGTCGCCACGCATGCCGAGCTCCGGGCGCTGGGCGAGATGCTGCTGCGTCATCCACAGATCTGGATCATGACCGACGATATTTACGAGCATCTCCTGTACGACGGCGTGAAATTCTGGACGCTGGCGCAGGTGGAGCCCGGGCTGTACGATCGCGTATTGACGGTGAACGGTGTTTCGAAAGCCTATTCAATGACCGGCTGGCGGCTGGGTTTTTGCGGCGGCCCACTGGCGCTGATTAAGGCGATGAGCAACGTCAATACGCAAAACAGCGGCGGCGTGGCAACCCTGGCGCAGGCGGGCTCCGTCGCCGCGCTTGACGGCCCGCAGGATCTGCTGGCGGAACGCGCGGAAATCTATCGCCAGCGCCGTGATTACGTGCTTGAGCGCCTTGCCGGTATTCCCGGCCTGCGCTGTCATAAGCCGCAGGGGGCCTTCTATCTGTTCGTGAACATCGCGGAATTTATCGGTAAAACCAGCGCCGGCGGGCATTTTATCGCCAGCGACGCCGATTTTGTGATGGCGCTTATCGAAGAGCAGCACGTGGTAACGGTACAGGGGGCGGCCTACGGCATGAGTCCCTATTTCCGTCTTTCTTACGCCACCAGTATGGAACGCCTGCAAACCGGCTGCGATCGTCTCGCCGCCTTCTGCGCGGGTTGCCGTTAAGCTTCAGCGCGCGGATTCTGCGCGTTGAGCAAAGTGAAATGCCTGCCTGGCGTCTGACCGGCAGGCATTTTTTTATTCCGCCTGCGGGGCTGCGGGATGGATTCATGCATGACGGTATGGAAAATGAGGTTTGGCAGAATGAAGGTCATCGTCAGACGTGTACCGGAAGAGCAGACGGTGGTCAGGGGCGCGGCTTACGCCCCTCGTAACCCATGAAATGCTTTACTGCGCCAGCACCGCCGCCGCCGGCGCAACCGTCGCGCCGCAGGCTTCAATCTCACTGCGAACCAGCGTCGCCAGCGCCAGCGAGCCCGGGGTATCGCTATGAACCAGGATCGAACGCGCGCGTACCGGCAGCGTATTGCCGCTAAAGGTGGTCACCGTGCCCTGCTGCAGAAACTGACGCACTCTGGCGCGCACCGCCGTCTCCTCTTTGATCAGCGAACCGGCAATGCCGCGCGGAACCAGCTGCCCGCGATCGTCATAGGGCCCGGTCAGCGAGAAACAGCGTCAGCGTCGGCAACCCTGCGGCCTGCGCCGCTCGTTCAATGATGGTGTCCGACTGGCAGAAGATAATCAGTTGCGAATCGATCCGGGCAACGGCCTGCATCACCTGCAGCGCCAGGGCGTCGTCACGGTTAATCATATTGCCCATCGCCGCGTGAAAGCTCAGGTGGGCGACGCGGGTGCCCTCGGCGCGGGCAATGGCGGAGAGCGCGCCAAGCTGATAAATCACCTGCTGGCAGATCTCATCTGCGGAGAACAACATCTCTTTGCGCCCGAACCCCTGGCGGTCCGGCAGGCCTGGATGGGCCCCGATGCCCACGCCGCGCGCTTTCGCCAGGCGCACCATCCGGCTCATAATCGCCGGATCTCCCGCGTGAAAACCACAGGCGATGTTAGCGGAGGAGACAATATTCATCAGCGCCGAATCATCACATAACTGATAGACGCCAAAACCTTCTCCCATATCGGAGTTCACATCAATTTTCATACGAAGTTCCTTATAAACCGATAACCCCGGTCAGCGGCGCTACGCTGACGCGCAGACGCAGCAGCCAGCGTTCAATCGCCTGCCGCACCGCGATCGCAGTACGCGTATCGCCCTGTACCAGTTGAATTGACTGACCCGCCTGCAGCTGGCCCAGACGCCAGAGGTCCTCTTCAATCACGCAGGCGATTTTGGGATAACCTCCCGCGGTGTTGGCATCGCTCAGCTGGATAATCGGTTCGCCGGCCGGCGGAACCTGCACGATACCCGGGATCAGGCCGTAGGAGCGCATTTCAACCGTTTCGGCGGGCAGGATCGGTTCCCCCGCCAGGCGATAGCCGGTACGGTTGCTGTGCAGCGAAATTTTCCACGCCTGGCTCCAGAAGCGCGGCGCATCGGCGGCAAACAGCGGATATTCGCCGGCGGGGATGGCGCGGATCTGCACGTCGCCCTGCGCGTTGCGCGGAAAAAAGGCGCTCAGGGCCACTTCCGGCGGCTCAATGCCGATCCCCGAGGCCGGAAGCGGCGCGCCCTGCCACGGGCCGCACGACAGCACGTCGCCGCGCTGCAGCGGCCGGCCCTCGAGTCCGCCAAAGCCGCCGCGCAGGGCGGTGCTGCGCGAACCCAGCACCTGCGGGACATCAATGCCCCCGGCCACGCATAAATAGCCACGCGCGCCGCACCGGGGAAAGCGTAGCTCCAGTACCTGGCCTTTACGCACCGCGCAGCCCCACCAGGCCGGTAGTTCTGCGCCGTCAAGCCTTGCCCGGCAATCAGCTCCGGTAAGCGCGATCCAGGTGTCCGCCAGGAAACGCACGCGGAAAGGAAATATCTGCACTTCGATGGCCGCCGCGTTTTCCTCGTTTCCCAGCAGCGTGTTGCCGGCGCGTAGCGCCAGCGGATCCATCACGCCGCTCACCGAGACGCCAAGGTGGCGCCACGCCGGGCGGCCTAAGTCCTGGATCGTATTTAGCGATGCGCTTTGTTCAATCTCAATCACAGTTCGACTCTCTCAGGCAGAAAACGGATAATATCGCCTGGCGCCATAAGCGCAGGAGTGGCGGCATGGGGGTTGAATACCTCAATTTCCGCGTAGCCGATAGCGTTCCAGCCGTTCGGCCCGGTCAGCACCGAGACGCCCGCCTGCGGCCCGCCGATGGTGACCGTCCCCTTAAGCATATTCAGCGAAGGCACCTTTTTACGCGGCGTCGCCAGCCGCGGATCCAGGCCGTGCAAATAGCCGAACCCCGGCGCGCTGCCGAGCGCGACCACGGTGTAGACCCCCTGCGAATGCCGACGAACGACCTCCCGGGCGGAAAACCCGGTATGACGACATACCGCCTCCAGGTCGGTGGCGTGTTCCCCGCCGTAGCACACCGGGATATCAATCTGCCGCCCTTTGACGTTGAGCGCCTGCGCCGCCAGCCAGCATTCGTGCAGCCGGCGCTCCACCAACGTCGGCTCCTCCGGCGTATCGCGTAGCAGCACCAGTAAATTCGTGACGCCGGGGATTAAGCTCTCCACCTCCGGCCACCGCTGCAGACTCTGCGCTAAAGACCAGATACGCCGCTGCGCCGGAAGGTCGAAGGCGCCGGGCGCTTCGATAAGCCAGGCCCGGCTACCCATCATGGAGATCCGCGCCGGGGCGCCGGCGCGAAGCTCAACGCGGCGCTCGGGTAACAAGGTTTTCGATGTCGGCGTCATACTTATTCCAGCGGTTCGAACGTGAGGCTGGAGAGCGGCTGCACCCGTTCTTCGCGAACCATTTTGTATTCGGTGTTCGGTCCAATCCAGCTATCCCAAATCTTGTCGATCGTCCCGTCGTCATCCATCGCCTTCAGGCTTTCATTGACGCTGGCCAGCAGCTGCGGTTCGCCCTGCTTCATCCCCACGCCGATAGGTTCAAGCGCCATCGGCTCCTTAATCATCGCCAGGTTGATGCCGTCCTTTTTCGCCTGGCCGATCATCTTGATACCGGTCATGGTGTTGGTGACGAAGCCCACCGCTTTATTCTGCTCAAGGGCAAGGAAGGCCGAAGCGGCGTCCTGGAAGGTGACCGGCTTGCCGCCCTTCAGCACGATGGATTGTTCAGAGGTGGTGCCCTTGGTGGCGCTGATGCGCTTACCTTTAAAATCGGCGGGGGTTTTATCGGCGTTCGCCTCTTTTACCAGCAGCATCTCTTTCGCGACGTAGTAAGGATCGCTGAACTGAATCTGGCGGCCGCGCGTTTTGGTATAGGCAAGGTTGGCGATCAGCACGTCGGCTCGCCCGGTGGCGATGACGGCGATACGCGCTTCCACGGAGGTGGGAACCAGCTGCGCCTTGACCCCCATCTGTTTCGCCAGCGCATGACAGAGTTCAACGTCCATGCCGACCAACTGGCGGGTTTTTGGATCCGGGGCAGAAAACGGCGGCACATCGGAATAGACCGCGCACTTCAGCTCACCGCGCGCATGAATATCCGCCAGCATATCGGCGCGCACGGCGCCGGACACCGATACCAGCGTCAGCGCCAGCGCTAAACCCGCATTTCGCTTCAGTTTCATTATTGTTTCCCTCGGTCTGGATAAAAGAATACCGACGTCCGGTAAGAGGTTCCCCGCTTCGCCGGTATGGCTAACCACTTATCGCGACTATATCGACATTGTTTGCGCGACGGGTAAGAGGGAAACGCTGTCGGGAGATAGGTGATTTATATGACGGCGCCGGCGCGCAGAGATAAGCAAAAATTATCCTGACAGAACGAAATTATCTTATCTGCCCGCCCTTCGCGCCCTCTACTGTAACGCCATGCGCGACATCCATCCCGCTTCCCTCCGCGATCGTTAACCAAAGGTAGCCACATGAATGCCCGACTTGGGATTTATCTAAAAATACTCTCCGCGCTGTGCGCGACGTTAATGCTGGCCTGTGTTAAAGGATTGCAGGGGGCGATTCCCACCGGCGAAGTGATTTTCTTTCGCTCCTTTATCGCCATGTTCCCCCTGCTCATCTGGTTAAAAATTCAGGGCAACGTGCTGGCCAGTATTAAGACCAAAAATATTTTTGGCCATCTGATTCGCGGCTTTTCCGGGACCGGTGGGATGTACTTCAACTATCTGGCGCTGGTGTCGATTTCCCTCGCCGACGCCACCGCCCTGAGCTATGCCGCCCCGCTATTCACCGTCATCATGGCGGCCTTACTGCTAAAAGAGCGGGTGCGTTTTTCCCGCTGGCTGGGGGTTATCATCGGTTTTTCCGGCATCCTGTTTATGCTCTCCGCCAGCTTAACCGCCGGCGGCTCTTTGTTCGCCGGCGGCCAGCTGCAGTCCGGAACGGCTCTCGGCGTCGCGTTCGCCCTGCTGGCCGCGCTCTGCACCGCCACTTCCAATATCCAGATCCGTTTTCTCAACGGCATTGAAAAACCCGGCGCCATCGTTTTTTACTTTTCGCTGATGACCACCCTGATTGGCCTGGCAACCAGCCTGTTCGGCTGGGCGCGGCCAACGCCGGGTCAGCTTCTGCTGCTGGTGGGCTGCGGCTTCTTCGGCGGCATGGCGCAGATTCTGGTCACGCTAAGCCTGCGTTTTACCGACGCCTCGCTGCTGGCGCCGTTTGACTACACCACGCTGGTCTGGTCGATGGTGATTGGCTATCTGTTCTTAAACAGCCTGCCCGGTTCGTCAACGTTGGTCGGCGCAGGGATCGTGGCGCTGGCGGGGATCTTCACCCTGTGGTGCGACCAGCGGCAGCGGCGGGCGCATATCGCACGTGCCTCTTCCTGAGCTTACCGATACCAACGGCCCCGCGCAGGCAGCGCAGGGCTTGTCATCCCCCAGCGCCTCAGCAATACAGACCGCGGCCTTTGCTCGCCAGCAGGATCCGTTCGCAGGCCAGGGCCCAGGCGGCGGTGCGCAGGGAAATGTCCAGCGTCTGCGCTTTCAGCCAGACGCTTTCGATGGCGTGGCGCATAATGGTATCCAGCCGCGCATCGATCTCCTCTTCGCTCCAGAAGAGGCTGGAGAAATTCTGCACCCACTCGAAATAGCTGACCGTCACCCCGCCGGCGTTGGCAATCACGTCGGGAACCAGCACTATTCCCCGCTCAGCCAGCACATCGTCGGCCTCCGGCAGCGTCGGACCGTTGGCCCCCTCCAGAATAAGGCGACAGCGCAGCCCGGCGGCGCGCTCCGCGCCGATCTGCCCCTCCAGCGCTGCCGGAATAAGTATCTCGTATTCGAGACGCCAGAAAGCCTCGTCCGCCACGCTATCGGCGCCGGGGAAACCGGCGATCGTGCCGTGAACCTGCTGCCACGCCTGCAGCGCCGGAATATCGAGCCCGTTGTGCTGATATAGCGTCGCGCGATGATCCTGCACGGCCACCACCCGCGCGCCGGCGGCATGAAACAGCCCGGCGCTGACGCTGCCCACGTTGCCAAAACCCTGTACGGCGACCCGGCTTTGCGCCACGGAGAGCCCCAGCTTTTCCGCGATGTGGCAGCCGGTGATAAACACCCCACGCCCGGTGGCCTGCACCCGCCCCAGCGATCCGCCGAGGTGGACCGGTTTCCCCGTCACCACGCCGGCCCCCGGCGGTTCCGGCGTTGCGCGACCAGCTATCCATCATCCAGGCCATGACCTGGGCGTTGGTGCCGACGTCCGGCGCCGGAATATCCTGCCGGGGGCCGATCACCCTGCCGATTTCACAAGTGTAGCGGCGGGTCAAACGCTCCAGCTCTCTGTCGGAGAGCGTCGTCGGGTCGACGCGAACGCCGCCTTTCGCCCCGCCGAACGGCAGATTGAGCGCCGCGCATTTCACGGTCATCCACGCCGCCAGCGCCATCACCTCCTGCAGGCTGACGTCGGGGTGATAGCGTACGCCCCCCTTGCCGGGTCCGCGGGAGAGATTATGCTGGACGCGATAGCCTTCAAAATGGCGAATCGTCCCGTCATCCATTTCCAGCGGAACATCGACAATCAGCGCCCTTTCCGGGTGACGCAGGGTATCGGCCCAGCGATTGAGATCGCCGGGCAGCGGCAGGACGCGTTCCACCTGGGCGAGATAGATAGCCCAGGCGCAATGGCTCTCACCCGTCACATAAGAGAGTGCAGACACAACTTACCTCCGGTTTTCCAGTAGTGATATTCATAGCGATAAATTAAGAAAGCCGCCCGGAGGCGGCTTTGCGGCGAAGTTCAGCGACTGAGCTCCAGTTTCTTTTCCAGATAATGGATGTTGCTGCCGCCGGCGCGAAAATGGTCATCCGCCATGATCCGCCGCTGCAGCTCAACGTTGGTTTTGATGCCGTCGATCGCCAGTTCGTTCAGGGCATGTTCCATCCGCGCAATGGCCTCATTCCGACTGTCGCCGATGACGATCAGCTTGCCGATCATTGAGTCGTAGTACGGCGGGACGCAGTAGCCGGCGTAAATATGAGATTCCCAGCGTACGCCGAAGCCGCCCGGCGCATGAAAACGGGTAATTTTGCCCGGGCTGGGCATGAAGGTGTGTGGGTCTTCGGCATTTATACGGCATTCAATCGCGTGACCGCGCACGCTCACCTGCTGCTGGCTGATGGAAAGCGGCAGCCCGGCGGCGATCCTCAACTGCTCTTTAATCAGGTCGACGCCGGTGATCATTTCGGTCACCGGATGCTCCACCTGAATGCGGGTATTCATTTCGATAAAGTAAAATTCGCCCTGCTCATAGAGAAACTCGAAGGTGCCGGCGCCGCGATAGCCTATTTCCCGGCAGGCTTTCGCGCAGCGTTCGCCGATCGCCTGGCGGATCTCCGCGGTGATCCCCGGCGCGGGGGCTTCCTCCACCACCTTCTGGTGGCGACGCTGCATTGAGCAATCGCGTTCGGCAAGATAAATCGCCTGCCCCTGCCCGTCGGCCAGAACCTGGATTTCAATATGGCGCGGATTCTCCAGATACTTCTCCATGTAGACCATATCGTTGTTGAACGCCGCTTTTGCCTCGGCGCGCGTCATGTCGATGGCCTGCGCCAGCTCTTTCTCCTGACGGACTACCCGCATCCCGCGCCCGCCGCCGCCGCCGGAGGCCTTGACGATGATCGGGTAACCAATCCCGGCCGCCAGCCGGCGGTTCTTCTGCGGGTTGTCGTCCAGCGGGCCATCCGAGCCCGGCACGCACGGCACGCCGGCTTGCTTCATCGCCTGAATGGCCGAGACCTTGTCCCCCATCAGACGGATGGTTTCCGCTTTCGGGCCGATAAACACGAACCCTGAACGCTCCACCTGTTCGGCAAAGTCGGCATTTTCTGCCAGAAAACCGTAACCTGGATGGATGGCCGCCGCGCCCGTCACCTCAGCGGCCGAAATCACCGCCGGAATATTGAGATAGCTTTTGGCGGACGGCGGCGGGCCAATGCAGACGCTTTCATCGGCCAGCAGCACGTGTTTTAACTCACGGTCGGCGGTAGAGTGGACGGCCACCGAGCGGATGTTAAGCTCCCGGCAGGCGCGCAGGATACGCAGCGCGATTTCGCCGCGATTGGCAATCACAATTTTATCCAGCATGAGATCCCCTATTCAATCACGAGCGGCGGCTGGTCGAACTCAACCGGTTGACCATCGGCGGCCAGAATCGCTTTGACGAGCCCGCGGCTATCCGCCGCAATCTGGTTCATCATTTTCATGGCTTTGACGATGATGCGAACGGAGCTGGCGCCTTCGGCAATTTCCAGTTCGCCAATGCCGGAGGCTTCGACCAGGGCGATCAATTTTTCAATGCTGGCAATATCCATAAGTAACGGGTTCCGCAGAAATTGGAAGTGATATACCCGATCGCGCAATCAGTGGTGCTGCAGTTATAGCAGAGCCGGCGGGCGATATTTCATAGGAACTTCAGGTGGTGGGATAAGAAAATAGTAAGGTATAAATAAACGACGCTATTGTGCTACGCAGGGTATTAACACCTGAGCTGGCTAAAATAAAGAAGCGGCTCGTCAGAAAAACCACGCTGACGCGGGAATTGTGCGCCGATGTTCGCACGCTGCAATCCCTGCCGCCGGAAACACTACATTACGATCCGCTGGTTTATATCGATTTGAAAAAGGATATTTTTATCGCTATGAATACAAATAAAAACCATAAAGTCTTTCCTTTAAGCCGCTCTAAATTTTCCACACCCGAAACAGGCTAAGGTCACGTCAAATAACCTATTAAAACCAATGTTTTTTTAAACTGCACGTTAAGGAATTATGCTGTTAAGCGCAGGCTGCGCAATTTTCCCGAAAATTTCCGCATCGTTAAAAGCGCGCGCCGCAAGCATGGCGCCATGCACCGTCGCCATGAGCAGGCCGGCCTCAGCGGAGATAGTACCGCGAAGCTGAAACACGTTTTTGCCCTCTCCTCTGCGCAGTACGGCAGCCAGCCAGTGGGAAAGATCGGTAAAATGCCCGGAAACCTCAGCGGCAACGTCAGGCGGAAGCGTAGGCAATTCGGCGGCAAGCATGGCGCAAATACAAAACGGCGAGGAGCCGTCTTTGATACAGGTTGACCAGTAGTCCAGGTACGCCTGAAGCTCGGCTGCCGGGTCGTTTAACTTATCGCTAAGCAGCTTCATTCCCGTCCGGGCCTCTTCACGATATTGCGCGACTACGGTTCTGACCAGTTCGGCCTTGCTGGGGAAATGGTGGTGGATACTCGCCTTGCGAATATTTACCCTGTCCGCAATATCGGCAAAGCTGAAGCTGCGATAGCCGCCGGAGGTCAGTAACTCCCGGGTACAGGACAGGATTTCGTTTGCTTTCTGGGAGCGCTCAGTCGTCATAGCAAGGGACCAATAGTAAGGATAGCGACTGGCCGGGCAGGCGCGGCCGTTTTGAAGCAACCTACTGGCAGGTAGAATCAGTGTCAAGGGGAAATAGCCGGCCCGGTTATCCCGGCAGGGTACGCTGCCCCGCCCTGTTTAACGGCCTTTATCATTCACTTGACGCAATAAAGCTTCGTCAACATAATCATTGTGCATCCTCAGCATGCCGTAGGCGTTACCGTCATCCAACGCGCCCCACAGCCCAGGGTCTCAGCAGAGAAACAGGGACACAAGGCGCGATCGCTGTACTCATCATGGCCATCAAATCCGGCCAGTCCGATAGTTAATATCGCCGCCTTTCCATCAGCTATACCCGGAGAGGGAAAATTTATGCAAATTAGCGGTAATACCATTCTGCTTACGGGCGGAACCAGCGGTATCGGGCGTGCGCTTGCCGAGGCTTTTCACAGGCGCGGCAATTAGGTCATTATTACCGGACGGCGCCAGCATCTGCTCGATGAAATAACGGCCGGTAATCCAGGGATGGCCGGTTTCAGGGTCGATATACAAGATGACGCTATGCTCGCCGAACTGGTCGGCGAGGTCGGCTCACGTTTTCCCGGCCTGAACGTGCTGATTGCCAATGCCGGTATTTCAAGGCCGGAAAATATTGCCGCAGACGGCTGGGACGCCGGCATCGCCGGGGCTATCGTCGATACCAATATCATGGGTATGATACGTACGGCAGCGGCTTTCCTGCCCTTGCTTAAAAAGCAGGCCAACGCCACCTTGATGGCGACCAGCTCCGCGCTGGCGTTTGTGCCGAAGGCGGATTTCCCCACCTACTGCGCCAGCAAGGCGTTCATGCATTCCTGGCTGGTTTCAGTGCGTCATCAGCTGCGCCAGATCCCCGTCGAGGTCCTTGAGCTTTCGCCTCCCTATGTACAGACAGAACTCACCGGCCCAGGCCAGGCTTCGGACCCGCGGGCAATGCCCTTATCTGCATACGTAACAGAGGTCATGATGCTAATTGAACAGCAGCAGCATCCCGAAGGTGAAATCCTGCTTGAAGGGGATAAAAGGCGCCGCCGGGCCGAAAAGGAAGGAACCTTTGACGCTATTTTTCGCGCGATGAACCCGCTATGACCGCTTTTCGAAAATAACTAATCCGTAAAAGCCCGGCGGTATAATTTAACGGAATAAATTATACCGCCGGGCAGGTTTAAGCCGTTGAAAATGGGCAGCGGTGTTAGCCGGTCGCCAGCGATACGGCTTTACGCAGTTCATTTACCGCAGAAGAATTCAGCGGCGTAACCAAAGCGTAGTTATAGTGCTCATCACTCCAGTATTGCGCCATCAGCTCTTGCGCCTGACGTTGCCCGTGGGGCAATTTTACCGGGCTGAGCGGACGGATATACCAGCCGATCCGGGTGCCCTGCAGATCCTGATAGAGGATCAGAGCCGCCGGGCCCTGCGCCGTTGCTATAAGGCGGGCGCCGGAAAAGCTAAACCCGTAATGTTCGAAATTCGGCGGCAAATTGCCGTTAATAAAATAACGCGCCAGCCAGCGCGCCAGCTCCGGCTGCTTATCTGCCACCACATCCATCGGCGTAAGCAAATCATTATCAAAGAGTTTATAGGCCTGCACCGCGTCTTCCATCGGCTGATGGCTTAGCAGCTCCGCCTCTTTCATCTGCCAGCCCGCGTAGCTGCCCAGGCTTAGCGCCAGCACCAGCGTACAGGCGGTAGCCAGCCTCCACCGCTTCTGTTGCCGCACCCGGCGACGCAGATATTGCGGCTGCGGCGTATCAAAACTCAGCGCCTGCCGGTTCATCGCCTGGCGCAGCTGGCGCATATCGTCACGCCAGCCTGCAACCTGCGCCGCCGCCTGGGGATTTTCTTTCAGGTAACGTTCAACGCGCATTGAGGTCGCTTCATCTGCTTCGCCGTCCATCCAGGCATGCAGATCGTTTTCATCTGGTGGCAAAGTCATTTCAATCTCCTTAAGGGTAACGGCGTCACCTTACCTTCCAGCTTCTCATGTAACAGTTTGCGCGCCCTGGACAGACGTGACATGACGGTGCCGAGCGGGATATCAAGCGTCTGCGCGGCCTGCTTATAGCTCAGGCCTTCCACGTTCACCAGCAACAATATAGCGCGGTATTCGGTCGGCAAGGCGGCGAACTGCGCGAGCGTATCGTCGGCGATGGGCCAGCGACTCGCTGGAATGGCCGAACGCCTCCTCGCCGGTAAAAAAGTTAAGCAGCTTCATATAGCGCTTTCGTCGGCGCTCGCCATCAATAAACTGACGATAAAGAATGGTAAACAGCCAGGCTCGCAGGCTCTGCTCGTCCTCGTTTTGCTGCCTGCGCGTTAACGCTTTCGTCAGGCAGCTTTGCACCAGATCCTCAGCGCTGTGCGGATTACGCGTCAGCCACAGGGCGAATCGCTGTAAATGTGGCATTACCTGCCGGATTTCACCATCGGTCAGCTGTGACATAAAGGCCCTTTACCGTCTGCGGGTTCCCGACATGCTTTCAAATACCCCGTCGCGCAGCACCAGCGCGTGTAACAGCGCGGCGGCCAGATGCAGCATCACGGTGAGAAATAGCGCCAGGGCGACCAGGGTATGCAACGGACGCAGTATGGCATACCAGTCGTTATCCACCGGTAAAATGGGCGGCAGAATAATTTTACCGCCCAGCGAAACCGGGTACCCCGCCGCCGACAGCATCGCCCAGCCGATAAGCGGCTGGAGCAGCATCATGGCATACAGCGCCCAGTGCGACAGATGGGCAAGTACGCGCTGCCAGGCGGGTATCGACATCGGCAGCGGCGGCGTCACGGTATAAAATCTTAGCCACAGACGCACCAGTACCAGCACCAGAATCATCAGGCCCAGCGGCTTGTGGATTGACACCAGTAAAGCATGCAGCGACGAAACCGTTGACACCATCGCGACGCCAATAAACAGCATCGTCATTATCGCCGCCGCCATTAGCCAGTGCACAAAGCGCAGCGCCGGATGGAAATAAGCAACCTGTTTCATAAGTGAGCTCCTGCCTGTTGAGACTGTTCACGGGTGCGCAAATTGTAGGATTTGGCGTAGGCCGACGAGCGCGCATTGAGTAAGGGATCGTCTGAGGCGACAATGCCGTCGGGAAGAATCAAGGGGTCATAGTTGATATCGTTGCATGGGCCCTGCTGCTGCGCAGCCGCGCTGGTCAGCACCAGCGTTCCGGCATTAATGGTTTGACGATCGTCCGGCCAGACGCTGGTGGCATCATCGCCCCTGTCACCCGGCCGGGCGACGGTGATAACCAAATCCCATTTCAGCGGTCCCTGAGCAAGACGCCGGGCAATATCATTCTGCAGGAAATTTTTATCGTTTTTATCCGCCGCGCTGATGGGCTGATAATCGGTATGCGGCACCATGCTCCAGCGCACCAGATGCTCCGCGCCCTCTTTATCAATAAACCGAAACGCATTCAGACTGTTAAAGCGATCGCTCGCCCAGCTGGACGAGGGGATGTAGCCTTTTGCCCATGCGAGAAAACGCCCCGTTTCGGGATGCTTTTCTAAAAACGCTTTAAATTTTTCAGCATCGGGCTTGCCGGTGGCCGGGTCCGGCAGTGAAACCGTCTGCAGCTCGTAGAACCCTTCCACGGTTGCGACCGGAAATAACGGCATGGCGTTCATTCCCGTGCGCCACTGTTCGCCATTCTTCTGCTGAAACGCCAGGGCCATGCTGCGCACGGGCACGGCATAATCCGGCGCTGAAGGATTACCGCCGGCGATGGCAAACCGTCCCGTTACGGGGATCTCACCGGGCGCGAACAGGGCGGCGCGCGATAACGAACTGGCGTTACCGTTGGAGATAAAATTACCCGTTACGCACACGCCTTTAGCATGGTTGCGCCGATAGCCAGGATGCTCGCCGCCTGACTTTTGCAATACCGTCACCAGCTTATCCGAGGTGAGCCGCTCCGGCGTCAGCCAGCCGCCCGCCCACAAAAAAAGCGCAATCAGGATCGATGGGACTATCACTATCGGCAAAAAGCGCAGGGCTTTCTGGCCGGTGGAAAGTGAAGGATTAGTCATATTTCCGCTCGTTGTGTTCACATTGAGCCCATAAAACGAATGGCCGGGACGTTTATTCCCGCAGGATGAAAAAATAATTTTCTCCCGGCAAGCCATGCCTTTGGAGCGCAAGAAGGTAAGGCCGCCGGTGATTTACAAAAGGGCAAATTGACAACCTACCTATCGGTAGGTAGATTCAGATAACGATCGATAAACCGGCTGGTTTATTAGCGCGTTTACTTTAACCGACAGACCAAACCACCTGGAGAAACGTTATGCAAAGTGTCACTTCTGCCCCGGACAACGCGTCGAACCAATGGCTGCAGGCCTACTACTTTCTGCGAGCAGGCGTCAGTGTAGTCTGGATCGTCCTTGCGGTTTTTGCCGGCAAACAGCATCCTGCCTTCGGCGCGGCGCTGCTGGTTGCCTATCCAGCCTGGGACGCGCTCGCCAATTATCTTGATGCCCGCAAGAACGGCGGCCTTCGCTGCAACCCGCCGCAGATGTTCAACTTCATTGTCAGCATTATCGTCACCCTCGCCATCGGCTGGGCGCTCACTGTCGGTATGGCCGCTGCGATCAAGGTGTTCGGGACGTGGGCGATCTTCTCGGGCGTGTTACAGCTTGCCGCCGCCGTGCGGCGCTGGAAAACCTCCGGCGGGCAATGGGCGATGATCCTCAGCGGCGCGCAGTCTGCGGCAGCCGGCGTTTTTATGTTCAAACAGGCCGGTAGCGGCATGGCGCTGGATGTGGCCACCGTAGCCCCTTATGCGGGCTTCGGCGCGCTGTACTTCCTTATTTCGGCCATCTGGCTGACCGTCAAAAATAGCCGCCAGCGCGCGAACGCGATCGCGCGCTAAACGAAGCCGCCCAACGGGCTCATAACCCGCCGGGCGGCAATTTTCTCGTCTAAATATGTTCAGGCAGCAGCCCGGCTTTTAGCGAACGCCGCGCTTAGCACTCGGTCAAAATTTCGCTGAAATCGAGGCGGGACTTCGGCAGCGCGGCGTTAAAGTCTTCCACGCTGCGGTAGCCAATCGGCACAATCACCAGGCTGGTAAAGCCTTTCTCGCGCAGGCCGAACTCTTCATCCAGAATACGTGCGTCAAAGCCTTCAATCGGCACGGCGTCAATGTTCAGCGTGGCAACGCCGAGCAGGAAGTTGCCGACGTTCAGGTAAACCTGTTTCTCCATCCAGTGCTGCGCGTCTTTCAGGTCAAAACGGTGCATATTCACAAAATAAGAGCGGCCCTTGTGCTGGCCTTCCATCGCCTGCTGGCTCGCAAAACGGCCGTCGGCGTTTTCTTTTTCCAGCAGGGTATGCAGGTGCTTTTCATCCATAGCCGTTTTGGCGCAGAACACCACAACGTGGGAGGCATCAAGCACTTTGCGTTCGTTAAACACGTAAAAACCGGAGGTCGCTTTGGCGATGCGCGCTTTGGCTTCATCGGTGCTGGCCAGAATGAAATGCCACGGCTGCGAGTTGGTGCTCGACGGGCTCAGGCGCAGCAGGTTTTTCACCTGCGCAATATCTTCCGCGCCGATCTTTTTCGCCGGATCGAAAGCTTTGGTTGAATAGCGTGAAGAAGCTGCATCGATAATATTCATGGTGATTCCCTGAATTAGTTAACATAAGTCGCAAGGAGCGGGCGCGACCGGAGCCTGGGGAATATGTTACAAGCAGAAGGACAGTCGCGAAACGGTCCATAAAAAACAACACTTATACTCGGGGAGTGAAAATGCTCAGGCTGGAAGATCTTACTTTGTTCGTCAGGGCGAGCGCGTTAAACAGCTTCAGCGATACGGCGCGCGAGGCGGGGCCTGCAGCCGGCCCAGGTGAGCACCGCCATAAAACGGCTGGAGAAAATCCTCAACGTGCGCCTGTTCGCCCGCTCGACGCGCAGCCTGCGGCTGACCCCCGAAGGGGAAAGCTGGCTCCCCTACGCCATACAGGCGCTGCAGGCGCTTGAAGCGGGTTACGAACAAATCCAGCCGGCAAGGGATGAAGTGCGCGGCGTGCTGCAAATTGCCGTCCCCTCGGATCTGGGGCGCAACCTGCTGCTGTCGGTTTTTCAGGACTTCAGAAGCCGGCACCCCGCGCTGCAGCTCAAAATTCTCTTTTCCGATCAGATTGCCGATGTGTTTAAGGATCCGGTTGATGTCGCTTTCCGCTACGGCATTAACGAAGATGCGTCCTACATTTCGCTTCCTCTTGCGCCTAAAAACCGCCGGGTGCTGGTAGCCGCCGCCTCTTATATTGCGCGTCACGGCGAGCCCAAAACCCTTGCCGATCTCGCCCATCACAACGCGCTGACTTACATTTTACGCGGCCGGGTGTTCGATAAATGGACGCTCAGCCAGCAGGGCAACCTGCACCACATCTCCGTGCAGGGCAGCATGATGAGCGACGATGCGGAGGTGATCCGGCGTTTAGCCATCAAGGGCGAAGGGATTGCGTTTAAATCCATGCTGGACGTGAGCGAGGATATACGGACGGGCCGCCTGCAGGTGCTGCTGCCGCAGTATCAGGGCGATTTGGTGCCGCTCAGCCTGATTTGCCCTCATCGTAAACAGCTTTCCACTACGGTGCGTTTGCTGCACGAAGCGGTGAAGCAGCGCTGCGACGAGCTGCTTAAGCCATTTTAGGCGCAGCAGGCCGGGCTACTGCGCCGCATACCCCATCGCGGCTCCGCCGATGTTGACCGGCATCCCTGAACGGCGCTCCAGTTCGTCGGTAACGCGAAGCATATCGATGCCCTCTCCCTTCTTCGCCTCGTTAAGCGCGGCCGTGGAAGGTAAAGGAACTTTATTGCTCGATTCAAATTCGCCGCGGTTCCTGGACAGCGGCTCATGAACCTCCAGCCAGCGGCTGCCGTCCGGCTCGGCCGTTACCTTCACCGGCTGGTCAATCAGCTGCACGCGGGTGCCTTCCGGGACGTTATCGAACAGGTATTTGATATCGTCATTGCGCAGGCGAATGCAGCCCTGGCTGACCCGCAAACCAATGCCGAAGTTGGCGTTGGTGCCGTGAATCGCATAAAACCTGCCGATATAAATGGCGTACAGCCCCATAGGATTGTCCGGCCCGGCGGGGACGTAGGCCGGCAGGCTTTTTCCTTCGCTGGCGTAGGCTCGTCTTGTATTCGCGGTAGGCACCCAGGTCGGCCCCTCCTGCTTGCGCTCCACCTTAGTTACCCAGCTGCGCGGGGTTTCTCGTCCCGCCTGGCCGATGCCTATCGGGAAAACCTCCACCGTGTTTCCCTCCGGCGGATAATAGTAGAGCCGCATTTCCGCCACGTTGACCACCACTCCCTCGCGTGGGGTATCCGGCAGGATGAGCTGCCGGGGAATGACCAGCTCCGAACCGGCGCGGGGTAAAAACACGTCCACGCCGGGGTTGGCTTCGATAAGGTTGCTTAGCCCCTGGCCGTACTGCGCGGCAAACGCCTCAAGCGGCAGTTTGTTTCCCGCCGGCACGGTGATTCTCAGCGGAGCGCCCACCAGGCGGCTTCCCTCCGGCGGTAGCGGATAGCTGACGGCCAGCACGCTCTGGCTGGCGAGCAGAAGCAGCAGGCTGCAATAAAATTTGAGGCGCATGGTTTTTACCTTCCGGCGGATAGCGTTTCGCTAAGCGTAGACTTTCTGCTTTTATTTTGCCCGCGGCACGGGCAAGGTTTGCGGCCAAAAAAAGCCGCGCCGGAGCGCGCGGCTTAAATTTTATTGCGGTGATGAAGGCAGGTCTTCGGCTGTCGGGGTAAGAGTGACAGGCTGTCTTTGCGGGCGAGGATATTTCTTCAGCCAGCGTCCGCTGACCATGCGCCAGTAGAAGAAGACTCCGCGCACCGTCCAGTCGAGGAACATCCCCAGCCAGACCCCCACCACGCCCATCCCCAGCACAATACCCAGCGTGTAACCCGCCACAACGCGGCAGCCCCACATGCCGAGCATTGAAACCCACATCGCAAAACGCGCATCGCGCGCGCCCTTCAGCCCGGCCGGCAGCACCCAGGAGGCCGCCCAAATCGGCATAAAGGCGGCGTTAAGCCAGATAAGCACTTTCACCACCTCTTTTACGTCGTCTTCATGCGTATAGAACGAGGCGAACAGCCCGGCGAAAGGCGCGGTTCCCCAGGCGATGATCGTCAGACCAATCGTCGAGAGCCAGAATACGTGCCGCAGCTGCCGCTCCGCCTGCCCGATTTCCCCTTTGCCTAAACGCCGGCCAACGATGATGGTCGAGGCCGAGCCCAGGGCGTTCCCCGGCAGGTTAATCAGCGCCGCAATCGAGAAAGCGATAAAGTTACCGGCGATAACGTTGGTGCCCATGCCGGCCACGAACATCTGCGTTAGCAGCTTGCCGCCGTTGAACAACACGGACTCGATGCTGGCGGGAATGCCGATGCCGAGCACCTCCCAGAGGATATTAAGCTTCAGCGGGGTGAAGTAGCTTTTCAGCGAAATGCGCAGCGCCGGGTTAAAGCCAATCATCAGCACATAGATAATCCCTATCGCGCCAATATAGCGCGAGATAGTCAGCCCCAGCCCCGCGCCGACGAATCCCATGCCCTGCCAGTCGAACAGGCCGTAAATCAGCACGCTGCTGATCATAATATTGAGGATATTCATGCCGCCGTTAATCAGCAGCGGGATTTTCGTGTTCCCCGCCCCGCGCAGCGCGCCGCTGCCGATCAGCGCGATGGCCGCGGCCGGATAGCTCCAGACGGTGGTTTGCAGATAGGAAAGCGCCAGCGCCTTCACCTCCGGCGTCGCCTCGCCGGCGATGACGTTGACGATGTGCTCACCGGCCAGATGAATACCGATCGCCAGAAACAGCGCAACGATGGTCATCAGTACCAGAGACTGGCGCGCCGCCGCCCGCGCTCGTTTCGGATCGAGCTTGCCGAGGCTGAAGGCGACCACCACCGTCGTTCCCAGATCGATTGCCGCAAAGAAAGCGATAATCACCATGTTAAAGCTGTCGGCAAGCCCCACGCCCGCCATCGCCTCTTTACCCAGCCAGCTTACGAGGAAAGTACTCAGCACCCCCATCATCAGCACACAGGTATTTTCCAGAAAGATAGGCACGGCAAGGGGAGTAATTTCGCGCCAGAAAAGCGTCCGGTAGCTTTTTCTGTTGGTATACCAACGCGTTTTCTCAACGCGCTGGCGCAGTGCGGCATGTAAGTTCAAGTGCAACCCGTGAGAGATGTGAAACCACATTTCAAATAATGATTTACAATCGCTTATCCTGCAAAGTATTTTTTGCCTCCGCCCGGCTAAAAAGGCGCCAAAACGTTGATAGAATCCACAAACGGTATCCGCAGGCCGACTCAGGCGTTGACAAACCAGGCCCACTCGCTAAGATATGCCGCACTACGATTCCTCTGTAGTTCAGTCGGTAGAACGGCGGACTGTTAATCCGTATGTCACTGGTTCGAGTCCAGTCAGAGGAGCCATATTTGAGAAGCCCGCTTAAGGAAACTTAAGCGGGCTTCTTGCTTTTTAGTCACCGGCTATTTCCTTTCTTCGCTAATTGAACCCTCTCAACACCGCTTGCCAAGTTCTTGTACCTATAGAAATTTTCAAGGCTGACTAAAGGCGCGACGAAACCGTTCCTGACGCACCCGCAACGGGTTTATTTTTATCAGTCAGTTGTCGACACGGACTTTGATAACGCGTTAATGAAATGTGATCTACGATCAAAAGTAACTAACAAGTTGGTTACTTTATGCAAGACATGAACTAGGGTACAGCGACTCGTTACTCAGATAACAGGCGTATGTCATGACAAGAAAAATTACGTTAAAGCACTATCTCACCTACGGTTCAGGCGATTTTTTTGGTATGGGAACGACAGCGCTCACCGGCGCCTGGCTACTGTTTTTTTATACTAATTTCTGTCATTTAAGCGCGGTTGAAGCCGCATCAATCTTCGCCATCGCGCGGGTTTTTGATGCCATCGCCAGCCCGTTAATGGGCTACATTACCGACAACTTCGGTCACACTCTGCTGGGGAAAAAGTTTGGCCGCCGGAAATTTTTTATTTTGTTAGGCATTCCCGCAGTCTTCTCCTACTGCTTTATCTGGGTCAGCGATATGGGCTATCTCTATTATCTGCTGACCTACCTTGTTTTCGAGCTGGTCTATAGCATGGTGCTGGTGCCTTACGAGACGCTGGTTCCGGAAATGACCGATGATTTCAAAAAGAAGACGCGTTTCTCCGGCGCGAGGATCTCCTTCGCCCAGCTGTCTTACATCATCACCGCTTACCTGCCCGCCATGTTTTTTGCCTGGTACGGAAAAGATAATCCCGATGCGTTTTTCTACGCCGGCCTGGTGATTGCCGTCATCTGCGCGGTTGCGCTCACTCTGGTTTATTGCAATACGTGGGAAAGAGAACGCCCATCCGAAGAGCAGAAACCGGCTGACGCATCAGGTTCTTTACTGAAGAGATTTTTCAGCGATGCGCTGTCAACGCTGAAGGTTAAAGCATTCCGCACCCATCTGGGCATGTATCTCGGCGGGTTTATCGCCCAGGACGTGTTTAACGCCGTTTTTACCTATTACGTTATTTATGTCCTCTTCCAGACCGCCACCGTCTCCTCGGAACTGCTGGGCATAATGTCCATCATGCAGCTGATTGCCGTGCTGTCCATGATCCCGCTTTGTATTCACTGGGGACCTGCGCCCGCCTATCGCCTTGCGGTTGGCTTTTTTGCGCTGGCCTGTCTTACCTACGGTTTCCTGTGGCTGGGCGACTTCACTCATCTCGCCGTACTAATGCTGGTGTCTGCGGTAGCAGGTTTCGGGCGCGGCGGAATCAACTATATTCCCTGGAATACTTACACCTATATGGCCGACGTCGATGAAGCTATTACCGGGTTGCGACGTGAAGGGATTTTCGCAGGCGTAATGACCATGACGCGCAAAGCTTCACAGGCGGTTGCGGTCATGATCGTCGGCGTTTTGCTGCAGCTGGCGCATTTTAATCCAGGTCAGCCTCATCAACCGGAATCAGTGCATTACGTCATCCTTGCGGTGCTTAGCCTTGGCACCACGCTGCTGTTAGCGGCCGGTTATCTGGTTTCGCGCAGCTTCACGCTTAATATCAAAACGCACGCGGTTTTGCGCCAGGAGTGTGACAGAATGCGTCTGGCTGGTGGACCAATAGCGCCGGTCAGCAAAGAAAACCAGCGCATCCTTGAGGATATTACCGGTTTCGCTTATCAGGATCTGTGGGGAAATAATAAGGTTTCACGCCTTAGCCGTCAGACAACGAAAGGCATAATAAATTTATCTAAGTAAAAAATACCGGAGAAGAGTCATTTATCCTCTTCTCCGGAACGTTCTGGAAACCTGCAGGCTTATTAAAAATGAATTACAGCGCGACCACGCGATAATTGGCGCTTTTTAACTCGCTAATCTGCTGCATATCAATATGGGTGAGGCTGAAATCGAGGATAGCAAAATTATCCTTAATCCGTTCCGGATTAGACGACATGGTGTTTGACTGTATGCCCACCTGCAAAATCCAGCGCAGAATAATTTGCGCGGGCGTTTTAGCATAACGTTTAGCCAGCGTCTGAATAAGGGGGTATTGCAGCGCTTCTCCACGGGCTATTGAACAATAGGATGAAAGGGGAATATTCGTTTCGACCGCGGCCTCCAGCAACCCGCTTTGATCCAGTAAAGGATGAAACTCCACCTGGTTTATGATTAACGGCGTAGCGATCGCGCCTCGCGCCTGCGCCATCTGCACAGGCGAGAAATTACTCAAGCCGATGTGCTTTGTCAGGCCGTACTTCTGCGCCTGTTCAAGCAAACGCAGCGTTGCGTCAAAATCCTGTTTGGGCGGGCTATGAAGCAGCAAAACATCAACCTGTTCAAGGTTAAGCGCCTGCAGGCTTTGCTCGACCGACGCCATAAAGAGACTGTTATGGTAATTCGCAGGCAGCACTTTCGTCGTGATACAAAGCTCGCTGCGCGCCACAGGATAATGGCTTAATACCTGACCAATATCCCGTTCGTTATTATACATCTGTGCCGTATCAATCGCCCTGTAGCCGATTTTCAAAGCGTATTCTAATGCGGATCTTAACGTTTCGTTCCGCAGTTTATAGGTGCCAAAGCCACGGATAAACTCTGCCCGATAAAGGATATTCATTTTTATTTCCGCAAAAGATTCGGTTTAACGGCGAACAGGCTGACTCGCGGCCAGACGCCAGAGCGAAGCAATATTAAACGCAGCCGACTCCAGCAGCGTTGCGGCTTCACGCAGCGCGCGTTCATAAGAGATAACGCCGGGAACCAGCGAAAACGCCGAGTTTAAACCAAGCTCGTGCAAAGCTTCATAACCGCTGCCGAGAGATCCGGCGAGCGCAATACTCGGACAGCCCTGCGCATGAGCGCGGCTGATAACCCCGGCAGGTCCTTTACCGCTGCTGGTCTGAGCATCAAGGCGTCCTTCGCCGGTGATTACCAGGTCAGCCTCCCGCACTAACGCATCGAAATGCAGGGTGTCGAGAACGATATCAATACCGCTGTACATTTCGGCCTTCAGTACCCCTTGCAGCGTGGCTCCCATCCCACCAGCCGCGCCGCCGCCTTGCAAACTGGCGATATCATTCCCGGCGTGCTTTTTGAGAATGCTGGCGACCCGGGCCAGGTTGTTTTCAATCCTTGCCGCCGTCTGCCCGGTTACGCCTTTTTGTGGGCCAAAAATCGCGGTGGCACCCTGTTCACCGAGTAAAGGATTGTTCACATCGCAGGCCAGCAGTAGCGATACCTGCGCTAATCTCGGATCGAGGTCGGAAATATCAATAGCGGCCAGCTCGTCAAGGCCACCCGCGCCCCAGTATACGTCTTCGCCCACGGCTGTCGTACAGCGGCAGCCGAGCGCCTGCAGCATGCCGATGCCGCAGTCATTAACGGCGCTGCCGCCAAGACCGATAATAATTTTGTTGACGCCGCGATCCAGCGCGGCCCTGATAAGCTCCCCTACTCCATAGCTGGTAGCGAGCAGCGGATCGCGATCTGCAGGCGCCACCCACTGCAGTCCACAGGCGGCGGCGACCTCAATAACGGCGGTGTTTCCATCACCCAGCAGGCCGTAAAAGCCGCTAACCGGGGTGCCCATTGGACCGGTCACCGGTACGGAAACGAGCTTTCCGGCAGTAGCGTTAATCAGCGCGTCAACCGTCCCTTCTCCGCCGTCGGCTATCGGTAATTTCAGGCACTCCGCGTCGGGTATGGCCCGCAGAAGGCCCCGTTCGATAGCATCAGCCACGGCGCTGGCTGACAGACTCTCTTTAAATGAGTCCGGGGCAATAATGATTTTCATGAGTATCCACCTGCTTAAAGTCAGAAACGGGGAATCAACATGCCGCCATCGGCGCTAATCACCTGACCGGTTAAATAAGGCATGCCGCCGCTGGCAAGGGTGCTGACTATCGTGCCAATCTGCCCAGGTGTTCCAAGCTGCGGCAGCAGGGTTAACCCTCCATCCACGCGCTTTTGGTACATTTCCAGCGAAGGCTGCGTCATTTCCGTCACGATCAGTCCCGGCTGGATATCAAAAACCTGCACCCCTGCTTTGGCGAGACGCGCTGCGAACAGCTTAGCCACCATGGCGGCCGCAGCTTTGGACACGCAGTACTCGCCGCGATTGATTGAAGCCGCCGAGGCGTTAGATGAAGAGACCACGATAAGGCTGTAATGCAGGCCAGGCTCGCAGGTGCGGGAGAGCAGGCGTTTGGCAAAGGCCTGGCACAGGAAAAACGTAGCGCGGGCGTTAACCGCCTGGCAGCGATCGTAGCTTTCCGGCGTGACATCAAGTAAATCACCACGGCTGGTCACCGACACCCCGGCGTTATTAACGAAAGTCGTCAACGGGCCCAGCGCTTCTTCAGCCTGCGCCAGCATCCTGTCGTGCAGGCTGATATCCGCCACGTCTCCAGGCACGGCAACCGCTTTGACGCCCCAGCCGGTAAGCCGCTCTACGGACGCGCGTAGCGCCGCAGAATCCTGATAATCATTCAAAGCAATATGAAAGCCAGCCTGCGCCAGCTTCGCGGCGATTTCAAAACCAATACCGCGAGCCCCGCCGGTGATAAACGCAACCTGTCGTGAATTAACCGTCATTTTTTCGTCCCACTGCTGATTGAGGATGTGAAGAAATCATAGCGACACCGATCGGCACTTGTAAATAAATAGTTACTTACAAAACTCAAATCTGGGATCTGCGTATTGTCGTATGACCAGCCATGCGATCGGCAGCAAGATCTTTGTGACTGATATCCCAAACGCAAGCAAAACAGGCGGACAATAAAAATCAAGCCTAAGCATATGTAAATCATAATGTTAACTAAAAAACACGCTGAAAACGCATACGCATAACCTTTGATAAAACCGTCCTGACAATCCCTTAAAATAATAATTAAAAACAGATAGTTAATAAAATTTCGCCATAAAAAAACGGCCGGTGAAAAAACCTTAATCCGTTCAATTGCCAACGGTTAACCCGGGTGATATATCATCAATTTGTAAGTAATTAGTTATTTACATGTTAAGCGCAATTTATCCGATTCCTTACCCCACGGAACCCTAAAAGACAGGAAATATCGCTATGTCATTTATTAAAAAATTCGTTGAACAAAGCGTGATTAGCCGACGTGAATTCCTGCTGAAAAGCGCCCTTGGCATCGGCAGCATGGCTGCGATGCCGCTTATCAGCCCTTTCTCTAAAGCACTGGCGGCTGAAGGGGGCAATTTCACCCTGGCCTGGGGATATCGTGACCCTGACAACTCTTACTGGAACGCCATCGCAGCGGGCGGACAATCCTATGCGAAGACGCAAAACTCACCGATGGTGAGCCTGATTAACGGTGGGAACAACGAGAAAGTCCTCTCGGATATTAAAGCGCTGCTGTCCAAAACCGAGGGGCGGCTGGCCATCGGCTGCGATCCTAACGACGCCCCTAACGCGCGGGCAGTGGTTACCGCCTGCCAACAGCGCGGCGCTTTTATTACCACCATCTGGAATAAAACCGACGATCTGCATCCCTGGGACTTTGGCGACAATTACGTCGCCCATATCAGCTGGTCCGATTTCGAACCGGCACAGCAATGCGCGCAGCTGCTGTTTGACGCGATGGGTAAAAAAGGCGGCATCGTCGGGTTAGGGGGAATTGCATCAAACGTGCCGGCGATTGAACGTAAGGCGGCGCTGATGCATAAGCTGAAAGAAAACCCGGATATCAAACTGCTGGACTGGCAGGACGCGGACTGGAGCACCTCAAAAGCCAACGACATGATGTCCACGATGCTCACCCGCTTCGGGGATGATATCAAAGGCATCTTCTCATCTAACGACAGCATGACGCTTGGCATTATCGAAGCCCTGCGCGCAGAAGGTCTGGCGGGACAAATCCCGATTGTTTCCTACGATGGCACGCCGGACGCGGTCAAGCTGTGCATCAGCGGGGAAATTTTGTGCACCGTCAGCACCGACCCGTACTGGGCAGGCGGTATTGCGCTTTCGCTGGCGCACCACGCGGCTATCGGCAGCTTTAAGCCGTCCGCTGAACCCCATGAGCATCGCGAATTTTATGGTCCGACGATCATGATTACCAAAGACGATGCGCAGAAGTGGTATCAGGAAAATATCGTTAATACCCCGACGGTCGACTGGAATAATTTCTGGCAGGCGTCAAAAGGACCCGTGCAGTATCGCAAATTATAGTTTTGCCCTTTACCGACAATTTCGGTGAAGGCGTTATAAATTCAATTCGTGAAGGTCGAATATGTCATCACAATCAAGCTATAAAGAGCTTTTGCGCAAATGGGCGCCGCTAATGGTATTGCTGTTGCTTTGCACCATTATCAGCGTTATCTATCCCGGGTTTTTATCCGTGCGTAATTTCTCGCGTTTACTGACCGCCAGCGCCGCCCCGTTGATGATTGCCATCGGAGTGACGTTTATCATTATTATGGGTTCGATCGACCTTTCCATTGAAGGCATTATGGCTTTTTGCGGCTCCATGCTGGCAATCATCATGGTGAAGCTGGGCGGCTTTAGCGAATTAGGTTATTTAGCTATTCCGGCCGCCATTATTATTTCAGCCGCCTGCGGCCTGATAAATGGTCTTATCCACGTTAAGCTTAAAATTCCTTCGTTTTTGGTCAGCCTCGGGATTGGCTTTAGCTTAATTGGCGTCACCATGGTCATTACCAAAGGAGAGCGTATTCCCCTTCCCGATCCGGTATTCAGACTGCTGCTGACGGAGCGTATTTTCGACTTCCCGTTGATGGTGTATCTCGCCGCCGCCGCCCTACTGTTTGCCTGGTTTATTCAAAGCTATACCGCGCTGGGGCGTAATTTTTATGCGGTCGGCGGCGGTGAGCATCTGGCCTATTCCTCAGGTTTATCAGTGAAACGAATTCGCGTACTCGGCTTTGCCCTTGCCGGCGTGTTCTACGGGCTGGGCGCGGTATTTGCGGTCGCCCGTTTAGGGTCTGTCGCCAGCAATCTGGGCGACGGTTATACCTTTATCGCCATCACTTCCGTGGTGGTCGGCGGCACCTCTCTAATGGGCGGCAACGGCGGGGTATGGCAAAGCCTGATTGGCGTACTCATCATCAACGTTATCAACAACGGCATGGTGCTGGTCGGCTTCCCGACCTATATCCAACAGGGTGTTTTAGGCGCACTGGTTATTATCTCGGTGGCGCTGGTCACCAATCGTAAACGTCTGCAAATAGTGAAGTGACGATTATGCTTGAATTCAAAAACGTTGGTAAATCGTTTCCGGGCGTCCTGGCTTTACAGGATATCAACCTGACTATTAAGCCGGGAGAAATAGTCGGATTAGTGGGCGAAAACGGCGCCGGAAAATCCACCCTGATGAAAATCATCTACGGCGCCTATCAGCACGATAAAGGCGAAGTGCTGATCAACGGCAAACCGGTAATATTCCGCTCGCCGCGCGACGCGATGATGAACGGCATTGGGATGGTATTTCAGGAGCAGTCCCTTATTTCTAATCTGAGCGTGATGGAAAATATCTTCCTCGGCTTCGAAAAACCGTTTAAAAAGCTTGGCGTTATTAACTGGAAAAAAATGGCCGCCGCCGCCAGAAAGCAGCTGGCAAAGGTTAAGCTTGATATCGACCCGAAAACTATCACCTCCGAGCTTTCGTTTACCCAGCGCCAGCTGGTTGAGCTGGCGAAGGTATTAACCCTTGAGGAAAGAAGCAGCGGCCATTTAATTATTTTACTTGATGAGCCGACGTCAGTATTGCCCGCCCAGGAGATAGAGCTGCTGTTTGAGCTGGTCAGAGAATTAAAAAATCGCGCCTCTTTTATTTTCGTCTCGCACCGCATGGATGAAGTCATGGCGCTTTCCGACCGTATCTACGTAATGAAGGACGGGCAAATCATGGATATGGTCGTCCGCGAGCAGTTTGATGTGGTTAGCATTCAGCGTCAGATGGTCGGTCGGGATATAGATGAACGCTATTATCGGGAGCATCGTAAGCACGGTATTAATAAAGAAACCGCGCTGGTGGAGTTAAAAAACATTTCGCTGGCGGGACATTATCAGAATGTCTCGCTCGCCTTACACGCAGGCGAAGTGCTGGCGCTGGTCGGCACCGAAGGGGCTGGCACCGAGGAGATTATCCGCTCGGTCTTTGGCCTGATGCAGCCGGAACAGGGTGAAGTCATCCTCAACGGCAGGCCGGTTAGTAAATTTAATCCAACCTACAGCATCGCTGAGGGCGTGGGCTATATCCCCCGCGAGCGCAAAATCGAAGGGATTGTGGAAGGAATGTCGGTGGTGGAAAACATCACCCTGGCAAACCTGCAGGACTACTCCTCCTCCGGTCTGTTGCAGGTGCACAACGAGCGCAGGCTGGCCAACGAGTGGGTTAAAAAGCTGTCGATCAAAACCGCCAATATCGATACGCAGTGCGGCAAGCTTTCCGGCGGCAACCAGCAAAAAGTGGTGCTGGCCAAATGGAGAACCGCCGGAGCCAAAATCATTCTGCTCGACCACCCGACCCGCGGCCTTGATATCGGCGCTAAAGAGGACGTCTATGACTTAGTACGCGATTTCACCGATGAGCAATGCGGCGTGATCCTGATAGCCGACTCGCTGGAAGAGGCCCATTGGTCTTGCCCATACCATCGCTATTTTTAAAGATGGGCGGCTGATGCATCAGTTTACCGGCTGTGAACAAAAGCGTCCGGAGCAATATGAATTATTACAGCATTTCGTCTAGGTTATTGAGGCATATCTCCATGAAAATCACCCGAACTGATTCATTAGCGCTGTCTGCGATAAATAATCCCGGCAGCCCGAAACGCCCTCAATTAACGGTGCGTGAAAAAATCACGCGTTATTTACCCATACTGACCCTGGTGGTGTTGGTGGCCTTAGTCAGCCTCTATAATCCGGACTTCCTTAAGCCTGGTAATATATTCCAGCTGCTGCAGGACGCTTCAACGCTGTTTATTATGGCACTGGGGATGACCTTTGTGATTTATATTGGCGGTATCGATCTCTCCGCGCAGTCTATCGCCAGCATGTCAACGGTAGTGCTGGTTATTTTACTTTCGCAAATTGGCATGCTGGCTATTCCGCTCACGCTGGCCATCGGCGCGCTATTCGGCGCGATCTCCGGCTGGGTGCATACCCGTTTTAAAATCTCCTCCTTTATTACCACCTTAGCCGTCGGCGGGATTGCCTATGCTACCGGCCAGGTTATTTCCGGGCAGCGCGCGTTTTATATTCCCGGCGATATCCATAGCAAAACGGTAGGCTGGATGACGACCACCGTCTTTACCCTGCCTGCAGAAATCATTATTGCCGCCGCGCTGCTGCTGGTGGCATTGCTGATGGAAAGAAGAACCGCGCTGGGGCGCCATATGAAAGCTATTGGCGCCGGCGAATCCGCCGCGCTCGCCAGCGGCGTAAAGGTGGTGAAAGTAAAAATTGTCACTTTCGCTATTGCCGGCGCGTTTTCCGCTGCCGCCGGCGTACTGCTGGCGACCCGCCTTTCCGGCGCGTCGCCGACGATGGCCGACCAGTTTCTGTTACCGGCGATTGTCGCGGTTCTGCTGGGCGGAACGCCTCTGACCGGCGGCGTGGGCGGCGTAGTGAGCACGCTTATCGGCACGCTGATCGTGGCCGTTATTCGTACCAGCATGACCTACCTGAACGTTGAGGCGCAGGCACAGCAGATTTTCTTCGGCGCGCTGATGATTGCGGCTATCGCCATGACCATCGATCGCTCAAAAATTTCCACCGTTAAATAACCGAGAGCCGGCCATGATTCCTGAGCTAATGAAAGCAGCGGTGCTGACGGCGCCCAAAAAATTCGAGATACAGCAGGTTCCCGTTCCCGCCTGTGGCGAAGATGAGGTGCTAATTCACGTCACCCAGTGTTCCATCTGCGGTACGGATGTTCATATTTATAACGGCCATTATTCCCGGGATAAACTACCGTTAATTCCCGGCCATGAGTTTACCGGCGAAATCGTTGCCGTCGGCCGCAGCGTCTCTACCCTGACGCCGGGACTGCGCGTTGTCGCCGATATCAATATCGGCTGCGGCCACTGCTTTTACTGTCGCCGAAACGAGCTGCTGAACTGCCCGGACATCAGGCAGCTTGGCATTCATACCAACGGTGCATTTGCGGAGTACGTTGCCGTCCCGGCCCGCCTGGTGATTCCGCTTGGCGACGCTATCCCGGATAACGTTGCCTGTCTGACAGAACCCTTCTCCTGCGTGGTTCGCGCCGGTAAAAAAATTGGCCTGAAGGTCGCCGAGTCGGTGGTGGTGATTGGCGCCGGGCCGGTCGGCAATATGCATATTCAGATGGCGCGTTTACTGGGCGCAGCGCCCGTTATCGCCGTTGAACTCAATCCCCAACGGGCTGAACTGGCCAGACGGTGCGGCGCCGATAAAGTCATCACTGAACCGGAGCGCGCGCTGGAGCAGATAAAACAGCTCACCGAAGGTCGCGGTGCCGACGTGGTTATTGAAAGCGTCGGGCATCCTGAATTGTATAAACAAGCGCTGACGTTTATACGCCCCGGCGGACGGCTGCTGGCCTTTGGTCTGACGGATGCCGAAACCGAAATCGCCATTAAACCGCTGGAGATTATTTTACAGGAGCAAATGATTCAGGGCAGCGTGGCGGGGATGGGGGAAGATATGCACCAGGCGCTGCATTTGTTGACGCACCAGCGCTTTATTACCTCCCCCTTCTGCGAGGCGGTCTACAAGCTGGAAGATATTCAACAGGTCTTCTCCTCCTTGCTCGCTAATCCTCAGCACCTGAAAATTCAGCTGCGAATCGCGCAGCAGTGAAACTTTAGCTGAGGTTTAAGCCGCTGCCGAAGTAAAAAAGGTGCTCTTTAAGAGCACCTTTTTTACAGGCCATCTTTCCTCAGGCTTGCCGGTCCGCCGGCGTCGGCGCGCCCTCATCAAGCAGCCCCTGCTTTTGCAGCGCTCGCCAGAAATCATCCGGGATCGGCACGGCAATCCACTCCAGACAGTTTTCCAGCTGCGCAACGTTACGGGTGCCGGGAACGATAGTGGGCACGGCCGGATGAGCCAGAACGAACTGCAGCGCCGCTGCCGGCAGGCTTACATGATAATCACGACAGACATTTTCAATTTTGCTGACCTTTTCCAGAATCGCTTTACTGGCCGGACCATAGTTATATTTGGCGTTCTCAACGGCGCCGGTAGCAAGAATGCCGCTGTTAAAACCGCCGCCGATAACCACCGCCGCATTGCGTTCTTCACACAGCGGCAGGAAGGCTTTTAATGCTTCCTGCTCCAGCAATGTATAGCGTCCGGCCAGCAGGAAGCAGTCAAAGTCGGCTTCCTTCAGCGCCGCATGGCACACTTCCCATTCGTTGACGCCCATTCCGACGGCTTTAATAACGCCTTCATCCCGCAGCTGTGCCAGCGCACGCCATGCGCCTTCCATCGCCTGACGAAAATAGTGCGGCTGCTTATCGCCGTGGGTATAAAAATCGCAGTCGTGGATAAAGGCGATATCGATATGCTCCAGCGCCATGCGCTGCAGGCTATCTTCGATGGAGCGCATGGTTCCCGAATAGGAATAATCAAAAATCGCCTCAAACGGCAGCGGATTGACCCATACCCCGGAGTCGATCTCGCTGCGTTTTTTAGGTTTTAACAAACGCCCCACTTTAGTGGATAAAACGTACTCATCACGCGGATACCAGCGCAGCCCGTGCCCCACTCTTGCTTCGCTCAGGCCATGGCCATACATCGGCGCAGTATCAAAATAGCGCAGGCCGCTGTCCCAGGCCTGATGAATCATGTTTTCTGATTCCTGCTCGCTGATGGGGCGAAAAATATTGCCAATCGGCGCGGCGCCGTAGCCCATTGCCGTGACCTGAATATCTGTACGACCAAAAGCATTTTTCTGTGATGGAACCATCTGTTTGCTCCCGCGTTAAGACAACGTTAATTAACTAACAAGATAGTTATAACAGAGGCAATGTTGTGAAAATGTTATCTGGGTAACAAAGCGCCATTAATTACGTTGATCCTTTATTTTTTTTCTGTAATTGTAACTAACTAGTTACTTTATTGTGTTGTGAATTACAAAGAGGATAGCGAGAATGCATGGCAAACTGAAAAGCGTCGATCAAGCCGTTGCTTTGATTAAAGATAATTCAACCGTTGCCTTCACCGGATCGGGAGGCGGTCTGCTGGAGTCGGACTATGTCATGGCGGCCATCGCGACGCGCTATCGTGAAACCGGACACCCCCGCAATCTCACCCTTATTCATGCCTTAGGCATCGGCAACGGTAAGGGATCGGGCCTGGGTCGTCTGGCTATCCCGGGGCTGGTAAAAAGGGTCATCGGCGGGCACTGGTCCTGGTCATCCGAGCTACAAAAAATGGCGCGTGACAATGAAATCGAAGCCTATTGTTTACCCACCGGAATAATCATGACGCTGTATCGCGAAAGCGGCGCCGGTCGTCCGGGCGTCATTTCAAGCGTGGGTCTGGGCACCTTTGTCGATCCGCTTATCAGCGGCGGAAAGTGCAACGATATCACCTGCGAAGATATCGTTTCTCGCATCGAACTCGACGGTGAAACCTGGCTCCATTACAAGCCGTTCAAGGTCGATGTGGCGGTGATTCATGGTTCACAGGCGGATGTGGTCGCCAATATTTCCACCAGCGAAGAGCCGGCCGAGCTGGATACCTACGCGGTGGCGTTAGCCGCGCACAATAATAACGGCATGGTGATCGCTCAGGTGAAATCGACCGCCAGCGAACACTTTGTGCCGGCCCGTAAAGTGACGGTACCCGGCGTGATGATTGACCATATCGTGGAGTGCCCTGCGCAGTGGCAAAGCTACCTCGCCGAATACGATCCGGCCATTTCCGGTCAGGTCGCGCCGCCGGATGAATATCCGCTCGAAGAGCCTGCGGAAGGCATTCGCCGCCTGATTTCAGGGCTGGCGGTGCGTGAACTGCAACCCAATATGCGCGTCAATTACGGGTTCGGTATTCCCGGCGGCATCCCGGCGATGGCGGAAAAATCCCTGGTAAGCTCCTGCTGGCAGATGGTGGAGCAAGGCATACATAACGGCCAGCTTCTTGATGGCGCACTGTTCGGTGCGGCAAAATATCCCCACGCCATCGTCAGCTCTCTCGATCAGTTCGATCTGTTTTGCGGCGGCGGTCTGGACATTACCTTTTTGGGAATGGGCGAAATGGACGCTGAAGGCAACGTCAACGTCTCGCAGCTTGGCGATACCATCGTCGGGGCCCGGCGGCTTCATTGATATTACCTGCGGAGCCAAAAAAGTGGTCTTCTGCGGCACCTTCGAAGCAAAAGGCTTGCAGGTTTGCCAGCAGGGCGACCGTTTACAAATCGAATCTCACGGCCAGATTCCCAAACTGGTGCAGAAGGTTCGACATATCACCTTCAGCGGGCCTGAGGCCATTAAACGCGGGCAGGAAGTACTGTATGTCACGGAACGCGCCGTTTTCAAACTGACGGAAGAAGGCGTGGAGCTGATTGCGGTGGTCAGCGGGGTTAACCTTGAAGAGGATATTTTACAGCGTATGCAATTTAGTCCAAAAGTCGTTTACCCCGCTACTGTATCTCTCTGAATCGTAAAGATAATGCGGGTATCAGGGCTGTAATATCCGCATTATCGTTTCGACGTTGAAATCAAGGCGCTGCTGCAGGGAATCCGCATCCATAAAATTGCGGTCAAACAAAATGGCGCCGGTATACTTATTATTAAAGTAATAGTAATTTACCGCCGCTATGGTAATCACCAGCTGCTCAGCATCGACACCCGCTCTGAAAACCCCCTGCTCAACGCCGCGCTCGAGAATACCCTGCATTAGCGTCACCATGGATTTCTGCGCGGATTTAATCGCCACCGATTTTTTCAGGTGCACGGCGCGATGAAGATTCTCGCTGTTTACCAGCGTCAGAAACTCCGGGTTTTTCAGGTAGTAATTCCAGGTAAATCTGACCAGCGTTTCGACCGCTTCCTGCGGCTCCAGGCTTTCGAGATTTAATTTTTTTTCAGCGGCGCGGATATCAAGATAGGAGTCTTCAACAACCTTCTGGAAAAGCTGCTCCTTGCTACCAAAATAGTGATAAATCATTCGTTTATTTGACTTTGCCTTTTCAGCAACCACGTCAATGCGCGCGCCGCCGAGCCCTTTTTGCGCGAACTCTCGTTTCGCCGCTTTCAGGATCCGGTTTTGTGTCGCAATAGGGTCGCGGACCTGTGCTGTTTTTTCAGAAGCTGATTTAATCATTACATCATTTTGGTTGCGGATCTGGCTGATGATTAACCCTTACTCATTGGCGGAAATCAAGAAAAATTTTTGCGTAATATCCTTTCTGCAAGCCGCTTAACAATTTCATTACAAGTAATGGCGATTCCTTATCCAAGGCAAAAACACCGTGCTAACATATGTAACTATATAGTTATATAAATTATTTTTTATGTATTTAAAACAGTTGGATAAGAGTAATTAACATTCTTTTTATCTTGCCAGCCTTCAGCACAAACCGCGCAGGATGACCATTAACACGCACAGGCTCTTACCGACCGGTAAGGAATGCTATGAACTATGGGAAAGAGGATTATGAGCAATACATTTCATCATGTAGACGTTAACCACCCTTTGCTGCCTGAAAAAGCACGTGAATTTCAGATGTTCATCAACGGCAAATGGACCAAGGGTCATAGCAGCGAAAGTTTTGTCCGTAAAAGCCCGGCGCACGATAGTGTGGTTAGCACTTATCCGGCCGGAACCGCCGAGGACGTTGATGACGCGGTAAAAGCCGCCCGCGGAGCCTTTGACTCCGGCACATGGTCGCGTATCAGCGGCGGCGCGCGGGCAGCGGTTATGCTGAAAACCGCGCAGCTCATTCGTGAGAACCTGGCCGAGCTGGCGCTGCTCGAAACGCTGGAAACCGGTAAGCCCCTTACCCAGTCCCGCGGCGAGATCCAGGGCGCGGCGGATATCTGGGAATATGCGGCCGGGCTGGCGCGCAGCGTTAACGGCGACAGCTTTAATAACCTCGGCGACAATATGCTGGGTCTGGTTACGCGCGAACCCATCGGCGTAGTCGGCGTTATTACGCCGTGGAACTTCCCTTTCTTTATCGGCGCGGAGCGTTACCCCTATATTCTGGCGGCGGGCTGTACGCTGGTGGCGAAAGCCGCCGAAATCACCTCCGGCACCACGCTGCTGCTGGCGGGGATTCTTAAAGAAGCGGGCCTGCCTGACGGCGTGTTTAACGTCGTGACCGGCAGCGGTTCGGTAGTGGGTCAACGCATCACCGAGCATAGCGACATCGACATGGTGTCCTTTACCGGTTCCACCGCCGTCGGCCAGATGGCCCTGCAGGCTTCGGCAAAAAATATTAAGCGTCTGGGGCTGGAGCTGGGCGGCAAAAACCCGCAGGTCGTTTTCGCCGATGCCGATATGGACGCGGCCCTCGACGGCACGTTATTTGGCTTCCTGTTCAATACCGGGCAGTGCTGCGTAAGCGGCAGCCGTTTGCTGGTTGAACGTTCAATCCATGCAGAATTCTGCCGGAAGCTGGTTGAACGCGCGAAGAAAGTGCAAAGCGGCGACCCGCTAAATGAAAGCACGCAGATTGGCGCGATTATCACCGAGAAACACTACCAGACCGTGCTGGGCTATATCGAGCAGGGAAAAAAAGAGGGAGCCCGGCTGCTTACCGGCGGCCACGCGGTTAAGACCGACAAAGGCCTGTTTATCGAACCCACTATTTTTGATGATGTTACCCCGGAGATGACCGTTTTCCGCGAAGAGATCTTCGGGCCGGTGCTTTGCGTAACGCCTTTTGACAGCTATGAAGAGGCCATCAGGATTGCCAATGATACCTGTTACGGGCTGGCGGCCAGCGTCTGGACCTCCAACCTGGATAAAGCGGTCCAGGGATTCCGCGATCTGAAAGCGGGCAGACTGTGGGTGAATACCACTATCGCCGGCGGCCCTGAACTGCCTTCCGGCGGCTTTAAGCAATCGGGCATCGGACGCGAAAGCGGCAGCTACGGCCTTGATGAATATACCGAAATTAAATCCGTGCATATCCAGTTAGGCCAGCGCGCCAAATGGCTCGCTGAATGATTTTTGGGCAGGGGATCAGACATGTACGACTTCATTATTATTGGCGGCGGTTCGGCGGGTAGCGTTCTCGCGTCACGCTTAAGCGAAAACGCCGACTGTAAGGTATTGCTGGTTGAGGCAGGCCCGAAGGACAGCAACCCTTATATCCATTTGCCCGTCGGCTTTAGCAAACTTACCGCCGGGCCGCTGACCTGGGGTTATAAAACCGTATCCCAGCCTCAGCTTGGCAACCGGGAACTGCTGTTTGCTCAGGGGCGCGTGCTGGGAGGCGGCAGCTCAATCAACGCCGAAGTGTTCACCCGCGGCACGCCCTCGGATTACGATCGCTGGGCCGCGGAAGAAGGCTGCGAAGGCTGGTCGTTTGCCGATATTCAGCGCTATTTCATTAAATCCGAAGATAACGATACTTTTTCAGATGCCTGGCACGGCTCGGGCGGACCTCTGGGCGTTTCCAGCCCGGTCAGCGCCAACCTGATGAGCAAAACTTTTAGCAAAGCCTGTCAGCAGGCGGGTCTGCCCTATAATCCTGATTTCAACGGCGCCACGCAGGCCGGCTGCGGTCTGTATCAAACCACTACCCGTAACGCCCGCCGCTGTTCTGCGGCGGTGGGTTATCTTAAAGACGCGGGCCGACGAGGTAATCTCACCATTAAAACCGGCTGCCATATTTCACGTCTGATAATCGATAACAATCGCGCCGTCGGCGTGGAGATTTATCAGGACGGTAAGCGGCTGCTACTGCACGCCAGCCGCGAAGTTATCGTTAGCGCCGGCGCAATTGGTTCGCCTAAACTGCTGCAGCTTTCGGGCATTGGCGCGGCGGATGAACTGACGAAAAAAGGGATTTCGGTGGCGGTGGATCTGCCCGGCGTTGGAGAGAACCTGCAGGACCATCTTGGCGTCGATCTGATCTTCGAACTCAGCAACGCCCTTAGCTACGACAAGTACAAAAAGACGCACTGGATGCTGTGGGCCGGGCTGGAATATATGCTGTTCCGCAAAGGGCCGGTGTGCTCGAATATTGTTGAAGGCGGCGCGTTCTGGTATGCCGATAAGCAGTCCGTTAATCCGGATACGCAAATCCATTTCCTGGCGGGCGCGGGCGTAGAAGCCGGTATCGAACCGGTGCCTTCCGGTTCGGGCGTCACTATCAACAGCTATTTTCTGCGTCCGCGCAGCCGTGGCCGGGTGACTTTGCGAACCGCAGACTCCAGCGACGCCCCGCTCATCGATCCAAACTACCTCAGCGATCCTTACGATCTGAAAATGACCGTTGAGGGATGCAAGCTGATGCGCAATATCATGCAGCAAAGCGCGTTCTCGCCCTATATTCGCCGTGAGCATATGCCCGGCAGCGAGGCGCAAAGCGACAGGGATCTGGAAAACTACATCCGCAATTTTGCGCGCACCTGCTATCACCCTGTGGGAACCTGCAAAATGGGAATCGACGAGATGGCGGTCGTTGATACGCAGTTACGCGTCCGGGGTATCGAGGGGCTGCGCGTGGTGGACTCCTCGGTGATGCCAAGCCTGGTCAGCTCCAATACCAATGCGCCGACGATTATGATTGCAGAGAAAGCAAGCGATCTGATTATCGCGTCGAACTGATCACAAATTGCTGCCCATGTGCTTATCCATGGGCAAAAATCGGTTGATTAAATAACTAAATAGTTATTTACTTAAATTGAAAAAAACATGTGAAAACATCCCGAGAGGTAGCGATGAAAATTCTCGTCCCCGTTAAACGCGTTGTCGATCATAACGTAAAAATCAGGGTTAAAAGCGATGGCAGCCAGCTCGATCTGGCCAACGCGAAAATGGCGCTCAACCCTTTCTGCGAGATTGCGGTTGAAGAAGCCATTCGCCTGAAAGAGAAAGGGCTGGCTAGTGAGATTGTGGTGGTGACTATCGGTCCGGAAATCGCCCAGGAACAGCTGCGCAGCGCGTTAGCCATGGGCGCCGATCGTGCATTGTTAATCTCCACCGAGCAGGCCCTTGAACCAATTAACCTGGCGAAGCTGCTGGCGAAAGTCGTCGAACAGGAACAGCCGTCGTTGATCCTGATGGGGAAACAGTCTATAGACGGCGACAACAACCAAACCGGGCAGATGCTCGCCGCGCTTTGCGGCTATCCGCAGGGAACCTTCGCCGCAGAAGTTGGCATTGATAATGACCGGGCTATCGTTACGCGTGAGATTGACGGCGGCCTGCAAACCCTGTCCCTGTCGCTCCCGGCCATCATCACTACCGACCTGCGTCTTAACCAACCGCGCTATACCTCCCTGCCCAACATGATGAAGGCCAAGAAGAAGCCGCTCAGCATCAGGCCGGTTGAGGAATATGACCTTGAACTACCTCCGCACACGACGCTGTTAAAAGTAGAAGCCCCGCCGGTGCGCGAGGCAGGCGTACGCGTCGATAGCGTGGATGAACTGTTGAACAAGCTGAAAAACGAAGCGAAGGTGATTTGATATGGCTACTCTACTTCTCGTCGAACATGACAATAACCAGCTCAACGCGGTGACCTTTAACGCCGTCAGCGCCGCCCGGGAGCTTGGCGGCGACATTACCCTGCTGGTGGCGGGCGAAAATTGCCGCGCGGTAGCGGAAAAAGCGGCGCGCATTGCGGGCGTGTCAAAAGTATTGCTGGCGGACAACGCCGCCTGTAAAAATCAGCTGGCCGAAAACGTTGCCGCGCTGATTCTCTCCCTGCGCGAGGGTTACAGCCATATCCTCGCCGTCGCCAACTCAAATGGTAAAAATATCCTGCCCCGCGTGGCGGCGCTGGCCGACGTTGCGCAAATTTCCGATGTGATTTCGGTTATCAGTCCCAGCGTCTTCAGACGCCCAATCTATGCAGGCAGCGCCATCGCCACCGTCGAGAGCCACGATAAGCTGGTGGTGCTGACCGTCCGCGCCTCCAGTTTCCCGGCGGCCCAAAGCGGGGAATCCTCAGCGCCGATTGAAGAGGTAAGCGATGTCGTTAACCAGCCGGGCGCTGACTTCATTAGCGAAGAGCTGGCGCAGTCAGACCGTCCTCAGCTGTCTACCGCGCGCGTAGTAGTTTCCGGCGGCCGGGCGTTAGGCAGCCGCGAAAACTTTGCGCTGATCGAACAGCTTGCCGACAAGCTGCACGGCGCGGTCGGCGCATCGCGGGCCGCCGTTGACGCAGGTATGGTCGCTAACGATCTGCAGGTTGGACAGACCGGTAAGATTGTTGCGCCCGATCTCTATATCGCGGTGGGTATCTCCGGCGCGATCCAACACCTGGCGGGGATGAGCAATGCCAAAGTCATCGTTGCCATTAACAGTGACGAAGAAGCGCCGATTTTCAAAATCGCGGATTACAGCCTGGTGGGCGATCTGTTCGAGATTGTCCCGCAGCTGGTAGCAAAACTCTGATTACCAAGGGGCAGGCAACGAAAGATGGAGGTTATGGTGGAACGTGAAACGATGGAATTCGACGTCCTCATTGTCGGGGGCGGCCCTGCCGGGCTGTCGGCAGCCTGCCGGCTGATGCAGATGGCGCGAGAAGAAGATCGCCAGCTGAGCGTTTGCGTTATTGAAAAAGGCGCCGAGATTGGCGCGCATATTCTTTCCGGAGCGGTATTTGAGCCCCGGGCGCTCAACGAGCTTTTTCCTGACTGGCAGCAGCTCGGCGCGCCGCTGAATACCGCCGTCGCTGAAGACGAGCTGTTGCTGTTACGCGATGCCGAAAGGTTCTGGAAGATCCCCGCCGCTTTTATCCCTGCTCCGATGCACAACGAAGGTAATTATGTCATCAGCCTGGCGGATTTTTGCCGCTGGCTCGCCCGGCAGGCCGAGTCGCTGGGGGTGGATATTTTTCCGGGCTTCGCCGCCGCCAGCATTCTCTATGATGATGCGGGCGCGGTAGCTGGCGTCACGACCGGCGATATGGGGCTCAATGCTAAAGGGGAAGAAAAACCCGGTTTTACGCCGGGTATGAACCTGCTGGCGAAATATACGCTCTTCGCCGAAGGCTGCCGCGGTCATCTGGGCAAACAGCTAATCGCCAATTATCAGCTTGATGCCGATTCCGACCCGCAGCATTACGCGATTGGTATTAAGGAGCTGTGGGAGATCGCGCCGGAAAAAAGCCAGCCCGGCCGCGTTATACACGCCTCCGGCTGGCCGCTTAACGGCGAAACATCGGGCGGTAGCTTTCTCTACCATACGGAAAACAACCAGGTCGTGGTTGGGCTGATTGTCGATCTCAACTACCGCAATCCCTGGCTAAGCCCGTTCGATGAGTTTCAGCGCATGAAGCACCACCCGGCCTTTAGCGAAACCCTGAGCGGCGGGAAACGTATATCTTACGGAGCGCGCGCCATTACTAAAGGGGGTATCAACGCGCTGCCGAAAATGCATTTCCCCGGTGGACTGCTGATTGGCTGCGACGCGGGGACGCTTAACTTCGCCAAGATTAAGGGCAGCCATACGGCAATGAAAAGCGGGATGCTGGCGGCAGAAACGGTATATCAGGCCTTAACGGCTACTCCCGGTGAGAAAAGAGATCTTAGCGGTTTCGCGCAGGCGTTTAGCGAATCATGGATCGGAGAAGAGCTGCGCCGGTCGCGCAATTTTGGGCCGTCATTGCACCGTTTCGGCACCCTGCTGGGCGGCGCATTCAACTATATCGAGCAAAACTGGTTTAAAGGAAAGCTGCCGTTTACGTTGCATGACAGAAAAGCGGATCATCTGCAGCTGCGCTGCGCTGAACAAAGCACGCCGATCGCCTATCCGAAGCCGGATAACCAGCTGAGCTTTGACAAGCTCTCTTCCGTATATCTGGCTAATACGTCGCATGATGAGGATCAGCCTTGCCATCTTAAACTGAAAGATGCCGGACTGTCCGTGCGGGAAACGCTGCCGCTTTTTGCCGAGCCGGCGCAGCGCTATTGCCCGGCGGGCGTTTATGAAATCATCGCCTTAGAAGGCAAATCTGCATTACAGATAAACGCGCAGAACTGCGTGCACTGTAAAACCTGCGATATTAAAGATCCTTTCCAGAATATCGTCTGGACGGTGCCGGAAGGGGGAAGCGGCCCCAACTATCCTAATATGTGATGTTACGACTTTCAGCCCCGGCAAGCGCCGGGGTTTTCTTTGCGTGCGATATCCACCCTTCCCTCTGCCCGCCCCGCATTACACGCAAAAAAAAGCACCCCGTCAGGGGTGCTCAACCTTCTTTATCCGGCGCTACGCCAGTAGATTACGGCCGATAATCATGCGTTGGATCTGGTTAGTACCTTCATAGATTTGGGTGATTTTGGCATCGCGATACAGACGCTCCACCTCAACGCCGCGAATGTAACCGCCGCCGCCAAAGATTTGCACCGCATTACCGCTGTGAAGCACCGCGGCATCGCCAGCAAAGCATTTAGCCATCGAGCAGGCAATTGAGGTATCCGGCGCGTCGGTGTCAATTTTATACGCCGCGCTGTGCACCAGCAGACGCGCGGCTTCGGTGTCTTTGGCGATATCCGCCAGCATAAACTGCACGCCCTGGAAATCAGCGATAGGTTTACCGAACTGTTCGCGCTGTTTCGCATACTCAATGGCCGCTTCAAGCCCGGCGCGCGCAATGCCTACCGCCAGCGCACCGATGCCCACGCGGCCTTTATTCAGCACGCTCATCATAATATGGAAGCCGCGGTTTTCAGGCCCCAGCAGCGCCTGGGCCGGCAGTTTTACCTGGTTGAAGTGTAACTCGCCGACCTGCGAGGAGCGCTGCCCCATTTTGTGTTCTTTTGCGCCACGGGAAACCCCTTCGCGGGAGCAGTCGACAATAAAGATGCTCATACCGCGATGGCCGGCTTCTTTATCCGTGCGCGCAAGTACGAAGGCGACATCGGCCACCGGCGCATTATGGATCCACAGCTTGCTGCCGCTTAGCACCCAGCCGTCCTCGGTACGCGTAGCGGTGGTTTTAATGCCGGAGACGTCAGAACCAGCCCCGGCTTCGGTGATGCAATAAGCGCCTTTAACAGACGCGCTTAACAACCCCGGCAGCCACTGTTCGCGCTGTTCGGCATTACCGTATTTTGACAGCAGCGTTCCCAGCAGCTCCACCAGCCCACACTGGTCGGCGATGGAAGCATAACCGCGGGACAGCTCTTCCATCACCACGGCATAGGCTACCGCATCCAGACCTACCCCGCCGTACTCTTCCGGAACGGTGATGCCAAAAAGCCCCAGCTCGCCCATTTGCTGATAAATCTCGCCGGCAAAGCGTTCTTCGCGATCCAGCTCTTCGGCCTGAGGGCGAATCACTTCGTCGGCAAACTTGCGGGTCATTTCGCGGATCTGTTGATGGGTTTCAGTCAAATACATGGTCGTCCTCCTGCCAGCTATTGGTCGCATCGCTGCCCCGCAGCGACGCCTGAATATAATAAATAAATAACTAGATAGTTACTACAATGGATAGATATTGATGTCAATCCTGTTAAATAATTGTTGTTAACTCGCCGACAATTATTCACATCAAAGGCGGTAACCCGGCTACGGGAAGCAGTCCGGGTTATCACTTTAGCCTTTTGTATCTTGACTTTTCATGGGTCGAAAAGTAAACATAACAAGTAACTAAATAGATACTTAACGAAGGAAAAAACATGCTGAATATTCATCTGCCAACGCCTGAAGGCATCATCGCTGATTATCGTCTGCTGACTACAGAAGAACGCGCTATCGCTATTACACCTGCTTTTAATCGTATCGCCTATGCCGCCGCACACGTGGTCATAGATCCTCAGCACCAGGGAGCGGACTGGCTAAAAAACCCGCGCGTCGACTGGGATTCGACGCTGGCCTATCGGCATCATCTCTGGCGCCTGGGATTCAATATTGCCGAGGCGATGGACACCGCCCAACGCGGCATGGGAATAAGCTGGGACATCGCCAGGGAGCTGATTGTCCGTACGCTACAGGAAGCGAAAACGGTGCCGGGCGCCGACCTTGCCGCCGGCGTGGGAACCGATCAGCTGGAGGCGGCCGAAGCTACGACGCTTGCACAGGTGATTGCGGCTTATGAAGAACAGATGGAGCTGGTGGAAAAACACAACGGGAAAATTATTCTGATGGCCAGCCGGGCGCTGGCGAAAGTGGCAAAAACGCCGCAGGATTATCTCGCCGTGTATAACCGCCTGCTTGAACAAAGCAAAGATAAAATTATCCTGCACTGGCTGGGCGATATGTTTGATCCGGCGCTGACCGGCTACTGGGGTTCGACGGCGTTTGAAACCGCCGCCGATACCGTACTTGAGATCATCTCAAACAACGTTGACAAAGTTGAGGGCATTAAGATTTCGCTGCTGAGTAAGGAAAAAGAGATCGCTTTCCGTAAACGCCTGCCATCACAGGTAAAAATGTTTACCGGCGACGATTTTAATTATCCGGAGCTGATCGAGGGAGAAGATGGCTATTACTCGCATGCGCTATTAGGCATTTTTGACGCCATCGCTCCGGTTGCCGCAGCCGCGCTCAACGAGCTGGCGCAGGGCAATAAGAGTGAATACTACCGTTTGATGAACCCAACCGTTCCCCTGTCGCGGGAAATCTTTAAGGCGCCGACGCAATATTACAAGGCGGGCATTGTGTTTCTTGCCTGGCTTAACGGCCAGCAGAAACATTTCACGATGGCGGGCGGGATGCAGGCCGCGCGCGAGATTAGCCATTATGCCGCGATCTTCCGCCTGGCAGACCAGGCCGGGCCTGCTGCAGAACCCGCAGCTTGCCACCCAGCGCATGCAAAGCCTGCTTAAGCTTTATGGCCTGTAAGTCCTGAAACCGCCTGGGCGAATTTTCCCAGAGTTGCGAACTCTGGGAAAATACAGGCGCTAGCCAAATTCACGGTGGCGCTGTTTACAAATGGCGAGCACTTCGTCCGGGTCCCGCTGCCACCAGTTGTTCTGTGAAAAGATTTCGACTTCATGCAGGCCTGCATAACCCAGCATCTCTATCGCCTGACGAAAACCCCTGATATCGATCACGCCATCGCCCATCATCCCGCGATCCAATAGCATATCTGTCGTCGGGGCCAGCCAGTCGCAAATATGAAAAGCCAGCAGCCGACGCAGCCCCGCCCTTTCAATCTGCTGCTGGAACTGTGGGTCCCACCAGGTGTGATATAAATCAACCGCGATTCCCAGCCCTTCATCCCCCAGTTCGTCACACAGATCGTTAGCCTGCGCCAGCGTGTTTACGCATGCGCGCTCGGCGGCATACATGGGATGCAAAGGTTCAATCGCCAGCGGCATTCCCAGCGGGCGCGCATAGTCCAGCAGTTCGCTTAAGCCATCGCGCACCTGCTGCCTGGCGCCGGGCAAATCTTTGGAGCCTGCAGGAAGCCCGCCCACCACCAGCACCAGACAAGGCGCGCCAAGTTCAAGCGCTTCATCCACCGCCCGGCGATTATCCAGCGCTTTCTCACGACGTTCCTCGGGCGTGCTGCCGGGGAACATACCGCCCCGACAGTAGCCGCTAAGGATCAGGTCGTGGTGGCGAATAAGCCGCGCGGACTCTTTTAATCCCAGCGCCTGTACCTGGTCGCGCCATGGAGCTATGCCGCGGATCTCATGCCGGGCGCAGCCTTCAACGATCTGATCAAGTTTCCATCGCTGCCGCACCGTTGCGGTATTGAGGGACAGTTTATGACTGTCGGGTTGATTCATTTCCGTTACCTCATTGTTTTTGCAAAAAAAACGTCAATTCTAAACGTGTTTAAAATAATGATCGTTAACAAAGAATTATAGAAATTAAGGCGTTAGATAAACACGATTAATATCACATAACTAACTTGTTAGTTACATTTGGCGGGATTTTTTTCGCAAAGCAATGACCTCTGCTAAACGCGCCTGGCTGACCTACACTTTTATCGACGGTTATCACACGGCAACTCAGTGCAGAGGACATTATGGTATCTCTACCTTTTACCCGATCGCTGCGGTTTACGACAGGCACCGAACTGGAACTCCAGTTGATAGACAGGATGGATGCCCGGCTGGTGGATAAAGCTGATAGCGTCCTGGCCGATATGGGAAACAGCCAACAGATAAAGCCTGAGCTAACCAAGTCGATGATCGAGCTGAACAGCTCGGTGCACGCTTCGGTGCTGGATCTGCATGAAGAACTTTCCTGTCTTGCGCGCAACGTGCGTGAGGTCGCAAGGCAACATGGCTGCGACGTGGCGGGCGGCGGGCGCCATCTGGATGGCGACTGGCGGGAACAGGTGATAAGCGACCTGCAGCGCCATCAAAATCTCGCGGTACGCTACGGCTACATCACCAAAATGGCCTGCGTATTTGGCCAGCATATCCACATTGGCGTGCAGGATGGCGATGAGGCCATTTATCTTTGCCACGCGCTCATCCCCTATCTGCCGCATCTGGTGGCGCTAAGCGCCTCCTCGCCGTGGCTTAACGGCGTGGATACCTCCTTTTCAAGCTCGCGCTTTACCGGGCAGAACGCCTTTCTCAACAGCGAGCTTATCGAAAACATTTATAACTGGAACGAATTCGTCGCGCTTTACCAGGAGCTGAGCGATATCGGCATCATTAAAAGCATCAAGGATATTTACTGGTATGTCAGGCCGCAGCCGGCCCCTGGGCACGATTGAGATAAGAATATGCGATATGCCGTTGACGATATTTCACGCGGCTATGCTGACGGGCTACAGCAGGATACTGGTTCAGTATCTGTTAGCTAAGCGGGTAAACATCGTTAAAAAGCATCATGCCGTTGAAAAATACGATATTTTTAACGCGCGCCGGGACGGATTGCAGGCCAGTTACGTCAGCCCTGCGGATAATCAACGCCAGCCGCTGGCGGGCCATATTTTGCGCACCGTGGAAACGCTCTCCTCTTTTACGCGTAGCGACGAGGACAGCTACGTTCTGCAATACATTGCGAAATACGTAAAGAAAGGCGTCAACGATTCGGACAGAATACGCAGCATGATTAAGCGAGCGGTGGATTTAAATACCGTGATGGATCGCATGCGAAAAATGCTGTTATCAGCGCCCGGAAACTATAAAAGGTAGCTTTTCTGCTGCTGATAAAAAGGCCGCTTAAGCGGCCTTTTTTAAAGACTAACTATTTGCTGCGGCTCGCAATAATGGCCTCCGCCACGTTATCTGGCGCTTGCGCATAATGATGGAACTCCATGTTATAGGTCGCGCGTCCCTGGGACATGGAGCGCAGCGTGGTCGAGTAGCCAAACATTTCTGAAAGCGGCACGTCGGCGCGAATAATATGGCTGCCGAACCTTTCATCCATGCCCTGCACCATGCCGCGCCGTGAGGCGAGATCGCCCATCACGTTGCCGGCATACTCTTCCGGCGTTTCCACCTCGACGTGCATGATGGGTTCCAGAATGACCGGGCTTGCCCGGCGCGCGCCCTCTTTGAAGCCAAAGATGGCCGCCATTCTGAAGGCCATCTCCGAAGAGTCCACGTCATGATACGAGCCAAAGGTCAGGGTCACCTTGACGTCCACCACCGGATAGCCCGCCAGTACGCCGTTGTTCAGCGCCTCGCGGATGCCTTTCTCAACGGAAGGTATAAATTCGCGCGGCACCACCCCGCCCTTGGTCGCGTCTTCAAAAGCAAAGCCTTTGCCGGCCCCAAGCGGTTCGAGGGTTAACACCACGTGGCCATACTGCCCTTTACCGCCCGACTGGCGGACAAATTTCCCTTCGATATCCGTCACCGTTTTGCGCAGGGTTTCCCGGTAGGTCACCTGCGGACGTCCGATATTCGCCTCCACGCCAAACTCGCGCCGCATCCTGTCGACGATGATCTCCAGATGCAGCTCGCCCATGCCGGAAATAATGGTCTGGCCGGACTCTTCGTCGGTGTGTAGCCGGAACGACGGATCTTCCGAAGCCAGCCGCTGCAGGGCGATGCCCATGCGTTCCTGGTCCGCTTTGGTTTTCGGCTCGATGGCCAGCGAGATCACCGGCTCCGGGAACTCCATGCGTTCCAGGGAGACCACGGCGTTCGGATCGCACAGCGTGTCGCCCGTCGTGACGTCCTTGAGCCCCACGCAGGCGGCGATATCGCCGGCGCGCAGCTCTTCCACCTCGTGCCGGTCGTTGGCATGCATCTGCACGATACGCCCGATTCGCTCCTTCTTACCTTTCACCGGGTTGTATACCGAGTCGCCTTTTTTCAGCACGCCGGAGTAGACGCGGATAAACGTCAGCTGGCCCACGTAGGGGTCGGTCATCAGCTTAAAGGCCAGCGCGGAGAAGGGTTCGCGGTCGTCCGGATGACGTTCAACCGTTTGCCCTTTCTCATCCACACCCTGAATGGAGGGGATATCGAGCGGAGACGGCATCAGCTCGACTATGGCGTCAAGCATACGCTGCACGCCCTTGTTCTTAAAGGCGCTGCCGCAGAGCATCGGCTGAATTTCACCGGCAACGGTGCGCGCACGCAGGCCCGCGACAATTTCCTCTTCGCCCAGCTCGCCCGTTTCCAGATATTTATCCATCAGCGTTTCGTTAGCTTCGGCCGCCGCCGAAATCATCTTTTCACGCCACTTTTGCGCGGTGGAAAGCAGCTCATCCGGCACGGGCGCATAGTTAAAGGTCATCCCCTGCGTGGCGTCGTCCCACAAAATAGCGCGCATCCTGATCAGGTCGACAACGCCGGTGAAACCATCCTCGGCGCCGATGGGGATAACAATGGGCACCGGATTCGCTTTCAGCCGGTCAATCATCATCTGCACCACGCGGAAGAAGTCCGCGCCCTGGCGGTCCATCTTATTGACGAAGGCCAGCCGCGGCACATGGTATTTGTTGGCCTGACGCCACACGGTTTCGGACTGCGGCTGAACGCCGCCAACCGAGTCATAGACCATCACCGCGCCGTCGAGCACGCGCATGGAACGTTCCACTTCAATAGTGAAATCGACGTGGCCGGGCGTATCGATGATATTGATACGATGCGGCGCAAAGCCGTTGTCCATGCCGGGCCAGAAGCAGCTTACCGCCGCGGAGGTAATGGTGATCCCGCGCTCCTGCTCCTGCGCCATCCAGTCCGTCGTTGCTGCGCCATCGTGAACTTCGCCCAGTTTATGGCTCATGCCGGTATAAAACAGAATGCGCTCGGTCGTCGTCGTCTTGCCGGCATCGATGTGGGCGGAAATACCAATGTTGCGATAGCGTTCGAGAGGGATGGGTCGGGGCATGATGCGTCCTTAGTCTGTTTGACCGTAAGCGACAGAAGCTGCCGCTGTTGAATGTGTCGACATCATAGTACAACTGTACGAGTATATACGAACTATTTTATCTATAGGTAAATCTCACCGGCTTTGGGTATATTACCGGGCCGCAAAAGCCAAGCAGAGACAGGAAGAGTATGATCGCCAATCACCCCGAACGAGAACAAATCCGCCTGGAAAATGTGCTTTTTGCGCTGGGCAACCCTTTGCGGCTGGATATCGTCAGAACGCTGGCGGAACGGGGAGAACAGGCCTGCGGCACGCTGCGCAAGGACGTGGCGAAATCGACGATGACGCACCACTGGCGCGTGCTGCGCGACAGCGGCGTCATCTGGCAGCGCCCGCAGGGACGCGAAAATCTGATTTCCCTGCGGCAGGAAGACCTGGATGCGCGTTTTCCAGGGCTGCTGGCAACGCTTTTACGGGTGATGCACGAAGAGTGAAAACCGGCGGATGGCGCTTCGCTTATCCGCCCTGTCTGAGTTGAGAATATTGCAGGGCAAGCAAAGCGCCGCCCGCCGCTGACCTATTTGCCTTCCGGCAGTTCGATATTGCTGCCCGCCAGCGTCTCCATCTGGTTGTACATTGCGCAGGCCGCATCGACGATATGCATCGCCAGCGCGGCTCCGCTGCCTTCGCCTAAACGCATCCCCATATGCAGATACGGTTCCAGCTCCAGGTGCCTGAGCGCGAGCTGCGCGCCCTTCTCCGCCGACAAATGCGAGGGGATGAGGTAGTCGCGCACGCCGGGCGCAATACGACAGGCGGCAAGCGCGGAGGCGTAAGAGAGATAGCCGTCCAGCACCACCGGCAGCCCCGCCGCCGCCGCGCCGAGCATCACGCCGGTCATGCCGACCAGATCGAAGCCGCCGAGGCGGGCCAGCACGTCAACGCCATCGTCCGCGTCGGGCTGGTTGATCGCCAGCGCCCGGCGCACCACGGCGACTTTATGGGCTATTTTGTCGGCCGGCAGATTTGCGCCCATGCCCACCGTATCCAGCGGATCGCTGTCGGTAAACACGCTGACCATCGCCGCCGCAGGCGTGGTGTTAGCCATGCCAAGTTCGCCCACGCCAAACAGCCGCACGCCTTCAGCGGCTTTCATCAGCGTCAGTTTTGACGTGGCCAGCAGCAGATCTTCCGCCTGCCGGCGCGACATCGCCGGGCCTGTGGCGATATTGCCGCTGCCGCGCGCCACCTTCATGTTCAGCACGCCGGGCAGCGGCTCGCTGTCAACGCCGACGTCCACAACCGTCACCTCGGCTCCGGCCAGCGCGCCCAGCACGCATACGCCGGTATTGCGGCGCGTCATATTCATGGTCTGAATGGCGGTTACCGCCTGCGGCGCAGCCGCCACGCCTTCCGCATAGACCCCGTGGTCGGCGCACATCACCATAATGGCCTTACGGCGGGTATCCAGACCGTCTTTTAAGCCCGGCATGCCCGCCAGCTGCACGGCGAGCGTCTCCAGCCGGCCAAGGCTGCCCTGCGGTTTTAACAGGCCGTCGATATACCGCCGCGCGTTGAGCATCGCGTCGCGATCGAGAGGGGCGATTGCCGCCAGAAGCGTAGCCAGTGTTTGCATCTGTTTGTTCTCTGAAGGGTTAATTTGACGCTACAAAAGCGCCAGCAGGAAAATCACTTCGCCAAGCTCGATGGCGGCGCCAAGCGTATCGCCGGTCTGCCCGCCGAGCGTACGGCGCAGCATCCAGGCCAGCCCGGCCGTGGCGGCAAGCGTAACGGCGAAGGCGAATATCCCCGTTGCCGGGACAAGCAGCAGGCTAAGCGCCGCGCCGCCCGCAAGCGTCAGCGCGGTTTGCTTACCGCTCACCTTACCGATAAACAGATTGCCTAAGCCCTTTTCCCTTGCGTATTTCTGGTTGTACATCAGCAGCACCGAGGCGCTGCGTCCGGCTACCGAGGCCGCAGCCAGCACCGCCAGCATAGGGTTGCCGCGCAGGGAGAGCTCGCTGACGACTAAAACCTTAGCGACAATCACGATAATCAGCGCCAGCCCGCCGTGCGTGCCCAGACGGCTGTCGCGCATGATTTCCAGCATGCGATCCCGGCTGCGCGCCGAAAATACGCCGTCGCAGGTATCGGCCAGGCCGTCAAGATGAAAGCCGCCCGTCAGCAATGCCAGCGCCAGCACGTAGGCCAGCGCGGCCAGCGGCAGGCCGCACCACGGCTGCAACACGGTGAACGCCAGGCCCGCAAGGGCGCCTAACAGCAGGCCCACGAAGGGAAAGGTGATAATACCGCGCACGTACTGATCCACTTCCAGCCCCTGCGACCAGCGGCCAGGCACCGGCAAACGGCTCATAAACTGCAGCGTGGCAAAATATAAACGGAAGATCATTTAATCTTTACTCCAATCCCGGAGACCACCAGCCAGACTTCCCGCGCCTGCTGCGCCAGACGTTGATTCACCCGCCCGGCGATATCGCGAAAGTGCCGGGCCAGGCGATTTTCCGGCACAATGCCCATGCCCACTTCGTTGGTCACCAGATAGACCGGCGCCGGGCTTGCGGCGCAGGCGGCCAGCAGCAGGTCAATCTGCTGGTTAACCTGCCGCTCGACGGCTGAAAAGTCCCATTTATCCTCAGGCGTATCGCCCGCCGCGTCGAACATAACGTTGGTGATAAGCGTGGTGATGCATTCCAGCACGATCGCCTGCTGCGGGTCGTTCTGCACGCCGATAACGCTGTTTAAATCGCGGTACTGCTCCAGCGTGCGCCAGTGCGCCGGACGGGAGTCGCGGTGATGCTGAATGCGGGCCGCCATTTCCTCATCGAAAATTTTCGAGGTGGCGATGTACAGCACGCGCTCGCTTGAGGCGGCCAGCCGCTCCGCATGGCGGCTTTTGCCGCTGCGCGCGCCGCCGGTAATCAAAATCATCATGGCTCCTGATGCTCACGCATAATCTGGTAAATACGTTCGATATCAATATGTTCACGCATCGCGGCGGCGAGAATATCAAACTGCCGCTGCTTATGCTGCTGATAATCAAAGTGCTCGCCCTTCCAGGCCGGCAAACCTTTTCGTTCACGCAGGGCGTTAAGCAGCGCGCGGGTAAATTCACCGTTATCGAAAACGCCGTGCAGGTAGGTGCCCAGCACGTTACCCGCGGCGTTTACCGCCCCGTCCTCGCAGGCGTAAGGCTGGCCGTTGCATTCGTGCAGGCGGGCAAAAGTTTCCACCCCCGCACCATGCTGCGTTTCGCCCATATGGATCTCGTAACCTGCAAGGCTAAGTCCCGCACAGGCGCCGAAGATACCGGGCAGCGCCGGCTGCGTTTTACCGACTACGCGGGTAGTGGTTTTCTCGTGGGCAAAACGGGTAATGACGTCCAGCAGGCCAATCCCCGGCATTTCCTGCAGCCCGGACTCCACCGAATCGAAGATATGCTTGCCGAGCATCTGGTAGCCGCCGCAAATGCCCGCCACCGCGCCGCCCTTTTGCTGGTGCGCCAGCAAAGCTTTTTCCAGGCCGTTCTCCCGCAGCCAGCGCAGGTCGCTTAAGGTATTTTTGCTGCCGGGAAGAATAACAAGATCGCAGTCCTGAAGCTCAGGCGGCCGGCTGACATAGCGCAGGCGTACGTCCGGCTGGGCCGCCAGGGCGTTAAAATCGGTGAAATTGGACATATACGGCAGCTGAACCACCGCGATATGCAGATCTTTTACCGCCGTCTCGTCATACTTGCCGCGTTGCAAAACCACGCTGTCTTCATCTTCCAGATCGATATTCAGCCACGGCATCACGCCCAGCACCGGCACGCCGGTCAGGGCTTCGATTTGTTCAATGCCCGAGTAAAGCAGCGCCTTATCGCCGCGAAACTTATTGATGATAACGCCTTTTACACGCCATTTTTCATGCTCCAGCAGCAGCGCGATGGTGCCGTAAATCGCGGCAAAAACGCCTCCGCGGTCGATATCCGCCACCAGAATCACCGGGCATGCGGCCAGCTCAGCCATGCCCATATTGACGATATCCCGGTCGCGCAGGTTAATTTCCGCCGGGCTGCCCGCGCCTTCCAGCACCATCACCTCATGTTCGGCCGCAAGGCTGCGGTACACCTCCTGAATCTGGCCGCGCAGCTGGGGTTTGTAATTGTGATAGGCGACGGCATCCATGCTGGCGGCGACTTTGCCCATCAGCACCACCTGCGCTTTGCGGTCGCTGGTGGGTTTTAACAGTACGGGATTCATACGCACGTCCGGCGCGATGCCGGCGGCTTCGGCCTGAAAAATCTGCGCGCGCCCCATCTCTTTGCCGTCCGGCGTAATGCCGGAATTAAGCGCCATATTCTGCGATTTAAAAGGCGCGACCCGCAGTCCGTCCTGCATGAAAATGCGGCACAGGCCTGCCGTCAGCACGCTTTTGCCGACGTCCGAAGCTGTGCCCTGAATCATCACGGCATTGCCCATCATGCCTCCTGTTTAATCTTATGCCGCGCCGGTCGTTAACCAGCGCAGCAGCGCAAATAACAGCAATGCCAGCGTGGACGCCAGCATCATTAAATCGATGGCGCGTAAAATATCGCTCGCTTCGATTTCGCGCAGCTCGTCCCCTATCCAGGGCTTTTCCACCCGCTGACCGAAATAGGTATTCGGGCCGCCCAGCCGGATGCCCAACGCGCCGGCAACGCTCGCTTCAGACCATGCGCAGTTCGGGCTGCTGTGCCGGTAGCGATCGCGCCAGCCGATACGTAAAGCGCGGCGGAAATCCATCCGTAAACACCAGGCCGCAGCGCTAAGCAGCAGCCAGCCCAGCCGCGCGGGAAGATAGTTGGCAAGATCGTCCATTCGCGCGGAAACATAGCCGATGGCGCGGTATTTTTCATTTTTATAGCCGACCATCGAATCAAGCGTGTTGATGGCTTTATAGGCCATCGCCAGCGGCGCGCCGCCCAGCAGCAGAAAAAACAGCGGGGCAATGACGCCGTCAACGCTGTTCTCCGCCACGGTTTCCACCGCCGCGCGGGCTATCTGCGGGCGTTCGAGCCGCGAGGTGTCCCGCCCGACGATCCAGGAAAGCTTTTCCCGGCTTTGCGCAAGCGTGCCCTGCTGCAGAGCGTAATAAACCTCCTTCGCGGCGTCGCTCAGGCAGCGCGCGGCAAGCAGGGTGTAGATCATCCACACTTCGACCAGCCAGCCCAACCACGGGCTGATGAGCCAGGCCATATGCAAAATAGCCCAGCTCAGTAGCCAGCTGGCGCCGACGACCGTCAGCCACAGCAGACCGCCGCCTGCTTTTAACGCCCGTTCGCTGGTGCAGTATTTGCGGACGATACGCTGGATAAAGACTATCAGCCTGCCCATCCAGCGCACGGGATGAGGCCAGCCTGGCGGATCGCCAAGCCAGTAGTCCAGCAGCCAGGCCGCCGCCCATGCCAGTAACGTCAAGGTTCGCTCCTTGCCAGAAACGTTATTCTAATCAAAAGGTAAAAACACAAGGGTGTGGAAATCACGCCGCCGAAAGCGACGCCAGACGTAAAAAAACCGCCGGACAGGCGGTTTTCAGATTCATGTTCACCAAAGCTTATTCAGGCTTCAGTTCACCCATCGCTTTAAGCTTTTTGGAAATCTCGCGGCGCTCTTTGGAAAGCTCGGCGTTTTTGATGATGTAGTCGTCAACGCGGTCTTCGTAGTCGGTCTTCATGCTGGCGATGATGCCCTGGATGGCTTCGATGCTCATGCCCGGCTTGATGTAGTCGCTCAGGTTATCGAGGAGCAGAACACGTTTTGAGTTGTCACGGATCTTTTTCTCTACGTCCTGAATTTCACGCTGCAGTTTGTTCTTGCGACGGAACAGACGCACAAACTCCAGAACGTCCTGAAAAGAAGGCTTGGTATTTTCCATTTTTACACCCCTGCTAAATTCATACTCGGATTCGTTAAGACAACTGCCCTAACCATAAAGGTAGCGGCTGCCGTTGACAATGATTTATCGGTTGCTGCCCCTATCTTAACCTCAAATACGGCTGAATCGAAACCAGCATCGTCAAAGCGGGCGCTCGCGCGCCTATTTACGCAGCGCGCGGCAGATAAGCTGCGACAGTAATTCCAGCTGACGGGCCAGCTCCAGGCTTAGCCACACATAGCCGTGGATCGGCGTTTCCTGCAGCGCGCTGCCCTGCCCTTCCTGCATCAGCTGCCGCAGCTCGCTGACAATTTCGCTGAGCTTTTCGGTATTGGCGGAAATGGGGGAAGGGTTGCCTTCCTGCAGGGCGAGCGCGATGGCACTCAGGGTTTTTTGCGTCATCTGCTGCGTGTCGCGCAGCGTGCGGGCGTTAATCATTAAAAAGTGGCTGGCCCTGGAGGTCCAGTAGGCGTTAATTTGCAGCTCGAGCGTGCAAACCATATTGCGGCTCACTTTCTGAATCGCTTCAAAAATCGCTTTCTGAATGCGCGTTTCTTTGCTGCAAGGGCCAATCAATGCGCGCATTTTTACAACGTCATTAAGGATGGTTTGCAGCGGTTTTTCTAAGCGCGGACGCTCAAGCAGGTTGGGAGAGAAGCCCGCGTTATAGATGCGCCCGAAGGCGGTCACGAAGTTCGCCATCTGGATACGCCAGTGGATAAAGGCCCGCTGCGGGTAGATGCTGGTAAACAGCATCGCCAGCAGCGAGCCGAAAATGACGTCGCCGCTTCGCCACAGGGCGATCTCCATATCCCCCGCCGGCGCACCTACGACGACCGAAAGCGTGATGCCGATAAGCAAGGCCTGGTAAGGACGTTTGCCGAGCGCCAGAAAGCCGCATAAAAACATGGCGATGGCGCACCACAGCAGCATTAACGGCAGGGAATAAAGCTCCAGCTTAAGCGCGATAAGCCCGAGCGCCGCGCCCAGAATGGTGCCGCCGATGCGCTCAAAGGCCCTCGGCACCACGTTTCCCCAAAAAGAGATGGGCCCCATCACCACCACCAGGGTAATCAGTGGCCAGGTGCCTTCAGGCACCTTGAGCATGCGTACGAGAATAAACGTAAGAATAAACGCCAGCGCGATGCGAATCCCGTGTACCGTGCGGTAGTGGCGGTAAACACGAATTTCAAACGGGCTAAGTGATTTGTCGGGGCGCACACCCTTCTCCTGAAAACAAAAGTGCGATTGTAGCAGACTAAACGCAAACACCCGAAAAACGAGCTTCCGGGCGTTTGGCGTAGATCAAGACGGATAAGGATAATGTTATTGCAATTTTCAGGATGGTTATTAGCGCTTGCTGGCAACCGGAACGTACATATCAAGCTCCCAGACGCCGCTTTGCGAACCGTCGTTAAGATAGTGCTCAAAGCAGGGCTTGCCGGTTAGCTGATAGCGTTCATCAGCCAGCAGGAGGGCGAAGAACTGCTGCCAGGGTTTGGCGAAATCATTGTCCGCAACGCGCGCTCGCGCAACGGCATACTCACCCGCCTCGATGCGCGTGGTGATCACCCCTTCGCTGTTTTCCGGCACAACAAAATCCTCCGCCACGCGCACAACCGTATCGCAGCGCAGCTTTTCAGCAGGCACTTCTTCAGGGTTGTCGTAGTAAATCGCCAGCCACTCGGCGCCGTTAACGCCGTGTGATTTTACCCATAGGGCGAGCTGCTCAAACCCCTGATGGACCGTTTTTTCCCACGGGCCAACCATGTGGAAACCCGCAACCGTACGTTCCGGCGCCTGTTGTATGGTGAATTCCATGCATCCTCCTGTCTGGGCCTGTACTGTTTTTATATACAGATAAATAACAAAGTGTGACGGCTCCCGCGAGGAGAGCGCGTTTGTTCTGCGAGCAGGATCGCTTTTAGTGTAGGCAAAAAAAACGGGAGAGGATCGCTCCTCTCCCGTCATTCCTTCTCAGGGGAAATCAGAGTTTGCGGTGCAGGTAGTCGCTAAAGCGCGACCACATCCCGCCTTTCTTCACTTCGCTAAGCGAAACCAGCGGCCAGTGGGCGATAAGCTTGTCGCGGTCAAAAAGTTCGATTTCGCCCACGCGCTGGCTGGCGGCTAAAGGCGCCTGCATGTCCTGGCGATCAAGAACATATTTCGCTTTGATATTAGGGACTTCAGATTTCGGCAAAGCCATATATACATCCTGGTTAGTGCCTACGTCAAAGGTATCCGTATCGCCATACCAGATATGCTCCGAGCCGATTTTCTTGCCTTTATGCAGGATCTGCACGGTGTCGAAGTTGTCCTGGCCCCAGTGCAGCAGCTTGCGCGCCTGCTCTTCGCGCCCTTTCGGGCTGTCCGCCCCCATCACCACCGCGATCAGGCGGCGCTGCCCGACCACGCTTGAAGCAATCAGGTTGAACCCTGCCCCGGAGGTGTGGCCCGTTTTCAGCCCGTCGACGTTAAGGTTTTTATCCCACAGCAGGCCGTTGCGGTTTTGCTGCGTGATTCCGTTCCACGTCAGGCTGCGCTCGCTGTACATATGATAAAACTCAGGCTCACCGTGAATTATCGCCCGCGAAAGCACGGCTAAATCATAGGCGGAGCTGTGCTGGCCGGGCGCGTCAAGGCCGTGGACGGTTTCGAAATGGGTATCGCGCAGGCCAAGCTGCGACACGTATTTATTCATCATCGCGACGAACTGCGGTTCGCCGCCGGCCACATAGTCGGCAAGCGCCACGCAGGCGTCGTTACCGGAATCGATAATCAGGCCGCGGCTCAGATCGCGCACCGTCAGCCTGTCGCCGGGCTTTAAGAACATCAGCGACGAGCCGTTAAACACGGGGTTTCCCTGCGCCCAGGCGTCTTTTCCTACGGTGACGATATCCTCAGGGCTGATACGCTTGCTGTCGATGGCGCGGTCGACAACATAGCCGGTCATCAGCTTGGTCAGGCTCGCCGGATTGCGCTGTACGTGTTCATTTTGCGCGGTCAGGATCTGACCCGTGCTGTAATCCATCAGCACCCATGAGCCGGCCTGAATTTGCGGCGGCAGCGGCGCGTTTACGAAATTCTCGTCGGCAAAAGCACTATGGGCGGAAAGCGACAGGAGTGAAAAAGCAACAAACCGACGGATCTTCAACGATATATCCTCAACAACATTATTTTCAGCCGCTCGTTGTACTGGATTTAACATTTTTTTTCGCGCCAAAATTGCAAGAGGATATGACGCTCGCCCGTTTGCAATATTATCCAGCCGTTTTTGCACGGCTATTCTTCCGCCCGGCCTGCGTATTATCTGATAGTACTCGTTGCCGGCCAGCATTTTATTGCCAGCGCCGCTGTTCATTTATATCGTGCCTTTTCGCGTGAATTTTATTCTGAAGGTACCAGCATGGTGCAAAGTAAATACTGGACGCCGGAACTTGAGGGCCTGCGGGGTTTCGCCTCGCTTTGGGTGCTGTTGGGACATATTTGCCTGCTGACCCAGTGCCGTATTCCGCTGCTTTACGACCCGGGCCTCGGCGTCGATCTCTTTATCCTGCTGTCCGGTTATTTGATGGCGAAAAATTATCAGGACCGGCAGGAAAAGGAGCCGTGGAATAGCGTTAATACGTGGCGCACGTTCTGGCTAAGGCGCTTTTTCAGAATTGCCCCTCTTTATTATTTACTGCTTATCTTCGCGCTTGTTTTCGGCGGCTGGTTTGGGGAAATGCGCAGTATTATCGCCGGCGCATGGCCCACCACCGCGACCCTCACCAGCCGCTATGCCGACCACTCATTGATGAATATCGCAAGCCATGCGACGTTCGTTTTTGGCTTTATTCCGGACTATTCATACCGTACGGTGCTGCCCGACTGGAGCATCGGGCTGGAAATGCAGTATTACCTGCTGTTCCCGTTCATCATGCTGATTATCATGCGTTTTGGCTTCTCAATTTCGGCGGCCATGCTGATGCTGTTTTGCCTTGCGGCCCGCTGGCTGCTGCCGGACTACTTCGAAGCCTTCCCGATGCCGTCGATGATCCTGATTAAGCTGCCCTTTTTTATCGCCGGCATGCTGATATCCCAGGCCGTTCGCCAGCGCAAGACAGGCTATCTGGCCCTGGCCCTGCTCGCCCCCGTCGTCGCCTGGCAAATGCGCCTTGCGGAAAACCACCTGCGCCTGATCGTTGAATGCCTGCTGATCGTCAGCATGGCCGGCCTGCTCTGGAGGCCGGAAAAAAGCACGCGTTTGAGCCGCCTGGCGCACTACCCGCGCTACCTGCTGACGCGCCCGATCAGCCTGTTTTTCGGCGATATCTCCTACTCGGTCTACCTGCTGCATTTAACGATCGTCATTCCGGTCATCGGGCTGCTGATTCATACCACGGCCTTCAGCCATTTGCCTGCGCTGGTGCGCTTTCTGGTCGCGGCAGCAATATGCCTGCCGCTAACCTGGCTTATCGCGCTGGTCCTCTACCACAGGATTGAAAAGCCGGGAATTGCGTTAGGAAAACGCATCCTCAATCGCGAGGCCGCACGGCCGCAAAGGCTGACGCCCTAGCGGCGGGTTTTCTTCTGATGCCCTGCCAAATGAGTTACCATTAAGCCAGACCTTCATCAGCTTAATGGTAACTTTCGTGTCTGATACCGCATCGCACCCTACGTTCCTCTTCCATGATTATGAAACCTTCGGTAAGAGCCCGTCGCTGGACCGGCCCGCGCAGTTTGCCGCCATCCGCACCGACGACCAGTTCAAGGTTATCGGCGAGCCCGAGGTGTTTTACTGCAGGCCCGCGGATGATTATTTGCCCCAGCCGGAAGCGGTGATGATCACCGGCATTACGCCTCAGCAGGCGCTGGCGCGCGGCGAGAACGAAGCCGCATTTGCGAAACGCATTCACGATATTTTCACCGTGCCGAAAACCTGCGTGGTGGGCTACAACAACGTGCGCTTTGATGATGAAGTCACGCGCAATATTTTCTATCGCAACTTTTACGATCCTTACGCCTGGAGCTGGCAGAACGACAATTCCCGCTGGGACCTGCTGGACGTGATGCGCGCCTGCTACGCGCTGCGCCCGGAAGGCATCGTCTGGCCGGAAAACGAAGACGGTCTGCCGAGCTTCCGCCTTGAGCATCTCACCAAAGCCAACGGCATTGAGCACGCCAACGCGCACGACGCCATGTCGGACGTTTACGCCACCATCGCCATGGCGCAGCTGGTGAAAACCCGTCAGCCGCGGCTGTTTGACTATCTCTACAGCCACCGTTCTAAGCAAAAGCTTACGACGCTCATCGATATCCCGCAGATGAAACCGCTGGTGCACGTCTCCGGCATGTTCGGCGCCTGGCGCGGCAACACCAGCTGGATTGCCCCTCTTGCCTGGCATCCGGAAAACCGCAACGCGGTCATTGTGGTAGACCTTGCCGGTGATATTACGCCGCTGCTTGAACTGGATACCGATGCGCTGCGCGAGCGTTTATACACGCCGAAATCTTCCCTGGGCGATGCGGCGGCCGTGCCGATCAAACTTGTTCATCTTAATAAATGTCCGGTGCTGGCCCGTCGCCAACACCCTGCGTGCCGAGGACGCGGAGCGTCTGGGCATCGACCGCCAGCGGTGCCTGGATAATCTTAAAGCTCTGCGCGAACATCCGGGCGTGCGCGAAAAAGCGGTGGCGATTTTTGCCGAGGCCGAGCCGTTTGTGCCTGCGGATAACGTCGATACGCAGCTTTATAACGGCTTCTTTAGCGACGCCGATCGCGCGGCGATGCGTATCGTGCTGCAAACCGAGCCGCAGAATCTTTCGGCGCTGGATATTTCATTCGTCGATAAGCGTATTGAGAAGCTGCTGTTCAATTACCGGGCGCGTAATTTCCCCGGCACCCTGGATGAAGCCGAGCAGCAGCGCTGGCTGGCGCATCGTCAGGAGGTGCTGACGCAAGAAGCGTTACAGGCCTACGCGCTGGAGCTGGAAGCGCTGTATAACCAGCACGAAGGGGATAAAGAGAAGACGGAGCTGCTTAAAGCGCTGTTCGAGTATGCGCAGTTTTTAGTGGGCTAGCCTTTCTGCAGGATAAAAAAATGGCTCCCGCGCGGGAGCCATTTTTATAGCGACAATCGATTATGCGACGTCTTCGTTGTACTGCGGTACCGGATTACGGAAGCTGCGGGTGACGCAGGCCAGGTAAATCAGGCCCACAGCGCCCCACACCAGACCAAGGATCATCGAGCTCTCTTCCAGGTTGATCCACAGCGCGCCCACGGTCAGCGCGCCGCACACCGGCAGAACCAGATAGTTAAAGTGGTCTTTCAGCGTCTTGTTGCGTTTTTCACGGATCCAGAACTGCGAGATAACTGACAGGTTCACAAAGGTGAATGCCACCAGGGCGCCAAAGTTAATCAGCGCGGTCGCGGTTACCAGGTCAAAGCGGATCGCCAGCAGCGCGATGGCCCCTACCAGCAGCACGTTCCATGCCGGCGTACGCCATTTCGGATGGATATAACCGAAGAAACGGGTCGGGAACACGCCGTCGCGGCCCATCACGTACATCAGACGTGAAACGCCCGCATGCGCCGCCATGCCGGAGGCCAGAACGGTCACGCTGGAGAAAATCAGCACGCCCCACTGGAAGGTTTTGCCCGCTACGTAGAGCATGATTTCCGGCTGGGATGCATCCGGATCCTTAAAGCGTGAGATATCCGGGAAGTACAGCTGCAGGAAGTAAGACGCAACGATAAATACCATCCCGCCGATCAGCGCGGTCAGGAAGATGGCTCTTGGGATCACGCGCTCAGCGTCTTTGGTCTCTTCAGACAAAGAAGAGATACCGTCAAAGCCGAGGAACGAGAAGCACAGGATGGTCGCGCCGGTAATCATCGGCACCACGTGCGCATCGCCGGACCAGAACGGACGGCTGCTGGTCAGCGTACCTGCGCCTTCGCCGTGGGAAACCCCATAGACAATCAGGCCGACAATCACCGCAACGATGCCCATCTGCAGCACCACGATCAGGGTGTTGAAGTTGGCAACGGTTTTAATGCTGCGCAGATTGGAGATGGTCATAAAGGCCACCAGCGCAATAACGAACAGCCACGACGGCACGCCAGGCACCAGCGCTTCAAAATAAATTTTCGCCAGCAGAATGTTGATCATCGGCATGAACAGGTAGTCCAGCAGCGATGACCAGCCAACCATAAACCCAACGGTCGGGTGGATTGATTTCTGGGCGTAGGTATAGGCGGAACCCGCAGACGGGAAACGACGCACCAGCTTGCCATAGCTCAGCGCGGTGAACAGGATCGCCACCAGAGCAAAGGCATAAGCCGTCGGCACATGGCCATCGGTCATCCCGGAAACAATACCGAAAGTATCAAACAAGGTCATCGGCTGCATGTAGGCAAGGCCCATCATAACTACCGGAACCAGCGTCAGGGTCTTACGCAGACCTGGGCGGGTGTTTGCACCTGCGGTGACGTTAAGCGACATGGTCATTCCCCCAAACGGCGAAGACATGCGCAAAAGCAAAAAACTGCCCCATCTTGTTTTCCTCGGCGACACGACTGTCGTTTTTTAAAAGCTAATATCTATCCGGTACGAAGCCCGGCCTCTTGGTTTTTTTGGCGAATGCCTGTTTAACTGCTTAGACTCAATGCAAAAAAATAACCGACGCGTTTAACGTCGGTTTTTTATCTCATTTTGTGAGGCGCGTATTTTGCACTAATTCGAGGGAGGATGACAAGATGTTGAGGCCTTCATTAATAATTTCTTTTTCAACGGTTAATGGCACCAGGAATCTGATGACGTTTGCGCGAACGCCGCAGGATAAAAGGATAAGCCCCTGACGGCCCGCCTCCTGCACCAGCGCCGCGGTCAGCTCCTTATCCGGCCGGTGGCTGTCACGTCCTTCGACCAGCTCCATAGCAATCATCGCGCCATATCCGCGCACGTCGCCGATACAGTCAAATTGCTCGGCCAGCTGATGCAGCCTTGTCTTAATTTGCTCGCCTATCGCCTGCGCGCGCAGGTTCAGCTGCTCTTTTTCAATGATATTGGTCACGGCGAGAGCGGCGGCAATGGCCACGGGAGAGCCGGCATAGGTGCCGCCAAGGCCGCCCGGCAGCGCTTTATCAAACAAGGATTTTTTCCCCACCAGCGCCGAGAGCGGAAAACCGCCCGCCAGGCTTTTCGCCATGGTGATGAGATCCGGCTCGACTTCGCTGTGTTCAATGGCGAAGGTTTTGCCGGTGCGGCAGAAGCCGCTTTGGATTTCATCGGCTATCAGCACGATGCCGTGCTTATCGCAAATGGAGCGTAGCTGCTTCATAAACTGCGGCGATGCGGCGTAAAAACCGCCCTCTCCCTGCACCGGCTCGATAATAATGGCGGCGACCTCGTCAGGCGAAACGTCAGCGGCAAAAATACCCGCCAGCGATGCCAGCGCCTGGGTATCCGTTACGCCAAGATAGGCCGCCGGATAAGGCGCGTGGTAAATACCCGCAGGGAACGGGCCGTAGCCTTTTTTATACGGCTGCACCTTGCCGGTTAGCGCCATGCCTAACAGGGTTCGCCCATGAAACGCGCCGCGAAAAGCAATTACCGCAGAGCGGCCCGGTTGCAATGCGCGCGACCTTGATCGCGTTCTCAACGGCTTCTGCGCCGGTGGTCAGGAAAAGCGTCTGGCAAGGTTCACTGATGGGCGCCAGCGCGTTCAGGCGCTCCGCAAGCTCGATGTAGTTGCCATAAGGCGTGACCTGAAAACACGGATGGGTGAAACGATCGAGCTGCTGGCGAACCGCTTCGATAACCGCCGGATGGTTATGGCCGGTATTCAGGACCGCGATGCCCGACGCAAAATCGATGTAACGGTTGCCTTCCGCATCCCACAACTCGGCGTTTTTTGCTTTCTCTATATAGACAGGCAGCAGGTTGCCCACGCCGTGCGGAACGGCCTGCTCACGCCGCGACTGCCATTGCTGATTGGTTTGCTTCATACGAACTCCTTGCGCACAAAAAACCTCTGCAAAACCGGGCAGAGGAGAAAATTTCAACGCGAAGACACATGCAGAAGAGATATCGAACCATTTTTAACAATAGATGCGGGATCGGCGGTTTGCCACTCACCTGGAAGTATTAATTTGCGTCATGCCGTAGACATTGGCGATTTCCGGGCTGGCGACGATCTGCTCCCGCCACCACTCGCTGGCGAGCCCGGCGGTTTGCTCATTCCAGCCGATCCACACCGGCACAAAGGGCACGTGGGAGACGACCTGTTTCTCAACCAGCACGCCGCTTTCGATAAAGCGCTGGGCCATATAGCGCGGCATATAGCCGCAGCCGATGCCGCTGATTTGCAGCTCAAGCTTGGTTTTAAAATCAAAGACGGTAATGGCATCCTGATCCTCAAGCAGATGCATGGCGCGGGAGGGTTCAAGACGGGAAGTATCCCCAACCACCACAGCCCTGCTGCGCTTGATTATTCTGCGGGTCAGCGGCTCTTGCGCCTCCGCCAGAGGATGGTGCGGAGCCACGACGAAGATAATTTCCAGCTGCCCGAGCAGGGTAAAACCAAATCCGCTCAGCGAGGGGGGATCGCTCATCGCGCCGACGATAATATCCGCCCGTCCTTCAGTCAGCGCTTCCCATGACCCGCCCAGCACGCCGTTGATAAACTTCAGGCGCGTCACGCTGTAGCTTTTATAAAAGGCCTCAATAAGAGGCGTGAGCAGGGAAAACGGAAAGGAATCGTCCACGCCGATCACCAGTTCGTTTTCCCAGCCCTGATGCAGCTTGATAGCCTGCTGTTCAAGTTCGCGCACGGTATGCAGCACTTCGCGCCCTTTTTCCAGCAAAAGCTGGCCTGTTCGCGTAAAGCGCGCCCGATGGCCCGAACGGTCGAGAATCTGAATATTGAGATCGTTTTCAAGTTTTTGGACGGTGTAGCTGAGCGCGGAGGGCGTTTTAAAGAGCTTTGTCGCCGCCGCGGCAAAGCTCCCTTCTTTATCGAGGGTGTCGAGGATAATAAGTACGTCCAGCAATGGTTTCATTCTCGCCCCCTGGGGTAACGAGCAATGCCACCCGCTGCGCTACTGCATGGGCATCACTAAAGGATCCGGATACTGATATTCAAACCCCAGTTCATTACAAATACGGTTGCCGTCCACCAGCTTTCCATGCCCCGGTTTTTCCTGCGCGCGGAAGGCCGGCGCCGCCAGATTGAGCTGCCGCGCCATCCGGGAATAAAACTCTTCACGCGACGGATGGCCGGGCGCACATAAATTATAGATGTGTCCGCCTTTCGGAGCCTGCAACAGAAGAGTAATTGCAGAAATAACGTCTTCGAGATGGACAAGATTGACGCCGTGCCCGCCGTTGGCGATGTCGGATTTACCGGCCAGAAAGCGGCCGGGATGACGCTCCGGCCCCACCAGCCCGGCCAGGCGCAGAATATCTACTGAGGTTCCCGGCAAATCATGCAGCCACTGTTCGAGTTCTTTTAATACCCGCCCGCTTGCGGTAACAGGAGCAAGCGTCGAGCTTTCTTTCACCGTCCCTTCGGCCTCGCCGTACACGGAGGTGGAGCTGGTAAAAATAATACGTGGAATCTGGTGCGCCAGCGCGCTGTCGACAATTTCCTGCACCGCCTGCAGATAAAAATCGTCTCCTTCGCCGGTTCGCCGGGCGGGCAGCGTAATAACAAGCGCGTCCACGTTTAACAGCTCATCGAGATCGCCGCTGTCGCAAACCAGCTCCGGGGTCAGCTGCAGCTGATAGCTGTCAATGCCGCACATGCGGGCCGCCTCAACGCCGTCGAGCGTAGTTTTGCTTCCTGTGACCTGCCAGCCCCGCGCTGATAATGACAGCGCCAGCGGCATGCCTAACCATCCTAACCCGACAATCGCAACCTTTTTCATGCCTTCTCTCCTGAGACGCAGAGTTTTATTCTGCGCTGGTGTGACTCGCCTGTATTAAGGCTACGCCACGACGGGCGAACTGACAATTAGCGGGCGCAAACAGAATATTAAACATGAGGATAAAAAGCCCTTGCGCTCAACGCCGAATCTGGTTTACGTTAAAAGCACATCATGAATAAACATTCATACGAGAATTTTATGACACGCGTTCAGACTGCAAGCCACCATCATCACCATCATCCTGACTAGTCTTTCAGGCGATGCGTGCTGGGAGACGAAAAGATCTTCCAGAGGTGCATGAACGAGTGATAAAGCCCCCGGAAGATTTCTTCCGGGGGCTTTTTTTTGGACGTCAGACAGGATTACTAAGGGGCAGACACCAATGTTAGACAACAACCGTTTACGCATAGCTATTCAGAAATCCGGCCGGCTCAGCGACGACTCTCGCGAATTGCTGGCCCGCTGCGGCATAAAAATCAACCTGCACACCCAGCGCCTGATTGCGCTGGCGGAAAATATGCCGATTGATATTCTGCGCGTGCGCGACGACGATATTCCGGGGCTGGTCATGGACGGCGTAGTGGATCTGGGCATTATCGGTGAAAACGTGCTGGAAGAAGAGCTGCTGGCCCGCCGCGCGCAGGGCGAAGACCCGCGTTACTTCACCCTGCGTCGCCTGGATTTCGGCGGCTGCCGCTTTTCGCTGGCCATCTCCGTTGACGATGCCTGGGACGGCCCCCGCCTGTCTGAACAATAAGCGTATCGCTACCTCTTACCCTCACCTGCTTAAGCGCTACCTTGACGGCAAAGGCGTGCAGTTTAAATCCTGCCTGCTGAACGGCTCCGTTGAGGTGGCTCCCCGCGCGGGCCTGGCGGACGCGATTTGCGACCTGGTTTCCACCGGCGCCACTCTTGAAGCCAACGGCCTGCGCGAAGTCGAGGTCATTTACCGCTCCAAAGCCTGCCTTATTCAGCGCGATGGCGAAATGCCGGAAGCGAAACAGCAGCTGATCGATAAATTAATGACCCGTATCCAGGGCGTTATTCAGGCTCGTGAATCAAAATACATCATGCTGCACGCGCCGGGCGAACGTCTGGAGGAGATCGTCGCCCTGCTGCCGGGCGCCGAGCGCCCGACTATACTGCCGCTGGCAGGGGATCAGCAGCGTGTGGCGATGCACATGGTCAGCAGCGAAACCCTGTTCTGGGAAACCATGGAAAAACTCAAAGCGCTGGGCGCAAGCTCCATTCTGGTGCTGCCGATTGAGAAGATGATGGAGTAAGCCGATGTCGAACTTCAACACGCAAATTTTCTGGAACGACTGCGATGAGGCCGCTCAGCAAGCGCTGTTGATGCGCCCGGCCATTTCCGCATCTGAAAGCATCTCGCGCACGGTGGCGGAGATTCTGAATAATGTTAAAACCAACGGCGACAGGGCGCTGCGTGAATACAGCGCCAAATTTGATAAAACTGAAGTTCAGCAGCTAAAGGTCACCGAACAGGAAATCGCCGCCGCCGTCGGGCGTCTTGGTACGGATATTAAAGAAGCGATGGCGGTTGCCGTCGCCAATATCGAAACATTCCACCTCGCCCAGCAGCTGGCGACCGTGGATGTGGAAACCATGCCCGGCGTGCGCTGCCAGCAGGTTACGCGCCCGGTTGCATCCGTCGGCCTTTATATCCCAGGCGGCTCTGCGCCGCTGTTCTCTACCGTGCTGATGCTCGCCACTCCGGCGCGTATCGCGGGCTGTAAGAAAGTGGTGCTTTGCTCGCCGCCGCCGATTGCCGATGAAATCCTTTACGCGGCGCAGCTTTGCGGCGTGCAGGAGGTGTTTCAGGTTGGCGGCGCGCAGGCCATTGCCGCGCTGGCGCTGGGCACCGAAAGCATTCCGAAGGTGGACAAAATCTTCGGGCCGGGCAACGCCTTCGTCACCGAAGCAAAACGCCAGGTCAGCCAGCGCCTTGACGGCGCGGCAATCGACATGCCGGCGGGGCCTTCCGAAGTGCTGGTGATCGCCGATAGCGGCGCCACGCCCGCCTTTGTGGCCTCCGACCTGCTTTCCCAGGCCGAACACGGCCCGGATTCGCAGGTAATTCTGCTTACGCCGGACGCCGCCATGGCGCAGGCCGTAGCCGAAGCCGTCGAAAGCCAGCTGGCCGCCTTACCGCGCGCGGAAACGGCCCGCAAAGCGCTGGAAAGCAGCCGCCTGATCGTGGCGCGCGACCTGGCGCAGTGCATCGACATTTCCAACCAGTACGGACCGGAACACCTGATTATTCAGACGCGCAACGCCCGCGAGCTGGTCGACAGTATTACCAGCGCCGGCTCGGTATTTCTCGGCGACTGGTCCCCGGAGTCCGCCGGTGATTATGCCTCCGGCACCAACCACGTGCTGCCGACGTATGGTTACACCGCGACCTGCTCAAGCCTTGGGCTGGCGGATTTCCAGAAGCGGATGACCGTGCAGGAGCTCACCCCGCAGGGCTTTGCAGGCCTTGCGAAAACCATTGAAACCCTGGCCGCCGCCGAGCTGCTGGACGCCCACAAAAACGCCGTGACCCTGCGCGTAGCCGCGCTAAAGGAGATGCAATGAGCCTTGAAGAGTTAGCCCGCGATAACGTTCGCGCCCTGACCCCTTATCAGTCGGCCCGCCGGCTGGGCGGCAATGGCGATGTGTGGCTGAACGCCAACGAATATCCGACGGCCGTTGAGTATGAATTAACGCAGCAGTCGCTAAACCGCTATCCGGAATGCCAGCCGAAGCTGGTGATTGAACGTTACGCTGCCTATGCGGGCGTAAAACCGGAACAGGTGCTGGTGAGCCGCGGTGCCGACGAAGGCATCGAGCTGCTCATCCGCGTCTTCTGCGAGCCTGGCAAAGACGCCGTGCTTTACTGCCCGCCGACCTATGGCATGTACACCGTCAGCGCGGAGGCTTTCGGCGTGGAATGCCGCACGGTGCGGACGCTGGAAAACTGGCAGCTCGACTTACCGGCCATTGCGGATAATCTGGCAGGCGTAAAGGTGATTTACGTTTGCAGCCCGAACAACCCAACCGGGCAGCTTATCAACCCGCAGGACTTCCGCGTTCTGCTGGAAATGGCGCGCGGCAAAGCGCTGGTGGTGGCAGACGAAGCCTATATCGAGTTCTGCCCGCAGGCGACGCTTGCCGGCTGGCTTGAGGAATATCCGCATCTCGTCGTGTTGCGCACCTTATCCAAGGCGTTTGCCCTCGCCGGCCTGCGCTGTGGATTTACGCTGGCGAACGAAGAGGTCATCAACCTGCTGCTGAAGGTGATTGCGCCTTATCCGCTGTCCACGCCCGTCGCGGATATTGCCGCCCAGGCGTTAAGCACGCAGGGAATAAACGCCATGCGTGAGCGGGTGGCGCAGGTGCTGGCCAACCGTCAGTATCTGGTTAACGCCCTGCAAGAGGTGCCCTGCGTCGAAGAGGTTTTTGCCTCCGAAACCAACTACGTGCTGGCGAGAATCACCGCCTCAAGCGCGGTATTTAAATCTCTGTGGGATCAGGGCATTATCTTACGCGACCAGAATAAACAACCATCGTTAAGCGGCTGCCTGCGGATTACCGTCGGCACCCTTGAAGAGTGCGAGCGCACCCTTGCTGCGCTGCGCCAACAACCCGGCCTGACGGCTACGGAGGGCGTGTGAGCCAGAAAATTCTTTTTATCGACCGTGACGGCACCTTAATTTCCGAGCCGCCTGCTGATTTCCAGGTGGATCGCATGGACAAGCTCGCCTTTGAACCGGCGGTGATCCCGGCCCTGCTGCAGCTGCAAAAAGCGGGCTACAAGCTGGTGATGATTACCAATCAGGACGGACTGGGGACCGCCAGCTTCCCGCAGGCCGATTTTGACGGGCCGCATAACCTGATGATGCAGGTATTCACCTCCCAGGGCGTGAACTTTGACGATATTCTGATTTGCCCGCATTTACCGGCGGACGACTGCGACTGCCGCAAGCCGAAAATCGCGATGGTCAAAGGCTATCTGGAAGAAGGCGTGCTGGATAAACCAAACAGCTACGTCATTGGCGACCGCGCCACCGATATCGAGCTTGCTGAAAATATGGGCATTCAGGGGCTGCGCTACAATGCCGAAACCCTGAGCTGGCCGATGATAAGCGATCGTCTCACCAAACGTGACCGCTACGCTCACGTTGAGCGCGCCACCAAGGAGACGCAGATTGACGTGCAGGTCTGGCTCGACCGCGAAGGCGGCAGCAAGATCAACACCGGCGTCGGCTTCTTCGATCACATGCTGGATCAGATAGCCACGCACGGCGGCTTCCGCATGGAAATCAGCGTGAAAGGCGATCTGTACATTGACGATCACCACACCGTTGAAGATACGGGACTGGCGCTGGGCGAAGCGCTGAAAATCGCCCTTGGCGATAAGCGCGGCATTACCCGCTTCGGCTTCACGCTGCCGATGGACGAGTGCCTGGCGCGCTGTGCGCTGGATATCTCCGGCCGTCCGCATCTGGAATATAAAGCCGAGTATAACTTCCAGCGCGTGGGCGATCTGAGCACCGAAATGGTCGAACACTTCTTCCGCTCGCTCTCCTACACCATGGGCGTCACGCTGCACCTGAAAACCAAAGGCAAAAACGACCATCACCGCGTCGAGAGCCTGTTTAAGGTGTTTGGCCGCACGCTGCGCCAGGCGATTCGCGTTGAAGGCGACACGCTGCCCTCCTCAAAAGGAGTGCTGTGATGAACGTGGTGATTCTTGATACCGGCTGCGCCAACCTGCTGTCGGTAAAATCATCTGTCAGGCGTCTGGGCTACGAGCCGGTGGTAAGCCGCGACGCGGATACAGTGCTGCGCGCGGATAAACTCTTCCTGCCGGGCGTTGGCACCGCGCAGGCGGCAATGGACAAGCTGCATGAACGTGATTTGATTGAGCTGATCCAGGCCTGCACCCAGCCGGTGCTGGGCATTTGTCTCGGCATGCAGATCCTCGGCAGCCACAGCGATGAAAACCTGGGCGTTAAAACGCTGGGCATTATCGACGAGCCCGTGCTGAAAATGACCGACCACGGTTTGCCGCTGCCGCATATGGGCTGGAACCGCGTTTATCCAAAAGCGGGCGACCATCTGTTTCGTGATATTGAAGACGGCGCGTACTTCTATTTTGTTCACAGCTATGCGATGGCGGTGTGCGCTAATACGGTCGCACAGGCGAGCTACGGCGAACCCTTCACGGCGGCCGTGCAGAAAGACAATTTCTACGGCGTGCAGTTCCACCCTGAACGTTCAGGCGCCGCCGGAGCCAAATTGCTTAAGAACTTCCTGGAGATGTAAGCACGATGATTATTCCCGCTCTCGATTTAATTGACGGCGCAGTGGTGCGTCTCCATCAGGGGGATTACGGAAAGCTGCGCGATTACGGCCGCGATCCGCTGCCTCGCCTGCAGGATTACCAGGCGCAGGGCGCGCAGGTTCTGCATCTGGTTGACCTGACCGGGGCGAAAGATCCGGCTAAGCGTCAGATTTCGCTGCTCAAAAAGCTCGTTGCCGGCGTGACGGTACCGGTTCAGGTTGGCGGCGGCGTACGCAGCGAAGAAGACGTGGCCGCGCTTTTAGATGCTGGCGTCGCGCGCGTAGTCGTTGGCTCAACGGCGGTAAAATCCCCGCAGGAGGTTAAGGGCTGGTTCACGCGCTTTGGCGCCGACGCTCTGGTGCTCGCGCTGGATGTGCGCATCGACGAACAAGGCACTAAGCAGGTTGCGGTAAGCGGCTGGCAGGAAAACTCCGGCGTATCGCTGGAAGAACTGGTGGAAACCTATCTCCCGGTGGGGCTAAAACACGTGCTCTGCACGGATATATCCCGTGACGGGACGCTTGCCGGTTCTAACGTTTCTCTTTATGAAGAAGTCTGCGCCCGCTATCCGCAGATTGCATTTCAGTCTTCGGGCGGCATCGGCGAGCTTAACGATATCGCCGCGCTGCGCGGCACCGGCGTGAACGGCGTAATCGTCGGGCGTGCGCTGCTGGAAGGTAAATTTAACGTAGCGGAGGCGATCTCATGCTGGCAAAACGGATAATCCCCTGCCTGGACGTGCGTGACGGCCAGGTTGTCAAAGGCGTGCAGTTTCGCAACCACGAAATTATCGGCGACATCGTGCCGCTGGCCCAGCGCTACGCGCAGGAAGGCGCGGACGAACTGGTGTTTTACGATATCACAGCCTCCAGCGACGGACGCGTGGTGGATAAAAGCTGGGTATCGCGCGTGGCGGAAGTTATCGATATTCCTTTCTGCGTCGCCGGCGGTATTAAATCCGTCGACGACGCGGCGAAAATCCTGTCGTTTGGCGCAGATAAAATCTCCATCAACTCCCCTGCCCTGGCCGAGCCGGAGCTTATCACCCGCCTTGCGGACCGCTTTGGCGTGCAGTGCATTGTGGTAGGTATTGATACCTGGTTTGACGCACAAACGGGCAAATATCACGTGAACCAGTACACCGGCGACGAGAGCCGTACAAGGGTGACGCAGTGGGAAACGCTGGACTGGGTGCAGGAGGTGCAAAAACGCGGGGCGGGGGAAATCGTATTGAATATGATGAACCAGGACGGCGTGCGCAACGGCTACGATTTAGAGCAGCTGCGCCAGGTGCGCGAAGTCTGCCGTGTACCGCTGATTGCATCTGGCGGCGCAGGCACCATGGAGCACTTCCTGGAAGCCTTCCGCGACGCGGACGTTGACGGCGCGCTGGCAGCTTCCGTATTCCATAAACAGATTATTAATATCGGCGAGCTTAAGCTCTTTTTAGCTCAGCTTGGCGTGGAGATTCGAGTGTGTTAACAGAACAACAGCGTGGCCAGCTTGACTGGGAAAAGACCGACGGGCTGATGCCGGTCATCGTGCAACATGCCGTGTCGGGCGAGGTGTTGATGCTGGGGTATATGAATCAGCAAGCGCTTGCTCAGACCGAGCAGAGCGGAAAAGTGACCTTCTATTCACGCACCAAACGGCGCCTGTGGACGAAAGGCGAAACCTCCGGCAACTTCCTGAACGTGGTCAGCATCACGCCAGACTGCGATAACGATACCCTGCTGGCGCTGGTAAACCCCATCGGCGCGACCTGCCATCTCGGCAACTCAAGCTGCTTTGCGCCGGCTAAGCATGACTGGCATTTTCTCTACGAACTGGAGGAGCTTCTGGCATCGCGTAAAACCGCCGACCCAGAAAGCTCTTACACCGCGAAGCTGTACGCCAGCGGCACCAAACGCATCGCGCAGAAAGTGGGTGAAGAAGGCGTGGAGACAGCGCTGGCGGCTACCGTCAATGACCGTCATGAACTGACCAACGAAGCTTCGGATTTGATGTATCACCTGCTGGTGCTGTTACAGGATCAGGATTTAGATTTAAGCGCGGTTATCAAGAATTTGCGGGCGCGGCATAAGTAGGTTTATTTGGATATGAAAAAGGCCGCAGTAGCGGCCTTTTTCATGAATTTTAAAGGCTTAGGCAACAGTTTTATAATTACGAACCACATTCCGTCCTATCACCACGCCGGCACCAATCATCCCACCAAGTAATGCTGCCAGTATCAGCGTAATACCGCGCCTTGGACTATCACGGCGAATAGGAAGGGTTGGTTTCATCACATACCGGTAAGCATGGATAGTTTTTGGATCGATTTTCAGGTTCTGTATATCAAACAGGTTTTGTTTTGTTTGATAGTAAGTACCCGAGAAGACCAACGGGCGAGTTGCTTCGTTTTTAATCATAGAGGTCAGAGCTTCGCTGCCTAACAGGAACAGAGTATCCTGCGTTACGTCTGTGCCCTGCTGAACCTGAGGAGACGTAACCTTCGCCTCAGTGGCAAATTTCAGCGCCTCGCTGATTTGCTTAATTCGTAAATCTTTCTGTTCCTGAGCAACTTTCTGCTGTGTTTTCAAAGAATCTTCAAGAGTAGTGATTTGCAATTTGATGCTGTCGTTAAGATCAACGCCTAACTCCTCGCCAACCTGCTCATCAACTTGTTGAAGATACTGGGCAACCTTCGCTTGCGCACTCTCCGGCGTATCCCCCACGTAGGAAATTTTCAGGGGTAATGCCTGACCTTTAACCGAAGGCTCAATCGTCAGTTTTTCGGGCTCCTCAAGATTGTCCAGAGTTTCGGACAAAGCCGACATCAAAGAGCTTAAACGGCCAACAACGCGGTACTGTACATCCGTAATATTAGGGGCTGCATTCCCATAGATGACATTCAACGCATTGTTATAGGTGGCAATTTGCGCAGCGTCCGGTTGCGCAATAACAGCTGTGGAAGTCCATTTCTCTTTAGCAACGAACAGGTAGACTACGGCGACAATAATAGCTATGGCGGTAAAAGTGATAATAGTCACCTTTCCCCTCCACAATTGCATAAAAATATCAAGTAAATCAATAGATTCTTGATTGCTATCAATATGATTTCTCATCACATTCTTGTTATCTTGATTCATGATTACCCTAAGAGAAATAGTTCACAAAACGCGAAAAATTACAGGTTAAGTATAATCGGGTAAAACCAGAAAAACCCGGGAAGAACTCTGAATTTTTTCAGAAAAGTTGAAGAAATCAGGGTGAATAATGTACTAAACACAAATAAAACGATCAAATAATAATCAGAAAAAGAACATGTGCTTAAATTGAACAGCGATCAAAATAGAGGTAATCGCTTAACAAGTAGTGAAAACAGCTATTTCTAAATAAAAATTTAATAAACCAGAATATCCATTGGTTAAACAAACAACAGGCAAGGGACTTCGAGCCGTTATTTTTTCAGGGATATGTGCAAACTACAACGCTACCGTCGGGCTTTCATGCGTGCCTGTACCGAGCCATAGAAATCAGCAAATGAATTTTGTCATTACCGGCAGCGATAGAAAAAATATACAGGTACATTAAAAAACCAGTGGAGAATATTCTCGCACTGGTTTCAGTTTTCATTATAACTTAATGAAAATAATTACTTTTCCATCCACTCGGTATGGAACACACCTTCTTTATCAGTACGCTTATAGGTATGCGCACCAAAATAGTCGCGCTGCGCCTGAATCAGGTTCGCCGGCAGAACCGCTGAGCGATAGCTATCGTAGTAAGAGATAGCGGCAGAGAAAGTAGGCGTCGGAATGCCGTTCTGTACTGCGTAAGACACGACATCACGCAGAGCCTGCTGATACTCGTCTGCAATCTTCTTGAAGTAAGGAGCCAGCAGCAGGTTAGCAATTGCCGGGTTTTGTGCATAGGCATCGGTGATTTTCTGCAGGAACTGGGCACGGATAATGCAGCCCGCACGGAAGATTTTGGCAATCTCGCCGTAGTTCAGATCCCAGTTATTCTCTTCCGACGCAGCACGTAGCTGAGAGAAGCCCTGCGCATAGGAAACAATTTTACCCAGGTACAGCGCACGACGAACCTTTTCTGCAAACTCAGTTTTATCGCCAGTGAACGGCTTGGCCTGTGGCCCGCTCAGCACTTTAGAGGCGGCGACACGCTGCTCTTTCAAAGAAGAGATATAACGCGCGAAAACTGATTCAGTAATAAGAGACAGCGGTTCGCCCAGATCCAGCGAGCTCTGGCTGGTCCACTTGCCGGTGCCTTTGTTGGCCGCTTCGTCAAGAATCACATCGACCAGGTATTTTCCTTCTTCATCTTTTTTAGTGAAGATGTCTTTAGTAATGTCGATGAGGTAGCTGCTCAGCTCACCTTTATTCCATTCGGTAAAGGTAGCTGCCAGTTCTTCGTTGGAAAGATTCAGGCCGCCTTTAAGCAGCGCATAGGCTTCGGCAATGAGCTGCATGTCGCCGTATTCGATACCGTTGTGAACCATCTTCACGTAGTGGCCAGCGCCATCCGCGCCGATATAGGTCACACAAGGTTCACCATCTTCAGCAACCGCTGCGATTTGCTTAAGAATTGGCGCAACCAGTTCATAAGCTTCTTTCTGACCGCCAGGCATGATGGATGGACCTTTCAGCGCGCCCTCTTCCCCACCAGAAACGCCGGTACCGATAAAGTTGAAGCCTTCCGCAGACAGTTCACGGTTACGACGAATAGTATCCAGGAAGAAGGTGTTACCACCATCGATCAGAATGTCGCCTTTCTCAAGGTATGGCTTGAGGGAGTCGATGGTTTTGTCCGTGGGCCTCACCTGCCTTAACCATCAACAGAATACGACGAGGAGTTTCAAGGGATTCAACAAACTCCTGTACCGTATAGTAAGGAACCAGCTTCTTGCCCGGGTTCTCAGCGATGACTTCTTCAGTCTTGTCGCCAGAGCGGTTGAACACGGAAACGGTATAGCCACGGCTTTCGATATTGAGCGCCAGGTTGCGCCCCATCACTGCCATACCAACGACGCCGATCTGCTGTTTGGACATTACAAACTCCTGTCTTGAGGATGGTAGCTGCATAGCAGTACGCAGCATTAATGTAGCTTCGATGTTAACTCAGGTTTAACGCTGGAGGATAGCGTTTGATGCGATAGCCGTCACAAGTGCCTGGAAGCTGTACGGACCGATCGTGTTTAATCTAGAAAAAAACTTACACAGAATTTCATCTTTTCAAGGTCAGGTTAATCACTACCGAACAGATCACGTGTATAAACTTTATTCTTAACATCACTTAATTCTTCAGCCATACGATTTGAAATAATAACGTCAGACTGCTGCTTGAATATATCGAGATCTCTAATTACGCGTGACTTAAAGAATTCATTCTCTGCCATCACCGGCTCGTAAATAACGACCTCAATACCTTTTGCTTTAAGACGCTTCATGATACCCTGAATAGATGAAGCTCGAAAATTATCAGAACCACTTTTCATGATTAAACGATAAACACCTACCACTTTAGGATTGCGGTGGATAATAGAATCCGCAATAAAATCCTTACGTGTACGGTTAGCGTCAACAATGGCTCCAATTAAATTATTTGGGACCTTCTCGTAATTAGCCAGAAGCTGTTTAGTATCTTTTGGTAAGCAATAACCACCATAACCAAATGAAGGATTGTTATAATGATTGCCAATTCGTGGATCAAGACACACACCTTCTATAATTTGTTGTGAACTTAATCCTAAGTGCTCAGCATAACTATCAAGCTCATTGAAATAAGCTACTCGCATGGCAAGATATGTGTTTGCAAAGAGCTTGATAGCTTCAGCCTCGGTCGAGTCTGTAAACAATACGGGTACATCTTTTTTTATTGCACCTTCAAGCAGTAAATTGGCAAAAATCTGCGCCCGTGCAGAGCGTTCACCGATAACGATACGTGACGGATGAAGGTTATCATAAAGTGCCTTCCCTTCACGTAAAAACTCAGGTGAAAAGAAAATATTATCTATGCCATATTTTTCTCGGATAGATTTAGTAAAACCCACAGGAACGGTCGATTTAATTACCATAACCGCCAGAGGATTAATTTCTAAAACATCCATGATGACCTTTTCAACACTGGATGTATTAAAATAATTTGACTTGGGATCGTAATCGGTTGGTGTAGCTATGATTACAAAATCTGCATTTTTATAAGCTACTGACTTATTGGTCGTCGCATGAAAGTTTAATTTTTTAGTACTGAGATATTCTTGAATTTCATTATCAACTATTGGCGACCTTTTTCCATTTAAGAGATCAACCTTTGATTGAACAATATCAAGGGCAACGACTTCATGATGCTGCGCCATCAATATTCCATTTGAAATACCAACATATCCTGATCCAACAACAGTTATTTTCATGATTATATCCATCAGCCATTCTTTCTAATTGCTTTTTTTGATGCCATGTTTCTTAATAGATCTTATAATATAAAAACCAAAATACCATGCAGCTTTTATAGTATTAAATTTTAAATATTCTTTATAAAACACCCATTGTGAGAACAGAATTTTTATCTTATTAGATGATAAACTTTGATGTCCTTCTCTGTAAAAAGCCAACTCTTCCTGAAGGCACCAGGCATAATCAATTTCTTCAAGTATTTTGAGCCAAAGCGCCATATCCTGCCGTTTTCGAATAGTAGGCATATATACTTTACCTAGTCTATTCGTATCATACATAGCTGTAAGACACCCAATGACATTAGCCTTCAAAAGTTCAGAATAATTTACACGCTGTGGTGGATGAATTTTTCCCGTGATATTACCATATTGATCAATCTTCTGATATTGCGTGTAAGTAAGATAATATTTATTTTCTAGCATAAAAGATACTTGCCGAGTTAGCTTATCTTTTTGCCACATATCATCGCTATCAAGAAACGCAATAAAACGGCCCAGAGCATTTGCAATACAATTATTACGAGAAACACCAGCGCCTGAATTTATTTTGTTTTGAAAAAATTTGATACGTGAGTCGCTGGCGGCAAATCTCTGAATTATTTTAAGAGTATCGTCTGTGGAGCAATCATCGGTAATAAGTAACTCCCAATGAGGATACGTTTGCTCTAAAACAGATTGTATACTTTCTTTTATAGTTGCTGCCGAATTAAATGTCGGCATAATGATGGAAACCAAATCATTCATAATTGCTTTAATCCGGAGATGATAATCAATTAAAGGATTGTATTATTTTATCGCATACTAAAGAACGGTTATAGTAAATATTTATTCTTGACTGTACTTCATTAAAACTTACAGGATTGCTATAACCATCAACAATTACTTTATTAATTATCATTTTCATTTGTTCAACCGCGATATCTCTATTTTTGCCAGGATCAGAAATACTTAAGGATTGCATTTCAGGGAAATAATTAGTAATTATCTCTTTAGGCCCAAAATCACATTCCGAATAAATTATATTACAACCCAAACTGAGCCCTTCCAGGATCACCAACCCAAATCCTTCCGCATAAGATGGTACCACCAGAAATTTAGAGTCTTGCATATAAGAGTAGGGATTATCAATTGTGCCGAGGAATTGGACATATTGGCTAAGATTAGCGTTAATAATTCTATTTTCAAGATTATTGCGCTCTGGTCCATCACCAATAATTATAGTGGAAATGTTATTCTCGGTATATAAAGTCTTATTCGCAATAATTGCATCTATTAATATATCACAACCTTTAACTTTTGATAGCCGCCCTACAAATAAAAAATCATATTTTTCACGCGTCTTAATATTTACACTTGCCTTTTTAGCGATTTCATCCTGGTTTATAAAATTAGGGATAACTATCGAATTTTTTATTTTATAAAGTTGCTGAAGATCGTTTTTAATGCCATTGCATACACAAATTACTTTAGAATTTAATAATCGCAACAATCTGTATGTTAAGCTAATAGCAATTTTATTTATTAATTTCCTTTGAGCAAAGCCTGCCTTTGGTGCTGTATGCACTGATGCACAGAAATTAGTCTTTGTCACTTTACAGGCTAAAGCACAGAGTAGATTAGCTCGCTCCATATAACTAATACAACCATCAAATTTATTATCTTTCAAATATGAAATCAAATTATATAATTTATTTTTTTTAATTTGCACAACTTTTATATAATCAGGAACATTTAAATCTATAGATGCTGATAACACTATTATACTGACTTTATGCCCTTTTTTATAAATACCAATGGCAGTTTCAAGTGCTATTTTTTCTGCACCACCTACGGTTAACGTAGGAATAACGATGGCGTATTTCATTATAACTTTCCTAAAATCCATATCAACATAAAGCATCAGGTTATATAGCAATTAAGCACAACATGGTCTTTATAGAAGTAGCGCTCTCAATCTATTGTGTTTTTGTGCTTATATATTGACTATTTTTTAAATGTCCACGTTCAAAAATCAGATAAAAAATAGAGCATAAAATAATCACTTCAAATGGCATAAGTAGATAATAATAATAATCGAACCAACTGAAGAACAAAAACGATGTCATGAATGTATACAGAATATAAAACAATCCGGAATACTTAGTCATCCACTGCAGGAAGGAAACAAAGAAAATAATCATAAAGTATATAATAAAAGAGTAGTAACCTGCAGCCATAAGCAATGTACCCCATATAGTTGGTACATTCCCTGATGTTCCAGAGTATGTATTGATAATCTCCATTGATTTTGGTAATGTGAGATTTATTAAATCATCCCCCAACAGCAGGTTTATAATATTAACTGGCCCAGAAAACAAACCTAAAATATCATTAGCCACAAGGTTATTGTACATACCTTTAGTAATGAAAACGGAGAAAGTTAAAACACCAGAATATAAATATCCGAAAAAATGAATCATGATGTCATAAAATAAAACACCATAATCAACATTAACTTCATCACCGCTAAAAACAACCTTCATAAAATATACGGAAAAGAATAGTAATATTAAAGCCGAGACGATCAATACACATAATAATAATATTTTTTTCGCGCTCATTTTAATATAACCAGCTACCATAGAATACCAAAAAATCCAAACCAATGGTATCATTACCCAATACTTCACTTGTTTCATAAACAAAAGGAACAAAATAAACACAATAAATAAAAACACGCTTTTAGAACGTTTTGTATGGAAGCATTTTAGTACAAATGGAATTAATGCAACGAGCAAAGAAAACACATGGCCAATAACTCCATAACTCAATAAACCTTCAAAATCATCACTAACAAAAGACCCGGCAACCTGCCAGGCATGGAATATAAAATAAAGGCATAATAAAGCGACCGCAAAAGATATACTTAAAATAGTTGTACGAACACCAGGCGGATATTTTTTGCTAATATTGTAGTTTGAATAAGGTATATTACGCGTCAGCGAGGCCATTAAAAATGCGCAACTTATACTGGCAGTGAGCCCAACTACATAAAAAAGCAAAATAAATATATAAATAGTAGGTTCTATTGCAATAAAGCCTAATGGCTCGCCTATAAGTGCATGGACAAAGATTATAAAAAATACGCCTACAAAAGAAACCATACATGGAGTGATTTTCTTCCATATATAATAATCAAATGCAGTTCCCAACATTAGCATTAAACAAAAAAATACAACCATATTTTCCTCGGCCAGTTCACTGGTAAACCTTTAACTACATAAGAGAACGCACCTCAATTGTTTTTATTAATATAATTGACAAGGTGTCTTTTTATTTTAATAAAAATATAAAACGGTCTTAATAATAAATGTATATAATCTAAAAATCTTGATAAATAACTAACACGATTGTTTGTTAATCTGGCTATTAACTTTTTACCGTACAATAATGTTGTCATGTCAAACTTAAGGGCCCTTAGCGCCTAAACCTTGCACACTTCTGAAAGGTAACTCACCATAAATTTTCATAAGGTCTTCTAAAAAACGTTCGTTAACATATCTTTTAGAATGTTTAGAGGCTGAATCAGAAATTCGATATTTAACTGTAATAGTAGGGAAATAATGCAATTTATTACCATTCTTTGTAAAACGTAACCACAATGGCAAATCTTCTATTGTACGGAACCTTTCATCAGCATACCCAATATTAGCTAAGGTTTCGCGACGTATAAAAGAAGCAGGAGCAATATTGAAGCTTTTAAATTTTAGGTAATTATATTGCTCAGAAGCTGTCAAATTAAAAAAATCTTTATTATAAGGTTCAGGTGTTACTTTGTTTATTCTGCCGAACCACTGCATTTTTGAAAAAACAATATTACAATCGGGGTTTTTATCAACATATGTAAGATTGAGTTCTAAACATTCAGGCTCAAGAAGATCATCTCCCCCAATGGTTTTAATCCATTCAGAGGTACATGCTTGCCAGCCTGCATTGCAATTTTTTGATACCCCTTGGTTTAGTGCATGTTTCAAAAAATGCACATGATTAAATTTATATCTATTTATATCAAGCCATGCTTGTATTACAACAGCTGTATCGTCCTGAGAAGCATCATCTGAGATAATTAACTCAATATTTTTTGTGCCAATGGTTTGGTGTAATATGCTATCTAAAGTTTCTACGATAGTTGTGGCTGAATTAAATGTTAAAACCATAACGGAAACAATTTTACTCATTATTCTTATCCCTGATTATCGAGAAAACTTCTCTAAATTTAAAAAGACAAATAGAAAATAAAAAATATAATTTACCAGATAACCCCAATTTGCGCCCTGTATACCCAAATAATGAATAAATACCCAACTTAAAAATATTAAAGTTATGGCAAAAAAGATTTCTGAGAAAACAAACCAGCGGGTTGCACCTCGTGCCAGCATTGGAAAGGCGTAGAGCCATGCTAATATTTTCACTACATCGCCAGCAAGCTGGATGCTAAACAAATCCCTTGCGGCTTTAAAATCTTCGGTAAATAAGACGTATATAATTAAGTCGCGACATATATACACGAGAAATGCCAAAAAGATAACTAGTGGCATTATTACTTTTACGGTTTGGTTTATTTCTTTTTTTATTTCCGCTATACCATTAAGTTTCGAAAGCTGCGGCAAATAATAGGTACTCAATCCCATAGTGATTATAGCTAAATAAACTTCAGATATTTTCCATACGGCCTGCCATTGCCCCGCCCCAACCCAACCTGAGTAAGAAATTAATAAATTCCTTACAACTACAAGAGCAAAAGGTGCTGCAACAGCAGAAGTTACAGCCATGATAACGTAACCACCTATCGCCTTACGTTTTTCATTATCAGAGCGTCCAAACCAAAATTTAAATTTTAGCCATGGCTGACGCAATGATAACGTTAAAATCACCACCCCAGCAATAGATGAATTAAAAGCGAGCGCTATTAATGCTCCTTTTAAATTATATACATAAACTAACCAGAGCATGACGATAGTTGAAACAGTAACAGATATAAACCCAATACTAACATAGCGTTTGTACTGTTGCTGCCCATTGACCACTGAAATTAATGCAGTATTAATAATTGAAAATGGCAATACTAAACAACATAGTATTACCAACCACGAATAATCAGCAGTTTTGAATAAAAATGAAGACAATGAGCTGCTAAATAATATAGTTACTGGCGCAACGATTAACATTAAGCCAAAAGCCCATTGGAATGATGCTTGCCACCATTTCGCACAAGCATCATAGCCATTGGCAGAATGTTCTGCAGTATATCTTACGACTCCACTACCAACTGGAGCTATTACAACACCATTAAGAGAAGTAATCATGCTTTGCACCTGGCCCAGCATTGCTACTCCTGTGGGGCCAGTATATACCGCCACAACTTTTGCTATTACAAATCCGCTAAGCATCCGAAATAGTGTTAGCATCGCTGTAAAAATTGTAACGGAAAAGAGTTTTTTCATTTAGCAAACTCATTTACATACTTAATAACTTTCGTTACTTCTTCAGCCGTCATATTGGGATCCATCGGTAGTGAGAGAACCTCCTTATGTATGAGTTCAGTAAGCGGTAAGCTATAATTATTCATTTCGCTATAAGCTTGTTGTTTATGTGGAGGCAAAGGATAATGAATTAATGTTTGAATATCATTATTCATAAGATGCTGTTGCAACAGTTCTCGGTTCTTGCAGCGAATGACAAAAAGATGCCAGACATGACCTTCTGAGTTACTTACTAAGGGTAGCTTAACTTCCGGATTTATAATCTCTTCCAGATATCTTTTAGCAATATTTCTACGAGACTGAATTTCATTTTCAAGATAATTTAACTTTACACGTAACATGGCTGCCTGAATTTCATCAAGGCGGCTATTATAGCCAACGTACAAATTTTCATACTTTTTCTGAGAGCCATAATTTCTTAATGTTTTTAAAATATCAGCTAATTCCTCGCTGTTAGTAGTAATCATTCCGGCATCGCCTAATGCGCCAAGATTTTTACCCGGATAAAAGCTAAAACCTGCAGCATCGCCCCATGCTCCCGATTTTTTACCATCAACAGAAGCACCGTGCGCCTGGGCTGAATCTTCGAGTACAAGTAGATTCTTTTCTTTGGCAAAACGCATTATTTCTCTCATGGGGGCAATTTGACCATATAAATGCACTGGCAAAATAGCTTTCACACCGTCTTCCCATGAATTCACAAGACCATCGTAAGTAATATTAAAGGTGTCAGCATCGGGTTCAATCAATACAGGGATAAGATTATTTTGCGTAATTGCCATTATCGATGCAATATAAGTATTTGCAGGTACAAATACCTTATCGTTATCTTTTAACTTTCCGAGTTCTTTCCATGCACGTAAAACTAAAATCAGTGCATCTAAACCATTAGCAACACCAATAGCATATTTGACACCGCAATAATTTGCGAATTCATTTTCAAACTGAGTTAACTCTTTTCCTTGTATATACCAACCCGAATCAATAACACGAGCGCATGCCTCTAATAACTCATTTTCGTAACGTTTATTTATTCTTTTGAGATTTAGAAAATCAATCATTAAAATCACCTATTTTTTTAATAACTTTAGCGGGATTACCGACTACAACCGTATTATCCGGGACATTTTTTGTAACTACAGCGCCAGCACCTACCATACTGTTTTCACCAATAATTATTCCTGGCAAGATGGTTGCGTTAGCGCCAATAGAAGCATTCTTTTTTATTAAGATACGAGGATATATTTCAGGATATACTTTTGAACGTGGGAATTTATCATTTGTAAATGCTACACAAGGACCGATAAAAACGTTATCCTCGATCGTAGTCCCATCCCAAATGTAAACGCCAGATTTAACAGTAACATTATCACCAATAATAACATCATTTTCAATAAGAGTATGAGCACATATATTACAGTTTTGACCTATCCGTGCATTCTTTAAAATAACACTATATTGCCATATTCTGGTACCCTGACCTATATCTTGTGTTTGCACATCACTGAGTGGATGAATATACATTACCCCACCATTTTTATAAATTGTTCATAATCTCTGACATAATCAGATTCGTCATATAAACTATCGGCTAAAACCATTAAAACGCAGTCTGGAGAAAAATCCGACATTTCTCTCCAAATAAAAGATTCTATTAATAAACCTTGAGCCGGATTATTTAATATAACATCAACTCTTTCTTTGCCATCATCTAATGTAAAGCGGCATGAGCCCCTTACTGCAATAGCAACTTGTTTGAGCACCTTATGGGCATGATACCCCCTAATAACTTTATCTTTTGTATCAAAAAGATAATATACTCGCTTAATTTCAAAAGGAATATTTTTTTCTGTTTCAAGGGCAACAAGCGAACCGCGATCATCACCGTGAATCTGTAGTGGAATTATTTCTATTTTCATTTTATTTATTTAATAATCTAAGTAAATATTGACCATAGTGGTTTTTTTTCAGCAAGTTCCCACTTTCAAGCAACGTATTGTCATCAAGCCAACCGTTTCGCCATGCGATCTCTTCTGGACAGGCGACCATCATACCCTGTCTTTTTTGAACTGTTTCTACAAAACTACCGGCTTCGATCAAACTATCATGAGTCCCAGTATCTAGCCATGCAAAACCGCGCCCCAACAATTCAACGTTTAAAGCATTTCTTTTTAAATATACATCATTAATAGAAGTAATCTCTAGTTCCCCTCGCGGCGATGGCTTAACACTTTTTGCAATATCAATTACCGAGTTATCATAGAAATAAAGACCTGTTACTGCCCAATGTGATTTAGGCTGGGCTGGCTTTTCTTCAATAGAGATAGCTTTAAGAGTTTCATCAAACTCAATGACTCCAAAACGTTCTGGATCCATTACCTGATAACCGAAAACGGTAGCACCTTTATTTTTTTCAGCCACAGCACGTAACTTTGGACTAAACCCTTGACCGAAGAAAATATTATCGCCCAATACGAGGCAAACTGAATCCTGGCCAATAAATTTTTCGCCAATAATAAAAGCCTGTGCTAATCCATCAGGAGTTGGTTGTACTGCATATTCCAGGTGAATGCCAAATGCATCACCATTACCTAATAATCGTTTAAAGGAGTCCTGATCCTCAGGAGTAGTGATAATCAGGATTTCACGAATCCCTGCCAGCATTAACACTGACAATGGATAATAAATCATAGGCTTATCATAAATTGGCAATAACTGTTTTGATACACCCATTGTTATAGGATACAGCCGAGTTCCTGATCCACCCGCTAGAATAATGCCTTTCATTTTAATTACCTAATCCTAAGCGCTCACGTTGATAACTACCATCCTGAACTCGACGGCACCATTGTTGATTAGCCAAATACCATTCGACGGTTTTACGAATGCCGCTTTCAAATGTTTCCTGTGGTTTCCAGCCAAGCTCACAGCTAATTTTTTCAGCATCAATTGCATAGCGGCGATCGTGACCTGGACGGTCAGCAACATAAGTAATTTGCTCGCGGTAAGGAATGGCTTTCGGAACAATTTCATCAAGCAGATCGCAGATAGTCAGTACGACATCGAGATTTTTCTTCTCGTTATGCCCGCCGATGTTGTATGTCTCGCCAATTCGCCCCTGAGTTACAACGGTATAGAGCGCTCGTGCATGGTCTTCAACATATAGCCAGTCTCTGATCTGGTCGCCTTTGCCATAGACCGGCAGATTCTTACCTTCAAGAGCATTGAGGATTACCAGAGGAATCAGTTTTTCAGGGAAATGATACGGACCATAGTTATTGGAGCAATTTGTCACTATGGTCGGGAAACCGTAAGTGCGCAGCCATGCCCGAACCAGATGATCGCTTGACGCTTTCGAAGCGGAGTAGGGACTGCTCGGCGCATAAGAAGTTGTTTCTGTAAACAGAGGCAATGCTTCACCCGCTGGGCGTTCGTCCGGATGCGGTAAATCGCCGTAAACTTCATCTGTGGAAATATGATGGAAACGGAAGCCAGCTTTACGATTATTTTCCAGTTGTGACCAATATGCCCTTGCGGCTTCCAGAAGGATATAAGTGCCGACAATGTTGGTTTCAATAAACTCTGCAGGGCCCGGTGATAGAGCGATCGACATGGCTTTCAGCCGCCAGATGCATTATCGCGTCCGGCTGGTGTTCTGAAAAAATCTTATCTAAAGCATTTCTGTCACAGATATCTGCCTGCACGAACGCGTAGCGTCCGCTATCGGAAACTTCTGCCAGGGATTCCAGATTACCTGCATAGGTCAATTTATCGACATTGACGACGCTGTCTTGAGTATTATTTATGATGTGACGAACGACCGCAGAACCGATAAAACCGGCACCACCAGTAACAAGAATTTTCACGAAAAGATTCTCTCTCTAAATATGTGATCATTATCTTCATTATTTATACTGAAGATGATAATTCCAAAGGGAAGACAACAGGTACTGAGTAAAACAGATATTTATCCACGCTACCGCCCCTGGCTCAACAGCTACCAGAATACTGACATATGACGCTTAATTTATGGTCTAAATTGATATTTGTTCTGCAACACATTTGAATAGATAAAAGAATAACGGTTTACTATATATTCAGATATGAAGCATCTCTGACTTTTTATCGCTTACATAAAAAAACGGCAGTCAGTCCCGATAAAGCTGCCCAATCGCAACTTTGCCGCCACTTTAACTGCCGCTCTTTTCATAAAGTCTTTTTTTTCATTGATATAAGATCAACGAGCCAGCATCTGTTTGATGCTCTCACGGAACTTCTGCCCTTCCTTATGGTTGCGCAGGCCATAGTTTACAAAGGCCTTCATGTAACCCATTTTCTTGCCGCAGTCGTAGCTCTCGCCCGTCATCAGCGCGGCTTCAACCGGCTGTTTTTCATTCAGCGCAGCGATAGCATCCGTTAACTGGATACGGCCCCCATGCGCCCGGCTCGGTTTTCTCAAGCTCCGGCCAGATATCGGCAGACAGAACATAGCGCCCGACGGCCGCCAGGTCTGAATCCAGCGTTTGCGGCTGATCCGGCTTTTCAACGAAGTCAACGATACGGCTCACCTGCCCGTCGTTATCCAGCGGTTCTTTGGTGGTGATAACGGAATAGGCGGACAGATCTTCATTCGGCATATGTTTCGCCAGCACCTGGCTGCGGCCGGTGTCATTGAAACGCGCGACCATCGCCGCCAGATTATAGCGCAGTGGGTCGGCGCTGGCGTTGTCCAGCACGACGTCAGGCAGCACAACGACGAAAGGATTATCGCCGACAATGGGTTGAGCGCACAAAATGGAATGGCCCAGGCCAAGCGGTTGTGCCTGACGCACGTTCATAATGGTCACGCCCGGCGGACAAATTGACTGCACCTCGGCCAGCAGCTGGCGCTTCACGCGCTGTTCCAGCAGGGCCTCAAGCTCATAAGAAGTATCGAAATGGTTTTCGACCGCGTTCTTGGAAGAGTGGGTTACCAGGACGATTTCTTTGATGCCTGCAGCCACGATTTCATCGACGATATACTGGATCATCGGCTTATCTACGATCGGCAACATCTCTTTCGGGATGGCTTTTGTCGCAGGCAGCATATGCATGCCAAGACCGGCTACCGGGATAACTGCTTTCAAATTAATCATATTTAACCCACCTCTTAAATGGTTGAGGGATTATAGTCTTTTCGTGCTCTGATGCCAGCATGAATTGATCCCCAAAGTTTGTACTTCATCTTATCCCCCGGCCCGGAGGATACAAAACTAAAAAGCCCTTATTAACGGCAATAAGGGCTCGGAAAACTCGCAAAGATGCGTGAGGGTTTATTCAGCCAACGAAGGCAGCGCAAAATTCAGGTTGCTGGTGTTCACATGCTGATGGTCCACCCGGTCGATATCCACCGAGCTCTCCCCTTTCTCGTTTACCGCCCGAACGTTGGCGAGCGACAGCAGCGTGTCGTCTTTCGCCATGAAGCGGCCCCGCACGTCCTTACGTAAATCGAAGCGCAGCTTCAGCGCGGGCCCTGTTGTGGCACGCTGCATCACGTTGACGTCCCTCAGGAAAAGGTGCTGCGGCTTGTTGTTCAGCTCAAGCGTCGCCCCCTTCATTGTCATATTGGTGATAGCCACAAAGGAGGTGGCGTTGCCGGAAGAGATCTGGATGCCGCGGGCTTTATACGGCATGTTGCTGTTATCAAGGGTGATGTCGTTAAGGCGGAAGTTTTGCGGGATGGATAAATAGTTGCCTTTAATAACGCCGTAGCCAATAAGGAAGCCGGCGCTATTTACCATATCGATATTATCAATGACGAAATTATCACAGCCATAAATTGCTACCGTGGCATTATCAATTCCGGCCTTTTTGCTAAAGGTATGATTAATATTGCGCGCCTTGACGTTGCGGATAATGAAATGCTTGCCGTTTTCAACGTGGACAAGCTGGCGGCAATTGCTGCCGGTGATGTTGGCCACCACGAAATTCTTCACCGCCTGGTCTTCCGGATAGGCGTTGTTGTAGGTGCTTCCCGCAAGCCCTATGCCAATCCCCCAGTTTATCTTGCCGTTGGTGCAGTCAATGTTATCAATCACATGATCCGAGATAAGCAGGTCGCTATCGTTAATCGCCACGTTCCATTCAATGGCATCGCCCTGCAGATGGCTGAAGCGGCCGTTGGTGATCTTCACGTTCTCCAGGCGGTTGTGAAAACCCTGGCGCAGGATGCCGTAGTTCGCATCGTGTATGGTGATGTCATCGATAACCAGGTTGCGCATCGTGCGCTTCTCTTTACCGCCGATATAAATCTGCATCACCGGCGCAAGCCCGCTCATATCGATGCCTTTAATGGTGCACTCAGAGCCCCGGACATCAAGAATAATATTATTAAACCTTCCGCCCTTCTCGCCCAGAATCCGGCAGCCGTCCTGCAGCACGAAACGTCCCTTGCCGTTGCCTTTCAGGCCGCCACGTACCAGCAGCGTTTTGCCTTGCGGCATAAAAATGGCCGTGTTGATGCTGTCGCAGACCAAATCAACGGGCACGACGACGGTATCAGCAGCGGCAAAGGCCTGTTTGAAGGCGGCAATCCAGTCGCCCTTATAGAACTGTTGGATGTTTACCTCGCTTTTGCCGCCGGCGGCAAAAACGCTGCGGGGTAAAAACAAGGGCGCCGCGGCCAGAACTGAACCGGCCCACAGCAGCCTGCGGCGGGAGGAGGAAAAAGAAGGGACCATGGATTGAAATCTTTTGCGCATACGTCCTCGTGAAGCTTCACTCGGTGGGTTTACAGCGTATGGAGCTGATGGGCTAACTTCTGATAAATAACTTTCTGGTTAAATTCAGTTTCTACTTTCGCACGCGCCTGGGTCAGCATAGGCTTCAGCTCGCTTTCGCCCACGTCTGCAAAGGCCTGCAGCCGGTCGGCAAGCGCAGCGGCATCGTATTCCGGCACCAGCCAGCCTGAACGGCCGGCATCGATAAGCTCGGGAATGCCGCTGTGAACGGTCGATACCACCGGGATCCCCACCGCCATCGCCTCCATGAGCGCTACCGGAATGCCTTCCATATCGCCATCTTCGCCCGTCACGGACGGCAGCAAAAACAGATCGGCTTCGTCGAGCATCGCTTTCACTTCATGGTTCGGCTTAAAGCCCGGCATAAACACCACGTCGTCTAACTGATGCTGTTCGATAAGCGTGCGCAGGCGGGTTTCCCAGGGGCCGATGCCAAGTATGTTGTAACGAAAATCCACGCCGCGCTCTTTGAGCAGGCGGCAGGCTTCAATGGCCACGTGCAGCCCTTTTTTCTCGGTCAGACGCGCCACGGAAATTATCTCAAGCGTGCCGGCGGGCGCCTTGATGGGGCGCAGCGAGAAGCGGTCCATATCGACGCCCATGCGTGAAACGGCAATTTTCGCCGGCGGGCAGCCCATTTTTTCCAGCCGCCCGGCCCACAGGTTGCTTATCGGCAGCATCAGGTCGCCGCGCGCAAACAGCTTTTGATATTCAGGCGTGTAGTGCGCCAGCGCCTCGCGTCCTGAAATATCGATACCGTGGAAGACGGTAGCGATTTTTCCCTGCAGCAGGCCCAGCTCGCGCAGCTTGGCGGCAGTTACGCCTGCCGGACCAAAGTGGGCGATAAACACATCCGCCCGCAGCGTCCGCGAGTTGCGCCCGCAAATGGATGACAGAATTAAATTCCGGGCCTCCTCGCCATAGCGCGAAGCGTTCAGCGCGCGCCAGGTACGGGGACGAAGCGCGCCGCGCAGCGTATTCAAAGCGCGGGATTGCAGCTTAGCCGCCTTCCCTTCCGGCTCGTCCATCAGCCACGTCGTTTTTTCAGCAAGGTTGTATTCGTTGAACGCGGCATGAGTATTGGTCAAATCACCCTTTTGCATCGCGACGATTTCAACCTCATAGCCCATCTCGATAAAGGCCACGATCTGGTTGAGCACGAAGGTTTCAGAGGCGACGGGGAACCTGAGCAGGAAGAAGCCGACCTTCATTTGGCCTCCTTTACGCGGGTCAGAACAGACTCGACCATGCGCAGGCCGGTTTCACGCTCGGCGCTCACCGCCTGAACAAGGCGCTCGTTGATTGCCGGCAGCTGGCCCAGCACGTCCGCCACAACGCCCTGCAGGGAGCCGTCAAGAAGCTGGCGGATATCGATAGCCATCTCCGGCATGCCCAGCTGCTGCATGATGCCCGCGGATTTGTGTTCGTAGTTGATGGCGATGGCCGGGGTGCCGAAGTTCATCGAAATGATGGCGGAGTGCAGGCGCGTGCCAACGGTCAGCTCGCATTCGCCGAGGATTTTGCCCATCTCCAGATCGTTGAGCTCGTCCATCACCACGTGATACTGGTCGGGATTATTTACGTACTGGCGCAGGTTCAGCGCCACCATGCGGTCATCTTTGTTGTAGCTGTCGATTCCCGTACAGGTTGAAAGCGCCAGCACCTGATAGCCCTGCTCGATCACCCGATTGACCACGGCGGCAAACGCCTGCTCGTAGGCTTGCTGCGTGGTGCCAAGGCGCTTATCGAAAGGCGCAAGCTCGCGCAACGTGATGGCGACGGTTTTCCTGCGCCTGATGGTGTCCAGCCAGTGCCGCACCGCGTAGCTCGGCACAAAGCTTTCTTGGTGATGATCCACCAGCCAGGCGGTATCCACGCCCTGCTCAACCTTGCTGGTATCAATATTGCTTTGCTTCATCAGATCGAGGCTTACGGACTCGCGCAGGATCAGCGATTTGGCGTTGCCGAACGCGTAGCTCGCCATTTGGTTAAACTGCGGATCCTGGAATGGACCAACGCTGTGGCCAATCATGTACACCGGCTTTTTCGCCATAAAGCTGCACAGCGCGTGCTCGAACTGTGAAACGCCGTATAAATCGACGAAGAACGAGCCGCCGACCTGAATAATTGCGTCATATTTTTGCAGCGATTTCACAAAATCGATAAAGCCCTGCGGGACGGAGATATTGCGCAGGCGGCCGCTGTCGGTGGCCTTAGCCATTAAAACCTGGTGCTGATATTTACGGCGCAGCACTTTTTTAACGCGCCCCATCAGCCCCACGGCGTTGTTATGCTGCTTCATCTGCTTGTACAGGCCGTCGCCCAGCACCGGGCGGCCCAGCAGCCAGGCGGAACTCACCGGGTAGCGGCTCATCACGTCGACCTGCACGCTTTCATCAATGGTGGTAATGGCATCAATCAGGCCGCGCAAAATGGCGCTGTCACCGCGGTTGCCGCAGGTGTGGTTGCCAAGAATCAATAATTTCATATACCTCAGACCTCTTTTTAAAGGGGGTTCTTAGCTTGCGCGAAGCAGCGCTTTTAAACGTTCGTGACGGATAAACTGGCGTTTCATCTCCACCACCAGCGCATTGCGGGAAAGCGACAGCATGACGATAAAGGCGAGCGCGCCCGCGGCAATTTGTACGCCGAGCAGTGCGGCCAGGGGTAAATGCCCCTTCAGCGCCACGCCTAAAGCGGCGCTGATGACAAGCGTTGGAATGGAAAGATAAAACGGCAGCCAGATGCTGGCGATGTACTCCCGATAGCTCGATCCCAGCACCGGCTTAATCATGATGAAATAGCTCAGCACCGTATTCACCACCTGGACGAACAGGAAGCCCAGGGTTACGCCGAGCGCGCCGCCGAGATGTCCGCCGACGATAATCGCCGGAATAAACAGGCAGGTTTTAAAGACGTTGAATTTGAAGCTGATATCCACGCGCGCTTTCGCCATCAGCAGGGAACCAATAGGGTTGCCGATGGAGCGCAGCAGGCCGACGACGCACAACAGCTGCAGGACGGGCGTAATGAACGTCCACTTCTCGCCAAACACCAGCGGCACGAAGTTATTCGACACCACCAGCAGGCCGAGCAGCGCCGGGAAGTTGATGATGCCGACAATCGACAGCAGCTTGTAGAAGTTCACGCGCAGCCTGGCGGTGTCGTCCTGGATTTTGGCAAAGGCCGGGAACAGCACGCGGGTAATAATAGGGTTGAGCTTCATCGGCGGCACTACCGCCACGTTGTACGCAAGGTTATATCCCCCCGCCACGCCCGCGCCGAGAATGCGCGCCAGCACCAGGGTGGAAAGGTTGGTGTTCACGTAGTTGATGATGCTGTCGGCGGTCAGCCACGCGCCGAATTTGAGGTTAGCCCCCACGGATTTGAGCGAAAAGTGCAAGCCCGGCCGGTAAATCCTGCGGCCGAAAAAGCTAAACAGCGAGGTGCGCACCAGGGTATTGACCAGATAACCGACGATGGCGGTCATGGCGAACGGGTAGTACATCGCAGCGCTGACCGTCACCGTAAAGCCCGCCAGCACGGAAACCGTTTCGATAGAGCCGATTTTTGAAAACTCCAGCTCCTTTTGCATCAGGGCGCGGAACTGCTGGCCGTGGGGAATAATGATAAAGGCAAAGGAAAGCGTTTTAATCAGCGGCGACAGGGCTGGCGTATGCAGCACGCCGGCAATAAAGTCGCTTAGCAAAAACACCACCGCAAATACCGTTAAACCCAGGCCGACGTTCAGCCAGTAAAGGGTCGTCAGCTCAAGATGGCTTATCTCCTTGCGCTGAATAATAGAATTGGCGATACCAAAATCCGACAGCGTATCCGCCAGCGCGATGATCACCAGCGATACGGTCAACAGGCCCAAACTCGGTATTGTCGACAATGCGCGCCAGCACGGTCATCTGCACCAGCCCGAGGCCGATGATGATGATCGTAGCGATAGCAGACCACTTGGCGCCGCTGATGGTTTTTTCTCTCAGGCTCATGAGCGTCTCATTCAATAGGCGGCTTTGTTAACAAAGCCTTTGAAAATGGTCAGGAAGACGATTTTGATATCGAACCACAGGCTCCATTCGCGGATGTATTCGAGGTCAAACTCAACGCGCTTTTCCATTTTCTCAAGCGTGTCCGTTTCGCCGCGCCAGCCGTTGATCTGCGCCCAGCCGGTAATGCCCGGCTTCACCTTGTGGCGCAGCATGTAGCCTTCAATCAGCGAACGATACTGCTCGTTGTGGGCGACGGCGTGCGGCCGCGGACCTACGATCGACATCCCGCCCAGCAGCACGTTGATAAACTGAGGCAGCTCGTCAAGAGAGGTGCGGCGCAGGAAGTTACCGACCGGCGTAATTCGCTTGTCCCCTTTCGTGGCCTGCACCACCACCGCGTCGTTCTCCATCACCTTCATCGAGCGGAATTTCCACACCTTAATCGGCTTGCCGTCCATTCCGTAACGGGTCTGGCGGAAGATAACCGGCCCGGGAGAGGTGGCTTTTACCGCTACGCTGATGCACAGCAGCACCGGAGAAATCAGCAGCAGAATCATCGAAGCGAGCACGATATCTTCAAGGCGTTTTAGCACCCGGTTGATGCCGCTTAGCGGCGTATCAAACAGCGGAACAACCGGCACGCCGTTCACCTCTTCGGTGCGGGCGTTGAGAATATTAAAGGTGAAGACGTCAGGAATAAGCAGCACCGAACAGGTGGTATCCGTCAGCTCGCGCACCAGGTTTTTAATGCGGCCTTCTTCACTCATCGCCATCGCGATATAGACGTTATCGATGCGGCCGGAACGCGCCTCTTCAACAAGATCCGCGAAGCTGCCCGCGTAGTCACCGAGATCGGTGGCGGGCTGCATATCGTCATAAACCCCTTTCACCTCAAAACCTAACCAGGGTTCGTTACGGAAACTGTTGGCGAGCGTACGGCCTACCGGCAGGGAGCCGGCGATAGCAATGCGGCGGGTGTTATAACCCATATTGCGCAGCCAGCCCGCGCCGAAGCGGATAAGTGAGCGGCAGACGACCATGCCGAAGCTGGTCAGGACATACCAGGCGAAGTACACCCAAAAAGAGCCGTCGAAATCAGGATTAAAGGCTAGCAGACCGGCGCTAAAAATCAGGCTCAGGGTCCAGTTTTGCAGCAGCAGCAGCAGCTCACTGGAAATTTTCACGCCGCGCCAGGAGCGATAGAAATCGGTAATGCCGCCAATCATCTGGAATACAACGAGGGTAAGCAGAGCCATCAGCAGATGCATGTACAAAAACGGCAACGCGTTGACCTTACACACCACCCATAACCCGACAAACATAATGGCTATGTCTGAGAAACGTTGCACCATGGAGATTAACGATGCGTTCGTTTTTGGCAGCTCGCGCTTTTTTAGATTTGTCATCGTTTTACCTTTATCAAAAGGGTGACGGATCCCCTCTTCCCTGACCTTGCAGGGCGGAGCCCCTCCGCCGCGCCTTTAAGCAGCTTTGCGGTGGTGGAGGGGGCTGCGTTTGCTAACCGGCAAACGCCCGGAGAGCCCGTACCCGCAAATTACTGATTCAACAGCGCCATAATTTCCTGCGTTCGGGCCTGCATCAGACTTTCGTTGCTGCGCGACTCCACGTTCAGACGCACCACCGGCTCGGTGTTGGAGGAGCGAAGGTTAAAGCGCCAGTCGCCGAATGCCATGCTCACGCCGTCGGTGTTGTCGATTTCCTCCGCGTGCGGCGCGAAATGCTGGTGCACGCGCTCGATAGCCACCTTCGGATCCGCCAGCTTGCTGTTGATTTCGCCGCTTGCCGGCCACGCCGCCATGCGATCGCGTACCAGTTCGCCAAGCGTTTTGCCCTTCAGACACAGCAGCTCGGTCACCAGCAGCCACGGGATCATCCCGCTGTCGCAGTAGGCAAAGTCGCGGAAATAGTGGTGGGCGCTCATCTCGCCGCCGTAGATGGCGTCTTCTTCGCGCATGCGCTCCTTGATAAACGCATGCCCGGTCTTCGACATTACCGGCGTGCCGCCCGCGCGCTCGACGATATCCACCGTGTTCCAGGACAGGCGCGGATCGTGAATGATTTTCGCGCCCGGCTGTTTTTCGAGGAACGCCGCCGCCAGCAGACCGACGATGTAGTAGCCCTCGATAAACTGCCCTTTCTCATCGAACAGGAAGCAGCGGTCGAAATCGCCGTCAAAGGCGATGCCCATATCCGCGCCGTGCTCAATCACCGCGTTGCGGGTATCGTCGCGGCACTCCGGCAGCAGCGGATTAGGGATGCCGTTCGGGAAATTGCCGTCCGGAGTGTTGTGCACCTTGATAAAGGTCAGCGGCACGTTTTGCGCCTTCAGGCGCGCTTCGATGGCGTCAACAATCGGGCCCGCCGCGCCGTTGCCGGAGTTAATCACCAGCTTCAGCGGCTTGATGTTGCTAAGGTCGATATAGGAGAACAGATGGTCGATATAGGCTTCCACCACGGAAATCTGCTTATAGCCGCCGCGCCTGGCCGCATCGACCGGCGGGAAGTCGTTGGCTTCCGCCAGGCGCTGCACGTCGCGCAGGCCGGTGTCGCCGCTGATGGGACGCGCGCCCTGGCGCACCAGCTTCATGCCGTTATAGTCCATCGGGTTATGGCTGGCGGTCACTTCAATGCCGCCGTCCACGTCCAGATGCCAGGTGGCGAAATAGATCTCTTCGGTGCCGGACAGGCCGATATCCAGCACGTCCACGCCCGCGTCCTGCAGGCCGCGCGCCAGCGCCAGCTTCAGGCTTTCACTGGTCAGACGCACGTCGCCGCCCAGCACAATGGTTTTCGGCTTCAGGTATTCGCCGTAGGCGCGGCCAATGCGCCACGCGATGTCTTCGTTCAGCTCTTCGCCCAGCCTGCCGCGAATATCGTAGGCTTTAAAACAGGTCAATTTTTGCATCGTTTTCGCTCCTTCGGGCAACAGTTACCCAACCCGCAGGGTCGGCTGCGGGGAATGATGAATGTTTACGCGTTAAATGCGCCCGTAACGGTCTTTAAAACGGACGATGTCGTCTTCTTCGAGGTAGGTGCCGGAACGCACTTCAATCAGGTCGAGCGGAATTTTGCCGGGGTTTTCCAGGCAGTGCGTCACGCCCAGCGGAATGTAGATGGACTCGTTTTCGCCCAGCAGCTTTATCTCATCGCCAAGGGTGACTTTGGCGGTGCCCGCCACCACAATCCAGTGCTCGGCGCGATGGTGGTGCATCTGCAGGGAGAGGCCTTCGCCCGGCTTGACGGTGATGCGTTTCACCTGGTAACGGTCGCCGGAATCGATGGAGTCGTATTTGCCCCACGGGCGGTAGACTTCGCGATGCTTATGATGCTCGTGGCGGCCGTCATGTTTAATCTGCTCAACGACCTTCTTCACGCTCTGCACGTGGTCGCGGTCGGCAATCAGCACCGCGTCTTTGGTCTGCACCACGATCAAATCTTTCACCCCGACCGTGGTCACCAGGCCCGATTCAGCGTAGATATAGCTGTTTTCGGTTTCATGGCTGATGACGTCGCCGTGGTGCACGTTGCCTTCTGAACTCTTGGCGCTGATTTCCCACAGGGAGGACCAGGAGCCTACGTCGCTCCAGCCCGCGTCCATCGGCACCACCACCGCGTCGGCGGTTTTTTCCATCACCGCGTAGTCGATGGATTCGTCCGGGCAGGCCAGGAAGGCCGCTTCATCCACGCGTACAAAATCCAGATCCGGGTCGACGTTCGCCATGGCGTTTTCACAGGCGGCCAGAATATCCGGACGGAATTTTTTCAGCTCTTCGAGGTAACGTCCGGCGCGGAACAGGAACATACCGCTGTTCCAGTAGTACTCCCCGCTGGCAACATAGCCCTGGGCGGTTTCAAGGTCCGGCTTTTCGACGAACTGCGCCACGCTGAAGGCCACCGCATCCACGCCCGCCGCTTCCGTTTGCCCACGGCGAATGTAGCCATAGCCCGTCTCAGGCTGGTCCGGCACGATGCCGAAGGTCACCAGCTTGCCCGCTTCGGCGTACGGCAGCGCATTACGCACCGCGTCGCGGAAGGCCTCTTCATTCTGAATCACGTGGTCCGCGGCGAGGATCAGCATCAGCGGATCGTTATCCGGCTGGTTGCGCGTTGCTGCCAGCGCGGCGAGAGCGATAGCCGGCGCGGTGTTGCGTCCGGCAGGCTCCAGCACGATATTTTCCGTCAGCTTATTGAGCTGGCGAAGCTGTTCAGCAACGATAAAACGGTGTTCTTCGTTGCAAATCACCACCGGGCTTTCGCACTGCACGCCGTTTAAACGGCAGATGGTGGTTTGCAACATCGTCAGGTCCCCTTTCAGGCAGAGGAACTGTTTCGGGTAAAGCACGCGGGACAGGGGCCATAAACGGCTGCCGTTCCCCCCGGCCATGATGACTGGATAAAGCTGCGAATGACTCATGATTTAACCCCGACATCTTGTGGAGATATAGCTGCAATAAATTGGCTCAGCACGTTCTCTTTTTCGAGCGTGCGTTCGGCATACTCACGTGCCACCGTGTTGTGCGCGGGCAATTGCAGACAGCGTTCAATGCCGGCCGCCAGCGCGTCGGCGGATTCCGGCTCCACGCACACGGCGATGCCGGAATACAGCTCGCAAAGCTGGCCAAGCTCGGTTTCCGGCTCGGCGGTAATCACCGCGTTGCCGCCGACGGCAAGAATATTGGTCAGCTTGGAAGGCAGTACCGCGTCCGCGGCGCCGCGGCGCTGGATAACCAGATGACAGTCCGCAAGCCTTAATAGCGCAGGCAGCGCGTCGTAAGGCTGCAGCGGATGGAACACCACGTTATGCAGGCCGCGCTCCGCTACCAGTTTTTCAAGGCGTGTTTTTCCGCCGCCCTGGCCGACAATCACAAACAGGTACGGCTGGTTCGCAAAGCGCGCGGCGACGTCAATAACCGTCTCCAGGCCCTGTTTTTCACCGATGTTGCCGGAATACAGAACGATCTTCCGGTCTGCGGGCAGCTGCAGGCTTTCACGTAAGGCCTGCACGTCCTGCGCGGAAACATCGCGAAAACGCTCCACTTCCGACCAGTTCGGAAAGAAGACTACGCGTTTCGCATCAACGCCCTTCTCGATTGCCTTGTTCATCATCGAGCGCGAAATCGTCGACACGTTGTCGACGTTATGCAGGCAGCTTTGCTCGAAGCGCTGGGCAAGCTTCGCGACTTTACCCTTGCCGCCGCCCGCCATGCCCAGACCGAGCATCGCGTCCACTTCGTAATCCTGAATATGCAGCAGCGTGCGCGCCCCGCTCAGCTTTGCAAGCAGGCGCATGCCCGGCACGCAAAACAGAGTCGGCACCACGCCGATAATGCGATCCGGCTTCCAGCGACGTTGCGCCAGCAGCGGGAAGAATGAGCTCACCGCAAAGCTGCCTAAGTGAAGCAGGCGCTTTAAGGTGGAAGGCTGTTTCGGCACGTACAGCGGGCAGCGCCAGACGGTCGCGGCGCCCTGCTCTTTTTTATAAGTCCACGCCGAGTAATCCGCATGCACTTTCCAGACCGGATAGTAAGGAGGCGCGGTGATAACGCGCACCTCATGGCCCTGGCTGGTCATCCACTCCACCATTTCACCGGTGTATTTACCGATACCGGTCAGCTCCGGTGAGTAGTTAATGCCGTAGACCAGAATTTTCATAAACCGGGTACCTTGCCTTTGCCTTGTCTGATGAAATAGGCGCGGCTGTTGTCGTGCACATCATCGCGCTTAAGTAACGCTTCCGGCGTCAGCCAGCAGTAGTCTTTATGCTGCTCGACAGGCAGCTTCAGCTGTTTGTCGTCCACCCGCAGGCGGAAGCCGAGCACGATGTAGTGGGTGGAAAAATCCTGCCCGGAGAAATTGTCGTCATAAAAGTGCTGCCACACGCCGTAAAACTCGCCGTCCTCCAGCGTGAAGCGCTGGCCCAACTCCGCCTCGGTTAAACGGACGAAAGCGTCGGCCAGGGTTTCATCTTTCTGCACCCGTCCGCCCGGCACGAACCAAAAGCCCTGGGCAGGGCGATTGGTGCGCAACCCCAGCAGGTATTCACCCGCCAGGTTTTCCACAACGAGATCGATGGAGATTAGCGGCGTAGCACGAACTACGGTGGCGAAATCTTCCTGACTCAGAAACATGCTTACCCCCGGAACCGGGACTGGTTTTCGAGGAACCACTGATAGGTGCTGGCAAGGCCAGGCTCCAGGGCAATCTCGTGATACCAGCCAAGGCGACGCAGGCGCGTCACATCCAGCAGCTTGCGCGGCGTGCCGTCCGGTTTGGTGGCGTCGAACACCACGCGGCCACGGTAGCCCGTCACCTTCGCGATGGTCTGCGCCAGCTCGCGGATGGTGCAGTCCACGCCGGTGCCGACGTTGATGTGCGAAAGCATAGGTTCGGTGTTTTCCGCCCACACTTCCGGATCCAGCTCCATTACGTGAATGCTGGCTGCCGCCATGTCGTCCACGTGCAGGAACTCGCGCATCGGCGTGCCGCTGCCCCACACCACCACGTCCGGCGTGTTCTGCTCGGTAGCCTCATGGAAGCGACGCAGCAGGGCCGGAATGACGTGAGAATTGCTCGGGTGGAAGTTATCGTTCGGCCCGTACAGATTCGTCGGCATCACCGAGCGATAGTCGCGGCCAAACTGGCGATTGTAGGACTCGCACAGCTTGATGCCGGCGATTTTGGCAATCGCATAGGGCTCGTTGGTGGCTTCAAGCGTGCCCTGCAGCAGCTCGCTTTCCGCAATCGGCTGCCTGGCCATTTTCGGATAAATGCATGATGAGCCGAGGAACAGCAGCTTATTCACGTTGTGCGTGTGCGCGGCGTGAATGATGTTGCTTTCAATCATCATGTTTTCATAGATGAAGTCCGCCGGATAAGTATTATTGGCGACAATACCGCCCACTTTTGCCGCGGCCAGGTACACCTGGTCGATGCGCGCCCCGGCAAAGAAGGCGCTCACCGCGGCGGCATCCAGCAGGTTCAGCTCGTCACGACCGCGCAGCACGAGTTCGACGTCATCACGTTGCTCAAGCTGGCGCACGATGGCCGATCCGACCATCCCGCGGTGGCCGGCAACAAAGATACGTTTTTTATTCATGCTCAGGACTCCAGCGCGATGGCGACCTCGTAGCCGTGGGATTTCAGCAGGGAGTGTTTCTTCGCTGCTTCCAGGTCCTTAGCCACCATCTCGCCAACCATTTCCTGCAGCGTGATTTCTGGTTTCCAGCCCAGTTTTTCGTGTGCTTTGGTCGGGTCGCCCAGCAGGGTTTCCACTTCCGCAGGACGGAAGTAGCGCGGGTCGACGGAGACGATAACGTCGCCTGGCTTCACGCCCGGCGCGTCGTGTCCGGTCACGGAAACCACGATGCCTTTTTCATCCACGCCGGTGCCTTCAAAGCGCAGTTTGATGCCCAGCTGGGCCGCGGCCATTTCCACGAACTGACGCACGGAATACTGCACGCCGGTGGCGATGACGAAGTCTTCCGGGTTTTCCTGCTGCAGCATCATCCACTGCATTTTCACGTAGTCTTTGGCATGGCCCCAGTCGCGCAGGGAGTCCATGTTGCCCAGATACAGGCACTTCTCCAGGCCCTGGGCGATGTTGGCGATCGCACGGGTGATTTTGCGGGTCACGAAGGTTTCGCCGCGGCGCGGGGATTCGTGGTTGAACAGAATGCCGTTACAGGCGTACATGCCGTAGGATTCACGGTAGTTAACGGTTATCCAGTAAGCGTACAGTTTCGCGACGGCATATGGCGAGCGCGGGTAGAAAGGCGTGGTCTCTTTCTGCGGGATCTCCTGCACCAGGCCGTAAAGCTCGGAAGTGGAGGCCTGATAGAAACGCGTTTTCTTCTCAAGGCCGAGGAAGCGGATAGCTTCCAGCAGGCGCAGCGTGCCCATCGCATCCACATCGGCGGTGTACTCAGGAGATTCGAAAGAAACCGCAACGTGGCTCATCGCGCCCAGGTTGTACACTTCGTCCGGCTGCACTTCGGAAAGAATACGGGTCAGGTTGGAGCTGTCCGTCAGATCGCCGTAGTGCAGATGGAATTTCGGGTTGCTGGTATGCGGATCCTGGTAGATATGGTCAACGCGTTCGGTGTTGAAAGAGGAGGCGCGGCGCTTGATGCCATGCACTTCGTAACCTTTTTCCAGCAGCAGTTCCGCCAGATAGGAGCCGTCTTGTCCGGTTACACCCGTGATGAGAGCTACTTTAGTCATAATAATTCCTATGATTGAAGATGAAATTAAGCGCCTTTTGCTAAATAAAGGCCCTACGCTCGATCGCGTATTTTTACTGCTGGGTTACCCCGGCAAACGGCATTCGCCGGTAATGATTTATAAACGCTGCTACGCGCGCCGACGACGGTGCCATCGCCAATTGAAACGCCCGGTGAAACAAAAACATCCGTCGCCAGCCAGCATTTTTCACCAATCGTAATGGGCGTGGAGGTAATATCGAAATGCCTGCTCATATAGTCGTGGCTGCCGGTGCACAAATAACACTTTTGTGACACCACCGAATTTGCGCCGATGGTGATATCGCCCAGGGTATATAAAACTGCGTCGTCCCCGACCCATGCGTAATCGCCAAGCGTTAATTTCCACGGGTAGGTAATTTTCACCGACGGTCGAATCACCACGCCCTTACCGATTTTTGCGCCAAACAGGCGTAATAAAAAGGCGCGCCAGCGGTATAACACCTGCGGTGACCAGGCAAACAGCGTCGCCTGCACGGCCCACCATAACTGAACCTTAATACCGTTGCCGCCGCGAAAACCTTTTGGCACGGAAAAGCCGCTTAATTCCTGCATACTATTTCCTTATGGCAATTACGCTTTGTTGTAGAGCGCTTTTGCTTTACCGGTTGTGCGCAGGCGAAGCTTAAAAGACAGTTCGGCAATAAAACCGGGGACGCCTAATATTTTGCGCTGAACGTTTTTGGCATCGCGGCACAATTCAATATTATTGGAGGTGGAAACGCCGCCCATTGAAAATTCAGAAACCATGCCCTTGACGCGTTTAAACGCGTAGCCGCTTTTGTACATTTTGGCCGCAAGCGCATAATCAGAAGAGACTTTATATTGCAGATCGTAAGGATGTTTACGCAGTCCGGCCAGCGGGAAAAATATCGCCTGATGGCTGGCCGGCAGGCTATGGTAAATATAGCAACCCGGTTTTGCCCGACGCTCAATTTTCGTGCCGTCGCCGAAATCTAACAGCGCGTCGCCGATAACCATGGCGTTATCTACGGCAGGCATAGCGGCGAGCTGACGCACCACCTGGGCGATGTCCTGGTGGAAAATATCCCCGGAGTTAAGAAACAAAGCATAGCGGCCCTGCGCCATATCTATGCCTTTGTTCATCGCGTCGTAAATGCCGTTATCTTTTTCGCTAACAAAGCGTAAGTTGTACTGCCCATTGAGGTTTTCAAGAAACTCCGCGGTACCGTCCTGAGAGTTTCCGTCAACCACAATCCATTCAAAGGTGATGTCAGAAGCCTGCGCCAGATGCGCCAGCGAGCGCCAGGTTTTTTCTACTCCGGCTAAATTTTTCCAGGCAACGGTAATAACGCTTAATAACATGATTGTGGGCCTCGTCAGGAGTTTGTTATCTTGAGTGCCTTACGTAAAATAAACGGACAAACAATCAAGAAAGCATATTCCGGGCTAAAAATCGAACCGGTAAAAAACAGCGACACCGGTGTGAAAAGCCATAATTGCACGCGGAAATTTTCATTATTTCCAAACGCCGTGCGCATCATTTTAAAGACTTTCCACATGTACCAGATGGTCAGTAACACTGCGAACCAGGAAAAATAAATAATCAGCAGATACAGACCATTGTCCACTGTTTTACCGACGTCCGCACCGTTAAAGATTCCGAATGATGCGACATATTCATATAAAGAACCGAAACGTACGACGCCATCAATATGCGTCAGGGAATATCCCACCATGGCCAGCGGGCCAATAATACGATAATAGGATGATGACCCTTCGGTGCCTAAATCGCCTAAACGCGTGGCGATATAAGGGAAGGCGAATATCAACCCTACTAAAAATACTGATAAAGAAATAATCGCCAGCGGCAACTTCTTCTTTATGGCACTTTTATTAAGGTACTGGAACGCCCATTCAAGAAGGTAAAACAGGATGAAGGTCATCACCCCTGAGAACGATCCTGACAGGATAATCCCTAAAAGAATCATACCATCAGTTTTCGGCGTTTTGATACCAAACTGTTTGATGCTGAGCCAAATTGAGATTAACGCCAGAGCGAAAAACGCCGGTTCAAAATAAAGTGCCGTGGTTCTTCTTCCGCCAAAGCTAATAAAGTTCAGTACATAGCTATTACTGTAAATAAGAAACTTCGAAATTTTCTCAATCAGGCTGCTGCCGCCGCTAAGAATAATCTGGGCCATTTCCGCAGCCGCCAGCGTCACAATAATGCCGACGACGAGGTAAAATAACCGCAGTATTTTCCGGTGATTTCGGCTTGAAATAGTCTTAAAGCGGCAGCTCCAGGTCATGGCCAGAATCAGCACGATGTAAACAAACAGCAGCGTTGAGGTAACGTACTTGCTGGCGTCCAGCGACTGGCCGAAGATGTAGTTAAAAGCGGTTAAACCGGCGCCGATACCCAGCGCAATCATCAGCTTTTTAACGCTAATGCGTTCTATATATAAAAAGAGGATGGCGGGTAAGAAGGTCACTATCGTTACCGGAAAGCTTTCGCCGAGCGAGGCAAGCTTAACGTTGACCACCAGATAGATGAACGGTAACAGCAGATAGCTACAGATTCTGATAGAACGAGACATACTCCTCCAGCATCTGTTGTCCACTGTACGAGCGGCGGCTGGTGTTTTTAAAGCTCGGCAGATCCATGCCAAACACCTGCTGCGCCAGCTCCGCTTTAGGCAGCTTCACCAGTTCGAGCACCTGAGATTCGCTGAACGTTTTGCCGCCCACCTTGCGCAGCACTTCGTCTGCGGCTTCGCTTTGCGTGGCGATCACCGGCACGCCGATGGATAACGCTTCGCACAAAATCAGCGGGTAGTTATCGACCCGCGAGCTGAACACCAGGGAGTCCATCTCGTTAAGCTCGCTCATCAGCGCTTTTTTGTCGGTCATATAGCCGTGGTTTACGACGTTCGGCCCGTTAAAAGGCGAAAACTTACCGAAAGTATGCACTTCGATATCGTCGCCCAGCGCCATCATCGCCTGAATCAGCCGCTGGTTCGTTTTGCCGTCGTAGCGCAGATCGTGCGCCACCACCGCCACCCTGGGTTTTTCATGGCTTGCCTGGGTTAAAGGCAGCTCGGCAAGAATGGCCTCGGTCGCCACATCAATGCCGTTATTGATGATTTTGCAGCGCCCCGCCCCGTAAATCTGGTTAAAGGCGTCGGCTACGTGCTGGCTGGGTGAGATAAACTGGCAGCCCAGCGCGAGCATTTCGCGGAACAGCTGGCGTTTGGTATCCACTAAAAGATGGGCGCGGTCGACCTTAACCGGCGGGTAGTTGTTCAGCGTCGGGCATTTTGCGCAGCCGGTTTTCCAGCCTTCGCAGCCGTCGAGAAAAGCGCAGCGCCCGGTAATGCTCCAGTGGTCGTGCAGCGTCCAGACGAAGGTCACATCCGGCTTGTGGGATTTGACGCGCTGGCAAAAGGTCACCATCTCTTCAAGGTTCAGCCAGTAGCTGTGCACCACGTGAAAATGCAGCACCACCGGGCCCGCTTGCGCGGGTGACTTTGCGATAGAGTTTATTCAGGTTGCCGAACGGGTCGCGGTTGAAGAAGCGAAACAGGAGGATGTTGGCAATCGACGTCAGCCGCGGCGTATGTTTTTCTACGTTGGCAAACTTGTCATGGCTTGCGCTTTTCCTGCCGCCCTTGCCGTAACCGTAAATAAAACGCGAAGAGAGTCCGGCTTCGCGAGCGCGCTGGTGCAGGTCAAGCGCGACGCCTGCCGCGCCGCCTTCAGCAAGGCGCACGTTAAATTGCATAATATTCATTTGATTACCTTAACTCGCGCTTTCTCACCCACCACCAGAGCGTTGTCCGGCACGCTGTCCAGCACCACGCTGCCCGCGCCTACGGTGACGTTATTGCCCACGGTGATATCGCCAATGAGGATGACGTTGGCGCCCAGCTCGACGCCGTTGCCGATGGTCGGGCAGGCGAGGCTTTGTCCGCGGTTGCCGATGGTGACGCCGTGACGGATAGTGAAATCGTCGCCGGCGACCACGAACTTGTTGATCACGACGGCGTAACCGTGATGAATGGTAAAACGTCGCCCGATGGTCGCCGCGGCCTGGATTTCATAGCCGAAAAGGCATTCGGTCACAAAGCGGTAAAGCAGCAGCACCGGCGCCGCCCAGATATTGTTAAGGACGTTTTTCTTGCGCCACACCGAGCAGAAATGGGCAATGCGGTAGGCCATCACCATGCAGCACGGACGAAGGCTCCAGGAGTTTGCGCGTAAATCTTCCAGCACGATTATTTCCCCCGCAGCCCGTCGGCCAGGCGTTTGGTATTACGCACGGTCAACAGCGCCATCAGCGTACGTAAAGACATGCGCTTGTTGCGGATCTGGTAGAGCGTAAACAGCTGATACTTTTTGCTGGCGCGGTCGAATTTATCTTTGTGCTTCTGGTAGAAATGGAAGTAGCCCGCGAACTTTTTGGTCGATTTGGTGATCTGCATTTCACCGTGGTTGATATGCAGGATCTGCGTGGCCTCTTCCACTTTCCACGGCTGGCCGTACTCCACCACCATGCGCAGGAAAATGTCGTAGTCCTGAGCCGCCGCCAGCTGCGTATCGAACAGGCAGGTTTTAAAGCGGTCGGCGTAGGTAAACACCTGGTTGCCGATGATATTGCGCTTATAAAACAGCTTCAGGGAATACGGCGACTTCGGGTACAAAGGCAGGCTGGTCGGCTGCGAATAGACCTGGCCTTCGCAAACGTAGTCGTTGGCGTACAAAAACGCGTGCGTCACCAGCTGATGCTTGTACTCCAGGAAGACGGACAGACGGTTCGGCGTCCATTCATCGTCGTCATCAATACCGGTGATAAACTCCCCCGTCGCCTGGCTAATCGCCTGGTTGCGCACCGCGCAGGCGCCGGAGTTGTAGTCGTTACGGGTATAACGCACCCGCGCATCGCCCAGCTCTTCGACAAAACGCTGAAGCTGTTCATAAGAAGAAGAGCAGTCGTCAACAATGATCATTTCCCAGTTTTCAAAATCCTGGCGCAGCACGGATTTAATGGCGCGGATGGCCAGCTGCTGACGGTTCCAGGTCGGCATATAAACAGAAATCAGCGGGCGCGATGTAGTGGTATTCATAACACTCCCCAAAAAAGTCTCGTTGATGAGAAAAGTGCAACTTTCGCGGCGGCGGGCAAGCGGTGCGCCAGCCGCCATTTAGCGCAGGGTTATTTAGCGTCAGATTTATATTCGTACTCGTAATAGCCGTAATCGTCATAGCCCGCCGCGCGACGGAAGATGGAGTTCAGGATCACGCCGCGAACCTGAATGCCGTTCTGCTCGAAGCGGCTGAGGCTGGTTTCCACTTCTTTGAGCGTGTTCACCGCGTAGCGCGCAACCATAAGCGTGGTGCCTGCGTGGCGGCCGACGATGGCGGCATCGGTCACGGCAAGGATTGGCGGGGTATCAATCAGCACCAGGTCATAGTGCGCGCTTGCCCATTTCACCAGTTCGCCAAAGCGTTCGCTCATCAGCAGTTCGGAAGGGTTCGGCGGCACCTGGCCGCGCGGCACGAGATCGAAATTCGGCACCGAGGTTTTCTGCGCGCAGCGCGTGATATCGCCCTGCCCGGCCAGCACGTCGGAAAGCCCGTTGACGTTGGTGGTGCCCAACAGCTCGTGGGTATAGCCTTTGCGCATATCGCAGTCGATCAGCAGCACGCGCTTGTTGGTCTGGCTAATGACCGCGGCCAGGTTGGCGCAGACAAAGGTCTTGCCGATTGACGGGCTTACCCCGGTCAGCATCAGCACGTTGTTGGACGCCTGCATCATGGCGAAGTGCAGGCTGGTGCGCAGGCTACGAATGGCTTCAATCGCCAGGTCCGTAGGGTTCCCTACCGCCAGCAGCTGGCTTTGTTTATTGCGCTTCGCCCCTTTAACGTTGCGCACGGTGGCGTTGTCGCGGGATTTTTGCCATTCGGACAGCGGAATGCTGGCATAAACGTTAAGGCCGGCATCCTCCAGCACCGCCGGGCTTTCAATGCCGCGGTTGAACAGCGAGCGCAGCAGCACGCCGACGATCGACAGAATCAGGCCGAGGATAATAGCTCCCAGCACGATCAGCGCCTTTTGCGGCTTCACAATGCCAGGCTGAGCGATCGCCGAGTCAACGATGCGCACGTCGCCCACGGTGCTGGCCTCGGTGATTTTCAGCTCCTGCTGTTTATTCAGCAGCTGCATGTAAACCTGCTGGCCGGACTCCACGTCGCGGGTCAGGCGTACGATCTCCTGCTGGGTTTTCGGCATCGCGGTCACGCGGCCGTTCAGGCGGGCTTTTTCATCTTCCAGCGTCTTACGCTTTTCCAGCAGCGTACGGTAAGCCGGGTGAGCCTTGGTATAAAGCTTGGAGATTTCGGCCTCTTTAAAGGTCAGCTCGTTGAGCTGGGAATCAATATTGACCATGGTGTCGAGGACGGATTTCGCCTCCAGCGACAGATCCACCGAGTCCTGCTGCTGGCGATAGGCGTTCAGCTTGTTTTCCGCCGCATCCAGGCGGCTGCGCACTTCCGGCAGCTGTTCGGCGAGGAACTTAAGGCTCTTCGCCGCCTCTTCCGACTTACGCTGAACGTTCTGTTCCAGGTAATTACGCGTGATGCTGTCGAGGATGGCGCGAATCCGATCTTTATCTTCACCGGTATAAGACAGGCTAAGCACGCCGGTATCTTTACCGTTTTCAGCCACGGTCAGGTTGCCCTGCAGCTGGTTAATCATGCCGAGCGTGGAGTATTTGGTGACGGTAAAAGTATCGCCGACCTGCGCTTTAATGCTGTCCACCGTCATGGTGACGCCGTCTTTGCTCAGCTGCTGGCCGACCTGCCCTTTGGCGCTAAAGCCGCTGTCGCTGGTCAGCTGATACCGGGTCGGGCTTAGCACCTCTACGGTAAAGGTGTCTTTTCCCGCGCCCGCAGGCAGGTTGAAGTCGGTGACCTTCACCGTGTCATTCTGGCGTCCGTGGAGGCGGTCCCAGCCGGCGCCAAACAGCCAGAAGCTGTTTTTGACCACGGCGATATCGAGGTTGAGATCGTCAACGGTTTTCCCCAGCACCAGGCGGGACTGAATCAGCTGCATCTCAGCGGCCGAGGCCGGCGGCTTGTTGGAAAGCGCCGAGCTGATGTCGTTAACCAGCGAGTTGCCGGCGTTCTGTTCGATTTGCACCAGCGCGTCGGCTTTATAGATTGGCGTGGCGAACAGGACGTAAACCACCGCCAGCAGCGCAAATACCGCCGTGATGCCAAGCACCCACCAGCGGGCCTCAAGCACGGTGCCAAACAGGCGGCCGATATCGATTTCGTCATTGCCCTCGGTGGAGGCGCCCGAACGATGTACTTTGTCAGTCATTGTTATCCCTGATGAGCATTGAGTGCGTTAGCCCACTTTTGGGCGGAAAGGTCGAGAAGGTCGAAGACCGCTTCGAAAGCGTCGCGACTTTTACGGTAGGGATCGGGAATTTCCCGCTCCGCATCCCAGTGACCAAAGAGCATCACCTTGCCGCGCATCTCTGGCGCCATTTCGCAGATAGCGGAAATATGGCGTTTTTCCATCGTGAGAATCAGATCGTAATCGCGGCACATCCGGCCTGAGATCTGCTGAGCGCAATGGCCTGCAAGCGAAAGGTTGTGCTCCTGCGCCACGCGAACGGCGTTGGCATCGGCTCCCTTCCCCACTAACGCCCCCAACCCCGCCGAATTAACGGTGAGCGTGGGATGGTAGGATTTAAGCAGGCGTTCGCCGGTCGGCGATCGGCAAATGTTCCCCACGCACACCACAAGAATTTTGTTAAACATAGCGCGTTACCATGTATGGATATCTTTGGCCGTATCCGTCATATAACGAACACCGCTGATGGTTGGCAGCAGCTGGTTGATCAGGCGGTTCCAACGCGTTACCGGCGCGGTTGTCACGTACACCACGTCATAAGGCTGCAGCTGGAATTCGGTGCCCATCACCAGCGAGGTCGCATCGGACATATCAAGCTGGTAGATGTTGGCGATTTTGCCGCCCTGCTGCCCTTTCAACGGACGAATAACGAAGATGCCGCTGGCGTTAGAGGCGGTCATATCCAGGCCTTCCGCCTGGCCGAGCGCCTCGGTGAGCGTCATGCCGCTGAAGTCCATTTTGAGCGTGGTTTGTTTCTTCACTTCGCCCATCACGAACACTTTCAGGTCGTCGTTGCGCGGCACGAACAGGATGTCGCCCGGATAGAGCAGATGGTTCTGGCTCAGATCGCCGTTTTGCATCAGCGCCTGCAGCGAAATACGTTTCTCCTGGCCGTTGTGGGTCAGCACCACGTTGCGCCAGTCGGCCATATCCGTCAGCCCGCCCGCGGCGTTGATGGCGTCGAGAATGGTTAGCGGCACGTTGGTGATCGGCTGCTGGCCGGACTTGTTCACCTGGCCTGAGACATAGGCTTTCTGGGAGCGGAAGGCGGCGATATTAACGTCCACCTGCGGGTCAGCAATGTACTGCGCAAGGCGGCCGGTAATATCACTACGGATCTCGGCAAGGGTTTTGCCGGTCACTTTTACTTTGCCCACATAGGGATAGAACATGGTGCCGTCTGACTGTACCCAGTTACCGGCATCGCTTGAGCTGCGATACTGGCCGGCAGGGGTGGTCAGCTCGGGGTGGTCCCAGACGGTGACGTTCAGCACGTCTCCCGGCCCGACGCGATATTGATACGCGGAAATTTCCTGATCCAAAGACATATTTGGCTGGGCCACGGCCGGACGCACACGTAATTGCTCAACCAGCCGCGGCGTTAACGGATAAACGTTAACCATACGGTCAAGGTCGAAATCTGCATCCTGCTGCTTGATAACATCTTTTCCCATCGTAGACATATTGCTACCGGGAAGTACTGTGCAACCGCTCATCAGGGTCACTGACACCAATAAAGGCATCAATTTAAGTTTGTATTTTATCATTGAGTATTTATCACTATGGCAGAGTAATTATCCTGAGCGAATAAAATAAGCGGCCAATTATCAAATGGACGCAGCAGAAAATTGAACATACTGGCGGTCATAAATAATTGGTATCAGTCCTAAAAGTTGCTTATTTATAGAGATCCTATTGACAGAATAATTGAGGCTTAAACTCTTGCCTTCGGGCATGCTACCGCCCTTGGCTTACAGTCACCAACCTACTGAAACGAAAGCAGATAATAAGAGGACACCGATCCTAAGATAAATCTGTATCTATTTATCCATAAGGCAGAGTTACGTGTAATGAAGCGCTAAAGTGCCACACCAACTAATTAAAAAATACATCCATTGCCAGACACTGATATCGATTGTTACAGCTAACCCAGACGCAGGCAAGGCGCCTGACGGGCATACAGATACTTTTAAGAATAATATTAACGCCACAAAAGCCGCGCTTTAGGAATTTCTTTATATTGACAAAAAATTAATTCAGAGTAATAGCGAAAATATAAACAGATATATCTCATATATATACTGTCATAATAAATACATATCACTGACTTATTTCGTGGGTTTTTTAATTATTTACCCTGGTTACTTAATGGATATGTGGCAAATAAAGGGCCCGGCATGGATACTGGATAAGATTAATCTCAGGGAGCCGTTGCAATTTAGCGGAGGATTACCCATCATTTCATTGTGACATTTAACCCTCTGTATTCTTAAACGCTACACCACCGAAAAAAGGTACATAAAGCCATATGGAATGGATTGCCGATCCATCAATCTGGGCCGGACTGGTTACGCTGGTTGTTATCGAGCTGGTGCTGGGCATTGATAATCTGGTGTTTATCGCCATCCTCGCCGAAAAACTTCCGCCCGCGCAACGCGACCGCGCCCGCGTCACCGGACTTGTTCTTGCCATGCTTATGCGCCTGCTTCTGCTGGCGTCTATCTCCTGGCTGGTTACGCTGACCGCCCCGCTGTTTAATATTGCAGGTTTTGGCTTTAGCGCCCGCGACTTAATCATGCTCCTGGGCGGGTTATTCCTGCTTTTCAAAGCCACGGTAGAGCTCAACGAGCGGCTTGAAGGGAAAGACGGCGAAACGCAGACCCAAAAGCGCGGCGCGCGCTTTTGGCCCGTCGTCGCGCAGATTGTCATTCTTGATGCGGTATTTTCTCTTGATTCGGTAATTACCGCCGTCGGGATGGTGGACCAGCTGGCCGTCATGATGGCCGCGGTCATTATCGCCATCAGCCTGATGCTGCTTGCCAGCAAGGCCCTGACGCGCTTTGTGAACAGCCATCCGACGATAGTGATTCTGTGCCTGAGCTTCCTGCTGATGATCGGCTTTAGCCTGGTGGCGGACGGGTTTGGCTACCATATTCCAAAAGGTTACCTGTACGCCGCCATTGGCTTCTCGGTAATGATTGAGTCGCTAAACCAGCTGGCGATTTTCAACCGCCGCCGTTTCCTGTCGGCAAACCAGTCATTGCGCCAGCGCACCGCCGAAGCCGTTTTACGCCTGCTGAACGGTAAGAAAGAGGAGGCGGAGCTGGACGCGCAAACCTCCTCGCTGATCGCCGACCATGACCGGCAGGACGAAATTTTTAATCCGCAGGAACGCCTGATGATTGAACGCGTGCTGCACCTCAACCAGCGTACCGTCAGCAGCATTATGACGTCGCGCCATGACGTGGAGCAGGTGAAGCTGACGGAGCCTGAGGAGCGCATACGCGAAATCCTCGATAAAAATCAGCACACCCGCATCGTGATAACCGACGACAGCGACGAAGTGCTGGGCGTGGTGCATATTATCGATTTGCTTGCGCAATCGCTGCGGGGTGAACCGCTCAATCTTGAAACGCTCATCCGCCAGCCGCTCGTCTTCCCTGAAACGCTGCCGCTGCTGCAGGCGCTGGAGCAGTTCCGCAACGCGCGCACGCACTTCGCCTTTATCGTCGATGAGTTTGGCTCGGTGGAAGGGGTGGTGACGCTAAGCGACGTCATGGAAACGATTGCCGGCAACCTGCCGAATGAAGTCGAAGAGATTGACGCCCGCCACGATATTCAGAAAAACCCGGACGGCAGCTGGACGGCAAACGGTCATATGCCGCTGGAGGATTTAGTGCAGTACATACCGCTGCCGCTGGATGACAAACGCACCTACCACACCATTGCCGGCCTGCTGATGGAATATCTGCAGCGCATTCCCGCCGCCGGGGAAGCCGTTAAGGTGGGTAACTACCAGCTGAAAACGTTACAGGTTGAGAGCCATCGCGTGCAGAAGGTGCAGATTTTGCCGCTGGCCAGGGAAGATGACGAGATGGATTTCGAGGTTTAGGAGGGGTTGCGTCGGGCGGCGCTAACGCTTACCCGTCCCGTGTTTTAAGCAGTATTTACAGCTGATTGCAGGGTGGACAGACAAGCGTCTGCCACCGCTGCATGACTTACAGTTTATCCAGCAGCTGCTTAACGTCTTTCGCCCGGCTGCTGTCTTTATTGCGATCCGCCCATTCCTGCAGACGACGCTTCGCCTCATCCTGCAGATGTTTACGCAGCACCTGGTCCACCTGCAGGCTGTAGTTGAGCTTATCCCACGGGCCATAAACCCGCAGCGGGATCGGCGTGTCTTTTAGCATGGCGACAAGCTTGTTGTCTCCTTCCCAACCGCCGGTCACCGTCACATCAAAGCGGGTATCGCAGACCTCTTTTACCAGATCCATCGTGCCTTCGCCCGTCAGCGCTAACAACGAAGAGCTGCCGTTCATATTCTTCAGGCCAAGCTGCCCGTTATCCAGCGTGGCCGCGGCGCTAAAGCTATCGAGCACGGTCACGTTATCGTAGCTTTGCTGCGCCTTCACCTCGTTATTGCTGCGCTCAACGGCCTGCTGAATCAGCTGCTGGAAGTTCATGCCCTGCAGGCGTGAGTTGGCCATGGTAATACTCGCCTTCCCCTGCCATGAACGACGGAACGCCTCGGCGTTCAGCCTGTCGCCGTTGAACTCGCCCTGCATTGAAAACTCGCCGGATAAGGCAATAGGATAATCAAACGCGGTAAGTATCGGGCCGATTTCAATAGCGTTAACCTGCGGATGGAAATTCAGCTGCGGCGCTTCATTGCGCGCGTCGAGCTCGCCCGGTAAGGACATATTCCCTTTGCCAAACTGCCCCGCCAGCTCGGTAATTTTAAGCAGGCCGTAGTCATTGCTGATGGCGGAATGAACGTCCTTAAACTCAAGGCCGCGCCAGCGCACGCTTTTCGCAGCGATGGCAACCTGCGCGCTAAAGCCGCGCAGCGCGCGATAGGAGGTCTCTTCGGCGCCCGCGGCAATCACCGGACGCGGCAACGTAGTTTGCTGCTGGCCGAGCTGGTTCACCGTAGCGTTGGTTGCCGCCGACGCCGCCACCAGCTTGTCCAGGTTGAGATTGTTCGCATTCAGGTTAGCCACCCACTGCGGCTTGTCGCCCAGCACAACGCTCGCCGTCCCCTGCAGATCGCTGTCATTGGCGGTAAGCTGCAGCTTGCCCAGCTCAAGTTTTTTCTCCGCGTCCGTCCAGCTCGCCTGTAACGTTCCGCCGCCGGCGATGCCCGACTTGGGTAAATCCGCGCCCTGCAGCCGGTAGCTAAGCTGGGAAACCGTTGCGTTCAGCTTCTGTGGAAAAGCGCTGGCGTCCAAATCGGCAACCAGCGACAGGTTCAGGTCGCGCTGGTCGCGGTTGATGCGGCTGCTGAACTCCACGTGGGCCTGCTTTTTATCATCCTGCTCCATCTGCAGGTTGATATTACGCACGGTGACCTGTTCGTCATCGTCATGCTGGAAAACCAGCACGCTGTCGGCGACTTTGAGCCTGGCGATATCAAAAGACCAGCCTAGATCGGTCTCCGGAACGGGAGGATTGTTGCCCGCCGGGCCGACCGGCGCGTCTTTGGGTTTGCGTTCTTCGCTAAGCGGGGTGAGCTGAATGACCGCGCCTTTAAGCATCACCTGGCGAACCTGAAGCTGATGCGAAAGCAAAGGCACCAGCGCCACGTCAAGGCGCATATTATCTGAACTGATAAGAGGCTGGGCCGCGCCGGGAGCCGTAAGAGACATGCGGCCGGATAAAATGCTGAGCTGCGGCCAGACATGCCAGCGTAAAGGCCCGTCCAGGGTGAGCTGGTAACCGCTGCGTTGCTCCACCTGGCGCACCATATAAGCGCGAAAATCGTTGGGGTTGACCAACAGGACCAACGCAGAAAGGCCAGCCACCAGCACGACCAGCAAAATCATCAGCGTGGTTAATAATCGTCTCATAGCTTCCTCTTCGGGGGCGTCACTCAGTCTTTATCAATACGACTGGCTACCGCACCTTGCTGATCGCGATACTTGGCGTCCTGGCGGCGGTTATAAGGGCGCGCGGCGGGACCAGAAAGAGGTTCAAAACTCAGCGCACCGATCATCATGCCGGGGCGTAAGGCCAGCGGCAGCTTACCGGAATTATAGAATTCAAGCACAATGCAGCCGTGCCAGCCCGGATCGATACGATGCGCGGTAACGTGAACCATTAAGCCCAGGCGGGCCCAGCGAGGAACGGCCGTCCAGCCAGCCCACCAGATCGTCAGGGATGGTAACCGACTCAAGCGTAACCGCCAGCGCCAGCTCGCCCGGATGCAGGAAGAACGCGTCGCCCTCGGCAAGGACGATTTCGTCGCTCATCACGCGCTCTAAGGCTTCGGTAACCTCGTCTTTCGGGCCGCTAAGATCGATAAACGGCGCAGTATGACCACTGAAGGTACGGAATTTATTCCCCAGGCGTACATCGACGGTCGCGCCGTTAATACGCTCGACCGGCGGGCGCGGAGTAATAGTTAAACGCCCGTCGTCAAGCCAGGCTTCAATATCACGGTCACACAAACGCATCGCAGATTCTCCTTATCAAGCTCGTTATGTTTAAACTGCCACACCGGGCTACAGATATCCACGGAACGACAGCTAATTACAGGGAATTCATCGTATTTTGCGAGCGTGTCCGGAACTCATTCCGGCTACACGCCCGCAGCGGGCGCTATCAGGCGGTGAGATTATTCAAAGAATTGGCTAATTTTAGCTTTGAGAATGTCGATAGCAATGCGGTTTTTGCCGCCGCGCGGCACGATGATGTCGGCGTACTGTTTTGACGGTTCAATAAACTGCAGGAACATTGGGCGAACGGTCTTTTGATACTGTGCCATCACCGAATCCATTGAGCGGCCGCGCTCGTTAACATCGCGCTTCATGCGGCGCATCAGGCAGATATCCAGCGGGGTATCGACAAAAATAGAGAAGTTCATCTCTTCACGCAGCCGGGCATCCGTCAGTAACAAAATCCCTTCCAGAATAATGACTTTTTTCGGTACCAGGTGAACCGTATTGGCGGTGCGGGTATGTTCCACATAGCTGTAGACCGGCAGCTCGATGGCTTTGCCGGATTTGAGCATCTGCAGATGCTGGAACAAAAGGTTGTGGTCCATCGCGCTGGGATGGTCATAATTTGTTTTAACACGTTCTTCCATCGACAGATGGCTTTGATCTTTGTAGTAGCTATCTTCTGGAATAACACCAATGTGTTCGTCACCGACCTGCTCGCGCAATTCGCGATACAGTGTACTGGCTATGAGACTTTTCCCTGAAGCCGATGCGCCGGCTATCCCGATGATGACGCATTGATGAGACTTGTCAGTCATGTTGTTAACGAGCCTTGTTGACTTAATGATAAGGAAGGGAGACGCAAGCTGCGTCAAACGCGGCAATTATAGGGATAACCGGCGAGTGATACCAGAGTAATGGTTATCTGCGGGAGTTTTTGCGCGCACAACAAACAGGCGACGCTGAAGAATGAGAAAATGAATCGTTTTTTGCCGCACAGGGCATAAAAGAAAATATGCGGCAAGCGACCACGCTTTTTATAACGCCTTGATGTTAAATTATGAGCGCACGCCATAGGAATTGTAAATTGTTTGTACTAGCATGAAGCGAAACTATCCTAATTTTTGCATCCGGGCATGTACCTGGCGGCATTGCCTTAACGGATTTCGCGGGAATGACCAAAAAGAATATACACAAGCAGGACAGGACGCCTTACGGGCTGCTCCTGCTGGGTCTGGGATTACTGAGCTTTGTTTTTACTTTTTACTCACTCAAATTAACCCTCTCCGGCACCATATTCGCCCCGGTATGGTTCCCCACCTCGGTGATGACGGCCGCGTTTTTCCGCAATCCGTCGCGTCTGTGGCCGCTGATTGCCGCTATTTGCTCAACGGGCGGGCTGGCCGCCACGGCGGTGTTGCACTCTTTAAATGAAATTAATCTTGTTTACACCGCCATCAATATTGTCGAAGCGTTAATATCCGCAACGCTTATGCGCCGCTTTTTGTCCACGCAAAATCCTTTGCAAAACCTCAACAGCTGGGTTCGGCTGGCCCTTTGCAGCGCCGTCGTCCCGCCCGTGGTGGGTGGCCTGCTCGCCGTCTGGCTGGCCGGCCCTGAAGGCGGCGGCGCGGCAAGAGCGTTCTTCGTCTGGGTGCTTTCCGAAACCATCGGCGCTCTGGCGCTGCTCCCGGCAGGTTTATTGATTAAACCCCACTATTTTTTGCGCCACCGGGAACCGAAACTGCTGCTCGAAACGGTGAGCACCTTCGTTACCACCCTGGTGCTGAGCTATCTGGCGCTGCGTTTCCTGCCCTGGCCTTTCACCTTTATTATTATTTTCCTGATGTGGAGCGCAATCCGTCTGCCGCGCCTCGAGGCATTCTGCATTTTCCTTGTCACGCTGATGGTCATTTCTTTCATGATGGCCACCAACAGCATCTCAATGATGATGCCCAACCCATTGGTGCGCGATAATGTCCAGTGGCTGCCTTTCCTGCTGATTCTGCTGCCGGCCAACGTTATGACCATGGTGATGTATGCGTTTCGCGAGGAGCGCAAACACATCACCGAGAGCGAGGCGCGTTTTCGTAACGCCATGGAGTACTCCGCTATCGGCATGGCGCTGGTATCCATCGAGGGCCACTGGATTCAGGTAAATAAATCCCTGAGCAATTTCCTCGGCTACACGGCGGAGCAGCTGCGCGCGCTCACCTTCCAGCAAATCACCTATCCGGAAGACCTGCACGCCGATCTCCACCAGCTTGAGATGCTGCTTGCGGGCGATATCAATAGCTATTCCATGGAAAAGCGCTACTACACCAGCCAGGGAGACGTGGTGTGGGCGCTGCTTGCGGTTTCCGTGGTGCGCAATACCGACAGGTCCCCGCTTTATTTAATAGCCCAGATTGAAGACATCAACGATCTCAAGCACACCGAATGGATCAATAAACGGCTGATGGAACGCATTACGCTTGCAAACGAAGCCGGCGGCATCGGCATCTGGGAGTGGGATCTGACAAGCGATGTGATCAGCTGGGACAAACGCATGTTCGATCTCTACGAGCTGCCGCCACACGTTAAGCCCACCTATAAACTCTGGTCAGACTGCATCCTCACCGAGGATTTGCCGCAGGCTGAAAAAATCGTGCGCGAATCGCTGCGCGCGCGCATGCCTTTTAAACTGGAATACCGCATTAAAGTCAAAAACGGTATTCGTCACATTCGCTCTCTTGCCAACCGGGTGCTGAATAAAAACGGCGACGTCGAACGCCTACTCGGCATCAACATGGATATGACCGAGGTCAAGCAGCTTAACGAAGCGCTGTATCAGGAAAAAGAGCGCCTGCACATCACGCTGGACTCCATCGGCGAAGCGGTGATTTGTACCGATGTCGATATGAACGTCACCTTTATGAACCCGGTGGCGGAAAAACTCAGCGGCTGGCCGCAGGATAACGCCATTGGACAGCATATCCTTGCGATTTTACGCATTACCTTTGGCGATACCGGGCCCGCGCTGGAAAACATCCACAGCGGCGACTTTTCGCGCATGGCCATCGAGCAGGATGTGGTGCTGCACTGCCGTAACGGCGGCAGCTTTGATATTCACTACAGCATTACGCCGCTGACCACCCTCGACGGCCAGAGCATCGGTTCGGTGCTGGTTATTCAGGACGTCACCGAGTCGCGTAAAATGCTTAAGCAGCTAAGCTACAGCGCCTCCCACGACAGCCTGACGCATCTGGCCAACCGCGTAAGCTTTGAAAATGAACTCAAACGTCTGCTGCAAAGCGCCGGAGAACATCGTCAGCGTCATGCGCTGGTGTTTATCGATCTCGACAGGTTCAAAGCGGTGAACGATACCGCCGGCCCACGCCGCCGGCGACGCGCTGCTGCGCGAGCTCTCTTCGCTGATGCTGAGCATGCTGCGCACCGGAGATTTCCTTGCGAGGCTCGGCGGCGATGAGTTCGGCCTGCTGCTGCCGGATTGCTCAATAGATAACGCCCGCTATATTTCCGAGCGCATTATCAACAGCATCAACGACTATCACTTCGTTTGGGAAGGCCAGCTGTATCGCATCGGCGCCAGCGCCGGGATCACCCAGATTAACGCCGACAATAAAGTGGCCTCGGAGGTCGTATCCCAGGCGGATATCGCCTGCTATACCTCGAAGAACAGCGGTCGGGGGCGCGTCACCGCTTTTGAAGCGCAGCAGCACTACCTGCAAAAAAACCGCAGCTTACCGGATACAGATGAACAAAGGCGCATCATCAATGAAAACCCGATGCTGATGCTTGCGCTGGCCGTCGCGCCGCCGCGGGTGCCTGAGTCCGCCAGCTTCTACCTGCTGTCGCTCAAGTTCTGGAACAGCGAAGGAGAAATGGTGGAAGAGCACACCTTCCGCAGCGGGCTGGTTGAAAGCGAGCTGCAGCAGGCGCTCGATCGCCGGGTGTTCAGCGAATTCTTCCGCGAGTTTGCGGCGCAGATAGCGCAAAAAGGCTTCGGCATCGCTCTTGCGCTCTCTCCGGCCGGGCTTGCAAGCCGCGGCTTCGTCGACGAACTGCTTGCCATGCTGGATAGCAGCCCGCTTCCGGCGCGTCTGCTGCATCTGCAAATCAGGGCGGAATCCTTACTGGCCGAAGACGAAGAGGCCTATAAAAATCTGCAGCGCCTGCGCGACCGGGGCTGCCAGATGATTCTGACCCACTCGGGCCGGGAGCTGGATATTTTTGAAAAAATCAGCCGTCAGATCTTCAGCTATATCATTATCGATAATGAGCTTATCCAGAACGTGCATTGCAACCTGATGGACGAAATGATGGTGACCATAATACACGGCCACGCGCAGCGCCTGATGCTGCAAACCATAGGGGGCCCGGCGGATTTGCCGATGGCGATGGACACCCTTTCCGGCATCGGAATAAATTTAATTTATGGTGAAACCATCAGCCCGCCGCAGCCGCTGACCCTGCTGCTGCATACCAGCTATTTCGCGATTAATTAACGGATAGCCACATAATCGTGTGCTGGAGCTACATAAAAAAACGGCGTTGTTTACAACGCCGTTTTTAAATTGCTTCTCAGAATTTATGCTTCGCGAGCTTTAATCCACATAACGTCGCAAATCTCATCGGTTGGCTGGAAACCGGTGGGCGCCTTAAGGAGCATTTCTCTGATTCGCTCTTGATCAAAGCGGCTGCACGCGATATTTAATTCATCCAGGTATCCGGCAAGCTCCGACCAGGGAAGCATAACTTCGTTGGCAGTCATAATACGCGGGTGCTGGGTAACCGAAACGCTTTCACCAATCAATAGCTCCTCAAAGAGTTTTTCGCCCGGCCGCAGGCCGGTCGTTTTGATTTCAATGTCTCCGTCAACATTAGATTCGTCACGAATAGTCAGCCCGCTGAGCGTCACCATTCGGTGTGCCAGGTCTATTATTTTCACGGGTTCGCCCATATCCAGCACAAACACATCCCCGCCATTGCCCATCGCCCCTGCCTGGATAACCAATTGGGCAGCTTCAGGTATCGTCATAAAGTAACGGATGATATCCGGATGCGTCAGCGTTATCGGACCTCCCGCATCAATTTGCTTTTCAAATAAAGGCACAACAGATCCGGAAGAGCCAAGCACATTCCCAAAACGAACCATGCTGAATCTGGTCCCTGAATGCTGGGCGGACAGCGCTTGTAAAACAAGCTCTGCCATACGCTTTGTCGCCCCCATTGTGTTTGTAGGGCGTACGGCCTTATCTGTTGAAATTAAAACAAAATTAGGCACCTGACAATTAATTGCAGCCTGAGCGCAAGCTAAGGTTCCGAACACATTATTGCGCACGCCATCAGCCACATTATATTCAACTAACGGGACGTGCTTATAGGCTGCGGCATGGTAAATTGTTTTTACATGGAAGCTTTTCAGCACTCGTTCGATATGCTCCTGATTCTGAACGTTCCCCAGAACCGGATAGAGCTCAATTGCGAGTTGATGATCTGCAATATAGGCTGCAAGTTCACGTTCAATTGCATACAAAGAGAACTCGGACATTTCATAAAGAACTAAAGCTTGTGGCGCATTCCGCAGGATTTGGCGACATAGTTCGGAACCAATAGATCCGCCAGCGCCTGTTACCATGACAACTTTTGCACGAATATTTTTCGCTATCAGTTCGGGTACAGGATCGACAGGATCTCGGCCAAGCAGATCGGTAATAGAAACTTTTTGCAAACTATCTATTCTGGCTTTACCTTCAACAAGATCAACCATGCCGGGAATTGATAAGACTTCACAAGGCAAACCTTCAAGCATCTGGATAACTTCATTTTTGCGTGCACGGCTGGCGCTCGGCATGGCAAGAAGGATTTTTTTTACCTCGTACTTTTCGACCAGCCATGACAATTTTTCAGGTGGATACACCGTCACACCGTGCATAACACTCCCTTGCAGCTGTGGATTGTCATCAACAAAAGCGACGGGGTAATATTCAGCGGCCTGGCTTAACGCTGGCAGCAGTTGGCGGCCTGACGCACCTGCGCCATATATAATTACTTTGGTACCTAATCGAAGGCCTCGGTTGATAATCATTCTTAGCGCAAGACGGGATCCCGCAACCATTAACAAACCAAAGGAGAAATAGATAAAAGGAATAGTACGCGGCAAATACAAATTAGTATAAAACGCTACAACAATCAGCAGAATTGCCGAGGCCACCATGCCCACACTTACAGCAACCAGGACTTTAGCTGTGATGTAACGTATAACGGCTCGATACAATCCCAATTTAACAAAAAAAGCAAGTGTAATCAGTACAATGAAAGATATCAGTCCCCAATGCGGCAGGCTGGTCAGCGGGGTCATAGAGTCTATACGTACCCAAAATGCAAACCAGAAAGCGCACAGCAAAAGAACAATATCAATAACCAGGGAAATAAGTCTTTTTAAAGGTCTGGGTAAGCTCAGTAAAAACGTCAGCATATTTTTAACCAATTTATAGCGAGCATCATGCTCTTGATTTCAAAGTTGATCCAGGAATGTAGGTATTATAGGGCTCCGCAAAAGCCCTAAAGCCTCCGCTTGAACCAGCCTGTACAAAAGCGCCTTGACCAATATGGCATTCGCCCGCCAGTTGTACGCCTACACCCAGATGAGCGAAATCCTCTATCATCCCGTCATGATCCACGGTTGCGTTACAATTGACTATCGCTCCGTCTCCAATACGGGCTGCCGGACCAATAACCACACCAGCAAATATCACGCACCCTCTTCCGAGCTGCGCTGAAGGGCTTACCCATGCGGCGGGATGAACCAGCGTTGCGAGTTCAAAACCTTCCGCTACAAGGCGTTGATGCAAAATCTTCCTTACGCTGTTGTTACCAATACCAACAACGGCGTGGGTAAAAATCTTATGGTCTTTAAGGCTGTCTATACGGCCGATTATTTTTGCGTTGCGGCATGTTTCTCCTTGCCAGGAGTCATCCAGAAAAGCAATTTGAGCATACTGATCTAGCTGAATAGCCAGTTCGGCAATGCAACGACCATGGCCGCCAGCGCCTAAAATTAACAGGCTTTTATTCATGCTTATTACTGGTCCTTATCTTTAACGCCAGCACCATAATAATATGCTATGACCACTAGCGGTAACCAGGCTATTATCACGCCAACAACCCCTGTTACTTTCCCACCCGCAATCAGCAATGCGCAAGGTAGCAGCCACACGACGTTGATAATAAATGCCCCGATCGTAACGGGCTTATGAGACTCATATTTACGGGCGAGGATTTGATAGGTATGGCTGGCATGAGCTTCGTATACTTTTTTTCCACCAATAAGCCTGCGTAAAAGCGTAATCGTCGCATCAACGATAAACACTCCGAGCAGGCAAATTTCAGCAAGAAATAGTTTGCCATCCAGCAAGGCTACATGCAAAACAAGCAACCCGATTGTTATGCCAAGGAATCCGCTGCCCGCATCGCCCATAAAGATTTTCGCGGATGGAAAATTCCAGAAAATAAAGCCCAGCGCGGCGCAGGCAAGCAGTAAAAGTAAGGTAATTTGGCTCACTGCCAGCGCATTCGGGGCACCGAATACGACCACCACAACAGACATCAGGGCAAAGGCAATAGCTTCCATACTTGCCAGGCCGTTAATGCCATCCATGAAGTTATAGAGGTTGAGCATCCAGGCCAGATATACCAGCCCAAATAACATGCCTAACCATCCCGCAGAGAACTGGTAGCCAAATAGATCGATGACCGGGAATCGGCCAAGAAAATATAAGCCTGCCGCTGCGGCAAGGAAGTGCATCAATAAGCGCCATCGGGCAGCGATATGGCCATGATCGTCAAGAAAACCAACCACTGCCGTGATTGCACCGGCAATAAATAATGAAAGCATTTGTGAAACTGGCACCATACCTGTCAGGCAGAAAAAAATGATGCCGACTAAAAAACTGATAACTATCGCGACCCCGCCCCCACGCGGCGTGGGAATAGAATGGGAGCTGCGCTGGTTAGGTATGTCTATCACATTGTTTTTTAATGCGTAAATGCGTAAAGCCCAGGTTAACGCAAAAGAAAAAACAAATACAAGAACCGATCCGCCGAACTCCCACATCATTTATTTCCCTTAACATAAAACGCCGCAGTTTTTTTCATAGTTTCATCAAGAGTTACTGGAGCCTGCCAGTTAAGAAGCCTGGAAGCTTTAGTTGCATCAATATCTAATGAACCAAAAAGTTGTTCATAGAGGTTCCCTTTGCCGATCGCCTTCAGGCCGGCGCTTATAACTGAAGAGGGGAACCAGACGAGCCTGGCCGGTTTATTCATTCCCTGAGCAAAAGCATGAATAATTTCTTCCGTCGTTGGTTTTTCTTTGTCAGCCAGAACAAATAGCTCATTTTTTGCCAGCGGATTTTCGATACAGGTCAAAATAAAGCTGACAACATTCTCTAACGAAACCATGCCACGTTTATTTTTAACGCCTTTGAAAGGAAGCGGGATACCGCTTTCAACCAGCTTAAGTAAACGTCGAATATTACCTGGCGCATTTTCCCCGCAAATAAGAGCAGGACGTATCACGGTAATAGCCATAGAGGTATCAGCAAATTGCTCTTTTAAAGCTAACTCTGCTTCTAATTTTGAAATGGCATAATCAGACGTAGTTTCAGGCGTTGAGGTCTCGCTAAAAGGTTTGCCTGAAGTAGCATTACCGTTAACGCCAATCGAACTAATAAAAATGAAATGCGTCACGCCTGCGGCTTTCGCATCGTGAGCAAGTTTAAGCGTTGCATCACGGTTCACCCGGCGGAATTCGGCCAGTTTGTCTTCGGCCTGGTCTTTCATCATATGGGCGCGTCCGGCCGTGTGGACAACAACGTCACAACCCTTGAGAACCATAGACCAGTCTGTTTGCTCAGAAATGTCGCCGATATTGATAAGCTCAGGCGTCGTTTGTAATGAACGTCGTGACGTTCCTACGACATCATAATTTTTGGCCTTAAGTTCTGTCATTAGCTTACTGCCGACAAAACCAGTCGCCCCCGTCACCAGAATTTTCACAGTTTACCCTTTCTAAGTTGAGTGCTTCAAAGGCCGAACATAAGCAAAATCAAATTTTGTTTAAGGATTTAAGAATCTTAATGTGAGATTTTCATACTTACTGATTTGAGTTACAAGATGTATCCTGCTTTTTAGCTTAATTTCATCTGTACGGTTTAGTTTTGCGGCAGCCAGCCTTCGCTGTACCAGATGTGCAGCAGCGCGTAGGATCGCCAGGGCTGCCAGCGCTCCGCATAACGACGGATTTGGGCGGGCGTCATGCCGGGAAACCGCTGCTTTATCAGGTAGTCGTCGGGTAAAAATACATCGCTTGCCTGCCAGCCGCGCAGAGCGAAATAGTTCGCGGTCCAGCGTCCGATGCCCGGCAGGGTAATAAGCTGTTTTACGCCCAGTTCGACATCCTCCGGCATCGTCAGCGGAAACGCCCCGGCCTCTACCAGCCGCGCCAGATTAATTATCGCCTCGCCGCGCTTAAGCGGCATCCCTAACGCTTTTAGCTCCTCCGGTTTCAGCGCGGCAATGCGGCCCGCCTCCGGGAAAAGACGCCACCCGGGGAAGCCCGCAAGCGGCTGCCCGAAGGTCTGCACCACTTTTCCCGCAAGCTTCGCCGCCATCGCCACGCTCACCAGCTGTCCCAGAATCGCGCGAACGGCCTGTTCAAAGGCGTCCATACAGCCGGGCAACCGCAGGCCTGGCCGCGCCTGAGCCAGTTCGCCGAGGCTTGCTAGCAGCGGCTGGGGCCTGCGATCCAAATCGAGCAGCCGCCTGACTCTCACCAGCACCTCTTGCGCCACCGGCAGCAGTCCTTCGGACAAGGTTATCTTCAGCGCCCGGCGCGTCTCATCAGGTTCGAGGGTGATAATTCCCTGATACGGCCCCAGGGCGAAGCTGCGGCAATAGCGTGCCGGCGTAACCTCTTCAACGCCGGCAACCGCACGTAAGGCCAGAAAGCCGAACATCCAGCGCCAGTCGTAAGGCGGATGGTAAACAAGCTCAAACATCTTCTGTTCCCGTGAATTTTTATGTACTTAGCTTACTAGCAAAAGCCAATTCCTGCCTTGCTTTGATATTCAGTTGCCCGCCGCGGCGCATTCCGCTAAAGTCGCCCCCCTTCTCACCGGCATGGGGGCGTTATGCAATTTATTGGCTTTGATTATGGTACGGCAAACTGTTCGGTTGCGGTGATGCGCGATGGCGCGCCCCGGATGCTGGAAATGGAAAACGGCTCTTCCCTGCTTCCCTCGATGCTGTGCGCGCCCACGCGCGAGGCGGTCAGCGAGTGGCTTTATCGCCACCATCAGATCCCGGCAAACGGCGATGAAACTCAGGCGCTGCTGCGTCGCGCCGTCTCCTTTAATCGCGAAGAAGATATCGAGGTGCAGCCGGGCAGCGTACAGTTTGGCCTGAGTTCGCTGCGCCAGTATATGGAAGACCCGGAAGAGGTTTATTTCGTAAAATCGCCGAAGTCCTTCCTCGGCGCCAGCGGGCTGAAGCCTCAGCAGGTCGCGCTGTTCGAAGATCTGGTTTGCGCCATGATGGTTCATATTCGCAACCAGGCGCAAGCCCAGGTCGCGGAGCCGATTAGCCAGGCGGTGATCGGCCGGCCGATCAACTTCCAGGGCCTGGGAGGCGATGAGGCCAACCGGCAGGCGCAGGGCATTCTTGAGCGGGCGGCGCATCGCGCCGGGTTCGAGGACGTGGTATTCCAGTTTGAACCCGTGGCCGCAGGGCTTGACTTCGAGGCCTCGCTAAAGAATGAAAAACAGGTGCTGGTGGTTGATATCGGCGGCGGCACAACGGACTGTTCCGTTTTGCTGATGGGCCCGCAGTGGCATAACCGTCGCGACCGCGAGCACAGCTTACTCGGCCACAGCGGCTGCCGCGTCGGCGGAAACGATCTCGACATTATGCTGGCCTTCAAACAGCTTTCTCCGCTGCTTGGCATGGGCGGGGAAACGGAAAAAGGCATTGCCCTGCCGGTACTGCCGTGGTGGAACGCCGTTGCCATCAATGACGTTCCGGCGCAAAACGAGTTTTACAGCGCCGCCAACGGAAGGATGCTGGGCGAACTGGTACGCGACGCGCGCGATTCGGAAAAGGTAGCGTATCTGCAAAAGGTATGGCGCCAGCGTCTGAGCTACCGCCTGGTGCGCGCGGCCGAGGAGAGCAAAATAGCCCTTTCCGACAGCGGGCAGGTCGCCACCATGCTGCCGTTTATCGCCGCGGAGCTGGGCTGTGAAATCACCCAGCCGGAGCTGGAAAGCGCCATCAGCCAGCCGCTACAGCGCATTCTGGAGCAGGTTACGCTGGCGCTGGAAACCAGCGATGTGCAACCGGATGTGATCTATCTTACCGGCGGCAGCGCCCGTTCGCCGCTGATCAAGCACGCTCTGGCGCAGCAGCTGCCGGGCATAGAGATTGCCGGAGGCGATGATTTCGGCTCGGTGACCGCAGGCCTTGCCCGCTGGGCTGAAGTGGTGTTTCGCGGCTGACTGAAAGGCCGTGAAGGGATTCACGGCTGCCTTACGACTAAAGCTAATGCAGGATTTTTACGCCTGCTCAGAGCCTTAAACCAGGCTGCGAGGCTTACCACAGAAAGGCTCGCTATCGGATTTATCCATACAGTACTCCATATTTCCTTCATTTTTCCGCGCCCGGCATTCTCTACACTAGTATCATTAAGCCTAATCGTTTCAGGAAGAGAAGACGTATATCTATGAAAGGCACGCATACTACCCGTTGGTTGCTCATTGCAGGGACCGCTATCGTTGTTATCGCGGCCGTTTATTTCTGGCGCAGCGGCGCCACAGGCGAACCTGACGCGCAGAAATCCACCCAGCAGCAGGCTCCCGGCGGGCGACGCGGTATGCGCGGCGGCGCGCTGGCGCCCGTTCAGGCGGCCACGGCGACCAGCGAATCCGTGCCGCGTTATCTCACCGGCCTTGGCACCATCACCGCGGCGAACACCGTTACCGTGCGCAGCCGGGTGGACGGACAGCTGCTGGCGATTCATTTCCAGGAAGGACAGCAGGTCAAGGCCGGCGATTTGCTGGCCGAAATCGATCCAAGCCAGTTTAAAGTCGCGCTGGCCCAGGCCCAGGGACAGCTGGCGAAAGATCAGGCCACTCTCGCCAATGCCCGCCGCGACGTAGGCCGCTATCAGCAGCTGGCAAAAACCAACCTGGTTTCCCGTCAGGAGCTGGACGCGCAGCAGGCGCTGGTGAGCGAGTCGGCGGGCACGGTAAAAGCGGATGAAGCCGCCGTGGCCAGCGCCCAGCTGCAGCTCGACTGGAGCCGCATTACCGCCCCGGTTGACGGGCGCGTCGGTCTCAAGCAGGTTGACGTCGGCAACCAGATTTCCAGCGGCGATACCACCGGTATCGTGGTTCTGACCCAAACCCATCCTATTGATTTAGTCTTCACGCTGCCGGAAAGCGAAATCGCCACCGTGGTGAAGGCGCAAAAAGCCGGCAGCGCCTTAAGCGTTGAAGCCTGGGACCGCACCAACAAGCAGAAGCTCAGCACCGGTAGCCTGCTGAGCCTGGATAACCAAATTGACGCCACCACCGGCACCATCAAACTCAAAGCGCGGTTTAATAATGAAGATGATGCGCTGTTCCCGAACCAGTTCGTCAACGCCCGCATGCTGGTCGATACCCAGCAAAACGCCGTGGTTATCCCAACCGCCGCCCTGCAAATGGGTAACGAAGGCAGCTTCGTCTGGGTGCTGAACGCCGACAACAAAGTCAGCAAGCATCTGGTCACCACGGGTATTCAGGACAGCCAGAAGGTGGTGATTACCGCCGGCATTTCCGCAGGCGATCGCGTGGTCACCGACGGGATTGACCGCCTCACCGAAGGCGCGAAAGTGGAAGTGGTGGAAGCCCATTCAGCCACCGCCGGCACGACGGAAAACAAGGCGGATGCCCAGCCCGCAAGCCCGCGTAACGGAGCGAAATCCTGATGCAGGTCTTACCTCCCAGCGCCACGGGCGGCCCCTCCCGCCTGTTTATTCTGCGTCCGGTCGCCACCACGCTGCTGATGCTGGCTATCCTGCTGGCGGGGATTATCGGCTACCGCTTTCTGCCGGTTTCCGCTCTGCCGGAAGTGGATTACCCCACCATTCAGGTCGTTACGCTCTATCCGGGCGCAAGTCCGGACGTGGTCACCTCGGCGATTACCGCCCCGCTGGAGCGCCAGTTCGGGCAGATGTCCGGCTTAAAACAGATGTCCTCGCAAAGCGCGGGCGGCGCCTCCGTCGTGACGCTGCAGTTCCAGCTCACCTTGCCGCTGGACGTCGCCGAGCAGGAAGTGCAGGCCGCGATTAACGCCGCCACCAACCTGCTGCCATCCGACCTGCCTAACCCGCCGGTCTACAGCAAGGTCAACCCGGCCGATCCGCCGATTATGACGCTCGCCGTCACCTCCACCGCCATGCCGATGACCCAGGTTGAAGACATGGTGGAAACGCGCGTGGCGCAGAAAATTTCCCAGGTTTCCGGCGTCGGCCTGGTTACCCTTTCCGGCGGGCAGCGCCCTGCGGTACGCGTGAAGCTCAACGCCCCCGCCCTTGCGGCGCTGGGATTAACCAGCGAAACGGTTCGCACCGCCATTACCAGCGCCAACGTCAACTCGGCAAAAGGCAGCCTCGACGGCCCCGAGCGCGCGGTGACGCTTTCCGCCAACGACCAGATGCAGTCGGCGGAAGAGTATCGCAACCTGATAATTGCCTACCAGAACGGCGCCCCGATTCGCCTGGGGGACGTGGCCACCGTCGAACAGGGCGCCGAAAATACCTGGCTTGGCGCCTGGGCCAATAAACAGCAGGCCATCGTGATGAACGTGCAGCGCCAGCCCGGCGCGAACATTATCGATACCGCCGACAGCATTCGCCAGATGCTGCCGACCCTTACCCAGAGCCTGCCGAAATCGGTGGAAGTTAAGCTGCTAAGCGATCGCACGACCAATATCCGCGCGTCCGTAACCGATACCCAGTACGAGCTGATGCTCGCCATCGCGCTGGTGGTGATGATTATCTATGTCTTCCTGCGCAACGTGCCCGCGACCATTATTCCCGCCGTGGCGGTGCCGCTGTCGCTGGTCGGCACCTTCGCGGTGATGGTATTCCTCGATTTTTCCATCAATAACCTGACGCTGATGGCGCTCACCATCGCCACCGGCTTTGTGGTGGACGATGCGATCGTGGTTATCGAGAACATCTCTCGCTACATCGAAAAAGGTGAAAAACCGCTGGCCGCGGCGCTCAAGGGCGCGGGCGAAATCGGCTTTACCATTATCTCGCTGACCCTGTCGCTTATCGCGGTGCTGATTCCGCTGCTGTTTATGGGCGATATCGTCGGCCGTCTGTTCCGCGAGTTCGCCGTGACGCTCGCCGTGGCGATTCTGATCTCCGCCATCGTTTCGCTTACGCTCACGCCAATGATGTGCGCGCGCATGCTAAGCCACGAGTCGTTACGCAAACAGAACCGCTTCTCACGCGCGAGCGAACGCTTCTTTGAACGCGTGATCGCAGCCTACGGCCGCACGCTTAAGAAGGTGCTCAACCACCCGTGGCTGACCCTCGGCGTCGCTTTCGGTACGCTCGCGCTCACCATCATGCTGTGGATTTTCATCCCGAAAGGCTTCTTCCCGATTCAGGACAACGGCATTATCCAGGGCACGCTTCAGGCTCCGCAGTCCGTCTCGTTTGCCAGCATGTCGCAGCGTCAGCAGCAGGTTGCGGACGTGATAATGAAAGACCCGGCGGTGGAAAGCCTGACGTCCTTTATCGGCGTCGACGGCACCAACCCTTCGCTGAACAGCGCGCGTTTGCAGATCAATCTCAAACCGCTTGACGATCGCGATGACCGCATCAAAGCCGTCATTGAACGCCTGCAAACGAATGTGGCAAAAGTCCCGGGCGTGCAGCTTTATCTGCAGCCGGTTCAGGATCTCACCATTGATACCACGGTCAGCCGCACCCAGTACCAGTTCACGCTGCAGGCCACCTCGCTGGAGGCGCTGAGCACCTGGGTACCGCAGCTGATGGACAAGCTGCAAACCCTGCCGCAGCTTTCCGACGTCAGCAGCGACTGGCAGGATCAGGGCCTGGTGGCGTACGTTAACGTCGATCGCGCCAGCGCCAGCCGCCTGGGCATTTCCATGTCCGACGTGGACAACGCGCTGTATAACGCCTTCGGCCAGCGCCTGATATCCACCATCTATACCCAGGCAAACCAGTACCGCGTGGTGCTTGAGCATGACACCAGCACCACCCCGGGCCTGAGCGCGCTGGATAATATCCGCCTCGCCGCGACCTCCGGCGGCACCGTTCCGCTCAGCGCTATCGCCAAAGTCGAACAGCGCTTCGCGCCGCTTTCGGTAAACCACCTCGACCAGTTCCCGTCGACGACGATCTCCTTCAACGTCCCGGGCAGCTACTCGTTAGGCGAAGCGGTACAGGCCGTTACCGATGCCGAAAAAGAGCTTTCGCTGCCCACGGATATCACCACCCAGTTCCAGGGCAGCACCCTCGCCTTCCAGGCGGCCCTTGGCAGCACCATCTGGCTTATCATCGCCTCCGTGGTGGCGATGTATATCGTGCTGGGCGTGCTGTATGAAAGCTTTATCCATCCGGTGACCATTCTTTCCACGCTGCCCACCGCGGGCGTCGGCGCGCTGCTCGCGCTGATGCTGGCCGGGGCCGAGCTCGACGTGATTGCCATCATTGGCATCATCCTGCTTATCGGCATCGTGAAGAAAAACGCCATCATGATGATCGACTTTGCGCTGGCGGCGGAGCGCGAGCAGGGCATGTCGCCGTATGAAGCGATTTATCAGGCGTGCCTGCTGCGTTTCCGTCCGATTCTGATGACCACGCTTGCGGCGCTGCTGGGCGCGCTGCCGCTGATGCTTTCCACCGGCGTTGGCGCCGAGCTGCGTCGTCCGTTAGGGATCGGCATGGTCGGCGGGCTGCTGGTCAGCCAGGTGTTAACCCTGTTTACCACGCCGGTTATCTACCTGCTGTTCGACCGACTCTCGCACTACTCACGCCAGAAATTTGGCAAGCGTGAGGAAGAAGCCCAGTGAAATTCTTCGCCCTGTTTATCTACCGGCCCGTCGCGACGATCCTGCTGACCCTCGCCATCACGCTGTGCGGCGTGCTGGGCTTCCGCCTGCTGCCGGTAGCCCCGCTGCCGGAGGTGGACTTCCCGGTCATTATGGTCAGCGCTTCGCTGCCCGGCGCCTCGCCGGAAACCATGGCCTCCTCGGTCGCCACGCCCCTTGAGCGCGCGCTGGGGCGAATCGCCGGGGTGAGCGAAATGACCTCCTCCAGCTCGCTGGGCAGCACGCGCATCATCCTGGAGTTTAATTTCGACCGCGATATCAACGGCGCGGCGCGTGACGTGCAGGCCGCCATCAACGCGGCGCAAAGCCTGTTGCCAAGCGGGATGCCGAGCCGGCCTACCTACCGCAAAGCCAACCCGTCCGATGCGCCAATCCTGATCCTGACGCTGACCTCGGATACGCTTTCGCAGGGGCAGCTGTATGACTTCGCCTCTACGCAGCTGGCCCAGACCGTCGCGCAAATCGACGGCGTGGGCGATGTCGACGTCGGCGGCAGCTCGTTGCCGGCGGTTCGCGTGGCGCTCAACCCGCAGGCGCTGTTTAACCAGGGCGTTTCGCTGGACGCGGTGCGCACCGCCATTAGCAACGCTAACGTCCGGCGCCCGCAGGGCGCGGTGGAGGAAAATACCCACCGCTGGCAGCTGCAGACCAACGACGAGCTGAAAACCGCCGCGGAATATCAGCCGCTGATTGTGCATTACAACAACGGCGGCGCGGTGCACCTGAGCGACGTGGCAAGCGTCACCGACTCGGTGCAGGACGTGCGCAACGCCGGGATGACCAACGCCAGGCCCGCAATTTTGCTGATGATCCGCAAATCCCAGGAAGCGAACATCATCGAGACGGTGGATAAAATCCGGGCGAAAATTCCCGAGCTGCGGGAAACCATCCCCGCCTCCATAGATTTGCAGGTCGCCCAGGACCGTTCGCCGACCATTCGCGCCTCCCTTTCCGAAGTTGAGCAGTCGCTGGTCATCTCCGTGGGCCTGGTCATTCTGGTGGTGTTCCTGTTCCTGCGCTCGGGGCGGGCGACGATAATTCCCGCCGTCGCCGTGCCGGTGTCGTTAATCGGCACCTTTATCGCCATGTATCTGTGCGGCTTTAGCCTGAACAACCTGTCGCTGATGGCGCTCACCATCGCCACCGGCTTCGTGGTGGACGATGCGATAGTGGTGCTGGAGAACATTTCCCGTCATCTGGAGGCGGGCGTCAAACCGCTGCAGGCCGCGCTGCAGGGCGTGCGCGAAGTCGGCTTTACGGTGCTCTCCATGAGCCTCTCGCTGGTGGCCGTCTTCCTGCCGCTGCTGCTGATGGGCGGCCTGCCCGGACGCCTGTTTAAAGAGTTTGCCGTCACGCTTTCGGTGGCTATCGGCATTTCGCTGGTCGTCTCCCTGACCCTGACGCCGATGATGTGCGGCTGGCTGCTGAAAAACAAACCGCAGCATAAGCCGAACCGCAAGCGTGGCTTCGGCCGCGTGCTGGTGGCGATGCAGACAGGCTACGGCCGTTCGCTGCGCTGGGTGCTGCGCCATGCGAAGCTGACGGGGCTGGTGCTGCTTGCTACCATCGCGCTCAACGTCTGGCTGTATATCGCCATTCCAAAGACCTTCTTCCCGGAGCAGGACACCGGGCGGCTGATGGGCAATATCCAGGCCGACCAGAGCATCTCCTTCCAGGCGATGCGCGGCAAGCTTCAGGATTTTATGAAGATCATTCGCGAAGACCCGGCGGTGGACAACGTCACCGGCTTTACCGGCGGCTCGCGGGTAAACAGCGGAATGATGTTTATTTCACTCAAGCCGCTTGGCGAACGCACGGAAACCGCGCAGCAGGTCATCGACAGGCTGCGTAAAAAGCTGGCGAAAGAGCCGGGCGCGAGCCTGTTTCTGATGGCGGTGCAGGATATTCGCGTCGGCGGCCGTTCTGCCAACGCCAGCTACCAGTACACGCTGCTATCCGATAACCTCGCCGACCTGCGGGAGTGGGAGCCGAAAATTCGTCAGGCGTTCGCTAAGCTGCCGCAGCTGGCGGACGTTAACTCCGACCAGCAGGACAACGGCGCGGAAATGGATCTGATTTACGACCGTGAAACTATGTCCCGGCTGGGGATTAGCGTAAGCGACGCCAACAGCCTGCTGAATAACGCCTTCGGGCAGCGCCAGATTTCAACCATTTATCAGCCGCTCAACCAGTACAAAGTGGTAATGGAGGTCGACCCGCGCTACACCCAGGACATCAGCGCGCTGGATCAGATGTTCGTCACCAACAGCGAAGGCAAGCCGATCCCGCTGTCCTATTTCGCGAAGTGGCAGCCGGCGAATGCGCCGCTTTCGGTCAATCATCAGGGGCTGTCCGCGGCCTCCACCGTTTCGTTTAACCTGCCGACGGGGGTATCGCTTTCGGAAGCAAGCGAAGCCATCGACCGCACCATGACCTCTCTTGGCGTGCCGTCGACGGTGCGCGGCAGCTATGCGGGCACCGCGCAGGTCTTCCAGGATACGATGAAATCGCAGGTGATGCTGATTATCGCGGCTATCGCCACCGTCTATATCGTGCTGGGCGTTTTGTATGAAAGCTACGTGCACCCGCTGACTATCCTCTCCACCCTGCCTTCGGCAGGGGTCGGGGCGCTGCTTGCGCTGGAGCTGTTCGGCGCGCCTTTCAGCCTGATCGCGCTGATCGGCATCATGCTGCTGATCGGCATCGTGAAGAAAAATGCCATCATGATGGTGGACTTCGCCATAGACGCGCAGCGTAACGGCAGCCTGTCCCCGGAAGACGCCATCTTCCAGGCCTGCCTGCTGCGCTTCCGCCCTATTATGATGACCACCCTCGCCGCCCTGTTCGGCGCGCTGCCGCTGGTGCTGACCAGCGGAGACGGCGCCGAGCTGCGCCAGCCGCTGGGGATAACCATCGTCGGCGGCCTGGTGGTCAGCCAGCTGCTGACGCTGTACACCACGCCGGTTGTCTATCTCTTCTTTGATCGTTTACGTTTACACTTTACCCGTAAATCCCGTAAAGACGAGGTGCTGAACTAAATGACCGATCTGCCCGCAGCCGTTCGCTGGCAACTGTGGATTGTCGCCTTTGGCTTCTTTATGCAGTCGCTGGACACCACCATTGTCAATACCGCCCTGCCCTCGATGGCGGCAAGCCTGGGAGAGAGCCCGCTGCATATGCATTCGGTCATCGTCTCCTACGTGCTGACCGTGGCGGTTATGCTTCCCGCCAGCGGCTGGCTCGCGGACCGGGTCGGCGTGCGCAATATCTTCTTTACCGCCATAGTGCTGTTTACCATCGGCTCCCTGTTTTGCGCCCACGCCGCAACCCTTGACGAGCTGATTATGGCCCGCGTGGTGCAGGGGATCGGCGGCGCAATGATGGTGCCGGTAGGCAGGCTGACGGTGATGAAAATCGTCCCGCGCGAGCAGTACATGGCGGCGATGACTTTCGTGACCCTCCCCGGCCAGATCGGCCCGCTGCTTGGCCCGGCGCTGGGCGGGATCCTGGTGGAGTACGCCTCCTGGCACTGGATCTTCCTGATAAACCTGCCGGTGGGGATTATCGGCGCCGTCGCCACGCTCTGGCTGATGCCGAATTACACTATGCAAACCCGCCGCTTTGACATGCCGGGCTTTGTGCTGCTGGCCTTCGGCATGGCGGCGCTGACCATCGCCCTTGACGGGCAGAAAGGGCTGGGCATTTCCGCGCTTGCTCTCGGATTGCTGGTGGGCTGTGGCGTGCTGGCCATCATGCTCTATCTGTGGCACGCCCGCGGAAACGAGAACGCTTTGTTCAAGCTTGGCCTGTTTGAGACGCGCACCTTTTCGCTCGGCCTGTTCGGCAGCTTCTGCGGACGCGTCGGCAGCGGCATGCTGCCGTTTATGACGCCGGTGTTCCTGCAAATCGGCCTCGGCTTTTCCCCTTTCCACGCCGGTTTAATGATGATCCCGATGGTGCTGGGCAGCATGGGCATGAAGCGCATCGTGGTGCAGGTCGTCAACCGCTTCGGCTATCGCCAGGTGCTGGTCGCCGCAACGCTCGGTCTGGCGGTCATCAGCCTGCTGTTTATGGCCACCGCCCTGCTCGGCTGGTACTACCTGCTGCCCGTGGTGCTGTTTATTCAGGGGATGGTCAACTCGGTGCGCTTTTCCTCCATGAACACCTTAACGCTCAAAGACCTGCCGGACGATATGGCAAGCTCCGGCAACAGCCTGCTGTCGATGGTGATGCAGCTTTCCATGAGTATCGGCGTTACCGTCGCCGGGATGCTGCTTGGCATGTACGGCCATCACCAGATCGCGCCGGACAGCCCGGTGGTGCACAGCGTCTTCCTTTATACCTATCTGAGCATGGCGGTGATTATCGCCCTTCCCGCGCTGGTCTTTACCCGCGTACCTAAGGACACGACAAAAAACGTCGTTATCGCGCGACGTAAAAGGAGCCATTAATGAAACTCTGGCGGCCAGGTATTACCGGCAAGCTGTTTCTCGCCATCTTTTCCACCTGTCTGCTGGTGCTGGCCATTATGCACTGGGGCGTGCGGCTGAGTTTCGAACGCGGCTTTATTGACTACATCAAACACGGCAACGAACAGCGGCTAGAGCTGCTGGGAGACGCGCTGGGCGAGCAGTACGCCCTGCATGGAAACTGGCAGTTCCTGCGCCACAACGACCGCTTTATGTTTCAAATCCTGAAATCCTTTGAGCACGACGAGGACGGACGCAACCCAAACATGCCGCCGCACGGCTGGCGCACGCAGTTTTGGGTGGTGGACCAGGATTTCAAAACGCTGGTTGGCCCGCGCGGGCCGGTGCCCCCGGACGGCATGCGTCGCACCATCAACGTTAACGGCCGCGACGTGGGCTGGGTTATCGCCTCACCGGTGGAACGATTAACGCGGAATACGGATATCAACTTTGACCGCCAGCAGCGCCGCACCAGCTGGATTATCGTCGCGCTCTCCACCCTGCTGGCCGCTGCGGCGACCTTTCTGCTGGCGCGAGGCCTGCTGGCGCCGGTTAAGCGGCTGGTTGAAGGCACGCACAGGCTGGCGGCGGGCGATTTCACCACTCGCGTCGACTCCACCAGCCAGGACGAGCTGGGAAAACTTGCTCAGGATTTTAACCAGCTTGCGAGCACGCTCGAAAAAAACCACAACATGCGCCGCGCCTTTATGGCCGATATCTCCCACGAGCTGCGCACTCCGCTGGCGATTTTGCGCGGCGAGCTGGAGGCGATTCAGGACGGCGTGCGTCAATTCACCCCTGACTCAGTGGCTTCGCTGCAGATGGAGGTCGCCACGCTCACCAAGCTGGTTGACGATTTGCACCAGCTGTCGCTCTCCGATGAGGGCGCGCTGGCTTACCAGAAAAAGTCTCTCGATATCATTACGCTACTGGAGGTGGCGGCGGGCGCATTTCGTCAGCGCTTTGATTCCCGCGGGCTTAGCATCCGCCTCGCGCTGCCCGACCAGGTCAGCATCTTTGGCGACAGCGATCGGCTGATGCAGCTGCTCCACAACCTGCTGGAAAACAGCCTGCGCTATACCGACGCGGGCGGCCAGCTACTGATTTCCGGCGAGGTGAGCCAGCAGCGCTTCGTCATGACATTCGCCGACAGCGCGCCCGGCGTAAACGACGAGCAGCTAAGCATGCTTTTCGACCGCTTTTACCGCACCGAAGGCTCGCGAAACCGCGCAAGCGGCGGCTCCGGACTCGGGCTATCAATCTGCCAGAACATCGTCGCCGCGCACGGCGGCACCCTGAAGGCCGGCCATTCGCCTTTCGGGGGCGTTAGCATTACAGTAGAGTTACCGTTGGATCCAGAATCAATGAGAAACATATGACCGATTTTCCGATTGATGAAAATGCTCCGCACATTTTGATTGTTGAAGATGAACCGAAACTGGGGCAGTTGCTTATCGATTATCTGCGGGCCGCGAGCTATGCCCCGACGCTGATTACCCATGGCGATCGGGTGCTGCCTTACGTTCGCCAGACGCCGCCGAGCTTAATCCTGCTGGATTTAATGCTGCCGGGCACCGACGGCCTGACGCTGTGCAAGGAAATCCGCCGTTTTTCCGAGGTGCCGATTGTGATGGTGACCGCGAAAATAGAAGAAATCGACCGCCTGCTGGGTCTGGAAATCGGCGCCGATGACTATATCTGCAAGCCTTACAGCCCAAGAGAAGTGGTGGCGCGCATCAAAGCCATTTTGCGCCGCTGCAGGCGTCAGCAGGAACAAATTCCGCCGGGCGAAGAAAGCCCCTTGCTTATCGACGAAGGCCGCTTCCAGGCCAGCTGGCGCGACAAGCTGCTGGACCTCACCCCCGCCGAGTTCCGCCTGCTAAAAACCCTCTCCCACGAGCCGGGAAAAGTGTTTTCACGCGAAATGCTGCTGAACCATCTTTACGACGACTATCGCGTGGTAACGGACAGAACCATCGACAGCCATATTAAAAACCTGCGCCGCAAGCTTGAAGCCCTTGACGAAGAGCAGTCGTTTATTCGCGCCGTTTACGGCGTAGGCTACCGCTGGGAGGCGGACGCCTGCCGTATGGCCTGAATCCTCGAAATGCCTCTGGCCGAGGCATTTCATTAAATAATAATTTCAGCACGCAATTCACCCACTCAATAACTCTTCAATTAATTATCCACATATCTTATATATGCTTGCCAAAAGAAAATGTCTGAAATCACAGGATGCTATTTTTTATTTCGCCAATTTCATCTCAAATAATTCCCGTTAAGCTCATTATCCGCTCGTCGTTACAGTTTCTAATACCATGCCGCTAACCCATTAATATTATTAGATATTACTTACTCATCTGGATGTTCAATATTTGCTATGCACCTTTGACGAAATCTCCTTTAGCCCATCTTTGGGAAAAATCACCGACAAAGGATATATACATCAGGTCTTATCCATCAGATATTATTGCTGGTGGTAAAATCCAGTGTCATCATTGCCTCTTTGCAGAAAGTTTGCAGGCCTCGCCTGTTTTACTGATTTCGCCGCACCATTCTATGTAAAAAATGCAAAGCCCAACTATGGCGAGAGGAAACATAACAGCCGTACACGTGTCTTTAATAGTTGATAATATTTCACCGTGAAAAGGATAATCCTATGAAATTATACTCTTTTTATTTAAGCGATATCGGCGTTAACGTTTATGAGAAAAAGACCCTGTCAGCAATCGAAAAGCATCGCTTAAAAGCGAACGGCTTCAGAAAAATGCCTTATGAAACCGAGGCTGAAAATGAAGAACAGGCAATAGACCGTATGCTGGAACACTTCCGCTCAAACGTCTCCTCCCTTAAAGAATTTGCCGGCGATATCAGCATTTCCTCGCCGATTTTTAATTTACTGGTCTAAACATTTGCCCGGCGGTTTACTCCCTACGTCCACGGCGCTACAATTCCCGCCCTAAAATTGGGGTAATCCCCGCGAGCTGCTATAACCGCCTCACCAGGTGAGGTGGTTCTGACCTGACATCAGACCGGAAACATCATGTTTAAACCAGAGCTTTTATCGCCAGCGGGAACGCTGAAAAATATGCGTTACGCTTTCGCCTATGGCGCGGACGCCGTTTACGCAGGCCAGCCGCGCTACAGCCTGCGCGTGCGTAATAACGAGTTCAACCACGAAAATCTGCAGATCGGCATTAACGAAGCCCACGATCTGGGCAAAAAATTCTACGTCGTGGTCAACATCGCCCCGCACAACGCCAAGCTGAAAACCTTTATTCGCGACCTGAAGCCGGTGGTCGAAATGGGCCCGGACGCGCTGATAATGTCCGACCCGGGTTTGATCATGCTGGTGCGCGAAGCTTTCCCACAAATTGATATCCACCTGTCGGTGCAGGCGAACGCCGTCAACTGGGCGACGGTAAAATTCTGGAAACAGATGGGGCTGACCCGCGTTATTCTTTCGCGCGAGCTGTCGCTGGACGAAATCGCGGAAATCCGTGAGCAGGTGCCGGAAATGGAGCTGGAAATCTTCGTTCACGGCGCGCTGTGCATGGCCTACTCCGGCCGCTGCCTGCTTTCAGGCTATATCAACAAGCGCGATCCCAACCAGGGAACCTGCACCAACGCCTGCCGTTGGGAATATAAGGTAGCGGAAGGCAAAGAGGACGAGGTGGGCAATATCGTCCACCTTCACGAGCCTATTCCGGTGCAAAACGTCGAGCCAACGCTTGGCCTGGGCGCGCCGACCGATAAAGTCTTTATGATGGAAGAGGCGAAGCGTCCCGGCGAGTACATGTCCGCGTTTGAAGACGAGCACGGCACCTACATCATGAACTCCAAAGATCTGCGCGCCATTGAGCACGTGGAGCGCCTGACGAAAATGGGCGTCCACTCGCTAAAAATCGAAGGCCGAACCAAATCCTATTACTACTGCGCGCGCACCGCTCAGGTCTACCGCCGGGCGATTGATGACGCGGCGGCAGGCAAACCGTTCGATCCAACGCTGCTGCAAACGTTAGAAGGGCTGGCGCACCGCGGCTATACCGAAGGTTTCCTGCGTCGTCATACGCACGAAAGCCATCAGAACTATGAATACGGCCACTCTATTTCCGAACGCCAGCAGTTTGTCGGGGAGTTCACCGGCGAACGCCGCGGCGACCTGGCGGCCGTGGCGGTGAAAAACAAATTCCTGCTCGGCGACAGCCTTGAGCTGATGACCCCGCAGGGCAACGTGACCTTTACGCTGGAATTATTAGAAAACGGCAAAGCCCAGCCGATTGACGTAGCGCCCGGCGACGGCCACACCGTATGGTTGCCTGTGCCCCAGGACGTCTCGCTGGATTATGCGCTGTTAATGCGTAATCTGGCAGGTCAGACCACCGGCAATTCCCAAGGTAACTAGTTAATTTGAGTTATTTTTTCGCACCGGGATAATTCTTAGAAATCGATCACACACCGCTCGGCTTGAGTTGGGTATGATGCGCGGGCTGAAAAACATAACCCATAAATGCTAGTTGTACCAGGAACCACCTCCTTGGCCTGCGCAATCTCCCTTGCGCAGGCCTTCTTTTTTTGTCGCTAATTCAGCGCGTTCTTACCCTCCCTTACCGTTGATGCGATACACTTTCTTCACTATCGATATTCCTGAGGTAAACCATGGAGAAGTTTCCGGTCACGCTTGTGATCCTAAACGGCAAGGGCGCCAATCTTCCTGAATTGCGTAGTGCCATCGCCGTAATGCGCGAAGAAGGTTATACGCTGCATATACGCGTCACCTGGGAAGAGGGCGATGCCGCCCGCTATGTGGATGAAGCCATTGAGCTCGGCGTGGAAACCGTCGTTGCCGGCGGCGGCGACGGCACCATTAATGAAGTGGCGACGGCCCTGGCGCAACGCGAGCAGGCTAACCGCCCCGCGCTGGGTATTTTACCGCTGGGCACGGCAAATGATTTTGCCACCAGCATCGGTATTCCCGTCGAGCTGGATAAGGCCCTGCAGCTGGCCATGGTCGGCCGCGCCTTTGATATTGATTTGGTGGCGGTCAACAAAACGGCATTCTTTCTGAATATGGCGACAGGCGGTTTCGGTACGCGCATCACGACCGAAACGCCGGAAAAGCTGAAGGCAGCGCTCGGCGGCGCCTCTTATTTTATCCACGGCTTGCTGCGTATCGACACGCTAAAGCCCGACCGCTGCGAAATCCGCGGCGAGAATTTCTCCTGGGAAGGCGATGCGCTGGTAATAGGTATCGGCAACGGTCGTCAGGCCGGCGGCGGGCAACAGCTGTGTCCGCAGGCGCTCATTAATGACGGGCTGCTGGATCTGCGCATTTTTACCGGCGAAGAGCTGCTGCCGGCTTTGTTATCCACCCTTACCCGCCCGGAGGAAAACCCAAACATTATCGACGGGCAGTCCTCATGGTTTGAAATCAGCGCGCCGCACGAAATAACCTTTAATCTCGACGGCGAGCCGTTGAAGGGACGCGAGTTTCGCATCGACGTTCACCCGAACGCCCTGCGCTGCCGTTTGCCACCAAACTGCCCGCTGCTCGGCTAAGGCGAGGCGACAACGGCCGTACGGGGCGAACACAGCGCTAAGCGATGCTAATTTTCGTATCCAGGTAAACATCCTGTACGGCGTTTATCAGCTTCACGCCTTCGGACATGGACTTTTTAAACGCCTTACGGCCCAGAATCAGCCCCATGCCGCCCGCGCGTTTGTTGATAACCGCGGTGCGTACCGCGTTGGCAAGGTCGGTTTCTCCGCCCGCCGCGCCGCCGGAGTTAATCAACCCGGCGCGGCCCATATAGCAGTTGGCCAGCTGATAACGAACCAGGTCGATTGGGTTATCGCTGGTTAGCTTGCTGTAGACGCGATCGTCGGTATAGCCGAAGTTAACCGCCTTATAGCCGCCGTTGTTTTCAGCCATTTTCTGCTTCACGATATCCGCGCCGATGGTGGCGGCCAGGTGGTTCGCCTGTCCGGTCAGATCGGCGCTTACATGGTAATCCACGCCGTCCTTTTTGAAGTCCGGGTTACGTAAATAGGCCCACAGCACGGTGACCATGCCCAGCTCATGCGCGCGTTCAAAGGCGCTGGAAATCTCTTCAATCTGGCGGCGCGACTCAGGCGAGCCAAAGTAAATCGTCGCGCCGACCGCCACGGCCCCCATATTGAAAGCCTGCTCGACGCTGGCATACAGCGTTTGATCGTAAGTGGTGGGATAGCTCAGCGTTTCGTTATGGTTAAGCTTAACGAGGAAAGGAATGCGGTGGGCGTAGCGACGGGAAACCGAAGCCAGCACGCCGTAGGTGGACGCCACGCAGTTACAGCCCGCCTCAATGGCCAGCTCAACGATATTTTTCGGGTCGAAGTAGAGCGGGTTGGCCGCAAAAGACGCGCCCGCAGAGTGTTCCACGCCCTGGTCAACCGGCAGAATGGAAAGATAGCCGGTTCCCGCCAGCCGCCCGGTGTTATACAGCGTCTGCATATTTCGTAGCACCGCAGGCGGGCGATTATTGTCGATCATAACCCGGTCCACATAATCCGCGCCGGGCAGGTACAGCTGGTCTGCAGGAATAGTCATACAACGATGCTGTAATAAGCCGTCGGCGTCTTTGCCAAGCAACTGCGTAATATCAGTCATAATATGCTCCCGTAAGTCTGCGGGCGGGCTGCCCGCAGAGGATAAGATTCCAGGCCCTCGGCGCATGGCGCGCAGGGGCAGACATAATCCTGGTCGCGACTTGCAGCCTTCGCCACCTTCGGCAGCACTTTCAGCCTGCGTCGTTTTGTAACGCTAAGCGGCCACGGCGTAAAAGCTCTTTATCGCCCTCACCACCACTCATGAAAATGATGCACCGGACCGATACCCTGCCCCACCTCCAGCGAATCGGCCTCTTCTAACGCCCGGGACAACCATTTTTTCGCCGCGAGGATGGTTTGCGGCCAGTCGCCGTAACGTGGTCGAAGGGCGGCCAGCGCGGCAGAAAGCGTGCAGCCCGTACCGTGGGTATTTCGCGTTTGCACGCGCGGCGCGGTAAAACGCTGCGCGCCTTCGCGGGTAAACAGCCAGTCAGGGCTTTCAGCGTCATCCAGATGCCCGCCTTTCATCAGCACGGCCCGGCATCCCATGCCCAACAGCGCATCGCCCTGCTCTTTCATTTCGCGTTCGTTGCGGGCATGCGGCGCGTCAAGCAGCGCCGCCGCCTCGGGAAGGTTTGGCGTAATCAGCGCCACCTGCGGCAGTAAACGGCGGCGCAGGCTTTCCACCGCACGGGGAGCAAGCAGCGGATCGCCGCTTTTCGCCAGCATGACCGTGTCCAGCACCACGTTTTGCGCCTGGTAAAAGGCGAGGCGTTCGGCCACCGCCTCAACGATATCCGTTTCTGCCAGCATGCCAATTTTGATGGTATCGATCCGCACATCGCTCAGAACCGAGTCGAGCTGGGCGGCGACAAAGTCGGGTTCAATGCGGTAAACCGACTGCACGCCGCGCGTATTCTGTGCCACCAGCGCGGTAATCACGCTGGCGCCGTAAGCGCCTAACGCCGAGAAGGTTTTCAGATCGGCCTGAATCCCGGCGCCGCCGCTTGGATCGGTGCCGGCGATGGTTAACGCATTGATTCTTTTCATGCCCTTCATGCCAGCGCCTCCTCATTGAGAAGATAAAGCGCATCCAGAAACGCCGGGCTAAAGCTGCCGGGACCACGACCGGCGGCAATCGCCTGCTCGCCGGCCAGTTTCATCAAGCGGCAGGCGGAAGCAACGTTATCCAGCCGGGAACCGGGCTGCGAACAGCAGGCGGCGACCACCGCGGAAAGCGCGCAGCCGGTGCCGACCACGCGCGTCATCAAAGCGCCCCCGCCGGCAATCGCCCATGAACTGCTGCCATCCGTCACGTAGTCAAGTTCGCCGGTGACGGCCACAACCGCGCCGGTTTGCTGCGCAAGCTGCCGCGCTGCCGGTAAGGCGCTTAATGCGTCGGCGGTGCTGTCCACACCTCGTCCACCCGCCACCACTCCCGCCAGCGCGAGGATTTCGGAAGCGTTGCCGCGAATGGCCGCGGGGCGCAAAGACAGAACGTCATGCGCGAATCGAGTGCGAAAAGTAAGGCCGCCGACGGCTACGGGATCGAGCACCCATGGAGTGGACGATTCATTTGCCGCATGAACAGCAGCAAGCATTGCACCGCCGTGCTGCGCGGTCAGCGTGCCGATATTAATCAGCAGCGCGTCGGCCAGCGGGCTAAACTGCGCGGCCTCTTCAGGCTCAATCACCATCGCCGGCGACGCGCCGAGGGCAAGCAGAACGTTGGCGGTGAAGTTTTGCACCACGTCGTTAGTCATACAGTGAACCAAGGGGGAAGAAAGGCGCAGGTTGCGCAGAACGGACGCGGCGCGATGGCCGGGTAACAGGTCAGGTTGCATTACGGGCTCCTGTCCGGCGTGAAGAAGGGATGCCGGACAGGCATCTGACTTCCCTACGCTGGCATTATCCAGATCAGGTGGTACGGGTATTTCTCAGCCTTCACAAGGAAGGGCACCCCGAGTCATGTAGTTTGAATCTCTTTACTTTTTGCCAGATTAGGGGAAGTCGCCTGCTGACGCAAGCCCGCCTTTCCGGTCAGCGGCGCCATCAGGATAAAGCAGATAAAAGAAGTTATTGATACTCTTTATCGTTCTCTTTTAATTCCTTGCCTGTTATTGGCCTGATAACCCAAGCGGATTTTTAATCCGTTAAGACCAGGCAACCATAAATGAAGCCGCCTGTAAGTTATATGATTTGAGGATTATTCCTGGAGAAATCTTTTCCCTTTAATTTAGTATCCGCTGAAATAACCCCAGCCAGCACAGTAAACATGACACGTCAACAATTAAACCACCAGGAACAATACATATTATTTAAATAAGTATCTTTCTTTATAAATCTCTTTCACATCCATATAACAAACCTAACGTTTTCAGGCGGGTTTATTGCTTCAGGGCGCTTTAGCCATTAATGCTAAAGGTTGATCCGGATCAATACTGGGAAGATTATTAAAAGTGATAGTAACGGCTCAAAATCAATATTCATTTGGTTTGCAAAAAGTATCTTTTTTAATCTTTCATAAATTATAAAAACCGTGTCGCCAGGCAGGATGACCACCTCCTTTATAAGTAATTAATACCCACTTTGGGGTATTAATTATAGAGGGTTATTTCGAATGAAATTAAGGATGAACTTTCATATGAAATTTATTAATTCAGGTTTATATGTATTCGGTTAACAGGTTTTAAAGCGAAACGTTTTATTGCGTTTAACCACAAAGTCCCTTAATTCATTGTGAGTTTTGAAAATGAAATCTCGTGTTACATCTATGGTTGCTATTGCTGTTTTATCTGCCGTGTCTTCTTTCGCCCATGCTGATGGCGTCAGCTTTATTGATAACCTGGTGGCGAATCACACTAGTTTTGCTGAGGCGCAAAAAGAGTGGGATCGCATGGATGAAGGCGAACGTAATCAGGCACGCCAGTATGAGGCGGAGATGGGTTATAAGTACACTATCGACCTGAGTAACCAAAACAATAATAACCAGGCTGCTGAAGATCTGAGCCATGAAAACCGTTTTGCACAAACCGGTACTAACCGCAACTGGACCTATTCAACCGGCGTGGCTACCCAACCCCAGGTAACACAAGGCGCTCAACAGGCCCCTTCGATGATGAAAACCGCTACTGTGGTGGACGATCAGCATGTTAATGCTCCGGCTCAGGTTGTGCAGAAAACCCCAATGACGCCTGTTATAGCCGTACCTGAAAAAATAACTAAAAATGATCCGACCGGTAAACCCATTATTGCCCCGGTGATGCCAGCGCAAAGCGTACCTGTGCCGGTAGCTAAAACCCCTGGCATAGACGCTACCCTGATGAAAGCTATTGAGCTCAACGCGCAACGTTCATTAATTGCGCCGCCTAAGCTTGCTCAGCCTGTGGCGGTTCCCAGCCTAAACGCAAGCGCTATGAAAGCTAACGAGCTGAATGCTCAACATAAAAACGCTGTAGATAAAGCACCTTCTGTCATCGCGAGCAGCTATCGTGCTGTTGTAATACAGAAGCAATCAGCGCTTGTTAAAGTAGCTAAGCCTGCGACGCTGGTTAAACAGACGCAGCCTGTTACCACTTACGCTAACAACGGCGTCTCTAATCAAGCTCGCGGGCGCCCGTCCTCGCCGCTTCTCATGCGGTAAGCAACATTGCCAGTCGCCAACAATCTTTTGAACAAAGCACCAACAGCCGCTTCTCTGATATTGAAAAACAGCAATCAGACGATCGTAAAGAATACCGTAGCGGGATTGCGGGCGTGGGCGCTATCGCTGGATTGCACTATGTGGAAAACACCGATAATAGCGTAGCCGTCGGCGCCGCTGATTTTAAAGATTCGCAAGGCTATGCGCTCGGTTATCGTCATAAGTTTGCAGATAACGCGGCCGCGACTATTTCTGCTGCTGATACATCTAATGGCGATGCTGTGGTTGCTGTTTCCGCAGCCGTAGGCTGGTAAACGCTTTTAATTCTGCTCCTGCAATTTATCCGGAAGCTTAATTCATCATTAACGTTAGAGACTTTAAATGAAAAAGTTTATTTGCGTAGCTGTAATTCTGTTAAGTGGCTGTACAACTCAAGCGGATAGATTAGCTAAATGTCAGAGTTTAGGCGTTAGCATTGATACCTGTTATGCGAAAGACATGGATCGCCAAACGGCAATGGAAACTGTTTACCAGAAACAAGCATTAAAAAATAGCGCTAAAGCATTGGATGAGGCAGAGCACAAACAACCTAATAATTAGGGTTTTTGCATAAAAAATTAACAACAGGAAATTCTGTTGCCGGTTATTTGAACGTGTCAGGCGTTTTCCCGCACAGAGCCGTTCTACTAATATTAGAAAGTTATCAGATTATAGAGGTGATGTTATGAAAAAATTATTCCTTGCCGTAGCTGTTTCTTCACTCATGGTGAGCAACGCTTTCGCTATTAGCCACTCTCATCGTGATGAGTTAGCTAAATCGGGCTGTACGCAGGTGCAGGAAGCCAACGGGCAATGTAACACTGCCGCCGCTACCGCTCCTCATAAAAATAAAACGATCGTCAAGCATTACGACGGAATGAAAATCGAATGGAAACAGAATGAAGGGGTGAAGGTTGACGGCAAGCCGGCTTCATTAGTTGAAAACGGCAGCGATGGCGCAACCTGGCAACAGGGCATCTATAAAATCATCACCTATAAAAATCAGAAAATAGCAGTGTTGGAAAATGACGTATTCAAAGGTTACGCAAAATAATTTTTTAGATTTCGTCTCTAAAAAAATAAAAGCTTAATCAACATATTTGCCTGGTTCAGACTTTCTGTCTGCCAAATCTGCTTAACCAGGGATGGTTTTGTTGCAGGAACAGGCCGATAACGGCCGCAGCCGGGCTGGACGCAGAATGACCAGCCTTAACGGCCTGCTTAACCGCTTCAATATTAAACGCTGCGGGATAATGCTTTCGCTCATGGCGCCGTTTCAGCCTTGTAAACGCCCCTTTGAAACCGCCGCATCGCGGTTTGTACATCTCCTTATGAGTAACCCTTCGCCAACACAAGCTGAGTCAGACAAAGAGAGCTATTTTTCCTGTAAATAACGGGTATCCTTAGCCGGTTGCTTTCAACTCGTTACTTTCGAATTCCTGGGTACCATCTGCTATGCAAAAAATGTTAAGAGTGCCGTTGTTACTGGCATTGTTGTCCTGTCTGATGTTTACACCGTTTGTGTCTCAGGCGGATGAAAGCACAGGGCAAACCGAGGTTGAAAAACCGGTAAAAGTTAACGCCAGCGCCGAGCTGCCGGCGCTGCAAAAACGACTGGACTCGTTAAAACAGCGCGTTTCCGCCGCGAAGGCCGACAAGCAGTTCACCACCCTGAACGACGACGCGCAGAAGCTCGTCAGCGATGCCGATAAGCTGGCCGTGGCGCTCGCCCCCCAGCTGACGCAGGTTCAGGCCCAGCTGGACGTCCTTGGCCCGGCGCCGGCCCCCGGCACGCTGACGGAAACCCCGCAGGTTATCAGCCAGCGTAAGCAGCTAAACAACAGCAAAACCCTTCTTACCACGCAAATTGAGCAAACCAGGGCTATCGCCGTTGGCGCGCAAAACCTGTCGGCACAAATCTCCGGCCTGCGCCGCGACGCGCTGAAAACGCAGATAGCCCTTAACACCGGCAGCATTCTGAGCGAGAAGTTCTGGACGCCGCTTCTTGACCCGAGTGATAAAGACGCCGGCCGCTTTAGCGACTTTGGTTCACAGGTTAGCGATGCCTGGAGCCAGGCATGGGATGAAGAATGGCGTTTCGGCACCGGCTTCTATCTGCTGCTCGCGCTTGGCATCGGCCTGTTCGGGCGCCGGGCGCTGGACATGCCGATTAACTGGATCCTGCCGCGCTGGCTGCCGCAGGGACGTTTCCGCCGCAGCTTCCTCGCCTGCTTCACCACCTTGAGCACCATGCTGACGCTGGGTATCAGCATGCAGCTGCTGTGCTATATTTTCACGCGCCTGCCGGACACCTCCGCGCAGGTGCTCGAGTTTGCCGAGCAGCTTGTCGAGCTGACCTATTTCTCGGCGATCATCGCCGGCCTGGGGATTGCGCTGTTGTCCAACCGCCATCCTTCCTGGCGTCTGCCGGGCATTGCCGATCCGCTGGCCAAAACGCTGGCCTCGTTCCCTATCCTGCTGGCGACCTTTATCTTTATTTTCGGCATCATCGAACAGCTTAACGCGCTGGTCGGTGCCAGCATCGACGCCACCCTGTTCGGTAACGGTTTGTCGGCGCTGCTGGTCGCCATTAACTGCCTCGTCGCCCCTATCCGCGTTAACCGCATGCGCCGTAAAATGCGCGCGGACGGCGTGCAAACCGAGGCGCGCTCGACGCTTGCCGGCATTATCCACCTTATTATCAGCCTGACGGCTTTCGTGATCCTGATGGCGCTGCTCATCGGCTACATTCCGCTGGCGCGTTTTGTGACCTTCGAGCTACTGTGGATTGGCCTGGTGGTGAGCTGCCTGTATCTGCTTATCCACTTCGTGGTGGATTTATGCGAAAGCGCGTTCTCCCCGACCACCCACAGCGGCAAAATCCTGAAAAGCACGCTGAGCGTTAACGATCGTCACCTGTCGCTCGCTTCCACCCTGTTATCCGCCGTGGGCAAAACCGCCCTGCTGCTGATGGCCGCCGTTGCGCTGCTTAACGGCACCTTCGGCACCACGACGCCGCTGGAACTGCTGAATAAAATTGTCGATATCTGGGGCGGTAAAGGGCTCGAAGGGATGAACATCATCCCGGCCCATGCGGTCAACGCCTTGCTGTGCCTGGCGATCGGCTGGTATATGCTGCGCTCCACGCGTCGCTGGCTGGATAACGATTTTCTGCCGAAAACTATGATGGACAGAGGCCTGCGCGCCTCGCTGGTCACCCTGTTTACCAACGTAGGCTATGTGCTTATCATCATGCTGACGCTCTCGATGCTGGGCATTGAGTGGAACAAGCTTGCGTGGATCGTCAGCGCCCTGTCGGTAGGTATCGGTTTTGGCCTGCAGGAGATTGTGAAGAACTTTATCTCCGGTCTTATTCTGCTCACCGAACGGCCGGTAAAAGTGGGCGATTTGGTCAGCATCAGCGGCGTCGAGGGCGATATTCGCCGCATCAACGTGCGCGCCACGGAAATTCAGCTCGGCGATAAATCCACGGTCATCGTACCGAATTCACAGCTTATTTCGCAGAACGTGCGCAACGCCACTATGGGCAACGCGCAGGGCGTGGCAACTATCACGCTGACCTTCCCGCTGGATATCGACCCCGAGCAGGTGCGCAATTTACTGCTTGAGGGCCCTATAACCTGCATGAATCTATTCTGGAAACCCCGGCGCCATCGGTGAGCTTTAAAGAGCTGGGACCAACCGGCATTGTGCTGAGCGTGACCGGCTATGTGAACAGCCCGCGCATGGTTAGCTCAACGCGCAGCGACCTGCTGTATGAAATCCTCAAGATGCTGCGCGAGGCGGATATCAGCCTTAGCCAGACGCAGACGATGATTATCGACCGGCCCGCAAACAGGCTGACAGCGAAAGAATAACGCCCCGGGTCACGGCAGATTACAGGCCGTGACCCGTTTTTTTCGAACATCACCGTTAAAAATGTAAAAAGCGCTTAAGGATGCCTGGAATACGCAAGCCCGCCACAACAAATATTATTACCCACGCATAACCTGCTTCCGTGATAAAAATGCTCAGCGCGACGCTGACCGCAGCAAGAAACCGTTAATTAAACTGGCGAAGCGGATATATTATCGGATTTTTATTTATAACTCGCCTTTGATTTTACAACCCTTTTTAAATTTATAGCAGCTTAACGCCGCCGACAGCTATGCCGCTTCGCTCGCGGTAATAAGGGTAAATAACTATACTTCGAGGGTAGCAAAATGCTACTTACCCTAGCGGAGTTTATGATGAAAAACATTATTTTGCAGGTTTCAAAAGATCAGCCGAAGACCCCGAAAAAAACGCCTAAAGATGATGACAAGAAACCTAAACAAAACCAGAAATGAGTTTTGATTAGCCGAATGAACGCAGGTTTTAGCTGGAGGTTTTTATGTCCGAACGTCCTGATTTCGTTGATCCGCTTCCTGATGATGAACCTGTTCCTCGCGTGCCTGACGATGAGGAACCTTTACCGGATGATTTCGATCCAGAAGACCCAGACGAGATTATTGAACCTGGCGATCCTGTAAGGCCATTATAGTTAATTTGATAAGCCGCAGGGATGAAATGCTCTTTAGGAATTAGATCAGTTCTCCGGCGGCTTTAAGTTTTAATTTTCCAGACGGTCCTTCACAGAATTTAAATTAAGGACTAGATTTTAATTTTACACATCCTTTTCCATCCTCACTTTCCAAGCTGAAAATAGGGAGATCTGTCATGATAGATCATCAAACTCCAGATAACAGAGATTATGACCTTGCCTATGCCAGGCATAATTACCTGCCGTTAAAACGTATTTCCTGGAGTGCTATTTTTGCCGGCGTAGTTACTTCTATGGTGGTTTATTTGCTGCTCGCTATTCTGGGGACGGCAATTGGCACAACGACAATCGATCCGTTAAAAGAACAAAACCCGCTGGACGGCATTGCAACAGGTGCCGCCATCTGGACCGGTTTAAGCATGTTAATTTCCATCGCGGCCGGGGCATATATCAGCGGACGCCTGGCGCATCGTGAAGGCGCCTTGCACGGCGTGCTGATGTTTGGCGTAAATACTCTGGTTTGTACCTGGTTCCTTATTTCACTGGCCAATAGCGCGCTAAGCGGCGCCGCAAATATTGCCGGCGCGGGCCTGCAAACCCTGGGCAGCGGAATTTCCGCAGTCGCGCCTTCGGTAACAAGAATGGCGAAAGATAAGCTTGACGAAAATAATATCAATCTCGATAGCCTGCAAAATGAGCTTGAAACCACCCTGCGGCAGACCGGCAAGCCGGAACTGCAGCCAGAAGCATTAAAAAACCAGGCGCAAAGCGAAGGCAACCAGGCGCAGAGTCAGCTAAATCAGGGAGGCGATATCGGCAGCTTTATTAAAGGCCTTGCCGCGAGGAATGACAGCACCTTCCAGGCGGGCCGACCGTGAGGCGTTAAAAAATATTATTATCGCCAGAACGGGTAAATCGGATGCCGAAGCCGAACAGATAGTCGATCAGACCGAGAAAAACTATCAGGCCGCACGGGCTAAATATGAAGAGCTGAAGAAAGAAGCCGAGCAAAAAGCGCGTGAAGCAGCAGATAAAGCCGCTGCGGCCACCGCAAAAGCGAGCTGGTTCTCCTTCTTCATGCTCATCATTGAGGCTGTTCTTGCCGGCGCGATGGGGATGTTTGGCCGCCGTTCACAGCCAGAGGTGGTGGTGACGACAGATCGTCCTTTATAAAAACATGCACAGAAACCTGATATAAAGCGGTTTCAAAGGGCGGGTGGCATATTGCTTACCCGCCCTGCTCTTTCACCGTCCGCACGCCGCTCCGCCGCAAAAGATTACTTCTTCTGAACCCGCGCAGTTAAGCCACGCAGGAAATAACGCAGGAACTGGTCGCCGCATTCGCGGAAATTCTTATGCTCCGGCGCACGCATCATGGCGGTAATTTCCGGCATGGAGACGCGGAACTCTTGTGAAGAGAGGATTTCCAGCACGTCGTCGCTTTTAAGGTCGAAGGCGATGCGCAGCTTTTTCAGGATGATGTTATTGGTCATCTTACGTTCGGTTTTCGGCGCCGGTTTGCTTTCGTCTTTGCCACGGCGGAAATAGATCAGGCCGTTTAAGAAGTTTGCCATCAGGATATCCGGGCAGAGCTTGAATTTATCCTCATCTTCCTTTTTGGTCCAGGTGACGATTTGCTCCGTGGTCACTGCGGTATCGGTCAGGGCGAATATTTTCACCATGTCATCGTTGTTCAGGTTCAGCATGTAGCGCACGCTGCGTAATACGTCGTTGTTCATCATGGTGGATATCTCTCGTTCAAACTCTCGAAAAGCGGGCAGTATATCGGGATGCCGCCGTAATGAAATAAAAACTACACCGCTTTTAGCCCCAATGCCTCTTTCAGGGATTTTAGCGGGTGAAAACCGCAAGGAGTCTTCGTGATAATTCGTTGCTGGAACGAAAGCGATCGTCCCTTTTTAAGAACGCTGTATCTGCATGCCCGGCGCGAAGCCTGGCCGTGGCTGGACGGCAGTAGCTGGCGGCTGGAGGATTTCGACGAGGCGACCAAAGATGAACAAATCTGGGTAGCCGAAGAGGACGGGCACCGGCTGGGTTTTGCCGCAGTCCAGGTGAACAATAACTTCCTGCATAACCTGTTTGTCGCGCCGGAATACGCCGGACGGGGCGTCGGCCATGCCCTGCTGGAAAAAGTGCAGGCGGAATTTAGCAGCACGGGCGCGCTGAAATGCCTGGTGAAGAATCTGCACGCGCAGAAGTTTTACCAGCGGCACGGCTGGCGGATTGAAGCGCGCGGCGAAGGGCCGGACGGAGAATATTTCCTGATGCACTTTTTGGTTTGAGCGCGGAGGGAGCTTTGCCGCCGGGCGCTCAATGGATAAGGCGGATAAGCGCAAGCGCCATCCGCCAAAGGAGGATTACACGGCTCTGAAAGCGATATCCGCAGGAATGACCTCACCCTGCCAGTAAAGCTGCGCCGCTACGCGCCCTGCGAGCTGGCGATAAATGGCGGTGAACTCGCTGTCCGGCCGGTTGATTACCGTCGGCTTTCCGGCGTCCAGGTCTTCACGCAGCGTGATATGCAGCGGCATCTGCCCCAGCAGGGCGACGTGATACTGCTCCGCCAGCTTCTGCGCGCCGCCGGTGCCGAAAATCGGCTCGTGATGGCCGCAGTTGCTACAGATGTGCATGCTCATATTCTCAACGATGCCCAGCACCGGCACCTCGACTTTTTCGAACATCACAATGCCTTTACGGGCGTCGATGAGCGCGATGTCCTGCGGCGTGGTAACCACCACCGCTCCCGTTACCGGAATATTTTGCGCAAGGGTCAGCTGAATGTCGCCGGTGCCCGGCGGCATATCTATCACCAGATAATCCAGCTCCGGCCACATGGTTTCCTGCAGCATCTGCATCAGCGCCTTGCTCGCCATCGGGCCCGCGCCACACCATGGCGTTTTCATCGGTAACCAGATAGCCGATGGAGTTGGTCGCAAGGCCGTGCGCGGAGATTGGCGTCATGTGCGTGCCGTCCGGCGAAGTCGGACGTTCGTGCTCGGCGCCGAGCATGGTGGGAATGGACGGGCCGTAGATATCCGCATCCAGAATGCCCACTTTCGCCCCTTCGGCCGCCAGCGCCAGCGCCAGGTTAACCGCGGTGCTCGACTTCCCTACCCCGCCTTTACCCGAGCTCACGGCGATAATGTTTTTTACGCCGTTGATGCCCGGATGGTTTTTCACGCGCTTTAAGGTGGCGATGCTGTGGCTGAGTTTCCAGTCCACGGCCTTCGCGCCGGTGATACGCAATAAATCCGAGCTGCACTGTTCCTGCAGCGCTTCAAAGCCGCTTCGCCACACGAACGGCATCAGCAGCTCCACGTGCAGCGTGTCGTCGAGCATGGCGACATGGTGCAGGGCTTTAAGCGCGGTGAGGTTGTGCTTTAAGGTTGGGTGCTGAAAATTGGCCAGCGTCCCGGCGACCATAGCGCGTAGCTGCTCCGGGGACTTACTTGCCTGGGATAGAGAGCTCATCCCGACTCCTTATGTTTTTTATCGTACATTGCAGTGTGCTAAGCATACCAGAAGGCGTAAGGGGCGATAAAATTTCCTTGTGCGCCTTGTGTGGTTTACCGCAGGGCGGGCTTTCGGTTAACATCAAAGCCCTTTTCTCTATCGAAGATGCAATTCCTACTATGGCTCATGTCGCGAAAAAAATATTGGTAACGTGCGCACTTCCGTACGCTAACGGCTCAATCCACCTCGGTCACATGCTGGAGCACATTCAGGCTGACGTCTGGGTCCGTTACCAACGAATGCGCGGCAACACGGTCAACTTCATCTGCGCGGACGACGCCCACGGCACCCCTATCATGCTGAAAGCACAGCAGTTAGGCATTACCCCTGAGCAGATGATCGGCGAGATGAGCCAGGAGCATCAGACTGATTTTGCCGGCTTTAACATCAGCTACGACAACTATCACTCCACGCACAGCGACGAAAACCGCGAGCTGTCGGAGCTTATCTACGGCCGCCTGAAAGAGAACGGCTTTATTAAAAACCGCACCATCTCCCAGCTTTACGATCCGGAAAAAGGCATGTTCCTGCCGGACCGCTTCGTGAAAGGCACCTGCCCGAAATGTAAATCCCCGGATCAGTACGGCGATAACTGCGAAGTGTGCGGCGCGACCTACAGCCCGACCGAGCTTATCGACCCGAAATCCGTAGTGTCCGGCGCGACGCCTGAAATGCGTGATTCCGAACACTTCTTCTTCGACCTGCCGTCGTTTAGCGAAATGCTGCAGGCCTGGACCCGCTCCGGCGCCCTGCAGGAGCAGGTGGCGAACAAAATGCAGGAGTGGTTCGAGCACGGTCTGCAACAGTGGGATATCTCCCGCGATGCGCCGTACTTCGGCTTTGAAATCCCGAACGCGCCGGGCAAATACTTCTACGTCTGGCTGGACGCGCCGATCGGCTATATGGGCTCGTTCAAAAACCTCTGCGACAGGCGCGGCGATACGGAAAGCTTCAACGAATACTGGAAAAAAGACTCCACCGCCGAGCTGTACCACTTCATCGGCAAAGATATCGTCTACTTCCACAGCCTGTTCTGGCCGGCGATGCTGGAAGGCAGCGGCTTCCGCAAGCCGACCAACCTGTTCGTGCACGGCTACGTGACGGTAAACGGCGCGAAGATGTCCAAATCTCGCGGCACCTTCATTAAGGCCAGCACCTGGCTGAACCACTTTGACGCCGACAGCCTGCGCTATTACTACGCCGCGAAGCTCTCTTCGCGCATCGACGACATCGACCTGAATCTGGAAGACTTCGTGCAGCGCGTAAACAGCGACATCGTCAACAAAGTGGTAAACCTGGCCTCCCGCAACGCGGGCTTTATCGCTAAACGCTTCGACGGCCAGCTTTCCGCGGAAATCGCCGATCCGGCGCTGTACAAAACCTTTACCGATGCCGCAGCAGGCATCGGCGAGGCCTGGGAAAGCCGCGAGTTTGGCCGCGCGGTGCGCGAAATCATGGCGCTGGCCGACGTGGCGAACCGCTACGTTGACGAGCAGGCGCCGTGGGTTGTGGCAAAACAGGAAGGCCGCGACGCCGAGCTGCAGTCCATCTGCACCATGGGCATCAACATGTTCCGCGTGCTGATGACCTGGCTGAAGCCGGTGCTGCCGACGCTTGCCGAACGCGCCGAAGCCTTCCTCAATACCGAGCTGAGCTGGGATGCTATCCAGCAGCCGCTGCTTAGCCATCAGGTCAATAACTTTAAGGCGCTGTATAACCGCGTCGATTTGAAGCAGGTTGAAGCGCTGGTCGAAGCCTCTAAAGAAGAGGTTAAAGCCGCAGCCGCTCCGGCGACCGGCCCGCTGGCGGACGATCCTATTGGCGAAACCATCGCTTTTGATGACTTCGCCAAAGTAGATCTGCGCATCGCGCTGATCGAAAAAGCGGAGTTTGTCGAAGGTTCCGACAAGCTGCTGCGCCTGACGCTGGATCTCGGCGGCGAGAAGCGCAACGTGTTCTCCGGCATCCGCTCCGCCTACCCGGACCCGCAGAAGCTGGAAGGCCGCCTGACGGTAATGGTGGCAAACCTTGCGCCGCGCAAAATGCGCTTCGGCATTTCTGAAGGCATGGTGATGGCCGCAGGCCCGGGCGGGAAAGACATCTTCCTGCTAAGCCCGGACAGCGGCGCGCAGCCGGGAATGGCCGTTAAGTAACAAAAAAGACCCCGGCAAGCCGGGGTCTTTTTTTACACGTCGGATGGCGCATTCGCAATGCTCAAACGTCCGTCTGGTTCCCTACCCGCTTATCGCGCAGGAACACAAACATCAGCCCCAGCCACAGCGCGCCGCCCAGCAGGTTAAACAGGCTGAACAGGCCGCTGCCGCCGTGCAGATAAGCATGTTTGCTCACCTCGATGCCTACGGTGAAAATCAGCATCTGCAGCATCCCCATCGCCGCCGACACCGTCCCTTTGCTCATTTCGCTTGCGAACAGGGTCAGACGCACCAGCCCGGCGTTGGCAAGACCGATGCCAAAGGCGTACAGGCTCAGGCCCGCGGTCATCCACAGATAGGCATGCGACGAAACCACGGTTGCCGCCGCCGCAACCAACAGCCCCGGCATAATCCACCAGCCGCCAAGAATAATCAGCGAGCGGATGCTGCGCCGCGAGGTTAAGCGGGCCAGCACGAGGTTGCCGAGAATAAGCGCGCCGAAGACCGGCACCTGCAGCAGGCCGTATTCGTAGGCGCTGAGCTTCTCGCCGCTGATGATAATCACCGGCGACTGGGCGATCCACGCCAGCAGCGGCAGGCTGACAAAGCCTGTCGCCAGCGAGCCCGCCACAAAACGGACGTTTTTCAGCACCAGCTTATAGTCATGGCCGAGATGTTTTAACGAAAGCTTCTCGCCCAGCCGCGTCGCCGTTTCCGGCATGGCTTTATGCAGGCCAAAGAAGGAGATGGCCGCCAGCACCGCGAAGAGGATAAACATCGTTTCCCACGGCGCGTAATGCACCCAGGCCGCGCCCACCAAAGGCCCGAGCAGCGGCGCGATCAGCGCTACGTTGGCCATCAGCGCGGTGATTTTAATGCACACCGCCTCCTCGAACGATTCCTGGATCGCCGCATACCCCACCGCGCCGATAAAGCACAGGCTGATGCCCTGCAAAAAGCGCAGGAAGGTGAACTGCTCGATATTCTGCGCCAGCAGCGTGGCAAGGCAGGTGAGGATAAACCACACCACGCCGGTCAGCATTACCGGACGGCGGCCGATGCGGTCGGAGAGCGGCCCTAACAGCCACTGTAAAAACATCCCGCCCGCCAGGTAGGCCGTCATTGAGGTCGGCACCCACTCGATGCCGGCGTTGTACTGCTCGACGACCGCCAGCATGCCCGGCTGGATCATATCGTTGCCGATATAGGTTGAAAATTCATACAGCACCAGGCACAGCGGGAACAGCAGCGCCTGGCGACCAAGTCGTTTGTTATTTTGCATGAGTTACTCAAGAGATATGACTTGAAGAAAAGAAAATCACGCGCAGTTTAATAAATTGCCCGCGCCGTAGATAGTGAATTATGGCTGACGCGGGCGGATAGAGCCCAACCGGCGTGTTGTTTAAGGTTTTCTTAATATCGCCTGCGTATGCTGCATTTTTCCTCTTTAAAAATATTGCTATGGCTGCCCAGGACAATCCCCGCTTAGCGGTTAGCGATGCGGTAATTAAGACAAACCCGCTTTACCGCCTGCCGACGCGCTTTTACCTTTATCAGTTACTCAGCCTGACGGTGCTTGCGGCCGTGTTTAGCTGGCTGTCGCGCAACGAAGGCCTGGACAGGCTGATTACCGGCTACTGGTATGACGCAGCAAGCCATAGTTTTCCGTTGCAGAAGAATCATCTGCTGGATCTGCTTAACCATCGGCTGCTGAAGGACATGGTGATTGCCGGCGGCGCGCTCGGCCTGCTTTATGGGCTGATTCGCCGTCAGCCGCGCCTGGTAACGGTCGCCGTGCTGTTTGGGCTGGGCGCCCTGACGGTGGGCATCCTGAAGGCGACCAGCCACCACTCCTGCCCGTGGGATCTGCTGGAGTACGGCGGCAAAGCGGTTTCTTACCCGCTGTTCGGCCAGGCGCCGGCGGACAGCGGCCCCGGACGCTGCTTCCCGGGCGGTCACGCTTCGAGCGGCTTTGCCGTTATGGCGCTGTTCTTTTTGTTCTACCGCGAGCGTCCGGCCCTCGCATGGTGCTGCCTGGCAGGCGGCATAGCGCTCGGGCTCGCTATGGGCTACGGCCAGGTGATGCGCGGCGCGCACTTTTTCAGCCACAACCTGTGGGCAGGTTGGTGGGTATGGTTAACGCAGTTAGTGGGGTACGGCATCGTCTCCACCTGGATAGTTAAGGAACCAAAAACGGTATGATGGAACAACTCAACCAGACGCTCTTTTTGCTGATTAACGCCACCCCGGCCTCGCCGGAATGGATAATCAGAATGGCCATTTTTATCGCCAGGGATCTTATCAACATCGTGCCGCTGCTGATTGTGGTTCTCTGGCTGTGGGGCCAGCGTCAACAGATCGCCGCCCAGCGCGAAACGGTGATTAAAACCGCGGTGGCCATCGTTATCAGCGTCTCCCTGTCATGGATTATCGGGCATCTGTTCCCGCACGATCGCCCGTTTGTTGAGGGTATCGGCTACAACTTCCTGCACCACGCCCCGGATGACTCTTATCCGAGCGACCACGGCACGGTTATCTTCACCTGCGCGCTGGCTTTCGGCTTCTGGCATCGCCTGTGGTCCGGCGTGGTGCTGTTTACCCTCGCCTGCGCGATCGCCTGGTCGCGGGTGTATCTGGGCGTCCACTGGCCGCTGGATATGCTGGGCGGCCTGCTGGTGGGCCTGTGTTCGTGCGGGCTGGCGCAAATGGTATGGAACCTCTGGGGGGCGCAGATTTATAAGCGCCTGCACCAGGCGCACCGCTTCTGCTTCGCGCTGTTTATTCGTAAGGGCTGGGTGCGTGACTAAGCGTTTTGGCGCAGGTAATATGCGTTAACTTATTCATTCCCCTCGTTCTGACTCCCGCCCCTTTGGGCGGGAGAATATGAATGTGCAGAAGGCATTATGGAAACCCGGCGCGACGAACGCATCAATCGCCTGATTCAGGCGTTAAAACGCAGCGATAAAATTCACCTGAAGGACGCAGCCGCCCTGCTGGGCGTGTCGGAAATGACCATCCGCCGCGATCTGAATAGCGAATCCGCGCCCGTTATGCTGCTGGGCGGCTATGTGGTGCTCGAGCCGCGCAGCTCAACCGCCAGCCACTATTTACTGAGCGACCAGAAGACCCGCCAGATTGAAGAAAAACGCCGGGCCGCGCGGCTGGCGGCGGCGACGATCCGCCCGCATCAGACGGTGTTTTTTGATTGCGGCACCACTACGCCGTACATCATTGAAGCGCTGGATGACGAGCTGACGTTCACCGGCGTTTGCTATTCCCTGAATACCTTTCTCGCCCTGCAGGACAAACCCAACTGCCGCGTTATTTTAAGCGGCGGCGAATTTCACGCCAGCAATGCGATTTTCAAGCCGATTAACTTTCAGGAATGTTTGCGCAATCTGTGCCCGGATATCGCCTTTTTCTCGGCGGCGGGCCTGCACACGCGTCACGGCGCGACCTGTTTTAACCTTGATGAGCTGCCGGTAAAACACTGGGCGCTTTCAATGTCGCAGCTGTGCGTGCTGGTGGTGGATAGCAGTAAGTTCGGCAAGGTGCGGCCGGCCTGCATGGGGCCGCTGTCGTCGTTTCACAGCATTATCAGCAATGAAAAACCCGCCGCGGAGTTTGTGGATTACGCCGCGGCGCAGAACGTCAAGCTGATTTGGTAATCAGGAGAACCAGCTGCCGAACCAGCTGTGGAATTTCATCAGCACGAAGTCCCACATCCGGCTGAAGAAGCCGCCCTCTTCCACGGCCTCCATCACCATCAGCGGACGCTGTTCGATGGATTTGCCGTTGAGCTGGAAGTCGATGTTGCCCACCACCTGGCCTTTTTTCAGCGGAGCGGTGAGCTGCGGCTCGTTCAGCGTGAAGCTTGCCTTCAGGTTTTTCAGCTGGCCGCGCGGGATAGTGACCGAGCCACCTTCGCCGGCGCCAAGTTTCACCTCGTTACTGTCCCCGAACCATACGCGCTGCGTCACGAAAGTGGCGTCCGGCTTGATTGGCGTTACGGTTTCATAGAAGCGAAAACCCCAGGTCAGCAGCTTTTCGCTTTCGTTAAAGCGAATGCGGTCGGTTTTGGTGCCGAGAACCACGGAAATCAGGCGCATATCGCCCTGGGTGGCGGAGGCGACCAGGTTATAGCCCGCCCCGGCCGTCGTGCCGGTTTTCATGCCGTCTACGTTAAGGTTTGAGCTCCACAGCAGGCGGTTGCGGTTTGGCTGCTTGATTTTGTTGAAGGTGAACTCTTTTTCTTTGTGAATGGCGTACTCTTCCGGCACATCGTGAATCAGCGCCCTGCCGAGCAGCGCCATATCGCGCGCGGTGCTGAACTGCCCCGGCGCGTCCAGGCCGTGTACCGTTTTAAAGGTGGTGCTGGTGAGGTTGAGTTTTTGCGCGTAGTTGTTCATCAGGCTAACAAAGGAGTCCTGGCTGCCGGCCACGTAATCGGCGATGGCGATGCTGGCGTCGTTGCCCGACTGGATAATCACCCCTTTGTTCAGGTCCTCCACCGAAACTAAATCTCCAGGCTTGAGGAACATCAGCGAGGAGCCACGCAGCACCGGGTTGCCGGTTGCCCATGCATCCTTGCCGATGGTGACCATATCGGTAAGGTGGATTTTTTCCGCTTTCAGCGCCTGCCCGACCACGTAGCTGGTCATTAATTTGGTCAGGCTTGCCGGATCGAGCTTTTCGTCGGCGTTGCCTTCCGCCAGCACTTTGCCGCTGGCGTAATCCATTAAAATCCAGGCTCTGGCGTCAATCTGCGGCGCGTTTGCCGTTGTTTGTTCAGCCGCGACAGCCGGAGCCGCCAGCAGCAGAAGGGTCGAACCTGCAAGCAGGGCCCGTAACGACGCAGGGATTAGCAAACTCTTCATAAAACCACCCGAGTATCCATTCAAAAAAGTCACGACGCGCGCCGTCACTTCGCATTTCAAGTTGTAAGTAAGCTAGCGTGCGAATTCACTTAAAGAAATATAGTGTTGGTAAAGTTTGTTAAGTTTATTCGAAATTTGCCCCGCCTGCCGCCGTCTGGCTTATTTTTTTATGGCCTGGCGGGGTAAAAGGTGTTTTCTTAAACCACCGACATACCGACCATAACGCGCACGCATCTATCAGGAGCAAATATGATAACCGTTTGGGGCAGAGAGAATTCGACCAATGTGAAGAAGGTTCTGTGGTGTCTGGAAGAGCTGGGCCAGCAGTACCTTTCCATTCCGGCCGGCGGGAAGTTTGGTAAAACGCACGATGCCGACTACCTGGCGATGAACCCCAACGCGCTGGTGCCCTGTATTCACGATGAGGCGACAAACCTGACGCTGTGGGAGTCCAATACCATAGTGCGTTACCTGGCGGCCCAATACGGCCAGGATTCGCTGTGGACCAGCGATCCCGCAACGCGCGCATACGGCGAGAAATGGATGGACTGGGCGGCATCGACCCTGGTGATTCCGTACCGCGGCGTCTTTATGGGCCTTGTGCGCACCGCCCCGGAACAGCGCGACCAGAAGCTCATTGCGGAAAGCATTGCGCAGTGCGACGCGTTGTTTAGCATTCTGGACGCCGAACTGGCGAAGCAGACGTGGTTTGACGGCACAGAGTTTGGGCCTGCGGATATCGCGCTGGGGCCATCTGTTTATGCGCTGCTAAATCTTGACGTGAAATGGGGCGCGCACGTTCATCTGCGGCGCTGGTATCAGCAGCTGACCCAGCGCCCGGCGTTCCGCAAAGTGGTGATGATTCCGTTAAGCTGACGGGCTGAGCTTCAGCAACTGCCCGTCAGACTCGTCGGTCAGGACGTAAACATAACCGTCCGGGCCGACGCGCACGTCACGAATGCGCTGTTTACGATCGCCCAGTAAACGCTGCTGGCCGGTCACCTTGTCGCCGCTGAGGGTCAGCTCAATCAGGTTTTTCTCCTTGAGCGCGCCGATAAACAGCTTCCCCTTCCACTGCGGGAATTTATCCGCGCTGTAGAACGCCATGCCGCTCACCGCCGGAGAAACCTTCCAGTAATAGTTCGGCTGCTCGGTGCCGGCGACGATTTCGCCTTTCGCTTCCGGAATCGGCAGCCCGCTGTAGTTAATCCCCCAGGTCGCAAGAGGCCAGCCGTAGTTTTTGCCCGCCTGCACGATATTAATTTCGTCGCCGCCGCGCGGGCCGTGCTCGTTCAGCCACAGCGCGCCGCCGGCAGGATTGATTGCCAGCCCCTGCGGATTACGGTGTCCGTAAGACCAGATTTCAGGTCGCGCGCCCTGCCTGCCGGCAAACGGATTATCCGTGGGAACCGTGCCGTCTTCGTTAAGACGCACCACTTTTCCCTGCAGCTTGTCGAGATCCTGCGCCGTAGGCCGCTGGTTATTCTCCCCGAGCGCTATAAACAGATGTCCTTTTCCGTCAAACACCATGCGCCCGCCAAAGTGGTTGCCGGTGGAGAGCTTTGGCTGCTGGCGAAAGACGACTTTAAAATTCTCCAGGCGTTCGAAATTGCTGCTCAGCGTACCGTAGCCCACGGCGGTCCCCGCTTTGTCATTATCCCCGGCTTCGGCATAGCTGAGCCATACCCTGCGGCTGCTGGCGAAATCCGGCGCCAGCACCACGTCGAACAGCCCGCCCTGGCCATGCGCCCAAACCTCCGGCACGCCGACGATGGGATCGCCAGGCCCGGCGTCCGGCTGCCAGCGGCGCAGCTGTCCATCGCGCAGGGTAATCAGCATGCCTTTATTGTCCGGCAAAAACGCCAGCGACCAGGGGTGATCGAGTTTGCTTTGCAGCACCTCGACTTTCACCTCAGCGGCCTGAACCACGGCCGCAGAGAAGGTTAAGGCGGCGATAATAAGTAAGCGGGATAAAGGCCTGGACATAAGCGTCTCCTTTTTCTGTTTACAGAATAAGGGTAGCCGCCTGATTTCGCCGGCAAGGGATTTTTACACAATATTAAAATGCGGTTGGGGGAGCGGCCTCCCCCGTGGTCATGCTTCGATAGCCTGCTGGCAGACAAGCAGCCCGTTGAGGCTGTGCGCAAGCTGATCGAGACAGCTTTCCAGCCTGTCGGCGTCGACGGCGATATAGTGCGGGCAGTCATGCCGTCCGGTCATCAGACAGACGGCGGCGGAAGAAACCGCCGCGATGCCCCGATCGAAGGAGGTGATTTCCTGCGGCATAAGCGCCGCCTGCACCTCAGGCAATTTCTCGCGATACTCGTTACAAAGTTCAAACAGATTATCGCGCAGTTGTTCATTCTCGACGATCGTCATATAGCCTTTCGCCCGGCGCAGCGTGAGATAAGCAGAAAGGTCGATTTTCGCGACGATCAGCTTTTGCAGAAGATCGCGCCTGAACGTACTCCTGGACATGCGTTTATCCTCCCTATGCAGTGAACCATTACGCCCATCAATAGTATGGTCAATTTTTAGCCGGGCAAGACGTTATTGCAGCTGATTTTGATCCGCCGCAACAATCTTTACATTGCGCAAACGCAAGCGCGGATCGCAGTCAGAGAGAAGAGGTTTTGCCGCAGGCGGAGGCCGTATTTTGCTCGCGCCACAGCTGGCGCAGCACGCTGTGCCCGAGATTATTTTGCCAGGTGAAGCTGTTTTGCAACACCACTACGGCGAAGTGATGCTGCCTGTCGATACCGATATAGCTGGAGTAGCCGCCGATATAGCCCACCTGATAGGTGATGGTCTGCTCGCCGTAGGTGTCGCTTACCCAGGCGATATTTGCCGCCTCTTTATCGCGCGGGTAATAAACCTGCATGGCGTCGCGCATGGCACGGTCGAGCTGGTCGTTTCCCGTGCTGTCCAGATGCGCGGCGGCAAACGTCAGCAGATCGGCGGTGTCGGCGTACAGCCCGCCTGCGCCCAGCATGTTGCCGGTAAACTGCCAGTCCGGCACCACCTGCCCGGCCGGGACAAACTTCGGCTGGCTGCCGGCGTGGCCGATCGCCCGCAGCGGGTAAGCCTTCAGCTTCTGCGGCGTAAAGCTTGCGTTGCGAATGCCCAGCGGCGCAAACAGCAAGGACTCCACCAGCTGGTCCGCCCGCTGCCCGGTCTGGTATTTAAGCACATAGTCCAGCAACGCGTAGCCGAGGTTTGAATAGCGCGGCTCATGGCCGGCCGGCTTTACGAAGTGCGCAAGATCGTTAACGACCTCGTCGCTGTCGAGATGGGCGTAAAAGTTTTCACCGTTGCCCAGGTAGCGGACAAACGCGGCCAGCATCGGCAAATCCATATTCTGCCGCGGCAGGCCGGACGTATGGGTAACAAGCTGCAGCAGCGTAATCTTCTTCGCGTCATCGCTTAGGGCGACCGAAGGCGGCAGCAGCGTTGCCAGGGTATCTGACCAGCGCAGGCGGCCCTGCGCCACCAGCACCGCCGTGGCTTCCGCCGTCATTCCCTTGCTCAGCGATCCCACCGCAAACAGCGTATTTTCATTCACCGGATTGCGATGCTCGCGGTCCGTCACGCCATAGCGCCAGTAGTGGCGCTGGTTGCGGGCGTCGATAATGCCCACCACCATGCCGGGCGAATGCTGCTCAACCATCAGCGGCAGCCACTGATTAATAGCGCGCGGCTGGGGATCCCCGCAGGCGCGCTGCGCCCGCTGCGGCACTTCCGCGACGGGGGCGACGTTCGAAAGCGTGCCGCAGCCCGCAAGCAGGCCGGCGAGCATCGCCGTCAGCAGGAAATTAGTTTGCCGCGACACAAGGTTTCGAGCTCAGCTCCACCACCAGCGTACGATTGTTGCCCTCTTTTTTCACCGCAAACTGGCTGCTGTGATAGCGGTACAGCGCCTGGCCGCCGCTCATATTCTGGTAGGAGTAGCGCCTGCCGTTATACCAGGCATAGTCGCCGTCCAGCGCCAGCTTTTCACCGCCGCAGACAAATTTCTGCGCGGTGTCCGGCGGCGTATTAAGCGGCGTCGGGATGGCATTACAGGCGGACAGCAGCAGCATGGCCGCAACCATGCCGGTTAAAGCGAGAATCTTGCGCATTAAGGGATCCTTGTGGATGAGGTCATTATCGTTGGATGAAACGGCAGTGATAATAAAGCCTACCGCTGCGGCAAGCAAAATAAGAGATGTCGCAAAGCGCGGGAAAAGGCCGAAAATCCGGCGGCGATAACAACTGGTAGTGGGTTGCCCAAAACCCGTGTAAAATCGCCCGGTTTTTTATTTCCCTGTTTACTTTGTGAGCGTACACCCATGCATCAACCCCGTATTGGCTTTGTTTCTCTCGGCTGCCCAAAAAACCTCGTCGATTCAGAACGAATTCTCACCGAGCTGCGCACCGAAGGCTACGACGTCGTGCCCAGCTATGACGATGCCGATATGGTTATCGTGAACACCTGCGGTTTTATTGACAGCGCGGTACAAGAATCGCTGGAAGCGATCGGCGAAGCGCTCAATGAAAATGGCAAAGTGATTGTCACCGGCTGCCTCGGCGCCAAAGAAGATCAGATTCGCGAAGTGCATCCGAAGGTGCTGGAAATCACCGGACCCCACAGCTACGAGCAGGTTTTACAGCACGTTCACCACTACGTGCCGAAGCCTAAGCACAACCCGTTCCTGAGCCTGGTGCCGGAACAGGGCGTGAAGCTGACCCCGCGTCATTACGCCTACCTGAAAATTTCCGAAGGCTGCAACCACCGCTGCACCTTCTGCATCATCCCTTCGATGCGCGGCGATCTCGACAGCCGCCCGGTGGGCGACGTGCTGGCCGAAGCTAAACGCCTGGTGGACGCGGGCGTTAAAGAGCTGCTGGTTATCTCGCAGGACACCTCCGCGTACGGCGTGGACGTTAAGCATCGCACCGGTTTTTACAACGGCGAACCGGTCAAAACCAGCATGGTCAGCCTGTGCGAGCAGCTTTCTAAGCTCGGCGTGTGGACGCGTCTGCACTACGTTTACCCTTACCCGCACGTTGACGACGTCATTCCGCTAATGGCCGAAGGCAAGATCCTGCCGTATCTGGATATTCCTCTGCAGCACGCCAGCCCGCGCATTCTCAAGCTGATGAAGCGCCCGGGCAGCGCGGATCGCCAGCTGCAGCGCATCAAGCAGTGGCGCGAGATTTGCCCGGATTTAACCCTGCGCTCCACCTTTATCGTCGGCTTCCCTGGCGAAACCGAAGAAGACTTCCAGATGCTGCTCGACTTCCTGAAGGAAGCGCGTCTCGATCGCGTAGGCTGCTTCAAATACAGCCCGGTTGAAGGCGCCACGGCTAACGAACTGGCGGATCAGGTGCCCGAAGAGGTGAAAGAAGAACGCTGGAACCGCTTCATGCAGCTGCAGCAGCAGATTTCCGCCGAGCGCCTGCAGGAGAAAGTCGGCCGCGAAATTCTGGTTATCGTCGACGAGGTGGACGCGGAAGGCGCTATCGGCCGCAGCATGGCGGATGCGCCGGAAATCGACGGCGCGGTTTATCTGAATGGCGAAACTAAGCTGAAGCCGGGCGACGTGGTGCGCGTTAAAGTTGAAAACGCGGATGAATACGATCTCTGGGGTGCGGTGGTTTAACTGACTTTGTGGCGGGCGGCGCTCATGCTTGCCCGCCCTGCCGAAACGTATCCGTAGGGTGGATAAGCGCGAGCGCTATCCACCTTTTTTCACAATCACCCCTTTATCTTCGGATCCAGCGCGTCCCGCAAACCATCCCCCAGCAGGTTAAACGCCAGCACCGTTAAGAAGATCGCAAGGCTTGGGAAGATAGCCACGTGCGGGGCCATCACCATATCCGCCCTTGCCTCATTGAGCATCGCCCCCCACTCAGGCGTTGGCGGCTGCGCGCCCAGCCCCAGAAACGACAGGCTCGCCGCCGAAATAATCGAGGTGCCGATACGCATGGTGAAATAGACCACGATAGACGATACCGTACCGGGTAAAATATGGCGAAAAATTATCGTCCAGTCCGAGGCGCCAATGCTGCGCGCCGACTCGATAAAGGTCTGGTGTTTTAATACCAGGGTGTTGCCGCGCACCAGCCGAGCGAACGCCGGGATGCTGAAAATCGCCACGGCGATAATCACGTTCGCCATCCCGCTGCCCATCACCGCCACCACGGCGATAGCCAGCAGAATGCCCGGGAAGGCAAACAGCACGTCGCAGATGCGCATGATGATGCGATCCCACCAGCCTTCGTAATAACCCGCCAGCAGGCCAAAAAAGGTGCCGATAAGCGCGCCGATAAGCACCGAGAACACGCCCGCCGCTAATGAAATCTGCGCGCCCACCAGCACGCGGCTGAAGATGTCCCGCCCCAGCGAGTCCACGCCGAACCAGTGCAGCATGGAGGGGCCGTCGTTTAGCCTGTCGTAGTCGAAGTAGTTTTCCGCATCAAAGGGGGCAATCCAGGGAGCGATAAGCGCTACCGTTATCAGCAGCAGCACAAAAGCCCCGGCGATCAGCGCGACGGGCTGTTTGCGCAACCGCCGCCGGAATTCGCGCCACGGCGTGCGCACGGCTTCGGGCCGCACAATCGGCATCTCGTTAAGTATCGCCTGACGTCGCCAGTTAAAAAGTCGCATCCTTACCTGTACCTGATTGCCGGGTTAATGGCCGCATAAAGCAGATCCACCACCAGATTGATAACAATAAATTCCAGCGAGAAAAGCAGCACCTCCGCCTGAATCACCGGATAATCCCGCATTTCGACCGAATCCACCAGCAGGCGGCCCAGCCCCGGCCAGTTAAAGACTTTTTCCACCACAATCGAGCCGCCGAGCAGGAAGCCGAACTGCAGGCCCATCATGGTGACGACCGGTATCATCGCGTTGCGCAGGCCGTGTTTTATCACTATCAGCGTTTCGCTCACCCCTTTAGCCCGGGCCGTGCGCATGTAGTCTTCCTGCAGCACGTCGACAAAAGAGGCGCGGGTAAAGCGGGCCATTACGGCCGCCACCGCGGCGCCCAGCGTAATGGACGGTAAAACGTAGTGCTGCCAGCTATCGGCCCCGACGGTGGGCAGCCAGCCCAGCTCGACGGAAAATACCTGCATCAGCAGCATGCCCAGCGCGAAGGCCGGGAAGGAAATGCCCGACACGGCGATCGTCATGCTGATCCGGTCCGGCCAGCGGTTGCGCCACACGGCGGAGACGATGCCGGTAAACAAACCAAAGATGACCGCCCAGACCATGCTGGTGACGGTAAGCCACAGCGTCGGCATAAAGCGGCTGGCGATCTCTTCGGTCACCGGACGGCGCGACACCATCGATATCCCAAAGTCGCCCCGCAGGATATTGACAATAAAATGCCAGAACTGCTGCCACAGCGGTAAATCCAGCCCCAGCTGCTTGCGCACCATCTCAATGACCTGGGCATCCGCTTCCGGCCCGGCGATAAGACGCGCAGGATCGCCCGGCAGCATATGCACGAACAAAAACACCAGCACCGCGACGATAAGCAGCGTTGGAATGAGGCCCAGCAGGCGCTTGAGGAAATAGTTAAACAAAGTTACCTCGTTAACTTAAGGCGGACAGGCGCCGCCCGCCGTTTTTTCGCAGGATGGCGCTTGCGCTTATCCATCCTGCGACGAAACGCCTGATTCTACTGCAAATCCGCATCATCAAAGCTAAACCCGGTATCCGGCATCACGTAGAAGCCGCTCAGGTTTTTGCTGTGCGCGGAAACCAGTTTTTCCACCACCAGCGGCACCCACGGAGACTCTTTCCAGACGGTGTCCTGCGCGTCTTTATACAGCTTAGCTTTATCATCGCGGTTGGTGGTTTTGAGCGCTTCGCTCAGGTCTTTATCCACCTGCGGATTGCTGTAAAACGCGGTATTGAACAGCGTCGGCGGCCAGTTTTGAGAAGCAAACAGCGGCGACAGCGCCCAGTCCGCCTCGCCGGTCGAAGCCGACCAGCCGGTGTAGAACATTCTCACGCCGCTTTCCGCCTGCCCTTTGCCTTCCACTTCGGCGGCGCGCTGGCCGGCGTCCATCGCCGTAACCTTCACTTTAATCCCCACCTGCGCCAGCTGCTGCTGGGTGAACTGCAGCACTTTTTGCGCGGTGCTGTGATTGTGTGAAGACCACAGCGTGGTCTCAAAGCCGTTCGGGAAACCGGCTTCTTTCAGCAGCTCTCGCGCCTTAGCAGGATCGTACGGCCACGGCTTATATTTCTGCGCGAAGTCGATAGAAGGCGGCACGACGCCTTCCGCCGGCGTAGCGTAGCCGGAGAACGCCACCTTCACCAGCGCCTGGCGGTTAATAGCGTAGTTAATCGCCTCGCGCACTTTTGGATTATCGAAAGGTTTTTGCGTGACGTTCATGCTGATGTAGCGCTGCATGATGGATGGCGAGGCCACCAGCTCCAGCCTGTCGTTTTTCTCAAGCCGTCCCGCCTGCTCGTAAGGAATAGGGAACGCGAACTGCGCTTCGCCGGTTTGCAGCATCGCCGCGCGGGTGTTGTTATCCACAACCGGGCGCCAGGTGATGGTATCCAGCAACGGCCGCCCCTGTTTCCAGTAGCCGGCGAATTTCTTCACCTTCACAAAATCCGTCTGGTTCCAGGTATCCAGCTGATACGGGCCGGTGCCGACCGGGTGGAAACCAATATCTTTGCCGTATTTTTGCAGCGCGGCAGGTGAAATCATCGCCGTTGCCGGATGCGCAAGAATATTGATAAACGCCGAGAACGGCTGTTTGAGGGTGATCTTCACGGTGGTTGCGTCCACCGCTTCGGTTTTGGCAATCGCCTTGTAGAGGTTATAGCGCTTGAGGTGGCTGTCCGGATTGCTGGCCCGATCGAGGTTTATCTTCACCGCTTCGGCATTAAAATCCGTCCCGTCCTGGAATTTTACTCCCGGATGCAGTTTGATGGTATAGACGAGGCCGTCGTCCGACACGGTATAGCTTTCCGCCAGCACGTTTTGCAGCTTCATGTCCTTATCGAGACCGAACAGACCCTGATAAAACGACTTCGCCACCGCCTGCGAAAGCGTGTCGTTGGCGTCGTACGGGTCGAGCGTGGTGAAGTTGGACGCCACCGCCACGACGACATCTTTGGCGGCAAAGGCCGGCGCGGCCAGTACGCTGGAGGCGAGGCCTGCCGCAGCCAGCCATTTCTTGGTAGTGTTTGATGTCATATTGTTATTCTCCTGATTATCCCTGCCTAAATATGGTTTTCATGGCTGCCGATCGGGTGGCGGGCAACGAAATGCCCGGGGCCCACGGCCACCAGCGGAGCAACGTGCGGTTCATCCCCAAGCCTGCGCGTGGCGCTTGGGATCTCATCAGAAAGCAGAACGGGGTTCGGGCGCCGGTGCGCCGGGTCGGCCACCGGAACGGCGGCCATGAGCTTACGGGTATAGGGATGCTGCGGATTTTCAAACACCGCGCGGCGCGGGCCGATTTCGACAATCTGCCCCAGGTACATCACCGCTACGCGATGGCAGATCCTCTCCACAACGGCCATATCGTGAGAAATAAACAAAAACGCGATGCCAAACTCGCGCTGTAAGTCGAGCAGCAGGTTGATAATTTGCGCGCGGATGGAGACGTCCAGCGCGGAGACGGACTCGTCGGCGATCACCACTTTGGGATTTAACGCCAGCGCCCTGGCGATGCAGATACGCTGACGCTGGCCGCCGGAAAACTCGTGCGGGTAGCGCCAGGCGTGTTCCGGCAGCAGGCCGACGCGCTCCAGCAGCCAGGCAACCCGTTGCTGCGCCTGCGCTTTTGGCATCATCTTATGCACCAGCAGCGGTTCCATGATCGAATAGCCGACCGTCAAACGCGGGTCGAGGGAGGCGTAGGGATCCTGGAAGATAAACTGGATATCTTTGCGCACATGCTGCATCTGCGCGTTTGGCAGGTTGTCGATACGCTGGCCGTTAAAGCTAATGCTGCCGCCCTGGGTTTCCACCAGCCGCAGCAGCGAACGCCCGGTGGTGGATTTACCGCTGCCGGACTCCCCGACCAGGCCCAGGGTTTCACCCGGCCATAAATCAAAACTTACCTTTTCGACCGCGTGTACCTGTTTAGTCACGCGATTGAACACGCCGCTGCGGATATCGAAGCGGGTAACTAAATCGCGCACCTGTAAAACCGGCGCGGCGCCCGCCGGGATGGTGTCCTGCTCGGTTTCCGGTTCGTATTTATCAGGATCGTTGGCATCGACCTGCGGAAATTTACGCGGCAGCTCTTTACCGTTCATCGACCCAAGGCGCGGCACCGCCGCCAGCAGCGCTTTGGTATAGGGGTGAACGGGCGCGCGAAAAATCTGCTCCACGCTGCCGGTTTCTACCGCTTCGCCGCGGTACATGACCAGCACCCGGTCGGCGATGTCCGCCACCACGCCCATATCGTGCGTAATGAAAATGACGCCCATCTCCATTTCGTCCTGCAGCACGCGGATAAGCTGAAGTATTTGCGCCTGAATGGTGACGTCCAGCGCCGTTGTCGGTTCGTCGGCGATCAGTACCGCCGGGCGGCACGAGAGCGCCATCGCAATCATCACGCGCTGGCGCATCCCGCCGGAAAGCTGATGCGGATAGCGGCCGAGAATGGCCTTCGCTTCGGGAATGCGCACGCGTTCGAGCATGCGCTGCGCTTCAAGCAGCGCCGCCCTGCCGTCAAGCCCCTGGTGCAGACGAATGGATTCTGCGATTTGCTCGCCCACCGGGAACACCGGGTTAAGCGAGGTCATGGGCTCCTGAAAAATCATCGCGATATCCGCTCCGCGCACGTTGCGCATCTGCGAGGAGCTGAATTTATACGGCTCGATAACCTGCTTATTGCGGCGGCGCAGCAGGATTTTTTTGCTTGCGACCAGGCCGCCGGACTGCTCCAGCAGGCGCATTAACGCCAGCGCGGTAACGGATTTCCCCGAGCCGGACTCGCCGACAATCGCCAGCGTCTCGCCGCGTTTGAGATCGAACGAAAGGTGGCGCACCGCTTCGCTGTACGTTTTCTCCTGGCGAAACCGAATGTTCAGATCGTTAACGCTGAGCACCCGGTCTTCTGGCAGTTCATCACTGTGCGGCATCAATGCTCCTGGTCGCGATAGATTCCTACGCTCGGTGCATCCCCGACATAACCATAGCCGCGGTACATCCCTTCGCTGTTAAACGGCAGCGCCACGTTGCCTTCGCTGTCGATGGCGATAACCCCGCCGCTGCCCTCAAGGGCGGGCAGTTTTTCCATCACCACGCGTTCCGTGGCCTGGTGCAGGCTCAGGCCGCGGTATTCCATCAGGGCGGCAATATCATAGGCGGCAAGCGCCCGGATAAAGACCTCACCCGTGCCGGTGCAGGAAACGGCAACGTTTGCGTTATTAGCATAGCAACCCGCGCCGACGAGAGGAGAATCCCCTACCCGGCCGGGCATTTTATTGGTCATGCCGCCGGTTGAGGTCGCCGCCGCGAGGTTGCCGAATTTGTCGCGCGCCACCGCGCCGACGGTGCCGAATTTCGTATCCGGGTCCAGCGGCTCGCCGCCATCGTGATCCAGCACGGTCTGGTTATGCAGCTGCGCGCGCCTTAGCTGCTCCAGGCGTTCCGGCGTGGAAAAAATCTCAGGCGATACCGGCTCAAGCCCCTGCGCGAACGCGAACGCCTCGGCGCCTTCGCCTGCCAGCAGCACGTGCGGGCTGTTTTCCAGCACCTTGCGCGCGGCGATAATCGGGTTGCGAATGTGGCTTACGCCCGCCACCGCCCCGGCGTTCAGCGTATTGCCATCCATAATGCAGGCATCAAGTTCATGCGTGCCCGCATGGGTAAAGACGGAGCCGATGCCGGCGTTAAACAGCGGGCACTCTTCAAGCAGGCGCACGGCTTCGGTTACCGCGTCCAGCGCGCTGCCGCCTGCGGCCAGGATAGCCTGTCCGGCCTCGACGATTTCCGATAACGCCTGAATATAGAGCTGCTCTTTCTCAACGCTTAGCTGCGCGCGCGTGATGGCGCCCGCTCCGCCGTGGATCGCAATTACCGCTTTGTTCATAACGACATGGCCCTGTCATAGCTGTTATCCGGCAACACTTTTTCTATAGATATCAGAATCGTTACCGTTAACTAATTCGATTTTTGAATATAGAAAGACGTAAATGTGTTGTAAAGAAAATTGACGACGCCCCTTACCCCTAATGGAACATTCAGCGCCGGCGCTTTATCTGCCATAATATGCGCCTTACTTTGCCCCCGCCGCAGGAGTTTTCATGGAATTTACCGCCGGGCTGATCCCGCTTGAAACCGCTCTGGAGCAGATGCTTTCGCGTATTGTTCCCGTTACCGAATCGCAAACTATCCCGCTGTTGCAGGCCGCCGGACGCATTACCGCCGCTGCGGTCACCTCGCCCATGGACGTGCCGGGCTTTGATAACTCAGCCATGGACGGTTACGCGGTGCGCATGGCCGATATTGCTGCCGGCGGCGCCCTGCCGGTTGCGGGAAAGGCCTTTGCCGGACAGCCGTTTAGCGAAGAGTGGCCTGCGGGCACCTGCGTAAGAATTATGACCGGCGCTCCGCTGCCGGCGGGCGCGGAAGCGGTCGTCATGCAGGAAGAGACGGAGGTGACGGAAACCGGCGTACGTTTTAATGCGCCGGTGAAAAACGGCCAGAATATCCGCCTGCGCGGCGAAGATATCCGCAGCGGCGCCAGCGTGCTGCCCGCGGGCAAAAAGCTGACCGCCGCCGAGCTGCCGCTTATCGCCTCGTTGGGCATTGCCGAGGTAAAAGTGCTGCGCAAAGTACGCGCCGCCGTGTTCTCAACGGGCGATGAACTTCAGTTACCGGGCCAGCCGCTTGGCGAAGGGCAAATTTACGACACCAACCGCCTCGCGGTGCATCTGATGCTTGACCAGCTCGGCTGCGAGGTCATCGATTCAGGGATCATTAAAGACGACCCTGAAGCCCTGCGCGAAGCCTTTATTGAAGCGGACGCCCAGGCGGACGTGGTCATCAGCAGCGGCGGCGTTTCCGTGGGCGAAGCGGATTACACCAAACAGCTTCTCGAAGAGTTAGGCGAAGTGGGCTTCTGGAAGCTGGCCATCAAGCCCGGCAAACCTTTTGCCTTCGGACGCCTGCAAAATAGCTGGTTCTGCGGCCTGCCGGGCAACCCGGTTTCCGCGGCGCTGACCTTCTACCAGCTGGTGCAGCCGTTGCTGGCCAGGCTAAGCGGCCAGCAGGGCAACGCTCTCCCGCCGCGCCAGCGCGCACGCACGGTTGGCCGGCTCAAAAAAACGCCGGGGCGTCTGGATTTCCAGCGCGGCATCATGCGCACCGCGCTGGACGGGCAGCTTGAAGTGCTCAGCACCGGACATCAGGGTTCGCATATTTTCAGCTCCTTTAGCCAGGCCAACTGCTTTATCGTGCTGGAACGCGAGCGCGGCAACGTCGAGGCCGGTGAATGGGTGGAGATCGAACCCTTTAACGCGCTGTTTGGAGGCTAGGATGGCGGCCGAACTGAGCGATGCGGAAATGCTGCGCTACAACCGCCAGATTATCCTGCGCGGCTTTGATTTCGACGGGCAGGAAGCGTTAAAAGAGGCGCGCGCGCTGGTGGTCGGCCTGGGCGGCCTGGGCTGCGCCGCCGCGCAGTATCTTGCCGCCGCGGGCGTGGGGCATCTCACGCTGCTGGATTTCGATACGGTAGCGCTGTCTAACCTGCAACGCCAGACGCTGCATCGCGACGCGACCATCGGCCAGGCGAAGGTGGATTCCGCGCGGGACGCGCTGGCCGCCATTAATCCTCACATCACGCTCGAAACGATAAACGCGCGGCTGGACGAGTCCCGGCTGGCAGATGAAGTGGCGAAGCACGATCTGGTGCTCGACTGTACCGACAACGTCGCCATCCGCAATCAGCTCAACCAATGCTGCTTTCACGCGAAGAAGCCGCTGGTCAGCGGCGCGGCAATCCGCATGGAGGGCCAAATCAGCGTGTTCACCTACCAGCCGGACGAGCCCTGCTACCGCTGCCTGAGCCATCTGTTTGGAGACAACGCGTTAACCTGCGTCGAAGCGGGCGTAATGGCGCCGCTGGTGGGCGTCATTGGCTCGCTGCAGGCGATGGAAGCCATCAAGCTGCTGGCGAATTACGGCAAGCCTGCGGCCGGGAAAATCGTTATGTACGATGCCATGACCTGCCAGTTCCGCGAGATGAAGCTGCAGCGTTTTGCCCGCTGCGAAGTGTGCGGAGCTCACTCATCGTAAAGCCCGTCGCTTTTCACCGCCGTATGGCTCTTGTTATGGCGTATACGGCGCACGGATTCCCGCACCGCCAGCGAGCCGTTTAGCAGCAGATTCCCCACCGGCGCGTCAGGGCGAATAAGCCGTTGCTGAAGAAGATGCACGGCTTCCTCACCCAGCTCGTCGCGCGGCACATGCAGCGAGGTAAGGGGCACGTCGTGAATGGCCGCAAGGTTAAATCCGTCGATGCTCATTACCGACATATCGTGCGGCACGCGTAAACCCGCCTTTTGCAGGGCGCTGACCGCGCCGGCGGCCATAAAATCTCCGCCCGCCAGCAGCGCCGTCGGCAACCTGTGCCGCGGCGTGTTCGCCAGAAAATCATCGATAATCCTTTCGCTTTCTTTGGCGCTGAAGCTTTGCGCGGTAATCAAGTGCTGACCCTCGTCAAACTGAAGGTTGTGCTCTTCCCAGGCATCGCGAATGCCGGCCAGGCGCAGCTCCATAGTGTAGCGGCGCAGGCAAAGTAAATTAACGACGTGTTTATGCCCCTGCTCAAACAGATAGCCGGCGGCGAACTCACCTATTAGCTGGTGATCCGGCGCCACGCCCGGCAGGCGCATTTTGCGATCGCGACAGTTGATCAGCACGCAGGGTTTGGCGAGATCCGCCGCCAGGTTGTGAATATGCGGATCGTCGATGCCCAACAGGATCGCCGCCTCCGTTTCCGCTTCGTTCATCTTGCTCAAAAACAGGTTGGCGTCGCTGTCGTGTTCTTCGAGGGCGCAGTAGCGCAGCCGCACCTCATGTGGCGCCAGCGCCTTGCTGATGCCCTGAATCACGCGGTAATAGAAGACGTCCAGCCGCTCTTCAAACGCCCGCTGCGGCGCAAACACCACCAGGCTGTTTAGCAGCAGTCTCCCCGCCGCGATGCCTTTGAGCACGCCGTTTTGCCGTGCGCAGCTTAATACCTGCTGCCTGGCCGCCTCGCTGGTGTTGGCTTTGCCCGCCAGCACGCGGGAAACGGTGCTGATGGAAAGCCCGGTCTGCGCCGCTATTTCGGCAATTTTTAGCTTTTTGCTCATTTTGTGATCTACGCCCACTTTGCCCATGAAAAAATTTTCACAGCCATGCTTATCGCCATTTTACTGACAATTTTTCTTCTCATAAGCCTTATTCCGCACGCTTATGAAAATTGTTGCATCAAATCTGCTGTCGGCACTTTTATAACTGTTTTAGGCTCAATTTATCGAACAGCTTTTCGCGATTCGATAACGAAATATCTCAATAAAACAATATTAATCAAACAGTTATTAAAATCAATCCGGCCAGAAGGCTGTTATACCAATTCCGACTGACCCTCTGCTACGTGGAGAACGACATGAGCCATGGCATACAACAGGATGCAACGGCGGTAAAAACCAGACGCACCATCCGTAATTTACGCTGGTGGGTGCTGGTGCTGTTTTTACTCGGCGTTACCGTTAACTACATCACTCGCAATTCGCTGGGCATTCTTGCCCCTGAACTGAAAACCTCTCTTGGCATCACGACCGAACAGTATTCCTGGATAGTCGGCGCCTTCCAGCTGGCCTACACCCTCTTCCAGCCCCTTTGCGGCTGGCTGATTGACGTGATTGGCCTCAAGCTCGGCTTTCTGCTTTGCGCCGGCGTCTGGGCGGTGGTTTGTATGCTGCACGCCGGCGCCGGTAGCTGGCTGCAGCTGGCGATTCTGCGCTTCTTTATGGGCGGCGCGGAGGCGGCGGCAACGCCTGCCAACGCCAAAACCATCGGCGAATGGTTTCCGAAAAAGGAGCGTCCCATCGCCGCGGGCTGGGCGGGCGTCGGCTTCTCCATCGGCGCGATGCTTGCGCCGCCGATTATTTATTTCGCCCACGCCTCTTTCGGCTGGCAGGGCGCGTTTATGTTTACCGGCGTGCTGGCGGTGCTGTGGGTGGCGCTGTGGTGGCTGTTCTACCATAACCCCGAACAGCACCCGAACCTGAGCCAGGAAGAGCTGGCCTTCATCAGGCAGGATAATGAACCGCCGGCCGTGAAGTTACCTTTCTTTACCGCGTTGAAAACCGTCTCCAGGAACAAACGTTTTTACGGTATCGCCATCCCGGCGTTTATGGCCGAGCCGGCCTGGGCGGTGCTGAGCTTCTGGGTGCCGCTGTATCTGGCAAGCGAACGCGGTATGGACTTGAAACAGATTGCGATGTTCGCCTGGCTGCCGTTCCTTGCCGCCGACCTCGGCAGCGTGGCGAGCGGCTATCTGACAAAGGTTTATACCCGCTGGTTTGGCTGCTCGCGGACGAACTCCATCGTGGCCAGCTCCGTGACCGGCGCCTTTCTGATGCTCTCCCTTGCGCTGGTGGCGATAACCAGAGATCCCTACGTCACCATCGCGCTGATTTCGGTGGGCGGCTTCGGGCACCAGATAATTTCCTGCATGCTAAGCGCCCTTGTCGTGGACTCCTTTGACCGGGGCCAGATGGCCACCGTCAACGGTATGCGCGGCTCCGCGGCCTGGATTGCAAGCTTCCTGTTTTCGCTGCTGATTGGCGTCACCGCCGACAAAATCGGCTACAACCCGCTGTTTATCGCCATGGGTTTCTTTGACCTGATTGGCGCCGTATTCCTGGTTTCTTTTATTGCTGAACGCCGCGCCGGGCGCGCCTGATATGGATGGTAGATGATGAAAACCCTGAAGAACTGGACGCTGTTGAATTGCGATGCGCATCACGTTGAATTAAACGTGGACGACAAGCATCGACTCTGTTTATACGTGCTGGAACAAGGAATGTTCCGCGTTTTGCTTAAGCGCGAGAACAGGCTGGCCCTGAACCGTACCTGGAGCATCGCGCCGCTTAACGATGTGCCCTGGGAAGGACGCGCCCGTGAAAGCCTGGAAGGCTTTGCGCTACCGGGCTTCACGGTGGAGGAGCAAGAAGACACGCTGCGCATCAGCGCCGATAAGCTTCGCGTCACCGTCCATCGGCCGCTGTGGCTGGAGTGGGAGTACAAAAACGACGGCGGCGAGTGGCGGCTGCTGGCAAGCGATCGCCCGACCAGCGCCTATCTGCTGAACGCGCACGGCGACGGCGTGGCGCACTACCAGCGCCGGTATAAAGAAGAAAGCTATTACGGGCTGGGCGAAAAAGCCGGGCCGCTCGCCCGCACCGGTAAACGCTATGAAATGCGTAATCTCGACGCGATGGGCTACAACGCGGAGTCCACCGACCCGCTGTATAAGCACATTCCGTTTACCATTACTAAGCGCCCGGACGTCAGCTTCGGCATGTTTTACGACAACCTCAGCAGCTGCTGGCTGGATTTAGGCAACGAGATCGACAACTATCATCTGCCCTACCGCCGCTGGCAGGCGGAATCCGGCGACATCGACTACTACCTGTTCCTCGGACCGAAAGTGCTGGACGTCACCAAAGCCTTTGTTCGCCTGACCGGCAAAACGCTGTTCGGCCCGAAATGGAGCCTCGGCTACAGCGGCTCAACCATGCATTACACCGACGCGCCGGACGCGCAGCAGCAGCTGATGAACTTTATCAGCCTGTGCGATAAACACGCGATTGCCTGCGATTCATTCCAGCTGTCATCGGGCTATACCTCCATCAACAACAAGCGCTACGTCTTTAACTGGAACCACGACAAGGTGCCGCAGCCGAAGGTGATGAGCCAGGCGTTCCACGATGCCGGCATTAAGCTTGCGGCGAACATTAAGCCTTGTCTGCTACACGATCATCCCCGCTATGCGGAAGTGGCGGAGCGCGGGCTGTTTATTAAGGATTCAGAACGCGACGGACCGGAGCGCTCAAGCTTCTGGGACGACGAAGGTTCGCACCTGGATTTCACCAATCCGGAAACGGTGGCGTGGTGGCAAAACGGCGTCACTACCCAGCTGCTGGAAATGGGCATTGATTCAACGTGGAACGACAATAACGAATTTGAGATATGGGACGGCGAAGCCCGCTGCCACGGCTTTGGTGAAGAGATCGCCATTAAGAATATCCGCCCGGTTATGCCGCTGCTGATGATGCGTGCCTCGCTTGAAGCGCAGCAGAGTTTCGCGCCCGGGAAAAGGCCCTATCTGATTTCACGCTCCGGCTGCGCCGGAATGCAGCGCTACGTGCAAACCTGGAGCGGGGATAATCGCACCAGCTGGAATACGCTGCGCTACAACACCCGCATGGGCCTGGGAATGAGCCTGTCCGGGCCTGTACAACGTGGGGCACGACGTGGGCGGCTTTTCCGGCGATAAACCGGATGCGGAGCTGTTTGTGCGCTGGGTGCAAAACGGCGTGATGCACCCGCGCTTTACCATCCACTCGTGGAATGACGACCAGACGGTGAACGAGCCGTGGATGTACCCGGCCATCACCCCGGCAATTCGCAGCGCCATTGAAACGCGCTATCGCCTGCTGCCCTATTTTTACACGCTGCTGTGGCAGGCGCATGCGGACGACGAGCCGATGCTGCGCCCGACGTTCCTCGACCACGAGCACGACGCGAAGACCTTCGAAGAGTGCGACGATTTTATGCTGGGCCGCGATTTACTGGTGGCAAGCGTCGTGGAGCCCGGGCAGCGCCAGCGTGAAGTGTGGCTGCCGGCAAACGGTGAAGGCTGGTATGACTACTACACCGGCCGGTGGTACGGCGGCGGGCAGCATATCGTCGTGGACGCGCCGCTGGAGCATCTGCCGCTGCTGGTGCGCGCCGGCGCCGCCCTGCCGCATTCCGCACGCGTCGCGCACGTGGACAACAGAGCGGATGATGTACGCGAGCTGAAGATTTATCCGCTGCGCGGAACGGGCGTTACAAGCGGAAGCCTGTTTGAAGACGACGGCGAATCCTGGGGCTACCGGCAGGGCTACGCGCTGTGGCTGGACTGGGAGATTCGCTGCAGCGCGCAGGAAATTCATATCACCTTTAAGCGTAAAGGCGACTATCAGCCGGCGTGGAAACAGCTGAAGCTGACGCTGCCTGCGGGCGAAAAACGTCGTTTGCTGGTGGAAGGCGTCGGGCAGGATTACTGGATGTTGTAATAATCAGGCGGTGGATGGCGCATGCGCTTATCCACCCTACTAATCTGTACCGACAACGTCATCTCCGCAATCAGCTCAGTCAATTCGGCGAGAAGAAACCGCAGCGTTTTTTCAGTGCAGGCGTGCGGACCTCACCCATAGGAGACGGTCAAAATTCTGAATCCGAGCCGGGAGGCTGTACAATATTTCCACCGCGGCCCGCCAAGGCGTATTATTCCGTTATCGTGACCATGGAGGTCGATAATACAAGGAAAGTACTACAATGGCTGCACTACAATTCCCCTGCATTATATTCAAATCCGCATTGAAAGATCATATTCTTAATGGCAGAACAAAAAATAGTACGCAGTTACGAATAAAAAACACGCTTAAAGGATATATCAGCTGGAAAATTAATATCTCTCCGACAGAAAAGAAGGATGAATTTCGCAAAGCCATAAATTTTGCAAAGCTCCCAAAATTCGACAGGTCTCAGGATAGCTTTAACGGTATGGGCATTACCGTACATGACGCTTGGGCCACGCATATTACAATTAAACCCTTTCAGATCGATAATGCTCGCTACCGGGCGGTGGTGCATTACAAAGTACAGGATCACTTTGGCCTCGACGATAACGATATTCTAAAAGCCAAATTCAACCAGTTCCGTTTATTCCGCATCTGGTTTGTGCTCCAGCGATACAATCAGTTTGGTTTTAAGCCTTTTATAACCAATATAGAAATTATCGGAGACCGCAATGAAAGTGGTAAATAAAAAATACATTCTGCTTCTGATATTGACCGGCTGTATCCTGTGCGGTTATTCTTTGTGGTTATTGCTACGTCCGATAGAAATTATCGCTGTACACAAAAATGGCAGCCACAGCTATGTTCTGGTGAAACATTTCCCTTTTACGGATAACGGGAAAATAAGCTGGTGGCTGAAAAATAAAGATAGCCTAAAAAACCAGTATGATATCCTCAATCCCGCACCTTATGGGAGTTTCACCGTGGTTTTTTGGGATTTCGGTGGAGGCTATAAAGAACAGGGGAAATATGACCGACTCTGTTTTGATGATATGAACCCCCCGATAAATTGTATAGAAAAGAATAAGATTTTTTCTGTCAGCAACAGCAAAAATATGGGACTAACTTTTATCACTAATAACAAAATATATCGCATGAAGAAAAATGGTGAAATGGTAAAAACAAAATATGAATAAAATTTCGAGGCATAACAGCCATAAGAAAATTATGCTTACGCCCGCTATAAGGTCATGGCTATGCGATTATATCGATGGGAAGAAAAATAACGCCTTACCGCCCGCCTGCCCTGTTATTCAGGCAGGCGGCGCACAAGGCGTTGTTGAGATCTGAACCGAAGCGCTGGATTTAAGCTGGCGAACAGCCTTTACAGCGCTACGGCAGATTTTTTGTTAACCGTCAATTCCTTTACTGCGCAGGTAATCTTCATACCCACCGGTAAAGTCGATAACGCGTTCCGGGGTAATCTCAATCACGCGCGTTGCCAGCGAGCTGACAAATTCGCGGTCGTGGGAAACGAAGATCAGCGTGCCCGGATACATTTCCAGCGCCATGTTCAGCGATTCGATGGATTCCATATCCAGGTGGTTGGTGGGCTCATCCATCACCAGCACGTTAGGGCGTTCCATCATCAGCTTGCCAAACAGCATGCGGCCTTTTTCACCACCGGAAAGTACCTTAGCAGGCTTTTTGATATCGTCCTGGCTAAACAGCAGGCGGCCAAGGATGCTGCGCACCGCCTGCTCGTCGTCGCCTTCCTGCTTCCACTGGCTCATCCAGTCGAAGACGGTGAGATCGTTTTCGAATTCATATTCATGATCCTGCGCGTAGTAGCCAATCTGCGCATTTTCGGACCATTTCACGCTGCCCGCGTCCGCTTCCAGCTCGCCCACCAGGGTTTTCAGGAAGGTGGATTTACCCACGCCGTTGGTGCCCAGCACCGCGAGTTTTTCCCCCACTTCCAGCAGCAGGTTAACGCCTTTAAACAGCGGACCTTCCTCAAAGCCTTTGGTCAGCGCTTCTACTTCCAGCGCGTTACGGAACAGCTTCTTGTCCTGCTCGAAACGGATAAACGGGTTCTGACGGCTGGAGGCTTTAACCTCGTCGAGCTTGATTTTATCAATCTGACGGGCGCGGGAGGTGGCCCTGACGCGATTTAGAGGCGTTGGCGCTAAAGCGGCTCACGAAGGACTGCAGATCGGCAATCTGCGCTTTTTTCTTCGCGTTGTCCGCCAGCAGGCGTTCACGCGCCTGGGTTGCCGCCGTCATGTATTCGTCGTAGTTGCCCGGATAAACGCGCAGTTCGCCGTAGTCCAGGTCCGCCATGTGGGTGCAAACCATGTTCAGGAAGTGACGGTCGTGCGAAATGATGATCATCGTGCTGTTGCGCTCGTTGAGCACGGTTTCCAGCCAGCGGATGGTGTCGATGTCGAGGTTGTTCGTCGGTTCATCGAGCAGCAGGATGTCCGGATTGGAGAACAGCGCCTGCGCCAGCAGCACGCGCAGCTTCCAGCCGGGCGCAACTTCGCTCATCGGGCCGTAATGCTGCTCTACGGGAATGCCTACGCCCAGCAGCAGTTCGCCCGCGCGCGCTTCCGCGGTGTAGCCGTCCATCTCGCCGTATTTGGTTTCGAGATCGGCGACCTTATAGCCGTCTTCTTCGCTCATCTCCGGCTGCGCGTAAATGCGGTCGCGCTCTTCCTTTACTTCCCAGAGTTCAGCATGGCCCATGATTACCGTGTCGAGCACGGTGAATTTTTCAAAGGCGAACTGATCCTGACGCAGCTTACCGATGCGTTCGTTCGGATCGAGAGAAACGTTGCCCAGGGTCGGGTCTAAATCACCGCCCAGGATCTTCATAAAGGTGGACTTACCGCTACCGTTAGCGCCAATCAGGCCGTAGCGATTGCCGCCGCCAAATTTGACGGAGATGTTTTCAAACAGCGGCTTACTGCCGAACTGCATAGTGACGTTACTGGAAACTAGCACAGAGATGTCCTGATAAAAGAAGTAATGTAATTTGTGATATCGGGCACAGTATGCCATAAGTGCGTTTACGGATCGCGCTGCTTGTGCGCCGTCTATAATGTAATCGCTGTGAAAAAAATGTGATTTAATCCACATCTGATTTCCCAGACTGGGGGAATGCACATATAATGCGCGGCTGAACCTCATCTGATTTTCAACTAACTAGCCTGTGTGGCCAAAATACTTCGCACAACATGAATATAAAATTACGCTCGATTTTACTGGCATTTGTGGCTGTTGTGTCTGTTTGCAAAACAGCTTCCGCCGTGACCTATCCTCTGCCAACCGACGGCAGCCGCCTGATTGGTCAGAACCAGGTTATCACCATTCCTGAAGGCAGCACCGCGCCGCTGGAAGAGTTTGCTGCGCGTTACCAGATGGGGCTTTCCAACATGCTGGAAGCCAACCCTGGCGTGGATCCTTATCTGCCAAAGCCCGGTACTATCCTGAACATTCCTCAGCAGCTTATCCTGCCGGACACCGTTCATGAAGGCATCGTTATCAACAGCGCCGAGATGCGTCTGTACTATTACCCGAAAGACACCAATACCGTTATCGTGCTGCCAATTGGTATCGGCCAGCTGGGCAAAGACACGCCGATCAACTGGACGACTAAAGTAGAACGTAAGAAAGCCGGCCCAACCTGGACGCCGACGGCCAAAATGCACGCGGAATACGCGGCCGCCGGCACTCCGCTGCCGGCCGTTGTGCCAGCCGGTCCGGACAACCCAATGGGCCTGTACGCGCTCTATATTGGCCGCCTGTATGCGATCCACGGCACCAACGCCAACTTCGGTATCGGCCCTGCGCGTAAGCCACGGCTGCGTGCGCCTGCGTAACGAAGACATCAAGTTCCTGTTCGAAAACGTGCCGGTCGGTACTCGCGTACAGTTTATTGATGAGCCGGTGAAAGCGACCGTAGAGCCAGACGGCACGCGCTACATTGAAGTGCATAACCCGCTGTCTACTACCGAAGCGCAGTTCAACTCTGATGAAATCGTGCCAATCACCCTGAAAAGCAACGTGACGGCGATTACCGCTCAACCGGACGTTGATACCAACGTTGTGGACCAGGCGATTCAGAGCCGTTCCGGTATGCCGGTTCGCCTGAACTAAAGCTCCCTTTCCGCAATGAGGCGACCTTCGGGTCGCCTTTTTTTCGCCCGTCGGCCGGCCGTGCGAAAGTTTCCGCAACCTTCATGGCGGGAATATTTGATATGCTCATAATTCATGTTGTGATCGGTAGCACAATATTAAGTTTAATTGTATGATGAATGCGTTTCCCAAAGGACCATTTCCATGCGCAACTCGCTCACCGTTATCTGGCAGTACCTGCGATCTTTTATCTTAATTTACCTGTGCTTATACGCGGGTATCGCCATCGCTTCGCTGCTGCCGATTACCATTCCGGGCAGCATTATCGGCATGCTGATTTTATTTGTGCTGCTTTCGCTGCAAATCCTGCCGGCGAAGTGGGTTAAGCCGAGCTGCCACCTGCTGATTCGCTATATGGCCCTGCTGTTCGTGCCGATTGGCGTGGGGGTGATGCAGTATTACGAAGTGCTCAAGGCGCAGTTCGGTCCGGTGGTGGTGTCCTGTTTTATCAGCACCCTGGTGGTGCTGATTATCGTGAGCTGGAGCTCTCATCTGGTGCACGGCGAGCGCAAAATCATCGGTGAAAACGAGGCGGATAAAAAATGATGCAATATATGTGGTGGTCTTTACCGCTGTCGCTGCTGGTCTTTTTTGGCGCCCGCAGGCTTGGCGCGCGTTTTAAAACGCCTTTGCTCAATCCGCTGCTGGTCTCAATGGTGGTGATTATCCCGCTGCTGATTTTTACCGGCACGCCCTATGAACATTATTTTAAAGGCAGCGAGGTGCTTAACAATTTGCTGCAGCCCGCCGTGGTCGCCCTCGCCTTCCCGCTTTATGAACAGCTCCACCAGATCCGCGCGCGCTGGAAATCTATCATTAGCATCTGTTTTATCGGCAGCATGGTGGCGATGATAAGCGGCACCGCCATTGCGCTGTATATGGGCGCCACGCCGGAAATTGCCGCGTCCGTCTTGCCGAAATCCGTTACCACGCCGATTGCGATGGCGGTGGGCGGCAGCATCGGCGGGATCCCCGCCATCAGCGCGGTGTGCGTGATTTTTGTCGGCATCCTTGGGGCCGTGTTTGGCCACACTTTACTGAACGTCATGCGCATTACGACCAAGGCTTCACGTGGCCTGGCAATGGGCACCGCCGCTCACGCCCTCGGCACGGCGCGCTGCGCGGAGTTGGATTTCCAGGAAGGGGCTTTCAGCTCGCTGGCGCTGGTCATCTGCGGGATTATAACGTCGCTTATCGCCCCGTTCCTGTTCCCGCTTATCGTGGCGCTTTTTGGCTAAAAACCTGCGACAGATCGCGCAATTCCATTTTTTATTTCATCTGTTGCATTTGCAATTAGATATCGATCACATATAAAGCCTCTGTTGCACCGTACACTAGGGTTCCATTACCTATTATGAGGCTAAGACCCATGCGTTCCCGTTTTCATGCTGCTTTCGCACAGCTCCCGGCTTCACTGCAGGCCGCCCTGCAATCCCTGCTTGCCGATGACCATTTCCCGGCCATGTTCAGCGTCCGGGAAGTGGAAGCGCTGAAAAGCCAGACGGGTCTGGATGACGATGCGCTGGCCTTTGCCCTGCTTCCGCTTGCCGCCTCCTGCGCCCGCGCGGCTTTATCGGATTTTAACGTGGGTGCCGTAGCCCGCGGCGTCAGCGGCAACCTCTATTTTGGCGCCAATATGGAATTTGCCGGCACCACCATGCAGCAAACCGTTCATGCGGAACAAAGCGCCATTACCCATGCGTGGATGCGCGGCGAAAAAGCTTTGGTTTCCATTACGGTTAACTACACGCCGTGCGGCCACTGCCGTCAGTTTATGAACGAGCTGAACAGCGGCGTGAAGCTGCAAATCAATCTTCCTGGCCGCAGTCCCGCCACGCTTGGCGACTACCTGCCGGACGCTTTCGGCCCGCGCGATTTAGATATCGCCACCCTGCTGTTAGACGAGATGGATCACGGCTTCACTCTGCAAGGCGATGAGTTAAACCAGGCCGCGATTTCCGCCGCCAACCGCAGCCATGCGCCGTACAGCAAAGCGCCCGCGGGCGTTGCGCTGGAACTGCGGGACGGGAAAATTATCTGCGGCAGCTACGCCGAGAACGCGGCCTTTAACCCGTCGCTGCCTCCGCTGCAGGCCGCGCTGAACGTATTGAGCCTGTCTGGCTATGATTACAGCGATATTCAACGCGCCGTTCTGGCCGAACGCGCCGATGCCTCGCTGACCCAGTGGGATGCGACCGTGGCCACGCTTAAAGCGCTGGGCTGCCAGAATATCGATCGCGCCCTGCTGGGTTAAGCTTCCCGTAGCGGGTGTACCCACACCCGCTTTGCTGAAATTTAGCTCAACCAGGAGCGCACGCCTTGCTCTTAACCCGTGGGTAAAGTAGCCTTGGATAAAATTTCATCCTATTCATGAGTCCGCAAGTCAATGTTGAAGCGCTTGTTTTACAGCCTGTTAGTCATCATCGGCTTGCCTCTTTTAACCGCGCTGGGCCTTGACCGCTGGATGAGCTGGAAAACGGCCCCCTACGTTTACGACGAGCTGCAGGACCTGCCCTATCGCCAGGTGGGCGTGGTGCTCGGCACCGCCAAGTATTACCGCACCGGCGTCATCAACCAGTATTACCTCTATCGCATTCAGGGCGCGCTGAACGCCTATAACAGCGGCAAAGTTAACTACCTTTTATTAAGCGGCGACAACGCGCAGTCCAGCTATAATGAGCCGATGACGATGCGTAAGGATCTGATTGCCGCAGGCGTCGATCCTGCGGATATCGTGCTGGATTACGCCGGTTTCCGCACGCTGGACTCCATCGTGCGCACCCGCAAAGTGTTCGACACCAACGACTTTATTATCATTACCCAGCGCTTCCACTGCGAAAGGGCGCTGTTTATCGCCCTGCATATGGGCATTCAGGCGCAGTGCTACGCCGTGCCTTCGCCTAAAAATATGATGACGGTAAGGATTCGTGAATTCGGCGCGCGTCTGGGAGCGCTTGCGGACGTGTATATTTTCAAGCGTGAACCAAGATTCCTCGGCCCGCTGGTGCCGATTCCCGCCCTGCACGAAGTTCCGGAAGATGCGCAGTCTTACCCGGCGGTAACGCCTGAGCAGCTGCTGGAAATACAGAAGAAAGGGAAAAAGTAGAAGGCATACCGTTGCAAGAAAAAAGGTGGACAGCGCGTACGCTTATCCACCTTATAAGTCTTTCGCAGATCGGGTCGGCATAGCCGCCCGACATAACGAAGATTACTTCTTACGAGCGTACTTCAGGGAGTCCAGCGCTACCGCGAAGATGATAATCCCGCCCTTGATGATGTACTGCCAGTATGGGTTCACGCCGATATAGGTCAGACCGTAGTTGATAACGGTGAAGATGATAACGCCGGTTACCACGCCAATGACCGTACCTACCCCGCCGCTGAACGACACGCCGCCGACCACGCAGGCTGCAATCGCATCGAGTTCATACATAAAGCCGAGGTTGTTGGTCGCCGAGCCGATACGGCCTGCCTCGAGCATCCCGCCGAAGGCGTAGAAGACGCCGGACAGCGCGTAAATCATAATCAGGTTCAGCGCTACGTTTACGCCGGATACTTTCGCCGCTTCCGGGTTGCCGCCGATGGCGAAAATATTTTTACCGAAACGGGTTTTGTTCCACAGGATCCAGACAAAGCCAATCGCAATCAACGCGTAGAAGGTGATGTACGAAAGCTTGAAATCACCCATTCTGATAAAGCCCTGGGTAAAGGTCGAGAAGCCGCTGTCAAAGCCCGCAATCGGCGATGCGCCCACGAAGTCGTAGTACAGGGAGTTGATGCCGTAAACGATGATCATGGTGCCCAGCGTGGTGATAAACGGCGTCACGTTCAAATAGGCGATGATAATACCGTTCAGCAGGCCGATGACCGCGCCGATCACGCAGACGATCAGGATAACCACCGGAATAGGCATGGTCTGCATGTCAGGGAAGACTTTGTTGACGTTTTCCATGGACTGCAGAAGCGTTGCCGCCACCACCGCCGCAAGGCCCACCTGACGACCAGCGGAAAGGTCGGTACCCTGAGTGACAATCAGCCCGGCCACGCCCAGCGCGATAATAATACGCACTGAAGACTGGGTCAGAATGTTACTTAAGTTCATCAGGCTTAAAAACGTCGGATCCTGGAAAATAATAATCGCCAGCAGCACCAGCAAAACGACATAAATGCCGCCTTCTTTCAGATAAGTTAGAAAACTTTTCTTATTTAACGCACTCATTTTTCAATAGCCCCTAAATTATCAAAGGTGCACAGACGCAAGACGTAATATTTCGTTCTGCGTGGTTGTTTTAGTGTCTACAATTCCCGCAACGAGGCCATTGCTCATTACCAGAATACGGTCTGTAATCCCTAACAACTCCGGCATTTCGGACGAAATAATAATGATCCCTTTCCCTTTTTTGGCAAGCTCAGCAATCAGCTGATAAATTTCAAATTTTGCGCCTACGTCGATGCCGCGCGTAGGTTCATCAAGCATTAAAATTTCCGGCTGCGTTAACAGCCAGCGGCCAATAATTACCTTTTGTTGGTTACCGCCTGACAAAGAGCCGATCGCCGTGCGGTGCCCTGGCGTTTTAACGCGCATGGAGTCGATAACCCACTGGGTATCGCTTTTCATACGGGTGTTATCCAGCAGGCCAACTTTATTTTTATAGTTACGGATGTTTGAAATCAGCGAGTTAAAACCGATATCCAGGTAGGCGTAAATACCCGTTGAGCGTCGCTCTTCGGTAACTAACGCAAAGCCGTGGTTAATAGCTTCGTTCGCGGTGTGGTTATTAATCTTTTTGCCGTGCAGCGTAATGGTTCCGGAAGATTTTTCACGAATGCCGAATAACGTTTCCACGATGTCAGTACGCTTGGCGCCTACCAGACCGGCGATGCCGAGGATTTCCCCTTTGCGCAGGTCAAAGGAGACGTCGCGAATGGACGGCTGGCGCAGGGAGGTCAGGTTGCGCACTTCCATAATCACTTCGCCCGGCACGTTGGATTTGTCCGGGAAGCGCTGGTTCAGGGAGCGGCCCGACCATCATGGAAATGATCTTGTCCATGTCCAGCCCTTCAAGCGGCTGGGTGGCGATCCACTGTCCGTCACGCAAAATAGTAATCTCATCGCACAGCTGGAATATTTCTTCCATTTTGTGGGAGATATAAACGATGCCGCAGCCGCGCTCTTTTAATTTACGAATAATTTTAAAGAGGTGGTTAACTTCTTTTTCCGTCAGGGATGAGGTGGGCTCATCCATAATGACGATTTTGGCATTGTAGGAAAACGCCTTGGCGATTTCGATCATCTGCATTTGTGATACGGAAAGCGTGCCGACGCGGGCGCGCGGATCGATATCAATATCCAGCTCATCAAAAATATCTTTGGTGTCGCGGTACATCTTATCCTGATCGACAAACACGCCTTTGGTCGGATAACGACCCAGCCACATGTTGTCCATCACGGTGCGCTGCAATACCAGGTTAAGCTCCTGATGCACCATGGAAATACCGTTTTCCAGCGCCTCTTTGGTGCTGGAGAAATTCACTTCCTGTCCCTGAAAAAGAATACTGCCGGAATCTTTACTGTAGATCCCAAAAAGGCATTTTAATAACGTGGACTTACCCGCACCGTTCTCTCCCATTAACGCGTGAATGGAATGAGGACGCACTTTTAAATTCACATTATCGAGCGCCTTAACGCCGGGGAATGACTTGTTTATGTTGGTCATTTCCAACAAGTATTCAGGCGAAGATGTCTGATTGCTGACCATAGTTATACCTGGCTGCGATAGTGTCACTGAGCGTTAGATCTGAATCGGGCGCACCTGCGCACGCCCGTTGCAATCTGTCTGACTTATTTACCGACGAACTCCGCCAGGTTGTCTTTATCAACGCCGACGTAAGGAACACGGACGATTTTGTTATCGATCTTCCAGCTGGTGCCTTCCGCGGCAGGCTTGCCGTCGGCCAGGTTTTTCGCCAGATCGAAGGTTGCTTTCGCCTGGTTGTTGGCATCGTTCAGAACGGTACCGGCCATAGCGCCAGATTTAACCATCGCCAGCGCTTCTGGCAGGGCATCCACGCCGAAGACCGGAATAGAAGATTTGTTGTGTGCTTTCAGCGCTTCTACCGCGCCCATTGCCATCGCATCGTTGTTGGCGATAACCACTTCGATTTTGTTAGCGTTCGGGCCGGACAGCCAGGCGTCCATTTTATCTTTCGCCTGAGCGGTGTCCCACATGGCGGTATCCAACTGCAGCTGCTGGGTTTTCAGACCCTTAGTATTCAGCTCTTTGATAACGTAGGTGGTACGCGCTTCGGCGTCCGGGTGGCCCGGTTCGCCTTTAAGCAGCACGAACTGAACCTGGCCGTCTTTGTTCAGATCCCATGCCGGGTTGGCCGCCCAGTGTTTAGCAATCAGGTCGCCCTGGATGATGCCGGACTCTTTGGAGTCGGTGCCCACGTAGTAAGCTTTATCGTAGCTATCCAGCGCCTTACGAGAAGGTTCTTTGTTATAGAAGACGATTGGAATGTCCTGGCCACGAGCTTTTTCGATAACCGTGCCTGCCGCCGCCGGGTCAACCAGGTTGATAGCCAGGGCTTTCACGCCTTTCGCCAACAGCACGTCAATCTGATCGTTTTGTTTGGACTGGTCGTTCTGGGAGTCGTTCATCAGCAGCTCAACGTCCGGGCTGGCCTTGGCGTCTTTTTCAATAGCTTTGCGTACGACGGACATGAAGTTGTCGTCGTATTTGTAGATGGTCACGCCGATACGGGTATCAGCAGCGTGAGCAGCCGCGCCAAACAGCATGCAGGACATAACGGCGGACAGGGTCAAAACCTTCTTATTCATGGTATCTCCGGTTTTTTTGCAGGGTAGTACTGGTTAAATTCATGGCAGGGCAGCAATGTTATGAAAACGTTACTGAATGCCGAAAATTATCCTGAAATAATTACTCTTCCGTGTTCTGTAACGATCCTGAACTGCATTTTATGAGGTGTTTTTCGCCGAATACCTATGGTGGAACCGAGTAGTTACCGTTACATAGTGTTTCAGCTGATAAAACGCTGACATCATAGACAGCGGCATGTTAATTAACTGTGAATTTACTCACAGATTGAAACCGGTTACATCAAAGTCTTTAATCAGAGAGTGATCGGCGCCACAATTTGCTTTGGCGCAACCGAATGGCGGCGCACTAAAGTCGGCATAAAACAGTGCGTTGCATCCCTGTCCAGCGTCCCTGCCGCGCCCTGTAACGCCAGCTCGGTGGCCAGACGGGCCATTGAAACAATGGGGTAACGCACGGTGGTGAGCTGCGGGTCGGTGTAACGGGCGATAGGAATATCGTCAAAGCCGATAACGGAAACGTGATGGGGAACGATAATGCCGTTATCTTTCAGCGCGGTAAGCGCGCCTGCCGCCATGCTGTCATTGTAGGAAAACACCGCGCTTAGCTGCAGGTTACGTCCCAGCAGCTCAACCATGGCCGCCTCCCCGCCCTGCATATCCGGCGAGCCCACGCCAACCCAGTTTTCCGGCTGCGCGATGCCCTGCTCCGTCAGGGCGCGCAGCCAGCCTTCGCGGCGCTGCTCGTTATCTTCGATATTGTGGCTGGAAGCAAGGTAGCCGATGCGCTGATGCCCCTGATTAAGCAGCATGCGCGTTGCCATCACCGCGCCGCTTACGTTGTCGAGGCCCACGCAGCGATGGGCGTAGCCGGGCACGATGCGGTTTATCAGCACCATGCCGGGAATGTGGTCGAGAAACTCGCCCAGCTCCGCGTCGCTCAGGGCCTTCGCGTGGACGATAAGCGCGTTGCAGCGCTGGCGAATCAGCACCTCGATGGCGTGACGTTCTTTTTCTTCCTGATGGTAGCTGTTGCCTATCAGCACGTATTTATTGTGCTGCTGCGCCACCACGTCCACCGCTTTTACCAGCGCGCCAAAGAAAGGGTCGGACACGTCCATGACCACCACGCCGATGGTGTCGCTGACCTGGGTGGCGAGCGCCTGCGCATTTGCGTTAGGGCGATATCCTGTCTGGGAGACAGCCTGCATCACGCTTTCACGGGTTTCGGCGCTGACCAGCGCGCTGTTGTTTAGCACGCGGGACACCGTCGCCACCGAAACGCCGGCGATACGGGCAACGTCACGAATGGTGATCATAGTTGATACCAGGCCGTTGAAAGAGTCGGTCTCATAGCTGCACCCTGTTTTTGACAAGGTAGCTATTCTGGCAGCGAGTCGGGGGAGGTTTACGTGAAGAGGATCACACTCATGAAAACGGTTACATACAATTCGTTAACCTTTGTGATGTATATCATTATCTTGCCGGACGGCTCAGGGATACCCCCGCCGCGCGCGCGGTTAAGCGTCGCCATAACCATTCAACCGGCCCCTGGCGGAAGTAGCGCAGCCAGAGCACCGAGAAAAGAATATTCACCGCCCACACCGCCGGAACGAAGGCCAGCAGCTGCAGGCGGTCAAATTCCATAAACAGCTTAAAACGGAAGAACAGCGTGGTACAGATTAGGGTTTGCAGCAGATAATTCGACAGCGCCATGCGCCCAACGCAGGCGATGGCGCCCGCCAGGCGACGTTTTGCCAGCCACGGCCAGTAGCCAAACGCCAGCGCGGCATAGCCGATGGTCTGAAACGGCGCGCTCAGCTCACGGGGAGCCTGCAGTAAAAATGCGCACCACCGGTAGTTCCAGCTGACGTGCCACTGGGCATAAATGCCCGCAAGGTTAATCAGCATCCCCGCCGCAATCAGCCAGGCGCCGATGCGGCGATAGTGATGCAGGCTATATTGCCCCTTCAGCCAGCCGCTACGCATCAGCGCGGCGCCCAGCAGCATCATGCCGGCCAGCTGCCAGCCATACTGCGCGCCCAGCGCCAGCAGGTTTGAAGAGAGCAGGTCAACGCGGTTGCTGATGGCCTCCACGCCGCCGTTAACTTTCCAGTATTTTTCATACTGCAGATTCGCCGCGTCCGGCACCCAGGACCGGTTAGGCGCATCGCCGGAGATAAACCCCAGCAGCAGCAAAACGCCCACGCCCGTGAGGTACAGCAGCGCGCCGGTATTAAACAGCGGGCGGTTGCCCGGCGCGTCGCGAATCAAACGCCAGCAAACCAGCCCCACCAGGCCGTAAGCCAGCAGAATATCGCCATCCCACAGCAGCAAAGCGTGCATAAAACCGAGCAGCACGAGCAGCGTAAGGCGCGACTGTATCCAGCGTTTGCCGCGATGTAACAACATCTGCAGGCCCGCGCCGAACAGCAAGGCGAATAAGGTGAGGAATTTGACCTGGGCGAACAGGTCGAGCGTCGCCCATGTCCAGGCGTCGCTAAGGGTAACAGAGCCGGACCAGGCGGGATTAATATACGCCGCCTTCGGTAAACCGAAGGCCACGATATTCAGCAGCAGGATGCCGAGAATAGCGACGCCGCGAATAAAATCCAGCGTGACGTTTCTCTCCATATATCCCCTGCTTAAGAGTTAGCTATGACGAACGGCGCGCAGGAACTCCTGGCGTGTATTCTGGCTGGATTTGAACAAGCCGCCAAGCGAGGTGGTGGTGGTGGCGCTGGTGGCGTCCTGCACCCCGCGAGCTTTGACACAATAATGGACCGCATCAATAGAAACCGCCACATTGTTGGTGCCAAGCAGCGTTTGCAGGGCAATCAGGATCTGCTGGGTCAAACGCTCCTGAACCTGCGGACGCTGGGCGAAGAACTGCACGATGCGGTTAATTTTAGACAGGCCGATCACCGTATCTTTCGGGATATAGGCAACCGTTGCTTTACCGTCGATGGTCACGAAATGGTGCTCGCAGGTGCTGGTAAGCGTAATGTCGCGCACCGTCACCATCTCATCGACCTTCATTTTATTTTCAATGACGGTGATTTTCGGGAAGTTGGCGTAGTCCAGGCCGGAGAAAATCTCATCGACATACATTTTGGCGATGCGATGCGGCGTTTCCATCAGGCTGTCGTCGCTCAGGTCAAGGTTCAGCAGTTGCATGATTTCCGTCATATGTCCGGCAATCTCGCGTTTGCGGGTTTCGTTATCCAGGGCGCGCAACGGCGGACGCAAAGGCGTTTCCAGGCCGCGCGCAACCAAAGCCTCGTGCACCAAAGCGGCTTCTTTACTGAGTGTAGACATGCTGTTTTCTCCTGCAGGTGTGGCTGACCTCTGCCCTACGTGGGACAAAGTGTGCGCTCATTGTGCGTGAGCGCGTCCACATAATCCAGTAGCGCAAAGGATAATTATTGAAATCGTCAATTCCTTTTCCAGACCAGGGCGCCGCCTACGATCAGGGCGACGCCGGCGACATACAGCGCGGGTTCCAGACGATGCGTTAAGGCGGTGGATAACGCTGACAGCGCCGGGCCGACCAGCTGACCCACGGCGTAGCCCGTGGTCAATAACCCTGCCAGATAGCGCATGTGCGCGGGCGCCATTTCGCGACCGTACTGCAAGGCGAGCTGCACCGCGCATAAAAAGCCGCCGCCGACCAGCAGCGCGCCCAGCACCAGGCCGGCCATGCCGGGGACCAGATCCGAAGCGAAGACCCCAAGCGCCTGCAGCCAGAGCACCAGCGCCAGGCGCTGATTGCTGTGCAGAAGCCGGCGCGTGGCGATGCCGAGCAAAATCCCTGAAACCGCCGCGCCGCCGAATACCGGCCAGACGAACTGGGCGAATACGCTGTCCGGAAAGCGGGCGTGGGCCATTTGCGATAAGAAGGTGGCGGGCAGGATATAGCCGAAGCCCGCGAGGCTATAGCTCCATGCCAGCCGCTTAAGCGGCACGGTCAGAATCAGCGGTTCCGGCGCCGCGTCGGGGCGATGCAGCTCGCCCCTGCGAGGCAGATTGCGCGCAATCAGCAGCACGAAAACGAGCGCCAGCATCCCATAAACCAGCCAGGCCTCGCTTGCCGTAAGCCCAAGGCTGTGAATGCCTACCGCCAGCAGCCCGCTGATAAATATCCCCGCTCCGGGGCCTGCAAATACCGCGGCGCTCAGGCCGGGTTTGCCAAGCTGCGCCAGCCGCTCATTGCTCCAGGCCGCGATCAGCACCATCGCCCAGCCGCTCGCCCAGCCAAGCAGAAAGCGGATCACGGCATGCCAGGGCGCGGCGTCAGTCATGGCCGAAAGCAGCGTCAGGATAACCGCGCCCCAGACTCCGGCCAGCAAACGCAGCTCCACGTGACGGCGGGCGCGCATCGCGTCCCAGGCGCCGACCAGATAGCCCAGATAGTTAGTGGCGGCCACCAGTCCGGCGCTGGTTAAGGTGAGCTGGCCTTCGCTTATCATCAGCGGCACCTGCGGCGTAAACGCAAAGCGGCCAATGCCCATCGCCACCACCAGCACCAGAAAACCCGTTAACGCGATACGTGCCGCCACATCAACCTCGGTTGTTACAATATCGTTGTCAGCATGATGCAGCATGACTAGACTGGGGTGAAGTGAAAGTTGTTCATTGATCCTGAAGATAATTAAGGAAACGTCCTGATGGAACTCCTCGAAGAACACCGATGTTTTGAAGGCTGGCAGCAGCGCTGGCGGCATGACTCCCGGGCGCTTAACTGCCCGATGACGTTCAGTATTTTTCTGCCTCCGCCGCGCACCACTCCCCCGCCCGTTCTCTACTGGCTATCCGGACTGACCTGTAACGATGAGAATTTCACCACCAAAGCCTGCGCCCAGCGTGTAGCGGCACAGCTGGGCATCGTGCTGGTGATGCCGGATACCAGCCCGCGCGGCGAGAAGGTGCCGAATAACGAAAGCTATGATTTAGGCCAGGGCGCCGGGTTTTATCTCAACGCCACCCGGCAGCCGTGGGCCGAACATTACCGCATGTATGACTACATTCGCGACGAGCTGCCGGCTTTAATCGCCGACAAATTCAGCGTCAGCGAAAAGGCGTCGATCTTCGGCCATTCGATGGGCGGACACGGCGCACTAAGCATCGCGCTGAAAAACCCCGGCCGCTTCTGCTCCGTTTCCGCCTTTGCGCCCATTGTGAACCCAACGCGCGTGCCCTGGGGGAAAAAAGCCTTTAGCGCCTATCTGGGCGAGGATGAAAGCCAGTGGCGGGAATGGGACAGCTGCTGCCTGTTGGCGGCGAGCGATCCGGCAGACGCCCTGCCGACGCTTATCGACCAGGGCGACGCGGATCAGTTCCTCGCCGATCAGCTCCAGCCCTCGCAGTTTGCCGAAATCGCGCGGCAAAAAAACTGGCCGCTAACCCTGCGCGTGCAGCCGGGCTACGACCACAGCTACTACTTTATTGCCACCTTCGTAGAAGATCACCTGCGCTTCCACGCGCAGCATCTGCTGAAATAGCGTCAGGCGGGGCTTTCCCCGCCTTTTACTTCCCCTTCCCGCTCTCTGCCGAATTCCTCCACAATGAAACAAAATGATAATTAATATCATTCGTGTTTACAAAAGAGGATTTTTTTGTACAATCCCCCACGGTTCTTCATCGGCTCAGAGGCCTTAGAAGTCAAAGATATACGCACAATTATTACCGGGTTATGACTGATGGAGCCTTTTCTTAACACATGGAGTGGAAAATATGCCAATGCCTCGCATCAAACTTATCGCCGCAGTTATCTGCGCAGCTTCAGCACCTTCCCTTGCCCAGGCAGAAACCCAGGATACGCTGGTCGTAACCGCCACGGGCTTTGAACAGAAAATACAAAACGCGCCGGCGTCGATCTCGGTTATCAGCAAAGAGCAAATTGAAGATAAGGCCTATCGCGATATCACCGACGCGCTAAAAGACGTGCCCGGCGTCGTGGTGACCGGCGGCGGCAGCAGCAGCGATATCAGTATTCGCGGCATGTCATCCCAGTACACGCTGTTTTTAATCGACGGCAAGCGCATCAGCACGCGAGGCACGCGCCCGAACAGCGATAACGCGGGCATTGAGCAGGGCTGGATGCCGCCTCTCGAATCAATCGAACGCATTGAGGTTATCCGTGGCCCTATGTCCTCCCTGTACGGCTCCGATGCGATGGGCGGCGTGATTAACGTCATTACCAAAAAAACATCCAATACCCGCGGCTGGGCGGGATCGCTTCACGGCGACGCGACCTTCCAGGAAAATCATGATTCCGGCGATATCTTCCAGACGGATTTCTACGCCTCCGGGCCTCTGATTGACGGCCTGCTGGGCGCGAAGGTCACCGGCCTGCTCTCACGCCGGGCGGAAGACAAAATCGTTAACGGCTACAACGAGCAGAAAATGCGTAACGGCTCGGTCGCCTTCAACCTGACGCCGGATGATAAAAACGATTTCGATCTTGAGCTTTCACGGGAGCTTCAGGATCGCAACAGCACGCCTGGCGAATCCATGGCGGCTGAAAAATGCGGCAAAACCTGCACCCCGAACACCAAAAGCGAAAGCCGCTATGAGCACACGACCTACGCCCTGACCCACCACGGCTACTACGACGACATTAACACCACCACCTATGTCCAGCAGGAGAAAAGCAACAATCCCGGGCGTGACATGGCGTCTTACAACACCATCCTCAATAACCAAAACCAGCTTTTCCTGGGCGACCACACGCTGACGCTCGGCGGGCAGTACCGTTATGAAAAACTCAGGGACGACGGCAACCAGCTTGAAGCCGCGCAGGGCCTTAACAAACTGACGCGCTGGAGCTGGGCGCTGTTTAGCGAAGACGAATGGGCAATGACCGACAGCTTCACGCTGACGGGCGGCCTGCGCATGGATAAAGACGAAAACTACGGCACCCACTGGACGCCGCGCGGCTACGGCGTCTGGCATCTCGCTGAACAGTGGACGCTTAAAGGCGGCGTGTCGGCGGGCTACCGCTCGCCGGATTTACGCCAGTCTTCGGCCAGCTGGGGCCAGGTGACCGGCGGAGGACGCCTGGACGGCATCATCGTCGGCAACCCCGACCTGAAGCCTGAAAAAAGCCTGAGCGAAGAAATCGCCCTGCTGTGGGACAACAGCGATAACCTCAACGCCGGCATCACCCTGTTTAATACTGATTTTAAGGATAAAATCACGGAAGTGCGCCGCTGTGAAAGCAGTGCCGATCCCGCGTGCCGCATCGGCAACCACAGCTATGACTTCGTCAGCGACCGGGTAAACGTGGATAAGGCCAACATGCGCGGCGTGGAGTCCACCTTTGGCTGGAAGATAACGCCGACGCTGAACTTAACCAGCAACTACACCTATACCGAGTCAGAACAAAAAAGCGGGCAGTTCTCCGGCAAGCCGCTGAACAAAATGCCTAAGCATATGTTCAACTCCACCCTTGACTGGCAGGCTACGCCGGACGTGGGCTTCTGGAGCCGCCTGAACCTGCGCGGGAAAACCTCCGAGTACCTGAGCAGAACCTCGATGGCGCAAAGCACACCTTCCTACACGCTGGTCGATGTCGGTCTGCGCTATAACGCGAATAAAGACATGACGGTTTCCGCGGGGGTGTATAACGTCTTTGATAAAACTATCGATTACGAAAACTACGAGACCATTCTCGACGGCCGTCGCTATACCGTAGGCTTAACCTATAACTTCTGATCGTAGCGTTCGCTGCTAAAAAGCCCGCATTCTTTGGCTGCGGGCTTTTCTTTTGCCGGCCTATTCCCCTGGCGTTTCAACCAGTCCGTCGATCAATACCTGCGCCACTCCCCGGGAGCAGCGCTCGATTCTGCCCTTCACGCCGTATACCTGCGCCAGGCTTTGCGCAGTAATCACCTCTTCCGGCTCGCCGCTGGCGACAAGCTTGCCCGCACGCAGCATCAGCACGTGTTCGCCGTGGCGTAGGGCGATATTAATATCGTGCACCACCACAACGGTGACGATATTGCGCCGGCGGGTTTCCTGCGCCACCAGGTCCATCACGTGGAACTGGTAATTAAGATCCAGCGCGCTAAGCGGCTCATCAAGCAGCAATAAAGAAGGGCGCCGGATCAGCGACTGGGCAAGCCCCACCAGCTGCTTTTGCCCGCCGGACAGCTGGTCGAGGTAGCTTAACGCCAGATGCGCTATCCCCAGCTGCTCCAGCAGCGCCATCACCTGCGCCTCGCCCTGCGGATTGTGCCGCCCGCCCGAGGCGCGCTGCGCCACGATAATGGACTCAAAAACGTGCAGGTGAACGCCCTGCGGCAGCGACTGCGGCAGATAAACCACCTGCCCGGCGCGTTTTGCAAACGGCAGCGCCATCAGGTCTTCGCCATCCAGCAGCAGCCGCCCCTGCGCGTGGCCGAGTCCGGCAAGAGCGCGCAGCAGCGTGGATTTCCCGCAGCCGTTTGGCCCCAGCAGCACGGTGATTTTTCCGCGCGGCAGCGTGGGCACGTTCAGGTTTTCAATAATTTTGTGTTTCGGATAGCCGGCGTTAAAGTCCGCAATCTGCAAGCCCTGCATCAGACGTTCCCCCGGTGGCGCAGAATAATGCTCAGGAAGAACGGCACGCCCACCAGCGAGGTCACGATGCCTACCGGAACGATGACCCCCGGCACGATATTCTTCGAGGCAACGGAAGCCGCAGACAGCACCAGCGCGCCGACCAGCACGCTGCCCGGCAGATAAAAACGGTGATCTTCACCAAACATCATGCGGGAGATATGCGGCGCCACCAGGCCGATAAAGCCAATCGGCCCGACGAAGGCGACCGACAGCGCGGAAATAATGCTGATGCGCAGCAGGGTCGCCAGCCGCAGGCGCCTTACGTCGATGCCGAAGCTTACCGCCCTGTCCTCGCCCAGGCGCAGCGCGGTGAGCTTCCAGCAGCTCATCATCGAGACGGGCAGCACGATGGCAAAGGCCAGCGCCAGCACCCCGAGCCGCTCCCAGGAGGCGCGCGCAAGGCTGCCCATCGTCCAGAACACCAGCCCCTGCAGCGTATCTTCGCTGGCGATAAACTGCATCAGCGACACCAGCGCGTTAAAGGTAAACACCAGCGCAATGCCGAACAGCACCACGCCGGACGAAGCGACCCGCGTCCACCTTGTCACCGCATCCAGCATCAGGGCGGTAAAGAGCGCGAAAACAAAGGCGTTTGCCGGGATAAACCACTGGTCGGGAACGCCCGGAATACCGATGCCCAGAACAATCGCCAGCGCCGCGCCGAACGCCGCCGCGGAGGAAACGCCAAGGGTAAAGGGGCTGGCGAGCGGGTTATTGAGGATGGTCTGCATCTCCGCGCCGGCGAGGCCGAGCGCCATGCCCACCAGCAGCGCCATCAGCGCGTACGGCAAGCGGATGTCCCAGACTATCACGCGGGTGCCCGCGTCAGCCTGCGCCGGGTCGATAAGCGTCTGCCATAAAGCCTTCAGCGGCAGGCCCGCGGGCCCGAGGGTAAAATCCAGCAGCAGCGAAGCGAGGATGGCCCAGCACCAGCGCCAGCATCAGCCAGTAACGGCGGCGCAGCACGAGCCGGTAACGGCCTGAAATCGTGGAGTGGGTACTCATGGCTTCTTCATCTCAAAAGGAAGCGCTAACCATAAATCAGATGGCGGTAAATATCACTTCGCTTGTTAAGGTTACGAAAAAGAAACGGCGGAACGCGGCAAAGAAAAGGGCGCGATTATCGCGCCCTCGGGTGTTTATTTCTTAACGCTCGCCGGGAAGGTCATTTCGCTGTACTTCACAAAACGGCTGCCCCTGGTCAATTTGTAGCCGAACCAGATAATCAGGAACAGCGGGATACCAATATAGGTGGCGGTAACGCCGCCCCAGTCGATGCTATCAGCCAGGAATGCTTCGTAGTTCTGCCCCAGGGTGATGATTAAGCACAGTACGAAGGCGAAGATCGGCCCAAGCGGGAAGAAGCCCGACACGTACGGCAGGTCCTTAATATCGAAGCCCTGCTTCACATAGCCGCGACGGAAGCGGTAATGGCTGATGGCGATGCCCAGCCAGGCGATAAAGCCGGTCATGCCTGAGGTGTTAAGCAGCCACAGGTAAACGGTCTGGTTGCCAAACATAGAGGTCAGGAAGCACAGCGCGGCGATAACGGTGGTCGCATACAGCGCGTTACGCGGCACGCCGCCTTTGGAAAGCTTCGCGAAGATACGCGGAGCTTTACCATCGCAGGCCAGGGTGTAGAGCATACGGGTTGAGGCGTACATGCCGGAGTTACCCGCTGAGAGCACCGCCGTCAGAATAACCGCGTTCATCACCGCCGCCGCGGACAGCAGCCCCGCGTGCTGGAAGACCAGCGTGAACGGGCTGACGCCGATATCTTTCACGTCGTTACGCAGCAGGCTCGGATCGGTATAAGGAATGATCAGGCTGATAATCAAAATGGCGAACACGTAGAACAGCAGGATACGCCAGAAAACCTGACGCACGGCGCGCGGGATGTTTTTGCCCGGATCTTCAGATTCGCCCGCCGCAACGCCGATAAGCTCGGTGCCCTGGAAGGAGAAGCCGACGATCATCGCCACGCCAATCATTGCCGAGAAGCCGCCGGCGAACGGCGCTTCGCCAATCGTCCAGTTGCTCCAGCCCGCAGGCTGCCCCCCTTTAAAGATGCCGACGATCATCATCACGCCGACGACGATAAAGATAATGACGGTGGTGACCTTAATCAGCGAGAACCAGTATTCCGCTTCGCCAAAGCCTTTCACGGAGATGTAGTTGAGCAGGAACATGATGCCGAGGAACAGCGCGCTCCAGATCCAGCCCGGGGTATCCGGGAACCAGTAGTTCATCACCAGCTGCGAGGCAACGAGGTCCACGGCGATGGTGACCGCCCAGTTGTACCAGTAGTTCCAGCCCAGCGCGAAGCCAAAACCTTCTTCGACATATTGCTGGCCGTAGGTGGCGAAAGAGCCGGAAACGGGCATGTAGGCGGCGAGTTCGCCGAGGCTTGTCATCAGGAAGTAGACCATCAGACCAATCAGCATGTAGGACAACAGCGCGCCGCCGGGGCCCGCCTGAGAAATGGTCGCACCCGATGCGACAAAAAGCCCCGTACCGATGGAACCGCCGATGGCGATCATCGTCAGGTGGCGCGCTTTCAGCTCACGACGTAAGCCAGGCGCTTGTGTGGTTTTATCTTGAGAAACCATAGAAAATTGCGGTCCTTCCAAAAAATGAGGCAAGATTGTAACAAAACCGCCTCGTTCTTATAGCAGAAATGCCGGGTTATAAGAGAGCTTCATGATCGGCGTTGAATTATAAGTAAAGGACTTATCGGAAGGCGCAGGCGGGATAAAAAAACCGCCTGTCCGGCTAAACCGGCAGGCGGTGAGGGGTTAACCGAGTCCGCGAACGGACGAGATAAACTGCTGTAGCTCCTGGGTGCGCGGGCTGGCGAAGAACGATTTGCTCTCGCCCTGCTCCCACACTTTCCCCTGGTGCATAAAGACCACGCGATCGCCAACTTCCCGGGCGAAGTTCATTTCGTGCGTCACCAGAATCAGCGTCATGCCTTCCGCCGCCAGCTGTTCCAGCACTTTCAGCACCTCGCCCACCAGTTCCGGATCCAGCGCCGAGGTGATTTCATCGCACAGCAGAACCTTCGGCTTCATCGCCAGCGCCCGGGCGATGGCCACGCGCTGCTGCTGGCCGCCCGAAAGGCTGGCCGGATAGTAATCGACGCGCTCGCCAAGCCCGACTTTATTGAGCATCTCCGCCGCCAGCTCGCGGCATTCGGCGGCGCTTTTCTTTAATACCCGGCGCGGCGCCAGCATCACGTTTTCCAGCGCCGTCATATGCGGGAACAGATTAAAGCTTTGAAATACCATCCCTACCGATCGGCTAATCTCCCGCGCCTGGGATTCCCGGTCGGTAATGGTCATCCCGCCAAGTTTGATGCTGCCGTCCTGATAGCCTTCCAGCCCGTTCATGCAGCGCAAAAGCGTGCTTTTGCCGGAGCCGCTGCGGCCGATGATGGACACCACCTCGCCCATTTCAATATCGAGACTCACGCCTTTCAGGACGTGGTTTTCGCCGTAGAATTTCTGAACATCGTTAATGGTGATGAGCGGCATGAAACTTTTTCTCCAGGTAGCGGCTGTAGCGCGACAGCGGATAACACAGCAGGAAATAGCCCAACGCCACCAGGCCGAAAACCTTAAACGGCTCGAAGGTGGCGTTGTTTAGCATGGTGCCGGCTTTGGTCAGCTCGACGAAGCCGATAATGGAAGCCAGCGCGGTGCCTTTAATCACCTGCACTGAAAATCCCACCGTCGGCGCGATGGCGATGCGCAGCGCCTGGGGAGCTATCACCCGCAACAGCGTCTGGCCGAAACTCAGCCCGAGGCAGCGGCACGCTTCCCACTGCCCTTTCGGCAACGCGCGCAGGCTGCCGTACCAGATATCCAGCAAAAAGGCGCTGGTAAACAGGGTCAGGGCCAGCGTCGCCGCGGTCCAGGGGCTGACGTCTATGCCGAACAGCGCGATGCCGAAGAAAGCGAGGAAAAGCTGCATCAGCAAAGGCGTGCCCTGAAACAGCGCCACATAGCCGCTAATCAGGCGCTTCGGCCCTCTCCAGCGGCTGATGCGCAGCAGCAGGAGCGGCAGCGTAACCAGCGTGCCGCAGAAGAAGGCGATCAGCGACAGCAGCACGGTCCAGCGCGCCGCCAGCAGCAGGTTGCGCACGATATCCCAGTCGGTAAAACTCATCATCAGGCGTCACTCCCTAACCATTTTCGCCCGGCGGCAAGCAGCGCCTGGCGCATCAGCAGCGACAGGGCGAGATACAGCAGCGTGGTCACCAGATAGACCTCAAAGCTCAGGAAGGTGCGCGACTGGATCAGGTTGGCCATAAACGTCAGCTCCTCATAGGAAACCTGGGAAACCACCGACGAGCCGAGCATCACGATGATGCACTGGCTGACCAGCGCCGGATAAATACGCTTCAGCGCGGGCGGGAGCACCACGCGCATAAAGGTCTGGCTGCGGGTAAGCCCCAGCACCCGCGCCGCTTCCCACTGCCCTTTTGGCGTCACCTGGATACCGGCGCGCACAATCTCGGTGCTGTACGCGCCAAGGTTCACCAGCATGGCAAGCAGCGCCGCCTGGCCGGCGGTCATCTTCAGCCCCAGCCCCGGCAGGCCGAAGACGATAAAGAACAGCTGCACCACGAACGGCGTATTGCGGATAAGCTCAACGTAGCCGCCCCATACCAGGCTCAGCGGACCCGGCTTGCCGCTGCGGATCGCAGCGCCGGTAACCCCGATAGCGATGCCGCCCACGGTCGCCAGCGCGGTTAAGGTCAGCGTGGTCCACAGCCCGGAGAGCAGCTGCGGCCAGTATGGCAGCAGCGCGGCAAAATCAAGTTGCGCGATCATCGTTGTCGCACCTCAAAGCGCAATGCTGGCAGGCAGCGGCGCGTGCATCCATTTCTGCGACATCGTGTTGAGGGAGTTGTCTTTGAGCGCGGCGTCGATAAGCTCGTCCACTTTCGCCTTCAGCGCCGGCTCGCCTTTCTTCAGCCCGATAAAGCACGGCGAATCCTGCAGCATAAACTTGCTGACCGGCGCTTTTGCCGGATTCTGCCGGGCGATAGCCGCCACCACGAGGTTGCCGGTGGCAAGGTACTGCACCTGGCCGGACAGGTAAGCGGAAATAGTGGTGTTGTTGTCTTCGTAGCGTTTGACCTGCGCGTCCTTCGGAGCAAGGTCGCTTAGCACCATATCCTCCACCGCGCCGCGCGTTACGCCCACGGATTTGCCGCCCAGGTCTTTAGCATCGCTCAGGGCGCTCTCCTTCGGGCCGAAGACCCCGAGGAAGAACGGAGCGTAGGCGCGGCTGAAGTCGATTACTTTTTCGCGCTCGGCGTTTTTACCAAGGCTTGAGATAACCAAATCCACCTTATTGGTTTGCAGATACGGCACGCGGTTGGCGCTGGTCACCGGCACCAGCTCCAGCCTGACCTTCATGCCCCTGGCAAGCAGGGCCGCCATATCGATATCGTAACCCTGGGGCTGCAGGTCGGTACCCACCGAGCCAAAGGGCGGAAAATCCTGCGGCACCGCCACGCGCAGCACGCCGCGCTTTTCTATATCCTGCAGCCGATCCGCCATCGCCGCCCCGGCCTGGGCCAGCAGCACCGTTGCGCCAACTAAAGTGAACAACCATTTTTTCATCGTCATGTGCAGCCTCGTCGCCTGATTGAAACAAAAGATTCTTTAGATTCAAATTTGCAACTAATGTGCCAACGAGGCGCGCGGAGATATTTTCTTGCCCAGCGGGAAATTGTGCTCTGCCGTGACGCGACGCTGCCTCGCGGCGGCCCCCCAATAAGGTGCCGCCGCCATTTTTTAGTGCATCAGGCTTCGCAGTAGCGCAGGAAACGCTGCAGGGCGTTAGAGATATGCTTTTGTCGGTGATGAATGCGGTACAGGGTGCGCACCAGGCGCGGCAGCGGCACGGCGACTTCGACCAGCGAGCCGGTTTCCAGCTGCTCTTCGATTACCCTGCGCGAAAGGCAGCTAATCCCAAGCCCGTGGCGAACGGCGTGCTTTATCGCTTCCGAATTGCCAAGCTCCATGCCCAGATGGAACTGCGGCAGATGGGAGAGCAGAAGATAGTCGACGATTTCACGCGTGCCCGAGCCTTTCTCACGCAGGATCCACTGCTGGGCGGCCAGCGACTCCAGGGTGACGGGTTTTGACAGCAGCGGCGCCGAAGGCGCGGCAAACACCACCAGCTCGTCCTCCAGCCACGGCTCGGTTACCAGCTCGGTCATATGGCTCGGGCCTTCGATAAGACCGATATCCACGCGAAAATCCGCCACGGCGTTAATCACGTCCTGGCTGTTGCCCACGCTCATTTCCAGCGGCAAGGACGGAAAATCACGGCGGTAGCGGGCGATCATCGCCGGCAGAATGTAGTTGCCGATGGTGCTGCTGGCGTAAACGCGGATTGCGCCGTTGTCTTCGCGGAACAGCTGTTCTATTTCACCCGCCTGCTCCAGCAGCCCGACCACGCGCGGATAGAGCAAACGTCCGTGCTCGTTGATGACCAGTCGCTTACCGACGCGATCGAAAAGCTGAACGCCAAGCTGCCCTTCAAGGTCGGCAAGCGCCGCGCTCACCGCCGACTGGGAGAGCGCAAGCATCTGCGAGGCCTGGGTGGTGGAGCCGCTTTTTAAGACTTCGGCGAACACTTCAAGCTGCCGTAGGGTGATATGCATAAAAACCTGTCTTATTACTTATTCAGATTGATTATAAATATATAATCAATTTTATTTTTAAACCAGCCGGCCTTAACCTTTGGCCATCACAAAGGAGAAGGTTATGACTGAACTTACCGTTCCCGCTCACCGCCACGCCCCGCGGCATCTTCTGCCGGGGCTGGCGCTATCAGGCGCTATTACCGCGCTGGCACTCTGGCTGGGCGATATTCCGGCCGTTGCCGGACTCGGCCTGGGCGCGCTGACGCTCGCCATCCTGTGCGGAATGATCGTCGGCAACACCCTGTACCCAAACATTTCACGGCAGTGCGACGACGGCGTACTGTTCGCCAAACAGCATTTATTAAGGCTGGGGATTATTCTTTATGGCTTCCGCCTGACGTTTTCGCAAATTGCCGACGTGGGCGCAAGCGGGCTGATTATCGATATGCTGACCTTAACCAGTACCTTTATGCTGGCCTGCGTGCTGGGCCAAAAAATGTTCGGCCTGGATAAACAAACCAGCTGGCTGATTGGCGCGGGCAGCAGCATCTGCGGCGCGGCGGCTATTCTTGCCACCGAGCCGGTTGTTAAGGCCGAAGCCAGCAAGGTGACCGTCGCCGTGGCGACCGTGGTTATCTTCGGCACGCTGGCGATCTTCATCTATCCGATGATTTATCCCCTTGTCGCCCACTGGTTCACGCCGGAAGCATTCGGGATTTACGCCGGTTCAACCATGCATGAGGTCGCGCAGGTTGTGGCCGCCGGCCACGCCATCAGCCCGGAAACGGAAAATGCGGCGGTGATCGCCAAAATGCTGCGCGTGATGATGCTGGCGCCGTTCCTGATCTTGCTGGCGGCAAGAATCAAACAGCTTGCTCCGGCGGGCGCGTCACGGACGGGCAAAATCGCCATTCCATGGTTTGCGGTGCTGTTTATCCTGGTGGCGATAGTTAACTCGTTCCATCTGCTGCCTAACCCGCTGGTCAACGCGCTGGTGACGCTGGATACCTTCCTGCTGGCGATGGCGATGGCGGCGCTGGGTTTAACCACCCACATCGGCGCGCTGAAAAAAGCCGGCGTGCGTCCTTTACTGATGGCGCTGGTGCTGTTTGTCTGGCTGATTATCGGCGGCGGCGCGATTAACCTCGGCGTCCACCATCTGCTGGCATAATCTGGAACGGAAATATTCCTGTTAACCCGCTATCATTGTCGCTTTCCCGGTAGCGGGTTTTGACAGGAGACGAAAAGATGAAGTTTATTGGAGCGCACGTTAGCGCCTCGGGCGGGCTGGAAAACGCCGCCATTCGCGCCCACGAGCTGCAAGCCACCGCGTTTGCCCTGTTCACGAAAAACCAGCGTCAATGGCGGGCCGCCCCGCTGACCCAAGAAGTTATCAGCAGTTTCAAACGCGCCTGCGAAAAGTATCAATACGCGCCGGGCCAGATCCTGCCCCACGACAGCTATCTGATTAACCTTGGGCACCCGGTCACAGAGGCGCTGGAAAAGTCCCGCGAGGCCTTTATTGACGAGATGCAGCGCTGCGAACAGCTCGGGCTGACGCTGCTGAACTTCCATCCCGGCAGCCACCTCAAGCAGATCTCAGAAGAAGAGTGCCTGGCGAAGATCGCCCAGTCCATTAACGTGGCGCTTGATAAAACCCGGGGCGTAACGGCGGTGATTGAGAACACCGCGGGCCAGGGCAGCAACCTGGGCTTCCGCTTTGAGCATCTGGCAGCGATTATCGACGGCGTCGAGGACAAATCGCGCGTCGGTGTGTGCATCGATACCTGTCACGCGTTTGCGGCAGGCTATGATTTACGCACCGAAGAAGAATGCGAAAAAACCTTTAGCGAGTTCGAAAGGATCGTCGGCTTTAAATACCTGCGCGGCATGCACCTTAACGATGCAAAAAGCGCCTTTGCCAGCCGCGTCGACCGTCATAACAGTCTCGGCGAGGGCAATATCGGCCACGCGCCCTTCAGCTGGATTATGCGCGACGACCGTTTTAACGGCATTCCGCTGATTCTGGAAACCACCAATCCGGATATCTGGGCGGAAGAAATCGCCTGGCTGAAAGCCCAGCAGCGTCAGGAAACCGCCGCGTAACGCGTTATGGCGGATGGCGCTTAAGCTTATCCGCCTGCGCGCTTTAGCTAAGCTTCTCTTCCAGCCAGCCGAAAGACTCGAACCCGGCCTTAGCAATATTTTCCGCCGGCGCGGTCTGGTACTCCTCGTTGAAGATCTCAAGCGACCAGGGGCCGCGATAGCCTTTATCCAGCAATGCGCGGGCAAAGGCGGGCACCGGCAGATCGCCCGTGCCGGGGAAACAACGAAAGCGCCTGCTCCACTCCTGCACGTCGAGATCTTTGCGCGGCGCGTCAGCCAGCTGCACAAAAAAGATCTTCTCCAGCGGTATATCTGCAAGCCGCAGCTCGTCTCCGGTAGACAGCACGTGAAAACTGTCCAGCACCAGCCCTAACGACGGATGATCGACGGCTTTTACGCGATCCCAGGCCTGGGAGTAACGTCGAATATGCCTGCCCCAGGCCAGCGCTTCAAAACCGATTCTTATGCCGTGCTGCCGGGCAAGGTCGGCTATTTTCGCCAGATCTTCAGCCTGCCGGTGACGGTCTGCGCTGGCGCGCTCGTCAACGTTGCTGCACAGCAGCAGCTGTTCGCAGCCCAGCTGCTGCATGGTGGCAAAAGTTCTACGCGCGCGCTCCATATTTGCCGCCAAATCTTCCGCAGGCATCCCCTCGAAGTTACGAAACGGCTGGTAGAGCAGGATTTGCAGATCGAGGCTGGCAGCAAGCCGCGCGATATCGCGGGCGCCGCCTTCCCAGGCCTGCAGATCGGGTTCGAAGATTTCCACGCCACGGAAACCCGCATTGGCTATGGCGCGAAGCTTTTCGGGCAACGTACCGGCAACGGAAACTGTGGCTATTGAACGCTGCATATATTCCTCTGAGGCTGACTGACGATAAGCTAAGTTTGAACCATATGGTTCATCAGGCAACCTTCAAAGGTTAATTCAGGCTGTAAGTGAAGCTTTGCGCAGCTGGAAAGCAAAACGCCCCCGGTCTGGCCGGAGGCGTTGAGGTAAAGCTTAGCGGTCCTGGAGATTAAGCGGCTTTTGCGGCCAGCTCCCCTTCCGGGCGCTTCAGGAAGGCGTACGACAGACCGGCCAGCAGCGTACCCGCCACAATGGCAATCAGGTAGCCCAGCACCGGCGTAATGGCGCCAGGAATCAGCAGAACGAACAGGCCGCCGTGCGGCGCCATCAGCTTCGCGCCAACGGCCATGGAGATTGCACCGGTCACCGCGCCGCCAACGATACAGCAGGGCAGTACGCGCATCGGGTCGCGGGCCGCGAAAGGAATCGCCCCTTCGGTGATAAAGCACAGGCCGAGCACCAGCGCCGCTTTGCCGCCCTCCTGCTGCGCCTTGTCGAATTTACGACGGGCAACGAGCGTCGCCAGACCCAGCGCCAGCGGTGGAACCATGCCCGCCGCCATAATGGCCGCCATTGGCGCGTAGGTCTGGGTGCTCAGCAGGCCGACGCCAAAGGCGTACGCCGCTTTGTTCACCGGACCGCCCATGTCGGTGCACATCATGCCGCCGAGGATTGCACCCAGCAGAACCGCGTTAGCGGTGCCCATGGTTTGCAGCCAGTGGGTCAGGCCCTCAAGGATTTTCGCAACCGGCGTGCCAATCAGATAGATCATCGCCAGGCCGACGATCAGGCTGGAAATCAGCGGAATGATCAGGATTGGCTTCAGGGCTTCCATGCTCGGCGGCAGCTTCAGCTTAGTGCTGATGGCTTTCGCCACGTAACCCGCAAGGAAGCCGGCGATGATGCCGCCGATAAAGCCGGAACCCGTGCTCACCGCTAACATACCGCCGATCAGGCCCGGCGTCAGGCCCGGACGGTCGGCGATGGAGAAGGCGATATAGCCCGCCAGCACCGGCACCATCAGCGCAAAGGCTGAGCCGCCGCCGATTTGCATCAGCGCCGCGGCAAGCGTGCCCGGCACTTTAAAGGCTTCGATACCGAACGCGAAGGAAAGCGCGATACACAGCCCGCCCGCCACCACCATCGGCAGCATATAGGAGACGCCGGTCAGCAGGTGGCGATAGGCGCCCGCGCTCTCTTTTTTGCCTTCCTTCGCGGCGGCAGCGCTTTGTCCTGTCGCTTCGTAAGGTCTGGCTTCAGCCACGGCTTTATCCAGCTCCTGGGCGGTTTTCTTCAGCGCAAGGCCGGTAGAAGTACGGTACATCGGCTTACCGGCAAACTTCGCCAGGTCCACTTCGATGTCCGCCGCAACGAGCACCAGGTCCGCTTCAGCCACTTCTTCAGGGGTGATGGCATTGCCTGCGCCGACGGAGCCGCGGGTTTCGACCTTCACCCACCAGCCGCGTTTTTTCGCTTCGGTTTCAATGGCTTCAGCAGCCATAAAGGTATGCGCCACGCCGGTAGGGCAGGCGGTGACCGCAACGATGCGTTTCGGGCCTTTGGCTACCGCAACCGCCGCCGCTTCGGCCACGGGCGCGGTGTAAGGTTTGGCTTTGCCCTTTGCCTCGCTTAAAAACAGCTCCGGATGCAGCACCGCGCGGTCTATATCGCCGAGAAAGACATTTTTGCCGTTCAGCGCGCTATCCGCAGGAATGGCGTCACCCACCACGATAGCCAGTTCGGCTTCGTTTGGGTTATCGGTAATCGTCAGATGCGCTTTTTGCGCCGCGGCGCCCAGCAGGGTTTTCGCGAGGTATGCGCGCGCCTGTCCAAGCGTAGGGTCGATAATCAGCAGCGTTTTCATGGTTCCTCTCCTGAATCAGTTAAACGGTTTCAGGTCAACACGGGCCATCATGGCGGCCAGCTGCGTGCGATCTGTTATTCCAACGTTGCTCTGGCTTACCGCCAGCGCGGCGACGGCCGTGGCCAGGCGCAGGGTGTGCTCGCTGGACTCACGCATCAGCAGGCCGTAAATCAGGCCGCCGACCATGGAATCCCCGGCGCCGACGGTGCTGACAACCTCGCAGGCCGGCGGTTTAGCAATCCATTCGCCCGACGCGTTTACCCACAGCGCCCCTTCGGCGCCCAGCGAGATAACCACATGGGCGATGCCCTGCTCGCGCAGCGCGTGCGCGGCGTCAATCACGTCTTTCATTTCCGGCAGCTTGCGGCCGGCCCAGATTTCCAGCTCGCGGCGGTTAGGCTTCACCAGCCACGGCGCGGCTTTCAGGCCCGCCACCAGCGCCTCGCGGCTGCTGTCGAAGATAATGCACGGACACTGGCTGCGCAGGCGCGTCATCCAGTCGGTGAAGGCTTCCGGCGTGACGCCCGCAGGCAGGCTGCCGCTCACACAAACCATGTCGAACTGGCCAAGCCAGCTCAGGGAGTCGGCGACAAAGCGCTCCCAGTCCGCCGGCGTCACCTCAAAGCCGGAGAAGTTCAGGTCGGTGACCTCGCCGTCCTTTTCGGTCAGCTTGACGTTAATACGGGTGCGGCCCTGGACGACCTGGAAGCGGTTGGCAATGCCCAGCTCGCTGAACAGCTGCTGAAAGCCGTCCTGGTTGTCCTTGCCGAGGAAACCGCCGACGGTGACGTCGATGCCGAGGTCCTTAAGCACTTTGGCGACGTTGATGCCCTTACCCGCGGCGTGCAGCCCGGTGGTGCGCACCAGGTTTACTTCGCCGCGTTCAATTTCCGCGGTGTAACCAACAAGATCGTAAGCCGGGTTAAGGGTGATGGTAGCTACGCGTCTGGTCATGCTGCCCCCTCGCCCAGACCGGCGGCGATAGCTTCGCCAATCGCCTGCAGCGCCTGCTGCGCGTCATCGCCCTGCGCGGTAAAGCGCAGGCGGTGGCCTTTTTTCACGCCCAGCGCAACCACTTTCATCAGGCTGCGCCCGTTGGCCGGCTTGCCGGAACCATCGAGGTTTGTCACGGTTATCTCACTGGTAAATTGTTTAATGGTGTTCACCAGAACGGTGCCCGGGCGCGCGTGCAGACCGTGCTCGTTGCGGATGGTGAACTCTTCGGTCAGCAGGTTTTCAGCCGTAGCCGTATCGCTGGTCAGCAGCGTCAGCAAAGTCGGCGCATCCGCGTTCAGCAGGTTTTCAGCTTTATTGCTTATCAGCATGTCGCTCAGGCGGTTAAGCAGCTGCAGCGGCTGGTCGTCGACCACGGCCACGGTCATCAGCAGGGCGACCGGCTTGCCTTCGGCTTCAAACGTATGGGTCGGACGGCTGATGGCCACGGCGCTCGCAAGGTTGCCCTCGGTGCTGTCGTTAAGCCAGATTCCCTGGCCGAGATACAGCGGCTTGCTGGACACCACCTGGCTTACGAAGGAAGCGTCGGCGGCGCCGGCCTGCCGGATACGGCCTGCGTTTAACGCCTGCAGGGTCATCAGATCGTCCGCGTTGACGTCCAGCGTAAGAAGCGAGTTATCAAACAGCAGCGCCGGGCTTTGCTTTTCGCCCATCAGCAGCGCGCGCAGCTCTTCGGCGGTGGTTGCCGTTTTTAACTGCCCGGCCACCGCATCGTCGCTCAGCACGTGCGTCAGCTGACGCAGCAGGCCAAGGTGTTCGTCGGAGCTGGCCGCAATGCCGATGGCGACGTAGGCTTTCTGCCCTTCGGCCCATTCAACGCCCTGCGGAAACTGATAAACCTGAACGCCGGTTTTTAACACCAGATCCCGGGTATCGGTGGTGCCGTGTGGAATGGCGATGCCGTTGCCAAGATAGGTTGCGGTTTGCCGCTCGCGGGCCAGCATCCCGTCCACATAGCCTTCGCTTACGTTACCCGCCTGCGTGAGCGCCGCGGCAACCTGACGGATGGCCTCTTCTTTATTCCCGGCGCTCTGCCCCGGGTGGATATCCTGCACAGATAACTGAAACATGGTTCCTCTCCTGCTGAATTGAAACGATTCAGCTTGCGTGAGAAAAAAAGCGTCACTCCACTCAGGCTTTAAACGAAGACGACGCTGAAACGTTTCAAGGAGTGTGTGTTTTTCCCGAAAATCAGGCAAGTTTTGTTGTCATTTCGTTGCCAAATTTTTGAGGTTCCGCACATTCCTTGCTAATCGAAACGGCAAAGCTGAACGCCGTTAAGGCAAAATCCGGCGGGTTAAGGCATGAAATCAGAACGCCGTTTTAGCTTTTTGTATCGCTTTTGATTTGAACGGCTGTTTATTTTGTGACGAGGCGCGTAAACTCCGCGCGTTCCCTTTTAACCGATCCCAAGCCCATGCAAAACACCCCTGTTGCCGCCGCCCGTAAGCCTCTCGATCTGACCTCTTCCGCCTTCTTGATTGTAGCTTTTTTAACCGGCATTGCCGGCGCCCTGCAAACGCCGACGCTGAGCCTGTTTTTAACCGAGGAGGTGCACGTTCGTCCGGCGATGGTGGGCTTCTTCTTTACCGGCAGCGCGGTAATCGGCATTCTGGTCAGCCAGTTTCTGGCCGGGCGTTCGGATCGTAAAGGCGACCGCAAGTCGCTGATCTTCGTCTGCTGCCTGCTCGGCGCACTGGCCTGCGTGCTGTTTGCCTGGAACCGGAACTACTTTATCCTGCTGTTTGTCGGGGTGTTTCTGAGCAGTTTTGGCTCGACCGCCAACCCGCAGATGTTCGCCCTTGCCCGCGAGCACGCTGACCGCACCGGGCGCGAAGCCGTGATGTTCAGCTCTATTTTGCGCGCTCAGGTGTCGCTTGCCTGGGTTATCGGCCCGCCAATCGCCTATGCGCTGGCGCTGGGTTTCGGCTTCACCGCCATGTATCTCAGCGCGGCCTTTGCGTTTGTGGTTTGTAGCCTGATGGTGTGGCTGTTTCTGCCCTCCATGCGCAAAGAGCCGCTGGCTACGGCCGGCCGGCTTGAAGCCCCGCGCCGCAACCGCCGCGATGCGCTGCTGCTGTTTGTCGCCTGCACCATGATGTGGGGCTGCAACAGCCTGTACATCATCAATATGCCGCTTTACATCATTAATGAACTGCATCTGCCGGAGAAGCTGGCGGGGGTGATGATGGGGACGGCCGCCGGTCTGGAAATCCCTACCATGCTGATTGCGGGCTATTACGCCAAACGCTTCGGTAAGCGCCTGCTGATGCGTATTGCGGCCGTCGCGGGCCTGCTGTTTTACGTCGGCATGCTGACCCTGCACAATGAAATCATGCTGCTTGCTTTACAGCTGCTGAACGCTATTTTTATCGGCATTCTGGCGGGCATCGGCATGCTTTATTTTCAGGATTTGATGCCGGGCCAGGCGGGAGCCGCCACCACGCTTTACACCAATACCACGCGCGTGGGCTGGATTATCGCCGGTTCTTTGGCGGGCGTGGCTGCTGAAATCTGGAACTACCACAGCGTATTTTTTATCGCGCTGGGCATGATAGCCGTTACGGCCTATTGCATGGCGCGTATTAAAGACGTTTAAGGCGCGGTATCCGCTTCGAGTTTAATCAGATATATCATCGCCTGATCCCGATTTGTGAAGCACATCTCGCGGCTGGCCTGCAGGCTCGCGCAGACTTTCGGGCGTAGCGGCGAGAAGAATATTTTGCAGCGCATATCTGCGGCCAGCTGAACGCAAGGGGTGTTTGCCGGCTTGCCGTTGGGCATGCCGGGTATCGGGCTTGAAATAGAAGGCGCGGTGCAGCAGGCTCCGCAATCAGGACGGCAGTCCATCAGCATTACTCCGGTGGGCTGGCTTGTGGGCGGACTGTATCAGTACCACGCGGGCTTTACTATGCTCATTTATACTTTGTCGCACAGACGATGAAATCCGCTTGCCTGAAATGCACCTCGCGAGTAATTTGTCGCAATATTTTCGCCCCTCAATTTTTTACAGGAAACATCGATGGCAAGAGCTAACGAAGTCAAAAAAGGCATGGTACTGAACTACAACGGCAAGTTGCTGATTGTAAAAGATATCGACATTCAGTCGCCGAGCGCGCGCGGCGCGGCAACCCTTTATAAAATGCGTTTTTCCGACGTCCGCACCGGACAGAAGGTGGAAGAGCGTTTTAAAGGCGACGACATCGTCGATACCATTACCCTGACCCGTCGTTTCGTTGATTTCTCCTATATCGATGGCAACGAATACGTATTTATGGATAAAGAAGATTACACCCCGTACATCTTCACCAAAGATCAGATTGAAGAAGAGCTGCAGTTCATCCCGGAAGGCGGCATGCCGGACATGCAGGTGCTGACCTGGGACGGCCAGCTGCTGGCGCTGGAACTGCCGCAAACCGTGGATCTGGAAATTGTTGAAACGGCGCCGGGCATTAAAGGCGCTTCCGCAAGCTCCCGCACCAAGCCCGCCACCCTTTCCACCGGCCTTGTGATTCAGGTGCCGGAATACATGGTGACCGGCGAGAAGATCCGCATCCATATCGCTGAGAAGCGCTCGATGGGCCCGCGCGGACTAAGAAAATAAAAAACCCGCCGCGGCGGGTTTTTTTATGGCGGCTGAAAACTACTTCAGCAAATCCGGGAACATCGTCTGCTTCAACGCCAGCTCCACGCCGCGCACTTCCGCCAGCCCTTTCAGGCGGCCAATCGCCGAGTAGCCGGGGTTCGTTTTCTTGTGCAGATCGTCAAGCATCTGGTGGCCGTGATCCGGGCGCATCGGAATAGGACGCAAGTCGCCGCTGTTTTTACGGCGCTGCTCTTCGGTAAGAATCGCCTTCACCACCGACACCATATCCACATCGCCCTGCAGATGCGCACCTTCATGGAAGGTTTTCGGGTTTTCTTCGCGGCAGGTAGCGCGCAGATGGGTAAAGTGAATGCGATCGCCGAAGGTTTCAATCATGCGCACCAGATCGTTGTCCGCGCGCACGCCGTAGGAGCCGGTGCACATGGTGAAGCCGTTATGGATGCTGTCGACCGTCTCCTTCAGCCACTGCATGTCTTCAATGGTCGAGACAATGCGCGGCAGGCCGAGGATCGGACGCGGCGGATCGTCCGGGTGCACGGCCAGGCGTACGCCGACCTCTTCCGCTACCGCAACAATCGCGCGCAGGAAGTAGGCCATGTTTTCACGCAGCTGCGCTTTGTCGATGCCGTCATACTCCGCCAGGCGAGCGCGGAACCGATCGAGCGTATAGCCCTCTTCCGCACCCGGTAAGCCGGCGATGATATTGCGGGTCAGCTTCTCTTTTTCCGCCCCGGACATGTTATGGAAGTAGTCCAGCGCCTGGCGCCGCTCTTCTTCGCTGTAGTCCGCCTGCGCGCCGGGACGTTGCAGGATATGCAGCTCGAAGGCGGCAAAGGCGATCTGGTCAAAACGCAGGGCTTTTGAGCCGTCCGGCAGTTCATATTCCAGGTCGGTGCGGGTCCAGTCGAGGATCGGCATGAAGTTGTAGCAGACGGTGTCGATGCCGCATGCGGCCAGGTTGCGAATGCTCTGCTGATAGTTGGCGATATGCCGGTCGTAGTCGCCGGTATGGGTTTTAATCTCTTCGTGTACCGGAATGCTCTCTACCACTGACCAGGTCAGCCCTTTCGCCGCGAGCTCGGCCTGGCGCTGTTTGATTTCAGCTACCGGCCAGACCTCGCCGTTTGGAATGTGGTGCAAAGCGGTGACGACGCCGGTTGCGCCCGCCTGGCGCACATCATCCAGCGATACCGGGTCTTTCGGTCCATACCAACGCCAGGTTTGTTCCATTACCAGTTCCTCATTGAATAAGTTGTCATACCAATTCTACAATATTGCTTTGACGACTACCATACCACAAAGCCGGCAACGATCCATTTTACCCGCGAAATTGGTTGATCCAGCTCACATTAAAACGATAAAGCCAGCACACCAATTCAATTTGCTGTCATATAACTTTAGACTAGGCATGTTACTAATTCGTTAATCAGGATTTGCATTTTATGAACACCATCGCTTCAGTCAGCCTGCCGGCCAGTATTCAGCAGCCGCGTTACGACCGTAGCGCGTTAAAGACGCGCATCGTGCATTTTGGCTTTGGCGCCTTTCACCGCGCCCACCAGGCGCTGCTGACCGACCGCGTGCTTAACGCGCTGGGCGGCGACTGGGGCATCTGCGAAATCAGCCTGTTTAGCGGCGATAAGCTGATGAGCGCCCTGCGCGCCCAGGATCATCTGTATACCGTGCTGGAAAAAGGGCCTGCGGGTAATCAGGCTATTATTGTCGGCGCCGTGAAGGAGTGCCTGAACGCGAAGCTCGACGGGCTGGAGGCCATTATCGAAAAGTTTTGCGAGCCGCAGGTGGCCATTGTTTCGCTGACGGTGACCGAAAAGGGTTACTGCATCGACCCGGCGACGGGCAGGCTGGATACCAGTAACGAGCGCATCGTTCACGATCTGCAAAATCCGGGCGCGCCCCATTCGGCGCCGGGAATTCTGGTTGAAGCGTTAAACCGCCGCCGCGAGCGCGGCCCTGCGTCCTTTTACCGTGCTTTCGTGCGATAACATTCCTGATAACGGTCACGTCGTGCGCAATGCCATTATCGGCATGGCGGAAAAACGCAGCCAGCAGCTGGCCGACTGGATAGGCGAGCAGGTGACTTTTCCGGGCACCATGGTCGATCGTATCGTGCCCGCCGCCACGCCGGAATCCTTGCAGGAAATCACCGATACCCTGGGCGTTGAAGATCCGTGCGCTATCTCCGGTGAACCCTTTATTCAGTGGGTTATCGAAGACAATTTCGTCGCTGGCCGCCCGCGGTGGGAAGAAGCCGGCGTTGAGATGGTCGACGACGTGATGCCGTGGGAGCAGATGAAGCTGCGCATGCTTAACGGCAGCCACTCTTTCCTCGCCTGGCTGGGCTATCTCGCCGGCTATCAGCACATTAATGAATGCATGGCGGATGAGAGTTTCTACCGCGCGGCGCATCGGCTAATGATGCAGGAACAGGCGCCGACACTGCGCGTGACGGGTGTCGATCTGCAACAATACGCAAACAATCTTTTAGCGCGCTTTAGCAACCCCGCGTTGCAGCACCGTACCTGGCAAATCGCGATGGACGGCAGCCAGAAACTGCCGCAGCGCATGCTGGAAAGCGTGCGCTGGCACCTGCAGCAGGGAGATGAATGGCCTTGCCTGGCGCTGGGCATCGCGGGCTGGATGCGCTATGTCAGCGGGGTTGACGATGCCGGAAACGCCATCGACGTCCGCGATCCGCTGGCGCAAAAAATTAAAGGGCTGGTGGATAACGCCTCGGAAAAAGAGCGGGTTGCCGCCCTGCTGAGCCTGACTGAAATCTTCGGCAGCGATCTGCCTGCCGATGAGCGTTTCGTCAGCCGCGTTGGCGCCGCATGGGATGAGCTGTGCAGCAAAGGCGCCCGCCGGAGCGTTGCCGACCTCATCGGATAATTGACAATCCATGCCCTTAACAGGCTGCCGTTAAATAACGTCTCCTGTTAAGGCTTCATTTTTTTCCAAATGTTGTTCAGGATAGCGATAATTATCATCAGCGCGATTGCTATTATCCGGAGCGACAGTGACCAAAACCAACCTGATTACCGGCTTCCTCGGCAGCGGAAAAACCACCACCATTTTGCATCTTCTTGCCAGTAAACCCCGCGACGAAAAGTGGGCGGTGCTGGTTAATGAGTTTGGCGAAGTCGGCATTGACGGCGCTTTGCTGGCCGACAGCGGCGCGCTGCTCAAGGAGATCCCCGGTGGCTGTATGTGCTGCGTAAACGGACTGCCGATGCAGGTTGGGTTAAATACCCTGCTGCGCCAGGCAAAGCCGGACCGCCTGCTTATTGAACCCACCGGGCTTGGCCACCCGAAGCAAATCCTCGACATGCTTACCGCGGACGTTTACCAGCCCTGGATCGACCTTAAGGCTACGCTCTGCCTGCTCGACGCTCGCCAGCTGCTTGATGAGCGCGCCGTTAACAATGACAATTTCCGCGATCAGCTTGCCGCCGCCGATATCGTTATCGCCAATAAGAGCGATCGCGCTAATGACCAAAGCCGTCAGGCTCTGGCCGACTGGCAGCAGGCGCACGCCAGCGGGCGGGAAGTGGTGCTGACGCAAAAAGGGGAGATTGATATCAGCCTGTTAGACAGGCCTCGCCAGAACCTGCGCGAACTGCCGGCCAGCGCCGAACATAGCCATACTCACGCCGCTAACCGCGGGCTTGCCGCATTAAGCCTGCCGGGCCACCAGCGCTGGAGACGCAGCGTGAACAGCGGCCAGGGCTACTTTGCCTGCGGCTGGATCTTCGATGCGGATACTGTTTTCGACACCATCGGCATTCTGGAATGGGCAAGGCTTGCGCCGGTGAGCCGGGTAAAAGGGGTGCTGCGCATTGCTGAAGGCCTGGTGCGTATCAATCGTCAGGGCGACGACCTGCATATCGAGACGCAAAACGTCGCGCCGCCGGATAGTCGTATCGAATTGATAAATAGTGAAGAGACGGACTGGAACAGCTTGCAAAGCACTCTGTTGAAGCTACGTTTAAGTTTGTAAGTCTACCCTCCCCGACTTGTCAGATGATAAATAAAGCCTGCATGATGAAAATTCGCTTACCGCTGATTGTGTTACTGAACGCCCTGGGCCTGGCGCTGTTTTTTAGCTGGTACCTGCCTGAAAACCATGGATTCTGGTTCACCCTGGACTCCGGTATTTTTCATTTCTTCAATGAAGAGCTGGTGAAAAGCCACGCTTTCCTGGTGCTGGTCGCCGTTACCAATAACCGCGTATTCGACGGCATCTCTTTGCTGGCGATGGGCTCGCTGTTTGCCTGGTTCTGGTGGCACGAAACGCCCGCCGGCCGTCGCCGCCTGGTTATTATGGGCATCGTGATGCTGCTAAGCGCGGTGGTGATCAATCAACTGGGTCATTTGATTCCGGTTTCCCACGTCAGCCCAACGCTCTATTTCACCGATATCCACCGCGTCAGCGAGCTGCTGCATTTCCCGACCAAGGACGCCTCGAAAGACAGCTTCCCCGGCGACCATGGTTTAATGCTGCTCATTTTTACCGGTTTTATGCTGCGTTATTTTGGTCAAAAAGCGTTCTTTATTGCGGTGCTTATTTTCCTGGTATTTGCCCTGCCGCGCATAATGATTGGCGCACACTGGTTTACCGATGTATTTGTCGGGGCGCTCTCTATAGCGCTGGTTGGCCTGCCGTGGGTGCTATTAACCCCACTCAGCGACGGGTTAATTAACGTTCTGAATCGCACGCTTCCCGGCAAAAATAAAACAAGTTCATAACATAAAATAAACATCCCCTAACGCAAATTATTCGGGATCCGCACAGGATCCCGGCTGCTTTTTTCAGCTGGGGAAAAATAGCCTGGTTATTAACCATTATTTTTCCCTTGAAATTTGAAGAACCTGCATAGATAAGCAGCACTTTTTGCTAACATTTGTACAAATTTATTTTTCTTCTTTTAACATCACAATTTCTTATAAAAAAGCTGCGAAAACCCCTCGCCATCCCTGTGGTGATAGGGTACTCTCAGATGCGTTTTGTGCTGCTAATCCTTATGTCTCCCTGACAGAAATAAAGTGTGCGTTAAACCACATTTCTGCCCAGAGGGAATTGTTTCGCGGCGCTTAGATAATTAGTCTCCTCACGTTGGTATTTTTGTATAACGATTAGCATCGTTAAGGACATCAAGGGAAAATAAACAAAATGGTCAAATCTCAGCCTATTTTGAGATATATCTTGCGGGCGATTCCCGCGGTTGCTGTAGCAGTAATGCTCTCAGCATGTAGTTCGACAAACACAGCAAATATGCATTCTGAGACGCATGCAGTCGGCAATAAAGACAGTTTTTTACTGCAAGCCTCTCAGGATGAATTCGAAGAAATGGTCCGTAATGTAGACGTGAAGTCCCGTCTTATGGATCAGTATGCTAGCTGGAAAGGCGTGCGTTACCGCCTTGGCGGTAGCAGCAAAAAAGGTATCGACTGTTCTGCCTTCGTGCAGCAGACCTTCCGCGATCAGTTTGGTTTAGAGCTGCCTCGTTCAACCTACGAACAGCAGGAAATGGGTAAATCCGTTTCACGCAGTAAACTGCGCACCGGTGATTTAGTGCTGTTCCGCGCGGGTTCTACCGGTCGCCACGTGGGCATCTATATCGGCAATAACCAGTTCGTACACGCCTCCACCAGCAGCGGCGTAGTGATCTCCAGCATGAACGAGCCGTACTGGAACAAGCGCTACAACGAAGCGCGACGCGTGTTAAGTCGTAGTTGATTCTCGTTACCGGCATTTAATTCCCTTGGATGCCCGAAGAGACAAAAAAATACGCTGCCCCGGCAGCGTATTTTTTGCCAAACGTTTTAATATCAGCACCTTACCCTTCCCAAACGCCTCCACAATCGTTATAATTTCCACACGAAACTATATAAAGGCACCCGGTCTTTTACGCTCCAGACGAAAAAAACGCACGGAAATCCCGCGTCTGCTGCGTCAGCAGGAACACTCTCTTCATGTCTGCACATAATATTTTTGCGCGCTACTTTTCCACGCCGGGGAAAATTGCTTATCTCAGCGTTTTGGCCGGCCTTGTGGGCGCTTTGCTGTTTGGCGGCTTAACCAGCCTGATGCTGCATCACAAACGCGAGGTGGGATATGACGTGCTGACGCAAGACGTTCGCCATTATTTAAGCGCTTTCTTTCACGACCTCCACGCCACCGCAGACGGCATTCAGCCCTTGACGGCGGCCGACTGCCGGCTCGTTAACAGAGAGCTGACCTCCAGAGCGGCGTTTAACGTCAACGTGCGGGCTTTTGTGCTGGTTCGCGACGGCGAAGCCTATTGCTCATCCGCCACCGGCGCGCTGAATATGTCGATGTATACGCTTATTCCCGGCATCGATTTAACTAAAAATAACGACCTCTTTATTATGACCGGCACGCCGATGATGCCCGGCAAGCCGACCATAGCGGTGTGGTTTAAAAACCCGGCGTCAGAAGCACGCGGCGTCTTCACCACGCTAAATGTAAACCTGATCCCCTACCTGCTGTTTACCGCTCGCCAGAACGACGTCCTGTCGATCGCGATTGTGGTTGGGGACAGGGCGCTGACGACGCTTTCTTCTGAAGTCGTTAGTACCGCTTCCCTGCCGCCGCATCCTACCCGCACCGCCACCCTTCCCGATTATCCGATAAAGATTTATCTCTACGGCAAGCTCTGGCCTGTGGAGGATATTCAGCTGGCGCTGCTGGCGGGTCTTATCTCCGGCTTATTCAGCGGCGTGATATGCCGTTACTTTTTGTCCGTGCGTATGCGGCCGGGAAAAGAGATCCTGACCGGGATAAAACGCGGGCAGTTTTACGTGGCCTACCAGCCGGTGTTTGACGCGCAAAAACTGGAGATGCAGGGAATCGAGGCGCTGATGCGTTGGGAGCACCCCACGGCCGGCATCATCCCGCCTGACGCGTTCATCGCCTTTGCCGAAGCGCAGCAGCTTATCGTGCCGTTAACACAGCATTTGTTTGCGCTGGTCGCCCGGGATGCCCAGCAGCTGCGTACCGTGCTGCCCGCCGGGGCGAAGCTCGGCATTAACCTTGCGCCAAGCCATTTATACGCGCCGACTTTTAAAGAGGATATTCTCGCTTTTGCCGCCTCCCTGCCCGCGCGCCATTTCAGCCTCGTCTTTGAAATTACCGAACGCGATATGCTCAAAGAAAAGGAGGCCATGAGCCTGTTCTGCTGGCTGCAGGCGCAGGGCTTTGAAATCGCGATAGACGACTTCGGCACCGGGCACAGCGCGCTGATTTACCTGGAGCGCTTCACGCTGGATTATCTGAAAATCGACCGCGGTTTCGTCAACTCCATCGGCATGGAAACGGTTACGGCGCCGGTGCTCGACGCGGTGCTGACCTTAGCTAAGCGCCTGAATATGGCCACCGTGGCGGAAGGCGTTGAAACCCAGGAGCAGGCAAAATGGCTGATTGAGCGCGGCGTGAATTTCCTGCAGGGCTACTATTTCAGCCATCCGTTAACCCTGGCGCAGCTGGTAAGCTGGGATCGGTCGCAGGCTGGCGATAATTCCCGCAAAGACGGCCATTAATTTCACAATCACTCTTGCCTGACTTATGATTTACCCTCATGGTGTTATAAAGCGGTAGGTTGTTGGCCTGTTTATCGTTTCGGGAGTGAGACTCTCGCGGTGGCCCTCTTCAACAAGGACTGACCTGACTGATGCTTGTGCGCGCTATTATTCTGTTTTGCCTGGGCCTGTTTGCCGCCGGTAGCCTGGCGGAAGACATCAAAGAAAGCTACTCCTTTGCCGTGCTGGGAGAGCCTAAATACGCCATCAACTTCACCCGGTTCGACTACGTTAACGCCGCGGCCCCCAAGGGCGGCAACATCACGCTTTCCGCTATTGGCACCTTCGATAACTTCAACCGCTACGCGCTGCGCGGTAATCCCGGCGTGCGTACGGAAACCCTTTACGACTCCCTGTTTACTACCTCAGATGACGAACCGGGAAGCTATTACCCGCTGGTGGCGGAAATGGCGCGCTATCCCGCAAACTTCGCCTGGGCGGAAATAGAGATTAATCCCCGCGCCCGTTTTCACGACGGCGCCCCCATTACCGCGCAGGACTTCGCTTTTACCTTCAATAAGTTTATGACCGAGGGCGTGCCGCAGTTCCGGCTTATTTATAAAGGCGCGAAAGTCAAAGCTATCGCTCCGCTGACCATACGCATTGAGCTGGGCCCAGCCGAGCAAAGAGCGCATGCTGGGCCTGTTTTCGCTACCGGTATTTCCGCAAAAGTTCTGGCAGAAGCATAAGCTGAGCGATCCCCTTTCCGCGCCGCCGCCGGCGAGCGGCCCGTACAAAATCACCGCCTGGCGTATGGGGCAGTACATTACCTATTCACGGGTTAAGGATTACTGGGCCGCCAATCTGCCGGTCAACCGCGGACGCTGGAATTTCGACTCCATCCGCTATGACTATTATCTGGACGACAACGTCGCCTTTGAGGCCTTTAAAGCCGGGGCCTTTGATTTCCGCGCCGAAAGCTCGGCCAAAAACTGGGCTACGCGCTATATCGGCAAGAACTTCGCCAGCCGCTACATCATCAAAGAAGAGCAGGAAAACGATGCGGCCCAGGACACCCGCTGGCTGGCGTTTAATATTCAGCGTCCGGTATTCGCCGACCGTAAAGTTCGTGAGGCGGTAAGCCTGGCGTTTGACTTTGAGTGGATGAATAAGGCGCTGTTTTACGGCGCTTTCAGCCGCCCGAACAGCTACTTCCAGAATACGGAATATGCCGCGCGATCGTACCCGGATGCCGACGAGCTTACGCTGCTCGCGCCGCTGAAAAAAGATCTGCCGCCGGAAGTCTTTACCACTATTTATAAACCGCCCAAATCCAGCGGCAACGGTTTCGACCGCGATAACCTGTTAAAAGCGCAGGCCCTGCTCGGGCAGGCCGGGTGGACGTTAAAAAACCAGAAGCTGGTGAACGTTAAAACCGGCAAGCCCTTTACCTTTGAGCTGCTGATCGGCACCACCGGCAACACCCAGTGGGTGCTGCCGTTCCAGCACAACCTGCAGCGGCTGGGCATTACGATGGAAATCCGCCAGGTTGATAATTCGCAGCTCACCAACCGTCTGCGCAGCCGTGATTACGATATGATGCCCACGCTGTACAGCGCAATGCCCTATCCAAGCGCCGACGTGCAGATCTCCTGGGCCTCGGAATACGTGGACTCCACCTATAACGCGCCCGGCGTGAAAAGTCCGGTGATAGATAAACTTGTGGATCAAATCGTGGCAAACCAGGGCGATAAGAAAAAGCTGCTGCCGCTGGGCCGGGCGTTCGACCGCGTGCTCACCTGGAATTTCTACATGATTCCGATGTGGTACATGACGGCGGACCGTTTCGCCTGGTGGAATAAATTCTCAAAGCCTGCGATTCACCCGTTATACGCATCCGGATTTGATACCTGGTGGTATGACGTTAATAAAGCCGCGCAGTTGCCTGCGCAGCGGCGCTAAGGGGAAACCGTGGGAAGCTATTTGCTCAGGCGTTTATTGCTGATCGTTCCAACGCTGTGGGCGATCATCACCATCAACTTTTTTATCGTGCAAATCGCGCCGGGCGGCCCGGTGGATCAGGCTATCGCCAATATTCAGTTCGGCCACGGCGCCGGCGTGCCCGGCGTTAGCGCAGAGGCTATGGGCAGCGGCCGTGCGCGAGTCGGGGTCGGCAACGGCACGGATAACCAGTATCGCGGCTCGCGCGGGCTGGACCCGGAAGTGATCGCAGAAATCACCCACCGCTACGGCTTCGATAAGCCTCTTCACGAGCGCTATTTTAAAATGCTGTGGGACTATGTGCGTTTCGATTTCGGCGACAGCCTGTTTCGCAGCGCGTCCGTGCTGCATCTGATTAAAGAAAGCCTGCCGGTGTCGATTTCCCTTGGCCTGTGGAGCACGCTGATTATCTATCTGGTTTCTATTCCACTGGGGATCCGCAAGGCCGTCAGCAACGGCAGCGGCTTTGATATCTGGAGCAGCACCTTCATTATTATCGGCTACGCCATCCCGGCTTTTTTATTCGCCATTTTATTGATTGTGCTGTTTGCCGGCGGCAGCTATCTGGACTGGTTCCCGCTGCGCGGCCTGGTATCGACAAACTTTGACTCCCTGCCGTGGTATGGAAAGGTGACCGATTACCTCTGGCATATTACGCTGCCGGTGCTCGCCACCGTCGTCGGCGGGTTCGCCACCTTAACGATGCTGACGAAAAATTCCTTTCTGGATGAGATCCGCAAGCAGTACGTGGTGACCGCCCGGGCGAAAGGCCTGGACGAGAAGAAAATTCTCTACCGCCACGTGTTCCGCAACGCCATGCTGCTGGTTATCGCCGGCTTCCCGGCCACCTTTATCAGCATGTTTTTTACCGGTTCGGTGCTTATCGAGGTGATCTTCTCGCTCAACGGGCTTGGGCCTGCTGGGCTATGACTCCACCCTGTCCCGGGATTACCCGGTGATGTTCGGCACGCTTTATATTTTCACCCTTATTGGCCTGCTGCTGAATATTCTCAGCGATATCACCTACACCTTTGTTGACCCACGTATCGACTTCGAGGGGCGCGGATGAGCCGTTTAAGCCCGATGAATCAGGCCCGCTGGGCGCGTTTTCGCCATAACCGACGCGGCTACTGGTCGCTGTGGATCTTTGCCGTGTTGTTCGTCCTGAGCCTGGGCTCGGAGCTGGTAGCCAACGACCGCCCTTTGGTTGTGCATTACCAGGATCGCTTTTATTTCCCGGTGGTGGTCAATTACAGCGAAAGCGATTTCGGCGGCCCGCTGGCTACCGCCGCGGACTATCAGGATCCGTGGCTTGCCGAACATTTAAGCCGTGACGGCTGGACGCTCTGGGCGCCGATTCGCTTTGGCGACCGGGCCATTAACTACGCCACTCAGGTTCCCTTCCCCTCGCCGCCGAGCAGCCAGAACTGGCTGGGCACCGACGCCAACGGCGGCGACGTGCTGGCGCGGCTGCTGTACGGCACGCGCATCTCGATTTTTTTTGGCCTGCTGCTGACGCTCTTTTCCAGCGTTATCGGCATTCTGGCAGGCGCAGCCCAGGGCTATTACGGCGGAAAAGCCGATCTCTGGGGCCAGCGCTTTATCGAGGTCTGGTCCGGCATGCCGACGCTTTTTCTGATTATCCTGCTTTCAAGCGTGGTGCAGCCTAACTTCTGGTGGCTGCTGGGCATCACGGTGCTGTTTGGCTGGATGAGCCTGGTAAGCGTGGTGCGCGCGGAGTTTTTGCGCACGCGTAACTTTGACTATATACGCGCAGCCCAGGCGATGGGCGTCGGCGACTGGGCGATAATGACCCGCCATATGCTGCCCAACGCCATGGTCGCCACGCTGACGTTTTTACCCTTTATTCTCTGCGGCTCGATAACCACCCTCACCTCGCTGGATTTCCTCGGCTTCGGCTTACCGCTGGGTTCGCCTTCCCTTGGCGAACTGCTGCTGCAGGGTAAAAACAATCTGCAGGCGCCCTGGCTTGGCATTACCGCTTTTGTTTACCTGGCCGTTTTGCTGACGCTGCTCATTTTTATTGGCGAAGCGGTGCGCGACGCCTTCGATCCGAGTAAGGCGCACTGATATGACAACTCCGCTACTGTCCATTAATAACCTCTCCATCGCTTTCCGCCACGGCGGGGTTACCCACCGGGTTGTAGAAGATTTATCGCTGCAAATTGAGGCCGGCGAAACGCTGGCGCTGGTGGGCGAATCCGGTTCGGGAAAAAGCGTGACGGCGCTTTCGGTGCTGCGCCTGCTGCCGTCGCCGCCTGCGGTTTATCCTGCAGGGGAAATTTACTTTAAAGGCCAGGAGCTGCTGCGTGCGCCGGAACGTATGCTGCGCGGTATTCGCGGCAATAAAATCGCCATGATTTTCCAGGAGCCGATGGTCTCGCTAAACCCGCTGCACAGCATCGAGAAACAGCTTTATGAGGTTTTGTCTTTGCACCGGGGAATGCGCCGCGAAGCCGCGCGGGCCGAAATGCTGACCTGCCTCGATCGCGTAGGCATCCGTAACGCGGCCGCGCGCCTCACGGATTTTCCCCACCAGCTTTCCGGCGGGGAGCGCCAGCGCGTAATGATCGCCATGGCGCTGCTCACCCGTCCGCAGCTGCTGATTGCCGATGAGCCCACGACGGCGCTGGACGTCACCGTCCAGGCGCAAATCCTGCAGCTGCTCAAAGAGCTGAAGCAGGAGCTGAACATGGGGCTGCTGTTTATCACCCATAACCTCGGCATCGTGCGCCAGCTTGCGGATAATATTGCGGTAATGCGAAACGGAAAATGCGTCGAGCAAAACCAGGCGCCGGCGCTTTTGCAAGCGCCGCGGCACCCTTATACGCAACAGCTTCTGGCCGCCGAGCCGGGCGGCGATCCCTGGCCGCTGGATGAAGGCAGCGCCCCGCTGTTAAAGGTGGAGGATTTGGAAGTCGCCTTCCCCATTCGCCGCGGCCTGCTGAAGAAAACCGTGGGCTACCACTACGGCATTAAAGGGCTGAGCTTCTCGCTGCGTCCGGGCGAATGCGTTGGGCTGGTGGGCGAATCCGGCTCGGGAAAAAGCACCACCGGCATGGCGCTGCTGCGCTTAATCCACTCCAGCGGCGGCATCTGGTTTGACGGGCATCCGCTACACGCATTAAACCGCAAAAAGCTTCTTCCGCTTCGCCATCGCATTCAGGTTGTGTTTCAGGATCCCAATTCGGCGCTTAACCCGCGGCTGGACGTTTTACAGATCGTCGAAGAGGGTCTGCGCGTTCATCATCCGCAGCTGAGCGCGGCCCGAACGTGAACAAAGGGTGATAGCGGCATTAAGCGAGGTCGGGCTGGATCCGCAAACCCGTCACCGCTATCCGGCGGAGTTTTCCGGCGGCCAGCGTCAGCGCATCGCCATTGCCCGCGCGCTTATTCTGCAGCCGCAGCTGATTATTCTGGATGAGCCAACCTCGTCGTTAGACCGTTCCGTGCAGGCGCAAATCCTGGCGCTGCTGAAGTCGCTGCAGGAAAAGCACCGGCTGGCGTACATCTTTATCAGCCATGACCTGAAGATTGTGAAGTCGCTGTGCCACCAGGTAATAGTGTTGCGGCAGGGGGAAGTCGTCGAGCAGGGTGAATGTCAGAAGGTTTTTGCGGCGCCGCAGACGGAGTACACGCGCCAGCTTTTAGCGCTGGCCTGAGGCTGCGGGCGCGTCAGAAAGGATTAACGCTGGAGAACGACTCGGCGATCGCCACGCCAAAATTCTTCAGCCGGCAGGTTGCTGCCGGTTCGTCCTGGCGATGAACAAACAGGCACGGCTCGCCGTCGCATTCCACCACCGAGCAGTCCACTTCGATATCGCTAAGCGCCTGGCTAAGTTTGTGCATGATGGGCCACGCCTTGTCGCCGTCTTCGCTGAGCAATTTCAGGCCGATAAGGCAGTTTTCCGTGCCCTGGGCATGGTGCGGAATCGGTTCAACCTTCAGACCAGCAAAACCCGCCGACCAGCGGTAGCTTTGCGGCAGGCGGTGAACGATGGAAAGCTGTAACGTATTCAAAATCGTCTCCCCGAAGAAATTCGTACAAAAGTGTTACTTAAAATAGTTTACACAAAGGTTAACATAATGTTGATAAATTGCGCATAAACAACATGAAAACCCTTCACATCCGCTGTAATAGTTAAATTTTTTTTCCCACAGGAACGCTTATTTGTGCGCCTGCGCACGCGTTTCGGCGCTATATGTAACGCTTTCCGTGATCTAACTCAACCTTTTTAACTACAAAGCTGTGACTTTTTGTTGTTGTGAAGTTTACATTTCAGAAACAAATTGTAGAGGACGGCGGGGAAATTTCGTTGATTTGAATTAACAAACGGGCACCTGGGTACCCGTTTAGGATTAGGCTTTGGCCTTGCGGGGGCGGCTGGCGTAGAAATAGAAGAGTATCGAACAGGTAGCGCACACGGCGATTGAGCAGATCATCGGCCAGGCGGTGTTAAAGGTTGCCACGGAAAGCAGCGCCCCCGTCAGCGCGCCGATGCCAAAACGGAAGGTCCCTGCCAGCGATGACGCCGTGCCCGCCATATGAGGAAACTCGTCAAGAATAACCGCCATGCCGTTAGAGGACACCATCGAAACGCAGCCCACAAAGGCCGCCACGCCAAGCACCAGCGCCCAGAAGCCAAAATCAAACTGCGCGCTGATCACCAGCCAGATGGCCATCGCAAACTGCACAAACAGGCCGAAGCGGAACATATTCAGCGCCCCGACGCGCCGCACGAAGCGGCTGTTGATGATGGTCATAATAAATAAAAACACGATGTTCAGCGCAAAGTAGTAGCCGAAATGCTGCGGCGCAACGTGGTTAAGCTCGATGTAAACAAAAGGCCCGGCGCTGAGAAACGAGAACATGCCCGCAAAGCTAAAGCCGCTCGCCAGCATATAGCTGAGCACGCGCTTGTGGCGGAACAGGGTCGCGAAGTTGCCGATGGTGGTGCGCAAATGGAATTTTTGCCGCCGTTCAACCGGCAGCGTTTCATGGATCAGGAAGAATATCATCGCGGAGGCCAGCAGCGCGGCCAGCGCGAGGATCCAGAAAATGGCATGCCAGCTGAACCATACCAGCACCGCCCCGCCCACCATCGGCGCAATCAGCGGCGCGATAGTGGTTATCAGCATGACAAACGACATCATGCGCGAGAACTCTTCCTTCGGGTAGATATCGCGCATCAGGGCGTTAATCACCACGCTTGCCGCCGCGGCCGCAAGGCCGTGCAGGAAACGCATCGCGATCAGATGATCGATAGTCTGGGAAAGCGCGCAGGCTATCGCCGCGGCCGCAAAGACCAGCGTGCCGCCGAGCACCACCGGCTTACGTCCGATGCTGTCCGCCATCGGGCCATAGAAAATCTGCCCGATAGCAAAGCCGAGGATGTAGGTGCTTAACGTCATCTGCGCGCTGCCGGCAGGCACGCCAAACTCGGAAGCGATAACCGGCAAAGCCGGAAGATACATGTCAATCGACAGCGGCATCAGCATGGCCAGCAGGCCAAGAATGACGATAATCCCGACTGACGAATTCTGCTTGGTACTCAAGGGTAGCTCCTGAAGTTAGCTTTTCGGCATGCCTACGCTTGCGATCTCTTCCTCCGTCAGCGGACGGTATTCGCCCGGCTGCAGATCCTGGTCCAGCTTGATATCGCCGATGCGCTCACGGTGCAGGCCAATGACGCGGTTGCCCACGGCGGCGAACATGCGTTTGACCTGATGGTAGCGCCCTTCGCTGATGATCAGACGAACTTCCGTCGGGGTGATGATGTCAAGCCTGGCAGGCTTAGTGAGGTCTTTTTCGTTATGCAGCTGTACGCCCCGGGCAAACTGCTCGGCCGTATCCTCGGCAACCGGCGATTCCAGCGTCACCAGATAAGTTTTCTCACAGTGATGGCGCGGTGAGGTGATGCGGTGCGACCACTGGCCGTCGTCCGTCATCAATACCAGGCCGGTGGTGTCGATATCCAGACGACCGGCGGCGTGCAGCTTGTGCGCCACCGGCACATCCAGAAAATAGAGCACCGTCGGATGATCCGGATCTTCGGTCGAGCACACGTAGCCCTGCGGCTTATTCAGCATAAAATAGCGAGGGCCGTTTTGCTGATCCAAAGGGTTGCCGTCGAACTCGACCTGATGGTCTGGCTGAAGCTTAAAAGAGGCGTCACGCACCACTTCTCCGTCGATGGTGATACGCTGAGCACGAATTTCACGGCCAGCAATGGCACGGCTCACGCCGAGCTGCTGAGAAATAAATTTGTCGAGTCGCATTAAGTCTTGCCTGTTTCAAAGAGGAGCCAGCTAAAGATAACTGGTCGGGCATCTGGAGCCCGCTTTTGAGGCCAAAATCGTTTGCCTGTTAATTAGTTTGCCAGTATAGCGACATCAAAAACTCTCTCAAGTTAAAACCCCGTTTCGTGCCATAATCGGCACTGATGACTTAAAAACCTGAATGCCGATGTCTTTTACTTTACGCCCCTACCAACAAGAAGCGGTGGACGCCACCCTCGCCCATTTCCGCAGGCAGCTTGAACCCGCGGTGATTGTGCTGCCGACCGGCGCCGGAAAAAGCCTGGTTATCGCAGAGCTGGCGCGCATAGCCCGCGGGCGCGTGCTGGTGCTCGCTCACGTTAAAGAGCTGGTGGCGCAGAACCACGCTAAATACCGTGCGCTGGGGCTTGAGGCCGATATTTTTGCCGCCGGGCTGCAGCGCAAAGAGAGCCACGGCAAGGTTGTCTTCGGCAGCGTGCAGTCGGTCGCCCGCAACCTTGAGCAGTTTCACGGCGAGTTTTCGCTGCTGATAGTCGATGAGTGTCACCGTATCGGCGAAGCGGACGACAGCCAGTATCAGCAAATTCTCACCCATCTACGCCGCGCGAATCCAAAGCTGCGTTTGTTGGGGCTGACCGCCACGCCCTATCGTCTGGGCAAAGGCTGGATTTATCGCTATCACTACCACGGCATGGTGCGCGGCGATGAAAAAGCGCTGTTCCGCGACTGCATTTATGAGCTCCCGCTGCGCTATATGATTAAGCACGGCTATCTCACGCCGCCGGAAAGGCTGGATATGCCGGTTGTGCAGTATGATTTCAGCCGTTTGCAGGCCCAGGCCAACGGTTTGTTCAGCGAGGCGGAACTTAACCGCGAGCTGAAGCAGCAAAAGCGCATTACGCCGCATATCATCAGCCAGATTGTGGAGTTTGCGGCCGAACGACGCGGCGTGATGATTTTTGCCGCGACCGTAGAACACGCAAAAGAGGTGACCGCCCTGCTGCCTGCGAACGATGCGGCGCTGATTACGGCGGATACTCCCGGCCCGGCGCGCGACGCCTTGATTGAGGCCTTTAAGAATCAGCAGTTCCGTTTTCTGGTTAACGTCTCGGTGCTGACGACGGGCTTTGACGCGCCGCATGTGGATTTAATCGCCATTCTGCGCCCCACGGAATCAGTAAGCCTTTACCAACAAATTGTCGGCCGCGGGCTGCGCCTCGCGCCCGGGAAGACCGATTGCCTGATTCTTGATTACGCCGGTAACCCGCACGATCTCTTCACCCCCGAAGTAGGCAACGCCAAAGGCAAAAGTGACAATGTCCCGGTGCAGGTTTTCTGTCCCTCCTGCGGGTTCGCCAATACGTTCTGGGGAAAAACCACCGCCGATGGCGCCATCATCGAACACTTTGGCCGCCGCTGTCAGGGCTGGTTCGAGGATGACGAGGGCCAGCGGGAACAGTGTGATTATCGCTTCCGCTTCAAAAACTGCCCGCAGTGCAACGCGGAGAACGATATCGCCGCCCGCCGCTGTCACCAGTGCGATTGGGTGCTGGTCGACCCGGACGATATGCTAAAAGCGGCGCTGAAGCTGAAAGACGCGCTGGTGCTGCGCTGCAGCGGCATGGCCTTACAGCAAGGCGGCGACGCCAAAGGGGACTGGCTGAAAGTGACCTATTACGACGAAGACGGCGCCGATGTAAGTGAGCGCTTCCGTTTGCACACCCCCGCCCAACGCATGGCCTTCGAACAGCTGTTTATCCGCCCGCACAGCCGGGCGCCCGGCGTACCGCTACGCTGGATAACCGTGGCTGACGTCATCGCCCAGCAGCCGCTGCTGCGTCATCCGGATTTTGTGGTGGCGCGCAAAAACGGCAACTTCTGGAACGTGCGGGAAAAGGTGTTCGATTACCAGGGGCGCTTCCGGCGCGCAAATGAATTGCGCGGCTGAGGGTTCTTTTCGTTGCTGATACCACAAGGAATGGCTATAATGCCGCCCGCTTTTGCATCCGCAAAGCAGAAATCTTTCCTGTTGCTGGGTCGCCTGTAACAGGAGTATTTAAGAGAGAAACAGTTAATGTTCACTATCAATGCAGTAGAACGCAAAGAGCAGGGCAAGGGTGCGAGCCGCCGCCTGCGTGCAGCTAACAAATTCCCGGCAATCATCTACGGTGGTTCCGAAGCTGCAATCTCCATCGAACTGGACCACGACAACGTAATGAACCTGCAGACTAAACCAGGTTTCTACGAAGAAGTGCTGACTCTGGTTGTTGATGGTAAAGAAGTAAAAGCGAAGGTTCAGGCTGTTCAGCGTCACCCGTTCAAGCCAAAACTGTCTCACATCGACTTCGTTCGCGCTTAATCGCGAACCCTGTTCGAAAAAAAACCCGCTTCGGCGGGTTTTTTGTTTTTGCGTCACGCTAAACGTCGGATGGCGCTATGCTTGTCCGACGCGGGCGGGGTTAATGCCCCGCCACCCTAATATTACTTACCCGAACTGCGGCGCTGCAGCTGGTCGCGCAGATTCGGCGGCGTGCCTTTGATGGTCAGCGTATCCGTCGCGGGATCCCAGAAAATGCGCTCGCCCAGCAGCATGGCGTCGAAATTAATCGTCAAGCCGCCGCCGCTGCCCGCGTATTTGGTCAGCTGGCGCAGCGTGCTGCGGTCCGCCGGGAAGCTCTCTTCCAGCTCGTAGCCCTTTTCTGCGGTAAACTCTTTGAAGTTTCTGTCGTCGACGGCCCACGGCAGCTCGTCTGCAAGGGAAGACAATTCGATTTCTTCGCCGGGCCTGCAGCTGCTCGTTGCAGTAGGCGTACACCTGCTGGCGGGCAGCCTGACGCTCGTTTTTGTCGAGCTGCGCTTCGTTAGTAAAGTCATCCAGCGCCTGCAGCAAGCCCTTGTTCTGCGCTTTGGCATTCAGCCCTTCGCTGGCGCCGAGGAAGTCCATAAAGAAATCAGCAACCTTACGTCCTACGCGTCCTCTGAGGAATGTCAGGTAGCGGGTTGATTCCGGATTGGTTTCCCACTCGGTCAAATCAACACGCGCTACGATATCCGCGTGGTTGATATCCAGATGGTGGGTGGAGCTGATATCCAGCTCTTCGTTGACGCGCATGCTGCTCAGGTTGTTAAGCACCGCCACCATCAGATACTCGACGGCCAGATAGCGGTAATGGCAAAACAGCACGATGCCGCCGTCGGCGAAGGGATATTTCCCCAGCTCGTCGCGCAGTCGGCCGGTTGCCGCACGGCTAAAGGCGAGAAAATCCTCATCGCCTTTACGCTGCGAACGTAACGCCTGCGCCAATTCGCTCTCTTCGCTGAACAGCCCGTATGCTTTATTTTTTGCGCTATAAACACGGTGAAGCTCAGCCATCATCTCTTCTACGGCGCCGTTAGTCGCCAGCAGGGAATCGCGCAGCACCACTTCAAGCGTGTCTTCGCCGCGCTTGATAAGCTGATGCAGGGCAATCTGGTTGATATCCAGACTCATGATAAACTCTCCTTTTAGACTGGGCGGTATTCAACCACTGCCGGGAGCCTTGTGCAACAGAAGATAAAAAAGCAGAAAAAAAGGTCTTCCTACGGTAAGATAACGCCCTTTCCTGAACCTGACTGATTGTTAATTTATGCCACAAACATCCCGTTATAGTGACGAACGCGTCGAAGAACTGCTGGCCGAACTGGCGGGCGTGCTGGAAAAACACCAGACGCCTACCGATCTTTCCCTGATGGTGCTGGGAAATATGGTCACTAACCTGATTAATACCAGCGTGGCTTCCGCACAACGCCGCACGCTGGCCCGCTCTTTCGCTGAGGCGCTGCAGGCCTCCGTGAGCGAAGATCAAGCTCATTAAGGGATTGTAGCTACGAGTTATGGTGACTAACCGTCAGCGCTACCGCGAAAAAGTTTCCCAGATGGTCAGTTGGGGACATTGGTTCGCCCTGTTCAATATCCTGCTGGCCACGCTGCTGGGTAGCCGCTATCTGTTTGTCGCCGACTGGCCGACGACGCTCACCGGGCGTATCTATTCATACCTGAGCGTTATCGGCCACTTCAGCTTTCTGGTGTTTGCCGCCTACCTGCTGATTCTCTTCCCGCTGACTTTTGTCGTCATGTCCCAGCGCCTGATGCGCTTTTTGTCGGCGGCCTTCGCCACCGCGGGCATGACGCTGCTGCTGATAGACAGCGAAGTCTTTACCCGTTTCCACCTTCATCTCAATCCTGTCGTCTGGGAGCTGGTGATCAACCCGGACCAGAGCGAAATGGCGCGCGACTGGCAGCTGATGTTCATCAGCGTGCCGGTGATCCTGCTTATTGAGATGTTATTTGCCACCTGGAGCTGGCAGAAGCTGCGCAGCCTCGGGCGGCGCAGACATTTTGCCAAACCCGTCGTCGCCCTGTTCTTCGTGGCCTTCTTTAGCAGCCACATTATGTATATCTGGGCGGACGCGAACTTCTATCGTCCGATTACCATGCAGCGCGCAAACCTGCCGTTGGCCTATCCGATGACGGCGCGCCGCTTCCTTGAGAAACACGGCCTGCTGGACGCGAAGGAATACCAGCGTCGCCTGGTGGAACAAGGCAATCCGGAAGCGGTGTCGGTGCAGTATCCGCTAAGCAATCTGCAGTTTAGCGATATGGGTACCGGCCATAACGTCCTGCTGATCACGGTGGACGGTCTGAACGCCTCCCGCTTTGCCAAAGATCTCCCTGCCCTCAATGAGTTTGCGCGTGGCAATATTAACTTCACGCAGCACATGAGCGCGGGCAACGGCACCGATAACGGCATCTTCGGGCTGTTCTACGGCATTTCGCCGGCCTATATGGACGGCGTGCTTTCCGCGCGCATTCCGGCGGCGTTGATTACCGCCCTGAACCAGCAGGGTTACCAGCTGGGCCTGTTTGCCTCCGACGGCTTTAACTCGTCGATGTACCGCCAGGCGCTGCTTTCAGACTTCTCGCTGCCGACGGCCAAAAGCCAGTCGGATAGCCAGACCGCTTCGCAATGGGTGAACTGGCTCACGCAGTACGCCTCCGAAGATAACCGCTGGTTCTCCTGGATCGCCTTTAACGGCACCAGCATTAACGGCGACAGCAGCAAACAAGATTTCACGCGTCGCTATGCCCGCGCGGCGCGTAACGTGGACGATCGCATTCAGGAAGTGCTGAACGCCCTGAAAGCCGCCGGCAAGCTGGATAATACCGTGGTTATCGTTACGGCGGGCCACGGCGTTCCGCTGGGCGATGACAGGGATTCGTTCGCCTGGTCACGCTCGCGTATCCAGGTGCCTTTGGTTATCCACTGGCCGGGCACGCCTGCGCAAACCATCAGCAAGCTGACCGATCATCAGGATGTGATGACCACCCTGATGCAGCGCCTGCTGCACGTTAAAACGCCGGCGAATGAGTATTCGCAGGGCGAGGATCTGTTTGCCGCTACGCGCCATAACAACTGGGTTGTGGGCGCAGATAACAACAGCCTGGCCATCACCATGCCGCATATGACGCTGGTGCTTGATAATAACGGCAACTATCGCATCTACGACCTGCAGGGCGAACGCGTGGAAGAGACAAAGCCGCAGCTCGGCTTGCTGCTGCAGGTTCTGACCGACGAAAAACGCTTCATCGCTAACTGATTGTATATTTATAAAGCACTTAGCAGTCGTTGGCCTTGCAAAGGCCGGCAAAAAAGGTAATATTTTTATCCGGATGTCGGCACGTAGCGCAGCCTGGTAGCGCACCGTCATGGGGTGTCGGGGGTCGGAGGTTCAAATCCTCTCGTGCCGACCAAAAACTCCGAAAAAGCAGCCTTTATGGCTGCTTTTTTTATTGCCTGTAATTTGTGGAGTCAATACTTCGACGCTTCCCAGCGGTTAGCAAACAAACAGGTCAGAACTGCGCGTCATATGCCACGGTTAATGGCTATCCTGTTCATTTCAATTTTTATATACATCCTGAACCATACAAAGATATGACATATAAATATTATTTTGTCCTTTGTTAAGGCCCGCCTGTTACAGCCCGCATTCCAGGATTTATGCCCGGGCAAAAATCCTGTTTTAAGCCACTTTCAGAACATAGCAGAAAACAGCAATTACACTCTCCTGCGAAGACAAGAATAAAGGGAGATTTTCATGTCCGGATATCACGATCCAGTGCTGCTTCATCCCTCGCGGTTATTTTCCTCGGTCGGAACCTGCGGCACCAACGCCGCTGACGATGTAAAAAGCATACAGAAAATGATGGCGCATGCCGGCTATCAGCAGGCGACCGGCCGGGTTCTTGAGATAAACGGGCGGTGCGGACAGGCGACCATTGAGGCCATTCGCTGGTATCAGCGCTTGCTGCATATGCATCCGTCGGGTCTGGTTCATCCTGTCGACGCTGCCTTTATGGAAGCCCTGAGAAACGCAGCGCCGGGCTGGCGTCCGAAACACCAGCGTGGTTCGCTGACGGTAACGGAAGGACAGATAACCTTCGATGCGGAAGGGGTTGATTATGTGACAGCCGTGCAGCCGTTCCGGCAGTACAGGACGCCTGGTTTTTCACGGATACTGCACTGGCCTCCCGTGGGTTTGTCCGGGGTTACGCTGGGGCGGGGTTATGATATGGGGAACCGCTCTGCCGGAGAAGTCTACGCCACGCTGCGGCAGGCGGAGCTGGAGGAGTATAAAGCCAGCCTTTGCGCCAGAGCGGCCGGCCTTAAGGGAAAGCGTGCAGGTGAATTTGTGAAGGTGTACGGGCCGCTGGTCGGAGAGATTACGCATCAGCAACAGATCGGGCTGTTTGAAATCGCCTATAAAACAAAGCTTATGGAGGCCCAAAGCCTGTACAGGCGTCTGACCAGAACTATGCCGGCAGCACCGGCGTGGAATGAACTGGACCCCAAAATACGTGACGTCGTTGTTGATATTTTTTATCAGGGGGTACATAAGGCGCGGGGTCTTATTCAGGCAGCGGCAAGTGGAAAGGCTGAATTAATAAAGTATATTCGCAATGACAGGGAATACATGGGCTTTGAGCAACAGCGAAATAGAATAGGATATTTAAAATGAGAACAATAGTAATTGCTGTATCAGCATGCTTATTCTTAATGAACGGAGCATCAGCAGCCTTGTATAGCGGTAGTGAACGCGAGAAATGCTTTGATGAACACCCTGACAACATACCTTTCGCATATGAATGTTTGTCCACTGAAAAGAAAGCAAGTAATACGAAAGTTGATTTATTGATAAAAGATTCAGTAAAACGAATTAAAGCTAATAACGTAGGCGACTTTAACGGCAAAGAGGATGCTGAAGAAACCTATGGGGAAGTATACAGCAGGCGTTTTCTCGATGCCCAAATAAAATGGAAGCAGTACAGGGACGAGCTGTGTCTTGCGGTGGCGACAGAGCTTAACGAGGATGCTTATGACTACCAGTCATTTATCGATCAGTGCGTGATAAACCTTAACAAACGCCATATTGAGGAAATTCATCTGCTGGACTTACCTCCCGTCGGCTAGTTCTCAAATTCAGCATAAGTCCGGGCGGGGTTTCCGCCCTCTGAGATTAGTATCTGAATAAAAAATTTACTAAAAAGACCAACTCTTCTTATCGCTCAGAGCAGGAAAATCGTCGCCAGCCCCAAGAAGATAAAAAAGCCGCCGGTATCGGTTAATGCGGTAATCATAACGCTTGAGCCCACCGCCGGATCCTTGCCCAGCCGCGTCATGAGCATCGGGATCAGCACCCCCATTAACGCCGCGACTAACAGATTGAGCACCATCGCGAGCGTCATCACGCCGCCGAGCGCCGGATCGTCATACAGCAGCCAGGTTACCGTGCCCATTACCCCGCCCCAGACGATGCCGTTTATTAAAGCCACGCCCAGCTCACGCAGCACTAAGAACGAGTAGTTGCCGGCCTGAATGTGCTGCAGCGCCAGCGCGCGAACGATCATGGTGATGGTTTGGTTACCGGTGTTGCCGCCGATACCCGCCACTATCGGCATTAACGAAGCCAGAGCCACCAGCTGTGAGATGGTATGTTCAAACATGCCGATCACGCGTGATGCGACAAAGGCGGTACACAGATTGATGGCAAGCCACGCCCAACGCGCTTTAACGGCCTTGCCTACCGGCGCGAAGACATCCTCTTCCGCGCTCAGGCCCCCCCATGCGGCGAAGATCGTTATCCGTTTCTTCGTATACGACGTCAACTATCTCATCCACGGTCACGCGGCCCATCAGCTTACCGCTGGTGTCGATAACGGCGGCGCTGACCAGGTTGTCCCTTTCAAAGGTTCTCGCAGCCGTTTCGCCGTCGTCTTCCGGCACAAAACAGGTGGGGTTATCGTCCATCACTTTCAGCACGGGGGTTTCGGGCGGATGAAGCAGAATAGTGGTCAGGCCCAGCTCGCCCAGCAGCGTTTTATTACGGGTGGTGACAAAGAGCTTGTCGGTGTTCTGCGGAACCTTGCCGCGAAGGCGCAAAAAACGCTGCACGACGGCAAGGGTGACATCCGCACGAACGGTAATCACCTCAAAGTCCATGATGGCGCCGACGCTGTGCTTGTCGTAATGCAGCACCTTACGAACCTGGGTACGCTCTTCCTGCGGAAGCGTGGACAGCAGCTGGCCCATCAGGTCACGCGGTAAATATTGCGCGAGGTAGATCTGGTCGTCTATATCGAGCGGGCGCAGCGCCTTAAGCAAGTCCTTATCGCTCATATCTTCAATCAGGTCGTCCCAGACGTTTTCCGCCGCCTCGATCAGCACGTGCCCGCGCTTGTCCTCTTTTACGAGGCTCCACAGCGCGTGGCGCTCTTCCGTAGGAAGCGCCTCGAGCACGTCCGCAAGATCCGGGGCCGGCAGCTTTTCAGCCAGCGAGGCGACCTCAGCGATATCCTGCTCCGGCGTGTGGACGTCAGGCGCAGGCAAACGCCCAAGTATGCCGCCGGCAACGGCTCTGTTGGTAAGCAGGATCTGGAGGATTCGCGCGCGGTCTTGTGCACGCTGTTTGGTGTTGTACTTCACAGTGGCTGACATCTGACGTTTATTCCCTGATAACGACGAGCTTATTTATAGCCTGAAGCCGCCCGAAAAACAAAAAACCAGCCTTAAATGGCTGGTTTATTTGCTTATTAGCTGCCCGTTCTCGCTACCGCATCCCGCGAGGCGCTTTCGCGCTCATGGCCCGTCAGCTCGCTTAGCTGCCCTTTACGCATTTCAAGCAGCCTGTCGGCGTGAATAAAGTAGTGATCGTCGTGGCTGATGGCGAAAATCGTTTTGCCCATTTGCTGCATCAGCGGCAGCAGCTCCTGGTAAAACTCACGGCGGAAATGGGGATCCTGATCCGCGGCCCACTCATCAAGCAGGATAATCTCTCTTTCTTCGGCGAGGGCAAGCAGCAGCGCCACGCGCTTACGCTGCCCTTTGGAAAGCTTCAGGTTGAGGATGGTGCCGTTGTCCAGCTCCAGCTTTTCGCTCATCTTCAGGCGTTCAAGCCAGCTCGCCACCAGCTGCGGGTTGGCCTGCTCGCCCTGCTGCCCGAGCAGACGGTCAAACAGCCAGACGTCGGTGAAAACGGCTGAAAACAGCTTGCGGTAGTCATCCAGACAGCCGGCATCGACTTGCCTGCCGTCTAAATAAATCGCTCCGGAAACCGGGTGATACAGGCCGGTGAGCAGCATGGCGAGGGTGGATTTGCCGCTGCCATTGCCGCCGATCAGGAAGATCAGCTCGCCGCGCTCTATTTTCAGATTCAGCGGGCCGACGGCAAAGGCGTTATCGCCGTATTTGAATACCACGTCGCGCATTTCGAGGGTTTGCCATTCGCCCGCTTCTTTAGCTCGCGGGAAGGCGGCTTCGTACGGCGCCAGCTCAAACTTTCTCAGTTTATTGAAGGCCACCTGGGCGCTAAGCAGCGTTGGCAAAGCCCCCACGGCGGAAAGCAAAGGCGTGCGCAGAAAAAGCAGCGTCAGGGAAAAGGTTGCCGCCACGTTGGTATCAGCCCAGCCGAGGCTGTTTGCCATCCAGAACACCAGACCAATCACGCCCAGCATCATAATGTTCGACCAGTTCACCGCGCTCAGGTGGAAAGTATCGGCGCGAATAATATGGCGACGATAATCGCTGGCGTGAGGAATATAGGTATCTTCATACACGCGCTCGGCGCGTTCGCGGTTAAGGGCTAACTCTTTGCGCCCTTCAATCACCGTCTGGTAGTCGTTGTACAAAAGATCTTCTGTCTCACGCAGCTGCGCCATGTGCTTATAAACGCGGGCCACCAGCAGGTAACCACCCAGAATGGTTATCGCCATCCAGATAGCGGTGACGCCGAGCATTTCAGGAGACAGCCAGGCAAGCCAGGCCGCCGAGCCAAACGTCAGGATAATCCCCTGCACCAGCTCCGGCAGACGAACAAACGCGATGGTAATGTTGCGCACGTCGCTGGTTAAACCCGCCAGCAGCGCGGCGCTGCCGAGCTGCTCAACGCGTTCGATATGGGTATCCATCAGGCGCTTGATAAATTCGCTGCGCAGGCGAAACACAAAATGGTGGCCAAGGGTGGTGAGAGCCAGCTGCGAGCCAAGCGTAACGGCCATCAGCAGCAGCAGCAGGCCGAGGAATTCAGGCAGCACCTGCAGTGAAACGTCCGGCGTTTCAATCAACCGCTGGTTGATAAAGGCGATAAGGCCGATGCCCAACGCCGCGCTGGCGAAGCTTAAGAGCATCACCATTAAAAAAGGCCAGCGATACTGCCGGTAAACCACTCGTAAAAGTTCCATCGCTCATTACCCGCTAACAAAAACAGCGAGCAGTTTAAACGGCTATCTAGCTACAGCAAGAATAATTCTTATTTTTATTCGCTTTTTCCGGCGCTGCGGAAGGTGAGGTTATAGCGCACATCGCCGGTGGCGGGATGATGCCCCGGCTTCAGGGGTAATATGCCGTGATAGAACAAGCGGGACGCCCCGCCCCACACCACCACGTCGCCGTGCTCCAGCATAATGCGCGCCAGCGGATCGTTACGCTTCAGGCCGCCAAACTGGAAAACCGCCGGCAAGCCGAGCGAAACGGAAACGATTGGCTGCTGCAGGTTGGGTTCGTCTTTATCCTGATGAAGGGAGAGTTTCGCCCCCGGCGCATAGCGGTTAATAAGGCACGCATCCGGATGAAAACCGCGATAGCCCGCGGCGGCCGAAGCCGCATCGGATAATTTTCGAAACGCCTGCGGCATCGAGGGCCAGGGCCTGCCCGTCAGGGGATCTTCCGTCGAGTAGAGATAGCCGTGCCGGTTGGTCGTCCAGCCTCGTTCACCGCAGTTGGTCATCGCCACCGACATGGTGTAGCCGCCGGGCGTCACCATCTGGCGAAACGGCGAACGCTGCGCCACTTCCCCGATCTGCTTAATTAATTCGTCAGCGTCGGCGCGGGCAAAGCGCCGCAAAATAACGGCGCCCTCCGCCAGCGGCTCTTGCCAGGGTGTTTCATCAGCAAAGAGATCGAGCATTATTCATTCCTCTGTTCCGCCTCTGTATTCAGAAGCTGCTGCTTACGCTCCACGCCCCAGCGGTAGCCTGAGAGCGTTCCGTCGTTGCGCACGACCCGATGACAGGGAACGATCACCGCAAGCCGGTTGGCCGCACAGGCGCTGGCGACCGCCCTGACCGCGCCGGGTCTGCCGATACGTTCGGCAACCTTCTGATAGCTCAGCGTTTCTCCCGGAGGAATCGCCCGCAGCGCCTGCCAGACCTGCTGCTGGAAGGCCGTGCCCTGAATATCGAGCGGCAGATCAAAATGCCGGGCCGGATGGTCGAGGAAGCTCACTACCCGCGCAACGCGCCCGGCAAATCCTTCATCATCAGCAACTAATTCAGCATGCGGGAACAGGCCCTCCAGCTCGGCAATCAACGCTTCCGGCGTGTCGCCCAGCAGGATGGCGCAAATTCCGCGTTCGCTTTGGGCCACCAGAAACTCGCCAAGCTGACAGGTGCCGACCACAAATCGGATCGCTACCCGCTCGCCGCCCCGGCGATACTGGCGCGCGGTCATGCCAAGCGCCGCGTCCGCCTGCTGATAAAACTGGCTGCCCGACTGATAGCCGGCATCGTATGCGGCGCGGGTAACGGCTTCGCCCTGCGCCAGCTGGTCGCGCAGTTTCTGCGTCCGCAGCGCTTTTTGCCAGGCGTTTGGCGTCAGGCCGGTTACGCTTTTAAACAGGCGGTGAAAGTGATACGGGCTCATGGCGACCTGGTCTGCAAGAGCCGCAAGCGTCAGGGGCTCAGGGCTTGCCTCAATAATGCGGCAGGCCTGAACGATACGCCCGGCGCGCTGCCGTTCAGGGGCGAGCTTATCCGGCTGGCAGCGTTTGCAGGGGCGAAACCCCGCCTCTTTCGCAGCATCCGGGCCGCTAAAAAAAAGGACGTTTTTACGCAGCGGGTGTTTTGCGCTGCAGGATGGGCGGCAGAAAATGCCCGTCGTTTTCACGGCGAAGACAAATTCTCCGTCCGCGCCGCCGTCGCGGGTTTCCACGGCCTGCCAGCGGCCGTTATCAGTGGTAATGTCATTGACGTTTTTCATGACTGGCTCCTGGTTTTGCTGTCACAGACCTACTTTGCCAGCATCGCCGTTCTGGAAAACCCACATTCTTGCTTTCTAATTTTACTCGCTCAGCAGGAAAGTTTTAAACTGCGGCGACATCCAGGTGGAAAAACCTTCGTCTTCTTTAGTAATCAGATACACCGCCAGCCCCTCTTTTTGAGCGACCTGCTTTGCTTTTTCCGTGCCAAGCACCATCAGGCCCGTATCCCAGCCGTCGGCCTCCAGCGCCGTGGGGGCGATAACCGTTGCCGAAACCAGCCGGTGTTGAACAGGCGCGCCCGATACGGGATCGATGATGTGTGAGAGCCGCTTGCCTTCAAGTTCGTAATAATTGCGGTAGCTGCCGGAGGTGCTGATGCCGTGGCCGTTCAGATCGACCACCGCCTGTACCGCATTTTCCCGGTCGGTCGGTTTTTGAATCGCCACGCGCCAGGCTTTTCCGTCCTGGTTTGTGCCGCGCGTCACCACAGCGCCGCCTACGGAAACCAGATAACGGCTAATACCATTTTGTTCCATCAGGCGCGCCAGACGATCCGCGGCATAGCCTTCGCCAACGGTAGAAAGATCGACATACAGGCCTGGAAGATCCTTTTGCAGCCACTGCCGCCCGGCTTTATTCATCACCGTCAGATGCTGCAGCCCGGTAAGGGCTTTCGCCGCGTCAATTTGCGCCTGCGTGGGCACCTTTACCGGCTGTTTGTCCGGGCCGAATCCCCATAAATTCACCAGCGGGCCAACGGTAACATCCATCGCGCCGCCGGTTTTGGCGCCGATGCGTAAGGATGTTGTCACTATATCGCTCATCGCTTCTGTTACCGGGTACGGTTCGGTGCTGCGGGACTGGTTAAAGCGGGACAGCGCGGAGTCAGATTTATAGGTGGACAGCAGACGATCGTCGTAGTCGAGCTGGGCCTGAATGCTGGCGCGCAGCTCATTCTGCCGGGCAGCGTCGATGCCGGCCAGGCTTACTCGCCAGAAGGTGCCCATGGTTTTGCCTTCCAGCACCAGCCCCGGCTTAACGGCGGCGGGCGGGTTATCGCAGCCGGCAAGCGCCAGCACAGCAACAACCAGCAGGCCGCGGCGAAGCAAATGTCGTTCCATTATGTCGTTTCTCCTCTGAAGAGGCGCAAGAGTATATCAAATGCGGCAAGAGGTGCGGAAAAGCGGGGCGCCGTTGAGGCTGCAGAGATAAAAAAAGGCGCCCGCAGGCGCCTTTCACAACGAAGGTCGGAATCAGAACTGGTAAACCAGACCAACACCTACGATATCGTCGGTACCGATGCCGGCGGCACGGGTAAAGTCGTTGTCGTCAACCAGGTTGATTTTGTAATCAACGTAGGTGGACATGTTTTTGTTGAAGTAGTAAGTCGCGCCAACATCAACATATTTCAGCAGATCCTGGTCGCCGTAGCCTTCGATATCCTTACCTTTGGACTGCAGGTAGGCCACGGATGGACGCAGGCCGAAGTCGAACTGGTACTGCGCAACCACTTCGAAGTTCTGCGCTTTATCAGCAAAGCCGTAAGCTGCGGAAGAAGAGTTGCCGCCAAAACGAGTGGCGTTATAAGACTGGGTGTACTGCGCGGCCAGGTAAACGTTGTTGGCGTCATATTTCAGACCGCCGGTGTACGCTTCAGCACGGTCGCCGTTGCCCAGGGCCGCGGTGTTGTTCTGATCCCAGGTACGTTTGGAAGAAGCCATCGCACCGCCGACGCTGAAGCCTTCGCCCAGATCGTAGGTCAGAGACAGGCCGTAACCGTCGCCATTTTGTTGCAGAACGCTACGGCCGCCAAAGTCTTCACCGCTGGTGCTGCCGTTTTTGCCCTGGTACTGGGCGGCGAAGTTCAGGCCGTCAACCAGACCGAAGAAGTCGGTGTTACGGTAGGTTGCCACGCCGTTTGCACGGCTGAACAGGAAGTTGTCAGCGCCGTAGGTGTCGCCGCCGAACTCAGGCAGAACGTCGGTCCATGCTGCAACGTCGTAGATGATGCCGTAGTTACGACCGTAGTCGAAGGAACCTGCGTCACCCACGCGAACACCCGCGAACGCCACACGAGTCCACGCGTTGTTTTCGCTTTCAGCGGTGTTGCCGTTGATCTGGTATTCCCACTGGCCGTAACCGGTCACCTGGTCGTTTACCTGCGTTTCGCCTTTGAAGCCCAGACGCATGTAGGTCTGATCGCCATCCGCGCTCTTATCGTCAGAGAAGTAGTGCAGACCATCAACTTTGCCGTACAGATCTAATTTGTTGCCGTCTTTATTATAAATTTCGGCTGCATGAGCGGTGCCTGCTACCAGCAATGCTGGAACCAGGAGGGACAGTACTTTAACTTTCATGTTATTAACCCTCTGTTATATGCCTTTTTATATGCCACTGCTTACTGATTACCCTCTAATCAGTCGGCGAACTCATTGTCCAAAACAAATCCAGAATAATCCAACATCATTATGATACTAAAACTATATAGATGTTTCATTTGTCCAGATAGATGTTTCAAAATGTATATTTGAGGGAACTTTTTTTCGCACAAATAGCTAAAAATATAAGCACCTATAATCAAAAATAATATTATTTATAGTTAAATCATCAAGTTACAAAGACACAATCATGTAGCACTGATTGCCAAAATGGTTTCTGTTTTTAGCTATAAAATATATCTCGCTATCATCATTAACTTTATTTATTACCGTCATTCAGTTCTGAATGTCTGTTTACCCCCTATTGATACCGGATGCGTGCATCCGGTTTTTTTTACTCTTCTTTACGTTACTTGAATATTTTTGTGCTACACCGCACAAAAAGATAACGATTATTAAGTAAACGCTTCCGCCTGTCGCCGCTAAGTTCCTGTTAGCGGAGAATTTTCGCGCATATTTATTTCCCCAGGTTAATAGTTTCAAACGTAATAATTGTACGAGTGCGTCTGCGGTGTACAAAAATAACGCCGCGTAGCCATCTTCGGTATGCCTTCTTTGCTTCTTATTTCGGCTAATTATCAACGGCCTGGCAATGTCATGATTTACCCTTATACTGCTTGTGAATATAAGAGAGTCGATGACGGCAGCCTCTGATACAGGTATCCTTAGGCCGGGTGCGTTTGATGCATCGATAACAGCTACGGCGCCTGCATGCGTAGGTAGCGTGGTAATTTTTCCTGAGTGGCGAATGTTCGCCGGGTTACGCGCTTATAATGAGTCAGTCAGACGGCATGATCCCTAACAAATTTTCCCTTATTCCCAGCAATATCACGCGCTTCTTTCTTCTGCTGATCGTCGTGCTGTTGGTCGCTATGGGTGTGATGGTACAAAGCGCCGTTAACGCCTGGCTAAAAGATAAAAGCTATCAGATAGTCGATATCACCCATGCGCTGCATAAACGCGTCGATACCTACCGTTACGCCACCTGGCAAATCTACGACAACGTTGCCGCCGCGCCTGCGTCTGCCAGCGATGGCTTACAGGAAACGCGCCTGCGCCAGGACGTCTACTATCTTGAAAAGCCGCGCCGCAAAACCGAAGCGCTGATTTTTGGCTCCCACGATAGCTCCACGCTTGAGATGACCCAGCGCATCTCCACCTATCTGGATACGCTCTGGGGCGCGGAAAGCAGCCCGTGGTCGATGTACTATCTCAACGGTCAGGACAACAGCATGATCCTGGTTTCAACCCTGCCCTTAAAAGATCTCTCTTCCGGCTTTAAAGAAACCGGCGTGGGAACCATCGTTGATTCCCGCCGCGCGGAGATGCTGCAGCAGGCGAACGCGCTGGATGAACGCGAAAGCTTCTCTCCGCTACGGCGCCTGGTGTGGCAAAACGGCTACTACTTTACGCTGCGGACCACCTTTAATCAGCCGGGGCATCTGGCCACGGTCGTCGCGTTTGACCTGCCGATTAACGATCTTATCCCGCCCACCATGGCGCTGGATAGCTTCCAGCTTGAGCCGGACGACAGCCTGAACGCCGCGCAGCCCGGCAAGGAAGATCCGGACAGCGTCACCATTAACTTTAATAGCGCGCGCATTGAAATCACCTCGCCGTTAGGCAGTACGCATCTGCGCCTGGTGTGGCAGGTGCCTTTCGGCACGCTGCTGATGGATACGCTACAAAATATTCTGCTGCCGCTGCTGCTTAACATCGGGCTGCTGGCGCTGGCACTGTTCGGTTATACGACGTTCCGCCAGCAGGCTCCGCGCTCGACGGAGACGCCGGGCGGCAACGGCGAGCTGCAGGTGCTGCGCGCGCTAAACGAAGAGATCGTCGCCCTGCTGCCGCTGGGCCTGCTGGTGCACGATCTCGACGCCAACAGGACGGTTATCAGCAACAAGATTGCCGACCACCTGCTTCCCCATCTGAACCTGCAGAATATTATTGCGATGGCCGATCAGCACCAGGGCGTGATTCAGGCCACCATTAATAACGAGCTCTACGAGATTCGCCAGTTCCGCAGCCAGATTGCGCCGCGCACGCAGATTTTCGTTATTCGCGATCAGGATCGCGAGATTCTGGTAAATAAAAAGCTCAAGCAGGCGCAGCGCCTGTACGAGAAAAACCAGCAGGGCCGCGTGGCGTTTATGCAGCACATCGGCGAGGCATTGCAGCTGCCGGTGAAAAAACTCGCGGAGCGCGCGGCCGCGTTCAATACCCCTGAACATAAGCAGCTGGCGAACGAGGCCCCAGACCATTATCCGGCTCGTCGATGAAATTCAGCTGCTGAATATGCTCGAGGCCGATAGCTGGAAAACCACCGTCACGCCGTTTACCATTCAGGGTCTGATAGACGAGGTGGCGCTGGAAATGCTGCCGATTATCAAGCGTAAGGGGCTGCAGCTGCTTATCAACAACCAGCTGCCGGCCGATGAGGAACGTCACGGCGATCGCGAGGCGCTGCGTAAAATACTGCAGCTGCTGCTGCACTATTCCGTCACCACCACGCAGATCGGTAAGATAACCCTTGAGATAAGCGAAGAGGAGTCGTCGCCGGATCGCCTCCTGTTCCGCGTGCTGGACACCGGCGAAGGCATCAGTAATGAAGAAATAGACAATCTTCACTTCCCGTTCCTCAACGAAACCAGCGAGGACCGTTATGGCAAGGCTTATGGCCTGACGTTCTATCTTTGCGATCGTCTTTCGCGCAAGCTCGGCGGGCATTTGAATATCAAAACCCGTCCCGATATCGGCACACGCTACAATCTGCATATCAAAATGGACGTGGAGCCGCAGCCGGAAGCGCAGGATGAAAAACTGCTCGATGAAGTGGTGGCGATGCTGGATATTACTTCTAACGAGGTTCGTAACATCGTCACCCGCCAGCTTGAAAACTGGGGGGCGAACTGCATCACCCCGGACGAACGGCTGGTTAGTCAAGAATTTGATATCTTCCTGACCGATAATCCGTCTAATCTTACAGCTTCAGGCTTGCTTTTAAGCGATGATGAGGACGGGATGCGCAAGCTTGGCGCGGGGCAGTTCCGCGTTAACTTTAATATCAGCAATGCCATGCAGGATGCTGTCCTTCAGCTGATAGAAGAGCAGCTGGCGCAGGGGGAGATGTCCGAGTCACCGCAGGGCGGCGACGAAAACGCGCAGCTTCACGCCAGCGGCTATTACTCGCTCTTTGCCGACACGGTACCGGAAGATGTAAGGAGATTGTATACTGAATCGGCGATCAGCGATTTTGCTGCGCTGGCACAGACGGCACACCGTTTAAAAGGGGTGTTTGCCATGCTCAATCTGGTACCCGGCAAGCAGTTATGTGAAACGTTAGAGCATCACATTCGTGAAAGTGATGCTGCCAACATACAAAAATACACCAGCGATATTGACGCTTACGTCAAGAGTTTGCTGTAGCAAGGTAGCCTATTACATGAACAGTATGAACGTAATTATTGCCGACGACCATCCGATTGTTCTGTTCGGCATTCGTAAGTCCCTTGAGCAGATCGAGTGGGTGAATGTTGTCGGTGAGTTTGAAGATTCCACAGCGCTTATCAATAATCTTCCTAAATTAGACGCACACGTGCTGATTACCGATCTCTCGATGCCGGGAGATAAATACGGTGACGGCATTACGCTGATTAAATACATCAAACGCCATTTTCCCAACATTTCCATCATCGTGCTGACGATGAACAATAACCCGGCCATTCTGAGCGCGGTGCTGGATCTGGATATCGAAGGGATTGTGCTTAAACAAGGTGCGCCGACGGACCTGCCTAAGGCGCTGGCCGCGCTGCAAAAGGGCAAGAAATTCACCCCGGAAAGCGTTTCACGCCTGCTGGAAAAAATCAGCGCCGGCGGTTACGGCGACAAGCGCCTGTCGCCAAAAGAGAGCGAAGTGCTGCGCCTGTTTGCGGAAGGTTTCCTGGTAACGGAAATCGCCCGCAAGCTTAACCGCAGCATCAAAACTATCAGCAGCCAGAAGAAATCAGCCATGATGAAACTGGGCGTTGAGAACGATATCGCTTTGCTGAACTACCTTTCTTCCGTGAGCCTGTCTCCGGCTGACAAAGAGTAAGCTGTCTGCCCTCACCTCCTGGTGGAGATGAGGGCGCCTTTCCCCGTTACTTCCTCGCGTTTCTGACCCGCGCCGCATAAACCGCCAGCGTTTGCTTAATCACGTCCAGAGTAACCGGTTTCGACAGGCAGCTATCCATGCCGGATTCGATACAGCGCTGTTTCTCCTCCGCCAGCGCGTTGGCCGTGACCCCAATAACCGGCAAGGTTAGCCCCAGCTGTCGAATGCGCTGCGTCAGGCGATAGCCGTCCATATTCGGCATATTCACGTCGCTGAGCACAATATCAATATGATTTTTACTCAGGACGTTAAGCGCATCGACGCCGTCATTGGCCGTTTTGCACTGGTAGCCCAGCGATCCCAGCTGATCGGCCAGCAGGCGACGGTTAATAGGATGATCGTCAACCACGAGGATCATCATGTCGTCATTCTGCTCGCAGGCTTCCTGCGGCGAAGGCAGCACCGGCGTGCTGCCCGGCACCTCAACGTCAATGCTGTAAATACGGCCCAGCAGATTCAGCAGGTCATGGGGCGCGGCCACGCTGTGCGTCCAGCAGCCAGGGGAAGTCTCCAGCGGAATGCCGATATGACGACGGCAGAAGACTATCGCCGCTCGCCCTTTCCACGGCGTTTCCAGCGTGTCGTCCGTTATCAACACGTCGTCGCCGTCCGGCTCTTCGCCATAGTAAGGCTGGGTGCGGATATTGTTTTTATTAAGCAGGGATTCCAGGTAGTCGCTCAGCGAAGCGTTACGCACCGCAAGCCAGCAGCGCTTGCCCGCCAGGCCGTCGACCTGGGCCAGGGGCGCGGGCTGCACCGAATAGAGAGGAATGCGGATGGTAAACTGGCTGCCCATCCCGGACTCGGTGTCGATGGAAATATCCCCGTCCATCATGCCTATCAGCTTTTCGCAGATCGCAAGGCCAAGGCCGGTGCCCTGGAAGTTGCGCTGCACGCCGGTGCCGACCTGGAAGAACGGGTCGAATAGCCGCGTCACCTCTTTGGCCGGAATGCCCACGCCGGTATCGCGCACCCGGAAGCTGAGATAGTCGCCGTTAATCGACACGTGCAAAATAATGCAGCCCACATCGGTAAACTTGATGGCGTTGCTCAACAGGTTGGAAATTACCTGCTGCAAACGCATAGGATCGCCCTGCAGCGTCAGCGGGACATCCGGCTCGATAAAGCAGTAAAGGCCGAGCTGTTTACGCACCACCAGCGGCAGGTAGTTCGCCGTGATATGGCTCATCACCTCTCGCGGCGAGAATTCGCGCGGCTCGATCTTCAGCTGTTCAGATTCTATCTTCGAAAAATCGAGGATATCGCTGATGATTTTCAGCAGCAGGCTCGACGAGTTGTTCATCGCCGTCACCAGGCGGTCGACCCCTTTCGGCAGGGCTTTGGTCTGCAGCAGGTCGAGGTTGCCGATTATCCCGTACAGCGGCGTACGAAGCTCATGGCTGACGGTCGCAAGGAACATGGATTTCGACTGGCTGGCCTGCTCGGAGGCCTGCGCCATCTCCTGCAGCGACTCTTCCATCTTCACGCGCGCGCTGACGTCGACCAGCACGCAAATCGCCACGTTCTCATTACGGTAGCGGGAGTGAACAAAGCTAATCTGCAGGTTGGTATGGTTGCTGGTCACCACGTCGACGAAGTTCACCTGCTGCCCGCAAATGATTTGCGTAAGCCGCTGCCGATCTTCGTGGGTAAGCATATTCAGGTAGTTATGCGCCAGTTCGTTACTCAGGATATTGGTGCCGTCCTGCGTTCGCAGAATGCAGATGCCCACCGGCGCCGAGGCAACGATTTTGCGGTTGAACTGTTCATGCTCTTCAAGGCGCTGGGCGTCGTTTTCCGCCGGAATAAATATTCTTCGCTCGTACATGCGCGCAAGGGTAAAGAGCACGATGCCCACCAGCACGTTCAGCAGCACCGCGTTCAGAATCAGCATGCGGATACGCTCAAGCACCATGTCGACCGGCACCGAGTAGATAACGCTCAGTGACGACGGCGGCAGGTTTTTCTTCAGCACCAGCTCCTTAAAGCCGGATGTGTAGCCAAACCATGAACGCTCCTGCATCCAGCGGGCGTCGGGCTCTATTTTGGTTTCCGGGCCGGTGAGCGAAATCAGCGGATGGCTGTTTTCATCCAGAATGGTGACGCCGACCGGCAGGGTGCCGGGCGTCAGGAAGTTTTCCATACGCACGGTCTGCTCTACGCCAAGCAGCGCCTGCAGGCGGTTCGCCAGATAAACGGGGGTGAGCGTGTAGAAATAACCGATGCCGGGGCGCGGCCCCTGGCCTATCCAGTAAATGCTGTTGCTGCGCTCGTCCTGCGGCGCATTGCGGTATTTAAGAATGCGTTCATGCAGGGTTTTCAGCGCTTTTTCCCGCTCCAGCGGCATTTCGCGCAGGCCAAAATCCGCCATACACAAATTGTCACCGCCAATCAGGAAGACGCGGTTAAGGTCATAGGCCGCAGAGAAATTATCGCGCCAGTAGCGCAGGAACCAGGAAAGCGACTGCAGCGAACTGCGCCAGGAGGCGCCCACCGCCGAGCAGTCCGAGTCCGGGAACAAAGGCATGAAGTTAGGGGTTTCAACTTTACTGTCGTCTCGTTCAATCGCCGGCAGCACGCCGTTGGTGGCGCTCAGCCGATTTTCCGCAATGTACTTCAGCTCTTTGACCACGTCGGAGGTACGCTGAATGTAGCGCTGCGCCTGCTCAAAGCTGATATTGAATTCCTGCCGGATATCCGACTCTTTTTCATGCAGCGCATTAACGATATAGAACACCGAAAAAAGCGCTATCAGCAGCCATAGCAGCAGCGCCAGCGCCCGAAAAAGATAGCGGGAAATTTTTAATGTGGTGCGAAAAGAGACGAGATATTTCAAATTAAGCCTGGTCGCAGGAAAACAAATCGTTGGATGCCGATAAGGTAGCCGCAAAAGGCAGACCTCGCAACGGCAAAGAAAAGGCGTATCGCTTTATCTCCGGCAGCGATGGGGATGACGGCGGCCTGCGTGGAGGACGCCGGCCATCGGTCATAACCATCAGAACTTTTCGATAACCCTGAAGTGCATCAGCACCAGCGTCATATCCGGTGAGAACAGATCGTAGGCTTCAAAAAAGCGCTTATGCTCGTTGCGCCAGTAGGCCAGCGTGCGATCGCCCTCACCTTCCGCGCGGGCATGCTCTTCGTTCACCTGCTCGAAAGTGCTCATCTCCACCGTGGTCAGTTCAATCGCGCAGACGGGCTCATTCCTGCCGTCCACCACCACAAAAATATCGCCGGGTTGCGGAATGCCCTCGCCGTCCAGGTTGGAGCAGGTGGCCGTTTTTACGCCATCAAGCACCAGCTTAGCCAGCTCATCCGCCTGAGGGCCGGTGTCGCCGAACGCCCAGCGCTCGGCATTTTCATACTTTTCAGGGATAGCCATTGGTTTACCTCTTTAATTAAGCCGTGAATACAAAACGCCCGATGCGGTGCATCAGGCGTTTTAAGGGTTGAAGCCTCAACCAGGCGACGTCGTTGCAGACGCTAAACGCAGCTTATTCGTCCGCGTCGTCCGCTACTTCATCGTCGCTTTCCGCTTCCGGCGCGATCTCGTCGTCGCCTTCCGCTACCGTGCCGTCGATGGCATCCAGCTCTTCTTCATCTACCGGCTCAGCAACGCGCTGCAGGCCGACGACGTTTTCATCTTCCGCGGTACGGATGAGGATAACGCCCTGGGTGTTACGGCCAACCACGCTCACCTCGGAGACACGGGTACGAACCAGCGTGCCCGCATCGGTGATCATCATGATCTGGTCGGTATCTTCCACCTGCACCGCGCCAACGACGCTGCCGTTACGCTCGGTCACTTTGATGGAGATAACGCCCTGGGTCGCACGCGACTTGGTTGGGTACTCTTCAGCGGCGGTACGTTTACCGTAGCCATTCTGCGTAACGGTGAGGATTGAACCTTCGCCACGTGGAATGATCAGGGAAACCACCTTGTCGTCGCCCGCAAGCTTAATACCGCGAACGCCCGTTGCGGTACGGCCCATGGTACGAACGGCGTCCTCTTTAAAGCGCACCACTTTACCTGCGGCCGAGAACAGCATGGCTTCGTTGCTGCCGTCGGTCAGATCGACGCCGATCAGCTCGTCGCCCTCGTTGAGGTTAACGGCGATGATGCCGGCGGAACGCGGACGGCTAAAGTCGGTTAACGCGGTTTTCTTCACGGTACCGCTCGCGGTGGCCCATGAACACGTTAATGCCTTCAGCGTATTCGCGTACCGGCAGGATGGCGGTGATACGTTCGTCCGCTTCCAGCGGCAGAAGGTTAACTATCGGACGCCCGCGGGCGCCGCGGCTCGCTTCCGGCAGCTGGTAGACCTTCATCCAGTATAGACGGCCGCGGCTGGAGAACAGCAGGATCGTGTCGTGGGTGTTGGCGACCAGCAGACGGTCGATAAAGTCTTCTTCTTTAATACGCGCGGCGGATTTACCTTTACCGCCGCGACGTTGCGCCTCGTAATCGGTCAGCGGCTGATATTTCACATAGCCCTGGTGAGACAGGGTGACCACCACGTCTTCCTGGTTGATCAGATCTTCAATGTTGATATCGGCGGTGTTAGCCGTGATTTCGGTACGACGGTTGTCGCCGAACTGGTCGCGCATGGCTTCCAGCTCTTCGCGGATGACTTCCATCAGGCGCTCGGCGCTGCCGAGAATATGCAGCAGCTCGGCGATCTGCTCCAGCAGCTCTTTGTACTCGTCGAGCAGTTTCTCATGCTCAAGGCCGGTCAGTTTCTGCAGGCGCAGATCCAAAATAGCCTGGGCCTGCTGTTCGGTCAGATAGTACTGGCCGTCACGAATACCGAATTCCGGCTCCAGCCACTCAGGGCGCGCGGCGTCGCCGCCGGCACGTTCCAGCATGGCCGAGACGTTGCCCAGCTCCCAGGAACGGGCAACCAGGCCGGCTTTCGCTTCCGCAGGCGTCGGCGCGCGACGGATAAGCTCGATGATCGGATCGATGTTCGCCAGCGCAACGGCCAGCGCTTCGAGGATATGGGCGCGGTCGCGGGCCTTACGCAGTTCGAAAATAGTACGGCGCGTCACCACTTCACGGCGGTGACGCACGAACGCAGAAAGAATGTCTTTCAGGTTCATGATCTTCGGCTGGCCATGGTGCAGCGCAACCATGTTGATGCCGAAAGAGGTCTGCAGCTGGGTCTGGGAATAGAGGTTGTTCAGCACAACTTCGCCCACCGCATCGCGTTTGATTTCGATAACGATGCGCATCCCGTCTTTATCAGACTCGTCGCGCAGGGCGCTAATGCCCTCGACGCGTTTTTCCTTCACCAGCTCGGCGATTTTTTCGATCAGGCGCGCTTTGTTAACCTGGTAGGGGATTTCGTGAACGATGATCGTTTCACGGCCCGTTTTGGCATCGGCTTCCACTTCGGCGCGCGCGCGAATATAAATTTTGCCGCGCCCGGTGCGGTAGGCTTCTTCAATACCGCGGCGGCCGTTGATGATGGCGGCCGTTGGGAAGTCCGGCCCCGGGATGTGTTCCATCAGCCCTTCTACGCTGATGTTTTCATCTTCGATATAGGCCAGGCAGCCGTTGATCACTTCGGTGATGTTATGCGGCGGAATGTTCGTCGCCATACCTACCGCGATACCGGAAGAACCGTTAACCAGCAGGTTCGGGATCTTGGTCGGCATAACATCTGGAATTTTCTCGGTGCCGTCGTAGTTATCGACGAAATCCACCGTGTCTTTTTCCAGGTCGGCCATCAGTTCGTGGGCGATTTTCGACATACGGATTTCCGTATAACGCATCGCTGCGGCGGAGTCGCCGTCTACGGAACCGAAGTTACCCTGGCCGTCGACCAGCATATAACGTAAGGAGAATGGCTGCGCCATACGTACGATCGTGTCATAAACGGCGGTATCACCATGAGGGTGGTATTTACCGATTACGTCACCAACGACACGGGCGGATTTTTTGTATGCTTTGTTCCAGTCATTGCCCAATACGTTCATGGCGTATAATACGCGACGGTGTACCGGCTTGAGTCCATCGCGGACATCTGGCAGTGCGCGGCCGACAATAACCGACATCGCATAATCCAGATACGAGCTCTTGAGCTCTTCCTCAATGTTGACCGGTGTAATTTCTCTGGCAAGGTCGCTCATGTAACCGCTATCCCTCTACTGTGTCCCGGATTCAAAGGTCGCAAATTATAACACAACGGGCGCGCGGTGGGGAAACGTGAACACGTTTGCACAGCGCTTTATTCGCTGCCGCAGGCTGATATACTTCCCGGTCTTCACCAGCAAGGAGTGTGAGTCCCTATGAATGCCGAAAACCAACCGGTAACCCAGAACGTCGACCATGAAGAAATCGCCAAATTCGAAGCCGTTGCGTCACGCTGGTGGGATTTAGAAGGCGAATTTAAGCCGCTGCACCGTATTAACCCGCTGCGCCTTGGCTATATCAATCAACGCTCGGGCGGCCTGTTCGGGAAAAAGGTGCTTGATGTCGGCTGCGGCGGAGGCATTCTCGCTGAAAGTATGGCCCGCGAAGGGGCAAACGTCACCGGGCTGGATATGGGCTTCGAGCCGCTGCAGGTCGCACGCCTGCACGCGTTAGAAAGCGGCATTCAGGTGGATTACGTGCAGGAGACGGTGGAGCAGCATGCTGATAAGCACGCCGGCCTTTATGACGTGGTCACCTGCATGGAAATGCTTGAGCACGTCCCCGACCCGCAGTCCGTAGTGAAGGCCTGCGCGAAACTCGTGAAGCCGGGCGGGCACGTCTTCTTCTCCACGCTTAACCGCAACGGTAAATCCTGGCTGATGGCCGTGGTCGGCGCCGAATACATCCTGCGCATGGTGCCAAAAGGCACGCACGATATTAAAAAATTCATCAAGCCCGCCGAGCTTCTGGCATGGGTAGATGGAACGCAGCTGCGCGAGCGTCATATGATCGGGCTGCACTTTAATCCCCTGACCAATAAATTCAGCCTCGGCCCGGGCGTTGATGTTAACTATATGTTGCATACGCAGGGCTGATTAACCCCTTCGTCATAGGTTAACGCTATGGATTTTGCGCAGCCTCAGGCTGCGCGCTTATCCATTAAGTTTAAGAAATCAGCACTCGATCAAAAATATCATTTTTTTTGCATCCCATTGACAATTGTCACAGGCCTTACGTGACGTGGACTTAGCGAAATCCAGCCTGTCACAACCTCAAATTCTTGCCGAAATCAATACTTGTTCTCAACGGATTAGTTACTAGAATACTCACCATATAGCGTTCAATTATTCCCAAACCCCCTACATATAGTATTTATCCACAAAGTTAGCCACAAGCGGGCCGCTGTGGATAAACGGGGGGATATTTCTTTTCACGGACAGGTATAACTCACATGAATCAGAGTCTGCTGGTTACAAAACGTGACGGTCGCACCGAGCGTATTAATCTGGATAAAATCCATCGTGTTCTCGATTGGGCCGCAGAAGGGCTGAACAACGTCTCCGTTTCGCAGGTCGAGCTGCGCTCCCATATCCAGTTTTATGACGGCATCAAGACCTCTGATATTCATGAGACCATCATCAAGGCCGCCGCCGATTTAATCTCCCGTGAAGCGCCCGACTACCAGTACCTCGCCGCACGCCTGGCCATCTTCCACCTGCGTAAAAAGGCCTACGGCCAGTTCGAACCGCCTAAGCTGTACGATCACGTGGTGAAAATGACCGAGCTTGGCAAATACGATCAACATCTGCTGGAAGACTACACGGAAGAAGAGTTCAAGCAAATGGACGATTTTATCGACCACGAGCGCGATATGAGCTTCTCCTACGCGGCGGTTAAGCAGCTGGAAGGCAAGTACCTGGTTCAGAACCGCGTAACGGGCGAAATCTATGAAAGCGCGCAGTTCCTTTATATTCTGGTCGCCGCCTGCCTGTTCTCCGGCTACCCGCGTGAGACGCGCCTGAGCTACGTGAAGCGCTTCTACGATGCGGTTTCCACCTTTAAGATTTCCCTGCCGACGCCGATCATGTCCGGCGTGCGCACCCCGACTCGCCAGTTCAGCTCCTGCGTGCTTATCGAGTGCGGCGACAGCCTGGACTCCATCAACGCCACCTCCAGCGCGATTGTGAAATACGTTTCCCAGCGCGCCGGCATCGGCATCAACGCCGGCCGCATCCGCGCGCTGGGCAGCCCGATTCGCGGCGGCGAAGCCTTCCATACCGGCTGTATCCCGTTCTACAAACACTTCCAGACCGCGGTAAAATCCTGCTCGCAGGGCGGCGTTCGCGGCGGCGCGGCCACGCTGTTTTACCCGATGTGGCACCTGGAAGTTGAAAGCCTGCTGGTGCTAAAAAACAACCGCGGCGTCGAAGGCAACCGCGTGCGCCACATGGACTACGGCGTGCAGATCAACAAGCTGATGTACACCCGCCTGCTAAAAGGCGAAGACATCACCCTGTTCAGCCCGTCTGACGTGCCGGGACTCTACGACGCGTTCTTCGCCGACCAGGATGAGTTTGAACGCCTGTACACCCGATACGAAAAAGACGACAGCATCCGCAAACAGCGCATCAAAGCGGCCGAGCTGTTCTCTTTGATGATGCAAGAGCGCGCCTCCACCGGCCGTATCTACATTCAGAACGTTGACCACTGCAACACCCACAGCCCGTTTGATGCGGCGGTCGCTCCGGTGCGTCAGTCCAACCTGTGCCTGGAAATCGCGCTGCCGACCAAACCGCTAGACGATGTAAACGACGAAAACGGCGAAATCGCGCTGTGCACGCTGTCCGCTTTCAACCTGGGCGCAATCAAGAGCCTGGACGAACTCGAAGAGCTGGCGATTCTGGCCGTGCGCGCTCTGGACGCGCTGCTGGACTACCAGGACTACCCAATCATCGCGGCACAACGCGGCGCGATGGGCCGTCGCACCCTAGGCATCGGCGTCATTAACTTTGCTTACTACCTGGCGAAGCACGGCGTGCGCTACTCCGACGGCAGCGCAAACAACCTGACGCACAAAACCTTCGAAGCCATTCAGTACTACCTGCTGAAGGCGTCCAACGAGCTGGCGAAAGAGCAAGGCGCCTGCCCGTGGTTCAATGAAACCACCTACGCCAAAGGCATTTTGCCGATCGACACCTACAAGAAAGACCTGGATGCGATCAGCAACGAGCCGCTGCACCTCGACTGGGAAGGGCTGCGTGAGTCCATTAAAACCCACGGCCTGCGCAACTCCACGCTGTCCGCGCTGATGCCGTCTGAAACCTCATCGCAGATTTCAAACGCCACTAACGGTATTGAGCCACCGCGCGGCCACATCAGCATTAAAGCTTCGAAAGACGGCATCCTGCGCCAGGTCGTGCCGGACTACGAAGAGCTGAAAAACAGCTATGAGCTGCTGTGGGATCTGCCGAACAACGACGGCTACCTGCAGCTGGTGGGTCTGATGCAGAAATTTATCGACCAGTCGATTTCTGCCAACACCAACTACGACCCGTCACGCTTCCCGTCAGGAAAAGTGCCGATGCAGCAGCTGCTCAAAGACCTGCTCACCGCCTATAAATTCGGCGTGAAAACGCTGTACTATCAGAACACCCGCGACGGTGCGGAAGATGCGCAAGACGACCTGGCACCTTCCATCCAGGACGATGGCTGCGAAAGCGGCGCATGTAAAATCTAACGCCGTTTTTCACCGCGCTGCGGCGGGTAGCGCCTTGCTTACCCGCCCTGTAAAACACGTCGGCTGGAAAATACGCAGGCCGGATAAGCCAGGCGCCATCCGGCATTCGGTTCGACAACAGGACAATACTCATGGCATACACCACTTTTTCACAGACGAAAAACAACCAGCTTGCTGAACCTATGTTCTTTGGCCAGCCGGTGAACGTGGCTCGCTACGATCAGCAAAAATATGACATCTTCGAAAAGCTGATTGAAAAGCAGCTCTCCTTCTTCTGGCGTCCGGAAGAAGTAGACGTTTCCCGCGATCGCATCGACTACCAGGCGCTGCCGGAGCATGAAAAGCACATTTTCATCAGCAACCTCAAGTACCAGACGCTGCTCGACTCCATCCAGGGCCGCAGCCCGAACGTTGCCCTGCTGCCGCTGATTTCTATTCCGGAGCTGGAAACCTGGGTGGAAACCTGGGCGTTTTCCGAAACGATCCACTCGCGCTCCTATACGCATATCATCCGCAACATCGTCAACGACCCGGCGATCGTGTTTGACGATATCGTGACCAACGAAGAGATCCTCAAGCGCGCCAAAGATATCTCCGGCTACTACGACGATCTTATTGAGATGACCAGCTACTGGCATCTGCTGGGCGAAGGCACGCATAGCGTTAACGGCAAAACCGTCACCGTTAACCTGCGCGCGCTGAAAAAGCAGCTTTATCTGTGCCTGATGAGCGTTAACGCGCTGGAAGCCATCCGCTTCTACGTAAGCTTTGCCTGCTCTTTCGCCTTCGCCGAGCGCGAGCTGATGGAAGGCAACGCCAAAATCATCAGGCTGATCGCCCGCGACGAAGCGCTGCATCTGACCGGCACCCAGCATATGCTGAACCTGATGCGCTCCGGTGAAGACGACCCGGAAATGGCGGAAATCGCCATTGAATGCCGTCAGCAGTGCTACGACCTGTTCGTGCTGGCGGCCGAGCAGGAGAAAGAATGGGCAAGCTACCTGTTCCGCGACGGCTCGATGATTGGCCTGAATAAAGACATCCTGTGCCAGTATGTGGACTACATCACCAACATCCGCATGCAGGCCGTCGGCCTCGACCTGCCGTTTAAAACCCGTTCTAACCCTATCCCGTGGATCAACGCGTGGCTGGTGTCGGACAACGTGCAGGTGGCTCCGCAGGAAGTTGAGGTAAGCTCTTACCTGGTCGGCCAGATTGATTCCAATATCGACGCTGACGATCTGAGCAACTTCCAGCTGTAGGTTATGAGCCGGATTACGCTGCGCATCACCGGCGCACAGCTAATGTGCCAGGAAGAGCACCCTTCCCTGCTGGCGGCGCTGGAACACCACCAGGTCGCCGTCGAATACCAGTGCAGAGAGGGCTACTGCGGCTCCTGCCGTACGCGGCTGGTGGCAGGCGAGGTCAGGTGGCTTACCGAACCGCTTGCCTTTATCCAGCCCGGTGAGATTCTGCCCTGCTGCTGCCAGGCGCAGGGCGATATCGAAATTGAGATGTAAAAAGGGCCGCTAAGCGGCCCTTTTATTTGCCTACTGCTGTAAGAACTGCACGCCCTTATCCGGAAAATCCGTAAAGACTCCGTCGACGCCAGCCTTGTTGTACAGCACGTCAAACAGCTGATTTACGTCGCTTACGTACTCCGGCAGGGCATCCGCGCGCACGGTGTAAGGATGCACGCTCAGGCGGCTGGCGTGCGCCTCGTTAACCATACCGGTCAGCTTAACCTTGCCTTTTACCGAGCCGCCGGCGACCAGCATATGATAGTCAGGCCCTATTGCGTCCGCATACTGGGCAATCTGGCGCATGGCGCCGGGTTTAAACATCCAGTCATAGCTGTAGTTAACCCATTTGCCGTCCGCCCTTAGCTCCTGCGTTTCATTCCAGTCGCTGTAGGCGATAAGCTGAACCAGCTTCAGGTCCATACCCAGCGCCGGCTCCAGCTGCGTTTTGATGCGCTTAAGCTCAGCGGCGTCAAAGCATTGCAGATAGATCTTATCGTCCTTGCCGGTATAGCCGTACTCTTTAAGCACCGCCAGCGTTTTGGCCGCGATATCCTTCCCTTCCTGATGATGGAACCATGGCGCTTTGATTTCCGGATAGAGGCCGATATTTTTTCCCGTCGAGCGGTTCAGCCCCTGAACGAACTCAATCTCCTCTTCAAAGGTATGCACCCGGAAAGCGGATTTGCCCATCGGGAAGCGGCCCGGAAACGTCTGCACCGCTTTTCCCGCGACGATATCGAAACCCTCGGTAAAGGCCAGGGTCTTGATTTCGTCCAGCGTAAAGTCGATGGCATAGTAGCGACCGTCCTTACGCGCCCGCTCCGGGAAGCGTCGGGCCACGTCCGTCACGCGATCGAGATAGTGGTCATGCAGCACCACCAGCCTGTCGTCTTTGGTCATCACCAGATCCTGCTCCAGATAATCCGCCCCCTGCGCGTAGGCCATCGCCTTTGCCGGCAGGCTATGTTCCGGCAGATAGCCGCTGGCACCCCGATGGGCGATGACAATTTTATCCTGCGCCTGTGCCGCCGCGCAGATGAGCGTGCCCAACAGCACGCTCAGAACCTGTTTCACCACGGGTTTCATCCCTGCTCCTTAGCTATTTTTCGTCAGCCGGTCGCGGTGGTGCTTCTTCTCGCCCACCATCACCACCAGCAGCAGGACCACCGCCAGCACGCTGCCGCCGATCATCACCATAAAGCCGCCGTCCCAGCCGAAGAAGTCCACGGTGTAACCCACGATGGCGCTCGCCGCAACCGAACCGCCCAGGTAGCCAAACAGCCCGGTAAAGCCGGCGGCCGTTCCCGCAGCCTTCTTCGGCGCCAGCTCAAGGGCGTGCAGGCCGATAAGCATCACCGGCCCGTAGATCAGAAAGCCGATAATAATCATGCATGCCATGTCCACGCCCGGGTTGCCCGGCGGGTTAAGCCAGTAAACCACCGTCGCGATGGTAACCAGCACCATAAAGAACACGCCCGTCGCGCCGCGGTTGCCGCGGAATACTTTGTCCGACATCCAGCCGCACAGCAGCGTGCCGGGAATGCCGGCGTACTCGTAAAGGAAGTAGGCCCAGGAAGATTTATCCAGCGCGAAGTGTTTCACCTCTTTGAGATAGGTCGGCGACCAGTCGAGGATGCCGTAACGCAGCAGATAAACGAAGACGTTGGCGATGGCGATGTACCACAGCAGGCGGTTCGGGAAAACATACTGCATGAAAATCTGTCTGGCCGTCAGCTCCTCTTCCGCCGTTTCGCTGTAGTCGTCCGGGTAATCGTTTTTGTACTCTTCGATGGGCGGCAGGCCGCAGGACTGCGGCGTATCGCGCATCAGGCCAAAAGCGATCAGCGCCACCAGAATGGCCGCGAAAGCCGGCATATACAGCGCGGCATGCCAGTCGTTGAACCACGCCATCCCCAGCAGGAACAGCAACGGTGGAATGCCGCCGCCGACGTTATGGGCGCAGTTCCAGATAGAGACGATGCCTCCGCGCTCCTTCTGCGACCACCAGTGCACCATGGTGCGACCGCACGGCGGCCATCCCATGCCCTGGAACCAGCCGCATAAAAACAGCAGCACGAACATCACCGCGATGCTGGAGGTCGCCCAGGGAACAAACCCCATAAACAGCATGACGGCGGCGGCCAGGATAAGCCCTGCGGGCAGGAAGACCCGCGGGTTAGAGCGGTCGGAAACGGACCCCATAATAAACTTGGAAAAACCGTAGGCGACAGAGATCCCCGAGAGGGCAAAACCCAGGTCGCCGCGCGAGAAGCCCTGCTCCACCAGATACGGCATCGCAAGGGTGAAGTTTTTACGCACCAGGTAATAGGCCGCGTAACCGAAGAAAATACCCATGAATATTTGCCAGCGCAGGCGTCGATAGGTGGGATCGATGTGCTCCGTCTTCAGCCGTGGCTGATGCGCTGCGGGTTTGAAAATACTTAGCATTAATGCCTCCGTGGCCGTTTTTTGTTAAGCAATGTTCTTTTGCGAGCGCATGTTAATAATTATCGCCTGCGTTTAGTGTGAAATATCGCACAACGCGTTACATTTTTATTACAAATTAGCGAAATGGTGCATGGCATCACATTTAGCTTTCGATTTATGCTCGCATCTGCTCGATATAAAACATTTAACTTTGCGTGGTCGCCTGGCGATGGGAAAGGTTATTCAGGAAGAAAAGCAGCGGTGAAGAAGGGAGAAACCGCAAGCGCCGGGCTGGATACCCAACGCTAAATCAGCGAGCACCCGGTTGCCTTGCCGGGCCGGGCGCTCGCCTGAGGTTTAAATCTCAATGGCCTCGACCACGTTGATCCAGCCGTGTTCGGCGGCCAAGTCACGGCCGTTGAGCCAGCGGCGCAGCATATTGAGCGCCATCATGGCGCATACTTCCTGACGGGTACGCAAATCGTGGCGGTTAACGTTGAATTTCACGCATAAGCCGTGCGTGCCGCCGGGAGTATGCAACGCGAAATTGAGGCGGTCTTCATTCAGCGAGCCGACTACCAGCGCCAGATCGCACCCCGCCTGCGCGGCCAGATCTTTCGCCCGGCGGGCCGTCTGCGGCAGCGATTCAGACATGGGCGGCAAAACGCTGCAGCTGCCAAGCGGCGCCTGCGCGCCGGAAAGCTGCAGGCAAAGCAGGCCCGAGGTGAAAATCTCGCTGATGGCAAGGGTCAGCCCTTTGGCCTGCAGACGTTCCGCAAGCTGCGCGGGCAGGCCCTGGGTTCCCTCAAAGATGAGGCTTTCGCCCGCGACGCGCTGCACCTGCGGCCAGACGGCTTCCATCTCTTTGCGCAGGCTCGCGGGCCCGGTGAGCTTCAGCTCAATGATGGGCATTGACGAGCGGTAGCCCATCACCGCGCCCGCAGGCAGCACAAGGGGATCGAGACTTTCGGCCAGCTCGCTTTCCGAGCGCCCGAAGGTGGTCAGACGCAGGCAGACCGGCGGCTCGGGCAGCGTGAAGCGTTCGCGCAGGCGGGGCATGATTTGTTTATCCACCATCACCTTAAATTCGGACGGCACGCCGGGGGTGAAAAACATCAGGCAGCGGTTTAAGCGCATGGCGAAACCGCAGGCGGTGCCGACCGGATTATCCACCATTTCGCTGTTCGCCGGGATGAGCGCCTGCTTGCGGTTGCTCGGAGCCATTACGCGCCCGCGTTCGGAGAAAAACTGCTCCATATGAGCAAGCCACTCTGTATGCTCCACCAGCTCAACGCCCGCCGCACGCGCGGCGGCCAGCGCGCTCAGATCGTCGCTGGTTGGCCCAAGGCCGCCGTTGACGATAAGAATATCGGCCTGCTCGCTGCGCTCTTTGAGCACCGCGATTAAATCTTCAAGGCTGTCGCCCACCGTATTGCGGCGCGACATCGGCAGACCCTGGTTAAAAAGGTAGTCGGCAAGCCAGGCTGCATTGGTATCAATGATTTGCCCGTACAGCACTTCGTCGCCGGTAGAGAGCATTTCCACTTTTATCATCGTTTTACTCCGCGGGAAGATAACGATTCACTATAACCTAAGCGCGGGGAGATGAGCGGGGAAATGAAGCTGGCCGCGGCAGGACGCCGCGGCAAGGTAAAGCTTAGAAACGCGCGCTGACGCCAACGTATGGGCCATCGGCAACGGCGTTGTCGCGCTCGCCGTCTTTGCCGTCAAGACCGATATAGCGGTAGCCCGCTTCGATGCTAATCGGACGCACGATGCTCAGACGCGCGCCCGCGCTGGCTTCCTGGTAGTTTTTCACGCCGCTTGAGAGGGAGTCCGGCGAGTAGTAGTAATCGCCAAATACGGTGAAGCTATCGGTAATTGGCCAGCTTAAACCGCCGCCCACGGCAACCGCATACCCTTCATCGCCATCCTTTGGATTAAGGTAAATCCCTTTGCCGCCGACGGTGCCCATAAACGGCCCCAGCGGCACATTCAGGCCTAAGCCCAGCCCGACGATATCGCCGTCGTCATCGTTATGGGCATAGTTGCCGGTCATCGCAATGCCGCTTGATTCCGTACCAAAACCTACGCCGACGTTGGTGTATTTTTCACCCGCTTCGCCGCTGATGCTAATAGCGCTGGCGCTGGCGGAAACCAGCGCTAAGCCGGCGATGCCGGCCATAAGTAATTTATTCATTCCTTGGATCCTGAACTAAAGAAAAGGGCTACCCCAAAAAAACGCCGATTGTACAGGCAGGCAACCTGTAATCAATGCGTTAAAAAAGGCTCGGCATAGTTTGTTTGTAAGAAATTGAAAATGAACACCGTTAGCGTGACAGGATCAAGGAATAACAGCGATAGAAAGTGCCACATTGTCTCCAGGGGGGCACTTGCTGAAGAATAATCAGCAGTTTTAAACACGCAGTGATACCCCATTTTTCTTCTTCAAGGAGACTACAATGAGCAAAAAAGGATTAACTACCGCGGCCGGAGCCCCCGTTGCGCATAACAACAATGTCGCAACCGCAGGCCCGCGTGGCCCGATGCTGTTACAGGACGTCTGGTTTCTCGAAAAGCTGGCGCACTTCGATCGTGAAGTGATCCCCGAGCGCCGTATGCACGCCAAAGGCTCAGGCGCTTTCGGCACCTTCACCGTGACCCATGATATTACTCAGTACAGCCGGGCGAAGCTGTTTTCGGATATCGGCAAGAAAACCGACATTTTTATTCGTTTCTCAACCGTCGCCGGCGAGCGCGGCGCGGCCGACGCGGAACGCGATATCCGCGGCTTCTCCATCAAATTCTACACCGAAGAAGGCAACTGGGATTTAGTAGGCAACAACACGCCCGTGTTTTATCTGCGTGACCCGCTGAAATTCCCGGACCTGAACCACGTGGTTAAACGCGACCCGCGCACCAACCTGCGCAACAACACCTACAAATGGGACTTCTTCTCCCATCTGCCTGAAGCGCTGCACCAGCTGACCATCGACTTCAGCGACCGCGGCCTGCCGCGCTCCTACCGTCATATCCACGGCTTTGGCAGCCACACCTTCAGCTTTATCAACTATGAAAACCAGCGCTTTTGGGTGAAATTCCATCTGAAAACCCAGCAGGAAATCGCCAACCTGATGGATGACGAAGCGGCGGGCATTATTGCCAACGACCGCGAAAGCTCCCAGCGCGATCTGTTTAATGCTATCGAAAGCGGCGATTTCCCACGCTGGAAATTCTATATTCAGGTTATGCCGGAAGCGGAAGCCTCGAATACGCCTTACAACCCCTTTGACCTGACCAAAGTCTGGCCGCACGGCGACTATCCGCTGATCGAAGTGGGCGAACTGGAGCTCAACCGCAACCCGGACAACTACTTTGCGGAAGTTGAGCAGGTGGCGATGACGCCGGCAAACGTGGTGCCGGGGATCGGTTTCTCGCCGGACCGTATGCTGCAGGGCCGTCTGTTTTCCTACGGCGACGCGCACCGCTACCGTTTAGGCGTCAACCATCATCAGATCCCGGTTAACGCGCCGAAATGCCCGTTCCATAACTACCATCGCGACGGCGCGATGCGTATTGACGGCAACAGCGGCAACGGACCGACCTATGAGCCAAACAGCTTTAACGTCTTCCAGGAGCAGCCCGACTACAGCGAACCGCCGCTGAGCCTTGAAGGCGCGGCCGACAGCTGGAATCATCGCGAAGATACCGACTACTTCAGCCAGCCGCGTGCGCTGTATAACCTGCTGAGCGAAGAAGAGCACCAGCGTATGTTTGTGCGTATCGCCGGCGATATGAAAGACGTGCCGGCGTTCATTCAGGAACGGCAGATTAGCCTGTTCAGCGAGGTTCACCCGGACTATGGCGCGGGCGTAGCCAACGCGCTGAAAGCGATAAAAGAAGCGCAGTAACAGTCGCGGGGAGTCAGCTCCCCGCCACCCACTCCTGCACGGCCTTGCGTGAGATCTTAATCCCGCCCTGCCTTACCGCATCAGGCAAAGGCAGCCAGCGAACGGGCTGCTGAAAACGAGCCAGTTTCCCCTGCACCCAGCTTTCAAGCGAGGCCAGCTCAAACTTATCGTCGGCCTCCACGACCGCAACGGGACGCTGGCCAAATTCGGCATCTTCCGTCGGGACGACAAACGCCTGCTTCACCGCCGGGTGGGCCACCAGCACGCTTTCGATTTCCTCAGGCTGGATGCCCTCGCCGCCGCTGAAGAACTGGTTATCAAGACGCCCGATGATGGTTAAGCGCCGGCCGTTTAAAACGCCCCGGTCCCGGGTGCTGAACCAGCCATACTCGTTAAGCAGCGGCACCAGTTTGCCCTGCTGCCAGTAGCCGCTGGCAAGGCTGCTGGCGCGGATCCACACCTCTTCGTCGACGACTTTGACTTCCCTGCCGGGCAGCGCTTCCCCAACGTCCGCTAAGCCATCGGCGCGCTTGGCGCATACCGTTGACGCCAGCTCGGTTAAGCCGTAGCCGCACCAGCAGTTTATTCCACGCGCCAGGGCACGCCCGGTTAATTCAACCGGGATCGCCGCGCCGCCAAGCAGCACCTCGCGCAGGGTCAGCGGCTGAGATTGCTCAAGCAAACGCCATAGCTGGGTCGGCACCAGCGAAGCATGGGTGCAGCCCTCAAGCGCCTCGCTAAGGGAGTGCAGATCGCGCACCGCCATGCATCCGCCGGCAAGCAGCCAGCGCCACAAAATCCCCTGCCCCGAAACGTGATAAAGCGGCAGCGACAGAAGCCAGCTGTCGTCCTGCCCGTAACGCATCGCGGATAAAACGCCCGCGGCGCTGGCAAGATGCGCTTCGGCCGTATGCACCGCAGCCTTGGGCAAACCGCTGGAGCCGGAGGTTAAGGTCATCGACACAAGCCGCTGCGGCTGCCAGTCCACCTGCCGGGCCTCGCCCTCAATAACCCGCAACGAGCTATAGCCGGGAATAGCAGACGCAGAGCCTGACGTCAGAGCATGATGAACGGTTAACCCCGGCAGCAGCCGGGCAAGCAGGCTATCCGGCAGTTGGGGATTTAGCGGCAGGACGCGGGCACCGCACTGCAGCAGCGCCAGCCAGCACAGCACCACCTCTTCGCTGTTCTTTGCCCGCAGCGCAACACCCTGTCCTTCGCGAACGCCCTGCCGCCAGAATCCGTCGGCAAGCGCGTCTACACGCCGGCAGAGCCCTTGCCAGTCGAGCGTTTTATCCGCCAGTTTTAAAGCCGGCGCCCCGCCCCGGATAGTCGCCCAGTGCTGCCAGGGCCAGTGTTTAAAAATCATAATCAGTACTCACCCTACCTGCTCAAGCTGGTCAACGTCCCGGCAGGGCAAAGGGCTGTTCGGCCACCTGCGAACCAGCTGGCTTTGCATTAACGAAAGCGTATCCAGACCCGGAACGGTGCCCGGCGTAAGCCATGCGGCAATACGCGCCAGCTGGGTCAGGCCAAGGCTGGACTCGATGGACGAGCTGATCACCGCCGTTAAGCCCAGCGCATGCGCCGTTTCCACCTGTTCGCGCACCTTCGCCAGGCTGCCGGTAAGCGTTGGCTTAATCACGACCGCGCTTAAACCCGGTTCCGCCGCAAAGGCAAAATCGCTCTCGCGCAGGCTTTCATCCCAGGCAATGGCGATCCCCGTTTCCTGCGCGAAGGCGCGGGACTGCTCGCGGGTTTTGCACGGCTCCTCGATAAAGGCGATGCGCGGGCGCAGCTGCGGATTAACATATCTGGCGAACTGCTGCGCCTTAAGCGGCGTCCAGCCCCGGTTGGCATCCAGCCGCAAACGCAGATCGGGGACGGCCTCCAGCAGCAGGTTTACCACCATGCCGTCGCGCACGGCTTCGTACAGGCCGACCTTCACCTTCGCCACTTTCTCGCCGGGAATGGCTTCGAGCATGGCAAAGAGTTCGTCAGGATCGCCCGTGCATAGCGGGGCGGCGCGGTAATCGGCCTCCGTCGGCAGCGCTCCGCTCATCTCCGCCAGCGCGCAGCTAAGGCCAAAGGCGACGGACGGCATGTCAGGCAGCCCGGCGTCGCGGCCGGCTTGCCAGGCCGCGAGCCATTCCCGCACCGCACGCTGCGCGTCATCCAGCGTTTCTTGGCTAAATCCCGGCAGGGGGGAGATTTCTCCCCAGCCTTCTTTATCGCCCTGCTTCAGACGCACCAGCAGCCCGTCACGGGTTTTCAGGCGCCGCTCGCGCAGCACCACGCCTGCATCCATCGGCACCTGAAAGCGCCACAGCCCCGCGCTGCGCATTACGGATTCCGTTTAAATTTGCTGAAGTCAGGCTGGCGCTTCTGGTTAAACGCGTTGCGTCCTTCCTGGCCTTCTTCGGTCATATAGAACAGCATGGTGGCGTTGCCCGCCAGCTCCTGCAGGCCCGCCTGGCCGTCGCAGTCGGCGTTCAGCGCGGCCTTCAGGCAGCGCAGCGCCATCGGGCTGTTTTGCAGCATTTCACGGCACCAGCGCACGGTCTCTTTTTCCAGCCCGGCGACTGGCACAACGGTGTTCACCAGGCCCATATCCAGCGCTTCTTGCGCGTTGTACTGGCGGCAGAGGAACCAGATTTCACGCGCCTTTTTCTGACCGACGATGCGGGCCATATAAGAGGCGCCCCAGCCGCCGTCAAAGGAGCCGACCTTCGGGCCGGTCTGGCCAAAGATGGCGTTTTCCGCCGCGATGGTGAGGTCACACATCATATGCAGCACGTGGCCGCCGCCGATGGAGTAGCCGGCAACCATCGCCACAACAGGTTTCGGGCAGGTGCGGATCTGGCGCTGGAAGTCCAGCACGTTCAGATGATGCGTGCCGCTCGCATCCTGATAGCCGCCGTAGTCGCCGCGCACTTTCTGGTCGCCGCCGGAGCAGAAGGCCTTCTCGCCTTCGCCGGTCAGAATAATGACGCCGACGCTGTCGTCATAGCGAGCGTCGGCCAGCGCGTTGATCATCTCTTTAACGGTCAGCGGACGAAAAGCGTTACGCACTTCCGGACGGTTAATGGTGATTTTAGCGATGCCGTCCGCAGATTTGTGATAGCGGATATCGGTGTAACCTTCCGAGCAGTCCTGCCACTCAACCGGGGCGTAAAGCATTTGTTCATCGGGATAAATCATGGTGTGTCCTCAACAGTTGACGCAATAGACAGCAGGCAGGAGCGAAACGCCGCGGGATTTTCCCTGTGCGCGTTATGCCCGGCTGCGGGAATAAGATGTGGTGTCAGGTGCAGGCTTTCCGCTATGCGGCGGAATTTGTCATCCCGCTCACCACAAATGTAGTGAAAAGGAACGCGCAGCTTGCGCAGACAGGCCTGCAGATCGGGCTGCACGCCTGCCGAAGTAGCCTCCAGCATCCTGGCGAGCGCTGCGGGATTATTGTGGCCGCGCAGCGCAATTAGCGCTTCCCGCTGCGCATGGGTCAGCGAGCTGAAAACCGGCTGCTGATACCAGGCCGTCAAAACGTCAGTGAGCGGTTCACGCAGGAAACGCTGCGCCCAGCCGCGGTCCGCCGCCTGGCGTTTTTTGCGCGCCTCGCAATCGGCGAGTCCCGGATTGCCGCCTTCGACAATCAGCCCACGCAAGCCGGCGTTATTTTCCTGACAGGCGTGATACATCGCCACGCGCCCGCCGAGCGAGTAGCCCACCAGCAGGTAGTTAAGTATGTTGTAACTAAGGAGCGTATTGCGCAGCAGGGCGTCGACGGCGGAAAATCCATCCACCGCGATATCGACCGAACCGCCGTGCCCGGGCAGATCCACGCGCAGCTGCGGCCAGTCGGCAAAGGCTTCCTGAAACTCGGCCCACTCCTGCTCACGGCCCAAAAAGCCGTGCAGCCATACCAGGCACGGTAAATCAGCCCGTCGGCCAGCCGTGGCTACGGCGTGCAGAATCATGCCTGGCTTACCTCTGCCAGCAGGTTTTGCAGCGTTTGCGCGCCGTCCGTTTCCGGCACGGTGATCTCAATGACGGTGGGCCTGCGGCCAGGACCATGCCCGGTTCATCACTTCCTGCAGCTCGCTCCAGGAGCCGGGATGGTAATAAGTCAGGCTGAACATCGCCGCCGCGTGGGCGAAATTCACATCCTGCGGCATACAGTAGAAGCGTTCGCGCTCCGGCGCAGGGGTTGGCAGCAGCGAGAAAATCTGCCCGCCGTTGTTATTGACGATAAGCAGTACAAAAGGCGCGGAAACCTGGCGCAGCAGGGCTAAAGAGTTCATGTCATACAGGGCGGAAAGATCGCCAACGACCGCAAGCGTAGGGCGGGCGGTGGCGCGCTGCACGCCGGCGGAAGTGGATAGCAGGCCGTCAATGCCGCTCGCCCCGCGGTTGCTGTATACCGGATAACCCGCAGGCAGCTGCGCAAAAGCATCAATAAGCCGCACCACCAGGCTGTTGCCGACAAACAGCTGCCCCGCTTCCGGCAGCAGCTCGGGCAGGCGGGCCGCCACCTGCGCTTCGCCGAATTCAGCGGTGCCGAGGGCGACGGCATCCTGCGCAAGACGCGCCAGCGGCGCCAGTTTTTCCGCCCAGCCCGGACGTGTTTCAGCAGGATGCAGCTCCAGCCAGTCGGTGATGTCGCACGACAAACGGCGGCCGCGATGGTTAGCGGGATCGAGCCTGCCCGGCAGCGGATCGACCAGCCAGTACTCCTCAGGCGCGCAGGTCGCCTGCCATTGCAATACGCGTTTGCCCGTCAGGCTGCTGCCGAACTGGACGATAATCTGCGCGCGCGCCAGCTCCTCCGTGGCCTGGCTATTGCCCAGCCAGAGATCGGCGCAGGGCAAGGGCTGCCCGGTTTGCGAAAGCACGTCGCCTATCAGCGGCCAGCCAAGCATTTTCGCCCATGCCGCGACGCGCTCGCCCTCTTCCGCGCTCATGCGCCCGGCGACGACCACGCCGCGTTTCTGCCGCCAGAAAAACCAGTCGCGCTGTTTGACGATTTCGCGGCCGTAAATTTCCCGCAGCCAGGGTTTTTCGCTCTGCCACCAGTCGCCCAGCTCTTTCTGCCAGCCAAGCCCGGTGTCGTCCGGCGCGCCGTAAAGCGGCTCCGCAAAGGGACAGTTAATATGCACGCCGCCGCTGACCTGCTGGCCCAGAGCGCTGTCGATGGTGGAAACCAGCCAGCGCGCGGAGATGTCCTGCGTCGGGCGCGGCAGGTTCACGCTAATGCCCGGGTGCGAGCTAAAAATACCCGGCTGGCGAATTGCCTGGTTTGCTCCGCAGTCGATAAGCTCCGGCGGGCGGTCCGCCGTCAGCAGGATAAGCTTTTCTCCGGTCAGGGCCGGCTTCAATCAGCGCGGGATAGAGGTTAGCCACCGCCGTACCGGAGGTAACGATCGCCGCCACGGGCTGGCCGCTGGCCTTCGCCAGGCCTAATGCGAGATGCCCTAAGCCACGCTCGTCAAAATGGGTATGGCAGATAAAAGCCGAATTCCCGGCCGCCGTTAAGGTCAGCGGCGTTGAGCGCGAGCCTGGCGCAATGCAGACGTGGCGCACGCCGTGGCGGGTGAGCGCTTCGAGGATCACCTGCGCCCAACGGCGGTTAAAGGAGCTTATCGACATGTTCAAGTCCTGAGTCAATTTTGCTGACTCATTATAATTATTGCTGGAATGAATATTTTGATATGAACCGGTAATGTGTCATTCAGAAAGCTGATTTGGTCAGCAAGGTGCGTAAACCGGCCGCCTTATTCTCTATTTCCTGCCACTCCTGAAGCGCGTCCGAACCTGCGACAATGCCCGCCCCGGCGTACAGTCTGACCGTGGCGCCGGTAATTTTCGCCGAACGCAGGGCGACGCAGAACTCCGTTTGATGACGGGAGAGATATCCCGCCGAACCCGCATACCATTCACGCTCGAACGGTTCAAACTCACTAATGAATGCTTTCGCCCGCTCGCGCGGCAGGCCCGCTACCGCCGCCGTAGGCTGCAGCTGCTCAAGACACACGGCGTCGTCCGCCTTGAGCAGTTCGGTCCAGATACAGCGGCGCAGGTGCTGCACTTTACGCAGGCGAACCACCTGCGCAGGCAGTACGTCCAGCACTCCTACCCTCTGCTGCAGGCGCTGGCAGATATCTTCCACAACCAGCATATTTTCGCGCTGATTTTTATCATCTTTAAGCAGCCACTGGCCTAAAGACCAAGCGTGATGGTCCTCAACGTGGTTCGCGACGGTGCCGGCCAGCGCTTCGGTTCGCAACGCGGAATCTATGCGGCGCCATAGCCTTTCCGGGCTGGAGCCAAGAAAGGCGCTTTGCGCAGTGAAGGCCATCAGAAAGTGGTAGCAGTTGAAATTTACGCGGCGGCTGGCCGCCATAAAGCCCGCGGCGGAAACCGGCGTGGAAAAGTGCAGATCGGTGGCGCGCGCCAGCACGACCTTTTCCAGATCGCCGCGGCCAATCGAGTCTGTAGCCTTGCCGATCAGCTCGTGCCACTCGTCCTGCCCCGGCTGGTGATGCTCGCTCAGGCACTGGAGATGAAGGGGGAGTAAAGGCTTAGCCGGGAGAATTTGGTCAAGAAAGGCCGCGGCTTTGCGCGCGTCTTCTTTTAAGGACGTTTCGCTGCACAGATGAAGCCACAGGCAGGCCTCTCCCCCTTTGCGCCGCCATTCAAGACGCGAAAGAAAGAGAAAACCCTGCGCCGGGTCGAAGGCATTGAGCCCCCAGATACGCAGCGAAGGCGTTTGCGGATACTTATCCAGGAAGGCCTGCGCGTCGGCCAGAGCGTCGAACTGGCGCACGGCGCCGAGCGCGGCGACCTCATCGTCGCCATTTCTTTGCTGCCAGTAAAACTGTGGATAAAGCTGCTGGCAGGACAGCCAGGCAAGCGGGTCGCAGGCGTCGCTGAGGTTGAGGTCAACGCACAGGCGATGAAGGCCGGGTTCGTCCGCGAATTCTTCTGTCAGCGCAAGCCTGAGCTGTTGCAGTGCGACGATAACTGAACTCACGTTTACCTCACCTTCCCCGGAAAGCCCTGGATTATACGTGGTCATGGCCATAAAAAAAAATCCCACCCAATGGGTAAGATTTCATTTTATCTGGCGCACCCGGCACGGTGCGCCAGCCTTGCCCTAGCGTCGGGCCAGCAGCAGCCCGAACACCAGCCCTACGGCGGCGCCTACGCCAATCCCCTGCCAGGGTTTTTCGTGGACGTAATCGTCGGCCCGGTAAACGGCTTGTTTAGCGCGGTAGTAATAGGTATCGGAAGCGTTGCTGACGCGCGCTTTTACATCGTTAAGCGCCTGTTCAGCACGTTCTTTAAGCTCAATATACTTTTGATCCGCCGGGTCGCCGGAAGAACGCAGGACTTCCTCAAGCGTTTCGCTAAGCAAGGTCAGATCATCATCAAGACGAGATTCATACGGTTGCATTCTTATTCTCCGTGTTATTTCCACAAAAGGAAGGAAATTTGCTCGTCCGCTAACTATAGACAATAACTGTCCTTTTCGCCTGTTTATGCGTTAACGGTTCGCCATGCCGATGTGCGCAATGCCGTCTTCATCATAGATTTCGGTAACCGGCTTAAAACCAAAGCGCGCATAGAACGCCTGCAGATGCGCCTGCGCCCCGAGGTAAATCGAGCTGTCGGGCCAGTGCTGCCGGCATGAGGCCATCGCCTGCTCCATCAGTTTATACCCCAGCTTTTCGCCGCGAACGCTCGCATCGACGATTACGCGGCCGATCACAACCGGCTCCAGCCCGCTGGCGCTTTTCAGAATTCTGGCATAGGCCACCAGCCTGCCGTCGCGCCAGCCGAGGATGTGACGGTTCTCACCGACTAAATCGTCGCCGTCGAGATCCTGATAAGGACAGTTTTGCTCCACCACAAAGACCGCGTTGCGCAGCGCCAGCACGGTGTATAAAGAAGGGACATCAAGTTCGGAGTGATGCAGGTCCTGCCAGTGGGTCATTTTGCGCTCCTGATTGCGGCGTTAAGGATGGCTTATACTAAAGGTTTTTTAGCACTTGCCGGAGCAAAAGGAAGCAATGGAGCTAACTTTTTTAGGTACCTCAGCGGGCGTGCCTTGCAAAACGCGTAACGTCAGCGCGATAGTTTTTAACCCCATGAATAATCAGCCTCACCTTTGGCTGTTTGACTGCGGCGAAGGCACGCAGCACCAGATGCTGAGCACCGCGTTCAACCCCGGTAAATTCAGCAAGATTTTCATCACCCATCTGCACGGCGACCATATTTTTGGCCTGCCGGGCCTGCTGTGCAGCCGTTCCATGGCGGGTATCGATGCGCCTTTGACGATTTATGGCCCGCGGGGCATAGGCCGCTTTACGGAAATGGCTTTGCAGCTTAGCGGCTCCTGGACGGCCTTCCCCCTGGAGATAAAAGAGATCGGCGAAGGCGAAGTTTTTTGCGATGACGAGTTTCGCGTCACCGCCTTCCCGCTGGCCCATCCGGTTGAATGCTATGGCTATCGTATTGAGCAACACGACAAGCCCGGCGCGCTTGACGCGTCGCGGCTGATGGCGCAGGGCGTGCGTCCGGGGCCGATTTTTCAGCGCCTCAAGCGCGGCGAGACGGTCTCCCTTGAGGATGGACGCGTGCTGAACGGTGAGGATTATCTGGGCGTTCCCCAAACGGGGAAAAAGTTAGCCATCTTCGGCGATACCGGCCCGACGCCCGCCGGGCTTGCGCTGGCGAAGGGCGTGGACGTCATGGTGCACGAAGCGACGCTTGAAGCCGCGATGGAAGAAAAGGCCAACGGCCGCGGCCACTCCACCTCCGTACAGGCCGCGGCGCTGGCGAAAGCCGCAGGCGTCGGCAGGCTGGTAATAACCCATTTCAGCTCCCGCTACGACCAGACGGGCTGCGAAGCCTTACTTAACGAATGCAGGAATATTTTTCCGCCGACCGTTGCGGCTGAAGATTTCCTCACCGTTAAAATCTGAGCATAAAAAAACCGCCGGCGGGCGGCGGTTTTTAACAGCGTGGCTCAGCCTACATCAGCGGCTTCGCAAGCTGCACCAGGTCGATAAGCGGCTGCGGATATACGCCCAGCAGCAGCACCAGCACGGCGGAAATCAGCACGACAACGCCGCCCGCGGTGAACGCCCAGTTGGTTGGGGTATCGCGGTTGAGCTGCTGAGGCGCGCTTAAGTACAGGCTCACGGTCACGCGCAGGTAGTAGTAAAGGCCGATGGCGCTGCCCAGCACAACCGCGCCGGTCAGCCACCACAGGTGCGCCTGAACGCCCACCGCGATGATGTAGAACTTACCGATAAAGCCCAGCGTCATCGGGATGCCTGCCAGAGAGAGCATCATCACCGTCATTACCGCAGACAGGATCGGCTTGTGCCAGAACAGGCCGCGGTAGGAGTACAGAGAGTCCGCATCCGGGCCGCGGTACGGGCTGGACATCAGGCTGACCACGCCGAACGCGCCGAGGCTGCTGAACAGGTAGCCCGCCAGGTAAACGCCCACGGACTCCATCGACATGCTGCCGCTTTGCAGGGCGATCAGCGCCACCATCAGATAGCCAAGGTGCGAGATGGAGGAGTAGCCGAGCAGACGCTTGATGTTGGTCTGGCTTAGCGCCATCAGGTTACCGAAGATAATGGAGGCGAAGGCGATAATGCCCAGCACCACGCGTACCGCTTCGCTGTCGCCTACCGGCGCGTAGAGGAACAGACGCATCACCACGCCAAAGATGGCGATTTTGCTGGCGGTCGCGAGGAAGGTGGAAACCGGAGCGGGCGCGCCCTGGTACACGTCCGGCGTCCACAGGTGGAACGGCACCAAAGAGAGTTTAAAGCCGAGGCCTACGATCATCAGGCCCAGACCCGCCAGCAGCAGCGGCTCGTGCAGCATGTTGTCCGCGAGGCTCTTGCCGAGGCTTACGAATGACAGGCTGCCGGACTCCGCATACACCAGCGCCATACCAAACAGCAGGAATGAAGAGGCTGCCGCTGACAGGATGGTGTACTTGATGCTCGCTTCCAAAGAGCGTTTCTGACGGAAGGCATAGCCTATCAGGCCGAACAGCGGCAGAGAAATCAGTTCAATGCCGAGGAACAGCGCGGCCAGATGGTTGGCGTTAGCCAGCAGGATACCGCCGAGGGCGGCAATCAGCACCAGCAGGTAGAACTCTTCGCGGTTGTCGGTGTAGCCCTGCAGCCACGGATAAGCGAACGTACAGGTAGCAAGGCTTGCCAGCAGCACCAGCCCGGTATAGAGCATGGCGTAGCCGTCAACGCGCATCAGCGGGGTCACGTCCATCGCGCCCGCCTGCCCTACAAACCACAGCGAAACCAGCGCGGCGTTAAGACCGATGACGGACAGGGTTGCATTGACAAAATGGTCGCGTCGCCACGCTATGGAGAGCATCACAACCACCACCGTCAAGCCGACGATTAACAGCGGTAGCAGCGCAATCAAATGTTGAGGAGTTATAGTCATGGCGAATTACGGCCTTGTAGTTGAAATTGAACTGGTGAACCACTGCTGAACGTTACTCATCGCAGCATGCGAGGTATCCAGAATTGGCTGCGGCCAGAAGCCCAGCAGGACTAACAGCACCACCAGCAACAGGATGATAAAGAACTCGCGCAGCGACATTCCCGGCAGCTGCTTATCGCTGATTTCACTTTTCGCTTTACCGAAGTAAGCGCGATGCAGCATCGCCAGGGAGTAAACGGAGGCAAACACCAGGCCGAAGGTCGACACCACGGTAATGACCGGCACCACGTGGAAGCTGCCGAACAGAATCATGAACTCGCCTACGAAGTTACCGGTGCCCGGCATCCCGAGGGTTGCCACAGCAAAGAACATCGACAGACCCGGCAACCATTTAATCTTGTTCCACAGGCCGCCCATCAGGCGCATGTCGCGGGTGTGCAGGCGCTCGTAGAGCTGGCCGCAGATGATGAACATGCCGGCCGCGGAAAGACCGTGCGCGATCATCTGAATAACCGCGCCCTGGTAGGCCAGCTGGTTGCCGGTGTAGATGGCAATCAGGACGAAGCCCATGTGGGAAACGGAGGTGTAGGCAATCAGGCGTTTGATGTCGGTCTGCGCGAAGGCCATCCACGCGCCGTAGAAGATACCGATAACGCCCAGCCACATGGCTATCGGAGCGAATTCAGCGGACGCTTCCGGGAACAGCGGCAGGGAGAAGCGCAGCAGACCGTAGGCCGCGGTTTTCAGCAGGATCCCCGCAAGGTCGACGGAACCCGCCGTCGGCGCCTGGGAGTGCGCGTCAGGCAGCCAGCCGTGTAACGGAACCACCGGCATTTTCACCGCAAAGGCGATAAAGAAGCCCAGCATCAGCAGCCATTGCACGCCGTGGGACATCGGCGTTTTCAGCAGCAGCTCGTAGTTGAAGGTCCACACGCCGGTGGCGTTATAGTGCACAAACACCAGGCCCAGAATGGCAATCAACATCACCAGGCCGCTTGCCTGGGTATAGATGAAGAACTTGGTGGCGGCAGTGATACGCGTCTTCCCGTCGGAGGCTTTATGGCCCCACAGCGCAATCAGGAAGTACATCGGCACCAGCATCATTTCCCAGAAGAAGAAGAACAGGAACATGTCGATGGCCAGGAACACGCCGATAACGCCGCCCAGGATCCACATCAGGTTGAGGTGGAAAAAGCCCTGATATTTTTCGATTTCATTCCAGGAGCAGAGCACCGCCAGCACGCCGAGCAGACCGGTCAGCACCACCATCAGCAGCGACAGGCCGTCCAGCGCCAGGTGGATTTCAATGCCGAAGCGCGGGATCCATTCCCGAACGTATTCGGACTGCCACTGCGGCAGACCCGCGGCCTGCGTCAGAGAGTAGCCGCCCTGCAGCCACAGCTGCAGCGAAAGCGCCAGTGTCAGCCCCATGGTCACCAGCGCTATCCAACGCGGCACTTTTACGCCGAAGCGCTCAGTTTGCCAGCACAGGAAGCCGCCAATAAAGGGGATTAATATTAGCCAGGGTAATAGCATGGCATTTGTGTCCCTAAGTCAAAATAAACCAAAACATCACTCACACTCCTCCCCCGCAGGGGAGGAGACGTTGAATTAGCGCAAGACCAGCAGCAGGCCCAGAACCACCACCGCGCCGATACTCATGGACGCCACATACCAGCGCAGGTAGCCGTTCTCGCTTACCAGCAGGCCGCGGCCTGCGAAGCGCGAAAGCACCGCCGGAATGTTCATCATTGAGTTCAACGGATCGCGTTTGAGCAGCCATGCGATGCCAAGGAACGGCTTCACAAAGACCTTGTCATACAGCCAGTCGAAGCCCCAGGCATGGAACCACCAGGTGCCGAAGAAGCGGCCCGGCGCGCTGTTGGCGATAGCCGTAACCAGCGTACGTTTGCCCAGCCACAGCCATGCGGCAAGCAGGATGCCGGCGATAGCGACGACGCCTGAGGTAATCTCCAGCGTCAGCACGCTGCCGTGCGCCAGCTCCGTGGTTTCCGGCAGCACGCCCGCCAAAGGCGGCACAATCAGCGCGCCAACGAAGGTGGACAGCACCAGCAGCACCAGCAGCGGCAGGTGGTGGGTAATGCCTTTGACCTCGTGAGCGTGAATCTGCTCTTTACCGTGGAAGACGATGAAGATCATACGGAAGGTGTACAGGGAGGTCATAAACGCCCCGACCAGACCTGCCACCATCAGGTTGATATGCCCGTTCGCCAGCGCGCCGGCAAGAATTTCGTCCTTGCTGAAGAAGCCTGCGGTAATCAGCGGCAGCGCGGACAGCGCCGCGCCGCCCACCAGGAAGCAGATATACACCAGCGGAATGGACTTACGCAGCCCGCCCATCTTGAAGATATTTTGCTCGTGGTGGCAGGCCAGAATCACCGAACCAGACGACAGGAACAGCAGCGCTTTAAAGAACGCGTGCGTCATCAGGTGGAAGATTGCCGCGTCCCACGCCTGCACGCCGAGCGCCAGGAACATGTAGCCAATCTGGCTCATGGTGGAGTAGGCCCAGCACGCGCTTGATGTCGGTTTGTACCAGAGCGGCAAAGCCCGCCATCACCAGCGTCACCGCGCCCACGATACCGACCAGATGCAGCACTTCAGGCGTCATCAGGAACAGGCCGTGAGTACGGGCGATCAGGTAGACGCCCGCGGTCACCATGGTGGCGGCGTGGATCAGCGCTGAAACCGGCGTTGGGCCGGCCATCGCGTCCGCAAGCCAGGTCTGCAGCGGCAGCTGTGCGGATTTACCGACCGCGCCGCCCAGCAGCATCAGCGTCGCCCACTTCAGCATCTCGTTGCCTTCGGCGAAGTGCGCAGGCGCCAGCTCAACCATTTCGCGGAAGTTCAGCGTGCCCAGCTCGTTGTAGAGGATGAACAGCGCGAAAGCGAGAAACACGTCGCCCACGCGGGTAACGACAAACGCCTTCATCGCCGCGGCGCCGTTCTTCGGATCGGTATAGTAGAACCCGATCAGCAGATAGGAGCACAGGCCCACGCCTTCCCAGCCGAGGTACATCAGCAGCAGGTTGTCGCCCAGCACCAGCACGACCATGCTTGCGATAAACAGGTTGGTGTAGGCAAAGAAGCGCGAATAGCCCTCTTCCCCACGCATATACCAGGAGGCATACATGTGGATCAGGAAACCTACGCCCGTTACGACGGACAGCATGGTCAGCGACAGGCCGTCGAGCACCAGGTTGAAGCCGATATTAAAATCGCCCACCGACATCCAGGTCCACAGCGGCTGAACAAACGCCTGGCGGCCGTTGTTGAAGAAATCAACGCCCGCAATGGCGGTCACCAGCGCCGCCAGGCCGATAGAGCCAATCCCCACCGCGGCGGACAGGTTCTCCGACCAGCGTCCGCGCGAAAATGCCAACAGTACAAAGCCAATAAATGGCAAAAGAATGGTTAACCAGAGAAGGTTCATCCACGCATCTCACTTACTGAATCGATATTCAGATTCTGGCGACGACGATGGAGCTGCAGCAGCAGCGCGAGGCCAATACTGGCTTCGGCGGCCGCAAGGCTAATCGCCAGGATATACATCACCTGACCGTCGGCCTGGCCCCAATAACTTCCGGCAACCACAAAGGCGAGTGCCGCGGCGTTAATCATGATTTCCAGACTGATCAGCATGAAAAGCAGGTTGCGACGGATAACCAGACCCGTCAGCCCCAGCACGAACAAAATGGCAGCGAGGATAAGTCCATGTTGCAGCGGGATCATACGTGCTCCTCCGTTTTTCTTTTTGTAGCCATGTCCGCCTGACGGTTGCTCAACACTTCGCCGGCGCGGTCTTCACGCCCCAGGTGGAAGGCGACGACCAGGCCTGCCAGCAGCAGCATGGACGCCAGCTCAACGGCTAAAACGTATGGGCCAAACAGCGCGATACCCACCTGTTTCGCATCGATTGCCGTACCCTCGATACCCTGATCGTTAAGACTCAGAATCGCGTACACCAGCACCACCAGCAGCAGCGCAGAAAGCAGGCCCGGGCCGATCCACAGCTGCGGCTTAAGCCATTCGCGCTCCTGCTGCACCACCGAGTTGCCGAGGTTTAGCATCATCACCACGAAGACGAACAGCACCATGATGGCCCCGGCGTAAACGATAATCTCCAGCGCACCGGCAAAATAGGCGCCGAGCGAGAAGAACACCCCGGCGATAGCCAGCAAAGAGATAATCAGATACAAAAGCGCGTGTACCGCGTTAGTGTGCGTGATCACCCGCAGGGTGGTCAGGACCGCCACGAGGGCGCAAATATAAAAAGCGAATTCCATTCCTGACTCCTTAAGGTAACAGGCCTTTGACGTCGATAGGCTTAGCTTCGTTTTCCGCTTCGCCCTTATCTTTGCCGTCGATTGCCATGCCCGCCATCCGGTAGAAGTTATATTCCGGGTATTTGCCCGGACCGGAAATCAGCAGGTCCTCTTTTTCATACACCAGATCCTGACGCTTAAACTCACCCAGTTCGAAATCCGGGGTCAGCTGAATCGCCGTCGTTGGACAGGCTTCTTCGCACAGGCCGCAGAAAATGCAGCGTGAGAAGTTAATGCGGAAGAACTCCGGATACCAGCGGCCGTCTTTAGTCTCCGCCTTTTGCAAAGAGATACAGGCGACCGGGCAGGCAACCGCACACAGGTTACAGGCAACGCAACGCTCTTCGCCGTCCGGATCGCGCGTCAGCACGATACGGCCGCGGTAACGTGGCGGCAGATACACTGGTTCTTCCGGATACATCTGCGTTTCGCGCCTGGCGAAAGCGTGCAGACCGATCATCCAGATACTGCGTACCTGGGTGCCGAAACCAACCACTAACTCTTTCAATGTCATGGTTTTTTCACCCCTTATGGTGCCTGATAGAGAATGACCGCGGCGGTCACCAGCAAATTGACAAGCGTCAGCGGCAGGCAAACTTTCCAGCCGAAGGACATTACCTGGTCATAACGCGGACGAGGCAACGCTGCGCGAATCAAAATGAACATCATCATGAAGAACGCGGTTTTTAACGCGAACCAGATGAACGGAGGCAACCACGGGCCATTCCAGCCACCAAAGAACAGCGTCACAATCAGTGCGGACACGGTGACGATGCCGATATATTCGCCCACGAAGAACAGACCGAACTTCATGCCGGAATATTCAATGTGGTAACCATCGGCCAGCTCCTGCTCGGCTTCCGGTTGGTCAAACGGGTGACGGTGACAAACCGCAACGCCCGCAATCGCAAAGGTGATAAAGCCGAAGAACTGCGGGATGACGTTCCACAGATGCGCCTGGTTGTTGACGATATCGCCCATATTGAACGACCCCGCCTGCGCCACCACGCCCATCAGGGAAAGGCCAAGGAATACTTCATAGCTAAGCGTCTGCGCAGAAGCACGCATCGCGCCTAAAAGCGAGTATTTGTTGTTGCTTGACCAGCCCGCGAACAGGACCGCGTAAACCGCCAGACCCGCCATCATCAGGAAGAACAGGATACCGATGTTCAGATCCGCCACCACCCAGCTCGGGCTGACCGGCACAATCGCAAAGGCCAGCAGCAGCGAGGTGAAAGCGATCATTGGCGCAAGAGTAAAGATCACGCGATCGGAGAAGCGCGGCACCCAGTCCTCTTTAAAGAACATCTTGATCATGTCCGCCACCAGCTGGAGCGAGCCGCCCCAGCCTACGCGGTTCGGTCCATAGCGGTTCTGGAACAGGCCAAGCAGGCGACGTTCGCCGAAGCTCATGAACGCGCCGCAGGTAACGACCACTAACAGAATCACTACCGCCTTGAGGATGCTCAGCAGAATGTCGATAACATCCGGTGTCAACCAGCTCATTGCGCAGCCTCCTGCAGATTTTCAAGACGGGCACCCGCCAGAACCGGCGCAATGCCAGGCATGCCCATCGGCAGGCCAACCTGCCCTGCCGTCAGCCCTTCGGAAAGCCGCAGCGGCAGACTCAGGGTTTGCCCTTCGTAGCTAAAGGAAATCAGGCTGCCGGCGTTGACACCAAGCTTCGCGGCGTCGGCCGGGTTGAGCGTAATGTAAGGCGCGACCATGCGGCTTTGGAAGACAGGAGAGCGCTGGGACATCTCATCGCTACCAAACAGGTGGTAGTACGGTGCGATGCGCCATTTTCCCTCTTCGGCGCGGAAGCTTTCCGGCACGCTATCGAAGAAATCGATGCCCGTGTCCGTGGCTTCAATCAGACGCACGCCCGGATCGCCGTGGCGCAGCTTGCCGCCCACCTCGTCCTGGAATTTGTTCCATGCCTGCGGTGAGTTCCAGCCCGGAGCCCATGCGAACGGAATCTGCGAACGCGGGGCGGAAGGCTGGTTGTTCCCTTCCATAGAGAAGGCGAACATGGTGTCTTTATCCTGCGGCTGGCGCGGTTCGTGCACGCTGATGTTGGCGCGCATCGCCGTACGGCCGCTGGAGCGGATCGGAGAACGAGACAGCTTCTGGCCACGGATGCGGAAGCTTGCGTCAGGCGCGGCTTCTTTAATTCCGGCCAGCTGCGGCAACGCTTTCACGCAGGCGTCGATCACGTGATCGAGCTGCGTCCAGTCCACTTCGCGGCTGCGAACGGTGCTGTGCAGGGAGTGCAGCCAGCGCCAGCTTTCGAGCATCGCAACGTTGTGGTCGTAGTACGCCGGGTCATAAACCTGGAAGAAGCGCTGCGCGCGGCCTTCGTTGTTAATGACCGTGCCGTCGCTTTCGGCGAAGCTTGCGGTGGACAGCACCAGATGGGCTTTGTCCATGATCGCCGTACGCTGATGGTCGATAACCAGCACCAGCGGCGCTTTAGAGAGCGCGGCGTCAACGCGGGCGGCGGAGGCGTGGCGATGCAGATCGTTTTCCAGCACCACGACCGCATCGGCAGCGCCGCTTTCCAGCTCGCTCAGCGCCTCTTCAAGAGAGCCGCCGCCGATCATGCCCAGCCCCACGCTGTTCACCGCGCGCGCAATCATGGTGATGCCGACATCCGCGCCGCGGCCCTTCAGGGCTTTCGCCACGTTTGCCGCGGCCTGGATAACCGCTTCGCTGCCGGCGTTAGTACCGGAAACGATAAGAGGTTTTTTAGCGCCGGCCAGCGCCTGAACGATCACGTCGACCTTGTTTTGCAGGTCGCGATCCAGTTCTACAGCCGGAGAGCTGCTGTCGAGCGCATTAGCAATCGCGAAGCCCAGGCGCGCCTGATCTTCAACCGGCGCGCGGTAGGTCCATGCGGCGATATCGTCCAGACGAGTGCTGTCCACGTTGGTCACAAACAGCGGGTGTTTCGCATGCTGGCCGATGTTGAGGATGGCCGCAATCTGCCAGTCGGCCACTTTTTGCGCCGCCGCCATTTCACGCGCCTTGCCTTTCACCGCCTGGCGAATCGCCAGCGCGGCGCGGGCGCCGGTCTGGGTAACATCTTCGCCCAGAATCAGCACCGCATCGTAAGATTCTATCTCGCGCAGGGCCGGCGTATGAATACCGCTTTCACGCAGCACTTTTAGCATCAGCTGCAAACGGGGCCTGCTCGCCGGAAGCGATACCGGTATAGAAGTTATCCGCACCCACCAGTTCACGCAGCGCGAAGTTGCTTTCTACGCTTGCGCGCGGCGAGCCGATGCCGATGACTTTCTTCGACTGGCGCAGAATATCCGCCGCGCCCTGCATCGCCTGCTCCGCATTAAGGGCGATCACATCGTCGCCGCGGCGCTGAATAGGCTGACGCGGGCGATCTTTAAGATTGACATAGCCGTAGCCGAAACGGCCGCGGTCGCACAGGAAGTAGTGGTTAACGGTGCCGTTGTAGCGGTTTTCGATGCGACGCAGCTCGCCGTAGCGTTCGCCCGGGCTTGTGTTACAGCCCAAAGAGCACTGCTGGCAGATGCTTGGCGCAAACTGCATATCCCACTTACGGTTGTAGCGCTCGGAGTGGGTTTTGTCAGTAAATACGCCGGTCGGGCAGATCTCTACCAGGTTGCCGGAGAACTCGCTTTCAAGCACGCCGTCTTCCGGACGCCCGAAGTAGACGTTGTCGTGAGCACCATACACGCCCAGGTCTTTGCCGTCCGCGTAATCTTTGTAGTAACGCACGCAGCGGTAGCAGGCGATGCAGCGGTTCATCTCATGAGAAATGAACGGGCCGAGGTCCTGGTTGCGGTGGGTACGCTTGGTGAAACGATAGCGGCGGAAGCTATGGCCGGTCATCACCGTCATATCCTGCAGGTGGCAGTTGCCGCCCTCTTCACAGACCGGACAGTCGTGCGGGTGGTTGGTCATCAACCATTCCACTACGCTTTCGCGGAACTGCTTCGCTTCGCCATCGTCGATGGAGATAAAGGTGCCGTCGGAGGCTGGTGTCATACAGGACATCACCAGGCGGCCGCGGGTATCTTCTGCGTTTTGATATTGCTTCACCGCACACTGGCGGCAAGCACCGACGCTGCCCAGCGCCGGGTGCCAGCAAAAATAAGGAATATCGAGGCCTAAAGAGAGACAAGCTTCCAGCAGGTTGTCCGCTCCGTTAACCTCATATTCTTTGCCGTCTACATGAATCGTAGCCATAGTCAGCATGCTTCCAGTTGGCCTGAATAAACTCAGGCGTTAATCAAAAATTCTTGTGCAATACCACCTTCGCTGCGGCCCTCTGCTGATGAGAAAACCAAATGAGCGAAGGGGCTATATCACCAGCGCGTTTTTAACAGGTTCGGCTGAATGCCATTAATGGCACGCGTGTTACCGAAGTCCTGTTTGGCAATGCCTGCTTCGAATTCGTCGCGGAAATATTTAATCGCACTCTGCAATGGCTCAACCGCGCCCGGCGCGTGCGCACAGAAGGTTTTACCCGGTCCCAGGAAACGACACAGCTGCTCAAGCGTCTCGATATCCCCAGGCTGGCCTTCGCCGCGCTCCAGGGCGCGCAGAATTTTTACGCTCCACGGCAGGCCGTCGCGGCAAGGCGTACACCAGCCGCAGGATTCACGGGCAAAGAACTCTTCCAGGTTGCGCACCAGCGGCACCATGCCAATTTCATGGTCAACGGCCATCGCCAGCGCGGTGCCCAGACGGCTGCCCGCTTTACCGATGCTTTCAAACTCCATCGGCAAATCGAGGTGGGCCTCGGTCAGGAAGTCCGTCCCCGCCCCGCCCGGCTGCCAGGCCTTGAATTTCAGACCGTCGCGCATGCCGCCTGCGTAATCCTCAAGGATTTCACGGGCGGTAGTGCCGAACGGCAGTTCCCAGACGCCCGGGTTTTTCACGCGTCCGGAGAAGCCCATCAGCTTGGTGCCGGCATCTTTGCTTAAGCCGCCGCCGATGCCCTGATACCACTCCACGCCGTCGGCGAGAATGGCCGGAACGTTACACAGGGTTTCAACGTTGTTTACGCAGGTCGGCTTGCCCCAGACGCCGCTTGACGCAGGGAAAGGCGGTTTTGAACGCGGATTCGCGCGGCGGCCTTCCAGGGAGTTAATCAGCGCGGTTTCTTCGCCGCAAATATAGCGCCCGGCGCCGGTGTGTACGATCAGCTCAAAATCAAAACCAGACCCGAGGATATTTTTACCCAGCAGGCCCGCTTCGGTAGCTTCCGCAATAGCACGGCGCAGGTTCACCGCCGCTTCGATGTACTCGCCGCGCAGAAAGATATAGCCGCGGTAGGCTTTCAGGGCGAATGCGGAAATCAGCATGCCTTCCACCAGCAGGTGCGGCAGCTGCTCCATCAGCAGGCGGTCCTTATAGGTGCCCGGCTCCATTTCATCGGCGTTACACAGCAGGTAACGGATGTTCATGGACTCGTCTTTGGGCATCAGGCTCCACTTGAGGCCTGTGGAAAAGCCCGCGCCGCCGCGGCCTTTAAGGCCCGCGTCCTTCACCGCATTGACGATGTCGTCCGGCGCCATGCCGGTCAGCGCTTTGCGCGCGCCTTCATAACCGTTTTTGCTGCGATATTCATCCAGCCATACCGGCTGCTTGTCATCGCGCAAACGCCAGGTCAGCGGATGGGTCTCGGCAGTACGAATAATCGTCTTCATTTATACTGCTCCAGCAAATCAGGGATCGCTTCCGGCGTCAGATAGCTGTGAGTATCCTCATCAATCATCATCGTCGGCCCCTTGTCGCAGTTCCCCAGACAGCAGGTCGGCAGCAGGGTAAAGCGACCATCAAAGGTGGTTTGACCCGGTTTGATGTTCAGTTTTGCTTCGATAGCCGATTGAATGCCCTGGTAGCCCGTAATGTGGCAAACCACGCTGTCGCAGTAGCGAATCACATGGCGGCCCACCGGCTGGCGGAAAATCTGGCTATAGAAGGTGGCTACGCCTTCTACGTCGCTGGCAGGAATGCCTAAAACGTCAGCGATGGCGTAAATCGCGCCGTCCGGCACCCAGCCGCGCTGCTTCTGAACGATCTTCAGCGCTTCAATGGACGCGGCGCGAGCATCTTCGTAATGGTGTTTTTCGTGCTCAATCGCTTCACGCTCAGCTTGAGTCAGCTCAAAAGCTTCAGCCTGGGGTTGTAGGTTATCGTGCATAGTTAGCGATCCACATCAGACATTACAAAATCGATACTACCCAGATAGACAATCAGGTCAGAAACCAGGCTGCCGCGGATAGCCGCCGGGATTTGCTGCAGGTGCGCAAAGCTCGGGGTACGAATCCGGGTACGGTAGCTCATGGTGCTGCCGTCGCTGGTCAGGTAGTAACTGTTAATCCCCTTGGTTGCCTCAATCATCTGGAAGGATTCGTTGGCCGGCATCACCGGGCCCCAGGAAACCTGCAGGAAGTGGGTAATCAGGGTTTCGATATGCTGCAGCGTGCGCTCTTTCGGCGGCGGCGTAGTCAGCGGGTGATCCGCCTTGAACGGGCCGGCAGGCATGTTTTTCAGGCACTGGTCAAGAATACGCAGGCTCTGGCGCAGCTCTTCGACCTTCAGCATCACGCGGGTGTAGCAATCGCTCACGCCACCGCCGACCGGGATTTCGAAGTCAAAGTTTTCATAACCGGAGTAAGGACGGGCTTTACGGATATCGAAGTCGATACCGGTCGCGCGCAGGCCGGCACCGGTAGTGCCCCACTCCAGCGCTTCTTTCTTGCCGTAGGCCGCCACGCCCTGCGAACGCCCTTTCAGGATGGTGTTACGCAGCGCGGCTTTCTCGTAGGAGTCCAGACGCTTTGGCATCCACTCGAGGAACTCTTTTAGCAGACGTTCCCAGCCGTTCGGCAGGTCGTGCGCCACGCCGCCGATACGGAACCAGGCCGGGTGCATACGGAAGCCGGTAATAGCTTCCACCAGATCGTAGATTTTCTGGCGGTCGGTAAAGGCGAAGAACACCGGCGTCATCGCGCCAACGTCCTGAATGAACGTGGAGATGTACAGCAGGTGGCTGTTAATGCGGAACAGTTCGGACAGCATGACGCGGATGACGTCCACGCGCTCGGGAACCTTGATGCCCGCCAGCTTTTCCACCGCCAGCACGTACGGCATTTCGTTCACGCAGCCGCCGAGGTATTCGATACGGTCGGTGTACGGAATGTAGCTGTGCCAGGACTGGCGCTCGCCCATTTTCTCGGCGCCGCGGTGGTGATAACCGATATCCGGTACGCAATCGACGATTTCTTCACCGTCGAGCTGCAGGACGATACGGAAGGCACCGTGCGCGGACGGGTGGTTTGGGCCGAGGTTCAGGAACATGAAGTCTTCATGCTCGCTGCTGCGTTTCATTCCCCAGTCTTCAGGCTTGAAGGTCAGCGCCTCCATTTCCAGATCTTCTTTCTGTTTGGTTAATTCAAACGGATCGAATTCGGTGGCGCGCGCCGGGTAATCTTTACGCAGCGGGTGGCCTTCCCAGGTCGGCGGCATCATGATGCGCGTCAGGTGCGGGTGGCCGTTAAAGGTAATGCCGAACATTTCCCAGGTTTCACGCTCGTACCAGTTGGCGTTGGGGAAAAGTTTGGTGAAGGTAGGCACATTCAGGTCGTTTTCAGACAGCGCCACCTTGAGCATGATATCGCGGTTGCGATCGATGGAAATCAGGTGGTAGAAAACGGAAAAATCCGCGGCCGGTAAACCGTCGCGGTGGGTACGAAGACGCTCGTCCATGCCATGCAGGTCAAACAGCATGACGTAAGGTTTTGGCAGCCTTTTTAAGAAATCGCCCACTTCCAGCAGCTGTTCGCGCTTAACCCAGACCACCGGGACCCCGGTGCGGGTAGGCTGAACGGTAAAGGCATCCGGCCCAAAACGGTTACGCAACTCGCCGATCACCGGATCATCTAAATGGTCACGGGTAACACATGCTTGCTGAGCGGCATCTTGCGCGGTTAAATCGGTCATATTTCTCACCATTGCAAATGGTTCTGTGGTGACTGTCGGTCAGTGCTTCGCGCTAATATTATTGATTTGCGAAGCCAATGCTTACTGACTACAGGCGCAAATTAAATTTCGTCTGGTGTCCGCAGGTTGGTCACGGCAATTCGTTCGCCGCGCTTACGCTCGCGCTCCGATTGCATGTTGGCGCGATAAACGCCCTGATCGCCAACCACCCACGAAAGCGGGCGACGCTCTTTACCAATCGACTCCTGCAGCAGCATCAGCGCCTGCATGTAGGCTTCCGGACGCGGCGGGCAGCCCGGGATGTAAACGTCAACCGGCAGGAATTTATCCACGCCCTGCACCACGGAGTAGATGTCGTACATGCCGCCGGAGTTTGCGCAGGCGCCCATGGAGATAACCCATTTCGGCTCAAGCATCTGATCGTAAAGACGCTGAATAACCGGCGCCATTTTGGTAAAGCAGGTGCCGGCGATCACCATCAGGTCAGCCTGACGAGGCGACGCGCGCAGAACTTCGGCGCCAAAACGCGCCACGTCATGCACGGCGGTAAACGAGGTCACCATCTCGACGTAGCAGCAAGAAAGGCCGAAGTTATACGGCCAGATTGAGTTTTTACGCCCCCAGTTAACCATGTCGTGCAGCGCATGCTCGAGCTTGCCCATGTACACGCTACGGTTAATTTCTTGGTCAAGAGGATCGGTTACGATTTCCTGTTTTTGCAGGGGATAACGGTCGTTCTCACCGTTGTTGGGGTCTATGCGGGTGAGCGTATAGTCCATCTTATTGCCTCGCTGTTAGCGCGTATGACGGTTAGTGAGACTGTCGGTTTCCGGGTTGATTTTCTCACGACGCGAACGCGCAGGAGTCCAATCGAGCGCGCCAATACGCACCAGATACACCAGACCAGCCAGTAGCACTAAAATGAAAATTGCGGCTTCCACGAAACCAATCCAGCCACTTTCTCGAATGGAAGTAGACCAGGCATAGAGATACAGGGCTTCCACGTCGAAGATAACGAAGAACATGGCCACCAGGTAAAACTTAGCGGAAAGGCGTAAACGCGCGGAACCAACGGAGTCAATACCTGACTCGAAGGGGGTATTCTTATGCCGGCCCTTAGCTCTCCCGCCAAGGAACCATGCCCCGAGCAGCATTACGCAACACAGGCCAATAGCAACAATAAGAAAGACAGCGAACGCCCAGTGATGAGCGATAACTTCAGTGGATGTTGACATACTCATTGCTTACTCATCAAAAGTGGCGCCAAAACCTCTGCTCTTGCTGGCAGATGAACACCACATCGATTCATGGGAGGAACAATAAACCTTACAATAACTGCTGGAATCAAAAATTTACCAGCAAATTGATGGGGTTTTTTACTCCTTTCTATAACCTTTTGTCAACTTTAACAAAAGTATCCACACATTAGTTTACATTGACATCAATTCATTAACATTTAATGCGTTAAAACCCGGCGCCGCTGAGTTATTCACGCAACCTCCATGATGTTGAATCGTGTCCGTCGTGTGGAAAAATTTAAACAACCCCTCTATTTTGGCAGGAAATCTCAACTATTCCTCCCCCTAATTGGGAGTATTTTCATGATCTGAGACACGCTTTTGTTAATTCACAGCAAAAAGAAGCAACATTGCCGATTGTTTTTTAACATTTTCCTGCTACCCGGCTTCGCGACGGCGGGCAAAAATGAAAACGCAGCGCTGTATTCTAACGCGTTGTTTAGAAGACCTTTTTTCTGTGATTGTGACAAAAAAAAGCCAAACTGCCTAAAAAACAGGCCGCTGGAGCAAATAATCTCTCCAGCGGCCTGTTTTTACAGTTAACATTTTGTTACTAACGCAGCGCGGAAAACTACTCCACCCCGCCTTCGATTAACAACGGGTCATCGTCCTCATCCTGGGCCAGCGCGTAGCTATAGGGATTAGGGTTGGTTTCCATGGCGCTGAAAATCGCCTGCGCCAGTTCGTTATCGGTCTGCGGATTGCGGCAAAGCAGATACTGCGTCTCCGGCAGCACCGGAAGAGCGTCAGAAGAGCCCAGCACGCGCAGCTCCGAACTCATCATCTCCACCGGCCTTGCCGTTACGCCAAGCCCGGCCTTCACCGCCGCTCTGACCGCCGCAAGGGTCGAGGCGACATAGGAGATGCGCCACGGAATGCGTTCCGCGTTAAGGTGCTCAAGCATCATGTCGCGATACGGGCTCGGATCGTCGAGCAGCACCAGCGGCACCGCTTCGCCCTTCTGAAAGACATAGTCTGCCGCGCAGTACCAAAGCGTAGGGGACGTGCGCAGCACGATTGACTCGAAATGGGCGGGCTTCGAGGTGGTGACCACTAAATCCACTTCCTGCTGATTGAGCATTTCAATCATGAAGGGATTGCGTTTGACCCGCACATCCAGCGCAAGTTTTGGGTAAACCGAGCTTACCCGGTTAAGAAGGAAGGGAAGAATGGTATCCGCGGTTTCGTCGGAAGCCCCGATGGTCAGCACCCCCTGTAGATTGCTGAACATCAGCGAAGTGCAGGCCTCGTCGTTAAAGCGCAGGATTTTTCGCGCATAGCCTAATAGCTGAATGCCGTGTTCGGTCAGCAGCTTGTTGCGGCCATGACGCGCAAAGAGCTCTTTTCCTACCAGCTGCTCAAGGCGCTGCATCTGCTGGCTGACCGCAGACTGGGTACGGCATACCGCCGCGGCGGCGGCGGCAAAGGTATTGAGATCGGCGACCGCAACGAAGGTTCTTAGCAGATCGAGGTCGAGATTAAGTATCGGGCGATTTGCGTTAATCATAATTTTTTCACTATTAGGTTGCTCTTGCGAGACTGCCTTAGTTCCATTGCTGTGATTTATCAAAGAGATAAAGCAATTCCATTTACCAAACGTCTCCGACGAGTGCATGCTCTTTTTAGAGATCGTTTTCCTGATTGTTTAATATTTTATTTTCCCGACGGCGCGGTTCAATTATGCGAAGCTCGCCCGACGGGATATTACGCTGGCTAATACAACATACAAACCAGAGGCTTGTCATACCAGTCGATTAAATTAAAACGAAGTATTAAGGGTACCCCTACTGCAAAAACCGGTCTTATTTATTCTTTCTTACCAGGCCGCGGGGAAGCGCTGAGAAATCGCCGACCAGAAAGCCGCAGACGGTGCTCATTTGGTGCGGGCATGCCGGTCAACGCCTTATAAAGCGGGGCGTTACTGAAAGTCCTGAGCATGAAAACAGCCAAATTAGCTTGGGTATCTTACCTCAAACTATGCTGGTTTATAAGATCTGTTAGGAATTATCTGATCTCATTCTCTTTTTTTAAGAAGCCGGCGACATATTTATTCCATGACGACCGAGGCCGTTATCACTTCCTATAATAAAAGGTGCTTAATAATTGCCGGCCTATATATTAATTACATCTCCGATTAAGTTCATAAACATTTTTTTAACCGTCCCGCCAGGCCGGGCGCCGCGGTTTGCCTGCGGATATTCATCGCCGCTTATCCTTTTTCAGGGCTGGTTCGCCAAAAAGCAGCATCCCCCGCTTCATAACCCGCGCCAGTCAGAATATAAAAACATATTCCCGCCACAAACCCAGATTATTATTTTATCATTAATTTATTAAGCAAAATTAAAACCCAACAAGCGGCGATGGAAAGCGCCTTTTCCTTTACATCCTGCTAAAGATAAATTGCTTTTATGCGCCCCGGTTGGGTTCAAATCTGCAGCAGCCAGGAGTACATTGATGCCTGGTTGCTTCCACGGCAGGAAGCAACGCTAACATTTAAGGTCGAAGCTTCATGTCCCCTATCGAAAAATCCAGCAAGTTAGATAATGTCTGTTATGACATCCGCGGTCCGGTTCTCAAAGAGGCGAAACGCCTGGAAGAAGAAGGCAACAAAGTTCTTAAACTGAATATCGGCAACCCCGCCCCCTTCGGTTTTGAGGCCCCGGATGAAATCCTTGTCGACGTGATTCGCAACCTCCCCACGGCGCAGGGATATTGCGACTCGAAAGGGTTGTACTCCGCACGCAAGGCCATCATGCAGCATTATCAGGCTCGGGGCATGCGCGATGTGACCGTCGAAGATATCTATATCGGCAACGGCGTTTCTGAGCTGATCGTCCAGTCGATGCAGGCGCTGCTCAACAGCGGCGATGAAATGCTGGTTCCGGCGCCGGACTACCCGCTGTGGACCGCGGCCGTATCGCTCTCCGGCGGTAAAGCGGTACATTACCTTTGCGATGAGTCCGCCGACTGGTTCCCGGATCTTGATGATATCCGCGCCAAAATCACGCCGCGCACCCGCGGCATTGTGATAATCAACCCCAACAACCCGACCGGCGCGGTGTATTCCAAAGAGCTACTGCTGGAAATCGTCGAGCTGGCCCGGCAGCACAACCTCATCATCTTTGCCGATGAGATTTACGACAAAATCCTGTATGACGAAGCCGAGCATATCTCTATCGCGACCCTTGCGCCGGACCTGTTGACCATCACCTTTAACGGCCTGTCGAAAACCTACCGCGTTGCCGGTTTCCGCCAGGGCTGGATGGTGCTGAGCGGACCGAAGAAGCACGCCAAAGGCTATATAGAAGGGCTGGAGATGCTGGCGTCGATGCGCCTGTGCGCCAACGTTCCGGCGCAGCACGCTATTCAGACCGCGCTTGGCGGCTATCAGAGCATCAGCGAATTTATCGTGCCGGGCGGGCGTCTGTACGAACAGCGCAACCGCGCTTGGGAGCTTATCAACGATATTCCCGGCGTTTCCTGCGTGAAACCGCGCGGCGCGCTGTATATGTTCCCGAAAATCGACGCGAAGCGTTTCAACATTCATGACGATCAGAAAATGGTGCTCGACTTCCTGCTGCAGGAAAAAGTGCTGCTGGTGCAGGGAACGGCCTTTAACTGGCCGTGGCCCGATCACGTGCGCATCGTAACGCTGCCGCGCGTGGACGAGCTGGAAATGTCCATCAACAAGCTCGGACGCTTCCTGGGCCATTACCACCAGTAAAGCTTTGCCGGGGAAGATGTTTGCATCTTCCCCTTTCTCCTCGCACAATGGTTTTCTTTGCTGTAATACCAGGTGCACTATGAGTCAAAGCCATTTCTTCGCCCACCTTTCCCGCCTGAAGCTTATCAACCGCTGGCCGCTGATGCGCAACGTGCGCACGGAAAACGTGTCGGAACACAGCCTGCAGGTCGCGATGGTCGCTCATGCCCTTGCCGCGATTAAAAACCGTAAATTCAACGGCAGCCTGAATGCCGAACGCATTGCGCTGCTGGCGATGTACCATGACGCCAGCGAAGTGCTGACCGGCGATCTTCCTACACCGGTGAAGTACTTTAATTCGCAAATCGCTCACGAATACAAAGCCATTGAGAAGATTGCGCAGCAGAAATTAATCGACATGGTGCCGGAAGAGCTGCGGGATATCTGGGCGCCGCTGATTGATGAACATCAGTACAGCGATGAAGAAAAAGCCGTCGTAAAACAGGCGGATGCGCTGTGCGCCTATCTGAAATGCCTGGAAGAGCTCTCGGCGGGCAATAACGAATTTTTACTGGCCAAAAGCCGCCTGGAAAAGACCCTGGCGGACAGACACAGCGAAGAGATGGACTATTTTATGCGGGTCTTCGTGCCCAGCTTCCAGCTTTCGCTCGATGAGATTAGCCAGGATTCCCCGCTGTAGGGCGGGTAACACGTAAGCCGCTACCGGGACCTTAAAACGGAAACAGCATCGGCACCATCGCCACGCTTACGACCATCACGATGAGGGTAAAGGGCACGCCCAGCTTCACAAAGTCGCTGAATTTATAGTTGCCCGGCCCCAGCACCAGCGTGTTCACCGGGGAAGAAACCGGCGTCATAAAGGCGGCGGAGGCGGCGAGCGCCACAATCATCGCAAAGGGATAAGGCGAAACGCCCATGGATTTTGCCGCCGCCAGCGCGATAGGCGCCATCAGCACCGCGGTGGCGGTATTGGAGATAAACAGCCCGATGGTCGCGCACATGGCGAATAAACAGACGAGCATCATATAAGGCCCGTAGCCGCCGCCCAGCTTCATTAGCCCGCTGACGATCAGATCCACGCCGCCGGTTTTTTGCAGCGCCAGCGCAAAGGGCATCATGCCGACAATCAGAATAATGCTCGGCCAGTGAATCGCTTTGTAGGCGCTTTCCATGTCGATGCAGCGGAATTTCCCCATCAGCAGGCAGGCGACGATCGCCGCGACGGGATTGGGTATTTCATCGGTGAGCATCAGGGCAACCATCAGCGCCAGGCAGAAAATGGCGTGCGGCGCCTGGCTGTGCGCCGGCGAAGCTTCCCCCTCTTCCACCGGCAGATTGAGCACCAGAAAATCGCGGCTATTTTTATTCAGCTGGCTGATTAACTTCCAGTCGCCGACCACCAGCAGAATATCCCCAAGCTGCAGAGCTTCGTCCACCAGCAGCCCTTCCAGCGCCGCGCCGTTGCGCTTAAGGCCTACGACGTTCAGGCCATAGCGGGTACGAAAACCGATTTCGCGCAGCGTCTGCCCTATCAGCTCCGAATCCGGGATCATCGACACTTCCGCCATCCCCACGTCCAGCGCCTGGTCGGAGAAATACTCCCCGCGCAGGATCATCGGCTCAAGCTGCTGTTCGCTACAGAACTCACGCAGGTCGACATCGGAGGCTGACATATCAATCAGCAGCACGTCCCGCGCCCGGAACTCCGTGACGCCGGTAACGTTGACAATCACCCGGCGGAACCGGCGCCAGCGCTCAAGCCCGATAACGTTGGCCCCGTAGCGCTCGCGTAGTTTCAAATCATCCAGACGATGGCCAACCATCGGCGAGCCGGGACGGATAGCCAGCCGGCGGGCGCGCCCGGTCAGGCGATACTCTTTTATCAAATCGCGAAAGGTGCGCCTTCTCCAGCCTGCTTTTCCCTCTTCTTTATTTTGTCCATTAAGGGCAAAGCGGGCAAAAAGCATATAGCCGATGCCCAGCACGAGCACCACCAGGCCAATCGGCGTCACGCTAAAGAAGCCGAACCCCTCCAGCCCTTCGCGCAGCAGTTCGCTGTTGACCACAAGGTTAGGCGGCGTGGCGACCAGCGTCATCATGCCGCTGATAAGACCGGCGAAACTAAGCGGCATCATCAGACGCGAGGGGGAGGTTTTCATGCGCATGGAGACGCTAAGCACAACGGGAATAAAGATGGCGACGACGCCGGTGGAGCTCATAAACGCGCCCAGGCCGGCGACGGTGAACATCAGAAGGATAAGCATTTTGGTTTCGCTGCTGCCGGCGACCTTTACCAGCCAGGAACCCATATTGGTGGCCACGCCCGTTCGGACCAGGCCATCGCCGATAACAAAAAGCGCGGCGATAAGCACGACGTTAGGATCGCTGAAGCCGGAAAACGCCTCGTTAAGCGTCAGCGTGCCGCTTAGCACGAAAGCGATAATGACCAGCAGCGCAACGGCATCCATTCGCACCTTGCTGGTGGCGAACAGCACTACCGCGATGCCGAGCAGGGACAGTACCCATATCAGTTCCGAATTCAAAACGCATCCTTGTTTCCGAAAGTTAACCGAATGCCCAGAGGATGCCATAAAAAAACCCCGCCAATGCGGGGTTAAATCATGGGATTAGTGTTTTCTTAACACTTCGACGCTGCCGTCGGGTAATTTCTGCACCAGCAGCTCGGTAAGCGACCGTAGTGCATAATCGACATGCTCAAGGCGCGGCGTATCCGCAGGCGCGTTAACCGCAATCACATGGCAGCCGGCCGCAAGGCCCGACAGCACGCCCGCCGGGGCATCTTCCACCACGACGCACTCTTCCGGCTCAAGGCCCAGCAGCTGCGCCCCCAGCAGGTAAGCGTCCGGCTCCGGCTTGCCGCGCGCCACGCGTTCCGCGGTGACGAAAACTTCCGGCTCGGGCAGCACGCCCGCCAGGCGACGCGCCGTGGCGACAGGTACGGAGCCGGAGGTAACGATAGCCCAGGGAATGCCCGCTTCGTTCAGATGCGTCAACAGCTCAACGGCGCCGGGAAGCGCCGTTACGCCCTCGGTATCCTCAGACTCGATTTTCTCCAGCCGCGTAAACTCCTGCTGAATCTCCTCTTCGGAGGCGCCGGCCATAAAATGGCGCAGTGAAGTAATCGCCTGCTTGCCGTGGATAAAGCCCAACACCTCTTCAGGAGAGATATCAAAGCGCTTCGCCCAGTTTATCCATGCGCGCTCGACCGCCGGCAGGGAATCGACCAGCGTGCCGTCCAAATCAAACAAGAACCCTTTACACTTCACCACACTTATCCCCTCAGGCATTGATAATCTGCGCGATTTCATTCGCGCTTAAATGATACTGACGCGGACAGGACTGCCACACTTTCAGCATGCGTTGGTATTTTTCCCACATTGGCGTCTGGGCGTTAAAGCCGTGGGTGCCGGCGTCAAAGTGCGCGTAGCGGCCTTCAACGTTGACCATAAAGCGGACGTAGCCCAAAAAGCGCGCCTCGGTTGCGGCGTCAAAGCCTAAAAAGGTGACGCGGCGCTCGTCGATGCTCTGGGTATCTTTGAGGTTAGCCCGGGAGACGTGCAGCGCGTGGTACATCTCCATAATGTCGATGACGGTGCGGCACGTTTCTTCCGTCAGCTCGCCAAACTCACGGTCCAGCTCGCGCATTTGCAGGCCGTAGCCGCGTTCGATGATGGTTTGCAGGCGACGATAACGCTCGGCGTTGTCCGGGTCGAGCATGGTCATCATTTTGTACTGATTGGATAAAATCAGACGCTGGGCGTTAGTCATTTCCATCTATTAGCTCCTGTAAGCAAAGTAACCTGCTAAAAAGTATGCCTTCCTTTATAGGCGTAACGGCAGCTCTTTTACAAATCATCCAGGAAAGTTTTATCCAGCTGCTTGAACGCCCGCCTGAGCACGTCGGGCCAGCGCCTGATAGTCGGGCTTGCCTTCCAGCGGCGTTAGGGCCTGCCCCGCCTCCTGTAATTTTCCCCGCACCTCATAGAACCAGTGCAGGACGGTGGGCGGCAACGGCGTAACGGAGCGCTTGCCCAGCCACCACAGCCCCTGCATCGGCAGGCTGCAGGCAAACAAAGCGGTAGCCACGGCAGGACCAAGCTGGCCGCCGAGGGCGATTTGCCAGGTCAGCGTGAAAACGGCAAGCGGAGGCATAAAGCGGATCGCAAAGCGGGTGGCGCGGATAACGCGGTTTTCGACAAAGACGGGCGCAAGGCGCTTATCGACGGGCCAGGTCTTCGAATAATGCTGGCCACGGCCAAATAAGCTAAACCAGCTGATGTGGCTATTCTGGGGTGTCGACATGGCTTTACCTCAACTTCACGTATAAAAAATAAAATTATTGTGCAAGATAACAACTCTAAATGACATGGTTCAAAATATTTTGTCTTTAAGGGCCCCGGAGGTTATCCTGTGCGGGCTTTTGATGGCCGTAGAAGGGAAACCGCTGGCTGTCAAACCGTCACTCATTCGTCTTTGCCGAAAAATTGCGCAAAATGACGTAAACTCTGGATTATTTATTCGCCATGCCAGAAAAACCATTCCGGCATGACGTTAATCATAAATGTCAGCCTCATCATGCGCTACGCTGAGAGACTATCTGACGTTTTTTTAGCCACGTAAAAGTAGGTACTTCCATGTCGAGTAAGTTAGTACTGGTTCTGAACTGCGGTAGCTCTTCACTGAAATTCGCAATTATTGATGCTGTAAACGGTGACGAGTACCTCTCTGGTTTAGCCGAATGTTTCCATCTTCCAGAAGCGCGTATCAAATGGAAAATGGATGGCGGTAAACAAGAAGCGGCTTTGGGCGCAGGCGCCGCTCACAGCGAAGCTCTTAACTATATGGTTAATACTATTCTGGCACAAAAACCAGAGTTGTCCGAGCAGCTGACCGCCATCGGCCACCGTATTGTTCACGGCGGCGAGAAATACACCAGCTCCGTGGTTATCGACGACTCTGTGATTCAGGGTATCAAAGATTCCGCTTCTTTTGCACCGCTGCATAACCCGGCGCACCTGATCGGCATTGCCGAAGCGCTGAAGTCCTTCCCGAAACTGGCTGATAAAAACGTTGCCGTGTTCGACACCGCGTTCCATCAGACCATGCCGGAAGAGTCTTACCTCTACGCCCTGCCGTACAAGCTGTACAAAGAACACGGCGTTCGTCGCTACGGCGCGCACGGCACCAGCCACTTCTACGTCACCCAGGAAGCGGCAAAAATGCTGAACAAACCGGTGGAAGAAGTGAACATCATCACCTGCCACCTGGGCAACGGTGGTTCCGTTTCCGCTATCCGTAACGGCAAATGCGTTGATACCTCCATGGGTCTGACCCCGCTGGAAGGCCTGGTGATGGGTACGCGTTCCGGCGATATCGACCCGGCCATCATCTTCCACCTGCATGACACCCTGGGCATGAGCGTTGAAGACATCAACAAAATGCTGACCAAAGAGTCCGGCCTGCTGGGCCTGACCGAAGTCACCAGCGACTGCCGTTATGTTGAAGACAACTACGAAACCAAAGCGGACGCTAAGCGCGCAATGGACGTTTACTGCCACCGCCTGGCGAAATACATCGGCTCTTACTGCGCGCTGATGGAAGGCCGTCTGGACGCGGTAGTGTTCACCGGCGGCATCGGTGAGAACGCGGCGATGGTACGCGAGCTCTCTTTAGGCAAACTGGGCGTGCTGGGCTTTGAAGTCGACCACGAACGCAACCTGGCCGCGCGTTTTGGCAAGTCCGGCTTCATCAACAAAGAGGGTACCCGCCCGGCGGTGGTCATCACCACTAACGAAGAGCTGGTTATCGCTCAGGATGCATTCCGCCTGACAGCCTGATTCTCCCACCGCCAGCGCTTCGCTGGCGGTGTTGTTTTCTGAGTCTCGCGAGCGAGCCGCTCGCGAAAACGAAAGAGGTTATACCGTGTCCCGTACTATTATGTTGATCCCTACCGGAACCAGCGTCGGCCTGACCAGCGTCAGCCTCGGTGTGATCCGCGCTATGGAACAAAAAGGCGTTCGCCTTAGCGTCTTCAAGCCTATCGCCCAGCCGCGTACCGGCGGCGATACGCCAGACCAGACCACCAGCATCGTGCGTGCTAACTCCACCATCCCTGCGGCCGAACCGCTGCGCATGAGCCACGTTGAGACGCTGCTTTCGAGCAATCAGCAGGACGTGCTGATGGAAGAGATCATCGCCAACTACCACGCGAGCAGCAAAGACGCCGAAGTGGTGCTGGTCGAAGGCCTGGTGCCGACGCGTAAACACGAGTTCGCCCAGTCCCTGAACTACGAAATCGCCAAAACCCTGAACGCCGAAATCGTCTTCGTTATGTCCCTGGGCAACAACACCCCGGAGCAGATGAAAGAGCGCATTGAGCTGGCGCGCAGCAGCTTCGGCGGCAGCAAAAACACCAGCATCACCGGCGTTATCATCAACAAACTGAACGCCCCGGTTGATGAACAAGGCCGTACCCGTCCGGACCTGTCCGAGATTTTCGATGACTCCACCAAGGCCAGCATCGCCAATATCGATCCTAAAGAGCTGTTTGCCGACAGCCCGCTGCCGGTGCTGGGCTGCGTACCCTGGAGCTTCGATCTGATTGCCACCCGCGCAATCGACATGGCTCGCCACCTGGGCGCCACCATTATCAACGAAGGCGATATCAAAACCCGCCGCGTTAAATCCGTGACTTTCTGCGCGCGCAGCATTCCGCACATGCTGGAACACTTCCGCCCGGGCTCTTTGCTGGTGACTTCCGCAGACCGTCCGGACGTGCTGGTCGCGGCCTGCCTTGCGGCCATGAACGGCGTTGAGATCGGCGCCATCCTGCTGACCGGCGGCTATGAAATGGACGCGCGCATCACCAAACTGTGCGAGCGCGCCTTCGCCACCGGCCTGCCGCTGTTTATGGTGAACACCAACACCTGGCAGACCTCTTTGAGCCTGCAGAGCTTCAACCTGGAAGTCCCAACCGACGACCATCAGCGCATCGAAAAAGTGCAGGAATATGTGGCAAGCCACATCGACGCGGACTGGATTGAATCCCTGACCGCTACCTCCGAGCGCAGCCGTCGCCTCTCTCCGCCGGCGTTCCGCTATCAGCTGACCGAGCTTGCGCGTAAAGCCGGCAAGCGCGTCGTGCTGCCGGAAGGCGACGAGCCGCGCACCGTGAAGGCGGCCGCTATCTGTGCCGAACGTGGCATCGCGACCTGCGTGCTGCTGGGCAACCCGGATGAAATCACCCGCGTCGCTGCGGCGCAGGGCGTTGAGCTGGGCGCAGGCATCGAAATCGTCGATCCGGAAGTGGTGCGCGAAAGCTACGTGGGCCCGTCTGGTTGAGCTGCGTAAGAGCAAAGGCATGACCGAAGCGGTTGCGCGCGAGCAGCTCGAAGACAACGTGGTTCTCGGCACCCTGATGCTGGAACAGGACGAAGTCGACGGCCTGGTTTCCGGCGCGGTTCACACCACGGCGAACACCATCCGTCCACCGCTGCAGCTGATCAAAACCGCCCCGGGCAGCTCGCTGGTTTCTTCCGTGTTCTTCATGCTGCTGCCTGAGCAGGTTTACGTTTACGGCGACTGCGCGATCAACCCGGATCCAACCGCAGAACAGCTGGCGGAAATCGCCATTCAGTCCGCGGATTCTGCGACTGCCTTCGGCATCGAACCGCGCGTTGCGATGCTCTCCTACTCCACCGGCACCTCCGGCGCGGGTAGCGACGTTGAGAAAGTACGCGAAGCGACCCGTATCGCTCAGGAAAAACGCCCGGATCTGGTTATCGACGGCCCGCTGCAGTATGACGCCGCGGTTATGGCGGACGTGGCGAAATCCAAAGCGCCAAACTCCCCGGTTGCAGGCCGCGCCACCGTGTTCATCTTCCCGGATCTGAACACCGGCAACACCACCTACAAAGCGGTACAGCGCTCGGCGGACCTGATCTCCATCGGGCCAATGCTGCAGGGCATGCGTAAACCGGTTAACGACCTCTCCCGCGGCGCGCTGGTTGACGATATCGTCTACACCATCGCGCTGACGGCGATCCAGTCTTCCCAGCAGGACTAAGCGTCGTTAATAAGCACCAAAAGGCCGCCCGATTGCGCGGCCTTTTTTTATGGGCTTTCCCCGACAAAATCCCCTTCTAATCTGCAGTCAATCACAAAATACACATCGCTTTTTTGCCCTTTCTTGACAACCTAAATGAGTAGTGGCAATTCTGCTTCACCGATTGAGCAAATGTAATCGCAATGCTAATAAAAAGCTTCATTTTGGTTTCTTAACGTTAAAAACATAGCCTCCGCCTCCGTTAATAAGCCGTGAGGCGGTCATCATGTTCGAGTCAGTGAGGAGCAGAAAAATGCGTTACCCTACAATGTTCAAAGCAGCCCTTATGGCGGCGCTTGGTTTTACCGGTCTGGCGCACGCGCAGGAAGCCGCGACCGTGGCTTTTTTAATGCCTGACCAGGCCTCCACCCGTTACGAACAGCACGATTTTCCAGGCTTTAAAGCCGAACTGAGCAAGCTGTGCCAGCAGTGCAAGGTCATCTACCAGAACGCCAACGCCAACGCCTCCCTGCAGCAGCAGCAGTTTAACTCTGCTATCGCCCAGGGCGCGAAGGTGATCGTGCTCGACCCCGTAGATTCCTCCGCGGCGGCGGGCCTTGTGGAAATCGCCCACTCGCAGGATGTGAAGGTCATCGCTTACGATCGTCCAATCCCCGCTAAGCCTGCTGATTTTTATATCTCTTTTGACAACGAAGGCATCGGCTACGCCATTTCCACCTCGCTGGTCGAGCATCTGAAAGCGACGAATGTTCCCGCCGGCTCCGGCGTGCTTGAGATCAACGGTTCGCCAACGGATGCCGCAGCGGGGCTTATTCGCGACGGTATTCACCGCGGGTTGAAAGACTCCGGCTACACGACGCTTGCGGAATTTGATACGCCGGAATGGGCGCCGCCGAAAGCCCAGGAGTGGACCGCCGGCCAAATCACCCGCTTTAGCGATAAAATTAAAGGCGTGGTCGCCGCCAACGACGGTACGGGCGGCGGCGCTATCGCCGCGTTTAAGGCAGGCGGCGTACAGCCTATTCCGCCGGTTACCGGCAACGACGCCACTATCGCCGCCCTGCAGCTGATTATTGCCGGCGATCAGTACAACACCATTTCCAAACCTTCGGAAATCGTTGCCGCCGCCGCCGCGAACGTCGCCGTGCAGCTCATTAACGGCCAGACGCCGAAAGCAACCTCCACGCTTTATAACACGCCATCGCAGCTGTTCGTGCCGGCGGTGATTACCGCCAAAAACATTAAAGCGGAAATCTTCGACAAGAAAATCCAGACGCCGCAGCAGGTCTGTACCGGCGAATATCAGCAGGGCCTGCAGCAAATTAGGCATTAACTAAGTACTGATTAGTGCGTCCGTAGGAAACGGATACGGACGCACAGAGGATATTAAGGTTCTGGCTATGTTAATTGAAAATGACCTCGCAACCCGCACGCAAACACCGCTGCTGAAATTAAGCAAAGTCTCTAAAAATTTCGGCGCCGTCTCGGCGCTGACGGATATTGACCTTGACGTCTACCCCGGCGAGGTCGTCGCTTTGGTCGGCGATAACGGCGCGGGCAAATCGACGTTGGTTAAAATATTAGCGGGCGTGCACCAGCCCACCTCCGGCACGGTGGAGTTCGAAGGGAAAAAGATAAGCCTCGACAGCCCCGGCAAGGCGCTGGAGTACGGTATCTCTACCGTCTTTCAGGATCTGGCGTTATGCGAAAACCTGGACGTGGTGGCGAATCTGTTTCTCGGCCACGAACTGTCGGCCTGGCAACTGGATGAAGTGACGATGGAGGTGCGCGCCTGGACGCTGCTCAAAGAGCTGGCGGCGCGAATTCCTTCCGTACGCGAGCCGGTTGCCTCGCTGTCCGGCGGCCAGCGGCAAACCGTCGCCATCGCGCGCTCGCTGCTGCTGAATCCGAAGATAATCATGCTCGATGAGCCTACCGCGGCCCTTGGGGTCGCCCAGACCGCCGAGGTGCTGAATCTGATTGAGCGCGTGCGCGAGCGCGGGCTGGGGGTGATTATCATCAGCCATAACATGGAGGACGTTCGGGCCGTGGCGGACCGTATCGTGGTGCTGCGCCTGGGCCGCAATAAAGGTATTTTCACGCCGGAAGCGACCAACCAGGATTTAGTCGCCGCGATAACCGGAGCGACGGAGAACGCCGTATCGCGCCGGGTGGAAAGAAAGACGCAACATTCGCTGGGGGCACATTGATATGAATACCACCGCCAAAAAACCAATTACTCCCGAAACCATGTTGGATCGCAGCGATGAGCGCGTTCATCACCATGACACTATCGTCGGCCTGCTGCGCGCGTACCTTGACAGGATTAAAACCGGCGATTTGGGCATGATCCCCGTCGTCCTCGGGCTGATTATTATTTCCATCGTCTTTACCCTGCTTAACCCTGTTTACCTGGCGCCGAATAACCTGGTCAATATGCTGTTTGACTGCGCCACGGTCGGGTTTATTTCGCTGGGCATCGTTTGCGTGCTGCTGTTAGGAGAGATCGATCTCTCCGTGGGCTCGATGAGCGGCCTCGCCTCGGCGATTATCGGCGTGCTGTGGGTTAATCAGGGCTGGCCCGTGATGGGCGCCATTGCCGCCGCGCTTGCGGTGGGCGCCGCGGTTGGCCTGCTTTACGCCGAGCTTTACAGCCGGTTGGGGATGCCAAGCTTCGTGGCCACGCTTGCGGGGCTGCTGGCGCTGCTGGGGATGCAGCTTTATATCCTCGGGCCTTCGGGCAGCATCAACCTTCCCTATGTGTCCCCGCTGGTTCGCTTCGGCCAGGTGCTGGTGATGCCCGGCTGGCTGGCGCACGTTTTCGCGCTGTTGCCCGGCGTGGTGATGCTCGCCCAGGGATTGCGTACCCGCGCCCGCCGCGCGCAGGTAAACCTGTCTTCCGAACCGCTGAGCGGACTGTGGGCACGCAGCATTTTTATGACCGCCGTCTTTGAATTTATGGTGTTTTATCTCAACATCGGCCGCGGCGTGCCCTGGATTTTCGGCCTGTTTATCCTCGTGGTGGTGGTGCTTAACTACGCGCTCAAGCGGACGAAATGGGGCCGTTCGATGTTTGCCGTTGGCGGCAACCGCGAAGCCGCGCGCCGCTCGGGTATCAACGTGCGCGGCATCTATATCAGCGCATTTATGATCTGCTCGCTGCTCGCCACCACCGGCGGGATCCTTGCCGCCTCCCGACTGGCTTCGGCCAGCCAGCAGGCGGGAACGGGAGATGTGAATTTAAACGCCATCGCCGCGGCGGTTATCGGCGGCACCAGCCTGTTTGGCGGGCGGGGCAGCGCCTGGTCCGCCCTGCTGGGGATTATTGTCATCCAGTGTATTTCCAACGGCCTGACGCTGCTTAACCTGCCTTCGTCACTGCGCTACATGATAACCGGCGGCGTGCTTGCCGTTGCCGTTATCGTGGACTCGATGGCCAGACGCTCGCGCGTGAGCCACGGCCGCGCATAGTAAGTGAAATAAAGAAAGGAAGCGCAGAAAGCCAGGTCAGCAGACCGTTTACTCCCCCGGGATAGTTTCTGCGCTTCCATATTTGTCAGCAGCTGCCGCTAAGCACCGGCAGCTTCAGCGCCTCAATAAGTTCGGTAAGCGTAGGGTGCCGCCCTTCCGCCGCCGAAAATTTTGGCCTGTGGTAGTCGGGAGCGACGACAAAAGTTTTTATCCGCGCCCGGTTAGCGGCGAGAAAGCCGTTCAGGCTGTCCTCAATAACCATACACTCCCCGGCTTCCAGCCCCAGCTTGCGCATGGCCGTAAGATAGACTGCCGGATGCGGTTTGCCGAAGCTTTCGTCGTCAGCGCTGCAAACCACCTCAAACCACTCCCACAGCGCCAGCCTGTCGAACACCGCCTCAATAATCTGCTGGCTGGATGAGGTCGCCAGCGCAAGGCGATAGCCGCGGTCGCGAAAACAGCGCAAAGCCTGCGGCAGCCCGTCCATCGCCTCCCCCTGGGTTCTGATAGCCGCGCAGACCCGTGAAACAATCTGCTGCTCAAGCCGCTGCGGCTGCACCTTCAGAGCATGCCTTTCGCACCAGATACGCGCGATTTCATCGATGCGTTTTCCTTTAGTGTGCTTTTCGCACTCCTGCACGGTGATGGCGATGCCCAAGCCTGCCAGCGCCTCAATCTGCGCGTCCTGCCAGAAACCTTCGGAATCAATAATGACGCCGTCCATATCAAAAATAACCGCTTGCAAGCTCATTGCTGTTCCATTTATTCAGGGCAGGCGCTAAGCGGCCTGCCGCATTCTTATTACGATGCTCTGACCGCCGCTTTCGCCGCCTCAGAGGTATAGCTCTCAAAGCCCGGCTGTTCGACACGGATGAAGTGGCACAGGAAGAAGGCGATGATATACAGCGCCGTATAGGCAATAACGACACCCAGGGTGCTGAAGTAAGGCAGCAGCACAACCGCGATGGCCGGAGCAAGGAAGTTGGACAGGCCGGCCGAGAGGTTGTAGACCGAAATTGCCGCCCCTTTGTGACGAGGCTCAAGCGCCGGGAAGACGGCCGCCATCGGCACAAACGCCGCGACGAAAATCCCCAGCGCGATGGCGGGAAGCAGCGCCATTGCGAAGTTATGGCCGAAGTGCTGCGGCACATAGTAGAACGCCAGGCTGGACAGGGCCATGCCGATGCAGCCAAACCAGCGCACTACGCGCATCCAGCCCATTTTTTCGGCGACGATGCCCCAGAAGATATTGGAGAAAATGGTGGTAAAGAAGAATACCGCCCAGACCTGCAGCCATTCGGAGGTGGTAAAGCCCAGCTCGTCGACAAACATCATCGGCATAATCACCGCAAAACCGAACAGGGAAAGGGTGTTGATAATACGCACCATGCTCGAATACATAATGCTGCGGTTGGTATACAGCAGGGTAATGGCACGGCTTAGCTCGTTAAATTTCTCACGGGTGGTGAGGTTGTGCATGTGCGTCGGGGTATGGACTTTACGCAGCGAGATCGTCGCAATCAGGCCGCCTGCCAGGCAGAAGAACAGCGCCATCCACAGCGTGCCCAGCTCCCCCACCAGCGGGATGGTGAAGCTTGGAATGTAGCTGCCGGCCACGCCGATGCCGATGGAGTAAACCGCCCAGTACCAGCCGAGCGCCGAGCTTGCGTTTTCGCTCTTCACGTTATGGATAATCACCACGATGAATGAGTAGAGGAAGAGCGGATAGGCAAAGCCGCGGATGCCGTAGAACAGCAGGATTAGCGGATAGTTCGCGTGTCCCAGGCCGAAGGTCAAAAACAGAACGTGGAAAACGCACCACAGCACAAAACCGATAAACATGGTCTTCTGCGGCGTAATGATTTCGGCCACCACGCCGGAAACCCAGGCAGAAAGCGCCGCGGCCAGGCCATAGAGGGTGAAGGCGAAAGAGGCTTGCGCCGGGGAAAAGCCCAGCTCCTTAATATAGTGGGATAAGAACGCCAGCTCGAAACCGTCTCCGGTCATAAATACGGCGATGGCGATATAACCCCACAGCAGGTGTAGCGGTAATCCAAACCACTGTTTGTTAGCAACAGACATAGTGACCTCGTTTATCGTGTACAGGGGTGTGCCCCGGCCGCAGCCGGGACCGCTTTTATTATTAAAATCAGTAAGTTCTATTGTTTCTATCGTTAAGGTAAAGCGCTTTAAACTGCGTATATCTTTTCATCAGGCCCGCATGCTGCGCGGGACGGGCAAGCCACTGCTGGTAAATTTCCGGCTTTTTACAAACCGTCTCCGTCGCCTTGCCCGCCGCCAGCGAGGCCAGCCGCGCGGCGCCCAGCGCGCCTCCAGTTTCGCCGCCTTTATGGGTGACGACCGGCATATTGAGAACGTCCGCCAGCAGCTGCGCCCACAGCGGGCTGCGCGCGCCGCCGCCGACCAGCGAACACTGTTCGATGCGCGTGCCGCTTTCCTGCAGCACCCGCAGGCCGTCGGCCAGGCCGAAGCTGACGCCCTCCAGCACGGCGTAACCCATGGCTGCGCGATTGCTGGCGTGGGTCAGGCCGTGGAACATGCCCCTGGCGTCAGGATCGTTATGAGGCGTGCGCTCGCCGGACAGGTAAGGCAGAAACATCGGCGCGTTTGCTCTTTCGTCGTCGCTTAGCTGCGCCACTTCCTCAAGCAATACCGTTTCGGTTACGCCAACCAGGCGGCAGAACCACTGCAGGCAGCTGGCGGCGCTTAGCATCACGCTCATCTGGTGCCAGCGGCCGGGCAGCACGTGGCAAAACGCATGTACGGCGGACGCCGGCGCCGGGCGATACGCTTCGTTGACCACAAACAGCACCCCGGAAGTCCCGAGCGAAATAAAGGCGTCGCCGGGATTTACCGCGCCCACGCCGATGGCGCTCACCGCGTTATCGCCGCCGCCGCCGGCCACCACCACTGAAGGATTCAGCCCCCAGCGTGCGGCAATTTCCGCTGACAGCGTGGCGGAAACGTCGCAGCCTTCGACCAGCTGCGGCATATTGCTTCTTGCAAGGCCGCACTTAGCAAGCAGGCTGTCCGACCAGTCGCGCCTGGCGACATCAAGCCACAGCGTGCCCGCGGAGTCGGACATATCAGAGATTTTTTTCCCGGTCATGCGCAGCCGCAGGTAGTCTTTGGGCAGCAAAACCGTCGCGACGCGTTTGAAATTCTCCGGCTCATGCCTGCGCACCCACAGCAGCTTCGGCGCGGTGAAGCCCGGCATCGCCAGGTTGCCGGCGACGGCGTGCAGCTCCGGCGCAATCTCCTCCAGCTCCGCGCACTCCAGGGCGCTGCGGGTATCGTTCCACAAAATAGCGGGACGAATGACCTCTTCCTGCGCGTCGAGCAGCACCGCGCCGTGCATCTGCCCAGAAAGGCCGATGGCTTTTATCGCCGCCCAGTGCGGCCCGCATTTCTCCTTTAGCGTGCTCATCAGGTAGTCGGTGGCTTCCCACCACGCCTGCGGGCTTTGCTCTGACCAGTGGGGATGGGGCCGCTGGATAGTCAGCGGCGCGCTGTGGCTGGTCACGATGTCGCCGTTCTCGTCAATGACCAGCGCCTTTACTTCGGAAGTGCCAAGATCGATGCCCAGGTACATGATTTATTCCTCAGCGAATCAGCGAATAGACGGCCTGAATTTTTTCACGCAGCAAAGCGGCGAAATCTTCCCGAGCGGCTAATTCACCGAACAGGGCTCTATCGCCGGCAAACAGCGCAATGGGATCTTCGGCGTTAAACATGGCGTGTACCGCTTGCGCATCCAGAATGCCGTCCTGGTATTCGTACGGCAGCAGCCCTTTATGCCACTGCTCCATAAACACAAAGAACAGCGCGGGCAGCATGGCGGTGGCGTGCGGGACGGCGCCGCGCTGATAGCATTCGATCATCGTCGGGGTAATCATCGCCGGGATCTTGGAGAAACCATCCGCCGCCACGCGCTGGTTGGTATCTTTGATGTACGGGTTGGTGAAGCGCTTAAGGACCACGTCGCGGTATTTCGGCAGGTCGATGCCGTTATTGCCAAGGCTTGGGATCACGTCTTCCGTGACGTAGCGATCCGCTACGGCGTAGATGGTTTCGGTCAGCGTGCTTTCGTGGATAAATTCTTTGCCCATCAGCGTGCCGGCCCCAGGCGATGCAGCTGTGGGAGGCGTTCAGAATGCGGATTTTCGCCTCTTCGTAAGGGATAACCGAGTCAACCATCTCCACGCCCACCGCTTCGAGATTCGGCCGCGCGTCGCGGAAATTATCCTCGACCACCCACTGAATAAAGGTTTCACCCATCACCGGCGCTTTATCATCAATACCGGTTTTCTCTTTGATACGCGCCGGGAGATCCGCCGCCGGGCGCGGCGTGATGCGATCCACCATCGTATTCGGGCAGGTGGCGTTCGCTTTAAGCCAGGCGATAACGTTTTGTTTCCCCGTCAGCTCAAGGAACTCCACCAGGCCATCGTGGAAGCGTTCGCCGTTATGGCGCACGTTATCGCAGTTCAGCAGCGTTAACGGACCGGCGTCGTTCGCCATACGCTGCTCAAGAATACGGGTAATGACGCCATAAATTGTTTTGTTGCCTCCTTGCAGATCGGCGGCTAAATCGGCGTTGCCGACCTCTAGGCTGTGCGCGGTATTAAGGTAGTAGCCGCCTTCCGTGACGGTAAAAGCTATCACTTTGGTTTGCGGCTTCGCGCCTTCGCTAATCAGCGGCTGCAGATCCGCCTGCCAGGGCAGCAGTTTCTGAATGGAAGCGATCTCTTCATATTCACGCTCCCCTTCCGGACTGACGGTTTCCAGCACATAGCGCCCCTTTTGCGCGGTAAGGGCGGCGACAACATGCTCTGCGTCGTTACGGATGTTGCCGGCGGCGATATGCCAGCGGGCATCGCCTTCGGCTATCAAACGGTGCAGATACCAGGCCTGGTGCGCACGATGAAAAGATCCCAGACCAATGTGTAACCAGGTACTTTGCGTAGTCATAACGTTGCTCTCCATTCGGTTTGTGATAAAGACTGTAATTGAACAATTAACCGAATTAAGAGCTTTACATCACAAAAGAGCAAAAGATCTAAAAAATTACAAATGACCAACCGCGAAGAAAATAGAGTTGCCTGAGCACCCTGCAAGCGCCAAAATGCGGGAATTCGCAGGGAAAATGCTTCCTCCATAAACTTTAAGGCGCTGAAAATTGATAACTGAAGAAGACATAAGGTTGGATCAGAAAGTTCGTGCCGCGTGGATGTACTACATTGCCGGGCAGAACCAGAGCGAAATCGCCACCCAGCTGGGCACTTCGCGCCCGGTGGTGCAGCGGCTGATCGCCGCCGCGAAAGAGGAAGGCATCGTCTCCGTGGGGCTTAACCACCCGGTCGCCAGCTGTCTGAACTATGCGCTGATGCTGAAAGAAAAATACGGCCTTATTGAATGCAACGTCGTGCCGGCCTTTACTGCCGATGTGACCCTCGACAGCGTTTCCTTCGGCTGCTATCAGCTGATGGAAAAATATCTGCGCGCCGATAACGATAAAATTATCGGCATCGGTTCCGGCCCTGACGCTGAAAAAGACCATCAGGCGCATCGATTTCGACAGCCCCAACGCGCGCTGCGTCGCCTTAATCAGCGCCATGGACGCCGAAGGCAAATGCAACTACTACGACGATGTCCCCCTGCTGCTGGCAAGTAAAATTCAGGCTAAATACTATCAGTGGCCCGCGCCACGCTATGCGCAGACGTCCCTTGAACATCAAATGTGGTGTTCAAACCGCCTGTTCAACAACGTGTTAAACGTGGCGCACGAAGCCGACGTTATCTTCGTCGGTATCGGCGCGCTTTCGCAGGAAAGCCCGATTTTCAAGGACGGCTTTATCACGCTCGAACAGCTTGAAACGCTCACCCTGCAGGGGGCCATCGGCGAAATTCTTGGCCGCTTTATCGACGCCAACGGCGAGGTGGTGGAGAGCGATATCAACAATCTCATCACCAGCTATGATATTCGCCGCAGCCGCTGCCCGCGCGTGGCGGCGGCCTGCGGCGAAGACAAGCGGGCCGCTATTTTCGCCGCCCTCAAGGGCAAATGGATTAACGGCCTGGTCACCGATGAGCACACCGCCCGCTGGCTGTTGACCCGTTAACTCGCCTTTAAAGCGGCGTTTCGCTGCTGAGCGCGGGGGGAATTTCGATACACTGAATTTTCGTGTCGCCGGAATCGATAATGGCAAAGGCCGCCTCCAGCATGGCCGGCACATCCTGTTTGACCATATCGATATCGTGGCCCAGCAGGGGAACAAAGGGGTCCCAGTCAAAGCAGCCCATCGGCGGCTGGCCCACGCCGGTTTGGCCCCTTGCGGCCAGCCACTGAACCACGCCTTCCAGCGAGATGGTGGAGTTGACGAACAGGCCGTAAACGCCGCTTTCCGGCGGGGTGAACGCCTTAAGCGCCGCCTGCACGTGCTTTGGCGAATAGCCTTCAATAAAAATGTTTTTTGTCAGCACGCGCAGCCCGTGTTGCTGGTGGGCGTCGCGGAACCCGCGCAGGCGTTCGCGGGTGTTGTGGTCATTGCGCCGGCCGCCGACGAAAGTTAAGGCGACTTTTTGCCCGAAGCGCTTTTCCGCGTTCAGCAGGATACGTTCGGTGAGCGCCTTCGCTCCGGCATAGTTGTCCGAAATAACCGAAGGCGCCAGCGTGCCGGGTAAATCCAGGTTTAAGGTATGCACCCCGGCCTGCGAACACAGCTCGGAGATTTCATCAGGCCGCGTTGCGCCGGTGGCAATCACCCATTCCACCTGCCAGGAAAGCATGGTGCGCACCGCCTCCAGCTCCAGCTCCGGGTCGCGGCGGGTACAGGTGATTATCGGGAAAAGACCGCGCTCGCGCGCCATTTCTTCAAACTTCTCGACGATGGAGCCGAAATAGCGGTTGTCGTATTTCGGCACCACCATGCCGATAACGCGCGATTTTTCTTTGCGCAGCAGGCTGGCCTGGCGGTTAACGGCATAGCCCTGCTCCTGCGCCACCTGCGTCACCTTTTCCGCCAGTTTCGCGCTGATTCGGCGCTTCTTCCAGTTACCGTTAAGGATCGCGCTCACCGCGCTTGCCGAAACGCCCGTCAGCTCCGCCAAATCGTAAATGGTAATTTTCTTCGTTTTCCTGGCGCGTATCACAAATTTTTCTCTCCGTTTTTTATCGCACTTGCCGCAGATTTCATCTGGTGCTAAATCTGCTCTATCGATTGAGCAAAAAATATGGCATGCCAGATTCTGACCACCTGACAAGGATTATAAAATGAAAAACGCCCTCTCCTCTATGAATAGCTCTCTTAGCGGTAAAGTAGCCGCCGTTACCGGCGCCGCGTCCGGCATCGGCCTTGAATGCGCAAGGACCCTGCTGGCGGCGGGCGCGAAAGTGGTGCTTATCGACCGCGACGGCGAAAAGCTGCAAAAGCTGACCGCGGAAATGGGTGAAAACGCCTTCCCGCTGGTTGTCGATCTTATGCAGCCTCAGCAGGTCGACGGCATTCTTGACGGCATTCTCAAACTCGCCGGGCGCCTGGATATCTTCCACGCCAACGCCGGCGCCTACATCGGCGGTCCGGTGGCGGAAGGCGATCCGGACGTCTGGGATCGCGTGCTGCACCTGAACATCAACGCCGCCTTCCGCAGCGTGCGCGCGGTGCTGCCTCATCTTATCGCCCAGAAATCCGGGGACATCATCTTCACCAGCTCCATTGCCGGCGTGGTGCCGGTTATCTGGGAGCCGATTTATACCGCCTCGAAATTCGCCGTGCAGGCCTTCGTTCACTCCACGCGCCGTCAGGTTGCGCAATACGGCGTGCGCGTGGGAGCCGTACTGCCGGGGCCGGTGGTCACCGCCCTGCTGGACGACTGGCCGAAGGAAAAAATGGAAGAGGCGCTGGCAAACGGCAGCCTGATGCAGCCGATTGAGGTCGCGGAATCCGTGCTCTTTATGGTCACCCGCAGTAAAAACGTCACCGTTCGCGATCTGGTTATCCTGCCTAACAGCGTCGATCTCTAATCCAGGGAGGACTGGTTGCAAAAATGAAAAATGAAACCGTAGAAAAAAATACGCTTATCGGGGTGGATGTCGGCTCAGGCAGCGTGCGCGCCGGGGTCTTCGATCTTTCCGGGCATCTGCTGGCCCACGCCACGCGTCCGATTACGCTCAAGCGCAGCGCGGGCCGCAAGGTTGAGCAGTCCAGTAACGAAATCTGGCAGGCGGTATGCGAGAGCATCCGCGAAGCGATCGGCGCGGCCGGCGTGGCGCCCGCAAGCGTAGGCGGCATAGGTTTCGACGCCACCTGCTCCCTGGTGGTGCTGGGAAAAGACGGCGAGCCGCTGCCGGTAGGTGACAGCAGCGATCCAGAACGCAATATTATCGTCTGGATGGATCACCGCGCCACCGAACAGGCCGAACGTGTCAACGAGACCGGCCATCCCGTGCTGCGGTACGTCGGCGGTAAAATTTCGCCGGAGATGGAAACGCCGAAAATCCTCTGGCTGAAGGAGAACCGCCGGGAAGTCTACGACGCCGCCTGGCAGTTTTTCGACCTGGCGGACTTTCTCTCCTGGCGCGCCACGGGCGACCTGGCCCGTTCAACCTGTACGGTAACCTGTAAATGGACCTACCTGGCGCATGAAAAACGCTGGGATGCGGACTATTTCCACACCATCGGCCTCGGCGAGCTGGCGGACGAGGCGTTCGCGCGTATCGGCCAGCGTATCCTGGAGCCGGGAACGCCCTGCGGCGAGGGACTTAGCGCCCAGGCGGCCGATGAAATGGGCCTGCCGGTCGGCACCCCCGTCGCCGTCGGTATGATTGACGCCCATGCGGGCGGTATCGGCACGGCGGGCGTGGATAAAGGCGCGGCGCACAACCTCGCCTGGGTGTTCGGCACCTCCGCCTGCACCATGACCTCCACCGCAGATCCCGTTTATATTCCCGGCGTGTGGGGCCCGTATTATTCAGCGATGGTGCCGGGAATGTGGCTGAGCGAAGGCGGCCAGAGCGCCGCGGGCGCGGCTATCGATCGGCTGGTGGCTCTGCACCCCGCCGCCGCCGAAGCTGGCGCGCAGGCGCAGGCGCTTAACGTTCCGTTACCGGTTTACCTGGCGGACCTGGCGCTGGCTAAGCTTACCGACCCTTCCCGGGCCATCGAACTGGCGCGCGGTCTTCACGTGGTGCCCGAGTTTTCAGGCAACCGCGCGCCCTTTGCCGATCCCCACGCCCGGGCGGCCATCGCCGGTTTAGGCATGGAGCGTGATCTGGATAATCTGGTGGCCCTGTACGTCGCCGGATTATGCGGCATCGGCTACGGGCTGCGGCAGATTATCGACGCCCAGCGCCAGCAGGGGGTGAAGACGGATAAAATCGTTATCAGCGGCGGCGCGGGTCAGCATCCTCTGGTGCGCCAGCTGCTGGCCGACGCCTGCGATCTGCCGATCCTCGCCACCCAGTGCAGCGAACCCGTACTGCTGGGCTCGGCGATTCTGGGGGCCGTTGCCGGGAAGGTGACCGCAACCGTGAGCGAAGCCATGACGTTGATGACTAAGCTGGACAGGCAGTTCGAGCCGCAGGAGGCTTATCGCCAGACGCACCGGGCGCGCTATGAGTGCTATAAGCGCCTGCAGCAAACCGTGAAGTCATTTCGCGACTGCTGAAATCAGGCGGATGAAAGTCCGCCTGTTAAACCCGAAAAGAATAGCCGCAGAAGGTCGGCTATTTTGCGACAGCGATGCGCTCTCCTGCCCGCCGCGCCGTCGCCGGTAGTATGCTGGCAATCGCCACGTAGCCATCGGGATCGAGACAGCGATCCTGCTCCAGCGCCTGAGCGATAATTTCCTCATCCCAGAACAGCTGCTTGCGGCGATCGCCGCGGGTGGTCAGGGTCGCCTCCATCACGCCGTTCACGGCGCGATACCGTCTCCAGCTGCCGCCGGGAACAGAAATGACCGACCCTTCCTCCGCCACGACGCTCACTTCTTCCCCGGCACGATTCCATGTCACTTCCAGGGCGCCTTTAAACACCATCAGAACCTGAACGTCCGGGCAGCAGTGCAGGCCGACGTTATGGCCATCCTGAATGCGCAGCCATTCCACCGAGAACCCGTGGGGGTTGACTATCGGCGGCGCGCTGTCCCTGTCCTGGGAAATGCCGTAGCCGATGACCGGGGCAAGCTCGCCGCCGTGGCCCGGCAGCACGGCGTCCAGCAGGGCATTTCGCGACCATTGACGCTGCTCGCCGGTCACCGCCCGCCGGCTCATGTCTTCGACGGAGTAATCACGCAGCGCGGCGATATGCTCCGCCGCCAGCGGCTGCAGCAGGTCGGCCTCGTCAGGCGCTTCGCCGTCCGCCCCCACGTCGATAAGCATGTTGTCGCGGCTGAGATACAGACCGTACTCGCGGGCCGCCTGCAGAATCGAAGGGTGCCAGATAATACCGCCGGTGTTGTCTCCGCCGAGCACGGTAAACACCATGCCGCTGGTATCCTGCGGGCTGACGTTAGTGAAGCCGCGGAAAATCCACGTCGGAATCGACAGGATGGCCGGCGCGCTAAATTCAGCTTCATGCTCGCCGTTGGCCCCCCAGCGAAAACGCCAGCTGCCCTCATGAATCAGGAACACCTCGGCGGTAAAGTGCAGATGCAGGTTATTCGTCACGCCCTTAGGCATGGCGGCGGCGCCGATATTAAAACCGTGCGGTTCGGGAATATTCACCACCTGCGAAGCCGACTGCGTAACGCCGGGGCCGATAAATGAGTAGTTTTGCTTCAAATGCGAACCCGGCAGCTTACAGTCGATAAAAGCCACGCTGCAGGAAACGCGATCTTCCGGGCGCACCAGTCGACGCAGCGCTTCTTCCTGGGTCAGAGTTACGTATTGCATAGAAATTCTCCATTAATAACCGGATGTGCTGGTAGCAGGCGGTGTCTCACCGCGCGTAAGAGCAATGGCGGCGCGCGCGGCGCGGCCCAGCTGCATAACGTCATTGGCGGGCGTCACGAAGTGAAACCCCTGCGCCAGACGATTAGCCGCGGCCTCGCCCGAGGTGCAAAAAATTCCCGCGAGCTTGTCGTGTACGCGACAGCGGCTTAGCGCCAGCTCGATGGCGGCCAGCATCTCCGGATGCTGGGACTCGGCGCTGGCGCTGCCGGTGAGCGTTAAAGAGAGATCGTTCGGACCAATAAATATGCCGTCCAGCCCGTCGGTGGCGAGAATCGCGTCCAGGTTCTGCAGGCCTTCGCGGGTTTCAATCATCGCCAGCGTCAGGATCTCTTCGTTGGCGTGTTGAGGATAATCTTTGCCGCCGTAGAGCAGCGCGCGCGCCGGGCCATAAGAGCGGTTGCCGAGCGGCGGATAGCGGCACGCCGCGACGAACTGCTCCGCCTGCTGCGCCGTTGAGATCATCGGACAGATGATGCCCCAGGCGCCCGCATCAAGCAGGCGCATGATTTGCGCCGGTTCGTTGCTGTTCACGCGGGCCAGCGGGAGCGCGGGGGTGGAGGAAAGCGCCTGCAGCATCGTCAAGGCGCTGGCAAAATCAATCATGCCGTGCTGCATATCGACGGTGACGCAGTCGTAGCCCTGGTGGCCGACGATTTCCGCGCTATAGCCGCACGCCAGCGCCAGCCAGCCGTTTATTATCGGCCCGTTCTTTCTCTTTAGTGGGTTAACTCGCATGCAGACTCCTCAATCCATTTCACGAGCGCTTCGGCGGTCGCCTGCGGCGCTTCAAGGGGAACAAAATGCCCGCAGCGGGGCAGTGAAAGCCAGCGCGCCTGCGCACAGGCCTGCGCCAGCAAAGCGTGACGCTCTGGCGGACAAATCGGATCGCTCATGCCGCCGATCAGCAGGAAGGGCGCGCGCAGCCGCGAGAGCTTTTCCCGTACGTCGCGACGGTTTATCGCAATGTTGACCTGCTGCTCAAAGACATCCGGCCCGCAGGCCTTCGCCATTGCGACGATGGTTTGCCGCAGCGTCAGATCGGCGAAGCGTACGGGATCGACATAGCGCGGCCAGAGCTCGTCGATAACGCTTTCCATGCCGTAACGACGCGCCCTGGCGACGGCCTGGTGCCGCCCCGGCGCGTTTTCCGGACGATCGGCCAGCGGATTTACGGAGATTAACGCCAGCCCGGCAAGCCGCCGCGGCGCCCGCGCCATCATATGCAAAGCGACAATGGCGCCGAGGGAGAAACCGCACAGGCAAAAGCGTTCGGGAAGCTCAGCCAGCAGCCGGCGCGCCATGTCGTCGGCCGAGTCCGCCCCGCGGATGTCCGGCACGATAACGGGATTATCCGGAAGCTGCGGGAAAACCGATGCCCATAAACGCGCATCGCACAGCGTGCCGCCAAGGAATACGACCGGCAGTTTACTCATAGGCCACCTGCTGCTGCGTACGGCGGGATTCCACCATGCGGATCACCGAGCCTATCAGCAGCACCGACGCCAGGGAGATAATGCCGATAACGACAAAGCCCTCCTGGATGGCAAAGTAGTACTTGATGTACCCCATCAGTACCGGGCCGAAGAAGATGCCGGCGGAATAAACGCTTTGATAAAGCCCAACCCTTGTTGACTGCTGCCAGGCAGGCGTATGGGTCACGATCAGCGAGTTAAGCACCGTGAAGATCATGCCAAAAGAGATCCCCGCCAGCGCCTGGAGCGCAAATAGCGTCCACAGGCCGCTCGCCCAGGGCATGGCCATCGCCGCCAGCCCCTGCAATACCCCGCCGATCAACGCCGTTTTACCCAGCCCCAGATAGCGATAAAACAGCGGAGCGCAAAGCGCGGTGGAGAGGGCGTAGAAAAAGAGGTGAACGCCGCTGAGGGTAGCGAGGGAAGCCGACGCCATGCCCATACTTTCCGCCAGCAACGGCGTAAGGGTATCGCGGGTAGCGAAAGGCACCATCATCACCAGCGCGCAAAGCCCGCCCAGCAGCCAGGCCGATTTATCGCGTAGCTGAATAGCCAGCGCCGAATGCCTGCTTTCCTCTGCGGTGCGCGCGGGCCGTACTTCGCGAATAAAGAAGGTCAGCACGAAGGCCAGCGATGCGGCGAAGGAGGCGACCAGGAAACTGGACTGCGGGCCAAAATGCTGCGCCATAAATCCGGCCAGCGAAATGCCGATAAAGGTGCCTACCGGCGAGGCCACGCTGAGCAGCGCCACGGCCGCCGCGGCCTCAAGCGGCGGGAAGAACGCCACAAACATCACGTTATAAATCACCCAGGTGGCGCTGGTGACGCCGTCGGCGAGTTTGGCGATAAACAGCGTTTCAGGCGTCGGATGCACGAACACCACCGGCCAGGCGCAGATGGTAAAGAACAGCCCTATCTGAATAATGCGCTTACGGTTATGCAGCCGGTCGGAGATAATGCCTGCCGGAAACCTCAGCAGCATCGAGGCAAGCCCCGTCGCCCCGATGATAATGCCCATCGTGCGCGCCTCCACGTTCAACGACGTAATGTAGGGGGCGAGAAAAGGATCGAAGGCGTGAATACTGACGAAAAAAAGCAGGCTGATAATAAAAAAGATCAGCACGTCGCGACGCATTAAATGACTCATAACTCCTCCGCTTCAGGATGCAGTCCAGCCGCCGTCTACCAGTAATGAAGTTCCGGTAATCATCGCCGCCGCAGGTGACGCCAGAAAAACGACCGGCCCCATGATGTCTTCCAGCTCGCCTGCGCGTCCGAGGGCAATCTGACGCATGACGTGCTGGTAAAAGTCAGGATCCGCCAGCGACTGGCGAGACAGCGCCGTGTCGATAAAGGTCGGACAAAGGGTGTTAACACGAATGTTGTCGGGGCCAAGCTCAATGGCCATGGCGCGGGTCAGCCCTTCGAGCGCAAATTTAGAGGCGCAGTACACGCTGCGGTTTTGTCCGCCGACATGCCCCATTTGTGAGGAGACGTGGATAATGGCGCCGGGCGAGCCCGCCGCCCGCATACGGCGCACGACCTGCTGGGAGAGGTAGAACGTAGCGCGCACGTTCACCGCCATCACCGCATCGTAGTCCGCCATCGTCGCCTCGCTGAAGGGCGCATGCCGCGCCATTCCTGCGCTGTTGACCAGGATATCCAGCGGCGGAAGCTCCTCAATAACGCGCGCAACCTGCGCGTCGTCGGTGATATCCAGCTCCAGCGGATAAAGCAGCACGTCGTGGGCCGCCGCCACGCTTACCGCTTCCGCCAGCACCTGCCGGCTGCGGGCGGCGATCCAGACGCGAGCACCTGCCTTTGCCAGCGCCACCGCCGCGGCGAATCCAATCCCTTTAGAGCCGCCGGTGACCAGCGCCTGCTTGCCCCGCAGGCAAAAAGTGGGCGTTTCAGGAAATGACATTTCACGTTCCTTTTCTTAAGGACGGCAGTTTTTACGGGCGCAATAAGGCCCCGTGTCTGAAACGCAACGTTTCAGACAGCGTGTGTTGCCGTCGCACGGAGAATTGCTGTTCGGCTAACGCCGGCTAAGCGCGAAGAGCGGCGGGACGCAGATCCGCCCCGCTCACGCTATGCGATCAGGAAACGATCTGCGTAATGACCCCAAGCTCGTTGAAAATGGACCATTCCTGCAGAATTTTGCCGTTCTGAATCTTGAGCTGGCTGATGCCCATCAGCTGGATCTCTTTACCGGAAGGCTGGCCGTAAATCCCATTGCCCAGGTGGGTGCCCTGCGCGCACCAGCGGGCCGAAACCATATAGCCGCTCTGGTCGTTGCCCATCCAGTAGAGATCCTCCACCGAGAAGGTCAGGTCCGGGAACATTGCCAGCAGCGAAAGGATCCAGGACTTATAGTTGCCAAGCCCCTGATAATAACGTTCCGTCGGGCCCTGATAGGTAATGGAAGAAGAACAGAATGTCGGCAGCGAGCCGAGCATGCGGCGGTTCCAGACGTTCTGGTAAAAGGCGGTGACAAACGCGCGCACGTCGAATGTCTCGGCCGTCGGTACCGGCAGCAGCGCGGGTTTACCCTGGCCCGGAAGGCGATACGGCTCGCTGGCGCCGAAATCGCGGGCCAGCACGGTATCGCCATGTTTGTCCGCCATCTCACGGGCCACGTCAAACACGTTCAGCCCCAGCTGCTGAATAAGGCTGGCGGTGTTGTGCATCACGTGCTCGTAGAAGATTTCGTTTTCCACCATCACGCAGTTGGCGATGCACATAAAGCGCACCGGGCGATTTGTCGGCGCCCCGAAGGCGCTAAAGCCGGTGTTGGTGCCGGTAATGTAGCTTCGGTGCGACGAGTGGAACCCCACATTCTCATCGCCGGCCCAAATCACCTCGTCGCCCAGAATACGCATATCCGGATAGGCGTTTAAGGTACGAGCGGTGCCGGCGACGACGCGATCGCGCCCGACGCCCAGGCCGAGATCGGCGTCCCACACGTTACAGTCATGGCTGTAGGTGTCGTAGATATAGCCGATATCGCCCTCTTCCCAGATGCGGTGGGTGATACGCACGATGTAGTCAATAATATTGACGTACTCTTCCTCAAAGCCACGCATGGGCTGGCTTTTCAAATGCTGAGGGCGCCGGGCGAGGAATTTGTCGGTGCCGCCGCGCTTGTAGCTGTCCCAGGAGATGCTGAAATCCGCAGGCATATAGCCGTCATCAAGCTGCCGCGGCAGGCGAGTGTGCGTGCCGCTAGCCGCGGGTTTCGCTTTTGGCTGAGCAATGCCGCCTTCCGCTTTGCTTTCCTGAATGGCTTTGCCATCGCCGAAGTCGTTAACTGCCTGTGGTTTGTTCATCTTACCCTCTTTGCCTGATTGGCTTAGCTAAGCCGCTATTTCCGCTGTCGATTACCCGAGTCGCGCCGTCTTGCCTGCCGCCCCGGTGTGTTAAGGTGATGTTGTTTTTGTGTTGCCTGTAAAAAACATTCACGTTAAAACGATCTTAAAGCAACATAAAAATCACACATCAAAGCAGATTAGTGATCCATTTCACAGTCACAGAGGCTGCTGCTTAAAACGGCGCGTAATTCGCTTCCCCGCCGCTGATTGAGTGTTGTATCTTAGCCTGAATTGTGATTTTAATGTTGTTAATTGTTGGATTTCACCAAAATATATGTTGTTTTGTTGTTGAATATCGCTTCCCTGCGGAGCGATCTGTATAAGGGATTTACGGGGCAAAGAGTTGCGGGTCCCTCCCTGCGCGAGCAGATGAGACCTGAGGGGACGTTGACGCCAGCGAAAGCGCCGCGCTTTTGCTGGCGTCACGGATGTTTTCATTCCTGCGTTCTTAACGAACGTAAGAGCCAATCAGGAAGCGATTATGTTTAAACAGTTATTTATGCGCCGGGAAGTTCTGCTCTTTTTTATCATGAGCCTGCTGTTCTTTATCTGTATCAACGGCTACGACGCCTTCCTTGCCTCTTATATGGTTAAACGGGATATTCCGCCGGAAATCGTCGGACTTATTATGGGGGCGACCGGGCTGGCGACGGTGATCCTCCGTTTTCCGCTGAGCGTGGTATCGGGCACGCTGCATAACCGTAAAATTTTCATCCAGCTTAGCCTGCTGCTGCCGATGGTCCTCTGGCCGATAGCCTTCTTTCACACCACGGACGCCACGCTGTATCTGGCAAAAACCGCCTCCGGCGTCGCCTCGGCGACATGGGTGCTCTACAACATTATGTTTATTCGCTATTTCAGCCAGAACGAGGCCCCCTCGGCCGTCGCTCTGCTGGCGCTGGCAAGCCCGGTGGGGGTCTTTCTGGGCAACACGCTGTGCGGCATCATCGTGCAGAACCTGCCGCCGAAGCTGGGTTTTTGGATCCCAAGCGTCGCGGCGCTGATGGCGCTGGTTATCTCGCTCTTTTTGCAGGAGCACGTCGCAAAGCCTGCCCGCTCGCGGCTGGAAGACTGCTTTAAAAGCGCCTGGGGTCAGCTGAGCGACCGGACCATCTGGATGGTGGGCATTCTCAGCGCCTTTGTCCTGCTCGTTCCTTTCGCCACCCGCGATACCCTGACGCCGATTTATTTGATGAAACTGGGCGGCAGCGGCATAACCATCGCCGCGCTGAGCAATACCCACCTGCTCTTCTATGCGCTGGCGGTCGCCCTGTGTAGCACCTGGTTCTATGCAAGGCTGGGGCTGGTGAAGACCGCGCTTATCGGCTCGCTGCTGCAGGCGGTGGCGGCGCTGGGCATCCCTTTAACCCACAGCCTGATGCTGATTTTCGCTTTTCAGGCGCTGGCGGGATTCGCCTTCGGCATGGCTTTTGCCGTCATGATGTCCCTTAGCGTGGTCAATACGGTGGCCGACGAGCAGACGGCGAGGATGGGATTGTTCCAGACGATCTACTCGACCGGCATGTTCTGGGGGCCGGTGCTGATGGGCGTGACGATGAAGTACTTCAGTATTCAGGCGGGCTATACGTTAATCGCCTGTCTCTCCTGCGCGGCGGCGATACTCACCGGCGTGGCGGCAAAACAGGTCTATAACCGTAAACCCAGGGAAGCGGTAAGCGTGCTAAAGGTCGGTGAAACCTCTTAATAATAACCCGGACCACGGCAGGTCCGGCCTTGTTATTCTACGCTTGCGTAGGTCACGCGAACGCCGGTTGGGAAGCGCATTTTTTCCGTCGTTCCGGCCGGACGCGTGGTGAAGAGGTAGCTGACCTTGTCCCATCCGCAAACCAGCGTGGTGGCGTGATTGCCCAGCTTATGCCCATCCGCCAGCACCACGGTGTGATGGCTGTTTTCAATCATCTGGCGCGCCACCGCGGCTTCATTGATGTCCTGGTCCATAACTCCCGCATCGGCGTGAATAGCGCCTGCGCCGATGACCGCATAATCCACAAAAAAGCGCTTCAGGTTATCCAACGCGATAGGGCCTACGCACTCCATGCGGGAGTGAATAAATTCGCCGCCGATAAGTATGGTTCTGATGGTTTCGTTTTCATGCAGCACGCCGGCGATCTGGGGAGAATTGGTGATAACGGTAAGCTCGTTTACCGCCACCAGCTTGCGGGTAAATTCCAGCGTGGTGCTGCCGAAATCGATAAACAGCGAATCGCCTGGGTTAAATAACCCGGCCGCGCTCCTGGCGATGGCGCTCTTTTCGTCCGCGGCCAGTTTTGCCCGCTCGTTAAACTCCATTTCAAAACCGATCTGGCTGCTGACCGCGCCGCCGTGAATTTTTTTAATTTGCCGCTGCTCTTCGAGCTTATTCAAATCGCGGCGAATCGTCTCCTGCGAGACCTGAAACAGATCGGCAAGTTCGTGAACGAAGACCTGGCCGTCGGCCTTCAGCTTCTCAAGAATGATTGTTCTTCTTTCTGATGAATTAACCGTTTCTGTGCTCATCTGGCTTCCCCGTTCGCGAACTTTAGCAGGCAAAATAGGCTATTAGACAATATCTTGCAACCTTCCTCCGGGCATCGCCCGTCGCCGTTATCCTCAGCGTTTGCGAATGCCGCCCTGTACGTTGTGAAAACGCAGCCAACAAAACGAAACCACCATCACATTTCTCTGCTGACGATGCCGTTCAGATATTGCAAAAAATTGGCTTAAATGCGAAATTAATCACAAAACAACATTAAATCCACATTAAAACAACACACGTGAGGCGCACATGCTCAATCAACGCTATGCAGCTATAGACCAGGGGACGACGGGAACGCGTGTCGTGGTGTTTGCAGAAAACGGCCAGCACCATTCGCCCGCCGGCATCACCCATAAGCAGATAACCCCCAATCCGGGATGGGTGGAGCACGACCCCCTGGAAATCCTGCGTAATATCCGCAGCTGCCTGGGGAGCTGCGGCGTCGTGGATGCCATAGGGCTTGGCCATCAGGGAGAAAGCGTGGTGGCCTGGGATGCCCGCAGCGGGCAGCCGCTCTATAACGCTATTATCTGGCAGGATCAGCGTACCGAGGGGCTGCTGCGTAAGCTGCGGGCTGAGGGCCTGGAGCCGCTGGTGCAGCAAAAAACCGGCCTGCCGCTGGACCCGTATTTTTCCGCCAGCAAGTTCGGCTGGATTATGCGTAACGTCCCTGCCGCGGCCGCGCTTGCAAAGCAGGGCCGCCTGCGCTTAGGCACCATGGACAGCTTTTTCCTTTTCCATCTTTGCGGCGACCACGTCACCGATTACAACTCCGCATCGAGAACCTCCCTGTTTAATATTCATACCCTGAGCTGGGATGAAGAGCTCTGCGAGCTGTTCGGCGTGCCGCTTGCGGCGCTGCCGGAAATTAAGCATAACGTCGGCCATTTTGGCGACGTCACGCTCAACGGCAGCGCGATGCCGGTCACCGCCTGCATCGTTGACCAGTTCGCAGGAACATACGGCCACGGCTGCCTCACGCCCGGGCAGATGAAAATCACCTTTGGCACCGGCGCCTTTCTGCAGACCATCACCGGCTCCCAGGTGCCGGAAACGAACAGCTCCGGGCTGCTGCCCACCCTTTGCTGGAAGTTTCCCGATGAACCCCCGCTCTTTGGCCTGGACGGCGGCGTTTACAACGCCGCCTCGGCGATTAACTGGGCGCATAAAATCGGCCTGTTCAGCGACCTTGAAGAGTTCAGCGACTTCCCTGGGCAACCGGCCATTGCCCGCGGGCTGGCGTTTGTGCCCGCGCTGTCCGGCCTGGGCTGCCCTTACTGGGACAGGTCGGCCGCCGGGCTTTGGGGCCGGGCTGTCTTTGGAAACCGAGCGCAAGGACATGCTGCAGTCGATCCTCGAAGGTATCGCCATGCGGGCGGCGGAAGTGGTGGCCGCAATGGAGGGCGTGAGCCGGGTCGGGGAATCCGTTTCCGTCGACGGCGGTCTTTCCGCCAACCTTTACTTCAGGCAGTTCCTTGCCGACCTGCTGCAAAAGCGCATCGTCACGCCGGGCAATAAAGAGATGACCGCCCAGGGCGTCGCGATGCTGGCCCGCAAAGGGCTGGGTATCGAACACCCGCTGAAGGTCAACGCCAGCCACGAGGTGACGGTGCCGCGCGAACGCGATCTCGGTCCGTTGTTCCTGCGCTATAAGGAAATTATCGCCAAAGCGCACCATCTTCGTCCCGAATAACCCTCGTTGCCGCCCCGCCGGGCGGCAATTTTTTATAACTATGGAGCACCCCTGCTATGCGCAAAATCTTTCTTGCCTGTCCCTACAGCCACGCTGACGACGCGGTGGTCGCCGGGCGCGTCAGCGCCTGCAACCAGGTCGCGGCAACGCTGATAGAGGCTGGACACGCGGTCTACAGCCAGGTCACCCTGTCCCATCCGTTAAACGGCCTTTTTCGCCACACCCAAAAGAGCGACATCGGCAAACGCTGGGCGCCGGTAGACGCGCTGTTTCTTGATGCAATGGAAGAGCTGATCGTTGTGGATTTACCGGGCTGGGATAAAAGCGCCGGAATTCAGCGGGAGATGGAGTTTTACCGCCTGCGCGGACAGCCCGTCAGCCTGTGGTCCGAGGTGGAACATCTGTTTGCGCCGGTCAGTATTGCCTGAAACATCAAAGGGGCGATAAGCCCCTTATTAAGTTAACAGCGGTTTTAGCAGCCTATTCGTCGAGGGTAATCGTCACTTCGCGACCGCCGGTGAGCTCCGGAACGGGAATACGCTTGAGCATGATGCGCCTTTCGGGCATGCAGCGATGGCGGCGGCGATAAAGCACCTTATCTCCTTCCCTGACCATCACCACGCCGGTCACCGGTTTATCGACGCGGATGTTGAAGTCGACCCATCCGCCCGCCGCATCCTGCCGCACAATATTCGGCGCGGAGGATCTTATATTAGGGCCGTGCGCTACCAGGATCCTCGCGCCTGCCGCCGCCGGCTGGACGAGTTCGCGGGCAATAATTTCCCCCAGCCGGCGGCCTTCCTGGTAGCACCGATCGCCCATATCCGCCGGGTGAGTCATATTGCCCACCGCGTAATAGGCAGGGTCGGAACAGGCGCCGAACTGGTCGAACAGCGGCAGCCCGCTCCGCGGGTTGTAATCCAGGTGGCTGCTGCGGATTAACGTGTATTCACCGGTAAACCTGCCCGTAAAAATGACGCTGTCGCAGGCGAGCTGCCGTGTCGTGCCGTCCGCCCCGGTTAACTCAACCCCCTCCACGCGGTCGAGCCCGACAATGCGTGACACATGGTGATTAAAATAAACGGGCACGCCCAGCAGGCGGGCAAACAGCGTACAGTACCGCCAGGCGATCGGCCGCCGGCCCTCTTCAATCATCGCCACCGGGCGTACGCCGGCGTTACGCAGCGTCCACAGGGCCGAAAAGCTTACCAGTTCAGAACCGACTATCACCGGCGCGTTGCCGGGCTTAAGCCCGCGCAGATAAACAAATTGTTGCAGCGCGCCCGCCGTCAGCACCCCCTGCGGCCGTAGCCCGCCCACCAGTCGAGGGTGGCGCGGCGTTTCACGGACGCCCGTGGCGAGCACGACTTTTTTTGCCCGCAGCGTTTCCGCTCCGCTGTCTGAGACGACCTCAATGACCCCGCCGGGCAACAGCTTTGTCACCGTAGTGGAGGTGCGCAGCGGATAGCGAACCGCCGCCACCAGCTTCTTCGCCCAGACGTGGCCTTGCATCGGCCGATGCTCGGTTAATAAGCCAAAGGTGGGATGGCGGCAGTGGCGCGGCACGCCGCCGGCTTCGGCTTCGCGCTCGATAAGCAGCACGTTTTCCGTGCCGGCCTCCTGCAAAGAGCGGGCGACGGCCAGCCCCGCAGGCCCGGCGCCGATAATAATCACATCGTAAGAATCGCTCATTTGACTGGCCCCGTAATCAAGGTGTTTTCCAGGCGGTCGCCTACAATTTCCGCCACGTGGTTGCTGCAAAAGAAGCCGTTACAGCGCCCCATCATTACCCGCGTGCGCCGCCGCAGCCCGCCGATGCTTTCCGGTGGAACGGCGCTATCGAAGGCGGCTTCAAGCTCGCGCCGGGTCACCAGTTCGCAGTGGCATACCACTCCGCCGTTACCGGGACAGCGGTAGTCACGGGTAGCGTATTCTGAAAGCATCGGCATGCTGGGCCAGCGGGGAGCAGCCACAGGCGCGCCGTTAAAAAGCGGGGCAAAACGCTCGTGGTAGAGGCTCTCAAGGTGCGAAGCGATGCCCAGCGCGGCGGTAAGGCCGGTGGAACGGATGCCGCCTACGGTTATCCATTGGTGCGCCGGGTAATCGAGGATCCGGTAGCCTTTTTCCTCCGTGGCCGGACGCAGGCCGGCGTAAGTCGCCGTCACCGGATAATCCTTGAGCGAAGGCAGGATGCGGGCGCCCTGCTCCACCAGCGCTTTGAGCATGTTTTCATCAACTTCCGCGCGGTCGCGATCGTTTTGCTCTTCGGCCGTCGGGCCAAGCAGCAGATTGCCAAAAATGGTTTTTGAGAGCAGGACGCCTTTGCTGCGCGCGGTGGGAACCGGCAGGATAATGGCGTTAATCTGCCCGGCTGCGGCCTTGTCGAACACCAGAAACTGGCCTTTACGCGGGCGAATTTCAAATTCAGGCTCGCGCCAGAGCGCGTCGATGCGGTCTCCGTGATTGCCCGCGCAGTTAATCACCAGGCGCCCCTGGAAATTCCCGCGCGTGGTGGCCACCTGCCAGCGTTCGTGCGCAAACTCTACGCCTTTGACCTCGCAGTTAAAACGGTATTGTCCGCCGTGCTGCACGGCCTGGGTGACATAGGCCAGCGGCGCGCTCCAGGGATCGATTACGCTCTCGCCGGGCACCGCGACGCCCCCCACGGCTCCGGCAGCCAAATGGGGTTCACGCTGATAAACCTCCGCCGCGGAAATCTCTTTGACATCCGTCACCCCGTTTCGGTGCGCCTGTTCGACAATGGCGGGGAGCGCGGCCAGCTGCTCGTCATTCCATGCCACAACGATGGCTCCGGTCGGCAGCAGCGGCAGATTCATCCGTTGATGAATCGCCAGGTATTCCCGGTAGCCCGCCTGCATGCAGGCCAGCTCCAGGCTTTCCGGCGGCGCATCAAACCCGGTATGCAGCAGCGCGCTGTTGGCCTTGCTCGCTCCGGAAAGAATGTCGCCGCCTTTTTCCAGCAAAACGACGCGCGCGCCCATCAGCGTGAAACGACGGAATACCGCACATCCCACCACGCCACCGCCTATGACGATGACATCAAATTCCCCCGCTAGCTGTTCCATTCGCTCACTCCATCATCAGAAGATGAAGCAATACCACCACAAAACAACACAAATAACAACATTAGAAAGACAAAAACAACATACAAACCACAATAGTGACGCAGTAAAAGAAAAAAGCGCCGTGGCAAGAGCCACAGCGCCCGCGGTATTACTCAACGATCCCGGCGTAGGGCACGTCCCGCTTGCCGTAGCGGCGTACCCGAATATTCGCCTGTTCGCCATGCCCGGCAAACCCTTCCAGCGCGCACAGCCGTGAACAATATTCCCCCACCAAGGCTGAAGCAGCGTCCGTAATGACTTTCTGGTATGAGCAGGTTTTGAGGAATTTCCCCACCCACAGCCCACCGGTATAGCGGGCGGCCTTGCGGGTTGGCAGCGTGTGGTTGGTGCCAATAGCCTTGTCGCCGTAGGCGACGTTGGTGCGCGGGCCGAGGAATAACGCCCCGAAGTTCTGTAGATTCGCCAGGAACCAGTCAGGATCCTTCGTCATAACCTGCACATGCTCAAACGCCAGCCCGTCGGCAATATTGCACATCTCCTGGTCGCTTTCGGCAACGATAATTTGGCCGTACTTTTCCCAGGCCTGGCGTGCTATATGTGCAGTGGGCAGAATACCCAGCAGGCGATCGATTTCGCCAAGGGTGTCCCGGGCCAGTTTTTCCGAAGTGGTTAATAAAATCGCCGGAGAATCCGGGCCATGTTCTGCCTGGCCGAGGAGATCCGTAGCGCAAATTTCCCCGTCCACGCTCTCATCGGCAATAACCAGCGTTTCGGTCGGGCCGGCAAAGAGATCGATACCCACACGGCCGAACAACTGCCGTTTCGCCTCCGCGACGAAGGCATTGCCCGGCCCCACCAGCATATCCACCGGGGCAATGGTTTCGGTACCAATCGCCATCGCGCCTATCGCCTGAATCCCGCCCAGACAGTAAATCTCATCGGCTCCGGCCATATGCTGAGCCACGACAATCGCCGGCGCCGGTTTGCCGTTGAAGGGGGGAGCGCAGGTGACAATACGCTCCACGCCCGCGACCTTCGCGGTGATCACCGACATATGTGCCGATGCCAGCAGCGGATATTTTCCTCCGGGAACATAGCAACCGGCCGCGCTGATGGGGATATTTTTGTGACCAAGGATCACCCCCGGCAGCGTTTCCACCTCGATGTCTTTCATGCTGTCACGCTGGTGTTGGGCAAAATTACGAACCTGCTCCTGGGCAAAGCGAATATCCGCGATATCACGCGTGGAAAGCTGCGCGTAGCACTCTGAGATCTCCTCCTCCGTCAGGCGGTAGCTTTCGCGATCCAGCCTGTCGAAGCGTATAGCCAGTTCTCTGATTGCCGCATCTCCCCTCTCTTCAATATCCGCGAGGATGTTCTCTACCGTTTCACGAACCTGACGATCCGAATCTTTAATGCTTTTTTCATCCGCGCCTTGCTTGAGCCATTTAGCCATTTTCATCTCCGAAATAAACAGTGAATGCATTCGAATGCAAAACAATCCTGGCGTCATTGCAGGAAAAAGGAAAGCGTTAATGCATTCGAATGCAACGAGGATCGCAAAAGTTCCCTTTTGGCGATCAAATCCCGCATAATGCGACCAGACGAAACGACTAAGGAAGAGTGATGACCGAACGCGCGCCCCGCCCCGTGACCAGCTATGACGTGGCAAAACATGCCGGAGTATCGCAGTCCGCCGTTTCGCGCGCGTTTACCGAGGGCGGAAAGGTTTCCGACGCCACGCGAAAAAAAATCCACCAGGCCGCAGAGGAACTGGGCTATCGTCCGAGTTTTGTCGCCCGCTCCCTCATCACCCGGCGCTCAAACCAAATTGGCGTCGTGGTTCCCGGGCTGGTCAACCCCTTCTATTCTGAGCTGCTCGATCGCCTGACGCAGGCCTGCAAACAGATCGGCTATCAGGTGCTGCTGTTTTCGACCTTTCGCGATAACGATACCGATCCGGTGCTGGAAGAGGTGCTGCGCCACCGCGTTGAAGCCCTAATCCTGGTGTCGGCCAGCCTGTCTTCACGCTTTGCCCAGGAGTGCGCCCGTTCCGGCCTGCCTGTTGTGCTGCTTAACCGCAAAAATGAGGCGCCGAGCGTCTCCAGCGTGACCAGCGATAACCAGGCAGGAGGCGAGAAAATCGCTGATTTTCTCTTAGCCGGCGGCCATCAGCGCATCGCGTTCATGGCCGGACGAGAGAGTTCTTCAACAAGCCGGGATCGCGAACTGGGCTTTGTAAACCGCATCAGGTCGCAGGGAGGTAATGAACCGCTTCGCATTCAGGGAAATTACACCCTGCCCGAATCCATGGCGGCAACCCGCGCGCTGCTGGATTCTCCGGCGCCTCCCGACGCGCTTTTTTGCGCTAACGACCTGATGGCGATTGCCGCGCTTAACGTGGCGGCAGGCGAGCGGGGCATGATTCCCGGGCAGGATATTTCCATCGTTGGCTTCGATAATATTGCTATGGCGGCATGGCCGCTGTTCGACCTGACAACCTATGAGCAACCGCTTGACGCAATGGTGGCTACGGCGATGGATATTTTGCAGGGTAATTTAGCCGGTGCGCAAACGCCGGTCAGCAATAGGGTGCTTGAGGGCAGACTGATTATCAGGGGGAGCGCCCGGAAACCATGATTTGTGAAGTGATAGACTCTCACCTCACAAATCACGCTATCAGGGCTGACGGAGCTTAGTCAGTTTCCGTCGCCGACTGCTTCTCATTCTTGGCGTTGCGCGTCATCCACAGCGCCAGCGCCTTCAGGGAATCAGGAGTGAATTCGTCGCAGCGGGCGGTAATTTCTTCCGGCGACATCCAGCTCACTTCGCTGACTTCTTCTTCCTGAAGCGCAAAGGGGCCGTGCGAGACGCAGCTGAACAAGCCGCCCCAAACGCGACAATGTTCATCTTCAAAATAGAACTGGCCGTGCTCGGCAAAAGGTACGCCGGCGATGCCCAGCTCCTCTTCCGCCTCGCGGCGCGCGGAGTCCAGCAGCTGTTCGTCCGACTGGACGACGCCGCCCGCGGTGGCGTCAAGCATGCCCGGCAGGAAATCCTTCGTCTCGGTGCGGCGCTGCACCAGGATTTTGCCCATGCCGTCATGAACGACGATATAGGTAGCGCGATGGCGTAAACGCTGCGCGCGCATTTGCTCACGGCTGGCCTGTGCTATTACCTCATTGTCTTCATTGACAATGTCTACCCATTCCGTGCCAACAAAATGACTCTGTTCCACCATCGGGAAACCTTCTCTTCAGGGCGCTCTTACGGCGCGTTATCGGTTTTACAAGCGGTAAGTTACGGGGTAATGTCGACCTGCGCAATAACCCCATCATCATTCAGCGTGTGAACGCTCAGAACGCCGTCATTGAGCATGCCATAACTCGCCTCAAAACCCCCTTTCGGCATACTTACGGAGCCGGGGTTAAAGAAGTACAGTCCGTCACGATTTTCAGCCACCGGAAGATGAGTATGGCCGAAAATCAGCGCATCGTGTGGCGCCAGCGGCGGCAATTTATCCGGATGATAAAGATGGCCGTGGGTGATAAATAAACGCTGCCCCGGCAGCAGAATTTGCGCAAAGGGTGCGGTAATAGGAAAGCGCAGCAGCATCTGGTCCACTTCGCTGTCGCAGTTGCCGCGCACGGCAATAATTTTATCCGCCACGTCGTTAAGCCGCTGCGCGACCGCGGCCGGATCGTAACCTTCCGGCAGCGCATTGCGCGGCCCGTGGTTGAGCAGATCGCCGAGCAGAACGAGCCACCGCGCGCCGCTTTGCGCGAAAATGGCCAGCGCTTTCTCGGCGGGCCGGCAAGGAACCGTGAAGATCCGAGGCAAACATCAGCTTCATAAATCCACATCTCTTTTAATGATAAGTGGCTTAATGATAGCGAACAAAGCCGCAGGAATCAGCCCGCCCGTTTTGCTGAACGGGCAATGAAACCCTGCACCGAAGCGCGCTGCCACTGAAACGCCGCGTATTCCTGCAGGCGTTCCGGCACCTCGTCGCCGTTAAGGATCAGCCGATTGAGCATCAAGGCGAGATCCGTATCGGCGATACACCATTCACCGAACAGGTTTTGCTGGCCGGCGGGCAGCAGGCGCTCCACCGTCGAGGTAAGCTTTTCCGCCGCCTTCAACCCGGCCTCGCTAAGGGCGGGCTTTTTCACGCCGCCGAAAACAACCTCCGTCGGACGCTCCTCGCGGATGGGCATAAGGTCGCTGCGCAGCCAGGCCTGAATCTGGCGCGCACGCGCGCGCTTTTCAATATCGAGGGGATAGATGCGCTCCCAGGTTGGCGGCGCGAAGCGCTCGTCCAGATATTCAGCGATTGCCGAGGATTCGCTGAGGACAAATTCATCCACCGCAAGCACCGGCACGCGGCGGGTGAGATCGTAGCCCTTCCAGCCGGGCTGCAAATTTTGCCCGGCGGCAAGGTCGAGGGTCTGTAAGCTGAAGTTAAGCCCCTTCTCTTTCAGGGCAACGTAGACCGAAAGCACGTAGGGGCTGAAATAGTTAGCATCGGACCACAGGGTTATCGCAGGCTGGCTCATTCTTATCCTCATCATCATCGCTGCCGACTTCTGAACATATAGCGAAAAAACGCCGCTGTCACTTGAGCAAACCTCAACTTTGCCCGCCCGTCTCGCGCCACAAAGCCTATACTGCAAAAGTTTGCCAACGCTACTATTACAGGAGTTTGACCATGATCGATCTCTTCTACGCGCCAACGCCGAATGGCCATAAAATCACGCTGTTCCTGGAAGAAGCCGGGCTGGAATACAAAATTCATCGTATTGATATTGGCAAAGGGGATCAGTTCAGGCCAGAATTTCTCGCCATTTCCCCGAACAATAAAATCCCGGCGATAGTCGATAACCTGCCCGCCGACGGCAGCGGTCCGTTAAGCGTTTTTGAATCCGGGGCGATTTTGCTTTATCTGGCCGAGAAAACAAATCTACTGCTCAGCAAAGACCTGCGCGAGCGCGCCCACACGCTGCAATGGCTTTTCTGGCAGGTAGGCGGATTTGGCCCCATGCTGGGGCAGAATCATCACTTCAACCATTTTGCTCCGCAAACTGTTCCCTACGCTATCGAACGCTACCAGGTGGAAACCCAGCGTCTGTACGGCGTGCTTAACCGGCAGCTGGAAAAAACGCCGTGGCTGGGCGGGCAGGACTACAGCATCGCTGATATCGCCACCTGGCCCTGGGCCCGTCTCCCATGAACGCCAGCGCATCGATTTAGCAAACTACCCTGCGGTAAAAAACTGGTTTGAACGCATTCGTTCGCGTCCCGCCACGGAGCGGGCTTACCAGCAGGCGGAAAACCTCTGAGCCCGCGTGTCTAAATCTTCCCGCTGTGGTGTAATCTGTGGCGGGAAGCAACACACGGAGGAAACCTGCAATGTCATCCCCCCAGCCAGACGCCGTTATTCGTATTAAAAATCTCCGCCTGCGTACTTTTATCGGTATCAAAGAAGAAGAGATCGCCAACCGTCAGGATATTGTCGTCAACGTCGCCCTTCACTACCCGGCGGACAAAGCGCGCGCCAGCGAAGACATCAACGACGCCCTGAACTACCGCACCATCACCAAAAGCATCATCCAGCTGGTGGAGAATAACCGCTTCTCTTTGCTGGAAAAATTAACTCAGGATGTGCTCAATATCGCATGCGACCATCCGTGGGTGACTTATGCTGAAGTGGAGATAGATAAACTTCACGCGCTGCGTTATGCCGACTCGGTATCGATGACCATGAGCTGGCGAAGGTAGGCGCACTCGACAGGAGACGCGCATGCAGATATTGATAACCGGCGGCACCGGGCTCATCGGCAGCCATCTGGTTCCGCGATTGCTGGAAACAGGCCATAGCGTGACCGTGGTCACAAGGGATCCGGATAAAGCCCGGAACAGGTTCGACCCCCGCGTTACGCTGTGGAAGGGGCTTAACGACCATGAAAATCTTGACGGCTTTGACGCCGTCATCAACCTCGCGGGCGAACCCATCGCCGATAAGCGCTGGAACGAAGCGCAAAAACAGCGCCTGTGCCAGAGCCGCTGGCAGATTACCGAACGCCTGGTGGCCATGTTTAAGGCAAGCCAGACGCCGCCTTCCGTTCTGATTTCCGGCTCCGCCGCCGGTTACTACGGCGATCTGGGCGAGGTGGTGGTGACGGAAGATGAGCCGCCGCACAATGAATTTACCCACAAGCTTTGCTCACGCTGGGAGCAAATCGCCTGCGGCGCGCAGAGCGAAAACACCCGGGTTTGCCTGCTGCGCACCGGCGTAGTGCTGGCGCCGAAAGGCGGCATTCTGGCAAAACTGCTGCCGCTCTTTCGTGCCGGACTCGGCGGCCCGGTAGGCAACGGCAGGCAGTATCTTGCGTGGATCCACATCGATGATATGGTCAACGGTATTCTCTGGCTGCTGAATAACGATCTGCGCGGGCCGTTCAATATGGTTTCGCCCTACCCCGTACGCAACGAACGCTTCTCCCACGCGCTCGGCCACGTGCTCAATCGCCCGGCCTTTGTACGCGCGCCCGCCGCCGCCGTGAAGCTGTTGATGGGGGAATCCGCGGTTCTGGTGCTGGGCGGCCAGCGCGCGCTGCCTAAACGGCTTGAGGAGTCAGGCTTCGGCTTCCGGTACTTTGACCTGGAAGAGGCTTTGGCGGACGTGGTGCGTTAACTGCATGGAAAATTTTGCTCATTTCCGCTTGTTTAACGTCGACGAAATTTTTCAGTCCTGTTCTCCCGATGAAAGGAGCGCCACTACCATCGATCTGTGCGTAGCGGCGCTTGCGTTTCGTAACTTCGATTTTTACCCGCGTCGCTTCCCCTTCATCGTGGAGTGCATTTGCAGCAGCGAAGCGCTCTGGCAGATGCTGTTTGATGAAGCAAGCGCCTGCTACTGGCTCAGGGATCGTCAGGAAGGCGTTCTGGTTTACGAAGCGACGTCGCACTGCGGATGCTTAAGAACCTACCGTTTCAAAAGCCCCCGCTTTGCACTGCGCGGCAGTACCGATCGCCCGTGGAAAGGCATTGCCACAGAAGCAGATTTGTACCAGATGCTGGATACGCCTTCGGCAAGGGAGATCTATCGCCGTTGGTATGACTGGACAGAAACGAAAACACAGCAGCAGACCGCGCTAGCGCAGGGAAGAATGAATAATACCAGCGTTAATAAGACCATTATCTTCTCGGGCGAAGCAGGGTGCATAGCCTGCAATGCCTCCGCTACCGGCTATGCCAACACAACCATCGGCATTCCGCCGGACGCGTCCACCCTGGTACAGTTGCCGGTTTGTCAGCATCATCTCAAGCTTGCGGGCGAGGCGCCGAACGTCTTAACATTTCTGCTGGGGATTTTTAATCTCTCCATGGATCTGCCTGTTACCAGAAGCTGGGAAGCGATTCCGGACGAAATGATCGCTGATATTCATCAACACGTTGCGGACGAGCTGGAAGGTGAGCCGGGACAGTGCGAAAAACGCAAACGTGGATGGCTGCTTGAGATTCGCTTAAGCGAAGGCTGGCGCTGGCTGCTGCGGCTGAATACCCTGATGGACTACAGCTATATGCTGTTCAGGCCGGATGATAAGAAAGCCGTCTACCGGGCCGATTCAGCGCCCGATCATCCCGACCTGGCATTTTTCCCCCATCACGAGCACTCGCGACCCGATCGTAAAAGCGATGTTCGAACCGCGAGCTTTTTGTACGGTTTGCCCCTGTTTGATATCGTGCGCCTGAAAACCCTCAGCCAGGAAAAGCGCCGGCAGGCAAAATAGTTGCAGATATAAAGAAACGGGCAGATCCTCTGCCCGTTTCTTTATTTCAAAGACCCCGATAAAAACTGCTGCAGGCGAGCGCTTTTCGGGTTGCCGAACAGCTCGTCCGGCGCACCTTCTTCTTCGATTACCCCCTGATGCAGGAAGATTACGTGGCTTGAAACATGGCGGGCAAAATCCATCTCGTGGGTTACCACCACCATCGTTTTCCCCTCTTCGGCCAGCTTCTGCATGATGCGCAGCACCTCGCCCACCAGCTCCGGATCCAGCGCGGAGGTTGGCTCGTCGAACAGCAAAACCTCCGGCTCCATCGCCAGCGCGCGGGCGATGGAAACACGCTGCTGCTGGCCGCCGGAAAGATGCACCGGGTATTTCGCCTGTTGGCGCTCGTCAATCCCTACTTTCGCCAGATATTTAATCGCGCGCTCTTTCGCTTCGGGCTTGCTCAGCCCCAATACCTGAATGGGCGCCTCCATGACGTTTTCCAGCACCGTCATGTGGCTCCACAGGTTGAAGTGCTGAAACACCATCGTCAGGCGGGTACGCAGCAGGCGCAGCTGGTTTTTATCCGCAACCTTCAGCTGGCCATCTTTATCGCGCACCAGGTTGATATTCTGGTTGCTCACCACAATTTTGCCTTCGCTCGGTTTTTCGAGGAAGTTAATGCAGCGCAGAAACGTGCTTTTCCCCGAGCCGGATGAGCCGATGATGCTGATAACATCGCCAGCGTTGGCCTGCAAAGAAACCCCTTTGAGCACTTCATGTTCGCCGTAGCGTTTGTGCAAATCAGTAACGTTTAATTTATTTTCAGCCATGGAAATCACTCAGTGCGAAGAGCTGGGTTTAACATGCTGCATAAAGCGTTTTTCCGCCCTGCGGAACAGGCTTATCAGCACGTAAGAAATAATCAGGTACAACACCGCAGCGATACCGAACGCGGTAAACGGCTGGTAGGTCGCGGAGTTGATATCACGGGCGATTTTCAGCAGGTCCGGCACGGTGGCGGTGAAGGCCAGCGCGGTGGAGTGCAGCATTAAAATAACCTCGTTGCTGTACGCCGGCAGCGCGATACGCAGCGCCGCTGGCAAAATGATGCAGCGGTACATTTTCACGCGCGAGAAACCGTAAGCGCGGGCGGCCTCAATTTCGCCGTGCGGCACCGAACGTATGGCGCCGGCAAAAATCTCCGTGGTGTAGGCACAGGTATTCAGGGTCAGCGCCAGAACGGTGCAGTTCAGCCCGCTGCGGAAAAACTCATTTAGCAACACCGTGCCCTTCACCACTTCCAGCGTGTACATCCCGGAGTAAAACACCAGCAGCTGCACATACAGCGGCGTCCCGCGGAAAACGTAGGTAAACAGCCAGATGGGAAAAGCGATGAACTTATTGCTTGAGACGCGCCCGATGGCGAGCAGCAGCGCCAGAATGCCGCCCATCACAACGGATGAAATCAGCAGCCACAGGGTGATAGCCACGCCGGTGAAGCGGTAACCGTCCGTCCACAGCAGGGACTTCCAGTATTCCTGAATAATGTCGATCATAGCTCGGCCCTCTTCACGCCCACGGAATAGCGGCGTTCAAGCCAGAGCAGCACACCGTTGGAAACGGTGGTAAACACCAGATAAATAATCCCGGCGACAATCGCAAAGTAGAACGGCTGCCAGGTAGTTTTGCCCGCCAGCTGCGTCGCCTTCACCACGTCTTCGAGCCCCAACAGCGACACCAGCGCCGTGGCTTTCAAAATGACCTGCCAGTTATTGCCGATGCCCGGCAGAGCGTAACGCATCATGGCCGGGAAAAGGATACGGCGGAAGGTTTGCGAACCGGTAAATCCGAAGGCGGTCGCCGCTTCGATATGCCCTCTGGGCACCGCGAGAAATGCGCCGCGGAAGGTTTCGGTAAAATACGCCCCGTAGATAAAACCGAGCGTAATGATGCCGGCCACCATAGGATCGATATCGAACTGCGCCATGCCTAAGGCATCGGTAATGCTGTTGAACAGCATCTGCAGGCCATAGAAAATCAGCAGCATCAGCACCAAATCCGGCACGCCGCGGATAAGCGTGGTGTAACCTTCAAACAGCATCGCCAGCGGGCGATTTTTCGACAGCTTGGCGCCAGCGCCGGCAAGACCAATCACTACCGAGAGGATAACGGAGCTTATCGCCAGTTCCAGCGTGACGAGCGCCCCTTTAAATATCACTTCAGAAAAGCCATACAACATGGTGCGTATCCTGTCGTCAGTGTCTGCACAAATTCAGCTAAGCCCAGGGCGGGTAAGCAAAGCGTCACCCGCCGCAACTTTTATCAAGGGTGGACGGCGCCCGCGCCGGTCCACCCGTCGACACTGTTAACCACCGTAAACGTCAAAATCGAAGTATTTCTTCGCCAGCTTCTCGTAGGTGCCGTCTTTGCGCATTTCGGCAAAGGCTTTGTTCAGCGCTTCACGCAGCTCGGTATCTTCTTTACGCAGCCCCATGCCGGTGCCCACGCCAAACAGCTTGTTATCTTTAATAGAAGGACCGCCGAACTGGTAATCCTTACCGATTGGCTGTTTGAGGAAGCCTTCGCTGGCCGCCACTTCATCCTGGAAAGCGGCGTCGATACGGCCTGCGGTCAGGTCTGCATAGATAGAGTCCTGTCCCTGATAGGAGACGATTTCGATGCCTTTCGGCGCCCAGTGAACGTTGCCGTAGGTTTCCTGAGTGGTGCCCTGCAGCACGCCCACGCGCTTGCCTTTCAGCGATTCCACCGTTGGCTGGATGGCGGAACCCCTGGCGACGACCAGACGAGAGTCGGCGGCGTACAGCTTGTCGGTAAAGGCGATCTCCTGCTGGCGTTTTTCAGTAATGGAAAGCGAAGACATGATAACGTCGATTTTTTTCGCTTTCAGCGAAGGGATCAGCGCATCTAGCGGGTTCTCAACGAAGGTACAGTTGGTTTCGATGCGTTTGCACAGCTCTTTAGCCAAATCGATATCAAAACCGACTAATTCGCCCTGGGCGTTTTTCGATTCAAAGGGGGCATAGGTCGGATCGGTGCCGATACGTAAGTTTGCAGGAAGAGCGGCGAATGCTGTGGAAACGCTGGAGAACGCCAGCATCAGAGAAAGGGACAACACCAACTTTTTCATAATTATCCTCGATAGACTGTCTTTTTAGCGCTAATGCCGTTTTTATGGCTAATTAATAAGGGATAAAAGTGCAGGTTTCATGCCATTTTTACCCGGCTTATGCCAGCGTAAATTCCAGTATCAGAAAATCCATGACCCAAAACGGTGCGCCACGCGCGCCACAATGATGCATTGCTGTAAAATCGCACCATCGGCGTGCAGAGGAGACAAGCCCGCACCACTGCATTTTTATCCAGCCCGGCTAAGAATATATTCATAACCGGGCCACAGACTACGGGAAAAACTTATTCACCGTAAACATTAAAATCGAAGTACTTCTTGGCAAATTTGTCGTAGGTGCCGTCTTTACGCATTTCGGCAAGGGCTTTGTCGAAGGCGGCTTTTAGCTCGGCGTCGTCTTTACGCAAACCGATGCCGGTGCCGTCGCCAAAGTACTGCTTGTTCTTCACCGCGGGTCCTGCAAAAGCAAAATCTTTGCCCGCAGGCTGTTTCAGGAAGCCTTCGCTGGCGGCGGTTTCGTCCTGGAACGCGGCGTCCAGACGGCCCGCGGACAGGTCAGAATAAATCAGGTCCTGGTTGGCGTAAGCCACGACGTCAACGCCCTTCGGACGCCACTCGGCGTTAGCAAAAGCTTCCTGAGTAGAGCCCTGCAGCACGCCAACGTGCTTGCCTTTGAGCGACTCAAGGGTCGGCTGGATTGGCGAGCCTTTGCTGGCGATTAGACGCGGGTCGGCCGCATAGAGCTTGTCCGAGAAGGCGATTTCCTGCTGACGTTTTTCAGTGATGGATAACGAGGAGATAATCGCGTCGATTTTCTTCGCTTTTAAAGAAGGGATCAGCGCGTCGAAGTCGCTGCCCACCCACGTACATTTAGTGTTGATACGCTTGCAAAGCTCGTTGCCAAGGTCGATATCAAAGCCGACAAAGTCCCCTTTCGCATCTTTAGAAGAGAAGGGTGCATAGGTGGCGTCCGTACCAATACGAACGTTCTGCGGAATTGCTGCGTAAACGCTGCTGGTAAGACCTAACAGCAAAGACAGAGCGAGAACCTGCTTCTTCATAGATAACCCTCAAGTTGTCTCTTATTATGTGTGATGTTGTGTGGTGTGTTGCAAACGAGGAGTTGCAGTTCTCATGCCACTTTTCCCTGCGTAAAAGAAAGTGCGTGGTTTTATGTTAATAAAACGTTGCAACTCTGTCGTCTGCTTGAAAGATAGCAGGTCTGGCGAAGGGGCAAAGTCTTTACCGAGTAAAATGCGGACTAAATCTCTCAAAAGCGATCGGGGTTACAAAATCGCCCCAAATTGATGCAGGCGTTTTTGTGACGCACCGCGCTGGCGCCTCTTTTATGCACCCTGCCAGCGCGTGAATAAATCGTGGGGCAGCTCTATATCGAACTGGTCCAGCACGCGATTGACCGTCTGGTCGATGACCTCTTCCAGCGTTTGCGGACGGTGATAAAACGCGGGCACCGGCGGCATAATCACCGCCCCCAGCTCGGCCGCCTGGGTCATCAGGCGCAGGTGTCCAAGATGCAGCGGGGTTTCACGCACGCAAAGCACCAGCGGACGGCGCTCTTTAAGCACCACGTCCGCGGCCCGCGTCAACAGTCCGTCCGTATAGCTGTGAACGATGCCTGAAAGCGTTTTGATTGAACAAGGCAGCACGACCATGCCGTGGGTCTTAAACGAGCCTGAAGAGATGCTGGCGGCGATATCACGGGCGTCATGAACCACGTCGGCGAGAGCCTGCACGTCGCGCAGGGAAAGGTCGGTTTCAAGGGTGAGGGTCTGACGGGCGGCGTGACTCATAATGAGATGGGTTTCCACCTCCGGCGCTTGTTGCAGAGCCTTAAGCAGACGCACGCCGTAAATCGCGCCGCTGGCACCTGAAATCCCAACAATTAACCGTTTCATAAAAGCCTGCCCAAAGAGTTTATTTGGGCTGACTTTGCCGCAAGATGGGGCCGGATGCAAGGAGCGGCCGCCCTCTCCCGGCGGAGAGGGCGAAATAAACTTAACCTTCGTTATGCATCTCTAAGTTTTCCACTTCGTTCTGACGCAGCAGCGCTTTGGAATCGTCGTTGCGCAGGGATTCGAGATACTCAAGATACTTGTGGTCGACGTCTTTAGTGACGTACACGCCGTTAAATACGGAGCATTCAAACTGCGTGATATCCGGATTCTCGACGCGCACCGCTTCGATAAGATCGTCCAGATCCTGGAAAATCAGCCCGTCCGCGCCGATGATCTGGCGGATTTCGTCCACTTCACGACCGTGGGCGATAAGCTCGTTGGCGCTTGGCATATCGATACCGTAGACGTTCGGGAAGCGGATTTCCGGCGCGGCGGAAGCCAGGTAAACCTTCTTCGCGCCCGCTTCGCGCGCCATCTCGATAATCTGCTCGGAGGTGGTGCCGCGCACGATGGAGTCGTCCACCAGCAGCACGTTTTTATCGCGGAATTCAGCGCGGTTGGCGTTGAGCTTGCGGCGCACCGACTTACGGCGCAGCTGCTGGCCGGGCATGATAAAGGTGCGCCCGACGTAGCGGTTTTTCACGAAGCCCTGACGGTAAGGCTTATCAAGGATGCGCGCGATTTCCAGCGCGATATCGCATGAGGTTTCCGGAATCGGAATCACCACGTCGATGTCCAGGTCTTCCCACTCGCGGGCAATTTTCTCACCGAGTTTTTTACCCATTTCTACGCGTGCGCTGTAGACCGAGATTTTATCGATGAAGGAATCCGGGCGCGCAAAGTAGACGTACTCGAACAGGCAAGGGTTGCTGGTCGGATTGTCCGCGCACTGGCGGGTAAAGAGCTGCCCTTTCTCGGTGATGTACACCGCTTCACCCGGCGCGATATCGCGCAGGAATTCAAAACCCAGGGTATCGAGCGCAACGCTCTCGGATGCCACCATGTATTCGGTGCGTCCGTCGCCCAGCTCGCGTTTGCCGATAACCAGCGGGCGAATGCCGTTTGGATCGCGGAACGCTACCATGCCGTGGCCGATAATCATCGCCACGCAGGCGTAAGCGCCGCGAATCTGGCGGTTAGTGGCGGCGACGGCGGCAAAAATGTTGTCTGCTTCCAGCGGATAGTGGCGGAAGTTATCCAGCTCGCTGGCGAAGATATTGAGCAGGATTTCAGAATCGGAGGTGGTGTTAATGTGACGGCGTTTCTCTTCGAAGAGCTTTTTACGCAGTTCGTGGGCGTTGGTCAGGTTACCGTTGTGCGCAAGCGTAATACCGTACGGGGAATTAACGTAGAAAGGCTGTGCTTCTGAAGCGCTGGAGCTGCCAGCGGTTGGGTAGCGCACGTGGCCGATACCCATATTGCCCTGCATACGTTGCATGTGGCGGGCTTCAAACACATCGCTCACCAGGCCGTTTGCTTTCCGCAGGCGGAAGCAATTTAAAGCATCAATGGTGACGATGCCTGCGGCATCCTGCCCACGGTGCTGAAGCACCGTTAACGCGTCATAAATCGACTGGTTGACCGGCATAAAACCGGCGATACCGACAATACCGCACATGTTGTCTTTTCCTCATTAAGCCACAACCCCCGCCTTATGACCGGGGCAAGAAACTTGACGAGCTTTGCAGATAGTCAAAGAACCATCTGATGATGAAACTGAATTGCGGAATAAGCTGCGACTTTTGCCAGTCGTCGCTTTTCGAAAAACCGGTGAATGTATCAAGGAAGAACAGAATGGCGGCGACGATCAGCGCACCGCGTAGTGCTCCGAAACAAATCCCCAACACCCTGTCTGTACCCGACAGGCCGGTTTTCTCCACCAGCGCGCTAATCACATAATTGACAATCGCGCCGACGATCAGCGTCGCGATAAACAGTACCGCGATAGCAATCCCATTACGTACCAGTTCGTCTTCAAAGCCTGTGAACCAGACTGCCAGGTAAGTGTAGTAATGACTGGCGACAAAGAAAGCGCATCCCCAGGTCACCAGCGATAAAGCTTCGCGCACAAAGCCGCGAATCACACTAACCAGAGCCGAAAAGCCGATAACAGCAATAATGGCGTAATCTATCCAGACCATGACCAAATCTCGCGACAAATCGCCCTGACGTCCAGTTCGGGGCGCATTCTAACAGAAAAAGAAAACGTTTGCGTAGGGATTTCCTTCCCCCGCGTAAATAAATAATGGCGTTGAAATAATGCTCAACGCCATTAAAAACTTGCCCTTGTAAGCCGGGTATTTTACCTACCGAACGGTGTAATTCATCACCACGCCGTTAAGCCCGGAAAGCGAACTTAGCTCCCCTAAAGACGACTTCAGCTTGTCTTTTGAAGCGTCCGGCCCGACCAGAATGCGGGTAACTTTGCCCTGCACCGGCGTCGAAGGCAGGGTGTAAACACGGAACCCGGCGCCACGCAGTTTACCAACAATTTCATTCACTTTGTCGGCATTTTTTAGCGCGCCCAGCTGCACGACGTAGGCTTTCCCGGTTGGCGCGGCCTGTTCATCCTGCTTAGCGGGCCTGTCGGTTTTAGGCGGCTGCTCGCTTTCCATCGCCAGGCGCTCGTTCGTTTGATCTACCGCGGGTGCGGAAGGCGCTTTTTCGGCCGGCCTGGGCTTCGGCTTTTCGGCGACAGGTTTCGGCTGCGGCGGCTTTTCACGCGCCACGGGGACTTCGTCGATGTCCGCTCCGTTTTCTACCGGCAGCGTTGTCGAGTCCAGCCCTGGCGCAAAGGCGTTACCCGCCCGCACCTCTTCGGCCGCCCCTTCCGGCGGCTGAGAAGGCAGCGCCTGCGTTGCCGCAGGCAGCATGTCCGGCTCATCCGTATCGCCCGGTTTGGGGACTAAAGGGATCGCCGCAAACTCATCCTGATAGTGTTTTTTCTGGCCGTCGAGCAGGCCGGGCAGCACTATGACCCCCAGCGCGACCAGAATAATTGTTCCGACTAATCGGTTTTGAAACTTACTCGCCACCTGTTCTCCCCGCGTCCAGCGCTTCCATTACGTGGGCCACCGTGTGGAATGAACCACACACCAGCACGGTATCATCAGGCCCGGCCGCCGCCATCGCCGCCTGCCAGGCCTGAGTCACGCTGCCATAGATTTCTCCGCAGCCAAGCTTTTCCACCAGCTGTTCCGCCGTGGCGCCGCGCGGCCCTTCCAGAGGAGCACAATACCAGCTATCGACCTGAGCCGCCAAACAGGCCAGCGTGCCCGCAATATCTTTATCGTGCAGCATGCCGATTACCGCCAGCACCCGCCCCTGTTTTGGCAGCTGGCCAAGCCTGTCGGCAAGATATGCCGCCGCGTGCGGATTATGCGCCACGTCCAGAATAACGCGCGGAGACTGAGAAATAATCTGGAAACGCCCCGGCAATGTAGCGTTCTCAATGCCTTCCCGGATGGCGGCTTCGCTAACCTCCAGCTCGCTGGCGCGCAGCGCGGCAAGCGCGGTGGCCGCGTTCGGCTGCGGCACTAACGGAAGCGCAAGTCCGGCAAGTTCGCCCTGCCCGTCTTTAAAACGCCAGCCGTTTGCTTCAACGCTATAGGACCAGTCTACGCCGCGACGCAGCAATTGCGCGCCCTTTTCAGCGGCGACATCGGCGATGGTGTGCGGCATATCCGGCTCGCCAACGACGGCAGGCTTTCCGCCGCGGAACACGCCGGCCTTTTCGCGGCCGATACTTTCGCGGTCAGGCCCCAGCCAGTCGGTGTGATCCAATGCGATGCTGGTCACCACGGCGACGTCAGCGTCCACGATGTTGGTCGCGTCCAGCCTTCCGCCCAGCCCCACTTCAAGGATAACCACATCGACGTTCAGCTGCTTAAACAGCAGCAGGGCGCACAGCGTGCTGTATTCAAAATAGGTCAGCGAAGTTTCGCCGCGCGCGGCTTCAATCTGCGCAAACGCCGCGGTGTGGTAAGCCTCGTCCAGCTCTTCGTTCTGAATGCGCACGCGTTCGGTGTAACGCACCAGGTGCGGGGAGCTGTAAACGCCCACGCTGTAGCCCGCGGCCATCAGCATCATTTCCAGCGTGCGGCAGGTGGTGCCTTTGCCGTTGGTTCCGGCGACGGTAAAGACCGTGGGGGCAGGTTTGAGCACGTCGAGCGCCGCCGCGACTTTTTGCACGCGTTCAAGGCCAAGCTCGATGGGTTTAGCGTGGAGATTTTCCAGATAACAAAGCCACGCGGCCAGGGGCGACGTGGCTTGGGGAATGAGATGTTTTTCCATGATGCCCGTTCTGTCTGCGGTTCAATACGGTTCAAGAAAAAAGGCAGGTCCGCGAGCGGCCCTGCCTTGGTTGACTATCAGGCCTCTTGACCCTGCTCCGGCGCTGGCGGAACCACGACAGGCTCGCGCGGCGCTTCCGCACTCGGTGCCGGCAGGTTCATAAATTTCGCCAGCACGCCGGCCAGCTTTAAGCGCAGTTCCGGACGGCGCACGATCATGTCGATGGCGCCTTTCTCAATCAGGAACTCGCTGCGCTGGAAGCCCGGCGGCAGTTTTTCACGCACGGTCTGCTCGATAACGCGCGGGCCGGCAAAACCGATCAGCGCTTTTGGCTCAGCGATGTTTAAATCGCCCAGCATCGCGAAGCTTGCCGACACGCCGCCCATGGTTGGGTCGGTCAGCACGGAGATGTACGGCAGGCCGCGCTCCTGCATTTTCGCAAGCGCAGCGCTGGTTTTCGCCATCTGCATCAGCGACATCAGCGCTTCCTGCATACGGGCGCCGCCGGAGGCGGAGAAGCAGATCATCGGGCAGTTATCTTCCAGCGCCTGCTCGACGGCGCGAACAAAACGCGCGCCGACGACGGAACCCATGGAGCCGCCCATAAAGGCGAATTCAAAGGCCGCGGCGACTACTGGCATACCGTGCAGGGTGCCTTTCATTACCACCAGCGCGTCTTTCTCGCCGGTTTCTTTCTGGGCGGAGGCCAGACGATCTTTGTACTTTTTGGAGTCCTTGAACTTCAGCACGTCTTTCGGCTCAAGCTCGCTGCCCAGCTCTACCATAGAGTCTTCGTCGAACAGACTGTGCAGACGCTCGCGCGCCGCCATACGCATATGGTGATCGCACTTCGGGCAGACCTCAAGATTACGTTCCAGCTCGGCGCGGTACAGAACCTGGCCGCAGCTGTCGCACTTGGTCCACACCCCTTCCGGAATGCTTGCCTTACGGGTGGGGGTGATATTGCTCTTATTGAGAATTCGTTCAATCCAGCTCATTGATGACCTTTCTGCTTGAACCTGGTCGATGCCAGTTTTTCTGTGGCAGTGTGACCTGCCCCAGACCATAAATGGTGCTCATTAAAACATAACGGCCCGCGACTTTGGACAAAAAAGTGGTCGAACCGCGCTCGTAGGTTACTTTTGCGCTCGTGCCTGAGCGCGCTTGTGACGGATAATTTCGATTACGCCCGGCAGGACCGACAGCACAATGATCGCCACAATCAACAGTTTCAGGTTTTCCTGCACAATCGGCAAATCGCCGAACAGGTAACCGGCGTAGGTGAACAGCAGCACCCACAGCAACGCCCCGGCGACGTTATACATCGCAAAGTGGCGATAGGACATATGCCCCATGCCCGCGACGAACGGTGCGAAAGTTCGCACAATGGGAACGAAGCGCGCGAGGATAATCGTTTTTCCGCCGTGACGCTCGTAAAAAGCATGCGTTTTATCAAGATAGCTGCGGCGGAAGATCTTCGAGCCGGGGTTGCTAAAGAGCTTTTCGCCAAATAACCGCCCGATGGTGTAGTTGATGGCGTCGCCGGAAATGGCGGCGATCACCATTAAAATCACCATGGTATGAACGTTTAAATCGTTAGTGGGCAGCGCGGCAAGCGCCCCGGCCACGAACAGCAGCGAATCTCCCGGCAAAAAAGGCGTGACGACCAGACCCGTTTCGCAAAACAGGATCAGGAACAAAATAGCGTAAACCCAGATACCGTATTGCGCGACCAGCTCCGCCAGATGCACATCAATATGCAAAATAAAATCAATAACAAAGCGGATAAAATCCATAGTGATTTACCTTTCTCAGCTGCGTCAGTCAGCTCAAAAACACAGGGCCCAGTGGGGTTACAGGCAACGCAAAACGTTCCGGATAATCGACGGACACCAGGTATAAGCCTTCCGCTTTTCCGGTGGCCGCGGCAAGTTTACGATCTTTTGCCGCCAGCAGCTCGGCCATCCAGTCTTCCGCCCGGTTGCCGCAGCCGATTTCCATCAGGCTGCCGACGATGTTGCGCACCATATGATGAACAAAAGCGTTCGCTTTGATATCCACCACTACGTAGGCACCATAGCGGGCAACGTTAATGTGCATCAGGTTGCGCCACGGCGTGCGTGACTGGCACTGCACCGCCCGGAACGAGGTAAAATCATTCTCGCCCAGCAGGCACTGTGCGGCGCGGTGCATCTTTTCGGCGTCCAGGGGATGATAAAAATGCGTCACCCCCTGCGCGAGAATCGCCGGACGCAGGCGCTGATTATAGATGACATAACGATAGCGGCGCGCCGTGGCGCTGAAGCGGGCGTGAAAATCGTCCGGCACAGCTTTCACCCAACGCACCGCAATGTCACCAGGCAAATTCGCATTTACGCCCAGCGTCCAGGCCGCGTCTTTACGCTGCATGCGCGTTTCAAAATGCACAACCTGGCCGGTGGCATGAACGCCTGCGTCGGTGCGTCCGGCGCAGAAGACGCTAATCGGCTCGTTTGCCACTTTCGAAAGGGCTTTTTCAAGCTTCTCCTGCACGCTGCGCACTTCGTTCTGGCGCTGCCAGCCGTAATATTTACTGCCGTCGTACTCAATGCCGAGCGCAATCTTGTGAAGCGGGGTTTCTGACAGCTCGTCGGACATTAGTACATATACTCCTGGACTAATTTTTCAGCGGTTTTTACCGCCATCAGCGCGCCGCCGAAACGAACGTTATCCGCAACCGACCAGAACTGAATCTGCTCGGGCATGCCGTAATCGTTTTGTACGCAGCCGATGGACAGATGCGCGCTGCCGGAGGCGTCGGATACCTGAGTCGGGAACTGCCCTTCCTCAGACAGCTCGAAGTCTTCGATCTGACCGAACGCATCGCGGGCTTCTTCTGCCGCAAGCGGGCGCATCGCTTCAAAATTTACCATTTGCGCGTGGGCCGTAGAAGATGGGCGCCTGCACGTAGCTTGCGGAAATCGGCAGGGCTTCGTCCTGCAGCACTTTACGCACTTCCGTCACCAGACGACGCTCCGCGCGCACGCTGCCTTCGGCGTCCGGCACCAGCGGCAGCATGTTGAACGCCAGCTGGCGGCCAAACAGATCGTTTTCCTCTATCGGCATACCGTTAAGCAGACGGGCGCTCTGCCCCGCCAGCGCGTCAACGGCGGCTTTTCCGCGCGCGGAGGCGGCCAGCAGGTTGGTCACCTGAATACGCGCCAGCCCGCCCTGCTCAATCAGCGGCCTCAGGGCCGTCAGCAGCTGGCTGGTCAGGCTATCGGCAACGGCCACCAGGTTGCGGTTGCGGTAATCGCCGAGCACGAACGGGTTCACGTCCGGCACCACCAGCGGCACGTCCGGCTCAAGGGCAAACAGGCCGCTTGAGTCGATAACCAGGCAGCCCGAGTTGGCGGCTTCGTCGGCGTAGCGTGCGGAAGCTTCGGCGCCCGCGACGAAGAAGGCCAGCTGCGCCTGCGTCCAGTCAAAGGCTTCGGCATCCTGCACCATCACGGTTTTGCCTTCGTAGCGCAGGTTTTCCCCGGCGCTTTCGCTGCGGGCTAAGGCGTATAATTCACCAACCGGGAACTGGCGCTCGGCGAGCAGTTCAAGAACAGCCGCGCCTACGGCACCCGTGGCACCTAAAACGGCAATATTCCAGCCTTCAGACATGTTGGTTTACTCCAGACTTAAAAACAGCGTCCCGCCGGAATATAGCCGGCGGGACAGAAGATTAGGGTTAACGGGCGGTATGATAAACCGCGCTAAAGCCCAGTTTTTGCAGGGTAGCCGCCGCATTTTCATCATCACACTGAATATAAAGCGATGACCATTCGCGACGCTCCTGGTAATTTTTACGCAGCCTGTCGAATTCGCCCGGCTGGCCCGCCACTTTGCGCAGCGGCGCATCGTCGCGGCGCACATCATACACCAGATGAACCAGTCTTTTGAGCGTGGCCTGATCGAGAGGGCCATGCAGCGTGATGCGGCCAAATTCCGGCGCGGGAAGCAGGGTGTCCAGCGCCACCTGCTGACGCTTGCCGATAAACTCGCTGAACGCTTCAAACACCTGGGTGGTGCCGCGAGCCTTGCCTTCCAGCGTGTAGCCGGCGATATGCGGCGTGCCGATATCCACAAGGCCGAGCAGGTCGATATTGAGATCGGGTTCCGGCTCCCATACGTCGAGCACGACGCTGAGATGCTGGCCGTTTTTCAGGCAGTTAAGCAAAGCGGCGTTATCCACCACCGGGCCGCGGCAGGCGTTGATCAAAATAGCGCCGGGTTTGAGGCTGGAAATAAGCCGCTCATCGGCGAGATGCAGCGTTTTATAAGGGCCGTCTTTGAACAGCGGCGTATGGAACGTCAGCACATCGGCTTCGCGTACAAGGCGCTCCAGCGGCTGGAAATCTTCTTCGTCGCCGCGCTCGGCACGTGGCGGATCGCAAAGCAGCGTACGCACGCCGAAAGCCTCCAGCCGCGCGCGTAAACGAGAGCCCACGTTGCCTACGCCGACGATGCCAACGGTGCGATCCGTCAGCGCAAAGCCGTCGCGCTCGGCCAGCATCAGCAGCGAGGAGAAAACGTATTCCACCACGGCGATGGCGTTACAGCCGGGCGCCGCGGAAAACGCGATGCCCGCGCGTTCAAGCCAGGCTTCGTCAACGTGGTCGGTGCCCGCAGTAGCGGTGCCCACGAATTTAACGCCTTTGCCGTCGAGCAAATCACCATTCACTTTGGTAACCGAACGCACCATCAGCGCCCCGGCGTCGGCGAGTTCGGATACCGGGATCGGACGGCCAGGAACAGCGGTTACCTCGCCCAGGCGGCTAAACAACTCGCGGGCATAGGGCATATTTTCATCAACGAGGATTTTCACGTTACGCACCTGTTCTGTTAATCGTCGAGAATAAGCCCGATAGTGTGCCATAATCTGGCGTCCGGGCATAACCAACTACCGTGTAATGTTTTGTCGCTCATCAGGTCAGATTAAGGATTCAACGCTATGCAACCCATTCAGGGGGCTACGCCTCGCCCTCCGGGAGAACCCGCTCCCGCGCCGTCCGCCGCAGGCGAGTTACCGCTATCTTCTCAGCAGCGTACCGTGCTGGAACGCCTGATTACCCGCATTGTCGCCCTGAGCCAGCTGCAGAGCGCTGAAGTGTGGGCCGGGATGAAACACGATCTGGGCCTGAAAAACGAGATGCCTTTGCTCTCGCGCCATTTCCCGGCCGCCGAGCAGAACCTCAACCAGCGCCTGGCCACCGTGCAGACGACCCACGCCACGCGCCAGACGGTGCAGCAGCTCAGCGACCTGCTGCCGCAGGGCAATAACCGCCAGGCCGTAAGCGACTATATTCGCCGGGAGTTCGGCCACAGCGCGCTCAGCCAGCTTACGCCGCAGCAGTTAAAAACCGTGCTTACGCTGCTGCAAAATAATCAGCTCACCATTCCACAGCCGCAGCAGCGCCCGGCTACCGACCGCCCGCTGCTGCCTGCTGAGCATAGCGCGCTAAATCAGCAGGTGGCGAAACTTACCGCGGCGACGGGCGAGTCCGGCAAGCAAATCTGGCAGTCGATGCTGGAGCTGTCGGGGGTGAAAACCGGCGAGCTGATACCGGCAAAACATTTTACGCTGCTGACCACCTGGCTGCAGGCGCGCCAGACCCTCAGCCAGCAAACGTCCCCTACCCTGCATTCCGTGCAGGCGGCTTTAAAGCAGCCGCTCGAACCTGCGGAATGGAAAGAGATAACGGATTATTCGCAGCAGCGCTTCCAGGCCACGCCGCAGACGCTGCTGACCACCGCGCAGGTGCAGGATATTTTGAACCAGGTCTTCCTGAAGCGCGCCGAGCGCCACCAGGCAGCAGCGCCTGAGGTACAGAACATTCAGCCTATTTATAACCCGTTTATCGCCCCGTTCATCGAGCCGTTTAAAGCTGTTTCGGCGCGTCCGGGGCTGGCGTTAGCCGCGCTGATTGTGGTGATGATTTTATTCTGGATGGTTGTTTAAAACGCCTCCCCCTCCGCCCGAGGGGGATTTTGTACAGCAGACGGCGCGTCTGGAAAAGCTTTCGCGTTACTTCCTGAAAGCCACAAGCGTAACCACAATGCCCACCGCCGCAGAAATCGCGCCCGCCAGAAACACCGACGTATAGCCGAATGAGGTCGCCAGCAGGCCGGTGAGCGGCCCGGTGACCCCGTATGAGATATCCTGAAAAGCGGCATAGCCGCCCAGCGCCGTACCGCGCACCTGGGCCGGCACGCGCTTAACCACCTCAACGCCCAGCGCCGGGAAGATCAGCGAGCAGCCGCAGCCCGTCAGCGCCGCGCCCAGCAGGGCAACCCAGGCGACGGGAGCCTGCCACAGCAGCGCGAGGCCCGCCGCCTCGATAACTAACGAAGCCAGCGCCACCCTTACGCCGCCGAAGCGGTCCGGCATCCAGCCGAATAAAACGCGCATCAGCACGAAAGCGCCGCCAAAGGCGGTGAGCGTAAAGCCCGCCCACGCCCAGCCTTTGGCAGCGAAATAGAGCGAAACAAAGGTGCCGATAACGGCAAACCCAACGCCCTGCAACGCTAATCCAAGGCCTGGCTTCCAGATAAGCCCGATAACGGCAAACAGCGACGGGCGTTCGCCTTTATGGGCTGGCACAGCCGGCACGCGGCCGTTAAACAGCAGGGCGACTAACGGCAGTGCGGTAGTGGTCGCGCCCAGCGCAACGAATCCCCAATGGCCGTTAAGCAGCAGCCCCAGCGGTGCGCCGGCGGCCAGCGCGCCATACATCGCCATACCGTTCCACGACATCACCTTGCCGGAGCGGGCGGGCCCCACCAGCCCCATGCCCCAGGTCAGCGTGCCCGTCAGCAGCTGGCTTTCGCCAAAGCCAAGAATCAGGCGCCCGACGATCAGCAAAGCGAATTTGACGGCGGCCTCAACGGGCAGCAGCGCCGCCAGCAGATAGGCTATGCCTGCCAGCGCGCAGGCAAACATGCCCTGAATGGTTGAGCGCTTTGCGCCCTGCTGGTCGGCAAGCCGTCCGGCATAGCCGCGCGTCAGAACCGTGGCGAGAAACTGAATGCCCACGGCGATGCCGACCATGGTGTTGCCATAGCCAAGCTGCTGATGAACGAACAGAGGAATAACCGGCAGCGGCAGGCCGACCGTCAGATAGGTCAGGAAGATAGCGAAGGTGATTTTGAACAGCTGGCCGTTGGCCGACTTCGGCTTTTTAGGATGGGAATCAAGGGTTGTAGACATACTGCTTACTCCATTTACAGCAGAGTAAGGCGAGGAAACACCGCGCCTCTCTATCTGATAGTCAGATTAAAGGTGCGTTGGTTAACGTTGAACGCTTACGCATTATCAATAAGATAATGTTATGGCCGGCTATAGTGCCGTCAAACGGCCTTTTCGTCAATCTGCGTAAAGGCAAAAAAAAGGGCGCCCAAAGGCGCCCCTGTTATTTATTGCTCAAGCTACGCGTTGACTTTGCGCATCACCAGCGTGGCGTTGGTGCCGCCGAAGCCGAAGCTGTTGGACATCACGGTGTGCAGCTTACGCTCGGTGGTTTCGGTAACGATGTTCAGCCCTTTCGCCTGCTCGTCCATCTCGTCAATGTTGATGCTTGGGGCGATAAAGCCATGTTCGAGCATCAGCAGAGAGTAGATGGCTTCCTGTACGCCCGCGGCGCCCAGGGAGTGGCCGGTCATCGCTTTGGTTGCGGACATGGCCGGAGAGTTATCGCCGAACACTTCGCGGATGGCGCCAAGCTCTTTCACATCGCCAACCGGCGTGGAGGTGCCGTGGGTGTTCAGATAGTCGATTGGGGTATCAACGCCGTGCATCGCCATCTTCATGCAGCGCACCGCGCCTTCGCCTGATGGAGCGACCATGTCTGCGCCGTCGGACGTTGCGCCGTAGCCAACGATTTCAGCGTAGATATGCGCGCCGCGCGCCAGCGCGTGCTCCAGCTCTTCAACCACAACCATGCCGCCGCCGCCTGCGATAACGAAACCGTCACGGTTGGCATCGTAAGTACGGGAAGCCTTAGCCGGCTCTTCGTTATATTTGGTGGACAGCGCGCCCATGGCATCGAACTCGCAGGCCATTTCCCAGCACAGCTCTTCGCCGCCGCCGGCAAAAACGATGTCCTGTTTGCCCAGCTGAATTTGCTCAACCGCGTTGCCGATGCAGTGTGAAGACGTTGCGCATGCGGAGCTGATGGAGTAGTTCACGCCGTGAATTTTGAACGGGGTGGCGAGGCAGGCGGAAACCGCAGAAGCCATCGCTTTGGTCACAACGTAAGGGCCGACCGCCTTCAGGCCGCGCGGGCTGCGCATGGCGTCCGCACCGAATACCTGATATTTCGAAGAACCACCGGAACCGGCAATTAGCCCAACGCGCGGGTTGCTTTGATAAACTTCTTCTTTCAAGCCAGCATCTTCAATAGCTTGCTGCATGGAAAGGTAAGCATAGATAGAGGCATCGTTCATGAAACGGACCACTTTACGGTCGATCAGGCCGGTGGTGTCAAGTTTAACGTTACCCCACACGTGGCTACGCATACCACAATCTTTAAATTCTTGAGAGAAGGTGATCCCAGAGTGTCCTTCACGCAGAGATGCCAGGACTTCCTGCTGGTTGTTACCGATGCTGGAAACGATGCCCAGGCCAGTAATCACTGCACGTTTCATTCAATACCTCTTCCACTGCACTATTTAGGATTTCGACTGGCACAATAGCGTACACTTGTACGCCGAACAAGTCCGATCAGCCAAATCGGCGTGAAATTTGCGCCGCTTCGCACACATCGTTACTATCCTTTCACCGCCTGCCAGACGAGTAACTTACGTGAAACACTCCCCTATACAAACCGCCAACCTTGGCTTTAACGAAGAAGGTACACCTGTATCCCGAGAGTTTGATGACGTGTACTTCTCTAATGATAATGGACTGGAAGAAACTCGTTATGTCTTTCTGCAGGGAAATCGCCTGTCAGAACGTTTCGCATCCCACGAGCGTTCGCTCTTTGTCGTCGGCGAAAGCGGCTTTGGGACGGGGCTTAACTTTTTGACTTTATGGCAGGCTTTTGACGATTTCTGCCGCAAACAGCCGCAGGCCCGGCTGCAGCGGCTTCACTTCATCAGTTTTGAAAAATTCCCGCTCACCGCCGCTGATTTACGCACGGCCCACGGCCACTGGCCGGAGCTTGCGGAGTTCGCCGAAGCGCTCCAGCAGCAGTGGGCCGCTGCCGGTGCCGGGCTGCCATCGCCTGCTGCTGGCGCAGGGACGAATCACGCTCGACCTGTGGTTTGGCGATATTAATGAACTGATACCACAGTTGGATGACACTTTGACGAATCAGGTTGACGCCTGGTTCCTTGATGGCTTCGCCCCCTCGAAAAACCCGGATATGTGGACCCCGCAGCTGTTTAACGCCATGGCGAAGCTGGCCCGCCCCGGCGGCACGCTGGCGACTTTTACCTGCGCAGGCTTCGTACGCCGCGGGCTCATTGAAGCAGGATTCACCATGACCAAAGCCCCGGGCTTCGGGCGCAAGCGCACCATGTTGACCGGCGTGATGGAGCAGGAGCTTGCTTTCCAACCCCAGACGCCGTGGTATGCGCGCCCGGCGGCACAAGGTAAAGAGGCGGCAATCGTCGGCGGCGGCGTTGCCAGCGCCCTGCTCTGCCTCGCCCTGCTCCGCCGCGGCTGGCAGGTAACGCTTTACTGCGAAGATGAGGCCGCCGCGCAGGGCGCTTCCGGTAATCGTCAGGGGGCGCTTTACCCGCTATTGAGCACGCATGACGCTTCGCTCACCGCCTTCTTTGCCGCGGCCTTCACCTTCGCCCGCCGTCTGTATGATTCGCTGCCCGTCGCCTTCGATCATGACTGGTGCGGCGTCACGCAGCTTGGCTGGGATGAAAGAAGCCGGCACAAAATCGACCAGATGCTAAGCCTGGCGTTTCCGCAGGCGCTTGCGCACGCCGTGGATGAAAAAACCGTGGCTGAAATTAGCGGCGTTGAAACAGGCTGCGGCGGCATCACCTATCCGCTGGGCGGCTGGCTATGCCCGGCGCAGCTTACCGCGGGCGCAGTCGAACTGGCGCGGCGGCAAGGGATGAAGACGCACTACGCTCACCGGGTAACGGCGCTGGATAAAGTAGCCGACGGCTGGAAGCTAAGCTTTGCCGGACGGCCGCCACAGCAGCACGCGGTGGTCGTACTGGCGAACGGGCATCAGATAAACGCCTTCCTGCAAACCGAAAAACTGCCGGTTTCCGCAGTAGGCGGCCAGGTGAGCCATATTCCAACCAGCGCATCCCTTGCCAGGCTGCGCCAGGTGCTGTGCTACGACGGCTATCTGACGCCGCTTAATCCGCACAATCAGCGGCACTGCATCGGCGCAAGCTACCACCGCGGCGTACGGGATATGCAGTACAACGAGGAAGATCAGCTGCATAACCGGCAGCGCCTGATTAACTGCCTGCCGGATGAAGACTGGCCGCAGGAAGTGGACGTTTCCGCTGGCGAAGCGCGCTGCGGCATACGCTGCGCCACGCGCGATCATCTGCCCATCATCGGCAGCGTCGCGGATTATCAGCGCACGCTGACGGACTACGCTGTTCTCGTCGAAGATAAAGAAAACGCCGGGCCGGCGCCGGTCTACGGCAATCTGTTTATGCTGGCAGGATTAGGTTCAAGGGGATTGTGTACCGCCCCGCTGGCGGCAGAAATTCTGGCGGCGCAAATGAGCGACGAGCCGATTCCGCTGGACAGCACGACGCTTGCGGCGTTAAACCCGAGCCGCTTTTGGGTGAGGAAGCTGCTGAAGGGAAAAGAAGTGCGTTAATTTTGTCGGGCGGCGCGGGGGGTTGGCGGCGCCGCCCGTCACGGATTACTTAAACTCCGCCTGCTGGTACAGATTATCCCACATGCCCAGCACCAGAGACTGGTCGCGCGGGGACAGCTCGCCCGCCTGAATGGCTTTTTCCAGGCTGCCGGAAACCGCCGCGTGCAGCGCCTGCGGCGAATGGTCGTCGCCGTGCTCGAGCTCCGCTACCGCCAGAGTGAGGTGGCCACGCAGATAACCGCTGGCAAACAGCTCGTCATCACTGGCCCTGCTCCACCATCCCATCAATTAACGCCAGAATGCGAGTTTCAAATTCCGCGATCATCGTACTTACTTCCTCATTTGCAAGTAATTAGTGTAAATCTTCCGGCCACGGGAACAGGTCAGCTGTTACCGGCGGAGTTTTATAATAGTCGCGCAGGGCCGCCATCAGACGCGCGGGCCGTTCGGGAATGCCTTCTTCAAGATAAGCCATTACCTGGGCATGCACCCGGCGCTGGAAAGCAACTCTGTCCGGTTCAAAATCGCCGCTCAGGTTGTCGCAGCTGACGTTAAACGCAAAGCCCGCCGCCGCGCACAGCAGCCACTCCAGGGCCTGGGGTTTGACCTCCACGTCTTCGAACCTGCTTTGCGTTGGCGCATCGCGCCCGTCCGGGCAATACCAGTAACCAAAATCCACCAGCTCGCGGCGCGCTTTACCCGCGATACACCAGTGCGAAATCTCGTGCATGCCGCTGGCGTAGTAGCCGTGGGCAAAGACGATGCGGTTGTACGGCGTCTCTTCATCAGCAGGAAGATAGATCGGTTCGTCGTCGCCTTTAATCAGACGGGTATTAAAATCATCTTTAAAACAGCCGTCGAAGATATCGATCAGCTCCTGATAATGGTGCTCTCTACTCATATTCATACCGCCCCCAGCCAGTGGAGGATCTCCGTTCCGTGGCTATCAAATAACAGTTTGGCGCTCATCACCGCCGAGACAATCACAATCATCGGCCGGATAAGCTTTTGCCCTTTGCTCAGTACCAGACGCGAGCCCATACGCGCGCCTAAAAACTGCCCGGCCATCATCACAAAGCCGGTACCCCAAATCACCTTGCCGCCGATGATAAACAGCAGCAGTCCGCCGAGGTTCGAGGTGGCGTTCAGCACCTTGGCGTGCGCGGTAGATTTCGCGAGGTTAAAGCCGCACAGCGTCACAAACGCCAGCGCATAAAACGAACCCGCGCCGGGGCCGAAGAAACCGTCGTAAAAGCCTACGCAGCCGCCGGCGATTAACGCAAAAGGCAAACCGTACAGGCGGCGCTGCCGGTCTTCCTCTCCAAGCTTCGGCATCAGCAAAAAATAGAGGCCGATGCCAATCACCAGCAGCGGCAGGATCTGACGCAAAACATCGGATTTAACATGCTGCACCAGCAGCGCGCCGCTGGTGGAGCCGAGAAACGTCATCAAAATATTGAGCTTCTGATCGGCAAGGCTCACCACCTTACGGCGAATAAAATAGAGCGAGGCTGAAACCGAACCGCCGCAGGCCTGCAGCTTGTTGGTCGCCAGCGCCTGCGCCGGGGACATACCGGCCGCCAGTAACGCCGGGACGGTCAACAGCCCGCCGCCGCCCGCCAGCGCATCAATAAACCCCGCCAGCAGGGCGACAAAAAACAGCGCCACCAGCATCAGGGGGGAAACCATAAACCATTCCATGAACTTATCCGTCAGAGTTCGTGCTTATCCAGCAAGGCCTGGCATGAGGCCGGTATTGGAGGCGGCGTTTTCTTTTTCGGCGGCGTACTGCCCGGCGCCGGAGGCGCAAACCAGCTTTGCAGTTCCGCGCCGCAGCCGTCGCCCGGCGGCGGCAGGGGCTGATCCTCACACTCAAGGCTGTCTGCCGGACAGCGCAGCCGCACATGCATATGCGCGCGGTGCTGGAACCACGGACGCACCTTCCGCAGCCAGTCGCGATCGGCGCCTGCGTCCAGGCAAAGCTGCTGCTTAATCGCCGGGTTAACGAAGATGCGCGTCACGTCATTATCTTTCGCCGCCAGCTTGATCAGGCTGCTGATTTCCGGCTGCCACAGGCTGCGCACCACGTGCCGGTTGTCGCCGGCGACCAGATCCAGCGCCTGGGGTTTAAGCAGCTGTGACGACGTCCAGCGCGTTTTCGGCAGCTGCAGGAAGATGTCGACATCCAGGCCGGTCTGATGGCTGGCATGGCCGGAGTTAAAGCGCCCGCCCGCGGCCATCCCCATATCGCCAACCAGCACCGTACCAAGGCCCAGCTGGCTCGTCTGGTTGCTCAGCCGCTGGATGAACATCACTAAATCGGGGTGGCCGAAGTAGCGCCGCTGATCCTGGCGCATCACCTGATAGCGCGGATCGTTGAGCGGCAGCTCGTGGGCCCCCACGATGCAGCCATTGGCAAAAGCGCCGATGGACTGCGGGCTGCCCGCAACCGGATGGCTGATTTTTTGCCACGGCGTAGCGGCGAAGGTTGCGGCGCTGGCAGCCAGCGCCAGCAGCCCCACGAGAGCTTTTTTCATCGCGTTACCAGCGTGGTAAAGGAGTGGCTACGTCGGCATTCTGAGCGCGTTGGCGCAGCAGATGATCCATCAGCACGATAGCCAGCATCGCTTCAGCGATCGGCACCGCGCGAATGCCGACGCAAGGATCGTGGCGCCCGCGGGTGACCATTTCCACCTCTTCGCCTTCACGGTTAATAGTGCGCCCCGGCACCATAATGCTGGAGGTCGGCTTCAGCGCCATATTGGCTACGATCTGCTGGCCGCTGCTGATGCCGCCGAGGATGCCGCCCGCATGGTTGCTCTGGAAACCGTCTTTGGTTATCTCGTCGCGGTTCTGGCTGCCGCGCAGGTTCACCACGCCGAAGCCTTCGCCGATTTCCACGCCCTTCACGGCGTTAATGCTCATTAAGGCGTGGGCGATGTCCGCGTCTAAACGGTCGAATACCGGCTCGCCAAGGCCCGGCGGCACGTTATCCGCCACCACGGTTACCTTCGCGCCGATAGAGTCGCCTTCTTTTTTCAGCGCGCGCATCAGCTCGTCGAGGGTTTCGATTTTGTCCGGGTCCGGGCAGAAGAACGGGTTCTGCTCCACCTGCTGCCAGTCTTTGATGGCAAGGGGCACGTCGCCCATCTGCGTCAGGCAACCGCGAATGGTGATGCCGTATTTTTGCGCCAGATATTTTTTGGCGATAGCGCCCGCGGCCACGCGCATCGCGGTTTCGCGCGCGGAAGAACGGCCGCCGCCACGGTAATCGCGCAGGCCGTATTTTTGTTCGTAGGTGTAATCGGCGTGGCCCGGACGGAACACGTCTTTGATGGCGCTGTAATCCTGAGAGCGCTGGTCGGTATTTTCAATCAGCAGGCCGATGCTGGTGCCGGTGGTGACGCCTTCAAAGACGCCAGAAAGAATTTTGACCTGATCCGGCTCGCGACGCTGGGTGGTGTAACGGGAGGTGCCCGGGCGGCGGCGATCCAGGTCGTGCTGCAGGTCGGCTTCCGTAAGAGGAATGCCCGGCGGCACGCCGTCCACGATGCAGCCCAGCGCTAAGCCGTGGGATTCACCAAATGTCGTTACGCGAAATACCTGTCCAATACTGTTGCCTGCCATCACGGCTCCTTACCGTTGTCTTTGTTGTGTTGGGGTCGCGGGAAGAAAACGAGCCCGCAGGCTCGTTACGCGAATCAGTCTTTATAGATGCTGAAATGTTCGCGAGCCGCAATCAGCTGCGATTTGGTCAGCATAAAGACGCCGTCACCGCCGTTGTCGAACTCAAGCCAGGTAAACGGCACCTCCGGGTACTGCTCCATCAGATGTACCATGCTGTTACCCACTTCACAAATCAGAATCCCGCCGTCGGCCAGGTAATCCGGCGCGCAGGCCAGAATGCGGCGCGCAAGCTTCAGGCCGTCGCTTCCTGCCGCCAGGCCTAATTCAGGCTCAAAGCGGAACTCACCCGGCAGATCGGACATATCCTCCGCGTCAACGTACGGCGGATTAGTAACGATAATGTCGTACTGCACCTTCGGCAGGTCGCGGAACAGGTCCGAACGAATCGGCGTAACCTGGTTTTCCAGACCGTGCTCGGCGATGTTTTGCTCGGCAACCGCCAGGGCATCGAGGGAGATATCCACCGCATCCACTTCCGCGTTAGTGAATTCGTAGGCGCAGGCGATGGCGATACAGCCGCTGCCGGTGCACATATCCAGAATGTGCTGCGGTTCGGCATCGTAAAGGCCGGCAAAACGGTTGCTAATCAGCTCGCCAATAGGCGAGCGCGGCACCAGCACGCGCTCGTCCACGTAAAACTCGTGGCCGCAGAACCAGGCTTTATTAGTGAGATAGGCTACCGGAATACGTTCGTTGACCCGGCGAATGACGCGCTCGACGATGCGGTGACGCTCGCTGGGGGTCAGACGCGCGGTGCGCATATCTTCAGGAATATCAAGCGGCAGATAGAGGCTTGGCAGCACCAGCTGAACGGCTTCATCCCACGGGTTATCGGTGCCGTGACCATACCAGATGTTGGCGGCGCTAAAGCGGCTGACTGCCCAGCGCAGCATGTCCTGAATGGTGTGCAGTTCACTGACCGCCTCATCGACGAAAATTTTATCCACGTTGCCCTCCGCAGGCCGTTCGCGCTAATTCAATAATCGATTAGTTTGCCATGAAGGCCGCGACAAATCAGCATGCAATCGCCGCGACGGCGCGGAAATTTGCGTTTTATTTAGTACCGGGCGGCAAAGCGGGTAAACTGACAACAAAGCAGTTGCGAGACGAGAAAAAGATGAAGAAAAAACCTCCGCTCAGCGTTGACGATCGGAACCTTTTCCGCGATTTGATGAGCGGCACAAAGAAGCTTGCCCAGGACACTATTGTTCACCGTCCGGTGCGCAAAAAGCGCCAGGAAGTTCCGGTGAAACGGCTGTTACAGGAACAGGCCGACGCCAGCCATTACTTTTCCGACGAGTTCCAGCCGAGGCTTGCGACGGAAGGCCCTACCCGCTACGTGCGGGAAGGCGTCAGCCATTTTGAATTAAAGAAAATCCGCCGGGGCGATTACTCTCCGGAGCTGTTTCTGGATTTGCACGGGTTGACGCAGCTGCAGGCAAAGCAGGAGCTGGGCGCGCTTATCGCCGCCTGCCGCCGGGAACACGTATTTTGCGCCTGCGTGATGCACGGGCATGGCAAACACGTATTAAAGCAGCAAACCCCGCTCTGGCTGGCGCAGCATCCGCATGTAATGGCCTTCCATCAGGCGCCGAAAGAGTACGGCGGCGATGCGGCCCTGCTGGTGTTGATCGAAGTCGAAGAGTGGCAGCCGCCCGAGCTGCCTTAGCCGATGGCGGGTGGCGGGTGGCGCTTCGCTTGCCCTGGATTGCTGGCAAAGTGATAAGTAACCCGCTGCCGCCTCCAAAAACAAAAGAGCCGCAAAATGCGGCTCTTTTTTCATGCTTCCGGCTGTCAGATAGCTTTCGCTATTTTCAGATTCCTGGGGCTCATCTGCCAGTTGAACACCCCTTTTCCGGTCTGCGCGTCCAGCGTGACGTTGGCGATAGCCGACGTGCAGAACATCGGCGGCGTTTCTTCAGGGCAGAGCTCAGAGACCAGGTAACCTACCAACGGCAGGTGGGAGACCACCAGAGCCGATTCAACGCCTTCATTAGCCAGAGCCTGCAGGTAGCAGCTCACCAGCCCGACATCGCCGCACGGGGTCAGTTCCGGCAGAATGTCTTCTTTTTCCGGGAGATTAAGCGCTTCCCGCACCACGTCCAGGGTCTGTTCAGCTCGCAGGTAAGGGCTCACCAGAACACGTTCGATATCCGCTACTTGACCTTTTAACCAGGTCGCCATCACCCGGGATTCGTCGCAGCCACACTGGGTGAGAGGACGTACCGAGTCGCTGGCGGCATCGAGTGCTGCGTCGCCGTGACGCATGATAAAAACTTGCATATTGCACCGCTTTTGTTAACCAGGAATGCTTCGATTCCCCCTCAAACAGGAGAGGATATCATCAGCAGCCGGGCATTGTGCCTTATCCGTACATCGAATGAAACGCTGTTTTTTACCTCAATGCTGCAAGTATAGTCAATCATGGTTTACAAAATGACCAACCGGCGCCCATTCACCGAGCTCATAACCTCCCTGCGGGTAGGTAGAACTCATGCTTCTTTGACCTCAACTTCCGCCTCATGTTGCAGCGAATCACTAAAAGTAAGGTTATTCGCGGCCATCGCTAACAGCCTGTCGCACGGCGCAAACCGTTCGCCATACCGGCTGGAAAGGTGCTGTAGCCTTGCGACAACTTCGCCCGCGCCCAGGCTTTCCATATAGCGGAACGGGCCGCCCAGAAACGGCGGGAAACCAATGCCGAATACGGCGCCGATGTCGCCGTCGCGTGCGCTGCGCACGACGCCTTCATCAAGGCAGCGTGCGGCTTCATTGAGCATCATCAGCACGCAGCGCTCGGCGATAGCTTTCGCCTCCATCTGCCCTTTTGGCGTCACCCCAATAAGCTTATAAATTGCGGGGTCGACCTGTTTTTTGCTTTTACGCCCTTTCGCGCCATAAAGATAGAAACCCCGCCCGTTTTTTCTACCTTTGCGATCGTCATTCAATATTGCCGCAACCGCAGCCGGGGCGGCGAAACGATCGCCGTAGGCCCCGCTGCAGGATCGGACTAATTTTAGTCCCGACGTCGATTCCCACCTCATCCAAAAGTTGGATTGGGCCAACGGGGAAGCCAAACTTCACCAGCGCCTCGTCAATCTTATCGATCGGCTCTCCTTCCAGCAGGCAGCGCATCGCCTCATTCACATAAGGAGCCAGAATGCGGTTGACGTAAAAGCCCGCGCTGTCGCCTACGACAATCGGGGTTTTACCCTGCTTTTTCGCCAGCGCCACGGTTGTGGAAATAGTTTCCGCGCTGGTTCCCGCATGGGGAATCACCTCCACCAGCGGCATCTTGTCAACCGGACTGAAATAGTGCAGGCCGATGACCTGCTGCGGACGCGCAGCGTTGGCGGCGATATCCGCGATGGGCAGCGAAGAGGTATTGGAAGCGAAAACGGTGTGCGGCGCGGCGTATTGCTCAATTTCAGCCACCATTTTTTGCTTCAGCGCCAGGTCTTCAAACACCGCTTCCACCACGATATCGCGATTGTGAAAACCGCTGTAATCCGTTGCGCCGGAAATGCGCGCCATCTCGCGTTGCCGCTCTGTCGCCTTCATATGCCGGCGCCGCACCTTTTTATCCAGCAGATCCCAGCTGTATTTCAGCGCGTGGTTGATGCCGTCGTTGCTGATGTCCTTGATGCGTACCGGCAGGCCCCCTTTCGTCGCCGTGACGTAAGCGATACCGCCGCCCATCAGGCCGCCGCCCAGCACGCCTACCGCACGAATCGGATGAGGTTCGGCGTTGCTGCCGCGCTCTTTTTTAAGCTCGGTGCTGGCGAAAAATATCCCCCGCAGCGCGGCGGACTGTGGCGTCATCGCCAGCTCGCCAAAGGCCTTCGCCTCGGCCTCATAGCCGCTGTGCGCCCCCTGCTCCAGACCGGTTTTTATCACCTCGATAATGCGCCGCGTGGCCGGGTAATTCCCTTTGGTTTTCTGTTCCGCTTTCTTGCTCGCCATATTAAATAACAGCGAACGCCCGACAGGGCCTGCCAGAATACGTTCGCGGACGGGCAAAGCGCGCGCCGGCCTGCGGCCTTTAAGCGCCAGCTCAACGGCCGCGTCGAGCAAAATGGACTGCGGAACAACGTCGTCCACCAGCCCAAGTTTTAGCGCCTGGCGAGGGCGTAGCTGCTTGCCGGCGAGGATCATATCCAGCGCGTTGCTCACGCCAATCAGACGCGGTAAACGCTGGGTGCCGCCAGAACCCGGCAGCAGGCCCCAGCTGAACCTCCGGCAGGCCGAGCTTTGTTTTCTCATCATCGGTACAGATTCGTGAATGACAGGCCAGCGCCAGCTCAAGCCCGCCGCCGAGGCAGGCCCCGTGAATAGCCGCCACTACCGGGATCGGCAGCGCGGCGATTTCAGCCATAATCTGCTGGCCCTGGCGCGCCAGAGACTGCGCCTCTTCCGCGCTCTGGCAGCCGGCAATCATGTTGATATCCGCGCCGGCGATAAAGTTGTCGGACTTCGCGGAAATAAACACCAGGCCCTGCAGCGCGTTGTTATCCCGCACCTGTTTGATAATGGCGTGAACCTCAGGGCCGAACGAGGCCTTCAGGGTGTTCATCTTTTCGCCCGGCACGTCAATGGTGACCACCGCGACGTTGTCAGGCCGGATATGCAATGAGAATGCGCTTGTCTGTTCCATTATTCGACCTCCAGAACCATAGCCGCGCCCAGGCCGCCCGCCGCGCAGGCGGTGACCAGCCCCAGCCCGCCGCCGCGACGACGCAGCTCATGCAGCGTTTGCGTAATCATGCGCGCGCCCGTTGCCGCAAAGGGGTGGCCGTAAGCGATGGAACCGCCGAGCACGTTAAATTTCGCCTCGTCCACTTCCCCGGTCGCCTGAGAACGCCCCAGCACCTCGCGGGCGAAGCGATCGCTGGAAAGCATTTTCAAATTAGCCAGCGTCTGGGCGGCGAAGGCTTCGTGCATATCAAACAGCGTCAGATCGCCCATGGTGATGCCGGCGCGCTCAAGGGCGAGCGGCGTGGCCCATGCCGGCCCTGACAACATATCTTGCCACACGTCTACGGCGGTGAAAGCGTAGCTGCGTAAAAAGCCCAGCGGCTTCAGGCCCAGCTCTTTAGCCCGGGATTCCGTCATCAGGATCACAGCCGCTGCGCCGTCGGTTAAAGGCGTACTGTTAGCGGCGGTTACCGTACCGTGTTTGCGGTCGAAGGCCGGACGCAGCTTTGCGTAATCGGCAAGCGATGAGCCTTTGCGAACGTTGTTATCTTCGCTAAACGGCTGACGATACGGCGGAATAAAAGCGGTCATCACCTCATCGGCGAGCTTGCCTTCTTGCCAGGCAAGCGCCGCGCGCTCGTGGGAACGGTGCGCGAGAGCGTCCTGCTGTTCGCGGGTAATACCATGGGTTTTCGCCATTTGTTCGGCGGTATCGCCCATCCGCAAGCCCGTGGAATATTCAGCGACCGCCGGAGGGACCGGCAGGAGATCGCGCGGGCGCAGGCGGGAAAAGAGCTTCAGCCGCTGGCCAAGCGTGCGGGCTTTATTGGCATCCACCAGCGTGCGGCCCAGCTTTTTGCTTACGCCGATCGGCAATACGGAAGATGAATCCGCCCCGCCGGCGATGCCCGCGCGAATAGTGCCGGCGAGCAGGCTTTCGGCGACGTTGGCTACGGCCTGAAAGCTGGTCGCGCAGGCCCGGCTCACGCTGTAGGCGTCGGTATGGATACTCATGCCTGTACCGAGGACGATTTCACGCGCGATATTTGGCGCTTCCGGCATCTGCACAACCTGGCCGAAAACAAGTTGCTCAATGATTTCCGGGGGAATTTCACTGCGCGCCAGCAGCTCGCTGACCAGCATATTGCCAAGATCGATCGCGGGAATACCGTGGAAGGACGTAGCCTGACGCGCAAACGGCGTGCGTAAACCGCTGACGATGGCAATGCGGTCACCCTGGCGGGTCACCAGCGGAAGTGCCTGACTCATAACGCTCCCCTGTTAAAAATTGTAAACGAACCAAAAGTGGTCTGACCTGATCACAGTTTTAACCAAAAAGTTACATTCAGCCAACTGGCCGACTAAAAAATTGGGAGGATGGACACGCTTTGGAAGGGATAAACGACGCTCCCCTAAAGAGAGCGTCTGAAGAAATTAACGCAGGCCGAGCTGGAAGATCATGGTTTCAGCCTGGCAGCTGAATACGAAGTCGATATCCAGCCGCACGCCTTCTTCAACGTCAGCGTAGCGCGGCACAATCTGGCAAGGTTCGGATTCTACTTCACGGGCTTTGGCGCTCAGCGCGGCCAGCGTTTCATCGGCCTGCGCTTTGTTGGCAAAGACGCGGCTGTATGACGCGGTGCAATCGGTGTTGTCGATGATGGAGCCAACATCAATACAGCAGCAAACCGGGGTTTCATCAGCGGTGTTTTTACTCATTATGATTTCCTCTGTATTTAAAAGCGAAAGGGATTAAACAATTGCTGCTTATTTTACGCCCCCCGTTGAAGCCTCTCCAGTCGTTAATCTTGCCTGCGCCCGTAAGTGACCAAAATCACACTTAAAAATGATCTAAAACAAAATTCACCGGTCTGGATGAAGCAAGGTGGCCGCGATTTTGCCGGGCGGATCTCGTTTTAAAGATCAAACTTGAAAAAGTTTAGATACAAACTTGCAACATACTATCTGGTCAGACCTATACTCTCGCCACTGGTCAGCTTTCTCTGTTTTCGATCAGCCCCTACTATTCGCGCTCCTGTTACCACGTGTAACATTATTTGTATAAAAATAAATCTATGAGGTTTTGGTCATGAGCCAGAAAAACCTGTTTTCAAAGTCAGCCCTCGCGGTTGCAGTGGCAATTGTCTCCTCGCAGGCATACTCAGCCGGCTTTCAGTTAAACGAGTTCTCTTCCTCTGGCCTTGGCCGAGCTTATTCCGGGGAAGGTGCGGTTGCGGACAACGCGGGCTCGGCCAGCCGTAACCCCGCCACCATCATGATGTTTGACCGTCCGTCGTTTTCTGGCGGTGCGATATTCGTCGATCCGGATGTCAATATTTCCGGGACATCGCTATCCGGCCGCAGCACCGACGCGGACAATATCGCGCCGACAGCCTGGGTGCCAAACCTCCATTTCGTCGCACCGATTAATGAGCAGTTCGGCTGGGGGGCTTCTGTAACCTCCAACTACGGGCTGGCGACTGAATATACTAACGATTACGCGGCGGGTTCCGTTGGCGGTAAAACCGATCTTGAAACCTTGAACCTTAACCTGAGCGGCGCCTGGCGCTTAAACAACAGCTGGAGCTTCGGCGTTGGCTTTGATGCGGTTTACGCGAGGGCGAAAATCGAGCGCTATGCCGGCGACTTACCTCAGCTGATTGCAGGTTCCGGCGCGCTGCCTCCGCAGCTTGCGGGTCCGGTATCGCAGATCCCGGCGGATACGCAAATCGCGCACCTGAAAGGCGATGAGTGGGGCTACGGCTGGAACGCCGGTATTCTTTATGAAATCGATAAGAACAACCGCTACGGCTTCACCTACCGTTCAGAAGTGAAAATCGACTTCGACGGCGACTATAAGAGCAGCCTGCCCGCCGCTTACAACCCTCTCCTGGGCGGTTATGGGCTTTATGGTACCGGCGGTGAAACAATCCCTGGCGCTCTGACGCTGAACCTGCCTGAGATGTGGGAGCTTTCTGGTTACAATAAAGTCGATCCGCAGTGGGCGATTCACTACAGCATAACCTACACCAGCTGGAGCCAGTTCCAGGAGCTGAAAGCCACCGGCAGCGATGGCCAGACGCTGTTCCAGAAAGATGAAAAATTCAAGGACGCGTACCGCATTGCGCTGGGTACCACCTACTTTATGGATAAGAACTGGACCTTCCGTACCGGTATCGCATTTGACGATAGCCCGGTTCCGGCGGACAACCGTTCCATCTCCATCCCGGATCAGGACCGTCTGTGGCTGAGCGCAGGGACTACCTACGCGTTTAACGACGACGCCTCCGTTGATCTTGGCGTTTCCTATATGCACGGTCAGCACGTAGAGATTAACGAAGGTCCTTACACCTTCCGTTCAGAAGGGAAAGCCTGGCTGTACGGCATGAACTTCAACTACGCGTTCTGATAAATAGCAGGAACCCAAAGAGCCTCAATACCATTAAGAGGCTCTTTTTATTTAATAATATATTTTAAAGCTACCCCAAGAAGTAACACAAATGAAAATAATACTATTTTACCTGTGTGGTCCGGGAAATAGACACCAGCCAGAAAGGCTATTACCACCAGTATGACTAACAGAATATAAAAGAAAACCTCATTCCATATATCAAGTAAAACTCTCTTTATTTGCTTATTCATTTTGTCCCTAATATCGCCTCTATGACTTTACGCACATCCTCTTCTTTACGGTAACGATAAAACCCTAAGTATGGTTTAAGATTTAAATACCTGGTCAGCTTCTCAAAAAAGAATTGAAAAATTTGAAGAATGGTTTCTTTGCGGGCAATCTGATTTTGAATGTTTTGCAATGCACGTAAATCTTCATGGTGTAATTGCATACAAATATTTTGGTACTTTTCAAAACTGCAAGAGGCATACCACGATAATCTTTCCAGGCCAGGATATAAATGCTTCAAGGTTGAGTAACCCTGGGCCGAAGCTGCTTTATAGCCTTCTTCTAAATATTTAGCCAGCCGTTTATCCGCTCTAAGCCGCTGGCTTAACTGAGACTCAATCATATAAATTACTTCCTGTAAATATAATATGAGAAAGAAGAGTATACGCACTTTGGCGAAGCGATTAAACTCTATATTTAAGCATCAGCGCCAGAACCATTCATCACTATTATAAATCACTCTTGATTATATAATTTTAAAATAACTTACCTCAGCTGGTAATTTAAAGGTCAGAATGAAAAACTGAGGATTTCCACCGGGCATTATTCCTGATTTAAAGGCGCAGCTTAATATCTATAAAATTAAAGCCCGTATTGTGAAAACAGGGGGGTGGCTGTAAAAAAGGCGAACCCAGGGTTCGCCTTTTTTATGCCCGTCGCTTACTGCGAGTCGATATCTTTCAGATCGTCCTGAATCAACGCCGCGTTCGGATTGGCCTGCGGAGAAAGCTTGCCGCCGTTGGCAATAAAATCATGACGCTGGAAGTAGGCTTCGCGCACCATAATATACGGATCGGAAGACTGTTTGAGCAGGCCGTCGGAGTCCAGCAGCTGGGCGCGGGTTTCAATGCCTTCAATCGTCCATTTGCCGACGGACATCGGCCAGGTCAGCCATGACAGAATCGGATAGAGCGTATCGGCATAGTCGCCGCCGTCTTCACGCAGCGTGAAGCTGCCGTAGAACGGCAGCTGCACATATGGGCCATAGCCGACGCCGTAATGGCCGAGCGTAGAGCCAAAGCGATGCGGCTCTTCACGCTGAAGCTTCTGGTTTGCCATGCCGGCCACGTCGATAAAACCGCCCATTCCGAGCAGGGAGTTCAGGAAGAAGCGGGTAAAGTGCACCATCCCCTGATATGGGTCGCCCTGAAGGAAATAGTTCACCATGACGGCGGGCTCTTCAAGGTTGCTGGTGAAGTTGCTTAACCCGTTACGCGCGGGCTGCGGCACATAATCACGCCAGGCCACGGCGACAGGACGAACAACATACGGATCCAACACGTTGAAGTTGAAGTTGTACATCGTGCGGTTGAACCCTTCAAACGGGTCCGAGCGTCCCTGTGGATCCTGGTCGCCGGAGCTGGCGCAGCCGGCTAGCAGCGTCGTGGCCAGAGCCAGCCCGGTCAGGCGAAAATTCATATGCGTCTCCCTGTTATTGTTTATCTACGCTCTGTTTGGTGATGTCCTGACCTGCCCTCGCCCGTTGCATACCTTGCGCGCATCGAAAACGCATACATTAGTGCAATCGGATTTCAGCAGATCACGCAAGACGCCCACCCAGAAGGGTGTCTTGCGGCTCGCCCGAGCGGGTCAATACTTCAGCATAGCCCAGCTTTACATCACCGTTAATGGGCGACAGTTTATATGCATGTGCAAAGGCTTGTGTAGCGGTTGTTGCGTTATTTAGCGCCATATCCCTTCGCCGGGCATCATCCAGCACGCAATACTATCAGGATCTTGCCGTCTACGGGTACGCAGGCCCGGCCCGGGGCGCGGCATCTGCAGCCAGACGGTCTTAGGGCGAATTTTCCCATAAGCCGGAACAAGCAGACAAAAGCCGCTACGCTTAACGGAATGATAAAAGAGTGGAGTATCCCGAAAAATGGATGAGTTAAAGGAAGAAAAAATCGATCGATCCAGCGACGAGCTGGAGGTGGAAAGCGAAGAAAACTCCAGCGGCAAGGACATTGACGTCGATGAGGAAAACCTGCCGTCCAAAGCGATGGCTATCCACGAGCATATTCGCCAGGACGGGGAAAAGGAGCTTGAACGCGACGCCATGGCGCTGCTGTGGTCGGCTGTTGCGGCGGGCCTGTCAATGGGCGCTTCGCTGCTGGCAAAAGGCGTGTTCCACATCAATCTGGAGGGCGTGCCGGGCGGCTTCCTGCTGGAAAACCTTGGCTATACCTTCGGTTTTATCATCGTCATTATGGCGCGCCAGCAGCTCTTTACCGAAAACACCGTCACGGCCGTTTTACCCGTCATGCAAAACCCCACCGGCAGCAACTTCCTGCTGTTATTACGGCTGTGGGGAATAGTGCTGCTCGGCAACCTGATTGGCACCGGCCTTGCAGCCCTGGCCTTTGAATACATGCCCATTTTTGATGAGCAAACCCGAGACGCCTTCGTCAAAATTGGTATGGAGGTGATGAAAAACACGCCGGGTGAAATGTTTGCCAACGCGATTATCTCCGGCTGGATCATCGCCACCATGGTGTGGATGTTCCCGGCGGCGGGCTCGGCTAAAATCCTGGTGATCGTCCTCATGACCTGGCTGGTTGCGCTTGGCGATTTAACCCATATCGTGGTCGGCTCCATCGAAATACTTTATCTGGTGTTTAACGGCACCATTCACTGGAGCGACTTCTTCTGGCCGTTCGCCCTGCCAACGCTTGCGGGCAATATCTGCGGCGGCACCTTCATCTTCGCGTTAATCAGCCATGCTCAGATCCGTAACGATATGAGCAACAAGAAGAAAGGCTATGCGAAAAACGGCAGGAAACGCGGCCGGAAAGCGCAGGAAGAAAAAGGATGATAAAGAGGCCTGAACTGGTTACGTTTCAGGCAATCAGTCCGCTCACCTCTTAACGTGGCACGAAAAGCGGGTATACTACGCCCGCTTGTCCTCTTAGTTAAATGGATATAACGAGCCCCTCCTAAGGGCTAGTTGCAGGTTCGATTCCTGCAGGGGACACCATTCTTTCTAAAGTTACCAGCCATCTTTCACGTGACTTAATTAACTGCATCAGCAGGCACATAGTCATTCCTCGGTACAGCGAATAATGAACAGTTTATGAAAAGCGGCAAGTTCCACGTCGTACCGATATCAGCTCAGGGGAATACTATCCTGAAATCGTTGCAGCCTTTTAAGGGTATGTATCGCTTTGTACTCGCCAGATAACATAAAAGCCATGACGTATCGGTAAGTGAGCATAGTACTGCTGGAGTTATCCGTTACATCTATGACGGCGGTCTGACAAATGAACATGGATTCCATCACCAGTTTCGTACCATGCTAAACAAGAAGCGCAAGAGTAGGACTACCGCAAAGGAATACACTTAGCTCCTGGCATACCCGCATAGCCGACATCTACGAGAAATGATTCGGTTGTGAACTGATTGTTTTGATACTCGAATATGGGCCCCTGCTGTTATCCGTTATGAACGCTCTGCTCATCAACTTTATGAACGTGATTGTGAGTCAAGAAACATTAACAATACCTCTACCTATTTTGTATTGCATAGCCTTAACGGTGGCAACATAACCAAAGGATGTCTCGCTAGCTTTACAATTTGATTCAAGCCTACGGAGTCAAAAATAGTCAGCGATCTCTCTAAGTAGTCAGCTGCAGTAAACAGGAAACCGCTATTCATTTTATGTAACCATACGCAGCAGGAAGCTGGTTTTTTTCGCGCTGATGCTTCTGTACTTACAAAAAATGACTGCCAGAACGATATCCATTTGCTTGCATAGCGATCAGAAGTGCTCCAATTTTTCCGGTTCTGTCACAAAACCGTTAGCAGCAACCATCCCCCCTTTCTTCTGAGCAATTTTTAGCGTATTAACAAAAGCCTCGTTGATTTGTAGCCTCGTACTATGGTGTCTATCATCCAACAAATACTGTATACATAATCAGCTCTCAGGATTAGTGGTCGATCAATTGCTGATCGGATTCATCCGAGATGGTAAACTTCGTCCCTATTAACTGTGTTTAGATAACTCAATGGTATATGATGAAAAATCAACCTGTCGTAAACGATAATAAGCTCAGATCTGTCGAGGGCGTTCGAGGCCTTGCGTGCTTAATGGTTTTATTATCACACTTATCATTGATCTTTTTTCCATATCTCCATGGTCAACGGCCAGAATTGATTAAATCATCATTTGATAAAACATTATTCACATACCCTTTAGGAATTTTTTATTCCGGTACGGCAGCTGTGTATATATTTTTTTGCTTGAGTGGGTTTATACTTACGTATGCGTGCGTTAACAAAGGAGAAACTTTGCGAAATGCAGCAAAAATGTTCTCCGCCAGATATATTCGTCTCGCCTATCCCACCTTTGTTTCAATTATGCTATGTTCATTAGTGCTAATTATATTCCATGGACATGCAGCAGGTTTACCCTGGATATCACAATGGGGCTCAACAACTGACTTAGGCTTATTCCACGTCATATACAATGCATTATTTTCATCCATACTACTGGGCGATGCAACATATAACTGGGTGGTGTGGACTATGCAAGTGGAGTTATTTGGCTCGTTTTTAATTTTCTTCTCAGCCCCAGTTATCCATACGCTTAAATCAAGGGTAATCATATATATTGTATTAGCTTTTCTTTTTGGCATAAACGCGCCAAATAAAATAGGATTCGGTTACTCCGCCTTTTTATTAGGTGCATCATTGTATTATATGCCTGATATAAAAAACAAAATTGTTGTTAGTATTCTATTACTAATCGGCATTTATTTGGGAGGATATCACTATAAACAACATGCGTATACAATGCTAGGTCATCTTGAAACTGGAATTTTAAGAGCTAATAAAATTGATGGTTACTATTTATATACTTTACTTTCAGGATACCTATTGGTTATGACATGCGTCAAATCACGAATACTTCACATCGTCACTACTAATAATTTTTCTGTCTGGCTAGGCAAAGTATCATTTTCTGCTTATTTATTGCAAATGCCAGTGTTCTTCTTGATTTCACCAGTATTTATGTATGTAAACTCTATTTCAGGGATAAATTATACATCTGCAGCATTTATAGCAGCCTTACTTTGCTTAATATCTTTATATACTGCATCATGGTTTTTTCAACGTTATATTGATGCAAAAAGTGTTGCCTTATCTAAAAAAGCAATACCGCTGCTAAATTATTCACGTGAAAATTAAAGTATAAAGTGAATAAATTTTATTTTAGAATGGAGTTAAACAAGCAATGGATAAAAAAATAATACTTGATTCTGGTATGCTTCTGCTAGCGGAAATCAAAGTTATCATAAAAAAAATCCAGTTATATACTGTTGTTAATGGCAATAGTTACAGATATGAAGCATTAATAAAACTGATTCAATTGTACGTCAGAATGTTTAAAGTGAAGCATGCTGATACTGACACAAGAAAATTTTATTTAGAAAATGAACATTATGTTCCTAAATAAAAAATTTCAAACCGAAAAACAATGTTCTGGTATCGCATTGTCAATTATAGTAATTTTATGATGCTAGAATTCTATAACTTCTGAGGTGTAAGAGAGTTTGTTAATGAAGGAATTTAGAAAAGATATACAAGGGCTCAGGGCGCTAGCTGTAATGTCAGTTGTGCTCTACCATTTTAATAATGGTTATCTTTCTGGCGGATTTGCTGGGGTTGATGTTTTTTTTGTCATCTCCGGCTTCCTGATGACAAGCATCATTATCAAAGGTGCAATGGCTAATAATTTCAGCATCCTTAAATTTTACATTTCCAGAGCTAAGCGAATTGCTCCATCATTATGTATAGTAGTCCTTGCATTATTAATTTTTGGATACCTATTTATTGAACCACTTACCTATAAAGAGATCGGTGGGCACTCATACTCATCCTTATTATTCTACTCAAATTATATTTATTTTGGTGAGTCTGGTTATTTTGATCAATCTTCTAAAGAGAAATTTTTACTACACACTTGGTCATTATCAGTAGAATGGCAATTTTACATTTTATACCCTATAATGATACTTGCAGCATACAGATACTTACCTGTACGTTTCTTCAGACTTTCTATAGCATCCTTATTTATAATTTCATTTATTTTTTCTGCTATTATCACAAAGTCAAATCCTGACTACTCTTATTTCATGATAACGACAAGAGCCTGGGAGATGCTATTAGGCGGACTGGTTTGTTTGTATCCTCTTTCATTAGGAGCTAAACCACGTAAAGCAATAGAGGTTATAGGTATAATTCTTGTAATTGCTTCTTTTTTTATATTCAATGACATAACTATGTGGCCGGGACTGGCGGCAACTATCCCTACATTTGGCGCGGCCCTTATTATTTCTTCTAATACTAAAAAAAGCCTGCTATCAAATGGCGCCCTCCAATTCATTGGGAAAATATCATATTCATTATACTTAGTCCACTGGGTCGTACTTGTCGCTTTTAAGAAGATGTATATTCCTGAATCCTTTCCTATTTACTTCTTAAGTATTTTCGCGATTTCTATATCGCTTTATTATTTCGTTGAACGCCGTCGGAATTTTGGATATGCAAGTTTAGCTATTTATGTACTGACTGTTTATATTTCGCACATTGTTTCACTTAATGGAATAAACTCCCGCCTTGATGATGCGAAGGAATTTATGGTTGACGCCAAGACATACAGAGCCCAAAACGAGGGTCATGATGGCCTTGCCAATAGTCCAAAACCACTATATTTTAATTCTGATGAAAAGAATTTTGAATACATTTTAATTGGAAGCAGTCATGCACGGCATTTCTATCATTATATATCAACAGCAGGTAAGAAAGTTGTTTCTTTGGCTTTAGATGGTTGTGATTCAACCAGTAATTACTTTTCTCGCTCGAGTACTGACAGCTGTTTGAAACGCTATCAACTGACTATTGATTTTATTAATGCTCATCCTGGAAAAAAAATCATATGGGCAACAGTGTGGAATGAACCAAAAAACAAAAGAGATGCATCATTTGATGATTCAGAAATAAATATAAATGCCAAATGGAACTTAGAAATAAGTTCCTTTATAAAGGACATAGTTAACTCAAAGTCAACTTTATATCTTATTGGCGACACGCCTGGTTCAAAAAAATTGATGTTCGAGTGTCTGGCGAAAAATTCATTGCCTATAAACCGTTTGCTTAACTCTGCAAATTGTGACACATCAGAACCTAAAGAAAATAAAGCTATCAATCCAACATTAGAATCAATAGCTAAGAAATACTCTAAGGTTTATTTTATAGATCCCCGAGAGGCGTTATGTTACGGAAACTCATGCAATGTTATAATAAATGGAAAGCCTGTTTATACTGATTATGGTCATTTATCAAAGACAGGATCAACATTAGTCGGAGAGTATATATTCTCTAAAATGCACTAACTCAACCAGGCCGCGAAAGCGGCCTATGACATTGTACAATTAACTGTCAAGGTGATTTCTGCCTTAATTATGCAATTACTCCCCCTGTAATTGTCTTGACATCCGCAGACTATCAATCTGGTTGCACGAAAAAAAGCTCCTTGTTTCGTTCCGATAAATAAATTTATGAATGAAACAAAAGGCATATTTAAAATTAATTAACCATATCAAACAATTGTTAATTGGAAATAGTTATTTGCAGGGGACACCATTCATACCTTCGCCCCCTCTTATCAAACCCAGGCTACGCAAGCCTTCTGGCCCGCCATTTCCAGCAAGCTGAAACAGATGCGATGCGGCTCAGCGGGCTTTAATAACTTCAGCTTTATTAATGATGATCGTCGTACTGGTGTTCAATAATCATGCCTTCCGCTACGCTTGCCGCATGACGTGCCCGTGGATGATAAACGGCAGCCGGCGCCGGAGCGACATACACTGTCTGCGGCGCAGCTGAGACGATATTTATGGCCTGCGGAACCGAAACTGAACTCGGAACCACGGCAATTTTGTAGCCGCTGGGCACATCAACGGTAATATTTTGTGCGATAGCGGAAGAACTAATAAACACCAGCACGGCTGAAAGAAGAAGAGATTTTTTCACGGAGCCCTCCCGGCGTCACGCCAGGCTTTTAGAGAAGGATTTTGACCCGGCGATAATTGCTGATTACCGCTGTCCGGTGGCGACAAGGCCAGTGCCCCGCATGATATATATCGCCGCAGGCTAATAATTAGCTTTGAATGCTTTGCTCAGAACGCAAAACTCCTGATCAAAACGCCCCGCTCTTCGAGCAGCGTGCGCAGTTGTCGTGCCATGGCAACAGCGCCGGGACTGTCGCCGTGGACGCAAATGGACTCCGCCTGGATCGGCGTAAATTCACCCTCGATAGATTTCACTCCGCCGTCGGTAATCAGCTGCAGCATGCGCTCCGCGACCTGCTGCGCATCGTGCAGCACGGAGCCGGCTTCCCGGCGGGACACCAGCGTACCGTCAGCGTGATAGGCCCGGTCGGCGAAGGCTTCGGCAATGGTTTTCAGCCCCCTGCGCCGCGCAAGCGCCAGCAACGGCGAACCCGCAAGCCCCACCAGCGGCAGCTGCGCATCAACCGCCAGAATGCCGTCGATAACAGCCGTTGCCTGGCGTTCATTATGGGCAATGGTGTTATAGAGCGCGCCGTGAGGTTTCACATAGCGCACCTGGGTACCCGCCGCGCGGGCCCAGCCCCTGCAGCGCGCCAATCTGGTAAATCACATCGGCGGTCAGCTCATCGCTGGCGATATCCATATTACGGCGGCCAAAGCCCACCAGATCCGGGTAGGCGACATGCGCGCCGATGGTCACGCCCTGAGCCTTTGCCGCGCGCAGGGTTTGCAGAATGCCCGCCGGGGAACCGGCGTGAAACCCGCAGGCCACGTTGGCGCTGCTGACCAGCTGCAGGATGGCGGCGTCGTCGCCCATGGTCCATTGCCCGAAGCTTTCGCCCAAATCGCTATTCAGATCGATCGTTTTTAACATCTGTTCTTCCTCAGACTATCCCTTCTACAGCGGCCAGAAATACCCCCCCCGGCGCGGGCTGCTATTTACGCAGCGGCACATCTTTCATCAGCAGCGACAGCAGGAAGGCGAAGATAACGACGCCCGCCGATATGATGTACACCGAGTGAAGCGCCGAACCAAAAGCCTGCAGATAATCGTCGCGCAGCGCCGCGGGCAGCTCGTGCACCGCATTTGCGCTCAGGTGTTGCGGCAGCTGAACGTCCGGCGGGATCAGCGCGATAAGTTTATTCTGCAGCACGTTGGTAAAAATAGCGCCGAAGGCCGCCACGCCGATAGAGCCGCCAATCTGGCGGAACAGGGTCGCGCTTGAGGTCGCCACGCCAATCAGCTTTTGTTCCACGCTGTTTTGCACCGCCAGCACCAGCACCTGCATCACCATGCCGAGGCCAAACCCCAGCAGCGCGATATAAAGATAAAGCATGTGGATTGGGGTAGCGATTTTTAACGTGCCCAGCAGCAGCATAGCGATAAACGTCAGCAGCGTACCCATTATCGGGAAGATACGGTAGCGGCCAATTTTGCTGATGATGCGCCCGCTGATAATAGAGGTGAGCATCAGCCCGCCCATCAGCGGCAGCAGCTGCATCCCGGCCTGCGACGGCGTGGAGAATTTGACGACCTGCAGATACAGCGGCAGGAAGGTCATGGAGCCAAACAGCGACATGCCGATAATAAAACCAATCAGGCAGCTCAGTAAAAAGGTGCGATCGCGAAACAGGCCCAAAGGAATAATGGGTTCGATGGCCAGCCGCTCTTCATAAATAAATCCGCCGAGCGTGACGACGAAGAAAGCAAAAATGCACCATAGCTGCGGATCGGACCAGGCCATTACCGTACCGCCCTGGCTGGTGAAAAGAATCAGGCAGGTTAACGAGATGGCGAGATATCCCGCGCCCAGAAAGTCGATTTGATGACGAATGCGCGCCGTCTGGGGTTTGAGCACCGCGCCGATAACCAGCAGGGCAAAAATCCCCAAAGGCAGGTTGATGTAAAATATCCAGCGCCAGGAAAAATGCTCGACCAAAAACCCGCCGATCAGCGGGCCGACCACAGTCGCCAGCCCGAATACGCCGCCGAACAGGCCCTGATATTTTCCGCGTTCGGCAGGAGGAATAACGTCGCCTACAGCCGCCATGGTCACCACCATCAGCCCGCCGCCGCCAAGCCCCTGCAGGGCCCGCATCAAAATAAGCTGCGTCATATTTTGCGCGATGCCCGAAAGCACCGAACCAATCAAAAAGAGCACAATCGCCGTTTGCAGGACAATTTTGCGCCCCAGCAGATCGCCGAATTTTCCATACAGCGGCACCACTATCGTGGAAGCCAGCAGATAGGAAGTGACGACCCAGGAGAGTTTTTCCAGCCCGCCAAGCTCCCCAACGATAGTGGGCAGCGCGGTGGAAACGATGGTTTGATCGAGCGCGGCCAGCAGCATTACCAGCATAAGCGCGGAAAACAGCAGGCGAACCGAGGTCGTCTGCGTTGAAGATTCAGTCTGCGAAGTCGATGTTGTCGTCATAGGCCCGTTGGCTTTATTAGCGGAGAAATTAATACATCAGAAATATTTTCATCTGGACAAGAATTTTGGCACAAAAGCTCCGTTACGGCTGTTGCAGAACTCTGAAACTGAGCCCTGCGAACGGTAAATATTCTCCTTGTTCCTTTGATGAATAACGCTCGGCGCCTGCCCTTTCACCAGATGCCAGCCGTCGCAATTTCACCCCACCGGCAGCGTTCCGCATTTTGCTTTGAAATAATCATTTTTTTATCCTGTTATATGCGCCGCTTTAGGGTTGGCCAGAATGCATATTCTCCACATTGCCGCCCCCTTCCTTAACCAAAAAGTGCTGCGTAACCAATTAATTATTAATCTAATTTTCATTAAAGCTGCTTTTCACAAATTACCGAAAAGAATGATAACCGTCACATTTTGGCGACACTTGTTTTCCTTCGGGATTTGAGAGTACATTAGCGCCGTCCGGTCGATGGTTCGGCCATGGAATACAATGTGAAGCGGCCTGTGGAAGGATGAAGTTAATCCCAAATTTTCCAGCCGGCGGTTTCACTTTTCTATACTGCGTTATCTGGCGATCAAAGTGCGTTAACACGTACGGAGCATGTGAAGTGAAATATTTTCTGATGGGTATCTCGGTCATTCTGGTGGTGTGGGTCGGTACTTTTGTGATGATGGTTGAATAACATCACGCGCAGCAGATGATAAAAAACAGGAGCCCGGGGCTCCTGTTTTCGTTTTACTCGTTTACCTCGACGGAAGATTTAGAGCCGCTACTCAACAGCCCATCGGCTCTGAACATCGCCTTAATACCCCGCACCGCCTGACGGATGCGATCGCGATTTTCAATCAGCGCGAAGCGCACATGGGTATCGCCATAGTCGCCGAATCCTATTCCCGGCGAGACGCAGACTTTTGCGTCCTGCAGCAGTTTTTTAGCAAACTCCAGCGAGCCCATCGCCGCATACTGCTCGGGGATTTTCGCCCAGACGTACATGGAGGCTTTCGGGCAGTCCACCATCCAGCCCGCTTCATGCAGGCCTTTAACCAGCACATCGCGGCGGCGCTTGTACTGCGCGGCGATATCCAGCACGCATTGCTGATCCCCTTCCAGCGCGGCGATGGCCGCCACCTGCAGCGGGGTGAAGGTGCCGTAGTCGTGATAGCTTTTAATACGCGCCAGCGCGCTTACCAGCTCCTGGTTGCCCACCATAAAACCAATGCGCCAGCCCGCCATGTTGTAGCTTTTCGACAGGGTGAAGAACTCTACCGCCACGTCGCGAGCGCCCGGCACCTGCATAATCGATGGGGCTTTCCAGCCGTCGTAGACGATATCGGCGTAGGCCAGGTCGTGGATCACCAGCACGTCATAACGCTTCGCCAGCGCCACCACCTTCTCAAAAAACGCCAGCTCTACGCACTGCGCCGTCGGGTTCGACGGGAAGCCGAGGATCATCATTTTCGGTTTTGGATAGCTTTCGCGAATGGCGCGTTCCAGCTCGTTGAAGAAGTCCACGCCTTCCACCAGCGGCACGGAGCGCACCTGGGCGCCGGCGATCACCGCGCCATAAATATGGATCGGATAGCTTGGATTGGGCACCAGCACCGTATCGCCGTGATCGAGCGTTGCCAGCATCAGGTGCGCCAGCCCCTCTTTGGAGCCGATGGTCACGATCGCCTCGCTTTCCGGATCGATATCCACTTCGTAACGATCTTTGTACCAGCGTGAAATAGCGCGGCGTAAGCGCGGAATGCCGCGGGAGGTGGAGTAGCCGTGCGTATCGTCGCGCTGCGCCACGGTACAGAGTTTTTCCACGATATGCGGCGGGGTTGGGCCATCCGGATTGCCCATACTGAAGTCGATAATGTCTTCGCCGCGGCGACGCGCCGCCATTTTCAGCTCGGCGGTAATGTTAAACACATAGGGCGGGAGACGATCGATACGCGAAAAACGGCGTGCAGGACTGGTGTCAGCCATAGATTCCTCAGATTACGTAAGCGCCCGGACCGTCCGAGCGACGCTGCCACCTTGTGGTGGCCTGAATAGAAAATAGCCCGAATAAAAATCGTCTGTCGAGAGGGCGAGCAAAATATTTTTCTGCCCGCATAAAACATGAACTTTCATTTGAAAGTAATCCCTATTTCATTTAAGCAAAGAGGCTTATATTAACCCAGCGATAACAAACCAATAACCTCTTTCCTTACCACGAAGTGGAGTCCTCGCATGAACCTGCACATTGATGATTTGCCACAAGCTATTCGCGAGATAAAACAACGCCTGCGCCGGGAGCTTCCCCGGTATAAAGAAGTCTTCGCAGAGCTGGAAAATGACATGAAGCGCCAGATCGAAGCGATCCGCTCGGAAAGAGATCGCGGCGAAAATCCCGTTCCGCAGATCCACGCGGACGATATCATTCATCACCGCGTCAGCGAGCAGCAAAAGGCGCTAATCCGCCAGCGCGGATGCTGCACTATAAAAGGCGTGTTCCCACAGGCGCAGGCACAGGCATGGAACGAAGAGATCGGCGATTATCTGGAAAAAAACGACTTCGTTGAGAAGCTAAAGAACGCCGCGGAGGATAACTATTTCGGCACCCTTGCCGCCAGCAAACCGCAGATTTACGGTATTTACTGGTCCAGGCCGCAGGTTGAGGCTCGCCAGCACGAGCGTATGAAGGCGGTTCAGGTGTTTCTTAATAACCTTTGGGAAACGCACGGCGCCGGCAGGCAGCATTTTGATGCCGACCGCGTGGTGAGCTATGCCGACCGTACCCGCCGTCGCCCGCCCCGCTCCACCTCTTTAGGCCTTTCTCCCCACGTGGACGGCGGCTCGGTAGAGCGCTGGCTGGATGAGAATTTCCGGCACGTTTATCGCCATGTCTTTTCCGGCGAATGGCAGAAGTACAACCCCTTTGCCGCAGAAGGCCCGCACGGAGGTCCGCGAGTTTCCTTCCCCGGCGGTTTGCTCCATGTTCCGCACCTTCCAGGGCTGGACGGCGCTTAGCCCGCAGCGTAAGCACGGCGGTACGCTAAACCTGCTGCCTGTCGCCAACGCTATGGCCTATATTCTGCTGCGTGCGCTGCAGGACGATGTGCCGGAAGAGTCTCTTTGCGAGGCCAAACCCGGGCGCGCGCTTTCCATTAACGAACAATGGCATCCCCTTTTATTAACGGGGATTTCCTCAATTCCCGATATGGAAGCGGGCGACACGGTGTTCTGGCACTGCGATGTGATTCACGCGGTGGAAAACGAGCATCTGGGCGAGTTCGACAGCAACGTGATGTATATCGCCGCCGCGCCCTGGTGTGAGAAGAACGCCGCCTACCTGCAGCGCCAGTGGCCGGCGTTTGTCGAAGGCAGGTCTCCGCCTGACTTTGCGGCCGATGATTTTGAGGTGGATTTTGTCGGCCGCGCCACGCCGGAAGATTTGACCGCCGCCGGGCTGGAGCAGCTGGGCGGCAGATAAGCTAAAATCCAGGATGGACAGGCGGCGCTGTCCATCCCTTATTCGCAGCGGGCGGCGCTTTGCTTACCCGCCCACCAAAATCCCGTCGGCCGCTTTTCTGGCAACCCCGCCGGAATTTCCTTATCATTACCCCTCTCCCCTCAGGCATGCGAGTAACCCGTGCACGAAATTTTTACTATGCTGCTGGCGGTATTCGACCGGGCGGCGTTGATGCTTATTTGTCTGTTTTTCCTGATTCGCATCCGCCTGTTCCGCGAGCTGCTGCATAAAAACGCCCATACGCCCAAAGAGCTGCTGGCCGTTACCGCCATTTTCTCCATGTTCGCCCTCTTCAGCACCTGGTCCGGCGTCCACGTTGAAGGCTCACTGGTTAACGTGCGTATTATCGCCGTGATGGCGGGCGGTATTTTGTTTGGCCCGTGGGTGGGAATCATTACCGGCGTGATTGCCGGCACGCACCGCTATCTGATTGATATCGGCGGCATCACCGCCGTTCCCTGTTTTATCACCAGCATTGCGGCCGGTTTTATCTCGGGCTGGATCAACCGCAAAATTCCCAAAGAGCAGCACTGGCGCGTGGGGATTATGGGCGGCATGCTGTGTGAAACCATGACCATGATCCTGGTGGTGCTGTGGGCTCCCTCCATCACGTTGGGCTGGGATATCGTATCGAAAATCGGTATTCCGATGATTCTTGGCACCGTCTCCATCGGCTTTATCGTGCTGCTGGTGCAAAGCGTGGAGGGCGAAAAAGAGGCAAGCGCGGCGCGTCAGGCGAAGCTTGCGCTGGATATCGCCAACAAAACCCTGCCCTTATTCCGTAACGTGAACAGCGAATCCCTGCGTCAGGTGTGCGACATTATTCGCCAGGATATCAACGCCGACGCGGTAGCCATTACCAATATCGATAAGGTGCTGGCCTACGTTGGGGTTGGTGAAAAAAACTATAAGCAGAACGATATCGGCATCAGCCCGCGAACCCAGCAGGCGCTGCGCGACGGTAAAATCATTATCCGCAACGACGACGAGGCGTACCGCACGCCGGAAATCCACTCGCTAATCATCATTCCGCTGTGGGAAAAGGGCGTGGTAACCGGCACGCTGAAAATCTACTATCGCCACGCGCACCAGATTACCTCAACGCTGCAGGAGATGGCGGTCGGGCTGTCGCAGATTATCTCCACGCAGCTGGAGGTTTCCCGCGCCGAACAGCTTCGCGAAATGGCCAATAAGGCCGAGCTGCGGGCGCTGCAAAGCAAGATTAACCCCCACTTTTTGTTTAACGCCTTAAACGCCATTTCGTCGTCGATTCGCCTTAATCCGGACACCGCCCGGCAGCTGATTTTCAACCTGTCGCGCTACCTGCGATACAACATCGAGCTAAATGACGACGAGCAGATTGATATCAAAAAAGAGCTTTATCAGATAAAGGATTATATCGCCATCGAGCAGGGCCCGCTTCGGCGATAAGCTGACGGTGATTTATCAGATTGATGAAGAGGTGAACTGCCTGATCCCAAGCCTGCTTATCCAGCCGCTGGTAGAAAATGCCATAGTGCACGGCATTCAGCCCTGCAAAGGCAAGGGCGTCGTCACCATCAGCGTGGAGGAAAGCGGCAACCGGGTGCGCATTGCGGTAAGGGACACCGGCAACGGCATCGATCGGCAGGTTATTGAGCGCGTCGAGGCCAACGAGATGCCGGGCAATAAAATTGGCCTGCTGAACGTGCATCACCGGGTGAAGCTCCTCTATGGCGAAGGTTTGCACATCCGCCGCCTGGAGCCTGGCACCGAGATCGCGTTTTACGTGCCTCACGCGGTGAAGGCCGTACCGCCGGGCCTGCTGGCGTCGGAAGGAGAAAGAGCATGAAGGTCATCATTGTAGAAGATGAGGTGCTGGCCCAGCAGGAGCTGAACTGGCTGATTAAAGAGCACTCGCAGATGGATATCGTCGCCACCTTTGATGACGGCATGGACGTGCTGAAATATCTGCAGCACCACGAAGTGGACGCCATTTTTCTGGATATCAATATCCCTTCCCTGGACGGCGTGCTGCTGGCGCAGAACATCAGCAAATTCGCCCATAAGCCGTTTATCGTTTTTATCACCGCCTGGAAAGAGCACGCGGTTGAGGCCTTTGAGCTGGAAGCGTTCGACTACATTTTAAAACCCTATCAGGAGTCGCGCATTATCGGCATGCTGCAAAAGCTGGAGGCAGCTTGGCAGCAGCAAAGCGCGCCCCATGCCACGGGTCAAAGCAGCCGCGAAAACGTCACCATTAATCTGGTGAAGGATGAGCGCATCATAGTGACGGATATCAACGATATTTATTACGCCGAAGCGCACGAAAAAATGACGTTTGTCTACACGCGGCGCGAAGCTTACGTGATGCCGATGAACATTACGGAATTTTGCAGCCGCCTGCCGGAAAGCCATTTCTTCCGCTGCCACCGTTCTTACTGCGTGAACCTGAGCAAAATCCGCGAGATCGAGCCGTGGTTTAACAACACCTATATTTTACGCCTGCGGGATTTAGATTTTCAGGTACCGGTCAGCCGCAGCAAAGTCAAAGAGTTTCGCCAGCTGATGCGGCTGTAGAAGCGTGAAAACGGGCGCAGGCGTCTGCGCCCGACAGGTTTACAGAATTTGCCCCAGCGTCTGACGCAGATGCGCCCCCGCTCCCAGCAGGCCCGGCTGCTCGTGGGTAATCAGATAAACCGGGATGTCTTTGACGTAATCTTTAAAACGCCCTTTATCTTCGAAGCCGCCGCGGAAACCGGAGGCTTTAAAGAATTCCAAAAAGCGCGGCACGATGCCGCCGGCGATATAAACGCCACCAAAACAGCCGAGCGTTAACGCCAGGTTGCCGCCGAAGCGCCCCATAATCACGCAAAACAGCGAAAGCGCGCGACGGCAGTCGGTGCAGCTGTCTTCCAGCGCCCGCTCCGTGATGTCTTTTGGCTCGTAACGCTCAGGCTCGCGGCCGTCTGATTTGACAATCGCGCGGTAGAGATTGACCAGCCCCGGGCCTGACAGCACGCGCTCTGCGGAAACGTGACCGATTTCACCGCGCAGCTCTTCGAGAATAATGCCCTCTTCTTCGCTGTTTGGGGCGAAATCAACGTGGCCGCCTTCGCCCGGCAGGCTCACCCAACGTTTATCTACGTGAACAAGATGCGCCACGCCCAGCCCCGTACCCGCGCCATACACGGCTACCGGTTTGCCCGCCACCGGCTCGCCGCCGCCGAACTTCATCAGATGCTCTTCTTTGATCATCGGAATGGCCATGGAAACGGCGGTAAAATCGTTAATAATTTCCAGATGTTCGAAGCCGAGATTCTTTTGCATCGCGGCTATCGAGAACTGCCAGGTATGGTTGGTCATTGCCACCCAGTCCCCGGTTATCGGGCAGGCAATAGCGATGCAGCCATCCGTCACGGTTGCGTTGTGCTCTTTGAGATAATGCACCACCACCGCTTCAAGGCTCGGGAAATCGAGGCCGGAATAGGTTTTTGCCCGGGTGATATCACCATTTTCAACGTTACACAGTGCAAGACGCGCGTTGGTGCCGCCAACATCCCCCACCAAAGCATATTTGGTCATTCTTCAACTGCTCCGCTAAAGTCAGAATAAGTTCTGGCAACACTGTAAAAAAAGCCCGCCAAAACAACAACGCCCTTGCTATAAATGCCCCGCAATTATAGAGGTATATCACAGATTAGCTTGACCGTTTCAGCCTCTTTTACACAACGGGTTCGACGGCCGTGCGACAGGTGGTAAAAAAGGGGCGAGTCTTGCGCTTAACTATTCAGATTAAGGAACTCTCATGCTTCATCCGCGAGCCAGAACCATGCTGGTTCTTTCGCTTCCAGCTTTAGTTATCGGCATCTTTTCCAGCCTGATATTGATTGCGCTGATGAAAGCCGCAGCCGTTTTACAAAACTGCCTGTGGGTAAGCCTGCCCGCACGCTTTGGCCTGGACCTGAACTCTCCCGGCTGGATACTGCTGATGCTTACGCTTACGGGCATCGCCGTGGGGCTGGTGATTCGCTATATGCCAGGCCACGCGGGGCCCGATCCGGCAACGGAGCCGTTAATCGGCGCCCCCGTACCGGTGACGGCGCTGCCGGGGCTGGTCCTCGCCCTGATTATTGGTCTGGCAGGCGGCGTTAGCTTGGGGCCCGAGCATCCTGTTATGGCGGTGAATATCGCGCTGGCCGTCGCCGTCGGCGCGCGCCTTTTCCCGCGCGTGGGGGCGCTGGACTGGACGATACTTGCCGCAGCCGGGACGATCGGCGCGCTGTTCGGCACCCCCGTCGCGGCCGCGCTTATTTTCTCCCAGACGCTCAGCGGCAATAGCGACGTGCCGCTGTGGGACAGACTGTTTGCGCCGCTTATGGCGGCCGCCGCAGGCGCGCTAACCACCGACCTGTTCTTCCATCCCAATTTCGCGCTGCCGGTCGCGCCTTACCCCGAGCTACGCCTGGTGGATATTTTCAGCGGGGCGGTAGTAACGGCCATCGCCATCGCGCTTGGTATGATTGCCGTATGGTGCTTACCGCGTGCGCACCGCCTGATGCACAGGCTCAGGCATCCGGTGCTGATCCTTAGCGCAGGCGGTTTTGCGCTTGGCCTGCTGGGCATTATCGGCGGGGAAGTGACGCTGTTTAAAGGGCTCGATGAGATGCGGCGGCTTGCGCTTTCTGAGGATAATACGGTCACCGCGCTGCTGATGTTCGCGGTGGTGAAACTCGCGGCGCTGGTTGTCGCCTCCGCCAGCGGATTTCGCGGCGGACGTATTTTCCCGGTGGTCTTCGTGGGGGTTGCGCTGGGAATGATGCTGCACCAGCACGTGGAGGCCGTTCCGGCGGCTATCACCCTGTCGTGCGCCATCCTCGGCATGGTGCTGGTGGTCACGCGTGACGGCTGGCTGAGCCTGTTTATGGCGATGGCCGTGGTGCCGGATATCAAGCTGCTGCCGCTATTGTGCATCGTCATGCTTCCGGCCTGGCTGCTGCTGGCGGGCAAGCCGGTGATGATGGTGGACAGAAGCGGGCGCTAGCTTTCGTCCGCATTGCTTCTGGCGAGCGACGCGGTAACCGCCTGGAGCAGTTCAGGAATATCCTGCCTGGGCAGAACGACTTCGATAAGCGTAAGGCGTTGTGCTTTTGCCGCTTTTTGCAGCACCTCTTTAAGCTGCACCGTCTCCGTCACGCGCCAGCACTGCGCCTGGCAATCCAGGTGCAGGGCCTGCGGCAATTGCGTCCAGTTCCACGGGGCGATGTCGTTATAGCGCTGCTCCGCGCCGTGAATCGCCCTTTCCACCGTGTAGCCTTCGTTATTGAGCAGCAAAATCACCGGCTTTTGCTCGTCGCGCTGCATCGATCCCAGCTCCTGGACGGTGAGCTGGGCGGAACCATCGCCGATCAGCAGCACCACGCGACGGCGAGGACAGGCGGTCTGCGCGCCAAAGGCGGCGGGTAAGGTGTAGCCGATCGATCCCCACAGCGGCTGGGCGATAAAAGTCGTGCCCGCAGGCAGCGTCAGCGTCGCCGCGCCGAATGCCGCGGTGCCCTGATCGGCCAGCACGATATCGCCCGGCTGCAGGAAATCCTGTACAGCCTGCCAGAGCGCATGCTGATCCAGTATTCCGCTTTCGCACACGGGCAGCGCCGGGGGTTTTTGCCGGCAAACAGGCCAGTGAGAAACCTGACGTTTGCAAAGCTGATGCAGCACCTCAACGGCCTCGGACATCGGCAGGCCGCTGAACCAGCGGTCGCCCACCCGCGTCGCGTCCGGCTGTACGTCTATCGTTTGCCGGTTCGTGAGCCGCTGGCTAAAGCCTGCGGTGATGGTATCGGTAAATTTTACCCCGACGCAGACCACCAGCTCGGCGCCTTCAATGGCCGTTTTAATGCCCTCTTCGCTCGCCGCGCCGCTGTAGGTGCCGATAAATCCCTGCAGCCCTTCATCAAACAGCCCTTTTCCCATCAGCAAGGTCGCATGCGGCAGCGGCGTGTCGTCCATCCACTGCTGCAGCGCCTTTTGCTGCGCGTAACGCAGCGCAAGGAAGTCAGCAAGCAGGGCTACGCTGCGGCTTTCGGAAAGTTTTGCCTGCGCTGCTTTGCGAAAATCATCCAGCACTGCGGTTTCGGCAGGCCGGGCGTTAAGATCTAAAGGATTGGCGGGTTTTGTCGCCGGTGTCTGAGCAACGTTAGCCGGCAGGAGCAAATAGCCGGGGCGGCTTTTGCTGAGCGCTTCCCGCAGCACGCGATCTATTTCATAACACGCATTTTCTGGCGTGAGCGCGCCCTGGGCTGCGGTGACCTCTTTTGCCATGCGCGCGAAGTGCTGAAAATCCCCATCGCCCAGCGTGTGGTGCATCAGCTCGCCGCGCTGCTGGGCCGCCAGGCAGGGCGCGCCGACGATGTGAATGACCGGCAGGTATTCCGCGTAGCTGCCCGCGATGCCGTTGATTGCGCTGAGCTCGCCCACGCCGAAGGTCGTCAGCAAAGCGGCCCGCGCCGTTACAGCGGGCATAACCGTCTGCGGCATAGGCCGCGTTAAGCTCGTTGGCGCAGCCGACCCAGGCAAGCTGCGGATGCGCAATGACGTTATCCAGAAACCGTAGGTTGTAATCGCCCGGCACGCCAAAGAGGTGGGCAATCCCACATTCGTTAAGACGGTCAAGGAGATAGTCCGCAACACAGTAGCGCATAGCATGTTCCTTTTAGCAGGGCCTGCTGTGAGTATTGAATATCTGCGATCGGTGTCGAGGATATACGCCGATCGGGCCCTGGAAAGAATGTTTTACAGCAAAAGGAGCCGTCGTCTGATGGTCACAGGCGTTGTGTAAACGTATACACTAAGTTGCGAATTCACTGACAAGGGTAATAAAATGGTCTATCAGGCAAATCCTTCCCGTTATGAATCAATGGAGTATCGCCGTTGCGGCCACAGCGGACTCAGGCTTCCTGCCGTTTCGCTTGGGCTGTGGCATAACTTCGGCGATACCACGCTGCTCGACAATAGCCGCCAGCTGCTGCGCCGCGCTTTCGACGTGGGCATCACCCACCTGGATCTGGCAAACAACTATGGTCCGCCTCCGGGATCCGCAGAAGAGAACTTCGGGCGAATCCTGCGTGAAGATTTTTTGCCGTATCGCGATGAGCTGATTATCTCGTCCAAAGCGGGCTATACGATGTGGGATGGCCCTTATGGCGACTGGGGCTCACGCAAATACCTGATAGCAAGCCTGAACCAGAGCCTGAAGCGGATGGGGCTTGAGTACGTGGATATCTTCTATCACCATCGTCCCGATCCGGAAACGCCGCTTGAAGAGACGATGCGCGCGCTTGATCACGTGGTCCGCCAGGGCAAGGCTTTGTACGTAGGGCTTTCGAACTATCCTGCGGAGCTCGCGCGACAGGCGATTGATATTCTTAACGATCTTGGCACGCCTTGCCTGATTCACCAGCCGAAGTACTCCATGTTCGAACGCTGGGTCGAAGGCGGTCTGCTGGACGTGCTGCAGGAAAAAGGCGTCGGCAGCATCGCCTTCTCTCCTCTGGCCGGCGGGCAGCTTACCGACCGTTATCTTAACGGTATTCCTGCGGACTCCCGGGCGGCAAGCGGCAGCCGCTTCCTCAATCCCGATCAGTTAACCGAAGAGAAGCTGGCGAAGGTGCGCAAGCTTAACGCGCTTGCCGAACGCCGCGGGCAGAAGCTTTCGCAGATGGCGCTGGCCTGGGTGCTTCGCGACGACAAAGTGACTTCGGTGCTGATTGGCGCAAGCAAAATCAGCCAGATAGATGATGCGGTCGGCATGCTGGCGAACCGTCACTTCAGCGCTGCCGAGCAGGCGGAAATAGAAGCTATTCTAGTGTAATCGTTTAACCTGGACGCCGCGCTAAACGGCGTTTTTAGCAAAAAGTGCTCTCGCCGGCGGTTTAAGAGTTATGCTGATGAAACACTTGTTTACCACCCCTTAATATTACGTTAACAGGCCGCCACGCGGCTACCGTGGGTTAAGGAGAGAGTATGTTCAGGTCACTGATTCTTGCGATTGCATTACTGGCGTCAGTCCCGCTGGTGGCGAATGCGGGCGAAATCACCCTGTTGCCGTCGGTGAAGCTAAATATTGGCGATCGGGATTATCGCGGTAACTACTGGGACGGACGCGACTGGCGCGACCGTGGCTACTGGCATCGAAATTATGAATGGCGTGACCGTGGCTGGCACCGTCATCGCGGCTGGGACCGGGGGCGCAGCAGCTACGAAAGAGGCTATCGCGCAGGCTGGAACGACCGTGACGATCATCGTGGCCGCGGTCGCGGAAACGGTCATCACCACTAAGTGAACATCAACCTCTCCCACCGGGAGAGGTTTTTTTATAGCCCTAACGCGGTGCCGATAATTAGCCACAGATTCAGCGCCACCACCAGCACCACAATCGCCCAGCCGAGTTGCTTAACCAGTCTGGTATTCACCAGCTCGCCCATCAGGTTTTTATCGCTGGTAAAAATCAGCAGCGGCACCAGCGCCAGCGCGATGCCGAAGCTGAGCAGCACCTGACTCATGACCAGAATACGCGTCGGATCAAGCCCCATCAGAATCACAATGAACGACGGCGCCATAGTAACGGAGCGGCGCACCCACAGCGGAATGTAGAACCGGACAAAGCCCTGCATCACCACCTGTCCCGCAAGCGTACCCACAACGGTCGATGACAGCCCTGCGGCGACCAGGCTCAGGCCGAATATCGTTGCCGCCGCATGGCTGAGCAGGGGTTCGAGCGTCAAATATGCCTGGTCCAGATCGGCCACGCCGGTATGTCCGGAGAAGTGAAACGCCGCGGCGGCGGTCGCCATCATCGCCAGGTTCACAAAGCCGGCGATGGTCATGGCGATAGCCACGTCCCATTTGGTGGCGGAATAACGCTCCGCGCGATTGCCGTCGTGCATATGCTGGGTCAGCGACGAGTGCAGGTAAATAACGTGCGGCATGATGGTCGCGCCAAGCACCCCGGCGGCGAGGAAGACCGCCTCGCTGGTTGGCAGGGTTGGCAGCAGCATCCCCTTGCCCAGCTCGACGAAATCAGGCTGCGAGAAAATCAGTTCAACAATGTAGGCGGCGGCCACGAACAGCAAAAGCCCGCCGATCGCTTTCTCCAGCGGCTTTTGTCCGCGGCGCTGCAGCATCAGGATCAGGAAGGTGGCGATACCGGTCAGCACCGCGCCCTGCAGCAGGGAAACGCCCAGAATCAGCTTAAAGCCGATGGCCGCGCCGATAAATTCCGCCAGATCCGTCGCCATCGCAATGATTTCCGCCTGTATCCAGTACAGCCAGACAACCGGACGCGGATAATGGTCGCGTATATGTTCGGCAAGATTTTTGCCCGTTGCGATGCCAAGCTTCGCGGACAGCACCTGAATCAGCATCGCCATCAGGTTCGCCCAGACCACCACCCACAGCAGCCCGTAGCCGAAGCTGGCCCCGGCCTGGATATTGGTGGCGAAGTTACCCGGGTCGATGTAGCCAATGGCGGCGATAAACGCCGGCCCCATTAACGCCAGTCGCAGCCTGCGCGCAGTCCGACCACTGCTGTTATCAACACGACTGTTAGTCATCATCTGCCTCTGAGATATAGCCTTTGCTATGTTTCATGCTAACAAAATGAGAATGATTATCAAGATCGTTTAAACAGCTTATCTGGATTTCTCTGATAGATGAAAGCAATGGCGGGAAGGTGTGTTCCTGCGCACTCGTTAAAGAAACGGGCAATAACAAGCAGGCTTGTTATGAATTGTGTGCGCTGACGCAACCTTTAGCTTCTTTACTTAACATAGCAGAAATGTATGGTTGATCACTAATTTTGCTATCCGTCACATGTCATCACTATAGTGTGCGATTGCTCTCGTTTTCTTATTGCTTGTTTCATAGAATGTGCAACGAAATTAAACCTGCCTCATATTTGGAGCAAATATGTCCCGCGTTCTGCACTTTGTTTTAGCGCTTGCAGTGGTTGCGCTGCTTGCTTTGCTGGTGAGTCCTAACCGCAAGCAAATTCGTATTCGCTTTGTGATCCAATTATTAGTGATTGAAATATTGCTTGCCTGGTTCTTCCTGAACTCAGAGATTGGCCTCGGCTTCGTACGTGGTTTCTCTGAAATGTTCGAGAAACTGCTGGCGTTTGCAAATGAAGGGACAAACTTTGTATTCGGTAAGATGAATGACGAAGGTCTGGCCTTCTTCTTCCTGAAAGTTCTCTGCCCTATCGTCTTTATCTCCGCCCTGATCGGGATTTTGCAGCACATTCGCGTGCTGCCGATCGTTATCCGCTTTATCGGTACTTTGCTGTCTAAAGTAAACGGTATGGGTAAGCTGGAATCCTTTAACGCAGTAAGCTCGCTGATCCTGGGACAGTCAGAAAACTTTATCGCCTATAAGGATATCCTCGGCAAGATGTCGCGCAACCGCATGTACACCATGTCGGCAACCGCCATGTCTACCGTTTCCATGTCGATTGTTGGCGCGTACATGACCATGCTTGATCCTAAGTACGTTGTGGCGGCGCTGGTACTGAACATGTTCAGCACCTTTATCGTCCTGTCTTTGATTAACCCGTACCGCGTGGACGAGAGCGAAGAAAATCTGCAAATGTCCAATCTGCACGAAGGTCAGAGCTTCTTTGAAATGCTGGGTGAATACATTCTGGCAGGCTTTAAGGTGGCGATTATCGTTGCGGCGATGCTGATTGGTTTCATCGCGTTAATTTCCGCGCTGAACGCCCTGTTCGCCGCGGTGTTCGGTATCTCCTTCCAGGGCATTCTGGGCTACATCTTCTATCCGATTGCCTGGGTTATGGGCGTGCCGGCGCATGAAGCGCTGCAGGTCGGCAGCATTATGGCAACCAAGCTGGTGTCTAACGAATTCGTTGCGATGATGGACCTGCAGAAACTGGCCAGCAGCATGTCTCCGCGCGCTGAAGGCATCCTGTCCGTGTTCCTGGTATCCTTTGCTAACTTCTCTTCTATCGGGATTATCGCCGGTGCGATTAAAGGCCTGAACGAAGAGCAGGGCAACGTGGTTTCACGCTTCGGCCTGAAGCTGGTTTACGGTTCTACGCTTGTGAGCATTCTGTCTGCTTCTATTGCAGCGCTGTTCCTGTAATCCCCCTGACGTAAAAACCGGGGCCTGCGCCCCGGTTTTTTTATGCCTGCTTTTCTTCCTCGCCGTCCGCGCAAACCTGATTCCGGCCGCGCAGCTTGGCCCGGTACAGCCGAAAATCCGCTAACGACTGGATCTGATCTAAAGAATGCTGCGGATGTTCGCTGTGCGCCGCGACGCCAAGCGATGCGGTAATGGTCAGCACGCTGCCGCTGTCCAGGGTAAGCGGTGAGAGCTCCAGGTGCTTTTTAATGCGTTTTGCCACAGCGACACCCGCTGCAAGATCGGTATCCGGCAGGTAGACGCAAAACTCCTCGCCGCCGAGGCGGCCAGGCACATCCTTTTGGCGAATAGCCTGCTGAATATGCCGCGCGGCGTGCGCCAGCACGCTGTCGCCCACCTGATGCCCGAAGCGGTCGTTTACCTTTTTGAAGCGATCGAGGTCGATTTGCACCAGCGTATAGCCTTTGTAACGCGGGCTGAGCTGCGCCGTCTTGTCATAAAAGCCGCGGCGATTGAGCACGCCGGTAAGATCGTCATGGTAGGCATGCCAGCGCATTTCGCCCTGTAGCTTGCCCATCTCGCGCACCAGCCGGCAGATGGTCCGGTGGGACGCCCACAGCAAAAGCACGAAGATTATCCACATCGCCACCAGCAGGGCGCTAAAGCGGCCGAAATCCTCATGCAGGCCCTGACGCAACGTCTGGGTGCTGATTAAAACGCTTTCCGTACCCGAGACGGTGCCGAAGGTGGCGTAAATCCGTCCGAAACGCAGCGTGCCGCGCGATGACTTTTTAAGCTTTTCGCCAATCAGCCTCAGCTGCGCCGCCGTAAGCTCGACGTTGTTTAACGCGCCCGCCGCGGCGGTTAAAGGGTTTAACCGCTCGTCAAAAAGCTGATAGGCGCTTTGCGTCCGGGCCGAAAGAGAATCGTTAAGCAGCTTTTTTACGCCTTCGTCCGTGATGGCTATTCCCAGCAGCCCAATCCACTGGCCGTGGAAATCTACCGGCACCGCGCCGTTGATCAGCGTAGCGCGCGTGCGGGCGATATTCTGCCGGGTCCAGAAAGGGCTGCGCTGCGGATTAAGCAGGGGTGACGCCAGAATAAACGAACCCTCTTTTCGGCGCGGGTTGTAGCTGCGAACCAGCAGCGAATTAATTTCTGGCGAGAGAGAAGCGATAAATTCTCCCTGGCGGGAGATGTAATAGATATCCGCCGGTACCTCCCCTGCTTCGCTGGGCCAGCGGAAAGAGATCCTGAATTTTGCGCAGCGCGTGCAGCTGCTGTTTAATTTGCTGCGCCTCATCGCGGCTACGCCCGATATTAAGCGTAACGCTATCGGGCAAAGCCAGTTCGCTGATCCATAAAGAAACCAGCTCGTCCTGCGGGACGAGCCCGGAAGGCGCATTCATCCCGCCGGGGAAAAGCGGCTCGTCCATCGCCTCGATAAAGATACGCTGCAGGAAGCGCAGGTTGTCGATTCTGTATTTTGCCCGGCTTTCCAGACGGGAGATGACGCTTTCAAGGTGGCTTAGCTGACTGGTGCGGTAACCGTGATTAAAAAGCTCTCCCTGCTGCCAGAACAGGAAAGTGGTCAGCAGAAAAACAAAAATAAAGCACAGGTGGATAACGCGCAGCGTCTTTTTCAACGGTAAACGAAAGCGATTCGCTAAAGACATGCCGACTCCCTCCGCAGGCTGTTATTCACCGGCGTCAGGGCCGGTCAGAGGTTCAGGTTTGCCAATCAGATAGCCCTGCAGATACTGCACGCCCAGCGCCAGCAGAATGGAGCGCTGCTCTTCGGTTTCCACAAACTCCGCCACCACGGCCAGATCTTTAGCACGGGCCAAATCGCAAATGGATTTCACAATCAGGTTATCAAGCGAATCAGAAGCCAGATCCTTGATAAAACAACCGTCAATTTTAATGATATCCGCCTGCAGGCGCTTCAGGCGCTCGTAGTTAGCATAGCCGGTACCAAAATCGTCAATGGCGATTTTGAAGCCGTTTTCACGCAGCAGATTAATATTCTGCATGGAGGTTTCCGAATTCGAAAACGCCTGTTCCTCCGTGACCTCAATAATGACCGCGCCGGTCGGCACCTGGTTTTGGGCAAACAGCGTCACTATGTCCTGAGCGGTCTCTTTTTGCATCAGGGTGAAAGGCATCAGGTTTACCGAGAACAGCGGATGCTGCGCCTCGCCGCCCTGCTGGCGCAGGAAAGCCACCAGCTTGCTTATCACCAGCATGTCGAAGCGAGCGCTCAGGTTAAATTCGGCGATAATCGGAATGAATTTGTCGGGCGTTATCATCTCCCCGTTGAAAAAGAGCCTGCTCAGAATCTCTGCGTAACCCTTGCCGTCCTTGTTTACAATCGGCTGGGCGAAGAGCTGCAGCGACGCCTCATCGTTCAGGGCGTGCTTTACCTTGTGTAATAGCAGCACCCGCTCGGTGGTCTGGTCCGAAACCGCTGCAATGCGCGTGTTAAGGCCCAGCACCCGGTGAGCGGAGCAGGCCTGCTCGGCAAGGTAGCTTAGCTGCCCAAGGGTGCGCTGCAGCTCGTTGATATCGCCGTCCGCCACGCTACACGAAGCGCCGAATTCAATCTCCAGCATGGCGTTATGCCATTTGATTTTTTTGCTGTTGAGCAGATCGACCATATGGTTCAGGCGCGCTTCGGTTTCCGCCCCCTGCAGAAAAATAAGCAGCTCGCAGCCGGGAAGCTGAAACACCTGCTCATCTTCATCCAGCCACGGCTTGAGCAGCCGGGTAATTTCGCGCTTACAGTGCACGCGCATCATCAGGCCGTAGTGGCGGCTTAAAAACTCCAGGTTGGACAGGCGCAGGCAGCATAGCGAGCCGGAAGGGAAACGCTTTACGTGCCGCTCCAGCGCGCGCAAATTCGGCAGCTGCGTCAGAGGATCGGTCAGCGCCTGTAAACGATAGACGCGTTTCATCCATTCATTTTTATGGAAGCTAACCGTCATATAAAACATGCAAACGGTGAAGGAGATAAAGACCGAAAGAATAAACGACAAGGCGAATTCAGTGGTTACCCCGCGCATAAAGCCATCGTTGTAGGTCAGCAGCAGCCAGGCCGAAGCTCCCCACAGCAAGACGATAAGCCGCGGGCCGGTATGGCGAATGCCCAGGGTGAAGAGCACGAAGACCAGGGGCACCAGGTAGCCGGAAATCAGCGTCGCCTGATAGGGGCAGCATAACAGCACCAAAAAAGCGATCCAGGCGCCGGACCAGCTAAACGTGTACAGACGGCGATCCGCTGCCAGATAGCGCAGCACGCAGCGCCGCCAGAAAGCGCGCGCGAAATAAGGATTCAGCAGCATGCGTACCGGGTAGTAGAACAGCATGGTAAAGATAAGCGCGGCGGCTATCAGATTTTGCAGGTCGACCACCAGGTACATCAGCGAGCTTTTGCCAAAGAACGGCGCTAATGATGGAGGATAATTAATGTATTGCCCGGCAAGAAGCATAAGCAATTTAATGCTTAACGGGGCAAAAAATCCCAGCCAGAATAACCTGACGCCGAGACCTTTATTTGTCAGCGAAAAACGCCAGCGGGAACCAAGATAATAACGCGCGATAAAGCAGGAAACCAGCAACGGAAATAACAGGCACAGGACAAATACGAATAATGGAATAATGGGTAAATCAAGGGTGATAAAAAAGGTGATCGCGGTGCCGATAAACAGAGGGAAAATAGCGGCCCTGCCGAAAATTAAAAATAAGGAAATCAACAGGCTGACGGGAAGGTAGGCGAGATAGACCTTGTGGCCGTCCATAACCGTCGTCGGTGAAATATAGCGAGCAAACGGCGTAAGCAATAAACATAACACCAGTGCAGCAACGGACTTCTTAACCAATTTGTGAAAAACCATAAGCACGGGTGTTAATATTATGTATTTGCGGGAGCGCGTAAATGAATGAAGAATAATACTTTCCTTCCGCTTATAAATCAAGCATTCGCCCTGTTCTAATAATCATCCTGGAAGGCTTTAATAAAATCAAACAAAGAGACATATATTGATAAATATAATCAGGAATCAGTTTCATTTATTTTATCAATGCCGGCGTGCTGAATAACGGCGGGAAAAATCGCCTGCCGGGATTTTCGGCAAGGCAGAAAGCAAAAAACCCCCGCCGTCGGGCGAGGGTTTTGTATTTTGGTGGAGCTAAGCGGGATCGAACCGCTGACCTCTTGCATGCCATGCAAGCGCTCTCCCAGCTGAGCTATAGCCCCACGATAGGCTTTTGATTCTACGATGCAAATCTTGCTGGAGAAGATTTGGTGGAGCTAAGCGGGATCGAACCGCTGACCTCTTGCATGCCATGCAAGCGCTCTCCCAGCTGAGCTATAGCCCCGAACCGTAGAAACCTTGTCGTGTTGACGGGCGGCATAATATGAAACCCGCCAGAAAGTGTCAACGGCAAATTCTTCTTCTGCGGCCGATCGCCGAAAAAGCAAACAACTCATCAAGATCCTGATTGCATATCGACCCGCTGTAGTTAATCCTGTCACAGTTTCGTGTAAAACGATCGCATAAAATGAACCCCTAATAACCTCTTTCGATTAAGGAAAACGCCGTGCTCAAGGAACGAATGACACCTGAAGAACTGGCTACGCTCACCGGGTACAGTCGGCAAACCATCAACAAGTGGGTGCGTAAAGAGAACTGGACCACGACGCAAAAGCCCGGCGTTCAGGGCGGAAAAGCGCGGTTGATTCATATTGACGAACGCGTGCAGGAATTCATTAACAGCGCCAAGCGGGGCCGCTGACAAACCGGCTGTCTATTCGGCTAATGATTCCACGCTGGAAGGCTTGCTGCTCCATTCGGTCAAACAGATGTCGGAAGGCGAGCAGCAAAAAATGGCGGCGCTGATTTTACGCGAAGGCATCGCGGGCGTGCTAAAACGTCTGGGCATTCGCGATAGCGAATAAAAAACCGGCGACGGGCGCCGGTTTGGTATCTGCTTAAGATTGATTACTGGCTTTCGCGTTCAGCGATAAAAGCTAAAGCTTTATTAATGCGCGCAACGGAACGCTGCTTGCCAATCGCGTGAACCGTAACGTCCAGCGCCGGAGACTGGCCGGCCCCGGTAACGGCAACGCGCAACGGCATCCCTACTTTACCCATGCCGACTTCCAGCTCATCCGCCGTCGCCTGAATAGCCTGATGCACATTTTCCGCAGTCCAGTCGCTTAGCGCTTCAAGCTTATCGCGCACCACTTCCAGCGGCTGACGAGCAACCGGGCGCAGGTGTTTCTTCGCCGCGTCCGCGTCAAACTCGCTGAAATCCTCATAGAAGTAGCGGCAGGTTTCCGCCATCTCTTTAAGCGTTTTGCAGCGCTCGCCCAGCAGCTTCACCAGTTCGGCCAGCTGCGGACCGTTGCGGGTATCGATATTCTGCTGTTCGATATGCCATTGCAGCTGGGTGGCGACATATTCCGGCGCCAGATGGTTAATGTAGTGGTGGTTCAGCCACTGCAATTTTTCCGTGTTGAAGGCGCTTGCGGATTTGCTGACGGTCGCGAGATCGAACAGCTTAATCATCTCTTCGCGGGAGAAGATCTCCTGATCGCCATGGGCCCAGCCCAGACGCACCAGATAGTTCAGCAGCGCTTCCGGCAGATAGCCGTCGTCGCGGTACTGCATAACGCTTACCGCGCCGTGGCGTTTAGATAATTTTTTACCGTCATCGCCGTTGATCATCGATACGTGCGCATACAGCGGCACCGGCGCATTCAGCGCTTTCAGGATGTTAATCTGGCGCGGCGTGTTGTTGATATGGTCTTCGCCGCGGATCACGTGGGTGATTTCCATATCCCAGTCATCCACCACCACGCAGAAGTTATAGGTCGGAGATCCGTCGGTGCGACGAATGATCAGATCGTCCAGCTCCTGGTTGCTGAACTCGATAGGACCGCGGATCTGGTCATCAAAAATAACGGAACCTTCCTGCGGGTTGGCGAAACGCACAACGCACGGCTCATCAGCGGCGTGATGTTCGTGGCCGTGGCGGCAGCGGCCGTCGTAACGCGGTTTTTCGCCCTTCTCCATCTGCTCTTCACGCAGCGCGTCAAGGCGCTCTTTGGAGCAGTAGCATCTATAGGCGGTGCCCGCTTCCAGCATCTCATCAATGACGTGGTTATAGCGGTCAAAGCGTTTGGTCTGGTAGTACGGACCTTCATCCCACTCAAGGCTTAGCCAGTTCATCCCGTCCATAATAGCTTCGATGGCTTCCGGGGTTGAACGTTCGAGATCGGTATCTTCAATACGCAGCACGAACTCGCCGCCGTGGTTACGAGCAAACAGCCAGGAATAAAGAGCAGTACGAGCGCCACCAACGTGCAGATAGCCCGTTGGGCTTGGCGCGAAGCGAGTTTTGATTTTCATTAAACGGCCTTAATTACGCAAAAGTACCGGGAAATCGGTAAATGCCAGGAAAAATAAAGTGGACAACATTCTACCACCCTGTGCTGATTCCTCAATGTTGATGCCTTTAGTTCGCTCTAAACCGCTTATTCTGGTGAGAAATCAAGCGCCAATGGACAAATCGTTAGCGCTTTGACTAATTTTAAGACGAACAAACAAAATCTTTAGAAAAGGCGTTGACTCATTTTCAACTCTCCCTATAATGCGACTCCACACAGCGGGGGTGATTAGCTCAGTTGGTAGAGCATCTCCTTTACACGGAGGGGGTCGGCGGTTCGAGCCCGTCATCACCCACCATTCATTAGTGAGTGTTACTCCGCGGTGTAGTAAGAGATTAAGAGATGGGTGATTAGCTCAGTTGGTAGAGCATCTCCTTTACACGGAGGGGGTCGGCGGTTCGAGCCCGTCATCACCCACCATCTCTGTCTTACAATTAGCAGTACCGAAGTTTGGGTGATTAGCTCAGTTGGTAGAGCACCTCCTTTACACGGAGGGGGTCGGCGGTTCGAGCCCGTCATCACCCACCATTCGGGTCGTTAGCTCAGTTGGTAGAGCAGTTGACTTTTAATCAATTGGTCGCAGGTTCGAATCCTGCACGACCCACCAATGTGGAAAGGCGCCCTAAAGGCGCCTTTTTGCTGTGCGCGATTCGTCTGGATTTGAACCTGCCGCAGGTTCGAGTGGAGCGAAGCGACACAGCGTTGCTTTAGCAACGACCCAAAGGGCGAGCAAAGCGAGTCATCCTGCACGACCCACCAATGTAGAAAGGCGCCCTAAAGGCGCCTTTTTGCTGTGCGCGATTCGTCTGGATTTGAACCTGCCGCAGGTTCGAGTGGAGCGAAGCGACACAGCGTTGCTTTAGCAACGACCCAAAGGGCGAGCAAAGCGAGTCATCCTGCACGACCCACCAATGTAGAAAGGCGCCCTAAAGGCGCCTTTTTGCTGCGCGCGATTCGTCTGGATTTGAACCTGCCGCAGGTTCGAGTGGAGCGAAGCGACACAGCGTTGCTTTAGCAACGACCCAAAGGGCGAGCAAAGCGAGTCATCCTGCACGACCCACCAATGTAGAAAGGCGCCCTAAAGGCGCCTTTTTGCTGTGCGCGATTCGTCTGGATTTGAACCTGCCGCAGGTTCGAGTGGAGCGAAGCGACACAGCGTTGCTTTAGCAACGACCCAAAGGGCGAGCAAAGCGAGTCATCCTGCACGACCCACCAATGTGGAAAGGCGCCCTAAAGGCGCCTTTTTGCTGCGCGCGATTCAGCCCTGTCAGCGTCATTGAAACAAGACTCTCCTAACCTTTCTGCGAAGCTTGCCGATAACTTCTTCATTACTGCTATCAAGGAGTTATCATGACGACTATCAACAGCGCCGCTTTACAGGGCATCACCGGCGGGTCTTCCAGCGCCGCGGACAACAGCTATTCTTCGCAAATCACCCGTATTACGCAGCAGATCGCTAAAATGACACAGCAGCTAAAAGACGTCGCCAACGGCAGCACATCCGCTGAGGAGAAGGAGAAACAGCTGGAGCTGATTCAGGCACAAATCAGCATGCTGCAGGCCCAGCTGGCTCAGCTGCAGCACCAGCAGGCGGAAGAAGCGCAGCAAAAACAAGAGCAGCAGCAGGTAAAAGCCGAAGGCGTGAACTACCCGTCAGACGATCGCCAGATTGATATTTTTATCTAAGGGCGGCTCAACGAATCGGTAAACAGGGCGTCGCCCCGGCGGGCCGCGGTCAGGAGCTGCGCCTGCTGACCAATAATCTGCCAGATAACCTCCGCCGCGCGTGAAAGCGAGCGATTTTTCCGGCGCACCAGCATCAGCTGGCGTTCCACTACCGGCGTCAGCCGCCTGACGACTAAAGGTCGGCCTGCGGGCAGGGGCAAAGCAAGCGCCGGCAATACGCTGATGCCGATTCCCGCCTCTACCATCGGATAGAGCGTGGCGGGATGGCCAATTTGCTGAACGATATTCGCATCAATGCCAAACCTTGCCAGCGCATCGTCAATTAAAGGGCGGCTTCCCGAAGCGTAATCCTGCAGCACAAGCCGCTCTTCCTGCAAAGCCCGCCACGAAACGCTTTCCACCCCGGCTAACGGGTGGTCGTTGCGGCATAGCAGTAAAAAAGGTTCGGAAAGCACCGCCTCGCAGTCCAGATCGCTTGCCTGAACCGGATCTATAACGATGCCAAAATCTACCTCGCCCTGGCGGATGCTTTGCAGCACCCATTGCTGCGGCCTGTCGTGCAAAACGAAACGAATGGCCGGATATGCCAGCGCCGCGGCGGCGATAGACTGCGGCATCAGGTGGGCGGATATCGTCTGGCTGGCCGCCACGCGCACCGTGCCGCTTAGCTGATGGCCGACGCTTCGTGCATCCAGCAGCGTGGAATTTAACTCTTCCAGCAGCCGCTCAACGCGGCCAGCAAGCTGCAGGCCCGCCTCGGTCAGCACCACTTCACGGGTGGTGCGATCCAGCAGCTTGACGCCCACCTCGTTTTCGAGTTCTTTCACGCTGTGGCTGACGGCCGACTGGCTCAGGCCAATGCGCTCCCCTGCCCGACTAAAGCTCCCGGCCTGGGCTATGGCCACAAAAACCCTTAGCTGACGCAGCGAATAATTCATTTATTTAATTCATCAATGTATTCAATAAATCAATTTTATTTCTTAAAGCGGGGAAAGCACAATAGCCTGACTCCAGTCTGAGGAATAATGATGAAACTTTTTCGCCTGTTCGACCCCTTCACGCTCACGCTGATCTGTACCGTTTTACTGGCTTCCTTCTTCCCTGCGCGAGGCAGCTTTGTCGGTTTTTTTGAAGGGCTGACGACGGTTGCCATCGCCCTGCTGTTCTTTATGCACGGCGCCAAGCTTTCCCGCGAGGCGATTATTGCCGGTAGCAGCCACTGGCGTCTCCACCTGTGGGTAATGTGCAGCACATTCGTTTTATTTCCGGCGCTCGGGATACTGTTCGCCTGGTGGGCTCCGGTCAACGTCAGCCCGGAAATTTACACGGGCTTTTTGTATCTGTGCATTCTTCCCGCCACGGTGCAGTCGGCGATTGCGTTTACGTCCATTGCGGGCGGCAACGTCGCCGCAGCGGTTTGTTCGGCCTCGGCGTCCAGCCTGCTCGGCATTTTTCTCTCGCCGCTGCTGGTAGGCATGGTGATGCACGTGCATGGCGCAAGCGGCAGCCTGCAGCAGGTCGGCAGCATTATGCTGCAGCTGCTGGTGCCTTTTGTGGCCGGCCATCTTTCACGTCCGTGGATTGGCGAGTGGGTTGCGCGCCATAAAAAATGGATCGGCAAAACCGACCAGACGTCGATCCTGCTGGTGGTCTATTCGGCCTTCAGCGAGGCGGTCACGCACGGCATCTGGCACAAGGTCGGCGCCGGCTCCCTGCTGTTTATCGTGGTAGCAAGCCTGGTATTGCTGGGGATAGTGATAACGATAAATATCTTTGTCGCGCGCCGTCTGGGCTTCGACAAAGCCGATGAAATCACCATTGTGTTTTGCGGATCGAAAAAGAGCCTCGCCAACGGCATCCCTATGGCGAATATCCTCTTCCCGGTTGCAAGCGTGGGGATGATGGTGCTGCCGCTGATGATCTTCCACCAGCTGCAGCTGATGATTTGCGCCGTGATGGCGCGTCGCTATCAGCAACAGACGGCAAAAGCGGCAGCCGAAAAAGCGGCAGCCGCCAACGCCTAGCTTCTTTTGAGGGGCCTTACCAGCCCCTCCAGCCCTTCGGTTTTAATCAGTAAAGTAAGCTTCATCAGCTCGCCAAGATGGCCCTGCGGAAACTCGTCCTTGCGGGCGAACCACAGAAAATACTCTTCCGGCACGTCAATTAACGCACGGCCTTTATATTTGCCAAAAGGCATTGCCGTATTGGCTATCTCGATAAGCTGTTCTTTATCCACATTACTCACCCAGTAAGCGAATCATTTCCGCCTCATCAATGACCTCGATGCCCAGCTCCTGCGCTTTCGCGAGCTTCGAACCCGCGGCCTCGCCGGCTATCACCAAATCGGTTTTCTTCGATACGCTGCCCGCAACTTTGGCGCCAAGCGCAACCAGCCGCGCTTTCGCATCGTCGCGGGACAGAATGCTGAGCGAGCCGGTCAGCACCACGGTCTTACCCGCGAAGGGACTGTCAATCTCCTCAGCTTTGATAATCACCGGGGCAGGGCCAGTGAACGCCCACCTCATCGGTAAGCTGGCGGATAACGTCCCGGTTGCTCTCTTCTTCAAAGAAGTTGTAAACGTGCGTCGCCACGACGATGCCTACGTCCGGCACTTTTTGCAGTTCCTCAATGGAAGCGGCGGACAGCGCCTCCAGCGTGCCGAAATAGGCCGCAAGGCCCGCCGCGGTCGCCTCTCCCACCTCGCGGATCCCCAGCGCATACAGAAAGCGCGCAAAGGTGGTGGACTTAGCTTTTTCCAGCGCGTTCACCACGTTCTGCGCAGACTTTGGTCCCATACGATCAAGGCCGGTGAGTTTGCCCGCCGTCAGGCGGAAGAGATCGGCCGGGGTATGCACATACTCTTTCTCCACCAGCTGGTCGATAATTTTATCGCCCATGCCGTCTACATCCAGCGCACGGCGGGAGACAAAGTGCTTTAAGGATTCTTTGCGCTGGGCGCCGCAAATCAGGCCGCCGGTGCATCTTGCTACCGCCTCGCCTTCCACGCGCTCAACGTCAGAACCGCAAACCGGGCAGTGAATGGGGAAAACAACTTCTCTGGTTTCGGCGGGACGTTCAGACTCCACCACGCCGACAACCTGCGGAATAACGTCGCCCGCGCGGCGGATCACCACGCGATCGCCAATTCTTAAGCCGAGACGTTCAATCTCATCGGCGTTATGCAGCGTGGCGTTGCTGACCAGAACGCCCGCCACCTGCACGGGTTCCAGCCGCGCGACCGGCGTAATGGCTCCGGTGCGGCCTACCTGAAACTCAACGTCGCGTACAAACGTCATTTGTTCCTGCGCCGGGAACTTAAACGCCACGGCCCAGCGCGGAGCGCGGGCAACAAAGCCGAGGGTTTCCTGCAAAGCAAGGGAATCCACTTTGATCACCACGCCGTCGATATCAAATCCAAGCACCGGGCGATCGGCCTCAACCTGATGATAAAACGCCAGCACTTCCTCCGGCGTACTGCACAGGCGGATACGGTCGCTTACCGGCAGGCCCCAGGCCTTAAATTGCTGCAGGCGCCCCATGTGGCTGGCCGGCAGCTCGCCGCCCTCCAGCAGGCCCACGCCGTAGCAGAAAAAGGTCAGCGGGCGTTTTGCCGTGATGCGCGGATCGAGCTGGCGCAGCGAGCCTGCGGCCGCGTTACGCGGGTTGGCGAAGATTTTGCCGCCCGTGCGGCGAGCTTCTTCGTTAATTTTTTCAAAGCCCGCCTGCGGGAGAAATACTTCGCCGCGCACTTCAAGACGACGCGGGATATTTTCGCCGTGCAGCTTCAGCGGAATGGCGCGGATGGTGCGCACATTGGCCGTAATGTTCTCGCCCGTGGTGCCGTCGCCGCGCGTCGCGGCACGAATCAGCACGCCGTCTTCATACAGCAGGCTGACGGCAAGGCCGTCGAGCTTCAGCTCGCAGCAGAAGGTCAGGGCGTCGGTGTTTTTCAGCCTGTCCTGCACGCGCTTGTTGAAGGCAAGGTAGCTTGCTTCATCGAACACGTTATCCAGCGAAAGCATCGGCACTTCATGGCGTACCTGCGTGAACTCGCTCAGCGGAGCCGCGCCGACGCGCTGCGTCGGCGAATCAGGGGTGATTAAATCAGGACGAGCTTCTTCCAACGCGCGCAGCTCACGCATCAGCCGGTCGTATTCAGCGTCAGGAATTTCAGGGTTATCAAGCACATGATAAAGATATTCATGATGGCGAAGCGTGGTTCGCAGTTCAGTGATTTGTTGTTCGATTGAGTCCATATCGCACCATCAATAGAAAAAACCCCCGACATGCGGGGGTTTAGGGGGAAGTCTGTCCGGCGGGCTATCAGGCGTTTGCCTCAACGACCTCGCGGATTCGATCCTGATACTCACGCATCTTTTGCGGCGTCATCATGCGGCGCTGATCGTCAAGCACCACGCCGCCAACCTCATCGGCGATATGCTGCGCGGACTGCAGCATCAGCTTGAAGTTCTGATGCGGGTCGCCATACGAAGGCACCTGCATAAAGATTGTCACGCCAGGCGTGGCGAAGTTCGCCATGGTTTCCGGATCGAACGAGCCGGGCTTAACCATGTTCGCAAGGCTAAAGAGCACCGGGCCGCTGCCATCCGGGCTGAGATGGCGATGGAAAATATTCATTTCGCCAAAGATAAACCCGGCCTGCTGGATGCTGTTGAGCAGCACATCGCCGTTGATCATGCTGCCCGCGTGCGCGGAAACGTTCATCACGATAACCGTTTCTTTAAGCGCCTGCGGAGCAGGAGCCGGCGCAGGCTCTGCGGCTTCAGGTGCTTCCACCACAGGTTCAGGCGCGGGCTGGCGTACCGGCTGCAGCCTTTCAGGCTCAGGCTCGGCTTGTCTTACCGGCGCCGGCTGATGGAAAGCTTCCGGCTGCTGCGCTGGCGCAGGCCGCGCGGAAACAGGCTGTACAGGCGTTTCCTGACGCGGCGCTTCCGGCACCGCAGGCTTCGGCGGTACGGAACGACGCGGCTCGGCCGAGGCGTAAGGCGGTTCGTACTGATGCTGAGGCGCTTGCGGCTGACGAGGCGTTTCCGGCTCGCGAGTCACAGGTTCCTGCGCAGGCGTTACCCTACGCACGCGCACTTCACCTACCCCTTCATCTTCTTCATCGTCGGCATCGTCTTCCGTTTCGTAGTCGTCACGCTTTGACTTCATGCGCTTCAACGGACGATCGCGGAAAACGGAAGAACGCTCCTTACGGCTGGTCCAAAGGCCATGAACCAGTAAGGCGATTATGGCGATCGCGCCAACAATGATTAATATCAGACGCAAATCCTGCATCATTATATTCTCTGTTGTTCTAACACCTTGCCAACGCGGCAAACATTTACTCACTAAGAGTATTTGCCCATCCGCTCAAGTGCAAGTACGCACACGGTTTTCTCAGCATAAAGATGTTACCAAATCGACTTTTTGCTGTTTTTTCGACCATTTCTTAATAAGTTTTTCTTTTACGCCTCGGTTATGATGGGCGCGCCTGTCACTGCACTGACGTTAAAGGAGTCTGCTAAGGCTATGGTTTCTTCTTTTGCATCTGCCCCAAAGAGCGGCGTTTACTATTTTTCCCAGGGCTGGAAACTGGTTCGTGAGCCGGGCATCAAGCGTTATGTCGTTTTACCTTTGCTGGTCAATATATTACTGATGGGCGGCGCCTTCTGGTGGCTGTTTACCCGCCTTGACGTCTGGATCCCAACGATGCTCTCCCACGTGCCGGAGTGGCTGCAGTGGCTGAGCTATCTGGTTTGGCCGCTGGCGGTCATCTCTTTACTGCTGATCTTCGGCTATTTCTTCTCGACGATCGCCAACTGGATTGCCGCCCCCTTCAACGGGCTGCTGGCGGAACAGCTCGAGGCCCGGCTCACCGGCGCCACGCCGCCGGACACCGGCGTGCTGGGGCCTGCTAAAAGACGTGCCGCGCATCATGAAAAGAGAATGGCAAAAACTCGCCTGGTACCTGCCGCGCGCGATTGCGCTGCTGATTTTGTATTTTATTCCCGGTATCGGCCAGACGGTTGCTCCGGTGCTGTGGTTTTTGTTTAGCGCCTGGATGCTGGCTATTCAGTACTGCGATTACCCGTTTGATAACCATAAAGTGCCGTTTCGCGATATGCGCGCCACGCTGCGTGAAAGAAAAGCGATGAATATGCAGTTCGGTTCGCTCGTCAGCCTTTTCACCATGATTCCTTTCCTGAACCTCTTTATCATGCCGGTCGCCGTCTGCGGCGCGACGGCGATGTGGGTCGATTGCTACCGCGCTAAACACGCCTTATGGAAGTAGTTTTTCGGAGCGGCTTTGTCGCTCCTTATTCCTTCTTGCTTTTCCTTATTTCCCTTCTACATATAGATATACGATTTCTTTACTTCCCCATAACTCACGAGCAGGTATGCTGGAGAGGTTTCCCAAATTTCATACAGTTAAGGACGGGCTATGAGCAAGATCTATGAAGACAACTCTCTGACAATCGGTCATACGCCGCTGGTTCGACTGAACCGCATCGGTAATGGGCGCATCCTGGCGAAGGTCGAGTCCCGCAACCCAAGCTTTAGCGTCAAATGCCGTATCGGTGCCAATATGATTTGGGATGCCGAAAAACGCGGCGTGCTAAAGCCGGGCGTTGAGCTGGTTGAACCGACCAGCGGCAATACCGGTATCGCGCTGGCCCTATGTGGCCGCGGCCCGCGGCTACAAGCTGACGCTGACCATGCCTGAAACCATGAGCATCGAACGCCGCAAGCTGCTCAAGGCGCTCGGCGCGAATCTGGTGCTGACCGAAGGCGCTAAGGGCATGAAGGGCGCAATTCAGAAAGCGGAAGAAATCGTGGCAAGCGATCCGGCTAAGTATCTGCTGCTGCAGCAGTTCAGCAACCCGGCGAACCCGGAAATCCATGAAAAGACCACCGGCCCGGAAATCTGGGAAGACACCGATGGCGAAGTCGACGTGTTTATCTCAGGCGTGGGCACCGGCGGTACGCTGACCGGCGTTAGCCGTTACATCAAAAACACCAAGGGTAAAACCGATTTGATTACCGTAGCCGTCGAGCCTACGGACTCCCCGGTTATCGCGCAGGCGCTGGCGGGCGAAGAGCTGAAGCCCGGCCCGCATAAAATCCAGGGTATCGGCGCGGGTTTCATTCCCGGCAACCTTGACCTGAAGCTTATCGACAAGGTCATCGCCATTACCAACGAGGAAGCGATCTCCACCGCGCGCCGCCTGATGGATGAAGAAGGCATTCTGGCCGGTATCTCTTCCGGCGCCGCCGTCGCTGCGGCATTAAAGCTTCAGGAAGACGAAGCCTTTACCAATAAGAATATTGTGGTTATCCTTCCTTCCTCCGGCGAGCGTTATCTCAGTACGGCTTTGTTTGCGGATCTCTTTACCGAGAAAGAACTGCAACAGTAATGCCAGCTTGTTAAAACTGACGAAAAAAGCACCCGCCAGGGTGCTTTTTTGTGGCATTCGTCAAAGTTTTGCCCACCTCAGCATTGCTTCACCCCGGCAGGTCTGGTATTTAACCAGCAAATTATTTTGATGCGCGAAATTAATCGCTTTGTGACTTAGCCGTGCTGAATCGATTTTACGATTTGGTTTAAGCCAGAATTTCACGGCATAATGGTTAAGGACCAGCGAAACGCGAATTGCCGGGCGCAAGCCGCAGCACTTTTCGTGATTCTTTAAGCATCCTGTGTCGCATACAGTTAACGCCGACGCTAACTATACAGGCTAAAGTTAAACCACCAGGCTAGACTTTAGTTCCACAACACTAAACCTATAAGTTGGGGAAATACAATGTTCCAGCAAGAAGTTACCATTACCGCTCCGAACGGTCTGCACACCCGCCCTGCTGCTCAGTTTGTGAAAGAAGCGAAAGGCTTCACTTCTGAGATCACTGTGACTTCCAACGGCAAAAGCGCCAGCGCAAAAAGCCTGTTCAAACTGCAAACTCTGGGTCTGACTCAGGGCACCGTTGTGACCATCTCCGCTGAAGGCGAAGACGATCAGAAAGCGGTTGAGCATTTGGTAAAACTGATGGCTGAACTCGAGTAAGTTCTGGGTTCTTCGTAAATATCAGTCACAAGTAAGGTAGGGTTATGATTTCAGGCATTTTAGCATCCCCGGGTATCGCTTTCGGCAAGGCACTTTTGCTGAAGGAAGATGAAATTGTCATCGACCGGAAGAAAATTTCTGCCGACAAAGTTGCGCAGGAAGTTGAACGTTTCCTGAGCGGGCCGCGCCAAAGCGTCCGCGCAACTGGAAGCGATCAAAATTAAAGCTGGCGAGACCTTCGGTGAGGAAAAGGAAGCTATCTTCGAAGGCCACATCATGCTGCTGGAAGACGAAGAGCTGGAGCAGGAAATCATAGCCCTTATCAAAGATAAGTTAGTCACTGCGGACGCAGCGGCTCACGAAATCATTGAAGGTCAGGCTACTGCTCTTGAAGAGCTGGACGACGAATACCTCAAAGAGCGTGCGGCCGACGTACGCGATATCGGTAAACGCCTGCTGCGCAACATTCTGGGCCTTGCGATTATCGATCTCAGCGCGATCCAGGAAGAAGTTATCCTGGTGGCTAAAGACCTGACGCCGTCTGAAACGGCGCAGCTGAACCTGCAGAAGGTTCTGGGCTTTATCACCGACATTGGCGGACGTACCTCCCACACCTCCATCATGGCGCGTTCTCTTGAACTGCCGGCGATCGTGGGCACCGGTAGCGTAACCAGCGAAGTTAAAAACGACGACTATCTGATCCTCGATGCGGTTAACAACAAGGTTTACGTTAACCCGACGAACGAAGAGATCGAAGCCCTGCGCGCCGTACAGCAGCAGGTTGCCTCTGAGAAAGCCGAGCTGGCAAAACTGAAAGACCTGCCGGCCATCACTCTCGACGGCCATCAGGTAGAAGTGTGCGCCAACATCGGTACCGTTCGTGATATCGACGGCGCAGAGCGCAACGGCGCTGAAGGCGTAGGCCTGTATCGTACCGAATTCCTGTTCATGGACCGCGACTCTCTGCCGACTGAAGAAGAGCAGTTTGCCGCCTATAAAGCCGTTGCTGAAGCCTGCGGCTCGCAAGCGGTTATCGTACGTACCATGGACATCGGCGGCGACAAAGAGCTGCCGTACATGAACTTCCCGAAAGAAGAGAACCCGTTTTTGGGCTGGCGTGCGATTCGTATCGCTATGGATCGCAAAGAGATCCTGCACGCGCAGGTACGCGCTATTCTGCGTGCTTCCGCTTTCGGTAAATTACGCATCATGTTCCCGATGATTATCTCTGTGGAAGAGGTTCGCGCTCTGAAGAAAGAGATCGAAATTCTGAAGGCACAGCTGCGTGAAGAAGGCAAAGCGTTTGACGAAACTGTCGAAATCGGCGTGATGGTTGAGACCCCGGCCCGCGGCCACTATCGCTCATCATCTGGCCAAAGAAGTCGATTTCTTTAGTATCGGCACCAATGATTTAACTCAGTACACCCTGGCAGTTGACCGCGGTAATGATATGATTTCACATCTTTACCAGCCAATGTCGCCGTCCGTACTGAATCTGATTAAGCAAGTCATTGATGCTTCTCATGCAGAAGGTAAATGGACCGGTATGTGTGGTGAGCTTGCAGGCGATGAACGTGCTACACTTCTGTTGCTGGGGATGGGTCTGGATGAATTCAGTATGAGTGCCATCTCTATCCCGCGCATTAAGAAGATTATCCGTAACACGAACTTCGAAGATGCGAAGGTGTTAGCAGAGCAGGCTCTTGCTCAACCGACAACGGACGAGTTAATGACGCTGGTTAACAAGTTCATTGAAGAAAAAACAATCTGCTAATCCACCGGATGCGGCCCAATTTACTGCTTAGGAGAAGATCATGGGTTTGTTTGATAAACTGAAATCTCTGGTTTCTGATGATAAAAAAGACACCGGAACCATTGAGATTGTTGCCCCGCTTTCTGGCGAAATCGTCAACATTGAAGATGTTCCGGATGTGGTGTTTGCCGAGAAAATCGTCGGCGACGGCATCGCGATTAAACCAACCGGCAACAAAATGGTTGCTCCGGTTGATGGTACCATCGGTAAAATCTTCGAAACCAACCATGCTTTCTCTATCGAATCTGATAGCGGCATTGAGCTGTTCGTTCACTTCGGTATCGATACCGTTGAGCTCAAAGGCGAAGGTTTCAAGCGCATCGCAGAAGAAGGCCAGCGCGTTAAGAAAGGCGACGTGGTTATCGAGTTTGATCTGCCGCTGCTGGAAGAGAAGGCCAAGTCTACCCTGACGCCGGTCGTTATCTCCAACATGGATGAAATCAAAGAGCTGATCAAACTGTCCGGTAGCGTAACCGTGGGCGAAACCCCGGTGATCCGCATCAAGAAGTAAGCTGAGCGCACACTGAATTAAAAACGGCACCTTCGGGTGCCGTTTTTGTTTGCCTGCGATACTGCTTTTAAATCCCCGCGCCCTGCGTATAGCTCTCTTCGCCGAATACCCCGGTCGATAAATAGCGATCCCCGCGGTCGCAAATAATCGCCACCACTACGCTTCCCGGATTGGCCTGCGCCACGCGTAACGCCCCGGCAACCGCTCCGCCAGAGCTTACGCCGCAGAATATCCCTTCGCTCGTCGCCAGACGGCGCATGGTCTGCTCGGCTTCAAGCTGAGACATATCGATTACCTCATCCACAAGCTGCGGCTGATAAATTTTTGGCAGCCACTCTTCCGGCCAGCGGCGGATTCCCGGAATGCTGCTGCCCTCTTCCGGCTGCAGCCCCACGATGGTGACCTTCTTTTCCAGCTCGCGCATGTAGCGGCTCACGCCGGTGATGGTCCCGGTGGTGCCCATGCTGGAAACGAAGTGCGTGATGCGCCCCTGCGTCTGCTGCCAGATTTCCGGCCCGGTGGTGACGTAGTGCGCGTAGGGGTTATCAGGGTTATTAAACTGATCGAGCACCCTGCCTTCGCCGCGTTCGCCCATAAGGCGCGCCAGCTCGCGGGCGCCCTCCATGCCCTGCTCTTTGGTCACCAGAATCAGCTCCGCGCCGTAAGCCTGCATAGCGGCCTTGCGCTCCATGCTCATGTTATCGGGCATCAGCAGCTTCAGGCGATAGCCTTTTAGCGCCGCAATCATCGCCAGCGCAATGCCGGTGTTGCCGCTGGTTGCTTCAATCAGCGTATCCCCCGGCGCGATTTCCCCGCGCTTCTCGGCCTGAACGATCATCGATAAGGCCGCGCGGTCCTTAACCGAACCAGCCGGATTGTTGCCTTCCAGCTTGACCCAGATCTCGCTGCCGTTTGTCAGGCCCGTACGCTGTAATTTCACCAGAGGCGTATTGCCGATTGTGCTTTCTAAAGTCGTCACTTGCTTACCCGGAAAATAAAAAAAGCGGCCACAGGGGCCGCCATAGCGATGCGTGTAGTGTCGTAAACTTATCAGGCGGACTGCGCCAGGTCTACACCCTGAATTCGGTTGTTTCCGTCGTAAAGGCGGGCGTGCTGCAGGCCGACGAACAGACGTTCGCCGCGCACCGGCACGTGATCTTCGCGCAGCACCACCGTCAGCGGTTCGTCATACCAGCCCAGCGGCTGCACAACCAGCTGCATATAGTGGCCGCGCGGGCTGATTTCCAGCACCTGTACCGGCAGCGGCGAATCCAGATTGGTGCGGCGGCTTACGTCCACCTCCCACGGGCGCAGGAACAGATCCACCGGCCCCTGATGCGCAGGGGTGAAGCCCAACGGCCAGCGGTGAGCGCCGACGTGGAACTGGCTGCCGCGAACGGTGCCCTTCATACGGTTTACCTCGCCGAGGAACTCAAGCACGAAGCGGGTTGCCGGTTCGCGCCATACCGCTTCAGGCGTATCAACCTGTTCAATATTCCCCTGGCTCATCACCACCACGCGGTCGGCCACTTCCATCGCCTCTTCCTGGTCGTGGGTCACGAACACGCTGGTGAATTTCAGCTCTTCATGCAGCTGACGTAGCCAGCGGCGCAGCTCTTTACGCACCTGGGCGTCCAGCGCGCCGAAAGGCTCGTCAAGCAGCAGGATCTGCGGTTCTACGGCCAGCGCGCGGGCCAGCGCGACGCGCTGTTTCTGCCCGCCAGAAAGCTGCGCCGGGAAACGATCGGCCAGATGGGACAGCTGCACCATTTCCAGCAGGCGGGTCACTTTTTGCTTAATCACCGCCGCAGACGGGCGCTCGCGGCGCGGCAGCACCGTCAGGCCAAACGCGATGTTGTCAAACACGCTCATATGGCGGAACAGCGCGTAATGCTGGAACACAAATCCCACTTTACGATCGCGGGCGTGAATGCGGCTCACGTCCGTACCGTGGAAGCTGATGCGCCCGCTGTTCTGATGCTCAAGGCCGGCGATAATGCGCAGCAGCGTGGTTTTACCGGAGCCTGACGGCCCCAGCAGCGCGACCATCTGCCCGGAAGGGATATCCAGAGAGATATCATTCAGCACCTGGGTGCGACCAAAAGATTTCTTAATATTGGTAATATCAATGCTCATGATTTCCCTCCTGCTGCAGGCGTTTTTCCTGATTATTCAGGCGCCACTGCAACGCACTCTTCAAAAACAGGGTCAGAATCGCCATCAGGGTCAACAGCGCGGCGGCGGTAAACGAGCCGACGGTGTTGTAATCCTGCTGAAGTAATTCAATCTGCAACGGCAGCGAGAATGTTTCGCCGCGGATAGAACCGGACACCACGGAGACGGCGCCGAACTCGCCAATGGCGCGGGCGTTAGTCAGCACCACGCCGTAAAGCAGCGCCCAACGGATGTTCGGCAGCGTCACGCGCTTAAACATTTGCCAGCCGGAAGCGCCGAGCAAAATAGCCGCCTCATCTTCCTGGCTGCCCTGGCTTAACATCACCGGCACCAGCTCGCGCACCACAAACGGGCAGGTTACAAAGATGGTCACCAGCACCATCCCCGGCCAGGCGAACATAATCTGGATGTTGTGTTCGTCCAGAAAGCCTGCCAGCGGGCCGTTTGAGCCGTAGAACAGCAGGTAAATCAGGCCGGCGACCACCGGCGAAACCGCGAAGGGGATATCCAGCAGCGTCAGCAACAGCTGGCGGCCCGGAAAGTTAAAGCGCGTCACCAGCCAGGCCAGCAAAATGCCGAACACCAGGTTCACCGGCACGGTAATCAGGGCGATCATCACCGTCAGCCAGATGGCGTGCAGCATGTCCGGGTCGACGATATTTTGCAGCGCCGGCATCAGCCCCTTTGAGAAGGCCTCGGCAAAAATCGAGGCTACCGGCACCACCAGCAGCAGAAAGGAGATCAGTACGCCAAGACCGATCAGCGTCCATTTACCCCAGTTAAAACCGGTGCGGCGATAGCTTTTCAATTCGGTTACATCCGTCATCAGTGACCTACCACACGCCGACCAAAGCGACTTTGCAACGTGTTAATGGTAAACAGCAAAAGTAAAGAAGCGGCCAGAATCACCGAAGCGATGGCGCTTGCGGCTGGATAATCAAACTCCTGCAAACGCACGAAAATCATCAGCGACGTGACTTCCGTCTTCCAGGCGATGTTGCCGGCGATAAAGATAACCGCGCCGAACTCGCCGAGGCTGCGCGTAAAAGAGAGCGCAACGCCCGCCATTAAAGCCGGAGAGAGCTCTGGCAAAATCACGCGACGGAAGCTCTGCCAGCGCGTGGCGCCGAGGGTTTCCGCAGCTTCTTCGTATTCCGGGCCGAGCTCTTCAAGCACCGGCTGCACGGTACGCACCACAAAGGGAATGCTCGTAAAGGCCATGGCAACGGCGATACCCAGCCAGGTATAGGTCACCTTAATGCCAAACTGCGCCAGCCACTCGCCGTACCAGCCGTTGACAGAAAACAGCCCGGCAAGCGTCAGGCCCGCAACCGCCGTCGGCAGCGCGAAGGGCAAATCCATTAGCGCATCCAGCAGGCTGCGGCCGGGAAACTGGTAGCGCGTTAAAATCCACGCCATCAGCATGCCGAACAGACCGTTAAACACCGAGGCGACGCCCGCGGACAGCAGCGTAACCTTATAGGCCGCCACCACCTGCGGGTTGGTGATCACCTCCCAGTACTGGGCGAGCGTCATCTCGGAAAGCTGCATCACCAGCGCGCTTAACGGCAGCAATAAAATCAGGCAGACGAACAGCAAACTGGTGCCGAGGCTTAGCGTAAAGCCCGGCAGCACGCGTTTGGAGGCAACAGCAAACATTACTTATGCCCCGCCGCTACCAGCTTGTCGAACTCCGCGCCGGTGGCAAAATGGGTTTTCATCACTTCAGGCCAGCTGCCGAACTCATCTTCCACGCGGAACAGCTCGGTCTGCGGGAATTTATCCTTCAGCTTGTCCATGACTTCCGGGCTGTTTACGCGATAGTAATAGTCGGTGATGATGGTTTGCGCCGCCGGGCTATAAAGGAAATTCAGATAGTCTTTCGCCGCTTTCTCCGTGCCGTTGGCCTTGACGTTTTTATCAATCCACGCCACCGGGAATTCAGCCAGAATGTTTACTTTCGGCACCACGACTTCATAGCCGTCTTTTTCATACTGCTGACGAATGTTGTTCACTTCCGATTCAAAGCTTATCAGCACGTCGCCCAGCCCGCGCTCGACGAAGGTGGTGGTCGCGCCGCGCCCGCCGGTATCGAACACCTCGACGTTCTTCAGGAACCGGGTCATAAACTGTTCGGTTTTAGCTTTGTCGCCGCCGTCGGCCTTGTTGGCCGCGCCCCAGGCGCCCAGATAGGTATAGCGCGCGTTGCCGGAGGTTTTAGGATTCGGGAAGATAAGCTTTACGTCCGGACGAACCAGGTCGCTCCAGTCGTGAATATTCTTCGGGTTGCCCTTGCGTACCAAAAAACCCATGGTGGAATAGAACGGCGAGCTGTTATTCGGCAAACGGCTCTGCCAGTCCGCCGGGATCAGCCCGCCTTTATCGTGCAGGATCTGCACGTCCGTCACCTGGTTATAAGTTACAACGTCAGCTTTTAAGCCCTGTAATATCGCCAGCGCCTGTTTTGAAGAGCCGGCATGAGACTGTTTTATCGTCAGCCTGTCGCCGTTATTTTCCTGCGCCCATTTTTGTTCAAAGGCCGGGTTTAACGCCGCAAAAAGTTCGCGGGACACATCATAAGAGCTGTTGAGCAGCTCCGTTGCATGGGCAGAGCCTGCCAGCAACGCAGAGACAACGAGCGCGTTCCATACATTTTTAACTGACGTGACTGCCATTTTGCACCCTTATAAATGTGATAACGGTCATGCTTAACATGCCATCAGTTTATTTATAACGAGAGCCAAAGCTGTAACGCTTTTATATACCGTTTGGTGATTTGCAATAAGAAAGGGATATAAGAAGCCGAAGGGAATTTTGTCGGGCGACCTCAGGCCGCCTGACGACTTAAAGGTGGACAGGCGCTGCGCCCTCCACCGCCTGCTGCTACAGGCTTAACAGCTTATCCAACGACGGGGCGAAGTAATAACCGCCCGTCACCGGCCTGGTGAAGCGCAGCATGCCGTCGCGCTTGCCGTCGGTTTCACCAAACATGCTTAAAAGCTGCTGCTCGATATTGTGCAGGCGCGCGCAGTAAGCGATAAAATAAAGGCCGTGCGCGCCGCTGGCGGTGCCGTATGGCAGGCTCTGACGCACAATCTTCAGCCCTTTGCCGTTTTCTTTCAGATCGACGCGGGTCAGGTGTGAGGTTGCCGGCCGCTCGTCGCCGTCAATCTCTTCATTGGCATCTTTAGTCCGCCCCATGATCATTTCCTGATCCGTAACGCTCAGGCGATTTAGCTGCTTGAGATTATGCTCCCAGCGCTGCACGAACACGTAGCTGCCGCCTGCGTCCACGCCTTCGCCGATCGCCGCCACTTCACGACGCTGTTCTTCGCCCTGCGGGTTTTCGGTGCCGTCGACGAAGCCGCTCAGGTCGCGATCTTCTATCCAGCGGAAACCGTGCACTTCTTCTTCGATTTTTAGCGCATCGCCAAAAGCCGCGAGCGCCGCCTGCGCGACGGAGAAATTCACGTCGTGGCGCAGGGAAAGGATATGGATCATCACATCGCGCTGGGTTGCCGGAGCAAGCCCCTTGCCCAGCGGCGCAAAGTTTTTCAGCTCTTCGGCGCCCACGCCGCCGCTCAGATCGCGCCACAGGTCATGACCAAACGCCACTACCGCGCCCAGCCGCGCGTCGGGGAATTTCGCCCGCAGCGCATCCAGCGACTGAGTAAAGGTTTTGCAGCCCTGACGGACGGCGTCGAAATCACCCTGAATAGTCGCCTCCAGCCAGACGGCGGCGCGACAATGTTCCGGCAGAATGCCGGTTTGAACCCGAGACATACCTACTCCTGAATAAAACCCGTGCCACGTTGCGTGGCATTTATCGGCGTATCATAACCGATTACCGCCGCGCCTTTTTGAGAAGGCGCAAACCAGCGGCTGATTTATTTACGCCAGATAATTTTGCTAAGCGTCCATTTTTTGAGCGTGTCGTCGGCCGGCATCAGGCCTTCCGGTCCGCGCCATTCGCCGCTGAACAGGTAGCTGACGTGCTGGCTATTCGGCGCCCTGCACTCCACGCTTTGCGCGTCGTCGCCCGTGCCTTTCTCGCACGCGCCGTAGGCTTTACTGTAAAGCTCGCTAAACGGCGTGCCGATTTCAACGCCGCCGTCGGTCTTAACTTCTTTATCCATTACGTCCACGCGGCTCACCGTGCCGTTCTCACCGTTGACGATAACCATCAGGGTCTTATCATCGAGCGCCTCAAAGTAGCGAACCACGGCGCCGTTATCGGTTTTCATGCCGCTGCGCAGACGATAATTGCCGTTAAGCCCTTCGCTTACGGCCTCTTCATTCATTGGCGTACTGCCGTTTAAGCCGCCGACGCCTTTCTCGCTTACCTCAAGCGAGGAGCCGAACCAGTTCAGCGGCGAAAGGCTTGACCAGTGCATCTCAGAAAGCGTGGAACAGCCGCTTAGCATCAGCAGCGCGGCCGGCATCATCAGGCGCAAAGTTTTCATCAAAAATTCCTTTATTTTGGAGCGATACGGGCATTGGAGTACAAACTTCCCTAAAAGTGCCCGGTCATTCGCCCTGGGGCAAAAAGTAGTCGCGCAAACGACGGTTGACGGCCAGCCACCACAGGGCGAACACGTCGCCTGCCAGCAGCGCCAGCGTCACGCCCGTCAGCTCTTCCCCCTGCCGGATAGCTACAATTTGCCACACCAGCACGGCAACCTGCGCGGCGATTAGCACCCAGCGCCAGGCAGACCATAATCCCGGCCACAGGTGGCGTCGCCCGCTGATAACAAACGCCAGCGCGGCCGGCACGCCGGGCAGCAGACCCAGCCAGAAATTATCGCGATCCGGATAGAACAGGCCAAGCAGCGCATCACCCTGCTGGCGGGACGCGCCCGCCAGCACCAGCAAAAACCAGGTGCGCGCCTGGAACAGAAGAATGCACCAGAACAGAAAAGGCGTTTTCAGATTGCCGTGAACGTCGTAATCCGAAGGGGGATATTTTAAAAGCATTAATACTCTTGGTCTTCAATCAGGCGTTTACCGAGCATCAGCACATCCTGCTGCTCGTATTCCAGCCGCTCGTACATGCCGATGACCAGATCGTTTTCCTCACGCACCATGATCTGGATTTTCGGGCAGCCGCGCGCAATAAGTTTCTTTTCAAGACGGCTGAGCAAGGCATTGGCGATGCCGCGTCCGCGAAACTCCGGATGCACGCCCAGATAATATGCAGAGCCGCGGTGACCGTCGTAGCCGCCCATCAGCGAGCCGACAACCTCCCCGCCCACTTCCGCCACCAAAAACAGATCCGCATCGTGCTGCAGCTTACGTTCGATATCCATTTCAGGATCGTTCCATGGGCGCAGCAGATCGCAGCGCTCCCAAAGGGTGATGACCTCTTCGAAATCTTCCTGCCGAAACACGCGTATTTCCATGGTATTAGCCGCTGTTGTGTGAAAACCCTGATTATGGCGGCAAGTCGCCGTTAAGCCAATATCTGCCGCAAAAGCAGGTAAAAAATGGCATACTTATCGCTCATTCACGGATTGAAATGAAAAGTTAAACATTTCGGCCATACGCCTGTCGTTAACGCCCTGCCGATACGATATAAACGCTAATCAAGAATTCATAAGATAAAAAAGTAGTCTCATGAGCAAAATAAAATCGCTAACGCAACTTACTACCCGTCGCCAGTTGCTGCTTACTGGTTTGGCTGCCCTGACCTTAACCGGCGCGGGCAAAGCGCTGGCCCGCCAGGAGAGCAAAACGCTCAAAACCACGACCAACCACAGTAAACCCGCAAAGAAGTCCGGCAGCCGTCGCGTCGTTATGCTGGATCCGGGCCACGGCGGGATTGATACCGGCGCCATCGGACACAACGGTTCGAAAGAAAAACACGTGGTGCTGGCGATCGCCAAAAACGTGCGCAGCATTCTGCGCAGCAAAGGGATCGACGCCAAACTGACGCGCACCAGCGACGAATTTATTCCTTTATACGACCGCGTTGAGATTGCTCATCAGCATGGCGCGGATCTGTTTATGTCTATTCACGCCGACGGTTTTACCAGCCCGACGGCCGCAGGCGCGTCCGTTTTCGCCCTTTCCAACCGCGGCGCAAGCAGCGCCATGGCAAAATATCTTTCCGATAAAGAAAACGCCGCCGACGATGTGGCGGGCAGCCGGGTAAAAAACAAAGATCACTATCTGCAGCAGGTGCTGTTTGACCTGGTGCAGACCGACACCATCAAAAACAGCCTGACGCTGGGTTCGCACATCCTCAAACAAATTAAACCGGTGCACCGGCTGCACAGCCGCAACACCGAGCAGGCCGCCTTCGTGGTGCTAAAATCCCCTTCTATTCCTTCGGTGCTGGTGGAAACGTCGTTTATCACCAACCCCGGCGAGGAAAAACTGCTCGGCACCGCGGCTTTCCGCCAGAAGATTGCCAGCGCGATAGCCGACGGGATCGTCAGCTATTTCAACTGGTTCGATAACCACAAAGCACACGGTAAGAAACGTTAATCCTATGAGCACACCTGATATTCACGCCGTCAAACGCTACCTGCTGCAGCTGCAGGACGCTATTTGCCGCCAGCTTGCCGCCGTCGACGGCGCTGGCTTTGCGGAAGACAGCTGGCAAAGAGAAGGCGGCGGCGGCGGGCGCAGCCGCGTGCTGCGGGGCGGCGCGGTGTTTGAGCAGGCGGGCGTTAACTTTTCACACGTGCACGGCGACGCGATGCCCGCCTCGGCGACCGCGCACCGCCCGGAGCTTGCCGGGCGCAGCTTCGAAGCCATGGGCGTTTCGCTGGTGGTTCATCCGCTCAATCCTTATGTTCCCACCAGCCACGCCAACGTGCGCTTTTTCATTGCTGAAAAGGCGGGCTGCGACCCGGTTTGGTGGTTCGGCGGCGGCTTTGACCTGACGCCGTTCTACGGGTTTGAAGAGGACGCCGTTCACTGGCACAAAACGGCCCGCGATCTGTGCCAGCCGTTCGGCGAAGAGGTCTTCCCGCGCTATAAAAAATGGTGCGACGACTATTTCTTTATCAAACACCGCAACGAGCAGCGCGGCATTGGCGGGCTGTTCTTTGACGATTTGAACACGCCGGACTTCAGCCGCTGCTTTGATTTCATGCAGGCCGTCGGCAACGGCTATCTGGACGCGTATCTGCCCATTGTGGAACGCCGCAAAGATATTGCCTGGGGCGAGCGCGAGCGCGACTTCCAGCTTTACCGCCGCGGGCGCTACGTGGAGTTTAACCTGGTGTGGGATCGCGGAACGCTGTTTGGCTTGCAGACCGGCGGGCGCACGGAGTCGATATTGATGTCGATGCCGCCGCTGGTGCGCTGGGAATATAACTACCAGCCGGAAGAAGGCAGCCCGGAGGCTGCCTTGTATCGTGAGTTCTTACCGGTTCGGGACTGGATTTAGTTTTTCCCCTTTCCTGCCGGGAAAGGGGAGATCATCACAGCGGAGTGGTCTGCGCTTCCACCACCGCCAGCGCCACCATGTTGACGATACGGCGAACGGAAGCAATCGGCGTCAGCACGTGCACAGGCTTCGCAACGCCCATCAGCACCGGCCCAACGGTGACCCCTTCCGAACTGGAAACGCGCAGCAGGTTATAGCTGATGCGCGCGGCTTCCACGTTTGGCATGATCAGGATATTGGCAGAACCTTTCAGCGGGCTGTCCGGCATGCGGTCGCTGCGGATGCTTTCCACCAGCGCGGCGTCGCCGTGCATTTCCCCGTCGATTTCAAGCTCGGGCGCGCGCTGGCGAACCATCTCAAGCGTAGCGCGCATTTTGCAGGCGGCCTTCGAGTTGGAGGAGCCGTAGTTTGAGTGCGACAGCAACGCCACCTTCGGCTCAATACCAAAGCGACGCACCGTTTCCGCAGCCAGCAGGGTGATTTCCGTCAGCTCTTCCGGGGTTGGATCGTCATTGACGTAGGTATCGGCGATAAAGGTGTTGCCGCTAGGCAGCAAAAGCGCGTTCATCGCCCCGGCGGCCTTCACCCCTTCGCGATAGCCAAACAGCTTTTCCACCACCTCGAAGTGCTCATGGTATTCACCGATGGTGCCGCAGATCATCGCATCCGCTTCGCCGCGATGCACCATAATCGCGCCGATAACGGTGGTGTTGCTGATCACCGCACGCTGCGCCTGCTCCTGGGTAATGCCGCGGCGCTTCATGATGTTGTAGTACTCGTTCCAGTACTCTTTGAAGCGCGGATCCGACTCGTTGTTGACGATGTCGAAATCTTTGCCGGCGCGCATTTGCAGACCGAGCTTCTTCAGGCGCATTTCGATAACGGATGGGCGGCCAATCAGAATAGGTTTCGCCAGCCCCAGCGTGATGAGCTCCTGGGTGGCATGCAGCACGCGAGCTTCCTCGCCTTCCGCCAGCACCACGCGTTTTGGCTCTTTGCGCGCCTGGGAGAAGATAGGCTTCATAAACAGGTTGGTTTTATAGACAAACTCGGTGAGCTTCTCTTTATAGGCTTCGAAATCCGCAATAGGACGGGTCGCCACGCCGGTCTCCATCGCCGCCTTCGCGACCGCCGGCGCAATCTGCACGATCAAACGCGGGTCGAAGGGTTTTGGGATCAGGTATTCAGGACCAAAAGAGAGCTCCTCTTCGCCATAGGCGGAGGCCACCACGTCGCTTTGCTCGGCATGGGCCAGCTCGGCGATGGCGTGAACCGCCGCCAGCTTCATCTCTTCGTTGATTGCCGTGGCGCCCACGTCCAGCGCGCCGCGGAAGATGAACGGGAAGCACAGGACGTTATTAACCTGGTTTGGGAAGTCAGAACGGCCGGTGCAGATAATCGCATCCGGGCGCACCTCTTTTGCCAGCGGCGGCAGGATTTCCGGCTCCGGGTTAGCCAGCGCCATAATCAGCGGCGCGCGCGCCATCTTCCTGACCATTTCCGGGGTCAGAACTTTCGGGCCGGAACAGCCAAGGAAAATGTCCGCGCCCTCAATAACGTCGTCCAGGGTGCGCTTGCCGTTATCGTCCACCGCATAGGCGGCTTTGGTTTCCGCCATGTTTTCTTCGCGGCCTTTATAGATAACGCCTTTGGAATCGCAAACCACGATATTGTGTTTTTGCATGCCCAGCGCCACCAGCAGGTTCATACAGGCAATGCTGGCGGCACCCGCGCCGGAGACCACCAGACGGATATCGGAGATGTTTTTCTCAACCACGCGCAGGCCGTTTAATACCGCAGCGGTGCAAATAATGGCGGTGCCGTGCTGATCATCGTGGAACACCGGAATATTCATGCGCTCGCGCAGCGTTTTTTCAATATAGAAGCACTCCGGCGCTTTAATATCTTCCAGGTTGATGCCGCCAAAAGTGGGTTCGAGGGCGGCAATCACGTTAATCAGCTTGTCCGGATCCTGCTCGTCGATTTCGATATCGAACACGTCAATGCCGGCGAATTTCTTGAACAGAACGCCCTTGCCTTCCATTACCGGCTTGCCGGCCAGCGCGCCGATATTGCCAAGCCCCAGCACCGCCGTGCCGTTGGAAATCACGCCGACCAGGTTGCCGCGCGCGGTGTACTTATAGGCCGCCAGCGGATCTTTTTCGATTTCAAGACAAGGCGCCGCAACGCCTGGCGAATAGGCCAGCGCCAAATCACGCTGGGTGGCCAGCGGTTTGGTTGGTGAAACCTGAATTTTTCCGGGAATAGGGAATTCGTGAAAATCGAGGGCACTTTGCTTTAGCTGTTCATCCATTTCTTCGTTCCTTTCTTGCTCATTTCAATAGGTCGCTAAGGTTACGTAGTATCACGCCTGCGGGCTTCGTAAACTTTGAACATGACCATACTATCAACATCCGGCGGCAATTTTGTTAGGGAATTATAGTGGCTATGTTACACGTCATTAACAGCAAGCCCCGGGCCGTCTGCTATGCTTTTTAGTTATACATTTGATGGACTTTCCTCGTGAGTGACATGGAACACTCCATAAAGACATTGTATTTCAAGGAGATATATATGAACCAGCTCGACGGCATTAAACAATTCACCACCGTAGTGGCCGATAGCGGAGACATCGAATCAATCCGCCACTACCAGCCTATGGACGCCACCACCAACCCGTCACTGTTGCTGAAAGCCGCAGGATTAGAACATTATCAGTCGCTTATAGAAGATGCTCTCGCCTACGGCAAAAAGCGCGGCGGCACCCAGGAAGCGCAGGTCGCCGAGGCCTGCGATAAGCTGGCGGTGAATTTTGGTGCAGAAATTCTGAAAAGCATTCCCGGCCGCGTCTCGACGGAAGTGGACGCCCGCCTCTCCTTTGATAAAGAAAAAAGCATTGAGAAAGCGCGCCGTCTGGTTGAGCTCTATGCCGAACAGGGCATTGATAAATCGCGCATTCTGATCAAGCTTGCCTCCACCTGGGAGGGCATTCGCGCCGCAGAAGAGCTGCAAAATGAAGGCATCGACTGCAACCTGACGCTGCTGTTCTCCTTCGCCCAGGCCCGCGCCTGCGCCGAAGCGGGCGTCTTCCTTATTTCACCTTTCGTGGGCCGTATTTACGACTGGTATCAGGCCCGCAAGCCGATGGACCCGTACGTGGTTGAAGAGGATCCCGGCGTTAAATCCGTTCGCAATATCTACGACTACTTCAAGCAGCACAACTACAGCACCGTGGTGATGGGGGCGAGCTTCCGCCGTACCGAGCAGATCCTGGCGCTCGCCGGCTGCGACCGTTTGACCATTGCGCCGAATCTCCTGCAGGAGCTGCAGGAAAGCGAAGAGCCGGTCATTCGTAAACTGGTGCCGAACTCGCAGGGCTTCCGTCGCCCTGAGCCGCTGAGCGAAGCGGAATTCCGCTGGGAACATAATCAGGACGCGATGGCCGTCGACAAGCTGGCCGAAGGTATCCGCCAGTTCGCCGTCGACCAGCGCAAACTGGAAGATTTACTCGCCGCCAAACTTTAACAACACATGGGAGTGAAACATGTCATCTCGTAAAGAGCTTGCCAACGCCATTCGTGCCCTGAGCATGGACGCGGTACAAAAAGCAAATTCGGGCCACCCTGGCGCGCCAATGGGCATGGCGGATATCGCTGAGGTGTTATGGAACGACTTTCTCAAGCACAACCCCAGCAACCCGACCTGGGCCGACCGTGACCGCTTTATTCTGTCTAACGGACACGCGTCGATGCTGCTTTATAGCCTGTTGCACCTGAGCGGCTATGACCTGCCGATGGAAGAGCTGAAAAACTTCCGTCAGCTTCACTCCAAAACGCCAGGCCACCCGGAAAAGGGCTACACGCCGGGCGTGGAAACCACCACCGGGCCGCTTGGCCAGGGCTTAGCTAACGCGGTGGGCCTGGCGATTGCCGAACGCACGCTGGGCGCGCAGTTCAACCGTCCTGACCACGACATCGTCGACCACTTCACCTACGTCTTTATGGGCGACGGCTGTCTGATGGAGGGCATTTCCCACGAGGTTTGCTCGCTGGCGGGCACCCTGGGGCTGGGCAAGCTCATCGGTTTTTACGATCACAACGGCATTTCCATTGACGGCGAAACCGAAGGCTGGTTTACCGATGACACCGCAAAACGCTTTGAAGCCTACCACTGGCACGTGGTGCATGAGATAGACGGCCACGACCCGGAAGCGGTAAAAAAAGCGATTCTCGAAGCGCAAAGCGTGAAGGATAAGCCTTCGCTGATTATCTGCCGCACGGTTATCGGCTTCGGCTCGCCAAACAAAGCGGGCAAAGAAGAAGCCCACGGCGCGGCGCTTGGCGAAGAAGAAGTGGCGCTGGCGCGTAAAAAGCTCGGCTGGAATTATCCGGCCTTCGAGATTCCAAAAGAGATTTATCGCGACTGGGACGCTAAAGAAGAAGGCGAGAAGGCCGAGGCCGCCTGGAAGGATAAATTTGCCGCCTACGCAAAAGCGCATCCGGATCTGGCTGCGGAATTCACCCGCCGCATGAACGGCGAAATGCCGCAAAACTGGCAGGAAACCACGCAGAAACTGATCGAAGATTTGCAGGCCAATCCGGCGAAGATCGCCACGCGTAAGGCTTCGCAAAATACCCTTAACAGCGTCGGGCCGCTGCTGCCCGAGCTGCTCGGCGGCTCGGCGGATCTTGCGCCAAGCAACCTGACAATCTGGTCCGGCTCTAAATCCATCAAGGAAGATGTCGCGGGCAACTACATTCACTACGGCGTGCGTGAGTTCGGCATGACGGCAATCGCCAACGGCATCGCGCATCACGGCGGATTCGTGCCTTATACCGCCACCTTCCTGATGTTCGTGGAGTACGCCCGTAACGCGGCGCGTATGGCGGCGCTGATGAAAGCCCGGCAGATAATGGTCTACACGCACGACTCCATCGGCCTTGGGGAAGACGGGCCAACGCACCAGGCGGTGGAACAGCTTGCCAGCCTGCGCCTGACGCCAAACTTCAGCACCTGGCGCCCTTGCGATCAGGTAGAAGCCGCGGTGGCGTGGAAAGCGGCTATCGAGCGTCACCACGGCCCGACGGCGCTTATCCTCTCGCGTCAAAACCTGGCGCAAATGGAGCGTAGCCCGGAGCAGCTAAAAGCGATAAGCCGCGGCGGCTATATCCTGAAGGACAGCGACGGCACGCCGGATATCATCCTGATCGCCACCGGTTCGGAGATGGAGATTACCGTCCAGGCCGCGGATAAGCTGACGACCGAGGGCCACAAGGTTCGCGTCGTTTCGCTGCCGTCGACCGACGTGTTTGACAAACAGGACGAAGCGTATCGGGAATCCGTGCTGCCTTCGGATATCGCCGCGCGCGTGGCGGTGGAAGCGGGTATCGCAGACTACTGGTATAAATACGTCGGGCTCAAAGGCGCCATCGTCGGCATGACCGGCTACGGCGAGTCGGCTCCGGCCGATAAGCTGTTCCCGTTCTTTGGCTTTACCGTCGAGAACGTGGTGGAAAAAGCGAAGAAGGTGTTGGGTAAAAAAGCCTGACCGTAGCGGCGGACGGCGCCTGCGCCTGTCCGCCCTGCTTTTCACTATTTTTGCAGCTCGGGTAAGCGCAGCGCTGCCCGACATTTCAAAAAGCTACCTGGTGACCCACAAAGTAGGCCATGCCTCGCTGCCGTGCCAGCCGTCGCAGGAGGGCTCTTCGGCATAGCGCACCAGGCGAAAGCGTTGCCCGTCGAAACGCCAGCGGCTCGACACTCCGCAATCCCCCACGCCACGCCCTTTGGCAAGGGTGGTCAACTCTTTATTCGTCTCGTCATAGCCCGCGTTCATCAGCTCTAAATCAGTCTCGCCACCGGCCGGTGTAAACGGCAGCTTCAGGCGAATTTGCCGCGAGGCGAAAGGCTTCTGGCGGGAAACAATCCAGGCAAGATCGACGACGTTGTACGCCCCGGCCTCGCAGCTTATCAGCATCAGGGCCTTATCGTCGCTGAGCGCGAAAATACGCACTTCACGACGCATCGGATCCAGCGAGCACTGGCTGTTGTTCATGCGCCAGCTGCCGTAATCCAGCAAATCGTTAAGTTCATCCTGAGCGAAGGGCGTTGGGGTGGGATTGGTGAGGGTAACTTCTTTAAGCGCGGGCGCGGGCGGCACGCTAAGCGGCGGATCGTCCCCTTTTTTAATCCACGCGGTTTCGCTGCCCACGCGCTTTTGCTGGCTATCGATAAACAGCAGCGCGGCTTTCAGCCCGGCAAGGGAGATATTTCCCTGCCCGTTTAACAGCGTAATAGCGTTGGCGTTGCCGATTTTATCCAGCAGGGCGTTAATGGCGCCGGCGTCGTCGGTCACCAGGTGATGCGGGGTTTCTCGCCACTTTGCTTTATCCAGCGTAAGCGGCTCGCCGTCAACCTGCAGCCGCGGGGCAATGGCCGGCGCCTTGCTTTCGGCGGTGTCCAGATTGCCCAAATCGATGCGCAGATTGACGTCCGTATGCGCCCCGGCGCTGCGGGTAAGCGTCATCACCAGACCCTGGTGAAGGCCGGTATTGCGCGCCGAGCAAAAATTCTGGTTGTTACAGGTGACCTGCCAGTCGGCAAAGGATTTTTGTGCGGGTGCAGCGAATGCGGAGCTCGCCAGAAGCAGGATGAAGAGAAGAAGCGATTTCAGCCGGTAACACATTAGCAGCACATATCCTGAGAAGACGAAGAGAAAAAAACAGACAAATTTTGGCGATATCTTCGGCTTCTCAGTGCCCGCGCTCAATCGGATTTATCGGATAGCTTTGTGCAAAAAACTCACCCTGTAACCAACTGAATTATAATAGTTTTATTGCATGATTTTGCGTAACTGCAGCTGCTGTAGCAAAATCACCGTCTTACCGTCACGAATTTCGCCGCTTTTAATCATTTCCAGCGCCTGCGCGAAGGGGATCTCCAGCACGTCGATGTCTTCGTCGTCAATGCCGCCGCCGGCAAATTCACGCTGGGCGTCGGTATATTCCGCCATATAAAAATGAATAAGCTCCGTGACGCCGCCCGGGGACATGTAAAGCTCAAACAGCTTTTCGACCTCACCGACCAGATACCCCGTCTCCTCCATCGCCTCTTTACGCGCGCAGACTTCCGGCTCGTCGGCGTCCAGCAACCCCGCACAGGCTTCAATCAGCATGCCGTCCGCATTGCCGTTGACCCAGGTCGCCACGCGGAACTGGCGGGTCAGCACGACGGTTTTCTTTTCACGGCTGTACAGCAGCATGGTCGCGCCGTTGCCGCGGTCGTAGACTTCGCGCTTATGGCGCACCTTTTCGGCCCCGTTGCGGGACAAATCGTAGGTGATATTGCGCAGGATGAAGTAGTTATCCGAGAGGATTTTATCTTTGATGACTTCGATTTTGATCGACATGGGGTCTCCGCCGCGTGTTAGAGGAGCCGGTAATCATAGGCCGTTGTTTTCGTTTTGTCGCGTCCGGTTTTATCTGCCCGGATTTTCCCTAAGCCTGATTCCCCCGCGCCCTGGCAGGCGGGGGGAAGCAAACGACGCTGCGCGTTTCATGGCATAGAACCGCAGATTAGGCTATCTGCGGATAGACAGGTTTAAAACGTGGCCCACTCCTCATTTGAATCGGATTGCTCAGAACGCTTTGGCTTAACAGCTTTGCCGCCCGGCTTAGCCGCCTTGAAATTCTGCGCCTGCGTCCGGGCACGTTGATGAATGCGAAACACCGAGACGGCCTGGGTCAAACGACGGGCCTGCTCTTCCAGCGCAGCCGCAGCCGTCGCCGACTCTTCCACCAGCGAGGCGTTTTGCTGCGTCACCTGATCCATTTCGGTAACGGCAATGGCGACCTGATCGATGCCGCGGCTTTGCTCATCCGACGCCGAGGCAATTTCACTCATAATGTCGGTTACCCGGGTGACGGCCTCTACGATCTCAACCATCGTTTTCCCCGCGGTTCCCACCTGGCTCGATCCCGTATCGACCTTGTTTACGGAGTCTTCGATCAGGCCCTTAATCTCCTTCGCCGCCTGCGCGCTGCGCTGGGCCAGGTTACGTACCTCACTTGCCACCACGGCAAAGCCGCGGCCCTGCTCGCCGGCGCGAGCGGCCTCAACCGCAGCATTAAGCGCCAGAATATTGGTCTGGAAAGCGATACCGTCGATAACGTTGATAATGTCAGCGATCTTCTGCGAGCTGTCGGCGATGTCATTCATCGTCGCCACGACGTTATCGACCACCTTACCGCCCCGCTGGGCAATTTCAGAAGCGCTCAGGGCAAGCTGGCTGGCCTGCGAGGCATTTTCCGCGTTCTGCTTCACCGTCGCCGTTAACTCTTCCATGCTGGCCGCGGTCTCTTCCAGAGAGGCCGCCTGCTGCTCGGTGCGGGAAGAGAGATCGCTATTGCCCTGAGAAATTTCGCTGGCGCCGGTAAAAATGGCGTCGGCGCTGTCGCGTACGCCGCTCACGGTTTTGGCAAGCCCCGTTTGCATATTGCGCAGGCTGGCAGCCAGCTGGCCCATTTCGTTGCTGCCTTCGACTTCGATCCGGCAAACAAGATCGCCTTCGGTAATCTGACGAATATTGGTAATCAGTTTGTTGAGGGGCACGATCAGCACCTTCTGGATGCCGGCCCAGGCGAGAATAACCAGCACCGCGACGGTACCCAGGGTAATAATAAGCGTCCAGATACTCATGCTGTAGGCGGCGTTATTTTTAGCGCCGCCTTGCTGGAAAATAAGATCGTTAATTTCAAAATATTTATTTATCTGGGCGGCAAAATCATCCTGGTATTTTTGCGTGGTCTGGTCGAGGAACTCCTGAATCTTTCCCGCTTCAAGCAGCTGGGCTAGTTCGTTAAGCGCGCCGAAATAGAGAGCAAAAGTGCTTTTAATTTGACGATAGTTTTCCTCATTGCCGCCGAAATCCTCCGGCACGGCGCCATAGGTTCCCCAGTGATGCTCGGCGAGTTTAAGGTGCTTTTTTGAGTCGTCCAGCATGGCTTTAATGGCCGCCTCGCCTCCGCCCGTGGCGTAAAGATCGTTATGCAGCAGTAAAAAACGCGAGCCGGCGCGGTTCAAAGAATTACGCGCCTGCAGCAGCTCTATCCAAGTATTGTTCAGGGAAACCTGCTCGTTGCGAATGGTTTGCTGGTGGGAATAATCTTCCTTCGCATTTTTCAAAGCGTTATAAAACAGGCCGCCGGACAGAATTTGTATGAAACTGAACAACCCCAGCAGAATCATCAAACTGGTTACCACTCTTACACGTGTCAACATATTCCCTTCTCCTTAAGCCCGGGCTTTATCCATTTTGTTCATATCTCTACTATAATATCGGCCCGGACCTGAAAAACTGTTGAATATATAAACCACGGCTTCGCGTAATAAGCAGATAAAATTGCCACCTTTTCTCTCAATCACCCTACAGAAGCGCATAAACCCCCGGCGAGGAACGCAGAAAATCCGGCAAGAAAAATGACAGGCGCAGCGGCAGGAAACGGCAAAGGTTTTTCGGGGATGACGGAAACAGGCGGCGGCGTTTAACCCTTTGAAATTCACAATCTGCTGTCAATAGCAGGCTAAGATAATTTACATTATCTCCTCAATTTCTCCACGTTTGGGCTTAAGGTTAAGGCTACAGTGACCACTGCCCCCCATAACAACAATCTGTAGTACTTACGAGGTCCCGACCAGATGGCGAATTTCTTTATCAATCGCCCCATTTTTGCCTGGGTGCTGGCCATTATTTTGTGCCTCACCGGTACGCTTGCAATTTTTTCGCTTCCCGTTGAGCAATATCCCGATCTCGCACCGCCTAACGTGCGTATTACCGCGAACTATCCAGGGGCTTCAGCCCAGACTCTGGAAAACACCGTCACCCAGGTTATCGAACAGAATATGACCGGCCTCGACAACATGATGTATATGTCGTCGCAGAGCAGCAGCACCGGCCAGGCGACCATCATGCTGAGCTTTAAGGCCGGCACCGATCCGGACGAGGCGGTGCAGCAGGTGCAAAACCAGCTGCAGTCCGCGCTGCGCAAATTGCCGCAGGGCCGTGCAAACCCAGGGGGTGACGGTAAGGAAAACCGGGGATACCAACATCCTGATGATCGCCTTCGTTTCCACTGATGGCAGCATGGATAAACAGGATATTGCGGACTACGTCGCCAGTAATATCCAGGATCCCCTGAGCCGTATTAACGGCGTCGGGGATGTGGATGCCTACGGCTCCCAGTACTCCATGCGCATCTGGCTTGACCCAACCAAACTCACCAGCTATCAGCTCACCACCCAGGACGTGGTGGATGCCATCAGCTCGCAGAACGCGCAGGTAGCCGTTGGGCAGCTCGGCGGCACGCCGTCGGTCGATCTTCAGGCTTTAAACGCCACCATCAATTCCCAGTCTTTGCTGCAAACGCCGCAGCAATTTAAGGACATTACCCTGCGCGTGAATCAGGACGGTTCGCTGGTAACCCTGGGCGACGTGGCGGAAGTTGAGCTGGGCGCCGAGAAGTACGACTTCCTGAGCCGCTACAATGGCCAGGCGGCCTCGGGGCTGGGCATCAAGCTCGCGTCAGGCGCGAACGAGATGGAAACCGACAAGCTCGCCCGCGCCAAAATAGAAGAGCTTTCGCAGTTTTTCCCCCACGGCCTGGAAGCGAAAATCGCTTATGAAACCACGCCGTTCGTAAAAGCCTCTATCGAAGACGTGGTAAAAACGCTGCTGGAAGCCATCGCGCTGGTATTCCTCGTCATGTACCTGTTTTTACAGAATTTCCGCGCCACGCTTATCCCCACCATCGCCGTGCCGGTGGTGCTGCTGGGCACCTTCGCGGTGCTCTACGCCTTCGGCTATAGCATCAATACCCTGACGATGTTCGCCATGGTTCTCGCCATCGGCCTGCTGGTGGATGACGCCATCGTGGTGGTGGAGAACGTTGAGCGCATCATGAGCGAGGAGGGACTGTCGCCCAGAGAAGCGACCCGCAGGTCGATGAGCCAGATTCAGGGCGCGCTGGTCGGGATTGCGATGGTGCTTTCCGCGGTGTTCGTGCCGATGGCCTTCTTCGGCGGCACGACCGGCGCCATTTACCGCCAGTTCTCCATTACCATAGTTTCGGCAATGGTGCTGTCGGTTCTGGTAGCGATGATCCTTACGCCTGCGCTGTGCGCCACGCTGCTTAAGCCCTTACATAAAGGCGAGCAGCACGGCCAGAAAGGATTTTTCGGCTGGTTTAACCGCATGTTCAACCGCAATGCCGCGCGGTACGAAAACGGCGTGGGCAGAATTCTGGCCCGCAGCGCGCGCTGGATGCTGATTTACGCCCTGCTGCTAGGCGCAATGGTGTTCTTATTCCTGCGCCTGCCAACCTCGTTTTTGCCGCTGGAGGACCGCGGCGTATTCACGACCTCGGTACAGCTGCCAAGCGGCTCAACCCAGCAGCAGACGTTAAAGGTCGTGGCTAATCTCGAAAACTATTATCTGACCAAAGAGAAAGATAACGTGCTGTCGGTGTTCTCAACCATAGGTTCCGGCCCCGGCGGCAACGGGCAGAACGTGGCGCGTATGTTTGTGCGCCTGAAAGACTGGGACGATCGCGATCCGGACACCGGCAGCTCCTTCGCTATTATCGAACGCGCCACTAAGGCCTTCCATGATATTAAAGAAGCGCGCGTAATCGCCAGCAGCCCGCCGGCCATCAGCGGCCTTGGCAACGCGGCCGGATTCGATATGGAGCTGCAGGATCACGGCGGCGCCGGCCACGATGCGCTGATGAACGCGCGCGACCAGCTGCTCAACCTGGCTGATAACGAACCTCAGCTAACCCGCGTTCGCCATAACGGCCTCGACGACAGCCCGCAGATGCAGATCGATATCGATCAGCGTAAAGCGCAGGCGCTGGGCGTTTCCATCGACGATATCAATAACACGCTGCAAACGGCCTGGGGCTCCAGCTATGTGAACGACTTTATGGATCGCGGCCGCGTGAAAAAGGTCTATGTCCAGGCGGCCGCGAAGTACCGCATGCTGCCCGATGATATTAACCAGTGGTACGTGCGCAACAAAGACGGCGGCATGGTGCCCTTCTCCGCCTTCTCCTCTTCGCGCTGGGAAACGGGATCTCCTCGCCTGGAGCGCTACAACGGGTATTCCGCCGTAGAGATCGTGGGCGAGGCCGCAGCCGGCATCAGCACCGGTACGGCCATGGAAATCATGGAAAACCTGGTGCATAAACTGCCGAACGGGTTTGGCCTGGAATGGACGGGCATGTCCTATCAGGAAAGGCTTTCAGGCGCGCAGGCGCCCGCGTTATATGCGGTATCCCTGCTGGTGGTCTTCCTGTGCCTCGCCGCGCTTTATGAAAGCTGGTCAGTGCCGTTTTCCGTGATGCTCGTGGTGCCGCTTGGCGTCATCGGGGCCCTGCTCGCTACCTGGATGCGGGGGCTTGAGAATGACGTGTACTTCCAGGTTGGGCTACTCACCGTCATCGGGCTGGCGGCGAAGAACGCGATACTGATCGTCGAATTCGCCAACGATATGAACGCGCAGGGGCGGGAGCTGGTCGCGGCGACGCTCGACGCCTGCCGTCAGCGCCTGCGGCCGATTCTGATGACCTCGCTGGCCTTTATCTTCGGCGTGCTGCCGATGGCCCACCAGCAGCGGCGCGGGTTCCGGCAGCCAGCATGCGGTGGGAACCGGGGTGATGGGCGGCATGATTTCAGCCACGGTTCTGGCCATTTTCTTTGTGCCGCTGTTCTTCGTGCTGGTGCGTCGCCGCTTCCCGCTTAAAGAGCCGCACAAGGACTAAGGGCAAAAAAAGAGAACAAAAAAGGCGGCCTTTTCGGTCGCCTTTTTAGTGATGTACCCACAGAGATTTTCAAATAAGGACATCCTGCTCTTGCTATTTTCTGGTCAGATCATTTACGAAGCATATCTTCAATGAAATCTTTCCAGTTCCCCAGTTCATGCTCAATCATAACGGCCTCTCTTATAATTGCTTTAATTATACGCAAATCATTGCGGGGAGTGAAGCAATTCTGGACCGCTGCTTTCATCACATCCACCGTATATTTATTGCCATTGCGTAATAACCTAATCTTAACCCCTTCCGCGCTTATTAATGTGACGGAGCACCTGAATCAAAATGTTTCTTCGAATTTCAGAATTTGCTCGCATTTAGCGGAAAAAGCGCGCCGGTGGCGCTGGTTACGGGGTTTTCTCGCCGCCGGGAAGGCAAAGCAGCGGTATTAACGAGGGAGCCGCAGCTATTTATATATTCAGTTTCGGATAAGGCCGAATACCGTCAACGCGATAAAATTCAACGCCTCCGTGAAATGAAATGGCATAACTGATGAAATTTTATTCGAAATGCGCCACAATGGTTATATTTTGTGATAATCGCAGTAGCAATTAAGTTATATTTTTCCGTGGTATTTTATTATCATTTTCAATCATTCTAATTATCTGATTAAAAAATCAGAGTCTCGACAAAAGGACTGACATCGCGTGATTACCCTGTATGGCATTAAAAACTGCGACACCGTGAAGAAGGCGCGCCGCTGGCTGGAAGCGCAGAACGTCGAATACCGGTTTCATGACTACCGCGCAGACGGCCTGGACGCCAGCTTGCTTAATAGCTTTATCGACGAGCTGGGCTGGGAGGCGCTGCTCAATACCCGCGGCACGACCTGGCGCAAGCTGGACGAGGCGCGTCGCGAATCTATTAAAGACGCGCGCTCGGCCGCCGCATTAATGGTGGAAATGCCGGCGATCGTTAAACGCCCATTGCTCTGCGCGCCCGGGCGGCCTATGCTTCTGGGTTTCAATGAATCGAACTATCAGCAGTTTATCAACGAGGTATAGTCTTATGTCCTGCCCGGTTATTGAGCTGACGCAACAGCTTATCCGCCGCCCTTCCCTGAGCCCCGATGACGCCGGCTGCCAGGCGCTGCTTATTGAGCGGCTGCGCGCTATCGGCTTTACCGTTGAGCACATGGATTTTGGCGACACGCAAAACTTCTGGGCATGGAGAGGACAGGGCGAAACGCTGGCTTTTGCCGGACATACCGATGTCGTGCCTTCCGGCGACGCGGACCGCTGGATTAACCCGCCGTTTGAACCGACCATTCGCGACGGCATGCTGTTTGGCCGGGGCGCCGCGGATATGAAGGGCTCGCTTGCGGCGATGGTGGTGGCGGCGGAGCGTTTTGTCGCGCAGCATCCGCACCATAAAGGCCGCCTTGCCTTTCTGATCACGTCCGATGAGGAAGCCAGCGCCAAAAACGGCACCGTAAAAGTGGTCGAAACGCTGATGGAGCGCCGCGAGCGCCTCGATTACTGCCTGGTGGGCGAGCCTTCGAGCACCGAGGTGGTCGGCGACGTGGTGAAAAACGGCCGCCGCGGGTCGCTGACCTGCAACCTGACGATTCATGGCGTGCAGGGGCACGTGGCCTATCCGCATCTGGCGGATAACCCGGTGCATCGTGCCGCGCCGATGCTAAGCGAGCTGGTGGCCATTGAGTGGGACCAGGGGAACGAGTTTTTCCCGGCCACCAGCATGCAGATCGCCAATATTCAGGCCGGCACCGGCAGCAACAACGTTATTCCAGGCGATATATTCGTGCAGTTTAACTTCCGCTTCAGCACCGAGCTGACCGATGCGGACATCAAACAGCGCGTGGTCGCCCTGCTTGAGAAACACCAGCTGCGCTACACGCTGGACTGGTGGCTTTCCGGGCTGCCGTTCCTCACCTCGCGCGGCAAGCTTGTCGATGCGGTGGTGAACGCGGTTGAGCACTATAATGAAATAAGGCCGCAGCTTTTAACGACCGGCGGCACGTCCGATGGACGCTTTATCGCCCGCATGGGCGCGCAGGTAGTGGAACTTGGGCCGGTAAACGCGACCATTCACAAGATTAACGAGTGCGTCAACGCCGCCGACCTGCAGCTTCTTGCCCGTATGTATCAACGCATTATGGAACAGCTTGTCGCCTGACCGGCTGCACAACTTAAGTGAGGTATTAGCATGGAATGGCTATCGCATTACTGGTGGGTAATTGTACTGGTGCTGTTGCTGGGTATTTTCCTTAACGTCATTAAAGACCTGAAACGCATCGACCCGAAAAAGTACATGGCCAACAAGCCTGACTTGCCGCCGCATCGTGATTTTAACGATAAGTGGGACGACGAAGACGACTGGCCAAAGAAAAAATAGAAAAAGTAGCGCACGTTTTTTCCCTCACCCTGCAGCAGGGTGAGGGCATGCTTACAGCAGTTCAATAATATCGTCATCTTTCGGGATCCCGCCGCTTAACGCCTCATCAAAATAATGCTTCGGCACCGTATAGCGCAGATGGTCGAGCGCAATGCGGATGCTGCGGTCGTCAATGGCGTGCCCCAACGCATCTACGATATCCAGCGTGAAATCCCCGCCGATGCGCTCGAGCGCCTCGGAGGCCTCAACGGCGTGCTTCACATTAATCACGCTGTCCTCATCGCCGTGAATCAGATGGACAGTCACGGAGGCAGGAATGTTTTGCGGCAGCCCGGCATAACGCCCGCTGAAGGCAACCACCCGGGAGGCAAGCTCCGGCTCGGCTTTTACGCCTTCCAGCGCCATTATTGCGCCCTGTGAGAAGCCAATCAGCGCCGTAGCATTCGCCGCGACGCCGCTTTGTTTCTGCCAGTAGCGCACCACCTCGATAAAGGTTGGCATCACCGCATCAATGCGGCCCTGGCGGTTTTCCTCCGTCACGCCGGCCACTGAAAACCATTCACGTCCCTGAGGCGAACCGCTTGCCACCGGGCCGCCAACGCTCACCACCAGCGCGTCGGGAAATACCGGGGCGAACCAGCGGCCGATTTCCCCCATCGCGACCGGGTTATCGCCCACGCCATGAAACAGCAACAGCAGCTGTTTTGCCGGAACGGAGGGGCTTTGGACAACAAAATGGTCGTGCTTCATGGTTATCTCCTTAAGTTTCTGCAGCTGACTATACGCCGGATAAAGGTGATGACCATGCCGTTTGGCTGAACGACTTAGTGGAAAAATTGCAATTGCAAAAGAGAATTTTTAAGCGCGGCGCTTTGTGCGGAATTAAGTTCTTCAAGCGCCTGCCGCGCTTCCTGGCGCATCGCCCCCAGCAGCGCCTTACGCCCGGAAAGCCGAAGCTTCGCACACAGCGCCTCTACCCCAAGCCTGTTTTGTACCCGCCCGCGTAAAGCGTTCAGCGGCAGATCGCAGGCTATCAGCAGACGGTTGAGCGAGCCCAGGCAAGCTTCCAGCGGGCGGTGCGCGAAGGCAAATCCTGCCAGTTCAAGCCAGTCATCACTATTTAGCGTAGACGCTGGCTCAGGAATAATGGGTAAAGGCTGCCCGATCCACGGCTGCAGCCAGATAAAATCCCGCTGCAGACGAAGCTGTTCGCGGCGGGTGAGCATCACCCCCGCCTCGCTCAGGGGCAACAGCGCCATCGCCGTGTAGCAGCCGCTGCTGGCTTCGCGGTGGCTGCCGACGCGCACGAGCACGAATCCGCAGCTTTCCCAGAACCGCCACAGCTCATCGGTGAAGCCAAAACTTACCGACAGATAATCAGCCTTCTGCTGCGCGACTGCCCTGGCCATCGCTATCATCCGCTGCCCTAACTGCTGCCTTTGGCGTAGCGGATGCACCGCAATGCGGCTTACGCGCAAACCTTTTAAAACCGCCGCCTGCGGGCTTCCGCCGTGGGCGGCCAGGGACTGTGCGACAAGGTTCCCGCGCGGACGCCGTAAGCCTGCCCACACCGCGCGGCTGAGATTTTCATCAAGCCCGCCCTCCGCCACCAGCCAGGCGGCGCCAAGGGTTTCATCGCCGCAGTCGGCGGCAATAAAACTCTGGCCGTGGGCATCGAGCATGCGCCGCCAGTCCAGCGGCGAGGTGCGGTAGTGCGCGCCGGACAGCAGGCGATACATGTTCTGCAACCGCCCGCCCTCGCTTTGCGCGACGGGGCTTAGCGTAACCGGCTCCTGAGACGCCTGGGTAATATCCGCCTCTTCAAACAGCAAAATGCCGTCGATTAACGACTCCAGGGGATCGTGCTGCGCCCAGCGAATCGGGGCTGAAAGAGAGTAGCGGGTAAGCGAGTCGATGCCTGCGCAAAACTTCAGTAAGAAGCCGCGGCCGGTGCCTTCATATCCCTGAACCGTAGTGGTGAGCAGCGTGCGCGGAAAACGAGCTATCAGCTGACGCAGCTGCGGCGCCGGCAGGGCCGCGGCCTCATCGATAATCAGCCACTGCGCATGATTTTCAGGCTGGGCCAGAAGCGCGTCCGGAGCGATGAAGCTAAACTTTTCACCCGCGTGCAACGCCAGCACGTCCGTCGCCGCACGCGTCGGCGCGGTCACCAGGGCTTTGCCCGGCAGGCTTCGCAGCAGCATGCCCGCAAGCGCAGACTTGCCTCTTCCGCGCGGGGCGGTGATTACGGCTACGCCCGCAGGCATAGCCTGCAAGGCGCAAAGGATGTCGGCCTGCTCCCGCTCAGGAGCACCTTGGGCAGGATGCCAGCAGGGACGAGGCCGAAATTCAGGCAGGCAAAACGGCTTATGCTGCTGCCAGAGATAAGATTCGCTGTCGGCGAGCACGCAGCGTTGAAGATGAGAAATAAAGTTCGGCGTGGCGATGGGCTGCGGAAAATCGCTCCAGCGGCAGGAATCCGCGTCGGGAAGCGCAGGCCAGCTTAGCCACTCGGGAGCCAGCAGCACCAGCCAGCTGCCGGCTTTTAAGGTTCCGGCAAGGGCCGCCAGCGCTTCGGCATCCAGCCCGCTGCGGGCGTCAAACACCGCATGGAGAAACTCCCGGCCAAGCAGGGTGCGCATGGCCGATGGCGCGCAGCTCAGCGGAAGCTCGGGTGCCGCGCCCACCCACAGCCAGTCGCCGGGCAGCAGGCCGCTCAACAGGTTTACCTGCCGGCTGCTCCACGCGCCTTCGCCGGCCAGGATAAGCAGACGCCGAATGCCGGCGCAGGCCATGCTGGCCGTTGCCTGTTGAAGCTGCTCCATGCCGGTCATCCCTGTATGAGCCTGCGCGATTAGCGAACGCTGTTGCCGAAGGTATTACACTGCGCCGGGTCGCCGCTGTCGAAGCCGCGTTTAAACCAGGTATAGCGCTGCTCAGAGGTGCCGTGGGTAAAGCTGTCCGGCACAACGCGCCCCTGTCCCTGCTGCTGCAGGCGGTCATCGCCAATCGCCTCGGCGGCGTTTAACGCCTCCTGCAAATCGCCCGCGTCCAGCACTTCCTGTTTTTGCATGCTGTGGCCCCAGACGCCCGCGAAGCAGTCGGCCTGCAGCTCCATTTTCACCGACAGGCGGTTGCCTTCGGTCTGAGAAGCGCCCTGCTGCAGCTGGCGAACCTTTGGCTCGATGCCCAGCAGTTTCTGCACGTGGTGGCCAACCTCATGGGCGATAACGTAGCCCTGAGCGAAATCGCCGTCCGCTCCGAGCTTGTTTTTCATCTCGTCATAGAAGGAGAGATCGATATAAACGGTGCTGTCCGCCGGGCAGTAGAACGGCCCCATTACCGACTGACCCGTACCGCAGCCGGTACGCGTAGCGCCGCGGTACATCACCAGTTTAGGCTGCTGGTAGGTGCGTCCCATCTGCTGGAAAATCTGCCCCCAGGTATCTTCGGTGGTGGCCAGAATAACCGAGGTGAATTTGGCCGCCTCGTCATCATTCGGGCTAATGGAGCGCTGGGAGGCCTGTTGCTGCGTGACCGGCTGGTCGCCGGAGAGCAGCGCGGTGAGATCGACGCCGTAATAACCGGCCACGACGACGATAATCAGCAGGACTATCCCGCCTTTCCCGCCGGGTAAACGAAAACCGCCACCGCCGCCGCCAAAACTCGGGCCGGGGGAGTTACTACGCCTGTCTTCTACGTTGTCGCTTTCGCGACGTCCTTGCCAACGCATAACCCTACCTCTTTTTATTTACGCCTTGTATCAGGTAGATCGTAGGTGGTTAATCGCAGGATTACCATAAGAAACGAGATGTGAAAAAGCCGGATGTGCAAAACACACCCGGCCTTAAATAGCGCGGCGGAAATTTAGTCTAATTTAACGCCAAGACGGTGGGCCACTTCTTCATAGGCTTCAATCAGGCCGCCCAGGCTCTGGCGGAAACGGTCTTTGTCCATCTTGTCGAGGGTCTGTTTATCCCACAGGCGGCTGCCGTCGGGCGAGAACTCATCGCCAAGCACCACTTCGCCTTTAAACAGGCCAAACTCCAGCTTGAAGTCCACGAGGATAAGCCCCGCGTCGTCAAACAGCTTGCTCAGCACGTCGTTAGCCTTGTAGCTCAGCTCGCGCATGCGGGCGAGATGCTCTTTGCTCACCCAGCCAAAGGTTTCGCAGTAAGATTCGTTGACCATAGGATCGTGCATCGCATCGTTTTTCAGGAACAGGTCAAACAGCGGCGGATTAAGCTCAATGCCTTCTTCAACGCCCAGGCGCTTTACCAGCGAACCTGCGGCGCGGTTGCGGATTACGCACTCCACCGGCACCATATCGAGCTTTTTCACCAGCACTTCGTTATCGGAGAGCAGCCGCTCCATTTGCGTAGGAATGCCCGCCTCTTCGAGTTTGGCCATAATGAAATGGTTAAACTTGTTGTTCACCATACCCTTGCGGTCGAACTGTTCAATGCGCGCGCCGTCTCCTGCTGACGTATCATTGCGGAATTCGAGCACCAACAGATCCGGGTTTTCGGTGCTGTATACGGTTTTCGCTTTGCCACGATACAACTCAGCTTGCTTTTGCATCTTTCTTACTCCAGGTGTGATTTAACTAAAAATTCCGCTCTCTGCGGCTACGCACACGTTTGCGTAGCCGGCCAGAAAAAAGGCCGGATCGCTCCGGCCCTTTAAGTTACTTGCTGAATGCCGCCTGGAATACAGCGACCAGCGCGTCGTTCTGCGCCTGCGTCAGCGTATGTCCTTTAGGATCGATGAACTGCAGGCTGCTGCGGTTATCAAGATCGCCGACCTGCAGCTTATAGTCGCCGCTGACAAGCTGTGGATCTTTCGCCCCTAAATCCTGCCATGCGCTGTCGGATAAAGGTTTGTAAGTCACCGCCATGCTGCCGGTGGAACGGGTGGAATCCGTTACCTTCATGCCAGCTTTTTCAAGCGTGGCCGGCAGACGGTTCCAGACGATGTTAAACGGACCGCGAACCACGAGCATTGGTAAGCCGGTGTCATCTGCGGCGCTCTGCACGTCAAGCTGGGCGGAAGAACGGTTATCCTGCGCGTTCTGGCGATCGGTTTGTACTTTATCAAGGCCCGCGCTGATGACGTTAAGCATTTGCGCGCTGTAGCGCTGCATGGAAGCCGCGTCCGATACCGGCTTGCCTGACTGCTCCAGGTTCAGCAGCTTCACCACCACCGACTGCTGGTAGCCCTGCGGCTGCACGGTAATTTGATAACGGCCGCGGTACTGTTCGTCCTCATCGGCACGGTTCCACTGTACCCAATCGGTCGTCAGCGTCTGGCCTGCGTCATCGCGTTTGCTGACGGTGTAGTTGTTGGACTGCACGATGCTGACCACCTGCGGCCACAGCGTAGCGCCGCGCGCGCTTTCTACCATCAGCGAAGCGGTATCGCCGGTAAACTGGGTACGCGCGCCGCTAACCAGCGCCAGCGGTTGCGCCGGCGGACGAATGTCCAGCTGTTTGCCTACTGCGCCGCTGCCGTTGGTAACCGGAATCGTATATTGTCCGTTCTCCACGGGCAGAATCATGCCCGCCGGAGAGTGGATTTCCGCCAGTGGTGCTGCATCCAGATAGGACTCGTCGCCGCTAACCTGGCGCTTATAACGCTGGTCGCTGCTGCATGCAGCCAGCAGCATGGCAAGCGACACCACTGCAACTTTTGTCACCATCGACTTTTGTACTGAGTAAGCCATCAAATCTCCCTAAACTTTACAGCAAACCCGCATGCTTAAGCGCGCTGATAATCACCGGACGACTTGCTTCAGTCAGCGGCGTCATTGGCAGGCGTAAGGTATCGGTCGCCACAAGTCCCAATTCTCTACAGGCCCATTTCACCGGGATAGGATTGGGTTCTACAAATAATTTGTTATGCAACGGCATCAGGCGCTGGTTGATCTCACGCGCTTGTGCAAATTGCCCGTTGGCCGCCAGTTTACACATTTCCGCCATTTCACGCGCGGCTACGTTTGCCGTCACGGAAATCACGCCGTGGCCGCCGAGCTGCATGAAGTCCAGCGCGCTGGCGTCGTCACCGCTGACCAGGATGAAGTCGTCTTCAACCAGCTCTTTGATCTGGTTTACCCGCGTTAAGTTCCCGGTCGCCTCTTTGATACCAATAATATTTTTTACTTTCGACAGACGGGCGACGGTTTCCGGCAGCATGTCGCAGCCGGTACGGGACGGCACATTGTACAGCATCTGCGGCAGATCGGTGCTTTGGGCGATGGCTTTGAAGTGCTGGAACAACCCTTCCTGAGTCGGACGGTTGTAGTAAGGCGTGACGGTCAGGCAGCCAACGATGCCGCTGTTATTAAAGCGCTTCGTCAAAGAGATAGCCTCGGAAGTGGCGTTCGCACCGGTGCCTGCAATCACCGGAATACGGCCGTCTGCCAGCTCAAGCGTTAGCATAACCACATCGCCGTGCTCTTCGTGGCTTAGGGTAGCAGACTCTCCGGTCGTCCCTACGGAGACAATCGCCGATGTTCCGCTGGCGACATGGTAATCAATCAGTTTTTTCAGGCTTGACCGGCAGACATTACCTTTCTCATCCATCGGTGTTACAAGCGCGACAATACTTCCCGTGAACATTGGCCATCCTCTGTGCAAACAAGTGCCTCAATGGTACGTTTGGTGCAGGATCAAAAGCAAGCTGCCAGGTGAGTCTACACGGTTGTATGCAGGATTTTTTTATGCTTTCCTTATGATATCCCACCGATTCAAAGGAAGAATGCGCTTGACTCCTTCACCCCACCACTATTTGGTTATCACGGCCCTTGGGGCGGACAGACCTGGTATTGTTAATACCATCACCCGTCATGTCAGCAGCTGCGGCTGTAATATCGAAGACAGCCGCCTCGCGATGCTCGGTGAAGAGTTTACGTTTATTATGCTGCTGTCCGGCAGCTGGAACGCGATAACGCTGATTGAGTCGACGCTGCCGCTTAAAGGCGCCGAGCTGGATTTGCTGATCGTGATGAAGCGCACCGCCGCCCAGGATCGCCCGGCAATGCCTGCCACGGTCTGGGTACAGGTGGAAGTCGCGGATTCGCCGCATTTGATCGAACGCTTTACCGATTTATTCGACACGCACCATATGAATATCGCCGAGCTGGTGTCCCGCACGCAGCCCGCTCAGGACAATACGCCGCCGCAGTTGTATATTCAGATAACCGCCCACAGCCCCGCGTCAGAAGATGCGGCAATTATTGAGCAGGCCTTTAAAGCGCTATGTACAGAGCTTAAAGCACAAGGCACTATTAGCGTGGTGAATCCACAGCAAGATGATTAAAGACGGAGAGTAGTGATGAGCCCACTGAAAGCCGGTGACAGCGCACCGAAATTTAGCCTGCCCGATCAAGACGGCGAGCAAGTAAATTTGACCGACTTCCAGGGACAGCGCGTTCTGGTTTACTTTTATCCCAAAGCGATGACGCCAGGCTGCACCGTTCAGGCATGCGGTCTGCGCGACAACATGGATGAGTTGAAAAAGGCGGGCGTGGAAGTGCTGGGCATCAGCACCGACAAGCCAGAGAAGCTTTCACGTTTTGCCGAAAAAGAGCTGCTTAACTTCACCCTGCTGTCCGATGAAGATCATCAGGTTTGCGAGCAGTTCGGGGTGTGGGGCGAGAAATCTTTTATGGGCAAAACCTACGACGGCATTCACCGCATCAGCTTCCTGCTGGACGCTGAAGGTAAGGTCGAAAAGGTGTTTGATGACTTCAAAACCAGCAACCACCATGACCTCGTGCTGAACTGGCTGAAAGAAAACGCTTAAGCCCGCAGAGATTAAAAAAGCCGACTTCGCGTCGGCTTTTTATTTTTAAGGCTGCTTATCATCGATGACCAGCCCGTCAGGCCAGGCGTGAACCACGGCTTTAATCAGCGTGGCGAGCGGAATGGCGAAGAACACGCCCCAGAATCCCCACAGCCCGCCGAATATCACCACCGAAAGAATAATCACCAGCGGGTGCAGGTTAACGGCTTCTGAAAACAGCACCGGCACCAGCAGGTTACCGTCCAGCGCCTGAATAATCAGGTACACCGCAAACAGCGTCCAGAACTCCGTGCCCAGGCCAAACTGGAACAGCGCCACGCAGACGACGGGGATGGTCACCACAAAAGCGCCGATATAGGGAATCAGCACCGAGAAGCCGACCAGCACCGCCAGCAGCAGCGAGTAATTAAGCCCGAAGACGATAAAACCAATGTAGGTGGCGATGCCTACGACTATCATCTCCAGCACCTTCCCACGGATGTAATTGGTGATCTGCTGATTCATCTCAAGCCATACCTGTCCGGCCAGACCGCGGTTACGCGGCAGGACCCGCCGCACGGCGTTGAGCATCTGCTCTTTATCTTTGACGAGGAAAAAGACCATCAGCGGCACCAGCACCAGATAAATCGCCAGCGTCAAAAGCCCCACCAGGGATGCCAGAGAGTATTTCACCACCTGGTCGCCCATGCCCGACAGGCGGCCGCGCATATTTTCCGCCATCGCATCGATAATGCCCGCGTCCACCAGCGCCGGATAACGTTTTGGCAGCGCGGCGGCGAAGTCGGACAGCTTATTGAGCATGCCCGGCATATCGCGAATCAGGTAGATGCCCTGCTGCCATGCCACCGGCGCCACCACCAGCACCATAACCATCAGGATGCCGACAAACAGCACCAGCACGATGCTTGCGGCCCAGCTACGGGAGCAGCCGATGCGTTCAAGGCGCGCCGTTGGCCATTCCAGCAGATAGGCCAGCACCATGGCGACCAGCAGCGGCGCTAAAAGCCCGTGAAAGAAAAAGAGGATGACAAACCCGGCCAGCAGGATCACCAGCAGGGCGATGGCTTCCGGGTCGCTAAACCGTCGTCGGTACCACTGCAACAACATCTCGAGCATATATCCCTTCCCTGACAGCTTTAGGCGAGTCGGGATTGTATCTAAATGTCACCGCAAAGACTTCGCTTTTTACGCCCGGAAAGCTCCTGGTTGAGGTAGGCTTGCGCTTTCAGTGGTAAGATTTTCTCCGTTCGTTACGTGGCCGACAAACGCTGCCAAAAGACGAACAACTCAGCCCGTAACGTGTCGAAACTAGACCCCGAATAAACAGGATAGCGGTTATGTTCAAGCAGTTGAAAAAAACGCTGGTTGCAACACTCATGACAACCTTACTGGCAGCGCAGGTGCCGCCAGCCTTCGCGGACGTGGCCGACCAACTGCCGGATATGGGAACCTCGGCCGGGAGCACGCTGTCAATTGGCCAGGAAATGCAGATGGGCGATTTCTACGTGCGCCAGCTGCGCGGCAGCGCGCCCCTGATTAACGATCCCCTGCTGGGGCAGTACATTAACAGCCTGGGCATGCGCCTGGTCAGCCACGCGAATTCGGTTAAGACGCCGTTCCATTTCTTTCTTATCAACAATGACGAAATCAACGCCTTCGCCTTCTTCGGCGGCAACGTCGTCCTGCACTCCGCGCTGTTCCGCTATGCCGACAACGAAAGCCAGCTCGCCTCGGTTATGGCCCACGAAATCTCGCACGTAACCCAGCGCCACCTCGCCCGGGCGATGGAAGACCAGAAAAAGAACGCGCCCCTGACGTGGGTCGGCGCCCTGGGCTCTATTCTGCTGGCGATGGCCAGCCCGCAGGCGGGAATGGCGGCCCTGACGGGGACGCTGGCAGGCACGCAGCAGGGCGTGATCAGCTTTACGCAGCAAAACGAACAGGAAGCCGATCGCATCGGCATCCAGGTGCTTCAGCGCTCCGGTTTCGATCCGCAGGCGATGCCGACCTTCCTCGAGAAGCTGCTCGATCAGGCGCGCTACTCCACGCGCCCGCCTGAAATCCTGCTGACCCACCCGCTGCCGGAAAGCCGTCTGGCGGACGCGCGTAACCGCGCCAACCAGATGCGGCCAATGGTGGTGCAGTCTTCAGAAGATTTTTACATGGCGAAAGCGCGTACGCTCGGCATGTACAACTCCGGGCGCAACCAGCTCACCAGCGACCTGCTCGACGCCTGGTCAAAGGGCAATATCCGCGAACAGCACGCCGCCGTTTATGGCCGCGCGCTGCAGGCCATGGAAGCTAAAAACTGGGATGAGGCGCGCAAACAGCTGCAGCCGTTGTTGTCGGCGCAGCCGGCTAATCCCTGGTATCTCGATTTAGCGACCGATATCGATCTGGGGCAGAACAAAGCCACAGAGGCCATTAACCGGCTGAAAAACGCGCCGGGCCTGAAACTCAACCCGGTGCTGCAGCTTAACCTTGCCAACGCCTATATGCAGGGCGGGCAGCCGGCCCAGGCCGCCGCCATCCTTAACCGCTACACGTTCTCAAATCCCGATGACAGCAACGGCTGGGATTTGTTGGCGCAAAGCGAAGCCGCAATGGGCAATCGCGATCAGGAGCTGGCGGCGCGCGCCGAAGTGATGGCGCTCGGCGGACGTCTCGACCAGGCCATTTCCCTGCTCAGCAGCGCCAGCGCCCAGGTGAAGCTCGGCAGCCTGCAGCAGGCGCGCTACGATGCGCGCATCGACCAGTTCCGCGAATTGCAAAAACGTTTCCTTCAATACCAGAAGATGTAACAGGAGTTAATATGTCCGCAGGCGTCACCCTCTATCACAATCCACGCTGCTCGAAGAGCCGCGAAACCCTAAGCCTGCTGCAGGCAAACGGCGCGGAGCCTGAAGTTGTGCTGTATCTGGAAACCCCTCCGGACGCGGCGGCCATTAAGGCGCTGCTGGGCAAGCTAGGCTTTGCAAGCGCCCGCGATCTGATGCGGCAGAAAGAAGATCTGTATAAAGAGCTCAACCTTACGGATGCGGGCCTAAGCGAAGAGCAGCTGATTCAGGCGATGGTTGAGCATCCCAGGCTGATTGAACGTCCGATAGTGGTGGCGAATGGCCAGGCGCGTATCGGCCGGGCCGCCCGAGTCGGTGCTGGAGATTTTGTAAGGCGGAATAAATGCCGGGGCGCAGCCGCTTATCCTGTCTGCATCGCTGGTTTCGAGGAGGGATAGGCGCTGTGCCCGCCACCGCACGGTTAAAGCCCCAGAATCTCTTTCACAAAGGGAATGGTCAGCTTGCGCTGCGCGGTAATAGAAGCGCGATCGAGCTGGTCGAGCGTCATAAACAGCGTACGCATTTCGCGGTCGAGGCGTTTGAGCAGGAAGCGGCCCACGTCCTCCGGCAGCTCAAAGCCACGCTGGCGTGCGCGTAGCTGCAGGGCCTGAAGCTTGTCGTCATCCGACAGCGGCTGCAGCCGGTAGATTTGCCCCCAGTCGAGGCGCGAAGCGAGATCCGGCAGCTGCAGGTTGAGCTGGCGCGGCGGCCTGTCGCCGGTAATAAGCAGGCGGGTTTTGCCTGATTCCAGAATGCGGTTATAGAGGTTAAAAAGCGCCATCTCCCAGGGTTCGTCGCCGGCTATGCATTCGATGTTATCGATGCACACAAGCGCAAGCTGCTCCATGCCGTCCAGAACTTCCGGCACAAACCAGGTGCGTTTATCCAGCGGCACGTAGCCTACCGCCTCGCCTCTTTGCGACAGTTCCGCACAAGCGGCGTGCAGCAAATGGCTGCGCCCGCCCCCTTCCCGCGACCAGAAATAGATATACCCGCTGTGATCCTGACGCAGCACGGCCTGCAGGGCGGCGAGTAGAGAAGGGTTATCACCCGGCCAGAAACTGGAAAACGTTTCGTCGTCAGGCAAATAGAGTGGCAGTGAAAGCTGTGCCGGCGTATTCAGAAGTACCTCAACCATAACAGGCAGAAAAACGCTGAGAGTCTATCACAGAATTAAGGGGCTGTAGAACCGGGCGGGAACGCCGCCCGGCGCGGGAGAAAAACTAGGGTTTTACTTCGTTTTCAGGCGCGTCCAGCACCACCTCTTCCGGACGCAGCACGCTGATGACTTTGAAGATCAGGCTCAGGCCAACGCCGACAATCGTCGCCAGCGCCATGCCTTTAAGCTCGGCGGCGCCAATATGCACCTTCGCGCCGCTGACGCCGATAATCAGGATTACCGAGGTCAAAATCAGGTTTTGCGCCTTGCTGTAGTCGACTTTAGATTCGATCAGCACGCGAATGCCGGATGCGCCTATTACTCCGTAAAGCAGCAGCGAAACGCCGCCCATAACGGGAACCGGGATGATCTGAATCGCCGCCGCCAGCTTGCCGACGCAGGAAAGCAGAATGGCGAGGATCGCCGCGCCGCCGATAACCCAGGTTGAATAAACGCGCGTTATCGCCATCACGCCGATGTTCTCACCGTAGGTGGTATTCGGCGTGGAGCCGAAGAAACCGGAGAAGATGGTGGAAACGCCGTTGGCAAACATGGAGCGATGCAGGCCCGGATCGCGAATCAGGTCTTTCTTGACGATGTTCGCCGTCACCACCAGGTGACCGACATGCTCGGCGATGACCACCAGCGCCGCGGGCAGGATGGTGAAGATAGCAAACCACTCGAAGCGCGGCGTGTAGAAGGTCGGCAGCGCGAACCAGTGCGCCTCACGGATTGGCGTAACGTCCACCACGCCCATCGCGAAGGAGAGCGCGTAGCCCGCCAGCACGCCGATAAGAATCGGGATAATCGCCAGAAAACCGCGGAACAGCACGGAGCCGAAGACGGTTACCGCAAGCGTCACCAGGGAAATAATGATGGTGGTGGAGTCCGCCGCGGCGCCTTCCGCAGGCAGCAGGCCCGCCATATTTGCCGCAACGCCCGCCAGCTCAAGGCCGATGACCGCAACGATCGCGCCCATCGCCGCCGGCGGGAACATCACGTCCAGCCAGCCGGTGCCCGCTTTTTTCACGATCAGCGCCACGATACAAAACAGCACGCCGCACATGATAAAGCCGCCCAGCGCCACTTCGTAACCCAGCGGCAAAAGCAGCAGCACGGGTGAAATAAAGGCGAAGCTGGAACCCAGATAAGCCGGAATTTTACCTTTGCAGATAAAGAGATACAGCAGCGTCCCGATGCCGTTGAACAGCAGCACGGTCGCCGGGTTGATATGAAACAGAATCGGCACCAGCACGGTGGCGCCGAACATGGCGAACAGATGCTGCAAACTTAACGGAATCGTTTGCAATAAAGGTGGTCTTTCACTCACCCCGATAGCGCGGCGGGTCATGTTGTTTTCCTCTGAGTATTGTTTTACGAACGACGAGTTTTAAAAACCAAAAAAAAGCCGACTTTCGAAGTCGGCTGCTTGTTTATTTCGTACCAAATATCTTGTCGCCGGCGTCGCCGAGGCCTGGAATAATGTATCCGTGCTCGTTGAGGGCCTGATCGATGGATGCGGTATACAGCTCAACGTCCGGGTGCGCTTTCTCCAGCGCGGCGATACCTTCCGGCGCGGCCACCAGCACCAGCACCTTAATGCTGGTGCAGCCCGCGTTTTTCAGCAGGTCGATAGTGGCGATCATAGAACCGCCGGTCGCCAGCATTGGGTCAACCACCAGCGCCATACGCTCTGCGATATTGGAAACCAGCTTCTGGAAGTAAGGCACCGGCTCGAGCGTCTCTTCATTACGGTAAACGCCCACCACGCTGATACGCGCGCTCGGTACGTTTTCCAGCACGCCTTCCATCATGCCCAGACCGGCACGCAGAATCGGCACAACGGTAATTTTCTTACCCTTGATCTGGTCGATTTCTACCGGGCCGTTCCAGCCTTCGATAGTGACCTTTTCGGTTTCCAGATCCGCGGTAGCTTCGTAAGTCAGCAGGCTGCCAACTTCTGAGGCGAGTTCACGAAAGCGCTTGGTGCTGATGTCCTGCTCACGCATCAGGCCCAGCTTGTGTTTGACGAGTGGGTGTTTCACTTCCACGATCTTCATAACTCTTTCTCCCCGAGATGTTGGCGACCACAAAAAAAATCGCCGGATTATACCGCTTTTTTGCAGCGAAGCCATCGGTATTGGGGTTGATCGGGATCAACCGAAGCCGAATGAGTATATAGCAACAAACTACCTTCCCGCTTCACAAGAGGCTCGCAAACGTTTGCCTGCACTGTTAGAATTGCCGCGATTTTTATTGCAGGCCAGCTATCAGCCTGATGACAGACCTTATGCCGCAATGAAAAGCAAGATGTTGTCAGACAGATAAACCAGGAAAATCAATTTATTGATTTTCGGCTGATAACCACAAAGAGGGAAAACCACGCTTTTTCGCTCTTTGTCAGCAATCTTACCGATGGAATTTGAACCATGACCGACAAAACCTCTCTTAGCTACAAAGATGCCGGTGTTGATATTGATGCCGGTAACGCTCTGGTCGACAGAATTAAAGGCGTAGTGAAAAAGACTCGTCGCCCGGAAGTCATGGGCGGACTGGGTGGTTTCGGTGCGCTGTGCGCGTTACCTCAGAAATATCGTGAGCCCGTGCTGGTTTCCGGTACCGACGGCGTGGGGACCAAGCTGCGTCTGGCCATGGATTTAAAACGTCACGACAGCATAGGTATCGACCTGGTCGCGATGTGCGTCAACGACCTGGTGGTTCAGGGCGCAGAGCCGCTGTTCTTCCTTGATTACTATGCGACCGGCAAACTTGATGTGGATACCGCGTCGAGCGTTATTACCGGCATCGCTGAAGGCTGTCTGCAGTCAGGCTGCGCGCTGGTGGGCGGCGAAACCGCCGAGATGCCGGGCATGTACCACGGCGAAGATTACGACGTTGCGGGCTTCTGCGTCGGCGTAGTCGAGAAGTCTGAAATCATTGACGGTTCTAAAGTTGCCAACGGCGACGTGCTGATTGCGCTGGCTTCAAGCGGCCCGCACTCCAACGGCTACTCGCTGGTACGTAAGGTGCTGGAAGTCAGCGGCGCCGATCCGCTGACCACCGAACTGGAAGGCAAGCCGCTGGCGGATCACCTGCTGGAGCCAACGCGCATCTATGTCAAACCGCTGCTTGAGCTGATTGGCGAAGTGGACGTGCACGCAATCGCCCACCTGACCGGCGGCGGTTTCTGGGAGAATATCCCGCGCGTGCTGCCGGACAATACCCAGGCGGTGATTGACGAAGCTTCATGGCAGTGGCCCGCCGTGTTCAGCTGGCTGCAAAAAGCCGGCAACATCAGCAATCACGAAATGTACCGCACCTTTAACTGCGGCGTGGGCATGCTTATCGCCCTGCCCGCCGCCGAAGCGGACAAAGCCATTGCGTCGCTGCGGGCCAAAGGTGAAAACGCATGGAAAATCGGTATCATTAAAGCAGCCAAAACCGATGAGCGCGTGGTTATTGAGTGATGAAACACATTGTGGTGCTGGTTTCCGGTAACGGAAGCAATCTGCAGGCGATTATCGATGCCTGTAAATCGAAAAAGATTAACGGCACCCTCTCGGCGGTGTTCAGCAATAAGGCCGACGCCTTCGGCCTTGAGCGCGCGCGCGCGGCCGGGATCCCGGCCCATGCGCTCACCGCCAGCCAGTTTGCCGACCGCGCGGCTTTCGATCGGGAGCTCATGCAGGAGATCGACGCCTACGCTCCGGATCTGGTGGTGCTCGCCGGCTATATGCGCATCCTCAGCCCGCAATTCGTGGCGCATTACGCCGGCCGTTTGATCAATATCCACCCTTCTTTGCTGCCGAAATACCCGGGCCTGTATACCCACCGCCAGGTGCTGGATAACGGCGATGAAGAGCACGGCACCTCGGTTCATTTCGTCACGGACGAGCTGGACGGCGGCCCGGTAATTTTACAGGCTAAAATCCCCGTCTTTGTCGGGGATGACGAAGACGAAATCACCGCCCGCGTGCAGCACCAGGAACACGCCATCTATCCGCTGGTTATCAGCTGGTTTATCGACGGAAGGCTTGAGATGCGCAATAACGCGGCCTGGCTCGATGGAAAAGAGCTTCCCCCGCAGGGACATGCGTCGGAAGAATAGGTATTAAGGGGCTGCGGCCCCTTTTTTAATGTCTCTCTTGCGGGAGGCTTTACCTTCAGCGCCGCCAAAAGCCATACTTTGACCTGTGCCGTTGGACATTCCCGGCCAAAGCTCGCCATAATGGCCGGCGTGACGGCATTTTAACGTCTGCGAAAACGGAAGTGAGGGCTAATGGGTCAGGATAAGCTGTATATCGAAAAAGAACTGAGCTGGTTATCTTTTAACGAACGCGTACTGCAGGAAGCGGCGGATAAACTCAATCCGCTGATTGAGAGAATGCGTTTTCTCGGCATCTATTCGAATAACCTTGATGAGTTTTACAAGGTACGTTTCGCCGAACTCAAACGGCGCATTCTGATCAGCGAAGAACAGGGAACCGCGCCCAACTCGCGTCACCTGCTGAATAAAATCCAGGCCCGGGTGCTAAAAGCCGACCAGGAATTCGACGGGCTGTATAACGATCTGCTGCTGGAGATGGCCCGTAACCAGATTTTCCTGATTAACGAACGCCAGCTTTCTGAAAACCAACAAAAATGGCTGCGCCACTACTTTAAACACTATCTGCGCCAGCACATCACGCCCATTCTTATCAACCGCGACACCGACCTGGTGCAGTTCCTGAAGGACGATTACACCTATCTGGCGGTGGAGATTATCCGCGGCGACGATATCCGCTACGCCCTGCTGGAGATCCCGTCCGATAAGGTGCCGCGCTTTGTCAATCTGCCGCCGGAAGCGCCGCGCCGCCGCAAGCCGATGATCCTGCTGGACAATATTCTGCGCTACTGCCTGGACGACATCTTCAAAGGCTTCTTCGACTACGACTCGCTGAACGCCTACTCAATGAAAATGACCCGCGACGCGGAATACGATCTGGTGACCGAAATGGAATCCAGCCTGCTTGAGCTGATGTCCTCAAGCCTGAAGCAGCGCCTTACCGCCGAGCCGGTACGCTTTGTCTACCAGCGCGATATGCCCGACGCGATGGTCGAAATGCTGCGCAACAAGCTGACCATCACCAACTACGATTCCATCATTCCAGGCGGCCGTTACCACAACTTTAAAGACTTCATCAATTTCCCCAACGTCGGCAAAGCCAACCTGGTGAATAAACCGCTGCCGCGTTTGCGCCATCTCTGGTTCGATAAGTTCCGCAACGGCTTTGACGCCATTCGCAATCGCGACGTGCTGCTCTACTACCCGTACCACACTTTTGAGCACGTGCTGGAGCTGCTGCGCCAGGCGTCGTTCGACCCGAGCGTGCTGGCCATTAAAATCAATATCTATCGCGTGGCGAAAGACTCCCGCATTATCGAATCAATGATTCACGCGGCGCACAACGGCAAAAAAGTGACCGTCGTCGTTGAGCTGCAGGCGCGTTTCGACGAAGAGGCCAACATCCACTGGGCGAAGCGCCTGACGGAAGCGGGCGTGCACGTCATCTTCTCCGCGCCGGGCCTGAAAATCCACGCCAAGCTGTTTCTTATTTCGCGTAAGGAAGGCGATGAGGTGGTGCGTTACGCGCACATCGGCACCGGCAACTTTAATGAGAAAACGGCCCGCCTCTACACCGACTATTCGCTGCTGACCGCCGACGCGCGCATCACCAACGAAGTGCGCCGGGTGTTTAACTTTATTGAAAATCCCTACCGCCCGGTGACCTTCGAGTATCTGATGGTCTCGCCGCAAAACTCGCGCCGCCTGCTCTACGACCTGGTGGATCGCGAAATTGCCAATGCGCAAAACGGCCTGCCCGCGGGCATTACGCTCAAGCTGAATAATCTGGTTGATAAAGGGCTGGTCGACAGGTTATATGCTGCCTCAAGCTCGGGCATTAAGGTCAATTTGCTGGTGCGCGGCATGTGCTCCTTGATTCCAAACCTTGAGGGGATCAGCGATAACATTCGCGTTATCAGCATCGTCGACCGTTATCTGGAGCACGATCGCGTATACGTGTTTGAAAACGGCGGCGATAAAAAGGTCTACCTCTCCTCCGCCGACTGGATGACGCGCAACATTGATTACCGCATTGAAGTCGCCGTTGCCATTCTTGACCCGCGCCTGAGGCAGCGGGTGCTGGATATTATCGACATTCTGTTTAGCGATACCGTGAAAGCGCGCTATCTCGACAAAGAACTGAGTAACCGCTATGTGCCGCGAGGCAACCGCCGTAAGGTGCGCTCGCAGCTGGCGATTTACGATTACATTAAATCTCTGGAACAACCTGACTAACGCTATGCCGATAAAAAAACATGCCCCCCGGCCGCAGGAGTTTGCCGCGGTCGATCTCGGTTCCAATAGTTTCCACATGGTTATCGCCCGTGTGGTTGACGGCGCGATGCAAATTATCGGGCGCTTAAAGCAACGCGTTCACCTTGCGGACGGGCTGAACGCCCAGAACGAGCTTAGCGAAGAGGCGATGGAGCGCGGCCTTTCATGCCTGGCGCTGTTTGCCGAGCGCCTGCAGGGCTTTGCCGCGGAGAACGTCTGTATTGTCGGCACGCACAGCCTGCGCGAGGCGGTCAACGCAGAGGTGTTTCTTAAACGCGCCGAGCAGGTTATCCCCTACCCGATTGAAATTATTCCCGGCAACGAAGAGGCGCGCCTGATTTTTATGGGCGTTGAGCACACGCAGCCGGAAAAAGGCCGCAAGCTGGTGATCGACATCGGCGGCGGCTCCACTGAGCTGGTGATCGGCGAAGATTTTGAGCCGATCCTGGTTGAAAGCCGCCGCATGGGCTGCGTGAGCTTTGGGCAGAATTTCTTCCCGCAGGGCGCGATCACGCCCGAAAATTTCAGGCGCGCGCGTCTGGCGGCGGTACAAAAGCTGGAGAATCTTTCCTGGCAGTACCGCCTGCAGGGCTGGAATGTCGCGATGGGCGCTTCCGGCACCATCAAGGCCGCGCATGAGGTGCTGGTCAATATGGGCGAGAAAAACGGCATTATTACGCCCGAGCGCCTGGAAATGCTGCGCGACGAGGTGCTGAAATTTAAAAGCTTCGGCTCGATGAGCCTGCCGGGCCTGTCCGAGGAGCGTAAAGCCGTCTTTGTTCCCGGGCTGGCTATCCTGTGCGGCGTATTCGATTCGCTGGCTATTCGCGAGCTGCGCCTGTCCGACGGCGCGCTGCGCGAAGGCGTGCTCTACGAAATGGAAGGCCGTTTCCGCCATCAGGATATCCGCATCCGTACCGCGCAAAGCCTTGCGGATCAGTACCATATCGATAGCGATCAGGCCCGGCGCGTGCTGGAAACCACCGAGCATATCTATCGGCAGTGGGAGGTGCAGAACCCGAAGCTTGCCAACCCGCAGATGGCCGCGCTGCTAAAATGGTCCGCCATGCTGCACGAGGTGGGGCTGAATATTAACCACAGCGGCCTGCATCGCCACTCGGCCTATATTCTGCAGCACAGCAACCTGCCCGGTTTTAATCAGGAGCAGCAGATGCTTATCGCCTCGCTGGTTCGCTATCACCGCAAGGGCATCAAAATTGACGATCTGCCGCGCTTTACGCTGTTTAAGAAAAAGCAGTTCCTGCCGCTGATTCAGATTTTGCGTCTGGGCGTGCTGCTCAACAATCAACGGCAGGCCACCAGCACCCCGCCTACGCTGGTGCTGGAAACCGACGAGAACCACTGGACGCTACGTTTCCCGCACGACTGGTTCAGCCAGAACACGCTGGTGCTGCTCGATCTGGAACGCGAGCAGCACTACTGGGACAACACGCCCGGCTGGAAGCTCAGGATAGAAGAAGAGGCCAGCCCGATAATCGCGGCCTGAATCACCTGCGGCGGACGGCGCTAAAACGCTGCTCCGCCCGCGGCAATTTCATCTTCAACCGTCTCCGGCAGCGATGCCAGCGGCTGCGGATAGCCAATCAAAAAGCCCTGCATATAGTCGATACCAAGGCGTTGCACCGCCTCCTTGAGCTCCTCGCTTTCCACGTATTCAGCCACGACCTGCATTTTTTTCATTCTTGCCAGCTGGCAGATGGATTCCACAATCTGATAGTCCAGGCTGCTGGTAAGCAGGTTGCGAATAAAGCTGCCGTCGATTTTTAATATGTCGGCGCTTATCTCCTTCAGGCGCGCATAGCTGGCGTAGCCGGTGCCAAAATCATCGATAGCCACCCGGCAGCCCATGCGCTGAAGCGCGCTGAGCGTAATATTGGCCTGATCTAAATTAAGCAGCGAGTTGCTTTCCGTCACCTCAAAAATAAGCTGCCACGGCTCGATGTTATATTTTTTGAGCAGCCGTTTGACTTCCGTTGGCAGCTGCGTGCGGCTTACGGAAGCGGGCGTCAGGTTGATAGCGAAACGGCAGCCGGGAAGCCGTTCACGGCTGCGATCCATAAACTGCAGGGTAGCTTCGAGCACCCAGTGGTCAATCCTCGACGACAGGCCAAACTCATGGGCGATGGGTAAAAAACTGTCCGGGGTAAGCAGCTCGCCCTCGTCGCCCTTCATGCGCAGCAGGATTTCATGGTAAGAATCACCGCGTATGCCGGCGATTCGCTGCGCCATCAGGATGAAATTGCCGCAGTCCAGCGCGTTTTGCAGGCGGTTCATCATCGCAACCTTGCTTTTAACCATCTTCTGAACCTGCACCGAGCCCTGCTGCTGCAGGTTTTCAGGATGGTAGGTGGTCAGCGAAAGCTCGGCCATCGTGCTGAGCTCTCCCAGCAGAAGATACAGGTGGGACACCGGCTGCTTTACGTAACAGTAGCTGATGCCGACCTGCGGCTGGAGCGGCATGCCGTCCCACATAAAGCGGAACTGCTTTACGCGAAGATCTATGGCTTCAATTCGCTCCTCGTGCGACTCGTAATTTAATCGCAAAACCAAATCATGCCCGGAGAGATGGTAAATCTTTTCATCGCTGGTAAGGATCTGGCGCAAATACTCGCCCAGCTGCTGTTTGTACTGAATACGTAAAAGCACGCCGTAGTTTCGTCCCAGCAGTTCGAGCTCGGGGATACACAGAAAAGCAAGCGCGGACCAGGAATGGCTTCCAATATCACGGTTAAGCGCGCGCAGGTTAGGCATCTGGATAATGGGATCGGTGAAGGCGGCCCGGTGGGCCTTTGCGTGCAGAAAACGCTGGCGCGTGGTTACCGAGGCCATCATGTAAATCGTTATTGAAAATATCGCGTAGCAGGAGGACGCGATGGCCAGATGAAGCTGGAACCCCATTTCCGTCGGTAAATAGTTATGGAACCCGCTACACAGAATAATCAGGATGAGGGTCCAGACGTTGGTAACAAACAGGAAGCCGAATCGCATGGCGCCCCATAGCATCACCGGCAAAATAAGGGTCAGCGTATAATCCGTTCTGAAAATAGAGGTGGAATCGCCCAGCGGCAACAGCAGCAGATTCACCAGCAGCGCCATCAGCCCAAGCCAGAGCGCCACTTCGGTTTTCGTCACCCCGTTTTGCACCTGCCCGCGCATCCTGGACAAAAAGGTAAAAACAAAGTGCGGGTTTCTAATCATACGAATGATGAAGTAGAAAAAAGGCATGCCGGTTAAAGTGCCGACCAATACCGCCTGGAAATTTATCAGCGTGCGCGGATGGAGCGGGTTTTCCGAAACCATGCTCAACAAAGGGTCATACCAGCCGAAGAACAGACCGATTTGATAGATAAAAAGAAAAATCGCGGAATTAACCAGCACCAGCCAGAACATGCGCGGCAGCGTCAGCGGAATAAAGCCGAACGTGACGGCGTGGCGACGCGGAACGAAGACGCGGTAAGCGGCAAAGCTCAGCGACAGCGGCAAAAGAAAATGGACGACGGCAAGCAGGGTGACTATCTCCCCTTTTATCGGGAGATAGCGAATAACGAGCGCAAGGACGATCCCCGGCAAAGCGGCCCCAGCCGAACACCATGATGAAAGCCGACAGCAGCCCAAGCGGCATATAGACCAGGAATACGCGTCCGCCTTCCAGCAGCGTATTGGCATTAAACCATACGGCCAGCGGCAGCATGAACGCCGGCAGTATCAGGGGCAGCGCCCACCAGTTATTTTTATGTTTGTTGTACCAGGTCACAAAATGCATAGATGGTCGCCAGAAACCCTGTCAATCCTGCTCGGGTAATATTCAGCAAGGGCTCCATCCTGACTGATAGAAACCATATCGCTATGGCGTGGACAGCAAATTTTAGTTAGGGATTTCAGCAAGGAATTGATCCAGATCAATTTATGCGTGAAGTTATGCCCGCGGGGCTGAAAAAAAACGCTTTACGCAGCAATAAATAACCTCATATAAATATTAAGAAAGCTTTATATAAACTGGGTCAATGATTGCCTTGACTCTTTTTTACATGTTTAAGAATTGACCCTGGCGTATCACTATGCCTAAATATCTCTTGTCGCCCGCGGTTGACGGGCAAACCCCAGGGGCCTTTTGCGTGACACAGGTTACGAGTATGCGAAGACGACACCGATTTAATAGTCGAATGACCCGCATTATTCTGCTTATCAGTTTTCTTTTCCTTTTTGGCCGATTTGTCTATTCCTCTATTGGCGCCTGGTATCACCATCAGGACCAAAAGGCGCAGGTACAGCAAAACAGCCTGTCTGTGGACAGCGCTAACCGGTAACCTATTCTTCTTGTTATAAAATCTCGCCGTTTCCCGCGGTGCGCTTTGTCACGCCCGTCTTGCGCTCCTGAAAGATAAAAAGCAGGCGACGCGCTGCCGCCTGCAACCTTCGGATATCACATCAGCAGGGTTTCCCTTACTACGCCGTCGGCACAGTGCCGCCGTCAATCACATATTCCGTACCGGTGATCGTTGCTGCGCGAGAAGATGCCAGGAAGGCGATAAGGTTCGCCACTTCAACAGGTCTGGATGGCCGCCCTAATGGAATGCCCCCCAGCGAGTCCATAACGATCTTTTTCCCGCCTTCGTAATCCGTTCCTGCCTGCAAAGCGAGCCTTTGCGCCAAAGCGACGGACGCCTCCGTCTCAATCCAGCCGGGCGCCACCCGGACAACGCGCACGCCTTTGGCGGAGACCTCCTTCGACAGGCTCTTGCTGTAGGTTGATAATGCCGCCTTCGCGGCCGCGTATGCGGTGGTCGACTCCGGCAAAGGAAGCTCGCGCTGGATAGAGGTGACATGAATGATAACGCCGGCCTCCTGCGCCAGCATGGCCGGCAACAGCGCGCGGTCCAGACGCACGGGCCGGCAGCAGATTCAGGTTCAGTTCGCGCTGCCACTGCTCTTCATCGAGCGCGGCGAAACCTCCGGCAGGCGCCGAGGATCCGCCGAGTACATGAATAATGATATCCACGCCGCCAAAACGGGACATAACGGCATTGGCTACCTGCTTGCAGCCTTCGACGGTTGTCAGGTCGGCGGCAATGAAAATTTCGGCTGAAGTAGCCGCCGGCTGCTCTCGCGCCGTTGTAAGCACACTCGCCCCCATTTCGCTGAACAAGCCAACGACGGCTTTGCCAACGCCCTTCGTCCCGGCCGTTACCAGGACGCGTTTCCCCTGTAGCTCCAGATTCATTGACATCAGCGGATCTCCAGCGAATTGATTTTGTCGCCCGTCAGGTGAAACACATGGTCGAGCTGAACCGGGCTGCCGGGAAAATTGCCGACAACGTTTGCCGTAACGATCAGCCGATCGCCGTCTCGTGAAGCCGCGAGCGGTTCGACGGAGTATTCAAATTTCTTCTTCGCTTCGTATTTCCAGTTCAGGATGGCATCAAGCCCCTGGTACGTCTGTTTTTCGTCAGTGACAACCGCATCAGGCATGAAGCAACGGGTGATTTGTGCTATATCCGCGCCGTTACCAGCCTCGAAGTACAGGGTGACAGCATCGGGAAGAGACAGAGCCATGTTCGCATTCTCGCTAAGGTTTGCCGGAGAATCATTTTCGACATAGACTAACTAATTATCAAGAACGCACTAAAAAGTAAGTTACTGACTTATGAGAAAGATATATACCCCGGCCAGCGCCGCGCTGGGCGTTGAAGAAGTGATTCGCTTACTGGAAGGAAAATGGAAGCTCATTATTCTTTTCCACCTTTTCGATGGCAAAGTGCAGCGCTATTCGGATCTTGAGAAGCTGATTGCGGGCATTTCCCAGAAAATGCTGGCCCAGCAGTTACGGCAGCTTGAAGAAGACGGCATTGTTTCACGAAAAGTGTATCCGCAGGTTCCTCCCAAAGTTGAGTATCGCCTCACCGAGTGGGGCCAGGCCCTGTGCCCAGCTTTGGACTCAATGCTGAAATGGGCGGAACAACGCGACGCCTTGCTGCTGAAAGGGGCTGTGGAAGAAGGTCCTGCCGGCTAGCCTGAAGGCATTAATAAAAACAAGCGCCAGAAAATAAAAAACCCTCTGTCAATACAGAGGGTTGATAAGCAATGCTGAGCTTAAGCCAGGCACCCAATCATTCCCACTCGATGGTCGCCGGCGGCTTGCCGCTGATGTCATAGACGACACGCGAGATGCCGTTGACTTCGTTGATGATGCGGTTGGATACGCGGCCAAGGAAGTCATACGGCAGGTGCGCCCAGTGTGCGGTCATAAAGTCGATGGTTTCAACCGCGCGCAGGGAAACAACCCAGTCGTATTTACGGCCATCGCCCATAACGCCAACGGAACGTACCGGCAGGAATACGGTAAACGCCTGGCTCACTTTATTGTAGAGATCGGCTTTATGCAGCTCTTCGATAAAGATGGCGTCCGCACGGCGCAGAAGGTCGCAGTACTCTTTCTTCACTTCGCCCAGCACGCGCACGCCCAGACCCGGTCCCGGGAACGGGTGACGGTAGAGCATGTCGTACGGCAGGCCCAGCTCGAGGCCGATTTTACGCACCTCGTCTTTAAACAGCTCTTTAAGCGGCTCAACCAGGCCCATCTTCATCTCTTTCGGCAGGCCGCCCACGTTGTGGTGGGATTTGATGACGTGCGCTTTGCCGGTCGCGGAGGCAGCTGATTCGATAACGTCCGGATAGATGGTGCCCTGCGCCAGCCATTTTACGTCTTCCAGGCGCAGCGCCTCTTCGTCGAACACTTCGACAAAGACACGGCCAATGGTTTTACGCTTGGCTTCAGGATCGTTAATGCCCGCCAGCTGGGACAGGAAGCGTTCCTCTGCCGGTACATGAACGATGTTCAGACCGAAGTGGTCGCCGAACATTTCCATTACCTGCGCGGCTTCGTTAAGACGCAGCAGGCCGTTGTCGACGAATACGCAGGTCAGACGATCGCCGATGGCGCGGTGCAGCAGCATTGCGGTTACGGAAGAGTCCACGCCGCCGGACAGGCCAAGAATAACCTTGTCGTTGCCAACCTGCTCGCGAATACGCTCGATGGCGTCTTCGATAATTTTTGCCGGCGTCCACAGCGCTTCACAGCCGCAAATATCCAGCACAAAGCGCTCCAGCAGACGCTGGCCCTGGCGGGTATGGGTCACTTCCGGGTGGAACTGCACGCCGTAAAAGCGTTTTTCTTCGTTGGCCATAATGGCAAACGGGCAGGTTTCTGTGCTGGCGACGGTCACGAAGTCAGAAGGGATAGCCGTGACTTTATCGCCGTGGCTCATCCAGACGTCCAGCAGCGGTTTGCCCGTGGCGCTAAGAGAGTCTTCGATGCCGCGAACCAGAGCGCTGTCGGTTTTAACTTCCACCTGCGCGTAGCCAAACTCGCGTTCGTTAGAGCCTTCCACGTGGCCGCCAAGCTGCATCGCCATGGTCTGCATGCCGTAGCATACGCCAAATACCGGCACGCCGGCTTCAAACACGTATTCGGGGGCGCGCGGGCTGTTCAGCTCGGTGGTGCTTTCCGGGCCGCCGGAGAGAATGATGCCGCTTGGATTGAATTCACGAATTTGTGCTTCAGTGACATCCCATGCCCACAGCTCGCAGTAAACGCCCAGCTCGCGCACGCGACGCGCGACCAGCTGGGTGTACTGAGAACCGAAATCAAGGATAAGTATGCGATGTTTATGGATATTTTCCGTCATTGACGCTAATTCCGAGGCAAGTGAAACAGAGAAAGTAAATCGCCCGGCGCATGGCCGGGCGAGGAGAATCAGGAGCCCATGCGGTAGTTCGGAGACTCTTTAGTAATGGTCACGTCGTGCACGTGACTCTCCTGGATGCCCGCACCGCTGATACGTACGAATTCCGCTTTGGTACGCAGCGCATCGATAGTACCACAGCCGGTCAGGCCCATACAGGAACGCAGGCCGCCCATCTGCTGGTGAACGATCTCTTTTAAGTGGCCCTTGTAAGCCACGCGGCCTTCGATACCTTCCGGCACCAGCTTGTCCGCAGCGTTATCGGTCTGGAAGTAACGGTCAGAAGAGCCTTTGGACATCGCGCCTAAAGAGCCCATGCCGCGGTAGGATTTGAAAGAACGGCCCTGGTAGAGTTCGATTTCGCCCGGGGACTCTTCCGTACCGGCCAGCATACCGCCAACCATGACGGCAGACGCGCCCGCGGCGATGGCTTTGGCGATATCGCCGGAGAAACGGATGCCGCCATCGGCGATAACCGGAATGCCGGTGCCTTCCAGCGCCTCAACGGCATCGGCTACGGCGGTGATCTGCGGAACGCCCACGCCGGTTACGATACGGGTAGTACAGATAGAGCCAGGACCGATACCGACCTTCACCGCGCTTACGCCCGCTTCCGCCAGCGCGCGTGCGCCGGCAGCGGTCGCCACGTTGCCGCCGATGATTTGCAGATCGGGATATTTTGCGCGAGTTTCGCGAATACGTTGCAGAACGCCTTCGGAATGACCGTGAGAGGAGTCAATCAGCAGAATGTCCACGCCAGCCGCTACCAGAGCATCGATACGCTCTTCGTTGCCTGCGCCTGCCCCAACGGCAGCCCCAACGCGCAGACGGCCCTGGTCGTCTTTACAGGCGTTTGGTTTACGCTCTGCTTTCTGGAAGTCTTTAACGGTGATCATGCCGCGCAGATGGAAGCTGCTGTCGACAACCAGCGCCTTCTCAACGCGTTTCTCGTGCATTTTAGCCAGCACAACTTCGCGAGACTCGCCCTCTTTCACGGTTACCAGGCGCTCTTTCGGCGTCATGTACACGCTGACAGGCTGGTTCAGGTCGGTAACGAAACGCACGTCGCGGCCGGTGATAATACCCACCAGCTCGTAGTTTTCGGTTACCACGGGATAGCCTGCGAAGCCGTTACGCGCGGTCAGCTCTTTCACTTCGCGTAAGGTCGTGGTTGGCAGCACGGTTTGCGGGTCGGTAACCACGCCGCTTTCGTGTTTTTTCACGCGTTTGACTTCTTCAGCCTGGCGCTCAATCGACATATTTTTGTGGATGAAACCAAGACCACCTTCCTGAGCCAGCGCAATTGCCAGGCGTGCTTCGGTCACGGTATCCATGGCTGCGGACAGCATAGGGATATTGAGACGAATAGTTTTGGTCAGTTGGGTGCTTAAATCCGCCGTATTAGGCAGAACGGTGGAGTGAGCTGGGACAAGGAGAACGTCATCAAACGTCAGTGCTTCTTTGGCGATTCGTAGCATGGCAATATCTCAACCTGGGGTGAATGAGAACAGATAAAATATTGCCGCGGCATTATACAGAGCGGAATCGATTGCATCCACACTTTTTTAAGAAAACTCCTTGCCACCCGCGTCAGGGCGGGTAGTATGAACCGAATAACCTGCTGATTTAAAATTTGATCCAGCTCACATGCCTATCGCAAACTCTCCTTCAATTTTTACCGTCACGCGCCTGAACCAGGCGGTCCGTTCGCTGCTGGAGCAGGAAATGGGGCAGGTCTGGATCAGCGGCGAAATTTCTAATTTCAGCCAGCCCTCTTCCGGCCACTGGTACTTCACCCTCAAAGACGATACCGCTCAGGTGCGCTGTGCGATGTTTCGCAACAGCAACCGGCGCGTGACCTTCCGGCCGCAGCACGGTCAGCAGGTGCTGGTGCGCGCCAACATCACGCTTTATGAGCCGCGCGGCGACTACCAGATTATCGTTGAGAGCATGCAGCCCGCCGGCGAAGGGCTTCTGCAACAGCAGTATGAACAGCTCAAGCAGCGTTTAGCCGAGGAAGGGCTATTCGCGCAGCAGCATAAAAAAGCGCTGCCCGCGCCGGCGCGCCGGGTGGGGGTTATTACCTCAAAAACCGGCGCTGCGCTGCATGACATTTTGCATGTGTTAAAACGTCGCGACCCTTCCCTGCCCGTCGTCATCTACCCAACGGCCGTTCAGGGCGCGGATGCGCCAGCGCAAATCGTTCGCGCGATCGAGCTTGCGAACCTGCGCGGGGAATGCGACGTGCTGATAGTCGGTCGCGGCGGCGGCTCGCTGGAAGATTTATGGAGCTTTAACGATGAGCGGGTAGCGCGCGCTATTTTCGCCAGCCAAATCCCGGTCGTCAGTGCCGTAGGGCATGAAACCGACGTTACCATTGCCGATTTTATCGCTGATTTGCGGGCGCCCACGCCTTCCGCGGCCGCCGAAATCGTCAGCCGCAATCAGGTGGAGCTGTTACGCCAGATTCAGTCGCAGCAGGTACGCATGGAGATGGCGATGGATTATTACCTTGCGCAACGGACGCAGCGCTTTACTCGTCTGCAGCACCGTTTGCAGCAGCAGCATCCGCAGCTGCGCCTGGCGCGTCAGCAAACGACGCTTGAACGCCTGCAGCAGCGCCTGAGCGTCGCCATGGATAGCAGGCTGCGCCGTTCCACCCAGCTGCAGCAACGCCTGGCGCAGCGGCTGAATCAGCAGCAGCCGCAGGCGCGTATCCATCGCGCGCAAACGCGTATTCAGCAGCTTGAATATCGGCTGTCGCAGGTGCTGACCGCCAGGCTGAATACCACCCGACAGCGTTTTGGCACCGCCATTGCGCAACTGGAAGCCGTCAGCCCGCTGGCAACCCTTGCCCGCGGCTACAGCGTCACAACGCAGGCCGACGGCAAAGTCTTGAAAAAGGCGAAACAGGTGAAGTCCGGTGAAACGCTGACCACGCGTCTGGAAGACGGCTGGGTGGAAAGCCAGGTCACCGGCGTGACGCCGGTAAAACCCGCCCGCAGGCGTAAACCCGCGGCGAAAAGCTAAGTCTTAGCGAGCAACGGGGACGAACTCGACACGTTTCTTTGAGATCAGCCCGTGGCCGTTTTGGCAAAAATAATCTACGGCGCCGCAGGCTTTTAGCACTTCCAGCGGCGCATGACAGTCGGGACAGCGGGGCCTGCAGAATGAAATCCTGGCCGCAGCTTTCGCAGCGTGCGCCGCTATCCGTTGCCGTGAGCGGCTTATCGCAGACTGGACAATTAAGCTCCATCATTTCTCCTCAAAAAACCAAACGGGAGCCTTTCGCTCCCGCCTTAATGATTTACCTTACCGGGAAAGTATACTAAAGAAAATTAGTATTAGTTTTTAAGGAGCTTAACGCCATATACCCTTTAATATGCACCCGCCGACAGGCATGGAAAAGCCGTAGCCAGGCTCAGAAGAATGCGGCTTATTTCCTGCCTGAACATTACCCGACGGGCGGTAAATCCAGCAGATGAATTTCCTCAATATGGCGTTTGTTAAGGTTTATCACGCACTGATCTTTGTACGATTGATAATCATACGCTCTTTCGCCGATTGAGCTTGCGACTCCCAGACACTGTGTTTCTCTGTAGTTTTTCCATACGGTTTGCGCATCGAGAAAATGCTTGTTATATATAGCGCCAACAGTTTCTCCTGCATCCTGTTTATTTTCTGTAAAATACTCATAATTCGCTAATATTCTTTTACTGGTTTCCTGAATAACTTTATCTAATTCTTTTTCGCTTTTTTTAGCTTTTGCCGAAAGGCAATTATAGGCATTAGCGATCTGCTTTTGCTCTTTAAAGCATAGATCTCTTTCTGCGCCGCTTGACAGCTTTGCCTGTGCGCATAAAGGCAAAGTCAGCAATACAATTAACATAAAAAATTTCTCTTTCATTTCAAATACCTTAATCTGTTTCTGTTCATTTCATATGACATATAAGTAGTTGAAGATTGAATATGGATTATAAGCGCCTGCTTTCCTTTTATCGCCGCGCTGAATAATGCTGCTGCATTTTCAACACCCTGAAAAAATATATCTACTAAAACATCTTTTATACGCTGGTCAAAGCTTTGCCAGGAGGGGGCATCAGGTATACGCCGGGATACTCTGCCATAAACGCTTTTGGTATATGCAAGTTTTTCGCTATAGGCGATTTCAAACAGCCCGATCTGTTGCTGATGGGTAATCTCTCCGACCAGCGGCCCGTACACCTTCACAAATTCACCTGCACGCTTTCCCTTAAGGCCGGCCGCTCTGGCGCAAAGGCTGGCTTTATACTCCTCCAGCTCCGCCTGCCGCAGCGTGGCGTAGATTTCTCCGGCAGAGCGGTTCCCCATATCATAACCCCGCCCCAGCGTAACCCCGGACAAACCCACGGGAGGCCAGTGCAGTATCCGTGAAAAACCAGGCGTCCTGTACTGCCTGAACGGCTGCACGGCGGTCACATAATCAACGCCTTCCGCATCGAAGGTTATCTGTCCTTCCGTTACCGTCAGCGAACCACGCTGGTGTTTCGGACGCCAGCCCGGCGCTGCGTTTCTCAGGGCTTCCATAAAGGCAGCGTCGACAGGATGAACCAGACCCGATGGATGCATATGCAGCAAGCGCTGATACCAGCGAATGGCCTCAATGGTCGCCTGTCCGCACCGCCCGTTTATCTCAAGAACCCGGCCGGTCGCCTGCTGATAGCCGGCATTCGCCATCATTTTCTGTATGCTTTTTACATCGTCAGCGGCGTTGGTGCCGCAGGTTCCGACTGAGGAAAATAACCGCGAGGGATGAAGCAGCATTGGATCGTGATAACCGGACATGAAAACCTCCCTTTATTCTTGTCTTCGCAGGAGAGTGTAATGGCTGTTCTCTGCTATGTCCTGAAAGGGGTTTAAAACAGGATTTTTGCCCGGGCATAAATCCTGGTATGCGGGCGACAAAGAAAGAGTCTTAATATTTGTTTGCGGAACTTGATCTGTCCAACTTTATGGAGTCAGTCCACGAGGCGGGCTTCCGGATTTTTTAGCAAATAATTTTAAAGAATGATTATTTGCTCTTCTTGATGTGAAAGGAAAATAAAGCAAGTAATCGTTGATTTATAACAAATTTAATCACAGACATATTTTAATGTGTACACCCTTGTGTACATGATAAACGCAAGTGCTACCCATTTTGTACAAAATCCACTCAGCGTTTTGACTCAAAATATTCGTAGTAAACGCGGTACACGGCAATAAAGAGGCCGCTTATATCCGGATAAGACTCATACTCTGGTGCTGGTGGAATAATCCCGCTCACTCTCTTGCCTGTCAGCATTCGGGTAAACAGGCTTTCACGACCTGCCGCATCGCACTGCTGCCGGTATTTGTTCAAAGCTTCATAGTTTCTCTGGCACACGACCTTATGCAGGCGTAACAATCGCACCTTATATTTATCGTCCATCGCAAACCTATATAAATCTATATATCCCATAGGGTAAGGGGCAGTGGAAACCTTAGCAAATCTTAGCAGCTCATGGGGTAGGTTAGCGGTGCATACTGCGCAGTTTAGATAGCGGCAACCAAGCTACTATCACGGGGCAGGCTTACGTATCGCAAGGGCTCTGAATATCCGACCGCAAGGCATTTCAGCCACAAAATGCAGCAAACAGTTTCCGAAATCATATAGGGCAAAAACTACGAATTTGCGCACTTTTTTGTGCACTGTGTCCTAATTAAATCCAGTAATGGCACGGGTTGTAGCGATACGATTGTGCGTTTTGCACAATACAATTCATGATTTTGCGTAATTTGGTCGGCGGAAACCTCGCTCATGGCGCAACTTATAGCCCTAATCTGGGGGGTTGCCAATTCGCGCAAAATGGTCAGATAACTTGCGAATTTTGTCGAGAGCTATTCTGGGGAAGTACAGGCCCACCGACATAAATCGGTGACTTGTACTGAGGAAAATGCTTATTCGTGACCAATTTTTATAATATCTTCGTTCTGATCTAAACGGTAATTATCACCATCATACACAGTGAACATTACGCCCATGTTCTTACTTTTATCTACAGAGAATATGGCATCCTTTTCAATACAGTTTATCTTTGTTTTCATATCATCAAAGCATAATCTGTCATATTTTCCTTCTTCTTTATAGCCATCACCAAACGACCAAAAAGTAACATAAAAATAACCATCCGAATCAGGGGAAGGAATGGCATATTTATTTTTTAACATATCTTTATTTTTTAACCACCATTTGATTTTACCTTTATCAGCCGGTGGAAAATTAGTAACCAGAACATCACTAAAGCCACTGCTCCTGTGATGAATTGCGACTATCTCAACTGGACGCAGAGACAGCCACAGCCAGTACCCCAGCAGCATACACCCTGTCAGGAAGAACAGCATAATGGTCTGCTTCTTTTTCACTCTCATTTGCGGGCTCCTGTGATTTCAATGGTGGTTTCCATATTGGTCATAAATGGCTTAAAACCAAGCTGACTGTATCGCTGGAGCACAAACCAGATACGGAAAAATCGGAACTGGCTAAATTTAAATTTTGATATATCGTCACTGTCCAGCCCAAAGTGATCCTGAACTTTGTAATGAACCACAGCCCGGAAACGATCATTATCAATCTGTAGTGATTTTATGGTGATATGCGTCGCCCAGGTATCGTGGACAGTTATCCCCATACCGTTGAAATTATCCTGAACACGGTCAAATTTAGGGAGTTTGCCATCCATGATTGCCCCTCTGAGTTCTTCCTTTTCACTTATGGGGTAACATTTATTTTCCCAATCAATTTTTGTATTAAAGACTTTTTCCAGCAGTAAGCGAGTACTATTCCCCGGTGAATTATCATTCAAAATATGGTCCTTCAATGCCCTGTCCAGCAACATATGCCGGAACGGTGTACCGCTGGCTTTCTGCATATGGGTAATCATCTGCTTTATTAGCGGCTGGTAAGGGCTGTAAATCGCAAACGTGCGGGATAAGTCCCGGAATTCGTCAAAGAGTATAGCGGCGCATTGCTGCCGGGTAATTTTCTCCCCTTCGCCGCGTGAGCCATGAAACATTGATTGTGGCTGGCTGAATGGGGTGATTTTCGTCAGCGTGTATGGGTTCGCCCTGGTGGAAACATCCACCAGATGAAAATGTTCTTTGAGCTGGCTTTCGGACAGGTCGCCGCACCGCATATCGCTGGCGTGGTAGTCGTCCATCCATTTTCGAGTTTTAAATATCGTGCAGGGAAACTGGAGCGCTGGCATAATTTACATTCCTCGTAGTGATAGTCCATGCTGCCTTAGCGCCGCTAATCATATTCAGAACCTTGCCATGGTGTAAATATTTCCTGTTTTATACCGTGAGAATTCGGATTTCTGGATGGTAAAGAGTTCTGTGGGATTTACCGACCCTCAGCAAAAAATCTTAGGAAATCATAAGAGCCCGGTTGACACTTTTTCGCAAAATGCCCCTGGCACCTTAATAAATCTGTATATCGGGTTAAAACTTTTCGCGACCTGACCTTAACAATCCTTAACATCCTTACCTGACTCTTTCCCCGAAACCCCAGCAGTGACGCGGCTTTATTCGGATTTACGCTTTTACAGTGGTCGGCCAAAGTGTAAAGCTATCGGTTTCGTTTTCCGGGTGAGGTTGACACTTTTCGCCGTTTTCCAAATACCCCTGGCATTTCTAAGCATCACGGGTTGACACTTTTGATGGGAATATGGGGTTTTCTGACTGGCTTCACGAGGAATTGGCGGCAATAAGCCAGTCATGGCGGGGGTGTAATACTCAGCGGCTAGTTGTGAAACGTTAATAGCATTCTTCTCTGCCTCGATTTTTGCAACAGCCTCAGCCTTTCGCTCTTGCTTCTCCCCGCTTTTAATCCAAGCCCTGATCTGAATATCAGTTAATCCAGGCATAGCTATTACTCACATTTTCGGCTCTTTTGTACATAAAATTTCCGCTTCGTGTACACAAAACCGCTTTAACGTGTACACAAAATCACGCCATTGTGGATTAGGCACACCCATATGTACATCCTGATTAAGCGTTGTCATGCATCGTAATGATAGCTAATGACAACAAAAAAGCCCGCGCGAGGCGGGCTTCCGGATTTTTTAGCAAATAATTTTAAAGAATGATTATTTGCTCTTCTTGATGTGAAAGGAAAATAAAGCAAGTAATCGTTGATTTATAACAAATTTAATCACAGACATATTTTAATGTATACACCCTTGTGTACATGATAAACGCAAGTGCTACCCATTTTGTACATAATCCACTCAGCATACAGTTTTGGAGTTTATTTGTATTTGTTTTTTATTAGCTCACCATTTTTTTTCATTAGGTATATAGCGTCACTTACAGTGAATAAAATATCACTATCCCGACCAGTTTCAACGGAGAATACTCGATTTTTATCAATGCAATTTTCTTTTGTTTTCATATCAGAAAAGCATCTCCTGTCATATTTTCCCTCTTCCTTATACCCATCTCCAAAATCCCAGAAGACAATAGTAAAGTTCCCGGAGGAGGATAGTTTCGGTATATTATATTTATCCTTTATCATGTCTTTGTTTTTAAGCCACCAGCTTATTTTTCCCTTATCTGTAACCGGGAAAGCCTTGACTAAAACAGAAGCATGGTTGCCATCCTCATGAACTGCGACGATTTCCACCGTACGCAGCGACAACCAAAGCCAATATCCCAGCAGCATGCATCCAGTCAGGAAGATCAGCACAATGGCCCTGCTTCTTTTTCACTCTCATTTGCGGGCTCCTGTGATTTCAATGGTGGTTTCCATATTGGTCATAAATGGCTTAAAACCAAGCTGACTGTATCGCTGGAGCACAAACCAGATACGGAAAAATCGGAACTGGCTAAATTTAAATTTTGATATATCGTCACTGTCCAGCCCAAAGTGATCCTGAACTTTGTAATGAACCACAGCCCGGAAACGATCATTATCAATCTGTAGTGATTTTATGGTGATATGCGTTGCCCAGGTATCGTGGACAGTTATCCCCATACCGTTGAAATTATCCTGAAAACGGTCAAATTTAGGAAGTTTCCCTCCAAGAATAATTTCTTTTAACTTCTCTTTATTTTTCGCTGGAAAACACTTCCTATCCCAGTCAATATTTTTCTCTATAACTTCCTCTAACCGTGAGCGAGTACTGTTTTTAGTACTATCCATCAGAATATGGTCCTTCAATGCCCTGTCCAGCAACATATGCCGGAACGGCGTACCGCTGGCTTTCTGCATATGGGTAATCATCTGCTTTATTAGCAGCTGGTAAGGGCTGTAAATCGCAAACGTGCGGGATAAGTCCCGGAATTCGTCAAAGAGTATAGCGGCGCATTGCTGCCGGGTAATTTTCTCCCCTTCGCCGCGTGAGCCATGAAACATTGATTGTGGCTGGCTGAACGGAGTGATCTTCGTCAGCGTGTATGGGTTCACCTTGGTGGAAACATCCACCAGATGAAAATGCTCTTTGAGCTGGCTTTCGGACAGGTCACCGCACAGCATATCGCTGGCGTGGTAGTCGTCCATGCATTTTCGAGTTTTAAATATCGTGCAGGGAAACTGGAGCGCTGGCATAAATTACATTCCTTGTAGTGATAGTCCATGCTGCCTTAGCGCCGCTAATCATATTCAGAACCTTGCCATGGTGTAAATATTTCCTGTTTTATACCGTGCAAATTCGGATTTCTGAACGGTAAAAGAGTTCTGTGGGATTTACCGACCCTCAGCAAAAAATCTTAGGAAATCTTAGGAGGCAGGTTAAAACTTTTCGCGGCCTGACCTTAACAATCCTTAACATCCTTACCTGACTCTTTCCCCGAAACCCCAGCAGTGACGCGGCTTTATTCGGATTTACGCTTTTACAGTGGTCGGCCAAAGTGTAAAGCTATCGGTTTCGTTTTCCGGGTGAGGTTGACACTTTTCGCCGTTTTCCAAATACCCCTGGCATTTCTAAGCATCACGGGTTGACACTTTTGATGGAAATATGGGGTTTTCTGACTGGCTTCACGAGGAATTGGCGGCAATAAGCCAGTCATGGCGGGGGTGTAATACTCAGCGGCTAGTTGTGAAACGTTAATAGCATTCTTCTCTGCCTCGATTTTTGCAACAGCCTCAGCCTTTCGCTCTTGTTCCTCCCCGGCAACGTCATAGCCCAGCGTAACGCGAGCGGGTAACTTTTTAGCAGCCTCTCGCGCCTTACTCAGAGTTATATCAGCATACGAGCCAATGACCATGGCTCGTGCCTTGCCAGCAAATTTATAGCGAAACCTCCAGAATGGACACGTGTAGCTTTTGGAAAGCTCAAATAAAGTCCGTTACCATCGGCTCTACCGTCAAACCTCTCCCCGCTTTTAATCCAAGCCCTGATCTGAATATCAGTTAATCCAGGCATAGCTATCACTCACATTTTCGGCTCTTTTGTACATAAAATTTCCGCTTCGTGTACACAAAACCGCTTTAATGTGTACACAAAATCACGCCATTGTGGATTAGGCACACCCATATATACATCCTGATTAAGCGTTGTCATGCATCGTAATGATAGCTAATGACAACAAAAAAGCCCGCGCGAGGCGGGCTTCCGGATTTTTTAGCAAATAATTTTAAAGAATGATTATTTGCTCTTCTTGATGTGCTTGATTAAGCGCTTGCGCTTGCGCATCTGGTTCGGCGTCAGGGTGTTACGTTTGTTGGCAAACGGGTTATCCCCTTCTTTAAACTGGATGCGGATTGGCGTGCCCATTACGTCCAGCGATTTACGGAAGTAGTTCATCAGGTAACGCTTGTAGGAATCCGGCAGGTCTTTTACCTGGTTGCCGTGAATGACGACAATCGGCGGGTTGTATCCACCGGCATGGGCGTACTTCAGCTTCACGCGGCGGCCGCGCACCAGCGGCGGCTGATGGTCTTCTGCCGCCATGTTCATGATACGAGTCAGCAGCGCGGTGCTCACACGACGGGTTGAGCTGTCGTAAGCTTCGCGTACGGATTCAAACAGGTTGCCGACGCCGCTGCCGTGCAGCGCAGAAATAAAGTGCACGCGGGCGAAGTCGATAAAGCCAAGACGGTAATCCAGCGTCTCTTTCACCTGTTCTCTGACTTCGTTGCTCAGGGCCGTCCCACTTGTTGACCACGATCACCAGCGAGCGCCCGCTATTGAGGATAAAGCCCAGCAGCGAGAGATCCTGATCGGAGATGCCTTCACGGGCATCGATAACCAGCAGCACCACGTTGGCGTCTTCAATCGCCTGCAGCGTTTTGATAACGGAGAATTTCTCAACGGTTTCGGTGATTTTGCCGCGCTTACGCACGCCGGCGGTATCAATCAGCACGTACTCGCGCTCGTCGCGCTCCATCGGAATGTAGATGCTGTCGCGCGTGGTGCCCGGCATATCGTAAACCACCACGCGGTCTTCGCCGAGAATACGGTTGGTGAGCGTTGACTTACCTACGTTAGGGCGGCCAACGATAGCCAGTTTGATAGGCAGATCCTGAGGATTAAACTCTTCCTCTTCTTCCGCCTCCTCTTCTTCGTCTTCAGAAACGATGCCGTTTTTGGCGTTGAACGCAGCCCAATAGGCGGCGTCCTCATCAATTTCCTCTTCCGCTTCGCGAGGATTGACCTCATCGATAAACGGCATCAGCACGTGTTCGAGCAGGCTGGTTACGCCACGGCCGTGGGATGCGGCAATAGGGTGAATTTCACCCAGGCCGAGGGAGTAAAAATCAATAACCGCCTGATCCGGGTCCATGCCGTCAGTTTTGTTCGCCACCAGGAACGTAGGTTTCTGGCGAGAGCGCAGGTGTTTGGCAATAGCCTCATCGGCAGGCATCAAACCTGCGCGCGCATCTACCATAAACAGCACGACATCGGCTTCTTCAATCGCCAGCAGGGATTGTTCAGCCATACGTGTTTCAACGCCGTCTTCCGTGCCGTCAATACCACCGGTATCGATGGCGATAAATTCACGGCCTTCCACCTCAGCACGACCATACTTGCGGTCGCGAGTCAGCCCCGGGAAATCCGCGACCAGCGCATCTCGGGTACGCGTCAAGCGGTTAAACAACGTGGATTTTCCGACATTAGGGCGCCCGACAAGCGCAACCACAGGTACCATTATAAAAGCCTCATTACTCAAAATTCATCGTCAAACGACGCCTAAGCGCGTCGTTCTCAAAAACAGGAAACGGCTCCCGGACTTCGGGAACCGTTTCGTACTCGCTAATTATCCGGCAAGTTTAGCGTTTGATCGAGTACAGCGTACCGTCTTTCGCCTGAATCAGCAGTTTATCACTGGCGACGACCGGCTCGGTCTGGAAGCCTGAGCCGTCCATTTTTTGCTGAGCGACAAAGCGGCCATCGTCGGTGTTAATCCAGTGCATATAGCCTTCGCTGTCGCCAACCACTAAGTAGCCATTATACAGCGCAGGAGAAGTCAGGTTGCGGTGCAGCAGATCGCTTTGCGTCCACAGCGTAACGCCGCCTTCAGCGTTGAGCGCAATAACGCGGTCATTCTGATCGACCAGGAAGATACGGTTGGCATCAACGATAAAATCGTTCACTGAGCCCAGCTCGCGTTTCCACATCACCTGGCCTGAACGCAGGTCCAGCGCGGTCAGATTGCCGTTGTAGGCCAGGGCGTAAACCACACCGTTGACGATAACCGGCGTGGTATCCACATCGCTCAGACGATCGATTTCCGTCGCGCCCGTCGCCTGGGAAATACGCTGCTGCCAAATCAGCTGACCTTGCTTCATCAACACCGCGCTGACGCGGCCGTTATCGCCACCCACAATGGCGGCGCCGAAAGCGGTTGACGGCGCTGATTCACCGCGCAGGGAAAGCGCCGGGATATCGAGGTTAACGGTCCATGCTACGGCGCCGTCGGTCTCGTTCATCGCCTGCAGCTGGCCGTTGCTGGTATGCACCAGCACTAAACCGTCGCTGACTACCGGGCGAGAAAGCACTTCACCCGCGGCTTTGGTTTGCCATGCAATACTACCGTCGGAAGTATTAAGCGCGAAAACCTGCGCTTTTTCGCTGCCGACGTAAACATGCGCGCCGGATACCGTCACGCCGCCGGACAGCAACGCCGGGCGGTTGCTGGAGAAGAAGCCGGTTTTCTCAGAGAGATCCACCGACCAGATTTCTTTGCCGTCATCCGCGTTGACCGCTTTAACGGTGCCGCGGCGGTCGGCCGCATAAACCGCGCTGTCCTGCCAGGCAGGATGAAGGTTGGAATAAAAATCGCCAATTCCGCTACCGACCGAAGTGCTCCACACTTTTTCCGGCTCGAACTGGTTTTCAACCTTTGGCAGCGGAGACATTTTAACAACGTCTTCTTCACCGCTGAACAATGAGCAGCCGCTGAGCAGCGTCAGAGAAATCAGCCCTGGCACAAGTAATTTACGCAATTGCATCGGGTCCCTCTTAGCTGGACAAATTATTAATTTTCATCTGCATCATTTCGCGCAGTGCAGGAGAAGCGTCGGTCTGCGCGCCTTTACTCCAGGCATCGCGCGCACCTTGCTTATCGCCTTTGCTGAGCAGCGCTTCACCGCGCAAATCAGCCACTATCGCAACCCAACCTTCGCCTTTAATGCCGTCGAGGGTTTTTAGCGCTGCATCAGCCTGTTTTTGTTGAATCTGGATACGAGCCAGACGCATATTGATCAGGGCCTGAAGGTTTGCATCGCCGGTATTGCTCAGACCCTGCTGCAGCTGGGTAGCCGCTTTCGCAAGGTCGTTGTTATCTACATACTTCTGAGCCAGTTCCAGCGAAGCCAGCGCGCCGTAAGTATTTTTGGTTTCCGCGGCGAATTTCTCAGCGGCGCTAAGAGTGGCCGGTTGATCGGCGCGAACAGCGCTGGTGACATTTTGATATTCCAGGGAAGACGCCATCACGGAGTCTGCCTGATGGCTGTTCCAGTAACGCCAGCCGACCAGCGCACCGATCCCCAGTACGACGCCTACCACCAGCGCTTTGCCGTTTTCGGCAAAGAAGCGTTTAACCGCTTCCATCTGCTCGTTTTCGTTCTCGTAAACTTCCACGCAGTCCTTCTCCTTAACGATTAATCGCCGGGTAATCAGCCCAGCAGCGCCTGCAGATGCGCACCCGTATTTTGTTGTTCTACGGTTTGCTGCTCACCCGTGCGCAGATCCTTCACCACGACCTGGCCGTTAGCAACTTCGTCTTCGCCCAGAACCAGCGCGACGCGAGCGCCCCACTTGTCCGCGCGTGCGAACTGTTTCTTAAAGTTGCCGCCGCCGTAGTTGGTCATGAGTTTTAATGCCGGAACCCGATCGCGCAGCTGCTCGGCCAACAGCATGGCGGCAGCTTGCGTTCCCTGACCCGACGATATCAGGTAAATATCGACAACGGATTCTGCTTTAAATTCAGGATTAATCGCCTGAACCAGTAAAACAAGACGCTCAAGCCCCATCGCGAAGCCAACCGCCGGCGCCGCGCGGCCGCCGAGCTGCTCAACCAGGCCATCGTAACGACCGCCGGCGCACACGGTTCCCTGAGCGCCGAGGCTGTTAGTCACCCATTCGAAAACGGTACGGTTGTAATAGTCAAGGCCACGCACCAGACGCTGATTCACGGTATAGGCGATACCGGCGGCGTCCAGGTAGCGGCACAGGCCGGCGAAGTGCTCACGCGATTCGTCGTCCAGATAGTCGCCTAACGCCGGCGCGTTATCCAGCAGCGCCTGTACGTCCGGGTTTTTGGAATCCAGTACGCGCAGCGGATTGCTGTACATGCGGCGCTGGCTGTCTTCATCCAGCTGCTCTTTAAACTGCTCGAGATAGGCCACCAGCGCTTCGCGGTATTTTGCTCGCGCGTCGAGCGAACCGATAGAGTTCAGCTCAAGGCGTACGTCTTTATCGATGCCCAGCGCACGCCACCAGCGCGCGGTCAGCATGATGAGCTCAGCGTCGATATCAGGCCCTTGCAGACCAAAGACCTCAACGCCCAGCTGATTAAACTGGCGATAGCGCCCTTTTTGCGGACGCTCGTGGCGGAACATCGGCCCGATGTACCACAAGCGCTGTTCCTGATTGTACAGAAGACCATGTTCGATACCGGCACGCACGCAGCCTGCGGTGCCTTCAGGACGCAGCGTCAGGCTGTCACCGTTACGATCCTCAAAGGTATACATCTCTTTTTCAACCACGTCGGTCACTTCACCAATGGCGCGTTTGAATAACGGGGTCTGCTCTACAATCGGCAAACGAATTTCGCTATAACCGTAGCTGCCGAGCACCTGTTTCAGAATGCCTTCAATGCGCTGCCAGATGGCGGTTTCGCCCGGCAGGTAATCGTTCATGCCGCGAATGGCTTGAATGTTTTTTGCCACGTTTGTTCTCTGTCGTTTTATACAAAAAATGAACCCGAAATCAGGCTCTTCGCTGTCGCAAAAAGCCCGGCGGGTTCAATCATACACTTCGAAGCCCTATGCTTCCCATGTTTCGCACTATTTTTCCAGCTGCTGGATGCTAATACGCTGCTTCTCATCGAGCATATTGGCCTTGGCACGAATACGCGCTTCCAGCTGAGCAATCATGTTGTCATTGTCCATGCGCTCTTTTTGACGTACGCCGTCTTCGTAGAAACCGCTTTTCTTATTGCCGCCCGTCACGCCGAGCGTTGACACCAGCGCTTCACCCGGGCCGTTGACCACACAGCCAATAATGGAAACGTCCATCGGCGTGATGATGTCTTCAAGGCGCTGTTCAAGGGCGTTTACGGTGCCGATAACGTCGAACTCCTGGCGCGAACACGTTGGGCAGGCGATGAAGTTAATGCCGCGAGAACGGATGCGCAGTGATTTCAGTATATCGAAGCCAACCTTGATCTCCTCAACCGGATCGGCCGCAAGCGAAACGCGCAGGGTATCGCCGATGCCTTCAGAGAGCAGTAAGCCAAGGCCGATGGCCGACTTGACTGAACCGCTGCGGAATCCGCCCGCTTCGGTGATCCCTAAATGCAAAGGCTGATCGATCTGTTTTGCCAGCAGGCGATAAGATTCCACCGCAAGGAAAACATCTGAGGCTTTGACGCTCACCTTGAACTGGTCGAAGTTAAGACGATCAAGGTGATCCACATGGCGCATAGCCGATTCAAGCAGGGCCTGCGGCGTTGGCTCGCCGTATTTTTCCTGCAGATCTTTTTCAAGCGAGCCGGCATTAACGCCGATGCGAATCGGAATGTTTTTATCACGCGCGCAGTCGACAACCGTCCGGATACGCTCTTCGCTGCCGATATTGCCCGGGTTGATGCGCAGGCAGTCAACGCCGTATTCGGCAACCTTAAGCGCGATGCGATAGTCGAAATGGATATCGGCGACCAGCGGAACGTTGACCTGCTGTTTGATAAGCCTGAACGCTTCTGCAGCGTCCATGGTAGGCACCGATACGCGAACGATATCGGCACCGACTCTTTCTAAAGCTTTAATCTGATTGACCGTGGCTTCCACATCCGTGGTACGGGTGTTGGTCATGGACTGGACGGCGATAGGGGCCCCATCGCCGATAGGCACATTCCCGACATAAATGCGCTTAGATTTTCTACGCTGAATCGGGGCTTCGTTATGCATTACAAGTCTCCACAAGTACACGTCTCGCCGGAAGCGATTATTCCGCACTCACGGTCAGACGGGCAACCTGGTTAGTTCTGATAAAGCGACTCAGATCGACAGGTTTACCCTGGAACTGAATCTGTACTGCTGCCGGAGCGCCGATTTTAAGCTTATACGGTGCCTGGCCGGCCAAATTCAAATTACCGTCTTTACGCTGCATGCCGCTAAAGAGCTTTTTGCCCGTGGCGTCCGTCACTTCCAGCCAGCAATCGGCGTTGAAATTCATCACCAGCGCGTTAGCGTCCGCGGCAGGCGCAGTTACGCCGGCCTGGTCAGTTGGCAAAGACGCCGCGGCGCCTGCGCCTGGAGCCGGCGCCGGAGTAGTGGTGTTCTGTGCGTTATCAATCGGAGCCTGGGATGGCGAAACTACCGCTGAATTATCTGCAGTCGCGTTTTGCGCGGTGGCATCTGCCGGCGGTGATTGAGGATCTTCCTGAACGGGCGCAGGCTGAGTCGCGGCGTCCGGCGCTGATGGGGTATCAGCACCGGTATTTAACGGCACCGACTGCGCCGTGTTGCCCGCGGACAGCTCCGCAGAGGATTGATCTGCCATGGTGGAGATCTCTTCCTGCTGCGCTTTGTGGTTTTGCCACCACCAGGCGCCGGTCAGACCCACCACAACGAACAGAATCAGCCAGGTGAAGCTCATTAACCAGCCGTCGCGTTTTTTGCGGCGCTTGCCTAATGAAAAACTCTGCATCGGAGCCACTTTCGCCGCCCTGACCGGAGCTTGCTTCTCCATCATCGGCAACAGCTCTTCTTCAGGAATATGCACCAGACGCGCATACGAGCGGATGTAACCACGCAGGAAAGTCGACGCCAGCTCGGCAGGCGCCTTGTCGTCTTCAATATCCCGAACGGTAGAAACCTTCAGGCATAGCCGTTCTGCCACGGCTTGTTGGCTAAGACCGAGTTGTTCACGCGCGGTGCGCAAACGAACGCCTGTGGTTTGTGCTGCATTTGTTTCTTGAGTGGCTTCAGTATTCATTAGCTACAACTGCTGGTACTGTTCATTAAGGAATAGGCACGAGCTTTGTATCGCAACATTTCCGCTACGCCACGCTCACCCGTACCGCGAAACTAATCTGACACCAGAAGGCTAACCTTCAGCAAAAACTCCAGCCCGCATTACGTAAATCACGTAACCACGCCGTGCGGCGCTTCCGGCCAGTAAGTTAACCATAGACCGCATTTTTAAATGCTGTTGGCTAACCCTGCTTAATGCTTGCCCACATACCCTACGGCTAAACTGTTGTTGTGCGGCTACATACTGCCTTAAAGCGCAAAGAAACGCACCGTAATTATTAACCGGTTTAACGTATAAGGCGCCAAATTTACAGTTAGCGATGATTTGGCGCCTTTTTGCGCTAAACAGAGAAGATTGCGCTCTGTTTTAGCGCACAAAACTGCTTATCAGACTGCTTTTACGGCGATAGGTTCACCCTGCATACGCTTACGCATCGTACGCTTGGTGCGGTCGATAACTTCGCCCGCCAGCTGGGCCGCAGGCGGCATCGATATCATCGCCGCGGGTTTTACGCACGATAGTAGTAAAGCCGTAACTCATTAATACCTTAGAGAAACGGTCGATACGGCTATTGGAGCTGCGGCCATATGGCGCCCCCGGGAACGGGTTCCATGGAATCAGGTTGATTTTGCACGGCGTATCTTTCAGGCATTCCGCCAGCTGGTGCGCATGCTCGGTGCCGTCGTTGACGTGATCCAGCAGAACGTACTCGACCGTGACGCGACCCTGATTAGCGTTGGATTTCTCCAGATAGCGACGCACGGCGGCGAGGAAGGTTTCGATATTGTACTTTTTGTTGATCGGCATGATCTCGTCGCGAATGTCGTCGGTCGGCGCGTGCAGCGAAATCGCCAGCGCTACGTCGATCATATCGCCCAGCTTATCCAGCGCCGGCACCACGCCTGAGGTGGACAGCGTAACGCGACGTTTGGACAGCCCGAAACCGAAATCGTCGAGCATGATTTCCATGGCCGGAACCACGTTGTTGAGGTTCAGCAGCGGCTCGCCCATGCCCATCATCACCACGTTGGTGATAGGACGCACGCCGGTTTTCTTCTGCGCGCCGATGATTTTCGCCGCGCGCCAGACCTGGCCGATAATTTCCGATACGCGCAGGTTGCGGTTAAAGCCCTGCTGCGCCGTTGAGCAGAATTTACACTCCAGCGCGCAGCCAACCTGGGATGAGACGCACAGCGTGGCGCGGTCTTCTTCCGGGATATACACGGTTTCCACAAGCTGATCGGCAATCTTGATCGCCCATTTAATGGTGCCGTCTGCAGAACGCTGCTCTTCAGCAACCTCCGGCGCACGAATTTCCGCGACTTCTTTCAGCTTGTTGCGCAGCACCTTGTTGATATCGGTCATCTCGTCGAAATCATCACTGCAGTAGTGATACATCCACTTCATGACCTGATCGGCGCGGAAGGGTTTTTCCCCCATAGCGGCGAAAAACTCGCGCAGCTGCTGACGGTTGAGATCCAACAGGTTAATTTTTTCAGATTTACCAGAAACAACGGCTACTGGCGTCTCGGAGGTGACAATTTGCTCAGACATAATTTTTTTCCGGCCTCGTTGTTACACGTTACGGCCCCAGGTGGGTTAAAAAGATGCGCCCCGGAGAGCGGACTCATCCGGGGCGCAACATTGTACAAATTCTATGGCAAGTATGCCACGACTGAAAGCGGCCGAAGCCAAATAAAATGTAACGGTCGCTTAACAGTGCATGCCCATTAACGGGTGCGCGGGCACACTTCGCCTTCTGCGAAGAAGTAGGCGATTTCACGCGCTGCTGATTCTACAGAGTCGGAGCCGTGGGTGCCGTTTTCGGTGAAGCTGTCGGCATAATCCGCACGCAGAGTGCCTGCCAGCGCGTTGTCCGGGTTGGTGGCGCCCAACAGATCGCGATGACGCTGTACCGCGTTTTCGCCTTCCAGCACGCTCACTACGATCGGGCCGGAGGTCATGAATTCAACCAGGCCGTCAAAGAATGGACGACCTTCGTGCTCGGCATAGAAGCCCTGCGCCTGCTCTTTGGTCAGGTGCAGCATTTTCGCGCCGACGATTTTAAACCCTGCCGCTTCAAAACGAGCATAAATGTTACCAATAACGTTTTTTGCCACCGCGTTTGGTTTGATGATGGAAAAAGTACGTTCAATAGCCATGATTACCTCTGTGTTTGTTCTGTTTGACCGGCCAGCCGGTTATGAATTGGCGCCGATTATAATGAGCAAGTCTGTCGTTGCCTATGGACGGAGATAACATTTTTTTAAAATAAGAGTAATTTCAGCAACACTTTCTCCGTAGGCATGAAAAAAATACGTTTTTCCTCACTGAAGGGTGAAATTCGCGGCGGCAAGCTGGCCCGCCTCGTCCAGCACCAGTACCTGATAAGCGCCGGGCTTATCCAGCGTCAGCGCCGTTCCCGCACCGTTTCCGGCGATGGGATTGCCGTTCAAAAACCACCAGCGCTCCCCTTGCCCGCCCTGGCTCGTCAAACGTAGAGGTAGCTGCGTTTGTCCGGGCAGGCGTTTTAAAATCGCTCCTTCACGCACGCCCAATAACAATAAAGGCGTCACGTCATTTTTCTGCATGGGCGGGCATGTGTCCGATGCCGGCGGTAAACGCGCCGACCTTCGCTCCGTGACGGGCAGCCAGGGCTCCAGAGGCAGCGGCCACAGTTCCACAATCTGCTCCCGGGCTTCAGGGCAATCTGGCGCCACGCGGGCCCCCGTTTTATCCCGCCAGACTATTTGCCTGATGCCCTGCACGCTCTCCTGCCCCGGCGCCTGCAGCGTCGGCGGTTCGCTCTTGTCGAGCAGCCAGCTGGACAGTCTGCGTCTGCAGCTGCTGTCGCCCGGCGGCAGATACTGCCCGCCCGGCCAGCAAACCTCGCCCGCAGATACCGATGGCGGGCGCGGATCGGTGGGCAAACGAGCCTGCCGAACGCCGGAGCTCGCCTGCAGCAGGTTATTAACCTGATTGAGCAACGGCACCGCGCTGCCCAGGCCAAACTGGCCGGCGACGGGCGTACTGTCTGGCCGCCCTGTCCATACGCCGATCAAATAGCGCGAGCTGATGCCGATAGCCCAGGCATCCCGGTAGCCGTAACTGGTGCCGGTTTTCCAGGCCAGCGGCACCACGGCCGGCAAAGAGGCGTCCGGCTGGGGTAAAGCTTCGCCGGCAAGGATACGACGAATAATCCATGCCGCGCCCGGTGAAAGCAGCGGCCTTTCTGTCAGCGCTTCGCCGGGCTGGATACGCAGCTGCGCCGCGCGTCCATGGCGAGCAAAAGCGCTGTAGGCTGCCACTATTCGATCGAGACGCGCTCCGCCGCCGCCGAGAATTAATGACAAATTAGGTTCACTGCCGGCCGGAAAACGTAAATCCAGACCAACATTGCGCAGCTGCGCAGCAAAGCGTTTTGGCCCGTAGGCCTCCAGCACCTGTACCGCCGGTAAGTTAAGCGAGCGCACCAGCGCCTCGCTCATGCTCACCGGACCATGAAAGCCCGTGTCGAAATTACCCGGCCGATAATCGCCAAAGCGCCGTGGCACATCCTGTAAGAGCGACGAAGGGTGAATCAGGCCGTCATCCAGCGCCATGCCATAGATAAAAGGCTTCAATACCGAGCCGGGCGAGCGTATTGCCGTAACCATATCAACGTGTCCAAAACGGCTTTCGTCGTTGATATCCGGCGATCCCACCCAGCCGCGCACTTCCATTGTCGTATGGTCAACCACCAGCAGCGCCAGCGAAGAGCGAGGCGGCAGCTGGCCTTTCCAGCCCATCGCCATGTCTTCAAGCTGGCGCTGGATGGACGCATCAAGGGTTGTCGGGATCTTGTGCGCGCGCGTGCGGCTGGCGACGTAGCGTGAAAATAAGGGCGCAAGCTGCGGCATCTGGCGGGGAGCCAGCCACACCGGCTCCTCCAGCGACTCGCTTACCTGCTCAGTCGTCCAGACGCCCTCTTCGGCCATGCGTTGCAATACCTTATTACGCGCGGTCTGCGCCCTTTGCGGCCAGCGATCCGGCCGAAGCCGGCTCGGCGCCTGCGGCAGTACGGCCAGCAACGCCGCCTCGGAATAGCTCAGCCGCGCGGGGGATTTTCCCAAATAGGCCCAGCTTGCCGCGCCCACCCCCTGCAGCGTACCGCCGAAAGGCGCTCTGTTGAGATAGAGCGTAAGGATCTGCCTTTTGGAAAGATGCCACTCAAGCTGCGCGGCCCGCCAGACCTGGCGCACCTTACCGCCAAAAGTGCGCGGATGAGGATCGAGCAGGCGGGCGACCTGCATGGTGAGCGTGCTGCCCCCCGAGATCACCTCACCGCTGCTGAGATCCTGCCAGGCGGCGCGAAGAATGGCGAAGGGATTGATCCCCGGATGCTTCCAGAAGAAACGATCTTCATAGTTGATCAGCGCTTCGAGATAGCGCGGCGAAACTTCATTAATGGTGACCGGATAGCGCCAGATGCCGTTTTCATCGGCAAAACGCCACAGCGGCGTGCCGTCAGCGGCCACCACGATTCGCGCGGGACGGGCCTCGCTCAGGGGAAGCGGCCAAAGCTTGTCGGCCAGCCACAAACCCAGCGCCAGCAGCACCGGCACCGCCGCAAAAAGATAGCGGTGCCGCCAGCGTATCCGTCTGCTCACTTCACCACCGGCTTACGGCAAAACCGTAAGAACGCCAGCGTCGACGCCGTTCGCTCTCCACTGGGGTATATACATCGACTCAACCTGCGGAACCGGCACGGTGTAGCTGCCGGGAGTGACCGCCCGGGCAAGATAAACCAGCGTCGCATGTTGCCCTTCGCTTAGCGGCAGCGCGGCAACGAAGCGATCGTCACGGAATTCCAGATGTTGAATATCCGCCTGCTGCATCTGATTTAGCAGCCCCTGCACTTCGCTGCCGCTGTCCTCAAGGCTGGCGCTGCTGTCGGAAAGGTTCTGGTTTTCCAGCTCCAGCCCCGCGGGCAGCAGGTCGACCACCAGCGCGTCCGGGACGTTTTTATCCGCCCAGACGTCAAGCCAGACCATCACCAGCTCACCGCTTTTCAGCGCGGAGAGGGGTTTGCCGTTGCCTTTGGCGTCCAGGAAATGACGCTCGATATGCAGCACGTTGCTATACGGCGCAGGCGCCTGCTGGGGGTAGCCTGCGCTGTCGAGACGCAGATAAAGGTTTGACGTGCCGGTGTTCGTCACCCGTAACGCCGAAAGCTGCTCGCCCGAAAGGTTACGGGTGACGCTCTGGTCAGCCTTTAACGGCTCCGCGTGCAATGAAGTCTGCGCCTGCCAGTCGCCTTTGGCCGTTTGCCAGCTGCGCCCGGCGAGGAAAAGGGCGTTGCTTTCCTGCGTGGAAAGCCAGCGCTGACTGTAGGCCAGGTCAGAAAGCTCGAGCAGCAGCTGGTTTTGCTGTTCCGGCAGGAGGTTATTTTCGGCAAGCGTGCTTAGCATCAACGCCTTGTCGCGCAGCTCGCTGCCGTAGTCGGCCATCCAGATGCGCCGATCGTCGCGCTTTGTCTGCAGCCCGAGGTTCAGGGCCTCCTGACTACGCGGCGCGTCGCCCATCAGCTTCAACGCCACGCCCAGCTGCGCTAAAGGTAAGCCCGCCTTAGCGGTTTCACGGCGTTGCCACAGCTCACGCAGCGCGCCCAGCGGCGCTTTTTGCTGGCGTGCCAGCACCAGCCCGGCATAGGCCTGAACGGCAAACTTACTGGCGGGCGCATCGTCGCTGTAGCGCAGGGCGATCAGGCCGGGATCCTGCAGGTAGCGCAGCAGGCGCTGGTTAGCATTACTCAGCGCCTGGGGATTAACGCTATAGCCCTGCTCGCTCGCCCGTACCAGAAAATCGGTGACGTAGGCGGTAAGCCAGTACTCTTCCGGCCCTTCTTTGTCCCACAGGCCGAAACCGCCGTTCTCGCGCTGCATATCCAGCAGGCGTGAAATGCCCAGATCTATGGCCGCACGGCGCTGCTGGTCGCTGATTCCCGCTATGCCTAAAGCGGCGAGCTGGGCCTGGTTGGTATACAAAGACGGGAACAGGCCGCTGGTCGTCTGCTCCAGGCAACCATAAGGATAGGCTTTCAGCTCCCGAATATAGCGCGCAAGGTTCAGCGGCGGACGCCCGCTGAGCAACAGCTGGCCTTCAAGCGTTTTCGGCGCCAGACCCGAAAGATGTTCCGCGGGAATGGTCCAGGCTTCGCCAGGCGCCAGCACCGCGCCGCTGTTTACCGTTTGCGCCGGGAAGGCGGGACGCACGCCCAGTTTCCAGCTTTTACTCTGCGGAGCAAAGGTTTCGCCCGGCAGGTTAAGCCCTGTGATTTCCGCACTCAGCTCGCCGTCACCAAATCCTTCCTGCGCCCGCACGGGGATAAACAACGTGGAACGCGCGCCCGGAGCAAGTTTCACCGGCAACGACGACCTGGCCTCAAGGGCGATCGGGCCGCTGGTTTGCAGGTTGACGGACAGCTGTTGCGGCTGGTCGGTCAGGTTGGTTAAATCAAGCGCCAGGCGGCTGCTATCGCCGCCGGCCATAAAGCGTGGGGCCGCAAGCTCCGTAACCAGCGGCGCCGCCACGATCACTTTGTCTTCGCCGTTGCCAAAACGATCTTCTGTCCACGCCTGGGCCATTACGCGCAGCTCGCCGTTGAAATCGCCGATGGGCAGCGTAACCGTCCCTTCGCCCTTCTCGTTTAGCCGCACCGGCTGAGCCTGTTGAGCAATAATTGTGACGTGGTTAACCGGCTTTTTACCGCCGCGGCTTAGCTCGTCGCCTTCGTCGCCATCGCCGCCAAAGCGCAGGGCCGCAAGCTTCCCTTCCCCTTCAATCACCTGCCCGTAGATATCGTAGAGATCGGCACCGTAGCGCTTGCGGCCGAAGAAGGCCTGCCACGGGTCGGGCGTTTTATAGTCGGTGATATTCAGCACGCCGCTATCAACCGCCGAAAGCAGCACGTTAATTTGCTTCGGCGTCTCGCCGTTTTTCACGCTGGCTTTCACCTTCAGCGTCAGGTTCTGGTTCGGCCTCATTTTCGCCGGGCCATCCAGCTTAATGTCGAGACGCCGTTCTTCATCCGCAAGCGGAAGATGCAAAATGCCGACGGCGCGTTTGGGCGTAGCGGCACGGTTTTTATCGCCGGGACGCACCACCAGCGTGCTCAGGTAGAGATCGTGGCGCTGCCAGCTTTTGTCGACGGGAATAGCGATATCCAGGCCTGCGGCAGGCACGTCAATCTCTTGCCACCACAGCGGGCCGTCGCTGGACTCCACCATGGCGTAACCTTTACCTGCCGCTGGCGCAGCGATATGCAGCCTGATGGTGTCGCCCGGCTTATAGCCCGGTTTGTCAATTTTCAGCATAACGCGATCCGGACGAGTCGCCCCGGTGCCGTCGCTGTTGTCCTGCCAGCTGTATCCCGCCCAGAAACGCACGCTGCTGACGGTTTCGTTATCCGCCCCGCGCACCTCAAGGCGGTAAGATCCCCACTCGACCGGGAAGGCAACCTTGCCCGTTTCTCCCGCCGCCAGATCCAGCTTCTGCTCCGCTTCGACTAAATCTTTCTGATCGTACTGCGACTGCCAGCCCTGCCCTTCTTCCCAGTTCCAGTAGTAGTCGCGGCGCTCGCGAATCAGGCGTACATCCAGACCCGAAGCGGCAAGCTTTTCGCCTTTTGCGTTGGCGTAGACCACATCGAAAGCGGCATTGCTGTCTTCATCGACAATCGGCTGGGTACGCGTGGTGTCCGTGCGATAGTCATAAACCTCTTTACTGGCAAACTGCGGGCGAATACCCGGCAAGGCTTCCGCAGGCCAGATTGCCTGCTGCGCGCGACGGGTGACGGGACGGCCGCCGGACTCCAGCAGGCTGGCCTGTAATACAAGACGCAGCGGGGAATGGACATCGCTCCACTGGCTGTCGGCGCTGACGACGGCGTTGCCCTGCTCGTCCAGCTGGAGCTGCACTTCATCCAGGCTACGGGAAAGGTTTTCCTCGTTAATATCGCCAAACTGGAAGCCGGGCAGCGCCGCGACGGCCTCACGCAAAGGGCGCAGGAAAAGCTGCCCCTGCAGAGCGTTGCCCGCCGCCGGCGCGCCGTAGAGATAGCGGCCGCTGACCTGGAAGCTTACCGCCTCATCAGGGCTTACCGGCTGCGGCGCTGAAGCGATATTGAGCGCCATACGCTCCGGCATAAAGTCTTCAACTTTGAATGACCAGATGCGCGGCTGGTTATCGCCGGTATTGACTCTTACCTGCCAGCTGCCGGTCTGAATATCGCCCGCCAGCGGGTAAGTGAATTGGTAAAGACCGTTTTCCGGCTGCCATACCTGCGTGCTTACGACCTGCCCGTCGGGCTTAACGACCTCAAGTTTTACCGGCTGCGCGGGCAACGGCTTGCCGTCTCCGTCGCGCAGCAGGGCATTTAAAATTACCGTTTCACCAGGGCGGTAAAGATCGCGCGGGCCAAACATAAAGAACTGCTTGCTGTAGCCTTCTTCGCCGGCGATATCGAATTCGGCCAAATCCAGCGCCGGACGATTAAGATCCAACAGCGTGGTTTGCTCACCGCTGCGGGCAAGCAGCAGCACGCCTTTATTAATTTTTTCAAGCAGCGCATGGCCATCGGCGTCGCTTTTTGCCTGCGCCACGGTCTGGCCTTTTTCATTGAGCAAAGCGATATCTACCGCTGACCGCGCGCTACCGTTCTCAAGGCTTTGCGCGAAGACATCCAGGCGATCGTGGTAGCGATGCAGCGATATCCCGATATCGCTTAGCGTAAATAGCGTAGCGGCGTTGCTGTAGCTGTAATGCCCCGCCTCATTCATGATGGCAAGGTACACGCCCGGCTGTTGCAGGGGCTTAATTTCCCCCAGCGGCAGCATGATTTTTTCGCGCGTGTTGCGCTCGGGAGTGAGATCGAAGCGCCCGGTATAGACCAGCTCGGCAAGCTTGAGCAGGTTATCCGATTCCCAGTTAGAGACTGAATTGCGGTATTGCCACTGGCTGACGAAGGCAGCAAGAGATTCATTTTTAATCCGGTAGAAATTGACGTCTACCTTATCGACGTTCAGCGCCAGCACCGGCAGACCGGTAATCACCTTCGTCGGCAGCAAAGAGCCGCGGCTGGCGAAGCCGACGCTCGGCTGAACGTCTCGCGTCTCTATTTGCTTTTCAAAAGTGATATCGAAGGTGGCTTTATTAAGCGCCGCCAGCTCCCGATCGACGGTCAGCAGCAGATTGCGCTTCGGTTCGAGATGGCGCATACGCAGTTCTTTCAGATCCTGCGACAGTTCCCAGGCTCCGTCGACCTTGCCGCTGGTTTTATCCACCAGATGCACCACGCGGGAAAAATCCTGTTCGGGGTTAAGCGGCACGGAGAATGTCAGCACCAGCGCGCTGGCGCCTTCCAGCTGCACCTCGGAGGCGTCCAGCAGCTTCAGGGGCTTGCCCGCGGACTGCTGCGCCAGCTTTGCAAGCTGCCCCGCATCGGGCTTCGCCGCAGGCGCGGAGGCTTGCTCCTGTGCCTGCGGCGCGGCCGCGGCGGCCTGCGTTTTATCATTATCGTCGCAGCCTGCCAGCGTCAGCGCTGCCAGCAGAGCTGCCGCCAGACCCACTAAACGTACCGATTTCATTTTTTTATCCCTGGCCAATAAGGCCCGCTAACCGAAAACGTAGTGGAAGTATTATCCGCAATGGCCAGAAAAGCGAAAGCAGGAAAGCACAGCTCTGCGGCACGTCTCGCAAAGGGAAAGTCTGGGTCGGCAAAGGTTTCACAAAACGGTCCGCCGCAAACTGGAAGCGAGATCACAGCCTGCAAGGTTACATGTAACCTTTTGAGTCATTTGTTTTTAAAACAAACAGATAGATGGATAAGGCGTCGCCATTCTTGCTACCTTTTTACTGTTCCGCCCCTGACGCGGTGTTTAGCGAAGTAATAATAAGAGACAGCTAAATGAAAAGAGCCGTAAATGCCCTGCAAAATTTCGGAAAATCCCTCTACGGCCCGGTGCTCATTTTACCCATCGTCGGCTTGTTTATCGCCTTTGGTAACGTACTGGGCAATGGCAACCTCGCGGAATACCTGCCTTTCCTCGGCCATTCTGCCGTTCAACATATCGGCATGCTGATATCAAAATCGGCCGTTTCCGTGCTGGCGAACCTCGCGCTGGTGTTCGCCGTGGGTATTCCCGTTGGCCTTGCCGCAAAGGATAAAGGCTACGCCGCGCTTATCGGCCTGGTGACCTTTATCGTTTTCATTAATGCGATGAACGTAACCCTGCAGCTTCAGGGCGAGCTGGCGGCGGCAGACCAGATGCGCGCCGCCGGGCAGAGCATGGTGTTAGGGGTACAGGTGCTGGAGATGGGCGTATTCGCCGGCATTCTCACCGGGGCGCTTGCGGGCTATCTCTATAACCGCTATTCGGGCGTGCAGTTTTCCGGCGCCATGGCCATTTACTCCGGCCACTGCTTTGTGGCGATAATCATGCTGCCGGTTTCCATGCTGCTTGGCGTGGTGATGAGCGAAATCTGGCCCTTTGCCCAGCAGGGCATCAGCGCCATGGCGCTGGCGATCAAGGGATCCGGCGCGTTTGGCGTCGCCGTCTACGGTTTCCTGGAACGTATCCTGGTGCCCACCGGCCTGCACCATCTGGTCTATACCCCGTTTCTGTATACCGAACTGGGCGGCACCGCGGACGTTTGCGGCAGCGTTTATCAGGGCGCGCGCAATATTTACTTCGCGGAAATGGCCTGCCCGGACGTTCATCAGCTCAGCAGCACCGTGGTGTGGGATGCGCGCGGCATCAGCAAAATGTTCGGGCTGCCTGCCGCCGCGCTGGCCATGTATATGACGGCCAAACCGGAGCGCAAAGCCGCGGCAAAAGCGATTCTTATCCCGGCGGCACTGACCTCGATGCTGGTTGGCGTAACCGAGCCGCTGGAATTCTCTTTCCTGTTCGTCGCCCCGCTGCTTTTCGTGGTGCACGCGGTGCTGACGGGCATCGGCATGATGCTGTTTTATCTGCTGGGCGTCCACGCCATCGGCGCCAACGGCATTATCGATTTCATTCTCTATAACCTGCCGCTCGGCGCCGAAAAATCCAACTGGCCGATGTATATCCTGGTCGGGCTCATCATGTCTGCCGTCTACTTTGTGGTCTTCCGCCTGCTTATCCGTCGCTTCGATATGCAAACGCCGGGCCGCGAAGAAGAGGATCGGCAAACCAAACTCTACAGCAAGCAAGAGTACCAGGCCAAAGGCAGCAACGATGGCCTTGGCGAAGCCATTATCGAAGGGCTCGGCGGCCGGGCGAATATTGAAGTGGTCGACAACTGTTACACCCGCCTGCGGGTAACGGTGCGCGATGTTGCGGCAATCGACGAGCCCCGCCTGAAATCCACCGGCGCGAAAGGGGTGATTAAACAAGGCAATAACGTTCAGGTGGTCTACGGGCTGCACGTCAAAAAAATGCGCGAAGCGGTAGAGACGTTTCTTTAAAGGAGTCAACGATGTTTAAACCCCCATTTATTCTGTCCATTGCCGGCGGCGGCAGCACTTACACGCCGGGCATTGTTAAAAGCCTGATGGTTCGCCTGGAGGACTTCCCGCTCGCCGAAATCCGCCTTTACGATATCGACGGCGAGCGCCAGTCGGTGATAGCCCCGGTGGTTGAAAAAGTCATTCGCGACCACAGCCAGAGCGTTAAATTTACCGTCACCACGGATCCGGAGGTTGCCTTTAGCGGCGCCCACTTCGTCTTCGCCCAGATGCGCGTCGGGCAGTACAAGATGCGCGAGCAGGATGAAAAAATCCCCCTGCGTCACGGCGTTGTGGGCCAGGAAACCTGCGGTCCGGGCGGGCTGGCGTACGGTTTGCGCACGATTTTACCTATGGTGGAGCTGTGCGATTTAGTCGAGCGTTATGCCCATCAAAAAGCGTGGATCGTTAACTATTCCAACCCGGCGGCCATCGTTGCCGAAGGCGTGCGGCGTCTGCGGCCAGACGCCCGCGTCCTTAATATCTGCGATATGCCGGTTGCGGCAATGCGCAATATGGGCGCCATTCTCGGCGTTGACCGCCACAGGCTGGTGGTGGATTACTTCGGCCTGAACCACTTTGGCTGGTTTACCCGCGTGCTGGTGGACGGAGAAGATCGCCTGCCGGAGCTGCGCCGCCACATCGCGAAGTTCGGGCTGCTGACGGAAGACGCCGCGCAAACCGATCCGCAGCACTCCGATCCGTCATGGGTAAAAACCTGGCGCCACATCAAACCGATTATGGATCATTTCCCGGAGTACCTGCCGAACCCGTATCTGCAGTATTACCTGATGCCAGACGATATCGTGCAACATCAGAACCCGGACTATACCCGCGCTAACGAAGTGATGGACGGCCGTGAGAAAAAGCTGTTTGCCGCCGCCGCGGAGTATAAAAAAACCGGTATTCTGCCAGACGCGTTCCACGTTGGCGTACACGGCGCCTTTATTGTGGACGTCGCCTGCTCGCTGGCCTTCGATTTACGCCAGCGCCATCTGGTCATCGTTGAAAACAAAGGCGCAATCGCCAACCTGCCGTATGACGCGATGGTCGAGGTTCCGGCCTATATCACCGCGCAGGGGCCGGAGCCCGTGCGGATGGGCGCGGTTCCTCTTTTCCACCAGGCTTTGCTGATGCAGCAGCTCGCATCGGAACAGCTGCTGGTAGAAGCCACCGTCGAAGGCAGCTATGAAAAAGCCCTGCAGGCCTTCACGCTCAACCGCACCGTGCCGACCATGCAGCATGCCAAAGCGATTCTCGATGAGATGATCGAGGCCAACCGTGATTACTGGCCGCGCCTGCAGCAGGCGTGGAAGGATGGAGAGGCGGTGAAATAGTCTTTTTGCAATAAATTCGAGGCGCCTCGCGCCCCGGGACATGGTTACTTGTCGGTTTAATAAAAAACACCGACAATCCAGCAGTGAATAACGATTCGGAGGCAACCATGTCCACCTCTTTCTTCGTCGCGGGCGACTGGCTCGCAGAGCATATTTTTGACGCGGATATCCAGATTATCGACGCCCGCATGGCTCCTGCCGGCCAGGAACATCTGCGGGATATGCTGGCTGAATACCGGGCGGGCCATCTGCCCGGCGCCGTCTTTTTCGATATCGAAGCCCTGTCCGACCATACCAGCCCCCTGCCGCATATGATGCCGCGCCCGGAAGCGTTCGCCGTCGCGATGCGGGAGCTGGGTATCAGCAGCGATAAGCATCTGATTGTTTATGATGAAGGCAACCTGTTTTCCGCGCCGCGCGCGTGGTGGATGCTGCGCAGTTTTGGCGTCGAAAACGTCTCCATTCTTGCCGGCGGCCTGGCCGACTGGCAGCGTGAGGAACTCCCGCTGCAGGAGGGTGACGTTAGGCTTGAGGACGGCGATTTTGAGGTTGATTTCGAACCGGCGGTGATTAAACGCCTGACGGACGTCCTGCTCGTCAGCCATGAAGGCACCGCTCAGATTGTGGATGCGCGCCCGGCGGCGCGTTTTAACGCCGAAATGGACGAGCCTCGCCCCGGCCTGAAACGCGGGCATATCCCCGGCGCGTTAAACGTGCCCTGGGGCGATCTGGTGGAAAACGGACAGCTGAAAACCACTGACGAACTAAGCGAAATCTTTGCTCGTCAGGGCGTCAGCCTAGACAAGCCGGTGATTGCGAGCTGTGGCTCCGGCGTGACCGCCGCCGTGGTTGTGCTGGCATTAACCACCCTTGGCGTAAACGACGTCTCGCTGTATGACGGCTCCTGGAGCGAATGGGGGGCGCGTGCTGATCTGCCCATCGAACCGGCGCGCTAATGGATAACCGGCTGGCCGGCCTGCTGCAGCGCGGGGAGTCGCTAACCCGCGCCGAATACCGGGTGCTCTCCCACCTTACCGCTCATCCACTGCTGGTGGGCAATATCACCGTTCGCGAACTGGCGCAGGCGACCTTTGTCTCCAGCGCCACCATTATGCGCCTGTGCCAGAAGCTGGGTTTTAGCGGCTATAGCGAATTTATCTGGCACTGCAAGCAGCTGCTTTCCGGCACGCCGCATATTGCGCACCAGCCTGCTCTTCCGCCGGCCACGCTGCCGGTTCTGTTCGAGCGGTTTGTTGGCAACTATCAGCAAACCTTCCGCTGGGTTACGCCGGATCTGATGGCGCAGTTCGCCACGCTGCTGCGCGAAAAAGAGAGCTTCTTTTTGTACGGCGCGGGCTTTTCTTATTTGTTCGCGGAATACCTGACCAAAAAATTGCAGGTGCTGGGGAAAACGGCGTTTATCTCAGGCCCGGGAGACAGCCGGGGAATATTCCTGAGTAACGCGTCCAAATATGAGGTTTTCATTGCCATTTCACGCAGCGGCGAAACCGGGCAGGTGCTGGATAAGGCACGAATTGCGCAGAACGTGGGAATGGCGATTGTCGCCTTTACCCGCGCGTCGCCAAACAGCCTGGCCGAACTTGCGGACGTGCATTTTTCGCTGTATGACGAGGCAATCCACTATGCGGCGGAAGCCGCCGGGATCACCTCGTTTGAGTCAAATCTTGTGATGCTGATTGATTTGCTGCTGTTGCAGGCAACCGCCTGATTTATTCCCACCCGCCCCTCTTGCAGGACGAGGAAGGAAAGCATCAGATAATGCGGTTGGTTTTAAAATCGCGCAGGAAGCTGCCCCAGCGGCGTTCATAAAAGGGGGTAATGTGCGCCAGCATAAAATGGCTGATGCCCTTCTCCCCTTCGGCTACCAGGCAAATATCTACGGGTTCATCGCCCGGCAGCGTATCGGTGGGCCACGCTGCCCGCCTGACGAATAATCGCCTCGATATCGCCATCGGCCTCAATGCCGATCAGCAGGTTCGGCTGTTCATCGGCCCGTTCTTTGATTGAGCACAGAAAGGCGCGCTTAACGGTTTTCAGGCTCTTAAACAGCGTCGTTAGCGAATCCACCATCTGCGCAGGCGGCTCGGCGACTTCAGACAGCAGCAAAGACGTGCCGCCTTCCAGCACTTCCTGCTGGCTGAGCGGATCGCCTTCGGCGCAGACCAGGTGGCTGATTTCACGCGGGGTGAACTCTTTGCCGGTGGGCAGCTTAGCGTTCAGGAATAAGCTTTCACCCAGCGTCATTTCAAACAGGGTACGCACCGGCATGGCGACAAAGGCCTGCTCGTGGCTGATTGCCTGCTGTAAGGCCTGCAGCGAGGTGAAGAAAGGGATAACGGACGTACCGTCTTCTTTTTCCCAGTGCTGCAGCTCAACCGCGCTGTCTGCATCAATGGCCTCGCCAACCGCAGCTTCTCCCGGCACCCAAACGGTGGACTCCAGCAGCACGCGGAAAAACGCCGGACGATGAGCGGGTTCGGTCGCCGCCTGCGCCAGCAAGGTTTCTAATTCATTTTTGGGTTCTGACATGGTGGTTCCAGGATAATGATTTTGCCTCCTCTCCTTTTCGGGAGAGGAGGAAGAACGAATTACTTATTGGTCAGCAAGTTAGCAATTGCACGCACGCCCAGGCCCGTCGCGCCCGCGGACCACTGCTCCACCGCGCCTTTACGGTAGGTTGCAGAGCAGTCGATGTGCAGCCAGCCCTGATGGTAGTTTTCCACGAAGTGGGACAGGAAACCTGCCGCCGTGCTTGCCCCCGCCGGGAAAGAAGGGTTCGAGGTGTTATTAAGCTCCGCAAAATTAGACGGCAGCTGATTACGATGGAACTCCGCCAGCGGCAGGCGCCAGAAAGGCTCGTTCTCCTGTGCGGCGCTTTCCAGCAGGCGGCTTACCAGCGCGTCGTCAAAGCTGAACAGCGCATGATAGTCGTTACCCAGCGCCGTTTTCGCCGCGCCCGTTAGGGTTGCGCAGTCGATGATCAGCTCCGGTTTTTGCGCGCAGGCGTCGATCAGGCCGTCAGCCAGCACCAGGCGGCCTTCCGCATCGGTATTCATCACCTCGACGGTTTTGCCGTTACGGTATTTGATGATGTCGCCAAGCTTGAAAGCGTTGCCGCTGACCATGTTGTCCGCACAGCACAGGTACAGCTTCACGCGTTTGTTCAGCCCGCGGGTAATGGCGAAGGCCAGCGCGCCGGTAATGGTCGCCGCGCCGCCCATATCGGACTTCATTGAGTCCATAAACGCGCTTTGTTTCAGGCTGTAGCCGCCGGAATCGAAGGTGATGCCTTTACCTACCAGGCAGGCGTATACCGGAGCGTCCGCATTGCCGGTCGGGTTGTAATCCAGCGCCAGCAGAACCGGGGCGCGCTCGGAGCCGCGGCCTACGGTATGGATGCCCATATAATTCTGCTCGCGCAGATCTTCACCTTTGGTGATGCGGTAGGTTACATGGTCGCAGGCTACGTCGCACAGCAGATCAATCGCGCGGGAAGCCAGCTGTTCCGGGCCCAGCTCTTCCGCCGGGGCGTTGATGGTGTTGCGCACCCAGTCGATGATTTTCAGGCGACTATCGAGCTCTTTTTGCTGCGCCTCATCCAGCTGCGCCCAGTCCACTTTGCGCGTGCCTTTTGGCGCACGATAGCCCTGCCAGAACGCCCAGCTTTTCTCGACGTCCCAGCCCTCGCCCGCCAGCTGCACGTGCTTCAGGCCCTGGCCGTCGATTTTGCGCGCGGCGCGCTGGATTAAGCCCAGGTCGTCTTTGCCGGTCAGGTGGAGGCTAATACCTTCATCGTTGATGCTGTAGGCGGCTTTTTCGCCCCAGCGCGCATCGGCAGGCGCGGTGGAAAGCGTAATTTTCATGGCTTCTGACATTTTGTTTTCCTTATATTTTTTCAGCACATGCTCAATATGAAACGGGCCGCCTGAGGCAGCCCGCTTGGTTCAACTATTCTGCTTCATCTAACCAGACTAACAGAATCGCTTCCAGAATTTTTTCATTGGATGCGTTTGGATCGTCATCAAACTCTTCGAGTTCGCAGATCCACTGGTGCAGATCGGTAAAGCGCACCGTTTTCGGATCGAGATCCGGACGGCTGTCGTACAGCGCCTCGCCTATTTCGCGGCTGTCGGTCCATTTGAGTCCCATCAGCGTCTCCCGTTAGTGCTCGCGCGCGTGGTTGATGGTGTAGCGCGGCATTTCGACAACCAGATCTTCGTCGGTAACGCGCGCCTGACAGCTCAGGCGGCTTTCCGGCTCCAGACCCCAGGCTTTGTCGAGCATGTCGTCTTCGTCTTCCGTGCTTTCTGCCAGGGAGTCGAAGCCTTCACGCACGACGCAGTGGCAGGTGGTGCAGGCGCAGGATTTTTCACAGGCGTGTTCAATCTCAATACCGTTGCGCAGGGCAACGTCGAGAATGGTTTCACCGACATTCGCTTCCAGAACTGCGCCATCCGGACACAGGTCCTGATGAGGCAGAAAAACAATCTTTGGCATGTTAAACCTCGTCCACGGAGTGGCCTTTCAGCGCCTTACGGATTGATTCATCCATACGACGTGCGGCGAAATCCTGGGTTTGTTTGTCTACGTTTTTAATGGCTTGTTCAATTGCGTCGGTGTCATCGCCCGCGGCGGCGGCGCTGAGCGCTACCATCGCCGCGTCGATGTCCGCGCGTTCCGCGGCGCTTAACAGCGCGGCGTCTGAGCTCAACGCGCCCTGCAGGCTTTCCAGCACGCGGGCCGCGTCAACCTTTTGCTCGGCAAGCATGCGCGCTTTCACGTCATGCTCGGCAAAGCTCATAGAGTCCTGAATCATGGTGGCGATTTCGCCGTCGCTCAGGCCATAAGACGGTTTCACCTGGATGGAGGCCTCCACGCCGGTGGATTTTTCCATGGCGGTCACGCTTAACAGGCCGTCCGCGTCTACCTGGAACGTCACGCGGATATGCGCGCCGCCCGCAGGCATGGCCGGAATGCCGCGCAGCGTAAAGCGCGCAAGCGAACGGCAATCCTGCACCAGCTCACGCTCGCCCTGCAGAACCTGAATCGACATCGCGGTCTGGCCGTCTTTAAAGGTGGTGAAGTCCTGGGCGCGCGCTACCGGAATAGTGGTGTTGCGCGGAATGACTTTCTCAACCAGGCCGCCCATGGTTTCCAGACCCAGCGACAGCGGGATCACGTCAAGCAGCAGCATTTCGCTGTCCGGCTTGTTGCCCACCAGAATATCGGCCTGAATCGCCGCGCCGATGGCGACGACTTTATCCGGATCGATGGAGGTCAAAGGCGTGCGGCCGAAGAACTCGCCCACGCGTTCACGCACTAACGGCACGCGGGTGGAGCCGCCGACCATGACCACTTCCAGCACCTCTTCGGCTTCCACCGCCGCGTCTTTCAGCGCGCGGCGGCAGGCCAGCAGGGTTCTTTTTACCAGCGCGGCAATCAGCTCGTTGAACTGTTCGCGGGTGACGGTGCCCGTCCAGCCGGCAACTTCAACGGCGGCGCTTTCGGCATCGCTCAGCGCGATTTTGGCGGCAATCGCCGCGTCCAGCAGCTGACGCTGCACGCGGTCGTCGCTGCGATCGGCAACGCCTGCCCGCTCGCGCAGCCAGTCGGCCAGCAGATGGTCGAAGTCATCGCCGCCGAGCGCGGAGTCGCCGCCGGTCGCCAGCACTTCAAACACGCCGCGGCTTAAGCGCAGAATGGAAATATCGAAAGTGCCGCCGCCCAGATCGTAAACGGCGATTACGCCCTCTTTGCCGGAATCCAGACCGTAGGCAATGGCCGCGGCGGTGGGTTCATTCAGCAGGCGGAGCACATGCAGGCCGGCCAGACGCGCGGCGTCCTTGGTGCCCTGGCGCTGCGCGTCGTCGAAATAGGCAGGAACGGTGATCACCACGCCGTCCAGCTCGCCTTCCAGCGCTTCTGTGGCGCGCGTAGAAAGGGCCTTAAGGATATCGGCGGAGATACGCACCGGGTTGAGCAAGCCCGCGGGAGTTTCGATCATCGGCAGGCCGTTTTCGCTTGCCTTAAGATCGTAAGGAAGATGGGGATAGCGCGCCTGAATGTCGGCCAGCGAGCGGCCCATCAGACGTTTTACGGAACTGACCGTGTTTGCCGGATCGAGCGCGGCCTTAGCGCGCGCATCCCAGCCCACGTTCAGACCGTCTTGCTGGTAGTGTACGACCGAAGGTAACAGATGGCGCCCTTCGTGGTCGGCCAGGGTTTCGGCCTGCCCGCTGCGCACGGTTGCCACCAGAGAGTTGGTGGTGCCCAGGTCGATGCCCGCGGCCAGTTTGCGCTGGTGCGGCGCGGCGCTCAGGCCGGGCTCACTGATTTGTAATAACGCCATTTTGAGCTTCCAGTTAAAAATCGAGCAGCTTTTCTTCGAGTTGTTCTATCTGGCTGCGCAGTTTATCGAGAAAACGCAGTTTACGCACGGTATCCGCCGCCTGCGTCCAGTCCTGGCTATCGAGCTGCTCTACCATCTGGGCGCTACGGGTTTTCACCATCGCATCAACGCCTTTAGCGAAGCTTTCCAGACGCCCGGCGTCTTTCGCCTGCTCGATGTTATCAAGCTCTTCGCGCAGTTCGAGCTGCTCCATCAGGAACGCGGTATCGCGCACGGTATGCTGTTCATTTGCCAGATCAAAACCGTTGAGGGAGAGAATGTACTCGGCGCGCGGCAAAGGATGACGCAGCGTTTGCCAGGCCTGATTGATGGTCGCAGATTGTTGCACCGCCAACAGCTGTTCCGCCTGAGGGCGGCTGGCGTATTTATCCGGATGGAACTGGCGCTGCAGCTCCTGGTAACGGGTAGCCAGCAGCTCGGTGTTGACGGTGAAGCCTACCGGTAACCCAAAGAGGGTAAAGTAATCCATAACAGACTCGGGGTTAACAGGGTAAAGCGTCATACCCCACCGTAATGGGGTATGAGCTGACATCAGACGTGGAAGCTTTCGCCGCAGCCGCACTCATCTTTAACGTTCGGGTTGGTAAACTTAAACCCTTCGTTAAGGCCTTCTTTGACGAAGTCGAGCACGGTGCCGTCTAAAAATTGCAGGCTTTTACCATCGACGACCACTTTCACGCCTTTGTCTTCGAACACGGTGTCTTCTGCCATCGGTTCATCAACAAATTCCAGAACGTAAGCCATGCCAGAGCAGCCAGAGGTGCGGACGCCTAAACGTAAACCAAAACCTTTACCGCGGTTGGCTAAAAAGGCATTTACACGAGCGGCAGCACTGTCGCTAAGGGTAATCGACATACAACAACCTCAATCAGATATTATTTTGCTTCACGTTTGCTTTTGTAATCCGCGATGGCCGCTTTGATAGCGTCTTCGGCAAGGATTGAGCAGTGAATTTTCACCGGCGGCAGTTCAAGTTCGTCTGCGATATCGGTGTTTTTGATCGCCTGCGCTTCGTCCAGGGATTTCCCCTTAACCCACTCGGTGACCAGCGAGCTTGAAGCAATCGCCGAGCCGCAGCCGTAGGTTTTAAAACGCGCGTCTTCAATAATACCTTCATTGTTGACTTTGATCTGCAGCTTCATCACGTCGCCACAGGCCGGTGCGCCCACCATGCCGGAGCCCACGCTGTCATCGCCGTTGTCAAAAGAACCCACGTTGCGTGGATTCTCGTAGTGATCTATTACTTTTTCGCTGTAAGCCATTTTTACTTCTCCTGAATCCGAAACCGACGTTCGTAATGAACGATTAGTGGTGAGCCCATTCGATGGAATTGATATCCACGCCCTGCTTGAACATTTCCCACAGCGGAGAAAGGTCGCGCAGGCGGCCGATGGATTTACGTACCAGCTCGATGGTGTAGTCGATCTCTTCTTCAGTGGTAAAACGACCCAAAGAGAAACGGATGGAGCTGTGAGCAAGCTCATCACTCATACCCAGCGCACGCAGCACGTAAGACGGCTCAAGGCTTGCGGAGGTACAGGCGGAACCTGAAGAAACCGCAAGGTCTTTCAGCGCCATGATCAGAGACTCGCCTTCAACGTAGTTAAAGCTCACGTTAAGGATGTTCGGCGCGCCGTGTTCCAGGTCACCGTTCAGATACACTTCTTCCATATCCTTCACGCCGTTCCACAGACGGTTACGCAGCGCGCGCAGACGGGCCATTTCGGACTCCATCTCTTCTTTCGCGATACGGTAGGCTTCGCCCATGCCGACGATCTGGTGAACAGGCAGAGTGCCTGAACGCATACCGCGCTCGTGGCCGCCACCGTGAACCTGCGCTTCGATACGAATACGCGGTTTACGACGAACGTACAGCGCGCCGATGCCTTTAGGACCGTAGATTTTATGGCCGGAGAAGGACATCAAATCGACTTTCAGCATGCTGAGATCGATAGGCAGTTTGCCCACGCTCTGGGTCGCATCCACATGGTAGATGATGCCACGCGCACGGCACATTTCGCCGATTGCCGCGATATCCTGCACCACGCCGATTTCGTTGTTGACGTGCATGATGGAAACCAGAATGGTGTCATCGCGCATGGCCGCTTCCAGCTGCTGCAAAGAAACGATGCCGTTGCTCTGAGGCGCCAGATAAGTAACCTCGAAACCTTCACGCTCAAGCTGGCGGCAGGTATCAAGCACGGCTTTATGTTCGGTTTTTACGGTAATGATGTGCTTGCCTTTCTTCTGATAGAAGTTGGCCGCACCTTTAATAGCGAGGTTATCAGATTCAGTTGCGCCTGATGTGAAGACGATCTCACGCGGGTCAGCGCCCACCAGGTCTGCGATTTGGTTACGAGCGATATCAACCGCCTCTTCAGCCTGCCACCCAAAACGGTGGGAGCGGGAAGCCGGGTTACCGAAGGTTCCGTCCATCGTCAAAAACTGCATCATCTTCTCGGCAACACGCGGATCGACCGGCGTAGTTGCGGAGTAGTCGAGATAAATCGGTAATTTCATTGCTCTTAAGCTCCGTACATCACTTCAATACGAAGAACCAGGCGTAAAAAGTCTAGCCGGGTGCGGGTGTGGCGCACCCGAGCCTGATTCTAAAAATTCTTTCTGTATACTTAACCGATGCTGCTTATGCGCGCAGTTTAACGTCGATGGCGTCCTGAGAACGCGTAGTGCGATGGTTTTCGTTCTGCTGACGGCCTGACACATCCAGTACTTCCTGGTTATTCACCAGTTCACCTAAGGTGATGTTGTTCAAAAAGCCGGTCAGACGGTCGCTCAGATCGCGCCATAACGCGTGGGTCAGGCACTTATCGCCGCCCTGGCAGCCGCCTTTGCCCTGACAACGGGTCGCGTCGACGGACTCATCAACCGCGCTGATGACCTCGCCCACCGCGATGCTGCCCGCATCTTTGCCTAACAGATAGCCGCCGCCGGGACCGCGTACGCTGGCAACCAGGCCGTTTTTACGCAGGCGGGAGAACAGCTGCTCCAGATAGGAGAGTGAAATACCCTGACGTTCGGAAATATCGGCCAACGGCACCGGACCCGATTCGGAGTTCAACGCAACGTCGAGCATTGCGGTCACAGCGTAGCGTCCTTTTGATGTCAGTCTCATGTCTTACTTAACCTCAAATAGCCCCTCGAACCGGGGGTTTCTAAAAATGTGATTGTCCACATAGCAGGCCGCAAGTCTGACATTCCTGAGTAAATTGGTCAACTATTTAACCCACCAATTTACTCAAGTATTATTTGCTCGATTTTCTGTCGCTTTCGATAGAGGAAAGCATGCCGCGCAGGATGCTAAGCTCTTGACTTTCCGGGCGAGCCCGGGTGAACAGACGACGAATTCGGTTCATCACCTGGCCGGGATGGCCCTGCGCGAATAAAGCCGGTATTTAACATGACTTGCTCAAGATGGCCGTAAAAACGCTCCAAATCGTCGACCAGTGGATACGGCGTGTCTTCCTCCGCTTCCTTGGCCGGCTGCTCCTGGGCGGCAAGCCAGGCGATGCGCACTTCGTAGGCAAGGATCTGCACCGCCATCGCCAGGTTCAGCGAGCTGTATTCCGGGTTCGCCTGAATAGCGACGTGATAATGACACTTCTGCAGCTCTTCATTAGTAAGGCCGACGCGTTCGCGGCCAAACACGATCGCCACCGGCGCGTGCTTAGCTTCCGCAATGCTTTTCAGACCGCATTCGCGCGGATCGAGCATCGGCCACGGCAGCGTGCGGGAACGCGCGCTGGTGCCGACCACCAGGCTGCAGCCCGCCAGGGCTTCGTCCAGCGTGTCGACAATTTTCGCATCGCCAATCACGTCGCTTGCGCCTGCGGCGAGTGCGATAGCCTGGGAATCAGGCTTGACCAGCGGGTTGACCAGCCACAGATTTGTTAATCCCATCGTTTTCATTGCACGGGCCACCGAGCCCATGTTGCCGGTGTGGGAAGTCTCAACCAGCACAATACGTACGTTATCGAGCATGCTTAATTCATAGCCTTAAAAGAATATCGCAATATCCTATCATAACCCTGGGACATAATCCGAACGCTCTGCTATACTCCGCCGCGTTTTCCGTTCTTTAACATCCAGTGAGAGAGACCGATGCATCCGATGCTCAACATCGCCGTGCGCGCTGCGCGCAAGGCGGGTAATTTAATTGCCAAAAACTACGAAACCCCAGACGCCGTTGAAGCGAGCCAAAAAGGCAGCAACGATTTTGTGACCAACGTTGATAAAGACGCCGAGCGTTTGATTATCGAAGTTATTCGTAAATCCTACCCGCAACACACCATTATCGCCGAAGAATCAGGCGAATTAGCGGGAACGGACCAGGATGTGCAATGGGTTATCGATCCACTGGATGGCACTTCTAACTTTATCAAACGCCTGCCGCACTTCGCGGTCTCTATCGCTGTTCGCGTCAAAGGCCGCACCGAAGTTGCCGTGGTGTATGACCCAATGCGTAACGAGCTGTTCACCGCCGTTCGCGGCCAGGGCGCGCAGCTGAACGGCTACCGTCTGCGCGGCAGCACCGCTCGCGATCTCGACGGCACCATTCTGGCGACCGGTTTCCCGTTCAAAGCCAAACAACACGCAGCTTCCTATATCAACATTCTTGGCAAACTGTTCACGCAGTGCGCGGACTTCCGCCGCACCGGTTCCGCCGCGCTGGATCTGGCCTACGTTGCCGCCGGCCCGCGTTGATGGTTTCTTCGAGATTGGCCTGAAGCCGTGGGATTTCGCCGCAGGCGAACTGATCGCGCGCGAATCCGGCAGCCTGGTTTGCGATTTCACCGGCGGCCATAACCACCTGCTGACCGGCAACATCGTTGCAGGCAACCCGCGCGTGGTGAAAGCGATGCTGGCCACCATGCGTGACGAGCTGAGCGAAGCGCTGAAGCGCTAAGCGGTGATGGCGGGCGGCGCTGACGCTACCCGCCTTATAATTGTTTGAATTGTTATAAGGTGGAAGCGCAAACGCCCTCCACCTTTGCTTCAGAAAGGCCGTATTCCCCGCGCTACCGGCTGAGCGCTCAGCCACATCACTACCGCCGCAAGGATCAAAACTGAGCTTCCCGCCAGCGCAAGCGTCGCCCAGCCGATCTGCTGCCATAGCCCCGGCGCTTTTTTACTGCTTAAACGAACCGCAAAGGCGCGGAAGCTGTGCACCAGCAGCGCAAGGCCGGAAATGGTTATCGAGGTCCCGGCCGCCATCGCCAGCGCGCAGAGCATTCCCCAGCTAAATACGCCAATCACTTTGCTAAACAGCAGCACCATAATAGCGCCGGAGCACGGGCGCATGCCCATCGATAAAACGATCGTCGCCCGCGCGCGCCAGTCTTCACCGGCGGCCAGCTGCTCTTCGCTTGGCAGATGCTGATGCCCGCAGCCGCAGTTAGCATCATGAATATGATGAGGGGTAAAAGCGGTAAATCTCTTCTGGCTGCTTAACAATTTACGTAGCTTACGCAGCGCACGCGCGGCGAGCATCACCCCTAATAAGCCCACTAAAAGATAGCTGCCCCTCTCCAGCCAGAAGCTGCTCATATGCAGCTGGCGCGACGGCAGCTGCAGCACGCCCAGCACGATGACCACCAGCGCAATCGCCACCAGCCCCTGCAGCAGCGAGGCGGCAAACGTCAGCCGCAGGCTGCTTTTCAGCTGCGCGGGATGCGTAGCAAGCCAGGTCGTGATAACGACTTTGCCGTGCCCGGGTCCCAGAGCGTGCAGCACGCCATAGACAAAGCTGAACGACAGCAGCGACCATCCCGCCCGCGCGGGATTTTCCGCCACCTGATGCAGCAGGCTGCTCAGCTGCTGGTTAATGGATTTTTGCCACAGAGCGCTATTAACAAGGATTTGCGGCCAGTATTGCCAGATGGCATATAACGCGGCCGTCGTCAGCAGCACAAAAAGCGCCAGCGGCCACATATGCAGCCAGCGGCGGTGACGCGGTCCGGTAGAGAAAACTACTGACATTGTAAGGTTACCTGCTGGGCAAACTGTTTACCGAGTTCCATATCTTCCGGCGGCGCGTCCGCCTTATCCAGCGACTGAGCAAAAGCCAGCGTATCTTCGTTTGGCTTCGGCGTTTTAACGGAGATTGTACAAGCTTGCGCAAGCTCCGCCGGCAGCTTCGCGTCTGCCGGCTGGTCATAGCTCATATCGACAAAGTAGGTCGGGTCGAAGGTAGAAAAGGTATAGGTCTGCCCTTTTAAAGGCTGCGCATGGGCCAGCGGCAGTATGAATGTCAGCACCGCCTGGTGCCCGGCTCGCGCAAGGGAGTATTCGGGGGGCAGGTTAGTAAACTTCACTTTTTCACCGTTATGCCAGACTTCGGTAAAGTAATGCTGGCCCAGTACGTTAGCCATCACCTCGGCGGCAAGCTTCTTCCATATCGGCGAGCCCGGCTTTGCATCGCCTGCGTCATACAGTAGATCCGCTGAAGTGATTTCATCCATCGTCCACTGCATTTTCAGGCCGGTCATCTGCTCATTCTGCGCCATTACGGTGGTCACAAGCGTAATAAAGCTGTGGGGATGAGCCAACGCAGCGGGGACGCAAAGCGCCGTGGCGAGTACGATAATCCCTTTTGTGCTACAGGTTTTCCCGCGCATTTTCCCCTCAATTTAAAAATTCTGTGAGCCAGCCAAAATTACGCGATTAAAAACCCTGGCTACTACGATCTGCATCAAAAGCTTTAGCTATTCTTAGCAATAATCAACATAACTGGACCCTACGGATGATGACACTGCTTTCCCCTCCACCATCTGTGCTCTCCAGTCCGCAGCGACGCTGCCACCTGCTTTTGATGCTGTATCTGCCGGGACAGACGGTAACGCCAGAGATTCTGGGCAGGATTAATGGAGTAGACAGTAATAAAGCCCTGCAAGATATAGCCGACACCAGTGATGAAATCCAGCGTTATCACCGGCTGACGATGATAACCGAGCCGGACGGAAGCTACCGCATTGAAGGCTGCGCTCTCGACAGGAGGCTGTGCCTGCTGCACTGGCTGCGAAGGGCGCTGCGGCTGTGTCCGCACTTTGTGCAGCACGAGTTTTCCCCGGCGCTTAAAGAGCAGCTCAGAAAACAGGCCATTACCAAGGCGCTGTATGACGAAACCAATCTGCAGGCGCTGGTCAGCCTCTGCGCGCGCCGCCTGCAGCGCCAGTTTGACAGCCGTGACGTTCAGTTCCTGAGCCTGTTTTTACAGTACTGCCTGCATCAGCATCAGCTCGGCAATACGCCGGAGTTTAGCGAAACGCAGCGGGAGTGGACGCGTCTGCGCCCGGAGTACCTCGCCGCGCAGGTTATCGCCCGCCACTGGACGCGTCATGTAAAGCAGCCGGCCCATGAAGAGGAACAGCTTTTCCTTGCCCTGCTGTTTCAGTTACTGCGCACGCCGGATCCGATTCACGATAACCATCAGCAGGATCTACGGCTGCGCGCCTCCATCTCCGCGATGATCGCCCGTTTTCACGAGCTGGCGGGCATGTCGTTTAGCGACGAACAGGGGCTGAGCGACCAGCTGTATGTTCATCTTGCCCAGGCGCTCGACCGCAGCCTGTTTGCTATCGGTATCGATAACAGCCTGCCGGAAGAAATCACCCGGCTCTATCCGAAGCTAATGCGCACCACGCGCGAGGCGTTTGGCGTGCTGGAGGCCGAATACGGCGTTCATTTCTCAGACGAAGAGGTGGGGCTGGTCGCGGTGATTTTTGGCGCCTGGCTGATGCAGGAGAACGACCTGCAGGAAAAGCAGGTGCTACTGCTGACCGGAAACAATGCCGAGCTGGAGCAGCAGATAGAGCAGCAGCTACGGGAGCTCACTTTGCTACCGCTGAATATTAAGCATCTGACGGTGCATGGTTTTCAAAAAGAGGGCGCGCCGAAAGAGGTCGTGCTGGTGGTGACGCCCTACTCCACCAGCCTGCCGCTGTATTCGCCGCCGCTGATCCACGCCACGCTGCCGCTTGGGGAACAGCTGCAGCAGCATATCCGTGAAATCCTCGAGTCCTAATCCGCCCTTGCCGCGACTCGTGGACGCAGCACGAGCGCGGGCAAGGCTACCAGCGCCATAATCCAGAACACCCCGCCATGCAGATGCTGGTAGAGGAAGCCGGAGAACATCGTCATGATGGCGATGCCGCCGCCCATCGCCACCGCGGAATAGACCGCCTGCAGCCGAATAACTTCGTTGCCCTGACGCGCCGAAATGTAGCGCATGGCCGCAAGGTGGCAAACGGTGAAGCTTCCGCAGTGCAGGATTTGCGCCGCGATAAGCCACGGCAGGTCGGTGGTCCACGCCATCAGGCTCCAGCGAAGGATGCCCGCTCCTGCGGAAAGCAGCAGCAGGTCGCGGGCGCTCCAGCGGCGGAACAGCCTGTTGCTAAGCGCGAAGACAACGATTTCCGCCACCACGCCCAGCGACCATAGATAGCCCACGACCGAGGCGGAATAGCCCGCGCCCTGCCAGTAAATCGCGCTGAACCCGTAGTAGGGCCGCGTGCGCGCCTTGCAGCAAAGAGACGCAGGCGAGGAAGCGCCAGGCGCTTAACACCAGCTTTTTCCACGCCTGCCAGCCTGCGGCTTCCTTCTGCCGCGATTCTCCCTGCGGCATTACCGATGGACGCAGCATCATGCCGGTGAGCATGGAGGCCACGCCGACGCTTAGCAGCACCAGAATCGCCTGGTAGCTGAAGACGCTGACCAGCTTGCCGGTCATCGCCGAGCCGATCACAAACGCCAGCGAGCCCCACAGGCGCACGCGCCCGTAATCCATGGTGATTTGTTTTTGCCAGGTGCCGGCCAGCGCATCGGTAAGCGGCACGAGCGGTGAGAAAAAGAGGTTAAACCCGACCATGACGATCAGCAGCCAGGCGGCGGTTTGTCCGAACCAGAAAGCAACGGCAAAAAGCAGGGTCAGCAGAGCAAGCAGCCGCAGAGCAAAGACGAGGCGGGAAGGATCGGTGACGCGGGGTGCCAGAAGCAGGCTGCCGAGAAAACGGGCGATTAATCCTGAGCCCAGCAGCAGGCCGATAGTCTCGGGCGGCAGGCCGATGCCGGTCAGCCACACGCTCCAGAAGGGCAGGAAAATTCCGTAGCTGAAGAAGTAGGTAAAATAGCTGAGCGCCAGCCAGCGCGTAGAATGCAAAACCATGATCCCTCCCGTTTTGGAGGCGTTAGTGTGGCGGAGCGTCGCCCGGCTTGCAAGCTTTCATTAACAGCTTAATAACACCTGTTTTTTAAGAGGTTAATCCTCTCCCGGCCGCAAGAAATGCTATTTCCAGGCGAGCTTTACGGTTGTGTATTAGGGTTATTTTGAACCTCTTCACAATCGAGCCCACTATGAACAGATTACGTTATTTCGACTTTGGTCAGTCGCGTCCTGTCATGCTGCTGATCGCGCGAATCGCTCTGGTGCTGTTGTTTATTATTTTTGGCGTGCCGAAAATGACCGGCTTTAGCGGGACCGTGCAATATATGGCATCCGTTGGCGCGCCGTTGCCGACGATCTCCGCCGTTATCGCCGTGCTGATGGAGGTTGTCGCCGCAATACTTATCGTGCTGGGCTTCTTTACCCGCCCGCTGGCGATAATTTTTATCTTTTATACGCTGGGGACGGCGGTGATTGGCCACCACTACTGGAATATGACCGGGGACGCGGTGGTGCCGAATATGATTAACTTCTATAAAAACGTCAGCATCGCCGGAGCGTTTTTGCTGCTGGCGATTGTCGGCCCCGGCGGTATTTCTCTCGATAAACGCTGAATTTTATCCATAAAAAAAGCCGCTTTCGCGGCTTTTTCATTTCGACCAGACTACGCGTACACCGGCAGGCGAGCGCAGATATCCAGCACTTTTTGCCTGGTGCGTTCAATAACGGCTTCGTCGTTGATGTTGTCTAACACATCGCACATCCAGCCCGCCAGTTCGCGAACGTCTGCTTCGTTAAAGCCGCGGCGCGTCACAGCCGGCGTACCGATACGAATACCGGAAGTTACAAACGGGCTCTTCGGATCGTTCGGCACGCTGTTTTTGTTCACGGTGATATTCGCCCGGCCCAGGGCCGCATCGGCTTCTTTACCGGTCAGGTTTTTATCAACCAGATCCAGCAGGAACAGGTGGTTGTCGGTACCGCCGGATACCACTTTGTAGCCGCGCTCCAGGAAGACTGAAACCATCGCTTTGGCGTTTTTAGCAACCTGCTGCTGATAGGTTTTGAACTCGGGCTCCATCGCTTCTTTCAGCGCCACCGCTTTGCCCGCGATAACGTGCATCAATGGGCCACCCTGCGCGCCCGGGAACACGGCGGAGTTGAGCTTTTTGTACAGCTCTTCACTGCCGCCTTTCGCAAGGATTAAGCCGCCGCGCGGGCCTGCCAGCGTTTTGTGGGTCGTGGTGGTCACAACGTGCGCGTGCGGAACCGGGTTCGGGTAAACGCCTGCGGCGATAAGACCCGCAACGTGAGCCATATCGACAAACAGGTAAGCGCCGACCTGGTCTGCGATTTCACGCATTTTTGCCCAGTCAACCACGCCGGAATAAGCGGAGAAGCCGCCGATGATCATTTTCGGCTTGTGCTCTTTGGCCTGTTTTTCCAAATCCGCGTAGTCGATATGCCCTGTTTCATCGATACCGTAAGGAACGATGTTGTACAGCTTGCCGGAGAAGTTTACCGGGGAACCATGAGTCAGGTGGCCGCCGTGCGCCAGGTTCATGCCCAGCACGGTATCGCCAGGTTCGAGTAAAGTGGTGTATACCGCGAAGTTAGCCTGGGAGCCGGAGTGCGGCTGTACGTTAGCGTAGTCTGCGCCGAACAGCTCTTTTGCGCGGTCGATAGCCAGCTGCTCAACCACGTCGACGTATTCGCAGCCGCCGTAATAGCGCTTGCCCGGATAGCCTTCAGCGTACTTGTTGGTCAGCTGAGAACCCTGCGCCTGCATAACGCGTGGGCTGGTGTAGTTTTCGGAGGCGATCAGTTCAATGTGCTCTTCCTGACGTACTTTTTCTTGCTCCATAGCCTGCCACAGTTGGGCATCATAATCGGCAATGTTCATTTCACGCTTTAACATTCGCATCTCCTGACTCAGCTAACAGTAAAAATTTGGACTGCTTTGAGGGGGCCCTTTCGGGCGACGGGCAACAGTGTAAACCGAATTGGTATTGGGTGATAGGGCTTGACAGAGGTTTTTACGCAAACGATTGGCTCGGCATGGCGCAAGGGTTTATCGGCATAAGCTCGCCGGGATTTTGACGGATATTTCTTCATCAGCAACATGCGTGTTTTTCACTTTCTGTGATCGGCGTCGTTAACATCGATAGCCCATTTACAACCCAGGCCTATTTTTATAAGATGCATTTAAAATGCTACTTATATAAAACAAGCTGTTTTCAGGAGCTAACCATGCTAGATGCACAAACCATCGCCGTTGTGAAATCAACCATTCCCCTGCTTGCCGCCACCGGCCCGAAACTCACCGCCCATTTCTACGATCGCATGTTCAGCCATAACCCCGAGCTGAAAGAAATCTTTAACATGAGCAACCAGCGCAATGGCGACCAGCGAGAAGCGCTGTTCAACGCCATCTGCGCCTATGCCACCAATATCGAGAACCTGGCGGTTCTGCTGCCGGCGGTTGAGAAAATTGCCCAGAAACATACCAGCTTCCAGATTAAACCCGAGCAGTACAACATCGTTGGCGGTCATCTGTTAGCCACTCTTGATGAGATGTTCAGCCCGGGCGAGGAAGTGCTGAACGCCTGGGGTAAAGCCTACGGCGTGCTGGCGGAGGTTTTCATCAATCGTGAAGCGGAGATTTATCAGGCGAACGCGGCGAAAGACGGCGGCTGGGAAGGAACTCGCGCATTCCGCATTGTGGCAAAAGAGCCGCAAAGCGCGCTGATAACCAGCTTCGAATTCGCCCCGGTAGACGGCCAGCCGGTGGCCGATTACCAGCCGGGCCAGTATCTTGGCGTTTGGCTCAAGCCGGAAGGTTTCCCGCATCAGGAAATTCGTCAGTACTCTTTAACCCGTAAACCAGACGGGAAAAGCTACCGCATTGCGGTAAAACGCGAAGATTCAGGCCAGGTTTCCAGCTGGCTGCATAATCACGCTAAGGTGGGCGATGAAGTCTATCTGGCGGCGCCGGCAGGTGATTTCTTTATGGACGTTGCGCCGCAAACGCCGGTGACGCTGATTTCCGCGGGCGTAGGCCAGACGCCGATGCTGGCGATGCTTGATACGCTGGCGAAAAACGCCCATGCCGCGCAGGTTAACTGGTTCCACGCGGCAGAACACGGCGATGTGCACGCCTTTGCCGACGAGGTGAATAATACAGGTAAGCGGCTGGCGCGCTTTGCAAGCCACGTCTGGTATCGGGCGCCGAACGAGAGCGATCGCGCTCAGGCAAAATTCAACAGCGAAGGGTTAATGGATTTGCTGGCGCACGAAGGGAAAATCAGCGCGCCGGATATGCAGTTCTATCTGTGCGGCCCGGTGAACTTTATGCGTTTCGCCGCCGAACAGCTGGTGAAGCTGGGCGTTGAAAAGGATCGTATTCACTACGAATGCTTTGGCCCGCATAAGGTGATGTAGCCGCTAAGCCCTCTCCTGCCGGGAGAGGGCCTTAAATCAAATCGCCGCGTCGTCTTCTTCGCCGGTACGGATACGCACCACGCGCGCCACGTCAAAGACAAAGATTTTGCCGTCGCCGATTTTACCCGTCTGGGCGGTGCGAATGATGGTGTCCACGCAGGTATCGACGATATCGTCGGTCACCACAATTTCAATTTTTACCTTCGGCAGAAAATCCACCATGTATTCGGCGCCGCGATAAAGCTCGGTATGCCCTTTCTGGCGGCCGAAGCCTTTTACCTCGGTCACCGTCATGCCGGTGATGCCGACTTCCGCCAGCGCTTCGCGCACATCATCCAGTTTGAACGGTTTAATAATCGCATCAATTTTTTTCATAGTTTTCTGTCATTCCCGCACAGGTTATGTGTGCTGCAAGCATGGTAATCGGTTGCCCAAATTACCACAGACTACTCTTTAAAGTCATTGGCATCGAGTTCATGACGCGAGAGTAATTTATAGAATTCGGTGCGGTTACGCCCCGCCATGCGCGCCGCATGGGTGACGTTGCCTTTGGTGATTTGCAGCAGCTTGCGCAGGTAGTTGAGCTCGAACTGATTACGCGCTTCGGCAAAGGTGGGCAGCACGGTGTTTTCGCCTTCCAGCGCCTGCTCCACCAGCGCTTCGCTGATGACGGGAGCGGAGGTCAGCGCCACGCACTGCTCAATAACGTTAACCAGCTGGCGCACGTTGCCCGGCCAGCTGGCGGCCATTAAGCGCTTCATCGCGTCCGTTGAGAAGCTGCGCACAAACGGCTTGTGACGGTCGGCCCGACTGGCGCAGCAGATGGTTTGCCAGCAGCGGAATATCTTCCGCGCGCTCGTGCAGCGCCGGGATCTTCAGGTTCACCACGTTCAGGCGATAAAAGAGGTCTTCGCGAAACTCACCGCGTTCCATAGCCTTTGGCAGATCGCGGTGGGTCGCGGAGATAATACGCACGTTAATATCCAGGTCGCGGTTGCTGCCCAACGGCCGCACCTTGCGCTCCTGCAGGACGCGCAGCAGCTTAACCTGCAGGGGAATCGGCATATCGCCAATTTCGTCGAGGAATAACGTGCCGCCTTCCGCAGCCTGGAACAGCCCTTCCCGGCTGCTCACCGCGCCGGTAAAAGCGCCGCGCGCGTGGCCGAACAGCTCTGACTCCAGCAGCTGCTCCGGCAAAGCTCCGCAGTTGATGGCGATAAATGCGTTTTTACTGCGCGGGCTGGCGTTGTGAATCGCCTGGGCCAGAATCTCTTTCCCGGTACCGCTCTGGCCGTTAATCAGCACGCTGACGTCGGACTGCGCGACCATCCGCGCCTGTTCCAGCAGGCGCAGCATGTTCGGGCTGCGGGTAACTATCGTTTCGCGCCACATATCGTCGCCGGCGGCGATGGTGTGCACCAGCGCGTCGTCGATTGCCTGATATAAAGCGTCTTTGTCCACCGGCTTGGTCAGGAAGCTAAACACCCCCTGCTGGGTGGCGGCAACGGCGTCCGGAATCGAACCGTGCGCGGTAAGAATGATAACCGGCATTCCCGGCTGCATCTTCTGGATCTCCGCGAACAGCGCCATGCCGTCCATTTCATCCATGCGCAGGTCGCTTATTACCAGGTCGATCTTTTCACGGCTCAGCAGCCGCAGCCCTTCTGCGCCGCTTTCCGCCGTCGAAACGGTGTAGCCCTCGCTGACCAGACGCATGCCGAGGAGTTTGAGCAGCCCGGGATCGTCATCAACAAGCAGCAGCCGGGCCGGTTTGCGTTGGGTCATGGTTTTGCCTCCTGCTTCGGTTTTTCACTATCCGTTTCGGGCGTCGGCTTAGTGATATCGTCATCCGCTTCGCCCTGCGCCGCAGGAGCCGGAGTCGCTTTTTCAGCGCCCCGGCTGCCGTCCGGCAGATAGCCGCTGGCCGGTTTACGGCTGGAAAGCTGCCGTTCGATATCCGTCAGATTTTCAAGTTTGCGGGTGGTCAGATCCAGCTGGTTACGCAGGCGCTGTTGCTGCTCGCGCAGCGTATCGAGCTCCCCATCCGCCGATTGCTGGAGCCTGCTGTAGCGAATGCGCTCGTCGGAAAGATCGAGCAATAAAGCCTGTCCATCCCGCCACACCTGGAAGAGCGGGCGCACCTGCGCAGGCACTTCGCCAGCCATAGTATCCAGCTGCGACATATAGCGGCGACGCTCCGTTGGCGTGATTTTGGCGTTGGCCAGCAGGATGCCGCGCTTAAAGGTGTCCTGCCAGGTATCGGCCGGCCACTGGCGGGCTTTCGCCCGCGCCTCCGCCGGCGGCAGCCGCTCGGCGCAGTCCATTCCGCGCAGCCAGAATAGAGGGTTGTTGACCGCCTCACGCCCCTCGATGTGCCAGATATCCATACAGTCGGTGGAAAGGTAATCCGCCAGCTGCTGCTCGGGCACCTGCGGCTGATGAGGTTGTTTAATCGCGCTGGTCACCGTATTTTGCACGCAGCCTGCCAGCAGTAACGGCAGTAAAATTACGCCAATACGGCGACGAAATAGTGTCACTTTCATTTTTTATTCATTCTCGGGAAAGACTGGCAATTCAATACGGAAACAGACGTCGGTTTTATCGTCCTCAACCAGGCGCAGCTCGCCGTGCATGCGGCGGATGCAATCCTGGGCGATGCTCAGCCCCAGGCCACTGCCTTTGACCGCACCTTTACGTTGTAGACTGCCCTGGTAAAAAGGCTCAAAGATCATCTCCCGTTCGGTGGCAGGAATAGGTTGTCCGGTATTCGCCACCTCAATACGTAGCATAGAACCAACCTGCTGGCTGCGGAGGTAAATGGTACCGGATTCACTGCCATAGTGCACCGCATTGGAATAGAGATTATCCAGCACGCTCATTAACAGCATGGGTTCCGCCAGACAGGCCACGGGGCTGAGGTCGCATTCGGTATGCATCATTTTAGCCCGTGCCGGCAAACTGTGGGCGGAGAGTACCACTTCAACCAGCGGCTTGAGCGCCACTTTTTCCAGTTCGACTTGGCCGTCCGCCAGCTTGCGGTTGTAATCCAGCAGCTGCTCAATGAGTTTCTGCAGATGGCGGCTGCTGCTGTCGAGGATCTCCACCACCTCTTTTTGATCGGCGGTAAGCGGCCCGGCGACCTGATCCGCCAGCAGCTCCGTCCCTTCACGCATACTCGCAAGCGGCGTTTTTAATTCATGGGAGATGTGCCGCAAAAATTCGTGGCGCTGCGATTCAAGCCAGGAGAGACGTTCGCTTAGCCAGACGATGCGCTGCCCGACCGAGCGCAGTTCGCGCGGGCCTTTGAACAATACGGAATCCCCGAGAGAATGCCCTTCGCCAAGCAGGTTGATCATCCGCTCGATGCCCTTCACCGGGCCGATAATCATGCGGGTGAAGATAATCACCAGGCCGAGGCTCAGTAAAAACAGCACCAGCGCCTGCCAGCCAAAGAACTGGCCGCGCTCGGCTATTTCCTGCTGCAGCTGCTGGCCGCGAGAAAACACCACCGTACGCGTGGCCTGCACCATTTCGGTATTGGCGGTGGCGAAGGCTTCAAGATGCACCGCGGCCGTCGCGTCGGGGCCGCTGTTTTTGCACTGTAGCTCGGCAAGATCGTTTAAGGACTGGCGCAGCGCCTGGTAGAGATGATCGTCGGGAAGCACGCCCGCGTGGGCGTCGAGCATTTGCGCGTAGCGTTTACGCTGCCCCTGGTAGACCTTTGCAAGCGTCGCGTCGTCCAGCACGCAGTACTGGCGATAGCTGCGTTCCATTTCGAGGGCGGCGTTGGTCATCGCCTCGCTGCGGCGGGCGTCGATTAGCGTAGTGCGGTTGGTCTGCGCGGCCTGCGCGCTGAGCGCGTTAAGGCTCTGCCAGGCCTGCCAGGCCAGCACCAGCAGCGGCACCAGCACCAGCAAAAAAGCCATCATCACGAGCTGGCGCAGGGATCGGGGGAAAAAGTGCCACTGGTTCAATAGCTTCATCTCAAATTTACCTGTGAGACATGATGCTAGCCGGGATCGGAGGGAGTTTAAAGTCTGGATGCTCAGAAACAGCAAAGGCAGGGTGTTAAACCCTGCCTTTGCTCTGGAAACAGGCGGTGCCTTACTCAACGTTTCGCCCGGAGTATGCCAGGTCTCGAAGACTATTGGCAAAAGGTGGACGGCAGGCACCTTGAGTGCATCATTCGATGGTTTATGTAGCACGACTCTAAAAAGAGGGCTGACATAAGAGAGTGAATGAGCCACTGCTTACTTAAATGCACGATGCGTGCCACATTTAAATAACAATTTATAATCATCTGTTTTTAAATGTATTTATTTAATAAATCAGCTAAAGCAGACGGGCGTCTTTTTTAACCTTTCTGTCGCCAAACGGCAACATGATAAGGTCCATTAAAATAAATCCATTAAAAACAAATAATTAAATGTCACCTTTTGGAGTCACTTAAAAAGAGCCCTGTCGGGATTTACAGACAAAAAAATCCCCGCCGAAGCGGGGAGTGATGATTAACCTAACTGCCTGCGGGCATTGCGGAAGATACGCATCCACGGGCTGTCTTCGCCCCACTCCGCCGGATGCCAGGAGTTGCTGACCGTACGGAACACGCGCTCCGGATGCGGCATCATAATAGTGACGCGCCCGCTTTCGTTGGTGACCGCGGTAATGCCGTTTGGCGAGCCGTTCGGGTTAGCCGGATAGGCCTGCGTGACTTTGCCGAAGTTGTCGACAAATCGCAGCGCCACCAGCCCTTTGCTTTCAAGCTGAGCCAGATGCGCGGCGTCGCGCACTTCCACATGGCCTTCACCGTGCGAGACGGCGATCGGCATCTGCGAACCTGCCATCCCCTGCAGCAGCAATGACGGGCTGGAGCTGACCTCCACCAGGCTGAATCGGGCTTCAAAGCGGTCGGACTGGTTACGCACAAAGCGTGGCCACAGATCGCTGCCCGGAATCAGCTCGCGCAGGTTAGACATCATCTGGCAGCCGTTACATACGCCCAGCGCCAGGGTTTGCGGGCGGTGGAAGAAGGTTTCGAACTCGTCGCGCACGCGCTCGTTGAACAGAATCGACTTCGCCCAGCCTTCTCCCGCGCCTAACACGTCGCCGTAGGAGAAACCGCCGCAGGCTACCAGCGCCTGGAAATCTTCCAGCCCGCGGCGTCCCGCCAGCAGATCGCTCATGTGCACGTCGATGGCGTCGAAGCCCGCACGATGGAAGGCCGCGGCCATTTCAACATGGGAGTTAACGCCCTGCTCGCGCAGAACGGCGACTTTGGGCCGGGCGCCGGTGGCGATAAACGGCGCGGCGACATCTTCGTTAATGTCGAAGCTCAGCTTCACGTTCAGGCCGGGATCCTTGTCATTGGCTTTCGCTTCATGCTCCTGATCCGCACAGGCCGGATTATCGCGCAGGCGCTGCATCTGCCAGGTGGTTTCCGCCCACCACATGCGCAGCGTAGAACGGCTTTCGCTGAACACCGCGTGGCCGTCCGCCGTAATAGTGAAACGGTCGCCGGTTACGGCTTTACCGAGGAGGTGTACGCAGTTCGCCAGGCCATGATCGGCAAGGATTTGCTCCACCGCCGCGCGATCCGCCGCTTTAACCTGGATCACCGCGCCCAGCTCTTCGTTAAATAAGGCGGCAAGACGATCTTTGCCCAGCGCGGCAATATCCGCCTCCACGCCGCAATGGCCGGTAAAGGCCATTTCCGCGAGCGTAACCAGCAGGCCGCCGTCCGAACGGTCGTGATAGGCCAGCAGCTTGCGTTCGGCGACCAGCGCCTGCATCGCATCGTAGAAGCCTTTGAGCTGCGCAACGTCGCGCACGTCGGCAGGCTTGTCGCCCAGCTGGCGATAAACCTGCGACAAGGCGGTTGCGCCCAGCGCGTTGTGGCCGGCTCCGAGGTCGATAAGCAGCAGCGCGTTATCCTCGGTGCTCAACTGCGGCGTCACCGTGCGGCGCACGTCTTCGACACGAGCAAACGCGGTAATAACCAGCGAAAGCGGAGAGGTCATCTCACGCTGTTCGCAGCCTTCCTGCCAGCGGGTTTTCATCGACATGGAGTCTTTGCCCACCGGAATGGTGATGCCAAGCTGCGGGCAAAGCTCTTCGCCCACGGCCTTAACCGCTTCGTACAGGCCAGCGTCTTCGCCGGGGTGGCCCGCAGCGGCCATCCAGTTGGCGGACAGCTTGATGCGTTTAAGCGAACCAATCTGGGCGGCGGCGATGTTGGTCAGCGCTTCGCCCACCGCAAGGCGCGCGGAAGCGGCGAAATCGAGCAGCGCAACAGGCGCGCGTTCGCCGATGGACATCGCTTCGCCGTAGTAGCTGTCGAGGCTTGCGGTAGTCACCGCGCAGTCGGCGACCGGAATCTGCCACGGGCCAACCATCTGGTCGCGCGCAACCATGCCGGTCACGCTGCGGTCGCCAATGGTTATCAGGAAGGTTTTTTCCGCAACCGCCGGCAGGTGCAGAACGCGGTTGACCGCGTCGGCAATGCCGATCGTGCTGACGTCGAGCGCCTCGCCCTTCGCTTTCAGGGTTTCAACGTTGCGCTCCATCTTCGGCGTTTTGCCCAGCAGCACGTCCAGCGGCATGTCGATAGGCCGGTTGTCGAAATGGCTGTCGTTGAGCGTCAGATGTTGCTCTTCGGTGGCTTCACCGATAACCGCGTACGGCGCGCGTTCGCGGCGGCAAAGCTCGTCGAACAGCTCAATCTGCTCTGGCGCAACCGCCAGCACATAGCGTTCCTGAGATTCGTTACACCACACTTCAAGCGGGCTCATGCCCGGTTCGTCGTTGAGGATGTCGCGCAGCTCGAAACGACCGCCGCGGCCGCCGTCGCTGACCAGCTCCGGCATAGCGTTAGACAAACCGCCCGCGCCCACGTCGTGAATAAACAGAATCGGGTTGTGCTCGCCCATCTGCCAGCAGCGGTCGATAACCTCCTGGCAGCGACGTTCCATTTCCGGGTTGTCGCGCTGTACGGACGCAAAGTCCAGATCCGCGTCGGACTGGCCTGAGGCCATAGAGGAAGCCGCCCCGCCGCCAAGGCCGATATTCATGGACGGACCGCCCAGCACGATAAGCTTCGCGCCCGGTGGAATTTCGCCCTTCTGAACGTGGTCGGCGCGGATGTTACCGATGCCGCCCGCCAGCATGACCGGCTTATGGTAGCCGCGCAGCTCAACGCCGTTATGGCTGTTGACGCGCTCCTCATAGGTACGGAAATATCCCGTCAAGGCCGGACGGCCAAATTCGTTGTTAAACGCGGCGCCGCCGAGCGGGCCTTCGGTCATGATGTCCAGCGCGGTCACGATACGATCCGGCTTGCCAAAATCTTCTTCCCACGGCTGTTCAAAGCCCGGAATACGCAGGTTGGAAACCGAGAAACCGACTAAGCCTGCTTTGGGCTTCGCCCCGCGTCCCGTCGCGCCTTCGTCGCGGATTTCACCGCCGGAGCCGGTTGCCGCTCCCGGCCACGGAGAAATCGCCGTCGGGTGGTTGTGCGTTTCGACCTTCATCAGGATATGCGCCTCCTCCTGATGGAAATCGTAGCGGCCTGCTTCACGGTCCGCGAAGAAGCGCCCTACCGCTGAGCCTTCCATAACCGCCGCGTTGTCTTTATAGGCAGACAGTACGTGGTCGGGCGTTTGCTCAAAGGTATTTTTAATCATTTTAAACAGCGACTTCGGCTGCTGTTTTCCGTCAATCACCCAGTCGGCGTTGAAAATCTTATGACGGCAGTGTTCGGAGTTGGCCTGCGCGAACATATACAGTTCGATATCGTTCGGATTGCGGCCAAGCCCGGTGAACGCTTCCTGCAGGTAGTCGATTTCATCTTCCGCCAGCGCGAGGCCAAGGCGAATGTTGGCTTCCACAAGCGCATCGCGCCCCTGCCCAAGCAAATCGACGCTTTGTACGGGCGCCGGTTCGTGATGAGAGAAAAGCTTCTCGCCGTCGTTCAGGGAGCCGAACACGCTCTCCATCATACGGTCGTGCAGCAGCGCGCTCACTTCCTGCCGCTGCTCGTCGGTCAGGGTCTCGCCGCTGACGTAATAGGCTACGCCGCGCTCCAGACGCTTAACTTTGGCAAGGGCGCAGTTGTGGGCGATATCGGTAGCTTTCGAGGACCAAGGGGAGATGGTGCCAGGGCGAGGCGTCACCAGCATCAGGTGGCCGGTCGGGGCGTGGTCGGCAAGGGTTGGGCCGTATTTCAGCAACCTTTGCAGCCGTGCGTGCTCATCGGCGCTCAGCGGCGCGTCTAAATCGGCAAAGTGAACATACTCGGCGTAAATGTCGCTCACCGGCAGGTGGGCATCTTTAAAACGGGCCAGCAGTTTGTTAATACGAAATGCCGATAGAGCGGGGGAACCACGCAGAATTTCCATCATCAAAGATCTCTCGTCTTCAAGCGTGAGCGACGCTCACGTGGGCGCAAGGGGAAAACGGGCGTCATTATAGAGAATACCGCGCCGTGACGAAACCGTTTGCGTAGAAATAAAAGCATTACTTTTTACTGTACAAAAAGCATCCAGCGGAGCCGAATAAGTTGCGCGCTGGCGCTTTGTTAAGCAAAATGCGCCTCATCCTGTCGCTGAACCCCCTATGAAAATGACCATTGTGAGCTAAGACCCGAGGCACTGCAGACCATTAACCGTTTGAAAAGACTTAAGATTAATTATCTGCTTATCGGTGTTGTAACCTTGTTGCTGGCAGTGGCGCTCTGGCCCTCCATTCCCTGGTTCGGAAAAGCCGAAAACCGTATCGCCGCCATTCAAGCGCGGGGAGTCCTGCGCGTCAGCACTATTGCCTCGCCGATGACCTATAGCGTGGTGAATAACAAAGCTTCGGGGTTTGATTACGAGCTGGCGCAACAGTTCGCTGATTATCTTGGCGTAAAGCTTCAGATAGGGGTTCGCCCGAACATCAATGCGCTGTTTGACGATCTGGATAACGGCAACGCCGATTTGCTCGCCGCCGGCCTGGTGTATAACACCGAGCGTAGCCAGCATTACCAGGCGGGGCCAACCTATTATTCCGTATCACAGCAGATGGTTTACCGCGTGGGCGGCCCTCGTCCTAAAACGCTCGCGGGCCTGAAAGAGAACCAGCTGGTGTTATCTCCGGGCCTTGCCGTGCTGAGCGATCTGCAGGCGCTAAAAGAGAGCAAATATCCGGACCTGACGTGGCGTATCGATGAGAAACGCACCAGCAGCCAGCTTTTGCAGCAGGTGGTGGATGGCGGCATTGCGTTTACCGTTTCCGACTCTATCGCCATCAGCATTTTCCAGCGCGTTCATCCCCAGCTGGCGGTCGCGCTGGACGTTACCGATGAGCAGCCGGTGACGTGGTTTAGCGTGCGCGACGGCGATGACAGCCTTTCCGCAGCCCTGCTCGATTTTTATAACAGGCTAAGCGGCGAGGGCATTATGGCCCGCCTGGAAGAAAAGTATCTCGGCCACATCGGGGAATTTGACTATGTCGATACCCGCACCTTTCTTAACGCCGTGGACGGTGTTTTGCCCGAGCTTCAGCCGCTGTTTGAAAAATACGCAACGGATATCGACTGGCGGCTGCTTGCCGCTATCTCTTATCAGGAATCTCACTGGGATAACCAGGCCACCTCCCCTACCGGCGTGCGCGGCCTGATGATGCTGACTAAAAACACCGCGCAAAGCCTGGGGCTGACGGACAGGCTCGACCCGGAGCAGAGCATCAGCGGCGGTAGCCGTTATTTGAAAGATATGATGGGGAAAGTGCCGGAGACGGTGCCGGAAGACGAGAGGATTTGGTTTGCGCTGGCGGCCTACAACATGGGCTACGCCCATATGCTCGACGCAAGGCAGCTTACCGCGAAACTAAAAGGCAATCCCGATAGCTGGGCGGACGTTAAAGTGACGCTGCCGTTGCTCAGCCAGAAGCAGTACTACAGCAAAACGACCTACGGCTACGCTCGCGGCCATGAGGCCTACGCGTACGTTGAGAATATCCGTAAGTACCAGCTGAGTCTGGAAGGGTATCTTCAGGAGAAGGAAAAGCTGGCGGCGCAGGAGGCGAAATTTGCTGAGGCTTATCCGGCGGTGGCGCCCGTGGAGCTGGCTACTCCGCCTTACGGGCCGTTTCCTTTAGGGCCTTTTTCTGCAGACGACGGGCGCGGAAAAAATCACTCAGCATCGCCGAACACTCTGCTGCCAGTACCCCTTCAGTAACGCCGACCTGATGGTTCATGCCGGGATGGCCCAGGACGTCCATCAGCGAGCCAATCGCCCCTGTCTTCGCATCCCGCGCGCCGAAGACCAGCGTACCGATACGGCTATGCACCATGGCGCCTGCGCACATCACGCAGGGTTCGAGGGTGACATAAAGGGTGGTATCCAGCAGGCGGTAGTTTTGCAGCACCAGTCCGCCCTGACGCAGCGCCATGATTTCCGCGTGCGCCGTGGGGTCGTGACGGCCGATAGGCCGGTTCCACCCTTCGCCGATCGCCTGGTTTTTATACACCAGCACGGCGCCGACCGGAACTTCCCCTTCATCCCAGGCGCGCCGGGCAAGCATCAGCGCGTGGCGCATCCAGTATTCATGGGTAAATTCACTCTTTGACACGGGCAGCTCCGGGGGAATTAAGGCGCGGCGCATTATACACATCGCCCATCAGATGCGAAATGCGTTACTCAAGCTGCTGCAGCTGTCCCTGCGCCGTGACGCGCCAGCGGTGCTGGCAGAAATAGAGCAGCGGGTTATCCTGCTTGCTGTCGCTGTAGCCGCTGTAGAGCTGAAGCGGCGTGCCGATTTGCCGCTCAAGCTGGGCGACTTTTTCATGGCCGAGGCAGCGTAACGTCAGCACCCAGCCGCCGTGCGAACGCTTCATCTGGCTGGCGATGAGCTTCACTTCAGGCAGCCACGGCGTGTCGTAGTAGACCTGCTGCACCAGCGACTGCGGCGAACCGGTGATAAGCCAGACGTCCGCATCGGAACTGGTGAGGTAGTCAGTAAGCCGCTGCTGCACAACCGGGAACGCCGTGACGCGGCTGCGGAACCAGCTAACGAAGCTCATTTCCAGCTGTTTAAGCCGCGCTTCGCTGTGTCCGAAGGTTGCTCCCCAAAGCAGCAGGCTCATCGGCCAGCGAGCGGTGCGGCCTTTAATCAGCAGCGCGCCGCCTATTACCGGCAACAGCGGAATAACCAGCAACAGATTGAGGGGCTGATGGCGCAGCAGATAGCGCAAAAAACTGCCGAACATATCCTGCTGATGCAAGGTGCCGTCCAAATCGAAAAACACTACCCGACGCTCGCTCTGGTTTGTCAAACGCTACTCCTTTGATCGTCAAATTCCATAAGCCGTGTAAACCGCCTCCGACCGCGGCCGTTACACAAAGCCTAACAGATAGAACCTCATCTTTCCGGTAACAATCGTCGGACGTTGTTATATTGAATATTTAATTCCAGCTAATGACGTAATAACAGAATACGGCGTTCATTCAGAGCCGCTATTTACGTTATCATTTACCGAAACCGCTTTTGCATTGCTCCCACGGAGAGGACATGAATTGTTTACTGCGTATCCGCCAGCGTTATCCCACCCTGGCGCAAAGTGACCGTAAACTGGCAGATTATTTGTTGGCCAATCCCGACCGCGCGCGTCATCTCAGCTCGCAGCTGCTGGCGCAGGAGGCGGGAGTAAGCCAGTCAAGCGTTGTAAAATTCTCGCAAAAGCTGGGGTTTAAGGGATTTCCCGCCCTGAAACTTGCCATCAGCGAAGCCCTGGCCAGCGGACAGGATCCTCACTCAGTGCCGGTCCACAATCAAATTCTTGGCGATGACCCGTTAAGGCTGGTTGGCGAAAAGCTGATTAAGGATAATCTCGCCGCTATGCATGCAAGCCTTGATATCAACAGCGAGGAAAAACTGCTGGCAAGCGTCGCCATGCTGCGCAACGCGCGGCGCGTGCTGATTGTCGGTATCGGCGCCTCAGGCCTGGTTGCGAAAAACTTCGCCTGGAAGCTAATGAAGATCGGCATTAACGCCGTGGCGGAACAAGATATGCACGCCCTGCTGGCAACCGCGCAGGCGCTTAGCGCTGACGATATCCTTTTCGCTATTTCTTATTCAGGCGAACGGCGCGAAATTAACCTCGCCGCCGATGAAACCCTGCGCACGGGCGCAAAAGTCCTCGCCGTCACCGGCTTTACGCCAAATGCGCTGCAGCAGCGCGCCACGCTTTGCTTGTACACCATCGCGGAAGAGCTGGCGACGCGCAGCGCGGCCATTTCCTCAACCAGCGCGCAGATGATGTTAACGGACCTGCTGTTTATGGCGCTGGTACAACAGGACCTGGAAAACGCCCCGGATCGTATCCGCCACAGCGAGGCGTTGGTGAAGAAATTGGTTTGATAAATACAGATAGTTTATATAACCCAGACCCCAGCAGTAAATGAAACAAGCTGGAACTGGCAAATGCGATTTATACCCAAAAAAAATCATACGCCAGCAGAGAATAAGAAGCCTTTTCTCCAGGCTTCTTGCCTCCCTCCTAATAAATGGAATTATCACTTGGTCAACAAACTGAACCATCATGGACTTTTTATATCATTTACGCATTTAACACATAATAATTTAATTATTACTCCCCATGTAGCTAACTCAATCAAAAAAATCATATTATCAATACCGCATTCGGTATTCTCCCTCACACAGAAACAATCCCAATCGAGTATTACAAAGGCTTTTCAGGCCATTTAATATCTGGTGCCAGAGAAACATCTACCCGGTTAATTTCAATGCGATATTTTTTCCATGCAATTAGATCCTGAAGATCAGCCGGTTGTTCCAAACCTAATTCATCGGCGTCCTGCAGCATTGCTATAACCTGACTAGCCTCATTAATAAGTTGCGCCCTTTGAGCTATAGCAACGGTGGTATAATCAATGGGTATCGCAACTATATTTTCACCATCAAAAATCCACATTCCTTTTTCATTAATATCTTTGGGGACTTTTTTTAGTTCAATGTCAGCAACAGATTTCCCTAAAGGCCACAATTCAGAAACATCCATCGATAACCTGGTAATCAAGCCATCACTTTCGAACTCAATTTTTAATTTACTCTCGTCGAATAAAATTTGCGATTCATACCAATCCTGTCCATCTTCTGAAGTAAGATGCCCCACCGTATAACCTTCGATCTGTTCAAGTTTTGACAAGTTAAAATTATTGATAATCATTTCCAACCCTTATTACGCAGTAATTGTTTGCCATGTACCATTAATATTTATTTGTAAGGCACGTACATACCATCTCCCGTAACGTACATCTCCATTATTTCCTAAATGGCCGGTCATAAAATTACCCACAGGCGCATCTACATCACTTGTGCCGCTATCCGTGCCAATAGTTCCTCGAGCTCCAACTCGCATACCAATTACACTGGATGTTTTAAGTATATATCGCCCATCACTTTCCGCTTTTGTATATGCAGTACCCGTAGTGGTATAGTTACCTTTTAACTGGTATCTATTATCGAAATTAGTATAGTTACCGGGAACCACTTGACCTACAGAAGTTAATACCTTACTTCCGCCAGCATAAGAAATAATATTATTACCGCCAGTAGAATCCTCATTAACTCGAAAACCACTTCCATCGGCCACAATAAAATACTTCTTCCCGGTATCGCTTTCACTTAACTGAATTATCGGAGCCGGCGTAAATAGTTCTATATTGCCTGTTAGCCGACCACCACTGGCAGGTAATGCTCCAACCTCCGCCGCTGTGGGTTTATTAGATGTATCATAAACCTTTGCCCAGCCCGACCAACTACCACCATAAAGTGAACGGATATAGCATCGTGAAGAACTATAGGTGCGATAAACTTGTGTAATGCCTGCATGTTTAATCACTTCGAGCGAGCCGGCAATTGGCTCTGGATAATTACTGCCAGCCGCCGCCTGTGCATTCATGCTTTGAAAATACAATCCCGGGATTGTATAGGTATTCAGATCGGCTCCGCTGCCAATCGCTATAGTCTGACCATTAAAAATATCTTGCGAAGTGACATTGATATCGCCCGTAAGTGCATGTCCGTTAACTTTACGGGCATTAGGTACCGCGTTAACAATTCGCGAATCATCTCCAGCAGCAACGCTATTAGCCGTTGTACCCGTATCAAGTACAGATGCTCCTTTCAGTCCCAGGTTACTGCGTGCCGTCACCACACTCATGACATCAGCCAGGTTATTACCTTTCTGCAGCGCGTTGACAATACGCGCGTCATTTCCTGCCGCCACGGTTGCGGCAGCGGTGCCGACATCAAGTACTGCTGCGCCTTTCAACCCCAGGTTACCGCGAGCGGTGCCGGCGTTGGTTAGCTCAGACAGGTTGGCCGTCGCTTTCAAATAGCGTCCGTCCAGCTGGCTCGTTGAGTTGTTCAACAGCGCTTTTAACAACGTGGCCTGCAGGCTGTTTAAATCACCGTTATCCAGCACGTCGTTACCGGACTTCGTCGCCATAAACGAGGCCACCACGGAAGCGATAGTCGAGGCCCTGACGCCAGACTTTATTTAGCTCTTCGCTGCGGGCGATGCCGGACTGAAAGCCGGTTCCCAGCGCTTCTAAATCTTCATATTCAGGTTGTGATAATACGTTGGCAAGCTCGCCTGTAGCGAACGCCTTAAAATCATTTACAGGCATGGTTAACCCTCGGTAATTTCATAATTAACGGTAATCCCGCCCGGCTTAATGGCAAGATATCCCTGACGGATAATTTCTTTGGTGATGCTGGAGATTGATTTACCTTTCACCGAAACCGTCATAGTCATATTCTGATTATCGGCAAATGAAATAAGGATATCTTTCTTAGGGTAAATATTTTGTAAAATATCTGGAAGGGTTTCATTTGTTCCATCCCAGTTATTTGCGCCGATTTTCGCTCGTAAAACGGCACGATAGTTTTCGTCATCAAGATCGATAAATCCGAACTCGGCGTCGTAGCGATTTTTCCAGTAGCCATAATCGAAGCCAAGGTCGACGTTATCGAAGGAAAAGAAAAAATCTTCTATAGGCGCGTTAATTCTTCTGGTTTGCCCGATCCATTGCCCAAGGATATCCAACTGGGCACCAATAGCCTTATCAACATCAAAATCACGAATAAAGCTGCTGGTAATGTTTTGCTGAGCAACAAATGCTGAAGTAACCGCATCCAGAGTAGCGGCATAGCGTGGCGCTTCAAGCTGATAAGAGGGAATCAGTTCGCTGTATTTATTGCTCATACCGACACCGTTATGATGTTTATATTCGCGATAACGTTGGTTGCCAGTTCATTAAAGGCGACCGGTAAATTAGCCGTTGAAAGTGAATTTTCTGTTCTCCCTATTTCAATGGAGAGAATGTCATAAGTATTTCCGCCGCTGGCAGCGCTCAGGGTAGCCGGCACAAATAGACGAGACAAAAATAAGGTATCGCCAATGTTTAGCGAGTTAATAAATTCACTTATCGATTCTTTAATACCATTACCAATATCCGTGGTATAGCCCAGCAGCGGCTTTAATCTGATCTCGACATAGATTGGGATATCAGCAGGCCGGAAGTAATGAATCGGCTTAGCATTGCCATAGCTGTCGATAACATTTTCCGTCGTTGTGCCGTAGGTCGGCACGCCGGGCGTCTTCTTCAATGCTATAGCTTTGGCGATGCTCCCCGCATCGCCTCCTTCAATAACAACGGCAATATTATGCGCGGGAATACCGTTATCATCGCTGGTATCCGTATCGTTATCGAATACGCGTAACCGTCCCACTCCCGGTAAATTGGCGAGCGCGCCTTCTAAACCCTCAAGAACGGTTTTAGAAGGCAGGGCAACAGATCGCGCCTGACGCTGGCGCAATTCGGCATCGGTTTCCGTCGCCCGGCCTTCCGTTGCCGCCGTCTGGTTTATGGCGCTTTGCCAGCCCAACGTGGGCGTCGCTATCTCGGAAATATCACCGCTTAAGGCGCTAATTGCTCCTGGCGTCTGACAGATTGCGGTTGCTGTCGCTTTGCCATGCAAGTCGAGCGTCACCTGCGCGGGTAATAACCAGATATTGCCCGCGGCATCGCGAACCTGACCATTTTTAATCACTGTACCGACTTTGCCGGTTAAAACCACATCAGCCGTTGAGTTACCGGCCAGCTTACGCGTAATTCCGTTGATTTTAACATTTCGCGATAACCCCTCCCCCATTCCGCTATGCGGACTAAAAGAGTTATACGCCGCTATCGTCGCGTTGTTACAACCATGCAGAGCGTAGGAGATAAGAGACAGCAGCACGCCGTCTTTGCTGTCCGGTTCGATATAAATATCATCACCATAAATATCCCTGAAAATGATTTTCCATTGTTCAAGGATGGTCTGGAAATCGGGTGCTGAAATACCATCCTGGCTGATGGTCGGTAGCATTGTGTTAATTAAATCTTCATACATCGACGGTTACCTCTCCATAGATGGTGTCCAGCGTAACGCTGAAAGTCAGGCGTCGATTGCTGTTTTTATTTTGCGTATTGAAGGCGGTGATAGCTTTTACCCCCTGCGTGCCTGAAATACGATCGCGAATGGCTAGCGTGTAAACATCCGGCGCCTGTTTACCCAACACCGCCTGGGCGTAGGGCGTGCCTTCGTTAACGTCCAGAAACCATTGCCCGCGCCACAGGCAAAGGCGCGTCCTGACCGCCTGCGCGACGGCCTGTGCGTTATCGACCAGAAAAGCTGCATCACCTCGCCCGAAGGCATAGTCGTTGTCTATCTCTTTGCGGTATTTCATTGCGGGCCCTCCTGTATTACTTCCGCCACTTTGCACGCCGCCATGGGTATGTGTTGTCAGGCTTATGCCGCCTGCGGTTACCTGACTGTCAACGACGACCGGACCACGCAACGATGCACCTCCGCCCGCAGAACCTTTCCCCTGCGCAAGCGGGCCATTGATGGTGACCGCGCCGTTCAGGACAATCGTCGGCGATGTAATTTCAGTTCCGCCCTGAGCGCTGGCGCTTAATTTCCCGGTTGTGACAAGCGTTATGTCATGTCCCGCCGCTACTTCAATAAAAGCCGCGCCATCATCGGTACGCAATTGGGCGGCGCTGGTGCTGATAGCGTCAATTTTCCTGACCTGCGACTGCGGGCCGGGTATGACGAAAGCATCCGCTAGCGAGTGTTGCCGCGCATTAACGGGCTCCTGCGTGCCGCCGTTTTGCCACCAAAAATCTATGGCTCTGTCGGCAAAAACCACCAGACATTCGTCACCGGCCTTAATGGGGAAAGTGAGCGTGCAGCCTCCGCCGCGTGGGAAAACTACCGGTACATCCACCAGCAGTGGATAGCTGACTGAACTTACCTTGCCATCGCTGGCTGTTTGTCCCCCTTTGATCGCCGGGGCAATGGTGCAGGTTACGGTTTCAGCATCAAAGGACTGGATTATGCCGGGCAGCGCAACGCGGAGATCGTTACTAAGCGCCGCCGTCGCGGCCGCCAGCGTTTCGGCCAGTTCGCCGCTAAGGGCCGAAGCGTTTAAAGCCATCTTTGCCTCCATAAATGGAAAACCCGCCGGCGGCGGGTTTTATTATTAAAAAGAACGATGCTCTATTTTACTTGTTCAGCAGACACATCATTCCCCGCGTCTGTTGCTCCGGGCATCTGACACATCAACTCCATTTTCCAGTTAGTTCCGCGAGTATCCCCGTCGTAGGTAATGCCGCAGACTTCGTATACGCCGTCCGTGGCAACGCTTAAAGCCTGTTTTTGCGGGGAAGAGGATGAAGAGGCCGGCAAATTTTTTAACGAATTCAGATCGGTTTGCGCAGCCAGGATCGATGCCTGATCCAGATGAATCAGGCCTTTTAACCGAATATTCGGATTGATCAGGCAGGTTGCATTTACGCCTGCATTAGTCGTGCGCTGAGGCATGCCGATCAAACCGCTTGCGCTATTAAGCTTAATAGCCGGATGCGTCACCCGATCTTTGGGATACATATCCAGACGATCATCAATAATTTTCCAGTCGGCTTTACAAAGCATGGCTATCTGATTGAGGTAGTCGCTGACTTTACCGTGAAAAGTGTAACCGCGCGGGAAAACGGCGTCGGGGAAATTCGGCATCATCCCGGCGATAATGTTGTAGGGTTTCAGGGCGGGCCAGCGCCAGATCGTACATATCCTTGACCCGATACCCCTTGGCAAGGGTTGCGCTGATAGTTGCGTAGGTTATGGCTTCATGGCCATCAATGGCCTGAATCAACAGCCAGCTATCCGGCGTGTTCTCCCTTCCTGTAATTGTGACGCGAATATCACCGCTGAAGATCAGGCCATAGTTCATACCGTCTCTTTGCCCTGTTTCAATCCCCGTCACATCCCGGGCGATGCCAACCTGCTGCTGGCTGACAACGGGCATCATCCCGTTGTAGCCTGCAATGAGGCGAATTTTAGAAAATTCGCTCCCGATGATGCGGTTCGCGGTATCCGCCGCCAGGTTATAGATTTTTATCTCCGCCATTTTTGGCGCTTTACCCAGATACCACTCCACCTTAAAAATAGCTTTGAAATCAGACAGCGTGATGCCCTCTCCTTTGGCATCAAGCAGCTGCACTTCAAAATGGCGTAACCAGTTCTGACTCATAAAGGCTCTCTTAACTTTCCCAACGGCGAATTAGTCTGGCGTGACGAAATAAAGATGGCTGCGGAAGCCCAGGTTTACTTTTGTGGGATATTCTTCAGCGACATCATCCGATACCACCCGTAAGCTTGCGCCAAAGCCCAGATGTTTAAACGGCGCCAGAAGATCGACGCCCGTCACAAGCGGGATGCCGCTGACAATGGACGTTTCGTCGGCTTCCAGAATATCCAGAACCCACCCCGCTTCATCGCGATACAACAAACGCAGCCTGAGCTGTCGGTCAGCAAGCTGAATGGCGAAGATCTGGTTATCCGCACTAAGGGGAATTTCTGCTACAGGCATAATCACTCCTGAAAGTTAGAGGTTAGACATGCTCCATGTTCCGATCGGGGTGGTGGTCTTAGTGCCGCCGTTCTGAACGCGGGAAGTGCTCACGCCCCTGGACATATTGGCTTTGTCGGCGGATGTCAGGACCTGCGTAGCGGAAAGCAGCACCTCAATTAAAGTCAGGGTACATACCAAAACGTTTTCGGTATTTTTCTCCGTAGTGACCTGAAGCTGTTTGAGTAGCATATTGTGGTAGGTGCGCTTTCCGGTAATGACGTCGAAAGGTTCACAGTCTCCCTGCAGCGCCAGTATGTGTTGGTACACCTGGGCGGGACTTAGACCGAGCCCAACGCCGAAGGCGGTCGTATTGAAAGAATCCACCAGTGAACCCCCGCCGCCAAAACCGCATTTAAGAACCAGTTCGCCCGGCATTTTCCACGCGTGATCGCTGATATTCGCTCCTATTTCCACAGGGTGTAAGGCGATATTAAGCGAGTCGGTATGTACTTCACTGATGGTCACCTCCGGCACCAGAAAAGCGAAACCACGCGTTGGGCGCTGGAAAAGCGCTGAAACCGTATCCATTAGCTTACCCCCGGCATAGCCATTTGCGCATAGCGCGAATACACGCTTGTCTGACGTCTTTCGACTTCGTTGCCCACCTCGATGGGATCGCGGGCACCGTTAATCACAATGTCAGTTTTATTATTGAAAGTGGGTGAAGCGACGCTGGCCGATGCGGTCTGCGTAACCTCGCTATTCCAGGCATAGCGCTGATTATCCACGCTGTAGTCAGTGCCTATTAACCGTAAAGCAGCGTCTGGCTGCGACAGGTTTTCCAGCGCAGCCGGGCTTAGCACCCCCTGCTCACCGCGGCGGGTATGTTTCTTTTCACCGCCCGTCAACCAGTCACTGGCTGCGGACCATGCCTGGTCAATTTTTCCTCCGGCATAATCCGCACCGTTTTGCATCAGCATGCCGGCCGGAGAATTTTTTAAACCTGTACCGATTAAATCTTTCCCGATGTTTACGACTTCGGACCAGTTTCCCTCCTTTAGCGCCGCAATCAGCTTGCCCACTTTTTGCAGCACTTCACCAAGCTGGTTAAACCCTTCAAGCAAACCGGTGAAAATAGAAGAAATGGACCAGGTGCTGAAATCGATCCCCAACAGCTTAAAAAATTCCTGCGCGAGTTTTTTAATAGTGCCTGCCAGGCTACCTATCGCGTCTGAAGCAAAGGTGAGCACGGGCTCCCATTTTCCCCAGTCGATAAAACTCTCACCGCCCGCTTTCCACTTCATAAAGTCGTCATAAAGCAGGCCGATGGCGGCTACCAGCCCGAGAATAATGCCTACAGGAGAGGCGAGAAAGGCGCTATTTAGCAGATACCAGGCGGCAATCAGCGCGGTCACTATGCCGATAACGTTTTGTGTTCCATCATCGAGCTGCTGCCACCAGCCGATAATGGCCGTAATCCAACCGATAGTTCCGTTGATCACATTCGCAAATACGGCGCCAAACTGGGTAATACCGCCGATAATCTGGTCGAAGGTTTGTTCAATCGTTGGAAAATTGGTGAGGATAGTGTTCGTCACGGATTCGAGCGGTAAGGTAAGACCCGCGGCGAGCCCGGCGCCAGCTTTGTCGCGCAGTAGGTCTACCACGGTAGTTATTTTGCGAAACGAGGTCATAAACTGGCTGGACTGCTGCGCTGCCGTATCATCATCGAAATTTAAGGCCAGATTCATAGACTGGTATTCATTAGCAAATTCAGCCTGCCGGCTTTGATCGCCTCCCGCCTGCTGCGCGGCGTATTTCTGCGCCCTGTACTCCGTCACGCTTGAGCCACTGCTTTGCGCAGAGCGGTAATCATTTTCCAGCTTCGTCGCCACCGTCGTGGTGAAGGAGAGGAGCTTAGCCGCGATGTTCAAAGGCCCCTCCATAACGCCCGGCAGGCTATCAATAACCTTCAGCACGGAGTCTGAAAGCATCTCTTGCCTGCTCGCTACGCTGGTTGTCAGCTTCTCAAACAGCTGTTCGAAGTGCTCGCCTGCGGCTGAATTAGCCCGTAGCGGCTGCAAAATAAAATCCCAGGGATCCGCCACAAGCTGCGTGCTATCGCTCATTTTCTTCTCTCCAGCGTGCGATGCGGGCCTTGTTATCGGCCTGCATCTCCAGGTAATCGTTCATCAGCGAGATGTCATAAAGATCCACCGCGCCGCTTTTCAGATCCTGCCAGTTCAGCCCGAAAACCTCCGCCGGGCGGAGGATGTAATCTTCTCCGCCCGGCAGGGTATCAAGCTTCAGGCTGCTGCCTGGTCCTGGGGCTGCGAGCCGGGGAGTTCTTGCAAAAAATTTCCCAGCGAATCGGCCACCACCCGGGCTACAAGCTGCAGCAAGGTCATCAAATCGATGTCGTCAAAGGCAAGCACCTGCTGGTTCATTACCGGCACCCAGGATTTCATATGGCTACGGCTAACGACCTGCAGGCAGGGGTAAAGAATGGCATTGCAGTCTTCTTCGCTGAGATCTGACAGCGTACGGGCGATTTTCGGCAAAACGGTTTCGAGGGCGTTGCCGCCCTCCTGCAATTTGCGAAAATCACCCACGATGCCAGCCAGCACCGGCAGCAGCTTGCGAGCAACTTTTAGCTGGTCGAATACGTTTAGCTTGCCGATGCGGTAATCCGCATCTTTGAAGGTGATTTCCATGGCTTAAAACTCCCCCAGCACCTGATCGATTTTGCCGCAGTCAAATACCCAGGCTACGCTGCCGCCTTCTTTACCGTTTTTGTTATCCGGCAGCTTCTGGAACGCCACCGCGTTCGCGGTAATGGCGTCGCCAGAGGCGGTATTGCGAATAACGATGGCGTTACGCCCCCAGGTCGCTGAAGAGAGCGTCTGGGCGTTATAGGCCTGGGCGAGCTTTTTATTTGCCGGTGAGGTTTTCATCAGCGTGACGGTAATGGTGCCGCTTTTATCCGAGCTCATGCTCTGCATCACTTCACCGTCAATGCCGATAGTCATGGTGTTTTTTGCATTGGATAAAGAAACCGTAATGCCCTCGTCAGCGTTCGCAGAACCTGCGCCCAAATCGATAATGCCGGTTGGGGCCTGCGAAGGACGCCGTTACATCCATAAAAGAATAGGTACCCATTTAACTCTCCTTAACGAACCACATTAATTTCAACGTCGGCAAAATGCACAGCACCCGCCAGTTTGCATGCCACCTGAATAACCGGGGCCTTACGAGCTTCGCGATCGGACTGGGCCTGGCTTGCGACAGCCGGCGCGTAAACGTAGTAGCCTTTGGTCAGGGTGTCCCCCGCCGTCAGCTGACCTATTTCACCGCCGTTCCATACGCCAGGCGCAACCAGACCGTTGGTAACCGCCTGGTTCATCGACTGCTCAACGTTGCTTAACAGGCGGGTGACGCCAGCGTCGGTCTGCGGGATTTTGGTCGTGCTGGTGAACAGCAGGTTGTAGAGATTGGTCTGAACGTAGTTTTGCAGCCAGTCGAGGCCGTGGCGCTCGTCAATAAAATCGCCGTTGCACATCACCCCTTCCTGAATAATGGCGGTATCGTTGTTGTAATTAACGAACGCGTTGCCGTTTTTTGCCGCAAGCGCGTTGGCCTGGCTTTGCGTCAGGCGCTCCGCCGCGATGCCGGGTTCCTGCTTAAACTTCAGGGTAATGGTGGTGTTATTACCGTTAAAATTAACGGTAAAGGCCCGGCCGAACAGGGATGCCGCCGCAAATGGCGTGGCGCTGGAATACTGGCCGAAGGTGCGGGAATATTTTGCCGCTTTCAGCCTGCTGAGGATGTCGGTAGTGACATCGGCATCCAGCGCGCCAGCGCTCTGCGTGGTATGGCCATAGATTCGCGATACGCTATCAGACTCCACTATCGCCGCCACGGACAGTACGTCTTCGTCACTCAGCGCCCCGTCGGCGATGACAAGTCCATACCAGTCGGTTGAATGTCCGGACAGCGCGGAAATGCATTCGCTAATGCTTTCGCTTGTCTGGCCTTCTACCGGCTGGGCGCCTGCGGCCTCGCTCAGGCCCAGCAAGGCAGAGAGATCTGTACCTTCCGGGCCGGCATCTGCATAGCCCACGGCGGAACCAGCGCCGGTGGTAATTGAACGAACGCTGAAGCGGCCGCTCGTGGCATCCCATTCAACGGTGCTGCCGGCCAGGGCATCCTGAATACGTCCCGCAACGCCGTTAAGATTGGTTTCGCCGCTGAGATCGATTTCCGTAATCGTGCTCTCTTTGCCGTCCAGCACGATGCTCATCGCGCCGTCCGTCACCGCCGTAAAGTTACTCATCGCCTGCTGATTAGCGGTAAGAATGGCTCCGCGTAACCGTGCGGCGGCTTCGGTTTTTACCCAGCGGCCGATATACAAATCTACCGGCTGTGGAGACTGCTGATAGTACAGGCTTGCCGCTTTGTACTCCGGCGTATCAAGGCCAAAATCCGCTGCGACTCCGCTGATGCCGGAATAAGCGCGCATCCGCTCCTGGGCATCGATAACGTCGCTTGCCCCCACGATCAGCAAGGCGCCGTAGTTGCGGGACTGTGCCGCGCGCGCGGCCATGCTCACCGTCACATTGACGATGTTAGAGACAGGTAAACCCTGTGACATAGTTTATTCTCCGAAGATATTTACTGAAGTAGAAACGAGGGACTGGATACCGTATTCACGCACCACCTGGCGGCGCAGCGTTACGGCGAGGTTATAGCGGCGTTGCCACTGGTTATTGATAAGTTCGGGAGCCGGAACCAGCGCTCCGCAGGTTACAAAAGTGGACCCGATGCGGTTAAGCTCGGCGTTATTTTGCGCAACGTACAGACCGTCGCGAAATAACGCCGCAACGGCCTGGGCGCCGGGACCGTAAAAACTGCAGTTCACCGCAATCGCTTCGGTTTGCCGCAGCGCGTCTTTATGACTATCTACCGGTATAAAGGCCGGCGACTCGGCGAGCTGTACGCAGGTATCAAACTCGCACCACGTTAAGCCGGCGGCGGGCGTTGCGGGCGGCTGTTCGGTCCAGCGGGGCAGCACCATTTCGGCGGGCAGTCCTGAAACGCCCGCAATCCAGCGGCTTAGCTGAGACTCAAGCTGTTCGTCATAGGACGGCGGCGGGCTAACCGGCACGAGATAGCCCGGCCGGGTAGAATCATTCATTTATATTCTCCTGTAGTGATAGGTTTCAGGCACTGCTGCCGGACATAGTCCTGCAGCCCCGCCAGCTGTTTCAGGACGAGTGCGGTTCGGCTTCTGAGACGGAAATAATCCCGTTCAGCGGCGTCTGTAAGTCGGGGGCGGGCTGCATCATCCACGCGGGCGGCGGAGGCGGCGGACAAAGGTTCGCAGGCGGCGGCAAGGCGCAGCCGCTTATGCCCGTCAGCCACATCACGCTGCAGATTTTCGATAGTAAGTTGGGCATCGCTGAGCTCCCTGGTATAGCGGGTATCAAGCGCGGCGATCTCACGCTGGCGCGCGCGCATGTCGTCAATCACGGTTTGCCGCAGGGCAAGCTGCTTTTCGGCCAGCGCTAAGCTTTGTTTCTGCTGCTGGTAGCGCTGGTAAAAATGAGAAAAGCCTAATGCGCCGCTTAGCAGTAAACAGCACAGGACGGCAGTAAGCGTCTTCATGCCCGCCTCCGGTGCCAACGACAAACCTCATATTCCACCTCCCGCCGGTTCATCAGGCCCTGCCATTTCCTGCCGCCGGCCCGGATCCACTGCTTCAGCGCTTCACAAGCTTTCCCCTCCTCGCCGGTATTGAGATAACGCAGCACGGAAGATTTCTGAAAAGCGGTGATGCCCACGTTGTAGCTGAAGCTTATCAATGCGGCTTTCTGGTACTCATCGGTCGGGACGGTGACGGCACGCTCAACCGCGCGGGAAAAGGGAAGCAGATCCTTATTGAGCAACTTCTCGCATTCGGCCTCGCTGTAGCGTTTGCCGGGAATAATATCCTTGCCGGTATGGCCGTAGCAGACGGTCAGAACCCCGGCCACATCGTAATAGGCCGTGTAGCGCACGCCTTCAAGTTCAGGAACCATCACGCCCGCAAGCGTAAGCGCGCTGGCCCCGGATAAGCTCAGCAATGTTTTTCTTAAACCAGGAGACATAGTCATTAATCACCTGCCCGTCTTATGGCCTCGCTGACTGCCCGTGCCGTGGCCAGCCGCTCGTTACCGTTTTTGTTTTGCAAACCCGCCAGATAGTCCTGCAGCAGTTGCGTTCTTTTTTCGTCCTCCTTTTGTTTGCGATGCGCGTCCAGACGTCCATTGATATACGACGCGACCGAAATACCGACGCCTGCCAGGCCGAATATCATGTAGACCATATCCTGTGTCGTGATACCCAAACCGGCAGCCAGCGTCGCAAGCCACGCAAAAGCCTGCGTGACCACATTACCTGGCTGGTCATTCATGGGGGTTATCTCGCTGCTGTTTGAATCGACGTATCAGTAACGAAGGAGGTTTCAGAAAACCGTTAAATAAGGGGGCGGGATTTACCGTGGCGTTTCTCTTTTCCGCAGGCGTCCGCCTGCCCGGATAAGGTTTGCGGAGACGACCGGTAAATTCTGCGGGCTATGCTGTCCTGCTGCCGGCGAATGTTTTGATAGTGCTCGGCGTTTTGAATAATTTGCAGGCCGTACTCGTTAACCACTTCCAGCGCTTTCGCTATACGATCTTCCGGTTTGCGGTTTAAAACGAGCGGCGGGTGATTCACTGGTCTGGCGCTAATGCCGACTAAAAGCGGATTAGCTGCTTTCCAGGCCTGCTGCTTCGCCTCGCGGCGCTGACGGCGACGAGCCTGTGCGTTCATACATCCTCCTGTCAATCAACTTTGGCGATATCCTTCAGATATCCCAAAGCTTATTGCTTCGGTGTATTGACCCTTTTTCAGGGCGGGCTGTTAATGAGCGTTCACTTTCCTGTGAGTGCTGCGTCCTGCTGATGAATTGATATTGAACCAATAGTACGGATCAGTCAAGAACCAAAAGTACGATTTAAGGATAAAAAACGCTACTTATATTTACTTATTGATAATTAAGGGAAAATAATTCTTATTGCCCCGCAGACGGGGCAATCGGCTCAGGCGTGGCGCTTGATGGAATGGCTATACATCACGCGGCCAATGATTTTGAGGTGCTGCTCGTTGTCTTCGCAAATCTTCCAGTCAGCATATTTAGGGTTATCTGAACGTACCAGCAGGCTGTCGTGCGTCATTTGCAGGCGCTTAACCAGAAGCTGTCCCTTGTAGAGGAAAACGTAGATGCCGTCGCCGTGGAAGTAGTCCCTGGCTATATCAACAAAGATATAGTCGCCCAGTTCAATGGTGCCGGACATGCTGTCGCCGGTGACGGTAATCACCTTAATGCTTGAGGCGGGCCGGTGGCCGAACAGCTCCAGCGCTTCCTGGCTGTCATAAACAATATGGTTGATGGTTTCGGTGACATCGCTTGAGATCAGGCTGCCGGGCCCTGCGCTCGCTTCAATATCCAGCACGTCAATACGAAACCCCGGCTCCGGCTGCGGCAGATAAAACACCGCGGCGTCACTAAGAGGGGCGGCAGGCTGGCTTTCCCGGCTCTCTTCGGAGAAGACGCCTTCGTTGCCGTGCTGCAGCCATAAAACATCGGCGCCTAAAAAGGCGGCAAGCTCATACATCTTATCCTGCCGTGGGATGGACTCGGCATTCAGCCACTTGCTGACCGCTTTCGAAGATACGCCTAACGCGCGGGCGATGGCCATTCCCCTACCGAATTCATCCAGATTCGCCTGCGCGCAGGCCTGCGCCAGCCGGCGGGAGAAGGCTTCACGTAATTGTTCTCTCTGCACCATAAGTACGATCTTCGCTCGTTAACAAGACATTTGGTTCAATGATAACACGTACTGAAAGTACACAAACCAATAAACGCGGTTAAATACGCATCGTTATTGGGGATGTTTTCCTTTTGTGATACAGTGCGCGCCGGCAAATTCCAGTGCTCAGACTTCCATTATATACTGTATAAAAACACATGCGCCAACCGGCGTTAACGGCTTTGACGTATTTTGTGGGAAGGCGACTGGCAGGTTGAGAGACAGCAAGGTTTTGAAATGGCGTTATTAATTACCAAAAAATGCATCAATTGCGACATGTGCGAACCGGAGTGCCCAAACCAGGCAATCTCTATGGGCGAGAGTATTTATGAGATAGACAGCGACAGGTGCACCCAGTGCGTGGGCCATTACGAAACCCCGACCTGCCAGCAAGTCTGCCCGATCGTGAATACCATTATTATCGATCCGGCGCATCGCGAAAGCGAAGAGCAGCTGTGGGACAAGTTTGTTCAGCTGCATCACGCCGACAAAATTTAACTTTCGATAATCACCGTAGCGCAGGCGTAATGGCGTTCATCAGCAAGCGTAACGTGAACCGAGCGTACGCCCATCCGTTCAGCAAGCCGCTCCGCCTCTTCCCAGAACCGCAGCTGCGGTTTGCCTAAGGCATCGTTAAACACTTCAAACTGATTAAACGCAAGGCCGTTGCGGATGCCCGTGCCAAAAGCTTTGGCCGCCGCCTCCTTGACCGCAAATCGTTTGGCAAGAAAACGCACCGGCTGCTGGTGCGCTTCATACTGCTTCCATTCGTTGTTGCTCAGCACGCGTTTTGCCAGCCTGTCTCCCGAACGGGAGATAACGCTCTCAATGCGCGCTATCTCCACGATATCCGTGCCGAGGCCAAGTATCGCCATTAGCGACGCGCTTCGCACATCAGGCGTTTCATTTCGGATACCGCTTCCTTCAGGCCGCTCATCACCGCCCGTCCGATAATGGCATGGCCGATGTTCAGCTCGTGCATTTCAGGCAGACGGGCGATGGCCTGCACGTTGTGGTAGGTCAGGCCGTGTCCGGCATTTACCTTCAGGCCCTTACCTGCCGCATAAGCCGCGGCTTCGGCGATGCGCGCCAGCTCTTTTGCCTGCGTCGCCTCGTCTTCAGCATCGGCATAGCAGCCGGTATGAATTTCGATATAGGGCGCGCCGACGGCTACGGCCGCGTCGATCTGGGCGTGGTCGGCGTCAATAAACAGCGACACCAGGATCCCCGCGTCAGCGAGGCGTTTGCAGGCATCGCGCATTTTGTCGAGCTGGCCGGCAACGTCCAGGCCGCCTTCGGTGGTCACTTCCTGACGTTTTTCCGGCACCAGGCAGCAAAAATGTGGTTTGGTATCACAGGCGATGGCAATCATCTCTTCGGTAACGGCCATTTCAAGATTCATGCGGGTGTCGAGGGTCTGGCGTAGCACGCGCACGTCGCGATCGGTGATATGGCGACGGTCTTCGCGCAGGTGGACGGTAATACCATCGGCGCCAGCCTGTTCGGCAATGAAAGCCGCCTGTACCGGATCCGGGTAGGCCGTGCCGCGAGCGTTGCGCAGGGTCGCGATGTGATCGATGTTTACGCCTAACAGTAATTCAGCCATGACTATCCTCGGGAATCAGAATGTTTATCGGGCAGTGTACACCGGGGACGGAAAGCGTGGCTACGATCGGGCGCTATTGCGTATCAGGAGAAGATTTGAGTGGTGGTTTTTTCGGCACAAACTGGCGGAACAGCTCGCGGCTTTTAAGCGGTTTACCGCCGAGATAAGGCTTAAGCGCCATACGGGTGAAGCGCTTTGCCGCGCGTAGGGTGGCGGCGTCCGGAAACTCGCGGCAGGCCAGGGCCTTAAGCTCGTGGCCGGTAAAACTGTTGTTATCAATCACCAGGCTTGCGATAAACCCTTTTTCTTCCCGATAACGGTAGGTCATGGTATCCGCAACCTCGTCCCCGCTCCCGGCGCAGTGAAGAAAGTCCACGCCATAGCCAAGATGCCCCAGCAGGGCCAGCTCGAAACGGCGCAGCGCGGGCTCCGGCGAACCGTTGGTGCCCGCTAAAGCCTGAATGCAGTGGAGGTAATCAAAAAAGAGTTCGGAGAAACGGGTTTCCTGCTCAAGCACTCGGGAGACAAGCTCGTTGACGTACAGGCCGCTGTAAAGAGAGATGCCGTTAAGAGGAAGAGCAAGGGAAACGGCTTCGGCGCTGCGCAGCGTTTTGACTTCGCCGCGTCCGCCCCAGCGTACCAGCAGGGGGGTAAAAGGCTGCAGGGCGCCTTTGAGGTTAGAGCGGCGAGAACGTGCGCCTTTGGCAATAACACGTACTCGCCCTGACTCTTCGGAAAACAGGTCAAGCAGCAGGCTGGTTTCGCTCCAGGGGCGACTATGCAGGACGAAAGCCCGTTGCCAGCCTTCCATCAATTAGTCGTCTGTATAGCCGAGGCTACGCAGCGCGCGCTCGTCGTCTGCCCAGCCGGATTTCACCTTCACCCAAAGCTCCAGGTGGATTTTGGCTTCGAACATCTCTTCCATGTCCTTGCGCGCTTCGATGCCGATGGTTTTGATCTTGGCGCCTTTGTTGCCAATCACCATCTTCTTCTGGCCTTCGCGCTCAACCAGAATCAGACCGTTGATATCGTAGCCGCCGCGCGCATTGGTTACGAACTGCTCGATTTCTACCGTAACGGAGTACGGCAGCTCAGCGCCCAGAAAACGCATCAGCTTTTCACGGATGATTTCAGAGGCCATAAAGCGCTGGGAGCGATCGGTGATGTAATCTTCTGGGAAGTGATGAATCGCTTCCGGCAGACGCTTACGCACGATGCCGGCGATGGTATCCACGTTCATCCCAGTCTCAGCGGAGATCGGCACGATATCGAGGAAATTCATCTGGCTGCCGAGGAACTGTAAATGCGGCAGCAGGATGCTTTTATCCTGGACGTTATCCACTTTGTTGACCGCAAGGATGACCGGCGCTTTGCTGTCGCGCAGCTTGTTAAGCACCATTTCGTCGTCGGCGGTCCACTTGGTGCCTTCAACCACGAAGATAACCAGCTCAACGTCGCCGATGGAGCTGCTCGCAGCTTTGTTCATCAGGCGGTTGATGGCGCGCTTCTCTTCCATATGCAGCCCCGGGGTATCGACATAAATAGCCTGATAGGCCCCTTCGGTATGGATACCCATGATGCGGTGACGCGTGGTTTGCGCCTTACGCGAGGTAATGGAAATTTTTTGCCCAAGCAACTGGTTTAGCAGCGTGGATTTGCCGACGTTCGGACGGCCAACGATGGCCACGAACCCGCAAAATGTTTGTTCTTCGCTCATTCCAGCTCCAGCTTTTTAAGCGCCTGCTCGGCGGCAGCCTGTTCCGCTTTACGGCGGCTTGAACCCGTACCTACGACCGGCTCGGGCAGGCCACTCACCTGACAGTGAATGGTAAATTCCTGATCGTGCGCTTCGCCGCGAACCTGCACCACCAGATAGGATGGCAGCGGCAGGTGGCGACCCTGCAGATACTCCTGCAGACGCGTTTTCGGATCTTTTTGCTTATCGCCCGGACTGATTTCATCCAGACGGGTTTGATACCATGCGAGGATCAAACGCTCAACGTTCTGAATATCGCTGTCCAGGAAAACGCCGCCAATTAAGGCTTCTACGGTATCGGCAAGAATGGATTCCCGACGGAAACCGCCGCTTTTCAGCTCGCCCGGCCCCAGACGCAGGCATTCGCCCAGATCAAATTCACGAGCAATTTCCGCAAGCGTATTGCCGCGAACCAGCGTGGCGCGCATGCGGCTCATATCGCCTTCGTCAACGCGCGGGAAACGATGGTAGAGCGCGTTGGCGATAACATAGCTCAGAATGGAGTCACCCAGAAATTCCAGACGCTCGTTGTGCTTGCTGCTGGCGCTGCGGTGGGTTAAAGCCTGTTGCAACAGATCCTGATGTACAAAAGTGTAGCCCAGCTTTCGCTGCAGCCTGGTGATTACGATGGGGTTCATGCGATACCAATCAATGAATGCGTCAATTATTCAGCACACGGAACAGACCTGAAAAAGGGAAACCAACGCTGTTTCGTGTGCCGTGGCTCCTCACTGAGGAGCCAACCTTAATACGGGGGGATATTCTATAGATAACGACGTGGAATGTCGTTATCTGAATAGATTTAATTGATCAATGAATTCCGCCAATACGGCTTAAGCGAACGCCGGTTGGCCACTGGCCTTCCTGCTTCTCAAAGCTCATCCAGATGGCCGTTGCTTTGCCCACCAGATTTTGCTCGGGAACGAAGCCCCAGTAGCGGCTGTCGGCGCTGTTGTCGCGGTTGTCGCCCATCATGAAATAATGGCCCGGCGGAACAATCCAGGTCGCCAGCTGCTGGCCCGGCTGCTGATAGTACATACCCAGCTGGTCCTGTGCGATCGGCACGGTAAGAATGCGGTGGGTTACCTCGCCCAGCGATTCTTTGCGTTGCGCCAGACGAATGCCGCCCTCTTTACTTTCATTTTGCGGAACCTGGAAGAATCCAGACGTCGCTTCGCTGCCGTTAGTACGCGCGAAGGTCTGTACAAAATCACTTGGTTCCACATTGGCGTAAGTAACGGGCAGCGCATTGTCGCATGCCTGGCCGGAGCTGCAGTTTGGCTGAATCGTTACCTCTTTCGCCACCGGATCGTAGCTTACCCGATCGCCCGGCAGGCCAACGGCGCGCTTGATATAATCAAGACGCGGATCTTCGGGATATTTAAACACCACGATATCGCCGCGTTTCGGGTGCCCGGTTTCAATCAGGGTTTTCTGGTAAATAGGATCTTTAATGCCGTAGGCGAATTTCTCTACCAGAATAAAATCACCAATCAACAGCGTTGGCATCATCGAACCTGAGGGGATCTGGAAAGGTTCGTAAATAAACGAACGCACGATCAATACGATCGCCAGCACCGGGAACACGGAGGCGCCCGTTTCCAGCCAGCCAGGTTTAGGCCCCACTTTTTTCAGCGTTTTCGCATCGATGCTTTCACCTGCCGCAGCCTGCGCTGCCGCCTGCTTCTCACGACGCTTCGGCGCAAAGATAAATTTATCGATACACCACAAGATGCCCGTCACCAGCGTGGCTATCACGAGGATCAAAGCGAACATATTCGCCATGCCAACTCCTTAGATTATTTGCCGTCTTTGCCGACGTGCAGAATGGCGAGGAACGCTTCCTGAGGCAGCTCGACGTTACCGACCTGCTTCATGCGTTTCTTACCTTCTTTCTGCTTTTGCAGCAGCTTTTTCTTACGGCTTACGTCACCGCCGTAACATTTCGCCAGTACGTTTTTACGCAGCTGTTTTACGGTTGAGCGGGCGATAATATGCGCGCCGATCGCCGCCTGAATCGCAATATCGAACTGCTGGCGCGGGATCAGCTCCTGCATTTTTTCCACCAGCTGACGACCACGGAACTGCGAGTTGCCGCGGTGCGTAATCAACGCCAGGGCGTCAACGCGTTCGCCGTTAATCAGCACGTCCACGCGCACCATGTCGGATGCCTGGAAGCGTTTGAAGTTGTAGTCCAGCGAAGCGTAGCCGCGGGAGGTGGACTTCAGGCGGTCGAAGAAGTCGAGGACCACTTCGGCCATTGGAATTTCATAGGTCAGCGCCACCTGGTTGCCGTGGTAAACCATGTTGGTCTGCACGCCGCGCTTCTCAATGCACAGGGTGATTACGCTGCCCAGATATTCCTGCGGCATCAGCATATGGCACTCGGCAATCGGCTCGCGCAGCTCGGCGATATTATTCAGCGCCGGCAGCTTGGACGGGCTATCGACGTAGATTGTCTCGCCATTTGTGGTTTCAACTTCATAAACTACCGTTGGCGCGGTGGTGATCAGATCCAGATCGTACTCACGCTCCAGACGCTCCTGGATGATCTCCATGTGCAGCAGGCCGAGGAAGCCGCAGCGGAAGCCGAAGCCCAGCGCGGTGGAGCTTTCCGGCTCGTAGAACAAGGAGGCGTCGTTCAGGCTCAGTTTGCCCAGCGCATCGCGGAAGTTTTCATAATCGTCGGAGCTGACCGGGAAGAGGCCCGCGTACACCTGAGGCTTCACTTTTTTAAAGCCCGGCAGCGCTTTTTCCGCCGGATTACGGGACAGGGTCAGGGTATCGCCAACCGGCGCGCCCAGGATGTCCTTGATTGCGCAGACCAGCCAGCCTACTTCGCCGCAGCCCAGCATATCGCGATCGACGCGTTTTGGCGTAAAGATGCCGAGACGGTCGGCGTTATACACCTGGCCGGTGCTCATCACTTTGATTTTATCGCCTTTTCTCATGGTGCCGTTTTTAATACGCACCAGGGAGACGACGCCAAGATAGTTATCGAACCAGGAGTCGATGATCAGCGCCTGCAGCGGCGCATCCGGATCGCCTTCCGGACCTGGAATATCGCGTACCAGACGCTCAAGCACGTCCACCACGCCAAGGCCGGTTTTGGCCGAACAGCGCACGGCGTCCGTCGCATCAATGCCGACGATATCTTCAATTTCCTGCGCCGCACGCTCAGGATCGGCCGCCGGCAGGTCAATTTTGTTCAGCACGGGAACAACTTCGAGATCCATTTCCATGGCGGTATAGCAGTTCGCCAGGGTTTGGGCTTCTACGCCCTGCCCGGCATCGACCACCAGCAGCGCGCCTTCGCAGGCCGCCAGAGAACGGGACACTTCATACGAGAAGTCGACGTGGCCCGGGGTGTCGATGAAATTCAGATGATAGGTTTCACCATCGCTTGCTTTGTAATCCAGCGTAACGCTTTGCGCTTTAATGGTGATACCGCGTTCACGTTCCAGATCCATGGAATCCAGTACCTGGGCTTCCATTTCGCGATCGGACAGGCCGCCGCAAATCTGGATGATACGGTCAGACAGCGTCGATTTACCGTGGTCGATGTGGGCAATAATAGAAAAGTTACGTATGTTCTTCATATTTGGAGTTTTTATGCCTTACAAATGGCCTGAGAGCTCGGCGCTTCGCGCTGTACGGAGCATGATGTCAATGGCTGTTTTCTGCCTGAAACGCCGCATTCTACACTACAACCAGAAAGCGAGGAAACTGCTCATCCTGCAAGCTTAACCGGGGAGATAAAAGTGGCCGGGCGGAAGGGCTGGGTTGAAGAGTGGCCGGGTAAATTTTACCGGCCATCGACGGATGCGGCCGTCTCGACGCGCAGGGCTTCCGGCGGCAGCGCAACGCTAAGGATAACGGGCTGCCAGTCTGCACGATGGCTCAGCCTAGATGAAAAGCCTCGCGCCAGCAGAAAACCGCCTACGCCGCCTAGCACCGCGCCGCAGAAAGCGGCAAGATCGGAGCCGAACAGGCCCTGAAAAAGAGCGGCGATAAGGAACAAGCCCACCAGCGGAGACATATAGACCAGCAGCGCAGAACCCAGCAGGCTGCCTTCGGCGATGCCCAGCTCGACTTTTTGCCCCGCTACCAGCGGCTGTTGGCTTGCGACCGTCAGCAAATGGTGGTTCTGCGGCCCAAGCTTGTTGAGCAATCTGCTGCCGCAGCCCGCACGGGAAGCGCAGCTGCTGCATGATGCCTTCACGTCGCAGCGCAGCAGCGCTTCGCCATTTTCCCACGAGACGACGGTCGCCCATTCTTTAATCATGGAGCCGTCCTGAACTTAATACTGTCGGCGATACGCTTCGCCGTCTGCGGCGGTAATTCGCCCACAATAGTGATTTCCGTTTTATCGCGAATTTCAGAGCTGACGGTGCGGCGTCCGGTGCGCAGCATTTGATCGCCGCTGACATTGCCGGCGCGGCTGATATTCACCGAGAAGCTAAACAGGCCGTCCGAATATAGGCGCGATTCGATAGGCACATCAACGGTAGGCAAAGGCCGACGGCTGCTGGATACTTCGCTGAAGCCTTGCGGCAGCCAGGTCGGCGCCCAGGAGAAATTCGATTTTTCCGTGCCCGGAACGGAAAGCAAAGGCGGCAGGCTCGCTTTGGCGAGGTTCTGCATCATTCCGCTGACCTGGTCGTTCACCGAAAACGAAATCACTCGGAACTGCTCAAGCGTTTCGCCATCGCGGTCAAGTAGATCGACGCGAAGCGGCAGCTTGGTTTCGGTATCCATCCAGACGATGTAGCTGTAGCGCGTACCGTCGCGGGCAACGACGCGGATAACTTCACACAGCCTGTCGGCGATACGCGTACGGCCGACGGAGATAAAGTCATAGTAAGGCGTCAGGCGTTTGAAATCGGTATAGACGATAGACGGCAGGGAGTCGACGATGTAATCCCCGTTCAGGGTGAACGGTTCCAGTCCCGGCTCAAAGTAGCTGATTTCGCTACCGCGCTGGACAACTTCCCGACGCGGGCCATCCATCTGGAGTAATTGTGCGAGCGGCCGGTTATCGAGACGTGCATGACGATAGCGTAAGGACTCTATCCCCTGCTTGTTAATGCTGATAAACGCCAACTCATAATTGAGTGACTGACTCGCCTGGTTCATCTGCTGCAACAACGCCCCGGACGAAACGGTGTCCGCCGAGGCGTTGGAGGTGAACAACAGGCTGCCTGTCACCAGTGACAGAGCACACCAAAGCTGCTTCATTACTGCGATTGAGTTCCTAAAGTTTGGTTTCCTGGCACCTGCACAGCGGCCTGCTGGGTTTGTGCCTGTTCAAACTGGAGTTGCTCGGCGTGTAAACGACGCTGCAATTCATAATCCTGCAGCATAGCGTTGATACGACGACGCTGTTCCTGTACCTGCTGCTGCTGACCCGTGCTGGCGGTATTGTCAGACGGTATGCCTAAGCTTACCGGGCTGGCTTTGCCCATCATTGGCAGCGTGTTAAAGACCGGGGTTTCCGGCTGCGCAGCGTTGTCTGACTGGCCGTTATAGTGCTGCACCCCAACGATAACCGCAAGCGATACGCAGGCGGCAACGCCCATCTGGGTAAGCTGGCTGGCCCATGGACGAACCTTCTGCCAGAACGGCATTTTCTGCCACTGTTGCGGCTGTGGCTGTTGCTCCGGTATGAGTGGCGTGACCTGACGCGCAGGTTCATTTTCAATCGCAGCCATGACGCTGGCTGAAATATCAAAATGAAGAATCTCACTGGTATCTCCGCGCATGGTGTCACGGATCAGGTGGTAGCTCTCCCAGCTCTGCTGCAAATTTTTGTCTTTCGACAGCGTGTTCAGCAGCTCGCTATCCAGAGTTTCCCCATCCATTAAAGCGGAAAGCTGTTCTTTCTGCATGCCTAAATACCCTTCCAGTAACCCGCTATCGTCAACGCCTGATAAGCGGTTGAACTTTATTATCAATAGCTTCCCGCGCACGGAAAATACGCGATCGCACTGTACCGACCGGGCAGTCCATGATGACGGCTATCTCTTCATAGCTCAAACCATCCAACTCCCTTAACGTAATCGCCATGCGTAAATCTTCGGGGAGCGACTCAATAGTACGGAAAACTATTTGTCTCAGTTCTTCAGACAACATTAAGTTCTCAGGGTTCGAAATTTCTTTCAGCGCGCTGCCACTTTCGAAGTTTTCAGCATCTATTGCGTCCACATCGCTCGACGGTGGACGCCTGCCCTGAGCAACCAGATAATTTTTCGCGGTGTTAACCGCAATGCGGTATAACCACGTGTAAAACGCGCTATCGCCACGGAAAGAATCCAGCGCGCGATAGGCCCTTAATAAATGATTCCTGTACCACATCCGGGACATCCCCGGACGGGACGTAACGGGAAACCAGACTCGCCACCTTATGCTGATAACGAATTACCAGTAAATTGAAGGACTTCTGATCTCCTTTTTGGACCCGTTCGACAAGGACCTGATCCGTTAACTGCTCGCTCATCCGAGGTAATGTCTCCCCAAACCTAATTTCCACGCGTAATCGAAAAACCACCCGAACTCTGTATTATGAGCAAGCTCAGGGTTGGAGTGCCCGACTTGAGCAAAGTTCCGTTACGCCTTTGTTTTTCTGTTCTGTTTCGCGAATTATCTTTTGTTGATTATAAGTTCGGCTACGCAAAACGGTTACGCTCCATTTTATGAAAAAACAGCCTACAGAGCACTACGCAGAGTATCGCACGAAAGGTGATTTTTCATCAGTAAATCTGTTACTAACGCGCATTGCCGCACAAATTAACATCCTTGCCCTTAACGGGATACCGGAAGCCGCCGTTGTTTAGTTCATACAACACGCATAGAAAAAAAGCGTGTTGCAGCCCACAGCGAGTGCTATGCTGGCCCCACCCTTGTTTAGTAAATTAAACGCAATGAACACACATTCCGAACTTGCCTGTGATGTACTGATCGTCGGTAGCGGAGCTGCCGGTCTCTCCCTTGCCCTGCGGCTTGCCCAAAGCTGCAAAGTGATTGTTCTGAGTAAAGGCCCGATTAACGAAGGCTCGACTTTCTATGCTCAGGGCGGCATTGCGGCGGTATTCGATGAAACGGACAGCATCGACTCGCATGTGGAAGATACGCTTATTGCAGGCGCAGGCATTTGCGACCGCGAAGCGGTGGAGTTTGTCGCCAGCAATGCGCGTCATTGCGTGCAGTGGCTTATTGATCAGGGAGTGCTGTTCGATACGGAGATTCAGGCTAACGGCTCCGAGGGCTATCACCTGACCCGCGAAGGCGGCCACAGCCACCGTCGCATCCTTCACGCCGCCGATGCCACCGGCAAAGAAGTGGAAACCACCCTCGTCGGCAAAGCGCTAAGCCATCCCAATATTCGCGTGATTGAGCGCAGCAACGCGGTCGACCTTATTGTTTCTGACAAGATTGGCCCTGCCGGGCACTCGCCGCGTCGTGGGCGCGTGGGTCTGGAACCGTAACCGTGAAAAAGTGGAGACCTGCCGCGCGAAAGCCGTTGTGCTGGCGACCGGCGGCGCTTCCAAAGTTTATCAGTACACGACCAACCCTGATATTTCCTCCGGCGATGGCATTGCCATGGCCTGGCGCGCGGGCTGCCGGGTAGCAAACCTGGAGTTTAACCAGTTCCACCCGACGGCCCTCTTCCATCCGCAGGCGCGTAACTTCCTGCTGACCGAAGCGCTGCGCGGCGAAGGCGCCTGGCTCAAACGTCCTGACGGGACGCGCTTTATGCCCGATTTTGACGAGCGCGGCGAACTTGCGCCGCGCGATATCGTCGCCCGCGCCATCGACCATGAAATGAAGCGTCTCGGCGCGGACTGCATGTATCTTGATATCAGCCACAAGCCGGAAGAATTCGTTCGCCATCATTTCCCAACCATCTATGAAAAACTGCTGGGGCTGGGAATCGATTTGACCAAAGAGCCGGTGCCTGTCGTCCCCGCGGCGCACTACACCTGCGGCGGCGTGATGATTGACGAAAACGGCCGCACCGACGTCGACGGGCTGTACGCCATCGGCGAGGTAACCTATACCGGCCTGCACGGCGCGAACCGTATGGCGTCGAACTCCCTGCTTGAATGCCTGGTGTATGGCTGGTCCGCCGCGGAAGATATTATCAAGCGCATACCCTTTATCCGCGAAACGAAATCCCTGCCGGAATGGGATGACAGCCGCGTCGATAATCCGGACGAGCAGGTTGTCATCCAGCATAACTGGCATGAGCTGCGGCTGTTTATGTGGGATTACGTGGGCATTGTGCGAACGACGCGCCGCCTGGAGCGCGCGTTGCGTCGCATCACCATGCTGCAGCAAGAAATAGATGAGTACTACGCCAACTTCCGCGTGTCTAACAATCTGCTTGAGCTAAGAAACCTTGTGCAGGTGGCGGAGCTTATCGTGCGCTGCGCGATGATGCGTAAGGAAAGCCGGGGGCTGCACTATACGCTCGACTATCCTGACCTGATGGAAAATGCCGGGCCGAGCATCCTTTCCCCGCTTTACATAAACAAATAGAAATCCTGGGTCAGACCGCAGTAGCCTTCAGACCAGCTCTGGTCTGGCCCGCGAATAAACAGCCTTTCGGTAAAATACTCACCGTCCGTTGGCGACAGCGCCAGCATAACGCGATGGGGTAAACGGGTTTCATTATCCGCCACGTCCGCACGATAGCGTACAAACCATCCCTGCGCCTTAGCCATATCCGTAAAGGCCGTCCCCGCCGTTTCAGGCATGATCACGCAGAAAAAACCATCCTCGGTGATCAGCTGCGCGGCGCAGCCCAGCAAAGCGCCGTGATCAAGCGTAGTAGTGTAGCGAGCCTGGGCGCGCTCGGGAGAAGCGCAGGCGCTTCCCTGCTCGAAGAAAGGCGGATTGCTGACGATCAGGGAATAGCGCTGCGTCGCCTGCTGCGCCCATTCGCGAATATCCGCGCAATGCACGTTGATACGGGATGACCAGCGGCAGCCGCTGGCGTTTTCCGCAGCCTGCTCAGCCGCAACGGGATCGAGCTCCACGGCATCAATAGCGACGTCGTCAGGCGTGCGCTGCGCCAGCATCAGCGCCAGCAGGCCGCTGCCCGTGCCGATATCCAGCACGCTTTTTACATTGGCAACCGGAGCCCATGCGCCGAGTAAAGTACCATCGGTGCCCACTTTCATAGCACAACGATCGTGGGCGACAAAAAACTGTTTAAACGTGAATCCGTCACGACGCAAATGCGCTTTCTGCATGGACATCTTATTAACCCTGTAAAGAAACCGCAGTAGCATAAGTGAAACTCCCTGCCAGGAAAAGCATCACTTAGGTACACTAACAGATGAAGATCGCAGCCATAACGTCTATAATCGGCGCCCCACATAGAGGTAGACCATGACTGTAAGCACTTTTTCCGAACTCGAACTAGACGAAAGCCTTTTGGACGCGCTCCAGGATAAGGGCTTTACTCGCCCGACAGCCATACAGGCTGCCGCCATTCCTCCTGCGCTTGAGGGGCGTGACGTCCTTGGTTCCGCACCAACGGGTACCGGTAAAACGGCGGCCTATCTGCTGCCAGTGTTACAGCATTTGATCGACTTCCCACGCAAAAAATCCGGCCCGCCGCGCATTTTGATCGTTACGCCAACCCGTGAGCTGGCGATGCAGGTGGCGGATCACGCTCGTGAACTGGCGAAACACACGCACCTTGATATCGCCACGATCACCGGCGGCGTGGCGTATATGAACCACGCTGAGGTCTTCAGCGAGAACCAGGATATTGTGGTTGCCACTACCGGTCGTCTGCTGCAGTACATCAAAGAAGAGAACTTTGACTGCCGCGCGGTAGAAACGCTGATTCTGGATGAAGCCGATCGCATGCTGGATCTGGGTTTTGCGCAGGATATTGAAACCATCGCCGCCGAAACACGCTGGCGTAAACAGACCATGCTTTTCTCCGCCACCCTTGAAGGCGAGGCGATTAAGAACTTTGCCGAGCGGCTGCTGGAAGATCCCGTAGAGGTTTCCGCTACGCCTTCCACCCGCGAGCGTAAGAAAATCCACCAGTGGTACTACCGCGCCGATGACATCGAGCACAAAACCAAACTTCTGGTGAAGCTGCTCCAGCAGCCTGACGCGACCCGCTCCATCGTTTTCGTGCGCAAACGCGAGCGTGTGCATGAGCTGGTTGCCTGGCTGCGCGAAGCGGGCATCAATACCTGCTATCTCGAAGGCGAAATGGTGCAGATGAAACGCACCGAGGCTATCAAACGCCTGACCGATGGCCGCGTGAACGTGCTTATCGCCACGGACGTCGCGGCGCGCGGAATCGATATTCCGGACGTAAGCCACGTGTTCAACTTTGATCTGCCGCGCACCGCCGACACCTACCTGCACCGTATCGGGCCGTACCGGACGCGCGGGCCTGAAAGGCACGGCGATTTCTCTGGTTGAGGCGCACGATCACCTGCTGTTAGGCAAAATTACCCGCTACATGAAAGAGCCGTTGAAATCACGCGTGATTGACGAGCTGCGCCCAACGACTCGCGCGCCAAGTGAAAAGCTCACCGGCAAACCATCGAAGAAGGTGCTGGCGAAGCGCGAAGAGAAGAAGAAAGACGAGAAAGAAAAACCGCGCGTGAAGGTGCGTCACCGCGATAAGAAGAATGTCGGCAAACGCCGTAAGCCGAGCGCGGCAAAATCTGGCGCTGCGGAATAATTAGTCAGCGCAACAAAAAACCGCCTCCTGAGAGGCGGTTTTTTTATATTTCGACCCTGAGATTTAGCGGCTTAAGCGCAAAAAACTTCTCAAAGTCGTAAAAAAGCCGGCTCGTTGCCGGGCCGGCTTGTGGACTCTTCAGCCTGTTACAGGCTTTCGGTGAAAGTACGGGCGATAACGTCGCGCTGCTGTTCCGGGGTCAGGGAGTTGAAACGCACCGCATAACCAGAAACGCGGATAGTCAGCTGCGGATACTTTTCCGGATGCTCAACGGCGTCCTGCAGCGTTTCACGACGCAGCACGTTCACGTTCAGGTGCTGGCCGCCTTCCACGCGCACCTCAGGTTTTACTTCCATTGGAATTTCGCGATATTCAAACTGACCCAGTTTGCTTACTGCAACCACTTCATCTTCTGCAAAACCTGCTTTTGCGCATACGCAGCGCGCTTCGCCTTTTTCGCTGTCGAGCAGCCAGAAAGAGTTCAGAAGCTCGTCGTTTGCTGCTTGAGTAATCTGGATACCAGTAATCATTTTATGTCTCCCTATGGGCTAATTTTTGCTGATTCTGTTGGGCCACATTCTGGCTCATTGGTAAAACCTTTGTTGCGCTGATGATCTGTATACCAGCCTCACCCGCGGCAAACTTTGATTTAAGTCAATAAAAACCATATGGCCAATGTGGATACAATATCATTTATTTGTTTTACATCAACTTAGGCCGGGCCGTTAAAATTAAAAATTTTGTAAATTTTCAACTTTTGTTGGGGTAAAGCGTCGCGCCGGTCAGGTTGGATTTTGCTAAGCAGAAAGAAGCAGTTAAGCTATCAGGATGATGATTCGCAGGAGAGCGACATGACGACCTCACTTACCTGGCACGACGTGCTGGGCCGCAGAAAAGCAGAAGCCTTACTTTATCGATACGCTTAGCACCGTCGCCGCCGAGCGCGCGGCAGGCGTAACCGTCTACCCGCCGCAAAAAGACGTGTTCAACGCCTTTCGTTTTACCGAGCTTGCCGATGTAAAAGTGGTGATTCTTGGACAAGACCCCTATCACGGCCCGGGCCAGGCCCACGGTCTGGCTTTCTCGGTGCTGCCCGGCGTAGCCGTTCCTCCGTCGCTCGTTAATATCTATAAAGAGCTGCAAAGTAACTTCGCGGATTTCGTGCGTCCTGACCATGGGTATCTGGAAAGCTGGGCGCGCCAGGGCGTTATGCTGCTCAATACGGTGCTAACCGTTGAGGCGGGCAAAGCGCACTCGCACGCGCGCCTGGGCTGGGAAACCTTCACTGATAAGGTCATTGAGCTGATTAACCAGCATTGTGAAGGGGTGGTGTTTCTTTTGTGGGGATCGCACTCGCAGAAAAAGGGCAGCATTATCGATCGCAAACGTCACTATGTTCTGCAGGCGCCGCATCCGTCGCCGCTGTCCGCCCATCGCGGCTTCCTGGGCTGCAGGCACTTCGCTAAAACGAATGAATATCTGATTGAGCGCGGCCTGACGCCGATAGACTGGACGCCGCGCCTTCCTCAGCAATAAGCATAAAAAAAGCCAGCTTGACGCTGGCTTTTGCTCTGAACTCCGGCGTGAAACTACGCCTTATTTTGACGCCACCACTCGGCAAGCAGCACGCCGGTTGCCACGGAAACGTTCAGGCTTTCAACGTTGCCGGTGCCGTCGATAGCGATGCTCATATCCGCATTATCGAAGGTGGCTTCAGTTACGCCTTCACGTTCCTGACCCAGCACCAGCACCATTTTCTTCGGCAATTCTGCTTTGAACAGCGGCGTTCCCTTATGGCTGGAAGTCGTCACAATGGCGTAACCCGCTTTCCGGAACTGTTCCAGACCCTCGGTAAAAGTCTCACCGCTGATGGCCTGCACGTGCTCGGCACCGCCTTCTGCGGTACGCACCGCGGCACCGGACTCCAGCAGCGAAGCGTCCTGCACCAGCAGGCCCTTCACGCCGAAATGCGCGCAGCTACGCATAATACCGCCGAGGTTATGCGGGTTGCCGACGTCTTCCAGCGCCAGCACGCAGTCGTCTTCACCTGCCGCAGACAGCCAGCGCTGTACGCTGATGCCGCTGCGTTTTTTGATCAGGAAGCAGACGCCGCCGTGGTGCTCGGTGCCTGAGGCTTTAGCCAGCTCCGCATCGTCTACGACGTGGTAGGCTTTACGGTTCGCGGCCATCCAGCGCAGCGCCTCTTTGAAGCGCGGCGTAACGCTCTGGATAAACCAGGCGCGTACGATACAGTCCGGACGGCTCTGGAACAGGGCCTGACAGGCGTTTTCACCGTAGACGCGGGTTTCTTCCGCACGCTGGCGGCGGATAACTTCCGGGTCGACAAAGCTCTTGCCGCTGATGCCGCCGTGATCCGGCGTCGTTGACTCTTCAACGCGTGGAGCACGGGAAACCGTACGCCACGGGGAATCACCGCGGTCTTCACGATCGTCGTGACGACTCCGCTCGCGCCCGGCGCCAGGTTTATCATCGCGACGTGGGCGACGTGCGCCCTCAGCGCGTGACGGAGCTGCCGCACGCCCACCACCTTTACCAGTACGCGGGTTTTGGCTGCGTTTTTCGCTGTCATCGTCACCGCGGACATACATCACTTTGACCTTGCCGCTTTTACCTTTTAAATCGTCGTTCATTCTTCTCTCCACCTGGCTGAGCGCGTGGCGCGCAGATTACCCGATGTGGCAGCGCTTAGCCATTAACTTTGGTCAAAAGCTAATAACTATCGTATCCATCGAATAAAACGCTTTGTTGACACCAAATTAATCACCGATACTATTTAACATATTAGAAACATTATCGGTTATTCACGCCGATCTCCTGACAACACACCTTTAGAGGTTAGTTATGAATACCGTTTGTGCCGACTGCCAGGCTATTAATCGCATTCCTGACGACCGCATTGACGACGTTGCAAAATGTGGGCGCTGCGGCCACGAACTCTTTGATGGCGAAGTCGTTAATGCTACCGGCGAAACGCTGGACCAGCTGCTAAAAGACGATCTGCCGGTGGTGGTGGATTTCTGGGCGCCATGGTGCGGCCCCTGCGTTAACTTCGCCCCTATTTTTGAAGACGTTGCCGAAGAACGTAGCGGTAAAGTTCGCTTTGTTAAGGTCAACACCGAAGCGGAGCCGGCGCTGAGCGCGCGTTTCCGCATTCGCAGCATTCCGACCATTATGATCTTCAAAAAGGGCGAGATGGTGGACATGCTAAACGGCGCCATGCCGAAAGCGCCGTTCGACGGCTGGTTGAACGAAAACATCTGACCGCCAAAGCGGGGCACGATTCTTGTGCCCCGCTTTGCTATCTACGCTAGAATAGCGTTTTTGCTTCCGTATCCCTGATGACCGAAAACGCTGTTCTTCGTCTTCGCGCTGAACGCCTGGCGCGCGCTACTCGTCCCTTTCTTGCCCGTGGTAACCGCATTCGCCGTTGCCAGCGCTGCCTGCTGCCGCTGAAACTGTGCCTGTGCGATACGCTCCAGCCGCGGCCCGCGCGCAGCCGCTTTTGCCTGGTAATGTTCGATACCGAGCCCATGAAGCCAAGCAATACAGGCCGTCTGATCGCCGATATTCTTCCGGATACGGCAGCGTTTCAGTGGTCGCGTACCGAGCCGCCGCAGGAACTGCTCGACTTAGTGGCCGATGCCGGCTATCAGCCGATGGTCGTTTTCCCCGCCTCCTACGCCGACGAAGGCAGAAAGGTCCTCACCGCGCCGCCGCTTTCCGGCAAACCACCGCTGTTTATTATGCTCGACGGAACCTGGACCGAAGCACGCAAAATGTTTCGTAAAAGCCCGTGGCTTGATGCGCTGCCCGTGATATCCGTGGATTTGAGTATCTCATCGGCCTACCGCCTGCGGGTCGCAAGCGTTGACGGTCAATATTGCACCGCCGAAGTCGCAGCGGCCCTGCTGGAACAGGCAGGCGATGAGCAGGCTTCCGCTGGCCTGACGCAGCATTTCACTCTTTTCCGCGAGCGCTATCTGGCGGGTAAACCCCATCATCAGGGCAGCGTCACAGCAGCGGAGCCAGAAAGCGTTTAAACTCACGTAGACATTTCTCAGGGGAGAGAACGATGAGTCAACGTGGGCTGGAGGCGCTGCTGCGCCCCAAATCGATCGCCGTCATTGGAGCCTCAGCGAAAACCGATCGCGCAGGCTATCTGATGATGCGTAATCTGCTGGCCGGGGGGTTTAATGGACCCGTGATGCCGGTGACGCCAGGCTATCAGGCCGTCTGCGGCGTGCTGGCCTGGCCTGATGTTGCCAGCCTTCCTTTTCCGCCCGACCTTGCGGTTATCTGCACCCATGCAAAACGCAACTTTGAGTTACTGCAGGCTCTTGGCGAAAAGGGCTGCAAGGCGTGCATTATCCTCTCCGCTTCGCCGGAACAGTTACCTGAGCTGTTAGCCTGCGCCAACCGCTGGCAGATGCGCTTGCTTGGCCCGAATAGCCTCGGCCTGCTTGCGCCCTGGCAGGGGCTGAACGCCAGTTTTTCCCCGGTGCCTATTCAGAAAGGCAAACTGGCGTTTATTTCCCAGTCCGCCGCCGTCTCTAACACCATTCTCGACTGGGCCCAGCAGCGTGAAATGGGCTTTTCCTGGTTTATCGCCCTTGGCGATAGCCTGGATATCGACGTAGACGAGCTGCTTGATTATCTGGCTCGGGATAGCAAAACCAGCGCGATTTTGCTTTATCTTGAACACCTCAGCGATGCGCGGCGCTTTGTCTCCGCCGCGCGAAGCGCTTCTCGCAACAAACCCATTCTCGTTATTAAAAGCGGCCGCAGCGCCAGGGCCCAGGCTTTGCTGAAGACCCATCCGGGCCTGGATTCGGCCTGGGATGCGGCGATTCAACGCGCCGGCCTGCTGCGCGTGCAGGATACCCATGAGCTGTTTTCGGCGGTAGAAACCCTAAGCCATATGCGCCCGCTTCGCGGCGAGAGGCTGATGATTGTCAGTAACGGGGCCGCGCCTGCCGCTCTCGCCCTGGACGAGCTATGGCTACGTAACGGCAAGCTGGCCTCGTTAAGCGAAGAAACCCTGAGCAAGCTGCGGGAGGCTTTGCCTGTAAGCGTCGAGAGCGGCAACCCGTTAGATCTGCGTGATGATGCAACGCCCGAACGCTATCTGCGCGCCGCTGAAGCCCTGCTCAACAGCCAGGATTTCGATGCGCTGATGATTATTCACGCTCCCAGCGCTGCGGCGCCGGGTACGGAAAGCGCGGCGGCATTAATAGAACTACTGCGTCATCATCCACGGGGAAAATACGTCACTTTACTCACCAACTGGTGCGGCGAGTTTTCCTCCCAGGAAGCCCGCCGACTGTTCAGCGACGCGGGCATACCAACCTACCGCACTCCGGAGGGCACGGTTACGGCGTTTATGCATATGGTTGAGTACCGCAGAAACCAGAAACAGCTGCGCGAGACGCCCGCCCTGCCAGCAAGCCTTGCGGCCAAAACCAGCGACGTGCATGAGCTTATTCAGCAGGCCTTACAGGATGGCGCCACGTCCCTTGATACTCACGAAGTGCGGCCGATTTTGCAGGCGTATGGCCTGAACACGCTGCCGACCTGGATCGCCTGCGACAGCGCGGAAGCCGTCCATATCGCCGAACAGATTGGCTATCCCGTGGCGCTTAAACTGCGCTCGCCGGATATCCCGCACAAGTCGGAGGTTCAGGGCGTCATGCTGTATCTGCGTACGGCCAGCGAGGTGCAGCAGGCCGCAGACGCCATTATCGATCGCGTGAAAATGGCCTGGCCGCAGGCGCGCATCCACGGTTTGCTAGTGCAAAGCATGGCGAACCGCGCGGGCGCTCAGGAAATGCGCGTGGTGGTGGAACAGGATCCGGTATTCGGGCCGCTGATTATGCTCGGCGAAGGCGGCATTGAGTGGCGGCCGGACCAGCAGGCCGTTGTCGCTCTCCCTCCGCTCAATATGAATCTTGCCCGCTATCTGGTTATTCAGGCGATAAAAAGCGGTAAAATCCGGGGCCGCAGTGCGCTGCGCCCGCTTGATATTCCCGGCATCAGTCAAATTCTGGTTCAGGTGTCCAACCTGATCGTGGATTGTCCGGAGATCCACCGTCTGGATATTCATCCTTTGCTGGCCTCGGGCAACGAGTTCACGCTGCTGGACGTTACGCTGCAGCTGGCGCCGTTCGAAGGCGATCCCGATGCGCGTCTTGCCGTGCGCCCTTATCCCTATCAGCTGGAAGAAAAAGTGGTTCTTAAAAACGGCGAGAGCTGCCTGTTCCGCCCTATCCTTCCCGAAGACGAACCCCAGCTGCAGCTGTTTATCGCCCAGGTCACCAAAGAGGATCTTTATTATCGCTATTTCAGCGAGATAAACGAATTTACCCATGAAGATTTAGCCAACATGACCCAGATCGACTACGATCGGGAAATGGCCTTTGTGGCGGTGCGTCGGCATAACGACGGGGAAGAAATTCTCGGCGTCACGCGAGCCATTTCCGATCCCGATAATATCGATGCCGAGTTCGCGGTGCTGGTGCGATCCGACTTAAAAGGCCTGGGACTGGGCCGCCGTTTACTGGAAAAGCTGATTGCCTATACGGGCGATCACGGCCTGCAAAGGCTAAACGGCATCACTATGCCGAACAATCGGGGCATGGTTACGCTTGCCAGAAAACTGGGCTTTGAAGTCGACATACAGCTTGAAGATGGTATCGTTAGCCTGACTTTACCCCTGGTAAAAAGCGCAGGTTCGTGAGTAAGGCACTGGAAAACTTACTCACTTTGCGAAACAGTAGTGGTATTATCAGCAGGTTCTGACGTCTGGATTTTGCAGAAGGCCATCCAATGAATAGAGAAGATATGCACTGTGATGTTGTCTAAATTTAAGCGTAACAAACATCAACAACACCTTGCCCAATTGCCAAAGCTTTCTCAGTCAGTTGATGATGTAGAGACCCTTTTCTCCCCTGCGGATTTCCGCGAAGCCTTGCTGCAAAAAATTGCCAGCGCAACGCGCCGTGTTTGCATTGTCGCGCTGTATCTGGAGCAGGACGATGGCGGCAAAGGCATTCTTTCCGCGCTCTATGAAGCAAAGCAAAAGCGCCCGGAAATAGAAGCAACGGTTCTGGTCGACTGGCACCGCGCGCAGCGAGGCCGTATCGGCGTAGCCGCAACCAACACCAATGCGGACTGGTATCACCGCCTGTCGGAGCAATATCCCGGTGTGGATATTCCGGTTTACGGCGTGCCTGTTAATACCCGCGAAGCGCTGGGCGTTCTGCACTTCAAAGGCTTTATTATTGATGACAACGTTATCTACAGCGGCGCCAGCCTGAACGACGTTTATCTTCACCAGCATGACAAATACCGCTATGACCGTTATCAGGTAATAGGTAACGCACAGCTTGCGGACCTGATGTATGACTGGGTGAATCAGCACCTGGTTCGCGGCCGGGCGGTGCATCGTCTTGACAGCCAGCAGCGCCCTAAAAGCCCGGAAATCAAAAACGATATTCGTCTGTTCCGCCAGGAGCTGCGCGACGCGACTTTTCATTTCCAGGGAAACGCCGATAACGAGCAGCTTTCCGTTACGCCGCTGGTCGGGCTTGGGAAATCCAGCCTGCTCAATAAAACCATCTTCCATCTGATGCCCTGCACGGAACAGAAGCTGGTTATCTGCACGCCTTATTTCAACCTGCCTGCGGTGCTGGTGCGCAATATTATTCAGCTGCTGCGCGACGGCAAACAGGTGGAAATTATCGTTGGCGACAAAACCGCTAACGACTTCTATATTCCGGAAGATCAGCCGTTTAAGATCATCGGGGCGCTGCCCTATTTGTACGAAATAAACCTGCGTCGCTTCCTTAGCCGTCTGCAGTATTACGTTAACAGCGGGCAGCTGATCGTTCGCCTGTGGAAGGACGACGATAACAGCTATCACCTGAAAGGAATGTGGGTCGACGACGAGTGGATGCTGCTTACCGGGAATAACCTCAACCCACGAGCCTGGCGTCTGGATCTTGAAAACGCCATCCTGATCCACGATCCGAAACAGCAGCTGGCGGCGCTTCGTCTTCGCGAACTGGAACTGATCCGTACCCACACGACGGTAGTACAGCACTATCGCGACCTGCAAAGCATTGCCGAATATCCGGTAAAAGTACGTAAGCTGATTCGACGCTTACGCCGTATCCGAATCGATCGCCTGATAAGCCGTATTCTGTGATTCATCTATAATTAAGGCCCTGCTGAGCAGGGCTTTTTTATAGATGAGGCTGAAGATGCAAAGGATAATCTTACCGGCAATATTTCTGTTAAGCGGCTGCAGCCATATGGCGCAGGATAGCTGGTCTGGTCAGGACAAAGCGCAACACTTTATGGCATCGGCTATGCTTGCCGCAGCGGGCAACGAATACGGCCCAGCGGCAGGGCTGGAGTAGCTCACGCAGCGCGAACTTTGGATTGCTCTTCGCAACCGGCCTGGGCGCGTCGAAAGAGCTATGGGATAGCCGCGCCGCGGGTAGCGGCTGGAGCTGGAAAGACTTCACCTGGGATATAGCCGGTGCGGCCACCGGCTATACACTATGGCAGCTGGCGGAGCACTAAAGTTTTATTCCTTTACCCTTACGATGCAGCATCAATGACACCAGGAAAGCCACGGCGCCCATTCCCGAAACGTACCAGAAAAATGCCGTCTCACTGCCGACTGATTTAAGCGACAGAGCGACATATTCAGCAGAGCCGCCAAACAACGCATTAGCCACCGCATAAGAAAGGCCCACGCCCAAAGCGCGAACCTCTGGCGGGAACATTTCCGCCTTCAGGATCCCGCTGATCGAGGTGTAAAAGCTTACGATCAGCATGGCCAGCATCACCAGACCAAAGGCTGCGTAAGGCGAACTCACGTTCTGTAGCGCAGTAAGAATTGGCACGGTCAGAACCGCCGCCAGCCCGCCAAAACAGAGCATCGAATTTCGACGGCCGATTTTGTCTGACAGCGCGCCGAAAAGAGGCTGTACCAGCATAAAAATAAACAACGCGAAGGTCATCAACGCGCTGGCAACATTGGCGTGCATCCCGGCGGTGTTCACCAGGTATTTCTGCATATAGGTAGTGAAGGTATAGAAACTTAGCGAGCCGCCGGCCGTAAAGCCCAGCACCATAATAAAGGCGCGGCGGTTTTTCCACAGGCCGCCAAGCGTACCCGCATCCTTGTGTTCCCTGACGGATTTATCCGCCGTCTCATCCAGCGATCGGCGTAAATAGAGCGCAACGATAGCCAGCACGGCACCGATAGCGAAAGGTATACGCCAGCCCCAGCTGTGCAGCGCCCCATCGCTTAAAACCTGCTGCAGCACCACCACGACCAGCAGCGCCAAAAGCTGGCCGCCGATAAGGGTTACATACTGGAAGGACGCATAAAACCCTTTTCGTCCCTCAACGGCGACTTCACTCATATAGGTGGCGCTCGTACCGTATTCGCCGCCAACTGACAGTCCCTGGAATAAACGAGCCAGCAGGAGCAAAGCCGGAGCCCATGTTCCAATAACGGCATAGCCGGGCAAACAGGCGATAACCAGAGAGCCAAAGCACATCATGCACACGGAAATAAGCATCGACTTTTTGCGCCCATGCCTGTCGGCAATATAGCCAAATAGCCAGCCGCCGATAGGACGCATCAAAAATCCGGCCGCAAAAACGCCGGCGGTCTGCAGAAGCTGGGTCGTGGTGTTACCTGACGGGAAAAAGATATGGGCGAAATAGAGCGAACAGAATGAATAGACGTAAAAATCGAACCATTCAACCAGGTTACCTGACGAAGCTCCGACAATGGCCCAGATGCGGCGACGGGTGTCCTGTGCGTCTGACGCTAATTTATCTTCGGTTACCGCGGTTTCTGTCATTATAATTTTCTCCTGTTTTCCATAGCGGGCAAATCCCCGTCTTACAGTAAAGCAGGTAGCATATTTGATGCATGATTATTAATGGCATGACGCTAACTTGTTAATAAACTCGTGACGAAGCTTTATGTTTACTGCAATCCCGGAAAAGCATTACCTTTTCGGGAAGTGAATTTAGCCCCATTTTTTTTGATGCGCCTTTTTACGAGCAATATAGTCTTCATCTGCGCGTATGCGGTCCCAGAAACTTTTAAAGATGCTGGCGGCTTGCGCCTTAACAGGATCGTTTCCACGCGGTAATTCTTTACCCTGAGGATCGTATTTGCGGCCACCCTGATGGTTCGCATAACGCCGCGCTCTTGTGTATCCCATCTGGATAAACTTGCGGGCCATGTCCATACCTACAAAATCATTGGCCTCGCGGTAGCCCTCAAAAAGCTGGTAAATTTTTTCCGCCGATTGCCTTGCTGCGGCAGGATCCTTAAAACGCCAGAACGGTAAGATTTCACTTTTATAGGGCTCGACAAGCAGCACGCCCTGCTCACCGCGACCAACCTGATATCGCTCAGGCTGTTCGCGGAAGTCGATGCTGGAAAAGTCTTGTTGATAGCAAAATTCACGCGTCGGCAAGGAATGCTCCAGGGATAAAAGTTTCTTTTTAGCCTGGCAGAGGAAGTGTATTACGCCAATACGTCATGGCTGAACAGAAGGTAGTAAGGCGTTTTGTAAATCGCAGACGACAAAAAGGCCATCCGCAAGGATGGCCTTTTTGTCTGTTTGGAGCCTGGCAGTTCCCTACTCTCGCATGGGGAGACCCCACACTACCATCGGCGCTACGGCGTTTCACTTCTGAGTTCGGCATGGGGTCAGGTGGGACCACCGCGCTGTTGCCGCCAGGCATATTCTGTTCTCCGGCCGTCACTGCTCATGACCACCGGCTTAAAATCTCGGTTCAGGCTGAAAATCAAATTATTCTGTCTCTCACAAAACACCTTCGGTGTTGTAAGGTTAAGCCTCACGGATCATTAGTACTGGTTAGCTCAATGCATCGCTGCACTTACACACCCAGCCTATCAACGTCGTCGTCTTCAACGTTCCTTCAGGAGACTTGAAGTCTCAGGGAGAATTCATCTCGGGGCAAGTTTCGCGCTTAGATGCTTTCAGCGCTTATCTCTTCCGCATTTAGCTACCGGGCAGTGCCATTGGCATGACAACCCGAACACCAGTGATGCGTCCACTCCGGTCCTCTCGTACTAGGAGCAGCCCCCCTCAATTCTCCAGCGCCCACGGCAGATAGGGACCGAACTGTCTCACGACGTTCTAAACCCAGCTCGCGTACCACTTTAAATGGCGAACAGCCATACCCTTGGGACCTACTTCAGCCCCAGGATGTGATGAGCCGACATCGAGGTGCCAAACACCGCCGTCGATATGAACTCTTGGGCGGTATCAGCCTGTTATCCCCGGAGTACCTTTTATCCGTTGAGCGATGGCCCTTCCATTCAGAACCACCGGATCACTAAGACCTGCTTTCGCACCTGCTCGAGCCGTCACTCTCGCAGTCAAGCTAGCTTATGCCTTTGCACTAACCTCACGATGTCCGACCGTGATTAGCTAACCTTCGTGCTCCTCCGTTACGCTTTAGGAGGAGACCGCCCCAGTCAAACTACCCACCAGACACTGTCCGCAACCCGGGTAACGGGTCTACGTTAGAACACCAGCCATTAAAGGGTGGTATTTCAAGGTTGGCTCCACGCAGACTGGCGTCCACGCTTCAAAGCCTCCCACCTATCCTACACATCAAGGACCAGTGTTCAGTGTCAAGCTATAGTAAAGGTTCACGGGGTCTTTCCGTCTTGCCGCGGGTACACTGCATCTTCACAGCGAGTTCAATTTCACTGAGTCTCGGGTGGAGACAGCCTGGCCATCATTACGCCATTCGTGCAGGTCGGAACTTACCCGACAAGGAATTTCGCTACCTTAGGACCGTTATAGTTACGGCCGCCGTTTACCGGGGCTTCGATCAAGAGCTTCGCCTTGCGGCTGACCCCATCAATTAACCTTCCGGCACCGGGCAGGCGTCACACCGTATACGTCCACTTTCGTGTTTGCACAGTGCTGTGTTTTTAATAAACAGTTGCAGCCAGCTGGTATCTTCGACTGGCTTCAGCTCCATCCGCAAGGGACTTCACCTACGCGCCAGCGTGCCTTCTCCCGAAGTTACGGCACCATTTTGCCTAGTTCCTTCACCCGAGTTCTCTCAAGCGCCTTGGTATTCTCTACCTGACCACCTGTGTCGGTTTGGGGTACGATTCTGTGTTACCTGATGCTTAGAGGCTTTTCCTGGAAGCAGGGCATTTGTTACTTCAGCACCGTAGTGCCTCGTCATCACGCCTCAGCCTTAAAGTGTTCCGGATTTGCCTGGAACACAAGCCTGCACGCTTAAACCGGGACAACCGTCGCCCGGCCAACATAGCCTTCTCCGTCCCCCCTTCGCAGTAACACCGAGTACAGGAATATTAACCTGTTTCCCATCGACTACGCCTTTCGGCCTCGCCTTAGGGGTCGACTCACCCTGCCCCGATTAACGTTGGACAGGAACCCTTGGTCTTCCGGCGAGCGGGCTTTTCACCCGCTTTATCGTTACTTATGTCAGCATTCGCACTTCTGATACCTCCAGCAGACCTCACAGTCCACCTTCAACGGCTTACAGAACGCTCCCCTACCCAACAACACATAGTGTCGCTGCCGCAGCTTCGGTGCATGGTTTAGCCCCGTTACATCTTCCGCGCAGGCCGACTCGACCAGTGAGCTATTACGCTTTCTTTAAATGATGGCTGCTTCTAAGCCAACATCCTGGCTGTCTGTGCCTTCCCACATCGTTTCCCACTTAACCATGACTTTGGGACCTTAGCTGGCGGTCTGGGTTGTTTCCCTCTTCACGACGGACGTTAGCACCCGCCGTGTGTCTCCCGTGATAACATTCTCCGGTATTCGCAGTTTGCATCGGGTTGGTAAGCCGGGATGGCCCCCTAGCCGAAACAGTGCTCTACCCCCGGAGATGAATTCACGAGGCGCTACCTAAATAGCTTTCGGGGAGAACCAGCTATCTCCCGGTTTGATTGGCCTTTCACCCCCAGCCACAGGTCATCCGCTAATTTTTCAACATTAGTCGGTTCGGTCCTCCAGTTAGTGTTACCCAACCTTCAACCTGCCCATGGCTAGATCACCGGGTTTCGGGTCTATACCCTGCAACTTAACGCCCAGTTAAGACTCGGTTTCCCTGCGGCTCCCCTATACGGTTAACCTTGCTACAGAATATAAGTCGCTGACCCATTATACAAAAGGTACGCAGTCACCCCATAAAGAGGCTCCCACTGCTTGTACGTACACGGTTTCAGGTTCTGTTTCACTCCCCTCGCCGGGGTTCTTTTCGCCTTTCCCTCACGGTACTGGTTCACTATCGGTCAGTCAGGAGTATTTAGCCTTGGAGGATGGTCCCCCCATATTCAGACAGGATACCACGTGTCCCGCCCTACTCGTCGAACTCACAGAAGGTGTGCCTTTGTGTACGGGAGTATCACCCTGTACCCTGCGACTTTCCAGACGCTTCCACTGACACACAAACTGATGCTGGTTCTGGGCTGTTCCCCGTTCGCTCGCCGCTACTGGGGGAATCTCGGTTGATTTCTTTTCCTCGGGGTACTTAGATGTTTCAGTTCCCCCGGTTCGCCTCGTTAAGTTATGTATTGGCTTAACGATAGTGCAACGGATTGCACTGGGTTTCCCCATTCGGAAATCGCCGGTTATAACGGTTCATATCACCTTACCGGCGCTTATCGCAGATTAGCACGTCCTTCATCGCCTCTGACTGCCAGGGCATCCACCGTGTACGCTTAGTCGCTTAACCTCACAACCCGAAGATGTTTCGCTTCAGATTATGAAAATTTGAGAGACTCGAACATATCGTAAACCCATTCTTTATTACGGAAGAATGAGACGACATGTCGTTTCAATTTTCAGCTTGTTCCGGATTTTTAAAGAGCAAATATCTCAAACGTGATTCCTGAGAATCAGTTTTGAGATAGTTCGGCACGCATCTTTCACTTACATACCAGCAAGTGGCGTCCCCTAGGGGATTCGAACCCCTGTTACCGCCGTGAAAGGGCGGTGTCCTGGGCCTCTAGACGAAGGGGACACTGAAGTCTCACTCGCAAGACGCCTTGCTTCTTTACTTCTATCAGACAATCTGTGTGAGCACTGCGCGGGTTGTATCTTTAAGGTAAGGAGGTGATCCAACCGCAGGTTCCCCTACGGTTACCTTGTTACGACTTCACCCCAGTCATGAATCACAAAGTGGTAAGCGCCCTCCCGAAGGTTAAGCTACCTACTTCTTTTGCAACCCACTCCCATGGTGTGACGGGCGGTGTGTACAAGGCCCGGGAACGTATTCACCGTGGCATTCTGATCCACGATTACTAGCGATTCCGACTTCACGGAGTCGAGTTGCAGACTCCGATCCGGACTACGACGCACTTTATGAGGTCCGCTTGCTCTCGCGAGGTCGCTTCTCTTTGTATGCGCCATTGTAGCACGTGTGTAGCCCTACTCGTAAGGGCCATGATGACTTGACGTCATCCCCACCTTCCTCCAGTTTATCACTGGCAGTCTCCTTTGAGTTCCCGGCCTAACCGCTGGCAACAAAGGATAAGGGTTGCGCTCGTTGCGGGACTTAACCCAACATTTCACAACACGAGCTGACGACAGCCATGCAGCACCTGTCTCACGGTTCCCGAAGGCACTAAGCTATCTCTAGCAAATTCCGTGGATGTCAAGAGTAGGTAAGGTTCTTCGCGTTGCATCGAATTAAACCACATGCTCCACCGCTTGTGCGGGCCCCCGTCAATTCATTTGAGTTTTAACCTTGCGGCCGTACTCCCCAGGCGGTCGACTTAACGCGTTAGCTCCGGAAGCCACTCCTCAAGGGAACAACCTCCAAGTCGACATCGTTTACGGCGTGGACTACCAGGGTATCTAATCCTGTTTGCTCCCCACGCTTTCGCACCTGAGCGTCAGTCTTTGTCCAGGGGGCCGCCTTCGCCACCGGTATTCCTCCAGATCTCTACGCATTTCACCGCTACACCTGGAATTCTACCCCCCTCTACAAGACTCTAGCCTGCCAGTTTCGAATGCAGTTCCCAGGTTGAGCCCGGGGATTTCACATCCGACTTGACAGACCGCCTGCGTGCGCTTTACGCCCAGTAATTCCGATTAACGCTTGCACCCTCCGTATTACCGCGGCTGCTGGCACGGAGTTAGCCGGTGCTTCTTCTGCGAGTAACGTCAATTGCTGAGGTTATTAACCTCAACACCTTCCTCCTCGCTGAAAGTACTTTACAACCCGAAGGCCTTCTTCATACACGCGGCATGGCTGCATCAGGCTTGCGCCCATTGTGCAATATTCCCCACTGCTGCCTCCCGTAGGAGTCTGGACCGTGTCTCAGTTCCAGTGTGGCTGGTCATCCTCTCAGACCAGCTAGGGATCGTCGCCTTGGTGAGCCGTTACCCCACCAACAAGCTAATCCCATCTGGGCACATCTGATGGCAAGAGGCCCGAAGGTCCCCCTCTTTGGTCTTGCGACGTTATGCGGTATTAGCTACCGTTTCCAGTAGTTATCCCCCGCCATCAGGCAGTTTCCCAGACATTACTCACCCGTCCGCCACTCGTCGGCAAAGAAGCAAGCTTCTTCCCGCTACCGTTCGACTTGCATGTGTTAGGCCTGCCGCCAGCGTTCAATCTGAGCCATGATCAAACTCTTCAATTAAAAGCTTGATGTGCTTCAACACGTGAAGCGGTGCTCAAAGATTACATTCACATAATTCACTAATGAATTACTGTCTGGTCACTCTTCAAGGCTTGATATTTTTTTGCACCCGAAGATGCTGAGATATCAATCCTGCGAGTGCCCACACAGATTGTCTGATAAATTGTTAAAGAGCGGTGCAATCAGCGGCGAAGCCTGCTGTTGCGAGGTGGCGTATATTACGCTTTCCTCTTTCAGAGTCAAGCGTTTATTTTCGCTTTCGTCTGCCTGACGGGCCGGTTTGTAAGCCGTTGTGCCGTGTCAGTGGAGGCGCAGTATAGGGATTTTTCTGAGGCTGACAAGTATAAAATAGAAAAAACTTATCGTTTGGCTACTTTCCAGGCAATAAGGCCGAATTTCGTTATCTTTTGCCTGGATTTTAAACAAAAACGAGCCCCGCAGGGCTCGTTTAATAAGTTTTGTGGCTTACTGAACGGCCACAATATGATTATCTTTTACCTCCAGCTTAACTAATTTCCCCGGAATCAGTTCTCCAGACAGAATTTGCTGAGCCAGCGGGTTCTCGATTTGCTGCTGAATAGCGCGTTTCAGCGGTCGGGCGCCGTATACCGGGTCATAACCGTTTTCACTAAGCAGCTTCAGCGCGTCGTCGGAGAGGGTAACTTCATAGCCACGCTCTTCCAGACGTTTATACAAGCGCTGCAGCTGAATCTGCGCAATAGAAGCAATGTGGCGTTCGCCCAGCGGATGGAAGACCACCACCTCATCAATACGGTTAATGAACTCCGGACGGAAGTTGCTGCTGACCACGCCAAGCACCAGCTCCTTCATGTGTCCATAATCCAGTTCGCCGAAACGTTCCTGAATCAAATCTGACCCCAGGTTAGAAGTCATGATGACCACCGTATTCCTGAAGTCGACCGTTCTGCCCTGCCCGTCGGTGAGTCGCCCGTCATCCAGCACCTGCAACAGAATGTTGAAGACATCCGGATGCGCTTTCTCAACTTCATCGAGCAGAATCACGGAATAAGGGCGACGGCGAACCGCTTCCGTCAGGTATCCCCCTTCTTCATAACCTACATAGCCAGGAGGCGCCCCAACCAGACGCGAGACGGAGTGTTTTTCCATAAACTCGGACATGTCGATACGCACCATCGCATCGTCGCTATCGAACATGAAGTTCGCCAGCGCTTTGCAAAGCTCGGTTTTACCCACCCCTGTCGGCCCAAGGAACAGGAACGAACCAATCGGGCGATTAGGATCGGATAACCCGGCGCGGCTACGACGAATGGCGTTCGAAACGGCTTCCACGGCTTCATCCTGGCCGATAACGCGCTGGTGAAGATCTTTTTCCATCCGCAGCAGCTTCTCGCGCTCCCCTTCGAGCATGCGAGCGACGGGGATACCGGTCCAGCGGGCCAGAACATCGGCGATTTCTACGTCGGTTACCTTATTGCGCAGCAGGCGCATGGTTTTACCTTCGCTCTGGGTCGCCGCCGCCAGCTGTTTTTCCAGCTCGGGAATTTTCCCGTACTGCAGCTCGGACATGCGGGCCAGATCGCCAACGCGGCGGGCCTGCTCAATAGCGATTTTCGCCTGCTCCAGCTCGGCTTTAATTGTCTGGGTGCCGGAAAGCGAGGCTTTCTCAGCTTTCCACTCTTCTTCCAGCACCGAGTATTCGCGCTCTTTAAGCTCTAACTCTTCGTTGAGCATGCCGAGGCGTTTCTGGCTGGCTTCGTCCGACTCTTTCTTCAGCGCCTGCTGTTCCAGCTTGAGCTGAATAATACGGCGGTCGAGCCGGTCGAGTTCTTCCGGCTTCGAGTCAATCTGCATACGGATGCTGGAAGCGGCTTCATCGATAAGGTCGATGGCTTTATCCGGCAGCTGGCGATCGGCGATATAACGATGCGACAAGGTTGCGGCCGCAACGATCGCCGGGTCCGTGATTTGCACGTGATGGTGCAATTCGTAGCGTTCCTTCAGCCCGCGCAAAATCGCGATGGTGTCTTCGACGGAAGGCTCGGCCACAAAGACTTTCTGGAAACGGCGCTCAAGGGCGGCGTCTTTTTCTATATACTGTCGATATTCATCAAGCGTGGTGGCGCCCACGCAGTGCAGTTCACCGCGCGCCAGCGCAGGCTTGAGCATATTGCCCGCGTCCATTGCGCCGTCGGCCTTACCCGCGCCAACCATAGTGTGCAGCTCGTCAATAAACAGAATGACGTTGCCTTCCTGCTTAGAGAGGTCGTTAAGCACGCCTTTCAGACGCTCTTCAAATTCGCCGCGGTATTTCGCCCCGGCCACCAGCGCGCCCATATCCAGCGCCAGCACCCGGCGGCCTTTCAGCCCTTCAGGAACTTCGCCATTAATAATGCGCTGCGCCAGCCCTTCGACAATGGCCGTTTTACCTACGCCCGGCTCACCGATAAGCACCGGGTTGTTTTTGGTACGGCGCTGCAATACCTGAATGGTGCGACGAATTTCTTCATCGCGACCGATGACCGGATCCAGCTTGCCCTGTTCGGCACGCTCGGTCAGATCGACGGTGTATTTTTTCAATGCCTGACGCTGGTCTTCGGCATTCTGATCGTTCACGTTTTCACCTCCACGCATTTGCTCAATCGCAGCTGTCACATTTGTCGTGGTGGCGCCCGCTGATTTCAGTAAGTCAGTCAATGTGCCACGCGACTCCAGCGCAGCCAGAACAAAGAGTTCCGATGAGATAAAATTATCGTTTCTTTTTTGCGCGAGCTTGTCGCACAGATTAAGCACGCGCATCAAATCCTGCGAAGGCTGCACGTCACCGCCGGTTCCTTCGACCTGCGGTAAACGGCTCAACGCCTGTTCGATTGCCGTGCGTAGCTGCCCCGCGTTCACGCCCGCGGAGGTCAGTAAAGGACGTACAGATCCTCCTTCCTGATTGAGCAGCGCGCTCATCAAGTGAAGAGGTTCGATAAATTGATTGTCGTGCCCGAGAGCCAACGACTGGGCATCGGCGAGGGCAAGCTGGAATTTATTGGTAAGACGATCCAGACGCATAACTCCTCCCATAAACAGGTCAAATTTGCTACTGGAGATTAAATGAGGTCATCCCTCAATTATTCAAGGTTAATGACCTGAAATATGTGAGCGTTGAGTTACCCGCACTGGATCGTCTTGATTCTATAGGTTATATCAGCCAAATAAAACTTGCCATACGGCCGGTGATTCTGTCGCGGCGATATGAGAAGAAATCGCCTGCTTCACTGTGGGTACAGCGATTGCCGCCGTAGACCTGTTCGACCCCGGCATTGGCAAGACGCTGGCGCGCCAGCGTGTAGATATCAGCATAATACTTTTCGTCCACGGGCCGGAAAGCCGCATCCGCCTTCGCATCTTTAGCGACAAATGCTTCGCGCACTTCCGGACCAACTTCGAATGCGTCCGGGCCGATGGCAGGTCCAAGCCAGGCGATGATATTTCCCGGGCTGTCTTTAAAGCAGGCGATGGTCTCTTCGAGAACGCCTGCGCATAATCCGCGCCACCCTGCATGTGCGGCCGCGACTTCCGTACCGGCTTTGTTAGAGAATAGCACCGGTAAACAATCCGCCGTCATTACCGCACAAACCGTACCCGGCGTATCGCTGTAAGAAGCATCCGCACGCTTTGACGCGTAAGGCTCGCCGGTCAGTCTTAGTACCGCGGTTCCGTGCACCTGCTCAAGCCAGACGGGCTTTGAAGGCAAATCAGCCGCGGCATAAAAAAGACGTCGGTTCTCTTCGACATGCTCAGCAGCATCCCCGCAGTGGGCGCCAAGGTTGAGCGAATCGTAGGGAGGCAGGCTGACTCCGCCGATACGCGTTGAGCTACAGGCGCCGACACCTTGCGGCATCGGCCATTGCGGAAAGATTAACTGCGGGGTGGTCGTTTTACTCATAGCCAGTCCAGCTGATCCTTATGGGCTTCGGTATCTACGCGCAACGCTTCTATCAGCTCCACCATATCCTGTGGAATCGGCGCATGCCACTCCATCAGCATGCCGCTGATGGGATGATAAAGACGCAGCATCGTCGCGTGCAGAGCCTGACGGTCGAACTTGCGCAGCACGGCAACGAACTCTTCCGAAGCGCCTTTTGGCGGGCGCGGACGGCCGCCGTAGAGCTGATCGCCCACCAGAGGATGAGTGATATGCGCCATATGAACACGAATCTGGTGAGTACGGCCCGTTTCCAGGCGCAGGCGCAGGCGGGTATGTACGCGGAAGTGTTCCATAATGCGATAATGCGTTACCGCCGGTTTACCCATGGGATGAACGGACATATGGGTACGTTTGGTCGGGTGACGGCTGATCGGCTCTTCCACCGTGCCGCCCGCGGTCATATGACCGATAGCGACAGCTTCGTACTCGCGTGTAATTTCACGCAGCTGCAGCGATTCCACGAGGCGAGTTTGCGCAGGAACGGTCTTGGCGACCACCATCAAACCAGTCGTGTCTTTATCCAGACGGTGAACGATGCCCGCGCGCGGCACATCGGCAATCGGCGGATAATAATGCAGTAAGGCGTTCAGCACCGTGCCGTCCGGATTACCGGCGCCCGGGTGCACCACAAGGTCACGAGGCTTGTTAATGACAAGAATGTCATCATCTTCGTAGACAATATTGAGCGGGATATCCTGCGCTTCCCAGCGTACATCCTCTTCGATTTCGGCATTGATGGTGACGCTTTCTCCACCCAACACTTTTTCTTTTGGTTTGTCGCTGACTTTGCCATTGACCAGCACGCGCTGGTCAAGAATCCATTCTTTTATACGCGAACGTGAATAATCCGGGAACAATTCGGCCAAAGCCTGATCTAAGCGTTGACCGAGTTGTGAATCGGATACTGTTGCGTTGAGTTGTACTAGTTGTGCCATAGACAGCTTCTTCGTTAACGTTGGGTTTTACGGCAATGCCGTTTAATATAGTGTGCTATTGTAGCTGGTCTTTATCGGGAGCTGGAAATGCGAGCCTCCCGGATAACATTCTGAGGAAAGTCAAAACGTCATGACGCGTATGAAATATCTGGTGGCAGCTGCCACGTTGAGCCTGGCTTTGGCTGGTTGCTCCAGTTCCAAGGATGAGGTTCCTGATAATCCACCTTCTGAGATCTATGCGACCGCCCAGCAAAAGTTGCAGGACGGTAACTTTAAAGCGGCGATAACGCAACTGGAAGCTCTGGATAACCGTTATCCGTTCGGGCCTTACTCGCAGCAGGTGCAGTTGGATCTGATTTACGCCTACTACAAAAACGCCGACCTGCCGTTGGCTCAGGCGGCCATCGACCGCTTTATGCGCCTTAACCCTACCCATCCGAACATCGATTACGTGCTTTACATGCGTGGGCCTGACGGATATGGCGTTGGATGATAGCGCATTACAGGGTTTCTTTGGCGTCGATCGTTCCGATCGCGATCCGCAGCACGCGCGTGATGCCTTTAACGATTTCTCAAAGCTGGTTCGTGGCTACCCGAACAGCCAGTACGTCACCGACGCCACCAAACGTCTGGTGTTCCTGAAGGATCGTCTGGCGAAGTATGAACTTTCCGTGGCGCAATACTACACCAAACGCGGCGCGTGGGTGGCAGTTGTTAACCGTGTTGAAGGCATGCTGCGCGATTATCCGGATACCCAGGCAACCCGTGACGGGTTAAAACTGATGGAAAAAGCGTATCGTGAAATGCAGATGCCGGGTCAGGCGGACAAGGTGGCGAAAATTATCGCAGCCAACGGCAGCACCAGCTGATTAGCGTACTCCAGAAACACAAAACGGCAGCCGCGGCTGCCGTTTTTATTGCCCGAAACGCCAAACTGAAACGGTTTAGCATCAGGTCATCCCATCAAATATGAACGCTATTTCTGTCTTCCACAAGCGATATCGGCAGATATCCTGCCCTGCCTCACAAAAAGCTGTCCTTGACAAAAAGTGACAAAATAACGTGATTTACATCACACTTTTTGACATTAAGAGAGGTATGCTGGAGTTACCAAGACGGGAAAGACAAGAGGTAACTTTATGACAATGAACATTACCAGCAAGCAAATGGAAATCACCCCGGCTATTCGTCAACATGTCGCGGACCGTCTCACTAAACTGGACAAGTGGCAAACTCACCTCATTAATCCACACATTATTTTGTCCAAAGAACCACAGGGGTTTGTGGCTGATGCCACCATAAGTACGCCGAACGGGCAGCTCGTCGCGAGCGCCAAGCATGATGATATGTACGCGGCCATCAACGAACTAATAAACAAACTGGAGCGGCAGCTAAACAAGGTGCAGCACAAAGGCGAAGCGCGGCGCACTACGGGTTCAGTGAAAGATGTTGCCTTCGCAGAAGAATCTGAAGAAGAATAATTTTAAAAAGCAATTAACGTAAACGACGCGCCTCCGGGCGCGTTTTTTGATTGACAGGGCGAAAACAGAACGAGTAAGTTAATCCGCAGACTTGTAAGGAATTAGCCCATGAGACTTCTGCCGTTTTTCTTCGCATTCTTTTTTACCTTCCCCTGACCGGGAGGCAATTCGTCGTGTGATAAAGAATGCGAAGACGAACAAACAGGCCTCCCCAAACGGGAGGCCTTTTTTATGGACATCGAAAAGGTAGCGTTATGACTGAGACAAACCCCTTGCTGGCTCTGCGCGATAAAATCAGCGCCCTGGATGTGAAGCTGCTGGCCCTGCTGGCAGAACGTCGCGGGCTTGCCATAGAAGTTGGTAAGGCGAAGATTGAGTCTCACCGTCCGGTACGCGACATCGACCGCGAGCGGGATTTGCTGGAGCGCCTGATTGCGCTGGGAAAAACCCATCACCTGGACGCGCACTATATTACCCGCCTGTTCCAGCTTATCATCGAAGATTCGGTGCTGACCCAGCAGGCTTTGCTGCAGCAGCATCTGAATAAAACCAACCCGCACTCTGCCCGCGTTGCCTTCCTCGGTCCGAAAGGCTCCTATTCGCATCTTGCGGCCCGTCAGTACGCCGCACGTCATTTCGAGCAGTTTATCGAAAGCGGCTGCGCCAAATTCCACGATATCTTCAATCAGGTTGAAACCGGCCAGGCCGATTACGCCGTGGTGCCTATTGAAAATACCAGCTCCGGCGCGATTAACGACGTGTACGATTTGCTTCAGCACACCAGCCTTTCCATCGTCGGAGAAATGACGGTGCCTATCGACCACTGCGTGCTGGTAAGCGGCACAACGGATTTAGATAAGATCGAAACGGTTTACAGCCATCCGCAGCCTTTCCAGCAGTGCAGCCAGTTCATCAATCGTTATCCGCACTGGAAAATCGAATACTGCGAAAGCACATCCGCGGCGATGGAAAAAGTCGCGCAGGCGAATTCTCCTCACGTCGCCGCGCTGGGTAGCGAAGCCGGCGGCGCGCTCTATGGCCTGCAGGTGCTTGAACGCAACCTGGCAAACCAGACGCAAAATATTACCCGCTTCATTGTGCTGGCGCGTAAAGCGATCGACGTTTCAGAACAGGTTCCGGCTAAAACTACCCTGCTTATCGCCACCGGTCAGCAGGCCGGCGCGCTGGTGGAAGCCCTGCTGGTTCTGCGCAATCACAATCTGATTATGACGAAGCTCGAATCCCGTCCGATTAACGGCAATCCGTGGGAGGAGATGTTCTACCTGGACGTTCAGGCCAATCTGAAAGATGCGGAAATGCAGAAAGCGTTGCGTGAGCTGGCAGAGATCACCCGCTCGATGAAGGTGCTCGGCTGCTATCCAGGCGAAAACGTCGTGCCTGTCGATCCAGCCTGACGCTGACTGCGGTAAGCCAGCGTCAGGCTGGCTTACCGGTTTTCTTTAAACTTCAGCTTTGCCAGGCCCGCAACCTCGGTCCGCAGCGTAAAAATAGCGCCAGAAAGCGGACGTTCAGCAAGCTCCGCCTCATCCATATTTTCTCGCGTAGTGGTGATAAACAGCGTTTTCATGTCGGCGCCGCCAAAACAAACCATGGTCGGGCAGCGTACCGGCAAAAGATGTTCTTCCAGCACCTCGCCCTCAGGGGACAGCCGCGCGATACGATATCCGTCGAACAACGCCGTCCAGTAGCAGCCTTGCGCATCTATGGCGGCCCCGTCAGGAATGCCCTCACCCGCGGCAAAGCGTTTAAATACCTGTCTTGTCCCCGGCTCGCCCAGCTCATTGAGCGGCGTGCGATAAATCACCCTGTTTGGCGTATCCGAAGTGTACATCCACTTTTTGTCCTCGCTGAAAGCCAGGCCGTTCGCGCCGTGGATGTCGTGCTGGATGATATGCGGCGTCAGATCCCGATCGACGCGGCACAGCAGCGCGCCGTTGTAATCACCCGGCCCCCAGAATGTGCCCGCATAAAAGCGGCCGTCACGATCGGTGCCGCCATCGTTAAAACGCGCAAGCTCGGGATTATTCGGATTATCACAGACTTTCCGGGTGATAAGCCCCGTTTGGTTGGTCAGATAAATTCCGCTGCGCAAGGCTACGATAAAACCGCCGTTTTCACGAAAGGCGAAACATCCCACCTCTTCAGAAAACTGAATCACGTCGTGCCTGCCGCTCGCCGTATGGTAGCGGTGTATTTCGTTTTCAAGGATATCAGTCCAGTAAAGGCTTTCTTCCTCTGCGTTCCACGTAGGGCATTCTGGTAGGTGACCGATGTAGTCAAACAGGCGTTGCGGCTGTGCCATCTCAGGTATCCTTATCGCAAAAAAAAGCCAGCGGGCTTTCCCACTGGCTTTGATTATAAAACCTTTTTACCGTTACTGGCGGCTATCGTTTGCCTGGCGCAACAAAGTGCGGCTTTCGCTCTGGAAACGCTGGGCGTAATCCCCGAACCAGTGCTCAACCTTGCGGAAGCTGTCGATAAACGTCTGCTTATCGCCATGCTCAAGCAGGCCGATCGCCTCGCCAAAGCGCTTATAGTAACGCTTGATCAACGCCAGATTGCTTTCCGATGACATGATGATGTCGGCATAAAGCTGGGGGTCCTGGGCAAACAGACGTCCGACCATCGCCAGCTCCAGCCGGTATATTGGCGAAGAAAGCGCCAGCAGCTGTTCTAAATTCACGTTCTCTTCCGCCAGGTGCAGGCCGTAGGCGAAGGTGGCGAAGTGACGCAGCGCCTGAATAAACGCCATGTTCTGGTCGTGCTCAACGGCGCTGGAGCGATGCAGGCGAGCGCCCCAGACCTGAATCTGCTCGAGGAACCACTGATAAGCTTCCGGCAGGCGCCCGTCGCAGTAGACCACCACCTGTTTTGCCAGGCTGCCGCTATCCGGTCCGAACATCGGATGCAGGCCTAATACCGGTCCGGCGTGCGCAGCCAGCATGGGCCTGCAACGGCCCGTTCTTAACCGAAGCGAGATCGACAAGCACGCAGTCGTCAGGCAACGTCGGCAGTTGGGCGATAACCTGTTCGGTAAGATGAATAGGCACGCTGACGATGACCATACCCGCATCCGCCATCAGCTGCCCGGCACGCGGCCAGTCCTCCTTCTCGAAGATGCGGACCTGATAGCCCGACAGCGTGAGCATCTTCTCGAACAGGCGCCCCATCTGTCCGCCGCCGCCGACAATCACCACCGGACGCAGAGCCGGGTAAAGCGTCTTGAATCCTTTATCGTTCTCGCTGGAGTAGGACTCACGCATCACGCGGCGCAGCACGTCTTCGATAAGATCGGGAGGAACGCCGAGCGCTTGCGCTTCTTTACGGCGAGAAGCCAGCATGGAAGCCTCGCGCTCGGGCACATAAATAGGTAAACCGTAGCGGCTTTTGACTTCGCCAACCTCCGCTACCAGTTCCAGGCGGCGTGCCAGAAGATCCAGCAACGCCTTATCCACTTCATCGATTTGATCGCGTAACGCGGTCAATTCAGCAACCATAGTAAAACCTCTTATGCCTTACGCGCCGCAAGCGTACCGTTCAGATCCTTATGGATCTCGCGCAGCAGGCTTTCCGTGGTTTCCCAGTTGATGCAGGCATCGGTAACGGAAACGCCGTATTTCATTTCGCTGCGCGGCTGTTCTGAAGATTGATTGCCTTCATGAATATTGCTTTCAATCATCAGGCCGATAATCGAACGGTTACCGTCTTTAATCTGGGCGACGGCGGATTCAGCCACGCCCGGCTGGCGGCGGTAATCTTTGTTTGAATTGCCATGGCTGCAATCTATCATCAAGGCCGGGCGCAGTCCCGCCTGTTCCATCTCTTTTTCGCACTGGGCGACGTCCGCCGGGCTGTAGTTTGGCGCTTTGCCGCCGCGCAGGATAACGTGGCCGTCCGGGTTGCCCTGGGTTTGCAGCAGGCAAACCTGGCCGGCCTGGTTGATCCCAACGAAACGGTGCGGCATCGCAGCGGCGCGCATTGCGTTAATTGCCGTGCCCAGGCTGCCGTCGGTGCCGTTTTTAAAACCGACCGGCATGGAAAGGCCGGAAGCCATTTCACGGTGGGTCTGGGATTCCGTGGTACGCGCGCCGATGGCCGACCAGCTGAACAGATCGCCCAGGTACTGCGGACTGTTTGGATCGAGCGCTTCAGTTGCCAGCGGCAGGCCCATGCTGACCAGCTTCACCAGCAGTTCACGCGCAATTTTCAACCCCGCTTCCACATCAAACGAGCCATCCATGTGCGGATCGTTAATCAGCCCTTTCCAGCCCACGGTAGTACGTGGCTTCTCAAAATAGACGCGCATTACGAGGTACAGACTATCGCTGACTTGTTCAGACAGTTCTTTAAAACGACGAGCATATTCAATCGCGGTTTCCGGATCGTGGATCGAGCAGGGTCCACAAACCACCAGCAGACGAGGATCGCGGCCGGCGATAATGTTTGAAATCGTCTGGCGGGACTGTTCGATCTGCGCAACCTGTGCGGCGGTGAGCGGGAACCCGGCCTTAAGCTGGTCCGGAGTGATCAATACCTGTTCGTCAGAAATATGAACGTTGTTCAGCGCGTCTTTTTGCATGATGGCGGTCCTGTTTTAGCTCGTTTGCGATAGTCGTTTCCTCAGTGAGGAATCGTTACCTTACCACGAACAGTAAAGATTGCAATCCATATTCCGTAAATAATACGTTACACTGATTCTTAATGTGGCGTACCAAGCCCAAAAGCCCCTTAAAATCGTAAAATTAACTTTACACCCATAGCCATTACCTGATGTGGGCGACAGGCTGACCCAGCGTGCCGCGAGCGCGCAGGGCAAAAACGCTTACCGTTGTTTTTAATAAAAGGAATTATTAAGCAGAAGGAAAAGCAGTGCCGCCCGCTATTATTAAAAGATGATAAAGCCAGACGCGTAGACGTTTATCGGAAGGCGTTATTTTTTACAGAGTATTCTGAGGACTGCTTAATATTTTAGTTTTACGAGGCGGAAATTTACTTCTTTTAACAATTTATTTTGTTAAATTTCCGGCCGCTGCATTTTTTGTTCTATGCTTAAAAGTACATTAATAAATAACCACCTAAGAATATACCAGCCGTTCTTGTTATTTATTAGGCATTTATTTTAATAGCAATATGCCCGGGTAAAATATGTCAAATGAGAGCGACAACGAAAAAGACGTGAGCCTGCCCCCAAAAACCGTATCCCTCGCCGAGGAGCGCGTTGAGCTGGGCACCAGAAAAGTTGTCGACCGGCGCATTCGCATCACGCGCTCCACCAGGGCCGACGAAAAGCTTATTGAGACAGAGTTAACGCATGAAGATGCGTTAATTAAACGCGTCGCGAAAAACGAAGCGGTAAAACCCGGAAATATCCCTCAGGTGCGTCAGGAGGGAGAGGTAACGATAATCCCGGTTATCGAAGAGCGTATTGAAATAGTTAAACATTACTTTCTCACCGAAGAGATTCACGTTATTAAAAAGCGCAGGAAAGAAACGCATCAGGAAAATATCACTTTGCGATCGCAGGAAATTAATATTTCAACGGAAGATGAATGACAACCTTTTAGACTTATCATGAGGAACTTCAGATATGGCACACGAAAAAATCGTTACGGCTTTCACCCAACCTCAGCAGGCTCAAGTCGCTAAAGAGAAGCTCATTGCGGAAGGTATCGCGGGGGACGACATCGATATTATTTCGGGCGAAAGGTTACGCAATGAGGATAAGGAGATTCGTCATCCAAGCTTCTGGCAGCGGCTGTTCGGCGATGACGTCGACGACGACTATGCGGCAGAGTACAACAAAGCTATTCGCGCCGGCGGGGTGTTGCTGATTGCACGCGTGGACAAAGACGACGCCGACCGAATCGAAACGCTGCTGGATAACTGCGCCAGCGATTACGCGACTACCACCGGCGATTACGGTACTACCGGCAGCGTCGTTGGCGATGATGTCTACGGCAAAAACTTCCTTGGCGAAACCGACGATGTAGGTTCCCGCCCCCTGGGCCAGGACCTTACCGATCCTGCTTTAAGAGATGAAGACTTAAGCCTGCGGGATGAAGACGTAAGGGATGATGAGGTCGTAGCCAAAACCCTGCCTGGCGACGCCGATTATGTAAGCGGGCGTACCGCCTCTGCGGATATCGCAGGCCGGGTGTCGGACGATCGGACTTACGCCCAGGGCGATAACCGCGAAACGCTGAAGCTTGCCGAAGAGCAGATTGATGTGGGCAAGCGTCGGGTCAGCGACGGTAAAGTCCGTCTGCGCCGCTATACGGTTGAAGATGAGGTGGCGCAGGATGTTTCTCTTACCGAACAGCATGCCGACGTATTCCGTTCCGCCCTGAACGAGCCGGCCTATCTCAACGATGTAGACTGGTCAGAAAAGACTCTTGAAGTCGAAGAGTCGCACGAGGTGCCTACGGTGAATAAAACCGCTCATGTACGTGAAGAGGTTGGTCTGCGCACTGAAACCACGGAACGCACCGAAACGGTTAAAGATACCGTTCGCCGTCAGGAAGTTGAGGTGGATAAAAACGACCTTGAAAGCGATCTGAATAAAACCAGGTTCCCGCCAAAAGAGTAAAAGCTCAGGCGGTGTAAACCTTTTCCGGGCTTCGCGATGCGCCTTTAAAGAGGCAGTATAAAGCCGCGGCAACAAAAAAGGGGTTAGCATATAGCTAACCCCTTGTTTCACTTTAACGCTTGGATGTCGCGTTAGCGAAATCTTAGTTAAGACGCTCTTTGATACGAGCAGACTTACCAGTACGCTCACGCAGGTAGTACAGTTTAGCTTTACGAACGGCACCACGACGTTTAACAGTAATGCTGTCGATTACCGGGGAGTGAGTCTGGAATACGCGCTCAACACCTTCGCCGTTGGAAATTTTACGAACAGTGAATGCAGAGTGCAGACCGCGGTTACGAATAGCGATAACCACGCCCTCAAATGCCTGCAGACGTTTTTTAGAACCTTCAACGACCCATACTTTCACTTCCACGGAGTCGCCCGGACGGAAGGAAGGTACATCCTGTTTCATCTGTTCTTGTTCAAGTTGCTTAATAATGTTGCTCATAATTTAATCTCTTATCCTGGGTAAACTGATGTATTGGGAGGTGTTAACCTTGCCCATCATGTTTATGCTGCTGTTGCGCGTGTTCCCGTTGGAACTCGGCCAGCAACCTTGCTTGCTCTTCAGTCAGAGCCAGGTTTTCCAGAAGTTCAGGTCTTCTAAGCCAGGTGCGGCCCAGCGACTGTTTCAGGCGCCAGCGGCGAATCTCCGCATGGTTCCCCGACAGCAATACCGCCGGTACTTCCATGCCTTCCAACACTTCAGGACGAGTATAGTGCGGGCAATCCAGCAATCCGTCGGCAAACGAATCTTCGATTGCCGATGCTTCATGGCCCAGTACACCCGGAATAAACCGTGAGACGGAGTCAATCAGCGTCATTGCCGGTAGCTCGCCACCGCTGAGAACGTAATCGCCGATTGACCATTCTTCGTCAATTTCGGTCTGGATCACGCGCTCGTCGATTCCCTCGTAACGGCCACAAACCAGAATCAGCTTCTCGTTGGTTGCCAGTTCACAGACGCCTGCCTGATCGAGCCTGCGTCCCTGAGGTGAAAGATAGATTACCTTTGCGCCTTCCCCTGCCGCCGCTTTCGCTGCGTGGATGGCTTCCCTTAGCGGGTTTACCATCATGAGCATACCCGGTCCGCCGCCGTAAGGACGATCGTCCACGGTACGGTGCCGGTCATAAGTGAAGTCACGCGGACTCCAGCTCTGGATGCTCAGCAGGCCATTTTTAACTGCCCGGCCAGTTACCCCGTAATCGGTAATTGCGCGGAACATTTCTGGAAACAGGCTAACTACACCAATAAACACAAGCCAATCCCCATCACGCCGTGCTGTTACCGTTTATCCGGAGGTTTAAAAACCAGGATCCCAATCTACTTCAATCGTTTGAGTAGCGAGATCGACTTTCTTGATAACCTGCCCATCGAGGAACGGAACCAGCCGCTCCTTGATACCGAACGCATCTTTCAGGTTTGCCTTAATGACGAGAACGTCATTGGAGCCGGTTTCCATCATATCGATGACTTTCCCGAGCTGATAACCCTGAGTGGTCACTACCTGGCAGCCCATAAGGTCTTTCCAGTAGTAGTCGCCCTCTTCGAGCTGCGGCAGCTGCGTTGAATCGACCACAATTTCGCAATTGGTGAGCAGATTCGCGGCATCCCGATCGTCAACGCCTTTCAGCTTGATGATCAGATCCTGATTGTGGTGCTTCCAGCTTTCCAGCTGAACCGGCTGCCACTGACCCGCCTTCTGGATAAACCAGGGCTGATAGTCAAAAATGCTTTCGGCGTCTTCGGTGGAGGAAAACACTCTGAGCCAACCACGAATACCGTAGCAGGAGCCCATCTTTCCCAACACTATTGGGTTAACAGGTGCCTTTGCGGAGAGTTGATTGCTCATCATGACCACCGTGACAGATTAAGCTGCTTTTTTTGCTGCTTTGATCAGCGTAGCTACGCGATCGGAAACGGTAGCGCCAAGGCCAACCCAATGCTCGATGCGATCCAGATCCAGGCGGCTTGCCTCGTCTTTCTCACCGGCGATAGGGTTGAAGAAACCAACGCGCTCAATGAAGCGACCGTTACGTGCATTACGGCTGTCAGTAACAACAACCTGGTAGAACGGACGCTTTTTAGCGCCGTGACGTGCTAAACGAATAGTTACCATAACATCCTCTTTAGTGAATAAAACACCGGGCCCCATCGAGGGACGGAGCCCGGTGTCATATTAAAAGCCCGAAAATTTTACTCATTTGGGCGCAAAAAGCAATCTAAATGAGCTTAACGGCCAGGGAAACCTGGCGGCATCATGCCTTTCATGCCGCGCATCATTTTCGCCATTCCGCCTTTCTTCATTTTCTTCATCATGCGCTGCATGTCGTCGAACTGCTTGAGCAGGCGGTTGACGTCCTGCACCTGCATGCCGGAACCCTGCGCGATACGGCGCTTGCGGGAACCTTTAATGATTTCTGGAGAGGCGCGCTCTTTCAGCGTCATGGAGTTGATAATCGCCTCCATGCGCACCAGAACCTTGTCGTCCATCTGGGATTTGACGTTGTCCGGCAGCTGTCCCATGCCCGGCAGCTTGCTCATCATGCTCGCCATGCCGCCCATGTTCTTCATCTGCTTAAGCTGCTCAAGGAAGTCGTTGAGGTCGAAACCGTCGCCTTTCTTCAGCTTGCTGGCCAGCTTCTCAGCCTGCGCGCGGTCGACCTTGCTTTCGATATCTTCGATAAGCGACAGCACGTCGCCCATGCCCAGAATACGGGAGGCAATACGATCCGGGTGGAACGGCTCCAGCGCTTCGGTTTTCTCGCCGACGCCGAGGAATTTAATCGGCTTGCCGGTGATGTGACGAATAGACAGGGCCGCACCGCCGCGCGCATCGCCATCTACTTTAGTCAGCACTACGCCAGTCAGCGGCAGCGCTTCGTTAAACGCCTTAGCGGTATTCGCCGCATCCTGGCCGGTCATCGCATCGACCACAAACAGGGTTTCAACCGGGTTAATCGCGGCGTGAACCTGTTTGATTTCGTCCATCATCGCTTCGTCTACGTGTAAACGACCGGCGGTATCCACCAGCAGCACGTCGTAGAACTTCAGCTTCGCCTCTTTCAGCGCGGCGTTGACGATATCGACAGGCTTTTGCCCGACGTCGGAAGGGAAAAAATCAACGCCAACCTGCTCGGCCAGGGTTTCCAGCTGTTTAATCGCCGCCGGGCGATAAACGTCGGCAGAAACAACCAGCACTTTTTTCTTGTTCTTTTCGCGCAGGAACTTGCCCAGCTTGCCCACGCTTGTGGTTTTACCCGCGCCCTGCAGGCCCGCCATCAGCACCACCGCTGGCGGCTGCGCGGCAAGGTTCAGCACGGCGTTTTCTTCACCCATTGCCGCAACCAGCTCGGCGCGGACAATTTTGACGAACTCCTGGCCCGGCGTCAGGCTCTTGTTAACTTCGTGGCCAACCGCTTTTTCTTTTACGCGGCTGATGAAATCGCGCACCACCGGCAGCGCAACGTCCGCCTCCAGCAGCGCCATGCGCACTTCGCGCAGCGTTTCTTTAACGTTCTCTTCAGTCAGCCGCCCACGGCCGCTGATATTGCGCAGGGTACGCGACAGACGGTCAGTTAAATTATCAAACATTGTATTTTGCCTAACGTGGTAACTAAGGCCGCGGTACGCGACACAAAACAGAATTTGGCGGATTATAACATGAAGCCGCCTTTGGTGTGATGCAACGGTTGGAGCAGGCGACAGGTAACGTTATACTGCCTTTTTTCATCTCTGGCTAATTGACCGACACCTTATATGCCTGTTTTCGCACTCCTTGCGCTTGTAGCCTACTCCATCAGCCTCGCGCTGATCATTCCCGGCCTGCTCACGAAGAACAGCGCATGGCGCCGCCTGGCAATTTTATCGGCCGCCATTGCGCTTATCAGCCACGCGCTGGCGCTGGAAGCCCGCATTTTTGCGGATAACGGCGGGCAGAATCTCAGCTTGCTGAACGTCGGTTCGCTGATCAGCCTGATGATCTGTACGGTAATGACGATCGTCGCTTCGCGCAACCGCGGCTGGCTACTTTTGCCGATCGTGTACGCCTTTGCGTTGATCAACCTCGCCTTTGCCACCTTTGTGCCTAACGAATTCATCACCCATCTGGAGACCACCCCGGGGATGATGATTCACATTGGCCTTGCGCTGTTTGCCTACGCCACGCTGATTATCGCCGCGCTGTACGCCCTGCAGCTGGCGTGGATAGACTTCCAGCTCAAAAACAAAAAGCTCGCCTTTAGCGCCGAAATGCCGCCGCTGATGGTCATCGAGCGCAAGATGTTTCACATCACCCAGGTTGGCGTGGTGCTGCTGACGTTGACGCTCTCCACCGGTCTGTTTTATATGCACAACCTCTTTAGCATGGAAAACGTCGACAAAGCGGTGCTGTCTATTCTCGCATGGTTTGTGTACGTCATTTTGCTGTGGGGACACTATCATGAAGGTTGGCGCGGCCGCCGCGTAGTATGGTTTAACGTCACAGGGGCCGCGATTTTGACCCTCGCCTACTTCGGTAGCCGGGTCCTGCAACAGTTCGTTGGCTAATTTCGCAACTTTAAAGGACAACCCTTTTGGATCACATCTCAACCACCACGCTGATTGTCACTCTGATTATCATGGTGGTGGTTTCAGCGTACTTCTCCGGCTCAGAAACCGGCATGATGACGCTCAACCGTTATCGCCTGCGCCATCTTGCCAAGCAGGGCAACCGTGCCGCTAAACGCGTCGAAAAATTGCTTCGCAAGCCGGACCGCCTGATTAGCCTTGTTCTTATCGGCAACAACCTGGTGAATATTCTCGCCTCCGCCATCGGCACCATCGTCGGCATGCGTCTTTATGGCGATGCGGGCGTGGCTATCGCTACCGGTATTCTGACCTTCGTGGTGCTCGTTTTTGCCGAGGTGCTGCCGAAGACCGTCGCCGCGCTCTATCCGGAGAAAGTCGCCTATCCAAGCAGCTTCCTGCTCGGCCCGCTGCAGATTCTGATGATGCCTCTGGTCTGGCTGCTGAACGTCATCACCCGCATGCTGATGCGCATGGTGGGCATTAAAACCGATAACGTTATTAGCGCGGCGCTCAGCAAAGACGAGCTGCGCACTATCGTGCATGAGTCCCACGCGAAGATTTCCCGCCGCAACCAGGACATGCTCCTTTCGGTGCTGGATCTGGAAAAGATCAGCGTGAATGACATCATGGTCCCGCGTAACGAAATCGTTGGCATCGACATCAACGACGACTGGAAATCCATCGTCCGCCAGCTGACCCACTCCCCGCACGGGCGCATTGTGCTCTATCGCGATACCCTGGACGACACCATCAGCATGCTGCGCGTGCGCGAAGCTTACCGCCTGATGACCGAAAAGCAGGAGTTCACCAAAGAAACCCTGCTGCGGGCCGCTGATGAAGTCTATTTTGTTCCGGAAGGCACGCCGCTGAACGTGCAGCTGGTGAAATTCCAGCGCAACAAGAAGAAAGTCGGCCTTGTGGTCAACGAGTACGGCGATATCCAGGGGCTGATCACCGTAGAAGATATCCTGGAAGAGATTGTGGGCGACTTTACCACCTCAATGTCGCCGACGCTTGCCGAAGAGGTGATGCCGCAGAATGACGGCTCGGTAATCATTGAAGGCAGCGCCAACGTGCGCGAAATCAACAAAGCCTTTAACTGGACGCTGCCGGAAGACGACGCGCGCACGATAAACGGCATGCTGCTGGAAGAGCTGCAGGAGATCCCGGCCAGGGATACCCGGGTGCGCATCACCTACTACGATATAGATATCCTCGACGTGCAGGACAATATGATTAAGCAGGTGCGCGTCACGCCGGTGAAGCCGCTGCGCCAGAGCGTTGAGGAATAACAGGCAAAAAAAAGCCAGCCCGTAAGAAGGCTGGCTTTTTGTTAAAGGCTATTTATTTCGCTTTTGCAACGGAAACCATCGCGGCGCGAATAGTACGGCCGTTAAGGGTGTAGCCCTTTTGCATCACCATCAGCACGTGATTAGGCGCAACCTCTTCGGATTCCACCATGGCGATGGCCTGGTGAACGTCCGGGTTAAACGGCACGTTGGTTTCACCCACCACTTCCACGCCGAACTTGCGGACCACGTCCAGCATTGATTTCTGAGTGAGCTCAATCCCTTCAACCATCGCCGCCAGGTCCGGGTTGGATTTATCCGCCACTTCAAGGGCGCGATCCAGGCTGTCGATCACCGGCAGCAGCTCGTTGACGAATTTATCCAGCGCAAATTTGTGCGCTTTCTCGATGTCCAACTCGGTACGACGACGCAGGTTTTCCATCTCGGCTTTAGTACGCAGCAGGCTGTCGCGTTCGCGCTGCTGAACCTCTTCCAACTGGGCAGTCAGATCGGCAATTTGTTCGTCGCGCGGATCCACCTCGACGCCTTCTACGGCCTCTACTTCGTCGTGGCTTTCCATTGCAATGTCTTCCGGGACTTGCTCGTCTGGTGTTTTCTGTTCTTTACTACTCATGAAATTCTCCGCGTTTTTAGCATTCATCTCGCTGGTTCGCTTATTATGGGGATCAGTTTCCGGGATTCAAGGGAACGTGACATATTGTCATAAACGTCTGCGTATAAGGACCACCACGATGACTACCAGAATAGCGAACACCCATTTCGAATGTATTGGCATTGTCGGGCATCCACGCCACCCAACGGCACTGACCACGCATGAAATGCTTTATCGCTGGCTATGCGGAAAAGGCTACGACGTCATCGTGGAACAGCAGATTGCCCAGGAGCTGAACCTGAAAAACGTCAAAACCGGCACGCTGGCTGAAATCGGCCAGCTTGCCGATCTGGCCGTGGTGGTCGGCGGCGACGGCAATATGCTTGGCGCAGCCCGGGTGCTTGCGCGCTACGATATAAAGGTTATCGGCATCAACCGTGGCAACCTCGGCTTTCTTACGGACCTGGACCCCGATAACGCGCAGCAGCAGCTGGCGGACGTGCTGGAAGGCCATTACATCGCCGAAAAGCGCTTCCTGCTTGAGGCGCAGGTGTGCCAGCACGACAAGCCGACCCGGCTGAGCACCGCCATTAATGAAGTGGTGCTGCACCCTGGAAAAGTCGCGCATATGATTGAATTTGAAGTCTACATAGACGAAGTCTTCGCTTTCTCCCAGCGTTCCGACGGCCTGATTATCTCCACGCCAACCGGCTCGACGGCCTATTCGCTTTCCGCCGGCGGCCCGATTTTAACGCCTTCTCTGGACGCCATTACGCTTGTGCCGATGTTCCCGCACACGCTCTCGGCGCGCCCTCTGGTTATCAACAGCAGCAGCACCATCCGCCTGCGCTTTTCGCATATGCGCAGCGACCTGGAAATCAGCTGCGACAGCCAGATAGCCCTGCCGATTCAGGAAGGCGAAGACGTGCTGATTCGACGCTGCGACTATCACCTGAACCTCATTCATCCGAAAGACTACAGCTATTTCAACACATTGAGCTCAAAACTCGGCTGGTCAAAAAAATTATTCTGAAAACCGCCCAAGCCACTTTACTGGATAGATAACCAGGTTATACTGGATGTAACTACAGCTATGTTGTTATATACAGGAAGGTGGCTATGCTGGCACAACTTACCATCAGTAATTTCGCAATCGTTCGTGAGCTGGAAATTGACTTTCAGCACGGCATGACGGCTATCACCGGCGAAACCGGCGCCGGTAAATCTATTGCGATTGATGCCTTAGGGTTGTGCCTGGGCGGCCGCGCAGAAGCCGATATGGTGCGTCAGGGCGCCGGTCGTGCCGACTTATGCGCCCGCTTCTCTTTAAAAGATACGCCCGCCGCCCTGCGCTGGCTGGAAGAAAACCAGCTGGAAGAAGGCCGCGAATGCCTGCTGCGCCGCGTTATCAGCAGCGATGGCCGCTCGCGCGGCTTTATCAACGGCACCGCGGTTCCCCTTTCCCAGCTTCGCGATCTTGGACAACTGCTCATTCAAATCCACGGCCAGCATGCGCATCAGCTGCTGCTGAAGCCTGAGCATCAAAAAAACCTGCTGGACGGCTACGCGGGCGAGCACGGGCTTATCGCGCAAATGGCGGAACGTTATCGCGCCTGGCACCAGAGCTGTCGCGATCTGGCTCAGCATCAGCAGCTTTCCCAGGAGCGCGCCGCGCGCGCGGAGCTGCTGCACTACCAGCTTAAAGAGCTTAACGAATTCGCGCCCGTGGCCGGCGAGTTCGAACAGATCGACGAAGAATACAAGCGCCTGGCCAACAGCGGGCAGCTGCTCTCAACCAGCCAGCAGGCGCTGGACATCCTCGCCGACGGCGAAGACGGCAACCTGCATAATCAATTGCACACCGCCCGCCAGCTGATGAGCGAACTCGTCGGCCTGGATAACAAGCTTTCCGGCGTGCTGGATATGCTGGAAGAAGCCGCCATTCAGATTTCCGAAGCCAGCGACGAGCTGCGTCATTACTGTGACCGTCTGGACCTCGATCCTAATCGCCTGTACGAACTGGAACAGCGTATTTCACGGCAGATAAATCTGGCGCGTAAGCACCGCATATCCCCGGAGGAACTGCCGCTGTTCCACCAGAAATTACTTGATGAACAGCAGCAGCTGGACGAGCAGGCCCACCTCGCAGGATGAACTGATGCAGGCGGTGGCGCATCACCATGAACAGGCGCTCTGCGTGGCGCGTGAGCTGCACCTGCGCCGTACTCATTACGCGGCCGAGCTCTGCCAGCTCATCACCGAAAGCATGCATTCCCTTTCCATGCCTCACGGCAAGCTGGCTATTGACGTTGAGTTTAATGAAAACCATCTGACGGCCGAGGGCGCCGATCGTATCGATTTCCGCGTCAGCACCAACCCGGGGCAGCCTTTGCAGCCGCTGGCTAAAGTCGCCTCCGGCGGCGAGCTGTCGCGTATTGCGCTGGCCATCCAGGTGATTACCGCCCGTAAGATGGAAACGCCGGCGCTGATTTTCGATGAGGTGGATGTCGGCATCAGCGGGCCAACGGCGGCCGTGGTGGGCAAACTGCTGCGTCAGCTGGGCGAATCAACGCAGGTTATGTGCGTAACGCACCTGCCGCAGGTCGCAGGCTGCGGGCATCACCATTTCTTCGTCAGCAAAGAAACCGATGGTGAAATGACGGAAACCCATATGCAACCGCTGGATAAACGTTCCCGCCTTCAGGAGCTGGCTCGTCTGCTTGGCGGAAGCGAAGTCACCCGCAACACCCTGGCTAACGCGAAAGAACTGCTGGCGGCCTAGCGGATTGACAGGCTGCGGCGGAACAATCTGCCGTTTACCGCTCAAAAAAGCAGCATTCAGTCAATGGATTGGCCATTGAGCAGGTTTTGAGCCAACTTTTTTGTCCTGCCAGGGTCTGAGTTGAGCGCCTTAAGGTTTTAAACTGCGAAAAGGTTTATTATCATCGGCATATTACGAATGAGCCACGTGCTGCTCGGGCCCGAAAAGGAATCAAATCATTATGCGCTGTAAAACGCTGACTGCTGCCGCAGCGGTTCTTCTGATGTTGACCGCAGGCTGTTCCACTCTGGAGCGAGTGGTTTACCGCCCCGATATCAACCAGGGGAACTACCTGACACAGAATGACGTGTCGAAGATCCGTACCGGTATGACTCAACAGCAGGTTGCTTATGCCCTGGGTACGCCGATGATGACCGATCCGTTCGGCACCAACACCTGGTTCTACGTATTCCGTCAGCAACCAGGCCATGAAGGCGTGACTCAGCAAACGCTGACGCTGACCTTTAACAGCAGCGGTGTATTAACCAACATCGATAACAAGCCAAAGCTGGAAAAAGATCGCTAAGGCGAGAGGCAGATGAAAAAAGGCGCTTTTTAAGCGCCTTTTTTATTTCTGCGATTTAGCCGCGCGTTGTCGCCGCAGCTCTTTGGGGTCCGCAATCAGCGGGCGATAAATTTCCACTCTGTCACCCTCATTCACCTCATCGCTGAGCTTTACCGGGCGGCTGAAAATACCGACTTTATTCTTACTGAGATCGATGTCGCTACGCAGCTCCAGCAGGCCAGAAGCCTCTATCGCCTGCTCCACCGTACTGCCCTGCGCCAGCTTTACCTGACGCAAATACTGCTTTTCGGGCAGCGCGTAAACAACCTCGACGTTGAGATCAGGCGACACTGTAAACCTCTTTGGCCCGCGTGGTAAAAGCCTGAACCATACTGCCTGCAAGCTCTTTAAAGATGCGGCCGAACGCCAGTTCTATCAGCTTGTTCGTGAACTCAAAATCCAGCTGGAACTGAATGCGGCAGGCGTCGGCGCCCAGCGACGTAAACGTCCAGCCTCCCCGCAGGGATTTAAACGGCCCGTCGACGAGGTGCATCAAAATGCTCTGGTTGCTGGTTAATGTATTGCGCGTGGTGAACGTTTTGCTGATCCCCGCTTTTGAGACGTCTACCGCCGCCGTCATCTGGCTGGCGGAAACATCGATAACCCGGCTGCCGGTGCAACCAGGTAAAAAGTCCGGGTAGGCGTCCACATCGTTCACTAACTGATACATCTGCTCCGCGCTGTAAGGCACCAGGGCAGTACGACTGATCTGAGGCATAGCTTTTCCTGTGAGTCATACAACCTATAAATAATAACATTTATCTCCGGGCAATGAAAAATTCTAAGCCGTGGGCATGCTAAGATAACTCCTTTCCGCCCGCAGTGAAGCGGGGTGTCTTTGAACTCTTGATTGCGTATACTGAGCAGCACTATGACAAAGAAAAAAGCACACAAACCTGGCTCAGCCACCATTGCGCAGAACAAACGCGCCCGTCACGAATACTTTATCGAAGACGAATTTGAAGCGGGTCTCGTACTGCAAGGCTGGGAAGTAAAAACACTGCGCGCCGGGAAGGCCAATATCAGCGACAGCTACGTCATCTTAAAAGACGGCGAAGCCTTCTTGTTCGGCGCAAACTTCACGCCGCTGAACGTCGCCTCAAGCCACGTGGTCTGCGATCCGACGCGTACCCGTAAGCTGCTACTGAACCAACGCGAGCTGGACAACCTTTATGGCCGCATCAATCGTGACGGCTACACCGTAGTCGCGCTTTCCATGTACTGGAAAAACGCCTGGTGCAAAGTAAAAATTGGCGTAGCGAAAGGTAAAAAGCAGCACGACAAACGTACGGATTTGAAAGACCGCGAATGGGCGCAGGATAAGGCGCGTATTATGAAGCACGCGGGGCGCTGATTACCCTCGTGTGAACCTTAGCAAGGCAGAGGGCTGGTAACGGACGACAAAACTCTGTTATACTTACAAAACACTTGTGGGGCTGATTCTGGATTCGACGGGATTTGCGAAACCCAAGGTGCATGCCGAGGGGCGGTTGGCCTCGTAAAAAGCCGCAAAAAAATAGTCGCAAACGACGAAAACTACGCCCTAGCAGCTTAATAACCTGCTAAGAGCCCTCTCTCCCTAGCCTCCGCTCTTAGGACGGGGATCAAGAGAGGTCAAACCCAAAAGAGATCGTGTGGATACCTTGCCTGGGGTTGAAGCATTAAACTTAATCAGGATAGTTTGGTAATGGCGTGTCTGTCCGCAGTTGCCCGGCGAATGTAAAGATATGACTAAGCATGTAGTGCCGACGGTCTAGGAATTCCGGACGCGGGTTCAACTCCCGCCAGCTCCACCAAAATCTTCAATCGATGATTACCAGAGTCATCCGATAAAGTCTAAATAGCCCGCACGGCGCAAGCCCTGCGGGCTTTTTTGTGCCTGTGATTTGTCCCGCGAAGTCTGAAGCCAACTCGAACCTTTTAGGCACCGCATAAAGCTTTATTGTTTTTGAGGTGCCTAAAACTATGGAAACCCGGCAATGGCAAGACAAACCAAACCTCTATCCGTTAAGGAAATCAAAGCCGCCAAACCTAAAGATGCCGATTACCAGCTGTATGATGGTGACGGGCTTACTCTGTTAATCAAGTCCAGCGGTAGTAAGCTCTGGCAGTTCCGTTACTATCGGGCCTCTGACCAAGCAGCGAACCAAGCAGAGCTTCGGTGCCTACCCTAACGTCTCACTTTCTGATGCGCGTAAACTCAGAGCCGAATCTCGAGTTTTATTGGCAAAAGATATTGATCCTCAGGAACATCAAAAAGAACAGGTGAGGAATTCTCAAGAGGCCAAAACCAACACTTTCCTGTTAGTTGCCGAGCGTTGGTGGAATGTGAAGAAAGCCAGCGTAACAGAGGACTATGCCGACGATATCTGGCGCTCGCTTGAGAGAGATGTTTGGACTGACCCCGCCCCGATAGACGATCCTGCCCAATAGTTTGGGCACAGGAGGAGCATATGGTCACACCAAGATTTACACCTGAATTTAAGGAAGAAGCCGTCCGTCAAATAACGGAGCGCGGTTATTCCGTTGCCGAAGTATCCGAGCGACTGGGAGTTTCTGCACACAGTCTTTACAAGTGGTTACGGGCCATCAGGCCCGATAACAGCGAGCAGCACGCCTGTGATTTGTTGGAAGCCAGCCAAAAGTGAGATGCTGAAACTCAGGGCGCAGTTAAAGCGTACCGAAGAAGAGGGGGACATTGTGAAAAAGGCCACGCGTTACGTTGCAAGGGAGCCCGGCTGAGAATTACCGCTTTATCAATGAACATCGTGGTGTATGGGGTGTCATGACAATGTGTCGGTTACTGTATGTCGCCCGGGCCGGATTCTATGCGTGGCTGCACAATCCGGTCTCGGCACGCGATATAGATAACCAGCGCCTGCTGACGCTCATCCACGATTCATATTCCCTGAGCGGTGGCGTATATGGCTATCGCCGGATTCATGGCGATCTGAATGAAGTCGTGGAATCTGTGGTAAAAACCGGGTGAGCCGTATTATGCAACTGAGCCGGCTCAAAGCCGTACGCGGCTATAAAGCGCCACTCAGGATAGCGGGCAGACCTTCAGCCATTGCCCCTAATCGTATGCAGCGGCAGTTTACCGTCATTCGGGCCAATCAGGTTTGGGTGAATGATATTACCCATATCCGTACCTGGCATAGCTGGCTGTACCGGGCGGTGGTTATCGATCTCTTTGCCCGTAACTTAAACTCCTCTCTCACGTGAACTGGTGCTGGATGTGCTAATGATGGCCGTATGGGGTCGAAACCTAAAAGTGGGGTCATCGTACATTCGGACCAGGGCAGCCAGTACGGCAGTGATGACTGGCAGCGCTTCTGCTGGGCCAACAACCTGGCCCAGAGTATGAGGCGGCGTGTAACGCGCCTGATGGGGAAAGCGGAAAAAATAAATGTCACGCTTCCCTCATTATTGATGCGTCATATCGTTCAGTTTGTTGCAGCACATCCGGAATATGGAAGCCGTTCGGGCTTCCTGTCGCGCGTAGCTGCTGATAAGGTTATAAATCAACGATAGCTATATTTTAAAGGCTGGTAAATAAACCAGCCTTATTATTAACTTATAACTTTTATAGTCGCAGCAACTATTTCCTCTGATGGTATTGAAGAAAGCTTGCTTTTATTATTACTGTTTTCATTACAAATATAATCTGAGGCATATAGAACCTGATGCAGTTCAGTATCCTGCTGGGGGACGCTGGCTTTTTCTTGTTTGACAGTAAAGAGACTTACTGTTTTTGTTTGCAAAGCAGTAGCAATGTGTAGCGATCCCGTATCTGGAGTGATAAGAACAGTAAAATTATTAATTAAATTCGCCAACTCATGCAAAGATGTTTTCCCAACATGATCAACAACCTTTTCTGATAGTTCAGGTTTCAGTAACTTGTAAAATTCTTTGGCCAAATTAGTTTCACTTTTAACACCAATCAAGTGGAAAGTACAATGAGGATAAGCTTTTAATATATTAGCAACAACCTGCGCGGCAATGACCGCAGGGAAATGCCTGTCGAATCCAGATGCACCAAGCTGGATACCTATATTTAATCCTCTGTTTGTTTTTTCCCCGACAGGCGAAGGATAAAACATCGTTTTCCCTTCAGTTTTAATACCTAGCCTCTTGACAAGAGATAAGTCATTTTGAACAGGTGGATAAACTCCCCCCATAACTACAGCATCGCATGCCTTAGTTAAAACCTTCCGTTCATTGCCAAAATAATGTTTCATGAGACATGAAACACCTGATAATGTCATTGCTATAATATCATAGGGACATTTCGAGTGAAATATAATACCTAACTCAGGCTTTTCTTTTCGAATTTGCTTACCAACTCGAATTACCTCCTTCATATTTTCACCCATATACTCAACCTCGTCGATATATGGACACTCCTTAATTAAATCTTTATTGCCATGGCTCGTAACGACAATTATCTTAACATGCGGATTAGCGTCCTTGAGAGCTTTAATTGCTGGCGTACAAAATAAAAAATCACCAAGCCTTTTATTGTTTAGTATAACTATCTTTTTAATCTTAGTAAAATCTAACTCATCGGGGGAAACCCTTACGCTCTTCCTGATAAAACTAATTATCCATTCTAGCACCTTCATTTTTATTTTGAATGACATGAAATCTTCCTATTAAGTAATCTTGCTAATGATTCTACTCTAACATTCATAGCAATCCAATAATCTCTCCCCCTAACTCAATTGCAAACTGGCGGAGACGACCACTGAATATCTTGAGCTTCGTTGATATCAACACGGCTGAGTGGTACTCGGTACTTTTTCCATTCAATCAAACACTCAACTTCTGCATCCGTCGCAAAAGATAAATCAACCGCATCCTGTAACGTTTCAATGGTCAGCGTGGCCCTCTTGCATGAGCCGCTTTTTCTCACTTTCAGCGAAAGACACTGCTGCAGCACACTCTGCTTCTGTGTCTTTCTCCCACCCTTCACCATTCCAGTCCATGTAGTTTCCGTCAGGGGCGATTGTCGTTACGTCTGCAGGTAAAGCACCGAGCCCGTTTCTTTGCTGTAGAGCGTTTGATTTTGGTAGTCCTCGACAATCTCCCACTTTGTTCCGATAAATACGGTGACTTTTCCCTCTGACACGTCCGTCTGCGCAATATTTGCCGTCTGCCGGTAGACCTGTATTAGCCGGTATACAGACATCACCCGCGCCAATAAACTCTCTGGTATCTGCGCCAAGGTTATAAATTCGGATAGTGCGGTCTTTACCTGAAAATTTAAAAGCCATTATGCAAGCCTCACGATGTAGTTATAAGCAATGTCTTTTTACGGTATTGTCTGCGTTACCGGCAACAGTGATGGTGTGGGTATGTAATCCCATCACAACCGAGTGTGTGGACCTACAGCTACCGTGGGTTGTCGCATCCACAACGTCGAGCGTTTCTCATGCGTTTTTTTGCGCATCCTGAGCTTTCGCGGCTATTTCTGAAAGATTTTGATCGATCCGCAAGAACAGGCCATCGCCTGTCGCCACTTTTACTTCAATATTTGTCGTCTCTGATACCGCAAGACGGTATTGCAGGTTCACGCTGACACCATTTTCCGGTTTTCAATAGCCGTACAGTTCGCAACTGGATACAGCTCATCTGCATCTGCCAGCAGTCGCCTGAACAGGAAGAGCAGATCGGCGGATTATTATTCGAGTTGCTCAACGTCATGGTCGAAGATTTAAAAACGCCACGCTTTATTCGCAGTGAAACGGGTCTGCGGATGATTGGCGGACATACGAAGCCGGATATCCACTGACATGCAACGGGCAGCAGCGACCCGATCCGCGCCGCCTGTCCGTTCAGAAGCACTCAGGCCCCTCTTTTCAGCATAACCCTATGGCTGAGGCATCATTATTCAACCAGGCTTGTCTGTTTTCTTCATAAGGATGTATCCGCATGCGTCGTTTTCTTCTGTCGATCTTTTCCAGCCCCGAGCTGCTTTTGCAGGTGATGAGCCATCAGGATGTTGTTGAATCCGTTGAGGATGGAGATCGTATTATTATCGACCAGGATGGTAACGCATCGGTGAATTTTAAAAGCAAAGAGGTGCGCGAGGATTTTCTGCGCCATGTCAACGCGTTGAAGAGAGCCTGATATGGGAACGGCGATCTTTATGGTGCTGATGGTATGCGGCTACTGGTACACGAGCCGGGACCTGTCCACGCGTTTTAAGATTAAGCGCTCCTTCGGCTGGGACGTCTATTTTCTGGTGGCCCTTTATGGCTGCATCTTCGTGCTGCAGGGCGTTATCGCCACCGGCCTGATCTGGCTGCTTTTGCTCGCGCTCTCTGCCGCCATAAACGCATTACACCTTATGCCCGGCAATTATGCCGACTGGCAAATGGTCTTTATGAACTGGAGCTTTCTTGGTATCCAGGCGCCCGTTGTCATCATGCTGACCTTCGCCGTATTTTTCTGCCTGTACCGTTCCAACTGGGCCGGCAGCGCGCGGCTGGATGGCAACGGCAGGAAAACGCTCTATAAGAGCCTCGCGCGCTCAAGCGGTATCGAACAGCTGCTTTACCAGTGCATGGAGGAAGGTGAGCTGGCGCTGGTTACGCTTAAGTCGAGACGGATTTACATCGGCATGATCCACACCGCGACGCTTGAATACGAAAAAACGGCAAACGTGGTGCTGATCCCCATGCTGAGCGGCTATCGCGACGGAGAAAAGATGAACCTGTGCATTGAGCATAATTACAGCAAGTGGTATGCCGATCATGATATCACCCTGGATTCAGAGCCCAAAAGCGCCATGGCTTTCCGCAAGGTGATCATGCTGGATCAGATTGAAAGCCTTTCACTCTTTGACCCCGCCAGCGCAAGCGCGCTGGCGATGGAACCGCCGCCGCAAAAAGTCGATTAGGCTTCACTTTTGTAGTTCCGAAGCAACACGGAACGCTGTTACCCTGGGTATCAGCGTTCCTTTCCTGTTCCTGAATTCGGAACAATTAATCTGATTTCAGAAAACAGCCTTTGATTCAACGGGCGGTTCTATTTTCCCGATATACATAAACAGCCTGCCACGATGGCTTGTCGTTTATGACCTGTTCCTCATCAATAATTCCCGTACAAATATTCATTATTTAAATAACCATATAAATAAACACAATATATTCACTAACCGTATAGCACAAATTACCGGCCGCCCCCACTTTTATAAAAGCCCAACCTGTTAGATTATTGAATGGCTTTAAATGACGGCAATTGAACGAAAATGGCAAAATTAAAACGTTTATGGCCTGTAAAGATTAGTTGAACAGATATTAAGGAGATATTATGACCTGGACGGATCAGCAGAGCCCGGGAAAGATATACCATAATGGTCAGTACGTAGATACGGGCTATTCGGGCGCATTAACCAAAAAGAATAATCCATCCTGGCAGCAGGTAAAAGGATTAGGCCCCTTACCTCGCGGCACCTATCGAATCACCGGCTATTTATCCTCTAAAGGCCCCTTGACCATTATTTTACAGCAAGAAACCGGCCTGTCCTTCGGACGTTCGCTGTTTCGCATTCATGGCGAGAAGCGCCCTCCGGCAAAGCCGGGCTATGCCTCAGAAGGATGTATTATTCCGGGCCCCGTTACCCGCAACCGGATCTGGTTGTCTGGTGACCGAATCCTGGAGGTTGTAGAATGATTCATTCCCGGCTACCTGCCCTGTTACTGGCTGTGATGATGTTAACCGCCTGCGCAAACGGTAATGATGGCAGGCTAATCAAAGATATCGAAGCAGGAAATATCCAGACGCTGGAAAAGCTGCCAGAAACGGTAAAGCAAATTAGCCCTTCTTTAAAGGATGCGCAATCGGCGCAGCTAGCCGAAGCGCTGGGGTTTGCTTTAATAAAAAATCCATCAGTAACGCTACAGGCGACTGATGCAATGGATAAGTCTGAGGATACGCTTGTTCAACGTTTTGGTACTGGTGCGGTCTGTGCATTACCTTTAATCATGGATTATACCCGCCAGTCCACCTTGCGATATTATCAGCTGGCGACGAATTCGTTGATAAAAACGGGCATGGCCGCGCAGGCATGCCTCGATATTATGCAAGCTTCTATGGATGAAATTAAGGCCGAGGATGCCGAGGGTAAAATAAAATGGGGCAATAAAAGATTATCAGAAAGGTGATACAAAAAAGAGCAGGCGGCAAAGTGAGTTTGAGGGAAAGCCGCCTGCCCCGGTTCTAAGTCAGATCGACATCCTTATAGCCAAAGAACCAGGTGATGATAAAACCGCTGATATAAGAGATAAGCACACCCGCGGCGTAAATCCCCATCCCGGCATAGATGCCCTGGGCGGAGGTCATCAGCGGCAGCGATACCAGGCCCGACGGGCCGAACACGGTATTCAGGCCAATCGGCAGGCCGAGCCAGGCAACCAGTCCAATGAAGAAGCCGCCGCAGGCGCCGCCGAGACAGGCGGTAACAAAAGGCTTCACGCGCGGCAGCGTGACGGCGTAAATCAGCGGTTCGCCCACGCCCAGCAGGCCGGGAATGATCGCCCCTTTGACCTGATTACGGGTCATAGAATGCTTAGCCGAGCGGAAGTAAAGCGCAAGCGCGGCCCCCACCTGCCCGCCGCCGGCCATGGCCAGAATCGGGAACAGCGAGTTGAAGCCCTGCACGTCCATCAGCGCGAAGTAAACCGGGATAAAGCCCTGGTGAACGCCGAACACCACCGCAATCAGGAACAGGCCCGCGAGGATTGCGCAACCAAACGGGTTACCGTTCAGGTGCAGGAACAGCCAGGACATGCCTTTAAACAGCTCGCCGCCGAAAGGCATAATCAGCGTGAACGTCAGCGCGCCGGTAATCAGCAGCGTCAGCAGCGACGTGACGATCATATCCAGATTATCCGGGACGATCTTACGGATCTGGCGCTCAATCCACGCGCCCAGAATAGAGGCAATCAGCACGCCGATAATGTTGCCGCGCGGGTCGATGCCCATCCCGAAGAAGTTATCGATACCGGAGAAGTACCCTACCGTCGCTTCCGGGTTGTAGCCCAGCAGGAACAACGAAGCAATAATGGCGCCGTTTACGCCCGAGCCGCCAAAGGCCTTCTGCGCGTTATAGCCAATCAGGATCGGCAGGAAGGTGAACAGCCCCTTGCCGAAGATTTTCATGTAGCCGACGATATGCACGATGGCGGCATTTTTTTCGGCGGCGTCGGTCAGCAGACCCTGTTCAATTAAGGTGGCAAAGCCCAGCAGCATCCCTGCGGCGATAAAACCCGGAATCAGCGGGGTAAAGATGGTGGCGAACTTGGCAAGGAACTGATGCACCACGCTGTTTTGCCTGGCCTTCATCTTCTGTTTAGTGTCGCTTGCAACCGAGCCGACGCTCGGTTGTTCAGAGACGGCGCCGGCACCGTTGGCCAGCATCGCATTCATCATTTCGGCGGCGGTCTGCGCCTTACCCGGCCCGAGAATGATTTGCAGCTGATCGTCGCTGTTGATAACGCCCAGCACCCCGGCCAGCGCCTTAAGTTTGTCATGCTCAATAAGCTGGTCGTTGTTAAGCGTAAGACGCAGGCGGGTCATACAGTGCCCGCAGGTCTGGATATTACTTTTATTGCCGACCAGCTGCAGAATTGTGGCAATCAATTGTTCCGTAATCTTAGCCATTGCTAGATCTCCGTATTGGCTAACGCCTGGCGAATAAAGCCGTTGTTATCATTTAAAAGTTGTTTTGCCTGCGCGGCCGTCAGCTTGCCCAGCACCATGACGATGGCGGTTTTGCAGTGGCCGCCGCAGGCTGTCAGCGCCTGCGAGGCGGTTTGCTGGTCACAGTCGGTCGCCTGCATCACGATGTTGATCTGGCGCTGAACCAGCTTCTGGTTAGTGGCCTCTACGTCCACCATCAGGTTGCCGTATACTTTCCCGCTGCGGATCATCGCCCCGGTAGTCAGCATGTTCAGCACCAGCTTTTGCGCCGTCCCGGCCTTCATGCGGGAAGAGCCGGTCACCACTTCCGCGCCAACGACCGGCATGATGGCAATCTTCGCGATGCGGGTGATTTCGCTGCCCGCGTTACAGGTCAGCGCGACGGTGACAGCGCCCAGCTCGTTGGCGTAGTTCAGCGCCGCCACGACGTAAGGCGTGCGGCCGCTGGCGGCAATACCTACCAGCACATCCTTTGCGTTAAAGCCGATGTTTTTCAGATCCTCAACGCCCATCGTCAGGCTGTCTTCGGCGTTTTCAACCGCCTGTAATATGGCCTGGTGGCCGCCTGCAATCAGCGCGACGACCTGCTCACGCGGCGTGCCGTAAGTTGGTGGGCACTCACTGGCATCGAGAATCCCCAGACGTCCGGACGTGCCGGCGCCGCAGTAAATTAAGCGCCCGCCTTTTTGAAAAGCAGCAACGATGGCATCGACAGCCTGAGTGATAGCCGGGATCACCTTTTCAACCGCCAGCGCCACCTTCTGGTCTTCCCTGTTAATCACTCTTAGCATCTCTTCCGTAGAAAGCATGTCGATATTTTCGCTTTGAGTATTACGGCCTTCGGTGGTCAGGGCAGATAAATCGATTTTCATCATTGTCTCGCTATGCGTTTATGCCAACTGGCAGAGTTAAAGTTCCAGCGCCCAGCGCAAAAAGGCTTTACGTTGGGTCGCGTCTAATTTCAAAAATTCACTTTGCACCCGGCTTAGGGACATCTCATGTCCGGCAGATGCTCCGGCTGCGGTCCGCGGCGTGCCGGCAGCCTGAGGTAAATACTGGCTGTAATCCGTCATCAAAGTACTTTGCGGCACAGCTACCGGCTGGCTGTTCAGTACAATAGACGAACCCGCGGCACTGCTGAGTACAAAATGTGGATCCTTTGCGGCCTTACGCGCTTCATTTTCCGTACGCGGCGTCGCGGTGGTCAGCGTCATCTCTCCGGTGAGCGGCGCATTAAACGTCAGCAGCCAGGGATCGGATGTGATGCGGCCCTGGCTTTCGTTTGCGGAGCCGGGATTGGTGGGGGCATCGAAACGCACAATCATCGCCTGCTCGCCGGCGCCAAGCGTTATCGACTTCGCCAGCGGATCGATTTGCGCATCGCGCGCAGCCAGAACGTTTACATTTTCCCCCATTTTCAACGTGGAGGCCACGCTAAGGCCGGATAGCGTAAGCAATAGCAGAGTTAACAGCGTTCTGAACATTTGTTTCTCCTTTCGTGGCCGGAACGGTTATCCCGCTCCGGCCGGTTAGCAAATCAGAATTCGTAGCGCAGCCCGGCGTGATAAAAACTCTCTGAAGCAGAGCTTCCGCCAAACGACACGCTGCGGCCGGTGATAACGTTTTTGCCGTCCTGCCCGTTACGCAAAATATAGGCCGTGTAGATTGAGCTACGCGGGGTCAGCCTGTACTGCGCCTCGAAGGTGGTATCACGCAGCTCCAGCTCATCGCCGCCTTCATTATTGAGATAACGGTAGCCGGCGCGTACCGCCCAGTCGCTGTTGATGTCGTAAACGGCGGTGAACTCCCAGTTTTTATCTTTGCTGTCCGCAAGGCCGTTGGTATAGGTCACGGTATCCTGCGAGTAGAGCAAACCGAGCATCAGCGAACCGAGGTAGTAACGCGTGCCGGCGCCGCCATAGGTAAAGGTGTCTGCGCCGTTGGTGCGGCTGTTATCGCTCTGCTTCGCACGGGTTTTCTGGAAAGCGACAACGGGCGCCAGCTTCCCGGCCTCCCCCATATCCAGCGTGTAGCGCATCGCGGCGTTATAGCCGTAATCCAGATCGGAGGTGTTGTTGCCTATGATCCAGGCGGTAGAAAAATCAAAGTCGCCAAAAGTATTCTGATACTGGACGGTGCCATCCTGACGGAAAACCTGCACGGCGGTCGGGTCGATGTGTCGCGCCTGGCGTGCGGTAGAAACGTCTGAGCTGGCGAACACGTCGCCGATGTCGGTAAACATAATCAGGCCGGAGGAGACGCGGCCGCCGGTAAGTTTCCCGTATTCGGACATGTCCAGACCGGCCCAGACATAGCGCGCGGTCAGGCTGTCGTTTTCGCCTTCAACGTTGTTGGCGTACTCGGCGGAGTTGACCTGATACTGGGCAAGACCTATCACCGACACGGTGTCATTCACCACCTGGCGTCCGCTTAATCCGAAGCGTCCGTCAAAGTCGCCCTGCGCATCGCCGGTTTTTTTATCGGAAATGTTAAAACCTAAACGGCCATACAAATCTACGGTCGATCCGTCTTTACCTTTATAAATTTCAGCTGCTTGCGTAGAAAAGCTGGCCATCAAAACCAGCGCAGAAAGAGTACAAATTTTAGCTTTCATCATCGTCATTCCGTTAGCGAATAAATTATAAGTTGGTCTGGCGCCGAATGGAATAATTAATGATCACAAAGCGATTGTGAAGGAATATTTTATTCTTTTGCAAATAAATGTGACCGTCTTCATACAATTTGTGTGATAAATGAACCCGTAAAAAAGCGCTTTTCCGGCAGGCTTTGTTGCCTTTCAGGCAGGAGAAGGTGATGATCGTACTGGACTTTTTTGCGGAGAAATTCTGGTGCTGTACCGTCAAAAACTGATTGAGAATCTGGCGCGCTTTACGCCGGGCGAGCGTAAGATTGCGGACTTTATTATCAACAGCCCCGAGGCGTTAAAAGAGCTCTCCTCGCAGCAGCTGGCGCAAACGCTTGGCGTCAGCCAGTCGGCGATAGTGAAATTCGCCCAAAAGCTGGGGCTGAAGGGTTTCACAAAGTTCAAAATGGCGCTGGTTGAGGAGTGGGGAAAGCAGGTTTCTGAGCGTAAACGCTCCTCGCCTCTGCATAACGATATCAGCAGTCAGGATCCCCTCGCTGATGTGGCGAATAAGCTTCTGAATGAAAAACTTAGCGCCATCAAAAAAACGACTGACAGCCTTGATATGGCTCAGTTTGAAAAGGTGGTCGCCGCGCTTCAGGCCGCCCGGCGCATTCATATTGCCGCCATCGGCGGCTCCTCTCTGGCGGGAAGGGATCTTGCCTGGAAGCTGATAAAAATAGGGTTTCCTGTGCTGATGGAATACGACAGCCACGTGCAGCTGACCATCGCCCAAACGCTGAGCAACCGCGATGTGATGCTGGCCATCTCCTCTTCCGGGCGGCGTAAAGAGGTTGTGCTGGCCGCAGAGATAGCAAAAGCAAAAGGCGCAACGGTAGTCGCCATTACCTCCCTGCAGGACAGCGAGCTCAGAAAGCTGGCCGATTATACTCTCGACACCATTGCCGATGAGCTGCGCTGGCGAAGCTCATCCATTTCCTCGCGCACGGCGCAGCTGTGCGTGAGCGACCTGCTGTTTATGAGGCTGCTGCAGCTTAACGAAAGCGCAGGGATGAGAATGATAGAACAAAGCCGCGACCTGGTTGAAAAATTAACCTGATGCCGCTCGTATCCTGCCCGATTCATTAACGCTCCTGAGGAACGCCATGACAATGCAGAGTATTTCCCCCGCCGAGGCCAAAGCGCTGCTTGCACAAGGCGCTGCGCTGATCGATATCCGCGAGCGGGATGAATATGCCCGCGAAAATATCGCTGAGGCGCATCTCCTTTCGCTTTCCGCAATCGAAAACGGCGACCGGCTTGGCCCGTTTGAGCCTTACGATACGGTGATTTTTTACTGTCAGTCGGGGGCGCGCTCGTCGCAAAATGCGCAGAAGCTGGCGCAGGCCGTCGCGCCGGCTAAGGCCCTCCTGCTGGCAGGCGGCCTGAACGCATGGAAGAAAGAGGGGCAGGAAATACTGGCCGATAAATCTCAGCCTTTGCCGCTGATGCGCCAGGTTCAGATAGCGGCGGGCGCGCTGGTGCTGGCCGGCGTCCTGCTGGGGTATGTCCTTCATCCCGGCTTCTTTTTGCTTTCCGGCTTCGTCGGCGCGGGCCTGCTGTTTGCCGGCGTCAGCGGGTTTTGCGGCATGGCGCGGCTGCTGGCCGTCATGCCGTGGAACCGACGCTAGCAGTCGTGAACTTCCGTCCAGTTGTAGTTGGTAAAGGCAAGCCGCACGACAGATGCAACATCCCCATAGCTTTCCGCCTGATGCGCCCTGAAATACTCCCTGAACCGGGCAGGAAGAAATTCTGCCTGGTAGCGCAAAATCGTGCTGTGCCAGAACGGCGGCGGCAAGGGAATATCGCCATGACGCGTGAGCACCTTATCGCGCCAGGGTGAAGCAAGCAGCTGCCGGGCAAACGCCTCTTTGGCCGTGTAGCTCTGCTCGTCCGGCACCCCGGCTATAAGCAGCTGATTGGGCAAGGCCACGAGCCGCAGACCGCTAATGTTCACCACATGATTTTTGGCATTTTTTGCGAAGATAGCCGATAAATTTGCATCGATATCGGCGATATCGCAACGCTGATATATCGGCATAGTGACCGCGAAGAAGGTGAAATGCAGCCCCGTTAAGGGCATGGCATCCGCCAGCGGATCGTCCTGCGCCAGCCCGGCGATTTCCGATAACAGCTTATATAGCGGTTCGGTTAGCGAGGGCTTAATGCCGCTGGTAATGGCGAGCTTTTGCCGATCGTAAAAACCCTGTTCCAGCACCTTTCCACGGTTGGGATGAGCGGCCCAGCGGGCGAGGGTTTTCTCGCTGGTATGGGTGTAAAACTGTTGTAACTCATTGGGATTAAACATCGCGCCTCCTTTCCCTACCCTATACCAGCCGCGCACAAAACGTTATGCGACTATTCTTTATCGGCCGGCTGGTCTGATCTATGTTTATAGGTATAACCGGCAGTTTAATACCTTATTTTGCGAGGCTATATATGTTTAAACCAGGCGATCTGATTCAACCAAAAAAGGGCGGGCCAAAGATGGAAGTGCTTGACGTGCAGGGAGATGAGGTGGTTTGCGCACCGGCCAACCCGCTCAGCGGCGAACAGGTCAGGCTGAAAGCATCTGAGATAACGCTGTATAAAGAGGAAGGTGATTTCGGCGTTTGCTGACCGGCCTGTGCAGGCGGGCAGCGCTGCCCGCCAGAATCCAATAAAATATGCCCTGTCCTTGTCATCGCCAGTTTTCAACAACCGGGCACGGGGGTATAGAATCGGCCTTAATCAATAGCCCTTTTCATAACCCGCCAAAAAACATTTCACCGCCACATCGGCTTTAACTTCTTTAAAAAAGTCCGCCACTAATTCTTTATCGAGGTTGTAGCGCCGGGTCAGAACGCCCGCCTCCCAGGCCGCGCGCTGGCGATCGCCGGTTTGCTCAGAAATGCGGTGGGTAAACCCCAGTACAAAGCCGCGCTTATAGTCCGAACAGAAGCGTGCCACTTTGGTGACACTGTCAGCTTCGCGGGCTTTAAGCCCCGCCATCAACCCCTTGCCAAAATGGTTCTCCACCTGTCTGCCCTCATGTGGTTAGTCGTTATATAAATTATTATATAACGATCTTGCGGCCGCTGGACAGCATAAAAACGTTTTGTTTTTAACCATTTGATTTTTAAAAATAACATAACAAGTGGACGACAAAATCAGGAAACGGATGCGGATAACGACCTTTTAGCGGATTTAATTGACAAAACGCCTGTAAATAAAAATTTTTCTCTAATTGTTCATTTCAATGCAGCCAGATAATCTATTCATCTCGCACAAAAACAAACCTTATCACTAGCCATAGCGGTAAATACTGGTTTTTATGGCTGTTCATTCCCTGGAGTCAGAATAATGTTTTCGCCTGAGTCACGTCTTCGCCACGCCGTAGCGGATACCTTTGCGATGGTGGTTTATTGCTCGGTAGTAAACATGATGATTGAGATCTTTCTGTCGGGAATGAGCTTTGACCAGTCCCTTTCATCACGCCTTGTGGCCATCCCGGTGAATATTCTCATCGCCTGGCCATACGGCATGTACCGCGATGCCTTCATGCGCTTCGCCAGACGCCGCAGCGATGCAAGCTGGGTAAGAAACCTCGCGGACGTGCTGGCGTATGTCACCTTTCAGTCGCCGGTCTACGTGGCAATTTTGTTAACCGTCGGGGCCGACTGGAACCAGATTGTCGCCGCCGTAAGTTCGAATATCGTGGTGTCGATGATGATGGGTGCGGCTTACGGCTATTTCCTTGACTACTGCCGCCGCCTGTTTCGTCTTAGCGGCTACCGGAACGCCAAAGCCGGGGCATAGAGCTGTGACTGGCGCAGCGCCAGCCCACAGATTAATGCTCGCCGAACAGTCCTGAGAGATAACGTTCCAGTGCGATGCGTGAGCTAAAGCCGTGCGGAATGCCGTAATGCTGGTGCGCGTCTCCGGCCAGATAAAGCGGAAACTGCTGATAGTGATCGCAGGTTTTAATTTCCGAGGCGGGATCGGCCAGCGACTGGCTGCGTTCTTTCAGCGTGGGATGAATGATCAACGCCGTACGTCCCATACGCGCTTCGCGATTAACATACACGTAGTCTTCGCCGCGGCGATAGCCATAGGCTTTGGGGGTCACTTCATCCATGGTAAAACCGGCTTTCTCAAGTACGCGGGCCACCTCGTCAGGTCTTAAGTACATAATTTTTCCTCGTCATCTTTTTAGCTTCGCAACCATACAATAACCAGCATTAGCAGGGCTTTCGGATTAGTCCATAAAGACGGTGAAAGACCGTGACCTGCCTCATTACTAAAAATTATGGTCTACACTGAAAGTCACATCGCAAATAGGGAGAAGCAAATGATTAACCGACCAAATCGTAACGAAGTTAATGAAGGCGTTGATGATATTAACCACGACGTGAACCAGCTGGCGGATACGCTCGAAGAGGTTCTTAAGTCTTTTGGTAGCGATGTTAAAGAAGAAGGCGAAGCGGCGCGTAAAAAGGCTGAATCCCTCCTGAAAGAAACCCGGGCCCGCATTCAGGGTCGTGGCCGCGTAAAACAAGCCGCCTGTGATGCGGTAAGCTGCGCGGACACCTACGTGCGCGAAAAACCATGGCAGAGCGTGGGGATTGGCGCAGCCGTCGGCCTCTTCCTCGGTGCCATTTTGGCCTCACGTCGCTAAGCGCGCGGCGATACCAAAGCCAGATAGCGATAGTTGATACTAAATACGCGTCGACCCCGGTAGCCCTGCTGCCGGGGTTTTTACGTTATGGCCTGTCTTAGCTGTCGGGCGTAGCGCCGCGCCATCTCCGGCGAAACCACATTAGTAAAGCTCATGAGAATTCCCCCCTCGCCTTTTGAGATCGTCCGCCAGTCGCTCAGCGCCTGAACGGCAAGACCCGCTGCGCGAGCGCGGGCAACCAAAGCACGATCGTCGCCCTTTACGCGCATCACAAGCTGAATGCCGCCCGCCTGCGGCACCACGTCAAACCCCTCGTTTTGCAGCGCCGTTTCCAGCCATACGCGACGTTCGCCGTAGCACTGGCGCATTTTTTTCAGGTGACGCCAGAAATGACCTTCGCGCAGAAAGTCGGCAACGGTCTGCTGAATAAGTATCGATACCGTACAAGGCAGGAAGCGGGCCTGCCGGCTGAACGCCTCGGCCTGCTGCCGCGGCACGACCAGCCAGGCGACGCGCAGCGCGGGGAACATCGATTTGCTGAACGTCCCGGCGTAGATCACGCGCTCCGGGCCGTCCAGGCTTTTGATCGGCGGCAGCGGTTTGCCGTGGTAGCGGAACTCGCTGTCGTAATCGTCTTCGATTATCCAGCCCTGCCGCGAGGCCGCCCAGTCCAGCAACCGGTGGCGCCGGGTAAGCGAGAGCGCCACGCCCAGCGGGCTTTGATGGGCGGGAGTGAGCAAGGCGAAACGCGCCTGCGGATAATGCTGCAGGGCGTAGTCAACCTGCATCCCTTCATCGTCCACCGGCACCGGCTGAAGCCTCATGCCGGCGTCGGCGAAGACCGGGCGCACATAGCGATAGCCGGGATCTTCCAGCCAGATGCCGTCGCCGGGCTGGGCCAGCGTTCGCGCCACCAGCCGCATCGCGGCCTGAAATCCGGCGGTGATAAATATCTGCTCCGGCTGGCATTCAATACTGCGCGAAAAACGCAGGTAGTCGGCGATAGCCTGCCTGAGCGTGGATTCACCGCGGTTTTCCGGCATCACTAAATCGTAGGGCGTTTGCAGGCGCAGGCGTCGCCCCATCAGTCGCACCCACAATGCCCGCGGAAAAGCATCCAGCGCCGGCAGCCCCATCTGAAACGGCAGCGGCGCGCCCTGCGGCCGGCTGGCGGGCACCTTCTGATTGCTGGCCGGAGCGGTTACCGAGGGGCTGACGAAGGTCCCCGCCTGGCCGCGTCTTTCAAGCCAGCCCTGCGCCACCAGTTCGCCGTAGGCGTTTTCCACCGTTGCCCGCGCCACGCCCAGCTCAAGGGCCATAGTGCGCCCCGAAGGCAGCCGGCTGCCGGGCGGCAGCTCGCCGTCGCCGATCGCCTGTTTAAGCTGCCGGGCAATCTGCTGATAGCGGGGAATAACATGGTGAGCGTTCACTACCAGTGAGATGGACTTTGCCATTATGGCCTGCTTTTTTAGTTAATTTATGGCTCTCTTTAGCAGTCCATCATAGTGCTAAATTGCTCCCACACCAACATGAGGAGCCCCACCATGATCGCCTTACGACAGCCATACTTCGACCTTTCCCCGACGGTATTTAAACCTATGCGGCAGGCGCTAAAAGGGCTGGAAGCCAGCCCCCTTGGCTCGACGCTGATCGAACTGGTTTTTCTGCGCGTCTCGCAAATCAACGGCTGCGCCTATTGCCTGGAAATGCATGCCGGCGCCCTGCGCACCGACGGCGTGGACCAGGCGAAGCTGGACGCGCTGGCAGGCTGGAAAGTGAGCCATCACTTCAGTGATAAAGAGCGCGCGGCGCTGGCCTGGGCGGAAGCAATAACGTTAATTACCGAAGGCGGCGCGGAAGACGCCGTGTACGAACCGCTGCGGCAATTTTTCACCGCCCAGGAGATAAGCGATCTGACCTTTGCCGCCAGCCTGATGAACGCTTTTAACCGTCTGGCGATTAGCATGCGGAAGTAGTCCGTTGCGGCGGCGGGCGCTCGCGCTTATCCAGCCTGTTTTCACCCGTGGCGGCTAAACGCAGCGCTACCCGCCGCGCTGCTCATTCAGGCATTGCTTATCTGAAAATACTATATCTTGTATGGTTGATAATTTCCCTCACCACATCTAGTATTCATATTCTCAACCACAGAGAGAATAAGAATCATGCGCATTACCATATACACTCGCAACGACTGTGTTCAGTGCCACGCTACAAAGCGCGCAATCGAAAACCGTGGGCTCACTTTTGATCTGATTAATCTCGATTTACATCCTGAAGCCGCGGACGATTTACGCGCGCAGGGCTACCGTCAGCTGCCGGTCGTGGTCACCGACCAGGAAAGCTGGAGCGGCTTCCGCCCGGATATGATTAATCGTCTGCGCGTCCAGGCCACCGCATGAGCAACCTCGTCTACTTCTCAAGCTCGTCGGAGAACACCCTGCGTTTCGTTGAGCGCCTTGGGCTACCCGCCGTGCGGATCCCGCTGGACAAACAGCGGCTGGAAGTGACGGAGCCATACATCTTAATCGTGCCGAGCTACGGCGGAGGCGGGATTGCGGGCGCGGTGCCCGCCCAGGTGATTCGATTTTTAAACAACCCCGCCAACCGGGCCCTGCTGCGCGGCGTCATCGCCAGCGGCAACCGCAATTTCGGTGAAGGCTTTTGTCGGGCGGGCGACATCATCGCTCAGAAATGCCAGGTGCCGTACCTCTACCGCTTTGAGCTGTTAGGTACCGACCAGGACATTGAGAACGTGCGTAAGGGAGTAAGCGAATTTTGGCAACGACAGAAGCAATCCGCGTAACCACAGCAGACGGCGCGGACTATCACGCGCTCAACGCCATGCTGAATCTTTATGATTCCGAAGGCCGCATCCAGTTTGAAAAAGACAGGCTGGCGGTAGAGAAGTTTCACGAGCAGCATGTGCTACCCCGCACGCGCAGTTTTGCCAGCCAGCACGCGCGCCTTAGCTGGCTTGTCGCTGAGGGCTACTATGATGAGCGCGTGCTCGCGCGTTACGATCGCGGCTTTGTCGTTTCCCTGTTCGGAAAGGCGCACAACAGCGGTTTTCGCTTTAAAACCTTCCTCGGCGCATGGAAGTTCTACACCAGCTACACGCTGAAATCTTACGACGGCAAAGAGTACCTTGAGCATTTCGAAGACCGCGTGGCCATGGTGGCGCTGACGCTTGCGCAGGGCGACGAAGAGCTGGCGTGCAGCCTGGTGGAAGAGATGCTCAGCGGCCGTTTCCAGCCCGCCACGCCGACATTTTTAAACTGCGGCAAACAGCAGCGCGGCGAACTGGTTTCCTGTTTCCTGCTGCGCATCGAAGACAACATGGAGTCGATCGGCCGCGCGGTGAACTCCGCGCTTCAGCTTTCCAAACGCGGCGGCGGCGTGGCTTTCCTGCTCTCGAACCTGCGCGAGGCGGGCGCGCCCATTAAGCGCATCGAAAACCAGTCGTCCGGCGTTATCCCGGTGATGAAAATGCTCGAAGATGCGTTTTCCTATGCCAACCAGCTTGGGGCGCGTCAGGGCGCCGGCGCCGTCTATCTGCACGCTCATCACCCGGATATTCTCCGCTTCCTTGATACCAAGCGTGAGAACGCCGATGAAAAGATCCGCATCAAAACGCTCTCCCTGGGCGTGGTGATCCCGGATGTCACCTTCCAGCTGGCGAAAGATAACCAGCCGATGGCGCTCTTCTCCCCTTACGACGTGGAACGCATTTACGGCAAGCCGTTCGGCGATATCGCCGTCAGCGAACTTTATGAAGAGATGGCGGCGGACGAGCGCATTCGCAAAACCTTTATCGACGCCCGCGACTTCTTCCAGCGCCTGGCGGAGATTCAGTTTGAGTCCGGCTATCCGTACATCATGTTTGAAGATACGGTAAACCGCGCCAGTCCCATTGCCGGGCGCATTAATATGAGCAACCTGTGCTCGGAGATTCTGCAGGTCAACAGCGCCTCGACCTATGACGAGAATCTTGATTATGCGCAGGTCGGCAAAGATATCTCCTGCAATCTCGGCTCGCTGAACATCGCCCACACCATGGATTCGCCGGACTTCGGCCGCACGGTGGAAACGGCGATTCGCGGGCTGACGGCGGTGTCGGATATGAGCCATATCCGCTCGGTGCCTTCCGTTGAGGCAGGCAATGCGGCCTCCCACGCCATTGGCCTGGGACAGATGAACCTGCACGGCTATCTGGCGCGCGAAGGCATTGCCTACGGCTCGCCGGAGGGGCTGGATTTCACCAATATTTATTTCTACACCATCACCTGGCATGCGGTGCGCGCCTCGAATTTGCTGGCCCGGGAACGCCGGCAGCGTTTCGCAGGCTTCGAACAGTCGCGCTACGCCAGCGGCGAGTACTTCAGCCAGTATCTGCACGAAAGCTGGCAGCCCAAAACGGCGAAGGTGCGCGAGCTGTTTGCCGCAGCGGGCATCGCTATTCCGACTCAGGAGCAGTGGCGGCAGCTGCGTGACGAGGTGATGGAGTACGGCCTGTATAACCAGAACCTGCAGGCGATTCCGCCGACCGGCTCCATTTCCTATATCAACCATGCGACTTCGAGCATTCACCCTATCGTCTCGCGCATTGAGATCCGTAAAGAAGGTAAAACCGGCCGCGTTTACTATCCGGCTCCGTTTATGACCAACGACAACCTGGAGTTTTATCAGGACGCCTACGACATCGGCCCGGAAAAAATTATCGACACCTACGCTGAAGCCACGCGCCATGTCGATCAGGGGCTTTCGCTGACGCTGTTCTTCCGCGACACCGCCACGACTCGCGATATCAACAAGGCGCAGATTTACGCCTGGAAAAAGGGCATCAAAACCCTCTATTACATTCGCCTGCGGCAGATGGCGCTGGAAGGAACTGAGGTGCAGGGCTGCGTGTCCTGCGCTTTATAAGGAGAGAAACATGACGCAGTTAACCCGCATCAGCGCCATCAACTGGAATAAAATCGAGGACGAAAAAGACCTTGAAGTCTGGAACCGGCTGACCAGCAACTTCTGGCTGCCGGAGAAGGTGCCGCTGTCTAACGATATTCCGGCCTGGCAATCGCTTGAGCATGACGAGCAGCAGCTCACCATCCGCGTGTTTACCGGCCTGACGCTGCTGGACACCATCCAGAATAACGTAGGCGCGCCGGTGCTGATGGCGGATGCCGTTACGCCGCACGAAGAGGCCGTGCTTTCCAATATCAGCTTTATGGAAGCGGTGCACGCCCGCTCCTACAGCTCGATTTTCTCCACCTTGTGCCAGACCAAAGACGTGGACGCGGCCTATGCCTGGAGCGAGGAAAACGAGCCGTTGCAGCGTAAGGCGCAGCTTATCCTCGGCCACTATCACGCAAACGACCCGCTAAAGAAAAAAATCGCCAGCGTATTTCTGGAATCTTTTCTCTTTTATTCAGGCTTTTATTTGCCGATGTACTGGTCAAGCCGCGGTAAATTAACCAACACCGCCGATCTGATCCGGCTGATTATTCGTGACGAAGCGGTGCACGGCTATTACATCGGCTATAAGTTCCAGAAGGCGCTGGCAACGCAGAGCGCGCAGCGGCAGGCCGAGCTGCAAAACTTCGCGCTGGATTTAATGATGGATCTCTTTGATAACGAAGTGGCCTACAGCGAAGCGCTGTACGGCGGCGTGGGCTGGGTAGAGGAGGTAAAAGCGTTCCTGTGCTACAACGCCAACAAGGCGCTGATGAACCTCGGCTACGGCGCGCTTTTCCCGGCGGAAATGGCGCAGGTCAACCCGGCGATTCTGGCCGCGCTTTCGCCAAACGCCGATGAAAACCATGACTTTTTCTCCGGCTCGGGCTCGTCCTACGTGATGGGTAAAGCGGTGGAAACCCAGGACGAAGACTGGGATTTTTAACACGGAGATTTAACCCGCAGCGGGCGTCGCCTGGCGTCCGCTTACCCGCTAATTTATTCATTGCGGGTCATCGTAATATATAAATATTAATTCTGTCTGAATATCGCACTATGCAGGCAGAATTATCCTCTATTGACAAAAAATATGGCTTTCCTCTGATTTGCCCGCAGCCCCCGGTATCACGGGAAATTTCGTCCGCGCTCGCCATGCGGATATTTGCATGGCAGGAAATTGAGGGTTGTCTCAGATTCTGAGTATGTTAGGGTATATCCAGGTGAATATTTCCATCAGGAATTGTGTATATATAAATTAAATATGGGATTAACTTTATTGCATGGCAATTAAATTAGAAGTAAAGAACTTATATAAAGTATTTGGTGAGCATCCGCAACGCGCATTCAAATATATAGAAAAAGGTTTATCCAAAGCTGAAATATTAGAAAAAACAGGGCTGTCGCTTGGCGTGAAAGACGCCAGTCTGGCCATTGAAGAAGGCGAGATATTCGTCATCATGGGGTTATCCGGCTCGGGTAAATCGACCATGGTTCGCCTTCTCAATCGCCTGATTGAACCAACCCGCGGACAGGTGCTGATAGACGGCGTGGACATCGCCAAAATATCAGACACCGAGCTTCGTGAGGTGCGCAAAAATAAGATCTCCATGGTCTTCCAGTCCTTTGCTTTGATGCCTCATATGAACGTGTTAGATAACACGGCGTTCGGGATGGAATTAGCGGGTATGCCGCTGGCGGAACGTCACGAAAAAGCGCTTGATGCCCTGCGTCAGGTAGGGCTTGATACTTATGCCCACGCTTATCCGGACGAACTTTCCGGCGGTATGCGGCAGCGTGTGGGTTTAGCCCGCGCGCTAGCTATTAATCCAGACATATTATTAATGGATGAAGCCTTCTCGGCCCTCGATCCTTTAATTCGTACTGAAATGCAGGACGAATTAGTGAAACTGCAGGCGAAACACCAGCGCACCATCGTATTTATTTCTCACGACTTAGATGAGGCCATGCGTATCGGCGACAGAATCGCCATTATGCAGGGCGGCGAAGTGGTGCAGGTCGGCACGCCGGATGAAATTCTTAATAATCCGGCCAACGACTATGTGCGAACCTTCTTCCGCGGCGTGGATATCAGCCAGGTATTTAGCGCAAAAGATATCGCCCGCCGCAGTCCGGCAGGCCCTGCTGCGCAAAACCACCGGCTTTGGCCCGCGCTCCGCGCTGAAACTGCTGCAGGATGACGACCGCGAATATGGCTACGTCATTGAACGCGGACAGAAATTCCTCGGCATCGTCTCGACCGATTCACTAAAAGCCGCGCTGGCCGCGGGGCTTGGTTTAGACAATGCGTTTCTGGAATCCCCGGCGGCGGTCTCCGCCGACACGTCACTGAGCGATATGCTCACCCATGTAGGCCAGGCGCCGTGCGCGGTGCCCGTCGTGGGCGAGGAAAATCAGTACGTGGGCGTCATCTCGAAAGGGGTGCTGCTGCAGGCATTAGATCGTGAGGGGACAACCAATGAGTGATTCAACTAATCCGTGGGATACCGGTAGCGTGGCTGCCGATACGACAACAAACCAGGCCGCGCCCGCAGCCGACGCATGGGGCAGCCAGCCCGCCGCCACGCCGGACGCAGGCAGCGGCGCCGACTGGCTGAATTCAGCGCCTGCGCCGCAGGCTGAACATTTCAATATTCTCGATCCGTTTCATAAAACGCTAATCCCGCTCGACAGCTGGGTAACGCACGGCATTGACTGGATTGTGACCAACTTCCGTCCGGTGTTCCAGGGCATTCGCGTGCCGGTGGATTATATCCTGAGCGGCTTCCAGCAGCTGCTGCTGGGGATGCCCGCGCCGGTGGCGATCATCGTGTTCGCGCTGATCGCCTGGCAGATGTCCAGCCTCGGCATGGGCGTCGCGACGCTGGTTTCACTGGTGGCGATAGGCGCGATAGGCGCCTGGTCGCAGGCGATGGTGACCCTGGCCCTGGTACTGACGGCGCTGCTGTTCTGTATGGTTATCGGGCTGCCGCTTGGCATCTGGCTTGCCAGAAGCGAACGCGCCGCGAAGTTTATCCGTCCGCTGCTGGATGCGATGCAGACCACGCCGGCGTTCGTTTATCTGGTGCCGATTGTCATGCTGTTCGGTATCGGCAACGTGCCGGGCGTGGTGGTGACGATTATCTTCGCCCTGCCGCCCATCGTGCGTCTGACGATCCTCGGCATTAAACAGGTGCCCGAAGATCTCATCGAGGCCGCCCGTTCGTTCGGCGCCAGCCCGCGCCAGATGTTATTCAAAGTACAGTTACCGCTGGCCATGCCAACCATTATGGCAGGTGTAAACCAGACGCTGATGCTCGCCCTCTCCATGGTAGTGATCGCCTCGATGATCGCCGTTGGCGGGCTTGGCCAGATGGTACTGCGCGGTATCGGCCGCCTCGACATGGGGCTTGCCACCGTTGGCGGCGTGGGGATTGTTATCCTCGCCATTATTCTCGACCGCCTGACCCAGTCCATTGGCCGCGATTCGCGCAGCCGTGGCAACCGCCGCTGGTATACAACCGGCCCATTGGGTCTATTGACCCGTCCCTTCAGCAAGGTGAATAAGCGCTAGCGCTATCCACCCTCTCACCACTCTCCGGCGGGCGGCGCTACGCTTAACCCGCCCTACGACAAAAAAAGGATTAACGATGCGACACACTGCTATTTTAGCCACGGCCCTTGCCACACTCGTTACCACCGGCGCCTTTGCCGCCGACCTGCCGGGCAAAGGCATTACCGTTCAGCCTGTGCAAAGCACCATCTCCGAAGAAACCTTCCAGACGCTGCTGGTTGGCCGCGCGCTGGAAAAAATGGGCTACACCGTAAGCAAGCCAAGCGAAGTTGACTACAACGTGGCTTACACTTCCATTGCCTCAGGCGACGCCACTTTTATCGCCACTAACTGGAAGCCTCTGCACGACGATATGTATGCGGCCGCAGGCGGCGACAAAAAGTTTTACCGCGAGGGTAACTACGTCGAGGGCGCAGCTCAGGGCTACCTCATCGATAAGAAAACCGCCGAGCAGTACAAAATCACCAATATCGAGCAGTTAAAAGATCCGAAGATCGCCAAACTGTTCGATACCAACGGCGACGGCAAAGCGGATATGACCGGCTGTACCCCAGGCTGGGGCTGCGAAGCGGTCATCAATCACCAGATTGAGGCTTATGGCCTGAGCAAAACCGTGGTGCATAACCAGGGCAACTATTCCGCGATGATCGCCGACACCATTACCCGCCATAAAGAAGGCAAGCCGATTCTGTACTACACCTGGACGCCGTACTGGGTGAGCGACGTGATGGTGCCGGGCAAAGACGTGGTATGGCTGCAGGTGCCGTTCTCCTCCATGCCGGGCGAGCAGAAAAACATCGACACCAAGCTGCCAAACGGCGCTAACTACGGCTTCCCGGTGAACACCATGCACATCGTTGCCAACAAAGCCTGGGCCCAGAAAAACCCGCAGGCGGCAAAACTGTTCAGCCTGATGAAGCTGCCGCTGGCGGATATCAACGCGCAGAACGCGATGATGCATAACGGACACGCTTCTGAAGCGGCCATTCAGGGCCACGTCGACGGCTGGATCAAAGCTCACCAGGCGCAGTTCGACGGCTGGGTGAACGAGGCGTTAGCGACTAAGTAACGCCCCGGCGGGTGGCGCCTTGCTTACCCGCCCTACAGAGTGTAGGGCAGGTAAGCGAAGCGCCATCCATCACAGGCCTCCTTCCCTTTACCGCACAATCCGACTTCTGCATCCATTAATTTTCGTTATTATTCCCGCTCCATCCTCACCAGTAGAAAATAACAATGAAAAATTCCGCACATGGACTAAGCCCGGCGCTGATTGTCCTGATGTCCGTTGCGACCGGGCTGGCGGTTGCCAGCAACTATTACGCCCAGCCCCTGCTCGACACCATCGCTCGCGCCTTTTCCCTTTCCATTAATCAGGCCGGCTTTATCGTTACCGCCGCGCAGCTCGGCTATGCGGCAGGGCTTCTGCTGCTGGTGCCGCTGGGCGATATGTTTGAGCGCCGCGGGCTTATCGTCCTGATGACCCTGCTGGCCGCAGGCGGCATGCTGATCACCGCCGCCAGCCAGACGCTGTGGATGATGATCCTCGGCACGGCGCTGACCGGCCTGTTCTCCGTCGTAGCGCAGATTCTGGTGCCGCTGGCCGCCCATCTTGCCGAGCCGGAAAAACGCGGGAAAGTTGTCGGCACTATTATGAGCGGCCTGCTGCTGGGCATTCTGCTGGCGCGCACCGTCGCAGGTTTGCTGGCGGACATCGGCGGCTGGCGCACCGTTTATTGGGTGGCGAGCGTGCTGATGGTGCTGATGGCGGCGGCGCTGTGGCGCGGTCTGCCGACGGTAAAACAGGAAAACCACCTCAACTATCCGCAGCTGCTTGGCTCCGTCTTTAGCCTGTTTATCAACAACAGCCTGCTGCGCACCCGGGCGGCGTTGGGCTGCCTGACCTTTGCCAACTTCAGCATCCTGTGGACGCCGATGGCGTTTTTACTGGCTTCGCCGCCGTTTAACTTCTCCGAAGGGATTATCGGCCTGTTCGGGCTGGCCGGCGCGGCGGGAGCGTTAGGCGCGCGTCCCGCCGGTAGTTTGGCGGATAAAGGCAAAGCGCACCTCACCACCACCATTGGCCTGGCGGCGCTGCTGCTGTCCTGGATCGCCACCGCGCTGGGGCAGTTCTCGGTCATCGCGCTGATCGTCGGCATTCTTGTGCTCGACCTCACGGTTCAGGGCGTGCATATCACCAACCAGACGGTGATTTATCGCATAATGCCGCAGGCGCGCAACCGCCTGACCGCCGGCTACATGACCAGCTACTTTATCGGCGGCGCGGCCGGCTCGCTGATCTCGGCCAGCGCCTATCAGCACGCCGGCTGGAACGGGGTATGTATCGCAGGCGCGGTTATGGCCCTACTAAATCTGGTGGTGTGGTGGCGAGGCTATCACCGTCAGGCGCAGTGACCCTAATCCTTTATATCCTCCGTGGGCATTTGGGGGTGTTAAGGCCAGGGACACTCTGTTAAGGTTGTCCCTGATTATTAATTCGAGTGACATTAACGCCGGTTATTTATAAATAATTAATATGGAAAGTCCCGCAACAATTTCTACCGATGATTATCAAACCGAAGCGACCTGGGCTGAAGGGCTAAAAGATAGCCTGCCGATCGTCATAAGCTATCTTCCCGTCGCTTTCGCCTTCGGTCTTAACGCCACCAAACTGGGATTTACCCCGCTCGAAAGCCTATTTTTCTCCTGCGTTATTTACGCCGGCGCCAGCCAGTTTGTGATCACCGCGCTGCTTGCGGCGGGCAGCTCCCTGTGGGTTGCCGCGCTCACCGTTATGGCAATGGATGTGCGCCACGTGCTTTACGGCCCTTCCCTGCGCAGCCGCATCGCCAGTACGCTCAGCAAACCGAAAACCGCCGTCTGGGCCTTTGGCCTGACGGACGAAGTGTTCGCCGCCGCCACCGCGAAGCTGGTAAGAGATAACCGCCGCTGGAGCGAAAACTGGATGATCGGCATCGCCTTCAGCTCGTGGTTTTCCTGGGTGCTCGGCACGGCGCTGGGCGCCTGGTCCGGCAACGGCCTGCTTGACGGCTTCCCGGCGGTGGAAGCCGCGCTGAGCTTTATGCTGCCTGCGCTGTTCTTAAGCTTCCTGCTCGCATCTTTCCAGCGTAAACAATCCTGGACCGTGACCGCGGGCCCTTGCGGGCGCGCTGCTGGGCGTCACCCTGGTGTCGATTCCGGCGGCCATTCTGGCGGGCATTACCTGCGGCTGCCTGGCGGCGCTGGTACAGGCGTTCCGCCATGAGGAGGCCATATGAGCACGCAGGTACTGCTGCTCGGCCTGCTGGTCGGTTTAGCTAACTATTTATTCCGCTATTTACCGCTACGCCTGCGGGCGAACTCCACGCGTCCGGCAAAACGCGGGGCTGCCGGCGTGCTGCTCGACAGCATTGGCATCGCGTCTATCTGCGCGCTGCTGGTGGTTTCGTGCGCGCCGGAAATCATGCAGGACAGCAGGCGCACGCTGCCAACGCTTGTCGGCTTTGCCGTCCTTGGCATGAGTTTTTACAAAACCCGCAGCATTATCATTTCTACGCTGCTTAGCGCTCTGGGTTATGGATTAGCCTGGAAACTCATGATGGTGATCTAAGCCAAAGGGTTAAAAACGTTTAAACAATACGTTTACTTTATTTGTCACCATCGTTACTATATCGGCTGCAACTAATGAGGTTATGCCAAAATGGATAGTTCGTTTACGCCCATTGAACAAATGCTAAAATTTCGCGCCAAGCGCCATCAGGATTTCCCGTACCAGGAGATTCTGCTGACCCGTCTGTGCATGCATATGCAGGGTAAGCTGCTGGAAAACCGCAATAAAATGCTGAAAGCTCAGGGGATTAACGAAACGTTATTTATGGCGTTAATCACCCTTGAGTCCCAGGAGAACCACAGCATTCAGCCGTCCGAGCTGAGCTGCGCGCTGGGTTCGTCGCGCACCAACGCGACGCGCATCGCCGATGAGCTGGAAAAACGCGGCTGGATTGAACGCCGCGAGAGCGACAACGACCGCCGCTGTCTGCACCTGCAGCTGACCGATAAAGGCCACGACTTCCTGCGTCAGGTTCTGCCGCCGCAGCATAACTGCCTGCATGAGCTGTGGTCCTCGCTTAGCGCAGCTGAAAAAGAGCAGCTGGAAGCCATCACCCGCAAGCTGCTTAACCGCCTTGACCAGATGGATGAAGAACAGACCGTGCTTGAAGCCGTGCGCTAAGCAACCGCCGTCAGACCTAATCGCGTGTCCCAATAAGAAATGACAACTCAGAGGCCAGCAACTCACCTTGCTGGCCTCTGGGATCTAACAGGCCGGCCTTTAGCCGGCCACAATAATAAAAAAGTGTGGAGATAAGCATGAGCGCACATGCGGAGACTCAAACCCCGCAGCAACCGGTAAACAAGAAAGGCAAACGTAAAGGCGCCCTTCTCCTGTTGACCCTGTTGTTCGTAATTATTGCCGTGGCATATGGGATCTATTGGTTTTTGGTATTGCGTCACTACGAAAATACGGACGATGCGTATGTGGCAGGAAATCAGGTGCAGATTATGTCCCAGGTTTCCGGCAGCGTAACCAAGGTGTGGGTCGATAATACCGACTTCGTCAAACAGGGCGACGTGCTGGTCACCCTCGACCAGGCCGACGCCGAACAGGCGTTCGATAAGGCGCAGACCGTGCTGGCCTCCAGCGTGCGTCAAACGCGCCAGCAGATGATCAACAGCAAGCAGTATCAGGCCAATATCGAGCTGAAAAAGACCGCTCTGGCGCAGGCGCAAAGCGACCTGAACCGCCGCGTGCCTTTAGGCAGCGCGAACCTGATTGGCCGTGAAGAGCTGCAGCACGCGCGCGACGCCGTCGCATCCGCGCAGGCCGATCTTGACGTTGCCGTTCAGCAGTACAACGCCAATCAGGCGATGATTCTGGGCACCAGGCTCGAAGACCAGCCGAACGTGAAGCAGGCCGCCGCCGATTTACGCAACGCGTGGATGGAGCTGCAGCGCACCAAAATCGTCAGCCCGATGACCGGCTATGTTTCCCGCCGCGCTGTGCAGGTTGGCGCGCAAATCAGCCCGACAACGCCTCTGATGGCTATCGTACCGGCCAGCGGGCTGTGGGTGGATGCGAACTTCAAAGAGACGCAGCTTGCGCATATGCGTATCGGCCAGCCGGCCACGGTCGTCAGCGATATTTACGGCGACAACGTGGAATACACCGGCAAAGTGGTTGGTCTGGATATGGGCACCGGCAGCGCCTTCTCGTTGCTGCCTGCGCAGAACGCCACCGGTAACTGGATCAAGGTGGTTCAGCGCCTGCCGGTCCGCATCGAGCTGGATGCGAAACAGCTTGAACAGCATCCGCTGCGCATTGGCCTGTCTACCCTGGTCACCGTCGATACCTCAAACCGCGACGGCAGCGTGCTGGCAAGCCAGGCCCGTAGCTCACCCGCGTATGAAAGCAACGCGCGTGAGCTGAATCTGGCGCCGGTTAACGAGCTGATAAACCAGATTATTCAGGCAAATGCGGGTCAATAAAGCGGAGGTTGTATGGCACAGCAAAAACCGCTAGAAGGCGCCCAGCTGGTCATCATGACCATCGCATTGTCGATGGCGACCTTTATGCAGGTGCTGGACTCCACCATCGCCAACGTGGCAATCCCGACGATTGCCGGCAACCTTGGCTCATCCATGAGCCAGGGGACGTGGGTCATTACCTCGTTCGGGGTGGCAAACGCCATCTCGATCCCGCTTACCGGCTGGCTTGCCAAACGCATCGGCGAAGTCAAACTGTTCATGTGGTCGACGATACTCTTCGTTATCGCCTCCTGGGCGTGCGGCGTTTCCCACAGTCTGGAAATGCTGATCTTCTTCCGCGTGATTCAGGGGATTGTCGCCGGGCCGTTAATTCCCCTTTCGCAAAGCCTGCTGCTCAATAACTATCCTCCGGCAAAGCGAAGCATCGCGCTGGCGCTGTGGTCGATGACGGTGATCGTGGCGCCTATCTGCGGGCCGATTCTCGGCGGCTATATCAGCGATAACTACCACTGGGGCTGGATCTTCTTTATCAACGTGCCGATCGGCGCGGCGGTGGTATTGATGACCCTGCAAACGCTGCGCGGACGCGAAACGAAAACGGAGCATCGCCGCATTGACGCCGTCGGCCTTGCGCTGCTGGTGGTCGGTATCGGCAGCTTGCAGATTATGCTCGACCGCGGCAAAGAGCTGGACTGGTTCAACTCCACGGAAGTCGTGGCGTTAACCGTGATAGCGGTGGTGACGATAAGCTTCCTGATAGTCTGGGAGCTGACGGATGAAAATCCGATAGTCGACCTGTCGCTGTTTAAGTCGCGAAACTTCACCATCGGCTGCCTGTGTATCAGCCTTGCCTACATGCTCTACTTCGGCGCGATAGTGCTGCTGCCGCAGCTGCTGCAGGAGGTATACGGCTACACGGCGACCTGGGCGGGCCTGGCCTCGGCGCCGGTTGGGCTGATTCCGGTGCTGCTCTCGCCGATAATCGGCCGCTTCGCCCACAGGCTCGACATGCGCCGCCTGGTAACGTTCAGCTTTATTATGTACGCGGTCTGCTTCTACTGGCGCGCGTATACCTTCGAACCGGGAATGGACTTTGGCGCGTCGGCCTGGCCGCAGTTTATCCAGGGCTTCGCCGTGGCGTGCTTCTTTATGCCGCTGACCACCATTACCCTGTCCGGGCTGCCGCCGGAGCGCATGGCCGCGGCATCGAGCCTGTCGAACTTTACCCGTACGCTTGCCGGTTCGATTGGCACATCGATAACCACCACGCTGTGGACCAACCGCGAGGCGCTGCACCACGCGCAGCTAAGCGAGTCGGTCACGCCGTTTAATCCGAATGCCATGGAAACCTATAACCAGCTGCAGGGGTTGGGGATGACGCAGCAGCAGGCTTCCGGCTATATCGCGCAGCAGATAACCAACCAGGGGCTGATTATCTCCGCCAACGAGATATTCTGGATCTCAGCAGGCATATTCCTTCTGCTGTTAGGCCTGATTTGGTTCGCCAAACCGCCGTTTGGCGCGGGCGGCGGAGGCGGCGGCGCGCACTAGCGCAAAAAGTGAAAGGGGCCCGCCGGCCCCTTTTTTTCTGCGTTGCCTGGCGGATTCACAGCACAGGTTGTCAGTTTTGCGTCAGTAACCTTCTGCGGTAAGGGTCAGGATAAAGGCTGACCCACGGCCCAGGAGAACCGCCATGCTGCAAGACCCGTCGCAAAAATACCTTCCGCACCCGCCGATTTCACTGCCGGACCGGCAGTGGCCCAACAGGCAGTTAACCCAGGCGCCGCGCTGGCTTTCCACCGACCTGCGTGACGGCAACCAGGCGCTGGCCGAGCCGATGGACGGCGAGCGCAAGCTGCGCTTCTGGGAACTGCTGCTCGGATGCGGTTTCAAAGAAATCGAGGTGGCTTTTCCGGCAGCGTCGCAAACGGACTTCCAGTTTGTTCGCCAGCTGATTGAAGAGCGGCGCATACCCGAGGACGTCACCATTCAGGTGCTGACCCAGGCGCGCGCCGACCTCATCGAAAGAACCTTTGCCGCGCTTGAGGGCGCAAACCGCGCCACGGTGCATCTTTATAACGCCACCGCCCCGCTCTTTCGCCGCCTGGTATTCCGCCAGAGCAAAGAGGAGATCGTCCAGCTTGCCGTCAGCGCCACACGCCAGATTCGAGCGTTGTGTGAAGCAAACCCGCAGACGTTCTGGAGCTACGAATACTCCCCGGAGACGTTTTGCTTTACCGAGCCTGATTTCGCCCTGCAAATCTGCGAGGCGGTGGCCAACGTCTGGGAACCCTGCGCCGAAAGGCCGATGATCCTCAACCTGCCCGCGACCGTGGAGGTCAATACCCCGAACGTCTATGCCGATCGAATAGAGCATTTCTGCCGCCGCTTTTCGCGGCGCGGCGCGGTGTGCATCAGCGTGCATCCGCACAACGACCGGGGAAGCGGCGTCGCCAGCGCCGAACTGGCGTTACTTGCGGGAGCCGACCGCGTCGAGGGCTGTCTGTTCGGTAACGGAGAGCGCACCGGAAACGTCTGCCTGGTGACCATGGCCATGAACCTCTACAGCCAGGGCATTTCGCCGCGGCTGGACTTCAGCAACATGAAGGAGGTTGTCGAACGGGTCGAGCAATGCAATCAGCTGCCGGTACACCCGCGCCATCCCTATGCCGGAAAGCTGGCCTTTACCGCCTTTTCAGGCTCGCATCAGGACGCTATTAAAAAAGGCTTCACGGCTCGCCAGCACGCCTCTTCGCCGCTGTGGGAGATGCCCTACCTGCCCGTCGACCCGAACGACATCGGCTGTAGCTATGAAGCGGTGATCCGCGTTAACAGCCAGTCCGGCAAAAGCGGCGCGGCCTGGATACTGGAGCAAAACCACGGCCTGGTGCTGCCGCGCGCCCTGCAGCAGGACTTTAGCCGCCATGTGCAGACGCAGACCGACCGGGAGGGCAACGAGATGACGCTCAGCGCCATCTGGCAGCTGTTCCGCGAGCTGTACGGGCCTCATCGGCTCGCCGGGCGGCAGCTGCTGGATTATCGCAGTGAAAGCCAGGCGGACGGCGCGCTTTCGCTGTACGCGCGTATCCAGACGGCGGAAGGCATTATGACTTTGCAGGGCAAAGGCAACGGCCTGCTCTCCGCCGCCGCTGACGCCCTGAAAGCCAGGTTCAACGTTGTTTTTGCCATTGAGGATTACCACGAGCATACCCTTGGCAGGCACAGCGAAAGCCGCTCGGCGGCCTATATCCGCTGCACCTTCGCCAGAGGCGAAAGCCGCTGGGGGGTGGGCATCGACAACGACGTCGCGCGGGCTTCGCTTCAGGCTTTGCTTAACGCCCTGCCGTAAGGCTAGCCGGCGTGGAAGTAATCGCTCGGGGAAACGCCAAGGATACGGCGAAACATGGCGCTGAACGCGCTGTGGCTTTCGTAGCCGAGGTCCAGCGCAACGCGCAGAACCGACTGCCCCTGCGCAAGACGATCCAGCGCCTCCATCAGCCTTGCGCGCCGCACCCACTCGCTGAACGCCAGCCCGGTTTGCTGGCGGAAATGCCGCAGCAGGGTTCGTTCGCTTACGTTGAGCAGCGCCGCGGCCATGGCGGTAGTCCAGGCTTTACCCGGCTCGGCCTGAATCTGCCGGCATAAAGCCAGCAGCGCAGGCGCTTTCGGCTCCGGAAGATTAAACGGCAGCATTGTCATCACGCGGATCTCATCGAGGATCAGCTCGTAGATGCGCTCCTCCCGGCTGCCGGCCTCGTAGCGCTCCGGCAGCGCAAGCGCGTTGATAATCAGCTCGCGCAGCAGAGCGGAAATCTGTACGACCTGGCAGACCGAAGGTAAATCCGCGCGGGCAAAAGGGTCGACAAACAGCGTTCTTGCCGCAACGTGCCCCGTGGCCTGAAGACGATGCCTCGTCCCGGCAGGCAGCCATACGCCGCGGCTGGGCGGCACTATCCAAAAACCCTGCCCGGTTTCCACCCGCACCACGCCGCTGAGCGTGTGCAGCAGCTGCGCGCAGTCGTGGCTGTGCCAGGGCTCCGTGGCGCCATGAGGATAGTCATGCGCGAAAGGAACCAGCGGCCGCGTGGCGAAGCTGAATTGCAGGGTGGTGGACATAGGTCTGTTTCTGAATAAAAAGATGAAGATAGCACAGGCGAGCAGTAAAAAAAGGAGCCGGCTGGCTCCTTTTTATGGCGTAGCAGACTAGATATGCAGCTCTTTTAGCTTCTCTTTCGGCAGCGCCAGCTCGTCATTGCTGTTGACGGTAACGCCGTGCTCAAGAATATGACGCGCGATGTCCTGCGCTTCCTGCAAAGAGTGCATGTGGTAGGTGCCGCACTGATACACGTTCAGCTCAGGGATCTGGTTTTGCTCTTTCACCTTCAGCACGTCTTCCATTGCCGCCTTCCAGGCATCGGCGACGCGGGTTTCGTCCGGCACGCCGATCAGGCTCATGTAGAAACCGGTGCGGCAGCCCATTGGCGAAATATCGATGATCTCGACACCGTTGCCGTTGAGATGGTCACGCATGAAGCCTGCAAATAAATGCTCCAGGGTGTGGATCCCTTTTTCCGGCATCACTTCCTTGTTCGGAATACAAAAGCGCAGATCAAACACGGTGATGGTATCGCCGTGTGGCGTGTGCATTGTTTTGGCTACACGCACTGCTGGCGCACCCATGCGAGTATGGTCGACTGTGAAGCTATCCAACAACGGCATCTGGTCACCTCCGATAAGTGATTTTTTTTAAAATAAAATGAACCATTCTGTTTAACGCACGTCTGAGTATATGAAAGACGCGCATTTGTTATCATCATCCCTGTCTTCAGAGATGAATATTTTGGCCACATTGATTGTGGCCTTTTTCTTTTCTAGCGCGACTGTTTGTCAATCCACGTCTCAAACGGCTCGGTATCCCCTTCTTCAATCTCCCGCTGACGCTGCCAGGAAGCATCGTGCTCCTCCTGCAAAACGTCCGCCGTCAATATCTCCAGCGGCTCCTGAATCAGCATCTGACGATACTGCTCCGCCAGCGCAAGCCCGGTGCCACCGATACCATTATCAATCATAGAACGCAGAATGCGCGCTGAATACGTTAACTCCGGATCGTCGAAGCAGGCAACAAGCCGATCGCATACCTGTTGATATTCTTTATTGCCGGCAATGCCATCGAGCGTTTCCGCTACGCGACGTAAATCTGCGAATAAATCTTTACCCACTTTGGACAGCGGATGCTGCGCGGTTTCGCAGCCCATGCCGAGCGTCAGGCCCGGCTTGCGGCCTTCAAGGATGACGCGATTCCAGTTGGTGCGCGTACACAGCAGCTCGTCGCTGCTCATTTCCGGCGCGTCGGCCAGCACGCACCAGACCATAAACAGGTCGAGGAAGCGAATCTGCTGCTCGTCCATGCCGATAGGGGAGAACGGATTGATATCCAGCGAGCGGACCTCTATGTACTCAATGCCGCCGCGACGCAGCGCGTCCGAGGGCGATTCGCCGCTTTTCGTCACGCGCTTGGGACGAATCGGTGCATAGAGCTCATTCTCAATTTGCAGCACGTTGGTGTTAATCTGCAGGCGTTTGCCGTCTTTCTCCAGCCCAATCTTCGCAAACTCTTCCGAAGGGGTTTTAATCGCCCTCTTCAGCCCCGTAACGTAAGTTTCCAGATCGTTAAAGGTGATGCCGAGATTGCTTTGAGATTTACTGGTATAGCCAAGATCGCTCAGGCGCAAGGAGGTGGCATAGGGCAGATAATTCATGCCGCACGCTGTTTTTTCAAACGGCAGCGAGCTTTCTTTACCCTGCAGGAACGATGAGCAAATCGCCGGCGATGCGCCGAACAGATACGGGATCACCCAGCCAAAGCGATAGTAGTTGCGAATCAGACGGAAATAGCCGGCTGAAATCTCTTCTTTACCGCTTTGCGCATCCTGCACGCCCAGGCGCGCCTGCCAGAACTCCAGCGGCAGCGAGAAATTGTAGTGCACGCCGGAAATCGTCTGCATTAATGCGCCGTAGCGGTTCTTCAGACCTTCGCGATACAGGGTTTTCATACGCCCGGTGTTAGAGGAGCCGTACTGCGCCAGCTCAATGTTCTGACCGTCGGCGATATAGCACGGCATGCTCAGCGGCCACATGCGCTCTTCGCCCAGCTCGCGGGCGACATGGCGATGGATATCGCGCATAAAAGTCAGCATATGGTTGATATCGCCTTCCACCGGGGTAATAAATTCCAGCAGGGCTTCGGCGAAGTCCGTTGTGATCCATTTATGTGTCAGCGCTGAGCCGAGGCTTTCCGGGTGCCCTGTGGTTGCCAGTTCACCTGTCGGGGTAACCCGCAGCGTTTCGCGTTCAAGACCGCGACGAATGCCTTTTACTGCCTGAGGATGCTTTTCCAGCCAGGCCAGCGCCTGTGATACGTCCGGGATCAAATTGACCTCCCGCCTGTCGAATTCATTTTTATTAAGCATAATTGTAAAAGCTCGCGATGAATGCCCGCGCCCTCAATTATTGCCACCACGCCATGCCTTGTACCGTTGCAGCCGCCACAACGATATAGCGAATCGCTTTGCCAAGGCACAAAAAGAAAATTACTGGTCCCCACGCCAGACGCAGCCATCCGGCAAGCAGGCACAGAAGATCGCCAATCAAAGGCATCCAGCTCAGTAATAAAGCCGCCGGACCAAATCGGGTCAGCCAGGCGGTTGCTTTTCCCTGCCAGCGAGACTGCTTACGCGATGGGAAAAAACGTCCCAGAATAACGTTAGTCAGCCCGCCCAGGCTATTACCCATTGTTGCTATTAAGACAAGCAGCCAGGCCGGGCCAACGCCTGCCACCAGCAGCGCGACCAGCACAGCTTCCGAACTGCCGGGAAGCAAGGTGGCGCTAAGAAAACTGCTGGTGAACAAAGAAGCCAGTGACAGTATGTCACTCACAGCAAGCGAACATCCACGCCGGCCCATGCCCGCCGCACGAGCCGCTTCCAGCCCAAAGTCAGCGTCTTCAAAGACTACGCACTTCTCGGGCGCGACGGCCATTAGCTTTGCGCACAGCAGGAAAGTATCGGGAGAAGGTTTATGGTTTTTGACATGATCGGCCGCGACTACGGCCGTAAAGTAGTGACGCAGGCCAAGATGATTGAGCAACGCTTCGGCGATATCGCTCTCGCTGCCCGTGCCGACCGCCATAGGACGACGACCGTGCCATGACTTCACCACGTCAATCAAAGGGAGCGGGCGCACGGTATCAAGCAGCATAGCCCTCACCGCCTGCGTTTTTTCCAGCGCCAGATGATGTGGATCGAGATCCGCCTGATGGCTTTCGATAATGGCCTGCGCGATTCGCCAGGTCGGCGAGCCGTTCAGGGCTACCATCGCCTGCTCATCGAACTGCATGCCGTAACGCGATAATGTCTCACGCCACGCCTTGCGGTGGGTTGGTTCGGTATCGAGAATGGTTCCGTCCATATCGAAAATTAGCCCGTCGTAGCCTTCGTACATCTCATCCCTCACATCACCATACGTAGAGGCGTTACTTTAGCGTAAACAGGTAAAATTGTCGCTTATTGTGACGGAGTTAGTACAAAGGGTGATTGATTTGTAAACGCACGCTAAGAGCTGCCTGGGGCTAAACAGGAAATAAAGAATGGAAGGAAAGATGGTTTTACGCTTTCTGGAACGCTACCGTTGTTACAGGTAGCAGGGAAGATGGTGCATCCGGGAGGATTACTCACCGATGCTCGCCCTACGGGCCGTTGCTGAAGCAACGTTATCCTCCCTGGTGCTCGCGGAACGCTTTACGCTTTCTGGAACGCTACGGTTGCTACAGGTAGAAGGGAAGATGGTGCATCCGGGAGGATTCGAACCTCCGACCGCTCGGTTCGTAGCCGAGTACTCTATCCAGCTGAGCTACGGATGCATCAGGGGGGTACTGCTTTTACTGCTGATTCGACACCGCCAGACAAGCTTAGCGCTATCGATAAAGAATGGTGCACCCGGGAGGATTACTCACCGATGCTCGCCCTACGGGCCGTTGCTGAAGCAACGTTATCCTCCCTGGTGTTCGCGGAACGCTTTACGCTTTCTGGAACGCGACCCTTGCTACAGGTAGCAAGGAAGATGGTGCATCCGGGAGGATTCGAACCTCCGACCGCTCGGTTCGTAGCCGAGTACTCTATCCAGCTGAGCTACGGATGCATCAGGGGGGTGCTGCTTTTACTGCTGATTCGACACCGCCAGACAAGCTTAGCGCTATCGATAAAGAATGGTGCATCCGGGAGGATTCGAACCTCCGACCGCTCGGTTCGTAGCCGAGTACTCTATCCAGCTGAGCTACGGATGCACAGGGGGTACCGCTTTTACTGCTGATTCAATGTCACTCATCATGCCGCAACACTGATGAAGATGGTGCATCCGGGAGGATTACTCACCGATGCTCGCCCTACGGGCCGTTGCTGAAGCAACGTTATCTTCCCTGGTGCTCGCGGAAAGCTTTACGCTTTCTGGAACGCTACGGTTGCTACAGGTAGCAGGGAAAATGGTGCATCCGGGAGGATTCGAACCTCCGACCGCTCGGTTCGTAGCCGAGTACTCTATCCAGCTGAGCTACGGATGCAAAATGGCGGTGAGGCGGGGATTCGAACCCCGGATGCAGCTTTTGACCGCATACTCCCTTAGCAGGGGAGCGCCTTCAGCCTCTCGGCCACCTCACCACACGCCTCTTGCGAGTGCTTCAAGTTACTCCTGAGAGCTTCTCGTCGCTGCGTGGCGCACATATTACTTTCTGGGACTTATAAGTCAAACAATTTTTCCCGACTCGCTATCGATTGCACAAATCACATCCGATTCGCATAATTTGGAGACAAAAAGAGTGTTTTATCAACAGGCAAGATCGCTTTTTCACAAAAAAAACGCGTAAAGTTTTTCGCAGCGAAGCGATAGTCGGCATGAATCAAAGAGGGCGGGAACAAAAGAAGAGAAGAGAGGAAAGATAAAAGGAGCGCCTCGCCAGCGAACGGCGAGACGCAGTAACTTTAGTAACTCGTTTGTTGCGATTTTTCAGCCTGGATACGTTGGTAGATCTCTTCACGGTGTACAGAGACTTCTTTCGGGGCGTTCACACCAATACGAACCTGGTTGCCTTTCACCCCAAGTACAGTCACGGTCACCTCATCCCCAATCATGAGGGTCTCACCAACTCGACGAGTCAGAATAAGCATTCTTTGCTCCTTGAAAGATTAAAAGAGTCGGGTCTGTGGCGTATCCCGGCATTATCCATCATATAACGCCAAAAAGTAAGCGATGACAAACACATAAAGTGTAAGCAGTCACGGCATTACATTCTGTTATGACTAAGTTTAGCCGATATACTCAACTTCAACCTGACTTTATCATTAGCGATAATGTGCAAATGTTCGGGCGCCAGCTCACAAAATGAACCTGCGCCCGCTTACACTTTATTTTTACTTAGAGTTTAGCCGCAACCCAGGCTTCCACGCCGGCCAGCGCGCCAGGCAAGGCAGCCGCGTCTGTACCGCCCGCCTGCGCCATGTCCGGACGACCGCCGCCCTTGCCTCCAACCTGCTGCGCAACCATTCCCACCAGTTCTCCCGCCTTCACGCGGTCAGTCACGTCTTTGGAAACGCCGGCAATCAGAGAAACCTTACCTTCTGACACGGTAGCCAGAACGATTACCGCTGAGCCAAGCTGGTTTTTCAGGTCATCGACCATCGTGCGTAACAGCTTAGGTTCAACGTTGCTCAGCTCGCTCACCAACAGCTTCACGCCTTTCACTTCTACTGCCCTGCTGGAAAGGTTTGCGCTCTCCTTTGAGGCCTGCTGTTCTTTCAGCTGCTGCAGCTCTTTCTCAAGCTGACGGGTACGCTCCAGCACGGAACGCACTTTGTCATTCAGGTTCTGACTGTCGCCTTTCAGCAGCTGCGCGATGTCGTGCAGCTGGTCGCTCTGGGCATGCAGATTAGCCAGCGCGCCTTCGCCCGTGACCGCCTCAATACGGCGTACGCCGGCTGCGGTTCCTGATTCAGCAACGATGCGGAACAGGCCGATATCGCCGGTACGGCTGGCGTGCGTACCGCCGCACAGCTCGGTGGAGAAATCACCCATGCTCAGCACGCGCACGTGGTCGTCATACTTCTCGCCGAATAGCGCCATAGCGCCCTTCGCTTTCGCCGCTTCGAGATCCATTACGTTGGTTTCGATTGGCAGGTTACGACGGATTTGCGCGTTGACGATATCTTCCACAGCCCGTACTTCGGCAGGCTTCATCGCTTCAAAATGCGAGAAGTCGAAGCGCAGGCCTTTATCGTTAACCAGGGAGCCTTTCTGAGCAACATGGGTGCCCAGTACCTGGCGCAGAGCGGCGTGCAGCAAATGGGTAGCGGAGTGGTTCAGACGAATGCGCGCCCGGCGTTCTTCATCCACTTCGGCTTTCACGCTGTCGTTTACCTTCAGCACGCCGCTAACCAGCTTGCCGAGGTGGCCGATCGCCTGACCGTATTTCTGCGTGTCGCTCACGGCGAAGTCGATGCCGTTGCCTTTGATAGCGCCTTTATCGCCAACCTGGCCGCCGGATTCGCCGTAGAACGGCGTCTCATCCAGCACCACCACCGCTTCCTGACCGGCTTCAATCTGATTAACAGACTTACCGTCAACAAACAGCGCGGTTACCTTAGCGTTCAGATCGAGATGATCGTAGCCTTTAAAGGCGGAGGCAGAATCCACGCGGATCATGCTGTTGTAGTCGGCGCCGAAACCGCTGGACTCGCGCGCGCGGCGGCGCTGCTCTTCCATTGCGGCTTCAAAACCGGCTTCGTCTACTTTCAGGTTGCGTTCGCGGCAGACATCCGCCGTCAGATCAACCGGGAAGCCGTAGGTGTCATACAGACGGAAGGCGGTTTCGCCGTCCAGCGTATCGCCCTGCAGGTTTGCCAGCTCTTCATCCAGCAGCGCGAGACCGCGCTCCAGGGTACGGGCAAACTGCTCTTCTTCCGTTTTCAGAACCTGCTCAACCAACGCCTGCTGGCTTTTCAGCTCGTCGCCGGCGGAGCCCATGACGTCGACCAGCGGACCTACCAGCTTGTAGAAGAAGGTGTCTTTCGCGCCAAGCATGTTGCCATGACGAATTGCGCGACGAATGATGCGACGCAGAACGTAGCCACGGCCTTCGTTAGATGGCGTCACGCCGTCGGCGACGAGGAAGGCGCAGGAACGAATATGGTCGGCGATCACGCGTAAAGACTTGCTGGCCAGATCCGTCGCGCCGGTCACCCGGGCGACGGACTGAATCAGCTTGCTGAACAGATCGATTTCATAGTTGGAGTTAACGTGCTGCAGAACGGCGGCGATACGCTCCAGACCCATACCGGTATCAACCGACGGCTTCGGCAGCGGCAGCATGGTGCCGTCCTGCTGACGGTTGAACTGCATGAAAACGATGTTCCAGATTTCGATATAGCGGTCGCCGTCTTCTTCAGGGCTGCCCGGAGGGCCGCCCCAGATATGGTCGCCGTGATCGAAGAAAATCTCGGTACACGGACCGCAAGGGCCGGTGTCGCCCATCTGCCAGAAGTTGTCCGACGCGTAGGCGGCGCCTTTGTTGTCGCCGATGCGGATAATGCGCTCGCGCGGAACGCCAACTTCTTTTTCCCAGATGTCAAAGGCTTCGTCGTCGGTTTCGTATACGGTCACCCACAGACGATCTTTTGGCAGGTTGAACCATTGTTCGCCGGTCAGCAGCTCCCAGGCGAAGTTGATGGCGTCGTGTTTGAAGTAGTCGCCGAAGCTGAAGTTACCCAGCATTTCGAAGAAAGTATGGTGGCGCGCGGTGTAACCGACGTTTTCCAGGTCATTGTGTTTACCCCCGGCGCGCACGCAGCGTTGTGACGTTGTGGCACGGGAATAGTTACGCTTATCGAGACCCAGGAATACATCCTTGAACTGGTTCATCCCGGCGTTGGTAAACAGCAAAGTCGGATCGTTATTCGGCACCAGGGAGCTGCTCGCTACAACCTGGTGACCTTTACTATGGAAAAAATCGAGAAACGCCTGACGGATCTCAGCGGTGCTCTTGCTCATAATTATCCTGAAATCAAGCTAACGAAGAGTTGTAAACCAGACATCACCCGCAGCGATGCTGAAGAGACGACCAGTTTACCTGGAAAAAAGTGGGAATAAGATAAGTTTTCTTACCGGGGAAGTAAAATCCCGTATGAGCCTAATCGTTAAAATTTCGGTAGATGCCCTGGATATCTTCCATGAAGAAACCACGATACAGAAGAAAACGCTGCACTTTGGCACGCTCTTTCCACTCCGTCGGCAGCGGCTCGCCAAACTTTCTTTCCGCCATTTCCCGCGCCATCGCCTGCCAGTCCACTTCGCACGCCATCATGGGCCGCCTCCCCCGTTGCCCGGTCAATGCCTTTTTGCTGCAGCTCCTGGCGGATACGCTGCGGCCCATAGCCTTTACGGCTGCGGCTGGCGATAAAACGCGCGGCAAACTGGGCGTCGTCCAGCCAGCGATGCTCGTAGCACCAGGCAATGACCTTTTCGATATCTTCGGGGGTAAAATCCGGCTGTTCAGCTTTATGGCTGCCGGGGAAAGTTGGCGCCGAGGCAAGCTTGCGGCGCAGTTCATGTTCGCTGTGATCGCGCATAGCGAGGATCCGGGTGGCTTTATCCAGCAGGCGGGCGTAAGCGCTGCGGCGGGGCGTTGGGCTTGATTCAGGCATAAAAAGATAACCTGTGAAGAAGAGAATAGTATGAGGGTATGGCGTTATGGCAGAAATGAACAGGGGCTGCCGTAGCAACCCCTGGGATTAATCAGAACTCTTCGTTGGTTTCCGCGGTGTCTTTATCGTGGTCGTCAACGGTAAAGTCCGGCGTAGCGTCCTGGTTGTTGAGCAGCATTTCACGTAGCTTTTTCTCGATCTCTACGGACATTGGCTTGTTCTCTTTCAGGAAGTTACTGGCGTTGGTTTTACCCTGGCCAATCTTCTCGCCGTTGTAGCTATACCATGCGCCGGCTTTTTCAATCAGCTTGTGCTTCACGCCCAGGTCAACCAGCTCGCCATAGAAGTTGATGCCTTCACCGTAGAGGATCTGGAACTCAGCCTGCTTAAACGGCGCCGCGATTTTGTTTTTCACGACCTTCACGCGGGTTTCGCTGCCGATAACGTTGTCGCCATCTTTTACCGCGCCGATACGGCGGATATCAAGACGTACGGACGCGTAGAACTTCAGCGCGTTACCACCGGTGGTGGTTTCCGGGTTACCGAACATCACGCCAATCTTCATACGAATCTGGTTGATGAAGATAAGCAGGGTATTGGACTGCTTCAGGTTACCGGCCAGCTTACGCATCGCCTGGCTCATCATACGTGCCGCAAGGCCCATGTGAGAGTCGCCGATTTCGCCTTCGATTTCTGCTTTCGGCGTCAGCGCCGCAACGGAGTCGACGATAATCACGTCAACCGCGCCGGAGCGCGCCAGCGCATCACAGATTTCCAGCGCCTGTTCACCGGTATCCGGCTGTGAACACAGCAGGTTGTCGATATCGACGCCCAGTTTCTTCGCATAGACCGGATCCAGCGCGTGCTCGGCATCGATAAACGCACAGGTTTTACCTTCACGTTGCGCAGCGCCGATAACCTGCAGGGTCAGGGTGGTTTTGCCTGAAGATTCCGGTCCGTAAATTTCAACGATACGGCCCATTGGCAGGCCGCCGGCCCCCCAGAGCGATATCCAGTGAAAGTGAACCGGTAGAGATCGTTTCAACGTCCATGGAACGGTCTTCACCCAGGCGCATGATGGAGCCTTTGCCGAATTGTTTTTCAATCTGGCCCAGTGCTGCCGCTAACGCCTTCTGTTTGTTTTCGTCGATAGCCATTTTTACTCCTGTCATGCAGGGTGAGTCACTTAAGCACCACGCTGCGTTCTCAATACGATTTGTTGAGCCAATTATACTGTATGCTCATACAGTATCAAGCTTATTTTTTAGAAATTCTTCCCACAGGGTTTGCAGGGCGTATTCCGTCGACCGGCGCCGGATTTCGTCGCGATCGCCTTCAAAAAGCCGATGGCGGGCAATCATGCCGTCGTGCCTTGAAGCAAAGCCGAACCACACGGTGCCAACGGGTTTTTCTTCGCTGCCGCCGTTCGGTCCGGCTATGCCGCTGACCGAAATCGCATAGTCGGCCGCCGCCGCGTAAAGCGCCCCCTGCGCCATTTCGCGCACCACGGCTTCGCTCACCGCGCCACAGGTTTCAAGCGTGGCGCTGTTCACACCGATCATTTGATGCTTGGCTTCATTACTGTAGGTAACAAAGCCGCGTTCAAACCAGGCGGAACTGCCTGAAATATCGGTGATGACCTTGGCTATCCATCCGCCGGTGCAGGATTCTGCCGTGGTAACAGTGGCGCCGAGCCGGCCGAGCGCTTCCCCCACCTGCTTGCTCAATTGACGTAAAGTTGTCTCTGTCACAGTGGCTCCGATTGTAGTCGTATTACAGAATATCACGATAGCACTTTACCGGGTTTTCAGGGGATTACATCATGAACGTCGAGGCGGGTTCGGGAAATGAAAAAGGCCAGCGAACGCTGGCCGGAACTATTACTTCATGCTGTCGGCAAGGGTTTCCACATTATGTTTAAACGCCATTTCATAGGTGCTGGCCGGGCCGTCTGCCGATGACAGGGCTTCAGGATAAAGCTCCCCGCCCGGCTGCGCCCCGCAGGCTTTAGCAATCTGCTGCACAAGACGGGGATCCGTCTGATTCTCAATAAAGTAGGTTTTAATATGCTGCTCTTTGAGCTGCTTGATTAAGGCTGCAACATCGCTGGCGCTGGCTTCCGCCTCGGTAGAAAAACCTACGGGCGCCAGAAACGTCACGCCGTACGCCTTGCCGAAATAGCCGAAGGCATCATGGCTGGTCAGTACGTGGCGCTGCGCTTTTGGAATAGCCTCAAAGCGCGTTTTTGCCCAGCTATCGAGAAGCTTCAGGCGCGTAATATATTCCGTTCCCGACTCGCGGATCGCGGGCGCGTCTTCCTGGTCGGCAGCAGCCAGCGCCTGCATGATATTAGCGGCATATATCGCCCCATTTTCAGCGCTGTTCCAGGCGTGGGGATCGGTAACCGTTTTGCCCTCTTCAACCATGCTGCGGGTATCGATACCCTGTGAGGCCACCACCACCTTCCCTTTATAGCCGGAGGCGCTCACCAGCCTGTCCATCCACCCTTCCATGCCCAGCCCGCTGACTATCACCACGTCGGCATGGCTCAGCGCCACGCTGTCCTTCGGCGAAGGCTCAAAGCTGTGCGGGTCGCCATCCGGGCCGACCAGGCTTGTGACGGTCACGTGCTCGCCTCCCACCTGTTTTGCCATATCCGCCAGCACGGTGAAGCTTGTCACCACCTTCAAATTTTTCGCCAGCGCGGCCTGGCTGGAGACTGCCAGCACCAAAGACAGTGCCATCCCAAAACGTTTCATTTAACCCCCTTGCTGATTGATAGCCCACCCCGGTAAATATGCCGGGCTAAACCACTACGTGAACCAAACAGAATCGATATGAAAAATGCGCCGCTCGCCGTCAGAACAATGGCAGGCCCGGCGGGAAGAGCGGCATAAAATGACCAGGCGAGCCCAAGCCACGCGCAAAACAGGCCGCAAAGCACCGCGATTACCATTGCGCCCGGCAACGTTTTCGCCCAGCAGCGGGCAGAAACGGCGGGCAGCATCATCAAGCCCACGGACATCAATGTGCCGAGAATTTGAAAACCAGCGACCAGGTTAAGCACCAGCAAAGCGAGGAACACGCCGTGCAGAAGATGCGGCGCCAGGCGGCTGTTCACGCGCAGGAAAGCGCGATCGAAGGTTTCCATGACGAAGCCGCGGTACAGCACGGCCAACAGCAACAGCGTCACGCTGGCAATGATGCCGACGAAGATCGTGGCCTGGCCGTCGACGGCGAGGATCGATCCAAAGAGTAAATGCAGCAGATCGACACTGGATCCGCGCAGCGAGATCAGCGTCACGCCCAGCGCCAGGGAGCCGAGGTAAAAGCCGGCAAAACTCGCGTCTTCCTTCAGGTTGGTACGGGCGCTCACAACGCCCGAAACCAGTGCCACCACCACGCCCGCAATAAATCCACCAATGCCCATCGCCAGCAGCGACATGCCCGCCAGTAAATATCCCACGGCCACGCCCGGTAAAATGGCGTGCGACAAAGCGTCGCCGACCAGGCTCATCCGCCGCAGCAGAAGAAAAATACCCAGCGGGGCGGTGCTCAATGAAAGCGCCAGGCACGCCACCAGCGCGCGACGCATAAAGCCGTAATGAATAAAGGGTTCAATTAAGAAGTGATAAATCATGCGGATAGCGCCAGTTTTAAGTTTCCAGGCTGATAGCGGGGCAAAACATCCGCGGCTTTTCCCCAGTGGCAGGACTCAGGGCCGAGCAGTAAAACCTGCGGGAAATGGCATGCCACCAGCGCGTTGTCATGCAGCACCGCGATCACCGTTTTTCCGGCCTCATGCATCTGACAAACCAAGTTCATCAGAAAGCGGCTTGTCTGGGCGTCAACGCCGGTGAAGGGTTCATCCATCAGCACCAGCGGCGCATCCTGGACAAGCAAACGCGCAAAAAGCATGCGCTGAAACTGCCCGCCGGAAAGCGTTTCGATGGGCTGGCCGCGCAGTTCATTCAGCCCGACGCGGTCAATGGCTTCACAAACGCGCAGGCGATGTTTGCGGCCGAGCCCGGCAAACAGACCGCGAGCGGGCCAGCTGCCCATGCAAACCACATCGTAGACGGTCGCAGGAAACTGGCGATCCATCTCAGCAAGCTGTGGCAGCCAGGCCGCGCGAGGGACGACGCCGCCTGCGAAAGTGAGTCGACCGGACACGGGAGGCTGCAAGCGCAGCAGCGTCTTCAGAAGCGTGGACTTGCCGGTGCCGTTGGCTCCGATAACCGCCGTCATGCTGCCGGCGGAAAATATGCCGTTTAAAGGTTGCGTTACCGCCCTGCCCTGGTAGCCAGCCGTCAGATTTTCAAGGGTCATCATGGCAATGCGATCGCCCAGAGAATCATCGCCCATAAGAGCGACAGCAGAAGCAGAACGCCACAGCAGCGTAGCAGAGCTGATGCGGTGAATAATGTGCGAGCGGGGGAGACTGACATACGAAGCACTCAGGTTGATTTGTTATAACATAACATAAAACAACTTGAGCGGTTTGTAAATTTCTGATTTACACTTCGCTTCAGGCGAAGCGCGGATACTAAGAAAACAGCGGGCCGTTAACCCGCCGTTCTTTTACTGCACGCGAGCCAGCGCGACGGCCTGGCCCAGCTGCCAAACCGCCATCGCATAGTGGGTGCTGTGGTTGTAGCGGGTGATGGCATAGAAGTTTGGCAAGCCGTACCAGTACTGATAGCGGTCGCCCATATCCAGACGCAGCAGGCTGGCTTCCTGATGGTTACCCAGCGAGCCCTGCGGGCTTAAACCGGACTGCTGCAGCGCGGAGACGGAGTATTTTGTATTAAAGCCGTTTGCCAGCCCCGGCACCTGGCCGTTTGCCGGCACCGCCACCAGATCCTCTTTTACCCAGCCATGCTCTTTAAAATAGTTCGCCACGCTGCCGATGGCGTCTTCCGGATCCCACAGGTTCACGTGGCCGTCGCCGTTAAAATCAACCGCGTACTCTTTAAAGGAGGACGGCATAAACTGACCGTAGCCCATCGCGCCCGCGAACGACCCCTTCAGCGCCAGCGGATCGTCGCCTTCGTTACGCGCCATCAGCAGGAAGGTTTCCAGCTCGCCGGAGAAATACTGCGCACGGCGCGGATAGGCAAAGGAAAGCGTCGCCAGAGCGTCAATGATTCTGGTTTTACCCATCACGCGGCCCCAGCGGGTCTCCACGCCGATAATGCCGACGATGATTTCCGGCGGCACGCCGTAAACCTGAAAAGCGCGTTTCAGCGCGTCAGCATGCTGGTTCCAGAACACGACGCCGTTTTGCACGTTATCCGGGGTGATAAACTTCCCACGATAGCGTAACCATGCGCCGTTCGGTCCGGCAGGCGGCGCCGTCGTCGGCGCCTGGTTGTCCATTAAACGCAGCACGTAATCCAGTTTCTTCGCCTGAGACAGCACTTCATGCAGCTGCTGGCGGTCAAAGCCGTGCTTATTCACCATCTTATCGATGAATTTTTCGGCTTCCGGGTTGTAGGCAAAATCCCCGGTCTGCATGAAAACGTCATGCTGCGGCTGCAGCAGGAAACCGCCGGAGGAAGCGCCCACGGTCTGAGCTGGCGTTTCGGTTTTCGGTTTGCTGCTACAGGCGGATAACAAAACAAGAAGCGGGAGTAACGCGGCTGTGTAACGCATGTGCTGGAACGTCCGTATGTCTGACCAGAAAAGTTATCTCTTATGGTAAATCAAAAACCCAGCGCTGGTAACAGACTCTGCGAAGTATCACGAAGTTTTGCTGCGTACGAACGGTGTGCCGCTACGGCGTTCTGTGTTGTAATAGCAGGACTTTTACCGGGCAATAATCCTTGTGAGAAACAATAAGCTCTAATAACAATAAATCGATCACAATGACCTTTAATTCAACGGATTAAAAAGACAGACATGATGAGTAATACGGATAATTTAGATTCCCACACCCCGATGATGCAGCAGTATCTGCGCCTGAAGGCGCAGCATCCTGAGATCCTGCTTTTTTACCGTATGGGCGACTTTTACGAGCTGTTTTATGACGATGCGAAACGCGCCTCGCAGCTGCTCGATATTTCGCTGACCAAACGCGGCGCTTCCGCCGGTGAGCCTATCCCGATGGCGGGCGTGCCGCATCACGCGGTGGAAAACTATCTGGCGAAGCTGGTTAATCTGGGTGAATCCGCGGCTATTTGCGAACAGATTGGCGATCCCGCCACCAGTAAAGGCCCGGTAGAGCGCAAAGTTGTGCGCATCGTTACGCCCGGCACCATCAGCGATGAAGCGCTGCTGCAGGAACGCCAGGATAACCTGCTGGCCGCCATCTGGCAGGACGGCAAAGGTTTCGGCTACGCGACGCTGGACATCAGCTCTGGCCGTTTTCGCCTTAGCGAGCCGGAAGATGAAGAAACCATGGCAGCCGAGCTGCAGCGTACCAATCCTGCCGAACTGCTGTATGCCGAAGATTTTGCCCAGACGCGCCTGATTGAAGGCCGCCGTGGCCTGCGCCGCCGCCCGCTTTGGGAGTTCGAAATCGAAACGGCGCGTCAGCAGCTGAATATGCAGTTTGGCACCCGTGATTTAACCGGTTTTGGCGTCGAAAACGCCCATCACGCCCTGTGCGCCGCCGGCTGTTTGCTGCAGTACGTAAAAGACACCCAGCGCACTTCCCTGCCCCATATCCGCTCGGTCACCATGGACAGGCAGCAGGACAGCATCATTATGGATGCCGCCACGCGCCGCAACCTGGAGATCACCCAGAACCTGGCGGGCGGTTTCGAAAATACGCTGGCCTCGGTGCTGGACTGCACGGTGACGCCCATGGGCAGCCGCATGCTGAAACGCTGGCTGCATATGCCGATTCGCAATGTCGATACGCTGCAAAAGCGTCAGCAGACCATCGCTGCGCTGCAGGACAGAACGGCGGAAATCCAGCCGGTGCTGCGCCAGGTAGGCGATCTGGAACGTATACTTGCGCGTCTTGCGCTACGCACCGCGCGTCCGCGCGATTTGGCCCGCATGCGTTACGCCTTCCAGCAGCTGCCTGAGCTACGCGCAATGCTGGCCGATGTGCCGACGGATTATGTGCAAACGCTGCGTGAAAAGATGGGCGAATTCGCCGAGCTGCGCGAGCTGCTTGAACGTGCGGTTATCGAATCTCCGCCGGTCCTGGTTCGCGACGGCGGTGTGATTGCGCCGGGCTACAACGAAGAGCTGGACGAGTGGCGCGCGCTGGCGGATGGCGCGACGGATTACCTCGATAAGCTGGAAATTCGCGAACGTGAAAAGCTGGGGCTGGATACGCTGAGGGTCGGCTATAACGCCGTGCACGGCTACTACATTCAGATCAGCCGCGGCCAGAGCCAGCATGCGCCCATCCACTATGTGCGCCGCCAGACCCTGAAAAACGCCGAGCGCTACATTATTCCAGAACTGAAAGAGTACGAAGACAAAGTCCTGACCTCCAAAGGCAAAGCGCTGGCGCTTGAAAAACAGCTCTACGACCAGCTCTTTGACCTGCTGCTGCCGCATCTTGAAGCGCTGCAAACCAGCGCTACCGCGCTGGCGGAATTAGACGTGCTGGTGAACCTTGCCGAACGCGCGTACTCCCTGAATTACACCTGCCCACAGCTGACCGATAAGCCCGGAATCAAGGTGGTCGGCGGCCGCCATCCGGTCGTGGAGAAAGTGCTGAGCGAGCCGTTTATCGCCAACCCCTTGACCCTTGCGCCGCAGCGCCGGATGCTGATTATTACCGGCCCGAATATGGGCGGTAAAAGCACCTACATGCGCCAGTCTGCGCTGATCGTACTGCTCGCCTATATCGGCAGCTTTGTTCCGGCGCAGCAGGCGGAAATCGGGCCGATAGATCGTATTTTCACCCGCGTAGGCGCGGCGGACGATCTGGCCTCCGGCCGCTCGACCTTTATGGTGGAGATGACCGAAACCGCCAATATCCTGCACAACGCCACGGAGCACAGCCTGGTGCTGATGGATGAGATCGGGCGCGGCACGTCTACGTACGACGGCCTGTCGCTGGCCTGGGCCTGCGCCGAAAGCCTGGCGAACCGCATTAAGGCGCTGACGCTGTTTGCCACGCACTATTTCGAACTCACCACCCTGCCGGAAAAAATGGAGGGCGTGGCAAACGTCCACCTGGACGCGCTTGAACACGGCGATACCATCGCCTTTATGCACACCGTTCAGGATGGCGCGGCGAGTAAAAGCTACGGCCTGGCCGTTGCCGCGCTGGCGGGCGTGCCAAAAGACGTGATCAAACGCGCGCGCCAGAAGCTGCGGGAGCTTGAGACGGTTTCCAGCAACACGGCAGCCACCCAGGTGGACGGTACGCAGATGTCGTTGCTGTCGGTCGCCGAGGAAACCTCGCCTGCGGTAGAGGCGCTGGAAGCGCTGGATCCGGACTCTTTGTCACCGCGTCAGGCGCTGGAGTGGATTTACCGTCTGAAGAGCCTGGTATAAGGAATTTCGGGCATAAAAAAAGCGGTGATTTCAATCACCGCTTTTTATTTGAAGAGTCGATTATTCGCGGAACAGCGCTTCGATATTCAGCCCCTGAGTCTGCAGAATTTCACGCAGACGACGCAGGGCCTTCAACCTGAATCTGACGAACACGTTCACGAGTCAGACCGATTTCACGGCCCACGTCTTCGAGTGTCGCAGCTTCATAACCCAGCAGACCGAAACGACGAGCCAGCACTTCACGCTGCTTAGCGTTCAGTTCAAACAGCCACTTCACGATGCTTTGCTTCATATCATCGTCTTGCGTGGTGTCTTCCGGGCCGTTGTCTTTCTCATCCGCAAGGATGTCTAACAGCGCTTTCTCAGAATCGCCACCCAGCGGGGTGTCTACTGAGGTAATGCGTTCGTTAAGACGCAGCATGCGGCTGACGTCATCAACAGGTTTATCCAGCTGCTCTGCGATCTCTTCCGCACTTGGCTCATGATCCAGCTTGTGGGAGAGTTCTCGAGCGGTACGCAGATAAACGTTCAGCTCTTTCACAATATGAATCGGCAGGCGAATCGTACGGGTTTGGTTCATTATCGCCCGTTCGATGGTCTGACGAATCCACCATGTGGCATAGGTTGAAAAACGGAACCCGCGTTCCGGGTCAAACTTCTCAACCGCGCGAATCAGCCCCAGATTACCCTCTTCAATCAGGTCCAGTAACGCCAGACCGCGATTGCTGTAACGACGGGCAATCTTCACCACCAGACGCAGGTTACTTTCGATCATGCGACGGCGGGAGGCAACATCCCCACGCAGGGCGCGACGAGCAAAATAGACTTCTTCTTCGGCTGTTAATAATGGGGAATAGCCGATCTCCCCAAGATAAAGCTGAGTCGCGTCCAACACACGCTGTGTGGCGCCTTGTGACAACAGCTCCTCTTCGGCAATGTCGTTATCACTGGGCTCCTCTTCTACAAGGGCTTTTTCATCAAAAGCCTCAACTCCGTTCTCATCAAATTCCGCGTCTTCGGTTAACTCATTAACTTTCAGCGTATTCTGACTCATAAGGTGGCTCCTACCCGTGATCCCTGGACAAACCACTTCTGATGAAGTGTTTGCCCGTTTTATCGCTGCGGCAAATAACGCAGCGGGTTTACGGATTTCCCCTTGTAACGAATTTCAAAATGCAATCTTGTTGAACTGGTTCCGGTGCTACCCATGGTAGCTATCTTCTGCCCCGCCTTGATTTCTTCTTGTTCCCGGACCAGCATTGTATCGTTATGGGCGTAGGCACTCAGGTAATCATCGTTGTGTTTGATGATGATTAGATTACCGTAACCGCGCAGTGCGTTACCGGCATATACCACGCGGGCCTGAAGCGGTCGCGACGATAGCCTGTCCTTTACTGCCTGCAATATCGATCCCCTTATTGCCACCCTCAGTAGCAGAGAAGTTCTCGATAATGTTGCCCTCAGTCGGCCAACGCCAGGTGGAAATCGGCGCGCTATCGGACGTACTGCTGGCTGTCGGTACAGTAGTTGTAGAGCTAACCACAGGTGCCGTAACGGGCGCTGTGACGGTTGTCGCAGTCCCCTTATTATTCGGCAACATTTTGGTATCACTCTGTTCACCTGAATCTTCAGAATACGTAATTGTTGGTTTAGAAGCAACCACGGCGCTTGAGTTTTGCGCAGCAGGATTGATTACGCCTTGAGCATTAGCATCAGCGGCGGTTACCGCATTGCCGCCGGTAATTGGCGTACCGGATGCGTTGCCCACCTGCAGCGTCTGACCGACCTCCAGGCCATACGGCGCCGGCACGTTGTTACGCTGGGCGAGGTCACGGAAATCATTCCCGGTTATCCATGCGATATAGAACAAAGTGTCGCCGCGTTTTACGGTATAAGTGCTGCCGCCGGCATAGCTGCCTTTCGGAATGTTCCCATACTTACGGTTATAAACGATACGACCATTTTGGGTTTGTACAGGTTCCGACTGGATGACCGGCTGCGTTTGTACCGGCTGGCTTTGCATCGGCTGAATGGCCGGCTGCTGTACAGGCTGAATTTGCGGGGACTGGACCGGCGCGGACATCTGCGGCGGCTGGGTGACTAACATGCCGCCAGAAGCGCTGCTCGCGTTGCTGTTGCCACCGACCGAGCTGATGGGTGCCTGCGTGTCATTATTGCTACAGCCGGCCAGCCACAGGCTCACCAGCGATAACGTCGCCATCCGGCGTAAGGTAAAAGTTGGGCTTCCCGCGCTCATGTATCCCCCAAAAATGAAAAACAACTGCATGCTTATGAAGTACGGCAGACTTTGCGTTGGCTAAGTTACGCCAATATCCCGTTAAAAAAACAGGAAATGTCCAGGTTATGCCAGTTCGCCCTTCACTAAGGGGACAAAACGAACGGCTTCTACCGTATCAATAATGAATTCGCTACCGTGACGACGAACGCGTTTCAAAAACTGCCGATCGTCGCCCACCGGCAGCACCAGAATCCCGCCTTCGTCCAACTGAGCCAGAAGCGCCGTCGGGATCTCAGGCGGAGCCGCCGTAACAATGATAGCGTCAAACGGCGCACGGGCATGCCAGCCCTGCCAGCCATCACCGTGGCGGGTAGAAATATTATGCAGATCGAGCTGTTTCAAACGGCGTCTGGCGTGCCATTGCAGCCCTTTAATACGCTCGACCGAACAAACATGATGGACCAGATGGGCAAGAATTGCCGTCTGGTATCCCGAACCGGTACCGATTTCCAGCACCCGGGACTCGGGCGTCAGCTCGAGCAATTCGGTCATGCGCGCAACCATATAGGGCTGCGAAATAGTCTGGCCCGAGCCAATCGGCAACGCCGTATTTTCCCAGGCCTTGTGTTCAAACGCTTCGTCGACAAATTTTTCCCGCGGCACCTGCGCAATCGCATCAAGGACCTGTTCGTCTTTAATGCCCTGGGCACGAAGCTGTGTGAGAAGAGCTTCTACGCGTTTGCTCACTACCATTGCCCGGCGACTCCCGCTTTGGTTAACCACGAGTTCACCACTTCATGCGCGCCGTGCGCGGTTAAGTCGACGTGCAGCGGCGTCACCGAAACGTAACCTTCATCAACGGCCGCAAAATCGGTATCCGGGCCGGCGTCAAACTTGTCGCCCGGCGGCCCAATCCAGTACAGCGTGTTGCCACGCGGATCTTCCTGCGGAATAACTTTATCCGCCGGATGGCGGCTGCCGCAGCGCGTCACGCGAATGCCCTTGATTTCTTCAAGCGGCAAATCAGGCACGTTGATATTGAGAATACGCCCCGTACGCAGCGGCTCGCGCGATAAAGCGCGCAAAATCGAGCAGGTAACGGCGGCGGCGGTGTCGTAATGCTTATAGCCGTTTAACGAAACGGCCAGCGCAGGGAAACCCAAATGCCGCCCTTCCATAGCGGCGGCGACGGTGCCGGAATAGATTACATCGTCACCCAGATTAGGCCCGGCGTTGATGCCAGCGACCACTACGTCCGGGCGCGGACGCATCAGAGCGTTAACGCCCAGATAAACACAGTCCGTCGGCGTGCCCATCTGCACGGAGATATCGCCGTTTGCCAGAGTAAAAGTGCGCAGGGAAGATTCGAGCGTCAGCGAGTTTGATGCGCCGCTGCGATTACGGTCCGGGGCCACGACCTGCACCTCAGCAAATTCCCGCAATGCTTTAGCCAGCGCCTGAATGCCCGGCGCATGGATCCCGTCATCGTTACTCAGCAATATTCGCATAGTCACCCGGCGTATTCATAAGTTCCCTTACAACACTGGTGGCAAAGCTCCCGGCCGGCAGCCCAAAGCTCACCTCCACCGTCACATCATCCCACCAGTTCCAACGTAATTCTTCTGGTTTCACCAGCATAGCGCGGCGAGCAGCCTCAACGCGCTCGCGCACCAGTAATGATTGCAAATCAGTCTCTTCTGCAACGCAGCCTTGCTCAAATGCCAGCGCGGCGCCGAGCGTGCCCCAGGCGCCATCGCCCGGCAACGGCGCCGTAATCAGCAGCTCGCCGTTATCCACACGTTGTTGTAAAACAGGGAGTTCTTCCTGCGTCGCCACAAACCAGCTGCCGCGTCCTGCCAATTGTAGCGCATCGCCATCAACAACTTGATTAAAGTCTGGTTTTTTCAGTCTAAGGCTAACGATTTGATTAAACAACGCGCTGCGGGCCGCCGACAAATAAAAACTACGCTTATTGCGATCGCGCAGCGGTGAATGACTCTGCGCCCAGCGACGCGCCTGATGCAAATTGTTACCGCCGATGCCAAAACGCTGGCTGCCGAAATAGTTCGGCACGCCGTCGTTTAAGATGGCTTTCAGTCGCCGTTCCAGCTCTTCGCGATGGCTCACCTCGCGCAGCACGAGGGTGAAATTATTGCCCTTCAGCGCCCCGAGGCGCAGCTTGCGGCGGTGGCGAGCGTACTCCAGTACCTCGCACCCTTCCAGGTTAAAGGCGCTCATGTCCGGCATCTCTTTGCCCGGCAGGCGCACGCAAAACCACTGTTCGGTGACCGCGTGTTTATCCTTCTGCCCGGCAAAGCTTACCTCGCGGGCGTGCACCTTAAGAAATTTGGCCAGCGCATCCGCCACAAAACGCGTGTTGCAGCCTTTTTTCAGGATACGCAGCAGCAGGTGCTCTCCCTCGCCGTCCGGCCCGAAGCCGAGGTCTTCGATCACCACAAAATCTTCCGGGCTGGCCTTTATTAATCCGGTTCCTTCCGGTTTACCGTGCAGCCAGGTGAGGTTTTGCATATCCATTACGCGCGGGCCTTATGCAGTAACGCGACCGCCTCGCAGGCGATACCTTCGCCACGTCCGGTAAAACCGAGCTTTTCCGTGGTGGTCGCTTTGACGTTTACGTCATCCATATGGCAGCCGAGGTCTTCGGCGATGAAAACGCGCATCTGCGGGATATGCGGCGCCATTTTGGGCGCCTGGGCGATGATGGTGACGTCGACGTTGCCGAGCGTATAGCCTTTAGCCTGGATACGGCGCCAGGCTTCGCGCAGCAGCCCGCGGCTGTCCGCGCCTTTCCAGGCCGCGTCGGTGTCCGGGAAAAGCTTGCCGATGTCGCCAAGCGCCGCGGCGCCGAGCAGGGCGTCGGTTAATGCGTGCAGGGCAACGTCGCCATCAGAATGGGCCAGCAACCCTTTGTCGAACGGGATACGTACGCCGCCAATGATAATCGGGCCTGCGCCCCCGAAAGCGTGTACATCAAAACCATGTCCGATACGCATTATAAATTCTCCGTGTGGGTTAACCGCGTGAGGTAAAACGCCGCGAGTGCCAGATCTTCAGGACGAGTAACTTTTATATTATCGGCACGGGCGCTGATTAATTCCGGATGGAAGCCACAATATTCGAGCGCGGAGGCTTCATCGGTAATCGTGGCTCCCTCGTTTAGCGCGCGCAGCAGGCAGCTGCGCAGCAGTTCGAGCGGGAACAGCTGAGGGGTCAGCGCGTGCCAGAGGTCTTCGCGCTCGACGGTATGTGCAATAAGAGGTTTGCCCGGCTCGCCGCGCTTCATGGTGTCGCGCACCGGCGCCGCCAGAATGCCGCCTGTTTTGCTGCTGTGCGTGATGGCCAGCAGCTTGGCTAAATCATCCTGATGCAGGCAGGGGCGAGCGGCGTCGTGCACCAGCACCCATTGCGCCCCGTCCGCGGCCTGCAGGCCGGCAAGCACGGAATCAGCGCGCAGCCCTCCCCCGGTCACCACGGTGACCCTGGGGCTTGAGGCCAGCGGCAGGGAGGCGAACCAGGAATCCGTTGGGCTGATGGCGATGATGACGTGGCTGACCCGTGGATGAGCCAGCAGGCTTGCGACCGCGTGCTCAAGGATGGTTTTACCGCCGATTTGCAGGTATTGCTTTGGACATTCCGTTTGCATGCGGCTGCCGATACCGGCCGCCGGCACCACGGCAATTACGTCCGGAGAGGAGTCTGCCATGTATTATCACTTACGCCTGGTTATCGATTATTCTGCGGGGCATTGTTGCCTGCGCGCCTGGAGGTATCGGGCACCAGACGGTAGAAGGTTTCGCCGGGTCTGGTCATGCTTAACTCGTTGCGCGCGCGCTCTTCGATGGCCTCCTGGCCGCCGTTGAGATCGTCGATTTCAGCGAACAGCTGATCGTTGCGAGCCTTAAGCTTAGCGTTAGTCGCCTGCTGCGCGGCCACGTCTTCATTGACGCGCGTGTAGTCATGTACGCCGTTTTTTCCGAACCACAGCGAATACTGCAGCCAGACCAACAAGGCCAGCAATAGCAGCGTTAGTTTACCCATCCTGCCCCCTGAAAAACGGCACAATCATCCCACAACTTTATGTCGGACTCTATCAGGTTGCCCTGAAGAGTCGGCAAATTTGCGGCAGAATTTATCACAAATCGCGACGACATGCGCGTTTGCGGGTGGTTTAGCTGCAATCGGGACATGATAAGCCTGCTGAGTTTCATCCGCTGCGGGGATTACCCCATAAGCCACATAAATAAAACGCCGAACATCAGGGCGACGGTCAGCAGGGTGGCAACGCAGCTGTAGTGCAGGCGTCCGCGCGCCAGCGAGTGAAGCGCAATGCCCACGATCACCGCGACCGGCATCAGCGCAAGGAAGAAAGGCCAGGTATAGAGGAAGAAAAACAGCGTGTTAGGACCGTATACCAGGAAAGGAATACCCAGCGCCAGCAGCCACGACAAAAAGCCGATGAACGCCCCTGGTAAGGACCAGGTGGTGTCTTCGGCTGACGGGCTGGGTTCAGCCTGTGTGATAACGATGTTCGAGCTGTTGCGCATAACGAATCCAGTGACCTGAATGACCGGGCGCGGTTATGCGCCAGGTCCTGTCTTTAGGATTTGATAATATCGTCACGGCGCAGCAGGTCTAATAATTGCGCAATCAAATTTGTTACCAATTGTTCGCCGTCCAGGTGGATTTCCGGGGCTGCCGGCGACTCATAAACTGCATCAATACCCGTAAAATTGCGCAGCTCGCCGGCGCGGGCTTTTTTGTACAATCCTTTCGGATCGCGCGCTTCGCAAACCGCAAGCGGGGTATCGACAAACACTTCGATAAAGCGTCCTTCGCCCACAAGTTCGCGCACCATCTGGCGTTCCGCGCGATGCGGGGAGATGAAAGCCGTCAGCACCACCAGGCCTGCGTCCACCATCAGGCTGGCGACTTCGCCCACGCGACGAATGTTCTCTTTACGGTCTTCGTCGCTGAACCCCAAATCGCTGCACAGCCCGTGGCGCACGTTGTCGCCGTCCAGCAGGTAAGTGCTTACGCCAAGCTTATGCAGCGCTTCTTCAAGCGCCCCGGCCACGGTGGATTTACCGGAGCCGGACAGGCCGGTGAACCACAGCACCACGCCACGGTGCTGATGGAGCCGTTCACGCTGCGCTTGCGTAACGGGATGGGGATGCCAGACGACGTTTTCGTCGTGCTCGGCCATTATTTGCCTCCCAGCAAATCACGGGCGCCCCAGTGCGGGAAGTGGCGGCGTACCAGAGCGTTGAGCTCCAGCTCGAACGCGCTGTAAGCGGAAGGTTCCTGCCAGACCTCTTCCTGCGGCTCGCGCACCATGCCGGCGCCAACGGTTACGTTGCTCAGGCGATCGATGAAGATCAGCCCGCCGGTGACCGGGTTTTCCTGGTATTTATCCAGCACCAGCGGCTCGTCAAAGGTTAAATCAACCAGCCCGATGCCGTTTAGCGGCAGGCTTTCCACCACGCGCTGCGTCAGGGTGTTAATTTCCACCTGGTGATGAATATTATCAACGCGGGCGCGGGTTTTCTTGCCGGCGACTTTGATATCGTAGCTTTGACCCGGCACCAGCGGCTGCTCCGCCATCCATACCACGTCGACTTTCGCGGACTGCACGGCAGGATGCGTATCTTCTGCGTCCACTAACAGGTCGCCCCGGCTGATGTCGATTTCATCTTTGAGCACCAAAGTGATGGCTTCGCCCGCAGCAGCTTGTTGCAAATCTCCATCAAAGGTTACGATTCGCGCGACGGCGGACTCGACGCCTGAGGGTAAAACTTTTACCCGCTGCCCTACTTTGATTGAACCTGAGGCAAGCGTGCCCGCGTAGCCGCGGAAATCCAGATTCGGGCGGTTTACGTACTGCACCGGGAAACGCATCGGCTGCCGATCCACGATGCGTTTCACTTCCACCGTTTCCAGCAGTTCCAGAAGCGTAGGTCCGGTGTACCACGGCATATTGGCGCTCTGCGACGCCACGTTATCGCCTTCCAGAGCGGAAAGCGGCACAAAACGAATATCCAGATCCGACGGCAGCTGTTCGGCAAACGTCAGGTAGTCCTGTTTGATCTGCTCGAAGGTCTCTTCGCTAAAGCCGACGAGATCCATTTTGTTGACCGCGACCACCAGATGCTTGATCCCCAGCAGCGTGGAGATAAAGCTGTGGCGACGCGTCTGATCGAGCATGCTCTTACGGGCGTCGATCAGCAGGATCGCCAGTTCGCAGGTAGACGCGCCGGTGGCCATATTACGGGTGTACTGCTCGTGTCCCGGCGTGTCGGCGATAATAAATTTACGCTTTTCGGTGGAGAAATAGCGGTACGCCACGTCGATGGTAATGCCCTGTTCGCGCTCGGCCTGCAGGCCGTCCACCAGCAGGGCCAGGTCCAGCTTCTCGCCCTGGGTGCCGTGGCGCTTGCTGTCGGTATGCAGCGAAGAAAGCTGATCTTCGTAAATCTGGCGCGTGTCGTGCAGCAGGCGGCCAATCAGGGTGCTTTTACCGTCGTCCACGCTGCCGCAGGTCAGAAAGCGCAGCAGGCTTTTGTGTTGCTGGGCGTGCAGGTAAGCTTCAACGCCGCCCTGCTCCGCGATTTGTTGTGCAATTACGTTATTCATTATGCGGTCCTCAGAAGTACCCTTGACGCTTTTTCAGTTCCATCGAGCCGGCCTGATCGCGGTCGATCGCTCGTCCCTGACGCTCGCTGGTGGTGGAAACCAGCATCTCTTCGATGATTTCCGGCAGCGTTTGCGCTTCGGATTCGACGGCGCCGGTCAGCGGCCAGCAGCCCAGCGTGCGGAAACGCACCATTTTCTGCTCGATAACTTCGCCCGGCTGCAGGTCAATGCGGTCGTCGTCAACCATCAGCAGCATGCCGTCACGCTCCAGCACCGGACGCGGCGCGGCAAGGTACAGAGGCACTATCTCGATATTTTCCAGGTAGATATACTGCCAGATATCCAGCTCGGTCCAGTTGGAGAGGGGGAACACGCGGATGCTTTCGCCTTTGTTAATCTGGCCGTTGTAGTTATGCCACAGCTCGGGACGCTGGTTTTTCGGGTCCCAGCGGTGGAAACGGTCGCGGAACGAATAGATACGCTCCTTGGCGCGGGATTTTTCTTCGTCGCGCCGCGCGCCGCCGAAAGCCGCATCAAAGCCGTACTTGCTCAGCGCCTGCTTCAGGCCTTCGGTTTTCATGATGTCGGTGTGTTTGGCGCTGCCGTGGACAAAGGGGTTGATGCCCATCGCCACGCCTTCCGGGTTTTTATGCACCAGCAGCTCAAAACCGTAATTCTTCGCGGTACGGTCACGGAATTCGTACATCTCGCGGAATTTCCAGCCGGTATCCACATGCAGCAGCGGGAACGGCAGCGTCCCCGGATAGAAGGCCTTACGGGCCAAATGCAACATCACCGAGGAGTCTTTGCCGATCGAATACATCATCACCGGATTTGCAAATTCGGCTGCGACCTCGCGGATAATATGGATGCTTTCAGCCTCCAGTTGCCGCAGGTGAGTGAGTCGTTTTTGGTCCATAACCTTCCCTTAAAGCTGCGATTGGCACGGCGGGTCGTGGCCCTGCCGTTTAAATGAAATTAAAGGGGGACTATAAGACGCGGGTATATTTCTTATGAAATTACGAATTGGAATGACTAGTTCCGTAAAGGAATAACGGCATGGATTTGCAAATCACAAAATGTGCTTAACGGACTATTTATCGGGCGTTTAGGACGATTTGGAATTGTGTAACCCCGATCACAGTTTCATACTACGCAGGCAAAAAATTACTGAAAATAAAAAGGACTCATTATGTTTTCCGCATTGCGCCGCTGTGCCCTTTGCCTGGCGCTTGGCGTAGGTTTCACCTTTACCGCTTATGCCGCTCCCGCGCATTTGGGTGAAACCGCTAATTTGCAGACTCGTCACATCGCCACCGTTTTTCCCGGGCGCATGACCGGCAGCCCGGCCGAGATGTTAGCCGCGGATTATCTCCAGCAGCAGTTCGCTCTTTATGGCTATCACAGCGACATTCGCCGCTTTAACACGCGCTATCTGTACACCACCAAGGACGGCCACCAGAACTGGCACAACGTCAGCGCAAGCCAGGTGATCGCCGCCCGGGAGGGAAGCGTTCCGCAGCAGATCGTTATCATGGCGCATCTGGATACCTATACGCCGTTAACGGATAACGACGTAAACGATAATCTCGGCGGGCTGACGCTTCAGGGCGTGGATGATAACGCCTCGGGCCTTGGCGTTATGCTGGAGCTGGCGCAGCGCCTGAAAACGGTGCCGACGCGCTACGGTATCCGTTTTATCGCCACCAGCGGCGAAGAGATTGGCTCACTCGGCGCGGAAAATATCCTCAAGCGCATGAGCGAGAGCGAAAAGAAAAACACCCTGCTGGTGATTAACCTCGATAACCTGATCACCGGAGATAAGCTCTATTTTAACAGCGGTAAAAACACGCCTGCGGCGGTGCGCAAGCTCACCCGCGACCGGGCGCTGAAGCTTGCTCGTCAGCTGGGCATCCAGGCCGCGATGAATCCGGGACTAAATGCAAAATACCCGAAAGGCACCGGCTGCTGTAACGACGCCGAGCCTTTTGATAAAGCGGGCATTCCCGTGCTGTCCGTGGAGGCGACCAACTGGTCGCTGGGCAATAAAGACGGCTACCAGCAGCGTGCGAAAAGCAAAGCCTTCCCGCAGGGTTCGAGCTGGCATTATGCGCTGCTCGACAACCAGCAGTATCTGGATAAACGGCTGCCGGGACGCATTGAGAAACGCAGCCACGACGTGGTGCGCGTAATGCTGCCGCTGATAAAAGAGCTGGCGCGTGCAGGGAAATAATATTCCCCGCGCAGGCGGGGAATAAAGAAGCTTACTCGTGCAGGCCGCATTCGCGCTTCAGGCCAAAGAAGCGCGTTTCTTCTTCCGCCATGCCCGGCTCCCACTTCCGCGTGGTGTGGGTATCGCCTACCGACAGATAGCCCTGATCCCACAGCGGATGGTATTTCAGACCGTGCTCGGTGAGATACTGGTAAACCTTGCGGTTATCCCAGTCGATGATCGGCAAAATTTTAAATACGCCGCGCTGAATCGCCAGCACCGGCAGGTTCGCCCGGCTGCCGGACTGCTCGCGGCGCAGGCCCGCAAACCAGCTCTGTCCGCCCAGCTCCTGCAGCGCGCGGTTCATCGGCTCAACTTTGTTGATCTCGTTGTACTTCTCGATGCCCTCAACGCCCTGCTCCCACAGCTTGCCGTAGCGCGCCTCCTGCCACGCCGCGCTTTCCCTGGCGCTGAAGACCTTCAGGTTCAGCTTCAGCTTCTCCGTCAGCTCGTCGATAAACTGATAGGTTTCCGGGAACAGGTAGCCGGTATCGGTAAGGATCACCGGAATATCCGGGCGCTGCCGGGTGACCAGATGCAGACTCACCGCTGCCTGGATGCCGAAACTTGAGGACAGCACAAACTCGCCGGGCAGGTTTTCCAGCGCCCAGCCCACGCGCTCCTGGGCGCTGAGCTTTTCAAGCCGAGCGTTGGCCTCGGCCAGCGCCATCACGCGTTCGACCTTCGGTAACTCATTCAGCGCTTTTAGATCGAGTACGGACATAGATGCCTCGCTTGTTGATGAACAAGTGGTGGATGGCGCCGACGCTTATCCACCCTCGTCGCAGGGCGGGCAGGCAAAGCGCCGTCCGCCGTTATGTTGTTAATCCCAAAGATCCCGGGCCGGATCGAGCACCGGACGGATAATCCCGGCGCGGATGGTGAAATCGCCGAAGCCTTCATTCTCTTCGCGCTCTTTCGCCCAGCGGCCCACCAGTTCATCTATCGAAGCCAGAATCTCCGGCTCGGTAATATTTTCGCGGTACATGCGCGGAATCCGCGTGCCGATGCGGTTACCGCCGATATGCAGGTTGTAGCGCCCGGGCGCCTTGCCCACCAGGCCGATTTCCGCCAGCATCGCGCGGCCGCAGCCGTTCGGGCAGCCGGTCACGCGCGTCACGATATGCTCATCCGGCACGTTGTGCTTCTCCAGCACGTCTTCAACCTTAGTCACAAACTGCGGCAGGAAGCGTTCTGCTTCGGCCATCGCCAGCGGACAGGTCGGGAACGCCACGCAGGCCATGGAGTTTTCACGCTGGGGCTTCACCGCGTTCATCAGCCCGTGGTCTTTGGCGAGCTTCTCGATTTTTGCCTTTTCGCCTGACGGCACGCCCGCCACGATCAGGTTCTGATTGGCGGTCAGACGGAAATCGCCTTTGTGGATCTTCGCGATCTCCAGCAGGCCGGTTTTCAACGGACGGCCCGGATAATCCAGAATACGGCCGTTTTCGATAAACAGCGTCAGGTGCCATTTGTCGTCGATGCCTTTTACCCAGCCGATACGATCGCCGCGGCCGGTGAATTCGTAAGGACGGATCGGCTCGAATTTAATGCCCGCGCGACGCTCAACTTCCGCTTTGAACACGTCGACGCCAACGCGCTCAAGGGTGTATTTGGTCTTCGCGTTTTTACGATCGGTACGGTTGCCCCAGTCGCGCTGCGTGGTGACGACGGCTTCCGCCACCGCCAGCGTGTGCTCAACAGGGATATAGCCAAACTCGCTCGCGGTACGGGCGTAGGTCGCTTTGTTGCCGTGTTCGATAGACAGGCCGCCGCCCACCAGCAGGTTGAAGCCCACCAGCTTGCCGTCTTTGGCTATGGCGATAAAGTTCATGTCGTTGGCGTGCAGATCGACGTCGTTTTGCGGCGGCACCACCACCGTGGTTTTAAACTTGCGCGGCAGATAGGTCGGCCCCAGGATCGGCTCTTCGTCGGTGGTCGCGACTTTCTCCTGATCCCACCAGATCTCGGCGTAGGCGCGGGTGCGCGGCAGCAGATGCTCGGAGAGCTTCTTCGCCCACTCGTAGGCCTCCTGGTGCAGTTCGGACTCGACCGGGTTTGAAGTACACAGCACGTTACGGTTCACGTCGTTGGCGGTCGCCAGCGCGTCCAGCCCAACCTCGTGCAGCATCTCATGCGCCGGCTTCACGTTCTTTTTCAGAATGCCGTGGAACTGGAAGGTCTGGCGGTTCGTCAGGCGGATGCTGCCGTAAATGGTTTTATCCGCGGCAAATTTATCAATGGCGCGCCACTGCTGGGTGGTGATAATGCCGCCCGGCAGGCGGCAGCGCAGCATCATGGCGTGGCGCGGCTCAAGCTTCTGCGCGACGCGTTCGGCGCGAATATCGCGATCGTCTTGCTGATACATACCGTGGAAACGGATCAGCAGGAAGTTGTCGCCCCGAAAGCCGCCGGTCAGCCCGTCCTGCAAATCTTCCTTAATGGTGCCGCGCAGGTAATTGCTTTCAAGCTTCAGGCGCTCGGCGTCAGCCAGTTTTCCTTCGACCACTAAAGGCCCAGGGTGTTTTTCGCTCATTAGTAGACATCTCGCTGATAACGGCGCTCAATGCGCAGCTCACTTAAAAATTCATCGGCCGACTCGGTATCCATGCCACCGAATTCGGCTACCACTTCCAGTAACGCCTGCTCAACGTCTTTCGCCATACGATTGGCGTCGCCGCAGACATAAATGTGGGCGCCTTCGTTAATCCAGCTCCACAGCTCCGCGCCTTTTTCGCGCAGTTTATCTTGTACGTATATTTTATGTTGCTGGTCGCGGGACCAGGCGAGGTCGATATTCGTCAGCAGGCCGTCTTTGACGTAGCGCTGCCACTCCACCTGATACAGGAAGTCTTCGGTAAAGTGCGGGTTGCCGAAGAACAGCCAGTTTTTACCGGTGGCGCCATCGTTTTCACGCTGCTGCATAAAGGCGCGGAACGGCGCGATGCCGGTGCCGGGGCCAATCATAATGACCGGCGTTTCCGGGTTGGCTGGCAGGCGGAAGTTGTCGTTATGCTCAATGAACACGCGCACTTCGCCGTCTTCTTCCAGCCTGTCGGCCAGGAAGCCGGAAGCGCCGCCGGTGCGGGCGCGGCCTTCGATTTCGTAACGCACCACGCCGACGGTGATATGCACTTCGCTTTCGGCCTCGGCCTGCGAGGAGGCGATGGAGTACAGGCGCGGCGTCAGCGGACGCAGCAGCTCAATGAGCTGTTCAGCCGTCAGCTCAGCCGGGGCGTAGCGCACCATATCGACAATCGGCGTGTTCTGGGCGAAATGCTGCAGTTTGGCTTTATCGCCCGCCAGATCCAGCAGCGCCGAGCTGCGGGTGAGCTGGGCATATTTCTCGACGATAGTGGTCGTGTTGACCGTCAGCTCGAAATGCCACCGCAGCGCTTCGCTCAGCGGCTGCGTTTTGCCGTCGACCGTTACGCTTTCGTCGCCTTTCAGCCACAGCAGCTCCACCAGCTCTTTTACCAAAGCGGGATCGTTTTGATACCAGACGCCCAGCGCATCGCCTGGCTGGTAGCGCAGGCCGGAATCGCCGAGGTCGATTTCGATATGGCGCACGTCTTTTTCAGAATCGCGGCCGGTAATTTTCTGGTTAACCGCAAGCGTCGCCGTCAGCGGCGCTTCTTTGCTATAGGGGCTGGTGAAGACCTCGTTCACCACGCCGGTTGCGGTTAGCGCCGCCTGGGCCGGCGTTTCCGCAGGTATGCGGGTTTTCAGCACCTCAACGATTTTGCCGCGCCACTCCTGAGCGGCAGGCTGGAACTCCACGTCCGCATCCACGCGATCCAGCAGGCGAACGCCGCCCAGCTCCGCGAGTTTAGAATCGAAGTCCTTGCCGGACTGGCAGAAAAACTCGTAGGAGGTATCGCCAAGGCTGAACACGGCAAAGGCGGTGTCGGTAAGCTTTGGCGCTTTTTTCGAGAACAGGAACTTGTGCAGCGCCACCGCTTCTTCCGGCGGCTCGCCTTCACCCTGGGTCGAAGTCACAACGACCAGCAGCTTTTCCTGCGCGATTTGTTTGAATTTATAGTCGCCCGCGTTGACCAGGTTGACGTTCAGCTTTGCCGCCAGCAGATCGTCACGCAGCTGTTCGCTAACGCGGCGCGCGTTGCCGGTCTGGGAGGCGGAAATCAACGTGATAACCGGCGCTTCAGCCGCGGGCGTCTGCGTCACAACCGCGCCCGGCTGTTGATTAATCATTCCCCAGAAATAGCCGGATAGCCAGGCCAGTTGGGTCTGCGAGAAGTCGGTTGTCGCCGCCTGGAGGCGTGCCAGTTGCTCCGGGGTAAGCGGCAGCAAAGCGGTCGGTGGGGCCTGAGTTGTCATGCTTGATTGGGTTCCAGTAGCAAAAGGTCCGTTTTCATCATTCAACGGTAAAAAGCATTGATAGCGTAAGGTTAACCAGCGGGATAATAACAATTAAAGAAGGGATGGAAATAACAAATAACCAAAATGACTAACCGCTTTTTCGGGTAATGCATAACATTAAAAACGATTAAATAACCATTTGATATTAAATGCATTTATCCTGTAAAAGCCTTGTTCGGCGGCGATTAAGCAAAGATGATAGTTTTAGTTAATGCGTAAAATAGTGGATTCCGGTACTATGCGGCGGTTTTTCGCCCTACTGAGACTGCAATAATGGCAACCACCCTGTTTAAAGATTTTACCTTCGAAGCCGCTCACCGCCTGCCGCACGTGCCGGAAGGTCATAAGTGCGGCCCGCCTGCACGGCCACTCGTTTATGGTGCGCCTGGAAATCACCGGCGAGGTCGATCCGTATACGGGCTGGATTATGGATTTCTCCGAGCTTAAAGCCGCGTTTAAGCCGACCTACGACAGGCTGGATCACTACTATCTGAACGATATTCCAGGCCTTGAGAATCCAACCAGCGAGGTGCTGGCGAAATGGATTTGGGAGCAGATGAAACCGGTTGTGCCCCTGCTTTCCGCGGTGATGGTAAAAGAAACCTGTACCGCCGGATGCGTGTACAAAGGTTAATTTCACGGCGATGTCGGGTGGCGCTACGCTTGCCGTCCGCATGCTGAAAAGAAAGGCACCCCGGGGTGCCTTTTTTGTTTTAAGCGATATTCAGATACTTATGCGTCTGCATCGAAAGCCGCCAGTTGCGGGCGATGCAGGTTTCAATGCACAGGCGGGTCGCGTCTTCTTTCTGGCTGATCGGCTGCAGCGCGATAATACGGCTTTTATCATCGCTGAGCGTCGCCAGCAGCTCATCTAAGGCTTCAATGTCCCGCATACGCCCGACAGGATGTTTGATTTCATCCGCGCGCTCCAGCGCCTGAGAAAGCACATCGTAGCCGCCGCGCATATTCACCTTCGGCGAAACCGTTACCCAGGTCGTTGCCGTGCAGCGCACCTCGTGCGTGCCGCTGGTTTCAATCTGGCAGCTAAAGCCGTGGTGCTCCAGCAGCGTCGTTAAAGGATGCAGATCGTGAATACAGGGCTCGCCGCCGGTGATGACTACGTGGCGGGCGGTATAGCCCTGGCGCTGCATCACCGCCAGCAAATCTTCCGGACTTGCCGCGCCCCATTTATCGCTCTCTTTGGTTTTGGCCAGAATGCTGAACAGAGAGACTTCACGATCCGCGAGTTTATCCCAGGTGTGTTTGGTATCGCACCAGGCGCAGCCCACCGGGCACCCCTGCAGGCGAATAAAGATGGCGGGCACACCAGTAAAATAGCCCTCCCCTTGCAGGGTCTGGAACATCTCGTTAATCGGGTACTGCATAATCATCTCTGTAATAGGCGTAAAGATTAATTATCGCAGAACTCGGTGCCGAGATCATGTTTAAAGGGGTGAGCGGCTCAATCGGGGGGCGATCAAGCCGCTCACCGCCATGATTACGCAGGCGTAACCATGGCGTTTACGAAGCGGCGGGTAATCTGCTGCGGGCGGGTTATCGCCCCGCCGACCACCACCGCATGAGCGCCCAGCGCCAGACAGCGCGCCGCCATTTCAGGCGTTTCCACATTGCCTTCCGCAATCACCGGCGCCTTAACCGCGGCCACGACGTCGCGCAGAAACTGACAGTCGTTATCCGCCAGTATTTGCCCTTTGGTTTCCGTGGTGTAGCCGTGCAGCGTGGTGCCAACGCAGTCAAAACCGATCTCTGCGGCGTAGCGCGCCTCCTCGACCGTGGCGATATCCGCCATCAGCAGCAGTTCTGGATAACGCTTGCGAACCGCTTCGACCAGCGCGCGCAGCTCAAGATCGCCCGGACGCCGGTGGCTCGTGGCGTCCATAGCGATCATCGCCGGTTCCGCCGCCATTAATTCATCCACCTCTTTGAGGGTCGGCGTGATGTAAACATCGCTGCCCGGATAGTCGCGTTTAATAATGGCGATAATGGGTAAATCCACGATTTCGCCAATGGTTTTTACGTCGATCAGGCTGTTGGCGCGGATAGCCGACGCCCCGCCCTGAGCCGCGGCCAGCGCCATGCGCGACATAATAAACGGGCTGTGCAGCGGTTCGTTATCCAGCGCCTGGCAGGAGACGATGAGTTTTCCCTCAATTTGCGACAACATGGAAGGTTTCATGGGGCGAGAATCTCCTCTACTTCATTTTTGATAATGGTGACGTGCGGACCGTAAATAACCTGAACGCCGTTCCCGCGGCGGATAACCGCTCTTGCGCCGGTTTCTTTGAGCAAAGCTTCGTCGAGAAGCGTACCGTCGTGCAGCGTGACGCGCAGCCGTGTGGCGCAGCAGTCCAGCTCGACAATGTTCTCTTTGCCGCCCAGGGCGACGACGACCTGCTGGGGACGTTCGCCCACGGCCATCTGCGCGCTCTGCGCCGTAACCTCTTCGCGGCCGGGCGTTTTAAAGTTGAAGCGCGTGATAACGAAACGGAAGGTGAAGTAATAAAGGAAGAACCACGGGATACCGACCAGCGGCACAAACATCCAGTTGGTTTTCGCCTCGCCCTGCAGCACGCCGAACAGGATGAAGTCGATAAAACCGCCGGAGAAGGTCTGCCCGATGGTGATGTGCAGCATATGCGCCAGCATAAAGGCCAGCCCGTCGAATACCGCGTGAATCACATACAGCACCGGCGCGATAAACAGGAACGAGAACTCAATCGGCTCGGTGATACCGGTTAAAAACGAGGTCAGCGCCGCGGAAATTAGCAGCCCGGCTACGCGTCTGCGGTTTTCCGGCCTGGCGGTGTGATACATCGCAAGACAGGCGCCAAGCAGGCCAAACATCATGGTGATAAAGCGCCCGGACATAAATCTTGAGGTGCCGACGTAGAACTGCCGGGTGTTGGGATCGGCAAGCTGGGCGAAGAAGATGCGCTGCGTGCCTTCGACCAGCTGGCCGTTGATCATCTCAGTGCCGCCAAGCGCGGTGGTCCAGAACGGCAGATAGAAAATATGGTGCAGGCCGAACGGGCCGAGCATGCGCAGCACAAAGCCGTAGATAAAGGTGCCGAAGTAACCGGTGGCGTCCACCAGCCCGCCCATGCCGAAAATCAGCTTCTGGAAATGCGGCCAGACGACGGTCATCACCGCGCCGACCACGATGGCCGCAAGCGAGCTGACGATAGGAATAAAACGCGACCCGCCAAAGAAGCCGAGAAACTGCGGCAGGGCGATTTTGTTGTACCTGTTATGCAGCAGGGAGGTGACCAGGCCGATGACCACGCCGCCGAACACGCCGGTCTCCAGCGTCTGGGTGCCAAGGGCCATGCCCTGCCCCACCGCGCCCGGGTTCGTTGCCGCCAGCGCGCCGCTTAACGTCAGCAAGGCGTTGATGGTTGCGTTCATCACCAGATAGGCCAGCAGCGAGGCCAGTCCGGCGGTGCCCTTATCGCCCTTCGCCAGCCCTACCGCGACGCCCACCGCAAACAGCACCGCCAGGTTGGCAAACACAATAGATCCGGCGCTCGCCATGATGGTGAAAATGCCCTGCAGCCAGGCGACGTCAAGGAACGGATAGGCCGTGATGGTGTTGGGGTTGGACAACGCGCCGCCGATGCCCAGCAGCAAACCCGCCGCGGGCAACACCGCCACCGGCAGCATAAAGGATTTTCCAAAGCGCTGGGCTTTCTCGAACCAGACCCCTGATGATGCTCCGCTAAATACTGACATAAATTTTCTCCCCGCCCTTTTGTTGTGGTGAAAATTTTTACCACAATAAACAAACTGGACTGAAAATTTCCATCATCATTACGATCGAGATCACATTTAATCGAATCTGCTGGCACAGCGCCGGGGCTTTCCGCCACACTAGGCGCAGTTTTAATGAGGAAGCGGGATGGGTTCGATGACGGAAAATGAAAATATATTGCTGCACCTGCGTCAGGGGCTGCCGGGCTATAGCCCGACGCTGCAAAAACTGGGGGATTTCATCCTTACCCAGCCGCAGAAGGTGCTGTATCTGACGATTACCGAGCTGGCGCGGGAAAGCGAAACCAGCGAGGCAAGCGTCACTCGCCTGTGCCGTCATTTAAGCTGCAAAGGCTACACCGAGTTCAAAATGGCGCTGGCGCTGGATATTCAGCAAAACCAGCCCGCCGCTGCGGCCAGCGAAGACAGCATTGACGAGCTGGTGGAAGAGTCCGTGCAGGCGCTGCGGGACACCGGGAAGCTTATCAATCGCGATGTGCTTATGCAGGCGGGCCTCGCGCTCCACGAATCGACATCCGTACAGATTTACGGCGTGGCCGCCAGCGCCATAATGGGCGACTACCTGCACTATAAGCTGCTGCGGCTGGGCAAATCGGCCCAGCTTTTCAGCGATATGCACCGTGCGGCGATGAATGCCGCCACGCTCGGCGAACGCGATCTGGTGGTGGCGATCTCCAGCTCCGGCTCGACGAAAGATCTGCTGCACGTAGTGAAGCTTGCCAAAAAGCGCAGGGCGCGCGTGCTGCTGCTGAGCAATACGCTTCGCAGCCCGCTGGCCGATCTGGCCGATCTGCTGCTGGTGGCGGCCAAACCGGAAGGCCCGCTTAGCGCAGGCTCGCTGAACGCCAAAGTCGGCGCCATGCTGCTGGTGGAGGTGCTGATCGGGGAGCTGGTTTCCCATGACGGCAGCTATACCGCCGCAAGCCAGCAAACCGCAAGCGCGACGTTACCGCTGCTGATCTAAAAGCGGGCGGAAAATCCCCGGCCAGCCCGGATTTCAGGCATAAAAAAACCCGCTCGCGCGGGTTTTAGCAGAATATAAAGCGACAGTAAGAAATTACTGGCCTTTAACTTCTTTCAGACCGTTGAACGGTGCTGCATCGCCCAGCGCTTCTTCGATACGAATCAGCTGGTTGTATTTAGCAACGCGGTCAGAACGGCTCATAGAACCAGTTTTGATCTGGCCTGCAGCGGTACCTACGGCCAGGTCGGCGATGGTAGCGTCTTCGGTTTCGCCGGAACGGTGAGAGATAACCGCGGTGTAGCCTGCGTCTTTCGCCATTTTGATCGCAGCCAGAGTTTCGGTCAGAGAACCGATCTGGTTGAATTTGATCAGGATGGAGTTAGCGATGCCTTTTTCGATGCCTTCTTTCAGGATCTTGGTGTTGGTTACGAACAGGTCATCACCAACCAGCTGGATTTTGTCGCCCAGAACTTTAGTCTGGTATGCGAAGCCATTCCAGTCGGACTCGTCCAGACCGTCTTCGATAGAAACGATTGGGTACTGTTTGGTCAGATCTTCCAGGAAGTGGGTGAATTCTTCAGAGGTGAAAGCTTTGTTGCCTTCGCCAGCCAGAACGTATTTACCGTCTTTGTAGAATTCGGAAGCCGCGCAGTCCATAGCCAGAGTAACGTCTTTACCCAGCTCGTAGCCTGCAGCTTTAACCGCTTCAGCGATAACAGCCAGCGCTTCTGCGTTGGAACCCAGGTTAGGCGCGTAGCCGCCTTCGTCGCCAACAGCGGTGCTCATGCCTTTAGCTTTCAGCACTTTAGCCAGGTTGTGGAACACTTCAGAACCGATACGAATCGCTTCTTTCAGCGTTTTAGCGCCAACAGGCTGGATCATGAACTCCTGGATGTCGACGTTGTTGTCGGCATGCTCGCCGCCGTTGATGATGTTCATCATAGGCAGTGGCATAGAGTATTTGCCCGGAGTACCGTTCAGTTCAGCGATGTGCGCGTACAGCGGCAGGCCCTTTAGAGGCAGCGGCAGCTTTAGCAGCGGCAAGAGAAACGGCCAGGATGGCGTTCGCACCGAAGTTGGATTTGTTTTCGGTACCATCAAGATCAATCATGATCTTGTCGATGTTAGCCTGGTCTTTCGCATCTTTACCCATAACCGCCTGAGCGATTGGGCCGTTTACAGCGGCAACGGCTTTAGTGACGCCTTTACCCATGAAACGAGATTTGTCGCCATCGCGCAGTTCCAGCGCTTCGCGGGAACCAGTAGAAGCACCTGATGGTGCCGCAGCCATACCTACGAAACCGCCTTCCAGATGAACTTCGGCTTCAACAGTCGGGTTACCACGGGAGTCGATGATTTCACGACCGATGACTTTAACGATTTTGGACATTAGGTTTTCCTCAGTACAAGTTAAACTAAAACTCCAGACAAACAACGCGCGAAATGTCGCGCGTTGCCGTTCTAACTCTGCTTACTTCGCCTGACGCTTCTGGTATTCGCCCGCGGCTTTTACAAAGCCTGCAAACAGCGGATGCCCATCACGCGGGGTGGAAGTAAATTCCGGGTGGAACTGGCAGGCGACAAACCACGGGTGATTTGGCACCTCGATGATTTCTACCAGCTGATCGTCACCGGAGCGGCCTGCAACTTTCAGACCCGCTGCTTCAATCTGCTTTAGCAACATGTTGTTGACTTCATAGCGGTGGCGATGACGTTCAACGATGGTCGGCTCGCCGTACATCTGGCGTACCAGGGTATCGTCGGTCAGCTGACACTGTTGGCCACCAAGACGCATGGTGCCACCCAGATCGCTCTTCTCGGTACGAACTTCAACGTTGCCTTCTTCGTCACGCCACTCGGTGATTAAGGCGACCACCGGGTACTTACAGTCTGGCACAAATTCGGTGGAGTTGGCGTTCGCCATTCCTGCCACATTTCGTGCAAATTCAATCAGCGCCACCTGCATACCCAGGCAAATACCTAAGTACGGGATGTTGTTTTCACGGGCGTAGCGCGCGGTGGCGATTTTGCCTTCCACGCCGCGGTAGCCGAAACCGCCAGGGATCAGGATAGCGTCCAGGCCCTTGAGCAGCTCATCGCCGCGCGTCTCAACATCCTGCGAATCAATCAGCTTGATGTTGACGGTCAGACGGTTTTTCAGGCCGCCGTGTTTTAGCGCTTCAATCACGGATTTGTAGGCGTCCGGCAGCTCAATGTACTTGCCGACCATACCGATGGTGACTTCGCCCGTTGGATTCGCTTCTTCGTAGATAACCTGTTCCCATTCGCTCAGGTTAGCTTCGGGAACGTTTAAGCTGAATCGTTTACAAATATAATCGTCCAGCCCCTGTGATTTCAACAGGCCTGGAATTTTATAGATAGAATCGACGTCTTTCAGAGAAATAACCGCTTTCTCCGGGACGTTACAGAACAATGCAATTTTCGCGCGCTCGTTGGCCGGAACCACGCGGTCAGAGCGGCAAATCAGCACGTCCGGCTGAATACCGATGGAAAGCAGTTCTTTAACGGAGTGCTGCGTCGGCTTGGTTTTCACTTCGCCGGCTGCGGCCATGTACGGCACCAGCGTCAGGTGCATATAGAGCGTGTGCTCACGGCCCACTTCAACCGCCATCTGGCGAATCGCTTCGAGGAACGGCAGGGATTCGATATCGCCTACGGTGCCGCCGATTTCAACCAGCACCACATCGTAGCCTTCGCCGCCTTCAAGGATGCGTTCTTTGATAGCGTTGGTGATGTGCGGAATAACCTGAACGGTGGCGCCCAGATAGTCGCCGCGGCGTTCTTTACGCAGCACTTCTGAGTAGATACGGCCCGTAGTGAAGTTGTTACGACGCGTCATTTTGTTGCGAATGAAACGCTCGTAGTGACCCAAATCCAGATCGGTTTCAGCGCCGTCTTCGGTAACGAACACTTCCCCATGTTGAATAGGGCTCATGGTGCCCGGATCGACGTTGATGTACGGATCGAGCTTCATGATGGAGACGTTGAGGCCACGGGCTTCGAGAATAGCTGCGAGGGAGGCTGCGGCAATGCCTTTACCCAGAGAGGAAACGACCCCGCCGGTCACAAAAATATAGTTCGTTGTCATGCTGAACCTGAGAAGTTAGGTTTAAAGACGATGGAATAACCAGGACGGGAAAGTAGTATACCCGAACAGTATGGGCGCCACAAACATTCATTCTTTACCCGCCAACCTGACCTCGCGCTTTGTCAGGCTGCGGAAAATAGCGGATCTGCCATAAATGTTTTTGACGCAAATCAAGCGCTTGTTAAATTGAATTTGACATTAAATGCGCCCGACAGCAAAAACGCGTTAGATATCAGTTTCCTGGCGTTTAACCTGCTGCCAGGCGTTTTCCATCTGTTCGAGGGTTGCGCCCGGCATTTCCAGGCCCTGCGCGGCAATAATGCTTTCGACTTCGCGGAAACGGCGCTCAAATTTACGGTTGGCTTTTTGTAAGGCGACCTCGGCTTTGGTGCCTAAATGGCGCGCCAGATTCACCGTAGCGAACAGTAAATCGCCGACTTCTTCTTCGAGCTTCGCTTCATCAACCACCGCCTGCTGCGCCTCGTGCATCACCTCGTCAATTTCCTCATGCACTTTGTCCAGCACCGGGCCGAGAGAATGCCAGTCGAAGCCAACGGACGAGCAGCGCTTTTGTATTTTTTGCGCGCGCATTAAAGCGGGCAACGCCTCAGGGATATCGTCCAGCGCGGAATGCTGCTCTTTTTCAGCGCGCTCGGCGGTTTTTATCTGCTCCCACTTAGTCAGCACTTCATGGCTTGTGCCCGCCTCGCCGTCGGCAAAAATATGCGGGTGGCGGCGTTCGAGCTTATCGCTGATGGCGGCGCAAATATCGTCGAAATTAAAACGCCCTTCTTCCTGGGCCATCTGCGCGTAAAACACGACCTGGAACAGCAGATCGCCCAGCTCGCCGCGCAGGTCTTCGAAATCTTCGCGGTTGATGGCGTCGAGCACTTCGTAAGTTTCTTCAAGCGTGTACGGCGCGATGGTGGCAAAGGTTTGTTCGCGATCCCACGGGCAGCCGTTTTCCGGGTCGCGCAGGCGCTTCATGATGCCCAGAAGGCGGGAGATTTGAGTCAAGGTCTGTCCTTTACAAAACGTAGGGCGGATAAGCGATGCGTCATCCGCCAGGGGTATCGAAGGAATCGGTGGACGGCGCTTCGCTTATCCACCCTACAAAGTTACCGGCGTAATATCAGCCGTGCAGACGCTTAGCATCGATAATATCCGGCACCTGATTGAGCTTACCGAGCACGCGGCCCAGCACCTGCAGGTTGTAGATTTCAATGTTCATATCGATGGTGGCCAGCTGCTGCTTAGTGTCGCTGCGGCTCGCCACGCCCAGCACGTTCACCTTCTCGTTCGCAAGAATAGTGGTGATGTCGCGCAGCAGCCCGCTACGATCGTTAGCCGTTACGCGTACCACCAGCGAGTAGCCGCTGGAGTAGCTTTCGCCCCATACGGCGTCAACGATGCGTTCCGGTGCCTGGAACTGCAGCTCGGCGAGCTGATCGCAGTCCGCACGGTGAATGGAGATCCCGCGGCCCTGGGTAATAAAGCCGACGATTTCATCCCCCGGAATCGGCTGGCAGCAGCGCGCAATGTGGTGCATCAGGTTGCCCACGCCTTCAACCACCACGCGGCCGTTATCCTTGCTGCGCGACTGCGGGGCGTAGGTTTTCTGCTTGAGCTGGCGCAGCGCCTGCTCGTCCTGCTCGGCGGCGGTCGGTTTATTAAACTGCGCCTGCAGGAAGTTGCTCATCTGGTTGAGACGAATATCGCCGCCGCCAATCGCCGCCAGTAACTCATCGATTTCATTAAAGTTATAGCGCGGCAGCAGATGCTTCTCCGCCTCTTTCAGGCTGATGCCCAGACGTTCGATTTCGTCATCCAGAATCTGGCGCCCCGCGAGGATATTCTTATCGCGATCCTGTTTGCGGAACCAGTTGTGGATTTTGGCGCGTCCGCGGCTGGTGGTGACATAGCCGAGGTTCGGGTTCAGCCAGTCGCGGCTCGGGTTCGGCTGTTTCTGGGTGATGATTTCAATCTGATCGCCCATCTGCAGCTGATAGGTAAAGGGCACGATGCGCCCGCCAATCTTCGCGCCGATGCAGCGATGGCCGACGTCGCTGTGAATATGGTAGGCGAAGTCGAGCGGCGTGGAGCCCGCGGGCAAATCCACCACGTCGCCTTTTGGCGTAAACACGTACACCCTGTCGTCGAAGACCTGGCTGCGCACTTCGTCGAGCATCTCGCCGGAGTCCGCCATTTCTTCCTGCCAGGCGATCAGTTTACGCAGCCACGCGATGCGGTCTTCGTGGCCCGTATTGCCGCTGCGCGCGTTGCCCTCTTTGTACTTCCAGTGGGCGGCGACCCCCAGCTCCGACTCTTCGTGCATCTGCTTCGTACGGATCTGGATTTCGATAGTTTTGCCGTGCGGCCCCAGTACCACCGTGTGGATCGACTGGTAGCCGTTGGGTTTCGGGTTGGCGACGTAATCGTCGAACTCGTCCGGCAGGTGGCGGAAATGGGTATGCACGATGCCCAGCGCGGCGTAGCAATCCTGCAGGCGTTCCGCAACGATGCGCACCGCGCGCACATCGAACAGCTCGTCGAAGGCGAGAGATTTCTTCTGCATTTTGCGCCAGATGCTGTAGATGTGTTTCGGACGGCCGTACACCTCGGCTTTTACGCCCTCTTCCTTCATCGACTTGCGCAGCGATGCCACGAACTCGTCGATATAGTGTTCGCGATCGATTCGGCGCTCATGCAGCAGTTTGGCGATGCGCTTATATTCCGCGGGATGCAGATAGCGGAAGCAGTAATCTTCCATTTCCCACTTCAGCTGCCCGATGCCCAGGCGGTTGGCGAGGGGGGCGTAGATATTGGTACACTCTTTTGCGGCAAGCACGCGCTCATCTTCCGGCGCGTCCTTCACCTCGCGCAGGTGGGCGATGCGTTCGGCAAGCTTGATGACCACGCAGCGGAAATCATCCACCATCGCCAGCAGCATGCGGCGTACGTTATCCACCTGCTCGGCGGAGACGGAGTCGGTATGGGCGGCTTTTAGCTGACGAATGGCGGCCATGTCGCGCACGCCGTGAATCAGCGTGACGACCTGGCTGTCGATGCTCTCGCGCATCACCTCTTCGCTGACCACGTCCGCATCGGCAAGCGGGAACAGCAGCGCCGCCCGGAGCGTATCGTTGTCCATGCTCAGCATGGAGAGGATCTCGACCATTTCGACGCCGCGCCACAGCAGGAGATCCGCATCCGGATGGCCTTTGGTCTGCTGTTCGCAGTAACGCCAGGTTTCGGCTAAGCGTTCACACGACTGCTGGCTGGCGATCCCGAGGCTTTCAATCCATTTATCGGGCGCAAATTCGCCGGCTTTATTGAGATGTGCACTTCTTACCGCAACCATTATCCTCTCCTGTCTGGTACTCGCATCAGGCCGCTTGCCTGATTAACCGCTTAAATACGCTCAAAGAGCGCCATTGACTCCAGGTGCCCAGTGTGGGGAAACATGTCGAGCATTGCCAGCCGCCGAATCTGGTAACCCGCGCTTAATAACGCCTCGCTGTCGCGCGCAAGCGTCGTGGGGTTACAGGAAACGTAAACCACCCGCCGCGGCGCAAGTTTGATAACGTGCTGCATTACGCCCGGCGCGCCCGCGCGCGCCGGGTCGAGCAGTATTTTATCAAAGCCCAGCGCCGCCCAGGGGTGGCGGGTCACATCCTCTTCCAGATTCTCATGAAAGAAGGTGACGTTTTTCAGTGAATTATAACGCGCATTATATTCACCTTTCGCCACCAGCGCAGCAACGCCTTCAACGCCGACCACGCTTGCCGCGCGTTTTGCCAGCGGCAAAGTAAAGTTTCCCATCCCGCAAAACAGATCCAGCACCCGGTCCTCGGGCTGAATATCAAGCCAGTCGATAGCGCGGGCGACCATTTGCTGGTTTACCGCGTCGTTCACCTGGATGAAATCGCGCGGGCTAAAGCTTAAGCGTAGCCCGTCTGAATGATACCAGGGAGCCGCATCGCCCGGCGCTTCCAGAGTTTCGCTGTCCGGCGCCAGAAATAGCGTGACTCCTGCCGTTTGCGAAAAACGTTCCAGTTTTTCCCGGTCGCCCATTTCAAGCGGGCTGAGATGGCGCAGCACCATCAGCGGGCCGCCGTCCGCAAGCACCAGCTCCACATGGCCTAAACGACGCACGGCTTTTAACTCTGACAAGCACAGACGCAAAGGTTCCAGCAACGCTTCAAGTTGGGGCGCTAAAACGGGGCACTGATGAATATTAACCAGCTCTTTGTCGCTCGCTTTGCGAAAGCCCATCTGCAAGGTTTGCGTTTTGAGGTGAAAATTCAGGCTCAGGCGCGCGCGACGGCGATAGCCCCAGGGCTTGCCGGCAATAATTTCATCAACCTGACGCGGCGACTCCCGCGTTCCCATCATGCGCGCCAGGGCGCGGGACTTCGCCTGCTGCTGCAGCGCAACGCTCGCATGCTGCTGCTGGCAGCCACCGCAGACGCCAAAATGCCGGCAGCGCGGGGCGACGCGTTCCGGACTGTCGTTCAGACGTTTTTTCACTACGGCCTGCGCAAAGCTGCGTTTATCCTCGGTGATAGCGATTTCCGCCTGCTCGCCCGGCAGGGCGCCGGCGATAAACAGCGCTTTTCCATTGTGACGCGCCACGCCCTGTCCGAACGGATCCAGGTCATTAACCGTCACGGTTATGATTTGACGAGTCGTAACCCGTCGCTTTGCAGAGTAGAATTGCGCCATAAGTGGAGATGTGCTCTCAAATATTAACCGTTGTCTTAATTGTCCCATATCGGAACCCCATGACCAACTACAGCCTGCGGGCACGCATGATGATCCTGATTCTGGCTCCGACGCTGATGATCGGTTTGCTGCTCAGCACCTTTTTCGTGGTCCATCGTTACAATGACCTACAGCGCCAGCTGGAGGATGCCGGCGCCAGTATCATTGAGCCGCTTGCGGTCTCAAGCGAATACGGCATGAACTTCCACAGCCGCGAATCCATCCGTCAGCTGGTCAGCGTGCTGCACCGCCGCCATTCGGATATCGTGCGGGCCATTTCCGTCTTTGACGAAAATAATAAGCTTTTTGTCACCTCCAATTATCACCTCAGCCCCTCGGAGCTGCAGCTGCCGGACGGACAGAAGCCGCCGCAAAGCCTGAGCGTGACGCGCAAAGGCGACGTTATTATTCTGCGCACGCCAATCATTTCCGAAAGCTATTCGCCGGACGAGTCGGCAATCATCGATGCCAAGCCCGCAGGCAATACGCTCGGCTACGTGGCGATGGAGTTGGATCTTAAATCCGTGCGCCTGCAGCAGTATCGGGAAATTTTTATCTCCACAATGATGATGCTGTTCTGCGTGGGCATCGCCATGCTGTTTGCCTATCGGCTGATGCGCGACGTCACAAGCCCGATTCGCAATATGGTGAACACCGTTGACCGCATCCGCCGCGGACAGCTTGATAGCCGCGTCGAAGGCTTTATGCTCGGCGAGCTGGATATGCTGAAGAACGGCATTAACTCGATGGCCATGTCGCTCACCGCCTATCACGAAGAGATGCAGCATAATATCGACCAGGCGACCTTCGATCTGCGCGAAACCCTCGAACAGATGGAAATCCAGAACGTTGAGCTGGATTTAGCGAAGAAACGCGCCCAGGAGGCCGCCCGCATCAAGTCAGAATTCCTCGCCAATATGTCCCACGAGCTGCGTACTCCGCTCAACGGCGTCATCGGCTTCACGCGCCTGACCTTAAAAACCGACCTTAACCAGACCCAGCGCGACCATCTGCACACCATCGAACGTTCGGCAAACAATCTGCTTACCATCATCAACGACGTGCTGGACTTCTCGAAGCTCGAAGCGGGCAAGCTGATACTTGAAAGCATCCCCTTCCCGCTGCGCAGCACGCTTGATGAAGTGGTTACCCTGCTGGCGCATTCGGCTCACGACAAAGGTCTGGAGCTGACGCTGAATATCAAAAACGACGTGCCGGACAACGTGATCGGCGACCCGCTGCGCCTGCAGCAGGTGATAACCAATCTGGTCGGCAACGCCATTAAATTTACCGAAAGCGGCAATATCGACCTGCTCGTCGAGAAGCGCTCGCAGGGCAATAATAAAGTCCAGATCGAAATGCAGATCCACGACACCGGCATCGGCATCCCGGAGCGCGAGCAGTCGCGGCTGTTCCAGGCGTTTCGCCAGGCGGACGCCAGCATTTCACGCCGCCACGGCGGCACCGGCCTTGGCCTCGTCATCACGCAAAAGCTGGTTAACGAAATGGGAGGCGATATCTCCTTCCACAGCCAGCCTAACCGCGGCTCGACCTTCTGGTTCCATATTAATCTCGATTTAAACCCGAATGCGGTGCTGGACGGCTATTCCACCGAAAACCTGGCCGGCAAGCGCATCGCCTACGTCGAACAGAACGCCACCGCTGCGCAAAGCACCCTTAACCTGCTGGCCGACACGCCTTTAACCGTGGTCTACAGCCCGTCGTTTGCGACGCTGCCCGACGAGCACTATGACATTCTGCTCATCGGCGTACCGGTGACCTTTACCGACGCGCTGAGCATGGAAAATCCGAAGCTGGTGCGGGCCACCGCGATGACCGACTGCCTGATTCTGGCGCTGCCGTGCCATGCGCAGGTCAGCGCGGAGTCGCTTAAAAAGCAGGGGGTTTTCGCCTGCCTGCTCAAGCCGATAACCTCAACGCGCCTGCTGCCCATGCTGGCAGACCGCGCGCTGTGCAAAACGCCGCAGCTTGCCGCAGGCCCTAAGCGACGGCAAATTCCCGATGACGGTAATGGCCGTCGACGACAACCCCGCCAACCTGAAGCTGATTGGCGCCCTGCTGGAGGACCATGTCCAGAACGTGGTGCTATGTGAAAGCGGCCTGCAGGCCATCGACCGCGCCAAGCAGATGCAGCCGGATATTATTTTGATGGATATTCAGATGCCGGAAATGGACGGCATCCGCGCCTGCGAGCTGATACGCCAGCTGCCGCACCATCAGCAAACGCCGGTCATCGCCGTGACGGCGCATGCGATGGCGGGGCAAAAAGAGAAGCTGCTCAGCGCCGGGATGAACGACTATCTCGCCAAGCCTATCGAAGAGCAAAAGCTGCACAACCTGCTGGCGCGCTATCAGCCGGGCAGCATCGTAGCCGGCAGCGCGCCGTCGTTCGATGCCGTGCCGCCGGCGGAAAGTAAAAACCAGACGCTGGACTGGGCGCTCGCCCTGCAGCAGGCGGCAAACAAGCCCGACCTGGCGCGGGATATGCTGCAGATGCTGCTGGCCTTCCTGCCGGAAGTACGTAATACCGTTGAGGAACAGCTGGTGGGCGAAAATCCGTCCGGGCTGTTAGAAATCATCCACAAACTCCACGGCAGCTGCAGCTACAGCGGGGTGCCGCGGCTGAAAAAGCTGTGTATGACGCTTGAGCATGAAATGCGCAACGGCGCCCCGCCGCAGGAGCTGGAGCCGGAGCTGCTTGAACTGCTGGATGAAATGGATAACGTCGCCAAAGAGGCGCAGAGAATGCTGGCGTAAGGCGGATAAGCGCAGGCGTATCCACCGCCAGGAAGGCGCGCTAGCCCTTGGTCATCGCCCGCCACATCACCTCGAAACCGGCCGTTTTATAGTTGTCCGCCTCCTGGGGTTCACGGGAGGCGAATTCCATGGTGGTTTCCGCCAGCGAGAAAAAGATCGCATCGGCAAAAGCGGACTGCCCGCAGGAGAAAAACTCGCTGGTGATGCAGGCTTCCGCCAGCTCGTGCAGCTCCGGGTAAAGCTGGGCCGCCCGCTCCATGGTTTCTTCGGTGATTTTGTCGGATACCGCAAGCTGGCGCATCGCCTTGCTTGCCGCCGGCGAAATCAGTCCCCAGTCGATAAAGCCGCTCCACACCGCGCGAGCGCGCTCTTTTACCGAAGATCCGGGACGATAGTTTTCCATCATCGTTTTGCCAAGGCTTGACTTGAGGTGCAGGTAGAGCGCGTTTAGCAGCTCATCTTTAGTGGCGAAATAGCGAAATAGCGTCCCCTCGGCGACCCCGGCTTTTTTGGCAATGAGCGAGGTTGCCGCGCCCAGCCCCAGCTCGGCCACCGCCACTTTTGCCGCTTCAAGAAGGGCTATACGTTTATCTTCACTTTTTGGACGAGCCACATTTCCTCACAGTTCTCACGATTTTCCCCAAAATTAAACCATGTTAGCCGGCGCCTGAGCAACCATACTGGCGGCCTGCGGGATTTCACCTGCGCCGGATGGCCCGCTGACAAAAATGTGATTGACGGTCGGCCGCGCGTTTCTATAATGAGTGTTCACTCACTCAATGACAATCGTATTTCGTATGACGCCGCCCAGGCCCCGTCGTAAAACTGTCAAAACAATCATTCTGGTGGTCATTATGTTAGCAGGCAGTATCGCTGGTTTTACCAGGCTCTTCTCGATGATCGAGTTTGGAAAGCTGCCGGATGGACAGCGGCTTGCGCGAATTCAGGCCTCGCCAAACTGGCGTGACGGCAGGTTTCATAACGAAACGGCGACGCCGATGTACACCAACGGCAAAAGTTTTTTATCGGTGCTAGCCGAGTTCCTGTTCGTAAAGCATAAAGACACCAGGCCCGAATACGCTTTGCCGGTGATAAAGACGGATTTGCGGTCGCTGAAAAGCGATGAGGATCTGGTGGTCTGGCTTGGCCACTCCTCGTGGTTTATGCAAATCGGCGGCCATAAAATCCTTATCGACCCGGTGTTCAGCGGCTACGCCGCGCCCTTTTCTTTCCTCAACAAGGCGTTTAACGGCGCTTCTCCCTGGCAGGCGGCGGATATGCCGACGATCGATTACCTGATTATCTCTCACGATCACTGGGATCATCTGGATTATCCGACGCTGACGGCGCTTAAGCCCAAGGTGAAAAAGATCGTCACGGCGCTGGGCGTAGGTTCGCATCTGGAAGCCTGGGGCTTTGCGCCGGAAATCATCCACGAGCTGGACTGGCACGAAAAGGCGGCGGTGACGCAAGATTTAACTATCCACGCCCTGCCGGCGCGCCACTTCTCCGGACGCGGCTTAACCAGTAACAAAACGCTCTGGGCAAGCTTCATGTTTGTCACCCCGCGCCAGAAGATTTTCTACAGCGGTGACAGCGGCTACGGTCCACATTTCAAAAAAATTGGCGAACAGTTCGGCCCGCCAGACCTCGCCATTCTGGAAAACGGCCAGTACGACCCGGCCTGGCAAAACATTCATATGCTGCCTGAAGAAACCGCCGCCGCCGCCGCTGACCTGAACGCTAAGGTGATGCTGCCAGGACACGCCGGGCGTTTTTCAATGTCAAACCACACCTGGTACGATCCCTGGAAAAGGATCGCTGCGGCTAGCAAAGACCGGCTTTACACCCTGCTGACGCCGGAAATGGGCAGCGTGGTGAAAATGCACGATCCGCAACAAAAGTTCTATTCCTGGTGGGAAGCAAAAACCGATTAACCATCGACATATGCATAAGAAAAGGAGGATGTATGTCCATGCCCGAACGCTTCATGGAATCCCTGATTGAATGGATTGAAGACAACATGGATAAGCCGCTCAGAATTGAAGACGTGGCGAAACATTCCGGCTATTCAAAGTGGTACCTGCAGCGGCTGTTTACCAGCACCACCGGGAAAAGCATGGGGACCTGGATCAGGGACAGAAAGCTGCTGCTGGCCGCCGAGGACCTGGTCAATACGAACGACAGAATCGTTGATATTTCAGAGCGTTATGGCTTTGATTCCCAGCAGTCCTTTACGCGTATCTTTGGCAAAAAATACACTATTTCGCCTTCGGCCTACCGCAAAATGCACCTCAGAAAGGTAGCCTGATGAAGCCGAACTCCCGTCTGATAACGCCATCGTTCGGGAGCCGCTTTCTTTACGTATCGGGAAACGAACGGCCTATCGCCAGCGCTGCGGCGATGTTGCGTGCCGCCATGCGCAGGTTATCCCCGGCGTTTTCCAGCGCCTCTTCAAGGGTGCAGATGGTGTACAGCACGCTGAATACCGCATCCAGCCCGTGCTCGTGAACCACGCCGACATCCCTGGTAAGGCTGCCCGCAATGCCAATCACCGGCTTGTTGTAGCGTTTTGCCACCTTTGCCACGCCAACCGGCACCTTGCCGTGAATGCTCTGGCTGTCAATGCGGCCTTCGCCGGTGATAACCAGATCCGCGTCGCGCACGACCTTATCGAGCTCAAGCGCTTCGGTCACAATCTCGATGCCCTGCCGTAGCTCGGCGCCGCAAAAGGCGTACAGGGCGGCGCCCATGCCGCCCGCCGCGCCGCCGCCCGCCATCTTCAGCACGTCAATATCCAGATCGCGGGCGATAATTTCTGCGTAGTGCCCAAGCGCGTCATCCAGCTGTTTCACCATGGCCGGGGTAGCGCCCTTCTGCGGCCCGAAAACGGCGGAAGCGCCCTCGTCGCCGGTTAAAGGATTGGTGACGTCGCAGGCCCACCTCGATGCGGCAATCCCGCAGGCGCTTATCCAGCCCGCTGATATCAACGCAAGCCAGATGTTCAAGCTCGCCGCCGCCGTATCCCAGCTGCTCGCCGCGCTCGTTGAGCAGCCTCGCGCCCAGCGCCTGCACCATGCCGATGCCGCCGTCGTTCGTTGCGCTGCCGCCGATGCCGATAATGATGTGCTTTACGCCGCCGTCCAGCGCGTGGCGAATAAGCTCGCCCGTGCCCCACGAAGTGGTGAGCAACGGATTACGCTCCGCTAGCGGAACCTGCTCCAGCCCGCTGGCCGCCGCCATTTCGATAAAAGCGCACTCGCCGTCGCCGGAAAGCCCATAAAATGCCGCAACCGGCCTGCCCAGCGGCCCCGTCACGTTAACCTCCACAAGGCTGCCTTCCGTTGCCGCGACCATGGCCTCTACGGTGCCTTCCCCCCCATCTGCGACCGGCAGCTTCACGTACCGGGCGGCGGGAAAAATTTCCCGGAAGCCCGCTTCTATCTGTGTCGCCACCTCCAGAGCGCTGAGGCTCTCTTTCCAGGAGTCTGGTGCGATTACAATTTTCATATGCCGTCCGTCGCGATTGGGAGTTGTCATGATCCGGCGCCCGCGGGCGCCGGCGGCTAGCTTAACGCACCATGCAGGGGCGTTTATTATCAAAAGTCCATTGCGGGATAAGATACTGCATTGCCATAGCGTCATCCCGTGCGCCAAGCCCGTGTTTTTGATACAGCTCGTGGGCCTTCATCACTTCGTCCATATCCAGCTCAACGCCCAGCCCCGGCGTGGACGGCACCTGCACCATGCCGCCTTTAATTTCAAACGGCCGCCGGGTCAGGCGCTGATTGCCCTCCTGCCAGATCCAGTGGGTATCGATGGCGGTAACGTTGCCCGGCGCGGCGGCCGCCACGTGGGTGAACATCGCCAGAGAAATATCGAAGTGGTTGTTGGAGTGGGAGCCCCAGGTCAGACCGAAATCATGGCACATCTGGGCTACGCGTACCGAGCCTTGCAGGGTCCAGAAATGCGGGTCCGCAAGCGGGATATCGACAGATTGCAAAGACAGCGTATGGCCCATCTGCCGCCAGTCGGTGGCGATCATATTGGTGGCCGTTGGCAGGCCGGTTGCCCGCCGGAACTCCGCCATCACTTCACGGCCGGAATAGCCCTGCTCCGCGCCGCACGGATCTTCAGCATAAGCCAGCACGCCGCGTAGCTGTTTGCCCAGGCTGATGGCTTCGTTGAGCGACCATGCGCCGTTCGGATCCAGCGTCACGCGCGCCTGCGGGAAACGTTTTGCCAGCGCGGTTACCGCTTCGGCCTCCTCGCTCCCGGCCAGCACGCCGCCTTTAAGCTTGAAATCGTTAAAGCCGTATTTTTCATAGGCGGCTTCGGCAAGGCACACCACGGCGTCCGGCGTCATGGCTTCCTCATGCCGTATACGATACCAGTCGCATTTCTCCGTCGGCTGGCTTTGGTAAGGCAGCGGAGTAAGCCTGCGGTTGCCGACGAAGAACAGATAGCCCAGCATTTCCACTTCGCTGCGCTGCTGCCCGTCGCCCAGCAGGCTTGCGACGTTGACGCCAAGGTGCTGGCCGAGCAGGTCGAGCATCGCCGCCTCAATACCGGTGACCACGTGAATGGTGGTGCGCAAATCAAACGTCTGCAGGCCGCGGCCGCCGGCGTCGCGGTCGGCAAATTTCTGCCGCACGTCGTTGAGAATATTTTTGTACTCGCCGAGGGTTTTTCCCACCACCAGCGCCGCGGCCTCTTCCAGCGTCTGACGGATTTTCTCGCCGCCCGGAATTTCGCCCACGCCGGTATGCCCGGAGTTATCTTTAATGATGACGATATTGCGGGTGAAAAACGGCGCGTGCGCGCCGCTCAGGTTCATCAGCATGCTGTCGTGACCGGCGACGGGGATAACCTGCATGGCGGTGACCGCCGGGGTCGAAGTTGAGGTGCTCATGATTCATTCCTTGTGCAAAATATCTTATCCGCGGCCAAAGGCCGGACGTTTACGATCGAACTGCCAGCCGGGCGCCAGATACTGCATGGCGGCGGCGTCGTTACGCGCCCCGCCGGGCAGCGACTTATAGACCTCGTGCGCCTTTCGCACCTGCTCCCAGTCCAGCTCCACGCCCAGCCCCGGCGCGTCCGGCACGGCAATCCTGCCGTTGACGATTTGCAGCGGAGATTTTGTCAGGCGCTGCTCCCCCTCCTGCCAGATCCAGTGGGTGTCGATGGCGGTCGGCCTGCCCGGCGCCGCCGCGCCCACATGGGTAAACATCGCAAGCGAGATATCGAAATGGTTATTCGAATGGCAGCCCCAGGTCAGCCCCCAGTCATCGCATAGCTGCGCTACGCGTACGGCACCGCTTAGCGTCCAGAAATGCGGATCGGCCAGCGGAATATCTACTGCATTAAGCATTACCGCGTGGTTCAATTCACGCCAGTTGGTGGCGATCATATTGGTAGCGACGGGCAGGCCGGTCGCCCGCCGGAACTCCGCCATTACTTCACGACCGGAATAGCCCTGCTCCGCGCCGCACGGATCTTCGGCGTACGTCAGAATATCGCCCATGCCTTTACACAGGCCGATGGCTTCATCCAGCAGCCAGGCGCCGTTTGGGTCCACGGTGATGCGCGCCTCCGGGAAGCGTTTTTTCAGCTCGCGCGCGGCGTCCATTTCCTGCTCGCCCGGCAGCACGCCGCCTTTGAGTTTAAAATCTTTAAACCCGTAGCGGTCCTGCGCGGCCTCCGCCAGGCGCACAATCGACCGGCTGCTTAAGGCTTCCTGATGGCGCAGCTCATACCAGGCGTGGCCGGCGTTTTTACCGTCAAGGTAGGGCAAATCGGTTTTGTTGCGATCGCCGATATAAAAGAGATAGCCCAGCACCGTAACTTCGTCGCGCTGCTTACCCGGCCCTAACAGCTCGCAAACCGGCACGTTCAGCGCTTTGCCCAGTAAATCCAGCAGCGCGGCCTCCAGCGCCGCCACCGCGTTGACGCGCAGCTCGAACGTCCAGGCGCCCTTGCCGAAGGTATCAAAATCGGCCGACTGGTTGCCCTTATGGACGTTCTGCACCACGCGATTCATACGCGCGACTTCCTGCCCCACAACCTGCGCGGTGGCCTCCACCAGCGTCTGGTAAATCACCTCGCCGCCCGGCGCCTCGCCAACGCCGGTGTTTCCGGCGTTATCGGTAAGGACCACAATGTTGCGGGTAAAATACGCGCCGTGCGCGCCGCCGATATTGAGCAGCATGCTGTCATGGCCTGCTACCGGAATCACTTTCATATCGGTTACTATCGGACCTGCCTGAGTCTTCATCGTTATCGTCCTGTGGTGACGGGTTTTAGCTCTACGCGTTTGATATCGCCGACGATGACCAGGTAGCTAAGCACCGCGACGACGGCGTGAATGCCTACGTAAATCAGCGCGCCGTTAAACGACCCGGAAACCCCGACAATGTAGCCGATAGCGATGGGCGTCACGATGCCGGAGATATTGCCGAACATGTTAAACAGCCCGCCGCTCAGGCCGCTTATCTCTTTTGGCGCGGTATCGGCCATTACGGCCCAGCCCAGCGCGCCGATGCCTTTGCCGAAGAAGGCCATCGCCATAAAGCCCACCACCATCCATTCGGCCTGCACGTAGTTACAAAACACCATGCTGACCGAGAGCAGCATTCCCAGCACGATGGGCGCTTTCCGGGCGATGTTTAGCGAGCCGGTGCGGCGCATCAGCCAGTCAGAGATAACCCCGCCCAGCACGCCGCCCATAAATCCGCAAACCGCCGGCACCGAGGCCACCACGCCCGCCTTCAGAATCGACATGCCCTTTTCCTGCACCAGATAAACCGGAAACCAGGTGATAAAGAAATAGGTTAAGGCATTGATACAGTACTGGCCGATATAGATGCCGATCATCATGCGCGAGCCGATCAGCTGCTTGATCTGATCCCACTTCTGCGCGAACGGCACGCGCTCTTTGGCCTGCTTCTGATCCATATTGATCAGCGCGCCGCCCTCTTCGATGTATTCAAGCTCCTTCTTGTTCACGCCGGGATGGTTATTCGGCTCGTGGATAACCTTCAGCCAGATAAAGCTGATGACGACGCCCAGCCCGCCCATGAAGAAGAACACGTGCGACCAGCCCACCTCGTGCGTCAGCCAGCCCATGATCGGGGCGAAGATAACGGTCGCGAAGTACTGCGCGGAGTTAAAAATGGCGACCGCCGTGCCGCGTTCCTGCGCCGGGAACCAGGCCGCCACGATGCGGCTGTTGCCGGGGAAGGAGGGCGCTTCAGCCAGGCCCACCAGAAAACGCAGCGTAAACAGCGCGATGATGATGCCAAAACCGCTAAAGATATCGACGAAGCCCTGCAGCAGGGTAAACATCGACCAGATAAAGATTGACCAGAAGTAGACGCGCTTCGAACCGAAACGGTCAAGCAGCCAGCCGCCGGGGATCTGGCCGATAACGTAGGCCCAGGAAAACGCCGAGAAAACGTATCCCATGCCAATCGGGTCAAGCCCAATGTCTTTTGCCATCTCGGAACCGGCAATCGACAGGGTGGCGCGGTCGCCGTAGTTAAATGAAGTGACGATAAACAGCATCACCACTATCCAGTAGCGTGCGTTGGTCCTTTTTTCGACCGCGCTCGCCGTTTGGCTAATTGTGTTCATGTTGCACTCCTGCACTGGACAGCTTTTGTAGGGTAACGGAAATGGTGCGTTGGTTTTTTTACAGGGTATTTTTATTAGCAAAACGAGCCGTGACGCCGTTCTGCGCGTTTTTATCGTTTAACCGGGAGAAAGTATATGAAGGGAGCCTGCCGGCCTCATCGTGCAAAAACACAAGTTTGCTGCGCGACAACCGGGCAGTTTATGGCTTCTGTCCATAAGGCTGGGGGATGGTTCACGATTTTGAAAGCTGCGGGAAAAATGGCTAAGGCTGAGGCGATAAATTGCGGGCTTTGTGAGGGGCTTCGCTTGACGCGACCGGGAAGATAACGGGAATACCCTCCGGGCGGAGGGTATCGAAAACTAGCTTAGCAATGCGCCCCACTGCTCAACCCAGGGATTGGCTACCGCTTCAGGTTCAGGATGGTCGTTGGCGTCGATAGCCAGCACGTTGCCGATGCGGGTCGCGCCCTGCTCCTGCAGCAGGGCGTCAAACTGCTTGCCGCCTCCGCAGAAACGATCGTAATTGCTGTCGCCCAGGGCGATAAGCCCGTAGCGCAGCTCCGGCTGATAGCCCACTTCGTCTTTCAGGGCCTGATACAGCGGAGCAATGCTGTCGGGCAGATCGCCCTGGCCGGTCGTGGAGGTAACGACCAGCACGTAGTGGTTACGGTAGTGCTGCCAGTCCGAGAGCTCGGGGTCTTCAAACACCGTTGCGAGATGCCCCTGCTTTTTCAAAATCGCTTCGGCTTCTTCTGCCACCAGCAGCGAGTTTCCATACATGGTGCCAACAAAAATACCCACTTCGGCCATAGCTTTGCTCCCTGGATTAAGATTCTTGGCTTTCATCCTGACGGTTGCCCGCGTCAAACTCAACCTTTTCAATATCGCCAGGCAGGCCGCGCCAGCCAAACTGTGACATCATCTGCATCCAGGTGTCGTCGAGGCCGGCGCGCAGGGTGAGCGGCTCGCCGGTAACCGGGTGATTAAGCTGCAGGCGACTGGCGTGCAGCATTAAACGCCGACAGCCAAAATGTTCCGCGGCGGCGCGATTCTGACGTAAATCGCCGTGTCTGGAATCGCCGATAATAGGATGACGCAGGTGCGAAAGATGACGGCGCAGCTGATGCTTGCGGCCGGTTTGCGGCTCCAGCTCCACCAGGCTGTAGCGGGCCGTCGGGTAGCGCCCGGCCGGCACCGGCATTTCAACCGTCGCCACGCCGCGATAATGCGTTACCGCAGGCTGCGGCCCTTTATCCTGGCCGGCATGCTTGTCGGCGATTTTATCCAGCTCTTCGGTTAGCGGATAATCAAGCACCGCCTCGCCTTCCAGCCAGCCGCGCGTTACCGCGTGATAGCGCTTATGAATCTGATGGTTTTCAAACTGCTGCGACAGCAGGCGCGCCACTTCGCTGGAAAGCGCCATCAGCAGCACGCCCGAGGTCGGCCTGTCCAGGCGGTGAACGGTAAACACGTGCTGGCCTAGCTGATCGCGTACGGTTTGCATCACGAAGACTTTTTCGTGCCTGTCCAGCCAGCTGCGGTGCACCAGCCAGCCCGACGGTTTGTTCACCGCCACCAGCCACTCATCCTGATAGACTATCTCAAGCATCAGTCGGCCGCGCCTGCAAACAGGGCATCAAGCTCCTGCAGCGCGGCCAGCAAAGGTTCGCGTCCGATATGGGCGGCGTCCAGCGCCATTTCGTAATAGGGGGCGACGGCAAAAGACGTCGGCAGCGGCTGATTGCTGTCGATAAGCGCGTGCATGCGCGGGATCAGCACCCACTGCAGCCACTCGTGCGGTTCCAGAGTGTCCATACAAAACGGCTGGGTGCTTTCAAAGGCGGCGGGCTGCGGGGCCACGCCCTGCCACAGCTGATGGCTGCGTAAAAGCTGTTCGATTGCGTGTAAATGCTGGCGTACCAGCGCATGGCGTTCCATGAAAACCTCATACGTCAGTAAAAAGAAGCGGGCAAGCATACCACTTCTTCAGCGTGACGAAAAAAATGCATAAAAAAAGGGAGCACTGTATGAAACAGTGCTCCCGGTTCGTTTCGCAGCTAATCCGGCTACTTTTAGTGCTCCCTGCTCGTCCTTGACAACTTTGTCCTGCGGTCTCCTGACCTACAATCCATCGTAAACGCATCCTGCAACCAACGTCCTGCTGGCGTCCTGCATCGTCCTGATGCGTAATCCTTTAGTCTTCCAGACCCGCCGTTCATCCTGACTCGGCTCTCATTCTCCGTCCTGGAGGTGTCCCTGACTCATCCTGAGTGGTTCCTTGCTTCTTCCAGAAGCCTTCCGTGTAACACCTTCCCGGTGTGTTCCGCTTTTTCATGAAGCGACGTCATCCTGACATCTCCTTCACTACCCGACCTCCTGTCGACGAACACAGGATCTCTTATTTGTTCACGTCTTACAAGGGACGCGCGGTGAACAGAGCCATAAACTTTCGTTCGAAAGGCCATACTTTCGGAGTTATATATTTGATTAATAAAGAAAGCAGGTCAAAAGAGCCAGCCGATACCCGAGAAAAAGTTAGCGATCTCTTACAGCATTTGTAAGAGATCTCTCACACCATCACGGGCAGGAAACGCTAAATCACCTGCGGCTGCAGCATTTCCAGCAGCGCCGGGAGCGACGGCGCCAGCGTTTTACGCTGCCTGGTGCCTATTTTTTCCAGCACCACTTCGCCGCTCAGGTTGCATAGCGACACCACTTCCATTTCGTCCTGCGTGGTGGCAAGGAAGAGGGTTGGGGAAAGCTTCAGGCGCTTTTGCGTTACCAGATGGCCGATTAAATTTTCCTGGACGCGCTGAAAATCATCCTCGCTCCACGTCTGCAGAAGCGTTAAAGCCAGGCTGCCGCATAGCGCGGGCATGTCGCCTGCGAACTGCGTGGTGTAAAACTGATGGGCCGCCGGCTGTAGCGAAATATCCATTGCGCGTTCTACCGCGCTTAAATCCGCCGCCGGGGAAAAAGGCTGCGGCTGCCAGCGCACGTCGCCGCCGGTGGTGGTGACAATGCAGGGTGAAGGCACGCCGTAAAGCTCTTCGCTTGCGGGCCATCCGCCGGTTTGTTCACGCCACAGCGTGCAGAAACGTTCAGTGAATGCTTCCAGCGCCTGGCGCACATCGTTATCCATCAATTTCTCACTCACATAAGGCTGCGGTACAATAAAGGCTAATTGTACCCGTATTCTATTGGTGACACATGTCTTATGAAAAACACCAGGCGCTAAGCGGCCTGACGCTCGGTAAGCCAACCGCCTACCAGGACACCTACGAACCCGCCCTGCTTCAGGCCGTGCCGCGCAGCCTGAACCGCGATCCGTTAGGCCTGCAGGCGGATAACCTGCCGTTTAGCGGCGGCGATATCTGGACGCTATACGAGCTGTCCTGGCTGAACGATAACGGCCTGCCGCAGGTGGCCGTTGGGCACGTGCAGCTGGATGCCAACAGCGTCAACCTGGTGGAGTCCAAAAGCTTTAAGCTTTACCTGAACAGCTTTAACCAGACGCGCTTTCGCGATTGGGAAACCGTACAGGAAACATTAAAACGCGATTTAAGCGCCTGTGCGCAGGGCGAAGTAAGCGTGGTGCTGTTCCGCTTGCACGAGCTTGAAGGCCAGGAGATCGCCGCTTTCAACGGCGAGTGCATCGACGAGCAGAACATCGTTATCGATAGCTACGAATTCAACGCCGATTACCTCGCGGGCGCCGCGGAGGGCGACATCACGGAAGAAATGCTGGTCAGCCATCTGCTGAAATCCAACTGCCTGATTACCCATCAGCCGGACTGGGGTTCAGTACAGATCCGCTATCGCGGCCCGCGCATTAACCGTGAAAAACTGCTGCGTTACCTCGTCTCTTTCCGCCACCATAACGAATTTCACGAGCAGTGCGTTGAGCGTATTTTCAACGACATTCAGCGTTTTTGCGCGCCGCAGTCGCTTAGCGTTTACGCGCGTTACACCCGCCGCGGCGGTCTGGATATCAACCCATGGCGCACCAACGCTGATTTCCATCCGGCGTTTGGCCGTCTGGTTCGCCAATAAATGCGAAATGCCTCGCAGGGCCGTAAGGGATTAATGTTTTCGGGTTGTTAAATTCGCCGCGGCAGGGCTATTGTAATCAACAGGAACGGCAGATTCGTTCCGTAAGGAGTTAACTTGATTACACATATTAGCCCTCTTGGCTCAATGGATATGCTGTCGCAGCTGGAAGTCGATATGCTTAAACGCACGGCCAGCAGCGACATTTACCAGCTTTTCCGCAACTGTTCCCTCGCCGTCCTTAACTCAGGCAGCCAGACCGACAGCAGCAAAGAACTTCTCTCGCGCTATGAGAATTTTGATATCAACGTGCTGCGCCGCGAGCGCGGCGTCAAGCTGGAACTCATCAACCCGCCGGACGAGGCCTTTGTCGACGGCCGCATCATTCGCGCCCTGCAGGCTAACCTGTTCGCGGTCTTACGCGACATTTTGTTCGTTAACGGCCAGCTTGCTAACGCGGGCCGCTTCCAGAACCTGGATTTAGAAGACTCTTCGCATATCACCAACATGGTGTTTTCGATTCTGCGTAACGCCCGCGCGCTGCACGTCGGCGAGGCGCCGAACCTCGTCGTATGCTGGGGCGGGCACTCGATAAACGAAAATGAATACCTGTACGCCCGTCGCGTAGGCACCCAGCTTGGCCTGCGCGAGCTGAACATCTGCACCGGCTGCGGGCCGGGGGCGATGGAAGCGCCAATGAAAGGCGCGGCGGTAGGCCAGGCGCAGCAGCGCTATCGCGATGGCCGCTTTATTGGCCTGACGGAACCGTCGATTATCGCCGCTGAGCCGCCTAACCCGCTGGTTAACGAGCTGATCATCATGCCGGATATCGAGAAGCGGCTTGAAGCCTTCGTGCGTATCGCCCACGGCATTATCATCTTTCCGGGCGGCGTAGGGACGGCGGAAGAGCTGCTTTATCTGCTGGGCATCCTGATGAATCCGCACAACCACGACCAGGTGCTGCCGCTGATCCTCACCGGCCCGAAAGAGAGCGAGGACTATTTCCGCGTGCTGGACGAGTTTATCGTCAGTACCGTCGGCGAACAGGCCCGACGCCACTATAAAATCATCATTGATGACGCCCCGGAAGTGGCGCGCCTGATGAAGAAAGCGATGCCGCAGGTGAAAGAGAACCGCCGCGAAACCGGCGACGCCTACAGCTTCAACTGGTCGATGCGTATCGCGCAGGATCTGCAGATGCCGTTTGAGCCAACCCATGAAAATATGGCGAACCTCAACCTGCATCCAAACCAGCCGGCGGAAAAGCTGGCGGCGGCCCTGCGCCGGGCTTTCTCGGGCATTGTCGCCGGGAACGTCAAAGAAAGCGGCATTCGCGCCATCGAGCAATACGGGCCGTATAAGATTCACGGCGACGCGCAGATGATGAAACGCATGGACGATCTGCTGCAAGGATTTGTCGCCCAGCACCGTATGAAGCTGCCCGGCAGCGCCTATATCCCCTGTTACGAAATCTGCACCTGATCTCCCCAAGGGCGGCGGCCATGTCGCCCTTCTTAATCGTCACTTCGCCCGTCAAGCCAACCGATTGCGCATCGTCTCCCGCCGCAAAACATCACGTCCTTTGAACAATTTCATGCTGAAAATGCTGTTTAAGCCGCTTTCTGTAGATAAAAACGAATTATTTTAGCGAGGTGAATTTATCGCATCTTTCGCAAATGCTAGCCTTTGCGCGCTTAAAATATGGCGGGCCATATATCAAGCAGTTTGAAATGCCGCCGATAACCCTGTGAATGGTGGATTCTTGCATTTGGGATCGCGATCACTGATACATTGATTACATAAATGTATCTTTCCGCCCGCCGATAGTTACGGGTCAAAATTACTATAAAAAAGCCCTGACACAGAATTTAGTTTCAGCGGTCAAGCGAAAAGCCTCGTTATTGACTGAAATTTTGCACATACAGTTCCTTCTGGAGAAGTTAATGGATACCACTCAAACCGGCAGTATTGCCTCTGTCGAGACAAAAAGTTCCTGGCGTAAGTCTGATACTATGTGGATGCTTGGCCTGTACGGCACCGCCATCGGTGCCGGCGTGCTGTTCCTGCCGATTAACGCAGGCGTTGGCGGTCTTATTCCACTGTTTATTATGGCGATTCTTGCCTTCCCGATGACTTTCTTTGCCCACCGCGGCTTAACCCGCTTCGTGCTGTCCGGTAAAAATCCCGGCGAAGACATCACCGAAGTCGTGGAAGAACACTTCGGCGTTGGCGCGGGTAAAATCATCACCCTGCTCTACTTCTTCGCTATTTACCCGATCCTGCTGGTTTACAGCGTGGCGATTACCAACACCGTGGACAGCTTCATTACCCACCAGCTGGGTATGGTTTCCCCACCGCGCGCCATTCTGTCCCTGATCCTGATCGTAGGTCTGATGACCATCGTGCGTTTCGGCGAGCAAATGATCGTTAAGGCGATGAGCATCCTGGTGTTCCCGTTTGTCGCGGCGCTGATGATGCTGGCCTTATACCTGATTCCTAACTGGAGCAGCGCGGCATTCGAAACCCTGTCTTTCAGCGCAACGCCGGCAACCGGCAGCGGCCTGTGGATGACGCTGTGGCTGGCGATTCCGGTAATGGTGTTCTCCTTTAACCACTCCCCGATTATCTCCGCGTTTGCGGTAGCAAAACGTAACGAGTACGGCGAAGGCGCCGAGAAGAAATGCTCCCGCATTCTCTCTTATGCGCACATCATGATGGTGATTACCGTTATGTTCTTCGTGTTCAGCTGCGTACTGAGCCTCTCGCCTGCCAACCTGGCGGAAGCAAAAGCGCAGAACATCTCTATTTTGTCTTACCTGGCTAACCACTTTAACGCACCGGTTATCGCCTGGATGGCGCCAATCATTGCCATCGTGGCGATCACCAAGTCCTTCCTCGGCCACTATCTGGGCGCCCGTGAAGGCTTCAACGGTATGGTTATCAAGTCTCTGCGCGGTAAAGGCAAGAGCATTGAAATCAATAAACTCAACCGCATCACCGCAATCTTCATGCTGGTCACCACCTGGATTGTGGCTACCCTGAACCCAAGCATCCTCGGCATGATTGAAACCCTGGGCGGCCCGATTATCGCGATGATCCTGTTCCTGATGCCGATGTACGCAATCCAGAAAGTACCTGCTATGCGCAAATACAGCGGCCATATCAGCAACGTGTTTGTGGTGGTGATGGGCCTGATCGCTATCTCCGCCATCTCTTACTCGCTGTTCGGCTAATGCAGTAAAAATAGCTTTCAACCGCCCGTTTTCTCGGGCGGTTCTCTCCCCCGACAAGTCACTCACGCAATGGACGCATCATGATTAGCGTATTCGACATATTTAAAATCGGTATCGGACCTTCAAGCTCTCATACCGTCGGCCCGATGAAGGCTGGCAAACAGTTCGCTGACGACTTAATCGCGCAAGGGATACTGCACGATGTTACCCGCGTAATCGTCGATGTTTACGGCTCGCTGTCCCTGACCGGCAAGGGCCACCACACCGACATCGCGATTATCATGGGCCTCGCGGGAAACCTGCCGGACAGCGTGGATATCGACTCCATTGCGCATGTCATTCAGGATGTGAATACCCATGGCCGCCTGACGCTGGCCAACGGCGCGCATGAAGTGGAGTTCCCGGTAGATCGCTGCATGAATTTCCATGCGGATAACCTGTCGCTGCATGAAAACGGCATGCGTATTACCGCCCTTGCGGGCGATCGGGTGCTCTACAGCCAGACCTATTATTCCATCGGCGGCGGGTTTATCGTCGATGAAGCGCACTTTGGGCAGGAAGATACCCAGCAGGTTGCGGTGCCTTATCCTTACAGGAGCGCCGCCGATTTACGCAAGCACTGCGACGAAACCGGCCTGTCGCTCTCCGGGCTGATGATGCAAAACGAACGCGCGTTGCACACCCAGGCGGAAATCGATGCGCATTTCGCCAGCGTCTGGCAGGTCATGCGCAGCGGCATTGAACGAGGCATCACCACCGAAGGTGTGCTGCCGGGCAAAATGCGCGTGCCGCGCCGCGCCGCGGCGTTACGCAGAATGCTGGTAAGCAGCGACAAGAACAACTCCGACCCGATGGCCGTCGTCGACTGGATAAACATGTTCGCTCTGGCGGTTAACGAAGAGAACGCTGCGGGCGGGCGCGTGGTAACGGCCCCGACCAACGGCGCCTGCGGGATTGTCCCTGCGGTGCTGGCCTACTACGACAAGTTTATCCGCGAGGTGAACGCTAACTCCTGCGCCCGCTATCTGCTGGCCGCGGGAGCGATCGGGTCGCTGTACAAAATGAACGCTTCCATTTCCGGCGCGGAAGTCGGCTGCCAGGGCGAAGTTGGCGTGGCCTGCTCTATGGCGGCGGCGGGCCTTGCGGAACTGCTGGGCGGCAGCCCGGCGCAGGTTTGCATCGCTGCGGAAATCGGCATGGAGCATAACCTGGGCCTGACCTGCGACCCGGTGGCGGGCCAGGTGCAGGTGCCGTGCATCGAGCGTAACGCCATTGCTGCGGTAAAAGCGGTGAATGCGGCTCGTATGGCGCTGCGTCGTACCAGCGAACCACGCGTTTGTCTCGATAAGGTTATTGAAACCATGTACGAAACCGGCAAGGACATGAACGCCAAATACCGCGAAACGTCACGCGGCGGGCTGGCGATGAAGGTTTCCTGCGATTAAAAAAAGGCCCTCAAACGAGGGCCTTTCTTATTATGCAGGTTAAGCGTCACGCAACCCGATAAACTCGCTGAGCCCGACCTAGCGCAGATCCCCTACCTTCACGTGGTCCATATCGTCAAATACCTGATTTTCACCCACCATACCCCAGATAAAGGTATACGCGCGCGTGCCCACGCCCGAGTGAATTGACCAGCTCGGTGAAATGACCGCCTGCTCATTGTGCACCACGATATGACGCGTTTCCTGCGGCTGGCCCATCATGTGGAACACACAGCTGTTCTCTTCCAGACCAAAGTAAAAATAGACTTCCATGCGGCGTTCGTGCGTGTGGCACGGCATGGTATTCCACAGGTTGCCGGGCGCAAGCTCAGTCAGCCCCATGCTCAGCTGGCAGGTTTCCAGCACGTCGGGGACAAAGTATTTATTAATAGTGCGGCGGTTGCTGGTGACATCTTCGCCCAGGGTGACCGGCGCAACGTCCGCAGGCGTAACGCGTTTGGTTGGATAGGTGGTATGGGCCGGCGCGCAGTTATAGTAGAAACGAGCGGGTTTAGCCGCATCAACGCTTTCAAACACCACCTCTTTGGCGCCCTTGCCGACGTACAGGGCGTCGCGGTGGCCAATCTCATAGCAGGTGCCGTCCACCCTAACGGTGCCGGGGCCGCCAATATTAATTACGCCCAGCTCGCGGCGCTCAAGAAAATAGCTCACGCCCAGCTGCTTACCCACTTCTGCCCCTACGCTCACCGGGCGCGTCACGGGCATTACGCCGCCGACAATAATGCGGTCGATATGGCTGTAGGTCATGGTGTACTGGTCGGGGGTAAAAATGGTTTCCACCAAAAACTCTTTGCGCAGGCCGGCTGTATCGAGCGTTTTCGCATGATCGCTATGAATGCTTTGACGAACGTCCATCACTTCTCCTCACGGGCATATCCGGACGGATGCGTTACTCGTCTCCGTCGCTATTAATAAAAAATGTAATTCAATCCTTTTTAATTACACCTTATTTACATTTCATCTTCTTAAAATATCTTAGCAGCGCACCTTGCGAAATAATGTGATCTAAATTGAAATATTGTTTCAAATTGATTGAATCACAATTCCAATAAGCGGATATTTCCTCTCATAAAGTCCCCTGCGGAGTCCAACCATGAAGGCCGCGCTTTCGTAGCAAGGTCACGGCGCCACCTAAAAGAGTAAACAGCCTTACTCTGCACAGAATTTTTTTAAGCCAATAAAAAGCAAGCCTTTTTGTTGCGAGCCCTTGCGTACTTTTTAAGCCGAGCCGTCAGCGGTCAATAAAAATGATGAGGAATTTTTATGAAGATTAAAGCCACCATTGAGCGCATTCCCGGTGGAATGATGCTGATCCCGCTGCTGCTTGGCGCAATATTAAATACCTTCGCTCCGGACACCGGCGCTTACTTCGGCTCCTTTACCAAAGGGATGATCGGCGGCACCGTTCCTATTCTTGCCGTGTGGTTCTTCTGTATTGGCGCCTCCATCGATTTACGCGCGACCGGGACCGTGCTGCGCAAGTCCGGCACGCTGGTTCTCACCAAAATCGCCGTCGCCTGGGCCGTGGCGATGATTGCCGCCTCGTTTATTCCTGACGAAGGTATCCAGACCGGAATGTTTGCCGGACTGTCGGTGCTGGCTCTGGTTTCCGCCATGGACATGACCAACGGCGGCCTGTACGCCAGCCTGATGAACCAGTACGGCACCCGGGAAGAAGCCGGCGCATTCGTGCTGATGTCGCTGGAGTCCGGCCCGCTGATGACCATGGTTATTCTGGGTTCGGCCGGCCTTGCCTCCTTTGAGCCGCACCACTTTATCGGCGCCGTGCTGCCGTTTTTGGTTGGCTTTACGCTGGGCAATCTCGATCACGACCTGCGCGACTTCTTCAGCAAGGCGACGCCGACGCTTATTCCGTTCTTCGGTTTCGCGCTGGGCAACACTATCAACCTGAACGTGATTATGGACACCGGCCTGCTGGGCATCGTGCTGGGCGTGGCGGTGATTATCATTACCGGCATCCCGCTGATTCTGGCCGATAGATTCATTGCCGGCGGTAACGGTACCGCAGGCATTGCGGCGTCGTCCGCGGCAGGCGCAGCGGTGGCTAACCCGGTCATTATCGCGCAAATTAACCCGGCGTTTGAGCCGGTTGCGGCTTCCGCCACGGCGCTGGTAGCGGCAAGCGTTATCGTAACGGCGATTCTGGTGCCCATCATTACCGCCCTCTACTCGCGGCGCATGGGCGCACAGGCGCAGGAGAAGCCGCTGGTGCAGGATGTGCAGCACCAGCACCGCTAAACCGCTAAAAGAAAAAGGAGCCTTGCGGCTCCTTTTTGGCTTTACAGCGCCGACCTCAGCCGCCGCACCGCCTCATGAAGCTGCTCTTGCGTCGCTGTCGCATAAGAGAAACGCAGCGTCTTTTTATCCGCGTTATCGCTAAAGAAAAACTCGCCGGGCACGTAAACCACGCCTTTCTCCAGCGTCTGCTGCAGCCATTTCGTGGTGTCGAACTCGTAGCGGAATTTCGCCCACAGGAACATGCCTCCCTGCGGCTGGTTAAAGGTGAGGTGCTCCCCAAGCTCTGCCTGCAGGTAATGCGAAAGGCTCAGGCATTTTTGCCTGTAGGCCTCGCGAATCAGCGCGATCTGCGGATTCAGCCGGTTAAGCGTCAGATAAGCGGCCACTAACGACTGTGAGAAAGAGTTTGCGTGCAGATCGGTGGCCTGTTTGACGATCGCCACTTTCTGCTTCATCCATTCCGGCAGGATAAGCCAGCCCACACGCAGGCCCGGCGCCAGAATTTTAGAGAAGGTCGAGGTGTAAACCACGTTTTCGTGATTGCCCCTCTCCGCCGCGACCTGGAAAAGCGTTTTCTCACGCTCTTCGGTAAAGCTGATGGCGCCGTAGGGATCGTCTTCAATAATGATGAAATCGTGCTCGATGGCAAGCTTCACCAGCTTTTCACGGCGCGCGGCGCTAAGGGTTGTGCCGCTCGGGTTACCAAAGGTAGGAACCAGATAAACGCACTTGATGCGGGTCGTTTTAAGCAGCTCCTCAAGCTCGTCGACTATCATGCCGTGCTCGTCGCCGCCTACGGATTTTACCGTCGCTTCGGTGAGGCTAAGAATTTGCAGCGTGGCAAGATAGGTCGGACGCTCAACGACAAAGACGTCCCCGGGATCTGCCAGCGCGCGAATCAGCAGATCCAGCGCCTGCTGGGAGCCGGAGGTAATAAGCAGCTGGTCGGGGTGAGTGGTGATGCCGCGCTCCTGACACAGGCTGACAAGCTGCCGGCGAAGCTCGGGGTTCCCTTCGGTTAAACCGTACTGGAAGGCATCGTTAAAGCTTTCATTCACCACCCTTTGCGTGGCCTGAGCCAGGCCTTCTTTATCGAACAGTTCCGGGGAGGGAATGCCTCCCGCAAGCGAAATCACGCCCGGCATTTTGCTGTGTTTTAAAAGTTCGCGGATGGCTGAAGGCTGCAGGTTCTGGATACGTTGTGCGAGGTGCGTGCTCTTGCTCATATTGTTATCTCTGATTTTTTATTCGCTTAAAATATACATAGCAATCAAATTAATTAGCAATGTCTTTTCAGCGGTAAAAGCGCGGCTTTTTTGCGAGACGCTTTCCCGAATCGATTTCCCGGGTTCGCCCCCCGCGCGGGGAAATGCTAAAGTGGACGAAGTCATTATGGAAAGTGAAAAACAATGAGCATTCATCTACTTATCGTCGACGCGCTGAACCTGATCCGCCGCATTCATGCGGTACAGGGCTCGCCGTGCGCCGATACCTGCCTGCATGCCCTGGAGCAGCTGGTCGCCCACAGCCAGCCGACCCACGCCGTCGCGGTGTTTGACGATGAAGACCGACGCGAAGGCTGGCGGCATCAGGTATTGCCGGACTATAAAGCCGGGCGTGCGCCCATGCCGGAAACCTTGCAGCATGAAATGCCGTCCATCCGGGAAGCCTTCACCCGCCGCGGCGTCGCCTGCTGGCATTCGCCGGGAAACGAGGCGGACGATCTGGCCGCGACCCTGGCCGCAAAGCTCGCGACGGGCGGACACCGGGCCACCATCGTTTCCACGGACAAAGGGTTTTGCCAGCTGCTTGCCCCCACGGTTGAGATCCGCGATTACTTTCAAAAACGCTGGCTGGACGCGCCCTTCATTGCGCAGGAGTACGGCGTGCAGCCCGAGCAGCTGCCGGATTTTTGGGGGCTGGCAGGCATCAGCAGCAGCAAAATTCCAGGCGTTGCCGGCATCGGGCAAAAAAGCGCAACGCAGCTGATAAATCAGTTTTCAACGCTTGAGGAACTCTATCAGCGGCTGGACGAGGTGCCGGAAAAATGGCGGAAAAAGCTGGAGGCGCACAAAGAGAGCGCCTTTATCTGTCGTCAGGTCGCGCGCCTGCAGACGGATTTAAAGCTGGACGGGAATTTGCAGCAGCTGCGGCTGCCCGCCGGCCGCTCATAATCCCGATATTTACGCCAGGCGGCGCTTTGCTTACCCGGCCTGCAATTCGATTGGCAGGCCGGGTAAGCGACTCACCGTCCGACAATATTTACCGCAAAATCCAGAAACCTAACTACGCTCGTCGCGACGGCCGCCTACGGCTGCCCACATGCGGCGAACGTGCACGGTGACCTCTTCACGATCGTGATAAAGCTGCCGCGCCTGGATCTGCGCGCTGATGCCGTTTTCATCGAGCTTTTCGCGGATCAGGGCAATGTTTTGCGAAACCTCTTCATAGCGTTTTTTCATCGGCAGCTTGAGGTTAAAGATGGTTTCCCGGCACCAGCCGTTTACCAGCCAGGTGGCCATCAGGCTCGCGACTTTCGCCGGCTTCTCCACCATGTCGCATACCATCCAGGAGATATTGGTGCGCGTCGGCTTATATTTAAAGCCGTCTTCACGCAGCCAGGTGACCTGTCCGGTATCCATCAGGCTTTGCGCCATCGGGCCGTTATCTACGGACGAAACCCACATGTTGCGTTTCACCAGCTGATAGGTCCAGCCGCCGGGGCAGGCGCCCAGGTCTACCGCGTACATGCCGTTTGCCAGGCGCTCGTCCCACTCGTCGGTGGGAATAAAGACGTGGAAGGCCTCTTCAAGCTTAAGCGTGGAGCGGCTTGGCGCATCCGACGGGAATTTAAGACGCGGAATGCCCATATAGAAAGGCGAGTTGTTGTCGGCGTAGGAATAGCCGGTATAGCAGCAGCCCGGGGCAATAAAGAACACGTGCACCACCGGGCGTTTCGGCGTTTCGTAATTAGTCAGCACGCCCGCTTCGCGCAGGCTGGCGCGCAGCGGTACGGTAAGCTTGCGGCAGAACTTCATCAGCTCTTTGCTTTCGTTGGTATCGGCAACTTCCACGCGCAGTTCGCCGCCCTTCTCAACCACGCCCTGCAGCATGCCGGTAATCGGCGTGATGCGATCCTCCGGCGGCAGATCTTTTAACAGCTCACCGGCGACGATCATCTGGCGGGCAAAGATCAGATCGCTGAACGGCAGCTGGCGCGCCAGCCTGTCGGCGTCATCCTGCTGGTAGCATTCAAAAACGACGTAGCCGCTGCTTTCTTTTACGCGCGCAAAACCGTATACGCCCCGCTGGCCTGCTTTATCGGTAATTTCCGCCGCGCACTCTTTTTCGAAGCCCTGGCGGCAGTACAAAATAACTTTACTATTCATGGCTTGCGCCCTTACGTTTCAGGCGCATTGCACCAATCAACATCAAAACCCAGCCGGCGAGGAAGCTTACCCCGCCGACCGGTGTAACAAACGCCCACAGGCGTAAATGCGACAGCGCCAGGCAATAAAGGCTGCCGCTGAATAACACGGTGCCAAGCGCCATAAACACGCTGCTCCAGTAAAACCAAATGCTGATACGGCGCTGCATCGCCACCGCGAGGCCAAAGATAGCCAGCGTGTGAAACGCCTGGTATTCAAGCCCCGTCTGGATCCAGCCCATCTCGACAACGCCGAGAGATTTGCTTAACACGTGCGCCCCGAAGGCGCCCAGAGCAACAAAAATAAAGCCGCTGATAGCGGTAAAAATCAGCATGAAACGGCTGGTCATGGTGTAACCCTAAATGTAAGGCGCGGCATGCCGCGCGATGATTTACTTATTGATCGTAGCGAAAGCGAAATTTTTCTTGTTCGCTGGCGGCTTTCGCCAGGATCCACTGTCGGAATGCGGCTATTTTACCGAGTTCTGCCTGACTGTCATGACAAACAAGATAAAACGCGTTTTTACTCACCAGAACGTCGTTAAAAGGACAAACCAGGCGGCCTGCTTCGATTTCAGACTGCGCCATCACGTTGTTTGCCAGCGCAATGCCCTGGCCGTGAATGGCGGGCCTGCAGCACCATTGCGCTGTGGCTAAAGATGGGGCCTTGCTGCACGTTGATATGGCTTACGCCCAGCTGGCGCGTGTAGGTTTGCCAGTCCCGCCGCGAAGCGTCGTGCAGCAGCGTGTGCCGGGCCAGGTCTTCCGGCGTTTTGATCGGCCTGTCGCCGGTAAGCAGCATCGGCGAACAAACCGGCAGCAGGTATTCGGCGTAGAGCTTCTCGACCCGCAGGCCGGGCCAGTTTCCGCGTCCGTAAAAAATAGCCACGTCGACGTCGTCGGAAAGCTTGTCCTCCTGGCGGTCCACCGCCTGGATTCGCACATCGATTCCCGGATAAGCTGAGTTAAAGCTGGAAAGGCGGGGCACCAGCCAGTGGATGGCAAAACTTGGCAATAAGCTTACCGTCAGCGCGCCTTTTGCGCTCCTTGCCTGCAGCTTGCGGGTCGCTTCGGTGAGCTGGGAAAAAATCTCTTTAATATCGAGGTAGTAGCTCTGCCCCTCTTCGGTAAGCAGCAGCGAACGGTTACGGCGACGGAACAGTTTTAGCCCTAAAAAGTCCTCAAGAGACTTAATCTGGTGGCTAACTGCCGCCTGGGTAACAAAGAGCTCTTCGGCCGCTTTCGTAAAGCTCAGGTGGCGGGCGGCGGCATCAAAAACACGTAAAGCATTCAGAGGTGGCAAGCGCTTGGACATAGTTGACAGGCTTAAATGTTAATGGCTGTTAACAAACAGGTTATTTAATTAACCTATTAGTTTTTTTTATCTGAGCCATTATAAATTGTCCGTTGAGGATGCACCAGCAAATACCTATAGTGGCGGCACTTCCTGAGCCGGAACGAAAAGTTATCTGGAATGCGTGTTCTGGAGGGCTTTTGGCTTACGGTTGTGATGTTGTGTTGTTGTGTTTGCAATTGGTCTGGCATTCCAGACCCCGGTAGCTAAGCTACCCCTTTTTCACTTCCTGTACATTTACCCTGTCTGTCCATAGTGATTAATGTAGCACCGCTTAAAGCGGTGCTTTTTTTTATTCGCTTATTAGTGCTTAAGCTCAACCATCTCTTTTACGTCACTACGGTTAATCTGCTGCTGGTTGCCGTTGGCATCTTTATACTTAATCATGCCGGTTTCGTCATCGGTCTTCGGCTTACCGTCAGAGACGATAGTGCGTCCGTCGTTGGTGTGCATTACGTAGTTCGGGCTGGAACATGCTGCGAGTGCGAAAGTCATCATACATGCAGATACAATAGCGGCTGCCTTATTCATAATTCTTCTCCTTGTATAGAGTTTAATGCTACTTAAATCTCTTCTGCTTACGGGCTGAAACCTTAGCCTAACAATTATTAGCATAACTCTCTTTTGCGACTTTGCCAGGTTAAGCAGATAATTCCGATAGTTACGCATACCTTGTGCAGCCTTAAGAAATGCGCCACGATCTATGGATTGCAACGAGGATAACCATGAAAGCATTTAACCCCGCCCATTTCCGCAGCCAGTTTCCGGCGCTGGCGGATGCCGGCGTCTATCTGGACAGCGCGGCGACGGCATTAAAGCCCCAGGCGGTGATTGACGCCAGCCAGCAGTTCTACAGCCTCAGCGCGGGCAACGTTCATCGCAGCCAGTTCCCAACCGCACAGCGCCTCACGGCCCGTTACGAAGCCGCGCGCGAAGCCGTGGCGAGCTTGCTGAACGCCCCTTCCGGCAAGGACATTATCTGGACGCGCGGCACCACCGAGTCCATTAATCTGGTCGCCCAGTGCTATGCGCGTCCGCGCCTGCGGGCAGGCGACGAAATCATTATCAGCGAGGCCGAGCACCACGCTAATTTCGTGCCCTGGCTGATGGTCGCGGAGCAAACCGGCGCGCGTATCGTCAAGCTGCCGATCGGCAAAGATTACCTGGCCGATCTCGCCCTGCTCCCGGCTTTGCTCAGCGAACGCACCAGGATTCTGGCGCTGGGGCAGATGTCGAACGTAACCGGCGGCTGCCCGGACCTGGCGCGGGCCGTTAGCCTTGCGCACGGCGTCGGCGCGGTGGTCATGGTGGATGGCGCGCAGGGCGTGGTGCACTGCCCGCCGGACGTTCAGGCGCTGGATATCGACTTTTACGCGTTCTCCGGCCACAAGCTCTACGGGCCGACGGGCATCGGCGCGCTGTACGGCAAAAGCGCGCTGCTGGCGGAGATGTCGCCGTGGCTTGGCGGCGGTAAAATGATCACCCATGTCTCGTTTGACGGCTTTAAAACCCAGGCGGTGCCTTATCGCTTTGAAGCCGGCACGCCAAACGTTGCCGGAGTGATTGGTCTGAGCGCCGCGCTTGAATGGCTTGCAGCAACAGACGTGGCTGAAGCGGAAGCCTACAGCCGGGGCCTTGCGACGCTTGCCGAGGCGCAGCTGGCAAAGCGCCCGGGCTTTCGCAGCTTCCGCTGCCAGGACTCGAGCCTGCTGGCCTTTGATTTCGCCGGCGTGCACCACAGCGACATGGTGACGCTGCTGGCGGAATCAGGCATCGCGCTTCGCGCCGGGCAGCACTGCGCTCAGCCGCTGCTGGCGGCGCTGGGCGTAAGCGGCACGCTCCGCGCTTCTTTCGCTCCTTACAACACGCAAAGCGACGTGGACGCGCTGGTGAAAGCCATCGACCATGCGCTGGATATTCTGGTGGATTAAATGACAAGTGGATTCTTAGCCGGGCATCCGTTCGGCAAAACGGTTACCCCTGACGTGCTGCGCGCCACCTTCGTCCCCTTACAACAGTGGGAAGATAAATACCGTCAGTTAATCATGCTGGGTAAACAGCTTCCCGCCCTACCGGCAGATTTAAAGCGCGATGAGATAGAAATAGCCGGCTGTGAAAACCGCGTCTGGCTCGGCCACGAGCGTGAAGCAAACGGAACGCTGCACTTCTATGGCGACAGCGAAGGGCGCATCGTAAGGGGGTTGCTGGCGGTGCTGCTGACGGCGATCGAAGGCAAAACGGCGCAGGAGCTGCGAAGCGCGGATCCGCTGGCGCTGTTTGACGAACTAGGCCTGCGCAACCAGCTCAGCGCCTCCCGCAGCAGCGGGCTGACGGCACTGGCCGAGGCCGTGCGCCAGGCCGCCCGGGACGAGGCGTAATCAGGCGCTTCTCGCCGCCTTCGCCATCATCTTTTTAAGCACGTGGGAAACCGCTACAAAGCCAAAGCTGGCGGTGACCATGGTCGCCGCGCCAAAACCGGACGCGCAGTCCATACGTTTTGGGCCGTCGGCGGTGCTTTTGGCCGCGCATACTGAGCCGTCAGCCTGCGGATAAACCAGCGCCTCGGTGGAAAACACGCAGTCCACGCCCAGCTTGCCCTTGCTGTTCTTCACCACGCCAAAATCGCTTTTCAGCCTTTCGCGCAGTTTGGCCGCCAGCGGATCCTGAATGGTCTTCGCCAGATCGGCGACCTGGATCTGCGTCGGATCGATCTGTCCGCCTGCGCCGCCGGTTGTCACTAAGGGGATCTTATTGCGACGGCACCAGGCTATCAGCGCCGCCTTAGGCCGCACGCTGTCGATGGCGTCAATCACATAGCTAAAGCCCTGGCTTAACAGCTGCCCGGCGTTATCGGCCGTAATAAAATCATCCACCACCGTCACGCGGCATTCCGGATTAATTTCGCGGATTCGCGCCGCCATCACTTCCGTTTTGGCGAGGCCGACGTTATCGCGCAGCGCATGAATCTGACGGTTAGTGTTCGTCACGCAGACGTCGTCCATATCGATAAGCGTAATCGCCCCGATACCGGTCCGCGCGAGCGCTTCTGCCGCCCATGAGCCAACGCCACCGATACCGATGACACAAACATGCGACCGGGCAAACAGCTGCAGAGCATCGCGCCCGTAAAGACGAGCGGTGCCGCCAAAGCGTTGCAGCCAGGCATCGGAGAGAACGACAGACATCAGGGTATCCTCAGGAAAAAACAAACGGGCTGATTATACAGCCCGTATATTAAAGGTGGAAAGTTAGGGGCATTAACCGCTAAAGACGTTACCGCCAGCGCCCGTACCCGGCGCGTTTTTCAGCACCCAGACGCGGCCATAGTGGTTATACCAGCCGGCGCGATGGCCGGCCTCCGGCCCGATCCCCTGGTAGATATCGAAGTGTTGTCCTTTAATGGCTCCGCCCACGTCCAGCGCCACCATGACCCGCAGCTCATACTGCCCGTTGAACTTGCCGTTGTTGTCCAGCAGCGGCACTTCCGCCAGCAGCGTGGTGCCCGCAGGGATAATGGAACGGTCGGAAGCTACCGACGCGCGGCCAATCAGCGGCACCGCGCTGGCGCCTTTCACCGGCGCGTAGCTGGCAGGCTTGAAGAAGACGAAGGACGGGTTTTGCTCCAGCAGCTCCTGAACTTCAGCCTCGCTGTGCGTTTCACCCCAGTGGCGAATCGCCTGCATCGACATATCTTCTTTTTTCACTTCGCCGCGATCGATAAGCACCTTGCCGATGCTGCGATAGGCGTGGCCGTTTTTCCCGCCGTAGCCGAAGAAGGTCAACGGCCCGGCCGTCGCCAAAGTCGATATAGCCGCTGCCCTGCACGTCCATAATGAAGTTATCCATCAGGGAATTGCTGTAAGCGAGCACGTAGCTGTCGCTCAGCGCGCCGCTGTAAATCTCCGCGCGCGAAGGCAGGCGTCCGCGTTTAGGCGGCATGCGGTAGATGGGGTACTGGAATTCGCCCTGGCGGGTATAGCGCGCCTGCACCACCGGCGTGTAGTAGCCGGTAAACTGTACGTTGCCGTAGTTATCCGCCCCTTCCATCTGCCAGGCGTCCAGGCCGTACTGGCTTAGCTGACGCGTATCGCCGCCCGCCCGCAGCCATTGCTGCACGGCGCCGTAGACGCCGCTTTTGCTGCCATAGAGTCTTGGGGAGGCCGAACGAATCTGATTAACCTGCTCGGCGAAGTCCCCGCTGTTAACGGGCGCGCCTACCGCATCAGGCTGGTTAACCAGCGAAAAGGGTTGGGTGAACTTGCCGTCTTTATATTGCTGGCCCTTGTCGGTCGGTTTTGAAGAACAGGCCGCCAGCGCCGCCACCATTACGCCTGTTACAATGTACTTAATCCAACGTCCTTTCATCACTGCCTCGCCCTGGGTTATGCCGCTACACGCCACGCGAAGATAGCAAACACGCCGCGAGAATTAAATGCGTTGCGCCTGTCCGGCAACGACGGTGTACATAAATTAATCAAAAAGCCGGTATTTTCAACAACCTGTGACAAATTAAGCATTTTTAAAAAAAAGGGTTGCATCAAAAAGCGAGCAGAGTATAGTGCGCATCCACGGACGCGGGGTGGAGCAGCCTGGTAGCTCGTCGGGCTCATAACCCGAAGGTCGTCAGTTCAAATCTGGCCCCCGCAACCAATTAAGCCGCTGTTTAGCGCCGTGATGCGAATCATGTGGGAATAAAAGCAGTAACCGGACGCGGGGTGGAGCAGCCTGGTAGCTCGTCGGGCTCATAACCCGAAGGTCGTCAGTTCAAATCTGGCCCCCGCAACCAACTAAGCCGCTGTTTAGCGCCATGATGCGAATCATGTGGGAATAAAAGCAGTATCCGGACGCGGGGTGGAGCAGCCTGGTAGCTCGTCGGGCTCATAACCCGAAGGTCGTCGGTTCAAATCCGGCCCCCGCAACCAACTTTAAAAGCACCTTAACGGGTGTTTTTTTGTCTCTGAAATCCGCCCCTCAGCAAGAAAAACGGCGCCTTATCCGCGCCGTGCAAGCGTTGCCCCATCGGCAAAATACGCTTTGATACCGGCCAGAATAGACTCGGCCACTTCCTGCTGGAAGGCGGCGGTACGCAGCTTGCGTTCTTCATCAACGTTGCTTAAAAACGCCGTTTCCACGAGGATAGAGGGAATATCCGGGGCTTTTAGCACCGCAAAGCCTGCCTGATCGACGCTGTTTTTATGCAGCTTATTCACGCGTCCCAGCCTCGTGAGCACCTCTTTACCAAACTTCAGGCTGTCGTTGATAGTAAGCGACTGCACCATATCGAACATGGTGTGATCGACGTAGCGATCGCCGCTCCTGCTTATTCCCCCAATCAAATCCGAGGCGTTCTGCGTTTGCGCCAGGTATTTCGCCGCCGTACTGGTCGCGCCCTTGGTGGAAAGCGCAAATACCGACGAGCCGCGCGCCGCGCCGCTGGTAAACGCATCTGCGTGGATCGACACGAAGAGATCCGCGCGCTGCTTCTGCGCTTTGGCCACGCGCACCTTCAGCGGGATAAATACGTCTTCGTTGCGCGTCATATACGCCTTCATGTTCGCTTCTTTGTCGATCAGCGCCTTCAGGCGCCGCGCGATCTTTAACACGATATCTTTTTCGCGGGTTTTATTCGCTCCGATGGCCCCCGGATCCTCGCCGCCGTGCCCCGGATCGAGCATGATGACGATCGGCCTGTCGCGCCCGGCTTTACCCGGCTTCGGCCCCTGCTCGGCCGGCATTTTTTTATCCAGCTCGCCGTTGTTGTAATCTTCCAGCAGCGCAAGCAGCGGATCCTGCTGGCTATTCATATTCGCCGGATAAAGATCCATCACCAGGCGTTCTTTAAATTCGGCAACCGGCGCCAGCGCGAACAGCTGCGGGCTAACGTTTTGTTTCAGCTCAAAAACCATGCGCACGGTTTTGGGATCGAACTGCCCTACGCGCGCAGACTTAATAAAAGGATCGTCCGAACGGATCTGGTTGCCGAGGCCCTTGAGCACCGAGTTCAGGTTGACCCCTTCGATATCCACCACCACACGTTCCGGATTGCTTAAAGCAAACTGCTTATACTTAAGCAGCCGGTTGGACTCCAGCGTCACGCGGGTATAGGAGGAGGCTGGCCAGACGCGTACGGCAATGACCTGGCTTGCGGCGGCCAGACCGACCTGACTTACGCTTAATAGCCACATGGCGCCTGCGCCCTGCAGCAGGCGGCGACGGCTAATTAATGAACTGGAATCTGACATAGCTCTCCTGAGCGCCATCTTTTGCAAAGAGTAAAGACGGAAATTCTAATTTTTTTAGCCGAAAACTTTAACGAATCACGCTGTTACTGTCATCCATAAAAGGGTAAACATTCTCAAAGCTGCTTAAGGCGCGCGTCGGCGACGTCTTCTTCGATGTGAAATTGCTGCTTGCGCCCGGCGCAAGAAAAGAATAAAAATACACAAATTACGAATAATCATGCAATGAGGGTTTGCCGTGGTGAAGGAACGCAGAACCGAACTGGTACAGGGATTCCGCCATTCTGTTCCCTATATAAATGCCCATCGGGGGAAAACGTTTGTCATTATGCTTGGCGGCGAAGCCATTGAGCATGAGAACTTCTCGAGTATCGTCAACGATATTGGCCTGCTGCACAGCCTGGGCATCCGCCTGGTGGTGGTTTACGGCGCCCGCCCGCAGATTGACGCCAACCTGGCCGCTCACCAGCACGAGCCGGTGTACCACAAGTACACCCGCGTCACCGACGCCAAAACGCTGGAGCTGGTAAAACAGGCGGCGGGTTTGCTGCAGCTGGATATTACGGCGCGGCTTTCCATGAGCCTTGGCAACACCCCTTTGCAGGGCGCGCATATTAACGTGGTCAGCGGCAACTTTATTATCGCTCAGCCGCTCGGCGTGGACGACGGCATCGACTACTGTCACAGCGGGCGCATTCGCCGTATCGACGAAGAGGCGATTCATCGCCAGCTTGATAACGGCGCCATCGTACTGCTGGGGCCGGTGGCGGTTTCGGTAACCGGCGAAAGCTTTAATCTCACCTCTGAAGAAGTCGCCACCCAGCTGGCGGTGAAACTCAAGGCCGAGAAGATGATCGGTTTTTGCTCATCCCAGGGCGTAACCGATGACGACGGCAATATTATCTCCGAGCTGTTTCCAAACGACGCGCAAAGCCGCATTGAAGAGCTGGAAAGCGCCGGCGACTATCACTCCGGCACGGTACGTTTCCTGCGCGGAGCGGTGAAGGGCCTGCCGCAGCGGCGTGCGCCGCAGCCATCTGATTAGCTATCAGGAAGACGGCGCCCTGCTGCAGGAGCTGTTCTCGCGCGACGGCATAGGTACGCAGATAGTGATGGAAAGCGCCGAACAAATCCGCCGCGCGACCATTAACGATATCGGCGGCATTCTTGAGCTGATTCGCCCGCTGGAACAGCAGGGCATTCTGGTGCGTCGTTCACGCGAGCAGCTGGAAATGGAAATTGATAAGTTCACCATCATCCAGCGCGATAACCTGACCATCGCCTGCGCGGCGCTGTATCCTTTCCTGGAAGAAGGAATCGGTGAAATGGCGTGCGTGGCGGTACATCCGGATTACCGAAGCTCATCGCGAGGCGAAGTGTTGTTGCAGCGTATCGCGGCGCAGGCCCGTCAAATGGGGCTAAGCAAGCTGTTCGTGCTGACGACGCGGAGTATTCACTGGTTCCAGGAGCGCGGCTTTACGCCGGTGGATGTGGACCTGCTGCCGGAAAGTAAAAAAGAGATGTATAACTACCAGCGCCGCTCAAAAATTCTGATGGCGGATTTAGCCTGAGCCAGGGCGGGCGGCGAAAGCCCACCCGCCCGGCAAAACTACTCAAACACCTCAATCAGGCCGCTGCGTCTTTCCGTACGCGTCATAATCGCTTTCTCAAGCACGCGGTCTTCGGCATACAAAGACAGCCGCCTGCGCGCGCGCGTAACGGCGGTATACACCAGCTCACGCGTCACGACCGGCGTGAACTGGTTGGGCAGCACCAGCGCCGCATGATCGAATTCAGACCCCTGGGACTTATGCACCGTCATCGCAAAGGCGGTGTCATGATCCGGCAGGCGGCTTGGCTGCACTGACTTCACCGAGCCGTCCGGCAGTGAAAACCAGACGCGCAGCCCCTCGCCTCTTTCCAGCGCAATGCCGATATCGCCGTTAAACAGCCCCAGCGCGCTGTCGTTACGGGAAATCATAATCGGGCGGCCGCTGTACCAGCGCGATGAAGAAAGCGTCGGCCTGTTAATCAGGCGCTTATTAATCAACGCCTGCTCTATTCTTTCATTCAGTCCGCTAACGCCGAAAGGCCCTTCCCGCAGCGCGCACAGCAGCTGGTAGCGCCCAAAGGCTTCCAGAATTTGCTCGGGCGCCGCATGCTGGCGCATTAATTCAAGCCAGGCACCATAGCTTTCCAGCGCATCCGCAATCATCGCCGCGTAATCATCGCTCTCACGCAGCGGCCTTTTGCTTATATCGGCAAAGCCCAGGCTAAAGGTTGCCTGCGCCTGACGCGCATCGCTGGCGTTTACCGCCAGGGCCAGCTGCCCGATGCCGGACTGGCTGTCGAAGCGGTAGCTTTTTTGCAGCAGGCATAAACCATCGCGCAGGGCGCACGCCCGCTCGCCCTGCCCGGCAGGAATTAAATAATCCGTAATGCGGCTTAGCTCCTGCGCGCGCGCGGCGGAATAGCCGAAGGTCACGTAATGGCAGATATCCCCCAGCACGGCGCCGGCTTCCACGGACGCCAGCTGGTCGCGGTCGCCAAGGAAGATCACCCGCGCGTGGGCCGGCAGCGCGTCTATCACCTTCGCCATCATCGGCAAATCCACCATCGAGGCTTCATCCACCACCAGCACGTCCAGATGCAGCGGGTTGCCGGCATGGTAGCGCAGGCGCTGGCTATTCGGCTGTATGCCCAGCAGGCGGTGCAGCGTGCAGGCATCCTCCGGCAGCGCTTCCTTTTGTTTATCGCTCAGCGGCAGGCGGCGCAGCGCCGAACCGAGCGATTCCGTTAAGCGAGCGGCCGCTTTGCCGGTAGGCGCTGCCAGCTGAATACGTAACGGGCTGTCGCCAGAAAGATGCACCAGCGCCGCAAGAAGTTTGGCGACCGTGGTGGTTTTCCCCGTGCCGGGCCCGCCGGAAATCACCGAGATCCTTCTGGTCAGCGCCACCGCCGCCGCAACCTTCTGCCAGTCAATATCGTTCATCGGCTCAAAAAGATGGTTCAGCACCATCGCCAGCTGCTGCTCATCCAGCGGCATCGGGCGGTTTTCGGCGCCAAAGAATCGAGCCACGGCGCGCTCGTTTTGCCACATCCGGTTCAGGTAAAGCCGCTCGCCAATCAGCTTTAGCGGCGTGGCGTCGTCGTTTTCGCTGACCGCATGCGAGGCGAGCAAGATACTTTTCCAGTCGCTCACCTCGCCCGCGGCGGCGAAAAGCTGCTCCGCCAGCGCCAGCTGCCGCCCTGCAAACCAGTATTCAGGCGTCAGCCGGGAAAGCGGCAGGCAAACGTGCCCCTCGCCCGCATCGTGGCTCAACAAAGCGGCGGCCAGCATAATGGCCGGCTGCTCATCGCTGGCCACCATCATGGCGAACTGAACGTCCAGCGCGCGGAGCAGCTTTTGATCGACCGCCTGCTGCAGCCATTGGGACATCTTCATGGCATCACCTCTTCTTGAGCGCCGGCAAATAAGGCATCCATCTTTGTAATAAGCTCGGCTGCAGGGCGAGTGGAAAAAATGCCCTGCGACGACCCCTTGCCTTCCACTCCGCGCAGGAAGAGATAAATCACCCCGCCGAAGTGGGTTTCATAATCATAATCGCAAAGGCGATGACGCAGGTAGCGGTGCAGCGCCAGCGTGTAGAGCTGATACTGCAAATCGTAACGATGGGACTGCATGGTGCCCGCCATCGCCTGCCGGGTATAGGCGCTGCTGTCTTCGCCTAACCAGTTTGATTTGTAATCCAGCAGGTAATAACGACCCTGCCAGCGGAAGACCAAATCGATAAAGCCCTTGAGCATGCCCCGCACCTGACGGAAATTCAGCGGCGGACAGCCCGCCGAAAGCGGATCGTATTCGCGTATAAGGCTGTCCAGATCTTCGGCGCGCAGATCCGTTTCGACAGGCAGATAAAACTCCAGTTCCACCTGTTTTTCTTTCGCCGTCAGCTGGTTAAGCGACACGCCCGTATCATTTAGCGGAGCCTGCAGAATCTCGCCCAGCCAGCTGCTGAGCACGGGCTGCCAGTGCTCGCCAAACCCCTGCAGGCTTAACGCTTCGCTTAACCAGGCTTCATCCAGCGGTTGGGTAAAATCGATGCCTTCGAACAGGCCGTGCAGGAAAGTGCCGGGCGCCGCGCCGCGAGGGAAAGTATGCGGATTAAGCGCAGGCTCGGCAGCCTCCTGCCCGGCGCCCGCGCCGTCCACGTCAAGACGCGGCAGTAAATCCAGCGCCAGGCTTTGACCGTGCTGCTGCAGCCCGGAATAGCTGGTCACCCGCCAGTTATCGGCAATACGCCTTTGCAGCACGCGGGCGCTCAGCTCAGGCCGCTTAGCCGCAGCGGGCTGCCAGGGCTGCGGATCCTGCGGCTTTAACGGCTCGACGCTAATCGCCTCGCAGGCGACGGCTTCAAGGCATGCCTGCAGGCCGGCGGCGTCCTGCGCTTCACCTTTTTGCAGCAGGTAGCCCAGCGCGCCAAGGTGCAGGTCGCTGGCGCCTTTTTTGGCGCGCGTGCCGCGAAAAAGCGGGGCCACGCCCAGGCTGCAATGCCAGATGGAGCGGGTCAGCGCCACGTACAGCAGCCGCAGGTCTTCCGCGAGGCGTTCTTCTTCCGCAAGGCTCAGGCTTTCCTCGTTGTCGCTCAGGTCCAGCAGCGAGGTAAAGGTGGTGCGATCGTGGTACAGGCCGCTGCTCTGCAGGCGGAAATTGGCGATAAACGGCAGCCAGACCAACGAATATTCAAGCCCTTTAGACTTGTGAATGGTGACCACCTGAACCAGGTGCTTATCGCTTTCCAGCCGCAGCTGCTGGCTGGAAGCGTTGCTGTCAGGCTCCGCGATTTGCTGCGCCAGCCAGCGAACTAACGCGTGTTCGCTATCCGCCTGCGCTGCGGCCTCCTGCAGCAGTTCGCTGATATGCAGAATATCCGTCAGACGCCTTTCGCCGCCGGGCGTTGCCAGCAGGTTTTCCGCAACCTGACGCGCCGCCATCAAGCTGCGCAGCATCGGCATCACGCCGCGACGCAGCCAGATTTGCCGATAGCCGGTAAACTCTTCCACCAGCCGGTCCCAGGCCTCTTCGTCTTCGTTTAGCGCTTCGATACGCCGCGCATCCAGCCCTAAGGCGCTGGTCGCCATCGCGCTGCGCAGCGTAGATTCTATTTCCGGCGCCAGCACCGCCTGCAAAATCCACAGCAGTTCGCGAGCTTCCGGCGTGGCGAAGACGGAGTCGCGATTTGAAAGATAAACCGAAGGGATATTCAGGCCGCCAAGCGCCTCGCGAACTATCGCCGCCTCATTCCTGCTGCGCACCAGAATGGTGATGTCAGATGCCTGCACCGGGCGGGATTTATCCCCCTGCCACAGCAGCGCGTCGCCGCGCAGGCCGGCGGCTAACCAGTCGCGGATCTGTTGCGCGCACTGTATCGCCATGGTTTGTTGGTAATCACTTACGCTACAGCCGTCGCCCGGCTGCAACCAGAGCGACATCGCAGGCAGCGTCTCGCCGCGAACGGTAAACCGCAGGCCGCTATTTTTAGGCGCGGCCTTTACCGGCAAGAAAGGTATCTGCTGGAACAAAAAGGGGTTTTCAAGCTGGCTGAACAGGGTGTTTACGCTGGCTATCATCGAAGGAGACGAGCGCCAGTTTGTGTCCAGCGTATAGCGATCGCTTACCTCATGCCGCGCTTTAATGTAGGTGAAAATGTCCGCGCCGCGGAACGCATAAATCGCCTGCTTGGGATCGCCGATCAGCAGCAGCGCGGTTTCCGGCTGCCGCATATACAGCCGACGGAAAATACGATACTGCTGCGGGTCGGTATCCTGGAATTCGTCAATCATCGCCGCCGGGAAGCGGGCGCGAATGGCCGCGGCGAGGGCATCACCGCCCGGCTGGCGCAAGGCTTCATCAAGTCGGCTAAGCATATCGTCAAAGCCCAGCTCGCCGCGGCGGCGCTTTTCCCGCTGCACGATATAGCGAATTTCCGCCATCGCGCGGGCGATGACCAGGTCGCGAAGCGTGAGAGGCTCCGCCAGCAGCGCCGTAATTTCGCTGAAAACGGGATGGCGCGGCGGCTCGCCCTTTTTCGTTTTTTCATCAAGCGTCGCCTGCGAAAAACGGCTTAAGGCCTCCGGCAGCTGATAGCTGGATGTTTCGCTTTGCGCCCACTCGCCAACGATACTAAGCCAGTTGGGCAGGTTCTTGCTGCTGTAGCTGCGCCTGTCGACGCCGGACTGGTCAATAACGGCCGCAATATCCTGCGCAGCAGCCCGCCAGTGCGCCTTCACGCCATCAATGGCGGCAACAATCTTTTCATGGCGCGCGATCAGGGTTTCATTATCGGCCGGCGGCTGTTTTAACGCAGGCTGTTCGCCCTGCAGCCAGCTGTTGATGTCGCGCAGCAGCTCTTCGGGCCCGGACCATTGTTCGCTCATCGCCTGCGCCACCGGCTTAGGCAGCGGGTAACAGTGGCGACGCCAGAAATCGGCGCAGGCGTGGCGGCGCAGCTGCGACTCATCTTCAATAAGCTGGTGTTCGAACAGCATGCCTGATTCAAAAGCGTTCAGGCTGAGCATCCGCTGGCAAAAGCCGTGAATGGTGAAAATAGCGGCCTCGTCCATCTGCTGTTCTGCCAGACGTAAGATTTGCGCCGCCTGCTGGCGGTCGGGAATTTGCTCCAGCAGATTCGAAAGCAGCGGATTTTCGGTACGGTTGCGCACGCAGGCGATGCACAGCTCATGAATATTGGCGCGAATACGGCCACGTAGTTCTTCCGTGGCCGCTTCGGTAAAGGTCACCACCAGCAACTCTTCAACGCCGAGCGGGCGAGGGAAAGCGGCGCTTCCCCCCAGGCCCAGCAGCAATCGTAAATACAGCGCCGCTATAGTAAAGGTTTTCCCGGTGCCGGCAGAAGCTTCAATCAGTCGCTCGCCGATGAGCGGCAAGCTTAGTGGATCAAGGGGCTGAGCGGTTCCGGTCATTATTTCTCACTTTATTTAGCGTCTGTCAGCGGCAACGATTGTTGCAGGCTGCTGACCCCCTCCCAGGTTTTCCAGCCCTGCGGCGTGGCGTATTCCGCCTTGCCGTTATGGCTGCCGGAAACCTGCGACAGCATGGCCGCGCCCTGGGGTTCAATCACCGCCTGATGGAAGTAATCCGCAAGCTTAACGGGAGTCAGCTTTTTAATTTCGGCGATTACTTTATCACGCGAATCGAAGGCCAGGTTTCCCCGGTCGAAATCTTTGCTCAGCTGAGAGGCCTCCTGGGACAAAGTCTGCGGAGCCTGCAGCATCTCGTTGATAATGCCCTGCTGGATCTGGGCGAAATCTTCGGCGCTCATGGTGCGTAACCTTTGTTCGACCGTCGGATAAAACGCCTTAAAGCGTTCATAGAGGTAAGCCGGCTGCTTATCGCTGCTTTGCAGCAGGAAGCCTATCCCCCACTGGCGGCCAACGGACATCGGGAAAGCGAATACCGCGTAGCCAAGCTGTTCGCGGGTACGCAGCTGGTTGTAGAACCACGGCTGAACGATCTGTCCCAGCATAGAGCTGTAGGCGGTGCTTACCGTCTCGTCGTAGCCTTCGGGAACATAAACGGCAGCCAGGGCCGAGTCCGTGCTGCTTCCCGCCTTCTCAAACTTCGCCAGCGTCTGTTTATCGACCAGCACGTCTTTGTTGCGGCACCACTCGTTGCCTTTGGTGGCCAGCTGGCTTTGTACCTGATGCGCCAGGGTTTTAGCCTGTTCCGGCGCCATATTGCCCAGCACCAGGAACTCGGGTTTAGCATTATCTTTTAAGATATCGCGATAGGCCAGAACGTCTTTTAAGGTGATGTCCGTCAGCAGGGCGCGACGCTCCTCACGCTGGAAGTAAGGAACCTGCGAGACCATCTGCACCGGCATAATAGCCTGGTCGTAGGCCTTGCCTTTATCCGCCGAGTCCATCATTTGCGCATACCAGGACTTCGCCTGATCGAGCTGCTCCTGCGTTGGGGTATAAGAGAAATACCCCGCCAGCAGCGCTTCAAATAGCTGCGGCAGGCGTTGCGTATAGCCGTTAGCGTTCACCATCAGCCCGCTGTTCGCATTGGTGGAGAAGCTGATGCCGCCGATGGCCGCCTGGTTGCTTAATTCGTCCAGCGCGATGCCGGCCAGGTAATCGTTAAGCGCGAACAGCACCTGATTTTTGGCGCTGTCCATCGCCCGCGGGTTACGCAGCACCAGCGTCACATCGGCCTTTGGCTCCTGGCCAAAATATTTACTCGGCATATAGAGCACGCGCAGGCCCGGCTCTTTCACCAGCAGTTCCGGGTGAAGATAGGTTTTCTGCGGCTTGATTAACGTAAAATCATCCGGAATATAGGGGTTGAGCTGCGGCAGCGTCAGGCTTATGGCTGCGGCTTTCTGCTGCCAGTCGCTAAAGGTCTGCTCGCTGATTTTATCGACCTGGTAGGGGGCATCCACAAAGTAGGCGGTTTTGTTATGCGGCTCTTTCGGGCTGATATACCAGACGCGGGCATTTTGCGGCGTCATCATCTCAAGCCGGGCTTTGATGGCCGCGGGGTCGAAACGATCGGCGATGTTGATTGAATCAAGGGTGTGCTCAACCGGCACGCGCAGCATGGTGTCCGCCAACCACTCCACGTAGTCCATATCGCGGTTGATGGAGGGATAGCGGAAATCCAGATCCAGCACGTGCGCCAGCTCGTCGAAATAGCTTTTATCGATGCCGTTCTGACGCAGCTTATTCAGGTAGCTGAAGATGGCGGGCCACCACCTCATCGCGCTGCGCGAGCCCTTTGTCAGTTAAAGAGACGGAAATAGCGAAAACGCCGCTATTGCCGTTAATTAACGGATCGGAATCGGCGCGGATGCTGTCGGCGAGGCCCTGCTTTTGCAGCCAGTCGGACAAGGTATTTTCGCTGCGGTTGCCAATCAGGTAGCCGATCAGCTCATCGGTTTTGCTGCGGAATTTGTCGCTGTTGTTATCTATGCGAAATTCGACGCGCAGCACCTTGCGCGGCAGTGCCGGCACATAGTGAATGATGATGCCCTTCTGCGCATCCGTCACCACAGGAACCGTAATAACCGGCTTCTCAATATTTTTGTTCGGCACGCGCCCGTAAGTTTCCACAGCGATTTTTGCCAGCTCAGGCAAAGGCTTATTGCTGTAAATCACGGCTTTCATCAGGTTGGCGGAATAGTACTGATTGCGAAACGCCACCAGCGCATCAAGCAGCTTGCTGCCCGGCTTATCGCGCAGGGTTTCGAGATTGCCGCCTGAAAAACGCGAGCCGGGGTGCGCCGGGTTGAGCGTTTCGGCGCTAACCTGCGCCATACGCATACCGTCACGGGCGCGCGCCAGGGTCAGCTCCGCATTAACCGCATTACGCTCACGCTCGGCATATTCCGGGGCCAGATTAGGCTCGGCAATGGCATCGGCCAGGCGGTCGACTGCGCCCGCCAGCGCATCGTTTTCAACTTCCATATAAAACGCGGTGCGGTAGGTCGCGGTGCTGGCGTTATGGCTGCCGCCGTGCTTTTTAAGGAATTCAGACAGGCTGTCCGGCTCAGGATATTTCTTTGAGCCCATAAGCGTCATGTGTTCAAGATAGTGCGCAAGGCCCAGATGAGCGTCAGGATCCTCAAGCGACCCGACGGGCACAACCAGCGCAGACAAGGATTTCACCGCCTGCGGGTCACTGACCAGCAGGACCGTCATCCCATTATCCAGACGCACCGCCTGATACTGGCGATTATCCTTTTCGCTTTTACGAATGGTTTCCTGGAGGGGCTGCCAGCCCGTATCTGCCTGACTTAATGGTGCCCAAAGAGCAGCTAACAAGAAAAGCGGTTTGAACCAGGTGCTGCAGTTAGGCATTCACGAACCTCATCATCACGGACCTACTTAACTCACTCATAATTAACAACTTTTGACTTATTTCGCTATCTTAGCTGTTACTTTTTTCGCCAGCCCTGAGCAAGTTGCGCATCATAGATGAACTTGCCGTGCTGTGCAATTTTTATACAATTATTTTAAGACTCGTTGTAACGAAACAGGGGCAGCAGATAACGTTGCGCTTGCCGAATAATGGCTTCGTAATAGTCATTATCCAGGGTGCGGTATAAACGCTGCAGCCAGATATCCGCCCCTTCGCCTTCTACCATCTGGTTACCTTCCCAGGCCGCCAGCAGTTTGCTTTTGGCCTTCTGCTGCGTTTGCTCATCCCATAAAATGGCATCATTTGCCGGGTCGTAACAGGCTTTTATCCACGCCCCGCCGCTATTTGGTAGCAGCAAAAGCGGCTGGCTTAGCCCTTCCCGATAGCCTTCAATCAGTTGCAGCAGGTAGCTTTTTGCCTGCTCAGGCTCAAGCGCCGAAAAATGCCATTGCGAAGATTTTCGTCCGTACATTCTGCTGCTGCCCTTGCCGCCCATAGCGCACCAGACGACGTGCTCAACCCACAGCTGCATGCCATGGGCGACGTTTAGCACCGATGGACGCCAGCGCAGCAGGCCGTCTTCCTGAACATCCGACAACCACCCTACCAGTCTTGTTCCCGCAAGGGTTAAATCAACCTCTTTGCTGGTGCCGTTTTGCCGTTCAGCTATCACTTTTGTCGACAGCTCTTCCATTTCCGTTAACTGTTTTTCCCAGACTATTTCACCAAACGCCCCATACGGCAGGGCGCCTGCGGCACGGTAGCGGCGGAAAAGCTGCTGAGGATCGCCGCCCACAATCAGCGTGTTGAGCAGCTGCTGATTCATCTGGAATCGTTCGAGGCCGTCGAGCGTAAAGGGTTCCGCGTCCGGCAGCTCGGTCTTATCCAGCCAGAAGTTAACCCCCAGCCGCATCTGGAAAAAGGCGCGTACCGGATGACGCCAGAACCGCTGTAGCTGTTCTAAAGTGATTTCCTCCGGCGCCTTATCCTGCAATACCTGAATAAACGGCGCGTGGACTTCGCCCTGTTCGCAGGCCGCCGGCAGCCATTCGCTGGCATAGCTTTGCCCGCGGGAGACGGGTATAAAATTGCCTGCGTCAAACGGCGTGCGGCTGTGCTGGTAAATGAGATGGGCTTTTACCCTCTCCCCGCTTTCATCGCAGTTAAGCGCGGCGTCCTGCGGCAGGCAGTGGCTCTGGGCGATATAGTTCAGCAGCTCTTCCACCAGCACGGACGGATAGCGCTTGCTGTTATCCTGGATAGAACGCCCGATATAGCTGATATAAAAGCGCTGCTGGGCCGAGTTCAGGGCTTCAAGGAACAGGTAGCGGTCGTCATCCCGGCGGCTGCGGTCTCCGCGCTGCGGCGACTGGCTCATCAGGTCGAAGCCCAGCGGAGGCTGCGTACGCGGATAAACGCCATCGTTCATGCCCAGCAGGCAAACAACCTTGAAGGGGATAGAACGCATCGGCATCAGGGTGCAGAAGTTTACCGGACCGGCGAGAAAACGCGGGCTGATGCGTTCCTGATCGAGCCGCAGCGCCAGTTCATCATGCAGCAGCGTAAGCGGCACCGGCTGTTGATAGCAGGCATCCAGGCCGTGCTTAATCATCTCCTGCCACTGCTTTTCAATAAGCGCCAGCGCCGCCTCGGTGTCCTGGTCCGGCAGGAAGAAGCACTCCAGCATTTCCCGGCAAACCGGCACCCATTCAGCAAGCGGCCTTTCGGCACAAAGCGCCTGTCGCCAGCGGTTAAGCTGCATCAGCAGTTCGGCCAGCTGCCCTACCAGTTCGGCAATTAAGCCGCTGGATTCGTCATAAGGCAGCACGGACTGCCATTCGCCTGCGTTACTGTCCATGGCGTAACCCAGAAGCATACGGGTCAGGCCGAAACGCCAGGTGTGTTGCCCGGTAGCCGGAAGATCGAATTCCAGCACGTTGTCGTCATCAATGCCCCAGCGCACGCCGGATTCGTTCACCCACAGGCGCAGATAGCGCAGCCCTTCTTCGTTGATGGCAAAGCGTGCGGCCAGCGCAGGCACCTCAAGCAAAGCCAGCACGTCTTCCGCCATAAAACGGCTGTTCGGCAAAGAAAGCAAAGTGGTAAACGCCTGCAGCGCGGGATGCGCCTGGCTTGCCCGCCGGTCGGAAATAGCGAAGGGCAGCCAGCGGTCTGGCGCCGCGTTGCCAAAGGTGGCCTGAATAAACGGGCTGTAGCTGTCGATGTCCGCGACCATCACGATGATGTCGCGGGGCGTTAGCGCGGGGTCCGCATCCAGCATGGCCAGCAGCCGATCGTAGAGCACCTCCACTTCCCGCTGCGGGCTGTGGCACTCGTGGAAGGTGACGGAGCGATCGTTAGGATCGAGCGTTCGCTTGTTATGACTATGCTTATAATCTTCCTCCGTCAGCCCTGCTACCGCATTGTTTTGTAGCTCCAGCAGATCGAACTGCAGGCTATGCAACAGGTTATCCGGCTCGATATCCACAAACACATCGATCTCTTCAAACTGTTCCAGCTCCGCCAGCAGAAAAGTGTAATCACGGCCGGTTTTCCCCCAGGAAGCGAGCATGGGGTTGCCTACGTCCTGCTCTCCGTCGTCATTAAAGAGCGAGGAAGCCGTCTGGTTATCCTTAAATAATGGCAGCGAGCTGTTTGCCTGATAATGGCTGCGACGCCGACGGCTTAATAACCGCGCCAGATACGCCGGGTCTTTAATATCGCCCCAGTAATAGCGGCAAGGATTGGTGAACAGGAGATGGACGTCGATATGCTTACCCAGCGCCTGCAGGGCCTGCAGATAAACCGGCGGCAAAGCGGAAATACCGCAGATAAATACCCGAGGCGGCAGACCCGGCGGGCACTCATCGCTCTTTTCCAGGGCGCTGATAAACCGCTGATAGAGATTCGCACGGTGCCATTCCGGCTGGCCCATCTCACGGGTATGCTCTACCAGCGCGGCCCACAGCGGCGCCTGCCAGAGCTGCGCATCGCCCGCGCCGTCCACCAGCTCGCCCGCTTCCCATTTGCTTAGCCAGCCGGGACGATAGACAAGATACTGGTCATAGAGATCCGCAATGCGTGAAGCCAGCTGGAAGAGCTTACGCCCGTGGTCATCTTCCGTCAGATAGTGCTGCAACAGCGCAAACTCAGGCCTTTCCAGCATGCCGGGAATCAGCTTCATAAGTTTCCAGCTCATACTTTGTTTGTTAAAGGCGCTTTCATCGGGCACGTCCGGCAGGACGCGAACAAACATTTCCCAGATAAAGCTCGCCGGCAGCGGAAAGGCTATATTGGCGGCGATACCAAACTTTTGCGCCAGCGTCATTTGCAGCCATTGCGCCATTCCCGTGCTTTGCACCAGCACCACCTCCGGCTGGAACGGATCGGGAAGAGGCTGCCCTTCCACAATAAATTCCATGATGGCTTCCAGGACATCAAGGCGGTTGGAATGATAAACACGCAACATAGAATCGCTACTCCTGACTTTTCTCTTTCTGCGGGCAATGCAGCCGCGACAGCTGTCCTGAACGCCCCGCGGGGCTGGTAATATTAACGGCGATGCTGACACATCCTGCTGCAGTTGTCTGCTGCCGGGTAATTTTCCATGCGGGTAAAGGCTCCGGCGCCCCGGGCTCGCTCATTTCAGCAGCCAGACGCCACAGTTGGCGAAACTGCCATTGCGCCTGAAACCCTTGCTGTAACACCCGGTGATAGCCGAGCAATACCGCCATCACCATGGCGAAAAGCGCCAGCGAACAGAGGACCTCAGCCAGGCTGAAGCCACGTTGCTTTAACCTCACAGTGGGAGCTGACACCGCGCGGCCTCCCTGAAAGGACAGAAATCGAGCCAGCCGTGCGGGGCTGCGCGCCAGCGCGCATCCTCAAGACTTCCCCAGCGCCATAGCGTAACAGGCGTTGCAGCCTGCGCGGCCAGCTTTTGCGCCGCCATCAGCGTCTCCCCTTTCTCCGTTGATAAAATGCAGGCGCGCCATTGGTTTCCCTGCTGCTGGCAATGCCACCGCGTTGTTGTCGGCCAGCGCTGCTGGCTTCCCCAGGCAAGGGCAGACACGGCAGCGGCATACTCTTTAAGGAAGCTGATTTCGCTGGCAACCGTCTTCTGCTGCTGGTTTAGCTGCTGTTGCAGACCGTTTAGCATTACCATGCCCAGGGACAAAAGCAGCAGGACGAAGGCCAGAGAGCTGCCGCCGCGCTGGAAATCTGTTTTCACAGGTTATATCCCACAACGCTATGCCTTAGCGAGACGGGCTGCGCTCCTGCCCGCAACGAGGCGCTTAGCTTAATTTCCAGCAGCGGCTGCAGGGCTTCACGCGCCAGCTGGGTTACCGAGAAATGGGTTATCGCCATCATTTCCGGATCCGTTATTTTCTCCCAGCCGGCGCCCTCACAGCTGGTCGCCCCTTTTAGCGTCTCCATGCTGCCGTTTCGCAGCCTGAATCCCGTCGTTTCGGCTTCAGCATGCCCGGACGGCTCCCACTGCCCGTTGCTGTTGATATCCCACTGCGCCAGCACGCATTCTCCTCCTTTGATAAGCGTTAAGCCCTTTCCTTTACATATTCCGTGACAGTAACCCGCGCGCTGCAGATGTTTTCCTATGCCAAAAACCAGCTGCCAGAGGGATTCCTGCAGATTTTGTTGCTGATATTGCAGCAGCACGCCCCGCTGAAGCGTGGGGAAAAGCCGCCCGGCGCCAAGTAATACAGCGCTGCTCAACGCCATGGCGATCAGCGTTTCGAGCAGGCTGAATCCCTTCTCATTCACACGCATTTTTTCGCTTCGTCCTTTTTACAGATGCGGATGCGCCCCCATGCGGAAAGAATGACGCGCCATTCTCCGGCAGGGCTGCGTAATATCAGATGGCCGGGCCACGCCGTATTTCGTGTACCGTAAAAACCCAGCCCCGCGGTCATTTCTATGACTTCCACCTCCGAAAATGCCTGCGCCAGCCCCCAGCGAGAGGCGCTTTCACACGGCTTATCTGCCGCCAGACGGCTCGACAGGCACCACCGGGTACCGGAACGGGACAGATTAAGCAGGTGCTCGACGTTTCTCCAGTTAGCGTCGCTGCGCAGCTGCTGCAGAAGATTTCGCACCTGCTGCACCGTTATCCATAGCCGCTGCTGCTGCCGCCATTTCTGCCAGCCATGTATGCCGCCCGCGCCCAGCGTCACGATAATAGCCATCACCAGCATGACCTCCACAAGACTAAAACCACGCAGCTTTCTTTTCATGACGAGAGTGTGCCCGGCGCTGTAACAGGCCGCCAGCGGGCAAGTAAATTTCATCGAACCTGGCCGAAAAAAATATGCTCTTTTGCAGCGGGTTACATCAGTGCCGGCAGGAGGCTCGAAAAGCCAAAAGAAGGGCAAAAAAAACCGGCGCACGCAGGCGCCGGTTGTGTCAGCCTGTCGGCATTAGATAGCGACAGGGGCTTTGATAGCCGGATGCGGATCGTAGCCTTCAATCTCGAAGTCTTCGAAACGATAGTCGAACAGCGATGCGGGCTTACGCTTGATAACCAGCTTTGGCAACGCGCGCGGTTCACGGGTCAGCTGCAGTTTCGTCTGCTCAAGGTGGTTGCTGTACAGGTGGGTGTCGCCACCGGTCCAGACAAAATCGCCCGGTTCGAGATCGCATTGCTGCGCCATCATATGCACCAGCAGCGCATAGCTTGCGATATTAAACGGCAGGCCGAGGAAGATATCGCAGGAGCGCTGATAGAGCTGGCAGGAAAGCTTACCGTCGGCCACGTAGAACTGGAAGAAGGCGTGGCAGGGCGCCAGCGCCATTTTGTCCAGTTCGCCCACGTTCCACGCGGAAACAATGATTCGACGCGAGTCCGGATCGTTTTTCAGCTGGCTTATCACGGTGGCGAGCTGGTCAATGTGGCGGCCGTCAGGCGTCGCCCACGAGCGCCACTGTTTGCCATACACAGGTCCGAGATCGCCGTTTTCATCAGCCCATTCATCCCAGATGGTGACCTTGTTTTCACGCAGATAGGCGATGTTGGTATCGCCCTTCAAAAACCACAGCAGCTCGTGAATAATGGAGCGTAAATGGCAACGTTTGGTGGTAACCAGCGGGAAACCGTCCTGCAGGTTAAAACGCATCTGATGACCGAAAATCGACAGCGTGCCGGTGCCGGTGCGATCGTTTTTAGGGGTGCCTTCTGCCAGCACTTTTTTCATCAAATCAAGATACTGTTGCATATTGCCTCACGAAAGCTGCTGCTGCGGACGGCGGCGGTAAGCCCAAACCATCATAATGACGCCGGCGACAATCATCGGAATCGAGAGGATCTGCCCCATGCTGATGTACTGTACCCACGCGCCGGTAAACTGGGCGTCCGGCTGGCGGAAGAATTCGACGATGATGCGGAATGCGCCGTAACCGATAAGGAACAGGCCAGAAACCGAGCCCATGGGGCGTGGTTTACGGATAAACAGGTTAAGGATGATAAACAGCACGATGCCTTCAAGCACCATTTCGTACAGCTGGGAAGGATGGCGCGGCAATACCCCGTAGGTATTGAACAGCGACTGCCATTCCGGATGCGTCGCCAGCAGGCCGATATCTTCGCTGCGCGAGCCCGGGAAGAGCATGGCCCATCTGAAATCAGGATCGACCCGGCCCCCACAGCTCGCCGTTGATAAAGTTGCCAAGGCGGCCGGCAGCCAGGCCAAAAGGAATCAGCGGCGCAATAAAATCAGCCACCTGGAAGAAATTACGCCGGGTGCGGCGCGCGAACCAAATCATTACGCAGATAACGCCGATCAGGCCGCCGTGGAAGGACATGCCGCCGTCCCAGACTTTAAACAGATAAAGCGGATCGGCAAGGAAGGTGGGCAGATTGTAGAAGAAGACATAGCCGAGACGACCGCCGAGGAAAACCCCAAGGAAGCCCGCGTACAGCAGGTTTTCTACTTCATTTTTGGTCCAGCCGCTTCCTGGTTTGTTGGCGCGCCGTCCGGCCAGCCACATGGCAAAAACAAACCCGACCAGGTACATCATGCCGTACCAGTGCAGGGAGACCGGCCCGACGGAAAAAATCACCGGGTCAAATTCAGGGAACCGCAGATAGCCACTATTCATAGTCATCACAAGCCATTGTTATCCCACCGGTTTAAGGCGGCAGGTTGCAAATACGCACCGTGCCGATGCGCTCCGAAAGCGCCGAATCATAGCACAAAGGGCGCGGCGATTAAGTCTGCGAAGTTGTAAAAGATATGTCATCCCGGCTCCCGGACCCGGCACCAGGCGCTTTAGCGCCCGCCGCGGATCAGCCCGCCCATGCCGCGCCGTTCCATAAACGAGGCGACCTGATGGCGAACTTCCGTCGCCAGCTGGGCCTCAAGGCTGCGCTCCGCCAGGCTGCGGGCTTCTTCAAGATTTATGTGGCGCAGCAGGTATTTCACGCGCGCAACCGAGCGGCCATTCATGGAAAGATGGCGATAGCCCATCCCTACCAGCAGCGCCACGCACATCGGATCGCCTGCCATTTCGCCGCACAGGCACAGGTCTATGCCGTGGCGTTCGGCTTCGCGGGCGATATGCTGCAGCACCCGCAGCATGGCCGGATGCAGGCTGTCGTACAAACTGGCGACGCGGGTATTGTTGCGATCCACCGCCAGCAAATACTGCGTCAGGTCGTTAGTGCCGACGGAAATAAAATCTACCCGGCTGGCGAGGTGTGCCATCATAAAGACCATCGACGGCACTTCCACCATAACGCCCAGGCGGGGTTTGGGCAGCGCGTAGCCCAGCACCTCTTCCACCTCGCGCCCGGCCCTGTCGATAAGGCGGCGCGCTTCGTCCACCTCATCCAGGCTCGTAATCATCGGCAGCAGGATGCTTAAGTTGCCCGTCGCCGCGTTGGCTCGCAGCATGGCGCGAACCTGCACCAGGAAGATCTCCGGCTGGTCGAGCGTGATGCGAATGCCGCGCCAGCCGAGGCAAGGGTTCTCTTCGCTAATGGGCATATACGGCAGCTGTTTGTCAGCGCCGACGTCCAGCGTACGCAGCGTTACCGGCTTTTCGTTGAACATCTGCAGCATGCCCTGATACTGCGCGACCTGCTCTTCTTCGGAGGGAAAACCGCTTTGCAGCATGAAAGGTATTTCGGTGCGATACAGGCCGATGCCGTCGATGCGGCTACCGAGATTTTCTTCATGCTCCGGGCTAAGGCCCTGCGTTGAGCATGACCTGAACGCGCTCGCCGCTTTTGAGCGCCGCGGGCATGTCTACGTCATCTTCCGCAAGGCGGCTTAGCTCGTTTTCCTCGCTGATAAGGCGCTGATATTCCTGCAGCAGAACCGGCTCGGGATCGACCAGCAGCTCGCCGCGATAGCCGTCCACCACCAGCGTCCGGCGATGCAGCACCGAGGGCTGGATATCCGCCCCCATCACCGTCGGGATGCCCAGCGCCCGCACCATAATGGCGGCATGGGAGTTTGCGGCGCCGTCGCGCACCACTACCCCGGCAAGACGGTTTTGCGGCAGTTCCGCAAGGGTGGTCGCTGAGAGTTCGTCAGCCACCAGCACAAAGCGTTCCGGCCAGGTATTCGGCCCCTGGATGGTGTCGTCAAGATGGAACAGCAGGCGTTGCCCAAGCGTTCTCAGGTCGCCGGCGCGTTCTTTCAGGTAGCTGTCCGACAGGCTGGCGAACTGTTCGGCAAATTTCTCGACGACCTTTTTAACCGCCCACTCCGCAACCGAACCTTTATCCACTTCACCATACAGTTCGCGGCGCAGACGGGCGTCGGTTAACAGGTGAGAGTAAAGATCGAAAATAGCGGCGGTTTCTTTCTGCGCGCCCGCGGCAAAGCGTTTGCTGTAGCGGCGAAATTCGTTCGAGGCCTCTTCCAGGGCGGCCGTAAGGCGTTCACGCTCGCGGGTGGTGTCAAGCGTTGAGGCTTCAGAGACCTGCTCCATTAGCGGGAGCGTGGAGTCCATCCATCCTTCAGCAATGGCCACCCCGGGCGAGGCGGGCAGCGCACGAATTCGCGTCTGGCGATACTGGCCAAATAAAGCCGCAAGCTGTGACTGGGAAAGAATGCCCGCCATCTGCGTGGCAAGGGTGACCAGGAAGGACTCTTCGCTTTCGTCGTACTGACGGTGCTCACGTTGTTGCACCACCAGCACGCCCAGCAGCTGACGCCGCTGGATGATCGGCACCCCGAGAAAGGCGCGGAAGCGCTCTTCTTTTACCGCCGGAACGTATTTGAAGCTGGGGTGTTTTTGGGCATCCGCAAGGTTGATGGGTTCGGCAAGCCGCCCGACCAGGCCGACAATGCCTTCATCAAATGCGAGGGTGATGGTACGGCCGCGCGGCTTTTTCAGCCCTCGGGTCGCCATCAGGTAGTAGCAGCGGCGGTCGCTGTCTGCGAGATAGACCGAGCAGACCTCGGTGTCCATCGCAAGGCAGATATCGGTGACCAGGATATCCAGCGCCTCATTGAGGCGCGGGGCGCTGGCTACCTTTTCAACTATTTCTCGCAAACGGGTGAGCATTTTTTGCGTGACTTAACCTCTTTTACGTCGCCATGCCGGCGCGTTATTGCGTGGTGGCGTAACTTCCTGCAGCGGCATAACGACGCTGGCAAACTCTTTCATCACCCGACGATAAACATCGCGTTTAAAGGAGACTACCTGGCGTACTGGATACCAGTAGCTCACCCAGCGCCAGCCATCGAACTCCGGAGTGCTGCTGGTTTGCATATTGATGTCGTTATCTGAGCTTATCAACTGCAAAAGAAACCATTTTTGTTTCTGGCCGATACAAACCGGCTTTGTGTCCCAACGCACCAAACGTTTCGGTAATTTGTAACGTAACCAGTTGCGGGTCGAGGCGAGGATGCGGACATCTTTGCGCTGTAAACCAACTTCCTCAAAAAGCTCACGGTACATCGCCTGCTCAGGAGATTCGCCAGGATTAATGCCACCCTGCGGAAACTGCCAGGAATGCTGGCCAAAACGCCTGGCCCACATCACCTGCCCTTGCCGATTACAGATTACAATACCAACATTCGGGCGGTAGCCATCATCATCGATCACCGGACTACCTCAAAGAAAACCTGGATTGCAGCGATTGTTTCATACAAGCCTCAGGCGGTAAACCACTCTTAACGGTGAACATTGACGAATAACATTTGAATAACTCACAAATTTAACCAGAGTTATAAACAGATTCGGAGAATGCACCGCGATTTTATTCACTTTTTCTGTGGATATAACTGTGAAAAACTAGCCGATAGTCTCGGGACAACTTCCGATAACGGAAATTAAGAACAATCCTGAAAGACTATTAATACATTTAAATTCAAATGGATAAATAAAAATCCGTTGCTCCGGTTTTTCATAATGTGATGCGCCTCACACCTGAGGATCCTTTGCTGATGAAAGATCGAGCAATGTCGTTTTTATCCACAGATTGTGCCAACAAGTTAGGCACAATTCGCTGAAAAAATGTGTTTCACCCCGCCGTCAAGGCTGTAAATGGAACCAGTAGTGTCGGTTTTACCCAGTTATCCCATTTTTCTGTGGATAACCCGGTGTAAGATCCTGTTCATTGTCGGTGACCAGAAATGGAAAAGATTTTTTCACAGCGTTCAATATGCGCATTTTAAGAAAAAAAGTCATTACAAATCATGAAATTGATATTCCCTGCCGCGGCAGGCTAAACTATTTCCGCACCGTGGGTAAACCACGGTTATTTTTTAACCACATGGCAGTCAGGCGTTATGCACTCACTACGACCCTTGCTTCACCCACCGGAAAACGAACAGATTTTGCTGGCCCAGGCCCAGCAGCTTGCCGGCTATACGCTCGGAGAACTGGCCGCGCTTGCGGGCCTCGCCATTCCGCCGGATCTGAAACGCGATAAAGGCTGGATCGGCATTTTGCTGGAGCTGTGGCTTGGCGCAAGCGCGGGAAGCAAGCCCGAGCAGGACTTTGCCGCGTTGGGCATTGAGCTAAAAACCATTCCGATAGACCAGCGGGGCCGTCCGCTGGAAACCACCTTCGTTTGCGTAGCGCCGCTTACCGGCAATACCGGCGTGGTGTGGGAAACCAGCCACGTGCGCCATAAGCTAAAGCGGGTATTGTGGATCCCGGTAGAGGGCGAACGGCAGATCCCGCTTGCCGAGCGCCGCGTCGGCGCGCCGCTGTTATGGGAACCCTCAGAAGAAGAGGATCGTCAGCTAAGGCTCGACTGGGAAGAGCTGATGGACCTCATAGTGCTCGGCCAGGTAGAGCGCATTACCGCGCGCCACGGCGAAGTGCTGCAGCTGCGCCCGAAAGCGGCCAACAGCAAAGCGCTTACCGAAGCCGTAGGCACCGACGGCTCGCGCATCCTCACGCTGCCGCGGGGTTTTTATCTGAAAAAGAACTTCACCGGACGGCTTCTGGCGCGCCATTTCTGCCTGTAGCGCCAATTTAATTTTTACTCCCTTTCCGGCACGCGCTTATAATTAGCGTTTTCATTTTTTGGCAGGACTTTTTTGATGTTTGCATGGATCTCAGACCCCAACGCGTGGATGGCTTTAGGCACGCTGACGATTCTGGAAATCGTACTGGGTATCGACAATATTATTTTCCTCTCGCTGGTGGTGGCGAAACTCCCTAAAGAGCAGCAGCAAAGAGCGCGACGTCTTGGTTTAGGCGCCGCCATGCTTATGCGTCTGGCGCTGTTGGCCTCCATCGCGTGGGTTATTCGCTTAACCACGCCGCTGTTTACCGTGCTGGGCAACGAAATTTCAGCGCGGGATTTGATTCTGCTGCTTGGGGGCCTGTTCCTTATCTGGAAAGCCAGCAAGGAGATCCACGAATCCATCGAAGGTGAAGAAGAAGGGATTAAAACCAACGTTCACTCCTTCTTCGGCGCTATCGTGCAAATCATGCTGCTGGATATTATCTTCAGCCTGGATTCGGTGATCACCGCCGTCGGCCTGTCCGATCATCTGTTTATTATGATGGCCGCGGTGGTGATTGCGGTGGGGGTTATGATGTTCGCCGCCCGCGCGATTGGCGACTTCGTCGACCGTCACCCGTCGGTGAAAATGCTCGCCCTGGCGTTCCTGCTGCTGGTCGGCTTCACGCTGATTCTCGAAAGCTTCGATATTCACGTGCCGAAGGGCTACATCTACTTTGCGATGTTCTTCTCTATCGCCGTTGAAAGCCTTAACCTCATCCGCAATAAAAAAAATCCGCTCTAGCCCGCAAAGGGGAAAGGCTTTGACCCTTTCCCCTGATTTATTTTAAGAATTTCCTGCTTATCCCCTCGCCTTTATAAAGTTATTACTAAACTATGTAGGTCATTTCATTCCTGACGAGGCGAATAACGATGAAAAAATGGGCAGTTGTAATTTCCGCTATCGGTATGGCATGCGCGGTTTCTGGCTGCAGCAGCGACTACGTGATGGCCACCAAAGATGGCCGCATGATCCTCACCGACGGCAAACCGCAGATTGATGATGAAACCGGGCTGGTGAGCTACCGCGATCAGCAGGGCAACGAAATGCAGATCAATCGTGACGATGTGTCGCAAATTATTGAACGCTAAATTCTGAAGGTCAGCGCCTCGCTGGCCTGAATACTTTTCTTATCTCCCCTCTTTCGCTTTTGCTTCCCCTCTGCCATGTTAATAGTCCTTTTTTGTCGGGCGCCTGCCTGATGTGGTCTGGTAGAAGAATAAGGAAGCCGGTTATGCATTATCACCGTATCCCCCACAGCTCTCTTGAAATAAGCACGCTGGGCTTAGGAACCATGACGTTTGGTGAGCAAAACAGCGAAGCCGACGCCCATTCCCAACTCGATTACGCCGTAAGCCAGGGTGTGAACCTGATTGACGTCGCGGAGATGTATCCGGTGCCGCCGCGCCCGGAAACGCAGGGATTAACCGAAACCTACGTAGGCAACTGGCTTAAGCTGCGCGGCAACCGCGATAAGCTGGTGATCGCTTCTAAAGTCAGCGGACCAAGCCGCAATAACGATGCGGGGATCCGCCCGAATCAGATCCTCGATCGCAAAAACATCCGTGACGCGCTGGATGCGAGCCTGAAGCGCCTGCAAACCGACTATCTCGATCTGTATCAGGTGCACTGGCCGCAGCGCGCCACCAACTGCTTTGGCAAACTGGGCTACGCCTGGACGGATAATGCGGTCCCGGTCACGCTGCTGGAAACGCTCGAGGCGCTGGCGGAGTTCCAGCGCGCCGGGAAAATTCGCTATATCGGCGTATCCAATGAAACGCCGTGGGGCGTGATGCGCTATCTGCAGCTGGCGGAAAAGCACGATCTGCCGCGCATTGTCACCATTCAGAATCCCTACAGCCTGGTGAACCGCAGTTTTGAGGTGGGCCTTGCGGAAATTACCCAGCGCGAAGGCGTTGAGCTGCTCGCCTATTCCTGTCTCGCCTTCGGCACGCTAACGGGGAAATACCTGAACGGCGCGAAGCCTGCCGGCGCGCGTAATACGCTGTTTAGCCGCTTTACCCGCTATAGCGGAGAGCAAACACAGCGGGCGGTCGCCGCCTATGTGGAAGTGGCGAAACGCCACGGTCTGGATCCGGCGCAGATGGCGCTGGCCTTCGTGCGCCGCCAGCCGTTCGTCGCCAGCACGCTGCTGGGGGCAACGACGCTGGAGCAGCTGAAAACGAACCTTGAGAGCCTGCATCTGGAATTAGGCGAAGAGGTGATTGAAGAGCTCGAAGCGGTGCACCGCGTTTATACCTATCCTGCGCCTTAAGATAAAAACGCCCTCTCACTGAGAGGGCGCATATTTCATTTCTGCCGTATCTGCCAGACCCACAGCGCGCTGATGGCCAGCGCAAACACCACGCCAAAGCCGATGCCGATGCCGACAATCGGCGCGCCGGCTTTCACCGCCAGCGAATACAGCCCGAGCATCAGCAGCATCGCGGCATTCTCGCCGAGGTTCTGCACCGCAATCGCGTTGCCTGCTCCCACGGTGCGCTTTCCACGTTCCTGCAGCAGCGCGTTGAGCGGCACGACGAAGAAACCGCCCAGCACGCCAATCAGCAGCAGCAGGGCATAGGATGGCAGCAGCGCCTGCTGCATGGCGAAGAACAATACGCCTGCGCCAATCAAAATCCCCGCGGGCATACAGCGCGACACGGTTTCGAGCGTCACCAGCTTCGCCGCGGCGCCCGCCCCTACAACAATGCCTACCGCCACCATCGCATTGAGATAGGTCGGCGTGGCGTTATCGGTTATCCCCAGCGCAACGGGCACCCACAGCACCAGCAAAAAACGCAGCGTCACGCCCGCGCCCCAGAACAGGCTGGTGCCGACGAGGGAAAAACGCGTCTCGCCGTTGCGCCACAGCGTGCGGCAGGCGTTAAAGAAGCTGCGCGTCATCGGCGTAAAACGCCATGGCTGCCCCGGACGGGCCGGGGGAAGCTTCGGGATGAAAAAGTTGGCGGCCACGGCCCCCGCATAAACCAGCACGCAAACGCCCAGCGCCGCCAGAATATGCCAGTCGGCCAGCACGCCGCCGGCCATGGAGCCCAGTAAAATCGCGGCAATGGTTGAGGACTCCATAATGCCGTTGGCTTTCACCAGGCGATCGCCGGTGGTTAATTCCCCCAGGATGCCGTATTTCGCCGGCGAATAGGCCGCCGCCCCTACTCCCACCAGCGTATAGCCGACAAAAGGATTCAGCCCCAGACAGATGACCCCGGCGCCCACCAGCTTCAGGCCATTCGCCAACATCATCACTCGCCCTTTGGCGAAGCTGTCCGCAATTTGTCCAACGAACGGGGCGAAGAGAATATAGGCCCCGACGAAAACCATTTGCAGCACCGGCTGGCTCCAGTCGGGATAAAACTGCTGCTTGAGGACCGCAAGCGTGGCAAAGAGTAAAGCGTTATCGCCAAAGGCGGACAGGAACTGCGCCGCCGTGACCGCCTTCATGCCTTTTGACCACAGTGAGATATCGCTTAGCGCGTTATCACGCATCCTCAGCCTCCATCTGCGCCTTCAGGGTGACAAAGTCCGGCTTGCCGCTGCCCAATACCGGCAGCTGTTTAAGGAAGCGAATATCGCGCGGTACGGCCAGCTCCGGCACGCCGTGTTCACGGGCGTAGCGCAGTAATTTTTCGCGGTCCAGCTCGCTGTCGGTGGTGAACATCACCAGCGCCTCGCCTTTTGCCGCATCGTTCTTAATAACGGTCGCATGCAGTTTGTCCGGCGAAACGCCCAGCGCCAGCTGCTCGACCATCTCCAGCGACACCATCTCGCCCGCAATCTTGGCAAAGCGTTTGGCGCGCCCCTGGATTATGCAGAATCCCTGCTCATCGAATTTCACGATATCGCCGGTGTCGTACCAGCCTTTTTCCATTTCGCCCAGCGCATTTTCCGCCGTCGGCTCTTCCAGCACGCCCGGATTTTCCACGCGCAGGTAGCCGTTCATAATGTTCGGCCCCTTAAGCTGCAGGCGTCCGCCCTCTTCAATGCCGGGAACCGCTAACAGGCGGGCGTCCATTGCCGGCAGAATGCGCCCGACGGTGCCCGGTTTTGCGGCCATCGGAACGTTTATTGAGACAACCGGCGCGCACTCGGTTACGCCATAGCCTTCAAGGATGCGCAGGCCGAACTTATCCTGCCAGAGCTGCTTTGTGCTCTCCTGAAGTTTTTCGGCGCCTGCGACAACATAACGCAGGCGGAAGAAGTCGTAAGGGTTGGCGAAACGCGCGTAGTTGCCAAGGAAGGTCGAGGTGCCGAACAGCACCGTACAGTTGCGGTCGTAAACCAGCTCAGGCACCACGCGGTAATGCAGCGGGCTTGGGTAAAGGAACACCTCCGCCCCGGTCAGCAGCGGCGTAAACAGGCCGACGGTCAGGCCGAAGGAGTGGAAAAGCGGCAGCGCCGACATAAAGCGGTCGTTGGCGGTGAAGTCCGCAATAGTGCGGATCTGCTCGACGTTCGCCAGCAGGCTTTTATGGCTATGCACCACGCCTTTCGGATTGCCCTCGGAGCCGGAGGTAAACAGCACCATCGCGGCATCTTCCGGCACCTGTTTGACCTGCGCCAGATGCGGCACAAACAGATGGGCGAAGATCCACAGCTTGTCAGCGGAGGTGACTTCGCCCTTAAGATCTTCCAGGAAGACCCAACGCACCTGGGTCAGTTGCTCCGGCAGGTGCCACAGCTTGCCTTTATCGAGGAACTGGCGCGAGGTGAAGACCGTTTTGATTTGCGCGGCGGTAATAGCGCTGGTCAGCCCTTTTACGCCCGCCGTGTAGTTCATCATCGCCGGAACGCGGCCCCGGGAGGATGCGCCGAAGATCACCGCCGCGCTGATTGCCGCGTTCGGCAGCATCAGGCCGATGGTTTCCCCCGCCTCGCTGTACTTGTTGAGAATTCTGCCGACAAACAGCGTTTTGGTCAGCAAGGAGCGGTAGGTGTCCGGCTTGAAGTTTATATCTTCAATGCAGTTTTTGCGCGAGCCGTAGCGGTACTGCGCGGAAAGCAAAGCCTGATACAGGGTTTCGCGCGGGCGCACCGCCATAGCGGCTTCCATCATAATCTGATGCAGCATTTCCCCCGCCATTTTACGACGGTCGCGGGCGCGCGGCGCATCCGGCATAGGAACGGAAGTCGGCGGCAGAATGTGCAGGCTGATGCGTGGAAACAGGCGCTGTTTCACCAGGCCCTGCAGGCGGCTAAAAAAGGTTAGCTCCGCGCCGTTAATGCGCACAGGGATCACCGTGGCTTTCGCTTTAGCGGCCACAAAGCCCGCGCCTTCGTAGATTTTCATCAGCGAGCCGGTAATCGAAATACGCCCTTCCGGGAAGATAACCACCGGACGCCCCTGCTCCACCAGACGCACCAGATGCTTAATCGACATCGGCTTTGTCGGGTCAACCGGCACAAAATCAATGATTGGCTTCAGCCAGCGCATGTACCACTGCTGGCTAATAGAGGAGTAGACGGCAAAAACCGGACGTATCGGCAAAAACAACGCCAGCAGGATGCCGTCAATAAAGGAGACATGGTTTGGAACAATCAGCACGCGCGGCAGGGTGAGCGCGCTGATATCGCCGGACAAACGCACCCGAAAAAGAATGCGAAATAGCGCGCGAAAGAAACCTAACAGCATATCAACTCCCTTTGTCGTTAATCGGTACAAAGACTTAATTGTAGTTGCAGCAGATTACACGAGTCGCCCTGATGGCGCGAGAGTGGGAGCGGGGCTGAAAAAAAGCAAAAAAAAACCTGCGCATCTGCGCAGGTCGGTGCAAGAAGAATTGTACACACAGCGTACGAAGAATTCTCACCAATCAATACCTCTGGGATCTGAATTGTGGCGCAGGAGATGAAGGCTAACCAGCGGGAAAAAGCAAAGGAATGAGCCGAAGTGCAACCAGGTGTTTAAAATCTCGCTTCTTGTTACAGGTCGCGCTTATCAGGCAAAAAAAACCTGCGCATCCGCGCAGGCTGGTGTAATTTTTGTGGTCAGCATCAGGCGCCGACGTCACCTATCAATACCTCTGGGACTTCAAATGTAGCAGCGGCTCAACGGCTTGCGCCACGGCGAAATCGCAACAGCGCACTGCAAACTGTAAGCAAAGATTTTTCCGGAAATTATTAAAAATCCGCAACATGCCGGCGTCTGCCGCTGCGCCTGATTTTCCCTGCGGCAGCTCGTGTAACGATTACACAAAGCGGCGGCGTATTTTCCTCAGCTTTGCGAGCGCTGCGATAGTTGCGCCCTTGAAGTGGCGCGGTTTTTCCGTAACACTTAGGCTTGTGTAAACGATTACCCAACGGGAAGTTAACTGATGGCGACAATTAAGGATGTAGCACGGCTTGCGGGGGTTTCTGTCGCCACGGTTTCCCGCGTGATTAACGATTCGCCGAAGGCAAGCGACGCATCGCGTCAGGCCGTGACCTGCGCGATGGAAGAACTTAACTACCATCCCAACGCCAATGCCCGCGCGCTGGCCCAGCAAACCACGGAAACTCTCGGCCTGATAGTCGGCGATGTCTCGGACCCTTTCTTTGGCGCGATGGTGAAGGCCGTAGAGCAGGTGGCCTATCGCACCGGCAACTTTCTGCTGATTGGCAACGGCTATCACAATGAACAAAAAGAGCGTCAGGCCATTGAGCAATTGATCCGCCACCGCTGCGCCGCGCTGGTGGTGCATGCCAAAAAGATCCCCGACGCCGAGCTGATCTCGTTAATGAAACAGATGCCGGGCATGGTGCTTATCAACCGTATCCTGCCGGGTTTTGAACCGCGCTGCGTGGCGCTGGACGACCGCTACGGCGCCTGGCTTGCCACCCGCCATTTGATTCAGCAGGGCCATACCAGAATCGGCTATCTGTGTTCAAACCACGCCATTTCCGATGCCGAAGATCGCCTGCAGGGCTATTACGACGCGCTAAAAGAGCACGGCATTGCGATTAACGATCGTCTGGTGACCTTCGGCGAGCCGGATGAAAGCGGCGGTGAGCAGGCGATGACCGAACTGCTCGGCCGCGGCAAGCATTTTTCCGCCGTCGCCTGTTACAACGACTCAATGGCCGCCGGGGCGATGGGCGTGCTAAACGACAACGGCATCGACGTGCCGAAAGAGATCTCGCTGATCGGCTTTGATGACGTGCTGATTTCGCGCTATGTGCGCCCGCGCCTGACCACCGTTCGCTACCCGATTGTCACCATGGCGACGCAGGCCGCCGAGCTGGCGATGGCGCTGGCGGAAAACCGCCCGCTGCCGGAAACGACGCACCTTTTTAGCCCTACGCTTGTTCGCCGCCATTCGGTGATTGCGCGAAGCGGCGAGTAAACACCCTTTGTATTACTGCAAAAAGGCGGATGTATCCCATCATTTGCCTCTTCGTCGTGCATGCCGATCGGCGGCATTGTCTAAAAGCGTGATCCTCGTATGACAATTTGCATGGCGAAGCGGTATGCCCGATCTTACCCTTCCGGCACCTGTGATAGACTGCGGTGAAAACTGCGGCATCGCGACGGAAGTCTTAATCAGGAATGAATCGATGGTAACAATGCTGGACGTCTCGCTACGCGCAGGTGTTTCGAAAGCAACGGTATCTCGCGTGTTGAACGGCACCGGGCAGGTGAAAGAAAGCACCCGCAAACAGGTTTTTAAGGCTATGAAAGAGTTAGGGTATCGCCCTAATTTTCTGGCGCGCTCACTGGCCAACCGCAGCAGCAACAGCGTGGGACTGGTGGTATCAACCTTTGACGGGTTTTACTTCGGCCGCCTGCTGCAACAGGCCTCCCGCCAGACCGAAGTTCATGGCAAACAGCTGATAGTCACCGACGGGCACGATACGCCGCAAAAAGAGCTCGATGCGGTGCAGATGCTGGTCGACAGGCACTGCGACGCCATTGTCCTCTACACCCGCTTTATGTCCGAGCGGGCGCTAATCTCACTGATGAGCTCAATCCGCGTGCCGCTGGTGGTGATTAACCGCGATGTGACCCAGGCGCGGGAACGCTGCGTGTTCTTCGAACAGCAGGACGCGGCTTTTCAGGCGACGGAATATTTGATTCAGCAGGGCCATCGCGAAATCGCCTGCATCACCGTGCCTATCTCTACCCCGACCGGCCAGGCCCGCTTAATGGGCTATCGCAAGGCTTTGCAAAAACACGGCATTCGCTTTACCGAAGAGCGGGTGAAAAACGGCGACTCCACCATGACCGTGGGGCACCAGCTGTGCCAGGAGCTGCTGGAAAGCCAGGTCCCCTTTACGGCGCTGTTCGCCTGCAACGACGATATGGCGCTCGGCGCCTCGAAAGCGCTGCACCAGGCGGGTATGCGTATTCCGCAGGATATCTCGCTGTTCGGCTTTGACGATGCGCCCAGCGCGCAGTGGCTGCAGCCTGCGCTCTCCACCGTCTATCTGCCGATCGATAATATGATAACCACCGCCATCGACCAGGCGATCAAACTGGCTAACGGCGAAGCCTTACAGCCGATCCCGCCGTTTGTCGGCACGCTGGTGCTGCGTGAATCCGTCGCGCCCGGCCCCTGGTTTCAGCGCGGGCGCAAATCCTCAAAATAATTCCAGCGCCAGCAGCTCCTGCATAGTCTGACGACGGCGAATCAGGCGTGCGGCTCCGTTATCAAACAGCACTTCCGGTAGCAGCGGGCGGCTATTGTAATTAGACGACATGGACGCGCCGTAGGCGCCCGTATCGTGCAGCACCAGGTAATCCCCAACCTTAACTGGCGGCAGCGCGCGGGTTTCCACCTTGCCGCCTTCCTGCTGGGTAAAGACGTCGCCTGATTCGCACAGCGGTCCGGCAACCACGGTCTCCAGCAGCGGCTGCGTGGACAGGTCGCGCCCGTCGCAGGCCATGGCTGAAATATGATGATAGCTGCCGTACATGGAAGGACGCATCAGATCGTTAAAGCCTGCGTCAATCAGCACGAAGTGGCGCGAGCCCATCTCTTTTACGCAACGCACCTGGGCTACCAGCACGCCGGCTTGTGCCACAAGGAAACGCCCCGGCTCAATCTCAAGTTTGACCCCATGGCCAAGGCTGCGGGCGATTTTATCGCGCGCAGCGCTCCACAGGCCGAAATAGTGGTCGGTATCGATAGCCTCTTCCCCTTCACGATAAGGGACAGATAAACCGCCGCCTGCGGAAATCGCCTCCAGATCCTGACCGAAGTCGATAACCTGCTGCACCATCGCCCCGCATACCCGTTCCAGATGGCCGTAGTCCACGCCCGAGCCGATATGCATATGAATGCCGACCAGGTGCAGCCTGTAGCGTTGGATAATCTCCAGCGCCTGGGGCATATCCGCATGCCAGATGCCGTGCTTGCTGTTTTCGCCGCCGGTGTTGGTTTTCTGGCTGTGGCCGTGCCCAAAGCCCGGGTTGACGCGCAGCCAGACGCGATGGCCGGGAGAAACCTCGCCGAGCTGTTGCAGCATATCGACCGAGCCTGCGTTGACCGGTATTTTTTGCTCCGCCACCAGCCGTAGCGTGGCTTCATCGATCATATCGGCGGTAAACACGATATCGTCCGGGTTTTCCTGCGGGTTGAAGCCCGCCGCGAGCGCGCGTTCAATTTCGCCCTGCGACACCGAGTCCACCTTTACGCCCTGCTCGCGCATCAGGCGCAGAATATGAATATTCGAACAGGCCTTCTGCGCAAAGCGAATCACGTCGAACTGGCGCAGCTGGGCAATCTGCCGGCGGATGATTTCCGCGTCATACACCCACACCGGGCAGCCGAATTCAGCGGGCAGCGCCAGCAGATTTTGCGCGTTCAGCGCGGTGTCGTTGTTATCAAGTGGGCGTGGCATGTTTTGCTCCGGCAATAGATTATTTTCTGCATTACGCCACAGCGAAAGCTGAAGAAAAAATATCGATTTCTCGCAGGTCTATTCATATATGATATGGAATGCCCTCCCCTATCGCCGGGATTAGCAAGAGAACAGAGAACCTGACCATGCCATCCATAACGCTGCGCCATATCGAAATTTTTCATGCGGTGATGACCGCCGGCAACCTCACCGAGGCGGCGGTTTTACTGCATACTTCGCAGCCTACCGTCAGCCGCGAGCTGGCCCGCTTTGAGAAGCTTATCGGCCTGCAGCTTTTTGAACGCAGCCGCGGACGGCTGCACCCTACGGTTCAGGGGCTGCGGCTTTTCGAAGAGGTGCAGCGTTCCTGGTACGGGCTGGACAGGATCGTCAACGCCGCGGAAAGCCTGCGGGAATTTCGCCAGGGCGAGCTCTCCATCGCCTGCCTGCCGGTCTTTTCCCAGTCTTTTCTGCCGCTGCTGGTGCAGCCTTTTCTGGCGCGCTACCCGGAGCTGAGCCTGAATATCGTGCCGCAGGAATCGCCGCTGCTTGAGGAGTGGCTCTCCGCACAGCGCCACGATTTAGGGCTGACGGAAAATATCTCGACGCCCGCGGGAACGGAGCGCCAGACGTTGCTGACGCTAAACGAGGTGTGCGTGCTGCCCGCGGGGCATCGCCTGGCCCGTAAAGCAGAGCTGACGCCGCAGGATTTCGCCGGGGAAAACTACATTAGCCTGTCGCGCACCGACAGCTACCGGCAGCTGCTGGATACGCTCTTTCAGGAGCACGAGGTTAAACGCAGGATGGTGGTGGAAACGCACAGCGCGGCCTCGGTTTGCGCCATGGTGCGCGCGGGAGCGGGCATTTCGGTGGTCAACCCGCTTACGGCGCTGGACTACGCCTCAAGCGGCGTAGTCGCCCGGCGTTTCAGCGTGGCGGTGCCTTTTACCGTCAGCCTGATTCGCCCCCTGCACCGCCCCGCCTCGGCGCTGGTCAGCGCCTTTAGCGAACATATGCTTAACTTTATGCATATTTACGTCGACCCGCTAAACGCGCTGCTCGATGCCTGACTTACCTTTCCGTCACCGGATGGTGATGGCCGGTGCCGTTGCTGAAGTTAATCAGACAAATAATCAGCCCGATCGCCGCCAGCCCCGCGGCGGCAACCGGCACGGCGGTTAAACCGTAGCCGCGATCGATAACCGTGCCGCCCACCCAGGCGCCCAACGCATTGCCGACGTTAAAGGCGGCGATATTCAGCGTCGAGACCAGGTTCGGCGCGTCTTTGCCGTGCAGCACCACGTTGATCTGCAGCGCGGGAACGGTGGCGAAGGCCGCCATCGACCACAGGAACAGCGTAATTTCAGCAAGCCACATGCCGTGGCTGGTCCAGCGAAACAGCAGCGAGAAAATGGCGATAAAGGTAAAGCTCAGCATCAGGCTGACGGAAACCTTCCAGTCCGCAAGGCGCCCGCCCAGAATATTCCCAACCGTAAGCCCCGCGCCCATCAGGAACAGCGTCCAGCTCACGCCCTGGTGCGTAATGCCCGTTACCTGCAGCAGCATCGGCGCCACGTAGCTAAACAGCGCAAACATCGCTGCGGCAAAGAAGATGGTCATGGAGAGCGAAAGCCAGAGCTTGCCGTTGCCCAGCGCGCTGACCTCGCGCCGCAGATCCGTTGGCGCTTCGTCTTTTTGCGAAGGCAGGCTGACAATCAGCGCGATAAACGCCACCACGCCGATGACCGCCACGCCCCAGAAGGTAGCGCGCCAGCCGTACAGCTGTCCGAACCAGGTGCCAATCGGCACGCCGAGCACGTTGGCAAGGGTTAGCCCGGTAAACATCAGCGCAACGGCCGAGGCTTTCCGATTTGGCGCCACCAGACTTGCCGCGACCACCGCGCCGATGCCAAAGAAGGCCCCGTGGCAAAGCGCGGTGATAATGCGCGCCAGCATCAGGAAGTCATAAGAGACGGCCAGGGCGCACAGCAGGTTTCCGCAGATAAAGATCACCATCAGCAGCACCAGCGAAAGCTTGCGCGGCAGCCTTGCCGTCAGCAGAGCCATAATCGGCGCGCCAATGGCTACGCCCAGCGCATAGCCGCTGATTAGCCAGCCGGCGGTCGGAATAGAAATATGCAGATCTCCGGCCACATCGGGCAGCAGGCCCATAATGACGAACTCCGTCGTGCCGATGGCAAACGCGCTCATCGCCAGCGCCAGTAAGGAAACAGGCATGGAATAACTCCCGGATACAGATTTGACAAAAGGCGGAAGAGCCTGAGCTCAGCCGCCAGATTTGTGGGGTTCAGAGGAGCAGCTTATAAAAATAATGTGCGCTACTTAACAAATTTATAACACAGATTCCGCCGGGAATGACCCGCGGCGCGATGGGGATAAGGTTTTCGCCGCTTAATCAGCTGAAACGAAAAGGAAAAAACTTAACGCTCACCAAGCATAAAGTTGACCGCATCCGCAGCATGAATCGCGGCCGTATCAAAGACCGGCAGCGGGCAATCCTGCTGTTGCAGCAGCAGGCCCTATTTCCGTACAGCCAAAAATTACGCCCTGCGCGCCCTGCTGCTGCAGCTCATCAATGACCTGCTGGTAATATCGTCTGGACTCAGCGGTGATGTTGCCAAGGCAAAGCTCTGCGAAAATAATCTGGTTGATGCGCTGGCGCTGCGGCTCGTTCGGAATTAACGACTCAATGCCGAATTCCGCGCTCAGGCGGCCACGATAAAAATCCTGCTCCATGGTATAGCGGGTGCCCAACAGCGCAACCCTGTCCGCGCCCTGCGCAGCAATCGCCCTGCCGGTCGCGTCCGCGATATGCAAAAACGGCAGGTCGCAGCGTGACTCAATATGGTTCGCCACTTTGTGCATGGTGTTGGTACACAGCACGATGCCTTCCGCGCCCGCCTTTTGCAGCCCCAGCGCGGCATCCGCCAGCATTCCGCCCGCTTTATCCCACTCCCCGCTGGACTGGCAGGCTTCAATTTCATGAAAGTCTACGCTGTGCAGAAGGATCTTAGCCGAGTGCAGCCCGCCCAGGCGCGCCTTCACCCCTTCATTAATCAGGCGGTAATAAGGTAGGGTGGATTCCCAGCTCATGCCGCCAATCAGGCCTATCGTTTTCATTATCCGTCACCTTTTTGCCTCGATCCCTCGGTTATAGCAGAGGTTTGTCCGGCAATGAAAGCGTGATCCGCGCAGCAATTATCACGCGCGGCCTGTCGCAGGCTTTTTTTTCGCGATAGGATTATCAAAATGAAACAATGTTTCAACAGGAAGGGGCTGCGAATGTTCACCTTTTTTAAAGATACCACCCTGGACGATCTCGGCGCTGGCGTGAGCCGCCGTATTCTGGCGCACGGCGGCCAGATGATGGCGGTGCAGGTTAATTTCGCAACCGGCGCCGTTGGCCCGATGCATAATCACCCGCATGAGCAGCTAACCTACGTGCTGTCAGGCGAGTTTGAATTCACCATCGGCGAAGAGGTTCACAGGGTGAAGGCGGGCGATACGCTGTACAAAAAGCCGCACGTTATGCACGGCTGCGTATGTCTGGCTGCAGGCACGCTGCTGGACACCTTCACGCCCATCCGTGAGGATTTTCTGCAGTAACAAAAACGGCGCCCAAAAGGAGCCGTTAACGCATCAGGCTTAAAGCAGCCTTAGATGATCTTTTCCATCTCGAGGCGGTTATCCATCGCCATACGGCTGCCCATGGCATGACGCACCAGGACCGTTCCCGAAGCGACAATCAAGCCTACCAGGGCCGCAAGCACGATAATTAAGGATTTGCGCGGGCCGTCTTTTTTCACCGGCAAAGAAGGCTGCATCTGGTATTTGTACGGCGTGAAATCAACGTCGCCGACGTTGATGGCTTCCAGCTGGGCCAGCAAATGCTCGCGGTTTTGCATGGATGCATTCAGCTGTGCGACATCTTTAATCGACTGCTCAATCTTGAGCTTTTCCGTTAGCCCGTCGGCGCCCAGGGCGACGGAATAGTCAGGATCGTCCTTTACCGCCTGGCCGTTGCTGTAGACGGGTTTTTTGATGCCGGCGGCGTTGGCCACCTGCAGCGAATAGCCCAGGCGCTGCACGTTAATATTATGCTCATTTTCCAGCATGGTGCGGTCGAGCTGCAGCTTGTCTTTCTCAAAGGCCACTTTCAGTTCCACCGCATTTTTCAAATCCTGCAGCACGTCCTTGTTCACCTCAGCGTTAATAAACTGGATATAATTTTCCAGCACCTGCTGAGCATCGCCTGCATCCGGAGCGGCGAAACTCAGGGTCCAGGAAGAATAAGGCGCGTTATCTGACTTTTTCGGATCGACGTTATTTTGCGCTTTGAACTTCTCCGAAACGGTAATAATGGCCCGATGCAGCTCGCTGCTGTCCACGTCCTGATTGTTCAACAGCGCCTGGACATAGGGCGATTTAGCAAGGAACTGCTCACGCAGGGCCTGAGAATCAAACTTTTTCAAAAACATATTATAGATAGTGCTCGCATCAACCTTTGCGCTCACGCCCAGCACCGTCATATTGATCATCGCCCGGCGCAGCTCAATCATCTGCTCGTTTTCAGGCGGGGTGATAATCGCCTGGCTGGTCCACTTTTGCGGCAGCAGGAAACTCGCGGCGATACCCGCCAGCACGAAAATAAAGGTAATGGCAATGATTTGCTTTCTGGCGGCGAACAACGTCGTGAATACGCTCAGTAAATCTATTTCCTCACGCGGAGCGGGCAACAGCTGATAGGGAGAAGCATTTTCTAACTGACCAGGTTTTACTTCGATAGAAGACATAACGGACCGCTTAAAAGTTGGTGGAAAAATAACCTGCATTAAAGGCCTGACGCGCAAGACACCCGCGCGGCATTCGCAGAACAAGCAATGAGTGGTTGTTTTTTAAAGCGAGGATATGCAGCACATCTTTTCCCTGTGAATATCACTATTGATGATAAGGCATTGTCATAACAGCACCTTTTACAACAAAACCACTACCGCCAGCGCGTTTACGTATGCTTACGATTGGTTAAAAAGTGCCTGAGGTGAAGGACTATTATTCCTAAGACAAATCTCAAAAACAACTACCATCTCTTGCAGGTATCGGTTTGTCTTATGTTTCGCCTGCCACGCGTTTCGAAAGCAACCTCTTATTCTGACTTAAATAATGACAACGACGCCGCCATGGCGTGCGGGTTACGCCGTTCAAAGAATGATGCGGTTACAAATAGCAATAATATTGGTTAAAACCTTACCTTATGCATTGTGTGCGCCGGAAGAATTGCCATAAAAAAGCCCCCTGCAGGCAGGAGGCTTTTAGCGATCGGCGGGAATCAGCGGGCCAGCCAGCCGCCGTCGACGGCGACGGTATAGCCGTTGATATAGTCGGACGCGCCGGAGGCCAGAAATACCACCGGCCCCATCAGGTCGCTCGGTAAACCCCAGCGCCCGGCCGGAATACGATCCAGAATTTCGCTGCTACGCCGTTCGTCGGCGCGCAGCTGCTGGGTATTGTTGGTCGCCATATAGCCCGGCGCGATAGCGTTCACGTTGATGCCGTGCTTTGCCCACTCGTTCGCCAGCAGACGGGTCACGCCCATAACGGCGCTTTTCGATGCGGTATAGGAAGGCACGCGAATGCCGCCCTGGAAGGAAAGCATGGAGGCGATGTTAACGATCTTGCCGCCGTTGCCCTGGGCGATAAAGTGTTTTGCCGCCGCCTGGGACATAAAGAACACGCTCTTAATGTTCAGGTTCATAACGTCGTCCCAGTTTTGCTCGCTGAAGTCGATTGCGTCTTCGCGACGAATCAGCCCGGCGTTGTTCACCAGAATATCGATATGGCCAAACTCGGCGACCGCGCGATCCAGCAGGGCGGGAATAGCGTCAATTTTACGCAGATCGGCGGTCAGGCTCAGAAAACGGCGGCCCAGCGCGGTTACGCGCTCGATGGTTTCGGCTGGTTCAACGATGTTGATGCCCACAATGTCACAGCCCGCCTGCGCAAGCCCCAGCGCCATGCCCTGACCCAGGCCAGTATCACATCCCGTCACCACCGCGACTTTACCCTGCAGGGAGAATGAATCCAGAATCATGTAGGTTTCCTTTATTCGAGCCCGCGTCTGGCAGGCATTGCTGGCGAAAGCGTTCACGCAACGGGGATATGGCCTCACTAAAACCTTACCTAACAGCGTTGCGTAAACCTTGATGAAGCCATACTAATCCTGTTGAAACTGCATTTCAAATATAAATAAAACGATGTTTCATTTTTATAAAAATATTCACTGGTTTTGATAATGGGATCACGCTTAACCTTGGTTAACGGGCGGAAGAGAACGGCTCAGGGAAGGGATACGGGCGTCAAAGCAGGCCGTAAGGAATTTGCTTTTCTTTGGGGAAGGCAAATAAAAAAGCACCTTCTAAAACAGAAAGCGCTTCAAAAAAGAAGAGGTGATGACTCAGTCGCGCTCAATGGCCAGCGCCACGCCCTGCCCGCCGCCTATGCACAGCGTCGCCAGCCCCTTTTTGGCATCGCGCTTTACCATTTCATGCACCAGCGAAACCAAAATGCGGCAGCCGGAGGCGCCAATGGGATGACCAAGGGCTATCGCTCCGCCGTTGACGTTCACCTTGCGCTCGTCCCATTCCAGCATTTTGCCCACCGAAAGCGCCTGCGCCGCGAAGGCTTCGTTCGCCTCAATCAGATCCAGCTCTTCCAGCGACCAGCCAGCCCGCTCAAGGCAGCGCCGCGTTGCGGTGACCGGCGCGATGCCCATCAGGGCGGGATCGACGCCGACGCTGGCGAAAGCGCGAATGCGCGCCAGCACCGGAAGGTTCAGCTCTTCGGCCTTCGCCGCGCTCATCATCAGCACCGCTGCGGCGCCATCGTTAATCGAGGAAGCGTTGCCGGCGGTGACGCTGCCGTCAGCGTCAAAGGCCGGGATAAGGCGCGCCAGGGCTTCGGCGCTGGCGTCGGTACGCGGCTGCTCATCGGTGTCGACAAACAGGGTGCCGCCTGAACGCATCTCCACGGCAACCGGAACAATCTCGTCTTTGAAACGGCCCGCATCAATGGCCGCTCGCGCTTTTTGCTGCGAAGCGAGCGCGAAGGCATCCTGGCTTTCGCGGCTGATGCCGTACTCCCTGGCAAGGTTTTCTGCCGTCACGCCCATATGGTAGTCGTTAAACGCGTCCCACAGGCCGTCGTGCACCAGGCTGTCGATAAGCTGGCTGTTGCCAAGCCCCGCGCCGGTTCGGCTGTTTGCCAGAACATGCGGAGCGCGGCTCATATTCTCCTGGCCGCCGGCGATCACCACGTCCGCTTCGCCGCACTGAATGGCCTGGGTGGCAAGATGCAGCGCTTTCAGCCCCGAGCCGCAGACGTCGTTGATGGTAATAGCCGAAACGGACCAGGGCAGGCCGCTGTTGAGCGCCGTCTGGCGCGCGGGATTTTGCCCGGCTCCGGCGGTGAGCACCTGCCCCAGGATCACTTCATCGATCTCCTGCTCGCTCACGCCGCTGCGCTCAAGCAGGGCTTTGACTACCGCGCTGCCCAGCTCCGCCGCGCTGCGCGGGGAAAGCGCCCCCTGGAAGCAGCCAATCGGGGTTCGGGCCGCCCCAACAATCACCACATCTTTCATCGAATACTCCGCAACGCGTTCGCCTGACCTTAAGTGCGCATATCATGAGTTAAGATTAATTAATTGTTAATTTCGATTTTCGCAGATTCTTATATTCAAACAGCCGGTAATTTAATAAATAAATAAGCAATTCATTGAGATAAATAGTTACCAACGTCGTTGCGCTTACGAATATTTCTTCGCAACCAGTGAACTTCGTCACGATTTAATAACAACTCATATCAACGCGGTGAAATGGCGCGGGGGCCCTGCGGCAAAAGGAGAAAATAAAAAAGAAGTGCAGATGCGAATGTTTAGCAGACGGCAAACAGCCATTCCGTTAGGAATGGCTGCTGATGGATAAGCCTGTGAAAACCGACTTACGTCAGAATTCAGTCCAGTTATCGTCACTTTTAACGGGACGTTTTACAGGCTCTTGTTTTTCCTGACGGGGCGCTATGACCTTCTTTCGCGGGGCGATTTCCTCAACGCTTTTTTGCATTTCGGCGGGGCTTAGCTGGAACAGGGATACGGTTTTTACCAGCTCGCGGCTGTGTTCGTTCACCGCATGGGAGATCTGCGACGACTCTTGTACCAGAGTGGCGTTTTGCTGGGTCGCCAGATCCATTTCGTTAACGGCGGTAGCAATTTGCCCGACGCCGGTGCTTTGCTCTTCGGATGCCTGGGTAATCTCCTGCATGATATCGCTGACGCAGGTAACAGAGGTCACGATATCCTCCATCGTTTTCCCGGCGTTTCCGATAAGTTTAGAGCCGTCTTCGACGTTTTTAACCGACTGATTAATGAGCTGGTTGATTTCTTTCGCCGCGTCCGCGCTGCGTTTAGCAAGGTTACGCACTTCGGTTGCCACCACGGAAAAACCTCGCCCCTGCTCTCCGGCGCGTGCGGCTTCCACCGCCGCATTCAACGCCAGGATATTGGTCTGGTTCGCGATCCCGTCGATCACGCTGTTGATCTCGGCGATTTTCATCGCGCTAAGGGAAATTTTCTCCATGGTGTCGACAACGTCGTTCATCACGGCGGAACCATTATTTGCGGTAATGCGCGCCTGATGGGCCAGCTCATTCGCCTGGCGGGCGTTTTCTGCATTGCTGGCGACGGTAGTTTTAATCTCCTCCATGCTTGCGGCGGTCTGCTGCAGCGCGCTGGCCTGTTGCTCGGTGCGGGACGCCAGGTTTTCGTTGCCGCGATCGATTTCCGAGGCGTTGGTGCCGATAAGCTCTGAGGTGCTGCGTACCGAAGTAATCATGTTTCGCAGCGAGGCGCTCATGTTCTGCAGCGATTCCAGCATGATGCCGATTTCGTTGCGCGCGCCCGTTTCAAATTTATGGTAAAGCTCGCCGGCGCCGATTTTCTCAAGGATCGAGGAGGCGGCAGCAAGGCGCTCAAAGACGCTTTTTTTAATAATCAGCCATGAGAAGAATGAGATCAGCGTCGCCACCAGCAGCATGACGCCAATAACCATCAGCGTTTTTTCGCGGCTGCTTTCAAAGTCAGCCAGTATCTGGCTGCCCATTTTTTTACTGTAGGCGTTGTATTCGCTAATCGCTGCATCAAGGGCGACCTCTTTGGGCCCGTTGTCAAAACCATGGTTGTCATAGGCCTCAAGCTTTTTAGCGTTTGCCGCATAGCTTTCCATTAATGCATTCGCTTTTTGAATGATGTTATCACTAAGCTTCGCGCGTTCCGGATCGGGATCGGTGGTATCTAAAAAACTGGCCGCGGCGCTTTTAGCCTGCGCAAGCTCGTTTTGAATGGCGCGGGCCCTTGTTGGCTAACGTTTCCTGGCTTGCGGTTTCATCGTTATAAACATAGTTAATATCGCCCCGCGCCTGGGTGAGATGCGCGGCCATATCGCGCAGGTCTCTTATTTTATCCATAGTATTTTGCATTTTTTTAACAGATTCACCCGTATCGTACATTGATTTAAACGAATACGAGCTAATGATAACAATGCCCAGGCACAGGATCGTTAATATACCTTTAATCAGGGTTGATATTTTCAATGTCTTCATGTTTCCCTCTAAAATAACCCTTCCCCGCAGATCGGCAAGCTTATATACCAGGACAGACTGCGCCTGATATTGTCGGCAGGAATTAAAACACTTTAATTATTAGCGCTAAAAATCAACGCCGGGAATTATACGCTGAGGGCTTAAAATGCAATTGGCCAAATAGCCAAAAATAATGATTACAGAAGTAAAAAAGGTCTTAAACTCAGCCCGCGGAAAATAAAATAATCATTTCCGACAGGTGGTTAAATATCTCGGTCATCACGTTCTCAAAGAAAGGCGCCAGCGCGCGCATCGACAGCGCCAGCGCGCCCATGCCTACCGTCAGGGTAAGCGGGAAACCGATAACGAAAATAGAAAGCTGCGGCGTTAAGCGATTGAGCAAACCAAGGGTAAAGTTGATGGCCAGCAGCAGGGTGATGATGGGTAAACCAAGCAGCAGCCCATAGCGAAATATCAATCCTCCAGCCTGCACCAGATAATAAAATCCTTCCGTATGCAGCGAAGCGGCGTCGACGGGCAGCACTTCAAAGCTTTGGTTAAGGATGGTCAGCATCCATAAATGGCCGTCAAAGGTGAGAAAAAGCAGCGTCGCCAGCAGGTTTAATATCCTTGAGACGATCGGCATGTTCTGCCCGCCGGAAGGGTCGAAGAAGGTGGCAAAGGAGAGGCCCATCTGCAGGCCTATGATTTCCCCGGCGGTGCGCACCGCCACAAAAATAAGCTGTATCGTCAACCCCATGGCGGCGCCAATGATTAACTGCTGCGCCGCCACGCCCACGCCCTGCCAGGAGAAAACGATGATATGGCTGTCCGGCAAATTCTGGCCGATTAAAAAAGAGATGGCGACAGCCAGGCCTACCTTGGCCTTTTTGTTAAACTCTTTGCCGCTAAAAATGGGCGCCGTGCTGAATAAAGCCAGCACCCGCAGCGCCGGCCAAAACAGATGGTTGATTTGGAAATAAAGGCTTTCAACGGACAGGGTATACATAGCTATCCGATGATATAAGGCAGGTTGCTAAACAGCGTGCGCATATAGTCGAGAAAAATACTCAGCATCCACGGGCCAAGAACAACCATCACCAGAACGATGACCAGTATTTTTGGAATAAATGACAGCGTCATTTCGTTTATCTGCGTGGATGCCTGGAGAATACTGATAATAAGGCCGGTAAAGAGCGCGGCCATCAGCATGGGAGCGGCAACCATCAGGCCAACCTTGATCGCCTGAAATCCCAACGCCATAACGCTTTCTGGTGTCATTTTCTGTTCTGCTCAGCTTAAGAAGCTTTGGGCAAGCGAGCCCATTAATAATTGCCAGCCGTCAACCAGTACGAAAAGCATCAGCTTGAAGGGTAGCGAAATGGTGGCCGGCGGCAGCATCATCATCCCCAGCGCCATTAATACGCTTGCCACCACGAGGTCGATAATCAGAAACGGAATAAATACCGTAAAGCCAATCTGGAAGCCGGTTTTTATCTCGCTGGTCACGAAGGCGGGCAGCAGGATGCTCATCGGCACGTCATCGGGGCTTGCGAAGTTGTCGACCTTCGCCAGACGCGTGTACAGCGCCAGATCCGTTTCCCGGGTTTGTTGCAGCATAAAGGTGCGCATCGGCCCGGCGGCCCTTTCCAGCGCGGTCTCCATACTGATTTTGTCTTCCGTTAGCGGCTGCCAGGCGACCTGATGAATTTGGTTAAAGACCGGCGACATGACGTAGAACGTAAGAAAAAGAGCCAGCCCCAGCAGCACCTGGTTAGGCGGCGACGAAGGCGTGCCGAGCGCATTACGCAGCAGGCCAAGCACGATGATAATGCGGGTGAAACCGGTCATCATCAGCAAAACGGCGGGTAAAAACGTCAGCGAGGTGAGCAGCACCAGCGTCTGAACGGGCAACGACCAGTTCTCACCGTTGCCGGAATGGGCGAGCAGTAAATCGCTGTTAGCGGCCCACGCGTGCTGTGCGGGAATAAAAATACCCATGCCAAGCAGCGCAAGGAGAAATAAAGGCAGCCGGCGGCGTCGTGAATTGCTCATAACCCTGACCCCGGCTTGCGTTTTTTCAACATATTGAGCATGACGGACTGAAAGTCAGCGGCCATCGGCGATTGCGCAACGTCTTCGGCGCCGCTTTGCTTCTCAAGGTCAGCAAGGCAGGTAATATTTGTCGGCGTCACTCCCAGCAGCAACCATTTCTCCCCTACCTCAACGATAACCACGCGCTCCCGCGGGCCCATTGAGTGGCTGGATTTGATGGTCAACAGCGCGGAGGCTTTCTGCCCCTGCGGCCTGAAGCCCGCGCGGCGGGCAACCCAGGCGATAACGGCAATCAGCAGCAATACCAGCACCAGCGCGCCCCCGACATTAAATAACGCTGAGCCGGGCGTTGCGGAGTCAAGGGTTGGGTGCGAAGGATGGACGATAGTTTTGGTCTGGGAATTCATTATCTGCTCAGGCGGTGCATACGCTCTGAAGGGGTAATAATATCGGTAATACGAATACCGAATTTATCGGAAATCACCACCACCTCCCCCTGCGCAATTAAATAGCCGTTAATTAAAATATCCAGCGGTTCGCCCGCCAGGCCTTCCAGCGCCACCACTGAACCCTGGCTTAAGCGCAGCAGCTCTTTGATGGTCATTTTGGTGCGCCCTAATTCCACCGTCATTTTGACGGGGATATCGAGGATCAAATCCAGATCCTGAGATAAATGCGCAGCGATTTGTTCAGAGGCGACAGGCTGGGCGGAACTGTGACTTTCCGCGGACTGCTGCTCGCTCAGGGCATCGCCCCACAGATCGTCTATGGACTGCTTGTCAGCATCAGATGAGGATGAGTTATCGCTCATAGGAAACTACTCCTTTTTAAAAGAGGCTAAAGAGGGATTCTTGATATGCTCGACTTTCAGAGCATACTGGTTATTAACGCAGCCATATTTACCGGACAGCACCGGGACGCCATCAATAAAGGCTTCAAGGTTTTCTGGCTTATCGATGGGGATGATGTCGCCTTCTTTAAGCTGCATAACCCGTAACAGGCGGGTATTGATTTCGGCAAATCTTGCCACCAGCTCAAGTTCCGTATCCTGCACCTGCGTCACCAGCGTATTACGCCACTGCTCGTCTTCCTGCCTGGAGTTTTCCACCGGCGGATTGGTGAGCAGCTCGCGTAACGGCTCAATAATGCTGAACGGAATACAGATATCGAAATGGCCCGTATGAGCGCCTATTTCCACCGAGAAAGGCGTCGTGACCACGATATCGTTCGGCGATGAGGTGATATTGGTAAATTTAACCTGCACCTCCGAGCGGACGTACTCCGTTTTCAGCTTAAATACCGTACTCCACGCATAGTCGTAGGACTCCAGCGCCATCGACAGCATTTTTTCGATGATGCGCTGTTCGGTCGGCGTGAATTCCCGCCCGTCCACCTTGGTAGGGAAACGGCCGTCGCCGCCAAACAGGCTGTCGACCGTCATAAATACCAGGTTCGGCGAAAAGACAAACAGCGCCGTGCCGCGCAGCGGGTTCATATGCACCAGGTTCAGGTTGGTCGGCACGGATAAATTACGCGCAAACTCATGGTAAGGCTGAATTTTAATAGCGCCTACGGTGATATCCGGGCTGCGTCGCAGCAGGTTAAACAAGCCGATGCGGAACTGACGCGCAAAGCGCTCGTTAATAATTTCAAGCGACTGCAGGCGCTCGCGAACCACGCGCCGTTGAGTGTTGGGATTATAAGGTTGAATCCCTTCGTTCTGCTCCGGGTTGGCGGCGACGTTATCGCTATCGTCGCCCCCGCCGCCGTTTAACAGGCGATCGATCTCAGCCTGAGACAATATGCTATCAGACATAGAATTTACCGTAATATAAACGCGTTAAATAACACATCAGTAACGTTCGCACTGTGTTTACCGGCAACGGGCTGGTTGGTTACGGTTTTAATTTTATCAATCAGGTTACGCTTGCCTTCATCGGTAGATAAATATTCAGAAGTTTGCTGTGAAAAAAGAATCAGCAAGCGGCTACGAATTTCGGGTAAAAACTTATTAATGAGCTCTTTTGAATTATCGTCTTTGACCTGTAACGTTAAGCCGATATATAAAACACGATCGCTATCATTCTTCTCATCCGGCTTCAGGCTGACGGTAAAGGTATCCAGCGCGACATATACAGGAGCCGCCGCGACGACAGGCTCTTGCGCCACATCTTCCCGGGCGATGTCGTTTTTCATTTTATTCATTTCATAAAAAGTAAAGCCAGCAACGCCGCAGGCACCGACAACCAGAAATGCGAGCAGCAAAATGATCAGGGTGCTTTTTTTACCAGACCCGGAGTCATTTTTATTCTTTTTTGCCATTATGTGAAAACCTTGTAAATGAATACGGACCTGTAAATCATGCCCTGATAAGCAGAGCATTCTATTACATACGGCCTTTGAGACAATTCAGTAAATAAGTGAAATTAATGACGCCAGCTTGACAATTAATTGTAACCGTCAAACAAAGGTATTTATTCCGCTATTGCGACGCAGCTGCGGAGCAATAATAACCCGCTCCTCTTCCTCGGGCTGCGCGTCGCGTCCGTTATCCTCCTGAGCAGCCTGTCCGGAAGCCGACCATTCAGAGTGCGAAGAGCCGTTCCAGGACTGGGGCCAGACCGCTGTCCACGCGGCTTGCTTCGAGGTTGATGCCCGACTCCGCAAGCGAGGTGCGCAGCTGCGGCATCGCGGCTTCAAGGGCGGCGCGTACCTGATGATTTTCGCTGACGAAATGTAAACTGGCCTGGTCGCTGTTCATGCGCAGGTTAATTTTTAATACGCCAAGTTCCGCCGGATTTAAGCGTATTTCCGCGTTATGAATGCCGTTGCGGGTAAACATCGCCACCTGCTGTCCCAGCGACTGCTGCCAGGCTATCGAGCCCATTTCCTGGGTTAAAACCGGCGTTGGCGCCGCCGGCACCGGAGCCGCTACGGAAGGCGTGTTTAGCAGTAAAGATGCAGACGACGTATGGGCATGAACCACGTGCACAAAGGATGGCTGCGGGCTTTCAGCCGCGTTCGCCGCAATCCCTTCGGGAACGGGCTTAAACAGGCTCGCCGCCTGCTGTGCCTTCTCAACCAGCTGCGGCGCCGGCAGGCCAGGCGCTGCCTGAATCTCACGTCCTGCTTCTTTACCCGCTTCAGCCGCAAAAGCCGCTGGCGTATGGCCTTGCTTAACCAGCGCGGCCGCGGTTGGAGCCGCGTTGCTGCCCTCAGCGGCGCCCCGGCGGGTGGTCAGCACGGCCTGAGCGATATTTTCAAGGGTCGCCTCTGCCCCCTGCGCATCAACAGGTACAGCGGCAGCCGTAGTCGCCCGCTGCGCGGCTTCTGCGCCTGCCGCTGCCGCGCCTGCCGCCGCGTCCATTTGCGTCACCAGCGTTTGCAGATGCGCAAGCTGCGGCTCAACGGACATGCCCGCCAGAACCGGGAGCTGGTCGTCGGCCACCTCTTTTTCCTTACTGATTAACGAGTTGTCCGGCAGGCTGACAAGAGGATCGAACATGTCCCCCGGCAGCTCGTGGCTAACGTTAACCGGATCGTCTACCGCCGGCACCGGGCCGGGCTGCTCCGCACCTTCCGGAATCAAAGGATCCAGCTGCTGCGTTTTTTGCTCAAGCGCGGCGGCGAAATCGCCGTCCTGCGCAACGTCCGCGCCGGTTTGCGCGGCCGGCGTTACGTTCAACGCAGGCATGATATTTACCATCATAAAACTTTTTTCCCGTGGCAGGCGCGCTGCGCAAATTCATCCATTAATTTTTGCTCGTAGCGGCTCTCTTTTAGCGCGCGTACCGTCTCCGCGCGGCTTTTTAAGGTGTCGAAAGCGTTCAGGCGCTGCTTGTCGCTGCGCCAGGAGGTGAGCACCAGATCGACCGACTTTTTGCAGGTGGTGACGTGCCCGGCATGCTGGTGCACCACTTTGCCAAGTGAATTAATAAACGACTGGTGGTTTACCCAATCCACCACCGACATTCCCTGACCGGCCATGTTCAGCTGCAAATTCTGCTGATACTCCCGCTCATACTCTTTGAGCTGTTCAAGCTGGGTAACGGCGCGCGCGTAGTCCTGCTGTACCTTCCCCAGGTGAGTGGTGGTGGCCTCAAGCTGCTGCTGTGCAAGATCGCGCAGCACGTCCATTGGGCTGTTCGTCGCCATTAGTTATGCTCTCTGTCAAGATTTGGAAGACTCAGAAAAAATATTTTCCAGCAGCGTTTGCGACGCTTCATAGCCGCAGTTCTCGTCAATGGACTGCTGGAGGAAAGCTTCAAGACGCGGGTAAAGGGCGATCGCTTTATCCAGTAAAGGATCGCTTCCCGCCGCATAGGCGCCCACGCTGATAAGGTCGCGATTGCGCTGAAAAGCCGACAGCAATTGTTTAAACGTCTGCACCTTTCTGTAGTGTTCTTTATCAATAAGCTCGGTCATGGCGCGGCTTATCGACGCTTCAATATCAATCGCCGGATAGTGTCCGGACTCCGCCAGCCGACGCGATAACACCACGTGGCCGTCGAGAATCGCTCGCGCCGAGTCGGCAATCGGATCCTGCTGATCGTCCCCTTCCGTCAGGACGGTGTAAAACGCCGTTATCGAACCGCCGCCTTTCTCCCCGTTGCCGGCGCGCTCCACCAGCGCCGGCAGCTTCGCAAACACCGAAGGCGGATAGCCTTTGGTGGCAGGAGGCTCGCCGATGGCCAGCGCGATTTCACGCTGCGCCATGGCGTAACGGGTAAGCGAGTCCATAATCAACAGCACGTTCAGGCCGCGTTCGCGAAAGTCTTCGGCGATGCGGGTGGCGTAAACCGCCCCCTGCATGCGCAGTATGGGCGAAACATCCGCCGGCGCGGCGACGACGACGGAGCGGCTAAGGCCGTCCTTGCCGAGAATATTTTCGATAAAGTCTTTTACTTCGCGTCCGCGCTCCCCGATAAGCCCCACCACGATCACATCGGCTTTGGTGTAGCGGGCCATCATGCCCAGCAGCACGCTTTTGCCCACGCCGGAGCCGGCAAACAGCCCCATGCGCTGGCCGCGTCCCACGGTCAGCAGGCCGTTAATAGCACGGACGCCAACGTCGAGAACGTTCTTAATAGGATCGCGCAGCAGCGGATTCAAAGGGGAGGTAAACAGGGTATCCTGCTGCCGGCGGCAGGGTGCGGGCAACCCGTCCAGCGGGCGGGCGCTGGCATCCAGCACGCGTCCTAACAGCTCAGGCCCCAGCGGCAGCTGTTTGCCCTGCGTAAGTCCGGGGCCGCTGTCAAAGGCGTAAACGCGCGCGCCGGGCAAAATGCCGTCAACGTTTTCAAGCGGCATCAGATACAGAATCTGGCCGTTAAAGCCGACGACCTCGCTTTCAACTTTTGCGATGCCGCTGCCGGTGTCGCGCTCCACGATGCACAGCGTACCAATCGGCAGCTTAAGGCCAACGGCCTCCATCACCAGCCCGGTGGCGCGCGTCAGCTTTCCGTAACGCCGAAAAGGCTGCAGCGCCGCAATTTTCCGCTCCTGGCTTTCAAGGGTTCCCAGCCAGTTTTTCAGTCGCGTGGTCATGAGCTGTAGTCTTCCCGGCTAAGGTGGCAAAGTTCTTCCCAACGGGTGCTCATGGTGGCGTCAATTTCACCTTCGGTGGAGGTAATACGACAGCCGCCCGGCAAAATATCCGCATCGCCGAGCAGTTCCCAACCCAGCGAGGCCAGCGTCGGACCGAGCTTTTCGCCGACCATGGCCCTGTCGTCTTCGCTCACCCAAAGCTGAATATTGCCGGCCAGCAAGGCGTCCTCCCTGAGCAGGCTTCTAATCTTGTCGATCAGGACGTCGTTGTCATAAACGATGTTTTTCCCGATAAGCGAACGCGCGGCGGTCAGGGAAAGCTGAACCAGACGCGAGGGGATCACGCTGTCGAGGTTATCCAAAGCGAGTTTAAAAGCTTCGAACAGGCGGATAATCTGCGCGGCCGCTTCGTCCTGCCGGGCCTGCGCCTGCGCCAGCCCTTGCTCAACGCCCTCTTGTTTACCGAGCGCCAGCCCTTCCTGATAGCCCTGCTGCTTGCCTTCCTCCAGGCCTCGCGCCAGGCCCTGGGCAAAACCTTTTTGCTCGGCCTGCTGGCGAATGCGTGAAAGCTCCGCCTGAAGCAGCTCTTCAGACTGATAGTTGCCGGGCGTCGCGTCGGGTTCAGGGAGCTCGTGCTCGGCGCGGCTAAAGTCGGCCAGCAGATCTTCGGGCTGCCAGCGCTGCCATCCCCTCTCTTTATCAGACATAGACATCCTCCCCGCCGCCAAGCACCACTTCTCCGGTCTCGGCTAAGCGGCGCACCACCAGCAGGATATTTTTCTGCTCGGCTTCCACCTGGGACATACGTACCGGACCACGCGAGTTGAGATCTTCCACCATGATATCCGCCTGACGCTTGGACATATTGCGGAAGAACTTATCGCGCAGCGGCTGCTGCGATCCTTTAAGCGCAATGATCAGCGACTCATTGTCGATATCCTGCAGAACACGCTGAATGCTGCGATCTTCAAGCTCGATGAGATTTTCAAACAGGAACATCTCATCAATAATTTTCTGCGCCAGCTCCTGGTCGAATTCGCGTACCGCTTCGATAGCCGCTTCTTCCTGATGCGATTTCATCAGGTTGAGAATTTCGGCCGCAGGACGCACGCCGCCCATTTTGCTGCGCTTGAGATTTTGACCGTGCAGCAGGTTATTCAGAACCTCGGTCAGCTCGTGAAGCGCCGCCGGCTGCACGCCGCCGAAGGTAGCGATACGCAGCATGATGTCGTTACGCTCGCGATCGTCGAATTTCGCCAGCACGTCCGCCGCCTGGTTACGTTTCAGGTGCACAAGAATGGTGGCGATAATCTGCGGATGCTCGTCGCGAATCAGGTCGTAAACCGTTACCGGCTCCATGAAGTTGAGCGTTTCGATACCGTTGTTGCCGTCCTGGGTATCGAGCAGATCTTCAAGCAGGCTGGACGCGCGGTCTTCGCCCAGCGCTTTTACCAGCACGCTGCGCAGGTATTCATTGGTATCGAGGTTGAGCGTCGCCACTTCGCTGGAATCCCTTTGAAACTCTTTGAGCACGCGGGAGAGCTGATCGTGGCTAAAGGCGCTCATGCTGACCATCGCCGAGCTGATTCGGGTCACCTCCTGGGTGGACATGTGCTTAAACACCTCAGCGGCCCGCTCGTCGCCAAGCGTCAGCATGACAATTGCACATTTCTCTGCGGCATTCATTTTTCGCTAAGCTCCTTATTCATCCATTGGCGCAGTACAAGTGCGATAACCTGCGGACCGTTCTCCGCCATCTCACGCAGATGCTGAGTATTGAGTTCAAGGTCAACACGGGCCTGAGCCTTCGCTTTTGCGGTGCTTTCGTTTTTACGGGCCAGCTCGTCCAGCTCGGCCTGACGGGCCTCTTTCTCCAGCGCCAGGCGCTGTAAAGCCAGCTCCTGATGGCGCATCCAGGCCGGCTGTACGGCTTTGCGCCACAGTATCCACGCCACGATGGCGACCATCAGATAACGGGCGGCCGACATCAGCAGGCTGATCACTTCCGGCTGCTTCCACAGCGGCAGCGCCTGGTCATCGTCCGCGTTGCTAAAGGCCGAGTTGACGATATTCAGGGTGTCGCCACGCGCTTCGGAATAGCCCACCGCCTCTTTCACCAGGGCGTTTATCTGCGCCATCTGCTCTTTAGATAAGGGCTGCGGGGTGCCGTCTTTACCCGGCAGGTGGTTTACCACCACGGCGACGGATAAGCGCTCGACGCTGCCCGTGCTGCGCTTGATGTGCGTCAGCGTGCGATCCAGCTCGTAGTTAGTGGTGGAGTCCTTGCTGGAGTTAAACGGAACCATCGCTGCGGCAGCGTTAGCCTCGGCGGCGGTATTTTTATTACCGGCTGCCGCGCCCTGCGCCTGATTAGCGGCGTTCTGCGTCTGATTAGCCGTGCCTGCAGGCTGGGTTAACGGCGCCGTCGCAGGCGTCGGCGGCTGGTTGCTTAACGCTCCGGGCACGCCGCCGTTAATATTTTTGCCGCCCTGCTCAGAATCGCTGGTCTGACGGCTGCGGATAGACATTTTTTCCGGCGAGGAGTTGGGCTGGAACTGCTCGGCGGTTTGCTCATGAACGGTAAAATCAATCTGCGCCGTCACCTGCGCACGCACGTTCTGGCTACCGACAATAGGCGCAAGAATGGACTGAATGCGGCGCTGGAAATCCGCTTCTACCTCATTGGTGTATTTCAGGCGCGAGGTCTGCTGCGCCTGGTCGCCCTTTTGTGAAAGCAGGCGACCAGCCTGATCCACAATGGTCACCTGGTCCGCGTTCAGGCCGGGAACGGCGCTGGAAATCAGATAAGAAATCGCGTTTACCTGACCGGCATCCATGGTGCGGCCATTATCCAGATGAACCGTCACGGAAGCCGTAGGCTGCTTTGCCTCACGCACAAATAAAGAGGGCTTTGGCATGGCCAGATGCACGCGAGCGCTGCGCACCGAACCTAAGGTTTCGATAGTGCGCGACAGCTCACCTTCCAGCGCGCGCTGGAAGTTAACCTGCTCGCTGAACTGGCTGATGCCAAATTTTTCCTGATCCAGCAGCTCAAAGCCTACGGCGCCCCCTTTGGGCAGCCCAAGCTGCGCCAGCTTAAGGCGCGCTTCGTAGACCTGGTCTGCCGGGACCATAATCGCCCCGCCGCGCTCGTCAAAACGATAGGGCACGTTCATCTGGGCCAGCTGGGCGACAATCGCCCCGCCGTCCTGATCGCTGATATTGTTGTACAGCACGCGGTAGTTCGGGGACTGCGCCCAAAGAACAAGTGCGACGATAAGCGAAATAGCCGCCGCAGCAGAGACAATCAGAGCAATTTTGGGATTGGCACGAATACGCTCAAAGGCTGCTATCAGAGATGTTGTATTGTTGCTTTTAATACCGTTTGTGGTGGCATTCATGCCGTAGTCCTGTAAAAAATAAATGACGCAATGTGTACGCAATATTGCGAACCAGCACTCCGGTTAAAGATCCTGGGAGAAAACAGCGATCGCTCCTTCATTCCTGCTGAATTTCAGTCGCGTATTATGGGTCATCCAGGATTTTTCTTAATCCCCGATGAACTGAAATTTCTGTCGGCTTATTGCGTTATATCATTACCGGCTCCCCATGCTAGGCTGTCCTTAATAAAGGCAATAGCGCCTGGATAAACATGGTTTATTACCGAAATAGCAGGAACATTTAATGTCAATTCAATCAATGAGCGGTGTCCTGGAACAAATTCAGTTTCAGGCCAGGCAAGTTTCCGGAGCGACAAACAGCAATGCGCTGTCAGATAAACAAAGTAACGCCGATCCCGTTTCATTTTCTTCACTGTTATTTAACAGCATAAACGGTATTAGCCAGGCGTCGAACAGCGCCCGGGCTCAGGCGCAGAGCTATATGATGGGAACCTCGGACATTGGCCTGAACGACGTGATGGTCTCTTTGCAAAAGTCTTCAGTAGCGTTAAATATGGGTATTCAGGTGCGCAATAAAATGGTCAGCGCCTATCAGGAAATCATGAATATGGCGGTGTAAACCGGCGTTAGCGTTATCCGCCGTCATCATCTTAAATGCAGCCCTGAGTTTATTAACCTGCAGGCTTCAAAATAATAAATCCTTACCCAATTGATAATAGAATGTTGTGTATTTTTAAAATACGCCACGGCAACCACACATATACGTCGCAAGGATGTTATATATGAGTATGGAATGCGACGTTAATCAAATTAACAACGCAGCGATGCGCATCGAAGCGCGGATCGCAGATAAAGAGCTGGAAAAAGTTAGTCAGCTAATTTATCAACGCGCGGGCATTGTGCTGAGCAGCCAGAAACGCGATATGGTTTATAACCGCCTGTCCCGGCGCTTGCGTGAATTGAAATTAACGCATTTCAGCGAATATTTATCTCGTCTGGAATCAAACCCAAACAGCAGCGAATGGCAGGCGTTTGTTAATGCGCTGACCACCAATCTGACCTCTTTTTTCAGAGAGGCCCTATCACTTCCCTGTGCTTGCCGAGCACGCGCGCGCACGGAAGGGAAATGGAAATTATAAAGTCTGGTGCACCGCGTCCTCTACCGGCGAAGAACCTTATTCCATCGCCATTACCCTGGATGAAGCGCTCGGGCGCAGCATGCTTAACCCGCGTATCTGGGCTACGGATATCGATACCGAAGTGCTCGCCAAAGCCTCGGCCGGCGTCTATCGGCTATCCGATCTCGACAACCTGACCACCGAGCAAAAAAAGAATTACTTTCTGCGCGGCACCGGCGAGCAGCAAAACCTCGTCAAAGTCAGGAAAGAGCTGCTCGAGACGATTCATTACCAGTACCTCAACCTGCTGGATGCAAAATGGGACGTACCGGCCCCGTTCGACGCCATCTTCTGCCGCAACGTCATGATCTATTTTGACCAAAAAACCCAGGAACATTTGCTAAAGCGTTTTGCAAAGCTCCTGAAACCCGGCGGCCTTTTATTCGTCGGACATTCTGAGCACTTTGGCACGAGCGACGGCCCTTTCCGCCTTCGCGGCCAGTCAGTGTATACCCTGAAAGAGGATAGTTAATGCGCAAGATTAAAGTCCTCTGCGTTGATGATTCGGCGCTCATCCGCAACATTATGAGCGACATTGTCAATCAGCAGCCTGATATGGAAATGGTCGCCACCGCCCCGGATCCGATTATCGCTCGTGATTTGGTTAAACGCTTTAACCCGGACGTGCTGACGCTGGACGTCGAAATGCCGCGCATGGACGGGCTGGATTTCCTTGAACGCCTGATGCGCCTGCGTCCGATGGCGGTGATTATGATTTCCTCCCTGACCAGCAAAGGGTCTGAAATCACCCTTAGCGCGCTGGAAATGGGCGCGGTGGATTTCGTGACCAAGCCGCAAATGGGCCTGAAAGAGGGCATGACGCAGTACAGCGAGCTGATTGCCGAGAAGATCCGCATCGCCTCAAAGGCGCAGGTCTACCGTCGCGATCGCCAGAGCCTGCCAAAAATCATCTCCAGCCCGCTGGTGGGCAGCGAAAAAATCTTCGCTATCGGCTCTTCAACCGGCGGTACCGAGGCGCTGCGCCAGGTGCTGACGCTGCTGCCCCGCACCTGCCCGGGCGTGGTCATCGCCCAGCATATGCCGCCGGGCTTTACCCGCTCCTTTGCCGAGCGCCTCGATAAAATTTGCGAAATCGCGGTGAAAGAAGCCGAGGACGGCGATCGCGTGCTGCCCGGTCACGCCTATATCGCGCCGGGCGCAATGCATATGGAGCTGGTACGCAGCGGGGCTAACTACAACGTGCGCCTCAGCGACAGCCCGCCGGTTAATCGCCACCGCCCGTCGGTGGACGTGCTGTTTAAATCGGTGGCCGCCTGCGCGGGTAAAAACGCCGTCGGGGCGATCCTGACCGGCATGGGCAACGATGGCGCGCACGGACTGCTGGAAATGCGCAAGGCGGGCGCCCATACCCTGGCGCAAAGCGAAAAATCCTGCGTGGTGTTCGGGATGCCAAGAGAGGCGATTGCCCTGGGTGCCGCCGTGGAGGTGGTCGATCTCGGCGAGATGGCCCAGCACATGTTGAGCAACGTGACCGGACAGGCGCGCCGAATTTAACGCAAACAGTAACTTACACAACTTTCCCCGTCGGGGGTGTTTAACTATCAGGACTTAATATGGCAGATAAAAACTTGCGTTTTTTAGTCGTTGACGACTTCGCTACCATGCGCCGTATCGTGCGTAATCTTTTAAAAGATCTGGAATTTAACAACGTTGAAGAAGCCGAAGACGGCCAGGATGCGCTTACCCGTCTGCGTGAATCCGCCTTCGATTTTGTGATAACCGACTGGAACATGCCGAATATGGACGGCCTCGAACTGCTGTCTGAAATTCGCAAAGACGCCAACCTGAGCAAGCTGCCGGTACTGATGGTGACGGCAGAGGCGAAAAAAGAAAATATTATCGCCGCCGCTCAGGCCGGCGCCAGCGGCTACGTTGTCAAACCTTTCACCGCGGCGACGCTGGAAGAGAAGTTAGGCAAAATCTTTGAAAAGCTCGGGTGGTAAATCATGGATAAGCAACCCCCCCAGTCGCAGACGGATATCTTCTCGCGAATTGGTCAACTGACGCGCCTGCTGCACAACAGCATGAACAACCTCGGCCTCGACCGGATCATTATCGATGCGGCCGAAGCCATTCCCGATGCCCGCGACAGGCTGTCTTACGTCGTGGCGAAAACCTCACAGGCGGCGGACTGCGCCTTAACCTGCGTGGAAGTCGCCCGCCCGCTGCAGGACGCTTTGCACGGCCAGTCCACGTCGCTGAGCAAGCGCTGGGACGAATGGTTTGCTAGCCCCGTTGAGCTGCAGATGGCCAAAGAGCTGGTGGCGGATACCCGCCAGTTTCTGCGCGATACGCCGGACATCACCGCCAAAACTAACGAGCAGCTTATGCAGATCATGATGGCGCAGGATTTCCAGGATCTGACCGGCCAGGTTATCCAGCGCCTGATGCTGCTTATCGAGAATATCGAAAAAGAGCTGATTCATGTCCTGCTCGATCACAAGCCGGAAGAAACGGCGACGAAAGAGATTGCCGAAGAAGCGCTGAAAAACGGCCCGCAAATCGATCCGAATGGGGCCGGCGTGGTTGCTACGCAAGGCCAGGTTGATGATTTACTTGAAAGCCTCGGCTTCTGATTTCCGTGATTCGCTTTTGCGGGCGGGCTGTGCTGAGGCGTGGTTTGCTTGCGGTATTACGCATGCCGCCGCTCAGCCCTTCGCCCTGCTTTGTAATACCCGCAACATGATTAAAGCCGATGTCTGAAGAAAGTGATGTAGAAAAAACAGAGGAACCCACGCCCCAGCGACGGGAGAAAGCCCGTGAAGAGGGACAGATCCCACGTTCCAAAGAGCTTACGTCGCTGCTGATGCTGTTAGTCGGCTGGGGATTGATTCTGTCCGGCGGCGATGCGCTGGCCAGCAGGCTGGCGATGCTGCTGCAAAGCGGGCTGCGCTTCGACCGGATGATGATCCTCGATCCCAACTCGATGATCCGCCAGCTTCGCCAGCTGCTGCTGATGGCGGCAACCTCGGTGTTGCCCATGCTGCTGGGGCTGTTTTTAACGGGCATCTGCGCCTCTGCGCTGCTGGGCGGCGTCAAGTTTGGCGGCAAGTCTTTTAAATTCGATATGAAAAAGATAAACCCTCTGCCCGGCCTTAAGCGAATGGTTTCCGGCCAGATGGTTTCTGAATTAATCAAGGGCATCCTGAAGGTCATACTGGTCGGCTGCGCCTGCGCATTTTACATCTACCACAACAAGCTGCGCTTTATCACGCTCGGCCACGGCTCGCTGGCCGACGGCCTGGGAGCCACGCGCGATCTGATTTCCCACTGTCTGCTGATGGTCATCCTCGCGCTGATCCCGATGGTGGGTTACGACGTGTTTTACCAGATTTTTAGCAACCTGAAGAAACTGCGCATGAGCCGCCAGGAAATCCGCGATGAATTTAAGCAAAGCGAAGGCGACCCGCACATTAAGAACCGTATCAAGCAGCTGCAGCGCGCCGCCGCGCGCCAGCGCATGATGGCCGACATCCCCACCGCCGATGTGGTGGTAAACAACCCGACGCACTACTCCATCGCCCTGCGTTACAAAGAAGGCGGCGCCGCCGCCCCGATAGTGGTGGCTAAAGGCGCGGGAGAAATAGCGTTACGTATCAGGACAGAGGCGCAAAAACACGCCGTTCCTATGCTTGAAGCCCCGCCGCTTGCACGCGCGCTCTATCGCCACTGCGACATTGGCCAGCCGATCCCCACCGAGCTGTACAGCGCGGTTGCCGAAGTCCTTGCCTGGGTGTATGGCCTGAGACGCTGGCGGCTGGGCGGCGGTATCGCCCCGAAAAAACCTGAGAACCTTCCGGTGCCTGCGGCGCTGGATTTTGCACAAGAGAGTCATGAGTGATGGCAAACTACGCCACCAAATTACGTTTACCCCCGTTAAAAGAGACGCAGTGGAAAATACTGGCGGGCCCGATATTAATCATGCTGATTCTGGCCATGATGATATTGCCCCTGCCGGCGTTTCTTCTCGATTTGCTGTTCACCTTTAATATCGTCCTTTCGCTGATGATATTAATGGTGGCGATGTTCACCCAAAAGACGCTCGATTTCTCCGCTTTCCCGACGGTGCTGCTGTTCTCGACGCTGTTACGCCTTGCGCTGAATATCGCCTCAACGCGTATCATTCTGATGGAAGGACATACCGGGGGCGCCGCGGCCGGCCGCGTTGTCGAAGCGTTCGGGCACTTCCTGGTGGGGGGCAACTTTGCTATCGGCATCGTGGTGTTCGCCATCCTCATCATCATCAACTTTATGGTTATCACCAAGGGCGCGGGCCGTATCGCGGAGGTAGGCGCGCGCTTTGTGCTGGACGGGATGCCGGGCAAACAGATGGCGATCGATGCCGACCTGAACGCGGGCATTATCGGCGAAGAGGAGGCCAAGCGCCGCCGTAGCGAAGTCACGCAGGAGTCCGACTTCTATGGTTCCATGGACGGCGCCAGCAAGTTTGTGCGCGGAGACGCCATTGCCGGCCTGCTTATCATGGCGGTGAACGTTATCGGCGGCCTGATGATCGGCATATTGCAGCACGATCTGTCCTTTGGCGTCGCCGCCGAAACCTACACGACGCTGACCATCGGCGACGGTCTGGTCGCCCAGATCCCGGCCCTGATTATCTCGACTGCGGCCGGCGTTATCGTGACTCGCGTCGCCACGGAGCAGGACGTGGGCGAACAGATGGTCAGCCAGCTGTTTAATAATCCGCGCGTGATGATACTGGCGGCGGCGATCATCGGCCTGCTGGGCATGATCCCCGGCATGCCTAACTTTGTTTTCCTGCTGTTTACCGCCTCGCTGCTGGGCATCGCCTGGTGGATGCGCGGTAAAGAGCTGCAAAAAAGCGCGCAGGGCGGCGCCCAGTCCAAAGAGAGCAAAGCCGCGGCTAAAGCCCAGGCCGACGCCGTGCAGGCCACCGAAGCCTCCTGGTCCGACGTGCAGATCGAAGACGTGCTGGGCCTTGAGGTCGGCTACCGCTTGATCCCGATGGTGGACAGCGCTCAAAGCGGCGAGCTGTTAACCCGTATCCGCGGCATCCGGAAAAAATTTGCTCAGGAGATGGGCTTCCTGCCGCCGTCGGTGCATATTCGCGACAACCTCGATCTGCCGCCGACCCACTACCGCATTTTGCTTAAAGGCGTTGAAATCGGCAGCGGCGAAACCATGCCCGAGCGCTGGATGGCAATCGACCCCGGCTGCGCGGAAGGCGAGCTGCCCGGCACGCCTTGCCAGGAGCCGGCCTTTGGCCTGCCCGCCGTATGGATTGACGAAGTCATGCGCGAACAGGCCCAGATCCTGGGCTATACGGTGGTGGATCCCAGCTCGGTGATTGCCACCCATCTTAACCACCTGATTGCCACGCACACCGACGAACTGTTCGGCCGCCATGAAACCCAGCAGCTACTTGACCGCCTGACCAAAGAGATGCCGAAGCTGGTAGAAGATCTGATTCCGGGCGTTATCTCGCTGACCACCTTCCATAAGGTGCTGCAGAACCTGCTGGCGGAAAGGATCTCGATTCGCGATATGCGCACCATTATCGATACGCTTGCCGAATACGGCGCGGTGCAAACCGATCCGGATGAGCTGACGGCCCATACGCGCATTCGCTTAGGCCGCGCCATTACCCAGCAGTGGTTCCCGGGCAACGACGAAATTCGCGTTATCGGTATGGATCTTAATCTGGAAAGGCTCTTGATCCAGGCAAGCCAGAACGGCAGCGCCATCGAACCGGGCATCGCCGAAAACCTGATGCGCCAGACTGAAAAAGCGCTGGCCCAGCAGGAAACCCTCGGCGCGCCGCCGGTAATGCTGGTCAATCAGCCGCTGCGCATGATGCTTTCGCGCTTCCTGCGCCGCGTTTATCCGCAGCTTGCCGTACTGTCGAATCTGGAAATCAGCAATAACCGCACCGTGCGTATGACGTCTATCGTGGGCGGCCAGGAGTGAGGCTCTTAAGGCTAATGGCGCTGGCGGCGCTTCTTTTGCCGCCTGCCGTTTCCGCGGCCGGCGGTGCCTGGAGCCAAAAAACGGCCGGCGTTGTGATAAGCGTGGGCAAACAGACGATGGCGGGCGCGGCGCTGAGCGCGCCGGCGGAAGTCCCCGCCTCGGCGAAGGTCAGCCTGTTAGTATGGCGAGTCACGCTGCTCACCCCTGCCCCTGCGGGGCTTGAGATAAAACTGTGTAACGCCGCCGCCTGCATCAGGCTTGACCGCCTGAGCGGACAAAAAAAGCTTGCCGGCCCGCTTGCCGCGCGCGGTCCCTTTCGCTTTGTTTATTCCGTAGCGAGCAAGGGGCAGCTTATTCCCGCGCTGCATGTGGTAAGCAATGAGCTAACGGTAAACTATCGGTAAGCAGCAGGCGCCTGGGCGGCAACGCGCAGAAGGAGCGACGCAAAGCGGATAAGGCCATTTTCTCTGACGAGCAAAATAGCCTTATCGCACTATTGGAGAGTGGAGGTAAAACTTGCGGAGTAGGCCTGATTACACTTTTTCCCACGATTGAGCGATGAGATATCCGCTTTTAATACATCGAGGCGATTTTCCAGGTTTCTGGATATTTCAGCCTCATTCTCCAGGAGTTTTTTGACAATATTGCCGATCCCTTCCTGCTCGCTTTGCGTAAGCCTCTCAGAATGGTTATTAATGACCTCCTGCAGTTTAATAATATAATTCTCCGCCAGCTCAATAAACGCCGGCCATTCGCCCTGGCGCGCCTTCTCAAGCAGGCTTAAATTTAATTGATAAACGACTTCATAGTCGGTGGTCAGCGCCTTAGTCATTTTTTACCTGCTGTAGCTGGGGGTCGATTTCCTTCCATGTGGCGGCGAGATTCATCAGCAGTTCGTCCACATGGGCAAGCTGCTGCGCGTTATTTTGCAGGTTGCACTCCAGCAGGGTGCGCGACATATAGTCATAAAGCATCTCCAGCTGTTCGGCGATCCCTTTTCCCTTTTCATGATCGAGCGCGGCGCGAAGGCCGTTATCGATAATATTGATGGCTTTGGAAATCATCTCTCCACGACGGGCGACGTTGCCGTTTTCAAAATAAATTTTGGCTCGCAGAATTGCATTGTGCGCACCGTCATACAGCATCGTAATAAGCTGATGAGGTGTTGCTCCGGCCAGCTGACTTTGCAAGTCAACCTGAGCATACGCCTGTATACCTCGGCTCGCGTACATAATAGGCTCCATAATAAAGAGGCAGGAGATTAGATGCCCCTGCCGGTAAAAAGAATTTAAATAATAATCAGGCTTATAACGTCGCCAGTATGGCGTTGAGCTGCGAGCTCATGCTGTTTAGCTTGGACATAGTGGTATCCAGATTCTGGAACTGTATGCGGTAGCGCTCGACGTTGGCATCGATTAAACGCTGCGTTTTATCAATCTGATCCTGCATCTTAGTGGCCTGATCGTTTAAACCGTCGGTCGAGGTTTTAATGATGCCGTCGGTTTTCTTATCAGAGTCGCCCACATACTGGGTAATAACGTCGCTAAGCGTAGTGGCAAGCCCCGCATGTTCGCCGATGCCGGTAAACATATTGGCGATTTGATCCGGGTTATCGGCAATCGCCTCATCAAGCTTGCTCTCGTCAAGGGTCATCTGCCCGGTGCCGGCATCGATTTTTATGCCCAGATCCGCTAAAGAGCCGAAGTCTGCATCAGGATTGCCATAAACACCGTTTACCGTTGAACGAATCTCGCTGACCATTCCGCGCAGCGTGGAGTCGCCCATCAGCGCCCCGTTAGACGCGTTTTGCGTGGCTATATCGTCATCTTTTAACTTGGACGAATCATAAGGGACATACTTGCTCTGGTTGGTGGTGGTCGTCAGTAACGCGTTGTATTGCTTTACAAAATCTTTAAGCGTGCTCTTAATTGCGCTGGTGTCCTGGGTCAAAGTCAGCTGCTCTGACTTCTCGTCCTCAGAAGGCGCTTTTAGCGTCAGCGTAATGCCGTCAAGAATATCGGTGATGTTGTTGCTTGAGCGGGTGTAATTACTGCCGTCGACGATAAGCCTCGCATCTTCGGCCTTAGAAACTTCCTGCAGGTTATCGCTATTTAGCACCGCGCCCAGCGTGTCGTCACCTTCTACGCTGACGGTTATTTCCCCGTCCGTTCCGGTGGTTTTTGAGCTCAGTACCAGCTGATAGCCTTCATCGGTGCGCTGTACGGTCGCGGAAACATCGCCCTTCTCTTTGTTAATCGCCTTGGCGATCTGGCTTAGCGAGGTTTCATCGTCCTTGAGCGTCACCTTCATTTCGCTGCCATCTTTCTGGGTGATGGTAACGGTGCGCTCGCCTCCGCCGCCGGAGCCCAGCTGCTGGTTCTGGTCGTCGACGCTGTCGGTTTTTAACTTGTGCGAGGTGGCAAGGCTAAGAACGGTAACCGAATGGGTATCGGCGCGAGCTGAGGAGGTTGCCGTCGCGGTGAAAGCCGTATTGCTGCTTACCGACAGGGTGTTAAAGGCCTCGCCGGAGAGTTTTTTCACCGTGCCCTGCAGGGAAGAAAGGCCGCTTGAGATCTGGCCCCAGGCGGAGACTTTTGCCTTATAGCTGCTTTGCAGCGCCGTGTAAGGTGACAGTCGGGTCTGTTCGCCGGCTTTAATCTGCGCCAGCATAGTTTCCGTATCCAGTCCTGACCCAACGCCTAATGATGATATAGAAGCCATGTCGTTCTCCTGTATGGCGTGAATTTAATTTTTTATGCTTCATTATTGGTATCGTTATTTGCGCCCTAAAGTTTAATTTTTTAACCTCGCAAGGGCAACGCGTAAGGCCGCTTTAAAACACTCCTTTCATCTGTTTGACGAATAGAACGCCGGCCATGGCGGGTTATTTTTCAGGCGATAAAAAGCAAACCTTAAAAATAACGACAATTATGAGATTAATTCGGCTATTTGCGTTTTCCTCAGTTATTTAGCCGCCATGCTCTTTAACTACAGCAAAGACGCTCAGGCTCTTAAAGAGGCTTCCCCGCCGCGCAAAAAAAAAGCATACAAACCCGAAGCGAAGACGTTTATACCGGCAATTCAGGGCATGGTTAAGCCCTCATCCTGAAACCGGCCGGCAATAACCATTCATGGCGCCAATATATTGATTAATTCAGGGGATAGGCGCCAATTCTCAATAAATTCCGGCGCATACCTCCCTGTTCGCATAAATTCCAGGCAAATGATAAAAAAATAGCAAAAAAATTTTTAGATATTTTTTCCCGCGCCGATATTTTTATTATGCGAACGAAACAACGCATGGAAATATTGGGCACTACATTGAAGTGGTGCTAAATCAATAAAGTAAGAGGAATTGAAGATGGCCCAAGTAATTAATACTAACTCCCTGAGCCTGGTTGCACAGAATAACCTGAACAAATCTCAGTCCGCTCTGGGAACTTCTATTCAACGTCTGTCCTCCGGCATGCGTATCAACAGCGCAAAAGACGATGCCGCAGGCCAGGCGATCAGCAACCGCTTCACCGCTAACATCACCGGTCTGACTCAGGCTTCCCGTAACGCCAACGACGGTATCTCCATTGCGCAGACCACCGAAGGCGCGCTGAACGAAGTCAACGACAACCTGCAGAATATTCGTCGTCTGACCGTACAGGCACAGAACGGCACCAACTCCGAGTCTGACCGCAAGTCCATCCAGGATGAAATCGACGCGCGTCTGGCTGAGATCAACCGCATCTCCGAACAGACCGAGTTCAACGGCGTGAAGGTACTGAGCAAAGACCAGACCCTGAGCATCCAGGTAGGTTCTAACGATGGCCAGACTATCGATATCGCGTTAAGCGAAACAAGCGCTGCGACTCTGGGTATGGACGGCTTTAAAATCAGCGGCGGCATGGAAAGTGCTTCAGCAGGTAATACTGTTACCGCTGAAGGCGACACAGCCAGCTGGACCCTGACCGCAGACGACATCGCAGCGATGAAAGAGGAAGCATTTGGCGTCGGTGGCGAAGGTGACATCTTCAAGTATACGGACGAAGACGGTAATACTTCCCTTATCGCGGTAGGTAAACAGTCAGATGGCACAGAAGTGTCAACCTATATGACGGCCACCACTACTGATGCCGACGGTGACGGTGACGGCGATCCTACTACTAATCCAGGAGATGTGAGTGTAGCCTTCACCAAAGGTGCTGATGTTGACGTTGATACGCTGTCCGGTAAAACTGCCGATCCGCTGGCTACCATCGATGCGGCAATGGCTAAGGTTGACGAAATGCGTTCCGGCCTGGGTGCAACCCAGAACCGTTTCGCCTCTGTAATCAGCAACCTGAACAGCACCGTAAACAACCTGAGCGAATCCCGTTCCCGTATCCTGGACGCCGACTTCGCTTCTGAAGTTTCTGAAATGAGCCGTGCGAACATCCTGCAGTCTGCCGGTATCAGCGTACTGGCCCAGGCAAACCAGGTTCCACAGAACGTTCTGTCCCTGCTGCGTTAATTTTTTAACCCGCCAGGCGAACCCGGCTCGTTTTCGAGCCGGGTTTTTTCTATTATCCTGCCGGTAATCATTTAAATAACCCCGTTTATAGCCGCTTATCCTCTTATTAACGCGTTGTACAAAAAGCATTCCAAACCATATAATACAAAGCGTTAACCAGCCGGCCGCGTATACATCAGGTAACATCTCCGTTATTTTACCGGCGGCTTCATTCTCTGCATAACGCCATTAATGCTGGCGCGGGGACATCAATATGCTGCCACCCTATCTTTGGGCCGCTAACAAATTTAACGCTGCGCTAAAAAAAGTTCACCGCCCGGCGGACGCCCACACGGATAAATTAAAAATATGGCTGACAATGGAAGCCTGCCCCTATATTCAGCCGATTATCTGTTCGGTCACCCGCCGTTTAATAGGGGCGGAGGTATTACTCTATTTCAAAGATAAAGCGGGGAATTTTTCTGCCGCCGATGCAATAATCAATAATGAGGCCTTTGAGAGTTTTACCGTTAAATTGATCGATGACATCCAGCGCTGTTTTTATCCGCTGCGCAGTAAGCTGCCGCCGGGTTTCTTTTTCACCTTCAATATCAGCGCCAGCCAGATTACCCACCGCGAACTGCAAGCCTCGGCCTGCGTTTTCGCCGACAGCTTTAATATGATGTTTGAAGTCAACGAGCGATCCATTAACGAGGTGGAAGAGCCGATGTTGCGCGGCCTGCAGGAGATGAGGGACGCGGGCATTCAGTTTGCCATCGATGATTTCGGCGCCGGCTGCTCGGGCCTGAAGTACCTGGAGAATATGGGCTTTTGCATGCTGAAGCTCAACCGCGACCTTACCCTTACTCATCAGGGCGAGCCTGTCTATAAGAAGACGCTGTCGGCGCTGTCGGGTCTTGCCATTATGCTGGGCATCAGGCTGGGGGCCGAAGGCGTAGAAAGTGAGAATCAGGCGCGCTGCCTGACCGAACGGGGCATTAATTTATTGCAGGGAGGCCATTATTCCCGGCCGCTGCCGATGAAGAATTTTATCCTGCACTATATTCTTCAGGCGCAAGAGAAGCTGTTGCCGCTATGATTACCGCGAGGCTTGCTGATTAACCATAGAAATAAAAAAAGCCTGTCGTTAATCATCCACGACAGGCTCTGGATACGGCTGCTGATTTTTAGTCGTGCACGCCTTCTACTATTTTCTCAACCAGCTCCATCTCTTCGCTGTTTAACAGCTTTTCGATATCCACTAAGATCAACATACGCTCATCGATGGTGCCCAGCCCCAGCAGATATTCGGTTGAAAGCGTGACCGAGAAATCCGGTGCCGGCCTGATCTGCGCGCTATTTAGTGAAATAACGTCGGAGACGCCGTCAACGATAACCCCCACCACGCGGTCGGCGAAGCTCAGGATAATAATGACGGTGTTGGCGTTAAATTCGGTGACCTGCAAATCAAACTTCACGCGTAAATCGACAATCGGCACGATAACGCCGCGTAAATTTGTTACCCCAAGAATAAAGTCCGGCGTATTAGCGATGCGCGTTACGCGATCGTAGCCGCGGATTTCCTGAACCTTGAGGATTTCAATACCGTATTCTTCTTCGCCGAGGGTAAAGACGAGGTATTCCTGTCCGATATTCTTTTCGTCAAACTGTTTTTCTGATGCTGAGATATTCATTCGATCACCTTCAACTGACTCAACACTACGTTGTCGTTATTAATCAATCGCTTGTTTTTGCACAGCGAGACCAGTGCCGCAACATCCAGAATCAGCGCTACGCTGCCGTCGCCAAGGATAGTTGCCGCTGAGATACCCGGAACTTTGCGGTAGTTCAGTTCGAGGTTTTTAACCACCACCTGATGCTGGCCAATCAGCTGATCGACCAGCAGCGCATAGCGGTTGCCCGCACTTTGCAGGATGACTGCGACTCCTTCGCTGGCCTCAAGGGCATCGCTATTGATGTCGAAAATTTGATACAGCTCGATAAGCGGCATGTATTCGCCGCGCACCTGCAGCATCAGCTCGTTGCCGGCCCATGCGGTAAAGCTCGTTTTTAGAAGGCTTCAGCGACTCCATCACGGTGCTAAGCGGCAGCACATAAATTTCGTCGCCCACCTTCACCGACATGCCGTCAAGAATGGCGAGGGTCAAAGGCAGGATAATACGGATGGTGGAGCCCTTATCCTGTTCGGATTTAATCTCCACGTGGCCGCCCATTTCCTGGATATTTCTTCGTACCACGTCCATGCCGACGCCGCGTCCGGAAACGTCGGTGACCTTCTCGGCCGTCGAGAAGCCGGCGGCAAAGATCAGCATCCAGACTTCTTCGTCGCTCATGTTATCGCTCAGCGCCATGCCCTGTGATTTGGCGCGCGCGAGAATTCGCTCACGGTTAAGCCCTGCGCCATCGTCAATCACTTCAATGACGATGTTGCCGCCGTGATGCTCCGCGGAAAGAATCAGATTGCCTTTTTCAGGCTTGCCCTTCGCCCGGCGAATGTCCGCCGGCTCAATGCCGTGGTCGAGGCTGTTGCGCACCAGGTGCGTGAGCGGATCGATAATCCTTTCGATAAGGCTCTTATCCAGCTCCGCCGAGCCGCCTTTTAAGGTCAGCTCCACTTCTTTATTAAGCTTACCGGCAAGGTCATGCACCAGGCGCGGGAAGCGGCTAAAGACGTATTCCATCGGCATCATACGAATCGACATGACCGATTCCTGCAGGTCGCGCGCGTTGCGGCTCATCTGGCCGATGGTGCTGATTAGGGTGTCGTGAACGGCCGGGTCGAGGGTGCCTGAAAGCTGCGACAGCATCGCCTGGGTGATGATCAGCTCGCCGACCTGGTTGATTATCTGATCGACCTTCTCCACCGCCACGCGAATACTGCTGCTGGCCTCCGTGCTCGGCGTTCTGGCCGCGGGCTTGGGTCTGGACACCGCGGTTTTCGTCGGCTGGACGCTGACTTCGGTCGCCTTTTCCATCACGGTCGGTAAAGCTGTTTCACCGCTTTCGACAACGGCCGGGGCGGCCGGGGCGACGGCTTCCGCGATCTCAATTTGCTCAGGCTCCAGCACAAAACACAGAACGGCGAAAATATCGTCCCGGGAAGTCGTGGTGCGTAACTGCGCTACCACTTTATCCCCGCTAAGCTCATGGCCTTCCAGCTCGCCGAGGTTTTCCAGCTCTTCGAGCAAAACCTTGCCTTCCGACTCTTTAAGACCGCTAAGCGTAATTTTCAGTAGCGGCTGCGCTTTTTCTGCGTCCGCGGCCGGCTCAGCCTGGGCCGGCACGGCCGCGGCCGGAGCCAGCGCCGTTCCGCCCTCCTTGTGGGCTTTGGCCTCAAGCGCTATCTGGCGCAGAGCATCACAGATGTAGCGAAAGCTTTCCTGGTCGGGTTCCTGAGATGATTTATACGCATCCAGCTGCTCTTGCATAATGTCCTTACTCTCCAGAAACAGGTTGATGATATCGCTGTTTAAAGGAAGCTCCCCACAACGGGCATCATCCAGTAAATTCTCCATTAAGTGTGTGGTTTCCTGTAACACGCTAAAACCGAACGTTCCGGCCCCGCCTTTTATGGAATGCGCCGCACGAAAAATCGCATTCATCATTTCCTTGTCGGGGCAGGTACAGTCCAGCTCTAGAAGATGCCGCTCCATATCAGCCAGTAATTCATCTGCTTCGGCAAAGAAAGTTTGATAAAAATCACTTACGTCCATCTTGCTCAACCTTCTCCTGGTTTAGTGTTGCGGGTTCCGTTTGCACAATTTTTCCCCCCGCCGGGGAGGCCATCGCCTTAAGCTGTGCTTCTATCTGCTCTTTATGCTGCGCAGGCGAAGTCGTACCCCGCGAGAGGTATTCATGCCTGATGCTTTTCTCTTTTTCCTGGCTTAGTACCAGAATGCTGATGCGTCGATTAGACGGATCCGTGGGCCGGGTGTTTTCCAGCACCATAATGTCCGCCGTTCCCGTCACGCGCATGAACTTGTCTGACGCAAGCCCTGCGGCGACCAGCGTGCGGCGGGAGGCGTTAGCGCGGTCCGCGGAAAGCTCCCAGTTGCTGTACCCCACGCCGCCGCCGGGATACGGCAGGGAATCGGTGTGCCCGGTAAGGCTAAGGTGATTGGGCAAATCGTTGAGCACCGGCGCCAGACTCTCGAGGATGCCGCGCATGTAGGGTTCCAGCTGCACGCCGCCGACCCGGAACATGGGCCTGTCCTGGCTGTCGAGAATTTGAATCAAAAGCCCATCCTCGGTGAGCGACAGCCGCAGGTTGGAGGCGAAATTGCTCAGCCGCGGATCGTTTTTGATCAGGCTTTCCAGCTTATCCAGCGCGCGCTTCAGGTTCTGCGTACTCTTTTCGCGGTCGAGCTTTTCCAGGGTGCGCTTAAAGACTTCGCCGTCCTGCTTGATGACGTCGTCGCCTCCGCCGGGGATAACGCTGTCGCTCAGGCTCTCTTTATTGCCCTGGCTTAGCGCGACCTTCAGCGGCATATTGAAATATTCCGCAATCTGATGGCGCTGCTGCGGCGTGGAAGAGGCCAGCAGCCACATCACCAGAAAGAAAGCCATCATCGCCGTCATGAAATCCGCATAGGCGATTTTCCACGAGCCGCCGTGATGGCCGTGCTTATGGCCTTTACGTTTGCGGACGACAATCAACGACTTATCATTTTTACTCATGAGGAACTTTCCGCAGATCCGCTAGCCGATGAAGAGGATTTCACCTGGCGCACATGCTCTTCCAGTTCAATAAAGGTAGGGCGCTCGCTGGTGAATAAAATTTTGCGGCCGAACTCAACGGCGATTTGCGGCGCGTAGCCGTTGAGGCTGGAAAGAAGCGTCATCTTGATGCACTGCAGCATCTTAATCTGCTCGCTGCTTTTCTGACGCAGGAGGGTGGGCCAGCGGCAGGACGAATCCATAGGCCAACAGTATCCCCAGGAAGGTGCCCACCATCGCATGGGCAATCAGCTCACCCAGCTCCGAAGCGGGCCTGTCCGCTGAGGCCAGCGCGTTGACCACGCCCATCACCGCAGCAACGATACCGAAAGCCGGCAGGGCGTCGCCTACGTTATTAAGGCTGCTGGCCGGGACTTCATGCTCGTGCTCGCAGGTTTCGATTTCCTCATCCATCAGCGCTTCCATCTCGAAAGCGTTCATGTTGCCGCTGACCATCAGGCGCAGATAATCAAGCACAAAGTTCATCAGCACCGAGTCTGCCAGCAGCCGGGGATAGGCGGAAAAAATAGGGCTGTTCTGCGGGTCCTCGATGTCATTTTCCAGCGCTATCATGCCGTTCTGGCGGCTTTTGTTCAGCACCAGATACAAAGCGCCGATAAGATCCATATACAGGGCTTTGGTGTAAGACGATCCTTTCATCAGGTGCGGCAGCGACTTCATCGTGGCCTTAATGGACTTGCCATTATTGCCGACGATAAAGGCGCCGATCCCCGCCCCGCCAATAATCAGCACTTCGAGCGGTTGATATAGCGCGCCGAAATGCCCGCCGGATAAACCATATCCACCAAAGACGGTAAGGATGATTACCACATAACCAACAATGACTAACACATGAACTCCTACTGAAAAAAAATCTCGATCGTACCCTTATGCAGCGGTTACCAGCCTTTTTCCGTACGGTAACCTTCTCATCGTTGATGACGACGTCAGGGTAGTAATATCCTTATGAGCGACCTACGGTTATCAGACGCTTTATGCGTTTTGCACGGCTAAGTCATACACCTTACTTTTCTTCATGGCGCGCGATGGCGGGCTGCACAGGCTGCAGGTAAAGGGGTTCTTCGCATGTTCCCGGGAGGCCACAAACCAGCCGTGGCAGACGCAACACTCGGTGTGTTCGATCATTCCGCAATCAACAAAGCGCAGCAGGGTCCAGGCCCTGGTAAGGCCGAGCACCGGCTTCTCATCCGCGGTCGTCGGACACTGTTCCAGATAGAGACGGTAGGCTTTCACCATGGCTTCGATAGGACGGCACTCTTCCGTTTTTTGCAGATACAGGAAGATGTTATAGAACATCGAGGAGTGAATATTCTGCTCCCATGACATAAACCAGTCTTCGGAAAAAGGCAGCATTCCCTTCGGCGGCGGGCAGCCTCTGAGTTCTTTATAAAGCCTTAGCAATCTTCTACGGCTTAAGCTTGTTTCGCTTTCCAGCACCTGCATACGCGCGCCAAAGGAAATTAAAGCCATCGCGATATGGATTTCTTTAATTTCATCTAAAATGCTTTTTTCGGACATGATCCAGACTCCTAGGCAGCAGGAACGCTTTCTTCCACAAGTGAATTCAGCAGATTGGTTGATAAGATGATGCCGGTATGCATTTGCTGTAAGGCTTCAATGCGCGAGTCTTTCGTTAAGTGATCGATTACGATTTCATTATCAACACGCAGGCGGCAAATTAACTGATTCGTCGACGCCAGTTTAATCAGCTGAGGCAGAGATAATTCCTTTAAGGTATCAATCGTCGCTTCGGTCAGACCGAGACGAAAACCCGCGGCGAATTTATCCTCTCTAATTAACTGTTGTGCCAGCAGCAGATAGGACAGGTTGATATCATGAATACTTTGCAGTTGTTCATCGAGATGCATTGTTTATGTTACCTATGTTATATCCACCGATACGTAAACACGGCGCATATTGAAACAACCATTACATCGAATAATGTAATAGAATAATGATCAAAGATTTCCCTGATGTTAATAAAGTGATCGTAATAAGTAACTTAAAATATTACCTAATTGAATCTAATCGCGCCCGTAATCTTTTTATCGCCTGGCTATGCAACTGGCTAACGCGGGTCTCCGTAATGCCCAACAACACCCCTACCTCTTTCATGTTGAGATCTTGCTGGTAATAGAGATTTAACAATAGCTGCTCGCGTTCTGGTAGTGCGCTTATTTCATTTGATATCTGGCTAATAAGCTTTTTAATCATCAAGCTATTTAAAGGATTTAAATTTTCATGCTGTGATTCAGGCTGCTCAAAGCCATCCGCAGACTCCTCCTGTAGCTCCTCCAGCGAATAAAGCTGACTGCTGTTTGTATCGGCCAGCATCTGCTGGTATTCGCGTATGGTGACGCCCATTTCCTTAGCCACCTCGGCTTCAGAGGCCGTCATACCGGTCCTTTGCTCGATTCTTTGAATAACGGCGGCAATCTCCCGGGCGTTATGGCGTACCCGCCTTGGCACCCAGTCTCTTTCACGAAGCTCATCGAGTAATGCCCAGCGTACGCGTTGGGTAATATAATTTCCCAGCGTCACGCCCTTACTGGGGTCGAAATCATCAATTGCCACCAGTAACCCAATAGAGCCCGCCTGAATAAGATCGTCAAGGTCGACGCTTGCCGGCAAACGAACCTGAAGACGAAGCGCTTCATGACGTACTAATGAACCATACTTTACCCACAGTTCATTTTTATCTACTACGCCATTCGGGTTATAGATACCATTCATATTTCCATTATCCCACCAACTAATAACCAGGCACGCTCGTCAAACGCCCTTAAAAAGCTGACAAGCTGAACGTTCACTATAATATGCGTTAATTATAGGATTTTTCTTTTCGGTAGGTAAAGAACAGTCAACGACCAATAATCAGTAAAAATAAGCCAGGCGCACTTAAACAGGAAAAAAGTATAACAACATCATTCACATAAAATGTGCAATTTTTATTTTAATTAGATGACCATATAATTTCCCCATGCGGAAGTTATACTTCCGCCGGGAAGTTATGAGTCAATTATCCTATTTCAGATAATCAAACCGGCCATTAATAAATAACAATATGGCGCAGTATTTTTTACATAAAATATAATATTAACGTAACATATTAAATATCGACATTTGCTGCATGGACTGGAAAACCATCATTGACGAGTTGAGCGCGAATTCGGTCATCTTTGATTGTGAAACGAGGCTAATCATTGAGTCCGGATCGGAACCGACCGTTTGCTGCAGGCGCGACTGCAAAGTTATCTTTTGCGTCTCCGAGCTAAAACCAAGGGACTCAATCTGCTGCAGGTTAGTACCGACCTCCGCCTGGATTTTGCCGAGGTTATCAATGCCGCGGCTAATAGAGACGTTGACGCTATCAAGGGTGCTTTGCAGCGCCTCGCGATCGGCATCATCCACCACCGGCTGCTTGAGGGCCGCAATCGCTTTGTCCAGCGCGGCGAAAACGTCGTCCGGCGTGCCGCTCATAAAAACATCTTTGCCCGTATGCCCGACCGAGATTTCAGTGCTGTCCGCTACCTTTTGCGTCATCGCCACGTCGCCGCCGACATAGGTGCCGTCAGCCTGGAACGGGGCTTCGCCCGTCTTGTAGCCGGAGAATATATAGCGTCCGTTCTGGTTTTTGCTGTTCGCCAGATCCAGCATATTATCGCGGATACCCTGCAGCTCCGTTGCCAGAGCCTGACGGTCGGCGTCCGAATAGGCGCCGTTACCGCCGGCCACAATCTTCTCCGACAGGTTTTTCGTCATCAGATTAGCAATAGAATTAAGCGTCGTGTCTTCCTGACCGAGAGCATCGCGGGCATATAAGCGTGCGGTATCAAACTGGGTAATGTTCGCCAGCGCATTCTGGTAAATCACCGCCTGGGACGCCCCGGCCGGATCGTCGGAAGGCTTCAGTAAAATCTGCCCTGACGACAGACGCATATACACGTCGTTACCGCTGTTCATCGCCTTAGATAAGCTATCGATGTTGCTTTGATACATATACTGAGTGCTTAGACGCATCGTTTTTCCCTTCTTCCTTTCTCACATTCCCCCTTGGGGTGAACGGCGCTTAGCGGATGCTTAAAATGGTGTCGAACAGGGTTGTCGCGGTTTGTAAAACCTGCGCGTTCGCCTGATAGTACTGGGAATACATGGTTAAATTTATGTACTCCTCGTTGAGATCCACCCCGGAAACCGCCTGCTGCTGATAGAGCAGCGCGTCAACGGTTTTAGCGCCGGTGGCCGCATTGGCTTTCAGCGACGTCATAGACGACCCCACGCTGCTGACGAGGTTTGCATACGCCTCGGTGAGGGTGGATTTGCCGATGAGCGCTTCATCTTTAATGGCGATCAGGTTTTTGATGTTTTCGTTGTTGCTCTCGTCGCTGCTGTCCGGCGAGCTTGAAGCGGCGATTTTATTGCCGTCTTCAATGGCAACGCTCAGATTGTCCGCCACGCCGGTTACCGAGTTAAGCACGAAGCTGTCGTTGGCCTGCGGGTTGCCCTGCGGCGTGATGGAAAGGCCGTCAAACTCAATTTCGCCGTTCGGCCCCACCGTCGTATTGACGACGTTGCCGCTGCCGGTGGTGACTTCCCAGTCGTTGGCGCCGGGTCCTTTAAAGGTGATGGTGTAATCCTGCGGCTTAACGTCGGTGATGCTGCTGTAGGACACGCCCAGCGAGGCGCTGCCGTTGTTATTGCGATTAGCCAGCGCTACCGGGTCGGCGATATTAAAGATGGCCGTCCCCTCTTCGCCGTTCAGGTCGTAGCCTTGCTGGTTCACTTCGTTAAAGCGGTTTGCCATCTGTAAGGCAAGCTGGTTGAGCTGGTTGCGCGCGTCCGTGAGATCTTCGTTACGGAACTTGAACAGGCCGGCAAGCTTGCCGGTGGTGATTTTTGATTCGTCCAGCGGCAGAGAGTTGCCCGAAGCATCAACGTACGCAACCACGGTTTTTGACGGGTTTGCCGGTGAAGCCGCCGCTTCCAGGGTATAAGCACGCTCACCGTTAACCAGCGGCAGCCCGTTTGCCATCGTCACGTCCACCCGGGCCGGTGGTCGGGTTTTCCGTAACGCGAATGCCAATCTGATCGTTAAGCTTGCTTAGCAGAGAATCACGCTGATCGAGCAGGTCGGGGGGCAGGGTTCCCGTCTGACCCTGAATCTTTTCGATTTCCCGGTTCAGCCTGGCAAGCTGTTCAGTACTGGCGTTGATGTCATTAACGGTCTGCGAAATCTGGGTGTTGGTGGATTTCTCCAGGCCATTAAGGGTCTTGCTGTTGTTCTGGAACTGATAGGAAAGCGCTTTGAACTGCGAGAGGGTTTCCTGACGGGCGGCCAGGCTTACCGGATCGCTGCTCATCTTCTCCATCGCGCCGAAGGCGTTGCCCAGGGTAACAGAGACGTTGGAGGTATCATCGCCCAGCATGTTGTCGATCTGGCTGAGCTGCTGATACCGGCTGGCCATCGCCTGATACTCCGTGGCGGCGCCGCGCACCTGATTATTGATGAAGCTGTCGTAGGCTCGCTGGACGCCGTTAACCTGCACGCCGTAGCCGAAGAAGCCGTTGCCGGCGGTTCTGCCGCCCGCCTCACCTAAAATAATGCTCTGGCGGCTGTAGCCGCTGGTCATGGCGTTGCTGAGGTTATTACCCACAACGTTTAATGCCGACTGGGCGGAACTCAGACCTGTTTGAGCAAGGTTTAAAAGATTCATAAATATCCACCGTTAAATTCCTGCGCAGAATATCCTTAAGCGCACTTAAGAAAATTCCTACTGATAATTTATATATCGGTCAGATCAAAATAAACTAAAACGATAATTCTAAAATAGTGAAGAAAGATCATTTTTATAGGCATTTAACGCCTTATTAACATTACCCTTCACCTGTTGGATAATTGAGATTAATTTTTTGGCATATTGTGGATCTGTCGCATAGCCGCCGCTCTGCAGGGCCCTTGCCGCATGTTCAGGGGATGGCGCGCGCGTAACATTTTGATAACGTGGATTATTCGCCAGCAGCGCCGCATAGTCCGATAACGCTTCAGAATACGAACCATAGACGCGAAATGCTTCCTTCACCTTTTGCGGCACGCCGTTTATATATTCGGTGGTGGTTATTTCCGTCGTATCGCCTTTCCACCCGCCGGTCGCCTTAATACCAAATAAGTTGTAGCTGGTCTTACCCTCTTTGGTAAGAATTTCCTGATTACCCCACCCGGATTCCAAAGCCGCCTGGGCAATAATAAGCTGGTGGGGAATACCGCTTTTCTTTGAGGCATCCATCGCCGGCGCCAGCAGGCGAGCGATAAAATCGCCGCTTTTACCGCTGATGCCCGCTTCGCCCGCCGTTCTGGCTTTTTCCTGCCTGACGATATCTTCGGGGCTTAGCCGCTGCGGAATACGTTTAAACGAAGCGCTATCGAGCGAAAGCGGCTTAAACGCGGTGGGCGTCACGCGCTTATCAGGGTCCGCCTCGCCGCCCATCTGTTTAACCAGCACGTCAGCAAGCCCCAGGCTGCCGCGTTCGGCAATGCTCTGGGAGATCTGCTGGTCGTACATAGAGGTAAACATCTCCGACTGCTGGGTATTAAAAAGCCCGCCTTTCAAAGAAGCATCCCGCATGCTTTTAAGCATCATCTGTACGAACAGCCCTTCCATCTGCTTAGCTGCGGCCTTCAGGCCCTGCTGCGGGTCTTCTTTCGCGGTGCGTTTTAAAGCGTCGAGGTTGCGAATATCAAAGGCCGCGCCCTGAATCAGAGCTGAACTGTTCATCAGTTGGTCTCCAGTTTCGCGCGCAGGCAGCCGGCGCTTTTCATCGATTGCAAAATGGACATCAGGTCGTTTGGCGTTGCGCCAAGGCTGTTAAGCGCACGCACCACGCGGTTCAAATCGGCGCTGGTATTCACGCGCTGCAGGGCGCCGTTTTGCTCGCGCAGCGAAATTTGCGTGTCGTTTGTCGCAACGGTTTGCCCGCCCGCCAGAGGCGTATCCGGCTGGCTGACCTGGGTGTTCCGCGCAACCTCAACGGTTAAATCGCCCTGCGCGACGGCACAGGCGTCCAGGGTTACGTGGCGGTTCATCACCACCGAGCCCGTGCGGGAGTTGACGATAACGCGGGCCTCCATTGGGCCTGGACGAATCGACAGATTCTGTACATCGGCCAGGAAACGCACTTTCGCCGCGCTGCTCGCCGGGGCAAAAAGTTTGATCACTCGTGAATCTTCAGCAACCGCCGTACCGGCGCCGATGCGGCGGTTTATCTCGTCGCTTATCTGCTGGGCAAGGCCGAAATCGCCGTCGTTAAGCTGCAGGTAGAGCGTGTTCTGCCCGGCAAAGCTCATCGGCACCTCGCGTTCAACGGTGGCGCCGCCGCTGATGCGCGCGCCGTTTAGCTGGTTAACCTGCACGCTGGAGCCGCCGCCCTGCGCGCCGGCGCCCGACACCAGCAGGTTGCCCTGCGCCAGGGCGTAAATCTGGTTATCCACGCCTTTTAACGGCGTCATCAGCAGCGTTCCGCCGCGCAGGCTTTTCGCGTTGCCCATTGAGGAGACAACGACGTCAATTTTCTCGCCGGCGCGGACAAAGGGAGGCAGCTCCGCCGTGACCATCACGGCCGCCACGTTTTTAAGCTGCATATTGGTGCCCGAGGGCACCGTGATGCCCAACTGCGAGAGCATGTTGTTCAGACTCTGGGTGGTAAACGGGGTCTGCATGGTCTGATCCCCCGTACCGTCCAGCCCCACCACCAGGCCGTAGCCCATCAGCGAGTTGCTGCGCACGCCGAGAACAGAGGTCAGGTCCCGGACGCGTTCGGCATACGCCGATGATGAGGGCAGAATAAACAGGCCGGCGCAGAGCAGGCCAAGGCAAAAAGTGAGCAGGAAAGTTTTCATATCGGCTAACTAAAAAGGTGAAAGATTGAGGAACAGACGCTGTAACCAGCCCATCTGCTGCGCTTCGTTGATGTAGCCATTGCCGACATATTCAATGCGCGCATCGGCTACCTGAGTAGATATCACCGTGTTGTTGCCGCTGATGGTGCGCGGGTTAACTATCCCGGAGAAGCGGATAAATTCGGTTCCCTGGTTAATGGCGATTTGTTTTTCGCCCACCACGCTCAGGTTGCCGTTTTGCAGCACCTCCCTCACCGTGACGGTTATCGTGCCGTTAAAGGTATTTTTCGCCGCCGCGCCGCCTTTGCCGGTGAAATCATTGTTGCCGCTAATCGCGGTGTTAGCCCTGTCGCCGCCGAACAAACCGGTGAGGGCCCTTGGCATGGCGTCAAACATCAGCCCTGTCGATCCGTCGCGGGAGGCATTGGCCGACGAGCTTTTGCTGGCGCTAACGTTTTCCTGCAGCACTATAGTCAGCGTATCGCCGATGTTTCTTGGCCGCCGGTCTTCAAACATCGGCTGGTAGCCGTAATTCATCGCCTGCCCGCTTTGAAACACCGAGCCATTAATCACCGCCGGCGCCACCGGAGCCGGGTTGGCCGTGGTCTGCCCTTCCACCAAAGGCTTATGCGGAATATACGCGCAGCCGGCCAGCGGCAGAGCGAGCATCAGCGGGACCAGGGTACGTTTGAACATGCCGCGCGTGGGGCTTGCCTGCGCTCGGGCGGGATGGGAAAAGGGATGATTTTTCATTTCATTCACTGCGGTCAGGACGCGCAGGCTACGACCCGTGGGTAAAGGACGGGCGGCGGCCTGCGGTGCCATTAAAGTTGCATCAGGCGTTGCAACATCTGATCGGATGTCGAAACAGCTTTACTGTTGATTTCATAAGCCCGCTGGGTCTGGATCATATTGACCAGCTCTTCAGCGACGTTGACGTTGGAGGTTTCAACGTAGCCCTGCGTTAAGGAACCGGCTCCGTTGAGCCCCGGCGTGGATTCGTTTGGCGCGCCGGACGACTGGGTTTCGCGGTAAAGGTTTTCGCCAATGCTCTCCAGCCCGGAGTCGTTGATAAAGGTGGCGAGGGTAAGCTGGCCAATCTGCTGCGGCGCGGTCTGGCCGACGATGGTCACGCTGACGGTCCCATCCTTGCCGACCGTCAGGGTATTGGCATCCTGCGGCACGGTAATCGCCGGCTGGATGGGATAGCCGCTTGCCGTCACCAGCTGGCCGTTCTGGTCAAACTGGAACGAGCCGTCGCGCGTATAGGCCATGGAGCCGTCGGGCATCTGCACCTGGAAAAAACCGCCGCCGTTAATAGCCACATCTTTGCTGTTATTGGTCTGCGTCAGGCTGCCCTGGCTGTGAATACGCTCGGTGGCTACCGGACGCACGCCCGTACCCAGCTGCAGGCCGGAGGGGATGGTGGTCTGCTCGGAGGACTGGGCGCCCGGCTGGCGCAGCGTCTGGTAGAGCAGATCTTCAAACACCGCACGCTGGCGTTTAAAGCCGTTGGTGCTGACGTTTGCCAGGTTGTTTGAAATCACATCCATATTGGTTTGCTGTGCTTCAAGACCTGTTTTGGCAATCCATAACGAACGGATCATAAAGAATGTCTCCTTGCCGGCGTTAGCCTATGTTCAGTAGCTGATTGGCGCTCTTCGCGTTGTCATCAACGGAGCTGATAACCTTCATTTGCATATCGAAACTGCGCGCCGTGGCGATCATGTCGACCATCGCTTTTACGGGGCTGACGTTGCTGCTTTCAATGGCGCCCGGCACCAGCTTCATGTCCAGGTCCGCCGGAAGGGGCTGGCCTGGGTTGGCTGCGGAATGAAACAGGCCGTCGTCGCCGTGCCGCAGCTGCTGAATCGGAGCGTTAACCAGTTTGAGTCGTCCAACCTGCGCCAGCGCCGCAGGCTCGTCGCCCGCGCCAAGCGCGGTGATGGTGCCGTCCGGAGCCAGGGTGACCTGCGACTGCGGCGGCACGGTTAGCGGGCCGCCGTCGCCGAGCAGCGCAAACCCGCGCACCCGCAGCTGGCCTTCGCTGTCCACCTCGATGTTGCCGTCTCGCGTATAGCCCTCGGAGCCGTCGGCAAGCTGCACCGCAAGCCAGCCATCCTGCGGCAGGGCGACGTCAAGGCTGCGCCCCGTCTGGTTTACGCTGCCCATGGTGTTGTCGTGGTAAGGCGTGGATTCGGTCACCAGCGTTCGCGTCTGAACGGAGGGCCCCTCAACCGGCACCGCCCGCCAGGCCATCATCTGGGCGCGAAACCCCGGCGTGGAGGCGTTTGCCAGATTATTCGAAGTGACCGCCTGGCGATTAAGGGCAGCGTTCGCTGCCCCCAAAGCGGTGTAAATTGCGCGATCCATATCAGCCCGCTTTACGACATGTTCGACAGAATCTGAAGAAGCTCAGACTGCGTTTTGATGGTTTGCGAGTTGGACTGATAGTTACGCTGGTAGACGATCATGTTGACCATCTCCTTGCTCAGATCAACGTTGGAGGCTTCAAGTCGGTTGCCGTACAGCGTGCCGAGGTTGCCCGTGCCGGAAATACCCGATACCGGCTGGCCGGAGGCCGGGGTTTCAGACCAGCAGTTATTGCCTTCTGAAGCCAGACCGCCCGGGTTTGTGAAGTTGCTAAGCACCACCTGGCCGATAGTCTGCTTCTGACCGTTGCTGTAAGAGGCGATGATTTCACCGCTGTCGCCTACCACATAGCCGTTCATCAGGCCGGGCGCATAGCCCGTAGTGCTTGGGCTTTCCATAGCGGTGTCGGTCGCCTGCTGGGTCATGCCCGCCATATCAAGATCGAAGTTCAGCGCGTCGCCGCCTTTATAGCCGTCGCTCTGCACGTTAAGCTTTGCCGGATTGGTGGTTAACTGACCGGCCGGATCGAACTCGATGTCCATCTTTTGATAAACAGGATTGCCGCTGCCGTCATGCTTCGGTGAAGTGGTGTCGCTGGAATAGGTCGACCATTTGTTGTCGCCCGTTTTTACGAAATAGACGTTAATGGTGTGCTTGTTGCCAAGGCTATCGTAGGCGTCGACCTGGGTAACCGAGCTGTAGCTTTTTGCATCAGAAGGATCGAACGGATTAGTTGCGGGATCGATAGTCTCGGTGCCGGAATCCAGGTTGCCTTTCATCGTGCCGGCGTCAGATGCGCGCGCCTGCATCTGGCCTGAAGGGATCTGGATAGGTCCGATGGCGGCGCCGGGCTGAATAGTCGGCGGCGTGCCGGTGGCCTGGTAACCGGTTAAATACATCCCCTGGTTATTGATGATAAAGCCATTTTCGTCGCTCTGGAACTGACCGTTACGGCTATAGAACACGCTGCCGGCTTCGTTCACCATGCGGAAGAAACCGTTGCCGGAAATGCCCATATCAAGGTTGCTGTTGCCCTGGCCAAGCACGCCATCGCTGAAATTCTGATTGACGCCGGAAACCTGCACGCCCATCCCGATCTGGGAGCCGGCGAAGACGTCGGCAAAGGCAATGGAGCCCGATTTAAAACCTACCGTCTGGGAGTTGGCAATGTTGTTGCCGACCACGTCCAGCGCCTGCGAGGCGGAGCTTAATCCGCTAAGCCCTTGTGAAAAGCCCATGTTGTTATTCCTGAAAGCTAAAAATTAAAAAAGAATTTATTCAACGAGATACACATCGCCCAGCATCGCCGTTTCCCCCATGCCCAGCTGCAACAGTGCGCCCGTAGGCGTAAACGCCACGCTTTCCACCGTTGATTTTTTCAGGGAAACAATCTCTGGCGTGCTGCCATCTGCGTTGGTGACGGAGTAGGAAACTTTAAAGCTGCCGTCCTCAATGGTGCCCGGATCGGCAGGCTGGAAATTGGTTAAATCTTCCATCCTGAACTGGTGAACGCCCGCTTTCACATCCTTCATGTCGGCGGTGTACACGTTGCCCTGGGCATCGGTGAGGATCACGCTGACGGTATCGGCGTCGCTGCTGATGGTGAAGGCGCCTTCCTGATTTCCGCCCTCGGCGTTGGAAATCGTCGACTCGCCTTCGGTTAACACCTTACGTCCAATCCACTGGCTGGAGTCCATCTGCTGCATGCCCGACACCAGGGTGCCCATGGCGTTCAGGCTGCTGTTGAGCTGCTGAACGCCGGCCGCCGTCTGGAACTGCGTCAGCTGCGAGGTGAGCTGGTTGTTGTCCATCGGGTTGGTCGGATCCTGGTTTTGCATTTGCGCCACGAGGAGGGTCATGAAGTTATTCATGAGATCCTCAACGTTATCCCCCAGGCCATTGCTGCTTTTTGTCGCGCCGGGAGCGCTGGTTTGATTCATCACCGCTGAAACGGCCATATCAATCTTCCTTATTGATTCTATTGACCCAGGGTCAATGTTTTTAACAGCAGTGATTTTGCGCTGTTCATGACTTCCACATTCGCCTGGTAGCTGCGCGAGGCCGAGATGGTGTTCACCATCTCGCTGACCACATCGACGTTAGGCATACGCACGTAGCCTTTCGCGTCCGCCAGCGGATTGCCGGGCTCGTAAACCATGCGATCCGGCGCGCTGCTTTCCACAACGTCGCTGACTTTAACGCCGCCTATCTGTTGGCCCCGCGGCGGCATCAACCTGAAACACAACCTGGCGGGCGCGGTAAGGATTACCGTCAGGCCCCACGGCGCTGTCGGCGTTGGCCATATTGCTGGCGCTGACGTTAAGCCTTTTTGACTGGGCGGCCATCGCCGAACCGGAAATATCCAAAATACTAAATAAAGACATAGCAATAATTAACCCTGGCTGATGACACTCATCATGCTTTTAATTTGCCCGCCGAGCATCGTCAGGCTGGACTGATATTTGATACTGTTATCAACGAAGTTGACGCGCTCACGGTCCATATCCACCGTATTGCCATCAGCGCTCGGCTGGTCCGGCACACGATATAATAATTGGCCCTGATGCATCGCGGGTGCGCTGGCCGGAATATGTTTTTGCGTCGTCAGCGTTAAAGCCAAAGGCGCCGTTGGCTGCATGCCATTACCCATCGCTTTTTTCAGCTGCTGGCTAAAATCAATATCTCTGGCTAAATAACCTGGCGTATCGGCATTTGCGATATTCGATGCTAAAATATCCTGCCGTTGATTAAGCAAACTTAATGCCTGCTGCTGAAAACGCAGCGAATTATCGAGCTTGTCAAGCATGGTTTTGCTGGCCTCTGCCAAATGAATCATGCGCATATACTAAAATGGAACAATGTAATTCTATAACGCAAAAACATGACAGAAATAAACGCAATTAGTCATCTAAAAAACCATGGCTATTAAATTCACGTCTATAGCTTTATATAGCTACGGAAGCGCGCGCATTTCATGCATTAAATTTTCCGCATTCTGGCCTATACTTTTTACCGTAACCTTTGCGGTTCAGGTTTTTCTTTCCCGCCCGATATTATAAGGCCAGAGTTTGATGTCCGCGTTGTCCCGTCTTTTATTTATCCGTCCGGCCGTGCTGTTCTTTGGCGTGATATTTTTCGCTATCCCGGCGCAGGCGCAAACGGAAAAAACGCCTTTAGAGAGCCAGATCGCGGCCCTGCTTAATAACGAAGACGATGCGATTATTCGCAGCGTCACGGTTCTTACGCCGCCCGGACAGCTTGCTGAACTCTGCGCCACGCCGCGGCTTTCCGTTAGCGGCAACAATTCGCGCATTGCCGGCAACCGCAGCGTGATCGCCCAGTGCGGTAACCAAAAAAAGTTCATCCAGGTGAAGATTCAGGCTGAGGGAAGCTGGTGGACCGCAAGCCGCGCGCTGAAGGCCGGCAGCCTGATACGGGCTGCGGACATCGCTCTTCAAAGCGGCGCCATGGACCGCTTGCCGCCCGGACTGATATCCCACAAGGAGGACATTATCGGCCAGGTGACGACCCGCGCCATCAACGCCGGCCAGCCGGTGCTCGAAAGCCACCTGCGCAAGCGCTGGAAGGTGCTCGCCGGACAGGAGGTTGAGGTGCTGGGCCGCAGGGGAGGGTTTTCAAATCCGTACCAGCGGCAAGGCGCTGGACAACGCGGCGCTGGATGAAACGCTGCGCATAAAGACCCGTTCCGGGCAGGTCATCAGTGGAAAAGCCACCGCAGAAGGTAAAGTGAGCATTTTCATTAAAGAATAGTTTTAGTTTTTTTTGAATTCGCCGATTTATATTTTTGTAGCGTGAAACCCCAGAACAACCAGTAAAGAGGACTATTATGAGCATCGACCGAGCACAACCTGTTACTTCCGGCAATGCTCTGCATGACTTAGCGATACGCCCCAAAGCGCAGAGCGTAAGCAAAGCCCCCGTTGCCAGCAGCGAAACGGCAGGTACCCAGGTTAGCCTAAGCAAGCTGACGCAAGCCGTTCAGACAGACACCACTCACGACATCAACATGGAACGTTTGGCTAATATCAAGGCCGCCATGGAATCCGGCGAATTACATATTGATACCGATAAAATCGCGCATGCCTTAGTGCAGGATATGCTTAACTTCTCTTAAACGATGCTTCGAGCATAAACAATGGAAAACTTACGACTAATCTTGATAAAAATGCATGATTCCATGGTGGAACTGGAAGCGATTCTTACGGAAGAAATGAACCAGTTAAGGCGCCCGCAGATTAACCCGGTATCGTTGCAGATAATATCCGACACCAAAAGCCGGCTGCTCTCAACCATTGGCTATTATGATGAAATGCGCAACCAGGAAGAGCATCGTCTTAACCTGGCGGCTCCCTACCGGGATCATGAGGCTTTTGGCACGCTGTGGAAAAACGTTACCCAGCGGGTAAGAACATCTAACGAACTGAATAAGCAGATAGCCACTTTGCTTGAAATGCATATGCAAAAAGCAAAAGATTTAAAAAATATGGTCAATCAGGTCGATAACAAAAACGCCACCTACAGCGCGGACGGCATCTCTCGTCAGGTCAGCGCGGGGAAAATTTACAATCTTAGTATTTGACCAGATGCCTGTTGCCTTTTATTGCTAAAGGCACTCAAGCTTCCTTTTATAAGGGAGCTTTTTTTTGACTATTTTAACATCACTCTATTTATAGCGATAGCTCATCAAATAATAAAACAAATTTAACATCCTTATTATTTCGTATTACCCTTCCCTGAGCAAAAGCGCTAATAGCCGGCGCTTTTGTCCGCTTTTTGTCTTATGCGTTAAGCCCTTTTTTATCCATAAAGCCGTTAAAATAGACAACGACCAGCAAATAGCTAAATAAGTCTGATGGATAAAGGTTAAAGAATTGTCAAAAATATTATTGCGCAGCGGTTATTGCGATAACTTTCTCGCGCTGGGTGAAAACGGGCAGTCTATTTTTGATTCTGCGCGGCAAATACGCGAAACCTTAAGGTTACGAAAACAGTCCCTGCTGGCGGATTGCCTGGCGATTCCCCAGCCTGATGATAGCGGCGATAAGGTAGACTGGTACGCCCCGCAGGCCCGGCACCGTTATTCCCTGGGCCTGCGCTAGCGAAAAGCAGCGCATACAGGCCCTGCGTTATCTGGATAACTGCCTGCTGACCGCCTCGCAGCTCAGCGAACGCAGCCTGGCGTCGCCCAAAACCGCCGAGCGGCTTTTTGGCAGCCTCCTGCAGCACGCCCTTCGTTTTCCCGGCTGCCAGCATGTTTATCTGGTGGATGAAAAACCGGTACTGACATTCTGGGGCTTTATCGACCTCAATACGCCCGCTGACCAGCACGCGCTGGCGTGCCTGCATGAAAGCATGAAGCCAGAGCCGCAAGAGGAGCAGGAGCCGCCAGCAATGCTTGTACAGCAGCCTGCGCCATCTGCTGAAGTCCCCCCCGAAGAAGATGCCCATGACGATCCTGAACCGGTGATTGTCACCCTGAGCCAGCCCGAAGCGCCTGCGCCTGTCCTTCCGGCGCCTCAGGAGCCTTTACCGGTTGCGCGGCGAAGCGCTTGGCGCAAAATTCTGTGGCCCGTCTTCAACCTCAGCCTTTTCATCGCGCTGCTTCTGGCGTGGCCCTGGCTTTACCCGCTGATTCACCCGGCGGACGACGAAGCTGAAACCGTTTCGGTCGCCATGGTTGAGCCGGTGAAGGCGCCTGAACCCATCGCCCCGCCCGTTTTGTTGAACGCGCTGCCCTTGCAAAAAGCACAGGTTCTCCGCCAGCCGGTTGAAGAAGCAAAGCCCGCCGAGCCGCCGCCTAAAAATGCGTTAGTGCTGCCCGCCGAAGCGGTAAAAGCCGGCACCACAAAGTTCCTTGATGGCAACTGGCGCGTCGCCTTCAAGGCCAGCGACGCCGCCATGGATATCCCTACGGGGATGCGTTTGCAGGTCGGCAAAAATGTCGGCCAGGCGCGCATCGTGCACGAAGACGGTTTTATTTGCCGGGCCGAGATGCATTTCGGGCTTATGCAGTCCGGCAACCTGGTGATTAAGCCCCGTTCGAGGGCGGAGTGTTTTCACGGAACCCACCGCCACGCGGTGCCGGAAATTATCTGCTCGCAGGGGCTGACCGGCGCGGCCCAGTGCAACGCCCGCTACGAGCGTGATGAGAATGAAACCCTGGTTCCCGTAACCTTTACCAGAGTGGGCAAATAACCATGCAGGCAAAACTTATCGGTTACCCATCCGGCGTAACCCTGATTAAAAACAGCGGCGTGCAGTTTCTGGATTTCGGCCTGGCGCCGCGCACAGGCCGCAACGCCAGCTTCGTACGCCAAAGCGCCAACGGCCCGCTGCTGCGCCTGGACTATGACGAAAGCCTGGCGAAGTTCACCCTGCCGGCAGAAAACGGGCGCTCGCCGGAAATCGTTCGCCCGGAAATCACGCTGACGCAGGCCCATTCGCTCGACGTATTGAATAACATCTGGCTGCCGCTGCCGGTGCTGCGGGTTAACGCTATCCGCACCTTCACCGGCGGCCCGGCCAACTGGGCGCGCGCGCAGATAAGCCGTCTGGATACGCCGGACGCCGCCGGCAACACCGTGCGCCTGACGCTGGCTTTTGATACCAAAACCTTTGCCGACGAGGGTTCTGCGGCCGCGCTTGCGCCAACCCTTTCCGACGTGCGTAACGGCACGCGCTTCGCCCTGGCCTGGCGCAACGAGGAGATAGCCGAGTTTCTTGACCAGACGTGGGTCGACGGCTGGCTACGCGACGTCTTTATCGACTACGCCACCCGCAGGGAGGAACGGGGCGAAAAAGATATTGCCCTCGCCCTGAAAGCCTTTGAGTATCAGGCGCACTATCTCAACCTGCTGGAAATGCTCAGCGTTGACGCGCGGATGCCGGAAATACAAATCGTCACCGAAACGCTTCAGTCGCCCTCCGTGGCCGTGGATCTGGTGCTCGACGTGGGCAATACGCATACCTGCGGCGTGCTGATTGAGGATCACGGCAGCCGCAATGAAGGGCTGCAGCAGACGACAGAGCTTCACGTTCGCTCGCTGAGCCATCCGCAGCGGTTTAGCGAGGCGCTGTTCTCAAGCCGGCTGGAATTTAGCCAGGCGCAGTTCGGCAAGCCGCACTTTTCCATGGAAAGCGGCCGCGACGACGCCTTTGTCTGGCCTTCTATCGTACGCGTCGGTGAAGAGGCGCATAGCCTCGCCCTGCAGCGGCAGGGCACGGAAGGCGACAGCGGTATTTCAAGCCCGCGTCGTTATCTGTGGGATGACGCGCCTGCGCATCAGCCGTGGCGCTTTAGCCAGCCGCAGAGCAAAAGCCAGCGCGAACCTAACGCCACCGCGTTTCCGCTGATGAATCTTATGAATGACGAAGGGCAGCCGCTGTACAGCCTGCCGCTGGATGAACGTTTGCCGGTCTTTACGCCGCGCTACAGCCGAAGCAGCCTGATGACCATGATGCTGTGCGAACTGCTGGCTCAGGCGCTGTCGCAAATCAACGGCGTCACTCACCGCCAGACCATGGGATATAACAACGCCCCTCGCCGCCTGCGTAATCTTATCCTCACCCTGCCCTCCGCGATGCCTGAACAGGAACGTGAGATCTTCCGCCTGCGCATGGAAGAGGCCATCGGGCTGGTGTGGAAAGCCATGGGCTGGCACCCGCAGGACGAGGCGTTCAACCCTGCCCGCGGCGGAGAATATACTGCCGTGCCGGTGCCGAAAGTGCAGATGGAATGGGACGAGGCCACCTGCGGCCAGCTGGTCTGGCTGTATAACGAGGCGCTGGTGAACTATGCCGGACAAAGCGGCGTGTTCTTCCGCAACCTGGCCCGTCCTGACCGCCTGCCCGGCCCCGGCGAAGCGCCCGGCAGCACGCTGCGCGTGGCCTCTGTCGACATCGGCGGCGGCACCACCGATTTGGCCATCGCCCAGTATCAGCTTGATGAAGGCGTCGGCAGCAACGTTAAGATCAAACCGCGCCTGCTGTTTCGCGAAGGCTTCAAGGTGGCGGGCGATGACATTCTGCTCGATGTCATCCAGCTTTGGGTGCTGCCGGCGATAGAAAAGGCCCTGCACGCCTGCGGCGTGGCGGACGCTAAAAGCGTGATGACGCGTTTATTTGGCGAAAGCGGCCAGAGCGAAAGTGAAAGCGTGCTGCGCCAGCAGGCGACGCTGCAGCTGCTAAGTCCGGCCGCGCAGGCCATTTTAGGCTGGTGGGAAAAAAGCTTGCCGCTGGATAAGCATCGCGTCTTTGAGGCACAAATTGGCGATCTGCTCCCTCAGCGCCCCACGCCGAGGGTATTGCAGCACATCGAACAGGTAATCCAGCCGCTGCTGCAGGCCCCGGACCGAGCTTTTCGACATCCTCAGCGTGCCGCTGCAGGTTAATATGGCAAATCTTGAAGAGGCGATGCTGAACGGGCGCTTTAGCATTACCGCCGCGCTGAAGGCGCTGAGCGAAGCTATCAATTATTACTGCTGCGACGTGCTGCTGATGACCGGACGCCCCACCTGCCTGCCTGGCGTGCAGGCGCTGCTGCGCAATCTGCAGGCCGTACCGGCCAACCGTATTGTCTGGCTGAATAACTATCCGCTGCACGAGCGTTTTCCTTTGGGCAAGGATGGAGGCGTCAGTAACCCGAAATCCACCGCGGCGCTGGGCGCCATGCTGTGCAGCCTGGCGCTGGATCTGCGCCTGCCGGGCTTTAACTTCAGCGCGGCGGACATTCAGGGCTGGTCCACTATCCGCTACCTCGGCGTGCTGGACGGCAGCAATACGCTAAGGGATGAAAATATCTGGTATCACGATATCGATCTTGACGATCCCACGCGCGCGCTGGACCTTGACGTAAGCTTTCCGCTGCGCGGCAACGCCTGTCTCGGCTTCCGCCAGCTGGCAGACGTCCACTGGCCTGCCTCGCCTCTGTATCTGCTAAAAATCAACTCCGCCGGGCTGGCAAAAGCCATCGCCGGCGACGGCGTACTCAACGTTCGGCTGCAATACGACGCGCAGAACCGCGGTTTTGCGCTGGCCGAAGCGCGCATGCAGGACGGCACTCCCGTTCCGCTCGATAAGCTGAGCCTGAAGCTCAATACCCTTGCCAACAGCTATCGTGGCGCCACCCATTACTGGATAGACAGCGGAAGCGTATACCCCAAATGAACCAGTCTGCTAAAACACTCCGCGCGCTGGAAAGCTGGATCAAAGAGTCCAGCATCCACTCCCGCCCGCTGCATAATGAGGCCGATAGCCTGCTGGGCCGGGTTTTGCATCTTCGCCACCGCCAGCAAAAAATTGACCAGCTTGCCCTTCAGCCGCTGACGCTTGGCCTGTATGGGCATTCGGTAAGCGGGAAGTTCCACCTGCTTAAAACGCTGCTTGCGCAGGGCCAGGAGTATGCGGGCATCCAGCTGGGCGATAAGATTTTTAACTATTTCAGGCATATCGTCCCTGAAAACGGCACGCCTTCGCTGGCGGTGCGCTTTACCCAAACGCCGGCGCCGGAGGTTGAAAACTACCCGTTACTGCTTAATCTGCACGCGGAATACGAGCTGGCGATAAAACTTGTGCAGCAGTATCACGCGCGCAGCGAACCCCGCTTTCTTTCTGAAAGCGACATCGATGCAAGGCTTGCCGCGCTGCAAAGCAGCCGCCAGGCGCTGCCGGTGCCGGGCATGAGCCGCGAAGACTTTTCCGCCGTTGCCGACAGCTACAGGCAGCAGGCGCGGGACGAGTATTACCCGGATGACGGCCTGCTTTATCAGATGGCCGAACTGGCTCCGCAGCTTAGCCTGAACGATCGCGCCTCGCTGCTGGCGCTGTTCTGGGGAGAGGATTTAGCGCTGACCCAAAGCTGGCTGCGGCAGGCAGGCACCCTGCAGCTGCTTGGCCACGCGCGGCAGGTCCTGGCCCCGGCAAGCCTGGTGGTCGATCGTTTTCTGCAGCCGGCGGAAGGCTTCCTGGTGCCCGTCTCTCAGGAGACGCCGGCTGCGGACGTGGATACCATCGTCTGCACGCTGCGCAACGGCGCCGCGCTGAATTATCTCAACGTCGCCCAGCAGGATCTGGCCGAAGTTTGCGCAGAAGTGGTGTTTACGCTCAGCCACCCGACGGAACTTGCGCAAGCCGATGTTCTCGATCTTCCGCATCGGCAATACGGTTTGTGCGCCGACCGCCTTCAGCCCGATATTCTGCTACTGTGTAACGCCGTCAGCGACGCTGAGGACGCGGGGCTGGTGGCTACGAACCTGGCCCGCTGGCTTGAACAAAGCCAGGCCGACGGCGAAGAGAGCCTGCCGCGTCTGGTCTGGACGCTTACCCCCTTTGACCCGCGCTTTACCCGGCATGCCAGCCTGGATGACGGCGTGCAGCGCCTGCTGACGCAGATGGGCCATCGCTGGGGAACGCTTCAGGCGCTGGAAGGCCACAATATGCAGCGCCTGCGGGAGTGGCTTGCCGGCGCGTTAAACGCCGCGGGCCGCAGCCGGCGCCGGCAGGCCCTGCAGCAAAACCTCAACCGGGAGATTCACGCCGGAATGACCCACCTGACGAGCACGGCTTCTCAGGAACAAAGCGCCACGGAGGCGCTGATTCGCGCGCTGCAATCCCAGGCCGCACGCCAGGGAGAATTACTCGACAGGTTTACGCTCTCCAGAGAGGCAATCCGTCAGTGCTGGCGGCGGCATCAGCAGCATGCGCAACCCCTTATGCAGGCAGGATTTAATTTCGATCTTTTTGCCGAAGAGGCGCCGCGGCAGGATGAAAATCTCACCGGGCAGAGCTTTGCCCGGCGGCTCTACCAGCGCTGGGTGAATCACCTTCGCCAGCTCGGCTACCGCAGGGAGGTCGCCGAAAGGCTGGGGCTGACGCCGCCCCAGCTGCGAGCGCTGTGCGATCTGCTGATTAGCACCAGCTATCGACTGTCGCTTGAAAGCGTTCTGGAAGATGCCCTGCTGCTTACAGAAAACCATCCGACGCTGGCTATCACCTGCGCGGGCAACACGCTGAGCGATTTTATCAGCTGGCTTGGGTATCAGCAGGTGGCGATGGAGCATCGTCCGCCGAGCAGGGTAAATCAGGGACAGAAGATTTTTGCCCCGCCGCCGCAGGCCTCGACGACTGGCCGTCTGCTGAAACTGGGGGAGCGACAGGCGCAGGGTAACGCAACCTATCTGTATGACTGGCTGGTTGCGCTTTATAGCCGCGCTATCGAAGGAACGCAGCAGCCGCAGGCGTATATCAGCGAGGAGCAAAGGGCGGCCCTGCTACAAAAACTGGCTGAACAGGCAGATCGCGGATGAAAAAAAAGGGCTTGCGCCCTTTTTTATTATCTTTCTGAATCAGAAGGTTTCCCAGCTTTCGTTATCATCGGCTTTTACAGGCTGGCGTACCGCCACGGCTTTAACCGCCGGTTTGGCTACGGGCTTAGCCGCAGGCTGGGCCGTCTCGCCCTGCTGCAGGCGAAACACGGCGACGGCCTGGGTCAAACGGCTGGCCTGCTCTTCAAGCGCGGCTGCGGCAGCGGCGGACTCTTCCACCAGGGTGGCGTTCTGCTGGGTCACGCGATCCATTTCAGACACCGCTACGCCGATTTGGTCGATACCGCGGCTCTGCTCGTCGGAGGCGGAGGCAATTTCGCTCATGATGTCCGTCACGCGGGTGATGGCGTTGACAATTTCCCCCATGGTTTCCCCCGCGCTTTCAACCAGCGCCGAGCCCACGCCAACCTTGCTGACGGAATCGTCGATCAGCGTTTTAATCTCACGGGCGGCCTGCGCGCTGCGCTGGGCAAGGTTGCGTACCTCGCTGGCCACCACGGCAAATCCGCGACCCTGCTCGCCGGCCCTTGCCGCTTCCACCGCGGCGTTCAGCGCCAGAATATTGGTCTGGAAGGCGATGCCGTCGATGACGCTGGTGATATCGGCGATCTTCTGCGAGCTGCTGGCGATATCGCTCATGGTGTGCACGACGTTGTTCACCACTTTACCGCCCTTCTGCGCGGTTTCGGAGGCGTCCAGCGCAAGCTGGCTGGCCTGCGAGGCGTTTTCCGCATTCTGCTTAACGGTGGCGGTCAGCTGTTCCATGCTCGCGGCGGTTTCCTCAAGCGATGCGGCCTGCTGCTCGGTACGTGAGGAGAGATTGTTGCTGCCGGCGGAAATTTCGCTGGCGCCGTTGAAAATCGCATCAGCGCTGGCACGCACGTTACCTACGGTGCCCGTCAATTCACTTTGCATATAGCGCAGGGATTCAGCAAGCTGGCCCATTTCATTGGCGCTCTGGAAATCAATTTTGTGCGATAAATCGCCGTTTGCGATATGGCGGATACCGGCAATAATTTTATTCAGCGGAGAGATAAGGGCGACTTTCATACCGCGCCAGATAACTAAATTAACGCATAAAACGATAAGCAGGATAGCGCCCATTACCCCAAGCGAGAAACTAAAGTTCTGGTTGGTCGCATTTACCGCTACCGCATAGGCCTCACCGATATTACTGCGATATTTTGTAAACTGCTCTTCAAAGTTATCCTGGTAACTTTGCGTCGGTTGCTTGATCGCGGAATCAAGATCGCCATTTTTTAAATAGGTAATTAAATCCGACAGCGCCCCGTGGAAAGCGTTGTAATCGCGTCGCAGATCCTCGGTTGAAAAATCCGATAGCTGCTGCGGTAAACGCTCAAATTCGGCCCAGGATACCGAAGCGTCTTTCAGGGCTTCAGCGCCGGCCTCAAGGCTTCGCAAGGTATCCTCCTGCATTTTCGCAGGATCGGCTCCTCGCGCGCTGAAAAGGGCTCCGGCAACGGCTATATCGTTACGCGCCCTTAATAAAGAGATAAATGCATCGTTAACCGAAGATCGACGATTGCGCAGAATCTCCAGCATTTCAAGATTATCTTTATCTTCTTTTAAAGAATTATAAGACAGGCCTGTTGAAGCCAGTTGTAATACGCCGAGCAAAACCAAAACGATAGTCAGACTGCTAACAATTTTAATATTCTTTAACATGAAGTTACATTCCCTATTGAGTCTTACTAATAACTATCGGTTAGAAATAAAAAAACTTTTGGGAAAGGCCGACTTATTTATTTAACTTTTTCGCATTATAAATGCAAAGTATCACCCGCTCTGTTAACAATGCGCAAACCCTCGCAACCAATTGGCTGATAATATTAAATTTATTTTTTAAACTGGTCTGCAAACTAATAAATAGGCGCCTAATTAAAGAGCTAATTATAATGAATAAGGCCGCTTATGCGCGCTATTCAGACAATACTTTTGCACGGCGAATTAGTGCCCTAAGCCAGCGGCTGAATAATTGTCAGTTCAATAACCGGCCGACCTGAACCCTGTGCACTACTTAACCAGATATCTGTTGTGCAGGGGCGTTTAACTTCCAAAAAATAATTTAATCCGCTGAATAAGCGGCAAAAATATATTATGTTGCAAAAGTTGTTGAAATGTTAGCAACCGCCTGTCAGGTTGAATTTTTATATTGCAAAGATGGATTTTTAATATGATAAAAAATTTACGAACGCTGGGATTAGGGACGAAACTCTCTTTGCTGATCGGCATCGGCGTTGCGCTGCTTTTCATTTTGTTTACTTTAGTCCTCAGCAACCGCGCCAGCGAGCAGCTGCAGGCGACGGCCCTGGAAAATTTACATAGCCGGGTCAACGGCATTAACGATATGGCGCAGCTGTTCGACAGCAGCCTGAGTGAAGAGGTCAGCAGCTATACGCAGCTCTTCAACAGCTTCATTCCGCACCCTATCGCACGGGACGAAAGCCAGCTGCTGCCCCTGAATAACCTGTCTGTTCCGCAGCTCACCGGCGGCGGACAATTATTGAATGAAAACAATGCGATTGCCGACGATTTCCTCGCGCGCACCTCGGCTATCGCCACGCTTTTTGTTCGCAGCGGGGAGGATTTCGTTCGTATCGCCACCTCGTTACGCGATGAAAATGGCGCCCGCGCCCTGGGCACGGTACTCGACCGCAAGAGCCCGGCCTGGCAGTCAGTGAGCAAGGGAGAGATATACCGCGGCCCGGCGCGGCTGTTTGGTAAACGCTATATCACGCAGTATCAACCGGTAAAAGACCGCAACGGCCGCACCATCGCCATTCTGTTCGTCGGTGTAGATATCTCCGCTCCCTGGCTCACCATGCGCGAAAAAATTCTCCGCCGCACGCCGGGCAGCAGCGAACATTTCTTCATTCTGGACGGCAGCCCCGGTGAAAACTACGGCCATTATCTGTTTCACGACGGCGAGGAAGGCAAAGTACCGGCCTGGAGCGATGCCGTTCAGCAGCAGTTACTGACGCAGAATTCAGGAACGCTTGAGCGCGCAACAGAAGACGGCAGCACCGCTATTATGACCTTTGTGCGCCAGCCCGGCTGGAACTGGATAATCGTTGGCGAAGTTGATGAATCCGCCCTGCTAAGCGGCATTACGCAAATGCGTAATCAGTTCCTGATTGCCGGTCTTATACTGGCGCTGGCGTTTGCCGCCCTGTTTGTGGTGATCATCCGCCGCTGGCTTAGCCGTCCGCTGCGGGAAGTTATTGATATGGCCAAACAGTACGCCGCCGGCAACCTGCAGGTCACGCTCAGTACCCGACGCCAGGATGAAGTAGGCCAGTTAATAGAGTCCATTAACGGCGTGGGTAACGGCCTGAATAAAATTGTTAAACAGGTACGTCTTGCCGCCGGTGAGATCGGTCAAGGTACGGACGCCCTTGCCGCCGATAGCGCGGAGATCAGCGCCCAGATCGGCAGGCAAGCCAGCAGCGTGGAGCAGACTTCCGCCAGCATGGAGCAGCTGGCGGCGACGGTGCAGCAAACCGCCAGCAACATCTCTCAGGCGCAAAGCCTGGTGCAAAGCACCACCGATGCGGTACATCAAAGCGGAAGCACGGTCAGCCATGCGGTAGCGACCATGAACGATATTAAGACCGCCTCCCAGCGTATCGCCGATATCACCCATGTGATTGAATCCATCGCCTTCCAGACCAATATTCTGGCGCTGAACGCCGCGGTGGAAGCCGCGCGCGCAGGCGAACACGGCAAAGGATTCGCGGTGGTGGCCCAGGAAGTTCGCGCCCTGGCCGCGCGCAGCGCCAACGCGGTAAAAGAGATCGACCAGCTCATTGCCGATACCTTAAATAAGGTGAGCGAAGGGCATCAGCTTTCCGAACGGACCCGCCTCGCGATGGAGTCGATCACCAGCCATATCGACAATATTAATGCGTTAGTCTCTGAGATTAACGGCGCTTCCCACGAGCAGTCGGCGGGCATCGGCCAGGTAAATATTGCGATGGTGCAAATTGGTGAAGCTACCTCAGTCAATGCCGAACGCGTCGCGCGCAGCGAACGAACGTCCCACGATCTGCGCGGCAAAGGACATCATCTCAACGAGCTGGTAAGCCTGTTTCAGACCAGCGACGCCTGATCCCCCCTTTTGTATATATTAATGAAAAAGCCGCTGGAAACAGCGGCTCATGCTACCTTCTGGCGTAAAAGCAGTATAAATAGGTACAAAAGCGCATCATTATTTCCATCAAAATATGCTTCTGAACCCGCAAAAGTAAGTTACATACCACATCGATCGATAAAAACGATCAATTAAACAATAATAATTTGCGCTACCTATTATGTTTTTCATTCATTGACCGATTTATTACTAATATAACTAAATGGAGAGTTTTAGATGATAAATCGTATAAAAATCGTTAATGGACTGATCGCCGTATTAGTATTATTTTTCGTTCTGCAAATTTCATCGCTCGGCTTTCTTTTCCCTATTATCAGCAGCGATGTGGAAAAATTTACCCTGCAGCACGAAATTACCGGGCAGCGTAATGATTTGATGCTGGCCAAGTCTTACCTGCAGGAAGCCCGCGTTCACCTTCTTAAAGCGAACCTTGCGGATCAATATGAAGATGCCGATACGGCGGAAGGACGCCGTATTATTGATGAGCAAAAAGGGCAAATTAAGGCCTCCCTTGATAAGGCGCAGCAGGCGTGGGTCGACTATTTAAAATGGACCCCGCTTGATCTTGAGCTTGAAGAAATAGTTAAGCAAAACTACTCGGATTACTATAACGGGCTGCTGGAGGTAGCCAGGCATCTTGAGGTCAAAGACGGCAAGGCCGCCTACGGTATTAACCTGCAGTCTTATCAGGACAAATTTAATATTACCTTCCAGAAAATTGCCGACAAACTCACCGAATATAACGAAGATAAAGTCAAAGAAGCCGAGCGCTCTTATAAAACGGCTATATGGGTAACGGCCTGCCTGTTAATCACCCTCACGCTGATCGTGGTGGTGGTCTGGTTCGGGCTACGCGTTATTCTCATTGAACCATTACGCAAGCTTATTGAAAGCATCCGTAATATCGCCAGCGGTAATTTGGTGCACCACATTGATATACAGGGCACCAACGAGATGGGCCAGCTGGCCGCGTCGCTGCGCGATATGCAGATAGCCTTGACCAATACCGTCGAAGATATCCGCGCGGGCGCCGACTCGATATTTACCGGCGCCAGTGAAATTTCCGCCGGGAATAACGATCTTTCCTCACGCACCGAGCAGCAGGCCGCATCGCTTGAGGAAACCGCCGCGAGCATGGAACAGCTGACCGCCACCGTTAAGCAGAATGCGGAGAACGCCTCGCAGGCCAGCCAGCTTGCGCTGGACGCGTCAAAAACCGCCCAGCGCGGCGGTAAAGTGGTGGATAACGTCGTGCACACGATGAATGACATCGCCAGCAGCTCGCAGAAGATCGCCGATATCACCAGCGCCATTGACGGCATCGCCTTCCAGACCAACATTCTGGCGCTGAACGCCGCGGTGGAAGCGGCAAGGGCCGGCGAGCAGGGTCGCGGCTTTGCCGTGGTGGCCAGCGAGGTACGCAACCTTGCCCAGCGCAGCGCACAGGCCCGCCCGTGAGATTAAAACGCTGATTGACGACTCCGTCAGCAAGGTTGGAACCGGGGCTGCGCTGGTTGAAAGCGCGGGTGAAACCATGTCTGAAATTATGAGCGCGGTGAACCGCGTGACCGACATCATGACTGAAATCGCCTCCGCCTCCGACGAGCAGAGCCGCGGTATCGCTCAGGTTGGCATCGCCGTGAACGAAATGGACCATGTTACGCAACAGAACGCTTCGCTGGTGGAAGAGTCCGCCGCCGCAGCCGCGGCGCTCGAGGCCCAGGCGAGGAGCCTGACGCACGTCGTCGCCGTATTCCGCACCAGCCATCAGGCGGACGGTAATATCGTTAGCGCGTGATCCTGAAGGTGAACAAAGGATAACCCTCTGTTTTAATAAATGCGTATATATCCTCTCCGCTACCGGGGAGGATATATACCGCACCGCTCATACCGTCCAGCTTATGGAACGGGCACAACCGAAATAACCGTGAATTCCGCAGCCGGGGCTGCAGGCTTTGGCGAAGCAAACCTTGCTGCATCTCTTCTTACTGCGTCCTGCACTTCGTCCTGCGTAGGTTCGCTATCGGACTGCACCAGAACCTCTTCCGCTCTGTTTACCTGTCCGTCTTTATGCTCATAAGTGATTTTATACGTGACGCTCATCTGATTCTCCTGTGTGGGAACAGATAATTTTAGGCCAGATATTGCAATGACGTTAAAGCCGGCGCAGGCGTGCAGGTATAGGAGGACTCAAGGGAGGAGTAACTACTTAATGTAGGAATCAAGCACCTTTAACACGACTGCAAGATCTTCTTCGCGCCTCGTCTCGTCAGCCTCATGAACGATATGCTCAACAAGGTGCCCTTTAATGACTTCGCGCATCAAACCATTTACAGCGCCGCGGATAGCCGCGATCTGTTGCAATACGGCGGCGCATTCGTGCGGCTCATCAAGCATTTTTTTCAGCGCGGCCACCTGGCCGTGAATCTTATTGGTACGTGCTTTAAGCTTTTGTTTATCCCGGATGGTATGCGACATACAGCAGCCTTAATAAGTGAAAACGACAGCAGAGTGTACCATCGCCATTCTACTGGGGGGTAGTATTGTGTACTGGGGGGGAGTAGAATCTGCTGGCTCATACAATACCTAAGAAAATGCAAATGAACGACTTTTCAACTCTCCTTCAGCAAGGCAACGCCTGGTTTTTCATTCCCAGCGCTATTTTATTAGGCGCTTTGCATGGCCTTGAACCGGGGCATTCAAAAACAATGATGGCAGCGTTCATCATTGCGATTAAAGGCAGTATCAGACAGGCCGTGATGCTGGGCGTAGCGGCAACGATTTCGCACACGGCTATCGTATGGCTGATTGCGTTTGGCGGCATGTATCTTAGCAAGCAGTTTACCGCTGGGTCCGTTGAGCCCTGGCTGCAGCTCATCTCCGCCTTTATTATCCTCGGCACCGCAATCTGGATGTTCTGGCGCACCTGGAAAGGTGAGCGGCTGTGGCAGGCAGAGCAGCAGGTGGAGCCCCACTCCCATGCTGCAAGCAGAGTCATAGATACGGGTCATGGCAAGATAGAGCTCGCTATCTTTGAAGAGGCTCGGCCGCCACGCTGGCGTTTACGCACGCTGTCCGGCAACAGATGGCAAGCGAAAGAAGTTTCGCTGGTGACTAACCGCGGTACGGGAACATTTTCACAGGTTTTTGGTTTCGTCGATAAGGGAGATTACCTGGAGTCTGTGTTAGCCGTTCCCGAACCTCACCGCTTTGCTGTACGTCTTACCTTAGGCCATCAAGGGCATGTGCATGATTACGATGTGAACTTCCATGACCACCCTCATCAGGATAGCTTTGCGCCCGAAGGTCTGGATATCGGCGCAAAAGAGTATCAGGACGCGCACGAACTGGCCCACGCTAACGACATCAAACGCCGTTTCAACGGTCAGGAGGTGTCAAACTGGCAGATCCTGCTCTTCGGACTCACCGGCGGCCCTGATACCCTGCCCGGCGGCTATTACCGTGCTGCTTATCTGTATCCAGTTAAAAGCATTTACCCTGGGCGCGGCGATGGTGGTGTGTTTTAGTATTGGGCTGGCATTAACGCTGGTAACCGTGGGCGTGGCGGCGGCGGTAAGCGTTCAGCAGGCAACCAAACGCTGGGGCGGGTTTAGCGCCATAGCAAGGAGAGCGCCCTATTTCTCAAGCGTCCTGATAGCAATGGTCGGCTTGTACATGGGCATACATGGTTACATCGGGATCGCGAATTAATTCCCCTTCAGATAGCCCCGGTAACGGGGCTTTTTCCGCAGCTTAATGCCGGTCGCGGTGAAACAGCAGGCGCAGGCCGCAAGGCGGGCCAAAGCTAATGCCCGTGCAACCTGCAACGCTACTCATCATGATGATTATCATCTTTCTTTTGACGCATAGACTCTATGAACTGCCGTTGCTCCTGCGTCAGCTTAAGCTCATCCAGCAGCCGATCTAACTCTTCTTCGAGAGCGTCCTTCTCGCCCAACGTTTTCTTTTCCGTCATCCTGTCCCTTGAGTTATTAGGATTAATCTCAGGTTAACGAGTGAATAGGGAGCGTGCAACTATCAGATTCTGAACGGCAGGAGCCTTTAGCAGCAGGAAGACAAGCGGAGCGTAATGAGATGCTGATAGAACCTACGCAGCCATAAGGCGCGCATCAGGCTTGAACGCATGCGATCAGCCGGTCAATGATATAAATCGGGATGGGCTTTTTTCTTCACGTTGTGCTATCGCGGTGTGAGGGCGATAAGCGCCGCCAACGTTAAGTAATACTGTAAAGCAGATGGTTATTTAACTGATTGATAAATATTAACGCATCGATTTATCAGAAGACTGGAGCGGGTGAAGGGAATCGAACAAAAATCCATTCCACTCCTGTAACCTACTGACAGATAACGATATTGCTATCAGCATAGGTAACTGATTACGTGATAATAGAGGATCATTATCGTGTCAATCAAGGGCCAGGCGTACTTATATAAGCGAAAAGACGGGATCTGGATGTTTCAGATCTTCGTCCCGAAGTACCTAAGATTTTTATATCCATGCCGGATGTGGCGTAAAACCACCTCAACCCGCGATCTCAACGAGGCTCGACGGTTCAGAAATCACCTGTTGTTAGAATGGGAAGAGCTAAAACGGAAGTACAATCCGAGCAACCCGGAGCAGTGGTTGCAGCAGTCAATAGCCGCCTTGCATACCGAAGGAAAAAAGAACAAAAGCCGCCCTCAACCCGTAGCGCGCTCCTGTTCGATTCCCACTCTGTGCCTATTACGTGACGAATACGCCGAAAGCTACAAAGACCGCCGCTCTTATTCAACGTTAAGCAAATCAGCGCGAGCCGTTGAGCTATTCCTTGAAAGTGCCAAACAACCGGACATTGCCTTAGAAAGGATAGGTCGTCGCCTGGTGACTGAGTTCCTCGAAGCACAGAAGGAGAAGGGAGCCGCCGATCAATCTCGTCAAAACTGGCTGACGTGCTTAGGCTCTCTCTACGAATTTGCAAAGCGCCGCTACGATGGCATACCAGACCGCAACCTGAATAGCCACAGGTTTAACAGACACCTCAGAGTCATTTAAAATGGCTTAAAGAGAGGTGCATATGAGCAGTAAGCGTTATCCTGAAGAGTTTAAAATTGAAGCCGTCAAGCAGGTTGTTGATCGTGGCCATTCTGTTTCCAGTGTCGCAACACGTCTCGATATCACTACCCACAGTCTTTATGCCTGGATAAAGAAATACGGACCGGACTCTTCCACCAACAAAGAGCAGTCAGATACTCAGGCCGAGATCCGCCGACTCCAGAAGGAGCTGAAGCGGGTTACTGACGAACGGGACATATTAAAAAAAGCCGCGGCGTACTTCGCAAAGCTGTCCGACTGAGGTACGCCTTTATCCGTGACAACTCCAGTTGTTGGCCTGTTCGTCTGCTCTGCCGGGTGCTGCATGTTCATCCGAGTGGGTTTTACGCCTGGCTTCAGCAGCCGCATTCACCACGGCATCAGGCGGATCTCAGGCTGACAGGACAAATCAAACAGTTCTGGCTGAAGTCCGGTTGCGTTTATGGTTATCGCAAGATCCATCTCGACCTGAAAGATAGCGGGCAACAATGTGGGATTAACCGGGTCTGGCGGCTGATGAAGCGTGCCGGGATAAAGGCTCTGGTCGGGTATCGAAGCCCACGAGCGCATAAAGGTGAAGCCAGTATTGTGGCACCCAACAGACTCCAGCGTCAGTTCAATCCGGAAGCACCGGATGAATGTTGGGTAACGGGCATAACTTACATCCGAACCCACGAAGGCTGGCTGTATCTGGCCGTAGTTGTTGACCTGTTCTCGCGCAAAGTTATTGGTTGGTCAATGCAACCCCGGATGACAAAAGATATTGTCCTGAATGCGCTTCTGATGGCCATATGGCGACGTAATCCCCTAAAACAGGTGCTGGTTCATTCTGACCAAGGTAGTCAGTACACAAGCCATGAGTGGCAGTCGTTCCTGAAATCATACGGTCTGGAGGGCAGTATGAGCCGTCGTGGTAACTGTCACGACAACGCAGTTGCAGAAAGCTTTTTCCAGCTACTGAAGCGTGAACGGATAAAGAAAAAGATCTACGGAACACGGGAAGAAGCACGCAGCGATATTTTTGATTACATCGAAATGTTTTATAACAGTAAGCGTCGGCATGGTTCGAGTGATCAGATGCCACCGACGGAATATGAAAAACAATATTATCAACGGCTCGGAAGTGTCTAGATTATCCGTAGCGATTCATACAGGCAAACGGTGAAATTTGCAGGAACGACGATACAACGGCATTTACTGCCATCAGCGCTAAGACAAGCTGTAAATCAGGAAGTGGCAAGGGCTGAAATCCGCCAAGACAGCAGCCCCCGCCGTATTCAACAATCCCAACGGAGATCAGGAAATGCAGAACCATCACATTATGGGTTAGCGCTCGCGCTGTGCAACGCCGGAACAAATAGCGAAGAGAGAAAGCCGCTTCGTGTGCCAGCTATGAAGGGCAGCCAACTGAAAGCCCTGCTTGATTACATACGGGCATTGAAAGCATGATCTGAGGGGGCGCAATGCCCCTTTTTATGGCGTGGTAATTTATTCAGGGTAGTTTTATTTTACCTGAGCTATCCACTGTTATAGAAAATTCTGACATTACTAAATGTGAAGCAGTGTTTCCAGAATCAACATTATAGGCCATTGTATACCGTTGCCCTGGCTCAAAGGTTACACCAAATAAGGGTAAACATTCGCCTTTAGCTACATAGATTGGGCTATCGTCAAAGATCTTATGTAGGAGACTACTCTTATCACTATTTATCTGAACTGCGGTGATTTTCTCATTTTGATTCAACGGTGATACAACACAAACATTATTATTTTTAATGATAGCTGTTGTGGACTCACGTTCTACCATACGATCCCCAGGCCCAGGACACCCAGACAAGAGTAAAACAGCAATCAGCAAAATACATTTTTTTATTGTCTTCACAATTACCTCCCAGTAACTATTTTACGATACAAAGAAGGTACATCCTGAAAACTATCTTTTCCTCTGTACTTCCCATTCGATCAGGCCTTTGATAATAAATCCAAGTACTTACACCATAAACCAGCAATAGCCAATAATCGGCTAAAATAGAAGCTTGCTGTTCAAGTGAATAATCCGTTAGCTTACCTTTGTCCAACTTATAAGTATAATCAGCAGCCCAGCTAAAAGCCCCACGGAACCTCACCCATTGCCCGTGCTGTTGTTGCCACACATGCCCCAACTCATGAATAAAAATGTATTTATCTTCAATGACAGCCTGAGTTGATGAAAAATCATCCCTGTACATTTTTTTCCTAAACCATAACTCCCCGTTAGGAGTCATAGCGTAATCTTTGAATTGCAAGCCAAAGGGTAGGTAGCTATCACAATGAATCCAAACCCTGTTATAGGCAATGCTATGACCATAAACCCTTTTAGCCATTGCAATTTCACCTAATGTCATTAAGCGTAACGTCCCTTCCTTAACCTGATTGCTCATTCCGTTAACCCTTACAATCCCAAAGTGATTAACAATCGTACTCCTGCACAATCTTAGAGAGGAAAGATTTTTGCCGGGAAAAGTCTGATTTAAGGCAATAGAAGCCATAAAGCCCCGTTAGTGGTAAGGAGACAAGCGGAGCCGTTAGGCGACAACATCAGATTGTCAGAGAGATCACACCTTATCAGGGTGCTCGTGTACCGTTAGGAGCGTGAGCGAAGCGCTGGCAGAGCCGGATCTGTAGCTACCGGGGCATTACCACTATTCACCTGTTTACGTGGCTCATAAGGCCCGCACATCGGGCTTTAATGCGTGTGATCAATCTGTCGATGACATAACGATGCCTGGATGGGCTTTTTCTTCACGTTTTGCTATCGCGGTGTGAGGATGCAACTGCCGCCAACGCTGAGTTATACTGTCATCTCACCATGTAACTTAGCGTGACAGTTACCAAGGGCGGATCACAATGGTAGAACCCATAGGCAGCTAAAATAGGTAACTATTTAAGTTGCTGGCAGAGAAGACTTTCAAGGCTTCTCCACAAGGGGAGAGATCTGGAGCGGGTGAAGGGAATCGAACCCTCGTATGCAGCTTGGGAAGCTGCCGTTCTACCATTGAACTACACCCGCTTCTGGGAAGCCCCGGCATTATAACCCTCCGGGACCGGGTGACAAGAGGCAACCAGACTAAGTGTTGGTATTTTATACGGTTGCTTACGCCGGGTTTAGCACGATGGCGTGCTGCCCTGCGGCGGTAAATATCGCACGGGATCTAACGCCGTCGCACGATAGCGGATCTGGAAATGCAGATTGACCGAGTCGGAGCCGCTGCTGCCCATGGTGGCGATTTTCTGCCCTGCGCTCACTTTCTGCCCGTTATTTACCAGCGTCGTGTCGTTGTGGGCGTAAGCGGTGATGTAGTCATCGCTATGTTTGATCATCACCAGGTTGCCGTAGCCCCGCAGCTGATTGCCCACGTAAACCACGGTGCCGGCCGCAGAGGCGTAGATGGGCTGGCCGCGAGAGCCTGCAATATCAATCCCCTTGTTTCCGCCGTCGCTGCTGGAGAAAGGCTCGATAATTTTGCCGCTGGTGGGCCAGCGCCAGCATTTAGCGCCGATCGGCGGGGCGGCGACCTTCGCAAGGCTTGTGGAACCGGAAGCGGAAGAGCGAGGTTTTGCGGTTTTAGCCACCGCTGTTTTTTTCGTGGCGGAGCTGGCGCGCTTCACGCGGAGTTTCTGCCCGATCTCAAGGGTATAAGGAGCGGAGATGCCGTTAAGACGCGCCAGTTCGCCGACGCTTGAACCGGTCATGCGCGAGATACGATAGAGGGTGTCGCCGCGTTTAACGGTATAAACCGCACCGCTGTAGCTGCCGGCGGAGGCTTGAGAAGTGCCTGCCTTATTTGATGAGCACGCAACGAGTAACAGGCTCAGGAGCAGGACGATGGCATTCGGTGCCCATTTTCTGGCTGTGCTTTCCTTGCGCAAACGGACCTCTGAAACAATAACTTAATGAAGAAGCTCCTCCCGGCAGGAAGGAGCTTATAGCAGCTTACTTAACCGGACGCAGGGCCGGGAACAGGATCACATCGCGAATGGTGTGGCTGTTGGTAAACAGCATCACCATGCGGTCGATGCCGATGCCCAGGCCAGCCGTTGGCGGCAGGCCGTGCTCAAGCGCGGTCACGTAGTCTTCGTCAAAGAACATCGCTTCGTCATCGCCCGCGTCTTTCGCCGCAACCTGGTCGGCAAAACGCTGCGCCTGGTCTTCCGCATCGTTAAGCTCGGAGAAGCCGTTGCCGATTTCACGGCCGCCGATGAAGAATTCGAAGCGGTCGGTGATTTCCGGGTTCTCGTCGTTACGACGCGCCAGCGGAGAAACTTCTGCCGGGTATTCGGTGATGAAGGTCGGCTGAATCAGATGGCTTTCCGCCACTTCTTCGAAGATCTCGGTCACGACGCGGCCCAGGCCCCAGCTCTTCTCAACCTTGATGCCGATAGAGGCGGCAATTTCCAGCGCTTTGCCCATATCGTCCAGATCCGCAATGTCGGTTTCCGGACGGTATTTTTTGATGGCTTCACGCATGGTCAGTTTTGCGAACGGCTGGTCGAAGTCAAAGGTCTGCTCGCCGTAAGGAACCTGCGCGGTGCCCAGCACTTCGTGCGCCAGGGTGCGGAACAGAGATTCGGTCAGTTCGATCAGATCTTTGTAATCCGCATAGGCCATGTAGAGTTCCATCATGGTGAACTCTGGGTTATGGCGCGGAGAAATACCTTCGTTGCGGAAGTTACGGTTGATTTCAAACACGCGCTCAAAGCCGCCCACGACCAGACGCTTCAGGTACAGCTCCGGGGCGATACGCAGGTACATATCGATGTCCAACGCGTTGTGGTGGGTGATGAACGGACGCGCGGACGCGCCGCCTGGGATCACCTGCATCATTGGCGTTTCGACTTCCATAAAGCCGCGGCCAACCATGAAGTTACGGATGCCGGACATGATTTGCGAACGCACTTTGAAGGTGTTGCGGGATTCGTCGTTGGAAATCAGATCCAGGTAACGCTGGCGGTAGCGCGCTTCCTGATCCTGCAGGCCGTGGAACTTATCCGGCAGAGGGCGCAGGGCTTTGGTCAGCAGGCGCAGTTCGGTGCAGTGAATGGACAGCTCGCCGGTTTTGGTTTTAAACAGCTTGCCGCGCGCGCCGAGGATATCGCCGAGGTCCCATTTTTTGAACTGCTCGTTATAGACGCCTTCCGGCAGGTCGTCGCGGGCAACGTACAGCTGAATACGGCCGCCCACGTCCTGTAAGGTGACAAAAGAGGCTTTACCCATGATACGGCGGGTCATCATGCGGCCGGCAACGGTCACTTCGATGTTGAGGGCTTCAAGCTCTTCGTTCTCTTTAGCGTCAAAGTCCGCATGCAGCTGGTCAGAGGTATGGTCGCGACGGAAGTCGTTCGGGAAGGCGATGCCCTGCTCGCGCAGGCCAGCCAGCTTCTCACGGCGAGCTTTGAGTTCATTATTAAGATCGACTGCCGCTTCGGTGCCCTGTGCTTGTTGTTCAGACATGTTGGTTCCTCATAACCCTGCTTTCAAACTTGCTTCGATAAATTTGTCCAGATCGCCGTCCAGTACCGCCTGCGTGTTGCGGGTTTCAACCCCGGTACGCAGATCTTTGATACGGGAGTCATCAAGGACGTAAGAACGAATCTGGCTACCCCAGCCGATATCCGATTTGTTGTCTTCCAGCGCCTGCTTCTCAGCATTTTTCTTCTGCATTTCCAGCTCGTATAGCTTCGCTTTCATCTGCTTCATGGCCTGATCTTTGTTCTTATGCTGCGAACGGTCGTTCTGGCACTGGGTAACGGTGTTGGTCGGAATGTGGGTAATACGCACCGCGGATTCTGTACGGTTAACGTGCTGGCCGCCCGCGCCTGACGCGCGATATACGTCGATGCGCAGATCCGCCGGGTTGATTTCGATATCAATATCGTCATCCACTTCCGGGTAAACAAAGGCGGAGCTAAAGGAGGTGTGGCGACGGCCGCCGGAGTCGAACGGGCTCTTACGCACCAGGCGATGCACGCCGGTTTCGGTACGCAGCCAGCCAAACGCGTATTCGCCCTGAATTTTGATCGTCACGGACTTGATACCCGCGACTTCGCCTTCGGACTCTTCGATAATTTCCGTTTTGAACCCGCGCGCTTCGGCCCAGCGCAGGTACATACGCATCAGCATGCTTGCCCAGTCCTGCGCTTCGGTGCCGCCGGAGCCCGCCTGGATATCAATGTAGCAGTCGGCGCTGTCATAATCGCCGGAGAACATACGACGGAACTCAAGCTGCGCCAGTTTGGCCTCCAGCTGATCCAACTCAACGACGGCTTCGTTGAAGGTTTCTTCGTCGTCGGCCTCAATGGCCAGCTCCAGCAAACCGGAAACGTCTTCCAGCCCCTGGGTCATTTGATCTAAGGTTTCGACAATCGCTTCCAGCGCGGAACGCTCTTTGCCCAGCGCCTGCGCGCGTTCGGGTTCGTTCCAGACATCAGGCTGTTCCAGCTCTGCGTTTACTTCTTCCAGGCGCTCTTTCTTGGCATCGTAGTCAAAGATACCCCCTAAGAACGTCGCTGCGCTCCGTGAGGTCCTGGATGCGGTTTTTTACCGGGTTAATTTCAAACATGTGTCATATCTTATGTTGGGGACTAAGACGAAAATGCGGTCGTAAACCGGAAAGTTTACCGGAATTACGCCGCATTTTATAGCTTTGGTTGGCTTTATAACGGCCAGATATGGTCGATTAGAAGCTGCACCGTTCGGTTACCGCGAAACTCGTTTACATCAAGCTTAAATGCCAGCTCCACTTCGCGAACGCCGTTGTCCGGCCAGCGGGCGGTATCGACATTAAAAGCGATGCCGTCAAGCAGCGGGCCGCCGCCCAGCGGCTCGACCATCACCTTCAGGTGCCGCTCGCCGACCAGCCGCTGTTGCAGCAGGCGGAACTTGCCGTCGAACAACGGCTCCGGGAACATTTGCCCCCACGGGCCGGCGTCGCGCAGCATTTCGGCGACTTCCAGCGTCATCTCCTGGCCGGCAAGGGGACCATCGGACCAGATCTCGCCCTGCAACAGCGCCGGATCCAGCCATTCGCCTACCAGATCGCCGAAACGCTGGCGGAACTCTTCAAAACGCGCTTCTTCAAGGGACAATCCCGCGGCCATCGCGTGGCCGCCGAATTTTAGCATCAGGCCCGGGTTAAGCGTATCGAGCCGCTCCAGCGCGTCGCGCATATGCAGGCCCTGAATGGAGCGCCCTGAGCCTTTGAGCGTGCCGTCGCCTGCCGGCGCGAAGGCAATAACCGGGCGGTTAAAGCGCTCTTTGATGCGTGAGGCAAGTATGCCGACCACGCCCTGGTGCCATTCCGGGTGGTACATCGCAAGGCCATAGGGCAAGGCTTCGTTGCTGCGCTCAAGCTTTTCACACAGCGCCAGGGCTTCAACCTGCATGCCCTGTTCGATCTCTTTGCGCGTCTGATTCAGCGCGTCAAGCTCGTTGGCCAGCATGCGCGCTTCGCCGATGTTGTCGCTAAGCAGCAGCGCCACGCCCACCGACATATCGTCCAGGCGCCCCGCCGCGTTCAGACGCGGCCCCAGCGCAAAGCCCAGGTCGCTGGCCGCCAGCTTGTGCGGTTCACGATTGGCGACCTCAAGCAGCGCCAGAACGCCAGGCCGGCATTTTCTTGCGCGGATCCTGCTCAGGCCTTGCCAGGTCAGAATGCGGTTATTGGTATCCAGCGGTACGACGTCCGCCACCGTGCCTAAAGCTACCAGGTCCAGCAGCTCCGCCAGATTAGGAATCGCCAGACCGCGCTGCTCAAACCAGCCGCAGTCGCGCAGATGCGCGCGCAACGCCAGCATCAGATAAAAGGCCACGCCCACCCCCGCCAGTGATTTTGACGGGAATTCGCAGTCGGCCAGGTTCGGGTTGATGATGGCTTCCGCCGCCGGCAGCTCCGCGCCCGGCAGGTGATGATCGGTCACGATCACCGGGATCCCCAGTTCGTGCGCGCGCTCAACGCCGCTATGGGATGAAATACCGTTATCAACCGTCAGAATCAGCTGCGCGCCGCGGGCGTGGGCCTGATCCACCACTTCCGGGCTTAGGCCGTAGCCGTCTTCAAAGCGGTTCGGCACCAGATAGCCGACGTTTGCGCCGCCGAGGCTGCGTAAGGCCAGCACGCTTAGCGCCGTGCTGGTGGCGCCATCGGCATCAAAATCGCCGACGACGATAATACGCAGGCCTTCACGAAAAGCGTCGTGCAGGATTTCAACGGCTTTTTCCATGCCGTTAAGCTGCTGCCAGGGCAGCATGCCTTTTACGCTGCGTTCCAGATCCTGTTCGCCACGCACTCCGCGACTGGCATACAGTCGCCTTAACAGCGCAGGCAAACCCGCCGGTAAGACTACGGTTTCATCCACGGCCCGGCGGCGAAGTTGCGTTTGTTTTTTCACCTGTTGTTAACCACTTACCTTGCTCAGCTGCTGGTGCGCATCCAGCATTTGTTTCATCTCTTTTGGCCCCTGATAGCCGGGGATAACCGTACCGTTGCTCAGCACGATAGCAGGCGTGCCCTGCACCCCGAACTGCACGCCGAGGTTGTAGTGATTGGCAATGTTGGTAGCGCAGCTTGCAGAAGCTACGGCGTCGCCTTTCATTGCCGCATCAAAAGCTTTGTTGCGGTCTTTTGCGCACCAGATGGATTTCATATCGCTTTCGGCCTGGCTTTGCAGCCCCTGGCGCGGGAAAGCGAGGTAGCGCACGGTAATGCCCAGCGCGTTATAGTCTTTCATCTCTTCATGCAGCTTGTGGCAGTAGCCGCAGGTAATATCGGTAAATACGGTAATCACGTGTTTTTCCTGCGGCGCTTTATAAACGATCATCTCTTTTTCGAGCGCGTTCAGTTTGCCCGTCAGCAGCTGGTTGGTCACGTTTACCGGCTGCGCGCCGCTGACGTCATACAGCGGGCCCTGAATAATGTGCTTGCCGTCTTCCGTCACGTACAGCACGCCGCTGTCGGTCAATACGGTTTTCATGCCGGCAACGGGAGCGGACTGAATATCCGCATTCTGCACGCCCAGTTTTGCCAGGGACTGCTTGATTGCCGCATCGTCGGCATGAGCAAAACCGGAGACGGAGGACGCCAACAACGACAGCAGCAGGATACCTTTTTTCATCATGATTCCTTTATTCTGGCACTCACGCCCGGGGGTGGTGCTGTTGATGCAGCTGACGTAAACGTTCGGTCGCTACATGAGTATAAATTTGTGTCGTGGACAAATCGCTGTGCCCAAGAAGCATCTGTACGACACGCAAATCCGCGCCGTGGTTCAGAAGGTGCGTGGCAAAAGCGTGGCGTAGAACGTGAGGAGACAGCTTCGCGCTATCGATTCCCGCAGCGACCGCATAATGCTTGATGCGATGCCAGAACGTTTGCCTGGTCATCTGCTGCGCCCGCTGGCTGGGAAAGAGTACGTCGACAGACTGCCCGTTTAACAGCCAGGGACGCCCGTGCTCAAGATAATTTTCCAGCCAGTAGACCGCTTCTTCACCCAGCGGCACCAGACGTTCTTTATTCCCTTTGCCGATTACCCGCACCACGCCCTGACGCAGGCTGATGTCGCTCATGGATAGCCCCACCAGCTCGGACACGCGCAGGCCGGTAGCATACAACAATTCCAGCATCGCTTTATCGCGCAGCTCGATGGGCTGGTCGAGACAGGGCGCCTTAAGAAGCCGCTCGACCTGCGCTTCGCTGAGATCTTTTGGCAGGCGCTGCGGTAGTTTAGGCGACGAGAGCAAGGCGCTCGGATCGTCATCGCGCGCTTTTTCACGGTAGAGATACTGAAATAAACGACGAATAGCGCTTAACATGCGTGCGGAGCTCGTGGCCTTATAGCCCCCTTCCAGACGCTCGGCAAACAGCGACTGGAGATCGCCCGCCTGTATCGTCAATAGCGTTAAGCCATGACGATCCGCCCATTCCACCACCATTTTCAAATCGCGACGGTAGGAGTTCAGCGTATTCTCAGCCAGATTTTTTTCGAGCCAAAGCGCATCAAGAAATTGTTCAATACGGGCCAGATCCTGTTCCACTGAAGCCTCACTTTTGCTGAATTGTGTCCATTATGCATGATGCGTAATGGGATCTGGTACACTTGCCAGCCTGCACGTTATTAAATGAGTTGTTATTGCTATGAACATTGGCCTTTTTTATGGTTCCAGCACCTGCTACACCGAAATGGCGGCCGAAAAGATTCGTGACATCATCGGCCCGGAGCTGGTGACGTTGCATAACCTGAAAGATGACGCCCCCGCCCTGATGGAACAGTACGATGTGCTGATCCTTGGCATCCCGACCTGGGATTTTGGCGAACTGCAGGAAGACTGGGAAGCCGTCTGGCCGCAGTTAGATAGCCTGAAGCTGGAAGGCAAGCTCGTGGCCCTTTACGGCATGGGCGACCAGCTGGGCTATGGCGAATGGTTCCTCGACGCGCTGGGCATGCTGCACGACAAGCTGGCCCCGCGCGGCGCGCAGTTTATCGGCTACTGGCCAACGGAAGGCTACGAATTCACCAGCGCTAAACCTGTTATCGCCGACGGACAGCTGTTCGTTGGCCTCGCGCTGGATGAAACCAACCAGTACGATCTGAGCGATGAACGCATGCAAAACTGGTGCGAGCAAATCCTCGGTGAAATGGCTGAGAAGTTCGCCTGAGAGCTGTTTAAGCCTGGCCGTTGCCGCTCGCCTGCTGTTGTAGCATCAGGCGGCGCAAGTCCCGCCATTCGCCCACATCCATGCTGTCTGCTGCCAGCCACAAATGCTGGCTGCGGGTTTTGCGCGTCTGGCGAATTCTTAGCATCATGCCGCTGCGCAGCATCCAGGGCGCGCCCACGATTTCCCACTCTTTATCCTGCCATTTCAGGTGGTAATCCGTCAGCAGTTTGATTTCGCCCTGGGTCGCATGAATTCGGCGCTGGCTGCGCACGCAGTCAAACACCACCAGCGAAAGCAAAAGCATCCAGATAAGCGTATAGCTCATCGGCCACGGCAAAAGCAGCACAACCAGCGCCAGCAGGCCGTGGACTAACAGGGATAGCCACTGCGCCCGCCAGGAGACGCGAAGATCAGATTGCCACAGGACCACGTTCTCTATTCCGTGTTTGGATAAGCTTCACCATACGCTGCAACGCTGAGTCGGCCGGTTCGCCATGGTTCATCAACCAGTTGAAGAGATCCGGATCGTCACATTCCAGAAGACGGATAAACAGCTGCTTATCCTCGTCGCTTAACGTGTCATATTCATATTCAAAGAACGGCATAATCGAAATATCGAGCTCGCGCATTCCGCGACGGCACGCCCAGTGAATACGGGCTTTGTTATTGATATCCATGTGCTCTTTCCTGCTTAAACCTGGGTGTAAGATACAAAAGGTAGTGTAACGTGTTTTCGCCTCGTGTATTACCTGAATGTTGCTATCTGCGCGCCCGCTCTGGAGAAATAAGGGCGGCGCGGCATCATTACATTCGCGCTGCGAGACAGGCCGAAACGGCACAATTCGCCTCATCAAACTGCTTGCATTGGCGCAGGGCTCTTTTACCATTACTCTCAAACATCCGTTGGTTAACCCAGGACAAATTATGGCTTTCAACCCGTTTCCTCCCCGTCAGCCTACGGCCGCGGCTCGCCTGCCGCTGACGCTGATGACCCTTGACGACTGGGCGCTGGTGAACGTGACCGGCGCAGACGCTGAAAAGTACCTGCAGGGGCAGGTCACCGCCGACGTAGCGCTGCTGGGCGCCAACCAACATCTGCTGTGCGCCCACTGCGACGCCAAAGGCAAAATGTGGAGCAACCTGCGCCTGTTCCACCGCGGCGAAGGCTTTGCGTTTATTGAGCGCCGCAACCTTTATGAAGCACAGCTGACGGAGCTGAAAAAGTACGCGGTGTTTTCGAAGGTAACGATGACGCCGGACAGCGAAAGCGTGCTGCTGGGCGTGGCGGGCTTCCAGGCCCGTGCGGCGCTGGCCAATCTTTTTGCGACCCTGCCGGACGAGGCGAATCCCGTTGTGCAGGACGGCGCCACTTCACTGCTGTGGTTTAACCTGCCGGCCGAGCGTTTCCTGCTGGTCACCGACGTTGCGACGGCGCAACGCCTTAGCGAAAAGCTCCACGGCGAAGCGCAGCTTAATGACAGCCAGCAATGGCTGGCGCTGGATATCGAAGGCGGGCTGCCGGTGATTGACAGCGTCAACAGCGCGCAGTTTATTCCGCAGGCGACAAACCTGCAGGCGCTGGGCGGCATCAGCTTTAAAAAGGGCTGCTATACCGGCCAGGAAATGGTCGCGCGAGCGAAGTTCCGTGGCGCTAACAAACGCGCGCTTTGGTATCTGGCAGGCAGCGCTTCCCGCCTGCCGGAGGCGGGGGAAGACCTCGAGATGAAAATGGGCGATAACTGGCGCCGTACCGGCACGGTGCTTGCCGCAAGCCTGCTCGACGATGGTCGCGTACTGATTCAGGCGGTAATGAATAACGATCTTGAAGCGGGCAGCATCTTCCGCGTGCGGGAAGATAACGGCAGCGAACTGACCATTGAGCCGCTGCCTTATTCACTGGAAGAGAGTTAACGACAAGCTGAACGCCCCCCTGAGACGGGGGCGTCAGGCATCAACGGATATATAAGTAGATGGCGAGGAAGTGACACAGGCTGCCGCCCAGCACGAAGCCATGCCAGATTGCATGGTTGTACGGGATACGTTTGCAGACGTAGAAAATAACTCCCAGCGAGTAAATCACCCCGCCCGCGGCCAGCAGCGTTATGCTGCCCGCATCCAGCTTCATCGCCAGCTGATAGACCACCGCCAGCGACAGCCAGCCCATCAGCAAATAGGTTACCAGCGACAATACCTTGAAGCGGTGCGCGATGGTCAGCTTAAATATAATGCCCAACAGCGCAAGCCCCCAGATAACCACCATCATGCCGTGGGCGAAAGGTGAGTCCAGCCCGACGAGCAAAAATGGCGTATAGGTGCCGGCAATTAGCAGATAGATGGCGCAATGGTCGCATTTTTTTAGCAAACGCTTCGCGCGCTGGTGGGGAACGGCGTGATAAAGAGTAGAGGCGAGGAACAGCAAAATCATGCTGCCGCCGTACAGGCTATAGCTGGTGATGGCCACGGCGCTGGCGTGGGTGGCGACGGCCTGAACCAGCAACAGCACCAGTCCGACAATCCCGAACACCAGCCCGATACCATGGCTAATACTGTTGGCTATTTCCTCAGCCAGTGAATATCCCGGTGCTTTGATTGGTTTGTCAGCCATAAGGCTACTCCAGGTGAGACTTAAGATGCAAAATGCAGCACGGCTAGCATAACTGAGAATGATTCCAGCGAACACATGTGCGCTAAAATAAATCTGTCGGCGGCGAACGGCGCGCCTGTACAATCACCGTATCTGCCTAAAACCTATGGAGAATAGCCATGCCCCCGCGCGCTTTTGGTGAGCTGAGCGATACCATCGCTTTTCTGATGGAGATCGACAAGCTCAAGCTTGTCGAGAGACGAACAAAAATTATCGGCCATGGACGCCAGGAAAACTCAGCCGAGCATAGCTGGCACTTTGCCGTAGCGGCGATGAGCCTTGCCCCTTTCGCGCCGGCGGAAGTCGATATTTCGCGAGTGGTGCGAATGGCGCTGCTGCATGACATCGTTGAAATCGACGTGGGCGATGTGCTGGTTTACGACCTCGCGGCCCGCGAAGCGATAGCAGCAAAGGAGGCGCTGGCGGCGACGCGCCTGTTTGGTTTATTACCCGAACCGCAAAGCGGCGAATTTCTCGGCCTGTGGCTGGAATACGAAGCGGGGATAAGCGCCGACGCCCGCTTTGCCGGCGCGCTGGACCGTATTTTGCCTGTTTTGCAAAACCTGCATAATGAAGGGCAAAGCTGGCGCGAAAATAATATCTCTCTTGAGCAGGTGTTAACCCGTAATGCGCAGGTGGGCGAAAGCTGGCCCGAATTATGGCAACATGTCGTCAGCCATTTATATGCTGCGCAGGAAAAAGGCTGGCTGCGCTAAACTCCCTTACCGGCTCACGGCTGAAACTTCAGGAAGACGTACGATGTTTACTCACGCGGCGATTGCTAATCTCAACGGCCTGGAAATGCTGGTCTACAACTATGTCATTAAAAACCGTGACAAAGTGATGTACATGACCATCCGCGAACTGGCCGACGGCGCGGGCGTCTCCACCACCACCGTGCTGCGCTTTTGCCGCAAGCTCAACTGTGAGGGTTATTCCGAGTTTCGCGTGCGCTTTAAATTATATCTTGAGCAAAACGATGAGCAGCTGGTTAATTTTGGCCCCAGCGAGATAATTAGCTTTTTTAAAAGCACCAACAACGAAGAATTCGATAATTTAATCGATCGCGCGGTTGATATTATTTGCTCATCCGAAAGAATTATATTTGTCGGCGCGGGCACCTCGGGCGCGCTGGCGAAATATGGCGCGCGTTTCTTTTCCAACGTCGGGAAATTCAGTAATCATATCGACGACCCTTATTTCCCGGTCACCAACGATATGGCAAAAAACGCGCTGGCCATCGTGCTTTCGGTTTCCGGCGAAACCGAAGAGATCCTGCGCTTCGCCAGCCAGTTTAGCCTGCATAACTGTAAAGTGATGTCGATTACCAGCCACGAAAACTCAGCGCTGGCGAAGCTTGCCGACTTTAATATCTCCTGGCATATTCCGCTGACGCGGGTCGCCGGCGTTTACGACATCACCACGCAGATCCCCGTTATTTATATTTTAGAAACCATCGGCCGCCGGCTGGCGAAAAAAATGGCGTAAAAAAACAGCCTGTTTTTTATATGTAACAAATCCCAGGCCCGACGATTTGTTATATCGTGACAATTAAATCTCATTTGTTAGACTCGACGGCAGAGTTAATTAACGCGACACCATTGTGTGATGTACCGCACATTATTTTGTGCGTCGACAGTGAGATTAAAAAATATGAAAAAACTGACCTTACCAAAAGATTTTTTATGGGGCGGAGCGGTGGCTGCGCATCAGGTTGAAGGCGGCTGGAACAAAGAAGGCAAAGGCCCGAGCATCTGCGACGTGCTGACAGGCGGCGCCCACGGCGTGCCGCGCGAGATAACCCAGCAGGTTATTCCGGGCAAATATTATCCGAACCATGAGGCCATCGACTTCCACGGCCCGCTACAAAGAAGACATCAGGCTGTTTGCCGAAATGGGCTTCAAATGCTTCCGCACCTCCATTGCCTGGACGCGTATCTTCCCGAAAGGCGACGAGCAGCAGCCAAACGAAGAAGGGCTGAAATTCTACGACGACATGTTCGATGAGCTGTTGAAATACAATATCGAACCGGTCATCACCCTCTCCCACTTCGAAATGCCGCACTACCTGGTCACCGAATACGGCGGCTGGACCAACCGTAAAGTCGTTGATTTCTTCGTTCGCTTTGCAGAAGTCGTGTTCGAACGCTACAAGAGCAAAGTGAAATACTGGATGACCTTTAACGAGATCAACAACCAGCGTAACTGGCGCGCGCCGCTGTTCGGCTACTGCTGCTCCGGCGTGGTTTACACCGAGCACGACAACCCGGAAGAGGTGATGTATCAGGTGCTGCATCACCAGTTCGTGGCAAGCGCTATGGCGGTGAAAATCGGCCATCGCATTAACCCGCAGATGAAAATCGGCTGCATGCTGGCGATGGTGCCGCTCTATCCGTTCTCCTGCAAGCCTGAAGACGTTATGTACGCTCAGGAATCCATGCGCGAACGCTACGTGTTTACCGATGTGCAGCTGCGCGGCTACTACCCGTCCTATGTGCTAAACGAGTGGGAGCGTCGCGAGTTCAACATCAGGATGGAAGCGGGCGACGAGCAGATTCTGCGTGAAGGCGTGTGCGATTATCTTGGTTTTAGCTACTACATGACCAACGCCGTGAAGGCAGAAGGCGGTTCGGGCGACGCGCTTTCCGGCTTCCAGGGCAGCGAGCCAAACCCACACGTGAAGGCCTCAGACTGGGGCTGGCAGATTGACCCGGTCGGCCTGCGCTATGCGCTGTGCGAGCTGTACGAGCGCTACCAGAAGCCGCTGTTTATCGTGGAAAACGGCTTCGGCGCTTACGATAAGGTGGAAGCGGACGGCTCAATCAATGACGATTACCGCATCGATTACCTGAAAGCGCACGTTGAAGAGATGATGAAAGCGGTCACTTACGACGGCGTTAACCTGATGGGCTACACCCCGTGGGGCTGTATTGACTGCGTCTCCTTCACCACCGGCCCAGTACAGCAAACGCTACGGCTTTATCTACGTAAACAAGCACGACGACGGCAGCGGCGATATGTCCCGCTCGCGTAAGAAAAGCTTTAACTGGTATAAAGAGGTTATCGCCAGCAACGGCGAAAAGCTGTAATTAGCGTGACAACACCGGCCATCGCGCCGGTGTTTTATTTTCAAACCGGAAGGGCAAAGCGGAAACAGGCTCCGCTGTCCGGTTTTTCTACCAGCGTAATGTCGCTGCCGTGAAGCTGCAGCATCTGCCGCACGATCATTAACCCGAGTCCGCCTACCCGCAGCCGTGACTGGCTGGCAATCGATGGGCGAACGAACAGGCCGTCTTTAAGCTCCTGGGGAACGCCGGGTCCGTTGTCGCTTACCTGCACCAGCACCTTCTCGCCTTCTTGCCAGACGCGTACGGCTATAGTCCCCTGCTCCGGCGCGTGGCGAAGCGCATTATCCAGCAGATTGGTTAAGACGCGCTCGATCATCGCCAAATCAGCGTCTATCAGCGGCAAGCCGGGCTGAATATCCGCCAGCATTTTTTGCCGGCGAGTCTGCGCGGAAAGCTCGAACTTCTGGAAGACGTCCTGCAAAAGCTCAGCGAGAGAAAAATGCTCTTTTTGCGGTTTCACCACGCCGTATTCCAGGCGCGCCAGCTCAAACAGGGACTGCGCCAGCGCCCCGACTTTCTGACTCTGCCCAAGGGCAATTTCCAGATAACGTTTCTTATCGGCCTCGGACAAGGTCGCCGACATTACCGCCAGGCTTTCCAGATAGCCGTGCAGGGAAGTCAGCGGCGTGCGCAAATCATGGGAAATATTGGCGATAAATTCGCGGCGGAGCTGGTCCTGCTGCGACAAACGGTGCCACTGCCCGGCAATACGCCTGGCCATAGAGATAACGCCCTGGCGCAGCAGGCTAATCTCGTCGTCACCTTTTTCGGTATGCAGCGCCTGCGCGGCCATCGCCTGCATCTCCTCCATGCCGCCGGTTTCAAGCGCCTGTACCTGACGAGAAAGATCGCGCAGCGGGCGGGTTATCCAGCGGAATGCCAGCCAGCCGACGATAAGCCCCAGCAGGGCGACCAGGCTTATCGATAAAAGAACGATTTTCAACAGGGCGTTAAACTGTGCGTCGCTGTTTAACGCGGTGTATTTTTCTCCCAGCAGGATCACGTACAGATACCCTTTGATCTGCCCGTCCTGGCGCATTGGCGCAACGCTGAACACTTTCCTGCCGTCGGCGCTGCGCGGATCGTCGCCATAAACGGGATATTGACGGGTGCTTAACGCCGTCTGTATCGGCCGCAAATCAACGCGCTCGCGCTTCAGATGCCCGGCGGGCGCGCCGTCGCCGACGATATTGCCCTGTTTATCCAGCAGATAAACCTCAACGCTTGGGTTCACCGCCATCAGATGATCGAACAGCGTGCGCACCGAGTCCTTATTGAGCCCTTCCTGCCCAAGCAGCGGATAGCTCTGGTTGATATGCTGCGCCAGATCGCCGGAAAGGCGCTGAATAACCGCCTGGCTGTACTGGGTGCTGGTGCGCACCTGCAGCCAGCCCAGCAGGGCGCACGAGGTCAGCAGCAAAAGCGCAAAAACCAGCGTCAGGCGCTGTGTGAGGGTGAAAGTTCGCATGGTTTACTCGCGCGCTCTTGCGGTGAATTTATAACCTTTTCCCCAGACGGTACGAATAAAGTTCGGCTCCGCCGGGTTGTCTTCGATCTTGATGCGCAGGCGGTTAATGTGGGTGTTGACGGTATGTTCGTAGCCTTCATGCTCGTATCCCCAGACTTCGTTAAGCAGGTTCAGGCGGGAGAAGACCGTTTCCGGATTTCTGGCAAAGAAATAGAGCAGATCGAATTCCCGGGGCGTGAGATCGACGGCCTGCTGGTTGAGCTGCACAATCCGGGCCAGCGGGTCGATAGAGAGGTTATCGAAGGTAAGCACGCCCGCATCAAGGCGCAGGTTGCGGCTCATGGCCTCCTGCCTGCGGAACAGCGCCTTGACGCGCGCCACCAGCTCCAGCATGGAAAAGGGTTTGGGCAGATAGTCATCCGCGCCCAGCTCCAGGCCAAGCACCCTTTGCGTTTCGCCCGAGCGGGCGCTGATGATAACGATCGGGGTGTAGCGCGTCATGGTCCTGGCGAAGCGGCAGATTTCCAGACCGTCGACGCCCGGCAGCATCAGGTCGAGAATCAGCGCATCCCAGCCGCCCTGCCGCAGCTTTTCCATGCCCGCATTGCCGTCTGCGGCATGGGTGATGTCAAAGCCCTCTTTGCGCAGATGCAACTGCAGCAGCTCGGCGATATTTTCATCGTCTTCAACTATTAACAGCTTTTTTGCCTGATTCACTCGCCTGCTCCCACACGCACCTCGTGTTGAAAGTCTACACAACATGCGCGCGGGAAGTTGTCACATTTTGTTGAACTCTGGCGCTACCGGCCGCCGGCCAAATCGATAAAGCTGCCGGTGACATACGAGGCTTTTGGGCTGAGCAGCCAGACGATGGCTTCGGCAACCTCTTCCGGCTGGCCGCCGCGCTGCATCGGCAGGGAGAACTTTACGCGATCGACCCGTCCGGCTTCGCCGCCCGCTGCATGCATGTCGGTATAGATAAATCCCGGACGCACGCCGTTAACGCGGATGCCCTGCGCCGCCACCTCCAGCGACAGGCCGGTAGTCAGCGTGTCCACCGCCCCTTTTGAGGCGGCGTAATCAACGTATTCACCCGGCGACCCCAGGCGTGCCGCGGCGGAAGAAACGTTAACAATCGCACCGCCCTCTCCACCGTGACGATAAGCCATGCGTTTGACCGCTTCACGGCAGCAGAGGAAGTAGCCGGTAACGTTAGTCGCCAGCACGCGGTTGATGCGGTCGGCGGTAAGGTTTTCGAGGGTGGATTGCGTGAAGAGAATGCCCGCGTTATTCACCAGCGCGGTAACCGGGCCAAAAGCGTTGTCGATTTCGGCAAACATCGCCAGCACCTGCAGCTCATCGGCGATATCCGCCTTGATAGCCAGCGCTTCGCCGCCGGCGCTGCGAATGCCGGCAACCACCTCGTCGGTGGCCTGTTTGTTGCGCAGATAGTTAATCACGACTTTATATCCCTGCTGCGCAAGCAGGACGGCCGTTGCTTTCCCAATGCCGCGGCTGCCGCCGGTGACCAGCGCTATTGCCATTTTTGCCTCCTGTTTCCCGGATAAAGCAAAGGGCACCGAAGCGCCCTTTATTGATAGTTAGTAGAGAGTATTACTGATATTCGCTCATCGGCACGCAGGAGCAGAACAGGTTACGGTCGCCGTATACGTCGTCCAGGCGCTTAACCGTCGGCCAGTATTTGTTGCTGTGGCCGGTCGGGAAGACGGCCAGCTCGCGGGTGTAGGGGTGCGCCCAATCCGCGACGATTTCGTCCTGAGTGTGCGGGGCGTTCACCAGCGGGTTATCTTCCAGCGGCCACTCGCCGCGCGCCACGCGGTCGATTTCGGTGCGGATGGTCAGCATCGCGTCGATAAAGCGATCCAGCTCCAGCTTGCTTTCGGATTCCGTCGGCTCGACCATCAGCGTGCCCGCAACCGGGAAGGACATGGTCGGCGCGTGGAAACCAAAGTCAATCAGGCGCTTGGCGATATCCAGCTCGCTGATGCCGGTTTCTTCTTTTAGCGGACGGATGTCGAGAATGCATTCGTGCGCCACGCGGCCGTTCGCGCCGGTGTAGAGCACCGGGAAGGCGGACTGCAGGCGGCTGGCGATATAGTTCGCATTCAGAATCGCCACCTGGCTTGCCTTCTTCAGCCCCTCCGCGCCCATCATGCGGATATACATCCAGCTGATTGGCAGAATCGAGGCGCTGCCGAACGGTGCCGCAGACACCGCGCCCTGCTGGGTCAACATCTCTTCAATCTGCACCACGCTGTGGCCCGGCACAAACGGAGCCAGGTGCGCTTTCACGCCGATTGGGCCCATGCCCGGACCGCCGCCGCCGTGCGGAATGCAGAAGGTTTTGTGCAGGTTGAGGTGCGACACGTCCGCGCCGATATGGCCCGGCGAAGTGATGCCGACCTGGGCGTTCATGTTCGCGCCGTCCAGATAAACCTGGCCGCCGTACTGGTGCACAATCTGGCAAACTTCGCGGATGGTCTCTTCGTAAACGCCGTGCGTCGACGGATAGGTCACCATGATGCAGGAGAGCTCGGCGCCCGCCTGCTCGGCCTTCGCACGCAGATCCTGAAGGTCGATATTGCCCTGCTTGTCGCACGCGACGACGATCACTTCCATGCCCGCCATTTGCGCGGAGGCCGGGTTAGTGCCGTGCGCTGAGCTTGGGATCAGACAGATGTTGCGGCCCGCTTCGTTGCGGCTTTCGTGGTAGCGACGAATCGCCAGCAGGCCCGCATATTCGCCCTGCGCGCCGGAGTTCGGCTGCATGCAAAGCGCGTCGTAGCCGGTCAGCTTCACCAGCCAGTCGGAAAGCTGGGAGATCATCTGATGGTAGCCTTCCGCCTGGTTTGCCGGGCAGAACGGATGCAGCTCGGCAAACTCCGGCCAGGTGATAGGGATCATTTCCGCCGCGGCGTTCAGCTTCATGGTGCAGGAGCCGAGCGGGATCATCGCCTGGTTGAGCGCCAGATCTTTACGCTCCAGAGAGTGCATATAGCGCATCATCTCGGTTTCGCTGTGGTAGCGGTTGAACACCGGATGAGTGAGAATTTCGTCTTCGCGCAGCATCGCCGCCGGGATGGACAGGCTGTCGCCCGCCACGTCCTTATCCAGCGCGTCGATATCCAGGCCGTGGTTATCGCCCAGCAGCACGGCGAACAGCGCCTGCACGTCTTCACGGGTGGTGGCTTCGTCAAGCGTAATGCCTACCGCGTTCAGGATATCGCTGCGCAGATTGATTTCGTTTGCTTCCGCGCGTGCCAGAACGGCGGCTTTGTCAGCCACTTCCACACACAGCGTGTCGAACCAATGCTTGTGGCGCAGCGCCAGCCCTTTTTTCTGCAGGCCGGCGGCAAGAATATCGGTCAGGCGATGGATGCGTCCGGCAATACGTTTCAGGCCGGCCGGGCCGTGGAATACCGCATACAGGCTGGCAATGTTCGCCAGCAGCACCTGAGAAGTACAGATGTTGGAGTTGGCTTTCTCGCGGCGGATATGCTGCTCGCGGGTCTGCATCGCCATGCGCAGCGCGGTGCGGCCGGCGGCATCGCGGGAAACGCCGATAATACGGCCCGGCATCGAGCGTTTGAACTCGTCGCGGGCGGCGAAGAAGGCCGCGTGCGGGCCGCCGTAGCCCATCGGCACGCCAAAGCGCTGGGCGGAGCCGAAGACGATGTCCGCGCCCTGTTTGCCCGGAGCGGTCAGCAGCACCAGCGACATAAAGTCAGCGGCAACGCTGACCACCACTTTACGCTGCTTCAGCTCGGCAATCAGCGCGCTGTAATCGTGCACTTCGCCCGTAGTGCCAACCTGTTGCAGCAGCACGCCGAACACGTCCTGGTGATCCAGCACTCTGGCAGCGTCATCGACAATCACGTCAAATCCAAAGGTTTCCGCGCGGGTACGCACCACGTCCAGCGTTTGTGGATGAATGTCCGCCGCCACGAAGAAACGGTTGGCATTCTTCAGTTTGCTCACGCGTTTCGCCATCGCCATGGCTTCTGCCGCAGCGGTCGCTTCATCAAGCAAAGAGGCGGAGGCGATGTCCAGGCCGGTCAGATCCAGCGTAACCTGCTGGAAGTTCAGCAGCGCTTCCAGACGGCCCTGGGACACTTCCGGCTGATAGGGCGTGTAGGCGGTGTACCAGCCCGGGTTTTCCAGCATGTTACGCAGAATCACCGGCGGAGTTTGCACCGCGGCGTAGCCCATCCCGATGTAGGTTTTGAAGCGTTTATTACGGCCGGCAATGGCTTTTAATTCAGCCAGCGCCGCAAATTCTGTCGCCGCTTCGCCCACCTGCGGCGGCTGCGCGAGCTGAATATCAGCCGGAACAATCGTGGAAATAAGTTCGTTTAAAGAGTTTGCGCCCACGGCCTCCAGCATCTCGTGCTGTTGCTGGGCGGAGGGGCCGATGTGGCGGTCGATAAACGCTTCGTGATTCTCAAGGCTACGTAAGGACTGGGTCATGAGCGGTGATTCCTGAAATACATGCAGAACGCTTGCGGTGGAAGGCGCGACGCTTATCCACCCTACAAAACAAGATTCGGTGAACATCGTAGGGCGGGTAAGCACAGCCTTACCCGCCGGATAGGATACTACTCGTTTTCTAACAGGGCTTCATAAGCGGCGGCGTCCAGCAGGCCGTCGAGTTCGGACTCGTCGCCGGCTTTGATCTTGAAGATCCAGCCGCCGGCGTACGGCTCGCTGTTCACCAGCTCAGGCGCGCCTTCCAGCTCGCTGTTGACGGCAATGATTTCGCCGCTGATTGGGGCATAAATATCGGATGCGGCCTTAACGGACTCTGCAACGGCGCAGTCGTCGCCGACGCTGACGGTCGACCCCACTTCCGGCAGATCCACAAACACCATATCGCCCAGCAGCTCCTGCGCGTGTTCGGTGATGCCAACGGTGTAAGAGCCGTCGGCTTCTTTACGCAGCCATTCGTGTTCTTTGCTGTATTTCAGTTCAACAGGCACATTGCTCATTATTTTTTCCCTCTTGCAAAATTTACTGTGCGACGGGTTTGCCGGCGCGAACAAAAACAGGTTTAGTGACTTTTACCGGCATTTCGCGGTTGCGGATCTGCACGATGGCGGTGTCGCCAATGCCAGCCGGTACGCGCGCCAGAGCGATACTGTAGCCAAGCGTTGGCGAGAAGGTGCCGCTGGTAATAATCCCTTCACGGGCGTTGCCGGCCGCGTCGGTGAAACGAACCGGCAGCTCGTTACGTAACACGCCTTTCTCGGTCATGATCAGGCCGACCAGCTTTTCGCTGCCTTTTGCGCGCTGCGCTTCCAGGGCTTCACGGCCGATAAAATCTCGCTCGGCGGGCTCCCATGCGATGGTCCAGCCCATATTTGCCGCCAGCGGAGACACGCCCTCGTCCATTTCCTGGCCGTAGAGGTTCATGCCGGCTTCCAGACGCAGCGTATCGCGCGCGCCGAGACCGCAGGGCTTAACGCCGGCTTCAACAAGCTGCGCCCAGAAGCCCGCGGCCTTCTCGTTCGGCATGGCGATTTCATAGCCCGCTTCGCCGGTGTAACCGGTAGTGGCGATAAACAGATCGCCCGCCTGCACGCCAAAGAAAGGCTTCATCCCTTCCACCGCTTTGCGCTGCTCGTCGGTGAATAAGGTTGCGGCTTTGGCCTGGGCATGCGGCCCCTGGACGGCAATCAGGGAAAGATCGTCGCGCACGGTCACTTCAACCGCGAACGGTTCGGCGTGCTGGTTGATCCACGCGAGGTCTTTTTCGCGAGTGGCGGAGTTAACCACCAGGCGGAAGTAGTCTTCGGTGAAGAAATAGATAATCAGATCGTCGATAACGCCGCCGGACGCGTTGAGCATCCCGGTATAAAGGGCTTTGCCCGGCTGGGTTAGTTTGGCAACGTCGTTGGCTACCAGGTAGCGCAGGAATTCGCGGGTGCGGGCCGCCGTGTAAATCGACAATGGTCATGTGGGAAACGTCGAACATCCCGGCATCGGTACGTACCGCGTGGTGTTCGTCAATCTGCGAACCGTAGTGCAGCGGCATCATCCAGCCATGGAAATCCACCATGCGCGCGCCGCAGAGATTGTGCTGTTCAAACAAAGGGGTCTGTTGAGCCATCTTTTCCTCTTTAACCATCAGGTTATAAAGCTTTTTAAGCTTTGCTATCCGTCAGACGAAACCCGGCATCGCCACCGTTGTCGATAGCGACGCAAACGTTACCTTTGTTTTGAACTTACCACTGAAAGGACGCGTAAACCATAAGGAGAAACCAGCCATTGCATTAGCTTATGACCAAATCAGGGGATGCAGCATGCAGAGTATTCAACTACAAAAATGCGAGGCGGTGCGCATAAATCAGAAGTGTTGAAGGCAGAATTTAGAGTTAGCTAACATTTACGACCATTTCAGAAACAAATTCACTACAGCGCCTGACAGGCGGCATTAAAAAAAGTAATCCGAAATTTAAGGTGGGATTAGAATATTTCAAATGAGGCGCGGGCTCCCTTTCCCGGCCGCGGGAAAGGGAAATGTGACGGAGTTAACGTTATGGCCTAGCGTAGCCAGGAAGGCAGGTCCTGCAGGGCCCATCGCCTGACGGATCAATTTCGGTTTTACGCCCGGCAGCGTATCCGCAAGCTTCAGGCCGATATCGCGCAGCAGTTTTTTCGCAGGGTTGCTGCCGGCAAACAGGTCGCGGAAACCCTGCATGCTCGCCAGCATAACCGCCGCGCTGTGCTTGCGGCTGCGCTCGTAGCGGCGCAGATACAGGTACTGCCCGATGTCTTTGCCCTGGCGATGCGCACGACGCACCTCATCAATCAGCTCCGCGGCATCCATAAAACCGAGGTTAACGCCCTGCCCGGCCAGCGGGTGAATGGTATGCGCCGCATCGCCTACCAGCGCGAGACGATGGGCCGCGAAGCTGCGCGCGTAGCGGCCCGTCAGCGGAAAGACCTCGCGCTCGCTTTCGACGCTGCAAAGCCCCAGCCGCATATCAAAGGCCACGCAAAGCGCCTGGTTAAACTCTTCGGGCGAGGCATTTTGCATCCGCTCCGCTTCCAGCGGCGGCAGCGACCAGACTATCGAGCACAGATGCGGATCGGCAAGCGGCAGGAAAGCCAGGATGCCTTCGCCGTGGAAAACCTGACGCGCCACGGCCTGGTGCGGCTGCGCGGTGCGAATAGTGGCAACCAGAGCGTGGTGCCGGTAATCCCAGAAGGTCAGCGGGATATCCGCCTGTTTACGCAGCCAGGAATTCGCGCCGTCAGCGCCCACCACCAGCCGCGCCGTGAGCATGGCGCCGTCTTTCAGGGTGATAAACGCCTCGTTTTCACCCCAGGCTACCTGCTGCAGCTCGGCCGGCGCCATCAGGGTGACGTCTGAACACTGTTCGGCCCGCTGCCAGAGCGCATGATGAATTACCGCATTTTCAATAATGTGGCCGAGGTGGCTGAAGCCATAGGTTTTGTCATCAAAGGCTATGTGCCCGAAGCTGTCCCGATCCCAGACCTCCATGCCGTGATAAGCGCTTGCGCGCCGGGCGATGATGTTTGGCCAGACGCCAAGATGAGCCAGCAGCTTTTCGCTGGCGGCGTTTATGGCCGAAACCCGCAGCGCCGGGGGCGCATCCGGAGCCTGCGGCTGCGGGAGATGGCTCTCCAGCACCGCCACGCGAAGTCCGCTGCCCTGCAGGCCGCAGGCGACAGCCAGACCCACCATGCCGCCACCAACAATCGCCACATCAACGCTTTGCAAATTGACTCTCCTTTAACGCGCAACCCAGCCAAGGGTACGCTGTGCCAGCACGTCGCGTGCCGGAGTGAAATGTTCCATCGCCATCAGGCCAAGATTGCGCCCTACCACCAGCGGCGCCCAGCGGTTGGCGAACAGCTGCACCAGACCGTCCGTAACGCCGATGGTGGCGGCTTTATCCGCCGCCCGACGCTGTTGATAGTCGGCCAGCACCGGATAGCCGCCCGGATCCTGCTGCGCCTGGTGCGCCGCCGCCAGCGATTCCGCGAGCGACATCACGTCGCGTAAACCAAGGTTAAAGCCCTGCCCGGCGATCGGGTGCAGGGTTTGCGCCGCGTTGCCCACCAGCGCCAGGCGGTGCGAAACGGCCTGGGAAGCGGTAGCCAGCAGCAGCGGGTAGATATTGCGCTTGCCCGCGTGGGTGATACGGCCAAGACGCCAGCCAAAAGCGCGCTGCAGCTCGTTGCAGAAACGCTCGTCGTCCCAGCCCTGCACCTCTTCGAGCGCGTCCTGCGGATGGCACCAGACCAGCGAGCAGCGCCCGTCTGACATCGGCAGCATCGCCAGCGGGCCATGCTGCGTGAAACGTTCGAACGCGCGCCCGTGATGAGGCAGCGCGGTGGTGACGTTCGCAATGGCGGCTACCTGCCGGTAATCTTCCTGCCGCCAGGCAATGCCGCAACGGGCCGCAAGCTGCGAGCGCGAACCGTCCGCCGCGACCAGCAGTTTGCCTTCCAGCACCGTGCCGTTATCAAGCGCAACGCTCACGCTATTTTCCTCACGCGTGAAGGACGCCACGCGCTGCGGACAATGCAATGTGACGCCGGGCGCTTTACGCAACAGGGCGAACAGCCGCCGGCCGACGTCGTGCAGCTCAACAACCTGCCCCAGCGCGCTAATCTGGTAGTCTTTTGCTTCGAGCGTGACAAAACCGGCGTGGCCGCGATCGCTTACGTGGACCGAGGTGATTGCTGTCGCGCAGGAAGCAATGGCGGGCCAGACGCCGATGGCGGTCAACTGCTGGCAGGTGCCCTGAGCCAGCGCAATCGCCCGGGCGTCAAAGCCGGGATGCGCCGCCGAGTCGGGCGCGCTCGCTTCCACCAGATGTACCGGCAGCCTGCCGCCCGTCATTTGAGACAGGGCCAGCGCAAGCGTTGCGCCAGCCATGCCGCCGCCGACGATTATCACGCTCATAGCTGACGCGCCGCGGCCATTAAGGCTTCGATATCATCGGCGGATTTCACCACGCTCGCCGTCAGGTTTTCGTTGCCGTCGGCGGTGATGAGGATATCGTCTTCGATACGAATGCCGATGCCGCGGAATTCCGCAGGCACATCCGCATCCGGCGCGATATACAGCCCGGGCTCAACGGTGATAACCATTCCCGGCTCCAGCACCCGTGAACGGTCCTGTCCGTAGGCGCCGACGTCGTGAACGTCCAGCCCCAGCCAGTGGCTCAGGCCGTGCATAAAGAACTGGCGATGCGCGTTGTCAGCGATCAGCTGTTCGACTTCGCCCTGCAGAATGCCAAGGTTCACCAGCCCGCGAACCATGATGCGGATGACTTCCCCGGTCACCTCCTGCATCGAGGTGCCGGGACGATAAAGCTTCAGCGCCGTTTCCAGGGATTCGAGGACGATGGCGTAAATCGCCCGCTGCGGCGCGGTAAATTTGCCGTTCACCGGGAAAGTACGGGTGATATCGCCGGCATAGCCTTTGTATTCGCAGCCTGCGTCGATCAGCACCAGATCGCCGTCGCGCATTTCACTTTCGTTTTCGGTGTAGTGCAGGATGCAGCCGTTTTCACCGCTGCCGACGATGGTGTTGTAAGACGGGAAGCGCGCGCCGTGGCGGCTAAATTCATGCAGAATCTCGCCCTCAAGCTGGTATTCGAACATGCCCGGCAGGCATTTTTCCATCGCCCGGGTGTGGGCCAGCGCGGTGATTTCCCCGGCGCGGCGCATGACGGCGATCTCTTCTTCGGATTTAAACAGGCGCTGTTCGTGCACCCACGGACGCCAGTCCGTAAGGGTTGCGGGAGCGGAAAGATTCTGACGCGAACCGCGGCGCAATTTATCTAACGCGGCAAAAACGATGCTGTCCGCATAAGCGTATTCGCCCTGGGCGTGATACACGACGTCCAGACCGTTAAGCAGCTGATGCAGCTGCTCGTCAATTTCCGAAAACGCAAGCGCGCGGTCGACGGCCAGTTTTTCCGGCGCCGCCTCCTGCCCCAGACGACGGCCAAACCAGATTTCGGCGGTTTTATCGCGCAGCCGGTTGAACAGCACGCTGTGGTTGTGGGTTTCATCGCTTTTGATAAGCACCAGCACCGCTTCAGGCTCGTTAAAACCGGTGAAGTACCAGAAGTCGCTGTTCTGGCGGTACGGGTATTCGCTGTCTGCGCTGCGCGTCGCCTCGGGAGCCGCGAAAATGAGCGCGGCGCTGGCCGGGGCCATTTTCGCCAGTAGCGCCTGGCGGCGGCGAAGAAGTTCCTGCTGAGTCATCACGCCTCCTGAGTTTATTCTTCTTAGTGTAGCGTTGGTTTACGTACTTCTGGTGCGGTCGGCATCGGACGGGTAAAGGTATCGTGGCAGAGCAGCGCGGCGACGCGCACGTACTCGATGATCTCTTCAAGCGACATTTCCAGCTCTTCCTGATCTTCGTCTTCGTCATAGCCAAGCTGGGCGATGTTGCGCAGATCGTCGATGGGCCTCGCCGGTTTCGCCGGTGACTTTATCAAGCTTAGGCTGGGTCACGCCCAGGCCTAAGAGGAAGTGGTTTACCCAGCCGGCCAGGGCGTCCGCGCGGTCAAACACCGTGGTTTCGTCGCCGTCCGGCAGATAGAGCTGAAACAGGAAACCGTCGTCTTCCAGCGCGTCGCCGGTCGCGCTGTGCATATCGCGCAGGGTGTCGGCGAGGTTCTGGCTGAAGGCCAGACCTTCGTTTGTCAGGTCATGCAGCAGCGGCTGCCAGCTGCTGTCCTTATTGCCACCGCACAGCATGCCGCTGATTAAGCCGTGCATTTCCGCAGGGGTTAGCCCTACGCCCTGTTGGTTCAAAAGTTGGCCTACGGCCTCATAGCCTGGCATAGCGTTCTGTATAGACATGCGCATTCGTCATCGTTGGCAGGGATAGTTCATGTTATGCTACCACCAGGGACCCCGGGGCACCAGAAAAGGGCTTGTATCTTGATAACGGGGTAGCTATAGTGACGCCCCTTTCGTGACCTGCTAACGGGTTACGACAGGCAGGCGAGTTAACAGCAGGAAGGTGGCATGTCTGCACAACCAGTCGATATCCAAATTTTCGGTCGTTCATTGCGCGTGAATTGTCCGCCTGAACAACAGGATGCGCTGAATCAGGCTGCGGTTGAGCTGGATCAGCGGTTGCAAGATTTAAAAGTTCGCACTAGAGTCACAAATACTGAGCAGTTAGTTTTCATCGCGGCGCTGAACATTTGCTATGAATTAGCTCAGGAAAAATCGAAAACCCGTGACTACGCTGCTAACATGGAGCAGCGGATAAAAATGTTACAGCAGACCATTGAACAGGCGTTACTTGAGCAAGGTCGCATAACGGACAGACAGGGTCCAAATTTTGAATAACGCTTCGCAGTTGACTATGGTAGAGTAACTGTGAAGTAAAAATTTCTCTGAGATGTTTGCAAGCGGGCCAGTCCCCTGAGCCGATATTTCATACCACAAGAATGTGGTGCTCCACCGTCGGTGAGCATGCTCGGTTCGTCCGAGAAGCCTTAAGACAGTGACGCTACATTCACCTTGAACCAAGGGTTCAAGGGTTACAGCCTGCGGCGGCATCTCGGAGATTCCCTCTTTCTACCCGGTCATTGCGTATGACGCATATATCGCAAGTTACACCTCCCCATCTTGTTTCAACGCTTCGCACGGAAATACGCCAGACCATTCGGCAACGACGCCGCGCCCTTACCGATTCCGAACAGCAAACCTTTGCCCAACAGGCCGCCTTGCGCATGCTGGCTTACCCGCCGGTAATCGATGCTGCAAGCGTCGCGGTGTTTTTGTCTTTTGACGGCGAGCTGGATACGCGCCCGCTGATTCGCGCCCTGTGGCAGGCGGGAAAAGCCGTTTATTTGCCGGTGCTTCATCCCTTCAGCAAGGGCAGCCTGCTCTTTTTACGCTATGACAAAGACAGCCATCTGGTCATCAATCGCCTTAAAATTCTTGAGCCCAGGCTTGATGTGCGCAACGTTTTGCCGCTGGATAAGCTGGACGTGTTGATAACGCCGCTGGTCGCCTTCGATGAGCGCGGACAACGTCTGGGGATGGGCGGAGGCTTTTACGACCGCACGCTGCAAAACTGGCGGCAGCATGGTTTGTGGCCCGTCGGGCTGGCCCATGATTGTCAGCTGGTGCCGTCTCTGCCCGCCGAAGAGTGGGATATTCCCCTGCCGGCGGTGGTGACGCCATCAAAGGTTTGGGCGTGGTAACGCATTCTTAAGGCGGGTAAGCGTAGCGCCACCCGCCATTAGCAGGTTAGTAAAGCAGGCGCGCGCGGATAGTGCCTGGAATCGCCTTCATTGATTTCAACGCCGCCTCGGCAACGTCTTCCTCAGCGTCAATATCAATTACCACATAGCCCATATGCGGCGTTGTTTGCAGATACTGCGCGGCGATGTTGATGCCCTGCTCGGCAAAAATCTGGTTCAGCGCGGTCAAAATGCCGGGACGGTTTTCATGGATATGCAGCAGGCGGCTTGTGGTGCCGCCGTGCAGCGGCAGCGAAACCTCAGGGAAGTTCACCGCGGAGAGCGTTGAGCCGTTATCGGAATATTTGGCCAGCTTGCCGGCGACCTCAAGCCCGATATTTTCCTGCGCTTCCTGCGTTGACCCGCCGATATGCGGCGTCAGAATGACGTTATCAAATTCGCACAGCGGGGAAGTGAAGGGATCGTTGTTGGTCGCGGGCTCTGTCGGGAAGACGTCGATTGCCGCGCCGGCCAGATGTTTGCGTGCCAGCGCATCGCACAGGGCGGGGATATCCACCACGGTGCCGCGCGCATCGTTAATTAACAGCGCGCCCGGCTTCATTAATGCCAGCTCGTTGGCGCCGATCATATTCTTCGTTGAAGCGTTCTCCGGCACGTGCAGGCTGACCACGTCGCTCATATTGAGCAGATCTGAAAGATGCTGCACCTGGGTGGCGTTGCCCAGCGGCAGTTTGTTTTCAATGTCGTAGAAAAAGACGTTCATGCCCAGCGCTTCGGCCAGAATACCCAGCTGGGTGCCGATATGGCCGTAGCCGATAATACCGAGTTTTTTACCACGGGCTTCAAAGGAGCCGACTGCCAGCTTGTTCCATACGCCGCGGTGCGCTTTCGCGTTCGCTTCCGGAATGCCGCGCAGCAGCAGCAGCAGCTGGCCGATAACCAGTTCAGCGACGGAACGGGTGTTGGAGAAAGGCGCGTTAAACACCGGCACGCCGCGTTTTGCCGCCGCGTCCAGATCGACCTGGTTGGTGCCGATGCAGAAGCAGCCGATCGCGACCAGCTTCTCCGCCGCGGCCAGAACGTCTTCAGTCAGGTTGGTGCGGGAACGTAAACCGATGAAATGGGCATCACGGATGGCGGCTTTCAGCGCATCGCTATCCAGCGCGCCCTTGTGATACTCGATGTTGGTATAACCTGCCGCACGAAGATTCTCGACCGCTTTCTGGTGCACGCCTTCCACCAGCAGGAATTTAATTTTGTCTTTCTCCAATGATACTTTTGCCATTTCCCGACCCTATTTTTCTGTGCTGTTGTGGTACTGCCTATAAGTTACCCTTCTGTCAAAATATCAAAATCTACGCCTTCGGCAATATAAACGATTGCGCCAGCGCCGTGACGAAAAGGAATAAAAGACGAGGAGCTAGCACAAAATGCTGGTGGCGCAGAAGTTCGAGGAATGAATCACAGGCGGCCGACAGAAATGTGACATATGTCACCAAATTTGCCGTTAAAATAATTTGTCATGTTTTATACGAATTGTTGGGGCGCAAAGCGCGCCCCGGTCAGATCATTTTACGATGGTTTTTACGCCTGCGGCCGTACCAATCAGCGCGACGTCCGCGCCGCGGTTGGCAAACAGCCCGACGGTTACCACGCCCGGCAGGCCGTTAATGGCGTTCTCAAGGGCAATCGGGTCGATAATGCTCAGGCCGTAAACGTCCAGAATGACGTTGCCGTTATCCGTTACCACGCCCTGACGGTATTCCGGACGTCCTCCCAGCTTAACCAGTTCGCGGGCCACGCAGCTGCGCGCCATCGGAATCACCTCTACCGGCAGCGGGAAATTCCCCAGGATATCCACCTGCTTGGACTCATCCGCGATGCAGATAAACTTCTCGGCCACCGACGCAATGATTTTCTCGCGGGTAAGCGCCGCGCCGCCGCCTTTAATCATCTGCATTTGCCCGTTGATTTCGTCCGCGCCGTCGACGTAGACGCCGAGGGAATCCACTTCGTTCAGGTCGAATACGGGAATGCCGAGGCTTTTCAGCCTGGCGGTGGAAGCGTCGGAGCTGGAGACCGCGCCATCAATCTGATGCCTGATGGTGCCCAGAGCGTCAATAAAGTGCGCGGCGGTGGAGCCGGTGCCCACGCCAACGATGGTGCCCGGCTGCACGTACTGCAGCGCCGCCCATCCGACTGCTTTTTTCAGTTCATCCTGCGTCATGGTTATTTGCCTGTGCTGTGAAAACTGACGCGCATTATAGAGCAAGCCCGATGGGAAAGTCCCCGGGAAAGGCCGAACTCATCCGATCTTTGTGGATTTGGTCTGGATCGGTCACAAATTTATGTCATAGTGCTGGCACAACGAAAACAGGAGTCAGCAACAACAATGAAACGCCCGGACTACAGAACGCTACAGGCGCTGGATGCGGTTATTCGTGAACGAGGATTTGAGCGCGCGGCGCAGAAGCTGTGTATTACTCAGTCAGCGGTTTCACAGCGAATCAAGCAGCTGGAAAACATGTTCGGCCAGCCATTGTTAGTGCGCACGGTTCCCCCGCGTCCGACCGAGCAGGGGCAGAAACTGCTGGCGCTGCTGCGCCAGGTCGAGCTGCTGGAAGAAGAGTGGCTCGGGGATGAGCAAACCGGCTCAACGCCGCTGCTGCTTTCGCTGGCGGTCAACGCCGACAGTCTGGCAACCTGGCTGCTGCCGGCGCTTGCCCCGGTGCTGGCCGACTCCCCTATTCGCCTTAACCTGCAGGTGGAAGACGAAACCCGAACGCAGGAACGCCTGCGCCGCGGCGAAGTCGTTGGCGCCGTCTCGATTCAACCGCAGCCGCTGCCAAGCTGCCTGGTGGATCGTTTAGGCGCGCTGGACTACCTGTTTGTCGGCTCAAAGGAGTTTGCCGCTCGCTACTTCCCGAACGGCGTAACGCGCTCGGCGCTGCTGAAAGCCCCTGCGGTGGCCTTCGATCACCTGGACGATATGCACCAGGCCTTTTTGCAGCAGAACTTCGATCTCTCGCCCGGCAGCGTGCCTTGCCATATCGTTAATTCCTCCGAAGCCTTCGTGCAGCTGGCGCGTCAGGGCACCACGTGCTGCATGATCCCGCACCTGCAGATTGAAAGAGAGCTTAACAGCGGCGAGCTCATCGATTTGACCCCCGGCCTGATGCAAAGACGCATGCTGTACTGGCACAGGTTTGCGCCGGAAAGCAGAATGATGCGCAACGTGACGGACGCCCTGCTGGAATACGGCCACCGGGTGTTACGCCAGGACGCCGAATAGCAAAAAGCCCGCTTAAGTGAAGCGGGCTTTTTTGTCCCGGATGGCGCTTACGCTTATCCGAGCCGGGATTTACCGTATTGCTACTGCGCAGCCTGGCTCTGGGCCCTTTCCAGCTCAAACACCACGTCTACCTGATCGTCAAACTGAATGGTTTGCTGATCGTAGGTATCCTGCGCGGAAACCGGCGCCGCGGCGTCGGCTTTCATCATCCGCACCATCGGCGCGGGCTGATAGTTTGAGACGTGATAGCGGACGCTGTACACCGGCCCCAGCTTGCTGTTGAAGCCTTCGGCTAACAGCTTAGCCTGACGAGTGGCGTCGTCGATGGCCTCTTTACGCGCCTTGTCTTTGTACTCTTCCGGATGGGCAACGCCCAGCGAAACAGAGCGAATTTCATTAAGGCCGGCCTTCAAAGCTCCGTCCAGCAGCTCGTTCATTTTGTCGAGCTTGCGCAAGGTCACCTCGACCTGGCGCACGGCGCGGTAGCCTTTCAGCTGGGTTTTACCGTCTTTCAGGTATTCATATTCAGGCTGGGTGCGCAGATTCGCGGCGTTAATGTCTTTCTTCTCGACGCCGCTTTGCTGCAGGAAACTCAGGTATTGCGCAACGCGATCGTCAGCCTGTTTTTTGGCCGATGCCGCATCTTTCGCAGAGACATTTACTTCAATGGCCAGCGTGGCGATGTCAGGGACGGCGTCCACGCTGGCAGTGCCGGAAGTTACGACGTGCGGGCCATTTGGTAACTCATCTGCCAGCGCCGGAACCGAACCTAATCCCACTAAAGCAGCTAATGCCAGGGTTTTCAACTGCACTGTAATTCCTCCATGCTACGTTCCACTGTCATCACGTCCGGATAAGAATACGGACATCAGGCAGCAAGCTTAGCCTGGAATGGTAACTTGTCTATCGGATAAAGGCGAATTACCCGGCCAGCGCCGCGATATGCCGCACGCCGCTCCATGCCAGCTGACAGGCGATAAACCACATCACCAGCCCCACCACTCCGTTAATGAGGCGCTGGGCTTTCGCGGTTCGCAGACGCGGCGCAAGCCATGCGGCAAGCATCGCCAGGCCGTAGAACCACAGAATCGAGGCGCTGATGGTGCCCAGCGCGAACCAGCGCTTCGGCTCCCCGGCAAGCTGTCCGCCCAGGCTGCCCAGCACAACGAAGGTGTCGAGATAAACGTGCGGGTTAAGCCAGGTCACGGCCAGCATGGTAGCAATGATTCGCCAGCGCCCCTGCTTCATTACCTCCGCGGTGGCCAGCTCCACGCTGCTGCTCATCGCCGTTCGCAGCGCGCCCCAGCCGTACCACAGCAGAAACGCCACGCCGCCCCAGGTAACAATAGCCAGCAGCCACGGGGACTTCATCAGGATGGCGCTGCCGCCGAAGATCCCGGCGCAAATCAGCACCAGATCGCTCAGCGCGCAAAGCGAGGCAATCATCAGGTGATACTGGCGGCGAATGCCCTGGTTCATCACAAAAGCGTTTTGCGGGCCGAGGGGAAGGATCATCGCCGCGCCCAAAGCAAGCCCTTGAAAATAGTAAGATAACACGGTGATTTTCTCTTCAGTGTTGAGCAACTGAAGTGGAGTGTAGCCGGGAAATATTATTAGCGGAAATGGATAATTTTAATGGTTAATCAGATTAGCTAATATTTAAAAGGCCAGCCGCGGCTGGCCGTCAGTCGTTACTCCTGCGCAGGCTCTTTTACCTCTTTTGCTTCTTTTACGCGTTTGAAGTTCACGTCCATCTGCGGATACGGAATGCCGATGCCGTTGGCATCCAGGGCTTTTTTGATGCGCTCCAGCACGTCCCAGTAAACGTTCTGCAGATCGCCGCTGTTGCTCCACACGCGAATCACAAAGTTTACCGAAGACGGTCCGAGCTCGTTGAGGCGCACGGTCATTTCACGGTCTTTCAGGATGCGCTCATCGCTGTTGATGATATCGGTCAGGATTTGACGCACCTGGTCGATATCCGCGTCGTAGGCCACGCCGATAATAAATTCGTTACGGCGCACGGGCTCGCGCGAAAAGTTCGTGATGTTGCCGTCGATGATTTTCTTATTCGGCACCACGACAATTTTACCGTCGGCGGAACGCAGCGTGGTGGAGAAGATCTGCACGCTGACTACGGTGCCCGCGGTGCCGCCGAGATCGACGTACTCACCGGCGCGGAACGGACGGAAGGTTACCAGCAGGACGCCCGCGGCAAGGTTGGAAAGAGAACCCTGCAGGGCCAGACCTATGGCCAGACCGGCGGCGCCGAGGACGGCGATAACCGAGGCGGTCTGGACGCCAACGCGGCCAAGGGCGGCAATCAGCGTAAAGGCGATAATCCCGTAACGCACCAGCGCGGAAAGGAAGTCAGCCACGGTGGCGTCAATATGACGAGCGCGCATCACGCGATTAAGCGCCCCGGATACCGCCCGGGCGACGATCATCCCGACGGCGATAATAGCGATGGCCGCCACGATGTTGACCGCATAGCTCAGCAGTAATGCCTGGTTGTGCACCAGCCAGCCTCCGGCATTATTAATACTGTCTACTACATTAAGATCTTCCATTCACGGCTCCTTGTTCTTACCAAAAAATTGCGCCTGACAGACGCGCTAAGACTATAAAGGGTAAGTAAAAAGCGGCGAATGTGCCAGGTTGGTCACAAAAATGGCGGCGGGAGGCAAAAAAAACGCCAAAAAAAAGCCCGCGCGAAGCGGGCTTGATTCAGGCATAAAGCGCTTTAAATTACAGAACGTCGACAGCGTTCAGCTCTTTGAAAGCCTGCTCCAGACGGGTGATCATAGAGGTCTGTGCAGCACGCAGCCATACGCGTGGATCGTAGTATTTTTTGTTCGGCTGATCTTCGCCTTTAGGGTTGCCCAACTGGCCCTGCAGGTAAGCTTCGTTTTCTTTGTAGTAGTTCAGGATACCTTCCCAGGTTGCCCACTGGGTGTCGGTATCGATGTTCATTTTGATAACGCCGTAGCTCACGGAATCTTTGATTTCCTGAGCGGTAGAACCGGAACCGCCGTGGAAGACGAAGTTCAGCGCGTTGTGCGGCAGGTTGTGTTTTTTGGTGACGTATTCCTGAGAGTCGCGCAGGATAGTTGGGGTCAGCTTAACGTTACCTGGTTTGTACACGCCGTGTACGTTACCGAAGGAAGCAGCGATGGTGAAGCGCGGGCTGATTGCATTCAGTTTGGTGTAGGCGTAATCAACGTCTTCTGGCTGAGTGTACAGAGCGGATGCGTCCATATGGCTGTTGTCTACGCCATCTTCTTCGCCACCGGTGCAGCCCAGTTCGATTTCCAGAGTCATGCCGATTTTAGACATGCGCTCCAGGTATTTAGAACAAATTTCGATGTTCTCTTCCAGGGACTCTTCGGACAGGTCAATCATATGGGAAGAGAACAGCGGCTTGCCGGTAGCAGCGAAGTGTTTTTCACCCGCGTCTAACAGGCCGTCGATCCACGGCAGCAGTTTTTTGGCGCAGTGGTCGGTATGCAGGATAACCGGCACGCCGTAGTGTTCAGCCATCTGGTGTACGTGGTGCGCGCCAGAGATTGCGCCGAGGATTGCAGCACCCTGAGGAACGTCGGTTTTCACGCCTTTACCGGCGATGAAAGCAGCACCGCCGTTAGAGAACTGGACGATAACCGGCGCTTTAACTTTGGCAGCGGTTTCCAGTACGGCGTTGATAGAGTCGGTGCCGACGCAGTTAACCGCTGGCAGAGCGAAGTTGTTCTCTTTTGCTACCTGGAAAACTTTCTGTACGTCATCACCAGTGATTACGCCTGGTTTTACGAAATCAAAAATCTTAGACATGGTTGTTTGTCCTGTATCGTCGAAACGTTTGTGCCGCCTAAGGTCTACGGGCGACAAGAAATCAACGGGCAGGATCCCCTGCCCGTAATCATTACTTCTTAGCGCGCTCTTCGAGCATTGCTACCGCTGGCAGAACTTTGCCTTCCACGAATTCGAGGAACGCGCCGCCGCCAGTAGAGATGTAGGAGATTTTGTCGGAAATGCCGAACAGGTCGATAGCGGCCAGGGTATCGCCACCGCCGGCGATGGAGAAGGCTTCGCTGTCAGCGATGGCGTTAGCCACGATTTCAGTACCCTTGCGGAAGTTCGGGAATTCGAACACGCCGACCGGACCGTTCCACAGAATGGTTTTCGCATTTTTCAGGATTTCAGCCAGTTTCTGTGCGGAAACGTCGCCCAAATCCAGGATCTGCTCTTCATCTTTAATGTCGTTAACAGACTTCAGAGTAGCGGTTGCGGTTTCAGAGAACTCGGTCGCTACGCGCACGTCGGTCGGCACAGGGATATCGCAGGTCGTCAGCAGGCGTTTTGCTTCATCAACCAGATCCGCTTCGTACAGGGATTTACCAACGTTGTGGCCCTGGGCGGCAACGAAGGTGTTAGCGATACCGCCACCTACGATCAGCTGGTCAGCGATTTTGGACAGGGAGTCCAGCACGGTCAGCTTGGTGGAAACTTTAGAACCGCCAACGATAGCCACCATCGGACGAGCTGGTTCTTTCAGCGCTTTACCCAGCGCGTCGAGCTCTTCGGCCAGCAGCGGGCCTGCACAGGCGATATCGGCGAATTTGCCTACGCCGTGAGTAGAAGCCTGCGCGCGGTGAGCGGTACCGAAAGCATCCATAACGAATACGTCGCACAGCGCGGCGTATTTCTTAGACAGGGTTTCGTCGTCTTTCTTCTCGCCTTTGTTAAAGCGAACGTTTTCCAGAACAACCAGTTCACCGGCGGCCACTTCAACGCCGTCCAGGTAATCTTTCGCCAGACGAACCGGAGCAGACAGTTTGTCTTTCAGGTAGTTAACAACCGGCAGCAGAGAGAATTCTTCGTTGTACTCGCCTTCGGTCGGACGACCCAGGTGAGAAGTAACCATCACTTTCGCGCCCTGTTTCAGAGCCAGCTCGATGGTCGGCAGAGATGCACGGATACGTGCGTCAGATGTCACTTTCCCTTCTTTAACCGGTACGTTCAAATCCGCACGGATCAGAACGCGCTTACCAGCCAGATCCAGATCGGTCATCTTAATTACAGACATGGTGAATCCTCTCGTTGATTCTTAAAGTTTTGCGAACGCTTATGCGCCCTACCTGAAACCACTTGCGGCCATCACTAACGTCGTGTCGAGCATTCGGTTAGCAAAGCCCCATTCGTTATCACACCAGACTAGAGTTTTAATCAGATGTTGCCCACTGACCCGGGTTTGCGTGCCGTCGACGATGGCACTGTGCGGATCGTGGTTAAAATCAGTCGAGACCAACGGTAATTCCGTATAGTCAACTATACCATGAAATGAATCCTGTGCCGCTTTTTGCAGCAACAGGTTGACTTCACTAGCTTTTACTGCATCCCTCACCGTTACGCTCAAATCGATGGCGGTGACGTTTATCGTGGGCACGCGGACCGCAATAGCCTCAAAACGGTCATTAAATTTCGGGAAAACGCGCGTAATACCCGCAGCCAGGCGCGTATCGACCGGAATGATCGATTGACTGGCGGCGCGGGTGCGCCGGAGGTCGGGATGATAAGCGTCGATAACCTGCTGATCGTGCATCGCAGAGTGAATGGTGGTCACGGTGCCCCACTCAATGCCAAATGCGTCGTCGAGCAGTTTGATAATCGGAATAATGCAGTTTGTGGTGCAGGAAGCATTGGAGACGATGCGGTGTTCGGCCATGACTTCGTGGTGATTGACGCCGAAAACCACGGTGGCGTCAAGATCGTTGCCGCCGGGATGGGAGAAGAGAACCTTTCTGGCGCCCGCCGCCAGGTGGGCTTCGCCGTCTGCGCGCGAGCCAAATACGCCGGTGCAGTCCAGCACGACGTCTACGCCCAGCTCGCGCCAGGGCAGCGCGGCGATGGTCGGCTCGTGCAGCAGGCGGATAGTATCGTCGCCGACCCACAGCAGATCGCGTTCCTGGCGGACGTCCCAGGCAAAGCGCCCGTGACTGGTGTCGTATTTCAACAGGTGCGCCATTCCCGCAGCATCAGCCAGTTCATTGATTGCTACTACGGTAATTTCCGCACGGCGCCCGGATTCGTACAAAGCACGTACCACGTTGCGCCCAATGCGACCGAAGCCATTAATTGCGATGCGTACGGTCATATCTCTCCTGCCAGAATCCCTGAAACTAAGTGGCTGACAGAGTAATCCAGCAACAGTCTGAGGGGAATCCTCGCGCTCACGAAACTGCAATTGATTGCTTATTTGTCGAACATTTAATCGACTGAAACGCTTCAGCTATGGTAAGCGAAACGCGGAATAAAAGGAACATTGGCCCGGGACAGGCGGTCATTCTTCTGACGCAGGTCACATTTTTATTGGAATAAATAGGGCTGAAATGGGCGCGGGGATGAATAATGGGCAAAAAAACGGGCCGCCGGAGCGACCCGTTGTCTGGAAACGACTTACAGTACGGCTTTCGCCTGTTTCACCACGTTCTCAACGGTGAAGCCAAACTCTTCGAACAGCAGCTCTGCCGGAGCGGACTCACCGAAGGTGGTCATGCCCACAACCGCGCCGTTCAGGCCGACGTATTTATACCAGTAGTCAGCGATGCTGGCTTCGATAGCAACACGCGCGGCAACCGCTTTCGGCAGAACCGCTTCGCGGTAGGCTGCGTCCTGCTTGTCGAAGGCGTCGGTAGACGGCATGGAAACCACGCGCGCTTTGACGCCTTCAGCAGACAACCGATCCCATGCCGCTACTGCCAGCTCAACTTCGGAACCGGTGGCGATCAGGATCAGCTCAGGCTGGCCTGCGCAGTCTTTCAGGATGTACGCGCCGCGGGCGATATCCGCCAGCTGCTGTTCGGTACGATCCTGCTGCGCCAGGTTCTGACGGGAGAAGATCAGCGCGGTCGGGGCCGTCGTGACGTTCTACCGCGTATTTCCAGGCAACCGCAGATTCAACCTGGTCGCAAGGGCGCCATGTGCTCATGTTCGGCGTTACGCGCAGGGCGGCAAGCTGCTCAACCGGCTGGTGGGTCGGGCCGTCTTCGCCCAGACCGATAGAGTCGTGGGTGTAGACCATCACCTGGCGCTGCTTCATGAGGGCCGCCATACGCACCGCGTTGCGGGCATATTCCACGAACATCAGGAAGGTGGAGGTGTACGGCAGGAAGCCGCCGTGCAGCGCGATACCGTTGGCAATCGCCGTCATACCGAATTCACGCACGCCGTAATGGATGTAGTTGCCGGCCTGGTCTTCGTTGATAGCTTTAGAACCGGACCAGATAGTCAGGTTGCTTGGCGCGAGGTCAGCGGAGCCGCCGAGGAATTCCGGCAGCAGGTGACCGAAGGCTTCGATAGCGTTCTGGGAAGCTTTACGGCTGGCGATTTTCGCCGGATTGGCCTGCAGGTTCTTGATGAACTCTTGCGCTTTAGCTGCGAAATCAGCAGGCATGTCGCCTTTCATACGGCGGGTAAATTCAGCAGCTTCTTGCGGGAAGGCTTTCGCGTAGGCCGCGAACTTCTCGTTCCAGGCCGCTTCTTTCGCCTGGCCTGCTTCTTTTGCATCCCACTGAGCGTAGATCTCAGACGGGATTTCGAATGGCGCGTGTTTCCAGCCCAGCTGCTCGCGGGTCAGTGCGATTTCTGCGTCGCCCAGAGGCGCGCCGTGGGAATCATGCGTGCCCGCTTTGTTTGGCGAACCGAAACCGATGATGGTTTTGCACATCAGCAGGGAAGGTTTGTCGGTAACCGCTTTAGCCTCTTCAACGGCGCGTTTGATTGCGTCCGCATCGTGACCGTCCACGCCGCGCACCACGTGCCAGCCGTAGGCTTCAAAGCGTTTCGCGGTATCGTCGGTGAACCAGCCTTCAACGTGGCCGTCGATGGAGATGCCGTTATCATCGTAGAACGCAACCAGTTTGCCCAGGCCCAAAGTGCCGGCCAGCGAGCAGACTTCGTGGGAGATGCCTTCCATCATGCAGCCGTCACCCATAAATACGTAGGTGAAGTGGTCAACGATGTCGTGTCCAGGACGGTTGAACTGCGCCGCCATAGTACGCTCAGCAATCGCCATACCTACCGCATTCGCAACGCCCTGGCCCAGCGGGCCGGTGGTGGTTTCCACGCCGGCGGTGTAGCCCACTTCCGGGTGGCCCGGGGTTTTGGAATGCAGCTGACGGAAGTTCTTCAATTCTTCAATCGGCAGGTCATAACCGGAGAGGTGCAGCAGGCTGTAGATCAGCATGGAGCCGTGGCCGTTAGACAGCACGAAACGGTCGCGATCGGCCCAGGCCGGGTTCTGCGGGTTATGGTTCAGGAAATCACGCCACAGGACTTCGGCAATATCGGCCATGCCCATAGGGGCGCCCGGGTGACCGGATTTGGCTTTCTGTACTGCGTCCATGCTGAGCGCACGAATAGCATTGGCAAGCTCTTTACGAGAGGACATTTTCACTCCAGATCGGATGGTTGAAGGTCACGCCTTGTTTTACGACTTGACTACTAAGCGTTATGGGCTACGCCCGAAAAAGTGCCAACAATGTACCGCAAGCCGTGGGTCATGTACATGGAGCATCCTTTTGTCCCTGTAAGAAATATCCGGGAAGCGTTCGCATGTTGCGCAAGTTGCTGCGCGCGCTTCGCTAACTTATTTATACTGAGCTTTACCCACCGCCATTTCTGGCGTGGAGTTTGCCCCTGGGCTGTTGAAACTAATAAAGGAAGACTGGCCATGAAGATGCGCCCTATTTTACTGAGCCTGACGCTCGCCACCGCGCTGAGCGGCTGCCAAAACATGGACTCCAACGGTTTATTGACCTCCGGCGCCGAAGCTTTCCAGGCCTATACCCTAAGCGACGCGCAGGTGAAAGATCTGAGCGATAAATCCTGCGCCGAGCTGGACAGCAAGGCCACTATCGCCCCGGCTAACAGCGAATACGCACAGCGGCTGACGAAGATCGCCGGCGCGCTGGGCAACAACATCAACGGCCTGCCGGTGAACTACAAGGTGTATGTCACAAAAGACATTAACGCCTTCGCAATGGCGAACGGCTGTATCCGCGTCTACAGCGGCCTGATGGACATGATGAACGATAACGAAGTGGAAGCGGTTATCGGCCACGAAATGGGCCACGTCGCGCTCGGGCCACGTTAAGAAAGGGATGCAGGTTGCGCTGGGCGCTAACGCCGCGCGCGTTGCCGCCGCGTCGGCAGGCGGGGTGATTGGCAGCCTGTCGCAATCGCAGCTGGGTGATTTAGGCGAAAAACTGGTGAACGCGCAGTTCTCCCAGCGCCAGGAATCTGAAGCCGATGACTACTCTTATGACCTGTTAAGAAAGCGCGGCATCAATCCGATCGGGCTTGCCACCAGCTTCGAGAAGCTGGCGAAACAGGAAGAAGGCCGCCAGAGCTCAATGCTTGACGACCACCCTGCTTCCGCCGAACGTGCCCAGCATATCCGCGATCGCATGGCGGCAGACGGCCTGAAATAAGCAAAAAGGTGGAGGGCGATTTCGCCCTTCCACCTTATTTTTTAGCGCTTTATAACCCAGGCGCGACTCGCCGCCCGCCCAAAAGATTACTCGCCTTTTTTCGCCGCCTGGATGTAGAGCATTTCCAGCGCCAGCGTAGCGCCCGCCAGGGCGGTGATTTCAGACTGGTCATAGGCCGGAGCCACCTCAACCAGATCCATGCCGACGATGTTCAGATCCTTCAGGCCGCGAACCAGCTTGATGGCGCGATCCGAGGTCAGGCCGCCGATAACCGGCGTGCCGGTACCCGGCGCGAAAGCAGGATCCAGGCAGTCGATATCAAAAGTCAGATAAACCGGCATATCGCCGACGATCTGCTTAACCTGCGCCAGAATGTCGTCAACGCTGCGATCGTTAACCTGGCCTGCGTCCAGCACGGTGAAACCATTGTCTTTGTCGAACTCGGTGCGGATACCGATCTGTACGGAATGGTTCGGATCGATGAGGCCTTCAAGCGGCGCGGTGTAGAACATGGTGCCATGGTCGAACTCGCAGCCGTTGGCGTAGGTGTCGGTGTGCGCATCGAAATGCACCAGCGCCATTTTGCCAAAGTGCCTGGCGTGCGCGCGCAGCAGCGGCAGGGTCACGAAGTGATCGCCGCCGAAGGAGAGCATACGCTTGCCCGCGGCCAGCAGTTTTTCAGCGTGCGCCTGCAGACGCTCGCTCATGTCGCGCGCGTCGCCGAAAGCGTAAACCAGGTCGCCGCAGTCCACGACGTTCAAACGTTGACGCATGTCGAAGTCCCACGGGAAGCGGTTGCCTTCCCAGGCAAGGTTAGTGGAAACCTGGCGGATAGCTGCGGGACCATGACGGCCGCCGGCGCGACCGGAAGTGGCCGCATCAAAAGGAACGCCGGTGATCACCCAGTCGGCGTCGCTGTCGTACGGCTGGAAGTTCAGCGGTAAACGCAAAAAACCAAAGGCGTTGGATACCAGGGAATTATCGTACTGATGGCCTAAGGTGCTCATTATCTGACCTCTCGGTAATAAATTTATGTTAAAGGCAAAAACGGATGCGGTTACTCCCCTCTTCTTTCATGAAGAGGGAAACGTTAAGCGTTACTCGTCTTCTAAATACGTATAACCGTATAGCCCGGCCTCGAACTCTTCGAGGAACTGCTGCTGCAAAGCGGCATCCAGATCGGTCTGTTTCACCTGATCGCGGAACTGCGTCAGCAGTTTTTTCGGATCCAGCTGAACGTACTCCAGCATATCCGCCACGGTATCGCCTTCGTCGGACAGCTCAACCTCCACGCTGCCGTCGGGGAAGACGAACACGTCAACCGCTTCGGTATCGCCGAACAGGTTGTGCATATTGCCGAGGATTTCCTGATACGCGCCGACCATAAAGAAGCCCAGCATCGGCGGGTTCTCCGGGTCGTATTCCGGCATCGGCATGGTGGTTGCGATCCCGTCGCCGTCCACGTAATGATCGATTGCGCCGTCGGAGTCACAGGTAATATCCAGCAGCACGGCCCTGCGCTCCGGCGCATGGTTCAGCCCTTCCAGCGGCAGAACCGGGAACAGCTGGTCAATACCCCAGGCGTCCGGCATCGACTGGAACAGGGAGAAGTTAACGTAAATCTTGTCCGCCATGCGCTCCTGCAGCTCGTCGATAATCGGACGGTGCGCGCGGTTGCTCGGATCGAGCTGCTTTTGCACGTCATGGCACATGTTCAGATAGAGCTGCTCGGCCCACGCGCGCTCCTGCAGGCTAAAGGTCCCGGAAGAGTAGCCGACGTGAATATCGTGCAGGTCCATCTGGCTGTCGTGCAGCCATTCACGCAGCGAACGGCGCGTGCCCGGCTCGTGCATCTCCTGCCAGGTTTCCCACATGCTTTGTAAAGCGCGCGGAGCATCGTTCTGCGGCGGGGTCGCTTCGGTATTTTCGCTGCGCTCAACGCCGATAATGTTCGACACCAGTACGGTGTGGTGCGCGGTCACCGCGCGGCCGGATTCGGTGATTACCGTCGGGTGCGGCAGGCCGTGCTCTTCGCACGCGTCGCCAATCGCCCAGATAATGTTGTTGGCGTACTCGTTCAGGCCATAGTTGACCGAACAGTCGGACTGGGAGCGGGTCCCTTCATAGTCCACGCCCAGGCCGCCGCCCACGTCGAAGCACTGGATGTTCACGCCCAGCTTATGCAGCTCAACGTAGAAGCGCGCGGATTCACGCACGCCGGTTGCGATGTCGCGAATGTTCGCCATCTGCGAACCGAGGTGGAAGTGCAGCAGCTGGATGCTGTCCAGACGGCCGCGCTCGCGCAGCATTTCAACCAGCTGCAGAACCTGGCCGGCCGCCAGGCCAAATTTGGATTTCTCGCCGCCCGAAGACTGCCATTTGCCGGAACCCTGCGAGGCCAGACGCGCACGAACGCCAAGGCGCGGCACCACGTTAAGACGCTCTGCCTCTTCCAGCACAATCGCGATTTCAGACATCTTCTCGATGACCAGATAAACCTTGTGGCCCATCTTTTCGCCGATCAGCGCGAGGCGGATGTATTCACGGTCCTTATAGCCGTTACAAACGATCACCGAACGGGTCATGCCCGCGTGGGCCAGTACCGCCATCAGCTCGGCCTTCGAACCGGCTTCCAGGCCCAGCGGCTCGCCGGAATGAATCAGCGATTCAATGACGCGGCGGTGCTGGTTTACCTTGATCGGGTAAACGAGGAAATAGTCGCCGTTGTAACCATAGGATTCGCGCGCGCGCTTGAACGCGGCGTTAATTGAACGCAGGCGGTGCTGCAAAATCTGCGGGAAACAAAACAGCGCAGGCAGGCGCTGGCCCTGTGCTTCACGAGCTTTGACCAGCTCGGCCAGATCGACTTTGGCTTCAGGAACGTCGGGATCCGGGCACACGGTGATGTGGCCCAGTTCGTTGACGTCATAGTAGTTATTGCCCCACCAGGCAATATTGTAAGTACGCAGCATCTTGCTGGCTTCCTGGGAGCTCATGGCAACCTCCTGCATGGAGCGGTGTACATCCTGCTCGCCCACTGACGAACCCGAAACGGAAGAGATTTTGTCAGACATGGCGAACCTCAAATTTAAACGAATGTGCAAAACAGTTAACTACTATCGCAGGGGTATCCTGCAATAACAACCCATTAACAGCGCGTAACGGCAGCATAAGTCGCTGCCAGAAAAGCTGTGCGACCGGTTTCTTTTTCATATCATTGTAAAACACGTAACCGAACTCCGTAGGACGGATCGGCGAAACCACGAGAAAACCCTTATCGCGGATAAGAGCGCCCAAGTTCTGAGACGACGGACGTGACTAACCGGCCCGGGAGTCCTGAGAAGCGCCGAGATGGGTATAACATCGGCTGGAATGAAGCAAAGAGATGCAGGTTGCGAGGGGCAGTTGCACACGGGAAGCGTGCGCCAGATTCTGCGAATTACAGCGGTTCATCAATCGTATCACCTCCACGCATACGGTTTGGGTATGCGACAAGCCAAAGCCAGAAAATTGCTCAACCCGGCTGGAAGTGGGCAACACAAAAATCTGTGTGCTTGTTGAATGAGCCGCGCGCGCCGCTTTATACCCACAACGGGGAAAAAAAGCAAAAGATAAATGCGCGCTTTGCCGGCGGCGTCAGGAAAAATTGCCACGCCGGTTTATCCATAAATGTGCTGAATAAGAAAAATCGCTGGCAATATGTTTAAGGGTTAACCTAAAATGGCCGTCCAGATGTTAATCCATCTATACTGATTAACTGTTAGACTGCCTGTCGTTCAACCTGCGGCAAACACCCATTACATCAGCATATCGCACTGATTCGGGCGCCATTCAACAGCAGTCTGTACTATATGAATTATTTTTAGGGTGAAGAAAACATGGCTAAACACCTTTTTACCTCCGAGTCTGTATCAGAAGGGCATCCCGATAAAATCGCTGACCAAATCTCCGACGCGGTGCTTGATGCGATCCTGGAGCAGGATCCTAAAGCTCGCGTAGCTTGCGAGACCTACGTTAAGACCGGCATGGTGCTGGTCGGCGGCGAAATCACCACCAGTGCATGGGTTGATATCGAAGAGATAACCCGTAACACGGTCCGTGAAATCGGCTACGTGCATTCTGATATGGGCTTTGATGCCAACTCCTGCGCCGTGCTGAGCGCCATCGGCAAGCAGTCCCCGGACATCAACCAGGGCGTTGACCGTACCGATCCGCTGGAGCAGGGCGCGGGCGACCAGGGCCTGATGTTTGGCTACGCAACCAACGAAACCGACGTGCTGATGCCGGCGCCGATCACCTACGCGCACCGCCTGGTTCAGCGCCAGGCTGAAGTTCGTAAAAACGGCGCGCTGCCGTGGCTGCGTCCGGACGCGAAAAGCCAGATCACTTTCCAGTACGACGACGGCAAAATCGTCGGTATCGATGCGGTAGTGCTTTCTACCCAGCATGCCGAAGACATTGAGCTGAAAACGCTGCAGGAAGCGGTGATGGAAGAGATCATCAAGCCGGTGCTGCCTGCGGAATGGCTGAATGCCTCCACCAAGTACCACATCAACCCAACCGGCCGTTTCGTTATCGGCGGCCCGATGGGCGACTGCGGCCTGACCGGGCGTAAAATTATCGTTGATACCTACGGCGGCATGGCCCGTCACGGCGGCGGCGCGTTCTCCGGTAAAGATCCTTCTAAAGTGGACCGTTCTGCCGCGTACGCCGCACGTTATGTGGCGAAAAACATCGTCGCCGCAGGCCTTGCCGACCGCTGTGAAATCCAGGTTTCCTACGCCATTGGCGTGGCCGAACCTACCTCCATCATGGTTGAAACCTTCGGCACCGAGAAAATCTCAACCGAGCAGCTGACCCTGCTGGTGCGTGAGTTCTTCGACCTGCGCCCATACGGCCTGATTCAGATGCTGGACCTGCTGCACCCAATCTACAAAGAAACCGCTGCGTACGGTCACTTTGGTCGCGAGCATTTCCCATGGGAAAAAACCGACAAAGCCGCCCTGCTGCGTGAAGCTGCCGGCCTGAAATAATCCGCCACGCTTTAAGACCCTCAAAGGCCAGCTCTGCTGGCCTTTTGTCTTTCCGTCCGCTGAAACTCCCGTTTTTACTCGCCTCGTCTATACTTTCTTTCCGGCAGACAAATCCGGCCTCATGAAAGCGATTACATAGCGATCGCTAAGCTTTTTAATCAGATTAATCCCCCTAATTCTCTCTTCCGCCGCATTTGTTACAACTCGTTTCGGTTTAGTCTGAAAAGCCAGCAAATTCCTTGCCGAAAGCCCCCTTAATGCTATGTTTTATATGCATAAATAATGCATACAGTTCTTGACACTTGTGTAACCGATTACACTAACGTGATTGGCATCACACTAATTTACGCGGCACTAACCTACCCTTAACAACGATAAAATTGATAATTCAACCGGAGGGCTATATGCCTGACACTAATAAAAAACACGGGCGTTCAAATAAGAGCATGACGTTTTTCGTCTGCTTCCTTGCGGCGCTGGCAGGTTTACTTTTTGGTCTGGATATCGGCGTTATCGCCGGCGCCCTGCCGTTTATCGCCAACGATTTCCAGATAAGCTCACACACGCAGGAATGGGTGGTTAGCTCGATGATGTTCGGTGCCGCTGTGGGCGCCGTCGGCAGCGGCTGGCTCTCCTTCCGCCTCGGGCGTAAATACAGCCTGATGATCGGCGCGATCCTTTTCGTGGCCGGTTCGCTGTGCTCCGCCTTTGCGCCGAACGTTGAAGTTCTGATTATTTCCCGCGTGCTGCTTGGCCTGGCCGTCGGCGTGGCGTCTTATACCGCTCCGCTTTACCTGTCTGAGATCGCGCCGGAAAAAATCCGCGGCAGCATGATCTCTATGTATCAGCTGATGATCACCATCGGTATTCTCGGCGCCTATCTGTCCGATACCGCCTTTAGCTACTCGGGCTCATGGCGCTGGATGCTCGGCATTATCACCCTCCCGGCCCTGCTGCTGCTGATCGGCGTATTCTTCCTGCCGGACAGCCCGCGCTGGTTCGCCGCCAAACGCCGCTTCCACGACGCCGAACGCGTGCTTTTACGCCTGCGCGACACCAGCGCCGAGGCGAAGCGTGAACTTGAAGAAATTCGTGAAAGCCTGCAGGTGAAACAAAGCGGCTGGTCGCTGTTTAAAGACAACAGCAACTTCCGCCGCGCGGTGTTCCTTGGCGTACTGCTTCAGGTGATGCAGCAGTTCACCGGTATGAACGTCATCATGTACTACGCGCCGAAAATCTTTGAAATCGCCGGTTTCACCAACACCACGCAGCAGATGTGGGGGACGGTTATCGTCGGCCTGATTAACGTACTGGCGACCTTTATCGCTATCGGTCTGGTGGATCGCTGGGGCCGTAAACCGACGCTGGTGCTGGGCTTCCTGGTGATGGCAACGGGTATGGGCGTGCTGGGCACCATGCTGCACGTTGGCATCCACTCGCAGGGCGCGCAGTACTTCGCCGTCGCCATGCTGCTGATGTTTATCATCGGCTTTGCGATGAGCGCCGGTCCGCTGATTTGGGTGCTGTGCTCTGAAATCCAGCCGCTGAAAGGCCGCGATTTCGGTATCACCTGCTCCACCACCACTAACTGGATCGCCAACATGATTGTCGGCGCAACCTTCCTGACCATGCTCAATACGCTGGGCAACGCGAACACCTTCTGGGTCTACGCCGGTCTGAACATCTTCTTTATCGTCCTGACGCTGTGGCTGGTGCCGGAAACCAAGCACGTGTCGCTGGAGCATATTGAACGTAACCTGATGAAAGGCCGTCCGTTACGTGAGATTGGCGCTCACGACTAAGCGTAAAAAGAGCCCTTCTTCGCAAGGAGAGGGGCTTGCGCCCTGCTCCGCCCCATTCTATTCTCTGCCGTTATGAAATCCCCACGACTTCCCATCGCTATCCAACAGGCCGTTATGCGTAGCCTGCGGGAAAAACTACGGCAGGCAAATCTGCATTTAGGCCGTAGCTACCCTGAGCCGAAACTGGTGTATCAGCAGCGCGGCACCGCCGCGGGCACCGCCTGGATGGAAAGCTACGAAATCCGCCTCAACCCCGTGCTTTTGATGGAAAACCAGCAGGCCTTTATCGATGAGGTGGTGCCGCACGAGCTGGCGCATCTTCTGGTCTGGAAACATTTCGGCCGCGTGGCGCCGCACGGCAAAGAGTGGAAATGGATGATGGAGGCCGTGCTCGGCGTTCCCGCTCGCCGAACCCACCAGTTTGAAGTGCAGTCGGTGCGCAAAAACACCTTCCCCTATCGCTGCCGCTGCCAGCTGCATCAGCTTACCGTTCGCCGTCACAACAGGGTGCTGCGCGGTGAATCCGAATACCGCTGCGTGCGCTGCGGCGACCTGCTAAAACCGGAACTTACCGCTTCTTGTAAAGAATAAATTAGCCGCAAAGTTTCCAGATCGCGCTCATTGAAACTGGATAAATCCTCAGGTAGGGTGCGGGCAGGTTTTAGCAAGGATTCTGGAAATGTCTCGCAAATATTTTTGGGCTGTTGCAGCTGTTGCAGCCCTCTGCTCTTTTTCTGCTTTCAGCGCCGGTATCAACAGCTTCTCGCAGGCCCAAAACCGCCGGCGTTAAAGTGAACGCCGACGCGCCGGGGGATTTTTACTGCGGCTGCAAAATCAGCTGGCAGGGTAAAAAAGGCGTCCCCGACCTCAAATCATGCGGTTATAAAGTGCGTAAAAACGAAAACCGCGCCTCGCGTATAGAATGGGAACACGTCGTTCCGGCCTGGCAGTTCGGCCACCAGCGCCAGTGCTGGCAGGACGGCGGCAGAAAGAACTGCGCTAAAGATCCGCTCTACCGCAAAATGGAAAGCGATATGCACAACCTGCAGCCGGCGGTCGGAGAAGTGAACGCGGACAGAAATAACTTTATGTACAGCCAGTGGAACGGCGGCGAAGGCCAGTACGGCCAGTACGAAATGAAAGTCGATTTTAAGGATAAGCTGGCCGAGCCGCCGGCGCGTGCGCGCGGAGCCATTGCCCGCACCTACTTCTATATGCGCGACCAGTATCAACTGCGGCTTTCCCGCCAGCAAACACAGCTTTTCGAAGCCTGGAATAAGCTGTATCCGGTCAGCGGCTGGGAATGCGAACGCGACGAGCGCATCGCTAAAGTTCAGGGCAATCATAACCCTTATGTGCTGCGGGCTTGCCAGGCACAAAACAGCTAACCTAAACTAGCCTCCATTGCTCATTTAGCTGTGATTAACGAACGGGACTTTCGCAGGCGGATAAGCTTGCGCCATCCGCCGCCGCGTGGTGCATGGCGCTTCTTTTACCCACCTGCGTCCGGACATCCAGCAAACTATCGGATATTTTACGCATGCGCATACCCCGCATTCATCACCCTGAATTACTCGCCGTCGGCGAGGAGCTGGCCCTGAGCGAAGATGCCGCCAACCATGTGGGCCGCGTTTTACGCATGGGGGCAGGACAGGCGCTGCAGCTCTTTGACGGCAGCAACCAGATTTTTGACGCTGAAATCGTGCAGGCTGATAAAAAAACCGTGCGGGTCAAAGTGCTGGCTGCCAGCGCCGATAACCGGGAATCCCCGCTGCATCTGCATCTCGGCCAGGTGATGTCGCGCGGCGAAAAGATGGAGTTCACCATTCAAAAAGCCGTTGAGCTGGGCGTGAACGTGATTACGCCTTTGTTTTCCGAGCGCTGCGGCGTCAGGCTCGACGCCGAGCGCCTGCATAAAAAGCTCACGCAGTGGCGTAAAATCGCCGTTGCCGCCTGCGAACAGTGCGGCCGCAACGTGGTGCCGGAGATACGCCCGGCGATGGATCTTGAGGAGTGGAGCGCCGAGCAGGACGACAGCCTGAAGCTCAACCTTCACCCTCGCGCCAGCACCAGCATTAATACCCTGCCGCAGCCGGTCGAACGCGTGCGTTTGTTGATCGGGCCGGAAGGCGGTTTAACGGCGGACGAAATTGCCATGACCGCACGCCACCAGTTTACTGATATCTTGTTAGGACCACGCGTTCTGCGCACTGAGACTACCGCGCTCACCGCCATCACCGCGCTGCAGGTGCGTTTTGGCGATCTGGGCTAAAGGAGAAAAAATGATCAAGCTCGGCATCGTGATGGACCCCATCGCAAACATCAATATCAAAAAAGATTCAAGCTTCGCCATGCTGCTCGAAGCGCAAAGCCGCGGCTACGAAATCCACTATATGGAAATGGCGGACCTGTATCTGATTAACGGCCAGGCGCGGGCCCGCACCCGCCTGGTCAGCGTCGAGCAGAACTACGATAAATGGTACGACTTCGGCAGCGAGCAGGATATCGCGCTGGCTGACCTGAACGTCATACTGATGCGTAAAGACCCGCCGTTTGATACCGAGTTTATCTACGCCACCTATATTCTTGAGCGCGCCGAGGAAAAAGGCACCCTGATCGTCAACAAGCCGCAGAGCCTGCGCGACTGTAACGAGAAGCTCTTCACCGCCTGGTTTGCGGATTTAACCCCGGAAACGCTGGTGACGCGCAACAAAGCGCAGCTCAAAGCGTTCTGGCAAAAGCACGGCGATATTATTATGAAGCCGCTGGACGGCATGGGCGGCACTTCAATCTTTCGCGTGAAGGAAGGCGATCCTAACCTTGGGGTGATTGCAGAAACCCTGACCGAGCTCGGCAACCGCTACTGCATGGCGCAAAACTATCTGCCCGCAATCGTCGACGGTGACAAACGCGTGCTGGTCGTCGACGGCGAACCGGTGCCGTACTGCCTGGCGCGTATTCCGCAGGGCGGCGAAACGCGCGGTAACCTGGCGGCTGGCGGCCGTGGCGAGCCTCGTCCGCTGACCGAAAGCGACTGGGATATTGCGCGCCGCGTAGGCCCGACCCTGAAAGCCAAGGGGCTTATCTTCGTCGGCCTCGATATTATTGGCGATCGCCTGACCGAGATTAACGTCACCAGCCCTACCTGCATCCGCGAAATCGAAGCCGCTTTCCCGGTGTCCATTACGGGTATGCTGTTTGACGCCGTAGAAAAGCGTCTGGCGAAGTAATTTTTAAGCGGCGGTAGGGAAACCGCCAGTAGTGACAGCTAGCCCCTTTCCCCGCATACTGGGCGCTGTCGCTTTTTCAACCGGGATCAGAACCTCTGACAATGAATTTACAGCATCACTTTCTTATTGCCATGCCGGCTCTCCAGGACCCGCTTTTTAAGCGCGCCGTAGTTTATATCTGCGAATACAACGAAGATGGCGCGATGGGCATTATCATCAATAAACCCCTCGAAAACCTGCAGGTTGAAGGCGTACTGCAAAAGCTGAAGATCGAACCCGACCCTCGCGACCCGGCTATCCGTCTTGATAAGCCGGTATTTATCGGCGGCCCTCTGGCGGAAGACCGTGGCTTTATTCTCCACAGCCCGCCGGACCTGTTCGCTTCGAGTATTCGTATCTCTGAAGATACCGTCATCACCACTTCCCGGGACGTGCTGGAAACTATAGGCACGCCAAACCAGCCGAAAGACGTAATGGTGGCGCTGGGCTACTCCTCCTGGGAGAAAGGGCAGCTTGAGCAAGAGATCCTCGAAAACGCCTGGCTTACCGCCCCGGCGGACGCGGAGATTCTGTTTCATACCCCGATTGCCGAACGCTGGCGCGAAGCGGCGAAGCTGATTGGCGTCGATATCCATACTATGCCAGGCGAGGCGGGGCACGCGTAATGAGCAGCGGAACACTGTTAGCTTTTGATTTCGGCACCAAAAGCATCGGCGTGGCGATTGGCCAACGCATTACCGGCACCGCACGCCCGCTCGCGGCGCTGAAGGCTCAGGACGGCACGCCGGACTGGAACGCCGTGGAAAAAATCCTTAAAGAGTGGCAGCCAGAAGAGGTGGTTGTTGGCCTGCCGCTGAACATGGACGGCACAGAACAGCCGCTGACCGCCCGCGCCCGCAAATTTGCAAACCGCCTGCATGGCCGCTTCGGGGTGAAGGTTTCCCTGCAGGATGAACGCCTGAGCACCGTTGAGGCTCGTGCGGGCCTGTTTGAGCACGGCGGCTTCCGGGCGCTTAACAAAGGCAGCATCGATTCCGCGTCCGCGGTGGTGATCCTTGAAAGCTGGTTTGAATATCACCCCTGACTGGTTTTGCTGCGCGGTGGCGTACCGGTAGCCGCGTTCTGCAGCTCACGGCTGCGGCCTTCGGCTCCTTTAGCAGGTCAGAGGAATTCATAACGCGTGCTGCCGTGACGCATTAGCAGCGTCCTTCCTTATCGATTTTTCCTTCTCGCACCAGCTGAGCCTCGCACTGGGTAAAACTCTGCATGCCGTGCTGCTGCCCCGTCTGTAACAGGCCGGGCAGCTGATGGGTTTTGCCTTCGCGAATCAGACTCGCCGCCGCCGGGGTGTTCACCAGCAGTTCATACAGCGCTACCCTTCCGCCCTTCTTCGCCGGCAACAGCTTTTGCGCCAGCACGGCCTTAAGGCTGCCCGCAAGCTGGCTGCGGATATGGCCTTTTTCTTCGGCCGCAAAGACGTCAACCAGCCTTTCCACCGCCTGCGCCGCGCCGCGTGTATGCAGCGTAGCCAGAACCAGATGGCCCGTTTCCGCCGCGGTTAAAGCAAGACGGATGGTTTCGCTGTCCCTCAGCTCCCCCAGCAGGATCACATCCGGATCTTCGCGTAACGCGGCTTTTAATCCGGCGGCGAACGAGCGGCAGTGCGTACCCGGCTCCCTTTGCTGGATCAGGCATCGTCCGGAGCGATGCTCAAATTCCACCGGGTCTTCCAGCGTGAGGATATGCCCGTCCAGATGATGATTGAGATAGTCCACCATAGCTGCAAGCGTGGTGGATTTGCCGCTGCCGGTAGCCCCCGTCACCAGGATCAGGCCGTCGGGCATTCGCAGTAAGGATGGAATTATCGGCGGCGCGCCTGATGCTTCTAACGTCAGGCCGGACGACGGCAGCAAGCGTAACGCGAGGGAATAGCCCTGAAGCTGGCGAAAAGCGTTGGCGCGCAGGCGAATGCCGCCGGCGAGCGTCACGGCAAAATCTAACTGCCCTGCCTCCTGCAGCTCTTCGCTTTGTGCTTGCGTAAGCCAGCCCGCCAGCAGGGTTTCGGGGTCAGGCGCGCTGTGCGCAAAGGGTTCAAGCCGCCCCTGCCTGCGCCAGCGTGCAGATTGCCCCGCGCACAGGTGTAGATCGGAAGCGTTATGCTTTACACTAAGGGCCACAATTTCTTCGATATCCATATCACTTCCCAACGTATGAACGAGATAGCGCACAATCTGGCACAGGTTCGCCACAAAATCTCAGCGGCAGCGTCACGCTGCGGCCGGGCTTCCGAAGAAGTTACTTTACTTGCGGTCAGTAAAACAAAACCTGCGAGCGCCATCGAAGAAGCGGTTGCCGCCGGGCAGCGGGCTTTTGGCGAAAACTACGTGCAGGAAGGCGTGGATAAAATTCGTTACTTTGCCGACAAGGGCGCAGCGCGGCTTGTATGGCACTTTATCGGCCCTTTGCAGTCGAACAAAAGCCGCCTGGTGGCCGAACATTTCGACTGGTGCCATACGGTAGATCGCCTGCGCATCGCCACTCGCCTGAGCGAGCAGCGTCCGGCACAATTAGCGCCGCTTAACGTACTGATTCAAATAAATATTAGCGATGAACACAGTAAATCCGGGATCGCGCTTAGCGAGCTTGACCAGCTGGCGTCCGCAGTCGCCGCGCTGCCGGGTTTGGTGTTACGGGGTTTAATGGCGATTCCCGCTCCTGAACCCGATTACGAGCGTCAGTTCGCCGTTTGCAGCCAGATGGCCGCGGCGTTCGAAACGCTCAAAAGCCGTTATTCGACGGTCGATACATTATCTCTGGGCATGACCGATGACATGGACGCCGCGATTGCCGCAGGCAGCACCATGGTGCGCATTGGAACCGCTATTTTCGGCGCGCGGGACTATTCCGCTCGCTAAACACTAAACGTTGAGGAACGCCATGCAGATGTTGACCTTCCTGATTTCCACCGTCATTGAGCTGTACGTCATGGTGCTGCTGCTGCGCATCTGGATGCAGTGGGCGCGTACTGACTTTTACAATCCGTTCTCGCAGTTCGTGGTGAAAGCGACCCAGCCGGTCATCAGCCCGCTGCGCCGTGTTATCCCGTCGATGGGGCCGCTTGATACCTCTTCGCTGCTTATCGCCTACGTGCTGTGCCTGGTGAAAGCGATGGTGCTTTTCCAGGCCGTCAGCTTCGCGCCGATCATCTGGATTGCCGCCCTGCTGGTGCTGCTGAAAACCGCGGGCCTGCTGTTCTTCTGGGTGATGATTATTCGGGCGCTGATGAGCTGGGTAAGCCAGGGCCGCAGCCCGGTGGAATTCGTGCTGATGCAGTTGACCGAACCCTTTATGGCGCCGATTCGCCGTATTTTGCCGGCGATGGGCGGCATCGACTTCTCCGGCATGATCGTCATTCTGGCGCTTTACGCGCTGAATATCGGCGTTGCCGAACTGCTGGCGCTTTCCGGCAACATGCTGCTGCCGAGCCTGTGGATGGCGCTTTGAGCGCGGTGAGTCAAACCACCGACGGGCTGGTTTTGCGGCTGTATATTCAGCCTAAAGCCAGCCGGGACTGCATTATCGGGCCGCATGGCGACGAGCTGAAAGTCGCCATCACCGCCCCGCCGGTAGACGGCAAAGCCAACGCCCATCTGGTAAAGTATCTGGCCCGGCAGTTCCGCGTCGCCAAAGGCCAGGTGCTGGTCGAGAAAGGTGAGCTGGGCCGCCATAAGCAAGTTAAGATTATCGACCCGCAACAAATCCCGACGGAAGTCACGGCATTGCTCGAATAATTACCGAAATTCACAGGATCTCGCTATGCAAAAAGTTATCCTCGCTACCGGTAACGCCGGTAAAGTGCGTGAGCTCGCCGATTTACTGCGCGACTTTGGTCTGGACGTGGTGGCGCAAACCGAACTGGGCGTAGAGTCCGCTGAAGAAACCGGCCTGACTTTTATTGAGAACGCCATTCTGAAAGCCCGCCATGCGGCGCAGGTCACCGGCCTGCCGGCTATTGCCGACGACTCAGGTCTGGCTGTCGACGCGCTTGGCGGCGCGCCCGGCATTTATTCCGCTCGCTACGCCGGTGAGGACGCCACCGATCAGCAGAATCTTGAAAAGCTGCTTGCTACGCTCAAAGATGTGCCGGACGAACAGCGCCGGGCGCAGTTCCACTGCGTGCTGGTTTATATGCGCCACGCGCAGGATCCAACGCCGCTGGTGTTCCACGGCCGCTGGGAAGGTAAGATTACTCGCGAGGCGGCGGGCGCGGGCGGCTTCGGCTACGATCCGATTTTTTATGTCCCGGGGCCCTGGCAAAACCGCCGCGGAATTAACCCGCGATGAGAAACGCGCCATCTCCCACCGCGGACAAGCGCTGAAACTGTTACTGGAAGCAATGAAACATGGCTAATTTGCCACCGCTGAGTCTCTATATTCACATTCCCTGGTGCGTGCAGAAGTGTCCCTACTGTGACTTCAACTCTCATGCGCTAAAAGGCGACGTGCCGCACGACGAGTACGTCAGCCATCTGCTGCGCGATCTGGATAGCGACGCGCCGATGGCACAAGGACGTGAAATAAAGACCATCTTTATCGGCGGCGGTACGCCAAGCTTGCTTTCAAGCGAGGCGATGCAAAACCTGCTCGACGGCGTGCGCGCGCGTCTGCCGCTGGCGGCGGATGCGGAAATCACCATGGAAGCAAACCCCGGTACCGTCGAAGCCGATCGTTTCGTGGGCTATCAGCGTGCCGGCGTAAACCGCATCTCCATCGGCGTGCAGAGCTTCAGCGAGCCGAAGCTTAAACGCCTGGGGCGTATCCACGATGCCGACGAAGCAAAACGCGCGGCGAACCTGGCAGGCGGTCTGGGGCTTCGCAGCTTTAACCTCGACCTGATGCACGGCTTGCCGGACCAGTCCCTTGAAGAGGCGCTGGACGATTTGCGCCAGGCGATAGCGCTTAATCCTCCGCATCTGTCCTGGTACCAGCTGACCATTGAGCCAAACACGCTGTTCGGCTCCCGGCCGCCGAAGCTGCCGGACGACGACGCGCTGTGGGATATCTTCGAGCAGGGCGACAAACTGCTGAGCGCCGCAGGCTACCGGCAGTATGAAACCTCGGCCTATGCCAAACCAGGCTTTCAGTGCCAGCACAACCTGAACTACTGGCGCTTCGGCGACTATCTGGGCATCGGCTGCGGCGCGCACGGCAAAATCACCTTCGGGGACGGGCGCATTCTGCGCACGGCCAAAACGCGTCATCCGCGCGGCTATATGGAAGGGAAATATCTCGACCGCAAGCATGAGGTGGAGCAGGCCGACAAGCCGTTCGAGTTCTTTATGAACCGCTTCCGCCTGCTGGAAGCGGCGCCGCGCAGCGAGTTCACGCTGTATACCGGGCTTGATGAGTCAGTCATTCGCCCGCAGATCGATGCGGCGGTTGCGCAGAATTATCTGGTGGAAACGGCGCAACACTGGCAGATAACCGAGCACGGCAAACTGTTCCTGAATTCGCTGCTGGAGCTGTTTTTGGCGGAGTGACTAAGTGGCGGATGGCGCGTTGCTTATCCGCCCTACGGAACGAGGACGGATAAGCAACGCGCCAAATGATTAACCATTGCAGGACGGATAAGCGTAGCGCCAAACGATTAACCATTGCAGGACGGACAAGCGTAGCGCCAAACGATTAACCATTGCAGGACGGACAAGCGTAGCGCCAAACGATTAACCATTGCAGGACGGATAAGCGTAGCGCCAAATGATTAACCATTGCAGGACGGACAAGCGTAGCGCCAAACGATTAACCATTGTAGGGCGGACAAGCGTAGCGCCATCCGCCGCATAAAATTACTTCAGCGTTTCAACCAGCCCTTTACGCTGGCCTTCAAGCGTCACCACTTTGCTGCACACATCGCGGCCGAACTGTTCGAAGTCCTGCTCCTGATTCTTCCACTCGTTCTGAATCGAGGTTTGCAGCCCGCCCAGGCTACCCAGCACGCCCTGTAGCGGGTTGCTGCCGCCTTTAAGCACCGCTTTTGCGCCCATCTCGTTGATGCTGTCCTGCAAAATGCCGCCCATCGCCTGGTTTACCAGGGTCTGGCCGTCGGCGCGTACCTGGTCGATAGCTTTATAGTGGAAGGTCAGCCCGTCCTGACGATGTTCGATAATGCGGTTCATCTGCTCCTTGAGCTGAGCGTCCAGTTTGGTCAGACGGCTACGCATATTGCTGCTCTCACCCACTTCCTGGGCAATGATTTTATCCAGCGCCACGCGTCCCTTTTCAACGCGGTTACGCGCGCCGGTGTCAATCCAGGGAAGATCGGTACGCAGCGCCTGCTGATAGTTAATCGCCAGCTGGCGCTGGGTTGCGTTTAAGGTGTGGGGCTTGCCGTTGAACTGCAGGCTGCCGTCCGGGGCGATAACCAGATTGCCATTCTCACCAACCACCTGAACGGACTGCGGGCTAATGACCACGTCATCGCGCGGGTTTACGCTGCATTTATAGTCGGCCTGCGCCTGCAGCGCGGTGAGGAGCAGAACGCCCATTAAAGCCTTACGAATCATAGCTACTCCTGAAAAAAAGGCCGGTTCAAACCGGCCCGTTTCTGTAATAAATCAGTCCCACCAGACGTCGAAAAGATCGCTCATGCGGATATCTTCAACCTTGTGCTCTTCGAGCCACTTACGCACCAGAGCCTGATGCTCTTCGGTGCATTTGCCGATTTCCTGCTTGCAGATCAGACCGTCCCACGCGAGGTAACCGCCGCCGTCAAAGGCCAGGCCGTTTTTATCGATGACGTCATTAATAAACGCATCAACGGTTTTATCAATCTGTTCTTCCGAGGTGCCTTCCGGGAAACGCCATGCAACTGAGAATCCCAGCTCCTGGAATTCGTCGATATGCATCTTTTTACGCAAACGACGGCTACGATTTTTTGCCATTATTTTACCCTCTCGAACATTAAGTCCCATACGCCGTGGCCAAGACGATGGCCACGCTGTTCAAATTTGGTCACCGGACGTGATTCCGGGCGCGGTACGTAGTCGTTACTCTGCGACTGGTTTTGATAACCGTCGATAGAGGACATCACTTCGAGCATGTGTTCAGCATAAGGTTCCCAGTCGGTCGCCATATGGAACACGCCGCCCAGTTTCAGTTTGCGCTTCACCAGCTCCGCAAAAGGCACCTGAACGATACGGCGTTTATTATGACGCGCTTTGTGCCAGGGGTCAGGGAAAAAGAGCTGAACCATGTTTAAAGAATTGTCAGGAATCATATTTTCCAGCACTTCCACCGCGTCGTGGCACATGACGCGCAGGTTTTCGACGCCCGCTTCGTGCGCGGTGCTCAGGCAGGCGCCTACGCCCGGCGAATGAACTTCGATACCGAGGAAATTCTGCTCGGGCAAAGCCTGCGCCATGGCCACCAGCGACGATCCCATGCCAAAACCAATTTCCAGCGTAACCGGCGCTTCACGGCCAAACAGCGCGGCAAAATCGGCGGGCGCGGCTCCATATTCGACGCCCATCACCGGCCAGTAGTTTTCCAGCGCGTGCTCCTGGCCTTTGGTCAGGCGCCCCTGGCGGCGGACAAAGCTACGAATCCGGCGCAGCGCGCGGCCTTCTTCATTAAATTCCGGTGAAATGACGTCATTCTTCATGGGTTTTGGCTACGTATTAGTGTTCGGGAAACGGGCATTATCCAAAGTTAAGGGTGAGTTGCAAGAACAAGCACCGGAAAGTTCCGGTTTACAGCCATCCGTGGTCTGTGCTGGAATCGGCACCCTGATTTAACCCTTTGCCGGATGCTCCGCGTTGACGATACAAGCGCCTCAATTCGCCCGCCAGGTTCTTGACTGGTACCATTTGTATGGGCGCAAAACGCTGCCATGGCAGCAGGAAAAAACGCCTTATAAAGTATGGCTCTCAGAAGTGATGTTGCAACAAACGCAGGTCGCTACCGTGATTCCTTACTTTGAACGCTTTATGGCGCGCTTCCCGACCGTGACGGATCTCGCCGATGCGCCGATTGATGAAGTTCTGCATCTGTGGACCGGCCTTGGCTACTACGCGCGCGCGCGCAACCTTCATAAAGCTGCGCAGAGGGTCGCAGACCAGCACGGCGGCGTTTTCCCGGAAACCTTTGAGGAGGTTGCTGCGCTGCCGGGCGTCGGGCGTTCCACGGCCGGCGCGATTTTGTCGCTCTCGCTCGGTAAACACTTCCCGATTCTGGACGGCAACGTAAAGCGCGTGCTTGCGCGCTGTTACGCCGTTTCCGGCTGGCCGGGCAAAAAGGACGTGGAAAAACGGCTGTGGGAAATTAGCGAGCAGGTAACGCCTGAAAAGGACGTTAGCCAGTTTAACCAGGCGATGATGGATCTGGGCGCCATGGTCTGCACCCGCTCAAAGCCCAAATGCGAACTTTGCCCGTTAAACAACGGCTGCGTGGCTTACGCCAACCACAGCTGGGCGAGCTATCCGGGGAAAAAACCGAAGGTCACGCTTCCGGAGCGCACCGGCTACATGCTGATGATGCAGCAGGATAATGAGGTGTTTCTCGCCCGGCGTCCGGCCGTTGGCCTGTGGGGAGGCCTGTACTGTTTCCCGCAGTTCGCCACCGCCGCAGAACTGCGCGAGTGGCTGGCGCAACGTCACATACCGGCCGATAATCTCACTCAGTTAATCGCCTTCCGCCATACTTTCAGCCATTTCCATCTGGATATTGTGCCTATGTGGCTTCCCGTGCATTCATTCACCGGCTGCATGGATGAAGAAGGCGCTCTCTGGTATAACTTAGCGCAACCGCCTTCCGTAGGGCTAGCAGCCCCCGTGGAGCGCCTGTTACAGCAATTACATGCAGAGCCGGTGGCCCTTAACGCCGCCCGGACTGCCGAAGAGGAATGATGATGAGCAGAACTATTTTTTGTACCTACCTGCAACGCGAGGCCGAAGGCCAGGATTTTCAGCTCTATCCGGGCGAACTGGGCAAGCGCATCTATAACGAAATTTCCAAAGAGGCCTGGGCGCTGTGGCAGACCAAACAAACCATGCTGATTAACGAGCGTAAAATGAGCATGATGAACCCGGAACACCGCAAAGAGCTGGAAGCGGAAATGGTGAACTTCCTGTTCGAAGGCAAAGAAGTCCACATCGAAGGCTTCACGCCGCCAGAAAAGTAATAAAAAGGGCCAGCGGCCCTTTTTTGCTAACCACAACGGGCAAAACATACACGGAATGATGAAAAAATTTCTCGCGCTAGCTTTAGTCGCCCCACTGCTCATCTCGTGTTCGGGCAAAAAAGAAGATACCTATAACGAAGAGTTTATTAAGGACACCAACGGATTTGATATTTTGATGGGGCAGTTTGCCCACGACATTGAAAATATCTGGGGCATAAAAGAGGTGCTGATCGCCGGTCCCAAGGACTACGTTAAATATACCGATGGGTATCTGACCCGTAGCCATATCAACTTTGACGACGGCACCATTACCGTTGAAACCATCGCCGGCACCGATCCGACAGCGCACCTGCGTCAGGCGATCGTCAGCACCTTGCTGATGGGCGACAATCCCGGTTCAATCGATCTCTATTCCGATGCTAACGACGTTCTGATCTCCAAAATGCCGTTCCTGTACGGCCAGGTGGTCGATAACACCGGCCAGCCGATCCGCTGGGAAGGCCGCGCCTCGAAGTTCGCGGACTACCTGCTGCAAACGCGCCTGCAAAAACGCTCAACCGGCCTGAAAATCGTTTATAGCGTGACGATTAACCTGGTGCCGAACCACCTTGATAAACGTGCCCATAAGTATATCGGCATGGTGCGCAAGGCCTCGAAGAAGTACGGCGTGGACGAGTCGCTGATCCTTGCGATTATGCAAACCGAATCGAGCTTTAACCCGTATGCGGTAAGCCATTCTGACGCGCTGGGCCTGATGCAGGTCGTGCAGCACAGCGCCGGCGTGGACGTGTTTAAAGCCCAGGGGAAGTGGGGCAAACCAAGCCGCAGCTACCTGTTCGACCCGGAAAGCAATATCGATACCGGCACCGCGTACCTGGCGATTTTGCAGGACAGCTATCTGGCCGGCATTGATAACCCAACGTCGCGCCGCTATGCCGTGATCACCGCTTATAACGGCGGCGCGGGCAGCGTGCTGCGGGTATTCCACAGCGATAAACAGCGTGCGTTCAGCATCATTAACAGCATGGGCGCGGACGATGTGTATCAGACGCTGACCACGCGTCATCCTTCTGCTGAATCCCGCCATTACTTATATAAAGTGAATACGGCGCAGAAAAGCTATCGTCGCCGGTAACGTGAACCGCCCCTCCTTCGAGGGGCGGTTTTGCCTCATTTCACCATGTACCCGTACAGACGCTTAATGCCGTCGGCATCCGTTTCGCTGTAAACACCCTGCAGCTCCGGCGAAAAGCCCGGCAGCATGTTTACGCCCTCTTCCAGCGCCAGGAAATAACGCAGCGCGGCGCTGCCCCAGACTTCTCCCGGCACGACGCACAGCACGCCCGGTGGATACGGCAGCGCGCCCTCGGCGGCGATGCGCCCTTCCGACTGGCTTAAACGTACCAACTCTACATTGCCGCGAATAAACTCGCTGTGCGCATCCTGCGGGTTCATGGCCACCGGCGGCAGGCTGGCTTTGCGGAACATCGATTTTTGCAGATCTTTTACCGCAAAACTGACGTAGAGATCGTGCATCTCCTGGCAAAGTTGCCGCAGCGTGTAGCCTTTATAACGCACCGGGTATTTCTGGTAGATGGTCGGCAGCACGTCGGCAAGCGGCGTATCGTCTTCAATATGCTGTTCGAACTGCGCAAGCATCGCCACCAGCTGCGCCATCTTTTCCGCGCTTTCCGCAGGCGTGAGCAGGAAAAGAATCGAGTTGAGATCCGATTTTTCCGGCACCACGCCGTTTTCACGCAGGTAGTTTGCGAGGATCGCCGCGGGAATGCCGAATTCCGTGTACTGCCCGGTTTGCGGATCGATACCCGGCGTGGTCAGCAGCAGCTTGCAGGGATCGACAAAATATTCATCTTTCTCGTAGCCTTCGAAACCGTGCCATTTCTCGCCCGGCTCAAAGCTGAAGAAGCGCCGCTGCCGGGCGATGATCTCGGTCGGATGATCCTGCCACGGCCTGCCCGCGACCACCGGCGGGATAAAGGGTTTGATCATTTTGCAGTTGGCGACGATAGCCTTGCGCGCTTCGATGCCAAGCGCCACGCAGTCCGCCCACAGGCGGCGCCCGCTTTCCCCCTCGTGGATTTTGGCGTTGACGTCCAGCGCCGCAAATAGCGGATAGAACGGGCTGGTTGAAGCGTGCAGCATAAAAGCGTTGTTCAGACGCTTATGCGGACAGAAACGCGCCTGGCCGCGAATATGATCGTCTTTTTTGTGGATCTGCGAAGTCTGGGAGAACCCGGCCTGCTGTTTATGTACCGACTGGGTAACAAAAATCCCCGGATCGTTTTCATTAAGCTCCAGCAGCAGCGGCGAGCAGTCCGCCATCATCGGGATAAACTGTTCGTAGCCGACCCAGGCGGAATCAAAGAGGATGTAATCGCAAAGGTGGCCAATTTTATCCACCACCTGCCGCGCGTTATAGACGGTGCCGTCATAGGTGCCGAGCTGGATAATCGCCAGGCGGAAAGGACGTTCGTCCTGCGCACGCTCCGGCGCCACCTCGCCGATCAGCTCTCGCAGATAAGCATCGTCAAAACAGTGCGCATCGATGCCGCCTATAAAGCCGAACGGGTTGCGGGCCCGCTTCAAGATAGACCGGCGTCGCGCCCGCCTGAATTAACGCGCCGTGGTGGTTGGATTTGTGGTTATTACGGTCAAAGAGCACCAGATCGCCGCGGGTCAGCAGCGCGTTGGTGACGACTTTATTAGCCGCCGAGGTGCCGTTTAGCACGAAATAGGTTTTGTCGGCGTGGAACACTTTGGCCGCGAATTTCTGCGCGTGCTTTGCCGATCCTTCGTGGATAAGCAGATCGCCAAGCTTCACGTCCGCGTTGCACATATCCGCGCGGAATACGTTCTCGCCGAAGAAATCATAGAACTGGCGTCCGGCAGGATGCTTTCTGAAAAACTGGCCGTGCTGGTGGCCGGGACACGCAAAGGTGCTGTTTTCCATCGCCACGTATTTGGTCAGCGTATCGAAAAACGGCGGCAGCAGGCTGTCTTCATACCCGGCGGCGGCGGTTTCCAGCTCCAGGTAATCCTGCGCTTTATCGGTGATAACCCCCGTAAAAGCCGCCTGCTCTTCCGGCTGGGTTGCAGAAACTAAAAAGACCGGCAGGTTGAAGCCCGTGCGTTTAAGCAGCGCCAGAATGCCGCTGCGGCTGTCCGCAACGGACAGCACGACCGCCGCAACATCGGTAAAATCGGTCTCGTCGAGCGCGACCACTTCACGATGGGTGGAAAGCGCGGCGGCCACGTCGTGGCTGGCGGCAATTTTCAATGATTTCATATGCACAAATCCCAAAGCTTAAGGATGAGTGGGTGCCAGAAGGCACGGCAAAGGGAAAGGTTCCCCGGCGAATGCGTCCTGCGGGTCTGAAGAAGGTAACCACTCCGACCGCCAGACATCAGTAAAACCAGGCTGCGTTACCTGATTTTACTGTTGTCCTGCAGCGAGCGTGCGCAGCCCTCACCGCATAGCGGGCGAAGGTGTTCGGGAGAGCGTGGACAGGTGGGCGAGCGCCATCGAGCGATGTCGGTGAACATTGACTGTGAACATCAATTAGCGCCCCGTTGAATGCGTAAAATTTCGCGCAATCATGGCACCTTCTTTCGCAGGGTTCAAGAAGCGCGGCGTTACGGAGATCCAACTTAGCGCACATTATTCATGCAAACGCACGACGCTGTCCTACAAAATCGTTGACGAAGAAAAGGCTTTACGGTTTAATGCGCCCCGTTGCCCGGATAGCTCAGTCGGTAGAGCAGGGGATTGAAAATCCCCGTGTCCTTGGTTCGATTCCGAGTCCGGGCACCACTTATTCCAGAAAAACCAGCCTACGGGCTGGTTTTTTGCTTTCCGGGACACGGACTCTTCCTCAAACCTTTTTTCAGAAAAAAGCGGTTACTTGCCTCATCCATGAGGCTTCTCCTGCGCGGCAAGCGTAAGCGCTTTGCAAAGCTGCAACGAAGGCGTGGCTCAACAATCAGGCGCCGGCTTTTTTATCGCCAGCGGCGCCCGCCATTGTGTTCATTGCCAGGCGAAATCTGGACATCGTACCGGAAAGGTTCTTCGCCAGAGCGTTCAGGTTTCTGGTGCTCTGCGCAGAGGCGTCCACCAGTGAAGCATTTTGCAGGGTAACGGCATCCATCTGGTTGACCGCAGCGGCAATCTGGTTAATGCCGAGGTTCTGCTCATCCGAAGCGACGGTGATTTCCTCCATGATTTCGCTGACGCGGGAAACGGAAGAGAAAATGTCCTCCATTGCCTCGCCGGCGTGGGAAACCTGTTCCGTGCCCTGGGCTACGCTTTTAACCGCGTTGTTGATCAGGTCGTTGATTTCCTGCGCGGCGTTGCCGCTGCGGATGGCAAGGTTGCGCACCTCAGAGGCAACAACCGCGAAACCGCGCCCCTGCTCGCCCGCGCGTGCTGCCTCAACGGCCGCGTTCAGCGCCAGGATATTCGTCTGGTTGGCAATGCTGTTAATGACGGCGCTGATTTCTGATATCTGGTGGGCGTATTTTTCAATATCGCCCATCGTGGAGACGGCGCCGTTCATCACTTCGGTGCCTTTAGCTACCGTAGTTTTGGCGTGCTGGGCCAGCTGGTTTGCCGAATGCGCGTTCTGGGAGTTGTTCGCCACCGTGGTTTTGATCTCCTCCATGCTGGCGGCGGTTTCCTGAAGGGAGCTGGCCCTGCTGCTGCGTTCTTGAAGAGAGATCCAGATTGCCTTCCGCAATCGCGGACGAGCTGTCATCGATAAGCCGCACGTCGTTTTTTACCGAGGAAATAATATCCTTGAGAAATTGCTGCATTTCTCTGATGTTAAGGAACAGACCGCCAATCTCATCTTTTCTGCCTACCGCGATATCGCCGGTTAAATCGCCGTCGGCGATCATGCGCGACAGATGATTAACCTCGCTGATTCTGTTGGTGACCAGCTTCCTGACGATAATATGAGAGGCGAAGATCAGCCCGACGAATAAAAAAGATAACAGGATCATGTAAAAATTATTTTTTCGGCTGAATTCAACGATAAAGTCGGCGCCGCCATTGACGTCATACTTCATAATTAATCCGTTGAAATCATTAGCCAAATCATCGAATTCACTGGCGTCGGCGACCTGAGCGCCGCCCTGTTTTAAGCTGTTAATTTCCTTTGCAAGGGCATTTTTTAAATCTTGCGTCATTTTTACGCCGGACTCTGTTTTAACCGGCGCATGTTTCAGGAACTCATTGAAATGGCTTTCCGCCTCGAGGCTCAACGCATTAACATCGGCGCTGGGAGAAATTTTAATTTCTTTTAAAACTGAAGCGGTATCCGAAAGCGTTTTATATTGATAAAAACCTTTGATTAATCCGTCATAATTCTCAGACACTTTGCTTATCGACAGGAATGAGAAAACTGAAAAGACAACAAACAGAAACAAAAAAACAACATTAATAGCGATCAAAATGTTACGTATTGAGAGCTTAGGCATATCTAATCTGGCTACCTTTATAGGCTGCAAAAAAGCGGGACAGTTAATGAATCGGTAAAAAGAAAAAAAACTTAAGCGGGGAACAAATTTATGCTTTTCGCGGCCACGTCTTCTTACCAACCCTTGCAGGACGGGGCTTCCAGGCCAACAGGCCCGCTTAAAATGGCCGGGCGCTTTCATTTCCGTCAAGCCAGTTTTACATTTTCGTCGCCCTACGTGATTGCTCAAAAAATATAAAATATACAGTTACTTTTTGAGCGCTTATTTAGATACCATAAAAGTTACTTATGGATATATAAATTTGCCAGGTTTACAAACGGCAGGCTTTATTAACCGCCTTAACCATCTGTTGATTTTTTGTTTCTACCGGTGGTTGCCTTTTGTGCAAAAATAGCACCCTCTTTAACAAAAAGCCTGGCCTGCCCGTTCCTGCGCCCCACGGCTAGCATACTTTCCGCTTTATTGACAATTAAAAATGCAATTTTAGTTATTAAGCTAATCTTCGATAAATACATCATGGCTTTTTAACTAAAGCGTTCGTCCATAACAGTAGGAAAGAAAAAAATGCGGTTTAAAGATTTAAGCGTGCGCGTGCGCCTTACTTTGGGTTTTTCATTTGTTTTATTAATGGTTATTTTTATGGCGGCAATGGGCTTTCTGCGGCTAAACGACGTCAGCATCCAGGCTGATATTATGGTTAAGCAGCTTTTAGTTAAGGAAAGGCTGGCGGAAGAATACGCGGCTATCGTCAGCGGCAACAGCGCCAGAACGATGGCCGGGATGTTAACCACCTCGCCGGAAACCCGCTCCACCATCATCGAATCCTTCAGCAAGGATGTTAAACGGGCAGAAGATATCCAGCAGTACCTTCGCAATAATATCCACACCGAGCACGGCGAAAAGCTTTTGCGGAATGTCGCTACCGTTCAGGCTGAATACCATATGCTACGTGAAAAAGGATTCAAGATGAGCACAACGGTTTCCGAAAAGGAAATGGATCGTTTTATTGACGAAGAGTGGGTGCCCCTGACGCAAAAATACAGCCAGGCCGTTACGGAGCTTTCGCTCTATCAGCAAAAGCTGATCGATGACTCGTATGTCCGTATCGTGGCGGCAGAAAACTCCGGGAAATTGATGCTGCTCATTTGCAGCGTCAGCGCCGTGCTTGCCGGATACCTGATAGCAAGCCTGATTGCCCGCAGCATTACCGTACCTTTAAGCTCGGCGGTAAGCATCGCCCAGGAAGTGGCGTCGGGCAACCTGACGGTTGATATCGCTATCGATTCCAAAGACCAGCTGGGACAGCTTAAAGAGGCGCTGCGCGATATGACCGCAAGCCTGCATACGGTGACCGAAAAAATGGGTAACGGCGCGCAATCTATTGCGCAGGCGTCTTCTGAAATCCTCAACGGCAACCAGGACCTGGCGGATAAAACCGACGTGCAGGCGGCAAGCGTCAGGCAGACCGCAGCGACCCTGGAAGAGCTGTCGTCGACCATTGAAGGAACGGCTGAACATACGGCCAGGATGCACACCTTTATGTCCGAGTCCGGCGGCATTGTTCGCCGAAATGGCGATCTGATGTCGGAGGCCCACTTCCCGCATGGATTCGATTTATGCCTCTTCGGAAAAAATGGCGAACATTATTGGCGTGATTGAAGGCATCGCTTCCCAGACGAATATCCTGGCCTTAAACGCCGCCGTCGAAGCGGCCCGCGCCGGCGAACAGGGAAGAGGATTCGCGGTAGTGGCAACCGAAGTCAGGGGGCTTGCGCAGCGCTCTGCCTCCGCGGCGAAGGAAATCAAGGAATTGATCGTTAACTCAGTCGATCAGATCTCCAGCGGCCGGGCTCTGGTGACCCGCGTTCACTCCGGCATGGGCGATATCATTAACAAAGTAGAAAGCATGCTGCAGCTGATGGACGGGATCGCGGTGGCCACGCGTGAACAAAGCGACGGCATTATGCAGCTCAATGAAGCTATGGGGCAGATAGATATGGCCACCCAGCGAAACGCAACCCTGGTAGAAAATTCCACGTTTGCCGCCGCGTCAATGCAGGAGCAGGCACAGCTGCTGCAGGAGATGGTGCAGTTCTTCAAGCTAAAAGCCACGAAAGCCGGCTTTTCCTTGCCTGTCCAGCAATAGATGTTTGCAGTAGCGGTTTCGCTGTAAGCCCGCGATAGCGGCTTTTCCTTCAGCTACCCGACCTGGAGCTTCCGGTTTCGCTTGCATAGCGGAGCGGGCTTTCCGGGTCGGGATGCAAAATAACCGGTCGCTTTCTGCGTCCTGCCCGTAACGTCATGGATACTCGAAAATTCTTATGTAAAATATTTTGCCGATATAATCTTGCCGACTACCGCCTGGCCTTTTAATTTTAAATGCGCGCTCAGCTTTATTAGCTGCTAACGCCCAAGCCATAAACAGAACAAATATCAAAATAAAAAGCCATCACTTATTTATATCTGTAACCCTGCTAATTATGACGATGACAACCTGATACGCTTATTTAACCGAGACATATCTCTTAAATAACCCCGCGACGCCCGAGAAAATTTATAGAAAAAGAGCGTATTTTCAGATTGTACCTACAAGAAAATAGCAATATAGCTGAAATATCGCCCATAAAATCAATAAGAAATATATTTAACCGCCACGCATTCACTGAAAAAATAGTTTACATTAAAAAAAATACCGATTTAATATCACCACCTCTAATACATCTGGAAGAAACAGCTTTGGACAGCATCTCGTTTACCTATAATAATAGCACTAAGCTACTGCTTAAATGTTCTCTGGTCGCTACCGCTCTCGTACCGTTATTAGCCAGCGCGGCGGTAATTAGCCAGTCGACGGATACGCCACAGATATTCAATACCGATCGGGAATATACAATAGAAGCCGGCGTAGTTATCAAATCCGCCAGCAGCAGCCCGGCGGTAACAATTAATAACAGTATAATCGAGTCAGTCGCGAACGTTGGAACCATTGCGGGCAACACCGGCAGCGGTCTTTTGATTAATACGCTCTCTCCCGATGTGGTTATCAATAACCAACAAACGGGCACTATCTCCTCGCTCAATAGCACCGCAATTTCCGTAGAGTCAATGGCGGGATCCATTAATAACGCCGGCGCCGTCGCGGGTAAAAATTTCGCCATTAAAATCGGGGAAAATGTTTCCCCGCTTAAGATCTTCAATGCCGCCGACGCGACTATCACAGCGGATACGGCTATTGATACCAAAGTGTCCGTTCAGCTTAACAACAGCGGAAAAATCGCCGGCGTTAACGGCTCGGCCATCGCGATGCATGACGGCAACTCAACCATCAACAACACAGGATTATTGTCAGGCCAGGCAAAGAGCGCAATTCTCGTTGACGGCAACGCGAAAGTCGACCTGACCAACGGTGGAATAATTGATGGCGGAGGCTCAACTGCAATTGAGTTAGCCAGCGCTAAAAGAAATACCGTCACCCTGACAACAAACTCGGATATTAAAGGCGACGTTATTTCTTCAAACTCTACCAGTAACGCCCTTTTATTAAAGGAAGCGGGCAGCGAGGACAGTAATTTTATTGGCCGCAACGCCGGCGAGGGCTTTGCCTCATTGACAATGGACGGCAGCGACTGGGAGCTGACTGGCAATATCGACGTTATTGGCAGCGGCGACAGCATCATAGCTAACAGCGGTAAATTAACGCTGGCGGGCGATGTGGCGAACAAAGGTAATACGCTTATCAAGCAAGGCGCCGCATTTCAGCTCGGCAACGGCGATAAAACCGGTACGCTCACAGGTAGCCTAATCAATAACGGCATATTTATTTTTGACCAGGCTGACGACTCGCGGTTTGATAACGTCATCAGCGGCGGCGGCGAGGTCGTTAAAAATGACGATCGCCGGCTGTTACTTGGCGGAATGAATACCTATAGCGGTAATACCACCCTGAATCGGGGCACCACACTGCTCGCTGAAGGCGCAGCCCTTGCGAGCGCAGCTATCGCGGTGAATTCGGGCGCTATTTTTGCCAGCGCGGGCGAAGTTTCAGGCAACGTCAATGTTGCCAAAGGCGGCACCCTCGCCTCCTGGAATGCGGTGGAAGGGACGACCGCCACCTCTGCCGCTGCGGCTAACACTATCAATGGCAACCTGGTTAACAGCGGCAGCCTGCAGATTTCCAGCCTGCAGCAGGAGGCGGGCAATATTTTTACCGTTAACGGCGATTATACCGGCCACGGCGGCAGCCAGATTATCATGAACAGCGTGCTGGCGGACGACGCCTCCCCTACGGACCGGCTGGTGATTAAGGGAAGCTCGCTTGGAGAATCGGCAGTTAAGGTCAACAACATCGGCGGCCCTTGGCGCGCAGACGGTTAACGGGATGAAAGTTATCTCTGTCGCCGGAACTTCAGACGCTAAATTCGCCCTCGCGTCACCGGCCGTCGCCGGCGCCTGGGAATATAATCTGCTTCAGCATGCCGATGGTCACTGGTATCTGGAATCCCTTTCTGTGCCGCCAGCGGTCGATCCTGCGCCTGAGGATAAAGCTCCCCCTGCCGACGATAACGACGCTTCTGCCGGCGGTAACGATACTCCTGCCGGCGGCGACAGCGCCCCTGTCGACGATAACGATGCCCCGGCCGGCGATAACGATGATTCCGCCGGCAACGACGATACCTCTAACGGCGGCGCCTCTCCGCGTCCAAATCTTTACCATCCCGGCGTTGGCGCCTGGCTTGCCAACTATGCCGCGGCGCAAAATATGTTCCAGCATAAACGCGAAGATCGCGACCAGCTGGTTATACGTAACGAGGATAACCTCAATACCTGGATGTATGTGAACGCGCGCTACGGCGAAAACAAAGCGGCCGACGGAGCCATCAGCAATAAATCAAACATGACGGTTGTGCAGCTGGGCCACGATATTTTCGCCAGGCCGTTGGGCAAAGGCATAATGAATGGCGGTTTCATGCTGGGCGCCGGCAATACGGACAGCAGAATTTCCGTTCACAATAACCGCCGTACCGCAAGCGGCGAAGTCCAGGGATTCAACGTCGGGGTATATGCAACCTGGCAGGAAGATACGACTAACCGCACCGGCGCCTATGTTGATAGCTGGCTTGCCTGGAACACCTTTAAAAATACGGTGAACAGCAGCCTAATGCCGCAGGAGAAATATAACAGCCGCGGTTACGCTGCGTCTGTGGAGGCTGGCCATGCGTGGCTGTTGGATTCCCGTTCCGGGCGCGGCTGGAAGCTGGAGCCTCAGGCGCAGGTTATTTATAGCTATCTGAATCAGGATAGCCATACCGAAGCCAACGGTTCGCGCATTAACACGGTTGATAACGGCAGCGTGCTGGGACGCCTTGGCCTTAAAGCCAGCAATATCGAAATCAATGCGCCAGAAGCCTGGCAGCCGTGGGTGGCGGCAAACTGGCTGACCGGAAGCGGTTCAAACGATTTGCTGTTTAATGACGAAAAGGTCAGCAATAACATTCCGGATAACCGCGGCCAGCTCGAAGTCGGCATCAGCGGTCGAATGAATCCAGCCTCCACCGTTTCATTGCGCCTGAACGGCGAATGGGGTGAAAAAAGCTATAACGCTTACTCAGCTCACGTTCTGTGGAACTACCGCTGGTAATCGGCATAAAAATGCCGGCGCGCAAACGCCGGCATTTTTTAGCGCTTTGTGTAAAAGCTGAATGTCCGTTACGGAGAATCGGGGTTTAACCACTCAAAAATCCCCGAAAACAATAAAGAAATATCTCATCGACAAAAGCCCGGAAGATGCAGTATCGCCAGGAATGGTCAATGCGCTATGGGCCTAGGATGACTTAACCATTAATTCCATCAGGTGGCTTTTAATCCGGAAGCAAAGCTCGCGCATCTGAAATTCCGTCTGCGGCAGTACGATATTATTAATCTCGGGGCTAATTGACGGCTCGACCTGGCGATATTTATTGATAGCGGCGGTTAATTTCTGCACTTCCTGCATGTACTTGTTATAGGAAGCCTTACTGTAGACCTGCATGGCTTCCAGCTCTTTACGGCACTCCTGCATCCGCGTTGCCCGGCTGCCGCCTGTCGTCTGGCTCTGGGCCGCAGGGGCTGCGGGCTGAGAAACGACTGCCGGTTCGCGTATTACCGTTTTTTTCGGGGTCTCTTGCGCGCATCCTCCCGTCAGCAAGAGGCCTAGCGCCGTAACGATTGCTAATTTTTGCATAATTTTCCTTTTACGCGGTGTATACGCGCGGTATTAATTCCCCGCGGCGCAATACACGCTATCCAGTTTATGTTTCTTATCGCCGATACGTATTGCGGATGGGCGTTATTGCGGAAAAAATATCACATTAACCCAAAATACGATCAATGTTTTAGCGCAACTTTTCGATAAAACAGAATAATCTATTGTTTTAAATCGGCGCATTTGCAATCAAAAAAGACGCTATTTCTGGCGGTAATTATGCACAATTAGATTCCGGCCCGGCGCCCGCCCATCATAACGGCAGGCAATCATCATGATTGCCTGCCGTTATATAGCGATGCCATAAACTCGCTGTTTCCGCCCGCCGCAGCGGACCTGGCTAAATCACCAGAGGATCAGCATTGATTCTTTCCGACGTTTATCGCACTTCATTTCACGCTATTTTTTCGAGGTATTGACTACCTGGCCGAACCCTTTTCCCTCTAATTCCGCATCGGGCGCGGCAAAGAAATCGATATTAAAGTAAGTGTCGTCGGTGAGTAACTCGATACGGTGCCAGTACTGCGGCGGGCTAACGCCAAAGCGGCCCTTCTTCAATGATCACTTCAATTTCCGGGGTGGTGTCGTGTTCGTTGCGAAAACCGATATATTTTACGGCCCCCGCCATGACCGACAGCCGCCCGTAGACATCCTTCTTCGTATTGTGATGGGTAAGCAGAGCTTTTGGTACCGAGTCTTTATTCCAGAAAGGCGTGGAGCGAGTATGTTTGTAATCCGCCGGGATGCGATGTGCCATGGTGTTCTCCAGTAGTAAAGGTAGATGGAGAAAGTACTGCAATGCGTGTGCCATAAATCTATGCCGCTGTATTTAATAGAAATTAGCCTGAAGCCAGCTTTATCTCTGGTCATTCTGACATTGATGCTGGCTGTCAAATAGACCGTATTTTGTCATTTTGACTATAAAAATAGCGGCTGGCGCAGGCCGGGACGAACAAGTTTATGCAGGGGCGCTTTTTCCATACTGTGTGATCCATCTCCACCATTCAGACTCTTAGCCTGGGGTTGCCCGGACGAACGGAGTAAAGTGGAACAATGTTTCAAATTACCCCATCCGCTAAGGAGATATCATGCCTTACCAGGCTTCCCCCTCCCGTTATGAATCCATGCAGTATCGTCGCTGCGGCCAAAGCGGGCTGAAGCTGCCCGCCCTTTCTCTCGGTCTGTGGCACAGTTTTGGTCATATTAACAATCTGGAATCACAGCGCGCGCTGCTGCAAAAAGCTTTTGATGCAGGCATCACTCATTTTGATTTAGCCAATAACTACGGGCCTCCTCCCGGTTCGGCCGAAGAAAATTTTGGCCGCCTGCTGCGCCAGGATTTCGCCCCTTATCGCGATGAGCTCATTATCTCTACCAAAGCTGGCTATGATATGTGGCCGGGCCCGTACGGCTCCGGCGGCTCGCGTAAATACCTGCTGGCAAGCCTTGATCAAAGCCTGCAGCGCATGGGCCTCGACTATGTCGATATTTTCTATTCGCACAGGGTTGACGAAAATACGCCGATGGAAGAAACCGCTTCGGCGCTGGCCCAGGCCGTACAAAGCGGTAAGGCCTTATATGTCGGTATTTCTTCCTATTCGCCGCAACGCACCGAGCAAATGGCCAGCATGCTGCGCGAGTGGAAAATCCCCCTGCTTATTCATCAGCCCTCTTATAACCTGTTAAACCGCTGGGTTGATAAAAGCGGCCTGCTGAATACCCTTGAGCAAAACGGCATCGGCTGCATTGCCTTTACGCCGCTGGCCCAGGGCCTGTTGACCGGGAAATACCTTAACGGCATTCCCGAAGGGTCGCGCATGCAGGTCGAAGGGAAAAAAGCGCGCGGGCTGACGGAGAATATGCTTTCCGAAGCAAACCTTAACAGCCTGCGGTTACTCAATGAAATGGCGCAACGGCGCGGACAGACCATGGCGCAGATGGCCTTAAGCTGGCTGCTGAAAGATGAAAGGGTAACCTCGGTACTGATAGGCGCAAGCCGTCCGGAACAGCTGGAAGAAAACGTGAAGGCGCTGGAAAACCTGCGGTTTAGCGCCGAAGAGCTCAGCAATATCGACAAATACGTGGCTGACGGCGAGCTAAACCTGTGGCAGGCCCTCTTCGGATAAATAGCCTGACGGCGGGCAACGGCTTGCCCGCCTGTTGCCTATACGTCGGCCAAATCAACAGCAGGGCGCTGGTATTGCGGCCAGACCAGCGCCACCAGCCGGGGATAGGCCTCGTGGCTTAGCTCATTAAAACACTGGCGTAAATTGAGTACTTCTATATCCGCGAGCGAAACCTGCTCTCCTTCAGCACAGCGTTTTTTGATATTGTCGTAATACTTATAGACCGCCGAATTCAGGTCGCTGCAGCGACGCTGCGCATTAAATAATTCAGGGCAGGTGGTCAGCTCGTCAATGCGCATTCTTTTTATGGTGGCGTGGGTAAAATCAATATATTCGCTGCTTACCCGCCAGAAGTAATCCGGAGTAATTTTGATCATCAGCATGGAGAAATAGTCCTCACGCTCTTCAGCGCTGCTGGCGGGAGCCTCTTTTAATTTCTTCGACGCCGCGTTTTCCTGCTCACCGGCCATTTCTTTCATTAACAACGCCACGACGCCTGCGAGCATCGCCAGGGTGGCAATGAAATAAAAAACGCTGTGCATCCGAAACTCCTGTTTTTTTTATTTTGAAATTGAGGCATCATAATATTGACCTACCGCCCGCCAGCAGCCTATTGATATCAAAGGACATAGCTCAATGTTGCCCAACAGTTTCATGCCGTGGCGCTTTCAGAATTTTACCGTGGAAGACGACGGCGATAGCGCAAGAAATAGCGAAATGAACGCCCCTGTTCAGCAGGCGTTTTCAACGCTGGAAAAAACCATTCTTAGCGGCAACTATTATGCCGGAGTTGCCAAAAACACGCTACTGGAAGAAACGGACAGGCATATTAAAGAGCGCCTGCTTTGCGCGACAAAAATTGAAACCCTGGTCGCGGTAATCAACGAGCTGTGCGAACAAGAGAAGCTCAACCCCGCGGATTTACAGATGCTGGTGGAAGACAAAACGTCAGAAATACGGCTAAAAGAAGAACAGATTTGGCTAAACCAGCTTACCCAACAAAAAAACTGGCCGTTATTTTATGCTTTTGAGGAGTAATGGCTATGTCACAAACAAACCAATCCCCGTTATTAGAAAAGAACGCCGCCAGCGCAGATGACTTTGAATTTACCTTAAATCAAAATATCAATGCGCTGATAATGTTGAAAAATGAAAATATCGCCCAGTATACCCAGGACGTTACCGATATCACCTCCGCGCTGGTCGATCTTAAGTGGAAAAACCGCCGTGAGATCTTTCCGCTGAGATTTAAAGAAGAGGTTTACGGCGCGGTATTAAGTGAAATTATCAACAGCCAACCGCAGTTAAAGCAGGTAATAATATCGCGGCTGGAGGCCCATTATCAGCAGATTAAAACTCGCGAAGCGCAGACTTTATCCATCACGCGCGGGCTGATTGAAGGCACTTACAGGACGCCGAATTTATAGCCAGCAAGAGCGGATGAGCCATTCATCCGCCCTGCAAGACCCAATCGCTGATAATTTCCGTCACCTCATCCACGCCGCCGATTCTGACCTCGCCTGCCCGTTCCAGTTTGCTTTTGTCTATCAGCAGCAAAGACTGGGCGGCGCGACGCAGCAGCGTCGTTTTATATTCCGCATTCCAGCTTCGCGTATCCCATAGCGTGCCGTTGACATCTACCCCTTCGCAGGAAAAGGCGAACAAATCAATCTCGATATTTTTGAGCAGCGCGGGCCAGCGGAGCATTAACGTAACAGGCGTATTTGCGCTGCAGCATGCCGCCGGTGCTGATGAGCTGAATCTGTTCGCGCTTCGCCAGAAGCTGGCAAATACGCTCGCTATTGGTAAAGACGGTAAGGGGAATATCCGGCAGCAGGCGGGCCAGATACCAGCAGGTTGAGCTGGCGTCCAGGGCAATCACCATGCCTTCGCTCACCCATTCCAGCGCGCGACGGGCGATTGTAGCCTTACTGTGCAAATGGCTTTTCTGACGTTCGATAAACGGGTCGCCGCTGTCGCCGGTGCCGCGGCTGATATGCCTGGCCCTGCCGTGCTGACGGATAATCTTCCCCTGCTTTTGCAGACAGTCCAGATCGCGTCGTACCGTTTCAAGGCTGACCTCCAGCAGGCGCGCCAGCTGCTGGGTGGTCAGATTTTCGTACTGTTCGAGGAGCTGAACCAACTCCTCATGCCGTGCGGTTTTCATTTATCTTCCCTCTGCCAGCCAACGTTGCCGCGTTTAACATAAGGGAATTTTGCCAGCGCAGTAAACGTTTTACCCAGCTATCAGGCCAGACGGAAGACCGAGATCGCCTGCTGCAGCTCGTCAGCCTGCCGCTGCTGCTCCTGTGCAGCCCGCACCGTCTGGGCCACGTGCTCCACATTCTCATGCACGCTATCATCGATGCGGGCGACGCTCTCGTTTAGCTGCCTGATATTGGCGCTTTGCTGGCCGCTCATTTCGGACAGCTCCTCCACCAGGTTTGACAGCGCGCTGATGGAGGCGATGACCTGCTTCATCGTCTTGCCGGCATGTTCAACCTGCAGCGAGCCGTTGCGCGTGCACTCCACGGAGACCGCAATCAGCTGGCGAATATCCTTCGCCGCATTTTCACAGCGCATCGCCAGCGTGCGGACCTCAGAGGCGACGACCGCAAAACCTTTGCCGTGCACGCCCGCCCGAGCCGCCTCCACGGAAGCGTTAAGGGAGAGGATATTCGTCTGAAAAGCGATGCCGTCGATAAGCTCAAGGATATCGCTGATGCGCTGCGACTCATCCCGGATTTGCTCCATGGTATGCGTCGCCTCGTCGATACTCTCTCCGCCCCGCGCGGCAACGTCGCTCGCACGAGCGGCAAGCATCTTCGCTTCCTGAGATTTTTCGCTGGTAAGCGAGGCGGCACCGGTGAGCTGTTCCATAGCGCTCGCCGCGACGGGCCAGCGCCGTTGCCTGCTCGTCCGTGCGTTTAGAAAGGGCGGCGTTGCGTTCGATAATGCTTTGCGATGCGCGAAGAACGTGCGCTACGCCTGCGCTGACCTTGCCGAGCGTGTCGCGCATCGTCATAAGCGTGGTGCTGAAGGTTTGCCCGAAAGGCGAATGGCTTGCCCTTTCGCTTCCCGCAAGCGTCAGGCAGCCGGATTCACGATTAATCTGTGCGGCCAGCCGCGCCACTTCGCTCGCCGAACGAGCGTCGTTAGCCATATGAACCGCCATATAAATAAGGATCGCGCTCTGGGCGACAACGAAGATGGCGTGAAACACCACCATATGAAAACCGGTATGCATAAAACAAATGATGCCCAACAGATCCTGCTCCTGCAGATAGTTAAATAATATATGATGTACCGCCGCGGTGGCCGCCCCCATTAATATCGGGCGATAATCGCGATAGGCCAGCAGAGCCGATAATAATACGAATACTGAAAAGTGAAATTCCGTTTCCCCTTCTCCTAATTGAATCAGCAGGGCGGCAAAACCTAATAGCGTAAAGGCGTAAAAAAGCCGGGTGATAAGCCCCCCCGGAAATAAAACTCTGATAAAACTGGAGGTTACAGAAAGTATGCCGCCAACAATCAGCGCCAGCGCCAGGGATTCGTAAAGCCATCCCACGCCCACTGCCACGGCAAATAATCCCCATACCAGCCAGAACATTAAAAGATCCGCATGCTGATAAATACGTTTGAAAGAGGCTATATCAGTTTGCTTTTGCGCTGTGTGAAAAAGAGTCATCGTTGCCATTGCGTCATCCACAATTATTGTTATGAGGTGTTTTCGCGACTTTATTATCGTCTCAGGAAAAAGCGTAGATGCTTTATTGGCGCGGAGTTAAGTTTTTACCGGCTTATAAATAAACTCTGCTTCCTGTTTGTTTAATTTGAATTAAGTCAGCTAAGTGTATGCCTGGGCCTGCAGGCGCCCGACGCCAGGAATAAACTGGAAGGGTTAGACATTTCAGCAAAAACAACCAGGCTTTAAGGATGTGTAAACAAAACGGAGAACGACTAATGGCAAATCACCAGTCTAAAATACAGGATCCGCGCACCCAGTATCATACCGGCGAGTATCCTAAGCAGAAGCAACCGGCTCCGGGGATTCAGGCGAAGATGGATCCGGTTCCCGACTGCGGCGAAAGCACCTATGTCGGAAGCGGAAGGCTCAAGGATCGTAAAGCGCTGGTGACCGGTGGCGATTCGGGTATTGGTCGCGCCGCCGCCATCGCTTACGCGCGCGAAGGTGCCGATGTGGTGATTAACTATCTTCCCGCCGAGCAGGAAGACGCCGAGCAGGTGAAAGTTTTAATCGAAGAGGCCGGCCGTAAAGCGGTGCTGATTCCGGGCGATTTGAGCGATGAAAAATTTGCCCGCTCCCTGGTGCAGCAGGCCGTTAAAGAGCTTGGCGGGCTGGATATCCTGGCGCTGGTGGCCGGTAAACAAACGGCGGTGGAAGAGATTGCCGATTTGACCAGCGAGCAGTTCCAGAAAACTTATGCGGTAAACGTTTTTGCTCTCTTCTGGATAACCCAGGAGGCCCTGCCGCATCTGAAACCCGGCGCGAGCATTATCACCACCTCGTCAATCCAGGCCTATCAGCCAAGCCCGCATTTGCTGGACTACGCCTCAACCAAGGCCGCCATCCTGAACTACAGCCGCGGGCTGGCTAAGCAGGTCGCGGAAAAAGGTATTCGTGTAAACGTTGTGGCGCCGGGGCCAATCTGGACCGCGCTGCAGATTTCCGGCGGCCAGACGCAGGAAAAAATTCCGCAGTTCGGCCAGCAGACGCCGATGAAACGCGCGGGCCAGCCGGCGGAGCTTGCGCCGGTGTATGTGTATCTGGCAAGTCAGGAATCAAGCTACGTTACCGCGGAAGTGCACGGCGTGTGCGGCGGGGAACATTTAGGCTAAAAAAAAATGGCGTGGTTTTTAACCACGCCATCTCTTATTACTGCATATTATTACTGAGCTTTAGTCACTTCCTGTCCTACCAGCCCAATTTTTAAATATCCAGCCTGATGCAGCGTATCCATTACGTTCATCATCGTTTCGTAGTCTACCGTTTTATCGGCGCGGAAGAAGATGGTGGTGTCCTTCTTGCCTTCGGTAGCGGCGGTCAGCACGTTGATCATGCTTTCTTTCGTCACCGGGTCATTGCCGACGAACATGGTGTTGTCGGCCTTAACGGAAAGATAAACCGGTTTTTCCGGACGCGGCTGCGGCTGGCTGGAAGACGCGGGAAGATTCACCTTCACGTCCACGGTCGCCAGCGGCGCTGCCACCATAAAGATGATCAGCAAGACCAGCATTACGTCGATAAACGGCGTAACGTTGATTTCATGCATTTCACCGTTATCGTCGAGATTTTCGTTAAGATGCATCGCCATGGGTTATCAGCTCACACGCAGTTTCTGAGTGGAACGCACCGGACGAGACTGGGAGCTGGCCTCTAAATCCAGATCGCGGCTTTGCAGCAGCAGCACCTGTGCCGCCACGTCGCCCAGCGACGCTTTATAGCCGCCGATCACGCGGGCGAAAATGTTGTAGATAACAACCGCCGGGATAGCCGCAACCAGGCCTATTGCCGTTGCCAGCAGGGCTTCGGCAATGCCGGGCGCGACAACCGCAAGGTTGGTGGTTTGCGTCTGGGCGATGCCGATAAAGCTGTTCATGATGCCCCATACCGTCCCGAACAGGCCGATAAACGGCGAGATGGCGCCGATGGTGGCCAGATAGCCGTTGCCGCGGCCCATATGACGGCCGACGGCGGCTACGCGACGCTCCAAGCGGAAACCGGTACGCTCTTTAATGCCTTCGTTATCTTCGCTTCCGGCAGACAGCTCCAGCTCGTTTTGGGCTTCGTTAATCAATACGGTGCTAAGGCTGCGCGCGCCGAAGGCGGCGGCCATTTCGCTGGCCTCGTCCAAAGAGCGGGCGTTGCTCAACTGCTGCTGTTCACGCTTCAGGCGGCGCTTCTGGGTGAGCAGCTCAAAGCTTTTGCTAAAGAAGATGGCCCAGGTGACGACGGAGGCCAGAATCAGGCCGATCATCACAATCTTTACCACGATGTCGGCATGCTGATACATGCCCCAGACGGAGAGATCCGTCTGCATCAAATTATTCGTCACTCTAACTCTCCACCGCGAAATAATACAAAAACTGGGCGTAATAATATCAAAACGACATCGAATTGATAGTAGTTCTCATTAGTATTTGCAGAGTGCCTGAAATTGTCTATGCATTCCTTGCGTTTACGCAGCAAAACCGCGCGGCCGCCGAATTTTCAGCTTTTTTTGTCAACCTGAAGAAACGGCATGAGGCAGCTTATGTAAACCGTGATAAGTTATGTTTAGACATCCAGACGTTTAAACGGGGTAAGAGGAAATGGCAGCGAAGCACATTGAAACGGCGCTGGTAAACGCCGGTCGCGATAAAAAATTCACCCAGGGATCGGTCAACAGCGTTATTCAGCGCGCTTCATCTTTGGTCTTTGAAACCGTGGAAGCCAAAAGGCAGGCTACAGCGAACCGGGCGAAGGGCGAGTTGTTCTATGGGCGTCGCGGCACCCTTACCCATTTTTCTTTGCAGGAAGCGATGTGCGAGCTGGAAGGCGGCGCGGGCTGCGCGCTCTACCCTTGCGGCGCCGCCGCCGTGGCAAACGCCATTCTGGCCTTTGTTGAACAAGGCGATAACGTGCTGATGACCGGCACCGCCTACGAGCCCAGCCAGGACTTCTGTACCAAGGTCCTCGCAAGGCTTGGGGTGACCACTACCTGGTTCGATCCCCTCATCGGCGCGGCAATCGCGGACCTGGTGCAGCCCAACACCAAAGTCGTGTTCCTTGAATCCCCAGGCTCCGTAACCATGGAGGTTCACGACGTGCCGGCGATCGTGAAAGCGGTTCGCAGCGTCGCGCCCGAGGCTATCATCATGATAGATAACACCTGGGCGGCGGGCATATTATTTAAGGCCCTGGAGTTTGGCGTCGATATCTCCATTCAGGCGGGCACCAAATATCTGATTGGCCATTCCGACGCAATGGTGGGCACCGCCGTTGCCAATGCCCGCTGCTGGGATCGGCTGCGCGAGAACTCCTATCTGATGGGCCAGATGCTCGACGCCGACACCGCTTATATGACCAGCCGGGGGCTGCGCACGCTGGGCGTGCGTTTACGTCAGCATCATGAAAGCAGTTTAAAACTTGCCGAATGGCTGGCCGGGCACCCGCTAGTTGAACGTGTTAACCACCCGGCGCTTCCGGGCAGCAAAGGCCATGAATTCTGGAAACGTGACTTTACAGGCAGCAGCGGACTGTTCTCTTTCATCCTGAAAAAACGCTTAAACGATGAGCAGCTGCAGCATTACCTCAACCCTTTCCGTTATTTCAGCATGGCCTATTCCTGGGGAGGCTACGAATCGCTTATCCTTGCCAATCAGCCGGAGGAGCTGGCTGAGATTCGCCCGGCGGGCGGCGTGGACTTTTCAGGAACCTTAGTTCGCGTCCATATCGGGCTGGAAAACGTCGAGGATCTGCAGGCCGATCTCGCTGCGGGTTTCCAGCGCATAGCCTGAAGTTGCCAGATATGGACACCTCAAGAGACAGAAATTTGTTTGCCGCTGTGATTTGTTGAGCCCGCGATCAAGGTGCCGTGGGCTTTTTAGCGTTACACTGTATCTAAAATAAGGTTCGCCCTGTTTCAGGCGTACCACCTAAGCGGTTCCACAGGATTTTCCATGGCTGTCATACAAAATATCGTCCAGGCGCTTTGGCAACATGACTTTGCCGCCCTGGCAAACCCGCATGTTATTGGTGTTGTCTATTGCGTCATGTTTGCAACGCTGTTTTTAGAAAATGGGCTGCTGCCGGCCTCGTTTCTGCCGGGCGACAGCCTGCTGCTGCTGGCGGGCGCGCTGGTGGCGAAAGGGGTAATGGATTTCGTTCCGACAATGGTGATTTTAACTACCGCCGCAAGCCTCGGCTGCTGGCTGAGCTATTTACAGGGCCGCTGGCTGGGCAACACCAAAACGGTAAAAGGCTGGCTGAGCCAGCTGCCCGCCCAGTATCACCAGCGAGCCACGCATATGTTCGACAGGCACGGGCTGCTGGCCCTGCTCGCCGGACGTTTTCTGGCGTTTGTTCGTACCCTGCTGCCGACCATGGCGGGCATTTCCGGCCTCAGCAACCGCCGTTTCCAGTTCTTTAACTGGCTGAGCGCCCTGCTGTGGGTTGGCGTGGTGACAAGCTTTGGCTATGCGCTGAGCATGATTCCTTTTGTGAAGCGTCATGAGGATCAGGTGATGACTTTCCTGATGATCCTGCCCATCGCCCTGCTGGTTGCCGGTCTGGTCGGCACGGTGTTCGTGGTGCTCAAAAAAAAAGTTAGGCTCGCGTAGCTAAATCCCCGGCCAGCCGCGCCGGGGTTTTTACATGGTGCGCATGCGCGCCACATCCTCACCCGGCGTCACGCCGAAATAACGCTTAAACTCGCGGCTAAACTGCGAAGCGCTCTCATATCCCACCCGCACCGCGGCGGTACTGGCTTTTAATCCATCGTGTAAAATCAGCATCCTCGCCTTATGCAGCCGGTAGCTTTTCAGGTATTGCAGCGGCGAGGTGCTGGTGACGGACTTGAAGTTATGGTGAAACGCCGAGACGCTCATGTTGGCCCTCCGCGGCGAGCTGGTCAACGGAGAGGTTCTCGGTGTACTGCGTCTCGATGCGCCTGAGCACGCGGCTTATCAGGCTGAAATGGGTCTGACGGCTGACCAGCGCCAGCAGCGCGCCGCCTCGCGGCCCGGTGAGAATATGGTAGAGAATTTCGCGCACGATCTGCTTGCCGAGGATACGCGCGTCCAGCGGGTGCTCCAGCACATCTAACAGGCGTTCCACCGCGCACAGAATTTCATCGGAAAGCTCGGCTGAGTTAATCCCCGTAGAGCAGGCCTGCGGATGGAAAAGATCGTCCTCACCGATATCCATCAGCAGGTCCTGCAGCTGCAGAATATCGACTTTAATGCGCATTCCCGCCAGCGGCACCTCAGGAGTCGCAAAAGTTTCACATTCGAAGGGTAAAGGTACCGTAAGCAGCAGATATTCGTTTGCGTCGTAGCGAAACACGCGATCGTTGATATAGCCCGTTTTGTGGCCGGAAAAGAGAATCACAATCCCCGGCTCGTACATCACCGGCGTTCTGGCATTAGGCTTAGTGCCGTACAGCAGGCGCACGTCGGGCAGCGCCTGAAGCGCGCTGCTTTCATTTTCTATCAGATGATTAATTTTCTGCGTCAGCTGCTGACAGATCGTTTTCCGGTTCATTTTTATCCGCTCCACAAGGCTTTTTTAGCTATGACAGTGTGCGACGAACAGGATTTTTTCTCCAGCCGCGTGGAGAAATGGGCAAGACAAAGGCAGGAATATGCATTGAGGGATAGCGTGCGTGAGCCGACAATGGGCCACATCAAAAAGCGACAGGCGATGTCTTTTTTCACCCACCTACCGGGAATCTGATAATGAACAATTTTAATCTCCATACCCCAACCCGCATCCTGTTTGGTAAAGGCGCAATTGCTGAACTGCGCGACCAGATCCCTGCCGGCGCCCGCGTGCTCGTCACCTACGGCGGCGGCAGCGTGAAGAAAAACGGCGTGCTGAATCAGGTTTATGCCGCGCTGGAAGGCCTGGACGTGCTGGAGTTCGGCGGTATCGAGCCAAACCCAACCTACGAAACGCTGATGAAAGCGGTCGATATCGTGCGCAAAGAGAACGTAAGTTTCCTGCTGGCGGTCGGCGGCGGCTCCGTTCTGGACGGCACCAAGTTTATCGCCGCCGCGGCGAACTATCCGCTGGAAAGCGATCCGTGGAATATCCTGCTGACCCGCGGCGAAGACGTTAAAAGCGCCATCCCTATGGGTTCCGTACTGACGCTGCCGGCAACAGGCTCCGAATCAAACAAAGGCGCGGTGGTTTCCCGGCGCGCAACCGGCGACAAACAGGCGTTTATGTCCGAGCACGTTCAGCCGGTCTTCGCCGTGCTCGATCCGGTTTATACCTACACCCTGCCTGCGCGTCAGGTTGCAAACGGCGTGGTGGACGCTTTCGTTCATACCGTTGAGCAGTACATCACCTGGCCTGTCAACGCCAAAGTACAGGATCGTTTTGCGGAAGGCATCCTGCTGACGCTGGTTGAAGAAGGCCCGAAGGCGTTGAAAGAGCCGGAAAATTACGACGTGCGCGCAAACGTAATGTGGGCCGCGACCATGGCGTTGAATGGCCTGATTGGCGCAGGCGTACCTCAGGACTGGGCAACGCACATGCTGGGCCACGAGCTGACCGCCATGCACGGCCTGGACCACGCCCAGACTCTGGCGGTGGTCCTGCCTTCCCTGCTCAATGAAAAGCGCAATGAGAAACGCGCCAAGCTGCTGCAGTACGCGCAGCGCGTGTGGGATATCACCAGCGGTAGCGAAGAAGAACGTATTGACGCCGCCATTGAGGCAACGCGTAATTTCTTCGAACAAATGGGCGCCCCGACCCGCCTGTCAGCTTACGGCCTGGACGGCAGCACTATTCCCGCGCTGCTGGTCAAACTTGAAGAGAAAGGCATGACCCGGCTCGGCGAACATCAGGATATTACCCTTGACGTAAGCCGCCGTATTTACGAAGCGGCGCGCTAAGTAATTTAGCCACCTGGCTTCCGTTTTCGGGTATTTGGTCCAGACTTAAATGCAATTCTTACACCGGGGCCCGGCCCCGGTGAATCGCTCATTAAGGAGGAACGCATGGCAAATCCAACAGTAATCAAGCTCCAGGACGGAAACGTGATGCCTCAGCTGGGCCTCGGCGTGTGGCAAGCCAGTAACGATCAGGTACTGCTCGCCATCGATAAGGCTCTGGAAGTTGGCTATCGCTCCATTGATACTGCCGCGGCGTACAAAAACGAGGACGGCGTGGGCAACGCCCTGAAAAATGCAGGCCTGCCGCGCGAAGAATTATTTATCACCACTAAACTCTGGAATGAAGATCAGCAGCGGCCGCATCAGGCGCTGGAAGAAAGCCTGAAAAAACTGCAGCTCGATCATGTCGATCTCTATCTGATGCACTGGCCCGTGCCGGGCAAAGACCACTATGTTGAAGCCTGGAAAGGGATGATTGAGCTGCAAAAGCAGGGCCTTGCGAAAAGCATCGGCGTCTGTAATTTCCAGGTCAACCATTTACAAAGGCTGATTGATGAAACGGGCGTGACGCCGGTTATCAACCAGATTGAGCTGCATCCGCTGCTGCAGCAGCGTCAGCTTCACTCATGGAACGCCACGCATAAGATTCAGACCGAATCATGGAGCCCGTTAGCGCAGGGCGGCGAAGGCGTTTTCGACCAGAAAATCATCCGTGATCTGGCGGATAAATACGGCAAAACGCCGGCGCAGATCGTTATCCGCTGGCATCTGGACAGCGGCCTGGTGGTGATTCCGAAATCGGTCACGCCGTCGCGCATCGTCGAAAACTTTAACGTCTTTGATTTCCGTCTGGATAAAGACGAGCTGGGCGAGATTGCGAAGCTGGATAGCAACAGGCGTCTGGGGCCGGACCCGGATGTGTTCGGCGATTAAAAAACAGCTACCCTCTCCCGTGCGGGAGAGGGTAAGAGCAACGCTTACGCAGGCCTCTTCTTCGCCGCTGGTTTTACACCGGCCTTAGGAGCCGCTTTCATCCCTGCGGCCGCAGGACGGCGCTGATGGGTCATCGGCGTATGGCGCGTCAGCGCCACTTTGCTGCCACGGTTATGGCGGCGCGCCTCGCGCATTTCTTCAAGGGTCGGAGCCGGAACCAGGCACTCGCGTCGGCCGCCGATCAGGTGCTTTTTCCCCATAGCTTCCAGCGCTTCGCGAATCATCGGCCAGTTCGCCGGGTCATGGTAGCGCAGCAGCGCTTTATGCAGTCGACGCTGGCGATCGCCCTTCGGTACCACGATATCTTCACTCTTGTAGCTTATCTTGCCCAGCGGGTTCTTACCGGTGTAATACATGGTGGTAGAGTTCGCGAGCGGCGACGGATAGAAGTTCTGCACCTGATCCAGGCGGAACCGGTTCTTCTTCAGCCACAGCGCCAGGTTCACCATGTCTTCATCGCGCGTGCCGGGGTGGGCGGAAATAAAGTAGGGAATCAGATACTGCTCTTTCCCGGCCTGCTTCGAATAGGTATCGAACAGCTCTTTAAAGCGGTGATAGCTGCCCATCCCCGGCTTCATCATTTTGGACAGCGGGCCTTCTTCAGTGTGTTCCGGCGCAATCTTGAGATAGCCGCCAACGTGATGCGTCGCCAGCTCTTTGATATAGCGCGGATCTTCTACCGCCAGGTCATAACGCACGCCGGATGCCACGAGGATCTTCTTAATGCCTTTCAGATCGCGGGCGCGACGGTAGAGGTTAATGGTCGGCTGGTGGTTGGTGTCCATATGCGGGCAAATGTCCGGATAAACGCAGGACAGACGGCGGCAGGTTTGTTCAGCGCGCGGCGACTTACAGCGCAGCATATACATGTTCGCCGTCGGGCCGCCGAGATCGGAAACCACGCCGGTAAAGCCCGGTACGGTGTCGCGGATCGCCTCAATTTCACTGATGATCGAGTCTTCCGAACGGCTCTGAATGATGCGCCCTTCGTGCTCGGTTATCGAACAGAACGAACAGCCGCCGAAGCAGCCGCGCATGATATTGACCGAGAAGCGGATCATCTCATAGGCGGGAATGCGCGCTTTGCCGTAAGACGGGTGCGGCACGCGCTTATAGGGAAGCGCAAACACGCTGTCCATCTCTTCGGTAGAAAGCGGGATGGCCGGCGGGTTGATCCAGATATAGCGGTCGCCATGCTTTTGCATCAGCGCGCGCGCGCAGCCGGGGTTGGTTTCATGGTGCAAAATACGCGAAGCGTGCGCGTAGAGCACCTTGTCATTTTTTACTTTTTCAAACGACGGCAGCAGTACGTAGGTTTTTTCCCACGGCTTAGGGCGCGGCGGCTGAACCACAACGGCTTTCGACTCTTCTTTTACTTCCGCCGCAGGCTTGCCGGCATCGGCGCACGGCAAATCTTCGCCATAGGGATGGGGAATAGGATCGATGCGCCTTGGCGTATCCAGACGCGTGGAGTCCACGCCCGACCAGCCCGGCATAGCTTCTTTACGCATCATCGCCGTGTTACGAACGTCGACGATCTCATCGATCTTCTCGCCCATTGCCAGGCGATGGGCCACCTCCACCAGCGGACGCTCGCCGTTGCCGAAGATCAGCATGTCGGCTTTGGCATCCACCAGAATGGAACGGCGTACGGTATCGGACCAGTAATCGTAGTGCGCGGTGCGCCTGAGGCTCGCTTCGATGCCGCCAAGGATCACCGGCACATCGCGCCAGGCTTCTTTACAGCGCTGGGTATAGACGAGGGACGCGCGGTCAGGACGTTTGCCCGCCACGTTATCCGGGGTGTAAGCGTCGTCGTGACGCAGCTTGCGGTCGGCGGTGTAGCGGTTGATCATCGAGTCCATGTTGCCCGCGGTCACGCCGAAGAACAGGTTTGGCTTACCCAGACGCATAAAGTCTTCTTTGCTGTTCCAGTCCGGCTGGGAGACGATCCCCACGCGGAAGCCCTGAGCTTCCAGCATGCGTCCGCAAATCGCCATGCCAAAGCTTGGGTGGTCGACATACGCATCGCCGGTGACCAGAATAATGTCGCAGCTGTCCCAGCCTAAATCGTCCATTTCCTTGCGTGACATGGGTAAAAACGGCGCCGGGCCGTAACAGGGCCGCCCAGTATTGAGGCCACGAAAAGAGTTCGCGATCGGGCTGGATCAAGCTTACAGAGCTCATATAGCTTTCCGAAAAAATGATGTAAAAGTAATCAAAGCCGGCGATTATACGCTGGTTATCAGTGATAAATGAAGGGTTAATGCAGCGTTATATTTGCCCTCACGATGAGGTAAGGGCAAGCGGCGGATCTTTAAGGCGCGGGGTTGACCAGCAGCTGGCCAATCGAGCCCCTGTCGGCCATTTCCAGCGTCTGGCTGGAGTAGAGGAACGGGAAGTGCTCCCAGGAAGGCTGGCCGAAATAAACCAGCAGCTCGACCTGGCCGTCGACCCAGACGGTGTCCTTCCAGCCGCGGTCTTCGCCAAAGGGCACCGCGCCGTTCACGTTCTTAATCAGGAAGCTCACGCCTTCAATATGGAAGGACTGCGGCATATCCGAACGCACGGTCCAGCGCTCCCAGGTGCCCTGCTGCGTCTGGATGTCGATACGCTTAATATCCCACAGCTGGCCGTTAATACCCGGCTCGTCGCCAAGCGTAATCTCGCGGCTGCGCGCCGGAGTGCCGTTAATGATTTCATCCGGCAGCAGGCGCATCGGCAGGCTATCCGTCACCAGCGGCAGCAGGCCGGTTGGGCGCAGCGTTAGCACCAGGGTAGAAATAAGAATGCTAGACGGCTCAAAGAAGCCGCGAATGCGATCCATGATTCCCGCCGCTTCGCCGCAGGTAATGGAAACCTCTTTCCCTTCGGTCATATCGACCAGAATTTCGCGGCGCTCGCCGGGAGCTAAAGAGAGCTGCTTGACCGAGACCGGTGCAGGTAAAAAGCCCTGATCGCTGGAAATAACGTGCATCGGCCGGCTGTCACTCATCTGCAGCAGGTAGCGACGCGCGTTGGAGGCGTTAAGCAAGCGAAGCCTTACCCAGCCGCGGGAAACCTCGACATAGGGCCCCTGCACGCCGTTAACCAGCAGCGTGTCGCCAACGAAACCGCCGCTGCCCGGCTCAACGTATTCCGGCGTCCCGAAGTTATCAAGGCGCTTGTCCTGAATAATTATCGGGAAATCATCGACGCCGTAGTGGTTAGGAACAGGCAGCGATTTGCTGACCTCATCCTCAATCAGCCACATGCCCGCGAGGCCGTTATACACCTGCTGGGCACAACGGTTCGGCGTGTTGGCGCGATACCAGAGCGTGGCGGCCTGCTGGCGAATGGGCAGCACGGGCGCCCAGTCAACGTTTGGCGACATCATACGCGGCGCGCCGCCCATCAGCGGCCCCGGCACCTGCAGACCGGCGATAGTCATGCCGATATTCTCCTGCAGGCGATTGCTGTAAATCATCTTTACATCGTCGCCGTTCCAGACGCGGATGGTCGGCCCGAGGTAGCGCCCGTTTAACCCCCAGACCTGCGCCTTGGCGCCGCCGGTGAACGACCAGTGCGCCCGCTGCAGCGTCAGGAAAAGAGGCTGGCCGCGGCGGGATTCAAGCAAAGGGGGAACGGGTAACGGTAGCTGCTGCCCTGCCGCATTAGCCCTCAGTGGCACCGCACCTGCACAGAGTGCAATTCCCGATGCCTGAATAAACTGACGCCGACTGAGTGACATATTTGCTCCATGTAAAACTTAAAACGTGAGGGCGGTACAAGCCGTACCGCCAGAGGGGAAGAACCCCGGCATGAGGCGATCAGCTCGCCTGTTTTTTCTCTACCGTGCCGGACGCTTCGCGTTCCGCCACTTCTTTATTTAGCTCGTCGATTTTCGCCATCATAATTTCGCGGCAGTGCGTTGCCAGCTTGCGCACCTGATCTTTACCGTACTGGCTGGTATCAATCGGCGGCAGCATTTCGACAATCACCAGGCCATTATTCCAGCGGTTGAGCTTAATTTTATTGCTGGTATTAGAAACGCACACCGGAATAATCGGCACGCCGGCGGCAATAGCCGCATGGAAGGCGCCGGTTTTAAACGGCAGCAATCCGCGCCCGCGGCTACGAGTGCCCTCCGGGAACATCCAGACGGACACATTGCGTTTTTGCATTTGCGACACAACCTGCGAGATGGTGCTGTGCGCTTTGGCGCGGTTATCCCGGTCAATCAACATGTTGCCGGTTAGCCAGTATAGCTGCCCGAAAAAAGGGATCCATAGCAAGCTTTTCTTGCCCACGGTAACGGTCGGCGGCTGCACGATATTCGCCGCGGTGACCATATCGAAATTATTCTGGTGGTTGCCGATATAAATAGCCGTCGGATGATTTTCAGCGCCCGCCGGCAGGCGGGTTTCTACCTTCAGGCCGAATACGGGCGCAAGGCGTCCGAAAAGATGGCCAAAGGTTGCCACGTGACGCGGATTACGCGGGCTAAATAAGCAGTATATGCAGCCTAAAATACAGACCAGAAGACAGTAAATCACAACAATAATAAAACGAACGATGGATAGCATAACAACCTCTAAAGCCTAAATCGCTAATAAGTATGACCTGCTTTAGCGCAAAACACACCGTTCGGGCGACGCGAGGCCGCCCGACATTGTTTATTCTTCGCTGTCGCCTGCGCCCGCACCTGCGCCCGCACGGGCCGGAGAATCCACCTCTACGCGATCGATTCGCTGCAGGCCGCGCATCAGCGTCCCGCGACGTCCGCGTTCGCCGGTGATTTTCTGCAGCTCTTCCGGACGCAGTTTAATCTTGCGTTTGCCCACGTGCAGCGTCACGGTGCTAAGCGGAGGCAGAATAAAGAGGTGCGCCAGCTTATCTTCCCCTTTCGCCGCCTCTGCGGATGGGATAGAGATGATTTTATTACCTTTGCCTTTCGATAGCTGCGGCAGATCGCTTACCGGGAACATCAGCATACGCCCGGCGGCGGTGATGGCCATCAGCATATCTTCTTCGCTGGTGATTTCCATCGGCGGCAGCACGCGCGCGTTCTCCGGCAGGGAAATCAGCGCCTTACCGGCACGGTTGCGCGCGATCAGATCGTTGAAGGTGCACACGAAGCCATAGCCCGCATCGGAAGCCATCAGCAGCTTCTGCTCTTCCGGCGCCATCAACACATGTTCTACGGTCGCGCCCGGCGGCGGCGTAAGTTTGCCCGTCAGCGGCTCGCCCTGCCCGCGCGCCGAAGGCAGCGTTATCGGATCGAGCGCATAGCTTCGGCCCGTGGAATCGATAAACGCCACCGGCTGGTTGCTTTTGCCCTTCGCGGAAGCCAGATAGCTGTCCCCCGCTTTGTAGTTCAGCCCCTGCGCATCGATGTCGTGGCCTTTGGCGCTGCGCACCCAGCCCATCTGCGACAGCACGATGGTGACCGGCTCGGATGGCGTCATATCGTGCTCGCTCATCGCCTTAGCCTCGCCGCGTTCGTGCAGCGGGGAGCGACGATCGTCGCCATAGGCTTCAGCATCGGCCTGCAGCTCTTTCTTCAGCAGCGTGTTCATTTTACGCTCGGAGGCAAGAATGCCCTGCAGGCGATCGCGCTCTTTTTCCAGCTCGCTCTGCTCGGCGCGAATTTTCATCTCTTCGAGTTTAGCGAGGTGGCGTAATTTCAGCTCAAGGATGGATTCAGCCTGCGTTTCGCTCAGGGCGAAGCGCTCCATCAGCACCGGCTTAGGCTCGTCCTCACTACGGATGATATGAATCACCTCATCAATATTGAGGAACGCCACCAGCAAACCTTCAAGGATATGCAGGCGTTTGAGCACTTTTTCGAGACGGTAAGACAGGCGACGGCGCACCGTTTCGCGACGATAAACCAGCCACTCGGTAAGGATTTCCAGCAGGTTTTTCACCGAAGGACGGTTGTCCAGGCCAATCATGTTGAGGTTAACGCGGTAGCTTTTCTCAAGATCGGTGGTGGCGAACAGGTGGTTCATTACCTGCTCCATGTCCACGCGGTTTGAACGCGGCACAATGACCAGGCGGGTCGGGTTTTCGTGATCGGATTCGTCGCGCAGGTCTTCTACCATCGGCAGCTTTTTGGCGCGCATCTGGCTGGCGATCTGCTCAAGCACGCGCGCGCCGGAAACCTGATGCGGCAGCGCGGTGATGACCACGTCGCCATCTTCTTTTTTCCACACGGCGCGCATGCGCACCGAGCCGCGGCCGTTCTGGTAAATTTTACGGATTTCACTACGCGGCGTGATAATTTCGGCTTCGGTCGGATAATCCGGGCCCTGCACGATATCCAGCAGCTCGTCGAGGGACGTTTTCGGCTGGTCTATAAGCCTGATGGCGGCGTCCGCCACTTCCCGCAGGTTGTGCGGCGGAATATCCGTCGCCATGCCGACGGCAATACCGGTGGTGCCGTTCAGCAGAATGTTCGGCAGGCGCGCGGGCAGCGTTTTCGGCTCCGTGAGCGTGCCGTCAAAGTTCGGGGTGTAATCAACGGTGCCCTGGCCCAGCTCGCCGAGCAGCAATTCTGCGTACTTAGACAGGCGAGACTCGGTATAACGCATCGCGGCGAAGGATTTAGGATCGTCCGGCGCGCCCCAGTTCCCCTGCCCGTCCACCAGCGGATAGCGATAGGAGAACGGCTGCGCCATCAGCACCATCGCCTCATAGCAGGCGCTGTCGCCGTGCGGATGGTATTTACCCAGCACGTCGCCTACGGTACGCGCGGATTTTTTGAATTTCGCGCTGGCGCTCAGCCCCAGCTCCGACATGGCATAGACGATGCGGCGCTGTACGGGCTTGAGGCCGTCGCCGATAAACGGCAGCGCGCGGTCCATGATGACGTACATGGAATAGTTGAGATAAGCATTTTCCGTGAATTCGTGCAGCGAAAGACGCTCTGCACCGTCATGAGTTAGATCACTCATTAATCATTCATCCTCAAACTGACGAGCCGAGTGTGGCCACAAACGGCGTAATTGCCGCCGATAGTACCTTATCTGGCTTGCCGAGTCACAGGGAGGAATAGCTTTGCGCGGAGGTTTAACGCGGGCGGGCGAGCGAAAGCGAGCCGCCCCGGGCGGCTCGTTGCAGGCTTACTTCACTTTGTTGATTTGCTTAACGTCGATTTCAACGGAATTCCAGTCTTTATCCACTTCGCCCTGAATCTCTACGGTGTCCTGCGGGGTGACGGTCTGCCCGTTCCAGCGCTTGTGGTCGATGTCCACATTTACCGTGCCAGAGGCGTCGCGGAACACGTAGTGATCGCCGCCGATGCGCTGTTCAATCTTGCCGCGCAGCGTAACCCAGGTATCGTCAGAGAAGGTTTTGGCTTTTTCTGCCGTGGTTAGCGTGCCTGTTGGGCCCACAAAGCCGCCCGAAGCAGGCGCTTGCTGCGTGGCGGCAGGCGCGGCAGGATCAACAAAGCCGCCCTGGTTCGCAGCAACGGCGGGCGCGGCGGAAATAGCGAGTACGGTCAGAATAGCGGCTACTTTTTTCATTGTTTATTTTCCTTATCGGTATGGCGTTTACGCTGGCTATTAGAGCGCAAGGATCTTAAGCCGATCTTAATTTCGCCGGGCAATAACGTATTTTTGACCGAATTGCGGCCTTTGCCGAATCATGGCTTTTTTCCCCTGTACACGCCGAATCAAACGTTATTAACTTCACCTGTTTGAACGATAAGGACGACGTCATGCGGGTATTAGTGATTGAAGATGACAAACTGATCGGCGACGGCCTGAAGGCCGGGCTGATGAAAATGGGATTCACCGTTGACTGGTTTAGCGACGGCAAACTCGGCCAGTCGGCGCTGGGACAGGCGCCCTACGATGCGGTGGTGCTTGATTTAAGCCTGCCGGGCATTGACGGCCTTGAGATATTAAAAAGCTGGCGGCGCAACGGCCAGAATCAACCTGTGTTAGTCCTCACCGCACGCGACGCGCTGGAACAGCGTATCGAAGGGTTACAGCTGGGTGCCGATGACTACCTGTGCAAACCTTTTGCGCTAATTGAAGTCGCAGCGCGCCTGCAGGTCTTAATTCGCCGAACCCACGGACAGCCGCAGCCGACCCTTTCGCACGCGGGGGTTGAGCTCGACCCGATCAAATTAACCCTCACAAAAAACGGCGAGCCCTTACAGCTTAAGCCGAAAGAATTCGCGCTGCTGGAATTGCTGATGCGTAACGCCGGGCGGGTGCTGCCGCGTTCTCTTATCGAAGAGAAAATTTATAGCTGGGACGATGAGGTTTCCAGAAACGCGCTGGAAGTGCATATCCATCACCTTCGCCGTAAGCTGGGCTGCGGGTTTATTCGCACCATTCACGGTATCGGCTATACGCTGGGTGAAGAATGATTAAAAAGCTGACGCGCAGCCTGCGGGCAAAGCTTATCGCCAGCTTTATTCTGCTGACGGTTATCGCCTGGGTTGGCGCAAGCGCCGCCGCCTGGTATCAGACATCCAAAACGCTCGATAAGCTGTTTGATACCCAGCAGATGCTGTTCGCCAAGCGGCTTAGCGCCCTGGATTTACGTATCATCCGCGACGATCCAAAGCTGCCGCGCACAAAAAAACTGGTGCCGCATCATCGCGGAAACCAGGATGACGACGCCCTTGCCTTCGCGATTTTCTCCGTTGACGGCCAGATGCGCCTGAACGACGGCGATAACGGCAAGGACCTGAGGTTTGATTACCGGCGCGACGGCTTTACGGATGGATACCTCAACGGCGACGGCGATCCCTGGCGGCTGCTGTGGCTTACTACTCCCGACGGGCGCTACCGTATCGTCGTCGGCCAGGAAAAAGAGTATCGGGAAGATATGGCGCTGGATATCGTCGCCTCGCAGCTGGCACCGTGGCTGATTGCCCTGCCGCTGATGCTGCTGCTGTTAGCCTGGCTGGTCAGCCGCGCGCTGGCTCCCGTGCATCAGCTGGCAGCCCAGCTGCGCCGGCGCTCGCCGGATGACGCCGGCAGGCTGGAAACAAGGCGGCTGCCGCTGGAAATCAAACCGCTGGTTGATTCTCTCAATACGCTTTTTACCCGCACCGGCGAATTCATGCTGCGCGAGCGGCGTTTTACCTCGGATGCGGCCCATGAGTTGCGCAGCCCCCTTGCGGCGCTAAAGGTACAGGCTGAAGTGGCGCAGCTGGCGGGTAACGACGCCCCCGTGCGCGATCACGCCTTGAATAATCTGACGACGGGCATCGAACGGGCCACCCGCCTGGTGGATCAGCTGCTCACCCTGTCACGCCTGGACTCGCTGGCTGGCCTGGACGATATTGAAGACGTTTCGCTGCCGGCCCTGCTGCAAAGCGCCGTTATGGACGCCTGGCACCAGGCGCAGCGCGAAGGCGTCGATATTCGTCTTGAGCTACAGGCCGAACAGGTTTCTGTGCGGGGACAGGCCCTGCTGCTGAGCTTGATGGTGCGTAACGTGCTGGATAATGCGGTACGCTACAGCCCGCGGGGCAGCGCGGTCGCCGTTATTTTACAGCCGCGGGAAATTTGCATTACCGATAACGGGCCGGGCATCAGCCCTGAATTTTTACCCGCCTTAGGCAAAAGGTTCTTCCGCCCGCCGGGCCAGGAAAAAACAGGAAGCGGCCTTGGGCTTTCCATCGTCCAGCGCATCGCTGCTTTACACGGCATGCAGGCGCGGTTTTCTAACTCTGAAAGCGGCGGCTTTCAGGTGCGTATAAGCTGGTGACGAAAAGATTATTGCTTATCTGGCAAAAGTCTTTGCACATTTTGACCATTTTACCGTGACGGCGATCACGTTAGACTGCGCGTCAAACGCAATGATTCGAGGACTAACGATGAGCAAAATACTGATTATCAACGGCGCGAAAAAATTCGCCCACTCCAACGGCCAGCTAAACGACACCCTGACCGAAGTCGCGGAAAGCTTTTTGCGCGACCTCGGACATGATGTTCAGATTACCCGTACCGACAGCGAGTACGACGTAAAAGCTGAAGTCGAAAAATACCTCTGGGCCGACACCGTCATTTACCAGATGCCGGGCTGGTGGATGGGCGCGCCGTGGACCATGAAAAAATACATTGATGACGTGTTCACCGAAGGCCACGGCTCGCTGTACGCCAGCGACGGCCGTACCCGTTCAGACGCCGGGAAGAAATACGGCTCCGGCGGCCTGATTCAGGGCAAAACCTATATGCTTTCCCTGACCTGGAACGCACCGCTGCAGGCCTTTGAAGATAAAGAACAGTTCTTCCACGGCGTCGGCGTCGACGGTGTTTATCTGCCGTTCCATAAAGCCAACGAGTTTCTCGGCATGAAAGGCCTGCCGACCTTTATCGCAAACGACGTGATGAAGGTGCCGGACGTTCCACGCTTTGTTGCAGAATATCGCAAGCATCTCGGCGAAATTTTTGCTTAACTGTTGGTCTGCTTACAAAAAGGAGTTAGCCATGCTGACAGTGATAGCTGAAATTCGCACCCGCCCCGGCCAGCACCACCGCCAGGCCGTTCTGGATGCGTTTGCGAAAATTATTCCGACCGTGCTCGAAGAAGATGGCTGCTACGGCTACACGCCGCTGGTGGATCACAATGCACAGGTCGCGTTCCAGACTACCGCACCGGACTCTATCTTTATGGTGGAGAAATGGGAAACCGTTGCCCACCTGGAAGCCCACCTCGCTACGCCGCATATGAAAAACCACAGCGCCGCGGTGAAGGATGACGTGCTGGACATTCATATCCACATTCTGGAAGACGGCATCAAGTAATCCGCTGACGTCTTTTCAGTAATAAAAAAGGGAGCCGCTATGAATACCGGCTCCTTTTTTTATCCTGCGTCTCGTTACACGTCGAGATCGGCCATATCGCCTTTTTCCTGCAGCCAGTTACGGCGGTCTTCGGAACGTTTTTTGGCAAGCAGCATGTCCATCATGGCCAGCGTTTTATCGCTGTCTTCATCGCTGATGGTAAGCTGCACCAGGCGGCGGGTGTTCGGGTCAAGCGTGGTTTCGCGCAGCTGCAGCGGGTTCATCTCGCCCAGGCCTTTAAAGCGCTGTACGTTCGGCTTGCCCTTCTTACGCTTGAGCTGCTCCAGCACGCCGGCCTTCTCTTCTTCATCCAGCGCGTAGTACACCTCTTTTCCCAAATCGATGCGGTACAAAGGCGGCATCGCCACATACACGTGTCCGCCTTTGACCAGCGAGCGGAAATGGCGCACGAATAGCGCGCACAGCAGCGTTGCGATATGCAAACCATCGGAGTCTGCATCCGCGAGGATACAGATCTTGCCGTAGCGCAGCTGGCTTAAATCTTCGCTGTCCGGATCGATGCCGATGGCCACGGAGATATCGTGCACTTCCTGCGAGGCCAGCACTTCATCGGAAGAGACTTCCCAGGTGTTGAGGATCTTACCTTTAAGCGGCATGATCGCCTGATATTCGCGATCGCGCGCCTGTTTTGCGGAACCGCCTGCGGAATCCCCTTCCACCAGGAACAGCTCGGTGCGGCTGAGATCCTGCGCGGTGCAGTCCGCCAGTTTGCCAGGCAGCGCCGGGCCGCTGGTGAGCTTCTTACGCACCACTTTTTTGGCCGCGCGCATGCGGCGCTGGGCGCTGGAGATGGCCAGCTCCGCCAGCTGTTCCGCCGCCTGAATATTCTGGTTCAGCCACAGGCTGAAGGCATCTTTCACCACGCCTGAGACAAAAGCCGCGCACTGGCGGGATGAGAGGCGTTCTTTGGTCTGGCCGGCAAACTGCGGATCCTGCATTTTGACTGAAAGCACGTAGGCGCAGCGCTCCCAGATATCGTCCGCCGAGAGTTTTACCCCGCGCGGCAGAATGTTGCGGTATTCGCAGAATTCACGCATTGCATCAAGCAGGCCCTGACGCAGGCCGTTGACGTGCGTACCGCCCTGCATGGTCGGGATCAGGTTGACGTAGCTTTCCGTCAACAGCTCGCCGCCTTCCGGCAGCCAGAGCAGCGCCCAGTCAACCTCTTCGGTATCGCCGGCGAAGTTGCCGATAAATGGCGCTTCCGGCAGCGTGACAAGCCCGTTTACCGCTTCGCTAAGATAGTCTTTCAGGCCGTCCTGGTAGCACCAGCGCTGTTCCGTATTATTCACTTTATCGGTAAAGGTGATTTCAACGCCCGGACAAAGCACCGCTTTGGCCTTCAGCAGGTGGCTTAAGCGTGAGACGGAGAAGCGCGGGCTGTCGAAGAAGGTTTCGTCCGGCCAGAAGTGAACGCTGGTGCCGGTGTTGCGTTTGCCGCAGGTGCCGACCACCTGCAGGTCCTGCACCTTATCGCCGTTTTCGAAGGCGATGCTGTAGACCTGCGCATCGCGGCGAACGGTAACCTCCACTCGTCTGGACAGGGCGTTGACAACGGAAATGCCCACCCCGTGCAGACCGCCGGAGAACTGATAGTTTTTATTGGAGAATTTACCGCCCGCGTGCAGGCGGCAGAGGATCAGCTCGACCGCGGGCACCCCTTCTTCCGGGTGGATATCTACCGGCATGCCGCGCCCGTCATCGATAACTTCTAATGACTGGTCGGCATGGAGAATAACATCAACACGCTTAGCATGGCCTGCCAGCGCTTCATCCACGCTGTTATCAATGACTTCCTGGCCCAGGTGGTTTGGGCGGGTGGTGTCGGTGTACATCCCCGGACGGCGGCGAACCGGCTCAAGCCCGGTGAGTACCTCAATGGCATCGGCGTTATAACTGGATTGCGTCATGGTTTATTCGTTCAGATAGCGAAACAGAGAATCGGCCGACCCGGCCTCAATGCAGACCGAGGAAGTCGACAAGCTGTGTGAAATAATCTTCGAAGCCCACAAAGGCATGATTGCCGCCGGATTCCACCGTCTGGCGACAGGAGGTGTAATAAGCCACCGCCTGGCGGTAATCGAGCACTTCATCACCCGTTTGTTGCAGCAGCCAGATGAGATCCGGCGCTTCAAGCGGGTCAACCTGCATGACTTTAAGATCGTAAATATGGCGAGACTCTAGCACATATTGCTGGCCGGTGTAGGGGTTCTCGTTGGCGCCAAGATAATCCGCCAGCAATTCAAAAGGCCGCACCGCGGGATTGACGACTACCGCCGGCAGCATAAAGCATTGCGACAGCCAGGTGGCGTAGTAGCCGCCTAATGAAGAGCCCACCACGCCAAGCGGCTCGCCGCCGTGCTCAAGCACCAGCGACTCCAGCAGCTCTGCGGCTTCGCCAGGATATGGCGGCAGCTGAGGCACCACCATTTCTATATGCGGATGGTGCCCGGCAAGCCACGCCTGCAGGCTTGTCGCCTTGGCTGAACGCGGGGAGCTGTTAAAGCCGTGCAGGTAGAGTAGCGTTGACATCAGTATCCTTCTGAAGCGGTATCAGGATTAAATACTGCGCCCTTCAGACGGCATACCTCGGTGGTGACGGCGCCGTCCGGATGCAGCTCCAGCCAGCGCCAGCCGGGCTCGATAGTATCTAACGTGAAGTTGGCGCAATGCGGCTTAAACTGCACGCAGGTGGAAGGCGTCGCCAGCATACGGCGGCCGTTCCAGTCGAGATCCAACTCCTGGTGAATATGCCCGCACAGCAGGGCCTTCACCTGAGGATAATTGACCAGCACGTTATCGAGCTCCTGCGCGTTACGCAGGCTGTGCTGATCGAGCCAGCTGCAGCCCGCGGGCAAAGGATGATGGTGGAGCAGCAAGAGAGTGTGACGCTCGGGAGCGGCGGCTAATTTACGTTCCAGCCATTCGAGCTGATATTCGCTCAGTTCGCCATGCGGCACGCCAAAGACCTGGCTGTCCAGCAGCAGCACCTGCCAGCCGTTGCCGATATAGACCAGCTTTGAGGCCGAGATTCCCGCTTCGTGCAACGCGCTGTACATCGCCGGCTGAAAGTCGTGGTTGCCCGGCAGCCAGACGCAGGGCGCAGCAATTCGCGCGATCCCCTCAGCAAAGTGCTGATAGGCCTGCGCGCTGTGGTCCTGGGCCAGATCCCCGGTGGCGACGATCAGATCGCAGTGACGGTTCTCGGCGAGGATGGCCGCCAGCACCGCCTGGTAGCTTTCCCAGGTGTTGATGCCAAGCAGCGTTTCATTCTTTCCAGAGAATAGGTGGGTATCGGTAATTTGCAGTATCCTGATACGGCCCCCACCGGCCACAGGAAGATTTAACAGGCTTTCCAAATGGTGTCCTTAGGTTTCACACTCTCTAACAAACCGGAACCGCCATCGCTCCATGCGCCAAACAGTAGCGCAGCCAATCAGCAAGAAACTGGTTAATTTGATGCTTTTCGTCGCGTTGATGCAACTTTTTATTAGGATAATCATAACGTGCTTTAAAGCGGAAGATCTGCTGGCTTGAACACACTTCCGCGACCATCGCGTCATGGTAAAGCCTGACGGACATAGACGGCAGGCTCCAGTAGCTTACGCTCGGCGCGGTTTGCTCTATCTCAACAAGCGTAGTGTAGCGAGTGGATTCAAGGACGGTCAGCCGATAGCGGGCGCTATTAACCTGATAGGTTACGGTTTCGCCTGGCGCATCGTTGCGCGGCAGCAGGCGGCGCAGCTGGGCGAAATTGGTTTCGCACAGGCGCATCATTTCAGGAAAGTCAGGCGTATAGCGCTTCATAGTTAATCGTTCCACTCAATTCTCAGTTTTTCATAATGCAGCTGCAGCCATTGCAAAGCGATGACTGAGGCAGCGTTGTCGATAATCCCCTCTTCTACCAGCTGGTAAGCCTTTTCCCGGCTCACCACATGAACACGAATATCTTCGTTTTCATCCACCAGGCCGTGAATTCCTTCAGCGGCGGTGGCATCCACTTCGCCCACGAGCACGGATGACCGCTCGGTGGTTCCTCCCGGGCTTGCCAGATAGCTGAGCACCGGTTTTGTGCGCCCAACCACCAGTCCTGCTTCTTCCACCGCTTCCCGACGCGCGACGTCCTCGACGCTTTCGCCTTCTTCAATCATTCCGGCAATCAGCTCAAGCAGCCACGGCGTGTCGCTCGTGTCGTAAGCGGCGATTCGAATCTGCTCAATCAGCACAACTTCATCACGCGCAGGGTCATAGGGTAGCAGCACCGCCGCATGTCCGCGTTCAAAAATTTCACGCCGCACTTCACCGCTCATTTCGCCATTGAATAAACGGTGGCGAAAACGATAAAGATCGAGCGAAAAAAACCCGCGATAAAGCGTTTCCCGTGCAATAATTTCAACATCGTTTTTGGCTAACGTGACAAGCTTATTCTTAGGCTGACTCATGATGATGTCCTGATGGGTAATGGTAATGAAATGAGCGTTTTCAACCCTGTTTGACTGCCGTTTCATTTGCTATGTGGTAGATTGATGAAAATTCCGGATGGATGGCACATTACGCCAACCCGCCCCGCTGGCCGTCTCTGTTAGAATCGGCAAATATTTCGTCTCAAACAGCGCTAACAAAAACAATTTTGCTTCACAACAAGGAATGCAAATGAAGAAACTGCTCCCAATCCTTATCGGTCTGAGCCTAACGGGTTTCAGCGCCATGAGCCAGGCAGAAAACCTGATGCAGGTTTATCAGCAGGCACGTCTTAGCAACCCGGATTTACGTAAATCCGCCGCAGACCGTGACGCCGCATTCGAGAAAATCAACGAAGCACGCAGCCCGTTATTACCACAGCTCGGCCTTGGTGCAGATTACAGCTACACTAACGGCTTTCGCGATCAGAACGGTGTTAATACCAGCGGAACCAGCGCTTCATTATCCTTAACGCAAACCATTTTTGATATGTCGAAATGGCGCGCGCTGACGCTGCAGGAAAAATCTGCCGGCATCCAGGACGTGACCTATCAGACCGATCAGCAAACGCTGATCCTGAACACCGCGACGGCCTATTTTAACGTGCTAAACGCCATTGACTCGCTTTCTTATACCGAAGCGCAGAAACAGGCGACCTATCGTCAGTTAGATCAAACTACGCAGCGTTTTAACGTAGGCCTGGTTGCTATTACCGACGTTCAGAACGCCCGTGCGCAGTACGACACTATTCTGGCTAATGAAGTCACGGCGCGTAATAACCTGGACAACGCGGTGGAACAACTCCGCCAGGTTACCGGCAACTACTATCCGTCGCTGGCATCTTTGAATGTAGACACTTTCAAAACGAATAAACCGGATGCGGTCAATAACCTGCTTAAAGAAGCTGAGAACCGTAACCTGTCCCTGCTGCAGGCTCGTTTAAGCCAGGATCTGGCCCGCGAACAAATTCGCTATGCGCAAACCGGCCACATGCCAACGGTAGGTTTAACCGCCTCTACCGGCGTTTCTGATACCAGCTACAGCGGTTCTAAAACCAACACCCAGCAGTATGACGACAGCAACGTCGGCCAGAACAAAATCGGTCTGAACTTCTCCCTGCCGTTATATCAGGGCGGCCAGGTTAATTCTCAGGTCAAACAAGCGCAGTACAGCTTTGTCGGCGCCAGTGAACAGCTCGAAAGCGCGCACCGCAGCGTCGTGCAGAACGTTCGCTCCTCCTTCAATAACGTGAATGCCTCCATCAGCACCATTAATGCTTACAAACAGGCCGTCGTGTCTGCGCAAAGCTCGCTGGATGCTAACGAAGCCGGCTATTCCGTAGGTACGCGTACTATCGTTGACGTGCTGAACGCGACAACCGATCTGTATAACGCCAAGCAGCAGCTCTCCAACGCTCGGTATAACTACCTGATCAACCAGCTGAACATCAAGCAGGCTCTGGGCACGCTTAACGAGCAGGATTTGGTTTCGCTCAATACGAACCTGGGTAAACCAGTTCCGACAACGCCGGAAAGCGTTGCGCCAGAAAACGCGGAGCAGAACGCACGCGCCGATGGTTACACAGCGGATACCGCTGCGACCACCACCAACGCTTCCGCTCAGGCCGCGCCTGTTGCACAGCCAGCAAGAGCTACGGCGACCGGCAGCCGTTCCCGTAATCCATTCGGGAACTGATCGCTTTCTGCCTTTATTTTCGCTTTAGCTGTAAGCCCCGAAAAGACCGTTTTCGGGGCTTAATTATTTAGCCTGCCGTCCCCCTGTCACAACCTGCGCCATTGAACGTAAGGCAACGTAAAGATCCCCCTGCAAACCCTCGTCATCGCTTTAATTTCGACCATTCATCCCCTATCCTAAGCAACAAACCTACTGGGCTCAGGACAGATAAATGAAACGGACAAAAACTATAAACCACGCGTCGTTCCGCAAAAGCTGGAACGCCAGACATTTAACGCCGGTTGCGCTGGCTGTTTCCGCGGTCTTTATGCTTGCGGGCTGTGAACAGAGCGACGAAACCGTCTCCATGTACCAGAACGCGGATGACTGCGCCCAGGCGAACCCTGGCAAAAGCGCGGAATGCACCACCTCCTACAACAACGCCTTAAAAGAAGCGGAGCGCACCGCGCCTAAATACGCTTCCCGTGAAGAGTGCATCGCCGAATTTGGCGAAGGCCAGTGCCAGCAGGCGCCGGCTCAGGCCAGCATGGCGGGTGAAAACCAGGCGCAGGCCCAGCAAAGCGGAAGCTTCTGGATGCCGCTGATGGCGGGCTATATGATGGGTCGCCTGATGGGCGGCGGCGCGGGCTTTGCTCAGCAACCGCTGTTTACCTCTAAAAACCCGGCAAGCCCGGCCTACGGTAAATATGCCGACGCCAGCGGCAAAAGCTACGGCGCGGCAACGCCGGGGCGTACCGCCTCAGTGCCGAAAACCGCTCTGGCGCCTAAACCGGCCACCACCAGCACCGTCACACGCGGCGGCTTTGGCGAGTCTGTAGCGAAGCAGACTTCAATGCAGCGCAGTAGCGCCACCGGTTCTTCACGTTCAATGGGTGGCTAAGGGCTATGGAAAGAGTCGCCATTAGCGAGCGTCCGGACTGGCGCGAAAAAGCTACGGAATATGGTTTTAACTTTCACACCATGTATGGCGAGCCGTACTGGTGTGAAGACGCGTATTATAAACTGACGCTGTCGCAGGTTGATCGTCTGGAAGAGGTCACCGCCGAGTTGCACCAGATGTGTTTGCAGGTTGTGGAGAAAGTGGTGGGCAGCGATGAGCTGCTGGCTAAATTCCGCATTCCGAAACACACCTGGGAATTTGTACGCCAGTCCTGGCGTACCCAACAGCCTTCGCTTTACTCCCGCCTCGATCTGGCCTGGGACGGCGCAGGCGAACCCAAACTGCTGGAAAACAACGCCGACACGCCGACCTCCCTTTACGAAGCCGCGTTCTTCCAGTGGATCTGGCTTGAAGACCAGCTGCAGGCGGGAAATCTGCCGGCGGGCAGCGATCAGTTCAATAGCCTGCAGGAGAAGATCGTTGAACGTTTCGCCGAGCTAAAACAGCAGTACGGTTTCAGCCTGGTGCATTTCGCCTGCTGTCAGGACACGGTGGAAGATCGCGGTACGGTACAGTACCTGCAGGACTGCGCCGCTGAAGCCGAAGTGGCGAGCGAGTTCCTGTACATGGAAGAGATCGGCCTGGGTGAAAAAGGCCAGTTCACCGATCTTCAGGATCAGGTCATCAGCAACCTGTTTAAGCTCTATCCGTGGGAATACATGCTGCGCGAGATGTTCTCCACCAAGCTTGAAGACGCTGGCGTGCGCTGGCTGGAACCGGCCTGGAAAAGCATTATCTCCAACAAAGCGCTGCTGCCGATGCTGTGGGAAATGTTCCCGCATCACCCAAACCTGCTGCCCGCTTACTTTGCGGAAGACAACTATCCGGCGATGGATAAATACGTCGTTAAGCCGATTTTCTCCCGCGAGGGGGCGAACGTGAAGATCATCGAAAACGGCCAGGAAGTGGCCCGCGTCGACGGCCCTTACGGCGAAGAAGGCATGATCGTGCAGGAGTTCTATCAGCTGCCGAAATTCGGCGAGAGCTACACGCTGATTGGCAGCTGGCTTATCAACGATCGGCCAGCCGGGATCGGTATCCGTGAAGATCGCGAGTTAATCACTCAGGATCTTTCACGTTTCTATCCGCACGTGTTCGTTGAATAAAAGCCCGGCATAAGACAAGGCGCGAAATTCGCGCCTTTTTTATTACCCAATCTGTACCGAAAGCATGCTCAGCGAGCCCATCTCCATGCCTTCTACTGGAATGGTAATCGGCTCCTCGCCGTCCCAGGCGCCGAGCACATAAAGCAAAGGCAGATAGTGATCCGGCGTCGGGTTCGACAGCGCTCCGCCTTCATGCTGCAGATAATTTACCAGCGGATGTTCTTGCGCAGGGCCGCGCCAGGCGAGATTATCCTTCACATACTGGTTAAATGACTCGGCCCACGGATAGGGCGTATTTTCCCCATGCCAGCGGGCGGTACGCAAATTATGCACCACGTTGCCGCTGGCAATCAGCATAACGCCCCGATCGCGCAGCGCGGCCAGCTTACGGCCGATCTCATAGTGCCAGGCGTTCGGCCTGGTACTGTCGATACTGAGCTGTACCATGGGAATGTCCGCGTCCGGGTACATTTTGATCAGCACGCCCCAGGAGCCGTGGTCGAATCCCCAGGCTTCTTTATCCAGCGTGACGTTATCCGGCGCCAGCAGATCGACAAGCTGCTGCGCCAGCTCCGGAGAGCCCGGCGCCGGATAGTGCGTATCGTACAGCGCCTGCGGGAAGCCGCCGAAATCATGGATGGTTTTTGGCGTCTCCATCGCGGTTACGCCAGTACCGCGCGTGAACCAGTGCGCGGAGACCACCACAATCGCCTTCGGCCGTGGCAGAGTCTCTCCCAAATGACGCCAGGCCCGGGTATAGTAGTTATCTTCCAGCACGTTCATCGGGCTACCGTGGCCAAGGAATAGCGCGGGCATACGTTGGGCTGTCATAGTCGTGTCCTTAAGCGGATAAATATCTACCGACAACATTACGCCCAATCATGGCGGGAAGAACTCAGATAAGCATGATGAAGATCATCAGGAAATTTGAATGTATGAGATGAGGAGCTGTCAATGTCGGTACCGCTAATCCTGACGCTGTTAGCCGGAGGCGCCACCTTTATCGGGGCTATTTCAGGCGTAGTTGGCCAGAAGCCATCGAACCGGGTGCTGGCATTTTCGCTCGGATTTGCCGCCGGTATTATGCTGCTTATTTCATTGATGGAAATGCTGCCCGCCGCGCTGCATACGCCTGGCATGTCCCCGGTGCTTGGTTACGGCATGTTCGTGCTGGGGCTGGTGGGCTATTTCGCCCTCGACCGCAGCCTGCCCCACGCGCACCCGCAGGATCTGGCGGACGGCACGTTAAAAACCCCTGACCTGCGCCGCACCGCCCTGCTGTTAACGCTTGGCATCAGCCTGCATAACTTTCCGGAAGGCATTGCAACTTTCGTCACGGCCAGCGCCAATCTTGAACTCGGGATGGGAATTGCGCTCGCCGTCGCGTTACACAATATTCCTGAAGGACTGGCGGTCGCCGGTCCCGTTTATGCGGCGACGGGTTCAAAACGTAAAGCGATCTTCTGGGCCGGTATTTCAGGGCTGGCGGAAATTTTCGGCGGCCTGCTGGCGTGGCTGATTCTGGGCACGATGATTTCGCCCGTCGTGATGGCGTCGGTCATGGCGGCGGTAGCGGGAATAATGGTGGCGCTTTCGGTCGACGAACTGATGCCGCTGGCGAAAGAAATCGATCCGCATAACAATCCCAGCTATGGCGTTCTTTGTGGGATGGCGGTGATGGGATTAAGCCTGACGCTGCTGCAAACCAGCGGAATCGGCTAACAAAAAGCCCGGTTGAGAAACCGGGCTTTTTTATCCGTCTTAGCTGGCCTTGCGCTCATGAGTCTGGCGATATTCAACCAGATCTTCGATGGTCACCACGGCCATATTATGCTGGCGGGCAAAGGCGATGCACTCAGGCGCTCGCGCCATGGTGCCGTCGTCGTTGGTCAGCTCACACAGCACGCCGGCTGGCTTAAAACCGGCCAGAGAAACCAGGTCGATGGTCGCTTCAGTGTGGCCGCCGCGCGTTAACACGCCGCCTGGCTGAGCACGCAACGGGAACACATGGCCCGGACGGTTCAAATCACTTGGTTTTGCGTTGTCGGCAATCGCTGCACGTACGGTCGTTAAACGATCCGCCGCCGAAACGCCGGTGGTCACGCCGTGGGCCGCTTCAATCGTCACGGTAAAACCGGTGCCGAAAGCGCTGGTGTTGTTATCAACCATCATCGGCAGGTCGAGCTGTTTGCGACGTTCATCGGTCAGGCACAGGCAAACAATGCCGCTGCCGTGGCGAATGGTCAGCGCCATTTGCTCAACGGTCATGGTTTCGGCCGGGAAAATCATGTCGCCTTCGTTCTCGCGATTTTCATCGTCGAGAACCATTACGCCGCGGCCTTCGCGCAATGCATCAAGCGCATGTTCCACGCGCTGGGTCGGGGTGCCAAATGCAGAAAGTAGCGTCTGATTCATGGTAAAAAAACCTCATTAAAATTATGGTTACCAGAATCAGGGCAGTCTTAGGAGCTGTGAAAAATAACGTGGGCAGGCCGGGGCCTGACTTTGTCGTTACTCTCTCCCATCCGGACTTTAACCGTCGGCCCCGGAATTACACCGGATCTGCTGACCTCCGAAGTGCTTCGGAGCGCTCGCGGGCTTTCAGCGTACGCTGATTTACCGCCGGTGGGGAGTTTCGCCCCGCCCTGAGAATAAGCAGACTTACTATAACGCCGATGATTTTCGCTGGCAACGGCAATTCAGGTTTATCACCCGGCAATCAGGCATTACAATTAAGCTATTCACGCAGGTTAAATGGAAACCACTATGATTGACCCGAAAAAAATTGAGCAGATCGCCCGTCAGGTCCATGAGTCGATGCCGAAAGGGATTCGTGAGTTCGGGGATGATGTCGAAAAGAAAATTCGCCAGGTTTTACAGGCGCAGCTAACGCGTCTGGATCTGGTAAGCCGTGAAGAATTTGACGTGCAGACGCAGGTGCTGCTGCGCACCCGCGAAAAACTGGCCCTGCTTGAACAGCGTCTGAGCGAGCTGGAAAACCGTGAAGCCCATACGCCGGCGCCGGCGGTAATCCCACCGACCGACCCGCAGATGTAATCCAGGCTCCCCCGCATGCCGGGGGAGCCTGTTTCTGTCAGGCTTCCTGGTTCTGAATGCGCCTGATGATGCTGGTGGTTGAACACCCGTCTTCAAAGTTCAGCACCATCACTTCGCCGCCGTTCGCCCACACCTCTTTGCTTCCGGCGATATCGTCCGGCTTGTAGTCGCCGCCTTTCACCAGCAGATCCGGCAGGATCTCGCCAATCAGGCGCTGCGGAGTGTCTTCTTCAAACAGCACCACCCAGTCCACGGCTTCCAGCGCGGAAAGCACGATCATGCGCTGATCCTGCGGGTTAACCGGGCGCGTTTCGCCTTTCAGGCGCCTGGTGGACGCATCGCTGTTTACGGCCACAATCAATCGGTCGCCAAGTTTGCGCGCGTTCGCAAGGTAGGAAACGTGGCCCGCGTGCAGAATATCGAACACGCCGTTGGTCATCACGACCTTCTCGCCGCGTTTACGGGCGCTCGCAACCGCCGCTTTAAGTTCCGCCTCGGTCATTACGCCGAAGCCCGTGTCCGCCCGGCCGCGTACCGCGTTTTCAAGCTCAACCGGAGAGACGGTGGAGGTACCGAGTTTGCCGACAACCACGCCCGCCGCGGCGTTGGCGAAGTAACAGGCTTCTTCCAGCGTGTTGCCTGCGGCAAGCGTCGCGGCCAGCACGCCAATCACCGTATCGCCAGCGCCGGTTACGTCATAGACTTCCTGCGCCTGCGTCGGCAGATGAACCGGCTCAAGGCCAGGCTGCAGCAGCGTCATGCCCTGCTCTGAACGCGTCACCAGCAGCGCAGACAGTTCGTAATCGGCGATAAGCTGCATACCGCGCTCCACCAGCTCAGCTTCGCTTTTGCATTTGCCTACCACGGCTTCAAATTCAGAGAGGTTTGGCGTCAGCAGCGTCGCGCCGCGATAGCGTTCGAAGTCCGTGCCTTTAGGATCGATAAGCACCGGCACTTTGGCTGCGCGGGCAAGGCTAATCATCTGACGTACGCTGGTCAGCGCGCCCTTCGCATAGTCGGACAGTACCAGTGCGCCAATATGCGGCAGCGCCTGGCTGATGCGTTCGTGCAGCGGCTGTGGATCAACGCCTTCAAAACCTTCTTCGAAATCCAGACGAATCAGCTGCTGGTTGCGGGAAAGCACGCGCAGCTTGGTGATCGTCGGGTGAGTCGGAACCGAAACAAAGTCGCATTTAACGTTTACGCCTGCCAGCGTCTGGCTAAGGGCGCGCGCGGCGTCATCAATACCCGTCAGACCAACCAGGCGGGAACCGGCGCCGAGCGAAGCAATATTCATCGCCACGTTGGCGGCGCCGCCGGGACGTTCCTCAATGGTATCCACCTTCACCACCGGCACCGGGGCTTCCGGGGAGATACGGCTGGTTGGGCCGTACCAGTAGCGATCCAGCATCACATCACCAACCACCATGACGCCTGCACGGCTGTATTCGGGCAGCGTTACTTTCATTCCTGACTCTCCAGAGAGGGAAAAAATTTTGCGCGAGATAATATCACAATTACGCCTGCGCGCGCGTTTGCGCCTCGCCCAGCCAGCTTTGCCAGCTGCGTTCGACCTGTTCGCGCTCGGCGGCAAAGGCGTCCGGCGCCACGTTGCCCGGCAGCTCCTGCAGGGCCAGATGGTGCAGCTCATCGCGCAGCGCGACGTAAGCATGCGTCAGCGCTTTCGCTTCGTCATCACTCATGATGTCGTTTTGCGCCATTAATTCCAGAATGCGCACGTTATCCGACCAGCGCGTTAATTTTGGAGCCTGCGCCGCATAACGCAACACCAGGTACTGTGTAATAAACTCAATGTCGGTAATTCCGCCTTTATCCGCCTTAATATCAAAGCGATCGCGATGTTTACCTGCCAGGTGAGCGCGCATTTTTTCGCGCATTTCACGCACTTCGGTTTGTAATTTCTCGCCCTCGCGCGGGGCGCATAAAATCTGGCGGCGAATGGCGTCAAACTCGCGGTTCAGCAGCGGGTCGCCGTAGACGATGCGGGCGCGCACCAGGGCCTGATGCTCCCAGGTCCATGCTTCATTTTGCTGATAATCAGCAAACGCCTCCGCCGTGGTGACCAGCATCCCCGCCGCGCCGGACGGACGAAGGCGGGCGTCCACCTCATACAAAATGCCGGACGAGGTACGGGTGCTGAATAAATGAATGACGCGCTGGGCCAGGCGCAGGTAAAACTGACGGCCGTCGATTTCGCGCTCGCCGTCGGTCATCACATCCGCCGGGCAGTCGTGCAGGAAAACCAAATCAAGATCGGAGCTGTAGCCAAGCTCCCAGCCGCCGAGCTTGCCGTAGCCTATTACCGCAAACCCGCGCCCTTCTCTTTCACGCAGGTGTTTTGGCTGGCCGAAGCGCGCCACCATTTGCGTCCACGCCTGCTGGACAACCGCATCGATAATCGCCTCGGCAAGCCAGGTAAGATGATCGCTGACCTTCATGACGGGCAGCGTTCCGGCGATATCCGCCGCCGCGACGCGCAGCAGCTGCGCCTGTTTAAACTGGCGCAGCGCTTCAAGCTGCTGCTCTTCGTCGTCGTCCGGCACGCGCAGCAGATACTGGCGCAGCTCGTCTTTATAAGCGTCCGTGGCCGTCGGCTGGTAGAGGGTGTTCGGATCGAGCAGCTCATCCAGCAGCAGCGGGTAACGCGCAAGCTGCCCGGCAATCATTGGCGACGCGGCGCACAGCGTAATAAGGTGCTTGAGCGCGCCCTGATACTCCGTCAGCAATTCGAGATAGGTGGTGCGGGTGACAATGCCCAGCAGCAGCGGCAGCAGGCGGGATAGCGGCAGCGGAGCATCGTTGCGCGAGCACGCCTCGCACAGCAGCCGCGGCATAAGCTGGTCCAGCACCTGGCGGCCGCGCGGGCCAATGGTGCGTTTATCCGTATCCTGAAGGAATTCGCTGACCTGCCGCAGCACCTCGCCGCGCGCTTCGGGCGTCAGGTGGCTGAGCACGGCGGTGGTGTCGTCGGCGTCGAGCGCGTCCAGCCACAGCTCGCGCCAGGCTTCGGCGATTTTGTCCTCGCCCGCCTCCGGCTCATCGTCGCCGATCAACTCGTTGAATACCCGACGCACGGCGTTCATGTGCGTTTGCAGGGTAAGCTGCAGGGCATCCCAGCTATCTTCATTCATGCCCCAGGCAAGGCGGGCGCGATTAAGCTCGTCGCCGGGCAGCGTCTGGGTCTGTTCGTCGTTGATGCTTTGCAGCAGGTTTTCAAGGCGACGCAGGTAGAGATAGGCTTCGCGCAGCCGATGATGGTCGCCTTCGGGCAGCAGATGCAGCTGTTGAATGGCCGCAAGGGCGGGAAGCAGAGAACGGGACTGAAGCGACGGCTCGCGCCCGCCGCGAATAAGCTGGAAAACCTGCACGATAAATTCGGTTTCGCGAATGCCGCCGGCGCCGAGCTTGATGTTATCCGTTAAGCCGCGGCGGCGCACTTCTCGGGCAATCATGCCTTTCATATTGCGCAAAGACTGAATGACGCTGAAATCAATGTAGCGACGGAAGACGAAGGGACGCAGCATATTGCGCAGCTCCTGGCTCCACGCATCGTCCGTATCGCCCATGATGCGCGCCTTAACCATCGCGTAGCGCTCCCAGTCGCGCCCCTGCTCCTGATAATAATCTTCCAGCGCGGCAAAGCTCAGCACCAGCGGGCCGCTGTCGCCAAAGGGACGCAGGCGCATATCCACGCGGTAGACAAAACCGTCCTGCGTAGGCTGGTCGAGCACCTTGATAAGCTTCTGCCCCAGCCGCGTAAAGAACTGCGCGTTATCCAGCTCGCGCCTTCCGCCCTGGGTCGAGCCGTTTTCAGGCCAGGCGAAAATGAGATCGATATCGGAGGAAAAGTTCAGCTCGCCGCCGCCGAGTTTCCCCATGCCGAGGATCATCAGCGGCTGCGGGACGCCATCGCGATTGCACGGCGTTCCCCACTCGCGACAACAGGCGGCATAAAGCCAGTCGCGAGCGGCGATAATCAGGGTTTCCGCCAGCACGCTCAGCTGCTGCAGCGAGCTTTCCGTCGCCACCAGCTGCAGCGTTTGCGCCCAGGCGATACGCACCATAATGCGACGACGAAACAGGCGCAGCGCTTTCATTAAGGCCGCTTCGTCGCGCACTTCCTGCAGCTCGCTTTGCAGCCAGGCGGCATAGCGCTGCCACTCTTGCTCCTCGGGCGGGCTGTGCTCCAGTTCCAGCAGCCAGGCGGGGTGCGCCACCACGCTGTCGCAAACAAAATCGCTGAACGTCAGCACGGCCTGCGCCTGGGCGCTCAGGCGTTGACTATCGATCTCTTGTGGCAGACGCGGCAATACCGCCTGCAGGTGCTGCTGTAAAAGGAGCGAGTGCGGCATCATATTATCCCGACAAGATGGTTATTTCCCGCTGTGCAGCCAGAACGGCGCCTGCGAGATGGCTTCATTACGGTAATGTTCGATTTCAATCTGCTGGCGCGTGGTGATGGCGTGGCGCAGCCCCTGCCAGTTATCCAGCCACGGCTGGGTTATCGCATCATCATAGACGCCGGCTAACAGGCGAATGGAGTCGGTTTCACGCGCCAGACGCGGCAGCTGATCGCCATAGCTGTCGCCGAGCGGGCGCTGGAAGGTGGCGCGAAGCTCCGCCGCGTGGCGGGAAAGATGGGTATCCGCAAAGCGTTTAAAGGAGCCGGCAAGCTTAGCGCCGCCTTTTTCATCGACAAACTTTTGCCACTCGCGATTCACCAGCCATTCGGTCAGCGCAAGCTTCGCCTGGCCGCTTTGCGGGCTGTAAACCAGCTCTTCCGCCTTCAGATTTTGAGCCAGCTGCGCTTCATAAGCCATCAGCAGCTCACGTAAGTGAGTGCTCGCTTTACGCGGTACAATGCCGCCGAACAGCGCCAGCGCATGGCGGACCAGGCCCACGCCGTTCAGCACCGCATTTTTCGCCGCTTTGCTGCCGCGTATCCACAGCTCTTCATGATATTGCCAGTGCTCAAGCGCCATCTCCAGAGCGCCTTCCAGCCCCTGCTCAACCGTGGCTTTTGGCGGCAGGTGCAGTACGCCCAGCGGTTTAATTTCGCGCGGCGCATTGCCGGACGCCAGGTGATAGCCGCGTGCGGCCTTGCTCAGGTTTCCCTGACGCAGACCCGGTCGGGCAACCAGCTGCTGCGCCAGCTCAAGCACCGCCGCCGTTTCGCCTGCAAGCAGTTCAAGCTCCAGCTCGCACAGCGGCTCGTTTAGCTCGCCGGCTTTCACTTCCCCCAGGTCCAGAGCCAGCTCAATCTTGCTGCCACGGTGAGTGACCACCCACTTTTCGCGAGCAAAATCAGTGGTGAACAGCGGCTTCAGCGCCTGCTGCAGGGCCGCGGGTATGACGCCTTGCGGCCAGACCTCGGCGGGAAACAGCGTCAGATCGAGCTCCGGCTTGCTGAGGTCGACATTGTATTCAGGGCGCTGATGCAGTCCGCCGGTTACGCGGCCGGCAATTTTCATCGTCATTTCATAGCGGCCGTCCACCCCGCGGATGCGCAGCCCCATATCGTGGCTACGCAGGGTGTTATCCGCTGTTTCATAATAAATATTAAGCAGCTGGCGAGGCTCAGCATGTTCGCTTTCAAGGGAGTTTAAGGTGCTGCGCAGATCGTCCAGCGCCGCTGGATTAACGATAAATTTGAGTTCGATTTCTTGAGGCATCGTCTTTTTACTTTTGGTTGCGGTCACACGGGATGACATCCCGGCGAACTAAATAGCGAGTTGCTGGTCAGTAGATAATATTTTGCCGTAAATTGCCACGCATGACGCGCAATTTGACGAGCGGATATTCATCTGAAAAAGGTTAACACCATGCACAAGTGGCGAAATTCACACCAGGATGATTCCCATTCAGGTTTACGGATTGCACCGTCAGACTGATGCCACTACTATCGTTCCACACTTTATGACAATAATGACGAACTAATGCAGAAATTACGCCTGATTTGCCTTACTTTGCTCTCTCTTAGCGTTACCGTTGTGGCTCATGCCGATGAAAAACGTTATGTCTCTGACGAATTAAACACCTGGGTTCGTAGCGGCCCGGGTGATAACTATCGCCTGCTGGGTACGGTAAACGCGGGCGAAGAAGTGACCCTTCTGCAAAGTAACGAAGAAACCAAATACGGCCAGGTGCGCGACAGCAACGGCCGCACCTCCTGGATCCCGCTGGCGCAGCTAAGCACCAATCCAAGCCTGCGCACCCGCGTGCCCGTTCTGGAACAGCAGGTTAAAGACCTGACCGACAAGCTCACCAATATCGACACCACCTGGAACCAGCGCACCGCGGAGATGCAGCAGAAAGTCGCGCAGAGCGACAGCGTTATCAACGGTCTGAAACAGGAAAATCAGCAGCTTAAAAACCAGCTGATCGTCGCGCAGAAAAAAGTGAACGCCGCGAACGTGCAGCTTGACGACAAGCAGCGCGCCATCATTATGCAGTGGTTTATGTACGGCGGCGGCGTATTAGGCGTAGGCCTGCTGTTTGGCCTGCTGCTGCCGCACATGATCCCAAGCCGTAAGAAGAAAGACCGCTGGATGAACTGATCCGCAACCCTGTATCCTACAATTACGTATTATTCGTAATTTTAAGCTGATGCAGGGGTGTAAAGAGTGAAGATTTATCTGGTCGGTGGCGCCGTTCGCGATGGGTTGTTAAAACTACCGGTCAAAGATAAAGATTGGGTGGTGGTCGGCGCTACCCCGCAGGAGATGCTGAACGCGGGTTTCCAGCAGGTTGGAAAAGATTTCCCCGTGTTCCTGCATCCGCAATCCCGCGAAGAGTACGCGCTGGCGCGCACCGAGCGTAAAGCCGGGCAGGGTTATACAGGATTCACCTGTTATGCCGCGCCGGACGTCACGCTTGAGCAGGATTTACTGCGCCGCGATCTGACGATCAACGCTATAGCCCAGGATGAACACGGCGAGCTTGTCGATCCCTGTAACGGCCTCGCCGACATAGAAAAGCGCCTGCTGCGTCACGTCTCCCCTGCTTTCAACGAAGATCCGCTGCGCGTTCTGCGCGTGGCGCGGTTCGCCGCACGCTACGCCCATCTTAATTTCCAAATCGCTCCGGAAACCATGACGCTGATGCAAAGCATGGCCGCAAGCGGCGAACTCGAACATCTGACGCCGGAGCGAGTCTGGAAAGAAACGGAAAATGCGCTGACCAGCCGAAATCCGCAGGTTTACTTTGACGTGCTGCGCAAATGCGGCGCGCTGGCCGTGCTGTTCCCTGAAATCGACGCGCTGTTTGGCGTACCTGCTCCGGCCAAATGGCACCCTGAAATCGACACCGGCATTCACGTATTGATGACGCTCGCTATCGCAGCCCAGCTCAGCCCGGAGGTCGACGTTCGCTTTGCCACGCTTTGCCACGATCTTGGCAAGGGGTTAACGCCCAAAGAGTTCTGGCCCCGTCATCACGGCCACGGCCCGGCCGGCGTAAAACTGGTGGAGAATATCTGTCAGAGAATGCGCGTGCCGAACGAGATCCGCGATCTGGCCAAACTGGTGGCGGAATATCACGATCTGATCCACACCTTCCCAATCCTGCAGCCGAAAACGGTCGTAAAGCTGTTCGATGCTATCGACGCCTGGCGCAAACCGCACCGCGTCGAGCAGATAGCCCTTACCAGCGAGGCTGACGCGCGTGGACGCACCGGTTTTGAAGGCAGCGACTATCCGCAGGGACGACAGCTGCGCGCGGCCTGGGAAGCGGCGCAGAAGGTGACAAATAAAGAAGTGATTGATGCCGGCTTTAGCGGCCCGGCGATTCGCGAGGAGCTGACCAGGCGCCGTATTGAAGCCGTTGCGAAGTGGAAAGCAGAAAACTACCCCCAGCCGCAGGACTGAGGGCGTCTGACCTATATGAAGACGAAATAAACCGCGGCGGCTACGAAGAAGCGATAGATAGCAAACGGAATAAACGACATGCGTTTGATTATCTGCAGGAAGGTTTTAATCGCAATCAGGGCCACCACAAACGCGGTGACGAAGCCCACGGCAAACATCGGCACATCCGCCATCGTCAGGAAGCCGATGCTCTTATAAACGTCCAGCGCCGTCGCGCCCAGCATCATCGGCACGGCCAGCAGGAAGGAAAACTCAGACGCGGCGTAGCGGCTTACGCCCATCAGCATGCCGCCGGAAATAGTGGCGCCGGAACGGGAGAAGCCGGGCCAGAGTGCCAGACACTGGAAGCAGCCGATGACAAACGCCTGACGATAGGTCATATCGTCCACGCCAACGGCGCGCGGCTCTTTTGGTTTTAACAGCTCGGCGGCAATCAGCAGCACGCCGCCGACAACCAGGGCGTACATAACGTTAACAGGATTAAACAGGGACTTGATGGTGTCGTGGAAGATAAGTCCCAGCACCACGGCAGGAACCATACCCAGCAGAATATGAATCAACGAAAGGCGGCCTTTACCCATGCCTTCATGCGGCGGGCGACCAAAATGGATACCGATCAGGCCAAACAGACGACGCCAGAACATCACTACCACAGCGAGGATTGAACCGAGCTGAATCACCACTTCAAATGTTTTGGCGGTGTCACCTTCAAATCCCAGCAGGTGTCCGACAATAATCATATGCCCGGTGGACGAGACAGGTAAAAATTCCGTTAACCCCTCAACCACACCGAGAATCGCGGCAATCGCCAGCGAGTGAAAATCGCTCATTTATAAATCCTCATACCCCTAAAAAAACACAAAAAAGCGGCGTGCGAGATGCGGCCGCCGCAAAAGGTTACTGGCTATGACCAGCTTAGATACGTTTGGTTTAAAAATTATGAACTTATTTGTTTGCTTTCGGATTACTGCCACGCTCGATGACGACGCCGACGTTGGCCGCCTGAGCGACCGCGCCAGGCTTGCTGACTTTCAGCCTTACCCAGGGTGAATTAAAGCGCGCCAGCAGCAGCTGGGCCACCTCTTCCGCCACGCGTTCAACCAGCGCGAAACGGCCGCCCGCAACGTGGCTGATAACCGCCTCGCTGACGTCCGCATAGCTCAGGCAGTCGTTCACGTCGTCGCTTGCCGCGGCCGCCCGGTTGTCCCATGCCATTTCGATATCGAATATCAGCTTCTGGCTGATGGTCTGTTCCCAGTCATACACCCCGATGGTGGTGATTACCGTTAGTTGCTCTATAAATACAATATCCATCACGCCCTGCCTGGTTTTTGGTTACGCCAGATACCACTTCCGACGAAATATGCGTATTATCCACAAATGCGAAGAATACAACGACACTTTCAAAATGGAACAGCGTTATGAGTGCAATCGCGCCTGGCATGATTCTCCTCGCGTATCTTTGCGGCTCAATTTCTAGCGCCATTCTGGTTTGCCGCCTCGCGGGCCTCCCGGACCCGAGAGAGAGCGGTTCAGGTAATCCAGGAGCGACAAACGTCTTACGTATTGGTGGCAAAGGCGCAGCCGTAGCGGTACTCATTTTTGATATTTTAAAAGGTATGCTGCCGGTCTGGGCGGCCTATGCGATGGGCGTTACCCCCTTCTGGCTCGGGCTGATCGCCATCGCCGCATGCCTTGGCCATATCTGGCCGGTATTCTTTAAATTCCGCGGTGGAAAAGGTGTGGCGACGGCTTTCGGCGCCATTGCGCCTATCGGCTTCGATTTAACCGGCGTGATGGCGGGAACCTGGCTTCTTAGCGTACTGCTTAGCGGCTACTCTTCCCTGGGCGCGATCATCAGCGCGCTTATCGCCCCGTTTTACGTCTGGTGGTTCAAACCGCAGTTCACTTTCCCGGTCGCCATGCTCTCCTGCCTGATTCTGATGCGCCATCACGATAATATTCAGCGCCTGTGGCGCGGCCAGGAAACCAAAATCTGGAAGAAGCTGCGCAAGAATAAAGACAAAAAAAAGGAGTGATTTCTCACTCCTTCCTGCGGATGCCGCAATCCTTTTACGCCGCGGGTAGCTCCGCCAGCGGCCAGCGCGGCCGCACCGTTACGCTCAGCTCCCCTGCCGTTCCCGCCTTCAGGCGAATCATCCCCGCATAGGCAATCATTGCGCCGTTGTCGGTGCAAAATTCCGGACGCGCGTAAAAGACTTCGCCGCGGCGTTTGGCCATCAGCTCTTCCATACGCGCTCGCAAAGTGCGGTTGGCGCTGACGCCGCCCGCCATCACCAGCCTTTTGAAACCGGTCTGCTCCAGGGCGCGTTTACATTTAATGGCCAGCGTATCAACAACCGCATCTTCAAAGGCGCGAGCGATATCGGCGCGGGTCTGGTCGTCTGCTTCGTTGCCGCGAATGGTGTTTGCGGCAAACGTTTTCAGGCCGGAGAAGCTGAAATCAAGCCCCGGACGGTCCGTCATAGGACGAGGGAAAACAAAGCGCCCTTCCGTGCCCTGCGACGCCATTTTTGACAGCATCGGGCCGCCCGGGTAGTCAAGCCCCAGCAGCTTAGCCGTTTTATCGAAAGCTTCGCCCGCGGCGTCGTCAATGGATTCGCCCAGCAGCTCATACTGGCCGATACCGGTTACGCTAATCAATTGCGTATGGCCGCCGGACACCAGCAGCGCGACGAACGGAAACGCCGGCGGGTTATCCTCAAGCATCGGCGCTAAAAGGTGGCCTTCCATATGGTGCACCGGCACGGCAGGCACATCCCAGGCAAACGCCAGCGAGCGGCCAACGGTTGCGCCCACTAAAAGGGCTCCGACCAGGCCGGGACCCGCGGTATAGGCCACGCCGTCGATATCCTGAGCGCTTAAACCCGCCTCTTTCAGCGCAGCCTGAATCAGGGGCACGGTTTTACGCACGTGGTCGCGGGAGGCCAGTTCCGGCACCACGCCGCCGTAGTCGGCGTGCAGTTTCACCTGACTATACAATTGGTTGGCTAACAGCCCCTTCTCATCGTCATAAATGGCGATGCCGGTTTCATCACAGGATGTCTCTATACCCAGTACACGCATGGCTTTCTCTACCTCAAAGTCTTGCGGCGAAGTTTATGCTTACGGACCGCCATTGTAAAACTTTGCTCACCTATTGTGCCGAGGTGGTGTATAATCCTCGCCCCTGGAAGATTCCGGCCTTAAAAGCCAGGTTTCTGGTTGTCCGGTGCTTTACAAAGCAGCAAGAGTTGCAGTAAAATTCCGCACCATTTTGAAATAGCTGGCGCATCAGTCAGCGGCAAACCGAATTTATCAAAGGTGAGAGTTAATGCCGGTAATTAAAGTACGTGAAAACGAGCCATTCGACGTAGCACTGCGTCGCTTCAAGCGTTCTTGTGAGAAAGCAGGTGTTCTGGCGGAAGTTCGTCGTCGTGAGTTCTATGAAAAACCGACTACCGAACGTAAACGCGCTAAAGCTTCCGCTGTGAAACGTCACGCGAAGAAACTGGCTCGCGAAAACGCACGCCGCACTCGTCTGTACTAATTGCCTGGGGGTTTACCCCTCCGGAACAGACAAGTAGTAGTTGTAAAGGCCGTGCTTCCGAAAGGAATGCGCGGCTTATTTTCGTTTATGAACTGACCTGCCCTACGGTGCCTGGCGCGCTTTTAAGCTCAACGGAATAACTTACGGGGTCAAACGGGGCCTATGGCTGGACGAATTCCACGTGTTTTCATCAATGACTTGCTGGCTCGCACCGACATCATCGATCTGATCGATGCGCGCGTGAAGCTTAAAAAGCAGGGCAAGAACTACCATGCGTGCTGTCCGTTCCATAACGAAAAAACCCCTTCTTTCACCGTAAACGGTGATAAACAGTTTTACCACTGCTTCGGCTGCGGAGCGCACGGCAACGCGCTGGATTTTTTAATGAACTACGACAAGCTTGAGTTTGTCGAAAGCGTTGAAGAATTAGCGGCCATGCACAACCTTGAAGTGCCGTACGAAGCGGGTAACGGGCCAAGCCAGATCGAGCGCCACCAGCGGCAGAATCTTTATCAGCTGATGGATGGCCTGAACGCCTTTTATCAGCAATCCCTGGCGCAGCACAACGCGGAACCTGCCCGACAGTATCTGGCAAGCCGCGGACTGAGCGCAGAAGTCATCAAGCATTTTGCTATAGGTTACGCGCCTCCCGGCTGGGATAACGCGTTAAAGCGTTTTGGCGGCAACGCCGATAATCGTCAGGCTCTGACGGACGCGGGCATGCTGGTGACCAACGATCAGGGACGCAGTTACGATCGCTTCCGTGAAAGGGTGATGTTCCCCATTCGCGATAAGCGAGGCCGGGTCATTGGTTTTGGCGGCCGCGTGCTGGGCGATGCCCTGCCGAAGTACCTGAACTCCCCGGAAACCGATATTTTCCATAAGGGCCGCCAGCTGTATGGCCTGTATGAAGCTCAGCAGAGCCAGCCTGAACCGGCGCGCCTGCTGGTGGTCGAAGGCTATATGGACGTGGTGGCGCTGGCGCAGTACGGCATTTCTTACGCCGTCGCTTCTCTTGGCACCTCAACCACCGCCGACCATATACAGCTGCTGTTCCGGGTAACCGATAACGTCGTCTGTTGTTATGACGGCGATCGCGCCGGACGTGACGCCGCATGGCGCGCGCTGGAAACTGCGCTACCTTATATGACGGATGGCCGCCAGCTGCGCTTTATGTTCCTGCCGGACGGCGAAGACCCGGACACGTTAGTACGTAAAGAAGGTAAGGAAGCATTTGAAGCGCGCATGGAGCACGCTCAGCCGCTTTCTACATTTCTTTTTAACAGCCTGATGCCGCAGGTCGACCTGAGTTCACCGGACGGCCGCGCGCGGTTGAGCACTTTGGCATTACCCCTGATTAGTCAGGTACCTGGTGAAACGTTACGCATCTATCTGCGTCAGGAGCTGGGCAACAAACTCGGCATTCTGGACGACAGCCAGCTTGAAAAGCTGATGCCGAAACTGGCGCAAAGCGATACGCCGCGCCCGGCGCCGCAGCTAAAACGCACAACCATGCGTATACTGATAGGACTGCTGGTACAAAACCCGGAGCTTGCGCCCTCCGTTCCGCCCTTAAGCGGTCTGGAAGAGGCTAAGCTGCCGGGACTGAAGTTATTTATCGATTTAGTCAATACCTGTCTTGCCCAACCCGGGCTTACCACGGGGCAGCTTTTAGAGCTATATCGCGGCACAAATGAGGCCGCTACCCTTGAAAAACTGTCGGCATGGGACGATATAGCAGATAAGGACATTGCAGAAAAAACGTTCAACGACGCGCTCGAACATATGTTTGATTCAGTGCTGGAGCTGAGGTTTGAAGAATTGATGGCACGCTCGCGAACCGAGGGGCTAACCCCGGCGGAGCGTGAGGAAGTTCGCGTGATAACGCAATCGCGCGTGAAAAAGTGAATACTCGCGGCTTAACTGCCGAACATTGATCGGGTTAAACCCGAACGCCGCACGGACGGGCAGCGGCATTAAAATAAATCAGCCCTCGTTACGTTATTGTTGGCGGTTTCGCCGACCGACACCAACCCTAATACTGAAGTGTGGATACCGTCTTATGGAGCAAAACCCGCAGTCACAGCTTAAACTTCTTGTCCAACGTGGTAAGGAGCAAGGCTATCTGACCTATGCTGAGGTCAATGACCATCTGCCGGAAGATATCGTCGACTCCGATCAGATCGAAGACATCATCCAAATGATCAATGACATGGGCATCCAGGTGATGGAAGAAGCGCCTGACGCCGATGACCTGTTGCTTGCTGAAAACTCAAACAACACGGACGAAGATGCGGAAGAAGCCGCCGCTCAGGTGCTGTCCAGCGTAGAATCTGAAATCGGGCGTACCACCGACCCGGTGCGCATGTACATGCGCGAAATGGGAACCGTTGAACTGTTAACCCGTGAGGGTGAAATCGATATCGCTAAGCGTATCGAAGACGGTATCAACCAGGTTCAGTGCTCCGTTGCCGAATACCCGGAAGCCATTACTTACCTGCTTGAGCAGTACGATCGCGTTGAAGCAGAAGAAGTGCGCCTGACGGATCTGATAACCGGTTTTGTCGATCCAAACGCAGAAGAAGAACTTGCCCCTACCGCCACCCACATCGGTTCTGAGCTTACCAGCGAAGAAAACAGCGATGATGACGATGAGGAAGATGAAGACGACGACGCGGACGATGACAACAGCATCGATCCGGAGCTGGCGCGCGAGAAGTTTGGTGAACTACGTACCCAATACGAAATCACCCGCGACACCATTAAAGCGAAAGGCCCGCGCTCACGCCGACTCCGCCGCTGAGATCCTGCAGCTCTCCGAGGTCTTCAAACAGTTCCGCCTGGTGCCGAAGCAGTTCGACTACCTGGTAAACAGCATGCGCGTCATGATGGACCGCGTTCGTACGCAGGAACGTATCATCATGAAACTGTGCGTCGAACAGTGCAAAATGCCGAAGAAAAACTTCATCACGCTGTTCACCGGCAACGAAACCAGCGAAACCTGGTTCAACGCGGCTATCGCCATGAACAAGCCATGGTCTGAAAAACTGCGCGATGTGTCTGAAGACGTGCACCGCAGCCTGCAAAAGCTGCAGCAGATCGAAGAAGAGACCGGCCTGACTATCGAGCAGGTTAAGGACATCAACCGCCGCATGTCTATCGGTGAAGCGAAAGCCCGCCGCGCGAAGAAAGAAATGGTTGAAGCAAACCTGCGTCTGGTTATTTCCATCGCCAAGAAATACACCAACCGCGGTCTGCAGTTCCTTGATTTGATTCAGGAAGGCAACATCGGCCTGATGAAAGCCGTAGATAAGTTTGAATATCGCCGCGGCTATAAGTTCTCTACTTATGCCACCTGGTGGATCCGTCAGGCTATCACCCGCTCCATCGCCGACCAGGCGCGTACCATCCGTATTCCGGTGCATATGATTGAGACTATCAACAAGCTCAACCGTATTTCGCGCCAGATGCTCCAGGAGATGGGCCGCGAGCCGACGCCGGAAGAGCTGGCTGAACGCATGCTGATGCCGGAAGACAAAATCCGTAAGGTGCTGAAAATCGCCAAAGAGCCTATCTCCATGGAAACGCCAATCGGCGACGATGAAGATTCGCATCTGGGCGATTTCATCGAGGATACCACCCTCGAGCTGCCGCTGGATTCCGCAACCTCAGAAAGCCTGCGTTCCGCAACGCACGACGTGCTGGCCGGCCTGACCGCGCGCGAAGCTAAAGTCCTGCGCATGCGTTTCGGTATCGATATGAATACCGACCATACGCTTGAAGAAGTGGGCAAACAGTTTGACGTTACCCGCGAACGTATCCGTCAGATCGAAGCTAAGGCCCTGCGCAAGCTGCGTCACCCAAGCCGTTCTGAAGTGCTGCGCAGCTTCCTCGACGATTAATTTTATCGCTCTTTTAAAGCCCTCCTCGCGAGGGCTTTTTATTGCCTGCCGTTTGCTCCGCTACCTTCCCCGCATGGTCAAAGACTCCTCAAGCTCGCGGTAAGACTCCACAAGCTTATCCAGGCCTGCGCGGTTAAGCCCGCTGGGATTTGGCAAAATCCACACTTCCGTATCACCGATAGTCATACTCTGCCGGCCCCATTTCGCTCCGCGCTGGCTGAACGCCTGTTCAAAAGCCTGCTTGCCCAGCACGGCCAGCGCCATCGGCTGATAGTCCTGCATCTTTGCGATAAGTTCCCGGCCGCCCGCACGCAGCTCGTGCAGCCCCACCTCGCTTGCCTGCACCGTGGGCCGCTCTACCAGCATGGTAATGCCGCAGCGCGTATCCAGCAGGTGCCGCTCCTCCTCGGGCTTCAGCTGCCGCTCGGTAAAGCCTGCAAGATGAATAACCTTCCAGAAACGATTTCCAGGATGGGCAAAATGAAAGCCGGTATGCGCCGAAGACTTACCGGGATTAATACCGCAGAACACCACCCGCAGCCCGGGCTGAAGAATATCGCCGATCATGACATTTCCCGTCGTTATAGAGGTAGGGATAAGTATAAGGGATTGATTAAGCATTGTTTATAAAACAAGCATATGTCACGCAACCACTGGATTGCCGCCCCGAGTTCCATTATAATCCAGCGCCACGGCCCCTTAGCTCAGTGGTTAGAGCAGGCGACTCATAATCGCTTGGTCGCTGGTTCAAGTCCAGCAGGGGCCACCAAATTTTAGCTTTAAAATCATATGATTAAGCCACCTCGCAAGGGTGGCTTTTTTGTTGGCTGATTTCCTGATGGCAGCAGGAAACAATAAAAAAATTTGCCGAAGAAAACGCGGTAGCCAATGGCGATACGGCACCTGTACGTCCCGCTGATATATCATATAAAACAAATGATTATAGCCAGTGACGCCGGAATCATTTTTGTTACGCTTCGCCTTTCATTATGTCCATTATCCACGTAATCAGATACGCAAGAACGAGAAAGCCCGCCAATCCGGCCAGCTTCAACATCCAGCCGTGCAAAAGGAATAAGCTCCCCAAAGCAGCAAAAGAGCAGATACCGGTAGAGGGGGCTTCAACCAGGTTTGCAGAGTGAAATCCGATGCATTTGCAAAAATTAGCGAGAGAGGATTTTACAGACTTCATTGGTAAATCCCGATCCTTTGGCTATCAGTTTTCCGTCCATAAATTCCATTTTATGTCATATGCGGTGATGAAAAGCTAAATTTCACTGCCGCCAGATACTTACCGTTCGGAAAGGCGATATTTGCTCCCGGATTATATGCTTGCCCACTCTCCGACTCACCATTAAGCGGCTTATCGGAAACCGCTTCAGCTTTGCGCCGATTGCATCCAGTAGCTGCACGAAAGTGTAAAAAGCAGCCTGTTTGCAACGAAGCCGCAAATCCACCTTTAAAATCATATGATTAAGATTTTTTACAAGAGCGGCTTTTTGCTCTTCAGGCTTAAATAGGCCGGTGGTCATTTTTTGAGGGCGTTTGTAAACAGGACCCACCAGCCCTTACATTATTGTTTATCTGATTTCCTGCGCTATAATAGTGCCTGAAATTTCGGCACTATCTTTAATGCTCAGCGGCAGGGAAACATTCATGGAATATCCGGTAAGCTTTAGATGGAAGAAAGCGCATGAAGAATATTTAAGAGACAATAAAATTTATCTGGAGCTTCCCGGCAGGAAAAAACCATTCTATAAAAAAAGGAATTTATTGCTGCTAAAAAAAGGGACTAAAATCACCTTCAGAAATGATATTTTTGCCGAGCAACACTCATGTATGCCGCACGCAAGTTTTTGTAGTTCAGGCGCCTTTTCTTATTCCTGTAGCAAATTAGAAAATAACGTAACGCTCGGCCGCTACTGTAGTATCGCTATTGGCGTAACTTTAATGGGCTCCCAGCACCCCGTAAACAGATTCACAACAAGTCCTATAACTTATAATAAAGTTTTCCAAGAAATAGCCACCTCTGGCTCTGATAAGCGGTTGTATCTTTTGGAATATGAGAATACCCTTCCTCCACCAGCAATTGGCAACGATGTCTGGATCGGCGGTAATGCGGTGATAAAAGGGGGTGTTGTGATTGGTGACGGAGCAATAATCGCCTCTAACTCGGTGGTAACTCATAACGTGCCGCCATATGCGATTGTCGGTGGCATACCGGCCAGAATAATAAAATATCGCTTTAGCAAAGAGCAAATTGATGAGCTATTGATGATAAAATGGTGGGATTATAACGCTGTCGATCTCCCCTCGTTTACAAGTGCTGACAATATAGATGAATTCATTTTGATGATGAAGAAGAAAATCAGTAACAAAGAAATTGAGAAATTCAACTTTAATAAAATAAACCTCTCCCTGGGGCTTTCCTCACTATAAAGCGGCAATGTGATAATGAGTCAATTCATATGAATTGGCTTATGTTATAGAACCTCAACCTGTCCTGTAACGGCTCCTCACAGGCTATCTCCTTCTTATAAAATCCAAAGAACTTCTGCGGCTACGCTTAAGGACGCCTTTTCCTTCTTTATCCTTAATATCTCATAAAAGCAATTATACGAATATCGCCGATAAACCCGGCCCTATACCTGCTAAAGCTATAGCTTCGTTTGGAAATATATCCCCCTATTCAGCCTGATGAAGCAGTTAACCAGCCGTGATAGTTTCCCGGCCCTGATGAATGAAAAGATTAAATGTTAACGCAGAGATAGCGAGCCGTTCTGTATAAGCCCACGCAGTTCTATCATCCGCAGAAAAACTTAACATCGGATAGTTAACTTGATTTCTTTCGATTACAACACCTCATAAAAGTCTCAATTAGCGAACTTTCGCAACAAAAATAAAATACCGCATATTTAAATAAATTATGGCTTTTATAAATTGCGCCAGATCAACAACAGGTACAGTTCGTTTCCTGAGCAGGTTTTACCGGTGAATTACCCCTCACTTTACTCGGCTGATTTTTAAAGTTTATTTTTTGAAAATGATTTTTCGTGCGTTTTTTCTTAGGATAATTATCAGCTAAACGCTTATATTCTTACTTGCATGAAATGGTGTTTGCCGCAAATAATGTTAATAAAGAAACCGCAGACGATATATGTGTTCACAGCTAAGCTTAACGAAGTGTTTATGCAAAACCGTATATAATCAGCCTGAATATTTTGCATAAACATTTTTAAATACAAACTTTTATGCTTGATTGAAAATTCCCTGCGTCTTCTGATGGAAAGGTCATGGGCAATATTAACCTGTCGCTGTTCCAGGTAGATGGCGTGGGCGGCCTGCGCGGGGGCAGCGGCGGCAATGACGGTAACTTCAACCTTTATATCACCGGCCTCGATAAAATCACTTTTCTTGGCTGCACGCCCCGCGTCACGCTGGTGCCGGATACCCTTGACTTCGGCATCAACAATATCGGCAGGGCCCTTCCCGGACGCGTAGAGCAGATTAAACCCTTTAGCGTGCTGGTTGATCTGACCCGGGAAGCCGGCGGCAAAAGCTGCGACGGCGAGACGCTGTTGTTGACCTTAAGCTCTAATAATCCGGTCAAGGATGGCAACATCATTATGCCCGCCGCCAACAGCGGATTTGGGTTTGTTATTTCTGAAAATAGCGCCTTGCAACCGCTTATCCCGCTGAATGCGCCACAGACGTTCGGCACTATCGGTAGCGGCGGCGAGCAGTTGACCCATAATTATTACGCCGGATTTATCTGGACGAGCGACTCGCCGCAGACAGGCGAATACAGCGCTACGGCAACGTTGACGGTGACATTTAAATAGGTTTAATTTAAAAATCATGAAAAAGCCGCTGCTTGCTTTAAAAAAACAATTAAAAACAATAAATAAGGAATTTCTGTGAACGCCCAAAGCGAAATTTTTAAAAGAGAAATCGCATGGTCCCGCCGCCATATGGTTCGTACCCTCAGGCAGGTGCAGGCGCTGCCGGACTTAGGCCACGTACGGCTGGCCTGCAACATGCATCTCGACCTGAAGATGATCCCTTTGGTAGAAGGCCTGCTGGAGAAGAAGGCCAAAGTCTTTCTGACCACCTGCAACCCGACGACCGTGCAGGATGAGGTCGTCGCTTACCTGGTCGCAGCGGGCGCCGAAGCCTGCGCATGGCGCAATATGAGCGATGCCGCCTGGCATGACTCATGGGAAAAAGCGATTGCCTGGCGCCCCACCCACCTGTGCGAAATGGGGGCGGATATCACCACCCTGCTGCATCAGCGCGGCGAGTTCGGCGACGTTGTCGCCTGTCTGGAAGCAACCGGTTCTGGCGTAAACCGGCTTGCGGACCTACAGCCCGGCTACCCTATTTTTAACTGGGACGATTTGCCGGTAAAAGAAGGGCTGCACAACCGCCATATGGTGGGGCTGACCGCCTGGCAAACCTTCTTCCAGACCACCCATCTGACGCTGCATGAAAAGAAAGTGCTGGTGATTGGCTACGGCCTAGTAGGCCAGGGCGTTGCCGCTGCGGCAAAAGCCTATGGCGGACAGGTGATGGTTGCCGAACTCGACCCCGCCCGTCGTTTACAGGCAGCCTACGACGGCTGGCACGTGGTGAATATCGACGACGTGATTGCCGCAACCGACGTGGTCGCCACCGCAACCGGCGCGAGAAAAGTCGTTAGCGCGGCCGTGCTGGATAAAGCGAAAGACGGCGTGTTCGTGCTCAACGTCGGCCACGTCGCCGAAGAGATCGACTGCGAATACTTAAAGCCGTTCCCGAATGAAGAAGTGATGCCGTTTATTAACGCCTACCGGCTGAACGGCAAAACGCTCTACCTGATGGCGAACGGCTCCATGCTGAACCTGACCGCCGGCTTTGGCGACAGCCTGAACGCCTTTGACGTCACCCTCGCCGTGATGGCAAGCGGCATCAACCATATTGTCACCGCAGGCCAGCAGGCAGAAAAGGCGGTCTATTTACTGCCGCAGGCCGTCTGGGAAAAAGCGTTGTAATCACATGGATTAACAACAGCATGGCGGGACGAAGATATAATTAAGCCGCTTCTCAGGAAGCGGCTTTTGCTATCGTCGGGTACCCTGTGCCAGAGTTGACTCACGCAGGCTCAGAGAACCGATGACGCCTGCAGATACCCCTGTAACAACAGCGTCAGCTGTTGCGCAAGGCAGGCTTCAAAACCGGGTTCAGCCAGCCCCTCCAGTAATGTCCTCACCGGCCCGACAAGCGCTCCCAGCGCAATAGTGGCGGTAACGCCAGGATCAGCAAAAGCGGCATCCGTGGCGGTTGACAACATCCCTGCCACCGCGGTAACCAGCCTGCCGTGCATCATGGCGACCAGCCTTGCGCCGTCCCTTTCCCCCGCTACCGCGTACAGCGCTTTTGACTCCTGCGGATCGCGCAGCTTAGCGGCCAGAAAGGCCGTTACCAGCAAGGAAGCCATATCCGTCACGGGTAGATTCCTGCCTTGCTGGCAGGCGGCCTCAACCGCAGAAACCACCTCGCCCAGGTGCTGCTCCAGCACCGCCGCCAGCAAAACGTCCCGGTTGGGATAATACTGGTACAGGCTGCCCACCGATATTCCGGCCCGGCCGGCAACTCGCGTAGTGGTGCAGCGGCTCAGCCCTTCCCGGGTCAAAACCTGAATGGTTGCGGTGTGTAAAGCCGCAACGGTCGCGGCAGATCGTGCCTGAACCGGCGTTTTTCGTGGCTTCAGTAAGTCTGTCATGGCGCGCCCGAATGCGAATTCTAAACCTGAAGGATGCTTCATATACTTGTACTTCTTAGCAATCGATTAATCAATAAGTGAGGCACGAATGGCAGCTATCGATCAAAGTGGCACCTTCACATTGGGTTCGCGTAGGGTAAAACGCCTGGGCTATGGCGCCATGCAGCTTGCAGGCCCTGGCGTATTTGGCCCTCCGCAAGACAGAAATGCCGCGCTGGCGGTGCTGCGCGAAGCGGTAGCCGCGGGCGTTAACCATATTGATACCAGCGATTTTTACGGCCCGCACGTTACCAACCAGCTTATTTGTGAAGCCCTGCATCCTTACCGGGACGATCTGACTATCGTCACCAAAGTCGGTGCGAAACGTGGTGATGACGGCTCCTGGCTGCCCGCCTTTTCCGCGCGGGAGCTGACGCAGGCGGTGCACGATAACCTGCGTAACCTGCGGCTGGAGGTGCTGGACGTCGTCAATTTACGCATTATGTTCGGCATGGGCGAGCCGGTGGAAGGGTCAATAGAAGAGCAGGTGGCAACGCTTGCAGAATTACAGCATCAGGGGCTGATACGGCATATCGGCCTGAGCAACGTCACGCCCGCCCAGCTTGCCGAAGCGCAAAAAACCGTCCGCGTGGTCTGCGTGCAGAATATGTACAATATCGTGCACCGCAAAGATGACGCGCTGATCGATGAGCTTGCCCGCCAGCAGATAGCATACGTGCCGTTTTTCCCGCTCGGCGGCTTTTCGCCGCTCCAGTCATCGGCGCTGCAGGCGGTAGCAGACCAGCTGGGAGCCACGTCTATGCAGGTGGCGCTGGCATGGCTGCTGCGCCGATCGCCGAATATTCTGCCGATCCCCGGCACCTCTTCGGTTACGCACCTGCGCCAGAACCTGGCGGCGGCCGAACTTATGCTGCCGCAGGAGGCACTGGAAGCGCTAAATAAGATCGTGGAATAACGTTTTTGCCTGCGCCCCATACGGCAGAAACATAGCTGCCGTATGCTATTTCTCGCCGGGCGCAGCCGGCCATCCTGCCAGAGCCTGTTCCACCACCGCCAGCAGCTGCGGTTGGCAAACGCCTGCTTTTGCCTGCACTGAAATCCCGTAGTTCACCGTAACCAGGTAAGCGGGCCAGCGCCGCACAGTCCGCGGACTCGGGCAAATCTCCGTCTTTTTGGTATTGCTCAAGCCTCTGACGCAGCCTCGCTTCTCCCTGCGCCCGGCAACGAATAAGCATCTCTCTTATCGGCTCGGCGTCCGTCGAACAGGCGAGCGCGCCGTTAATTCCCAGGCAGCCGCGATGCAAAGGGTCGCAGGTCACCATCCTCACCGTGCCGTAAAGTACATGCTCGGCCATTTTTCGGGAGGTGGGTTCAGAAAGCGCATCGGTCATATGGCGCAGATAGCGCTGGGTGTAACGCTCAATCACCTTTTGAAACAGCGCCTCTTTATTGCCAAAGGTCGCATACAGCCCCGGACGTTTCACGCCCGTAGCGCGGGTAAGATCGTCATAGGAGGTGCCTTCATAGCCCTTTTCCCAGAACACTTTCACCGCCGCATCCAGCGCGTCGTCGATATTAAATTCGCGATGGCGTCCCATCATTTCCCCCTTTCGATAACGTCCGTTATTAAATGGGGAAAAAAAGCGCTTGTCAATTTCAATAACGATCATTACTGTAATGATCGTTATCTTATGTCGCACCTTACGCAAATAACCAACTATTCCTCACGAGCAGGAGAAGGTTTTATGAACAAAACTCTGGCAGGTAAAGTCGCCCTGGTGACGGGCGGATCGCGCGGACTGGGCGCAGCCATCGCCGTCAGGCTGGCGGAGCTGGGCGCGGATGTGGCATTCAGCTATGTCGCATCAGGGGAAAAGGCCGCCGCGGTGGCGCAAACGCTGCAGCAAAAAGGCGTGCGGGCGCTGGCGATACAAAACGATCAGGGCGATCCCTTTGCCGCGCAATCTCTGGTCGATACCGTTATCAGCCATTTCGGCAAGCTGGATATCCTGGTCAACAACGCCGCCATTGCCGTGCAGGGCCATCGCATTGACGATCCCGAGGCGGATTTTGCCGAGCTTGACCGCCAGTGGCGGGTTAACGTGCTGGGCGTTGTGGCGCTGACGCGCGCCGCGGCGCAAAAAATTACCGACGGCGGGCGCATTGTGTTTGTCGGATCGGGCCTTGGCGGACGCGTGGCCTTTCCTACGGTCACGGAATACTCCGCCACCAAGGCTGCGCTGGTCGGCTATGCGAAAGGCGCTTCACGCGATCTGGGGCCGCGCAATATCACGGTTAACGTGGTGCAGCCCGGCATTATGCCTACCGATATGGCCGCCGCGGCCGGTGAAGTGCTCCCTCCAGGCCTGACAGACACCCTGTCCATCGCGCGTATCGCCACGCTGGAAGAAGTGGCCGCCTCCATCGCCTTCCTCGTCGGCCCGGAGGCCGGGTATATCACGGGCGCCGTTCTCGATATAAGCGGCGGCTATCAGGCCTGATTATTACGCGGCGTTTGTAGCACAAACGCCGCTTTTATTGCCGGCTATGCTCTGCGGCCTATTCCAGATCCGCCCCGTTGCTGGCAATAACCTTCTTATACCACCAGAACGATTTCTTGCGGGTGCGCGCCAGCGTGCCGTTGCCGCGATCGTCACGATCGACATACACAAAGCCGTAGCGTTTGCTCATCTCCCCCGTCGAAGCGGAAACCAGATCGATGCAGCCCCAGGAGGTGTAGCCCATCACCGGAATGCCGTCTTCAATCGCCTCGGCCATCGCCGAAATGTGCTCGCGCAGATAGCTGATGCGGTAGTCGTCGTTAATTTCGCCCTGCGCGTTGATTTCGTCCTTCGCGCCAAGGCCGTTTTCCACGAGGAACAGCGGCTTCTGATAGCGGTCGTACATCATGTTCATGGTAATACGCAGGCCCAGCGGATCGATGCCCCAGCCCCATTCGCTGGCCTGAATATGCGGGTTCTTCAATGATTTGACGATGTTCGCCGCGTTGGTGTTCTGCTCGTTCATTTCGGCCGACGCGCAGCGGGAGGCGTAATAGCTAAAGGAGACAAAATCGACGGTGTTTTTCAGGATCTCCGCGTCGCCCGGCTCCATCGCAATAGCTATGCCTTTTTCTTTAAATAAGCGCCTGGTGTAGGACGGATAGGCGCCGCGCGCCTGCACGTCGATAAAGAACAGGTTCTCGCGATCTTTTTCCAGCGCGGCCCACACGTCCTGTGGCTTGCACGACCATGGATAGAAGTTTCCGCCCGCCAGCATGCAGCCGACCTGGTTTGCAGGATTCACCTCGTGGGCGATTTTCGTCGCCCACGCGCTGGCGATCAGCTCGTGGTGCGCGGCCTGGTATTTCACCTGCTCCTGGTTGTCGTCCTTCTCAAAGACCAGCCCGGCGCCGGAGAACGGGCTGTGCAGCAGGATATTGATTTCATTAAACGTCAGCCAGTATTTCACCAGCCCGTCAAAGGCTTCAAAGCAGGTGCGGGCGTAATGAGCGAAGAACTCAACCATTTTGCGGTTGCGCCAGGAACCGTATTCACGAACCAGATGCATCGGCACGTCGAAGTGGCAAAGCGTGACCAGCGGCTCAATGCCGTGCTTTTTGCACTCGTTGAACACGTCGCGGTAGAAAGCGATACCTTGCGCGTTTGGCTGCTGCTCATCGCCGTTCGGGAAGATGCGGCTCCAGGCAATAGATGTGCGCAGGACGGTAAAGCCCATTTCCGCCATCAGGGCGATATCCTCCTTATAGCGGTGGTAAAAATCGATAGCCTGATGGCTTGGATAAAACTCATCGTCGCGCAGGGCAAAACGTTTTTCCTGACCCAGCTTTACCGCCAGGCGATCTTTGCCGTGCGGGATCATATCTACGGTCGTGAGGCCCTTACCGCCTTCAAGATATGCTCCCTCGGCCTGGTTTGCCGCAAGCGCCCCGCCCCATAAAAAATCCGCCGGGAAAATTGACTCAGCCATGAAATACCTCTTGTTCTTCATTAGTTAACTTTTACAGCTTGCTGCGCGGCAGCAACAGGCGTCTCTTCGTTTTCGGCTTGCTCGACCGGAATGTCTTCAAATCCCAGCGCCAGGGTGAGGATGAAGGAGAGCACGACGGCGAGCACCATCACGCCAAACACCCAGGCGATGGTCATCGGGTTTGAGGGATCGAAGAACTGCACGCTGGTGAACAGCCCCGGCGAGGCCATGGAATGGCTTGCCAGCCCCGCCACGCCCGCGACGCCGCCGCAGACAAAGCCGCTGATCAGCGCCGCGATAAGCGGGCGCTTCAGACGCACGGCGACGCCGTAAAGCGCGGGCTCTGAAATTCCGGCCACGATGGCCGAGGCCGCTGCGGCAAGGGCCGTCTGGCGCAGCTCCGGGTTTTTAGTTTTCCAGGCCACCGCAAGCGATGAACCGCCGAGGGAGAGGTTAGCGCCAATTTCTGACGGCATAACCATGCCCTCTTTGCCGGTTTCGGCGATGGTCTGAATGATGGTTGGGGTGAAGACGCGGTGCATGCCGGTCATGACCAGCAGCGGCCACAGTCCGCCCATGATCGCCACGGACAGCCAGCCCAGATAGCTGTGCACGGTATAAACCAGCGCGGAGATGCCGCTGCCGATCCAGATCCCCAGCGGGCCGATGAGCATGATGGCGATGGGGGCGGAAATCAGCACGATCAGCATCGGCTTCAGGAAGTTTTTCGTCACCGCAGGCGTGATTTTATCGACCCAGCGCTCAATGTACGAAAGCAGCCAGGTCATCACCAGCGCCGGGATAACCGTATAGGTGTATTTCACCGCCGTGACGGAAAGCCCCATAAATTCAACGGGCTGACCCTGCGCCGCTTTAGCCATCAGGTCAATAAAGTTCGGGTGCACCAGCACGCCGGCGATGGCGATAGCCAGCGACATATTGGTTTTAAATTTGACCGCAGCGGACGCCGCGACCATCACCGGCAGGAAGAAGAAGGCGCCGTCGCCAATCACGTTAAGGATAATCAGCGTGGATGATTCTTTTCCAAATACGCCGGTCATATCGAGGATCATGGCGAGCAGTTTCACCATCGACCCGCCGATGATCGCCGGGATCAGCGGCGACATGGTGCCGATCAGCGCGTCAAGAATGCCCGCCCCGATTCGTTTTAAGGTGATCCTGCCTTTCTCAGGCGCGGTTTTTTCGGCAATCGCACCTGCGGGCAGCAGCTTGAGCACTTCAGCGTAAGCCTGTGAAACCGTGTTGCCGATAATCACCTGGCACTGGTTTTCGTTTCTGACCACGCCAAGCACGCCGCTAATGGCTTTCAGTTTTCCGGCGTCGACGACGGAATCATCGTTAAGCACAAAGCGTAAGCGGGTCATGCAGTGGGTGACGGCCGCGATGTTGCTGGCTCCGCCGAGGGCGTCGACTATCGATCTTGCTACTGCCGCATAATTTTTAGACATGGGTAACAGTTCTCAGAGGTAGGTAACCGGTTCCACATAAGAGTGTTAACACTGGATATTCAGATCAACTAAAATTTTTTTCTTGTTCTTTTTTTGTGATAACGATCGGCATAAAAGGCGGAATGACGCTGATTTTGCCGGCTTAAACCCTGCGTGTAGAATGAAGCCCATCTCAGGAAGTCAGGAACCTCTTATGTCGACAATGCTGGAAGTGGCAAAAAAAGCGGGCGTCTCAAAAGCCACCGTTTCCCGGGTGCTGTCCGGTAAAGGATACGTGAGCGAGGAGACAAAAAAGCAGGTTTATCAGGCTATTGCAGAAACCGGCTATCGCCCTAACCTGCTGGCAAGAAACCTGGCGAGCAATACTTCCCAGTGCATTGGCCTGGTGGTGACCAATACGCTGTATAACGGCAGCTACTTCAGTGAAATTCTCACCCAGGCGGCGAAAAAATTAGAAGACAACGGCCGCCAGCTTATTCTTATGGACGGCAAACACAGCGCCCGGGAAGAACGGGAGGCGATACAGTTTCTGCTGGATCTGCAGTGCGATGCGATAATTATCTATCCGCGTTTTTTAACCATCGATGAAATGGACGACATTATTGAGCAGCACCGGCAGCCTATTATGGTGGTAAACCGAAAGCTGAGAAAACACCACAGCCACTGTATCTGTTGCGATCATAAAGGCGCCAGCTTCAGGGCCACGAAATATCTTATTGAAAACGGCCACCGGGAAATAGCTTTTATCACGGGATCGTTGGACTCGCCCACGGCAATCGAGCGGCTTTCGGGCTACAAAGAAGCGCTGAAAACCTCTGGCATAGCCGTGCGGGACGGCCTTATCGTACCGGGAAAATGGACGCCGGCCTGCGGTTTTAAGGCGCTGGAATCCCTGTTAAAAAATGAAGCAGCGTTCAGCGCCGTGCTGGCAAGCAACGACGATATGGCCGTAGGAGCGATAAAAAAATTAAATGAAGCCGGTATTAAGGTGCCGGAACAAGTATCCGTTATTGGTTTTGACAATATTCCTACCGCGCCTTATTTAACGCCTTCCCTTTCGAGCGTAAAAGATCCGGTCAGCGAAATGATGGGCGAAGTCATTAACCGTTTAATTTTCATGCTCGATGGCGGCTATCTGCCGCGAGATAATATTTTCACATCAGATCTGCTGGTGCGGGATTCCGTAGGCAACGGGCCTTTTAAATAAAAGGCCCGGCGCTTGGCGCCTTTTTACCCGGCGACTTTCACAATCAGCTTACCGAAGTTTTTGCCGCTCAGCAGCCCGCGGAACGCCTCAACGGCGTTTTCCAGGCCGTCGACTATATCCTCGCGGAACTGAATTTTACCTTCGCCAAGCCACTGGCTCATCTGCTTAAAGAACTCCGGATAACGGTCGCCGTAGTCCTGGAAGATGATAAAGCCCTGCACGCGCAGGCGTTTTTTGAGGATTTTGCCCATCAGCAGCGGCAAACGATCCTCGCTAAAAGCGCTGTTCTGCCCGTTGTACTGGCTTATCACGCCGCAGACCGGCACGCGCGCTTTGCTGTTAAGCAGCGGCAAAACCGCATCGAATACCGCCCCGCCGACGTTTTCGAAATAAACGTCGATGCCCTGCGGACAGGCCTTTTTAAGCTGTTGCGCAAAGTCCGCAGCCTTGTGATCGACGCAGGCGTCGAACTTAAGCGTTTCGGTAACGTAGCGGCATTTATCCTCGCCGCCAGCAATGCCTACTATTCTGGCGCCGCGTATTTTCGCCACCTGGCCGACGACGGAGCCAACCGCGCCGCTGGCCGCCGCCACAACCACGGTTTCACCTTTTTGCGGATTACCGATATCGGTCAGCCCCATATAGCCGGTAAAGCCGGGCATGCCCAGCAGGCCAAGCGCGTAAGACGGGTGGCTCATATCAGCGTCCAGCTTTTGCAGCCCTTCGCCGTCACTGAGCGCATAATCCTGCCAGCCGGTATAGGCCAGCACCAGATCGCCCTGCTGATAATCGGGATGTTCGGATTTCTCAACCCGGCAGACGGTTCCGCCGACGATAACGTCGCCGATTGCCAGCGGGGCGGAGTACGACTCGGCGTCATCCATGCGCCCGCGCATATACGGGTCCAGTGAAAGATACAGCGTGCGTAACAGCATCTGGCCTTTGCCGGGCTGCGGAACATCCTCTTCCTTGAGGACGATATCTTCATGAGTTGGCATGCCCTGCGGGCGTTTCGCCAGCACAAAGCGGCGATTAATAGCGGACGACTGCGTCATAACGATCTCCATAACATGCGTAAAGATAAGTGTCGGGTGGCGCTACGCCTGCCCGACCTGCTTTGCTAAAGAGATTGTAGGGTGGATAAGCGTAAGCGCCATCCGCCGATTAAGCGATGCCATTAATGCAGCACCGATACCGCATCCTCAAGCCGTGCAGCCCGGTGTTTCACCATTGCCGAGACGTGCGCGCCCTCCTCCACCAGATCGGCATTTTTGCGGGTTATCGCGTCCAGCTCCGACACCGCCTGGGTTAACTCTGACAGTCCCCCCGCCTGTTCCGACGTCGCCTGGCTGATTTGCCCCAGCAGCTGCGTGACGTTCTGCACCTGGGAGACGATATTCTGCATGGTGCGTCCCGCCTCGTGGACCTGAACGGTGCCGGACTGCACCTTGCTGGCGCTGGCGTCGATCAGCTTGCGAATATCGTTGGCCGCCGCCGCGCTGCGGCTTGCCAGGCTTCGCACCTCTCCGGCCACCACGGCGAAGCCTTTGCCCTGCTCGCCGGCACGGGCCGCTTCCACCGCGGCGTTGAGCGCCAGGATATTCGTCTGGAACGCGATATCGTTAATCAGGCTGGTAATAGAGCCGATGCGCTGGGTGCTGTCGGCTATATCATCCATGGTGGTGACGACGGTTTCCATGGCCCGCCCGCCGTGTGCCGCGGCATCGCTCGCCGAGCTTGAAAGTTTGTCTGCCGCCGCGGCGGTTTCGGAGTTGTTCTGCACCGAGGCGGCCATCTGATTCATGGTGGTGACCGTCTGCTGCACGTTGCTCACCGACTGTCGCGTGCGCTCGTTGAGCTCGTCATTGCCTTTGGCCATCGTTTCGCTGCCGCTGCGCACGCTCTCGACCTGATGGCTGACATCATTTATCAGCCAGCGGCACATCAAACCAAGCTGGCCGATGGCGCGAAGCGTCATGCCTAACTCATCGGTGCGCGCAAGATGCTCTATTTTCTGGCGGTTCCCCGTTGCCACCTCCAGCGCCTGCCGCGCGACGTTTTCCAGTGGACGAGCGATTTGCCACTCCAGCAAACCGCAGGCCAGCACAGTCGCCAGCGCGCTAATCACCGCCAGAGGTATGCTTTGCCCTGAAGCCCCGGCTGCGATCATCAATACGGCAAATAGCCCCGTCATCATTGCCCGGATGCGCCAGCGCAGGGACATGGTCGGCAGCTTGCCAAACCAGCCTTTACGCAGCACCAGCCCTTTAAATAAACGTCGGTTCGCTCGTCCTTCGTTTAAGGCTTTATATAAAGGTTCTGCCGCGGCCACCTCTTCTGCCGTCGCCCTGGTGCGAATCGACATATAGCCGGTGGTTTTACCCTGGCGCACCACCGGGATAGCGTTGGCGCGGACCCAGTAGTGATCGCCATTTTTACGACGGTTTTTCACGATGCCGGTCCAGGGCTCGCCCTGCTGGAGGGTAAACCACATGTCGGCAAAAGCCGCTTTTGGCATATCCGGATGACGCACAAGATTATGCGGGGCGCCGATAAGCTCGTGCAGCTGATAGCCGCTGACGTGCACAAAAGTGTCGTTGGCGTGGGTCATGTAGCTTTGCAGATCGGTGGTGGACATCAGGGTGGTATCGTCATCGAGCAAAAATTCATGCCGGGTGACAGAAGCGGGGGCAGACATAGCAACTCCGTTATGCAGGTGATCCAAATGTTAATTTTTCTTTCTTCATGTTATTTCGGCGCTGCATGAATTAACTTTAACGGTTAAACTTGACAAAGATCACACTTCTCAAATTAGCCGTAGTATTTATAATGGCTTCTTCGTGGAACGATATTTGCTAATAATTTCATTGGGTTATTATCAGAAATTTCGTAGTGCGGCTAAGTGCTACAGTTCCGGCTATCGCATCGTCGCGGGCCCACTACACTTAGTGAGGGAGGCAAAGTTGCTCCCGCAAGGAAAACAAAGAGGATAAGAATGTTAAAAAGGAAAAAGAAAGTCAGGCCTATTAAGGTCAGTGACGTTACCATCATTGACGACAGCCGCCTGAAAAAAGCCATTACCGCAGCCTCGCTGGGCAATGCGATGGAATGGTTTGATTTCGGCGTGTATGGCTTCGTTGCTTACGCTCTGGGTAAGGTCTTCTTCCCGGATGCCAGCCCAAGCGTGCAGATGATCGCCGCGCTCGGGACCTTCTCCGTTCCCTTCCTGATCCGTCCTCTCGGCGGTTTGTTCTTCGGCATGCTGGGCGACAAATACGGCCCGCCAGAAAATCCTGTCGATAACCATCATCATCATGTCATTGAGCACCTTCTGTATTGGCCTGATCCCGTCGTACGCGACGATAGGTATCTGGGCGCCAATCCTGTTGCTGCTTGCAAAAATGGCGCAGGGTTTCTCGGTGGGCGGCGAATACACGGGCGCTTCTATCTTCGTGGCCGAATACTCTCCGGACCGTAAACGCGGGTTTATGGGCAGCTGGCTCGACTTCGGCTCCATTGCCGGTTTCGTCTGCGGCGCGGGCGTTGTCGTGCTGATTACCGCCATCGTCGGGGAAGCTAACTTCCTGGCATGGGGCTGGCGTCTGCCGTTCTTCCTGGCGCTGCCGCTGGGGATTATCGGCCTGTACCTGCGCCACGCGCTTGAAGAGACGCCGGCGTTCCAGCAGCACATCGACAAGCTGGAACAGGGCGATAAAGAAGGCCTCGCCGAAGGGCCTAAAGTCTCTTTTAAAGAGATTGCCACCAAGCACTGGCGTAGCCTGCTGACCTGTATCGGGATCGTTATCTCCACCAACGTGACCTATTACATGCTGCTTACCTATATGCCAAGCTACCTTTCCCACAACCTGCATTATTCCGAAGAGCATGGCGTGCTGATAATCATCGCCATTATGATCGGCATGCTGTTTGTGCAGCCGGTAATTGGCATGCTGAGCGACCGTTACGGCCGTCGTCCGTTTATCCTCTTCGGTAGCGTGGCGCTGCTGATATTTTCTCTTCCCGCCTTCATACTGATTAACAGCAACGTGCTGGGATTGATATTTGCCGGCCTGCTGATTCTGGCGGTGATCCTCAACGCCTTTACCGGCGTTATGGCCTCAACCCTGCCGGCCATGTTCCCGACGCATATCCGCTACAGCGCGCTGGCGAGCGCGTTTAATATTTCCGTGCTGGTTGCCGGCCTGACGCCTACGCTCGCGGCCTGGCTGGTGGAATCGACCGAAAACCTGATGATGCCGGCCTACTATCTGATGGTTATCGCCATTATCGGCCTGGTGACCGGCCTGACGATGAAAGAGACCGCCAACAAGCCGCTGAAAGGGGCGACGCCTGCCGCTTCCGATATCGCCGAGGCGCGTGAAATCGTGCAGGAGCATCACGATAACATCGAGCAGAAAATCGAAGACCTGGATCGTGAGATTGAAGCCCTGCAGGCAAAACGTAGCAACCTCGTACAGCAGCATCCGCACATCAACGAATAATCTCGTTAAGCGCCAGCAGCGCCGGGCAATCGCCCGGCGTTTTTGTTTCCGACATTCCCGCAGGTTATTGGATATGCCTTATATTTATAAGCAAAGTCATTTTTGTACTTTGTGAATACTCCCCGGTCGCCTAACGTAGCCAGGTCAGAAAATAACAATCGATAATAATCCTTCCTTTTACGCAGGGTGCATCATGCAAAAAAAAGTTCTGCCGTTACTGCTGCTGGCCGCGTTATCCGCGGGCAGTTTTGCCGCCACACCGCCGAATACCTTAGTCGTGGCCCAGGGGCTGGACGATATCGTCAGCCTCGACCCGGCCGAAGCTAACGAGCTTTCCAGTATTCAGACCGTGCCGAGCCTGTATCAGCGTCTGGTGCAGGCCGACCGTGAAGACCCGGCAAAAGTCATCCCGGTGCTGGCAGAAAGCTGGCAGGGCGACGCCGCTAATAAAAAGCTGACCGTCAAACTGCGCCCGGACGCCAAATTTTCCTCCGGCAACCCGCTGCGCCCGGAAGATGTAATCTTCTCCTACACCCGCGCGGTGACGCTGAACAAATCCCCGGCCTTTATTCTTAACGTGCTGGGCTGGCAGCCGGATAACATCGCGGCCCAGTTGAAAAAAGTGGACGATCGCACCCTTGAGCTGCACTGGACCGCAGACGTCAGCCCGGCGGTCGCCCTGAATATTCTCTCCACGCCGATTGCTTCCATCGTCGATGAAAAAGCCGTCGCGCCGAATGCCAAAGGCGGCGACTTCGGCAACGAGTGGCTGAAAATGCACTCCGCCGGCAGCGGGCCCGTTCAAAATGCGCGTTTACCAGCCGCACCAGGCGATAGTGCTGGACGCCAACCCAACGTCTCCGGGCGACGCGCCAAAAGTTAAAAACATCATTATTAAAAACGTGCCGGACCCGGCGGCCCGCCGCCTGCTTATTCAGCAGGGCGACGCGGATATCGCCCGCGATCTGGGCGCGGATCAAACCAGCGCTCTGGAAGGCAAAGCCGGCGTGAAGGTGCTGAGCATTCCTTCCGCCGAGCAGAACTACATGGTGTTCAACGTCGGCAACGGCGCTAACCCGCTGTTGAAAAACCCGGCGCTGTGGGAAGCGGCGCGCTATCTGGTGGATTACGAAGGCATCACCAAAGACCTGCTGAAGGGGCAGTATTTTGTGCATCAAAGCTTCCTGCCGGTCGGTTTTGCCGGGGCGCTGGATAACAACCCGTTTAAATTCGATCCGGCCAAAGCGAAAGAAATCCTCGCCAAAGCGGGCATTAAAGACGCCCATTTCACGCTGGATGTGGAAAATAAACCGCCGTTTATCACCCTCGCCCAGTCCATGCAGGCAAGCTTTGCCCAGGGCGGCGTGAGGGTCGATCTGCTGCCGGCGGCGGGCAGCCAGGTATACGCACGCGTTCGTGCCAGGCAGCACCAGGCCGCGATTCGCCTGTGGATCCCGGACTATTTCGACGCCCACTCCAACGCCAGCGCCTTTGCCTTTAACGACGGCAAAGCGAGCACCGTAGCTGGCCTGAACGGCTGGCAAATTCCGGAGTTAAACAAGCAAACGCTGGCCGCCGTAGCGCAAGCCGATCCGGCTAAGCGCCTGGATCTGTATAAGAATATCCAGCAGGAGCTGCAGCGCAGTTCTCCGTATGTGTTTATCGATCAGGGCAAAACTCAGATCGTGGTCCGCGAAAATGTGAAGGGCTACCAGCAGGGGCTGAATGCGGATATGGTGTATTACGATCGCGTGAGTAAGTAATCCCACGCATCGCTGAGGGCGGGTAAGCGAAAAAGCTGCCCGCTGCTTAACGGCTGGTGGATGGCGCCTGGCTTATCCACCCTACCCGCTCCATAAAGTTAAGAGCTACAAATGTCCCTCGTCTCACCCACATCCGCACGTCTTAGCCGTCCGCTGCTGACTTTATTGCAGGGCTTGTTTACCCTGGCGCTGACGCTCGTCGGCCTGCTGCTTATCACCTTTGCTCTTTCGGCGCTTTCGCCGGTCGATCGCGTGCTGCAAATCGTAGGCGATCACGCAAGCCAGGCCACCTACGATCAGGTGCGTCATCAGCTCGGTTTAGACCGGCCGCTGCCCGTACAATTCTGGCACTACCTGACGCAGCTGGCCCCACGGCGATTTAGGCATCGCCAGCGCTACCGGACAGCCCGTACTGCAGGATTTACTTGCTGCGTTTCCCGCCACGCTTGAACTCGCTACCCTTGCGCTGATTATCGGCAGCGTGCTGGGGGTGGTTTTCGGCGTTCTCTGCGCGCGCTTCGTTGGCTCGCCGTGGGATCTGGCGGTGCGCACATTTACCCTGCTCGGTAACTCTGTACCGATCTTCTGGCTTGGCCTGCTGATGCTGGCGCTGTTTTACGCGCGTTGGCAATGGAGCGCCGGGCCCGGGCGGCTCGACGATATTTACCAGTACAGCGTGGAGGCGAAAACCGGATTCGTACTGATTGATACCTGGCTTTCCGGCGATCGCGACGCCTTTTTCAACGCCGTTAACCACCTCGTTCTGCCGGTGCTTCTTCTCGCCTGCTATTCGCTGGCCAGCATTACGCGGCTGACGCGTACGGCCTGCCTGAGCGAGATGAACAAAGAGTACATTACCCTTGCGCGCGCCAAAGGCGCGGGTGAAATGACCATCCTGATACGGCACGTGCTGCCCAATATCCGCGGCACGCTGTTGACGGTCATCGCGCTGGCCTACACCTCCATGCTGGAAGGCGCGGTGCTCACGGAAACCGTCTTTTCCTGGCCGGGTATCGGCCGCTATTTAACGACCGCGCTGTTTGCCGGCGACACCACCGCCATTATGGGCGGCACGCTGCTGATTGGCGTGTCCTTCGTTATTATCAACAACCTGACTGACGTGCTGGTGCGTGTCACTGACCCGAGGGTGCGCTGATGCCGGCTTATCTCTTTTTACGCCGTATGCTGCGCTCGCCCGCCGCGCTTTTCGGCCTGACCATTATCACGCTGCTGGTGCTGGTGGCCCTGTTCGCCCCGCTGCTCGCGCCGTTCGATCCCAACTGGCAGGATGCCGCCGCTCGTCTGCAAGCGCCCAACGCGCAGCACTGGCTCGGTACCGACAGCTACGGCCGCGATCTGCTGTCGCGGCTGCTGTATGGTGCACGCCCCGCGCTCAGTCTGGTTTTGCTGGTGACGGCGATAACTTTGCCGGCCGGGCTGCTGATCGGCATTCTTTCCGGTTATTACGGCGGATGGCTGGAGCGCGTGCTGATGCGCTTTACCGACGTGGTGATGTCGATGCCGCGTCTGATCCTGGCGTTCGCTTTTGTGGCCATGCTCGGGCCGGGGCTGGTAAACGGCGCGCTGGCGCTGGCGCTGACGACCTGGCCGGCCTATGCGCGCCAGGCCCGCAGCGAAATTCAACGCCTGCGCCACAGCGATTATCTCGCCGCGGCAGAAATGATGGGCATCCGCGGCCTGCGTTTGCTTGTCGGGCATATCCTTCCCCTGTGCCTGCCTTCGGCAATAGTGCGCCTTGCCCTTGACCTCGCGGGAATTATTCTGGCGGCCGCCGGCTTAGGATTTCTCGGCCTTGGCGCCCGCCCGCCAATGGCGGAATGGGGCGCGATGATCGCCGACGGCATGCAGGTCATTTTCGATCAATGGTGGCTTGCGGCAATCCCCGGCACCGCCATTCTGATAGCAAGCCTTGCGTTTAACCTGCTGGGCGACGGATTACGCGACGTAATGGAGCCGGGACATGACTGAGAAACGCATTGAGGTCCACAATTTAAATATCGACTATCCCGGCGCGCGCGTCGTGAATAACCTTTCGTTTCAGCTTGGCAATGAACGGCTGGCGCTGGTAGGTGAATCCGGCTCGGGTAAATCCATGACCGCAAGAGCGTTGATGGGGCTGGTGCGCAGGCCGGGCAAGGTCAGCGCCGGGCGGCTTAACGTTCTGGACAATAACCTGCTGAGTATGAAAAACCGGGACTGGCGGCGTCTGCGCGGCAACGATATCGCCATGGTTTTACAGGACCCGCGCTACGCGCTAAACCCGGTGAAAAACGTCGCCCAGCAGATTGATGAGGCTTTGCGCCTGCACCAGAGCCTGTCTGCCGGGCAGCGCAGGGAAAGAATCCGCGAGGCTATTAACGCCGTAGGCTTGCAGGACAACGTGCTGGCCCGCTACCCGGCGGAGCTTTCAGGCGGGATGGGGCAGCGCGTAATGATAGCCATCGCGCTGATCAACAATCCAAAAGTGCTGATTGCCGATGAGCCAACCTCAGCGCTGGATGCGCGCCTGCGCAATCAGATCCTTGAACTGCTGGTGGAGCAGTGCGAGCAGCGTCAGATGGCCATGCTGCTGATTAGCCACGATTTACCGCTGGTGGCCCGGCACTGCCAGCGCGTGCTGGTGATGTATCAGGGACAAAAAGTCGATGAGATGGCAGCGGGCGCCCTCTCCACCGCCGCCCATCCCTATACCCGCACGCTGTGGACCTGCCGTCCCGATGCCGCCACCTACGGCATGATGCTGCCTACGCTTGACCGCACTCAGAATCTGCACGGAGACACCCATGACGATCGTTGAGGTAAAAAATCTGCGCGTACAGTTTGCCGCGAAAAGCCAGGTTAAGACCGCGGTCAGCAGCGCAAGCTTTGCCATTAACGAGGGCGAGACCTTCAGTTTGATTGGCGCATCGGGTTGCGGAAAATCGACCATCCTGCGGGTGCTGGCGGGATTACAGCGTGAATGGCAGGGTGAAGTTAAACTTATGGGCGCAGCCATCCAGCCGGGCGTGCGGTTTCAGGGCGCGCTGCGGCGCAACGTGCAGATGGTGTTTCAGGATCCTTACGCCTCTTTGCATCCTAACCATACGCTTTATCGCACCCTCGCCGAACCGCTGGCTATCCATAAGGAAACGCAAATTCCCGCACGCGTTGAAGAGGCGCTCAGGCAGGTTGGATTACCGGCCGACGCGGCAAGGCGCTATCCGCATCAGCTCTCCGGCGGCCAGCGCCAGCGCGTTGCCATTGCCCGCGCGTTGCTGCTGCGGCCAAAAATCCTGCTGCTGGATGAACCCACATCGGCGCTGGATATGTCAGTCCAGGCCGAAATTCTTAACCTGCTAAACCGCCTGAAACAGCAGTTTGGCATGACCTATCTGCTGGTCAGCCACGACGCGGACGTGATAGCGCATATGTCTGACCGCGCGGCTTATATGGCAGGAGGCAGCATCCGGCACGAGTACAATCGCGCGGCCCTGGCGCGGGGCGAGCACCGGATGGACGCCGCATAACGAGGGGGCGGCTGCATTATTATGGTGCAGCCGCCTGTTAACAACTCTTCCCGCCGCCCTTTTCTGCCAGCATTTAACTGCGCCAAACCCTCTCCGGTGCGATTAATTATTGAGCAACCCGCGTTTCGCCCGGCGTTTATCCTGATTTCTCCTGCGGACGGCGAAATGGCGCATTCCCTGCAATACTTATTTTGTGTATCGCGTGATACGCCACTCCCAGGAGCATATTTTGAACAGGTTACCTACCAGCGCCTCGGCTCTTGCCTGCACGGCGCATGCACTGAACATCATCGAAAAGAAGTCACTTAGCCATGAGGAGATGAAGGCATTAAACCGAGAGGTTATCGATAGTTTCCAGCAGCATGTTAATCCAGGTTTTCTTGAGTATCGCAAGTCTGTGACCGCCGGCGGGGATTACGGAGCCGTAGAGTGGCAAGCGAGCAGCCTGAATACGCTTGTCGACACCCAGGGTAAGGAGTACCTCGATTGCCTGGGCGGGTTCGGCATTTTTAACGTGGGGCACCGTAATCCAACAGTGGTTTCCGCCGTACAGCATCAGCTCGAAAAACAACCCCTGCACAGTCAGGAGCTTCTCGACCCGCTACGGGCAATGCTAGCCAAAACGCTCGCGACGCTTACGCCTGGTAAACTTAAATACAGCTTCTTTAGCAACAGCGGTACGGAATCGGTCGAAGCGGCGCTTAAGCTCGCGAAGGCCTATCAGTCGCCACGTGGGAAATTTACCTTTATTGCCGCCAGCGGCGCGTTTCACGGTAAATCCCTCGGGGCGCTGTCCGCTACGGCAAAAGCCGCGTTTCGCAAGCCGTTTATGCCGCTGCTTCCGGGCTTCCGTCACGTTCCGTTCGGCAATATCGACGCGTTACGCGCAGCGTTCAACGAATGCCGCAAAACCGGCGATGATGTCGCAGCCTTAATTCTGGAACCCATCCAGGGCGAAGGCGGCGTTATTTTGCCACCGGCGGGCTACCTGCCAGCGGTTCGTAAGCTTTGCGATGAGTTCGGCGCGCTGCTTATTTTTGACGAAGTACAAACCGGCATGGGCCGCACCGGCAAGATGTTCGCCTGCGAGCATGAAAACGTGCAGCCGGATATTTTATGCCTCGCCAAGGCGCTCGGCGGCGGCGTAATGCCGATTGGGGCGACGGTCGCCACGGAAGAAGTTTTCTCGGTGCTTTTTGATAATCCTTTCCTGCACACCACCACCTTCGGCGGCAATCCGCTGGCCTGCGCCGCGGCGCTGGCGACCATTCACGTCCTGCTTGAGGAGAATCTTCCGGCTCAGGCCGCGCAAAAAGGACAGATTCTGGTAGATGGTTTCCAGGCCCTCGCTCGCGAGTTCCCGGAAATGGTTGTGGAAGCGCGTGGACAGGGCCTGCTGATAGCCATTGAGTTTAGCGATAACGAAATCGGCTATAACTTCGCCAGCGAAATGTTCCGCCAGCAGGTGCTGGTCGCCGGCACGCTCAACAATGCGAAAACCATTCGCATCGAGCCGCCGCTGACCCTCACCGTTGAACAGTGTGAACACGTGCTGGGCTGCGCAAGGAAGGCGCTGGAAAGCTTACAGGTAACCGCAGGTGAAAGCGTTGAAAATACCGTGCAATAAACTCTCCGGGCACGTTAGCTAACGTGCCCGGAGCTTTTTTAGGCAGGCAATAACCCGATAAAATTCCGTTTCTTACGCGGCTGCGACATCATCTCGTCGAGCTTTTCCACGCACGCCAGATAGTGCGGCGTTTTCTTGTGCGCCAGCACCGCTTCGTCGTTCTCATAAGCCTCATAGATAAAAAACCGCGTTGCGACCTCCGGATCCTGCAGCACGTCAAAGCGCAGGTTTCCCGGTTCCCTGATTGAGCCTTCATGGTTTGCGCGAAATACGTCCAGAAACTCGTCAACCCGTTCGGGTTTAATATTAATTTCTACCAGCGTGACGTTCATGCCCGGCCTCCCCGCTGTTTTTCATCCAGCCAGAACTGATAGGCTTCGCGGGCGGACAGCTTTTCATGCACCACTTTTTTCACCGCTTTGAGCATGGCGAGCGGCGCCTCGGACTGGAAGATATTGCGCCCCATATCCACGCCGGACGCGCCCTGATCGATAGCCCGGAAGCACATCTCCAGCGCCTCCTGCTCCGGCAGTTTTTTGCCGCCGGCGATGACGATCGGCACCGGGCAGCTTGCGGCCACTTTCTCAAAGCCTTCCTCTACAAAATAGGTTTTCACAAACTGCGCGCCGATTTCTGCGGCGATGCGGCTGGCCAGCGAGAAATAGCGCGCGTCACGCGCCATCTCTTTGCCGACGCCGGTGACGGCAAGGGTTGGGATGCCATAGCGCGTGCCTTCGTCCACCAGCCTGATGATATTGTTGATCGACTGATGCTCGTACTCGCTGCCGATATAAATCTGTGCCGCCACCGCGCAGGCATTGAGGCGCAGCGCATCCTCCATCGTCACCGCCACGCTTTCCCGCGACAGCTCGCTGAGAATCGAATTCCCACCCGACGCCCGCAGTACGACGGGCTTATTGGTCGCCGGTGGCACAACGCTGCGCAGAATGCCGCGCGTGCACATCAGCACATCGGTTTCTTCATACAGCGGCGCGATGGATAAATCGATCCGTTCAAGGCCGGTGGTCGGGCCCTGGAAATACCCGTGGTCGAACGCCAGCATCACGGTGCGGCCGGTATCTGGATTAAAGATTCGCGCCAGCCGGGACTGCATGCCCCAGTCCAGCGCGCCGCTGCCCTTCAGATAAAAAGCTTTGTTCTCCTGCGGGCGGCCCAACCCAAAGTCCTTGCCTTCTTTGATATCGTCAAGATCTGCCATTATTTCCTCCCTCAGAAGTCGTATTTGCCGATGTTTTCTTTAGTGAATACCACGCGCTCCGGCAGCAGCACTATGCCGTTGCCCTTAGCCTCATACTGATAGCCCTGCACGCTGTTGGGTTCGACCTTCAGCGTGCCAATCTTCGCCACCTCGACGCTGTCGCCCACGTTGAGATCGCCTTTTGTCAGCATGGTATTGGCGACGTTGACCGCAATTTGCCCCTGCTGCACCACATCCCACAGGCCAAAGGCTTTCACCGTGCCGCGCTCAACATAGGGACGCATGACGTTTGGCGTGCTGAAGCCGACAATGGCGACGTCGGTCCGTTTGAGGTTTTCAGCCGCCTGCGCCGCAGCGGGCAACGCGTTGGCGTCCGGCGCGATAATAGCGTCAAGATCCGGATACGCCTTCAGGATCCCTTCCGCCGTCTGCAGGGATTTCGTAGCGTCGTTATAGCCAAACTGCGTGGTAACGATCTGCCACTGCGGATGATCTTTGGCGATCTTCGCTTTTGCCTCTTTCACCCACTGGTTCTGGTCGGTGACGGTCGGGCTGGAGTAGAAGAAAGCGACTTTAGCCGCGGGTTTCGTCACCTGTTTTGCCGCCATCTCGACCAGCATGCCGCCAAGCTGCTGCGGCGTGCCCTGGTTGATGTAAATACTGCGGCATTCCGGCCTGGTGTCGGAGTCCCACGTCAGCACTTTGACGCCGCGCTGCATGGCGCGTTTAAGCGCCGGACACAGGCCGTCTGGCGAAACCGCGGACACGATAATCGCGTTATAGCCCTGATTGACGAAGTTATTGATAAGCTGCACCTGCCCGGAGACGCTCGGCTCGGTCGGCCCGTCGTAGGTGACCGGCACGCCGAGATCTTTGCCCGCCTGCATGGCACCGTTGCCGCCGCTGGTAAAGAAGCCCACGCCCACCAGTTTGGGGATAAAGGCGATACGATCGGCGGCCTGAGCGGCGACAACCCCAAAGGCTAAAGCCCATGCGCCGAGCCGCAGGGCGCGTTTTGCTGTCTGCTTCATATCAAACTCCCGTTAGTTTTCTTATGCCCGCGCAGGCGACGCCATGCCGCCTGAAGATAATCGCGGTGCAAACTCACCGAACGACCAATGACCACCAAAATCAACAGCGCGCCTGATAACGCGCTTGATACCTGATTAGGCACGCCAACCATCTGTAAACCCTGTTGCAGATACCCCACCAGCAGCGCCGCCAGCGCGGTGCCCAGTATCGACCCGGAACCGCCGTAGATATTCGCGCCGCCAAGCACGGCGGCGGTCAGGGCCGGCATCAGCAAATCGCGCCCCAAATCCGAACGCGCCGAGCCGAAATAAGAAACCAGCACGACGGCGGCGATGGCCGAAGCCAGCCCCACCATGCCGTATACGCCGTACAGCGAGCCGTTCACCGGCAGCGCGGCATAACGCGCCGCCCGCGGGTTTTGCCCAATTAAAAAGATATGGCGGCCAAAACGGCCGCGATGGGTCAGCAGCCAGAACAGCAGGGTGATCACCGCGAACATCACCAGCGGAACCGGCAGGCCGAACAGCGTGAGGTTAGCGAAACCGGTAAAGGCGTCCGGGAAGCCGCCAATGCCTTCGTAGCCCGTCGCCCCCGCCATGCCGGACAGCAAAAGCGCGCCGCCGCCGAAGAGATAAAGCGTGCCGAGCGTGATGACCAGCGGGCTGATGCCGGTGTAGTGAATGAGCGCGGCGTTAAACAACCCGCACAGCAGGCCGACGGCGAGCGTAAGAATAACGGCCAGCGAAATGGGCAGTCCCGCCTGCAGCATCACGCCAAGCGCGATGGCGCACAGGCCGATAGTGGAGCCGAGCGAAATATCGATGCCGCCGCTGATGATCACCAGCGTTAACGGCAGCGCCACGATGCCAATGCAGATGAAATCGCTGGTGCTGAACAGCAGCATGTTGATATCGAGCATGCGCGGATTCACCGCGCCAAACAGCAGGATCTCCGCCACCAGAATCAGCAGCAGGGCGATTTCCCAGTTAAGTTTCAGCCTGATCATTTACGCCACATCCTTCTTCTTGCGGGGAAAAGGCCGGACGTTTTTCGCGCCCGGCAGCGGCGGCACAAAGCGGCTGTATTTCTGCGCCCGCTGGTGCCGGGCCAGCGCCTGGCGCAAACGTCCGTCCAGCACCAGCACGCCGAGCAGCACCAGCCCGGCAATAAAGTCATTCCACCAGGCCGGAAGTTTGAACAGCACCAGCACCGTGTCGATTTGCGTGAGGAAAAACGCGCCGAGGAACGCGCCAATCACCGTGCCCGTGCCGCCCAGCAGGGAGATGCCGCCGAGCACGCAGGCGGCAATGGCTTTCATCTCCAGCCCGCTGCCGGTCTGGTTTGGCACAAAGCCGATTTGCGAGGCGAAGATAATGCCGGCCAGCGCTGCCAGCATGCCGTTGAAAGTGAAGGCCAGAAGGCGGGTGCGGTTCACCGCAACGCCGAGCTGACGGGCGGCGGCGAGGTTATCGCCCACCGCATAGAAATCGCGTCCGAACGCCGTTCTGGCCAGCGTCCAGGCGGCGATAATCACCAGGCCGAGCACCATCATGCCAAGGGGAGAAACGCCCAGCGCGGCTGGCTCCGATAGAGCCTTAAGGCTGGCCGGCAGCCCTTCAATCCATTTGCCGCCGGTCCACAGCAGCATGCCGCCGCGATAAAGCCCGAGCGTGCCGAGCGTGGCAACAATCGCCGGGATACGCAGCCAGACGACCAGCACGCCGTTGAAAAAACCGGCCAGCGCGCCGATAACCAGCGCGAACAGCATCGCCACCGGCAGGCTATAGCCGTTGTTTAACGCTACGCCGACGGCGATGGCGCACAGGCCGACCGTCGAGCCAACGGACACGTCAATGTTGCGCGTCAGCATCACCATAGTGGCGCCCACGGCCAGCAGGATCAGGATCTGCGCGCTGGTAAAGATCATGCCCAGCGTTTGCAGGCTGAAGTAGCTCTGATTAAGCGCCACCAGCACCGCAAACAGGGCGAGGATGGCAAGCAGCGCGCTCAGCTCGCGGTTCTTCAACAGTTTTCTCATGCCTGACCTCCGCCAAACGCCATGCTCATCATGCGATCGACATTGATGGCCGGCTTACGCAACTCGCCGTTCATCGCTCCCTGATGCATCACCAGCACGCGATCCGCCAGGCCCACGAACTCATCGAGATCGCTTGATATCATCAGCACCGCAACGTTTTGCGCCGCCACGCTTTTAATCAGCTGATAGATATCCGCGCGCGCCGCAACGTCAACGCCGCGCGTCGGCTCATCAACGATAAGCAGCAGCGGATTGGCCTCCAGGCAGCGCGCCAGCAGGACTTTTTGCTGATTGCCGCCGGAGAGCGTGCGCACCGTCTGCTCTGCATTATTAAGCTTGATCCCCAACGCGCGGTGATAGCGTTCGACGATCGCCGCTTCCCGCCTGCTTTGCTGCCACAGGCCCGGCTCATTGAGCGCCACGGTATTCCAGCGGATCGGCGCATCAAGAAACAGCCCTGAAACCTGGCGATCTTCAGGAAGGTAAATAAGGCCGCGATCGAGGCGTGACTTCGTGGTATCGCCGCTGATTTCCCGATTTTCGAGGTAGATATGTCCGCCGCGAACGGGCCGCAGGCCGTAAAGCGTTTCCGCAAGCTCGGTACGTCCGGATCCCACTAATCCGGCAAGGCCGACGATCTCGCCCGCGTACAGTTCGAAACTCAGATCGATAAAGCCTTCGCCGGTCAGCTCTTCCACGCGCAGCACCGGAAAATCCTGCGGCTCGGTGCGGCGGTTGCCCGGCAGCGCCAGCCACAGCTTTTGCGCGTCGCTCAGCGCGTGCTGGCGATTAACCGGCGTCATCGCGTTGATCAGCTGCTCGTCCAGCAGCTGCGCCGTTTCGCCGTGCAGCACCACCGCTCCGTCGCGCATCACTGAAATATGGCTGGAGATTTTGCGGATTTCCGGAAGCTTGTGGGAGATAAAAACAATGCCGACGCCAAGCTCCTGTAAGGCGCGGATCTGGCGGAACAGCCGCTCGGTTTCACCCGGCGTCAGCGAGGCGGTTGGCTCATCGAGGATGAGGATTTTCGCCTCGCGCATCAGCCCGCGCAGGATCTCAACCATTTGCTGATCCGCCACTTCCAGCGTGCTGGCGACGGCGGTCAGCGGGATCTGGCACTCAAGCTGGCGCATTTTCTCCTGCAGGCGGTCTTCAGCTTCGCGGCCTGCGGGCAGGCGAAAAAGAATGTTTTCCCGCACGCTAAGGTTGGGAAAAAGCATCGGTTCCTGCGGCACGAGATAAATGCCCAGCTCATGGGCCTGCGCCGGGGTGAGCCGCCCGAAGGTTTTACCGTGCACCCGCAGCTCGCCGCGATCGGGAATGTCCACCCCGGCGATGATCTTCATTAACGTCGACTTCCCTGCCCCGTTGCCGCCGAGCAGAGCGTGGACCTGCCCTGCATACAGAGCAAAATCAATGTCTTTGAGGACGCTCACGCCCGAGAACTGCTTGCTGATACGGCAGGCTTCCAGCACGGCGGTGTTGTTGTGCATCTTCACTCCGCAATTGAACAAAAGAAAAATCACATTAATAATGTTCAAAAGCGTAGACGCCGATATATATTTACAACCGGGCGGGGATCACAAAATTTTTAATTAGATCGGCTAAACCCTGTGCATCACAAAATGATCTTTTTGCCGTACGCCTCACATTTTCTCGTCCGGCAATTCCGAACATATGATCTAAATTTGAATAAGAGTTCACCTATGAGCGATAAACGAGCTGAAGAAGGGCGGCTGGGCACCCTGCCGATGGCAGAGGAAGAATTACTGGCGCGGGTAGCCTGGTCTTACTACCACGACGGATTAACGCAGAATGATATTGGTGAACGCCTCGGCCTGCCGCGCCTGAAGATTTCGCGCCTGCTGGAAAAGGGCCGTCAGTCGGGGGTGATACGCGTACAGATTAACTCGCGTTACGAGGGTTGCCTGGCGCTGGAAACGGCGCTGCAGCAGCGGTTCAACCTTAAAATCGCCCGCGTGCTGCCCGCGCAGAGCACGCCCTTGATGAGCACGCGCCTGGGCATCGGCGCCGCGCAGTCGCTGATGGGCGTGCTGGAGCCGGGGCAGCTGCTGGCGGTGGGCTTCGGCGAAACCACCATGAGCTGCCTGCAGCATCTGAGCGGCTTTATCGGCTCACAGCAGATTCGCCTGGTGACGCTTTCCGGCGGCGTGGGGCCGTATATGACGGGCATCGGGCAGCTTGACGCGGCCTGTAGCGTCAGCATGATTCCCGCCCCGCTGCGCGTTTCCTCGCCGCAGGTGGCGGAAATTTTACGCATGGAGTCGAGCGTGCGGGATGTGATCCTCGCGGCGATGGCCGCGGACGTAGCGGTCGTCGGCATTGGCGCGATAAACCAGAAGCGCGACGCCACGATTTTGCGCTCCGGTTATATCAGCGAGGGAGAACAGCTGATGTACGCCCGAAAAGGGGCGGTGGGCGATATTCTCGGCTATTTCCTGCAAGCGGATGGCGAACTGGTGGAAGAACTGGAAATCCACCGCGAGTTGCTGGGCGTGACGCTAAACGACCTCTCCCATCTGCCGACGATTGTCGGCGTGGCGGGCGGGCACGATAAGGCGGACGCTATTTATGCCGCACTGAAAGGCCGCCGTATTAACGGCCTGGTGACGGAAGAAGAGACCGCGCGGGCGGTATTGGCTCTGGCTGATTAACCCCTGCGCTTCGAGTAAAGCAGGGGTTAGCCAATGAGTTATCTTTTAGCTTTAGATGCAGGGACAGGCAGTATCCGCGCCGTTATCTTCGACACTTCCGGCCACCAGATTGCCGTCGGCCAGGCCGAATGGAAACACCTCAGCGTGGCCGACGTGCCCGGCTCGATGGAGTTTGACCTCGGCACCAACTGGCAGCTTGCCTGTCAGTGCATCCGGGAAGCGCTGCAAAAAGCGCATCTGCCGCCCGGCGCGATTAGCGCTGTCTCCTGCTGCTCCATGCGCGAAGGCATTGTGCTCTACGACCGCAACGGCGACCCGATCTGGGCGTGCGCTAACGTAGACGCCCGTGCCAGCCGCGAGGTGAGCGAGCTAAAAGAAATTCACGATTTTCAGTTTGAGTCCGAGGTGTACCACGTTTCCGGGCAGACGCTGGCGTTAAGCGCCATGCCGCGCCTGCTGTGGCTTGCGCACCATCGTCCCGATATTTATCGTCAGGCGGCGACCATCACCATGATCAGCGACTGGCTGGCGGCGAAGCTTTCCGGCGAGCTGGCGGTTGACCCTTCCAACGCCGGCACCACGGGAATGCTTGATTTGGCTACCCGCGACTGGCGGCCCGCGTTGCTGGATATGGCAGGCCTGCGGGCAGACATCCTCTCGCCGGTTAAGGAAACCGGCACGGTGCTCGGCGGCGTCACCCAGCAAGCCGCGCAGCAAAGCGGGCTGCTCGCCGGTACGCCGGTCGTGATGGGCGGCGGCGACGTACAGCTGGGCTGCCTGGGGCTCGGCGTGGTACGCGCCGGGCAAACGGCAGTGCTGGGCGGAACCTTCTGGCAGCAGGTGGTTAACCTGCCGGCCATCAGGACCGACCCGGAGATGAATATCCGCATTAACCCGCACGTTATCGGCAACATGGTGCAGGCGGAATCCATCAGCTTCTTTACCGGCCTGACCATGCGCTGGTTCCGGGACGCCTTCTGCGCCGAGGAAAAAGCGCTGGCCGAAAGGCTGGGCAAGGATACCTACGCGCTGCTCGAAGATATGGCGGCAGGTGTGCCGGCAGGCTCCCACGGCGTGATGCCGATTTTCTCCGACGCGATGCATTTCAAGCAGTGGTATCACGCGGCGCCGTCGTTTATTAACCTCTCCATCGATCCCGAGAAGTGCAATAAAGCGACGCTGTTCCGCGCGCTGGAAGAGAACGCGGCTATTGTCTCGGCGTGCAACCTTGAGCAGATTTCCGGTTTTTCAGGCGTGCAGTTTGAATCGCTGGTCTTTGCGGGCGGCGGCTCGAAAGGCGCGCTGTGGAGCCAGATTTTAAGCGATGTGACCGGCTTACCGGTGCGCGTGCCGATGGTAAAAGAGGCCACGGCGCTCGGCTGCGCCATTGCCGCAGGCGTTGGCGCCGGGCTGTTTAACGATATGGCCGATACCGGTGAAAGGCTGGTACAGTGGCAGCGCGAGTTCACGCCCAACCGGGCGCATCGGGAGCTGTATGACGAGATGAAAAGTAAATGGATGAAGGTGTATGCGGATCAGCTCACGCTGGTGGACAGCGGGCTTACCACCTCGATGTGGCAGGCGCCGGGGCTGGTAAAAGGATAACGGCCGGTGGATGGCGCTTTCGCTTATCCACCCGACACGTTACAGCAGCATGCCGGTCGGGCGGCGATGCACCGCCCGAGATCTTTACCCGGCTTAACCAGAGCGCTTCATCATCAGCCAGAGGCTGATCAGGAAGAAGCTGGCGCTTGGCAACAGCGCGCCCAGGATCGGCGGAATGTTATACACAAGGCTTAGCGGCCCGAAGATTTGGTCGAGCACGTAGAACACGAAGCCAAAGCTGATGCCGGTAACCACGCGCACGCCCATCGGCACGCTGCGCAGCGGCCCGAAGATAAACGACAGCGCCATTAACATCATGACCGCAACCGACAGCGGGGCAAATATTTTGCTCCACATGTTGAGCTGGTAACGCCCCGCGTCCTGGCCGCTCGACTTGAGGTATTTCACGTAGTTGTGCAAACCGCTTATCGACAGCGCATCAGGATCCAGCGCCACCACGCCGAGCTTGTCCGGCGTAAGGTTGGTTTTCCACTCGCCGCTGACCGTCTGGGAACCGGTGATTTGTTTCGCATCGGTCAGGTTGGACTCGTCCACCTGCGACAGTCGCCACACCTTGTGCTCCGCGTCGTACTGGGCCGAGGCGGCATAACGCACGGACTGCAGGCGGCGATCTTTAGTGAAGCCATAGATGCTGATGCCGGCCAGCTGGTTGTCGCCCTTCACGCGTTCGATATAGACGAAGTTATGGCCGTCTTTCGCCCATAAACCCTGCTGCGTAGTCAGCAGCGAGCCGCCGTACATCTGCTGCGCGCGGTAGTTACGCGCCATCTGTTCGCCCTGCGGAGCCACCCATTCGCCAATCGCCATGGTCAACAGCACCAGAGGAATGGCGGTTTTCATCACGGAAAGCGCGATTTGCATGCGGGTAAAGCCTGACGCCTGCATAACCACCAGCTCGCTGCGCTGCGCCAGCATGCCTAACCCCAGCAGCGCGCCCAGCAAAGCCGCCATCGGGAAGAAAATCTGAATGTCTTTCGGCACGCTCAGAACGGTGTACAAGCCTGCGCCCATCGCTGAGTAATCGCCCTGCCCGGCTTTTTTTAGCTGATCGACAAACTTAATGATTCCCGACAGCGACACCAGCATGAACAGCGTCATCATGATGGTGGTGAAGATGGTTTTACCGATATAACGGTCGAGTACGCCAAACATTTATGCCGCTCCTTTTTTAAGCAAGCGCTCGCGTAAATGGCGCATCGGTACCGTATCCCACACGTTTAATACCAGCGCGATAGCAAAGTACACAAGGTTCACCAGCCACATCCAAATCATCGGGTCGATTTTGCCTTTTGCGGCATTCGACTTAAGCGAAGTCTGCAGCAGGAAGAAGACCAGATACAGCAGCATCGCCGGAAGCATGGACAGAACGCGGCCCTGGCGGGGGTTCACCACGCTAAGAGGAACAACCATCAGCGCCATAATAAAGACGGTGAGCACAAGCGTTATACGCCAGTGCAGCTCGGCGCGAGCGTTAGGCTGGTCGTTGTGCCATAGCGTTCGCATGTCCATCTGGCTGGCGTCGTTCGGATCCAGCGCTATCGTTTGATGCCCGACGATGGCCTGATAGTCCTGGAAATCCGTGATGCGGAAGTCGCGCAGCAGCGCCGTGCCTTCAAAACGGGTGCCGGTGTTGAGCGTAACCACCTGCGAGCCGTCAGCCCGCAGGGAGAGATGCCCGGAGTCAGCCACCACCACGGACGGACGCGCGTTGCCTTTCGGGCGTAGCTGCGCAAGGAAGACATCCTTGAAGCTTGAGCCTTCAACGCTTTCGATAAACAGCACCGAGTTGCCGTCGGTCGCCTGCTGGAATTGCCCTTGCGCAAGCGCCGCCATGCCGGGGTTCGCTTTGGCTTCCGCCAGCACTTCATCCTGATGGCGCGAAGACCACGGGCCCAGCCACATAACGTTGACCATCGCCACCACGCCGGTGAAGAGTGCGAGGATCATCGCGGCTTTGATCAACACTGCTTTACTCAGACCACAAGCATGCATTACCGTGATTTCGCTTTCGGTATATAACCGCCCAAGCGTCATCAGGAGCCCTAAAAACAGGCTTAAAGGCAGGATAAGCTGCGCCATTTCCGGCACGCCTAATCCCAGCAGAGAAAGAACGAGATTTGTTGGGATATCGCCGTCAACCGCCGCGCCAAGGATCCTGACCAGCTTCTGACAAAAGAAGATCAGCAGCAGGATGAAGAGGATGGCAAGCTGGCTTTTGAGCGTCTCCCGAACCAGATATCTTATGATAATCACATTAAGTACGCCTGTGAAAACGAGTCTTTTTGCAGGAAAATCGCTTGTTTCATCGCTTATACGTCATTTATTCTCTTGGGTCGTCGAAAACATCGCTAAGATTAAACTTACCCGGCGAAGTGATGCCACAGGGTGTTTAACTGACGTTGCCGAAACCGTAAAAATACATTCGTTAAGATTAACACGAAGTCATCGCAACAGCGGACATGAGTTACGAGAGCTTGCAATTCTAGCTGTAGCCACCGCCGTTGTCTTTAAGATTCAGGAGCGTAGTGCATGGAGTTCAGTGTAAAAAGCGGTAGCCCCGAGAAACAGCGTAGTGCCTGCATCGTTGTGGGAGTCTTTGAACCGCGTCGCCTGTCCCCGGTCGCCGAACAACTCGATAAAATCAGCGATGGCTACATCAGCGCTCTTCTGCGCCGCGGTGAGCTTGAGGGGAAACCAGGTCAGACTTTATTGCTACACCACGTTCCGAATGTGCTTTCTGAGCGTATTCTGCTGATTGGATGTGGTAAAGAGCGCGAGCTGGATGAGCGTCAGTACAAGCAGGTTATTCAAAAAACGATTAATACCCTCAATGACACCGGCTCCATGGAAGCGGTTTGTTTTCTGACCGAGCTGCACGTTAAAGGCCGCAATACCTACTGGAAAGTCCGCCAGGCGGTAGAAACCGCAAAAGAGTCGCTTTACTGCTTCGACCAGCTAAAAACCAACAAAAGCGAGCCGCGCCGCCCGCTGCGTAAAATGGTCTTTAATGTACCGACTCGTCGTGAACTGACCAGCGGCGAACGTGCGATTCAGCACGGTCTGGCCATTTCTGCCGGTATCAAAGCGGCAAAAGATCTCGGCAACATGCCGCCGAATATTTGCAACGCGGCGTACCTGGCCTCCCAGGCCCGTCAACTGGCCGATTCCTACAGCAAAAACGTCGTGACCCGCGTCATCGGCGAGCAGCAGATGAAAGAGCTGGGCATGCACTCCTACCTCGCGGTGGGCGACGGCTCGCAGAACGAATCGCTGATGTCCGTTATTGAGTACAAAGGCAACGACGCGCCGGACGCCCGTCCGATCGTGCTGGTGGGCAAAGGCCTGACGTTTGACTCCGGCGGTATCTCCATCAAGCCTGCCGAAGGCATGGACGAGATGAAATACGACATGTGCGGCGCCGCGTCCGTGTATGGCGTTATGCGCATGGTCGCGGAACTGAACCTGCCGATTAACGTTATCGGCGTGCTGGCCGGCTGTGAAAACATGCCGGGCGGCCGGGCCTATCGCCCAGGCGACGTGCTGACCACCATGTCCGGGCAAACCGTTGAGGTATTGAATACCGACGCGGAAGGCCGTCTGGTGCTGTGCGACGTGCTGACCTACGTCGAGCGCTTTGAGCCGGAGGTGGTTATCGATGTGGCAACGCTGACCGGCGCCTGCGTGATAGCCCTGGGCCATCACATCACCGGCCTGCTGTCCAACCACAATCCGCTGGCGCATGAGCTGATTAGCGCCTCTGAACAGGCGGGCGATCGCGCATGGCGTCTGCCGATCGGCGATGAGTATCAGGAGCAGCTGGAGTCCAACTTCGCCGATATGGCGAACATCGGCGGCCGTCCGGGCGGCGCTATTACCGCAGCCTGCTTCCTGTCGCGCTTTACCCGTAAGTACAACTGGGCCCACCTGGATATCGCAGGCACCGCCTGGCGTTCAGGCAAAGCGAAAGGCGCGACCGGCCGTCCGGTGGCGCTGCTGTCGCAGTTCCTGTTGAACCGTTCCGGGTTTAACGGGGAAGAGTAACCCTGCCCCTCACCCTCTCCTTTTCGGAGAGGGGATTGTCGGCATCCCCCTTCGCCGGGGGAAAGCCGGGATGAGGGGAAACCTCATTAGCCATCAAAAGCGAAGCAAATGAAAAACGCGACGTTCTACCTTCTCGACAACGACGCCGTCTCAGGCGAGCTGAGCGCCGTTGAAGCGTTGGTCTGTACACTTGCGGCAGAAACTTTTCGGGCGGGCAAGCGCCTGCTCATCGCCTGCGTTGATGAACAACAGGCCATCCGTCTGGACGAGGCGCTCTGGCAGCGCGATGCCGACGCATTTGTGCCCCATAACCTCGCCGGCGAAGGGCCGCGTTATGGCGCGCCGGTGGAGCTGGCGTGGCCGGCGCGTCGCGGCAGCTCGTCGCGCGATGTGTTGATCAACCTGCTGCCGCATTTCGCAGATTTTGCCACCGCTTTCCATGAAGTGATAGACTTCGTACCTTACGAAGACACTCAAAAACAACTGGCCCGCGAGCGCTACAAGGCGTACCGCGTTGCTGGTTTCCACTTGACTACGGCGACTCATACCCCGCCGGGAACGACATAGCAGACAATGGAAAAGACATATAACCCGCAAGATATCGAACAGCCGCTTTACGAGCACTGGGAACAGCAGGGCTACTTTAAGCCAAATGGCGATACCAGCCAGGAAAGCTTCTGCATCATGATCCCGCCGCCGAACGTCACCGGCAGTTTGCATATGGGTCACGCCTTCCAGCAGACGATCATGGACACCATGATTCGCTACCAGCGCATGCAGGGGAAAAATACCCTGTGGCAGGCGGGGACTGACCACGCCGGCATCGCGACCCAGATGGTCGTCGAGCGCAAAATTGCCGCCGAAGAAGGTAAAACGCGCCACGACTACGGCCGTGATGCCTTTATCGATAAAATCTGGCAGTGGAAGGCGGAGTCTGGTGGCACCATCACCCGTCAGATGCGTCGTCTTGGCAACTCCGTAGACTGGGAGCGCGAGCGCTTCACCATGGACGAAGGCCTGTCCAACGCGGTGAAAGAAGTGTTCGTGCGCCTGTACAAAGAAGATCTGATTTATCGCGGCAAACGCCTGGTAAACTGGGACCCGAAGCTGCGCACCGCTATTTCCGATCTGGAAGTGGAAAACCGCGAGTCCAAAGGCTCCATGTGGCACCTGCGCTATCCGCTGGCTGACGGCGCGCAAACCGCCGACGGCAAAGATTACCTGATTGTCGCCACCACCCGTCCGGAAACCGTGCTGGGCGATACCGGCGTGGCCGTCAACCCGGAAGATCCGCGCTACAAAGATCTTATCGGCAAGTTCGTGGTGCTGCCGCTGGTCAACCGCCGTATTCCGATCGTGGGCGACGAACACGCCGATATGGAAAAAGGCACCGGCTGCGTGAAGATCACGCCAGCCCACGACTTCAACGACTATGAAGTTGGCCGCCGCCACGCCCTGCCGATGATCAACATTCTGACCTTCGACGGCGATATCCGCGAAGCGGCCGAAGTGTTTGACACCAACGGCGAAGAATCTACCGTTTACAGCAGCGCTATTCCGGCTGAATTCCAGAAGCTGGAGCGTTTTGCCGCGCGTAAAGCCGTTGTCGCTAAGTTCGACGAGCTGGGCCCTGCTCGACGAAATCAAACCGCACGATCTGACCGTGCCTTACGGCGACCGCGGCGGCGTGGTTATCGAACCAATGCTGACCGACCAGTGGTACGTGCGTACGGCTCCGCTGGCGAAAGTGGCGGTCGAAGCCGTTGAACAGGGCGAAATTCAGTTCGTGCCTAAGCAGTACGAGAACATGTACTTCTCCTGGATGCGCGATATTCAGGACTGGTGTATCTCCCGTCAGCTGTGGTGGGGCCACCGTATCCCGGCCTGGTACGACGCCGCAGGCAACGTCTACGTTGGCCGTAACGAAGCGGAAGTGCGCGCTGAAAACAACCTCGGCGCCGAGGTTGCGCTAAACCAGGACGAAGACGTGCTGGACACCTGGTTCTCCTCCGGCCTGTGGACGTTCTCCACCCTCGGCTGGCCTGAGAACACCGAAGCGCTGCGCACCTTCCACCCGACCAGCGTAATGGTCAGCGGCTTCGACATCATCTTCTTCTGGATTGCCCGCATGATCATGCTGACCATGCACTTCATCAAGGATGAAGACGGCAAGCCGCAGGTGCCGTTTAAAACCGTCTATATGACCGGCCTTATCCGCGACGATGAAGGGCAGAAAATGTCCAAGTCCAAGGGCAACGTTATCGACCCGCTGGATATGGTTGACGGCATCTCGCTGGAAGAGCTGCTGGCTAAGCGCACCGGCAACATGATGCAGCCGCAGCTGGCCGAGAAAATCCGCAAACGCACCGAGAAGCAGTTCCCGAACGGCATCGAGCCGCACGGCACCGACGCGCTGCGCTTTACGCTGGCGGCGCTGGCCTCTACCGGCCGCGACATCAACTGGGATATGAAGCGCCTGGAAGGCTACCGCAACTTCTGCAACAAGCTGTGGAACGCCAGCCGTTTCGTGCTGATGAATACCGAAGAGCAGGACTGCGGCTTTGCAAGCGGCGAGCTGGTTCTGTCGCTGGCGGATCGCTGGATTCTGGCCGAGTTCAACCGCACCGTGAAGGCGTACCGTGAGGCGCTGGACAGCTATCGCTTTGATATCGCTGCCAACATTCTCTATGAGTTTACCTGGAACCAGTTCTGCGACTGGTATCTGGAGCTGACCAAGCCGGTAATGAACGACGGTTCTGAAGCCGAACTGCGCGGCACCCGCAATACGCTGGTGAACGTGCTGGAAGGCTTGCTGCGTCTTGCGCACCCGATCATTCCATTCATCACCGAAACCATCTGGCAGCGGGTGAAAGTGCTCAAAGGCATCAGCGAAGATACCATCATGCTCCAGCCATTCCCGGCGTATAACAGCGCTCAGGACGATGAGGGCCGCGTTTGCGGACACCGAGTGGCTGAAAGATGTGATCACCGCGGTCCGTAATATCCGTGCCGAAATGAACATCGCGCCGGGCAAGCGTCTGGAAGTGCTGCTGCGCGGCTGTAACGAAGAAGCGGTCCGTCGCGTTACCGACAACCGCTCCTTCCTGCAGAACCTGGCGCGTCTGGAAAGCATTACCATCCTGCCGGTTGATGATAAGGGTCCGGTTTCCGTGACCAAAATTATCGACGGCGCAGAGCTGCTGATCCCGATGGCGGGCCTGGTCGACAAAGCCGCTGAAATTGAGCGTCTTGCTAAAGAAGTTGCGAAGATCGAAGTCGAGATCGGCAAAATCGAAGGCAAGCTGTCCAACGAAGGCTTTGTGGCACGCGCGCCGGCAGAGGTGGTTGCGAAAGAGCGTGAACGCCTGGCGGGTTTCGCCGATGCGAAAGCGAAGCTGATTGAACAGCAGGGCGTTATCGCCGCGCTGTAGCTGAGTCGTTAAGCGTAAAAAGCCGGGAGCATTCCCGGCTTTTTTTATGGAAGGTTGAAAGATCCTCTCTTGCACCCTTTTCAAGGTAGTGCTATTAACTCGCCCTATGTGTCCCAGGAATGACGAGCCAAATGATGAACATTGCTGCTCCGGTCGATCTTGCCCTGCGCAGGATTTGCGCCCATGACAATCCCGCCATCGCCCGCGTGATCCGTGAGGTGTCCGCTGAATACGGCTTAACGGCCGACAAAGGCTACACGGTCGCGGATCCTAACCTGGACGAGCTTTATCAGCTCTACAGCAAGCCCGGCCATGCTTATTGGGTCGTGGAGCTGGAAGGGAAAGTCGTTGGCGGCGGCGGCGTCGCGCCGTTGTCCTGCAGCGAGCCGGATATCTGCGAGCTGCAGAAAATGTACTTCCTGCCGGTGGTTCGCGGCAAAGGCCTGGCGAAGCGGCTGGCGCTGCAGGCGATGGATTTTGCCCGCGAGCAGGGCTTTAAGCGCTGCTATCTGGAAACCACCGCCTTTCTGACCGAAGCTATCGCGCTGTACGAGCGCCTGGGCTTCGAGCATATTTCTCAACCCCTCGGCTGTACCGGGCACGTGGACTGCGAAGTCAGGATGCTCAAAGCGCTTTAATAGCCAGGCGGACCAGCGCAACGCTATCCGCCCGCTGGCTATTGCTCCTCAAACGACAGACGAATAATCGCGGCGGCCTTCTGCGGCGGCAACAGCATGACGTTTCGCCATAAATCCTGCACCAGATTGCAGACCACGGCTTCTTTGCCCACGGCTTTGTGCGGGTCGGCGATTAGCTGAATATCCTGTCCGTATTGTTTAACCAGCCGCTGAACGATCGGCTGGATATCCCGCCGGGCCCTGCTCGCGCTCTGCGGAAGTCACGGTATGTTTATCCGCACCAAAAGCGGAGCGCAGCATTTGCGCATCGACTTCCATACGGCGTAAATTGATTTCTCGCGGAATGATACGCACCACATTAACGCCGCCTTTCACCGCCGGGAACAGGAAACGAAAACATTCGTCATCGCTGGCTTTTTGCACCATCGCGGTCTGCTGCATATTGATTTGCATATAGGCCACTACGTTGGCGTCGGCTGCGTTCTGCAACTGCTGCATCTGGAAGGCAAGGATCCGCGGCTGAACGGCGTCGATTATCTGCTGCTCCGATTTGCCTTCTTTGTGCATCGTCAGCGCCTGCTGGCGAACGGAGGCGAAGAGCTCGGGCTGGCGTTCTTTCATCACCTGATAAACCGGCATCTTGTTGAACGCTTCGTCGAACTGGCTTTCCGGCGACAGCGCCGCGCTTTTCCCCTCGCGGGGAATGAGGTATTTCACATCAATAATGTTCCAGGCCAGGATAGCCACGACGGCAATAGCCAACGCGCCGACTTTACCAAGCCTGCCTTTTTTACGGGCAACGCCCACTACCGCCGCAATCACCGCGCCGACATAGCCTGCAAGAATGACGTGAGTCCAGTTCATTAAATGTCCTTGTTAATCAGGGTCAGGTACGCCGCTATGGAAGCGAAGTTCGCTATCCGGTCTGGAGATTAGCGCCGCCTCTGCTTCACCAAAAAAGCGCACCCGGTCGCTGATATCGCCACCGGCAATGCGCTCTGCCAGAGCCAGATAGTCCTGATAATGCCGGGCTTCTGAACGCAGCAGGGACAAATAAAACTTCTGCAACTCGCAGTCCAGATGCGGCGCCAGGGCCGCAAAACGCTCGCATGAACGCGCTTCGATATAGGCGCCGCAGATAAGCTTATCCACCAGCATCACGGGTTCGTGCGTGCGTACCTCGCTCAGCAAACCTTTAGCATAGCGGCTGGCGGTGATTTTCACGTAGGGAATATCACGGGCGATCATTAGCTCGCGCACCTGCCAGAAGTGGTGCAGCTCTTCTTTGATAAGCAAAACCATGCTGTCGATAAGCGCCTGGCCCCATGCCGTGCGCGTTTTGGGCATTACGCTTTTGCTAAGCCCTTTATGCAGGCTGATGAAATCCGGCTCTTCGCCTTCACGGAAGGTAAAATCCTCGTAGGGTTTTAGCCAGTCGAGCAGCGCCTGGGCGCTGGACCTATCGGCGACGTATTTGCGGATCAGCAGCATGGCCGTCTGCGCGGCTTTAAGTTCGCAAACCATATGATCGGTAAGCAGCAAAGGCAGATGCTCAGGCCTGCGGGCTTTGGCAATCCACGCCTCGGGCGTCGGGCAGTGCAGGAAATTAAGAACCGGGGAAAGCAGCTCGGGGTAATTCATGTTTATATTCGTAGCCAGGTGAAATGCAGCGGCGGGGAGCCGCTGCACGTAAGGACTTAGTGACGCACGCCGTCGTCGTCTTCGTCCACAAAATCTTCTTCGTCGCCCTCTTCGCCCTCTTCGCCGTTCGGGTCTTCGTAGTAGGTGCCCCAGCCGTCGTACTCCACGCCAAACTTCTCGGCGAGGTTCAGCAGCTGTTCAACCTGCTCGTCCAGCAGTTCAGCCTTCAGGGCGCATTCGCTCAGCACGTCGCAGCAGATGACGGTATCGCCCTCTTCCACTTCAAGCTCTTCCGGGTCGGTCACTTCATAACCCATTTTGAACGCTTCCACCGCTGCTTTTTCCAGGGTTTCAAAGTCGTCTGCAGAAAGGTGATGTTCGATGGTGTACAGCGCGTCCGGATCGCTGCCATCTTCCAGTAATTCTTCAATAATCAAACGCGTTTCTTCGCGTTGCTCTTCCAGCAGTTCTGGATTTGCCATGGCCCTTTCCTCAATGTGTCGGCAGATACTTCTATTTTCACACACGCATCGGTTTGCCTCCACCTTTCCCGCTAAAGATTTGCGGCCTGGGGGTTGCAAATGAATATTCATACATATAAATTGAATTTTAATTCAATAAGTGGCCTGAGCCATGTGAGGAAAAGATGAGTCACTTTTATCAAAAGCACTTTCTTAAATTACTGGATTTTACCCCTGCACAACTCAATGAATTATTAGCCCTTTCCGCAAAGCTGAAAGCCGATAAGAAAAAAGGTTGTGAAACTCAGCAGCTTACCGGGAAAAATATTGCGCTCATCTTCGAAAAAGACTCAACCCGCACCCGATGCTCTTTCGAAGTTGCCGCTTATGACCAGGGCGCTCGCGTCACCTGGCTCGGCCCAAGCGGCAGCCAAATCGGGCATAAAGAATCAATTAAAGATACCGCACGCGTGCTGGGCAGAATGTACGACGGCATTCAGTATCGCGGTTACGGCCAGGAAATCGTCGAAACCCTCGCGCAATTTGCCGGCGTGCCGGTATGGAATGGCCTGACGAACGAGTTCCACCCCACGCAGCTGCTGGCCGATCTGCTGACCATGCAGGAACATCTGCCCGGCAAATCCTTCCGCGAGATGACGCTGGTCTACACCGGCGATGCGCGTAACAACATGGGCAACACCATGCTGGAAGCCGCCGCGTTGACCGGCCTCGATCTGCGCCTTGTCGCGCCAAAAGCCTGCTGGCCGGATGAAAAGCTGGTCGCCGAATGCCGGTCGCTGGCCGAACAAACCGGCGGCAAAATCACCCTCACCGAAGATGTCGCAAGCGGCGTGAAAGGCGCAGACTTCATCTATACCGACGTGTGGCTATCCATGGGCGAAGCCAAAGAGAAATGGGCTGAGCGTATCAGCCTGCTGCGCCCCTATCAGGTAAACGGCGCCATGCTCGCTCTGACAGGCAACCCGCAGGTCAAATTCCTGCATTGTCTGCCGGCGTTCCACGACGACCAGACGACGCTGGGTAAGCAAATGGCCGAACAGCATGGTCTGCGCGGCGGGATGGAGGTTACCGATGAGGTGTTTGAGTCCGCGGCCAGTATCGTCTTTGACCAGGCGGAAAACCGCATGCACACCATCAAAGCGGTAATGGTCGCCACGCTGGTACAATAATTCTCCTTTACTCTGACCCTCTCCTTTTCAGGGAGAGGGTCAGGGAATGCCGGTTACTCAAGCAGCAACTTCACCACCACCTTACGCACGGTTTCCGGCTTGCCCACCGCGCATAACGGCTTATGCACCTCCCCCGGGTAGAACACCACAAAATCTCCTTCGCTTAACACAACGGTTTTTTCCTGCTCGCCTTCCGCCAGGAACGCAATGTCTTTGTCCGCCAGCCTGTCGGTGTCCGGTTTACCCGCGGGCAGGCAGCTGAAGGTCATACCTTCCTGGCCGCGCATGACGATCTGAATATCCAGATAGCGCTGGTGGAACTCGGCCTGACGCTCGGCCAGCGGCTGGGTGGAATCTTCAGAAACCAGCATAAACAGGCGGTTGCCGTCTATGTCATGTTTGCCCAGGGGCGTTTGCGCAGTGACGTGCTGCTTGACGTGTTCAATCGCCTGGCGCAGCGGTTCAGGAAGCCAGTTTTGCAAAGAGTGGATGTTGCCGATGATCATGATGCTCAGTCCCATTTTGAAACGATGTTTTATAAATTAATTTATACGAGACTTCGCTTTTTATCGCTACGGCTTTTTCACCAAAACCTGTGCTAACGCATGTTTATTGCAGAAGATGTTACAGATCTGCTGCGGGCGAGAAGTTTTTATGCAGCAAAAGAGCATAAAACAGATTTTTACCGGCCCAACAACTTATCTAAATGACTGTTTTAAAATATTTTTTATAGAAAACCAATCCTCCCTCACATTTTGCGTTCGCTAATTTAACGCAAATTAAATCATAATTATTTGCCGTATATTTTTCTGCGGGCAATGAAAGTCCCCCGGACTTGCATATCTATGCATTTATTTTAAAAATAACGTTATTTTTCAATAAATTATAAAAATCACCTTTTTGCATAAAATAACAAACGCATAACAAGCATAAGATAGAAAAAATTATATCGCGCTTAATTATTCATCCTTTCCCTCAGGCTTATTTACTCTTCCCTGACCGTCATCAATTAATTAACAGAGAAGCTTAAAGCCGCTTGAATACGTGATAAACCTCACATTAAATAGCCTCAGGGAAATTAAGATACGCCCCGAAGACATCAGATAAATTTATTTCAGCCGCGGAGCAAAAATATTTTGCGCCACAGGCTTCCTCATCTCCTGATTAATATAAAGGAAGAGTCATGGACAAACATTATGTCGGTTCCGAAATTGGACAATTGCGCAGCGTTATGCTGCATCGCCCCAATCTCAGCCTGAAAAGACTGACCCCTTCTAATTGCCAGGAGCTTTTATTTGATGACGTTTTATCGGTAGAGCGCGCGGGAGAAGAACACGATATTTTCGCTAATACCTTGCGTGGCGAAGGGGTGGAAGTTTTATTGTTAACTGACTTACTCACCCAAACCTTAGATATCAGCGATGCCAAAGCCTGGCTGCTGGATACGCAGATTTCCGACTACCGCCTGGGGCCGGCTTTCGCCTCTGATATCCGCGGCTGGCTGGCCGATATGCCGCACCGCGAGCTTGCCCGTCGCCTCAGCGGCGGCCTGACCTACGGGGAAATACCGGCCTATATTCACAATATGGTCGTCGATACCCATCAGGCGACCGATTTTATTATGAAGCCGCTGCCAAACCATTTATTCACCCGCGACACTTCGTGCTGGATTTATAACGGCGTATCCATTAACCCGATGGCGAAAGCCGCCCGCCAGCGTGAAACAAATAACCTGCGCGCTATTTATCGCTGGCATCCGGCGTTTACCGACGGCGGCTTTATTAAATATTACGGCGACGACAATATTAATTATGACCATGCCACCTTAGAAGGCGGCGACGTTTTAGTTATCGGACGCGGGGCGGTTTTAATCGGCATGTCGGAACGCACCACGCCGCAGGGCGTGGAATTCCTTGCGGAATCCTTATTCAAACATCAGCAGGCGACCCGCGTTATCGCCGTGGAGCTGCCGAAACATCGCTCCTGCATGCACCTCGATACGGTCATGACGCATATCGATATCGACACCTTCTCCGTCTACCCGGAAGTGGTACGCAAAGACGCCCAGTGCTGGACGCTTACCCCGGACGGGCGCGGCGGCATCAAACGCCATCAGGAACCGCATCTGCTGCACGCCATTGAGCTGGCGCTGGGCATCGATCAGGTGCGCTTAATCACCACCGGCGGCGACGCCTTCGAAGCGGAACGCGAACAGTGGAACGACGCCAACAACGTGCTGACCGTCCGCCCGGGCGTGGTTATCGGCTATGAACGCAACATCTGGACCAACGAAAAATACGACAAGGCGGGCATCACCGTATTACCGATTCCGGGCGATGAATTAGGCCGCGGCCGCGGCGGCGCCCGCTGCATGAGCTGCCCGCTGGAACGTGACGGCATTTAAGGCAAGGAGAGAAAAAATGGAACACAAACCAACCCTGGTCGTAGCGCTTGGCGGCAACGCGCTGCTGAAAAGGGGCGAGCCGCTGGAAGCCGAAATCCAGCGTAAAAATATCGATCTGGCGGCTAAGACCATCGCTCAGCTGACCGCCAGCTGGCGTGTAGTGCTGGTTCACGGCAACGGGCCGCAGGTAGGGCTGCTGGCGTTACAAAACAGCGCCTATCAGAAGGTCGCCCCCTATCCGCTCGATATTCTCGGCGCGGAAAGCCAGGGAATGATCGGCTACATGCTGCAGCAATCGCTGAAAAACCACCTGCCGGCCAGGGAAGTCAGCGTGCTGCTGACCCAGGTGGAAGTGGATGCCGGAGATCCGGCGTTTCGCAACCCTACCAAGTACATCGGCCCGGTGTACGACCAGGCGCAGGCCGATACCCTGGCCGCTGAAAAAGGCTGGTCGATAAAAGCGGACGGCCCGTATTTCCGCCGCGTGGTGCCCTCTCCGCAGCCGAAACGGATTGTGGAAAGCGATGCGATTACGGCGCTTATCCAGCGCGATCATCTGGTGATTTGCAACGGCGGCGGCGGCGTGCCGGTCGTGGAGAGAGCCGACGGCTATCACGGCATTGAGGCGGTCATCGACAAGGATCTCTCCGCCGCGCTGCTGGCGCGCCAGATTGAAGCGGACGCGCTGTTAATTCTGACCGATGCCGACGCGGTGTATCTCGACTGGGGCACGGCAACGCAGCGCCCGATTACCCACATCACGCCGCAAGAGCTGGACGGCATGGCGTTTGACGCAGGCTCTATGGGGCCGAAGGTTTCCGCCTGCAGCAGGTTTGTCGCCCAGTGCCACGGCATTGCAGGCATTGGCGCGCTGGCGGACGGCCCGGCCATTCTGGCAGGCGAGAAAGGCACGCTGATTCGGGAATAAGCGTTGAAAAAAGCCGGGTAGCGCAGCGCTGCCCGACCTGCAGAAATCGCATCGCAGGGTGGATAAGCAAAAGCGCCACCCTCCAGGAAATTTAAAAGGATAACGAAAATGACCATCAGCTTAAAAAACCGCAACTTCCTGAAACTGCTGGACTTCAAGCCCGCGGAAATTCAGTACCTGATTGACCTCGCCCGTGAGCTGAAAGCGGCGAAAAAAGCCGGCAGGGAAAAGAAAACCCTGGTCGGTAAAAACATCGCGCTGATTTTCGAAAAAACCTCCACCCGCACGCGCTGCGCCTTCGAAGTGGGCGCTTTCGATCAGGGCGCGCAGGTCACCTACCTCGGCCCAAGCGGCTCGCAGATTGGCCACAAGGAATCCATGAAGGATACCGCCCGCGTGCTGGGCCGCATGTATGACGGCATCGAATACCGCGGCTACGGCCAGGCAATCGTGGAAGAGCTGGGCGAATTCGCAGGCGTGCCCGTGTGGAACGGGCTGACCAACGAGTTCCACCCAACGCAAATCCTCGCCGACCTGATGACCATGCTGGAGCACGCGCCGGACAAAACGCTGCCGGAGATCGCCTTCGCCTATCTGGGCGACGCCCGCAACAACATGGGCAACTCCCTGATGGTGGGCGCGGCGAAAATGGGGATGGATATCCGTCTTGTCGCCCCGAAAGCGTTCTGGCCTGAGCCTGCGCTGGTGGAGCAATGCCGCGAGATTGCGCAAGAAACCGGCGGCCGCATCATGCTGACCGACAGCGTGGAAGAAGGCGTGGCGGGCGTTGATTTCCTCTACACCGACGTTTGGGTGTCGATGGGCGAACCCAAAGAGGGCCTGGGCGGAGCGCGTGAGCATCATGACCCCGTATCAGGTTAACCAGAAGGTGCTCAACGCCACCGGCAATCCGGCCGTGAAATTTATGCACTGCCTGCCCGCATTCCATAACGAGCACACCAAAGTCGGTAAAGAGATCGAAGAGGAATACGGCCTGAAAGGGCTGGAGGTGACGGAGGAGGTCTTCGAATCCCCGCATTCCATCGTCTTCGACGAAGCCGAAAACCGCATGCATACCATCAAAGCCGTGATGGTTGCCACGCTCGGAGAGTAACTTCCTCCGGCGGCGGGGATAGCCTCGCCGCCGGATATGCATTCGTGCGGCAAAGCGCCGCGGGAGGAAAGGAAAATGGCCGATGTTACCCACGGGGATGTCAGCGCGACATCCGCAACAGCAGAAAAAAAATTAGGGCTCAGCGCGCTGGTCGCGCTGGTTATTGGCTCCATGATTGGCGGCGGCGTGTTCAGCCTGCCGCAAAACTTTGGCTCCGTTGCCTCACCCGGCGCGTTACTGATCGGCTGGGTGATCACCGGCGTCGGCATGCTTTGTCTGGCTTTTATTTACCAAAATCTCAGCTCCCGCTGTCCTGAACTTGAAGGCGGCGTCTACAGCTACGCCCGCGCAGGCTTTGGCGATTTTATCGGTTTTCAGTCGGCCTGGGGCTACTGGTTCTCCGCCTGGCTTGGCAACGTCTCTTACGCCGTGCTGCTGTTCAGCGCGATGAGCTTTTTCATCCCGGTATTCGGCGACGGCAACAACCTGCCCTCGATAATCGGCGCTTCCGTAGTGCTGTGGCTGGTTCACGCCCTGGTGCTGCGCGGCGTACGGGAAGCGGCTTATATCAACACCATCCTCACCGTGGTGAAGGTCGTTATCCTGCTGGTGTTTATCGTCGCCGTGCTGATCGCGTTTCGTCTCGGCGTGTTCACCGCCGATTTCTGGGGGCGCATGATGATCGTCGGCGGCCAGGAGCCGGCGCTGTTCGATCAGGTGAAAAACACCATGCTGGTCACCACCTGGGTGTTTATCGGCATCGAAGGGGCGACGGTGGTTTCTGCCCGCGCGGCAAACCGCAGCGATATCGGTAAAGCAACCGTCATCGGTCTGCTGGGCGCGCTGGCGATTTATGTGCTGGTGAGCGTGCTGTCGATGGGTATTTTGGATCAGGCCTCACTTGCCGGCCTTAAAAATCCTTCGATGGCCGGCGTGCTGGAAAACGTGGTGGGTCCGTGGGGCGCGAAATTCGTCGCCGGCGGCGTCATTCTGTCCGTGGCCGGCGCCCTGCTTGCCTGGACGTTGTTCGCCGCAGAATTACCGCGCGTTGCCGCGCTAGACGGCATCTTTCCGAAGGTGTTCGCCAAAGAAAACGCCCGCCATTCCCCGTCATTTTCACTGTGGATAACCAACGGCTTAATCCAGCTGTTTCTGATCCTGACGCTGTTCTATGAGGCAGGCTATCAGGCGCTGTTCTCCATCGCTACCGCCGCCATCCTGCCGCCGTACCTGTTCAGCGCCGCTTACGGCCTGAAGCTTGCCTGGACGGGCGAACGTTATGCCGAAGGCGAATCGCGCACGGGCGGCATCGTGCTTGGCGTTATCGCTACGGTGTACGGATTCTGGCTTTGCTACGCCGCCGGAGATTCCATGCTGCTCAGCTCTCTGCTGTTTACCCCAGGGCTTGCGGTCTTCCTGTGGCAGAAAAAACAGCAGGGGGAAACATTACTGAAAAGCTATGAATGGACGCTCGTGGCGGCTTTACTGCTGCTGGCGGCCTGGACGTTAAAACTGGTCTTTGCCGGCGCAATACAGATTGCTTAAGAGATTAACGCCCCTTTCGGGGCGTTAAATGCTGAAAGATACGTGATTCATAATATTTTTAATTACTAATGCTGGCAAAGTCAGATCTATCAAACAGTTTAAATCTATAAGTGGCGTAAATTAATCACCTATAAAAATCATGGAATGGTGAATATGATGAGGATCTCCCGCACGTCATCAGAAAAAGAGCAAAGCCAGCTTACGCTGTGCCAACGGCTTATCGTCCATAAAAGCTATCACTCCCAGGAAGAGCTGCGTCGCGACATGCAGCGCCACGGCTTTGAGGCCATCAGCCAGTCGACGATTTCGCGGCTGCTGAAGCTGCTTGGGGTGATTAAAATGCGCAACGCGAAAGGGCAAAAAATCTACGCGCTAAACCCGCAGGAACAGCCGGAGCCGGACGCCGCGCGCTCGGTGGCGGAGATGGTGATTAGCGTCGAGCATAATACGGAGTTTATTATGATTCACGCCGTCGCGGGCTACGGTCGCGCCGTGGCAAAAATTCTTGATTACCGCGCCCTGCCGGAAATTTTAGGCGTAGTGGCGGGCAGCAGCGTGGTGTGGATCGCGCCGCGCGAGGTGCAAAAAACCCCTCAGGTCTATCGCCGCATTATGCAAACGCTGGGGCTGCATTAGTCTTCATCGCAACCGTTTGCCTGTGGATATAAAAGTGTGAGATTGCCCCTTGCGATGTAAATCCACGCGCGTATAATGCGCCACAATTTGCCGGGAGGAAGCATGGTCAAGTGTGTTCAAAAAATTGTCACACCTCGTCGTCTGCAGGACGGCGCGACGCCGTTTTTCTTTCCGCTGCATCAACCAATTTCAAAGGCCCCTCATTGAGGGGCTTTTTTTTGCCCGCCGCACGAGAACAGGAGATAAGCATGGCTAACCCGCTGTATCAAAAACATATCATTTCCATAAACGATCTCAGCCGTGAAGAGCTTGAACTGGTACTGGCCACCGCCGCGCAACTGAAGGCGAACCCGCAGCCGGAACTGTTAAAGCACAAGGTTATCGCCAGCTGTTTCTTCGAGGCCTCCACGCGCACCCGCCTCTCGTTCGAAACCTCCATTCACCGTCTGGGCGCGTCCGTTGTCGGCTTCTCCGACAGCAGCAACACCTCGCTGGGTAAAAAAGGCGAAACCCTGGCGGACACCATTTCGGTGATTAGCACCTACGTCGACGCCATTGTGATGCGCCACCCGCAGGAAGGCGCGGCGCGTCTGGCCACCGAGTTTTCCGGCAATATCCCTATCCTGAATGCCGGCGACGGCGCGAACCAGCACCCGACCCAGACGCTGCTCGACCTGTTCACTATCCAGGAAACCCAGGGCCGGCTGGAAAACCTGAACATCGCGATGGTCGGCGATCTGAAATACGGCCGCACCGTGCACTCTTTAGCGCAGGCGCTGGCGAAGTTTACCGGCAACCGCTTCTACTTTATCGCTCCACACGCGCTGGCGATGCCTAAGTACATCCTCGATATGCTCGATGAGAAAGGCATCGAGTGGAGCTGCCACGAGGCCATCGACGACGTGGTGAGCGAGCTGGATATTCTGTACATGACCCGCGTGCAAAAAGAGCGTCTCGACCCGTCTGAATACGCCAACGTGAAGGCGCAGTTCGTGCTGCGCGCCGCCGACCTTGCGGGCGCCCGTGAAAATATGAAAGTCCTGCACCCGCTGCCGCGCGTGGATGAGATCACCACCGACGTGGATAAAACGCCTCACGCCTGGTATTTCCAGCAGGCAGGCAACGGCATTTTTGCTCGCCAGGCGCTGCTGGCACTGGTTTTGAATCGCGAACTGGCTTAAGTGAGAGGAAAAGAGATGACCCAGGATAATAAATTACAGGTTGAAGCTATCAAACGCGGCACGGTTATCGACCATATCCCGGCGCAGGTAGGCTTTAAGCTGCTGACGCTGTTCCAACTGACCGAAACCGAACAGCGCATTACCATCGGCCTGAACCTGCCTTCCCGCGAGCAGGGGCCGCAAGGATCTGATTAAGATTGAGAACACCTTCCTGACCGACGAGCAGGTAAACCAGCTGGCGCTGTACGCGCCGCACGCCACGGTTAACCGCATCGACGAGTATGAGGTGGTCGGCAAAAGCCGCCCTGCGCTGCCGGAACGCATCGAAAAAGTGCTGATCTGCCCGAACAGCAACTGCATCAGCCGCAGCGAGCCGGTTTCCTCCTCCTTCGCGGTGAAAAAGCGCGGCGAAGACATCAGCCTGAAGTGTAAATACTGCGAGAAAGAGTTCGCTCATCATGTGGTGCTGGCGGATTAATCGCTGCCGCTAATGACAACCAGGCTCCCTTCCCTATAATGGGCGGGAGCTTTGTAACCCATTTTTGAGGAAGAAAAATGTCTCGTACTATCAGCACCGAAAACGCACCGGCCGCCATCGGCCCCTATGTTCAGGGCGTCGATCTGGGCAGCATGATCATCACTTCCGGGCAGATCCCGGTCGATCCGAAAACCGGCAGCGTGCCGGAAGACGTGGCCGCCCAGGCGCGCCAGTCTCTGGAAAACGTGCAGGCTATCGTTGAAGCGGCCGGCCTGAAGGTTGGCGATATCGTAAAAACCACGGTATTCGTTAAGGACCTTAACGACTTCGCCACCGTAAACGCTACCTACGAAGCCTTCTTCACCGAGCACAAAGCGACTTTCCCGGCGCGTTCCTGCGTGGAGGTAGCCCGCCTGCCGAAAGACGTAAAAATTGAAATTGAAGCGATCGCTATTCGCCGCTAATTTCCTTCAGGCGAAAAATAAAGGCCGCTTACGCGGCCTTTTTTACGCGCTTATTTCACGCTGGCGCGTAATAACTTTTGCAAAGGATAAACGGCGGCGATAACCACTTCATCCTGGGTTTGCGCCGCCTCATCAAGCTGTTTTTGAATATCGCCGCGCTCGCCGTCGCTGAGCGTCCCCTGCTTCGCCACAAGGTCAGTTAAGCGCAGGCCGATACCCGCGAGCTTGTCCACGTTTTCCGCCACCGGCTTTAACGCCTTAAGCTGATAGTTTCCGTCAATCAGCGCCAGCGCGTCAGGCGTGTTGCTTTGCCAGCGCGCAAAGACGTGGCGCAGGGATTCCGCGCTGTTGCCGTCTTCCGGATCGGCCACCAGCTTGTCAGCCCAGGCATCTATCGCCCGCAGCTGGCTGCTTTCCGCCGCCAGCGCATCCGCAAAACGATTAAGCGGTTCGAAGTGATGGTAGTTACCCGCCTGGAATTTCAGATGCTGGCGCGTGTAATACTGCGCGGGCTCTACGGCCTGGGCAAGAATTTGCAGCGGCATAATGTCCGGCGTGCCTGCCAGGCGCGTCATCTGCTGCACGGCGGCGGTATGCTGTCGCAGGGCCAACGGAGACGGTCGACCAGGCATCAATCGCCTGCAGGCGCTGATACATATTGTCGATATCTTTCACCTCTTCCGTGGACCACAGGCGTTCCGCTACGGCGAAGGCGCGCGGCCAGAGCTTGATATCAAGCAGCGCAGAGGAGACGTTTTCCGCCCACAGCGCGGCTTCGCCGCCGAGAATATTGTCCATCTGCTCGGGCGTTGGCACCGTCGGCTGCACGCCATCCGGCACGCTGTCGAGCTTTTGCCCGGATGCCGGATAGCGCACGTTGCCCACCAGGAAATAGCCGCTCAGCTTATCCTGATCCACCGTCACCACCGGGCGCGTCTCGCCCATCCAGCTATCAACCGTGAAGGTCACCTGATGCGCGTTTAGCCATTCGATATCGCGTACGGCGCGACGGGATTTCCCTGCGAAGTCGATAAACCCGCGCCAGCCGCTGCTATTGTTCACCAGCGTAAAGCTGCCTTCCACGGGCTTGCCCTTCAGGCGCGGCATAGTGAAGAACCAGCTTTGCGCGCTATCAGCAGGCGTTATTTGATCGATGCCGTTTAAGCCCTGCGGCAGGATCTCATTGCGATAGTGGTAAGCCGTCGACTGGGGCTGATCGAGGTAAAAGCCCGTGGAGAGGATCCCTTTATAGCCATTAGCGGCGACGGTGCCCAAAGCGTCCTGGCCTTGCCAGGACTGGATCAAAATGCTTTTCGGCAGATGCGGATGGTAGATCTCATCCCAGCCCATCATCTGGCGATGATGCTTTTCGAGGATTTTTTCCAGCCGCTGATTAAAGTAGGTCTGCAGCGCGTGGGTATCGGCAATATTATGCTGCTTCATAAACGACTGGACAGAGGCGGACTCCTTCCAGTGGCTGTCGTCCACCTCGTCGCCGCCGATATGCACATAGGCGTCCGGGAAGATCGCCGTAAGCTCGCCTGTCAGGGCGTCGATAAATTTGTAGGTGGCCTCGTTGGCCGGGTTAAGCAGGGGTTTGAGCACGCCCCAGTGGCGCTCCATCTGGTAAGGCCCCGGCGCGCTCATCAATTCCGGGTAGGCCACCGCGATCGCCGAGGCATGGCCCGGTAAATCCACTTCCGGCACTACCCGAATCCCCAGCCTTGTGGCATAGCGCACCACCTCTTTCATCTGCGCCTGGGTGTAAAACTGCCCGTCGCTGGCGAGCTGCTGCAGCTTAGGGTAGGCCGTCGAGGCGAAGCGCCAGCCCTGATCGTCGGTCAGATGCCAGTGGAAGACGTTGAGCTTGGCGCTCGCCATGCCGTCCAGCTGGCGCAAAATATCCTCGATCGGCACAAAGTGGCGGGCGGAGTCCAGCAGCATGCCGCGCCAGGGGAAACGCGGCACGTCTTTAATCGCTACGAAGGGAACGAAGGTATTTTGCGGCCCGTTCTGGATGAGCTGCAGCAGCGTTTCCATACCGCGCATCGCCCCAAAACGGGTGTTGGCGGTAAGCTTGATGCCGTCAGCCGTTACGCTCAGGTCGTAGCTCTCATCGCTGCCGAGCGCCGGCAAAGGATCGACCGCTTTGTTGATGTGAATAGCGATAGTTGGGCTGGAAGGGTTAGCCTGCGCGGGCTGAAGCTGCCAGCCGGTTTGCTGCGCAATGCGCTGACGCCAGCGCTCGGTTGCGCCCTCGAGCCTGTCGCCGGTGATTTTTATCGACACCGCGTTATCCAGCACCAGGCTGCCTTCCGCCGCCGGGCGATTAACCTGCTGCGGCCAGGGCATCAGCGGCAGATCCCCGGCCGGCGCGGCGTTTGCCTGACAGGCCAGGGAAATACAGCCGGCTAGCAGACCTGAACGTATTGATTTAAACATGAATATTCCTTCAGAGGTGACGGGCCAGAAAAAGCAAAAACACTCTGGTAACACGTGGAAAAATATTCATCAAGGCTCTGGCGAGATGCAGATCACATCCCGCCCGATTTAAGATTACTGCCAGCCGTAACGACGGGCGTAGAAGCCTTTTACTGCCTGGGTCAACGTCATATAGCCGCCGAGGATCAGCACCAGCCACGGGAAGTAGCTAAGCGGCAGCGCCTGGAGGTGCAGGTAGCCTGCCAGCGGCGAGAACGGCAGCGCGATACCCACCGCCATCACCACCAGCGTCATCACCATCAGCGGCCACGCGGCACGGCTTTGGATAAACGGGATGCGGCGGGTGCGAATCATATGCACAATCAGCGTTTGCGACAGCAGGCCCCACCACGAACCAGCCGGACTGGAACAGGGTTTGCGCCTCCGGCACGTTGGCCTGGAACACCCACCACATGACGCAGAACGTCATGATGTCGAAGATGGAGCTGATGGGGCCGAAGAACACCATAAAGCGCCCTAAATCCGCCGGATTCCAGCGCTGCGGTTTGGCAATTTGCTCGTCGTCTACGTTATCGAAAGGAATCGCCACCTGCGAGACATCATACAGCAGGTTCTGAATCAGTAAGTGAATCGGCAGCATCGGCAAAAACGGCAGGAAGGCGCTCGCCACCAGCACGCTAAAGACGTTCCCGAAGTTTGAGCTTGCGGTCATCTTGATGTATTTCAACATGTTGGAAAACGTACGGCGCCCTTCAATCACGCCCTCTTCCAGCACCATCAGGCTCTTTTCAAGCAGGATAATGTCCGCCGCCTCGCGGGCGATATCCACCGCGCCGTCAACGGAGATGCCAATATCCGCCGCGCGCAGCGCAGGGGCGTCGTTAATGCCATCGCCCATAAAGCCGACAACGTGGCCTTCGCCGCGCAGCAGGCGCACGATGCGTTCTTTATGCATCGGCGTCAGGCGCGCGAACAGCGTGGTGCGTAGCGCAAGACGCGCAAGCTCCTCATCGCTGAGCTTTTCGATGTCGCAGCCGACGACCAGCTCGCCCACTTCCAGACCGACCTCGCGACACACCTTCGCCGCCACCAGCTCGCTGTCGCCGGTGAGGATTTTGACGCTGATGCCGCTTTTTTTCAGCGCCTTCAGCGCCGGCGCGGTCGTCTCTTTCGGCGGATCGAGAAAAGCGATATAGCCTTCGAGGATCAGATCGGATTCATCAACGCGGCTATAGTCTCCCTCGCGCGCCGGCAGGAATTTAGTGGCAACGGCCACCACGCGTAGCCCCTGGCGGTTCAGATCGTCCGTCACGCGGCGAATGCGTTTTAGCATCGCGTCGTTTAGCGGCACGACATCGCAGCCGTGGCGAGCGTGCGTACAAACGCTGAGGACTTCCTGCAGCGCCCCTTTGCAGATCAGCTGATGAACCTGCGGCTCTTCGGCAACCACCACCGACATGCGGCGGCGTTCGAAGTCGAAGGGGATTTCGTCCACTTTGCGCCAGCGGGCAACGGCCTGGCGAACGTGGTCGGTATCCACGCGTTCCAGCACCGCCACGTCCAGCAGGTTTTTCAGCCCGGTCTGGTAATGGCTGTTCAGCCAGGCCGCGTGCAGGACGCTGTCGCTCAGGCTTCCCATTATATCGGTATGCGTCTCCAGAATGATGCGGTCCTGGGTCAGGGTGCCGGTTTTATCGGTGCACAAAATATCCATGGCGCCGAAGTTCTGAATCGCGTCCAGGTGTTTGACGATAACCTTTTGCTTTGAAAGCTTCACCGCGCCGCGGGCAAGGGTTGAGGTGACGATCATCGGCAACATCTCAGGCGTCAGGCCAACCGCCACGGAGAGCGAGAACAGCGCCGCCTCCCACCAGTCGCCTTTGGTGAAGCCGTTGATCAGCAAGACCACCGGCACCATCACCAGCATAAAGCGAATCAGCAGCCAGCTTACCCGGCTGATGCCCTGCTGAAACGCGTTGGGTTCATTCTCCTGCTGGGTTACCCGACCGGCCAGCTGGCCAAACCAGGTATTGCCGCCGGTGGCGATCACCATCGCCAGCGCCGTACCGCTCACCACGTTGGTGCCCATAAAGCACAGCGTATCGCACTCAAGCGGGTTGCCGTGGCGCGCCGCGCGGCTTACCGCCGCTTTCTCAACCGGCAGCGATTCGCCGGTCAGCGAAGCCTGGGCCACGAACAGATCGCGAGCGCGAATTATCCGTAAATCCGCCGGGATCATGTCGCCCGCCGAGAGTTTTACGATATCGCCCGGCACCAGCCGATCGAGAGGAATTTCAACGTATCCGCTCTCACCTTTTTCGTTAAGGACGCGCATCGCCGTGGCGGTGTTGCTGACCATCGCCTTAAGGGCGTCCGCCGCTTTGGTAGAGCGGGCTTCCTGAATAAAGTTAAGCAGCGTTGAGATAATAACCATCAGCGCGATGACCCCTGCGCCGAACAGATCGTCTTCCGTGGCGTAGGAAAAAATGCCCAGCAGCGTCAGCAGCAGGTTGAACGGATTGCGGTAGCAGCCCCACAGATGCTTCCACCAGGGCGCCGGCGCCTGGGTGGGGATCTGGTTCGGGCCGTGCGCCTCCAGCGCGTCTTCCACCTCGCGCTCGTTGAGGCCTTCGGGATGGCTGGAAAACTCGCGATAGAGCTGCTCTTCGCTCGCGTAAGCATACTTCAGGCAGGCTTCGCTAAGCGTCGCGGGAATATCCGTGGCTTGCGCGACGGTTTTGCCATCCGGCATAGGGTCACGCTGGATCAGGCGGCGCGGCAGATGGCGGCTAAGTTGTGAAAACAACTGCCGGGTCAGGTTTTTAAACAGCATAAAAGTCCCTTAGCGCCGTATAATACGGCGCCTGGCTGTCCTGCGGGCGCGGCAAAGCCCACCTTGCAGGTCATATTTTTATTCAGCAGGGATCGACAATGTAAATCGCTGCCTTACGGGTTCCGGTAAGGCAGACGCTTCGAAGAAGGACGGCTTACCGGGGGGTTCCTGTTATCACAGGGTCAGGACTGGGATCGGGTTCCATGTCGCCTCCGGTTGCAGATTAAGGGGAATGCTTTCCTGCGCCTGCTGGCGCAGATCAAAGTGCGAATATGGTACGCCTGTAAAACTAAACCCTTTGTAAACCAGATTTTGCCCATTGCGGATTGTTGGGTAGCATTACTTAAATGATGAACTCACAAGTAATTGAACGTCGGGAAAAACCAGAACAATGCAAAACCGCCTCACCATCAAAGATATCGCGCGACTGAGCGGCGTGGGTAAATCCACCGTCTCTCGTGTTCTGAACAATGAAAGCGGTGTCAGCGCGCGCACGCGTGAACGGGTCGAAGCGGTGATGCGGCAGGAGGGTTTCTCCCCTTCGCGTTCGGCGCGCGCGATGCGCGGACAAAGCGATAAAGTGGTGGCGATAATAGTCACGCGCCTGGATTCCCTCTCGGAAAACCTGGCGGTGCAAACCATGCTGCCGGGCCTGTATGAGCAGGGCTATGACCCGATAATGATGGAAAGCCAGTTTGATCCGGATCTGGTGGAAGAGCATCTGGGCATGCTGCAGCGGCGCAACATTGACGGGGTTATCCTGTTTGGCTTTACCGGCATTAGCGAAAAAATGCTGCATCCCTGGCAGTCCACGCTGGTGCTGATAGCGCGCGATGCGAAAGGATTCTCCTCGGTCTGCTACGACGACGAAGGCGCCATTGAGATTCTGATGTCGGCGCTTTATCAGCAGGGGCATCGCCATATCAGCTTCCTCGGCGTTCCCCATAGCGATGTGACCACCGGGTTACGCCGCCACGAGGCTTACCTCGCCTTTTGTAAAAAACACAAACTTACCCCAAAGGTGGCGCTGCCGGGCCTGGCGATGAAGCAGGGCTACGAACACGTGGCGGAAGTGCTGCTGCCTGAAACCACCGCCCTGCTGTGCGCAACAGATACGCTCGCGCTCGGCGCCAGTAAATATCTCCAGGAGCGCCAGCGCACCGGCCTGCAGCTCGCAAGCGTGGGCAACACGCCGCTGATGAAATTCCTTCACCCGGAGATAATCACCGTCGACCCCGGCTATGCGGAAGCCGGTCGACAGGCGGCCCCTGCAGCTTATCGGCCAGATAAATCAAACCCTCGCTATTCGCCAGCTCGTTATCCCGGGCGTGCTTCAGTAGGCAGCCGATCGTCGGTTTATTGTGATCGTCGCCCGGTTCCGGGAACGTTCCCATTTTCGCCGAAAGGATTAACGGATACCCTTGCAGGCAGGTCACTACTCCTTCCTCGGGGCTAAAAAAATGAGCAAAGTGAAACAACAGGATATCGACAGGCTGATTGAGCTGGTGGGCGGACGCGAAAATATCGCCACCGTCAGCCACTGCATTACCCGGCTGCGTTTTGTGCTGAACAATACGGCGATTGCCAGACCGAAAGAGATCGAAAATTTGGCGATGGTAAAGGGCTGCTTTACCAACGCCGGGCAGTTTCAGGTGGTTATCGGCACCAACGTCGGCGACTACTACCAGGCGCTGATCGCCACCAGCGGCCACCGCACCGCGGATAAAGAACAGGCAAAGCTCGCCGCCCGCCAGAACATGAAATGGCACGAGCGCTTAATCTCGCATTTCGCGGAGATTTTCTTCCCGCTGCTGCCTGCGCTGATAAGCGGAGGCCTGATTCTCGGCTTCCGCAACGTGATTGGCGACCTGCCGATGAGCAACGGCCAGACGCTGGCGCAGATGTACCCGTCGCTGCAAAGCATTTATGACTTCCTGTGGCTGATTGGCGAGGCGATTTTCTTCTATTTGCCGGTGGGTATTTGCTGGTCCGCCGTGCGCAAAATGGGCGGGACGCCTATCCTTGGTATCGTGCTCGGCGTAACGCTTGTTTCACCGCAGCTGATGAACGCCTACGATTTGGGCACTAAAATTCCGGACGTGTGGAACTTCGGCCTGTTTACCATTGCGAAGGTCGGCTACCAGGCGCAGGTCATTCCGGCGCTGCTGGCGGGGCTGGCTCTTGGCCTGATTGAGACGCGTCTGAAACGCATTGTGCCGGATTACCTCTATCTTGTAATAGTGCCGGTGTGTTCGCTGATTCTGGCCGTGTTCCTCGCCCACGCGTTTATCGGGCCTTTCGGACGCTGGATTGGCGACGGCGTAGCCTTCGCGGTTCGCCACCTGATGACCGGCAGCTTCGCGCCCGTTGGCGCGGCGCTCTTTGGCTTCCTGTATGCGCCGCTGGTGATAACCGGCGTGCATCAGACGACGCTCGCCATTGATATGCAGATGATTCAGAACATGGGCGGCACGCCGGTGTGGCCGCTGATTGCGCTGTCTAACATCGCTCAGGCTTCGGCGGTTGTGGGCATCATTATCTGCAGCCGTAAAAACAACGAACGGGAAATTTCAGTACCGGCGGCGATCTCGGCCTTTTTGGGCGTCACCGAACCGGCGATGTACGGGATTAACCTGAAGTACCGCTTCCCGATGCTGTGCGCGATGACAGGTTCCGGGATTGCGGGCCTGCTGTGCGGCCTGAGCGGCGTGCTGGCGAACGGCATCGGCGTTGGCGGCCTGCCCGGCATTCTGTCGATTCAGCCGCGCTACTGGGAGGTTTACTCCATGGCCATGCTGATTGCGGTGGTTATCCCGATGATGCTGACGACGGCGATGTATAAACGCAGGTTCCGTCAGGGCAAGCTGCTGGTGGTTTAGTTTTTACCGGGGCCGCTTATTGGCCCCTTAGCTTTAGGAAAGCGCTATGAATACAACGCCTCCATGGTGGCAACATGGTGTCATCTATCAGATCTACCCGAAGAGTTTTCAGGATACCACCGGCAACGGCACCGGTGATTTAATCGGCGTGATTAAGCGCCTCGACTACCTGAAGCTGCTGGGCGTGGACGCTATCTGGCTGACGCCGTTCTACGTCTCGCCTCAGGTGGATAACGGCTATGACGTGGCTAACTACTGCGCCATCGACCATAACTACGGCACGCTGGATGATTTCGATTTGCTGGTCGCCGAAGCGCACGAGCGCGGGATCCGCATCATCCTTGATATGGTGTTTAACCACACCTCCACGCAGCACGCCTGGTTTCATGAGTCGCTGAACCCTGAAAGCTCGTTCCGTGAATTCTATATCTGGCGCGACGGCACGCCTGATGTTTTACCCAACAACTGGCGCTCCAAATTTGGCGGCAACGCCTGGCGCTGGCACGCTGAAAGCGGCCAGTACTATCTGCACCTGTTTGCGCCTGAGCAGGCGGATCTCAACTGGGAAAATCCGCAGGTACGCGCCGAGCTGAAAAAGGTGTGCGAGTTCTGGGCCGATCGCGGCGTGGACGGGTTGCGCCTGGACGTGATCAACCTGATCTCCAAAGATCAGGATTTTCCCAACGATATCGAAGGCGCCGATGGCCGCCGTTTTTACACCGACGGGCCGCGCATCCACGAGTATCTGCAGGAGTTCAGCCGCGATGTGTTCACCCCGCGCGGCCTGATGACGGTGGGCGAAATGTCCTCCACCACGCTCGATAACTGCCAGCAATACGCCGCGCTGGACGGCAACGAACTGTCGATGACCTTTAACTTCCATCACCTGAAGGTGGATTATCCCGGCGGGCAGAAATGGACGCTGGCGGAGCCGGACTTTGTGGCGCTGAAAGCGATCTTCAGCCACTGGCAGCAGGGGATGCACAACGTGGCCTGGAACGCGCTGTTCTGGTGTAACCACGATCAGCCGCGCATCGTGTCCCGTTTCGGCGATGAGGGCGAACTGCGGGTGCCGGCGGCGAAAATGCTGGCGATGGTGCTGCACGGCATGCAGGGCACGCCCTATATCTATCAGGGCGAAGAGCTGGGCATGACCAACCCGCACTTCACGCGCATCATTGATTATCGCGATGTGGAAAGCCACAACATGTACGCCGAGCTGCGCGCGCAGGGCCGCGACAGCGATAACCTGCTGGCGATCCTCGCGAGTAAATCCCGCGATAACGGCCGTACGCCCATGCAGTGGGACGCCGGTGAAAATGCAGGCTTCACCAAAGGCACGCCGTGGATCAACCTGTGCGATAACTATCAGACCATTAACGCCCGGGCGGCGGTGGACGATCCGGACTCCGTGTTTTACGCCTACCAGCGACTTATCAAGCTGCGCAAAGCCCAGCCGGTGTTTACCTGGGGCAGCTATCAGGATCTGCTGCCGGAGCATCCCTACCTGTGGTGCTACCGCCGCGAATGGCAGGGCCAGACGCTGGTGGTCGCCGCCAACCTCAGCCGCAATAACCAATGGTGGATGCCGGAAGCCTTCGAGGGCGGCTGGGAAGTGTTAATGAGCAACTACGCCGAGGCGGCGGACAGGCCCGGCGAGATCAGCCTGCGGCCATACGAGGCGGTGTACTGGTTGCAGAGTTAGCCTTCTCCTCAGTTGAGTGATTTTTCTCCCTCCTTGCGAGGGAGAAACCCCGGGCGAGGCCTGCCAAAATTCAACGCGTAAATTTGTTTTCTTTCTCATGCCCCATCTTTCCTGTACCCCCCGATTTACTTTGTTCTAAATCAATAAAAGCGCAAACATCTTTGGTGCAAGCACTATATATAGAACTTAAAATGCACCCCGCCACTACATCTTGTATTTATCGACTATTATAGCAACAGAAACCCAGGCATAACGCTGGGGATTATCTGTGGATAAACTGGAGCTGAATCCGGAAGCCCTTGGTCAAACGAGCGTATTTACGCTGCCGGACTCATCCATCCTCGTGTGGATAACCTTTTTAAAATGGAGAAATCATGACACCGCATGTGATGAAAAGAGACGGGTGCAAAGTGCCTTTCACTTCAGAGCGCATCAAAGAAGCTATTCTTCGTGCAGCTAAAGCAGCGGGAGTCGATGACGCAGATTATTGCGCCACCGTCGCAGAAATTGTCAGCGCTCAGATGGCAGGCCGCAGCCAGGTTGATATCGGCGAAATCCAGACCGCGGTAGAAAACCAGCTGATGGCCGGAAACTACAAGCAGCTGGCGCGCGCCTATATCGAATATCGCCACGACCGCGATATCGAACGTGAAAAACGCGGCCGCCTGAACCAGGAAATCCGCGGCCTTGTTGAGCAAACCAACTCTGCGCTGCTAAACGAAAACGCCAACAAAGACAGCAAGGTCATCCCGACCCAGCGTGACCTGCTGGCCGGCATCGTGGCGAAACACTACGCCAAGCAGCATCTGCTGCCGCGCGACGTGGTGCTGGCGCATGAACGCGGCGATATTCACTACCACGATCTGGATTATTCTCCGTTCTTCCCGATGTTTAACTGCATGCTTATCGATCTGAAAGGCATGCTGACCCACGGCTTTAAAATGGGCAACGCGGAGATTGAGCCGCCGAAATCTATCTCTACCGCGACGGCGGTCACCGCGCAGATCATCGCCCAGGTCGCCAGCCACATATACGGCGGGACCACCATCAACCGCATTGACGAAGTGCTGGCCCCCTTTGTGACGGCAAGCTTCGACAAGCACAGCAAAACGGCTCAGGAGTGGCAGATTCCGGACGCCGAAGGCTACGCCCGCTCACGTACCGAAAAAGAGTGCTACGACGCGTTCCAGTCGCTGGAATACGAGGTGAACACGCTGCACACCGCCAACGGCCAGACGCCGTTTGTCACCTTTGGCTTCGGGCTGGGCACCAGCTGGGAATCGCGTCTGATTCAGACCTCTATTTTGCGCAACCGCATTGCCGGGCTGGGCAAAAACCGTAAAACCGCGGTCTTCCCGAAGCTGGTCTTTGCGATTAAAGACGGCCTGAACCATAAGGTCGGCGACGCCAACTATGATATCAAGCAGCTGGCCCTTGAATGCGCCAGCAAGCGTATGTATCCGGACATTCTGAATTACGATCAGGTGGTGAAAGTCACCGGCTCTTTCAAAACGCCGATGGGCTGCCGCAGCTTCCTCGGGGTGTATGAAGAAAACGGCGAGCAGATCCATGACGGTCGTAACAATATCGGCGTGATCAGCCTGAACCTGCCGCGCATCGCGCTGGAGGCCCGGCGGCGATGAGGCGCGTTTCTGGCAGTTATTAGACGGCCGCCTGCAGCTGGCGTACAAGGCGTTGATGACGCGTATCGCCCGTCTGGAAGGCGTGAAAGCCCGCGTGGCGCCAATCCTGTATATGGAAGGCGCCTGCGGCGTGCGCCTGAAGGCGGACGACGAGGTTTCTGAAATCTTCAAAAACGGCCGCGCCTCAATTTCTCTGGGCTACATCGGCATTCACGAAACCGTAAACGCTCTGTTTGGCAATCAGCACGTCTACGACAGCGCTGCGCTGCGCGAAAAAGCGATCGCCATTGTTGCGCGCCTGCGCGAGGCAACCGAGACCTGGAAAAATGAAACGGGCTACGGCTTCAGCCTGTACAGCACGCCAAGCGAGAACCTCTGCGACCGCTTCTGCCGCCTTGATACCGCTGAATTTGGCGTCGTGCCGGGGGTAACTGACAAAGGCTACTACACCAACAGCTTCCACCTGGACGTAGAGAAAAAGGTCAATCCGTACGACAAAATTGACTTTGAAGCGCCTTATCCGCCGCTTGCGAACGGCGGATTCATCTGTTACGGCGAATACCCGAATATTCAGCACAACCTTCGTGCGCTTGAAGACGTGTGGGATTACAGCTATCAGCACGTTCCGTATTACGGCACCAACACGCCCATCGACGAATGCTACGAATGCGGCTTTACCGGTGAGTTCGAGTGCACCAGCAAAGGCTTCACCTGCCCGAAATGCGGCAACCACGACGCAGCGCGCGTTTCCGTTACCCGCCGCGTTTGCGGCTATTTAGGCAGCCCGGACGCGCGTCCGTTTAACGCCGGCAAGCAAGAAGAGGTGAAGCGCCGCGTGAAGCACCTCGATAACGGGCAGATCGGCTAAGTGAACGTGCATCAGTACTACCCGGTGGACGTGGTTAACGGGCCGGGCACCCGCTGCACGCTGTTCGTTTCCGGCTGCGTGCATGAATGCCCGGGCTGCTATAACAAAAGCACATGGCGGGTGAATTCAGGCGTGGGCCTTCACGCGGGAAATGGAAGACCGGCTGATTAACGACCTCAACGATAAGCGAATTCGCCGCCAGGGGCTGTCCCTTTCCGGCGGCGATCCTCTTCATCCGCAAAACGTACCGGATATTCTGAAGCTGGTGCGGCGTGTGCGGGCCGAATGTCCCGGCAAGGATATCTGGATGTGGACGGGCTACAAGCTTGAGGAGCTGACCGCCGCCCAGCTTGAGATAGTTGATTTAATCAACGTGCTGGTCGACGGCAGGTTCGTTCAGGATTTGAAGGACCCGGCGCTTATCTGGCGCGGCAGCAGCAACCAGGTCATTCATCATTTACGTTAAGGCCCCGCAAGGGGCTTTTTTTATATCAGCGCCAGGGTGCCCACAATCACCCCGCTTAGCATAACCAGCACGCCGGTAAGCCACAGGGCTTTCGCGGGAAACGCCTTATGCAGCATGATAAGCGACGGAAGGCTGACGGCAGGCAGGGTGATCAGCAGCGCCAGCGCGGGCGCGGTGCCCATACCGGCCAGCATCATGGTCTGAATAATCGGAATTTCCGCCGCGGTGGGGATAACAAACAGGCAGCCGGCAATCGCCATTGCAATAACCCAGAACAGGGTGTTGTCTACTGCGCCGTCGGCGTGTGGAAACAGCCAGACGCGAGCCGCGCCGAGGACCAGCACCGCAATAAGGTAAACCGGGATGGTGCTCCAGAACAGATTCCACAGCGCTTTCATCCAGCGCTGCAGGAAATTGCCTTCTGGCTGCAGCGGCTGGGCGAGCTGAGGAATATCCGTGCTCTGAGGCTTGTCTTTTACCCAGTGTTGCACAAAGGTCGCCACGCCCAGCACGGTGATAATCCCGGCGACCAGGCGAATCAGGGCGAAATGCCAGCCCAGGACGAAGCCCATAAAGACCAGCGTCGCCGGGTTCAGAACGGGATTGCCTAACCAGAACGCCAGCGCTCCGCCCATCGACACCGACTGGCGCCGCATGCCTGCGGCAACCGGGGCGGCGCAGCAGGTGCACATCATGCCCGGCAGCGAAAAAAGCGTGCCGAACAGGGTGCCGCTAAAGCGAGGCTGGCCGAGAGTGCGCATGAGCCAGTCCCGGGGAATCAAAACCTGAATCAGCGAGCCCAATATCACGCCCAGCACCGCGGCTTTCCAGACGGCGAGGAAATACACCATCGCGTAATCCCAGGCGGCTTTGAACGGATTCACTTCCTGCTGCGCAATAATCGATTTACCTATGCTGTGCGTTTCGGCGGCGGTAAACGCTTTACCGTAATAGGGCTGCCATTTCACTATCCACAGCCCGACAATCACCACCGCGAAAAACAGCGCCGGTTTCCACCAGCTAAACGGAGTGCCGTTCGGCCGGGGCGAAGTTTGAGTTTGCATGAAAAGTTATCCTGCGGGTATTAGGCCTGAGTATCTGTTGGCGCTAATACTACGCTTCCTGTAAGGGTATTGGGAAGCCGCGGTTAACAGGCCGCCGTATGCGCCGCGATCTCCCGCAGCCTTTGGGAGTCGAGGATGGCCGTGCCTTCATGGGAAGGTGAAAGCGCCTCGTGCAGCATCGCCCGGGCAACATCCCTCGCCTCAATGGATTTCCACTTACCGGGCAGGATCTTAAACAGCGGCGCAAAGAACGATTCGTTAAAGCGTTGCGATTCACGATGTCCCAACAGCATGGACGGCCGGACGATGGTAAGTCGCGGCCAGTTTTGCGCCGTCAGCGCCTCTTCCATCTTGCCTTTTACCCGGTTGTAGAAAAACGGCGACGCGCTGTTAGCCCCCATCGAGCTGACCACCAGCATGTGGCTTGCGCCCAGCCGCTGGCCCGTCAGGGCGGTGTCCACCACCAGCGTGTAATCCGCAAGCACGAAGGCCTCTTTGCTGCCCGCCTCGCGCATCGTCGTGCCAAGACAGCAAAATACGATGTCCACCGGCTCGGTGGCCTGCGCCAGCGCATCGCTCAGCTGCGGGTCGTGGGGATTAAACAATTTACGCATCGGCGGCAGCGGACGGCGCGTCGCGGCCACAATATTCGTCACCCGCGGTTCGTCGTTGAGCAGACGCAATAAATGCCCGCCGACCAGACCTGTGGCACCTGTCATTAATACCCGGCTCATAGAAACTCCTTCATCAGATGAATCTAAGTCTAGTGCGTTCGCTTGCAAAGTCTGCCCTGTAGGCCAGGCTTAAGCACTGGAACCATAAAAAACGGAGGAACTATGAGCAAGAAGATTGCAGTCTTGATCACCGACGAGTTTGAGGATTCTGAGTTTACCTCACCCGCGGAGGCGTATCGTAAAGCCGGACATGAGGTGATTACGATCGAAAAACAGGCGGGTAAAACGGTAACCGGGAAACAGGGCGAGGCAAAAGTCGTCATCGATAAGGCCATTGACGAAGTAAGGCCGGCTGATTTCGACGCGCTCCTGCTGCCCGGCGGGCACTCCCCGGACAGCCTGCGCGGCGATGAACGCTTCGTGACCTTTACGCGTGATTTTGTCAACAGCGGCAAGCCCGTTTTTGCTATCTGCCACGGCCCACAGCTTTTAATCAGCGCCGACGTTGTCCGCGGGCGCAAACTTACCGCCGTCAAACCTATCGTGATTGACGTGAAAAATGCCGGAGCCGACTTCTACGATAAAGAAGTCGTCGTCGATAAGGATCAACTGGTGACCAGCCGTACCCCGGACGATCTGCCGGCCTTTAACCGCGAGGCGCTGCGCCTGTTGGGGAGCTAGCTTTCCCGCAGCCAGTGCAATTTTTTGCCGAAGCCGAGGGTGTTATCGGTCATTTTCAGCTCGTCGAGCTGAATTTCCCAGGCGGGTGCCGACATCACTCTCGCTACCGGAAAGCGTTTGCAGTAAAGATGGCGAACGCTTTCCGCCTCGCTTTCTTCCAGCATGCGGATCCGGCCGCAAAACTGTACGCCGCGAATCAGCGCTACGGTTTTCTGCTGCCCGTTTATCGTGCCCGCAACGCGCGCTGCGCGCTGGCCGATTAATTCGCCGTGGCGGGAATGGGCGTCGGTGAGCAGATAAAAGGCCACGCGTTGCGCATCGTAGTAATAAAAGGCGTTAGCGCACCATAAATCTTCGCTACCGCCAACGCAGTAGGTGAGAACGTGCTGTTTGTTCAGCCAGCGGCTGATGGCATCAAGTGTTTCCATGGGCAACCTGAACGGTGTTACTCTGCAGATAATTTCAACCATGCGCCTGCCCTATGTCACCCTGGTATCTCTACTTAGTCCGCACCCCGGATAACCGCTTATACACCGGCATCACCACGGATGTGGAGCGCCGCTTCGGGCAGCATCAGGCCGGAAAAGGCGCGAAGGCTCTGCGGGGCAAGGGCGAGTTAAAGCTGGCGTTCAGCCGCCCGGTGGGCGATCGTTCGGCGGCCCTGCGGCTGGAATATCGCATCAAGCAGCTGACTAAAGCGCAAAAAGAACGCCTGGTGAACGGCAGCCTGCCTTTTGAAGACCTGCTGGCAGATCTCCAAAAGGCCTGCACTTAAGGCTCGCGGTTAAAGTGCTGGTGATATTCCACCAGTCCGCTCACGCCGTTTAGCGCATCGTTCGCCAGAGGATGAATCTGGAAGCTGGCCTCGGTATCAGGCCAGGCGCAACGCAGGCCGTACTGAACCGCAGGCACAAAGCCAAAGCGGCGATACATCTCAGGCTCGCCCAGCGCGACCACCGCGGCGTAGCCGAATTCGTTGAGTGAATCCAGCCCTTCGTAAACCAGCCGTTTCGCCAGACCCTGGCCGCGCCAGGCCTCATCCACCGCTAAAGGCGCAAGCCCCACCCACTGCAGCTCCTCGCCTTCCACGGCAACCGGGCTGAAGGCGACATAGCCCACCACCTGTCCTTCTTCGTCCGTGGCGACCAGGCCAAGCGTCAGCAGGCCGTCTTCCCGTAAATTTCTTACCAGATCCGCTTCACCGTCGCCCTTAAAGGTGCGGCGCAGCAGGGCGTCGATACCGGGGGCGTCAATGGGTATTTCCACACGAATTAACATGGCTCACCTACCGAGTTGCTTTCTGGAGCAGGGTTGTGTTGCAAACCCGCTTCGACGAAATCAGCCAGCTGCAGCAGCCCGAACCGTAAAGGTTTCGGCATCGCATCCAGCTCAATGGCATCCATCAGGTTTTTGACATACAGGCCGAGTTCGGTGTCGCCTTCAATGACCAGGCGACGCTGGAAGAATAACGTGTCCGGGTCCTGTTTGCGCGCGGCAATCATCAGCAAATCGTTGGCGCTGGCGCTGAAGCTGACGTCGGCCGGCGCGTCTTCACGAACCAGCAGCTTATTATCCTGAAGCGAGGTAAACCACTTCAGGCCGAGATCGCGCACCTCAATGCTCAGCCAGCGGCCCTCTAAAAATTCCAGCTCGCCCTCTTCCAGCGCCTGACGGAACTGCCAGCCCAGCACCTGCTCGAGAAGCTGTCGCTTCAGAGCAAAGGGCGTCAGTTTGACCGGGGTGCGCAATAAAGATGGGCCAACCTGTACCAGGCGAGAACGCAGTTTATCCAACACGAGCTTTACTCCTTGTGAAAAATTTTCGCTATTTTGCCATACCCGCCGATCGTCATAGCGGCGCAAATCAACAATTGCTCAGGTTTTAACTCTCACCATTGGTTGCCATCAATACGCCATTAGCTGCCTTAAATCAAAATTTGTCGCGGACAGGTTAACTAAAATCCCAGTTCGTTAACAATTTTGCGGCCCTTAGCCGGCCGCGCGGGCTATCTGACAGGATACCCAATGATGCGGGATAAATTATGGAGTTGCTTTGCCCTGCCGGAAATTTACCGGCGCTGAAAGCGGCCATCGATAATGGCGCCGACGCGGTTTATATCGGTCTGAAAGACGACACTAACGCCCGCCATTTCGCCGGACTGAACTTCACGGAAAAGAAATTACACGAAGCGGTCAGCTACGTACATCTTCGCGGGCGCAAGCTGCATATCGCCATCAATACCTTCGCTCACCCGGACGGCTACGCGCGCTGGCAGCGGGCGGTGGATATGGCCGCGCAGCTGGGCGCAGACGCCCTGATTCTGGCGGATCTTGCGATGCTTGAGTATGCCGCGGCCCGCTATCCGCATATTGAGCGCCACGTCTCGGTTCAGGCTTCGGCGACTAACGAAGAAGCCATTCGCTTCTATCAGCGTAATTTTGACGTGGCCCGCGTGGTGCTGCCGCGCGTGTTGTCCATTCATCAAGTCAGGCAGCTGGCCCGCGTTACCCCCGTTCCGCTGGAGGTCTTCGCCTTCGGCAGCCTGTGCATCATGGCCGAAGGGCGCTGCTACCTGTCATCCTATCTGACCGGCGAGTCGCCCAATACCGTCGGCGCCTGCTCCCCGGCGCGCTTTGTGCGCTGGCAGCAAACGCCGCAGGGGCTGGAGTCGCGTCTTAACGACGTACTGATCGACAGGTATCAGGAGGAGGAGAACGCCGGCTATCCGACGTTGTGCAAAGGTCGTTATCTGGTAGACGGGCAGAAGTATCACGCCCTGGAAGAGCCTACCAGCCTGAACACGCTTGAGCTGCTGCCCGAGCTCTACGCGGCCAATATCGCGTCGGTGAAAATCGAAGGCCGCCAGCGGAGCCCGGCCTATGTAAGCCAGGTTGCCAAAGTGTGGCGGCAGGCCATCGACCGCTGCATGGCCGATCCGGAGAACTATCGCGCGCAGCCCGCCTGGATGGACGCGCTCGGCGCGATGGCGGAAGGTACGCAAACCACTCTCGGCGCATATCACCGCAAATGGCAGTAGGAAATCAGATGAAATATTCACTAGGGCCGGTGCTGTACTACTGGCCGAAAGAAACGCTGGAAAGCTTTTACCAGGCCGCCGCGAAGAGCAGCGCCGATGTGGTTTATCTCGGTGAAACCGTCTGCAGCAAACGCCGCGCCACCAAAGCGGGCGACTGGCTGGATATGGCGAAAATGCTGGCCGGCGAGGGCAAGCAGGTTGTGCTTTCCACCCTTGCGCTGGTGCAGGCACCGTCCGAGCTGGGCGAGCTCAAACGCTACGTCGACAACGGCGACTTTCTGATTGAGGCTAACGACATTGGCGCCGTAAACGTCGCCGCGGAGCGCAAACTGCCGTTTATCGCAGGTCATGCGCTTAACTGCTACAACGCCGTCACCCTGCGCCTGCTGCTTAAACAAGGCATGACGCGCTGGTGCATGCCGGTCGAGCTGTCGCGCGACTGGCTGGCAAACCTGCTAAACCAGTGCGATGAGCTGGGCATTCGGCATCGGTTCGAAGTGGAAGTGCTAAGCTACGGCCACCTGCCGCTGGCTTACTCCGCCCGCTGCTTTACCGCGCGCTCTGAGGACCGTCCGAAGGACGAATGTGAAACCTGCTGCATTAAGTATCCCAACGGACGCGATATGCTTTCGCAGGAGAATCAGCAGGTTTTCGTGCTTAACGGCATTCAGACCATGAGCGGCTACGTCTATAACCTCGGCAACGAACTGGCGTCGATGAAAGGCCTGGTGGATATGGTTCGCCTGTCGCCAATGGGAATGGAGACCCTGCGCGTGCTGGAAACCTTCCGCGCCAATGAAAATGGCTCGGCCCCGCTGAAGCTCACTTCGCAAAGCGACTGCAACGGCTACTGGCGACGCGTCGCCGGTCTGGAGCTGGTGGATCGCGCCTGAGAAAAAGCTCGCTTTGTTACTTAACTGTTGAGGATTATGCGCAATACTGAGGCTAATTATCAGCAAACGAAGTTACCCACTTCGTCTAACAAAGTGAGCCGTTATGTCTGACATTACCCAAGCCCCCTTTTCGCTGCTGGACCTGTCCCCTATTCCCCAGGGCTCGCATGCAGCCGACGCTTTCCATCGCTCCCTCGATCTCGCGCGCCTGGCCGAGAAGCGCGGCTATCACCGCTACTGGCTGGCCGAGCACCACAATATGACCGGCATCGCCAGCGCGGGCCACGTCGGTGCTTATTGGCTATCTCGCGGCGAACACCCAAACGCTGCGCCTGGGTTCCGGCGGCGTAATGCTGCCCAACCACTCGCCGCTGGTGATTGCCGAGCAGTTCGGTACGCTGGAAACGCTCTATCCGGGACGCATCGATCTCGGCCTTGGCCGCGCGCCGGGCAGCGATCAGCGCACGATGATGGCGCTGCGCCGCCATATGAGCGGCGATATCGACAATTTCCCGCGCGACGTCAGCGAGCTGATTTCGTGGTTTGACGCGAAGGATCCGAATCCGCCCGTGCGGCCGGTCCCCGGCTATAACGCTAAAATTCCCGTCTGGCTGCTGGGCTCAAGCCTTTACAGCGCCCAGCTGGCCGCGCAGCTTGGGCTGCCTTTTGCCTTCGCCTCGCACTTCGCCCCGGACATGCTTTTCCAGGCGCTGCAGCTTTATCGCGCCCAGTTCAAACCGTCCGAACGGCTGGAAAAACCCTATGCGATGGTCTGCATTAATATCATCGCGGCGGACAGCAACCGCGATGCGGAATTCCTGTTTACCTCGATGCAGCAGGCGTTCGTAAAACTGCGCCGCGGCGAAACCGGGCAGCTTCCCGCCCCTATCGAAAACATGGACAGCTTCTGGAACCCGGCGGAACAGTACGGCGTGCAGCAGGCGCTGAGCATGTCGCTGGTAGGCGATAAAGCGAAGGTGCGTCACGGGCTGATTTCACTGCTGCGGGAAACCCAGGCCGATGAAATCATGGTCAACGGGCAGATTTTTGATAGCCAGGCGCGGCTGCATTCGTTCGACCTGGCGATGGACGTGCGCGAGAGTTTATAAGCTTGCTTTCTCATAGTCGGGTGGGCGCAGGCCTCACCCGACAAAACAAATCGGTGGAGGGCGCCTGCGCTTATCCACCCTCCAACTTATTGATAGACAGGCAATAAATTAAAGCTCGAAAGAATATGAATCACAGCATTGCCGGCCCCGAAGATAAGAATCAGGACGATCATTTTATTCCCGCCCCATACCCGGTAAGCCGGGCTGCCGAACTTACGGCGTGAAGCTTTAGCCAGCAGCGCGGGCACGATCGCAGCCCAGATGGTTGCCGCAAGCCCGGCAAAACCAATAGCGTAGATAAAGCCGTCGGGCCAAATCACCCCGCCCAGAACCGGCGGGATAAAGGTGACCAGAGCCGTTTTCAGGCGCCCCAACGCGCTATCGTCGAACCTGAACAGATCGGCCAGATAGTCAAACAGCCCCAGCGTCACGCCCAGAAATGAGCTGGCTACGGCAAAGTTGGAGAAGACAATCAGCAGCAGATCCAACGCGCGGCTGTTTAACACGCCGCTTAGCGCCTGCACCAGCACGTCGATATTCCCGCCTTTATGGGCAATGGCGATAAACTCACCGCGTGGAATATTGCCCATGCTGCCCACCAGCCAGATGACATACAGCACCAGCGCCATCACCGTGCCCCAAAGCAGGCAGCGCTTAATGGCCTGCGGGTTTTTGCCATAGTATTTCATCAGGCTCGGCACGTTGCCGTGGTAGCCAAATGACGCCAGGCAGAACGGCAGCGTCATCAGCAGATAAGGCAGGTAGCTTGGGTTAACCGCCTGGCTATCGAGCAGTATTTTCGGTTCGACATGCCACATCAGGCCGCCGAAGGTCATAAAGAAGGTGAGGATTTTTGCCCCCAGCACGATGCTCGTCATGCGGCTTACGGCATGGGTGCTCAGCCAGACGATAAAGGCCACCAGCAGGGCGAAAATCAGCCCGGCAAACCTGGCGGGAAAGTCGATGGCCATCTCGCTTAAGGTGTGGTGAATAACCGAACCGCTTGCCGAAATGTAGGCGTAGGTCAGGATATACAGTACGAAAGCGATGGACAGCCCGTTAATCAGGTTCCAGCCCTTGCCCAGCAGATCTTTTGTGACGGTGTCAAAACTTGCGCCGACGCGATAGTTAAGGTTAGCCTCGAGGATCATCAGCCCGGAATGCAGCATGCAAAACCAGGTGAAGACCAGCGCCGCAAGCGACCAGAAGAACCAGCTGCCCGCCATCACGACCGGAAGTGAAAACATGCCCGCGCCAATAATAGTGCCACCAATTATCATCACGCCGCCGAAAATAGAGGGCGTGGCTTTGGTGGTCGATAAGGTTGTCATACGAATTCCTGAAAACGATCAACGGCTGTCGGAGTGACAGGTTTGCTGCGGAGTATTGTACCAGTACATGAGTACACTTTGGATAAAAAAAATCCCGGTATGGATAACCGGGACTTTTATCACTGCCTGCGCGTTAATCGCAGGCATAAACTGCGGTCAATTAAGCTTCGGTTGAACGACGACGAGCAGGAGCTGCGCCATCATCACGACGTGGGCTACGAGCGCCTTCACGTCGTTCGCCGCTGAAGCTACGGCCGGCCGGAGCCGCGCCGTCACGACGTGGACCGCGACCGCCTTCACGACGCTCGCCGCCGAAACCACGACCCGCACCGCCGCCACGACGTTCGCCACCGCGGTCAGTACGCGGCTGCGCATCGCCCATCAGCTGCATATTCATCGGCTTGTTCAGAATACGGGTACGGGTGAAGTGCTGCAGGATTTCGCCCGGCATGCCTTTCGGCAGCTCGATGGTGGAGTGAGTACCGAACAGCTTGATGTTACCGATGTAACGGCTGCTGATGTCGCCTTCGTTAGCAATAGCGCCAACGATATGACGTACTTCAACGCCGTCATCACGGCCAACTTCAATGCGGTACAGTTCCATATCGCCAACGTCGCGACGTTCACGACGAGCAGGCGCATCGCCGTCACGCTGCGGACGGTCTGAACGTGGACCACGTTCGTTGCGGTCGCCACGGCGTTCGAAACGCTCGTCACGCTCTTTGAACTCGCGGCGCGGACGCATTGGCGCATCCGGCGGCAGGATCAGAGGACGTTCGCCCTGCGCCATTTTCAGCAGCGCTGCCGCCAGCGTTTCGATATCCAGCTCTTCTTCTGCGGAAGGCTGAATTTTAGCCAGCAGGCCACGGTACAGATCCAGATCGCTGCTTTCCAGCTGCTGCTGAACTTTAGCCGCGAACTTAGCCAGACGACGCTCGCTCAGCAGATCGCGGTTTGGCAGCTCTACTTCAGGAATGGTCAGCTTCATGGTGCGTTCGATGTTGCGCAGCAGACGACGCTCGCGGTTCTCAACGAACAGCAGCGCGCGGCCGGCGCGACCCGCACGACCGGTACGGCCGATACGGTGAACGTAGGATTCTGAGTCCATCGGGATGTCGTAGTTAACCACCAGGCTGATGCGCTCAACGTCCAGGCCGCGGGCCGCAACGTCGGTTGCAATCAGGATGTCCAGACGACCATCTTTCAGACGCTCCAGAGTCTGCTCGCGCAGCGCCTGGTTCATGTCACCGTTCAGCGCGGCGCTGTTGTAACCGCTGCGCTCCAGCGCTTCGGCCACTTCCAGGGTCGCGTTTTTGGTACGCACGAAGATAATCGCCGCGTCAAAATCTTCCGCTTCCAGGAAACGCACCAGCGCTTCGTTTTTACGCATACCGTGCACGGTCCAGTAGCTCTGGCTGATGTCCGGGCGGGTGGTGACGCTTGACTGAATGCGTACTTCCTGCGGCTCTTTCATAAAGCGACGGGTAATACGACGGATAGCTTCCGGCATGGTGGCAGAGAACAGAGCGGTCTGATGACCTTCCGGGATCTGCGCCATGATGGTTTCAACGTCTTCGATGAAGCCCATACGCAGCATTTCATCCGCTTCGTCCAGCACCAGACCTTTCAGGTTGGACAGGTTCAGCGTACCGCGTTTTAAGTGATCGAGCAGGCGACCTGGGGTACCGACAACGATTTGTGGTCCCTGACGCAGGGCGCGCAGCTGCACGTCATAACGCTGGCCGCCGTAAAGGGCCACAACGTTTACGCCATGCATATGTTTAGAGAAATCCGTCATGGCTTCTGCAACCTGAACCGCCAGTTCGCGGGTCGGCGCCAGCACCAGAATTTGCGGTGCTTTCAGCTCGGGATCGAGATTGTGCAGCAGCGGTAAAGAGAAGGCTGCCGTTTTGCCGCTACCGGTCTGGGCCATACCCAGTACGTCGCGGCCCACCCAGCAGATGTGGAATACACTCTGCCTGGATTGGAGATGGCTTTTCATAACCCAGATCGTTCAGGGCCTGAAGGATGGAGGCGTTCAGCCCCAGATCAGAAAAAGTGGTTTCGATGATATCAGTCATGTAGTACATGTGCCTCGTTGATGGCGGCCAGTCTACGTAACTCATCGTGAAATTGATCTGCAATTTTCATTGAAAAGTGTGAACCGGCTCAAATTTGGTTGATTAACGAACAAAAACGCCCTCACCCGTTAAGGCGATGACTTTAATGATTAAAGTTTATGGGCTGATCGTTGTTCGTCAGCTATTGCTGGTCCGATTCTGCCAGGTCATCTTGCTCCTGGCCCAAGAGCGCTAATTCCAACAATGCATAACGATGCTCAACGTAGTTGTGTACGTTGTTAGCGACCGCTAACTTGAACAGTGCCGTGGCGCTGTCCTTTTCCCCCAGACTTAGGTAGTACTTACCTAAATAGAAGTTGGTTTCACTGAGATGCTCAGCGAGCGAGGTGTTATCCGTTGCGTCCGCCTCGAGGCGTTCCATTAACGTTTTTTCGTTAATGTTCCCCAGGTAGAACTCGACAATGTTCCATCCCCATTGTTCTTTATCCGATTTATCGAGGCGCTGTTGTAACGCCACTTTGGCCTGTTTAGCGTCAATATTGTTTTCGACAATATAGAGCCACAGACTGCGGAACGGATCATTGGGATCGTCTTGATAAAACGCTAGCAGATCATCTTGCGCTAAACGATAACGACCACCGTAATAGAGGGCGATACCGCGATTTAAATGCGCGTAGTTGTAAGTTGGATCAAGCTCAAGTACAGAATCAAACGCTTCATAGGCAGCATCAAAATTGCCTGCCTGCGTTAAATATATACCTAAGTAATTGAATACTTCAGGCATATCGGGGCGGATTGCCAACGCTTGTGAAAAATCATTTCGCGCCAGAGCCCGCAAGCCGAGGCTATCATACAACACTCCGCGCTCATATAAAAGCTGTGCGCGTTCATCATCGGTCAAAGCCCGACTGGCAAGTATCTGTTCCATGCGTGCCAGAATCACTTCCTGCTGCAAAGTCGGTTGCAATGGCACCGCCAGGACTTCGCTTTTACGCCAGGCAGAGTTGCTGCATCCTGCCAGCGTGAGAGCTGTCGCAACGAAACACCAGCGCAAAAAAGGCTTCATTTCCCACTCCCGAAGACAACAATTGAATGAACATCCTGTCCGCCGGCTGCTAAAACGGAGCATCCAGCTCCGTAATAAACAGCTCTCCATGTCACCATGGAGAGCTAAATTGGCAAACCTTACTCAGCTTCTGGAGCAGCGGGTGCTGCTGCGCCTTCCGCCGGGGACTGCTCGGTTGCTTCTTTGATGCTTAAACGAACGCGGGCCCTGGCGGTCAACTTCCAGAACTTTAACCGGCACTTCCTGGCCCATCTGCAGATAGTCAGTGACTTTCTCTACGCGTTTGTCAGCGATTTGAGAAATATGCACCAGGCCTTCTTTGCCGCCGCCGATAGCCACAAACGCACCGAAGTCAACGATACGGGTGACTTTACCGTTGTAGATACGGCCCACTTCGATTTCAGCGGTGATCTCTTCGATACGGCGGATTGCGTGTTTCGCTTTATCACCATCGGTCGCGGCGATTTTAACGGTACCGTCATCTTCGATTTCGATGGTGGTGCCGGTTTCTTCAGTCAGCGCACGAATCACCGAACCACCCTTGCCGATCACGTCTTTGATCTTGTCCGGGTTGATTTTGATGGTGTGAATACGTGGAGCAAACTCGGAGATGTCGCCGCGCGGAGCGTTGATAGCCTGTTCCATCACGCCAAGGATATGCAGACGCGCGCCCTTAGCCTGGTTCAGAGCCACCTGCATGATTTCGCGGGTGATGCCTTCGATTTTGATATCCATCTGCAGCGCGGAGATACCTTCGCGGCTGCCGGCAACTTTAAAGTCCATGTCGCCCAGGTGATCTTCATCGCCCAGAATGTCAGACAGCACGACAAAGTTGTCGCCTTCTTTCACGAGGCCCATCGCAATACCCGCTACCGCGGCTTTGATTGGCACGCCTGCGTCCATCAGCGCCAGAGAAGCGCCGCAAACGGAAGCCATGGAAGAAGAACCGTTGGATTCAGTGATTTCAGACACTACGCGTACGGTGTACGGGAAGCGATCGGCATCCGGCATTACGGCCAGTACGCCACGCTTGGCCAGACGACCGTGACCAATCTCACGACGCTTCGGTGAACCGACCATGCCGGTTTCGCCTACGGAGTACGGAGGGAAGTTGTAGTGGAACAGGAAGTTGTCGGTGCGTTCGCCCATCAACTCATCCAGGTTCTGCGCGTCGCGAGCGGTGCCCAGGGTCGCGGTTACCAGCGCCTGAGTTTCGCCACGGGTGAACAGCGCGGAGCCGTGGGTACGCGGCAGCACGCCGGTACGCACGTCCAGACCACGGATCATGTCTTTTTCGCGACCGTCGATACGCAGCTCGCCTGCCAGAATACGGCTACGAACAACGTTTTTCTCGATGGCATGCAGGATATCGCTCAGCTCGGCGTCATCCAGATTAGCGTCTTCAGCCAGCAGCGCCGCGATAACGTCAGATTTGATCGCGTCGATTTGCGCGTAACGCTCTTGCTTGTCGGTGATGCGGTAAGCATCGCTCAGACGGGATTCAGCAAGGGCCGCAACGCGAGCGTTCAGCTCAGCGTTAACCGCTTCTGGCTGCCAGTCCCAACGCGGTTTGCCCGCTTCGGCAACCAGGGAATTGATGTTTTCGATAACAACCTGCTGCTGGTCGTGACCGAACACTACGGCACCCAGCATCTGGTCTTCGCTCAGCAGTTCTGCTTCGGACTCAACCATCAGTACCGCGCCTGCGGTACCGGCAACCACCAGGTCCAGCTTGCTCTCTTTGAGCTCGTCTGCGGTTGGGTTCAGCACGTACTGGTCGTTGATGTAGCCAACGCGGGCCGCACCAATCGGGCCGTTGAACGGAATACCGGACAGGCTCAGCGCGGCGGAAGCGCCGATCATAGCCACGATATCAGGGTGTACCTGTGGGTTTACGGAAACCACGGTGGCGATAACCTGAACTTCGTTAACGAAACCTTCCGGGAACAGCGGACGCACCGGGCGGTCAATCAGACGCGCAATCAGGGTTTCGCCTTCGCTTGGACGGCCTTCACGACGGAAGAAGCTGCCCGGGATACGGCCAGCAGCGTAGGTACGCTCCTGGTAGTTAACGGTCAGCGGGAAGAAGTCCTGACCCGCTTTAGCTTTTTTCTGACCGACAACGGTCACGAATACTGCGGTGTCATCCATGCTTACCATTACTGCTGCGGTAGCCTGGCGCGCCATCATACCGGTCTCTAACGTGACCGTATGCTGACCGTACTGAAATTTACGAACGATCGGATTTAGCAAGATAATATCCTTTAGATTCTTAGGCTGCCGGTGACTTCACGCGGTGCCGTTATGACCCGATCTCTATCGCATCCTCGCGACTAATGACAACCCTGACCCGCCCCTGCGGATAAAGCCTCTCATTAGCCGCGCGAACCTCTGCAACAAAGATCACACACAGCAACAATACATTAGTTTCCATAGAATTGCTGCCGTCAGGTTGAAAAAAGGGGCCTTAACAGGCCCCTTTTTCTGAAACTCGCAAGACTTAGCGACGCAGACCCAGACGCTCGATCAGGCTGGTGTAACGTGCTACATCTTTACGCTTCAGGTAGTCGAGCAGTTTACGACGCTGAGAAACCATACGCAGCAGACCACGACGGCTGTGGTGATCTTTTTTGTGCTCTGCAAAGTGACCCTGCAGGTGGTTAATCTGTGCGGTCAGCAGCGCAACCTGAACTTCGGTAGAACCGCTGTCGTTAGTACCACGACCAAACTCAGAAACGATTTTAGCTTTAGCTTCAACGCTTAGAGACATTTTCAACTCCAAAATTTTAGATAAAAGACAGGGTGCCGATCTCTAATTCAGCGACCCCAGTGCACACCCGAGTAAATGTTAAACAAGTAGCCGGATGCTAAGCCGCGCTATTTTACCTGCAGCCACCTGTTATCGCAAGGTAACTACGGTAGGTCAGACGGGATACTCCACAACCAGACGACGAGGCGCTACGCGACCGTCATCATCAATTTCACCCATGCCGATGAATTTCGCTTCATCACCTTCGGTGACGCGAACCAGCCCTTCGGCAGGCGCGCCCGCGGCCTGTACCGGCTGGCCGTTCCTGAAATAGCCGGCCACGACGGGCAATAGGTTCACCACCGGGAAGTCCGAAGCCGGGCTGTCCATCGGCATCAACAGCGGATCCAACAACACGGCCGGGTCGATCTCCTGCTGATGCGCTTGCTCCAGCAGCGCATTCAGCTGCTCAAGGGTGACCATACGCTCAACGGGATATTTGCTTACCGCCAGACGACGCAGGAAAGTCACGTGTGCGCCACAGCCTAGCTTTTCACCCAGATCGTCAGTAATGGTCCGGATGTAGGTCCCTTTTGAACAGTGGATCTCAAGTTCCAGCTCATTGCCTTCGTGACGGATAAACAGCAGCTCGTATACGGTGATTGGGCGAGCCTCACGCTCCACCTCAATACCCTGACGGGCATATTCGTATAGCGGCTTGCCCTGATGCTTAAGCGCCGAATACATTGACGGCACCTGCATGGTTTCGCCGCGGAAGCTTTCCAGCGCGGCCGCAAGCTCCTGCTCGCTAAAGGTGACCGGACGCTCCTGCACGACCGTGCCGTCGGCATCGGAGGTGTCGGTGCGCTGCCCAAGACGGGCGATCACGCGGTAACGCTTGTCTGAATCCAGCAAATATCGCGAAAACTTTGTCGCTTCACCCAGGCAGATCGGCAGCATGCCGGTCGCAAGCGGATCCAGCGCCCCGGTATGGCCGGCACGGTTGGCGTTATAGATTCGCTTAACTTTCTGCAGCGCATCATTGGAAGACAGGCCCTGCGGCTTGTCTAGCAGTAAAACACCATGGATATCACGACCACGACGACGAGGACGACTCATCAATCCTCCTTGCTGTCATCCGAATCGTTTACGCGGCGCTCGTCATCGTTGCGGATGACGTTAGAAACCAGGTTGGACATGCGCATCCCTTCAACCAGCGAGTTGTCGTAGAAGAAGGTCAGCTCAGGCACGATACGCAGACGCATCGCTTTGCCCAGCAGGCTGCGAATGTACCCGGAGGCATCCTGCAGTACTTTGATGCCTTCTTTCACGGCGTTTTCGTCTTTGTCGTTAAGGAAAGTAACGAAAACTTTGGCATAGGCCAGGTCGCGCGACACTTCCACACCGGAAACGGTGGTCATCATGCCCAGACGCGGGTCCTTGATTTCGCGCTGCAGGATGATTGCGATTTCTTTCTGCAATTCCTGAGAGACGCGCTGTGGACGACCGAATTCTTTCGCCATATTAAATTCTCCATACAAATCGGGGGGCGCTCGGCCCCCCTTAAGATATTACCGACTACCCGGCTTCTATCAGGCGATCGTACGCTGGATTTCGATGATTTCGAAGACTTCGATAACATCGCCAACGCGCACGTCGTTGTAGTTCTTCACGCCGATGCCGCATTCCATGCCGTTACGCACTTCGTTGGCATCATCTTTGAAGCGGCGCAGGGATTCCAGCTCGCCTTCATAGATAACCACGTTGTCGCGCAGCACGCGGATTGGATTGTGACGTTTGACCACGCCCTCGGTAACCATACAACCTGCGATAGCGCCAAACTTCGGTGATTTGAAGACATCGCGAACTTCGGCCAGGCCGAGGATCTGTTGTTTGAGTTCTGGAGAGAGCATGCCGCTCATCGCCGCTTTCACTTCGTCAATCAGATGGTAAATGACGGAGTAGTAACGCAGATCCAGGCTTTCCGCTTCGATAACGCGACGAGCAGAAGCATCGGCACGCACGTTGAAGCCAACCAGAATAGCGTTAGAAGCCGCAGCAAGCGTGGCGTCAGTTTCAGTGATACCGCCCACGCCGGAACCGATGATTTTAACCTTCACTTCATCGGTAGACAGCTTCAGCAGGGAATCGCTGATCGCTTCCACAGAACCCTGAACGTCGGCTTTGAGCACGATGTTCACTTCTGACACTTCGCCTTCGGTCATGTTGGCGAACATGTTTTCCAGTTTGGATTTCTGCTGGCGAGCCAGTTTCACTTCGCGGAATTTACCCTGACGGTACAGAGCAACTTCACGCGCTTTTTTCTCGTCACGAACAACGGTAACTTCGTCACCCGCCGCAGGCACGCCGGACAGGCCGAGGATCTCTACAGGGATAGAAGGACCGGCTTCGGTCACTTCACGACCCATTTCGTCACGCATTGCGCGAACGCGGCCGTATTCGAAGCCGCACAGAACGATATCGCCCTTGTTCAGTGAGCCTTCACGAACCAGAACGGTAGCGACCGGACCACGACCTTTATCGAGGAAGGATTCGATTACCACGCCGCTTGCCATGCCGGTACGCATCGCTTTTAGCTCCAGCACTTCGGCCTGCAGCAGGATAGCATCAAGCAGCTCGTCGATACCGGTACCGGCTTTCGCAGATACGTGGATGAACTGGCTTTCGCCGCCCCACTCTTCCGGCATGATGCCGTACTGGGACAGTTCCTGCTTAACGCGATCCGGATCCGCTTCTGGCTTATCGATTTTGTTTACCGCAACCACTACCGGCACCTGCGCCGCTTTCGCGTGCTGGATAGCTTCGATAGTTTGCGGCATCACGCCGTCGTCCGCCGCAACAACCAGAACCACGATATCCGTCGCCTGTGCGCCGCGAGCACGCATTGAGGTAAAGGCTGCGTGGCCCGGGGTATCCAGGAAGGTGATCATGCCGTTATCGGTTTCTACATGGTAAGCACCGATGTGCTGGGTGATGCCACCCGCTTCGCCGGAGGCCACTTTAGTAGAACGAATGTAGTCAAGCAGAGAGGTTTTACCGTGGTCAACGTGACCCATGATGGTCACAACCGGCGCGCGTGACTCAGCCACAGCGTCGGTATCACGGTCGCTCATCAGCGCTTCTTCCAGCTCATTTTCACGACGCAGGATAACTTTGTGGCCCATCTCTTCGGCAACCAGCTGCGCGGTTTCCTGGTCGATGACCTGGTTGATGGTCGCCATAGCGCCCAGTTTCATCATCGCTTTGATGACCTGAGAACCTTTGACGGCCATTTTGTTAGCCAGTTCGGCAACGGTAACGGTTTCGCCGATTACCACGTCGCGGTTAACCGCCTGCGCAGGCTTGTTGAAGCCCTGTTGCAGGGAGCTAGGCTTACGCTTGCCTTTACCGCCGCGAACCGCTGCGCGCGCTTCTTCACGGTCAGCTTTAGATTCGCCGTGTTTGCCGCCTTTTTTCTGGCGCGGCGCTTTAGTCGCGGTAGTACGGGCGCGAGTGCGGCCGCCTTCTACTTCACGGTCGTTTTCGTCTTCGGCCTGGCGGGCATGCTGAGAGGTGGTTACGTGATAATCGGTTTTGTCGTCTTCCACTTTCTCTTCTTCTGTCCAGACGCCTGCGTTAGCTTCAGCCATTTTACGGGCTTCTTCCGCTACGCGACGGGCATCTTCTTCTAGTTTGCGACGGGCTTCTTCTTCCGCTTTGCGCTTAAGCTCAGCAGCTTCTGCCTCGCGGCGGGCTTTGTCGGCCTGGGCGCTTTTCGTCATATCGTCAGATTGTTGATTGCTCACTTTGTCTTTTTCCGCAGCTTCACGTTTCGCTTTATCAGCGGCTTCACGCTTAGCTTTTTCTTCAGCTTCACGTTTAGCTTTTTCTTGCGCCTGACGATTGGCAGCTTCCTGCGCCTCACGTTGGGCTTGCTCTTCCGCTTCACGCTGCGCTTGTTCTTCCGCCGCGAGGCGTTCAGCCTCTTGCGGATCACGTTTCACAAAGGTGCGCTTCTTGCGGACTTCGATTTGTACCGATTTACTTTTCCCACCGGTACCTGGAATGTTTAAAGTACTGCGCGTTTTGCGCTGTAATGTCAACTTATCTGGTGCTGAACCATGTTCACGGTTCAGGTGCGCCAGCAGGGTTTGCTTCTCTTGCGCGGAAACAGAATCATCAGCAGACTTCGGGATCCCTGCATCAGCAAATTGCTGTACCAGGCGGTCCACGGAGGTCTGAATCTCTGCGGCCAGCGCTTTTACGGTTACATCTGTCATGCTGTTCCTTCCTGCTACAGTTTATTACGCTTCGCCGCCAAACCAACAAATATTGCGAGCTGCCATGATCAATTCACCGGCTTTCTCGTTGGTTAAACCTTCAATATCTGACAGGTCGTCGACGCCTTGCTCCGCCAGGTCTTCCAGCGAGCTCACACCACGCGCGGCCAGCTTGAAGGCCAGCGTGCGATCCATACCTTCAAGATTCAGTAAATCTTCCTGAGGTTTGCTATCGCCGAGGCTTTCTTCCTGGGCAAGTGCCAGAGTGGTGAGGGCGTTTTTAGCGCGATCGCGTAATGCTTCCACTGTGTCTTCATCAAGGCCGTCAACTTCTAACAGCTCTTTCATTGGCACGTAGGCCAGCTCTTCAAGCGTTGAGAAGCCTTCTTCAACCAACACGGTGGCGAAATCCTCGTCAATGTCGAGGTATTTGGTAAAGGTATCAATGGCCGCATGTGCTTCAGCCTGATGCTTGGCCTGCAGGTCGTCAACGGTCATCACGTTGAGTTCCCAGCCGCTCAGCTGTGCTGCCAGACGCACGTTTTGACCGTTACGGCCAATCGCCTGCGCCAGATTGCCTGCCTCTACCGCGATATCCATCGTGTGTTTGTCTTCATCAACCACAATGGAAGCCACATCAGCCGGGGCCATCGCGTTGATAACGAACTGCGCCGGGTTGTCGTCCCACAGCACGATATCAATACGTTCACCGCCCAGTTCAGTGGAAACTGCCTGTACGCGCGCACCGCGCATACCGACGCAAGCACCAACCGGATCGATACGTTTGTCATTGGTCTTCACGGCGATTTTCGCGCGGGAACCCGGATCGCGGGCGGCGGCCTTGATTTCAATGACTTCTTCGCCGATTTCCGGCACTTCGATGCGGAACAGTTCAATCAGCATTTCCGGTTTGGAACGGCTGACGAACAGCTGCGCGCCGCGAGCTTCAGGACGTACGGCATACAGCACGCCGCGAATACGGTCGCCCGGACGGAAGTTTTCGCGCGGCAGCATATCTTCACGAATGATGACGGCTTCAGCGTTGTTACCCAGATCCAGAGAGATGTTGTCGCGGTTAACTTTTTTCACCACGCCGGTGATGATCTCACCTTCGTGCTCGCGGAACTGGTCAACAACCATCGCACGTTCGGCTTCACGTACTTTTTGTACGATAACCTGCTTAGCCGTTTGCGTTGTGATGCGATCGAAGGTGACAGATTCAATCTGGTCTTCAACATAATCGCCTACGTTCAGCTCAGGGTCTTCGAACTGAGCGGCATCAAGCGTAATTTCGCGTGTCGGCTGCGTCACTTCTTCTACGATGACCCAGCGGCGGAAAGTGTCAAAGTCGCCACTTTTACGATCGATGCTCACGCGAACATCAATCTCTTGCTCATATTTTTTCTTCGTCGCTGTCGCCAGCGCACTTTCCAGTGCTTCAAAAATCTTCTCGCGCGGGAGGGATTTTTCGTTGGAAACTGCTTCTACAACAGCCAAAATTTCTTTGTTCATCCTGGGTTTTCACCTCAATCCAAACTATTAAAAGTGGGGTACCAGGTTCGCTTTCTGGATGTTGCTCAGTGCGAACACTTCATCTTTGCCTTCGACCGTGACCGTGATCGTCTCACCCTCAACGGCTTTGATAATACCCTGCCATTTGCGACGGTTTTGCACGGCCATACGCAACACAATGCTCACTTCTTCGCCAGTATAGCGAACGTAATGTTCTGCAATAAACATTGGGCGATCGAGACCAGGTGAGGAAACTTCAAGGTTATAGGCCACGGTGATAGGATCTTCGACGTCCAACACGGCACTGACCTGGTGACTGACATCAGCGCAATCATCAACATTGATGCCATCTTCACTATCAATATAGATGCGCAGCGTAGACTGGCGACCTCGAATGAATTCGATACCCACCAGTTCGTAACCCAGTGCTTCGACGGGTGCTGTAATCATCTCTGTTAATTTTTGCTCTAATGTGGACAAGCCCACCCCCAAGACATAAAAAAAGGGCATATAGCCCAGTTATTCTGAAGTCAGATAACAAAAAACCCCGATAAATCGGGGCTTTATATAACTGAACCCTGTATGCCGCAATTGCGGCCCGGACACCGTCCAGAGAATTTTTTTCTAAATTCTTCGCGAGGCACCGAATGGCTCACAGTATATTTGAAAAAGAACTCTCAGGGAAAGTGGTTGCGGGGGCCGGATTTGAACCGACGACCTTCGGGTTATGAGCCCGACGAGCTACCAGGCTGCTCCACCCCGCGTCCGAAAACGTGGAAAATACTACGCCAGAATTGCAATAAATGCAAGAATCGCTGGGATTTGGTACCGAGGACGGGACTTGAACCCGTAAGCCCAATCGGGCACTACCACCTCAAGGTAGCGTGTCTACCAATTCCACCACCTCGGCACTTTGCGTACGGCTATCGTTTACCGTACTGAAGCTTACTGCTTATTACTGCGGGATATCGCTGCTCGGCCTGGTAGGTGCCGCTGGCGTTGTCTGCTCAGATTTCGCTGGCTGACTCAGATTTTCCCACTCGCTTCCTTTACTGGTTTTGTTGCTGTTGATATTACCCAGCACCAGGCTGATGATGAAGAACAGCGTTGCCAGCACAGCGGTCATACGGGTCATGAAGTTACCAGAACCACTTGAACCGAATAACGTCCCGGAGGCGCCTGCACCGAAGGAGGCTCCCATATCAGCGCCTTTACCTTGCTGCAGCATGATAAGACCGACAAGGCCCAGCGCTACAATAAGGAAAACTACCAAAAGAGCTTCGTACATAATCAACCTGTTCCTTGCGGGATTACCGCATACCAATTGCTTCAAACCAGTGAAGCGGGCAAGTTTGTGTTTACCCACTGAAGCGGGTGAGAATACTAACCAAAGCATCAGTGGTGCGCAAGGGCAATTTATTAACATTGCGCTGATTGCAGAAAAAAACAGCAGCAAAGCCATTTTTGCTTAAATAACAGGCGGCAAACGCCGCCTTTTTACACAGCTTTACCGCTTGTTATTAAACTGCTTTTACCGCATCCGCAATGCGATTGGCGTATTCCGTCACCAGCGCGTTATCTTCGCCTTCGACCATCACGCGGATTAACGGCTCAGTACCGGATTTACGCAGCAGAACACGTCCGCGGCTGCCCAGCGCCTCTTCCACTTCGGCGGTCACTTTTTTCACGCTGTCGTGTTCTAACGGGTCGCCGCTGCCCGCCTTAAAGCGGACGTTAACCAGAATCTGCGGGAATAATTTCATGCCGCTGCAAAGATCGTGCAGGCTCATGTGGTTACGGACCATTGCTGTAAGCACTTGCAAACCTGCCACGATGCCGTCGCCGGTCGTGGTCTTATCCAGCAGGATAATATGGCCGGAGTTTTCAGCGCCGATTCGCCAGCCTTTTTCCTGCAGTTTTTCCAGCACGTAGCGGTCGCCCACTTTGGCGCGGGCGAAGGGAATGCCGAGCTGTTTGAGCGCCAGCTCCAGCCCCATATTGCTCATCAGCGTGCCAACCGCACCGCCGCGCAGCTGGCCCTGGCGCAGCCCTTCACGAGCGATAATGTAAAGGATCTGGTCGCCGTCGACCTTCAGGCCCTGGTTATCAACCATGATGACGCGATCGCCATCGCCGTCAAAGGCGATGCCGAGATCGGCTTTTTCCGCCAGCACGCGTTCCTGCAGCATGCGTACATCCGTCGCGCCGCATTTCTCGTTGATGTTGACGCCGTCAGGCTCGCAGCCCACGGGGATAACCTTCGCGCCCAGCTCGCGCAGCACGTTTGGCGCGATGTGGTAGGTTGCGCCGTTGGCGCAGTCCACCACGATTTTTAAGCCGCTAAGGCTCAGCTCGTTCGGGAAAGTCCCTTTGCAGAATTCGATATAGCGCCCTGCGGCATCAACGATGCGGCTGGCTTTACCCAGTTCGGCGGAATCTACGCAGGTAATTTCTTTTTCCATTTCGGCTTCAATGGCTTCTTCCACTTCGTCAGGCAGCTTGGTGCCGTCGATGGAGAAGAATTTAATGCCGTTATCGTAGAAAGGATTATGGGAAGCGGAGATAACGATGCCGGCCTCAGCGCGGAACGCGCGCGTCAGGTAAGCTACCGCAGGCGTTGGCATCGGGCCGGTAAAAGAGGCCGACAGCCCCGCCGCCGCCAGGCCCGCCTCAAGGGCAGACTCCAGCATATAGCCGGAAATACGCGTGTCTTTACCAATGATGATTTTACGCGAGCCGTGACGAGCCAGCACTTTGCCCGCCGCCCAGCCCAGCTTCAGAACGAAATCAGGCGTAATCGGGCTGTCGCCGACGCGCCCACGAATTCCATCGGTACCAAAATATTTACGGTTACTCATAGCGTTTGTTTTCCTTCGCTGAAAGTGTGGCTTCCACCACGCGCATAGCCTCTACGGTTTCTTTCACGTCGTGAACCCTGATGATATGTGCCCCCTGCATAGCCGCAACGACGGCGCAGGCAAGGCTGCCGCTCAGGCGCTGATCCGGCCCAACGTTTAGCAGCTGGCCAACCATAGATTTACGCGACATTCCAACTAAAAGCGGTAAGCCAAAATGATGGAATTCTGAAAGTCGGGCAAGAAGTTGGTAATTATGGCTGAGATTTTTACCGAAACCGAAGCCCGGGTCGAGCAACAATTTTTCTTTTGCAATGCCGGCCGCTTCACAGCGGGCTATCTGCTCAACAAAGAAGCGATTCACCTCTTCGAATACATCAGCGTAGTGCGGAGCCTGCTGCATGTTTTTTGGGTTGCCCTGCATATGCATCAGGCAAACCGGCAAACCTGTCGCAGCCGCTGCCTCAAGTGCGCCCGGCTCGGTCAGCGAACGAATGTCATTGATGATATGGGCGCCGACGCGTGCCGATTCGCGGATCACTTCCGGTTTGGAAGTGTCGACAGAAATCCATACTTCAAAACGCCGGGCAATCGCCTCAACCACCGGAATAACCCGCGCTAACTCATCCTCAACGCTCACCTCGCTGGCGCCCGGACGCGTAGATTCACCGCCGATATCAATGATTGTCGCCCCGGCGTTGATCATCATATTGGCGTGCTTTACCGCTTCGACCAGGGAATTATGTTTTCCGCCATCGGAAAACGAATCCGGCGTCACGTTTAAGATCCCCATAACGTGAGGATGGCAGAGATCGAGCGTGGTGCCCTGGGCGGTAAGTTTCATCAAAATTCCCCTGAATAGATTTCGGTTAACGCAAAAACAAAAACCCCGGGACCAGCCCGGGGTTTGGATTACTTATGGCAAAACATGGGACGAGCTCGGCTTACTTATCGCCCAACTGTTCTGACATGGTGTTGCCAGGATTCGGCGTGCGCGGTTCGTCGACCGGACGCGGTGCACGTGGCGTACCGTTGTTATCAGAATTGTTGCTGCCGTTGTTTGAATCTTCCCAGCCCGCTGGCGGACGCACATCGCGGCGAGCCATCAGATCGTCAATCTGCGGCGCATCGATGGTTTCATACTTCATCAGCGCGTCTTTCATGGTGTGAAGAATATCCATGTTTTCATTCAGCAGCTGGCGAGCGCGAGCGTAGTTGCGCTCGATCAGCAGCTTCACTTCCTGATCGATGATACGAGCGGTTTCATCGGACATGTGTTTTGCTTTTGCCACGGAGCGGCCCAGGAACACCTCGCCCTCTTCTTCCGCATACAGCAGCGGACCGAGTTTCTCAGAGAAGCCCCACTGGGTAACCATGTTACGCGCGATGGAGGTCGCGACTTTAATGTCGTTAGACGCACCGGTAGAAACATGTTCCGCGCCGTAGATTATCTCTTCGGCCAGACGACCGCCGTACAGCGTAGAAATCTGGCTTTCCAGTTTCTGACGGCTGGCGCTGATAGCATCGCCTTCAGGCAGGAAGAAGGTAACGCCAAGCGCGCGGCCACGCGGAATAATGGTGACCTTGTGTACCGGATCGTGCTCAGGCACCAGACGGCCAATAATCGCGTGCCCCGCTTCGTGATAGGCGGTGGATTCTTTCTGCGCTTCCGTCATCACCATGGAGCGGCGTTCCGCGCCCATCATGATTTTGTCCTTCGCTTTTTCGAACTCAACCATCGAAACGACACGTTTGTTACCGCGAGCGGCGAACAGCGCAGCTTCGTTCACAAGGTTTGCCAAATCCGCACCGGAGAAGCCTGGCGTACCGCGGGCGATGATCGCCGCGTCGATATCGGGCGCCAGAGGCACGCGGCGCATATGCACCTTCAGGATTTGCTCACGGCCACGGACGTCCGGCAGACCAACAACGACCTGACGGTCGAAACGGCCAGGACGCAGCAGCGCCGGGTCAAGCACGTCCGGACGGTTGGTTGCGGCGATAACAATGATGCCTTCATTACCTTCGAAACCATCCATCTCAACCAGCATCTGGTTCAGCGTCTGCTCGCGTTCATCGTGACCGCCGCCCAGGCCTGCGCCACGCTGGCGGCCTACGGCGTCGATTTCATCGATAAAGATGATGCACGGCGCGGCTTTCTTGGCCTGCTCGAACATGTCGCGCACGCGGGATGCGCCCACGCCAACGAACATTTCCACGAAGTCAGAGCCGGATATGGTAAAGAACGGCACTTTCGCTTCGCCCGCGATGGCTTTCGCCAGCAGGGTTTTACCGGTACCCGGAGGGCCGACCATCAGCACGCCTTTCGGGATTTTGCCGCCCAGCTTCTGGAAACGGCTCGGCTCACGCAGGTATTCAACCAGCTCAGCAACCTCTTCTTTTGCTTCGTCACAGCCAGCAACGTCGGCAAAAGTGGTTTTGATTTGGTCTTCGGTGAGCATACGCGCCTTGCTCTTGCCGAACGACATGGCACCTTTGCCACCGCCGCCCTGCATCTGGCGCATAAAGAAGATCCAGACCCCAATTAGCAACAGCATCGGGAACCAGGAAATAAAGATAGAAGCCAGCAAGCTAGGCTCTTCAGGCGGCTCGCCTACCACTTTAACGTTCTTGGTCAGCAGATTATCAAGCAGCTTGGGATCGTTAACGGGGATATAAGTCGTGTATCGGTTACTATCTTTCTTGGTAACGTTGATTTCACGTCCATTGATACGCGCTTCGCGAACCTGGTCCTGATTCACTTCAGACAGGAAAGTGGAATAATCCACCCTACGGCCGTTTGACTCGCTGGGCCCAAAGCTCTGGAACACAGACATCAGCACAACCGCGATGACCAGCCAGAGTATTAGGTTTTTCGCCATGTCACTCAAGGGATTAACCTCATATTACAACTGTGTTAACAAACAGCGTCAGGGTACTATACTTTGCGCCCGGTCGCTACAATGTACACTTCACGTGAGCGGGCACGAGAAGAGTCCGGCTTACGAACTTTCACCTTCGTAAACAGGGAGCGAATTTCTCGCAGGTATTCATCGAAACCTTCGCCTTGAAACACTTTCACCACAAAACTTCCGCCCGGCGCCAGAACATCACGACACATTTCCAGTGCCAGTTCTACCAGATACATAGCGCGAGGAATATCTACTGCCGGTGTCCCGCTCATATTTGGTGCCATATCTGACATGACAACCTGAACTTTATTGTCACCAACACGTTCCAGCAGGGGCCTTGACGACTAATTCATCACGAAAATCGCCCTGAAGGAAGTCCACACCAACGATAGGATCCATTGGTAAAAGATCGCAAGCAATGATTCGCCCTTGATTCCCGATCTCCGTCACAACGTACTGCGACCAGCCTCCGGGAGCAGCGCCAAGATCGACAACCGTCATTCCTGGCTTAAAAAGTTTGTCACTTTGCTGTATTTCATCAAGTTTAAACCAGGCACGGGAACGCAACCCCTTTTTCTGCGCCTGAAGTACATATTTATCGCTAAAGTGTTCCTGCAGCCAGCGACTGGAGCTGGCAGAACGCTTTTTACCTGTCATCTCAATTTCCAACTTTGTTCATCGTGAGTGGCAGGCTGTTAAAAAATCAGCACAGCCGATTTGGCGATACACTGGAGATGGCGGTAGAATGAACCGTTTTCAATCCCAACGTAAGCAAATAATACGATGAATCTGAGTACTAAACAAAAACAGCACCTGAAAGGTCTTGCTCATCCACTCAAGCCAGTAGTCATGCTGGGCAATAATGGTTTGACCGAAGGGGTACTGGCCGAGATTGAACAAGCACTTGAGCACCATGAGTTAATCAAGGTCAAAGTCGCAACCGAAGATCGCGAGACTAAAGCCTTGATAGTGGATGCCATCGTGCGGGAAACCGGCGCCTGTAATGTACAGGTCATCGGTAAAACGCTGGTGCTTTATCGCCCATCTAAAGAGCGTAAGATTTCTCTGCCGAAATAAGCGCAGAGTGTGCAAAATGCCACGCTCTGTTCGTTGATAAAAGGCCGCTGTGCGGCCTTTTTCCTTTCTTTACAATACGCCACGCCGGCAATCAGCGTAGCAGAAATTATAAATACTCCACCTTCACGATCTCAAATTCGACATCGCCGCCGGGCGTGCGGATCACCACCACGTCATCCTGCTCTTTCCCTACCAGCCCACGCGCGATAGGCGAATTAACCGAAATCAGATTCTGTTTAAAATCAGCCTCATCATCGCCAACGATGCGATAAGTCTGCTCTTCGTCGTTCTCAAGGTTCAGAACGGTCACCGTGGCGCCAAAAATCACGCGGCCGTTGTTAGGCATTTTGGTGACGTCGATAACCTGAGCGTTAGACAGCTTGGCTTCGATATCCTGAATACGGCCTTCGCAGAAACCCTGCTGCTCGCGCGCCGCGTGGTACTCAGCGTTTTCTTTCAGATCGCCATGCTCGCGGGCGTCGGCGATAGCGGCAATGATTTCCGGGCGACGAACCGACTTCAGGAAATCGAGCTCTTCACGTAATCTTTCTGCGCCACGTAGGGTCATCGGAATAGGTTGCATTTGTTATACCTCTTAAAAACTGTCCTGTTCAGCAAGGCCCTGGGCGGTGCTGACTTAAGAGCATAGCCAGAGCATTTGCCTGACAACAAATAAAAGAAAACTGACCCGGAGCAAAGCCCCAGGTCAGGAACGGTTTTCAATTTGATACGTATTTTACCCTGGAGTTCCACAAGGGTCATCGTTTACTTTGCACCGCGATGCACCGTAGTATGGCTGCACGTTTCCAGGCTGTTACCGCGAGATTATGCGATTTTTTAGATTTGTCATTGGATTGACCAGTGCAGTGGTATTGAACGTTCAGGCCGCCAACGTTGAAGAATACACCTCCCAGCTGCCCGCGGGAGCAAACCTGGCGCTGATGGTGCAAAAGGTGGGCGCTCAGGCGCCGTCAATTGACTATCACAGTCAGCAAATGGCCCTGCCCGCCAGTACGCAAAAAGTGATTACGGCGCTGGCGGCCCTGCTGCAGCTCGGGCCCGATTTCCGCTTTACGACGACGCTTGAAAGCCAGGCGCAAATAAGCAATGGCGTGCTAAACGGCGACCTTGTGGCGCGATTTGGCGGCGATCCAACGCTAAAACGCCAGGATATTCGCAATATGGTCGCGGTGCTGAAAAAGGCCGGCGTGCAGCAGATTCAGGGCAATGTGCTGATCGACACTTCCGTATTCGCCAGCCACGATAAGGCGCCCGGCTGGCCGTGGAACGACATGACGCAGTGCTTCAGCGCGCCGCCTGCCGCGGCCATCGTTGACCGCAACTGCTTCTCTGTTTCTCTCTACAGCGCGCCGAAGCCCGACGATCTGGCATTTGTTCGTATCGCCTCTTATTACCCGGTGCTGATGAACAGCCAGGTGAGAACGCTCGCCAAAGGTTCGCCGGATGCGCAGTATTGCGAACTGGATGTCGTGCCCGGCGATCTCAACCGCTTTACTCTCACGGGCTGCATGACCCAGCGCGCGGATCCGTTGCCTTTGGCCTTTGCCATTCAGGACGGAGCCAGCTATGCGGGCGCTATCCTGAAAGCCGAGCTAAAAGAAGCGGGCATCACCTATAGCGGCACGCTGCTGCGCCAGACTAAGGTGACTACGCCGGGGACGGTTATCGCCAGCAAGGAATCCGCCCCTTTACACGACCTGCTGAAAATCATGCTCAAAAAATCGGACAATATGATTGCCGATACCGTGTTCCGCACTATCGGCCATAACAGGTTCGGCGTGCCGGGCACATGGCGCGCGGGCGCGGACGCAGTACGCCAGATTCTGAGCCAAAAGGCGGGCGTTAATTTAGGCAATACTATTGTGGTGGACGGTTCGGGCCTCTCCCGCCATAACCTGATTTCACCCGCGACTATGATGCAGGTGCTGCAATACATCGCGCAGAACGACAGTCAGCTAAACTTTATCTCGATGCTGCCGCTGGCCGGCTATGACGGCTCGCTGCAGTACCGCGCGGGTCTGCACCAGGCGGGCGTCGACGGCAAAGTTTCTGCCAAGACCGGTTCCCTGCAGGGCGTGTATAACCTGGCCGGTTTTATTACCACCGCCAGCGGCCAGCGAATGGCCTTTGTGCAATATTTATCCGGCTATGCCGTAGAGCCTGCCGATCAACGTAACCGCCGTATCCCGCTAGTGCGCTTCGAAAGTCGACTCTATAAGGATATCTACCAGAATAACTAAGCCATGAAGCTGCTGATTGTTGAAGACGATTTACTGTTACAGGAAGGGCTGGCGCAGGCGTTGGGCAACGAAGGCTACGCGCTGGACTGCACCGCTACCGCCGCCGGGGCCGATGCGTTGATACAAAGCGGCGAATACAGCCTGGTTATTCTGGATCTCGGCCTGCCGGATAAAGACGGCGCCACGCTGCTAAGCCAGTGGCGCCGCCGCGGCGTAAGCAACCCGGTACTGATCCTCACGGCACGCGATGCGCTGGAAGACCGGGTCAAAGGCCTGGATTCCGGCGCCGACGATTATCTGGTTAAGCCCTTCGCGCTGGCAGAGCTGCAGGCTCGGGTGCGGGCGCTGATCCGTCGTTATCAGGGACACAGCGATAACCTTTTGCAGCAGGGGGATTTGGCGCTTAACTTGCAAACCCAGCAGGTTATGCTGCAGGCCCGCCCGCTGGAAATCACCCCGAAAGAATTCGCCCTTCTCACGCGCCTGATGATGCGCATCGGCCAGACGGTGCATCGCGAAACGTTACAGCAGGATATCTACAGCTGGCAGGACGATCCCGGCTCAAATACGCTTGAGGTGCACATTCACAATCTGCGCCGCAAGCTAGGCAAGGATCGCATCAAAACCGTGCGCGGCGTCGGCTACCGGCTGGAAAGCCAGATATGAACAGCATGCGCCGGCGTTTAATGCTGCTGCTTGCAATAATTTTATTGTTTTTTCAGCTTATTAGCGTGATCTGGTTGTGGCATGAAAGCCGGGAGCAAATCGGCTTTCTGGTAAACGAAACGCTTTCAGCCAAATCGCGTAACATGCACGTTGAGAAAGAAATTCGCGAGGCCATCGCCTCGCTGCTGGTGCCGTCGCTGGTAATGATCGGCTTTACGCTGTTCTTCTCTTTTTGGGCAATCAGCTGGATTACGCGTCCTTTAAACCGCCTGCGTACGAGCCTCGCCAACCGTTCTGCGGATAACCTCTCTCCTCTTCCCATGTATTCCGATATGGAAGAGATGGTGTCTGTCACCACCTCGTTAAACCAGCTGCTTGCACGCCTGGACCATACCATTCAACAAGAGCGCCTGTTTACCGCCGACGCCGCGCACGAGCTGCGTACCCCGCTTGCCGGGCTCAGGCTGCATCTGGAATTAATGGCGAACTCGGGCAATCCGCAGGCGCCGATGCTGCTGGAGCGCATCGATCGGCTGATGCACACCATCGAGCAGCTGTTGATGCTTTCCCGGGCCGGACAGGCGCTGGCAAGCGGGCACTACAATACGCTGACGTGGACCAGGGAGATCATCGCGCCGCTGAAAATGGAAATGAATGAGATGATGGCGATGCGGGAACAGACCATCGAATGGCCGCAGGAAAGTAACGAGTCGGTGCAGGGCGACGCGGTGCTGCTGCGCCTGATGCTGCGCAACCTGCTGGAGAACGCTTCCCGTTACAGCCCGGAGGGAAGCGTGATTAGCGTATCCCTGACCCCACGGGATACGGGTACGCTGCTGTGCGTATCGGATCAGGGGCCAGGCATTGACGAACAGCACCGGCAGACGCTGACCGAACCCTTCCGACGCATGGACCAGCGCTACGGCGGCAGCGGCCTTGGTTTAAACATCGTCCTGCGCATCGTACAGCTGCACCACGGCAAATTAACTCTGGATAACCGCAGCGAGGGCAGCGGTCTTAAAGCCGGCTGCTGGCTGCCGAAGACCATTCAGTAACCCATAAAAAAGGGCCGGTTTAACCGGCCCTTCTGCGCTGCGATAATTATTTCTGGTAAATGATTTCGACGCCTTCGTCGTCATCTTCATCCCAGTCATCATCCCAGTCGTCGTCTTCTTCCGCTTCCGCGGCGTCGAGCTGCTGCTGATGGTAGTCATCCCACATAAACTCAACTTTCTCAGGCGCCACCGGCACCACTTCGCTGACTTTCGGGTTAGCGATGATAAAGTCCATTACGTCCCAGCACAGCGCGTTGACGCCTTCACGGTTGACCGCAGAGATAAGGTAATATTTATCTTCCCAGCCCATCGCCGTAGCAATTTCTTTGGCGCGCGCTTCGGCTTCTTCCTGGCTCATCAAATCAACTTTGTTAAACACCAGCCAACGCGGTTTCTCCGCCAGCTTCGCGCTGTATTTCTCCAGCTCGCCAATAATAATACGGGCGTTTTCCACCGGATCGGATTCGTCGATTGGCGCGATGTCGATAAGATGAAGCAGCACGCGGCAGCGCTCAAGGTGCTTCAGGAAGCGAATGCCAAGGCCGGCGCCTTCCGCAGCGCCTTCGATCAGCCCCGGGATATCGGCGACGACAAAGCTCTTCTCGTTGTCCATACGCACCACGCCGAGGCTTGGCACCAGGGTGGTGAACGGATAATCGGCAACTTTTGGTTTTGCGGCGGAGACGGAGCGGATAAAGGTAGATTTACCCGCGTTCGGCAGGCCCCAGCATGCCAACGTCAGCCAGCAGCATTAATTCAAGCTGCAGGTCGCGCTTTTCACCCGGCGTACCCATCGTTTTTTGACGCGGGGTACGGTTAACGGATGATTTAAAGCGGGTGTTGCCCAGACCGTGCCAGCCGCCTTTAGCTACCATCAGCTTCTGGCCGTGCTGGGTCATGTCGCCCATGGTTTCGCCAGTGCCCTGATCGATAACGCGAGTACCTACAGGCACCTTAACCGTTACGTCTTTACCGCGCTTACCGGTACAGTCGCGGCTCTGGCCATTCTGACCGCGTTCGGCGCGGAAAGATTTTTCAAAACGGTAATCGATCAGCGTGTTGAGGTTTTCATCGGCTTCCAGCCACACGTCGCCGCCGTCGCCGCCGTCGCCGCCGTCCGGGCCGCCCCTTGGGATATATTTTTCACGACGGAAGCTAACGCAGCCGTTACCGCCATCACCTGCTACGACCAGGATCGTTGCTTCATCAACAAACTTCATTTCACTTCTCCGTAAATCATTCGCCCGAATGTTGTACTGGGACAGCTTCGGTTTTGTGCCAGCGTCCCCAAAGACGGTGACCAATGGCGGAATACATCGCGCCCGCAACCACGACAAACGCGCCGGCATAACCCACGAGGTTAAGCAACGGCATGGCGAAGAAATCGGGCCAGGCTAACGCTAATAAATCTGAAAACAGCAGGGTAAACAGCGGTGTCAGGGTGATAATCGCGCTGACCTGCGCCGCCTGCCACCGGGCCATTGCTTCTGCCAGCGCCCCATACCCAATAAGCGTATTCAGGCCGCAGAAAATTAAACATGCCAGTTGCCATCCGCTAAGCTGAAAAATCATCTTCGGCTGCGCCAGGGGCAATAAGGCAACGGTACACAAAGTGTACAGCAAAAAGAGGATCTGTTGCGAGGCCAGCCGGCGTAATAACACCTTCTGCGCCACGCCATAGGTGACCCAAACCGTCGCCGCCAGCACGCCGAAAATCACCCCGAGGGTGTAATCTGTCAGGCGGGTAAAAATTTCTATCAGGCTGGTGTTAAAAAACATCACCAGACCGCAAAGCAGCATAATGGCCCCCACGACCTGCGTGCCGCGCATTTTCTCTTTCAGCACGACCACGCTTGCCACCATCATCCCCACCGGGGAGAGCTGGCCAATCACCTGGGATGCCGTTGGGCTCAGGTATTGCAGGGAAGAGCTAAACAGCAGGAAGTTCCCGAACAATCCTCCGGTCGCGATCGCCAGCAGCACCAGCCAGCGCGGCTTGCGGAAAATACGCATCGCCGGCAGCTTGCCCCGCAGCGCGAGGATTGAACCCAGGCCGATACTGGCCATCAGGAAGCGGTAAAAAACCACGGTAGGCGGTTCCATGACCGTCAGCACCTGCTTCATAGCGATTGGCAAAGCGCCCCAGCAGACCGCCGTGGTTAATGCCAGAAGAATGCCGATGCCCGCCTGCTGTTTCATGCTGAAGTTCCCTGGTACTTCATTGATTTACCGGGCTCAGAATGTAAAAAGCCCCGCAACGTGTTGCGGGGCTTCAATCCGTTACCGGGACGCGAAAAACTTATTCAGCAACGATGCTGATGAACTTACGGTTTTTCGGGCCTTTAACTTCGAACTTAACTTTACCGTCAGTCAAAGCGAACAGAGTGTGATCTTTGCCGCAACCTACGTTGCTGCCAGCGTGGAATTTAGTACCACGTTGACGAACGATAATGCTGCCTGCCAGAACTGCTTCACCGCCGAAACGTTTTACGCCCAGACGTTTAGCTTCCGAATCGCGACCGTTACGAGTTGAGCCGCCAGCCTTTTTATGTGCCATTTAATCTGCTCCTCTGTCTTAAGCGCTGATGCCAGTGATTTTCACATCAGTGAACCACTGACGATGACCTTGCTGCTTACGGTAGTGTTTACGACGACGAAACTTAACAATCTTAATTTTCTCGCCACGACCATGAGCAACAACTTCAGCCTTGATTACGCCGCCATCAACGAAAGGAACGCCGATTTTGATTTCTTCGCCATTAGCGATCATCAGAACTTCTGCGAACTCAACAGACTCGCCAGTTGCGATGTCCAGCTTTTCCAGGCGAACGGTCTGACCTTCGCTTACTCGGTGTTGTTTACCACCACTTTGGAAAACCGCGTACATATAAAACTCCGCTTTCCGCACACACCTTACATTGGTTTCAGGTGGCGCTATAAATATTCACAATAGGGCGCGAATATTACGCAAACACGGAGCATTTGACAAGCCCGATTGTGCATACGCGTAGAAAAAAAACGCAACCTCACAGACAACGTTTATCTGCCTCGTTTTTTCAGTACAATCTGTACTACATTATCACTCCTCTACCTTCACGTTATTCCATAACAACACGTGGTAAACAGGACTGTAAGCCAGACTTTTGCGATGAATTTAGAAAAAATTAACGAGTTAACCGCGCAAGATATGGCGGGTGTCAACGCGGTCATCCTTGAACAGTTAAATTCGGATGTCCAACTGATCAACCAGTTAGGCTATTACATCGTGAGCGGCGGCGGCAAACGCATACGCCCGATGATCGCAGTGCTTGCCGCACGTGCCCTCGGTTACCAGGGCAAGGCTCACATCAGCATTGCTGCGCTGATCGAGTTTATTCACACCGCCACGCTGCTGCACGACGATGTGGTCGATGAATCGGATATGCGTCGCGGCAAAGCCACGGCTAACGCGGCCTTTGGCAACGCGGCGAGCGTGCTGGTAGGCGATTTCATCTACACCCGCGCCTTCCAGATGATGACGCAGCTGGGGTCGTTGAAGGTGCTCGAAGTGATGTCAGAAGCGGTGAATGTCATCGCGGAAGGGGAAGTTCTGCAGCTGATGAACTGTAACGACCCGGACATCACCGAAGAAAGCTATATGCGCGTTATATACAGCAAAACCGCGCGCCTGTTCGAAGCCGCGTCCCAGTGCTCGGGCATTTTAGCCGATGCCACCGCGGAGCAGGAGCAGGCTTTACAGGATTATGGCCGCTATCTGGGCACCGCTTTCCAGCTGATCGATGATTTACTGGACTACAGCGCCGACGGCCAAACGCTGGGTAAAAATGTGGGGGACGACCTTAACGAAGGCAAACCGACGCTTCCTTTACTGCATGCGATGCGCAACGGCACGCCGGAGCAGACCCGGATGATTCGCGAAGCCATCGAGCAGGGAAATGGCCGCCATCTGTTACAGCCCGTGCTGGATGCCATGGCCCGCCTGCGGTTCGCTGGAGTGGACCCGCCTGCGCGCCGAGCAAGAAGCGGATAAGGCTATCGCCGCCCTGGGCGCGTTGCCGGAAAGCGAGCACAAAGAAGCTTTAATCGCCCTGGCGCATATGGCCGTTCAGCGCGATCGCTAACTATCCTGCGCGCCGGCTGCTGGCGCGCAAAGTTTCCAGTAAATCTCTACAACGCCTTTCTCTCCCTCCCGTTCTGCAACGCTTGCCCGCCCATTTTCATACGGTTTTGTGTTTTAAAACACAGAATTGAGCGTTGTTATTTTTTATTGGAAATTATTAAACTATTTTATGCTATAAATTCCAGATACAAGAAAACGCACCAGGAAATGAGTTAATCACAGGGAGGAAAAATGAATAACAAACAGGCGGACTGGCATCCTGCCGATATCATTGCAGGCCTGCGCAAACGGGGAACGTCCCTTGCGGCTGAGTCGCGCAAGGCAGGACTAAATTCGGCCACCCTGGCCAATGCGTTAACCCGCCCCTGGCCGAAAGGTGAGCAGATCATTGCCCGGGCGCTGGAAACCCAGCCCTGGATAATCTGGCCTTCGCGCTATTTTGATCCGGTGACGAATGAATTTATCGACCGTTCTTTGCTGATACGTAAAAAGTAACCTGAACCGTTTTTCACGCTGGTGCAAAAAGCAAAAACCCCGCCGAAGCGGGGTTTTATAAGAAGTTGAAGCTGACCGTTAAGCCGCTTTCTTTCATGAAGAGCGTCGTGGACAGTCATTCATCCTGCCCGGGCCCTGATAAGCAAAAACCCCGCCGAAGCGGGGTTTTGTAAGAAGTTGAAGCTGACCGTTAAGCCGGGTTCTGTCGTGGACAGTCATTCATCTAGGCCAGCAATCGCTCACTGGCTCAAGCAGCCTACCCGGGTTCAGTACGGGCCGTACCTTATGAACCCCTATTTGGCCTTGCTCCGGGTGGAGTTTACCGTGCCGCGAACTGTTACCAGACGCGCGGTGCGCTCTTACCGCACCCTTTCACCCTTACCTGATCCCGCTTGCGCGGGCCATCGGCGGTTTGCTCTCTGTTGCACTGGTCGTAGGCTTGCGCCTCCCAGGCGTTACCTGGCACCCTGCCCTATGGAGCCCGGACTTTCCTCCCCTCCGCCCGTCTCCCCCGAAGAGGACGACGACGAAGCGGCGACTGCCTGGTCAGCTTCGGCGCGAAGTATAGAGGGTTTGCGCCCCCATGTCACGCTGACTTAACCTCTGGTTCGCATGCCGATAGCGACCGTCGCGGCGATATCACGCGAGGCGCGGTAGATATTCTCAAAAGCGTCTTTCAGGGCCTCCTCCAGCGTCCCGATGCTGTTCAGCACGCTGAATACCGCGTCAATGCCGTGCTGATGCACAACCGCGGCATCGCGGGACAGCGAGCCGGCGATGCCAATGACCGGCTTGCGGTATTTCTTCGCGACTGTCGCAACGCCGGTGGGGACTTTGCCACGAATGCTTTGGCTGTCTATGCGCCCTTCGCCGGTGACCACCAGCCAGCAGTCGTGGATATGCTCCTCCAGGTTCAGGGCCTCGGTGACTATCTCAACGCCGCTGCGTAAATCAGCCCCGAGAAACGCCATTAAGGCTGCGCCCATGCCGCCTGCGGCGCCCGCGCCCGGCGCATTTTTCACCTCTACACGCAGATATTTTTTTATCATCTGCGCAAAATGCACCAGATTACGATCCAGCTCGACAATCATGCTTTCGTCGGCGCCTTTTTGCGGCCCAAAAATTCGGGATGCGCCATTATCGCCCGTCAGGGGATTGGTTACGTCGCATGCCACGTTAATTACGCAGCTTGCCAGACGCTTATCCAGCCCGGAAATATCAATGCTGTTCAGGGTGAGCAGGCCCACCGCCGCCCGGGCCGACCTCTGTGCCGTTCGCATCGGTTAGTTTTGCGCCCAGCGCCTGCATCATTCCCGCTCCGCCGTCGTTAGTCGCGCTGCCGCCGATGCCGATAATGATACTGCGCGCGCCTTTATCCAGAGCGCGTAAAATCAGCTCCCCGGTGCCGCGCGAAGTGGTAATAAGCGGGTTGCGTTTCTCCGCGGGTACGAGTACGAGTCCGCTGGCTTGCGCCATCTCGATAAAAGCTGTTTTACCGTCGCCGGACATGCCCCAGCATGCCGATACGGGCTCGCCCAGCGGGCCGGTGACGGTCGTGACGAATTTAGCTCCCCGCGTTGCGCTAACCATGGCATCGACGGTGCCTTCGCCGCCGTCCGCAACCGGGACCGCTATATAGTGGGCGTCAGGAAATATTTCACGAAATCCCTTTTCGATAGCCTGCGCCACTTCAACGGCTGAGAGGCTTTCTTTATAAGAGTCGGGTGCGATAACGATTTTCATAGTAATCCATGCCTGATTCAGCCTGAGAAAACAGGGCGCCTCTTAACGCTTCGCGACCTCAACCTTCGCCAGTTTTTCGTAGTAGCATGCGATGGCGCTGTGGTCGTCGTTACCCTGGCCGTCCGCGCGCAGCGCCTGCATCATCTCCATAACGGCTGCGGTCAGCGGCAGCTGGGCGCCTACGCCGTGAGAAGTATCCAGCGCATTCGCGAGGTCTTTAATATGCAGATCGATACGGAAGCCGGGCCTGAAGTTACGATCCATCACCATCGGCGCTTTCGTCTCCAGAACGGTGCTGCCCGCAAGGCCGCCGCGAATCGCCTGGAATACCAGCTCGGGATTGACGCCGGCTTTGGTTGCCAGCACCAACGCTTCGGACATGGCGGCGATATTCAGCGCGACAATCACCTGATTCGCCAGCTTGGTTACGTTGCCCGCGCCGATATCACCGGTATGGACGACAGAACCCGCCATCGCTTTAAGCAAAGCGTAATATTTATCGAACAGCGCCCGATCGCCGCCGACCATGACTGACAGCGTACCGTCAATGGCTTTGGGCTCGCCGCCGCTTACCGGCGCGTCGAGCATCGCGATACCTTTGGCTTTCAACGCTTCGCTGATTTCACGGCTCGCCAGCGGCGCAATGGAGCTCATGTCGATAAATACGGTGCCCGGCTTCGCGCCCTCAATAATGCCGTTTTCGCCCAGCGCAACTTCTTTCACGTGCGGAGAGTCAGGCAGCATGGTGATTATCACTCCGCACTGCCCGGCAATATCTTTTGGCGTGGCGGCGGTTTCCGCGCCGGCGGCCATCAAATCAGCAACCGCCTGCGCGTTATGGTCGGCAACCACCAGCGGGTAACCGGCTTTGATAAGGTTTTTGCTCATTGGCCGCCCCATAATGCCAAGGCCAATAAATCCAACTTTCAGCGTCATAGCTTTACTCTCTCGTTATGTATGAACGGACTTTATTTTTTAAACTGGTCGCATAGCTTCTGGGTCGCGGAGCGGAAAATGCCTAAATCGCTGCCGACGGCGACAAACGTTGCCCCCCATTCCAGATAGCGGCGCGCGTCGGCCTCGACCGGCGCCAGGATTCCCGCCGGCTTGCCGAACGCCTTCGCCCGCGCAAAAATGTACTGGATAGCGCTTTGTACTTCCGGATGAGAAGGATTGCCGAGGTGTCCCAGCGCGGCGGACAGATCTCCTGGGCCGACAAAGATACCGTCTACGCCATCGGTTGCCGCAATGGCGTCCAGGTTATCAACGCCTTGCTGGCTTTCAATCTGCACCAGCACGGCGATGTGCTGATTTACCTGCTTAAAGTAGTCAACCACGGTGCCGTAGCCGTTGCTACGGTGCGAAACCGACACGCCGCGAATGCCCTCAGGCGGGTAACGGGTGGAAGCGACCGCTAAAGCAGCCTCTTCCTGAGTTTCCACGAACGGGATAAGGAAGTTATAGAAGCCGATATCCAGCAGGCGTTTGATCGTTACCGGATCGTTAGCCGGCGCGCGAACGACCGGGGCGCTATGGCTGTTGGACAGCGCCATCAGCTGCGGAATAAACGTAGTGATATCGTTTGGCGCGTGTTCGCCGTCCAGCACGATCCAGTCAAAGCCGGCAAGGCCCAGCACTTCGGTGCTGACAGGGTTAGCCAGCGCCGACCAGCAGCCAATCTGTATCTGGTGGGCCGCCAGGGCGGCTTTGAATTTATTTGGAAAGACATCGTTATTCATAATGTTTTACCTTAATTTTTTCTGTAGCCTGCATCCGCTATCATCCGCCGATAATTAATAATTTATCAGCGTCATCAATGCTGGTAATAAAAATGCGGCGCGTCCAGCAGGGTTAATCATCATCGTCATTAAGCCAATTGATAATATTCAATTTGAGCTGCGATGGCCTTTTTAAACCGGCGTACGCTCGGTATATTCTGTCTTAATATCGCTTCCAGATAATTAATCTGTTGTTGAAGGCACGCAGCGTAGTATAGCCAGCGCAGGCTGCGGCGGCATCAGGCAATTGCACAATAGCAGGGCTTCAGCAGACGATTATTCTGAGCATTGGTACATGATCATGGGGCGTGTTGCACATATTTTTATATTGCTCTGCCGAGCGGAAAGGCGTGACGACATTAAGTGATCTGAATCACATCCTTATATATATCGGCCTGCCATTATTTATGCAGCAAGCCATTCCTGCGAGCTCAATTACTTTATGTTCGCCACTGATAAATAAGTAGCGGTATATCCGGAGAAGAGTGAATAATGTCAGATAGTGAAAATAGCCAGCCGGCGCCGGCGGCCTTTTATATCAAAGTGCATAAAAATGACAACGTCGCTATTATCGTCAACGACAATGGTTTGAAAGCCGGCGCCCGGTTTGCCGATGGGCTGACGTTGATTGAGCATATTCCGCAGGGCCATAAGGTCGCGCTGGTTGATATTCCCGTCCGGGGTGAAATCATTCGCTACGGAGAAGTGATTGGCTATGCGGTCCGTGACATCCCGCAGGGCAGCTGGATTGACGAGTCTCTGGTCGAGCTGCCGGAAGCGCCGCCTTTGCATACTCTGCCGCTGGCCACCCGGGTTCCGCAACCCCTGCCGCCGCTGGAAGGCTATACCTTTGAAGGCTACCGCAACGCGGACGGCAGCGTGGGCACCAAAAACCTGCTCGGCATCACCACCAGCGTTCACTGCGTGGCGGGCGTGGTGGACTATGTGATTAAGATTATCGAGCGCGACCTGCTGCCCCGCTACCCGAACGTGGATGGCGTCGTCGGCCTGAACCATCTGTACGGCTGCGGCGTTGCCATCAACGCCCCGGCGGCGGTCATTCCCATCCGCACCATCCATAATATCGCCCTGAACCCGAACTTTGGCGGCGAAGTGATGATTATTGGCCTGGGCTGCGAAAAGCTCCAGCCGGAACGCCTGCTTGCAGGCGGCGAAGATGTGCAGGCAATCCAGGTGAGTGAGGCGAGCATCGTTCGTTTACAGGATGAACATCATGTCGGCTTCAAATCCATGGTGGACGATATTCTCGCCGTCGCCGAGCGTCATCTGGCGAAGCTTAATCAGCGCCAGCGCGAAACCTGTCCGGCCTCTGAGCTGGTGGTCGGCATGCAGTGCGGCGGAAGCGACGCATTTTCTGGCGTGACGGCAAACCCGGCGGTCGGCTATGCCTCCGACCTGCTGGTGCGCTGCGGCGCAACGGTGATGTTTTCTGAGGTAACGGAAGTACGCGACGCCATCCACCTGTTAACCCCGCGCGCTGTCAACGAAGAGGTAGGCAGGCGCCTGCTCGAAGAAATGGCCTGGTACGACAACTATCTCGACATGGGGAAAACCGACCGCAGCGCCAATCCATCGCCGGGAAATAAAAAAGGCGGGCTGGCAAACGTGGTGGAAAAAGCCCTCGGCTCCATTGCTAAATCCGGCCAGAGCGCAATAGTGGAAGTGCTTTCACCGGGCCTGCGCCCCACCAAACGCGGGCTTATCTACGCGGCCACCCCGGCGAGCGATTTCGTCTGCGGTACGCAGCAGGTAGCGTCCGGCATTACCCTGCAGGTCTTCACCACCGGGCGCGGCACGCCATACGGCCTGCTGGCCGTCCCGGTGATTAAAATGGCCACCCGCACCGCGCTGGCAAACCGCTGGCATGACCTGATGGACATTAACGCAGGCACCATCGCTACCGGCGACGCGACCATTGAAGACGTAGGCTGGGAGCTGTTTAAACTTATCCTGGAGGTGGCGAGCGGCCGCCGGAAAACCTTTTCGGATCGATGGGGATTGCACAACGCCCTGGCGGTTTTCAACCCGGCTCCGGTCACCTGATTTTTCTTCGCCGGGCCCGCTTAAAAAAGGCGAGCCTGGCGCCCCGTTACCCGATCTCACCCTGGGTGCGATAGATGACATACTCCAGCAGCTGGCGGTAGGTATCGGTGGTCAGAACATCCTGCTCCTGCTCAAGACGATGAATAAGCGTGGCAATGACGTCTTTATTCGACAGAGGCTTGCCCGACATCAGAATCTCAAGCGCAACGCTACCTAACCGCTGAGGCGCATCCGTTGTCCACAGCCCCGTCACCTTCATAAATTCCTCAGGCATTTTTCAAGTCTCCATTTGTCAGCAATAAGGGTTTTTCTGGTTAACTTCTGGACGTTGCTGGCGTCATGGCCCACCAGCTCAGAAGGCGATGACAAAAAAATAGTTCACCCGCCTTAACTTTCAAGCAACCGCCCGCTTTTTTATTATCGACGCTGGCTAACACATAAATAAAATTTATAAAAAAAAGGATAATTATCCTCTTTTTTACTCACAATTTAGTATCCGGCCCTTACTACCTGCTATGTAAAGTTCGGTAATTTCCCCGCGGGCTTTCCAACCTGTTTATAGTATTAATCTAAAATCCCCATAAGAAATCATTAACATCTTTTATGAATAATACTGAAAATTTAATTCAGATTGAGAAACTTCCTGGCGAAAAAAAATCGATCAAAAAGCAAACAAATCAAATTTGTTAATAGAAAACATCCTGATGAAAAATAAGAATTTTATTAAACTAAATCAAAAAAGTGATCCTTTTCAATGGCTTAAATTAAGATGCCAGGCTAATATTCATATATTGAATGATTGTTAACAAAACATTGGGAAAAAGAATCCCTGAACAAGCTTATATCACAGCTCATCACAATAGATCAGAACGGCTAATATCTGTCACAAGCTGGCGGGAGGCCAGGCGACGGCCTGGAGAGATGCACAGGCAGGATTTAACATTAACAGGAGCTTCAGGAGACCAGCAATGAAATGGAAAGTCATTGACTCATTGGTTAGCCCTTCTACAGGGACAGTATTTTCATGCGTCATTTCAGCGCGTAATTTAAAGCTGGTGCTGTGGTATGAGGCCACGCTGTTTTTAAAAGCCGGAGACGAATTAACCACCAGCGACCTGGGCTTTTTTATTAATGGCAGGAAAAATGAAATCGCGCTCTGCAATGTGAGCGCATTTAATGCACAACTGTGGAAAACCATGCGCGAGAAATCAGAATGCCCCGGCAATGGGATCGACCATCCGCAAACCTGTACCAACCCCGCGCCTTGTAAAATAAAAACCTGCCCCTTCGGTCTGAACAAAGCTTCGGAGCCGGTTTAAATACGCAACGCTTCGCTAAAAACACAGCGGCAGGGATAAAAAGAGCGCCCGGCGCTCAGGCCAGGCTGCAAAGCTACGCGGAAACCTTATTTCGCAGCTTTTTCAAGAGCATATTTATACAGCGCATTCTTTTTCACGCCGTGAATTTCGGCAGCAAGCGCAGCGGCTTTTTTCAGCGGCAGTTCTGCCTGCAGCAGCGCGAGGGTGCGCAACGCATCGGCGGGCAGCGCATCGTCGCTTTGCGCTTTAAAACCTTCAACGATCAGCACCATCTCGCCTTTTCGACGGTTCTCGTCCTCTTTAACCCATGCCGCCAGCTCTGCGATTGGCGCGCCGTGAATTGATTCCCACGTTTTGGTCAGCTCCCGCGCCAGCACCACGTAGCGGGATTCACCGAGCACCGCACAAATATCGTCTAAACTGTCGAGTAAACGGTGGGTGGACTCATAGAAAATCAGCGTGCGCGGCTCTTGCTCAAGGGCTTTTAGCGCATCGCGCCGACCTTTGGATTTCGCCGGCAGAAAACCTTCATAACAGAAGCGGTCCGAGGGCAGTCCGGCCGCGCTTAACGCCGCAATGGCAGCGCACGGGCCGGGCAGAGGCACCACGCGGATCCCGGCCTCGCGGCAGGTACGCACCAGGTGATAACCGGGATCGTTAATCAGCGGCGTACCGGCATCAGAAACCAGAGCAATACTTTGCCCTTCCTGCAGCTTCGCCAGTAACGATTCTGATTTTTGTTGCTCATTATGATCGTGCAATGCGAACAGGCGCGCATTAATGCCAAAATGCTGCAGCAATAAACCGGTATGACGAGTATCTTCGGCAGCAATCAGGTCAACGCTTTGCAACACGGATAACGCCCGCTGTGTGATATCGCCGAGGTTACCGATAGGGGTCGGAACGATGTAGAGCGTGCTGGCAGAAATCGCCGCCGTTTCGAGTTGTTTCATTGTTTCATCCGTATTGCCGATTTAATATTGAACACTTAAGAAGAAAAATTCACTGGATACAGCATGCTACCGTCTAAATTTATTCATTCTAAAGCCGGGCGCTGTCTGCCTGTCGTGCTTGCAGCCCTGATCTTCGCCGGCTGTACCGCGAAAGCGCCAGACCAGTCCGCCGCTCACATACAGGGCGAAGCCGCTGCGGATTCCGCGTACTACCTGCAACAGATGCAGCAAAGCGCAGATGATAGCAAGACCACCTGGCAATTACTCGCCATTCATGCGCTGCTTGGCGAAGGCAAGACCCGGCAGGCGGTAGAGCTTTTCAACCAACTGCCGCAACAGATGGATGAAGTCCAGCGCCGTGAAAGGGCGCTGCTGATGCCGGAAATCAAAATCGCGCAGAAAGATTATGCCGGCGCCAATATGCTGCTGGCGAAGCTCGATCCCTCCACGCTCAACAAAAAGCAGCAGGGCCGATATTATCAGGCGGTAATCGATGCCGGCCAGAACCGCCCGTCGCTGGAGCTGCTGCGCGCCTATATTGCTCAGGAGCCGATGCTCAAGGGCAGCGCGCATCAAAAAAATATCGACGGCACCTGGCAGACGCTGTCTGAGCTTACGCCTGAACAAATGAACGCCATGGTTATCAACGCGGATGAAAACGTTCTGCAGGGGTGGCTGGATCTGCAGCGCGTCTGGAACGACAACCGCAGCGATCCCAACATGCTGAAGGCCGGCATTAAAGACTGGCAAACCCGCTATCCGCACAACCCGGGCGCAAAAACGCTGCCGACCCAGTTGAGCAATATGGAAAACTATCAGCCGGCCTCCGTAGGTAAGATTGCGCTGCTGCTGCCGTTGAACGGCCAGGCCGCGGTGTTTGGCCGCGCCATCCAGCAGGGTTTTGAAGCGGCGAAGAATGAAGGTTCCGCGCCCGTGACGGCGGTTAGCGCGCCTGCACAAACGCCAGATGCCGGCGCGCAGCCTGCAGCTGTCGACGCTAACGCGGTAGCCAGTCCGTCAGACGCCTCGGTCAGCGATCTGACTGACGAACAGGCAGCGGATCCGGCGCCAGCACAACCGGCCCAGCCAGCGGCGCAGAACGCGATGGCCGCTCCGGCTAATCCCGCAGCCGAAGTGAAAATCTACGATACCAGCTCGCAGCCGTTGGATCAGGCGCTCGCGCAGGCGCAGCAGGATGGCGCTACGCTTGTCGTAGGTCCGCTGCTCAAAAACGACGTCGACCGGCTCGCCGGCAGCAGCACCCCTTTGAATATCCTCGCGCTAAACCAGCCGGAAAACGTGCAGAACCGCCCGAATATCTGCTACTTCGCCCTTTCGCCGGAAGACGAAGCGCGGGATGCGGCGGATCATATCTGGCAGGAAGGCCATCGCGCGCCGCTGCTGCTGGTGCCGCGTAGCGCGCTGGGCGATCGCGTAACCAAAGCCTTTAGCGCCGAATGGCAGAAGCTGGGCGGCGGCATCGTTCTGCAACAGCAGTTTGGCTCCGTGGGCGAGCTCAAACAGGGCATCAACAGCGGTTCCGGCATCGCCCTGACCGGTACGCCCGTGGCTTCTTCCACGCCGCAGCAAGAGGCGGTGACCATCGGCGGCCTGACCATTCCTGCGCCGCCAACGGACGCGCAAATTACCGCAGGCTCGGCCGGTGGCGTCGACGCCGCCTATATCGTGGCCACGCCTGACGAAGTGGCGCTGATCAAGCCGATGATCGCCATGCGCACCGGCAGCCGCAGCAGCGCCCAGCTGTACGCCAGCTCGCGCAGCTCGCAGGGCGTGAACGGCCCGGACTTCCGTCTGGAGATGGAAGGCCTGCAGTTCAGCGAAATTCCGATGCTCTCCGGCGGCAATGCGTCCCTGCAGCAGCAGGCGCTAAGCGCGGTGCGCAACGACTATTCGCTTGCGCGCCTGTACGCCATGGGCGCTGACGCCTGGCTGCTGGCAAACCATTTCTCCCAGCTCCGTCAGGTGCCGGGCTACCAGGTGAGCGGCAACACCGGCACGCTCTCTGCCAGCCAGGACTGCGTCATTAACAGGAAGTTAAATTGGCTGAAATTCTCTCAGGGTCAAATCATCCCGGCCGGCTGAGTCGTCAACGGGCAGGCGCGCACTATGAGCTGCAGGCGCGCCGCTTTCTTGAGCGCGAAGGACTGCGCTTTATCGCCGCCAACGTCCGCGTGCGCGGCGGTGAAATCGATCTCATCATGAAACATCATCACGTCATCGTCTTTGTCGAAGTGCGTTACCGTCGCAGCCCGCGCTTTGGAGGCGCGGCGGCAAGCGTCACCCGCGGCAAACAGCAAAAGTTGCTGCATGCCGCACGGAATTGGCTTGCCCGCACTTCAGGAAGTTTTGATACTGTGGATTGCCGTTTCGATGTGTTAGCCTTCACCGGCAACGAAATAGAGTGGTTAACCAACGCGTTTACCGCAGATGTTTAAAGTAACCAGGTAGAACAACGTGCTCGAAAGAATCAAAGTCTGCTTCACGGAAAGTATTCAAACCCAGATTGCCGCAGCGGAAGCTCTGCCAGACGCTATCTCCCGTGCAGCTATGACGCTGGTTCAGTCGCTGCTTAACGGCAATAAAATCCTGTGCTGTGGCAACGGTACCTCAGCTGCTAATGCACAGCATTTTGCTGCCAGTATGATTAACCGCTTTGAAACCGAGCGCCCAAGCTTACCTGCTATTGCACTTAATGCCGATAATGTGGTCTTAACCGCTATCGCAAACGACCGTTTGCATGAAGAAGTGTACGCCAAACAAGTACGTGCGTTAGGCCATGCCGGCGACGTGCTGCTGGCCATCTCAACCCGGGGCAACAGCCGGGATATCGTAAAAGCGGTGGAAGCGGCGGTCACGCGCGATATGACCATCGTAGCCTTAACGGGCTACGACGGCGGCGAGCTTGCCGGGCTGCTGGGGCCGCAGGACGTGGAAATCCGCATCCCTTCGCACCGCAGCGCGCGCATTCAGGAAATGCATATGCTGACGGTTAACTGCTTATGTGATTTGATTGATAACACGTTATTCCCTCACCAGGACGATTAAGGAGTACAGATGAAGGCATTTAAGCCACTTGCAGTCCTTATAACCGCGATTGCGCTACAGGGCTGTGTTGCCGCCGCGGTGGTTGGCAGTGCGGCCGTTGCCACCAAAACGGCGACCGACCCGCGCACCGTAGGCACCCAGGTTGATGACGGCACGCTGGAGCTGCGCGTGAACAGCGCGCTGGGCAAAGACGAACAGCTGAAGAAAGACGCGCGTATCAACGTGACCGCCTATCAGGGAAAAGTCCTGCTGACCGGGCAGACGCAGAATACCGAGCTGGCCTCGCGCGCGAAACAGATCGCGCTGGGCGTAGACGGTGCGACCGAGGTGTATAACGAAATCCGCAATATCGCCCCGGTTGGTCTGGGAACGGCGTCAACGGATACCTGGATCACCACTAAAGTTCGCTCGCAGCTGCTGGCAAGCGACCAGGTGAAATCTTCTAACGTGAAGGTCACCACCGAAAACGGGGAAGTATTCCTGCTGGGCCTGCTGACCGAAAGAGAAGGCAAGGCGGCCCGCGGATATCGCCAGCCGTGTGAGCGGCGTGAAGCATGTGACCACCGCCTTTACCGTTTTGAAATAAACCCTTACGGCCCTCCGCTGGAGGGCCGTATTATTTCCCGCGTGGCGTCAAAAACGGCTCAAACACTCCATCGCCACCGTTTTAAAATCTGCGAAATTGTTGCTGTCTCTGAGCCTTGGCATTGCCCTTTCACGCAGGAAGGTGACGAAGACGTCGTAAATCGCCATCGCCTCCTCATACTCGCTTTTACTGATCGCCAGCAGAAAAATCACGTACGCCGTCTCTTCGCCCCAGCTTATTCCCTTTGGCGCCAGCACGGTGTAGACCACGGTTTTATTGGCCATAAGTCCCAGCGAGTGCGGCAGCGCTATGCCTTCGCCCAGCATGGTGCTGACAATCGCCTCTCTTTCCACCACCGACGGATAAAAATCCTCGCCGACATAGCCTTCCCGCTCAAGCTGTTCGCACAGGGTGCTGAACAATTGCTGCTGCGTCACGGGTTCATCAATCACCAGGAAGTGGCGCTCATCGAAGTATTTCGCCAGCATATAGGGCCGGGTTCGGTCCACCAGCACCAGTTTTCCCAGCTGTTCGAGCTGATATTCCGTCGGGAAGGGCGCCATCGTCACCACTGGCTTCTCTTTCTCGTTTACCCGCGCGGTGGAAATCACGAAGTCCTCATCGATGCTTTCAAGCCGTTCGTAGTCACGCAGCGAAATAATGCGCTTCACCTCGATTTGCGGATACTTGCGCAGCAGCATCGCCTGAATCATACGCACCGTGGAGTTACCGGTATCGCATACCAGCAAAGCCCGCGGATTGCGCCGGTAGCCAATGTTGTAATGCCTCTCCAGCCCCACGCCGATATGCAGCACCAGGAAGCCAATTTCGTTTTCGCTGATGGCGTACGGCGTGTATTTGCCCCAGCTCGACACCGCAGCCAGCGTCATATCGTAGGCCATCGGGTAGTGCTGTTTAATGTTGGAAAGCAGCGGGTTGGGAATATTTATCTGGTAGCGCACGCGGGTAATCATCGTTTTGATATGCGTGAGCAGGTCGGCATGCAGCTGGGCATCCGTCAGCAGATTGTAGTTATAGTGCGTGTTGATGTAGCGCAGAATGTAGTTCACCAGCGCTTCGTCATCATCGGCGCTGATAGCGCTCGGCGCCACCTCCTGCACCTGGCGGGCGGCGATATGCACCTGTAGCCATTGCTCCTCCGCCTCGGAAAGCGGCTTGCCCGCAAGCCTTTGCAGCAGCCCTGTAATCTGACGCGCGGCTTCGCATACGTCGTCATCCACGTTGGCGGCGTTGAACTCAGCCAGGGGATAGCCTTCGCTAATGCGCCGCACCGCTACTGCGCAATACAGCAGGAGAAACTGCTCGCCTTCGTCCGTCAGGCGAATACGGCAGCGGGTAAAGCACTCGTGCAGCTCCTTTTCCAGCTGTTCCGGCACGCCCGCATTGAGCGCCTCTTCGGTCAGCAGCGGGTTTTCGCTGTCTTCTTGCATCAGCTGCCAGAGTAAATCAGTCAGACAGGGCCCGTACGGCCGTTTCGCTGCCAAACAGCTTCATGCCGTGGCGCGGACGGGTTTCTATCGTCAGGCTGTAACGGTTAAACCACTCGCGCACCTCCGCCATATCGCTTTGCAAGGTAGCGCGGCTGACGAACCACTCCTCGGCCAGGTCCTCAAGCTTGAGCGAAAAAGCGGAGGTCAGAAAACGCACCACCAGATAATGCACGCGCTCGGGCGAGGTGCGCGGAATGCGCAGCTGGCGAGACGGCTGGAGCACCAGATCCTGATAGCGCTCCTCGTCCTCAATTTTAAGCTGGTAGCCCACGCCCCGATTCAAAATAAACTGCGCGCCGTACCCGGCAATTAAGGCGTTCAACGCGGTGATATCCGCACGCACGGTGCGCGTAGAAACCGATAGACGCCGCGCCAGCTCATCCTGGGGCAGCGTCTCTTTCTGGAGCATTTCAAAAAGCTGGGCCAGACGAAGGTTTGGGAATCTCACAGCAGTATCCTTTCATTAAGCGGGCGCGCGTTGCCCGCCATAGCTATTTCGCGGGCGTTAAAACTAATTGCGAGGGGCTTCCTACCGCCACGTAATCCTCAACGAAGGTCAGCCTGCCGTCGTCCGGCGCAACGCTGAAGCGGGTGATGTTGTCGCTGCGCTGGTTCATGGCATACAGGTATTTGCCGCCGCCGTCGAGCGTCAGGGTGCGCGGATAATCGCCCCGCGTCCAGATATCGTCCCGGTGCGTCAGCGTGCCGTTTGCCGCTACGGTGAAGTGCGCGATGCTGTTATGCAACCGGTTGGCGACGTACAGCTGCCTGCCGTCGCGGCTCAACACCAGGCCCGCCGCAAAGCTGGTTCCCTTGTAGCCTTTCGGCAGGACGGAGACGGTTTTGCCCTCGGTTAAGGTGCCTTTGGCCGTATCGAGCTGATAATAAGTAAGCGTAGAGGACTCTTCGTTAATCAACCAAAGGCCGTCGCCCGCCGGAGTGAACACGAAGTGGCGCGGACCGGCGCCTTCGGAAGAGGCGGCGATAAACGGCGGATCGTTTGGCGTGAGCTTGCCGGCAGCTTTATCAAAACGGTACTGATAGATGCGATCCAGGCCAAGATCGGTGGAGAAGACGAATTTCCCGCTGGGATCCGCGCCGATCATATGCGCGTGCGGGCCGTTATGATCGCTTATCGCAAAGCTGCCCTCCGCGGCGGCGGCCGGTCTGGCGGCTCCCGGCTGGCCTTCATCCTGTTTAGTATCGCTTGCTTCGCCCAGGCTGCCGTCTTCTTTGACCGGCAGCACGGCGATGGTGCCGCTGATGTAGTTGGCCACCAGCAGATGACGGCCGTCAGGCGTAAGCGACAGATAAACCGGACCGGCGCCGCCCGAAGAGACCTGGTTTAGCTCCGTAAGGTTGCCCTCTTCCCCAACGCGCAGCGCCGCAATAACGCCCTTCTGCTCCTCGCTCGCCACGTACAAAGTTTTGCCATCTTTGGCGGCGGTTAGCTGCGCGGCGTTCGGCAACTCGTTAACCAGCGTTTTGTTGCTCAACGCGCCGGTGCCGGCATCAACCTGAAAGCGGTACACGCCTTCGCCGTTCGGATTGTAGGTGCCAACCCAGGCAAACTGCGTCTGGGCCGCCGCCGTTCCGGCAACCATGGCAAGAGACGCGATGAGCAGATTACGTGTTGCAGGCATTGGGGATTCCTTATGGTATTGGGAATTATCCGCCCCCACCCTTTCCCTCACAGGAAGGTCAGGGTGAGGGCTGTTTTAACCAACCAGCTTCTTCGTCATTTCCAGCAGCGTACGCACATCTTCCGGGCGCGTATTGCCGCTCGCTTTATCAATGATCGAGCTGTAAATGTGCGGGATGATTTTACTCACGCCCGCGTCCAGCGCGATCTTCAGAATCTCTTCGTAATTCTCCAGATCGATGCCGCCGGTCGGCTCCAGCCAGAAATCATGCTGCGCGCAGGCTTCGGCTACGGCTTTAAACTCATCGCGGCATTTCAGGCCGCCCATCGGGAAGTATTTTATCGAGCTGCCGCCCATATCTTTCAGCAACTTAATGGCGGTTTCAACGGGTACGATACCCTCCGGCGCGTTTGAGCTTAGCGGCCCGGTGGAGATTTTCACCCTCCCAACGGTGCCGGTCGGCGAAACCAGGCCGTTAACCACGGTTTCACTTTGCCCAAGCAGCGCGCGGGAGGCGCCCACGCCGGTAAATACCTGATTGACGTGCTGCGGCTGCAGCTGGCGGGAAATTTCGCTCACCATCGCCGACTGGTTCGGATCGCCCGCGCCGAGGCCCACGGAAAGCGCATTTTCGATAAGCGCCGCATAATCGCGCATATCCGCCACCGCGCTTGCCACGTCCGGATAATTTTTAGAAAGCACGCCGACCAGCACGTGGCCCTGCGCCGCCTCGTAAATCTCTCTGGCGTTTTCTTTCGAACCGGCCAGTACGTTCAGGCACACGCGCTCGCGGTAAAAGTTTGGGGTCAGTTTCATGCCTGGTTCTCCTTGCTGATGTTCGCTTTGATGCAGCGATAAATAATGTCCAGCTGCTGCGGGCTTACGCTGCGCACGTCCGCCTCGATAATCCCTTCGTTGGCCTTGTAGCCGCGGAAATAAATCGCGTATTCACCCTGTTTAAGCGCGCTTACCAGCTCGCCGGTGCTGATGCCGATGGCGGCTTCATCAAACTTAATTTCGCTGCGGGCGATATCACGGCCGGCGGCGTCCCACACGACGCGGGCGCTGACGCCATCAAGCGTGTTCAGGCTGTCGATAAACGGCGTCATTTTCTGCACCATCTGCTCGCCGGTTTCTTTTTCGGCGGTGAGGTAATGTTCAATGGCGCAGGTCAGGCCAAGAATGCCCTCTTTGCCCACCTTCATCGCGCGGCCGATGCCGCCGGTCTGCAGCTTCACCCACTCGACATACTGCTTCTTGCCGATAACCAGCCCGCTGGTTGGCCCTTCAATGGCCTTCGCGCCGCTGTAGATAACCAGGTCCGCGCCGGCGCGGTAGTAGCACTGCAAATCCTCTTCGGCCGCCGCGTCAACGATCAGCGGCAGGTTGTGCTTGCGCGCGACGACCACGGCCTGCTCAACGCTGAGCATGCTTTTTTGCACCGAGTGGTGGGATTTGATGTACAAAATCGCGGCGGTGCGTGGGGAAATGGCCGCCGCAAGCTGGTCCGCGGAACATTCGTTCGCATAGCCCGCCTCCACGATTTTGCCGCCGCCCAGGTTCACCATAGTGCCGACCGGCGCGCCGAAGTTTACGTTGTGGCCTTTCGGCAACACGATTTCGTTGTTTTCAAGCGGCGCGGCGTGCAGGTTCTCAATCAGCCACTGATTGTCTTTCACCAGCACCGCCGCCACGGACTGGGCGATGCCGGATGAAGCGCAGGACACCACGGTCGCCGCTTCCACCTCCAGCAGCCGGGCGATGTACTCGCCGGTCTTGTTAACCAGGTCCTTCATTTCGAAATAGTGATTCATGCCGGTGGTGACCGCTTCGACGACTTGCGGACGCGGCGTGGAGACGCCCAGCGCGGTCATGCGGCCAGACGCGTTAATCACCTGTTTTAAATCGTACTTTTCATAAATCGAAGACATGTTCTGCTTTTCCTTGTTCGGTAGTAAACCACCTGCCGGCACGCACGGCGGCAAGCGGTGACAGCAACAGTTCGCCGGTGAGCGTTTGCTGTTCGGAATCCGTGAACACCGTTGGCTGGCGGCGCAGTTCAAAAATGGTCAGGTCGCCGTCGAGCCCTACGGACAAACGCCCTTTGTTTTTCAGGCGCAGGCCGTCCGCCGCGTGAGCGGTAACGCAGTCAATCACCTGCGCCAGCGAAAGGCCGATAGAGAGGAATTTGGACATCACCGCGCCGAGGCTGTGAACGGGCCCGTTAATACGGTTGCGGCAGTAAATATCGGAGCTGATGGTGTGCGGGAAAATGCCCTGCCTGATGGCGATTTTCGCCACTTCAAAGCTGAAGCTGGCGGTGCCGTGGCCCACGTCCAGCCGTACGCCGCGCTGAATAGCGCTGGCGATAGAGGCGCGCAGCTCGCCCGCAGGCGTAAGAATGCGGTTCGGCTTGCCGTTATAGCAGTGGGTGATGATATCGCCGCTGGTGAGCAAATCTGCGATTTCATCGAGATTGGGCGGGTTATTGCCAATGTGCACCATCAGCGGCAGATCGCCGTTTTCGCGCTGGATTTCTTTAGCGCGCTCAAGAGGCTTAATACCGTTGGCGCCCACCACGCTGCTGCTCATGCGCGCTTTGATGCCGACGATAAAAGCGGGGTGGCGTTGCACCGCGTCGCGCACCGCGGCCTTGTCGATATTCGCCATATCCGACAGTTCGTTCTGGGCAATAAGCCCTACGCGGGAAATGTTCAGCAGCGCGTAGACATCCGTCGCCGCTTTGCGGGTTATCTCGTAAAACTCGTCGATATCGTCCGCGCCGGTGCTTCCCGCATCCACGACGGTTGTCGCGCCGGTATGGATACCGATACTGTCCGGCTCGTCGTGATAGATGGGGGATTTTGGGTAACAGTGAACGTGAGAATCAATCCAGCCTGCGCTGACGTAGTAATCGCCGTTTAGCGATCGTACCTCATGCGCCTCGCCGCTTACCTCACCCAGCGCGGCAATTTTGCCGTCTTTAAGCGCGATATCGATAATCGTATCGTCCACGAGGCGGGCCTGACGCAGGATTAGGTCGAACATAATTTTCTCCTTGGTTGGTGGGTGGCGCTTCGCTTACCCACCCTACGTATCGATTCGCAGGGCGGACAGGCAAGGCGCCATCCGCCGCCGCATAGCCTTACAGCGCGACCGGGAAAATAGCCCCTAAAATCATCGCCCCCAGAATCGCGCCGCCGGTAATCGGCTTGCCCCAGAGGTAGAACAGCAAAGAACCAATCAAAGAGCCGATGCCGATCGGAATCGAGGCGGTCATGGCGCTCAGGATAATCAACGGCCCAAGAAAGCGGCCCGAAGCGTTACCCGCGCCCATCATCACGTCCGCACCGTAGGTGGAATCGCTCTGGTTGATGGTGAACTTACGCGCAAGGATAATCAGGTAGCCTATCGCCAGCCCGATAATCAGCCCCGTCACCAGAGAGGCGGCAAAGTTGGCGACCGGGAAGACGAAGCCCGCGCCCAGCAGCAGCGCCGGCACGCCCAGCCCCACGCCGGTTTGGATCGCCCCGCCGATGTCCAGAATCCCCACCAGCGAACCTTCGATAATGCGCGCGAAGAGGAAGCTTGCGCCAAACGCCGCTACCGCGCCGTAAACACCCGTATCAATCCCGGCGCGCAGCATGGAGACAAACGCCACTTCGTTAAACGCCCCGATGCCGTACAGGTAGTACATATGCGTTCCGGCGAACACGCCGGAAGAAAGCAGGCCAACGAAAATCGGGAACGACCAGTCGGCATACCAAAACCCTTTATTCTCTTCCATTGCAGGCTCCGTTATTTTCCGCTCAGGGAGTTATGAATCAGATCCAGCCAGTTCGGCACGGTCATATGGAAGGATTCGATCATCTTCATGTCGAAACCGCGGAAGAAGGCGCTTAGCACAAACAGCGCGACGATGGCGGTCATCATCACTTTGGTGACGCGGTGCCAGCCGCTTTCTTCCACGCCTTTGCCAATCAGGATGCCCAGCACCAGGCCCGGCACGGCGTTACCCATAATCAGCTGCGCGCAGCCGCCGAAAATGGTGGCCCAGAAGCCCGATTTCTTGCCGGCGTCAATCGCCGCCAGCCAGAAAATAACCGGCATCACGGTGTTCACCAGCAGGTTTGCGGCAGGAACCAGCACCTTAACGGCGGTCACCTGCAGCGCTGCCGGTACGGCGGAGGCGGTGCTGTTGAGGAACGCCACCACCACCATGCCGATAAGACCGCAGGCGATGGCCATCTTTTTCGGGTCATGCAGGGTTTCAGCGACGTTGCGGTTTTTTACCATCAACGCGGCGGCGCCCCAGTTAGGGATAATGCGGTGGTCAACGTCCTGAGTAAAAGCGCCCGCCGCAACGGAAGACGCCCAGGCGTTGAAGAAGAACCCTAACCCAAAGGAGAAATGCGAAGCCGGGTCCCCTTCACAGGAGTTCAGTTCGCCGAGTGTGCGAAAAGCGCCCATTCCCTGAGTGGTCGGCGCGTGAAACATGCGTGCAGCTCCGGCGCCAACACCTACGCCGACAAGCCCCCCGATGATGAGTGATTTTATTAATATTATTAAGAACATCAGTCTGTCCTTTCTGTGTGATTTTAATGCGCGACGAAATCCACTTTATCGAGATTGATTGCCGTCACGTTGACGGTGACATCCAGCTCCACGCTGAACAGCCGTCGTTCCCGGCGCAAAAAGAAGAACAAAAACGCCTCTTTCTTTACCTCTACCCGCGCCTGAACAACCTGCACATCCTGTGGCTCAATACGCAGCAATATGTGAGGCGAGGACTTGAGCACCGTACCCTGAACGTGGTTCAGGGCGTCGGCAAAGGCTTTGGCTTTGGTATCGCCGCGCCCGCTCACTCTCACCGTGTCGGAGAAGTGTTCTTTCATACTCAACTGCCGTACTTCTTGTTCCAGGCCTGCACCAGGCGCTCGCCCAGCTCTTCTTTATCCATAAAACCAAAGCCTAAAACGTTGTTGCCTTCGTTGATGGCGGTGACGCCTTCGTCCACGGAGCGCATGCCATATTTCGCTTTGTAGCCGTGTTTGGTCTGCGCGGTGATGGCGCCTGCCCCGCCGCTGCCGCAAAAGGAGATGCCAAAGGCGGCGTTTTCAGCCTTCATCACGTCGCCCAGCTTCATGTCGGCGGCTACGCCGGGAATGACCACTGCGCGGCCGCCCGCTTTTTCGATCCCTGCCGCAACCTTCTGGCCTTTGCCCAGGCGGTCGCCAATTACTACGGTGATTTGTTCCATGTAAATCTCCTGTTGGTTCAAAGATTGTCTTTCGCTACTTCAAAATGCACCGACAGCAGCCAGGCTTCTTCAATCGGCAGGTTGCCGAACTGCTCCACCACCGCCTTCGCCATTTCCAGCGAGTCGGCAGAGATCTCCTCAAACAGGCTCTCCTCGACTTCTGGCAGCGGCTCGCCGGTCAATGACCGATGCGCCATGGCGCGAACGTGGGAAGTCAGCATCTGCTCCTGTACCGCGTTCGGCGTGATGTTGCGGGACTTCAGCAGTTCATTGATAAACCCCTGCACCTTTTCCGTCAGCTGCATGGCTTCGGTACTTCCGGCTTCATTAACCTTTACCGCTCCGTTATTCACACTGCGTACCTCATTTACTGATATGACTCTAAGGTAGCGACCGGGGTTATCAGTTTGTAGCGAGTTGTTTTCCACTTCGAAGTGGAAATAGCAGCGGCGGCAGTGATCTGTTCCACAAAATACGACCGGATCGTGATAATTCGCTGGTTTAATGTGATTAAGGTCACGTGATTGCCCGGCTGACAGCGTCGCGGGCAGAAAGAGTTTTTAGCCGAAACTGTGAAGCGGGGACGGTTTCAGGACAGATATTGGAAAAGCTTATGGCGGTTTTGCGAACGGCCCTAACGCGTCGGGCGGCCCGTCGCCAGGCAAACCAGGCCTCACGACCTGAAATGACACCACGCCTGAAGAAGTTTACTATCACTACCGCCAGCGACAGGAAGTCGGGTAGCAGATAGCAGACTTCTTAATCTCTCCTTAACGTTAATGAGCTCACGGTCAGGCATGAAAATCGACGCAGAAATAACCTTCCGTAAACTTGAAATCTTTATGGCGTTTATGGAGAAGGGAAACATTGCCCGCACGGCCGAGGCGCTCGGCATCAGCGGCGTGAGCGTGCATCGTGCGCTGCATACGCTTGAAGAAGGCGTGCGCTGCCCGCTGTTTATTCATAAAGGGCGCAACCTTGTTCCCCTTCCGTCCGCCTTTACCCTGCTTGAGCACGGTAAAGAAGCCGTTGCGCTTATGGAGCGCGGTATTGAAGAGACACGCCAGGCGGCAGGGATTGGTCAGGGACGGTTGCGCATTGGCACGCTCTATTCCCTAACGCTGGAAACCGTGCCGCGCCTGATTATGGGCATGAAGCTGCGCCGTGCCGAACTGGAAATGGATCTTACGATGGGGTCTAACCAGACGCTGCTCAATATGCTCGAAGACGGCGTGCTGGACGCCATTTTGATTTCAGTGTCGGAAGGCGAGCTTGACCGCAGCAGCCTCGAAGTGCTGCCGCTGTTCCAGGATGATATTTTCCTTGCGGCGCCCACCGCTTTTCCGCTTGATAGCAGCAGGCTTGCCGATCTGCGCGATTTTCATCATGAAAAATTCGTCTCGCTCGCCGAAGGGTTTGCCACCTACAACGGCTTTCAGGAAGCCTTTCATATTGCGGGCTTTGAGCCGGAAATTGTCACCAGGGTGAACGATATCTTTTCAATGCTCAGCCTGGTGCAGGCGGGCGTGGGGCTGGCGTTAATGCCGGGGCGCATGAAGAAAGTCTATGAGAATTCGATACAGCTGCTAAAGCTTGCCGAGCCTTACCAGATGAAACAGCAGATCGCCATCGTCTTTGCCCGCAACCGCGAGTTCGACCCCAACCTGCTGGCGCTGGCGGCCGAAGGGCGCATGTACGCCCGTTCGTTTACCGATACGCCTAACGCGCCGCTTTAGCGCGCTGCGCAAGGCGCGCAATTACCGCGACATTGTTTTGTTCACGACATACCGTAATGCCTTCGCGAAAAGCCTGCCGCGTCAGGCCTGACAGCACGCTGCCGGGCGGCATTTCGACGGCCAGCCGCACGTCCCGCTCGTTGGCGGCCACCATTGCGTCGCGCCAGCGCACGGTGCGCGACATATTCAGCGCCAGATCTTCGGCGATTTGCTCCGGCTGCCACAGGACGCGGGCGGTGCTGCCGCTGAGATAAGCGCAGCGCGGCCGGTGCAGATTAACCCCGGCAAAAGCCTGCTGGAGTTTAAGAGCGGGCTTACGCAGTAAGTCGCAGTGCGAGGGCACGCTTATCTCCAGCCGTTTGGCTTTTTGCGCCCCTTTCGCCAGGGCTTTTTGCGCCACGTCGGCCATATCCTCATCGCTTCCGGCAATCACGATTTGCTGCTCGGCGTTAATGTTGGCGATGTAAGCGCCCGTCCCTTCAACCAGCGCCTCAACCTGAGCAAGCTGCAAACCCATGATGGCGGTTAACCCATAGCCGTGCGGATAGGCCTGCTCCATCAAATCGCCACGCAGGGCGACCAGGCGCAGCGCATCTTCAAAACTGAGCGCGCCGGCGACAACCGCCGCCGGAAATGCTCCGATAGACAAGCCGCAAACCATATCCGACTGGACGCCGTTTTGTTGCAGCTCTTCGGCCCAGGCGACTCCGGCTATCAGCAAACAAAGCTGGACGGCGCGGGTGTGTTTTAAGGCGTCTGCGGAATCGAGCGCGCCTGCTTCGTCGCCCAGCACGGCGCGGACGCGTGCCGGTATATCGCTGTTATGCGGCAGCTTTTGCAGCATGCCCGCGCGTTGCGTTCCCTGACCGGGGAAAGTGAAAAGTATTTTCATGCCTTATCCTTAAACAAGCGCCCAGGGATCGCTGACCAACCGCGGACCGCTGCCGGTTTTAAGCAGCACGCGTCCGTCCCGCAGCCATTCGGCCAGCGCGAAGGCCCCGACGGGCGTTTCGATTTGCGTATCGGCGCGGCATAGCAGCTGGCTGATAACCTGCTGCCACGCCTCCAGCGCAGCGGGCGCAACGGGCTGCGGGCAGCGGATCAGCAGATCGAGATCGCTGTTCGCATGCAGCACCGGTACCTCCGTCGCCAGCGCGTAGCCCACGCTGCCGGTAACGCCCCAAACCCATGGCCACCTGCGTAACGAAAGCTGGATTGCCCCCTGCACCGGCGGCATAGAAACAAAAGGAGAATTCACCAGCACGGCATGCGAGGGCCAGCGCCTCCGGCGAGACTACGCGCTTAACGCCTGCGGCATGCGCCCACCCGGCGGCCCGCTGCTCGCGACGCATTCCGCGAACGCCTACCGGAATGCGCCCGTCAGGGCTCACATCACGCCGCACCACGACAGGCAGCGTCGGGCGCCACTGGTTTATCACCCACTCCTCGCTTACGTCTTCAAGCACGTTGCGATCCTGTAGCCAGAGCAGGTCGTGTGGGCGCGGCGCGTTCATGGTTTAGAGTCCTGAGGTCAAAGAGATAAACAGCGGTAACGACAGGATAGAGAGCACGGAGCTTAGCAGCAATACGGCTTCCGCATCCGGAGACTGCACGCCAAAACGGTTGCCGAACACCACGCCAAAGAAGCCCGCCGCCAGGGCAATCATCAAAATAGCGGTGATGGCTACCGGGCCGCTCAGGCCAAGCGCCAGAACAATGCCCCAGGCAATAAACGGCTGAATCAACAGCTTAGCGATAGTCGCGGTGCACACCATGGTGTTGATTTGCAGTTTGCGAGCCGAAAGGATAACCCCGGTCAGGAACAGCGCTGCGGCCGTTGCCGACAGGCCCAAAGGCTTAATGGCAGCCAGCAGCAGATCCGGCATACGGATGCCAATCGCCGACAGCACCACGCCCAGCAGCGGGCCCCAGACGATAGGTTTTTTCACCGAACGCCACATCAGCACCGGCAGCATCGCAAGCGTTGAACCTGTCGCTTCGCCGGCCAGCCGCGCCTTTTCCCGTTCCAGAATCAGCAGGCAGAACGGCGTCATCAGCACTGAACCACAGGCGATGGATACCGCTACGGAAAGCGAAGTCGCAGAGCCTTCGCCCAGCACGCTGCCAAGGATCGGCAGGCCAAGCGCCGCATAGTTAGGCAGCGCGACGGTCAGGGTCAGCACGGCCGCGTCCTGCGGCGATTTTTTGAAAACTTTGGTCGCCAGCAAATAGATGGCGGCATAGGTGATCCACATCGCCAGCACCAGCACCACAATCAGCGGCGACTGTTTGACGATACCTGCCCACGGGGTCTGAACGGTGGCGCTAAACAGCGCGGCAGGCAGAGCAAAATCCATTACAAAGATATTGAGCAGCGAGACATTTTTATTGTCGACCATTTTCGCTTTGCCGGCGAAAAAGCCCAGCAGCATGATGACAAAAATCGGAGCAAGAGCATGAACAATCACGTAAGTCATAACTTCACCTGTAGTTGAAAAGAGTTCCAGCACTGGTGCGATGGTTATAATTTTTCAGACGATTTTTATGTGGGTAAGCTTTTGCACACCTCTTGTTTACCCTGAATAATTCACGCTGCAGGCAGGCGGCAGGGACGCTCAGCCCCCCGCGGCGTGAAGAATAACGGGTAAAATCGTCCGGCAGGTCTGTCTTTTTATTACCAGCTGGCGCGCATACGTTCACGAACAAGGGCTGAGCTATGGCGATTCTTAGCATTCAGCCGGTTTTTCAGCGTGTTATCGCTGCGTGCTTCGCGCACGGCGGTAACGAGAGCGGCGTTCACTTTGTCCAGGTCGTCGTCCTGCGGCGCTGCGGGATTAGCGATATCAAGCAGCGCGGAGAGCAGCCCCAGGGTTTCATAGTTGCTGATGTCGTAAGCCATCGGCGGTATGGTTGCCGCCAGTTTTTCCAGCGCTTCGACGGTGCGCAGCGTGATGCGGGCCGCGGACTCTTTACCCATCGCGTGGATCATCACCCCGGAATCGTTAAACGCGATCAGGCGGTTTGCCTGATAGCCGTGGGCCAGAAACGCCCCCGACATCGCCTTGCCGACAATCAGCCCCACCACGGGATGCCCGGCCAGACGCGCGTTGGCGTAGGCGGCTGCCGCGCCCGCCAGCGCCTGATGGATGCCAAAGGCCTCTTCACGACGGCCATAGGCCTGGCTGGGTACGTCGATTACCGCCACAATGGCGCGTTTTTCGGCCTTATCCGCATCTTCCGCGATGGTTTCGCCGACCACTTTCGCCAGCGTCCAGCCTTCCAGTAACCCGACCTCACCTTCCGCGGCGCGCGGATAGTGATTGTTTTCATCCGGAACGACGGCAATAAAACGCGCGGCTTTGCCGTCAACATAGCCGTCTGCAACCTGAACGGATGCGCACAGTCCGGCCATAAGCGGCGCGCTGTCGGTCAGTTTAGCCAGCCATACGGCGGCGCGATTCAGTTTCTGGCTCATGAACGATTCTCCCCAAAAAGCTGTTTAATCTGTTCGGCATCGGCCTGCCTGCTGGTGTCGAAATGAGTCAGGCGATCCAGATACCAGTCGTAGTTATCGGTACGGTGTTTCGCCGGAACGCCTTTGGCGATGGCTTCGTTGACGGCGTCTTTCACCGCGTTCATGCCGTCGCCCACCAGCGCGTCAACCAGGCCGCTGTGGTAGCGAACTTCGCCGCCGGTCATGCTCCAGATAAACGGACGGTCGCGGGAGTCGTATTCATCAATCCCGGCTTCCTGTTCGATAACCTGCGGGCCGTTCAGGCCAAGACGCGCTTCGCGGGTCACAATCAGATAGCTGCAAAGCGCTGCGGCAATCGACATCCCGCCGAAGCAGCCCACCGTACCGGCAATCACCCCAACAACCGGGGTATAGCGACGGAGATCGACAATCGCAGCATGGATATCAGCGATGGCCGCAAGCCCCAGGTTGGCTTCCTGCAGGCGCACGCCGCCGGTTTCAAGACAAAGCACCGCCCGGGTTGGAATGCCGTTGCGGTTGTCTTCGGCCGCCAGCTCAAGGGCCGCGGCCATTTTCGCGCCGGACACTTCACCCATGCTGCCGCCCTGGAACGAACCTTCGATAGCAATCACTACCGCGGGCTGGCCGTTAATCGTGCCTTTGGCGACCACCATGCCGTCGTCAGACTGCACCACGATGCCCTGTGCTTCCAGCCAGGGGGAGACGATGCCTGCAAAGGGGTCGAGCAGTTCGCGGTAGCTGCCGTCGTCCAGCAGCCAGCGTGCGCGTTCACGCGCCCTGAGTTCGATAAAACTGCGATCGTCACGCATAGCTCACCTCTTCAAATACTTGTTCGATACGGATACGTGCCACGCCGGGCGTCGCGCCAAAATCGTGGATATGCATCTGCCCGGCGGGCAGGCTGCTCAGCGCGCCGAGGCGGCTAAAAAGCGCCTGCCAGCGTTGTTCACTGTTGTCCACCGAGGTGGTGATTTCGACGGTCAGGGTTGCGCCCTGCCCGGCGGTAAACAGCACTTCCATATCGCCGGAGCCAACCACGCCGGCCAGCGCTTTGCCGCTGACGGTACGGGTTGCCGGGAAGGTCAATGTAATGTGTTCCATAACACCCTCTTAAAAGTGTGAATGTTGCTGTAGTGGGTCGGGCCGCGCGTCATCGCGGGCTACACGGTCAAGCAGCAGCGTGGCGGCAAGCAGATCTGCCGCGCCGCCGGGTGAGGCGTTAAGCGCAAGCATCTGCTTATCCAGCCTCGCCAGAGCCGCGCGGCCTTCTTCCAGCGCGGTTCCGCCGGCGGCCAGCACGCTACGCGCGCCTTTTTGCATAGCCTCCAGCCCTTCGAGCCCGGCGCGAGAAAGCACGCAGGTATCGCTAAGGGAGGTCATGATCGCCATCAGCGCGTCAAGGCGGGCCTGCTGTTCGGTTGCGCCTTGCTGCCGGCTGAGCCTGAGCTGCGGCAGCGCCAGGCGCATGATGTGCGGAAAACCCTGCTGCGCTTCTTCACGAGCGCCGGGGACGCGATAGCGCCTCGTGGCGCGCAACCCTTTACTGAAAACTTTTGGCGCCGAACTGTCCGGCAAACGGGCAAGAAGAGCGGCGCTTGCCGCGATCTCTTCGCTGCTGCCTTCTAAGCCGCACATGGCGGCGGCAGACACCAGCAGCCCTGATGCCCAGATGGCGCCCCGGTGAGTGTTCACTCCATCCGTAGCGTCCATCATCTGCGCTTCGCCTTCGCGACCTAAACGGCCGACAAGCTGGCGCAAAGCGATGTCCGCCGGACGCTTCCAGCTTTGCAATGCCAGAGCATGAAACGTCGGGGAGAGGCTGTGCGCAGAACGTTCCATCAACGCAAGCGTCAGGTCGTGATGCGCGCCGTTTCCCCGGCTGTCCACCAGACCGGGTTTCGGGCTTAAGCGTGCTTCTTCAATCAGGCTACGGGTGGCAACCCTTGCAAGCCAAAGCGCTCCGCCCTCGACGCCTGTCTGTGGCTGTAGTTTCATTACCAGCTCCGGAATTTCGCAGGTGGGTTATAAAGGCCGTCGGACCATTCGACGAGGTCGGATACGCTGCTGGCAGCCAACAAAGAGCGGGTCGCGTCGCTGCGGCGAATGCCCATATCTTCCGGGAAGACAACTTTGCCGCTTTGACGCAGCTGCGCCACGCGCTTAGCGTCCACGCCCAGTCCGATGTCGGTGATGCCCGCAACGGCGGCCACCATCGCGCGACGTTCTTCAAGGCTTTCAGCGCGATACAGATACGCGATGCCTTCTTCAGTCAAGACGTGGGTCACGTCATCGCCGTAAATCATCACCGGAGCCAGCGGCATGCCCGACGTTTTCGCCACTTCCAGCGCGTCGAGTTTTTCGACAAAGGTAGGCTTCACGCCGGCCTGGAAGGTTTCGACCATCTGCACCACCAGCTTGCGGCCGCGCTGCATCAGATCTGGCTCACCCTGCATGGCAAGCCAGGCCGGCGTGGCATGACGGCGACCGTGCGGATCGTGCCCCATGTTCGGCGCGCCGCCGAAGCCGGAAAGGCGGCCGCGGGTCACGGTTGAGGAGTTGGCAAAGCCGTCAACCTGTAAGGTGGAACCGATAAACATATCCACCGCGTACTGGCCTGCCAGCTGGCAGAACGCGCGGTTAGAACGCATGGAACCGTCGGCGCCGGTAAAGAAGACGTCCGGGCGGGCGCGAATATACTCTTCCATTCCCAGCTCACCGCCGAAGCAGTGCACGCTTTCTACCCAGCCACTTTCGATTGCCGGAATAAGCGTCGGGTGCGGGTTAAGCGTCCAGTGTTTACAGATTTTGCCCTTCAGGCCGAGCCGTTCGCCGTAGGTTGGCAGCAGCAGCTCAATGGCGGCGGTGTTAAAGCCAATACCGTGGTTGAGCGACTGCACCTGATGTTCCGCGTAGATGCCTTTGATCGCCATCATCGCCATCAGGATGTGTTCCTGTTTGATCAGGCGCGGGTCGCGGGTGAACAGCGGTTCGATAAAGAACGGCTTGTCGGCAACCACGACATAGTCAATCCAGGAACCGGGAATATCCACGCGCGGCAGGTCGCATTCATCGTCTACCAGTTCATTAACCTGGGCGATAACGATGCCGTCGTGGAAAGCGGCCGCTTCCACCAGCGCAGGCGTATCTTCAGTGCTGGCGCCGGTATAAAGGTTGCCTTTACGGTCGGCCTTAAAACCGGCAACCAGCGCGACGTTCGGCGCAAGATCGACGTACAAGCGGGAGTAGAGTTCAATATAGGTATGGATAGCGCCAATCTCTAACTGACCGTCTTCAAGCAGCTGCGAAATGCGCAGGCTTTGGGTGCCAGAGAAGGAGAAATCGAGCCTGTGGGCGATACCTTTTTCAAAAATATCAAGGTGTTCGCTACGTCCTACGCTCGGCATGATCATATGCAGGTCGTGAACCTTAGCCGGGCTGACTTGCGCAAGCATGCGGGAGAGAAAATCCGCCTGCTTCTGGTTGTTCCCCTCAAGGACCACGCGATCGCCCGGCGCGATCAACCTTTCCAGCATATCGACAAGGCCTTCGGTTGGAAGCACCTTGCCCTGCACGTTCGTGGAAGCCATGCGTCGCTGCTTCTCGGTACGACGCCTGTTCCAGACACGCGCTGGCTTTTGGCAAGACTTCATAATTAACCTCCTGATTCAGCTCATCATTTTGATTTGCTTTAGTCTGGTTAAATTGTGCGCTTACCTCTTTAGGGTATCAATTAAGCCGGTGGGCGAATCATTAGCCTTAGAGTAATAATGGTTATTCAGTTATGTGATCGGGTCCGCAGGCGCAACGCAGGGTTGTGGACCAGACGCTTGTGATCCCATCCGTTGGGCTATCGTTTTATGTGCTTGCGCAAACAGGAAATCCTGAGAAGGATTCAAAGTTATTAAGGTGCAAGCGCGATACCGTGGCTTCGGGCGGGGAATATCAATCTTCGGGAAAGAGAGGGCGTGGCGTTTGAACTGTAAATTTTACAAATAAGGGCGGATAGCCGGGGTTATCCGCCGCGCGTGGCTACTTAGCGATACTTTTTGTGGTAGGTATTGCGCGTAGCCTTAAACTCTTCGGCCGCCGCCTGCGCTTCTTTCACCTTGCCTTCGTTGGCAAGCTTTATTGCGCCGTCGATTTGGCCAATCAGCGTATCCAGGCCGTGGCGATAGTCCTTCATTTCCGCGCTGTCCGCCGCTTTGTCTTCAAGCTTTGGCGGCGTACCTTTCTGCGCATCAAGTGCCGCGGTGCGCATATTGTTCAGCGAGGTTTTCAGCTCCGCCGCGTCGTTGGTTTTCAACACGGTCTGGTAGTTCTCAGCGATGGTATCCATATCATCGCCTACGTCTTTCGCCATAGCGGCATTGGTAAACAACACGGACGATACGGCCAACATTGCAATCAGTTGCTTAAGCATTAAGTCATCACCTTTTTTATTATTGAAGAAAGGCGCGGCGTGCCGCGCCCGTAACCGCTCTATTGACCGGCGATCTTCATCTCCGGCAACAGTACTGAACCACACTGAATGTTACTGCGTTTTTCAATATCGCTACCGACTGTGACAATATCCCGCCACATGTCTTTTAAATTTCCGGCGATGGTGATTTCGCTTACCGGATACTGAATCTCGCCGTTCTCCACCCAGAAGCCGGAGGCGCCGCGTGAGTAGTCTCCGGTAATGCCGCTCACGCCCTGCCCCATCAGTTCGGTAACGACCAGGCCGGTGCCCATTTCTTTAAGCATGCCGGCAAAGTCCAGGCCGTGCCCTTCGATACGCCAGTTGTGGATGCCGCCCGCGTGGCCGGTGCTTTTCAGGCCCAGTTTGCGCGCGGAGTAGTTGGTCAGCAGCCACTGCTGCAGGACGCCGTCTTTAATAATATCGCGACGTTCCGTACGCACCCCTTCGCTGTCAAACGGCGTGGAAGCCAGTCCTTTTAGCAGATGCGGATGCTCTTCAATCGTCAGCCATTCCGGCAGAATCTGCTTGCCGAGGTAATCGAGCAGGAAGGTGGACTTACGGTATACCGCGCCGCCGGCTATTGCGCCCACCAGGTGCCCGAACAGGCCCGTCGCCACTTCAGCGGCGAAAATAACCGGCGCCTTCATGGTGGATAATTTACGCGGAGAAAGGCGGGATAAAGTGCGGCGCGCGCATTCGGCACCGACCCATTCCGGGCTTTCCAGATCTTCAATTGCACGGCCGATGGTATAGGCGTAATCACGCTCCATTTCGCCGTTAACTTCGGCGATAACGCAGCTGGAAAGAGAGTGACGAGTCGAACAGTAGCTTTGCAGCATGCCGTGGCTGTTGCCGAAAACCTTGATGCCGTAATGGCTGTTGAAGCTGCCGCCTTCGGTATTGGTGATGCGTTTATCCACGTTCAGCGAGGCGTTTTCCGCACGCGCGGCAAGCTCAATAGCGCGGTCCGCATCCATTTCTACCGGATGGAAAAGGTCCAAATCCGGCGCGTCAAAGGCCAGCAGCTCTTTTTCCGCTACGCCCGCAAACGGATCGGGAGAGGTGTAACGGGCGATATCCAGCGCCGCCTGCACGGTGCGCGCTACGGCGTCCGGGCTTAAATCCGTGGTCGAAGCGCTGCCTTTACGATTTTGATGATAAACGGTGATGCCCAACGCGCCATCGCTATTAAATTCAACGTTTTCCACCTCACCGTAGCGGGTGCTGACGCCGATACCCGTGGTTTTGCTGACGGCCACTTCTGCGCCGTCGGACTGCGAGGAAGCCAGTTCCAGCGCCTGCGAAACCGCCTGTTCAAGGATCTTACGTTGTTGTGCTACCTGCGTGTTTACTTTCATCGCGACTGCCATAATGTAAGGTGAGTGAATTAAGTCTAACAGGATCAGAACAATTTCGCAGTGAACAGGCTTTACTGGTAGAATTAGCCACTTTTTTTAAGGAGCCTATATGACTAAGCAGCCCGATGACTGGCTCGATGACGTCCCCGATAACGAAAATGAAGACGAAGATGATGAGATTATCTGGGTCAGTAAAAGCGAAATTAAACGCGATGCCGAAGAGCTAAAACGCCTCGGTATGGAGCTGATGGAGTTGGGCAAAAACGCGCTCGACAAAATCCCGCTGGATGACGATTTGCGCGCCGCCATTGAGCTTGCGCAGAGAATCAAAAAGGAAGGCCGCCGCCGTCAGGTGCAGCTGATTGGTAAAATGATGCGCTCGCGCGACATGGATCCTATCCGCCAGGCGCTGGACAAGCTGAAAAACCGCCACAACCAGCAGGTTGCGCTGTTCCACAAGCTTGAAGCGCTGCGCGACCGTCTGGTAGAAGAAGGCGACGACGCGCTAAGCGAAGTGCTGAGGCTTTACCCGGAGGCGGACCGTCAGCAGCTGCGCGTGCTGATTCGCAACGCCCAGAAAGAAAAAGCGGCCAATAAGCCGCCGAAATCTTACCGCCAGATTTTCTCTTATCTGCGCGAGCTGGCCGAAAGCCAGGACTAAGCCGGTAAATATGGCGTATTCCTCTGCTCAGTTTGCAGAGAGTACGCCATCGGAAATTAATATGCCCGCGCCACCGTAAGATAGCCATTGAAGCGCACCGAACATTCATTATCATTCACCAAAGCCGAGGCAATAAAAACGTTTTGCTTCCCGTCTTTATTAAAACAGGTGAATTTAACCGTCAAATTTCTGGCGTTGTCTTCACTAAATATTTTCTTATAAGCGTCACTGGATACCCAACCGCTCTTTCTGCGGGTGGATTCATCCTGTGAGAACTGATTAGCCAGCGCCTCCGTTACCGGATAGTTAGCAATAATGACCGCTTGCGTTCTGCTTTTATCAATTGAGGTTGGATCAACGCCTGCTGAAGCGCTTATGGCATCCTGTAACGCAATATCAATCGATCTGCCCGGGGGCCTTGCAAGCATCATAGTTTAGCGGGTTCGCCAGCGCTGAACCGGCTGTCAGAAGCGAGCTGATAAAAAAAATGGCTATTCTCATTTAACAATGACCTTTTTATCTCCGCTCTGCCGCACATTCTGTTAGTAATATCGGGTTGCAGCCTTAATGTATATCTTCCTGCGGTATTATGCGTAAAAGGTCGCTCCGTTATTTGCTGATTTTTATAAAATCAGAAAAGTGACCGGGCTATTTTCTGTAATCAATAAGGCGCCCGCGAGCCTTATTACCCTTTCCCATAATTCAGCGTTCATATAGCGCAGGTAAAAAAAATGCCAGCCCGGTAAACAGGCTGGCATGCATATTTCTACGAATAAATTAACGAGCGGCTTTTTTCGCCAGCTCATCAAGCAGCTTCTGATGAATGCCGCCAAAACCGCCGTTGCTCATCACCAGAATATGGTCTCCCGGCTGCGCGGTTTTGACAATCATGTCCACCAGCGTGTCCACGTCCGCGCTCCAGTGGGCGGGCTGTATGCAGGCTTCGGCTACTTCCACAACCTGCCATGGAATATGCGGCGGTTGCAGCAGGAAGACTTCATCCGCCCGGCCTAAAGAAGGGGCGAGATCGTCTTTGCTCAGACCCATTTTCATGGTGTTGGAGCGCGGCTCAAGCACGGCGAGAATGCGTGCGGTGCCGCCCACCTTGCCGCGCAGCGCCGCAAGGGTCGCCAGAATCGCCGTCGGATGATGGGCGAAATCGTCATAAACCGTCACGCCGTTGGCTTCACCACGCAGCTCCAGGCGGCGGCGCGCGTTGACGAAGCCGTCCAGCGCCCGGGCGGCATCTGCCGGGGCGACGCCCACGTGACGCGCTGCGGCGATGGCCATCAGGCCGTTATGCATATTGTGCTCGCCAACCAGCTGCCAGTTCACTTCGCCCGCACGTTCGCCGTCCAGATACACTTCCCAGCGGGAGGCATCCGGCGTGAGCTTTTTCGCCTGCCAGTGGCCCTGTTCGCCCACCAACTCCTGCTCGCTCCAGCAGCCCATCGCCATGGTCTGTTTAATGTTGGCGTCGTTTTCCGGCCAGATGATTTTGCCCTGCCCCGGTACGATGCGCACCAGGTGATGGAACTGTTTCTGAATAGCCTTCAGGTCGTCGAAGATGTCCGCGTGATCGAACTCAAGGTTATTGAGGATCAGCGTACGCGGGCAGTAATGCACGAATTTGGAGCGCTTATCGAAGAACGCGCAGTCGTACTCGTCGGCTTCGATCACGAAGAACGGGCTGTTGCCCAGGCGCGCGGAAACGTCGAAGTTCCCCGGAACGCCCCCAATCACAAAACCAGGCTTGTAGCCGCAGGCCTCAAGGATCCACGTTGCCATGCCGGCGGTGGTGGTTTTGCCGTGGGTGCCGGCGACGGCGATCACCCAGCGATCGCGCAGTACGAAATCATGCAGCCACTGCGGGCCGGACATATAAGGAATGCTTTTCTCAAGCACCGCCTCCACGCACGGATTGCCGCGCGTCATGGCGTTGCCGACGATCACTAAATCCGGCTGCGGATCGAGCTGTTGCGGGTCGTAGCCCTGAATCAGCGAGATGCCCTGCTCTTCAAGCAGGGTGCTCATCGGCGGATAAACGTTGGCGTCCGAGCCGGTTACCTCGTGGCCAAGCGAGCGAGCAAGCATAGCCAGACCGCCCATAAAAGTGCCACAAATCCCTAAAATATGAATGCGCATACAAAACTATCCTTTCTCTGTTTGGCGCACATTCTACCCGCATGTCCTGTGCTGAGAAATGCAATTCAGGAAATTCCGTATTTTGCTGGCGCGATTCACCTGTGCGCTAAGATTTGAAAGTTTGTTAAGATTGTTGCAACCGCTTTATCCAACATAAAGATGCAGGGAAAGGTTATGAAAACGTTAGGTGAATTTATTGTCGAAAAACAGCACGAGTTCCCCCACGCAACCGGCGAGCTCACTGCTTTACTGTCGGCGATAAAGCTGGGTGCCAAGATCATCCACCGCGATATCAACAAGGCCGGCCTGGTTGATATTCTGGGTGCCAGCGGCGCTGAAAACGTACAGGGCGAGGTGCAGCAAAAGCTCGATCTGTTCGCGAATGAAAAACTCAAAGCAGCACTGAAAGCCCGGGGAATTGTGGCGGGCATCGCTTCTGAAGAAGAGGACGAAATCGTCGTTTTCGAAGGGGCGGAGCACGCCAAATACGTGGTACTGATGGACCCGCTCGATGGCTCATCTAACATTGATGTCAACGTCTCCGTTGGCACCATTTTCTCTATCTACCGCCGCATCACGCCGGTCGGCTCCCCGGTGACCGAGGCCGATTTCCTCCAGCCGGGCAACAAGCAGGTTGCCGCAGGCTATGTGGTTTACGGCTCCTCCACCATGCTGGTTTACACCACCGGCTGCGGGGTGCACGCCTTTACTTACGATCCGTCGCTGGGCGTGTTCTGCCTGTGCCAGGAGCGCATGCGCTTCCCGGAAAAGGGCAACACCTACTCCATCAACGAAGGGAATTACATTCGCTTCCCGAACGGCGTGAAAAAATACATTAAGTTCTGCCAGGAAGAAGACAGCTCAACGCAGCGCCCGTACACCTCGCGCTACATTGGTTCGCTGGTGGCCGACTTCCACCGCAACCTGCTAAAAGGCGGGATTTACCTCTACCCAAGCACCGCAAGCCATCCGCAAGGGAAGCTTCGCCTGCTGTACGAAGGCAACCCGATGGCGTTCCTGGCCGAGCAGGCGGGCGGCAAAGCCAGCGATGGCAAAGAGCGTATTCTGGATATCATCCCGGAATCCCTGCACCAGCGCCGTCCGTTCTTCGTCGGTAACGAGCATATGGTGGAAGACGTGGAGCGCTTTATTCGCGAGTTCCCGGACGCCTAACTGTTTTCTATGGTGGAGGGCGCGCAGCCCTTCCACCCTACAGATCGTTGATTCTGTAGGGCGGATAAGCGCCGCCATCCGCCGTTTAGCACCTGAACGACGCCATCGCGGCGACAAGATGCTGCGACTGCTCTTCCAGCGAACGGGTCGCCGCTGAAGATTCCTGCACCAGCGCCGCATTCTGCTGCGCGGCTTCATCCATCTGGCTTACCGCAATATTCACCTGTTCAATACCGTGGCTTTGCTCATTCGAAGCGTTGGCGATCTGGCGCATCAGCTTGGTCATGCGCGTGACCTCCTCGGCAATTTCATCCATGGTTTCGCCCGCCTGCTGGGCCAGGTCGCGCCCTTCGCCCACGTGATTTTGCGAATCGGAGATTAGGGTGCGGATTTCTTTCGCCGCGTCTGCGCTGCGGCTTGCCAGGGTGCGCACTTCCCCGGCCACCACGGCGAATCCGCGCCCTTGTTCGCCGGCGCGCGCGGCCTCTACCGAGGCGTTCAGCGCCAGAATATTGGTCTGGAAGGCAATGCCGTCGATAACGCCAAGAATATCGGCGATCCGATCGGAGCTGGTGGCAATATCACGCATTTTCTCGATAACGTAGCACACCATTTCGCTGCCGCGATCGGCGGTATCGGATACGTCCTTCGCAAGCTTGTGCGCCTGTTCGGCGTTGTCGGCGTTCTGCTTCACCGTCGCGGTGATCTGCTCCATGCTGGCGGCGGTTTGCTCAAGCGAGGTGGCGGTGGATTCGGTGCGCTGGGAGAGATTAAGGTTGCCCGCCGCCAGTTCGCGGCTGCCGGTATCAATCTGCGAGCTGGCGTCCCGGACGCGGCTTACCGACTGCGTCAGGGAGTCGCGCATCGCGGCGATGGCGCTCGCCAGGCGGCCAAACTCGTTGTTTCCCGCGGCCTGCAGCTCGCGCGTCAGGTCCCCTTGCGCTACGTATTCAAGCTGCTCGATGGATTCATTGAGCGGTTTAAGCAGCAGATGGCGCAGCGCAAGCCATACCAGCACGATAATGCCCGCCGTCAGCAGCGCTGCGATAATGATAAGCGTAAGGACGATTTTCTTTTGCTTGTGGATGGCGGCCACTTCATCGTTGCCGCGCTGCTCGCCCCACAGGCGGAAAATCTGCACGTCGTTATCAAACTTCTGCGCCAGCGGGGCCAGGCCATTTTCCAGCAGAGCGTAATAGTCGTCCGGGCTTTGCTTATTCAGGGCGGCCAGCATCGGCGTAATGCCTTTGGCGAGGTAGTCGGCGTAGGTTTGCGACAGGTTTTTGAGCAGCTGATTGCCCTCTTCATCGTCCACGCCGCCGTCGATAAAGGCTTTAATTTCCTGCCGGGCATGCGCGGCTTCGCCGGTAACGGTATTGGTCGACTTAGCGGCGTCTTCCAGCATGCCGATCTCCATCTGGCGCACCGCCTGCCCGGCCTCGTTGCGGGCGCGCAGCAGGGACAGGTAGCCGTCGGTCAGACGCACCATCTGCTCGCCCTGCAGACGGTTTATTTTTTCAAGCGAGCTGGAGCTTTGCTGTAAGGCAAAAATACCAATGCCGCTGACGACCAGCAGCAGAAACGTCATCACTGCCAGTAACGTTAGCAGACCCGTGCGAATCGACAGATTTCTTAGCATGCTTCTCTTCCCGGTGACTTAAGTCGTAGATAACTGATAAAGATGTTATCGGCAGCCACCGGGGAAAGTTTAGACGATTTTTGTTAATTCAATATGTTACGAGCGGGTTGCCGTAACGCTAATACGTTTAACAGGCGAGCTCTGACGATTTTCCCACAGCACCGTCAGCCCGCGTTGTAACGCAATAAAAATAAACAATAAAATGCCGATGGCAATTTTCGTCCACCACGAGCTGAGCGTGCCGTCGAAGTTGATATAGGTCTGGATTAGCCCCTGAATCGCCACGCCGAACAGGGTGCCCAGCACGGTGCCTACGCCGCCGCTTAGCAGCGTGCCGCCGATCACGACCGAGGCTATGGCGTCCAGCTCAACGCCCATGCCCGCCAGCGCGTAGCCGGCGGAGGTGTAAATCGAAAAAACGATGCCCGCAAGCGTCGCAAGGCCGGTAGAAAGCATATAGATGCGCACGGTCGTGCTGCGCGTTGAAATCCCCATCAGGTTGGCAGAGGTTGCGCTGCCGCCGATGGCGTAAACCTGGTTGCCGAAACGCGTGCGATGGGCGAGGAAAATGCCCACCACCACCACCGCCAGCATCAGCAGCCCCATCGCGCTCAGCCTACCGCCGCCGGGAATGCGCCAGGCAAGGCTTGAGAGCGCCTCATAAACCGGATGGTCAACAGGAATCGACTCCTCGGAAACCAGATAGCTGACGCCGCGCAGGAAAAACATTCCGGCAAGCGTAATGATAAACGCCGGGATTTTCAGCGCGTCGATAAGCAGCCCCATAAAGGCGCCGAAGGCGCAGCCCATCAGCAGCACCAGCGGGAAGGGCCAGCAGCGGCGATATCCCCCAAAAGCCGATCGCTTTGGCGAGGAATACGCCGGTAAAGGCGATCACCGAACCGACCGACAGATCGATCCCGCCGGAGAGGATCACAAAGGTCATGCCGACGGCGATGATGCCGAGGAAAGCGTTATCGGTCAGGATATTGCAAATCACCCGCGTGGAGGCGAAGCCGGGAAACTGCGTCAGGCAATAGAGATAGCCCAGCACGAATACCGCCAGGGTTATCATCAACGGCAGGTTACGTTTGATCATGACGGCGGAGTCCTTTAAGCAAAGCAATAAAACGCGGCGACTGCACAATCAGCACGCACAGCACCACAACGGCTTTTACGACCTGGTTAAGCTCCGGCGGGAAGCCGGAGAGCAGAATGCCGGTGTTCATCCCCTGAATAATCAGCGCCCCCACTACGGACAGCGCAATGTTAAAGCGTCCGCCCATCAGCGAGCCGCCGCCGATCACCACCGCCAGGATGGCGTCCAGCTCCAGCCACAGGCCGGCATTGTTGGCATCGGCCCCGCGAATATCCGCGGTGACGATAATCCCGGCGATGGCCGCGCACACGCCGCTTAGCACATAGGTAAGCATCACAACGAGCCGCGTATTCACGCCGGCGTTTTTGGCGGCGCGAATGTTAATCCCCACGGACTCGATAAACAGGCCCAGCGCCGTTTTACGGGTAAACAGCCAGAACACAATCAGCGTGGCGATGGCGATAATCACCGGCGTTGGGAAGAAAAACAGCGAGCCGCTGCCAAGAAACGACAGGCTCGGCGAGTTAAAGGTAACGATTTGCCCGGCGGTAATAAGCTGCGCCACGCCGCGCCCGGCGACCATCAGTATCAGGGTCGCGACGAAGGGCTGAATTTTCAGAATGGCGACCAGAATACCGTTCCATAATCCGGCCAGTATGCCCACCCCGAGGGAGGCCAGCAGCACCACCGCCAGGCTGTGGCCCTCAACCGTAAGCGTGGCGGCGGTCGCTCCGGCAATCGCCATCACCGCGCCCACGGACAGATCGATGCCGCCGGTGGCGATGACCAGCGTCATGCCGATGGCCAGCAGCGCGACCGGGGCCGCGCGGTTCAGGATGTCGATTGGGCTGCCGAACAGGCGCCCGTCCTGCACGACGATATTAAAGAAATGGTTGGCGACCATGCTGTCGACCACCAGCACCAGCACCAGCGCGATAAGCTGCGGGATACCGGGAGGCCAGCGGAAGCTGCGTTTTGGCTTCGGCGCCTCGGTTTGCGGCAATGAACGGGACATCACGTGTTACTCCTTATGCCGCAATGGCATTCATAATGGCCGAAACGGACAGCGCTTCGAGCGGGATCTCCGCCACCTGCTGCCTGTCGCGCATGATCACCACGCGATCCGCGTAGCCCACCAGCTCTTCAAGCTCGGAGGAGATGACCAGCAGCGCCAGCCCGTCGGCGCAGAGCGTTTCTATCAGGCGGATAATTTCCGCGTGCGCCCCTACGTCGATGCCGCGCGTTGGCTCATCGAGGATCAGGAACTGCGGTTTGGTCAGCAGCCAGCGCGAAAGCAGCACCTTTTGCTGGTTGCCGCCGGAGAGAAACTCAATCGGCTGGTCGGGGCCCGGCGTGCGGATGCCAAGCTGGCGGATAAAACGTTCGGCTATCTGGTACTGCTCGCGTCTGGGGATCGGCCGCAGCCAGCCGCGCTGGGCCTGCAGCGCCAGAATGATATTTTCGCGCACCGAAGCAGCGGCGATAATGCCGTCGGTTTTGCGATCCTCCGGACAAAAACCAATGCCCAGGCTTGAGGCTTTATGCGGCGAGCGCAGCGTTTGCGGCCTGCCTTTAATCATGGCGCTGCCGCTGTCGGCGGGTTTAATACCGAAGATAACCTCGGCGGTTTCCGTTCTGCCGGATCCCAGCAGCCCGGCAAGGCCGACGATTTCGCCGGGGCGCACTTCGAGATCGAACGGATTGATGGTGCCTTTCCTGCCGAAATTTTTAAAGGCGGCGACGGGTTTTTCACTCAGCAACGTGCGCCCGGCGCGCTGGAGCGCGTTGGTTTCCAGCTCGCGACCCAGCATCATTTTCACCAGTTCGATCTGCGGCAGATCCTTTGTTTCCCTGGTGCCGACAAAGGCGCCGTTACGCAAAACGGTGATCCTGTCGGTGACTTCATAAACCTGATCCAGAAAGTGGGTGACGAAGATCAGGCTGACGCCCTGGGAGCTGAGCTGGCGCATCAGGGTAAAAAGCATTTCCACTTCTTTGGTGTCGAGGCTGGCGGTAGGCTCATCAAGGATCAGCACCTTAGCCGACAGATCGATGGCGCGGCAGATGGCGACGATTTGCTGCATCGCCACGGAATAGCGGTTGAGCGGCTCGGCGACGTCCAGCGAGAAGCCGTATGACTCCATCAGCGCGGTTGCGCGCTTTTCCATCTCTTTGCGGCGCAGCAGGCCGAAGCGCCGCGGCTCGCGGCCGATAAACAGGTTATCCGCCACGGACATATTGGGCAGCAGGTTCACCTCCTGATAAACCGTACCTATGCCAAGCTGCTGGGCGTGGGCGGTATTTTTCGGCGAAATCAGCTCGCCTTCCAGGTAAATATTGCCGCCGTCGCGCTGGTAGACGCCGGTCAGCGCTTTGATTAACGTTGATTTTCCGGCGCCGTTTTCACCGAGCAGCGCCATGATTTCTCCGCGCCGCAGGCTGAAGTCCACTTTGTCGAGCGCCCTGACCCCGGGAAAATATTTGCTAAGGCCTTCCGTACGCAGAATTTCCTGATTGTTTGTGTTCATCTTCGAACTCCCGCCAAAGTAAAACTGTAGGGTGGATAAGCAACAGCGCCCTCCACTTTTGCCATTCACAGTGGACTACGCTCTGAATGGCGGATGACGCTACGCTTATCCGCCCTACATACAACTCTCCCCGGCCCTGGACGAATCAATAGCCCATCGATTTTTTCTTCTCTAACTCTTCTTTCGCCGTATCCGGCAGGTAAAGAGTGGATTTCGTAATGGTCACTTTTTCAGGCATGGTGCCGTCTTTTTTGAATTTCTCAAGCGCGTCGAAGGCAGGGCCCGCCATGTTTGGCGTCAGCTCTACGCTTGCGTTGGCTTCGCCGTCGATCATCGCCTTATAGATATCCGGCACGCCGTCAATTGAACCGGTCAGGATATCTTTGCCCGGCTTCAGGCCCGCTTCTTTAATGGCCTGAATGGCGCCGATCACCATGTCGTCGTTATGGGCGTAAACCATGCAGATGTTTTTGCCGTTGTTCTCGGCCTTGATAAAGCTCTCCATCACCTCTTTACCTTTGCTGCGGGTAAAGTCGCCGGACTGGGAGCGGATAATTTTCACGTTGGACGCTTTAGAAATCGCGTCGGCAAAGCCTTTCTTACGGTCGATGGCCACGCTCGCGCCCACGGTGCCCTGCAGCTCAACCACGTTACACTGCCTGCCGTTAAGCTCTTTTAGCAGCCATTCGCCAATCAGCTGGCCTTCCAGCACGTTGTTGGCGGTGACCACGGTCATGTACAAGGATTTGTCTTTTACATCGATATTACGATCGAGCAGGAACACCGGGATTTTGGCTTCTTTTGCTTCCTGCAGCACCGGCTCCCAACCCGTGGCGACGATAGGCGCAATAAAGATCGCGTCTACGCCCTGGGCGATAAACGAACGTACGGCTTTAATCTGGTTTTCCTGTTTTTGCTGTCCATCGGCGATTTTCAGCGTGATACCGCGTTTCTGGGCCTCGCTCTTTGCAACGGAAGTTTCTGCCGCACGCCAGCCGGATTCAGAACCCACCTGCGAAAAGCCAACGGTTAATGGAGCAGCAATGGCCATAGACGACATTGCTGCGGAGACTGCAGAGACCAAAAGTAAGCGCTTCCACATAGGTGCATCCTCGTAGGGTTATTGTTGGTTAAAATCTGGCCTTCGCCGGAAACTATAGCCGACGTGCGATGTAACAGAATGAGTTACATCACAATTCGAAAAAGTAACGAAAATGTTAAGCGTCCTGTCAGGACTGAGATCGTCTAAAGGCTATTGCTGCGGCGTTTACAAAGGCGGCGGGCGGTGGCGCTTTTTTTATGCCTGAAGGCAGGCTTTTCCTTAGCTTGTAACCGCTTACACTTATTTATAAAGAAAGCGGCTATGTTTATGGATAAATTCATCGCCGGAGTGCTCTGAAAATAAGCCGCAAGCCTAATCGGCAAAAAAAGAGTCCAGGACATTTAAAGCCAGTTGGCTATAATACCGGGCACTTGAATGACACCAGTTTAAAGGAAACAGACATGAGCTTACTCAACGTCCCTGCGGGCAAAGATCTGCCAGAAGACATCTACGTTGTTATCGAAATCCCGGCGAACGCTGACCCTATCAAATATGAAATTGATAAAGACACCGGCGCGCTGTTCGTTGACCGTTTCATGTCTACCGCAATGTTCTATCCGTGCAACTACGGCTACATCAACCACACCCTGTCTTTAGACGGTGACCCGGTTGACGTGCTGGTCCCGACGCCATATCCGCTGCAGCCAGGCTCCGTTATTCGCTGCCGTCCGGTTGGCGTGCTGAAAATGACCGACGAAGCCGGTGAAGATGCCAAGCTGGTTGCGGTTCCGCATACCAAACTGAGCAAAGAATACGATCACATCAAAGACGTGAACGACCTGCCGGAACTGCTGAAAGCGCAGATCTCCCACTTCTTCGAGCAGTATAAAGCGCTGGAAAAAGGCAAATGGGTGAAAGTGGAAGGCTGGGACAACGCTGAAGCGGCTAAAGCTGAAATCGTTGCTTCCTTCGAGCGCGCGGCTAAAAAGTAATTCTTTGCGCCGTTTAAGCTTGTGAAAACACCGCCAAAGGGCGGTGTTTTTGTTTCTGCGTCAGGCTGAAAAAGGGCGCTTCACCCTGTCTCTTTGCCCACGGCTTGTTCTTGCCCCAGACCTCTTTTGCTCATCACAGGTGCATTCACAGAGACGGCCACTCGCGAAGAGTGGCCGTTGGGAAGAGATCAGTAGCGGTCTTTATCCAACCAGTTACCGCTGTCGATGCGGGTTAATCCATCCACCGGCCGCTGGTACACGTACATCCATGCACTGCCGTAAGGCGTCTGAATAAGCTGGCGTTTATACTCGCCGCCCTTGGTGCGCAGGGCATCCAGTTCGGCGAGCGTGGAGGCGTCAATCCTGTAGACCTCACCCAGCACGGCGCCGTCGCCCGATACCGCTCCCGGATAGTGGCCAAGGCTGTAGAGCACGTAGTTTACCTGCGTGTGATCTCCCAGCCACTGGGCGTTAGTCATCCAGTGGCTGTTGCCCTGCTTGCGTCGTAAACTGCCGTAAACAAATATTCGCATTGCTAAAACTCAAACTGATAGAGCACATCAAGCGCCTGATCTATGCCAGACACCGCTTCCAGATATAGCTTAGGCATCAGGCGATAACGCAGTGTCAGTGTCGCCAACGAATCAAAGATACCCACGCCATACTTCACCTGCAGACCCGGCAGTACATAGCCGCTGACCACCACCTGAGAGGAGTCTCCTACCCCGGCGGTATCCAGCGCCAGATTGCTTACGCCAAACGTCTCGCCGATTTTACCCACAACCTGCCCACTCTGCGCAACCCCCAGACCGACAAGGGCGGAAGTTAAGGCGTTGGCATCGTCGCCGGAACTGCCCAAACCTTGCCCGCGAAGCAGGTAGGACAAGGCTTCCTGCTGCGACATGGCAGGATCGGAAAATATCTCAGCTTTTGGCTCATCGGCCGATCCCGTGACGCGAACGCCGGCTGTCACGTTATCTTCGGTGGCGTCCGGGTTACGAATGGCTTCGATATTCAGCAGCGGCTGATCCGGCGGCCCGGAGAATAACAGCTCGCCTTTACGCACTATCAGATCCTGGCCGTAAGCATGATAACGCCCTTCCGGGATATTAATCTGGCCGTTAAGCCCCAGCCCCTGACGATCCTGGACCATTTTCAGATCGCCACTCAAACGCGCCTTGAGCCCAAAGGCGTCCATGCGCACGTTGTCGCCGACATGGATAATCAGGTTGCTGTTAATCGGTATGCTGGCGGTTTGCGGCTCCTGCGGCCTGAGGTTTTTATCCAGCATAACTTCATCGCTGGACACGCCCACCGAGCTTTCCGGCACTTCATGCACGATGATGCGCGCCCAGGGGATATCCACGCGGCCGTCAAGCGTAAACAGGCTTGGCGTGGCGACGAATACCACGTCCGGTGAAACATCCAGACGCACCATCGGCGGCACCGTGATGCGCACCTTATTGCCCTTCGCCGCCACGCGCGCGCGCCAGTTGTCGAGCTGCGTCCAGTCCGCATCACCGTTTAAGGCGATATCGCCCTGCCTGGTGCGCACCGTGCCGACTAAGGTCGAATTCATGCCGTTGAAGTTCATGGCCAGCTGGCTTGGCTGCATGTCAAACGGCATAAAGTTGGCGTCGATATCCACGCCGTTTAGCTGCAGCTGCCCGAATATCTGCGGCCGTTCCAGATTGCCGCCCAGACGCAGGTTCGCGTTGAGCTTGCCGGCGGCCTTTTCACCGCGCGAGAAAATAGCGTTGGCGATAGCGAGATCGAAACTGCGCAGATTGACGTTGCCGGCAAGGTTACGGCGGCCTTGCGGATCGGTAATTTGCACCTGCCCGTCGAACTGCCCGTTGTTCGCCACGCGAACCAGCCAGCCAAGCTGCGCACGATTGTTTTTCAGCTCCGCGGTAAGGTTTAAGGTATCGAACGAGACCGGCAGCGGGTTATGGTCGATATCCTGCGTCACCTTCACGCCGCGCCCGTTTAGCGTTATCTGGCCCTGAGGCAAACCTTCGGCTTCGCTGTCCCAGCTTACGTCGGCACGGCCGCTGAACGTTCCGCTCGCCCGGGTGGTGTCCGGCATAAAAGGCTTCAGCATGGCGAGGTCGAAACGGTTGAGATTCACCACCGCACGGCCCTTCGCGCCGGCATCGATAGTTTGCGGGACGCACAGTTCAGCATTCGGGTTATTCCAGCAGTGCGGCCCGATGCTGATTTTCTGTTCTTTGTTGCGGTAATCCAGCGCAAGGGTACGGTTCAGGCTCCAGGGCCCTACCGGCGTATCAAAACGCGTATTCGAAAGGGTGCCGCGCCAGCGTTCTTCAGCCCGATCGAAGCCGCCGCTGAGGTTAAGCTGTCCGGAAACCGGCTCGCCCTGAATACGCAGCTGCAGCTGATGCTGCTTCTCGCTGCCCTTCGCTTCCAGGGTGGCAAGGCTGATGTTTACCCCAGGCTGCGTGATACGCTCCACGCGCAGATTGAGGTTACCGCCAATCTGGTCGGTGGATTTCACATCGCCTTTTAACAGCACGCGTGCGATGGACAGCTCCTGCCAGCGCAGGCCGTTCGCGGTGAGATCGGCAAGCAGCTGCGGCGCCTTCACGTCGCCGCGAACCTTAACCGTTCCCTTTGCGGTGCCGCCAAGGCCGGGCAGCGCGTTGTCCAGGTTCGGCGCGTTGATATTCGCATCCAGCGCCAGCTCTTTTGGCCCCAGTTCGCCTTTCACATCGGCGCTGTTGCGGCCAAGCTCCAGGTGCAGCCCCGGAATATTCCACTGCATGTAGCTGTTGCCTTTGAGCTTTCCGGTCACGCTTACTTTATTTTGCTTCACGTTGCCGGCGAGCTTCAGCTCCGGCACGTCCACCTGCCAGGTGCCGCCATAAAGGCTGCCGCTGGTTTTCACCAGGCCGTCGAGCTTCGCCGGCCAGTCCGGATACTGCCTGGCCGTATTAATGCCCTCAAGGGTCAGCTCGCCGCGCCAGCTGATAGCCTTGCTCCAGTCGAGCACGGCTTTCAGGTCGGTATTGCCCTGCAGCGCTGCGATTCTTAGCTTATCGAGGTTCAGCTGCTGCTCGTTGCCTTTGCCATCAAGCGTAATGGTGGCGGGCGGGATCTGCGCGCCTTTTACCGCCGTGCGGAACGAGAGCGTGTAATCCGTCATTTTGCCGCTGAACTTCAGCTTCACATCGTCTGCCTGATACTCTTTCTCGCCGGTAAACGGCCAGTAAAGCTGCTTGCTGACGATGTCTAGATTGAGCGGTAAACCCGCCTGCGCAAGCTGGGTTTGCGCGGTGATCTCCATATCCACCGGCCCTGAAAGATTCATGCCCACCTTCAGCACGTCCCGCAGCTCGCCGCCAATCTTCATCTTCACCGTTTCGCCCTTTACGGGATCGATATTCAGCCTGGTGTTAAGGGTAAGATCGACCGGCCATTTGTCGCGCAGCACCGCGCTGCCCGTCGCGTTAACCAGGCCCTGCGAAGAATCCACGTCCAGCGCGTCGAGCTTCACGTTGCCGTCGGTGCTGCTGACTTTAAGAAGCAGGCTGCTGACCAGCAGATCCGTGTCGCCCGTCAGGCGTAGATTAGAGCCGCGAAACTCCTGGATATTGAGGTTTAACGGCAGATGAACGTCCGTCATTTCCGGCAGCACCGGTTTTTCAAACAGCTGCCTGAGCGTTTCTCCCAGCGGCAGCTCTTCCGGCTGCGGATTATTTATCTTCGGTTCAACCACCTCTTCCTGGGCGACCTTCGCGACCTTCGGCAGGGCAATCAGCAGCCCTTCGAGACGGGTCGGCGCCAGCGTCAGGTTACGCTCCTGCCAGCTCAGGCCGGAGGTGAACTCCATCACCGACACGGTGGTGTTATCGATTTTGATATTAACGTTGTTAAGCGCCACGCGGCTGAGCGTGATGGGATAAGGCGTGCTGAGATCCAGCGGGCCGCTGTCTTCTTCTTGCTCAGGCGCGGAAGGCGGCATTTTTTTCGTATCCACCACCACGTCGATATCTTTAAGCGAGATGTTATTCACGCACAGGCTGCTGTCGCGCAGGCAGCCGAGCTTTATGGCGAGGTTGATTTCACCGGCGTTGACGTTGACGCCCGGCTGCTCATAGCGCAGCCCTTTAATGGTCAGATTGCGCCAGCCGCCGGTTACGCTGCCGATATCCAGCCCCGGCACCCAGCGGTTGGCCGCGTTAAACAGCACGTGTAAACCGCCGGTGGTGCCCACGAGGAAGCCCACCGCGCCGATCAGCAAAATAACAACCACCAGCACCGCGAGGCTTATTTTCTTCCAACGACTCATAATTCAGGCCCCAGACCGATGTAAAACTGCAAACCGTGCTCTTCTTTATCAGCCACCGGCACGGCCAGATCGAGTTTGATCGGCCCCACCGGGGACTGCCAGCGCACGCCTACGCCTGCGCCGGTTTTAAAGTTGCTCTGTTTGATATCGTTCACCGCTTCGCCCGAATCCACGAAGGCCGCGCCCCACCACTTGCCGCTGACGTTGTACTGATATTCCAGCGAGCCGGTGGCCAGTTTGGACGCGCCGGTCAGCTTGCCGTCGCTGTTTTCAGGAGAGATGGATTTGTATTTATAGCCGCGGATGCTGCGGTCGCCGCCGGCGAAGAAACGCAGATCCGGCGGGACTTTCTCGAAGTTGTTGGTTTCAATCCAGCCCAGGTTGCCGCGCGCCACAAAGCGGTGTTTATCCTGCAGCGTGCGGATCCACACCTGCTGCGCCTGGAACACGCCGAAGTCTACGTCCGAGCCCCAGGTCGTGTTGGAGACGTCAATCGAGTAACGCTGCGAATCGCCCCAGGTCGGCATCAGGCCGCCGCGTGAACGGGTGCGGTTAAGGCTCACGCCCGGATACAGCAGCATCGTGGTGTTGGTGACGTCCGCCTGGGTAAAGTGGTCGAGGCTCCAGCGCAGGTTAATGGCATGCTGCCAGCCGCTTGATAAGTCCCAGTAGCGCGAGACGGCAAGGGTGCTGGAGTCTGACTTGGTATCGTTAAGGTCGGTGCGTTTAAAGCCGCCCTGCATTAAATAATACTGCTCCAGGGGGTTTTTCAGCAGCGGGACCTTGTAGCTGAAATCAAGAACCTGCTCCGGCGCCGAAAGGCTGGTGCTGGTGCTAAAGCTATGGCCGTAAGAGTTGACCCAGGGCTTTTTCCAGGTTGCCTTCACGCGCGGGCCGACGTCGGTAGAATAACCCACGCCGGTTTCGATGGTGTTTTCGGTACGCGGCGCGACGACGCCGTGCAGCGGCAATATTTTAGTTTTGCGGGATTTATCGAATTCGGGCGCCACAACCACCGAGTTAAACCAGCCCGTTGCGGATAAACGGCGGTTCAGCTCGGCCAGATCGCGGGACTGGTAGTAGTCGCCTTTTTTAAAGGGCACCAGATTTTGCAGATATTCTTCACGGATTTGCGAGCCTTCAAAGGTGACATCGCCGAAACGATAGCGCTGCCCGCTGTCGTAATCGATATCCCAGAATGCCTGACGGCGCTCGATGGAAACGCCAAGCTGGCTCTTTTTGAACTCGCTGTCAAAGTAGCCTTTACGCAGCGAGACGCTGGTCAGCCCCTTTTTAAAGGCTTCGTAAACGCCGTGATTAAGCACCGTACCGTTTTTCGGGCGCCCGTTAAGCAGGCTTAAAAAATCCTCATCCTGGCGCGCGCCGCCGCGCAGAATGACGTTGGTGCCGCCGATCAACACTGGCGGACCGGGCTTAACTTCCACCTTCAGCACCTGGCGGCCTTTCGGCGGCGGCGCAAGCAGCTGGAAATCGATGGTGGGCTCATAATAGCCAAGCGCCTTCAGCCCGCCGCGGATGGCGTCATCCACGCGGGCCTGAAAGCGTCGGTCCGGCGTTACTTCATCGCTTTGAATCGTCGAAAGATGCGCACGAACGTTTTTGCGCAGCTCACCCGTTAATCCTTCGACCTGTAATCGCACGTTGGCGGCGTTGGCCCCACGTGCTTGCCAGACATAAACTCGCCAGACATAAAATACGGATTCGTGGCACGTTTGCTCCTGAATAACCTTGTTTCCACCCCTGGAAGGAAACGTCAGCACCGCTCCGCGGTTTAACAAAACTCCAACGGTCGGAGTTGAAAATTGCTTAAAGACCCAAATAATTCTTGTATGTACTGTAGTCTCATAAGGCGTGGTTATTGTCTGAAATAACGCGCCTCGTTACAACCGCGTGACGGTTGTAACCTCTTTTGCCGATATCGGGAGACCAAAACTGATGAAATTATTCGAAAAGAACCATCCCGTTGCGCAGTCCGAAGCGTTACCCGGCCGTAACACCCCGATGCCGGTTGCGACTTTGCATGCCGTAAACGAACATTCCATGACTAATGTACCAGATGGAATGGAAATAGCTTATTTTGCGATGGGGTGTTTCTGGGGCGTTGAACGTTTGTTCTGGCAGATCCCGGGCGTCTATAGCACCGCGGCCGGTTATACCGCGGGATATACGCCGAATCCTACCTATCGCGAAGTCTGCACCGGCCAGACCGGGCATACGGAGGCGGTACGCGTGGTTTACGATCCGCAAGTAGTGAGCTACGAACAGCTCCTGCAGGTCTTCTGGGAAAACCACGACCCGGCTCAGGGTATGCGCCAGGGCGGCGACGTGGGCACGCAGTATCGTTCCGGCATCTATCCTTTAACGCCGGAGCAGGACGCGGCGGCGCGGGCAAGCCTTGCGCGCTTCCAGGACGCCATGGCGCTGGCGGGCGATAAGCGTCAGGTGACCACCGAAATAGCCAACGCCGGCCCGTTCTACTACGCCGAAGATGAGCATCAGCAGTACCTGCATAAAAATCCTTACGGCTACTGCGGTATCGGCGGGATTGGAGTTTGCCTGCCGCCCCAGGGCTAAATGCGGTTTTGCGGCGGACGGCGCAGGCCTGTCCGCCCTGCCCGCTGGAAAAGTAAATTTTTCCTCAGACGCAACAAATACCGTTGCTGAATCAGTAAGTCGCTCAACAACAGCCCAAACTTTACCCAGTAGCAGCCCCTCCCGCCCTTACGCTATACTAGCCGTTGAAATTGCAGGCTCGCTCATCCGGCGGCCCGCATTTCTTATGTACGACCCCTTGTATTTTCAACTTTCCCTTCCGAGGATCTGGTCTCATAGCCGGATAAACTATGTTAAACAGTATTTTAGTGATACTTCTTCTTATTTCCGTCAGTGCATTTTTCTCTATTTCCGAGATCTCGCTGGCCGCTTCCCGCAAAATCAAACTCAAGCTGCTGGCTGATGAGGGCAACCTTAACGCGCAACGCGTGCTGAAAATGCAGGAAAGTCCCGGCATGTTCTTTACCGTGGTGCAGATAGGCCTTAACGCGGTGGCGATTCTCGGCGGTATCGTCGGCGACGCGGCGTTCTCACCGGCGTTTAAAAGCGTCCTGGAGCGCTTCTTCTCACCGGAGATGGCCGACCAGCTGAGCTTTATGATCTCCTTTACCCTCGTTACCAGCCTGTTCATCCTGTTTGCAGACCTTACTCCGAAACGCATCGGTATGATTTCGCCTGAATCTGTTGCTTTGCGAATCATCAACCCGATGCGCTTCTGTCTGTTTATCTTCCGTCCGCTGGTGTGGTTCTTCAACGGCCTGGCAAACGTCATTTTCCGCATCTTCAAGCTGCCGATGGTGCGTAATGACGACATCACCTCCGATGATGTGTACGCGGTGTTTGAAGCCGGCGCGCTGGCTGGCGTGTTGCGTAAGCAAGAGCATGAGCTGATTGAAAACGTCTTTGAGCTGGAATCCCGTACCGTGCCGTCTTCGATGACGTCGCGTGAGAACATCATCTGGTTCGATCTGCACGAAGAAGAGCAAAGCCTGAAGAACAAAATCGCCGAGCATCCGCACTCCAAGTTCCTGGTGTGTAACGGCGATATCGACCATATCGTCGGCTACGTGGACTCCAAGGAGCTGCTAAACCGCGTGCTGGGCAACCAGAGCATGGCGCTAAACAGCGGCGTTCACCTGCGCAACACGCTGATTGTGCCGGATACGCTGACGCTCTCCGAAGCGCTGGAAAGCTTCAAAACGGCGGGGGAAGATTTTGCGGTCATCATGAACGAATACGCGCTGGTGGTGGGCATCATCACGCTAAACGACGTCATGACCACGCTGATGGGCGACCTGGTAGGCCAGGGCATGGAAGAGCAAATCGTCGCCCGCGACGAGAACTCCTGGCTGGTTGAAGGCGGCACGCCGATTGACGACGTGATGCGCGTGCTGGATATCGACGAGTTCCCGCAGTCCGGCAACTACGAAACCATCGGCGGCTTTATGATGTTTATGCTGCGCAAAATCCCGAAGCGCACCGACTCGGTGAAGTTCTCGGGCTATAAGTTCGAGGTGGTGGATATCGATAACTACCGTATCGATCAGCTGCTGGTGACGCGCATCGACAATAAGCCAAACCCGCTGGCGTCGAAGCTGCCGGATGCCGAAGAGCCAAGCGCGGTTTAACGCGTAGTGTACAAACTGCAGAAACATCAACGGCCCCATCGGGGCCGTTTTACTTTGTAACGCTTTAGGCTTTAAGCCATTTCCGCCTGCATACGCAGAACCTGGCGGTTTACTTCGGACATAACGGATAAATGCTGCTTATCTTTCACTTTTGGGATAAGGATTTTGCCCTTATCAAATTCAAAAGCGCCAACGTCCTTGATGTACAACCGTCCACGGAACAGGATTTTCACGTACTTCGCCACCTGAAGGGGGTTGTAACGTTGGAAAATTTTCATTCTTCTTTCTCTCCTGCAGTGTTAACGCCCCTGCGGTTCCACAATTGGTCCGACAAAACGAGGCGAAAAAATTTGGTGCCCGAAAACTATAGTCCATATACAAACCGACACCTAGTTTGCATAACCTTATTTACCGTTTAATGACAATTTCTCAGAGTATTCTTTTCAAATGTTAATAAAATTTAGTTTAAGCATTCAAAAAGCGGAGATATGTGCGTTCGCCCGCAAACTGGCATTCAAGTTGCGGGACAGATGGCCATTGAGCACTTATGCTTAAAACGTCAGGGCCAAGTGGTCCGATCACCTGCAAACCTTCTTTAAGAACAAGGAGTCAACCATGACCCTGCGAGCTACGCTTGCGCTTACCGCCCTGCTGCTGCCGTTGATGGCCTCAGCGCATAACTTTGAAAAGAGCCAGCGCGTCGCGCCGGTAGGCATTGCCGACAAAGGCGAACTCGTTCTGGATAACGATAAGTTTAGCTATAAAAACTGGAATAGCGCGCAGCTGGCCGGAAAAGTTAGGGTGCTGCAGCATATTGCCGGACGCTCCAGCGCGAAGGAGAAAAACGCCGGGCTGATTGAAGCCATCAAAGCCGCGAAGTTCCCGCACGATCGCTACCAGACCACGACAATCGTCAATACCGATGACGCCATCGTCGGCACCGGCATGTTTGTGCGCAGCAGCATCGAGAGCAATAAAAAACAGTATCCATGGTCGCAGTTTGTGGTGGACAGCAACGGCGTGGCGAAAAAGGCCTGGCAGCTGGAAGACGGCGGGTCGGCGATTGTGGTACTGGATAAAAACGGACGTATTCAGTACGCCAAAGACGGTTCTCTGACGCAGGCGGAGGTGCAGCAGGTGATGAACCTGCTGCAGGAACTGCTCAGTAAATAGAAACCCGGAAGCCTGGGTTTAAGAAAGACTCGCGCGGGGTATAGTCAAGCGGCTTGCCCTGCCAGTCATGGACATGCGCGCCGGCCGCGACCGCAACGGCGTGGCCTGCGGCGGTGTCCCAGATATTGGTCGGCCCAAAGCGCGGATAAAGCTGCGCCTGTCCGTCCGCCACCAGGCAGAACTTCAGCGATGAGCCGATAGCGGTGGTCTGGTGTTCGCCTATCTGCTGCAGATACTCTTTCAGCTCTTCGTCGCTGCGGGCGTGAGAGCGGCTAATAACCACCAGCGGCGGACGCGCATCGCGCACGTGAATCTGATTTCGCACGCCGCTCTCTTCTTTCCAGGCTTTGCCTTCCGCGGCGCTGTACATAATCTTCAGCACCGGTGCGTAAACCACGCCCAGCACGGCTTTGCCTTCCTCAATCAGCGCGATGTTAACGGTGAACTCGCCGTTGCGTTTGAGGAACTCCTTCGTGCCGTCCAGCGGATCCACTAGCCAGTAGCGGCTCCATCCCTGACGAATTTCCCAGCCTTGCGGATCCTCTTCCGACAGCACCGGAATCTCCGGCGTTAAAGCCTGCAGGCCGTTGATGATAATAGTATGGGCCGCGATATCCGCTGCGGTTACCGGTGAATCATCCAGCTTCCGGGTCGCGTCCAGCGGCTTTTCCCCTTCATAAACCTGCATGATGGCGGCTCCCGCCTCCCGTGCCAGTTGGCAAATTTGTTCTAACATTCTTCACCTCGTATTGTGTCGCCGCACGCTGCATCGCGCGAATAACCTGTTGTTTTACTTATATCTCATTGCGTGCTGATGCGCTATCTGTGAAGCGATTCCGGTTTCATCGCCCTGATTTCTGGCAGACTTCACAACTTTGTAAGCAACAATCTGTAAATTCACTGCCTTTTGTGGCGTACCTCGAAAAAAGGACCTTAATCATGATCAAGTTTAGCGCAAGCCTGCTTGCCACGCTGATCGCGGCCAGCGTAAACGCGGCCCACGGTCGATCTGCGGATTCTCGAAACTACCGATCTACACAGCAATATGATGGACTTCGACTACTACAAGGATACGCCGACCGAGAAGTTCGGTCTGGTACGCACGGCAAGTTTAATCAATGCCGCGCGCGGTGAAGCCGTCAACAGCCTGCTGGTCGATAACGGCGACCTGATTCAGGGCAGCCCGCTTGGCGATTACATGGCGGCGAAGGGGCTGAAAGCAGGCGAAGTCCATCCGGTCTATAAAGCGCTTAACACGCTGGATTATGCGGTAGGAAACCTGGGTAACCACGAGTTTAACTACGGCCTGGACTACCTGCACAAGGCGCTGGCGGGAGCAAAATTCCCTTACGTTAACGCCAATATCATCGACGCAAAAACCAGTAAGCCGCTGTTCACGCCCTATTTAATCAAAGAAACGGCGGTCAAAGATAAAGACGGCAGGACGCAAACCCTGCGTATTGGCTATATCGGCTTCGTGCCGCCGCAGATCATGACGTGGGATAAAGCGAATCTGGACGGTAAGGTGACGGTGCAGGACATCACCGAAACTGCGAAGCGCTACGTGCCTGAGATGCGAAAACAGGGCGCGGATTTAGTGGTCGTCGTCGCCCATTCGGGACTTTCCAGCGATCCTTATCACGCGATGGCTGAAAACTCCGTCTATTACCTCAGCGAGGTTCCGGGCGTGGATGTGTTTCTTTTCGGGCACGCGCACGCCGTCTTCCCCGGCAAAGATTTCGCCGGTATCAAAGGCGCGGACATTGAGAAAGGAACGCTGAACGGCATTCCCGCGGTGATGCCGGGCATGTGGGGCGACCATCTCGGCGTGGTGGATCTGGTGCTCAATAACGACAGCGGCGAGTGGAAGGTCACCAGCAGCAAGGCGCAAGCGCGTCCCATTTATGACAGCGTGGCGAAGAAGTCGCTGGCGGCGGAAGATGCAAAGCTGGTGAAAGTGCTGGCGCACGATCATGACGCCACGCGTGACTTTGTCAGCAAGCCTATCGGTAAGTCAGCCGACAATATGTACAGCTACCTTGCGCTGGTGCAGGATGACCCGACCGTGCAGGTGGTGAACAACGCCCAGCGCGCCTACGTCGAAAAGTTCATTCAGGGCGATCCGGATCTGGCGAATCTACCGGTGCTCTCCGCCGCTGCGCCCTTTAAGGTGGGCGGACGTAAAAACGATCCGGCCAGCTTTGTGGAGGTCGAAAAAGGCCGGCTTACCTTCCGCAACGCCGCCGACCTGTATCTTTACCCCAACACGCTGGTGGTGGTGAAAGCGAGCGGTAAAGAGGTAAAAGAGTGGCTGGAGTGCTCAGCCGGGCAGTTTAACCAGATTGATGTCAACAGCGGCAGGCCGCAGTCGCTTATCAACTGGGACGGTTTCCGTACCTATAACTTCGACGTCATCGACGGCGTGGATTATCAGATTGATGTATCGCAGCCGGCGCGCTACGACGGCGAATGCCAGCTGGTAAATCCCGGTGCCGAGCGTATCAGGCAGCTGACGTTTAAAGGCAAACCAATAGATCCGGGCGCGACTTTCCTGGTCGCAACCAATAACTATCGTGCATACGGCGGTAAGTTCGCCGGCACCGGCGATGGCCATATCGCGTTTGCTTCACCGGATGAAAACCGCTCGGTGGTGGCTAACTGGATAAGCTCGCAGCAAGAGATCCATCCGGCGGCGGATAACAACTGGCGCCTTGCGCCCATCGAGAGCAAGCAGAAACTGGACGTCCGCTTTGAAACCTCACCCGGAGAGAAAGCCGCGGCCTTTATCAAAGAGAAAGCCCGGTATCCGATGCACAACGTCGGCAATGACGATATTGGCTTCGCCCTTTATCAGCTCGATCTGAGTAAATAATTTCAGCGCAAACCTCATCCGCCGCCATGCTGGCGAATTCCGATATCGGCGCGTCCAAAAGCGGCCTGTTTGACGACGGCAAGCCGCTCAGCAAGCTGATTGGCCGCCCTACCACCTTGAAGAGCGCGTCCGCGCCGCGCTGTAATTGTTATCTGTCCGTTAAAGATGGACATCCCTATACTTAAGGGATGTCCTGACGGAGAAGATAACTTGCAAGGCGTCCCTGACTTCAACGATGAAAAGATAACGCCCAGTTTCGGCGCCTGCCGCAGCTGCCCGGCGTTGAGCTTTATCACGCCCACATTTCACAATACGCCCGTCACGCCTGCCCCTACCCTCCCCACAAAGACCTAATCAGGAAGATAAAGATGCTATCTGGCGTGATGTATGCCCTGCTCGCGGGGCTGATGTGGGGGCTGATTTTCGTGGGCCCGATTATCGTCCCCGACTACCCCGCGGCGCTGCAGTCCACCGGGCGCTATCTGGCGCTGGGGCTGATTGCGATCCCGCTGGCATGGCTTGGGCGACAGCGTCTGCGCAAGCTTAGCGGCAGGGACTGGCTGACTGCGCTAAAGCTTTCAACCGTCGGCAACCTCATTTATTACGTTTGCCTCGCAAGCGCCATACAGCGCACCGGCGCGCCCGTCTCAACGATGATTATCGGCACGCTGCCGGTGGTGATCCCCGTCCTCGCCAACCTGCTTTATAGCAAGCGCGACGGTAAACTGCCGTGGCGGCGCCTTGTCCCAGCGCTCGTTATTATCGGCGTCGGGCTGGCGATGGTGAACAGCGCAGAACTGCGCGGCGGGCAGATTGATTTCAGCTGGCGGCGGTATGCGAGCGGCATCTCTCTGGCCTTGGTGTCGGTCGCCTGCTGGGCCTGGTACGCCCTGCGCAACGCCCGCTGGCTGCGCGAGAACCCCGATAAAAACCCGATGATGTGGGCCACGGCGCAGGGGCTTGCCACGCTGCCGCTCTCCCTGCTCGGCTACATCGCCGTGTGTCTTTATATGGGCCGCAGCGGCGCTGATTTCGCCCTGCCGTTCGGGCCCCGCCCGGAGGTTTTTGTTACGCTGATGCTCGCCATCGCCCTGTTCTGTTCGTGGCTTGGCAATTTATGCTGGAACATCGCCTGTCAGCGCCTGCCAACGGCGATCGTGGGCCCGCTTATCGTCTTCGAAACCCTGGCGGGGCTTGCCTATACCTTTATGCTGCGCCACAGCTGGCCGCCGGCTCTGACCCTGCTGGGCGTCCTGTGCCTGATTAGCGGCGTGGTGCTGGCGGTGCTGGCCAGGCCGCAAAAAACGGAAGTTAGCGAGGTTGCCGTCACGCTGGACAAATAACAGGCTACCTCAAAAGGGTCATAGCCTTCCTTTAAAGATGTATTTAATATGCATCTTATAATTTCTATGACGAGGTATGCATCCATGGCCTTCCGCGACCAACCCTTAGGTGAACTGGCTTTAACCATTCCGCGCGCTTCCGCGCTGTTCCGCAAACTGGATCTGGATTTCTGCTGCGGCGGTAAACAAACGCTTGAGCGCGCAGCGACCCGCAAAGAGCTGGATCTCGAAGCTATCGAAGCGCAGCTTGCGGCCCTGGCTGAAGAGCCGATTGAGAAAGAGTGGCGCACCGCCCCGCTGGCCGAAATCATCGATCACATTATCGTTCGTTACCACGACAGGCACCGCGAACAGCTGCCGGAACTGATCCTGCAGGCGACAAAAGTTGAACGCGTGCATGCGGATAAGCCAAACGTGCCTAAGGGCCTGGCGAAGTATCTCACCATGCTGCATCAGGAGCTGAGCAGCCACATGATGAAAGAAGAGCAGATCCTGTTCCCGATGATTAAAAACGGCATGGGCTCACAGGCAAACGGCCCGATTAGCGTAATGGAAAGCGAGCATGATGACGCGGGCGAACTGCTGGAAGTTATCAAGCACACCACCAATAACGTTACCCCGCCGCCGGAAGCCTGCACCACCTGGAAAGCGATGTATAACGGTATTAATGAGCTGATCGATGATTTGATGAATCACATTAGCCTTGAGAACAACGTGCTGTTCCCGCGGGCTTTAGCCGGCGAATAAAAATAAGCCTGCCACTGTAGCGCCCCTCTCCCCAACCCTCTCCCGGGGGAGAGGGTTACGGTCAAACCGGTCGCCGTTACTTGCGCAATGCCGCAAGCCGTTTCTTACCGATAAACATCCAGCCCAGCCCCAACACTACAAACCACAGCGGCGTGACGATCAGCGCCTGGCGAGTATCGTCCTCAAGCGTCAGCAGCACGATGACAAAGACGAAGAACGCCATGCAGACCCAGCACATCAGTTTGCCAAGCGGCATCTTGTAGCGAGATTTCTGATGCAGCTGCGGACGCTGTTTGCGGTACACCAAATACGAGCAAAGGATAATCGTCCAGACAAACATGAACAGAATCGCCGACACGGTGGTGATCATCGTGAAGGCGGCGATCACATCCGGGTTGACGTAAAGCATGACCACGCCGCCCAGCAGACAGATGCACGAGAAGGTCAGGCCCTTCGCCGGCACGGCGCGTTTAGACAGCTTAGCGAAGGCTTTTGGCGCCACGCCGTCCTGCGCCAGGCCGAACAACATGCGGCTGGTCGAGAAGACGCCGCTGTTAGCCGAGGAGGCCGCCGAGGTCAGCACCACAAAGTTGATGATGCTCGCGGCGGCAGGCAGGCCCACCAGCATAAACAGCTCAACGAACGGGCTCTTATCCGGCACCACGGAGCGCCATGGCGTGACCGACATAATCACGATCAGCGCAAACACGTAGAACATAATGATACGAACAGGGATCGAGTTAATCGCGCGCGGCAGCGATTTTTCCGGGTCTTTGGTTTCCGCCGCGGTTGTGCCCACAAGCTCAATACCCACGAAGGCAAATACCGCTATCTGGAAGCCGGCAAAGAAGCCGCTCAGGCCTTTCGGGAACCAGCCGCCGTCGTTCCACAGGTTATTGAAAGAGGCTTCAACGCCGGACGGCGAATGGAAGTGAGTCAGCACCATCACCAGGCCGATAACAATCAGGGCGACGATGGCGACGATTTTGATCATCGCAAACCAGAACTCCATCTCCCCGAACATTTTTACGGTCGCAAGGTTTAGGCCCAGCAGCACCAGCACCACGGCAAGAGAGGCGACCCAGTCCGACAGGCCGGGGAACCAGAACTGCGCGTAAGCGGTGATGGCCACCACGTCCGCCATGCCGGTGACCACCCAGCAGAACCAGTACGTCCAGCCGGTGAAATAGCCGGCCCACGGGCCCAGCAGGTCGGCGGCGAAATCGCTGAACGACTTGTATTCGAGGTTGGAAAGCAGCAGCTCGCCCATAGCGCGCATCACGAAGAACAGCATAAAGCCGATGATCATATAGACGAAGATGATCGAAGGCCCGGCGAGGCTGATGGTTTTGCCGGAGCCCATAAACAGGCCGGTGCCGATAGCGCCGCCGATGGCGATAAGCTGGATATGACGATTTGTTAAATTGCGCCGCAGCGACTGCTCAGCCGGAGCCTCAGCAACCTCTGCGACTTTTATCTGATCTACCATGTTTTATTTTTCCTGTACCTGTCTGTTGTGTTCAGGCTCTGCCGGCCTTTGAAACGGTATATTTGATGTGATGAGGCTTTCATAAAGCACCTCGATACGAGGTAAGAATCGGCGGGTTGAATATTTATGACAAGCAACATGTTAATTTTTTGTTTAATTTGAGTGCGATATCACTCAGTTAACGCGACACACCTCACAAAAACACCCGGAACGGGGGCGTATGCAAGATAAAATCACGCTTTTCCGTTAACAACCAAACGAAAACCCCGCCGAAGCGGGGTGATTAAATCGCTTACAGAATTTCCAGCAGTTCCACTTCGAAGACCAGGGTGCTAAACGGCGGGATGGATGCGCCTGCGCCGCGCTCGCCGTAGGCCAGGTTTTGCGGAATAGTCAGCTCCCATTTAGAGCCCACCGGCATTAAGGTCAGCGCTTCAATCCAGCCGGCGATAACGCCGCTTACCGGGAATTCTGCCGGTTCGCCGCGCTGTACGGAGCTGTCGAAGACGGTGCCGTCAATCAGTTTGCCGGTGTAGTGAACACGTACGTGATCTTTACGGGAGGGAATTGGACCGCTGCCCTGAGTCAGCACGCGGAATTGCAGGCCGGACTCGGTGCTGCTCACGCCTTCTTTCTTGATATTTTCTTCAAGGAATTTTACGCCTTCAACGGCCATTTCTTTCTGGCGTTCCTGACGCACGGCATCGGCGCGCTCGTGAACTTCGCGCAGCGCGCGGTGAACAACATCAACCGGAACTGACGGGGCATTCCCTTCCAGCGCATCACGCAGGCCTGCAACCAGCGCTTCCGGCAGCAGACCCTGCAGACCAGATTCACGCAGTTGCTGACCAACCTGTAAACCAATACCGTAACTTGCTTGCGCTTCGACGCTGTCAAAAGAAGGGGTTGTCATGAATTTTCCTTTAAGGTGTTTAAAAGCAGGCCTGCAGCATAGCAGCGTCAACCAGGCGGGTAAAATGCAAAAGCCTTAAAGGTGACAAATGGGAATGAAACGGGAACAATGGGGCCGGGCGCGTTAAATTGCGGGCGAAGGTCACGTAAAGCTGTATTGCTCAGGGCATCAATTAGTTAGCATTCTATAATGGAGTTGGGAATGTACATTGCACGCTGTGTGAATATGAGGAGGGTTGCCGATGCGATTCGCTATTAAACCAAGGCTTGCGCGTATCTGGCACGCACCTGAGCATTTCCGCCTGATGGATCCGCTTCCTGCCCCGCACCGCCGGGGAATTATTATCGCAGCGCTGGTAATGATTATCGGCTTTTTGTGGCCTGCCGCAGAAGAGCCGCCCCGCCCCGTCACAAGGGATGCGCAGCTGTCCATTGAGTCCCAGTCGCCGATGCATGCCGAGCTGGTAAATCCGCCGGCTGATACCGCGCCTGCGGCGACGCAAGAACCGGTGCAGGCCGAAGAGCAGCCGCAGACGCAGGCGCCTGTGCCAAATACGAATAATGATATTGAAGGGCAGTGGCGTGCCTACCGCGTGGAATCCGGCCAGACTATGGCGCAGCTTTTCCGCGATCATAAGCTGCCGCCGGCCGACGTCTATTCCATGGCGCAGGCCGAGGGCGACGACAAGCCGCTGAGCAATTTACAAACCGGGCAGATGGTGCAGATTCGTCAGAACGCCAACGGCGTGGTGACCGGCTTGACCATTGATATCGGCAACGATCGCCAGGTTCTGTTCACCCGTCAGCCGGACGGCAGTTTCCTGCGCGCGCGCTGAATTCAGCGTCCTTAGAAAGGCAAAACGCCGGCGCGAGGCCGGCGTTTTAACGTATACGTCAGCGTAAATTACGCTTCAGCAACTACGTTTACAGTCAGTTTAGCGAAGACTTCGCTGTGAACCTGGAAGTCCACTTCGTGCTCGCCGATGGTACGCAGAACGCCGTTCGGTAAACGAACTTCGCTCTTAGCCACGTCAACGCCAGCTGCAGTTACAGCGTCAGCGATGTCGCGAGTACCGATGGAACCGAACAGTTTACCTTCGTCGCCTGCTTTAGACGCGATAGTAACGGTTTCCAGTGCGTTGATCTTCGCAGCGCGAGCTTCAGCAGCTGCCAGAACGTCGGACAGTTTAGCTTCCAGTTCTGCACGGCGTGCTTCGAAGTATTCAACGTTTTTCTTGGTAGCAGGAACAGCTTTACCCTGTGGTACCAGGAAGTTACGAGCGTAGCCCGCTTTAACGTTAACCTGATCACCCAGGCTACCCAGGTTTGCTACTTTATCAAGCAGAATAACTTGCATTACCTTATCCTCTCAAAGTCGTATTAATGGACCGTGCCCGATTACTGATGACGATCAGTGTACGGCAGCAGGGACAGGTAGCGAGCGCGTTTGATAGCGCGAGCCAGCTGACGCTGGTATTTTGCACGGGTACCGGTGATACGGCTTGGGACAATCTTACCGCTTTCGGTGATGTAGTTTTTCAGCGTAGCGATGTCTTTATAGTCAATCTCTTGAACGCCTTCCGCGGTGAAACGGCAGAACTTGCGACGACGGAAATAACGTGCCATTTGGCTAGTCTCCAGAATCTATCAATTCAATCTGCTCGGCATGCAATACCACTTTGTTCAGCCCATTTTTTGCCTGATGGCAGGTAATGAAGCCCTGAACCGTAAGTACCGTGCCGACCGTTATACTGTGAGTAATGGCCTGGTGTGCATGCCCGCTAATAATAACCGGCATTCTGCACCACGCCTGCCGGTTAAAACCGGCCTCCTCCTGCACAGAACGATGCTCAAGCACGAACTGGCAGTGAGGAATTCCTGACGGGCTGACCTTGCGAAGGGGCGTCTTGCACACTGTGCCAGACAGCACCAGGCGGTTTGCCGTCATCAGAAATTACTCTTCAGAATCCCCAGCATCTGCATCGTCAGCGGTTTCGCTAGCGAAGTCATCGCGACGTTCGCGACGTTCGTCTTTCGCTTTAACCATTGGAGATGCTTCGGTAACCGCGTGCTTAACGCGCATAACCATGCTACGGATAACGGCGTCGTTGAAGCGGAAGTTTGTTTCCAGCTCATCAATCACTTCCTGCGGAGCTTCAACGTTCAGCAGAACGTAGTGAGCTTTGTGCAGTTTGTTGATTGGGTAAGCCAGCTGACGGCGGCCCCAGTCTTCCAGACGGTGGATCGTACCTTCTGCTGCAGTGATTGCACCAGTGTAACGTTCGATCATACCCGGAACCTGTTCGCTCTGGTCAGGATGGACCATAAAAACGATTTCGTAATGACGCATCGAATTGCTCCTTACGGATTATTCAGCCTCCTGATAGGGTCAACCGCGGCCCATGGAGGCAAGGAACGTGTTTGTGTGCGGCTGAAAATTTGACGCGCCATAATACAAGCGGGACCCGATAAACTCAAGGCTGAAAGCGATTTAATTCTTTTGCATGACGGCTAATAAATAAGCTTCCTGCTAACACCGTGAAATCTATAAAGTTACCCTGGGTTACTAAAAATTTTTGAAGAAGACCAACAGAAATGGTCACTTTTTATTCAACGACATCGGGTTACACTTATTTAACAGGCCGCCACTAAACGTTAACAGGAGCGACGACCGCCAAAAATACCGCTGTAGTGGAGCGCATTATGAAGACTATCGCTTATGCCCTTGTCGCTGCGTTTTTGCTTTGTGCGAATGCGACGGCGGCGATCAAGATAGACAGCAAAATCGCCAGAAATATGGATGATGTGCAAAGCCTCGGGGTAATTTACATCAACCATAATTTCGCCACCGAACAGGAAGCCGAGCTGGCTATCAATGAGGATGCCGACCGACATGGCGCGAAGTACTACCGCACCCTGTTAATGAGAGAACCCGGTAGTAACGGCAACATGCACGTCAGCGCGGATATTTACAGGTAACAGCCCTATTCCCAGCGTTAACACCAGGAATGCCACAACGACATAGAAAGCCAATGTTTGACTTGCCCCCGAAAGGGGGCTTTTTTTGCCGGCCTTATAAATGCCGGGCAAAAAACTGCACGGTAGCGTCGAGCGCCTCAGGCGTAACGCGATGCTTCACTCCCGCTTCCCACAGGCTGGTAAGCTGCCTCTCCAGGCCTTGCTGGATAAGCGCCTGCTGCAGACGCCAGGTTTCCACCGCGGGCACTACGTCGTCGTCTTCGCCGTGCCACAGCATGAGCGGGCGATCGCCGATGCGTTCAAGCTGATGGCTGACGTCATACTCAGCAAGCATCGCGAGGCACTCATCGAGCCGGTCCGCCGGCGGCGGGAAAAGCTTTTTGGCGAGCGTCACAAAATAGCCGGAGCCCATCAGGCAGGCTACGCAGCGCACCTCCGGATGGCGGGCCATAATGCCCAGCGCCGTCATGCCTCCCATTGAAGCGCCGCCTACGGCAAGCCTTCCTTCTTTTATAAGGTTTTGCTCGTCCAGCGCCTGCCGCAGCCGGGCGAACTCGTCAATATTCGTTTTGAGGGTGGGCCAGAACTGCTGCAGGCGCATATCCGCATCGCCGTCGAAACGCGCTCCGTGACCTTGCGCATCAGGCATTATGACGCGCATACCTGCCTGCGCCAGAGCCACCGCAAAATAGCTATAAACCAGCTTCGAAGAGGTAAAGCCGTGATAAAACACCACGCAGGGGAGAGCATCGTGTTTCCGCCCGCCGGGAAAGGCGTGTAAAACCTCGATGCCTGCAAGCCGTTCCGTATAAATTTCCGTCATTCCCCCTTCCCCCGATTCGCTGTGAATTACCTGTTGTAAGGCAAGGTATGGCCCGGAGCAAGAAAATCACGCGAAAGGATGATGGTAATGATGAGATCCAGCCTACGATTTTCATTCGAAAGCGCTAAAAAAGCGCGGCGAAGGTAACAGATCGGGAACAATCCCTCATCAGGACATTAACCCGGAACTACAATATGGCTATTAAGAAATGAGAAAACACCATGCGATTGTTATCAGCTTTGTTACTGGCGGCGATGCTCTGCGGCTGTAGCGTACTGCAAGGCACGCCCCAGCCTGCGCCGCCGGCTGCGGATAAGCCGCAGGAGATCCAGCGCTCACAAACGCAGGGGCTGATAAAGATCGGTACGGTAACGGCGATGGAACGCGGCTCTCCGATGGATACCGAAACCGTGATTAAAGCAAAAGCTGCGGCAGCGAAGGCCGATTACTATCTCATCGTCCTGAATGACGAAACCATTGTGGCGGGGCAATGGTACGCGCAGGCGATTTTGTACCGAAAATGAGATCCTGATGCGGCTTATTTATTGATATTTACACAGCTTTTCGGCGTTTTATTGTTTCTTATGCACAATGGGCCTCTCCCCGGAAACAGGAATGGGGTTCAGTTTAGCGAAGGAATGCCCTGTTGTTGACCAGGACCGTTTATAAGGAGCTGACAATGAAACGATCTCTTGCCTTAACCTCATTACTGTTGTCTGTGGGGCTGATTACCACCGCTGCTCAATCGGCGGAAGACGTCGCCGCGGACCGCGTTACCGGGTTGAATGAAATCGGCTTGATTTCCGTCAATGGCATTGCCGGTAGCGCACAGGACGTGGAAAAAATGATTGCCCTGAAAGCGGATGAACAAGGTGCTTCCTATTACCGCATCATTCAGATGCAGGAAAATCACCAGGCGGATAGCTGGCGCGCGCAGGCAATTCTTTACGCGTGAAGCTGACTTGCGGCCATCCTGCTCTGAAGCCGCGCCCCGCGCGGCTTTTTCGATCACAAAACGACCATTGCATGATCCAGATCAAACAATTTATTCATATCTGGTTACATTTGAGGGTTAAACGTTAGCGTTCGTCTGCCGTTGAAGGTGCATCCCAGATTCCTTCACCAGGCCGTATTCATGATAAAAACACTCCGACATCCGGGACTTGGCGCGAAACTTTCGCTGCTGACCGGTTTTAGCGTTGCGCTCCTTTTTCTTCTTTTTACCTTTGCGCTCAGCCAGCGCGCCAGCCAGCAGCTTGAAGCCCTGGCGCTTGAAGATTTAAACAATCAGGTCAGCGGCGTTAGCGATATGGCGCAAATGCTCGACAGCAGCCTCAGCGCGGAGGTTGAAAGCTACACCCGTCTGTTCAACAGCTTTCTGCCGCAGCCCCTTTCCCGCGACGAGGGCCAGCCGCGGTCTATCAACGGCCTGAACGTGCCGCTGTTAACGGCAGGCGATCGGATATTGCATGAAAATAACGACATCCCTGATGACTTCCTCGCCCGCACCTCGGCAATTTCCACGCTGTTCGTACGCAGCGGCGAAGATTTCGTTCGCATAGCGACTTCGCTGCGCAAGGAAGACGGCAGCCGCGCCATCGGCACGGTGCTGGATCGGGCCAGCCCGGCCTGGCAGAAAGTCAGCCGCGGCGAAACCTATCGCGGCCTCGCCCTGCTGTTTGGTAAACGCTACATCACCGAGTATCAGCCCGTGAAAGACGGCGCCGGCAATACCATTGCCATCCTGTTCGTCGGGGTCGATATCACCGCCTCCTGGCAGGTGATGCGCGAGAAAATACTGAGCCGTCACCTGGGCAGCAGCGGACGCTTCTACGTGCTGGATGGCGCGGCCGGCAAAAACTACGGTAACTATCTCTTCCACAGCAGCGAAGAAGGCAGACGCCCGGCCTGGGATGACGCCACGCAGAAACGGCTGCTGAGCGCTGACAAAGGCACCCTTGAACGCACGACTCCTGACGGCAGCGTCTCTATTATGGCGTTTAGCCGCCTGCCGGGCTGGAACTGGACCATCGTAGGCGAGGTGGATAAGCCGACGCTGTTAAGCGCCGTGACCAGCATGCGCAATCAGTTCTTAGCGCTGGGTATGGCGCTCGCGCTCGCCTTTGCCCTCTTTTTCGTGGTCATCATTCGCCGCTGGCTGAGCCGACCGTTACGTGAGGTGATAAACGTTGCGGAACATTACGCGGCCGGCAATTTACAGGTTACGCTCCAGACCAGTCGTCAGGACGAAGTCGGCCAGCTGATGCAGGCGATCAACGGTATTGGCAAAGGCATTGAGAAGATAGTCATACAGGTGCGCCTGGCTGCCGGCGATATCGGCCAGGGAACCGATGCGCTGGCGGCAGACAGCGAGGAAATCAGCGCGCAAATCAACAAGCAGGCCAGCAGCGTGGAGGAAACCTCCGCCAGCATGGAGCAAATCGCCGCGACCGTGCTGCAAAACGCCGGGAATATCTCACAGGCAAAACAGCTGGTAAGCAGCACCGCGCAAGCCGTACACAGTGGCGGCAGCACCGTCACCCACGCCGTGGCGACGATGAACGATATTAAATCGGCGTCGCAGCGCATTGCGGATATTACCCAGGTCATCGAGTCCATCGCTTTTCAGACCAATATTCTCGCCCTGAACGCGGCCGTTGAAGCTGCCCGCGCCGGGGAACACGGCAAAGGCTTTGCGGTTGTCGCACAGGAAGTGCGCGCGCTGGCCGCCCGCAGCGCCAACGCCGTAAAAGAGATTGACGGGCTGATTGTCGATACGCTTGCAAAAGTCACCGAAGGCCATGAGCTGTCTGAAAAAACCCGCCTGGCGATGGAATCTATCATCACCCACATCGACCGCATTAACCTGCTGGTCACCGAGATTAACAGCGCCTCGCACGAGCAGTCGGCGGGCATCGGGCAGGTCAATATCGCGATGGCGCAGATTGGCGAAGCCACGCATATCAACGCCGACCGCGTTTCGCGTACCGAGCAGACGGCTTACGATCTGCGTAGCAAAGGCCACCACCTGAACGAGCTGGTGAGCATTTTCCGGCTTAACGCCTGAGCGATGGTTACGCTGTGCGCCCGGTGGCGCGCAGCAGTACATCGACCACCGCCTGTTCAGGCAGCACCGACTCTCCTCGATCGTCGAGCATCATCCGACACCAGGCTTCCGCCAGCGGGGGAGAAAGATGCGGCAACAGCTGCGCCCCGGTCGCCAGGGTCGCCAGCTGGTGGGTAATATTTCTTCCCCACGCCTCCTGCGGCTTGCGTATGCGCTGCTGCAGCTGTCGCCAGCGGCGATCGAAATGACGGTTCTGTCCTTTCACCTCGTCAAATTCGGCATGCAGCATCTCCAGCACGCCAGGCGTACGGGCAAGCACCCGCAGCACGTCAAGGCTCATGATATTGCCCGAACCTTCCCAGATGCTGTTGACCGGCATTTCGCGATAGAGCCGCGGCAGCTCGCTGTCTTCGCAGTAGCCGATGCCGCCGAGCACCTCCATCGCCTCCGCCACAAAGGGCATTCCCGCCTTGCAGATGCTGAACTTCGCCGCCGGGGTAAACAGGCGGCAGTAGGCCAGCTCAAGGGGATCCGCCGGTGATTCCCAGGCGCGGGCCAGCCGGAACAGAAAGGCGGTTTGTCCCTCAAGCTGCAAAGCCATGCGTCCAAGCAGCTGGCGCATAATGGGCTGATCGATAAGATTTTTGCCAAATGCCTGCCGCTGGTGGGCATGATAAAGAGCGACGGATAAAGCCCGGCGCATCAGGCCATGGCTGCCGAGCGCGCAGTCAAAGCGGGTGAAGCCGCCCATTTTAAGAATGGACCGCACGCCCTCGCCCTCTTCGCCTATCAGCCAGGCGGTGGCGTCGCAAAACTCCACCTCGCTGCTGGCGTTGGAGCGATTGCCCAGCTTGTCCTTAAGGCGTTCAAGCCTTACCTGGTTGCGCTGCCCGTCGGGCAAAAAACGCGGCAGGAAGAAACAGGAAAGCCCGCCGTGGGCCTGCGCAAGCACCAGATGAGCATCGCTTTGCGGCACGGAGAAAAACCATTTGTGCCCCACCAGCCGGTACATCTCACCCGGCCCGCGCCTGTCTACCGCTTCCGCGCGCGTAGTGTTGCTGAGCACGTCTGAGCCGCCCTGCTTTTCGGTCATCCCCATGCCGATAAGCAAACCGCGCTTCTGGCCGCCGGGCAGAAGATGGGCGTCGTAACGATCGCTAAGCAGCGGCTTTAACCACGGCTGAAATTCCTTCGGCAGGTATTTTTGCAGCAGGGGAATCGCGCCGAAGGTCATGGTCACCGGACACAGGGTTCCGGCCTCGACCTGCGCATGCTGAACAAAACGCGCCGCTCGCGCTACGAAAGAGCCCTGGCGGGCATCTTCCTGCCACGGCAGATTGTGAACGCGATTCGCGCACAGCCCCTGCATCAAAAGGTGCCAGGCGGGGTGAAAGCGCACGTCGTCAAGGCGTTCGCCGCTTGGGTCGTAACGCAGCAGTTCAGGAGGGTTAGCGTTCGCCAGCCGTCCCAGCTCCAGCGATTCCGCGGAGCCAAGCTGCTGGCCGATGCTGGCCAAAAGCTCTGTATCCCAGCCCGCGCCTTCGCGATTAACGGCCTCGCACAGCGAGATATCGGAAAGAAAAAGGTTACTGTTGTTGAGGGGTATGGGTTGATTAAAAACGGTATGGGTCTGCCAGCGCATCGCGTTCCCTCCAGTAATGGCAACGCCATTAAGTATGGACGGTGACGACGCTTATGCCTGGAGAAGGATCACAAAGCGGGGGAGTAAATCACCCCCCGCGTTGTATTTATTAACTGCGTTGACGCACCGCTTCGAACAGGCAGATGCCGGTCGCGACGGAGACGTTTAATGACGAGACGGTGCCCGCCATCGGGATGCTAATCAGCTCGTCGCAATGTTCGCGCGTCAGGCGACGCATGCCTTCGCCTTCCGCGCCCATCACCAGCGCCATCGGGCCGGTCATTTTGCTCTGGAACAGGGTGTGGTCCGCTTCGCCGGCCGTGCCGACAATCCAGATGTTCTCTTCCTGCAGCATGCGCATGGTGCGCGCCAGGTTGGTGACGCGGATAAGAGGCACGTGCTCCGCCGCGCCGCAGGCTACTTTTTTCGCCGTGGCGTTCAGCATCGCCGAGCGATCTTTAGGCACGATAACCGCATGCACGCCGGCCGCATCGGCGCTGCGCAGGCAGGCGCCGAGATTGTGCGGATCGGTTACGCCGTCGAGAATTAGCAGGAAGGGTTGATCGAGGCCGGCAATAAGCTCCGGCAGATCGTTTTCCTGATACTGACGGCCCGGCTTCACGCGCGCGATAATGCCCTGATGCACGGCGCCTTCGGATTTTTCATCCAGCCACTGACGGTTTGCCATTTGCACAGGCACGCCCTGAGCTTCCAGCGCATGAATCAAAGGCATCAGACGTTTGTCTTCCCGGCCTTTAAGAATAAAAACTTCCTGAAAACGCTGGGGAGCGTTCTCAAGCAGCGCCTGGACGGCGTGGATGCCGTAAATCATTTCACTCATTGCTGTCACTCGTTTCAGGCGCTTAAGCGCCTGTTTTATGTATCAGTTTTCCCCTCACCCTTGCGGAATGAGGGTTATATTAGTCCGGCTGCTTTTTAGCAGCCCGCTTGGCTTTAGTCGCGGCGGCTATTTTACGGGTTTTGTCCGAAGGCGTTTTTGCTTTCTTCTCCTTCTTCTCGCTTTGCGCTTTCTTCGGCTTGCCTGGCCCTTTCTCTTTACGGAAAGCGCTGTCCGGCTCGAAGTTTACGCGTTTGCCCCCCTGACGGCGTTTTGGCCCCGTACCGTTACCGCCTTTTTTGGCTTTGTCTTTCGCGGTTTTACCTTCGCCGCGCGGCGCACGAGAGCTTGAAATCAAGGAGAAATCAATTTTGCGCTCGTCCATATGCACAGCCTCGACGCGAACCTCAACGCGGTCGCCCAGGCGATAGGTCTGGCCGCCGGATTCACCAATCAGGCGCTGCCCGACCTGGTCAAAACGGTAATAGTCGTTATCGAGCGAGGAGACATGCACCAGGCCGTCGATAAACAGATCCACAAGGCGCACAAAGAAGCCGAAGCCGGTAACGCTTGCGATAATGCCGTTGAACACCTGGCCGACCTGATCCTGCATGAAGTCGCACTTCAGCCAGTCCGCCACGTCGCGCGTCGCTTCGTCTGCGCGGCGTTCCGCCATCGAACAGTGCTGGCCAAGCTGCAGCATCTCTTCCATGTCGTAGTGCCAGCCGCCGGATTCGGTGCTGTTGCCCTTATGCCCCTGCTCTTTCGCCAGCAGGTATTTAATCGCGCGGTGCAGCAGCAGATCCGGATAACGACGAATCGGCGAGGTGAAGTGCGCGTATGACTGCAGCGCAAGGCCGAAGTGGCCGCGGTTTTCCGGATCGTAGACCGCCTGCTTCATGGAGCGCAGCAGCATGGTTTGCAGCATTTCATGGTCCGGACGATCGGCGATGGACGTCAGCAGCTCCGCATAGTCGCGCGGCTCTGGTTTCTGCCCGCCGGGCAGCTCCAGGCCAAGCTCGGCCAGCACCGTACGGAATGAGGTAATGGCGTCGTTGGTCGGCCTGTCGTGATCGCGGAACAGCGACGGCTCGTTGTGCTTTTCAACAAAGCGCGCGGCCGAGATGTTCGCCAGAATCATGCACTCTTCAATAAGCTTGTGCGCATCGTTGCGGACGGTTTGTTCAACGCGTTCGATACGGCGCTCGGCGTTAAAGATAAACTTCGCCTCTTCGCTTTCAAAAGAGATGCCGCCGCGCTGCGAGCGGGACACTTCCAGCACCTTGTAGAGGTTGTGCAGCTCTTCAATATGCTTCACCAGCGGCGCATATTGTTCGCGCAGCTCCTGGTCGCCCTGCAGCATGTGCCACACTTTGGTGTAGGTCAGACGCGCGTGGGAGCTCATTACCGCTTCGTAGAATCTCGAACCGGTCAGGCGGCCTGAGGCGGAGATGGTCATCTCACAGACCATACACAGGCGGTCCACCTGCGGGTTCAGCGAACACAGGCCGTTGGAGAGCACTTCCGGCAGCATCGGGATGACCTGCGACGGGAAGTAAACGGAGGTGCCGCGGTTGCGGGCTTCTTTATCCAGCGCGGTTGGCGGACGGACGTAGTAGCTTACGTCGGCGATGGCCACCCACAGGCGCCAGCCGCCGCCGCGTTTTTTCTCGCAGAATACGGCGTCGTCAAAGTCGCGGGCGTCTTCGCCGTCGATGGTAACGAGCGGCAGGTCGCGTAAATCCACGCGGCCCACTTTGGCCTCTTCCGGCACTTCTTCTTTCAGCGAAGCCACCTGGGCTTCAACTTCTTTCGGCCAGATATAGGGGATTTCATGGGTGCGCAGCGCCATATCGACGGCCATGCCGGTACCCATATTATCGCCGAGGACCTCGACGATTTTACCCACCGCTTTAGTGCGGCGGGTCGGGCGCTGGGTGAGTTCAACCACCACCACAAAGCCCATGCGCGCGCCCATCAGCTCTTCTGGCGGGATCAGGATATCAAAGCTCAGGCGGCTGTCGTCCGGCACCACGAAACCAATGCCCGCATCGGTAAAGTAGCGGCCCACGATCTGTCCGGTTCTTGGTTCAAGCACGCGCACGATACGCGCTTCGCGCCGGCCTTTACGGTCCGCGCCCAGCGGCTGCGCCAGCACGATATCGCCGTGCATGCACATTTTCATCTGTTCGGATGAAAGATAGAGGTCGTCTTTACGGCCTTCGACGCGCAGAAAACCAAAGCCATCGCGGTGGCCAATAACTTTGCCTTTGAGCAGGTCAAGGCGTTCCGGCAAGGCGTAGCACTGGCGACGGGTAAAGACCAGCTGGCCGTCGCGCTCCATGGCGCGCAGGCGGCGGCGCAGCGCTTCAAGCTGCTCTTCGCCGTTAATATTCAGTTCATCCGCCAGTTCGTCACGGTTAGCGGGTTTTTCACGTCTGGAAAGGTGGGCAAGAATAAATTCCCGGCTTGGGATCGGGTTTTCGTATTTTTCGGCTTCTCGTTCCTGAAAAGGATCTTTTGACATTGCGGTTCCTCCGAAGTCATCCACAGATGGAATAAGGATTACTCCACCAGCAGTAATTTGTAGAGCGGTTGGTTTTGATCGACCAGGTCGGCCAGCGTATGCCTGTCAAGCTCGGTCAGGAAGCTTTGCACCGCCAGCGCCAGCGCCTGTTTCAGGCGACATGCGGGGGTAATATGACAAAACGCGCTGTTACAGTTCACCAGGGAAAGCGGTTCCAGCTCGCGTACGACGTCCCCCACACGAATAGTGTGCGCAGGGCCTGCCGAGGCGAATACCGCCGTTTTTACCGCGCACTGCCGTCACGAAGCCAGCACGGCTGAGCTGATTGATGATTTTCACCATATGATTACGGGATACGCCATATACCTGCGTCACCTCAGAAATACTCGTCATTTTACCTTCCGGCAAAGACGCCATATAAATCAAAGCACGTAAACCGTAATCAGTAAAACTCGTTAACTGCACATCAACCTCTTGGGTGGGAGGGGAAACGCTCATTGCCATTGTGGCGATATATTGATGATAAACCAGCCATATCTTTGGCGGCTAATTTATTTGTTCGGGGAAGGCAAAAAAGCGGAGGGAAGCAAAGCAAAACGGGGTGCGACGATCGCACCCCGTAACAGGATTATGCGTCGAACGGATCGCGCAGAATCATCGTTTCAGAACGATCCGGTCCGGTAGAAATAATATCCACCGGCACTTCGGTAAGTTCTTCAATACGTTTGATATAGTCCAGCGCTGCCTGCGGCAAGCCGCTACGCTCTTTCACGCCGAAGGTCGTTTCAGACCAGCCCGGCATGGTTTCGTAGATTGGCTCGATGCCTTCCCAGTCATCCGCCGCCATTGGGGTGGTGGTGACTTCACGGCCGTCCGGCATGCGGTAACCTACGCAGATTTTCACCTCTTTCAGGCCGTCGAGCACGTCCAGCTTGGTCAGGCAGAAGCCCGAGAGGGAGTTGATCTGCACCGCGCGACGCACGGCAACCACGTCCAGCCAGCCGGTGCGACGGCGACGACCGGTGGTCGCGCCAAACTCGTTACCCTGCTTGCACAGGAACTCACCGACGTCGTCAAACAGTTCGGTCGGGAATGGACCTGCGCCAACGCGGGTGGAATAAGCCTTGATGATGCCCAGAACGTAATCCACATAGCGCGGGCCGAGGCCGGAGCCGGTCGCAACGCCACCTGCGGTGGTGTTAGAGGAGGTTACGTACGGATAGGTGCCGTGGTCGATGTCCAGCAGGGTGCCCTGCGCCCCTTCGAACATCACGAAGTCACCGCGTTTGCGCGCCTGATCCAGCAGATCGGAGACGTCCACTACCATGCTGGTCAGGATGTCGGCGATAGCCATGACATCGTCCAGCACTTTCTGGTAGTCAACCGCTTCAACTTTGTAGAAGTTAACCAGCTGGAAGTTATGGTATTCCATGACTTCTTTCAGCTTGGTTGCAAAGGTGGCTTTGTCGAACAGGTCGCCAACGCGCAGGCCGCGACGGGCCACTTTGTCTTCATACGCAGGACCGATGCCACGACCTGTGGTGCCGATAGCTTTGGCGCCGCGCGCTTTTTCGCGAGCAACGTCTAAAGCTACGTGGTAGTCGAGGATCAGCGGGCATGCTTCAGACAGCAGCAGGCGCTCACGTACTGGAATACCGCGGTCTTCCAGGCCTTTCATCTCTTTCATCAGCGCCGCAGGAGACAGCACAACGCCGTTACCAATGATGCTGGTGACGTTATCGCGAAGAATGCCTGATGGAATAAGATGGAGGACGGTTTTTTCACCGTTGATTACGAGAGTATGGCCTGCGTTGTGACCGCCCTGGTAGCGCACAACATATTTAGCCCGTTCAGTCAGAAGATCGACGATCTTTCCTTTACCTTCGTCACCCCATTGGGTGCCCAGTACGACGACGTTGTTACCCATTTTTCAAAATCACCGTTTGCTTAAAAAAGGATTCTACCATCGGTTTCCCCGATGATCAGCCCTTTTAGTCGACAAAATAGTAATCGGCTGGCTGAATCTTATTCAGCCGGCCGCACGACTCAACATATAGTAGATAACGACGCCCGCAACCACTAGTCCGCCGCCAAAGCGACGCAGCGTGTTGTCGGGCAGCTGCGTCATCGCGGCGATCATGCGCCGCCACATGCGCGGGTAAAGCATCGGCCCCAGGCCTTCGAGTACCAGAACAAGCGCCAGCGCTATCCAGATTGTAGAGTTCATAATCTTTCCTGAAGCGGATAAAAAAAGAGCCGGTCAGACCGGCTCTTGATTGTGTCACCTGTGAAAATTAACGTGAACTGTTCGCAGGCGTTTTCATATAGCGGAAGAAATCGCTGTCCGGGCTCATCACCATCACGTCCTGACCGGACTTAAAGCTTGCCTCGTAGGCCCGCAGGCTACGGATAAAGGCATAGAAGTCCGGATCCTGGCTGAAGGCGTCCGCAAACAGCTTGGCCGCTTCGGCATCGCCTTCGCCGCGGCTGATACGCCCCTGACGCTCGGCTTCCGCCAGAGTGCGGGTAACGCCGTAGTCGGCGGTCGCGCGCAGCTTCTCGGCTTCTTCCTGGCCCTGTGAACGGTGACGGCGGGCTACCGCTTCACGTTCAGCGCGCATACGGTTGTAAATAGCTTCCGAAACCTCAGCAGGCAGGTTGATCTGCTTGATGCGCACGTCCACAACTTCGATACCCAACGCCGCCATACTGTTCGGGTTGACCACGGCGACTTTACCGTTGGTCTCTTCGGTGATACGCGCCGCTGCGGAAGCGATGGCGTCGTCAGCCGCAGGCGTTGTCACCTCATCGTCGGTGCCGGCGGAACCGGAGTTCAGCGCGTCACGCACGTCCAGAGTCAGACGGCCGCGGGAGTCGGTCACGATGTCTTTCACATCCAGACGGCCGATTTCAGAACGCAGACGGTCGCTGAACTTACGTTTCAACAGCACTTCGGCCTGCGACACGTCGCCACCGCCCGTTGCCAGGTAGTAACGGCTGAAGTCGCTGATACGCCATTTGATGTAAGAATCGACAATCAGGTCTTTCTTCTCTTTGGTCACAAAGCGATCGGCCTGGTTGTCCATGGTCTGGATACGGGCATCGAGAGTTTTAACCGACTCGATAAACGGCACCTTAAAGTGCAGGCCCGGCTCGTAAACCACCGGCTTGTTCTCATCATCACGCAGAACTTTACCAAAGCGTAATGTGATTCCGCGCTCGCCTTCGTGTACCACGAAGATCGAGGTGAACAGCACCACCAGCACGATGATAATTAAAGCAATGACTGACTTACGCATCGTTATTCACTCCCTACGCGCTGGTTATCAGTGCGCTGTGCGTCCGCACGGCGCTGATCCATGATGTCGCCTCTGCTGGCAGAGGACGAGGTGCTGGCGCTACCGCTGCCTGAGCCGGAAGCCGGCGGCAGACGCAGCAGGTTGTTTGCGCCGCTGTTATCGCTCTTTGCCGCAGGCTGCGCGCCACCTTTGAGCATCTGGTCAAGCGGCAGAACCATCAGGTTGCCGCCTTTATCGTTGACCAGCACTTTACGGGTGTGGCTAAGCACGTTTTCCATGGTTTCGATATACAGACGCTCGCGGGTGATTTCCGGGGCGGCTTTATACTCTGGCAGCAGCTTCGCAAAGCGGGCTACTTCACCCTGGGCTTCTAACACTGTCTGTGTTTTGTAGGCGCGCGCTTCTTCGAGGATACGCTGCGCCTGGCCGTTGGCACGCGGCTGAACTTCGTTGGCGTAGGCCTCAGCTTCACGAATGTACTGCTGTTCGTTTTCACGCGCGGAAATCGCATCATCAAACGCCGCTTTAACTTCTTCCGGCGGACGCGCAGCCTGGAAGTTAACGTCAAGCAGGGTAATACCCATGTTGTACGGGCGAATGGTTTCTTCCAGTTCGCGCTGGGTATCGTTACGAATAATGGTACGACCTTCGGTGAGGATCTTATCCATGGAGTATTTGCCGATTACGCCACGCAGCGCGCTGTCAGTCGCCTGACGCAGGCTGTCGTCCGCGCTGGTCACGCTGAACAGATATTTTTGCGGATCCGTTACGCGGTACTGCACGTTCATCTCAACGCGCACGACGTTTTCATCGGACGTGAGCATCACGCCGGAAGCGGCGAGTTCGCGCACGGACTCAACGTTGACCGCCTGCACGCTATCAATGAAGGTCGGTTTCCAGTTCAGGGCCCGGCTCAACCAGATGGCTGAATTTACCAAAACGCGTCACAACGCCGCGCTCGGCTTCTTTGATGGTGTAGAACCCGGTGGCAGCCCAAATGATTACCGCCGCGACGGCAACAATGCCCACCACGCGGCCACCAATATGCGGACGCGGGGTCTGGGAGGAACCGCCGCCGGTGCCGCCGCTTTTACCGCCGCCTAAGCCGCCAAGTTTTTTACTTAATTTACGGAAGATATCATCCAGATCAGGTGGCCCCTGATCGCGCCCTCCTTTGTTACCCCCAGAGTCGCCGCCAGGTTTGCTGCTTCCCCACGGGTCGCGGTCCTGTCCGTTATTACCGGGCTGATTCCACGCCATGTTTATGCTCCATATTTGTTGTGCGGTGATATCCCCCGTAGGGGAAAAAGTCTTCAGGACAAACGCGCGCCGGTCAAACAATGTAGTCCATTAGTGCCGGTTCTTGTTTACAGAGGCGACGCCAGTCAACGATGGGCATACGAACCTGTAAGCCAACGCTGCCGTCCTCCTCCATCCACTCTTTTTCTATTGCCTGAAGCTGATAAAACCGGCTTCGAAGTCGCCCTGCCTGGGGGGGTAAGCACAACGTATGCTGCGCAATTTCACCAGATAAACGTTCCGTCAAAGCCTGGAAAAGCAGTGGCACACCGGCACCTGTCTGGGCAGAAAGCCAGACGCGTATCGGTACATTTTCGTCGTTCCTGTCGATACGCGGCGCAAACTCATCCAGCATATCGATTTTATTCATAACCAGCAGGACGGGAATATCATCGGCCTCGATCTCTTCTAAAACGGTATCGACCGCGGCGATGTTTTCCTGAATCCTGAGATCCGACGCGTCAATCACGTGCAGCAGCAGCGTGGCCTGGCGGGTCTCCTGCAGGGTGGCTTTAAACGCTGCCACAAGATCGTGGGGCAGGTGCCGAATAAAGCCTACCGTATCTGCCAGCACGGTTTCGCCCACGTCTGCAATGTCAATACGACGCAGCGTGGGATCGAGCGTGGCGAACAGCTGGTCTGCGGCATACACTTCAGCCGCGGTAATTTGGTTAAAAAGGGTGGATTTACCGGCGTTGGTGTAGCCCACCAGTGAGACAGTCGGCACGTCGGCTTTAGCTCGCGCTCTTCGTCCCTGCTCACGTTGTTTTTCTACTCGTTCCAGGCGTGAGAGGATCTGCATGATGCGGTTACGCAACAGCCGGCGGTCCGTTTCAAGCTGCGTTTCGCCAGGGCCGCGTAGGCCCTATCCCGCCTTTTTGACGCTCAAGGTGGGTCCAGCCGCGGACCAGCCGCGTCGCCAGATGGCGCAGCTGCGCCAGCTCAACCTGCAGCTTACCTTCATGGGTGCGCGCACGCTGGGCAAAAATATCTAAAATCAGTCCCGTTCTGTCGATGACCCGACATTCGCACAGGGCTTCAAGGTTACGTTCTTGCGCCGGGGACAACGCATGATCGAACAGCACGACCGAGGCCCCAGTGGCTTTAACTGCATCGGCAATTTCTACGGCTTTGCCTTCGCCAACAAAATACTTTGGATGCGGCGCTTTGCGGCTACCGGTCACCACCTGCAGCGCTTCGACACCGGCTGAAGAGACCAGGGATTCAAACTCCGCGAGGTCTTCCATGTCTTTGTCTTGCGAAAAATAGATGTGTACCAGCACCGCTTGCTCACCAGCGTCATAACGGTCAAACAAGCGTATAACCTCTCAAAAAGACCAGCGGGGAACACAGCAGTCCTGGTTCCCCGAGCTGGAAAACAACAAATGCCTTATTCGGCGTCTTCGCTGTCTTGTTGTGGCGCAGAACCCTGCGCACTTCCACCATGGTGGTAGCTGCCAGAACCGCTAGTACCCGTGTTATTACTGTGATGAGATACCGGACGAGACGGAACAACAGTTGAAATCGCGTGCTTATAGACCATCTGACTGACCGTGTTTTTCAACAGGATCACGAACTGATCGAAAGACTCAATCTGACCTTGCAGCTTAATGCCATTCACCAAATAAATAGAAACTGGAACACGTTCCCGACGCAATGCGTTCAGGAACGGATCTTGTAATGATTGCCCCTTAGCCATTCTATCTTTTCCTTATATGCTTGTTGTTTGTAACTCAAGAACCCTGAGGCTCTGAAAAACTGCGTAAAAATTTGCGCACGATGTCGATTCAATTGTACACATTCATTGGTGCTTCGCACTAACAACCTGTAATACTTCATTGCGGGCCCAGCTCAGGGTTTTCGCTGTCTAACCAGCGAACATCTTCCCAGCCTCGCAACCAGGTCATCTGGCGTTTAGCCAATTGTCTCGTCGCGCAAATACCTCGATAAACCATTTCCTCATGCGAGATTTCCCCCGCCAGATAAGACCACATCTGCCGGTAGCCCACACAACGAATGGAAGGCATCTCCGTATGCAAATCTCCGCGGGCAAAAAGAGCCCGCACTTCTGCTTCAAAACCTGAAGCTAACATCTGATGAAAACGCTGCTCAATGCGCTGATGGAGCAGTTCACGGCTCGCCGGGGCGATGGCGAACTGATGCACCTGGTAAGGCAGAGCTTCTCCTGACGTTTGCGTCAGTTCCGTTAAAGTTTTACCCGAAATGAAAAAAACTTCCAGTGCCCGGGAAAGCCTTTGCGGATCGTTTGGATGAATCCGTGCCCCCGCAACCGGATCGACTTCGACCAGCTGCCGATGCAGCGCATCCCATCCCTGCTCTGCCGCCTGTTGTTCAATCCTTGCGCGAACGTCTGCATCCGCCGGCGGTAACGGCGAAAGGCCTTCTAATAACGCCTTGAAGTAAAGCATCGTCCCCCCGACTAACAGGGGAATACGCCCGCTGGCGGTAATATCAGCCATTTCTGCCAGCGCGTCGCGACGGAAATCCGCCGCCGAGTACGCCTGCGCCGGATCGAGGATATCGAGTAACCGGTGCGGCGCCTGGGCGAGTTCTTCCGCCGTCGGCTTCGCCGTTCCGATATCCATTCCTTGATAGATAAGGGCCGAATCGACGCTTATCAACTCTACCGGCAGCGTTTTACGCAAATTAATGGCTAATGCCGTCTTACCCGAGGCCGTAGGCCCCATTAAAAAAATTGCCTGCGGCAGGTTTTTGCTTACTTCAGTCATGTTTCAGGGCGTTCATCGCCAGCGTTAGATCAACAGGTTGTAACAAACCGCCGGGTGGATTTTTCACCAGCTGCGGGCAAAGGCGCTCAATATCGGCAAGTAAAGCAATAGCTTGTGCCTGATTCCACTGTTCATGCTCCGCTGTCAGATGACGGGCGAACCAGTGGGCAATTTGCGTAGCGCTAACCTCTGCCTGTTGCGCCAGGTATCCTGGCAGTTCATAAATCAAGATTTGTAAATTTTGTTTACGTAAAGGTAAAGGTACGGAGCGAATGGTTATCTGCCTGGCATCGGCGGCAAATTCGATGCCCATGCTGAGCAAAAGCGGCTGATAACGCAGCAGCACGTCCAGCTCATCCTTAGAGACTTTCATCCGCACCGGGATCAGCAATGGCTGAGCGCGAACGCCTTCGCTGCCCGGAATCAGCTGCGCCTGCTTCAGCCAGCGGTCCGCCACGGCAAGCGATAGCAGCATGACGCTGCCATCCCGCTCCAGAAGCGCGTATTGCGGTGGGATAATCGTCAGCACTCTGCCGAAACTCTGCGAATGGCCTTCCAGCGCGTCCGGCTCTTCAGTCTGGTTAGCCGCTGGTGGAACCGTTGGGGTATCCAGCAGTTGACGATAAAGCGCGCCTTGCTGCTTCTGATAGCCAGGCGCCGCGTTTGGCCACGTCGGCTGGCGTTGTCCGCCAGCGCTGCCCGCAGAAGGATGAGGCGCCGTTTCCCGAGGCGCGGAAGGCGCCTGAGCTGGCGTTGCAAACTGGTTACGCCCTGAGGCCACGCGGTTTTCCGGCTGCCAGCGCTGCTGGACGACTTCGGTGGGCGTGTCTTCCTGTAGCAGAAGATTTTCATCGCGCTGCTGCAGGACGCTCAGCACGCCCTGATAAATAAAATCATGCACCAGACGGGACTGGTGGAAACGGACCTCGTGCTTGGCGGGATGCACGTTGACGTCGACCTGATGGGGATCGATTTCCAGATAGAGCACGAAAGCGGGCTGCCGCTCGGCGCCGGCTTTATCTTCGCAGGCCTGGCGAATGGCGTGGGCGATCAGGCGATCGCGCATCATGCGGCCATTTACATAGCAATACTGAATTTCCGCCAGCGCCGGGGTGGTGGCAGAAGGTTCGGCAACCCAGCCGCGCAGCGCCAGATCGCCATGCTGCCATTCGATTTTCAGCGCCTGCTCAAGAAATGGCGCGCCGCAAATCGCTCCAAGACGACGTTCGCGTGGCGCACCTTCCTGCACGGCGCGATACTGGCGCACCATCTTGCCGTTGTGATTAAGGTTTATCGACACGTCAAAGCGCGCCAGCGCGATGCGGCGCACTATCTCGTCGATATGGTTAAACTCGGTTTTCTCGGTGCGCATAAATTTACGCCGGGCCGGCGTGTTGTAGAACAGATCCAACACTTCAAGCGTGGTGCCAACCGGATGGGCTGCGGGTTTTACCGTCACATTCTGGTCGCGGCCTTCGGCATAGGCCCTGCCAGGCCTCGCTCTGCTCCGCGGTGCGGGAAGTCAGCGTGAGGCGGGCCACCGAGCTGATGCTCGCCAGCGCTTCGCCGCGAAAACCGAGGCTGATAATGGCCTCAAGATCGTCAAGGCAGGCAATTTTACTGGTCGCGTGGCGAGCCAGCGCCAGCGCCAGCTCGTCCTTATTGATGCCGCAGCCGTTGTCGCGGATGCGGATCATCTTCGCGCCGCCGCGTTCAATATCGATGTCGATACGCGTAGCGCCGGCATCAAGGCTGTTTTCTATCAGCTCTTTTACCACCGACGCAGGGCGTTCAACCACTTCGCCTGCGGCAATCTGGTTCGCAAGCTGGGGAGGCAGAACCTGAATCGGCATAGCAATCCTTATTGAGTAATGGCGACTTTGTCTAAGTCGGCGCTTTGCGCGCTTGCGGTTTGTCCCGCCGCGGGCGCCGACTGTAGCGGATGCGCGAGGAAGTAGCTGCGCAGCCCTTCGTAAATAGCTTTTGCGATCTGCTGCTGGTAGTCATCGCTGCCCAGCAGGCGCTCTTCGCCGTTATTACTGATAAACCCGGTTTCGACCAGCACGGAAGGAATATCCGGGGAACGCAGCACGCCAAGGCTCGCATGTTCCGGACGGCGCTTATGCAGCGATCCTACCTGCCCAAGCTGCGCCAGCATTTTCGTCGCCACATCATACCCGACGCGCTGGGAATGACCGAACTGCAAATCCAGCACGGCCTGGCTGAGATAGGGATCCGCCTGGCTGTTCGCCAGCACGTCGCCCGCGCCGCCTAACAGCTCAGACTGCTTCTCGTGCTGCTCAAGCCAGCCCGCCATTTCGCTGTTCGCGCGGCGGTTAGACAGCACCCACACGGAAGCGCCCGTCGCGTCGCGGTTCGGGGCGGCATCCGCGTGAATCGAAACCAGGATATTGGCGTTCTGCTTGCGGGCGACGTCCGAACGTCCCATCACCGAGATGAAATAGTCGCCGTCGCGGGTCAGCACGCCTTTAAACATCGGGTCGTCGTTCAGCAGCGCGCGCAGCTTGCGGGCGATAGAGATAGTGACGTTTTTCTCTTTCGTGCCTCCCGGGCCTATTGCGCCGGGATCCTGGCCGCCGTGGCCGGCGTCGATAGCCACCACTACGGTATCTGAATTCTGGTTACCCCTTTGCGTACGGGCAGGCCTGGTCACAGTATTGGAGCCGATAACGCCGGTTACCTGCTGCGATTTGAACGGGTTTTTAGCCGGCTCGGATGGGCGTGAAACGGGCGCGGGCTCGACGCGCTTAGCCACAACCGGCGGCGGAGGCGGAGGCGCGTCTGCGTTGATAGTAAAGACGACGGTATAATTCGCGCCGTTTTGTTGTTTTACCGCGCGCGTTTTACCCGGCTGGGTAAGATCCACCACAAGGCGTAAGGAGCCGGCATCTTTCGGCTGCCCGGAACGGATGCTTTTAACGAGGTTATTGCCGCTAAACTGCAGCGGTAAGCCCTGAATCACGCCGGTTTGCCTGATATCCAGCGCGACGCTTTTTTTATCATCCTGCGAAAATGAATATTCCGGATCGCCCATAAAGCTAAAGGTGATACGCGCCTGATTATCACCGTTAGATACCTGAATATCCGCAAGACTCGCCGCCCCGGCCTGGGCGCAAAGCGCCAGCGCACATACGGCCATTATCCAACCCTTAACGCGATAGATCATCCCGTCATCCTTGTTATTTGGCTAACCGCGCCAGTAACGAATCACCAGATGAGGAAACTGCTGTTATGCGCGCCTCACGCCCTTGCGCCTCGTAGCTTAAGTGCAGCTCGATATCCGGTTCCGGCAGAACGCCTTTCCCCTGCTGCGGCCACTCTACAAGGCAAATCGCATCGTTGGCGAAATAATCGCGGATGCCCATAAACTCGAGCTCCTCCGGGTCCGCCAGACGATACAGATCGAAATGGTATACCATTAAATTATCGAGAGCGTATGGCTCAACTAACGTATAGGTCGGGCTTTTCACGTTCCCTTTATGGCCTAAAGCCTGCATAAATCCCCGGCTGAACGTCGTTTTCCCCGCGCCAAGATCGCCATACAGGAAAATGACGGTTGCCCCTTCGCAGGCCGCCGCCACGCGCGCGCCCAGCTCCAGAGTTGCGGCTTCATCAGGTAATGCGATAACACGATTCATCATGGTTTCTGGTATTCAAATCCGGGTTAACAAAAAGGTACAACGTCGAAAAAAGATCGGTTGCAAGCATGCCGCGCGTGCCAAATTTATCGGCAAGGACGTCGGCTGCGGCGCCGTGCGCAACGCAGCCGGCACAGGCTGCATCATACGGGTTAAGCTTCTGGGCCAGCAACGCCCCAATTATGCCTGAGAGCACATCCCCCATGCCACCGCTGCCCATGCCCGCGTTGCCGACGTCAATAAGCCCGCATTCGCCCTCGTGGCTGGCCACAACCGTACCCGCACCTTTTAAGACCACACAACCGCCATAACGTTTTACCAGGCGATCGGCGGCAAGTAAGCGGTCACTCTCAATTTGTGACACAGCGCAATTTAACAGGCGTGCGGCTTCGCCGGGGTGGGGAGTAATAATGCGATTCTGACGTTTATCGGGATTGATTGCCAGAAGGTTGAGCGCATCTGCGTCCCATAACATCGGTTTGCGGCTGTTCTCGACTTTTTGCAGGGCCTTTTTGCCCCACTCCTGCTGGCCTAATCCGGGCCCAATAACAATGACGTCCGCCCACTCAAGGCTGTCTTCCAGCGCTTCTGGCGTGAGTTCATGAAGCATTAATTCCGGCCGAGCCGTTATCAACGGGGCGATATTTGCACTGCGGGTCAGGACGCGAACCAGGCCGGCCCCGGCGCGCAGCGCGGCCTCGCCCGTCATACGAATCGCCCCCGCCGTGCCATGATCGCCGCCAATAATCACCAGCCGGCCATTGCTTCCTTTGTGCGAGGTAGGCTTACGCGGCTTTAACCAGCGCGGCAGGTCTGCGCTATCCAGCCGCGCAATCGGCGCGGTTTCGCCCTGCAGCCAGGGTTCCAGCCCAAGCGCGTGACAGTGCAGCTCCCCCACGTAGTCTTTCGCTTTCCCCGTCAGCAGCCCGGGTTTAAGCGCGATAAACGTCAGCGTATGGTTAGCATTCACTACCGCGCCCGGGGCGGCTCCCGTCCCGGCCAGTAATCCCGAAGGAATATCCAGCGCAATAACGGGCGCGCCGTGCTGGTTAACTTTTTCAATTAGCCGGGCAGCCTCTTCCCGCGGAGCGCTGGTAAGCCCGGTGCCAAGCAAGCCGTCGATAATAAGATCGACCCCATCCGGCCAGGCAATTTCCGGCGCGTGGATAGCGCCCCCGGCGTTTAGCCAGGCCTCGCGCGCCTGCTCCGCCTCCTCTGGAAGCGGTTTATCGCTTTCCTGCGCCACCAGGGTCACCGCGATGCCGGCAGCCTGCGCCAGACGAGCGACGACGTAGCCATCGCCGCCGTTATTGCCGTGGCCGCACATTACCAGCCAGCGTTGAGTATCAGGGTAGCGATCGCGTGCAAGATTAAACGCCGCCTCACCGGCCCTGAGCATCAGTTCGTACAGCGTAATTCCCAGGCTGTCAGCGGCCTGCTTTTCGGCCTTACGCAGCCAGTCCGCCGGCCACACGGAGTGTGGTATACTTTTGGCGGTTAATTTCTCGTTATGGTCCGTCATGTCACAGCCCCTCGATCTCAATCAGTTAGCGCAAAATATCAAACGGTGGGGCAACGAGCTCGGCTTCCAGCAGGTAGGTATTGCCGATACCGATCTCACCGCCAGCGAGCCGAAACTGCAGGCGTGGCTGGATAAACAGTATCACGGCGAGATGGAGTGGATGGCGCGCCACGGCATGATGCGTGCGCGTCCTCACGAACTGCTGCCCGGCACGCTGCGCGTTATCAGCGTGCGGATGAACTATCTGCCGGCTAACGCCGCTTTTGCCTCGACCCTTAAAAATCCTGCGTTAGGCTACGTCAGCCGTTACGCTCTCGGGCGCGACTACCATAAGCTGCTACGTAACCGCCTGAAAAAACTGGGCGAGATGATTCAGTCCCACTGCTCCACGCTGAATTTTAGACCTTTTGTCGACTCCGCGCCCATTCTTGAGCGCCCGCTTGCCGAAAAGGCCGGGCTTGGCTGGACAGGCAAGCACTCGCTTATTCTCAGCCGCGATGCGGGCTCGTTCTTTTTCCTTGGCGAACTGCTGATAGATATCCCGCTGCCGGTGGACCAGCCGGTGGAGGAAAACTGCGGGCGCTGCGTAGCCTGCATGACCATCTGCCCTACCGGGGCTATCGTGGAGCCGTACACCGTCGATGCGCGCCGCTGCATCTCTTATCTGACGATAGAACTTGAAGGAGCGATCCCGGAAGAGTTCAGGCCGCTGATTGGCAACCGTATTTACGGCTGCGACGACTGCCAGCTGATTTGCCCCTGGAACCGTTTCTCACAGCTCACCAACGAAGACGATTTCAGCCCGCGGCAGGCATTGCACGCCCCGCCGCTCGTTGAGCTCTTCGCCTGGAGCGAAGCCCATTTCCTGAAGGTGACGGAAGGATCGGCCATTCGTCGCATCGGCCATTTACGCTGGCTGCGTAATATCGCCGTGGCGCTGGGGAATGCTCCCTGGGATGAAGCCCACCTGACGGCGTTACAGCAGCGTAAAGGCGAGCACCCGCTGCTTGATGAGCATATTGACTGGGCGATTGCGCAACAATTAGCCCGGCGAAGCGCGAACGAAGTGGAGGTGCAGCTGCCGCAAAAACAAAGGCTGGTTCGCGTGATTGAAAAGGGGTTAAAACGGGACGCCTGACATGTCCACAGGATGTGAATAAAAATAAAAACCCCTTGTCATTCAATTGTAAGAAAGGCTTCAGGGGATCAAATTAATATTTTGGAATAAAATTATTTCCCTGTTAATCAAGGAATTAAAAGAAAGCTGTAATAATTATTAATTTTTTAGCACAGAGAGGGACGCGGAACTACCTGTGGATAACTCTGTTTACAAGAGTTTGTCGCAGACGTAAAAAACCACCGCTGCTGCCCTTTGGCGCTGTGGATAATTTGTACTGGAGATAAGAAACTGGAGCGGGAAACGAGACTCGAACTCGCGACCCCGACCTTGGCAAGGTCGTGCTCTACCAACTGAGCTATTCCCGCTTGGGTGGTGCGTGGCTGTAAAGCCAATCAAATTTTGGAGCGGGAAACGAGACTCGAACTCGCGACCCCGACCTTGGCAAGGTCGTGCTCTACCAACTGAGCTATTCCCGCTTGGGTGGTGCGTGGCTGTAAAGCCAAATCAAATTTTGGAGCGGGAAACGAGACTCGAACTCGCGACCCCGACCTTGGCAAGGTCGTGCTCTACCAACTGAGCTATTCCCGCTAAGCGTAACGCTGCAAATTCTGCACCGGTACGGGAGGCGCATTATACGAGAAATCGTTTTTGCCGCAACCCCTGAAACGTTTTTTTTCGCGAATTTTGTTTGAATGCCGATTTAATCAACAAATCGTTTAAAATCCGGGCGAGAGAGGAGTGTAACTCCTCTCAGCCGCCTGTTAAAGCTTAATAAAATTCTCGCGATAAAAAGCCAGCTCCGCCACCGACTCGCGGATATCGTCCATCGCCTGGTGCGTGCCCTGCTTTTTAAAATTAACCAGAATTTCAGGTTTCCAGCGGCGCGCCAGCTCTTTGAGCGTGCTGACGTCGAGGTAGCGGTAATGGAAGTAGGCTTCCAGCTCCGGCATGTACTTAAACAAGAAGCGACGATCCTGGCCGATGCTGTTGCCGCAGATCGGCGAGGCGCCCGCCGGCACCCACTGCTGTAAAAACTCGAGGGTTGCAAGCTCCGCCGCGCGGTCGTCCAGCTTGCTTGCCTTCACGCGTTCAACCAGGCCGCTGCCGGTATGAGTACGCACGTTCCAGTCATCCATCAGCGCAAGCTGTTCGTCTGACTGGTGTACCGCAATCGTCGGCCCCTCGGCGAGAATATTCAGGTTGGCGTCCGTCACCAGGGTGGCGATTTCAATTATGCGATCCCGCTCGGGATCCAGGCCGGTCATTTCTAAATCAATCCAAATCAGATTGTTTTCGTTCCCACTCATGCTATTTTCCACCCTTCTCGCTCGTCGCCCATCCGACAGATGAGTTAATTCGTATAAAATAGTGTGTATCATAGAGGTTTTGCCCATCAGGGGCGACCAGGAGCCAGTACGATTGAGCAAAAATAAACTCTCCAAAGGACAGCAGCGCCGGGTAACAGCAAACCACCAGCGTCGCCTTAAACAGACCGTGGAGAAAGCCGATCCCGACGACTCTCAGTTTGGCGAACCCCGCGATGGCCGCGTTATCAGCCGTTTCGGCCAGCATGCGGACGTTGAATCGCCCGAAGGCGAAGTGCACCGCTGCAATATCCGCCGCACCATACGCTCGCTGGTCACCGGCGACCGCGTAGTCTGGCGCCCGGCAAAAGAAGCCGCAGCAGGCGTGACTATTAAAGGCATTGTCGATGCGGTACATGAACGCACCTCCGTCCTGACGCGCCCGGATTTCTACGACGGCGTAAAACCTATCGCCGCCAATATTGACCAAATCATTATCGTTTCGGCGATCCTGCCGGAACTCTCGTTAAACATTATCGACCGTTATCTGGTGGCCTGCGAAACGCTGGACGTCGAGCCGCTGCTGGTGCTCAACAAAACCGACCTGCTGGACGAAGAGGGTCTGGCGTTTGTTAATGAGCAAATGGATATCTATCGCAAAATCGGCTATCGCGTCCTGCTGGTTTCCAGCCATAAAGCCGAAGGTTTAAAAGAGCTGGAAGCAGCGCTTGTCGGCCGCGTCAGCATCTTTGCCGGGCAGTCGGGCGTGGGCAAATCCAGCCTGCTAAACAACCTGCTTGGTTTTAAAGACGAGCAGATCCTGGTGAACGATGTCTCGGACAACTCGGGTCTGGGCCAGCACACCACCACCGCCTCGCGCCTGTACCACTTCCCGGGCGGCGGCGACGTCATCGACTCCCCGGGCGTGCGTGAATTCGGCCTGTGGCATTTAGAGCCGGAACAAATCACCTACGGCTTTGTCGAATTCCATGATTATTTAGGCCGTTGCAAATATCGCGACTGCCGCCACGACAACGATCCCGGCTGCGCGCTGCGCGAAGCGGTAGAACGCGGGGAAATTGCCGAAACGCGCTTCGAAAACTACCACCGCATTCTGGAAAGCATGGCGCAGGTAAAAACGCGTAAAAACTTTTCTGATACCGATAACTGACAATTAAGCTGGGCGTCGCTAGAATCGCCCCTTTTTTCTGTACGATGCCCGGTATACCGAGCTCTTAGCCAGGAGGCTATCTTGTTAGACAATATTAAACTTTCGCTGCAATACATTCTGCCGAAACTCTGGCTGACCCGTCTTGCGGGCTGGGGCGCAAGTAAACGTGCTGGCTGGTTGACCAAACTGGTCATCGACCTGTTCGTAAAATATTACAAGGTCAATATGGCGGAGGCGCAGAAGCCGGACACCGCCAGCTATCGCACCTTCAACGATTTCTTCGTGCGCCCGCTGCGCGACGAGGTTCGCCCTGTTAACACCGACCCGAATATTCTGGTGATGCCTGCCGACGGCGTCATCAGCCAGCTTGGCCGTATTGAAGAAGATAAGATTTTGCAGGCCAAAGGGCATAACTACAGCCTCGAAGCGCTGCTGGCGGGTAACTACCTGATGGCGGACCTGTTCCGTAACGGCAGCTTTGTCACCACTTACCTGTCGCCGCGCGACTACCACCGCGTACACATGCCGTGCAACGGTATCCTGCGCGAGATGATTTACGTGCCGGGCGATCTGTTCTCTGTAAACCACCTGACCGCGCAAAACGTGCCTAACCTGTTCGCCCGTAACGAGCGCGTAATTTGCCTGTTTGATACCGAGTTCGGCCCCATGGCGCAAATTCTGGTGGGCGCCACCATCGTCGGCAGCATTGAGACCGTCTGGGGCCGGCACCATCACGCCTCCGCGTGAAGGCGTCATCAGACGCTGGACGTGGCCTGCGGGCGAAAGCGAAGGCTCCATCGCGCTGCTTAAAGGCCAGGAGATGGGCCGCTTTAAGCTGGGCTCAACCGTTATCAACCTGTTCGCGCCTGGAAAAGTTAACCTCGCCGGGCAGCTGCAAAGCCTGTCGGTAACCAAAATTGGCGAGCCGCTGGCGGTTTCCACCGAAACCCTGGTCGAGCCGGAAGTGCCGGTAAGCGAAATTCCGCCCGCGGAAATTGCAGCCGAGCTGGAAGCCAGCCCGCTGGTGGATAACAAACCCGAAAGTTAATGAGCTATTCCCGGGCCGCCGCCTCGCCGTGCGGCCTGGTGCAAATGAAAGGTACCGACGTGCGCCTGATAATCACTTTTCTGATGGCCTGGTGCCTCAGCCTGGGCGCGTATGCCGCAACGCTGCCTGACGCAAAACAGATAACCCAGGAACTTGAGCAAGCCAAAGCCGCGAAGGATCAGCCCAATCAGGCTGAAACCGTGGAAACGCTCACCACCGCCCTCAACGCGCTTGAGGAACACAAAGCCTCTCTGGAACGCGCAAAACAATATCAGCAGGTTATTGATAACTTCCCTAAGCTGTCGCAAAACCTGCGTCAGCAGCTCGCCGGCCTGCGTGACGAACCGCAGTCCGTGCCGGAAGACATGTCCACCGATGCGTTAAACCAGGAAATTCTCCAGGTCAGCAGCCAGCTGCTGGATAAAAGCCGCCAGGCGCAGCAGGAACAGGAGCGCACCCGGGAAATCGCCGACTCGCTCAGCCAGCTTCCGCAACAGCAAACCGACGCCCGTCGCCAGCTCAACGAAATGGAGCGCCGCGCCGGCACGCAGCCGACGTCCGGCACGCCGCTTATCCAGGCGCAAAATCTCTCGTTGCAGGCGGAGTCCGCGCGCCTGAAGGCGCAGGTGGACGAGCTGGAGCTGGCGCAGCTCTCCGCCAGCAACCGTCAGGAGCTCTCCCGCCTGCGCGCCGAACTGGCGCAGAAACAGAGCGCTCAGTTAGACGCTTATCTGCAGGCCTTGCGTAACCAGCTTAACAGCCAGCGCCAGCGGGAAGCCGAACGCGCACTGGAAAGCACAGAACTGCTGGCCGAGAACAGCGCCAACCTGCCGCCGACCTTAGTTGAGCAGTTTAAAAACAACCGCGAACTTTCGCAGGCTCTGAATCAGCAGGCGCAACGTATGGATTTGGTCGCCTCGCAGCAGCGCCAGGCGACCAGCCAAATGCTTCAGGTGCGCCAGGCCCTTAATACGCTGCGCGAGCAGTCTCAGTGGCTGGGCGTTTCCAACGTGCTGGGCGAAGCGCTGCGCGCCCAGGTCGCCCGCCTGCCGGAGATGCCAAAACCGCAGCAGCTGGACACCGAACTTGCCCAGCTGCGCGTCCAGCGCCTGCATTACGAAGACCTGCTCAATAAACAGCAGCAGCTGCGCCAGCTGCGGCAGGCGGACGGCAAGGAGCTGACCGCCGAGCAAAATCGCATTCTGGAAGCACAGCTGCGCACCCAGCGCGAGCTGCTTAATTCGCTTTTGCAGGGCGGCGATACGTTAATCCTTGAGCTTACCAAGCTGAAGGTGGCAAACAGCCAGCTTGAGGACGCGCTCAAAGAGGTCAACGAGGCCACGCACCGCTACCTGTTCTGGACCTCAGACGTCAGCGCCATGGGCATTTCCTGGCCGGTTGAAATCGTGCAGGACCTGCGCCGCCTGATTTCGCTTAATACCGTAAGCCAGCTGGGCGGCGCCACCGTCATGATGCTGACCAGCCGGGCCACGCTGCTGCCGCTGTTTGGCGCGCTGATTCTCGTCGGCTTTAGCATCAGCTCGCGCCGCCACTTTACCGCCTTCCTTGAACGCTCCAGCGCCAAAGTGGGCAAAGTGACCCAGGATCATTTCTCCTTAACGCTGCGCACGCTGTTCTGGTCGATTCTGGTCGCCTCCCCGCTGCCCGTGCTGTGGGCGACGCTGGGATACGGCCTGCAGGAGGCCTGGCTGTACCCTATTGCCGTCGCCGTCGGGGATGGCGTTACGGCCACCGTACCGCTGCTGTGGGCGGTGATGATTTGCGCCACCTTCGCTCGTCCAACCGGCCTGTTCGTCGTTCACTTCGGCTGGCCGCGCGAACGCGTTGCCCGCGCGATGCGCTATTACCTGTTGAGCATCGGCCTGATCGTGCCGCTGATTATGGCGCTGATCATGTTTGATAACCTCAACGACCGGGAGTTTTCCGGCTCGCTGGGGCGGCTGTGCTTTATTCTGATCTGCGGCGCGCTGGCGCTGGTTACCCTTAGCCTCAAGCGGGCGGGCCTTCCGCTGTATCTGGATAAACAGGGCAGCGGCGATAACATCGTCAACACCATTCTGTGGAACCTGATGCTCTGCGCGCCGCTGTCGGCCATTCTGGCCGCCGCGGTAGGCTATCTGGCGACGGCGCAGGCGCTGCTGGCCCGTCTGGAAACCTCGGTGGCCATCTGGTTCCTGCTGCTGGTTATTTACCACGTCATCCGCCGCTGGATGTTTATTCAACGTCGCCGTCTGGCCTTTGACCGCGCCAAGCAACGCCGTGCCGAGATCCTTGCCCAGCGCGCGCGTGGGGAAGAAGAAACGGCACACGGGCACAGCACGGAAGGTTCGGCGGAAGCGGTGGAAGAGGCGGAAATCGATCTCGATACCATCAGCGCCCAGTCCCTGCGCCTGGTACGCTCGATTCTGATGCTGATCGCGCTGCTGTCGGTCATCGTGCTGTGGTCGGAGATTCATTCCGCATTCGCTTTTCTTGAGAACATCACCCTGTGGGATGTGACCTCGACCGTACGGGGCGTGGAAAGCCTGGAGCCGATAACCCTGGGCGCCGTGCTGATCGCCATTCTGGTGTTTATTATCACCATGCAGCTGGTGCGCAACCTGCCCGCGCTGCTGGAGCTCGCGCTGTTACAGCATCTGGATTTAACGCCGGGCACGGGCTATGCCATCACCACCATTACCAAATACCTGCTGCTGCTGATTGGCGGGCTGGTCGGCTTCTCGATGATTGGTATCGAGTGGGCGAAGCTGCAGTGGCTGGTCGCGGCTCTCGGCGTCGGGCTCGGTTTCGGCCTGCAGGAGATCTTCGCCAACTTTATCTCTGGCCTGATGATTCTGTTCGAAAAACCGATTCGTATCGGCGATACCGTGACGATTCGCGATCTCACCGGCAGCGTCACCAGGATCAATACCCGCGCGACCACCATCAGCGACTGGGACCGCAAAGAGATTATCGTGCCGAACAAGGCGTTTATCACCGAGCAGTTTATCAACTGGTCGCTGTCGGATTCCGTTACGCGCGTGGTGCTCACCGTTCCCGCCCCGTCGGAAGCAGACAGCGAAGAGGTGACGAAGGTGCTGCTGCAGGCCGCCAGACGCTGCTCGCTGGTTATCGACAACCCGCAGCCGGAAGCGTTTCTGGTGGATTTACAGGCAGGCATTCAGATCTTTGAGCTGCGCATTTATGCCGCGGAGATGGGGCACCGTATGCCGCTGCGCCACGAGATTCACCAGCTGATTCTGCAGGGCTTCCGCGAGCACAATATCGACCTGCCGTTCCCGCCGTTCCAGATGCGTTTAGAAAGTATGGGCGGGTCGCGCAGCAGAACTATCCGATCGGCGGGAACATCAGGGAGAACCGCGGGGGGTTTGTAGAAAATAAGGCGGGTGGCGCTTAAACGCTTACCCGCCTTACAACGCGACAAGAGGTGGATAAGCGCCAGCGCCCTCCACCGTCCGTTAAGCTCGATCCACCGGGAATGCCAGCACGTCCGCCAGGCTGTCAGCGCCTAAGGCCAGCATAATCAGACGGTCGACGCCCAGCGCCACGCCAGAGCAATCCGGCAGCCCCGCTTTCAACGCTTCGAGCAGATTCATATCAATAGGCTGCTGCGCCAAGCCACGCGCGGCGCGCTTGCGGTTATCCTGTTCGAAACGCTGCTGCTGCTCGCGGGCGTCGGTCAGCTCATGGAAGCCGTTCGCCAGCTCAATGCCTTTGAAGTAGACCTCAAAACGTTCCGCCACGCGGTGATCTTCGGTGCTGATTTGCGCAAGCGCCGCCTGGCTTGCCGGGAAGTGATAAATAAAGGCCGGCTTATCTTTGCCGATGCGCGGTTCAACGCCCATGGTGAACAGCAGCTGCAGCAGCGTGTCGCGATCCTCTTCCTCGTCGGCAATATTGCTCAAATCAAGTTTTGCCGCCGCTTCGCGCAGCTGGGTTTTATCGGCCGACAGCGGATCGATTTCCAGGTGGCGCTGGAAAGCCTGCTGGTAGGAAAGCGACTCCGCAGCCTCGCATTCCAGAACCTGCTGCAGCAGATCGTCCACTTCATTCATCAGGCGATACATGTCGTAGTGCGGGCGATACCACTCCAGCATGGTAAATTCCGGGTTGTGATGGCGGCCCATTTCTTCGTTACGGAAACTGCGGCACAGCTGGAAAACCGGGCCTACGCCTGCGGCCAGCAGGCGCTTCATGTGGTACTCCGGGCTGGTCATCAGGTACAGATTGACGCCCTGAGAATGGCCGGGACCAACAAAACGGGTTTCAAACGGGACCAGATGAATATCGGTTACCGTCGCCTGGCTCATGCAGGGTGTTTCCACCTCCAGTACGCCGCGGTCGGCAAAAAAACGCCGAATTTCCGCCATAATAGCGGCGCGTTTCAACAGGTTGGGGATGGATGCGCTCGGCTGCCAGGTGGCCGTTTCGCTCATGAGGTAATCTCCGTAGTCAAACAAGGCGAGGAAGTCTACTCGCATCGCCCAAGGGAGACAAATTTTGCGCAGCAAAAGGGCCGATAATGTTAACAACCTTCGCATCAACGGCGGTCATTCCGTGATGGAACTCATTACTGCAGGTAATTAATTGCTGCAAAGAACAGCAAAAAAATCGAACGCGTCAAATTTCCTTAAAATCCCTCCGGTTATAATCCCCTACCTACAAAGGAGCAGGGAAAAACCCTTTCGCAACCGCTTCTGCCGTTCAGACGGGCTACCTTTGGGGATAAGCGTTGCGAAATAACTAAAAACTGGAGGAATGTCGTGCAAATATTTCAAGCCGATCTCGCCATCATTGGCGCTGGCGGAGCGGGCCTGAGAGCGGCCATTGCGGCAGCGCAGGCCAATCCACAGGCTAAAATCGCTCTGATTTCCAAAGTCTATCCGATGCGCAGCCACACCGTTGCGGCCGAAGGCGGTTCCGCCGCCGTCGCGCAGGATCACGACAGTTTTGAGTACCATTTCCACGACACGGTTTCCGGCGGCGACTGGCTGTGCGAGCAGGATGTGGTGGATTACTTCGTTCACCATTGCCCCACCGAGATGACGCAGCTTGAACAATGGGGATGCCCATGGAGCCGTCGTGCGGACGGGTCGGTTAACGTGCGCCGCTTCGGCGGCATGAAAATCGAGCGCACCTGGTTTGCCGCAGATAAAACCGGCTTCCATATGCTGCACACCCTGTTCCAGACCTCGTTACAGTTCCCGCAGATCCAGCGCTTCGATGAGCATTTCGTCCTCGACATTCTGGTGGACGACGGCCAGGCCCGCGGCCTGGTGGCCATGAACATGATGGAAGGCACGCTGGTTCAAATCCGCGCCAACGCCGTGGTAATGGCCACCGGCGGAGCGGGGCCGCGTGTATCGCTACAACACCAACGGCGGCATCGTTACCGGCGACGGTATGGGCATGGCGCTAAGCCACGGCGTACCGCTGCGTGATATGGAGTTTGTTCAGTATCACCCAACCGGCCTGCCCGGCTCCGGCATCCTGATGACGGAAGGCTGCCGCGGCGAGGGCGGCATCCTGGTCAATAAAGACGGCTACCGCTATCTGCAGGATTACGGCATGGGGCCGGAAACCCCGCTTGGCCAGCCGAAGAACAAATACATGGAGCTGGGCCCGCGCGATAAGGTATCCCAGGCTTTCTGGCACGAATGGCGCGCGGGCCGCACCGTTCCCACTCCGCGGGGCGACGTGGTTTATCTCGATTTACGCCATCTGGGCGAGAAAAAGCTTCTTGAACGCCTGCCGTTCATCTGCGAGCTGGCGAAGGCCTACGTGGGCGTCGATCCGGTGAAAGATCCGATTCCCGTGCGTCCTACCGCGCACTACACCATGGGCGGCATCGAAACCGATACCCAATGTGAAACCCGTATCAGGGGGCTGTTCGCCGTCGGCGAATGTTCCTCCGTCGGCCTGCACGGGGCGAATCGCCTGGGCTCCAACTCCCTTGCGGAACTCGTCGTGTTCGGCCGTCTGGCGGGCGAACAGGCGATGCATCGCGCCAACGGCGCGCAGCCTGCAAACGACGCGGCGCTGAACGCGCAGGCGGCGGATGTCGAGAGCCGCCTGAAGCAGCTGGTCAACCAGGAAGGCAACGAAAACTGGGCGAAAATCCGCGACGAAATGGGCCTGTCCATGGAGGAAGGCTGCGGCATTTACCGCACGACGGAGCTGATGCAGAAGACCATCGACAAGCTGGCGGAGCTGCAGGAGCGCTTTAAGCGCGTGCGCATTACCGACAGCTCCAGCGTGTTTAACACCGACCTGCTCTACACCATCGAGCTGGGCCACGGGCTGAACGTCGCGGAGTGTATGGCGCATTCGGCGATGGCGCGCAAGGAGTCCCGCGGCGCGCACCAGCGTCTTGACGAAGGCTGCACCGAGCGTGACGACGTCAACTTCCTGAAACATACCCTCGCGTTCCGCGATGCGCACGGCGCTACCCGTCTGGACTACAGCGACGTGAAAATCACTACCCTGCCACCGGCAAAACGCGTCTACGGTGCGGAAGCAGAAGCAGCCGACAAGAAGGAGGCGACGAATGGCTGATGTGATGAAGACCCTGAAAATCGAAGTGGTGCGCTATAACCCGGAAACGGACAGCGAGCCGCACGGCGTCATCTACGAGGTTCCTTACGATGAGCAAACCTCGCTGCTGGATGCGCTGGGCTACATCAAAGACAATCTTGCGCCGGACCTGAGCTACCGCTGGTCATGCCGCATGGCGATTTGCGGCTCCTGCGGGATGATGGTTAACCGCGTGCCGAAGCTTGCCTGTAAGACCTTCCTGCGCGAATACACCCGGGGCATGAAGGTAGAGGCGCTGGCAAACTTCCCTATCGAGCGCGATTTGGTGGTCGATATGACCCACTTTATCGAAAGCCTGGAGGCGATTAAGCCGTACATCATCGGTAACCCGCGCACGCCGGACCAGGGGCCCAACACGCAGACGCCTGCGCAGATGGCTAAATACCATCAGTTCTCCGGCTGCATCAACTGCGGCCTGTGTTACGCAGCCTGTCCGCAGTTTGGGCTTAACCCGGAGTTTATCGGCCCGGCGGCGATCACCCTCGCGCATCGTTATAACCTGGATAACCGCGACCACGGCAAAAAGCAGCGTATGGCGCAGCTAAACGGCCAGAACGGCGTCTGGACCTGCACCTTCGTGGGCTACTGCTCGGAAGTTTGTCCGAAGCATGTCGATCCGGCGGCCGCCATCCAGCAGGGCAAGGTCGAAAGCTCGAAAGACTTTTTGATAGCCACCCTGAAACCACGCTAAGGAGTGCACAATGACCACGAAACGTAAGCCGTACGTTCGCACTATGGCCCCCACCTGGTGGCAAAAACTGGGCTTCTATCGCTTTTATATGCTGCGCGAAGGCACCTCGGTGCCGGCGGTATGGTTCAGCATCCTGCTGATCTGCGGCCTGTTCGCCTTAAAAAGCGGACCGGAAAGCTGGCAGCACTTTGTCGGTTTTCTGCGTAACCCGATTGTGGCGATCCTGAATATTATCTCTCTGGCCGCCGCGTTGCTGCACACCAAAACCTGGTTTGAGCTGGCGCCGAAGGCCGCCAACATCATCGTTAAAGACGAAAAAATGGGGCCCGGGCCGGTGATTAAAGGGCTGTGGGCGGTGACCGCGATCGCCACGGTCGTCATTTTGTTTGTTGCACTGTTCTGGTAAGGAGGACGTTATGATCAATCCCAATCCGAAACGCTCCGACGAGCCGGTATTCTGGGGCCTGTTTGGGGCCGGCGGCATGTGGAGCGCGATTATTACCCCGGTTATCGTGCTGCTGGTGGGCATTATGCTGCCGCTCGGCCTGTTCCCCGGCGACGCGCTGGGCTATGACCGGGTGTATGCCTTCGCCCACAGCCTCATCGGCCGCCTGTTCATCTTCCTGGCGATAGTGCTGCCGCTGTGGTGCGGCCTGCACCGTATTCACCACGCCATGCACGATCTGAAGATTCATGTGCCCTCAGGCAAATGGGTGTTCTACGGGCTTGCGGCGATCCTGACGGTGGTCACGCTGATCGGTGTGATTACGATCTGATTACGGCCTGTTCAGCTAAAAGGTCTGCCTCCGGGCGGGCCTTTTTTATTGGCTTATTTGCTCAAATCCAACAGACTGAAAGCATCTGCCGGGTCCGGACATTCCGTCGCGCCACTTTATGGAAGAATCATGCTAAAAAAATCACTCTGCTGCGCGTTGCTGCTCACCGCCTCATGCTCATCCTTTGCCGCTGCGAAAACGCTGACTGAAAAACAGATAGCCCAGGTCGTTGACGACACGCTTGCGCCGCTGCTGAAGGAGCAGAATATTCCCGGCATGGCGGCGGCAGTCATTTATCGCGGCAAGGCTTACTACTTCACCTACGGCAAGGCGGACGTAGCCCGGAACGTCGCCGTAACAAAAGAGACGCTGTTCGAATTAGGCTCGGTCAGCAAGACGTTTACCGGCGTGCTGGGCGGCGATAGCGTGGCCCGCGGCGAAATTAAGCTGGGCGATCCGGCAGCGAAATACTGGCCTGCGCTGACGGGCAGCCAGTGGCGGGATATTACCCTGCTGCATCTGGCGACCTACACCGCCGGCGGCCTGCCGCTGCAGGTGCCTGACGAAGTCAGCGACAAGGCGGCCCTGCTGCGCTTCTTTCAAAACTGGCGGCCACAGTGGGCGCCGGGAGCCATGCGCCTGTACGCCAACGCCAGCATTGGCCTGTTCGGCGCGCTCGCTGTTAAGCCGTCGGGAATGCGCTTTGAGAAGGCCATGACAGAGCGCGTACTCCGGCCCCTGAGCCTTTCTGCCACCTGGATAAAAGTCCCCGCATCCGCACAATCTCGTTACGCATGGGGCTATCGGGAAGGCAAAGCGGTGCGCGTTTCGCCAGGAATGCTGGATGCCGAAGCCTATGGCATAAAATCTTCCGTTGAGGACATGGCGGCCTGGGTTCAGGCCAATATGGATCCTGAGCGGGTGCAAGATGCCGCGCTCAGGCAGGGCATTGCGCTTGCGCAGTCAAGATACTGGCGGGCAGGAAACCTGTATCAGGGGCTGGGCTGGGAGATGCTCAACTGGCCGCTCAATGCAGCCACCCTCATCAACGACAGCGACGGAAAGGTGGCGCTTGCCCCGCAGGCCGCCTACGCTATCGACCCCCCCATGCCTGCGGTAAAAGCTTCCTGGGTGCATAAAACGGGTTCAACCGGCGGCTTTGGCAGCTACGTCGCCTTCATTCCTGAACAGCAGCTCGGCATCGTGCTGCTGGCCAACAAAAACTACCCTAACCCGGCGCGGGTCAAAGCAGGCTATAGGATCCTTGCGGCTTTGCGGTAAACCGACGGGCCTGCCGGCGGCAGGCCTTTTTAATTTCACCCATCTCCTGCTTTTTTTACGCCGCAATCTACACTTAGCAAAAAGCTGACAAGGAATAAGCTATGCGCATCTGGCCGATTGTTTCCGCCGTAACGGCGGCGTTTTTGGTTGTTGCCTGCAGTTCTCCTGCCCCGCCTCCAAACGTGACGGTGGTGAACAATTTCGATGTTAAACGCTATCTTGGGCAGTGGTACGAAATTGCCCGCTTCGACCACAGTTTCGAGCGTGGCCTGGAGCAGGTGACGGCGACCTACAGCCTGAGGGATGACGGCGGTTTGCGGGTGGTCAACCGGGGATTCAACCCGGACAGGCAGATGTGGCAGCAGAGCATCGGCAAAGCCTACTTCACCGGCTCGCCGGACCGCGCGGCGCTGAAGGTCTCTTTCTTCGGCCCCTTCTATGGCGGCTATAACATCATTGCCCTCGACAAAGACTATCGCCATGCGCTGATATGCGGGCCGAACCGCGATTACCTGTGGATCCTCTCCCGCACGCCGACCATCAGCGACGAGGTGAAGCAACAGATGCTGCAAAGCGCCAGCCGCCAGGGCTTCCCGGTTGAGAAGCTCCTGTGGATCAAACAGAATGTTAATGGGCGCTGAGCTTCAGGCCGATAATGCCGACCACAATCAGGGCCAGGCTCGCCAGACGGGCCGGGCTTGCTGATTCCCCTAACAGCAGGATACCGGCCGTCGCCGCTCCCACCGCGCCAATCCCCGTCCAGACGGCGTAAGCCGTACCGACGGGCAGCGTTTTCATCGCCCAGGAAAGCAGCGCCACGCTGGCCACCATCGCCACGATAGTTATCACGCCCGGCCACAGGCGGCTAAAACCCTGGGAATATTTCAGGCCGATGGCCCAAACGACTTCCAGAAGACCCGCAATAACCAGGATAATCCAGGACATAATAGCTCCAGAAAAGGGGCCGTCCCCGTTAAAAAAGAAACGCTTACGGGTCGTCCCGCAAGGCTTGTCGGAAGGAAGATAGTTTAGCATCGGCAACATCGCCGCGCGGAGAAAAAGGATTTTTGCGGCTCAGCGGGCGTCACGCCAGCTTTCAGCTAAAAAGCTAAGCCAGGAAATAGCTTAAGATTGTTACGTAGATCGTCAATTCAGTTTGCCTGAAACATTCATATGATTAAAACGTTTCCCCGTGTCGCTGGAAAGGCTGTAATAATGAAAGTCGTGAACGTTAAAAATGTATAAAATATTACTGATTGACCGATGTTACTATAGCCTGGTGGGTCTTAGACAATTAATCAATAAAAATAACGCCTTCTGTATTGTTGATACGGATAATTTGCTTATTGCCCGTGAAAAAATTATCCAGTGGCAGCCTAATATGGTGATTGTCGATTTTTCCGGATTTTCCGGCGCCCTGCATAATATTCAGCAGCTGTCGGCAATTTATTCCGCCTGCGGTAAATCAACGCGCCTGATGGTAATGCAAAGCGGCGGTCATCCGCATATTGACGAGTATTGCCGCAAGCAGGGGACGCAGGAGGTATACAGCAAGACTTTGCCTTTGGACGAGCTTCATTCCCTGATCGAGCAAACGCTAAATACCCGCCCGCCTTTCAGATACCGGCAGCCAAATACGACGTCGCTGCTTACCTTACGCGAAGAGCGCGTCTTAAAGCTGTGGACGGAAGCGGCAAGTCACGAGATGATTGCGAAGGTAATGGGAATCAGTCCTAAAACGGTTTATACCTACAAGCGTAATATCCGCATGAAATTAGGCGCCGACAATCGCTTTTCTTTATTTTTAGCGCAGCCGTTAGCCATGGCTGAATAACGGTACGGCAACATTTACCGTACCGTTGCGGTTTAGATTAGTTCTGTGCTTTTGTAGCCGCACCAGAGATAGCGCTGCCGCCATCTGAAATATCTTCACCAACGCCGCGCGTGGTATTACATGCGGTCAGCAATGATGAGAGCACCACGAGTGAAAAGAACGCTGCAAGAGTTTTCTTAATCATGACATTTTTCCTTTTTTGCCTGTGTGATTGTGTATAGCCACTTAAGCATAGCCAAAAAATGGAAAGCTGACGCATATGATGGATTTTTTAGGAGTTATGGAAGTTATTTGTTGGTCGCGCGCTCGATTGCGCCGCCGAGATGCTGCAGATCTTCGCCAAAACCACGCGTCGTATTGCACCCGCTCAGCAAGGTCGCCAGAAAGGCGACAGTGAGCAGCAGCTTTGCCAGTCGATTCATCTTCCCTGCCTTCAACAAGCTGCGGCGTGGTATGAAAACAAGACCACGCCGCACGCCTTCACGTCTTACTTCACGCGAGAAACGTATTCGCCAGAGCGGGTATCAACTTTGATCACTTCGCCAATCTGTACGAACAATGGAACTTTAACCACCGCGCCGGTAGACAGCGTAGCGGGTTTGCCGCCGGTGCCTGCGGTATCGCCTTTCAGGCCTGGATCGGTTTCAACGATTTCCAGCTCCACGAAGTTTGGCGGCTGTATGGCGATTGGACGGCCGTTCCACAGGGTCACGATGCACTCGGCCTGATCCAGCAGCCACTTAGCGTTATCGCCGATTGCTTTTTCGTCGGCGGCCCAGCTGCTCGAAGGTTTCGTTATTCATGAAGTGGTAGAACTCACCGTCGTTGTACAGGTAAGTCAGGTTCATATCGATAACGTCTGCGCCTTCGGCGGAGTCGGTAGATTTAAAGGTTTTTTCCACGCGGGTGCCGGTCAGCAGGCGGCGCATTTTAACGCGGGCAAAGGCCTGGCCTTTACCTGGTTTCACGAACTCGCTGGATTCGACTGCGTAAGGCTCGCCTTCGAACATGATTTTAAGACCGGAACGAAAATCGTTGCTAGAATAAGTCGCCATAAGGCCCTCTGAAATTGTTAATTGGTAGCTTAGCCAAAAAAATGGCACACATTGTAACCCTAAATCCCCCCCGCAGAGAAGATTGGTTAACGCAACTTGCCGATGTTATAACCGATCCTGACGAACTGTTGCACATTTTAAATGTAGACGCTGACGAAGAGTTGTTGGCAGGACGCGATGCGCGGCGACTTTTTGCGCTGCGGGTGCCCCGCGCATTCGTCGCCCGCATGCAAAAAGGCGACCCGAACGACCCGCTTTTACGCCAGGTTCTTACCGCAAAACAAGAGTTCATCGCCGCGCCGGGTTTTAGCACCGACCCGTTGGAAGAGCAGCACAGCGTCGTGCCGGGACTGTTGCACAAGTACCGCAACCGCGCCCTGCTGCTGGTCAAAGGCGGCTGCGCCGTGAACTGCCGCTACTGCTTCCGCCGCCATTTTCCCTATGCCGACAACCAGGGCAACAAGCGCAACTGGCAGGCCGCCCTCGCTTACATCAGCGAGCATCCCGAGCTGGACGAAATTATTTTCTCCGGCGGCGATCCTTTAATGGCCAAAGACCACGAGCTGGACTGGCTGCTGGGCGAACTGGAGGCCATCGCGCATATCAGGCGCCTGCGCATTCACAGCCGCCTGCCGATTGTGATACCGGCGCGCATCACCGACACGCTCGTTGCGCGCCTCTCACGCTCGCGCCTGCAGGTGCTGCTGGTTAATCATATTAACCACGCGCAGGAGATTGGCGAAGAGTTCAGGACCGCAATGGCGAGCCTGCGCCAGGCAGGCGTTACGCTGCTCAACCAGAGCGTGCTGCTGCGCGGCGTTAACGATAGCGCCCGGACGCTGGCGGATTTAAGCAACGCGCTCTTTGACGCGGGAGTGATGCCTTATTACCTGCACGTGCTCGATAAAGTGCAGGGCGCGGCGCATTTCATGGTAAGCGACGATGAAGCGCGAGGGATTGTGCGCGAGCTGCTGACGCTGGTGTCCGGCTATATGGTGCCGAGGCTTGCCCGTGAGATTGGCGGAGAGCCGAGCAAGACGCCGCTGGATTTGCAGCTGCGGCAGTCGTAAGGAAGGCTGGCGGATAACGCTTCGCTTATCCGCGGGTGCAAACGTAGGGCGGGTAAGCGAAGCGCCACCCGCCGCAGGCAAACGTCTAAATCAGTTCGGGCACTTATAAACCTGGCCGGTCATTTTGCTGGCGGTCGGCGCAAAGCTCGACAGCAGGTTCTGGCTCGGGCTGCTCACGCCATAAATCACGTTGCCGCCCATAGCGGCCCGCATTGTTACGCAGGGCATTTGCCGCGCCGCGCATTGAACCGCCTTCGTCCCCGTGCTGCCCGGACAGCCAGTTGCTCTGCTCGCCGGTTGCGCTACCTAACAGCTGGCAGTTGCTGGCCGGCTTCTCTTCAACAAAACGAACGTTCTGGCCGCCTGCGGACAGTTCATTGCTGGTACTACATCCCGCCAGCAGCAACGCTGCTACAGCCATTCCTGCTGAAACTTTTATGCGCATGTTGTTCCCCGTAATCAATGCTGTGTGAAATATAGCGGGCTCAGTTACCCGGTAAGACCTTATACCAGACTGCGCCCGAAAAGAAAAAACCCTCAGGCATTTCTGCCTGAGGGTTTCTTTAATAGCGGACGCTACGGCAATTACATCATGCCGCCCATACCGCCCATGCCACCCATGCCGCCAGCAGCGCCTAAATCAGGAGCGTCGCTTTTTGGCAGGTCGGTAACCATGCACTCGGTGGTGATCATCAGGCCAGCCACGGATGCCGCGTACTGCAGCGCAGAACGGGTCACTTTGGTTGGATCCAGGATACCCATGTCAATCATGTTGCCGTATTCTTCGGTTGCCGCGTTGTAGCCGTAGTTGCCGTCGCCCGCTTTCACGGTGTTAGCGACTACGGATGGCTCTTCGCCGCAGTTCAGAACGATCTGACGCAGCGGCGCTTCCATCGCGCGCAGCGCAACTTTGATACCGACGTTCTGATCTTCGTTCACGCCGCGCAGTTCGCCCAGCTTAGAAGCTACGCGAATCAGCGCAACGCCACCGCCGGCAACCACGCCTTCTTCTACCGCAGCACGGGTAGCGTGCAGGGCATCTTCAACGCGAGCTTTCTTCTCTTTCATTTCAACTTCGGTCGCCGCGCCAACTTTGATTACCGCAACGCCGCCTGCCAGTTTCGCTACGCGCTCCTGCAGTTTTTCACGATCGTAGTCAGAAGTGGCTTCTTCGATCTGCTGACGAATCTGGCTTACGCGGCCGGCAATCGCCGCCTCTTCACCGGTACCGTCGATGATGGTAGTGGTGTCTTTGTTGATAACGATGCGCTTAGCGGTACCCAGGTTTTCCAGGGTCGCTTTTTCCAGCTCCATACCGATCTCTTCAGAGATAACGGTACCGCCGGTCAGGATAGCGATATCCTGCAGCATCGCTTTACGACGGTCGCCGAAGCCTGGCGCTTTAACAGCGGCGACTTTAACAATGCCGCGCATGGTGTTCACGACCAGCGTCGCCAGCGCTTCACCTTCAACGTCTTCGGCGATGATCAGCAGCGGCTTGCCGGCTTTCGCAACGGCTTCCAGTACCGGCAGCATTTCACGGATGTTGGAGATTTTCTTGTCAGCCAGCAGGATGAACGGGCTGTCCAGCTCGATTGAGCCAGTTTCCGGTTTGTTGATGAAGTACGGAGACAGGTAGCCACGGTCGAACTGCATACCTTCCACGACGTCCAGCTCGTCCTGCAGGCCGGTGCCTTCTTCAACGGTGATAACGCCTTCTTTGCCTACTTTTTCCATCGCTTCTGCGATCAGCGTACCCACGGTTTCGTCGGAGTTAGCAGAGATGGTACCAACCTGAGCGATAGCCTTAGAGTCGGAGCAAGGTACGGACAGCGCTTTTAGTTCTTCAACAGCGGCGATAACGGCCTTATCGATACCGCGTTTCAGATCCATCGGGTTCATGCCCGCGGCAACGGCTTTCAGACCTTCGGTGATGATGGCCCTGCGCCAGCACGGTTGCGGTGGTGGTGCCGTCGCCCGCAGCGTCGTTCGCTTTAGAGGCAACTTCTTTCACCATCTGCGCACCCATGTTTTCGAATTTGTCTTCCAGTTCGATTTCACGAGCGACGGAAACACCATCTTTAGTGATGGTCGGTGCACCGAAAGATTTATCCAGAACCACATTACGGCCTTTAGGACCGAGGGTAACTTTCACTGCATCTGCCAGTACGTTAACGCCACGCAGCATTTTCACACGAGCGTCGTTACCGAATTTTACGTCTTTAGCTGCCATTGTTCTTTTCCCTTAAATTCGTTTAATTTGCTTGCGGATTACGCTTCAACAATTGCCAGGATGTCGCTTTCGGACATGATCAACACTTCTTCATTGTCGATCTTCTCGGACTTCACACCGTAACCATCGTTGAAAATCACGATGTCGCCGACCTTCACGTCCAGCGGCTGTACGTTACCGTTTTCCAGGATGCGGCCCTTACCGACAGCGATGATCTCGCCACGAGTTGATTTACCTGCTGCACTCCCGGTCAGCACGATGCCGCCTGCAGATTTGGACTCAACTTCTTTACGCTTGACGATGACACGATCATGTAATGGACGAATACTCATTGATAGCTCTCCTTTGAGAAAGTCAGTATCAGTTGTTTGGGTAACGCCGACCCAAATGGGTTATCGGCTGGTGACCTGAGAGATGGGGATGGGCTTTCCCCCCTTCAAGGGGGAAAACAAAAAAATTTTCGAAATTTTAACGATCGTGGCGATTGTCATTATCACGGTCTTCGAGCCGTTTCGGGGCCTCGTCCCTGCGCTGGTACTCGCCGTCGAAGGTTTGACCGCCGTCGCCACCCGCGCTAAAGCCGCCGCCAGGCATGCGCGAAAAGCGCAGATGCGGCATCAGCTTAAGCGTCAGATGCTTTTGTACCGGCGGCAACAGCAGCAGCAGGCCGAGGAAATCGGTGAAGAAGCCGGGCAGCAGCAGCAGGAAGCCGGACAAGACGAGCGAAACGCTTTTGATCATCTCCGCGGCCGGGCTCTCGCCTGCCGCCATCTTCTGCTGCATCTGCATAAAGGTCTTAAAGCCCTGGTTGCGCACCAGCGACATCCCAATGACCGAGGTGAAGATCACCAGCATCAGCGTCAGGAAGACGCCCAGCACGTGGGCCACCTGAATGAATAATGAAATCTCGATGTAAACATAGAGAAAAATGGCAATTAACGGTATCCAGCGCACCGTATTCTCCTGTGGTTGATAACAAGCTCCCTTCCGGCGCTCGTAAAAATGGGTTAGCGATAGGGCATTGCTAACAGATGGCGGCGCATTAGCCAAAGATCAATCTAAGCTCCAGGTTATTTTTCTGGAAATTTCTAACCATTGATCGATATCACATATTAATAATAGTTATGTGATGTGGCTTTTAATAAGTGATCCAGATAACTGCTTTTCGCTATGATCAGCATATCATCACGGCATGGAGACCGAATACGGACATAATCGTCGGTCTATTCAGCTCACGACCACACATCCTGTGCGTGAAAACGGTGCATTTATTGGCAGCTTGAAAAAGAAGGTTCACATGTTAAATAACATTCGTATCGAAGAAGATTTGTTGGGTACCAGGGAAGTGCCAGCGGATGCCTACTATGGTATTCACACTCTGAGAGCGATTGAAAACTTCTATATCAGTAACAGCAAAATCAGCGACATTCCTGAGTTTGTGCGTGGCATGGTGATGGTGAAAAAAGCCGCGGCGATGGCCAACAAGGAGTTGCAAACCATCCCGAGAAGCATCGCCAATACCATTATCCAGGCCTGTGACGAAGTGCTGAACAACGGCAAGTGCATGGATCAGTTCCCGGTGGACGTCTACCAGGGCGGCGCCGGCACCTCCGTCAACATGAATACCAACGAAGTGCTTACCAATATCGGGCTGGAGCTGATGGGCCACCAGAAAGGCGAATATCAGTATCTGAACCCCAACGACCACGTCAACAAATGCCAGTCCACCAACGATGCCTACCCAACCGGGTTCCGTATCGCGGTTTACGCCTCCATCATCAAGCTGATTGACGCCATTAACCAGCTGGGCGAAGGCTTCCAGCGTAAGGCCGTCGAATTTGAAAACATCCTCAAAATGGGCCGTACCCAGCTGCAGGACGCGGTGCCTATGTCGCTGGGCCAGGAGTTCCACGCCTTTAACGTCCTGCTGACCGAAGAAACCAAAAACCTGCTGCGGACCGCAGAGCTTTTATTAGAAGTGAACCTCGGCGCAACCGCCATCGGCACACGCCTTAACACCCCGGAAGGCTATCAGCAGCTGGCGGTGCAGAAGCTGGCTGAGGTCAGCAACCTGCCGTGCGTACCGGCCGAAGACCTGATTGAAGCGACCTCTGACTGCGGCGCCTACGTGATGGTCCACAGCTCGCTCAAACGCCTGGCGGTGAAGATGTCGAAGATCTGTAACGACCTTCGCCTGCTCTCCTCCGGCCCGCGCGCCGGCCTGAACGAAATCAACCTGCCGGAGCTGCAGGCCGGTTCGTCCATTATGCCGGCCAAGGTGAACCCGGTGGTGCCTGAAGTCGTAAACCAGGTCTGCTTTAAGGTCATCGGCAACGACGCTACGGTGACCATGGCCTCCGAAGCGGGCCAGCTGCAGCTGAACGTTATGGAGCCGGTTATCGGTCAGGCGATGTTCGAGTCCATCCACATCCTGACCAACGCCTGCTACAACCTGCTGGAAAAATGCATTAACGGCATCACCGCGAATAAAGAAGTGTGCGAAAGCTACGTATACAACTCGATCGGCATCGTCACCTATCTGAACCCGTTTATCGGCCACCACAACGGCGACATCGTCGGCAAGATTTGTGCGGAAACCGGTAAGAGCGTGCGGGAAGTGGTTCTGGAGCGCGGCCTGCTGACAGAAGCCGAGCTGGACGATATATTCTCTATCCATAACCTGATGCACCCGGTCTACAAAGCAAAACGCTACACGGATGAAAGTGAACAATGATAATGACGGGAAGTTAACTTAGCCAAAAGGCACGTCCATCGCGACGTGCCTTTTTCGTTTCAGGCATACATTAATACAACAACTTATTTTCAACTCATTAAACTTCAAGGAAGCAAATTATGTTTGGAGCTGAACTCGTTATCGTCCTGCTGGCGATTTATCTTGGGGCAAGGCTGGGCGGCATAGGCATAGGCTTTGCCGGCGGCCTGGGCGTATTAGTCCTTACCCTGCTCTTCCAGATTAAGCCGGGGGCCATTCCCTTCGACGTCATCGAAATCATCATGGCGGTTATCGCCGCGATTGCCGCCATGCAGGTAGCAGGCGGTATGGATTACCTGGTAAGCCTCGCGGAGCGTCTGCTGCGCCGCCACCCGAAATACATCACCTTCCTCGCCCCGCTCGTCACCTGGTTTATGACCATTCTGGCGGGCACCGGGCATACGGCTTTCTCCACGCTGCCGGTGATTACCGAAGTGGCTAAAGAGCAGGGCATCCGCCCTTCGCGTCCGCTTTCCATCGCCGTGGTGGCATCCCAGATTGCCATTACCGCCTCGCCGATTTCCGCCGCCGTGGTTTTCTTTGCCGGGATCCTCGAACCGCTGGGCGTCAGCTACCTGACGCTGCTGGCTATCTGCATTCCGGTGACGCTGGTTGCCGTTATGCTGACCGCAATCGTCTGTAACTTCCTCGGCTGCGAGCTGAAAGACGATCCTATTTATCAGGAGCGTCTCGCCAAAGGCGAAGTGCAGCTGCGGGGCAGCCAGGTCTTTAAGCTAAAGCCGCACGCCAAACGTTCGGTGCTGCTGTTCCTGGTCGGCATCGTCGCGGTCATGTTCTACGCTACCGCCATCAGCGATACCGTTGGCCTGATCCAAAACCCGGTGCTGCCGCGTAACGAAGCTATCGTGGTCTTTATGCTGACCATCGCCACGCTGATTTCCATCACCTGTAAAATCGACACCGGCGAAATCCTCAACGCCAGCACCTTTAAATCCGGTATGAGCGCCTGTATCTGCGTGCTGGGCGTGGCGTGGCTGGGGGATACCTTCGTCAAAAACCATATTCAGGATATCCAGGGCTTCGCAGGCGATCTGCTGCAGGGCTATCCGTGGCTGCTGGCGGTTGTGCTGTTCTTTGCCGCCACCTTACTGTACTCCCAGGCGGCAACGACCAAGGCGCTGATGCCCGCGGCGCTGATGCTGGGCGTCAGCCCGCTCACCGCTATCGCCTCCTTTGCCGCCGTCTCCGCGCTGTTCGTGCTGCCGACCTATCCAACGCTTCTGGCCGCGGTTGAAATGGACGATACGGGCTCAACCCGCATCGGCAAGTACGTTTTTAACCACGCCTTCCTGCTGCCGGGGGTTATCGCCATCACCCTGTGCGTGATCCTCGGCTTTATCGTCGGCGGCCTGGTTCTGTAAATCTTGTAAAAACGGGTCGCCCGGCGGCCCGTTTAACATCTTCTCCTCTCCCTGCATGCTATAGTCTTCGGCTGTTTCCCCCGCAGACGAGAAAGCTATGTCGACTACCCAGGCCGTTGTCATTCTTTGTACCGCCCCGGACGAAGCCACCGCCCAGGAGCTTGCCACCCTTGCCCTGACGGAAAAGCTCGCCGCCTGCGTCACCCTGCTGCCCGGCGCGACCTCGCTCTACTACTGGGAAGGAAAAATGGAACAGGAGTATGAGGTGCAGATGCTGCTCAAAAGCGACGTCGCCCATCAGGAGGCCCTGCTGGCCTGTCTGAAAGCGCGCCACCCGTACCAAACCCCTGAACTACTGGTGCTGCCGGTTACCCACGGAGATAATGAATACCTGTCATGGCTCTACGCATCCTTACGCTGATCCTCCTGCTTTTTAGCGCTCAAACTTTTGCCGGCCTGTTCGACGGCCAGGGAAAAACGCAGTTTGTTCCCGTCGACCAGGCTTTCGCCTTTGATTTTCAGCAGGCCCACGGCCAGCTCAGCCTGAACTGGCAGATTAAGCCCGGCTACTATCTTTATCGCCAGCAAATCAAACTTAGCCCGGCGCAGGCGGAGCTGGCGCCGCCGCAGATGCCGAAAGCGCTCTGGCATGAAGACGAATTTTACGGCAAAACCGAGATTTACAAGGACAGCCTGACTTTGCCGGTGACGGTCAACTTCGCGCAAAAAGGCGCGACGGTCAGCGTAACTTACCAGGGCTGCGCCGAGGCGGGCTTCTGTTATCCGCCGGAAACGCGCGTTGTGCCGCTGAGCGCGGTTTCCGGCAAAGCAGCGCCTTCCGCTCCACTCTCCTCTTCCGAAGCGAAAGACGCGGGCGACGCTAATGCCGGCCGGCTTCCCTTCTCCGCGCTGTGGGCATTTCTTATCGGCATCGGCATCGCCTTCACGCCCTGCGTGCTGCCGATGTACCCGCTGATTTCCGGCATCGTGCTGGGCGGCAAACGGCGCTTATCCACCGCCCGCGCGCTGCTGCTGGCCTTTATCTACGTGCAGGGAATGGCGCTTACCTACACCGCCCTGGGCCTGGTGGTTGCCGCCGCCGGATTGCAGTTCCAGGCCGCGCTGCAGCACCCTTACGTGCTTATCGCCCTGTCGGCGCTGTTTGTGCTGCTCGCCGCTTCCATGTTCGGGCTGTTCACGCTGCAGCTGCCCTCGTCGCTGCAAACCCGCCTCACCCTGATGAGCAATCGCCAGCAGGGCGGCTCGGCAGGCGGCGTCTTCGCGATGGGGGCGCTGGCCGGCCTGATTTGCTCGCCGTGTACTACCGCCCCTCTTAGCGCCATCCTGCTTTACATCGCGCAAAGCGGAAACTTGTGGCTCGGCGGCGGCACGCTCTATCTTTACGCGCTGGGTATGGGCCTGCCGCTGATCCTTATCACCGTCTTCGGCAACCGCCTGCTGCCAAAAAGCGGCCCGTGGATGGAGACGGTGAAAACCGCGTTTGGCTTTGTGATCCTGGCCCTGCCGGTATTCCTGCTTGAACGCGTGCTGAATGATGGCTGGGGCGTTCGCCTGTGGGGATTGCTGGGCGTCGCTTTCTTCGGCTGGGCGTTTATTACCAGCCTGCGGGCCAGCAAAGCCTGGCGTATGGTACAGGTTATTCTGCTGGGCGCGGCTTTGGTCTGCGCAAGGCCGCTGCAGGACTGGGCTTTCGGCAACGGCGTCACCGCCGGCCAGCCGCACCTGAACTTTACGCGCGTCGCCAGTATCGAACAATTCAACCAGGCGCTGGCGGGCGCCAGAGGAAAACCGGTCATGCTGGATCTCTACGCCGACTGGTGCGTGGCCTGTAAAGAATTTGAGAAATACACCTTTAGCGATCCGCTGATACAAAGGCAGCTTGCAGGAACGGTATTGCTGCAGGCGGATGTCACGGCCAACAGCGCGGAAGATGCGGCGTTGTTAAAGCGCTTAAAGGTGCTCGGCCTGCCGACGATTTTGTTCTTTGATGCCGAAGGGCGTGAACAGCCGCAGGCGCGCGTCACCGGCTTTATGGACGCCAGCGCTTTTGGCACGCATTTGCGCAATTACGCGCAGTAAACAACACTAATGTGGGATAAACCGTTGAACGACGGAGGAGAAAACCGTGCAACGCGAAGACGTACTTGAGCACGCCCTGCACGTCCTTGAACGTGTGGGTATTGCCAGCACTACTCTTGAGATGGTAGCGCACGAGGCAGACTACCCGGTGCAGGAAGTAAAGAAATTCTGGCCCGACCGCGAAGCCCTGCTCTATGACGCCCTGCGTCATCTGAGCCAGCAGGTGGACGCCTGGCGCCGCCAGCTGATGCTCAACGACGAGCTGACGCTTGAACAGAAGCTGCTGAAACGCTACCAGGCGCTGACGGAGTGCGTCAGCAACCAGCGCTATCCCGGCTGCCTGTTTATCGCCGCCTGCACCTTCTACCCGGACGCCTCGCACCCCATTCATCAACTGGCGGACCAGCAGAAAAAGGCCGCCTGGGAATATACCCACGAGCTGCTCACCCAGCTGGAGGTGGACGATCCCACCATGGTCGCGCATCAGATGGAGCTGGTATTAGAAGGCTGCCTGAGCAAGCTGCTGGTCAAACGCAGCCAGGCCGATATCGATACCGCGCGCCGTCTGGCGGAAGATATTTTGCGCTTTGCCCAGTGTCGCCTGGGCGGCGCATTAACCTGAGGCTAGCTGATAAACCCGGCCCAGGCCGAGGCCAGCAGGCACAATGCCATCACGCGTTGAAAGCAAACGAGTGATGTCGTTGTGCGAAATAGCCGGGTAACGGCTTTCCCCAATAAAGCCCAGCCGCTTAAACAGAACAGCGAAATCAACAAAAACCAAAGCGATAACAGCGCTATCTCGCGCTGAGGATGCGCGCCCTGCGGCGCGAAAAGGCTAACCACCGCCAGCGCCATCATCCAGGTTTTAGGATTGATAAGCTGCAGTACCGCCGCCGAACGGCAGCTGAATGGCCGCCGGGCGCCTCGTCCGCCAGATTCGCCGCGGGCGCCGAAAAGAGCTGCCAGCTCAGCAAGCTTAACCACAGCGCGCCCGCCCAGCTCATTATTTCCCGCACCAAAGGATACCGGCGCAGCATCTCTCCCGCTCCCGCCCCCGAAACAAACACGATAAGGCTGGCGGCAAAGCAGGCCCCTATCACCGCCGGAAGGGTGGCTCTCACGCCGAAGCGCTGGCTGCTGGCCAGAATCAGGATATTGGTCGGCCCCGGCGTGATGGAGGCAACGAAAGCGAAAAGTAAAAAAGGCGCGGAGGCAAAAAGCTGGCTCATGGTTCAGAAGCTCCCCTGGTGATCTGAACCCTGACTTTTGACTTTTTTCTAAGGCAAGTCTGGAAGGTTTGTGCACAGCCTGCGGTAATGGGCCGGAGTGAGCCGGTACGCTCGCTGGAACCAGCGTCCTAAATGGCTCTGATCGGCAAATCCCAACGCCGCCGCGACGTTTACCGGCTGCTCTCCTTTAGCCAGCAGCGCCCTTGCGCGCGCCAGACGTAGCTGGATAAGCCAGGCGTGGGGCGCCATATGAAACTCTCGTTTAAAACAGCGGGAAAGGGTAAATCTGTCCGTCTGCGTTTCACGCGCAAGATCCGACAAGCCGATATTTTCCCCGATATGCGCATGAAGATAATCCCTGGCCCGATGGGCAATCGCCGCGCTTTGCACCCGCGATGTCTGGCGCTTTCGCCACTGGCAGTGCGCCGTTAGCTGGCCTAAAAGATTGTCCATCGTGTTTTGCTGCACAATGCGCATTTCTTCGCTGTGCAGGGCGTGAAAAGTCCCGGCGATAGCCTGCACAAGCTGCGGTTCGCGGGCGATGGTGCGGGCAAAATGCAGCGAATAGCTCGCGGGCACGGTTTCAAACAGGCCCTGAAGCGTACGGGTGAGCCACTGCTCTTCCAGATAGAAGGTCAGATAGGTAAAGCCCCCGGCAACCGGGGCGTCGCCGTCGTGGATCTCACCGGGTTCAAGCAGAAAAACGTCGCCTGGCGTGCTGTGATGACGTTCCCGGCGGCAGTGAAACTGCTGCGTGCCCGCAAGCGTGATGCCGACCAGATAACTGTCGTGCCAGTGGGGATCGTACGCATGCCCTTCAAAGTGGGCCCGAATCGTCTCGATGCCCGTCTCGCCGTGCTGATGTAACTCCAGCCAGTCTTGCGCCATATCGCCTCCTGTATTCGTCCTGCCAGCATTCGCAACCGCCCGGCAAATGTCTGGAAGATTTGTGCATCTTTACCCCTGCAGGGCTAAGAACGCGTCAGATTGACGCAAAGTTAAGCGATTGAACAGTTTTTCCTGAAATATGATTGACGAAGCAGGACCATTACGGTTTAATGCGCCCCGTTGCCCGGATAGCTCAGTCGGTAGAGCAGGGGATTGAAAATCCCCGTGTCCTTGGTTCGATTCCGAGTCCGGGCACCACTTATTCAGAAAAACCAGCCTAAGGGCTGGTTTTTTGCTTTCCGGGATACAGACTCTTCATCGAACAAGTTCGATTATACGCCTCATCCATGAGGCTCCCCCTTCGGGGCCAGCGCAAGCGCTGTTCAAAAACGTTCCCGACGTTTTTGTCCGAGTCCGGGCATCACTATTTAAAGAACCCAGCCTATGGTTGGGTTTTTGCTTTTTGGGCTGTATAAGCTTTTCCCCTCTTCCCGCCTGCTACACTTCAGGGTCATTATTCCGCTCAGCCGTAGGGCGGATAAGCAGTTTCATACCGACGATGGCGGATGACGTAACCCTGTCCGCCCTGTGTAATTTTCCTGGCAGAAGGCAGGCCAATCATGTCCGAAAACAACTACCAACCGCCAAAAGTCTGGACCTGGAACAAATCAGAGGCAGGCCAGTTTTCCAATATCAACCGCCCCGTTGCCGGGCCGACCCACGAGAAAACGCTGCCGGCAGGCAGGCATCCGCTACAGCTTTATTCGCTGGGCACGCCTAACGGCCAGAAGGTGACGATTCTTCTGGAAGAACTCCTGGCGCTGGGCGTAAGCGGCGCGGAATACGATGCGCATTTAATCCGCATCGGCGAGGGCGATCAGTTCTCCAGCGGCTTTGTTGAGGTGAACCCGAACTCCAAAATTCCGGCGCTGCTCGATAACTCCGCCACGCCGCCAATTCGCGTTTTTGAATCCGGCTCCATTCTGGTTTACCTGGCCGATAAGTTCGGCTATTTCCTGCCGCAGGATATCGCTGCGCGTACCGAAACGCTAAACTGGCTGTTCTGGCTGCAGGGCTCCGCGCCCTACCTTGGCGGCGGTTTCGGCCACTTCTATCACTACGCGCCGGTAAAAATCGAATACGCCATCAACCGCTTTGCGATGGAAACCAAGCGCCAGCTCGACGTCCTTGACCGTCAGCTTGCCGACCACCGGTTTATCGCAGGCGATGAATACTCTATTGCCGATATGGCCATCTGGCCGTGGTACGGCGCGCTGGCAAAAGGCGGCCTGTACGAGTCCGCCGAATTCCTGGACGTTGCTTCGTACAAAAACTTTAACCGCTGGGCGGACGAAGTAGCCAGCCGTCCTGCGGTGAAGCGCGGGCGCATCGTGAACCGCACCTGGGGCGATGAACAGCTGCCAGAACGACACGACGCCGCGGATTTTGATGCGTTCAATCTGTAATTTCCCTGCCTGACCAACCCGGCTGCCGCCGGGTTATCCCTGCCCGAAAACCATACGCACTCTAATTAAATGATAATTATTTGCATTTAAACATAGCTACGGCTATGTTTTATAGCAATTGCTATATCTGTTTATTTAACAGGCGAACCACAGGGGATGATATGTTCGGAAAAGCGACGGCGACAAGTTTGCTGATGGCAACAGGCGTGATGGTGGCGCTGATGTTTAACCCCGCGTGGGCGAAGGATAAGTTTAAGGTGATTACGACCTTCACCATCATCGCCGATATGGCCAGAAACGTGGCGGGCGACGCGGCAGAGGTTGAGTCCATCACCAAACCCGGCGCTGAAATCCACGAATACCAGCCAACGCCCGGGGATATTCGCCGCGCTCAGGGCGCGCGGCTTATTTTAGCCAACGGCCTTAACCTCGAGCTGTGGTTCCAGAAGTTTTATCAGCACATAAAAGGCGTGCCGGAAGTGGTGGTATCGGCAGGCATTACGCCGACGGGCATTACCGAAGGGCCGTATAACGGCAAACCGAACCCACACGCCTGGATGTCGCCGAAAAATGCGCTCATCTACGTCGATAACATCCGCGATGCCTTAAGCCTTCACGATCCGGAAAATACCGCCGTTTACGCCCAAAATGCCGAAGCCTATAAGCGGAAGATTCAGCAAACCCTTGAGCCGCTGCGTAACGAGATCAACAAAATTCCCGCGGACAAGCGCTGGCTGGTCACAAGCGAGGGCGCCTTCTCCTACCTCGCCAACGATTACGGATTAAAAGAGCTCTATCTGTGGCCGATTAACGCCGACCAGCAGGGCACGCCGCAGCAGGTACGTAAAGTTATCGACACCATTCGCCGGCACGGCATCCCGGCAATATTCAGCGAAAGCACCATTTCGGATAAGCCCGCCCGCCAGGTGGCCCGCGAGTCAGGCGCCCACTACGGCGGCGTGCTGTACGTGGATTCGCTGAGCGCGGCGGACGGCCCGGTTCCGACCTATCTCGATCTGCTGCGCGTGACAACCTCTACCCTCGTCAGGGGCATCAACGAAGGAGCGGCGAAATGATCGCAGGAATCTCCGTGCAGGACGCAAGCGTCACCTACCGCAACGGGCATACCGCCCTGCGCGACGCCACTTTTCAGATCCCGACCGGCACCATCGCGGCGCTGGTCGGGGTTAACGGTTCCGGCAAGTCGACGCTGTTCAAAGCCATTATGGGTTTCGTTCGCCTGGCGAAAGGCGATATCGCCATTCTCGGCATGCCGACCAAAAAGGCGCTGCGCCAGAATCTGGTTGCCTACGTGCCCCAGGCTGAAGACGTGGACTGGTCGTTCCCGGTGCTGGTGGAAGACGTCGTGATGATGGGCCGCTACGGGCACATGGGCATGCTGCGCATTCCGGGCAAGGCGGACAAGGCGGCCGTAGACCATGCGCTCGCGCGCGTGGGCATGAGCGATTTCCGCCGCCGTCAGATTGGCGAGCTTTCCGGCGGGCAGAAAAAGCGCGTCTTTTTAGCCCGCGCCATCGCCCAGGACGGCCAGGTAATCCTGCTGGACGAGCCCTTTACCGGCGTGGACGTTAAAACCGAAGAGCAAATCATCACCCTGCTGCGCGAGCTACGCGACGAAGGCCGCACCATGCTGGTCGCCACCCATAATCTTGGCGCGGTCACCGACTACTGCGACCACACCGTACTGGTTAAGGGCACCGTCCTCGCCTGCGGCCCAACAAGCGAAACCTTCACCCAGCAAAACCTTGAGCTCGCCTTCAGCGGCGTGCTGCGACACGTCAGGTTAACCGGCCTGGAAACCAGCGTGGTCACCGACGACGAACGTCCGTTTATCCGCGCAGCCAATCGGATGAAAGGGGAATAATCGATGGGCATTCTGCTCGAGCCGTTCGCCTATAGCTATATGTTCAACGCCATCTGGGTATCGGCGCTGGTCGGCGGCGTATGCGCTTTTCTCTCCTGCTATCTGATGCTTAAAGGCTGGTCGCTGATTGGCGATGCGCTCTCGCACGCTATCGTGCCGGGCGTCGCGGGCGCCTGGATGCTTGGCCTGCCGTTTTCCATCGGCGCGTTTTTCTCCGGCGGGCTGGCGGCGGTGACCATGCTGTTTTTAAACCAGCGCACGCGGCTGCGGGAAGACACCATCATCGGGCTTATCTTCTCCTCTTTCTTCGGCCTCGGGCTGTTTATGGTGTCGCTTAACCCAAGCTCGGTGAATATTCAGACCATCGTGCTGGGTAATATTCTGGCCATCGCCCCCGCGGACATCGTCCAGCTGGCGGTGATTGGCTTTGTTTCGCTGGCGATTTTGCTGGTGAAATGGAAAGACCTGATGGTGACCTTTTTCGATGAAAACCACGCCCGTTCTGTCGGCCTGAATCCCCTACTGATGAAGGGGCTGTTTTTCACTTTGCTGTCGGCGACCACCGTCGCCGCGCTGCAAACCGTCGGCGCATTTCTGGTGATTTGCATGGTGGTTACGCCTGGCGCAACCGCTTATCTGCTGAGCGACCGCTTCCCGAAGCTGCTGATGATTTCCGTGGCGCTGGGCAGCTTCACCTGCGCTATCGGCACCTATATCAGCTATTTTCTCGACGGCGCGACGGGCGGAATTATCGTCGTGCTGCAAACCATTTTGTTCCTGCTGGCCTTCGTTTTCGCGCCGAAGCACGGCCTGCTGGCAAACCGTAAACGCGCGCGCCGGGCGCAGGGAGTCGCTCCATGAACCTCGTCGATACGCTGCTTTCCCCTTTCCAGTTCGGCTTTATGATCAATGCGCTGGTCATGACCGCGCTGGTCGCCGTTCCCTGCGCCCTGCTCTCCTGCTTCCTGGTGCTCAAAGGCTGGGCGCTGATGGGCGACGCCATGAGCCATGCGGTTTTCCCGGGCGTAGTGGTTGCCTGGATGGTTGGACTACCGCTGGGCGTTGGCGCGTTTGCGGCGGGCCTGTTCTGCGCGCTGGCGACGGGCTTTTTGCAGGACAACAGCCGCATCAAACGCGATACCGTGATGGGCATAGTCTTCTCCGGCATGTTTGGCGCGGGCCTGGTGCTGTATGTTTATCTTAAACCCGATATCCACCTCGACCATATCCTGTTCGGCGACATGCTCGGCGTCGGGCAGAAGGATATCATTCTGACGGGCACGATAGCGCTGTTCACCGCCGGCGTTATCGCCGTGAAGTGGCGGGATTTCCTGCTGCACGCTTTCGATCCCGCGCAGGCGCAGGCGTCCGGCCTTAACGTCAGGCTGCTGCACTACGGCCTGCTGTGCATGGTGTCGTTAACCATCGTCGCCGCCCTGAAAGCGGTGGGGATTATCCTCGCGATCTCTTTGCTGATCGCCCCCGGCGCTATCGCCTCCCTGCTGACCCGCACATTCTTATCCATGATGCTGGTAGCCCTTACCGTGGCGATTAGCGTCTCGTTTATCGGCGTTTACCTTTCCTTCTTTATCGACAGCGCGCCTGCGCCAACCATCGTGGTGCTTTCGGCCATCGTGTTTATGCTGGCCTTTATCTTCTCAACCCGCCAGCAGGCAAAAATGGAGAGCGGGCAAGGGGTTGCGCGATAACTTTTTCACGGGCCATATTTACAACTCATTTATAACTGTTAAGAATGGATATTATTTGAACATAGACATGATGAATGTCCGAAGACGCGCTCAGGCAGCAAATTCAGAACCTCAAAAAGCACAACGCCCGGCTAAAAAGAATTGCACACGACGCGCGAAACAAGCTCAGTGCGGCTCTGGACGGCACCGGCCTGTGCCTGTGGCAGCTCGACGTGCCCAGCGGCAAGCTGGTTATCTTCAATCGCCGCTGGGGTTCGATGCTGGGCTATCAGCCCAAAGAACTTAGCGCTCACTTCGAGGTGTGGCGTGAGCACCTGCATCCGGAAGATAAAGAGATGGTGCTGGCGGCATTTTACAACCACCTGGAAGGCAAAGCGCCGTTTTACGAAGCCCTGCACCGCATGCAGGCTAAAAACGGCGCCGTCACCTGGGTTCTGGACCGCGGCAGGGTAACCGAGTGGGACGATGACGGAAAGCCGCTCAAGGTGACCGGCACCCACATCGATATGACCAAAGAGAAGCAGTACGAAGAGCAGCTTGCCAAACTCGCCAACCACGACCCGCTGACCGGCTTAACCAACCGCCACGCGCTGCGCGCGCGTTTTGACGCGATGAAAGAGCGCGGGGCCGCTCTCCCTTGCCTTTATCGATCTGGACGACTTTAAAAACGTGAACGATACCTTTGGCCACCGCAGCGGGGACGAAGTGCTGCTGCAGCTTAGCCAGCGTTTGCAGGACGCCTGTCCGCCGGAAGTCACCATCGGCCGCATCGGCGGCGACGAATTTATCCTGCTGATGCCGTGGGCGATGGATAACCAGGAAATTAGCGGTATTACCAGGCGCTGTCTGGACGCCGCCGTTACCCCCTTTGAGCTGGGCAACGGCGCCGCTACCCTTGGCGCATCGATAGGCGTCCACGAGTGCCGGGAGAGCGATAATTTCGCCGACGCGGTGATCCACGCCGACGAGTCGATGTATCTGATAAAACGCACCGGCAAAAACGGCATCGCTTTGGGTAACGTGGTGCTAGCCCAGGCCTTTTGACAGCGGATGGCGCTTTACGCCAGGTACTTATTAAACCAGTCAATGGTGCGCTTCCACGCAAGCTCTGCCGCAGCCTTGTCGTACCGCGGCGTTGAATCGTTATGGAAACCGTGGTTCACGCCCGGATAGACATAGGCTTCGTAGATTTTATTATTGGCCTTCAGCGCGGCCTCATAGGCAGGCCAGCCTTCGTTGACAGGCTTGTCCAGCTCGCCGTAGTGCAGCAGCAGCGGCGCCTTAATGCGCGGCACATCTTCCGCTTTCGGCTGCCTGCCGTAGAAAGGCACCGCCGCCGCCAGTTCCGGGTAAGCCACCGCCGCCGCGTTCGCCACCCCGCCGCCGTAGCAGAAGCCGGTGATGCCGACCTTGCCGGTCGTCGCTTCGTTATTGAGCAGAAACTCTATTGCGGCAAAGAAATCGTTCATGAGTTTGCCAGGATCGACCTGCTGCTGCAGCTCGCGGCCTTTTTCATCGTTGCCGGGATAGCCGCCGACCGAGCTTAATCCGTCCGGCGCCAGCGCGATAAATCCCGCCTTCGCCACGCGCCGCGCCACATCTTCGATATAGGGATTCAGGCCGCGGTTCTCATGAACCACCACCACGGCAGGCACTTTTCCCATCGCCTTCGCGGGCTTCACCAGATAGCCTTTCACGCTGCCGTGCCCCTGCGGCGAAGGATAATGGATATATTCCGGCAGAATATCGGGATCGGTAAACTCCACCTGCTGCGCGTAGGCGTAGTTGGGCGTCAGCAGCGTGCCAAGAGCCACGGCAGACAGTCCGCCGACGACGAATTTTGAAGCCAGATCGAGGAACTCACGCTTGCTGATTTTACCGTGCACGTAAAAATCGAAGTACTCAAGGAGCTCGGGCGGGAAATCTTTCGCTGTCATTCTGGTCATCTGCAGGCCCTTTTACTGAGGAAAGTTGGATGAATAATGGCCTGAAAACGGCGATTTTGTAAACTTTTCGTCGCCGCCGTCTTTCATTTTTGCCCGTCTGTTGCCCAACATGCTTCGCTTATTTATGGTACAAAGTACCGGCTATTTTTCTTCATTTTCAGGACGCGGCGCCATGGCTTTTTCCATCGACATTATTTCCTGCATCACCGACCGCTTTGTGGAGCTTACCGCCACGGAAAAGCGCATTGCGCAGTTTATTCTTGATGACGTGCAGTCTGCCGCTACTTTACCTATTGCAGAAATGGCGCGGCTTACCGGCACCAGCCAGGCGTCGATCACCCGTTTTGCGCGCGCCATCGGCTGCAAGGACGTGCGGGAACTGAAGGTGAAGCTCGCGCAGTCGCTGGCCGTCGGGCAGCGCTTTATTCTCGACGTGCCGGATCTCGAAGGGGTGCAGGGGATCTACGAAACTATCATTAACGTGCTGGACATTAATCGCCGGGCGCTCGACCCGGAATCGCTCAAAAAGGCCGTCGAATGGCTGAGCGACGCGCGGCAGATTCTGGCTATCGGCATGGGCGGCGGCTCGACGATTTGCGCGCAGGAAGTGCAGTTTCGCCTGTTCCGCCTTGGCCTGCCGGTGGTCAGCCAGAGCGACGGCCTGCTGGTCAGAATGATGTGTTCTGCCGTGACGCCGAACGACGTGGTGCTCGCCCTCTCGCTGGGCGGCTATACGCCGGAAATCATTGAAAGCGCGGCGATGGCGAGGCAGTACGGCGCAAAGGTTATCGCTATTACGCCGCAGGAGTCGCCGCTGGCGGCCAACGCCGATATCGTCCTGCCGCTTATCGTGCGGGAAAATGACTACATCTTTAAGCCGAGCACCTCGCGCTACGCGATGCTGGCGATGGTCGACGTGCTGGCGACGGAGCTGGCGATGGCGAATAAAAATCAGGCGAAGGACCGGCTGCGGCGTATCAAGCTGGCGCTGGACAGCCACCGCGGCGGGGCGGATCGACAGCCGTTAGGGGATTAGAACTCGCGGCTGGCGCTCATCCCGCTTTCAAAGCCTGAAGGCTGCCATAAACCGCCGGGCCTTTTCACGGGTCGTCTCCACGCTCTGCCCCGCGCGATACAAATCGCCGCCAAGCCCCGCGCCCGCGCAGCCGGCCCGTAAATATTCGCCCAGGTTTTCCGGCGTAACGCCGCCAACCGCCAGCACGGGAATGGAAGGCGGCAGCACCGCTTTTAACGCCGCGATATAAGCCGGGCCAAAAGCTGAAGACGGGAAAATTTTCAGCCACTGCGCCCCGGCCTCCAGCGCGGTAAAAGCCTCGCTGGCGGTGGCGCAGCCGGCACAAACCAGCATTCCGGCATCAACCGCGCGGCGAATTACCGCCGGGCTGGTGTTCGGCGTCACTATCAGCTTCGCCCCGGCCCCGGCGAGGAAATCCACCTGCTCCGCTTTCAGCACCGTACCCGCGCCGATAAAAGCTTTATCGCCGTAGCGGCCGATGGTCTGCGGAATGCTCTGCTGCCAGTCCGGCGAGTTCAGCGGGATCTCTACGTAGCGAAATCCCTCTTCTATCAGCGTGCCGACGTGGTCGTCGGCTTCATGGGGGTGAATGCCGCGCAAAATGGCGACTAAAGGGTTAGCGTCTTGCATTGAGAATGCTCCTTATGCCCTGCTGGAAAGCGGCGTCGCCCGCTATTTCTTCGGCTGAAATGCCTGCCTTTTCAAAAGCCTGTCGATAGCGGCGGCAGAGCGCTTCGCCTCCTACCAGGGTTACGCTTTTCACGGATTCTATCGCCGCGACTTCTGCGCCGATCAGCAGGCCGGAAAGCCAGTCGCTGACGGATTCTGGCGCCAGCTCGCCCAGCACTCGTGACGCTCGCGCCTCAAAGAGCTTGTTCACGAACGCCGGTGAATCCAGCCCTCTTTGCAGGCCCGCCTGAAACGCCACGCTGTCGTCGCGCTGCTCCGGCAGCCCTTTGCCGATAAGCGAATGATTCAGCAACACGTGGTGCAGTTCGCCCGTCATCGCGGTGGAAAAGGCGCTCACCGCGCCGTCTGTTACCCGCACACATTTGCTGTGCGTGCCGGGCAGGACGTAACAGGCAGCAGGAGCAAGCCGCATCGCGCCCAGCAGCTGCGTCTCTTCGCCCCGCATTACGTTTCGCGCGGTCTTCAGGCCCGGCACGATCCATACCTGCGGCGCAACCTCATAAAGCCGGGCGCTCAGCTCGTGCAGCGACGCCGGACAAGCCAGATAGGGCACGGGCCGCCAGCCCGCATCGCTGCCGATCATGCCGGCCATGACCACCGGCATAGCTTCCCGCACGCGCCAGGGTTCGATGTATTTGTCGAACGTCTCCCGGGCGGTTTGCCCCACCAGACGGCTTACGCCGTAAGGCAGCTGCAGGCTGTCTACGCACTGCCCGTCGCGATACAGCCAGGCGCGCAGGTGCGTTGAGCCCCAGTCGATGGCGATATAGCTTCCGCTCATCGTGCGTTCCCCGCAGCGCTTTTACCCAGCGGCACGGGTACGGCTTGCGGCTGGCTTTCACGTTCGCGGGTGATCGTCTCCAGCGCCTCTTCGCGGCTCATTTTGCTGGCCGGAGTCAGCAGCGTCACCACTACCGCACAGCTCAGGCTCGCCAGTACGGAAGGCACCACCGGGTTGCCCCAGAAGCTCAGCCAGCTGTCGTTTGCCAGCACCACCAAAGAAGCGCCTGCCCCACCGATTAGCGCCGCCAGCGCGCCCTGCCAGTTAAAGCGCGTCCAGAAGCGGCCGAGCAGCGAGCAGATAAACATGCCGGACATAATCATCGAAATCATTTTGGTGATGTAGCTGATGATGTCGTTGGAGGTCAGGGCGAACAGCAGCGCCAGGCCAATCACCAGCACGAGGAAAATACGCGACAGGCGAATCGCTTTTTCAGGCGCGGGCATGTGGCCCGTAATCAGGGTGTAGAGATCGCGCAGCATAATTGAAACCGCGGCGATGGCGTCGGAGCTGCCGGAAGACATGTTGGCTGACATGCCGGCAATCAGCACCGCCATCGCCAGTACCGGCGGCAGAACCTGCGTGGCGAACAGGAAGGCGAAGCCGCTGTTTTCAAGGGCGGGGTTCATGGTGTACGCCGCCATGCCGATAATCGCGGGCAGGAAGGAGAAGCCCAGATACAGCAGGCCGGTAATCACGAAGGATTTGCGCACCGTGCCGACCGTTTTGGCGGAGTAAATGCGCTGGCGGTAAGAAGGAGTGGCCAGCACGCCGACGCCGATAACCATCGCCAGAGAGAAGGGCCGGCAGAATGCCGAGCTTATCCACCGCAAACAGGCTTTGCGCCGCCGGATCAACGGCCTGCTGAATATGGCTCCAGCCGCCCACGTGATGCACCGCAAGTGCCGCCATCAGAATAAAACCGATAAATAAAATCAACGACTGGACGGTATCAATCCACACCACTGCGGAATAGCCGCCGATACCGACGTAAACCACAAAGGCCGCGGCGATAATAATTTTCGCCGTATTAATATCGATACCGCTGGCCCAGGCCAGATATAACCCGCCGCCAAGAATATGCGCGCCCAGCCAGCCGATGGAGGCGATAAATATTAATATCGCCACCACGTTTTTAATAATTTTGCTGCCGCCGGTGTAATAAGATATCTCTTCGCTCATGGTCATAAAGCGCATTTTACGCACCGGCGCAAAAAGCCAGGCCACCAGCAAAATACCTACGGCGCCGCCGAGGCCGTAAAGCATTCCTGCCCAGCCGTTGGTATAGCCAAAGCCCACCGCGCCCACGCTTGAACCGGTGCCCACCATGGTGCCGACGGTCGAACCGAGGGTTAAAATCATCGGTAACGAGCGCCCGCCTAATAAAAAGTCATCGCCATTTTTCTGGTGGCGGGAGACATACCAGCCGAGGGTAATCATCGCGCAGGCATAAATCGCAAACCAAATTAAAAAAGAGTAATTATTCATGGCTCACTTCCAGATCAATAATAAAGATGAAATTAGCCGCCTGAAAAAAACATACAGGAAACCCTTAAGCACGTTCGGTAAGACGCACCTGATTTATTTATTAATAAGACACTTATTGCGGCGGGAGGCGCATACGCTTAGCCCGCCGGCGTTTATTTATTTTGCGCGTTCAGCGTTATAACAGGTCAAATCCACTTCCACTTTGCAGTCAACAACCAGGTCGGCCACGCAGCACACGCGGGCCGGCGGATGGTCGGAGAAAAACTCGCTGAACACTTTGTTAAACGACTGGAAGTAGCGCGCATCGGTCAGGAAAACCTTCACGTGCACCACGTCCGCCAGGCCGTAGCCCGCACTTTCCATAATGTCTACGCAGTTCTGAATCGCCAGGCGGGACTGTTCGATAATGCCGCCCTCCACCACCTCGCCGTCTTTCATTGGCGTTTGCCCGGAGACGTACAGCCAGCCGCCCGCCTCCACCGCTTTAGCAAACGGCAGATGCTGCCCGCCGGTGCCCGTACTGCCGCCCACTCCGTAACGTTTAATGCTCATCGTTGCTCCTTTCTTTTGTGGCGGATGGCGCTTAACGCTTCTCCGCCCTGACGTTCTTATCCGACAAAATGCTACCGGCGCAAAAACCGTCCGGCCCGTCCGATAACCTGTTTATCACGGCCATAGCTCATCACGCCATTGACCATTACCGCCTCAATGCCCGCAGCGGGCTGCTGGGGATCGCTAAAACTTGCCACGTCGCGCACCGTTTCCGGGTCGAACATCACCAAATCCGCATAGTAGCCGCGCTTCACCAGCCCTCGCTCCGCAAGCTGGAAACGCGCCGCCGACATGCCCGTCATCTTATGTACGGCAACCGTGAGCGGGAACAGCTTCTCGTCGCGGCTGTAATGTCCCAGTACGCGGGGGAAGGCGCCCCACAGACGCGGATGCGGCATAGGATCGTTCGGCAGCCCGTCTGAACCCACCATCGTCACCGGGTAGCTCAATACGCGCCGCACGTCGCGCTCGTCCATGTTGTAATAAATCGCCCCGGCGGGCATCAGCAATTTGCCGGCTTCGTGAAGCGACATCGACCAGCCTTCCGCAATCTGCTTTAACGACTGCCCGGCGACTTCCGGGTGCGGCTCAGACCAGGTAATGATGATGTCGAACTCGTCGGTAATCTGTTTCATATCCAGCGTCGAGGAGCTTGCTGAATAGGGATAGCAGTCGCAGGACACGTCCTGCTGCTGGCGAACCTTGTCGAACAGCTTCAGCGTCTCAACGGTGCGGCCCCAGTTCTTCGCCCCGGCGCATTTATGGTGCGATACCACCACCGGCACCTTGCCGTGGCGGCCGATACGAAACGCTTCGTCGAGCGCTTCCAGAATCGGTTCGAACTCCGAACGCAGGTGGGTAGTGTAGATCCCCTTTTCCGCCGCCAGCTCTTCCGCCAGCGCCATCACCTCTTCGGTAGAGGAGTGAAACGCCGTGGCATAGGCGAGGCCGGTACTCAGCCCCAGCGCGCCCTGTTGCAAAGCGAGCTTAAGCTGCGCGCGCATGCCGCTAATTTCTTCTGCCGTCGCGGTGCGGAACAAATCGTCCATATGGTTGTTACGCAGCGCGGTATGGCCGATAAGCGTGCCGACGTTAATCGCCGGACGCGCCTCCGCAACCGCTTCGGCATAGGCCGCAACCGTCGGGTAGATAAAGTGCTCAACGTCGCCGAGTAAATTCATCGGGTCCGGCACGCTTCCTTTCATGGTCGCGGTGGCCGCGCTGATGCCGCAGTTGCCCACGATCACCGTCGTAATGCCCTGGCTTATTTTCGGCAGGTACTCCGGCATGCGGATAACGTTGATATCGTCGTGGGTGTGGACATCGATAAAACCCGGGGCCAGCACGCGTCCCGCGCCGTCGATTTCATATCGCGCCCGGGCGCTGATAGCGGGCGCAATCTCAGCGATGCGATCGCCTTCAATGGCGACGTCGGCGCGGTATTCCGCACCGCCGCTGCCGTCAATGACCGTAACATTTCTGAACAGATAGTCGAACTTCATGTGTTCCTAACCCCCGTTGTGTTCTGGGCTAAAGTTAACCATTTACAAGCGAGAAAAACAGTGGAAGACTACGCAAAACGCATAGGATTTTCTGATACTTTTATTCATCAACAAGTAATTAGTTAATATATTTTATTTAATTTCAATAAATTAACAAAGATACCCATTCTGAAAGAAAAGATAACCGCAAAGGAATAATGTTATGAAATACCAAGAAAGTAACCTCGTTCCGCACAAATCCGCCCCGATGAACGACGCGGCTAACCTCCTGAATGAAGACGTCTGTCTGCCCGCTGCGGTAATAAAAAAAGCCGCGCTGGAAAACAATATCCAGTGGATGCAGCGCTACGCCGATAAGCGCGGCGTAAGCCTTGCGCCACACGGAAAAACGACCATGACGCCGTGGATTTTCCAGCAGCAACAGCAGGCCGGAGCATGGGCCGTCGGCGTGGGCAGCGCCTGGCAGGCGAGCATCGCGATGGTAAGCGGCGTAAAAAGGGTGCTAATGGTTAACCAGCTGGTCGGCAAAGCGAATATGCAGCTGGTCGCAAAGCTAAAAAATGAATATCAGGATGTCGATTATCTTTGCTGCGTAGACAGCGTCGCCAACGCCCGAACCCTCTCCGCTTTCTTTAGCGCGCAAAACCAGCGGCTTGATATTCTGATTGAGCTGGGCGTGCCGGGCGGGCGCTGCGGCTGCCGTACAGCGGAGCAGGCTCTGGCGCTGGCAGAAGAGATTTCGGGCTTGCCGGGGCTGCGCTTACGCGGTCTGGAGCTGTACGAAGGCGTGCTGCACGGCGACAATCCGCAGCCAAAAGTAGAGGCGCTGCTGCGCGATGCGGCCGCGCTTGCCTGCCAGCTTGAGCGTTATGTGGAGGGGGAATTTATTCTCACCGGCGCGGGTTCAGTCTGGTATGACGTAGTGTGCAACGTCTGGCTGCAGGCGGATAAACCGGCCAACTGCCGCGTGGTTATCCGCCCGGGCTGCTACATCACGCACGATAAAGGGATTTATCAGCAAGCGCAGGACGAGCTGATGGCCCGCGACAAAGTCGCCTGCGGCCTGGGCGGGGATTTAGCGTCCGCGCTGGAACTGGTCGCCATGGTGCAGTCGGTGCCGGAAAGCGATCGCGCCATTGTAAACTTCGGCAAGCGCGACAGCGCCTTCGACGCAGGTTTGCCGCAGCCCATCGCGCATTACCGCCAGGGAAAATCGCTGTCGCATCCGGGGGAGGTTATCGAAACCACCGGCATCATGGATCAACACGCGATGCTCAAGCTCAGACCCGGCGCCGACGTGCAGGTTGGGGATATTCTGGTCTTCAGCACCTCCCACCCTTGCCTGACGTTCGACAAGTGGAAGGCGCTGCTGCTGGTGGATGATGAATATAACGTTTTGGAAACGTTAGAAACGGCATTCTGATGTAAGAATGGTGGATGCATACAGGTGGATGGCGCTTACGCTTATCCACCCTACAATCACTGGTTTTGTAGGCCGGGTAAGCAAAGCGCCACCCGACATTGTTCAACCCACCATCCCGATGTTGTAAGTCGGGTAAGCGTAAGCGCCACCCAACATTGTTCAACCCACCTTCCCGATGTTGTAGGTCGGGTAAGCGTAAGCGCCACCCGGCATGGTTCAACCCACCGTTCCGATGTTGTAGGTCGGGTAAGCGTAAGCGCCACCCGACATTGTTCAACCCACCATCCCGATGTTGTAGGTCGGGTAAGCGTAAGCGCCACCCGACATTGTTCAACCCACCTTTCCGATGTTGTAGGTCGGGTAAGCGTAAGCGCCACCCGGCATGGTTCAACCCACCTTCCCGATGTTGTAGGTCGGGTAAGCGTAAGCGCCACCCGACATTGTTCAACCCACAATCCCGATTTCGTAGGTCGGGTAAGCAAAGCGCTACCCGACATAGCTTCACGCATCCGCTAACTGCTTCGCGTTCTCCTCTTCGCGCTGCTGCTGTTCGGTTTCCAGCATCTTCTTCTCGTAAACCTTAAAGAACGGATAGTAGATCGCCAGCGAAATAAAGAAGCAGATAAACACCAGCCCGCAGGCTATCAGGTTCCAGTTGGTGGTGATAAGCGCCCCCAGCGGAGCCGGAATGGTAAACGGCGGTTTCACCATCATGCGCGGAATAAGCCCGCTAAGGGTAAACAGGTACACCACCACGGTATTCACCATCGGCGCGAGAATAAAGGGCACGGCCAGAATCGGGTTCATCACTATCGGCGCGCCGAAAATCATCGGCTCGTTGATGTTAAATAACCCCGGAATAAACGACAGCTTCCCAAGGGACTTCAGGTAGGTCGCTTTCGAACGGATAAACAGCACCACCAGAGCGAGCGTCGAACCGGTACCGCCCATCTGGGCATACCACTGGAAGAACTGCTCGGTAAAGATATTCGGCAGCTCGTAAGCGCTGGTGCCGGCCTGGAACAGCTCCATATTCTGCACGATCGCCTGGTCCCAAAGCGGGCGGATCAACGGCCCCATCACCGCGTGTCCGTGGATCCCGAACACCCAGAACAGATCGATAAAGAACTGCGTAACGATCCCGCCAAACAGATTGGTGCCGGTCATAAACCCTTTAAGCGGCATGATAATAAAGCTGATGATGGCGTTAATGTCGATATTCAGAAAGTGCCGCGGGATCCAGAAGATCAGCACCACCGCGAGAGTGGGAAAAAGCGCTGAGAAAGAGCTCGCCACCACCGGCGGCACGCCCTCGGGCATCTTAATTTCGATATTGCGGACCTTTATAAAGCGGTAGATCTCAATGGCGATCAGCGACGAAATAATGGCCCCAAATAATCCCTGAGAGCTGAGCGAGGTAATGGGAATATAGCGCCCGGCCACCGCCTCTCCGGCGACGGTAACGCCTTCTTTAATATTGACCGGCACAATCATCAGCAGCGTCGCTAACATGGCCAGCAGCCCGCTGGTGATATCGTTGAGCTTATAGCTTTTCCCCAGGAAGGAGCCAATGGTGAAGGCGGCATAAAGCGACATCAGCCCGACGGTAAAGCGAAAGGGAACGTCCAGCATATCGCGCCAGGGCGCGATAAAATCCATATAACCTTTGATCGGAATATTAAGCAAAATAACGAAAAACGATCCGACAATGGTCAGGGGTAAAATAGAGATCAGCCCGTTACGGATCGCCTGCATGTGCCGCTGGTTACCGATGGCGTTCGCCACCGGCAGCATTTTTTCGGCCAGCCTTTCAAAATAAGACATGCTACGCCCCCTCGAAGCCGTTGTTTTCAATCACCGAGCGGAACCACTGCCCCGATTTTTTCAGCGAACGCTGCTGGGTGGCTAAATCCAGGCGGTAAAAACCGTAGCGATTTTTATAGGCGTTCTGCCAGGACCAGCAGTCGATAAAGGTCCACATGTGGTAGCCCAGGCAACGGCTGCCGTCGGCCATTGCCTGATGCAGATAGCCCAGATGCTCTTTCAGAAATTCAATCCGGTAGTCGTCCTGCACCTGGCCGTTAACCATAAACTGCTCTTCGTCGGCAATACCGATGCCGTTCTCCGAAACAAACCAGGGCAAATTGCCGTAGCACTCTTTTACCACCATCGCGATGTCATAAAGCGCCGCCGGATAAATCTCGATACCGCGGGAAGTATTCATCCTGCGCCCCGGCATGATGTACTCCTCAAAGAACCTTTCGGGAACAAAGCCATGCGTCTCTTCCAGCGGCGTTTCACGCGCCTTAACGCGTCTGGGGCGGTAATAGTTTATTCCCAGCAAATCGATACGCGTCCGGGCGATAAGCTCGCGGTCGCCGGGTAAACTTTCCGGCAGCTGGGCCATGCTCTTTGAGAATGGCGATCAGCTCGTCGGGATAATGACCAAGCAAAACAGGTTCGTTGATGCTGCGGGTGTAAAAAAGGTCGGCCATTGCCGCCGCCCGGAGATCTTCCGGCGTATCGCTACGCGGATAGACCGGAATAACGTCCATAATGATGCCAATCTGCCCTTCAATATTCATCTCGCGCCAGGCCGCCAACGCTTTGCAGTGTGCAAGAACAATATGGTGGAGAACCTGTGCGGCACGGCGAAAATCCGTGACGTAAGGATAATGACGAGGATGCAGGTAGCCCGCTTCGGCGGGAATAAGCGGCTCGTTAAAGGTGAACCAGTAGCGCACGCGATCGCCAAAAAGCTCGTAGCAAATACGCGCATACCGGGCAAAAGCCTCCACCACTTCACGATTTTCAAAACCGCCCTTTTCCTGCAGCGCCATCGGCATATCGAAGTGATAAAGGTTAATAAAAGGCTCGATGCCCTGAGCGTTTAATTCATTTATAACCGAGTTATAAAAATCTACCGCCTGCGGGTTTATTTCTCCGTCGCCATCGGGAATTAACCGCGACCAGGAAACAGAGGTGCGAAAAGAATTCAGACCAATATCTTTGGCGCGCTGGATGTCCTGCCGATAATTTCGGTAAAACGTGGAGGTATCATCCGACGTTACGCCGTCAAAGAAACGCTCATTAAACTGACGCGAGGCGTAGTCCCAGATATTCTCACCTTTGCCATCGCCCGGCTGGCGCCCCTCGGACTGCGTTGCGCTGGTGGCGGTCCCCCACCAGAAATTATCAGGAAAACGGTAATTCATGGCTCGTCCTTACTGTGCGTCTGGTAATAAAGACAGAGCGTGATCCAGTACCTTATCGCCCTGCATGGAGCCGTACTGCATCATATCGATAGCCGCTACCGGCACGCCGTGCGGGGCAGCCGCGCTGGATAAACTCTGAAGCTGAAATTTGACCTGCGGGCCAAGCAAAATAACGTCGGCTTCGGTAATTATCTGGTCGAAATCAGATACCGGCACCGCCGTAATTTCCACGGCAATATCGCGACTGGCGGCAGACTGTTTCATTTTTTCCACTAACATGCTGGTCGACATACCCGCAGCGCAGCATAAAAAGATTTTTTTCATCGTTTCCCCTGGCATTCTTAGCGTGGTTATCCGCAACATGCGGCAAAATATATATTGCGGAGTGTGGGAAAAAGCGGCAAGTGAGGGGCAACACAGAATTGGTTTTAATGACTGGTACTTTTCGGCGGCTTATTGATACAACGCGTATTTAATGAGAATAAACAGCAGGATAGTGCTGTTACCGCCGGCAAAATAAAGGGCATTCCGTCACCCTTTAATAGCCACTCTTATAAATTACCTACGCCGCCATCAATAAGTAATTCACTCCCGACCATAAAGGCGGATTCATCGGAGGCGAGATATACCGCGGCCTTTGCCAGCTCAAGCGTCGTGCCGAGGCGGCCAACGGGCACCAGAGCGTGGATATCTTTGCGCAAGGTCTCTTCAGAAACGCTCTTGCCCAGTTTACCCAGCGCCGGAGTTTCGGTGGGGCCAGGGCTTAAGCCGTTAACCCGGATGCCCTTTGGATGCAGCTCGCCGGAAAGCGTTCTGGCAAGGGAGAGGATCGCGGCTTTGCTGGCGGCATAAACGCTGCTCTGGGGCAGCCCAATATGCGCGCTTACCGAACCACAAAGGATAACCGAAGAGGGATTCGCCAGCAGCGGCAGCAAAGCCTGAATCAAAAAGAACGGGCCTTTCAGATTGGTGTTCATCAGCCTGTCGTAAGCGCTTTCGTCCCACTCCTGCAGCGGGCGATGCGTCACGTCCCCGGCGTTGATATACAGCACGTCCAGGCGCGGCCACAGCTGCGCAAGCTGCTCGCCGAGCGCCCGTTGCTGGCCGATGTCGCCCGCCTCGCTATGAATGATATGTACATGACCAAGCGCTTCTTTAGCTGCCAGCAGGCCTGCTTCATTGCGCCCGGTAATCGCGACCGTCGCGCCTTCGGCCAGAAACTGCCTCGCCGTTTCAAAGCCGATACCGCTGGTGCCGCCGGTGATTAATGCATATTTACCTTCAAGTCTGCCCATCGTCACTACCTCATGTTTAGCTGGTCAGGGCATTATTTCCGCTATAGTATCTTTTGGATAGTAGGCACCATTTGCATACTAAAGAACCGAATGGGATGCATTAGCTAACCGCAGGGTAAAGTGATGATAAAAAATTTTTCGGCAATACCAGCAGGCATTGCCTGCCCGATGGTGAGTTTTGTGAATCTGATATCCGGCAAATGGGCGATCCCCATTCTCTATAGAATGATTGTGATAGATGAACCGGTGAGGTTTAGCGATTTACAGCGCGCGGTGCACCCCATCACGCAAAAAGAGCTTACAAAGCAGCTACGCCAGTTTGAATCACGCGGCCTGGTGACAAGGCAGGTGTTCGCCGAGGTGCCGCCGCGGGTGGAGTACCAGATAACGGAGCTAGGCAAATCGCTGCGCCCAACGCTGGATTCGCTGGCCGAGTGGATGCGGGATAATGGGGAAATGCTGGGGAATTGAGCAAGTATCATTGTGGCTTTAGTAGCTGACGCCTGTTTTAGAAAAATCAGGGACGCCAGCTAACTGCACTATATTAATGCGCCATTATTACTTTTTAAGTAAACGGGGTAACTGATTATCCAGTTCCAGCAGGCAAGCATCCATATATTGCTGTGTAACCTGAGTCACTTTAGCATAATTACTGGCTTCCCATTCGCTGAATGGCGCGGCCTCTTTGACAGGTGAGCAATCAGCAATGATGAAAGCAGAAAATGCGTTTCCGCCCTCAGGGCGTTTATAGAAGATAACCCGATATTGCAATTCGTAATCACTGTTTTGGGCACTTAAGTCTTTGTAGATAAGCGCCCAGCGAGCTGCGGCAATATATAAAGGTTGATCATACTGATGTCCCTTACCGTTTTCGCTCAGCCATTTAGTTACCCGCGCTTCAGCTTTGGGGAGAAAATAGGTTTTGGTCGGTTCCGGCATGCTATCAATACTTCTACCTTTATAACCTTCTTTATCAAAACCTTGTGAACTGACGCTTCCGCCTAATACGGCCGTTAGTACCTTAAGGCCCATGCCGGATGCCAAATGAGCAGGCGACACAATTCTTAGTTTGGTATCGGCATAATTATTGTTATTTAAATCAGGTGGGGCAAATGTGCCAGATATTGCAACTGAACTACCGTCAATGGCCCTTAACGGTAGTAGGTTTAGGGCCAGCACAGCCACTGAGCATCAAAGTACATATCAGGATTATTACTCCGGAATATTTTTTCATTTTTTCTCCTTGTCAAAACTTTCCATTTATTAGCGACATTCGATTAGTTAATTTTGTCTATGACATTTCATAAGTGAAAATGGTTTTTGAGAATATAATAATGAAAGCGCAAATGCCATACTTATCAGTTGCGGAATATGAATTTTAGATCTTCGTCACACATATAATTCCTGACAAAATACATTCTTTTCATGAATGTATATCAAAAGATTTATTTATTAAACGTATCGATATTAAAATAACCACAAAAATATATAAATGATATTTAACTATATTAAATCGCCTCTTATGACAATGAGCAGCGATTCTTTAAGGTATTGATGCTGAGCGGCAGATAAAAATATCTTATTTACATTAGTTATCTATCATTATCTGAGTATTGCTCCCATCAGGAATATTTCTTATTTACAGTAAAATATTTTTTCGTTTTCAATGATTCCTATGACTTGCTTATAAGGTCTCGTCACGGGTGCGTTTGTCGTTACCCTTTCACCAGCAGGTCATTGCCCGCCTGCGATGCTGCCATCCAGACCACCGCCGCGCATGGGATCATCACCAGGATTATTAGTACAAGTCGTCGGCGAACAGCCCAGCATATTATTCTCAGCTGAGAAAAATTCTAAGTCAGAAGTTGTTACAACTGAAGCCCCGTCGCTAAAAAAGCGCCGTTATACCGTGGGTTACATTCGCGACTGGAAGACCCCCAACAAAGCCACGTCCATCACGCTGAAGGGTGCATGGCTGGATGATGCGGGATTCAGGGCCGGCATACCACTGAAGGTGCGGGTGATACACGACTGTCTGGTGCTCACCGCTCACGAGCCGCTCCCGGCTCCGCCGCCCGAGCCGGAGATCATGCAGATCCTGCGCAGGGTCTGTAAGTTCTCCGCCCGCAGGCAGAAGCAGGTCACGGAGCTTATCGAGGCGATCGGCAGGCCGCAGCGGTGAGGCGCTAACTGACTGGTGTATAAAGTAAAATCCCAACCACTAGGGTTGGGATTTAAGAGATCAATCTAATAATTCCCTACTAACATCACCAGTTTTATAAAATTCTTTAAATGCTTCTATAACCGAAGAAAATTCTTTAACTGTTGATGCTTCTGAATATGGTTCACCAAGTATTAGTATAAAATCTCTGGAACCAGATTTATTACAAAATGTTCTGACATCTATATCACCATCATCCATGCTCGTTGCAAGTAATATCATGAAATTTCCACTATCAGAATATAGTGTCATATTGTAAGGCATATGGTTATCTTCTTGATCATTATCAAGAACCAATATCCCGTCATGGCTCTTCAATATATCTAAATAACTCATTATTTGAACTATTGATGGTTGCGCTATTAAAGGTAGCTGCACACGCTTACCATTGTCTAAATAATGCCCGCCCAGCTCAAAATTTATCATTATTTATTGATTTCCCTTATAGATTTCATGCCTGGCTCCCAGATGTACGTTTTAGGTAATCCTGTTTTATCATCAATAGCATTTATCGTGACTGATTTCGCACCGGAAGCTTGAGCAGCAGCAGCTATATCACCTCTGCAATAACTACAAACGTCTTTGCCTGCTACATTAATCGTCAGGTTAGCATCTTGAGTCTTACCTGCATTATAAGCCTGTTGTATAGCACCTATTTCAGCATGAGCATTAGCCATATTACTGTTTGGTAAAGGTAAATTATTTGTTTTTCCCTTCTCCACCAAGCTTTGCTCTTTAGATGTTACTCTGTCTGATATTAATGTAGGTTGATCTTTATTTGCCTGCTCTGCTGGTCTAGCAGTTTGGTTTGTATCTTTAAATTTTTGACCATTTACTTCCAGTTCTGCTGTTACTGTAGGTCTTATTCCTGCATTCTCTTTCACTGTGGAATTTTTACCAGCTAACGAACCTTCGACAGCCTTTCCTGAACCAATACCGGCAACACCACCCACGATATACATCGCACCAAGCTGATAGCCTACCGCTGATTTGGCAGCCTCTTCACTCATCCCGGTACGCATATACGCAGCAACCATACCGTTAAACAGTTCCTGCGTCTGCTTCGCTTCCGGGCCGGTGCCATTCAGCAACTGCTGTATCTGCTGATAGCCTGCCTGGCTTTCTTTTGTATTCTGATAGCCTAGGTTCTGATAGCTATCCTGTTTTTCCAGCGCATCCTGGCGTGCTGCCGTACAGGCTGAAGCACTGCCGTTCATACAGGCATCCACCAGGGTTTTACTGGTTTCCGCATCCTTACGGTTCAGCGCATCACGCTCCTGTTGTTCCTTCGGTGTCAGGCTCTGTTTGTGGTTCAGCTCCGTCTGGAGGCTCTTCTCCGTGCTGCTCAGATAGTTATTCTCAACCGCATTCTTCCCGGCCTGAGCGCCCGCTGTTGTGCCAGCAGAGTTTCCACCTGTCAGATTCCCCGCCAGCCCTGATGCCAGAGTTGCCAGGTTGCTGATCAGCTGCTTGTCACTTTCACTCAGCTCACTGTTGCTCTTACCCGGGAACATTTGATCTTTAATGGCTCGGGCAGCCAGTTCACCGCTCAACGCTCCTGCCGCACCAGCTGCGGCGCTGTTCCCCTGTAGTGAAGCGACAACGCCACCCAGAACGGCATGGGCTATCAGCGCTTCATCATCGCTGAGACCGGAACGGTGTCCGATAATATTCGCCAGTTCCGGGGCCGATGCTCCAGCCAGAGCGCCAGCCAGGTTGCCACCACCAGCCAGAGCGGTCAGCGCTCCGGTCACTGCCTGAAGCCCGCGCTGAACCACGCCGCCCGTGCCATAGAATGACGAGGCGTTGTTGTACGCACGTTCCGCCACGGCGGCATCTGTGACTGGCTTCCCTTCCTTCGCCAGCTGCTGACGCGCTTCTTCCAGCGAATCCGGATCTTTTGCCGCTTTACGTCCGGCCAGATCGCCCTGTGTTCTTGCCACATCGGCAGCCTGAGAACCCACTTCACCGATCAGCTGAATTTCCTGCAGCCGTTTCTGCTCTTTCTCCTTGTCAAAGATTGGGCTGATGTTGTCGTTGGCGTGTTCTGTATCGCGGCTGAGGTCAGCGACATCCTGTTTCTGATTGTCCTTGTCACGGATGGTGATGGTGCCATCAGCGACAGCAGCCTGAGTTGTGCCTTCGGCATGGCCTTTATTACCGCCGCCTGCCAGCAGGGCATTCGCCGCATTACTCGCAAACTGCCCGGCGATGCTGCCGCCGGTATTGAAAGAGCCGCCCGTGTGCTGAGTTTTGAAATCCGCTTCATTATGGATATCGCTGAAGCCCAACGTCCCGGTATCAAGGTTGTTCTTATCCGCCGTGGCCGTGGAAGCGATAACCGCGCCATCCAGCTGGGTGTGATTGCCGACTGTGATATCGAAACCGCCATCCCCGGCATAAAGCCCGGTTTGCTCTGCCACCGAGTCGAAGCGACTCTTCATCTTGTCCTGGCTGACGCTCATATAAGCCGAACCGGACATGGAGCCGAAGGTGAAGCTTCCGCCTCCGGCAACGCTGGTCTGCTTGCTGTCGTAGTCGTTATTGTCCTGCTGGCTGCGCATCAGCAGGTCGTGACCCACGTCGGCGACAATTTTGTTGCCGTTGACCAGCGCGCCATCGAGTACGGTGTCATTCCCGCTTTTGATAGTGACGGTTTTACCGCTGTCGATGGTGGTTTCGGTCCAGTCGGTACCGTTGCCCTTGTCCTTACCGTGAGCAGAGTTGCCATTAGCGAAGACGCTGATCCCCCAGCCACCGCTGCCGACACCGATGCCAATACCCACACCACCACCACTGCTGCTGTTCTTACCCGTGGTCTGCTGTGTATTGGCTGCACCCGCCAGCAGGATGTCGTTTTTCGCATCCAGCACGGTGTCACCGCCCGCCTTTAACTGGCTTCCGGCAATCACAATATCCCCGCTGTTCGGGCCTTTGTTTTTCCCGGTTGCCGTGATGGAGAGATTGTTGCCCACGTTCAGCGTACTGCCCGTGACTTCATCACTCCGCACATGTTGCTCAGATTTTGACTTTTGCGTGGTGAGAGAAGCGCTGACGCCGATAGCGTTAGTGCTCGGGTTTTCAGTATTCCCACTGTCAGCAGCATCCAGAGCAACGGCCTGCCCGGCCTGCATGCCGGAAAGAACTGATTTAGTCGCCTGAAGTGCAGCTAAACGGCCATCACTTTCATTTTTTGCATCCTGCGCTGAGTTAACGGCGTTGTTTATGGCTCCACCCACCGCGCCCGAAAGCGCCAGCGTCAGCCCGCTTTTCTTCTGTTCGAAGGTTTCATCGCGGGTACGTTTGTCGTGGCCCGGATCGATGATCACGCTGCTGCCGCTGAGGCTCATATCCTTCCCGGCAATCAGGTCTGCGCCACCAATGTGCGCCTGGTTGCCAGCGGCGATAACCACGTTACCGCCCGTTGAGCCGACGGTGCTGAAGCTCTGGCTTTGCGTGGTGCCCGCCTCACGCAGGTCATGGGTGGATTTGCTGCTGCCGACGGTGATGCCGATACCGCCGGTACCCATCAGGCCGCTTTTCTTCTCTTCCTTAAAGCGCCAGGAGGAGTCGGTGTTGGTCGCCGCCACGATATCGACGTTGTTGCCCGCGCCCAGCGCTACGGTGTTATCGCCCACCACGGAGGAGCCCTTCACCAGCAGGTTGTTGCCCGCCTGGACGGTGACGTTATCGCCGCTCAGCAGGGTGCCCGCCTCACGCGTCGCGCTGTCTTCCTCGATGGTGTGGGTCGTTTTCTTGCAGCTGTGGCGATCAGCATTTAAATGAGCAATTTAAAATGCAACGTTACATTAATCATTAATATTTCCTGAAGCGGCCTCGCAGATATTAACTTTGTTCATGCATCCAGTGCTGTGTTTTTATTCAGCAGGGTATAATAGACGCAGCAAAGCAACCGAAAGACCGCAACAGGAAAATCGATAAAATAGAAAATTCTGATTATTAAAGAGCGCGACATGAAAGTGTTGAAGCACTTCCATGCCGCTGACCACAGACAACTAACGGAGAGTTGAATATGGCTGACACCAATCTTAAGCCAGGAACCACTATTGCCAAAACACAATCGAAATTTTTGGCAAGCAATACAGATAAACACGAGCCAGCGCGCAAAAATAACGATCGCAGCTTGCTTAAGAAAGCAGAACCAAAAGTATTTAGGAATATGACGATCAGCTACGTCAGAACCCGCCACATTGACCCCGACACCCTGCGGACCACGCACTATACCTGCCGCGCCAGCCTGCGCCTGAACGGCATCTGGATGGAAGAAGCCGGATTTACCACAGGCACCAAAATTGATGTTCGCGTGATGCAGGGTTGTCTGGTGATCACTGCTCGTCCAACCGTCACGCCATTAATACAAGTACTCAATAAAACCAAAGAGTTGCCTGAACATGAACAGTTACAGGTTATGGATTTTTTAGAAGGGGTTATAGCAAGGGTGGAACTACAGAAAATTTGATTTTTATAGGTATCTACCCCATTTGCTTGTGAACAGAGGGGGAAGATTTTCCCTCTCTACTATCCTTAATAAGGAATCAACATAAACTAAGCACAACTACATTCACTTAGAAATTAATATACACACCTTAGAAAATAACGATACATTACAATTATTAATCAAGTTGACTTCGATAAAATATTTAATCTAATAATTTGATTACTTATATTATTCATAGACAATAAAATGTAAATGGTTCAGGCTTAAAATATCCCATAAATATGGTAGAGGCGAAAACGCATAGACACAGTATAAGAGCCAAAAGAATCAACAAAAAACCATTCCTCAAGCTTATATACGAAAGCTCATTTCTTATGTGCCTTATCATATTTACTTTTTCCTGACCAATGACAGCCTTAATTAAAGACCCTCTAGTTCTGTGCATTTCAAAATACGTTCCATAACCAAATTTCGGTAGCGTTTTTAGCGAACCTAATGAAATAAGACCACCACAAAGCATATAAAAAGAAGATAGAAAAAGCACAAATGATATATATGGATTAAGTGAATTTTCAGGCAAGAACTTTACAATCCCACTAGCACCTGCACTTATAATACTTAACGATATACTTAAGGCTAATGTGAACTTAAATGTTTTATCATCAATTTCTTTAGCTCTATTGTGTTCGCTCGCAAGTCTTTCGACTATTTGTTCATCTGAAAGCCCTGAATAAAACCCCAAATTTTTAATTGTTATATCATAAAGTTCTTTTTCTTTTTTATTGGATATATAATAAAAATAAAAGAATGGAACAAACTCTTCAGCTATCCTACAAGCCATATTAATTAGCCTCTGATAAACTCTTTGCAATATCGAAATCAATTTCTCTATTGACATTGGATAGCCACCCCCATTCTCCTGTCGGATTGATCTCAATGAAGACATATTTATCATTAGATTTAATGAAGTCAATAGCACCAAAGTTTAACCCTAGTGCTTTTACATAATTTATGCAAAGCGTTTGGATCTCAAGTGGGAGCTCAATATCTATATATTCAAGCTCATCTTTTTTCAGCATTCTCCAATCATCAGAGATGGCATTGCCATTAGACTTTATTGCAACGGAATATACTTTTTCACCAATAACAGTAACTCTAATATCTAGTTTATCTTCGACATATTCTTGAAATGTTATTGGTGCTTTCTTGGTACAGTCTAAAGAAAAATCTTTGGGACTTGCTTTAGACGTATACGTAAAATAACAGTCGTCATTTTCTTTAAGTAACACGGTGTCCATAGATTTTATAATAAAATTACTTGAAGTGAGTCTATCAAAACCAAGAGAGTTGCTAATAATAGTTTGTGGTACAGAAAACCCAATTTTTTTTGCTATCATTAACTGATATGGCTTAGATTCAGCAGCATATGTTGCTTGAGGCCAATTCATCCAATAAGCATTATCGAAAACCATTAGTCCTCTAAGGAATGCGTTCCATTGTGACAATGAAAGTTGCTCGCTAATATCGATGATGCGGCCCGGGGTATTGCGTAAGAAAACAGGTTGACGAAACCATACGGATTTTATATTAGATGTCTCTATATCTGCAAACTCGCTTTTAACTCTCAAGGATTTATTCACAGGATCTAAATAAATCTCATAATCGCTTAACTGTTCTTTGTTCAGCCGAATGAAATCATCTCCGCCATGTTCTAACCTCTGGACAACTAAGTCAGTGGAAAAATCATATATGCTTGAAAGAATCAAAATATAGTTTTTCATTCTCCTTTCTGATCCTCTCCGGTTTCTATATCACATTTTTTCGAAACTCTTGTGCCATACTCCGAGTCATATGAGACTAAAGGTTTTTCATCTTTCATCCAATAGCCTTTTTCTTGACTGTAAACTGAACTCTCCGGCATTTCCGGTTTACTGGAAAATGGTCTTTTGGTCGCGAATTGGATAAGCACGTGCTCTTTTTTCATCTATAGTTCCTAGCATAATTATTAAATTAATGATCATAAACACTCAATTTATTTTCAATCAAAATTGTTGAACGAGAATCAAAGAAGTCGCGCTATATCTCGCTCATGCCCCATAGCAACTATCTCACAGGAGCTCTCATCAATATATCCCATAGGGAATAATATAACTCCATTATTATTCCAGACAAATTCCGGCCAAGAAGATCTTACGAATTCATCCTCAAACATAGGGATAGGAAGATCATCTCTCAGCAACGAAAAGTAAACATAATCGTCACGTTCCAGAAAAATCCTCAAGGTTTCATCGTCATTAAAATCGACAATTGCCACACCACCAAGAACAAGCCCATCCCCAACATCTAGTAAATATTCTTGTTTGTTAATGATAGCATCTAAATGAAGTCCTTCATTTTCTAGCAAACCCCATATTTTTTTATATTTTACTATTGCAGATTTTGGTTGTCTTGCAGACATTTCTATCATCACAAATAGTTTCATATGAGTACTACTTACTAGTGTAGCAATCATAGCTTTAAGCAATTGCAAGCTATAATTGCTTCTCGAAACAAATGGTTTCTCCCAACTAATAGCCGAGATACTTTCTGATGATATTCCATATCGCCGATTGAAATTTGCGATTTCATTTGGCCTTTGGATATCTTTAGCATACCGAACTACAATATCAGTAGTCATAATGATTCCCTTTAGGATCGTTGAAATGCGGCCCTCTATTTTGTGGATCATTTACACCAAAGCTATGACCGGCAGCGTCGTCTCTGATATAAACCTTTTTAGTTCCGCCACCTTCTTTAGGAACCGTAAACTCATAAATCAAACCTGGTTGCAAGTTATCACGCTTATCACGATTTGGATAAACATTGCTTGGATTTTGAGTAACAGGTATTCCAGCCTGGCGTTTCGCTTCCCTGAAAGCACCATTTCTACCAGCACCTTCTGGAGACATGTTAGCAGGACGGCTTACCTTACCGCCACCGCCTTTCTTAGGCTCACCATCTTCATCCAGAACTTTGGCAGTACCATTAAACAACGGGTTGATATCAATGATATCGATGGAACGCAGGCCAAGACGCTTCTCATCTTCCTTGCTCAGCGAGTTATTCTCAGCCGCATTCTTTCCGGCCTGAGCACCCGCTGTTGTGCCAGCAGAGTTACCGCTAGCCAGATTCCCCGCCAGCCCTGATGCCAGAGTTGCCAGGTTGCTGATCAGCTGCTTGTCACTTTCACTCAGCTCACTGTTGCTCTTGCCTGGGAACATTTGATCTTTAATGGCTCGGGCAGCCAGTTCACCGCTCAACGCTCCTGCCGCACCAGCTGCGGCGCTGTTCCCCTGTAGTGAAGCGACAACGCCACCCAGAACGGCATGGGCTATCAGCGCTTCATCATCGCTGAGACCGGAGCGGTGTCCGATAATATTCGCCAGTTCCGGGGCCGATGCTCCAGCCAGAGCGCCAGCCAGGTTGCCACCACCAGCCAGAGCGGTCAGCGCTCCGGTCACTGCCTGAAGCCCGCGCTGAACCACGCCGCCCGTGCCATAGAATGACGAGGCGTTGTTGTACGCACGTTCCGCCACAGCCGCATCGTCAGCAGGTTTCCCTTCCTTCGCCAGTTGCTGACGCGCTTCTTCCAGCGAAGCCGGATCTTTCGCCGCTTTACGTCCGGCCAGATCGCCCTGCGTTCTTGCCACATCGGCGGCCTGAGAGCCCACTTCACCAATCAGCTGAATTTCCTGCAGCCGTTTCTGCTCTTTCTCTTTGTCGAAGATCGGGCTGATGCTGTCGTTGGCGTGCTCTGTATCGCGACTCAGGTCAGCGACATCCTGTTTCTGGTTATTCTTGTCGCGGATGGTGATGGTGCCATCAGCGACAGCAGCCTGAGTTGTGCCTTCGGCATGACCTTTATTACCGCCGCCTGCCAGCAGGGCATTCGCCGCATTGCTCGCAAACTGCCCGGCGATGCTGCCACCGGTATTGAAAGAGCCGCCCGTGTGCTGAGTTTTGAAATCCGCTTCATTATGGATATCGCTGAAGCCCAACGTTCCGGTATCAAGGTTGTTCTTATCCGCCCTGGCCGTGGAAGCGATAACCGCGCCATCCAGCTGGGTGTGATTGCCGACTGTGATATCGAAACCGCCATCCCCGGCAAACATCCCGGTTTGTTCCGCCACCGAGTCGAAGCGACTCTTCATCTTGTCCTGGCTGACGCTCATATAAGCCGAACCGGACATGGAGCCGAAGGTGAAGCTTCCGCCTCCGGCAACGCTGGTCTGCTTGCTGTCGTAGTCGTTATTGTCCTGCTGGCTGCGCATCAGCAGGTCGTGACCCACGTCGGCGACAATTTTGTTGCCGTTGACCAGCGCGCCATCGAGTACGGTGTCATTCCCACTTTTGATAGTGACGGTTTTACCGCTGTCGATGGTGGTTTCGGTCCAGTCGGTACCGTTGCCCTTGTCCTTACCGTGAGCAGAGTTGCCATTAGCGAAGACGCTGATCCCCCAGCCACCGCTGCCGACACCGATGCCAATACCCACACCACCACCACTGCTGCTGTTCTTACCCGTGGTCTGCTGTGTATTGGCTGCACCCGCCAGCAGGATGTCGTTTTTCGCATCCAGCACGGTGTCACCGCCTGCCTTTAACTGGCTTCCGGCAATCACGATATCCCCGCTGTTCGGGCCTTTGTTTTTCCCGGTTGCCGTGATGGAGAGATTGTTGCCCACGTTCAGCGTACTGCCCGTGACTTCATCACTCCGCACATGTTGCTCAGATTTTGACTTTTGCGTGGTGAGAGAAGCGCTGACGCCGATAGCGTTAGTGCTCGGGTTTTCAGTATTCCCACTGTCAGCAGCATCCAGAGCAACGGCCTGCCCGGCCTGCATGCCGGAAAGAACTGATTTTGTCGCCTGAAGTGCAGCTAAACGGCCATCACTTTCATTTTTCGCATCCTGCGCTGAGTTTACAGCGTTGTTTATGGCTCCACCCACCGCGCCCGAAAGCGCCAGCGTCAGCCCGCTTTTCTTCTGTTCGAAGGTTTCATCGCGGGTGCGCCTGTCGTGGCCCGGATCGATGATAACGCTGCTGCCGCTGAGGCTCATGTCCTTCCCGGCAATCAGGTCTGCGCCACCAATATGCGCCTGGTTGCCGGCAGCGATAACCACGTTGCCGCCCGTAGAGCCGACGGTGCTGAAGCTCTGGCTTTGCGTGGTGCCCGCCTCGCGCAGGTCATGGGTGGATTTGCTGCTGCCGACGGTGATGCCGATACCGCCGGTGCCCATCAGGCCGCTCTTCTTCTCTTCCTTAAAGCGCCAGGAGGAGTCGGTGTTGGTCGCCGCTACAATATCGACGTTGTTACCTGCACCCAGCGCCACGGTGTTATCGCCCACCACGGAGGAGCCTTTCACCAGCAGGTTGTTGCCCGCCTGAACGGTGACGTTATCGCCGGAAAGCAGGGTGCCTGCTTCACGGGTCGCGCTGTCTTCCTCGATGGTGTGGGTCGTTTTCTTGCTGAGGAACCCTTTTTTGGTCTTCGTCTCTTCCCTGTAGTGGTAGTCACTTTCCGTCGCCGTGGTCAGGTTCACATCGCGGCCTGCCGCCACGCCGATATCGCCGCTGGCGGTCACCTGTGCGGCTTCGCTGTTCACGTCGCGTCCGGCGATAATCGTGGTGTTGCCGGAGCTTGCGATTTCAGTGCCCTGCTGGCGTACCGACTCGTTAATTTCGACTTTTTTCTTCGCGGTGTAGCTGCTCCCTGCCGTGGTTTCCTCTGCCATCAGATTCACGTCGCGCCCGGCCTGCATTGCCACATCATTTTCTGCGGCCAGGCCCGCCGCCTGGCTGGTGATGTCCCGGCCTGCGGCTAATGTCAGGTCACCTCCGCTGCTGACGGTGGTGCGGGCAATATCCGTGCCGTGGGTTTCGCTTTTGCCCCGGCTGGCGTTTTCGCCGGTCTGCGCGGCGTTAAGGTTCAGGTCGTTGCCCGCCACCAGGGTCGCGTTGCCGCCCGCATTCACCGCGCTGGCTGAAAGCGTCAGGTCGTTGCCTGCCTGCATGCCCAGGCTGCCGCCTGCGGTAATGGTGCTGCCGCTTTGGGTCACAGATCCTTTGCTGGTTGCCTCCAGTCCCCGGAAGCCCGACTGGCTGTAGCTGCCGGTCACCTGGTTTGCCGTGACCGCAATATCGCCCCAGGCGTCCATCAGCAGGTTGCCACCCGCCGCCACGTTAGCACCGGTGATGGCGATATCCCGGCCCGCGCTCAGGCTCAGCGAGTCAAGCGCGGTAATGGATGCGGTATTGCCCAGCGTGGTGCCGGACAGGCCGGCGTGGCCGTATTTGCCTCCGCCGTCGAGGCTCCACGTCTCCGCCAGCGTGATGTTGTTAATGCTGCCGTCCAGGCTCTCAAGCGCGACGGTTTTCCCGGATATCGTCGAGCCGATATTATTGATATCACCCAGCGCGCTTAGCTGCAGCCCGCCGCCCGCCTGCATCAGCCCGGCGTTCAGGTTGCTGATACTGTTCCGGCTGTCGAGGCTCAGGCTGTTGTTCGCACTCAGGGTGCTGCCGCTGTTGGTAATATTGCCGCCGCTGAGGCTGACGTTATTACCGGCAATCACGCTGCCGTTGTTCACCGTCACGTCTTTCGGCGAGAGGTAAACTTTCGGGATCATCACCGTCTGGCCGTTGATGGTTGCGGCTTCCCACCACAGGATGCTGTGGTCAAGCGCCGCAATCTGTCCGGCGGTGAGCGACACGCCAAACTGCAGGCCCAGCGCCTGCTGCGCGCCGGCCGCGTTGTCCATCAGGTACTGCATCTGCTCAAGATCGGAACCGATGCCGTTGATATAGCGGCTGCCGGTCTGGTTGAGGATGGCATTATTCACATAGCGGGTGTCAAACGCCGCGTCGCCGAGGAAGCGGTAATCGTATTCCGGATGCAGGTTGAGCCTGTCCAGGAAATAAGACGAGCCGAGGAATTTATTTTGATCTGTGTAAGCGCTGTTGGTTTCCTGCGGAGCACTGCCGGGCTTCATGCCCGTCAGCTTATACAGATCGCCAAACAGGCTTTGATCGAGCTGGCCAAGGCCATCGAGTTTCGGGTTGGTGACGATCAGGTAAGGGCTGCTCGGATCGGTGGAAGTAACGAAATAGCCGTTGTTACCGGAAGGAAGCGGATAGATGCTTGTATCCACGCCGCTGCCCTGATGCTGCTTAAGCGTGTTATTGCCCGGATCCTTCAGGCCGGTTCCCTGCACGGCACCGTTTTCCAGAGTTGCGGCGTTCCCCAGGCTGGCGTCGCCCTTGCCGTTGACGGCATAGTTATCCAGCCCGGCGAGGTTGCCGCCCGCGCTATCCAGCCCGCTGCCGCCGTTTATCTGCTGCAGCGCATTTTGCAGCTGGTCGCTCCACTGCGGAGAGCCAACGACAGCTTTATCGGCGTTCGCCAGGTTCTGTTTCTGTGCGCCGTCGCCGATACTCTGGTTGCTCAGAGTGTTCAGGGATGGCGCAGTAATAGTGCTGCTTACACCGCCTGTATTGGCCGTCGTGGTGGTGTTGCTGATATCGCTGGTGAAGTTGGCAACGACGTTGCCGCCCGCCTGAATGACGGAACGGTAGATCTCTCCGGGCGCCTGGGTAGTTTCACGACCCACCAGATAGAAAGAGAGTATTTGATTATATTTATTGTAGTTATTGTTCTTATTGGATAATCCATTTTCCGGAAGCTCATTTGTTGCATATCCCAGAGGCTGATTTGGAGCAGTGCCATATTGATAAACAAGGGAATCTGTTGCTGTTCCGCTCTGCCAGCTTTGATTACTCAGCTGCGCTCCCTGCAACATAATATTTTTTGCAGCTAAGATATTGCTGGCCTGGTTTTCCAATGTGCCAGCAGTAATATTCAGATGCTGACCGGATGCTATACGGCCCGCTCCTCCGGTACTGTAAACCTCTACGCTGGTCTGGCTTAGAGCAAATTTTTGTCTAGCGTATTCCTCAAATGGCGCGTAGTAATAAGTTGTTACATCCCAGATAGTACAACCACCATCAGCGCCTCCACAATGAGTGGCTTCTTCTTGATGATTTGTTGTGTAATACCCATAACTTCCCGATGGCAGAAGAGAATAATGCAACTTCAGGGTCGCATCACCTAAACCCGGCAGAGATGCACCAGCCGTAGTCACTTCTTTTACTGATAAACCATCCCTTGTATTCAGCAGGTGCCCGGTTTTAACCGTAATATCCCCGCGCTGGGTTTCGATGCTGCCGGAGGTATTCACCACCTCGGCACTGGCATTGCCCGCCATATCGCGCTGCATCCACAGGCTGTTGCCCGCCAGAATATCGCCGCGCTGGTTTTTGATGCTGTTCGCCAGCAGATACATATTGTTGCCGGCATACAGCAGGGCGGTGTTTAACAGGTTGCCGACCGCGTTAAGCGTCAGGCTGGCGCTGGTGCCGGTAAAACCGTTCACCGTGATATTGCCGCTGCTGTTTACCGTAATATCACCGCCGGCCTGCAATGTTCCGGTGTCGGCTAAGACGATCTGGCTTCCGGACAGCGTGCTGGCTCCGCTGCCGGTGGTTATCTGGCTGTTATTGGTCAACGCGCCGCCTGCGGCCAGGTTTACGGCCTGGCCCTGCATCACTGCGTTATTAGTGATAGCGCCGCTGCTGCTTACCGACAGCGTATTCCCGGCGGCAAGCACGTTTTTAGCGGTGAACGCATTCGTCAGCTTCAGCGTCAGGTTGCCCAACGCCACAATCTGACCAGCCTGATCCAACCCCGTGCCGGTCAGCAGCAGATTTCCGCCGCTGAACAGCTTCCCTGCGGCCTGATGATTAACCCGATCTGCCGTCACGTTCAGCCCGGTGCTGCCCAGCACGGTGCCGCCGTTGGTTAACTGCTGGTAGTTCACCGTCAGGTTGCCGCCCTGTGCCATGCCCGTATTCGTCAGGCTGTTTCCGGCGAGGATGCCCTGCTGCTCCGCAAGCAGCGTCCCGTTATTTATCGCCGTGGTGGCATTCAGCGCCAGCTGGCCCCGCCTGCAGCCAGCCGTTATTCGTCAGGGAGCCGCTGGAGAAGGTCAGCTCCCCGCCGGAAAGTATCTTCCCGTCGTTTTGGGCGCTGTTCATGCCGCTGATGCGGCTGACGGTGCCGCCCTGAAGGACGCCGTAGTTAATAAGCGAAGGCGTGGTAACGGTGAGGGTTTTCTGGCTGAGGATGGTGCCCGCTACGCCGTTGTTGAGCTCTCCGGTCAGGTTCAGCGTCAGGGCATTATCCCCCTGTAAACGCCCGTTATTAGCCAGAGTGGCGCTCTTAACGTCCAGCTCCGCGCCCTGTATGCGGCCGCGGTTATCCACCGAGGCGGCTTCCAGAGTCAGTTTTCCTGCCGTCAGCAGGGTTTTATCCTGCTGCTGGGTGAATGCTCCGCCAAGGGCGACGGTAAGACCGTTCACGCCGCTAATCTCGCCGCCGTTGGAGAGGCTGCCGCCTTTGAGCGTAAGATTTTTTGCCAGCCACTGCCCCTGGTTGGACAGGATCAGAGCGTCAAGCACCGCGTTGCCGCTGGCGGTAATTTTGCTGCCCGCCGTTGCGGCCAGGTTTCCCGCCAGCGTCATCTGTAACGCGTCCGCGCTCTGGATAGCGCCGCTATTTTGCAGGCTTTGTGCGGCCAGCAGTATACGCTGGCCCTGCCAGGCACCCGCGTTGGTGATGTCCCCGCCGTTTACGCTCAGCGTGCCGCCGGTCAGCATCTGCCCGCCATTCACCAGCTTCATCAGCGGCGCGGCCATAAGCATACGCGCCGCCAGGGTTTGGCTGGCCTCAAGAGTCAGAGATTCAAGGCCGATTGCCGTACCGGCGTTGGCGACGCTGATCTGGTTCAGCGTCAGGTTTTTACCCTGCAGCGCCCCGCGGTTATCCAGCGAGTGACCCGTAAGGAACATGTCTCCTTCGCTCAGCAAAGAGCCGGTGCTGGTCAGCGTCAGGGCGTTAATTTCCAGTCCGCCGTGGCTCAGCAGATCCCCTGAGTTATTCAGCGCTCCGCCCACGTTCGCGTTAAGCCCGTCCAGACCCAGAAGCGAACCTTCGTGGCGCCAGCCTCCCGCGGTAACAGCAGCGTTCTGGCCCTGAAGCGTCCCGCCCGTGGCGAGCTGCCCGGCGTTCAGGCTTAGCAGGCCTCCCGCCAGCGTGCGGCTGTTGGCGCCGGTATTCAGCGTATCGCCCGCAATGGACAAGCCTTCCGCGCCCTGCCACAGGCCATTGTTAATCAGCGTCTCGCCCGACAAAGTCAGGCCCTTGGCGATGATTTTACCGGTGTTGCTCAGGCCAGCCGCTTCAAGAGAAAGATTGCCCTGGCTCCAGAGCTGCCCGCCGTTGCTGAGATCGCCGGCGATCCGCCCGGTTAGCCGGTCAATGCCGTTAATGGAGCCGGTGTTAGCCAGCGCCGCCAGATCGGCGTCGATCGTTTTGCCCTGCCATGCGCCCGCATTGGTCGTAGCGCCGCTGTTAACCCTGAGCGCACCGCCGCTCAGGAGTTTCCCGCTGTTCTGGTTATCAAGCCGCTGAGCGGTAATATCAAGGCTGCCTGCTCCCTGAACGGTGCCGCTGTTGCGGGTATCGCCGCTCCGCAGGTCAAGCTTATCCGCCGCCAGCACGCCGCTGTTATTCAGTGAGCCCACAGCCAGGGCGGCGTTGCCGCGGGCGACAAGCTGCCCGTTATCCAGGTTTTCCAGCGCGCCGCGTAAATCCACCGTCAGGGTATTTGCCAGAATGCTGCCCCGGTTGGTAAACCCTTCTCCGGTCAGCGACAGCGCGTCGTTTACCTGCAACAGCCCTTCGTTTTCCAGGCTGTTGAGCGCAAGATTTAGCGCCCCGCCGCTGATAAGCTGCCCGTTCCGGAGGTTACGGATCTGCGGAATCGCCAGCTGCAGCGAGGTATTGCCCTGCAGCAGACCGCTGTTTACCAGCGAAGGCGCGGTCAAACTAAGCCTGTCCGCAGCCAGGCTGCCCTGGTTGATGATGCTGCCGGCATAAAGCTCGAAAATGTTCTGGCTAAGCAGCGTCCCGCCGTTGTACAGCGTGCCCTTTACGTTAGCCGCGAGAGAGTCCTGAGCCTGCAGATAGCCGCCGTTCGTCCACTCATCTGCCGATACGACCAGAGTTTTGCCCTGCATGGTCCCCTGATTATCCAGCTTGCGGAAGCCCAGAGTCTGCTGGCCGCCGCTCAGCAGCTGCCCGCCGGTGCGGTTTGCCAGCGTGCCGCCGGTCAGCGCCAGGCTATCGCCGCCCTGAATCAGGCCGCCGTTGACTAAATCACCGTGGAAGTCCACCGCTTTGGCAATCAGCCAGCCGCTGTTATCCAGCGAGGCGGCGGACAAATCTATGCCGTGCTGCCCGAGAATTTTCCCCTGGTTACTGAGCGTATTGCTCACGCGCAGGGAAGCTGTTTGCTCGCTTAAGGCATTACCGGTGTTTATCCACTCGCCCGTAGCCAGATTCAGCGTTTTACCCTGCATCAGTCCGGCGCTGGCCAGCTTCGTGGCCTGAATCTTGAGGCTGCCACCGCTAAACAGCACGCCGCCCGCATGGTTCAACGTTGCCGCATCAAACGTCAGCTGGTTTGCGCCCTGGATTGTTCCATTGTTTGTCAGGGACGAGGCTTTTACAGCCGAATCTGCAGCGCTCAGCAGGCCAGCGTTGTTGACCGAAGGCGCCGTAAGAGTGAGAGAATTTGCCGCGCTAACGCTGCCGTTTTGCGCATTGGTGAACTGTTTTGCCAGCGTAAGCACAAGTGAAGTTGCCTGGAGCGCGCCGCCGTTGGTCAGGGTATCTGCGGCAATCGTCATTTCGCCGTCGGTTAACACGGCGCCCTGGTTGCCGGCCTCTCTGGCCGCCAGCGACAGCGCGCTGTTCCCCTGGATAGTGCCCTGGTTATTGATGCTGTCGAAACTCAGGCTCTGCCTGTCCGCCGCAAGCTGGCCTGCGTTATCAAGCGTTTGCCCGCCGAGCGTCAGACTACCCTGCGCCAGCAGCAGACCACCGCGCTGGTTGGAAAGGCGGCCACTCTTCGCCGTCAGGTTGGCGGCATTAATCTCGCCGCTGTTGGTCAGAGTATTACCGCTGAGGTTAAGATTACCGCCTGTCGTTATCAGCCCGGCGTTGGACAAATCAGGAACCGCCAGCGCCAGGCTGCCCTCCGTTGATACCGTGCCGCCGCGCTGGTTATTGAGCAGGGCGGTAACCAGATTCAGCGTGCGGCTTCCCTGTAGCAGCCCGCTGTTGGTGAGGCTATCGCCGTTAATGGCCAGCGCTGGCGCGATCACCGTTCCGCTGTTGATGATGGCTTTTCCGTTCAGCGTCGCCGCAGCCGCGCTGCTTTTACCGTTATGCTGGAGGTTATCTGCCGTGACCGTCAGGGCGCCTTTCGCGGCCTGCGTGCCGTTCAGCGTGGCCTGCCGTGCGGCAAGGCTCATCGCCCCGTCGGTCTGGAGCTGCGCCCCTGACGTGGTGTTCAGGGTATCCGCCTGAACGCTCAGGCCTTTCGCGCCGCTGACCGCTCCGGCTATCGCTGTCTGGCCAGCCGTAAGCGTTGCCTTGCCACCGCTTTGCAGCAGGCCGCTGCTGGCAATCTCGCTCCCCTGAATCCGCATATTGCCTTCGGAGATAAGCGTACCGCTGTTTGATAGTTTGCCGCCGCCGAGGCTGAGGTCGCGCCCTGCCGTCAGCCTGCCCTGCGTAGCCCCCGTTCCGTTTGCCACCAGACCGATATCGCGGGCGGCATCGCCCCGGCTGGCGCCGTCCAGCGTCAGGTCCTGCGCCGAGAGAGCGATGTCGTTCCCGGCGGTGAGCTGGCTGCCGGAGATCTGAATTTTTCCGTTGCCGCCAAGGGAAATATTCCCGTCGCTGGCAAGCTGGCCGCCGTTCACCGTCACATCCTGCCGGGCGGTAACGGTTAATGGCCCGCCGGCTTTATGCTCGCCGGTCAGCGTAACCGACTCTCCTTTTGCGCTCAGGCTGCCGCTGGCAAGGCTGTTTTTCACCGCAAGCCTGCCGCTGGCATCAAGGGTGATGTCGCCCTGCCGCGCATTCAGGTTGCCCAGGTTAACGCCTACGCCTTTGTCGCTGGATACCAGGCGAATACGGTTGGCGTACATGCCGCCGAGCGCGCCGGTATCGACCGCAACGACCGGTGCTGCGCCTTCCCCGGCTATTGCCGTGGCGTTACCACTGGCATCAACCCGGTTCGCCCCGGCGATCACCTTTAAGTCTCTGGCGTGGATCTCCGCATTCACTTCCGTGGCGCGGGCGATAATCGACAGCGCGTCCGTCTGGCTGGCGTTCAGGCCCTGGCCTTCAATGGTGATGGCACCCTTTTTCACGTCCACCGCCAGCAGGTTACCGGCCGCATCAAAGACCGGTTTGCCGGTGGTCAGGGTGACGTTCGGCGTATTGATAAAGCCGCAGCCGTTGCAGGTGATGCCGTACGGGTTGGCGACCATCACGTTCGCCGCTTTGCCCGCCACTTCGGTGAACCCCTGCAGCTGCGAGCGGTTGCCGCCGTTAACTTCGTTAATGATGCCCCGCGCTTCCCGGCTCGCTTTCAGGTTCGGGTTGTTCTGGATTAAGCCGCCGAGCTGCGTCTGGTTAAGCTGCCCGGTGGCGTTATTGAGGATAATGCCCTCTTTGCCGACGTTGTAATCTTTGAACTGATTATGGGAAATCCCCGCCCCGTTCGGCGTGGCGATATTTACCACCGGCACGCCGTTTCCCGCCTTGTCGATTTGCGTGCCCGGCGCGGACGGCGTAAGGGTTGCGGCTACGGCAGGCAGTAAGGGCTGGGTTGCCAGCATGGCGCTGATAACCCAGCTAAGCAGGCGTTGATAAAAGCGAACCGGATGCTGCTGATTATCCATAATCTTTTGTCCCCTAAATCACGAACGCGATGCGGTAGTAAAGGCTGAAGCGGTCGGGCGCCAGCCAGGCCGGGTACTTCACCGGCAGGCCTACGGTAAACTGGCTTGAGTAATAACGGCTGGCGGTAGAAAGTCCGAGCGCGCTGCCCCAGAGGGTGCCGGAGGCCCAGGGATCTTTGACATCTTTTTGCAGCCATCCGCCGTCAACGGCCCGCAAGCGCGCTCACCTGGCCGATAACCGGCAGGGTAAACAGCACGTAGTTCATTTCGTTGCGCCAGTAGCCGCCGTTATCACCGGACAGGTACTGTTCTTTAAAACCGCGCACCGAGCTTTCGCCGCCGATGGTCAGGCGTTCGCTGCCGTACAGCCTGTCCGGCGACCACTGGCCGTAAAAACTGGTCAGCCACCACAGGTCATTCGTGACCGGACGCTGGAAGCTGCCGTTAACGCTCCACTTTTTAAACTCCGCCTTCGGCAGGTCGCCTTTTTTCCCGTGGTCATTTTCTGCGCCAAACCACGGCATGCCGTGGCTGAAGCCCGGATTGAAGGTCGCCACGCCGCCGAAGATTTTTTGCGTATGGCTGATGCCAAACACCAGGCTGGAGAGTTTGCGGCTGCTGCTGTCGAGCTTCGCGTCGTTCAGCCAGTTACGGCTGATTTGATGGGTGACGCCCACAGAAGCGCCCGTTTTGATATCCCCGTTGCGAAAGAGAACGCGGGACAAGGTGGCGCGGTGCGACACGCTGTCGCCGGTTGACGCCCAGTTAAAACCGTTGTTATTGATGGTGTTGAGGTAATTGCTCCAGCTGTAGCTGTAATCCAGCAGGCTGTAGCCGTAAGGAACGCTCAGCCCCGCCTGGAAATTTTGCGCGTCGTGCGACGATGAAAAATCGCTGCTGCGCCCGCCGCTGACCAACCATTTATCCGCAAGCCCCAGCAGGTTATTCCCCGTCAGCGAGCCGCTTATCTGGCCGGTGCCGGTGCTCTTCTGGCCGCTGTTGTCAAAGCCTGCGGAGGCGGAAAGGGGAAATTCCGGCGTGGCCGTCAGGTTAACGATGGAGTAGCCGGGTCTGTCGGCCGGAAGAATTTCAATCTGTACCGGCGTGCTGCGCACGCGGTTAATCTGCTCCATGCCCTGCTCAATATCGCGCAGGTTGAGGATCTGACCTTCAAGGCCGGGGAAAGCCATGCTGAGCTGTCGGGACGGCGCGCCTGCGAGGCGAATTTTTTCCAGCCGGCCTTCCAGCACGGTGATCTGTAATTCGCCGCCTGATAAATCCTGTTCGGTAATAAAGGCCCGGCTGGTTATATAACCCTGCTGAATATACCAGTCCGACAATTTATGAATGAGATTATTGATCTTATCCATGCCCAGACACCGTTCAACATACGGATTAAGGAGTTTCAGCCGTGTTTTATCAGAAAGTAGCGTGGCGTTATTAATATATATTCTATGAATATTAAAACAGGGCCCCGCCGGGGAAGGCATGGCGCGATCGTAGGGTTTCTCAGGCGTCAGGCTGCGCTGCAGTTCGTCACGTTGCTCTTGATTATTAAGCAATAAATTTTGCTGATCCTGATTTATCAGGGCGCGCTCCGCCGGGCTTAAAGGGGCAGACGCCGCCAGAGGGCTAAAGGCGCCGCAAATAAGGGCAATAACAAGGGAGAATCTGAATTGATAACCCGACACAGGATGCCTTCCATGGAATAAACAGGCGTCGGCGCTGATTTATATTAGCGCCGACGCACTTGTAACAAAAAGAAACATTATCCGGAATAAAACATATAAATTAAATCTGCGCAAGCATTCAGCTTAGAGTTTCAGATAGCGCCGCTCATATATTTCTGACAACGCCTGATTAACGAAAGACCTCTTCCACCATGGCGCTGCCAAGACGCATCGCCGAGCAAATCCTCGGCATGCCCAGCGTGATGCCCTGCCAGCTTTGCGTCACGGAATAGCTTACCGGATGCCGCTCGCTGTCGCTGCCGTTACCCAGCCAAATCAGCGCGTCTTTATGCTCCATTAACTCCGGCGCCGAAGGCGCGGTCAGCCATTCATGATAATAATGACGCGTGCGCGGTGAAGCGTTTACGTCCTCAGCCAGGCGGTTTATCGCCAGCCCCTGCGCAAGCTCAAGCAGCAGTTCGGCCTGCTCCTCGCTGCAAAGGCGTAACGCGTCGCCAAACGCCCCCCAGCGAAGTTCCTGAAGCGCAACATAGCAGCGCCCGGCCGGCGAAAACGAAAAATAGTGTCCGGCACGCCAGCGGGCAAAAATCTGCTCGCAGTGCACCGTTCCCTGTCGATACAGATCGATATTGCGCAGCTGCTGTTCAAGCTTGTTCACCCGCAGCTCCAGCACTTTCTTTATCTGGCTCAGCTGGTCGCGCCCTTCAGCGGAGTAATAGGCCACGCGCGCCGAAGCCGTTTCCATCTGGCTGAGACGCTCATGTATCAGCCTGGCGGCCAGGTAGCTTTTGGCCACCGTGCCGGTGAGCTGCCCAAGCCAGGCAAGGGAAGCTTCCATATTCTCGGGCGCTGCGCCGTCCAGCCCCCAGTAGCGCTTGCGGTTCTGCCCGGCGAACTCTTCCTTAAGCCGCTGGTAAAACGCTTTGCCCTGCTGGCTGCGCCAGGGATCGCGCGCCACATCAATACCGTTGGCAAAATCGACGACAAACTTCTCTGTAATGCATTCAAGGGTCCTGACCGGACCCGCCAGTAATAAACTGCTCATTGGTGCTCCGCCGCAAAAAGCGTCTGGATATCATCCCTTAATAAACGGGTATCTTCATGAATATACCGCGTCGTTCTTACGCACTGCTGAAGCTGGTTCTGCAGCGTTTGCAGCGCCTCTTCGTTTTGCAGGCGCGCAATCAGGCTTTGCTGGAGATTGGTTTTTATCGCTTCCAGCGCCTGGGTAAAGTCAGCAAAAAAGGTCGCCATGCCCGCCATCACGGAGATATCGACCTGCGCGACAATCGCTTTATTCAGCTGCGCGAGAAAAGAGGCCACATGCGTGTGCAGCCGCTGCTGTAAATCCGCCAGGGAGATGACGTACCGGCTTTGGGTCGCCGTGTAGTCCTCCCAGCCCCAGTCATCGCTGTTCAGCCAGCGCGCCACCGTGCCGCGCATTCCGCTCGGGCGGCGAAGCTGCGCTACCGTCACCTCCTGATGGTCGATAACGTCGTTAAAAGCGTGCTGCGCATTGAAGTTAAGCTGGCTGGCCTGAAAGGCAGGCAGGCTGATATGCGCCCTGAATCCTGAAAGCGCCAGCCCCTCCGCTACGCGTTTTTCAATGGGCTTGAGCGTCTCGCGTAAGGTATCCATCAGCGAGATTTCAAGTTTATTAAGCAGCAGCGACAGCTCTTCGGTCATCTTCTGCTGGGCGACCAGTAAAATGGTTTCGCTTGAGGCGCGTATTTTATTGAGCAGCAGCCGAGCGGCCTGCTCATCCGCAACGGTTATGGATTCGCATCCCGCCTCGAAATCGCGGTTGCGCACGCTGGAGAGCCTGAACGAGTGCCGCACTATATCCTCATGCACCTTGCCCTGCTGAAAGTAGTCGTTGATATCCGCCCCGATGCGTTTTTCATAGCGGGTTATAAATTCCGCGATGGCGCTAACCGCTTTTTCAACGTCGGTACGAATAATGCGGCTGATATCCTGCTGGCTGGTCTGCAGCAAAGCCAGGTCATCTTCCAGCAGACGAATATTGCTCTGCAGCTTTTCGTTGGCTACCTGCAGCCCCTGGCAGCGGAAACTAAGGTACTCTTCGGCTCCGTGCGCGTAATTAAGCAGCTTCTGCGCCGCCGCGCGAAGCGCGTACATGGAGGCGTTGGCATAGGCGGCGTGCAGGATGGTTTGCACGGGCAAGGCGAACATCGAATCATCCCACAGCAGATCGGCCGCGTGACGGATATGATCGATATCGGCGAGATCCGAGCTGCGCCAGCGGCGGCCGAGAGCGGCCTCGGCAAAATCCTGCACCCAGAGCTGCTGCTGCGGATCGGGCAGCCCGCCGTGCTCTGCAATTTCAAAACGCGCCCGGTTGGCAAGGTAGCCCCACATGGACGAAACCGGAAACACGCGATCCGTTTCGATAGTGCCCTTCATTAAGGTCCCGGAGATCAGCGCCTTGACCTGCGCTTCGTCATCGCTGTTGCGATCTTTTTGATCGAACTTGTTCACCAGCGCGTACAGCGGCACCGATTTTCCGACGCCTAAGATCGCCCGGCGCACCTCCTCGTCGGATATCGATTTCAGCTGGGTGTAATCCATCACCGCCAGCACTGCCGAAGCCTGCGCTAGCTGCTCCTGCAGCATTTTTTGCAGATGGGGCTGCCCTGCCTCGTTCGGCCCCGGCGTATCCAGCAGCGTGAGCTGCCCGTATCCTTTTTCCATCCCCGCCAGGTGGATAAACTCCACCTCGATGACCGGCACGTGCTCAATCGCGGCGTAGGGCCTTAAACGGGAAAGGAACCTCAAGCACGGTGGACAGGCGCACCAGATCGTTGAGGCTTTTCAGACAATGGAAAATGGGCTGCGCGCCCAGGTAATGCTTCTCGAAGGTGCCGCCACAGGCGATGCGCGTCAGCAGATCGTCCATATCCCGGTCGATTTCCAGCCGCTGCGTCAGGGCTTCGCGATCGATCGTTTTTAGTTTCTGCTGCAGCTCGCCCATCAGCGTTTCAATGGGCATAACGTGCGGAAAATGCAGCACCGGCTCACGCTGGCCCGGCGTATGGCGAATAAGGGTAGGCAGCGCGGTCATCGGCCGGTTGCGGTTTGGCAGCACCTCGGTGCCGACGATGGCGTTGATGGTGGTGGATTTACCTGCTTTCATGGTGCCGACGATCGCCAGCACCATTTCATGCTGGTTAATTTTACGCAGCTCGTTTTGCAGCATCGCCTGCTGAGCGTTAATGCCGCGGGCGCTAAATTGCAAAGGCACAACGGGCGCCGCCGTGTGTGGACTCTTTAGGTTTTGGTCGTTTTGGGTCGCTAACGGGATTTTTTTTAAAGCGTCCAGGTTCTGCAGGGCGAGCTGTAATAGCCGCTCGGCCTCCTGGCTTAATTCAAAAACTGCTTGCGTGTGCATAAAAAATGTTTCCTTAACTCAAATTATCCGGCTTTTATGAGAGCATTCTTTTTTTGTGCTAATGAAAATGCCGGCTTTTATAATTACGTGAGGAAAATATTTTATTGTTCAATATCGCACCAGGCCGCAATTCTGGCTTTTAAATCATGCTGCCAGACCTGCGGCGAAATAATCGTTACATGGGGTATCCAGTATTGTACCAGCGGGAATAATTGTTCCGGCGAGGCAATATGGCTGGAAAGAATAAGACACCCATTATCAAGCTCCTGCATCATTTTCTGAAAAGGCAGTAACTTCCGTCGTTTAAAGTGCACCGCCGCCTGCGCGGAAACCTGCAGCAGCACTTCGGTTTTAACCAGCGCATCGTCCATGCCCTGCTCATGGTTAAAACGGGCCCAACAGCGCCGGGTCGGGTATAAACGTCTCGGTCAGTGATTCTAATGAATTGATTTGGCTTAACATCCAGGCATCGGCCTGGTTATTCTCCGTGCCAAGCAGATACCAAATGCCCAGGCGAGTCGCCAGACGGTAAGGCGCCACACAGCGTAGCGCATTTTTGTAAATAAACCGGCAATAACGTCGGGAATTTATCAGATTACTTAATTCATAAAAATGGCTATTTAACCGGGGACTGTTTTCATATTCATATCCTAAGAGCAATAAATCGGGAATAGATCTTAAATGAATAAGCTGACTATAGGTCTTTATATCGTTCCACGGATAAACTGCAGCAAGTCCTGCGCGTTTTGTTAAGCGCAGCAGATCATTTACATTCAACGGCCCTTTTAAATGCGATGAAAGGCGTTTTTTTCCCTCGCCGATATCCTCCAGAATAGCACCGAGGCGGTTTAAATCACGATACGCCGTTCGCATATCTACATCAAAACGCTGGCGAATAATATCAGCGGAGAGGATTTCTCCCTGATAAAGACTTAAGATGATTTCGGCCAGTCGGTCCGCAACTTTTACTTTTGCGCCTTTCGTTCTCATCGGTTCTTGCCTCTGTAGCAATGCATCCATCGGCCCAACCATACCCCTGGCAAGTGACAGGAGGTGTCAGCGCAATAAGCTTTTTTTGTTTTTTCAACCAGCTATCGCGCGCCTGGCGTTTTGGCCCGGCTCTCCTGAATGACGTTAAACTAAGTTAAATTATTACTGTCATTAACGGCAAAGTTTGTCAGGTCTTTAAGCTAAATTTCACTTTCCGTGAGATGAAAGAAGCGTTCTTCGTTTGGCTTCACGTTTCGCGCTAAACCCCGTCAGCACTGAATGCCTGATAATCCCTACAAAAGTAAGGATTTTGTGTATAATCCTCGTACTTTTTGGCGGTTCACCGCCATTTTCGCTGAAATTCCTGTTTTACAGTCATTTCCAATTTTTTATTCTTTTTTGAGGTTACCAACATGCAACTCCCTCATTGCCCGCAGTGCAATTCCGAGTACACCTATGAAGACAATGGGATGTTCATCTGCCCGGAGTGCGCGCACGAATGGAACGACGCCGAACCTGCGTCTGACGCGGACCAGCTGATTGTTAAAGACGCCAACGGCAACCTGCTGGCGGACGGCGATAGCGTGACGGTAGTGAAAGACCTGAAGGTAAAAGGCAGCTCTTCCATGCTGAAAATCGGCACCAGGGTAAAAGGCATTCGCCTGGTGGAAGGCGACCACAACATCGATTGCAAAATTGATGGTTTTGGCCCGATGAAGCTGAAATCCGAATTTGTGAAGAAAAACTAACTCTTTTCCTTCCGCGGCCTTCTCTGACGAGAGGGCCGGCCGCGCTCTTGCCCCATCCTGTCCTCGCCTGGCTTGCTCCCGCCCCCGCAACTACACTTCTTCTGTACTGCGCATACAGAAAAGAGGAATTAATTATGTCTGTTGGACCCTATATATTTTTTGACGGTACCTGCGAGGAGGCGATCGCTTTTTATCAACAGGCGTTGGGCGCCGAGCTGCTTTTTAAAATGACCTTTGGCGAAATGCCAAATGAAGAAGAGGCGCCGCAAGCGGAAGAATGCGACAGCGGCTTTAACTGGTCGGACGATAAAATTCTGCACGCCAACGTGCGCATCGCTGGCGGTGAAGTCATGATGAGCGACGGAAATATGTGTGCGGATAAAGTTAAACATACCGGTTATGCGTTAAACCTCGGAACTAAAGATTTAGCCGAAGGCGAGCGCTGGTTTAATAATCTCGCGGCAGGCGGCGATGTCACAATGCCGTGGGGCGAAACTTTTTGGGCTCAGGGGTTTGGCATGGTAACGGACAAATACGGCATCCACTGGATGATAAACGTCGAAAAGCCCATGTAGTTTTCTTAACTCGCTGACTATTAAGGCTTGCGCTGGCAGGCCTTAAATTATCGTCCGCTAAAAACCCTTGTTGATTCAATCAATAAACCCTGCCCTTTTTATTATTTCTGAAATTATGCCGCACGGGTAATTATCACGTCCGCGATAAGCATTATTGAAGAAAGGTCGATCGCTATCACTATTTCTGTCTAAAGCTCAGGCATACCGCGCCGAAAATTCTATGGATGTACCCCGTGGATTTTAATTGCCCTCTTTATAAAGGAAAGAGCTATGCATCTGCGCCCCTCAGTGACGGATATAGAATATATTCTGCAGGATAACGCCACTTTAATGTCCACCACCGATCTTTATAGTTATATTACCTATACCAATGACAGCTTTGTCGAGGTCAGCGGATTTACCAGCGATGAATTAATCGGCCAGCCCCATAACGTGGTGCGCCATCCGGATATGCCTGTCCAGGTATTTGCCGATATGTGGGCGACGTTAAAAAAAGGCGAACCCTGGACGGGGCTGATAAAAAACCGGCGTAAGAACGGCGATTATTATTGGGTGCGGGCCAACGCGGTGCCCATTGTGCGGCAGAATCAAACCGTTGGCTTTATGTCGATCCGCACCAAAGCCTCGCGGCAAGAAATAAACCAGGCCCAGGAGCTGTATACGCGAATGAACGCGGGCAACATGCGGGGTCACAGGTTCTATCGCGGGCCTCATGGTACGCCGCGGCGCAGGCCGGGTTTTCTCCCTTTTTAAAACTTTATCGCTACGCTGGCGCATTCGCAGCACGCTGCTTCTGCTGCTTCCCTTTTCCGCGCTGGCGTTCTGGCTAACGGGCCTCACGGCGCTGCAAACGGCGGCCCTGACAGGCGTTAACGCCGCGCTTTTTTTCATCGTCGCCCTGTGCCTTGAAACGCAAATTTCCCGCCCGATGGAGAAGCTCGGCCAGCAGGCGCAGGGGCTAACGGCACTGACCCGCGCGGTAGACGAGCTTGATGATATTACCCGGCAGAACGCGACGCTGGTGCACGAAGGGGCCCAGGCTTCGGCCAACGTGAAGCATCAGGCCACGCGCCTGGTGGATGCGGTGGCCGTCTTTCGTTAAAAGCTATATCGCTACCGCCCATTCTCTCGGCACTTCCCAGGGCGTGCGGAAATAGCCGCGTAAGGATTGCGGGGTATAGCTGCCCGTCAGCCATTCCCCGCTGTCCGCAGACTGATACGGCAGCGCCGCCCCGCCCTGCAAACGCTCAACGGCCGAATGGTGAATCATCATGGAAGATGTAAGCGGCGCGGGCAGCCTGCGGGGAGCTATGCCCGACCAGGGCGCGGGCGGGAACCATTCACAGTGCAGGCGACCAAGCGGATTGGCCGTCGCCTCGCTGCGCAAAAGATTCATTCCCAGGTCGTCAAGCGCGTCGCGCATCCATAAATAGGCCCCGTTCGATAACCCGCACTCCTCTTCAAAACAGCCGTAGCCGCCGCCCACGTCATGATGGGCGCCGGGAAACATCACCTGAACGATGCGCTCCCGGTTATCCCACAAGGCGGGGGCGAAATCGACGCGCTGTTCGTCGATGGCGATAGCCTGCAGGCCGTACTTCACCCTGGGATGCAGCTCGTTATTACCGAAACGGAAAATATCCATCCGCCTGTCGCCCAGGTATTCAGGAATCCCCATGCGTCCTACCGTTTCCCATACCGCCACGGCCTCCACCGGCACGCCGGTTATCATGCAGGCGGGATCTACGCTGTCGTAAAAGAATGCCGGAAAATCTACTGGCAGTGCGTCACACGGGCTGCCGCTTATCCCCGCCCGCGCGCGGTGCTGCGCCCAGACGGACGCCGCCAGCCGCCAGGCCTCTTCTTTGTGCCGCTCGTCAGGACGCACCCGGTCACGGTTTAATAAACCTTTATCAATTATCAGGTTAGCCAGCGCGCGCGCCGTCCAGGCGCCGTGGCTAAACCCCACCAGATAGATGCGGTCGCCGGGCTGCCAGTGGCGGCTGATAAAGGTGTAGCCGCGCACCAGGGGCGCAATAATACCGGCGCCGAAGACGCCGCCCAGCAGCTTCACAAATCCGTTATGCGGATCGCCCCCGCCATGAATGTACTTTGCGACCTGGGCTGCCTCTCCGCTGCCGTCAGCCCAGGTTTTTTCCTGCTCATTCGCCAGCAGCAGGCTGCGTTTATCCACCAGGCCCTTCATGTCGACAAACAGCTGGTAGACGTTGCTGACCACCGCCGTTTCGTTGGCCCGCGCGTCAAAACCAGGATGCGGCCACGCCCCGTCCGCACAAAAAATTATATTTTTGCCCATTGTTTATGCCTTCCCCAGAGTAATCCCTATAGCAAAGGCAAAAACGAAGCGCGTCACAATACGACAAATAGCTGATTACCATCGTAACTTTGCGGTCGCCGGCTCGCTGCGGCGCACTCTTCATCTTTTCGAAACCCTGACTTAACAAAAATGACACATTTCGTCGGCACCATGGGGCAACTTTTCAAGGAGGCCGCGTATGCAAACGATTATCCGCGTCAACAAACTGAGCAAAACTTTCAACGGCCACCAGGCGCTCAGCGCGGTGGATCTGGCGGTAAACGCAGGTGAGATGGTGGCTCTGCTGGGGCCGTCCGGCTCAGGAAAATCCACCCTCTTACGCCATCTGAGCGGTTTGATTACCTCTGATAAGACAGCGGAAAGCCGCGTGGAGCTGCTTGGCCGTACGGTACAAAAGGCAGGCCGTCTGGCGCGGGATATTCGCAAAAGCCGCGCCCACACCGGCTACATCTTTCAGCAGTTTAATCTGGTGAATCGCCTGACGGTGCTGGAAAACGTATTAATCGGCGCGCTGGGCTCCACGCCGTTCTGGCGTACCTGCGTTAACTGGTTCACCCGCGAACAAAAGCAGCGCGCGCTGCAGGCGCTGACCCGCGTCGGCATGGCGCAGCTTGCTTATCAGCGCGTCTCCACCTTATCCGGCGGGCAGCAGCAGCGCGTGGCGATTGCCCGCGCGCTGATGCAGCAGGCGAAGGTCATTCTGGCGGATGAGCCAATCGCCTCCCTCGACCCGGAGTCCGCGCGCATCGTTATGGAAACCCTGCACGACATTAACCGGCTGGACGGCATCACCGTGGTGGTGACGCTGCATCAGGTGGACTACGCCCTGCGCTACTGCGAACGCATCGTCGCGCTGCGCCAGGGCCATATTTTTTACGACGGAAGCAGCTCAGCGTTCGACAACGAACGGCTGGGAAATCTTTACCGCAGCATAGCCCGCGTTGACGCGGTCGCTGCTTAAAACTTTATCTATTTCAAGGAACTGTCATGAGCTACAAAGCCGTTAAAGCCCTCGCCTTTACCAGCCTGTTAAGCGTCAGTGCCCTGTTCAACGCAGCCCACGCGGATGAGCAAGAGAAATCCCTGAACTTCGGCATCATCTCTACCGAATCCCAGCAAAACCTTAAGCCGCAGTGGGATCCGTTCCTGAAGGACATGGAGAAGAAGCTGGGCGTGAAGGTGAACGCTTTCTTCGCACCGGACTACGCGGGCATTATCCAGGGCATGCGTTTTAACAAAGTGGATATCGCCTGGTACGGCAACCTTTCCGCCATGGAAGCTGTGGATCGCGCCAACGGCCAGGTATTCGCCCAGACCGTGGCGGCAGACGGATCCCCGGGCTACTGGAGCGTGCTGATCGTTAACAAAGACAGTCCGATCAACAACCTTCAGGATCTGCTGGCTAAGCGTAAGGATCTGACCTTCGGCAACGGCGATCCCAACTCCACCTCCGGCTACCTCGTCCCCGGCTACTACGTCTTCGCCAAAAACAACATCACCGTGAACGACTTTAAGCGTTCGGTGAATGCCAGCCACGAAACCAACGCGCTGGGCCGTCGCCAACAAGCAGGTGGATGTCGCCACTAACAACACCGAAAACCTCGACAAGCTGAAGACCTCCGCGCCGGACAAGCTTAAAGAGCTGAAGGTTATCTGGAAATCTCCGCTGATTCCGGGCGACCCGATCGTGTGGCGTAAAAACCTCTCCGAGGCCACCAAAGACAAAATCTACGACTTCTTTATGAGCTACGGCAAAACCGCGGAAGAAAAAGAGGTGCTGGCCCGCCTGGGCTGGGCGCCGTTCCGCGCCTCAAGCGACCTGCAGCTGGTGCCGATTCGCCAGCTGGCTTTGTTTAAGCAGATGCAGGGCGTGAAGGACAACCAGGGCCTGGATGAGAAAGAGCGAACCAGCAAAGTCAGCGAGCTGCAAAACCAGCTCAACGACCTGGATCGTCTGACCGCCGCGCTCGGCGCCATGAGCAGCGTGAATAAAGCGGTGCAGTAACACGTTTTCTGCAGGCCGGATAAGCGCCGCCGCCCGGCAATGTGGCGGATGGCGCGTTGCTTATCCGCCCTGCGAACTTGCGGATTCAGGTTAAACGGAGCAATCCATGCAACAAACGATACAGGTCGCCGCACCAAAACGTAGCTGGTTCTCGCTGCTAAGCTGGGCGATTGTACTGGCCGTGCTGCTGGTCTCCTGGCAGGGCGCGGAGATGGCGCCGCTCACGTTGTTTAAAGACGCCGGCAATATGGCGACCTTCGCCGCCGACTTCTTCCCGCCGGACTTCAGCCAGTGGCAGGTTTACCTGAGCGAAATGGGCATCACGCTGCAAATCGCCGTCTGGGGCACCGCGCTGTCCATCATCCTCTCCATTCCCTGCGGCCTGATGTGCGCCGACAACCTGGTGCCCTGGTGGGTTTACCAGCCGATGCGAAGAGCGATGGACGCCTGCCGCGCCATCAACGAAATGGTGTTTGCGATGCTGTTCGTGGTCGCGGTCGGCCTTGGGCCTTTCGCGGGCGTACTGGCGCTGTTCATCCACACCACCGGCGTTCTCTCCAAGCTGCTTTCCGAAGCGGTTGAGGCCATCGAACCCGGTCCCGTTGAGGGCATTCGCGCCACCGGGGCCAACAAGCTTGAAGAAATCCTCTATGGCGTACTCCCGCAGGTGATGCCGCTGCTTATCTCCTACTCCCTCTACCGCTTTGAGTCCAACGTCCGTTCGGCAACGGTGGTGGGCATGGTGGGCGCAGGCGGAATCGGCGTCACGCTCTGGGAAGCCATTCGCGGGTTCCAGTTCCAGCAAACCTGCGCGCTGATGATTGTGATTATCATCACCGTCAGCCTGCTGGATTTCCTGTCGCAGCGTCTGCGCAAACACTTTATTTAGCGAGGCTTTGTTGACGATGAACTTATCCAGACATCCGACCAGTTACCCCACGCGCTACCAGCAGATCGCCGCCCTGCTTGAACAGGAGCTGCGCAAAAACTACCGCTGCGGCGACTATCTGCCCGCCGAAAGCCAGCTTGCGGCGCGTTATGAGGTAAACCGCCACACGCTGCGCCGCGCCATCGACCAGCTCGTGGAAAAAGGCTGGGTGCAGCGCCGCCAGGGCGTGGGCGTACTGGTGCTGATGCGCCCGTTCGACTACCCGTTAAATGCCCAGGCGCGTTTTAGCCAGAACCTGCTCGACCAGGGCAGCCACCCCACCAGCGAGCGCATGCTTGCGGTGCTGCGCCCGGCTTCCAGCCAGGTCGCCGCCGCGCTTGGCGTGGCCGAGGGCAAAGACATTATTCACCTGCGCACCCTCAGACGCGTGAACGGCATCGCGGTATGCCTTATCGACCATTACTTTGCCGACCTTTCCTGGTGGCCTGCGCTGCAGCAGTTCCACAGCGGTTCGCTGCACGAGGTTATTCACACGCGGCTCGGCATCAGCCTGCAACGTACGCAAACCCGCATCAGCGCCCGCCGCGCCCAGGCGAAAGAAAGCCGCCTGCTGGAAATTCCGAACATGGCGCCGCTGCTGTGCGTTCGCACCCTTAACCATCGCGAAGGCGAGGCAAGCCCGGCGGAATACTCCGTCAGCCTGACCCGCGCCGACATGATTGAATTCACCATGGAGCACTAAATGGACGCACCGCAATTTGACATCGCACAGCGCCAGCACTGGATGGCCGTGCTCGCCCACAGCGAACCGCAAGAGCTGGCCAGCCGCTGGGAAGCTCTGAAGCTTAACCCTGCCTATCAGGTTATCCGAAAGCCGGAAACGGGCCTGGTGCAGATTCAGGCGCGTATGGGCGCAACCGGGCAACGCTTTTTTGCAGGCGACGCCACGCTCACCCGCGCCGTGGTGCAGCTCGATAACGGCATCTACGGCTACAGCTATTTAACAGGGCGCGACAAAGCCCACGCCGAGCGCTGCGCGGTTATCGACGCGCTGATGCAGGACAAAGCCTGTTTTCACACCCTGCAGGAAACCTTAATTGCGCCGCTGGCCACCAATCGCGAACAGCGCCTGGCCAAAAGGCGCGCCGAGGTAAACAGCAGCCGAGTCGACTTCTTTACCCTGGTTCGCGGAGATAACGCATGACCCTGATGACCGCCTTTACCCTGCCCGTGCAGGACGCCCAACAGAGCTTTCGCCGCCTGCTTAAAGCGATGAGCGAGCCGGGCGTTATCGTCGCCCTGCATTCGCTAAGCCAGGGCTGGGCGCCGCTAAACGTGGCCTCCACCAGCGTGCTGCTCACCCTTGCCGATAACGACACGCCGGTATGGATAAGCGCGGCGCTGGAAAACGAAGCCGCCGCGCAAAACGTCCGTTTCCATACGAATGCGCCCCTTTGCCTGAGGCCGGACCAGGCGCAGTTCGCCGTTGCCGGCGAGACGATTTCAGCCGACGAGCTTAACGCGCTGGCGCAGGGGAGCGACGTCGCGCCGGACACCAGCGCCACGCTGATTGTGCAGGTCAGCAGCCTGAGCGGCGGCCGCATGCTGCGCCTGACGGGCGCGGGCATTCGCGAGGAGCGCATGATCGCCCCGCAGCTGCCGGAATGCGTGCTTCATGAGTTAACCGAACGCCCGCACCCGTTCCCGCTGGGCATCGACCTGATCCTTACCTGCGGTGAACGCCTGCTGGCCATTCCCCGCACCACTCACGTGGAGGTGTGCTGATGTACGTCGCCGTGAAAGGGGGCGAGAAGGCGATTGCCGCCGCCCATATCCTGCAGGAACAGAACCGCCGCGGCAGCCAAAGCCATGCGGAAATCAGCGTCGCGCAGCTTGAGCAGCAGCTTGGCCTGGCGGTGGATCGGGTGATGACCGAAGGCGGCATCGCCGACCGCGAGCTGGCGGCGCTTGCCCTTAAACAGGCCAGCGGCGACACGGTAGAAGCCATCTTCCTGCTGCGCGCCTACCGCACGACGCTGCCTCGCCTGGCGGTAAGCGAGCCTTTAGATACCGCGAAAATGCGCCTCGAACGCCGCATTTCGGCAACGTACAAAGACGTGCCCGGCGGGCAGCTGCTCGGCCCGACCTACGACTACACCCACCGCCTGCTGGATTTCACGCTGCTGGCGAACGGCGAGGCTCCGGTGCTGAAAACCGGCGCTGACAATGCCGAACCCGCGCCGCACGTCTTTAGCCTGCTGGCAAAACAGGGTCTGGCGAAAGCCGAAGAGGATAACGGCGCACGGCCGGACGATATTACCCGCCAGCCGCCGGTTTATCCGTGCTCCCGTTCGTCGCGCCTGCAGCAGCTGGTGCGCGGCGACGAAGGTTTTCTGCTGGCGCTGGCCTACTCCACCCAGCGCGGATACGGGCGCAACCACCCCTTCGCCGGCGAAATTCGCAGCGGCTACGTTGCTATCGACATCACGCCGGAAGAGCTGGGTTTTTCGGTGAACGTCGGCGAACTGCTGCTGACCGAATGCGAAATGGTCAACGGTTTTGTCGCCCCCGCTGACGAAGCGCCGCACTTCACGCGGGGCTACGGGCTGGTATTCGGCATGAGCGAACGCAAAGCGATGGCGATGGCGCTGGTCGACCGCGCCCTGCAGGCCCCGGACTACGACGAAAACATAGCCGGCCCGGCGCAGGATGAAGAGTTCGTGCTGGCGCATGCGGACAACGTCGAGGCCGCCGGTTTCGTCTCGCACCTCAAGCTGCCGCACTACGTCGATTTCCAGGCCGAACTGGAACTGCTTAACCGCCTGATAAAGGAGCGCGAAAATGGCTAATCTGAGCGGCTATAACTTCGCTTATCTGGACGAACAAACCAAACGCACGCTGCGCCGCGCCATTTTGAAAGCCGTGGCGATTCCGGGCTACCAGGTGCCGTTTGGCGGTCGTGAGATGCCCATGCCGTACGGCTGGGGCACCGGCGGCATCCAGATTACCGCAAGCGTAATCGGCGAGGCCGACGTGCTGAAGGTCATCGATCAGGGCGCGGATGACACCACCAACGCCGTGTCGATCCGTAATTTCTTTAAGCGCGTAACCGGCGTAAACACCACCGAGCGCACGGAGGACGCCACGCTAATCCAGACGCGCCACCGCATCCCGGAAACGCCGCTGACGGAAGATCAGATATTGATTTTCCAGGTGCCAATCCCCGAACCGCTGCGCTTTATCGAACCGCGCGAAACGGAAACCCGCACCATGCACGCGCTCGAAGAATACGGCGTGATGCAGGTGAAGCTGTACGAAGATATCGCCCGTTTCGGCCACATCGCCACCACCTACGCCTACCCGGTGAAGGTGAACGAGCGCTACGTCATGGACCCGTCGCCGATCCCGAAATTCGATAACCCGAAAATGGACATGATGCCCGCGTTGCAGCTGTTCGGCGCCGGGCGCGAAAAGCGCATTTACGCGGTGCCGCCGTTTACCCGCGTGGAAAGCCTCGACTTTGACGATCATCCGTTTACCGTTCAGGAGTGGGATCGGCCCTGCGCCATTTGCGGCTCGCGCCACAGCTACCTGGATGAAGTGGTGCTCGACGACGCGGGCAGCCGCATGTTCGTCTGCTCCGATACCGATTTCTGCCGCCAGAACAGCGAGGCCGCCTCCCAATGACTCAACCCCTGCTTTCGGTCAACAACCTGACGCACCTCTACGCCCCCGGCAAGGGCTTTAGCGACGTCTCCTTTGAACTCTATCCCGGCGAAGTGTTGGGTATCGTCGGCGAATCCGGCTCCGGGAAAACGACGCTGCTGAAGTCTATCTCCGCCCGCCTTACGCCGCAGAAAGGCGAAGTGATGTATCTCGACGCCTCGCTGTACGGCATGAGCGAAGGCGAACGCCGCCGCCTGCTGCGCACCGAGTGGGGCGTGGTGCATCAGCACGCGATGGACGGCCTGCGCCGCCACGTTTCCGCCGGCGGCAATATCGGCGAAAGGCTGATGGCAACCGGCGCCCGGCACTACGGCGAGATCCGCGCCACCGCCCGGCGCTGGCTTGAGGAAGTGGAAATCCCCGCCTCGCGCATCGACGATCTGCCGACGACGTTTTCCGGCGGCATGCAGCAGCGCCTGCAAATCGCCCGCAACCTGGTCACCCATCCAAAGCTGGTGTTTATGGACGAGCCCACCGGCGGGCTGGACGTGTCCGTGCAGGCGCGCCTGCTTGACCTGCTGCGCGGCCTGGTACGCGAGCTGAACCTGGCGGTGGTGATCGTTACCCATGATTTGGGCGTAGCGCGCCTGCTGGCCGACCGTCTGCTGGTGATGAAGCAGGGTCAGGTGGTGGAAAGCGGGCTTACGGACCGCGTGCTGGACGACCCGCACCATCCCTACACCCAGCTGCTTGTTTCTTCGGTTCTTCAGAATTAGGTGGGCGCATGACCAGATTACGGGTAGAAAACCTGAGCAAAACCTTTGTGTTACACCATCAGCACGGCATTCGCCTGCCGGTGCTGGCGAAAGCGACGCTGGAGGTAAAATCCGCAGAGTGCGTGGTGCTGCACGGCCATTCCGGCAGCGGAAAATCCACCCTGCTGCGTTCGCTGTACGCCAACTACCTGCCGGATGAAGGCCATATCTGGGTCAGGCATGGCGACGAATGGCTGGATATCGTCCAGGCTCCGGCGCGCGAGGTGCTGGCGGTGCGGCGCCAGACCATCGGCTGGGTGAGCCAGTTCTTGCGCGTTATCCCGCGGATTTCTGCGCTGGAAGTGGTGATGCAGCCGCTGCTGGATCTGGGCGTGCCGCGTGAAGAGTGCGCCACCAAAGCGGCGGCGCTGTTAACTCGCCTGAACGTCCCGGAGCGCCTGTGGAGCCTTGCGCCATCCACCTTTTCCGGCGGCGAACAGCAGCGCGTGAATATCGCTCGCGGCTTTATCGTCGATTATCCGATTCTGCTGCTTGATGAGCCCACGGCCTCGCTGGATGCGAAAAACAGCGCCGCCGTGGTGTCGCTGATTCTTGAGGCTAAGGCGCGCGGGGCGGCGGTGGTGGGCATTTTCCACGACGAGGCGGTGCGTAACCAGGTGGCGGATCGCCTGCATTCTATGGCTGCGGTGGAGGTACAACATGATTCTCAATAACGTCAGGCTGGTGCTGGAAAACGAAGTGGTCAACGGTTCGCTGGAAGTGGCCGATGGGGTTATCCGCAACTTTGCCGACAGCCCAAGCCAGCTTGCGCAGGCGCAGGACGGCGAAGGCGGCTGGCTGCTGCCGGGGCTTATCGAACTGCATACCGATAATCTGGATAAATTCTTTACCCCGCGCCCGAAGGTGGACTGGCCCGCCCACTCCGCCATGAGCAGCCACGACGCGCTGATGGTGGCCAGCGGCATCACCACGGTGCTTGACGCGGTGGCGCTGGGCGACGTGCGCGACGGCGGCGACAGGCTGGAAAACCTGGAGAAGATGATTAACGCGGTGATGCACAGCCAGCAGCGCGGCGTGAACCGCGCCGAACACCGCCTTCATCTGCGCTGCGAGCTGCCGCATCACACCACCCTGCCGCTGTTCCGGCAGCTGATTGACCGGGGCGGCGTCTCGCTGGTGTCGCTGATGGACCACTCGCCGGGCCAGCGCCAGTTCTCCAACCTCATCAAGTACCGCGAATACTATCAGGGCAAATACCAGCTCAACGACGCGGAGATGGACAGCTACGAAGCCGATCAGCTGGCGCTTGCGGAACGCTGGTCGCAGCCAAACCGCCAGGCGATCGCCGCGGAATGCCGGGCGCGTAATATCGCCCTTGCCAGCCACGACGACGCCACCGCCGCGCACGTTGCGGAATCGCGCGAGCTGGGCAGCGTAATCGCTGAGTTTCCGACCACGCTTGAAGCGGCGCAGGCTTCTCGCCGGCACGGGCTAAGCGTGCTGATGGGCGCGCCGAATATTGTCCGCGGCGGCTCGCACTCCGGGAACGTGGCAGCCCATCAGCTCGCGCAGGCTGGGCTGCTGGATATTCTCTCCTCCGACTATTACCCGGCGAGCCTGTTGGACGCCGCCTTCCGCGTGGCGCACGACGATTCCAACAGCTTTACGCTGCCGCAGGCCGTGGCGCTGGTTACGCGCAACCCGGCCAAAGCGCTGCATCTGGAAGACCGGGGCGTGCTGGCGGAAGGCAGGCGCGCGGACATGGTGCTGGCGCATCAGCATGGCGATCACGTACGCGTCGGACACGTCTGGCGCCAGGGAATTCGGGTGTTCTGATGAGCAAAGTGGTCTGGTTGATGGGAGCGTCCGGCTCCGGGAAGGACAGCCTGCTGACGGCGCTGCGCCAGCAGCAGCATAATCGGCTGCTGATAGCGCACCGCTACATTACCCGCGCCGCGGACGCGGGCTGCGAGAACCATATTTCCCTGAGTGAAAGGGAATTTACCCAGCGCCAGCAGCAGGGGCTGTTCGCCCTGAGCTGGCGGGCGCATCAGCAAAGCTACGGCGTTGGCGTCGAGCTGGATATCTGGCTGGAGGCCGGGTTCGACGTGGTGGTGAACGGCTCGCGCCAGCATCTTAAGCAGGCGCGCGAACGCTACGGTCACGCGCTGGTGCCCATTTGCCTGCACGTCTCAACGGAGGTGCTGCGGCAGCGGCTGGAACAGCGCGGGCGGGAAACGCCGCAGCAAATCGAGCAGCGCCTGCGGCGGGCGACGATCTCAGCCCCGGATTTGGACTCCTGTCTGGTACTCAATAACGACGGCAGTCTGCTACAGTCTGTCGAGTCGTTTATGCGTCTGGTTAACGGCCAGCGCAACGCCAACGTCGTCCACTTTCGGCCAAAGGAGCCTCGTCATGTCTGATACCGTTGAATTTCGCCGCGCCACCATTGCCGATAGCGATACCGTCTATGCCCTGATTTGCGAGCTAAAACAGGCGGAGTTTGACCGGCAGGCGTTTAACGTTGGGTTTGCGGCAAACCTTGAAGATCACAACCTGTGCTATCAGCTGGCCCTGGTGAACGGCGCGGTTGTCGGCATGATTGGTTTGCATATGCAGTTCCATTTGCATCATGCGAACTGGATCGGCGAGATTCAGGAGCTGGTGGTGATGCCGCAGGCGCGCGGCCACGGCGTGGGCAGCAAGCTGCTGGCCTGGGCGGAAGAGCAGGCGCGTATCGCCGGCGCGGAGCTGACGGAGCTTTCCACCGGCAAAGGAAGGCTGGACGCTCATCGTTTCTACGCGCGCGAAGGATATCAGCAGACCCATTTCCGGTTTACCAAACCCGTGGAGACACTGAATGAGCCTCAAGCTAACCCTTAGCGGCACCGGCGGCGCGCAGCTTGTGCCCGCCTTTGGCTGCCGCTGCGCCGCCTGCGAGCGCGCCCGCAACGATCCCCAATATCGTCGCAAACCCTGCAGCGCGGTGGTGAAGTTTAACGATGCGGTGACGCTGCTGGACGCGGGCATGCCGGATCTGATGGATCGCTGGCGGCCGGAAGACTTTCAGCAGTTTTTACTGACCCACTACCATATGGATCACGTGCAGGGTCTGTTTCCCCTGCGCTGGGGCGTCGGCAAGAAGATCCGCGTCTACGGCCCGCCCGATGAACAGGGCTGCGACGATCTCTTTAAGCACCCAGGCATGCTGGATTTCAGCCACACGCTTGAGCCTTTTGTCTGGTTTACCCTCCAGGCTCTGCGCGTTACCCCGCTGCCGCTTAATCATTCGAAACTGACCTTCGGTTATCTGTTCGAAACGCCCCATAGCCGCGTAGCCTGGCTCAGCGATACCGCAGGCCCTGCCGGAAAAAACCCTGAAGTTTCTCGCCAACAACAGGCCGCAGATTATCGTTATCGACTGCAGCCACGAGCCGCGCCCTGAAACGCCGAAAAACCATTGTGATTTAAACACGGTGATAGCGCTAAACGAGCAAATCGGCTGCCCGCGCGTGATCCTCACGCATATCAGCCACCAGTTCGACTGCTGGCTGATGGAAAACGCTCTGCCGGAGGGTTTCGAAGCCGGGTTTGACGGGCAGGAAATTTGTGTGGCTTAGACCGGGCTATGTCGGCTGGCGCTGACGCTTAGCCGACCTGCAAAACGCTAATGTAGGGTGGATAAGCGCAAGCGCCATCCACCGCCTCATCTACGCTCGCCGGTATTCAACTCTTCTGACACCCCCGCCCAGTCCGCCGGATAAATCCCTCGCTTAACGTCCCGATGAAAAGACGAGAAAGGCCAGTCGCTGACCTTATCCACCAATCCATGCTTCAGGGGGTTGATGTAGAGGTAATTCATATGCGCCGCGTAATCCTGTTCATCCCTGATACAGTGCTCCCAAAAGCGTTTTTGCCAGACGGGGCGCGCCGCGTAATGTAGCGATTTAGTGAAGGATTTTTTTATTTCCCGCCAGCGTGCGGAATAATCGCTGTCCCCTGCCGGAAGCGTCCAGATGCAGTGCATATGGTCGGGTAAAACCACCCATGCGTTTATCCTGAAGGGAGAGCGTAGCTTCACCTTTTGGATAGCCTGCCTCAGTTCGGCGAGATGACGAGTAAGTAAATCGCTATGGCGATGGAAAAGGTTAACGGTAAAAAACCAGGTTCCGCCCGGCACGTAAGAACGGCGATAGTTCGGCATGCTGCGCTTCCTTGTGAAAATGTCGGCTGGCGCTGACGCTTAGCCGACCTGCAAAACGCTAATGTAGGGTGGATAAGCGCAAGCGCCATCCACCGGTCTGCCCCGAACATATCATGATGAATAAACGCCGCCCGGCGGCCGTTAAAGCTTCCGAAGCCGCCTCGCAAAAATAAAACTCACCGGTAATCGTCATCCAGACGGCGTTCGTCGTCTTCGAGCTGTCGGCGCTGTTCGTCCAGCTGGCGCTGCTGCTCGTCAAGCTGACGGCGCCGCTCCTCTAACTGCCGATGCCGATCCTCATAGCGTCGTCGCTCGTCTGAACCGTTTTGCCGGTCTTCATCATCCCAGCGGCGATCGTCTTCGTTGCTGCGGTCGTCGTTCTGGCTATAGGCATCGTTTATCGCCTGCGAAACAGAGCTGACGATGGAGTTATCAAACAGGCCGTCGAGCGCGTCGGCATGGGCAAGCGTGGTAAGGGACAGCGTGCTTAACAGCAGCGCGGTGGAGTATCGGTTCATAAGCCAGTCTCAAGGGGGTGACCGGCTGTAGCCTATGAGAGGAGATAAGCGTACGACAGCGGAGGATTCCCATAATGCTGCGCGCAGGCAAAGGCGCAAGTCAGCCCCTCTTTGCAGAGGGGCTAAGTCCTTGCTACAGGATAATTAGTGAGGTGCATATCAATGAATAAGGCGGCTGAAGTTAAGTTCCACATCCCACCCGCTTCCTCCTGGTTTACTGGAAGGGGCTTTCTATTAATGTCTGCTTCTGCGTGCCGAGTCAATTGTTTACGGCTGACCTTTTTTCGCTTTTGCCAGCCGGCTTACAGATGGCGCTACCTTACCGGTCGGGACTGCCAGGCGCGGCGCAAGGCGTGGGCCAGCTGCACCTGGTTAAAAGGTTTACGCAGCAGCTCCACCTCCGGCAGCTGCTGTCCGCTGCGCCGCAAATCCTGGCCGCTTATCAGCAGCAGGGTGAGGTGAGGATGGTGCCTGCGGGCATGCTGTAAAACCTCCGCGCCGCTCATGCTGCCCGGCAGCATCAGATCGCTGATCACCACGCGGATGTCCGGCACGTCGGCCAGCATTTGCAGCGCCTGCCGGCTGTCGTTGGTCTCAAGCGTCAGATAGCCTAGCTGGTGCAGCTGTTCGCAGAGCGTCTGGCGCACGTCCTGCTCATCTTCCAGCACCAGCACCAGCCGGTCTTCGTTTTCGTTGGCGGCAGGCGCCTCCGGCTGGGGCTCGCTCAACGCCTGCCCGGGCGCGCGAGGAAGCTGCAGGCGCACCAGGGTTCCCTGCCCCGGCGCGCTTTCAATCTGCACGCGCCCGCCGGACTGGCGCACAAACCCGTAAACCATCGATAAACCCAGCCCGCTCCCGCTTCCGGTCTGTTTGGTGGTGAAGAACGGCTCAAACACCTGCGCTTTGATCTCCGGCGACATGCCGTGCCCGGTGTCGATAACCTCCAGCGCGACCATGTCCTGTTTGCCCCCGCTGGCGCGCACCACCCGCTGGTTCCAGGTGCGAATTTTTATGCTGCCGGTTTGTCCGTCCATCGCGTCGCGGGCGTTCATCACCAGGTTGATAATGGCGTTTTCCAGCTGGTTGACGTCAATCCACGCGGGCCAGGCGGGCTGCTGCGCTTCGATTTCAAGCGTGAGGGTGGCGGGCAGAGAATGGCGGATTAGCGGGTCGAGGTTTTCCAGCAGGCTCTTCATCGCCACGGCGTGAGGATGGAGCGACTGTTTGCGCGAAAACGCCAGCAGGCGCTGGGTGAGCTGCGCGCCGCGCTCGGCGGCCTTCAGGGAACGGTTGATGCGCGTGGCGTCGGGCGAATCCGCCGCAACCAGCTCAAGGCTGCCGATAATGACCGCCAGCAGGTTGTTGAAGTCGTGCGCAAGCCCGCCGGTTAGCTGCCCTACCGCCTTCATCTTCTGGCTGTGCACCAGCGCCTCTTCCAGCGCCTTGCGTTCGCTGCGCTCAAGCACCACGTTCACCATGCCGCGCCCGGGTACAGGGCTGAAACGCAGCTCGATGGTGCGGTTATCCGCCAGCCGCAGCTCCTGCGGCTTGGGCTGCGGGCGCGAAAGGTTTTCCAGAATGTGCTCCTGCAGCAGCGTAGCCTGCTTGAGCAGGTCGAGATAGTGCTGCCCGCGCTGCAGCTTTTCCGGCGCCAGCCCCAGCAGCAGCGGATACTGCGGGTTCCACACCACCAGAAAGCCCTCGTTATCAAACAGCGCAAAGCCGTCGCGCATGGCGTGAAAGGTGGTTTCCAGCTGCGTGCTTTTTTCTTTCAGCAGCTTCGAGGTGTGCTCCAGCGAGGAGGTATTGCGTGCGAAAACGTTGAACGCCCGCGCCAGCTCCCCCAGCTCGTCCCGGCGCTGCAGCGCGGGCACGCTGACGTCCCGCTCGCCTCTTGCCAGCCGCGTCATGGCGTGAGAAATAGCCGTCAGATTCGAGCCCAGGTTTTTGTAGATATACCAGCCCGCGAAGCCGGTTATCACTATCGCCAGCAGAGCAAACAGGCCGATAAAGAAGATCATCGACTGCAGATCCCTGTGGCTTTGCTCGGTGCGGTTTAGCGACTCCTGCGCCACTTTCTGCACGTAAAGATTGATATCCCGATTGAGAAAGGCCACCAGCGCTTTGATGTGGTACATAAACCAGGCGATGGCCAAATCGCTGTTATCAAGCCGCTGGGACAGCGGCAGCAGCTGCCGTAAATGCGCGTTGAACTCCTGCAAGATTTCATCGACCAGCGGCGAATCAGCCTGGGTGGGCAGCTTTGACATCACGTCGGTAAGCTGCACCACGGTCGCCTTTGGCGAAGGCGTCTGAATGGCTATCAGGATAAGCCTGTCCATCTGCGCAAGCAGCGCGGCGTCGGGAATATTCAGCCCGTCACGGGCATTGATATCCTGAATATGATGCAGATAGCTCTGGTTCTGGTACAGCGCGCTGAGCAGCTCGTTGCGCTCCAGATGGCGGCGATGGCCCAGCTCCAGCATGCGCGTGACGCTGCTTTCCAGCTCGTTGCTGCGTTCGGTAATGCGCTTAACCAGCTGGGGCTCGTGGCTTGCGAGCGGAGCCGTCGCCAGATGATTGAGCGAATTTTGCAGCTCCAGCTGCGTTTGCTTCAGGCGCGCCGCCTCGCTTTGGTACTCAAGCGCGCCGACGACCTGGGTCAACCGCACGGCGGCGGTTGCGACGTTCGCCGTGTCCCGCGCCAGCTCCATGCTGCCGGACATATCGCTGAGCGTTTGCCCCTGCACCTGCTCCTGCAGGCGGCTGGCGTGTTCAAACCCCAGCACCGCCACGCCGCAAACCATCAGCGTCACCGCCACCACCAGCAGGTTGAAGAACAGCAGACGGCCACGGGCGCTGGCTAAAAAGGGCGTGCGGGGTTGCGGCATAGAGGGCTCCAGTTCCAGCATGCATGGCGGATAAGCGCGGGCGTCATCCGTCTTCCGGCGATTGGGCGGTGGACGGCGCGTTGCTTATCCACCCTACATTTCTAGTTGCATCGCGGCGGCAGGGAAATCGATACATCACGGGAATGTGACAACGGTTAACTATTCACGAATATGACAAATATGAACGGCTTCTGACATTTTGCATTTACCTGCGGGTGTTTGACTGGCATCACTCGATTTTTCACCCGCAGGAGCCGCGCCATGAGTAAAGTGCCCATTCTGGAGATGCGCAACATTGCCAAATCTTTCGGCAAGTTCTATGCGCTTAAAGGCGTCGACCTGACGGTGTTTCCCGGCGAAATTCACGCGCTGATGGGCGAAAACGGCGCCGGAAAAAGCACCCTGATGAAGATCCTTGCCGGCGCCTATACCGCCACCAGCGGAGAGATTCTGATTGAGGGCCAGCCCTACAGCATTAAGGGGCCGAAAGACGCCCTGAGCGCCGGCATCACGCTGATTTACCAGGAGATGCAGCTCGCCCCGAACCTGACGGTGGCGGAAAATATTTTCCTCGGCAGCGAGCTGTCGCGCGCGGGGCTGGTGCAGCGCAAAGAAATGGTCATGCAGGCGCAGACGGTAATCAATCGTCTCGGCGCGCAGTTCAAGGCCAGCGATCTGGTAATGAACCTGACCATCGCCGAACAGCAGCAGGTGGAGATTGCCCGCGCGCTACACCGCAACAGCCGCATTTTAGTTATGGATGAGCCCACCGCGGCGCTTTCCTCCCGCGAAACGCACCGCCTGTTCGAGCTGATTATGCGCCTGCGCGACGAAGGCATGGCGATCATTTATATCAGCCATCGCATGGCGGAAGTGTATGAACTCTCAGACCGGGTCAGCGTGCTGCGCGACGGACAGTACGTCGGCAGCCTGACCCGCGAAAATCTTAACGCCAACGAGCTGGTGCGCATGATGGTGGGCCGCCCGTTGAGCGATCTGTTCAATAAAGAGCGCGATATCCCGCTGGGCGATACGCGGCTGAACGTCCACCACCTGACGGACGGCGGCAAAGTGCAGCCGGTGAGCTTACAGGTGCGTTCCGGAGAAATCGTCGGCCTTGCGGGGCTGGTCGGCGCCGGGCGTTCCGAACTCGCGCAGCTTATTTTCGGCGTGCGGAAAGCGACCGCTGGCACCCTTGAAATCGACGGCAAACCGGTCAGCATCCATTCACCCCGCGAAGCCATTCGCCACGGCATCGGCTTTCTTACCGAAAACCGCAAAGAGCAGGGTTTGTTCCTGGAGCTGGCGGCGCAGGACAACATCACCATGGCGACGCTGGAACGCGACGCGCATTACGGCTGGCTGGATCGCAAAAAGGCGCAAACCATTTCCGACGACGCCATCAGCCTGCTGAATATTCGCGTGCCTCACGCGCAGGTACGGGCCGGGGGATTATCCGGCGGGAACCAGCAAAAGCTGCTGATCTCGCGCTGGGTGGCGATTGGCCCGCGCATTTTGATCCTCGATGAACCCACCCGCGGCGTGGACGTAGGCGCCAAAAGCGAGATCTACCGGATCATGAGCCAGATGGCGAAACAGGGCGTGGCGATCCTGATGATCTCAAGCGAGCTGCCGGAAGTGGTCGGGATGAGCGACCGGGTATATGTGATGCGCGAAGGCAGCATCGCAGGCGAGCTGCACGGCAAGGACATCACACAAGAAAGCATCATGACGCTGGCAACCGGCGTGGAAGATGCCCACAACAAGGTGGTTAACCATGGCTAATAAGATCGATCCACGCAAAGGCGCGCCGGTTGCGGACACGCCGCAACAGGTGGCAAAAAACGCCTCGCTGAAAAAAGCTTTGTTCGGCGATTTGATGCAAACCATCGGGATTTTGCCGATTCTGGTGCTTATCGTCGCCGTTTTCGGCTTTATCACGCCGAACTTCTTTACCGAATCCAACCTGCTGAACATTGCCCGCCAGTCGTCCATCAATATCGTGCTGGCGGCGGGCATGACTTTCATTATTTTGACCGGCGGCATCGACCTTTCGGTTGGCTCGATACTGGGCACCACGGCGGTAACGGCGATGGTCGTTTCACTGATGCCGGGCTGGGAGTCGCTGTCCATTCCCGCCGCGCTGATGATGGGCACCGGGCTTGGGCTGTTTAACGGCATGCTGGTGGCCTGGGCGGGACTGCCGCCGTTTATCGTCACGCTTGGCACCTATACCGCCCTGCGCGGCGCGGCCTATCTGCTGGCCGACGGCACCACGGTGATCAACTCCAATATCAACTTTGAGTGGATCGGCAACTCGTATCTGGGCCCGATCCCGTGGCTGGTGGTGATTGCGCTGGCGGTAATTGTGGTGTGCTGGTTCATCCTCAGGCGCACCACCCTCGGGGTGCATATCTACGCGGTGGGCGGCAACATGCAGGCGGCGCGCCTTACGGGCATCAAGGTGTGGATGGTGCTGCTGTTCGTTTACGGCATGAGCGGGCCTGCTCTCCGGGCTCGGCGGCGTGATGAGCGCCTCGCGGCTATACAGCGCCAACGGCAACCTCGGGATGGGCTACGAGCTGGACGCCATCGCGGCGGTGATCCTCGGCGGCACCAGCTTTGTGGGCGGCATCGGCACCATCACCGGCACCCTGGTCGGGGCGCTGATTATCGCCACGCTTAACAACGGCATGACGCTGATGGGCGTCTCGTATTTCTGGCAACTGGTGATCAAAGGGGCGGTGATCATCATTGCGGTGCTGATAGATAAATACCGTACCCGTCACCATCAAAGTGCATAACAAAAAACACCCTACACAGGAGATATGCCATGCGTTTGAAGCCGATTGTGACCGCGTTACTCGCGGGAGCCATGATTGCCGGGGCGCCGTTTGCCCAGGCTAAAGAACTGAAATCCATCGGGGTGACGGTGGGCGATCTCGCCAACCCGTTCTTCGTGCAGATTACCAAAGGCGCCGAGCTTGAAGCCCGCAAGCTTGCGGGGGACAACGTGAAGGTGACGCTGGTCTCCAGCGGTTACGATCTGGGCCAGCAGGTTTCGCAGATCGATAACTTTATCGCCGCGAAAGTGGACATGATCATTCTTAACGCCGCGGATTCCAAAGGGATCGGCCCGGCGGTGAAGCGCGCTAAAGATGCCGGGATCGTGGTGGTGGCGGTGGACGTTGCGGCGGAAGGCGCGGATGCGACCATTACCTCAGACAACACCCAGGCGGGTGAAATGGCCTGTAAGTACATCTCAGATCGCCTGAAAGAGAAAGGCAACGTGGTGATCATCAACGGGCCGCCGGTCTCCGCCGTGCAGAACCGGGTTGAAGGCTGCGTGACCGAGTTCAAAAAGCATCCTGACATTAAGATCCTGTCTTCTAACCAGAACGCCAAAGGCAGCCGTGAAGGCGGCCTGGAAGTGATGACCTCGCTGCTGGCGGCCAATCCTAAGATCGACGGCGTTTTCGCCATCAACGATCCGACGGCGATCGGCGCCGATCTGGCGGCGAAGCAGGCGCAGCGTAGCGAATTCTTTATCGTTGGCGTGGACGGCAGCCCGGACGGAGAAGAGGCCCTGAAACGCGGTGGAAACTCGCTCTTTGTGGCAACGCCTGCGCAGGACCCGCAGGTGATGGCGGCGAAGGCGGTGGAGATTGGTTACGACATTCTGCAGGGTAAACCGGCGCCGAAAGAGCCCGTGCTGATCCCGGTAACCATGATCGATAAAGACAATATCGGTACTTATAAAGGCTGGACGGTGAAATAACGCCAGCGCTGTGCGAATTGTAGGGCGGATAAGCCACGCGCCGTCCGCCCTACGAAAAAGAGTGTGGACAAGGAGACAACATGAAACGCTCCGAAGTGAACCAGATCCTCACCCGGACCCGCCATTTCTTTACCCAGCATGATGTCCACCTGCCGCCGTTCGCCTTCTACGACCTCGCGAAATGGCAGCAGCTGGATAAAGCCATCTGGCAGGAGGTCTTCGATCTGAAGCTGGGCTGGGACGTGACGGCGTTTGGCGGCGACGATTTCCAGGCCCAGGGGCTGACGCTGTTCACTTTGCGCAACGGCTCCCCGGAAGGCGCGCCCTACCCTAAAAACTACGCCGAAAAAATCATGCATGTCCGCGAAGGCCAGCTCACGCCGATGCATTTTCACTGGCGAAAACAAGAAGACATCATCAATCGCGGCGGCGGCAACTTGATTGTCGAACTGTGGAATTCGGACCAGTTCGAGCAGCCTGAAGAGAGCAACGTAACGGTCACCATTGACGGCTGCCGCCAGACTCACGCGGCGGGCAGCCAGCTGCGCCTGTCGCCCGGCGAAAGCATCTGCCTGGTGCCCGGCGTCTACCACAGTTTCTGGGGCGAGCCCGGATACGGCGACGTGCTGGTCGGCGAAGTGTCGATGGTTAACGACGACGACCGCGACAACCGCTTCCTGAAGCCCCTTGAGCGTTTTAACAGCATTATTGAAGACGAGCCGGCGCGACTGCTGCTGTGCAATGAGTATCGCCAGCATTTTTAATCGGCCCATCACTTTTTTCCCAACACCGGGGGAACCACTATGGCTTTGATATCGCTTGCAGACGGACTGGCTCACGCACGCGCCAACGGCTATGCGCTGGGCGCTTTTAACGTACTCGACAGCCATTTTCTGCGCGCGCTTTTTGCCGCAGCGAAGCAGGAAAAATCGCCTTTTATCATTAACATCGCCGAAGTGCATTTTAAATACGTGTCGCTGGATTCGCTGGTAGAGGCCGTTAAATTCGAAGCGGCCAGGCAGGCTATTCCGGTCGTGCTCAATCTCGATCACGGCCTGCATTTTGAAGCGGTTGTTCGCGCATTACGCCTCGGTTTTAGCTCGGTGATGTTCGATGGTTCTACACTTGACTATGAAGAGAATATTCGTCAGACCCGCGAGGTGGTGAAGATGTGCCACGCGGTGGGCGTTTCCGTTGAGGCGGAGCTGGGGGCGGTCGGCGGCGACGAAGGCGGCGCGCTGTATGGCGAAGCCGACAGCAATAAGTTCACCGATCCCGCCGTCGCGCGTGATTTCGTCGACAGAACGGGCATCGATACGCTGGCCGTCGCCATCGGCAACGCGCACGGAAAATACAAGGGCGAACCGAAGCTCGATTTTGACCGCCTGGCCGCCATCCGTCAGCAAACCGGTATCCCCCTGGTGCTGCACGGCGGCTCCGGCATCAGCGATGAGGATTTCCGCAAGGCGATAACGCTCGGCATCCATAAAATAAATTTCTATACGGGTATGTCGCAGGCGGCCCTTGGCGCCATTGAGCAACGCATGAACCAGCGGCACGCTATTTATGACGAGTTCGCCGAACTGTTGCTCGGCATCGAAGAGGCTATTACCGACGTTGTCGCCGGGCAGATGCGGATTTTTGGTAGTTCGGGTAAGGCCTAAGGAGTTGCTATGACAGAGCGCAGCGGGATTATCGCCGCCGGGAATATGCTGGTGGATCACGTGCACCAAATCGTCCAGTGGCCGCAGCGCGGGTGGCTGGCTGAGATTGTCCACAGCGAACGCTCGACGGGCGGCGCGCCGCTGAACGTGCTGCTGACGCTGGCGAAAATGCACGTCGGCCTGCCGCTGCAGGCGGTGGGGCTGGTGGGCGAGGATCATGACGGCGATTACATTATGGCGATGCTCGATCAGTATCATGTGAATCGCCAGCACGTTCACCGTACGACCTTTGCGCCCACCTCCATGTCGCAGGTGATGACCGATCCCAGCGGGCAGCGCACTTTCTTCCACTCGCCCGGCGCTAACCGCCTGCTTGATTTGCCCGCCTTTGACCGGCTTGAGTCGTCATTTAAAATCTTTCACCTCGGCTACCTGCTGCTGCTCGATAGCCTGGATATGGAGGATGCGGAATACGGCACGCGCAGCGCAAGGCTGCTGGCGCAGATGTCCCAGCAGGGCTACGAAACCTCTCTTGATTTAGTTTCAAGGCAGGGCGACCCGCGCTATCGCCCGATGGTGCTCCCGGCCCTGGGCTGGCTGGATTACCTGGTGATTAACGAGCTGGAGGCCGGCGAGTTTAGCGGGCTGGATATTCGCCGGTCAGACGGCTCGCCGCACGTAGAGAATATCGCTCAGGCCGCCGGCCTGCTGCTTGAGTCCGGCGTGCGTCAGCGCGTGGTCATTCACTGCCCGGAAGGCGCATGGGGCGTGGAAAAGAGCGGCGAAGGGGTATGGGTGCCGTCGTTTCGTTTAGCCCCTGAAGAAATCATCGGCAGCGTAGGCGCGGGCGACGCGTTTTGCGCCGGGATGCTGTACGGCTGCCATGAAAAATGGTCGCTGGTCGATAGCCTGAAGCTGGCGCACGCCTGCGCGCGCGCTAATTTGCTGTGCGCCAATGCGATAGACGGCGCAAAACCGCTTACGGAACTCCAGATGTTTATTAATGAGAACAGCTAGCGGCTACCGGCGGCTGTTAACAATAGCTCAGGCGGCATGATGCTCCGCCTGGATGATATCCGCGGCGAAGACGTAGCCTACGCCACGGATAGTGCGGATTAACGACGGCTGATGAGGGTTAACCTCTATTTTTCTGCGCAGGCGCATGATGAGCACGTCGATCGTTCTGTCGAAGATTTCCAGGCTTTCGCTGTGGGTGAGCTCCAGCAGCCGTTCACGGGACAATACCTTGCGGGCGTTTTGCATCAGCGCCAGTAGCAGACCGTATTCCCCCTGCGTAAGGTCGACCTGCTCGTGCTGCGCGTTAAACAGCTGGCAGCGATCGGTATCTAACCGCCAGCCGTTAAAATGTAGCCCGCTGGTTTTTGTCGTCGCCGTCTCCACGGCCAGCGCCCCCGTGCGGCGCAGCACCGCTTTAACCCGCGCCACCACCACGCGAGGATTAAACGGCTTGCCGATGTAATCATCAGCGCCCATCTCCAGACCCACCACGACGTCGGACTCGCTGCCAAGGCCGGTCAGCATCACTACCGGCAGCTCAGGACGCTGCCGCTGAATCTGCTGCAGCACCTGCAGGCCGTTGATATCCGGCAGCATCATATCGAGCAGCACCAGCGCGATCGCCGGCCGCTGGGCAATCATCGTTAAGGCATCGTTGCCGGTATGACAAACCTGCACGTCAAAGACGTGCTCGTTAAGGGTATCGCGCAGCACGTCGCAGATAGCCAGATCGTCATCCACCACCAATATTGCAGGCTTCATTGTTATTCTCCGGGGAGGATGTTCAGGTCGATAAGTAAGTGTGAACGATAGTTAATGGAGTGCCGCATAAAAGACAAATGCCCGTGCTGAAATTTCAAGCAGCGTCACAAACGGCCAGCCGCGCGCGAGGGCATTTATGCACAAGGCCGGCGAACCTCCCTTTCTTACCCTGGCTGGCGGATAAAAAAAACGGCCCCGCGGGACCGTTTAGTTTTGCTTCTCAAAACGGCTTAGCCGTTCGCTTTATCCGTAAAGCCGCCCAGCATTTCACGCTCGTAAGCCGCCGCCTTCTTGTGGTCAAACTTGTGTTCCCACTTGGCGATAACCAGCACCGCCAGCGCATTTCCCACCACGTTCAAGGCGGTACGCGCCATGTCCAGAATACGGTCGACGCCGGCGATAAACGCCAGTCCTTCCAGCGGAATGCCTACGCTGCCAAGGGTTGCCAGCAGCACGACGAAGGAGACGCCCGGCACGCCGGCGATGCCTTTTGAGGTCACCATCAGCGTCAGCACCAGGATGATTTCCTGACCGAGCGACAGTTCGATACCGTAAAGCTGCGCGATAAAGATGGCCGCGATGCTCTGGTAGAGCGTGGAGCCGTCAAGGTTGAAGGAGTAGCCGGTCGGCACCACGAAGCTGGTAATGGATGCCGGCGCGCCGTACGCCTCCATCTTCTCGATAATGCGCGGCAGAACGCTTTCGGAGCTCGCCGTGGAGAAAGCCAGAATCAGTTCGTCCTTGAGGATGCGAATCAGCGTCCAGACGCGCAAACCGCACAGCCGGGCCACCGCCCCCAGCACGATCAGCGCAAAGAACAGGATGGCGAAATAAACCAGCAGCACCAGCTTGAGCAGCGGCCACAGCGACGCAAACCCGAAGTTGGCTACCGTTACCGCGATCAGCGCAAAGACCCCGACCGGCGCATAGCGCATCACCATGTGGGTTACCTTGAACATGGTTTCGGAGACAGAGCGGAATACCGTGACCAGCGGTTCACGATGCGCTGCAGGCAGCGAAGAGAGGCCAAGACCAAACAGCACCGAGAAGAAGATAATCGGCAGCATGTCGCCTTTGGCCATCGAAGCCACGATGTTAGTCGGCACGAGGGAAAGAATGGTGCCCATCAGGCCGTGCGCGTGGCTCTGAACGTCCTCGGCGGTGTGCTGATATTTCGAAATATCCACGCTGGCAAGCTGCGACATATCAATGCCGTGTCCCGGCTGGAACACGTTCGCCAGGGTAATCCCAAGGATAATGGCAACCGTCGTGATCACTTCGAAATAGAGAATGGTTTTCGCGCCGATTCTTCCGAGCTGTTTCGCATCGCCCACGCCCGCAATCCCTACCACCAGCGTAGAAATCACAATCGGCACGACAATCATTTTGATCAGATGAATAAAGATATCGCCTGCCGGAGAGAGCAGGTTGGTGATAAGCCATTCGCGCTCATCACTCTGATAATGCAGAACGCTTCCCAGCGCGATACCCAGCACCAGCGCCAGCAGTATCTGCCAGGCAAGGCTGACCTTTGGTTGTTTCATAACGATTTTATTCCTCAATAAAACGCCATTCCCAGGATGTTGCCCAATGAGAACGTCACAAACGTAAAAGGGGTATGACAAACGTCGGGGATTACGAGGGGCTTTTTCAAGCGGCTGTATGAGTACCATTTGTACGCTATGCTGCGCAACCCTGCCTGTTCAGGGATATTCACTCAAAATACGCCGTTAAACGGAACTTTAGTTATATCTCCTGCTATAACTTATTGTTATAAAATATATTTACTCATGCCTTTTTCAAATAACCCTCGCGGTGAATTATTTCTCCTTCACGATTCGTTTGATTAATTTTCAGCCAATTCAAATAACGACGTGATCTGTCGCCCAAAAAGTAAACAAAGCTGGCAATACCCCTACAATTAACGTTTGCGTGACATATTATTAACATCCTCAAGGAGAAAAAAAGCCATGACACAACTACACAAACACGCTATTCCCGCAAATATTGCGGAACACTGCCTGATAAATCCGGAGCAATACCAGTCCCTGTACCAGCAGTCCGTCCACGATCCGGACGCGTTCTGGGGCGAACAGGGGAAAATCCTCGACTGGATCAAACCCTACCAGAAGGTGAAAAACACCTCCTTCGCGCCGGGAAACATCTCTATCCGCTGGTATGAAGACGGCACCCTGAACCTGGCGGCCAACTGCCTGGATCGCCATCTGAAAGAGCGCGGCGAGCAGACGGCGATAATCTGGGAAGGCGACGATGCGACCCAGAGCAAAAACATTACCTATCGCGAGCTGCATCGCGACGTCTGCCGCGTTGCCAATACCCTGGTCGAGCTGGGCATCAAAAAAGGCGACGTGGTGGCTATCTATATGCCGATGGTGCCGGAAGCCGCCGTGGCGATGCTGGCCTGCGCGCGCATTGGCGCGGTGCACTCCGTTATTTTCGGCGGCTTTTCCCCGGAAGCGGTAGCCGGACGCATTATTGATTCCAGCTCCCGGCTGGTCATCACGGCGGACGAAGGCATTCGTGCCGGGCGCTCTATTCCGCTGAAGAAAAACGTCGATGACGCGCTGAAAAACCCCAACGTGAAGAGCGTTGAGCACGTTATTGTCCTGAAGCGCACCGGCGGCGACATCGAGTGGCACGAGGGCCGCGACCTGTGGTGGAACGAGCTGGTCGAGAAAGCCAGCGCTCACCACCAGCCGGTGGAAATGAACGCCGAAGACCCGCTTTTTATCCTTTATACCTCCGGTTCGACCGGCAAACCGAAGGGCGTGGTGCACACCACGGGCGGCTATCTGGTCTACGCCGCAACCACCTTCAGATACGCTTTTGATTACCATCCGGGCGACGTCTACTGGTGCACGGCGGACGTGGGCTGGGTCACCGGACACAGCTATTTGCTGTATGGCCCGCTGGCCTGCGGCGCCATCACCCTGATGTTTGAAGGCGTGCCGAACTGGCCGGCGCCGAACCGCATGGCGCAGGTGGTGGATAAACATAAGGTTAATATTCTCTACACCGCGCCGACGGCGATTCGCGCCTTGATGGCCGAAGGCGATAAAGCCATTGCGGGGACGGATCGTTCGTCGCTGCGGATCCTTGGCTCCGTGGGCGAGCCGATCAACCCGGAAGCCTGGGAGTGGTACTGGAAGAAAATCGGTAACGAGAAATGCCCGGTCATCGATACCTGGTGGCAGACCGAAACCGGCGGCTTTATGATTACCCCGCTGCCGGGGGCAACCGAGCTGAAAGCGGGCTCCGCTTCACGCCCGTTCTTTGGCGTGCAGCCGGCGCTGGTCGATAACGAAGGCAACCCGCAGCAGGGCGCCACCGACGGCAACCTGGTGATTACCGACTCCTGGCCAGGCCAGGCGCGCACCCTGTTCGGCGACCACGAACGTTTCGAGCAAACCTATTTCTCCACCTTCAAAAATATGTATTTCAGCGGTGACGGCGCGCGTCGCGACGAAGACGGTTATTTCTGGATAACGGGCCGCGTGGACGACGTGCTGAACGTTTCCGGCCACCGTTTAGGCACCGCGGAGATTGAATCAGCGCTTGTCTCGCATCCTTTGGTCGCCGAGGCCGCGGTGGTGGGCATCCCGCATAACATTAAGGGCCAGGCGATCTATGCGTACGTTACGCTAAATCACGGCGAAGAGCCGACGCCTGAGCTGTATGCCGAAGTGCGCAACTGGGTGCGTAAAGAGATTGGCCCGCTCGCCACGCCGGATATTCTCCACTGGACAGACTCGCTGCCGAAAACCCGCTCCGGCAAGATTATGCGCCGCATCCTGCGCAAAATCGCCGCCGGGGATACCAGCAACTTTGGCGATACCTCGACGCTTGCCGATCCTGGCGTCGTCGAAAAACTACTGGAAGAAAAACAAGCTATTACCATGCCTTCATAGCGTTGATTTTTTACCCCCTCTCCCCGCCGGGGAGAGGGAAACGGGCCCTGCTTCACTCAATATAATCACAACACAACCTTACCTCTGGAGACTCTGTGATGAATGACCTCATTTATCAACGGATAGAAGACAGCGCGCATTTCAGGGAGCTAGTCGAAAAACGGCAGCGTTTTGCCATTATCCTGTCGATTATCATGCTGGTGGTTTACGTCGGCTTTATCCTGCTTATCGCCTTCGCGCCCGGCTGGCTGGGCACGCCTTTGCACGCGGGCACCAGCGTCACGCGCGGCATACCTATCGGCATTGGCGTTATAATTATCTCCTTTGTGCTTACCGCCGTTTACGTCTGGCGGGCCAACGGTGAATTCGACCGGCTGACCCGGGCGATGCTGCGCGAGGTAAACGCATAATGAAACGTCTTCTGACCGCGGTTATCACAGCGCCCCTGCTTGCCTTATCCGCCACGGCGCTGGCGGCCGACGCCATTACCGGCGACGTGCAGCGCCAGCCGACCAACTGGCAGGCGATCATGATGTTCGTCATCTTCGTCGCCCTGACGCTGTACATCACCTGGTGGGCCTCGAAGCGTACCCGCTCGCGCAGCGATTACTACACCGCCGGCGGCAATATCACCGGCTTCCAGAACGGGCTGGCGATTTCCGGCGACTTTATGTCGGCGGCCTCCTTCCTGGGGATCTCCGCGCTGGTCTACACCTCCGGGTACGACGGCCTGATTTACTCGCTCGGCTTCCTGGTCGGCTGGCCGATTATTCTGTTCCTGATCGCCGAACGCCTGCGCAACCTTGGGCGCTATACCTTTGCGGACGTCGCCTCTTACCGTTTGAAACAGGGGCCGATTCGTATCCTGTCTGCCTGCGGCTCATTAGTGGTGGTGGCGCTGTATCTCATCGCGCAGATGGTCGGCGCGGGCAAGCTTATCGAGCTGCTGTTCGGCCTGAACTACCACGTTGCGGTGGTGCTGGTCGGGGTGCTGATGGTGATGTACGTGCTGTTTGGCGGCATGCTCGCCACCACCTGGGTACAAATCATCAAGGCCGTGCTGCTGCTGTTCGGCGCAAGCTTTATGGCCTTTATGGTGATGAAGCACGTGGGCTTTAGCTTTAGCAATCTGTTCAGCGAAGCCATGGCGGTACACCCGAAAGGCGCGGCTATTATGAGCCCCGGCGGCCTGGTGAAAGACCCTATCTCGGCCCTGTCGCTTGGCCTGGGGCTGATGTTTGGCACCGCCGGCCTGCCGCACATTCTGATGCGTTTCTTCACGGTCAGCGATGCCCGCGAAGCGCGTAAGAGCGTGCTCTACGCCACCGGTTTTATGGGTTATTTCTACATCCTGACCTTTATCATCGGCTTTGGCGCCATCATGCTGGTGGGCGCTAACCCGGCGTTTAAAGACGCGGCGGGCGCGCTAATCGGCGGCAACAACATGGCGGCGGTGCACCTTGCTAACGCCGTGGGCGGCAACCTGTTCCTGGGCTTTATTTCCGCGGTTGCCTTCGCCACGATTCTGGCGGTGGTGGCGGGCTTAACGCTGGCCGGGGCCTCTGCGGTTTCGCACGATTTGTATGCCAACGTGTTCCGCAAAGGCGCTTCCGAACGCGATGAAATCCGCGTGTCGAAAATTACCGTGCTGATTCTGGGGGTGGTTGCCATCGGGCTGGGTATTTTGTTTGAAAATCAGAATATCGCCTTTATGGTGGGCCTGGCGTTCTCCATCGCGGCAAGCTGCAACTTCCCGATTATCCTGCTCTCCATGTACTGGTCAAAGCTGACCACCCGCGGCGCGATGATCGGCGGCTGGCTTGGCCTGCTGACGGCGGTGATCCTGATGATCCTCGGCCCGACGGTCTGGGTGCAGGTGCTGGGCCACGCCACGGCTATCTTCCCGTACGAGTACCCGGCGCTGTTCTCTATTCTGGTGGCGTTTATCGGCATCTGGGTATTCTCGATTACCGATAACAGCCCGGAAGGCAACCTCGAACGCGCGAAATTCCGCGCTCAGTTCATCCGTTCCCAGACCGGGATCGGTATTGAGCAAGGCCGCGCGCACTAAGCGCTTATCCCCGGTCATCCGGCCGGGGATTTTCTCTTAATCAAAACATCAGCCAGCTAATCAGCGGCGCTCCTGTCACCATCACCACGCCCGAGAGCATCATGACCAGGCTTGCGACTACGCCCTCCTGCGGACCCAGCTCATAAGAGCGGGCCGTGCCCGCGCCGTGCGATGCCGCGCCGAATCCCGCCCCTTTTGCCATGCCTGCGCGAATTGACAGCCGCAGGAACAGCACGTCGCCGACCGCCATGCCGAAGACCCCCGTGATCACCACAAACAAAGCGACCAGTTCCGGCTGCCCGCCAATAGGCTTTGCCGCCGCCAGGGCAAAAGGCGTGGTGATAGAGCGTACGGCAAGGCTGCGCTGGATTTCGTCGGACAGCATAAGCAGGCGCGCCAGCCAGACCGAGCTGGTCACCGCCACCACCGTCGCCGTCGCCACGCCCGCAGAAAGCGACATCCAGTGGCGCTTTATCACCTTCAGGTTGTCATACACCGGCACCGCGAAGGCGATAGTCGCCGGTCCCAGCAGCCATAGCAGCCAGTGCGCTTCCCCCATGTAATTCTGATAGGAGATATGGCCGGCTATCAGCATCAGCACCAGCAGTACGGGCGTTAACACCAGCGGCATAAGCGGCAGCTTGTGAAAGCGGCGGTAGAGCTTTTTATTGGCGCAATAGAGGATAACCGTCATCGCAAGGCACAGTACGCTGATTTGAAAGCTACTCACCGCGGGCCTGCCTGCGGGCTTCACGGGCCAGTTCGTAACGATACACCTTGTCCACCACCAGCGCCGTCGCCCCCAGCACCAGCAGGGTACTCACCGCGATAACCAGCATTATGCGCCAGCCGTCCGCCATCAGCAGCTGCAGGTAATTCACCACCGCCACCACCGCCGGCACAAAAAACAGCAGCATTTCGGCCAGCAGCCAGCGCGATCCTTCCCGCACCCACCTGAGCGGCACCACCCGGCAAATAATCAGCATCAGCAGGGTCAGCATGCCGACGAGATTGGCGGGTAAAGGCAAATGCCAGCGCCCAACGGCCCATTGCGCCGCGATAAAAAGGCCTGCATACAGCCCGACCTGAAGCGGTATCTGTATGCGGTTTACAACGGACGGCGTAAAGCGACCTGTCGCCAGGGCCATGGGGGTTATTCTCCAGAAAAATGCAGGAGGTGATTATAGTTAGCACCTCGCCCGGCAAGAAATGAATTAAAATCATCGAAGGTATAGTTAACGGGAATACTTATGGATATCAGAACGCTGCGTTATTTTGTTGAAGTCGTCCGCCAGCAAAGTTTTACCCGCGCAGCGGAGAAGATGTTTGTCACTCAGCCGACCATCAGCAAGATGTTGCGCAACCTCGAAGACGAGCTGGGCTGCACTTTGCTGATTCGCAACGGCCGCAGGCTGCTGCTTACCGATACCGGCGAGGTGGTTTATCAGCGCGGCTTAACGATTTTAGGCGAGTTTCGCCAGCTGGAGGCGGAGTTAGGCGATATTAACCACCTCAGCAAAGGCGTGCTGCGGCTGGGCATTCCGCCGATGGTGGGGATGCTGATGACCGGCCCCATCGGCCTGTATCGCCAGCGCTACCCCGGCGTGGAGCTGAAGATTTCCGAGTTCGGCGGCCTGACGGTGCAGCAGGCGGTGATAAACGGCGAGCTGGATTTAGCCATGACGGCGCTTCCGGTAGAAGACGAGGACGCCTTTTCAACGCTGCCCCTGTTTCGTCATCCGCTGTGCGTTCTGGTGCCCCGCTCGGGCCCGTGGATGGCTCGTACAAGCATTAAGCCCGACGAGCTCGCCGCTCACCCGCTGCTTATCTATAACGAAGACTTTGCCCTTAGCCGCCAGCTGATGCAGCTGTTCCACGAGCACGGCTTTACGCCGCGCATCGCCGTAAGAAGCGGGCAGTGGGACTTCCTCGCGGCGATGGTCCAGGCCGGGATCGGCATTGCGATTTTACCAGAGCCCATCTGTCAGAAGCTGGATAAGACCACCTTAATGTGGCTGCCGCTGGAGAGCGATTTGACCTGGCAGCTGGGGATGATCTGGCGGGAAGGAATTTATATTTCACAAAGCGCGCAGGCGTGGATTGCCTGCTGTAAAGAGTTCTGGCCGGGGCTGCCCGGCCAGTAAAGCCCGCTGACGCTAGTGCTGTTCAATCAGCAGCGCTTCCAGCAGGTCGAGATCGTGCAGCAGCTTTTGCAGCGTCTCGTTGCTGATTTTTTGCGTAGCGCGCAGATGGTAGAGCTCGGCGCGCTCGGAACGTAGCGCTGCCAGCCGGAAGCGGCGTTCCAGATTCTCCTCCAGCGCGCTGCTTTCCACGTCGTTTCGCCCATCGGCGCGGCGGCGCAGGTTGCCGATAACGCGCGAGCTTACCTCCGTAAGCAGCTGATCGTCGATATTCTCTTTGGTGTCCGCCGCCAGGCGTTCTTCCATTTTCTGAATCGCGACGATGGCCACTTCTGCCGTTGCGGAGCGGGCCAGGCGCTCCTCCTGACGGGCCACGGATTTGTCCGCCAGTTCGACATTCTTCAGCAGCACGGGCAGCATTATCACCCCTGCGAACAGCGAGAACAGGATGACGCCCGCGGAGAGGAATATCAGTTCATAACGGGCGGGGAACGGCGTGCCGTCGCCCAGAAACAGCGGAATGGAGAGCACGCCGGCAAGGGTAATCGCCCCCCGCACGCCGGCAAAGGAGGCGACCGCCAGCTCGCGGGTGGTGAAGGAGCCAAACTCCAGCGGGCGTTTCTTCATAAAGCGCAGGCTGAGGCGCTTCATGGACCACAGCCACAGGAAACGTACGCCAATCAACGCGATATAAATCATCACGATATCGAAGAACAGCATCCACAGCTCGACGTTCGGATCGGCGTTGGCGGCCGTGATGGAGGTTTCCAGAATCCCCGGCAGCTGCAGGCCCAGCAGCAGGAAGACCATGCCGTTGAAGACAAATTCCAGCATCGCCCAGACGCTGTTAGCGCGCAGGCGCATGGCCAGCGGCGCGCTGCGCAGCACGCCGGAACGCGTAATGGTCATCCCCGCCGCAACGGCCGCCAGGATACCCGAAACGCCGATATGTTCGGCAATCAAATAAGAGGCAAAAGGCAGCAGCAGCAGCAGCAGGATTTGCGTTGCGGGCTCGTCACCGCTCCAGCGGCTCATCAGGCGCAGCGATTTCCCGTACAGCCAGCTTACCGCGATACCCGCAAGCAGGCCGCCGATGGCCACTTTCAGAAACTCCACCGTCGCCCCGCCGACGGTAAAGACCATAGTTCCGACCGCCACGGCGACCGCCATTTTCAGCGATACCAGGCCGGACGCGTCGTTCATCAGGGCTTCGCCTTGCAAAATCCCCATGATTTTCTTCGGTATGCGCCCTTCCCCGACGATGCCGGACAGCGCCACGGCATCGGTCGGCGACAGCACGGCCGCCAGCGCAAACGCCGGAACCAGCGGAATGCCCGGCACCAGGTAGTAAATCAAAAAGCCGATGCCTACGATGGTGACCAGCACCAGCACCAGCGCAAGCCCGATGATTTCCCTGCCGTGGTTCAAAAATTCATTGGTTGGCGTCTTCCAGCCGTCCGCAAACAGCAGCGGCGGGATAAACAGCACGAGGAATAATTCAGGATCGAACTCAACGTGCAGGCCGAAGTGCGGCCATGCGAGCAGCGCGCCGATGGCAATTTGCATTAACGGCAGCGGGATCTGGAACGGCAGCATGCGCGTCGCTACCCCAGATAAAGAGACCACAAGGGTCATAATGAGAATGGTAAAGAAGATTTCCATGCTTTCCTTAGTCAGTCGCGGTGTGTTGTGAAACCCTTTTTGCAGGATGTTGTTCTAATAATAAAACAACTTTCTACACCGAAAGGAAACAGGAAATAGCCCGAAAGGAAATAAGTTGCGGGCCAGCGACGTGGCCCGCAGGATTTGCAGATTAAATTGCCCAGCCGCCGGCGTAAAACGCGACCAGAGCGATAGCAATCACAACGGTGCCGATATTCAGCCTGCGCCACTCGCCGGAGAAGATGCGGCCAATCACCAGCGAAGCGAAGCCGATCATGATGCCGGTAACGATGTTGCAGGTCAGCACGATAAACACCGCGGTGATAAGGCCCCGCCATGGCATCAACAAAATCGGCGAAGTCGATTTTTGCCACGTTGCTCAGCATCAGCAAGCCAACGTACATCAGCGCCGGAGCGGTGGCGTAAGCGGGCACCAGGTAGGACAGCGGGGACAGGAACAGAATCAGCAGGAACAGCACGCCGACGGTAATCGCCGTCAGGCCAGTTTTGCCGCCTGCCGCGGTACCGGCCGCGGATTCAATATAAACCGCCGCCGGAGCCGCGCCCACCAGGCCTGAGAACACGCTGCTCAGGGAGTCGGTGGTCAGCGCTTTGCCGCCGTCGATGATTTGTCCGTTTTTATCCAGCAGGTTTGCCTGACCGGCAACGGCGCGGATAGTGCCGGTGGCGTCGAACACCGCGGTCATCACCAGCGCGAGGACGCTTGGCAGAACGATTGGGTTGAGCGCGCCCATAATATCCAGGCTGCCGATCAGCGAATTACCCGCCTCGTCTTTCAGGGAAGGCATCGCGAAAATGCCGGAAAAATGCACGGACGGATCGAAGATAAGCCCGATAATGGAAATACCGATGATGGTCAGCAGAATGCCGCCCGGCACCTTGAGTTTTTCCAGACCGATAATCACCGCCAGGCCAATCAGCGACATGATCACCGGGAAGCTCGCGAAATGCCCCAGCGTGACCGGCAGGCCGTCGAGCGGGTTTTTGATCACCAGGCCGACGCCGTTTGCCGCAATCAGCAGCAGGAACAGGCCGATGCCGATGCCGGTGCCGTGCGCAACGCCCATCGGCAGGTTGCGTAAAATCCAGCTGCGGATGCCGGTTGCGGAAATAATGGTAAACAGCACGCCCATCAGGAACACCGCGCCCAACGCGACGGGAACGCTGATGTGCTGGCCGAGCACCAGGCTAAAGGCGGTGAACGCGGTCAGCGAGATGGCGCAGCCGATAGCCAGCGGCAGATTCGCCCACAGGCCCATGACCAGAGAGCCCACGCCCGCCACAAGGCAGGTCGCCACGAAGACCGCCGCAGGTGGGAAGCCTGCTTTGCCCAGCATGCCGGGCACAACGATGACGGAATAGACCATCGCAAGGAAAGTCGTAAGGCCCGCCACGACTTCCTGGCGGACGGTGCTGCCACGTGCGGATATTTTGAACCAGGCGTCAAGACCGCCGGTTGCACGCGGTGAAGGAGTAGACATAGTGAAAAATCCCCTGAGATTTTTATAATTAGGTCGTTACATGCGCAGGACTTCCCGCTGCCGATTAAACGTCTTATCCCTGTGCTGCGATTGCGACAAAAGGGGCGTCGCAAAAAAAGCAAACGTTTAACTTCGCGTGTAAAAACCGAGCGTCGAAATGAAGGCAAACGATTATCCGGCCTTCCCGAGGGGATTTTCAACCGAACTTTATCGCTTTTTGCGGAAAATAACGCTGGCTGGCGAAATAATCGCCAGAGCGTGCGCAAACGTTATCGTGAATGCGCAATTTCGCAACAATGCTGCAAGATACCGGTAATGTGTTTTACCGGCTCATAGGATTTTTGGATGGCTCAGCCGCCGGGAACCTCTAAGGGGGCCGCCCTGCTGCACGGCTCTTTGCCACGCCGGACGCATTTGCGCTTTTTTCATCCACGCCCGCAGGTTTGGCAGGTCGTTATCGCCGCCGCGGGCGAGTAAGGCAATCAGCGGGAAGATCATCTGCACGTCCGCGACGCTGAACGACTGTCCGGCAAACCAGGGGGACTTGCCCAGATGGTCCTCAATAAAGCGCGCATGCGTGGCGATTTGTTTATTCAGCCAGGCTTTCTGCATGCCCTGCCCGAGCATGCCGCCTACCGGGCGCAGCAGCCGGGGCACCGGCGCTTTGCCCAGCCGGCTGAACACCAGTTTCATCACCAGCAGCGGCATCAGCGACCCTTCGGCATAGTGCAGCCAGAAGCGGTACTGAAGCCTGTCCTGCGCATCCGCGGGTTTTAAGCGGCTTTCGCTATCGTAGGTTTCCTGCAGGTATTCAAGGATGGCGCCGGACTCGGCGATAACGTTCCCGTTGTCTTCCAGCACCGGCGATTTACCTAACGGATGCACTTTTTTCAGCGCCTCGGGCGCCAGCATGGTGGGCTCGCGCTGGTAGCGAACGATTTGATACGGCAGCTCAAGTTCTTCAAGCATCCACAGCACGCGCTGGGAGCGGGAGTTGTTCAGGTGATGGACGGTAATCATCGGCTAACCTTTTGTTTTCGCAGATGGGTTAACTATAGGTAACCCGGCGTGATTTGCGGATAAAAAATCGCTCAAAAAATACGCACTTTTATCTTGAAAGCTCAACAAGGGGATCTACACTTAAAGTGTCAGCGCAATCCGGAACCTCCTGAGAACGAGTGATTGAGGGACGCTGATGTCGGGGGAAACCCTCCTTGCGAAAAGCGGGATAGAGCGAAAGACAAAGACCGGGAACAAACTAAAGCGCCGAAGTCGGGCGCTTTAGTTTTTTAGTCTTCCAGCAGGCGGGCGCCGGTACCCTCTTCGCCCAGCTTATCGCCAGGGTTGCGCAAAGGACAGTCCGCCCTGGACAGACAGCCGCAGCCGATACAGCCGTCCAGCTCATCTCTTAACGCCGTCAGCGTATGGATGCGCCGGTCGAGCTCCTCGCGCCAGAGCGACGAAAGCTTCTGCCAGTCGTTTTTATTGATGGAGTGCCCGTTCGGCAGCACGCCAAACGCATCGCCGATGGTCGCCAGCGGAATGCCGATACGCTGGGCGATCTTGATGATGGCCACCGTTCGCAACACGTCACGCGTATAGCGCCGCTGATTGCCGCTGTTGCGCGTACTTTTTATTAAGCCCTTACTCTCATAAAAATGCAGCGCGGAAACCGCCACGCCGCTGCGTTTCGCCACCTCGCCCGGCGACAGTAAGGATTTAAAGCGGGGTGATTTCTTTTCCAAAATGCTCTTTACCTCAAGTTAACTTGAGGAATTATACTCCCGGGCAACAAAACCTGCTAATCGAATACTTTGATTGAGGACGGCCCATGGCACACCAGGACATCATTTATACGCTGACTGAATGGATTGATGAGCACATCGACCAGCCGCTTAACATCGACGTGGTGGCGAAAAAGTCTGGTTATTCAAAATGGTATCTGCAGCGAATGTTCCGTACTGTCATGCGCCAGACGCTGGGCGAGTACATTCGCCAGCGCCGCCTGCTGCTGGCGGCTAGAGAGCTGCGTTCAACCCAGCGTCCGATCTTTGATATCGCGATGGATTACGGCTACGTGTCGCAACAGACGTTTTCCCGCGTGTTCCGTCGCGAGTTTGACCGCACGCCCACCGACTACCGTCATCACGCCTGAGCTAACCGGCAAAGGCGACGTCGTTGCCGCTGCCTGGCCGATACAGCCAGGCGATAAACTCCTGCGGCGGTAACGCCCTGGCGAAGTACCAGCCCTGACAGTACTGTACGCCGCGCGCCTGAAGCCAGGCGACCTGCTCGCGCGTCTCCACGCCTTCGGCGATGGTTTTAAGATTCAGACTGTGCGCCATATCAATAATATGTTCGGCGATAAGATAACTGGCCCGGTCGCTGGTGAGGTTGTCGATAAAGGATTTATCTATTTTCAGGATATCGACGTTGAGAAATTGCAGATTGTGCAAATTCGCATAGCCGGTGCCGAAGTCATCAATGGCGATTTCAAAACCGGCCTGGCGGAACGCCTGAATAACAGGACGGGTTTTCGGGACGTCAATAAAACCTCTTTCCGTTACCTCAAGCTTTATTTGCCCGGCGCTGACGCCGTATTTTTTTATTTGTTCCGAAAGCATCGTCACCAGTCGGGGACAGTGGAAATCCGCTGCGGAAAAATTAATGGAAATATAAAGTTCGGGATGATCCGCAAGAAATTCGCCAAAATCATTAAACACGGCGTTAATCACATAGTCGGAGATTTTTTGCATCAGGCCTTCGGCTTCGGCCAGAGGAATAAACGTGCCGGGGCTAATCGACTGCCCGTTATAATTGACCCAGCGCAAGAGCGCTTCGGCCCCTACGCACCTTCCGTTTTGCATATCGATAATCGGCTGGTAATGCAGTTTTAGCTGGTTGTCCTCAATTGCGCGCAGCAGCATGCGCCGTGGCGAATTAAACTGCCGGCGGCTTCGCGACCACATCAGCAGTATTATGGCGCTGCAGATCATCCCTAAAGGCACGGTGAGCGTCAGCTGGTGGTACCACTCTTTATTAAAACGCTCCCCGGAAGTGGAAACGATCACCGCAATTGGCCTGTGCGATGATTTTTCTACCGTATAAACCCGCCCCGCGTCGGTGAAATAGTTATCGTCGTTTAAAATAAAATGGTGCAGCCGTTTAATATCGACCCGTTCGCTTAAAGAGAAAAATTGTTTGGTGACAGTATCATATACGCCATAGATCAGGCTCGGGTCGCTTGACATCACGTCGGCGTAGGTGCGTGGATTGACCACCACGATAAAATCGCCGCGCTGCATATACGTCATTTTATGACCGCTATAAAAAGGCGTATCCAGATAATAGAATATTGAGATGGCCGGCCTGCGCGTGTAATTAGCCGGCGGGGCAATAAAGGGCACGGAAGGTTTATAAACGGTAGAGCATATAAATGCATTTCCATGCGCGTAAATCAGATCTTCGACATACAGTTTGCTGCGCGCGATATCCTGTAATTTCTGCATATGTTGCGTACTACAGATCGGTCCGCTATAGCGCTGCGCTTCATCCTGGGCCGCCTCAACGTGCTGGATGACGATTTCCGTTTTCGCTATCACTAATTGCGCAAAGGAACGCAGATGATGCTGCGTTTCGCTGGCGGCCCGGTCGTGGGCAAAGTATACCGCCAGCATGACGGGCAAACACACCGTCAGCATAAAGCCCAGGGCGCGTAAAGCACGTAAATAAATCCGTTTTGTCATGGTCGTCACATGTCCCTGCTATTACCGCCCGTTGTCGTTTAACTGGAACAAACCTGCAAGCCGTCGATTACGTTGCATGAATAATCATGCATTAGCAATAGTCTTTTTTTACTTAGAGATAAAACGCAGGTGAAAATAAGAAATGGCGATATATAAAACAGGTATTCCTGATGCAATATTGAGTCGCGCAAACCGGGTTATGTTTATTATCTTAATTTAAATAGCAGAGAATAATTCGTTAAGTGAAATCACTATACTTATAAACAGGCGGGATAGTTAAGCCTGAAAAATACAAGGATTTTGCGGCAGCAAGCATGGCCTGTGCCCTGATGAACGAACCTCTTTTGATGGGAAAGTGCGCAAAAAACGCGCCGCGCATCTGGCGATTAAAAGAACAAATGTGATAGACTTCACACACTTTATGCAACAGCGTTATCTTTTACATTTTTGCAAAAACTTATCGCCCTGACGGTTTCCGCACGTCCTTTTCTGCGCCTGCCTTTGTGCTTAACCGTTACGCCTGATAAGTTTACCTTAAGAGGATCGGTTTTCATGACGACAATCACTACCGGCGTGTTGCTGATGCGCTGGCCGTTAGCCAGTGCGGTTCTGATGTTCCTTGCCAGCACGCTAAATATTCAGTTTCGTAAATCTGACTACGCGTTTTTGGCCGTGGTGAGCAGCGGGCTGGGGATCGCCGCCGCGCTGTGGTTTGCTACCGGCCTGTTAGGCCTCACGCTGGCGGATTTTCCCGTCATGTGGGCCTCGTTTAAAGACGTGATGGTGGAAATCATGAGCCATACGCCGCCAGAATGGCCGATGGTGATGACCTGAGTTGTTAAGCTTCAAACCCCGCATCCACTAAAAACCGCTGCGTGTCCGTCCTGAGCAGGAAATCAGCCAGCGGTTTTGCCTCGCAGCGGCACTGCGCAAGGGCATAGACCGACCGGATATTGTAATCGAGCGGAATATCCACCACCGCGACATCGGACCGCTCGCGCAGCGCAGACGCATAGCTTCGATAGCCGATAAATATATCCGCCAGCCCGCTGCGAATTAACCACGCGCTCGCCAGCTCGCCTTCAGGCACCTTCTGGCTTAACGGGCCGCCGACCAACGGCTTAGCGCGCCTTCGCAGCTTTATGCCCGCCCCGGGATGAAGCTGTTCAATACGATCGAAAAGCTGCCAGGTGTAATCGCCGGACGGGTCGCTGCCCGGCGTGGACGTAGCCAGCCTCAGGTCGTCGCGGCAGAGCATCTCCAGCCAGCTTGCCCGCTCGTCAAACTGCGATTGCCTCACCGTCAGGCAAAGGCGATTGCCCGCGAAAGGATGCACTTCCTGTGCGATTCCGGCCCGCTGCAGCGTAAGCGGATGCGCCATATTTGCGGAAGCGAACAAATCGCACGCTTCGCCCTCTTCGATTCGCAAACGCAGCAGGCCCCGCCGGGCCGAACTGCGTTTGCGTCCTGATGCCTGATTCCGCCGTAAAGCGCGTCATCAGCGGCGTCCAGACAAGACGCAGGCTTCCTGCCGCCATCACCTTTAACATCGCTAGTTCACGCCCTGGTAATCGGTGCGGTAAAAACGGTGATACCAGTCGTCCGCCATTTTCTGCATATCGATATCGCGGAATTTTTCAGGATAGAGCTTTTTCGCCATCCACAGCTCGCCGATACCCATGGCTTCCGGCATCGGATAGCCCCAGGCCTTAGCGTATTCCGGCATCAGGTAGATCCGATGATTTTTCACCGCGTCAATCACCTGCCATTGAGGACCGTTGTTAATCTCAGCCACCACTTTTGGGTAGCGATCCTGCACGAAAATCACCTGCGGATTCCAGGCAATGACCTGCTCCATGGCCACCTCTTTAAAACCCTGGATTGTCGAGGCGGCGACGTTGAGCGCGCCGGCATGGGACATCATCAGTCCCGTGTACTTTCCGGATCCATAGGTCGTCATTTCAGGGTTCGCCATGTAAGCGCGTACTCGCTTACTTTCCGGAATCCCCTGCAGACGCTCGGCGACCAGCTGGCGGTTGGCAAAGGTGGCGTCCAGCAGCGCTTTGGCTTCTTTCTGCTTGTTGACCACCTCGCCGATAAGCGTGATGCCCTCTTTTAGCCCGAGGTTATAAGCCTGCTCTTCATCGGCCATCGCAGGGTTTAGCTTAGCCTTCTGGCCCGCGTCGTCATGACGCAGAGAAATCGCTATTACCGGCAGCCCAAGCTTGCTGATGCTGTCGATCATCTCCTGCGGCGCGTAGTTGGTCACAAACACCACCTGCGGATGCAGGGCCACCAGGCTTTCCGTATTCACGTGGGTCAAATCGCCGAGCATGGCTTTATGCTCTAACTCCGGCGCAAGGCGGACGTATCCGTCGCCAAGCTGCTGTTTCCAGTTGGCAAGAATGCCGACGATTTTATCCGAGGCGTTCATCTGCACCAGGAGGTTAAGGGTTTGGTGCTGCAGCACGACAACGCGGTCAACCTGGTCGGGAATGGTGACCTGGCGTCCTAACTGGTCGGTAACAACGCGGTTGGCGAGAGCGGCGAGCGGGGAAATAAGGAGTAATGCGCCAATAAGCAGGCGACGAGAAAGCATGTTCAAAATAGTTTCCTTCTTACGTTGTATAAACAAATATACAGCGATGAAGGTTAACAGCCCAGGATTTTTAAGGAGTAGTGAAGGGGTAGATAAACAAAAACCCCCGCCGCTTGCGCGACGGGGGTTTTGCGGATTTAAGCGACGAACGCTTTATACTAAACGCAATCAGAACGGGATATCGTCGTCAAAATCCATCGGCGGTTCGTTGTTAGAGGGCGCCGGAGCGCTCGGCTGCTGCGGACGAGACTGCGCGCCGCCGCTGAACTGGTTGCCGCCCTGCGGCTGCTGAGGCTGGCCCCAGCCGCCCTGCTGCTGGCCGCCGTTGCCGCCGCCCGCCGGTGCGCCTGCGCCGCCGCCCGCGCGGCCGCCCAGCATCTGCATGGTGCCGCCCACGTTCACCACGACTTCGGTGGTGTATTTTTCAACGCCAGCCTGGTCGGTCCATTTGCGCGTCTGCAATGCGCCTTCGATATAAACCTGGGAACCTTTACGCAGGTATTCACCCGCCACTTCCGCCAGTTTGCCGAACAGCACAACGCGGTGCCATTCGGTTTTCTCTTTGGTTTCGCCGGTTTGCTTATCGCGCCAGGACTCTGACGTGGCCAGGGTAATGTTGGCGACAGCGCCACCATTTGGCATGTAGCGTACTTCCGGGTCCTGACCCAGATTCCCGACGAGAATCACCTTGTTTACGCCTCTGCTGGCCATGATCGTGTCTCCTGAAACGTTTTATGAATAGTGTAAACCCTCGATTCTACCACGCCACCCCTAATGTTTATAGCTGCGGGATGGATTCCAGAATGTCGGCGCTTTATACATTATCGCATTAAAACACTGGATATCCATTCAGGTTTTATTGTGTCATAATTAGCCGTTTATGATCGCCGGTGGCATCATGCGGCCGGGCAAAAGCGTTTAATCCGGGAAAGGTGAATGGATAAGATCGAAGTTCGGGGCGCCCGCACCCACAATCTCAAGAATATCAATCTCGTAATCCCCCGCGACAAACTCATTGTCGTGACCGGGCTTTCGGGTTCAGGCAAATCCTCACTGGCTTTCGACACCTTATACGCTGAGGGTCAACGTCGTTACGTTGAGTCCCTCTCCGCCTATGCGCGTCAGTTCCTGTCGTTGATGGAAAAGCCGGACGTTGACCATATCGAAGGGCTGTCGCCTGCGATTTCTATCGAACAGAAATCCACGTCGCACAACCCGCGTTCGACCGTCGGCACCATTACGGAAATCCACGACTACCTGCGCCTGCTGTATGCGCGCGTGGGCGAACCGCGCTGCCCGGACCACAATGTTCCGCTCGCGGCGCAGACCGTCAGCCAGATGGTGGATAACGTGCTGGCCCAGCCGGAGGGCCGCCGCCTGATGCTGCTGGCGCCCATTATCAAAGACCGCAAGGGCGAACACGCCAAAACGCTGGAAAACCTCGCAAGCCAGGGGTATATCCGCGCCCGTATCGACGGAGAGGTGTGCGATCTTTCCGATCCGCCAAAGCTTGAGCTGCAGAAAAAACACACCATCGAGGTGGTCGTAGACCGCTTTAAAGTGCGCGAAGATATCGGCCAGCGCCTGGCGGAATCTTTTGAAACCGCCCTTGAGCTGTCCGGCGGCTCCGCGGTGGTTGCCGATATGGACGACGAAAAGGCCGAAGAGCTGCTGTTCTCGGCGAACTTCGCCTGCCCGATTTGCGGCTACAGCATGCGCGAATTAGAACCGCGCCTGTTCTCGTTCAACAACCCGGCCGGGGCATGTCCAACCTGCGACGGCCTGGGCGTGCAGCAGTATTTCGATCCGGATCGCGTGGTGCAAAATGACGAGCTGTCGCTGGCCGGCGGCGCCATCCGCGGCTGGGATCGCCGTAACTTCTACTACTTCACCATGCTGCGCTCCCTTGCGGAGCACTATAAATTCGACGTGGAAACGCCGTGGAATGCGCTGAGCGCGTCGGTGAAAAACGTCGTGCTAAACGGTTCCGGCAAAGAGACCATCGAATTCAAATACATGAACGATCGCGGCGACACCTCCGTGCGCCGTCATCCGTTCGAAGGCGTGCTGCACAACATGGAACGCCGCTACAAAGAGACGGAGTCTTCCGCGGTGCGCGAAGAGCTGGCGAAATTCATCAGCAACCGTCCGTGCGCCAGCTGTGAAGGCACCCGCCTGCGCCGCGAAGCGCGCCATGTGTATGTGGAAAACACCCCGCTGCCGTCCATCTCCGATATGAGCATCGGCCACGCGATGGAGTTCTTCCAGAACATGAAGCTGAGCGGCCCAGCGCGCGCAAATCGCGGAAAAAGTGCTTAAAGAGATTGGCGATCGCCTGAAATTCCTCGTCAACGTCGGGCTGAACTACCTTTCGCTTTCCCGCTCCGCAGAAACGCTCTCCGGCGGCGAAGCCCAGCGTATCCGTCTGGCAAGCCAGATCGGCGCCGGCCTGGTCGGCGTGATGTACGTGCTGGATGAGCCTTCCATCGGCCTGCACCAGCGCGATAACGAACGCCTGCTGGAAACGCTGATCCACCTGCGCAATCTCGGCAACACCGTCATCGTAGTAGAGCACGATGAAGACGCGATTCGCGCCGCCGACCATATCATCGATATCGGCCCCGGCGCCGGCGTGCACGGCGGCCAGGTGGTGGCTGAAGGCACCATGCAGGACATTATGGACGTGCCGGAGTCGCTCACCGGGCAGTTCCTGAGCGGCAAGCGCGAAATCGCCGTGCCTGCAAACCGCGTGCCTGCCAATCCGGAAAAAGTGCTGAAGCTGGTGGGTGCCCGGGGCAACAACCTGAAAGACGTCACGCTGACGCTGCCGGTTGGCCTGTTTACCTGTATCACCGGGGTTTCCGGCTCGGGTAAATCGACGCTGATTAACGATACGCTGTTCCCGATTGCCCAGCGCCAGCTTAACGGCGCCACCATTGCGGAGCCGGCAGCCTATCGCGACGTACACGGGCTTGAGCACTTCGACAAAGTTATCGATATCGACCAGAGCCCGATTGGCCGTACGCCGCGTTCCAACCCTGCGACCTATACCGGCGTGTTCACGCCGGTACGTGAGCTGTTCGCCGGCGTGCCGGAATCCCGCGCGCGCGGTTACACCCCGGGCCGCTTCAGCTTTAACGTGCGCGGCGGACGCTGCGAGGCCTGTCAGGGCGACGGCGTGATCAAGGTGGAGATGCACTTCCTGCCGGATATTTACGTGCCGTGCGATCAGTGCCGGGGCAAGCGCTACAACCGCGAAACGCTGGAGATTAAGTACAAAGGCAAGAGCATCCACGAGGTGCTGGATATGACTATTGAAGACGCGCGGGCCTTCTTCGATGCCGTTCCGGCGCTGGCGCGTAAGCTGCAAACGTTAATCGACGTGGGCCTGTCTTACATTCGCCTCGGGCAGTCGGCTACGACCCTGTCCGGCGGCGAAGCGCAGCGTGTAAAACTGGCGCGCGAGCTGTCCAAACGCGGCACGGGCCAGACGCTGTATATTCTCGATGAGCCGACCACCGGCCTGCACTTTGCGGATATTCAGCAGCTGCTGGAAGTGCTGCACCAGCTCAGAGACCAGGGCAACACCATTGTGGTTATCGAACATAACCTCGACGTGATTAAAACCGCGGACTGGATTGTCGATCTCGGCCCGGAAGGCGGCAGCGGCGGCGGCGAAATCCTCGTCTCCGGTACGCCGGAAACGGTCGCCACATGCGTTGCCTCTCATACCGCGCGCTTCCTTAAGCCATTGCTGAAGTAATCACTGCGCAAGCTGCTGCCTGGTCTGTTCGGGCAGCAGCGATAGCGCCTGCTGATACGACGCGTCCACCAGGTAATAAATCTGCGAATCCGGCAGCGTGCCGTCCAGATAAACCGTGCTCCAGTGCGCCTTGTTCAGATGCGCGCTGGGAAAAACGTCTTTGTGGCTCTCACGCAGCAAATCCGTCAGCTCCGGGCTTGCTTTGAGCGACACCGCCGGGCGATTTTCCACCTCATGCACCATCGCATACAGCACGTCCGCCACCTTAATCTGCGTGGCCTTCCAGTCGCTGTGAACGCTCTGCTCGGCGCCCGGTTTATTCATGCAGTACTGTAATAGCTCCGAATTGGTCATTTTTATTCCCCTTGTAGCGTCGCAATAATTTTGCGGGAACCGCCGTGAATACGATGCTCTCCCAGCCAGATGCCCTGCCAGGTGCCAAGCTGAACCTGCCCGCGGTGTACGGGCAGCAGTAACGACACGCCCAATAAAGATGATTTGATATGCGAAGGCATGTCGTCCGGGCCTTCATAATCATGTTCGTAAGCGGCATTGTCCGGCACGGTTTTCAGAAAGTGTCTTTCCATATCCTGGCGCACGGTCGGGTCGCAATTTTCATTGAGGGTCAGGGAGGCGGAAGTATGCTGGAGCAGAAGGTGCAGCAGTCCGGTCCGTACCTCAGAAAGCCCGGACAGCTGTCCGAGGATTTCATCGGTAACGAGATGAAAACCGCGGGATTTGGCTTTTAAGGCGAGGGTTTGTTGCCGCCACATACACTACTCCTGATAGATTTACGCTCAACTAAGTGTGCGAGCAACTCGCCAAAAGGTAAAACCCGGCGGGTAAATTTTGCTGAAAAAAAGGCGATGCGCCCGCGCGCATCGCCGTCTGTCACAGGCTTTCGCCGTTAATAATCAGAGTTAACAATCACTTCTTCGCCGTATGCGCCCGCTTTTGGCAGCGGCTGATAGCTGGAGTTTGCAGCGCGCAGGATGCGAATACCGCGAGCGCCGGCTTCCTGAGCCGCGGTAATGTCATTATCCGAGTCGCCGTAGAAAATCCTGATTTGCTTCTCTTGCAGCCACTGCGTTTTGGTGTTTTGCCCTTCTTTATCGCCGGCAAAAATCACCTCGTTCACGCGGGCCCTGCGGGATCAGGAAATCTTTTTGCAGCGTTTTAGTGACGGTTTCGGTTTTGGTCGGGCTGCGTCCGGTGATGAAATAAATGCTGTCGCCGCGCTTCAGATGCATGGCGATAAGCGACCTGGCCACCTCTTTCGGCATGCTGAATTCGTCCCAGCCGTTGTTCATTTTTTCCCAGAAGGCCGGATTTTTCAGGTAGTCCTGCTTATCGGGAGAGAACTCTTTTTGCCCGCGATAAAAACCGGGGCTTGAGAAAAGCACGGTGTCGTCAATATCAAAACCAACGGCAATCGGCGCGCGGCCGGTCAGGCTGTTTTCGATTTGCGCGACGGAAACCCAGTGTACCGGCGTCTGCTGCGCCAGCTGCGCGACCGTGACGCCGGGGTTAAGCGGCGCCGGGGCGGATTCTTTCGCTACGACGGACTGGTTTAATCCCAGCAATAAACAGACGGCGCTCAGCGCCAGGGTCATTTTACGCATCGTTTTCCCTTTCGTTCTTATCAGCTTTTATTTTTATCAATCAGAGCAACTGGTCAAAAAACTCTCTGACCATACCTGCAGGCGGCTGACGATTAAAGGTTTTTCGCAGAAATGACCATAGAAAAAGGCGATGTTTACGCATCGCCTTGAATCAGAAGTAAGCGAGCGCTTACATAACGGCAGCAAACGCCTGCGCAACGCGCCTGACGTTATGGCTGTTCAACCCGGCCACGCACATACGGCCGCTGGAAATCAGGTAAACGCCGAATTCATCGCGCAGGCGATCGACCTGCTCCGCGCTCAGGCCGGTATAGCTGAACATGCCGCGCTGCTGTAGCAGGTAGTCAAAGTCGCGTCCCGGCATCTCGGTCTTCAGCACGGAAACCAGAGCCTGACGCATATCGAGGATGCGGCGACGCATCGTTTCGACTTCCGCCAGCCAGCTGGCTTTCAGCCGTTCATCGTGCAAAACGGTGGCTACCACCTGCGCGCCAAAATTAGGCGGGCTGGAATAGTTACGGCGCACGGTGGCTTTCAGCTGCCCAAGCACGCGGCCTGCGGCCTCCGCGTCTTCACAGACTACGGACAGCCCGCCGACACGTTCGCCGTACAGGGAAAAAATCTTCGAGAACGAGTTGCTGACCAGCGCCGGCAGGCCCGCGCTGGCGATAGCGCGGATTGCATAGGCGTCTTCCTCCATGCCCGCGCCAAAGCCCTGATAGGCGATATCAAGGAACGGAACCAGATCGCGCGCCTTGAGAATTTCGATAACGGCATCCCACTGGGCGTCCGTCAGATCCGAGCCGGTTGGGTTATGGCAGCACGGGTGCAGCAGCACAACGCTTTGCGCAGGCAGGGTTTTAAGCTTCTCAAGCAGGGCTTCGAAACGCACACCTTTGGTTTCATCGTCGAACCAGGGATAGGTATGCACGGTGAAGCCCGCGCCAGCAAAGATGGCGACGTGGTTTTCCCAGGTTGGATCGCTGACCCAAACCTGCGAATCCGGGAACCAGGTTTTCAGGAAATCCGCACCCACTTTCAACGCGCCGGAGCCGCCGAGCGTCTGGATAGAGGCGATACGCCCTTCCGCCAGCGCCGGATGCCCGACGCCGAACAGCAAAGGCGCGATGGCGCTGCGGTAGGTATTCAGCCCTTCCATCGGCAAATAAAGAGAAGCGCCGTGCGGCTGCGCATTCAGGCGGGCTTCGGCTTGCGCCACGGCCTGTAACTGCGGGATGACCCCATCTTCGTTGTAATAAAGACCAATGCTGAGGTTAACCTTGTCGACGCGCGGGTCAACTTTGAAACGCTCCATCAAGGACAGGATCGGGTCGCCAGCATAGGCGTCAACTTTTTGAAACACGGTGGGGTTCTCCTGGTTTACAGTGTGGCGGACGAACAATGTAAACCAGGGAAGGACAGCTAGTCCAGATACTCCATCGCCACCCTTGAAGTCAGGCGCGTGATAAGTTCGTAAGCGCTCACCTTTGTTATTTCGGCGATGCGCTCGACGGGCAAACCCTCGCCCCACATCACCACACTGTCGCCCACTTTTTCTGCCGCATCCGTGCCGAGATCGACACAAATCATGTCCATCGCCACGCGCCCGACGATAGGCACCTCACGGCCGTTGACCAGCACAGGCGTGCCCGAAGGGGCGCTGCGCGGATAGCCATCGCCATAGCCCATGGCGACAACGCCCAGACGGGTATCGCGTTCGGCAACCCATGTGCCGCCGTAGCCCACAGGCTCGCCTGCTTTGTGACCGCGCACCGCAATCAGGCTGGAAGTAAGCGACATCACCGGCCGGAAGCCAAAGTCCGCGCCCCAGGGTTTGTGCTCAAGCGGGGATACGCCGTAGAGAATAATCCCCGGACGCACCCAGTCGAAATGCGACTGCGGCCACAGCAGAATCCCGCCGGAGGCGGCGATAGATTTCTGGCCGGGCTTGCCTGCGATAAAGGTATTAAAGATATCCAGCTGGCGTGGCGTGGCGTCGGATTGCGGCTCATCGGCCCGCGCGAAATGGCTGACGATATTGACCGGCTGGCTGACGTTTTTGCAGCGCGTCAGGCGCTGGTAAAACGCTTCCGCCTCATGGGGCAGCACGCCCAGGCGGTGCATGCCGGTATCGAGCTTCATCCACACGGTAACCGGATGGCTTAAATCGGCCTGTTCCAGCGCTTCAAGCTGCTCGATGCTGTGGACCGCGGTTTGCAGGTTCTGGCCGGCGATGGTCGGCAGGTCGGCGGCGTTAAAGAAGCCTTCAAGCAGCAGGATCGGCTGGGTGATGCCGCCAGCGCGCAGCCGCACGGCTTCTTCAAGACGGGCGACGCCGAACGCATCGGCCTCGGGGAGGGTTTGCGCGGTCTCGAGAAGACCGTGACCATAGGCGTTTGCTTTCACAACCGCCACCATGCGGCTGGCGGGCGCCAGTTCACGCAGGCGTTGCAGGTTGTGTCGCAGAGCGCGGCGGTTAATTTTGACGGTTGCCGCTTGCATGTTTCTTCCTTGCTCAATATTTACCAGAGCGGTGGATGGCGCTTTCGCTTATCCACCCTACGCAAAACGTAGGGCGGGTAATCCCACGCGCCGCCCGCCGGGATTGCGGGATTTTAGTCTTCGTCGTACTGCGGGCCGGCGTAGTTATCGAAGCGCGACCACTGGCCGTTAAAGGTTAAACGCACCGTGCCGATTGGGCCGTTACGCTGCTTGCCGATAATGATTTGCGCGATGCCTTTCTCGTCGCTGTTGTCGTTATAAACCTCATCGCGGTAGATAAACATGATGAGGTCGGCATCCTGCTCGATGGAGCCAGATTCACGCAAATCCGAGTTTACCGGACGTTTATCGGCGCGTTGTTCCAAAGAGCGGTTAAGCTGCGAGAGCGCCACCACCGGCACCTGCAGCTCTTTTGCCAGCGCCTTGAGCGAGCGTGAGATCTCGGCGATTTCCAGCGTACGGTTGTCGGAAAGCGACGGCACCCGCATCAGCTGGAGGTAGTCGATCATGATCATGCTCAGACCGCCCGCTTCGCGATAGATGCGGCGCGCGCGGGAGCGCACTTCGGTTGGCGTCAGGCCCGAGGAGTCGTCGATGTACATATTGCGCTTCTCAAGCAGGATGCCCATGGTGCTGGAAATACGCGCCCAGTCCTCGTCGTCCAGCTGGCCGGTACGGATTTTGGTTTGATCCACGCGCGACAGCGACGCCAGCATACGCATCATGATCTGCTCGCCGGGCATCTCCAGGCTGAAGATAAGCACCGGTTTTTCCTGCAGCATGGCGGCGTTTTCGCACAGGTTCATCGCGAAGGTGGTTTTCCCCATCGACGGACGCGCGGCCACGATAATCAGATCCGATTTCTGCAGGCCGGCGGTTTTTTTGTTCAGATCCTGATAGCCGGTATCCACGCCCGTCACGCCATCGTGCGGGGTCTGATACAGCGACTCGATACGCGACACCGTCGCTTCGAGAATCTGGTCGATGCTTTTCGGGCCTTCGTCTTTATTAGCGCGGTTTTCGGCAATCTGGAAAACGCGCGACTCGGCGAGATCGAGTAAATCTTCGCTGGTGCGACCCTGTGGGTCGTAGCCGGCATCGGCAATTTCGTTCGCCACGGCGATCATTTCGCGAACTACCGCGCGTTCACGCACGATATCCGCATAGGCGCTGATGTTCGCCGCGCTTGGCGTATTTTTAGATAACTCGGCCAGGTAGGCGAACCCGCCTACGCTTTCCAGATTGCCCTGCAGCTCCAGGGATTCTGAAAGCGTGATTAGATCGATAGGCTTGCTCATCTCCAGCAAACGCTGCATTTCGGTGAAAATCATGCGGTGCGGGCGGCTGAAAAAATCGTTGGCGACGACGCGCTCGGAGACGTTGTCCCAGCGTTCGTTGTCCAGCATTAAACCGCCCAATACCGACTGCTCCGCTTCCAGAGAATGTGGCGGCATTTTCAGCCCTTCCATCTGACGGTCACGGGTTTCGTTCGGTTTGTTGAAGGGTTTATTTCCTGCCATAGTGAGGGAGTTACCAGATTCATGTTCTTCAGAGATCGGGAAGTATACCCTGGTCTTGCTACTCTTCGACACAAGGAGTTTCCATGGCAACGCGTATAGAGTTTAGCCAACACGGTGGCCCAGAAGTGCTCAAAGCAGTTGAATTTACTCCGCACGATCCGGCTGCCGGCGAAGTCCAGGTTGAGAATAAAGCGATAGGCATCAACTACATCGATACCTATATCCGCAGCGGATTGTACCCGCCGCCAATGCTGCCAAGCGGGCTTGGCACCGAGGCGGCAGGCGTGGTGAGCAAGGTCGGCGGTGACGTAACGCACTTAAAAGTGGGCGACCGGGTGGTGTATGCGCAGTCAGGACTCGGCGCGTACAGCAGCGTGCACAACGTGCCGGCTGATAAAGCCGCTAAGCTTCCCGACGCCATCTCCTTCGAGCAGGCCGCGGCTTCCTTTCTGAAAGGCCTGACGGTCTATTACCTGCTGCGTAAAACCTACGAAATAAAACCAAACGACGTCTTTTTATTCCATGCCGCAGCGGGCGGCGTGGGGCTGATTGCCTGCCAGTGGGCGAAAGCGCTGGGCGCAAAGCTTATCGGCACCGTGGGTTCGGCTGAAAAAGCGGAGCGCGCAAAACAGGCCGGGGCCTGGCAGGTGATTAACTATCGCGAAGAGGATATCGTCGATCGCGTGAAAGAGATTACCGGCGGCAAAAAAGTCGCGGTGGTTTATGACTCGGTAGGGAAAGACACCTGGGAGGCGTCCCTTGACTGCCTGCAGCGCCAGGGCCTGATGGTGAGTTTTGGCAACGCGTCCGGGCCGGTGACCGGCGTAAACCTCGGCATTCTTAACCAGAAAGGCTCGCTGTATGTTACGCGTCCGTCACTAAACGGTTACGTGACCACGCGCGAAGAGCTGGAGGAAGCCTGCAACGAACTGTTCTCGTTAATTGCCAGCGGCGTAATAAAAGTGGAGGTGGCGCAGGGCCAGAAGTTTGCCTTAAAAGATGCGGCGCATGCGCATCAGGTGCTGGAAAGCCGTTCAACGCAGGGCTCCAGCCTGCTGATTCCATAAAAGAATTTGGGCTTCCCGAGGGAAGCCCATTCTTTTTTAGTTCGCGCTGTTTTGTAGGGTACAGCTGCGATGAATTCTTTTACTACAGCGCGGTAATATTGTCAGATTTACAAAACAATAGATACGGCGGCGACGGGAAAGTGAGCCATAAAGATGCGAGGTTGTGATCAACTCCGCAATACCTTAGCAATCCTTACGGTTATTGCGCTGCAAAATTAGCGCCTGTCCGCGACCAGCGATAAAGCGTGCTCCACAACCGCAATTCCCGCCCCGGCTTTATGCGCGTTTTCACTCAGATAACGACGCCACTGGCGCGCCCCGGGAATGCCCTGGAACAGGCCGAGCATATGACGCGTGATGTGGCCGAGATAAGCGCCGTTTGCCAGCTCCCGCTCGATGTATGGGTACATGCTGCGCACCACGGCAACGGCATCGGCGTCCTCAACGTCGCAACCAAAAATCTCGCGATCGACCGCGGCTAACAGCCCGGGATTCTGATACGCCTCGCGCCCAACCATAACGCCGTCCAGATGCTCGAGATGCGTTTTGGCCTCCGCAAGCGTCTTCACGCCGCCGTTAATGGCCATGGTGAGGTGCGGGAAATCACGCTTGAGCTGGTAGACGCGCGGATAGTCCAGAGGCGGAATTTCGCGGTTCTCTTTTGGGCTGAGGCCGGAAAGCCAGGCTTTGCGCGCGTGGATGATAAACATCTCGCACTCGCCCTTGCCGGCCACGGTGCCGATAAAATCACACAGGAATTCGTAGCTGTCCTGCTCATCAATGCCGATACGGGTTTTGACCGTCACCGGGATGGACACCACGTCGCGCAACGCCTTGATGCAGTCCGCGACGCGCTGCGCCTCGGCCATCAGGCATGCGCCGAACATGCCGTTTTGCACGCGGTCGGAGGGGCAGCCTACGTTCAGGTTGATTTCGTCATAGCCGCGGGCTTCGGCCAGTTTTGCGCACTGCGCCAGCGCCTGCGGATCGCTGCCGCCCAGCTGCAGCGCGACAGGATGCTCCTCCTCGCTGTAAGCCAGATAGTCTCCTTTACCGTGAATAATCGCCCCGGTGGTCACCATTTCGGTGTACAGCAGCATGTTACGCGAGAGCTGACGCAGAAAATAGCGGCAGTGCCTGTCGGTCCAGTCGAGCATCGGCGCGATGGAGAAACGGTACGGCTGGAAAGGAGTCTGATTGCTTTGTGAAGACATAGTCACTGAACGTTTACGCAGGTTACGGTTAAAAAAGGGTCGCCACTATAGCATAAAGCCGCGCCGGGACGCCTGCTCGTCCCGGCGCAATATTAATCAGAAGGTGACGCTAAGCTGCGCGCCAGGTTTCGTCTTCTCCGTAAAGCTTCATTAAATCAACGTGTACGCGGTAAAAAAAGAAACGCCTCTTCAAAAAGAGGCGTCGAGAGCAGAAATCACGATCGTTATACCCTGGTGGTATTTATTACGTTGCCGCCTTCATCAATCCTGAACTCGAAACGATATTTCTTTTCATTCAGCTCGTAGAGTAAAGTGTAATTTTCGCCAGATCTTAAACGCACTTTCATACAGGTGTCGGGGAATTTCTTCACTATATTTGATTCTGCTACCAGTGGTTCTCTGTAATCATTAAACGATGAGCTTAAATTATAATAACTCAGAGTATCGCCAGCTGTGGATTTGATACAAATTAAATTATTACCCACATCCGCATCACCTCCGTTACGAAATGTCAGACGATCGCCTTCACATCCGGATAGCTGAATAAATAAAAGTAATAAACAGAAGCATCTAATCATTGAGGGAATCCTTCGAGAATCTTTTTATATTTCCTTATAAGATCTTGCACAGAATCTTGCGGACGATATTTTTTATAAAATATTAAACCTTCGTTATATCTGAAGCCATATTTTATAAGTAACCAGTAGTCGGCCACGATACAAGCCTGCTGCTCCATGGGGTAATGAGAAAGCTGCCTCCTGCCCAGATCATAGTGATAGTTCCTCGCCCAGGAAAACAAACCTCGCATTTTTACATTCATGCCTCGTTGATGCTGCCAGACATGCATCATTTCATGCAAAAATAAATGCTTATATTCAATCGTGCTTAGCGAATAATCTTGCTGATAAACATTCGTTTCAAACCATATTTCTCCATTCGGCGTCATTGCGGTATTGTTTTCCTGCATACCGAAGGGTAAGTAGCTGCCATGATGTATCCACACCTTATTATACTGAATGGTGTGGCCATAAAGCTCTTGCGCCAGACTGGTTTCACCGAAGGTCAATAATCGCAAACCGCCTCTTTTAAGCATCCGGACTCCTTCCCATAAAGTTTCATTGTTCCCATCAACCTTCTATCACTTCTGGTTACTTTACGTCCAAAAGTGGTGGCCTGATAAATGAACTTTCAGAAAAGTGCCCGCCTGACAATCTAATCAAAAGCCGCGCCGGGACGCCTGCTCGTCCCGGCGCAATATTAATCAGAAGGTGACGCTAAGCTGCGCGCCAGCCCCCCAGGTTTCGTCTTCTCCGTACAGCCCCATTAAATCGACGTGAACGCGGTTAAACGGCGCAAAGCCAACGCCGCCCGTGAAGACGTTGCTGTCGTTGCCCTTAACATCGGCGCGATAGCCGGCACGCACGGCAAGCCAGGAAAGCGGACGTACTTCTGCCCCTACGCCAACGTACTGCGAGTTTTCTTCGCTTTTAAAACCTTTGGTTTCAGTAAGATCGCCGTCGGCGCTCAGGGTCACAAGATCGTTATGCCAGGCCGCGCCCGCGGTAACCAATGGGCGAATCTGGAAGGTGTCCTTATAGCTGCGCGTCTCGCCGGTCCGCCCGTTCGTGATGCGGATATCTTTAGTATCAATATCGCGCGACACCAGGTTCTGGCCGGTTAATCCCAGCGTCCAGTGTTCGCCTAAGTCTGCCGCCAGGCCAGCATCGACGTTGAAGCCGGTGTCATCATTGCGATAACGGCTGCTGTTCCAGTCGCCGCTGTCGTAGGAATAAATGGAGGTGGTGTAGTTATACAGCCAGGTTTTTTGCAGCTTTGGCGTCACGCCAACGGAAACCGGCACGCCGCCGAAATCAAACTGCTTTGCCATCGCGATACCATAATCGGACACGATAGCCGCGCGGCCGGACGCAGTGGAGTTAAGGTTGCGCGTAATGACATCCGAGCCATTTACCGCGGCGTCTATGGCGACGGCGCCGGCAATCGCGTCGGAACCTTCGATACCGCGCAGATAATCAATATCCCGCTGATCGATAGACGAGCTGACGCGCGCTCGCGCGTAGGCTTTGGTGACAAAAGCCACGGACAGCACGTCGTTTGGAATGCTTACCGCAATCCCTGCCGCCGCTTTAGCCTTCGCCGTTTTCCCGCGTAGGCTTTCCAGCTCGCCCGCTAAATCACCCGCCGCGCCCTGGAACTGGTTTAAAGTACCGACGGGGTTGGTAATAATATCCTGCAGGGTCAGGTCATCAATCACATCTTCGTAGCGATCAACCTTATCGCTGATATCGTCGATTTGATCCTGCAGATTGTCCTTATCGGTAATCTGCGCGCCCACGGATGGCAGAATGACCGTCACCCTGTCTTCTTCCTGCGCCTTTGCCAGCAAAGCGGGGTTAATTAACGCCCCGCTTCCGTAACTGGCGGAAGCCACCCCGGTTCCGCCCATCGCATCGCTACGTGCTTCCGCCCATGTACCAGCCGCGCCGGCGTGATTTGCCACAAACAAAGAAGCGGCGCTAAGCGCCACCAGAGATTTAATTTTTTTCATTTACCGCTCGTCCGTCTGTTAATCAGATGTAATAACTAGCCCCTGCCAGTTAAGACTTAACAGGGGCGGACTATTGCTGTGAATAACGAGCTTAAAAACGGGTTGTTTCACCCATAGGAATCCCGTTTCTATCCATACGGGTTGTGGTTTCATTCTTTCCTTGCAGAGTTATTTATAGTTTACCCCGCGATTTTCGTGAAGGCTGTCCGTCATGAGGGCCAAAAAATTGCGGCGGATGGTCTATCCAGCGGTCCTTACGCGTGGCGGCGTAGCTGGAGTTCATCGGATAATAGATACGATTTTCATCCTTGTTGGCCTCACCAACCACAAGCAGGCGCACCTCGTGTTCGGTGTTGTTAATAAAGGTATGGCAAATACCCGTCCCTGCCGGGAACCCCACGCTCTCGCCCGGTTCCAGCGGATAGAGATGGCCGTTGATCCACACCTGCGGGTGTCCTTCCAGCACGTAAACAAACTCTTCTTCGCTGCTTTCAGCATGCGGATAGGAGGTGCGACGCCCGGGCGGCAGGCGCTCATGGTGTATACCGAGCCGATTCAAACCAAGGCCGCGGGCAAGCGGCGCGCCGATAGCAAACAGCTCGTTACTGTCGGGATAGGTGGAATCATCCGCGCCTTCTAGCTCGCGCCAGTGGCGGATACAGTCTGGTTTTTGCATGACGGCTCCAAAGGGGAATTTTTAAGGTAAAACACTGCCAGTATGGACCAGCATTCGGCGTTTTTGCTGCTTTTATGATAAAGTGAGAGGCTAATCGATCGAGGAATGCTAATGGATACGACGACTTCACAACACGTGTTAGCGCAGGCCGAAAAGCTTTGCGCGCAGCGCAATGTGCGCCTGACGCCCCAGCGTCTGGAAGTGCTGCGTCTGATGACATTACAGACCGGCGCCATCAGCGCTTACGATCTGTTAGATTTGCTGCGCGTCAGCGAACCGCAGGCTAAACCGCCCACCGTCTATCGCGCGCTGGATTTCCTGCTGGAACAGGGATTCGTTCATCGCGTGGAATCCGCTAACAGCTACGTGCTGTGCAATTTGATCGATCAGCCGACGCACTCTTCGGCGATGTTTATCTGCGAGCGCTGTGGCGTGGTGAAAGAAGAAGTCGCGCAGGGCGTGGAAGACATTATGCATAAGCTGGCCGCAAAAATGGGCTTTGCGTTACGTCATAACGTGATTGAAGCGCATGGTTTGTGTGCGGGCCTGTTCCGAAGTGGAGGCCTGCCGCCATAAGGAAGGTTGCAGCAACCACGATCATTCCGTGCAGATTAAAAAGAAGGTTCGTTAAGGCAGGACGGTACATCCTTGTACCATGGGCAGGGCAGCCTGTAAGTCAGCACAACTGAGGGTTATGCGGGCTACCAGCGGTAATTGTTACGGGTTTCCCAGTCAACAACTTCCTTTTCCGCATCGTCTTTACTCGATCCATAACGTTCCTGGATCTTACCAACCAGCTGATCGCGTTTACCTTCAATGACCGTCATGTCATCGTCCGTCAGCTTGCCCCATTTTTCTTTTACATTACCTTTGAACTGTTTCCAGTTACCGCCGATTTCGTCTTTATTCATGATATTTTCCTTATCGTTCGGTGAAGAATCGTTAAAAGTTAATATCGTCCGGGTGAAGCCAGCGGCTGTCACTCACTATCTGCTGGACGTGATAATAATTGTAGTCAAGAATCCGGCGTCGGAGCGGCAATTAAGAACATTGAACCATTAAGACCGCGCCGGACACGCTGATTTGCAGCAGAATCTAGCGGCAAATCAGCATGCTGAGCGGGGATTAAAGGCGCGTCAACAGTTGTAACTAACTATGACTTTCCGCCTGGAACCATGTGTCGTGTCGCCAGTGGCGGCGCCAGATCCAGCCGAGGGCCAGCCCGCGCAGGGCAAGAAACACCGCTACCGCAAGCCACAGGCCGTGATTGCCAAGAGACGGCACGCTCAGCAGCGTCAGGCCGAAGCCCGCTGCGGCAACGACCATGCTGTTACGCATCTGGGCGCCGCGAGTGGCGCCGATAAACATGCCGTCAAGCAAATAGCACCACACGCCCACCACCGGCAGGACAATCTGCCAGCCTAAATAGCGGTCCGCCTGCTGCCGCAGCTCCGGCAGCGAGGTCAGCATGGCGACGATGTTTTCGCCAAACAGCGCATACGCCACCGCAAAGCCCAGCGCGACCAGCCCGGCCTGGCGGCAGGCCGCCCGCCAGACGTCCAGCAGCTGGCTGCCGTTACGGGCGCCGTAAGCCTGGCCCGAATGCGCCTCAACGGCATAGGCAAAGCCATCCAGCGCATAGGCGGTGAAGGTCAGCAGCGTCATTAAGACGGCGTTAACCGCCACCACTTCGCTGCCCAAACGAGCGCCGAAAATCGTCACCGAGGCAAAGCAGAGCTGCAGCAGCAGCGAACGCAGCATAATGTCTCTGTTTAACGCCAGCAGGCGGCGGATATTCCCGCGCCAGGCGTTTTTCAGCATGGCGAAGTCGATTCCCCGCATGACCAGAACTTTCTTCACCATCATTAAGCCGATGATAAAGGTAGCGTACTCCGCAATCGCCGTTGCCAGCGCGGCGCCCTGCACGTTCATATGCAGGCCCATAACCAGCCACAGATCGAGCAAAATATTCAGCACGTTGCCGACGATCAGCAGGATGACGGGGGCGCGCGCATACTGCACGCCAAGCAGCCAGCCGAGCAGCGCGAGGTTGGCCAGCGAGGCGGGCGCGCTCAGCCAGCGAATCTCAAGAAAACGCCTCGCCTGCGCAAGCACCTGCTCGTTTCCGCCAACGATATTTAGCGCAAGCGTAATCAGCGGGTAACGCAGCACGATAATGGCGATACCGGCAGCCAGCGCCATCAGTAACGGCTGTACCAGAGCACGGGCCAGCGCCGCGGGGTTATTCGCCCCAAAAGCCTGAGCCGTTAAGCCCGTCGTGCTCATGCGTAAAAACAGAAGCAGCATAAAGAGAAAGCTGGTGGCCGTTGCGCCAATCGCCACGCCGCCGAGATACACGGGGCTGTCCAGATGCCCAATAACCGCGGTATCCACCAGCCCGAGCAGGGGAACCGTAATATTGGAGAAGATCATGGGTAACGCGAGGCGCCAGAGCGCTTTATCCGTCGTCGAGAAGAAACGCATAGGGAAATCCGGGACGAGAAAAGAAAGAGGGATAATACGGTGATGCGCGGCAAACGCGCATCACAAAATGCGGGGACGCTAAGCTAAAGCGGTATTAAAGCCAGTCGCCGTTGCGGATAACGCCGACGGCCAGTCCTTCAATACTGAAATTCTGTTCGCGCAGATCGACGACGATAGGGTCGAACTCGCTGTTTTCCGGCAGCAGCTGCACGGTGTTGCCCTGCTGCTTCAGACGTTTTACGGTGACCTCGTCATCAATGCGCGCCACCACGACCTGGCCGTTACGCACGTCCTGGGTTTTATGCACCGCCAGCAGATCGCCATCCAGAATACCGATATCTTTCATGGACATGCCGCTGACGCGCAGCAGGAAGTCCGCGTTCGGTTTAAACAGCGACGGGTCAACCTGATAATGGCCTTCGATATGCTGCTGCGCCAGCAGCGGCTCGCCGGCGGCTACGCGGCCCACCAGCGGAATACCGGTTTCTTCTTCAACCAGAAGACGAATGCCGCGGGACGCGCCGGAAACAATCTCGATAACGCCTTTACGGGCCAGCGCCTTGAGATGCTCTTCCGCAGCGTTGGGAGAACGGAACCCCAGACGTTGAGCAATCTCGGCACGCGTCGGCGGCATGCCGGTCTGGCTGATGTGATCCCGAATAAGATCAAACACCTCTTGCTGTCTGGTAGTTAAAGCTTTCATTCCGCCCCCTGGGTGTTTATACAGTTATGCTGTGAGTATATACAGTCAAAGGTGAATTTGAAACCACAAATTGAGCAAAAAACCAGGGACTTATCATAATCCGGAATGGCTCTCGCAAATTAGCGCAAATGTGGCCACAGCAGCGTGCCCCAGGTGGCTACGGCAAGGATAATGGCGATCAGCACGGCGGCCGAGCCCATATCCTTCGCGCGGCCTGAAAGCTCGTGGTAATCCGTACCGACGCGGTCAACCAAAGCTTCGATGGCGCTGTTAAGAATTTCGACAATCATGACCAGCACCACGGAGCCGATAAGCAGAATGCGGGTGATGGCGTCAACGTCCAGCCCGCAGGCGACGGCGATGGCGATAACCGCGGCAACGCCTTCCTGGCGGAAGGCGGCTTCGTTAATCCAGGCGGCGCGCAGCCCTTTCCAGGAGTAACCGGCGGCTTTGATAATACGTGTAAATCCAGCGGTGTTATTCGCCATTTCGGGAAACCTTTTTAAAATAAAAGCGTCAATGCTTATCAGCACCCAGCAGCCTTCGCGTTTCTGCCAGCGATCGGGCAATCTGAAGGATGATGGGTAAAATCGCAACGCCACAGAAATCTTATGCAGTTTCTGATATTCTTGCGGCGAATTTGCATTATTAACCTGAGGCTTTACATCGTTTATGTCAGGCTGGCCAAGAATTTACTACAAATTACTTAATTTACCATTAGGCGTTCTGGTAAAGAGCAAGTCCATACCGGCAGATCCGCAGGCCGAGCTGGGCCTGGATACCACACGCCCTATTATGTACGTTCTGCCTTATAACTCTAAGGCGGACCTGTTGACGCTGCGCGCGCAATGCCTTGCACACGATCTGCCCGACCCGCTCGAACCGCTGGAGATAGACGGGGCGATTTTGCCGCGCTATGTCTTTATCCACAGCGGCCCGCGGGTCTTCACTTATTACACGCCGAAAGAAGAGTCGATCAAACTCTTCCACGACTACCTCGACCTGCACCGCAGCAATCCAAACCTGGATGTGCAGATGGTGCCGGTTTCGGTGATGTTTGGCCGCTCTCCGGGACGCGAAAAAGGCGACATCAACCCGCCGCTGCGTATGCTGAACGGCATACAGAAATTCTTCGCGGTTTCCTGGCTTGGCCGCGACAGCTTCGTGCGTTTTTCCGCGCCCGTCTCCTTGCGCAGAATGGCCACCGAACACGGCACCGACAAGCGCATCGCGCAGAAACTGGCCCGCGTGGCGCGTATGCACTTTGCCCGTCAGCGTTTAGCCACGATTGGCCCGCGTCTGCCGGTACGTCAGGATCTGTTTAACAAGCTTCTGGCCTCCAAGGCTATTGCCCGCGCCGTGGAAGACGAAGCGCGCAGCAAGAAAATCTCCCATGAAAAAGCCCAGCAGAACGCCGTTGCGCTAATGGAAGAGATTGCGGCGAACTTCTCTTACGAAGCTATTCGTCTGACGGATCGCGTGCTGGGGCTGACGTGGAACCGCCTGTATCAGGGCATCAACGTGCACAACGCCGAACGCGTGCGCCAGCTGGCTCACGACGGCCATGAAATCGTTTATGTGCCCTGCCACCGCAGCCATATGGACTACATGCTGCTGTCCTACGTGCTGTATCACCAGGGGCTGGTGCCGCCGCATATCGCCGCGGGCATTAACCTGAACTTCTGGCCGGCAGGCCCGATTTTCCGCCGCCTGGGCGCGTTCTTTATTCGCCGCACCTTTAAGGGCAGCAAGCTCTACTCTACCGTATTCCGCGAGTACCTCGGCGAGCTGTTCAGCCGCGGCTATTCCGTGGAGTATTTTGTCGAAGGCGGACGCTCGCGAACCGGCCGTTTGCTGGATCCAAAAACCGGCACGCTGTCGATGACTATCCAGGCGATGCTGCGCGGCGGCACGCGTCCGATTACGCTGGTGCCGATTTACATCGGCTACGAGCACGTAATGGAAGTGGGCACCTACGCCAAAGAGCTGCGCGGGGCGACTAAAGAGAAAGAAGGCTTTATGTCGATGCTGCGGGGCTTAAGCAAGCTGCGTAACCTTGGACAGGGCTATGTTAACTTCGGCGAACCTATGCCGCTGATGACCTTCCTTAACCAGCGCGTACCGGAATGGCGCGAGGCTATCGACCCCATCGAAGCCGTGCGTCCGGCGTGGCTTACGCCAACGGTGAATGAAATCGCCGCCGAGCTGATGGTGCGTATCAACAACGCAGGGGCGGCAAACGCCATGAACCTGTGCTGCACCGCGCTGCTGGCTTCGCGCCAGCGTTCTCTGACCCGCGAACAGCTGACGGAACAGCTCGACTGTTATCTCAACCTGTTGCGCAATGTGCCGTATTCGCCGGATGCCACCGCGCCGGAGCAGAACGCAGACGCGCTCATTGAGCACGCGCTGCAGATGAATAAGTTCGAAGTGGAAAAAGACACCATCGGCGACATCATCATCCTGCCGCGCGAGCAGGCCGTGCTGATGACCTACTACCGCAACAACATCATGCATATGCTGGTGCTGCCTTCGCTGCTGGCGGCGATCATTACCCAGCATCGCCATATCAACCGCGCCGAACTGCTGCGCCAGGTGGAAGTGCTTTATCCGATGCTGAAGGCGGAGCTGTTCCTGCGCTGGGGTAAAGAAGAGCTTGCCGCAGAAATCGACGCGCTGATTAACGAGATGGCGCGCCAGGGCCTGATGACGGTAAGCGGCGAAGAGGTGCAGATTAACCCAGCGCGTTCCCGCACCCTGCAGCTTTTGGCCGCGGGCGTGCGCGAGACGCTGCAGCGTTACGCCATCACCTTCTGGCTGCTGAGCGCCAATCCCTCCATCAATCGCGGCACGCTTGAACGCGAGAGCCGTACCGTGGCCCAGCGTTTGTCTATGCTGCACGGCATCAACGCGCCGGAGTTCTTCGACAAGGCGGTCTTCACCTCGCTGGTGCTGACGCTGCGCGATGAAGGCTATATCAGCGATACCGGTGACGCAGAGCCAACCGAGACGATGAGGGTCTACCAGATGCTGGCGGATCTGATTACCTCAGACGTGCGCCTGACCATTGAAAGCGCGACGACGCAGATAGCGGTGGAATCAGTGGAGTAAAAGAAAACAGGCGGGGAAACCCGCCTGTTTTTTTATGGCCGTCAAAAGCGCATTAAGCTTGATGCCAGGCCGATAAACAGCACCAGCCCAACGTAGTTATTATTGAGGAAGGCTTTAAAGCAGGCGTCGCGATCGCGGCCGGCGATCAGCCTTTGTTGATAAATAAACAGCGCGCCCGCAAGACCGATGGCGCAATAAAACGCCCCGCCCAGCCCGTTCAACCAGCCAATCAGCGCCATTAGCGCCATGACCACCACCTGCAAAATACCGATGATCAGCTTGTCATAGCGGCCAAAGAGGATGGCGGTGGATTTAATGCCGATCTTAAGGTCGTCATCCCTGTCGACCATGGCGTACTGGGTGTCATAGGCTACCGCCCAGCAGATATTGGCAAGGAACATCAGCCAGCAGCTTAGCGGCACGCTTTCGCTTACGGCCGCGAACGCCATCGGAATGGACCAGCCAAACGCGGCGCCCAGCACCACCTGCGGCAGATGCGTGTAGCGTTTCATAAACGGATACGTCCAGGCCAGCGCAAGCGCCGCTACCGACAGCAGGATGGTCATGGTGTTTAGCATCAGCACCAGCAAGAACGAGAGCAGCACCAGCAGGACAAAAAGAACGCGGGCCTCTTTCTCGTTTACCGCTCCGCTTGGCAAAGGGCGGTGGGCCGTGCGTTTTACGTGGCCGTCGAATTTACGATCGGCATAGTCGTTTACCACGCAGCCGGCGGCGCGCATCATCCAGACGCCAGCGATAAATATCGCCAGAATCTTCAGCGGCGGCACGCCGGGCGTCGCCAGCCACAGGGCCCACAGCGTCGGCCAGAGCAGTAAAAGCGATCCGATAGGCTTATCCAGCCGCATCAGGCGCATATACGCCTGGAACTTTCCTTGTGGCAGACTCGACTCCATTATTTTTCCTCTTCGTAAAACGGAGATGCGGGCAGAAACAGTTCCGTGAGCAACAAAGGCTTATCGGACAGTCTCAGGCGGGAACGACGCCCCCACAGCTCCGCGCTGCGGCCAATCTGAATAAAATCGCGTGTCAGGGTAGACGAACTAAAAAGGTAGCGCCCAAGCGGCGTGGTTCCCAGCTTCTGTAAAGCCAACTCGGGGCCGTCGAGCGTGGTTTCAGGCACGACGGTGCGGCCGACAAGCCAGGGCACGCCGTCGCCGCATAACACTATTTCACGTAACCAGTAGCGCTGCGCCGGGGGAAGCAGCTCAGCTTCGGGCAGCTGCTCGTTAGCGGCCACAAAGCCTTCGCGTAGGATGTCGACCGTGACCCGCGAGCAGTGCTGTTCAAAGCGCTTCGTCATTGAGTCTTCAAGCAAAAGCCAGTCGAGAAAAGCGGCGCTTAACCCATCAGGGATTTCAGCGAAGAAACTCAGGGCGCGCAGTTGCGATAGCGCCTCAGGCATGGGGAATTCTCCGATACATAACTTAGGGTCATTGTAACGCAGAATGGGTACAACGTGGCAGGCAAAGCGCAACAATGGCGCAACATAGCGGGGCGTGAATAAAAAAAGGGTGCACCACGAGGGCGCACCAATCTTACAAGCATCAGCACTGTGGGGAAACTGTCACCCCTTGCCTTTTACACTGCTGATAAAAGTTTTACGGGCGGAGGTAGAACCCAGACGCTCGGCTTCATTCAGCAGTTTCAGGGCCTTATCGACATCCCCTTTATCCACGGCTTGCTTGATGGCCTGGTTATAGTAGCTTTCCGTGTCGTTCAGAATAGGTTCGCTTTTCTCGGCCGGCGCGGCGGCCGGCGCCGCGTAGGTAGCAGCCGGTGCCGGAGCGGCATAGGCCGTTGCCGGAGCGGCGGTGTTGCCCACGGTAACCGGGTCCGGACCTGAAGAGCCAAAGAGCGGGCCGACTAAAATGCTGGAGCCGGACGAGGTCGAAGCGCGCAGTTTCAGCGTGCCCGTTGTGCCATGGGTGGCAATCGGATCGGGAATGTCAGGGATCGCATTACCGTTTCCTTTGGCGTACGCCTTGGCTGGATCGACCATCGTGGTGGTCTGTTGCGTGTCTTTACTGGTGGTGAAGACCAGTAAATAGAGTTTTTGCTGTCCCAGCGCAGGCGTTAGCTTAAATGTTCCTTCCAGACGGTTATCCGACATGACGCCGGGCTCCTGGTAGGTGAAGAAGCTGCTGGGGAAGTACGCCGCCGGCTTGAGGTTCTGATCGAGAACTAAAACGTTCGGCGCGAAGACCGTATTTTGCTCGACCTGGCTTGTGAGGGTAATCGTCAGTTCGCCAATATTAGCCGGAACGCTATAAGCCGCCACCGGGCCGGTAATTTCACCTGCGTTCACCGACTGTCCGCCGGTCGCAAGGTTTGTGGTATGAACTTTATTCTGGCTGACCGGCGTCCACTGCAGCTGTTGGAGCGTCGAGGCCGGAATGGCCGGCGCAGCGCTGAGGTCCTGCGGCACGATATTCACGTCAGCCAGGCTGATGCCGGGCACTGCTGCGAGCAACCCTGCGGATAAGCAGAGCGCGAGGAGACTTTTTTTCATTTTCATTGTTATAAACCTCGAACTGGAGACGGTGGACGGTAGCCAGGCAATAGCGCGTTCCACCTGAAACGGATTTAGGCATACAAGGGTAATAACGAGGGGTTCGGTAGCGAACCCCTCATGTTCAACACATCAGATCAGAGCGTGATTACCACCAGATTTCCATCTGGGCGCCGAAGGTGAACTCATCGTCGTCGCCGCGGCTGGTAGAGAAGTTACCGTTACCGGAAGAGTCGGCGATTGCGAAGCGGGTTGCGTTGCCGTTACCGTCTTTCGCATAGCCCCATTTCTCATCCCACTTGGCGTAGGTTGCGAAGACGCGCAGCGCCGGACGGGACCAGATGCTGTCGCCTGCCTGCCATTGTTGTGCCAGGGTAATTTTGTACTGGCCGTTGCGATCGCCAGTTTCCTGGGACTTAACGTTGTCGTAACCGACTTCCAGCAGGGTGCTCATGATTGGCGTCCATTTGAACATTGGACGCACGCCCACGGTGTACCATTCGGTCCCCTGGTTATCATCCATATCCAGGTTCTGGTACATACCGACGTACATCAGATCCCAGCGGTCGGCCAGGGTAACGGCGCCATGATCGATAACGCGAATCATGTGGCCGTCGTTGTTTACGCTGCCGCCTTGCGCCTGGCCTTTGCCCTGCGAGGTCATGGAGTCGGTTGCGTACTGAACAACAAACTTGTTGTAGCCTTTCAGCATGCTCTGGGTATGTTCGATAGTACCCATCCAGCCGTCTTTAGACGCGCCAGGCTGCAGGTAGTAGTCGTCAGGAATGTTGGTGTGGCCGTAGTCAACGCCCAGTTCCAGCGTGCCGCCCGGGTTAGTTTCCAGACCGGCCCAACGCACGTCGAAGACGTCGTTTGGTACGTCGTTGTTATAGGTGCGCTCGCCGGTTACCGGATCGCGATCGCCAAAGGCTGAAGAACCACCGGATTCGTCAGAACGGGTGGCGGCAAAGGAAAGTTTACCCGCGCCAACGTCAATGTTTTCAAGACCGGCACCAGGACCTGAGATATCCCAGTAGTAGAAGTCGATCATGTGAACGTCATGACGCTGATAGAAGCGCTTACCGGCCCAGATGTTGGCGCCCGGCAGCGAGTCAATCAGGTTTTTACCGACGACGTTAAATTCACGAATTGCCGGGGTGTTGGTATCTTCCCAGTCGTTTAACTGAGGAGAGTTATAGGCAATGTTGGAGTCGAAGTAGAAGCTCTTATCGCCTTCTTTCCAGACTTCCTGACCTAATTTAATTTCCGCATAGGTTTCGCACTCGTTACCCAGACGATATTTAGACTGAGCACCGGTTGCCTGGAAACATTCCTGCGGGCCGCCGCTACCGGTCCAGCCGATACCAGAACGGGCATAACCGTGGAAATCCACAGCCAGTGCCTGAACAGACATAACGCCTGCTGCTACGGCAACCGCCAGTGGGAGTTTGCGCAGAGTAATCATTATTCTATCTCCTGAGATCATTGCTTTTCTTTTTTATGGGAGTGCTTAAACGCCTGGCTCTTGATGCAGCCGACGACACGCGGTGCCATCCTCACGGAACAGATGGCAACGCTCTGGCGGCAGGCCAATAGCGAATGTGGCACCCTCTTTTACCAACACCACGTCATTCTGGCGGTAGACCAGGTTCTGACGAATGGCGGGGATTTGGATGTGAATCTGAGTTTCGTGACCGAGCTGCTCTACCACCTGCACTTCACCTTCAAGCGTGACGTCGGCGATATCGCTCGGCAGCAGATGCTCCGGACGGATGCCAAGAGACATATTGGCGCCCACCTGGACCTGACTACTTTCCACCGGCAGCCAGACCTGCTGGCGATTCGGTAATTCAACCTGGACCTGATCGATTGCTGTGGCAGTCACTTTTACCGGCAGGAAGTTCATCTTTGGCGAGCCGATAAAGCCCGCGACGAAACGATCTGCCGGGTAGTGATAAAGTTCGAGCGGTTTTCCTACCTGCGCCACACGGCCTGCGTCCAGCACCACAATCTTGTCGGCGAGCGTCATGGCTTCTACCTGATCGTGGGTGACGTAAATCATGGTGCGCCCAAGGCGCTTGTGCAGACGGGAGATCTCGATACGCATCTGCACGCGCAGCGCCGCATCGAGGTTGGAAAGTGGTTCATCGAGTAAAAACACTCGCGGTTCAGCAACCAGCGTGCGGCCAATCGCGACACGCTGACGCTGGCCGCCGGAAAGCGCTTTAGGACGGCGGTCAAGCAGGTGCGCAAGCTGCAGGGTTTCAGAAACCTGATTGACCCGCTGGCTAATTTCGTCTTTTTTGGCGCCGGCCAGCTTCAGGCCGAAGGACATGTTTTCCGCCACGGACAGGTGCGGGTAGAGCGCGTAAGACTGGAACACCATCCCGATGCCGCGTTCAGCAGGCGGCACGTCATTCATTCGCTTTCCGCCGATAAACAAATCACCACTGGTCACGGTTTCCAGGCCGGCAATCATACGCAGTAAGGTGGATTTGCCGCAGCCTGACGGCCCGACAAAGACCACGAACTCACCTTCCTGGATATCCAGGTTGATATCTTTCGATACCACCACATCACCCCAGGCTTTTGTGACGTTCCGCAGCTGTACGCTTGCCATGCACTTCTCCCTTTATGACTACATGTTGCCAACCGAGTGGTGCTGCCAACAAAGAGGTAAATCAAGATGTGTCGGACTATGAACGATTCATACATTTCGTAAATCCTCCGCCCCCACGCTTTTTTATGGGGGAGGAGGCGGGAGGATGAGGGAAGGCATTCTGCAACCGGTTGCAGGCGCCGCAAGAGATTTTCGTGATCCTGGTTTCAAAATTCCGTGACCTTTTATGTGCTCCAGGACACATAACTGACAGTTATGCAAAGCAGATCACAGATAACAGGGGTGGGGCGTAGAGCGAGGGAGGATGAGAAGCGCTTGTCATCTCCGCAGACTGGCATCCGTAACGCCACTACCTTGTTGTATCTACGCGCAAACCACCACTCAAAAGGATGGGACACATGAAAATTAAAACCGGCGCCCGCATTCTCGCCCTGTCAGCTTTGACGACGATGATGTTTTCCGCCTCTGCACTGGCAAAAATTGAAGAAGGTAAACTGGTCATCTGGATTAACGGCGACAAGGGCTATAACGGCCTGGCTGAAGTCGGTAAGAAATTTGAAAAAGATACCGGCATCAAAGTGACCATCGAGCATCCGGATAAGCTGGAAGAAAAATTCCCGCAGGTCGCGGCGACGGGCGACGGTCCGGACATTATTTTCTGGGCCCATGACCGTTTTGGTGGCTATGCGCAATCTGGCCTGCTGGCCGAAATCACCCCGGACAAATCTTTCCAGGACAAACTCTATCCGTTTACCTGGGACGCGGTTCGCTATAACGGCAAGCTGATTGCTTATCCGGTAGCGGTTGAAGCGCTCTCGCTGATTTACAACAAAGATCTGGTGCCAAATCCGCCGAAGACCTGGGAAGAGATCCCGGCGCTGGATAAAGAGCTGAAAGCGAAAGGCAAGAGCGCTTTAATGTTCAACCTGCAAGAGCCGTACTTCACCTGGCCGCTTATCGCCGCTGACGGCGGCTACGCCTTCAAGCTCGAAAACGGCAAATATGACGTAAAAGACGTCGGCGTGGACAGCAAGGGCGCGAAAGAAGGCCTGAGCTTCCTGGTTGACCTTATCAAAAACAAACACATGAACGCCGATACCGATTATTCCATCGCCGAAGCCGCCTTTAACAAAGGCGAAACCGCGATGACCATCAACGGTCCGTGGGCGTGGTCCAACATCGATAAGAGCAAAATCAACTACGGCGTAGCCCTGCTGCCAACCTTTAAAGGCAAGCCGTCCAAACCGTTCGTTGGCGTGCTAAGCGCGGGCATTAACGCCGCCAGCCCGAACAAGGAGCTGGCGAAAGAGTTCCTGGAAAACTACCTGATGACCGATCAGGGCCTGTCCGAAGTGAATAAAGACAAGCCGCTGGGTGCGGTTGCGCTGAAATCCTTCCAGGATCAGTTAGCAAAAGATCCGCGTATTGCCGCCACCATGCAAAACGCCCAGAAAGGCGAAATTATGCCTAACGTTCCGCAAATGGCTTCCTTCTGGTATGCGGTGCGCACTGCGGTAATCAACGCAGTAAGCGGCCGTCAGACCGTCGATGCCGCAATGAAAGACGCTCAGGGACGTATTACCAAGTAAAAAAATGGCGGGTGGCGCAAGCTTATCCGCCCTGCGTAACCCGTAGGGCGGATAACCGGCCCGCCATCCACCGCTTAAGACGTTGTAGAGGTAGAGGAAGACCCCATGGATGCAGTTAAAAAGAGCCGCTGGTGGCAAAACGCGTGGCTTAAAAGGGCGGTGGTCGGGCTATTAGCCCTGCTGGTCGGCTATCTTGTCGTTTTAATGTACGCCCAGGGGGAGTACCTGTTTGCCATTATGACGCTGATTTTAAGCTCAATTGGCTTATATATTTATGCGAACCGCAAGGCTTACGCCTGGCGTTATGTTTATCCGGGCCTTGCCGGGATGGGGCTGTTCGTTCTGTTCCCGCTTGTCTGCACCATCGCCATTGCTTTTACCAACTACAGCAGCACCAACCAGCTCACTCAGGAGCGCGCGCAGCAGGTGCTGATGGACCGCCAGTATCAGGCGGGCAAAACCTTTAACTTCGGCCTTTATCCGGCGGGGGATGAATGGCTGCTGGCGCTTACCGACGGCGAAAGCGGCAAGAATTTTATCTCTGATAAATTCAGGTTCGGCGGCGAGCAGCATCTGAAGCTTAAAGAGGTCGACGCGCTGCCTGCGGATGAAAAAGCCAATCTGCGCGTGATTACGCAAAACCGCCTGGCGCTGACGCAAATTACCGCCGAAATGCCGGACGCCAGCACCTTAATTATGAGCTCGCTGCGCCAGTTCTCCGGCACCCGTCCACTCTATACAAAGGGCGATAACGGCGAGTTGACCAACAATCAGAGCGGCGTGAAATACCGTCCGAACAACGACATTGGCTTTTATCAGTCGGTTAACGCCGACGGCAACTGGGGTAACGAGCAGCTAAGCCCCGGCTATACCGTCACCATCGGCTGGAAAAACTTCCTGCGCGTTTTCCATGACGAAGGCATTCAGAAGCCGTTCCTCGCTATTTTCGTCTGGACGGTGATCTTCTCGCTGTTAACGGTGGTGCTGACCGTAGCGGTAGGCATGGTGCTGGCCCTGCCTGGTGCAGTGGGAATCCCTGAAGGGCAAAGCGATTTATCGCGTGCTGCTGATTCTGCCTTACGCGGTGCCGTCGTTTATCTCCATCCTGATTTTCAAGGGCCTGTTCAACCAGAGCTTTGGTGAAATCAACATGATGCTCAGCGCGCTGTTCGGCATTAAACCGGCCTGGTTTAGCGACCCGACCACCGCGCGCTCGATGATTATCATCGTCAACACCTGGCTGGGCTATCCGTACATGATGATTCTGTGCATGGGCCTGCTCAAAGCGATTCCGGACGACCTTTACGAAGCCTCGGCGATGGATGGCGCCGGCCCGTTCCAGAACTTCTTTAAAATCACGCTGCCGCTGCTGATTAAGCCGCTGACGCCGCTGATGATTGCAAGTTTTGCCTTTAACTTTAACAACTTCGTGCTAATCCAGCTGTTAACCAACGGCGGCCCTGACCGTCTGGGCACCACGACGCCGGCCGGCTATACGGATTTACTGGTGAGCTACACCTACCGCATCGCCTTTGAAGGCGGCGGCGGCCAGGACTTTGGCTTAGCCGCGGCTATCGCGACGCTTATCTTCCTGCTGGTCGGTGCGCTTGCGATTGTTAACCTGAAAGCCACCCGCATGAAGTTTGATTAAGGAGCGATATCATGGCCATGGTTCAACCCAAATCTCAAAAGCTGCGTCTGTTTACTACGCATCTGCTGTTGCTGCTGTTTATCGCAGCGATCATGTTCCCGCTGCTGATGGTTATCGCCATTTCCCTGCGTCCGGGCAACTTCGCTACCGGCAGCATCATTCCCGACCAGGTTTCCTGGGAGCACTGGAAGCTGGCGTTAGGTTTTAGCGTCGAACACGCCGACGGGCGCGTTACGCCGCCGCCGTTCCCGGTCATGCTGTGGCTGTGGAACTCAATTAAAATCGCGGTGATTACGGCAATCGGCATCGTCGCGCTGTCCACGACCTGCGCCTACGCCTTCGCCCGCATGCGCTTCCCGGGTAAAGCCACGCTGCTCAAAGGCATGCTGATTTTCCAGATGTTCCCGGCGGTGCTGTCGCTGGTCGCGCTGTACGCGTTGTTTGACCGTCTCGGCCAGTACGTTCCTTTTATCGGTTTAAACACGCACGGCGGGGTAATCTTCGCCTATCTTGGCGGCATCGCTCTGCACGTGTGGACCATTAAAGGCTATTTCGAAACCATCGACGGCTCGCTTGAAGAAGCGGCGGCGCTGGACGGCGCGACGCCGTGGCAGGCCTTCCGTCTGGTGCTGCTGCCGCTTTCCGTACCTATTCTGGCGGTGGTGTTTATTCTGTCGTTTATCGCCGCGATTACCGAAGTGCCGGTGGCCTCGCTGTTATTGCGCGATGTAAACAGCTATACCCTGGCCGTAGGAATGCAGCAGTACCTCAACCCGCAAAACTACCTGTGGGGCGACTTTGCCGCAGCGGCGGTGCTGTCCGCCATCCCGATTACCGTGGTCTTCCTGCTGGCGCAGCGCTGGCTGGTAAGCGGCCTGACGGCCGGCGGCGTAAAAGGTTAACGTTTTATCCCTGAAAATTTGCTTCACATTGCTGTAATGCCACTGCAACCCTCAACTTGACCTCGTATCATTTCCGGCGGCCTTCGGGCCGCCATTTTTTTCGCCCAGATTATTCCCGCTTCAGCCGGCTGCTGTTGCACAGCCACAGGGTGATCACCAGCAGCAAAATCGCGCCGGAATAGATAAGCACATCCAGCGGCTGCTTGTGGTCAATGATGATCAGCCGGACGATGGCGGTAATGCCGATGTAAATAAAATAACGCAGCGGGAAGTGGTAGCCGGACTGGAAATATTTGACGATCAGGGCGATAAATTCGAAGTAGAGGAAGTAAACCACCAGCCCCTCGATAAACAGGTATTTGCTGGCCTGCTCGCTGGGGGTGAACAGCACGTTGGCAAGGTGCAGGGTTTCTTTGCCAAGGAAGATGATGAGGATCAGGCCAAGGGTCAGCAGGCCCAGATTCAGCACCGTCTGTAAGACGGTGGAGATCAGCTCAACGCGGGCGATAGTCGTCATAACAGCACCTTCAGGTTGGGGTCCCGAAAGGCTGTTATACGTTGAAAATGTGATCTGGATCCAGATTATTTACTTATATAAGCCGCTCACGCGGCAGGGTTAAGCGTGAAGGCTCCAACCGGGTTTCTTTACCCGGTCGGAGCCATCCGACAGAACTAGCGGAAATTCAGGCTTCGGTCGCTGGTCATGCTGTAAAGATCGAACTTGCGGCCCAGCATCTGTCCGCCGTCACGCGTAAGCGGCGTCCAGCCGATCTGCGCGCGGCTGCGGGTTGGTGAAGAGGTGAAAATGTCCAGCGGCACGTTCACGTAGAACCCTTTGGTGAAGTCCCCTTCCCCGTACTCCTGCTTGGAAACGTTGGTAATGGTGGCGTAGGTCCCCACCACGATGCCGCTGTCGAAGCGTTTGGAAATCTCCAGCGTGCCGCCCTTATCTTTTGCCAGATACTGGCCGACGCTTAGCTTCACCAGCACGTCATCGGCGAACGGCGGCGTCCAGTAGCCCGTCAGATGGCCCGTTGGCGCGCTGTAATCGGTAAATTTCATCATGTCCTGCGCGCTGCGCCAGTCACGCTGTTTGACGTAGTTCGCGTTGGCCCCGATGGCCCAGTTGCTGTCCACCGGACGGTAAAGCACTTCCGCCCCCGCCCCGCCGTACATGGTTTCCAGGTAGCCGCCGTAAACCTGCCCGTACCAGCTGTTGCCCAGATACTGGAAGTAGTTGGCCTGCAGGTTGTTCACGTAAACGTCGTTTTCAACATAATCACGAACGTGGGTACGCACGCGCGGCAGGGTCGAGTCGTTTGGCGGATTGGTGTAGTTGAACTTGTCGTAGTTGTTCGCGAGGTTGGCGAACACGCTGCCGGTGGTCAGCAGGTGATCGGTAACCCACCAGTCGGCGGTCCCCATCACCCCAACCTGATACATGTAGAAGCTTTCCGGCCCGCCGACGGACTGGTTCAGCACCGGGTTAAGGGAGAAGTTCACGCTGGACTTATCGATGTAATAGCCCTGCTCGGTTTTCTGGGGCACCACCGGCTCAACGCGCTTTTGCACCAGCTGCGTTTCGTGTCCCAGCGGTTCGCCTTCCAGATGACGACGAAGGCTTGAGACGTCTGTTTCCGTGGTGACCTGCGGCATGTTCAGCCGCGTTTCGGTGATGCGGATGGTGCGGATATTCTCCGGCAGGTCGTTCATCACGATGCGGTTCGCGCGCTCGATGCCTTCACGGGAATCACGGTATTTCACCTGTTCGCCGGTCACATACATCGTGTCGCCTTTCACCTGAATATTCGGATTCGCAAAGCCGGCGTTGTATTTCAACAGCGTAAGCTGGTTGGCGACAACGTTGTGCTGCAGGATTTCGTCCTGCGGATGCGGCTGGTATTGCGGGCGACGATTGTCGTTGTAGCCCGGACGCAGGTCGTTAAAGTTGGTGCGTAGCGTCACGCCAAACATAAAGGTGTTGCCGCGCTCATAGCTGACGTTAACGTCGGCCCAATCGGTCAGGCGATAGATAGCGCCGACGTTAAAGTTGCTGCGCTGTTCGAGCCTGCCGGCAAAGTCCTGGGTGTAATTATTGCCTTCATACTCAAGCTTCAGGCGCAGCGGCTGCCATGGCGTCTGATATTCGATGCCGCCAAACAGCGAGGCCGGGCCGTGGAACATGCCGCCAAAGTCGAACGAGCCCGCCTGGCTGTAGCTGTTGTCGCGATAGCAGAAGCTGTTGCTGGCTTCGCAAAGCGGGTTTTTCACGTTACCGCTGGTGCCCATATAGCCCCAGCCCATGCCGAGGGAGAAATCAAACGGCCCCCAGGCTTTGTTCGCCACCACGTACTCGCCGTCAAACAGGCCGGTCCCGCCCAGGTCCCGCGTGCCAACCGCCACCTGCGGCAAATAATAGCCCTCTTCCCACAGGCGCACCTTCAGGTCAAAAGCCTTATCTTTATAGGTCTGGTCGCCGGAAAAGGCCTCTACCGGGCTGTATTTTTTGGTACGCACGTCGGTATAGCGCAGGGTTGTTTCAAGCCATGGAAAGAGCTGGATCGAGGCGGAGTAAAAGCGGTACTGATCGTTATCGCGATAGTTCGCGCTGAACTCCCCGGTCGGCGCCATGCGTGCGGTCGGCGTTTGCAGCAGGGCCTACGCCACCAAAGTCAGACTGCGACGGGCCAACGGGCGCCGGAAAAGTTTCGGCATGGCAGGCGGAGGCAACGGCCAGCGCCAGCAGGCTGTAGAGATATTTTTTTTTCATCAATCCGGTATCCGATGGCTCAGGGAAGTAAGGATTTGCTGGTTCAGTTTATTGAATTCAGAATCGAAAAGGCGGTCGGAAAAACCGACAAAGATAATGCTGCCCGGCAGTAATTCCACATGGCGCTTATTCCACCAGGCAACCGGCGCTTTTTCAGTTTTGCCATCGGGATAAACTACCCAGGCGAAGCTGCGGTCGGCGCCGCTGAGCGTATTTACCCCTTCCAGGTATTCATCCACGCTGCGTCCGGCAACGAAGGGTTTTACCCCCGGCGAACTCACCAGCCCCATCAGGGTAATGGTCGTCGGCTGTGGGCCGGCCCACAGGCTGTACTCCCCCTGCAAAGGCACGTTGGCGCGCGGGCGCACGCGCACCCAGTCAGGATCGAGATCGACAAACTGCCGCCCCGTCACTTTAACGGCCTGCAGCTGCTGGCGTAGGCTGTTGATAGCCGCCGCATCGTCGCCGTCTTCCCGGGCGGCAAGGCCGCTCAGGCCTGATAATAATTTCTGCTGCTGCAGCTCAGCCGCCGCAGAAGCCTGCCGCTCGCTGATGACGGCTCCCGGCCACCATGCCTGGCTGAGCGAGGGCTGCGAGACTAAATCCGCCAGGCGCTCGACGCCGGTGAAATTCTCCGGCGGCTGCCGGCTGCCGGAATAAACGGTCACGTTTCCTGCTGCGTATAAAAAAGAGCTGCTAAGCGTTAATAACAGCGCGAGGGCTTTTATTTTCATTCTTTTGCCGCCTTCAACAGAACCGTAGTAATCGGCCAGTAGTCCGGGCCAAGATATTGTTTTGACTGACGGATATGGCCTTCATTATCCACCCAATAACGGTTGCTCCAGCTTTTCCCCGCTGCGGTGACCTCTTCGTTGAGCACGCGAACCGGCGTCACGCTACTGCCTACTTTCAGCGTGTCGCTGCCGTCCCAGCTGAAGGTGGACCGCGCGGTGGCCATGCGCACCTGCTGATGTTCGGTCCAGGCCATCTGTCGCGTCCAGCCTGCGCCGTCGGGAATCTGGTTCACCTTCGCCAGCGGGTCATCGGCAAGATTAGTGACCTGCTGGAGGTTGTCGCCAAGGCCGACGGTCTTCACCACGCGTCCGTTCCGGGTGGCGATCGTCGCCCGATCCTGGGTAACCCACTTCTGCTGGCCGTTTTCGTCATAGGGCCAGCACCACAAACAGCTGCGGGCCGTTGTTGATGCTCATGTACTGGCTGGCGTAGCGCATATTCTGGATGTCATCGTCGGTGAGCTGCACGCCGTCATCGCCCGCGATGCTGTGCCACAGCGAAGAGCCGAGGCTTTTGGTGGTGGCGGAACAAGCCTGAAGTAACAGGCAAACAAGAAGGATTGAGAGTCGCTGCACGACGTGTCCCCGAAGGCTAAATAACCACACCGAAGTGTGGTTAGGATTAAAGCACCGGTGAAATTACTGGGTGCTGGTCGTCGTGGTCGTGGTAGTCCCGGTATTAGAACCGTCGCCACCACCGGTTGCAGCTAACGCTACCCCCACCGCTGACCCGACAGTGCTGGCGCTGGTCGCAGTAGAACTTCCTGCGGACACGCTCGTTGCCTGCGCGCCGGCCGCCTCACCCACTGCAACAGGGTCGGCACTCGCCGCGCCGGCCGCTGCCAGCGTGAATATGGCTAAAGCGCCATAAATAACTTTCTTCATAACAATTTCCCTTCATTGAATGAATGGAGATTTGCCCGAAAGGGTTTCAGGCGGGATCGAGTATACACAACGAGAGATGACAATCAGGACAATGGGGAAATAGAGAGGGAGTTTTAAGATAAGTGGTAAAAATAACCATCAAGCCATTATTTAATGAAATTCAAAGCATTTAAAAACAGCAAGTTAAGATCAATATAAATAAAAACTATGATCTAATAAATCTGAAAATAACCCTGATTAACTATCGGGGTAAGGGCGTTTTTAGGAATAACCTCAGCAGGCGTAAATTACGAATATAGGGCAGCAAGGGGATTAATCTCATAAATAAGCCGGCGCGCTGGCCGGCTTATTTCTTTAGGCGCTTAGCTTATTACGCACGCCAGGATTTATAACGGTTAATTAAGCCGTTAGTCGAGCTGTCGTGGCTGCTGATTTGTTTATCGTCGCCCAGCTCCGGCAGAATGCGGTTTGCCAGCTGTTTGCCCAGCTCAACGCCCCACTGGTCAAAGGTGAAGATATTGAGGATAGCGCCCTGCGTGAAGATTTTGTGCTCATACAGCGCAATCAGCGCCCCCAGGCTGAACGGGGTGATTTCACGCAGCAGAATGGAGTTGGTCGGGCGGTTGCCTTCAAACACTTTGAACGGCACGACGTGCTCCAGCGTTTTTGGATCTTTGCCCTGATCCGCATATTCCTGCTCAACCACATCGCGGGACTTGCCGAACGCCAGCGCTTCAGTCTGCGCGAAGAAGTTAGACAGCAGCTTAGGATGGTGGTCGGAAAGCGGGTTGTGCGTGGTCGCCGGCGCGATGAAGTCGCAAGGAACCATTTTGGTGCCCTGGTGGATCAGCTGGTAGAACGCGTGCTGGCCGTTGGTGCCCGGCTCGCCCCAGATGATTGGGCCGGTCTGGTAGTCCACCGCGTTGCCGTTACGGTCAACGTATTTGCCGTTGGACTCCATGTTGCCCTGCTGGAAGTAGGCGGCAAAACGGTGCATATACTGGTCGTATGGCAGAATCGCTTCGGTCTCGGCGCCGAAGAAATTGTTATACCAGATGCCGATAAGCGCCAGCAGCACCGGCAGGTTCTGTTCCGCCGGGGTAGAAGCGAAGTGTTTGTCCATCGCGTGCGCGCCGCTTAGCAGCTCGACGAAGTTGTCATAGCCCACGGACAGAATGATGGACAGGCCCAATCGCCGACCACAGGGAGTAACGGCCGCCCACCCAGTCCCAGAATTCGAACATGTTTGCGGTGTCGATGCCGAACTCGCCGACCGCCTTCGCGTTGGTGGACAGCGCGGCGAAGTGTTTCGCCACGTGCTTGTTGTCGCCGGCGGTTGCCAGGAACCAGTCGCGCGCGCTGTGGGCGTTGGTCATGGTTTCCTGGGTGGTGAAGGTTTTGGACGCAACCAGGAACAGCGTGGTTTCCGGATCGACATTTTTCAGCACTTCGGCGATGTGGGTGCCGTCGACGTTAGAAACAAAGTGCATATTGAGATGGTTTTTATAAGGACGCAGCGCTTCGGTCACCATGAACGGGCCAAGGTCAGAGCCGCCGATACCGATGTTCACCACGTCGGTAATGGCTTTGCCGGTGTAGCCTTTCCAGCTGCCGCTGATAATGCTTTCAGAGAAGGTTTTCATCTTCTCAAGCACGGCGTTCACTTCCGGCATGACATCTTTGCCGTCAACCACGATTGGGGTATTGCTACGGTTACGCAGCGCAACGTGCAGCACGGCGCGGTCTTCGGTACGGTTGATTTTCTCACCGTTGAACATCGACTTGATGGCGCCCTGCAGATCGGTCTCTTTCGCCAGCGCCTGCAGCTTAGCGAGGGTGTCTGCGGTAATGCGGTTTTTGGAGTAGTCCACCAGCATCAGGTCGTCGAACGTGGCGGAGAATTTGCTAAAGCGATCGGCATCCTGCGCGAAAAGTTCGCCGATGGTGACGTCTTTCATTTCGTCAAAATGCGCCTGTAAGGCCTGCCATGCAGCGGTCTGCGTTGGGTTGATATTTTTCATAGCGTTACCCTTTTGATTTGAGAACTGTGACTGCGGACAATTGTATATCCACAAAACGGTATTTGTGATGATTTTTGTGTCGGCGTCGCGCACAGAGCTAAATCTGCTGGAAAAACGGCAAAAATAGACGCGATTATAAGTCCTGTTACTGTTTACCCGCGGCGTATGAAAAATCCGCATAATCCCGGCGTTGACAGCACCCCGCGCAGCTCTTATTTATGGGGGCGGTAGTTGCGCCTGGTCCGGTTGTTCATCCTGCCTTTGTGCCATGGTCGCTATTTTTTATTCCCTGACCCGAGAAAGTTATGTCCCAGACAGTAGTAGCCAAATTTGGCGGTACCAGCGTTGCTGATTTCGACGCCATGAACCGCAGCGCCGACGTTGTGCTCGCCGATGAGAACGTCCGCCTGGTTGTTCTTTCCGCTTCCGCGGGCGTCACCAACCTGCTGGTCGCGCTGGCCGAAGGGCTGGAGGCAACGGAGCGTTTCGTGAAGCTCGACGCCATCCGTAAGATTCAGTACGACATCGTCGAGCGCCTGGCTAACCCGCAGATCATTCGCGAGGAAATTGAACGCCTGCTCGAAAACATCACCACGCTGGCAGAAGCCGCCTCGCTTGCTACTTCTAACGCGCTGACCGACGAACTGGTTAGCCACGGCGAACTGATGTCCACCCTGCTGTTTGTCGAAATCATGCGTGAGCGCAGCGTGGATGCGCAGTGGTTCGATATTCGTAAAATCATGCGCACCAACGACCGCTTTGGCCGCGCCGAACCGGACATCGCCGCTCTGGCGGAGCTGACCGAACAACAGCTGCAGCCGCGTCTGGCGCAGTCAATCGTGATTACCCAGGGCTTTATCGGCAGCGAAGAAAAAGGGCGTACGACTACCCTTGGCCGCGGCGGCAGCGACTATACCGCCGCCCTGCTGGGTGAAGCGCTGCACGCAGGCCGCGTGGATATCTGGACGGACGTGCCGGGCATCTACACCACCGACCCGCGCGTAGTGCCGACCGCCAAACGCATCGACAAAATCGCTTTTGAAGAAGCGGCGGAAATGGCGACCTTCGGCGCGAAGGTGCTCCATCCCGCGACCTTGCTGCCGGCGGTACGCCATGAAATTCCGGTGTTTGTCGGATCCAGTAAAGATCCGAAAGCGGGCGGCACGCTGGTGTGTAACGAAACGGACAGCCCGCCGCTGTTCCGCGCCATCGCCCTGCGCCGCAAACAAACCCTGCTGACGCTGCACAGCCTCAATATGCTGCACTCACGCGGCTTCCTGGCCGAGGTGTTCAGCATCCTGGCGCGGCATAATATTTCAGTCGATCTGATAACCACCTCAGAAGTGAGCGTGGCGCTGACGCTGGACACTACCGGCTCAACCTCTACCGGCGACAGCCTGCTGACCACCTCCTTACTCACCGAGCTTTCGTCCCTGTGCCGCGTGGAGGTGGAAGAAAACCTCGCGCTGGTGGCGATAATCGGCAACAAGCTCTCCCAGGCCTGCGGCGTGGGCAAAGAAGTGTTTGGCGTACTGGATCCCTTTAATATCCGCATGATTTGCTACGGCGCATCCAGCTACAACCTGTGCTTCCTGGTGCCCGGCAACGACGCGGAGCAGGTGGTGCGCAAGCTGCATCATAATCTGTTTGAATAAAACCGCAGTACATGCGATGAATACCAGATGCCGGGCTCGATCCCGGCATTTTTATAACCAGAAAAAACACAACATACATCTGCAAGGATCTCGTTATGCTCGCGACATTAACCCGGCTCTTCCCGCTGTGGGCGGTGCTGCTCTCCGTACTCGCTTATTACACGCCCGATACCTTCACCCCCATCGGCCCCTGGGTCAGCACGCTTTTGATGCTGATTATGTTCGGCATGGGCGTACACCTGCGTATCGACGACTTTAAACGCGTGCTTTCGCGCCCGGCTCCCGTAGCGGCAGGCACGTTCCTTCATTATCTGATCATGCCGCTGGCGGCCTGGGTGCTGGCGAAGCTGTTCCATATGCCGCCCGATCTTTCCGCCGGGATGGTGCTGGTGGGCAGCGTGGCGAGCGGAACGGCTTCCAACGTGATGATCTACCTGGCCAAAGGCGACGTCGCGCTTTCGGTAACCATCTCTTCCGTTTCCACGCTGGTCGGCGTGTTTGCCACGCCGCTGCTGACAAGGCTTTATGTTGACGCGGACATTAAAGTGGACGTAATGGGCATGCTGGTCAGCATCCTGCAAATCGTGGTGATTCCTATCGGGCTTGGTTTGATTGTTCATCACCTTTTCCCGCGCCTGGTAAAACGAGTGGAGCCTTACCTGCCCGCGCTTTCGATGGTTTGCATTCTGGCGATTATCAGCGCCGTGGTGGCGGGCAGCGCAGGCAATATCGCCTCCGTGGGCCTGATGGTCATCGTCGCGGTGATTTTGCATAACGGCATCGGCTTGCTGAGCGGCTACTGGGGCGGACGCCTGTTTGGCTTCGACGAGTCAACCTGCCGCACGCTGGCTATTGAGGTGGGCATGCAGAACTCGGGCCTTGCCGCGACGCTTGGGAAAATCTATTTCTCACCGCTGGCCCGCCCTGCCTGGCGCGCTGTTCTCGGTCTGGCATAACCTTTCCGGCTCGCTGCTGGCGGGCTACTGGTCCGGTAAGCCTGTTGATGAGAAAAAAGATAAGCCTTTGAAAAAACGTCGCGCCTGAAGAAGAAAAAGCCCGGGAAACCGGGCTTTTTTATAAGACCGCCCGAAGCGGGTGATTTTTACTGAGCTTGGGAGGGCTTTGCTTTACACTGTGGGCTCTTTCCTTACGAGGTCGCAACGATGTCCACAGCAAGACTGACACAGCAAGACATGACGGAAAGTGAGCAACGCGAACTGAAAACGCTGCTCGACCGCGCGCGTATCGCGCACGGCCGCCCGCTGACCAACTCAGAAACCAACCACGTCAAAAAAGAATATATCGACAAGCTGATGGCCGAGCGCGAGCTTGCCGCCAAAAAAGCCCGCGCGCTGAAAAAACAAAAGGCTTTTAAACCTGACCCATCCGCGACCTTTTCGTGGTCGGCTAATACCCACACGCGCGGAAAACGCTAGCTAGCGCCCCTTCTTCTTGCGTCCTGGCTGGGCAAAGCGTTTGCGTGAGGCCAGCTCTGCCGGGGTTTTTGCCGCGCTTTTAGGCCCCTTAGCAACCAAAGGGTTTTTCGCCGCGACGGGCTTCGCCTTCGGCTTTTTGGCAGGCTTCGCCTCGGAAGAAGAATTCTCAATCAGCTTAAACAGCTCGACCAGCTCGTCGTCGGTTAAATCTCGCCATTCTCCCGGCGGCAGCCCTTTCATGCTGACGTTCATAATGCGGGTACGCTCAAGCTTTGTGACTTCATAACCGAAGTGTTCGCACATGCGGCGGATCTGGCGGTTAAGCCCCTGCACCAGCGTAATACGAAACACAAAGGGCGCTTCTTTCTTCACCTTGCATTTTTTGGTCACGGTGCCCAGCATCGGCACGCCCGCGCCCATGCCGCGGATAAACTCGTCGGTAACAGGTTTATTTACCGTCACCACGTATTCCTTTTCGTGGTCGTTGCCGGCGCGCAGGATTTTGTTCACCAGATCGCCATGGTTGGTCAGAAAGATAAGCCCCTGGGAATCTTTGTCCAGGCGGCCAATCGGGAAGACGCGCTTGCTGTGATTCACAAAATCGACGATGTTGTCTTTCTCGCCGTCTTCGGTAGTGCTCACGATGCCCACGGGCTTGTTCAATGCGATAAGCACGAGGTCGTCTTCGCTGCGGGGCTCAATTAGCTGACCGTTGACCTTCACCACGTCGCCGGCAAATACCCGATCGCCAATCGCGGCTCGCTTGCCGTTAATAAAAACGTTTCCCTGTTCGATATAACGATCGGCGTCGCGACGGGAGCAAATACCGCTCTCGCTGATGTATTTGTTCAGACGTACAGATGAGTTGGTCAGCATGGTTCCTCCGTAAAAAAACGGACTATACCTTACCCTTCGGGCGTTGCGAACAGGGGATACTTACTTTGTCCGTATCTCTCGAGGCGTCTCGCACAAACGGCAACGGCCTTGCGTCCTGCTTTGCAGATTTAAATTGCCGCTCCTGTTCAGGCGCCAATAACGTTGGGGATTGAGCTGGCGGCTAAGACGCCATAATAAGATTGGATTTAAGGGAACGCGGGCGACAAAAATTATCGTCGCCCTTTAACAACTATTACCTGGATGAGGCAGCAAGCGTGCTTAATCGCTTCTGGATATCCTTATCAAGGTTATTCACCCAATGGTTATACGCGCGATGAATCTCGCCGTCCGATGCCAGCAGGTTAACGCTGTTGACGTAGTTAATGCTGTACTCTTTTTCTGAGTAGTTAATGCGAATAGTCACGCTGTGTTTACGGACGTTCTGCGTCGCGTTAATTACTCCGGGCCCCGCCTCAGCCATAATCCAGTCTCTTCCTTGCCCGGCGTTGATAATCGCCTCCTTAACCTGCCCTGACGTGACATGCTGGGTGATGAGGGTTCTTGGCGTCCTGACCGGCTCCGTCCTTTCCAGTGCCGAACAGCCCGCCAGCGCCGCGATACAAATCATCCCTGCTAAAATCTGTTTAAGCTTCATCATAAATTCCATTTGTTTTATTGAGTTAACGGAACAGATTATCATCAGGCGGCCGGGCCGGGAAAATTAATATTCATCCCTTTCGTCATCGTCATCCTGCTGCTCCAGCACGCTGTAGGCCACCGCGCAGAACAAAGAGTTCAGGCGTTTCATATCCCCCAGCAGGCCAAGGTGCAGCGAGCTGGTTTCGATGCTCTGCACGTTTTGCTGATGCAGACGGTCAACGTGAGCGTGAGAGAAGCGGCGGTTCATAATGCGGAAACGATGTTTATTACGCCGCAGGCGGCGCGCGCTGTTCACATCCGCCGAGAAGAACACCGACAGGCTGAGCTTGAGGTTGCTTTTGAGCTGCTGCAGGAGGTTATCCAGCTCCGTCAGGCCGTCCGGCGAGAACGCCCGGCGCGCGGCGAGGGACTTATCCGCCACTTCGCTGCCCATGCGCTCAAGAATATCCGCCGCCTGCTCAAGGTTGAGCGACATCTCGATAATTTCAGCCCAGCGGCGGGATTCAATTTCAGCCAGCTCTTCTTTCTGCATCTGCGCCATATAGAGTTTGATGGCGGTATAGAGCACGTCCACGTCATCGGCCAGCTTGCGTAGCTCCTTCTCCTGCCGCGGCTCGCCGTGCATCACCTTGCTCCAGGTTTCCAGCATCTGTTCGAGCAAATCCCCCATGCGCAGCGTTTCCCGCGCGGCGTTAGATAGGCCCAACGCCGGCGTATCTATGGCCGTTGGGTCGAGGTGTTTGGGCTTCATGCGCGCGTCCACTTCCGGCGCTTCGCTGATCACGCGGCGGCAGAATCGCGCCATCGTTTCGGCAAAAGGCACCATCGCCAGGCAGCGGATCAGGTTGTAGAAAACGTGGAAATAGATAACCAGCTCGGATTCAGGCAGCGGCAGCCGGTGCATCAGGCCGGCGAGAATATGCACGAACGGCAGCACGATAAGGCTGCCCACCAGCTTAAACAGCAGGCTGCCGAGGGCCACCCGCCGCGCGGCGGCGTTGGCGGCGCTGTTGTTAATCATCGCCAGCAGACCGGAGCCAAGGTTTGCGCCAATCACCAGGCACAGCGCCACATCAAACGAAATAACGCCGGCCGAGGTGAGCGTGGCGGTCAGCAGCACGGCGGCAAGGCTGGAATAACTGATGATGGCGAACATCGCGCCAATGAGCGCATCGAGCATGATATCGCCGGTCAGCGAGGCGAAAATAACCTGTACGCCCGAGGCCTGGGTTATCGGCGTGACGGCGGCGACGATCAGCTCCAGCGCTTGCAGAATCAGCCCCAGGCCGATGCCGACGCGGCCAAGCTGCCCGGCGCGCGTTTGCTTGCGGCTAAGGAAAAAGATCACCCCGATAAAAATCAGCAGCGGCGAAAGCCAGGAAAGATCGAACGTCAGGATACGCGCCATCAGCGCCGTACCGACGTCGGCCCCCAGCACGATCACCAGCGCAGGCGTGAGCGCCACCAGGTCCTGCGCGACAAAAGAGGTGACCAGCATGGTGGTGGCGTTGCTGCTCTGAACGAGCGCGGTTACGCCAATGCCCGCGCAGAAGGCGAGCGGTTTCTTTTCAACGCTGCGGCTGAGCACGCTACGGAGATTGGCGCCGTAAACGCGCATGATGCCGGTACGCACAATGTGCGTGCCCCATACCAGCAGCGCTACCGCAGAAAGCAGATGCAGTAAAGTAAGCACACTTTCTCCTTATAAATTATTGGTTCCCTGTAAGGTCAAGTATACGTCTTTAATCGCCGTAAATAGCCAGGGCGCCCTGTTTAGCGCCCTGTCTGGTGTAACGAAACTTTAATATTGACGGCTAGTCCGCGTCATAGCCCAGATTCGGCGCCAGCCAGCGCTCGACTTCGGTAACGGACATTCCTTTACGACGGGCATAATCCTCAACCTGATCGCGCTGGATTTGCGCCACGGCGTAGTATTTGCTGTCCGGATGGCTGAAGTACCAGCCGGAAACCGACGCGCCCGGCCACATAGCGTAGGACTCGGTAAGCTTCATGCCGATGACGTTCTCAACGTCCAGCAGCTCCCAGATGGTCGCCTTCTCGGTGTGTTCCGGACAGGCCGGATAGCCCGGCGCCGGACGAATCCCCTGGTAGTTCTCGCGGATCAGCTCCTCGTTGCTCAGGTTTTCCGTTGGCGCGTAGCCCCAGTACACTTTGCGCACGCGTTCATGCAGATATTCGGCAAAGGCTTCTGCCAGACGGTCGGCGATGGCTTTCACCATGATTTTATTGTAGTCATCATGCCGGGCTTCAAAGGCGTCCGCCAGCGCGTCTTCTTCCATGCCGCCGGTCACGGCGAAGGCGCCGATGTAATCCGCTTTGCCGCTGTGCTTCGGCGCCACAAAATCGGCCAGGCAGTAGTTTGCGAAGCCGACTTTTTCCGTTTGCTGGCGCAGATGATGGGCCACCGTTCTCACATGCGTACGCGACTCGTCGCGATAGATTTCGATATCGTCGTCCACGCGGTTTGCCGGGAACAGGCCGACCACGCCGCGTGGGTTGAGAGATTTTTCCGCGTGCAGCCTGTCGAGCATGTCGTTGGCGTCTTTAAACAGGCGCTGCGCTTCCTCGCCCACCACCTCGTCCTCAAGGATGCGCGGATACTTCCCGGCCAGCGACCAGGTCATAAAGAACGGCGTCCAGTCGATGTAGTTACGCAGCGTTTCAATGCTGGCGGTAACCTCCTGCACGCCCAGACGATGGGCAACCGGAGGCGTATAGCTCGCCCAGTCGAACGCCAGGTCGTTTTCACGCGCGGCCTGAAGCGTTACCGGCGGGGTGCGCGGTTTCTTACGCCCGTGCTGGGTACGCACGGTTTCGTACTCTTTACGGGTGCGCGCTACAAATTCATCGTGCTGCGTTGCGGAGAGCAGCGCGGAGACGACGCCGACCGTACGCGAGGCGTTCTGCACATAAACCGTTGGGCCGCTGTAGTTCTGCTCGATTTTTACCGCCGTATGCGCCTTGGACGTCGTCGCGCCGCCAATCAGCAGCGGCAGCGTAAAGCCCTGGCGCTCCATCTCTTTGGCGACGTTTACCATTTCATCCAGCGACGGGGTGATAAGCCCGGACAGGCCGATAATATCGGCGCCCACTTCACGGGCCGTTTTTAAAATCTTCTCGCCCGGGACCATCACGCCAAGGTCGATAATTTCGTAGTTGTTGCACTGCAGCACTACGCCAACGATGTTTTTGCCGATGTCGTGAACGTCGCCTTTTACCGTAGCAAGCACGATTTTACCGTTGGTCGAGCCTTTTTCTTTGCTGGCCTCGATGTAGGGCTCCAGGTAGGCAACCGCCTGTTTCATGACGCGGGCGGACTTAACCACCTGCGGCAGGAACATTTTCCCTTCGCCGAACAGATCGCCGACCACGTTCATTCCCGCCATCAGCGGCCCTTCGATAACTTCAATCGGGCGCGCGGCCTGCTGGCGTGCTTCTTCGGTATCCAGCTCAATAAACTCGGTGATGCCCTTCACCAGCGAGTACTCAAGGCGTTTGGCCACGTCCCAGCTGCGCCATTCCGCCTGCTGGGCCGCCGCCGCGTCGTCGCTTTTGCTGCCGCGATACTTCTCGGCGAGATCCAGCAGACGCTCGGTGCCGTCTTCGCGGCGGTTCAGGATCACGTCTTCTACCGCATCGCGCAGCTCGTCTGAGAGATCGTCATAAATCGCCAGCTGCCCGGCGTTAACGATGCCCATATCCATACCGTTGCGGATAGCGTAGTAAAGAAACACGGCGTGAATCGCTTCGCGCACCGGGTCGTTGCCACGGAAGGAGAAGGAAACGTTTGAGACGCCGCCGGAAATCAGCGCGTGCGGCAGCTCGCGTTTGATGTCTTCGCAAGCGCCGATAAAGTCCTGGGCGTAGTTGTTGTGTTCTTCAATGCCGGTAGCAACCGCAAAGATGTTCGGGTCAAAGATGATATCTTCCGGCGGGAAGCCGACTTCTTCCGTAAGAATTTTATAGGCGCGGCGGCAGATTTCGATTTTGCGCTCGCGCGTGTCGGCCTGGCCCACTTCGTCAAAGGCCATCACCACCATCGCGGCGCCGTAGCGGCGCACCAGTTTGGCATGGTGGACAAACGCCTCAACGCCCTCTTTCATGGAGATGGAGTTAACGATGCCTTTGCCCTGAATGCACTTCAGCCCTTTTTCGATGACCTCCCATTTCGAGGAGTCGATCATGATCGGCACGCGGGCGATATCCGGCTCGCCGGCAATCAGGTTCAGGAAACGCACCATCGCCGCCTCGGCGTCCAGCATCCCTTCATCCATGTTGATGTCGATGATTTGCGCGCCGCTTTCAACCTGCTGCAGCGCGACTTCCAGCGCTTCGTTATATTTTTCTTCTTTAATCAGGCGCTTAAATTTGGCGGAGCCGGTAACGTTGGTACGTTCGCCCACGTTCACAAACAAACTTTCCGCGCCGATGTTCAGCGGCTCAAGCCCGGCCAGACGGCAGGCGACGGGTAATTCAGGCAGACGGCGGGGCGCAACGCCTGCCACCGCTTTGCTCATCGCCGCGATATGCTCCGGCGTAGTGCCGCAGCAGCCGCCGACGATATTCAGGAAGCCCGCTTGCGCCCATTCGCCAATCTGCCGGGCCATGGTATCGGCATCCAGGTCATACTCGCCGAAGGCGTTCGGCAGCCCGGCGTTCGGGTGCGCGGTGACGTAGCATTCCGCAATGCGTGAAAGCTCGGCGACGTACTGGCGCAGCTCGTCCGGCCCCAGGGCGCAGTTCAGGCCAAAGGTCAGCGCATCCGCGTGGCGTAAGGAGTTATAGAAGGCTTCCGTCGTTTGTCCGGAAAGAGTACGGCCCGAAGCATCGGTAATGGTGCCGGAAATCATGATCGGCAGCTCGACGCCCAGCGCCTCGAATTCTGCTTTTACCGCGAAAACGGCCGCTTTGGCGTTTAACGTATCGAACACCGTTTCAATCATTATCAGGTCGACGCCGCCTTCCACCAGCGCGCGGGTGGACTCGCGGTAGGCTTCGACGAGCTGATCGAAGGTGACGTTACGAAAAGCGGGATCGTTAACGTCCGGGGAAATGGAGGCGGTGCGGTTGGTCGGCCCCAGCACTCCGGCGACGTAGCGCGGTTTTTCCGGCGTCCTCGCCGTCCATTCATCGGCGCAGGCGCGCGCAAGCTTTGCGGCCTCGAAGTTAATTTCCGCCGACAGGGATTCCATCTGGTAATCCGCCATGGCGATGGTGGTGGAGTTGAAGGTGTTGGTTTCGACGATGTCGGCGCCCGCTTCAAAGTAGGCATAGTGAATCGCGGCAATAATTTCCGGTTTGCTTAGCACCAGCAGGTCGTTGTTCCCTTTCAGGTCGCACGGCCAGTCTGCAAAGCGAACCCCTCGAAAATCGCTCTCTTCAAGACGGTAGCTCTGGATCATGGTTCCCATACCACCATCCAGCACCAGAATGCGTTCTTGCAACTGCTGATGCAGTTTTTCTACTTTGTTGCTCAACTCAGGCTCCCGGATACAAAAACGTGTCGAAGTGGCGAAAAGGCCAGCAGACCATACTGGCATAAGTTACCAAAGGGTAAAAGACATCGAACATGAGACATGTTCACCTGACTGCTCCGATGAGTCGGATGCAGGTTGCATTATCGCCAAATAAAACGAAAATGATTTCCACGATATGAAAAAAGGAGTCAGGTATGGTCGCAGTCGTTCCCGCCAAACGTGGCAAAAAACCTCGCGCTGCCGCAGCGGCGGCTCCCCAGCCTACCGGACAGGTACAGTCCCTTACGCGCGGCTTAAAACTGCTTGAATGGATTGCCGAATCTCACGGCAGCGTGGCGCTTACCGAGCTTGCCCAGCAGGCTGGCTTGCCTAATTCCACCACCCACCGCCTGCTGACCACCATGCAGCAGCTCGGTTTTGTACGCCAGATTGGCGATCTCGGCCACTGGACGATCGGCGCGCACGCCTTTGTTGTCGGCAGCAGCTTCCTGCAAAGCCGCAACCTGCTGGCCATCGTTCACCCGATGCTGCGCAAGCTGATGGAAGATTCCGGCGAGACGGTGAACCTGGCGGTGCTGGACCATAGCGATCACCAGGCGATTATTATCGACCAGGTGCAGTGCACCCAGCTGATGCGCATGTCCGCTCCGATTGGCGGCAAGCTGCCCATGCACGCCTCCGGCGCGGGCAAGGTCTTTCTGGCCAACCTGAGCGACGATCAGGTAGCGACCCTGCTGCACCGTAAAGGGCTGCACAGCTACACGCCCGCGACGCTCACCTCCCCGCTGCATCTGAAAGAGGATTTAGCCCATACCCGCAAACGCGGCTACTCCTTCGATGATGAGGAGCACGCGCTGGGCCTGCGCTGCGTCGCGGCCTGTATCTATGACGAACATCATGAGGCGTTTGCGGCCATCTCTATTTCCGGGCCGATTTCACGCATTACCGATGACCGCGTGACCGAGCTTGGCGCGCTGGTGATTAAAGCGGCGAAAGAAATTACCCAGGCGTACGGCGGCGGGCGTTAACCCGCCTGCTTTAAATCCGCATAACGCTGGCTGAAGCGCTGGCGTCTGCGGTAGGCGTAGACGTCCTCCACGTGGCCGTTGCGGATCCTTTCTTGTAATGCGCGCCAGAAATCAGCCCGAAACAGGTCGCCGTGCATTTCGTCGAACAAAGGACGAATACGCGGATCGGCGCACAGGTAGTGGCGAAACTCCTCCGGAAAAACATCGCCCGGCGACACGCTGTACCAGGGTTCGGCAGACAGCTCGTCTTCCGCAAAGCGCGGCGGAGGAATATCGCGGAAGTTAACTTCGGTCATATAGCAGATTTCGTCGTAATCGTAGAACACCACCCGCCCGTGGCGCGTCACGCCAAAGTTTTTAAACAGCATGTCGCCGGGAAAAATATTCGCCGCCGCAAGCTGGCGAATGGCGTTGCCATATTCTTCCACGGCGTCGCGCAGCTGCTGCCCTTCCACTCTTTCCAGCCACAGGTTAAGCGGCACCATTCTGCGCTCAATGTAGAGATGGCTGATGGCGATGCGCTCGCCAAGATCGGTCAGCTTCTCCGGCACCTCTTCATGCAGCAGCGCCAGCAGCGTGGGGCTTATCTGTTTTTTATCCAGCACGAAGTTTTCAAACTCCTGCGTGTCCGCCATACGGCCGACGCGGTCATGCTCTTTGACCAGCTGATAGCAGGCGCGAACTCTTTCGGCGCTAACTTCTTTTTGCGGGGCGAATTTATCCTTGATGACCTTAAAAACCCGGTCGAAGCCGGGCAGCGTAAACACCAGCATTACCATTCCCCGAATGCCCGGTGCCTCAATAAACTGTTCATCAGTAGAGGTGATGTAATGCAGATATTCGCGGTAACTTTCCGTTTTGCCGTGCTTCTGGCAGCCAATCGCCATGTAAAGCTCGGCGGTAGACTTGCCCGGCAGTATCTCGCGAAGCCATTCCACAAGGGCGGGCCGGGAGCGGCGCGTAAACCATAAAATACGAGCGGGCGAAGCCAAAGACGATGCTCGCCTCAGCGGTGCTGGTAAGGCAGGTATCGACGATAAGATAGCCCTCGTCGCTACGATGAATCGGCAGCAGAAACGGCGCTTTCCCGCCCGGCAGAACAAGTTTGCCGACCAGCCAGGCGGCCTTGTTGCGATAAAAAAGCTCGTTGGCGACCTCCAGCTGCGCGTCCCGCAGCGCTTCGCTGCCAAAGGTCTCATTGAGATGGGCGACGATATAGCCCGCGTCGCGCGCTAAATCCTGCCACGGCAGGCGCAGCGGCAGGTCGCCCAGCATGGAAACCAGCAGCGGCTGCAAGCCATGGGTCGGGGAAAATAATTTCGATAAAGGACGAGGGATGGTACGGAACCGCCCTTCCGCCTGCGAGCTGAAGATAAAAAGCCGCTCGGGAGACAGCGAGCGGTGGTCAAATAACCGGCAGTAAACGGAGTTGAAAAAACTCTCTGCGATTTCAAAACGAGGGTAATCCGGCAATAAATTGGTGTACTGCTCTTTCACGCGCAGCAAAAAATCGGCGTCGGCATTCTCTCCGCCGGTAATACAGCGCAGCTGCTCCACCACCAGGCCAACATGGTGATCGTAGAGATGGATGCGGCTTTTCATCGCCTGCTGCACGGCGTGCCAGTCGGCCTGCTCAAAGCGCTGCTGGGCGCCTGCGGTGATCTCCAGAAAACGCCCGTACTGCGCATCGAATCCCTGCAGGATGGTGCGCGCGACTAACAGTTCCAGCCTGGACGTCATGGGCGCCTCCGTCGTTACTTCCCCTCAGCCTGCCCCCTCCCCTAAGGGAGAGGGAACCCGTGAAGCTAGAACTGCTCTTCTTCCGTCGACCCGGTCAGCGCGGTTACTGAAGAAGCCCCGCCCTGGATGATGGTCGTTACCCGGTCAAAATACCCGGTGCCCACTTCCTGCTGGTGGGAGACGAAGGTGTAGCCTTCCGGCGCCGCCGCAAACTCAGGCTGCTGCACTTTTTCCACGTAGTGCTTCATGCCTTCACCCTGGGCGTAGGAGTGGGCAAGGTCGAACATGTTGAACCACATGCTGTGAATGCCGGCGAGGGTAATGAACTGGTATTTGTAGCCCATCGCCGACAGCTCTTCCTGGAAGGAGGCGATGGTTTTATCGTCGAGGTTTTTCTTCCAGTTAAAGGAAGGCGAACAGTTATAGGCCAGCAGCTTGCCGGGGAAGCGGGCGTGAATCGCCTCGGCAAAGCGGCGCGCCTGATCGAGGTCCGGCTTTGAAGTTTCACACCACACCAGGTCGGCATAGGGCGCATAGGCAAGTCCGCGGCTTATCGCCTGCTCAACGCCCGCGCGGGTGCGGTAGAACCCTTCCTGGGTGCGCTCACCGGTAATAAACTCACGGTCATATTCGTCGCAGTCAGAAGTAATCAGATCCGCGGCATCGGCGTCGGTACGTGCGATCAGCAAAGTCGGCACGCCCATCACGTCCGCCGCCAGGCGCGCGGCCACCAGCTTCTGAATAGCTTCCTGAGTAGGCACCAGCACTTTGCCGCCCATATGGCCGCATTTCTTCACCGATGCGAGCTGGTCTTCAAAATGCACGGCCGCCGCTCCCGCCTGAATCATGGATTTCATCAGCTCGAACGCGTTCAGCACGCCGCCAAAACCCGCTTCTGCATCGGCGACGATCGGCAGGTAGTAGTCAACATAGCGAGGATCGCCCGGCTCGATATCCGACGCCCACTGGATCTGATCCGCACGGCGGAAAGTATTGTTGATCCGATCGACCACCGCGGGCACGGAGTTCGCCGGATAGAGGGATTGGTCCGGATACATGCTGGAGGCCAGGTTGGCATCCGCCGCCACCTGCCAGCCTGACAGATAGATGGCCTCAATGCCCGCTTTAGCCTGCTGCAACGCCTGGCCGCCGGTCAGCGCGCCGAGGCTGTTGATATAGCCCTTTTTCGATTCGCCGTGCAGCAAACGCCACATTTTCGCCGCACCGTTTTGCGCCAGCGTGCATTCCGGGTTCACCGAACCGCGCAGCTTCACCACTTCTTCAGCGCTGTACGGACGCCTGATGCCTTCCCAGCGCGGCTGCGTCCATTCTTGTTGTAATTGTTGGATCTGTTGGGTGCGAGAGGTTTTGGTCATGGCAGATGCTCCTTTTTTTATAGAGGTTGGGTTCAGGCAAGCAGGCGGTAGCCCGGCAGCGTCAGGAAGTCGATAAGGGTGTCGGAGGTGGTGATCTGCTCCATCAGGCGGGCGGCTTCGTCAAAGCGTCCCTGGCTGAAGCGTCGATCGCCAAGCTCCTCCTGAATGACGAGCATTTCTTCGGCGAGCATCTGGCGGAACAGCGCTTTAGTGACCGTCTGGCCGTTGCTCAGCGATTTTTCATGGTGGATCCACTGCCAGATGGAGGTACGGGAGATTTCCGCCGTTGCGGCATCTTCCATCAGACCGTAAATAGGTACGCAGCCGTTGCCTGAAATCCACGCCTCGATGTACTGCACGGCGACGCGAATATTGGCGCGCATCCCGTCTTCGGTACGTTCGCCCGGGCAAGGCTCAAGCAGCTGCGCGGCGCTAACAGGGGCGTCTTCTTCACGCAGAACGGAAAGCTGATTGTGCCGCTCGCCCAGGGGCCCTATCAAAAACGTCCATCACGGCGTCGGCAAGGCCGGGGTGAGCAATCCAGGTGCCGTCGTGGCCGTTGCTCGCCTCCATCTGTTTGTCCGCCCTGACTTTATTAAGCACCCATTCGTTGCGTTCGCTGTCTTTGCTCGGAATAAACGCCGCCATCCCGCCCATGGCAAACGCGCCGCGGCGATGACATGTTTTGATCAGCAAGCGCGAGTAGGCGTTGAGGAAGGGCTTGTCCATGGTGACGGACTGCCTGTCCGGCAGCACGCGATCCGGATGATTTTTCAGCGTTTTGATGTAGCTGAAAATGTAATCCCAGCGGCCGCAGTTCAGGCCGACGATGTGATCTTTTAGCGCGTGCAGGATCTCGTCCATCTGGAAAACGGCCGGCAGGGTTTCAATCAGCAGCGTGGCTTTGATGGTGCCGCGCGGCAGGGAGAAACGATCCTCGGTAAAGCTGAACACTTCGCTCCACCAGGCCGCTTCCTGCCATGACTGGGTTTTCGGCAGATAAAAATAGGGGCCGCTGCCTTTTGCCAGCAGAGCATCCGCGTTGTGGAAGAAGTAGAGGCCGAAATCAAACAGGCTGCCGGGAATGGGTTCATCACGCCAGGTGACGTGTTTTTCCGGCAGGTGCAGACCGCGGACGCGGCAGACTAATACCGCCGGGTCCGGCTTCAGCTGGTAGATTTTCCCGGCTTCATTTGTCCAGCTGATGGTGCCTCTGACGGCGTCGCGCAGGTTAATCTGGCCGTCGATCACCTTGCTCCAGCTCGGCGCCAGCGAATCTTCGAAATCCGCCATAAATACCTTCACGTTCGCATTCAGCGCATTGATCACCATTTTGCGTTCGACGGGTCCGGTAATTTCCACGCGACGATCGAGTAAATCATCCGGGATACCGCGAATCGTCCAGTCGCCTTCACGAATGGAAGCGGTTTCCGAAATAAAATCCGGAAGCTCTCCCGCATCGATTGCCGCCTGCTGTAGGGTGCGGGCCGCCAACAGCTTGTTGCGCTGCGGCGTAAAATGGCTGACGAGTTCGCTAAGAAACTCCACCGCATCCGGCGTAAGGATCTGCTGCTCCTGCTCCCCAAAAGGCTGGCTGAAGGCCAGATCTGCGCTAACTGTCTGTTGTGTCATTAGATTATTCCCCCTCGTCTTATCCCGTCGATACCGCAAAAGTGGATCCCATACGGCTGTGCAGATTTCGTGCAACAGAATTAAGACTACTTCATCATTTTTTAAAATCAAAAACTATTTCCATTTTAATAACAAAAACGTAGTAACCGATTGATAATTAAATGAATAAAAATAACTCAACAGGGGAAGCTATTTTTAGGAAATAAAAAAGGCACCCGAAGGTGCCTGATGTGCAGAGAAAACGGGATGCTGAAACGCTTAGTCGAGCGTTGGGTTCATATGGCGTAGATCGAACGGGGTGATCTGGTAGACGTAGTAGTTTAGCCAGTTGGTGAAGAGCAGGTTTCCGTGGCTGCGCCACGTGGCGCGCGGGTTCTTCTGCGGATCGTTATCCGGGAAATAGTTGTAGGGCACATCCGGATTCAGGCCGGCTTCAACGTCACGGAAATATTCGCCCGCCAGCGTATGGGCATCGTACTCCGGATGGCCGGTGACAAAAGCTATGCGCTTATCTTTGCTGCCAAAGAGATAAGCGTCTCCCTCTTCCGACTCGGCAAGAATTTCCAGATCGGTGTAGTCACGAATCAGCGAGGCAGGGAAATCGGCATAGCGGGAGTGCGGCGCAAGGAAAGTATCATCAAAGCCGCGGGTCAACAAAGCATGCGGATAGGTGAGGTGATGCTCATAAACGCCGGACAGCTTCTCCTGCCGCGTCTGTTTAGGAATGCCGTAGAGGATATTCAGCGCCGCCTGCACGGCCCAGCAGACAAACAGCGTCGAGGTCACGTGATCTTTTGCCCAATGCAGCACCTGCTCAATCTGCGGCCAGTAGGCGACGTCGTTGAATTCAACCAGGCCCAGCGGCGCGCCGGTGACAATAAGGCCATCAAAATTTTCCTGCTGAATATCTTCAAAATTGCAGTAGAAGTTGTTGAGATGCTCAGCCGGCGTATTACGGGATTCGCGGCTATCGATACGCAATAGCTGTACGTCTACCTGTAGAGGGGAGTTGGAAAGCAGGCGTAAAAACTGGTTCTCCGTCTCGATCTTTTTCGGCATCAGATTAAGTATGAGCACCTTTAGCGGACGGATCTCCTGATTGCTTGCGCGTGAGGATGTCATAACAAAGACATTTTCTTCACGCAGGAAATTGACGGCTGGTAACTCATCCTGTACCCGAATCGGCATAACCTTATATCCTCACAGCATACGTTTAAACGTTTAGACATCCAGACAGCTGAAGATAACGCGGCGCCTGGCAAATGTCGAGCGTTGCGAGGATAGTTGAAAATGTTTCACTTAAGGCAATGGTCTGGGTTCAGAGGAAAATACTGCTTTTGGGCGGGACAGATAGGTTTTTGTCGGGTGCCTGCTCGGCAAGCAACTGTCGGTTGGCGCAGCGCTTATACGAAAGATACGAACGCAAAAAGGCCATCCGTGAGGATGGCCTTTCTGTCTGTTTGGAGCCTGGCAGTTCCCTACTCTCGCATGGGGAGACCCCACACTACCATCGGCGCTACGGCGTTTCACTTCTGAGTTCGGCATGGGGTCAGGTGGGACCACCGCGCTGTTGCCGCCAGGCATATTCTGTTCTCCGGCCGTCACTGTTCATGACCACCGGCTTAAAATCTCGGTTCAGGCTGAAAATCAAATTATTCTGTCTCTCACAAAACACCTTCGGTGTTGTAAGGTTAAGCCTCACGGATCATTAGTACTGGTTAGCTCAATGCATCGCTGCACTTACACACCCAGCCTATCAACGTCGTCGTCTTCAACGTTCCTTCAGGAGACTTGAAGTCTCAGGGAGAATTCATCTCGGGGCAAGTTTCGCGCTTAGATGCTTTCAGCGCTTATCTCTTCCGCATTTAGCTACCGGGCAGTGCCATTGGCATGACAACCCGAACACCAGTGATGCGTCCACTCCGGTCCTCTCGTACTAGGAGCAGCCCCCCTCAATTCTCCAGCGCCCACGGCAGATAGGGACCGAACTGTCTCACGACGTTCTAAACCCAGCTCGCGTACCACTTTAAATGGCGAACAGCCATACCCTTGGGACCTACTTCAGCCCCAGGATGTGATGAGCCGACATCGAGGTGCCAAACACCGCCGTCGATATGAACTCTTGGGCGGTATCAGCCTGTTATCCCCGGAGTACCTTTTATCCGTTGAGCGATGGCCCTTCCATTCAGAACCACCGGATCACTAAGACCTGCTTTCGCACCTGCTCGAGCCGTCACTCTCGCAGTCAAGCTAGCTTATGCCTTTGCACTAACCTCACGATGTCCGACCGTGATTAGCTAACCTTCGTGCTCCTCCGTTACGCTTTAGGAGGAGACCGCCCCAGTCAAACTACCCACCAGACACTGTCCGCAACCCGGATTACGGGTCTACGTTAGAACACCAGCCATTAAAGGGTGGTATTTCAAGGTTGGCTCCACGCAGACTGGCGTCCACGCTTCAAAGCCTCCCACCTATCCTACACATCAAGGACCAGTGTTCAGTGTCAAGCTATAGTAAAGGTTCACGGGGTCTTTCCGTCTTGCCGCGGGTACACTGCATCTTCACAGCGAGTTCAATTTCACTGAGTCTCGGGTGGAGACAGCCTGGCCATCATTACGCCATTCGTGCAGGTCGGAACTTACCCGACAAGGAATTTCGCTACCTTAGGACCGTTATAGTTACGGCCGCCGTTTACCGGGGCTTCGATCAAGAGCTTCGCCTTGCGGCTGACCCCATCAATTAACCTTCCGGCACCGGGCAGGCGTCACACCGTATACGTCCACTTTCGTGTTTGCACAGTGCTGTGTTTTTAATAAACAGTTGCAGCCAGCTGGTATCTTCGACTGGCTTCAGCTCCATCCGCAAGGGACTTCACCTACGCGCCAGCGTGCCTTCTCCCGAAGTTACGGCACCATTTTGCCTAGTTCCTTCACCCGAGTTCTCTCAAGCGCCTTGGTATTCTCTACCTGACCACCTGTGTCGGTTTGGGGTACGATTCTGTGTTACCTGATGCTTAGAGGCTTTTCCTGGAAGCAGGGCATTTGTCACTTCAGCACCGTAGTGCCTCGTCATCACGCCTCAGCCTTAAAGTGTTCCGGATTTGCCTGGAACACAAGCCTGCACGCTTAAACCGGGACAACCGTCGCCCGGCCAACATAGCCTTCTCCGTCCCCCCTTCGCAGTAACACCGAGTACAGGAATATTAACCTGTTTCCCATCGACTACGCCTTTCGGCCTCGCCTTAGGGGTCGACTCACCCTGCCCCGATTAACGTTGGACAGGAACCCTTGGTCTTCCGGCGAGCGGGCTTTTCACCCGCTTTATCGTTACTTATGTCAGCATTCGCACTTCTGATACCTCCAGCAGACCTCACAGTCCACCTTCAACGGCTTACAGAACGCTCCCCTACCCAACAACACATAGTGTCGCTGCCGCAGCTTCGGTGCATGGTTTAGCCCCGTTACATCTTCCGCGCAGGCCGACTCGACCAGTGAGCTATTACGCTTTCTTTAAATGATGGCTGCTTCTAAGCCAACATCCTGGCTGTCTGTGCCTTCCCACATCGTTTCCCACTTAACCATGACTTTGGGACCTTAGCTGGCGGTCTGGGTTGTTTCCCTCTTCACGACGGACGTTAGCACCCGCCGTGTGTCTCCCGTGATAACATTCTCCGGTATTCGCAGTTTGCATCGGGTTGGTAAGCCGGGATGGCCCCCTAGCCGAAACAGTGCTCTACCCCCGGAGATGAATTCACGAGGCGCTACCTAAATAGCTTTCGGGGAGAACCAGCTATCTCCCGGTTTGATTGGCCTTTCACCCCCAGCCACAGGTCATCCGCTAATTTTTCAACATTAGTCGGTTCGGTCCTCCAGTTAGTGTTACCCAACCTTCAACCTGCCCATGGCTAGATCACCGGGTTTCGGGTCTATACCCTGCAACTTAACGCCCAGTTAAGACTCGGTTTCCCTGCGGCTCCCCTATACGGTTAACCTTGCTACAGAATATAAGTCGCTGACCCATTATACAAAAGGTACGCAGTCACCCCATAAATGAGGCTCCCACTGCTTGTACGTACACGGTTTCAGGTTCTGTTTCACTCCCCTCGCCGGGGTTCTTTTCGCCTTTCCCTCACGGTACTGGTTCACTATCGGTCAGTCAGGAGTATTTAGCCTTGGAGGATGGTCCCCCCATATTCAGACAGGATACCACGTGTCCCGCCCTACTCGTCGAACTCACAGAAGGTGTGCCTTTGTGTACGGGAGTATCACCCTGTACCCTGCGACTTTCCAGACGCTTCCACTGACACACAAACTGATGCTGGTTCTGGGCTGCTCCCCGTTCGCTCGCCGCTACTGGGGGAATCTCGGTTGATTTCTTTTCCTCGGGGTACTTAGATGTTTCAGTTCCCCCGGTTCGCTTCGTTAAGTTATGTATTGGCTTAACGATAGTGCAACGGATTGCACTGGGTTTCCCCATTCGGAAATCGCCGGTTATAACGGTTCATATCACCTTACCGGCGCTTATCGCAGATTAGCACGTCCTTCATCGCCTCTGACTGCCAGGGCATCCACCGTGTACGCTTAGTCGCTTAACCTCACAACCCGAAGATGTTTCACTTCAGATTATGAAAATTTGAGAGACTCGAACATATCGTAAACCCATTCTTTATTACGGAAGAATGAGACGACATGTCGTTTCAATTTTCAGCTTGTTCCGGATTTTTAAAGAGCAATATCTTAAAGCCGACTGTTACAGTCAGTTTTAAGATATTTTTTAGCGACACCTTTCACCTGTCACCAAGCAAGTGGCGTCCCCTAGGGGATTCGAACCCCTGTTGCCGCCGTGAAAGGGCGGAGTCCTAACCGCTAGACGAAGGGGACACTGAGTGTCGCGACTTCGCAGGCGCCTTGCTTCTTTACTTCTATCAGACAATCTGTGTGGGCACTGCGCGGGTTGTATCTTTAAGGTAAGGAGGTGATCCAACCGCAGGTTCCCCTACGGTTACCTTGTTACGACTTCACCCCAGTCATGAATCACAAAGTGGTAAGCGCCCTCCCGAAGGTTAAGCTACCTACTTCTTTTGCAACCCACTCCCATGGTGTGACGGGCGGTGTGTACAAGGCCCGGGAACGTATTCACCGTGGCATTCTGATCCACGATTACTAGCGATTCCGACTTCACGGAGTCGAGTTGCAGACTCCGATCCGGACTACGACGCACTTTATGAGGTCCGCTTGCTCTCGCGAGGTCGCTTCTCTTTGTATGCGCCATTGTAGCACGTGTGTAGCCCTACTCGTAAGGGCCATGATGACTTGACGTCATCCCCACCTTCCTCCAGTTTATCACTGGCAGTCTCCTTTGAGTTCCCGGCCTAACCGCTGGCAACAAAGGATAAGGGTTGCGCTCGTTGCGGGACTTAACCCAACATTTCACAACACGAGCTGACGACAGCCATGCAGCACCTGTCTCAGAGTTCCCGAAGGCACCAGTCCATCTCTGGAAAGTTCTCTGGATGTCAAGAGTAGGTAAGGTTCTTCGCGTTGCATCGAATTAAACCACATGCTCCACCGCTTGTGCGGGCCCCCGTCAATTCATTTGAGTTTTAACCTTGCGGCCGTACTCCCCAGGCGGTCGACTTAACGCGTTAGCTCCGGAAGCCACTCCTCAAGGGAACAACCTCCAAGTCGACATCGTTTACGGCGTGGACTACCAGGGTATCTAATCCTGTTTGCTCCCCACGCTTTCGCACCTGAGCGTCAGTCTTTGTCCAGGGGGCCGCCTTCGCCACCGGTATTCCTCCAGATCTCTACGCATTTCACCGCTACACCTGGAATTCTACCCCCCTCTACAAGACTCTAGCCTGCCAGTTTCGAATGCAGTTCCCAGGTTGAGCCCGGGGATTTCACATCCGACTTGACAGACCGCCTGCGTGCGCTTTACGCCCAGTAATTCCGATTAACGCTTGCACCCTCCGTATTACCGCGGCTGCTGGCACGGAGTTAGCCGGTGCTTCTTCTGCGAGTAACGTCAATTGCTGAGGTTATTAACCTCAGCACCTTCCTCCTCGCTGAAAGTACTTTACAACCCGAAGGCCTTCTTCATACACGCGGCATGGCTGCATCAGGCTTGCGCCCATTGTGCAATATTCCCCACTGCTGCCTCCCGTAGGAGTCTGGACCGTGTCTCAGTTCCAGTGTGGCTGGTCATCCTCTCAGACCAGCTAGGGATCGTCGCCTTGGTGAGCCGTTACCCCACCAACAAGCTAATCCCATCTGGGCACATCTGATGGCAAGAGGCCCGAAGGTCCCCCTCTTTGGTCTTGCGACGTTATGCGGTATTAGCTACCGTTTCCAGTAGTTATCCCCCGCCATCAGGCAGTTTCCCAGACATTACTCACCCGTCCGCCACTCGTCGGCAAAGAAGCAAGCTTCTTCCCGCTACCGTTCGACTTGCATGTGTTAGGCCTGCCGCCAGCGTTCAATCTGAGCCATGATCAAACTCTTCAATTAAAAGCTTGATGTGCTTCAACCAGTGAAGCGGTGCTCAAAGATTACATTCACATAATTCACTAATGAATTACTGTCTGGTCACTCTTCAAGACTTGATATTTTTTTGCACCCGGAGGTGCTGAGATATCAATCCTGCGAGTGCCCACACAGATTGTCTGATAAATTGTTAAAGAGCAGTGCAATCAGCGGCGAAGCCTGCTGTTGCGAGGTGGCGTATATTACGCTTTCCTCTTTCAGAGTCAACCCTGAAATTCAGGATTTTTAACTCTCATCGCCGCCGTTACTCTGTGATGTTGTTCACATGTTCCGTGTCGATGGAGGCGCATTATAGGGAGTTCTCTTCAGGCTGCAACACTAAATTTGCAGTATTTTGACTGACTGCTGCATTCCACAGCAAAACCCCGCCTTATACCCGGTTGTGCACAAACTTATCCACAATTGTGCTTTGCACTGAAATTTCGCGAGCGTGACGCAAACGTTTTCGCTACAATACGCCGCGATAAAAGGACGCCCCGTTTTGGGGCGTTAGCTGAGTTTTACGATAAAAAAGAGAATTCAGCTAACGCTCTTCTATATGCGAACCAAAGCTAAGGGATCAAACCATGCAACAACGCCGTCCTGTACGCCGCGCTCTGCTCAGTGTTTCTGACAAAGCCGGTATCGTCGAATTCGCCCAGGCACTCTCCCAACGCGGCGTGGAGCTGCTCTCAACGGGCGGCACCGCTCGCCTGCTGGCTGACGCTGGCCTACCGGTGACCGAAGTCTCTGACTACACCGGTTTCCCGGAAATGATGGACGGACGCGTCAAAACCTTGCATCCAAAAGTACACGGCGGCATTCTGGGCCGTCGCGGCCAGGACGATGCCATCATGGCCGAACACGCCATCTCCGCAATCGATATGGTTGTCGTTAACCTCTACCCGTTTGCACAGACCGTTGCCCGCGAAGGCTGCTCTCTTGAAGACGCGGTTGAGAATATCGATATCGGCGGCCCGACAATGGTGCGCTCCGCGGCGAAGAACCATAAAGACGTCGCCATCGTGGTGAAGAGCGGCGACTATCAGGCGATTATCGCCGAGCTGGACGCCAACGAAGGCTCGCTGACTTTAGAAACCCGCTTCGACCTCGCCATTAAAGCCTTCGAGCACACCGCCGCTTACGACAGCACGATCGCCAACTACTTTGGCAGCCTGGTTCCCGCCTATCACGGCGAAAGCAAAGAGCCCTCTGGCCGCTTCCCGCGCACGCTGAATCTGAACTTCATTAAGAAGCAGGATATGCGCTATGGCGAAAACAGCCACCAGCAGGCCGCCTTCTATATAGAAGAAGAAATTAAAGAAGCCTCTGTCGCCACCGCCACCCAGGTTCAGGGCAAAGCGCTTTCCTATAACAACATCGCCGATACCGACGCCGCGCTGGAATGCGTGAAAGAGTTCAGCGAGCCTGCCTGTGTCATCGTGAAGCACGCCAACCCTTGCGGCGTGGCGGTTAGCGATTCTCTGCTTGATGCCTATGACCGCGCGTACAAAACCGATCCTACCTCGGCGTTTGGCGGCATTATCGCCTTTAACCGCGAGCTGGACGCGCAAACCGCCCAGGCTATTATCTCCCGCCAGTTCGTAGAAGTGATTATCGCCCCTTCCGCGAGTGAAGAAGCGCTGAAGATTACCGCGGCGAAACAAAACGTCCGCGTTCTGACCTGCGGCCGGTGGCAGCAGCGTGTTCCGGGCCTGGACTTCAAACGCGTAAACGGCGGCCTGCTGGTGCAGGATCGCGACCTGGGCATGGTTGCGGCAGCGGACCTGCGCGTAGTCAGCAAGCGCCAGCCAACCGAGCAGGAGCTGCGCGACGCGCTGTTCTGCTGGAAGGTTGCTAAGTTTGTTAAGTCCAACGCTATCGTTTATGCCCGTGAGAATATGACTATTGGCATAGGCGCCGGCCAGATGAGCCGCGTTTATTCCGCTAAAATTGCCGGTATCAAAGCGGGCGACGAAGGCCTGGAAGTGAAAGGCTCAGCGATGGCGTCCGACGCTTTCTTCCCGTTCCGCGATGGTATTGACGCCGCGGCCGCCGTCGGCGTGAGCTGCGTGATCCAGCCTGGCGGTTCGATCCGCGATGACGAAGTGATCGCCGCGGCCGACGAACATGGGATCGCCATGATCTTCACCGACATGCGCCACTTCCGCCATTAATCCGGAGCCTTAACGAATGAAAGTTTTAGTGATTGGTAACGGCGGGCGCGAACACGCGCTGGCCTGGAAAGCGTCGCAGTCGCCGCTGGTCAGCACCGTGTTTGTCGCACCGGGCAACGCAGGCACGGCGCTTGAGCCGGCTTTGCAAAACGTCGCTATCGGCGCGACGGATATCCCCGCCCTGCTCAGCTTTGCGCAAAACGAAAAAATCGACCTGACGATCGTCGGTCCGGAAGCGCCGCTGGTTATCGGCGTGGTTGATGCTTTCCGTGCCGCCGGCCTGCAGATCTTCGGCCCCACCAAAGGCGCCGCGCAGCTGGAAGGTTCTAAAGCCTTCACCAAGGATTTCTTAGCCCGCCATAAAATCCCTACTGCCGAATACCAGAACTTTACCGAAGTGGAGCCGGCGCTGGCCTACGTGCGTGAAAAAGGCGCGCCGATCGTCATCAAGGCGGACGGCCTGGCCGCGGGCAAAGGCGTTATCGTGGCGATGACGCTGGAAGAGGGCCGAAGCCGCCGTTAACGATATGCTGGCCGGCAACGCGTTTGGCGACGCCGGTCACCGCATCGTGGTGGAAGAGTTTCTCGACGGCGAGGAAGCCAGCTTTATCGTAATGGTCGACGGTGAGAATGTGCTGCCGATGGCGACCAGCCAGGATCACAAACGCGTAGGCGACGGCGATACCGGCCCGAACACCGGCGGCATGGGCGCTTACTCCCCGGCGCCGGTCGTCACCGATGAAGTTCACCAGCGGGCGATGGATTTGGTTATCTGGCCGACCGTGCGCGGCATGGCGGCGGAAGGCAATACCTATACCGGCTTTCTGTATGCGGGGCTGATGATCGATAAGCAGGGCAATCCTAAAGTTATCGAATTTAACTGCCGCTTCGGCGATCCGGAAACGCAGCCTATCATGCTGCGTCTGCGCTCCGATCTGGTTGAGCTATGTCTCGCCGCCTGCGATAGCAGGCTCAATAAGGTCACGTCAAAGTGGGACGAGCGTCCTTCGCTGGGCGTGGTTATGGCCGCGGGCGGCTATCCGGCGGATTACCGTACCGGTGATGTGATCCACGGTCTGCCGCTCGAAGAAGTGGCCGATGGCAAAGTCTTCCACGCCGGCACCACACTGCGTGAAGACGATATGGTGACCACCAGCGGCGGCCGCGTGCTGTGCGTAACGGCGCTTGGCGATACCGTAGCCCAGGCCCAGCAGCGCGCCTACGAGCTGATGAAGGATATTCACTGGGAGGGCAGTTTTAGCCGTTCGGACATTGGCTATCGCGCCATTGCGCGTGAAAACGCGAAGTAACGCCGAACGCTGACGACAAACCGCCCGCGTGGCGGTTTTTTTATGGTCAGAACTCGGCGGGCCTAGGCTGCCAGGAACAGAAATCCTGATTCGCCACCAGCAGGAGCTGTGAGCCTTCCGGCGCTTCCAGCCAGGCAATGCTCACCTCCAGCGACGAATGGCTCTGGCGACGCGCTATATGGCTCAGGGAAGGGTTATCCAGCTTCGGCCTGAAGGTTTCTCCTTCGCAGGTCGTTACCGTGCCATCACGGTGCCATCTTCCCTGCCGCAGCACCACTTTCCCGATACGCAACGCTTCGCTGGTCTCCCTCGTGCGGGCGGCCTGATACTGATACAAGGCTATCTGCTCTTTAGAAAGCTGCTGTTTCTGGCCGTTAACTTCGCGCTGCATAAAGCTCAGCTCGCCGCTATCGTCAAAACGCACTTTGCTATGTTCGGGCGGTTCGCCCTGGATGTTCTGTTCGATAAAGACCAGGCTGTCGCCCTGCCAGCGGTATTCGTTCGTGGTGGTCGCCCCGTTTCCATACGGGCTAAACGCCGTCAGCATATGTACCGAGCTATCGCTGTTGTCTTTACGCCAGATGCGCACCACGCCCTGGTCTGCTACGTAGCCGCTGGCGGTGAAAGGAGGGAGTTTATTACTGCTACAGGCGGTGAGCAGCAGCGCGCCGGTCAACGCCACCAGCGGACGCCAGACAGACAAAAGGGGCGAAAACGCCCCTCTGCTAAAACTGTTCACCGACACGCGTAGCTTACTTAACCGCGTCTTTCAGTGCTTTACCAGAAACAAATGCCGGCACGTTAGCTGCGGCGATTTTGATTTCTTTACCGGTCTGCGGGTTGCGGCCAGTGCGCTCAGCACGGTGGTTCACTTTGAAGGTACCGAAACCAACCAGTTGTACAGCATCACCTTCTTTCAGAGACTCAGTAATTGCAGCCAGAGTGGATTCCAGAGCAGCTTTAGCCTGTACTTTAGACAGGTCAGCCTTGTCAGCAATTACATCAATCAGTTGAGTCTTGTTCATAAGTTATCCTTACAATGTGTTTATCGCTTGCTAAGCATCGAGTGCGACGGAAATGCCTGAAAAGCACTCTCCTGCATACACGCACCGATAGCCACTTTTTTTCGCCCCACAAATGTAGACCAGACGGGGGGCTAATTGGAAGCCTTCAGGCCCTACAAATCAGACTGTACGTCACGTTTTATTGTCTTACTGCTGCAAATTTATACCGATATTGCTGCTTCCGGCCTCGCGAAGGTCCGCGCGTAATCCTTTGATCAGTTCAATATCGCGTTCTTCGCAGTCGGCCAGCAGGCGGAAAATTTCCCACTGAATGTCCCATTCCTCTTCCACAACCGGGTTGGCCCGCAGCTCTTCGTCGGTCATTTCACGACCGGCCTGAGTCATTTCGAGCATCGCGACGGTGGTGATGGAGGTTTTACTCACCTCGATGGCGTGCTCCAGGGTTTCTCCTGAAAGACGCGAGTGAAGTAATTCACTGAGCGCCACGCACGCATCGATAGCCGGGTAGACGCCGTAAATATCATAGTCGTCCGCGGAAGGAATCGCCTCTTCGAGCTTTTCAAGCTGGCTGTCAAAGTTCACCTTCGCGTCTTTTACGATAAGCGTCTCCCAGATGAGATCGACGATACGACGGTAAAGCTGGGCATCGCCAAAGCCCGTTTGCTGGCAGAACATGGCGTAGTTTGGGTACATGCGCTCGCATAAAGAGGCCATGAAGGTGACGTGCTGCCAGCTTTCAAGCCTCTCCAGACGCAAATGAATGGGGTTTTGTAGCATAACGATGTCTCAAAGACGGGAAATTAGCGGCAGTTTACCCTAATCACCCCTGAATTGCTTGCCAGCGCGCGAAAGCAGGACGGCCCGATGCAACGGCATCCGCCCAGCGTGTAGGCTCCGGTAAACGGTAACCCGCCATGCATCGCTGCACCCACAGCAGCGCCGTGTCGACGCTTACCCGGTGTCCGGTAGCCACGAAGAGGGGGTTGCAGCGTTTTTTGCTGCGCCAGACCCAGGCCAGCTGCTCGCCCTTATCGATAAGCGGCCGCTTCTCCCCGACCTCATCGCCCAGCGGCTCAAAGCGCCCGCACAGCCGCTTTTTGGCGACGCCGATGGTCGGCACATCCACCAGCAGCCCAAAATGGCTGGCGACGCCGAGGCGGCGCGGGTGCGAGATGCCGTGACCGTCGACAAAGAGTAAATCGGGTTTGCGGGACAGCATCTCCCAGGCAGCCAGCAGCGCCGGGTATTCACGGAATGACAGGAAGCCGGGGATATAAGGCATAGTGGTGGCGATACGCGCCACCTTGTACTCCACCAGCTCAAGGGAAGGATATTTCAGCAGCACGATAGCGGCGCGCGTTACCTCGCCGCCCTGTTCAAACCCGACATCGGCTCCGGCAATAAACGCCGGAGGATCGACGTCAAAACGATCCTCGCGGATCACACTTGAAGCCAGTTCGATCTGTTGCTGACGTAGCGCTGCGAGATCCATTCCCTCTCCTTTTTTACTGATGATAGGGCGCTGACAGGCGGTGAACCGCCTCAACAAACGCACCCGCGTGTTCCGGCGGCACGTCCTGATGAATGCCGTGGCCGAGGTTAAAGACGTGCCCCTCGCCCTTGCCGAACCCTTGCAGAATGCCAGCAACCTCTTCTTCGATTCTGGCAGGTGGAGCATAAAGCATAGACGGGTCCATATTTCCCTGCAGCGCGACTTTGTGTCCTACGCGACGGCGGGCGTCGGCGATATCCGTTGTCCAGTCGAGGCCCAGCGCGTCGCAGCCGGTCTGCGCCATGGCCTCCAGCCACTGTCCGCCGCCTTTGGTGAACAGCGTTACCGGCACGCGGCGGCCTTCGTTTTCACGCAGCAGGCCGTCGACAATTTTATGCATGTAATACAAAGAGAACTGCTGATAGTCGCGCCCGGTCAGCACGCCGCCCCAGGTATCGAAAATCATCACCGACTGCGCGCCCGCTTTGATCTGCGCGTTCAGGTACAGCGTGACGCTTTGCGCCAGCTTATCAAGCAGCAGATGCAGCGCCTGCGGATCGGCGTACATCATCTTTTTGATAACGGTAAAAGCCTTGCTGCTGCCGCCTTCAACCATGTAGGTCGCAAGCGTCCATGGGCTACCGGAGAAGCCTATCAGCGGCACCTGCCCCGCCAGATTTTTACGGATGGTGCGCACCGCGTTCATCACGTAGCCCAGCTCGTCTTCCGGATCGGGAATCGGCAGTTTTTCCACGTCGGCACGGCTGGCGATCGGCGAGGTAAAACGCGGCCCCTCGCCCGCTTCGAAATAGAGGCCAAGCCCCATCGCGTCCGGCACGGTGAGGATATCAGAGAAGAGGATCGCCGCATCCAGGGCGTAACGACGCAGCGGCTGCAGGGTGACTTCGCAGGCCAGCTCGGCGTTTTTACACAGCGACATAAAATCGCCGGCCTGCGCGCGGGTGGCCTTGTACTCCGGCAGATAGCGTCCCGCCTGTCTCATCATCCATACCGGCGTGATATCCACGGGCTGGCGCTGCAGGGCGCGGAGGTAACGATCGTTCTTCAGTTCAGTCATTTTTTGCATTTCCTTTGGCTGTATGCGGCCAGTTTACCACGTCATTCGTACTCTGCCCGACAGGCGGCGACGGTGTCCTCAATCAATCGCCGCGCCACGGTGCCCGCCGCCGGGATCAGGGGTAACTGGTCGTAGCGATACCACTGCGCGTCTATCAACTCTTTAGGATCGATTTTAATGTCGCCGCTGTGGTATTCCGCCGTAAACGCCGTCATCAGCGACTGCGGGAACGGCCAGGGCTGCGAGGTTACATAACGCAGGTTTTTCACCCGTATATTGCTCTCCTCCATCACCTCACGCGCAACGGCCTGTTCAAGAGTTTCGCCAACTTCCACAAAGCCGGCCAGCACGGTATAAACGCCGTTGCGGTGGCGGGTATGCTGGGCGAGCAGGATATGATCGTCCCGACGTATCGCCACGATAATGCAGGGCGCGATTTGCGGGTAATAGCGTTCGCGGCAATGGCTGCACAGCATGGCCCATTCGGTTTTGCTTGCGTGCATCTCGTGTCCGCAGTAGCCGCAAAACTTATGGGAACGATAGAATTCGGCAAGCTGCACGCCGCGTCCTGCCAGCTGGAAAAGGCCCACGTCCCGATCGATAACCTGCCGCACCGAGCCCATATCCTGGCGGCGGTTCTGCCGAATCAGCCAGACCGGTTCGCCTTCCCACTCGCCAATCTGCCTGCCGTCGGCGCCGTCGAGCTGAAAATCCGCGGCCGCGCCGAAAGGCAGCTCGCCTTGCGGCAACCATAATTTTTGCTCATGGCTGACGATAAACCAGCCGTGGTCTGATTTTTGAATTACACGTTCCATAACCTGGTGCACATCCCCCTGGACACTGGTATAAACAATAGTCGTTAGATTTTTTTGGGTACGTTTGCGTTAAATCTTATAACTCACGGAGTCAATCATGCTTAACCGGTTAGAGAGTCTGACTGAGCGCGTTGGTGGTAGTAATGAGTTAGTCGACCAATGGCTATATGCCCGCAAACAATTGCTGGTGGCGTATTACAATATGGTCGGGATCAAGCCTAACAAGGAATCTCATTCTGCGCTTAATGAAAAGGCGCTGGATACTTTCTGCCATAATCTTGTCGATTACCTTTCCGCCGGACATTTCAATATTTATGAGCGCATTATTGATGAAATGGAAGGCACCAGCCCGCTTTTAGCCGCCACGCAAATTTATCCGCAGCTGCAGGCCAACACCCAACAGATCATGGAGTTCTACGACACCAATCTGGAAAACGCCATCGACGATGATAACTGCATTGAGTTCCAGCAGGCATTGTCTGGTATCGGCGAGGCGCTGGAAGCGCGCTTCTCGCTGGAAGATAAGCTCATTGAGCTGGCTTACGCCAACAATCTGCATAGCAGTGCAAACGACGCCAGCGGCCCTTGCACGCCCGGCTTGAGTTCTGCGCTGTTAACGAGTAATTTACAAAACGGTCCGTAGCAATACGGGCTTCTTCTTGTCGGAGTGCCGAGTGCGAAAGCACCGGCTGAGACCGTTAATTCGGGATCCGCGGAACCTGATCAGGTTAAAACCTGCGAAGGGAACAAGAGTAATTCTGCTTTTGGGCACGCCCCTGCGCGGGTCACCCATATTCATTACTCCATCCGTCGTTCTGACAAGCCACTCCTGAAAACACTGGAATGAGCTATGTCTGCATCTGAAAAAAAACCAACCCGCCGCGAACAACGCGCCGCAGCCCAACACTTCATCAATACGCTTGAAGGCACCGCTTTCCCGAACTCGAGGCGCATTTACCTGACGGGTTCGCGGGGGGACATTCGTGTTCCCATGCGCGAAATCCAGCTCAGCCCAACGATGACGAGCGGCAGCAAGGACAACCCGCAGTACGAGCCCAACGACGCGGTGCCGGTTTATGACACCTCCGGTCCTTACGGCGATCCGGCGATCGCCATCGACGTGCTGCGCGGGCTTTTGCCGTTGCGCAGCGGCTGGATTGAAGAGCGCGGCGACAGCGAAGCGCTGGCCGGCCGCAGTTCCGCTTATACCAGAGAGCGCCTTGCTGACGACGGCCTGGACGATCTGCGTTTTGAAACGCGCCTCACGCCGCGCCGCGCTAAAAGCGGGAAATGCGTGACCCAGTTGCACTACGCCCGCAAAGGCATCGTCACGCCAGAAATGGAGTTTATCGCGGTACGTGAAAACATGGGCCGCGAGCGCATTCGCGACGCTGTCTTACGCCACCAGCATCCGGGCGAAGGCTTTGGCGCCCGCCTGCCGGAAAATATCACAGCGGAATTTGTGCGTGATGAGGTTGCCGCCGGCCGGGCGATTATCCCGGCTAATATCAACCATCCCGAATCCGAGCCGATGATTATCGGGCGCAACTTCCTGGTGAAGGTCAATGCCAATATCGGCAACTCGGCGGTGACGTCCTCCATTGAAGAAGAAGTGGAAAAGCTGGTCTGGTCGACCCGCTGGGGCGCGGACACGGTTATGGACCTCTCTACCGGGCGCTATATTCACGAAACCCGCGAGTGGATTTTACGCAACAGCCCGGTGCCGATCGGAACCGTGCCGATCTATCAGGCGCTGGAAAAGGTTAACGGCATCGCCGAAGACCTCACCTGGGAGATGTTCCGCGACACGCTGCTGGAGCAGGCCGAGCAAGGCGTGGATTACTTCACCATTCACGCGGGCGTGCTGTTGCGCTACGTGCCGATGACCGCCAGGCGTCTTACCGGCATCGTCTCGCGCGGCGGTTCGATTATGGCGAAGTGGTGCCTGTCCCATCATCAGGAGAACTTCCTGTATGAGCACTTCCGCGAAATCTGTGAAATCTGCGCCGCCTATGACGTCTCGCTTTCGCTGGGCGACGGCCTGCGCCCCGGCTCCATTCAGGACGCCAACGACGAAGCGCAGTTTGCCGAGCTGCACACGCTGGGCGAACTGACCAAAATCGCCTGGCAGTATGACGTGCAGGTAATGATTGAAGGGCCGGGGCATGTGCCGATGCAGATGATCCGCCGCAACATGACCGAAGAGCTGGAGCATTGCCATGAGGCGCCGTTCTACACCCTGGGGCCGTTAACGACCGATATCGCCCCGGGCTATGACCACTTCACCTCCGGCATTGGCGCGGCGATGATCGGCTGGTTTGGCTGCGCGATGCTTTGCTACGTCACGCCCAAAGAGCACCTCGGGCTGCCGAACAAAGAGGACGTTAAGCAGGGGCTGATTACCTACAAAATTGCGGCGCACGCCGCGGATCTGGCCAAAGGCCATCCCGGCGCCCAAATTCGCGATAACGCCATGTCGAAGGCGCGTTTCGAATTCCGCTGGGAAGACCAGTTTAACCTGGCGCTCGACCCCTTCACCGCCCGCGCCTATCACGACGAAACCCTGCCGCAGGAGTCCGGCAAGGTCGCGCACTTCTGCTCGATGTGCGGGCCGAAATTCTGCTCGATGAAGATTTCCCAGGAGGTACGCGATTTCGCCGCGAAGCAGGCCATTGAAGTCGGCATGGAGGATATGTCGCAATCCTTCCGGGCGAAAGGCGGGGAAATTTATCTGCGTCAGGAGGAAGTATGACGGCTAAACCCGATTTCCCTGCCGTGCCGCAGCGGCTGGGGCTTTACCCGGTCGTGGACAGCGTGGAGTGGATTGCCCGGCTGCTTGAGGCGGGCGTTCGCACCCTTCAGCTACGCATCAAAGACAAGCGCGACGAAGAGGTCGAAGCCGACATTATCGCCGCCGTCAGGCTCGGCCAGCGCTTTGAGGCGCGGCTGTTTATTAACGATTACTGGCGTTTAGCCATCAAACATCGCGCCTACGGCGTGCACTTAGGCCAGCAGGATATGGACGTCGCCAACCTGGATGCGATACGCGATGCGGGCCTGCGGCTTGGGCTTTCCACGCACGACAATATGGAAATGGATCGCGCCCTTGCGGCGCGCCCTTCTTATATCGCGCTCGGGCATGTCTTTCCGACCCAAACCAAACAGATGCCCTCTTCCCCGCAGGGGCTGGCACAGCTTGCCGCGCATGTCAAAACCCTCGGCGATTACCCGACGGTGGCGATCGGCGGCATCAGCATTGACCGCGTGCCTGCGGTTCTCGCGACGGGCGTGGGAAGCGTGGCGGTGGTCAGCGCGATAACCCAGGCGCCGGACTGGCGGGCGGCGACGGCGCGGCTTCTTGAACTCGCGGGAGCCGGCGATGAATGATACAGATTTCATGCGCTACAGCCGCCAGCTTCTGCTTGAGGACGTGGCGCTGGAAGGGCAGCAAAAGCTGCTCGCCAGCCGCGTTCTGATCGTCGGGCTGGGCGGACTGGGCTCTCCGGCCGCGCTTTACCTTGCCGCCGCGGGCGTCGGCACGTTGATTCTGGCGGATGACGACAAGGTGCATATCAGCAACCTGCAGCGCCAGATTCTGTTCACCTCGCAGGATATCGACCAGCCGAAGTCACAGGCGGCCCGGCGTCACCTTCAGCAGCTTAACCCCGGCATCCAGCTGCGGGCGATAAGCGAACGCCTGCACGGAGAGGCTCTTAGCCAGGCCGTCAGCAATGTCGATCTGGTGCTGGACTGCAGCGATAACATGGCAACCCGCCATGCTATCAACTCGGCCTGTGTCGCTCAGGGCAAGCCTTTGATTTCCGCCAGCGCCGTGGGGTTTGGCGGCCAGCTAATGGTGTTAACGCCGCCCTGGGACAACGGATGCTATCGCTGCTTATGGCCGGACGAAAACGAACCTGAAAGGAACTGCCGCACCGCGGGCGTCATCGGCCCGGTTGTCGGCGTAATGGGCACGCTGCAGGCGCTGGAAGCGATCAAACTGCTGACCGGCATGGCCCCGGCGACCGGCTCTTTAAGGCTGTTCGACGCCCGTCAGCACGGCTGGCGCACGCTCAGCATGCAGAAAGCCGCGGGCTGCCCGGTTTGCGGAGGGCAAGATGCGCATCCACTTTAACGATGAGCCGATGCAGTGCGCCGATAACCTGACGCTTGCAAAACTGCTGGAACAGCTGCGTTTACTGAAGCCGGGCGTTGCGCTGGCCGTAAACCAGACCATAGTGCCACGGGCGCGCTGGGAAACCCAGATGCTGCACGATGGCGACCAGATCCTGCTTTTTCAGGCCATAGCCGGAGGTTGATATGCTGCAGATCGCTGATAAAACTTTTTCTTCCCGCCTGTTTACCGGCAGCGGAAAATTCGCCTCACCCGAGGTGATGGTGGAGGCCATCCGCGCATCCGGCTCGCAGCTGGTGACCATGGCGATGAAACGCGTCGATTTGCGCAATCATAACGACGCTATTCTGGCTCCTTTGCTGGCGGCAGGCGTACAGCTGTTGCCCAACACTTCCGGCGCCAAAACGGCGGAGGAAGCCGTATTTGCGGCGCGGCTGGCCCGCGAAGCGCTTGGCTCGCGCTGGGTTAAGCTTGAGATCCATCCGGACGCCCGCTACCTGCTGCCCGACGCCATCGAAACGCTGAAGGCGGCTGAAATACTCGTCAAGCAGGGCTTTATCGTACTGCCATACTGCGGCGCGGATCCGGTTTTATGCCGACGGCTGGAAGAAGCAGGCTGCGCGGCGGTAATGCCGCTCGGCGCGCCGATTGGCTCAAATCAGGGCCTGCAGACCCGCGCCCTGCTGGAAATTATTATCGAGCAGGCACGGGTGCCGGTGGTTGTGGATGCGGGTATTGGCGCGCCGAGCCACGCCGCCGAAGCGCTGGAAATGGGTGCCAGCGCCGTTCTGGTCAATACCGCCATTGCCGTAGCTCAGGACCCGGTGCAGATGGCGCGGGCTTTCCGCCTGGCGGTAGAAGCCGGCGCCACGGCGGCGAAATCCGGCTTAGGGATGCGCCACCAGCAGGCGCAGGCCTCCAGCCCGTTGACGCAGTTTCTGCAGTTCAGCCAGGAGGACGCGTGATGGCGGCAACCTTCACCGAACGCTGGCGCGAGCTGGACTGGGACGACATCACTCTTAAGATCAACGCTAAAACGGCGGCAGACGTTGAACGGGCGCTAAGCGCCCGCAAAGTCACCCGCGACGATCTTATGGCCCTGCTCTCTCCTGCCGCCGGCCGGTTTCTCGAACCGCTCGCCCAGCGGGCTCAGCGCTTAACCCGCCAGCGTTTTGGCAATACCGTCAGCTTTTATGTGCCGTTGTACCTTTCAAATCTCTGCGCCAACGACTGCACCTACTGCGGCTTCTCCATGAGCAACAGGCTCAAACGCAAAACGCTGGATGAATCTGAGATCGCAAGGGAGTGCGAGGCGATTCGCAAGCTGGGCTTTGACCAGCTGCTGCTGGTCACCGGCGAGCATCAGACCAGGGTGGGCATGGATTATTTTCGTCAGCATCTGCCCGCCATCCGCAGCAAATTCAGCTCGCTGCAGATGGAAGTGCAGCCGCTGGATGAGCATGAATATGCGGAGCTAAAAACGCTCGGCCTGGACGGCGTGATGGTTTACCAGGAAACCTATCATCAGGCGGTATACGCGCAGCATCATCTGCGCGGCAACAAGCAGGATTTTTTCTGGCGGCTGGAAACCCCGGATCGGCTGGGGCGCGCAGGCATAGATAAAATCGGCCTTGGCGCGCTGATTGGCCTTTCCAACAGCTGGCGCACCGACTGTTTTATGGTGGCGGAGCATCTGCTGTGGCTGCAGCAACGCTACTGGCAAAGCCGTTATTCTGTTTCCTTCCCTCGCCTGCGGCCCTGCACCGGCGGTGTGGAGCCCGCTTCGGTGATGAGCGAAAGCCAGCTGGTGCAGGCGATCTGCGCTTTTCGCCTGCTGGCGCCCGACGTAGAGCTTTCTTTGTCCACGCGCGAATCCCCCTGGTTTCGCGATCGCGTTATTCCGCTGGCCATTAATAACGTGAGCGCCTTTTCCAGAACCCAGCCGGGCGGCTATGCCGATAACCATCCTGAGCTTGAACAGTTCGCCCCGCACGACGGACGGACGCCGTCGGAAGTCGCCGCGGCCCTGACGCGTTCGGGCCTGCAGCCCGTGTGGAAAGACTGGGACAGCTACCTGGGAAGAAACTCGCCGTAGCGCTGGAGACTACAGATAAGTAAAAGAGCCGCAGAGCGCCGACGGGCGTTCTGCGATTCCGCATTGCCTGGCCGTTATGCCTAAAATAAACGCGCTTTTTTCCATGGCGAAACAAGAACTGTAACCGGTTTCAGGATTTCGCCATTTCTTTTGTGATACCTCACACACAATCAAGCTAAAGCGGTTGTTGCACTGCCGCCTCGCGGATAATTATCTGTCTATCCAACGGGCATTGAGAGCAGATTATGAAAAATATCGTTTTGTGTTGTGCTGCAGGTATGTCTACCAGCATTCTGGTTCAACGAATGAAAGATGCAGCGTCGAAGAAGGGTATCGAAGTTTCTATCAAGGCTGTCCCTGTCGCAGAATTCAAAGACAATATTGATACCGCTGACGTTGTGCTTCTCGGTCCACAGGTTAAATACGAGCACGCCAAGCTGCAGGCTATCGCGGAGCCTATGGGCAAAACCGTCGCCGTTATCGATATGATGGATTACGGCATGATGAAAGGCGACGTGGTGCTCGAGAAAGCTTTGAAACTAATGGAGTGAGGAAGACGTGGAAGATTTAGAATCGATTATCATGGAACTGCTGGTCAACGCCGGTAGCGCACGTAGCCAGGCGCTGACGGCGCTGCAGCTCGCGCGCAAAGGGGATTTTGCAGCGGCCCGAGCAGGCGATGGAAGAGTCGCGCGAGTTCGTAAAGCACGCGCATAAAATTCAGACCCAGCTTATCGGGCTGGACGAAGGCACCGGCAAGCTGCCTGTTAACCTGATTACCGTTCATTCGCAGGATCACCTGATGAACGCGATGGTCATTCAGGATCTGGCGGGCGACATGATTGAACTGTACCGCCGTCTGCCGCTCATCAACTGATTGCCTTCCTGTTCAGACATAAAAATGCCCGCCTTGTCGGGCATTTTTATTTCCTGCCTTAAATTCGACTACAAAACGCCCGCCGCAATCGCCGTAAAACTTACCCGTAATTGTTCTATGCTTCAGTATTAATTTTATGAGGCCGCACTAAGCGCCAGGAGTACGAGAGATGGTTAAAGATAAGACTGTCATGACCGGAAAATGCCACTGCGGAGCCGTGCGTTTTCAGGCCACGCTAAGCGACGGGCTGAACGCCGTACGCCGCTGTAACTGCTCATATTGCCGTATGCGTGGCGCGGTGGTCGCCTCCGCGGAAATGGGTGGGGTGGTTATTGTGCAGGGAGAAGAGATGCTGACCAGCTACAGGTTTAATACCGGAACGGCGCAACACTTCTTCTGCTCGCGTTGCGGAATTTATACGCATCACCAGCGGCGTTCTAACCCGCAGCAGTATGGGGTGAACGTGGCCTGCCTTGAGGGCGTGAGCCCGTTTGATTTTACCGAAGTGCCGGTGATGGATGGAGTGAATCATACCCGCGATACCGGTAAGCCGGAGCGCCGGGCCGGTACTTTGCGTTTCATCGCGGAAGAATAAATTTGTTTGCTGTCGAAAAAAGCCTGTAAAAAAACCCGCCGAAGCGGGTTTTTATTTAGCGTTGGCTTACGAACGATTACTCGTCGTTGCCGCCGAGGTTGCCGGCGTTCAGCAGCTCTGCAAGGCTTGCAGAAGCGTCTTCAGCGGTAACCTGAGGCGCGGCAGGGATTTCACCCGCTGCGCGACGGCGCATACGATCCTGGTGGTACGCATAACCGGTACCGGCCGGGATCAGACGACCCACGATAACGTTCTCTTTCAGGCCGCGCAGTTCGTCACGTTTACCCGCAACGGCTGCTTCGGTAAGCACACGAGTGGTCTCCTGGAACGATGCCGCGGAGATGAAGGACTCGGTTGCCAGAGAGGCTTTGGTGATACCCAGCAGGTCACGTGCGAAGGACACGTTGATCTTGCCGTTCGCTTCCAGTTCGCGGTTAGCGATCTTGATGCGGGAGTATTCAGCCTGCTCGCCTTCCAGGAAGTCGGAGCTGCCGGCGTTAACGATGGTTGCTTTACGCAGCATCTGACGCACGATGACTTCGATGTGTTTATCGTTAATCTTAACGCCCTGCAGACGGTAAACGTCCTGCACTTCGTTGGTGATGTAACGAGTAACAGCATACACGCCACGCAGACGCAGAATGTCGTGCGGAGACTCTGGACCATCGGAAACAACGTCGCCGCGTTCCACGCGCTCGCCTTCGAACACGTTCAGCTGACGCCATTTCGGAATCATCTCTTCGTAAGCATCGCTGCCGTCGATTGGGGAGATAACCAGACGGCGTTTGCCTTTGGTTTCTTTACCAAACGAGATGATACCGCTGATTTCAGCAAGGATCGCAGGCTCTTTCGGACGACGCGCTTCGAACAGGTCGGCAACGCGTGGCAGACCACCGGTAATATCCTTGGTACCGCCGGATTCCTGTGGAATACGCGCCAGGGTATCACCCGCACTGATCTGAATGCCGTCTTCCAGCTGAACGATAGCTTTACCCGGCAGGAAGTACTGAGCAGGCATATCGGAGCCTGGGATCAGAACGTCGTTGCCCTGGGCATCAACGATTTTCAGCGCCGGACGCAGGTCTTTACCACCCGCGGTACGTTCTGCAGAATCCAGAACCACCAGGGATGACAGGCCGGTCAGCTCGTCGGTCTGACGCGTAATGGTCTGGCCGTCGATCATGTCGGTGAAGCGGATGAAACCACTTACCTCGGTGATGACCGGCATGGTGTGCGGATCCCAGTTCGCGACGGTTTCGCCCGCTGCAACCTGCTCGCCGTCACCCTTCGCCATAACCGCACCGTAAGGCACTTTATAGCTCTCTTTGGTACGACCGAATTCGTCGATAAGCTTCAGCTCGGTGTTACGGGAAGTCACCACCAGCTTGCCGGTAGAGTTCACAACCGACTTCGCGTTGCTGAGCTTGATGCTACCTTTGTTCTTAACCTGAATGCTGGATTCAGCAGCAGAACGGGATGCCGCACCACCGATGTGGAACGTACGCATCGTCAGCTGTGTACCAGGTTCACCGATGGACTGCGCCGCGATAACCCCGATAGCTTCGCCTTTGTTGATGATGTGACCACGTGCCAGGTCGCGACCATAGCAGTGCGCACACACGCCGAAGTCGGTTTCGCAACCTACAACGGAACGTACTTTTACGCTGTCAACAGAGTTAGCTTCTAACAGGTCACACCATTGCTCGTTGAGCAGGGTGTTACGCGTTACCAGGATATCTGCGGTGCCCGGCTTGAGCACGTCTTCAGCCGTAACACGGCCCAGAACGCGATCGCGCAGCGGTTCTTTAACGTCGCCACCTTCGATAACCGGAGTCATCAGGATGCCTTCGTGAGTACCACAGTCGTCTTCGGTCACCACCAGGTCCTGAGCGACGTCAACCAGACGACGAGTCAGATAACCGGAGTTCGCCGTTTTCAGTGCGGTATCCGCCAGACCTTTACGAGCACCGTGGGTGGAGATGAAGTACTGGAGTACGTTCAGACCTTCACGGAAGTTCGCGGTGATTGGCGTTTCGATGATGGAACCATCTGGTTTCGCCATCAGACCACGCATACCTGCCAGCTGACGAATCTGTGCTGCGGAACCACGCGCACCGGAGTCGGCCATCATGTAGATGCTGTTGAAAGAAACCTGCTGCTCTTCTTCGCCGTTACGGTTAATAACGGTTTCAGTTTGCAGGTTGTCCATCATCGCTTTGGATACACGATCGTTCGCCGCGGCCCAGATATCGATAACTTTGTTGTAACGCTCGCCCGCCGTAACCAGACCGGACTGGAACTGCTCCTGAATCTCAGCAACTTCTGCTTCGGCTTCAGAAATGATTTCAGTTTTCTTCTCCGGGATGACCATGTCATCGATACCAACGGATGCACCTGAACGCGCTGCATAAGCAAAGCCGGTGTACATCGTCTGGTCAGCGAAGATTACGGTCGGCTTCAGACCCAGAATGCGATAACAGGTGTTCAGCATTTTGGAGATCGCTTTCTTGCCCAGCGCCTGGTTGACGATGGAGAAAGGCAGACCTTTCGGTACGATCATCCACAAAATCGCACGACCTACGGTGGTGTCGATCAGGCTGGTTTTCGCAACGAACTCGCCGCTTGCATCTTTTTCATACTCGGTGATACGCACTTTTACACGCGCATGCAAAGAGGCCAGGCCGGCGCGATAGATACGCTCAGCTTCTTTAGGGCCGGTCAGCACCATGCCTTCGCCTTTGGCGTTAACACAGTCACGGGTCATGTAGTACAGACCCAGTACAACGTCCTGAGAAGGAACGATGATTGGCTCGCCGTTCGCAGGTGACAGGATGTTGTTGGTCGACATCATCAGCGCACGCGCTTCCAGCTGGGCTTCAAGCGTCAGCGGAACGTGTACGGCCATCTGGTCACCATCGAAGTCGGCGTTATATGCCGCACAAACCAGCGGGTGCAGCTGGATAGCTTTACCTTCGATAAGGACCGGTTCAAATGCCTGGATACCCAAACGGTGCAGGGTTGGTGCACGGTTCAGCAGTACCGGGTGTTCGCGGATAACTTCGTCCAGGATATCCCAGACGACGGCTTCTTCGCGCTCAACCATTTTCTTGGCGGCTTTAATGGTGGTAGCAAGACCACGCAGTTCCAGCTTGCCGTAGATGAACGGTTTGAACAGCTCCAGCGCCATTTTCTTCGGCAGGCCGCACTGATGCAGACGCAGGTATGGACCTACGGTGATAACAGAACGACCGGAGTAGTCAACGCGTTTACCCAGCAGGTTCTGACGGAAACGACCCTGCTTACCTTTGATCATATCGGCCAAAGATTTCAGAGGACGCTTGTTAGAACCGGTGATCGCACGACCGCGACGGCCGTTATCCAGCAGGGCGTCTACCGCTTCTTGCAGCATACGTTTTTCGTTGCGTACGATGATGTCCGGCGCAGCCAGGTCCAGCAGACGTTTCAGACGGTTGTTACGGTTAATGACGCGACGATACAGATCGTTTAGGTCAGAAGTCGCAAAACGACCGCCGTCCAGCGGCACCAGCGGACGCAGATCCGGCGGCAGAACCGGCAGAACGGTCAGGATCATCCACTCCGGCTTGTTGCCGGACTGCACGAACGCTTCCAGCAGCTTGATACGCTTGGTCAGCTTTTTACGCTTGGTTTCGGAGTTGGTTTCGTTCAGCTCTTCGCGCAGAGTTTCACACTCCTGCTCCAGATCCATGCTTTTCAGCAGGGCCTGAATAGCTTCCGCACCCATCTTCGCGTCGAATTCGTCGCCGAACTCTTCCAGCGCGTCCAGATACTGCTCTTCGGTCAGGATCTGACGACGCTCGAGGTTGGTCATTCCGCCTTCGATAACAACATAAGATTCGAAGTACAGTACGCGCTCGATATCACGTAGCGGCATGTCTAACAGCAGGCCGATACGGGATGGCAGAGATTTCAGGAACCAAATGTGCGCGGTTGGGGAAGCCAGTTCGATGTGGCCCATGCGCTCACGACGCACTTTGGTCTGGGTCACTTCAACGCCGCACTTCTCACAAATAACGCCACGGTGTTTTAAGCGCTTGTACTTACCGCACAGGCACTCATAGTCTTTTACCGGCCCGAAAATACGAGCGCAGAACAGGCCGTCACGTTCTGGTTTGAACGTACGGTAGTTAATGGTTTCCGGCTTTTTAACTTCACCGAAAGACCATGAACGGATCATGTCTGGCGAGGCCAGAGCAATTTTGATCGCATCAAACTCTTCGGTTTTAGTTTGCGCTTTCAGAAACTTTAATAAGTCTTTCACGGATTTGCTCCCGTCGGAGTTAGCACTCTCTGATGCCCGGCGTTAGCCGGGCACCCTGGACCTTTTGAGCAACGATTACTCGTCTTCCAGCTCGATGTTGATACCCAGCGAACGGATCTCTTTCAACAGTACGTTGAAGGATTCCGGCATGCCTGGTTCCATCTGATGATTGCCGTCCACGATGTTTTTATACATCTTCGTACGGCCGTTCACGTCATCAGACTTCACGGTCAGCATTTCCTGCAGAGTATAGGCAGCGCCGTATGCTTCCAGCGCCCACACTTCCATCTCACCGAAGCGCTGACCACCGAACTGAGCCTTACCACCCAGCGGCTGCTGGGTAACCAGGCTGTAAGAACCGGTAGAACGCGCGTGCATTTTGTCATCAACCAGGTGGTTCAGTTTCAGCATGTACATGTAACCTACGGTTACAGGACGCTCAAACTGCTCACCGGTACGGCCGTCGAACAGGGTAATCTGACCGGAAGTCGGCAGGCCACCCAGCTGCAGCAGTTCTTTGATTTCCGACTCTTTCGCACCGTCGAATACCGGAGTAGCAATCGGCATACCTTTTTTCAGGTTTTCAGCCAGGCGCAGAACTTCTTCGTCGGTGAAGGAATTCAGATCGACCTTCTGACGAACGTCTGTACCCAGGTCATACGCTTTCTGGATGAATTCGCGCAGTTTGGCGACTTCCTGCTGCTGTTTAAGCATGGCGTTGATCTTCTCACCGATGCCTTTTGCAGCCATACCCAGGTGGGTTTCCAGAATCTGACCGATGTTCATACGAGACGGTACGCCCAGCGGGTTCAGTACGATGTCTACCGGCGTGCCGTTTTCATCGTAAGGCATATCTTCGATCGGGTTGATCTTGGAGATAACACCTTTGTTCCCGTGACGACCTGCCATCTTGTCACCAGGCTGGATCTGACGCTTAACGGCCAGATACACTTTCACGATTTTCAGCACGCCAGGTGCCAGGTCATCGCCCTGAGTGATTTTGCGGCGCTTGGCTTCTAGTTTCTTCTCAAACTCGTGCTTCAGCTCGTCGTACTGCTCCGCCAGCTGTTCGAGCTGGTTTTGCTTCTCTTCGTCGGTCAGACCCAGTTCCAGCCAGCGGTCGCGAGGCAGTTTGTCGAGCTTCTCAGCTTCAACGCCGCCGGCAACCAGTACCGCATGGATACGGGCAAACAGACCAGCTTCAAAGATCTGCAGTTCTTCAGTCAGGTCTTTCTTCGCCTGCTTAAGCTGCATCTCTTCGATTTCCAGCGCGCGCTTGTCTTTTTCCACGCCATCGCGGGTGAAGACCTGCACATCGATAACGGTACCGGAAACGCCGTTTGGTACGCGCAGAGAAGAGTCTTTAACGTCAGACGCTTTCTCACCGAAGATTGCACGCAGCAGCTTCTCTTCCGGAGTCAGCTGGGTTTCACCTTTCGGCGTTACCTTACCAACCAGAATGTCGCCGCCGGTCACTTCAGCACCGATATAAACGATACCGGATTCATCCAGTTTGGAGAGCGCAGCTTCACCCACGTTAGGGATGTCGGCGGTGATCTCTTCTGGCCCCAGCTTGGTGTCGCGAGACACGCACGCCAGTTCCTGGATGTGAATAGTAGTGAAACGATCTTCCTGAACCACACGCTCGGAAACGAGGATGGAGTCTTCGAAGTTGTAGCCGTTCCACGGCATGAACGCTACGCGCATGTTCTGGCCAAGCGCCAGCTCGCCGAGGTCGGTAGACGGACCGTCTGCCAACACGTCGCCACGTTCAATAGGTTCGCCCAGGGACACGCATGGCATCTGGTTGATGCAGGTGTTCTGGTTAGAACGGGTGTACTTAGTCAGGTTATAGATGTCGATACCCGCTTCGCCGGCATGCATCTCGTCTTCGTTAACTTTGATAACGATACGGGAAGCATCCACGTACTGAACGGTACCGCCACGTTTAGCTACGGCGGTTACGCCGGAGTCAACGGCAACGGCACGTTCCATACCGGTACCTACCAGCGGCTTGTCAGCGCGCAGAGTTGGTACGGCCTGACGTTGCATGTTCGCACCCATCAATGCACGGTTGGCGTCATCGTGTTCCAGGAACGGAATCAGGCTTGCCCCGACGGAAACCACCTGCTGGGTGGAAACGTCCATGTAGTCAACCTGGTCGTTGCTGAACAAGCTTGATTCGCCTTTGCTACGGCAGGTAACCAGGTCGTCGACGAAACGGCCTTCTTCGTCCAGGTTGGTGTTCGCCTGGGCGATAACATAGTTACCTTCTTCGATAGCAGACAGATAATGAATTTCGTCTGTTACCACGCCATCAACTACGCGACGATACGGGGTTTCCAGGAAGCCGTATTCGTTGGTCTGTGCATAAACAGACAGGGAGTTGATCAGACCGATGTTCGGGCCTTCAGGCGTTTCGATAGGACATACACGACCGTAGTGGGTTGGGTGTACGTCACGGACTTCGAAGCCTGCGCGCTCACGGGTCAAACCGCCCGGGCCGAGTGCGGAGATACGACGCTTGTGCGTAATCTCAGACAGCGGGTTGTTCTGGTCCATAAACTGAGACAGCTGGCTGGAACCGAAGAACTCTTTTACCGCAGCAGAGATAGGCTTGGCGTTGATCATATCCTGAGGCATCAGGGTATCCAGATCGCCTAAAGACAGACGCTCTTTCACCGCACGCTCAACACGTACCAGGCCTACGCGGAACTGGTTTTCCGCCATTTCGCCTACGGAACGGATACGACGGTTGCCGAGGTGGTCGATATCATCCACTTCGCCCTGGCCGTTACGAATGCCGATAAGCTTGCGCATAACTTCGATGATGTCGTCTTTGCTCAGAATGCCTGAACCTTCGATTTCATCACGCAGCAGAGAACGGTTGAACTTCATACGACCCACCGCGGACAGATCGTAGCGGTCTTCGGAGAAGAACAGGTTCTCGAACAGGCTTTCGGCTGCTTCACGCGTTGGCGGCTCGCCAGGACGCATCATGCGGTAGATCTCAACCAGCGCGCTCAGGCGATCGTTGGTTGGGTCGACGCGGATGGTCTCGGAGATGTACGGGCCATGATCCAGATCGTTGGTAAACAGCGTTTCAATACGCTTGTGGCCGGACTGGCTCAGCTTAGCCAGCAGATCCAAAGACAGTTCCATGTTCGCCGGGCAAATCAGCTCGCCGGTAGAAGCATCAACGTAGTCTTTAGCCGCGACTTTGCCAGCAATGTATTCAACCGGAACTTCGATAAGCTTGATATCGTCTTTTTCCAGCTGGCGAATGTGGCGCGCGGTGATGCGGCGGCCTTTTTCGACATACACTTTGCCGTCAGCTTCGATGTCGAAGGATGCGGTCTCGCCACGCAGGCGTTCCGGCACCAGCTCCATCTGCAGCTTGTTGTCACGGATTTCGAAATTAACTTTCTCAAAGAACAGATCGAGGATCTGCTCGGTGGTGTAGTTCAACGCACGCAGAATAATGGTCGCTGGCAGTTTGCGGCGACGGTCGATACGTACGAACAGGTTGTCTTTCGGGTCGAATTCGAAATCCAGCCAGGAACCACGGTAAGGGATGATACGTGCGTTATACAGCACCTTCCCTGAAGAGTGGGTTTTACCCTTATCACTGTCAAAGAACACGCCTGGGCTACGGTGCAACTGAGATACGATAACGCGCTCAGTCCCGTTGATAACAAACGTACCGTTGTCGGTCATGAGTGGAATTTCACCCATGTAGACTTCTTGTTCTTTAATGTCTTTTACGGTGCCTTCTGGCGCTTCACGCTCGTAGATCACCAGACGCAGTTTTACGCGCAGCGGAGCAGAATACGTCACGCCACGGATCTGACACTCTTTGACATCGAAAACTGGTTCGCCAAGACGATAGCTGACGTACTGCAGTTCCGAATTGCCGCTGTAGCTCTGGATTGGGAACACGGAACGGAAAGCTGCTTCCAGACCGTACTGCCCTTCAGGATCTTGCTCGATAAACTTCTGGAACGAGTCAAGCTGGATAGAAAGGAGATAAGGAATGTCCAGCACTTGCGGACGTTTTCCAAAATCCTTACGAATACGTTTTTTCTCGGTATAGGAGTAAACCATAGGGTTCCTCAGCTCGCTGACAAGTCGACCCATCTGTCCGACGGAGGGACAGTTTGTGCAACACTATTTTGTGGACCGGAAAGTGGAACACTTCCCGCAATACCTGTTTCTATCACTCTTAAACCATTTCGCTACGCTTTACCCCGGAACTCCCGGCGTAGAAAGTCGCAGTATATTAAGTCGTCGATAGAGACATGCATTGAATGGAGACCAGTAGTCAAACAGTGTGAAACGCTACTGGTACCCTACAGCGCAAAAAGGCTGGTGACTAAAAAGTCACCAGCCATCAGCCTGATTTCTCAGGCTGCAACCGGAAGGGTCGGCTTATTTAACTTCAACTTCAGCGCCAGCTTCTTCCAGAGATTTTTTCAGAGCTTCAGCGTCATCTTTGCTCACGCCTTCTTTCAGCGCAGCTGGTGCAGACTCAACCAGGTCTTTAGCTTCTTTCAGACCCAGGCCAGTTGCGCCACGAACTGCTTTGATAACGGCAACTTTGTTAGCGCCAGCAGCTTTCAGAATAACGTCGAACTCGGTTTTCTCTTCAGCAGCTTCAGCTGGGGCCTGCAGCAACAGCTACAGCGGCAGCAGCGGAAACACCGAATTTTTCTTCCATTGCAGAAATCAGTTCTACAACGTCCATTACGGACATAGCGGATACTGCTTCAATGATTTGATCTTTAGTGATAGACATAACAATTGTTCCTGAAAATCAGAATTAGTTTATACGTAAGCAAATGCGTTAGAAAAGAAAGCGCTATTAAGCAGCTTCTTTCTGATCGCGTACAGCAGCCAGAGTGCGAACCAGTTTGCCTGCAGAGGCTTCTTTCATGGTTGCCATCAGGCGTGCGATTGCTTCTTCGTAAGTTGGCAGAGTTGCCAGGCGATCGATCTGGGCCGCCGGGATCAGCTCACCTTCAAAGGCTGCAGCTTTAACCTCGAATTTTGCATTCGCTTTCGCGAACTCTTTGAACAGACGAGCAGCAGCGCCCGGGTGTTCCATAGAGTATGCAATCAAGGTTGGACCAACAAACGTGTCTTTCAGGCACTCGAACTGAGTACCTTCAACGACGCGGCGCAGCAGGGTGTTACGAACAACACGCATGTAAACGCCAGCTTCACGACCTGCTTTACGCAGTTCAGTCATTTTATCTACGGTAACGCCACGGGAATCCGCAACAACCGCAGACAGCGCGCCTTTGGCTACTTCGCTGACTTCAGCAACAATCGCTTGTTTGTCTTGAAGATTTAAAGCCATTAGCTTTGCTCCTGGATATTAGCCGGGGTTACCCCCGGAACTCACTTCACTCATTACCAAAACGATAATGAACGTCGACATACGGTGAGCAGAAACAAGCCAAAGACTATCAAAAATATTCTTCAGGTTCTGTCACCGTCTACGCAGGAAATTAAGCCTCTTGCGAGACGCCTGCGGTCTTGGACGGAGGCCTGGATAAGGCCAGGCTCCAACCGAAAATTCTGTGTGCCCTGCAAGCAAGGCAACGGGCGTAAGATTGTAGACTAATCGAACGCCCGCGTAAAGCAGCGATTATTAGTTCGCCACCGCGTTCAGACCAGACTGGTCGATCGCAACACCTGCGCCCATGGTGGTGGACAGGCTAACTTTCTTAATGAAAACGCCTTTCGCCTGAGAAGGTTTTGCTTTTTTCAGCGCAACCAGCAGGGATTCCAGGTTTTCTTTCAGTTTGTCAGCGTCAAAATCCACTTTACCGATGGTGGTGTGAATGATGCCGTTTTTGTCGTTACGGTAACGAACCTGACCAGCTTTAGCGTTCTTAACCGCGTCAGCAACGTTAGGCGTTACAGTACCAACTTTCGGGTTAGGCATCAGGCCACGTGGACCCAGAACCTGGCCCAGCTGGCCAACAACGCGCATTGCATCTGGAGATGCGATAACAACGTCAAAGTTCATTTCGCCTTTTTTGATCTGGTCTGCCAGATCTTCCATACCTACCAGCTCAGCGCCAGCAGCTTTAGCTGCTTCAGCGTTAGGGCCCTGGGCAAATACGGCTACGCGAACTGAACGGCCAGTACCGTGCGGCAGTACGGTTGCACCACGTACGTTCTGGTCAGATTTACGAGCGTCGATGCCGAGGTTAACAGCAACGTCAACGCTTTCTACGAATTTAGCAGTGGCCAGCTCTTTGAGCAGAGCAACGGCTTCGTTGATGTCATACTGTTTGGTCGCATCAACTTTGTCACGGATCACGCGCATGCGCTTGGTCAGTTTAGCCATTTCTTAATCCTCCACTACCAGGCCCATGGAACGAGCAGTACCTTCGATGGAGCGAGTCATCGCTTCAACGTCAGAACCAGTCATGTCCGCAGCTTTGGTTTCTGCGATTTCACGCACCTGAGCACGGGTCACTTTACCCACTTTATCTTTGTTCGGCTTGCCGGAACCAGATTTGATGCCAGCAGCTTTCTTCAGCAGAACTGCAGCCGGTGGGGTTTTAGTAACGAAAGTGAAAGAACGGTCAGCGTAAACGGTAATAACAACCGGAATTGGCAGACCTTTCTCGATGGAATCAGTTTTGGCGTTGAACGCTTTACAGAATTCCATGATGTTAACACCCTGCTGACCCAGAGCTGGACCAACCGGTGGACTTGGGTTCGCCATACCAGCTGCAACCTGCAGCTTGACGTAGGCTTGTACTTTCTTAGCCATCTAAATTTCCTCTAGTGGGTTATAGCGCCTCAAGGAGGCTCCCCGTGAATAAATCGTTTTAGGTGTCCAGGACACATAAAAACAAAAGGCGCGAAATTGTATGCCAATCTCGCGCCCTGTGCAACGAATAATCGTTGCTTTTACAACCTGACGATTAAGCCTTTTCGACCTGGGCAAAATCCAGTTCGACGGGTGTAGCACGGCCAAAGATAGATACAGAAACCTTCAGGCGGCTCTTTTCGTAATCCACTTCTTCCACTACACCGTTAAAGTCGGCAAACGGACCATCGCTAACACGGACCATCTCACCCGGTTCAAACAGCGTTTTAGGACGCGGCTTATCACCAACCTGCTGCAGGCGGTTCATGATCGCATCAACTTCTTTATCGCTAATCGGCGCCGGACGGTCAGACGTGCCGCCAATGAAACCCATAACGCGCGGAACGCTACGCACCAGGTGCCAGCTCGCATCGTTCATTACCATCTGGACCAGCACGTAGCCCGGGAAGAATTTACGTTCGCTTTTGCGACGTTGGCCACCACGGATTTCGACCACTTCTTCGGTCGGCACCATGACTTCGCCAAACAACTCTTCCATGTTGTGCAATTTGATATGCTCGCGCAGCGAAGTCGCTACGCGGCCTTCAAAACCGGAAAACGCCTGAACGACGTACCAGCGCTTTTTAGGGGCTTCAGACATCTCAGAACCTCAGGCCAGTAATAAAAGAAACCAGACGGACTAAAATGCCATCCAGCCCCCACAAAATCAGTGACATTACAGCAGTAACGGCGGCCACGATTAAGGTGGTGTGCAATGTTTCCTGGCGAGTCGGCCAAATCACTTTACGTACTTCGGTTCTCGCTTCGCGGGCGAAAGCAACGGTCGCTTTGCCTTTCGTCGTCAACAGCGCGACACCACCCGCTGCAGCAATCATAATAACCACTGCCAGGGCACGCAGAGGCAAGGACACATCACGATAAATGTAGTTACCCACGATCGCCAGAATCAGCAGAACGGCAACGGCAAGCCATTTCATCGTTTCCAGGCCGCGCCCGCTTCCGTGAGCTTCGGTATTCGCACTCATAAACCAACCTGTCACAATAAATCAGACAAACATTTTTGCCCCGCAGGCGCGAGGCAAAACCAAACCGAATCGCTCTTTTCAGACGCTATTCGGTATCAACGCCATCTTCAGAGCCTGTCTCAGCAATGATTATGAGTAAAAAATCACTGATGAGCCAGGTTCTGGTTCGAGAGCGTACAAAAAGGGCATCAAATGATGCCCTTTTCTTGCGCATTGCGTCAAATGTTATCAGCGATTAGCTGAGAACTTTAGCAACAACGCCGGCACCAACGGTACGGCCACCTTCACGGATTGCGAAACGCAGACCGTCGTCCATCGCGATTGGGTGGATCAGGGTAACAACCATTTTGATGTTGTCGCCCGGCATGACCATCTCAACGCCTTCCGGCAGTTCGATGGTACCGGTCACGTCAGTTGTACGGAAGTAGAACTGTGGACGGTAGCCTTTGAAGAACGGAGTGTGACGGCCCGCCTTCGTCTTTGGACAGAATGTACACTTCAGATTCGAACTTAGTGTGCGGCTTGATGGAGCCTGGCTTAGCCAGAACCTGACCACGTTCGATTTCTTCACGTTTGATACCACGCAGCAGAACGCCAACGTTCTCGCCCGCACGGCCTTCGTCCAGCAGTTTGCGGAACATTTCAACGCCGGTACAGGTAGATTTCGCGGTATCTTTGATACCAACGATTTCAACTTCTTCACCAACCTTGATGATGCCGCGCTCTACACGACCGGTAACAACGGTACCACGACCGGAGATGGAGAAGACGTCTTCGATTGGCAGCAGGAACGGCTTGTCGATAGCACGCTCTGGCTCAGGGATGTAGGAATCCAGGAAGCCTGCCAGTTCGATGATTTTCGCTTCCCACTCAGCTTCGCCTTCCAGCGCTTTCAGAGCGGAACCGCGAACGATTGGGGTATCGTCGCCCGGGAAGTCGTACTGGGACAGAAGTTCACGAACTTCCATTTCCACCAGTTCCAGCAGCTCTTCGTCATCAACCATGTCGCATTTGTTCAGGAACACGATGATGTAAGGAACGCCTACCTGACGACCCAGCAGGATGTGCTCACGGGTCTGCGGCATCGGGCCGTCAGTCGCAGCAACAACCAGGATTGCGCCGTCCATCTGAGCCGCACCGGTGATCATGTTTTTCACGTAGTCGGCGTGCCCTGGGCAGTCAACGTGCGCGTAGTGGCGAGTCGGGGTGTCATACTCAACGTGGGAAGTGTTGATGGTGATACCACGAGCTTTTTCTTCCGGCGCGTTATCGATCTGATCGAATGCGCGAGCAGCACCGCCGTAGGTTTTAGCCAGAACGGTAGTGATGGCAGCGGTCAGCGTTGTTTTACCATGGTCAACGTGGCCGATAGTACCGACGTTAACGTGCGGTTTTGTACGTTCAAACTTTTCTTTAGACATCGATTGTCCCTCTAAGACACGGATAAATCGGTGGTATCACCACATCAACCAGGCTTATGCCTGAATTTGCTGAATTCATTAACAGAAGAAAAACAGGGAGGAGAATAGAAGTGGTGCTGATAGGCAGATTCGAACTGCCGACCTCACCCTTACCAAGGGTGCGCTCTACCAACTGAGCTATATCAGCACATCTGGAGCGGGCAGTGGGAATCGAACCCACATCATCAGCTTGGAAGGCTGAGGTAATAGCCATTATACGATGCCCGCATCTTAGAACTCGGCTACCTGCTTAATTCTGTTTTGAATATGAGAGGAGACCTCTCAGTATTCGAGCCGACTCGCCTGGAGCTTATCGTCTCGGGCTTCGCGAAGCGTCGCCTTAAAATGGTGGTGGGGGAAGGATTCGAACCTTCGAAGTCGATGACGGCAGATTTACAGTCTGCTCCCTTTGGCCGCTCGGGAACCCCACCAGGCACTTGATGGTGCCGACTACCGGAATCGAACTGGTGACCTACTGATTACAAGTCAGTTGCTCTACCTACTGAGCTAAGTCGGCATCAAGTAGCGCGCATTCTAGGAACACAGGCGCCGCTATGCAACAAAAAAATCGCATAAAATGCACTACCGCTCACATTTTGCGCGACACGTCGACTATTTGCTGATTAAACCGCCGCCAGCGGTCAGTTTTTATGCGTAAAGACAGGCATTCACTGCTCCATCAACATCACAGCGGGCCCCCCTGCCGCACTGCGAAAGTGCATCCTGCGCTTTTACTGCCCCCGGATTGGGCATCTGAAGCCCATTTTTGTTAGACAACCCCCGAAAACATGGCGCGGCAGAAGTTGGATCGCTTATTGCTTTACAGGATCACACCCATAGAGGAGAGCAGATGATGAATATTGTTCCTTTGAATGCTGCCACGCTGCCGGTTTACTGCCGTGAACTCGCCGCGCTGCTTCTCGATTCTATTGCAAGCGGTGCATCCGTGGGTTACCAGCAAACTCTGTCGCGTGAAGAAGCGGAAAGTACCTTTTATCGATTACGCGGCGCGCTCGATAACGGCGAGATAAAGATGTGGATTGCCCGTGATGAGTACGGGCTGACGGGCGTGGTACGTCTCGAGCTTTGTAATGAACCGGATGGTTTGAACCGCGCGACGATCAAATCGCTGTTAGTGCATCGCAGGTGCCGCCGGCAAGGTATCGGTAAGCAGTTAATCTCCGCCTTAGAAAAGGCGGCGGCAGACTATCATCGGGGGCTGCTGTTTCTTGATATTCAGGCAGGTACGCCCGCGGAAGCATTTTATCGCTCACAGGGATACCGCTGCCTTGGGGAACTGCCTGATTATGTCTGTTCCCATGACGGCTATTATCATCCCGCCGTTATCTACTACAAGCGCTTATTTGCCGTGAATCAATTCATGCGCGCCATCGCGAGTTAAGCCGCGCTAAAAACGTGATGCTTCTTCGGGTAAGCATCACGTTATCGTTTTTTTCTTATTATTCTCCCCCATCTGGTGTTACCCTCCTGCCCATTGTTAAAAAGTAAAATACGTTGCGCGCCGTTGATTATCCGGGGTTGGTTGCCTTCCCCGGTCCGCGTTTAACGTTCATTTTGTCCTGAATTACAGGCAGAAGCATGCTTATGAGTAATAAAGAGCAAATGTTGACGACTCCTTATATGCAGTTCAACCGAAGCCAATGGGCAGCCTTGCGTAATTCAGTGCCGATGACCCTGACCGAAGGGGAAGTCGCTCGGTTGAAAGGCATCAACGAAGATCTTTCACTTGAAGAGGTGGCAGAAATTTATCTGCCCCTTTCGCGCCTGCTGAACTTCTATATCAGTTCAAATTTACGCCGCCAGGCCGTGCTTGAACAATTTCTCGGCACTAACGGCCAGCGTATTCCCTACATTATTAGCATCGCGGGAAGCGTCGCGGTGGGTAAAAGCACAACCGCACGCGTACTGCAGGCGTTGCTGAGCCGCTGGCCTGAACATCGTCGGGTAGAGCTGATTACAACCGATGGTTTTCTTCATCCGAATAAAGTCCTTAAAGAACGTAATTTGATGAAGAAAAAGGGGTTTCCACAATCCTATGATATGCATCGCCTGGTGAAATTTGTTTCCGACCTCAAGTCCGGCGCAACTAACGTCACCGCGCCCGTCTATTCTCATCTTATTTATGATGTGATCCCTGAGGGCGATAAAACCGTTACTCAACCCGATATTTTAATTCTTGAAGGATTAAATGTCTTACAAAGCGGCATGGATTACCCACACGATCCGCATCATGTATTCGTCTCGGACTTCGTCGATTTTTCTATTTATGTTGATGCGCCAGAGGAGTTACTGCAGGACTGGTATATCACCCGCTTCCTGAAATTCCGCGAAGGCGCGTTTACCGATCCGGACTCTTATTTCCACAGCTACGCCAGGCTGTCGGAGGACGAGGCGGTGAGTATTGCCCTGCAGCTCTGGAAAGAGATTAACTGGCTGAACTTAAAAGAAAATATACTTCCAACCCGCGAACGTGCCAGCTTAATTATGACTAAAAGCGCAAATCACGCGGTGGAAAGTGTCCGCCTACGCAAATAATAAAAAGGGGGATACGATCCCCCTTTCCTTTTTAGCTTACCCCGCGTAGCGATATTTCACCGCCGACCCAAGGTTTAATTACTCCATCCTGCTCTAACAGCAGTGCGCCCTGCTCGTTTATTCCCCGCGAGATACCGTATATCTCACGATCGCCGATAATAAGTTTAACCTGACGATTAGCGTAATTATCCAGCGCTTCCCAACGAGAAAGGAATGGCGTAAGGCTTTCTTGCTCAAATAAGGTTAATGCCGCGCGTAGCTCGTGTATTAAAGTTACCGCCAGCGCATTGCGATCGATATTAATTCCGGCTTCCTGAAGATTAATCCAGCCCTGATTAATCACATCCGACGCAACGTTACGCATGGCAAGGTTAATACCAGCGCCAATGACAATCTGCGCGGCATCACCGGTCTTGCCCGTCAGCTCGACAAGTATGCCGGCCAGCTTGCGATCGTTGAGATAGAGATCGTTAGGCCATTTAACCCTGACGTCTTTCGCACCCAGCTCGCGAAGCACTTCAGCCATGACGATGCCGATGACCAGGCTCAGTCCCACCGCCGCGGCAGGCCCCCTGATCCAGTCGCCAGTACATTGAGAGATAAAGGTTCGCGCCGAATGGAGAAAACCACTGCCGTCCGCGCCGGCCGCGTCCTGCCTGCTGATATTCCGCAATACAGGCGTCTCCGGGCTGCAGGCTCTCAAGACGCTCAAGCAGATATTGGTTAGTGGAGTCGATAACGGGCAATACAGCAACCGTGCCTTTTTCTATCTTCGATTTAATCAGCGATTCATCAAGCAGCTGCATAGGATCGGGTAAGCTGTATCCCTTTCCCGGGACGGTAAATACATCGACACCCCAGTCGCGTAGCGTTTGAATATGTTTATTGATAGCCGCACGGCTCATCCCAAGCTTTTCGCCCAGCTGCTCGCCAGAATGAAATTCTCCATCGGCAAGGATGCTGACCAGGGTTAGGGGGATTGTGTTATCTTTCACGCAATGGTCTCCACGGCACTGACTTCACCTTTCGGGCCGATAAAGCGAACCTCCGGCTCCAGCCACACGTTAAATTTTTCCCCCACGCGCTGGCGGATATAGTGCGCCAGGCCGACGATATCCTGGCCTGAGGCCTGCGCCTCATTGATTAACACTAACGCCTGCTGACGATGAACGGCAGCACCGCCAAGCTGATATCCTTTTAGTTCGCACTGATCGATCAGCCAGCCTGCCGCCAGCTTTGTCGCTCCATCAGCCTGCGGATAGTGAGGCATACGCGGGAATTCCGCCAGCAGTTCGGCGGCCCTGCGCCGCCGCGATAACAGGGTTTTTAAAGAAGCTGCCGGCGTTGCCATGGATGCGGGGATCCGGAAGCTTTGTCATTCGCATATGACATACGGCGTCAAAAACTTCCTGCGGCGTAACGGTAGCGGGATCAAAGCGGGTCAGGTCGCCGTAGGTCAGTACCGGCTGCCATATTTTAGGCAGGCGCAGGCCGACGGCGGTAATAGCATAGCTGTGCTGGTAATCGTGCTTGAAAATACTGTCGCGATAGCCAAACTGGCATTGGGCATTATCAAGACGACACGATTCGCCGCTGCGTAAATCAACGCAGTCCACGTAGGAACAAACCATTTTTAATTCAACACCATAGGCGCCGATATTTTGAATAGGGGAAGATCCGACACAGCCCGGGATCAGCGCCAGATTCTCAAGTCCTGGCATAGACTGTTGTAAGGTATATTCAACAAGGCGATGCCAGTTTTCGCCGGCGCCAACGTGCAGATACCAGGCGTCATCCCCTTCCGTGACTTCAATACCGGCAATGCGGTTAACTATTACCGTTCCGGCAAAATCATCAAGAAAGAGAACGTTACTTCCCTCGCCCAGGATCAAAACCGGATTTTGCAGTGATACGGCTTCGTTCCAGGCTTCGCTGAGTTGTTGCACCGTTTGCGCAATAACAATACGCAGGGCGTTGGCCTGAATACCGAAAGTATTGAAGGGCTTAAGAGAGGAGCTCATGTCGATATCTTTCCTGAGTTTAAACCCGGTTAGTGTACCTTATCTCGCTGAGCTTGGCTTGTACGGTGGAAATCGTTGTAAAACGCAGACGACAAAAAGGCCATCCTTGCGGATGGCCTTTTTGTCTGTTTGGAGCCTGGCAGTTCCCTACTCTCGCATGGGGAGACCCCACACTACCATCGGCGCTACGGCGTTTCACTTCTGAGTTCGGCATGGGGTCAGGTGGGACCACCGCGCTGTTGCCGCCAGGCATATTCTGTTCTCCGGCCGTCACTGCTCATGACCACCGGCTTAAAATCTCGGTTCAGGCTGAAAATCAAATTATTCTGTCTCTCACAAAACACCTTCGGTGTTGTAAGGTTAAGCCTCACGGATCATTAGTACTGGTTAGCTCAATGCATCGCTGCACTTACACACCCAGCCTATCAACGTCGTCGTCTTCAACGTTCCTTCAGGAGACTTGAAGTCTCAGGGAGAATTCATCTCGGGGCAAGTTTCGCGCTTAGATGCTTTCAGCGCTTATCTCTTCCGCATTTAGCTACCGGGCAGTGCCATTGGCATGACAACCCGAACACCAGTGATGCGTCCACTCCGGTCCTCTCGTACTAGGAGCAGCCCCCCTCAATTCTCCAGCGCCCACGGCAGATAGGGACCGAACTGTCTCACGACGTTCTAAACCCAGCTCGCGTACCACTTTAAATGGCGAACAGCCATACCCTTGGGACCTACTTCAGCCCCAGGATGTGATGAGCCGACATCGAGGTGCCAAACACCGCCGTCGATATGAACTCTTGGGCGGTATCAGCCTGTTATCCCCGGAGTACCTTTTATCCGTTGAGCGATGGCCCTTCCATTCAGAACCACCGGATCACTAAGACCTGCTTTCGCACCTGCTCGAGCCGTCACTCTCGCAGTCAAGCTAGCTTATGCCTTTGCACTAACCTCACGATGTCCGACCGTGATTAGCTAACCTTCGTGCTCCTCCGTTACGCTTTAGGAGGAGACCGCCCCAGTCAAACTACCCACCAGACACTGTCCGCAACCCGGATTACGGGTCTACGTTAGAACACCAGCCATTAAAGGGTGGTATTTCAAGGTTGGCTCCACGCAGACTGGCGTCCACGCTTCAAAGCCTCCCACCTATCCTACACATCAAGGACCAGTGTTCAGTGTCAAGCTATAGTAAAGGTTCACGGGGTCTTTCCGTCTTGCCGCGGGTACACTGCATCTTCACAGCGAGTTCAATTTCACTGAGTCTCGGGTGGAGACAGCCTGGCCATCATTACGCCATTCGTGCAGGTCGGAACTTACCCGACAAGGAATTTCGCTACCTTAGGACCGTTATAGTTACGGCCGCCGTTTACCGGGGCTTCGATCAAGAGCTTCGCCTTGCGGCTGACCCCATCAATTAACCTTCCGGCACCGGGCAGGCGTCACACCGTATACGTCCACTTTCGTGTTTGCACAGTGCTGTGTTTTTAATAAACAGTTGCAGCCAGCTGGTATCTTCGACTGGCTTCAGCTCCATCCGCAAGGGACTTCACCTACGCGCCAGCGTGCCTTCTCCCGAAGTTACGGCACCATTTTGCCTAGTTCCTTCACCCGAGTTCTCTCAAGCGCCTTGGTATTCTCTACCTGACCACCTGTGTCGGTTTGGGGTACGATTCTGTGTTACCTGATGCTTAGAGGCTTTTCCTGGAAGCAGGGCATTTGTCACTTCAGCACCGTAGTGCCTCGTCATCACGCCTCAGCCTTAAAGTGTTCCGGATTTGCCTGGAACACAAGCCTGCACGCTTAAACCGGGACAACCGTCGCCCGGCCAACATAGCCTTCTCCGTCCCCCCTTCGCAGTAACACCGAGTACAGGAATATTAACCTGTTTCCCATCGACTACGCCTTTCGGCCTCGCCTTAGGGGTCGACTCACCCTGCCCCGATTAACGTTGGACAGGAACCCTTGGTCTTCCGGCGAGCGGGCTTTTCACCCGCTTTATCGTTACTTATGTCAGCATTCGCACTTCTGATACCTCCAGCAGACCTCACAGTCCACCTTCAACGGCTTACAGAACGCTCCCCTACCCAACAACACATAGTGTCGCTGCCGCAGCTTCGGTGCATGGTTTAGCCCCGTTACATCTTCCGCGCAGGCCGACTCGACCAGTGAGCTATTACGCTTTCTTTAAATGATGGCTGCTTCTAAGCCAACATCCTGGCTGTCTGTGCCTTCCCACATCGTTTCCCACTTAACCATGACTTTGGGACCTTAGCTGGCGGTCTGGGTTGTTTCCCTCTTCACGACGGACGTTAGCACCCGCCGTGTGTCTCCCGTGATAACATTCTCCGGTATTCGCAGTTTGCATCGGGTTGGTAAGCCGGGATGGCCCCCTAGCCGAAACAGTGCTCTACCCCCGGAGATGAATTCACGAGGCGCTACCTAAATAGCTTTCGGGGAGAACCAGCTATCTCCCGGTTTGATTGGCCTTTCACCCCCAGCCACAGGTCATCCGCTAATTTTTCAACATTAGTCGGTTCGGTCCTCCAGTTAGTGTTACCCAACCTTCAACCTGCCCATGGCTAGATCACCGGGTTTCGGGTCTATACCCTGCAACTTAACGCCCAGTTAAGACTCGGTTTCCCTGCGGCTCCCCTATACGGTTAACCTTGCTACAGAATATAAGTCGCTGACCCATTATACAAAAGGTACGCAGTCACCCCATAAAGAGGCTCCCACTGCTTGTACGTACACGGTTTCAGGTTCTGTTTCACTCCCCTCGCCGGGGTTCTTTTCGCCTTTCCCTCACGGTACTGGTTCACTATCGGTCAGTCAGGAGTATTTAGCCTTGGAGGATGGTCCCCCCATATTCAGACAGGATACCACGTGTCCCGCCCTACTCGTCGAACTCACAGAAGGTGTGCCTTTGTGTACGGGAGTATCACCCTGTACCCTGCGACTTTCCAGACGCTTCCACTGACACACAAACTGATGCTGGTTCTGGGCTGCTCCCCGTTCGCTCGCCGCTACTGGGGGAATCTCGGTTGATTTCTTTTCCTCGGGGTACTTAGATGTTTCAGTTCCCCCGGTTCGCCTCGTTAAGTTATGTATTGGCTTAACGATAGTGCAACGGATTGCACTGGGTTTCCCCATTCGGAAATCGCCGGTTATAACGGTTCATATCACCTTACCGGCGCTTATCGCAGATTAGCACGTCCTTCATCGCCTCTGACTGCCAGGGCATCCACCGTGTACGCTTAGTCGCTTAACCTCACAACCCGAAGATGTTTCGCTTCAGATTATGAAAATTTGAGAGACTCGAACATATCGTAAACCCATTCTTTATTACGGAAGAATGAGACGACATGTCGTTTCAATTTTCAGCTTGTTCCGGATTTTTAAAGAGCAAATATCTCAAACGTGATTCCTGAGAATCAGTTTTGAGATACCATTGAGCATGAAATGATGGTGGAGCTAAGCGGGATCGAACCGCTGACCTCCTGCGTGCAAGGCAGGCGCTCTCCCAGCTGAGCTATAGCCCCATCGATTTCGTAAAACCTTTGATTTACCGAAAATTGTTCGCTAGTCAAGGCGCAGCGTCACGAAGCATATTTTGATATGCGAGTGATGCTGTAACGCAGGATAGCGGAGAATCTGGTAGGGCCTGAGTGGACTTGAACCACCGACCTCACCCTTATCAGGGGTGCGCTCTAACCACCTGAGCTACAAGCCTATAAGGTTTTACTGCTCGTTTTCTATCAGACAATCTGTGTGAGCACTGCGCGGGTTGTATCTTTAAGGTAAGGAGGTGATCCAACCGCAGGTTCCCCTACGGTTACCTTGTTACGACTTCACCCCAGTCATGAATCACAAAGTGGTAAGCGCCCTCCCGAAGGTTAAGCTACCTACTTCTTTTGCAACCCACTCCCATGGTGTGACGGGCGGTGTGTACAAGGCCCGGGAACGTATTCACCGTGGCATTCTGATCCACGATTACTAGCGATTCCGACTTCACGGAGTCGAGTTGCAGACTCCGATCCGGACTACGACGCACTTTATGAGGTCCGCTTGCTCTCGCGAGGTCGCTTCTCTTTGTATGCGCCATTGTAGCACGTGTGTAGCCCTACTCGTAAGGGCCATGATGACTTGACGTCATCCCCACCTTCCTCCAGTTTATCACTGGCAGTCTCCTTTGAGTTCCCGGCCTAACCGCTGGCAACAAAGGATAAGGGTTGCGCTCGTTGCGGGACTTAACCCAACATTTCACAACACGAGCTGACGACAGCCATGCAGCACCTGTCTCAGAGTTCCCGAAGGCACCAATCCATCTCTGGAAAGTTCTCTGGATGTCAAGAGTAGGTAAGGTTCTTCGCGTTGCATCGAATTAAACCACATGCTCCACCGCTTGTGCGGGCCCCCGTCAATTCATTTGAGTTTTAACCTTGCGGCCGTACTCCCCAGGCGGTCGACTTAACGCGTTAGCTCCGGAAGCCACTCCTCAAGGGAACAACCTCCAAGTCGACATCGTTTACGGCGTGGACTACCAGGGTATCTAATCCTGTTTGCTCCCCACGCTTTCGCACCTGAGCGTCAGTCTTTGTCCAGGGGGCCGCCTTCGCCACCGGTATTCCTCCAGATCTCTACGCATTTCACCGCTACACCTGGAATTCTACCCCCCTCTACAAGACTCTAGCCTGCCAGTTTCGAATGCAGTTCCCAGGTTGAGCCCGGGGATTTCACATCCGACTTGACAGACCGCCTGCGTGCGCTTTACGCCCAGTAATTCCGATTAACGCTTGCACCCTCCGTATTACCGCGGCTGCTGGCACGGAGTTAGCCGGTGCTTCTTCTGCGAGTAACGTCAATTGCTGAGGTTATTAACCTCAACACCTTCCTCCTCGCTGAAAGTACTTTACAACCCGAAGGCCTTCTTCATACACGCGGCATGGCTGCATCAGGCTTGCGCCCATTGTGCAATATTCCCCACTGCTGCCTCCCGTAGGAGTCTGGACCGTGTCTCAGTTCCAGTGTGGCTGGTCATCCTCTCAGACCAGCTAGGGATCGTCGCCTTGGTGAGCCGTTACCCCACCAACAAGCTAATCCCATCTGGGCACATCTGATGGCAAGAGGCCCGAAGGTCCCCCTCTTTGGTCTTGCGACGTTATGCGGTATTAGCTACCGTTTCCAGTAGTTATCCCCCGCCATCAGGCAGTTTCCCAGACATTACTCACCCGTCCGCCACTCGTCGGCAAAGAAGCAAGCTTCTTCCCGCTACCGTTCGACTTGCATGTGTTAGGCCTGCCGCCAGCGTTCAATCTGAGCCATGATCAAACTCTTCAATTAAAAGCTTGATGTGCTTCAACCAGTGAAGCGGTGCTCAAAGATTACATTCACATAATTCACTAATGAATTACTGTCTGGTCACTCTTCAAGACTTGATATTTTTTTGCACCCTAAGGTGCTGAGATATCAATCCTGCGAGTGCCCACACAGATTGTCTGATAAATTGTTAAAGAGCAGTGCCACAATCTTCGGTGGCGCGGGCTGTGCATATTACGCTTTCCCGCTACGTAGTCAAGCATTTATTTCCTGCTTCACTGCGCCTGACGGGCCGGTTTGTAAGCCGTTGTGCCGTGTCAGTGGAGGCGCAGTATAGGGATTTTTCGGAGGCTGACAAGGGTTTATTGCAAAAAAATTACTGACCGCATTTTTTTTCGACAAACCGTCTATTTTCACGACTATTTGGCGGCTAACTGCACAATTTCATGGGCGAAACGCGCTACCTGCTGCCAGTCGGTATAGACGACTTCTTTACGTACGTCGGTTTCACCGCCGGTCATTTTCATAATGAAACGAATCATTACGCGATCCAGCCAGCCATAACGCGGATAACGCAGCGCGCCAGCGAACACGGCGCAGTGATCGGGCTTCCAGGGCGAAGCCAACAGGAACTTGCGCGTATAGGAATTGGTTTGCGGCGTACGTTTTTCTGCTTTACGCGCAACGAGGTTTACAGAAAAGAAGGCGCTCGGCATGGAGTTCAGCGCCCTCTGATGCTTTTTCACAAAGGCGTCAACGGATGAATGGAAATGACCATAGCGTATGGAAGCGCCGATAATAACGCGGTCGTAGTTATCCCATCCGATGTCAGCGTTACGATGCAGGTTAACCACATCGCTTTCTACGCCCAGCTCTTTTAGCTCGGAAGCTATATAAGAAGCTATTTCACGAGTCTGACCATCGCGGGTCGAAAACAGAATCAAAGTCTTCACTGCGGGCTCCGGTTACTCTCGCCAGAAGGTTGGCGTAAACAATACTAGTAAAGTAAATACTTCGAGACGGCCAAATAACATGTTGCTGATAAGAATCCACTTCGCTACCGGATTCATGCTGGCAAAGTTGTCCGCCACCACGCCCAGGCCCGGCCCCAGGTTATTAAGCGTGGCCGCCACTGATGCGAAGGCAGAGAAGTCATCCACTCCCGTCGCGATGATCGCAAGCATGCTGACAATAAACACCAGCGCATACGCCGAGAAGAATCCCCATACCGCTTCCAGAATACGTTCCGGCAGCGCGCGATTACCCAGCTTAATGCTGTATACCGCATTTGGGTGCACCAGGCGTTTAAGCTCCCGGTTCCCCTGCTTGAACAGCAGCAGGATACGAATAACTTTCAGGCCGCCGCCGGTAGAGCCGGCGCAGCCGCCGATAAAGGCCGAACAAAGCAGCAGCACCGGCAGGAAAAGCGGCCAACGGGCGATACTGTCGGTGGTGAACCCCGCCGTCGTCGCCATCGATACCACCTGGAAGAACGCCTGGTTGAGCGTTTGCAGCGCCGAGCCATAAGTATTGTGCAGCCACAGCACCAGCGTACAAATGATGACCAGCGTTAGCTGCACGCCGATAAACATGCGGAATTCCGGATCGCGCCAGTAAACCTTCAGATTACGGCCGCTGAGCAAAGAGAAGTGCAGGCCGTAGTTACAGCCGGAAATCAGCAGGAAAACGGCCATGATGGTGTTAATCGTAGGGTTGCTGAAGTACCCGACGCTGGCGTCATGGGTTGAGAACCCGCCGATAGAGATGGTCGCGAAGCTGTGCCCAATCGCGTCGAAGGCCGGCATCCCGGCAAACCACAGCGCCACCGCGCAGGCGACGGTTAGCAGCACATAGATAAGCCACAGGGTTTTCGCGGTGTCCGCAATACGCGGGCGCATTTTATTATCTTTTAGCGGCCCTGGCATTTCGGCCCGATACAGCTGCATGCCGCCTACGCCCAGGATAGGCAGGATAGCCACGGCCAGGACGATGATCCCCATCCCGCCAAACCATTGCAGCATTTGCCGATAGAACAAAATGGCGTGCGGCAGGGTGTCCAGCCCCACAAGCGTGGTGGCCCCCGGTGGTGGTTAAACCGGAGAAGGATTCAAAAAAGGCGTCGGTGATCGTCAGGTTAGGCCGCTCGGAAAAGATAAAGGGTAACGCACCCACGCTCCCCAGCACCGTCCAGAACAGCACCACGATCAGGAAGCCTTCGCGCGGTTTCAGTTCGCTTTTTTCACGACGGTTCGGCCACCAGAGCAACGACCCAATCACCAGCGCGACGAAGAAAGTCTGAGTAAAGGCGCGGCCAGCACCATCGCGGTAAAGTAAGGCAACCAGCCCGGGGAGTATCATGGTCCCGGAGAACAGGATAACCAGCAGACCAACGATTCGGGTTATGGCACGAAAATGCATTTCAGCCGCTTCCTTAAATATCAAAAAATTAAGAGGAGGGAATTATTCTTCAATCGGCAATAAATGCAATGAACCACGGCTAAAATCCGCCAGCCTGAGCGAAAACTCAGCCAGCTGCGTCTGTGGTAACGCCACCTTAAGCAGCACCGATGCCTGAAATTCACTTTGCACGATTAGCCCATCATTTTGTTTCAGTAGCGCTTCGATGCCCGCAAGCTGAGCATAATCACACTGCAAAGTATATTCGGTTAATGGCACTTTGAGCACCGTAGGCAGTTGATTTAGCGCCAGCTGAACGCCGCCGCCGTAGGCTTTAACCAGACCGCCCGTACCCAGTTTGACTCCGCCGTAGTAGCGCACCACCACAGCGGTAATTTCGCCGATGCCGCGCCCCATAAGCTGCGCGAGCATCGGCTTGCCGGCCGTCCCGGCAGGCTCTCCGTCGTCAGAAAACCCAAGCTGCTGCGAATCGTTCGGCGCGCCCGCCACCCATGCCCAGCAATGGTGCCGGGCGTCGGGATGCTGCGCACGAACCTGCTCCACGAAAGCTTTAGCCGCCGCTACCCCATCAGTATGGGCAAGCAGTGTAATAAAGCGGCTTTTCTTGATTTCCTCGCTGACGCAAAGAGATTCAGCAGGGATCGGCCAGCTCTCCATTACGCCAGCTTCAGATCGCGCGTCATGTTTTCGATGGTATTTTCATGAACAACCACGTTGTCCTCGATACGAATCCCGCCGAAAGGTTTAAGCGCGTCAATACGCTGCCAGTCGAAATGTTTGCTGTACTGCCCTTCACGCCATGGCGCCAGCAGGGATTCAATAAAGTAGATCCCCGGTTCGATGGTCAGAACCATACGCGGCTCAAGCACACGCGTGCAGCGCAGGTACGGATATTGCGACGGGGCGGCAAGATGCGTGCCGGTATCATCCTGCATAAACCCTGCAACGTCGTGCACCTGCAAACCAAGCGGGTGGCCAATACCGTGCGGCATAAACGGCCCGGTAATGCCCGTTTCAACCATGGCTTCTTCGCTGATATCGTTCACCAGCTGATGGCGGCACAGCAGTTTAGCAATACGCTGATGGAACTGAACGTGGTAGTCGGTATAACGCACGCCCGCTTTCATGGTGCCGATTAACGCCAGCTGCTCGGCGTTAACGTCTTTAATCAGCTGCGCATAGGCGTTATCGCTGCTGGTGGCCCATGTGCGGGTCAGATCGGCAGCATAACCGTTGTATTCAGCGCCGGCGTCCAGCAGGAAACTGCGCATTTCAGCCGGCGCCTGGTGATCCAGTTTGGTGTAGTGCAATACGGCGGCGTGTTCGTTCAACGCCACGATATTGCCGTACGGCACGTCGGTATCGCGATGGCCGGTGGCCGTCAGATAGGCCTGGTTGATGTCGAATTCGCTCATGCCGGACAGGAACGCTTCGTGCGCAGCCTGATGGCCAACAACGGCCGTCTTCTGCGCCTGACGCATGCATGCCAGCTCATAATCGGTTTTATAAGCACGATGGTAGTGCAGATAATCAACTACCCCTTTCGGGTTGATGTTCGCCGCCTGAATTTCAAGCTGCAGGGCGCGTTCCGGCACCGGGCCCGATATAACCGATGTTGCCACGCGCGGCCGGGAGCTGGCTGCCGATACCCTCGGCTTTCGGCAGGGCGATAACGTCGATCTCTTCGGTCCAGAACGAATGCGGCAGCGGTTCAACGTTATGCCAGTAATCGACCGGCAGATAGAACCACAGCTTCGGTTTGTTAACGCCATCCACCAGCAGCCAGCAGTTCGGAACCTGTGTTACCGGCACCCAGGCTTTGAACTGGGGATTAACTTTGAACGGATAAGGATGGTCATCCAGGAAGACGTTAAACAGCTCTCCGGAGTGAATCAGCAGTGCATCAAGATTGAAACGCGCCAGTACATTGCGGGTGCGCTCCTGCAAGGTAGCCACATGATCTTTATAAAGCGAGGCCAGTGAATCCATAAGTTACCCTTCTATTTATATGACCTGAACGCCACGCATCTTAGCACACGGCGAACATAGCCGACTTATTTCCGGGGGCTGTGATCATCTTTGCAAATATTTAATGAGTTGTTTGCATTTCATTAACATCAATTCCACACTCCCTTCCATCTGGTACGACCAGATCCCATTGCTGGATTCAGGAGACTGACATGCTCTACCAAGGCGAAACCCTACATCTCGACTGGCTGGAAGATGGCATTGCCGAACTGGTGTTCGATGCGCCAGGCTCGGTCAACAAACTCGACACCGCAACGGTGGCAAGCTTAGGCCACGCGCTGGAGGTGCTGGAAAAGCAGCCCGATCTTAAAGGCCTGCTGCTTAGCTCAAATAAAGCGGCGTTTATCGTCGGGGCTGACATTACCGAATTTCTTTCGCTGTTCCTCGTGCCCGCGGAGCAGCTGACCAGCTGGCTACAATTTGCCAATAGCGTCTTTAACCGGCTGGAAGATTTACCCGTTCCGACTATCGCTGCGGTCAACGGCTATGCGCTGGGCGGCGGATGCGAATGCGTGCTGGCTACCGATTATCGTCTGGCGACGCCGGACGCGCGCATTGGCCTGCCGGAAACCAAGCTGGGCATTATGCCGGGCTTCGGCGGCTCCGTTCGCCTGCCGCGCATGCTCGGGGCGGACAGCGCGCTGGAAATCATCACCGCCGGCAAAGACGTTAGCGCGGCAGAAGCGCAAAAAATCGGCCTGGTCGACGGCGTGGTTAAGGCCGAAAAGCTGCGTGAAGGCGCGCTGGCGGTGCTGCACCAGGCGATAAACGGCGATCTGGACTGGCAGGCAAAACGTCGGCCAAAACTTGAGCCGCTGCGCTTAAGCAAAATCGAAGCGACCATGAGCTTTACCATCGCTAAAGGCATGGTGATGCAGATTGCGGGCAAACACTACCCTGCCCCGATGACGGCGGTAAAAACAATAGAAGCCGCGGCCGGCCTTGGCCGCGACGAAGCATTAAAACTTGAGACCCAAAGCTTCGTGCCCCTGGCACGTTCCAACGAGGCCCGTGCGCTGGTCGGGATTTTCCTGAACGACCAATATGTTAAAGGTCAGGCGAAAAAGCTGACCAAAAATAGCGAAGCCCCGAAACAGGCTGCCGTACTGGGCGCCGGGATCATGGGCGGCGGCATTGCTTACCAGTCGGCCTGGAAAGGCGTACCGGTATTAATGAAGGATATTAACGAGAAGTCGCTGGCGTTGGGGATTTCCGAGGCCAGCAAGCTACTTAACAAACAGCTCGAGCGCGGCAAAATCGACGGCATGAAGCTGGCCGGCGTGATTGCCACCATTCATCCAACGCTGGATTACGCCGGTTTTGAACGTGTCGAAGCAGTCGTTGAAGCGGTGGTCGAAAATCCGCAGGTGAAAAAAGCCGTGCTGGCGGAAGTGGAGGATAAAGTCAGCCCGGATACGGTGCTGGCCTCTAACACCTCGACCATTCCGATTAGCGAGCTGGCAAACAGCCTTAAGCGTCCGGAAAACTTCTGCGGCATGCACTTCTTCAACCCGGTGCATCGCATGCCGCTGGTGGAGGTGATTCGCGGCGAGAAAACCTCCGAGCAAACCATCGCAAAAGTTGTCGCATGGGCCAGCAAGATGGGCAAAACGCCCGTCGTGGTGAACGACTGCCCGGGCTTCTTCGTTAACCGCGTGCTGTTCCCCTATTTTGCCGGCTTCAGCCAGCTAATGCGCGACGGCGCGGATTTCCGTCAGATAGACAAAGTGATGGAAAAGCAGTTTGGCTGGCCGATGGGCCCGGCTTATCTGCTCGACGTCGTCGGGATTGATACCGCACACCACGCGCAGGCCGTCATGGCCGCCGGTTTCCCGCAGCGCATGCAGAAAGATTATCGCGATGCGATTGACGCAATGTTTGACGCGGGCCGCTACGGCCAGAAAACCCAGCAGGGCTTCTATCGCTATAAAGAAGACAGCAAAGGCAAGCCGCGCAAAGAGCAGGACGAAACCACCGACGCTGTGCTTGCCGATGTCAGCACGGCAGGCCATAGCTTCAGCGACGAAGAGATTATCGCCCGCATGATGATCCCGATGGTCAACGAAGTGGTGCGCTGCCTGGAAGAAGGCATTATCGCCAGCCCGGCGGAAGCCGATATGGCGCTGGTTTACGGCCTGGGCTTCCCTGCGTTCCACGGCGGCGCTTTCCGCTGGTTAGACACCCTCGGCTGCGCAAAATACCTCGATATGGCTCAGCGGTACGAGCATCTCGGCCCGCTCTATCAGGCGCCCGATGGCCTGCGTGCGAAAGCTTCCCGTAACGAGCCGTACTATCCCCCGGTTGCGCCTGCGCGCCCGGCCAGTGACCTGAAAAGCGCCTGAGGAGTGATTATGGAAAAGGTTGTAATTGTCGATGCCATCCGCACCCCGATGGGCCGCTCTAAAGGTGGCGCTTATCGCAACGTGCGTGCGGAAGATCTTTCCGCCCATCTGATGCGCAGCATTCTGTCGCGTAACCCAGCGCTGGAAGCCGCGGCGCTCGACGATATTTACTGGGGCTGCGTTCAGCAAACGCTGGAGCAGGGTTTCAACATCGGGCGTAACGCCGCTTTGCTAGCGGAAATCCCGCATTCGGTTCCGGCAGTCACCGTGAACCGTTTGTGTGGTTCGTCGATGCAGGCCCTGCACGATGCGGCGCGCATGATTCAGACCGGCGATGCGCATGCCTGCCTGATTGGCGGCGTGGAGCATATGGGCCATGTGCCAATGAGCCACGGCGTTGATTTCCATCCGGGGCTGAGCCGCAACGTGGCGAAAGCTGCCGGCATGATGGGCCTGACCGCCGAGATGCTGGCGCGCATGCACGGCATCAGCCGTGAAATGCAGGACCAGTTCGCCGCTCGTTCCCACCAGCGCGCATGGGCCGCAACCGAGGCCGGCCATTTCAAAAATGAAATCGTCGCCACCAGCGGCCATGATGCTGACGGCGTGCTTAAGCGCTTTGATTACGACGAGGTTATCCGTCCGGAAACCACCGTCGAAGGCCTCGCCTCGCTGAAACCGGCCTTCGATCCGGTCAACGGAACCGTCACCGCAGGCACCTCTTCGGCGCTGTCCGACGGCGCCGCCGCCATGCTGCTGATGAGCGAATCGCGCGCTAAAGAGCTGGGTCTGAAGATCCGCGCCCGCATTCGTTCCATGGCGGTGGTGGGCTGCGATCCGTCGATTATGGGTTACGGCCCGGTTCCGGCCTCGAAGATGGCGTTGAAAAAGGCGGGCCTGAGCGCCGCTGATATCGACCTGTTTGAGATGAACGAAGCCTTCGCCGCGCAGATCCTGCCGTGCATTAAGGATCTGGGACTGATGGATAAGATCGACGAGAAGATTAACCTTAACGGCGGCGCCATCGCGCTGGGCCACCCGCTAGGCTGCTCCGGCGCCCGTATCAGCACCACGCTGCTTAACCTGATGGAACGTCGCGACGCGCAGTTTGGCCTCGCCACCATGTGTATCGGGCTGGGCCAGGGGATAGCAACGGTCATAGAAAGAAATTAAACGTTGGATTACAGGGTGGATAAGCGCAAACGCCTTCCACCCTGTTAGCCGCAGGCGGCGGATAACGCTAATGCTTACCCGCCCTGCGGAACCGACAGCAGACAAGGTATTTCGCAGAGTTTAGTTGCCGTTTTTCCCGCCTGTCAGGGGCGGGTTTTTTATTGGCGCTTAAATAAAAGCGAAGGCATCACCGAACATGCGCTCGACGTTTGCGCCGCGCTCGTTGCAGAACAGGTCGCGTGCGATCTTCGCCATTTCAAAGCGTCCGGCGATATAAATATCGTGCCCGGCAAGCGTGCCGTAATCCTGCATCACCGCCGTCAACACGGTGCCGCTGCGCCCGCGCCAGCCTTCTTCCGGCTGTTCGACCACCGCTTCCACCCGCAGATTCTCATGCTGCACCGACAGCGCTTCCAGCTCGGCCAGGTCGTAGAGATGCTTTTCTTCGCGGGCCGCCCCAGTAAATAGCGATTTCACGCTGCGGGTTACGCGCCAGCGCCGTCAACAGAATCGAGCGCACGTAGGAAAAGCCAGTGCCGCCGGCAATCAGAATTAACGGGCGATCTTCATCGTCGCGCAGCCAGGCGTCGCCGTGCGGAATATCCACAACGATTTCCTTTTCCTTCAGAATGCGGTCCATTACGGCCATCGCGTACAGGTTGAGTTCTGAGGCGCCGATGTGCAGCTCGATAAACTCGCGATCGCTCGGCGTGGACGCCATGGAGAACGGACGCTTGTCGCGTTCATCCATCACCACCATCAAATACTGTCCGGCCTGAAAGGAGAAATCCGCTTCCGGCAGCAATCGAACGCGATATACCGTATCCGTTATCGCTTCTACCGAGGTCACTTTACAGCTTAAGGTTGTCATGCGTTCCCTCTGTCGGGTCAATAATGCAAAACTGTAAAAATCGCCCCTCAGGCGTTTTTACCGTTATCGAAAATAGCCAGTTCATCCCAGATTGCGTCAATACGCGCGCAGACTTCCGCATCTTTTTTGATAGGACGCCCCCACTCACGCTGGGTTTCTCCTGGCCATTTATTGGTGGCATCCAGTCCCATTTTTGAACCAAGGCCGGAAACCGGCGAGGCAAAATCCAGGTAATCGATCGGCGTGTTCTCTACCAGTACGGTATCACGCGCCGGATCCATACGCGTAGTGATGGCCCAAATAACGTCGTTCCAGTCACGCGCGTTAACATCGTCATCGCATACGATGACAAACTTGGTGTACATAAACTGCCGCAGGAAGGACCAGACGCCCATCATCACGCGTTTGGCGTGGCCGGCGTACTGCTTTTTAATGGTCACGACCGCAAGGCGATACGAACACCCTTCCGGCGGCAGATAGAAATCAACAATTTCCGGGAACTGCTTTTGTAATATCGGCACGAAGACTTCGTTTAGCGCCACGCCCAGCACGGCCGGTTCATCCGGCGGCCGCCCGGTATAGGTGGAATGATAAATAGCGTCTTCGCGCTGGGTAATATGGGTGACGGTAAATACCGGGAAGCTATCTACTTCATTGTAGTATCCCGTGTGGTCGCCATACGGCCCTTCCGGCGCCGTTTCCCCCGGCTCGATATAGCCTTCCAGCACGATTTCCGCGCTGGCAGGCACTTCGAGATCGTTAGAAAGACATTTTACGACTTCGGTTTTGGTGCCGCGCAGCAGCCCGGCAAAAGCATATTCGGAAAGGGTATCAGGGACGGGGGTTACCGCGCCGAGAATGGTCGCCGGGTCGGCGCCCAGCGCTACGGAAACCGGGAAACGTTCGCCGGGATGCGCTGCGCACCACTCCTGGAAATCAAGCGCGCCGCCGCGATGCGACAGCCAGCGCATGATAAGTTTATTCTTGCCGATCAGCTGCTGGCGATAAATGCCGAGATTTTGCCGTTCTTTATGCGGGCCCGCGGGTAACGGTCAGTCCCCAGGTGATCAGCGGCGCGGCATCTTCGGGCCAGCACTGCATAATGGGAATACGGTTTAAATCGACCTGCTCCCCTTCCCAGACTTTTTCCTGACAGGGCGCGCCGCGCAGCCTTTTGGTCGGCATATTCAGCACCTGTTTGAACTGCGGCAGTTTATCAAACAGGTCGCGAAAGCCTTTCGGCGGCTCCGGCTCTTTCAGGAAGGCCAGCAGCTTACCCACCTCACGCAGGGCGGACACGTCTTCCTGTCCCATTCCCATCGCCACTCGCTTCGGCGTGCCGAACAAATTGCACAAGACCGGCATGCTGTAACCTTTCGGATTTTCGAACAGCAGCGCCGGGCCGTTTGCCCGCAGGGTACGATCGGCAATTTCGGTCATTTCCAGATGCGGATCGACGGGCATTGCGATACGTTTTAGCTCACCGCGTTGCTCAAGCAGCGTAATAAAGTCGCGTAGGTCGTGGTATTTCATGCAGTTAATCCAGGCCCGGAGAATGGCCGTCATTATACGGACTTCAACTGCGCCATGCTGTATTTTTGTTAAAAACAGGTAACTGCCTGGCCATTAAGCGGATGGCGGCGGGTTATACTTGTGCTGGCTATCTCTGAGTTCGACCTTTTGTTATTCTTGCGCGCTCAATGAGGTGAGATGAGAAATTATGGAATCCTGGTATCTTCTGTACTGCAAAAGAGGACAGCTGCTGCGGGCGCAAGAGCATCTTGAGCGCCAGGCGGTCAACTGCCTTACTCCGATGATCACGCTGGAAAAGATGGTGCGTGGAAAGCGAACTGCAGTCAGTGAACCCTTGTTCCCGAACTATATGTTCGTCAAGTTCGATCCGGAAAACATCCACACCACCACGGTCAACTCCACCCGCGGCGTGAGCCACTTTGTCCGCTTTGGCTCCCAGCCTGCCAACGTGCCGGATGACGTTATCGATGGGTTAATCAACTACCACCCTGAAAACGTCACCGATCCGGAAACGCCTTATCCAGGCGATAGCGTAGTGATCACCGAAGGGGCCTTCGAAGGACTGGAGGCGATATTCAGCGAGCCGGACGGTGAGGCGCGCTCGATGCTGCTGCTTAACCTGCTAAATAAGCAGGTAAGGCAAAGCGTGAAGAATACGGACTTCAGGAAGCTGCAGAAATAAGCAAGGCCAGCAATGCTGGCCTTTTTAGTAGCGTCTAGCGCTGCATTTGCTCATCGTGCAGCCACTGCGCGACACGCTTAGAGAAATAGGTCAACACGCCATCCGCGCCCGCGCGCTTGAAGCACAGCAGCGACTCCATAATCGCCGGTTTTTCTGCCAGCCAGCCGTTCTGAATGGCGGCCATATGCATCGCATATTCTCCAGAAACCTGGTAGGCGAACGTCGGCACGCCAAAGGTATCCTTCACGCGGCGCACCACGTCCAGATAAGGCATGCCAGGCTTCACCATCACCATGTCCGCGCCTTCTTGCAGATCCTGAGCGACTTCCTGTAAAGCCTCATCGCCGTTGGCAGGGTCCATCTGATAGGTCTTCTTGTTGCCGCCTTTCAGGTTGCCGGAGGAGCCAATCGCGTCACGGAACGGGCCGTAATAGCAGGAGGCGTATTTGGCGGCATAGGACATGATCTGCGTATTGACGAAGCCGTCGCTTTCCAGACGGTCGCGAATGGCGCCAATGCGGCCATCCATCATATCGCTGGGGGCGATGATTTCTGCCCCGGCTTCCGCATGGGAGAGCGCCTGACGCACCAGAATTTCGCGGGTGATATCGTTGATAACGTAGCCGTCTTCGTCAATCACGCCATCCTGACCATGGGTGGTATAAGGGTCGAGCGCAACGTCAGTCAGTAAACCTAACTCCGGCACCGCATCTTTCAGCGCGCGCACGGCGCGCTGCACCAGGCCATCAGGATTATAAGCTTCTTCGGCATGCAGAGATTTGCCTGCGCTTTCAATCACCGGGAATAAAGACAGGACGGGAACGCCCAGTTTCGCAACGGCTTCGGCTTCTTTGAGCAGCAGGTCGATAGTCATGCGATAAACACCCGGCATCGACGCAACCTCTTCCTGGCGATTCTGACCTTCCATCACGAATACCGGATAAATCAGATCGTTAACCGTTAACTGGTTTTCGGCCACCAGGCGGCGACTAAAATCGTGGCGACGGACACGGCGCATACGGCGGCCGGGAAACGTACCGGGAAATGCATAGCTCATTTACTTTCTCCTGATTTAAGCCAGCCGGAAAAGACGGCGGGCATTGTCATCCGTTACTTGCGCAAGCCAGGCGGGATCTTCTCCGCGCCACAGGGCAACCTGATTGAGGATATGGGGCAAGTAACAGGGTTCGTTCCGCCGGATTGCAGGCTTTGGTTTAAGATCCCGCGGTAACAAATAGGGGGCGTCGGTTTCCAGCAGCAGCTGCCGGGCTGGAATGACGGGCAATAATTCACGCAGTTCAAGGCCGCGCCGTTCATCGCACACCCAGCCGGTAACGCCGAGGAACAGGCCGCGGGCGAGACACTCACGGGCTTCGGTACGCGTGCCGGTAAAACAGTGCAGCACAACGCCGGGCAACTTATCCAGCCAGGGATCAAGCAGGGCGATAAAACGCTCATGGGCTTCGCGGCAGTGGAGGAATACCGGCATCATCAACTCGGCGGCCAGCGCCAGCTGGGCGGTGAAAGCGCGCTCCTGTTCGGCTGGCGTTGAAAAGTTGCGGTTAAAATCCAGGCCGCACTCGCCGATAGCTACCACTTCAGAAGCGCCGGCAAGCTGAGCAATGGCTTCAGCGGTTGCCTCCTGCCACTGGCTTGCGTCGTGCGGGTGAACGCCAGCGGTAGACCAGCAGCCGGCATACTTTTGCGCCATAGCGAGCGCCTGCTGGCTTTCATGAAGACTGGTGCCGGTCAGCAGCATGCCGCTGACCCCTGCTTGATGCGCGCGCAGCACCACTTCTGCATGGTCTTTGGCAAATTGCGAGCTGGTCAGATTGACGCCGATATCAAACATATAACCTTCCAAACGACGACCGCCCTGACGGGCGGCCTGAAATCATGACTCTTTTTCAGAGTGGTCATCATCTTCTTCGGCGTCTTCCATATCACGGCGGCCTTTGCCGACATAGTAACGGGAGAAGAACACGCCGACCTCAAACAAACAGTACATCGGTATAGCCAGCAGCGTTTGCGAGAAGACATCGGGCGGCGTCAGCAGCATCCCCACCACGAAGGCGCCGACAAAGATATACGGACGCTTCTGTTTCAGCGCTTCCGGGGTGGTTACCCCCATCCAGCACAGCAGGATAATGGCGACCGGTACTTCAAACGCGACCCCAAACGCCATAAATAACGTCATGACAAAATCGAGGTACTTGCTGATGTCGGTAGACATTACCACGCCTACCGGCGCGGTTTTTGTCAGAAAGCCAAATGCCAGCGGGAAAACGACAAAATAAGCAAAGGCGATGCCCATATAGAACAGTAAAGAGCTGGAGATCAGCAGCGGCGTGACCAGCCTGCGTTCATGTTTATACAGCGCGGGCGCGATAAACGCCCATATCTGATAAAGAATGACCGGTGCCGACAGAAAGACCGAAACGTAAATCGTCAGCTTAATGGGCGTGAAGAAAGGCGACGCCACGTCGGTGGCAATCATCGTCGACCCTATCGGCATCTGTTTTATCAGCGGCGCAGACACGATCTGATAGATGTCATTAGCGAAATAAACCAGCGCCAGAAAAATCACCAGCACAGCGAGAATGCTGTTTAACAGTCGCTTGCGCAGCTCAATCAGATGGGTGATGAGCGGTTGGGTATCTTCAACGGCCATGTTTACTGTTTATCACTCGAAGGTTGAGGAGGAACCGGGTTGGTAACGGATTGTGCGGATTTAACCTGAGGCTGGGCGAGGTCTTGCTCAGGTTCGGCAGCCTGCGTTGTTTCCACTGCGGGAGCCTGGTCAGGCGCGCTTGCCTGATGAGCCGCCGTCGCCGGCGTAACGCCTTCATGGCTGTCCTGAGCGTCTTTCACCAGGGGATTATGAATGGTATGCGCATCGTCGCTGGCTTTTTCAGGATCCTGCGTATAGGAACGCTTCATGGACTCCGCCGCCTGGCGCAGCTCATCCATGGAGGCTTTCAGCTCGGGCGTCAGGTGGTCCATGCTCGCTTTCTCAACCTTTTTCAGGCTGTCCTGCAGCTCCTGGATTTTCAGCTCCTGGGCCAGCTCGTTTTGCACCGTCGCGGCAAGGGAGCGCAGCGCGCGAATCCACCCGACAACCGTTTTGACGGCCACCGGCAGACGCTGTGGGCCCCAGCACAACAAGGCCAATCACGAAGACCAGCAGCAGTTCGCTAAAACCAATATCGAACACGGTTTATACCTGCTCTTTATCGTTGCTCTTTGCTTCGTCTTTTTTCACGTCGCCGGGCTGTTTATCCGCCAGGTTCTTCGCGGTGAAGTCAGCGTCTTCAGCGGACCGGTCTTTCTCTTTAGGCTCATCATCGCTCATGGCTTTCTTAAAGCCTTTGATAGAAGCGCCCAGATCGGAACCAATAGAACCCAGCTTCTTAGTGCCGAACAGAAGAACGACGATAACGGCAATAATCACTAACTGCCAGATACTGATACCACCCATATTGTTGCCTCAAATCACGAAGATGTTTGTATAACGCCCGTTATTATACGGCACCTGCCCGCTAATAACGATGAAATTTCAGGCAGATCGCCGCCAGCCAATTAGCCAGACCACGATGCCGCCCGCCATCAGCCAGGCGGGCATAAACTCCCATTCCGGCTTATTTATCAGCAACAAGGTTCCGCTAAGGATAAGCGTAGCCCCGATGCCGAACAGATAGCGCGACTGCCCCTGCCGCACATGATGCTGATGCAGTTCGTGCTGAATTTTATCAATGCTTTGCTGTAAATGCTTGCCCTGGCGCAAACTGTTATAAACCAGTTCCGGCAGCTCGGGCATTTTTTCAACCCAGAACGGCGCTTTTTCCTTAAAAGAGCGAATCAGCGCAGGAATACCAACCTGTTCTTTAATCCACTCTTCCAGGAATGGCTTGGCGGTTTTCCACAAATCAAGCTGGGGATAAAGCTGTCTTCCCACGCCTTCGACGTATAAAAGCGTCTTTTGCAGCAAAACCAGCTGCGGCTGCACTTCCATATTGAAACGACGCGCCGTGTTAAAGAGGTTTAATAACACGTGACCGAAGGAGATCTCCGCCAGCGGCTTCTCAAAAATCGGCTCGCAAACGGTGCGGATAGCAAACTCAAACTCTTCAACGTTGGTGTCCGGCGGAACCCAGCCTGAATCCACGTGCAGCTCGGCGACCTTGCGGTAGTCACGGTTAAAGAAGGCGATGAAGTTTTCCGCCAGATAGCGCTTATCTTCTTTGTTAAGCGAACCAACGATGCCGCAGTCGATGCCGATATACTGCGGGTCTTCGGGATGCTCATAGCTGACAAATATATTGCCCGGGTGCATGTCGGCGTGGAAGAAACTGTCGCGGAACACCTGGGTGAAGAAGACCTGCACTCCGCGTTCGGGCCAGCAGCTTCATATTGGTGCCGTGGCTTTCAAGCGTCGCGATATCTGAAACAGGGATACCGTAAATCCGCTCCATAACCATCATTTCCTGGCTACAGTAATCCGAGAATACCTCCGGCACGTAAAGCATCGGGCTATTTTCAAAATTGCGCCGGAGCTGGATAGCGTTCGCCGATTCACGCAGCAGATTCAGCTCGTCGATGAGCGTCTTCTCGTAGTCGCGCACCACTTCCATCGGGCGCAAACGCCGTCCGTCCGGCAGCAGTCGAGGCACCCAGCGCGCCAGGCGATAGATGAGCTTCATGTCCGCCCTGATGACGGGCAGAATGTCCGGGCGAATAATCTTGATCACCACCTCGCGGCCGTTTTCTTTCAGGCGGGCGGTGTGAACCTGGGCGATGGACGCCGACGCAAGAGGCTGGATGTCGAAATCATCAAACCAGGTCTCTACCGGAATACCGCCCATCGCCTGCTCGATCTGTTTCTTAGCCAGCACGCCGTCAAAGGGCGCGACGCGATCCTGCAGCATGGCCAGCTGATCGGCGATAAGCGGCGGGAAAAGATCGCGACGCGTGGACATCATCTGGCCGAATTTGATCCACACCGGCCCTAACTCCTGCAGCGCAAGGCGTAAACGTTCGCCCAGCAGCTTGTCTTTATGGCGGTTTGGCATCCAGAACAGCATGCGCCGCCAGAGGCGTAACGGCAGCGTGATGCGGATTCTGGGGATCAGCTCGTCCAGGCCATAGCTGAGAAAAGTACGAATGATGAAATAAAGACGACGAATTTCCCCTGGCGTCATTTGCCCTCCAGCTTGTCCAGCCGCGCGCTCAATGCGTCGGCTGCGCGTTCAACGGCCGCCGTTTCTTCGGCGAACCATGCCACTTCCAGTGGGCCTGGCGCCATGCGCCACTCTTCGGTGATAGCCTCGGCAAGATATTGCTGGTTGCGATTAAAACCTTTCTTCAACAGCCTGCCGCCGCCGCGAAATACTTTGCTGATGCCTTCCGCCGCCACGTCGCCGATATAAGGCGCGAGAAGTTCTGCCGGGTCGAACTCGGCGAGATCCATTAAGGCAACCCAGTTTTGCACCACCTGCAAGTCGCCCTGCACTTCAAGATCGCCGCTGCGGATGAGCGCCGTGAGCTGCTGCCTGTCGCGTAATTTTGGTAACACGGCCAGGCGCGTGATCACGCGGCAGTCCGCCTCGCCTTCCCACTCGCCCAGCACATCGAGCTGCTGTTCGCTAAAGACCAGCACTAAAGGTGCGGCGAACTCTTTAAGCTCAACGCGCAATACCTTGCCCAGCAGGCGCTGGCGGGCGGCTTTCAGCCCGCGGTCACGCCATAAAAAGGCGTTGAGTACGCTTTCGATTCCGGCAGTCACTAGCGGTGTAAATGGCATCGGCTGCTCCCCGTCAGAATTTGTAGCCGCGGTGCAGGGCAACAATCCCGGCGGTCAGATTGTAGTAGGTAGTGTTTTCGAAACCGGCATCTTCCATCATCGCTTTCAGGGTGTCCTGATCGGGATGCATGCGGATAGATTCTGCCAGGTAGCGATAGCTTTCCGCATCCTGCGCCACCATTTCGCCGATGCGCGGCAGAATATGGAAAGAATAGGCGTCGTAAGCTTTGCTAAGCGGTTCGATGACGGGCTTGGAGAATTCCAGCACCAGCAGACGGCCGCCCGGTTTCAGCACGCGATACATGGAGCGCAGCGCCTTTTCTTTATCGGTAACGTTGCGCAGGCCGAAGGAGATGGTGATGCAGTCGAAGGTGTTATCCGGGAAAGGCAGCGCTTCCGCATTGGCCTGAACGTAATTCACGTTGCCGACAACGCCGATGTTGCGCAGTTTCTCACGCCCCATTTTCAGCATTGAGTCGTTGATATCCGCCAGCACAACTTCGCCCGTTTCACCCACCAGGCGCGAGAATTTAGCCGTCAAATCGCCAGTGCCCCCGGCAAGGTCCAGCACTCGCTGCCCGCGACGCACGCCGCTGCAGTCGATAGTAAAACGCTTCCAGATACGGTGAATGCCAAACGACATCAGGTCATTCATAACGTCGTATTTTGCGGCCACGGAGTGGAACACATGAGCCACCATATCGGCTTTCTGCTCTTTCGCTACGGTGCGGAAGCCAAAGTGTGTTGTTTCCTGGGATTCGTCAACCATCTCAATGCCTGCTTATCAAAAAAAGGTACGTGAAGTGTAACAGAATGGGCGCTAAAGCCCTATGATTCAAGCCTGCTGGCTAAACCTAAGCCTGCCGCTCGCCCACTACTTGCCGATCGTCTGAGGGGCTGTTCTGGTATGTTTCTTCATCAAATTCATGCCCTATACGCGCCGCGTTATCCTTATCTTCCTGCCGCGCCTGCTCGACCAAATCTGGATTAATCTCACGTTTCACTTCCACCCCCAGCCCGCGAAACGCATCGGCCTGCACGAGGAGATTACCGCGACCGGAGGCCAGTTTTTTCATCGCCTGCCGGTAGTTATCCTGGGCTTTATCCAGGCTCTGTCCGATAGCTGACATGTCATCAACGAACAGCCGCATTTTGTCGTACAGGCGGCCTGCTCGTTCGGCAATCTGTTGGGCATTACGGCTTTGATGTTCATAACGCCATAAGTTGGCGATGGTTCTTAGCGCCACCAGCAGGGTGGTGGGGCTGACCAGCATAATGTTGTTTCTCAGCGCTTCGCTGATTAGCTCCGGCTGGCGGTCAATAGCCAGCAGAAAGGCCGGTTCGATGGGAATGAACATCAGCACATAATCAAGGGAGCGCAGGCCGGGAAGCTGCTGATAGTCCTTACGGCTTAGCATACGGATATGGTTGCGGATAGCGGCGATATGCTCGTTGAGCGCGCTTTCGCGGGTGAGTTCGTCATCACCGTTGTAGTGACGCTCGTAGGCCACCAGCGTCATTTTGGCGTCGATGACCACGTCTTTGCCCTGCGGCAGGCGGACAATGACATCGGGCTGCATACGGCTGTTATTTTCGAGCTGGATGTTTACCTGCGTCTGGTACTCATGCCCTTCCCTCAAACCCGACGCCTCAAGCACGCGGGTCAGCACCACTTCGCCCCAGTTGCCCTGGGTTTTGTTATCGCCTTTTAGCGCTTTGGTGAGGTTAAGGGCTTCCTGCGCCATTTGCGCATTAAGCTGCTGCAGATTACGGATTTCATGGGTGAGGGTGTGGCGTTCGCGAGCTTCCTGACCAAAACTTTCCTGTACCTGGCGACGGAAGCCATCGAGCTGTTCACGCAGCGGCGTAAGCAGGCCATTGAGGCTCTGGCGATTCTGCTCTTCAACTTTGCGGCCGCTTTGCTCGAAAATACGGTTGGCGAGGTTTTCAAACTGCTCGCTCAGGCGCTGCTCGCTGTTCATCATCTGCCGATGCTTGTCTTCGGCATGCAGGCGGGTTTGCTCAAGCAGCGTGGTTAACTCACGCAGATCGGCTTCCCGGGCGCTGTTAATTTCAAGCTGGGTGCGTAATTCACGGTTGAGCTGCTCGCACTCTTCCTTCCAGTGCTGCTGTTGCAGCAGCTCCTGTCTGGCCGCGCTAAGCTCGCCGTAGGCTTCTGTGTACTCTTCATGAAGCAAGGCCTGCCGCTGCGCCGCCCGCACGCTCGCCAGCAGCCAGCCGGTCAGCACGCCAACCAGAGCAATCCCCAGCCCGAATAATATTGAGATATCCACCACGCCTCCTGCAGCCCACGCCAAACACCAGCAAGGTAAAAGTCTGCTGTATAAATGTCCAGATTAAAAGGGATTTCCTGCGAGGCATTGCGCAAAGCGTAAAATAAAGCCGGCCCGGGCCGGCTTTGAAGAGGTTAAACAAGGCGGCGAGCCGCTTCCACCACGATTTTCACCGCATGGCTTTCAGTCTGCTTCATGGTTTCGGCGTTCGGAATTTCCTGCTGGGTGCGGTTCACGATAACGCCCGCCACCATACCGGCGCGCAGGCCCCTGGCTGGCGCACATGGTCAGAAGCGTAGCGGATTCCATTTCATAGTTCATCACGCCCATCTGCTGCCACTCTTCCATAGAGCCTTTAAAGCGGCTCACTACGCGGCCTGAGAAGGTGTCGTAGCGCTCCTGGCCCGGGTAGAAGGTATCGGAAGAAGCCGTCACGCCGACGTGCGTGGTCGCCCCCACGGATTTCGCCGCTTCCACCAGCGCGGTAGTACAGGCGAAGTCCGCAACGGCCGGGAATTCCATCGGCGCAAAGTGCAGGCTGGCGCCGTCAAGACGTACCGAAGCCGTGGTCACCAGCACGTCACCGACATTGATATGCGGCTGGATAGCGCCGGTAGTACCGATACGCAGGAAGGTGCGGATGCCCAGCTGCGCCAGCTCTTCCACGGCAATAGAGGTGGAAGGCCCGCCAATCCCCGTCGAACAGACGATAACGGCCTTGCCGTCCAGCTCCGCGCGCCAGGTAGTGAATTCACGGTGGGCGGCCAGTTTGACCGGCTTATCCATCAACGCGGCGATTTTTTCAACTCGCTCCGGGTCGCCCGGGACGATAGCAAGCGTTGCCCCTTGCAGGTCGTTTTTAGTGAGGCCGAGGTGAAAAACATCAGACTTGGACATAACAGACTCCTCTGTTGAGTAGGGTTGGCTTGTGCCGCAAAGCGGTACTTTACAGAACCCCCGCGGATAATTTCGTGATGCATTTCACTTTGAATGAAACAAATTACATCATTTTCAATCTCAATAGTGATAACCATCACACAACAAGCCGAGCTTGTTCATTTATCAGGCGCAAAGAGCGCTTTTTGCAAACCAGAGATGCTACTAATCCTGGCTATAGTTATCACACTGCGCTAATGCTGGTACGGAGAATGCCAATGAAAGAAGAGCAACCAACACACAATAAGCCGGGCGGCAATTTTGCGCCGGCCGCCTCGCCGCTTGCTTCAACCGTTATTCAAACCCCGGAAGATTTCATTCAGGCTGGCGAAACGACCATTCCTTCCCAGGGCGACAATATGCCCGCCTGGCACGCGCGACCGAAAGATGCGACCGGCCCTCTGCCAGTGGTGATCGTGGTACAGGAAATCTTCGGCGTTCATGAACATATTCGCGATATTTGCCGCCGTCTGGCGCTGGAAGGCTATCTGGCCGTGGCGCCGGAGCTCTATTTCCGACAGGGCGATCCTAACGATTATGCCGATATTCAGACGCTGTTTAGCGGGCTGGTCTCCAAAGTGCCGGACGCCCAGGTGCTGGCCGATCTCGATCACGTAGCAAACTGGGCGACGCGCCACGGCGGTGACGCGCATCGCTTGATGATTACCGGTTTTTGCTGGGGCGGACGCATCGCCTGGCTGTATGCCGCGCACAATCCGCAGCTTAAAGCGGCCGTCGCCTGGTATGGCAAACTGGTGGGCGAAAAAACGCTGAACTCTCCTCGCAACCCGGTGGATATCGCCACCGAGCTGAACGCGCCCGTTTTAGGCCTGTACGGCGCACAGGACACGGGGATTTCACAAGAGAGCGTAGAGACGATGCGCCAGGCGCTGCGCGCTGCGAACGCCAACGCGGAAATTATCGTCTACCCGGAAGCGGGCCACGCGTTTAATGCGGACTATCGCCCAAGCTACCATGAAGAGTCTGCGAAGGATGGCTGGCAGCGCATGCTGAAGTGGTTTGAAAAGTACGGTGCGAAAAAGGCCTGATAACAGCAAGCTGAGCTAATCTCGCACGCCGCCTGATGCGACGGGCAATTTGTCTTTGCCCGTCGCATCAGGCGGCTTTGCATTAAAAATCGTATCCATTAACTACCGCAAGAATATTTTTCTCATGCTGATACCGGGTTCTTAAAGCATTTTGCTGCGCTTTTGCCTTATCACAAACGACGTTAACCTGTTTTTCTGTTTCCTGCTGCATAACAGGTGCAGGCGAGCGCGGCAAGATAAAGAAACGGAGGCTTTCGCCTCCGTTTTGACGACTAGGCGCTACGCAAATTCTGCGCAGCCTTAACCATATTCGCCAGCGCGGCGCGGGTTTCCGGCCAGCCGCGGGTTTTCAGACCGCAGTCCGGGTTCACCCACAGGCGCTCTGCCGGAACGGACTCCGCCGCTTTCTTCAGTAACGCCTCAATCCATTCCACGCTCGGCACGTTCGGGGAGTGAATGTCGTACACGCCCGGTCCGATTTCATTCGGGTATTCGAACTCTTTGAACGCCTCCAGCAGATCCATATCGGAACGGGAGGTTTCGATGGTAATCACATCCGCGTCCAGCGCCGCAATGGAATCCATGATGTCGTTGAACTCGCAGTAACACATATGGGTGTGGATCTGCGTGTCGTCGCGCACTACGGCTGCGTTCAGGCGGAAGGCCTCGACGCCCCACTCCAGATAAGCCTGCCAGTCGGACTGGCGCAGCGGCAGGCCTTCGCGCAGGGGCCGGCTCGTCAATCTGGATAATGCCGATGCCCGCCGCTTCCAGATCCGCCACTTCGTCACGCAGCGCAAGGGCGATTTGCTTCGCGATGGTTTCGCGGCTCACGTCTTCACGCGGGAACGACCAGCAAAGAATTGTCACCGGCCCGGTCAGCATGCCTTTTACCGGTTTGTCGGTCAGGGATTGCGCATATTTCGCCCACTCCACGGTGATAGGCTTCGGACGGCTGATATCGCCAATCACTACCGGCGGCTTCACGCAGCGGGAACCGTAGCTTTGCACCCAGCCGTTTTGAGTAAATACGAAGCCGTCCAGGTTCTCCCCGAAGTATTCCACCATGTCGTTACGTTCGGCTTCGCCGTGAACCAGCACGTCCAGACCTAAACGCTCCTGCTCAACGATCGCCTGTTTGATGTGTTCGGCAATACCGGTGCGGTAATTACCGGCATCCAGATTTCCCTTTTTGAAATCCAGACGCAGACCGCGAATTTCAGTCGTTTGCGGGAACGAGCCGATGGTGGTGGTCGGCCAGGCGGGCAGATTAAAGCGCTGACGCTGCGCCTGTGCACGCGCGGCATAGTCGCTGCGACGCTGGCTGTCCTGCGCGGTAATGGCGGCCAGACGTTTTTCCACCGCGGCGTTATGCACGCGGCTTGAGTGGCGGCGCGCCTGGATCGGGGCGCTCCATTCTGCCAGCTTGTCCGTTTTGCCGCTGTTGAGCGCTTCGGTCAGCAGCGCCAGCTCGGCACATTTTTGCAGGGCGAAGGCAAACCAGCTCTTCACTTCCGCATCCAGACGCGTTTCCACGCTCAGATCGATTGGGCTGTGCAGCAGCGAGCAGGAGGAAGCCACCCACAGATCGCGTTTACCGACCAGCTCTTTAAGCCGGGCGTATTTTTCGGTCAGGTCGGCACGCCAGACGTTACGGCCGTTGATCACGCCGGCAGAGAGCAGCCAGCCGGCCGGCAGCTGCTGGTGGATGGCGTTGACGTCGTCTTTGCCGTGAACGAAATCGACGTGCAGACCCTGCACCGGCAGCGCGGTGATCGTGTTCAGGTTTGGCGTTACGCCTTCGAAATAGGTGGTGAGCAGCAGCTTCACATTGCCGGCCAGCGCGTCATAGGCAGGCTTATACGCGTCCAGCCACGCCTGCGGCAGTTCCAGCACCAGGGCCGGCTCGTCAATCTGCACCCACTCAATGTCGCGTTTTGCCAGTTCAGCCAGCACCTGCTGATACACCGGCAGAATGTCCTGGAGCAGGCTCAGGCGGTCAAACTGCTCGCCTTTCACTTTGCCCAGCCATAAGTAGGTTAGCGGGCCAAGCAGCACGGGCTTCACTTTGTGGCCCAGCGCCAGCGCTTCGTCAACTTCATCAAGCAGCTGGGTCCAGGTCAGCCTGAACTGCTGGCCTTTGGTGAATTCCGGCACCATGTAGTGATAGTTGGTGTTAAACCACTTGGTCATTTCCGCGGCGGCGGCAGGTTCGCCCGTTGGCGCGCGGCCGCGACCGATGCGGAATAAGGTATCGATATCGACGCCGCCGTCCGCGTTCTGATGACGAGCCGGAACGTTGCCAAGCAGCAGGCTGGTGGTCAGAACGTGGTCGTACCATGCGAAATCGCCGACCGGCAGCAGCTCCACGCCGGCCTGTTTTTGCTGCTCCCAGTGGCGAGCGCGCAGTTCGCGGCCCACGGCCAGCAGCTCTTCCTGAGCGATATTGCCCGCCCAGTAGCTTTCCTGCGCTTTTTTCAGCTCGCGACGCAGGCCGACACGAGGAAAACCGAGGGTGTGATTTTTGATCGTCATTTTTCTTTCCTCATCATTATTCAAATTTGACGCATTTAGACGTCCAGATGTTTACACATCCATAATCCGCAGGTACTGTATATTCCTCAAGCGCAATTTGTTCATGGCGAAGTGAAGGACTTTCATGATCGAGATAAAACACCTGCGGACGCTCCAGGCGTTACGAAACTGCGGCTCTCTGGCCGCCGCCGCCGCCGCGTTACATCAGACCCAGTCGGCCCTCTCCCATCAGTTCAGCGATCTGGAGCAGCGGCTTGGGTTCCGCCTGTTTATTCGTAAAAGTCAGCCATTGCGCTTCACGCCGCAGGGTGAAGTGTTGCTGCAGCTTGCCGAGCAGGTTCTGCCGCAGATAAGCCGGGCGCTTCAGGCGTGTAACGAACCGCACCAGACCACGCTCCGCATCGCCATTGAATGCCACAGCTGCATTCAGTGGCTGACGCCGGCGCTGGAAAGCTTCAATAAGCAGTGGCCGCAGGTGGAGATGGATTTCAAATCCGGCGTCACCTTCGACCCGCAGCCCGCGCTGCAGCAAAGCGAGCTGGATATCGTTTTAACCTCCGATATTCTGCCGCGCAGCGGCCTGCACTATTCGCCGATGTTTGATTATGAGGTGCGTCTGGTGCTGGCAACCGACCATCCGCTGGCCGGTAAAGCGCGCATCGAGCCGGAAGATTTGAGCAGCGAAACCCTGCTGATTTATCCGGTGCAGCGTAGCCGACTGGATATCTGGCGGCATTTCCTGCAGCCGGCGGGCGTCAGCCCTTCGCTGAAAAGCGTCGATAACACCTTATTGCTGATTCAGATGGTGTCGGCGCGCATGGGAATTGCCGCGCTGCCGCATTGGGTAGTGGAGAGTTTTGAACGCCAGGGCCTGGTGGTCACCAAAACGCTGGGCGAAGGTTTGTGGAGCCGGCTGTACGCCGCCGTGCGCGACGGCGAGCAGCGTCAGCCGGTAACAGAGGCGTTTATTCGCTCGACGCGCCTGCACGCCTGCGAGCATCTTCCGTTTGTGCGGAACGCGGAGCGACCCAATGGCGATGCACCCATAGCGAGGCCATTATCACCGTCCCACCTATGATAAAGCTCGGCCAGTGGGGCTGTTCCTGCCAGATGGCGAGGTTGACCAGCAGCCCTGCGGGCACATGCACGTTGTTCATGATGCCAAGCGTTCCGGCATCCACCTGGGTTGCGCCGTAGTTCCACATAAAGTAACCAAGCCCGGAAGCCACCACGCCCAGCCAGACCAGAATGCCCCACTGCAGGCCGGTGGTCGGCAGCTTCTGCGGATTACCCAGCGCAAACCAGGCGATGGTCGCCACCGCAAAAGCCCCGAGATAAAACCAGGAAAAGGCGCAGTGCTGCGGCATCGGGCGCGTTTCCATCAGGCGTTTATAGCCCACCATGCCGATCGCAAAGCAGATATTCGCCGCCTGCACCAGCAGCAGGCCGGTCCAGAAATGATCGCTTACTTTGTCGTAGCGAATAATCGCCGCGCCCACCACCGCAAGCCCTGCGCTTAGCGCATAGCCCCAGCGCAGCGGTCTGCGGCTGAGCACATCATAGATAAAGGTGATGTAAAGCGGCGTGAGCACCGTAAACAGCAGGAATTCAGACACCGTAAGGTAAAGATAGGCCTGGAAGCTAAACAGGTACATAACGCCCAGCTGTAGCGCGCCCACCAGCATATACAGCAGCAGCGTTTTCAGGCTATAGCCTTTAAACCGCAGGAACGGCAGGAATACCAGCGCCGCCAGCCCCACGCGCATCAGCACGGAGAAATAGCTGTCGACATGGCCGGCAAGGTGTTCGCCAATCAGGCTAAAAGAGAAGGCCCACAGGATGGTGGTGATGATAAGTAACGGCACGATGAGAACTCTGCAACAGGCAATTTATTCGCCATTGTAGCGAAGCTTGTGGGCAGAGGGGGAAGTATTTGGTTGACGAGTGGTGAAAAATACACCACTCGTTTGGCGGATTTACTGCGCGCCGAGGAACATTTTACGCAGGTAGTGCGGCACGGCGTTGTCGGCGTTGGTGCCGATGACTTCCAGCTCCGGCAACAGGTCCTTCAGGCGCTGGTGGGCGTTGCCCATGATGCAACCTTTGCCCGCCATGGAGAGCATTTCAGCGTCGTTCATGCCGTCGCCAAAGGAGATGCAGTCTTTCAGGCTATAGCCCATAGCTTTGGATACGGCCTCCAGCGCGTGGCCTTTGGAAACGCCGCCCGCCATCACTTCCAGGCAGGTGAGCGTGGAAAAGCTGACGTTTACGCGGTCGCCCCAGCGGGCGTTGATGGCCTGCTCCAGCGGCAGCAGTTTTTCATGCTCATCGCAGGTGAAGAACACCTTGCTCACGCCGTCCGTTTCCAGCAGGCCTGGCTCGTACAGCGAATAGTTAAACACCGCTTCTTTAAAGTATTTCATCTCTTCCGGGCGATGGCGGTTCATAAACCATTCGTCGCCGCGGTAGACGTTGGTAACGATATCCGTGCTGGTATGCATCACGCCGAACAGATCGGCTGCGATATCGCGGTCCAGATCGTGAGTGAAGACCAGGTTGCCGTCGGTGTCGTGCACGCGCGCGCCGTTTGAGGTGATCATATAGGCTTTGATTTCGAGGTTATCGCGGATCTGCGCAACGTCGATGTGGTGGCGGCCGGTGGCGAAGACGAAATGCACGCCCTGAGCGGTGAGCAGTTTTAGCGTTTCTTTGGCATAGGGCGAGAGCAGGTGATCGGGGGACAGCAACGTGCCATCTAAATCAGACGCAACGACATGGTACATAGGATTAGTAAACCTCTGGTGAAGAAAATTAACGATGCCGGTCGAAAAACTCGAGGATGGCATGCAACGCTTCGGCTCGCATATCGTCCTTTTCAAACAGGATCTCATGATACGCGCCTTTTATGACGTAAGGTGTTTCCCCCTCACAGGGATGGCCCGCCGCGGCACGAAGCTCGCAGAATCGCTGGTGCGCGCGGTTATCCACCACCCGCTCCTCTTCTGCCTGGAGTATTAACATCGGCGTGGTAATGGCGGTGGCTCCCGCTAATACCTGTTCTCCTGCGAGTATCCCTTCGCGTACCCAGTGCCAGGTTGGTCCGCCCACCCGTAATGCCGGCTCGTCGGCATAAAAACGCAGGTTGCGGCGGTAACGCTCGCGGCTGTGGGTCAGGACATTAACGCTAAACGGCAAAGCGCGCCAGCGGCCTGTTCCTATTGCATAACCCTCACGAATACGCTGATGGCCTTCGGCCCAGTCCAGCAGATGGCGCACCATCCATTCCGGCCAGCGCAGCGTGATGCCGAACATCGGCGCACAAAGGGCGACGGCATCAAACGCCTGTGAGTTTTTTTCCAGCCATAAAGAGGTGATTGCGCCTCCCATGGAGTGCGCCAGCACGTAGCGTTTTCGCCACGGACCCGGCGCGACTTCCTGCTGGTAGAAACGGTCGAAATCATCAACGTAATCGCTGAATTTCACGACGTGGCCGCGGTGGGTGTCCGACAGCAGACGACCCGAACGGCCCTGGCCGCGATGATCGATAATCAGGACGTCAAAGCCGCAGTGGAACAAATCCCAGGCAAGTTCGGCATACTTCACATAGCTTTCGATGCGCCCCGGGCAGACGACTATTACGCGGTCATGGCCTTCGCGGCAAAACCTGACGTAGCGCACCGGCACGTCGTCGACGCCCAAAAATTCCCGTTCTTCACGCTCGCGCCAGAAGTCCGTTAACGGGCCCATGGTGAAAGCAGCAAATGCGCCCTCACGCGCGAACCATCCATTTTTATGCTGCGTCATAAGCTGTTTTTGCACCGTCTGGACTGAATATATGTGATCCGTAGCACGCCCATAAACAATAGCGTATTGTGGCACAAAAGTGTTCTTCCTGGGAATTCAGATGACTTTCGAATGGTGGTGTACTTATCTTCTAACGACGCTTATTTTGAGCCTCTCGCCCGGATCCGGCGCCATTAACACCATGACCACCGCCATCAGCCACGGCTATCGGGGCGCGGCGGCCTCCATTGCCGGTTTGCAAACCGGGCTGGCGATCCATATCGTTCTGGTCGGCGTTGGCCTTGGCGCATTATTTTCACGCTCGCTGCTGGCGTTTGAGGTGCTGAAATGGGCGGGCGCCGCCTACCTGATCTGGCTTGGCATACAGCAATGGCGTGCCGCCGGGGCAATAGATCTCAATACGCTGGCGGCCAGCCAGCCGCGCAGCCGCCTGTTTAAACGCGCCATCTTTGTGAATCTGACCAACCCTAAAAGCATCGTGTTTCTCGCCGCGCTTTTCCCGCAGTTTATCGCGCCCCACCAGCCGCAGGCGATTCAGTACGTAACGCTTGGGGTGACGACCGTAGTGGTGGATATCGTAGTGATGATTGGCTATGCGACGCTGGCGACAAGGATTGCGGGCTGGATTAAGGGACCGAAGCAGGTGAAGGCGCTAAACCGGGTGTTTGGCTCGCTGTTTATGCTGGTAGGCGCGCTCCTGGCCGGAGCGCGGCCTGGATGACTAGCGAGAGATAATCAGGTGAATGCCGAAACCGGTGAATAACGCGCCCGCCATGCCGTCAATCCATTTGGCGAGGCGCTGATAGCCGCGACGCATTTTCGGTAGGGCAAACAGGCTGGCAACCACGGTGAACCAGGCAAAGGTTTCCAGCGCGATCATCACGAACAATCCCCAGCGCTCTGCGCTGCCTACGCTGTCGCCCACGAACAGCGAAAACACGCTGCCGAAGTAGATAATGGCTTTCGGATTCGACAGGTTGGTGAGCAGGCCCTTTAAGAAAACTGCGCCCGCCATGCGCCAGTTCTACCGCCGGCGACTCCTGCGCAACCGTCTCTTTTTTCAGCGCGCCGCGCAGCATCTGGTAGCCCATCCAGCACAAATATACTCCGCCGCCGACCATGATAATGCTGTGCAGCCACGCCATTTTTTCAAGGATCAGGTTCAGGCCAAGCAGCGCCACGCCGGACCAGACCATAACGCCGCCGGTAATGCCCAGCACGCCCATCATCGCCTCTTTGCGCGAACGGCTAACGGCGGTCTGGGAAACGAAGAAAAAGTCGGGGCCGGGCGTGACCAGCGCAACGATATGCAGCACCGCTACGGTCAGAAAAAGCATCAGCATAAGAAATAACTCGCGGGAAAATTATTCAGTGAGTGATTATCCTGCCACGTTCGGGCAGGACTGGCTACTACTCATCTTCGCCGTCGACGTGGCTGCGAATCAGCGACATAAACTCGCGGCCAAAACGTTCCAGCTTGCGGGTGCCCACGCCGTTGACGCCGAGCATTTCGCCTGCGGAAATCGGCATCTGCTCGGCCATTTCGATAAGCGTGGCGTCGTTAAACACCACGTACGGCGGGATGTTCTCTTCATCGGCGATGGCTTTGCGCAGCTTGCGCAGCTTGGCGAACAGTTTACGGTCGTAATTGCCGCCGAACACTTTCTGATTTGCCCGCGGTTTGATGGCGACCACGCGCGGCACCGCCAGCATTAGCGGTACTTCAGCGCGCAAATAAGGACGCGCCGCTTCGGTAAGCTGCAAAGCAGAGTGCTGGGCGATATTTTGCGTTACGACGCCGAGATGGATGAGCTGGCGAATGACGCTCACCCAGTGCTCGGTGGTGTGATCGCGGCCTTCACCATAGATTTTAAGCTTGTCGTGCCCGAGGTCGCGAATACGCTGGTTGTTCGCGCCGCGCAGCACCTCAACGACGTAGCCCATGCCGAAACGCTGGCCTACGCGATAAATACAGGAAAGCGCTTTTTGCGCATCCACCAGGCCGTCGTAACGACGCGGCGGATCGAGGCACACATCGCAGTTGCCGCAGGCCTGCTGCCGGCCTTCGCCGAAGTAGTTCAGCAGCACCAGACGACGACAGGTCTGCGCTTCGGCAAAAGCGCCCATCGCGTTGAGTTTATGCCGTTCGATATCCTGCAGCTGGCCGGCAGGCTTCTCTTCCAGGCATTTACGCAGCCAGGCCATATCCGCCGGGTCGTAGAAAAGCATCGCTTCCGCAGGCAGCCCGTCGCGTCCGGCGCGCCCCGTTTCCTGGTAGTAGGATTCTATATTGCGCGGGATATCAAAGTGCGCCACAAAGCGTACGTTCGGCTTGTTGATGCCCATGCCAAACGCCACGGTAGCCACCACGATTTGCAGGTCGTCGCGCTGGAACTTCTCCTGCACCTCGGCACGCACGCTATGCTCCAGGCCCGCGTGATAGGCCCCGGCGCTGATACCCTTGCTTTGCAGGCGCGCTGCGGTGTCTTCCACTTTTGCGCGGCTGTTGCAGTAAATAATACCGGACTTACCGCGCTGCTCCTGAACGTAGCGCATCAGCTGATCGAGCGGTTTAAACTTCTCCATCAGCATGTAGCGAATATTCGGCCGGTCGAAGCTGCTGATTTGAATCAGCGGATCCTGCAGGCCGAGCAGGCGCACGATATCCAGCCGGGTGGTATCGTCGGCGGTGGCGGTAAGGGCGATAAAAGGTACGGTGGGCAAGCGCTGGCGCAGCTGTCCGAGCGCAGCGTATTCCGGGCGGAAATCGTGCCCCCACTGGGATATACAGTGCGCCTCATCCACCGCCACCATGGAAAGATGCCAGTGGCTGGTTTGGTCGATGAAGTTGTCCATCATCAGCCGTTCAGGGGCGATATACAGCAAACGCACCTGCCCGCTGCGGCAGCCAGCCAACACTTCCAGCTGCTGCTCACGGCTTTGGGTGGAGTTCAGGCAGGCCGCGGCAACGCCGTTCGCCAGCAGCTGATCGACCTGGTCTTTCATCAGGGAAATCAGCGGCGAAACCACCACCGTCAGTCCGCCGAAGACCAGCGCGGGGATCTGATAGCACAGGGATTTGCCGCCGCCGGTAGGCATCACGACCAGACAGTCGCGCCCCTCAAGCACCGTTTCGATGATGGTTTCCTGGCCCGGACGGAACTGCTGGTAGCCAAAGGTTTCCTGCAAAACCTGCCTTGCCAGCGCTGCCTGATTAATTACTTCCGCCTGTGTCACGCTTTCTCCACCACCCAAAATTCAGGCGCCATTTTCAGCGCCTGAGGTAAAAACTGCAACTTTTTAGAACAGATCGTTAAGCATAACGCCAACGCCGAAGCGCGTCTGGTTAAAGTTGTAATCAATTAACGACTCGCCGTAACCGCTGTAGAGCTGGGTATAGAGGCGTACATGTTTAGTCACCGGGTAGCTAAAGCCCATTTCGGCGCCGCCGTAGCCGGTGTTCCAGTTGTACTGCCCTTTCACGCTCAGCACCGCATCACCCAGCGAGTAGCCAATCTTCAGCTGGTAATAGCCCATATATTTGGTGATGTCCGGGTTGTCATCGGTGCTGCCAAGCACGTACCAGGGTTTCGCCTCAACCAGCCAGTTGCCGTTTTCTGCCATCAGGCGGGCGTACAGGCGGTTCCAGCTGCGGGAGGTTGGATCGGAGCGCCCGTTGGAGTCGTGGTTATAACCAAACTCCACGTCGCGTAACGTCCAGCCAGCGAAGGTCTCGTCGGTCGCGAAGCCCAGGAAAAGCTGCGGCTCATAGTTTGTTTCGCGGAACGGGGAAGAGTCGCCGCTGTTAGAGAGCTGCCACCAGGATTTCTGCGTATAGGAAGCGCCCAGCACCGAGTTCGAGCCGAGAATACCGCGCCATAGCGGGAAAGCGAGGCTCAGCTGGAACTTCACTTCATCTTTACGGGCGTTATCCGACCAGTTATAAGAGCGAATAGCTTCTTTGTTCAGATCGTCCGTTACCGTATAAATCAAATAGTTAGTATCATACGGATAGAGCGTGAACGGATTGTCATGTTCCTGAAGCAGGTTAGCGATGACGCTGCCGCGCACGGCGGGTTTATCATGAACCTCTTTAATCGTGGCTTCCTGTGCGTAGGCCGTAACAGGCAGCAAACACGCCGCCATCAAGCATCCCAGAAACTTGCGCATCGACAATGTTCTCCCGAACTTAAATTTAGTAGCGAATTATTAGCTGGCGGACATTCTACATAGTTCCTTCGCATCCCGCGCGGTCAACCTTTCTTAAAGTGGAAAGCAACAAAAGCGAAGCATAAAATACACATTCAGTTAACTTATTCAGGTTTTTTCGATCGAGGAACGATCCATGTCCGGCTCCATACTGACTCCCGAATCCGCACTTCAGCTGGTTGGCGAAATTTTTGTCTATCACATGCCGTTTAACCGCGCGCTGGGCCTTGAGCTGGAGCGCTATGAAAAAAATTTTGCCCAGCTCGGCTTTAATAATCAACCGATGATGGTCGGCAACTGGGCGCAGAGCATTCTGCACGGCGGGGTGATTGCCTCCGCGCTGGATGTCGCAGCGGGTCTGGTTTGCGTAGGCAGCACCCTGACGCGCCATGAAAGCATCAGCGAGGAGGAGCTGCGCCAGCGTCTGTCAAAGATGGGCACAATCGATCTGCGCGTGGATTATCTGCGTCCGGGTCGTGGGGTGCGCTTTACCGCCAGCAGCAGCCTGCTGCGGGCCGGCAACAAAGTCGCCGTCGCGCGGGTTGAATTACATAACGAAGAGCAGGTCCATATCGCCAGCGCCACGGCGACCTATATGGTGGGGTGAGAAGATAAATCCTGTTACTATTTGCGCACTATTCTTTTAAGAGTTTTTTCATGGATGCGAAACAGACCCGCCAGGGCGTACTGCTTGCCCTCGCAGCGTATTTAATCTGGGGCATTGCGCCTGCCTATTTCAAGCTGATCCACTACGTCCCGGCGGATGAAATTCTTACCCACCGCGTGATCTGGTCGTTCTTTTTTATGGTGGCGTTGATTAGCCTCAGCCGTCAGTGGCCGCAGGTGAAAAAGGCCTGTCAGAATCGCCGCAAGGTTTTTGCGATGGCGCTCTCGGCGGTGCTGATCGGCGGCAACTGGCTGCTTTTCATCTGGGCGGTGAATAATAATCACATGCTGGAAGCAAGCCTCGGCTACTTCATTAACCCGCTGGTTAACGTTGTCTTAGGCATGATTTTCCTCGGCGAACGCTTCCGCACCCTGCAGTGGGTCGCGGTGGCGCTTGCGGCCTGCGGCGTACTGGTACAGCTGTGGACGTTCGGTTCGCTGCCGATAATCGCCCTGGGTCTGGCGTTCAGCTTCGCCTTTTACGGGCTGGTGCGTAAGAAAATCGCCGTGGATGCGCAAACCGGCATGCTGGTTGAAACCCTGTGGCTGCTGCCGATAGCGGCGATTTACCTGTTTGGCTTTGCCGACAGCGCCACCAGCCATATGGGGCAGAATCCCTGGTCGCTTAACCTGCTGTTAATCGCCGCGGGCATTGTGACCACTATTCCGCTGCTGTGCTTTACCGCTGCCGCAACGCGCTTACGCCTCTCCACGCTGGGCTTCTTCCAGTACCTTGGCCCAACGCTGATGTTCCTGCTGGCGGTTACCTTTTATGGCGAGGTGGTGGGGAAAGATAAGATGCTGACGTTTGGCTTTATCTGGGCGGCGCTGGCGGTGTTTATTCTGGACGCGGTTTATACGCAAAATAAGCTGCGCAAAATCGGCTAGCGGTAGATGGCGCGGCTGCCTGACCGCCCTACGCAACTCATCAAATCGTAGGGCGGATAAGCGTAGCGCCGCCTGGCATTTTACAGCCAGTTCTTACGCTTAAAGTACAGGTACGGCGCAAGCCCGGCGAGGATCATCAGGATAATCGCGGCGGGATAGCCGAAGCTCAGCTTCAGCTCGGGCATAAATTCAAAGTTCATCCCGTAGCTTGACGCCACAAGCGTTGGCGGCAGGAACACCACAGATACCACCGAGAAGATCTTGATGATGCGGTTCTGCTCGATGTTGATAAAGCCCATCGCCGCCTGCATCAGGAAGTTCACCTTCTGGAACAGGGACTCGTTGTGCGGCAGCAGGGATTCGATATCCCGCAGGATTTCACGCGCCTGCTCCAGCTGTCCGCCCGGCAGACGCGCCTTACGCACCAGGAAGTTTAACGCGCGCTGGGTATCCATCAGGCACAGGCGAACCTTCCAGCCGATATCTTCCAGCTCCGCCAGCGTCGAGAGCGCGGCGTCATACTCATCGCCCTGCTGCCCTTCCATTATTACCCGGCTTAGCTTTTCCAGATCGCTGTAGATGTTTTCGATTTCATCCGCCAGCTGTTCGATTTTGGTTTCAAACAGGTCAAGCAGCAGCTCATAGGCGTTGCCGTCCACCATATTCTGGCTACGGGCACGCATGCGGTAGAGGCGAAACGCAGGCAGTTCGCGTTCGCGCAGCGTGTACAGGCGGCCTTCGCGGATGGTAAACGCGACGGTGCTGTTGCCGGCGTGATCGTCCGCATCTTCGAAGAAGAAAAAGGAGTGAATGTGCAGGCCGTCTTCGTCTTCAAAAAAACGCGCGGATGCTTCGATGTCTTCCAGTTCTGGTCGGGTTGCCAGGCTCTGGCCAAGTTCCGTTTGCACACGCTGCCGCTCGCTCTCTTCGGGTTCGACCAAATCAACCCAGACGGAGTTTGTCAGGTTGTCGGCCTCATCCAGCTCGAGGCGGGACAGTCGATTGTTTTCCAGTTGAAATGCGCTCAGCATGACCGGGACTCCCAATGCAAAAAAATATCAGGGACAGCTCGGTTGGCACACAGACAGAAACATTACAGGTTTCAGACCATTAAACAGTCTGACTCATTGCGACGGGATATACGGATATGAGGTCGCCGACAACCACTAAGGCCATCAGCATAAGAGGATAGCCTTAGAAGTTGTACCTGGTTGACAGGTAATTGAGCCAGTATCTACTGGGTGTGTCCAAGGCGAGTGTCCTCTTAAACCGTTATCGTGCGCGCATGTTACGCCACCAGAAATATGGCGTCAACACGCAACGGGACACCGCAGACTAATAATTGCCAGTGATGTTTAAAGGGTAGCAGCGCACGGGAAAATTGCGCGATATTTCTATAACTTACACCGTTTCCAGGCGCGCATAAGCGGCCACCAGCCACTTAATTCCCTGCCCCGGAAACGCCACCTGCACGCGGCTATGTTCGCCGCTGCCTTCCAGGTTGACGATGGTGCCTTCACCGAATTTTGCGTGGCGGACGCGCTGCCCGAGGCTGAAGCCCGAATCATTCTCAGAAAGCGGCGTTCCCATCCGCTGATGGCTGACGGGCCGGCTGACGCTTGCGCGCAAACGCACCTCTTCCACACAGTTTTCCGGCAGCTCGCCAACGAAGCGCGACGGGCGATGATAAACCTCTTTGCCGTACAACCGACGCGTTTCCGCATAGGTCAGCGTCAGCTTTTGCATTGCGCGAGTCACGCCCACGTAGGCCAGGCGGCGCTCCTCTTCCAGACGGCCGCCCTCATCCAGCGACATCTGGCTTGGGAACATGCCCTCTTCCATGCCGACGATAAATACCTGCGGGAACTCCAGCCCTTTCGCGGAGTGCAGGGTCATCAGCTGAACCGCATCCTGCCAGGTATCCGCCTGCCCTTCGCCCGCCTCCAGCGCGGCATGGGACAAGAACGCCTGCAGCGGCATCAGATCTTCGTCTTCATCCTGGTAGCTGAACTGGCGCGTCGCCGTCACCAGCTCCTCCAGGTTTTCGATACGCGTCTGGCCTTTTTCGCCTTTCTCCTGCTCGTACATCATCATCAGGCCGGAGTCTTTGATGACGCGATCGGTCTGCACGTGCAGCGGCATATCGATGGTTTCGTGCGCCATGGCGTCAATCAGCTCCATAAAGCGCTGCAGCGCGGAAGCGGCACGTCCGGCCAGCGCTTTCTCCTGCAGCAGGAGGCGGCAGGACTGCCAGAGCGTAAGCTGTTTGTCGCGGGCGGTCTGGCGCACCACGTCCAGCGTGCGATCGCCGATTCCGCGCGTCGGCGTGTTCACCACGCGTTCAAAGGCGGCGTCATCGTTACGGTTGGCAATCAGGCGCAGATAGGAGAGCGCGTCTTTGATTTCCTGACGTTCGAAGAAGCGCATGCCGCCGTAGATACGGTACGGCATGCCGACCTGCAGCAGCGCCTCTTCCAGCACGCGCGACTGGGCGTTGCTGCGGTAGAGAATGGCGCAGTGCTCAAGCTGACCGCCCTTCTCCTGCCAGGTTTTGATGCGGTTGACGACAAAGCGCGCCTCATCCAGCTCGTTGAAAGCGCAGTAGAGAGAGATAGGCTCGCCGTCGCTGCCGTCTGTCCACAGCTCTTTGCCCAGGCGACCGGCGTTATTAGCGATCAGGGCGTTGGCCGCGTTCAGGATATTGTTCGTCGAACGGTAGTTTTGCTCCAGACGAATGGTTTGCGCGCCGGGGAAATCGCTGAGGAAACGCTGAATGTTTTCTACCTGAGCGCCGCGCCAGCCGTAGATGGACTGGTCGTCATCGCCTACGATCATCACCTTGCTGCTGTCGCCTGCCAGCAGGCGTATCCAGGCATACTGAATGCTGTTGGTATCCTGGAATTCGTCCACCAGGATATTGGTGAAGCGTTCGCGGTAGTGGTTGAGGATATGCGGCTTGTTAAGCCAGAGTTCGTGAGCGCGCAGCAGCAGCTCGGCGAAATCCACCAGCCCGGCGCGATCGCAGGCTTCCTGATAGGCCTGATAGACCTTCTGCCAGGTTTGCTCTACGGGATTGCCATAGCTTTCAATATGATGCGGGCGCAGCCCTTCGTCTTTTTTGCCGTTGATGTACCACATTGCCTGACGCGGCGGCCACTGCTTTTCGTCGAGGTTCAGCGCCTTAATCAGACGCTTTAACAAACGCAGCTGGTCTTCGCTGTCCAGGATCTGGAAGTCCTGCGGCAGCCGGGCATCCATATGGTGCGCGCGCAGCAGGCGGTGCGCCAGGCCGTGGAAGGTGCCGACCCACATGCCGCCCTGGCTGGTGCCCATCAGCTGGCCAATACGGTGGCGCATTTCGGCCGCCGCTTTGTTGGTAAACGTCACCGCCATGATGGAGTATGGCGAACAGTTTTCCACGCTCATCAGCCATGCGATGCGGTGCACCAGCACGCGCGTCTTACCGCTGCCCGCCCCGGCCAGCACCAGCATGTTGCTGCGCGAGGCCGCGACGGCTTCGCGCTGTTTATCATTGAGGCTATCGAGCAGGTAAGAAACGTCCATTGGCACCGCCGGGTAAGTATTGGGTTGAGGTATCACACAAGGGTTAGAGGACAAGACGTAGGGCGGATAAGCACAGCGCCATCCGCCACGAGCGACAGGCGGTGGGTGGCACTTCGTTTACCCACCCTACGCCAACATTGCCAGCAACCGCAGGGGAAACCCCTGGAATTTTATACAGAGTTATTGATGATTATATCAGCGCGGTGAGGGATGCCAACCGCGAAATTTCGAGATGCGGCAATAAGCGGCTATCGTCGATCTGCATCAGGTCACCGTCGCGCAGGTTAATCCAGCATGCCTGCATCCCACAGCGTACCGCGCCCGCCACGTCGGTAGTGAGATCGTCGCCCACGTGCAGGATGTGTTCAAGCGGTACGCCGAGCTTTTCTGCCGCCAGGTGATACATGTCGTTAAACGGCTTAGAGCGCCCGTGGGGGCCCTGCGCGCAGAACAAATTTAAAATACTTATCCAGCCCGAACAGATGCGGCTGCGCGTTACCGTTGGTGATCGCCACCAGCGGCCATTTTTGCGCAAGCTTTGCCAGCGTATCGTGGGTTTCCTGCGGCACGTCGATACGGCTACGCCATTTGGCGAAATTCGCCATCGAAGCAGTGGCGCCCGCCGCAGCCTCTTCTGCGGTTAACCCCGCCTCTAACATGGCCTGCTCAACGGCACGGCGACGCCACTCCGTGACGTCGTGGTAAATGTCCGGCTCTGCCAGACGAATCGCCTGGCGCAGGCGCATAAAGTCTGGTTTTGTTATGGCGCTAAGGCTCGGATGGTAATTCTGCACGAAGCTCAGCGATTCCAGCTCGGTACGTTCGATTACCGGGCGGTTGTCATACAGCGTGTCGTCGAGATCGAAAGTGAGCGCGGCGACTGGCCCAAGCGGGCGATAAAAATGCATTACGATTTCCCCCGTTTAGCGCGCGGATGTGCGGCATCGTACACCGAGGCTAAATGTTGAAAGTCTAAGTGGGTGTAGATTTGCGTGGTGGACAGGTTCGCATGGCCAAGCAGCTCCTGCACGCCGCGCAGATCGCCGCTCGATTCCAGCATATGCGTGGCAAAAGAGTGGCGGAGTTTATGCGGATGGACGTGGCTGTTGAGTCCCTGCTTGATGCCCCACTCGCTAAAGCGCTTTTGTACGTTGCGGGCGGAGATACGCTTGCCCTGCTTCGACAAAAACAGCGCGTCGTCGTCCGGCCCAAAAAGCTCGCGCAGGTCGAGCCAGTGCTCAACCCAAACCACGGCGGATTTACCCACAGGTACGCGACGTTCTTTGCTGCCTTTACCCATCACCCATACTTCACCGGTGGAAAGATCCACATGGCCGCAGTCCAGATTCACCAGCTCCGAAAGACGCAGGCCTGCGCCATACATCACTTCAAGCATAGCGCGATCGCGTACGGCGAGGGGATCGTTAAGATCGATATCCAGCAGGCGATTAACATCGTCCACATCGATATTTTTCGGCAGATGGCGGCCCGCTTTCGGAGCGGAGATTCCTTTTGCGGGATTGGCTTTCAGCTCGCCCTGGCTGACCTGCCAGTCGAAGAAACTGCGTAACGCGGAAAGGCGCAGCGCGAGGCTTGAAGGCCCAAGCCCTGCTTTGCGGCTACGAACCGCCAGAGAACGTACGCCTGCCGCATCGCACTGCTGCCAGGCCTTCAACCCCATCTCATCAAGCAGATGGATGATGGTTTCAAGCTGGCGGCCGTAGTTCAGCAGGGTTAAAGGGCTGAGCTGGCGCTCAACCTTCAGGTATCTCAGAAAGCCGTCGACCGACGGCCCGCAGGGGCGAGGCGGTCATACGCGTTCAATCCAGCGCTCCAGCAAATCCGGCAGCATCAGCGCCAGCTCGTGCAGCAGCTGCGTTCCCTGCCCTTCATGGTAATGCTGCGCGTCACGGCTGCTAAAGAGCAGCACGCCGAGATCGGCATCGTTGCCCATCAGCGACATCGCCACCGAGCCAATCGCTTTCGCCTGGGGAAGCACCACCAGCAGCTCCGGTCCGTTAAGCGGCCCCAGATAATGCTGGCTATCGCCCAGCCGCTGAATACGCAGCGGCTCGAACGCCTGGCGGTTAAGCCCAAGGTGGGTGAAATCAGAAGGGGCGCCGATACGCCAGCGGTCGGCAAAAAGACGTACGTTCGCACCCGCCAGCCCCATTTCCCGCGCCCAGCGATGCAGGCGATTGAGCATCTCCTGCAGGCTGGTGGCAGAAGCAAGGCGGCCTTGTAATTTCAGCAGCCGGTAGAACAGCCCCTCGTTGGCGCTCGCCTGCTCCATCAGCAGGGTCATGTTCTCTTCAAGAAGGTTGATGTGGTTGCGGCTGCGGGCCATATGCCACTCAACCAGCGACACGGTGCCGCGTACCGGATGCGGCACCTGCATCTGCTCTACGTGCTGGGCGTTACGGATAAAGAAGTCGGGATGACGCAGCAGATACTCCGCCACGGCGTTATCATCCAGCTCCAGTACGGCTTCTTGCTGTTCCTCGGCGTTCTTCATAGATGTATGAATCCATCATAAACATGGGCCGCCGGACCGGTCATAAACAGCGGATTTCCCGGCCCTTTCCAGGCGATATCAAGGCGGCCGCCGGGCAGCTCTACGCGCACCTGCTCGGCCAGTAAACCCTGTTGAATCCCAACGGCGACGGCGCCACAGGCGCCGCTGCCGCAAGCTTGTGTTTCCCCCGCGCCGCGCTCAAATACGCGCAGGCGGATGTGCTCACGGTTGACGACCTGCATAAAGCCGATGTTCGCCCGCTCCGGGAAGCGCTCATGGCTTTCCATTACCGGGCCTAAGGTTTCAACGGCGGCGGTGGTCACGTCGTCCACCTGAATCACGCAGTGCGGGTTTCCCATCGACACGACGCCGCACATAATCGTCTGCTCGGGCCGCGCGCATAATATAGGTTTTTTCCGCTTTGTTGGCGCGGAACGGCACCTCCGAAGGTTCGAAATTCGGCTCGCCCATGTTCACACGCACCAGCTCATCGTCGGTTACGCTGAGCACCATGCGGCCGTTCGCCGTGCTTACGCGGATATCACGCTTGTTGGTCAGCCCTTTCAGGCGCACAAAGCGGGCAAAACAGCGCGCGCCGTTACCGCACTGCGAAACTTCGCTGCCGTCGGCATTGAAGATGCGGTAGTGGAAATCGAGATCGGGATCGTAGGGCGGCTCAACCACCAGCAGCTGATCGAAACCCACGCCGAGATGACGATCCGATAAACGGCGGATCAGCTCAGGGGAGAAATAGACGTTCTGTGTCACCGCGTCGACGACCATAAAGTCATTACCGAGGCCATGCATTTTAGAGAACTGCATCTTCTGCTCCATTTCCGCGGTTACTTATCTCTTATTGTCTAGTAGATCACCTGAGTCGGCGCATCGTCCGTGCCGCGATCGTTGCGGTCCGGCGTGGTTGACTGCGTCTGCGGTTGAGGCGCGGTGCTTTGCGTTGCCGGTTTGGTTTTACCGTCAGCGGGTGGAAAATAGAGTGGCCCTTTCAGGCCGCAGCCTGTCAGGCTAAACAGCGCAAGCGTTACCGCCAGCGGGCAGAAAATTTTCTTCATTATTGCGATGCCTGTGATTCAATATTCTGTCGTCTATCATCGCAGGTGAACCCTGAAAAGCAATACTCTTTTCTATTGAGGAAGGTTGCTTTTATACTGCCGTGAAGAAGACCAACCGGGAAGAAGAGATGAACGACAGTGAATTTCATCAGCTGGCCGACGGCCTGTGGATGACAATCGAAGAACGCCTGGACCGCTGGGACGGCGACACGGATATCGACTGCGAGATCAACGGCGGCGTGCTGACGCTGAGTTTTGAAAACGGCAGCAAAATCATTATCAATCGTCAGGAGCCGCTGCATCAGGTGTGGCTGGCGACCAAAAGCGGCGGATATCACTTTGACCTGAAAGGGGATGCGTGGATTTGCGATCGCAGCGGCGCTGAGTTCTGGCAGCTGCTGGAAGAGGCCTGCACCCAGCAGGCGGGCGAGCCGGTGAGCTTTAGCTAGCTACTGATACTGCTGCAGCAGCGGCGTCGCGCTATCGTCATGATTCGCCGGCGCCGCGGGCAGCAGGCTTTGGTTGCGGAACGGTATAACCTGCATGCGCCCTTCCACCTTCACAATCTGATAGAACTGCGGCAGGTTGAAGTTGATGAAGCTTGAGCCGTAGGTGAAACGGTCGTGGGATGACGAGTAGAAGCGGCTGACGTCGCGCACCAGATCCTCTTTGCTGCCTTCGCAGTGGTGATACACCTCTGCCCGGTTGCTCTCGTCAAGGATATAGATATTGAAGCCCTGCTCTTCGTGGGTTTCTTCAAAGAAGAATTGAATAATCCCTTCGCTGGCAAACCCGTCCACCACCGGCGGCAGCTGCACCTGATTGGTTTCCACCTGCACAGACAGGCCGTGCAGTTTGTTATGGGATATCGCCCCATAAAACTCCACCGCATTTTCCAGCTTCTGTACCGAGACGCTCAGGCGCTCAAAGAACAGTCCCCACGTCTGTCCGGACACGCGCAGCGCTTTGAAGCGTCCGGGTTCCTGACGGGTGCTGGATAAGCGGAATTCAATACATTCGGAAACCAGCTGCTGCACGCGGGTACGAATCAGGCCGCGTAAATGCTGGCTGTAGCAGAAGACTTCTACGCTATCCGGCGGCGCCGCGTCCTGGTGCATTTTGCCAAGGATGGTTTTCAGCGCTTCAATCATCGCCTGTTCGCCGTTGAAATGCAGGGTACGCACTTCGTTCCACGAGTTGCGGTAAAGCAGGTCGACGCTGCCGACCAGGCACTGCTGCTGCTGCCCGAAGCTGAATACGTCCAGCTTGCGGAAGTCGAAATGGACCACCTGGTTGCGGAACGCCGCCGTCGGGTCATACTCCAGGTTGACGATAATCGCCAGATGGCGAATTTCGCACGGGCTGTAGAGCGCTTTCGGCGTCGGCGCAGGCAGGCGCAGCGGGAAGTGATGGGAAACGTCCGCCACCATTTCCTGCAGCTTAGGCAGATCGCAGATACCGTTGCCCTTAATAAACAGGCGGGTGCGTGAAGTCAGCAGGCCGTTAAAGTAGGCCCACGCCACCAGCTTATTAAGATAACGGTTATATTCCAGCGGTTGATGGCTGACGATGGAATCCATGTTCGGCGCGCGGTTATAGAGATACCAGCCAGAACGGTTGGCGCGGCCCGGCGGCACATGAATAAAGGTTAGGTTCGACTCGGAAAGGTCCGGCGAAATCTGCGGGTTCACCAGGGTGACTTTACCCGGCAGCGCTTCGAAGGCCGCATACAGTTTACGGGTCAACACCCCGATATCCTGCGGGCTGGCGCTGACGCTGAGGTTATTGCGGCGCGCGAAGCGAATCAGGTTGCGATAGCTTTGCATCATCGCATCCAGCAGTTCGTTGTGCGCATCGCGCACCTGGTCGATCTTCCAGTTAGCGCGGTTATCAAGCATCGCCAGCCGCGCTTCGTCCCAGCCCCAGTCCTTCACCAGCTGGCTCAGGACTTCGCGACGCCAGCCGACGCAGGCCCGCTCGCGTGAGAGTTTTTCGCACACTTTCAGGTAAAAGCAGCGGCGCACCAGATCCAGGCGTGCGGTATCTTCGATTTGCGTCAGATAGTGGGTTACGCGCTCCAGCATCATGCAGTAAGGATCGAGACCAAAGGAGACGATCTCGCCGTCGTGCAGGCGCTGTTTGATGTCTTTCGCCAGCAGGCGGGCGTTCGGATATTCCCAGGAATAGGCTTCCAGCAGCAGGGTTTTTAGCACCGCTTTGTACGGGGAATCGATGCTTTTATAGAGCTGCCACAGGCTGGCGCCGAAGTATTCTTCAGCGGAGAGCGAGCTCAATCCGCCGAGATCCAGCCATTCGTTTGGCGTCAGCACGCCCTGCGCATAGAGCGACATAACGTAGTCGTCATAGTGCTCTTCTTCATCGCCCGGCACCATATTCCACAGAATACGTTTACCCGCCAGGCGCACGGCGGTGCGGTAAAATTCGTCCAGCAGCAGGATGTGCTGAGTGGAGCCGCAGTCTTCGCCGCCGAGGCTGCCGCTTTCGTTATGACGGAAACGGTTTTCGTCGATCAGGAAGAAGCTGACCTCTACACCCAGCGAGGCCGCCCAGCTTTCCAGCAGGCTGCATTTACGCTGCAACAGCTGGCGTTCGCCGCTATCAAGCCACGCCTGGTGGCAAACCCAGATATCCAGGTCTGAAGAACAGCTTTGGCCGACGGAAGAGGTGCTGCCCATGGAATACAAACCGGTGATCGGCAACTCGCCTGCGGCGGTTTCCTGCGGCGGCATGCCGCGCATCAGTTCCAGTTCGTTGAGATAGTGGCGTTGGGTTTCATCAGGCGTGTAGATGCAGATGCCGTGGGGAACGTTACCTTCAAGGTAACCTGGCATCAGCGGGTGATGATAATGTAACAATGTTGGCAGAAGACTGTAGACCTGTTGGAAAGCAGGCCCCATGGCAGCAAGCGCGCGATCTACGCGCAGTTGGTTGATGGCATCCAGTCTCTGTTTAAGAGTCTCAATATAGAGGTACAAGACATATCGCCTGATGGTTTCAGTATTTCGAAAAAACCCGTTTCCTGATTGTTGCCTTTATGATTATAAACGAACGGGCAAACAATTGCTGGAAACGTGATCAATTTAACACCTTGCTGGTTGACCGTAAAGAAAGTTGCACTACGCACAAAGTTCGTCACCGGTAACCCGCTTTATATTCCATAATACGAGTCACATCCCTCTTTTGCGTAAAAACCGTTGAAACTGACAGCCTTCCGTGAAGAGTGGTAGGATGGGTCGCAGACGACAATTACGGTAACAAGCATGTTAGACAAAGTATTAAGAATTGCCACTCGCCAAAGTCCATTAGCTCTCTGGCAAGCACAATATGTTAAACAGCGCCTGGAAGCGAACCATCCGCAGCTCGTCGTTGAGCTGGTGCCGATGGTGACGCGCGGCGATGTGATCCTTGATACGCCGCTGGCTAAGGTCGGCGGAAAGGGTCTGTTTGTCAAAGAGTTAGAGCTGGCTTTGCTTGAGGGCCGGGCGGATATCGCCGTGCATTCGATGAAAGACGTGCCGGTCGAATTCCCGCAAGGTTTGGGCCTGGTGACCATTTGCGAGCGCGACGATCCGCGCGATGCCTTCGTCTCTAATCAGTATGCGAGCCTTGATGATTTGCCCGAGGGCAGCATCGTCGGCACCTCCAGCCTGCGTCGCCAGTGTCAGATAGCCGAACGTCGTCCGGATCTGATTATTCGCTCGCTGCGCGGCAACGTCGGCACGCGCCTTGGCAAGCTTGATAACGGCGAATACGATGCCATCATTCTTGCCGTAGCGGGGTTAAATCGCCTTGGGCTGCAGTCCCGCATTCGCTGCGCGCTTCCTGCCGAAATTTCACTCCCGGCCGTAGGCCAGGGCGCGGTGGGGATCGAGTGCCGCACAGATGACCAACGTACCCGCGCGCTGCTCGCGCCGCTCAATCATGATGAAACGGCAATTCGCGTGGCCGCGGAGCGCGCCATGAATATGCGCCTTGAAGGCGGTTGTCAGGTGCCAATCGGCAGCTACGCAGAGCTGAAAAACGGCGAGCTATGGCTACGAGCGCTGGTCGGCGCGCCGGACGGTTCCTTTATGGTGCGCGGCGAACGTCGTGGAAAACCACAGGAAGCGGAAACGATGGGCGTTTCACTGGCCGAAGAGCTGCTGAATAATGGCGCGCGTGAGATCCTGGCCGCCGTTTATGATGGGGACGCTCCCGCATGACGATCCTTGTCACCCGTCCCTCCCCCGCAGGGGAAGAGTTAGTGAGCCGTTTGCGCGCGCTCGGACAGGTGGCGTACAGTTTCCCTCTTATCGAATTCTCCCCCGGCAGGCAGTTAGCACAGCTGCCCGGCCTGCTTGCCGATCTCCGCGCCGACGATCTGGTTTTCATTTTATCTCAGCATGTCGTGCAGTACGCGAATCCGCTGCTTCATAAAAGCGGCGCCGGCTGGCCGAAGCGCCTGAGCTGGTTCGCCATCGGACGCACGACGGCGCTGGCATTTCATACGGTCAGCCATTTGCCCGTTCGCTATCCGTTAGATCGGGAAACCAGCGAAGTCTTGCTACAATTACCTGAATTACAGAATATTACCGGTAAGCGTGCGCTGATTCTACGTGGCAACGGCGGGCGCGAGCTGTTAGGCGAAATCCTTACGGCCCGCGGCGCTAAAGTAGAATTTTGCGAATGTTATCAACGCAATGCCAGAATTTATGACGGAACGGAAGAAGCTTTTCGCTGGCACCAACGGGGAATAACCACCCTCGTGGTAACCAGCGGAGAAATGCTGCAGCAGCTTTATACGCTGGTTCCGCAGTGGTATCGCAATAACTGGTTACTCCACTGCCAACTGGTTGTTGTCAGTGAGCGTTTGGCGATCCTTGCCCGGGATTTGGGCTGGCAGGATATTCGGATCGCCGATAACGCCGACAATGACGCGCTGCTCCGCGCGTTACGATAAACCTAACAATATGGGACGCCACAATGACGGAACAAAATACTTCCTCCGCCATGGTTGAAGAGACCAAACCCGCGGTGGAAAGCACACCGCTACCAGAACAGCCCCCACAGAAGAATCGTAGCGGCGTGGCAGGGATCGCTCTGGGCGCCATCGCCATCGCGATTGCCCTGGCGTTGGGCGCCGGGCTGTACGGCTACGGCAAACATCAGGCTTCCAGGCAAACCGCCACCAATGACGCGCTGTCTACCCAACTCGCTGCGCTGCAAAAACAGCAGGATCAGCAGAAGGCCGCGCTTGAAAATACCATAAAGCAGCAGGCCGCCGCCCTTGAAGAGGCTAATCATCAACAGGCAAACCTGGCTCGTCAGCTTGATGAAGTGCAGCAAAAAGTGGCCACTATTTCGGGCAGCGATGCAAAAACCTGGCTGCTGGCCCAGGCCGATTTCCTGGTGAAATTAGCCGGACGCAAGCTCTGGAGCGATGGGGACGTCACCACCGCCGCCGCGTTGTTAAAAAGCGCTGACGCAAGCCTTGCGGATATGAACGATCCAAGCCTGATTGCCGCCCGTCGCGCCTTAACTGAAGATATCAGCTCGCTTTCCGCAGTCTCGCAGGTGGATTACGACGGCATTATTCTGAAGCTAAACCAGCTTTCCAATCAGGTGGATAACCTTCGTCTTGCGGACAACGACAGCGACGATACGCCGATGGATTCCGACGGCAGCGAGCTTTCCAGCACCGTGCATGAGTGGCGGCAGAATCTGGTGAAAAGCTGGCATAACTTTATGGACAGTTTCATTACCATCCGCCGCCGCGATGAGTCGGCGGTGCCGCTGCTGGCGCCGAATCAGGATATCTATCTGCGTGAGAACATTCGCTCGCGCCTGCTGGTCGCCGCTCAGGCCGTGCCGCGCCATCAGGATGAAACCTACAAGCAGTCTCTTGAAAACGTTTCTACCTGGGTTCGCGCTTATTACGATACCGACGATGCCACCACCAAAGCGTTTCTGGATGAGTCAGAAGCGCTGGGCCAGCAAAGCATTAATATGGACGTCCCGCAAACGCTGCAAAGCCAGCCGCTGCTGGAAAAACTGATGCAGACCCGCGTGCGCAATTTGCTTGCTCAGCCGTCCGCTGCCGCCAGCGCCGCGCCTGCTGAAGCCGCGCCTGCGCAGGCCCCTGCGGCAAGTCAGGGAGAATAGGCATGATTAAAGTCTTATTGCTTTTCCTGTTGCTGATAGCCGGCATCGTACTTGGGCCGATGCTCGCGGGCCATCAGGGCTACGTGCTGATTCAGACCGATAACTATAACGTGGAAACCAGCGTCACGGGCCTTGCGATCGTGCTGATCCTGACGATGATCGTATTGTTTGCGATCGAATGGATCCTGCGCCGTATCTTCCGCACCGGCGCACGTACCCGCGGCTGGTTCGTGGGGCGTAAAAGCAGCCGCGCGCGTAAACAAACTAAAGCCGCGCTGCTGAAGCTGGCGGAAGGTGATTATCAGCAGGTTGAGAAGCTGATGGCGAAAAATGCCGATCACGCCGAACAGCCGGTGGTGAATTACCTGCTGGCGGCCGAAGCGGCGCAGCAGCGCGGTGATGAAATCCGCGCCAACCAGCATCTGGAACGGGCGGCGGAGCTGGCGGATAACGACCAGCTGCCGGTAGAAATCACCCGCGTTCGTCTGCAGCTTGCGCGCAACGAAAACCACGCGGCCCGTCACGGCGTGGATAAACTGCTGGAAATCGCTCCTCGTCATCCGGAGGTGCTGCGTCTTGCAGAACAGGCATACGTGCGCACAGGCGCATGGAGTTCCTTGCTGGATATCCTGCCCGCTATGGATAAAGTACAGGTCGGCGATGAAGCCCATCGTCTGGCTGTGCAGGAGCAGGCATGGATTGGGATGATGGATCAGGCCATGGCGGATCAGGGCAACGATGGCCTGAAAACCTGGTGGCGCAACCAGAGCCGCAAAACGCGTCATGAAACGACGCTGCAGGTTGCGATGGCGGAGCATCTTATCGAATGTGGGGATCACGAAGCCGCGCAGGAAATCGTGCTGGACGGTCTGAAACGCCAGTATGACGAGCGCCTCATTCTGCTGATGCCGCGCCTGAAGTCAGGCAATCCGGAACAGCTGGAAAAGGCGCTGCGGCAGCAAATCAAAACCCAGGGCGATCGTCCCTTACTGTACAGCACGCTCGGCCAGCTATTGATGAAGCGCGGCGAATGGCAGCAGGCGAGCGAAGCTTTCCGTGAGGCGATTAAGCAGCGTCCTGATGCCTTTGATTATGCCTGGCTTGCCGACTCGCTGGACAGACTGCACCAGCCGGAAGAAGCTGCGCTGATGCGCCGCGATGGCCTACTGCTGACCCTGCAAAACAATCCTAATCCGTAAGCCCTCAGGGCGAAGTTCTTTCGCCCTTTCCCTTCGCGCCACGCAAAAAAAAACACCTGCCAATCGGCAGGTGTTAAAACAGGTCTTTTTGACAACTAAGTGGTGCTTCACTCAACGTTATGTCCATGGTGTCGGATGAGGGCCTGAGGCGACATCTGTCGGTGGACGATAAGCACCGTAAACGGCTCTGCGTCATTCCTGGGTTTATGAAGCCGAAGCAAACATAAGAAGTGGAATGAGCATCTACAGGTAGATTATTGCACGAAGCGTGCCAGGTTTGAATCAGGAATTTGGCTGGTAGGTCAATACCTACAATTTCAGGTAGTTATTGCATTATTATAAGACTTTAATCTTAGACGCTTTTCCATTGCCTTGCCGCCTCGCTTGTCGCCAGCAGGAGACACTTAAAGACGCAAAATTAATATTCTTTTATTTTCAATTAATTAAATGTCTCCAAAAAGAGACAACGCTTATGGCATTGTTGCCAGTTAACAACATCTATTGCTTTAGCTTATGGCGTAAAAAGCCAGTCGAAGCGGGGCTTTTTTAAAAACGACCGGGGAACGAACGGACTGGAACAGCAGGCAGAGCAACGTTGTCTCGCTGCGCTCGGCTCAAACCTCCTTCGGAGGTTCTCATCCTCTGTAAGCTACAGACGTAAAAAAACCTGCCGAAGCAGGTTTTCTTGAATATGGTCGGCGAGAGAGGATGATTCCCCTGCGGGCCCGTTGCTGAAGCAACGTTGTCTCGCTGCGCTCGGCTCAAACCTCCTTCGGAGGCTCTCATCCTCTGTAAGCTACAGACGTAAAAAAACCTGCCGAAGCAGGTTTTCTTGAATGTGGTCGGCGAGAGAGGATGATTCCCCTGCGGGCCGTTGCTGAAGCAACGTTGTCTCGCTGCGCTCGGCTCAAACCTCCTTCGGAGGCTCTCATCCTCTGTAAGCTACAGACGTAAAAAAACCTGCCGAAGCAGGTTTTCTTGAATGTGGTCGGCGAGAGAGGATTCGAACCTCCGACCCACTGGTCCCAAACCAGTTGCGCTACCAAGCTGCGCTACTCGCCGAAATACTGCTTTTACTTCTCAATCTTACTTAACTTAGATGATTGGTGCGAAGAGAGGGACTTGAACCCTCACGTCCGTAAGAACACTAACACCTGAAGCTAGCGCGTCTACCAATTCCGCCACCTTCGCATCATAACCACTAAATTAATGGGGTGGCTAATGGGACTCGAACCCACGACAACTGGAATCACAATCCAGGGCTCTACCAACTGAGCTATAGCCACCACTGTAAAATCTTTCACGCGGTATGTTATTACCACCGCAGCTCCAGCGCCATTTTTTTAATGGTGCGCCCGACAGGATTCGAACCTGAGACCTCTGCCTCCGGAGGGCAGCGCTCTATCCAGCTGAGCTACGGGCGCGTAGCGCCGTTGCGGGGTCGGATATTACGGGCTTCATGCTCAGCTGTCTAGTGCTTATTTCAATAAAATGCGCGTTTGGTTACGCTTTGTGCAGTCTGCTGCTTATCCATTCATATTTTGCTAAGACAGGGGCTTATGCAGGCCAAAAACCTTATAAACCAGCGTTACTAGCAGCAAAAATCCCGCTCCCACCGTCAGCGACATACGCGTTTCTTCATTAAGACCCATGCCGACTAATACGCAGACCAGAAATGCCATCGTCAGGTAGTTGGGCCCATGGGAACATAATCGACTTAAACGGATGGCTGGCCAGCGCCTGGCGATGGGCCTTACGGAAGCGCAGCTGGCTAATCAGGATCACAAACCACGGCACCATGCCCGGCAACACGCTTGCGCTATAAACGTAGACAAACACGCGCTGAGGATTGGGGATGATGTAGTTCAGGCACGAACCCAGCAGCAAAATGACTATCGAAACGGCCACGCCCGCCACCGGCACGCCGCTGCGGGAAACTTTTGTCATCTTAGCCGGCAGCTGACGGTTTTTCGCCAGGGCGTACAGCATGCGGCCGCAGCTATACATGCCGCTGTTACAGCCGGAAAGCGCGGCTGTCAGCACCACAAAGTTGATAATTCCCGCCGCCGCCGTAATACCGATTTTTGCGAAGGTCAGCACAAACGGGCTGCCCGTACTGCCAATCTGGTTCCAGGGGAAGATAGTCACGATCACGAAAATAGCGCCAACGTAGAAAATCAGAATGCGCCACAGCACCTTGCCAACCGCGCTACGCAGCGTGACCTGAGGATTTTTAGCTTCACCTGCGGTAATACCAATCAGCTCCACACCCTGATAGGAGGCGACCACAATACACAGCGCGGTCAGGAAACCTTTCCAGCCGCCGGCAAAAAAGCCACCGTGGGCGGTAAGGTTGCCAAAGCCAATCGGCTGACCCTGATTGCCAAAGCCGAAGAAGATCACCCCCAGCCCAACCACAATCATCACGATAATGGTGGTGACCTTGATCATCGCAAACCAAAATTCGATTTCACCGTACAGCCGCACCGCGGCCAGATTCGCCAGCGCCACAAGCCCGACGGCGATGAGCGCCGGCAGCCACTGTGGCAAGTCCGGGAACCAGTACTGAACGTACAGCCCGATGGCGGTAATTTCCGATATCCCCACCGCCATCCACATAAACCAGTAAGACCAGGCGGTGAGATAGCCGAAAAAGGGGCTCATGTAGCGGTGCGCGTAAACAGCAAAGGAGCCGGCCACCGGCTCCAGGAACAGCATTTCGCCCATGGAACGCATAATAAAGAACACGAACAGGCCGGCAATAATGTAAGCCAGCAGCACCGAAGGACCGGCCCATTTAAGCGTGCTGGCCGCGCCCATAAATAAACCGACGCCGATGGTGCCGCCGAGGGCGATAAGTTCGATGTGTCGGGCTTCCAGCCCGCGCTGAAGCTCCGCTTGTTTTTCCGCCATATAACCTCTGAGTTGCCTTTGCAAAATGTCCGATTTATATCGGTTCTTATCGTGAAATCAGCCTTTTCTATGCGAGTGAACCCGCTCGCATAACTACAGGCGGGCGCAATGGTTTCGTATTTTTTGCAAAATTACAAATCAACCGTGAACAAAGATGGCGAGAATAGCCAGAGAGGAAAGCAAAAACGCGCCCGGCCGGACGCGTTTTTTAAGGTTACAGGCGGCCGGTGTAATGCCATGCCAGGTAGCGAAGCAGCTTAAGCTGGCGGCCAAGGCGGCTTGGCTGCGACAGCAGACGGTAGAGCCATTCCAGCCCCAGCTTCTGCCAAATCTTCGGCGCGCGTTTCACGTGGCCGGTGAAAACATCGTAGGTGCCGCCCACGCCCATATACAACGCCTGGGGATAAACTTTGCGGCAGTCGCGCATCAGGATTTCCTGGCGCGGCGAACCCATCGCCACGGTTATGATGGCCGCTCCGCTGTCGCGGATACGTTCAAACATGGCCTGACGCTGCTCCGGCTTAAAGTATCCGTCCTGGCTGCCGACGATATTTACCTGCCACAGCTGGCGCAGCTTAGCTTCGGTCTGGGCCAGAATTTCTGGTTTCCCGCCGATCAGAAAGACCGGCGTGCCTTCGCGTCCGGCTTTCTCCATCAGCGCTTCCCACAGATCCGCCCCCGGCACGCGCGACACCTGTGCGGCAGGATACTTTTTGCGGATTGAACGCACGACGCTTATACCGTCAGCATATTTGTACTCCGCCGCTTCAATAAGCTCGCGAACTTCACTATCGCGCTCCGCCGTCAGCACTTTTTCAGCGTTGATGGCCACCAGCGTTCCCGCCCTTAGCGAGCCGCCGGCATAGAGATAGTCCAGCGCGTGCTGCATATCGCGCCAGCCCAGCAGATCCAAACCACGAATGGTGTATACAGGGGCGGAAATCGAGTCGTTCACGTTATTCCTTATCATAGGTTTCAGGCTCCGGCTTCCACGCGCGGCATGCGCCGCAAACGCTGATGTATCAGGCCTGCGCTGTCGAACAGCCAGTACAGAAGCTTAGCGAGCAGAAGGCAGATGCCGAACACCATAAGGAAGAAAACGACGCGGGACACAAAAGAGTCCACGCCTTCGCGGGCCAGTACTATCATGTTAAAAATCGCGCCGAAGCAGAAACTATGCAGGATAGCGGCTTTATAACGGTTGGTTTCCCGGTTGCCGAGCTCATAAAGCCAGTCGAACCATTTGATAATCAGGCCAACCGCCACCGCGCCCAGCGGGATAAACCACACGCCGCCCATCACCACCAGCGAGCCGATAAGCGTAGGCGAAATCGCCAGCCCCGAGTGGTTATCAAGTATTTCCCAGGTGAAGTAGTTGGCGCTGTTCAGCACGATACCTGGGCGATCCGGCCATAGCCATGTCGGAATGAACACGTAGAAATCACGCACGATGGGAGCCAGCCCCTGGAACTCGATTTTATCGTAGTTTTGCAGCAGCAAAGCCAGGTTTTCCCACGGCGAAAACGTATCGCGCGTCAGGTACAGGAAGGTATAAAAGGCCTCGTCGCCGCTGACGTTCAGCCCATAGCGTTTCAGCGCCAGCCAGAACATGCCGACAATGCCAAACACCCCGGCGGCGGCCAGCATCCACAGCGATATCCAGCCACGAATAATGCCGATAAACAAGAAGATGGCGAAGGCGATAATAATATTGGCGCGCGTTCCGCCGACTATCATGTAGGTCAGCAGACCAAAAGCTACGGTGCTGACCAGGAAGAACATCCACGCGCGGCCATCCTGCCTGAGGAAGTAAACCACCAGCATCGCCGGAATAAAGAAGTAAAAGAAACGCTTGAGCGCGACGCCTGAAACCTCGCTGGAAAATATCTGGCTATAGGAGTGCAGCTTAAACAGCAAAAAGCCGTTATGCATGAAGAAGATGCCCACGCTCACCAGCGCAACGACCGCCAGCATCACCCACGTAAGATGCGTTTCGATACGATTCATGGTGAATAACGAACGGCGCGCGGCGGCCGTAGCTCGCTTAGCCCGCAGGCGCGTTTTATAGGCGACGTAATAGATGCCATAGAAGCAGGTCGCCGCCAGCTGCGCCTGCAGCAACACGTCCGCCGGAACGACGCTCACCCCAAACCGGAAAACCAGCGTGCAGGTAAACGGAAAGCCGAAGAAAAAGGTCAGCAGATAAAGCAGCGAGAAGAAAACGTTAAAGTTAAAGCGTACCTTGCGGAACTCCTGCCAGGTCAGCAGGCCGATAAACATTACCGAAACAAACCACACCACAAACAGACCGCCAAATTGCAGCAAACTCATGCGGTTTCTCCTGATGCGATAGCTAACGCCCGGCGCCAACCTTCAAGGTAGTTGGGATTAAAAAAGGCGATCTGCTGTTTATCTAATAAGCGTAGCTGCCGCTGGGCTTCACGCACTACGGTTTCATCCAGCGGATCGCCGGTGAACAGCACGGGAACATGCTGTTCAACCATATCCTGCCAGAACGGATTTTTGCGGCTCAGCACGCAGGGAATGCCCGCCTGAATCAGCAAACAAAGGGTGCCGATGCCCTGCTGCCTGTCGAAGATGAAATAGCCTAAATCGCACTGGCGCAGCAGCGCAAGGTAATCATTAAATTCGATTTTTTCAGTCAGAACCCGCAGGTTTTCCGCGCTGAACAAGGCGCTGCCCGCCTGCTGCACTTCATTGATATAAGCGCTGTTATTCGCCGGATAGCCCATAGGCACCACGACGCGGACGTTATCGCCAAACTGCGCGTGAATCGCCTGCAGCGCGGCAATATGCTGATTGCTGCGATCGCCGGAATTGCCTACTAATACGGTGAGTTTCGTCCCCGACTTCCCTTCGTTGCTCATGGCATTAAGCGCAGGGTCCATACGCGTCGGGAAGTACAAAAGCTCGCCGGCTACTCGCGGATGGCGCTGATGGAAGTAGTTAAGATCGCCGCGCGTAGCGAATACCCGGCCAACGCGCCCCTGCGCGATACGCCGCAACAGGTAAAAGAGGCGGAACTTGAGGCTGCGTGAGGCTTCATACAAATCTGCGCCCCAGATATGCCAGCTCGCCTGCGCGGGCTTCAGGCCGCCGGTCAGCAGGGCAATCCACAGCGGGCTGTTAAACTGGCCGTGGAAGAAAAAATGCTGCTGGCGGTCTGCGCGCGCCTTTTCCACCACCGCCTGAGCCAGCGCTTTTTTACTCGGGAAAAGCGTGATGGCAAGCTCGGGAAAGCCAGACGGCAGAGAGCTGTCCGTTGAGACCACCAGAAACCTGCGGGCGTGTGGATGCGAGGCGGCTAAAGCGTCGTTAAAAAAACGCAGCACCGTCTGGTTATGGTGTGGGATATCCGATCCCAGTACGTGAATCAGTGTCGTCATGCTCGTCTACGATAAATAAGAAACACGCCACAGCAGAGCGCGAAGTAAACAATATACGTCGCCATATAGGCCTGAGCGGCGCCCAGTGCGCCATGGGCCGGGATCAGCCAGCGTGAAAAGCCGGTTAATAAAGCAAACTGGCTGATTTCAGTCAAAATATAAAAGCGCAATGAGGCTTTCGCGATAACCAAATAGCCGAAAACATAGGCCCCCACCTTCAGCACGTCGCCCACCAGTTGCCAGGCAAACAGATCGCGCATGGCGATAAATTTATGCGAGAACAGCAGCCAGATGGCGAGGTCGCGCAGCAGCCACACGGTAAAGCTGGCAAGGGCTACCGCCGGCAGCACGAACTTCAGCGAGCGGACTATCTCGCGAGAGATATCCTGCTTTGCCGTAAGCCTTGATAAGGTCGGCAGCAGGTAAACGCTGAACGACGCGGTAATAAACTGGAGATAGGCATCTGAAATGCTGCTGACGCCCTGCCAAATCCCTACGTCGTCCCAGCTGTAGTGCTCGGCAAGCAGGTTACGCATCATTACGTAAGCGACAGGCAGCGTAATCGAGGTAATCACCGCCATGATGGTGAATTTACCCAGGCTGCTGGCGTACAGCTTATCCCACTGCGGCTTCAGATAGCCCAGCGGGACATGTTCGCGTCGTGCCAGCATAAAGCCCGCGGGGATAAGCACCAGCGCGGGCACCAGCGCCAGCCCAAGCAGAGCGCCCTGGTAACCGCCCAGGCGGTAACAAAGGTAGTAAGCGGCCACGCCGATAACGCTGCCGCCGATAAGCGCCAGCGCGTTACCGGCCGCATCCCGGAAGCCTTTGATAATAGCCAGCGACAGGTTGGCCCAGGCGATGCCCATCTGAACCAGCGCCACCAGGCGCACCAAATCCTGATAGCGATCGTGTCCGAACAGGCCGGTGCTTATAGGTTTTGCCGCGACGATAAAAATAATCGCCAGCAGCGTCGAGAACCCCAGCACCATGGCCGAAGAGGTGCCAAGGATTTTGCGAAGCTCGTGCGGATCGTCATGATACTGGGCGACGTATTTAGTGACGCCGTTGAATATACCGGCGCCCGCCAGCACGCCCAGCACGGTGACCATCTGGCGAAAGTTGCCCGCAAGCCCCACGCCGCTCGGGCCAAACGCCACCGCCAGCAGTTTTACCACCAGCAGACCGGCCGCGATTTTTACCAGCGTGGACCCGGCGGTCCACGCTGAAGCTTTAGCCAGCGACATATCAGGAAAGGTAGCTTAACAACGTATTGATAACAGTACGTTGGTTAACCGCAGAAAGGTTATAGAACAGCGGTAAACGCACCAGGCGTTCGCTCTCTTTAGTGGTGAAACGGTCTTCGCCGTGGAAATAACCAAATTTCTCACCGGCCGGGCAGGCGTGCAGCGGAATATAGTGGAACACGGCCATGATTTCGGCTTCTTTAAGATACGAAATCAGCGCGGTACGGTCTTCCACATCGCGCAGCTTGATGTAAAACATGTGCGCGTTTTGCACGCAGTCTTGCGGCACCGAAGGCAGTTCAATGCGGCCGGCACGGGCCAGCGGGGCCAGAGCGTCATGATAAGCCTGCCACAGGCCGAGACGCTGCCGATTAATTTTGTCCGCGGCTTCAAGCTGCGCCCAGAGATAGGCGGCCTGCAGATCGGCCATCAGATAGCTGGAGCCAATGTCGCGCCAGGTATATTTATCCACCTGTCCGCGGAAGAACTGGCTGCGGTTGGTGCCCTTCTCGCGAATGATTTCAGCGCGATCGATTAACGAAGGATCGTTGATAAGCGTCGCGCCGCCTTCGCCGCCGGCGGTGTAGTTTTTCGTTTCATGGAAGCTGAAACAGCCGATGTGGCCGATAGAGCCCAGCGCGCGGCCTTTGTAGGTCGACATCACGCCCTGGGCGGCGTCTTCGACCACAAACAGGCTGTGTTTCTTCGCCAGCGCCATGATGGTATCCATTTCACAGGCGACGCCCGCGTAGTGAACCGGTACGATAACGCGAGTATTTTCGGTGATCGCCGCTTCAATCAGGGTTTCGTCGATATTCATCGTGTCCGGGCGCACGTCCACGAACACTATTTTTGCGCCGCGCAGCACGAAGGCGTTGGCGGTGGAAACGAAGGTATAGCTCGGCATGATGACTTCATCGCCAGGCTTGATATCCAGCAGCAGCGCAGCCATTTCCAGCGAGGCCGTGCAGGACGGGGTCAGCAGCACTTTTTTACTGCCGAAGCGCTGTTCCATCCATTGCTGGCAACGGCGCGTAAAACCACCGTCGCCACAGAGCTTGCCGCTTCCCATCGCAGCCTGCATGTATTCGATTTCCGTACCTACAACCGGCGGAGCATTAAACGGGATCATTTTTTCACCTGTATAACCAGAAAGCGGTGCTATCGACGGTGGCACCGCTTTGAATATAACGTCGCAAAGCCGCGGTATTACTTATCTGCGTAGCTACACGCAGCCTTGTCAGCCCGTGCTGCTGACACCAGTAACGCGCGGCGTCCATTAACCGCTCACCGACTCCGCGCCCCGCCAGCAGGCCGATACGCGCTTCACGTTCGTTTAGCCGGCGCAGGCTAACAAAGCCCTGTATCTCTTCTTCGTTTTTTAACAGCAGGCACTCGTGGTCAAAGGTGCCCAGCACGGCGTTCTCTACCCATTGAGCATAGAAACGGCCGCTGTCGCCGGGCTGATACCACGGAGTGCGAAAACGGCTTTGCGTAAAAATACGGGCGGCCATCTCACGCAGCGCGGTAATATCAGCGTCTTGTGCGGCGATAGCAGAAACCGCAGCATTTTCCGTGCCAACGGTCAGCAGCAGATCGATTTCGCCTTCGACCAGCTGAAAGCCAAGCCGCTGTAAAGCGTCGAGCAAATCAGTGCGCTGGGCCGGAACTTTTGCCTGCACGCGCCCGAAAGCCTCAAGCCGCTCTGCGGTGAGGGCGGGAGCATCCTGCGCAAAACGAACAATGGCGCTGTTAACGCCAAAGAACTGATTTTCCCATGCAAGCTTTTCGAGATTAGCGCGAAGCGGACTGTGCATGTGTGGCTCCGGACCGGCGTGTTAACGCCACACGCCTTTGGTATCGACAACCCAGCGCTGCTGGATTTTCTCACCTGCGATGGCTTTAAATTCGTTATGGTCAACCAGCATGACCAGCACATCGGCCTGCTGCAGGGCGGCAGCAAGGCTCGCCAGCTGGCAGTGTCCTGCGAGTTTAGCGGGAAGCTGATGAATATTAGGCTCCACCACCAGCGTTTCACCGCGGTGCCAGTTTGCAATCATGCCGGCGATTTCCATCGCCGGGCTTTCGCGCAGATCGTCGATATTCGGCTTAAACGCCAGGCCAAAACAGGCGATTTTCAGTTCGCTGGCGCGCTTCCCGCTTGCGGCCAGACAATCCGCAACGGCCGCTTTCACCTGATTAATAACCCAGTGCGGTTTGCTATCGTTCACTTCGCGAGCGGTACGAATCAACCGCGCCTGCTGAGGATTCTGCGCAACGATAAACCAGGGATCGACCGCAATACAGTGCCCGCCGACGCCCGGCCCTGGCTGGAGAATGTTTACGCGCGGGTGGCGATTCGCCAGGCGTATAAGTTCCCATACGTTGATGCCCTGATCGGCGCAGATTAGCGAAAGCTCGTTCGCAAAGGCGATGTTAACGTCGCGGAAGCTGTTTTCAGTCAGCTTGCACATTTCCGCCGTGCGGGCGTTGGTGACAACGCACTCACCTTCAAGGAATATTTTGTACAGCTCGCTGGCGCGCGCGGAGCAAACCGGCGTCATCCCGCCGATGACCCGATCGTTTTTAATCAGCTCGACCATGACCTGGCCTGGCAACACGCGTTCCGGACAGTAGGCGACATTGATATCGGCCGCTTCGCCCGCCTGCTGCGGGAAGGTAAGATCCGGACGCAACGCCGCCAGCCATTCGGCCATCTGTTCGGTTGAACCCACCGGCGAGGTAGACTCCAGAATCACTAAAGCACCCTTTTTCAGCACCGGCGCGATAGAAACCGCGGCGGCTTTTACAAAAGCCATATCAGGCTCGTGGTCGCCCTGGAAAGGCGTGGGTACTGCAATCAGGTAGGCATCGGCCTCGACAGGCTGCGTGCTGGCACGCAAAAATCCCGCTTCAACGGCCGTTTTAACGACCTTATCCAGCTCCGGCTCAACGATATGGATGGCACCGCGGTTAATGGTTTCCACCGCATGCTGGTTAATATCGATGCCTACTACGTTTTTCTGCCGGGAAGCAAATGCCGCCGCGGTGGGTAAACCAATGTAGCCAAGACCAATAACGGAGATGGTTGAAAAACTCATAGTTTCACCTGATTGTTCTTTAGTGCGGTCAAAATACGTTCACAAGCGGTGCCGTCCCCGTAAGGGTTGTGCGCACGGCTCATGATTTGATATTCATTTTCATCATGCAGCAAACGCGTAACTTCACGAACAATGGTTTGCGTATCGGTGCCCACCAGGCGAACCGTTCCCGCCGTTACTGCCTCAGGACGTTCCGTGGTGTCGCGCATAACAAGCACCGGCTTACCAAGCGACGGCGCTTCTTCCTGTATGCCACCGGAATCGGTCAGAATCAGGTAAGCGTGGTTCATCAGATAAACAAACGGCAGATATTCCTGGGGCTCGGCAAGCACCACGTTCTCGACGTCGCCCAGAATACGTTTTACCGGCTCGCTAACGTTCGGGTTGAGATGCACCGGATAGACGATCTGCACGTCGCTGTTCTCGCGGGCGATTTCGGCCAGCGCATGGCAAATACGCTCAAATCCATCGCCGAAGCTTTCCCGACGGTGGCCGGTTACCAGGATGAGCTTTTTAGCGCTGTCTAAAAACGGGTGGTATCGCGCAAGGCTGTTACGCAGCTCGTCGTCAGCCAGTACGCGGTCCCGCACGGAAATAAGCGCATCAATAACGGTATTGCCCGTCACGAAGATTTTACTGTCGCTGATGTTTTCGCGTAGCAGGTTCTGCCGGGAGTTCTCGGTCGGGGCAAAATGGTACATCGCAAGGTGTCCGGTCAGCGTACGGTTAGCCTCCTCCGGCCATGGCGAATAGAGATCGCCCGTACGCAGGCCCGCCTCAACGTGGCCTACGGGAATGCGCTGATAAAATGCGGCAAGGCTTGTCGCAACTGTCGTCGTGGTATCGCCGTGAACCAGTACCACATCAGGTTTAAAGGTCTCAAGAATGGGCTTCAGGCCTTCAAGGATCCGACAGGTGATTTCCGTAAGTCCCTGCCCCGGACTCATAATATTGAGATCGTAATCCGGTTCGATTGAAAATAAATTCAATACCTGATCGAGCATCTCGCGATGCTGAGCCGTTACGCACACCTTCGCGTCAAAAAACGCGTCTTTTGCCAACGCATGGACCAGCGGCGCCATTTTTATAGCTTCCGGTCGCGTGCCAAAAACTGTTAACACTTTCACAGCGATTCTCTTTTATTAAAAAGGCGAAGGTCGTCCAGCGACCTTCGCCGGGCAAGGGCGTTATAACGCTTCAGGACGGCGGGCTAACGCCACGCCTGCGCCTATCAGGGCCCCAACCGCACCCCACATGATTAACAAGAACGCACGGCGCGGGCTGTCGCGCTTAACGGGCTCTTCGGGGGTGCGTAAATAACGATAGGTCTGGAAACGTGGATCGAGCGTTGGACCAACGTTTAACGTTGAGAGCATGGCGCGATTTTGGTCATAGTCGATGTCAAAGTCCGGCCCTACCGCCTGCAGGCTTTCAAGCCTCGCCTGAAGCATCGGGCGTCCCAGCATGAACATTTCAGAATCAGGCACTTCATCCGCCGGCACTTCCGTTTCGCTACGGGCGATATTTTGCTGTTCGGCGATTTTCAGCGCCTGTTCAATGCTTTTCACTTTTCGATCGTAAATAGCTTTGGCAACGGCTTCCTGGCGCTTAACCTGCGCTTTCATCTGGATGGTGCGTGCCGCCCATGCGCCCGTCAGCTCTTCGTTCAGATGGCTTGCCGCACGCTGGCTGGCAAAAGCGACGTACTGGCGCAACAGGTTATTCGCATCCGCGGCGGTCTCGGCAATCAGCTTGACGCTGTCGTTGAGGTTGCGGGTGATATCGCCGGCGGTGAACTGGATATTTTCCACCATTTCGTCAAGCAGCGCGGCGTCGGCTTTGCTGTTTTTCACCTGACGCTGTTTGTAGTAGTCGGTCTGCAGCCAGAAATCGCGGCGGGTGTCGTAGGCCGAGAGCTGCATGATGAACTCTTTATAGGCTTCGTCCATAACGGAAGGCTGATCGACAGGAGCCATATTGGCTTTGACATCAAGATTACGCAGGAACTGCTGCTGAGAATAGTAGCCTCCCAGCATATTGACCGTCGGGCGGTCGGTGATGGCGTTGGCGCTCCACTCCTGTCTGGCAAAGAAAGTGTAAACCAATGCGATAACGGCGAAAGCGGCCGCCATGCCCACAATCCAGTACTTCCCTCTCCACAGTGTCCGGAACAAACCACGAATGTCCAACTCGTTGTCCACCATTCCCGGGTTACTTCCTGGCACGTTTTGTCTCATCACTTCCCCAATATCTATTTAGTAAGGGTTGGTTTCTTATTATGGCTTCGACGCAAACGACGTTTGACGCGTTTAATAAAACGCGCGACTTTCCAAGCGCGTTTAAGGCAGTATCCATAGAGCATAAAAGCTAGCAAGAAAAGCGCCAACATGGCCCACTCCGGGACAATCTCAGAATATTCTGAAATAACCCCTACCGCTGCCAGCAGCGCTGCAGCCAGAGTAATCAAAGCAAAAGCCTGCCGGGAAGTAAAACCCGCTCGCATAATAAGATGATGAATATGCTGGCGATCTGCAGAGAATGGGCTTTGTCCTTTGCGCAGGCGACGATACATGATAGCAATCATATCCATCAAAGGGATGGCGATTATCCATAGAGCAGACACCGGGCTAATAGGATTTGCAGGACCCTGGGTAGCCTGTAACAGCATCCAAATCAATGTAAATCCTATAAAAGTACTTCCGGCATCTCCCATAAATACTTTATAGCGTCGACCAAGCACGCCGAGGTTAAGCAGGATATAAGGAAGGATCGCTGCGATCATAGCGAAGCACCACATCGCAAGGCTTGTTTGTCCCTCTAATAAGAGAAGGAGACCAAGCGCCGCAAATGAAACGCTGGCTAATCCTCCCAGAAGACCATCTATACCATCTACCATGTTAAAAGCATTTATCGCCGCCCATACGGCAAACAAGGTGACGATATAACCGAAAGGTCCGAGCAGAAATTCCCACGAGCCCAAAATATAACCCAGGTTTGCGAGGTAGAGACCTCCGTACGCCATCATCACTATAGCAACGCAAGCCTGTACGATAGCGCGGAATTTTACGCTGATATCAAACCTATCGTCGAGGGCGCCGACAATGACCAGAACCCCGGCACAGGCAAGATAGAGTCGGGCGTGAGGGACATAATATCTGGAGGAAAGCCAGGAAAAAAGAAAGGCGAAGCATATCCCTGCGTAAACAGAAATACCGCCGACGAGCGGGATCAGCCCCTGATGTCGTTTGCGATAATTTGGTCTATCCACCAGGCCTATTTTTTTTGCTACCTTACGCGCAAAAAATAAAAAGACGAGAGTGAAAATAAAAACGATGATGAGGTCTGTACTCTGACTGAGTAAGTTCACAATAAACGCTCTCTGCTAAATCCTGCAGTTATCAAAGCAATAAACATGCCAATTGGTTATTCTTTATCATTTTTAGGAGTAATAATCACTGTCTTTATAGTGAAATTAACAAGCGTAAGATAACACAAACGGCAATTTTTGATTAGTCAGACACAGCGTATATACCACCAAAGAAAAACGCCACGTCTAAGCGTGGCGTTCCCCGAGTTTTTTACTGCTTACGAGCGCTTCATCATATCGAAGAACTCGTCGTTGGTTTTGGTCATCGCCAACTTGTTAATGAGGAATTCCATCGCGTCGATTTCGCCCATCGGGTGAATAATCTTGCGCAGGATCCACATTTTCTGCAGCTCTTCCTGGGTGGTAAGGAGCTCTTCCTTACGCGTACCAGAGCGGTTGTAGTCGATAGCAGGGAACACGCGCTTCTCGGCGATTTTACGCGCCAGATGCAGTTCCATGTTGCCGGTACCTTTAAATTCTTCGTAGATAACTTCATCCATCTTAGAACCGGTATCGACCAGCGCGGTTGCGATAATGGTCAGGCTGCCGCCCTCTTCCACGTTACGCGCGGCGCCGAAGAAACGTTTAGGACGATGCAGGGCGTTAGCGTCCACACCACCGGTCAACACTTTACCGGAAGCCGGTACAACGGTGTTGTAGGCGCGAGCCAGACGGGTAATGGAGTCGAGCAGGATGATAACGTCTTTTTTATGCTCAACCAGACGTTTCGCTTTCTCGATAACCATTTCAGCCACCTGAACGTGGCGGGATGCCGGCTCATCAAAGGTAGAAGCAACCACTTCACCTTTAACCAGACGCTGCATCTCGGTCACTTCTTCCGGACGCTCATCGATGAGCAGTACCATCAGCACGCAATCCGGGTGGTTGTAAGCAATGCTCTGCGCAATGTTCTGCAGCAGCATGGTTTTACCGGCTTTCGGCGGGGCCACAATCAGGCCGCGCTGGCCGCGACCGATTGGCGAAGCCAGATCCAGTACGCGTGCGGTTAAGTCTTCGGTAGAACCGTTGCCACGTTCCATGCGCAAACGAGAGTTGGCATGCAGCGGGGTCAGGTTTTCAAACAGGATTTTGCTACGCGCGTTTTCCGGTTTGTCATAGTTAACTTCGTTTACTTTCAGCAGGGCAAAGTAACGTTCGCCTTCTTTCGGCGGACGAATCTTACCGGAGATGGTATCCCCTGTGCGGAGGTTGAAACGGCGGATTTGGCTGGGAGAAACGTAGATGTCATCGGGACCGGCGAGGTAGGAGCTGTCTGCGGAGCGGAGGAAACCAAATCCGTCCTGCAGTATCTCCAGCACACCGTCGCCAAAGATATCTTCGCCACTCTTAGCATGTTGCTTCAGGATGGAGAAAATAATGTCCTGCTTGCGCATGCGGGCCTGGTTTTCCAGCCCCATATTTTCGCCGAGAGTAATCAGCTCAGAAACCGGCGTATTCTTTAATTCGGTAAGATTCATAATGGTGGGTTCTTAAACTCGGGGTAAATCTCGAACATGTTTCGTGAATGGTATGGCAGGGTCATCCATGCCTGTTTAATGGCCAGCACCACATGTCTTATCGCTGCCTGGTCATAGGAAAAACGCAGAACTGAAACGACACGACGGAATGGGTGATACGCCCGAAATCGATTATGCAACCATGTGCTCACTGTGAAATTAGCGTCTTAGCGATAGCGAATGAGAAGCATTGGGTATTACAAAGATTCAAACTTTAAGGCAAGTTCAAGGTGCAGTAAAAGTAACTTAGCATGACTGACGCCGGGCGTCCAGCGGCTCACAAAAAATTGCGAACCGAGACGCGCCGGCTGAGATTCCATTACGCCAGGTTAGCGTCCAGGAACTCTTTTAACTGGCCTTTGGACAGCGCACCGACTTTGGTGGCGGCCACTTCACCGTTCTTAAACAGCAGCAGCGTTGGGATGCCGCGAATGCCGTATTTCGGCGCGGTGCCCGGGTTCTGGTCGATGTTCAGTTTAGCAACGGTTAATTTGCCCTGATATTCATCAGCGATTTCATCAAGAATCGGGGCGATCATTTTGCACGGACCACACCACTCTGCCCAGAAATCAACGAGGATCAACCCGTCAGCTTTAAGTACATCCGTGTCGAAACTGTCGTCAGTCAGGTGAATAATTTTATCGCTCATGTTCTACTCCACAGGATTATGTCTACCTTGTTGGTGTAGCATTAACCAACTTAAGGTTGACTTTATTTCACCGGATACGCTTTCGTAAAGCAATAGTTAGCTGATATTCTACCACACTATGAGCAAAACACATTTGACCGAACAGAAGTTTTCCGACTTCGCCCTGCACCCTAAGGTGATTGAAGCCCTTGAAACAAAAGGGTTCCATAACTGCACCCCAATTCAGGCACTCGCACTTCCGCTGACGCTGGCGAATCGTGATGTTGCAGGTCAGGCGCAAACCGGTACCGGCAAAACGATGGCGTTCTTAACGTCAACGTTCCATTATTTACTCTCTCACCCTGTTCCGGAGAACCGTCAGGTGAACCAGCCGCGCGCCTTAATTATGGCGCCGACTCGTGAACTGGCGGTCCAGATTCACTCCGATGCAGAACCGCTGGCGCAGGCTACGGGCCTGAAACTCGGCCTGGCTTACGGCGGCGACGGCTACGACAAACAGCTTAAAGTGCTGGAAAGCGGCGTCGACATTCTGATTGGCACAACCGGTCGTTTAATCGACTACGCCAAGCAAAATCATATTAATTTAGGCGCTATTCAGGTCGTGGTGCTGGACGAAGCCGATCGCATGTACGATCTGGGCTTTATCAAAGACATTCGTTGGCTGTTCCGTCGTATGCCGCCGGTCACCCAGCGCCTGAACATGCTGTTCTCCGCTACCCTTTCTTACCGCGTCCGTGAACTGGCTTTCGAGCAGATGAACAACGCTGAATATGTAGAAGTGGAACCAGAACAAAAAACTGGCCACCGCATTAAAGAAGAGCTGTTCTATCCGTCAAACGATGAAAAAATGCGCCTGCTGCAGACGCTTATTGAAGAAGAATGGCCGGATCGCGCGATTATTTTTGCCAATACCAAGCACCGCTGTGAGGATATCTGGGGCCACCTGGCCGCGGATGGACACCGCGTTGGCCTGTTAACCGGCGATGTCGCGCAGAAAAAACGTCTGCGTATTCTCGATGAGTTTACCCGCGGCGATCTCGACATCCTGGTAGCGACAGACGTTGCCGCCCGCGGCCTGCATATTCCGGCCGTGACGCACGTATTTAACTACGATCTGCCGGATGACTGCGAAGACTATGTTCACCGTATTGGCCGTACCGGCCGTGCCGGGGCAAGCGGGCATTCTATCAGCCTCGCATGTGAAGACTACGCGTTAAACCTGTCGGCGATCGAAACCTACATTGGCCACTCGATTCCGGTCAGCAAATATAAACCCGAAGCGCTGTTAAGCGAGCTTCCGCCACCGAAACGACTCACCCGTCCGCGTACCGGTAACGGTCCTCGCCGTGGCGGCAGCGCACCCCGTGGTAATCGTCGTCGCACAGGTTAACTATCTATGCTCAGCTCCACCTCACTGTATGCAGCTATTGATTTAGGTTCTAACAGTTTTCATATGTTAGTGGTACGTGAGGTGGCTGGGACGATACAAACCCTGGCCCGCATCAAGCGTAAAGTCCGTCTCGCGGCCGGCCTGAACAGCGAAAATGCTCTTTCTCCGGAAGCAATGGAGCGCGGGTGGCAATGCCTGCGCTTATTCGCGGAACGCTTACAGGATATTCCCCAGGCGCAGATTCGCGTTGTCGCTACGGCAACGCTGCGTCTTGCCACCAACGCGCAAGCATTCATCCAGCAGGCTGAAAAAATTCTGGGATGTCCGGTACAGGTCATTCGCGGAGAGGAAGAAGCTCGCCTTATCTATCAAGGTGTTGCGCACACCACCGGCGGCGCGGATCAGCGTCTGGTGGTGGATATCGGCGGGGCCAGCACGGAATTAGTCACCGGCACAGGCGCGCAGACCACCGCGCTATTCAGCCTTTCAATGGGCTGCGTCACCTGGCTTGAACGCTTCTTCAGCGACCGCAATCTGGCAAAAGAGAATTTTGCCGCGGCGGAAGCTGCGGCAGGCGAAGTGTTAAAGCCGGTTATTGATGAATTAAGGCATCATGGCTGGAAGGTCTGCGTCGGCGCCTCGGGCACCGTACAGGCCCTGCAGGAAATCATGATGGCGCAGGGCATGGATGAACGCATCACCCTCGCGAAGCTGCAGCAGCTAAAACAACGCGCCATTCAGTGCGGGCGTCTTGAAGAGCTGGAAATCGAAGGCCTGACGCTCGAACGAGCGCTGGTTTTCCCCAGCGGCCTTGCCATTTTAATCGCCATTTTCGAACAGCTCGGCATTGACTGTATGACCCTGGCCGGCGGCGCCCTGCGCGAAGGCCTGGTTTACGGCATGCTGCATCTGAGCGTCAGCCAGGAAATTCGTACCCGCACCCTTCGCAACGTGCAGCGGCGTTTTATGGTCGATATCGCCCAGGCCGAGCGTGTCCGGCAGCTGGCGCAGGCCTTCGCCAGCCATGTCGCGCAGGAGTGGGAGCTTGATACGTTAAGCGAAGAGATGCTGCAAAGCGCAGCGCTGCTTCATGAAATCGGGCTAAGCGTCGATTTCAAGCAGGCTCCGCTGCATGCGGCCTATCTGGTGCGCAATCTGGATTTACCGGGCTATACGCCGGCGCAGAAAAAGCTGCTGGCTACTCTTCTGCTCAATCAGACCAATCCGGTCGATCTCGCGTCGCTTCATCAGCAAAACGCCGTGCCGCCGCGCATCGCGGAGCGCCTTTGTCGCCTGCTGCGTTTAGCCATTATTTTCGCCAGCCGCCGCCGGGACGACATTCTGCCCGCGATTGAGCTGGAGGCCGAAGGAGAGGCGCTGACCCTGCGGCTTCCGGCAAACTGGCTTATCTGCCATCCGCTTGGCGCTGAATTACTCGCTCAGGAAAGCCTGTGGCAAAGCTACGTTAACTGGCCTCTGAACGTTAAGTAAGCTAGCTTTTCCGCGCTTTTGCCAGCATTTCACGGATGTTGGCGACGTTACTCTGTCCTTTATGCATTCGCTCTTCGGCGGAAATGACCTTACGCTCCTGCTCCCACTGCAAATCATCCTGCGGTAGCTCAAGCAGGAACCGGCTGGGTTCCGGGCGCACCAGTTCGCCATACTGACGACGCTCCTTGCACAAGGTGAAAGTCAGCTCTTTTTGCGCGCGGGTAATCCCTACGTAAGCCAGACGCCGCTCTTCGTCGATATTATCCTCATCAATGCTGCTCTGGTGCGGCAAAAGCCCCTCTTCCATGCCGACTAAAAAGACATAGGGAAACTCCAGCCCTTTAGAGGCGTGAAGGGTCATCAGCTGAACCTGATCGGCCTCCTCATCGTTTTCGCCGCGTTCCATCATATCGCGCAGCGTAAAGCGGGTTACCACCTGCGTTAACGTCATCGGCTCGTCAATATCCGAGCCTTCAAGCATTTCCGTCATCCAGCTGAACAGCTGGTTAACGTTCTTCATGCGCATTTCGGCCGCCTTCTGGCTTGGCGACGTTTCATACAGCCATGACTCATAGTCTATGCCGTGAATCAAATCACGCACGGCCGCCACCGGCTCGCGCTCGGCAAGCGTTGCGACGTCGCGCAGCCAGTGGGTAAAGCGCTGCAGGGATTCCAGACCGCGGCCGCTTAACGTCTGGCCGAGGCCAAAATCGAAGCTGGCGGTGAAAAGGCTTTTGTTACGCTGCATCGCCCATTCGCCCAGCTTTTGCAGCGTTGCCGGCCCTATCTCGCGTTTTGGCGTATTCACAATCCGCAGGAAGGCGCTGTCATCGTCCTGGTTGGTCAGCACGCGCAGATATGCCAGCAGATCTTTGATCTCGGGACGCGAGAAAAACGACGTGCCGCCGGAGATGCGATACGGAATACGGTTTTGCATCAGCATCTTCTCGAACACCCGCGACTGGAAATTGCCACGGTAGAGGATCGCGTAATCTTTGTAACTGGTCTTGTTGATAAAGTGATGGGCAATTAGCTCGCCGGTGACACGCTCCGCCTCATGATCTTCGCTGTTAGCGGTCACGACTTTAAGCTCGGCGCCATAGCCCAGCTCGGAAAAAAGGCGCTTTTCAAAAACGTGCGGGTTATTGGCGATCAGGATATTTGCCGCCTTCAGAATACGTCCGGAAGAGCGGTAGTTTTGTTCAAGCTTGATAACCTGCAGGGCCGGAAAGTCCTGGCTTAGCAGCACCAGGTTTTGCGGACGCGCGCCGCGCCAGGAATAAATCGACTGGTCGTCGTCGCCTACCACGGTAAAACGAGCGCGCGCGCCCACCAGCAGCTTCACCAGCTCATACTGGCTGGTGTTGGTATCCTGATATTCATCCACCAGCAAATAGCGGATGCGGTTTTGCCAGCGCTCGCGTACTTCCTCGTTGCGCTGCAAAAGCAGCGTAGGCAGCAAAATGAGATCGTCAAAATCCAGCACGTTGCAGGATTTCAGATGGGCATCGTACAGGCCGTAGCAGTGCGCGAAGATCCTGTCCCGCTCGCCTTTGGCCCGGGCCGCCGCCTGAGAAGGCGTCAGCAGATCGTTTTTCCAGTTCGAGATCGTCGAGATCAGCTGCTGCAGTAAGGTTTTGTCGTCTTCGAGCAGCCCTTCGGTCAGCTCTTTAAGCAATGCAGTCTGATCGGTATCGTCAAACAGCGAAAAGTTAGATTTCATCCCCAGCGCGACATACTCGCGCTTGATAATCTCAAGGCCCAGCGTATGGAAGGTGGAGATCAGTAAGCCGCGCGCCTCTTTACGTCCTAAGGTTTGCGCCACGCGCTCTTTCATCTCGCGCGCGGCCTTGTTAGTAAAGGTCACCGCGGCGATATGACGTGCCTGATAGCCGCATTCGCGGATCAGATACGCCATTTTATTGGTGATAACACGCGTTTTACCCGAGCCTGCGCCCGCCAGGACCAGGCAGGGTCCGGTAACAAATTCGACGGCTTGTTGTTGGCCTGGGTTTAAACGCATAAGGTCACTCAATGAAAGTCAGGAGGGGAGAAAAACAGCGTGGTAGTATAGCCAGCGTAATCCATACGACTCAAGGCACTATCATGGCAAAAACCGCGGCAGCATTGCATATCCTTGTTAAGGAAGAAAAACTGGCCCAGGAAATTCTCGAACAGCTGAAAAACGGCGGCGACTTCGAAAAACTGGCGAAAAAGCACTCCACCTGCCCGTCAGGCAAAAAAGGCGGCCACTTAGGTGAATTCCGCCAGGGCCAGATGGTACCGGCTTTCGATAAAGTGGTGTTCTCCTGCCCGCTGCTGGAGCCTGTTGGCCCGCTGCACACGCAGTTTGGCTACCATGTGATTAAGGTTCTGTACCGCAACTAATAAAAAAGGCCGGGAATTTCCCGGCCTTTTTACATCAGGCGATTCAACTAGCCCGCAACAGCGATGCGCTTCATATCGGTCATGTAGCCGCGCAGTTTCTGGCCCACCTTCTCGATTTCGTGGTTGCGAATAGCCTCGTTCACGTCACGCAGCTGCGCGTTGTCAACGGACGCGGCCGGGATCTCTTTACCCAAATCGCCCGCCTGCAGCGTAGTCATAAACTCTTTTAGCAGCGGCACCGCAGCGTAAGAGAACAGATAGTTGCCGTACTCGGCGGTATCGGAGATAACCACGTTCATTTCGTACAGGCGTTTACGTGCGATGGTGTTCGCAATCAGCGGCAGTTCATGCAGCGATTCGTAGTAAGCAGACTCTTCGATGATGCCCGCATCGACCATGGTTTCAAACGCCAGCTCAACGCCTGCTTTCACCATGGCGATCATCAGAACGCCTTTATCGAAGTACTCCTGCTCGGAAATTTTGCCTTCGAACTGCGGAGCGGTTTCGAACGCGGTTTTACCGGTCTCTTCACGCCAGGTCAGCAGTTTCTTATCGTCGTTCGCCCAGTCGGCCATCATGCCGGAAGAGAACTCGCCGGAGATGATGTCGTCCATATGTTTCTGGAACAGCGGCGCCATAATGGTTTTCAGCTGTTCAGACAGCGCGTAAGCGCGGATTTTTGCCGGATTGGAGAGCCTGTCCATCATCAGCGTGATGCCGCCCTGCTTCAGCGCTTCGGTGATGGTTTCCCAGCCGAACTGAATCAGTTTTTCCGCATAGGCCGGATCGGTGCCCTCTTCTACCAGCTTGTCAAAGCACAGCAGAGAACCCGCCTGCAGCATGCCGCACAGAATGGTTTGCTCGCCCATCAGGTCGGATTTAACTTCCGCAACGAAAGAGGATTCCAGCACGCCCGCACGGTGGCCGCCGGTGGCCGCAGCCCAGGCTTTAGCAATCGCCATGCCTTCGCCTTTCGGATCGTTTTCCGGGTGAACCGCAATCAGGGTTGGTACGCCGAAGCCGCGCTTGTACTCTTCACGCACTTCAGTGCCCGGACATTTCGGCGCCACCATCACGACGGTAATGTCTTTACGAATTTGCTCGCCGACTTCCACCACGTTGAAACCGTGGGAATAGCCCAGCGCCGCGCCGTCTTTCATCATTGGCTGTACGGCTTTAACCACCGCGGAGTGCTGCTTGTCCGGAGTCAGGTTAACCACCAGATCGGCCTGTGGGATCAGCTCTTCATAGGTGCCCACTTTAAAACCGTTTTCGGTCGCTTTGCGCCATGAAGCGCGCTTCTCGGCGATCGCTTCCGCACGCAGCGCGTAGGCCACATCGAGGCCGGAATCACGCATGTTCAGGCCCTGGTTAAGGCCCTGAGCGCCGCAGCCCACGATGACGACTTTTTTGCCTTTGAGGTAGCTTGCTTCGTCGGCGAACTCACTACGCGCCATGAAGCGACATTTACCCAGTTGCGCCAGCTGCTGACGCAGATTCAAGGTGTTGAAATAATTAGCCATCGTAGGACTCCGTGATTGTCGTGTTGTGTTTCTTGTATGGGTCGCAGGCCCGGTCATGCCTGCGAGAATGAACCCACTATATGACAGGAAATGCGTTGCTTAAATTGATATATTAACAACGTGACGTTGCAATAATCGCAACATGAAAATAAGGGTTGATGACCATGGATTTACGCGATTTAAAAACGTTTCTCCACCTTGCGGAAAGCCGCCATTTCGGCCGTAGCGCGCGGGCGATGCACGTCAGTCCCTCAACGCTTTCGCGCCAGATCCAGCGCTTAGAAGACGATCTGGGACAGCCGTTGTTTTTACGCGATAACCGTACCGTCACGCTGACCGAGGCCGGGGAGCAGCTGCGCCAGTTCGCCCAGCACACGCTTTTGCAGTACCAGCAGATGCGCCATACCATCGGTCAGGAAGGCCCTTCTTTATCCGGCGAGCTGCATCTGTTCTGCTCGGTCACCGCGGCCTACAGCCATTTGCCGCCGATTCTGGATCGATTCCGCGCGGAGCATCCCAACGTCGAAATCAAACTGACAACGGGCGATGCGGCGGATGCGGTGGAAAAAGTGGATTCCGATGAAGCAGACCTGGCGATTGCCGGCAAGCCGGAATCCCTGCCGCCGGGTATTGCTTTCTCAATGCTGGAAAACTTAGCCGTGGTGCTGATTGCCCCGGCTCTGCCGTGCCCGGTGCGGGGCCCTCGTCAGTCACCCGCAGCCGGACTGGAATAAAGTGCCCTTTATCATGGCCGAGCAGGGCCCCGTGCGCCGCCGTATCGAGCTATGGTTTCGCCGTCAGAAAATCAGCAACCCGTTTATTTACGCAACGGTGGCCGGGCATGAGGCGATGGTCTCCATGGTCGCGCTGGGCTGCGGCGTGGCGATCATCCCGGAAATCGTGCTGGAAAACAGCCCTGAGCCCGTGCGTAACCGGGTGCAGATTCTGGAGCGTAGCGATGAAGACGCGCCGTTTGAGCTTGGCGTCTGCGCACAAAAAAAGCGGCTCAACGAGCCGCTTGTGAATGCTTTCTGGAAGCTACTGCCCGGCGGCCACTAGCCTGCCAGGAAGAAGCGGAACGCCGGATTGTTCGTCTCGTCGTGGCAATCGTAGCCAAGCTCGTTGAGGCGGGTTTCGAAATCCGGCTCGTTGTCGCCCAGCTCAAACGCCGCCAGCACGCGGCCATAATCCGTACCGTGGCTGCGATAGTGGAACAGAGAAATATTCCAGTGCGTGCCCAGCGTTTGCAGGAACTTCAGCAGCGCGCCCGGCGACTCGGGGAATTCGAAGCTGTAAAGCCGCTCGCGCAGCGGTTTTGAAGGACGTCCGCCCACCATATAACGCACGTGCAGCTTTGCCATTTCGTCATCGGAAAGATCGACGACGCCGTAGCCGCCTTCATTCAACAGCGCGATTATTTCGTGGCGCTCTTCCACGCCGCGGGTCAGACGCACCCCCACGAAGATGCAGGCGTCCGCCGAGCTTGAGTAGCGATAGTTAAACTCCGTCACCGCGCGGCCGCCGAGCAGCTGGCAGAATTTCAGGAAGCTGCCTTTTTGCTCCGGTATGGTCACGGCCAGCAGCGCTTCGCGCTGTTCGCCCAGCTCGCAACGTTCCGAAACGTAACGCAGGCCGTGGAAATTCACGTTCGCGCCGGACAGCACATGGGCAAGCCTTTCGCCACGGATCTGGTGCTGCTGGATATATTTCTTCATCCCCGCCAGCGCCAGCGCGCCGGAAGGTTCCGCCACGGCGCGCACATCCTCGAACAGATCCTTCATCGCCGCGCAGATGGCATCACTGTCTACGGTAACGATGTCATCAAGGTACTCCTGGCAAACGCGGAAGGTTTCATCGCCGATGCGTTTCACCGCCACGCCTTCGGCAAACAGCCCGACGCGCGCCAGATCGACAGGTTTTCCCGCGTCCAGAGCCGCCTTCAGGCAGGCAGAGTCTTCGGCCTCGACCGCGATCACTTTAATCTGCGGCATCAGCTGTTTGATCAGCACCGCCACGCCCGCGGCCAGCCCGCCGCCGCCAACCGGCACAAACACCCGGTCGATATGCGCATCCTGCTGCAGCAGCTCCAGCGCCAGCGTGCCCTGGCCGGCAATCACCGCCGGATGGTCAAACGGCGGCACATAGGTGAAACCCTGCTGCTGCGAAAGTTCGATGGCGCGCGCCTTGGCTTCGTCAAAGTTTGCCCCGTGGAGCAGCACTTCGCCGCCAAAGGCTCTTACCGCATCCACTTTGATATCCGCGGTGGCTACCGGCATGACGATCAGCGATTTAATGCCCAACCGCGTTGAGGACAGCGCCACGCCCTGCGCGTGGTTGCCCGCCGAAGCTGTAATCACACCGCTGGCTTTCTGTTCGCTGTTCAGCCCGGTAATCATGGCGTATGCGCCACGCAGCTTGAAACTGTGTACCGGCTGCCTGTCTTCACGCTTCACCAGAATGATATTGTCCAGGCGCGAAGAAAGTTTTTCCATTTTCTGTAACGGCGTGACCTGCGCCACCTCGTAAACCGGGGAGCGCAGCACGGCACGCAGATATTCCGCCCCGCAAGGGGCGTCGGGTAGCGGCTGTGACTCGGCCATGATTAGCCTCCCAGCTTGCTTTTATCGCGCACTGCGCCTTTATCGGCGCTGGTGGCGAGGCTTGCGTAAGCGCGCAGCGCGTAGGAAACCACGCGTTCACGATTTTTCGGCGTCCAGGCTTTTTCACCGCGGGCCAGCTCGGCCTCGTGACGCGCGGCCAGCTCGGCGGCAGGAACGTCCAGCACCATGCTGCGGTTTGGAATATCGATATCAATCATGTCGCCATCTTCAACCAGCGCTATCAGGCCGCCGCTCGCCGCTTCCGGAGAAACATGCCCAATAGACAAACCGGAAGTGCCGCCGGAGAAACGGCCGTCGGTGATCAGCGCGCACTCTTTACCCAGCCCCATTGATTTCAGATAGGTGGTCGGATACAGCATTTCCTGCATGCCCGGGCCGCCTTTCGGGCCTTCGTAGCGAATAACCACCACGTCGCCGGCCACCACTTTTCCACCGAGGATGGCTTCAACCGCGCTGTCCTGGCTTTCGTACACTTTCGCCGGCCCGCGGAAGGTCAGGTTGGATTTATCCACGCCTGCGGTTTTTACGATGCTGCCCGCCTGCGCGATATTGCCGTACAGCACGGCCAGACCGCCGTCTTTACTGAACGCGTTTTCCAGCGAGCGAATACAGCCTTCTGCACGATCGTCATCCAGCGTGTCCCAACGGCAGTCCTGGGAGAAGGCCTGGGTGGTTCGGATGCCCGCCGGGCCTGCGCGGAACATTTTTTTCACCGCCTCGTCCTGAGTCAGCATGATGTCGTACTTGTCCAGCGTCTGGGATAACGTCAGGCCCAGGATATTTTTTACGTCGCGATGCAGCAGGCCGGCGCGATCCAGCTCGCCCAGAATAGCCAGCACGCCGCCGGCGCGGTGAACGTCTTCCATATGATATTTCTGCGTGCTTGGCGCGACCTTGCACAGGTGCGGCACCTTGCGCGACAGGCGGTCGATATCCGTCATATCGAATTCGATTTCGCCTTCCTGGGCCGCGGCAAGCAGGTGCAGAACGGTGTTGGTCGAGCCGCCCATCGCAATATCAAGCGTCATGGCGTTTTCGAATGCCGCTTTGCTGGCGATGCTGCGCGGCAAGGCGCTGGCGTCGTCCTGTTCGTAATAACGTTTGGTCAGCTCAACGATGCGCTTACCGGCATTCAGGAACAGGTCTTTACGGTCGGCGTGAGTCGCCAGCAGCGAGCCGTTCCCCGGCTGCGACAGGCCCAGCGCTTCGGTCAGGCAGTTCATTGAGTTAGCGGTGAACATGCCGGAGCAGGAGCCGCAGGTAGGACAGGCGGAACGTTCGATTTGTTCGCTGTCCGCATCGCTGACGTTAGGGTTGGCGCCCTGAATCATCGCGTCCACCAGGTCGAGCTTGATTATCTGGTTAGACAGTTTGGTTTTCCCGGCCTCCATCGGGCCGCCGGAAACGAAAATAACCGGAATGTTCAGGCGCAGCGACGCCATCAGCATTCCCGGGGTGATCTTATCGCAGTTGGAGATGCAGACCATGGCGTCGGCGCAGTGGGCGTTAACCATGTATTCCACGGAGTCGGCAATCAGTTCGCGGGACGGCAGAGAATAAAGCATGCCGCCGTGGCCCATGGCGATGCCGTCATCCACGGCAATAGTATTGAATTCTTTAGCCACGCCGCCAGAAGCTTCGATTTGTTCGGCGACCAGCTTGCCCAGATCGCGCAGGTGAACGTGGCCCGGCACAAATTGGGTAAAGGAGTTCACGACGGCAATGATCGGCTTGCCGAAATCATCATCGGTCATGCCGGTTGCGCGCCACAAAGCGCGGGCACCAGCCATATTACGGCCATGGGTTGTGGTGGCTGAACGGTACTTAGGCATGCTTATTACTCCAGTCTGTCATGGTGCGGACGGTCAGTTGCCACCCGCATGGTTATAATTTTTTACTGTGGGTTTACTGGATCTAACCAGCCCCATTTATCTTCGGTCTCGCCGGTGAACAGACCAAAAAATGCCTGCTGAATACGTTTAGTCACCGGGGCCGCAACGGCCTTCGCCCACCTGAATGCCGTCAACGCTGCGTACCGGCGTGATTTCAGCCGCGGTGCCGGACATAAAGACTTCGTCCGACAGGTAGAGCGATTCGCGGGAAAGCACCTGCTCACGCACTTCGATACCCAGGTCTTTCGCCAGTTTGATGATGGCATCGCGGGTAATGCCCGGCAGCGCGGAAGAGGTGAACGGCGGGGTAAACAGAATGCCGTCTTTGACCTCAAAGAGGTTCTCGCCCGCGCCTTCCGACAGGAAGCCCTGCACATCTAAAGCAATACCTTCCTGATAGCCGTGACGACGCGCTTCGCTGCCGACCAGCAGGGAAGAGAGATAGTTGCCGCCCGCTTTCGCGGCGGTAGGAATGGTATTCGGCGCCGCGCGGTTCCATGAGGAAACCATGGCGTCGATCCCCTGATCCAGCGCTTCCGCGCCCAGGTATGCGCCCCAGGGGAAGGCGGCAATGATGACATCGGTGGTATAGCCGTCCGGCGGATTCACGCCCATCCCCACGTCCCCGACAAACACCAGAGGACGAATATAGGCGCTGGTGAGATTGTTTTTGCGGATAACGGCGCGGCAGGCCTCCATCAACTCATCAACACTTTGCGAAACCGGGAAGCGGTAGATTTTTGCTGAGTCACGCAGACGCTGCATGTGTTCGCGATGGCGGAACACCACCGGCCCTTGATGAGAATCGTAGCAACGGATGCCTTCGAACACGGAGGTACCGTAATGTAGCGCATGGGACATAACGTGAACTTTCGCTTCGCCCCACGGCGTCATCTCACCATTGAACCAGATATAATCAGCTTTCTTCGTTGTCATTATTCTCTTCCTTTTGCGCTCAGGCGCGGATTTGTTGTGATGTCTGTTGCTGGATTTCGACGCGGCCTACGTCAACCAGTTTGCTTAGCTGGCTAAACAATAATTCGACAGGTCGCAGGCTGGCAACGGTCAATTCGATATTAATGTCGTCGGTATTGCCCACGGCAACCATGTTCATTGAGCAGATCTGAAAACCGCGGTGGCGTACCACGCGTAATACGCGCTCCAGCGTTTCCGGACGGAAGCGAGCCTGCACGGCGAGTTGATGTTGCATCATGATAATTTCTCCAGCATTTGCGAATTACTGGCACCGGGCGGCACCAACGGCCAGACGTTTTCGTACTCATCGATTGAGACGTGCAGCATGTACGGACCTTCGCTGTTCAACAGCGCGTCGATGGCGTCTTCAACCTGGTCTTTACGGGTAATATGCTGGCCCGGGATGCCGAAGGCGCAGGCCAGCATGAGGAAATTGGGGTTATCGGAGAGATTGGTTTCGCTGTATCGCTCTGAGAAGAACATTTGCTGCCACTGTCGCACCATCCCTAAACGCTGGTTATCCAGTAAAACGATTTTCAGCGGCAGCCGTTTTCGCTTCACCGTGCCCAGCTCCTGCACGTTCATCATGAAGGAGCCGTCACCCGAGATACAGATAACCGTATCATTTGGCCGGGCAACCTGAGCGCCAACCGCGGCCGGCAGGCCAAAGCCCATAGTGCCCAGGCCGCTGGAAGTGATGAAGTTTTCCGGGCGCGTGAAGGACATATGCTGAGCCGTCCACATCTGGTGCTGGCCCACATCGGTGGTAACCACGCAGTTGTCCGGCTTGCGGTCGGAAAGCTGTTTTAGCAGCAGAGGTGCGAATATCGCCTCTCCTGGATGATCGTAACGCCATGGGTTTTCATCGCGTAATTTAGCCACTTCCTGCCGCCACTGCGCGATGTTCAGAGGCTGCTGCAAAGCCTGCAGCAGCTGGGTTAAATCGCCCTGCAGGCCCACGTGCGCCTCGCGTAATTTGCCAAGTTCAGCCGGGTCGATATCCATATGGATAACTTTGGCGTGCGGGGCAAAGGTGTTGAGCTTACCGGTTACACGGTCGTCAAAACGGGCGCCAACGGCGACCAGCAAATCACATTCCTGCACCGCGAGGTTGGCCGCTTTAGTGCCGTGCATACCTAACATGCCGGTATAAAAAGGATGCTCCGCCGGCACCGCGCCCAGCCCTTTTAGCGTCACCGCAGAAGGCATATCGGTTACGGCAATGAATTCACGCAGCGCAGGGACGGCCTGCGCCATACCCACTCCACCACCGATATACAGCATTGGTTTATGCGCGTTTGCCAGCATCTCACGCGCCTGCTGCAGTTCCGTATGCGGCAGTTCGAAATTATCTTCAACGGTCGACAGCCACGGCTCGGGATCCCCCTGCGCCAGCTGAATGTCTTTAGGGATATCAACCAGAACCGGCCCGGGACGGCCAGAGTTTGCCACGGCGAAGGCTTCAGCAAGGATACGGGGCAGCTCTTCGAGAGACTCGACGAGGAAACTGTGCTTGGTGCAGGCCAGTGACAGGCCTAAAACGTCCACTTCCTGAAAAGCATCGGTGCCGATAAAGGGAGCGGCGACCTGGCCGGTGATAGCAACAACGGGAACGGAATCTAACAGCGCATCGGCAAGGCCGGTGATGAGGTTGGTGGCGCCGGGGCCTGAAGTCGCAATGCAAACGCCTGTTTTTCCAGTAGAACGTGCGTAGCCGATAGCTGCCATCGCCGCGCCCTGTTCGTGGCGACAGAGTAAGTGCTCCACGCCGCCGTCATACAAAGCATCGTAGACAGGCATTATCGCGCCACCCGGATAACCGAAAACTGTCTCTACACCCTGCGCTCGCAAAGCATGTACCACCCACTGTGCACCATTCATAGTTAGTTCCCCGTCTCATTACCGGAGAAACAGCATTTTATTCTGCAACACATCATCTGTTCCCCACTTGAATTTCTTTGCCCAACAAAAAACCCCCGGACCTTTCGGTGCGGGGGTTCTTTTCGATTCAGGCTTGATTTTTAAGCCTTTCTTTCTCCAAGTGCAGCCCCGCACGATGGGATAATAATCACCACCACGCTAATCACGACCAGGCTAATCACTCGTAGAAGGGCTTTCATTTTCTGTATGTTCTAACGTCTAGTTCGAAGTAATGCCTACAGAGTTATCACAGAGAGCGGCAAAAGCACAAGATTTTTTTATGACGCTGTCGGCGCATTCAAAATCTAAAAATTCAAAAAGCATTTATTTTCAGTAGATAAGGGAATAATGAAAAAATTTCATTGCCGGCATGTTTCTGGGCATTTTATTCGCTTCCTGACAAAAAACTTATTCTTCTGAGAGAAGGGTTCCAGATTTCAATGCAATGATGAAAGGATGTGAGAAAGCCAGGAAAGCGTCTCGATAATCGTAACTCTTGCCCTTAATCCTCTCTCAGCCGGATGACAATATTATTCGGCATCTAAGGAGAGAATATGTCACTGGCAGTTATTAATACGAGGGCGGCTTTAGGCATTGCCGCTCCGCTGGTCACCGTCGAGGTGCATCTTAGTCAGGGATTACCGGGATTAACGCTGGTCGGTTTGCCGGAAACTACCGTCAGGGAGGCAAGGGATCGAGTACGTAGCGCTATTATCAATAGCGGCTATACCTTTCCTGCCAAAAAAATCACCATCAATCTTGCGCCGGCAGATCTTCCGAAAGAAGGAGGAAGGTACGATCTTCCTATCGCATTAGCCCTGCTCGCGGCCTCTGAGCAGCTCTCAGGAGATAAACTGGATCGATATGAGTTCGTGGGGGAGCTGGCGCTCACAGGCGCTTTACGCGGCGTTCCCGGCGCGATTTCATCAGCCATGGAAGCGCTGAAAGCAGGCAGGAATATTATTGCGGCGGAAGAAAACGCCGGCGAGCTTGGGTTAATCAAACAACAAGGCTGCCTTATCGCAAACCACCTCATCCAGGTATGCGCTTTTCTGGAAAATAAAGGCGAGCTTCTTGCGCCTGAAATACAGGAGGAGTGGCAGGCTGAAAACGGGCAGGATCTCAATGAAATCATTGGTCAGTCGCAGGGTAAACGCGCATTAGAGATCGCAGCCGCCGGGGGGCACAATTTATTACTCATCGGCCCGCCGGGCACAGGCAAAACGATGTTGGCCAGCCGTCTGACTACGCTTCTGCCTCCCTTAAATGACGCTGAAGCACTCGACAGCGCGGCCATTCTCAGCCTGACAAATCCACACGATCTGCGTAAAAAATGGCGTCAGCGCCCGTTCAGGGCGCCGCATCATAGCGCTTCGCTGCCGGCATTGGTTGGCGGCGGCGGTATTCCCCGTCCGGGTGAGATCTCTCTTGCTCATAATGGCGTACTGTTTCTGGATGAGCTGCCCGAGTTTGAGCGTCGCGCGCTGGACGCGCTGCGGGAGCCTATCGAATCAGGAGAGATTCATATTTCGCGCACGCGGGCCAAAATCACCTATCCCGCGCGCTTTCAGCTGCTGGCAGCGATGAACCCCAGCCCGACGGGTCATTATCAGGGTAAGCACAACCGCTGTACGCCAGAACAAACGCTGCGCTATCTGAGCCGGCTGTCAGGGCCTTTTCTGGATCGCTTTGACCTGTCGGTTGAAATTCCTCTGCCGCCTTCGGGAATGCTCAGCAGGCCCGCTCAGCGGAGCGAAAGCAGCACGGATATCAGGAAGCGGGTCTTACAAACCCAGCGACGACAATATTTACGTCAGGATAAGCTTAATGCGAGGCTCGATAACCATGAAATCCGCAAGCATTGTGCGATTGAGCAAACAGATGCGCTATGGCTGGAAGAGGCGTTAGTTAACCTGGGATTATCCATACGGGCGTGGCAGAGATTATTGAAAGTCGCCCGGACAATCGCTGATATGCAACAGCATGAGAAAATCGGGCGCGAGCATCTGATGGAAGCATTAAGTTATCGTGCGATAGACCGCCTGCTGGCCCATCTACAACGGTTAACAGGATAAAAAAATGGGGCCGGAGCCCCATTTTTGTCAGTCATCGCTGTCGGTAAAGTCTTCTACCGTATCCATCTGCGGTTTACCGCCGGAGAGGGTATGGAAGCGTTTAGGACGCTTGATGCGCGTCATGTACTTGCTCCATACGCGTTCGGCTTCGGTGACTGGCTCACGCTCGCCACGGCATACCGCCACAAACAGCACTTCTTCTTCAGTTCCAGGTTCACGCTTACCGAGATCCAGCTCATTGAACGCAAAACCATGGCGTTCCAGTAACTGTGCCTCTTTAATGGTGAAATCACCATGGCGAGCGAACCCGCGCGGATAATGTTTATTGTCGAAAAACCGATTAGTCGTCGTAAAGCTTTCCGCCATCCTACACGCTCCTAATTCTCTTGGCCGAGCTATTTATGGCGCGGAGTATTAGTTACGCTTGACAGAGCGTCAAACAAAACATTTAAATCATAACGACAAATTTTTTTTGGGAGCAGGCTGTGGATACCGAATTACTGAAAACCTTTTTAGAAGTAAGCAGGACCCGCCATTTTGGACGGGCGGCGGAAGCGCTTTATTTAACGCAATCCGCCGTCAGTTTTCGTATTCGTCAGTTAGAAAACCAGCTGGGCGTAAATCTTTTTACCAGACATCGCAATAACATACGGCTCACTACCGCCGGAGAGCGTCTGCTTCCCTATGCTGAAAATCTGATGAGCATCTGGCTTGCGGCCAAGAAAGAAGTATCCCATACGTCGCAGCATAACCAGTTAACCATCGGTGCAAGCGCTTCACTATGGGAATGCATGCTTTCAGAATGGCTGGTCGCGCTTTATCAACACCATAGCGGCCTGCAGTTTGAAGCACGTATTGCACAGCGTCAGTCATTAGTAAAACAGCTGCACGAACGCCAGCTGGACTTATTGATTACCACCGAAGCGCCCAAGATGGATGAATTCTCAAGCCAGCTGCTGGGACATTTCAATCTGGCGCTCTTTGCTCCGTCACAGCGAAACAGCGCAGAAGATCTGACCTATCTGCGCCTGGAATGGGGCCCTGATTTTCAGCAGCATGAGGCCCGGGCTGATCAGTAACGATGATATCCCCGTGTTAACAACCAGCTCGGCGCAGATCGCCAGCAAACTGCTTGCGCAGCTTAACGGGTATACATTTTTACCCGCTGAGTGGGCAAAGAAACAGGAAGGGTTAAGCCTGCTTGTAGAGTCAAAAATGATCTCGCGCCCTCTGTACGCAATCTGGCTACAGAACAGTGATAAACAAAGCACGATCAAAGAGTTATTAAAGACGACACTCATAGCGCAGTAATGCGCTTTTGAGGATAACGGGAGAAGATTTAGAGGAATTTCAGGCAAAAAAAATCCTTTGCCGAAGCAAAGGATCGTTATATGGCAGGGGCGGAGAGACTCGAACTCGCGACACCCGGTTTTGGAGACCGGTGCTCTACCAACTGAGCTACGCCCCTAAATGACGCTTATTATTAAGCCCGCTGGTTAGCAGGCTCAATTTTTTATAAGTGGCGGAACGGACGGGACTCGAACCCGCGACCCCCTGCGTGACAGGCAGGTATTCTAACCGACTGAACTACCGCTCCACCGAATTTCTTACAGCATCAGGGTTAACCCCGATTTTACTTCTGAATTTGGAGCCTGGCAGTTCCCTACTCTCGCATGGGGAGACCCCACACTACCATCGGCGCTACGGCGTTTCACTTCTGAGTTCGGCATGGGGTCAGGTGGGACCACCGCGCTGTTGCCGCCAGGCATATTCTGTTCTCCGGCCGTCACTGTTCATGACCACCGGCTTAAAATCTCGGTTCAGGCTGAAAATCAAATTATTCTGTCTCTCACAAAACACCTTCGGTGTTGTAAGGTTAAGCCTCACGGATCATTAGTACTGGTTAGCTCAATGCATCGCTGCACTTACACACCCAGCCTATCAACGTCGTCGTCTTCAACGTTCCTTCAGGAGACTTGAAGTCTCAGGGAGAATTCATCTCGGGGCAAGTTTCGCGCTTAGATGCTTTCAGCGCTTATCTCTTCCGCATTTAGCTACCGGGCAGTGCCATTGGCATGACAACCCGAACACCAGTGATGCGTCCACTCCGGTCCTCTCGTACTAGGAGCAGCCCCCCTCAATTCTCCAGCGCCCACGGCAGATAGGGACCGAACTGTCTCACGACGTTCTAAACCCAGCTCGCGTACCACTTTAAATGGCGAACAGCCATACCCTTGGGACCTACTTCAGCCCCAGGATGTGATGAGCCGACATCGAGGTGCCAAACACCGCCGTCGATATGAACTCTTGGGCGGTATCAGCCTGTTATCCCCGGAGTACCTTTTATCCGTTGAGCGATGGCCCTTCCATTCAGAACCACCGGATCACTAAGACCTGCTTTCGCACCTGCTCGAGCCGTCACTCTCGCAGTCAAGCTAGCTTATGCCTTTGCACTAACCTCACGATGTCCGACCGTGATTAGCTAACCTTCGTGCTCCTCCGTTACGCTTTAGGAGGAGACCGCCCCAGTCAAACTACCCACCAGACACTGTCCGCAACCCGGATTACGGGTCTACGTTAGAACACCAGCCATTAAAGGGTGGTATTTCAAGGTTGGCTCCACGCAGACTGGCGTCCACGCTTCAAAGCCTCCCACCTATCCTACACATCAAGGACCAGTGTTCAGTGTCAAGCTATAGTAAAGGTTCACGGGGTCTTTCCGTCTTGCCGCGGGTACACTGCATCTTCACAGCGAGTTCAATTTCACTGAGTCTCGGGTGGAGACAGCCTGGCCATCATTACGCCATTCGTGCAGGTCGGAACTTACCCGACAAGGAATTTCGCTACCTTAGGACCGTTATAGTTACGGCCGCCGTTTACCGGGGCTTCGATCAAGAGCTTCGCCTTGCGGCTGACCCCATCAATTAACCTTCCGGCACCGGGCAGGCGTCACACCGTATACGTCCACTTTCGTGTTTGCACAGTGCTGTGTTTTTAATAAACAGTTGCAGCCAGCTGGTATCTTCGACTGGCTTCAGCTCCATCCGCAAGGGACTTCACCTACGCGCCAGCGTGCCTTCTCCCGAAGTTACGGCACCATTTTGCCTAGTTCCTTCACCCGAGTTCTCTCAAGCGCCTTGGTATTCTCTACCTGACCACCTGTGTCGGTTTGGGGTACGATTCTGTGTTACCTGATGCTTAGAGGCTTTTCCTGGAAGCAGGGCATTTGTCACTTCAGCACCGTAGTGCCTCGTCATCACGCCTCAGCCTTAAAGTGTTCCGGATTTGCCTGGAACACAAGCCTGCACGCTTAAACCGGGACAACCGTCGCCCGGCCAACATAGCCTTCTCCGTCCCCCCTTCGCAGTAACACCGAGTACAGGAATATTAACCTGTTTCCCATCGACTACGCCTTTCGGCCTCGCCTTAGGGGTCGACTCACCCTGCCCCGATTAACGTTGGACAGGAACCCTTGGTCTTCCGGCGAGCGGGCTTTTCACCCGCTTTATCGTTACTTATGTCAGCATTCGCACTTCTGATACCTCCAGCAGACCTCACAGTCCACCTTCAACGGCTTACAGAACGCTCCCCTACCCAACAACACATAGTGTCGCTGCCGCAGCTTCGGTGCATGGTTTAGCCCCGTTACATCTTCCGCGCAGGGCCGACTCGACCAGTGAGCTATTACGCTTTCTTTAAATGATGGCTGCTTCTAAGCCAACATCCTGGCTGTCTGTGCCTTCCCACATCGTTTCCCACTTAACCATGACTTTGGGACCTTAGCTGGCGGTCTGGGTTGTTTCCCTCTTCACGACGGACGTTAGCACCCGCCGTGTGTCTCCCGTGATAACATTCTCCGGTATTCGCAGTTTGCATCGGGTTGGTAAGCCGGGATGGCCCCCTAGCCGAAACAGTGCTCTACCCCCGGAGATGAATTCACGAGGCGCTACCTAAATAGCTTTCGGGGAGAACCAGCTATCTCCCGGTTTGATTGGCCTTTCACCCCCAGCCACAGGTCATCCGCTAATTTTTCAACATTAGTCGGTTCGGTCCTCCAGTTAGTGTTACCCAACCTTCAACCTGCCCATGGCTAGATCACCGGGTTTCGGGTCTATACCCTGCAACTTAACGCCCAGTTAAGACTCGGTTTCCCTGCGGCTCCCCTATACGGTTAACCTTGCTACAGAATATAAGTCGCTGACCCATTATACAAAAGGTACGCAGTCACCCCATAAAGAGGCTCCCACTGCTTGTACGTACACGGTTTCAGGTTCTGTTTCACTCCCCTCGCCGGGGTTCTTTTCGCCTTTCCCTCACGGTACTGGTTCACTATCGGTCAGTCAGGAGTATTTAGCCTTGGAGGATGGTCCCCCCATATTCAGACAGGATACCACGTGTCCCGCCCTACTCGTCGAACTCACAGAAGGTGTGCCTTTGTGTACGGGAGTATCACCCTGTACCCTGCGACTTTCCAGACGCTTCCACTGACACACAAACTGATGCTGGTTCTGGGCTGCTCCCCGTTCGCTCGCCGCTACTGGGGGAATCTCGGTTGATTTCTTTTCCTCGGGGTACTTAGATGTTTCAGTTCCCCCGGTTCGCTTCGTTAAGTTATGTATTGGCTTAACGATAGTGCAACGGATTGCACTGGGTTTCCCCATTCGGAAATCGCCGGTTATAACGGTTCATATCACCTTACCGGCGCTTATCGCAGATTAGCACGTCCTTCATCGCCTCTGACTGCCAGGGCATCCACCGTGTACGCTTAGTCGCTTAACCTCACAACCCGAAGATGTTTCACTTCGAATTATGAAAATTTGAGAGACTCGAACACACCGCCTGTCTGTTCTTATTACGGAGAACAGACATGGTGTGTCGTTTCAATTTTCAGCTTGTTCCGGATTTTTAAAGAGCAATATCTTAAAGCCGACTGTTACAGTCAGTTTTAAGATATTTTTTAGCGACACCTTTCACCTGTCACCAAGCAAGTGGCGTCCCCTAGGGGATTCGAACCCCTGTTGCCGCCGTGAAAGGGCGGAGTCCTAACCGCTAGACGAAGGGGACACTGAGTGTCGCGACTTCGCAGGCGCCTTGCTTCTTTACTTCTATCAGACAATCTGTGTGAGCACTGCGCGGGTTGTATCTTTAAGGTAAGGAGGTGATCCAACCGCAGGTTCCCCTACGGTTACCTTGTTACGACTTCACCCCAGTCATGAATCACAAAGTGGTAAGCGCCCTCCCGAAGGTTAAGCTACCTACTTCTTTTGCAACCCACTCCCATGGTGTGACGGGCGGTGTGTACAAGGCCCGGGAACGTATTCACCGTGGCATTCTGATCCACGATTACTAGCGATTCCGACTTCACGGAGTCGAGTTGCAGACTCCGATCCGGACTACGACGCACTTTATGAGGTCCGCTTGCTCTCGCGAGGTCGCTTCTCTTTGTATGCGCCATTGTAGCACGTGTGTAGCCCTACTCGTAAGGGCCATGATGACTTGACGTCATCCCCACCTTCCTCCAGTTTATCACTGGCAGTCTCCTTTGAGTTCCCGGCCTAACCGCTGGCAACAAAGGATAAGGGTTGCGCTCGTTGCGGGACTTAACCCAACATTTCACAACACGAGCTGACGACAGCCATGCAGCACCTGTCTCAGAGTTCCCGAAGGCACCAGTCCATCTCTGGAAAGTTCTCTGGATGTCAAGAGTAGGTAAGGTTCTTCGCGTTGCATCGAATTAAACCACATGCTCCACCGCTTGTGCGGGCCCCCGTCAATTCATTTGAGTTTTAACCTTGCGGCCGTACTCCCCAGGCGGTCGACTTAACGCGTTAGCTCCGGAAGCCACTCCTCAAGGGAACAACCTCCAAGTCGACATCGTTTACGGCGTGGACTACCAGGGTATCTAATCCTGTTTGCTCCCCACGCTTTCGCACCTGAGCGTCAGTCTTTGTCCAGGGGGCCGCCTTCGCCACCGGTATTCCTCCAGATCTCTACGCATTTCACCGCTACACCTGGAATTCTACCCCCCTCTACAAGACTCTAGCCTGCCAGTTTCGAATGCAGTTCCCAGGTTGAGCCCGGGGATTTCACATCCGACTTGACAGACCGCCTGCGTGCGCTTTACGCCCAGTAATTCCGATTAACGCTTGCACCCTCCGTATTACCGCGGCTGCTGGCACGGAGTTAGCCGGTGCTTCTTCTGCGAGTAACGTCAATTGCTGAGGTTATTAACCTCAGCACCTTCCTCCTCGCTGAAAGTACTTTACAACCCGAAGGCCTTCTTCATACACGCGGCATGGCTGCATCAGGCTTGCGCCCATTGTGCAATATTCCCCACTGCTGCCTCCCGTAGGAGTCTGGACCGTGTCTCAGTTCCAGTGTGGCTGGTCATCCTCTCAGACCAGCTAGGGATCGTCGCCTTGGTGAGCCGTTACCCCACCAACAAGCTAATCCCATCTGGGCACATCTGATGGCAAGAGGCCCGAAGGTCCCCCTCTTTGGTCTTGCGACGTTATGCGGTATTAGCTACCGTTTCCAGTAGTTATCCCCCGCCATCAGGCAGTTTCCCAGACATTACTCACCCGTCCGCCACTCGTCGGCAAAGAAGCAAGCTTCTTCCCGCTACCGTTCGACTTGCATGTGTTAGGCCTGCCGCCAGCGTTCAATCTGAGCCATGATCAAACTCTTCAATTAAAAGCTTGATGTGCTTCAACCAGTGAAGCGATGCTCAAAGATTACATTCACATAATTCACTAATGAATTACTGTCTGGTCACTCTTCAAGACTTGATATTTTTTTGCACCCGAAGATGCTGAGATATCAATCCTGCGAGTGCCCACACAGATTGTCTGATAAATTGTTAAAGAGCAGTGCAATCAGCGGCGAAGCCTGCTGTTGCGAGGTGGCGTATATTACGCTTTCCTCTTTCAGAGTCAAGCGTTTGTTTTCGCTTTCGTCTGCCTGACGGGCCGGTTTGTAAGCCGTTGTGCCGTGTCAGTGGAGGCGCAGTATAGGGATTTTTCGGAGGCTGACAACCCCTAATTTGCAATTTCTTTTCAAGCGTCGCTTTTTTGTGCAAAACCACCGCCAACCGGCAATTTTTCGAGCTTAAAGAAACCGTAGCGCTGCAAAACGGGCATCAGCTGCGCGGTTTCCGGGGTGAAAGCCATACAGAAAGCAATATTCTCATCGGCGGAAAAAGCCGCGGGCGCTTCATGCTCTAAAAGCCAGGCCGTGCGGCGCGCTATCGCAGCGCCGGAATCTATCAGTCGCGTCCCTTCCGGCAATACCTGCAGCAGCTCTTCCTGTAACAGCGGGAAATGGGTGCAGCCCAGCACTACTGTATCCGGCGGCTCTTTCATCCTCAGCCATGGACGCAGGATCTTGCGAAGCTCTTCCAGAGGCACCGGCTCGCCGTGCAGCTTCGCTTCCGCAAGCTCCACCAGCTCGGCTGAACCCAGCATCTCGATTTTGCATTCCGTAGCAAAGCGCGCCACGAGTTCGTGAGTATAAGGACGACGAACCGTACCGCGCGTTGCCAGCAGGCCAACAATGCCGTTTGCCGTCATACGGGCGGCAGGTTTGATGGCTGGCACAACGCCCACGACAGGGAAGACGAACTTTTCGCGTAATGCGGGAAGAGAAACCGTGCTTGCGGTATTACACGCAATAATGGCAAGTGCGAGGGGATAACGCTCCTGGACGGCGGTAACAATATCTACCACGCGCTCAACGATAAACTCTTCGCTCTTTTCGCCGTAGGGAAAAGCTACGTTATCGAAGGCATAGATATAATGCAGGTCCGGCAGAAGTTGCCGGACCTCGTTGTACACTGAAAGCCCCCCGACGCCGGAATCAAAGACCAGTACCGTGGGGCGTGCATCAGAAGGTATAGCTGCCAGAGAGGTAGTATTCCCGTCCTGGGGTTTGATAGCCATAAACCGTCTCGTAATCTTTATCGAACAGGTTGGCGATTCTACCACGAACGGTCAGCTGAGAGGTGACTGGATATGAAGCGGAGACGTCAACTGTGCTGTAGCTCGGCAAAATTTGCTGAGTGTTGTTATAAGCAGAGGTGTTGTTGTCGTAGCGCTTCCCATAATACTGCCATGACACATCCATATCGACGTTGAACATCGTCCAGTCGAGCTGATACTTCGCCTGACGTTTCGCGCGGCGAGCCAGCACTTCATCGTTCTGGTCGTTACGCGGATCGATATACTGCAGCGTGACCCTGTGGGTAAAGATGCCGGTATCCACGCTTCCCGTCCACTCCAGCCCTTTGATGGTCGCAGAATCGATATTGTCATAAGAGCCGTCGAAGGTTACCGGATCGGAGTAGTAGGTAATCAGGTTCTGGATTTTGTAGCGATAAGCAGACAGGCGCCAGTCGAGCGGGCCGGTCAGGCCTTCAAGCCCCGCTTCCCACTGTTTAGACTCTTCTGGCTTCAGATTGGGATTAGAGTCGATACCAAAGCGGCTGGAACCAAACTGCTGTCCAAGCGACGGCGCAAGGAAGCCGGTGCCGTAGGAAACCGTTGCACGGTAGCCCTCAACAAACTCCCAGCCTGCCGCAGTCTGCCAGGTGCCGTGCCAGCCGAACTGTTCGTCGTGGTCCTCGCGTCCGGAAGCCTCAAGCGTTACGTCGCCAAACTGCTGCTGGCCGCTAAGGTACAGGCCGGTGTTATCACGTTTGTAGGTATCTTTAATAGCGGTATCGGAAGACGCCAGGCGTTGCTGCTGCCAGTCCACGCCGGCGCTGACCGAGCCCTGCCCGACGGCAAAATTATTGCCCCACTGGAGATTACGCTGGGTCATGCGGTCCAGCGTGGTGCCGTCGTTATAGCGTCCATACTCGCTGCTGTAGTTATAGTCCTTCACCTTCTGGTAGCTGGCGATCAGCTGCGAAGAGTAGATGCCGGAGTGGAAGCGCATCCCGCCGTCATAGCTTTGGTTGTAAAGCTGCTCTTCGTTGGCGCTGTAGGCAGGCAGATACGGCGGGCTGCCCAGATCATAATCGATATTGTTGGTGTAGCTACGGCCGCGGAAGAAGCCATCGAATTCATCGTTGAATTTATGCTCAACGCCGCCCCAGAACGATTTATTACGGAACCCGTCACGGTCGTTGTCGCCGCTGTAGGTGGAATGTGGCTGGATGTTGAAACCTTTGGTCGTTTCGTATGAGCCGGCAATCGTCGCTACCGTATCGCCAAAGCGCTGGCGCAGCGTGCCGTCATACTGCTGATAGCCTTTCGAACCCATCCCGGCGTTGATCTGCGATTTTTCTTCATCAGAGCGGGTAATCACGTTAATGACGCCGCCAATCGCACCGGAGCCGTAAACGGCAGAGCGCGGGCCGCGAATATACTCTACGCGCTGAACTAAAGAGACAGGGATTTGGTTGAAATCAGCGGTATTCGTAATGCCCGGACGCGCAACCGGAACGCCGTCTATCAGCACCAGGACGTGGCTGGCATTGGTGCCGCGAATAAGCATAGAAGAGCCTTGTCCGAGGCCGCCATACTGCGCGATGTCCACGCCCGGCAGGCGGCGCATAACATCGTTGAGGTTTTTTGCCTGCCACCTGTCGATATCTTCGCGGGTGACAACGTCCGTGGGGGCCAGAACGGTATTAACCGGCTGCTGGAAACGGTTAGCCGTCACCACCAGAGTATCATCAGAATTGCTGTCCTGCGCCCAGCCAGAAAACGCCGTTACGGACAGCGCCGTAAACAGCGAAACTTTTTTTATCATCATTTATATAAGCATCCGCTTTCAAATCAAGGATGCCGCAGGCATAACCGATAGCACGCGATAGCTATACCAATTGCGACGTAAACCGGCAGGTCTTCGGGCTTGGAGGCGTTTTATGGATGATGACTTCCCACTTATATAAGCAGTGTCTGCGTTTCGCGCTCATCCCGCTCTTCCTTACCGCTGCGCGTCAGCCCCAGAATTGCACTGGGTTCCCTTTTAACTCTCAGGAGGCCGGAGAGCGCATGCTACAGTTATCACGTTATAGATGTCCAGACTTCCAGCTGCACTTGCGCGGACAAAGAGACTGGACATCCCGGGGCTATTCCCTAAAATCGCCGCGTAGTTTGACTTCATTAACAGGTAGCCGCCTATGACCCCCGAACATCTCCCGACAGAACTTTACGACGCGCAACTGGCTGAAAAAGTCACCCGCCTGCAAAGCATGATGGCCCCTTTTGCCGCGCCCGCGCCGGAGGTGTTCCGTTCGCCCGTCAGCCATTACCGCATGCGCGCCGAATTCCGCATCTGGCACGATGAGGACGATCTCTACCACATCATGTTTGATCAGCAGACCAAACGGCGGATTCGGGTGGACAGCTTCCCGGCGGCCAGCTCGCTTATTAACGCGCTGATGCCGGCCATGCTGGACGGCGTGCGGGATATCCCCGCGTTGCGGCATAAACTTTTCCAGATAGATTACCTGACGACCCTGAGCAACCAGGCCGTTGTATCTTTGCTTTATCATCGCCGGCTGGATGAAGAGTGGCAGCGGCACGCCGAAGCGCTGCGCGATAAGCTTCGCGCGCAGGGCTTTAGCGTCCATTTGATTGGCCGCGCCACGAAAACCAAAATCGAGCTGGATCGGGACTATATTGACGAGCGTCTGCCGGTTGCGGGCAAAGAGATGATTTACCGTCAGGTAGAAAACAGCTTTACCCAGCCAAACGCGGCGATGAATATTCAGATGCTGGAATGGGCGCTGGAGGCGACCAGCAACTCAAGCGGGGACCTGCTGGAACTGTACTGCGGCAACGGCAATTTCTCTTTGGCGCTGGCGCGCAACTTTAACCGCGTGCTGGCCACCGAAATCGCCAAGCCCTCCGTTGCCGCCGCGCAGTACAACATTGCCGCCAACAAAATTGAAAACGTGCAGATTATCCGCATGGCGGCTGAGGAATTTACTCAGGCCATGAACGGCGTGCGTGAGTTTAATCGCTTAAAAGGCATCGACCTGAAAAGCTACCGGTGCGAGACGATTTTTGTCGATCCGCCGCGCAGCGGGCTGGATGCCGATACGGTGAAGATGGTGCAGGCCTATCCGCGTATTCTGTATATCTCCTGCAACCCGCAAACGCTGTGTGAGAATCTGGAAACGCTGACGGAAACGCACGAAATTTCGCGTCTGGCGCTATTCGATCAGTTCCCTTACACGCACCATATGGAATGCGGCGTGTGGCTGACGCGTAAATAAAAAACGGACGCCGCGGCGTCCGTTCTTTTTTGCAGCCCAGCAAACTTAATCCGTAAGCTGCGCCTTGCGGGCGCGGATTTTAAAGCCAATCCAGAACAGCAGCGCCACGGAAAGCACGGACGGCAGGAAGTTTGAGCCAATTGCCGGGTACTCTGCGCGAACGACAGCGCTATACAGCAGCACGCCAAGCACAAAGCAGGCCGCGGCCAGGCTCGGCAGCCCTATCGGCATCGTTCGGTTTTGATAACGCTGATGCAGACAGTACACCGTCAGCACCAGCGCGATAATCGGGAAGACAGAAAACGGCACCACCGAGCTGAACAGCGCGGCGAAGGTTCCGTTAATTGACAGGCCAGCGATAAACGCCAGCACCAGCGTACCTCTCTCTTGTAACTGTTTCATTGCTCGTCCTTCACTCTTCGGATAATTGCGCCAGCGACATCTTTTCCTGCTCCCGGCGATACCAGTAATACGCACCTTTTGAAATCATGCGCAGCTGTAACACCAGGCGCTCTTCGAGCTGCCGACGCTGCTCGGGGTCAACGTCGAGGGCTTCGGCACCGGCGCTAAAAACAATAGTGACCATCGCTTCCGCCTGCGCTTCAGTAAAGCTGCGCGGCATGCGATTTTCGAGTTCTAAATAGTCGGCAAGTTCCGCAATAAAATGCTGAATTTCGCGGGCCCACCGCGGCGCGAAAAGCGGCAGACGTGCCGGAACGTTCACGCAGTAATAATCGAAAAGCGTTGGGGTTATTACCGATGAATTCCATAAAGGTAGAAACGGAAGTGCGGATAACGCTTCCGCCTTTGGCAATGCGCTGGCGGGCCTGACGCATTAACTGACGCAGCATCAAACCGCTCTCATCCACCATGGTCAGACCCAGTTCATCAACGTCGCGAAAGTGACGATAAAACGACGTTGGCGCAATCCCGGCCTCACGTGCAACCTCTCGTAAACTGAGGCTGGCGAAACTTCGTTCAGCACTTAGCTGGCTAAACGCGGCTTCAACCAGAGAACGCCTGGTTCGTTCTTTTTGTTGCGCTCTTACACCCATCATGTTGCCTGAATCCCTCAAACCGAACTGGCACTATACCAGACTCTAACGCTACCGCTTTTATACAGGATTGTGAATGATTGTTTACGGGAGCCCACTCGCGTTAAAAAGTAAAAAGCACAGGGATAATTGGGTTATACCGCCGATGATGTTACCATCATGTTGCTATTATGTATAAGAACAGGTAAGCCTTACCATGCCACACACCTACGATTATGATGCAGTAGTAATTGGTTCCGGCCCGGGCGGCGAAGGCGCTGCAATGGGGCTGGTGAAACTTGGCGCAAGGGTAGCGGTGATTGAGCGCTACCATAACGTCGGCGGCGGTTGCACCCACTGGGGCACCATCCCTTCAAAAGCCCTCCGCCACGCCGTTAGCCGTATTATAGAATTCAATCAGAACCCGTTATACAGCGACCATACCCACCTTCTGCGTTCTTCCTTTGCCGATATCCTTAACCACGCCGACAGCGTGATTAACCAGCAAACCCGCATGCGCCAAAGCTTCTATGAGCGTAACCGCTGCGAGATGCTGCAGGGCGACGCAAGGTTTGTCGATGAACACACCATCGCGCTGGAATGCCATGACGGTTCGGTGGAAATGATTACCGCCGGGAAGTTCGTCATTGCCTGCGGTTCGCGCCCATACCGTCCACCAGAAGTCGACTTTACGCATCCGCGCGTTTACGACAGCGATTCCATTCTCAATCTGCACCACGAACCACGCCATGTCATTATTTACGGCGCAGGCGTTATCGGTTGTGAATACGCGTCAATTTTCCGCGGCATGAACGTCAAAGTAGATTTGATCAACACGCGCGACCGCCTGCTGGCGTTCCTCGATCAGGAAATGTCAGATTCGCTCTCCTACCACTTCTGGAACAGCGGCGTCGTTATCCGCCACAACGAAGAGTTTGAGAGTATTGAAGGCGTGGAAGATGGGGTTATCGTCTCGCTGAAATCCGGCAAGAAGGTGAAGGCCGATTGCCTGCTGTACGCCAACGGCCGCACCGGCAATACCGACTCCCTGTCGCTGGAAAACGTCGGGCTGGAAGCCGATAGCCGCGGCCTGCTGAAGGTCAACAGCATGTACCAGACGGCGCAGCCGCATATCTATGCGGTCGGGGATGTAATAGGTTATCCAAGCCTTGCGTCTGCGGCCTACGATCAGGGCCGTATCGCAGCGCAGGCGCTGGTGAAAGGCGAAGCCAACGCGCACCTGATTGAAGATATTCCCACCGGCATTTATACCATTCCAGAAATCAGCTCCGTTGGGAAAACCGAGCAGCAGCTAACCTCCATGAAGGTGCCTTACGAAGTGGGTCGCGCTCAGTTTAAGCATCTGGCCCGCGCGCAAATCGTCGGCATGAACGTGGGCACGCTAAAAATTCTCTTCCATCGCGAGACGAAAGAGATTTTAGGCATCCACTGCTTTGGGGAACGCGCGGCGGAAATTATTCACATCGGCCAGGCGATAATGGAGCAGAAAGGCGGTGGTAACACCATTGAGTACTTCGTTAACACCACCTTCAACTACCCAACGATGGCGGAAGCCTATCGGGTAGCGGCGTTAAACGGCTTAAACCGCCTGTTTTAACACGGAGTCAAAATGGCCGTCCATCTGCGTACGGACGGCTTCCGCAAGCTGCTCATAGCGGCTGCGCAGCGGTGAACCAGGGCGATAGACCAGGCCAACCGTACGGCGCGGCTCTGGTTTATAACAGGGCAGATAAACCACACCGTCCCGCTCACGTTCGTTTGGCACGGCCAGCGCCGGCAACAGCGTAATTCCGCTGCCCGCCGCCACCATGTTACGCAGCGTTTCTAAGCTGGTTGCGCGGAAATGCGTGTCTTCATCCGCGCCGGCTTCAAAACAAAAGCCCAGCGCCTGATCGCGTAAACAGTGCCCGTCTTCCAGCATTAACAGCTTCTCGCCGGCAAGATCGGAAAGCGGCACCCGGTCGCGATTCGCCCACGGATGATCCTGATAGACCGCCAGCACCATCGGCTCGTCAAACAGCGGCACCTCAATAAAGGCCTCGCTCTCTTTCACCAGCGCAAGGATGGCGCAGTCAAGCTTGCCGCTATCAAGCTGCGCTAACAGCTGATGGGTCTGCGCTTCGTGCAGATACATTTCCAGTTTGGGGAAGGTTTTGTGCAGCATCGGGATAATCTGCGGCAGCAGGTAAGGCCCAACGGTTGGAATAAGCCCGATATGCAGCGGCCCGGACATCGCCTCGCCCTGCTGGCTGGCCATCTCTTTGAGCACCTTCACTTCGCGCAGGACGGTACGGGCCTGATCGACCAGCAGCAAACCGGCCTGGGTGAATAAAACTTTGCGGCTGGTACGCTCCAGCAGCATGACGCCCAGCTCATCTTCCAGCTTACGGATTTGGCCGCTCAGGGTTGGCTGGCTAACATGACAGGCATCCGCTGCCCGACGAAAATGACGATGTTCAGCTAACGCCACAAGGTATTCAAGATCACGAATATTCATTATCCATCCTCCAGCGCCATGATAGCCCATGGCGATAGATAGCATAGCAATGAACGATTATCCCTATCAAGAAGGAATATGAATAATAAGCGGCAACAGCACGAATCCTCCAACGTTTGACCCCTCAACGGAGGGTTCCGCTGCAGAGAAACTCTCTGTTCTCTGATGCCAACTATGAAAAGCCAACGTGAACTTTTAGCGGACTTGATGTCCGCTTTTTTTTGCGCTGAATTCGGAAAAGAGCCTTCACGGTCGTGAAGGCGTTCTGAAAGGTTAAACCAGACGCTGCTTCGCTTCCGCAATGGCCAAGCTCACCTGCTCAGGCGAGACACCGCCTTTGGCGGCGCGTTTATCCAGGCAGGATTGCAAAGACAAAATGGCATACACATCATCAGCAATCACCGCGCTAAATTTCTGCAAATCCGCAAGCGACAGGGCTTCTAATGCTTTGCCCTGGCGAATCGCTTCCACTACGGCTTCACCAACGATATGGTGCGCTTCACGGAAAGGAACGCCTTTGGCGACCAGATAATCTGCAAGCTCGGTGGCGTTGGCATAGCCTTGCTCGGCCGCTTCTTTGCAGCGCGGCCGTTTCACCTGAATGCCGTCGAGCACCAGCAAGGACATATGCAGACAGTCAAGCCAGGTATCGAGCGCGTCGAATAAACCCTCTTTGTCTTCCTGCATATCTTTGTTGTAGGCCAGCGGCAGCCCTTTTAGCGTCATCATCATGCCGGTCAGCGCGCCCTGGACGCGGCCACACTTGCCGCGGATCAGTTCCAGCGCATCCGGATTTTTCTTCTGCGGCATCAGCGAAGAGCCGGAAGTTACGCGATCCGAAAGCTCAACAAAGCCAGCCTCGCCGGTATTGAAGAAGATCAGATCTTCTGCGAAACGAGACAGGTGGACCATGCCGATAGAAGCGTCCGCCAGAAGCTCAAGCACGTGGTCGCGATCGGAAACGCTGTCCAGGCTGTTGCGGGTAGCACAGGAAAAACCTAGCCAGCCGGCCAGCTGCTCACGGTCGATTTCATACGCGGTGCCGGCCAGCGCGCCGCAGCCAAGCGGGCTGACGTCAAGACGCTCCAGCGTGCTTTGCAGACGGCTTTCATCGCGCGCCAGCATTTCTACATAGGCCAGGCACCAGTGGGCAAAAGTCACAGGCTGGGCACGCTGCAGATGGGTATAGCCGGGCATGACCGCGTCCTGGTTATTTTCAGCGGTTTCTACCAGCGCCTGCTGCAGCTGACGAGTCGCCGCCAGCAGCTCGCTGATTTGCGTTTTGCACCATAACTTCAGGTCGGTTGCCACCTGATCGTTACGGCTGCGGCCGGTGTGGAGTTTTTTACCCAACGCGCCGACTTTGTCGATGAGCCTGCCTTCCACCCAGCTGTGAATATCTTCCGCGTCGCTCGCAAGAATGGCCTGCGGGTTCGCCTGCACCTCTTCAAGCAGCACGTTAAGCGCCTGTTCGAGCTCAACCTGTTCCGCCTGCGTCAGAACGCCGACGGTAACCAGCGCTTTGGACCAGGCGACGGAACCCACGATATCCTGCTCGGCCAGCCGGTAGTCAAAGCGCAATGAATCATTGAACTGTTTGAACCGCTGGTCCGCTGCCTGAGTAAAACGTCCACCCCAAAGTGCCATAGTCGTGCTCCATTAATTTCGTTGTGACTTTTACCGGCGGGTAAGCTCACGCCACCCGCCCTTTACGATTTTTACTTCTTCAGCTCGTTCAAAGCACGGATACGCGAAGACAGCGAGAACAGACGGATAAAGCCGCCCGCGTGGCTGTGGTCGTACACTTCATCTTCGCCAAAGGTCGCGAACTCTTCGCTATACAGGCTGTTCGGAGATTTCTTCTGAATCGCCGTGACCTGTCCTTTATACAGCTGCAGCACAACTTCGCCGTTCACCTCTTCCGCCAAAGATTCCGCGGAAGCCTGCAGGGATTTACGCAGCGGCGCGAACCAGCGGCCATCGTAAACCACATAGGACATTTCCAGGCCCAGCTGCTCGCGCCATTTGAAGCTATCGCGATCCAGCACCAGCTGCTCAACGCCGCGCAGCGCAGCCATCATGATGGTGCCTCCCGGGGTTTCGTAGCAGCCGCGGGATTTGATGCCCACCAGGCGGTTCTCAACGATATCAATACGGCCGATACCGTGCTTAGACCCAATCGCGTTCAGGGTTTCCAGGCACTTAAACGGGCTCATCGCCTCGCCGTTGACGGCGACAACCTTGCCCTGCTTAACGGTGACGGTAACCTGCTCTGCCCGATCCGGCGCTTCCTGCGGATCGACGGTCCAGACCCAGCAATCTTTATTCGGCGCGTTCCACGGGCTTTCCAGCACGCCGCCTTCGGTGGAAATGTGCCAGGCGTTTTCGTCACGGCTGTAGATTTTTTCCAGCGACGCGGTCGTCGGAATATCGCGCTCTTTCAGGTAGTCGAGCAGGGCTTCACGGGAACGCAGGTTCCACTCACGCCACGGCGCAACCACTTTCAGATGCGGCGCCAGCGCAGCCCAGGCGGACTCGAAACGCACCTGGTCGTTGCCTTTGCCGGTTGCGCCGTGGCACAGCGCGTCCGCGCCGACTTTATTCGCCACGTCCACCAGCGCTTTTGCAATCAACGGACGAGCCATTGAGGTGCCCAGCAGATAGCTGCCTTCATACAGCGCGCCAGTCTGCAGAACCGGATAAACGTAGTCGCTGATAAACTCTTCACGCGCATCCACTACATAGCATTCAGTCGCGCCGGAGCGCAGGGCTTTTTGCTCAACGCCTTTCAGATCGTCACGATCCTGGCCAATATCCACCACGCAGGCGACCACTTCGCAGCCGCCGTAGTTTTCTTTCAGCCATGGAATGATGGCTGAAGTATCAAGGCCGCCGGAGTAGGCGAGAACGATTTTTTTGATGCCGTGATTTTCCATTGTCTTTTTCCTTCAAATACTTTTTCTAAACCAGGCCAGAACTAAGCCAGAATCCGGGTGCCGATTGCCACGCCGTTAAATAAAGAGGGGAGCTGATCCGCATGACGCCAGGAGGCGATATCCACCGGACGCCCCAGCGTGCGGGCCGCATCCAGCGCCGCGTTTACTTTCACAATCATTCCGTCGGTAATAATGCCCTGCTCAATGAGCTGTTCGGCTTTAGCGGCAGTCATCTCAGCGATACGCTGCCCTTTACCGTCCAGAATGCCGCTTACGTCTGAGAGCAGAATCAAATCCGCTCCCAGGGTCGCCGCCAGGGCGGTTGCCGCCTGGTCAGCATTCACATTCATTAACTCGCCTTCCGCCGTCACGCCAATGGAGCTGACGATCGGCAGAAAGCCTGAATCCAGAAGGGCAGTCATCAGCCGCGCTGAACCAGGCAATGCCCGACCAACATGGCCTAGCTCTTCGTCCAGTTGAGTGACGCTCACGCTGTCGCCGTCGCCCAGGCACAGGCCGACGCCGTTGATGCCGTGCTTTTTCGCCCATGCCAGCAGCGTTTTGTTCGCCGTGCCCGCTAACGCGCCGGTAATAATGTCTATCTGATCGGCAGGCGTAACGCGCAGGCCATTTTTCTTTTTCACCGGCAGGGAGAGTTTTTTCATTAACTCGTCCACCAGGCAGCCGCCGCCGTGCACAATCACCAGCGGGCGTTGATGGGACTGGCGATAGTTCGCAAGCGTAGTAAACAGGCGCTCCAGCGCCTCTTCGCTATCAAGCAGTACGCCACCTAATTTGATAATTAACGGATTCATCATTTCACCCGGCTGTCGGTTAAATAAGAGACTGCGTTTCGGCGAAGCCAAAACGAATGTTCAGACACTGCACGGCCTGAGCCGACGCGCCTTTGAGAAGATTGTCTTCGGTGGCGACGACGATCAGATGCTGGTCCTGCACCGCAAAGCCGATATCGCAAAACGGCAGGCCAACCACGTTTTTCAGCGCCGGCACGCCTTTGTCGTACAGGCGAACCATAGGCTTGTCCTGATAGGCCCCTGATTAAAGGCATCGGCAACCTGCTGCTGCGTAACGCCCTCTTGCAGGCGGCAGGTAATAGTCGCCAGGATCCCGCGCGGGAAGCTGCCTAAATGAGGAGTAAAAACAACCTGCGTGCCGAGGTGCGTCGCGATTTCCGGCTGGTGGCGATGGTTAAAGATGCCGTACGGCTGCAGGCTCACTTCGCAGAAGCTGTTGGAAATAGCCGCTTTGCGCCCTGCTCCGCTGACGCCGCTGGTGGCGTTAATCACCGGCCACTGCTGCAAATCCAGCAGGCCCGCGTCAATCAGCGGCTTAAGAGCCAGCTGGGAGACTGTCGGATAACAGCCCGGCACGGAAATCAGGTTGGTGTCTTTTAGCCTGTCGCTCTGCCACTCCGCAAGGCCGTAAACCGCTTGCTCGAGCAGTTCAGGATACTGGTGGGTAAAGCCATAATAACGTTGATAAAAATCAGCGTCGTTAACGCGAAACGCGCCGGATAAATCAATCACCACGCAGCCGGCGGCCAAAAATTGCGGCGCCAGATCGTGACTCACTTCATGGGCCGTCGCCAGGAACACAACGTCGACGCCATCGGTAAATTCGCTGATGTCAGACATTGGCCGTAACGGCATGTCGACAATGCCTTTTAGCTGCGGATGCAAATCGGATATCAATTTTCCTGCATCTGAGCTTTGCGCTGAAACCGTCAATGCGGTTATGTTCATATGAGGATGGCGATTCAAATAGGTTACAAGCTCTGCGCCTGCATAACCGCTGGCACCAACAATCAGCGTATTCAACATCTGGGCTGTTCACCTTCTTACGTCGTGTCTGCTCAGGGAAAGCCTTGAGGCTATCACCCACGTCTGCGAGCGTGGTTTTATTCACCGGAACGCTTAAGTGTTCCTTTACGCTCAACGTTATTGTATTTTTATTCATAATTACTGCATGAATATTGATACTATCCTAACCTAAGGCCTGTCAACAGTGAAGATGAAATTACCTCCTTTTATCGAGATTTACCGCGCGTTGATCGCGACGCCTTCCATCAGCGCCACCGACAGCGCGCTGGATCAGAGCAATGAGTCTTTAATCAATTTGCTGGCGGGATGGTTCCGCGACCTGGGTTTTAACGTCGAAGTGCAGCCCGTGCCGGGCACCCGCAGTAAATTCAATATGCTGGCCAGTACCGGTTCTGGCGCGGGCGGACTGCTGCTGGCGGGCCACACCGATACCGTGCCTTTTGACGACGGACGCTGGACGCGCGATCCCTTCACCCTGACAGAACACGAAAACAAACTCTATGGTCTTGGCACCGCAGACATGAAAGGCTTCTTTGCCTTTATTCTCGACGCGCTGCGCGACGTTGACGTCACGACGTTGAAAAAGCCTCTTTATATTCTGGCGACCGCCGATGAAGAAACCACCATGGCCGGGGCGCGTTATTTCTCTGAAACCACGACTCTGCGCCCGGACTGCGCGATCATCGGCGAGCCGACGTCGTTGCAACCTGTTCGCGCCCATAAAGGCCATATTTCTAACGCCATCCGCATCCTCGGCCAGTCCGGCCACTCAAGCGATCCGGCGCGGGGCGTAAACGCTATCGAACTGATGCACGATGCTATCGGCCACATTATGTCTTTGAAAAATACTTTAAAAGACCGCTATCACCACGATGCCTTTACCGTGCCTTATCCGACGCTGAACCTGGGCCATATCAACGGCGGCGACGCGGCAAACCGCATCTGCGCCTGCTGCGAGCTGCATATGGATATCCGCCCGCTGCCTGGCCTGACATTAAACGATCTGAACGGTTTACTTAACGAGGCGCTGGAGCCGGTTAGCCAGCGCTGGCCGGGGCGTCTGACGATTTCCGAGCTCCATCCGCCGATTCCGGGCTACGAGTGCGCCGCAGATCATCAGCTGGTGCAGGTGGTTGAAAAACTGCTGGGCGCGCAAACCGAAGTGGTGAACTACTGTACCGAAGCGCCGTTTATCCAGACCGTTTGCCCAACGCTGGTTCTGGGGCCGGGTTCCATTAACCAGGCGCACCAGCCGGATGAATATATCGAAACGCGTTTCATCGAGCCGACGCGTAAACTCATTACGCAGGTTATCAATCATTTTTGCTGGCATTGAAAAATAGCGGAGAAAGGGGTTTTTGCCCCTTTTTTCGCTGGTTTTTTCTGGATTCTTATAAGAAATGCTTATGTGCAAACTTGGTAATTAAATTTCATGAATTTGCGGCATTTACTCGTTTGCTGAAACGATTTCGTAGCAATTGACGAACGCTTTGAGACGTGGCTTTATAAAAGACGGTGTTGAGCCTTCACGGGTGAAATTAAGTTACAAATTAGATGGGTGTCTGGGGTCATATGAACGAACAGTATTCCGCTTTGCGAAGTAATGTCAGTATGCTCGGCAAGTTGCTCGGGGATACCATTAAGGATGCGTTAGGTGAAAACATCCTTGACCGGGTAGAAACAATCCGCAAGTTATCAAAGTCTTCACGGGCGGGCAATGAAGCAAACCGTCAGGAGTTGCTAACCACGTTGCAGAACCTGTCTAACGACGAACTACTCCCGGTAGCCCGTGCGTTCAGCCAGTTCCTCAATCTGGCCAACACCGCCGAACAGTATCACAGCATTTCCGCCAACGGCGAGGCCGCCAGCAATCCCGAAGTTATCGCTAAAACCCTCCAAAAATTAAAAGATCAGCCGGATATTAGCGAAAACGCCATTCGTGATGCTGTGGAATCCCTCTCCCTGGAACTCGTGCTGACCGCGCACCCAACTGAGATCACCCGTCGCACCCTGATCCACAAGCTGGTGGAAGTAAACAGCTGCCTGAAGCAGCTCGACCACAGCGATATCGCCGATTACGAACGCAACCAGATCATGCGCCGTCTGCGCCAGCTGGTGGCGCAGGCGTGGCATACCGACGAAATCCGTAAGCACCGCCCTTCCCCGGTCGACGAGGCCAAATGGGGCTTTGCGGTTGTCGAAAACAGCCTGTGGGAAGGCGTACCAAACTATCTGCGCGAGCTAAACGAACAGCTTGAAGCAAACCTGAATTACAAGCTGCCGGTGGACTTCGTGCCGGTGCGCTTCACCTCCTGGATGGGCGGCGACCGGGACGGCAACCCGAACGTAACGGCCGATATTACGCGCCACGTCCTGCTGCTTAGCCGCTGGAAAGCCACCGATCTGTTCCTGCGCGATATTCAGGTGCTGATTTCCGAACTGTCCATGGTGGAGTGCACGCCGGAGCTGAGCGAACTGGCAGGCCCGGATGCCGCACAGGAACCCTACCGCTGCATTATGAAAGGTCTGCGCCAGCAGCTGCTGGCCACGCAGGCCTGGCTGGAGGCGCGTCTGAAAGGCCAGCGCCTGCCGAAACCAGAAGGCCTGCTGACGCAAAACGAACAGCTCTGGGAGCCGCTGTACGCCTGTTACGAATCGCTGCAGGCCTGTGGCATGGGCATCATCGCCAACGGTCAGCTGCTCGATACCCTGCGCCGTGTGAAAAGCTTTGGCGTGCCGCTGGTGCGCATTGATGTTCGCCAGGAAAGCACCCGCCATACCGAAGCGCTGGGCGAGATGACACGCTATCTCGGCATTGGCGACTATGAAAGCTGGTCCGAGGCTGACAAACAGGCCTTCCTGATCCGCGAACTGAACTCCAAGCGCCCGCTGCTGCCCCGCCAGTGGGAGCCGAGCGAAGAAACCCGCGAAGTGCTGGAAACCTGTAAAGTGGTTGCCGAAGCGCCGCGCGGATCTATCGCCGCCTATGTTATCTCAATGGCGAAAACGCCGTCCGACGTGCTGGCGGTCCATCTTCTGTTAAAAGAAGCCGGCTGCACCTTCGCGCTGCCGGTCGCCCCGCTGTTTGAAACGCTTGATGACCTGAACAACGCCGACGACGTGATGACCCAGTTGCTGAACATCGACTGGTATCGCGGCTTTATCCAGGGCAAACAGATGGTCATGATCGGCTATTCCGACTCGGCGAAAGACGCGGGCGTTATGGCCGCTTCCTGGGCGCAGTATCAGGCACAGGACGCGCTGATTAAAACCTGTGAAAAAGCCGGCATCACCCTGACGCTGTTCCACGGACGCGGCGGCTCCATCGGTCGTGGCGGCGCGCCTGCCCATGCGGCGCTGCTGTCTCAACCGCCGGGAAGCCTGAAAGGCGGCCTGCGCGTAACCGAACAGGGCGAAATGATTCGCTTCAAATATGGCCTGCCGGAAATCACCATCAGCAGCCTTTCGCTCTACACCAGCGCGATCCTTGAAGCTAACCTGCTGCCGCCGCCGGAGCCGAAAAAAGAGTGGAAGCATATTATGGAGGAGCTGTCTGCCACCTCCTGCGATATGTATCGCGGCTATATTCGCGAGAACAAAGACTTCGTTCCCTACTTCCGTTCAGCAACGCCTGAGCTTGAGCTGGGCAAATTGCCGCTGGGTTCGCGTCCGGCCAAACGTCGTCCGAACGGCGGCGTCGAGTCGCTGCGCGCCATTCCGTGGATCTTCGCCTGGACGCAGAACCGACTGATGCTGCCTGCCTGGCTGGGCGCCGGCGCCGCGCTGCAAAAGGTAGTGGAAAACGGCAAGCAGGGCGAGCTGGAAACCATGTGTCGCGACTGGCCGTTCTTCTCCACCCGTCTTGGCATGCTCGAGATGGTATTTGCGAAAGCCGACCTGTGGCTGGCGGAATACTACGATCAGCGCCTGGTGAAACCAGAGCTGTGGAAGCTCGGCACGCAGCTGCGCGACCAGCTGGAAGCGGACATCAAAGTGGTGCTGGCTATCGCCAACGATTCGCACCTGATGGAAGACCTGCCGTGGATAGCCGAGTCCATCACCCTGCGGAACATCTACACCGACCCGCTGAACGTGCTGCAGGCTGAATTACTGCACCGTTCACGCCAGTCGGAAGAGAAAGGTGAAGAGCCGGACGCCCGCGTTGAACAGGCGCTGATGGTGACCATCGCCGGCGTTGCGGCCGGCATGCGTAACACCGGTTAAGCTGAACAAACTCTCCACAACCCCGCACAGGCGGGGTTTTTTTGTTCATACCTGATTCCATTTTTACATAGCCCCGGCCGGTGCTGGCGGAATAATTTATAAATAAAGCTTATCTGTGATAGACGTCAAACCCCGGCGATAAAAAATTTAGTTTTCTTTCTGCAGGCCGATTTATTTCAAATACAGAGATAGAAATGAAATACTGGGGTCTGTATGTTTATCCTTTCGAAATTAACATTTAGAAAAAAGATTTGGATTCCTCTGGTTGTTACCACCGTACTTATGATAATGCTGAGCGTTTATTTTAATCACCAACAATATAACGTTCTTATTTCGGAGCGCCAGTCACAATTACAATCGACTATACAGCTGGCCACAGGCATCGTGAAGCAATACGGTTCCCTGGCAGACCAAGGCGTATTGTCCGTTGAAGAGGCACAATCGCGGGCGCTTAATACCATAAAAAATTTACGCTATCAGGGCGGTGGCTACATATTTATTTTCGATCGCCAGGGAAAATATTTGATGCATCCGATACTCAACGATCTGCTGGGGAAAGATGTCAGAGACTATTCAACAAAAGATATTGTTGATATTGCTTTTCAGCAAGGCGGTGGTTTCGTCTCCTATAAATGGCTAAATAAAAAGCTGGGCATGGTGGATAAAATCGCCTACAGCGATAATTATAAAGAGTGGGGCTGGGGGCTTTCTACCGGTGTAGAAATACATGATATTGACGCACTATTTATGCAGGGGTTTATCCAGGCGGGTATTTTTATCGCGATTAGCATTGCGATTATTTTCAGCATTACTTTTATTATTAATCTGGCTCTTATTCGCCAGTTAGGATGTAATCCGGAAGAGCTTGTAAGGATTATGACCGGCGTTGCCAGGGGCAATCTGGCTCAGGAAATCCCAATCAAGAAAAAGGATACGAGCAGCCTGTTATATACGGTCCGCAATATGCAAAGCGCGCTCACTTCAATTATCCAGGATATACGAAAAAATACGGATAATGTCGTAAAAATTTGCAACAGCATTATCGACAGTAACGAACAGTTAGGCCAACGCACAGAATCACAGGCCAGCGCGATACAGCAGGTTTCGGCAACGCTTGAAGAGCTCACCACCACGGTATCGCAAAATACCGCTAATGCGAAAATGGCCTCCGATGTGGCCCATAGCACTTCAAACTATGCTGAAGAAGGAGGCGACTTAGTCGGGAAAATAACCACGTCTATGGATGCCATTAATCAACGCTCAGATAAAATTTCACAGATCACAGGCTTGATTGACAGCATTGCGTTTCAAACCAATATTCTGGCGCTTAACGCTTCCGTAGAGGCCCGCGCGCGCAAACGAGCACGGTAAAGGCTTTGCCGTCGTGGCTCAGGAGGTTCGCGCGCTGGCGCAGCGCTGCACCTCGGCGGCAAAAGACATCGGTCTGCAGATAACGGCTAACGAGACCGGTACGAAAGAAGCCTCGCGGTTGGTTTCACAGGCCGGCGCCGCCATGCTAAATATTATTAGCTCAACGTCCAATGTCTCTACCTCGCTGGGAGATATTTCGTTATCAAGCTCGGAACAGGCTCTGGGCATATCGCAGATTAGCGAGGCGATTATTCAGCTTGATAAAACGGCGCATGAAAACTCCTCGCTGGTCCATGACACGATAAAAACTATCCATATTATGTCCGATGAAGCCCGTCAGCTGGTTGCCGCGGTTTCACACTTTAAGACCCTGCAGGAAGCAAACGGTTAGCGCATCGCGACTTTTTCACTGCTGTAAACAGCGTCGGGAAGTGATGAAGACCCTCTCCGACACAGCAGCTACAGAAAAAGGATCGCAAATTAAAAAGCCAGGCTCAGGTTTTCTACCGGAGTCTGGCCTCTGTCACTGCTTATATGAACCACGCAGGCGGGGTTCAGTGCCGCTTCTTACAACCCTGGGCGCACGCCTAAAGTGTGGCAAATCGCGTAGCTCATCTCGGCGCGGTTAAGCGTATAGAAGTGGAAATCCTTCACCCCTTCACGGCTGAGGATTTTCACCATGTCCATCGCAATGTTTGCCCCGACCATTTTGCGGGTTTCCGCATCGTTATCCAGCCCTTCAAACATTTGCGCCATCCAGTGCGGCACGCGCACGTTGGTCATGGTGGCGAAGTTGTGCGCCTGCTTGTAGTTACTGACCGGCAGGATACCCGGCACGATTTCCACATCAATACCCGTTGCCACGCAGCGGTCGCGGAAGCGCAGATAGCTTTCCACATCAAAGAAGAACTGCGTGATAGCCCGGTTAGCGCCCGCATCGATTTTGCGCTTCAGGTTGATAAGATCGGCCTGCGCGCTTTTCGCTTCCGGGTGCACTTCCGGATAGGCAGCAACCGAAATGTCAAAATCCCCGACTTCCTTAAGCAAGGTAACCAGATCGGATGCATACATGTCCGGCTTGCCGCCGCCCGGCGGCAAATCGCCGCGCAGGGCAACGATATGACGGATGCCGTTGTTCCAGTAGTCCTGGGCGATGGTGCGCAGCTCGTCGCGGGTGGCGTCGATACAGGTCAGATGCGGCGCCGCTTCCAGCCCGGTACGGTCTTTGATCCCTTTAATAATGCTATGGGTGCGATCGCGCTCGCCGGAGTTTGCGCCGTAGGTTACGGAGACGAACTTAGGTTTCAGGCTGCTGAGCCTGTCGATTGAGCTCCACAGGGTCTGTTCCATTTCACTGGTGCGCGGCGGGAAAAACTCAAAGGAAACGTTAATTTGCCCGGCGACTTCGGCCAGACTCTGATTCAGTGCTTCCCGCTGGTTGGCGTGAAAAAAACTCATACCCTTACCTCATCAATCGCATTTGTAATAATGTGTTGTTGTGTTTGACTGCTGTCCAGACGTTTAGACGTCCAGATAGCAAGATGAAGGAAAAGAGCCAGGCCGTCAACTGAAAAATCACCACCAGAACTGAGGAATTCTCACTGAAGATGAATTTTCTTCATGGTGCAAAGGGCGACAGTAAAAAGGCCAGCATAAGCTGGCCTTCTGCGGGATCGGTTGCGGATAATTTACAGCAGCTGCGCCAGGCGATTAATATCGGACTGAATAGCCCCGGCGGTGACGTCACGGCCGGCGCCCGGCCCGCGGATCACCAGCGGATTATCGCGATACCAGCGGCTTTCGATGGCAAAAACGTTATCGCACGGCAGCAGCGCCGCCAGCGGGTGCTCAGGGCGAACCGCCTCCACGCCGACGCGCGCCTTGCCGTTCGCATCAAAACGGGCCACGTAACGCAGGAGCAGCCCCATTTCCTGCGCGGCTTCAAAGCGCTGCGCCATCTGTTCGTTCAGCGCCTCGCCGTTCTCGAAGAAATGATCCACCGAGCCCTCCTCGCAGCCGTTCGGCACCAGGGACTCCACGCGGACCTGATCGGGCTCGATGTCATAACCCGCTTCACGGGCGAGGATCACCAGCTTGCGCATAACGTCTTTCCCGGAGAGATCGACGCGAGGATCGGGTTCCGTAAGCCCCTGCTGCCACGCCTGATCCACCAGATCGGTAAAGGGAACCGTGCCGTCGAACTGCAGGAATAACCAGGAGAGCGTACCGGAGAAAATGCCGCTAATCGCCAGAATCGCATCGCCGCTTTCGCGCAGGTCGCGCACCGTGTGGTTGACCGGCAGGCCGGCGCCTACGGTGGCGTTGTAGAGCCAGTGGCGGCCCGTTTTTTCAAAGGCGTCGCGGATTTGACGATATTTCTGACCGTTGCCGGCGCCCGCCAGCTTATTGGCGCTGATGACGTGAAAGCCGTGGCTTGCGAAGTCGAGATACTGGTCGGCAAGCTGCTCGCTTGCGGTAACGTCCAGCACCACTAAATCGTCGTAAGGATGGGCACGCATCCACAGGAACAGGGATTCTTCGTCCTGCTCTACCGCCTCATCGTTGAAAAACGCCAGCGAGCGGCTGGCGTCGAGCCCCTCATAGTTCAGCAGGCTGCGGCGGCTGTCCACTACCCCGGCGAGGATAAATTCAAAACCGGTACGGGCGGAGATGGTTTCCTGCTCGCGGGCAAACAGCTCCAGCCAGCGAGAACCGATATTCCCTTTGCCGAACAGCATAAGCCCAATACGTTTTTCAGCGCGGAACAGTGATTTATGCAGCCCCTGAATCAGATTTTCAGTCGGGCCGCCGCGCAGGACGGCAACCATGCTGATGCCATCTTCGGACTGCCAGATAAATTCAACCGGGTGGTCTTTCAGCTGCTGCCAGAAACGGTGGCTGTGCAAAGGATTACGGCAAACGCCAGCGCCTACCATCGCCACCAGCGCTAAGCCTTCACGCAGGCGTAATTCGCCCGGCAGGCCAGCATCCTGCAAGATTTGCAGAGCGCTGTTCACCACTTCGGAGGTGTAGCAAAGCTGCAGCAGGCTGCGATCGGGATGCACGCCGATGGACAAAGGACGAACCTGCGCGCGTTTAAGCAGCGTATCAAGCTCTTTCTGCGCCAGTTTGAAATCCTGCTGCGGGGCCACCTGGAACTCAATCAGGCAGACGTCATCGTGGCTGGTGACGATGCGCGCGCCGGTGCCGGACGCCAGAACGCGTTCAATGCGGGTTGAACCCTGCTCCGGAGAGTAGCTGCAGCGCAGTTGCAAATCGATATCGCTGCCGGAGACCGGCTGCAGCGTACGCGCGTGCAGCACAGGCGCAGCAAGGCGCGCCAGCTCGCTGGCTTCGTCCAGACGCAGCAGAGGCAGCAAACAGGCATCTTTTACTTTACGCGGGTCGGCGCTGTACACCCCGGCCACGTCGCTCCAGATGGTGACGCGGGAAACGCCCGCCAGCGCGCCGATTTGCGTTGCAGAATAGTCAGAGCCGTTACGCCCCAGCAGCACGGTTTCGCCGGCGTCATTACGGCAGATAAAGCCGGTCACCACGAGGCGTTTATGCGGATGCTGCGCCATAAGCTCTTGCAGCAGCGGCCAGGAAAGGCCTTCGTTAACCTGGGGCTGAGCCGCCCGCTCGGCGCGCATAAAATCACGCGCATCAAGCCAGGCCGCTTCAATGCCCTGCTGATTCAGCACCGCAGACATCAGACGTGCAGACCATATTTCCCCGTGGCCGACAACTTCGGCATAGACCGCGTCGGTGATTTTGCCATCCAGCAGGCCGGCCAGGCGTTCCAGATCGTGAATAAATTCTCCGATCAGGCCATCCGCAACTTCAGGCGCGACCAGGCCGCTGATTAACTCGCTTTGATAGCGACGCAGCGCCTGCTGAACCTGATGCGCGGATAAACGATCGCTCTGGCTCAGCTGCAGCCAGCTAATCAGCTGGTTAGTGGTGCTGCCGGCGGCGGAGACCACCATCAGGTCGCCCGGCCTGGAATACTCGGTCATGATACCCGCTACGCGCAGGTAACATTTCACATCTGCAAGACTACTACCGCCAAACTTATGCAGTTGACGAACCGGCGTCCCTGCTGGTGCTGAAACACTCATGCTTACCCCTCTCTTGCCACCCGGAAGGCATTTTCCAGGTCAGCAATTAAATCTTCACCATCTTCTATACCGGTAGACACACGCAGCAACGTTTCGGAAATGCCAGCCGCAGCTCGCGCCTCCGGCGCCATACCCGCGTGAGTCATGGTTGCCGCGTGAGAAATCAGGCTTTCCACTCCACCCAGCGATTCCGCCAGCGTGAAGAGCGACAGCCCGCTCAGGAAACGACGCAGCGTCTGCTCGTCTCCGTCCAGCTCAAAACTTAACATCGCGCCAAAACCTTTTTGCTGACGGGCCGCAATCTCGTGCCCCTGGTTTTCTGGCAGCGATGGATGATACAGCTTTTTCACCAGCGGTTGTGTCTTCAGGAAATCAACTATTAGCTGCGCGTTCCGCTGAGCCACTTCCATACGCGGCGACAGCGTACGCAGACCGCGCAGCAGCAGGTAGCTGTCAAACGCGCTGCCGGTCACGCCGATATTATTCGCCCACCAGGCAAGCTCGGTGACAGTATCGGCATCTTTAGCGATCACTACACCTGCAACCACGTCCGAATGACCATTTAAATATTTGGTGCAGGAGTGCAGAACCAGATCGGCCCCCAGCGCCAGCGGATTTTGCAGCGCCGGGCTCAGGAAGGTGTTATCCACCACGCTGATTGCTCCGGCCTCACGCGCCGCGGCGCATATTTTCGCAATATCTACCACGCGCAACAATGGATTACTTGGACTTTCTACCAGCACCAGCTTCGGTTTTTCGGCCAGGGCCGCATTTAAAGCGGTTTCATCGCCCTGATCGACAAATAAAACGCGGTACGCGCCGCGTTTTGCCAGGCTATCAAACAGGCGATAGCTGCCGCCATAGCAGTCGTGTGGGGCAACAAGCAGATCGCCAGGCTTCAGGAATACCGTGGTCACCAGGTGAATGGCCGACATGCCGGTATTGGTCATCACCGCGCCCGCGCCGCCTTCCAGCTCCGCCAGCGCGCGCTGTACAACGTCGCGCGTAGGGTTGCCGCGACGCGAGTAGTCATGCGCGCGCGGCTCATTGAAGCCGGTGAAGTTATAAGTGCTGGAAAGATGAATGGGGGGAACAACACAGCCGTATTGTTCGTCATCGTTCAAACCGCTGCGTACTGCGATGGTTGCCTGTTTGCGCGTCATTGTTTCCCTGATCCTTGCTGGTCGAATAAAGGTCAGGCATCAGAGTAAACATTGCAAAGATGGACGTCAATACATCTGGACATCTAAACTTCTTTGCGTATAGATTGAGCAAACGCGAAATAGCCGTTAAAATTATATGCTTTAGCGCGATAGCGTCGCAGACTGCGCAGGTGTCTGGGCTGTACACTAAGACAGATAATCGCTGAAATCGTGCCTCGCCCGGTTTAAGCATGTTTAATTGATAAGAGGATTAAAGGTATCTCATGGCTGAATGGAGCGGCGAATATATCAGCCCTTACGCTGAGCACGGGAAGAAGAGTGAACAAGTAAAGAAAATTACGGTTTCCATTCCTCTGAAGGTGTTAAAAATCCTCACCGATGAGCGCACCCGTCGCCAGGTGAACAACCTGCGCCACGCAACAAACAGTGAGCTGCTGTGCGAAGCTTTTCTGCACGCGTTTACTGGCCAGCCTCTGCCGAACGATGCGGATCTGCGCAAAGAGCGTAGTGATGAAATTCCGGAAGAAGCGAAGGTAATTATGCGCGAGCTGGGGATAGACCCGGATACGTGGGAATACTGATTCTACCCGTTACCCTTCAGGCTGCAGAAACGTTGGCTGCGGCCTGACGTTAACGGTTATAAAAGTAACGGACACAAAAAAGGCGCCTCGCGGCGCCTTTCTCTTTTCCGGGCTTGCTAACTTATTTAGCGCCTGGGATGCTGAAACGCTTGTTGAAGCGGTCAACACGGCCACCGGTAGCAACGTCACGCTGTTTACCAGTGTAGAACGGGTGGCATTCGCCGCAAACGTCCAGGTTCAGATCGTGACCCGCAGTAGAGCGGATTTTGATAGAATTACCGCAAGAACAGTTTGCAGTAATTACGTCATATTTAGGGTGGATATCTTTTTTCATGGAAAACCTCAGGTCTAAGGCCGCGTCGCTCTTCCAGCCCTAACGCCAGACACCACGCGATGTTAATAAAGTAGGTTTATTCGAAGCCGAAACTGCGCATCAAAGGCGGCGAATCATACAGAATACTATTGATGCATGCAAACTGATCCGCAATTTCGCGAACACACAGTGTACACTATCTCGTCTTTTTTATCATCCCGGATATTTTCATGCCTGTCGCTCACGTCGCCCTGCCGGTTCCACTTGCCCGTACCTTTGACTATCTGATCCCTGCCGGGATGCAGGTCGCGGCGGGCTGTCGCGTAATGGTTCCGTTTGGCAAACGTGAGGCGGTGGGGATTGTAGTCGCCGTTAGCGATAAAAGCGAACTTGCGCTCAGCGAGCTGAAACCGGTCGTTGACGTGCTCGATAGCGCATCTTTATTTCCCCCGTCTTTATGGCGCGTTTTGCTGTGGGCAAAAGATTACTATCACCATCCCATCGGCGATGTGCTGTTTCACGCTTTGCCGATTTTGCTGCGCCAGGGCAAGCCCGCGCACCACGCGCCGCTGTGGTATTGGTTTGCCACGGAAGAAGGCAGGGCCGTCGATCTTAATAGCCTGAAGCGAGCGCCTAAGCAGCAGCAGGCGTTAGCGGCGGTGCGGCAAAAAAACATCTGGCGTCACCAGGTGGGCGAAATGGATATCAGCGAGCAGGGCCTGCAGGCGCTGCGCGCCAAAGGTCTATGCGAACTGCAAAGCGCGGCGCCTGCCGCAACGGACTGGCGGGAGAGCTGGTCGGTTGCGGGAGAACGCCTGCGTCTGAACACCGAGCAGGCCCACGGCGGTAGGCGCCATTCACAGCGCGGCGGATCGCTTTTCCGCCTGGCTGCTGGCGGGCATCACCGGCTCGGGCAAAACCGAAGTTTATCTGAGCGTGCTGGAAAACGTGCTGGCGCGAGGGTTGCAGGCGCTGGTGCTGGTGCCGGAAATCGGCCTGACGCCGCAGACCATCGCCCGCTTCCGCGAACGATTTAACGCGCCGGTAGAAGTATTGCACTCAGGGCTGAACGACAGCGAGCGCCTTGCCGTCTGGCTGAAAGCACGCAGCGGCGAGGCGGCGATTGTCATCGGCACCCGCTCCTCGTTGTTTACGCCTTTCTGCCGCCTTGGCGTTATCGTTATCGACGAAGAGCACGACAGCTCCTACAAGCAGCAGGAAGGCTGGCGCTACCATGCTCGCGATCTGGCGGTGTATCGCGCTCATGCGGAGGATATCCCGATAATTCTCGGCTCAGCGACGCCGGCGCTGGAAACGCTGCATAACGTACAGCTCGGCAAATATCGCCAGCTGCACCTGACCAAACGGGCGGGAAATGCGCGTCCTGCCTTGCAGCAGGTGCTGGATTTAAAAGGCCAGCCGCTTAAATCAGGCCTTGCGCCGGCGCTGATTCAGAAAATTGGGCAGCATCTGAAGGCGGATAACCAGGTCATTCTGTTTTTAAATCGTCGGGGATACGCCCCTGCTCTGCTCTGCCACGAATGCGGCTGGATAGCGGAGTGTCCGCGCTGCGATCGCTATTACACGCTGCATCAGGGCCAGCGTCATTTGCGCTGCCACCACTGCGACAGCCAGCGTGCCATACCCGACCAGTGCCCGGGCTGCGGCTCGACAAACCTGGTGCCGGTAGGCATGGGGACGGAACAGCTTGAGCAAAGCCTGGCGCCGCTATTCCCGGGCGTTCCCCTTTCTCGTATCGACCGCGATACCACCAGCCGGAAGGGCGCGCTTGAACAGCATCTGGCGGAGGTTCATCGCGGCGGCGCACGTATTCTGATTGGCACGCAGATGCTGGCTAAAGGCCACCATTTCCCCGACGTCACCTTAGTTGCGCTGCTTGACGTTGACGGCGCCCTGTTCTCGGCAGATTTTCGCGCAGCCGAGCGTTTCGCCCAGCTTTACGTTCAGGTTTCCGGGCGCGCAGGCCGCGCGGGTAAACAGGGTGAGGTGGTGCTGCAAACCCACCATCCTGAGCATCCCTTACTGCAGACGTTGCTGACCCAGGGCTACGACGCCTTCGCAGGCCAGGCGCTGATGGAGCGCCAGACGGTATTTTTGCCTCCTTTTACCAGCCACGTTATCTTCCGCGCTGAGGATCAAAACAACCACCAGGCGCCGCTGTTTTTGCAACAGCTGCGCAATTTGCTGGAAGCCAGCCCGCTGCGTGATGAACAGCTGTGGATAATGGGGCCAGTGCCGTCTTTACAGCCAAAGCGCGGCGGCCGCTTCCGCTGGCAGATTCTGCTACAGCACCCGTCACGCGCCCGTCTGCAGCGCCTGATAAGCCACTCCCTGGCGCTGGTCAATACCCTGCCGGAGTCGCGCAAGGTGAAGTGGATGCTGGATGTCGATCCGATTGAGGGCTAGCGCATGACCGACTGGTTATGCGAAGCGGATCGAAAAATTATGTACCCGTCACATTTTTAATGAAATTTCTGTAACAGGCGGCCGTCATATTCTGCTAAGAATGTGAGCACGAGCGGGCAGCAAGGATGCGGTATGACCTGCGGAGTGCATGCGAGGAGAAGAAGTTGAAGCCGAAGAACCAGGTTGCCAATGCAACCATGAAAGATGTTGCCCTGCAGGCGAAAGTCTCAACGGCAACGGTGTCCCGTGCGTTGATGAACCCGGATAAGGTCTCACAGAGCACGCGCAGCCGGGTAGAGCAGGCTGCAATAGAAGTGGGCTATCTGCCTCATTCGCCAGGCCGCAATGCAAAGCGTAACGAATCGCGCACCATTCTGGTTATCGTTCCGGATATCTGCGATCCGTTCTTCAGCGAGATTATTCGCGGCATTGAAGTCACCGCCGCTGAACAAGGTTATCTGGTGCTGATCGGCGACTGCGCCCATCAGAATCAGCAGGAAAAAACGTTTATCGACCTGATAATCACCAAGCAAATCGACGGAATGCTGCTGCTGGGCTCACGCCTGCCGTTTGATGCAAGCCTTGAGGAGCAAAGAAATCTGCCGCCGATGGTGATGGCCAACGAGTTTGCGCCTGAACTGGAGCTGCCGACGGTTCATATCGACAACCTTACCGCTGCGTTTAACGCGGTCTATTATTTGCAGCAGCTGGGCCACGAAAGGATTGCCTGTATTGCCGGGCCGGAAGAGATGCCGCTTTGCCATTATCGTCTGCAGGGATACGTGCAGGCCTTACGTCGTACGGGAATGGTCGTCGATCCGCATTACATCGCGCGCGGCGATTTTACTTATGAAGCCGGCGCGGCGGCCCTTGCGCAGCTTTTATCGCTTCCCGTTCCGCCTACCGCAGTTTTTTGCCACAGCGACGTTATGGCTCTGGGCGCGCTTTCACAGGCTAAACGCAGCGGGCTGCGCATCCCGGAAGATTTATCCATTATGGGCTTTGATGATATCGCGCTATCGCAGTTTTGCGATCCGCCGCTCACCACGGTTCAGCAGCCGCGTTTCGCTATCGGCAGGGAAGCTATGCTGTTGTTATTAGATCAGCTGCACGGCGAAATCGTTAGCAGCGGATCGCGCCTGCTGGACTGCGACCTCATTGAACGAGGAACCACCAGCGCGCCGGGCGCAAGAAAATGAGCCGCTTTAGGACTCCATAATCTGGTCAAAGGGGCCCCCCTTAAGTAACATGGCGGGCTGACAAACGAATAAATACAGCGAATCGATAGTGGCACAAAGAGATTATGTACGCCGCGGGCAATCGGCAGGGACACGGCGCAAGAAGAGCACCTCCCGCAAAAAGCAACGTAACCTGCCATCCATCTCGCCGACAATGGTTGCCATTGCGGCCGCCGTTCTGGTGACCTTTATTGGTGCTCTGTACTTCATTACCCATCATAAAAAAGAGGAAAGTGAAGTTCTGCCGGGCCATAAAGTGACCGGAAATGGGCTTCCTCCGAAACCTGAGGAACGCTGGCGTTACATTAAAGAGCTGGAGAACCGCCAGCCCGGCGTACGTATTCCAACCGAGCCTACCGCCGGTGGAGAAGTGCAGAACAAAGACCAGCTCACCAATGAACAGCGCCAGCTGCTTGAGCAGATGCAGGCGGATATGCGCCAGCAGCCGACGCAGCTAAACGAAGTGCCGTGGAACGAACAGACTCCGGCCCAGCGTCAACAAACTTTGCAGCGTCAAAAGCAGCTGCAACAGCAAGCGCAGCAGCAGCCTCGCGTGCAGCAGCGCGTTACCGAGCAGCCTTATCAGCAGCCGAGGAGCGCGCAGCAGGCTCCTGTTCAGCAGACGCAGCAGCAAAGAACGGTCCAGTCGCCGCCGCGTGCTACAGCATCCCAGCCGTACCAGGATTTGTTGCAAACGCCGCCGCACACCGCTCAGCAGCGAGCGCCTGCGCAAAATACGCAGCCTCGTGAGCAGGTCCAGGCGCAGCCAAAAGCGGCGCCCGTTACTCATGAGCCTGAAGCCGCTAAGCCTGCGCCGGCCCGCCCAGGAGAAAAAGGATGAAAAACGCTGGATGGTGCAGTGTGGATCATTCAAAGGTAGCGAACAGGCGGAAACGGTGCGCGCGCAGCTTGCTTTTGAAGGTTTTGATTCGCGCATTACCACCAACAACGGCTGGAATCGCGTGGTGATTGGCCCAATCAAAGGTAAAGACAACGCTGATGGCACCCTCAATCGTCTGAAGATGGCTGGCCACTCCAACTGCATTCGTCTCGGCGGGGGTTGAAACCCCCGAAATCCCCCCCATCTATAATTGCATTCAGCCCCAAACACGGTTTGGGGCACGTATTCAGCTGATGCAATAAGGGGTCTGCTCGTGACAACAATAGTAAGTGTGCGCCGCAATGGCCATGTCGTAATCGGTGGTGATGGTCAGGCCACGCTCGGCAATACCGTAATGAAAGGCAACGTGAAAAAAGTTCGTCGCCTCTACAACGACAAAGTCATTGCGGGCTTTGCGGGCGGCACAGCCGATGCCTTCACCCTTTTCGAACTCTTTGAGCGCAAGCTTGAGATGCACCAGGGCCACCTGGTGAAAGCCGCCGTCGAGCTGGCTAAAGACTGGCGTACCGACCGCATGCTGCGCAAGCTTGAAGCGCTGCTGGCCGTGGCCGATGAAAATGCCTCCCTGATAATCACCGGCAACGGTGACGTCATTCAGCCGGAAGATGACCTTATCGCCATCGGCTCTGGCGGCCCGTACGCGCAGGCGGCTGCCCGCGCCCTGCTGGAAAATACCGAGCTGGGCGCGCGCGACATCGTTGAGAAATCGCTGGGGATCGCCGGTGATATCTGCATCTACACCAACCATTTCCATACTATCGAAGAATTAGCGTCTAAGGCGTAAGGATCCCCCATGTCTGAAATGACTCCACGCGAAATTGTCAGCGAACTGAACAAACACATTATCGGCCAGGACAACGCCAAGCGTTCCGTGGCGATCGCGCTGCGTAACCGCTGGCGCCGTATGCAGCTGGACGAAGAGCTGCGCCATGAAGTGACGCCAAAAAACATTCTGATGATCGGCCCGACCGGCGTGGGTAAAACCGAAATCGCTCGTCGCCTGGCGAAGCTTGCCAATGCGCCGTTCATTAAAGTCGAAGCCACCAAGTTCACCGAAGTGGGCTATGTCGGGAAAGAAGTAGACTCTATCATCCGCGATCTGACCGATTCCGCGATGAAAATGGTGCGCTTACAGTCAATCGAGAAAAACCGCTATCGCGCCGAAGAGATGGCCGAAGAACGCATTCTTGATGCGCTGATCCCGCCGGCCAAGAATAACTGGGGCCAGTCCGAAACGGCGCAGGAGCCGTCCGCGGCGCGTCAGGCATTCCGCAAAAAACTGCGCGAAGGCCAGCTGGACGATAAAGAAATCGAAATCGATCTGGCGGCGGCGCCGATGGGCGTTGAAATCATGGCGCCTCCGGGCATGGAAGAGATGACCAGCCAGCTGCAGTCCATGTTCCAGAACCTGGGCGGCCAGAAGCAGAAGCCGCGCAAGCTGAAAATTAAAGACGCGATGAAGCTGCTGATTGAAGAAGAGGCGGCGAAGCTCGTCAACCCGGAAGAGCTGAAGCAGGATGCGATTGACGCCGTTGAGCAGCACGGCATCGTGTTTATCGACGAGATCGATAAAATCTGCAAGCGCGGCGGCAATACCTCCGGCCCGGACGTTTCCCGCGAAGGCGTACAGCGCGATCTGCTGCCGCTGGTTGAAGGCTGCACCGTCTCCACCAAGCACGGCATGGTCAAAACCGACCACATCCTGTTTATCGCCTCCGGCGCTTTCCAGGTGGCAAGCCCGTCCGACCTGATTCCGGAACTGCAGGGTCGTCTGCCAATCCGCGTTGAGCTGCAGGCGCTGACCGTGGAAGACTTCGAGCGCATCCTGACGGAGCCAAACGCTTCCATTACCGTGCAGTACAAAGCGCTAATGGGGACCGAAGGCGTGAATATCGACTTCACCGAAGACGGTATCCGTCGTATCGCTCAGGCGGCATGGCAGGTGAACGAATCCACCGAGAACATCGGCGCGCGTCGTCTGCATACCGTGCTCGAACGCCTGGTTGAAGACATCTCCTACGAAGCCAGCGATCTGAGCGGCCAGTCCATCAGCATCGACGCTGATTATGTCAGTAAGCATCTTGATGAGCTGGTAGCAGATGAAGATCTGAGCCGTTTTATCTTATAATCGCGCCCAACGTATTTTCTTCATTTCAAAATGGAGGGCTTATGCCCTCCATTTTTTTTACTGGCAGCTATAACGATGAACGATTCGCACTCTGTAAGCATAACGCGGGCCTGGCTGGAAAGCCTGCGTCCCCGCACCCTGCCGTTGGCTTTTGCCTCTATCGTCTGCGGCTCCGCGCTGGCCTACTGGCAGGGCGTCTTCGACCCTGCGGTGGCGGGCCTTGCGCTGCTGACGGCGGGACTGCTGCAAATTCTTTCGAACCTGGCGAACGATTATGGCGATGCGGTAAAGGGCAGCGATAAAGAAGATCGCATCGGGCCCTCTGCGCGGCATGCAGAAAGGGGCGATCACCCAGGCGCAAATGAAGCGCGCGCTGGTTATCACCGTCGTGCTTATTTGCCTCTCCGGCCTGGCTCTGGTCGCCGTCGCCTGTCATACCGCGGCCGATTTCTTCGGTTTCCTGGTGCTCGGGCTGGCCTCTATCGTCGCGGCAATCACCTACACCGTCGGTACCCGCCCGTATGGCTACATGGGCCTTGGCGATATTTCCGTGCTGGTCTTTTTCGGCTGGCTGAGCGTGGCCGGCAGCTGGTATCTGCAGGCGCACATGCTGGCGCCGTTGGTCTTCCTGCCCGCTACGGCCTGCGGCCTGCTGGCTACCGCCGTACTGAATATCAACAACCTGCGCGACATCGACAGCGACCGGGAAAACGGCAAAAACACCCTGGCGGTGCGCCTGGGTCCGGTTCTGGCGCGCCGCTACCATGTTTGTCTGCTGATGGGCGCGCTGCTGTGCCTGGCGGTCTTTAATCTGGTCTGGCTAAAAAGCCTGTGGGGATGGCTGTTTATGCTGGCGGCGCCGCTTCTCATCAAACAGGCAATGTACATCATGCGTGAAAGAGAGCCTGTCGCTATCCGTCCGATGCTTGAACGTACGGTGAAAGCGGCATTGTTGGTTAACCTATTGTTTGCAACAGGCGTTGCGCTCAGCAGAACGCATTTTTAATGGACGCATTAAGCAGGATGCTGATGAGCGAGGAGTTCCCAGCCCTTATCCCCTGCAACAAGCCTGTGCGTCAGCCCGATCCGGTTGAGAAACGCCTCATCGTGCGACACCACCATCAGGGTTCCCCGATACTGATTGAGTAAAGTCTCCAGCGCATGCAGGGAAGGGAAATCCAGATGGTTACTCGGCTCGTCGAGCAGTAAAAAGCCAGCGGGCGGATCGGCATAAATTACCGTTGCCAGCGCGGCTTTCAGCTGCTCTCCCCCGCTGAGTTTGCCGCAGGGCAGCAATAACTTCGTCGCATCTAATCCGAGCTGTGCAAGCTGCATACGCAGCTGCGCTTCTCCTGCCTGTGAGTTAACCGCCTTAAGTTGCTCAAGAACCGTTTCTTCGCGACGCAGTATGGAAAGCTGCTGGTCAAGGTATGCCGCCTTAACCCGCAGCTCGCAGCGACCGGACGCCAGCGGCAGCAGGCCTGCCAATGTTTTTAACAGCGTCGATTTACCGCAGCCGTTTGGGCCGACGACGCCCATTCGCTGACCGCCGTTGATAGCTAAGTTTATCCGGCTGAAAGGTTCCGGAGCGAAAGGTAAAACGGCCTCGTTAAGCGCGGCCACCTTTTGCGAGAGCGCCGTGAGTGCGGGTATGGCGTGCATGACGATGTGGGTGGATGTCTCCATTTGCTTCGCCGCCTCCTGCACCTGCTGGCTGAGCTGCGTCCTGGTCTGCGCTTGCTGTTTCGCCAGCTTGCCTGCCGAGGCCTCGCTGCGGCCTTTCTGGCGGCCCAGTAATATTTTCGCCTGATTGGCCTCTTTGCTCTGGCGACTGCTACGAAGCTGGCGTTTTTCAAACCGTTCACGCTGCTCGCGCAGCGCCTGCTCTTCTCGCTTACGCTCGGTTTTAAGGCGTTCAAGCTTTTGCGAGGCGGCGGCAGTTTCCTGCGCTTTCATCTGTTGATAAAAAGTATAATTGCCGCCGTAGCTGCGCAAACCCAGCGATGACAGTTCGACAATCCTTGCCATCTGCTGCAGCAACGTTCGGTCATGGCTAATCGTCAGCAGGCCGCGAGGCCAGCGCTGCAGCTGCTGCATCAGCGCCAGCCGGCTGGCGCCGTCCAGATGGTTGGTAGGTTCGTCAAGAATAAGAAAGTCCGCATCGGACAACATCGCGCCAGTAAGCGCCACCCGCATCGCTTCCCCGCCGCTCAGCCGGTCCGCCGCCGAAGCCGGCGTGAGATAGCCCAGCCCCGCGGACTCCAGCTGCGTTTTCAGCCGCTGGCGTAAGTCCCAGCCGTCACCCACAAGGTCAAAATCCGCCGGATCGACGCTTCCTGCCTCAATACGCCTTAACGCCGCTAACCGGTCGTCAACTCCCGCCAGCATCGCAACATTCTGGTAGTTTTGCGGCGACAGATGCTGCGCCAGGTATCTGACTTTGCCTGAACGATGGCAGTGACCGGAGGTCGGCATCACCAGGCCCGCCAGCATCTTCGCCAGCAGGCTCTTGCCCGCGCCATTTCTTCCCACCAGGCCAGTATGGCGATGGTCAAACTGTTCGTTGAGATTTGAGAAAAGCGGGTTGCCGTCAGGCAATACAAAAGAAACGCGTTCCAGCGTAAGGAGAGAATTCGTCATGCGATAACCTTGAAATTAATGCACCAGAGCAACGCCCGAAAGGAGCTGCGGGAAGGCCGTCAAAGGTGACGGAGGGCATTAATTGCGCATTGGACGAATACCTCGGCTGGGAAGTGAAGGACAGACTGAGCATATAATAGCTGTTTTCCGGCTGTCAAATAGCCCGCCCGTTCCGTGGCTTTTACCGCCGCGCCGGAAATATATCAGCCTGAACGGGGGAGAATGCGGCCCCATAAATATCAATTAACAATTGATGGTTTTGCCAACAGTTAACATTAAGCGATATACTGACAGCTCCTGCAGCAACAGAAATTAAATCCTATGAAATATGATACTTCCGAGCTTTGTGACATCTACCAGGAAGACGTCAACGTCGTTGAACCGCTGTTTTCCAATTTTGGTGGGCGGTCGTCGTTTGGCGGGCAAATCATTACGGTGAAATGTTTCGAGGACAACGGGTTGCTGTACGATCTGCTCGAACAGAATGGGCCGTGGCCGTGTTTTACTGGTCGATGGCGGCGGTTCTGTACGCCGCGCCCTTGTTGATGCTGAACTGGCTCGTCTGGCTACGCAAAACGAGTGGGAAGGCATTGTGGTTTACGGCGCGGTGCGCCAGGTGGACGATCTGGAAGAGCTGGATATTGGAATTCAGGCCATTGCCGCCATTCCGGTCGGCTCCACGGGCGAAGGCATTGGCGAAAGCGATGTGCGCGTTAACTTCGGCGGCGTGACCTTCTTCTCCGGCGATCACCTTTACGCGGATAACACCGGCATTATCCTTTCCGAAGATCCGCTGGATATCGAATAATCAGCTTACAACATGCAAAACGGGCGCCCTGGGCGCCCGTTTTATTTCAGCCTGTGACCTACACTTCTTCCATTTTGCCCAGCAGCGCGTGCAGACGCTCCTGCCAGACATGCTGTTGTTCTTTAAGAGAATTATTCTCGCGGACCAGCTCTTCGTGATTGCCCTGTGCCTGCTGCACTTCCTGAGCCAGGCTGTTGTTTTTTTCTTTCAGCTCTTCGATTTCCATCTGTAACAACGTGATAGTGTCAATCGCCTGCTGTACTTTCGATTCCAGTTTTTCAAAAACTTCAAATGACATGTCAAATCTCTCCTGAATTGCAAGGCGTTGATGGATGGCTATCCTCGTCCCGGGATGTCCGGCGACGCCTTTGTGAACATATGCGCACCACGCAGCGTTTCCCCGATTGTAAGTAGCGCAGCACGGCGTGTCCAGCGGCTTCCCGAGCTCTTTGCGTAACATAACGTTTTTCAGCTTATGCCGAGAGACCGCGGCCTGCTTAGCCATTAATTGTTAAAGAATACATCTTTAACACGCGGGCATTACCCTGCTTTTACTGTGTGATAGTGCTCATTTATGGCTCGAAAACGCGCTTTTTATGACGAAAGCCACAAATTTAAGGTTCGATATTTCTCGTTTATGTTCGTTAACGATAAATTAACACCATGCCTACATGGCAACAGGGTGGCAGGGACGCTCAACTCACAACAATCATTAATTTTGCCTTCAGGACCCTACTTATGAGCCAGACAGCTTCACCAACCTTAAAAGGCCAGTGCATCGCAGAATTTATGGGTACCGCGTTGTTGATTTTCTTCGGGGTAGGATGCGTGGCGGCATTAAAAGTGGCAGGCGCAAGCTTCGGACAGTGGGAAATCAGCATCATCTGGGGTTTAGGCGTGGCGATGGGCCATCTACTTAACCGCGGGTGTTTCTGGTGCGCACCTCAATCCTGCCGTCACCGTCGCGCTGTGGCTTTTCGCCTGCTTTGACGGACGTAAAGTCGCGCCCTTTATTGTGGCGCAGATCGCAGGCGCCTTCTGCGCCGCAGCGCTGGTATATGGCTTGTATTACAATTTGTTCCTTGATTACGAACAAACCCATCACATGGTGCGCGGCAGCGTAGACAGCCTTGAGCTGGCCGGCATCTTCTCTACTTACCCCAACCCGCACATCAACCTTGTGCAGGCGTTTGCCGTAGAGATGGTGATTACCGCCATTCTGATGGGCGTGATTCTGGCGCTGACCGATGACGGCAACGGCATTCCACGCGGGCCGCTGGCGCCGCTGCTGATTGGTTTACTGATAGCCGTAATCGGCGCGTCAATGGGCCCGCTGACCGGCTTCGCCATGAACCCGGCGCGTGATTTCGGCCCGAAAATGTTCGCCTGGCTGGCAGGCTGGGGCGAGGTCGCCTTTACCGGCGGCAAGGATATCCCCTACTTCCTGGTGCCCGTATTCGGCCCGTTGACGGGCGCAGCCTTAGGCGCATTCGGGTATCGTAAATTGATTGGTCGCCATTTGCCGTGCGACGTTTGCGAAGACGTTGAAGAGAAAGCTTCACGCTCATCCGCACAACAAAACGCCTCTTAAGCACCACTGACTTCAGGACAAGTTTATGACCACAGAAAAAAAGTACATCGTTGCGCTCGACCAGGGCACCACCAGCTCTCGTGCCGTCGTCCTGGATCATGACGCCAATATCATCAGCGTTTCACAGCGTGAATTTGAGCAGATCTACCCGAAGCCAGGCTGGGTTGAGCATGACCCCATGGAAATCTGGGCGACGCAAAGCTCCACGCTGGTAGAAGTGCTGGCGAAAGCAGATATCAATTCCGATCAGATTGCGGCCATCGGCATCACCAACCAGCGCGAAACCACCGTGGTCTGGGAGCGTGAAACCGGCAAACCCATTTATAACGCCATTGTCTGGCAGTGCCGCCGCACCGCGGAGATTTGCGAGAAGCTCAAGCGTGACGGCATGGAAGAGTATATCCGCCACAATACTGGCCTGGTCATCGACCCTTATTTCTCCGGCACCAAGGTAAAATGGATCCTCGACCACGTGGAAGGCTCACGCGAGCGCGCTCGCCGCGGCGAACTGCTGTTCGGCACCATTGACACCTGGCTTATCTGGAAAATGACTCAGGGACGCGTGCACGTGACCGACTACACCAACGCTTCCCGCACCATGCTGTTCAATATCCATGAGCTGGACTGGGATGACCGCATGCTGGAAGCGCTGGATATTCCACGCGCCATGCTGCCGGACGTGCGTAAGTCGTCCGAAGTTTATGGCCAGACGAACATTGGCGGTAAAGGCGGCACGCGTATTCCTATCGCCGGTATCGCAGGCGATCAGCAGGCGGCGCTGTTCGGGCAGCTGTGCGTGAAAGAAGGCATGGCGAAGAATACCTACGGCACCGGCTGCTTTATGCTGATGAACACCGGTGAAAAAGCCGTGACCTCAAGCCATGGGCTGCTGACAACGATCGCCTGCGGTCCACGAGGTGAAGTGAATTACGCTCTGGAAGGCGCGGTGTTTATGGCTGGCGCTTCTATTCAGTGGCTGCGCGACGAGATGAAGCTCATCAGCGACGCCTTCGACTCTGAATACTTCGCCACCAAGGTGAAAGATACCAACGGGGTGTATGTCGTTCCCGCTTTCACCGGCCTCGGCGCGCCGTACTGGGATCCGTATGCACGCGGTGCGATTTTCGGCCTGACGCGCGGGGTGAATTCAAACCACATCATCCGCGCTACGCTGGAATCCATCGCTTATCAAACCCGTGACGTGCTCGAAGCGATGCAGGCTGACTCAGGCATTCGTCTGCACGCCTTACGCGTGGACGGCGGCGCGGTGGCCAACAATTTCCTGATGCAGTTCCAGTCCGATATTCTCGGCACTCGCGTCGAACGCCCTGAAGTGCGTGAAGTTACCGCTCTGGGCGCGGCCTATCTGGCAGGCCTGGCGGTTGGCTTCTGGCAGAACCTCGATGAGGTCAGCGAGAAAGCGGTCATTGAGAAAGAGTTCCGTCCGGGTATCGAAACCACCGAGCGCAATTTCCGTTACGCAGGCTGGAAGAAAGCGGTGAAACGCGCGCTTGCATGGGAAGAGCACGACGAATCTTAAGCCCTTTCTATGGCCCCGGAAGGGGCCATTTTCATTCTCCCTCCCCCTGCAGGGTTTTCCTGGCCGACAGCCGCCTGTGCTACACTCCGTCGCAATTAAGCTTGCTAAATGAGTATGTGATGAAACGAGAACTTGCGATCGAATTTTCCCGCGTAACGGAAGCCGCAGCGCTTGCAGGCTATAAATGGCTTGGCCGCGGCGATAAAAATATCGCCGACGGCGCAGCCGTTCACGCCATGCGCATCGTGCTTAACCAGGTCAATATCGACGGCCGGATCGTCATTGGCGAAGGGGAAATCGACGAGGCGCCGATGCTTTATATCGGCGAGAAAGTGGGAACCGGGCAAGGCGACGCGGTGGATATCGCCGTTGATCCCATAGAAGGCACCCGCATGACGGCGATGGGCCAGGCCAACGCGCTGGCTGTATTAGCCGTAGGCGATAAAGGCAGCTTTCTGAACGCCCCTGATATGTATATGGAAAAGCTGATCGTGGGCCCTGGCGCACGGGGCGTTATCGATCTCAACCTGCCGCTTGCGCAAAATCTGCATAACGTTGCCGTTGCGCTCAATAAACCGCTCAGCGAGCTTACCGTCACCATTCTGGCGAAACCTCGCCACGAGGCCACCATCGCCGAAATGCAGAAGCTGGGCGTGCGCGTTTTTGCCATTCCTGACGGCGACGTTGCCGCCTCGATCCTCACCTGCATGCCGGACAGCGAAGTGGACGTGATGTACGGCATCGGCGGCGCGCCTGAAGGGGTGATTTCCGCAGCGGTTATCCGCGCGCTGGACGGCGATATGCAGGGCCGCCTGCTGGCACGTCATCACGTTAAAGGCGACAACGAAGCCAACCGCCACATCGGCGAACAGGAGCTGGAACGCTGCAAAACGATGGGCATTGAAGCAGGCAAGGTTCTGAAGCTGGACGACATGGCGCGCAACGATAACGTTATCTTTTCGGCCACCGGCATCACCAAAGGCGATCTGCTTGAGGGGATCGCCCGCAAAGGCAATATGGCGACCACAGAAACGCTGCTGATTCGCGGCAAATCGCGCACCATCCGCCGTATCAAATCCATTCACTATCTCGACCGCAAAGACCCGGACGTGCAGGCCCATATTCTGTAAGGCTGCCGTTTGTCTGATTGAGCTTTCCGGCCTGCGCAGGCTGGAAATCTCTCATTTTTCTGGTGAAGATAAGGCAAGAGCAACAACAGGAGCGCAACATGGCGGATTGGGTCAAAGGTAAAGTTACTCGGGTTCAGCACTGGACCGATTCTCTCTTCAGCCTCACGATTCAGGCTCCTGTAGCCCCGTTTACCGCCGGGCAATTTACCAAACTGGCGCTGGAAATCGACGGGGAACGCGTGCAGCGCGCCTATTCCTACGTTAACGCGCCGGGCAACCCCGATCTCGAATTCTACCTGGTCAACGTGCCGGAAGGTAAACTCAGCCCGCGCCTGCACGTTATGCAACCCGGCGACGAAGTACTGGTGGTGAGCGAGGCCGCCGGATTCTTTGTGCTGGAAGAAATCCCGGACTGCAAAACGCTGTGGATGCTGGCGACCGGCACCGCGCTTGGCCCTTATCTTTCGATCCTGCAGGAAGGCAAGGATCTTGAACGCTTTGAGAACATCGTTTTGCTGCATGCCGTGCGCTATGCCAGCGACCTGAGCTATCTGCCGTTAATGCAGCAGCTTCAGCGGCGCTATGAAGGGAAATTACGCATTCAGACGGTGGTGAGCCGCGAAACCATCGCCGGTTCGCTGCACGGCCGCGTACCTGCGCTTATCGACAGCGGCGAGCTGGAAGCCGCGGTTGGCTTACCGATGGATATTGAAACCAGCCACGTCATGCTGTGCGGCAATCCGCAAATGGTGCGCGATACCCAGCAGCTGCTGAAAGATACCCGGCAGATGACCAAACATTTGCGTCGCCGTCCGGGCCATATGACCGCCGAACACTACTGGTAAGCTCAGCGGTATTTTACTTCGCTGGTATCTTTGCCGAATCTGTTCTCGCCCTGGGTGCCGACAAACGCGCCCAGGTCCATCATCATCATCACCAGAATCAGCGTCGGGATAAAGCGCCCCAGTCCCCACTGCGCTACGCTGCCAAAAACCTCCCAGTTACCCGCCAGCAGCAGCCATGCCGGTATAAACAGCAGCGCCCACCAGCCTTTTCTGTTGCGATCGTGCAGGCGTTTGACGATAACCGCAGCCGTGGGAATCAACGACCCCGACAAAAAGAAGCCGGCGGTCGAGTAAGGCATAATTTTTGCCCCTGCCAGGACAAACAAAATCGCCAGGCCGGCAATCCACACGCCAATCCAAATCCAGAAATCGCGTCGTCCAATACGCCCGTTAAAAGAGAACAGCCATTGCTGTATGGTCATGGTAAGGTCCTTATTAAAATTATGCGGCGTAGTGTACCCTGGCCGAGCCGGGTTTTGACAAGCCAACAGATTGCCGATTTAATCGGTGCAATGAATGTCCTGGAGAAGCTGTTGATGAAATATCTGCTCTGCGCCTTTGCGCTGTTCACGCTACCTGTTGCAGTGAGCCGGGCAGACCCGCCTTCAGAAACGCCCTCCACCTTGCCCGCCGCGCCCTACCTGCTGCCCGGCTCGCCGACCTTTGATCTGACGATTACGCAGTTTCGTGAAAAATTTAATATCGATAACCCAAAGCTGCCGATCAATGAATTTCGCGCCATCGACGCCAGCCGCGACAGGACGAACCTGACGCGGGCGGCCAGCAAGATTAACGAAAACCTCTACGCTTCTACGGCGCTGGAACGCGGCACGCTGAAAATCAAATCCATCCAGATGACCTGGCTGCCGATTCAGGGGCCGGAGCAGAAAGCCGCCCTTGCGAAAGCGACAGAGTATATGGCCGCCCTGCTGCGCAGCTTTACTCCGACCTTTTCTAAGCAGCAAAGCCTGGACAGGCTCAACAAATTACTCAGCGCCGGCAAGAACAAACGCTACTTCGCGCAGACCGAAGGGGCGATTCGCTATGTAGTGGCAGATAACGGCGAAAAAGGGCTAACTTTCGCCGTTGAACCGATTAAGCTCGCGCTTTCGGAAACGCTAAACAACGGTGAATAAATGACAAAAAGCAAAGCCTTTCACCCGTTGAGTCTCTATACTATTTCACAGACCATGCTGCCCTGAGGGCAGCGATTCTTTTATTTGCTTGACCTCGTGGAGAATTAAAATGCGACATCCTTTAGTGATGGGTAACTGGAAACTGAACGGCAGCAAGCACATGGTTAACGAGTTGATTGCTGGCCTGCGCAAAGAACTTTCCGGCGTTGATGGTTGTGGCGTAGCTATCGCTCCTCCGGCCATGTACCTGGACCAGGCAAAACACGCCGCTTCCGGTAGCCACATCATTCTTGGTGCTCAGAACGTTGACGTAAACCTGTCCGGCGCCTTCACCGGTGAAGTCTCCGCCGAAATGCTAAAAGACATCGGTGCTAAGTACATCATCATCGGTCACTCCGAGCGTCGTACCTATCACGCTGAATCCGACGAACTGATCGCGAAGAAATTCGCCGTCCTGAAAGAAGTTGGCCTGACGCCGGTACTGTGCATCGGCGAAACCGAAGCGGAAAACGAAGCGGGCAAAACCGAAGAAGTTTGTGCTCGTCAGATTGACGCCGTTCTGAAAACTCAGGGCGCGGCTGCTTTCGAAGGCGTAGTTATCGCTTACGAACCAGTATGGGCAATCGGCACTGGCAAATCAGCCACTCCAGCTCAGGCTCAGGCCGTTCACAAATTCATCCGCGACCACATCGCTAAAGCCGATGCGAAAGTGGCTGAACAAGTCATCATCCAGTACGGCGGTTCCGTAAACGATAAAAACGCAGCCGAGCTGTTCGCTCAGCCGGACATCGACGGCGCGCTGGTCGGCGGCGCTTCCCTGAAAGCCGACGCTTTCGCGGTTATCGTTAAAGCTGCGGCTGAAGCGAAAAAAGCGTAATTAACGCACAGTGGAAAGGCCCCGCTCGCGGGGCCTTTTTTTATAGCTTTCCCGTCAGCCGGAACCAGCCGTAGTCCAGCGGCATCAGTATGACAAAGGTTATCACCGCCAGCGCGAGGCAAAGTTTTAGCCCGGCCTTTGCGGGCACCTGTCCCAGCCCCATCGCCACCACGATAGGCGAGGCCATATACGGCAGCAAAGGCGTTGAATAACCCAAAACCTGCACCATGATCGTCGATAACAGCGGGAACCCCGTCGCCTGCGAAAAGCTTTCCGCAAGCGTGGTATACAGCGCCGGCACGCCGTTTGCCGTGACGATAAAGTTCAGCAGGCTGGTTATGCCGGTCAGGGCAACGAAGCTGGTGAAGGGCCGCTCGGGATCAAGAGGCATCACGGCCAGGAGCTTCTCGCCTACCATGCCGCCCAAGCCGGTATCTGTCACCGTAGAGGGCCAGCGCCAGAATGCCCGCCACATAGAAACAGGTGCGTACGTTCACCCCGCTTGCGAACTCTTCGCTGCTGATAAAGCCGATTCGCGGCAGCAAGGTGATACAGGCGGCGGCAAGCCCTACCCAGGCCGGGCCAACGCCATGCAGGCCTTCAGTGACCCAAAGCGTTAATACCGCCGCAAGCAGCCACGCCAGCCGTTTTTCATCGCCGCTCATCGGACGGGGAAACTCCACCTCTTGCGGAGCGTGAGGGTTACCTGGAAAGAGCCAGCAAATCAGGCCGACAAGCGCCAGGCCTTTTAAAATCCCCAGCACCGGCGTATGCAGCCAGAGATAAGGCAGATAGTTAAGATGGATGCCGTAAGAGCCTTCAGCCGCGCCGCTCATCACCAGGTTGGGCACGTTGGCGGGTAGAATGGTGGCGGAAAGCTGGAAGGTGCCGAATCCGACCGCCAGCGCCAGGCCAAACCAGGCTCTTGATCCTTCCATAATGCCGGCTCGTTTCGCCATTGCCGCCACAACGGGCATCAGCAAGGCGATACGTCCCATATTCGAGGGCATAACGAACGCAAGAGCGTAGCTGAGCAACACCACGCTGCCGACCATCCTTACCCAGGAGTCGGTCAGGCTGGCGGATATCGCCCTTGCCGCGCGGTCTGCAAGCCCGGTTTTGCGGATCGCAATTCCCAGGACAAATCCGCTGAATACCAGCCAGAACGCTGAGGAAGCAAACCCGCTGAAAATAACTTCGGCAGGAGCGATTTTTGTCACCATCGCTACGGCGAAAAACAGCAGAGCGGTGAGATACTCAGGTAGCGCGGAGGTAGCCCAGAGAGCGATGGTAACAAGGATAACCAGGCCTGGAAGGAATAGGGGATGGATAAACCAGTGTGACATACCTGTCTCCTGCGGATTTTTTCAGCAGTCTACGGCGGAGCGGCAGGAATGTAAATTGGCGTTGATAATAGCTCGCATTTAACCCTGAAACAAAAACGGCCCCTCTGGGGCCGTCTGGATTAGCGTTTGCTGATTTGGTCGAAGGTGCCGCCGTTGGAGAAGTGCTCCTGCTGCGCTTTCGTCCAGCCGCCGAACTCTTCATCGATGGTGTACAGCTTCAGTTTCGGGAAGGCGTTTTCGTATTTTTTCGCTACGTCCGCGTTACGCGGGCGATAGTAGTTCTTCGCGGCAATTTCCTGGCCTTCCGGAGAGTAAAGGTATTTCAGATACTCTTCGGCGACTTTCTGCGTCCCTTTCTTCTCCACGACTTTATCGACAATGGAAACTGTAGGCTCGGCCAGGATAGATTCGCTTGGGGTAACGATTTCAAACTTGTCTTTGCCCAGCTCGTTGGTCGCCAGCAGCGCCTCGTTTTCCCACGCAATCAGCACATCGCCAATGCCGCGTTCCACGAAGGTGTTAGTCGAGCCACGAGCGCCTGAATCCAGCACCTCAACGTTTTTAAACAGTGCCTTCACGAAATCCTGTGCTTTGGCCCGATCGTTATTGTTGTGGTGCAGGGCATAGCCCCATGCGGCCAGATAGTTCCAGCGAGCGCCGCCGGAGCTTTTCGGGTTCGGGGTAATAACGGAAACGCCCGGTTTAATTAGATCGTTCCAGTCATGAATTTGTTTCGGGTTGCCTTTGCGCACCAGGAAAACGATGGTGGAGGTATAAGGCGCGGAGTTATCCGGCAGGCGTTTGATCCAGTTTTTATCAATACGGCCACGCTCGGCAATGGCATCGACATCGTAGGCCAGCGCAAGGGTGACCACGTCGGCTTCAATGCCGTTGATGACGGAAGTCGCCTGTTTGCCTGAACCGCCGTGGGATTGACGCACCACCACGTTGTCGCCGGTTTCCTGCTTCCAGTGCGCGCTGAAGGCTTTGTTATATTCTTCGTACAGTTCACGCGTCGGGTCGTAAGACACGTTCAGTAGCTGGATATCCTTAGCTAATACGCCGCCAGACGCCAAAAGTAATGTTAATCCCACTCCCCACTTGTTCATCGCACGCTCTCTTCTGTGTAGTTTGATGAACTCAGCCTGCCAGAAACTTATCCATTGATTAAAGAATAAAAAAAGATTGGCTATAACTATTGGAAATATACACAGCCATAAAAAAGCCGGGTTTCCCCGGCTCCTGATAAAAGCGGACTTAGTACAGTTTCTTAGCGCAATCCAGCCAGTCGCCTTTGAACGGACGCTTCATGTTTTCGATAGCGTCGACGATGTCATGGTGGACCAGTTTTTCGTTCTGAATACCTACGCAACGGCCTCCGTGGCCCTGCAGCAGCAGTTCAATGGAGTAAGCGCCCATGCGGGAAGCCAGAATACGGTCGTAGGCCACCGGAGAACCGCCGCGCTGGATGTGGCCCAGTACGGTTGCGCGCGTTTCGCGTTTGGTTTCGGTTTCAATGTATTTAGCCAGCTCATCGATATCGCAGATGTGCTCGGTGATAGCGACGATGGCGTGTTTTTTACCTTTCGCGATACCGGCTTTGATTTCCGCCACCAGGTCTTCGCGATTGAACTCAACTTCCGGCAGCACCACAAACTCACAGCCGCCGGCGATGGATGCGGCCAGGGTCAGGTCGCCACAGTAGCGGCCCATCACTTCTACGATGGAGATACGCTGGTGGGAGGAAGAGGTGTCACGCAGACGGTCGATTGCTTCAACGACGGTTTCCAGCGCGGTGAAGAAACCGATGGTGTAGTCGGTGCCTTTAATATCGTTATCGATGGTGCCAGGCAGGCCGATGCATGGGAAGCCCATCTCGGTCAGGCGTTTAGCGCCCATGTAGGAGCCGTCACCGCCGATAACAACCAGCGCATCAATACCGCGTTTTTTCAGATTCTCGATAGCCACCGCACGGATTTTCTCATCACGGAATTCCGGGAAACGCGCGGAGCCGAGGAAGGTACCGCCGCGGTTGATCATGTCAGACACGCTGTAGCGGTCCAGATTGATCATGCGGTCTTCATACAAACCGAGATAGCCATCGTAAATACCCGCGACTTCCAGACCTTCTGACAATGCCGCACGAACCACACCGCGAATCGCGGCGTTCATGCCCGGCGCATCACCGCCGCTCGTCAACACACCAATTTTTTTGATCATGACTACCTCTGAACTTTGAATGCAAAATTAATCCTGTTGCCGGAAACAGCCTGCGGGCAAGCCGAGGCTTCGACGCTGCTGCAATAGTATACCAACCGCTTCCAGCTGAATTGATTCAGGTCAGGCCAAAAGGCGGTAATTTACCCCTAAAAAGCCGCCCATGTCTGCTTTACTACAACGAAAAACTAAAGCTCAAAATGTCCCTGTCGTTCCGTCGGCACGACCGAGCAGGGATCCTGGTGAATGATCACATCCGACCCAGGGAAATGATGCAGGATCGCCTGTTCCACCTGTTCAGCAATAACGTGCGCCTGAACCAGCGGTAAATTGTCTTCCATTTCGATATGAAGCTGAATAAAGCGGGTCGGCCCTGACTGCCGCGTACGTAAATCATGCGCTCCCCTGACGCCCGGCCATGAGGTGACGATATTAATAATGGCCTGATGCTCAGCGTCCGGTAACGCACGGTCTAAAAGAGACTGCACGGCCTCATGGCCCATGCGAATCGCGTTATATAAAATATAGACGCCGATCCCTAATGCAAACAACGCATCAGCGCGGTGCCAGCCATACCAGGATAACGCCAGCGCGATAAGAATCGCGCCGTTCATCATAACATCAGACTGATAATGAAGCATATCCGCACGAACGGCCTGACTTTGTGTTTTTCTCACCACCCAGCGTTGAAAAGTCACAAGAATTATCGTGCTGAACAGGGCGATTACGGTAACCGCAACGCCGGTAAGCGGCTGTTTCATTGGCGTTGGAGCGGCCAGATGCTGAATGCCGGTTAAAAACAGAAACAGCGCCGAACCTGAAATAAACATGCTTTGCGCCAGCGCCGCCAGCGATTCCGCTTTGCCGTGGCCGAAGGTGTGTTCCTCGTCGGCGGGCTGTAGCGAATAACGCACAACAAGGAGATTGGTTAGCGACGCAGCAATATCCACCAGCGAATCAACCAGCGCCGCCAGAATACTGACCGAGCCGGTATACCACCAGGCGAAAATTTTAATCAAAAGTAACAGCGACGCCATCACCGTGGCGGCGATAGCCGCACGGCTGACCAATTGTCCATATTGTTGATTCATAGGGAACTCCAACAAATTAATGCTGGCTAGTATAGCGGATCGGGCAGCTCCCTCAGGCAAAAAAAACCCCGCCGTTTAAGGCGGGGAAGACAGGGATGGTGTCTATGGCAAGGAAAACAGGGTTTGTTACTGGTTACTACGGGTGTTGCTACTACTCATTGCCTGCAGCGAAGATGTCCGCTGCAGATCCGACAGCTCACGAAACTGGTTCATGCGCTGCTGGTGTTTGTCATTCAAAACGGCTTGCTGTTCAGGTGTCAGCAGGTTGTACATTTGGTTGCGCACTTTCGCCATTTCAACCTGGCGAGCAACCTGTTCCTGTGCCATTTTTTCTGCCTGAGTACGAACGGCCGTTTCGTCAAAATTCTCTGCGGTGACCAGTTTATGCATGGCCTCCATTTCGCGAACGTTCACGGGTGGGCTATCATGCCTTGCACGCTGCATCAGATCGCGCATCTGCTGGCGCTGTTGTTCAGTTAAATTAATACCGTCAAACATTTGGTTTTGAACACTGGTACGCTTGACCAGCTCTTCGCCGTGCTGCCAGTTATCGCTGGTCGATAAATCTGCGGCCTGGCTGGCTAGCGTTGCGAACGCCAGCGTTGAGGCCATAACGGCAGCGGTAACATTACGCATCACTTGCTCCCGAAATCATGTGTGCTGCGATTCAACGAGAGCCAGTCTACGATTCCCGCTGCAAACTAGCGTCAGGGGGTGTAAAACAACGTAAAGTCATGGATTAGCGCGCCTTGATGACGTAATTTCTGCCTCGGAGGTAATTTAACAATGAATAAAATTCTGTTAGTTGATGATGACCGAGAGCTTACTTCCCTGTTAAAGGAACTGCTCGACATGGAAGGTTTTAACGTACTTGTCGCGCACGACGGCGAACAGGCGTTAGAACTTTTAGACGACAGCATCGACCTGTTATTGCTCGACGTGATGATGCCGAAGAAAAACGGCATCGATACTTTGAAAGAGCTACGCCAGACACACCAGACGCCTGTCATTATGCTTACCGCGCGCGGAAGCGAGCTGGACCGCGTTCTCGGCCTTGAGCTGGGCGCAGATGACTATCTCCCTAAACCGTTCAACGATCGTGAACTGGTGGCCCGTATACGCGCTATTTTGCGCCGTTCACACTGGAGTGAGCAGCAGCAAAGTAGCGACAACGGCTCGCCTACCGTGGAGGTCGATGGATTAAGCCTCAATCCAGGTCGCCAGGAAGCCAGTTTTGACGGCCAGGCGCTCGATTTAACCGGCACCGAATTTACCCTGCTGTATCTGTTGGCGCAGCATCTCGGCCAGGTTGTTTCCCGTGAACATCTGAGCCAGGAAGTTCTGGGCAAGCGCCTGACGCCGTTTGACCGCGCCATCGACATGCATATCTCCAATTTGCGCCGCAAATTACCGGAGCGCAAAGACGGTCATCCATGGTTTAAAACCCTGCGCGGACGTGGTTACCTGATGGTCTCCGCTTCATGATAAGCAGCCTTACCGCGCGTATTTTTGCCATCTTCTGGTTGACGCTGGCACTGGTGCTGATGCTGGTGCTGATGTTGCCAAAACTGGATTCGCGTCAGATGACCGAACTGATGGAAAATGAGCAACGTCAAGGCATTATGATTGAGCAGCACGTCGAGGCGGAGCTGGAAAACGATCCGCCTAATGACCTGATGTGGTGGCGCCGGCTGTTTCGGGCCATTGATAAATGGGCGCCGCCGGGACAGCGCCTGTTGCTCGTGACCAGCGAAGGGCGAGTGATTGGCGCCCAGCGCAACGAAATGCAGATTATCCGTAACTTCATCGGTCAGTCCGACAACTCCGATCATCCCCAGAAGAAAAAATATGGCCGCGTTGAGCTAATAGGGCCGTTTTCCGTTCGCGATGGGGAAGATAACTATCAGCTCTACCTTATTCGTCCGGCCAGCAGCTCCCAGTCCGACTTTATTAACCTGCTGTTTGACCGGCCGCTGCTGCTGCTGATCGTCACTATGCTGGTTAGCTCGCCGCTGCTTTTGTGGCTTGCCTGGAGCCTTGCAAAACCCGCGCGTAAGTTGAAAAACGCGGCTGATGAAGTGGCGCAGGGGAATTTACGTCAGCACCCTGAGCTGGAGGCGGGTCCGCAGGAATTTCTGGCCGCGGGCGCCAGTTTCAACCAGATGGTGACCGCGCTGGAAAGAATGATGACGACGCAGCAGCGCCTGCTGTCGGATATTTCACACGAACTGCGCACCCCGCTGACACGTCTGCAGTTAGGTACCGCCCTGCTGCGCCGGAAAAGCGGCGAAAGCAAAGAGCTTGAACGCATCGAAACCGAAGCGCAGCGTCTGGATGGCATGATTAACGATCTGCTGGTGATGTCGCGCAACCAGCAGAAAAACGCGCTCGCCAGCGAGACCATGAAAGCCAACCAAATCTGGTCGGAAGTGCTGGATAACGCGGCCTTTGAAGCGGAGCAGATGGGCAAATCGCTGGAGATTACCTATCCGCCGGGCCCGTGGCTGATGTACGGCAACCCTAATTCGCTGGAAAGCGCGCTGGAAAATATTGTCCGCAACGCGCTGCGGTATTCACATACGAAAATCGCCGTGAATTTCTCTGTGGATAATCAAGGCATTACCGTCACCGTGGACGACGACGGTCCGGGGGTAAGCCCGGAAGACCGCGAACAGATTTTCCGTCCTTTCTACCGCACAGACGAGGCGCGTGACCGCGAGTCCGGCGGTACGGGCCTGGGCCTTGCCATCGTGGAAACGGCGGTGCAGCAGCATCGCGGATGGGTGAAAGCCGAGGACAGTCCGCTGGGCGGTTTGCGCCTGGTTATCTGGCTGCCGCTTTATCATCGTAACTGACAGGTATTTCTGCCAGGCCCTTCGGGGCCTGTTTTCCTTCCGGCGATAAACTTTGCTATTCTGCGCCCCTTGTCTTACGGGGGTTGTATGCTAAATATCGTGTTGTTCGAACCTGAAATCCCGCCTAATACCGGGAACATTATCCGTCTGTGCGCCAACACCGGCTTTCGCCTGCATATTATCGAGCCTACGGGTTTTGGCTGGGATGATAAGCGTCTGCGCCGCGCAGGACTGGATTACCACGAATTCGCCGCCGTTAATCGCCATAAAGACTACGACGCCTTTCTTGCCGCAGAAAACCCGCAGCGCCTGTTCGCCTTAACCACCAAGGGAACGCCTGCCCACAGCGCCGTGAGCTATCAGGATGGGGATTATCTGGTGTTTGGTCCGGAAACGCGCGGGCTGCCGATGACGATTCTGGATGCCCTGCCTGCCGACCAAAAAATTCGCATTCCGATGATGCCGGACAGCCGCAGCATGAACCTTTCCAACGCGGTATCCGTGGTGGTGTACGAGGCGTGGCGCCAGCTTGGTTATCCCGGCGCCGTACTGAGAAGTTAGATTCCGTCGCCGTATTCGAAGCCGTTGTTGGCTCCGTTGAAGTGCTGATCCATATCGATGGCCGGCTTATCGCTTTCCGGCTTGCCGACGATGCGAGCAGGTACGCCGGCCGCCGTGGTATGAGGCGGCACCGGCTGCAGCACCACTGAACCCGCGCCGATTTTCGCGCCGCGCCCCACCTCGATATTGCCGAGAATTTTCGCCCCGGCGCCAATCATTACCCCTTCACGGATTTTTGGATGGCGATCGCCACTCGTTTTGCCGGTACCGCCGAGGGTGACCGACTGCAGAATAGATACGTCGTTTTCTACGATCGCCGTTTCGCCAATCACGATACCGGTAGCGTGGTCCAGCATGATGCCACAGCCAATTTTCGCCGCCGGGTGGATATCGACCTGGAAGGATACGGAAACCTGGTTTTGCAGGAAAATGGCCAGCGCCCGACGCCCTTCTTTCCATAACCAGTGGCCAATACGGTAGGCCTGAAGCGCATGGAAACCTTTCAGATAAAGCAGCGGGGTGGAATATTTATCTACCGCCGGGTCGCGGGTACGCACGGCCTGAATATCGCAGGCGGGCCGAAGCGATCATCTGTGGTTCTGCCGCATAGGCTTCCTCCACCACTTCCCGGATGGCGATGGCGGGCATAATCGGTGACGCCAGCTTGTTAGCCAGCATATAACTCAGGGCGCTGCCGAGATTTTCGTGCTTCAGGAGAGTTGCGTGGTAAAAACTGGCCAACATAGGTTCACAATCGGCAAGGGCGCGCGCTTCAGCTTTAATATTGCTCCACACCAGATCCAGTTCTTCAGACGACATTGCTCTCTCCAGACAGAAAACAGCGTCCCGGCACCAGGTACCGGAGCGCTTCAGTTATTGCGGTTATAGTGTTCCCTCAGCGGCAGCTGCTTCAGCTGCCGCTCCGTTCATCCTTGCGTGTGCGACCAAGCAACGTTAATGCTGCCTCGCGAGCGTTTTTTCCGCAATATAATACCTGATAAATTTCCTCGGTTATTGGCATTTCAACACCGAAACGCGCCGCCAGCTCCCGCACTTCTTTCGTGTTACGGTAGCCTTCAACCACCTGCCCGATCTTTTCCTGCGCCGAATCCACATCCATTCCCTGCCCCAGCATCATGCCAAAACGACGGTTACGGGATTGGTTATCGGTACAGGTCAACACCAGATCGCCCAGGCCTGCCATACCCATAAAGGTTTCTGAATCCGCGCCCAGCGCGCTGCCGAGGCGGGTCATTTCGGCCAGGCCGCGAGTGATAAGGGCGGTACGCGCATTAGCGCCAAAGCCGATACCGTCTGACATCCCTGCGCCAATCGCAATAACGTTTTTCACCGCGCCGCCCAGCTGCACGCCGATAAAATCCGGATTGCTGTAGACGCGGAAGCTTTTGCCGCAGTGCAGCAGCTGCTGAAGATCCTGAGCGAAAGCTTCGTCGGTCGCCGCCAGAGAAATCGCCGTCGGTAAACCAGCCGCAAGCTCTTTGGCGAAGGTGGGCCCGGAGATAACCGCCAGCGGTACGCTTTCCCCAAGCGCCTCACGCGCAACGTCCTGCAACAGGCGACCGGTTTCTGCTTCCAGACCTTTGGTTGCCCATACCACCCGCGCGTCCGGGCGCATCAGCGGTTTGATTTGGCGTAATACCTGACCAAATACGTGGCTCGGCACGACAACCAGAATGTTGCGGCTTGCTGAAAGCGCAGTGGCTAAATCACTTTCAAGAAGCAGCGTGTCCGGGAAGGGGACGTCAGGAAGGAATGCTACGTTACAGCGATCGGCCTGTAAGGTGGCAATATGGTTTGCATCGTGGCCCCACAGGACGACGTGGTGGCCGTTTCTCGCCAGCGTGATGGCAAGAGCGGTGCCGTAAGAGCCGGCACCGATCACAGTCATTGAAGCATTGAGGCTATTCATCAGGCATCCTGATGGTTTTCAGCACCTTCGCCAGATTGCTGCTGCAGATAGCTCATGAACAGCGCATCGAAGTTAACCGGTGCAAGGTTCAGCTGCGGGAAGGTACCACGAGAAACCAGGCTAGTGATTGCTTCACGCGCATACGGGAACAGAATGTTCGGGCAGTACGCACCCAGGCAATGTGCCATTTGCGTGCCTTCGATACCGCCGATGGAGAAGATACCAGCCTGCTGCACTTCGCACAGGAACGCGGTGTCTTCGCCCAGCGTTGCGGTCACGGTAACGCGCAGCACAACTTCATATACATCGTCTGCCAGCTGGCTGGAAGCGGTGTCCAGGTCCAGCTTAACTTCCGGCTGCCAGTCTTTCTGGAAAACATGAGGCGCATTTGGCGCTTCAAAAGAGATGTCCTTGGTGTAAACGCGCTGGATCTGGAAAGCCATTTCTGTGTTGTTTTGTTCTGACATTGATAAACCCTTAAAAAATTAATACGTCCTTTATTTATCCGCGACTAACGGCAGACAAACCGCGCTATCGCAGCAGGGAATCGAGTCCACCACGTGCGTCAAGCGCATACAAGTCATCACAGCCGCCAATGTGCTGTGCATCAATAAAAATCTGCGGCACCGTGGTGCGGCCACTGCGTTTGATCATCTCTTCCCGTTTAACGGCGTCGCCATCGATAGGCAACTCCTGGAAAACCACCCCTTTGCTGGTGAGTAAATCTTTTGCACGATGGCAAAAAGGACAGGTTGCTTTGGTATAGATTTCAATATTCGCCATGGCTTACCTCAGAATACGCTCAGATTATTTACCGCGAACCAGCGGCAGATTTTCACCGCTCCAGCCGGCAATGCCTTCTTTGAGCAAAGTTACGCGCTCAAAGCCGGCTTTTGTCAGCAGCGCTGCTGATTCCTGTGAGGAAATGCCGTTGCCGCAAACCACGATGACCGGCTTAGCTTTGTGTTTTTCCAGCTCGCCGAAATTGCCGCTTTTGATTTCATTTGGCAGCACGTTAAGCGAGTTCGCGATATGGCCTTTGCGGTAGTCATCACGCTGGCGCACATCCACTACAACGGCATCTTCCTTATTGATTAAACGCGTGGCTTCACCACGGGTAATCACTTTGACCTTTGAGGTTAAACCTTTAAAGGTCATGAACAGCACGGCGGCCAGTAAACCAACCCATGCCAGACTAAGTATGGGATGACGACCAACGAATTGCATAATTTCTTGCATGGGGGGTGATAACTCCCGACTAAGTAATATGAAAAAAACCAGGCAAGGAGTATACCTTCGCATTGTGGCAATTACAGCCAGTCAGCATGATGTATTGTGGATTCTGCGTGCTGTTACGAAAAAAATGCCCGCCCCGGGGCGAAAGCTGCGGTTATCCGGGCCCTTTCTTTGATCTTCTGCGGCTATTTGCCGGCGACGCCTGTAGTAAAATTACGCAAATTTTTTTGTCTTTGACTTAGAGGTTCTTGCAATGTCGGCTACTAAAAAACCTATGGTTCTGGTGATTCTGGACGGCTACGGCCATCGTGAAGAGCAGCAGGATAACGCCATTCTGAATGCTAAAACCCCGGTTATGGATAACCTGTGGGCCCAGCGTCCGCATACCCTGATCAACGCGTCAGGTCTGGAAGTGGGTCTGCCTGACGGACAGATGGGTAACTCCGAAGTGGGTCACGTAAACCTCGGCGCCGGCCGAATTGTTTATCAGGATCTGACCCGCCTGGACGTTGAAATTAAAGAACGTAATTTCTTCGCCAACCCGGTGTTAACCGCCGCTGTGGATAAAGCCGTTGCGGCGGGTAAGGCCGTGCACATTATGGGCCTCGCCTCCGCAGGCGGCGTTCACAGTCATGAAGAACATATCCTGGCGATGATCGAACTGGCCGCAGAACGCGGCGCACAGGCTATCTACCTGCACGCTTTCCTGGATGGCCGCGATACGCCGCCGCGCAGCGCAGAATCCTCGCTGAAAAAATTTGCCGATAAGTTTGCAGCCGTTGGCAAAGGGCGCGTTGCCTCCATTATTGGCCGCTACTTTGCCATGGACCGCGATAACCGCTGGGACCGCGTAGAGCTGGCATATGACCTGCTGACCCAGGCTAAAGGCGAATATCAGGCAGCCACCGCCGTCGCTGGTCTGGAAGCCGCCTATGCTCGCGATGAAAACGACGAGTTCGTTAAGCCAACCGTGATTCGCGCCGAAGGCGAAGCTGAGGCGGTAATGAACGACGGCGACGCGCTGATCTTCATGAACTTCCGCGCTGACCGCGCCCGTCAAATCACCCGCGCCTTCGTCAACGCTGACTTTGACGGCTTTGCGCGCAAAAAAGTGGTTAACTTCGGTGATTTCGTGATGCTGACCGAGTATGCGGCCGATATCAAAACCGCCTGCGCCTATCCACCAGCTTCCCTGACCAATACCTTTGGTGAGTGGATGGCGAAGCATGACAAAACCCAGCTGCGTATTTCCGAGACTGAAAAATACGCTCACGTAACCTTCTTCTATAACGGCGGCGTTGAAGAGCCGTTTGCCGGCGAGGACCGGGTGCTGATTAATTCGCCAAAAGTGGCGACTTACGATCTGCAACCGGAAATGAGCTCTGCAGAATTGACTGAAAAATTGCTGTCCGCCATCGGCAGCGGCAAGTACGACGCCATCATCTGTAACTATCCAAACGGCGATATGGTTGGTCATACCGGCGTTTACGAAGCGGCGATTTCTGCCGTTGAAGCGCTGGATAACTGCGTTGCGCAGGTTGTTTCCGCTGTTGAAAATGTGGGCGGCCAGCTGTTGATTACCGCGGACCACGGTAACGCAGAGCAGATGCGCGACCCGGCAACGGGCCAGGCGCATACCGCACACACCAGCCTGCCTGTACCGCTGATTTACATCGGCGATCGCCACGTAAAAGCGGTGGAAGGCGGCAAGCTTTCTGATATCGCTCCAACCATGCTGAGCCTGATGGGCATGGAAATCCCGCAAGAGATGACTGGCAAGCCGCTGTTCATCGTGGAATAATCCTTTCCCATGAGGGGAAAGGCGATTTTTTCAATAACATGGGTCGTGAAACCGAAACGGTTTTCAGTCAGGGCCCGTTATCTACGCCAGCGTACTTAGCGCTGGCGTATTGCTATGCCCTTTTTCCAGCCATGCGGATGACAGCGCCCAGCTGAAATCCATCCAGCAGGATATCGCCGCCAAAGAGCGTGCGGTACGCCAGCAGCAGCAACAACGCTCGGCCCTTCTCGCGCAGTTAAAAGAGCAGGAACAGGCAATAGCTGCGGCAAGCCGTAAATTACGCGATACGCAAACCACTCTTGCCACGCTTAACCGCCAGATTGATACCATGAACGCTTCCCTCGTGAAGCTGCAAAAGCAGCAGGCTACCCAGGAACGTAACCTGGCAGCTCAGCTTGATGCGGCGTTCCGGCAGGGGCAGCATACGGGGATCCAGCTGATTCTCAGCGGCGAAGAGAGCCAGCGCGGTCAGCGTCTGCAGGCGTATTTCGGCTATCTGAACGCCGCCCGCCAGCAAACCATTGCAGAATTAAAACAAACGAAGGCGGAAGTCGACGAGCAAAAAGCCACGCTTGAAGCCAGGCAGAGCGAGCAGCAAACGCTGCTTTACGAGCAGCAGTCTCAACAGGCTAAGCTTGAGGCCGCCCGCAACGAACGTAAGAAAACGCTGTCCAGCCTGGAATCCTCTATCCAGCAGGATCAGCAGAAGCTGAGCGAGATGCGCCAGAACGAATCCCGCCTGCAGAATCAAATAGCCCGCGCCGCGGCCGCGGCGAAAGCGCGCGCCGAAAAAGAAGCGCGGGAAGCAGAACAGGTTCGAACCCGCCAGAAAGAAGCCGCCAGCAAAGGCAGCACCTATAAGCCCACTCAGGACGAGCGCTCTCTAATGTCCCGAACCGGCGGCCTTGGGTCACCGCGGGGCCAGGCTTTCTGGCCGGTGCGCGGTTCACTGCTGCACCGTTATGGCGAACAGCTGCAGGGTGAGCTACGTTGGAAAGGTATCGTTATCGCAGCGGGTGAAGGCACAGAAGTTAAAGCCATCGCTGACGGACGCGTGATTCTTGCCGACTGGCTGCAGGGCTACGGGCTGGTGGTCGTGGTGGAACACGGTAAAGGCGATATGAGTTTGTATGGCTATAACCAGAGCGCGCTGGTGAGCGTGGGTTCGCAGGTGCGCGCCGGTCAGCCCATCGCGCTGGTGGGCAACAGTGGTGGTCAGGGCCGCCCGTCACTCTATTTCGAAATTCGTCGCCAGGGCCAGGCAGTCAATCCACAGCCGTGGTTGGGAAGATAAGTTTTGCTTCAATTTCGTCACCTTGTTTTTTCTCTTGCCTGCGCCTTAACGCTGGCTTTTCCAGGTTATGCCGGCAAGCTGGCGATTGTCATCGATGACTTTGGCTACCGCCCGCAGCAGGAAAACCAGGTTATCGCGCTGCCATCCGCGCTGTCCGTCGCCGTTCTGCCTAATGCTCCGCACGCCCGTGAAATGGCCACTAAAGCGCACAACGCCGGGCATGAGGTTCTGATCCACCTGCCCATGGCGCCGCTTAGCAAACAGCCGCTGGAAAAAGACACGCTTCGCCCGGAAATGAGCAGCAGCGAGATCGAGCGCATTATCCGCGACGCCGTCGATAAAGTGCCCTACGCCGTGGGTTTAAATAACCATATGGGCAGCGCCATGACTTCAAGCCTGTTTGGGATGCAAAAAGTGATGCAGGCGCTGGATCAGTACAACCTTTATTTTCTCGACAGCATGACCATCGGCAACAGCCAGTCGATGCGCGCCGCAGCGGGAACGAAAGTCAAAGTCATCAAGCGCAAGGTATTTCTCGACGATACGCAGAACGAGGCCGATATCCGTTCCCAGTTCAACCGTGCCGTTGCGCTCGCTCGCCGTAACGGATCGGCCATCGCCATCGGCCATCCGCATCCCACCACCGTGCGTGTATTACAGCAGATGGTTTATAACCTGCCGCCGGATATTACGCTGGTAACGCCGGGCAGCCTGCTCAATGAGCCGCAGGTGGACACCTCGACGCCGAATAACGCGCTCCCAGCCAAGCCCGGCAAACCGGCAGAAAAGCCGCGTAATCCTTTCAGCGGCGTGAAGCTTTGCAAACCTAAAAAGCCGCTGGAGCCCGTCTATGCTACGACCTACTTCAGGGTGCTTAGTGACAGCGTCAGCCAAAGTACGCTGGTGAAATATCTACAGCATCAGTGGCAGGGCTGGGGAACCGGCGCGCCCCGCTCCTGAAATTTCGCAAAGTCACCAAAACACGGCGTATGAACCTGCGTGCCGAACACTTATAATGCCGGCTGATTAACACAACGGGGATCCGGGCTTCAATGACGCAACAACGGCGTAAAATTCTCCTGCTGGATAACGGTAAAGAGTGGGGCGGCGGTACCAACAGCATGCTGGAACTGCTCAAGCGCATCGACCGACAGCGTTTTGATATCACGTGTTGTTTCTACTACAACTATGCGCGTGGAGAAGGCGAAACCATTGAGCAGGTGCTTAACGGCATCGGGATCCCGGTGATTTTTCTGCCGCAGGCCGGGCAACCGCTGTGGGCAAAAATCAGCAAAGAAACGGCCCGGGCATTTGTCTTCTTCAGCCGTTCAATGCGCAAGAAAGCCGCGGAGGTCATTGATAAACAATGGCGCATCAACCCCAATGCGAAGCGCATACGCGGCCTGCTGCAGCGTGGCGGCTATGAAATTCTTTATATGAATAACCAGCCGGGTTCCAATCTGGAAGGTTATCTTGCGGCAGCCGGCTTAAACGTCGCCGTCGTGCAGCATTGCCGTATCGAACCCGTTATGACCGATCGTATTACGCAGACGGTCAATCAGGTAGCCCAGGCGGTAATCGCCGTTTCCCATGGCGTTGAGCGCGTTCTGCTGGCCAGCGGCGTTAATCAATCGCTCTGTACTACAGTTTCTAATGCGATTGATATCCATCAGCCGCTGCCGGATGGAAAAGCGATACGCGAAGCGCTGGATCTGGATGAGAATACCTTTGTGTTCGGCAGCATCGGCTCGCTGATTCCGCGTAAATCCTGCCACCACACCCTTGAGGCTTTGCATCGTTTTAAGCAGCAGCACCCTGAAGCTAAATGGAAGTTTTTACTGGTCGGCGAAGGGCCGGAGAAAGAGAAGTTGCGGCAGCAGGCAACTGACTATGGCTTTGCCGATCGCGTGATTTTTACCGGTTTTCGCAATAATCCGCTCGATTATCTCGCGGCCTTTGATGCTTTTATCCTGGCTTCAAAAAGCGAAGGTTTGCCGCGAGTGGTGCTCGAAGCTATGTTGCTCGGAACCGTTGTTATCGGTTCGAACGTTACCGGCACTGAGGAGTTGATTGACTCCGGCCGCACCGGCCTGCTTTATCCTTACGGCGACGTCCTGGCGCTGGCATCACATCTGCAGGCGGTCTGGCAAGACTGCGCGCTACGTGATGTCCTGATCCAGCAAGCCCACCAGCGCGTAATCAATAATTATGCGATAGAACAATATGTTGCCGGCGTCGAAAGGGTTCTCGGCGCGGTGAAACCAAACCGGAATAATCATGTTTAAATTTCTCAATGCGAAATATCGCCATATTAAGGCGCGACATAATATCCCTCTAGCACAGGCGTCGGGCGGAACTAAAGCTGTTCCGGTAACGTCCGTTGTCATCCCTTGCGTCGGTAAAGATTATGTTGAGGAAGGCACTTTGTCGGCAATTTTTGCTGAGCGATTTGCGCCGCAACTGGAAGAAATTGTTATTGTTTCCGATCGCCCTGCTTCGGATTTTATTGATCTTCCGAAAAAAGCACGTGTTGTCACACTTAACGTTCCGGAACGAGAAGATAACTATCGTTTCAAACAAATTTATCGCAGCCGGTTGATAAAAATTCAGGCCCCACTGTATGCCGCAACTGAAGGTTCGTTGATTATCGATTCCGACCTTAACCTGCTGCAGATGCCCCGGCTGGAAGTCGAGGAAAACACGCTTTATTCCAGCTTCCGTCAGGGGAAAATGATTGCCAAACTGGCTAATGCGCCAGAGGGCAAAGCACCTGCTTACTATCAAGGCACAGTTCGTCCAATGCTTGAAGATCATGTTAACAGCGCGTTTCTTGCAGCGACACGCAGCACGTGGCACAGACTATGCCCGCTCTGGTTAGCGCTTTTCCAGGACACCTGGGAACTGATGGATGATACGCAGCCGCCAACGGATCAGCTGCCACTGGCGGCATTATTGGATATGCTGGATTTCAAAACGGTCAATTTAGGCGACTGGGTAAACTGGCCAGTTTCAAAACGTATTGGCGGAACGCCTTCCGTTATCCCCAAAGAAGTTATTGGCGCACACGGCGGTTTCCCGCTATCCGAATGGCAGAAATATCTTGCTTCGCCGGAGAGCGAGCTGCTGTTTAAGGGCCAGGACTACACGCGCAAAGTGCGTTATCTGACGGATGCGGAAAAGCAAACCGCCAGCGAGTAAGATGCGTTAAGTGAAGAGCAAAAAGGCCGGTTTCCCGGCCTTTTCTTCATTCAGACTTTGTTAATCCCAGCTGAGAATAACCTTTCCGGACTGCCCGGAACGCATGGCGTCAAAACCTTGCTGGAAATCATCAATGCCAAAGCGGTGGGTGATGATTGGCGACAGATCCAGGCCAGACTGGATTAGCGCCGCCATCTTGTACCAGGTTTCAAACATTTCGCGTCCATAAATCCCTTTGATGAACAACCCCTTGAAGATAACTTTAGTCCAGTCGATGGACATATCTGACGGAGGAATCCCCAACATGGCGATTCGGCCGCCGTGGTTCATGGTATCGAGCATGGTACGAAACGCCGGCGGCGCGCCGGACATCTCCAGGCCCACATCGAAACCTTCGGTCATGCCCAGCTCTTTCATCACGTCGTTGAGATTTTCTTTGCTGACGTTCACCGCGCGGGTTACGCCCATTTCGCGCGCCAGCTCAAGGCGATATTCGTTCACATCGGTTATCACGACGTTACGCGCGCCAACGTGTTTAGCGACCGCCGCGGCCATAATGCCAATCGGGCCGGCGCCCGAAACCAACACATCTTCCCCTACCAGGTCAAAAGAAAGCGCCGTGTGAACCGCGTTGCCAAACGGGTCGAAGATGGAGGCCAAATCGTCGGAAATATTGTCCGGGATCTTAAAGGCGTTAAAGGCTGGCAGCACCAGGTATTCCGCAAAACAGCCCGGACGGTTAACGCCCACGCCGGCAGTATTGCGGCAAAGATGAGTGCGGCCCGCGCGACAGTTACGGCAGTGGCCGCAGGTGATATGCCCCTCGCCGGAAACGCGATCGCCAATTTTAAAGCCCTTTACTTCCTGGCCGATGCCAACCACTTCCCCCACGTACTCATGGCCAACAACCATCGGCACCGGGATAGTCTTCTGTGACCATTCATCCCAGTTATAAATATGCACGTCGGTCCCGCAGATAGCGGTTTTACGGATTTTGATCAGCAGATCGTTATGGCCCATTTCCGGCTTGGGCGCATCCGTCATCCAGATGCCCTCTTCCGCTTTCAGTTTTGCTAATGCTTTCATGACCGCTCCCTCAGGCGATAACGCCCAACTGTTTACCGATACGCGTAAATGCGGCAACCGCACGTTCAATTTGCTCCGTAGTATGAGCCGCAGACATTTGTGTACGGATACGCGCCTGACCTTTTGGTACTACCGGATAGAAGAACCCGGTGACATAAATGCCTTCTTTTTGCAGTTCGCGGGCGAAGTTTTGCGCCACAACCGCTTCGCCGAGCATGACGGGAATAATGGCGTGGTCGGCGCCCGCGAGGGTGAATCCCGCCGCCGTCATTTTTTCGCGGAACAGGCTTGCATTAGCCCACAGGCGTTCGCGCAGCCCGGCGCCCGTTTCCAGCATTTCCAGAACTTTAATCGAGGCTGAAACAATTGCCGGCGCCAGGGAGTTGGAGAAGAGGTAAGGACGGGAACGCTGACGCAGCCATTCGATGACCTCTTTACGGCCGGCGGTATAGCCGCCGGAAGCTCCGCCCAGCGCTTTGCCCAGGGTGCCGGTGATAATGTCCACGCGATCCATTACGTCGCAGTATTCATGGGTGCCGCGTCCATTTTCGCCTACGAAGCCAACAGCATGGGAATCATCGACCATGACCAGCGCATCGTACTTGTCCGCCAGATCGCATACGCCTTTCAGGTTGGCAATGACGCCGTCCATCGAGAAGACGCCGTCGGTTGCAATCATCACGTGGCGAGCGCCTGCCGCACGCGCTTCCTGCAGGCGCGCCTCCAGCTCCTGCATATCGTTGTTGGCATAGCGATAACGCTGCGCTTTACATAAACGCACGCCGTCAATGATGGAGGCATGGTTTAACGCATCGGAAATAATGGCGTCTTCCGGCCCAAGCAGGGTTTCAAACAGCCCGCCGTTGGCGTCAAAACAGGAGGAGTAAAGAATGGCATCTTCCATTCCCAAAAATCCCGCCAGCTTGCCTTCCAGCTCTTTATGGCTGTCTTGCGTACCGCAGATAAAGCGCACTGAAGCCATCCCGAAACCGTGCTTGTCCATCCCTTGCTTCGCCGCGTCGATAAGCTGCGGGTGATTTGCAAGCCCCAGATAGTTGTTGGCGCAGAAGTTAATAACGTGGCTGCCGTCAGCAACGGTGATATCCGCCTGTTGCGCTGAGGTGATAATACGTTCTTCCTTAAAAAGGCCTTCCAGACGTGCGGTATCAAGCTGGGACGTTAACTGTTGGTAAAAATCTTCGCGCATCGCGATTCTCCAGGCAGGGCAAATTTCGGCACATCTTACCCAAACCTATACCAGGAGACGAGATTACGCTTCAGAGAAATTGAATTTTGCAGGATAAATCACGAGGTCCGGAAACTTCGTCTGATTAGGCGGGTCTTTGATTGTAATGGTATGATAAGAGCCATTAGCGCGTGAGGTATCGTACCTTGCGGCCCCCTATATTGTTAAGGTCACGCTTATGATTATTGTCACCGGTGGTGCCGGTTTTATCGGCAGCAACATTGTTAAGTCACTGAATGATATTGGTTATACAGATATTCTGGTGGTGGACAACCTCAAGGACGGCACCAAGTTCGCAAACCTGGTCGATCTCAATATCGCAGACTACATGGATAAAGAAGACTTCCTGATCCAGGTGATGGCCGGCGAAGAGTTCGGCGAAATTGAAGCTATTTTCCACGAAGGCGCATGCTCATCCACCACCGAGTGGGACGGCAAGTACATGATGGATAACAACTATCAGTACTCCAAAGAGGTGCTGCATTACTGCCTGGAGCGTGAAATTCCGTTCCTGTACGCCTCTTCTGCCGCCACCTACGGCGGGCGCAACAGCGATTTTATCGAATCCCGTGAATATGAGCAGCCGCTTAACGTTTACGGCTACTCTAAGTTCCTGTTTGACGAATATGTCCGCCAGATCCTGCCGGAAGCCGGCTCGCAGATTACCGGCTTCCGTTATTTCAACGTTTACGGACCACGCGAAGGCCATAAAGGCAGCATGGCGAGCGTTGCTTTCCATCTGAATACCCAGTTAAACAACGGCGAAAATCCGAAGCTGTTTGAAGGCAGCGACGGCTTTAAGCGCGATTTCATCTACGTGGGCGACGTTGCTGCGGTTAATCTGTGGTTCTGGCAGAACGGCGTATCCGGCATTTATAACTGCGGTACCGGCCGCGCCGAGTCCTTCCAGGCCATCGCCGATGCAGCCCTGGCGTTCCACAAAAAAGGCAGCATCGAGTACATTCCTTTCCCGGAAAAACTCAAAGGCCGCTATCAGGCGTTTACGCAGGCCGATCTGACTAATCTGCGTGCTGCAGGCTATGACAAGCCATTCAAAACCGTTGCCGAAGGCGTGACAGAATATATGGCCTGGCTTAACCGTGACGCATAAGCAGGTAGCCTGAAGCATGAAAATTCTGGTGATCGGCCCGTCATGGGTGGGCGACATGATGATGTCGCAAAGTCTCTATCGCACGCTCAAGGCACGCTATCCCCAGGCGATAATCGATGTGATGGCACCGGCATGGTGCCGTCCATTGCTGTCGCGTATGCCGGAAGTCAACGAGGCGCTGGCGATGCCGCTCGGCCACGGCGCGCTGGAAATCGGCGAGCGCCGTCGTCTGGGCTATGCCCTGCGAGAAAAGCGCTACGACCGGGCATACGTACTGCCCAACTCTTTTAAATCCTCACTGATCCCCTTCTTCGCTAAAGTGCCATTGCGCACGGGCTGGCGTGGCGAGATGCGCTACGGCGTGCTTAACGACGCACGGGTACTGGATAAACAAGCCTGGCCGCTGATGGTGGAGCGCTACGTTGCCCTGGCTTATGACAAAGGCGCGATGCGGTCGGCAAAGGATCTTCCCCAGCCGCTGCTATGGCCTGAGTTACAGGTCAACGAAGGTGAAAAAACCCAGACGTGCGCGGCTTTTAATCTGGCTGCCTCACGTCCGATTATCGGTTTTTGTCCGGGAGCCGAATTTGGTCCGGCTAAACGCTGGCCGCACTATCACTATGCAACGCTTGCCGGCAGGCTCATCGATGAAGGCTATCAGGTCGTGCTGTTTGGCTCTGCAAAAGACAAAGAAGCAGGGAATGATATTCTCGCCGCTTTAACCACCAGCCAGCAGGCGCACTGCCGTAATCTGGCCGGTGATACCGCGCTGGAGCAGGCCGTTATTTTACTGGCCGCCTGTAAGGCCGTCGTCACCAACGACTCCGGGCCTGATGCATGTCGCGGCGGCGCTTAATCGCCCTCTGGTTGCCTTATACGGGCCGAGCAGCCCGGACTTTACTCCGCCGCTGTCCCATCAGGCACGGGTAATTCGTCTTATAAGCGGCTATCACAAAGTGCGTAAAGGCGATGCCGCCGAAGGCTATCACCAGAGTTTGATTGATATCACGCCCGAGCGCGTAATGGATGAGTTAACCGCTCTGCTGTCAGCCGGGAAGGAAGTTTAATGCGGGTACTGATCGTTAAAACATCATCCATGGGCGATGTCCTGCATACGCTGCCTGCGCTGACCGATGCCGCAAAGGCGATTCCGGGAATACGCTTTGACTGGGCGGTCGAGGAAGGCTTTGCACAGATCCCCACATGGCACCCGGCGGTAGATAAAGTCTTTCCTGTCGCCATTCGCCGCTGGCGTAAAAATTGGTTTTCAGCTCCTGTTAAAGCAGAGCGAAAAACGTTTTATCAGTCTTTGCGCGCTACGCAATACGATGCCGTTATTGATGCGCAGGGACTGATCAAAAGCGCCGCGTTGGTTACCCGTAAAGCACGGGGCGTGAAGCATGGAATGGACTGGAACAGCGCCCGCGAGCCGCTGGCAAGCTTCTTCTACAACAAACGTCACGCTATCGCAAAGCAGCAGCACGCCGTTGAACGTACAAGAGAATTGTTTGCCAAAAGCCTTGGATATGAAAAACCTGCGCAGCAGGGCGATTATGCAATAGCGCCGCATTTTCTTGCCGGCGCACCTATTGATGCGAATAAGTATGTTGTTTTTCTTCATGCCACTACGCGTGATGAGAAGCACTGGCCAGAATCAAACTGGCGAGATCTTATTCAATTAATGCACAAAACGGGCTTACGTATTAAACTCCCGTGGGGTGCGCAGCATGAACGTGAAAGGGCCGTCCGCCTGGCTGAAGGATTCGATTATGTTGAGGTGCTGCCTCGTTTATCGCTTGAACAGGTGGCAAAGCAGCTTGCAGGGGCGTTAGCTGTCGTCTCGGTAGATACGGGTTTGAGCCATCTCACCGCCGCGCTCAATCGGCCAAATATTACGCTGTATGGACCGACCGATCCGGGTTTGATTGGCGGTTATGGGCAGAATCAGCATGAAATCACCGGCGCAGGAAAAAGTATGGCTAACATCACGGCAGCTGAAGCATTTAGCGTACTCCAGACTTCGACTCAATTAGCTACAGAATAACGATTAATGAGCTATCTATTTCTTTTCATCCTTTTGCTGCCTTTCAAGCTGATCGGCAAGCTGTTTTATAAAAAGACGGGCCGTAATCTGGTGATTCAGACGGCTAAAATCGGCGATTTCGTAAACGTTACGCCCCTGCTCGCCCATCTGAAACACAGCGACGTCCTGATCGGTAAGGCGGTTTTACCGCTGGCTAAAAACGACGCCACCATCGACACCATTTTTCTGATAGAAGAACATAAAAAAAGCCTGTGGGGTAAATTTCGCCTCGCCTTCAGGCTGATGAACCGCTATGAAAATGTTTACCTGTTGCAGCCTAACAGCATCAATCTGTTCTTCGCCGCCGTCTGTAATGCCGCAAATAAGCAATTTTTAAGTACTTATACCCGCCGCTGGTATCACCATCTGCTTTACTGGACCGCCGATGGCGTAGTGGAACACACCAAAGATCGGCTGACCGTGGATGATTACCTTAAGCTTGCCGACCGTAATCTCACCTGGCGTGACTATCCGAAGCATGCCACGTTCCCTTTACGAAAGCCGAAGAGCTATCCAGCAGAGCTGGATAAACAAAACACGATAAAGATTGGCCTGAGCATATCAGCGGGAAATAAATCAAAAACCATCCCGCCTATTATCTGGAAAAAAATATTTGCCGCCCTTGATGATGTAGAGTGTGTTTATTACGTTTTTGGTCCTAAAAACGAGCAGGTCTGGCTCGACGATTTGAATCGCGAAATAGGCAATCGTGCGAATATTGTCAGTCTTATTGGTCAGCTTCCTCTGGAAGACGTTCCCTTTGCTATTAGCAAAATGGACTTCTATATTGCATCCGATTCCGGGAATGTTTACATAGCGGATGCCGTGGGCGTGCCTGTTATTCTTATTTATGGGCCATGCTGTATGACTGAACAAAGGCCTCTGGGCAATGTATTGCTTCTCGGAAAAAAAGAGCATGAGAAATCCTTTATATTCGAGGCCCCTTATTATTTTGATACGCCTCGAGAGGATCTGTTTAGCTTAAGTGAAAAAGATCTGCATATGATTCATGATTTCATCACTAAAGTATCTTCTGATCACATTATTAAAAAACATAGCCTCGATTAGCTTTTGTATTAATGAGTAGGGATATGACCAATAAACCGCTTCTGAGTATAATTATCGCAGCGCATAATTGCGAAAAGACTATCGATGCTACGTTTCAGAGCCTGCTTAAAGCTCTCGGTTCGGCTATAGAAAAAGCTGAAATTATTATCATTAATGACGCATCTGAGGATCGTACCGGCGAGAAAATTTCTCATTTTGCTAAAAGCCACCGGCAAGTTTCTGTCTTCACGGTTGACTATAAAAATATAGGCCAGGTACGCCAGCATGGTATTTCTCTGTCCTGTGGAGAATACATAACAATGCTGGACAGCGATGACTTAATGAAAGCGGGTAGTCTTCCTGGGATTATAGATTTTCTACATAGTAACCATCCCGATTTATTGTTGACTCGTCTACATGAGATCCGCGATATTAATAAAATCAATCATCACTGGTCCGGTCTGAGCCCTGAAAAGCTTTCCAGAGACGATACTATTAAACGCTTTTTAATTCATAAAGATCTTCAGGCTCACTTAATTGGTCAATTTATTAAAAGAGAGATCTATCTTAAGCATAAGATCCCAGCGATGACCTGTTATGAAGATTTTTATATTTTTCCCGATGTTCTGATGGATTCCAAAGAAATATATTTCCAGCGTGACAGCCACTACTATTATATAAAACGCGCGGGAAGTTTATCTTCAACCCCTGATGACGATAAAATATCCAATTTGATTTTTTGTACACAAAAAATGGAAGAGGTTTTACCGAAAAAATTCCATTATTTAATTCTGTGCCACTGGCTGGATATTTTTATTAAATATGGCAACCTGTTAAAAAATAAGAGCCAAAGGGAAGCGGTGAAAAAACATGTCCTGATGACGCATTCGCCAGGATTCTTTCTAAATACAGCTGTGCGTTTTAGCTATAAGAGAAAAGCATTGAGTACATTATGGAAAAATTAAGATCACGACTTTATCTAACTGTTTTCTTATTTGCTCTACTGTCCATCGCCTTTGCCCTGTTAAGTAATGGAAGGCAAAAAGATTTTTACTATATCGCTGTTTACCTCGCGATATTGGGCATAATATTTGAGCGAAAATGTCTGGCGCTTAAGAAATTCAATATTGCCTATCCTATATTAATTATTGGTCTGGTAAAAATAAGTTGGTTTTTTATATTCCAGCATGAACCACAAGGTTATAATTTTTATAGCGACCAGTTCAACGGCGGCAAAAAACTAATTTTGGGTAGTTTTTTAATTCTCTATCTCTCACAGTTCACCAATTACTTAAAAAGCATTGACTTTAAGAAATTGACCCTATTTATTTTAGGGGCCGGGTTTGTATGTGCATCCTGTTATGCTATTTGGCAATCCTTACAAGGAACCGGGCGGGCCGAAATGGCTATTAATCGAGCCACCATCTCTGCATATATTTACTCTACACTAAGTATTGTTTTTATTTATTTATTATATGAGAAAAAAAGCACTCTTTATTACTTTCTCGCTGCATTGATAATTGTTATATCTTTTATCATTACGATTCTTACGGGGACAAGAGCTGCGATAATTTGTCATTTACTAATTATTGCATGTATGACTTTTTATCATTTCAAAAAAATACATTTTAAATCTATTGTCATCGTTCTTGTGGTTGCGACAATTGCTATCGCATTTTTATACAATCATTATATACACCCAAGAATTATTCAGACCTACAATGAAGTGACTCTTTATCAAGAGGGGCGTGATGATTCATCTTTGGGCGCACGTTTTTCAATGTGGAATGTTGGTTTAAATAACTTCTCCCACGCCCCGTTTGGACAATCATTTAAATCAAGATTCGATTACAGTGCGCAGTACGTACACGAAAAACCGCAGTATCGTACTGCGATGCAATTTATTTCTGTCCACTTACACGACGAACTGATTGAAACTCTTTCTTTGCAGGGTATCTTTGGCGGGCTGGCGTTACTTTGGTTTTATATTAGCATCGCATGGGTTTCGCTCAAGAATCGTAATACTCCTTTATTATTTACGCTTAATTGTATGTTCGTTTACGGGCTTAGCGATGTATTGCTGTTAAGTTCTGAAGCCATTTTATTCTATATGGCATTAACAGGAATCTGTAGCGTTATGCTTACCAGGCAAAATGAAAAAGTTTAAATACAAACCGGGCGCTTAGCCCGGTTTTTTTACTTTTTGTTCATAATACTCAGATAAAGTCATTCCGGTCGTTCGCCCGGCAAGCCATGCAAACAGCGTGTCCAAATCCTGATAAAGCCTTTCTATATCGGCTTCATCTTTAAACGTTGGGCTACCGCCGGGCATAAATTCTGATGAGTGAAGCATAAACTCCACATAGTCATTTCCTTCGGCCAGCGTTTTGCGCGCGACGTCAATCATCTGCGAAGCGTTACCACCCGACGGGCGCAGCCAGTTAACTGACGGGCTGCGATATTTTCCTCTTAGCCGATCGTAACCTTGCTTAAAACTGTTCATCAGGGCGCCGTGTTTATATTGGATGCTCATTGGCACTTCCAGCAAGGGCGAATTGCCCGGCTGATTGATGGCATCCAGATCCATAAAATAGGAGCCCGTCGGAAAATGCTGATAGTCCGTTCCGCCCTTGCCCGTTGGCGCCCCCCTGGCGTTTCGCCAGTTCACTCGGGGCGTAACTGAACAGTCGACCTTATAACCCAGCTCTGCCAGTAGGCGTGCGTAGCGGCTATCAAAAGCCCAGCGTCCGGCCCGATGGCTGACCATTTTAGTAGCGAAAGTTTCTTCAAGAAGCCTGGTCATATAAACCACTTTTTCACGAAGAATCTCATCCGGATACTCGATAAGGTAAGGCTGCCAGCGCCAGTCGTCGCCGGTTAAATCAAATTCGGGCGGGCTGTTCCAGGCGTGCAGGTGCATGCCAACCTCACCCTGTCCGCGAGCAATAACGTCTTTGGCAAAGGCGATATAATGCGCATCAACGGCCATTTCATAGTTGGTTAACCAGACGGGTTTAAAAGCATATTTTTCACAAAGCGATTGAAAACGCGGCAGAAACCGCGCGTTCTCGGTTTTGATTTGCCGGTGGTTTTGCCACAGATTATCGCCTTCGGTATCAATAGTGATGATAAATGCAGGGGGAGTCATGGCCATCTCTGAGCTATCGGTATTTACGCCATGTTACGCAGCCGGGAAGATAAGGGCAAACCGCTTTCCAGGAATGCACCGACTACTGAGCACAGTGGTAGCAACCATACTCAAGGTCTATTAGAATCACGCTTTGGTTAATCACCTAAAGATGATAATGAATAACGCTGCGCATACATTCGCTGACGGGCCGCAAACTCGTATATTACTCATAAAACTGCGTCATCACGGTGATATGTTGCTGACAACGCCGGTGATTAACGCGCTGCATCAGGCATGGCCGCAGGCCCAGATTGATGTGCTGCTTTATGAAGAAACGCGCGATATGCTGGCGGCTCATCCTTTTATTCATCACATTTACGGCATCGATCGAAAATGGCGCAAACTGGGTACTCGCCGGCATTTATGCAAAGAGTGGCAGCTCCTGAAAACGCTGCGCCAGCAGCGATATAGCCTGGTGGTGAATCTCGCCGATCAGTGGCGTAGCGCTATTGTCACCCGTTTTACCGGCGCGCCGGTCCGCATTGGCTTTGATTTTAACAAACGCCGCGGCTGGTTCTGGAGCCATTGTCATAGCGAACTCGCGTCCGTTGCCGGCCATCGAACGATGCACACCGTCGAGCAAAACCTTTCCATACTGGCTCCCTTGCACGTCCCTGCGGTACAGAATGTCACCATGAGCTATCAGCCGGATGACTGGCTTACGGTGCAGACAAAGCTGGCTGCCAAAGGTATTGAAGGTTCATTTATCGTGGTGCAGCCTACATCCCGCTGGTTCTTTAAGTGCTGGGATGAAGGAAAAATGGCAGCAACGATCCGCGCGCTACAAAACGATGGTCACACTATTGTGCTGACCTCCGGGCCGGATAAGAATGAAAAAGCGATGGTTGAAACCATTCGTGCGCTATGTCCGCCGGAACGCATTTGCTCTCTGGCCGGCGAGTTAAGCCTGCGCCAGCTGGCGGCGCTTATTGACCATGCCAGCCTTTTTATCGGCGTCGACTCCGTGCCAATGCATATGGCGGCCGCGCTACAAACGCCCTGCGTCGCTCTTTTTGGCCCCTCGAAATTAACCTTCTGGAGCCCATGGCAGGTAAAAGGTGAGGTTATCTGGGCCGGTGATTACGGGCCTCTTCCGGACCCGGATCGGATTGATACAAAAACCAGCGAGCGCTACCTGGACGCGATTCCGGTGGACGTCGTAATTGCGAGCGCAAGGAAACAACTGTGATGAAACGCTGCCGCCTGGCCATCGTACGCCAAAAGTACCGTCCGGACGGCGGTGCGGAACGCTTTGTCTCACGCGCTCTGGAAGCCCTGAGCGCGCACGACTTAGAACTGAACGTCATCACCCGCCAGTGGCAGGGCGAGCGCCAGGAGAACTGGCATATCCATATTTGCGATCCGATGAAATGGGGCCGCATCAGCCGTGAGAAAGGTTTTGCGGACGCCGCGCGCGCCCTGTGGCAGAAAGAGAATTTTGATCTCGTACAGAGCCACGAACGTATAGCCGGCTGTGATATCTATCGCGCCGGCGATGGCGTGCACCGCCGCTGGCTGCTCCAGCGCGCCCGAATCCTGCCGGCATGGCGCCAGCAGCTGCTGCTTCGCGATCGCTATCATCGCTATGTGATGCGGGCCGAACAGGACATGTACCAGGCGCCGGAACTGAAAGCCGTCATCTGTAACGCCGAAATGGTAAAGCGCGAGATTATCGAAGATTTTGCTATACCTGCTAATAAGATACATGTCATCTATAATGCTATTGATTCCTCCCGCTTCGTTCCTGCGACGCCTGAACAACGCAAAAAGTGGCGTGAAGAAATCAATCTTCCACAGCAGGCGGTCGCGCTGGTGTTTGTGGGCTCAGGGTTTGAGCGCAAAGGTCTTGCCGGCGCTATCCGGGCCGTAGCTAATACCGATCGCTATCTGATTGTGGTAGGGCAGGACAAAGCAGAAAAGCATTACCGGGCGCTGGCACAAACTCTGGGGTGCCAGAATCGGGTAATGTTTATGGGAATGCAGAAAAACACGCTGCCTTTTTATCAGGCCGCCGATGGATTATTGTTGCCAACTCTCTATGATCCTTTTCCTAATGTGATCTTAGAAGCCATGGCATGTGGTTTACCGGTTATTACCACGCCTACCTGCGGCGGGGCTGAATTCATAACGACCGGACAAAACGGATATGTTTGCGATGCCCTGAACATTCAGCAGCTGTCGGATGCGGTTATGGCTATCCCGGCACGCCACCTGAATGAGGCTATGGGCGTACATGCGCGTGAACGGGTCAGGGAAGCGACGCCGGAAAAACTTTCACAGCAACTTATTTCGCTGTATCAAAACATACTGGATTAGACGATGCGCATCCTAATGATTATTGATGGATTACCCGGCGGCGGTGCTGAGAAAACCGTGCTCACCCTTTCCAGGGGGCTGGTCGGTATGGACCATCAGGTTTCGGTCTTCTCTTTGCGTCGCGTCTGTGACTATGAGATCCCGGACGGGGTCGATTACCAAATCATTCTGGATACCTGTAAAAAACCGTGGCGCAAGCTCACCGAGTTATCGCGCCGCGCCGCTCTGCTGGATAAAGCCGTAGAACAGGCGCAAAAAGAGGGACAGTTCGATCTCATTTTCTCTCATTTGCACAAAACGGACCGCATCGTTGCGCAAACCAAAAACATCCCCCGCGATAAGCTGTGGTATTGCGTACACGGCATGTTCTCTTTTTCTTATCTTTTGCATCGCCACGGCTTCTCCCGCTGGTTAAAACGCCAGAAAATAAAACGCGTTTACGAGAACAGCAACGTCGTTGCCGTATCGAAGGCGGTGCTGCGCGACATTACCGAGCGGTTCGACATCAACCTTGCGAAAAGCACGGTTATCCATAACCCCTTTGATATCGACGGTATTCACCAGCGCGCTAAAGAGCCTTGTGAAATGGCGGGCCAGGACTATCTCATCCACGTTGGCCGTTTCCATGAACATAAACGCCATGACCGACTGATTAAAGCATATGCGTTAAGCGGCATTCAGGCGCCGCTGGTGCTGATGGGTAACGGCAGCGATGAGCGCGTTGCGCAGATAAAAACGATGGCTACCGCCGCAGGCGTCGCCGATCGCGTAATTATCAAATCCTTCGCGCCTAATCCCTACCCATGGATAGCCAATGCCCGCCTGCTTCTTTTGAGCTCGGACTGTGAAGGCTTTGGCAACGTACTGGTTGAAGCGCTTATCTGCCAGACTCCGGCGGTCAGCACGCACTGCCCGGGCGGGCCGGAGGAAATTCTCATCGGGCCGCTGGCTCGCGGCCTCTCAGGCATGAGTGACGGCCAGCTGGCGGAAACGATGGTGGATATCTACAACAATCCACCGGTTATCGATGCCAGCCTTATTGAAACCTACGGTATCGGCGCCATTTGCCGGCAGTATTTATCCCTGGCGACAGAAAAAAAATAACGGTATTTTCAGGTAACTTTATGCCCCAGACCCAGACTCCTTTACTTAGCGTTGTCGTGGCTGTTTATAACGGCGAACCTTTCCTGGCGAAATTTTTCGCCTGTCTTAAAGCCCAGGCCATTGAAGGAATGGAAGTCATTATGGTGAACGATGGTTCAACAGATGGCTCCATGGCGATTATCGAGGCCTGGCGCGACAGGTTTCCGGGCATGCTGGTCATTGAGCAGGAAAACCAGGGCGTATCCATCGCCCGTAATACCGGTCTTGCCGTAGCAACGGGACAGTATCTTTCTTTTCCCGACATTGACGATGATTTCAAACCGGGTATGTACCGTCGTCTGCTCGATCTGGCGCTGGCGGGCAATCTGGACGTGGTGACCTGTAACGGTAACTATGTCTACGAAAACAATAAGAAACCTTCGCGCCCCATTTTTCCTGAAGACAGGCTGCAGTCGACCGGCGTAATGAGCGGTCCCGCCTGGCTGAAAAAGGCGCTGGATTCGCGTAAGTTTCTGCACGTTACCTGGCTAAATCTCTATCGCCATGATTTTATCCGCGAGCACGGTTTTAAATTCGAGCCCGGCCCTGCGTCATCAGGATATTCCGTGGACCACTGAAGTGTTGCTGGCAGCGCAGCGCGTGCAGTACACGAGTGAAAAGTTCTACGATTACTACATTCATTCCGCGTCGGTTTCCCACAAGCCGGATACCGATGACACGCTGATTCGCTCGGCGCGCCATTACATCAAAATCCTTGAGATGCTCGAGGCCATTAATCAGCGTTATCCGCAACAGGTAAAAAACATCCCCGCCTGCCACTGGCAGATCGCTAAAGAAGGGCTGGGCATTCTGCATACTTTCAATAATATGAAAGACCCGCAGAAAAAGAGGATGATTATTCAGGAGTTTTTTGACCGTGGGATCTGGCGTCTCATCTGGAAGAACGCCCGGGGATTCCGTCTGCGCTGGCGCCTGGGCCGCCGCTACCTGAAGCTGAAAAAAGCAGCGCGTATCGCGGGGTAAGTTTGCTCTTAGCGGACCGTACTGGCGGTCCGCAAATGAGGCTATTTCGTCATCAAGTTGCCTGAACAATCGGTAAAGCCGTCGAATATCACCAAAACAATAGCTTTACGCCCTGTGAATGCTTAGAATTTGCCCGCCGATAATGAAAATACGGAAAATTCGCTTGGAATCGTTGTATACCGCCCTGCTCTATCTCATTCAGCCCTTTGTGTGGCTGCGACTTTTGCTCCGTAGCCGTAAAGCTCCTGCGTACCGTAAACGCTGGGCAGAACGCTATGGCTTCTGTCGAGGGAAAGTCGCGCCGGACGGTATCATGCTGCACTCTGTCTCCGTAGGAGAAACCCTCGCCGCGATTCCTCTGGTTCGCGCGCTGCGCCACCGTTACCCGACTATTCCTATTACCGTCACCACCATGACGCCAACCGGTTCCGAACGGGTGCAGTCGGCCTTCGGTAAAAACGTCCATCATGTTTATTTGCCTTACGATTTGCCCTGCGCGATGAAACGTTTTCTGGATACCGTGCGCCCGAAACTGGTCATCGTTATGGAAACAGAGCTGTGGCCGAACATGATTACCGAGCTGCATAACCGCAAAATCCCGCTGGTCATCGCCAACGCTCGTTTATCCGAACGCTCCGCGAAAGGCTACAAGAAGCTGGGTAATTTCACGCGCCGCCTGATGAGCAGAATCACGCTTATCGCCGCACAAAATGAAGAAGATGCCGGCCGCTTCCTTGAGCTGGGTCTGAAACGCTCCCAGCTGACGGTTACCGGCAGCCTGAAGTTCGATATCTCCGTCACGCCCGAGCTTGCTGCCCGCGCTATTACGCTGCGCCGCCAGTGGGCCCCGCGCCGTAAAGTCTGGATCGCCACCAGCACCCACGATGGCGAAGAAAGCATTATTCTGGATGCGCACCGCCAGCTGCTGGCAAAATTCCCCGATCTGTTACTGATTCTGGTGCCGCGCCATCCGGAACGTTTTAAAGATGCCAAAGAGCTGGTGCAAAAAGGCGGATTCAGCTACACCCTGCGCAGCAGCGGTGAAATCCCATCGGGCAGCACCCAGGTGGTGATTGGCGACTCAATGGGCGAACTGATGCTGTTATACGGCATTGCCGACCTGGCGTTTGTAGGCGGAAGCCTTGTAGAGCGAGGCGGCCACAATCCGCTGGAGCCGGCGGCTCACGCCATACCGGTACTGATGGGCCCGCACATTTTCAACTTCAAAGATATCTGCGCAAAACTACAGCAGGCTGACGGAATGATCACCGTTACCGACGCGGCGTCGCTGGTGAACGAAATCACCACGCTGCTGACCGATGAAGACTATCGCATGTATTACGGTCGTCACGCTGTAGAAGTGCTGCATCAAAATCAGGGCGCTTTGCAACGTTTGCTGCAGCTACTGCAGCCCTACCTGCCACAGCGGAGCCATTAATTGATGTCCAGCCGTCTGTCGGTAGTGATGATCGCCAAAAACGCGGCGGATATTCTGCCGGACTGCCTGGCGTCTGTGGCCTGGGCGGACGAGGTGGTCCTGCTGGATTCGGGCAGCTCTGATGCGACCCTTGCTATCGCCCGTCAGGCCGGCGTAAAAGTCTTCATCGATGAAAACTGGCGGGGTTTTGGCATACAGCGCCAGCGCGCCCAGGACTACGCCTGCGGCGACTATATTTTGATGATCGACACCGACGAGCGGGTGACCCCCGAGCTTGCCGCCGCGCTAAAAGCTGTCCTTGCCAACCCACAGCCTGACGCCGTTTACAGCATTGCTCGCCGCAACCTTTTTCTGGGCCGTTTTATGCGCCACAGCGGCTGGTATCCGGACCGGGTAACCCGTCTCTATGCCCGCGAACGCTACCGTTACAACGACAGCCAGGTTCATGAGTCATTAGAGGCTCCCGGCGCAAAAATCATCGCGCTTGAAGGAGATTTGCTGCATCTGACCTGTCGCGATTTCGCAAGCTTCCAGCGTAAGCAGCTGAGCTACGCAACGGCATGGGCCCATGAGCGTCATCAGCGCGGTAAAAAAGTCTCGCTGGCCGGCATTTTCGGCCACACTTTGGGGGCCTTCTGCAAAACGCTGCTTTTACGTGCCGGTTTTCTTGATGGCAAACAGGGCTGGCTATTAGCGGTAGTTAACGCGCAGTATACGTTTAATAAGTACACTGAACTCTGGGCCTTAAACCAGGGCTATACGGAAAAAGAGCAGCTATGAGCACCCGAGCGATTTACCCCGGTACTTTTGATCCCATCACGAACGGTCATCTGGATATCGTGAGGCGCGCAGCCATGATGTTTGACTCCATCATTCTCGCTATCGCCAACAGCCCGCACAAAAAAACGATGTTCTCCCTTGATGAACGCGTAGCGCTAGCCAGGCAGGTAACGGCGCATCTGCCGAACGTTGAGGTGGTGGGATTTAGCGATCTGATGGCGAATTTTGCGAAGGCGCAGCAGGCCAACGTTCTGGTTCGGGGTTTACGCACGGCGGCGGATTTCGAATACGAAATGCAGCTCGCCCACATGAACCGTCACCTGATGCCGGAGCTGGAGAGCGTTTTCCTGATGCCTTCTAAAGAGTGGTCTTTTGTTTCTTCTTCGCTGGTAAAAGAAGTGGCGCGCCACCACGGCGATGTCGCGCATTTTCTGCCCGAGCCCGTCTGTCAGGCTCTGCTTGAGAAGCTAAAGCAGCTTTAATGCTGGCAGTTTCGGCAATAGAAAGTGCTGCGCTGGGCGTGCTTACCGGCCATCACAGGCGCGCCGCAAACTCTGCACGGCTTCCCTTCTCGTCCGTAAACCTGCAGCTCCTGCGCGAAATAACCGGGCTTACCGTCAGACTGTAAAAAGTCTTTTAGCGTCGTTCCGCCCTGCTCAATCGATCTTAACAACACCGCTTTGATCACTTTCACCAGCAGCTCGCATTCGCTTTTTGACAATGACTGCGCGGCGCGATCGGGGTGGATCCCGGCGGCAAACAGCGATTCGCTGGCATAGATATTTCCGACGCCCACCACCAGCCTGTTATCCATCAGCCAGGGTTTAATGGCGGTTTTCTTCTTAGCGGACTTTTCACGCAGGTATTCGGCATTGAATTCTTCATGCAGCGGCTCCGGCCCGAGATGCGCCAGCACGCTGCTTCCCTCCAGCTCCTTAACCCACAGCCAGGCGCCGAAGCGACGCGGATCGGTATAACGCAGCACTTTGCCGTTGCTCATCACCAGATCGACATGGTCATGCTTTTCCGCGGGCCGCTCCTCAGGAAGAATACGTAAGCTGCCGGACATACCGAGGTGGATAATAATCCAGCCGTCCGGCAGTTCGAGCAGCAGATATTTAGCCCGCCGCTGAACGCTCAAGACCGGCTTGTCGCTCAGAGCGTGAATCTCATCGGAAACAGGCCAGCGCAGGCGACCGTTGCGCACGACGGCGTGCAGGATGGTTGCGCCTACCAGATGCGGTTCAATGCCGCGGCGGCTGGTTTCAACTTCAGGTAACTCTGGCATTTCTCCTCCGGGTATAAAGCGCAAAACAAAAAAACCCCGCCGAAGCGAGGTTTTTCATCAAAGTCACTGAAATTATTTAATTTTAGCTTCTTTGTACAGTACGTGTTGACGAACAACTGGATCGAACTTTTTCAGTTCCAGTTTTTCCGGCTTAGTACGTTTGTTCTTCGTGGTGGTATAGAAGTGACCAGTACCAGCAGAAGAAACCAGCTTGATCTTCTCGCGAACACCTTTAGCCATGACTTAGTTCCTCTTAGTACTTCTCGCCACGGGTACGAAGATCGGCCAGAACCGTTTCGATACCCTTCTTATCAATTACACGCATACCTTTAGCAGATACACGCAGTGTGACAAAACGCTTCTCGCTCTCAACCCAGAAACGGTGAGAGTGCAGGTTCGGCAGGAAACGGCGTTTGGTCGCGTTCATTGCGTGGGAACGGTTATTACCGGTCACCGGACGCTTGCCAGTAACTTGGCAGACTCGGGACATGTCTATTCTCCAAAAATCAAATTAGCTCGAGCTTCGTATAGGGTTATGGCGCCTCGTCAGGCTGCAAGCCTGGTCCCTGGCGGTTCAATGTGAACCACAGTGCCAGGCGCATAATGCCAAACCCGAGATTCTCAAAGGTGGCGTAGTATACGCTGCCTGACGCATGTGCTCAAGTCCCGAACAGACAAAGATCCCCAAGGATCGCGCAAATCGGCTTAAATCCACCCACGTTCAGCAAAAGAAACGTACTCTCCGCGACCGATAACCAGATGGTCAAGCACGCGAATTTCCATAAAAAGGCAGGCTTTCACGATACGTTCGGTAATGGCACGGTCAGCTTTGCTCGGTTCGGCCCTACCCGACGGGTGATTATGCGCAAGAATGACCGCCGCTGCATTAGATTTCATCGCTTCGCGCACAATTTCTCGCGGGTGCACCTCTACGTGATTCAGCGTGCCGGAAAACATAGCCGCGTGTTTAATAATTCGGTGCTGGTTATCGAGGAATATCACCATAAAGATCTCACGTTCCTCCGTGGTCAGCTGGCTCTGGATAAATTCCCGCACCGTATCAGGCCGGGTTAGCGTGAGCTCTTCTACTCCCCGCGAGGAGTAATAGCGCCTTGCCAGTTCCGCAATCGCGTTTAGCTGGGTGTATTTCGCCTCGCCGATGCCTTTAATGTCCTTAAACTGCGAATAGTCTGCGGACAGCAGCCCACTCAGTGAACCAAATTTTTCCAGAAGGCCGGTCGCCAGGGCCAGTACGTTGATGTCCCTTAACCCCGTGCGTAAAAAGAGCGCCAGCAGTTCTACGTCAGTCAGTGAGCTGACGCCGAATTTGAGGAGCTTCTCACGCGGCAACCCGCTTTTATCCCAGTCCTTTTTTACATCCATATTGGCCTCCACATCCCTTTGTGCGGCTATTGTGCATGACTCCCGGAGCGCTCGCGACCGGGAGATTTTCAGCGTGCGGGATATCTCGCAAACTGCAAAAAGTCGTGTTCTAAGGAGTGTGATAAAATAAGCCCACGATTCAGACTTCCGGTGGAAAAATCATGATGGGGCTTTCCGGCAAAAAAATTGTTCTGTGCGTTAGCGGCGGCATCGCGGCTTATAAAACGCCTGAACTGGTGCGTCGTCTGCGCGATCGCGGAGCAGATGTGCGTGTGGCAATGACCGAGGCGGCAAAAGCCTTCATTACGCCATTGAGCCTGCAGGCCGTATCCGGGTATCCGGTCTCAGAAAGCTTGCTCGATCCCGCAGCGGAAGCCGCAATGGGCCATATCGAATTAGGCAAATGGGCGGACTTAGTTATTCTCGCGCCCGCCACCGCCGACCTGATTGCCCGCGTGGCGGCAGGTATGGCGAATGATTTAGTGAGCACCATTTGTCTGGCAACGCCCGCTCCCGTCGCGATTGTTCCCGCCATGAACCAGCAGATGTACCGGGCGGCGGCAACCCAGCACAACCTTGAGCTGCTGGCTTCCCGCGGTTTACTGACCTGGGGGCCGGACAGCGGCAGCCAGGCATGCGGCGATGTCGGCCCAGGCCGCATGCTCGACCCGTTAGATATCGTGGAGCTGGCCGTAGGTCATTTTAGCATCGTCAAAGATCTGCAACATCTTAACGTCATGATTACGGCCGGGGCCGACCCGGGAACGACTCGACCCGGTACGCTACATCACCAACGACAGCTCGGGAAAAATGGGATATGCGATTGCCGCCGCCGCCGCCGCGCGAGGCGCCAGCGTGACGCTGGTTTCCGGCCCGGTATCCCTACCGACGCCGGCAGGCGTGAAACGCATTGACGTCACCTCTGCTCTGGAAATGGAAGCCTGCGTTCAACAGAATGTGTCGGGTCAGCATATTTTTATCGGCTGCGCAGCCGTAGCAGACTACCGCGCCGCAAGCGTCGCCGATGAAAAAATCAAAAAGCAAGGCGATGAAATTACGCTAAAAATGGTTAAAAACCCGGATATCGTTGCCGGCGTCGCCGCGCTTGCGCAAAACCGGCCTTATGTTGTTGGGTTTGCCGCCGAAACTATTAATGTGGAAGAATACGCCCGACAAAAGCGTATCCGAAAAAACCTCGACCTGATTTGCGCCAATGATGTATCACAAACAGGTCAGGGATTTAACAGCGAAAGCAACGCGTTACACCTTTTCTGGCAGGAGGGAGATAAAGTCTTACCCCTTGAGCGTAAGTCACTCCTTGGCCATCTTTTATTGGACGAGATCGTTATCCGTTATGATGAAAAAAATCGACGTTAAGATTCTGGACCCGCGTGTGGGTCAGCAGTTCCCACTGCCGACTTATGCTACTACCGGCTCGGCCGGGCTCGATCTGCGTGCGTGTCTGGACGCTGCCGTAGAGCTGGCGCCGGGCGTAACCACGCTGGTGCCAACCGGACTCGCCATTCATATCGGCGATCCGTCTCTGGCCGCCGTCATTCTGCCACGCTCGGGCCTTGGCCATAAACACGGCGTGGTTCTTGGCAACCTGGTCGGGCTGATAGATTCTGATTATCAGGGCCAGTTGATGGTATCCGTCTGGAATCGCGGGCAGGATAGCTTCACTATCGAGCCGGGCGAGCGTATCGCGCAGATGGTGTTCGTGCCCGTTGTGCAAGCCGAATTCAACCTGGTCGAAGATTTTGATACCAGCGACCGTGGCGAAGGCGGCTTTGGCCATTCCGGCCGTCAGTAAACTCGTTTTATAAACGTAACCACACGCGTTCATAACGTTAAAACAGACCGCAAGCGACATGCCTGCGGGCGCTGTGTGGCTGCTTGCCTGGCAGGTGTTTTATTTCAGGGGTATTTTACAACATGGCAGAAAAACAAACTGCGAAAAGGAATCGTCGCGAGGAAATACTTCAGTCTCTGGCCCAGATGCTTGAATCCAGTGACGGTAGCCAGCGCATCACTACCGCTAAACTTGCAGCCACGGTGGGCGTTTCTGAAGCGGCGCTGTATCGCCATTTTCCCAGCAAAACGAAGATGTTCGACAGCCTTATCGAATTTATTGAAGACAGCCTGATAACCCGCATCAATCTCATCCTGAAAGATGAAAAAGATACGCTGGCTCGTCTGCGCCTTATCGTCCTGCTGGTGCTGGGCTTCGGTGAAAAGAATCCGGGCCTGACGCGAATCCTGACCGGGCATGCGCTGATGTTTGAGCAGGATCGCTTACAGGGCCGCATCAACCAGCTGTTTGAACGCATCGAGGTGCAGCTACGGCAGGTGATGCGCGAGAAAAAAATGCGTGAAGGGGAAGGCTACAGTACGGATGAAGCGCTGCTGGCCAGCCAGCTGCTGGCGTTCTGCGAAGGGATGCTTTCTCGCTTTGTACGCAGTGAATTTCGCTATTCGCCGACGGACGATTTTGATACCCGCTGGCCGTTAATCGCCGCGCAGCTTCGTTAGATTAAAAAGGGCCTGTCAAAGGCCCTTGTTACTTATACGCCGTACTGAGCGCGGTATTCCTGCACCGCGGCCAGATGATCGGCCATCTCGGGTTTTTCTTCCAGATACGCAATCAAATCCTTCAGGGTGATAATCGAGATCACCTGGCAGTGATAATCACGCTCAACTTCCTGAATGGCGGAGATTTCGCCACGCCCGCGCTCCTGGCGGTCCAGCGAAATCAATACGCCCGCAAGCGTTGCGCCGTTTGCGGCGATGATTTCCATAGATTCACGAATCGCAGTGCCGGCGGTGATAACGTCATCCACCAGCATTACGCGGCCCTGCAGAGCGCTGCCTACCAGGTTGCCGCCTTCGCCATGATCTTTGGCTTCTTTACGATTAAAGCAGTAAGGCACGTCACGCTCATGATGTTCTGCCAGCGCAACGGCGGTGGTCGTTGCGATAGGAATGCCTTTGTAGGCAGGCCCAAACAGCAAATCAAAATCAATACCGGAATCCATTAGCGCGGCGGCGTAAAAACGGCCCAGCAGTGCCAGATCGCGCCCGGTATTAAACAGCCCGGCATTGAAGAAATAGGGGCTGGTGCGCCCGGATTTCAGCGTAAATTCGCCAAACTTCAGTACCTGCTTGTTAAGCGCAAATTCAATAAACTGGCGCTGATACGGTTTCATGGATTCGCTCCTTTATGTTTCTGTAGGCATAAAAAAGGCGACTGCTTTAGTCGCCTTAAAAATCAATTTTCTAACGCCGCCTTCTGCGACGTGACGATCGATTCAATTCCCCCTCGCGCCAGCGCCAGCAGCGTCAGCAACTCTTCGTGGGAGAACGGCTCGCCTTCGGCGGTGCCCTGAATCTCAATCATGCGGCCATCTTCCATCATCACAACGTTCATGTCGGTTTCAGCGGCAGAATCTTCAACGTATTCCAGATCGCACACCGCTTCTCCATTGACGATGCCAACGGAAACCGCTGCAACCATTCCTTTCATCGGGTTGGCTTTCAGCTTGCCGGTTGCCACCAGCTTGTTCAACGCGTCGGCCAGCGCAACGCAGGCGCCGGTGATGGATGCAGTGCGGGTGCCGCCGTCGGCCTGCAGCACATCGCAATCCAGGGTGATGGTGTATTCGCCAAGCGTTTTTAAATCCACGGCCGCGCGCAAAGAACGGGCGATCAGACGCTGGATTTCCAGGGTACGGCCGCCCTGCTTGCCTTTCGCCGCTTCGCGAGCGTTACGGCTGTGGGTGGAACGCGGCAGCATGCCGTATTCGGCGGTGATCCAACCTTGTCCCTGACCTTTCAGAAAGCGCGGCACGCCTTCTTCAACGGTGGCGGTGCACAGGACTTTGGTATCGCCAAATTCGACCAGCACGGAACCTTCAGCGTGTTTGGTGTAATTACGGGTCAGGGTGACTGGGCGCACTTGTTCGGCGCTACGACCTGATGGACGCATGGGCTTATCTCCGGCTAAAACGAATGTGGCGCGCATTATACGGACTTCGAGCGCTTATTCCTATCCTGCCCGGCCAGGCATGGCTATAATCCCCCCATCCATTGCTCTATACGGTAACGATTTATGATCCGCAGTATGACCGCCTATGCCCGCCGTGAAGTAAAAGGCGAATGGGGCAGCGCCTCCTGGGAGTTACGTTCGGTAAACCAGCGTTATCTCGAAACTTATATCCGCATGCCGGAACAGTTCCGTAGCCTTGAACCTGTGGCTCGCGAACGCATCCGTTCTCGCTTAACCCGCGGGAAAATCGAATGTAATCTTCGCTTCGAGCCTGACGCCCGTGCGCAAAGCTCCCTGTTGCTCAACGAAAAGCTGGCCAAACAGCTCGTTGAAGCCGCAAACTGGGTCAAAATGCAAAGCGACGAAGGCGAAATCAACCCGGTTGATATTTTACGCTGGCCGGGCGTGATGTCCGCAGCGGAGCAGGATCTGGACGCCATTGCCGCCGAAATCCTGGCCGCGCTGGACGGCGCGCTGGATGACTTCATCGTTGCCCGCGAAACGGAAGGCGAGGCGCTGAAGGCTTTGATCGAGCAGCGCCTTGAAGGCGTGAGCGCTGAAGTAGTTAAAGTGCGCGCGCAGATGCCTGAAGTGGTTAAATGGCAGCGCGAACGTCTGGTAAGCAAGCTCGAAGAAGCCCAGGTTCAGCTTGAAAACACGCGCCTTGAGCAAGAGCTGGTTCTCATGGTGCAACGCATCGACGTTGCTGAAGAGCTGGATCGTCTGGAAGCGCACGTTAAAGAGACGTACAACATCCTGAAGAAAAAAGAGGCCGTTGGCCGTCGCCTCGACTTTATGATGCAGGAGTTCAACCGCGAGTCGAACACCCTGGCCTCGAAATCCATCAACGCTGACGTGACTAACTCCGCCATTGAACTCAAGGTGCTGATTGAGCAAATGCGCGAACAGATTCAGAACATCGAATAACCCAGCTTTGCCGATGCAAGCCCGCTCTGCGCGGGCTTTTTAATGTCCACAATCAGCTATAGCCAATGAGCTGTTCTGCCGTAATCAGCCCCATTTTCTCAAGCTGAATAGCTACCGCGCGAACGGAACGACCCAGCTCGGCGCCCAGCTGCTCCACCGCTTTGCCTGCCGCATACTCTTCCTCAAGCTGTTTTTTCTCTTCCTCCGCCCAGGGAAAGTAGGATTTGGCGGGCTTGCCCTCTGCAATATTCTTCTGCTCGCGTTCCTGAGGGGAAAGCTTCGTTTTTTTACTCTTTTCCGGCTGCGCCATCAGCTCGTCAGATAATGCAAACAGCATGCGTATCATTTCAGGCGCGTGGGCAAGCGAGGCGTGCGTAAGCAATTCGCCGGTATCGGGATTGATACCGTTGGCCAGGGCTCTTAGTATTTTCGCGGTATTCATCGTTATGACTCCTTTCATAAAGAGATAATTAAATTTATCCTTTTTAAATAACCATAAAGCCGATAAACCCTTTAATTCTGCATAAAACAATAATATTCGATTACTTTAACTAATCCGAAACTGTTCAACTTAGAAAATCTCAATCGCGACGTACTTCACAAAACGTTACCCTCTGCTCGTCCGTCTGGAGGGGTTCATGCTGCTACATATTCTTTATCTTATTGGTATTACCGCCGAAGCGATGACCGGCGCGCTGGCGGCTGGCCGACGCCGCATGGATACTTTCGGCGTAATAATTATTGCTACCGCTACCGCCCTTGGCGGCGGCTCGGTGCGCGATATCCTGCTGGGACACTACCCTTTAGGCTGGGTAAAAAACCCTGAATACGTGGTGATCGTCGCCGTAGCGGCAGTAGTAACCACTATTGTTGCCCCGGTGATGCCCCATCTGCGGCGGCTTTTCCTCGTTCTTGACGCCCTGGGCCTGGTCGTGTTTTCTATCATCGGCGCGCAGATTGCGCTGGATATGGGCGAAGGCCCGATCATCGCAATTATTGCAGCGGTCATAACGGGCGTATTCGGCGGCGTATTGCGCGATATGTTCTGCAAACGCATTCCGCTGGTTTTTCAAAAAGAGCTCTACGCTGGCATCGCTTTTGCGTCCGCTGTGCTCTATACAGCGCTGCAACATTACGTATCGAGCCATGATGTGGTGGTGATCGCGACGCTTATCTTCGGTTTTTCCGCACGTTTATTAGCGCTGCGTCTGCGGCTTGGCCTGCCGGTTTTTCACTACAGGCATGCCGATCATTAATTAACAAAACCGGCTATCCCCTGCTTTCCCAGAAAACCCGCCAGGCTGCTGATTTGAGGGTGATTGATAAACTGCACCAGTTTTTTCGCCCGTTCAGCCCCTACGCCTGGCAACTTTTGCCAGCTCAACTCGTCCCGCATGGCTAATTGATGCCAGTGGGTATCTGGCAGTAAGCTCAGCGCGGGCTTCGGCAAAGGCAGGCCGAAAGCCATTAACCAGCGCTGGAAAGGCTGCCGGCGGGCTATTGAGAACTGATGCCAGATTTGCTCAGCTTTGCCGACTGAAAAGCCGCTTAGCTGCGCCAGAGACTCATGGCTTAGCGGCAGCCAGGAAAAAACATGTTCCAGAGGATATGCCTGGCTGAGCTTCTGCCACGTGCGCCTGCTGACGCCTTTGATATTCAGCACGGCCGGCGAACTCATCCACGTCAGCCTGGCAAAGAACTGCTCGCGGCATTCCGCTGCGCTATAGAGGCAGCTTAACGGGGTAATATCATTCAGCGCCGGCGGCTGCGGCTTATCGCGCAGGCTTATACGCCAGACAACTTCGTCGATTCGCGGAATTCCCTGGCCTGCCAGGCTCACCATCACCTGATCCCCCGGCGCAATATCTAATTCCCGCCAGCGTTTAACCGACCCGATGTTGACACGCTTAACCTGTTTATCGTCAAGCTGCAAAGGTTCCAGCTCCAGCACCACGGCAATCTTTCCGGTGCGCCCCACGTTAAATCGAATGTTTTTTACGTCTGCAATTTGTTGCGCCGGCGGATACTTCCAGGCCGCAAGCCAGGGAGCCTGTCCCGGCTGCCAAAACTTTCCGGCAGGCTCGTTGCCTTCGCGGATCACAATGCCGTCGGTTACAAAAGGCACGGATGAGGTGAACCACCTGTTTCGCAGAGAAGATATTTCATTTATCGAGGTAACGGGTTTTGACCACCGGCTGGCGAGGGGAAACCCAGCCTTATCAAGCAGACTCAGCTTTTGTCTGAGGTCCTCCGGGCCATCAGGCCATGCCCAGATGAATACGCCGAGATCGTTAAGCAGGTCGGAGCCTGCCTGCCGCATCATGGCGCCGGCGACTTTGCCGCGGGCGTTAATACCGCCCATGGTTTTCTGCACATGCCGCTCACGCTTCAGGAACAACTCTCCCTGCAGTATGCTGTCGCCCAGGGGTCCGGAAAGCGTTTTGGGAATAGCATCGATCTGCGCGGCTTTTGCGGTCCAGTCCTCGCCCTTAAGACCGTCGCCACGGCTGAGGAGCTTTTCCAGCTTGCCCTGCCGGTACACCAGAGTGATCGCCACGCCGTCGACTTTCGGCTGAACCCATAAATCAGATTTACCTTCGATCCAGCGGGATACCGCCGCGCCGTCGGACAGTTTTTTAACGCCCGTATGCGCAACGGGATGTCGCGTTTTGCCACGGGTCGCAAGCGTGGGCTGCAGCAGCGGGACGGCGGGCTGATAGCAGCGTCGCCATTCGTTTAATCGCAAACGAAGCTTGTCATACACCGCATCGCTGGTCTGGCTTTCTCCTTCACGGTAATAGGCTTCGTCCCACCGGTGAAGCTGATCCTGCAGCTTTTTTATCTCCTGGTTCGCCTGTGAGGGTGACCAGACCGGACAAGAAGCAGAAGCGATCCCCGTCAGCACACTCAACGCCAAACCCAGCCTGATTAACCCTTTCATAACGCCCTCCCTGTCAGTTGGAAACGAGGTATAGCGTGGCAAAGCCTCAGCCGCGAGAATGAAATAAAAACGATGCGGGACCTTTTCAGATAAAGCGTTGAAGTTGCAGAAACGAGCGGTATGAACTGGAAAGCATTACGCAAAACGATACAAAAGCGCACCGGGAACATGACAAATTCCCCGTGCCAGCGTGCCGACGTGTATAATAGGGCGGTAGACGCTCTTCTTTTTATCCTTATCGAATAAGTTAGAACCCATGGCTCAAGGCACGCTTTATATTGTTTCCGCCCCAAGCGGCGCGGGGAAATCCAGCCTCATTCAGGCTCTGTTAAAAACACAACCGCTGTACGATACACAGGTTTCCATTTCCCATACCACGCGCGGCGTACGCCCCGGCGAGAAACATGGCGAACACTATTTCTTCGTAAGCCAGGACGAATTCAGGCAGATGATCGCTGAAGACGCCTTCCTTGAACACGCAGAAGTTTTTGGTAATTACTACGGCACCTCGCGCCATGCGATTGAACAGGTACTGGCGACAGGCGTGGACGTATTCCTTGATATAGACTGGCAGGGCGCGCAGCAAATTCGTAATAAAATGCCGCACGCGCGCAGCATCTTTATTTTGCCGCCGTCGAAAGATGAATTAGATCGTCGCCTGCGCGGGCCGTGGGCAGGACAGCGAAGAAGTCATCGCCAGGCGTATGGAGCAGGCTGTTGCAGAAATGAGCCATTACGCGGAATATGATTATCTTATCGTCAATGACGATTTCGACACCGCGCTGTCAGATTTAAAGATTATTATTCGCGCCGAGCGTCTGCGAATGGGCCGTCAAAAAGCACGACATGACGCTTTAATCAGCAAACTATTGGCAGACTGAGCCCAGTTTCAGTATCATGCCCAGTCATTTCTTCATCTGTGGAGCTTTAAAATATGGCACGCGTAACCGTTCAGGACGCTGTAGAGAAAATTGGTAACCGTTTTGACCTGGTACTGGTCGCCGCACGTCGCGCTCGTCAGATGCAAACCGGTGGTAAAGATCCTCTGGTACCTGAAGAAAACGATAAAACGACCGTTATTGCATTACGCGAAATCGAAGAAGGGTTGATCACCAACCAGATTCTTGATGTTCGTGATCGCCAGGAGCAGCAAGAGCAGGAAGCCGCAGAACTGCAGGCCGTTACCGCTATTGCTGAAGGTCGTCGTTAATTAGCCCTGCGGGTAGCCCTTGTATCTGTTTGAAAGCCTGAATCAGCTGATTCAAAAATACTTGCCCGAGGAGCAGATAAAGCGCCTCCGGCAGGCCTATCTTGTCGCGCGTGATGCTCACGAGGGACAAGCACGTTCAAGCGGTGAACCCTATATCACCCATCCCGTAGCGGTCGCCTGCATTCTGGCCGAGATGAAACTCGACTATGAAACGCTGATGGCGGCGTTACTGCATGACGTGATTGAAGACACCCCTGCCACCTACCAGGATATGGAACAGCTGTTTGGCAAAAGCGTTGCCGAGCTGGTGGAGGGGGTTTCTAAACTCGACAAACTGAAGTTCCGCGATAAGAAAGAGGCCCAGGCCGAAAACTTCCGCAAAATGATCATGGCGATGGTGCAGGATATCCGCGTCATTCTGATCAAACTCGCCGACCGTACGCACAACATGCGTACTCTTGGGTCGCTGCGTCCGGACAAGCGCCGTCGCATCGCCCGCGAAACCCTCGAAATTTACAGTCCGCTGGCCCACCGCCTTGGTATTCACCATCTGAAAACCGAGCTGGAGGAGCTGGGCTTTGAAGCGCTTTACCCGAACCGCTACCGCGTCATTAAAGAGGTGGTCAAAGCGGCGCGTGGTAATCGCAAAGAGATGATTCAAAAAATCCTCTCGGAAATCGATGGGCGTTTGCAGGAGGCGGGCATTCCCTGCCGCGTCAGCGGTCGCGAAAAGCATCTTTATTCCATCTACTGCAAAATGACGCTCAAAGAGCAGCGTTTCCATTCGATCATGGATATCTACGCGTTTCGCGTCATAGTGCATGATATGGATACCTGTTACCGCGTTCTTGGGCAGATGCACAGCCTCTACAAGCCGCGTCCGGGGCGGGTTAAGGACTATATCGCCATTCCAAAGGCCAACGGATATCAGTCCCTGCACACTTCCATGATCGGCCCGCACGGCGTGCCTGTTGAAGTACAAATCCGTACCGAAGATATGGACCAGATGGCTGAGATGGGGGTTGCCGCCCACTGGGCTTATAAAGAGCAGGGCGAGAGCAGTACCACTGCGCAAATCCGCGCCCAGCGCTGGATGCAAAGCCTGCTGGAACTGCAGCAGAGCGCCGGTAGCTCATTTGAATTTATCGAGAGCGTAAAATCCGATCTCTTCCCGGATGAGATTTACGTTTTCACCCCGGAAGGGCGTATTGTCGAACTCCCGGCGGGCGCCACGCCCGTGGACTTCGCCTATGCGGTACATACCGATATCGGCCACGCCTGCGTCGGCGCCCGGGTGGACCGCCAGCCCTATCCGTTATCGCAGTCGCTTACCAGCGGCCAGACGATTGAAATCATTACCGCTCCGGGCGCGCGTCCGAACGCCGCCTGGCTAAACTTTGTCGTCAGCTCTAAAGCGCGCGCCAAAATCCGCCAGATGCTGAAGAACCTCAAGCGAGACGATTCGGTCAACCTGGGACGCCGGCTGTTAAATCATGCCTTAGGCGGCAGCCGCAAGCTGGCCGAAGTGCCGCCAGAAAATATTCAGCGTGAGCTTGAGCGCATGAAGCTCGCCTCGCTTGACGATTTGCTGGCGGAGATTGGCCTGGGCAATGCCATGAGCGTGGTGGTAGCGAAGAACCTGCAGGGAGAATCGCAGGCCCTCCTTGCAGACGAACGCATTGCCGCACAGCCATCTGCCGATCAAAGGCGCGGACGGCGTGCTGATTACCTTTGCGAAATGCTGTCGACCTATCCCCGGAGACCCGATTGTGGCCCACGTCAGCCCCGGAAAAGGGCTGGTTATCCACCATGAATCCTGTCGCAACATCCGCGGTTACCAGAAAGAGCCAGAGAAGTTTATGGCCGTAGAGTGGGATAAAGAGGCCGAGCAGGAGTTCATCACCGAGATTAAGGTGGATATGTTTAACCATCAGGGCGCGCTGGCGAATCTTACCGCCGCGCTGAACAACGCGGGTTCGAATATTCAAAGCCTGAATACCGAAGAGAAAGACGGCCGCGTTTACAGCGCGTTCATTCGCCTGACCGCCCGCGATCGTATCCATCTGGCGAATATCATGCGTAAAATCCGCGTGATGCCGGACGTGATTAAAGTTACCCGAAACAGAAACTAGCGTTATGAATCCACAACGTTATGCGCGTATCTGCGAAATGCTCGCCAGGCGCCAGCCTGATTTGACCGTCTGCATGGAGCAGGTGCATAAGCCTCATAACGTCTCGGCGATCATCCGCACCGCGGACGCGGTGGGCGTGCACGAGGTCCATGCCGTTTGGCCGGGAAACCGTATGCGTACTATGGCTTCTTCTGCGGCAGGCAGTAACTCCTGGGTAGAGGTCAAAACTCATCGCACCATTGGCGATGCCGTATCCCAACTGAAAAATAGCGGGATGCAAATTCTCGCCACCCACCTTTCGGATAAGGCCGTCGATTTTCGCGAAATCGACTACACGCGGCCGACCTGCATTCTGATGGGCCAGGAAAAAACCGGCATCACCCAGGAAGCATTGGCGCTGGCGGACCAGGACATTATTATTCCGATGATCGGCATGGTGCAGTCGCTTAACGTTTCCGTGGCCTCCGCGCTTATCCTTTATGAAGCACAGCGCCAGCGTCAAAACGCCGGCATGTATCAGCGCGAAAACAGCACCCTGCCGGAATCCGAACAACAGCGTCTGCTGTTTGAAGGCGGCTATCCGGTGCTGGCGCGCGTTTCCCGCCGTAAGGGCCTGCCTTACCCCCATGTGAATCAGCAAGGTGAAATCGAAGCTGACGCCGCCTGGTGGGGCCACCATGCAGTCCGCGGAGTAAGCCATGAAAGGCCGTTTGCTGGATGCCATACCGTTAAGCACGCTTGCCGGAGTGGGCGCCAGCCAGAGCGGCAAACTGGCCAAAATCGGCCTGCACACCCTGCAGGATTTACTGCTGCACCTTCCGCTGCGTTACGAAGACCGTACCCACCTCAGCCCTGTTCAGGATCTGCAGCCCGGCGTTTACGCTACTGTGGAAGGGGAAGTGCTGAACTGCAATATCAGTTTTGGCCGCCGCCGCATGATGACCTGCCAGATTACCGACGGCACCGGTATCCTGACGATGCGCTTTTTCAACTTCAACGCGGCGATGAAAAACAGCCTTGCGGCGGGCAAGCGCGTGCTTGCTTATGGCGAGGCAAAGCGCGGCACGCACGGCGCGGAGATGATTCATCCGGAGTATCGCGTTCAGGGCGATCTTAGCACGCCGGAATTACAGGAAACGCTAACGCCGGTCTATCCCACCACCGAAGGCATTCGCCAGGCCACGCTGCGCAAACTGACCGATCAGGCGCTTGAACTGCTCGATACCTGCGCCATTAACGAATTACTGCCGCCAGAATTAAACCAGGGAATGATGAGCCTGCCGCAGGCGTTGCGTACGCTGCACCGCCCGCCGCCGGACATGCGGCTGGCGGATCTGGAGACAGGTAAACATCCGGCCCAGCAGCGCTTAATTCTTGAGGAGCTGCTGGCGCATAACCTGAGCATGCTGGCGCTACGCGCGGGCGCACAGCGTTATCATGCGTTGCCGTTAGTTAATCATGATGAGCTGAAAAACCGCCTGCTGGCGTCTTTGCCGTTCAGGCCAACCGGCGCGCAGGAGCGGGTGGTTGCGGAAATTGAACATGACATGGCGCTGGACGTGCCGATGATGCGTCTGGTGCAGGGCGATGTTGGCTCCGGGAAAACGCTGGTCGCCGCGCTCGCCGCGCTGCGGGCTATTGCCCACGGCAGGCAGGTCGGCCTGATGGCGCCTACCGAGCTGCTCGCCGAACAGCACGCCCACAACTTCCGGCAGTGGTTTGCGCCGCTGGGCATTGAGGTGGGCTGGCTTGCCGGCAAGCAAAAGGGCAAAGCGCGCATTGCGCAGCAGGAGGCCATCGCCAGCGGCCAGGTGTCGATGATTGTCGGCACCCACGCCATCTTCCAGGAACAGGTGCAGTTTGCCGGGCTGGCGCTGGTGATTATCGATGAACAGCATCGCTTTGGCGTTCACCAGCGGCTGGCGCTGTGGGAAAAGGGGCAGGTTCAGGGCTTCCATCCGCATCAGCTCATCATGACGGCCACGCCGATCCCCCGCACGCTCGCCATGACGGCCTATGCCGATCTGGATACGTCGGTTATCGATGAGCTGCCGCCCGGCCGTACGCCCGTCACCACCGTCGCCATCCCGGATACGCGGCGTAACGAAATTATCGAGCGCGTCCGCGGCGCCTGCATCACGGAAAAACGTCAGGCCTACTGGGTTTGTACGCTGATTGAGGAGTCAGAACTGCTGGAGGCCCCAGGCGGCGGAAGTCACCTGGGAAGAACTCAAGGCGGCTCTGCCCGAACTCAACGTCGGGTTAGTGCACGGGCGCATGAAGCCGCAGGAGAAACAGGCGGTCATGCAGGCTTTCAAAGCGGGCGATATCCACCTGCTAATCGCAACGACGGTCATTGAGGTTGGTGTGGACGTACCTAATGCCAGCCTGATGATTATCGAAAATCCGGAGCGGCTGGGGCTTGCGCAACTTCACCAGCTGCGTGGCCGCGTTGGCCGCGGCGCCGTCGCCTCTCATTGCGTGCTGCTTTACAAATCGCCGCTGTCCAAAACGGCGCAGCTGCGTTTGCAGGTTCTGCGGGACAGCAACGATGGCTTTGTGATTGCGCAAAAAGATCTGGAAATCCGCGGCCCGGGCGAGCTGCTCGGCACCCGCCAGACGGGAAGCGCCGAGTTTAAGGTGGCGGACTTATTACGCGATCAGGCGATGATTCCGGAAGTGCAGCGCCTCGCCCGCCATATTCACGAACGCTATCCGCAACAGGCAACGGCGCTGATTGAACGCTGGATGCCGGAAACGGAACGCTACTCCAACGCCTGATCCCGCAGCCGCCGGCCTTGGCGAACTTTTACGATGCGCTGCAAATTTAATTTCGCCATGCAATCGTTTGCTTTTGCGATTCAGTTCGTTAAAATCTGCGCTTTTCCACCACGGGAATTCCTCTGATGTCTGTAAATGCCGTTGAGTCAGAAAAAGCGCAACCGATTGCTTCGACTCGTCCAAGTGAATTGATCTATCGCCTCGAAGACAGACCTCCCCTTCCGCAAACGCTTTTCGCCGCCTGTCAGCACCTGCTGGCGATGTTCGTTGCGGTCATCACGCCGGCGCTGCTGATTTGCCAGGCGCTGGGGCTACCGGCATCAGATACGCAGCACATTATCAGCATGTCGCTGTTTGCCTCAGGCGTCGCCTCTATTATTCAAATCAAAGCGTGGGGACCTGTGGGATCGGGCCTGCTGTCGATTCAGGGCACCAGCTTCAACTTCGTCTCGCCGCTGATTATGGGCGGCATGGCGCTAAAAAACGGCGGCGCGGACGTACCGGGCATGATGGCGGCGCTCTTCGGTACGCTGATGCTGGCAAGCTGCACGGAGATGGCGCTTTCCCGGGTGCTGCATCTGGCCCGTCGTATTATTACGCCGCTGGTCTCCGGCGTCGTGGTGATGATTATCGGGCTGTCGTTAATTCAGGTTGGCCTTAACTCTATCGGCGGCGGTTACGCCGCAATGAGCGATCACACCTTTGGCGCGCCGAAAAACCTGCTGCTGGCCGGCGCCGTGCTGCTGGTGATTATCCTGTTGAACCGCCAGCGTAATCCTTACCTGCGCGTCGCTTCGCTGGTCATCGCTATGGCCGTGGGTTACGCGCTGGCATGGGCGATGGATATGCTGCCAGCGACCACCGCGCCGACGAACAGCGACCTGATTATGGTGCCTACGCCGCTCTACTACGGTCTGGGCATCGACTGGAATCTGCTGATCCCGCTGATGCTGGTATTTATGGTGACGTCGCTGGAAACCATCGGCGATATTACCGCGACGTCCGACGTTTCTGAACAGCCCGTCTCCGGCCCGCTCTATATGAAGCGCCTTAAAGGCGGCGTGCTGGCCAACGGCCTGAACTCCTGCGTCTCCGCCGTTTTCAATACGTTCCCGAACTCCTGCTTCGGGCAGAACAACGGCGTGATTCAGCTTACCGGCGTCGCCAGCCGCTATGTCGGTTTTGTCGTGGCGCTGATGCTCATCGTGCTGGGCCCTGTTCCCTGCGGTAAGCGGCTTTGTTCAGCATATTCCCGAGCCGGTGCTCGGCGGAGCGACGATTGTGATGTTCGGCACTATCGCTGCGTCCGGCGTGCGTATCGTTTCCCGCGAGCCGTTGAACCGCCGCGCGATTATGATTATCGCGCTGTCTCTGGCCGTCGGCATGGGCGTGTCCCAGCAGCCGCTGATTTTGCAGTTTGCTCCTGACTGGCTGAAAACGCTGCTCTCCTCCGGGATCGCGGCCGGCGGCATCACCGCAATCGTTCTGAACCTGATTTTCCCGCCTGAGAAAGATTGATGTACCTCACGCGCCGGTGATTTGTTGCCATCGGCGCGTGAATCCCGCCCTGACAAACTCCTCCTTGAGCTATAACGGTAAATGGGGCATAACACCCTTACCGAAACTTCATGGGATGGAAGGCGATGAAATTTCTCGGAAAGCTTATTGCGGTAACTGTGGCGATAGCGCTGGTCGTGCTGATTGCCGCCTACATTTTGCTGCAAACACGCTGGGGCGCAGCCCAGGTCAGCAATCTGGTGAATGAAAAAAGCGACTATCAGTTTTCATTTGAGCAGATGGATCACCGCTGGGCCTCCCCGATGCACGTCGCGCTCAATACTGTTTCCTTCGGCCGCAAAGGCCAGCCGGCGACCCTCGTTGCGCAAAGCGTTGATATCGGCCTGAGCTCGCGTCAGTTTACCCAGCCGCTGCACGTTGAGACTATTTTGCTCAAAAACGGCACGCTGAACCTCAGCCCGGACGCCGCCCCTCTTCCCTTCCAGGCTGACGCGCTGCAGCTTAGCGATATGGCCCTTAACAGCCCGGGGTCCGGGTGGGATTTACGTGCTCAGCGGGTGAACGGCGGGGTTACGCCGTGGCAGCCGAAGCAGGGAAAAGCGCTGGGCGATACGGCAGACGTACAGTTTAGCGCGGGCTCGATGACCCTCAACGGCGTGCCCGCAAGCAACGTGCTGCTGCAGGGCGCGATTCATAATGACCAGGTGACGCTTTCTACTATCGGCGCCGATATGGCCCGCGGCTCGCTCACCGGCACGGCGAGCCGCAACGCGGACGGTTCGTGGCAAATTGGCAGCCTGCGCCTGAACGATATTCGCCTACAGACGGATAAATCCATCAGCGATTTCCTGGCGCCCGTTGCCAGCATCCCATCGCTGAAAATCGACAGCCTGGAAGTCACCGACGCGCGCCTGGAAGGCAAGGACTGGGCGGTCACCGACTTAGATCTGAGCCTGCGCAACCTGACGCTCGTCAACGGCGGATGGCAAAGCGATGACGGCAGGCTGTCCCTTAACGCCAGCGATTTTATTAACGGCTCGCTGCAGCTCAACGACCCTATCGTGAATATCGATTTTACGCCGCAGGCCGCCGTGCTGCGCCAGTTCACCTCCAGATGGGAAAGGGGCATGGTGCGCGCATCCGGCCAGTGGGTGCGTGACGACAGCCGGCTGGCGCTGGACGAGGTGGTGCTGGCCGGGCTGGAGTACACGCTGCCGGAAACATGGAAAAAGCTCTGGCTGGAGCCCGTTCCTGAGTGGTTAAACAACGTCACCGTTAAAAAACTTTCGGCGAATCGAAACCTGATTATTGATATCGATCCGGCCTTCCCGTTTCAGCTCACCTCGCTGGATGGCATGGGAAATAACCTGGAAGTGGTGCGCGACAGGCAATGGGGGCTGTGGAACGGCAATATCAGCCTGAACGCCGCGGCGGCAACGTTTAACCGCGTGGACGTTCGTCGCCCTTCCATAGCGCTGACGGCGAACGCAAACCAGATCTCCGTTACGGAGCTCAGCGCCTTTGCCGGGAAAGGGATGCTGGAAGCGACGGGGGCCGTCTCACAGTCGCCGCAGCGCTTTACGGCAATTAATCTTCGCGGCCGGGCCGTACCGATTAATACTTTGCAGCAGTGGGGATGGCCTGCTTTACCGCTGGAAGGAGACGGCAATTTACAGCTTTCTGTCACCGGTAACCTTACCGCGCAGGCGCCGCTCAAACCAACGGTAAACGGGACGCTCCAGGCCACCGGCGCGAACGGAAAACAGTTAAAACAGACAATGCAGAAAGGCGAAGTGCCCGGCGCCTGAACTTGCAACAAGCTTGCCGGGGCGGTCACTCTTCTTCGTTGCCGCCCTCTTCCAGCGGCCCGAATGGTTTAGCAGGCAATACCAGGTATACGCCTTCAAAAACCGCGCCCATCTTCTCATCGCCGTAAAGCTCAACCTGCAGAGCCACGCGCGCCTTACGGCCGCGTGCCAGCCTGTCCAGATCGCCGCTAAGCGAACCCAAATCTGCAATGGCCCCGGGGCGCCCGGTGATCGGACTGCTGTAACGAATATGGGCATCAGCCAGAATGATGGTGCCGCCCAGATGGCGCTCGCGTAGCATCAGCCAGATAAGCCCCCAGCCGGTCAGGGTCGCAAGTGAAAACAGACTGCCCGCAAACAGCGTCTGGTGCGGATTTTGATTGCCCGTCTCCGGCATGGTGGTGATAAATTTTTGGCCGGTGTACTGCAAAATCCGCACGCCCATCTTCTCGCTAAGCGGAATATGTTCATACCAGGCCTGCTGAAGCTGCCCGCACCAGTCGGCGCGATGCAGGATGTCGTCCAGGGAGGCTACGGGCTTAATCATCAGGAAATGCCGCACGGGCGTCGTCTGCGGCGTGGTAATCTCGCCCTGATTCACAAACCCCAGCTTGGCGAAAAACTCCACCGCGTCTTCGCGGGCGCTGCAAACCACGCGTTTCACCCCTTCCTGGCGGGCGACGGATTCCAGCGTCATCGCCACCAGCGTGCCCAGGCCTTTGTCCTGTACGGAGGGATGAACCGCCATAAAGCGGATCGCCGCCTCGTTATCGGCGTTGATATACAACCGGCCCTATAGCGACCGGGTTGCCCTCTTCGTCCACCACCATCTGATGATGGGCCATGGCGTCCCAGGCGTCGCGTTCGGAGCCTTTAGGCTGATGCAGAGGCTTGCGTAACATTTCCCAGCGGAACTGATAGTAACTTTCAAGCTCTTCTTCGGTTTGCGGTACGCGAAGGTGATACATATTCGACTCTCTCGTTACGCGGGGCCGGTAGTCTATACCTGCAGCCAGAACGTTACCGGCCCGTCGTTGGTAAGTGATACCTGCATATCAGCGGCGAAACGGCCGGTGCGGGTTTCGATCCCTTGTTGGCTACAGCGCTTAACGAAGTATTCATACAGCTCCTCGGCTTTGTCAGGCGCCGCCCCGCCCGAGAAGCTCGGACGCATGCCGCGCTCGGTATCCGCCGCGAGGGTAAACTGCGACACCACCAGCACGCTGCCGCCGGCTTGCTGAACGTTCAGATTCATTTTGTCATTTTCATCACCGAAGATACGGTAGCCTAACACCCGTTCGCACAGGCGATTCGCTTTCTGCTCGTTGTCTTCTTTTTCGACACCCAATAACACCAAAAGTCCCGGGCCGATTTCTCCCGTCACCTCACCCTCCACGGTGACGCGAGCCTGGGTCACGCGCTGAATTAATGCAATCATGGTTTTTCCAGTTTTTCCTGCTGAGCTTCTGAGCGAAGTTTACGGTAATCCCCGAGGGTGACAGTAATTTCCGCCCCGAGCAACACGATACACCAGGTCCAGTAGACCCAGACAAACAAAATCGGGATCACCGCCAGCACGCCGTAAATCAGCTGGTAAGAAGGGAACATGGTGATGTAGAGCGCGAAGCCTTTCTTACCCAGCTCAAAGAGAAGCGCTGCGACCAGCGAGCCAATCAGCGCGTCACGCACCGGGACGCGCGTGGTGGGAACAATGCTGTAGAGTAGCCAGAATGAGAGCCAGGACAGCAGCAGCGGGAAGATGCGCAGCACCTCATCAATCATGCTGTTAAAACCCGTCACCCAGTGCAACGACAGCAAATAGGAGCTGATAACCAGGCTTGCGCCGGCTAACAGCGGCCCGAGCGTGAGAATCATCCAGTAAACGGCAAAGGAGTAAATTTTCGGCCGCGTGCGCGTGCTGCGCCAGATGGTATTCAACGCGCTGTCCACGGCGTACATCAATAATAAAGCGGTGACGATAAGCCCGCATGCGCCCACTACCGTCATCTTGCTGGAGTTCGCGACAAACTGCTCGATATAGCGCTGAATGATATCGCCCGTGGCGGGAATGAAATTAGAGAAGATAAAGTGCCTTAGCTGCACGCTGACGTCCGAAAACATAGGGAAAGCGGCGAATAACGCAAACACAACGGCGATAAAAGGCACCAGCGACAGCAGCGACACGTACGCGAGGTTGCCCGCAAGCGTCGTCATATTGTCCTGGTCAATGCGCTGCCAGAGCAGCTTACCCCAAGCGATAAAGGGCCTGAGGCGTTGACGGGTGTGATGATGAACGTCTTTTAGCATGGATTTTTTGCGAAATAATCGGGCACCGTTTCTTTTCCGGTCACCAGAATGCTGGTGATGCCCACCTGCTGGGCGCCTTTAATATTATCGGCGTTGTCGTCAAAAAAGACGGCGCGATCGGCGGAAAAACCCTCTTCTTCCAGAAGCTTTTGATAAATTTCGGCGTCGGGCTTGCGCATGCCCATCTCCTGGGACAGGTAGATTTTATCCGCCGCCTGCGCGATTTGCGGATACTCGCCGGGCCAGAAGTTTGTGTGTAAACGGTTGGTATTGGAGAGCACGACCACACGGTGCCCCCGCTCACGCAGCTGCTCCATCAAGGCGATGACTTCAGGACGCAGGGCCACAAAGACGGCCTGCCAGCCTGCGGCGAACTGATCGAAGCCCAGCGCCATGTCCATCTGCTGGCATAAGGCTGCGGCAAACTCCTCATCAGAAATCTGCCCCCGCTCATGACGATGGAACGCCTCCCCCATCACAAAGCTTTTTTGCAGATTCGCCAGCGGAATCCGGCTGTAATCGCTCCACACTCCCAGCACGCGGTTGAAGTCGATATCAACGATGACGTTACCTAAATCAAAGATATACAGCATAAGCCTCTCCTTTACGCCATGGACAAACAACTGTAGCGGTAAAGGGGTGCTTTGACTATCTCAGCCTCATTTGCTCTTCAATTCTGCGAGCGATGTGCAAAAAAAAGCCCCGTCTTTGCAGACAGGGCTTCGGTTTACAGCGGGCAAGAAACTCAGGCTTCTTTGCTGCCACGACCTGCGCGTTTGCGGTCGTTTTCAGTCAGGTGACGTTTACGGATACGAACGGAAGTCGGGGTTACTTCTACCAGTTCGTCGTCATCGATGAATTCCAGAGCCTGTTCCAGGGACATTTTCAGCGCCGGAACAAGGGTGGTTGCTTCATCCGTACCGGAAGCACGCATGTTGGTCAGCTTCTTACCGGTCAGGCAGTTTACGGTCAGGTCGTTAGAACGGCTGTGAATACCGATGATCTGGCCTTCGTAAACTTCTGCGCCGTGGCCCAGGAACAGCTTGCCGCGATCCTGCAGGCCGAACAGAGCAAAGGCAACTGCCTTACCCTGGCCGTTAGAGATCAGCACGCCGTTGTTACGCTGGCCGATTTCGCCCGGACGAACGTCGTCGTAGTGGCTGAAGGTGGAGTACAGCAGACCGGTGCCGGAAGTCATGGTCATGAACTCGGTACGGAAGCCAATCAGGCCGCGTGCCGGGATCAGGTAGTCCAGACGAATACGGCCTTTGCCGTCAGGGATCATGTCTTTGACATCGCCCTTACGTTCGCCCATCGCCTGCATCACCGCGCCCTGGTGCTGTTCTTCGATATCCAGAGTAACGTTTTCGAACGGCTCCTGCATGCGGCCGTCGATCATACGGTTGATAACTTTCGGACGGGACACTGCCAGTTCGAAGCCTTCACGACGCATGTTTTCAATCAGAACGGACAGGTGCAGCTCGCCACGACCGGATACACGGAACGCGTCCGCGTCTTCAGTTTCTTCAACGCGCAGCGCAACGTTGTGCACCAGCTCTTTGTTCAGGCGGTCAAGGATCTGACGGGAGGTAACGAATTTACCTTCTTTGCCACAGAACGGAGAGGTGTTGACGTTAAAGAACATGGTCACGGTTGGTTCATCAACGGACAGCGCCGGCAGCGCTTCAACATTTTGCGTATCGCAAAGGGTGTCGGAGATGTTCAGCTCGCCCAGACCGGTGATAGCAATGATATCGCCCGCTTCTGCTTCGCTGGATTCGATACGCTCCAGGCCCATGTGGGTCAGAACCTTACCGACTTTACCGTTACGGGTTTTACCTTCGCTGTCGATGATAGTGATCTGCTGGTTAGGCTTCACTTTACCGCGTTTGATGCGACCGATGCCGATTACGCCAACGTAGTTGTTGTAGTCGAGTTGGGAGATCTGCATCTGGAACGGACCGTCAAGGTCAACGCTTGGTGCTTTAACGTGGTCAACAATCGCCTGGTACAGCGGGGTCATATCTTCCGCCATATCGGTGTGATCGTTGCCCGCGATACCCATCAATGCGGATGCATAGATGATTGGGAAATCGAGCTGCTCGTCGCTCGCGTCGAGGTTTACGAACAGGTCGAACACCTGATCGACAACCCAGTCAGGACGCGCGCCGGGACGGTCAACTTTGTTGATAACCACGATTGGCTTCAAACCATGGGCAAATGCCTTTTTGGTTACGAAGCGCGTCTGCGGCATTGGGCCATCCATTGCGTCAACGACCAGCAGCACGGAGTCTACCATGGACATTACACGTTCAACTTCACCACCGAAGTCGGCATGCCCTGGGGTATCAACGATGTTGATACGGTAGTCATTCCATTTGATAGCGGTGTTTTTAGCGAGGATGGTAATCCCACGCTCTTTCTCCAAATCGTTGGAGTCCATCACGCGTTCAGTGGTTTCAGCGCGTTCGCTGAAAGTACCGGATTGCTGTAGCAGCTTATCAACCAGGGTAGTTTTACCATGGTCAACGTGCGCGATGATGGCGATGTTACGCAGATTTTCGATCACAACTTTGCCTCAGGCATTAGAAATAGCGCGCTATTGTACACGTATTAATCGAAGGACAGAACAGGATCACAAAGAACCTTTACAAACAATGTGAAAAGTAAGGGTTTGTGATCGCTTTCACGGAGCTAAAAAGGGAGCCATAACGTAAATTGCACCAATATGGTGCCCTTAACCGACGCTGGAGCACTATATTGGTGCAAGTTATCCATCATGGTGCGACCCTTTTGCACTATAGTGCGCATGATAACGCCTTTTTAGGGTGATTTAAAAGTTGGCACAGATTTCGCTTTAAACATTTCAGGGCGAACAGCCACTTTAAATAAAGTTAGAAGACCTCGTTACCACGACGACAATGATAATCCGGGAGAGTTAAGTATGTCCGCTGAACACGTTTTGACGATGCTGAATGAGCATGAAGTGAAATTTGTTGATTTGCGCTTCACTGACACCAAAGGTAAAGAACAGCACGTCACAATCCCAGCTCATCAGGTAAATGCTGACTTCTTCGAAGAAGGCAAAATGTTTGATGGCTCCTCGATTGGTGGCTGGAAAGGCATCAACGAATCCGACATGGTGCTGATGCCAGACGCGTCTACCGCCGTCATCGACCCGTTCTTCGCGGATTCCACCCTGATTATTCGTTGCGACATTCTTGAGCCTGGCACCATGCAGGGCTATGACCGCGACCCGCGCTCCATCGCGAAACGCGCTGAAGACTACCTGCGCTCTACCGGTCTTGCCGATACCGTCCTGTTCGGGCCGGAACCAGAGTTCTTCCTGTTCGACGACATTCGTTTCGGCAGCTCCATCTCCGGCTCCCACGTCGCTATCGATGACATCGAAGGCGCATGGAACACCGGCACCAAATACGAAGGCGGCAACAAAGGGCCACCGTCCTGCGGTAAAAGGCGGCTACTTCCCGGTGCCACCGGTTGACTCGGCTCAGGACCTGCGTTCTGCCATGTGTCTGACCATGGAACAGATGGGCCTGGTGGTTGAAGCTCACCACCACGAAGTGGCAACGGCTGGTCAAAACGAAGTGGCTACCCGCTTCAACACCATGACCAAAAAAGCTGACGAAATTCAGATCTACAAATACGTCGTGCACAACGTCGCTCACGCTTACGGCAAAACTGCGACCTTCATGCCAAAACCAATGTTTGGCGATAACGGTTCCGGTATGCACTGCCACATGTCCCTGTCCAAGAACGGCGTTAACCTGTTCGCAGGCGACAAATACGCAGGCCTGTCCGAGCAAGCGCTGTACTACATCGGCGGCGTCATTAAACACGCTAAGGCGATTAACGCCCTGTCTAACCCAACAACCAACTCCTACAAGCGTCTGGTCCCGGGTTACGAAGCGCCTGTTATGCTGGCTTACTCCGCGCGTAACCGTTCTGCTTCCATCCGTATCCCGGTGGTTGCTTCTCCGAAAGCGCGTCGTATCGAAGTTCGCTTCCCGGACCCGGCTGCTAACCCGTACCTGTGCTTCGCAGCGCTGCTGATGGCCGGCCTTGACGGCATCAAGAACAAAATCCATCCGGGCGAAGCGATGGACAAAAACCTGTATGACCTGCCGCCGGAAGAAGCGAAAGAGATCCCACAGGTTGCAGGCTCTCTGGAAGAAGCACTGAACGCGCTGGATCAGGACCGCGAGTTCCTGACCGCAGGCGGCGTATTCACCGATGAAGCGATTGATGCCTATATCGCTCTGCGCATCGAAGAAAATGACCGCGTGCGCATGACTCCGCACCCGGTTGAGTTTGAGCTGTACTACAGCGTCTGATTAAGCGTTTTTTTGTTGCCGTGGAAACTTTCAGCCCATCTTCGGATGGGCTTTTTTCTCCACAAATACCCTGCCGCAACAAGGATTTTTGTTAGCCGACAACTATAATGCACCAACATAGTGCATAAAACGGAGACTGCTGTATGGCAACTGGCACGCTGCCCGATGCTGGGCAGATCCTGAATTCTTTAATCAACAGCATCCTGCTTGTGGATGACGAACTGGCGGTCCACTACGCGAACCCGGCGGCGCAACAGCTGCTGGCGCAGAGTTCACGCAAGCTTTACGGCACGCCGTTGCCGGATCTGTTGAGCTACTTCTCACTTAACGTTGAATTAATGCAGGAGAGCCTGATAGCAGGCCAGGGTTTTACCGATAACGAGGTAACTCTGGTGATAGACGGGCGCTCCCATATCCTTTCTCTGACGGCGCAGCGTTTGCCCGAAGGGTTAATCCTGATGGAAATGGCGCCGATGGACAACCAGCGCCGCCTGAGCCAGGAACAGTTACAGCATGCCCAGCAGATTGCCGCACGTGATTTAGTTCGCGGCCTGGCGCATGAGATCAAAAATCCTCTTGGCGGCTTACGAGGGGCGGCGCAGCTTCTGGCGAAAGCGTTGCCGGATCCGTCGCTGACGGAATATACCAAAGTGATTATTGAGCAGGCGGACCGTCTGCGTAACCTGGTCGACAGGCTGTTAGGCCCGCAGCAGCCGGGCATGCACGTGACGGAAAGCATTCATAAGGTCACCGAGCGCGTTATGCAGCTGGTGTCGATGGAGCTGCCTGAAAACGTCACCCTGGTGCGGGATTACGATCCAAGCCTGCCGGAATTCGCTCACGATCCCGACCAAATTGAGCAGGTGTTATTAAATATTGTGCGTAACGCATTGCAGGCGCTGGGGAGCGACGGGGGCGAAATCGTCCTGCGTACCCGCACCGCCTTCCAGCTAACGCTGCACGGTGTGCGCTACCGTCTGGCTGCCCGGATTGACATTGAAGATAACGGTCCGGGCATCCCGGCCACGCTTCAGGATACGCTGTTCTATCCGATGGTAAGCGGACGCGAAGGGGGCACCGGTCTGGGCCTTTCTATTGCGCGCAACCTTATCGATCAGCATTCGGGGAAAATCGAATTCAACAGTTGGCCGGGCCCATACCGAATTTTCCGTTTACCTGCCTATTCGTAAGTAGAGGTTTGTATGCAACGAGGGATAGTTTGGATCGTTGATGACGATAGCTCCATCCGTTGGGTGCTGGAACGCGCGCTGACCGGAGCTGGTTTAAGCTGCACCACGTTTGAGAGTGGCAATGAGGTGCTGGACGCCCTTGCAACCAAAACCCCGGACGTCTTGTTATCCGACATTCGTATGCCGGGGATGGATGGGCTGGCGCTGCTAAAGCAGATAAAACAACGGCATCCGATGCTCCCGGTCATCATAATGACCGCGCATTCCGATCTGGATGCTGCCGTCAGCGCCTATCAGCAGGGGGCGTTTGATTATCTGCCTAAACCTTTTGATATTGACGAAGCCGTCGCGCTGGTCGAGCGCGCCATCAGCCATTATCAGGAACAGCAGCAGCCGCGCAATGCGCCGGTCTTCGGGCCCACCACCGATATCATCGGCGAAGCGCCTGCCATGCAGGACGTCTTTCGCATTATTGGCCGTTTGTCCCGCTCCTCCATCAGCGTGCTGATCAACGGCGAATCGGGTACGGGTAAAGAGCTTGTCGCTCACGCCCTACATCGCCACAGCCCGCGCGTTAAATCGCCTTTTATTGCCTTAAATATGGCGGCAATCCCCAAGGATTTGATTGAGTCTGAATTGTTTGGCCATGAAAAAGGCGCGTTTACCGGCGCAAATCAGATTCGTCAGGGCCGTTTTGAACAGGCGGATGGCGGCACGCTGTTCCTGGATGAAATCGGCGATATGCCGCTGGATGTGCAAACCCGCCTGCTGCGCGTGCTGGCTGACGGCCAGTTTTACCGCGTTGGCGGTTACGCGCCGGTGAAAGTGGATGTGCGTATTATCGCCGCCACCCACCAGAACCTTGAGCTGCGCGTGCAGGAAGGTAAATTCCGTGAGGATCTGTTCCACCGCCTGAACGTTATCCGCGTGCATTTGCCGCCGCTGCGCGAACGTCGTGAAGACATTCCTCGCCTCGCGCGTCACTTCCTGCAGGTTGCGGCTCGCGAACTGGGCGTGGAGGCGAAGCTGCTCCATCCGGAAACGGAAAATGCGCTGACGCGCCTTGCCTGGCCTGGCAATGTGCGCCAGCTGGAGAATACCTGCCGCTGGCTGACGGTCATGGCCGCGGGTCAGGAGGTGCTGATTCAGGATTTACCGGGCGAGCTGTTTGAAACCACGGTGCCGGAAACCGGTACGTCGCAGACGCTGCCGGATAACTGGGCGACCATGCTGGCGCAGTGGGCCGATCGCGCCCTGCGTTCCGGTCATCAAAACCTGCTTTCAGAAGCTCAGCCTGAAATGGAGCGCACGCTGCTGACAACCGCGCTGCGCCATACGCAGGGGCACAAGCAGGAAGCGGCCCGGCTGCTGGGATGGGGAAGAAATACCCTGACGCGCAAGCTAAAAGAGCTGGGAATGGAGTAGAGCAAAAAAGGCGGGTCGGATAACCCGCCTTTTTATTCAGATAACGCGCGAGAACTGCTGCAGGCGCGCTTTCTGCCGGAGATAAACGTCAAAGCACATGCAGATATTGCGGATCAGCAGGCGGCCTTTTGGGGTGACCTGAATGCGGTGCTCGTCCACTTCCACCAGCCCGTCTTTTGCCAGCGGCGCAAGCAGCTTAAGGTCTTCGGCGAAGTATTCTGCAAAATTCACGTCCCACTGGCGTTCAACGTCGGCAAACTTCAGCTGGAAGTTGCAGATAAGCCACTTGATAACGTCGCGACGGATACAGTCATCGCGCGTTAACGCAAGCCCCCGCCACAGCGCGTCGCCCCGGTCATCAACCTGCTGATAGTAGGTTTTGAGCTCTTTCTGGTTCTGCGCGTAGCAGTCGCCGATCATGCTGATGGCGGATACGCCCATGCCCAGCAGATCGGTATCGCCCTGCGTCGTGTAGCCCTGGAAATTGCGATGCAGCTTTCCTTCACGCTGGGCTACGGCCAGCTCATCATCCGGACGGGCAAAATGGTCCATTCCGATAAACTGGTAGCCGGCGGCGGTCAACGAACCTATGGTTTCCTGCAAAATATCGAGCTTTTGCCGGGCGTCTGGCAAGTCAGCGTCTTTGATTTTACGCTGTGCGGCAAACAGCGTCGGCAAATGCGCGTAGTTGAAAACGCTCAGGCGATCCGGGCTAAGCTCGGCAACGCGGCTTAAGGTAAAGGCGAAGCTTTCCGGCGTTTGTTTCGGCAGGCCGTAGATCAGATCGATATTTGTCGAAGTGAAGCCCAGCTCGCGAGCGCGGTTAATCAGGGCAAAGATAAACTCTTCATCCTGCTCGCGGTTCACCAGACGCTGCACCTCTTTATTGAAATCCTGCACGCCCATGCTCAGGCGATTGAAGCCTTCCTCGCGCAGCCTGTCGAGCACGTCAAGCTCGATTTCCCGCGGATCCACTTCGATGGACAGCTCGGCATCGGCAATAAAGTCAAAATGGCCGCGTAGCAGCCCCATCAGACGGCTGATTTGCTCTTTGCTCAGGTAGGTAGGGGTGCCGCCGCCCCAGTGCATCTGGCTGACCTGACGGCCTTTAAACAGCGGCGCACGATGGGCGATCTCCTGTTCCAGCGCGTCGAGATACCGATCCGCCTTATGGGTCTGACGGGTCACTATCTTATTGCAGCCGCAGAAGTAGCACAGCTTGTGGCAGAACGGGATATGCACGTACAGCGACAGCGGGCGCTCGGGATAACGAGCGACCGCCTGCAGAAACGCCGCCTCGCCAAAGTTTTCAGAAAACTCCAGCGCGGTGGGATAAGAGGTATAACGGGGCCCTGAATAATTATATTTCTGGATCAGGGCCAGATCCCAGTCGATTAACTGCTCAGACATACTCACTCCTTCCGGTGATGCCGCCTGCGTTGACGAAGCGTAGACGGCAGGACCTTCCCCTGAGCGAAGAGCCTGCGGCGCAACGAATTCTGCAATCGCGACAACCGCCGTAGTTTAACGAATAACCACAGCAGATAACACACCAGCGGAATAACCACGATAAAAACAGGTAATCCCATGGGAGTAAACGCTAGTTACCACCCTTCAGCAGACGCATTAAGTCGTCGCCTTTATCTTCTTCGTCTTCATCGTCGTCATAAGCGATGCCGAGCTGTTCCATCAGCGCATCAATACGGTCGAGCTTTTCATTGACCCAGGTTTGTTCTTCGGCGCTTAACGCCTCGCCTTCTTCAAGACGTTCCAGCAGCGCGTCCAGGCGCTCATCGTTCTCCAGCATATCCAGCTCGGCCTGCGGTGAAAGCATAGGTTTCTCGCTCTTCGGTTTGTGCTGTTTTGGTTTCGCGACCGGGGCGTCGGTAACGCCCAGAGCGACGGGTTTTTTGCTGCCGATGCGTGGATCTTTTGGCTGCCCCGCGCCTTTAGCGCCCTGCGCCTGAACGCCGCCGTTGGCACGGCTGCCAGCCGAATGGCCGCGGTGTTTTTTCTGGCGCTTACGGTCGCGCGCTTCCTGGTCTATCTCTTCGCGCGATTTACGACGAACTTTCGCCGTTTTGTTGCCTTGTGATGCTGAGTTTTGTTGCTTCATGATGAGTTGTCTTAAGCCGTTTTATTCAGTATAGAATTGCGGCGGAATCTAGCAGAAAGCAAGCAAAGAAAAAAGGCGGCAGGTTAACCTGTCGCCTTTTTTCTTGTTTCACTACCTTTGCAGGCCGCACAATCCCTGTCTGCGTTCGACGCCCTGTCTTTCCTTCGCAAGCAACTTTCCGTGTTGTGTCCCCGATCCTTTTACCGCGTCTCCAGACGCTGCCTCCTGGCATTTCCTGGTTCTTCGTCATCCTGACGATCCTGAACCCTCATCCTGAGTTGCTATCCTTTCCGGCTCCCTTGCCTGTGCCGCTTACTTTACGCTTAACCATGAAGACGACAAGGTTATAATTTTACTTAAAGTCAGCAAGCCGCAGGCTGTATAAAGATAATTGCTTGTTAATTAAATTCATTTATTGATTCTTCATTCGAAAGTCTCCGCGATGTCTGCCAGCAGCAATGGCAGATTTCTCACATTCTGTAGGGGAATGTCTGCACCCGGTGAGAAACACGGTCTTTTCCGTACGTTCAGGTATAATCCCCTCAATGCTCATCCTGACGGAGACAACCTTTTGACAAACTGGAACTACCAACTGACCCATTTCGTGCTTAGCGCGCCGGATATTCGCCATCTGCCTTCCGATACCGGTATTGAGGTTGCTTTCGCAGGCCCGCTCTAACGCGGGGAAATCGAGCGCGTTAAACACGCTGACCAATCAGAAAGGCCTGGCGCGCACCAGTAAAACGCCTGGCCGTACCCAGCTTATCAACCTGTTCGAGGTTGCCGAGGGGAAACGCCTGGTGGATTTACCGGGCTACGGCTACGCCGAAGTGCCGGAAGAAGTAAAAATTAAATGGCAGCGCGCGCTGGGCGAATACCTGCAAAAGCGCAACAGCCTGAAAGGGCTGGTGGTGCTGATGGACATCCGCCATCCGCTTAAAGATCTCGATCAGCAGATGATTCAGTGGGCCGTGGCGAGCAATATTCAGGTGATGCTGCTGTTAACCAAAGCAGACAAACTGGCTTCAGGCGCGCGTAAAGCACAGCTTAATATGGTGCGCGAAGCCGCTGCGGCTTTCGGTGGGGATATTGAGATTGAAGCCTTTTCTTCACTGAAGAAAATTGGCGTCGATAAACTGCGCCACAAGCTGGACAGCTGGTATAACGACATTCCGCCGGCGTTCGAGGAAGAAGGCGCCGAAGAGTAACGGCAGGCGGTTTCGTCCGCCTGTTTTGGGTAGCGCCCAATAAAAAACGCCCCAGTCATTACTGACTGGGGCGGCTAAAATATTCAGCCAAATCCGATTACGTGAAGTAAAAGGTCTGAAAGATAGAACATCTTACCTCTGTACCCTACGCAAATAACTCTACTCCTTTTTATCCGGTTGAAAAAGCATTTTTTGTAGTTTTTTTTCACTATTTACATACCGTTCTTGAAGCATCATCACAAAAAGCTATGACTTATGTTGCTTAGTTACAAAAAAGCGGCGCCAAAGCCGATGGTTTAATGAGCTTCATCCCAGTTTGCACCGCAGCCCACTTCCACCAGCAAAGGCACGTCCAGCTTCATGCTGCCTTGCATCAGTTCGCGGATTTTTTCGGACACGGCTTCAACGTCATCTTTATGCACTTCAAACACCAGCTCATCGTGAACCTGCATAATCATCTTCACGCGCGGCTCATCTTTTTGCAGCCATTCATCCACGGCGATCATCGCGCGTTTGATAATATCCGCCGCCGTCCCCTGCATCGGGGCGTTGATCGCCGCACGTTCAGCGCCTGCGCGGCGCGCGGCGTTGCTGGAATTGATGTCCGGCAGATACAAACGACGGCCGTCGAGCGTTTCAACATAGCCCTTCTCTTTGGCCTGAGCGCGCGTACGCTCCATGTATCCCAGCACGCCGGGGTAGCGCTCAAAGTAGAGATCCATATATTTCTGGGACTCTTTACGCGGAATATTGAGCTGACGGGACAGGCCCGAAAGCGCTCATGCCGTAAATCAGGCCGAAGTTAATCGCTTTTGCGCTACGACGCTGTTCTCCGGACACGCTTTCCAGCGCAAGCCCGAAGACCTCCGCCGCCGTCGCTCGGTGGATATCCAGGCCTTCGGCAAAGGCGTTAAGCAGGCCTTTGTCGCGGGAGAGGTGCGCCATAATACGCAGCTCAATCTGCGAGTAGTCAGCGGAAACAATGACGTAATCTTCCGGTGCGATAAACGCCTGGCGAATACGACGTCCTTCTTCGTTACGCACCGGGATGTTTTGCAGGTTCGGATCGGTAGACGATAAACGCCCCGTCGCCGCAACGGCCTGATGATAAGAGGTGTGCACCCGCCCGGTTTTTGGATTTATCATCAGCGGCAGCTTATCGGTGTAGGTCGATTTCAGCTTCGCCAGCCCGCGGTGCTCAAGAATGACTTTAGGCAGCGGATAGTCCAGCGCCAGCTCTTCCAGCACTTCTTCCGACGTTGACGGCGCGCCGCCCGGCGTTTTCTTCAGCGGCTTAATGCCCTGCTTTTCAAAAAGAATGGTCTGCAGCTGTTTCGGAGATGAAAGGTTAAACGCCTCGCCGGCGATCTCGTGCGCTTTAATCTCCAGCTCGGCCAGACGTTTGGTGAGCTGTTCAGAATGCGTATGCAAAACGGCCGGGTCAATTTTCACGCCGTTGCGTTCAATGCGCGAAAGCACCGGCACCAGCGGCATTTCAATATTATTGAAGACGTTAAGCAGCCCTTCGATTTTTTCGAGCTTTGGCCACATTTTCAGGTGCAGCTGCAGCGTGACGTCCGAATCTTCCGCCGCATAGCGCCCGGCCTGCTCCAGATCGATCTGGTTGAAAGTCAGCTGTTTTTTGCCTTTGCCGGCAATCTCTTCAAAAGTAATGGTTTTATGCTTAAGCCAGCGGCTGGACAGGCTGTCCATATCATGGCGGCCCGCTACGCTATCCAGAATATAGGACTCCAGCATGGTATCAAAGGCGATGCCGCGCAGTTCAATGCCATAGTTTCCAACGATACCGCGGTCAAACTTCAGGTTTTGACCAACTTTAAGCACTTTTTCATCTTCAAGCAGCGGCTTGAGGAGTTCAAGCACCCGCGCAAGAGGAAGCTGATCGGGTGCATCAATGTAGTCATGCGCAACCGGGATGTAACAGGCGACGCCCGGCTCCGTTGCAAAAGAGAGGCCGACCAGGTTTGCGCTCACGTTATCGAGACTGTCGGTTTCGGTGTCAAAAGCAAAGTAAGGCGCTTTCTTCAGCCGGACGATCCACTGCTGCAGCTCCTGCTCGTCAAGAATGGTGGTGTAGTTGTCATAAGAAAGTGCGCTTGTTTCTTCTTCGGCCTCAGGCTCGACTTCAATCTCAATCGTTTTTTGCGGTTTCGCGGCGGCTTTGGCGCCCTTAGCCTGCAGCCAGGTTCCGGCTTCAACATCCGTCGTCCAGCGTTTGAATTCGTAATGCTTAAACAGGCCAAGCAGCTCTTCCGCCGCCGGCTGCTGCACTTCCAGCTGTTCGCAGGTCAGCTCCAGTTCGACGTCGGTTTTAATGGTCGCAAGCTGATACGAGAGGTAAGCCACCTCTTTGCTTTGCTCAAGCTTCGCGGCCATGGTTTTCGCGCCGCGGAAGCTGAGCCCGGCGATTTTTTCCGGGTTGGCGTACAGCGCGTCCAGACCGCCTAATCCCTGCAGCAGCGCTTGGGCTGTTTTTTCCCCGACGCCGGGAACGCCCGGAATGTTATCTGAGGAGTCGCCCATCAGCGCGAGGAAGTCGATGATCAGCTCCGGCGGCACGCCGTATTTGGTGCAAACTTCTTCCGGCCCCAGAATAGTGTTGGTCATGGTGTTGATTAGCGTAACGCCGGGCGTGACCAGCTGGGCCATATCTTTATCGCCGGTGCTGATAAGGACCGGCCTCCCCGCTTTCTCAGCTTCCAGCGCCAGCGTACCTATGACGTCGTCCGCTTCTACGCCTGAAACCGCCAGTAGCGGCAGGCCCCATAGCTTTAACCATGGCATGAAGAGGTTCAATCTGAGCGCGCAGGTCGTCCGGCATCGGTGGTCGATGGGATTTGTAGTGCTCAAACAACTCGTCGCGGAAAGTTTTACCCTTCGCATCAAAGACTACCGCAGCATGGGTCGGTTGATACTGCAGCAACAGGCTGCGCAGCATATTCAGCACGCCGTACATGGCGCCTGTTGGTTCACCGCGGCTGTTAGTCAAAGGAGGAAAGGCGTGATAAGCCCGATAAAGATAGGAGGAGCCATCAACGAGGATAAGCGGGTTTTGCGCGATCTGAACCATAGTGTTCCGTTCCATGCCTGGTTTTAAATATATAGCTAAAGGATGCCATAGCCTGGCCAAAAACATGAGCTTTTGGGGCATATTAGGCAAAAAGTTTTATTGATCCGCGAGATCTTACGCAAGATCGTGATTGTGGATAACTTTGTGTATAGTTTTATAACTGATTAATATCCTGAAGAAATCATTTTGATGTGGTTAATATATTTGTTTTTTAATCAACTATTTATACGTGTTTTATTCGCAAGGACGCCAGGCGTTTCGTTATCATTGAATGTGGATATAAAAACAATTTATGTTATAAGACGCGAATATTTCCCTGTGGAATGAAACACATTAAGAAGAGTGCGGCTTTTTGAGTAATCTCCGGCCTGAAACTCTGGTAAAATTCCCCGCTTGTTGCCCTGAGCCCCATCACCCCGTTTCCTGTCTTTCTGAAAGTTACTCTTATGTCGAGATTTTTCGCTGCGATCACCCTGATGCTGAGTGTCGCTCTGACCATTCTGGTGACGGTCGCATGCTCCGTGCCGATTATTATCGCCGGCATCATTAAGCTTCTGTTACCGGTTCCTGCTATCTGGCGATCGATCTCGTTATTTGCAGACTTGATGATGTACTGCTGGTGCGAAAGTTTAGCTCTGCTGCTGCGCCTTAACCCCCATTTGAAATGGGACGTCGAGGGCCCTTGCAGGACTGAATAAGAAAAGCTGGTATTTATTAATCTGCAACCATCGCAGCTGGGCGGATATCGTGATTTTATGCGTGCTGTTTCGCAAACATATCCCTATGAATAAATACTTTCTCAAGCAGCAGCTGGCATGGGTGCCTTTTATCGGGCTGGCTTGCTGGGCGCTGGATATGCCCTTTATGAAGCGCTACTCACGCAGCTATTTATTACGCCACCCTGAGCGACGCGGCAAGGACGTAGAAACAACACGCCGTTCTTGTGAAAAATTTCGCTCGCATCCTACGACGATTGTTAACTTCGTCGAAGGGTCGCGTTTTACCCAGGAAAAACACCTTGAGACGCGCTCGGTATTTCAGAATCTGCTGCCTCCTAAGGCCGCCGGGATTGCGATGGCGCTGAACGTCCTTGGTTCGCAGTTCGATAAGCTTTTAAACGTCACGCTATGCTATCCGGAAAATGCGCGTTCACCGTTTTACGATATGTTGACCGGGAAGATGACGAGGATTGTGGTACGCGTTTCGCTGGTGCCCGTTATGGAGGAGTTACACGGCGACTACGTCAATGACAAAGGCTTTAAACGCCGCTTCCAGGCATGGCTTAATACGCTGTGGCACGAAAAGGATGTTCTGCTCACCACCCTTATGCAAAAGAAGAAAGCCGGTCAGTGACCGGCTTTCTTTATTATTTTTTCTGCACCAGGAATCTGGTGACATCAGCATATTGCTTAACCATGGCGTCCATACTGCTGGTATCCATACCCTGCGGATTCAGCTGGTATTTGCCGTTAACAAAGATGGCAGGCACGCCCTGCAGCTGCAGATCGGCGGCGGCTTTCTCCTGCTGAGCGACCAGAGATTTCACCACAAAGCTGTTCCAAGCCGCATCGTACTCTTCGGCTTTTATACCCGCGTCGATAAACACTTTACGGATATCGTCGGTGTTCTGTACGGTTTGCGTTTTTTGCACGGCATCAAACATAGGCGCAGTGATTTTGTCTTCCACGCCAAGCGCCATTGCTACGGCCCATGCCTGCGTCAGATCCTTGCCCAACGGGCCCAGGAACTCAACGTGGTATTTAGTCATTTTTGTGCCTTCCGGCAGGTTTTTCTTCACGTTATCAGAAACATGAAGCACTTCTTCAAACTGGTAGCAGTGCGGGCAGTAGAAAGAGAAAAACTCTAACACTTGCGGTTCGCCTGCGACGGGTTTATCGAGGGTAACGTACTCTTTACCATCGGTGAACTGGGCAGCCGAGGCACTGAATGCCAGAATCATACCCGCTAGTGCCAGCCAAATCTTTTTCATAATCCACTCTCTCCTGAATAGTACTGACTAATACATTGGCGTTAATTTTAATGGAGGTTCACGCAGAACCCGGACCTGCTCTGTGAAGGTTGCAGTCTGTCTCCGCCAGTAATCTTCCTCGGTAAGCCAGGGAAAATTTCTGGGAAAAGCGGGATCATCCCAGCGCCGCATAATCCACGCGAGATAATAAACCATACGCATTGCCCGTAAAGGTTCAGTAAGGGCAATTTCGTTTGCATCGAAGGGAGTAAACTCTTCATAAGCTTCGATAATAGTTTCAAGCTGCATGCGCTGTTCGGCTTTATCGCCGTTGAGCAACATCCAGATATCCTGAATAGCGGGGCCGTTACGGGCGTCATCAAGATCGACAAACAAGGGGCCGTCGCGCCAGAGGATATTGCCGGGATGACAGTCGCCGTGTAAGCGCAGGGGTTCAAAGCCATCGTGCCAGTGAAGCTTTACTTCATCGATTAACGCGTCTGTCGCCTTCAGAAAAGCGGGCTTTAACGCAGCCGGCACTAAAGAGGTTTGTTCAAACAGGGCTCTGGGTTCAAACAGATATTCATCCAGGTCGATTGACGGCCGCTTTTCAAAAAGCGTGCGCCGGCCGGTCTGGTGAATGCGGCCAAGATAGCGCCCGACCCACTCCATTTGATCGATATTATCGGTTTCATACTGCCGTCCGCCCAGGCTTGGAAAGACCGCGAACATAAAACCCTGGTGCCTGAGCAAGGTGCTGCCGGCATAAGAAAGGGGAGCTGCAACCGGCACTTCATCCGCCAGCAGCTCTGTTGCGTACCGATGCTCTTCTTCGATCTGCTCTGCGGACCAGCGGTGCGGGCGATAAAATTTCACCACGTAGCGTTTGCGATCCTCGTCCTGAAACTGATAGACGCGGTTCTCGAAGCTGTTTAAAGGGGTTAACCCGGAATCCACCCGTATACCCTGTGCAAAAAGGGCATCCATGATGGTATCCGGATGTAGAGTCTGAAAATTGAAAGCGCTGTCCGTCATCCAGGCAACCGGCAGTAAATACGAATAATTCAGGATAACATTTCGTAGCCGCGATAGTGGACTGGCTTACAAGCTTTTACTCTTTAATTACCCCACGCGCGCGCAGCAGAGCGGTTTTAAAATCTTCTTCGTAATCTTTCTGAATACCGGGAATAACGGCATCTTTCGCGGAATCGCGCATTTTCAGGTGATAGATCAGTACATCATCAGTGAGATCGGCCAGTTCACCGGTATAACCTGACTCTGCGGCGAGTTTCTGCAAAAATTGAATCAGGTTGAGATCTGGCTCTTTTTGCCATGCGGGCTGAAGCAGCTCAAGCAGTTCGTTAAGACGCTTACATTTCATGGTGGTGCTCCTTTCACTTGCGGAATGACACACGTTAGCAGGCTCAAACCCACATTAAAAGAGGCGATATTAGTGAGACGTTTAACAGAAGTAGCAGGGGTTGTGCTGGCTGGCGGGCGGGCGACGAGAATGGGCGGGCAGGATAAAGGACTGGTTATATTAAACGGTCGGCCGCTGTTTGAGCATGTCGTAAAGAAGCTCGCGCCGCAGGTCGGTAAAATAGCCATAAGCGCCAACCGTAATATTGAAAAATATCGTTCCGCCGGCGTAGACGTTGTGAGCGATGCGCTCCCGGATTATCCTGGGCCCCTGGCGGGAATATTGTCGGTAATGCAGAAGCTGGATAACGAATGGTTCCTGTTTTGCCCCTGTGATACGCCAATGGTTCCGCAAGATCTCGCATCCCGGCTTTGGGACGCACGGGGACAATACCCCGCTGTCTGGGTAAATGACGGAGAACGAGATCATCCAACCATCGCGCTGATTCACCGCAAGCTCATAGCTCCGCTTGAGAACTACCTGAAGGCAGGCGAGCGGCGCGTAATGGTTTTCCTGCGCGAGGCGGGCGGCCACGCCGTTATCTTCCCCGATCGGCAGCAAAACTTCGTTAATGTAAACTCGCCTGCAGATCTCGCTCGCTGGGAGAGTTCGTAATGGTGCCGTTACTGGCCTTCGCCGCGTGGAGCGGCACGGGAAAAACAACGCTTTTAAAGCGGCTCATCCCTTTGCTTATTGAACGAGGAATTCGTCCGGGCCCTGATAAAACACACCCATCACGATATGGATGTCGATAAGCCAGGCAAAGACAGCTACGAGCTGCGTAAAGCGGGTGCGGCGCAGACTATCGTCGCCAGCCGGAAACGTTGGGCGCTGATGACCGAGACGCCTGACGAACCTGAGCTTGATTTGCGAAAGCTCGCAGGCCGGATGGATGCCTCTTCGCTGGATTTAATACTGGTGGAGGGCTTTAAACACGAAGAGGTGCCGAAGATCCTGCTCTACAGAGAAGGGATTGCTCACGATGTTGAAGAGTTAGAGATCGATGCTCATGTTATAGCTATCGCTTGCGACGTGAGCCTTGCAGCTCAGCAAATACCCGTTCTGGATATAAATTCACCCGAACAGATAGCGGATTTTATTACTGCCTGGCTGAAAAAGTAAGCTTTGCCTGCGACTGGAGCAGGCTATTTTTCTGTAAAACGCAGACGACAGAAAGGCCATCCTTGCGGATGGCCTTTCTGTCTGTTTGGAGCCTGGCAGTTCCCTACTCTCGCATGGGGAGACCCCACACTACCATCGGCGCTACGGCGTTTCACTTCTGAGTTCGGCATGGGGTCAGGTGGGACCACCGCGCTGTTGCCGCCAGGCATATTCTGTTCTCCGGCCGTCACTGTTCATGACCACCGGCTTAAAATCTCGGTTCAGGCTGAAAATCAAATTATTCTGTCTCTCACAAAACACCTTCGGTGTTGTAAGGTTAAGCCTCACGGATCATTAGTACTGGTTAGCTCAATGCATCGCTGCACTTACACACCCAGCCTATCAACGTCGTCGTCTTCAACGTTCCTTCAGGAGACTTGAAGTCTCAGGGAGAATTCATCTCGGGGCAAGTTTCGCGCTTAGATGCTTTCAGCGCTTATCTCTTCCGCATTTAGCTACCGGGCAGTGCCATTGGCATGACAACCCGAACACCAGTGATGCGTCCACTCCGGTCCTCTCGTACTAGGAGCAGCCCCCCTCAATTCTCCAGCGCCCACGGCAGATAGGGACCGAACTGTCTCACGACGTTCTAAACCCAGCTCGCGTACCACTTTAAATGGCGAACAGCCATACCCTTGGGACCTACTTCAGCCCCAGGATGTGATGAGCCGACATCGAGGTGCCAAACACCGCCGTCGATATGAACTCTTGGGCGGTATCAGCCTGTTATCCCCGGAGTACCTTTTATCCGTTGAGCGATGGGCCCTTCCATTCAGAACCACCGGATCACTAAGACCTGCTTTCGCACCTGCTCGAGCCGTCACTCTCGCAGTCAAGCTAGCTTATGCCTTTGCACTAACCTCACGATGTCCGACCGTGATTAGCTAACCTTCGTGCTCCTCCGTTACGCTTTAGGAGGAGACCGCCCCAGTCAAACTACCCACCAGACACTGTCCGCAACCCGGATTACGGGTCTACGTTAGAACACCAGCCATTAAAGGGTGGTATTTCAAGGTTGGCTCCACGCAGACTGGCGTCCACGCTTCAAAGCCTCCCACCTATCCTACACATCAAGGACCAGTGTTCAGTGTCAAGCTATAGTAAAGGTTCACGGGGTCTTTCCGTCTTGCCGCGGGTACACTGCATCTTCACAGCGAGTTCAATTTCACTGAGTCTCGGGTGGAGACAGCCTGGCCATCATTACGCCATTCGTGCAGGTCGGAACTTACCCGACAAGGAATTTCGCTACCTTAGGACCGTTATAGTTACGGCCGCCGTTTACCGGGGCTTCGATCAAGAGCTTCGCCTTGCGGCTGACCCCATCAATTAACCTTCCGGCACCGGGCAGGCGTCACACCGTATACGTCCACTTTCGTGTTTGCACAGTGCTGTGTTTTTAATAAACAGTTGCAGCCAGCTGGTATCTTCGACTGGCTTCAGCTCCATCCGCAAGGGACTTCACCTACGCGCCAGCGTGCCTTCTCCCGAAGTTACGGCACCATTTTGCCTAGTTCCTTCACCCGAGTTCTCTCAAGCGCCTTGGTATTCTCTACCTGACCACCTGTGTCGGTTTGGGGTACGATTCTGTGTTACCTGATGCTTAGAGGCTTTTCCTGGAAGCAGGGCATTTGTCACTTCAGCACCGTAGTGCCTCGTCATCACGCCTCAGCCTTAAAGTGTTCCGGATTTGCCTGGAACACAAGCCTGCACGCTTAAACCGGGACAACCGTCGCCCGGCCAACATAGCCTTCTCCGTCCCCCCTTCGCAGTAACACCGAGTACAGGAATATTAACCTGTTTCCCATCGACTACGCCTTTCGGCCTCGCCTTAGGGGTCGACTCACCCTGCCCCGATTAACGTTGGACAGGAACCCTTGGTCTTCCGGCGAGCGGGCTTTTCACCCGCTTTATCGTTACTTATGTCAGCATTCGCACTTCTGATACCTCCAGCAGACCTCACAGTCCACCTTCAACGGCTTACAGAACGCTCCCCTACCCAACAACACATAGTGTCGCTGCCGCAGCTTCGGTGCATGGTTTAGCCCCGTTACATCTTCCGCGCAGGCCGACTCGACCAGTGAGCTATTACGCTTTCTTTAAATGATGGCTGCTTCTAAGCCAACATCCTGGCTGTCTGTGCCTTCCCACATCGTTTCCCACTTAACCATGACTTTGGGACCTTAGCTGGCGGTCTGGGTTGTTTCCCTCTTCACGACGGACGTTAGCACCCGCCGTGTGTCTCCCGTGATAACATTCTCCGGTATTCGCAGTTTGCATCGGGTTGGTAAGCCGGGATGGCCCCCTAGCCGAAACAGTGCTCTACCCCCGGAGATGAATTCACGAGGCGCTACCTAAATAGCTTTCGGGGAGAACCAGCTATCTCCCGGTTTGATTGGCCTTTCACCCCCAGCCACAGGTCATCCGCTAATTTTTCAACATTAGTCGGTTCGGTCCTCCAGTTAGTGTTACCCAACCTTCAACCTGCCCATGGCTAGATCACCGGGTTTCGGGTCTATACCCTGCAACTTAACGCCCAGTTAAGACTCGGTTTCCCTGCGGCTCCCCTATACGGTTAACCTTGCTACAGAATATAAGTCGCTGACCCATTATACAAAAGGTACGCAGTCACCCCATAAAGAGGCTCCCACTGCTTGTACGTACACGGTTTCAGGTTCTGTTTCACTCCCCTCGCCGGGGTTCTTTTCGCCTTTCCCTCACGGTACTGGTTCACTATCGGTCAGTCAGGAGTATTTAGCCTTGGAGGATGGTCCCCCCATATTCAGACAGGATACCACGTGTCCCGCCCTACTCGTCGAACTCACAGAAGGTGTGCCTTTGTGTACGGGAGTATCACCCTGTACCCTGCGACTTTCCAGACGCTTCCACTGACACACAAACTGATGCTGGTTCTGGGCTGCTCCCCGTTCGCTCGCCGCTACTGGGGGAATCTCGGTTGATTTCTTTTCCTCGGGGTACTTAGATGTTTCAGTTCCCCCGGTTCGCTTCGTTAAGTTATGTATTGGCTTAACGATAGTGCAACGGATTGCACTGGGTTTCCCCATTCGGAAATCGCCGGTTATAACGGTTCATATCACCTTACCGGCGCTTATCGCAGATTAGCACGTCCTTCATCGCCTCTGACTGCCAGGGCATCCACCGTGTACGCTTAGTCGCTTAACCTCACAACCCGAAGATGTTTCGCTTCAGATTATGAAAATTTGAGAGACTCGAACATATCGTAAACCCATTCTTTATTACGGAAGAATGAGACGACATGTCGTTTCAATTTTCAGCTTGTTCCGGATTTTTAAAGAGCAAATATCTCAAACGTGATTCCTGAGAATCAGTTTTGAGATAGTTCGGCACGCATCTTTCACTTACATACCAGCAAGTGGCGTCCCCTAGGGGATTCGAACCCCTGTTACCGCCGTGAAAGGGCGGTGTCCTGGGCCTCTAGACGAAGGGGACACTGAAGTCTCACTCGCAAGACGCCTTGCTTCTTTACTTCTATCAGACAATCTGTGTGAGCACTGCGCGGGTTGTATCTTTAAGGTAAGGAGGTGATCCAACCGCAGGTTCCCCTACGGTTACCTTGTTACGACTTCACCCCAGTCATGAATCACAAAGTGGTAAGCGCCCTCCCGAAGGTTAAGCTACCTACTTCTTTTGCAACCCACTCCCATGGTGTGACGGGCGGTGTGTACAAGGCCCGGGAACGTATTCACCGTGGCATTCTGATCCACGATTACTAGCGATTCCGACTTCACGGAGTCGAGTTGCAGACTCCGATCCGGACTACGACGCACTTTATGAGGTCCGCTTGCTCTCGCGAGGTCGCTTCTCTTTGTATGCGCCATTGTAGCACGTGTGTAGCCCTACTCGTAAGGGCCATGATGACTTGACGTCATCCCCACCTTCCTCCAGTTTATCACTGGCAGTCTCCTTTGAGTTCCCGGCCTAACCGCTGGCAACAAAGGATAAGGGTTGCGCTCGTTGCGGGACTTAACCCAACATTTCACAACACGAGCTGACGACAGCCATGCAGCACCTGTCTCAGAGTTCCCGAAGGCACCAGTCCATCTCTGGAAAGTTCTCTGGATGTCAAGAGTAGGTAAGGTTCTTCGCGTTGCATCGAATTAAACCACATGCTCCACCGCTTGTGCGGGCCCCCGTCAATTCATTTGAGTTTTAACCTTGCGGCCGTACTCCCCAGGCGGTCGACTTAACGCGTTAGCTCCGGAAGCCACTCCTCAAGGGAACAACCTCCAAGTCGACATCGTTTACGGCGTGGACTACCAGGGTATCTAATCCTGTTTGCTCCCCACGCTTTCGCACCTGAGCGTCAGTCTTTGTCCAGGGGGCCGCCTTCGCCACCGGTATTCCTCCAGATCTCTACGCATTTCACCGCTACACCTGGAATTCTACCCCCCTCTACAAGACTCTAGCCTGCCAGTTTCGAATGCAGTTCCCAGGTTGAGCCCGGGGATTTCACATCCGACTTGACAGACCGCCTGCGTGCGCTTTACGCCCAGTAATTCCGATTAACGCTTGCACCCTCCGTATTACCGCGGCTGCTGGCACGGAGTTAGCCGGTGCTTCTTCTGCGAGTAACGTCAATTGCTGAGGTTATTAACCTCAGCACCTTCCTCCTCGCTGAAAGTACTTTACAACCCGAAGGCCTTCTTCATACACGCGGCATGGCTGCATCAGGCTTGCGCCCATTGTGCAATATTCCCCACTGCTGCCTCCCGTAGGAGTCTGGACCGTGTCTCAGTTCCAGTGTGGCTGGTCATCCTCTCAGACCAGCTAGGGATCGTCGCCTTGGTGAGCCGTTACCCCACCAACAAGCTAATCCCATCTGGGCACATCTGATGGCAAGAGGCCCGAAGGTCCCCCTCTTTGGTCTTGCGACGTTATGCGGTATTAGCTACCGTTTCCAGTAGTTATCCCCCGCCATCAGGCAGTTTCCCAGACATTACTCACCCGTCCGCCACTCGTCGGCAAAGAAGCAAGCTTCTTCCCGCTACCGTTCGACTTGCATGTGTTAGGCCTGCCGCCAGCGTTCAATCTGAGCCATGATCAAACTCTTCAATTAAAAGCTTGATGTGCTTCAACACGTGAAGCGATGCTCAAAGATTACATTCACATAATTCACTAATGAATTACTGTCTGGTCACTCTTCAAGACTTGATATTTTTTTGCACCCGGAGGTGCTGAGATATCAATCCTGCGAGTGCCCACACAGATTGTCTGATAAATTGTTAAAGAGCAGTGCAATCAGCGGCGAAGCCTGCTGTTGCGAGGTGGCGTATATTACGCTTTCCTCCTGCAGAGTCAAGCGTTTATTTTCGCTTTCGTCTGCCTGACGGGCCGGTTTGTAAGCCGTTGTGCCGTGTCAGTGGAGGCGCAGTATAGGGATTTTTCTGAGGCTGACAAGGGTTTATTTCAAAAATTTTACCGACCGCCTTTTTTTTCACCAAAACCGCCAGCCGCGGCCTGCAATCAGGGATATTTGCTGTTTTAAGCATCAGAAAACGACGTCAGATGGCATACTAAAAAAAGAAACATAGCTAAAGGAATTGCATAAATGTCTTTATCTGCACAACAGCTCGCTGCGCAAAAGAACCTTTCTTATATCCTTGCGGAAAAACTGGCGCAGCGCATTCTGCGTGGGGAGTATGAAGCAGGCAGCATTTTACCCGGTGAAATAGAACTGGGTGAATTATTCAGCGTTAGCCGCACCGCCGTGCGGGAAGCGGTAAAGACTTTGACGGCGAAAGGAATGGTTCTGCCTCGCCCGCGCATCGGCACCCGCGTTATGCCCCGCAGCCACTGGAACTTCCTTGATAAGGAGCTGCTCACCTGGTGGATGACCGAGGAAAATTTCAATGACGTCGTGGATTACTTCCTTGTCATGCGCAATAGCCTGGAGCCGCAGGCCCTGCTCGCTCGCAGCTATAAATGGCGACGGCAAACAGAAAGCCTATCTCAACGAGCTGATGACCGAGATGGTGAAACTGCAGACCTCTTTTGACCGCGAACGCTGGATAGAAGTGGATATGGCCTACCATGAACATATCTATGAAATGAGCGGTAACCCTTTCCTTTGTTCTTTCGCTAACTTATTCCGTTCTATTTATTACAATTACTTCACTGCCATAACCGATAACGAAGTAATCAAACTCGATTTGCACCAGGCTATCGTTGATGCCATCACCCAGGGAAACGGCCAGGCTGCCTTAATTGCAGGACAGGCGCTCTTACAGGAACCCTTCGCCAACGGCTAAACGCAGACGTTCCTGGCTGCTTTAAAACATCAGGATTCTAATGACCAAAACTGCTCGTAGTATGGCCGGGCTGCCGTGGATTGCGGCGATGGCTTTCTTTATGCAGGCGCTGGATGCCACCATCCTTAATACCGCGCTACCCGCAATCGCTCACAGCCTCGATCGTTCACCGCTGGCGATGCAGTCTGCGATTATCAGCTACACCCTGACCGTCGCGATGCTGATCCCCGTCAGCGGCTGGCTTGCCGACCGCTTCGGCACCCGACGCGTGTTTATGATAGCGGTCTCCCTCTTTACGCTGGGCTCGTTTGCCTGCGCCATGTCCGGCTCGCTAAGCCAGCTGGTTATCTTCCGCGTAGTGCAGGGCATTGGCGGGGCGATGATGATGCCGGTTGCCCGCCTGGCTTTACTGCGCGCTTATCCGCGTAGCGAACTGCTGCCCGTGCTGAACTTCGTTACCATGCCAGGCCTGGTGGGGCCGATTTTAGGTCCGCTGCTCGGCGGCGTGCTGGTGACGTGGGCGAGCTGGCACTGGATCTTCCTTATTAATATCCCTATCGGCATTCTCGGGTTGCTCTACGCCCGGAAATACATGCCCAACTTTACAACCCCGCGTCGCGGCTTTGATATGCAGGGCTTTCTTTTATTCGGCCTGGGCCTGGTGTTGATTTCAAGCGGCATGGAGCTGTTTGGCGAGCGTATCGTTGCCAGCTATATCGGTATTCTGATTATCCTCGGCGGGCTGCTCCTGCTGATGGCGTACATATGGCATGCGCGCCGGCATCCCGCGCCGCTTATCGCTTTGCCTATGTTCAAAACCAGAACCTTCTCCGTTGGCATCGCCGGCAACCTTGCCTCGCGGCTCGGGACCGGATGCGTGCCCTTCCTTATGCCTTTAATGCTTCAGGTTGGATTTGGTTATACGGCGCTAATTGCGGGCTGCATGATGGCGCCCACCGCGTTCGGGTCGCTGCTGGCAAAATCTACCGTGACCCAGGTGCTGCGCTGGTTCGGCTACAGGAAAACCCTGGTCGGCGTCACGCTGTTGATTGGCCTGCTGATTGGACAGTTCTCGTTGCAGTCGCCGGGAATGGAGATAGGCCTGCTGATTCTGCCGCTCTTTATCCTTGGGATGGCCATGTCCACGCAGTTCACCGCCATGAATACCATCGCCCTTGCCGATCTCACCGATGAAAACGCCAGCAGCGGCAACAGCGTGCTGGCCGTGACGCAGCAGCTTTCCATCAGCCTTGGGGTGGCGGTCAGTGCGGCAGTGCTTCGCCTTTATGAAGGGATCGACAGTATCAATACCGTCGAGCAGTTCCACTATACGTTTCTGACAATGGGCGCGGTGACGTTAGTTTCCGCGCTGGTGTTCTTGCTGCTGCGTCCAAAAGATGGACGCAACCTGATTAAGGAACGCCATAAGCGTTAGACGGATCCGCGCACCACCAGCTCAGGCGTAAGCAGCAGGCGCTGCTGCTCAAGGCCGGGCTGCGCCATGCGATGAATCAGCACGTCAACGGCCAGCTCGCCCAGCTCATCTTTCGGCTGGTGAATGGTCGTAAGCGGCGGCGCCATGTAGCGCGCCAGCTCGATGTCATCGTAGCCCACCACGGCCATATCTTTCGGCACCTGCAAACCAGCCTGGTAGAGGGCATGATAAGCGCCCACCGCCATCGCATCGTTGCCGGTGAATACCGCATGAGGCGGATTTTCCAGAGCCAGTAGCGAGTTCATGGCCGTAAACCCGCCCTGAAACTCAAAGTCGCCGATGATTTCATATCCCGGCAGGATCTCAAGCCCGGCGCTGCGCATTGCCCGACGATAGCCTTCCAGCCGCAGCCGCGCGGGCGTTTTATCCTGCGAGCCGGCGATACAGGCGATGCGGGTATAGCCGTTATCAATAAGGTGCTGAGTCGCCATTTCGCCGCCCAGCAGGGAGTTATCCTGAATCACGTCGCTTTCGCCTTCAAACGGCGCCCAGTCCATCATTACCGTGGGAATGGAGGGGTAGCGATTTATGATCTCAGCCGAAGGCAGATGGGTTTCGGTACACAGCAGCAGCAGCCCGTCGACGCGCTTTTGCATCAGCGTCTCCAGGTTGCGGTTCATGCGCTGCTCGTCGCCTTCGGTATTGCACAGCACCAGGCTGTAGCCGCGCTCAAAGCAGCTGCGCTCCACGCCGCGCACCAGCTCAGAATAAAAGGGGTTGCTGCTGGCGGTGATTAGCATGCCGATGGTGTGGGTCTGATTAAGTTTGAGGCTACGCGCCAGCGCGGAAGGCGCGTAGTTCAGGGATTTGATAGCCGCGTCGACCTTTTCGCGTATAGCCTCGCTCACGAAACGGTCTTTATTGATGACGTGTGAAACCGTCGAGGTGGAGACGCCCGCGAGGCGAGCGACATCTTTCATGGTGGCCATGATTACCCCTGCTGCTGCAAAAACTCGTCGATTTCATGACGCCAGGGCACCGAAGGCTGGGCGCCTTTACGGGTTACGGCAATGGCGGCGGCGGCATGGGCAAAGCGGATGGCCCTCGGCCATCGGTTTCTCTTCCAGCAGAGCCGTAACCAGCGCGCCGTTAAAGGTATCGCCCGCCGCGATAGTATCCACGGCTTTAACTTTAAACCCCGGCACGCGCCGCCCTTTGCCCTGCTCGCTCAGCCAGACGCCGCGGCTGCCGAGCGTAATAATGACGGTTGCAATGCCTTTGTCGTGCAACGCCCGCGCGGCTTTTGCCGCATCGTCGTCGTTTGTAACGCGAATACCGGTGAGCTTTTCCGCTTCGGTTTCGTTCGGGGTGATCATATCCACCAGCCCCAGCAGTTCATCGGTCAGTTCACAGGCGGGCGCGGGGTTGAGCACCACTTTAGTCTGGTGCTGATGAGCGATTTTCGCCGCGGCCAGCACGCTTTCCAGCGGCGACTCCAGCTGCATCAGTAGCGCGGAGGCATCGGCAATTCTCTGCTGCTGTTCCGCCACCCGTTCAGGCGTTAACGCGCCGTTGGCTCCGGCATGAATACCGATGACGTTTTCCCCGGCGCCGTTGACAAAGATCAGCGCAACGCCCGTTGCCGCATCTTTAATAGTGCCGATTGGAGAGGTGTCGATTTTATCGCAGGCTAACTGTTTGCACACGCGGCTGCCGGTATCGTCGTCACCCACGCAGGCAATAAAGGCAATGTCGGCGCCGCTGCGCCCGGCGGCAACGGCCTGGTTTGCCCCCTTTCCGCCAAACGCGACCTGATATTCCTGTCCGGTAACCGTTTCACCCGGCGTGGGGAAATGTTCGAGGTTAAGGATGTGGTCGGCGTTGATACTGCCAAGGACGACGAGACTGCCTTTCGTTTTCATTTTTTCTGTCCGGTTGAGTGCGCCACCCGGCTTCTGTCAGGTGGCGCGATGCCCTGCTTTTCCGTTATGTCGACTTATTTGGTGACCAGCTTCAGATCGACCGGGATTTTAGACTCGACTTTTTCGCCTTTTAAGACCTTATCCGCCGTTTCCACGCCGATAACGCCGATTTGGTCAGCCATCTGCGCCACCGTTGCGCCCAGCTTGCCGCCTTCTACCGCTTTCACGCCGTCGGCCGTACCGTCGAAGCCGACCACCAGCACGTCAGATTTGCCTGCGGTTTGCAGCGCGCGCAGCGCGCCCAGCGCCATCTCGTCGTTCTGAGCAAAGACTGCCTGCACATCCGGATGCGCGGTCAGCAGGTTTTGCATAACGTTCAGGCCCTTAGTACGGTCGAAGTCCGCCGGCTGGCTCGCCAGTACGGTAAATTTGTGCGCAGCGGTAGCCTGTTTGAAACCTTCACCGCGTTCACGAGCGGCGGATGCGCCAGCGATCCCCTGCAGTTCGATAACTTTTGCGCCTTCGCCCACTTTGCTGGCGATAAAGTCGCCGGCCATTTTACCGCCCGCTACGTTATCGGATGCGATGTGGCTGATAACGGTGCCCTGGTTTGCCATACGGTCGAGGGTAATCACCGGGATTTTAGCCTGGTTAGCCATTTTTACCGCGTTGCCCACGGCATCGGAATCCGTTGGGTTAATCAGCATCAGTTTAGTGCCGCGTACGGTCAGATCCTGCACGTTCGCCAGTTCCTTAGCCGGGTTGTTCTGGGAATCCAGCACCACCAGGTTGTAACCCAGCTTGTCGGCTTCTTTCTGCGCGCCGTCCTTCAGGGAGACGAAGAACGGGTTGTTCAGCGTGGAAACAACCAGCGCGATGGTGTCTTTCGCCATGGCGTTTGCGCTAACGGTGGCGCTCAGCGCAACAGCGGAAACCAGAGTAGCCAGTTTTTTCATATTCATAGTCAGATGTCCTGTAGGGTTATGATTGTTACTGCTTTTTGTTGTCCACCAGCACCGCCAGTAAAATAACCACTGCTTTGACGATCATCTGGTAATAGGAAGAAACACCTAATAAATTCAGTCCGTTGTTCAGGAAGCCTAAGATCAGCGCGCCGATTAGCGTGCCGACGATACGCCCTTTGCCGCCCGCAAGGCTTGTGCCGCCCAGCACAACGGCGGCGATAGCATCCAGCTCATAGCCGGTGCCCGCGGTTGGCTGTGCGGAGGAAAGGCGCGCCACTTCGATGATCCCGGCCAGAGAAGCCAGCAGACCACAAAGCGAATAAACGATAATTTTTACTTTATTAACGCTGATGCCGGAAAGGCGCGTCGCCGCTTCGTTGCCGCCCAGCGCGTAAATATAACGGCCCAGACGGGTGTGGTGCAGCATGTACCACGCCGCCAGGAAGACAATCCCCATGATCCAAACCGGCGTAGGGATACCCAGCGGGCGGCCGATACCAAACCAGCCAAAGAGATCGGCGTTATCCGAGAAGCCGGTGTTTACCGGGCTGCCGTTGGTGTACACCATGGTCACGCCGCGCAGCAGCAGCATCATGACTAAGGTGGCGATAAACGCCTGTACGCGCCCTTTGGCAACGATAACGCCGGTCACGGCCCCGATTGCGGCTCCCAGCGCCAGCGCCGCGGCAACCGCCACCAGCGCATTCACTTCTAAGCCAACAATCGAGGCGGCCCACCGCCCCGGTCAGCGCCAGTAAAGAACCGACGGACAGGTCGATCCCGGAAGTAAGAATGACCAGCGTCATCCCCACCGCCATAATGGCGTTCACGGAGGTTTGCTGCAGGATGTTAAACAGGTTATTGATGGTGAAAAAGTTCGGGCTCAGGCTCGAGACGATGGCAATCAGCACCAGCAGGGCGATCAGCGATTTTTGATCCAACAGCCACGCTTTGGTGAACCAGCGACGGGAAGAAACAGACTGGGTGCTCATTATACAGACTCCTGATTCACGCGATTTAGCTTACCGACAGCCGCCGCCATCAATACTTCCTGGGTAGCCTCTTCACGGGTGAATACCCCGCCCAGATGCCCTTCATGCATCACCATAATGCGATCGCTCATGCCTAACACTTCCGGCATTTCTGACGACACGAGAATGATGCTTAACCCATCGGCTTTAAACTGGTTAATTAACTGATAAATTTCTTTTTTCGCCCCAACGTCAACGCCGCGGGTCGGCTCGTCGAGAATAAGCACTTTCGGACGCGTCATCAGCCCGCGGGCGATGGCGACCTTTTGCTGGTTACCGCCGGAGAGCAGGCCAATCGGCTGCTCAATCGAAGGGGTTTTGACGTTGAACAGGCGAACGAAGTCCTGCACCGCCTGCTGCTCGTCTTTGTGCTTCAGGCTACCGACGTTGTGGCTGAAATAGCGCAGCGCGGTAAGCGACATGTTCTCTTTTACCGACATGCCCAGCACCAGCCCATCGCGCTTACGGTCTTCTGAGATGTAAACGATGCCGTTCGCCAGGCCATCCTGCGGGGAACGCGCCACCACCTCACGGCCATCGAGCGCCACATAGCCACCGCTACGCGGCAGCGCGCCGTACAGCACTTTCATTAATTCGGTGCGGCCTGCGCCCATCAACCCGGCGACGCCAAGAATTTCCCCTTTACGCAGGGTGAAGCTAACGTCATTCACGCCCGGCCCGGACAGGTTATCAACACGCAGACGAACCTCGCCCGGCTCTTTATTCAGGCGCGGATACTGATCTTCAAGCTTGCGGCCCACCATCATTTCGATCAGCGAGTCTTCGGTGAGCGTGGCGACTTCGCGTTCGGCAATAAACTGGCCGTCGCGGAACACCGTCACGTCATCGCAAACTTCAAAAATTTCTTTCATGCGGTGAGAGATATAAACGATGCCGCGCCCCTGCGCTTTCAGCTCGCGGATAACGCGGAACAGCGATTCGGTTTCGGTATCAGTCAGCGCATCGGTAGGCTCATCCATAATGATGACCTTCGACTCGAAGCTCAGCACCTTGGCTATCTCGACCATTTGCTGATCGCCAATCGACAGATCGCCCACCAGCTTCTGGCTCTTAAAGCGCAGGTTGAGCTTTGCCAGCAGCCTGTCCGCCTCGGCATACATCTTCTTCCATTCGATCTTACCGAAGCGGGTGACAAACTCGCGCCCGAGGAAGATGTTTTCCGCAATGCTGAGCTGCGGGATCAGGTTGAGCTCCTGATGGATGATGCCGATGCCCGCCTCCTGGGAGGATTTCGGGCCGTTAAAGGTGGTTTCCTGGCCCAGCCATAGCAGCGAACCGGCGTCGCGCTGATAAATGCCGGTTAACACTTTCATCATGGTGGATTTACCCGCGCCGTTTTCACCCACCAGCGCCATCACGCGTCCCGGGTAAACGTTCAGCGCGGCGCCAGAAAGGGCTTTTACGCCGGGGAACGACTTATCGATCCCTTTGAGTTGCAGTAAAGGTTCCATACCGGCCTCAGAAAGTTACGCCGGCACAGAGAATGATATTCGCATACGGGGAACACTCCCCGCTGCGAATAACCGCGTGTGCCTGTGCGGTTTGCTGCTTGAACTGCTCATGGCTGAGATAACGAACAGCTATGGTATTTCCCTGGAGTTGTTGCAGTTGCTCGATGTGTTTGAGCAACGTTTCGTGGAGCTGAGGATTATGTTGTTGAATTTCCTGAGCGAGGATCGCCACCTCAACCTGCATTTCCTGCGTGATTACATCCACGACCTGCATAAAACCCGGCACGCCGTGCGTCAGCGCCAAATCAATACGCTGCGTGCCGCGCGGAACCGGCAGGCCGGCATCGGCGACCACCAGCATATCGGTGTGGCCAAGACGAGAAATAACGGACGAGATATCAGCGTTGAGAACGGTGCCTTTCTTCATTTTCTTACTCCACTAGCGAAACGTTTCGCTGATCCAGAGTGTAGGGAATATTGCGGCGATAAAACAACCGTCGGATCGTGGAAATGTGATCGCTATCGAAACGTTTCGCCCGCAAATTACGGCGCGGAAAAAATGAGAGCGCGTTCAGGCATACAATCGACTCAGGGCTTAAAAAGAAGGAGGGTTTTTTGGATAATCAATTCATTGATTTTTATGGCGTTAAGCAAAAAAGCCGGCAACCCGCGCCGTTCTGGCTTTTTCATAAAGGCGCCCCTTCGGATAAAGGGGCGTCAGAGTCAGATTTCGACCTGCGTTCCCAGTTCGATAACCCTGTTTGGCGGGATCTCAAACTGGTCCGGCGCCCGCAGGGCGTTGCGCTGGAGCGCGAGGAACAGCTTGCCGCGCAGGCGCAGATACCACGGGCGTTTGCCGATGATCAGCGACTCGTGGGACATAAAGAACGAGGTTTCCGTCATTCGGCAACTTAGCCCCTCAAGCCCGCAGCGGTGGAAGATTTCTTCCACGTTCGGCGTTTCGCGCCAGCCGTAGCTCGCCACCACGCGCCAGAAGGTTGGCGAAAGCTGCTCGATAGAAACGCGCTTCACGTTATGAACGTAAGGCGCGTCTTCGGTACGCAGCGTCAGAAGCACCACGCGCTCATGCAATACTTTGTTGTGCTTGAGGTTATGCAGCATCGCGAAAGGAATAACGTTCAGCGCGCGGGACATATACACGGCCGTGCCCGGTACGCGAACCGGCGGCGATTTCTCCAGCGACGCGATCATCGCTTCCAGAGAGTTGCCGTGCTCATGCATGCGGCGAAGCAGGCGGAAACGCTCGCTCTTCCAGGTGGTCATGATGATAAACATCACCAGCGCCAGGCAAAGCGGCAGCCAGCCGCCGGAGAATATTTTGACGACGTTTGCCGTAAACAGCGGAATATCGATGCACAGGAAGCCAAAGCCCATCAGCAGCACGGCAATCTTATTCCAGTGCCAGTTTTTGCGCGCCACGGTGCACAGAAGAATGGAGGTCAGCACCATAGTGCCGGTCACCGCAATCCCATAGGCCGCGGCCAGGTTGCTGGAATGCTCGAAGCTGACAATCACAATCACCACGGAGATATAGAGGATCCAGTTAATCGCCGGAACGTAAATCTGCCCGGATTCCATTTCCGAGGTGTGGATGATGCGCATTGGCGACAGATAGCCCAGACGCACCGCCTGGCGAGTCAGAGAGAAGACGCCGGAGATCACCGCCTGCGAGGCGATAACCGTGGCGAGCGTCGCCAGAATCATCAACGGAATCAACGCCCAGTCAGGCGCCAGCAGGAAGAAGGGGTTTTTAATCGCCGCCGGCGTTTTCAACAATAGCGCGCCCTGGCCGAAGTAGTTCAGCACCAGCGACGGCAGCACCACGGAAAACCAGGCAAGGCGAATAGGGAGCTTGCCGAAATGGCCCATATCCGCATACAGCGCTTCCACGCCGGTAATAGAAAGCACGACCGCGCCGAGCGCAAAGAACGAGACCGATTTATATTCCAGGAAGAAGCGCACCGCCCAGGAAGGGTTTAATGCCTGCAGCACTTCCGGGTTAGCGATAATGCTGCGCGCGCCCAGCACGGCCAGCACCAGGAACCAGAGCAGCATCACCGGAGCAAACAGCTTGCCCACCATGCCCGTGCCGTGTTTCTGGATCATAAACAGCAGCGTCAGGACGATTATCGAGAGCGGGACGATATAGGCATCAAGCTGCGGCGCGGCTATCTCCAGACCCTCAATGGCCGACATCACCGATATCGCCGGGGTAATGACCACCTCCCCATAAAAGAAGCTGCCGCCGATCAATCCCATGATCACCAGCACCGAGGTCATTTTCGCCGAGGTATTGCGCCCCGCCAGGGACATCAGCGTCAAAATACCGCCTTCGCCGGCGTTGTCTGCCCTCATCACGAAGGTGAGATACTTAACGGAGACGACCAGAATCAACAGCCAGAAAATTAACGATAAGAAACCGAATACGGCTTCACGTTCGACGCCAAAACCAAACTGACCTGACAGACATTCACGAAGGGTATAAAGCGGGCTGGTACCGATATCACCGTACACCACCCCAATTGCCGCCAGCGTTATCGCGGGCAATGATTGTTTATTATCAGCGCTCATAGACTAATCTTTTGTTGGAATCCTGAATGCGTGTGCTTAGTCCCTTGGCCCACAAAAAGGCGCACAGTATGCACGATAATGGAGGAAATCGTATCCCTAAATGCAATTAGCTTATCTTAGGTCAGAGAAAAAAGGCCCGATCATCAATCCATTAACGCGCTTATGGATAAACGATATACTCGCCTTTCCGCACAGCGATAACGCGTAAGGATGCAAAGCTAATTATGGCTCAATCACATTTACTGGCTGAAAGAATTTCACGGCTTAGCTCATCGCTTGAAAAAGGGCTTTTTGAACGAAGCCACGCCATTCGGCTTTGCCTGCTGGCGGCGTTGAGCGGGGAGAGCGTCTTTTTATTAGGGCCGCCGGGAATAGCCAAAAGTCTGATTGCCCGCCGCCTTAAATTTGCCTTCCGGCACGCCCGCGCTTTTGAATATCTGATGACGCGCTTTTCCACTCCGGAAGAGGTTTTCGGACCGCTGTCCATCCAGGCGCTAAAAGATGAGGGGCGCTACGAGCGTCTCACCGCAGGCTACCTGCCGGAGGCGGAAATCGTCTTTCTTGATGAGATCTGGAAGGCCGGGCCCGCCATTCTGAATACTTTGCTAACCGCCATCAACGAACGCCGCTTCCGAAACGGGGCCAGCGAAGAGAAAATCCCGATGCGCCTGCTGGTGGCCGCGTCCAACGAACTTCCCGAGGCCGACAGCAGCCTCGAAGCCTTATACGACCGCATGCTGATTCGCCTGTGGCTCGACAAAGTGCAGGAGAAGGGCAATTTCCGCTCCATGCTCATCAGCCAGCAGGATGAAAACGAAAACCCCGTGGCGGAAAGCCTCCAGGTAAGCGACGAAGAATACTTTAGCTGGCAGCGGGAAATCGGCGCCGTCGCGCTTCCCGATAATGTCTTTGAGCTGATATTCACCCTGCGCCTGCAGCTGGAAGAGCTGCCCGGCGCGCCCTATGTTTCAGACAGGCGCTGGAAAAAAGCCATTCGTCTGCTGCAGGCCAGCGCCTTCTTCAGCGGCAGAAGCGCCGTGGCGCCAATCGATCTTATTCTTTTAAAAGACTGCCTGTGGCATGACACCGCGGCCATGAATCTGATGCAGCAGCAGCTGGAAATATTGATGACCGGGCAGGCATGGCAGCAGCATGCGATGCTCAGCAAGCTGGGCGCTATCGTGCAGCGCCGCATCCAGCTGCAGCAACAGCACAGCGATCGGGAAGCCATCACCCTGAGCAAGCAGGGCGGCATGTTCAGCCGCCGTCCTCACTACGAGCTTCCCGATTATCTCAGCGGAGAAACCCTGACGCTGTTGCTCCAGCAGCCGATGAAGCTGCACGATATTGAGGTCATCCATATTGCGATAAACCGTGAAGCCCTGGCGCAGTGGCTGATAAAAGGCGGCGAGATCCGCGGAAAGCTTAACGGCATTGGATTCGCCCAGACGCTGAACCTGGAGGTGGATGCCACACAGCACCTGGTTATCAGGGACGTCAGCCTGCAGGGCACCCGGCTGGTGATGCCCGGCAAACAGCAGCAGGGAATGCCGGATGAGATCAAACAACAGTTTGACGATCTCGAAGCCGCGCTTCACCAGCAGCACGAACGTTTTAACGATCAGCAAAAATGCCTGTTTATCCACAGCGACTGGCTGGGCAAAATTGAGGCCAGCCTGCAGGATGTCGCCGCACAGATCAAAGAGGCCCGGCAATAATGCTGAGCCTGGAGACGCTCGACGTTATTCTCGCTATCAGCGAAGGAGAGATGATAGAAGAGATAATACTGACGTTGCTGGCCGCTCCCCAGCTGGCCGTCTTCTTTGAAAAATTCCCACGGCTAAAAAATGCCGTCACGCAGGATATTCCGCGCTGGCGTGAGCTGCTCAAGGCCAGGCTGCATGACACCCAGGCGCCGCCGGAGCTGGCAAGAGAGGTATTGTGCTATCAGGAAAGCCAGTTGCTCACCACCAGCCAGCTTATCGTTAAACAGCCTGAGATACTGGCGCTGCTAAAAAGCATCAGCTCCCCTTTTTTTGCACAGGCGCAGGCGCTGATCGCGGAACATCCTCATTTTACCCCAGCGCAGCAAACCCTGTTTTTACAGCGCTGGCGGCTGAGCCTGGTGGTGCAGGCGACCTCGCTTAATCAGCAATTGCTTGAAGAAGAACGCGACAGCCTGCTGGCAGAGGTTCAGGCTCGCCTGGCGCTAAGCGGCCAGCTGGAACCCGTGCTGTCGGAAAACGATAATGCGGCCGGAAGGCTGTGGGACATGAGCGCCGGCACGCTTAAGCGCGGCGACTACCAGCTAATCGTGCAGTACGGCGAGTTTCTCGCCGGCCCAGCCTGAATTAATGAAGCTTGCCGAACAGCTCGGGCGTTCAAAAGAGGCCAAAGTTGTTCCGAGAAAAGACTCGCCGATGGAAAGCTGGCGCATGATGGTGCGCGAGCCCGCCACCGTGCCTGAACAGGTCGACGGCCTGCAGCGCAGCGACGATATTCTGCGCCTGCTGCCGCCGGAACTGGCAACGCTCGGCATCACCGAGCTGGAGTTTGAATTCTACCGGCGGCTGGTGGAAAAACAGCTTCTTACCTATCGCCTGCACGGCGATTCATGGCGGGAAAAGGTGGTGGAACGCCCCGTCGTCCATCAGGATTTTGACGAGCAGCCGCGCGGGCCATTTATTGTCTGCGTAGACACTTCGGGTTCAATGGGGGGCTTTAATGAACAGTGCGCCAAGGCTTTTTGCCTGGCGCTGATGCGCATCGCGCTGGCGGATAACCGCCGCTGTTTCATTATGCTGTTTTCCAGCGAAGTGGTGCGCTATGAAGTCTGCGGTAAAGACGGCATTGAGCAGGCAATTCGTTTTCTCAGCCAGCGCTTTCGCGGCGGCACCGATCTGGCCAGCTGTTTTCGTTCGATCGTCGAGAAAATGCAGGGCAGCGAATGGTTTGACGCCGACGCGGTGGTTATTTCAGATTTTATCGCCCAGCGGCTGCCCGATGAGCTGGTAAATAAAGTGAAGGGGCTACAGCAGGCGCACCAGCATCGTTTTCACGCGGTGGCGATGTCGGGACACGGCAAACCCGGCATCATGCGCATTTTCGACCATATCTGGCGCTTTGATACCGGGATGCGTAGCCGCCTGCTGCGCCGCTGGCAGCGTTAAAATTACAGCAGGGCGTCGACCTTATCCTGCACGGCGGCCGGCCATACGCCGCACTGCACCTGGCCGATATGCGGCTGTTGCAGCAGCAGCATGGTCAGACGAGACTGGCCGATGCCGCCGCCGATAGTTTGCGGCATTTCGCCTTTGAGCAGGGACTGGTGCCATTCAAGCTGCAAACGATCTTCATCGCCGGTCACCGCCAGCTGGCGTTTCAGGGCTTCGGCATCCACGCGGATCCCCATAGAAGAGAGCTCGAACGCATCTTCCAGCACCGGGTTCCACACCAGAATGTCGCCGTTCAGACCGCAGAAACCGCCTTCGCTGCGGGTTGACCAGTCATCATAATCCGGGGCGCGAACGTCGTGACGTTTGCCGTCGGCCAGCTTGCCGCCGATGCCAATCAGGAACACGGCGCCCAGCTCTTTGGCGATAGCGCGTTCGCGGCCTTTTGCATCCAGCTCCGGGAAGCGCTGCTGCAGCTCTTCGCTGTGAACAAAGTGAATCTGTTCCGGCAGGAAGGAGGCAAGGCCATACTGTTCGGCAACGGCCGCTTCCGTGGCTTTCATCGCCGCCCAGATGCTTTCCACGGTCTGCTTCAGGGTGCCCAGATGGCGTTCGCCATCGCCCATCACGCGTTCCCAGTCCCACTGATCGACATAAACAGAGTGGATCGGGGTCAGGCGATCTTCATCGGGGCGCAGGGCTTTCATGTGCGTGTAAAGCCCTTCGCCCGCGCTGAAGTCATGCTGGCCGAGCATTTTTCTTTTCCATTTGGCCAGCGAATGCACCACTTCAAACTGCGCCTCAGGCAGGGTTTTCACCTTTACCTGTACCGCTTTTTCACAGCCGGACAGGTTGTCCTGTGTACCATCTCCAACGCGGCTGAGAATCGGTGCCTGAACTTCAATCAGACCCAATTTTTCTTCAAGCTGGCGTGAGAAATAGGATTTCACAAAACTAATCTGGCGTTGCTTAGCGATGTAGGCGGTTTTCATGGCTCTTCTCTTTTGCTGTGTTGTTTCAGTACCGGTGATTAAGCAACAGAAAGGGCACCACATTCAATAATCAATAATAAAAAAGGCCATCCTCTTTTTAATCAGTTAATTTAAGGCTATAAAAATTAGATATTCGTGATTAATCATAGGAAAAAGTGATGGATAATTATCAGATCGATAATCTGGATCGCGGCATTCTTGAAGCGCTCATGGCAAACGCGCGTACGGCATACGCCGAGCTGGCCAAACAGTTCGGCGTAAGTCCCGGCACAATCCACGTCCGCGTAGAGAAGATGAAGCAGGCAGGCATTATCACCGGGGCGCGTATCGACGTCAGCCCCAAGCAGTTGGGTTACGACGTTTGCTGCTTTATCGGCATTATTTTAAAAAGCGCGAAAGACTATCCCTCCGCGTTGGCCAGGCTGGAAAGCCTCGAAGAGGTGACCGAGGCCTACTACACCACCGGCCACTACAGCATCTTTATTAAGGTGATGTGCCGCTCGATAGATGCGCTGCAGCAGGTACTTATCAACAAGATCCAAACAATTGATGAAATTCAGTCCACCGAGACTTTGATCTCCCTGCAGAACCCCATTATGCGGACGATCAGGCCATAAGGGCTAAATGTAATACCCATATTATCCACAGGTAGATCGCAGGCCTTACACAGCGTACAATACGCGACGACTTGTAAAGGCGGGATCGCAATGGCAGACATTACTCTGATTAGTGGCAGTACGCTTGGCAGTGCCGAATATGTGGCTGAACATTTAGCTGAGAAGCTGAATGAAGCGGGTTTCTCCACCGAAACGCTGCACGGGCCGCTGCTTGAAGATCTGCAAACCAGCGGCGTATGGCTGATTGTCTCCTCGACGCATGGCGCAGGCGATCTGCCGGATAATCTGCAGCCCCTTTACGATGCAATAAAGGAAGAACGCCCGGATCTGAGCAACCTTCGCTATGGTGCAGTGGGTATCGGCAGCCGTGAATACGATACTTTTTGCGGCGCCATTGAAAAAATGGACGCCTTGCTTAGCGATTGCGGAGCAAAACGAGTGGGTTCTTTACTGAAGGTGAACATCCTCGATCATGACATTCCTGAAGATCCGGCTGAAGTTTGGGTCGGATCCTGGAAAGATTTACTCCAGGATTTGTAAAGATCGGCCTTTTTTTTGTGTATAACTATGCTTAAAAGCTCGTAATAAGCGGTAGTTATCCAAAGAACAACTGCTGTTCACTTTTTGAGTTGTGCATAACCCTCGCTTTTGATCCCAGCTTATACTGCGTAGGATCACCGATCATTCACAGCAAACGATCTATCCCAATTATTTGATCTCTTTAGCTTAAAACGGGTTATCCACAGCACAGGGCGATCCTAATAAGAGATCATAATAAAGAGATCTTTAAATAAAAAAGATCTTCTTTTAATTAGTGAGGATCCCGGTACTTTCTCCATCGACTAAAGTTGAGTAGAATCGCCAACCCGGGAATCAGTCACCCTCCCGTTTAACCACGAGGCAGTCACCATGTTTTATCCAGATCCTTTTGACGTCATCATCATTGGCGGGGGTCATGCAGGCACCGAGGCCGCGATGGCCGCAGCCCGAATGGGTCAACAGACCCTTCTTCTGACACACAATATCGACACGCTGGGACAGATGTCCTGTAATCCGGCGATCGGCGGTATTGGCAAGGGACATCTGGTTAAGGAAGTGGACGCACTGGGCGGATTGATGGCGAAAGCGATCGATCATGCCGGCATACAGTTTAGGATACTAAACGCCAGCAAAGGCCCTGCGGTACGGGCTACCCGTGCACAGGCAGACCGCGTGCTGTACCGGCAGGCCGTGCGTACGGCGCTGGAGAACCAGCCCAACCTGATGATCTTCCAGCAGGCGGTAGAAGATCTGATTGTGGAAAACGATCGCGTTGTCGGCGCGGTTACCCAGATGGGACTGAAGTTCCGCGCCAAAGCCGTGGTGCTGACCGTCGGGACTTTCCTCGATGGCAAAATTCATATCGGACTGGACAACTACAGCGGTGGCCGGGCCGGCGATCCGCCGTCCATCTCGCTTTCACGCCGTCTGCGTGAACTGCCGCTGCGCGTCAACCGCCTGAAAACGGGTACGCCTCCGCGTATCGATGCCCGCACAATCGATTTCAGCATGCTTGCGCAACAAAACGGCGACAGCCCGCTGCCGGTTTTCTCGTTTATGGGGAATGTGAACCAGCATCCTGCTCAGGTGCCGTGCTACATCACGTATACCAACGAAAAAACCCACGACGTTATTCGTAATAACCTCGATCGCAGCCCGATGTATGCAGGCGTTATCGAAGGTATTGGTCCGCGTTACTGCCCGTCTATCGAAGATAAAGTGATGCGTTTTGCCGATCGCAATCAGCACCAAATCTTCCTTGAGCCAGAAGGGCTGACCAGCAACGAAATTTATCCAAACGGCATTTCCACCAGCCTGCCGTTTGACGTACAGATGCAGATCGTTCGCTCCATGCAGGGCATGGAGAACGCGAAGATCGTCCGCCCGGGCTACGCCATTGAGTATGACTTCTTCGATCCGCGAGATCTGAAACCCACCCTTGAAAGCAAATATATTCAGGGTCTGTTCTTTGCCGGCCAGATCAACGGCACCACCGGTTATGAAGAAGCCGCGGCGCAAGGCCTGCTGGCTGGTCTGAACGCCGGCCGCTACTCTGCCGAAAAAGAAGGCTGGGCGCCGCGTCGCGACCAGGCATACCTTGGCGTGCTGGTGGACGATCTTTGCACCCTCGGCACCAAAGAGCCGTACCGCATGTTTACCTCGCGCGCCGAATACCGCCTGATGCTGCGCGAAGATAACGCCGACCTGCGTTTAACCGCCGCCGGCCGTGAAATGGGCCTGGTGGATGACGAACGCTGGGCGCGCTTTAACGAAAAACTGGAAAATATCGAGCGTGAGCGCCAGCGCCTGAAAGATATCTGGCTGCATCCGCATTCGGCACAGGTCGAAGAGGTGAACGCGAAGCTGAGCGCGCCTTTGTCGCGGGAAGCGAACGGCGAAGATCTGCTGCGTCGCCCGGAAATGACCTACGCCGACATGATGCAGCTTTCGGCTTTTGCGCCGGGGCTTGAAGATCGCCAGTCTGCGGAACAGGTAGAGATACAGGTTAAATATGAGGGCTATATCGCTCGTCAGCAGGACGAAATCGATAAGCAGCAGCGCAATGAGAACACCGTGCTGCCCGCCACGCTGGATTACCGTCAGGTCAGCGGCCTTTCTAACGAAGTGATCGCCAAACTCAACGATCATAAACCTGTGTCGATCGGGCAGGCATCGCGTATTTCGGGGATCACGCCCGCCGCGATTTCAATTTTGCTTGTCTGGCTAAAAAAACAAGGGTTGCTGCGCCGCAGCGCCTGATAATGCGTTAATCAGGGCCAGGTTATCCTGGCCCCTTTTTTTGATGGGTACTGAAAACCGTGTTGAACAAACTGAATCGTCTGTTGGAAAACGCCGGCATTACGCTTCCTGAAAACCAGAAGCAACAGCTGGTGGGCTACGTTGAGCTGCTCCACAAATGGAACAAAGCGTATAACCTGACTTCGGTACGCGATCCTGACGAAATGCTGGTCCGGCATATACTCGACAGCATCGTCGTTGAGCCGCATTTGCAAGGGACGCGTTTTATTGATGTGGGCACAGGCCCGGGACTGCCCGGCATTCCGCTGGCTATCGTTCGTCCGGACGCGCATTTCACCCTGCTTGATAGCTTAGGCAAGCGCGTGCGTTTCCTGCGCCAGGTTCAGCACGAACTGCATCTTGATAACATCACGCCGGTGCAAAGCCGCGTGGAAGCCTTCCCCGGCGAACCCGGCTTTGACGGCGTCATTAGCCGTGCGTTCGCTTCCCTGACGGATATGGTGAACTGGTGTCATCACCTGCCGGCGGAAAAGGGCCGTTTTTACGCGCTCAAAGGGCCTGCGCCCGGACGATGAAATCGCCGCGCTGCCGGCGGCATTTAGCGTAGAAGAAATCATCCGTTTGCAGGTTCCTGCGCTTGATGGCGAACGGCATCTGGTGATTATTAAGCCAAACAGAAATTAATATTTATCAAAAAAAGTGGAAAAAGCGATGTTTCAACAAGGTTAAAAAGGCGGGCCATTATTATCGACACCGACGGTTACATTTAACCAAGCGGCAACAAATGTTTTCCTGATTTTTAACGCTGGCGGTATTGCTAAGCAGGGAAATAATCAACACTGAAAATATAAACCTGCTAAAAATCCATCCACAAAATGGAATGACAATTTGTTAAAGGTTTAACAAAAATGTCAATAAAAGGTTTTTATCGTGTTGCGCTTTATTTTCAAAAGAGTATGCCGTAATCAGCTTATTTATCAATCACCTGTCATTATTGCTTTCAGAGACAGGCGAATGGATGACGGATGTGGGTTGTCTAATATGTGATCGCGAACACGCTTTGCCGGGCCGTTCATTTGCTTATTTGCACTTTTTCAGGAAATGTCCAGGAATCAGCAAAAGTTGAAAAATAAGCGTGCAGAAAATTATTTAAACATTTGTTCACCTTTTTGCTACTTAATGTTTGAAATCACGGGGCCGCACCGTATAATTTGCTCGCTTTTTGAGGCTTGACTCTGAGTCGTAAAGACAGTTTTATACGACACGCGACATACCTCTAAGGGAGAAGGAAACGTCATGTCGGTGTCGCTCTTAAGTTGGAACATGGCCCGTAAGCTTCTGTTCGTTCAGTTTCTGGCAGTGATGGCAATGGGATTGCTGTTTTGCCTCAAAGACCCCTCATGGGGCGCTTCTGCTGTCGGCGGAGGCCTGGCAGCCTGGCTGCCAAACGTATTGTTTATGATTTTTGCCTGGCGTCATCAGGCGCATACACCCGCTAGAGGCCGCGTGGCCTGGACATTCGCCATCGGTGAAGTGTTAAAGGTGGTTGCGAGTTTTATCATTCTGGTGGTGGCGCTGGCAGGCTTTAAGGCGGTGGTTTTGCCGCTGATAGTGACCTGGTTATCGGTGCTGGTTGTGCAGATACTCGCACCAGCTGTAATTAACAACAAAGGGTAAGAGGCATCATGTCTGCAGGAGAAATCTCTACACCGCAGGAGTATATAGGCCACCACCTGAATAACCTTCAGTTGGACCTGCGTACTTTCTCGCTGGTGGATCCGCATAACCCCCCGGCCACCTTCTGGACGCTCAACATTGACTCCATGTTCTTCTCAGTGGTTCTGGGTCTGTTGTTCCTGGTTATCTTCCGCAAGGTCGCGAAAACCGCCACCAGCGGCGTACCGGGCAAGTTCCAGACGGCGATTGAGCTGATTATTGGCTTTGTGCATGGCAGCGTGAAAGACATGTACCATGGCAAAAGCAAGGTTATCGCTCCACTGGCCCTGACGATCTTCGTTTGGGTATTCCTGATGAACCTGATGGACCTGCTGCCAATCGATCTGCTGCCGTACATCGGCGAGCACGTCTTCGGCCTGCCTGCGCTGCGCGTGGTACCGTCTGCGGACGTGAACATCACCCTGTCCATGGCGCTTGGCGTATTCATCCTTATTCTGTTCTACAGCATCAAAATGAAAGGCATAGGCGGCTTCACGAAAGAGCTGACGCTGCAGCCGTTCAATCACTGGGCATTTATTCCTGTCAACTTAATCCTTGAAGGGGTAAGCCTGCTGTCCAAGCCTGTATCACTGGGTCTGCGACTGTTCGGCAACATGTATGCCGGTGAGCTGATTTTCATTCTGATTGCTGGCCTGCTGCCGTGGTGGTCACAGTGGATTCTGAATGTGCCATGGGCCATTTTCCACATCCTGATCATTACGCTGCAAGCCTTCATCTTCATGGTTCTGACGATTGTCTATCTGTCGATGGCGTCCGAAGAGCATTGATTTTACTTACCACTACTGCGTTTTAACTGAAACAAACTGGAGACTGTCATGGAAAACCTGAATATGGATCTGCTGTACATGGCTGCCGCTGTGATGATGGGTCTGGCGGCAATCGGTGCTGCGATCGGTATCGGCATCCTCGGGGGCAAATTCCTGGAAGGCGCTGCGCGTCAACCTGATCTGATTCCTCTGCTGCGTACTCAGTTCTTTATCGTTATGGGTCTGGTAGATGCAATCCCGATGATCGCTGTTGGTCTGGGTCTGTACGTGATGTTCGCCGTCGCGTAGTGAGCGTTGCTTAAGATACCAAGCAATATCAGAACGTTAACTAACAAAGAGGCATTGTGCTGTGAATCTTAACGCAACAATCCTCGGCCAGGCCATCGCGTTTGTCCTGTTTGTTCTGTTCTGTATGAAGTACGTATGGCCGCCGTTAATGGCTGCCATCGAGAAGCGTCAAAAAGAAATTGCTGACGGCCTCGCTTCTGCAGAACGTGCACATAAGGACCTTGACCTTGCAAAGGCCAGCGCGACCGACCAGCTGAAAAAAGCCAAAGCAGAAGCTCAGGTGATTATTGAACAGGCGAACAAACGCCGTGCTCAAATCGTTGAAGAAGCTAAAACCGAGGCAGAGCAGGAACGCAACAAAATCGTCGCACAGGCTCAGGCAGAAATCGACGCAGAGCGTAAACGCGCTCGCGAAGAGCTGCGTAAGCAAGTCGCTCTGCTGGCTATCGCCGGTGCCGAGAAGATCATTGAACGTTCCGTGGATGAAGCTGCTAACAGCGACATCGTTGATAAACTGGTCGCTGAACTGTAAGGAGGGAGGGGCTGATGTCTGAATTTGTTACTGTAGCTCGCCCCTACGCCAAAGCAGCTTTTGACTTTGCCGTTGAACACCACAGCGTCGATAACTGGCAGCATATGCTGGCTTTCGCCGCCGAGGTGTCGAAAAACGAAGAAATGGCAGAGCTTCTTTCCGGAGCCCTGGCTCCGGAAACGCTCTCTGAGTCGTTTATCACTATCTGTGGTGACCAACTCGACGCGAACGGCCAGAACCTGATTCGGGTGATGGCTGAAAACGGGCGTCTGAGGGTTCTTCCTGATGTTCTGGAGCAATTCGTGCAACTGCGTGCAGCCCAGGAGGCCACGGTTGAAGTCGAAGTGACTTCCGCCAGCGCACTGAGTGAAGCACAGCTCTCGAAAATCAGCGCCGCGATGGAAAAACGTCTGTCACGCAAAGTGAAGCTGAATTGCAAAATTGATAAGTCTGTAATGGCAGGTGTCATCATCCGTGCGGGTGATATGGTCATTGATGGCAGCGTACGCGGCCGTCTTGATCGCCTGACAGACGTCTTGCAGTCTTAAGGGGACTGGAGCATGCAACTGAATTCCACCGAAATCAGCGAACTGATCAAGCAGCGCATTGCTCAGTTCAATGTAGTGAGCGAAGCTCACAACGAAGGTACTATTGTTTCCGTAAGTGACGGTATCATCCGCGTACACGGCCTGGCCGATGTTATGCAGGGTGAGATGATTTCCCTGCCGGGAAACCGTTACGCTATCGCACTGAACCTCGAGCGTGACTCTGTAGGTGCGGTAGTCATGGGTCCGTACGCTGACCTTGCCGAAGGCATGAAGGTTAAGTGTACCGGCCGTATTCTTGAAGTTCCTGTCGGTCGTGGCCCTGCTGGGCCGCGTGGTGAACACCCTGGGTGCGCCAATCGACGGTAAAGGTCCACTTGAGCATGACGGTTTTTCCGCCGTTGAAGCGATTGCACCGGGCGTAATCGAGCGTCAGTCCGTAGACCAGCCGGTACAGACCGGCTATAAGTCTGTTGACGCCATGATTCCAATCGGCCGTGGCCAGCGTGAGCTGGTCATCGGTGACCGTCAGACCGGTAAAACCGCGCTGGCGATCGATGCCATCATCAACCAGCGTGATTCCGGCATCAAATGTATCTATGTTGCTATCGGCCAGAAAGCCTCAACCATCGCGAACGTAGTGCGTAAGCTCGAAGAGCACGGCGCGCTGGCTAACACCATCGTGGTTGTCGCTACCGCTTCTGAATCCGCTGCGCTGCAGTACCTGGCGCCGTATGCCGGTTGCGCAATGGGCGAATACTTCCGTGACCGCGGTGAAGATGCGCTGATCGTATACGATGACCTGTCCAAACAGGCCGTTGCTTACCGCCAGATCTCCCTGCTGCTTCGTCGTCCACCAGGTCGTGAAGCGTTCCCGGGCGACGTATTCTACCTCCACTCCCGTCTGCTGGAGCGTGCTGCGCGTGTTAACGCCGAATACGTTGAAGCCTTCACCAAAGGTGAAGTGAAAGGGAAAACCGGTTCTCTGACCGCGCTGCCAATTATCGAAACGCAAGCTGGTGACGTTTCCGCGTTCGTTCCGACCAACGTAATCTCCATTACCGATGGTCAGATCTTCCTGGAATCCAACCTGTTTAACGCCGGTATTCGTCCTGCGGTTAACCCGGGTATCTCTGTATCCCGTGTTGGTGGTGCAGCTCAGACCAAGATCATGAAAAAACTGTCCGGTGGTATTCGTACCGCTCTGGCGCAGTATCGTGAACTGGCTGCGTTCTCTCAGTTTGCATCTGATCTTGACGATGCGACCCGTAAACAGTTGAGCCACGGTCAGAAAGTGACCGAGCTTCTGAAACAGAAACAGTATGCGCCGATGTCCGTGGCACAGCAGTCTCTGGTTCTGTTCGCTGCTGAACGTGGTTACCTCGAAGATGTGGAACTGGCTAAAATCGGTAGCTTCGAAGCCGCTCTGATGGCGTACGTTGACCGTGACCATGCTCCGCTGATGCAGGAAATCAACCAATCTGGTGGCTATAACGACGAAATCGAAGGCAAGCTGAAAGGCATCCTCGATTCCTTCAAAGCAACTCAGTCCTGGTAAAGTCTGGCGGCTTGTCTTAGGGCAAGCCGCAAGGCATTGAGGAGAAGCTCATGGCCGGCGCAAAAGAGATACGTAGTAAGATCGCAAGCGTCCAGAACACGCAGAAGATCACCAAAGCAATGGAAATGGTCGCCGCGTCCAAAATGCGTAAGTCGCAGGAACGCATGGCCGCCAGCCGTCCTTACGCAGACACCATGCGTAAAGTGATTGGCCACCTTGCTCTGGGTAATCTGGAATACAAACACCCCTACCTGGATGAACGCGAAGTCAAACGCGTGGGCTACCTGGTGGTGTCCACTGACCGTGGTCTGTGCGGTGGCTTGAACATTAACCTGTTCAAAAAGCTGCTGGCTGACATGAAAGGGTGGTCCGATAAAGGCGTTCAGAGCGAAATCGCGATGATCGGCTCTAAGGGCGTCTCTTTCTTCAACTCCGTGGGCGGCAATGTTGTTGCTCAGGTGACCGGTATGGGCGATAACCCTTCCCTGTCCGAGTTGATTGGCCCGGTGAAAGTGATGTTGCAGGCCTATGATGAAGGCCGTCTGGACAAGCTGTATGTTGTCAGCAACAAATTTATAAACACTATGTCTCAGGTTCCGACAATCACCCAGCTGCTGCCGTTACCGCCAGCAGAAGACGGCGAATTGAAAAAGAAATCCTGGGATTATCTGTATGAACCTGATCCGAAAGCGCTGCTGGATACCCTGCTGCGTCGTTATGTGGAATCTCAGGTTTATCAGGGCGTCGTAGAAAACCTGGCCAGCGAGCAGGCCGCACGAATGGTGGCGATGAAAGCCGCTACCGACAATGGCGGCAGCCTGATTAAAGAGCTGCAGTTGGTATACAACAAAGCTCGTCAGGCCAGCATTACTCAGGAACTCACCGAAATCGTCGGTGGCGCGTCCGCGGTATAACCAGGTTTACGAATTACGTAGAGGATTCAACAAGATGGCTACTGGAAAGATTATCCAGGTAATCGGCGCCGTGGTGGACGTCGAGTTCCCTCAGGATGCCGTACCAAAAGTGTACGACGCCCTCGAGGTTACAAACGGTAATGACCGTCTGGTGCTGGAAGTGCAGCAGCAGCTCGGTGGTGGCGTGGTTCGTACCATCGCCATGGGGACTTCTGACGGTCTGCGTCGCGGTCTGGTTGTCACCAACCTCGATCACCCAATCGAAGTGCCAGTGGGTAAAGCCACTCTGGGCCGTATCATGAACGTATTGGGCGATCCAATCGACATGAAAGGCGACATCGGTGAAGAAGAGCGTTGGGCTATCCACCGCCCTGCTCCAACCTACGAAGAGCTGGCAAGCTCCCAGGATCTGCTGGAAACCGGCATCAAAGTTATCGACCTGATGTGTCCGTTCGCGAAGGGCGGCAAAGTTGGTCTGTTCGGCGGTGCGGGCGTAGGCAAAACTGTAAACATGATGGAGCTTATCCGTAACATCGCGATCGAGCACTCCGGTTACTCTGTGTTTGCAGGCGTGGGCGAACGTACTCGTGAGGGTAACGACTTCTACCACGAAATGACCGACTCCAACGTTCTGGACAAAGTATCCCTGGTCTACGGCCAGATGAACGAGCCACCGGGCAACCGTCTGCGCGTTGCGCTGACCGGTCTGACCATGGCGGAGAAATTCCGTGATGAAGGCCGCGACGTTCTGCTGTTCGTCGATAACATCTACCGTTATACCCTGGCCGGTACGGAAGTCTCCGCACTGCTGGGCCGTATGCCATCTGCGGTAGGTTATCAGCCTACGCTTGCAGAAGAGATGGGTGTTTTGCAGGAGCGTATTACCTCCACGAAAACCGGCTCCATCACTTCCGTTCAGGCGGTATACGTACCTGCGGATGACCTTACTGACCCATCACCAGCCACCACCTTTGCTCACTTAGATGCAACCGTGGTACTGAGCCGTCAGATCGCCTCTTTGGGTATCTATCCGGCAGTAGACCCGCTGGACTCCACCAGCCGTCAGCTGGATCCGCTGATTGTAGGTCAGGAACACTACGACACCGCGCGCGGCGTGCAGTCTATTCTGCAACGTTACCAGGAACTGAAAGACATCATCGCCATCCTCGGTATGGACGAGCTGTCTGAAGAAGATAAACTGGTGGTAGCACGCGCGCGTAAGATCCAGCGCTTCCTGTCTCAGCCGTTCTTCGTCGCGGAAGTCTTTACCGGTTCTCCAGGCAAATATGTGTCGCTGAAAGACACCATCCGTGGCTTTAAAGGCATCATGGACGGCGAATACGACCATCTGCCAGAGCAGGCGTTCTACATGGTTGGCTCTATCGACGAAGCCGTTGAGAAAGCTAAAAAACTTTAACGCCTTAATCGGAGGGTGACATGGCAATGACTTACCACCTGGACGTCGTCAGCGCAGAGCAACAAATGTTCTCTGGTCTGGTCGAAAAGATCCAGGTAACGGGTAGCGAAGGTGAACTGGGGATTTACCCAGGCCACGCCCCGCTGCTCACCGCCATTAAGCCTGGTATGATCCGCATCGTGAAACAGCACGGACATGAAGAGTACATCTACCTGTCCGGTGGTGTGTTGGAAGTGCAGCCGGGCACGGTTACCGTGCTGGCTGATACCGCAATTCGCGGCCAGGATCTCGACGAAGCGCGAGCTCTGGAAGCGAAACGTAAAGCGGAAGAGCACATCCACAGCTCCCACGGTGATGTGGACTACGCTCAGGCTTCTGCTGAACTGGCTAAGGCGATCGCGAAACTGCGCGTTATCGAGTTGACCAGAAAAGCGATGTAACTACCTGCTTGAAAAGACAAATGCCAGTGAGTATTTCCTCACTGGCATTTTTTTTTGCCATCAATATGACAACTTTACCGCTTTTTATCACCGCCGGGCGGCTTTATTCCCGGTCGAAAAGAAGCGGTAATCCAAAGAGATGCCGCGATTAAGGCCGATGGGCTATACATTTTTGGCCTGAATCTGCCTACACTTGAGCGCAGCAGGCAGGATAAATCCCCGTTAAAGCCTGAATTTCCGGCAACGGGTTTTTTGCTGCAAAATATGTAGAAATTTCAACGTGAAATCGTTTTACTTCTCTCACAATTAAAAGTCAGGACGCGTATGTCAAACAGTGCGATGAGCGTGGTGATCCTTGCCGCAGGCAAAGGGACCCGCATGTATTCCGACCTCCCGAAGGTGCTGCATACCCTTGCCGGGAAACCAATGGTGCAGCATGTCATTGATGCGGCTAATAATTTAGGCGCACAGCGCGTGCATCTGGTTTACGGCCACGGCGGCGATCTGCTTAAACAAACCCTTAGCGATGACTCCCTGAATTGGGTTTTGCAGGCCGAGCAGCTGGGCACAGGCCATGCGATGCAGCAGGCAGCCCCGTTCTTTGCGGATGATGAAGACATCCTGATGCTGTACGGCGACGTGCCGCTGATTTCCGTTGAAACGCTCACGCGTCTGTGCGAGGCCAAACCGCAGGGCGGCATCGGCCTGCTGACCGTAAAACTTGACGATCCAACCGGTTATGGCCGTATCAATCGTGAAAATGGCACCGTTGTCGGCATTGTGGAACACAAAGACGCCACGGAAGAGCAGCGCAAAATTAACGAAATCAACACCGGCATTTTGATTGCCAACGGCGCGGATCTTAAGCGTTGGCTGGGCAAGCTGGATAACAACAATGCCCAGGGTGAATTCTATATCACCGATATCATTGCGCTGGCGCATCAGGAAGGGCGTGAAATCACGGCGGTGCATCCGGAAAGGCTAAGCGAAGTGGAAGGCGTGAACAACCGCCTGCAGCTCTCCCGGCTTGAGCGCGTATATCAGACCGAACAGGCTGATAAATTGCTGCTGGCGGGGGTTATGCTGCGCGATCCTGAGCGCTTCGATCTGTGCGGCGTCTTGTCCCACGGGCGTGATGTAGAGATCGATACTAATGTAATTATTGAAGGCGACGTCACCCTCGGCCATCGCGTCAAAATCGGCGCCGGCTGCGTGCTTAAAAACTGCGTTATCGGCGACGACTGCGAAATAAGCCCTTATTCCGTCGTGGAAGATTCCCGGCTGGCGGCTGCCTGCACCATTGGTCCTTTCGCACGTCTGCGTCCGGGGGCCGAGCTGGCGGAAGGCGCGCACGTCGGTAACTTCGTCGAAATGAAAAAAGCGCGTCTGGGTAAAGGCTCGAAAGCGGGTCATTTAAGCTATCTGGGCGATGCGGAAATCGGCGACAACGTGAACATTGGCGCGGGCACCATCACCTGCAACTATGACGGCGCAAACAAGCACAAAACCATTATCGGTAACGATGTGTTTGTCGGGTCCGACACCCAGCTGGTGGCTCCGGTCACCGTTGCCAGCGGCGTGACCATCGGCGCAGGCACTACCGTCACCCGTAACGTGGCCGAAAATGAATTAGTCGTCAGCCGCGTAAAACAGACCCATATTCAGGGCTGGCAGCGTCCGGTGAAGAAAAAGTAATTGTATCAGCAGACGGGTAAGCGCAGCGCTGCCCGTCTGCCCGGGTAAAAATTTTGGCGAGGGGAAACCATAATTCCTCCGCCCGGTGCAGTACCAAAACTATAACCCCACTCTCTACAAGGCTCGGGGCCCCGGATAACCGGGAAATACAGGTCAGCGACAACATATGGCGGGAACGCCATTATCAGGAATTAACTACTATGTGTGGAATTGTTGGCGCGGTCGCGCAACGTGATATTGCTGAAATCCTTCTCGAAGGATTACGTCGTCTGGAATACCGTGGCTATGACTCTGCGGGCCTGGCGGTCGTGGACGAACAGGGTCATGTAACCCGCCTGCGTCGTCTGGGTAAAGTCCAGAAACTGGCTGAAGCCGCCGAAGAAACCGCGCTGCACGGCGGAACCGGTATCGCCCACACCCGTTGGGCGACTCACGGCGAACCTTCTGAAGTTAATGCTCACCCACATGTGTCTGAACACATTGTGGTCGTTCACAACGGCATTATCGAAAACCACGAGCCGCTGCGTGAAGCCTTACAGGCGCGCGGCTACCGTTTTGCCTCACAGACCGACACCGAAGTTATTGCTCACTTAGTCCACTGGGAGCTGGAACAGGGCGGTACGCTGCGTGAAGCGGTGCTGCGCGCTATTCCTCAGCTGCGTGGCGCGTACGGCACGGTCATTATGGATACCCGTAACCCGGGCGTTCTGCTGGCCGCGCGCTCCGGCAGCCCGATGGTTATCGGCCTGGGCATGGGTGAAAACTTCATCGCTTCCGACCAGCTGGCGCTGCTGCCGGTGACCCGCCGCTTTATCTTCCTGGAAGAAGGCGATATCGCTGAGGTAACCCGTCGCGCCGTCACCGTGTTTGATACTAAAGGCGAGCAGGTTCAGCGCCCGGACATCGAATCCAGTCTGCAGTATGACGCGGGCGATAAAGGTATTTATCGCCACTACATGCAAAAAGAGATTTACGAGCAGCCTAACGCCATCAAAAACACCCTGGTCGGGCGCATCAGCCACGGCGAAGTGGATTTGACCGAGCTGGGTCCAAAAGCCAACGAAATGCTGTCTCAGGTTGAGCACATTCAGATCGTAGCCTGTGGCACCTCCTACAACTCCGGGATGGTTTCTCGCTACTGGTTTGAATCGCTGGCCGGCGTGCCTTGCGATGTGGAAATCGCCTCCGAGTTCCGCTATCGCAAATCCGCGGTGCGTCGTAACAGCCTGATGATCACCCTTTCCCAGTCCGGCGAAACGGCGGATACCCTGGCGGCCCTGCGCCTGTCGAAAGAGCTGGGCTATCTGGGCTCGCTGGCCATTTGTAACGTGCCGGGTTCTTCCCTGGTGCGTGAATCCGATCTGGCGCTGATGACTAACGCCGGCACCGAAATCGGCGTGGCCTCCACCAAAGCCTTTACTACCCAGCTGACCGTTCTGCTGATGCTGGTGGCGAAGCTGAGTCGTCTGAAAGGGGCTGACGCGCAGATTGAGCACGATATCGTGCACGGGCTGCAGGCGCTGCCAAGCCGTATCGAGCAAATGCTCTCGCAGGACAAGCGCATTGAAGCGCTGGCGGAAGATTTCTCCGACAAGCATCACGCGCTGTTCTTAGGCCGCGGCGATCAGTATCCCATCGCTATGGAAGGCGCGCTGAAGCTTAAAGAGATCTCTTACATCCACGCGGAAGCCTATGCGGCAGGCGAGCTGAAACATGGCCCGCTGGCGCTGATCGACGCGGATATGCCGGTTATCGTTGTGGCGCCAAACAACGAACTGCTGGAAAAGCTGAAATCCAACATTGAAGAAGTGCGCGCCCGCGGCGGCCAGCTGTACGTCTTCGCTGACCGGGATGCCGGCTTCGCCAGCAGCGACAATATGCACATCATCGAGATGCCGCATGTAGAAGAGGTTATCGCGCCTATCTTCTACACCGTGCCGTTGCAGCTGCTGTCCTACCACGTGGCGCTGATCAAAGGCACCGATGTGGATCAGCCGCGTAACCTTGCAAAATCGGTTACCGTGGAATAACGCCACGCCCGTTGCGTTTGACCGTTAAGATTTAATTCGATCGCGTTTTCCGATGTAGCTGTTCATCGGAATTCGCGGTCGGATTATTGAAATTCCTCGCTTTTCTCTTTTCCCTGAAGCCGCTTCCTGCGCATCCTGTCCCTCGTTATCCGGTAAGTTATTAGCGATATAGTGCTTTCGCCTGTCAGCTTTAAGACAGGGTAAGAAATAAATCAGCAATAAACAACCGCTGAATAATGATTATTATCGCCGGAATACGCAGCGGTTTTGCATCTATATTTCGCGATATTAAATTGTATGTTTTATCTTGTAAATCCGCGTCACTTTATCGTAGCATCAATTCTTAACTGACTTAAGGATGAGTGAGGTGATTATAGATTCGATGAATATTAATATATCAATAAAGCTAAAGTTTATAGTGAGTGATTTCTCATTATTTAAATTAATTCCTGTCTCGTTCATGTCTTTGGGTGAATAATATATTGGTGTGTTGAATGTTTAATTTAAAAATTAATACCGCTATACAGATTATTTTGTTGTTCTTTTTATTCTTATTAACTTTTATCTCCGTAAGCTCTACCTATTCACTCTTCAAATCACAGGATCTTTACAGCAAAGTCGAAAAATTAGATGAGCAAAAAGAGAAGCTGGCCTCGGTTATCGTAAAGGTCTTTGATATCAGCGCGCAGCTTAATTATATCGCCTATGACAGGTACGCAAACAGCGTGTTTAACAACGCCATGGTCGGTTCCATAAAGAAGGTTTCCGATGAGTCGCGAGCTATCGTGGCTGAATGGGTTAAAGCGCCGAAGGAAATGGCCGCCGCACAAGGTATTTCTGAAAAAACCCAGGCCGCGCTCGATCTTTATCTTAAGGTGGTAACGGAAAAAATAGCCAGCATTGAAAAAGGCGAGGCTACGGATTTGAATTTAGGCAGCTCGTCGGCGCCTTTTTGGGCCGGCGTGAATGAATATTCAAAGCTCAGCCATGATATGAAAGTTAAAATTAATGCGCAAATCGAGCGCTCGGCTTATTCAGGCTACCTGATCGCCATTATATCTATATCTTTCACCCTGTGCGTGTTTTTCCTGACGCGCATCTGGTTGCGCAGGCAGATTATCGATCGCTTAAATACCGTTAATCAGCATCTTCAGGAGGTGGGGAAAGGGAACCTGGCCGCCAGCATTGATGACGGCAGCTGTAATGAAATCGGGGAAACCATTCGCGGCCTGAAGAGCATGCAGGATAATCTCATCAAGCTAATTTCTCAGGTACGTAACAGCGCAGAGACTATTACCGCCGGCGCCAATCAAATTTCCAGCGGCAGTAATAAGCTTTCTTCCAATACCGAAGCCTTGCAGCAAACGACGGCCAGCATGGAGCAAATCAGGGACACGGTTAAGCGCAACGTGGAAAATGCCGTCCAGGCTAACGATCTCGTCTGTAACGCCAAACGAATGGCTATGGAGGGAGGTAACGCTGCTGAAGAAACCCGGCTGCTGATGAACACTATTCAGGAGAGCTCAAAGGCTATTTCGGAAATTAACAGCATTATTACCAATATTGCCGGCCAGACGGATATTCTGGCGCTTAACGCCGCGGTTGAGGCTGCCCGCGCGGGCGAGCAGGGGCGTGGCTTTGCGGTTGTCGCAAGCGAGGTGCGTAGCCTGGCGCAGCGCAGTTCAACAGCGGCGCAGCAAATTCGCAGCCTGATTAATCAGACCACTTCGGAAATTGCCAGCGGCGTCCAGCTGGTCACGGAAACCAACGATAAAATCAAAACCGCTGTCGATTCCGTCACGCAGGTTTCCAGCCTGATAGAGGAAATTAAAGCGGGAGCGGAGGAGCAAAATCTGGTGATTGAGCAGGTATCCGCAAGCATGAACGCCATAGATACCGTTACCCATCAAAACACTACGCTGATCGCACAAACCTCAAGGGCCTCTTCCAGCCTTCATGAACAGGCCCGGCAGCTTATGGACAGGGTCGGTTTCTTCCGGCTGATGGGAGAAAGCAAGCGTTCGCATAATCTTGCAAAATCGTTTTCGGTTGAGTAAAACGTCACACCCCGCCAGCTGATGGCGGGGTGCGTTCCATCACTTCACTTTGCTTGATAAGTCTTTCATCTGATTCGAGAGGCTATCGTTGCTGCGCTTCATCTCATCAAGGCTGCTTTGCAACCGATCGATTTTGCTTTCCTGGGCCGAATTCTTGCTTTCGAGTTGTGAAATCTTGTTGGTCAGATCGCTTATTTTACGCGATTGTTCATCGGCTTTTCCGAGTATATCATCTTGTTTGGCAAAGGTTTTATTTAAGGTGGCTCTCATCTCCTCCAGGTCTCTTATTTTCCAGCCAGAGGATAAGACCTTGTCGTTGCTGCCGCTAAAGGTGGCTATTCCATCGGGAAACATCTCATATCCTGAATATTCTATTGCCTTTCCATAGCTGGTAGCTGAAATAATCATCAGGGATGCTGATAACAAAACCGACAGGTATTTTCTCATTGCGTATTCCATTTTTTATGTGGGGTTAACAAGATATTTGTACTAATAAACAATGTATTAAATGTGGAGGTAACGAAAAGATTCGTCTGTCATAAAACTGTCATAATTCGTACATTTAACTGTCACCAAACTGTCCTATTTTCTATCCTGCATCCATTAAACAACGAATTACGTTCACACCTCTGCAGGAGACATTATGAAAGTTATGCGTACCACCGTCGCAACTGTTGTCGCCGCGACCTTATCCCTGAGCGCTTTCGGCGTGAATGCTGCCGCAAGCCTGACCGGTGCCGGTGCAACCTTCCCTGCGCCGGTGTATGCCAAATGGGCAGATACCTACCAAAAATCAACTGGTAACAAAGTAAACTATCAGGGTATCGGCTCCTCCGGTGGCGTTAAACAAATTATTGCTAACACCGTGGATTTCGGCGCGTCGGACGCCCCGCTGGCGGATGACAAGCTGGCGCAGGAAGGCCCTGTTCCAGTTCCCGACCGTTATCGGCGGCGTTGTGCTGGCGGTTAACCTGCCGGGCGTTAAATCCGGCGAGCTGGTGCTCGACGGTAAAACCCTGGGTGACATCTACCTGGGCAAAATTAAAAAATGGGATGACGAAGCTATCGCTAAGCTCAACCCGGGCATGAAGCTGCCGCAGCAGAATATCGCGGTTGTACGTCGCGCTGACGGCTCCGGTACTTCCTTCGTCTTTACCAGCTATCTGGCGAAGGTGAACGAAGAGTGGAAGTCTAAAATCGGCGCAGGCTCCACCGTTAACTGGCCAACCGGTCTGGGCGGCAAGGGTAACGACGGTATCGCAGCCTTCGTGCAGCGTCTGCCGGGCTCGATTGGTTACGTCGAGTACGCTTACGCCAAGCAGAACAACCTCGCCTACACCAAACTGGTTTCCGCCGACGGCAAGCCGGTAAGCCCGTCTGAAGAGAACTTCGCTAATGCGGCGAAAGGCGCAGACTGGAGCAAAAGTTTCGCTCAGGATCTGACCAACCAGAAAGGCGCGGACGCGTGGCCTATCACCTCCACCACCTTCATTCTGGTGCACAAAGAGCAGAAGAATCCGCAGCAGGGCGCTGAGGTGCTGAAGTTCTTCGACTGGGCGTATAAAGACGGCGCAAAAGAGGCGAATGCCCTTGATTACGCTACTCTGCCGGACGCCGTGGTTGAGCAGGTTCGCGCCGCATGGAAAACCAATGTGAAAGACAGTTCCGGTAAGGCGCTGTACTAACGGTAAATTTTTGACGAAGATGGCGGATGGCGACCGTGCTTATCCGCCCTGCAGAGAACCTGCAGGCCCGGTAAGCCTGACGCTACCGGGCATTTCGTAAAAAACGCATTTAACTAAAAGAGTAATTTATGGCTGTGAGTAAGCCGACGTTTAAAGCCCCTGGCAAACAAGGCGATATGATATTCAGCGCGCTGGTAAGACTGGCTGCGCTGATTGTGCTATTTCTGCTGGGCGGCATCATCATCTCCCTGATCATCTCCTCATGGCCGAGCATCCAGAAGTTTGGCTTCTCGTTCCTGTGGACCAAAGAGTGGGACGCGCCTAACGACATTTACGGTGCGCTGGTGCCTATTTACGGCACGCTGGTCACCTCGTTTATCGCGCTGCTGATTGCCGTTCCGGTGAGCTTTGGCATCGCGCTGTTCTTAACCGAACTGGCGCCCGGCTGGTTGCGCCGCCCGTTAGGTATCGCCATTGAACTGTTAGCCGCCATTCCAAGTATCGTTTACGGCATGTGGGGGCTGTTTATCTTTGCGCCACTGTTTGCGACTTATTTCCAGGAGCCGGTGGGCAATATCCTTTCTTCAGTGCCGATTGTGGGCGCGCTGTTCTCCGGCCCGGCGTTCGGGATAGGTATTCTCGCCGCAGGCGTGATCCTCGCCATCATGATCATTCCTTACATCGCCTCCGTTATGCGCGATGTGTTCGAACAAACCCCGGTGATGATGAAAGAGTCGGCCTACGGCATCGGCTGCACCACCTGGGAAGTTATCTGGCGCATCGTCCTGCCGTTCACCAAAAATGGCGTTATCGGCGGCATAATGCTCGGCCTTGGCCGCGCGCTCGGCGAAACCATGGCGGTGACCTTTATCATCGGCAACACCTACCAGCTCGACAGCGCCTCGCTGTATATGCCGGGCAACAGCATTACCTCGGCGCTGGCAAACGAATTTGCCGAAGCGGAATCCGGCCTGCATACCGCCGCGCTGATGGAGCTTGGCCTGATCCTGTTTGTTATCACCTTTATCGTACTGGCGATCTCTAAATTTATGATTATGCGCCTGGCGAAGAACGAGGGGACGCGCTCATGACCGCGATGGAAGTGCAATCTGACGCACGGCTGGCGGAGTCTCGCCGCAAAATGCAGGCCCGGCGCCGCATGAAAAACCGCATCGCCCTGACGCTCTCGATGGGCACCATGGCGTTCGGCCTGTTCTGGCTGGTATGGATCCTGCTCTCAACGGTTACCCGCGGCATCGACGGCATGTCGCTGGCGTTGTTCACCGAAATGACGCCGCCGCCGAATACGGCCGGCGGCGGGCTGGCGAACGCCCTCGCGGGCAGCGGCCTGCTGATTCTGTGGGCGACGGTGTTCGGCACGCCGCTTGGCATTCTGGCCGGGATTTATCTGGCGGAGTACGGGCGTAAATCATGGCTGGCGGAAGTTATTCGTTTTATCAACGACATCCTGCTTTCCGCTCCGTCGATTGTGGTTGGCCTGTTCGTCTACACCGTCGTGGTGGCGAAAATGCAGCACTTCTCCGGCTGGGCCGGGGTAATTGCGCTGGCGCTGCTGCAAATTCCCATCGTGATTCGCACCACCGAAAACATGATGAAACTGGTGCCGGACAGCCTGCGGGAAGCGGCCTACGCCCTGGGCACGCCAAAGTGGAAAATGATTTCCGCCATTACGCTTAAAGCGTCCGTTTCCGGGATTATCACCGGGGTGCTGCTGGCCATTGCGCGTATTGCGGGTGAAACCGCACCGCTGCTGTTCACGTCGCTCTCAAACCAGTTCTGGAGCACGGACATGATGCAGCCGCTGGCTAACCTGCCGGTGACGATTTTCAAATTCGCCATGAGCCCGTTTGCCGAGTGGCAGCAGCTGGCCTGGGCCGGGGTGCTGATTATTACCCTGTGCGTGCTGCTGTTGAACATTCTGGCGCGTGTGATTTTCTCGAAGAGCAAACACGGTTAAATTTTACGGCGCGGCAACCGCGGCGCCGGATGGAGATAGAGAAACAGATGAGTATGGTTGATACTGCCCCGGGCAAAATTCAGGTTCGCGACTTGAACTTCTTCTACGGAAAGTTCCATGCCCTGAAAAACATCAATCTGGATATTGCGAAGAACCAGGTTACCGCGTTTATCGGTCCGTCGGGCTGCGGCAAGTCCACCCTGCTGCGCACCTTTAACAAAATGTATTCGCTCTATCCGGATCAGCGCGCCGAAGGCGAAATTCTGCTGGATGGGGAAAATATTCTTACCCACAGCCAGGATATCGCCCTGCTGCGCGCCAAAGTGGGCATGGTCTTCCAGAAGCCGACGCCGTTCCCGATGTCGATTTACGACAACATCGCCTTTGGCGTGCGCCTGTTTGAAAAGCTCTCGCGCAGCGATATGGACGAGCGCGTGCAGTGGGCGTTGACCAAAGCCGCGCTGTGGAATGAAACCAAAGATAAATTGCACCAGAGCGGATACAGCCTCTCCGGCGGCCAGCAGCAGCGTCTGTGCATCGCGCGCGGCATCGCGATCCGTCCGGACGTATTGCTGCTTGATGAGCCGTGCTCGGCCCTCGACCCGATTTCAACCGGGCGCATCGAAGAGCTGATTACCGAGCTGAAACAGGATTACACCGTGGTGATCGTAACCCACAATATGCAGCAGGCGGCGCGTTGCTCCGACCACACAGCGTTTATGTACTTAGGCGAGCTGATTGAATTTAGCGAAACCGACACGCTGTTTACCACCCCTGCTAAAAAACAGACTGAAGACTACATTACTGGCCGCTACGGTTGATTTGGAGAACATGATGGACAACCTCAATCTCAACAAACACATTTCAGGCCAGTTTAACGCTGAGCTGGAACATATTCGCACCCAGGTGATGACCATGGGCGGGCTGGTGGAACAGCAGCTCTCCGACGCCATCACGGCGATGCATAACCAGGACAGCGAGCTGGCGAAACGCGTCATTGCCGGCGACCAGAAGGTCAACATGATGGAAGTGGCTATTGATGAAGCCTGCGTGCGCATCATCGCCAAGCGCCAGCCGACGGCCAGTGACCTGCGTCTGGTAATGGCGATCATCAAGACCATTTCCGAGCTGGAACGCATCGGCGACGTGGCGGATAAAATCTGCCGTACGGCGCTGGAGAAATTCTCCCAGCAGCATCAGCCGCTGCTGGTGAGCCTGGAGTCGCTGGGCCGCCACACGGTGCAGATGCTGCACGACGTGCTGGATGCGTTTGCGCGCATGGACCTGGACGAGGCCGTGCGTATTTATCGCGAAGATAAAAAAGTCGACCAGGAATATGAAGGCATCGTGCGCCAGCTGATGACTTATATGATGGAAGATTCGCGCACCATTCCAAGCGTGCTGACCGCGCTGTTCTGCGCCCGCTCCATCGAGCGTATCGGCGACCGCTGCCAGAATATCTGCGAGTTCATTTTCTATTTCGTGAAGGGACAGGACTTCCGTCACGTCGGCGGCGACGAGCTGGATAAGCTGCTGGCGGGAAAAGATCCGAAAGAGTGATGAACATTCGATAAAAAAACGCCAGCTTACGCTGGCGTTTTTATGTCTGACGTAAGATTAGCGAACGATAATCCCTAACAGAATCCCCAGCACGCCAAAGTCAGCATCGCTGAAAGTGGTGTTGGCAAAGCCGATATTACCCAGCACCGGCAGCAGGAATACCGGCAGGAAGGTAATCAGCAGACCCTGCGCGAACGCGCCGAAAATGGCCCCGCGACGCCCGCCTGTGGCATTACCGAAGACCCCAGCCGCCGCGCCGACGAAGAAGTGCGGCACCACGCCCGGAATAATCACCGTCATATTCAGCAGATATAACGCGACCATACCTATTAAACCGGCGACGAAGCTGCTCAGGAAGCCCACCAGCACTGCGTTAGGCGCATAAGGGAAGACTACCGGGCAATCAAGCGCGGGTTTGGCGTTTGGCACCAGCTTGTCGGAAATCCCTTTGAACGCCGGAACGATTTCCGCAATCACCATGCGTACGCCTTGCAGAATGATATACACCCCGGCGGCGAAGGTAATAGATTGCATGATCGAGAACATGAACCAGTTTTTCCCGCCGCTTAGCTCTTTTACCACCTCGGCGCCGGCGAACAGGCAGGTCACCAGGAAGATGATGCTCATGGTAAAGGAGATAGCAACCGGCGTGTCGCGCAGGAACAGCAGGCTTTTCGGCACGTTCATGTCTTCGGTCGAATGCTCTTTGTTACCGAACCTGCTGCCGATAAAGCCTGCCAGCACGTAGGATAACGTTGAGAAGTGGCCGATGGCGACATCGTCAGAGCCGGTAACCTTTTTCATATAAGGGTGCGCTATGGCCGGGAAGAAAACCATCGCCACGCCTACCACCAGCGAGCCTACGGCAATCAGCGTGAAGCCGCTCATGCCGGCGGTTGCCAGAATCACCGCTACCATCATCGACATAAATAACGTGTGGTGGCCGGTCAGGAAGATGAACTTCCACGGCGTGAAGCGGGCAATCAGGATATTGATAACCATGGCGAAGAACATGATCATCGCCATTTCTTTACCGAAGCTTTTCTGCGCCACGGAGACAATGGCTTCGTTGTTCGGTACGACGCCCTGAATACCAAAGGCGTGCTGGAAAATAGTGGCGAAATCCCCCAGCGATGAGACAACCAGGCCCGCCCCTGCGCCTAAAATCACAAAACCCATAATGGTTTTGACGGTGCCTTTAATGCATTCTGTAACCGGTTTCTTCTGCGCAATCAGCCCTATCAGGGCGATTAAACCGACCAGCACCGCCGGTTCGGAAAGCACATCGCTCATCAAAAAACGAAAGAAATCCATATCAGCCTCCGCTTACAGCGCGCCTAATTCGGTTAATGCCGCGGAAAGACGCTCTTTCATCGCTTTCTTATCAATCATGTTGTCCAGCGCGACGATTTTGCCGGCCACCGACTGGGCGACTAACTGCTCGGCGATGTCTTTGGTGCCGACAAAAATATCGCTTGCCGTGCCTTTGGCGGAGCCCAGATCGACATGATCGACATCCGCGCTTACGGGCCAGCTCTTTCAGAATATTTTTGATGCTCATTTCCATCATCAGGCTGGTGCCTAAACCGTTACCGCAAACCACCGTAATTTTCATAATTGTTCTCCTGGATTAATAGCGCGCAATGACGGACAAAATGTCCTGCGTGGTTTTGGCCGTCAGAATGGCCTGGATGTCTTGTTCGTTATCAAATAACCCGGCGAGCTGGGAAATGGCCTCAATGTGGCTGGTGCTGTCGGTTGCAGCCAGCACGATCAGCAGCTTCACCGGATCGTTTCCATCAGCATCGAAGTTCACGCCGGAAGTAATAAGGGTCAGGGCCAGCGATAGCCTGTTCGCCCCGTCTTCCGGACGGGCGTGAGGCATCGCTATGCCCGGACCCACCACATAGTAAGGGCCGATAGCCTCATGAGAGCGATAAATGGCCTCCACGTAACGAGGCTCGACAGAACCATTTTCAAGCAGCGGGCGGCATGAAAGCGCGACGGCATCACGCCAGTCTTTTGCCTGCTCCACGACCTGAATGACCTCGGCAGTTAAGAGATTTTTTAACATGCGATTGATGCCTCCAGATGATGATGGAGAGGAGAGTAGAGCGTTTATGGACGCAATAATGTGATGTTCGTCTCGTTTGATAGCGCTACCTGATAGCGCTATCAGATAATGTGATAGCGCTATCATTTATCCGCCACCCGGCTTTGGCTATATCGGGGCTGCGCATATACAATGCGACAGGAGAGGTACCTGCTTAAACAGTGTGGTATACCAGCCACTGGCGGAATAAAAATAATGAAAACAGTGTGTTATAGATGTCCGGGGAGTGAGGATGGAAAAAACGCGTAAGCGCCGCGGTACGGGCCGGGTCACGCTGCAGGAAGTGGCGAATTTTGCGGGCGTCGGAACCATGACGGTTTCCCGGGCGCTAAGAACGCCGGAGCAGGTTTCTGACAAGCTGCGGGAAAAAATCGAGCAGGCCGTTGAAGAACTGGGCTATATCCCCAATCGGGCCGCGGGAGCGCTGGCGTCCGGCCACAGCGACACCGTCGCGGTGCTGATCCCTTCCCTGACGGACAAAGCCAGCTCTTGTTTTATGCAGTCGTTACAGCAGGTGCTGAACAAAAACGAATTCCAGCTCTTGCTGGGCTGCCATGAACATAACCAGCGTAAAGAGGCGGAAATACTTACCACGCTGCTGCAAAGCAGCCCGGCTGCATTGGTGATTTTCGGCTCCCAGCTGGCGGATAAAACGCACCAGATCCTCGAAAGGGTAAATATTCCAACCGTTAACGTTGTCGGCACCCCTTTCAGCCGGGTGCAGATTACCCTTGAGACGTCGTTCTTCGAGGCGGCACATAAGCTGACCGATCACCTGCTGGATAAAGGCTATAAGCATATTGGTTTTATCGGTGCGCATATGGACAACCGCCTGCAGCGCCAGCAAATTAACGGCTGGCATAAGGCGATGCTTAGCCGCTACCAGAATTCGGATCAGGTGATCACGACGCCGGACGCCGCCAGCCTGCAGTTCGGTCGTTATGCGCTGACGGAAATGCTGCTGCGCCAGCCCGAGCTGGACGCGGTGATTTGTAGCCATGAAGAAATTGCGTTGGGCATCATGTTTGAGTGCCAGCGAAGGCTGCTGAAAATCCCGGGCAATATCGCCATCGCCTGCCTTGATGGGTCCGACAGCTGCGATCAAACGCATCCGACGCTGACCGCCGTGCGCGTTGATTATAAAAAAATGGGCAAAGAGGCCGGCAAGCTGCTGATTGAGCTGTTGAATGAAGAGCGCGAGCAGGAAGAGTCGCGGGTAGAAATGTTCAACTACCAGATTGAATTACGCCAAAGCACCTGACCGCGACGCCTGATAAAAAACGCCAGCTTACGCTGGCGTAGTTCTAGCGGGTGATATCCCAGCCGCGCGCGCGCCACAGTTCAGGCAGCTGCGCCAGGTCCGTAAAGGTTGTCACTTTCGGGTGGTCGATCGGCTGATTGTGCGGGTCGGCGCAGAAATAGAAGACTTCCATGCCGGCCGCGATGCCCGAGCGCGCGCCCGCCATGGAGTCATCCACCAGCACGCAGTTTTTCACCTCAACCTGCATCTTATCGGCGGCATGAAACATCAGCGCCGGATCCGGCTTCCAGCACTGGATATCGTAGCCGCTGAACAGTTTTTCCGGGAAATGGTCGAGCATGCCGGTTTTGCCCAGCGAATGCTGCATTTTGCTGACCGGGCCCGTTGGAGACGATACACATCGGGACTTTTATCCGCTCGATCAGCGCCGCCGCCCCTGAGATTTCCTGCAGCTCGCTGTCGAACAGCCTTGCGACCTCGGCGCGATAAACGGGCTCCAGCTCGGTTTTGGACAGGTTCATGCCATATTGCCGGCTTATGGTATCGATAATTTCGTAAAGCTTAATGCCCTTGAAGGTCTTATGAACCTCTGCAAGCGCAAGTTCGATACCGCATTGCGCAAACATGTGTACGTAGGCTCTGGAGCAAATTACCTCACTGTCGACCAGCGTACCATCGCAGTCGAAGAACACCGCATCTATCCGGGACATGCCGCTTCCTTTTCTAAAAGTGAAAAACCATCTTAACCAATTTGCGCAATTAATGCGGTACGCAATCGTTGCCGTATAAACAAATTGAATGAAAAAAAGTCCATTTCGACCATCAACATTACGGAATTTTGGTATAGGATAACGACGGATTTTTCCCTCTCATGTTCGGAAACAACACTAATGAGCCAACCACAATCTACTCCGGCTGCAAATCCGGGGCTGCTCGAGCGCGTGTTTAAACTGCGCGAGCACGGCACCACGGCACGCACCGAAGTGATCGCCGGTCTCACGACCTTCCTGACGATGGTGTATATCGTCTTCGTCAACCCGCAGATCCTTGGCGCCGCCGGTATGGATACCCAGGCCGTATTTGTCACCACCTGCTTAATCGCCGCATTGGGTAGCATCCTGATGGGGATTTTCGCCAACCTGCCGGTTGCGCTCGCGCCGGCAATGGGGCTGAACGCCTTCTTCGCTTTTGTGGTCGTCGGCGCGATGGGGCTTTCCTGGCAGGTGGGCATGGGAGCTATCTTCTGGGGCGCCGTTGGCCTGCTGCTGCTGACCATTTTCCGCGTGCGCTACTGGATGATCGCCAATATCCCGGTGAGCCTGCGCGTAGGTATCACCAGCGGTATCGGTCTGTTTATCGGCATGATGGGCCTGAAAAACGCCGGCATCATCGTGGCGAACAAAGACACGCTGGTAAGCATCGGCAACCTGACTTCGCACAGCGTGCTGCTGGGGGCGCTGGGCTTCTTTATCATCGCCGTCCTCGCTTCCCGTAACATTCATGCCGCCGTGCTGGTCTCTATTATCGTCACCACGCTGCTGGGCTGGATGCTGGGCGACGTGCAGTACAGCGGCATTGTCTCAACGCCGCCGAGCGTCATGTCCGTAGTCGGTCAGGTTGATTTAGCCGGTTCGCTGAATATCGGCCTCGCGGGCATTATCTTCTCGTTCATGCTGGTAAACCTGTTCGACTCCTCCGGCACGCTGATTGGCGTGACGGACAAAGCCGGGCTGACGGACGAAAAGGGCAAGTTCCCGCGCATGAAGCAGGCGCTGTACGTCGACAGCATCTCTTCCGTCGCGGGCTCCTTTATCGGCACCTCTTCCGTTACCGCTTATATTGAAAGCTCCTCAGGCGTTTCCGTAGGCGGCCGCACCGGCCTGACCGCGGTGATCGTGGGCCTGCTGTTCCTGCTGGTTATCTTCCTGTCGCCGCTGGCGGGAATGGTTCCTGCTTATGCCGCCGCAGGCGCGCTGATTTACGTTGGCGTACTGATGACCTCAAGCCTGTCGCGCGTGAAGTGGGACGACCTGACCGAAGCGGTGCCGGCGTTCGTTACCGCCGTGATGATGCCGTTTAGCTTCTCCATTACCGAAGGGATCGCGCTTGGTTTTATCTCCTATCTGGTGATGAAGCTGGGCACCGGCCGCTGGCGTGAAATCAGCCCGTGCGTGCTTGTTGTGGCGCTGCTGTTTATCCTGAAAATTGCGTTTATTGATAACTAAGACGCGATGAAATAAAAGCCGGCCATAGCGCCGGCTTTTTTATGCTGCTGACTCAGTCCGTTACGCGCTTAATGTAGTCGCCAAACGCCGTCAGCTGGCCGGTAAGATGATCGAGCGTGCTTTGGTCGACAACCTCGCCCGTTTGCGTATCGACTTTGTTCTGAATCACCCCGCCCATAAACTCCGGCTTGTTCATCACCATCGCATCCAGGAACACCAGAATCTGACGCAGATGATACTGGCAGCGGGCGCCGCCGATCGCGCCCATCGAGCTGGTTTGAATCAGCACGGGCTTGCCTGCCAGCGGCTGCTCGGGAAGGCGCGATAGCCAGTCGATGGCGTTCTTCAGGCCGCCCGGCACCGAGTAGTTGTACTCTGGCGTCACGATGACCACGCCGTCCGCGCTGCGTATCTGTTCGGCAATGGCTTCAACCGTCTGCGGGAAACCTTCTTCCTGCTGTATATCCGCGTCGTAGAGCGGAATATCTGCAATGGACGGCAGTGCGTCGATGCTCATGCCCGCCGGGGCGATTTTCGGCAGCGTACGCGCAACCATGGCGTTGAACGAGCCTTTACGCAGGCTCCCCAGTAACGTAACTATCTTTAACGTGTCGGACATAACTACCTCTTGTCGTCAGGACGCTCAGGAAAGATCAGTTTGAAAATAAGGCTTTTTCATAAGGCTGGCTGGTAAAGCGTATGATGCGCCCGTCGGGATCGCTACGGCGGGACGGAACATCTTTCAGGCTGCACCAGCTGGCGTGCGCGTCAAACTCCCACAGGCTTAGCTTCTCGATCGCGGGCGAAACGGTACAGGACCAGACCAGAATCTCTTCCACGTCGCTTATCGCTTCAATATGCGACTGGTTCATCACGCGTAAACGCCCGGCGCCGGGGATAAGCTGCAGCGCTTCATCGCTGCCGGTAACCTTAAATACGCTCTGGCGCAGCGTACGCAGCTGAGCGCTGGCTTCGATGGGATCGTTTTGGTTGTTTATCCATGTGGTTTCATTGCTGCTGAAAGCGGGGGCGGGAAGCGAGGAAGGAAGGGCGCCAAATGCACGCGGCAGTTCCATATCAAGACCGCATCGCCCCTCCGTTGTCACCACCACGCCCACGCTGTTCCCGGCATAGGCGATGCTGAAATCTGTAAGCGAGCGATCGATAAAGTACGGTCTTCCCGACGCGGTCGCGGTGATTTTAGGCAGCTGTTTGATGCCATACAGCATAAAAAGCAGCTCGGCCAGCAGCGTACGCGAGGCCAGAAAACGCGCGCGACGTCGTTCCGGAAGGCTCTGCGCGTAGCTGAGGCAGTCGTCGTCCAGACGCGAAAAGGAAGGGCGGGTTGAGCTGATTGTCCATCGTGCAAAGTGCGTTGCCATTTTTCTCTCCATGATAATGGTCAAAGGGACGGTACAGTCGATTGTAGGATTTTTACCCCGCAAACGCACGGCCTGCGGCGGTAAAAATCGGTCAGAAGTTCAAAGCAGGGTTCAGGGCATGCTGCCCGGCGCTGCGCGATTATTCGAGCAAAAAAATCCCGCAGTGCGGATACACTGCGGGAGGAGTGAAAAGTGAGTACATGCTTACCTTGCGGGATTACTTACCGATGCAGAAGCTGGAGAAAATTCTTCCCAGCAGATCGTCAGAGGTAAACTCGCCGGTGATTTCACTCAGGCTCTGCTGCGACAGGCGCAGCTCTTCAGCCAGCAGTTCGCCGGCCCACGCGCCCAGCAGCTGCGCCTTGCCTTGCTGCAGGTGCGTTGCAGCCTGCTCCAGCGCCTGCAGGTGGCGGCGGCGCGCCAGGAAGCCGCCTTCCATATTGGTTTCAAAGCCCATGCTCTGTTTCAGATGATCGCGCAGCACGTCTACGCCTTCGCCGGTACGCGCGGAGAGGCGCACAAGTGAGTGACCATTTACATCGCTGAGGCCCAGCGTCTCGCCCGTGACATCCGCTTTGTTGCGCACCACGGTAATCGGCAAACGCGCCGGCAGGCGGGCGATAAAGTCTGGCCAGATCGCCGCCGGGTCGGTGGCGTCGGTGGTGGTGCCGTCAACCATAAACAGCACGCGGTCGGCCTGTTCAATCTCGTTCCAGGCGCGTTCGATACCGATGCGCTCCACTTCGTCGCTTGCTTCGCGCAGGCCCGCCGTATCGATAATGTGCAGCGGCATGCCGTCGATATGAATATGCTCGCGCAGCACGTCGCGGGTAGTCCCGGCGATGTCCGTGACGATTGCGGCTTCGCGGCCGGCAAGGGCGTTGAGCAGGCTTGATTTACCGGCGTTTGGCCGCCCGGCAATCACCACCTTCATGCCTTCACGCAGCAGGCTGCCCTGGCGAGCTTCCGCTCGCACCGCATCAAGGTCGTCGATCACCTGATTGAGCTGGGCTTCGATTTTTCCGTCCGACAGGAAGTCGATTTCTTCATCGGGGAAATCAATGGCAGCCTCGACGTAAATACGCAGATGCGTCAGCGCTTCCACCAGATGGTTTACGCGGGCGGAAAACGCGCCCTGCAGCGAATTCAGGGCCGAACGGGCGGCCTGCTCTGAGCTGGCGTCAATCAAATCGGCGATGGCCTCGGCCTGCGCCAGGTCCAGCTTATCGTTGAGGAAGGCGCGCTCGGAAAACTCGCCCGGACGCGCGATACGCACGCCGGGAATCGCCAGAATGCGCTTTAACAGCAGGTCGAGAATTACCGGGCCGCCGTGGCCCTGCAGTTCCAGCACGTCCTCACCGGTAAAGGAGTTCGGGCCGGGGAACCACAGCGCGATGCCCTGATCGAGCGTTGCGCCATCGCCGTCGTGAAACGGCAGGTAATCGGCGTAGCGCGGCTTAGGAAGCTTGCCAAGGATGGCCTGGGCTACGTCGCGTGCCAGAAGGCCTGAGACGCGCAGGATACCGACCCCACCACGTCCCGGCGGCGTCGCCTGGGCAACGATTGTCTCGTTATGGCTCATAGTTTCTCTCTAAAAAAAGAAGGCGGTCAATTGACCGCCTTCCGTGTGCATTAACTTAATTTAATCGCTATCAGGTCTTTTTCTTGTCGCGGCTGTGCAGGCCGCGTTTTTCCAGACCGCGATAAATCAGCTGCTGCTGAATGATGGTCACCAGGTTACTGACGATATAGTACAGCACCAGACCTGACGGGAACCACAGGAAGAACACGGTGAAGATGACCGGCATAAAGGTCATGATCTTCTGCTGCATCGGGTCGGTCACGGTGGTAGGCGACATCTTCTGAATGAAGAACATCGTCACACCCATCAGGATCGGCAGGATGTAGTACGGGTCCTGTGCGGACAGGTCATGGATCCACAACGCGAACGGCGCGTGGCGCAGCTCAACGGAGCCCATCAGCATGTAGTACAGCGCAAGGAAGATTGGCATCTGGATAACCAGCGGCAGACAGCCGCCCAGCGGGTTAACCTTCTCCGCTTTGTACAGCGCCATCATTTCCTGGCTCTGACGCTGCTTATCGTCACCGATACGCTCGCGCATGGCCGCCAGTTTTGGCTGCAGCATACGCATTTTCGCCATGGAGGTGTACTGCGCCTTGGTCAGCGGGTACATGATGCCACGAACGATAAAGGTGATGACGATAATGGAGAAGCCCCAGTTACCGATAAAGCTGTGGATAAATTTCAGCAGCTTGAACAGCGGCTGAGAGATAAACCACAGCCAGCCGTAATCCACCGTCAGGTCAAGGTGAGGCGCGACGGCCGCCATTTTGTCCTGAATTTCCGGGCCGACCCACAGGGTGCTGCCCAGCTGCGCGGTCTGGCCAGGCTGAACCAGCTGCGGTGCGGATTTATAACCGATAGCCGCCACGTCGTTGTTCAGCTTGGTGGTGTAGAAGTTGTTGGTACCCTGGTTGCGCGGAACCCAGGCCGTAGCGAAGTACTGCTGCAGCATCGCCACCCAGCCATTGCTGGCGTTGACGTTCAGGTTCTCGCCGTCTGCGATGTTATCGAATTTATATTTTTCGTATTTCGCATCCGGGGTGGAGTACGCGGCGCCGCGGAAGGTGTGCAACGCAAAGTTATTGCTTCCGGTATCGCGATGAGACGGCAGATTGATAGACTGCTTCAGCTGACCAAAGGTCGCTAGCTCCAGCGGTTTCCCGCCGGCGTTCTTCACGGTGTAATCCACGCTTACCGCAAACTCGCCGCGTTTGAGCGTAAAGGATTTGGTGAAGACGTTACCCGCCGCATCGGTCCAGGTCATTGGAATAACCAGCTCGTCCTGGCCGTCGGCCATGGCGAAGCTATCGCTATCGACGTTATACAAAGGACGCGCGCCGTTGGCCGGATTATCCGGACCGTCACGGCCTGTCAGGCCGCTTTGCGCCTGATAGATGAACTCCGGCGTCGTTTCCAGCAGCTGGAAAGGCTCGCTTGATTTGAGCTCTTTTGGATAGGTCAACAGCAGCGCCTGCTCAACATCACCACCACGGGTGTTGATGGAAAGTTCGAGGACGTCAGTTTTAACCGTGATGATTTTTCCCTGGCCACTGGCCGGCACGCCCTGGCTTGCTGCATTACCCGTGGCGGTAGTCGTAGTCTGCGTGGTCTGCTGCACCTGAGGTTGAGGAGCGTGGTCCTGCTCCCAGGCTTGCCAGATCATGAAAGACACGAACAACAAAGCGATGAGAAAGAGATTGCGTTGCGAATCCATCGTTAGTGTTCTCTGGTATCAATTGGTCCAGGTGGGACGGGATCGTCTCCACCGGGGTTTAAAGGGTGGCATTTTAATACGCGTTTCACCGTCAACCAACTGCCTTTTAGCACCCCAAACCTGCGTAATGCCTCAATTCCGTAGTGAGAACAGGTCGGCGTGAAACGGCAATGCGGCCCAAGAAGTGGGCTTATCAGGCGCTGATAGACCTTTATCAGGCCGATCAGGAGCCGTGAGACAGGCGACAGTGACGGCGCCATAATTTTTCCAACGCTTCCGATAAAGCCCGGTTATCCAGGTCACCCACTCCTTTCTTAGCCACTACCACGAAATCCATTGCAGGCAGTTCGTGCTGACGCAGACGAAAGCTTTCACGCGTCAGACGTTTAATCCGATTGCGTTCATGCGCGCGTTTGACGTTTTTCTTAGCGACGGTAAGACCGATGCGGGGATGCCCCAGCGAATTCAGGCGGCCGAGGATGGTGATTTGCGGCGTGCCAGCTCTTTGAGGTTGCTGGAAGACGAAAGTGAAATGAGTGGGAGTTAACAAACGTAACTCCCTGGGAAATGCGAGCTTAACCACTCAGGGGTTAGCTTTTATTACTTAGAAACGGTCAGACGAGAACGGCCTTTAGCACGACGACGTGCCAGAACCTGACGACCATTTTTAGTTGCCATACGAGCACGGAAGCCGTGTGAACGGTTGCGCTTCAGTACGGACGGTTGAAAAGTGCGTTTCATGGCGATTTCTACCTAAACTTGGATAAATTTCACTGGGTTAGCATAACGTCACGCAGAAAGTGCCGGACTTACGCCTCAGTGTGGCTGATTAAAGAGGCCGGATTGTAATAATTGTACACTCCGGAGTCAATTCTCTTTCCTTAATTCCCGCGCCTGAATCCCTCTTCCGACCCTAAAATAGTTCAGGATCTGACCAGAAAACACAGTGACGATATGCGACGGGTGGGGAATTATACGGCCTCCCAACTAAAGCGCAAGGATCCTCGGGGATCTTCGTTAGATCTGTTAAGTCATTTTTGCGCTTTGGTCATTAAATTTTCCAATATGGGAACCTAAACCGCAGCGCCAACGCCAGGATCGTTTACACTTAACGAGCTTCAAACTGCCCTGTGGATAAATCGGGAAGAAACTGTGAGAAACAGAAGATCTCTGCCGCGCTTTAGGCTATGATCCGCGGTCCCGATCGTGATCCAGGATCGTTCACATTGAGGGTAAACCGCAGATAGCGGTTCGCACGCTTCCCGTGCCGGGATCCCTGTGGGAGAGTCGGCGTGTGTCAACAATCATGAATGTAAAACTTTCAGTCTTCGTCTTTTTATCGACTTTGTTCGAGTGGAGTCCGCCGTGTCACTTTCGCTTTGGCAGCAGTGTCTTGCCCGATTGCAGGATGAGTTACCAGCCACAGAATTCAGTATGTGGATACGCCCCCTACAGGCGGAACTGAGTGATAACACGCTGGCCCTTTATGCGCCAAACCGGTTTGTGCTCGATTGGGTAAGGGATAAGTACCTGAATAATATCAATGGATTGCTCAATGATTTTTGCGGCAACGACGCGCCATTACTGCGCTTTGAAGTGGGCAGTAAGCCCGCCGGCCAGACCCTGAACCAACAGACCGTGGCCACGGCCGCTCCCGCTGCGCAAACGGCACGCGCGGCGGCGCCT